>CBDCGT010000001.1:730000-5530000 GCA_965216925.1 Myxococcota bacterium | reverse complement strand
GATAAAGATCGAACCCACAATCGATTACCGCGACAACGACCTCTGCGTCACCACAGGTTTCCGTCCACGCGTCGACCGCGCCAACCTGCCGCAGATACGCCTGCTCGCTGAACTGTGGATCATCTGGATCTGTCGCTCCCGCACCAGAAGCGCGCAGGCTGAACGACACGCCCCCCACGAGAGGACTCTCCACAATCTGTTCCCGCAGCGCATGGAGATCACTGATGGTGGCGTCGTCGAACACCAGCTGGTGCACTCCTCCCCAGCCGACCTCCTCCAGTTCGGCTCCCAGTCCCTGCTCGAACTGTGAAATCTGCGAATCGGTGGCCGTATCCACATAGGCGACCACCAATCGTTCCGGACGGAACTGTCGCCGTACAGGATGGGACATCGGTGCCAACGGGTGATTCGGTTTGAGATGCAGTCCATTCCCCGTTGTCAACAGGTCGGCACCTGCTGAGAGATCGAGCGTCGCCACCGCCCCTGTGACCTCCTGGTCGATCATCTCGATCGGTCCTCGGTTCCCGACAACAAATTTCAGCCCGCTGGAATGGCCCGACGGGATCTTCACCGCTTCTTCGACTCCGTTTCGTACGACGAACGCGTCTGAGACGACAAATCGGAGCTTCGGCTCCCGTCCAATATTACCAGACGAAGGCACATCCGCCGATTTACCCGGCGAATCCTTAGCTCCTCCGTCGGAGCGCCAGCCCCAGCAGGGCCAGCGGCAGCCATCCGCCCGCGGGCACCGTGCCGCTGTCGCAGCCGCAGCTTCCGCCATCGGTGTCCCCGCCGGTGTCCAGATCGGTGTCGGCATCTGCGTCCGCGTCCGCGTCGGCATCGGCATCGGCATCGGCGTCCGCATCGGAGTCGGCATCGGCGTCTGCGTCCGCATCGGCATCCGAGTCGGCATCCGCATCCGAGTCCGAGTCGGCATCCGAGTCGGCGTCGGCGTCGGCGTCGACATCGCTGTCGGTGTCGGCATCGCTGTCGGTGTCGCTGTCGGAGTCGGTGTCGGTGTCGGCATCGCCGCCGCTGGTGGCATCGGCGCCGTCGCAGTCCTCGTCGATGCCATTGTCGGGAAGGTCGGTTGCGCCGGGGTGGATGCCGGCCGCGGCGTCGTCGCAGTCGTCGCCTGCGCAGACGGCGCCGTCCTCGTCGTGGCCGTCGCCGTCGGCATCACAGAGATCGCCTCCGACGCAGTCGTCGTCGACGCCGTTGTACGCGACCTCGGTCGCTCCGGGGTTCACGCTGGCATCGGCGTCATCGCAGTCGGTGGCGTCGAGCGTGTCGCCGGTGCAGGCGGTGGTCGCCAGGCTGGCGTCGCCGTACGAGTCACCGTCGCTGTCGGTGTACCAGGTCTGCTCGCCGGTGGCGCCGGCCTCGTCGATGCTGCCGTCGCAGTCTTCGTCGGCACCGCCGCACACCTCGGTGCCCGCGGGGTTGACGGCGGCGTCGGCATCGTTGCAGTCGGTGGCGTCGCTCGTGTGGCCGGGGGGCTGGGCGCAGGCGTCGACCGAGCTGGTGGGATCGCCAAAGCCATCCAGGTCGCCGTCCGCGTACCAGGTGGACTCGCCGGTGCTGCCCGCCTCGTCGATGTCCGTGTCGCAGTCGTCGTCCTTGCCGTTGCAGGCCTCGGTCTGCCCGGGAAACACGGTGATGTCGGCGTCGTCGCAGTCGTGCAGGGCGATGACCCCGTCTCCGTCGCCATCGACCCACAGTGTGGGCGGGGCACTGGGCCCGGCGAAGGCACCGATGTCGCTGATGGAGCCGTCGGGATCGGTGATCGACGGGTCACCGGCGTCGACGAGCGGGGAGTTGAGCCGCGGCTGGAAGTTGTCGTTGCTGCAGTCGCCATCGGCCGACCAGGCCAGCAGCTCGGGGTCGGCCAGGACATGCGGGGGCGTGGGCAACGGGGTGGCTGCAAGGGCCGCGCCGAGGTCGGAGGCGGTGTTGACGTGCCACAGCCCGTAGTCGACGGTGGCGCCGCCCGACACCGCCGGGTTGTTGGCCGACAGCCCACCGCCCGCCGCGGTCCAGGCCACGGCGTTGTTGTTCCACCACAGGCCTGGCGTGGACAGGAACCACGCCGCACCGCCCCGAGCCGCGCTGTTGCCGACGAAGGTGTTGTTCTCGACCTCGGGGGTGCCGAGGCCGCGGATCAGGCTGATGCCCCCGCCGTCGGCCGCCGCCGTGTTCTCGGCAAAGACGTTGTAGCGCACCGACACGGGCGCGCCGCCGGTAGGGGCGTCGTCACGCACCCAGAGCGCGCCACCGTTGCTGGCCGACGCGGTGTTGGCGCACATGGTGGAGCGGTGCAGGCGCACGCCCGACGTGGCGTCGGCCCACACGGCGCCGCCCATGCCCGCGGTGTTGCCCTGGAAGGTGCCGCCGTCGATGTTCACGGTGCCCGCCGACGCATGCACGGCGCCGCCCCGGTTGGAGCCGGTGTTCGCCGAGAACAGGCAGTCGCTGAGCATCAGGTTGCCGTCGGCACGCATGCTGATCGCGCCGCCCCACACCGCCGTGTTGCGCTCGAAGAGGCTCCCGTCCGCGGTGAAGCTGCTGAAGCTGCCGGACGCGATCTGCACGGCCGCTCCGATGCCCCCGGCGCCGGTGTAGGTGTTGTCGACGAAGGTGTCGCCGGTGCTGGTCCACGCACTGTCTTCGAGGTGAATGGTCGAGGCGCCGGTGTGGTCCGAGAAGGTGGCGCCAGTGGAGTTGCCGAAGCCGAGGTCGCCGAAGACCGAGGCGCCGCGGTCACCCGCCACGTTGTTGCTGAACAGGGTGCCGTCGAAGCTTCCGCTGCCGTCGAAGTACAGGACGAGACCGCCGCCATTGGCCCCCGCCAGGTTGTCGTGGATGACCGAGTCGGTGTCGGCCATGCCGCCGGTGGCCACCCACAGGGCGCCGCCGTCGGTGGCGGCGGCGTTGCTGTGCAGCTCGCTGTTGGACAGGGTCCAGAAGGCGAACTCGGTGGCGATGGCGCCGCCCTGGTTGGCGCTGCCGCCCGAGAACACACTGCGCTGCACCGACAGGCCCTGGGTCGAGGTGCCATAGATGTGGGCGCCCTTGCCGGTGGTGCTGTTGTTCTCGAAGGAGCTGTCCTGCAGGTCGACGGTGGCGAAGCCGTGCACGTACAGCCCAGCGCCATCCAGGGAGCCGGCGTGGTCGCGCACGGTGAGCCGGGTGAGGGTGGCGTGGGTGCCGCCGTTGCGCACCTCGATGCCCTGCTCTGCCCCCTGCACCACGAAGCCGTCCAAGGTGACGCGGGCGTCGAAGACCTCGATCAGCGGCGCCGCGCCACCAAGCTCGATCGTGGCGCCACCGACGTTGGCGGCCCGAACGGTGACGTTCTTGTTGATGATCAGCGTCTCGGCGTACAGGCCATCGGCCACCACCACTTCGTCGCCGCCACCGGCGCTGGCCGCGTTGATGGCATCCTGGATCGTGGGAAAGCTGCCGGGGACGGACAGGGTGGCGGCGTGCACCGCGCTTGGGCACATCAGCAACAGCAGGTGGGGGACTCGCATGTTCGCACTCCAGGGGCACACCCTTGCACAGGCCTGGCACCGTCCGCCAACCTGCGACGCGCTATGAAGTCACCGATGTACCTGCTCTCCCTCGCCATCGCCTGCCACATGCCGCCGCCGCGCGAGCCCGAAGCCGAGATTCCAGCGCCGGTCGTCCAGATTCAGGCCCGGCCCGTCGGCGCCGTGGCCACCCTGGGCCAGTCGGGTCTTCGCTGGGTCGAGGTGACCGATGCAAGCCGGTGGCGGGCAGCGATGACGACCGCCGGCGGCCGTGTCATCGCCGTACAGCCCGGCGCCCTGGGAGACCCGCTGCTGGCCGAGCTCGGCGGCGCTGGCGTGCCCGGCAAGCAACTGTGGCTGCGTGTCGACGTGCCGGCTACCGCCGGGGATGTGCGCACCCTGCTGGTCACCCTGGATCGTGCCGGGTACACGGCCCAGACGCTCGTGCTCGGGGCCAGGCGCGGCCAGGACGTGACCCGCGTGCTCTGGCCCGTGGTGACCTGCGATGCGCCCCGGTCGGTGTCGATGAGCGGCACCGGCCTCACGGTGCACGCGGGGTCCGAGGCGGTCGAGTTGGGGTGCGTCGATGCGCGCTTCGAGCCGAGCGAGACCTGTGCATCGGCGGACGCGTACCGCTGGTCCGAGCTGTCCCGCGAGCTGTCGGCCAACTTCGAGGTGGTCGAGGCCTGCCGCGAGATCGTGGTCCGCAGCGAGCCGGACCTTCCGTGGTCCCACCTGGCGCGGCTGCTGACCCGAGTGCCCGAGGGGCGCATCGTGTTGGAGTGACGGGAGGGACTCAGTCCACCGCCACCATCGCGCCTTGCCACCACTCATAGTCGCGGCCCAGGGGATCGCCGTCGGGGAAGAACACGACGTAGCTCATGGACTGCATGGGCATGAAGGTGGGGCGCCCACTGGCGTGGGTGCCGATGCGGTGCACCATGCGCCAGGTGCCCGTGTTGAAGTAGCAGGTGGGCTTGCCGTCGACAGTGCCCAGCGGGGTCATGCTCGAGAAGTGGGAGTGGCCGTTGAGCACGTAGCGCAGGCCCTTGTAGTCACGGTTCTGGAGCTTGTAGATGGCGCGTTCTTGGAACTTGCCGTCGAAGGTGCTCTGGAACAGCCCAAACATGCGCGACAGGCGCTTGTCGCTGGCCCGAGCCATGATGCGCGTCGTGGACAGGTGCAGCAGCCGCTCGAACTGCGAGCCCACCGCCAGTCCGGCCACCGGCCGCTGGGCCTTCATCCAGTCGCGCACGTGGTCGATCTCGAGGAACTCCTCGACCAGCTCCTTCCACACCTTGGCCACCGGCCGCATGATGTGGCGCTCGCCAACGCCGATCTGGCGAATCCAGGCGGGAACGGCGTACAGGGGGCGCACGTCGTCGATGTCGTCGAGGTGTGGCAGGTCGTGGCCGAGCTCCTCGCGCAGGGCCTCGGGAAAGCGCACGATCAGCTCCAGGCCGAACATGTCGCTGATGGGGGCGGTGCCATCGCGGGTGCTGCAGATGAAGTCGCCCGTGTGGCCATGGGTGGCGACGGCGTTGTGCGTGCCAAAGATGATCTCGCGCGGGAACTCGACCTCGCGGTCTTCGCCGGTCATGGCCTTCCACAGCATGCGGCGCGCCTTGGGCGCGTGGGCCATGAGCCGGTCGTGGTTGCCCAGCAGGTAGTGCACGCGCAGCACCCCCTGCTGCACCTTGCTGCGCACCGCGTCGAAGAAGCCCTTCTCGCGCAGGATGGTGGCCTCGACGATGGCATCGATGGTGGCCTGCACCGCGGGGTCGGAGGGGTCGTGGTACGGCCGGGTGTCGCCGCGAAGCCAGCGCGGGGACCGCACGATGTCGATGAAGTCACCGATGATGGCCAGCTCGGCGGGCATCTCGCCTCGGGAGCCGTCGATGCGCTGCCAGAAGCGCTCGAAGATCTGATCCCACGCCACGGGTGGCTGCCCCAGCTCGTCGGTGAGGTGAATGTCGCTGATGAACACGAGCATCGGGCGCTTCTTGCGCCAGGCAGCAGGGCGGACTTCCAGAGTCGACATCGGACCTCCAGGCCGTATACTGCCACCATGGTGCGCATTCTCGGTTGCATGGGGATCATCGCTGCGCTCACGGCGTGCGCCACCCCTGTATTGCCCGGCTTCGACCCGGTGGTGGCGACGGTGGTGGTGCAGGACAAGCCGTTCATCGACGGCTTCGCCACGGCCGAGCTTCGCTTCGACGTGCTGCTGCGCAATCCCAACCGGGTGGCGGTCGAGCTGACCGACGTGGAGTGGGAGCTTCGGGTGGGGGACGGCCAGACGCTGGCGTCGGGTCAGCTCGAGGCGAGCCTGTCGCTCGAAGACCGCGCGTCCCGCGTGTACGAGGTGACCGTTCCCGTCGATCTCGTGGAGCTGCGCGCGCTCGACATCGAGGGCCTGCACGACGGCACCAGCTGGGTGGTCGAGCTCGGTGCCGACAACCGCACCGCCGACGGCGAAGGCGTGGGCCGCACGACGGTCGAGGCCGCGGGCGACCTGGACGTGCCCATCCCTCCCAAGATCGAGCTGCGCGCCATCGAGGTGCTCGATCCCGGCGACGGCGACACGGCGTGGGCGAGGGTGCGCATCGACGTCGTCAACGACAACCCGAGAGGGCCGCTATTCTTCCAGGACATCGACTGGCAGCTGCACATCGACGGGGTGGCCGTCGCCGACAACCACCAGGCCTACCTCGTCCCCATTCACTTCGGTGATGGGCCCGTGGGCGCCGAGCTGTTTGGGGACCTCGACTTTGGCGCGCTGGGCGGCCTGGAGCAGTTCCTGAACGATCAGCAGGTCAGCGCCCAGCTGGGTGGCTCGGCCGTGGTCACCCATCCATACGGCACACCGGGGCCGGTGCCACTGGACACGACCGGGGCAGCCGTGCCGGTGAGCCTCGCCTGCCCGTCGGCCGGCCTGTACCTCGACGCCGACGAGGACGGCTTCGGCGACAGCAGCGCCGGCACCTCCGGGGCCTGTTGGGCACCGGGCCCCACGAGCCATGTCGGGGGCGACTGCGACGACACCGACAGCGAGATCCACCCCGGTGCCCACGACGCCTGCGATGGGCGAGACGTCGACTGCGACGGCGTCGACGGCAACGACCAGGTACTGGGCAACGACGAGATCTGCGCCGGCGGCGTGTGGGAGCTGTCGACCGGCGGTTTCGGGGTCAGCCTTGTCCAGGCGACACCAAACCCCGCGCCGGGCGATGCCAACGGACAGGCCGTTCGCCTGGGAATCGGCTCGGGCGGCGACTTCGCGGGACTAGGCACCTCTGTCTACACCGGGCTGCGCCTCTCCGAGCTTCGTTCTTTGGACATGCAGGTGATCGCCCGTCAATCGGGGCAGCCCGAGTGGCAGCCGCGCATCCAGCTATACGTCGACTGGGACGGCCCCGGGTCCAGCGCTCAGCCGCCCGGCAAGCTGATCTTCGAGCACGGCGCCACCACGGCCGGCGTGCTCACCGCCAACCAGTGGCACACCATCACCACCCTGGACCTGCCGTGGTTCTCGGACCAGGTGCCTGCCTCCATGACCGATTGCGTCACCTACCAGCCCTGCGACTGGGACGACTGGGTGGGCAACAACCCCAACGCCGAGCTGTTGGCGGTGTCATCGGGCGGCGACCCCGGGCTGCTCATCCACGTGGGGCCGCCCTGGACCTTCTGGGACGGGTCGGTGGACTCCGTGCACGTCGCCGTCGACAAGGGGGCCGGGCTCGAGAGCTGGGTGCACGACCTGTAGGATTGGGCAGGCGGGACGCCTGCCCCACTTCTGCATCCGTGGGGCAGGCGTCTCGCCTGCCTACCCGCTAGCTTCGAGGCGCCGTCTTCTTGTCGTGGCGGATGATGCTGCGCTCGTTGGACTTGAGCACGCGCTTGCGCAAGCGGATCTTGGTGGGCGTCACCTCGATCCACTCGGAGTCGTCGATGAAGTCCATGGCCGACTCGAGGGTGAGCGGCAGCGGCGGCGGCAGCACGGTCTTCTCGTCGGCGCCTGCGCTGCGGAAGTTGGTGAGCTGCTTGCTGCGCGTCGCGTCGACGTTCAGGTCGTTCTCGCGGGTGTGGATGCCCACGATCATGCCCTCGTACACATCGGCGGCCGAACCGATGAACAGGTCGCCGCGGGGGAGCAGCTTGTGCAGTCCGTAGGCGGTGGTCTTGCCGGTTCGATCGCTGATGATGGCGCCGCGCTGGCGCTGCACGATCTGGCCCGCGTCTTCGTCCCACCCGTCGAAGAGCGTGTTGATGATGCCCTCGCCGCGGGTGTTGGTGAGGAACTCGTTGCGGAAGCCGATGAGCCCGCGGCTGGGGATGCGGTACTCGACCGTCGTGCGCCCGGTGCCGTCGGTCTTCATGTCCAGCAGCGTGGCCTTGCGGGCAGCCATCGCCTGGGTGACGAAGCCGACGTGCTCGTCGGGGATGTCCATCACCGCCTGCTCGAAGGGCTCCAGGGTCTTGCCGGTCTTGGGGTCTTCTTTGGTGACGACGCGGGGACGCGACAGGGACAGCTCGAAGCCCTCACGACGCATCTGCTCGATCAGGATGGCCAGCTGCAGCTCGCCGCGACCGTAGACCTTGAAGACCTCGGCGCTGGTGGGCTCCATGGCCATGGACACGTTGCTCATCAGCTCGCGCTCGAGCCGCTCGCGGATCTGGCGGGCGGTGACGAACTTGCCCTCCTGACCGCCGAAGGGGCTCGTGTTGATGCTGAACTCCATGCCGATGGTGGGCTCGTCGACCATCACGCGCGGCAGGCCCTCGGGCTCGTCGCCCTGGGCCACGGTGTCGCCCACGGTGATGCCGGGAATGCCGGCGATGGCGATGATGTCGCCGGGCTCGGCCTCGTCGACCTCGTGGCGCTTCAGGCCCATCCACGTGTACAGCAGCTGCACCTTCACCTGCTTGTCGCCCTCGGCGTGGAACCAGCGCGCCTGGCCCTTGCGCAGCTTGCCCTCGATGACGCGGCCCAGGCACAGGCGCCCGACGTAGCTGTCGTAGTCGAGGTTGGTGACCAGCACGCGGCCGTGCTCGGCGGTGGCCTCGGGGGGCCCGGGAATGGCCGAGACGATGGTGTCGAGCAGCGGACGCAGGTTGGCGTCGTCGTTGCTTCCATCGGCGTCGTACTGCTCGAGCTCGTCGAAGGCGATGCCGTCGCGGGCACAGGCGTACAGCACCGGGAAGTCGATCTGATCGTCGTCGGCGTCGAGCTCGATGAACAGGTCGTAGATCTCGTCGAGCACCTCGGCCACGCGGGCATCGGGGCGGTCGATCTTGTTGACGCAGACCATCACCTTGAGGCCGGCCTCCATGGCCTTTCGCAGCACGAAGCGTGTCTGAGGCAGCGGGCCCTCGGACGCGTCGACCAGCAGCAGGGCGCCGTCGACCATGCGCAGCACACGCTCGACCTCGCCGCCGAAGTCGGCGTGGCCCGGGGTGTCCACGATGTTGATCTTGGTGCTGCCGTACATCACGGCGGTGTTCTTGGACGTGATGGTGATGCCACGCTCGCGCTCGAGGTCCATCGAGTCCATGACCCGGTCCTCGACCGTCTCGTGCTCGGCAAAAGCCAGGCACTGCTTGAGAATGGCGTCGACCAGGGTGGTCTTTCCGTGGTCGACGTGGGCGATGATGGCGACGTTGCGAAGTTGCATGGCCGCGCGGGTAACGCGCTAGCAGGCGCCGCCCACTACCGGATGTAGAAGGTCTCGCCGCGCGTGGCCCAGCTGCTCTCGATGTTGGCGACGCCCCCAAAGTGGGCGTGCTGCGACGGGCTGGTGGTGCCGTCGTTGTTGTGCCAGTCGAACACGATCATCATGCCGTTGCTGTAGCTGGCGCTGCTGCCGATGCTGTTGTGGCAGTCGGCCGAGCTGCACGACTGGCCCACCTGGTAGTGGGTCAGCACCGGGTAGTCGTTGCCCGCCATGATGCCGTTCCAGGACTGGTCGGCGGCGTCCACGAAGTTGGGGCCGTCGATGACCAGCGGGCCGGTGAAGGTGCTGGTGTCGACCACCCAAGGCTGCCCGGAGGTGTTGCGCACCCACAGCTCGCTGGCCACGGACGCCAGATCGACGCCCATGTAGTACCCGAGCACGCCGTTTGTGCCGGGCTCGGGCATCTCGCCGATGTGGTTCTTCATGTCGTCGGACCACAGGTTGGGCTGGGCGATGACCAGCGTCCAGCCGCCGCCCGCCGCCGTCATGTTGCAGTGTGCCTGGAAGGCCGCGCTGGCGCCCCCGTCGGTGGGGTCGAGCCAGTAGGTGCCGGTCGCCGAGTCGGGGTAGTCGGTGAGGATCTGCAGGCAGCTGGCGCCACCGTTGGCCGGGCGGCTGCCATCATCGACATCGAACATCGCGACCCAGCTGGAGCCATCGCAGACCCAGGCGCCGCCCTCTTCGTAGGCGAGGTGGCCCTCGGCGGTGCCGTCGCAGGTCCCGCGGGAAGCCAACGGAATCGCGTCGCCGGCCGACAGACCACCAATGTCGGCCGCGGTCGTGGTGTCGGGCAAGGCGCCCACGTCTGCGGCCGTCGCCGTGTCGGGCAGGGCGCCGATGTCCGATGCGGTCGTGGTGGAGGGAAGGGCGCCCACATCGGCCGCAGAGTGGATGTGGTCGCCGGGAGCCACGGTGTCCGCGCTCACCCCGACCGGCAGCTGGCTGACGTCGAGGGCGCCCACGAGGTGAGAGGGGTCGATGCCTCCGGTGGAGTCGATGATGGTGGTGCCGTTGACGGTCACCGACTCGGCGACCACCGTGCCGCCGTCGACGCTGGTGGCGACCTCGGCGCGGACGGCGTAGGGCACGCTGTTCACCGCGATGCGCCCGGCCTCGGTGCCGGTGCCCACGGTGATGCCCAGGTACATCGTGCCGCCCAGGAAGACGCTGTCGTCGAGCGCGTCGGTCTGGCCCAGGGTGACGGCGAAGTAGCCCTCGTCGAAAGCCACCCCGGTGAGCGTCTCGGACCACACCGCGGTGCCGCCGGTGTCGGTGTCGTACAGGGCGAAGGTGAGGTCCTGTGCGCCGATGAGCGCGTCGCCGTTGCTGTCGAACAGGCGGCCCTGGTGGGACAGCTCGGTGGGCACGGCCAGAGCAGCGGACGAAGCGAACAGCAGGGCGAAGACGGCGAGACGAGGCATGGGGACTCCTGGATGCTGGGAAGGGTAGCTGGGAATCGCGCGCGCCGGAAGCCATCCATGGTGTTGTAGAATGTTGCATCATGAAGCATCATTCTTGTCCGAATCAGCGCCTCCACGACTTTCACGGCATGGTCACCGGCTCGGAGCGCATGCAGGAGCTGTTCGAGCTCACGCGGCGCGCGGCGCGGTCCGAGGCGCCGGTGTTGGTGCGCGGCGAGACCGGCTCGGGCAAGGAGCTGGTCGCCCGGGCGCTTCACGAGCTCAGCCCGCGCAGCGGCGGGCCGTTTCGCGCACTGAACTGCGCGCTGCTGACCGGCGAGATGCTGGCGAGCGAGCTGTTCGGGCACGTGCGCGGGGCGTTCACCGGGGCCACGCGCGACCGGACGGGGCTGTTTGAGCTCGCCGACCGCGGCACGCTCTTCCTGGACGAGGTGGCCGAGATTCCACTGGATCTGCAGGCGCGGCTGCTGCGCGTCGTGCAGGAGCAGCAGTTCGTGCCGCTGGGGGGCAGCAAGCCGGTGCGTGTGGACGTGCGCATCGTGTCGGCCACGCACCGAGCCTTGCGCCGCGAGGTCGCCGAGCACCGCTTTCGCGAAGACCTGATGTACCGGCTGCGGGTGGTGCCCATCTGGCTGCCGCGCCTGGCCGAGCGCGGCAACGACGCCGAGCTGCTGCTGTGGCACTTCATCGACGAGTTCAACGAGCGCGGCGGACGGCAGATCACCCAGGTCCGCGACGATGCGCTGCGCATGGTGCTCCGCTACCCCTGGCCGGGCAACGTGCGCGAGCTGCGCAACGTGGTGGAGCATGCGTACGCCATCGGCGAGGGAGACGCGCTGGTGCCCAGCGACCTCACCCCCGAGGTGCGCGGCGAGCCGCCTCCGACCCATTGGCTCGACGAGCCCACCGCCGACTCTCAGGAGCGGGAGCGCATCCTGGCGGCGCTTCGGGAGTCACGGGGCAAGAAGGGCGAGGCGGCGAAGGCGCTGGGCATGGACCGGAGCACGCTGTGGCGCAAGATGAAGGAGTTCGGGTTGTAGGGGGGCGGACCCTCACTCATCCACCTCTCCCCGGATCCGCAGCACCTCGGCGTCGAAGTCCGAGATGTAGTCGCGGTCCTGGCGCACGCGAAACTCATCGTAGTGCGCATGCGCCCTGATTCTGGCTTCCTCGGCGCTGACTCGCCCCTTGTCGCGCAGGATCTCGTAGTCGGACAGCTCCAGGAAGCGATCGAGGAACTGCGACCAGTCAGCCATGTTCATCACCTGCTTACGCTGGGCCCGGTTCTCGGCGAGGTCGAGGTAGGCCGAGACGATCCGGTTGAGCTCGCCGACCTGCGCCTTGGTGAGGTAGTTCTTGGCGACGGTGACGTCAGACTTGAGCACCTTGCCGTCCGGAGCCTGCTTCCACGTGGTCAGCCCCATGTTGGGTAGGCTGGCGTCGGCCGAGGTGTGCACGATCTCGGCGGCCGTCTTGCCCGTGATGGCCCAGTGCAGCTTGTTCTGCACCGACGAGAAGAACTCGCGGGTGAGCGGCGCGTCGCGGTCGTAGTCGGCGGCAAGGGCGTAGATGTCGGTGATCTTCTGGTAGAAGCGGCGCTCGCTGGCCCGGATCTCCCGGACGCGCTCCAGCAGCTCATCGAAGTAGTCCCTACCAAAGCGCTGGCCCTGCTTCAGCCGCTCGTCATCGAGCACGAAGCCCTTGATGACGTACTCCTTGAGCGCAGCAGTGGCCCAGATGCGGAACTGCGTCGCCTGGTAGCTGTTGACCCGGTAGCCGACGGCGATGACCGCATCGAGGTTGTAGTGCTTCGTCCGGTAGACCTTGCTGTCCGCGGCAGTTGTTTCCAAAATGGAAACAACTGAGTCACCGTCCAGCTCGCCGGTCTCGAAGATGTTCTTCAGGTGCTTGCTGACCGCTGGCACCCCCACGCCGAACAGCTCGGCGATGGCACGCTGGGGCATCCAGAAGCTCTCGTCCTGGTAGACGAGCTGGACGTGGGTGTCGCCGCCAGACGAGCGGTAGAAGAGGAGCTTGGCTGGCCCGGAGGGCGGCTGGTCGCGATCGGTCATGGGCGCTGTTTCCTGCTGGAGCGAGCTTCTCATGGCGAGCGTATCCCAGGCTCGGTGCTTACCCCGCCCGCACCCACCGCCGCACCGGACACCCCTCGCCATGCTCGCCCGCCAGTCTCGCGGCGTGCTCCACCGCGGCCCCCATCGCCGCGAACCACGTCGGCCGCGTCGGGAACAGCGCCTCGTCGCCCAGCTGCTCGGCCAAGCCCGTGCGCTCCAGCGCGCCCATCATCGGCGGGCGCATGCCCACCAGCAGCAGCGTGCGCCCGGCGTTCTGCATGCGCTCGTGGGTGGACGCCAGCACGGCGGCGGTGGTCGCGTCCAGGTCGCGGGCGCGCTTTAGGCGTAGGATCAGCACCTTGACGTCCGGATCCGCGAGGTGCGCGTCCAGCGCCATGCGCAGCTCGTTGGCCGCGCCAAAGAACAGGCTGCCCTCGATGTGCAGGATGCGGATGGCCTGGCAGCGCGTGGTCTGCGCCTCGTCACTGGCCTCGGCGAGCTTGCCCGCGTCGTCGAAGCGCAGCTCGCGCACCGTGAGCAGGCGCGCCTTGCGCAGGAACATCACCAGGCTGATGCCTACGCCCAGGTAGATGGCCTGGTCGAGCGGCAGGGTCCAGGTGCCCAACAGGGTCACCACGAAGGCCAGGGCGTCGCCGCGGCCGGCCGCCACCACCTCGCGGATGCGCTCGACATCGATGAGGCCCAGCGCCACCACCAGCAGCACCCCGGCCAGGGTCGCGACCGGAGTCAGGTCGACGATGGGGCCCAGGAACAGCAGGATGACCAGCATGAACACGCCCGAGAGCGCGCCGGCCGCCCGGGTACGGGCGCCGCCCTCTTCGTTCAGCGCGCTGCGCGAGAGGCTGCCGCTGATGGGGTAGCCGCCGGTGAAGGCGGCCGCGAGGTTGGACAGGCCCTGCCCCACGAAGTCGACCGAGGTGTCCAGGCGCTGCCCCGTGCGCGCGGCGATGGAGCGGGCCACGGCGGCCGACTCGATGAGCGAGAGCACCGCGGCGGCCACGGCGGCGGGCATCAGGATGCGCCAGGCGTCCAGGTCGGGCAGGGTGAGCGGGGGCAGGCCCTGGGGCACCGGCGACAGGTCGCGCACCATGGGAAGGCCGCGGCCGCCCAGGTCGAAGCCCCACGACAGCGCGATGCCGATGCCCATGGCGATGATGGCGGCGGGGGCCTTGGGCGCGAACCGGCGCAGCAGCAGCATGCCGCCGGCGGTGCCGAGGGCCAGGGCCACGGCGAGCGCGTTGGCGTCGCCCAGATCGGCAAGCCACGACGCGATGCGCGAGACCACGTCGCCCTTGGCGGCCGGCGTCGCGGTGATGTTGGGCAGCTGACCGATGACGATGAGCACGCCGGCGCCGGCGATGTAGCCCAGCACGACCGCCGAGCTGATGTAGTCCACGATGGCGCCCAGCGACAAAACCCCGGCCATCACCTGGATGAGCCCCACCATCAGCGCCAGGGTGGTGGCAGCCACGATGGGATCGGCGGTGGTGGCCGCGATGGACATGCCCACCAGCAGGCTCACCGCGTTGGACGGACCGGCCACCACGTGCCGCGAGCTGCGCATCAGCGAGCCGATGATCGCGGGCACCGCGGCGGCGTACAGGCCCATGGCTGGAGGCAGCCCGGCGATGACCGCGTAGGCGACGGCCTGGGGCACGCTCAAGAAGGCGACCGCGATGGCGGCCTGGCTGTCGGCGCGGGCGTCGTCGCCGCTGTAGTCGCGCAGCTCCAGGAATGGCAGGAAGCGGGTCAACGGTCTCCGGGGCCAGGGGTCGGACAACCCTGGTAGCGGGGGGTGCAGGGGTCATGCCAGCCCCCGAACGCATCCTCTCTGGCATGGTGTGTGCACTTGGGCTGGTGAATGAACTACGGCTTCCTGATCGACAACAGCTCGTGCATTGGCTGCCACGCGTGCAGCACGGCCTGCAAGAGCGAGAATGAGGTGCCGCTGGGCGTGCACCGCACCTGGGTGAAGGTCGTCGAGACCGGGCACTACCCCGATGCGCGCCGCAGCTTTCAGGTCACGCGCTGCAACCACTGCATGAATCCACCCTGCGTGCGCATCTGCCCGACGGGCGCCATGTACCAGCGCGACGACGGCATCGTGGAGTTCGACAGCGACGCGTGCATCGGCTGCAAGGGCTGCATGCAGGCCTGCCCCTACGACGCGATTCACCTGGACCCCGAGACCAAGACCGCCAGCAAGTGCCACTTCTGCAGCCACCGGGTGGACGTTGGGCTCGAGCCGGCCTGCGTCGTCGTGTGCCCCGAGCACGCCATCCTGGCCGGCGATCTGGACGATCCCGACAGCGAGATCAGCCGCAAGGTGGCCCAGAACAACGTCACCGTGCGCAAGCCCGAGCAGGGTACTTCCCCCAAGCTCTTCTACATCGAGGGCGGGGAGGTGCACCTGTCTCCCTCGGCCCTGGAGCGCACCCCAGAGATGCACATGTTCGGCGACGTCGTCGGACTGCACGGCGACGGCCACGTGCACCCCGATCCGCCGGTCGATCCGCGGCCACGGGCGGCGGTCACCCACAACGAGCACACGGCCATCCGCACGCCTCAGGCCCAGGGCTCACCCGACTGGGGCCCGGTGCAGTTCGGCGGCCGCATGGCCGGGCACATGGTGCAGGTGGGCTTCAACGCGCAGCACGCCATCCAGTGGCACTGGCCCATCGCCGCCTACATCGTCACCAAGCACATCGCCGGCGGCGTCTTCTTGTTCCTGGCGGCCACGGCGCTGGGCTGGCCAGTGCCGTTCAGCCCGCTGGCGATGGTGAGCGCCGGCGCGCTGGCGGTGCTGATGACCCAGCTCACCCTGGCCCTGCTGCTGTACGACCTCGACCGCCCCGACCGATTCTTCTACCTGCTCATCCGGCCCCAGTTCCGGTCGTGGATCGCACGAGCGGCCTGGATCCTCACCGGCTTCGCGGGCATCTCGACCGCGTGGTGGGGCCTGGAGCTCGCCGCCTTCATGGGCATCGCCCCCACGGCCATGGCCGAGGCCGCGCGCCCCTTCCTGGCCGTGGCCACCGCGCCCTTCGCCCTGCTGGCCACCACCTACACCGCCTTCCTCTTTGCCCAGGCCGAGGGCCGCGATCTGTGGCAGTCGCCGCACGTGCCCCTGCAGATGGCCGTGCACGCCGCGATCTTCGGCACGGCACCGTTCGTGGCGCTGGGGGCGGTGCTGGCGCTGCCCGAGGCGCTGACCGCCGCGGCGGGCTGGGGCATGGGCATCGCCCTGGTCACCAGCCTGGCCATCACCCTGGTGGCCGACCTGGGGGTGCCGCACGCCAGCGAGATCGCGCGCCGCGCGGCCCGCAACATCACCCACGGCCGGTACAAGACCTGGTTCTGGGGCGGGGGCATCGTGCTGGGCCACGGGGTGCCGCTGGCGCTGCTGGCGACGGGGGTTCCGGCGCTGGGACCCCTCGCCTTGTTGGCCGCGGCGGCCGGCATCTTTGCCTACAGCCATGCCTTCGTGATGGCTCCGCAAGAGATCCCGAACAGCTAGGAGGGGCTCGATGTCTGCAGAGGAAAGGGTGCATGGCAGGCGAGACGCCTGCCCCACGTCCGGTGTGGGGCAGGCGTCCCGCCTGCCCATCCCCCAAGCGCTCTGGACCCACCTTTGAGCCGCGCCACCGACCTCGCCGACACCTTCGCCCGCTTGCTGGGCCTTCCTCCCTCCAAGGGCAGCCAGCTGAGGCGCGCCGCCGGTCCCACCAACCACGCAGGCGAGCGCCCGGCCGAGTACGACATCAGCGACCGCGAGCCGGTGAAGCTCACCAAGGTCGAGCACCCCGACGGACGCATGAGCCAGTACCCACCAGCCGAGTACTGGGACGACTGGGTGGAGTGGGACAGCCAGCAGTGGCCGCGCAAGGTGGCCCGTCGCTACACCCTGGTGCCCACGATCTGCTTCAACTGCGAGTCGGGCTGTGGGCTGCTTGCCTACGTCGACAAGACCACCTTCGAGATCCGCAAGTTCGAGGGCAACCCCCACCACCCCGGCAGCCGCGGCCGAAACTGCGCCAAGGGGCCCGCGACCCACAACCAGATCTACGACCCCGAGCGCATCCTGTACCCGCTCAAGCGCGTCGGCAAGCGCGGCGAGGGCCAGTGGAAGCGCGTGTCCTGGGCCGAAGCCACCGCCGACATCGCCGCGCAGATGCGCGCCAGCCGCATGAAGCGCCGCGACGGCATCATGTACCACGTCGGCCGGCCCGGAGAGGACCACTACGCCAACCGCTGCATCCAGGCCTGGGGCGTCGACGGGCACAACTCCCACACCAACGTGTGCAGCGCCAGCAGCCGCCTGGGCTACTACCTGTGGGCCGCCTTCGACCGGCCTTCGCCGGACTACGCAAACGCCCGCTGCATCCTGCTCATCAGCAGCCATCTAGAGACCGGGCACTACTTCAACCCGCACGCCCAGCGCATCATGGAGGCCAAGCAGAACGGGGCGAAGATCATCACCTTCGACCCGCGCCTGTCCAACACCGCCAGCAAGTCGGACGTGTGGCTGCCCACCTGGCCCGGCTCCGAGACGGTGGTGCTGCTGGCCATCGCGAACCACCTGCTGCAGACGGGGCGCTACGACCGCGCCTTCATGGAGCAGTGGGTCGATTGGCCCGGATTCTTGCGGGGAATCGGGCAGCTGGTCGATGATCCTGCCGTGCTGAGCGCGCTGCCCGAGGCCGGCGCCGACCTCACCTTCGAGCAGTTCGAGGCCGCGCTGAAGGCCCTGTACGCCGAGTTCACCTTCGAGCGGGCCGCGGCCGAGGCCCAGGTGCCCATCGAGCGCATCCAGCAGGCAGCCGAGTACATCGCCGAATGCGGCGACCGGCTGGCGGCCCACAACTGGCGCAGCGCCAGCATCGGCAACCGCGGCGGCTGGCAGGTGGTGCGCGCGCTCTTCTTCCTCAACGTGCTGACCGGCTCGGTCGGAACCAAGGGAGGAACCAGCGGAAACAGCTGGAACAAGTTCGTGCCCAAGCCCTTCAAGCAGCCGCCCCCCGGCACGGTGTGGAACGAGCTGCAGCTGCCCGACGAGTGGCCCTTCGCCCACTTCGAGATGTCCTTCCTGCTGCCGCACCTGATGGAGGAGGGCCGCGGCGAGGTGGATGTCTACTTCACCCGCGTCTACAACCCGCTGTGGACCAACCCCGACGGCTTCATGTGGTACCGGGCGCTGATGGACGAGGCCAAGTTCAAGCTGCACGTGGCGCTCACCCCCACGTGGAACGAGAGCGCCTGGTTTGCCGACTATGTGCTGCCGATGGGGCACTCCGGCGAGCGCCACGACCTGATGTCGCAAGAGACCCATGCCGGGCAGTGGATCGGCTTTCGACAGCCGGTGCGGCGGGTGGCCATGGAGCGGGCGGGCAAGCCGGTCGAGTTCACCCACCAGGCCAATCCGGGGGAGGTGTGGGAGGAGGCGGAGTTCTGGGTCGATGTCTCGGGCCAGATGGATCCCGACGGCAGCCTGGGCATCCGGGAGTGGTTCGAGAGCCCGTACCGCCCCGGCGAGCTGATCACCCAGGACGAGTACTGGAAGTGGCTGTTCGACAACAGCGTGCCGGGCCTGCCCGAGGCGGCGGCGGCCGAGGGGCTGGAGCCCCTGGCCTACATGCGCAAGTACGGGGCCTTCGAGGTGGTGAAGAGCAACTACCAGCCCTACCTGAAGACGGGCTTCAACACGCCCTCGGGCAAGCTGGAGCTGCTGTCGCAGACGCTGGTGGACTGGGGCTGGGACACGCTGGAGTACGCGGTTCCGTGGCCGCTCGAGAGCCACGTGCACCCCAGCGAGATTCCCTTCGACGAGGGCGGCATGCTGCTGCTGCCCAACTTTCGACTTCCGACGCTCATCCACACGCGCTCGGCCAACGCGAAGTGGCTGTACGAGATCAGCCACAACAACCCGGTGTGGATGCACCCGTCGGACGCGGCGCGCATGGGGGTGGTCACCGGTGAGCTGGTGCGCATCGACACCGAGATCGGCTGGTTCGTCGACAAGGTCTGGGTCACCGAGGGCATCAAGCCGGGCATCATCGCCATCAGCCACCACCTGGGCCGCTGGCGGCTGAAGGAAGACCAGGGGCTCAACCGCGGCACCAGCTCGCTGGCCCGCATCCAGCAGGACGGCGACGACTTCGCCCTGCACGTGCAGCACGGAGCCGCTGCCTGGAAGAGCACCGACCCCGACACCGAGCGCATCTGGTGGCAGAACGTGGGCGTGCACCAGAACCTGACCCACGCCGTGCACCCCGACCCGGTCAGCGGCGCGCACTGCTGGCTGCAGAAGGCCACGCGGGTGCGCAAGGCCCAGCCGGGCGAGGCCTACGGCGAGGTGCACGTCGATGTCGCTCGGTCGATGGCCGTGTACCGGCAGTGGAAGTCGTGGACGCGGCCAGCGAGCGTCCACAGCCCCGACCGCACCCGGCGCCCCTGGTGGCTCAAGCGGCCGCTCAAGCCCACCCGAGAGGCCTACAAGCTGCCGGAGACCGAGTGACGCCGCGCCACCGGGCCGAGGCGCGACACCGCGCCTACGCGCTCATCGCGCGCCTGTTCACCCACGGCCTGGACGCGCAATCCCGCCCGCTGGTGGCCGCGCTGCCCGCGCTGGAGGCCGCCGTCGACGGCGACGACCCCGACCGCTGGGCGGCCCAGCACCACGACGCCTTGTCGCGGCAGGTGCTGCCCTGGCAGAGCGTGTTCGTGGGCGACGGGCAGCTGGGCGGCGAGGTGTCGGCGGCGGTGCTCGAGCACCTGCAGCGCGCCGGGGTGGCCACCGACGACGTCCCCGACCACATCGGCACCGAAGCCGCCCTGCTGGCCCACCTCAGCGCCGCCGAGCGCGATGCCCTGGTGGATGGCGACGCCCACGCCCTGGGCCACGTCCGTGACCTGCAGCGCGCCTTTCTTTCAGAGCACCTGCTTCGCTGGCTGCCCGCGCTGGTGGTGGCCCTGCGCCGGGCCGACACCGGGCTGTACGCCGCGGTCGGCGAGCTGCTGGCCGATGTGGTGGCCGACCACGCGCGCGAGCTCGGGGCCAAGGTGCTGCCCGAGCCCGCCAGCGAGGGCTTCGACACGCTGCTCGACGAGCCACGCACCCGCCTGAAGCACGTGGTGCGCGCGCTGCTGCAGACGCGCCGCAGCGGCCTGTTCCTGTCCCAGCGAAGCATGGGGCGCGTCGCCGCCCAGGCAGGGGTGCCCGAGGGCTTCGGCACCCGCGAGAAGAAGCTCGAGGGCATCGTGTTCGCGGCTATCGACCACGAGCGCACCGTCGAGCTCCTGGATGCGATGTTGCAGGAGGTTGCAACATACCGCAACGAACTGGTCGAGCTGCAAGCGCGAGGGCTGTCGGTCCAGGGGTGGATCGAGCGGCTGGAAGCTTCGCGGGCGGCTGTGGAGCGCATTCGCGAGGGCGTGGCACGGCCTGTGCACCCTCCGGAGGCATCTGCCCACATCGAAGGATGGCCCTCATGAACATCAAGAGCTTCTTTCACGAGCCGACCTGGACCTTCACCTACGTGGTGTGGGACAGCGACACGAGCGACGCGGTGATCATCGACCCGGTGCTGGACTACGACCCCCAGTGGGTGGCGGTGTCCACCGAGTCGGTCGACGCGGTCATCGCCTTTGTGCGCGAGCACGACCTGCACGTGCACTACGTGCTCGACACCCATGCGCACGCCGATCACCTGAGCGCGCACCAGCATGCTCGCGAGCAGCTGGGCGCCAGGATCGGCATCGGCGAGCACATCGTGCCGGTTCAGGAGGTCTTTCGCGATCTGCTGGACCTGGGCCCGGACTTCGCGGCCGACGGCTCGCAGTGGGACGTGCTGCTGAAGGACGGCGAGCCGCTGCAGGCGGGCTCACTGGCGGTCGAGCCCATGCACACGCCGGGGCACACACCGGCGTGCACGACCCTCAAGATCCGGGACGCCCTGTTCACCGGCGACACCATGTTCATGCCGGACTTCGGCACCGGGCGCTGCGACTTCCCTGGCGGCTCCGCCGAGCAGCTGTACGACAGCATCCAGAAGCTGTACCGCCTGCCCGACGACACCCGGGTGTTCGTGGGCCACGACTACGGCACCGGCGGGCGCGAGATCCGCAACGAGACCACCATCGGTGACGCCAAGCGCGACAACATCCAGCTGGCTGCCGACACCTCCAAGGCCGACTTCGTGCGCTTCCGCACCGAGCGTGATGCCACCCTGGCCCCCCCGCGGCTGATCTTCCCGAGCCTGCAGGTCAACGCCGACGGCGGCCGCCTGCCCAAGCCCGCGGCCAACGGCAGGCGCTACATGAAGGCGCCAATCGGGGTGTTCGCGGGCCCAAGGTAGAACCGAGCGGTGCCCGCTACAGTGCGTCAGCCTGGCAGTACCGTAGAAGCGTTGTATGCTGCGGCGATGTCCATCCGGGTAGCGCTCGTCGACGACCACCAACTGCTCACCGAGGCGATGCACTTGTTGCTGTCTCGGCAGCGGGACATCGAGGTGGTGGGCACGGTCAACCACTCGGGCCTCGCCATCGAGCTGATCGAGGCGGTGAAGCCGGACGTGCTGGTGCTCGACCTCAACATGCCGGGCCACGACGGCCGGGATGTGTTGCGGCAGCTGCGCAAGCTGGACTCCCTCGTGGCGACGCTGGTGGTGACCGGAAGCGACGACCTGGAGTCGGTGCAGGACGCCCTGGCCCTGGGAGCCCGCGGCTTCATCACCAAGACCCGCTCCGGCGATCAGCTGGTCGAGGCCGTTCGCGCCGTCAGCGAGGGGCAGACCTACATCGGCGCGGTGATCGAAGAGACCCCTGTCGACGCCGAGATGATCGCCAAGCGCGAGAGCCTGTCCGACCGCGAGTTCACGGCGCTGCACCTCATCGCCTTTGGCTTCACCAACAAGGCCATCGGCGAGCGAATGGGGCTGAGCATCAAGACGATCGAGGGCTACCGCGCCAAGATCAGCAGCAAGCTCGACGCCTCGTCCCGGGCCGATCTGGTTCGGCATGCCCTGAGGATGGGCTTGCTGAAGCGTCACCCGGATGATGAGGGGTAGGAGGGGGCGGCCCTTCTACTCGAAAATAAACGGGAACGTGATCTTCGTCGCAGCCCCACTCGTGGGCGGGAAGGTGATGCCCTTGATCGCCGTCGACAGGCACCGATCCAGCGAGCTGCCCGCGAAGGCGGCCTGGGTGATGGCCGCTCGGCTGACGTTGCCGTCGGGTTCGAGGGTGAAGCGTACGTCGACCCGTGGAGGCAGGCTGCCCGCCGACTGCATGTGCTGGAAGAAGCACTTCTTGACGGCGATGTTGTTGCGCAGCTGGATGTCGATGACCTCCATGGGCACCGAGTCCATGCCACCGCTCGCGGGGGGCGGATCGGGGTCGCGGCGCGGCGGCGGATCGGGGTCGCGGCGCGGCGGCGGGTCGTCGTCGAAGCCGAAGTCGTCGTCGCCCAGCCCGTCGTCGGAGGGCACGGTGATGACCTCGCGCGGCGGCGGGTCGGGGTCGCGCGGCTGGGTGCGCGGGCGATCGGGCTGCGTGCGCGGACGGTCGGGCTGCGTGCGCGGGGGCTGCGTGCGCGGACGGTCGGGCTGGACCCTGGACGGAGGCGGCTCTTCCACCTCGGGTTCGGCATCGGTGTCGGCGTCGGCGTCGCCGTCGGCCGCGCCGTCGTCGGGCTCGAGGGTGGGGGTGACGTCGGGAGGCAGGCTGGCCGTCGGCGCGCTGGTGAACGACAGGCCGCCGGTCTTCCACATGTAGGCCAGGGTGTTGAGCCCGATGGCACTGGTGACGCCGAACGTGGCCAGCATGCCCGCCAGCACGATGGACAGCACCTGCCGCGCCGGACGACGGCCCCGCGACGAGGTGATGAGCACCAGCGCATTGGTGAAGGCGCCCGAGAAGGCCAACATCAGCGCGATGGCCCTCAAGGCCAGCTCGAGCTCGATGCGTTCGAGGCGCGGGTTCAGGGCCAGCAGGGTGATGCCGATGATCGCGCCGATGGCGCCCAGCAGCGCGAGCAGCATGTCGTTGCTGGGGTCGTGCGACGGGCCCAGGTGGCCCGGGTAGCTGTGGCCCCCCATTGACGGGGGATCTTGCCGTGGCGTGGGGTCGGGCGAGACGGGCTTCTTGCGCGGAGCGGGTTCGGGCGCGGGCTGCCGAGCCTTGGGGGGCGTGGGCGGCGGCGGCGGCTTCTGGATCTTGGGGGTCGCCGGCTCGGGGGTGAGCAGCGGGTTGGCCGCGTTGACGCGGGTGGGCTCCTCGGACGGCTTCATGCCGCGCTCGGCCGCACGCAGCGCCTCGTTGGTGTCCGAGAAGGCACTGGGCGGCGGGTTGCGCACCCAGCTGGTCTTTTCTTCGGGCGGCTGGGCCACGTGGGGGCCGCTGGGCCGCGGCGGCGGGCCGGCGCCCCGGGAGCGGGGCAGGGGTGTGCCGGGCAGCATGGGCACGTCATCGTCGTCGGCGGGGCCATAGGCGCCGCCGCGGCCGCGGCGTCCGCCAGCGACCCGGCGCCCGGGGGGATCGGGGGTGAAGCGGCGCTTGTCGTCACCCTGGATGGGCAGCGTGTGCTCGGGCTCGTTCTCTTGAATGGGAACCGTGGGCGGGCCGCCCGCGCGCGGGATGGCGCCGTGGGGCGTCATGGGGTTGTTGGTGACCAGCGTGCGTTCGTCTTCGGTGGCGGCCGGCGGGCGCGGGATCAGCATGCGATGGCCGCAGTTGCGGCAAGTCGCCTTGTTGACCGGCTTGATCAGCTTGGAGTCCGGGATCTTGTAGACCGCACGGCAGTTGTCGCACACGACCCTCATTCAGGCCCCTCAGAAGCGGGGCATCGTAGGAATTCGGGGGTGTGCACGTCAATGCCTCCACGGTGAGCATTCTGTCAGACCGACAACGCGGCATCGTATCAGTGCCCGGCGGCCAAGGGGGCTCGGCTGCTCACAGGAAGCGCTCGATGGCCCGTCGGAACTCCAGGGCATCGACCAGGTCGCCCAGGTAGTCGGTCTCTTCGGTGTCCCAGACCAGCACGGGCGATGCGTCCCAGTCGTCCATCCAGCCCTCGTACAGCTTGTTGAGCTTGCGCAGGTAGCTGGCGGGAATGTCCTGCTCGCTGGCGCGCCCGCGCTGCCGGATGCGGCGGCGGATCGCGCGAACGCTGCAGCGCAGGTAGATCACCAGGTCGGGCGGACGCAGCCGCATCTTCATCGCCCCGTACATCTCCCAGTAGGTGTCGTAGTCCCGCTTGGCCATGCGTCGGCTGTTCTTGAGGTAGGTCGCGAAGATCTCGGCGTCCTCGTAGATCGTGCGGTCCTGCACCAGCAGCCCCGACGTGTCCTCGAGCTCGCAGTGCAGCTTGAACTTGTGCGCCAGGAACCACATCTGGCTGTGGAAGGCCCACGTCTTCATGTCGGCGTAGAAGTCGTCGAGGTAGGGGTTGTTCTCGAAGGGCTCGAAGACGGGCTTCATCTCGTAGGTCTGGGTGAGCCAGGTGGTGAGCGTGGTCTTGCCCACGCCGATGTTGCCCGCCACCGCGATGAAGCGATCCGCCACGCTGTTTCCCCTGCTGCAGGCGCAGCATACGACACGCCGCGCAAAGGCCCGCGGCTGGTCATCTAGCAGGGCGCTGAAAAACCCGGCTCGCCGGGTTCTTCAGGGCGCTGCGACCGAGGCATCCGCCGCCCTCGGCAGGTCCGGCTGCCGAATCGGCGATTCCTCGAGAATGCGAAAACCAACGGCCAAACTCAATCGTCGAGTCGGCGGCCGGACCTGCCGAGTCTAAAGGCGGCGGTGCCGGCAATGGTAGAAGCAGGCCGCTGAAGTGTGAGGAACGAGCATTTCATCGGCCTGCTAGATGCTAGACTTCGCCTCTCGGAGGTCCTCATGCGCGCACTGCGGCTGCTAGCCATTCCTGCCACCCTCGGACTCGCCACCAGCTGTGTCGGCGGCGATCCCGCCAGCACCGACGAGTGCCAGGTCACCATGCGCTGGCTGCAGAAAGACGCCTACGCCGAATACGCCGGGCGCACCTCGGCCGCGTGGCCCCCGCACACCACCATGGAGATGGTGGTCGACTGCGGCGGCAGCACCGACGACGCCGGGCAAGAGAACCACGGCACCGCAGTCGACGCCAAGCTCAGCGACGGCACGCTCATCCTCGAAGAGGTGCGCCGAGAGACCGCAGGCGCCACCGAGGTCGAAGCCACGGCCCTGTTGAGCGCCTTCGAGTCCTGCCACTGCGACGGCACCACCTTCTTGTCGCTCGACAGCGTTCAAGACAGCGTTGTTCAGGAGGTGATCGGCTCGATGCTCGGCTACCTGAACGCCAACATGACCTGCACCAGCGGCGTCACCCCCAGCCAGGTCGTCGGGCTGCTGCAGAACAACGATCCCGACGGCGCCATCGCCGCGCTGGACAACTGCACCTTCAACAGCGGGCACTCCTGGGAGACGGCGTTCAACGAGGCGGTGCGGCAGTCCCAGGGCTCGCTGTCCGGCTACCACGTGTGCAACAACGACGCGATGCTGCAGAGCGAGCTGTTCGAAGACTTCGCCGACGGCTTCGGCGTGGGCAGCTGCAACGGCAGCAGCAGCGTGTGCCAGGGGCCCGAGTTCTTCTACACGCCGTAGGCGTGGCAGGACGAGGCCTCCGCCCCTACAACGTCCCCACGTTCCCGGCCCCATCGGTCACGGTGACCGCGCTGGCCCCTTCGATGTTCACGGGAATCCACGCCCGGCCGCCGGTGGGCGCGTCGGCGTCGAGCGTCTGCACCGAGCCGTCGATGTCGACCGTGACGGCGCCTCGAACCGGGTTGCGGCCTTGGCTGTTGCCCTCGACGTCGACCAGGCGCCAGCCGTCTGCGGGCGCGTCCATCCACGCCCACAGGCCGCCATCGCCCGCCTCGAGCTGGATGGTGGCGGGCAGGATCTCGAACTCGGGGCCCTCCAGGAGGTAGTCCTCGGTGGTCCACGGCCAGGTGGTGTCCCCACCCGCCCAGCGCTTGCCCTCCACCACCATGCGGTAGGTGCCCGTGGGCAGCGCGGCGCGCTCGTGCACGTGCCCCACGGCCTGCCAGCCCGCCCAGTAGTAGTGGTTCTGCTGCGCTTCGATGGGGAACAGCGGCCATGGCGTGTACGACACCAGGATGTCGGTGAAGGCCTCGCTGACGGGCTCGCCGTTCATCGCGGTCAGGCGCGTCCACGCGCCCCCGTCCATGCGCTCGATGTAGACGTGCGGCGGGTCGACGGCTGGATCGCCGCCCTCCCACACCAGCTGCACCAGGTCCAGGCGCTCGATCTGGCTCGGGGGCTCGGGCTCGGGAGCGATTCCACGTGGAACATAGAAGTCGACGGTGTCGTCGAAGACCGGCAGCGCCGTCAGGCGCGTTCCCGCGTCGGGGGTCAGGTCCGGGGTCAGGCCGGGAAGCTCGTGCTCGCCACGGGGCGTGGGGGCGTAGAAGTCGAGCGGGTCGTGCTCCTCGCGCACATCGGTGTTCAGGATGGCGGCGTAGTCGAGCACACCCTCCATGATGTGCTCTGCCTGCAGCGGGCCCCACATGTTGATGTTGGGCTCGTAGCCACCGCGCAGCCAGTCCTCGGGGATCAGCAGGTAGCCCTCGTGGTCCTGGCTGTAGCCGTAGGTGACGGTCAGGTAGTCCCAGTCGAGCTCGTCGCGGGTGCGGCGCCGCCACTGCTCGGCGTACATGGCCGTGACCTCGCCGGGAAAGAAGCCGGCCGTCAGGTGGCGCTGCTCGCTGCTGCCGTCGGGCAACAGGGTGGGAAAGGGCCCGATGCGCGTGGCCAGTGTGCCGGCCTTCATCGTCTCGGGGAAGGGCAGCACGACGTCGTCGAGGGTGTGGTCGAAGGTGACGGCCACCACGCGGCCGATGGCCGAGACATCGACGCAGGCCGAGTAGGGGAAGGTCTGCGTGCCCACGCCAAAGCCGGGGATCAGCGGGCTGTCGGAGCCGCAGAAGACGGCGCCATAGGGGGCGTTGAACTCGTCGATCGGCGAGACGATGCCGCCGCTGTCGTCGTAGATGACCTCGTCGGGCACGTGCTCTTCGGGGGGGACCAGCTCGGAGTAGCGCCAGTCGACGGCACCGTCGCGGGTGACCTCGATCTGGCTGTGGTGCTGCCAGATGTGGCGGCTGGCGGTCTCCATGCGGATGGGGTCGGCCGAGGTGGGCGTCGCCTCCCACAGGTCCAGGATGGGGTCCTTCGCGTACTCGCCGATGCTCTCGATGCGAGCGGGGCCGCCGTCGGAGCCCGCTGGAGACGCATCGCCGCCGGCGCCCTGCATGTGCATGGCCACCACCCCGGGCGGCACGTGCTGAGCAATGACGCTCTCGAGGCCGCCGGTGGCGTCCTGGCTCACCAGGTTGTTGTCGCCGCCCAGCACCGTGCCGTGGATGCCGAAGGTGAAGGCAAATGCGATGGGATCGCCATCGACGCTGTCGACGCGCAGCAGGTTGAGGTGCGGGTCCTTGGTGGTCTCCCAGTCGGACTGGTCGTCCCACACGATCAGCTCTTCGCGCGGCTCGACGCCGTTGTCTTCTTCTTGCTGGGTGGTGGCGTTGTTGTTCTCGCGCCGGTCACGGTAGACGCGGTCGTTCGGGTCCCAGTCGACGGCCCAGCCCACGCCGATGGCGGCGTCCTGGCGCGTCTCCCAAGCCTGCAGGGCCACGTCGCTGATCTGCTCGATGGTT
The DNA here is from genome assembly GCA_965216925.1 of Myxococcota bacterium. Taxonomy (GTDB): domain Bacteria; phylum Myxococcota_A; class UBA796; order UBA796; genus CAYYHT01. The sequence continues at coordinate 5,502,504 of CBDCGT010000001.1, read as the reverse complement.
CGCTCGAAGATCTCTTCGTTGTTGCGGTCGACGCCCAGGTACCAGTGCCACTGGTCGCTGTAGCAGCCGTAGGCCGCGTGGCTGTGGCTGACCGACATCACCACCTTCTCGTCGAGGTCGGCGCCCGTCGCGGCGCTCAGGCGCTCGGTGAGCACGGCGACGACGCCGTCGTTGGCCATGCACATGTCGGTCTTGACGTACACCAGGTGATCGTCGCCGTTCTCGATCCACAGGACCTTGATGGCGGGCCGGGTGTGGATGCCAGCGCTCTCGGTGAAGCCGGTGGTGTACGCGCCCTGGCGGCGATCGACCGAGCCCGAGGTGCCCAGCAGCGAGCTGCGGCTGCTGAAGCACCCCAGCGGCACACCGATGGGTAGCTCCAGCCGACCTTCGGCGGCGCCGGCCCGAGGGCTGGCGGTCTGGACGTCGGGGTACACGAGGTCTTCGTTGGGCTGGCAAGCGGCGAGCGCCAGGAGCAGCAGGATGGGGGGTCGTGCGGTCATGCTCACTCCACGGCGTAGGACTCGCCCTCGCACTCTGCGGCCTGCTCGAGCACCTCGATGTTCACGCGCAGCATAGGCCAGCTGCACTCGTCGAGGCTGCCGTTGTCGCTGTTGAGCACCCAGCCGAAGCCGTCTGCGTAGTCGGTCCAGTTTCGGTCACAGGGTCGATTGAAGTTGCTGTACCCGAGCGGTGGCTCGCCGCTGGGCCAGTGAACGCCCACCAGGTAGCGCGTCGACGTCATGCCCGTGGTGGGAATGGTGTCCACGAAGGGAAAGTTCCACCACGCCTGCTCTTGCTCGCCGGACGGGGCCGTCACCGGGTTGGTGAGGGCCACGGTCTGCCAGTCCAGCTCGCCCTTGTGGAAGGTCTGGGTCACGCTGAACGGCGCAGAGCCCGGGTCGTCGGCATCCCACACTTCTACCGTGACGCTGTCGCCGTCGTTGTAGGCGTCGAACTGCGAGCTGGGAATCAGCGGCATGATGTCGACGCCCGCGACCCGCCAGCCCGCACCCGCGGGCAGCTCGGTGTCCAGGTCCAGGATCACCGCGTCGTGCATGCCCCAGTAGGCCTGCCCGTCCTGCAGCACGCTGGCTTCTTCGATGTCGAAGCCCTGCTGTGGCGTGCCACACAGCCCGCCGATGCCGTGGTCGGACGCGCAGGCGCTGCCCACCACCAGCGCGCCCACGACGAGCGCCAGCCTCATCGGACGCCGCAGTCGGAGCAGTCGGTGCCCAGCGTGCACAGGCTGAAGTCGGAGCCCGGCCCGCCATCGTCGCAGTAGCCGTCGAGGGCCCAGATGCAGCTGTCGTCGCAGATGCCCGTCGGTCCGCCGCCTCCACCGCTGGACCGGGGTCCGCAGTCGTAGCAGTCGCTGCCCAGATCGCACAGGTCGTAGTCGGAGCCCGGCCCGCCATCGTCGCACTCGCCGTCGTACGCGTACAGGCAGTAGTCCTCGCACACATCCGTGCCTGTCCCCGTGCCCGTGTCCGTGTCCGTGTCGGCATCCGCATCCGCGTCGGCGTCCGCATCCGCGTCCGCATCCGCATCCGCATCCGCGTCGGCATCCGCGTCCGCGTCGGCGTCGGCATCCGCGTCCGCGTCCGCATCCGCGTCCGCGTCCGCATCCGCATCCGCGTCGGCGTCAGCGTCACCCTGGTTGGTGTCCAGGTCGTTCTCGCCGATGAGGGACGTGTTGTAGGGGGTCATGGTGCCGCACCCGACCGCTAGCATCAGACCCATCAAGACTGGCGTCAGCTTCATCCCTACCCCCGGCGCGCGTCTAAGTACCAGAGGATCGGGCTTTGTCGCCACTGGCGACTGTCAGCGTTCCGACAAGATCGCACCCATCGGGCCTACAACAAGGCGAGGTAGCCGCTGTTCCCGTGCTCGTCGGTGATCGTGACACCCACGTAGCCGGTGAGATCGACCGGGATGCGTGCCTTGCCACCTGCGATCTCGGCAACGTCGACGCTCAAGATGGTGGGCGGACCGTCGGTGCCGTCGTCGAGCTCGACCTGGATGGTTCCGCGCACCGGGTTGGGGCCCTGGCTGGCACCCTCCAGGTCCACCAAGCGGAAGCCCCGGTCGGGGGCCTGCATCCATGCCCAGACGCCGTCGGCGTAGGTCTCGATGCTGACCGCCGCGGGCACCAGCTCGAAGCTCTCGGTGGTCATCTCGTAGGCCTCGGACGCCCACGGCCAGGTCTGCGAGTCGCCCACGTACTTCAGGCCCTCGACGTGGAAGCGGTAGGTGCCCAGCGGCAGCGAGGCGCGATCGTTCACGTGCCCGACCGCCTGCCAGGCGGCGTAGTAGTAGTGGGTCTGCAGCGCGTCGTGGGGAAACAGCGGGTCGGGCGTGTAGCCCACCTGGATGTCGGGCCCGGCTTCGCTGATGGGGCGCCCCGCCACGCTGGTGACGCGCTCCCAGCTTCCGGCGTTGTCGACCTCGAGGTAGACGTGCGGGGGGTCGACCATGGCGTCGCCGCCGATCCAGGCGAACTCGAGCAGGCCCTGCACGCGCGGAACCTGGGCCGGGAAGGGGTCGAAGGTGGTGCGGTCTTCGCGGCCATCGCCGTCGGCGTCGATGCGCAGGTGGCGCGGGATGTAGAACTCGTCGTACCGGTCGAAGGTGCGCGTGCCGGCGTCGGGCGTGGGGTCAGGCTGCAGCACGATGTCGTCGAAGACGGCGTGGTGCGTGGGCAGCGTGTAGTCCTCGGCGCTGTAGACCGGCGGCGCAAAGTGCCCGAGCGGGTCGGGGTCGTCGTGCACCTCGTTGCCCAGGAACTGCCCCGAGTAGTCGAGCACGCCCTCCATGATGTGGTCGCCCTGCAGCGGCCCCATGGTGTTGATGGACGGCTCGTAGCCGCCGCGCAGCCAGTCTTCGGTGATCAGCAGGTAGCCTTCGTGATCCTGGCTGTAGCCCACGAGCAAGGGGTGCTCGTAGCCCAGCTCGGCCTGCACCCGACGCCGCCACTGCTCGGTGTACATCGCCACCGGTTCGCCGGGAAAGAAGCCCATCATCAGCGGGCGCGTCTCGGTGGCCCCCTCTTCGGTCAGGGTGGGCAGCGGGCCGATCAGCGAGGTGGTGGTGCCGGCCTTGTAGTCCTCGCGGAAGGGCAGCGGCGGCACCTCGGTCTCGACGTTGAAGTTGAACAGCCCGGCCACCAGGCCCACGATGCCCGAGACGCGCACGCAGCCCTCGTAGGGGTAGACGGTGGTGTTCAGGCCGGCGCCCGGCAACAGGGGAACCTCCTCGCCGCAGAACACGGCTCCTTCGGCGTCGTGGAACTCGTCGAGCGGCGACAGGATCTCGCCGGCATCGCCGAAGATCTGGCCATCGGCGGTGCCGTAGTCGGGGCTGGTCGTGGGCACGTAGCTCCAGTCGACGGTGCCGTTGCGGGTGACCTGGATGTCGTCGTAGTTCTGCCAGAGGTGCCGACTGGCCACCTCGAGGCTGATGGGCTCGGCCGAGGTGGGAACGGCGTCGAAGAGCTCGAGCACGGCGTCTTTGCCGTGGTGGCCGATGGACTCCATCTTGGCCCAGTCGCGGTCGCTCCCGGCCGGCGACGCGTCGCCACCGGCGCCCTGCAGGTGCATGAACACCGTGTCGGGGCCGAACTCCTCTTGAAGCACGGTCTCGAATCCGCCCGAGCTGTCGGTGGACACGATGGAGTTGTCGACGTCCATGATGATGCCGTGCATGCCAAAGACCACGGCCACGGCGATGGGCTCGTCGTTCATGTCGTCGACACGAATCATGCCCAGGTGCGGGTCTTTGCCGGTCTCCCAGTCGGACTGATCGTCCCAGACGATCAGCTCCTCGCGGCCGGTGTTGGCGTCGGCGCCGTTGTCGCCACGCCGATCGCGGTACACCCGGTTGTTCGGGTCCCAGTCGAAGGCCCATCCGGCCCCGATCTTGGCGTCTTGCAGGCTGTCGTGGGCCTCGACGGCCACGGCCGCGATCTGGCTGGCGGTTCGCTCGAAGATCTCGTGATTGTATCGGTCGGTGCCCAGATACCAGTGCCACTGGTCTTGGTAGCAGCCGTAGCCGGAGTGGGTGTGGCTGGCCGACAGGGTGACCCGCCCTTGCAGCTCGCTGCCGGTGGCCTCTTCGACGCGGCGGGTGACGTCGGCGATGAGCGCATCGTTGCTCATGCAGGCGTCGAACTTGATGACCAGAAGATCGGCGTCGCCGTTGTTGAGCCACAGCGCCTTGATGGTGGGGCGGGTGTGGATGCCCGTCGACTCGTCGAAGCCCACGTTGTAGCCGCCCTGGCGGCGGTCGCGGCGCGCGAGACCCAGCAGGCCACGCCCCGAGTAGCAGCCGAGCGCCGTGCCGATGGGCAGCTCGAGGTAGGCCTCGGCGGCGCCCGCGCGCGGCGCGCCGGGAACGACCGGCTCGACCGGTTGGGGATCTTCGTTCACCTGACCACAGGCGAGGAGCAGGGTCAGCGGCAGCAGGCGGATCATGGAGGCCTCTCGGGACGCCCCGTTTGTAGCCGCTCGTCACGGCTTGGCGCCACCCGCCCCCTGCGCGTATATGGAATGAGGGGATCAGGAGGGAACTGTCGTGGTCGGGCTCATCATCCGCCTCGTGCTCGTGGCAGCTGTGCTGTGGTTCGTCGGTGTTCCGCTGTACAAGCTGATCAAGCGTGTCTGGGGCGGCGACAGCGGCCGGGTGTGGCTGGCCCGCGAGGGCATCGTCGAAGAGTCCAAGGACGCGGTCGTGCTGTTCCCCTGGAACAAGGTCAACAGCTTCGACAAGACCGAGCTCGGTGGGCGCGACGCCATCCGCATCTGGCTCAACGAAGACCCCGATCTGCAGTTTCGACTGCTCAACATCCACCTGCCCGCCGAGCAGCAGAAGCGCTGGATCAGCCGCCGCATCGCCGAGCTGCGCACGTCCCAGTACTGGACGAGCGCCCAGATCGTGCTGCGCGAGAACAACGTCGACGAGCCCATGGAGCACTTCTTCGTGCGCCTGCGCCGGCTGGCCGGCGACCCATCCGCGGCAGCCGAGCTTCCCAGCGTGCTCGACGACCCCGATCCCCTCGACCTGAACGCCCTGGGCATCGGCAAGCCGGCTCCCACCGACGAGGCCCCGCCCAGCGACGACGCGTAGTGGCCACCCTCTACCGAGCGCAGCTGCTCCTGCCCGGCCTGCCCGACGACCCCTACCCCCGGCTCGACGAGGTGCACGCCCGCGTGGTGCGCCTGACCGGGTCTCTGGAGGGCGCGTGGGTGGTGCAGCTCGACCGCGACGGCCCCATGGTGCGGGGCCACCGTGAGGATGCCGCCGCAAGCTGGACGATCGAGCTGTTCCCCGGCTGGGCGGCCGGCGACGAAGACGCCGCCCACTGGGCACTGTGGGTGCACACCGGGCCGGCCGTCGACATCGATCGCGGCGGAGCCGTGCTGGGCCTGGGCCTGGGTGTCGGGGTCTCGGCCGTCGTCTGGTTCGGGCTGTACAGCCTGGTGCCGCTGGGCTTTCAGCTGGCACTGCCCATCGCCATCCTGGCCTTCCTGGCGAGCTCCTTCGTGCTCTCGGTCGCCATCCCCATCCTGCTGAACAAGGGGCTGGACGCGGCCAGGAGCCGGCAGATCGCCGCATCGGTGGCGTCGGCCGCGGCGTCTTCGGCAGACTTCGAGATGGCACGATAGAGCGCGGGCTCTCGGGAGTCTCGATGCGCCACCTGGTCTTCTTCGCTGTCCTGCTGGCCGCCTGTGCGGGCGAGCAAGCGGTCAACACCGACGACACCTCCACACCGGACGACACCGCCGCAGACACCGGCCCCGTCGACACCTCCTGGGAGCCCGCCGCCTTCAACATCGCGGCGGGCTTCGCGGTGAACGACGCCGGGCAGCTCAGCGGGTGGAGCCTGTCCACCGGCGAGAGCGAGGTGCCCTGGCTCGAGATCTACATGTGGGAAGACAGCGACACCGCGCCGGATCCCGATGATCTTCGCGACTGCTCGGTGCTCTTCATCCTCGACGACCCCAGCGGCGTCTCGCTCGAACAGTGGAGCTTCACCGACGACACCAACGACGAGTCCATGCTGCACACCGGCTGGACCGTGCCCGACGACGCGCGTGTCGTCCGCAGCGACTGCCCGGGCTGGGCCACCGACCGCATCGGCACCCCCGAGGATCTGGTGAGCGCCGTTCCGTGGGGCGTCGGGGTCGGCAACCTCCGTGCCGACGTCATCGAGGCGGTCGAGACCACCTATGCCGACACCTTCCTCAACGACGCCCACACCGCGGGCGAGCTGCTGGGGGCCAGCTGGTACTCCACCGTGTGGGAGCCCAACCGCTGGGCCAGCCACACCGCGTGGGCCACGCCCACCAGCGGCGGGCAGATCGAGGTCGACGAGCAGGGCGTTCCCACCGCCTACATGAGCGCCGAGGCCGTCAACGGCGTCGCGGGTCTGCCCGAGGGCTTCTACCGGGTGGTCTCGATCAGCGGCTGGAGCGCCGAAGCCTACCTGCTGGAGTAGCGCGCGCTCGAGCAGGGCACGCGCCCCGGCCGTGGCACGGCCCTTGCTAGCTGCGGGAGCGAGGAGCGCGTTTGTTGTCTGCCCTGATGCTGGTCGCGACCGCCTGCGGGTCCGAGCCCGTGGGACTCGGCTCGGTGGTGCTGCCGCATCCCCTGCTTCCCGTGCACGAGGTCTACGTGGTGGCGCACAGCCCGCCGGACGATCCGGGCGCTGGCACCCTGGGCTGGATCGAGACCCTGCGTGCCGCCCAGTTCCCGCTGGTGGTGCTCGACGACCCGGCCTTCCACGACGATGTGTGGACGCAGGACATGTTTCGCTTCGCCCTGGTGCGGGAGCCCGCTGGCGAGCGCCCGGTGCTCATCGCCTCGCCGCGCAACGCCGAGACGGGCGTCGCCCGCGCCGATGTTCTGGTGAAGCGGGACCCCACCGTCTCGCTGGTCACGGTCCACATGGAGGGCTGGAGCAACCTCGAGGGCTTTGGCAACTTCGTGGTGTCCCCCCCGATCGAGGGCTACCCCGACGGGCGCGTGCTGTACGGCACCTACGGCGACCACGCCCCCTACCAGGCCCTGCTCGATCTGCTCTCGCCGACCCAGGCGCCGGCCCCCATCGACCTGCAGTTCCTGGACGTCGGCCACACCGACGAGGTGTTCGCCTTCGTGTCCGATCCCACGGCCCCGCGCGGCTTCCGGGTGCTGGTGCCCGATCCCCGCCTGGCGCTCGAGTTGTTGGACGCGGCCCCGAGCGCGGAGCTGCCGCTGTACGCCGGGGCCGACCGCTTTGGCTTTGCGCTCGGCTCCACCGATGCCATCCGCAAGCACCCCGCCGTGCGCGGCTTCAACCACGACCTGGCGCTTCGCCTGGACGGCGCCGTCGGCGTCGCCACCGCGCTCCTGGACCTGCAGCCCGACGAGATCATCGGCCTACCGGTGCTGTTCCACGAGAACGCCGACGCGCTCACCGAGCTGGTGGGCGCCGGAGCCCTGACCCCCAATATGGTCAACGGCACCTGGGTCTCTCGCCCCGACGGCCGCTCGCTGCTGGCCCTGCCCGATCCCCAGCTGCGCCCAGAAGGCGCGCCGCTGTCCGACGACCCCTTTGTGCGGGCGACCGAGGCGCGGCTGCCCAAGAACATCGACGTGGTGTGGGTGGATGCCTGGCGAAGCCTCCATGTGAACGGCGGTGAGCTGCACTGCGCCACCTCGGTGCGCTATCGGAGTGCCCCATGAGCGCCTTGCTGTTGATGGCGTCGGTCGCGGTCGGAGAGCCCGTCATCGACACGATCTACGACGAGTACCAGGTCGCTTGCCTGGGCCGCGAGCAGGTGTGCCGCCGGGTGTGGACCATGTCGCCCTTCTGGACGCGGTACGGCGCGGTGCACGATCCGGTCGACCAGGGGCAGGTGTGGTCATTCGCCACAAGTGTGGCATTCGGCCTCGCGACCGACGACGAGGCCGGACAGTCCGAGGTCGATGCCATGGCGCAGCTCTTGCTTGCGGCGAGGCCCCGAGGACCCAAGCTGGCCGCAGCCATGCTGCTCGATCACTCCGATCCCGCCGTTCGCGGCGCCATCGCTCGCAGCCTTCGCTGGGCCACCGTCGACGAGGCGCGGGCGATGTTCCCGGTGGCCCTCGACGACCTCGATCCGGCGGTCCGTCGCACCGCCGTCGATGCGCTCACGTGGAGCCCGCACGCCCCGGAGCTGCTCGACCTGCTGGCAGCCCCGCTGATGGACCCGGACCGCCGGGTGCGCGAGCGGGCCGAGCGTGCGTATCGGTGGCTGGAGCCGGGCAGGTAGAACGACCGTGGCACGGGCTTTGCTTCAGGCGTCAGGGCCCGAGTGCCCGCGGTCACGCGATGTGACCCTGGAGAACCCGATGCGTGCGTACCTGTTGACTGGACTATGCGCGTTCGCCGTAGCGTGTGGATCCAAGTCCGCCGCTCCTGCAGCCACCACCCCCGCAGAGGTCGAGGAGCCGGCTGCGGCCCCCGCTTCGGCCAAGCCCGATGCCGCGAAGGCCCCGGCCAAGACCCAGGCCGTCGACGAAGACGAGCTGGAGGAGCCGCGCCTGGACACCGGCACGCCCTTCAGCGAGGACGAGTAGCCCCGTAGTCGACGCGCTCTCGCAGCCACGCCCAGTACCGGGCCAGGGCCGACTCCATCTTCGGGTGGGTCGGCCCTGCCAGCTCCAAGCCCAGCTCGTAGGCGGTGCGGCGGCCACGCTGCAGCGCCAGGCCCAGCTCGTCGTCTTCGCCAGCCGTCTCGTCGGCTGTCGCCACCTCGGCCGCCTTGAAGTCGGCATCCGCAGCGGCAGCTGGATGGTAGTAGACCTCCACCGCGGTGCGGGTCCGGGTGGCGTCGATGGGCCAGAAGGTGCTGGCCACGAAGGTCGCTGGGTACCACTCCAGCATGGTGTTCGGGTACACGAAGAGCCAGGTCGCGGCGGTGGTCGGGCGCCCGCCGCACACCCGCTCGATGGCCGCCTGAAAGCGACGGAAGGCCTCGGTGGCGGGTCGATCCCACCTGCCCGGCCCCACCGCGTGGAAGTTGAAGCGCTCGCCAGCCAGGCTGCCCTCACCGCTGGCGACCGCGGCGGTGTCGACGAAGCGCCCGAAGCCCGGGTGGTACGGAGCCACGTGCAGGTTGTCCAAGAACACCTCGAGCATCACCTTCCAGTTGACGGCGAGCTCGCTCACCTCGACCCGATCGAAGACCCAGTCGGCGCGGGCCTCGGACATGCGCGACCGCACCGGGGCGAGGTCCCGGGCCAGGTCGCGGTCACCGGTGAACAGCAGGCCCTCCCACTCCTGCACCGGCCACGAGGGCAAGCCTCGGCAGGCGGTGGTGTCGTCGAAGCCGAGCGCCCCTTTGAAGCGCCCATCGAGCTCGTAGGCCCACTTGTGCAGCGGACAGACCAGCTGGCTGCCGTGGCCGGCGCCTCGGGCCAGCTGGCCGCCGCGGTGGCTGCACACGTTGGCCAGCAGCCGCGGTCCATCCGGGGTGCGCACCAACACGCGCCCATGGTCGAAGGCCTCGAGGCTGCGCCAGTCGCCCACCTCGCCAATCGCACTGCGGTGCCCCAGGTAGACCAACGCGTCCGAGAACACCGCGGACAGCTCATCGGCGAGGATGCGCTCGTCGAAGTAGGCGCTGGCCGGCAGGGGGCGCGTCACCGCTCGTCGACGCACTGCAGCGTGTGCAGGCTGGGGTCCGAGGCGTACACAACCGCGCCCAGCGCCCGCAGCTCTTCGCACCTTCGCAGGGCGGTGATGGTGATCGTCTCGCCCGCACACACCAACGGGATGCCGGGCGGGTAGGCGGTGACGGGCTCGGCGGCGATGCGACCCACGGCCGATGCGGCGGGCACGGTGCACGCGAGGGCGCGACTGGCGATGCGCGGTGCCATGCGCGGCACGGTGCTGGGCACGTGCACCAGCCGCGGCGGCGACACCGGGCCAGGCTCGCCGATGGTGCGCAGCCCTCGGGCCACGCGCTCGAGCACCGGACCATCCCGGGGACCCAGCACGAAGCCCACAGTACGGGCATCGGCGAACTCGGCCTCCAGGCCTCTGGCCCGCAGGTGGCGCTCGACGGCCCAGCCATCGGTTCCGCGGTTGGCCACGCCGACCACCAGCCGCATCGGATCCACGAAACAGCCTCGAGGCAGCTCGGCGCCGATGACGTCGATGCCTTCGATGGCGCGCAGCTCCGCACGCAGCGCCGCCGCCTGAGACGCCGCGTCGGCAAAGGCGGCGAAGCCATCGGTCGCAGCCCAGGCCCGGGCCAGGTCCAGCGACGCGAGCACCGGGTACGAGGGGCTGGTCGAGCGCAGCAAGTTCAGGCTTCGGCGTACCGCCTCGACGGGCACGGGGCAACCGCGGCGCACGTGCAGCTGAGCGCCGCCCACCAGGGCCCCCAGGGTCTTGTGCGGGCTCTGGATCACCAGGTCGGCGCCGGCCTCCAGCGCGGTTCGCGGGCGCGGGCCCGGCAGCAGCGGCAGGTGCGCACCGTGGGCCTCGTCGACGATCAGCACCAGCCCGCGCTCGCGGCACAGGGCGACGATCGGGCCCAGATCGCCGAGCAGACCGTAGTACGAGGGCCGGGTGAGCAGCACGGCGCGGGCGTGGGGGGCCAGCTCCAGCGCTGAGAGCACGTCGCCGGCGGTCAGCGGCAGGGTGCCCGCGTCGGAGTGCACCGTCGTGGGCGGGAAGACCGGCAGCGCACCGGCGAGCACCAGCCCGGCGTGCACCGACTTGTGGGCGTCCCGGCCCACGATGACGGCATCGCCGTCCCGGGCCACCGCGAGCAGGGCGCCCTTCACCGCCGTGGACGAACCGGCGGCCAGCAGGAAGCAGTGCTCGGACCCCCAGAAGTCCGCCGCCAGGGCCTCGGCCTGGGCAATGCAGCCGTGGGGGTGAAAGGTGTTGTCCAGGGCGTAGAGCGAGGGCTGATCGACCCGCAGGAAGCGCCCACCGACCAGCTGGCGCAGGGCGCCGAGTGCGGCCCGCCCCTGCTTGTGGGCCGGGGTGTGCAGCGCGGTCACGCCGCGACCGGCGTACTCCAGCAGGGCGTCCGCCAGCGGGGTGTCGACCTGGGCGGCGAGCGAGGCAGGCCGCTGTGGGCCACGGTGCGCGACCGGTGCAGTCATCCGTACCGCTCCACGGGGGTCGCCTGCATCGGGCGGTACAGCGCGTCCAGGGCCACGCCGGCGCGCAGGCTGGCGAGCAGCCCGGCGGCCTCGGCGTAGCTGCGAGCGCGCAGGAGCTGACCCGGGGCCCAGGGCAGGTCCGACAGCTCGTTGCGCATCAGGTTGGTGTTCTCGGACACGGTGATGACCGGGATGCCCTGCGCGAGCGCCGCCAGCACCGGCACACCCAGGGCCCCGTCGGGAATCACCAGGGCGTCGATGTCCTCGGCCTGCAGCACGCCGGGCTCGAAGTGCCGGCTGGGCTCGGTCAGTGCCGGCGACCGGTGAAGGCCCTTCATCACGCAGTACAGGTAGGTCACCGAGAAGATCTCGGCGGCCTTGCGCGGCTCGACCTGGCCAAAGTCCTCGGTGCGGATGGTCAGATCGGACATGGTGGGGGCGTGGGCCGAGGGCACCCCCAGTGCGCTGGACACGGCGTGGGTGAGCACCGCCTCGACGCCACCCCAGGGGTTGGCGCCCTCGCCATGGAAGTAGTTGTGGTGAAGGGTGACCGAGTCCATGGGCGGCTCGATGCGCGTGGCCAGCGCCACGGCGTCGTAGGTGCCCTCGCGCTCGCGCAGCAGGCGCAGCAGGGTGTCGAAGCCCCCGATGTCGCCGGTCGCTCGGCCGCTGTCGGTGTAGGCCGCCTTCATGGACAGCGCCTGGTCGAGCACCACCACGCCGGCGCTGTCGATGCCCAGGGTGGCCCGGGCGCCGTTGACCACGTTCACCACCTGGTTCACGGTCCAGTCGCCGTCGTCGCGGGCCTCGGTGACGGTGAGGATGCGGTTGCGGCGCACCTCGCGCAGGCCCACGGTGCCCATCATCAGCTGGGCGATGACGCTGCCCTCGACGTACAGGGCGTTGTCGGGCATCTCGTTGATGTCGGATGCGTTGACCACGTTGGGGTGCAGCACCAGGCGGTCGCACACGCTCGCGAGCATGCGTGCCGCCGGGGTGGCGTCGCCCGCATGGCCTCCGATCGAGCAGTCGATGCCGGTCGGAACCAGCATGACCGCGTTGAAGCTGCCGGTGCGCGGACGGCCGCGCTCCCGAAACGCCAGCACGTCGGCGAGCTCGGGCAGCTCGTGGTCGGTGGGGACGCCCGCCTCGACCTCGCACTTCCAGCCCTGGGGACCGGAGCCGGTGACCGCCAGCCTGAGCGGGATGGTCCCGGCCGGCAGGGCGGACGAGATCACCGCACGAATGGTGTCGAACGGCCGCCGCCTGCCGTCAAAGGGATCGATGTGCACCGGGAACGAGTGAACGCGCATGCCGGTTCCTCCTCGGGGCGCGCCGCAGCAGGATCCGTGCCAAAACCGCGCGGAAGCCGTTCCCGAGCGGACTCCCAAAGCCTACAAGGTCGGCGTTTTGGGCTTTGCGGCCCCCTGATACCCGATCACGCCCTGGTTCAGCGGACGCGCACTGATGCGCCCGCCGACGGTCCACAGGTTGCCGGCTGGATCGACCGCACAGCCGTGCCAGTCGTGAACCGTGACCGGCGTGAGCTCCCGATCGCGGTCGGTGCTCCAGGTGCCGTCCACGCGCTCGGCACGTGCGGCAGTTTGCCCCACCGCCCACTGCACCTCGCCGTTGCTGCACACGCCGTTGTACCCGGGCTGGAACTCGGGGCTCGCGTCGATCCAGGCGCTGCCGTCGTGCTCAAGCACCACCGCGTTGCCAAAGCCACCGACGGCGACGGGGCGGTCGCCATGGGTGTCGACGGTCAGCAGCGGGGTGGCCGGGTTGGCGAGCGCGCCATCGGTCGCCGAGGCCGTGAGGCCGGTGCCGTCCCAGTGCAGGGCGATGCCGTCGCTGCCCACGATCCAGGCGTCGGTGGGCGAGGTGCCATCCATCTTGAAGTAGCGCGTGCCCAGCTCGGCCTCGATGCCGGGGTCAGACCACGCCGCCCAGGTGCCCGATTGGCGGCGCCACAAGGCCGGAGGTCCCTCGCCGCCGCCGGACTGCCCCACGGCCCACAGCTCGCCGTCGCCGCCTCCCCAGACGCCAAAGAAGGTCACGCTGGTGTCGGGGCCCTCCCGCTCCACCAGCTCGCCGGTGGCACGGTCGAGCTCGAGGATCAGGCCCTCGCTGCCCACGAACACCCCCTCGGTGGCCGTGACGTGGGCCCACCACAGCTCGGTGCCCGACCACGCCGAGGTGTCGTGCCGTGTCCAGGAACCGCCGTCCCACGACAGCAGGGTGGGGCCGGTGCCATCATCGGGGTCGGGGCTCGCGCCCACGATCCACACGTCGTCTTCGGCCGGGGCACGCACCGAGAGCAGCCCGCCGCCCAGGTCTTCGGCCACCAGACATCCCGGCCCGCCCGCGCACGGCGAGCAGCCCGAGGCGAGCCACCCCAGGGCCAGCAGAGCCCCCGCCGCCATGGACTCACAGCGCATCGGCCGCCCCCATCCACTGCAGCACCCGGTGCCCGCCCCGCTCGGCCACCAGCAAGTCGCCGGCGGCCGTCCAGGCCATGCCTGCCGGGTTGCGAACGCGCTGACCCAAGGGATCGGCCACCTTGCTCGGCGAGATCCCCGGGCTGCCGGCGACGGTGTCGATGGTGCCGTCGGTGTACACCACCCGCAGCACGTCGTTGTTGAGGTCTGCGATCACCAGCTGTCCTCCCGGGGCCACGCTCACCGCGACCGGAGCGGCCAGCTCGGCGTCGAGTGCCGGCCCGCCATCGCCGCTGTAGCCTTCGGTGCCGCGGCCGGCGAGCACCTGCACCTGTAGCGTGTCCAGGTCCATGCCCACGACGCGGTGGTTGCGGGTGTCGGCGAGCAGCAGGCGGTTGTTGGCCTCGTCGAGGGTGACGCGCTCGGGCAGATCCAGCGCGAACTCCGGGCCCGCACCCGCGGCACCCGTTCCTCGCTCCCCCGTGCCGATCACCGTGTCGATGCTGCCGTCGATGGACACCCGGCGCACCCGGCTGAACGACTGGTCGCTGATGTACAGCGTGCCATCCGAGGCCACCGCGATGCCGCCGCCGTAGCCCATCGTCGCGTCCAGCGCAGGGCCCCCATCTCCGGTGTCGGACAGCTCGCCGGTGCCGGCGCAACGCTCGATGGTGCCCGCCTCGTTGACGTAGATGACCCGTCCCTCGTGCTGGGGCTGCACGTACAGCAAGCTGTCGGGCCCGTAGGCGGCGTCGATGGGGTTCTCGAGCGGGGTGTCCAGCGCCAGCGCGCCGGGCTCCGAGTAGGCGTGGATGCCGTTGCCCACGATGGTCTGCACGGTGCCGTCGGGCTCCAGGCGCCGCAGCCGCATGTTGGAGTAGTCCACCACGATGATGCGGTCCTGGGCGTCGATCAGCACGTCGGTGGGCGTGGCCAGCCGCGTGTCCAGCGCCGCCAGCCCGTCGCCGTTGAAGCCCAGCTCGCCGTTGCCCATCACCGCACAGATGCGCCCGTCCTCGCACGCCGGCGTGCAGCCGAGCAGGGCGAGGGCCAGGATCACAGCGGCGTGACCTTGCGAATCACGCTGTTGTAGGTGTCGCTGATGAACACGTCGCCGTTGTTGTCGACCGCCACGCCGAAGGGCCGGTTGAGCAAGGCCTCGCCCGCGGGACCGAAGTCGCCGTCGTAGCCCTGCTCGCCGCAGACGCCCGCGAAGGTGTCGATGGTGCCATCGGGGTCGATCGCGCGAATGCAGCTGTTGCCCGTGTCGGCGACATAGATGGTGCCATCGGGGGCCACGGCGATGTCGGACGGCGTGTCGAGCATGGCCTCGGTGGCCGGGCCGCCATCGCCGCCGTAGCCGCAGCCCTGGGTGCAGCCGGTTCCGTTGTCGCTGTCTTGCGGGGTCTCGCCCATGCCGGCGATCGTGGTGACGGTGCCGGCGGCGATGTCGTAGCTGCGCACCCGTCCGTTGTGCGTGTCGGCGATGTACAAGACGTCGCCCACCATGTCCATCTTGAAGGCCGGCTCGGCGCGCTGCAGCGCCGGGCTGGCGAACATGGTCTCGAGCGCCGCGCCGTCGCCGTTGAAGCCGTGTGCGCCGGTGCCGGCCACGGTCTGGATGACGCCGGCCGGGTCGACGCGTCGAATGCGCTGGTTGGCCATGTCGCCCAGATAGACGTTGTCGTCGGCGTCGGCCCGCACGCCGCAGGGAAGGTCCAGCAGGGCATCGGTGGCCGGGCCGCCGTCGCCGCTGAAGTCGCGGCCGCCGGTGCCCGCCAGCCAGGTCAGGGTGGTGAAGTCTGGGTCGAGCACCGCGACTCGGCTGTTGTGCCACGCGGCCACCACCAGCGATCCGTCGGACAGCCAGGTGATGTCGGTGGGGTGGTTCCACTCAGCGGTGCCGGCGGGACCCTCGGGGCCATCGCCGAGCTGCCCGCCCACGCCGGACACGACCTGGATGGCCTCGTCGGCATCGAGGGTGACGATGCGGTGGTTGTTCCAGTCCATGATGATGGGCTTGTTGTCGGACGGACGGAAGCCCACGTCGACGACCCAGAAGGTCTCGGCGTCGAGTCGGTGGGTGCCCTCGTCCGAGAGGCCCGAGATGCCGGGCGTTCCGAACCAGGTGCAGATGTCGCCCTCGACGCACTTGCGGTCGCAGCCAGACGCCAGCGCCGCCGCCGCGAACAGGGGAAGGAGGGCACGGTTCATGGGGTCACCCTCCGGACGCGGTGGTTGTAGGTGTCGGCGATGAGCAGGGTGCCGTCTGGGGCCAGATCGATGCCCTGCGGGCGGTCGAGCTGCACGTCGAGGGCGAGTGCGCCGTCGACGCCGTCGCCCTGCTCGAAGGTGCCGACGACGGTGGCCATGCTCTGGTTGGCCAGGTCGTAGGCGCGGATCACGTGGTTGTTGGTATCGGCGATGTACAGCAGCCCATCGGGGCCGAGCTCGAGGTCGCGCGGAAAGCACAGGGCGTCGGCACTGCACGCACCACCGGGCATGTCCTGGCTTCCGGTGCCCGGCAGGGTCTCGATGGTGTTGGCGTCGGTGTCGATCACACGGATGACGTGGTTGGAGGTGTCGGCCACGTACAGGGTGTGCTCGCCATCGAACTCGATGGCACCCGAGGGCTCCGGCTGCAGATCGTCGAGCGTCCAGAAGTCGAAGCTGGCGTCGAGCGGGTCGCCACCGTCGCCACCGTAGCCAGCCTCGCCGGTGCCCGCGACGGTGTCGATGAGGCTGTAGTCGGCAGCCACCTTGCGGATGCGGCCATTGCGCTGGGCCAGCAGCCAGAAGCTGCCGTCCGTGGGGTCGACGGCGATGGAGTTGGGGAAGGCCATCAGCGCGTCGGCGGCGGGTCCGCCGTCACCGGCGAACCCGGCGTTGGCGCCGTTGCCATCGCTGATGTCGGTGTTGGCGCACACCACCAGCGAGTTGCCCGTCTCGGGGGTGTACTCGCGCACGCGGTGGTTGTGCCAGCTGGGCACCAGCAGCTTGCCGGTGACCGGGTTCCACTCGGCCTGGGTGGGGTGGTTGAGCGCGACGGTGGTGCCCGGAACACCGGGCGCGACCCGTTCCTGGAAGTCGGGGTCGCCATCGCCCAGGAACTCGGTGCCGATGAGCGTGCTCATGGCGTTGTCGGTCACGCGCCGGATGCGGTGGTTGTTCCAGTCGACCACCACGAAGTCGTGGGCGCCCTCGATCACCACCACATCCATGGGCCCGTACAGGGGGCTGCGATCGGCCCGGGTCTCCTGGTCGTTGTTGCCAGCCGAGCCCGTGCCGACCACCGAGCACACGGTGCCGGCCTCGTCGCATGGATCCTGGCATCCCATCAAGGTCAGTGCGGTCAGCGCCGCAATCGATGCGCGCGTCATGTCTCCTCCGGGGGCCCCACACTCCTCTGCGGCCGTTCTAACATCTGGGTGCCCGGCTCGACGTCACGGTACGTCGATCTACTCGTCGCCTCCGCCGCGATTGCAGGCCCCCTGGCTGGTGACGCCTACCTTGACCACGAAGGCGGCCTGCACGTCGGTGGCTTGCTCGGGGCGGCTGCCGTTGACCTCGGTGGTGAAGGTCATGGACGTGGACACCACGTAGTCGGTGAGATCGAGGTCCTCGATGTCGAACTCGACCAGGGCCTGGCCCTCGGGGAAGGAGCTGGCCGAGGCGAGCAGCTCGGTGGGCAGCCCCGGCGCCTCGACGTAGACGTCCATCGAGTTGAGGAAGGACAGGTCGGGGGAGCCGGACGTGGCCTCGAGCGACAGCGACTCCATGCGCACATCCTGGATGTCGCCAGGGGCGACGTTCTGGTTCTGCAGCTCGGACGCCTGGGTGAGGTCCATCGACACGAACTCGCCAAAGCCAAAGTCGCCGAGCAGGACCTCGAGCGGCGTGGCGGCCGGCACACTGGTGGTGGCCGACTCGTCGATGGTGATGGTGATCAGCTTGCAGCCCGCGATCAGCGCGATGCCGATGGCGACTGCGGGGTAGCTCCAGCGCATGGGGTTCCTCCAGACGGGGAACATAGCCGGGCTAGCCCGAGGTGTGCAGCTCCTTGGCCGGGGTGCGGGCGAGCACGTCCAGCGCCGTCCTGGTGCCTCGCGGCGTTCGAACGCCCACATCCACGCGAATGGCATCGACGTGCTGGCTGTCGGGCACCGGCATGAACACGCGCGAGCGCACGAAGCCCGTCACCGCGCCGAGGGCCGTGCCCAACCCCGCAAACAGCCCCACACTGGTGAAGGTGGCGGTCGGAGTCGGGCCTCCGATCAGGGTCATCAAGAAGTCGGGCGCAACGGCCCCGTCGAGCACGGCGGCTCGCAGGAACATGCCTGCCAGGATGCCGAAGGTGAGCCCGATTCCGGCCCCTCGCAGGGCTCGGTTTCCGACGTAGATGGGCACCGACTCGGTGTGCTCCTGGTGCAGGACCTCGGCCTCGATGAGGCGCGGAGGCACACTGGCTTCGATCAGGTCGCTGACGGCGTCGCGGGCCTGCCACACCTCGTCGTAGGTCGCGTGAACGGTGCGGGTCGTCATGCTCACCTCCCCACCGTGGCGTGGCGTTGCCGAGCGCCGCTGTCCAGCTCCATCGACGCAACCGGTGCCGGAGGTCGGGCGCCTGCCACCCAGACGGGACGGATCGCAGCCTTCACGGGAGCGGCCATGCTCGTCGGAATCAGGTGGCTCTCGAGCTTCCACATCATGAGCTCGATGTCCCGCAGGGCGCCGATCAGCAGATCCTCGGTGGCCGGATCGAGCTCGCCGGCACGCTCGATGCCGCGGCGCAGGCTGCCGGCGAACAGCGCGAAACGGGCGATCACGGTTCGGATGTGGTCTTCGCCCGTCGTGGCATCGTGATCGTAGTCGGGCAGCTCGCTCTCGCTTGCTGCAAAACGGACGCCGCCGCGGGCGTAGCCACCAAGAACGCCAGCTCGCTCGGCAAGCCGGTCCATGAGCTCTCGAAGTGTGCGGTTGGCCTCGTCGAAGAGTTCGTGCCGAGCGATGAAGCTGGGCCCGCGGGTGTTCCAGTGGGCGAGCTTGGTCTGCATGGCGAGGTCGAGGGTCGTGGCGACCATGCCGTTGAGCATCGCGATGAGCTCGAGGCGCGCCTTGGCTGGAAGGGAGACGTGGGTGGGAAATCGGGTCGTGGGTGTGGGATCCGGTGTGATGGTTCCTCCGGGTTGGGGTTGATTCGGTCACGCGCAAGGGCGCGGGGTGCCGCTGAGGCTGGGGCAGGCGACGTGCCCGCCCCTTGGCCTAGCTGGCCGGTCTGTACGTCTCTTGGAGCTTGCCATTGCCGGCATACACCTCGAGAGGTGCGGTCAGGGCGTCGGCTTCGCGGCGGGCCGCAGCGAGGGCCTTCTTCTTGGTGCCCAGGGTCCAGGCGGGCTCGCTGAGGTCATCGACCATCAGGGACCAGCCGTCGGCCGCCTTCTGCAGCATCAGCTTGCGGATGGTCGGGAGCGCGGCGGCTTGTTGCTCCGTGGCCTGCTGAATCGGGGCCGTCTGCACCTTGGCCGGCGCTGGCTTGGGCGCCGGGCGCCGCTTGGCCGGCTGGGCGCGCTTGGCACGCTGGCTGGCGGGCTTGCGGCCCTCGTACATGCGGATGTTTCGGACAGAGCCGAGTCGGCCACTAGTTCTCAGACGCATGTTTCTTCCTCCCGGCCACAATGGGCGATTGTTCCATGATAAATTGTTCGACATCAAAATATTAGTGTACAATCAATCCGCCGTCAAGTAATCGGGGCGTCGACGTCGCGGTGGTAGCATGCGGTCCATGCCCAACGACGAGCCTTCGTACGAGATCCTCAGGGCGCTTCGGCGCATCCTTCGCCGGGTGAACGAGCACTCCCGTATGCTCGCTCGCGAGTCGGGAATGACCGTTCCCCAGGTGCTGGCCCTCAAGGCGGTGGCCGAGCTCGAGCTGGCCACGCCCGCGGTGGTCGCGCGGGCTATCCAGCTCACCCCCTCCACCACCACCGCCGTGCTCGACCGCCTGGAAGGCGCGGGCATGATCCGCCGCGAGCGCAGCCCCGACGATCGCCGAAAGGTTTTGCTGGTGCTCACCGACGAGGGCCGCGAGCGCGCCGCCAAGCTTCCGCCTCCCCTCCAGGAACGCTTCCTCGAGCGGCTCGACGCCATCGAGGCACTCGAGCGCGGCAAGCTGCTCGACGCGCTCGACCGCATCGTCGAGCTGATGGATGCCAGCGATGTCGATGCCGCGCCGCTGCTGTCCGGGGAGCCCGTCAAGCCACGACGTTGAACGTGCGCAACGGCCGGCTGACGCGGAACCGCAATTTGCCGCAATCTTGGCCCCACCTTACCGACATGCGTTCCCTTTCGTACCCACCCCGGAGGACGTGATCGTTCGTCGCAAGAATTCCCGCAAGCTCCCTTCATCCACCCCGTTCCTGCTCCGCCGAGCCCAGCTCGACGACCTGAAGCCCGTCGTCGACATCCTGCGCAGCTCGGCCTCCTGGTACGAACCCTTCGTCGACCCGGACGACCTCGATCAGCACGAGGTCGACATGGCCTGGGCACGCGAGAACTTCCAGAAGCGCGACTTCTACGTCGGCGAGCTCGACGGCCGGGTCGTGGGCGTCGTCACCCTGCAGGACGCCGGCGACTTCAGCTACCTGGGCTACGTCTACCTGCATGCGGACCACACCGGACGCGGGCTCGGCCGCCGCTTGCTCGACTTCGCGCAGCGCTGCTCGCGGCGTCAGAGCAAGAAGGGCATGGTTCTCATCGCGCACCCCAAGGCGACCTGGGCCACCCGCGCCTACGAGCGCTACGGCTTCGACCGCATCGCGAAGCAAGAAGAGCGCGTGCTGGCCTGGAACGATGGCTGGCTCCAGCCCTACTATGAGAAGGGCTTCCACCTGTACCGGATGCTCCACGAGGACGCATGAAGCCAGACGTCGTCCGGGCGTTCTTCCATCCCGATCAGCTCAGCTTCAAGCCCGTCTACGAGTGGGCTTTCGGTGAGCGCATCGAGCACCCCGAGACCACGGCCCGCGCCGAGAGCATCGTGGGTGCGCTCGACGCGGATCCGCTGTTCTCGCTGCAAGAGCCGGTGGCGCTGACGCCACGCCAGCTCATGGCGGTGCACGCCTACCCGCTGCTCACGCTGTACAGCACCGCGCAACAGCTCGCCGACGGCGAGACCTACTACCCGACGGTCTTCCCCAAGAAGAGCCAGGGTAGCGGGGACCCCACCCGCATCCACCACGCTGGGCACTTTTGCTTCGACGCGGGCACCCCGCTGAACAACCAGACCGCGGCGGCGGCCGGCTGGAGCGCTGCCTGCGCGGTCGCGGCGGCGCGTTCGCTCCCCGCGGGCAAGCCCGGCCTGGCCTATGCGCTGTCGCGGCCGCCCGGGCACCACGCCACCCGCGACCTGTTCGGGGGCTACTGCTACTTCAACAACGCCGCCCTCGCGGCGCGCGTCTTCCGTCGGCGCAAGATGCGCGTGGCGCTCGTCGACATCGACTTCCACCACGGCAATGGCACCCAGTCCATCTTCTACCGCGACGACAAGGTCCTGGTGGTCAACATCCACGGCGACCCGGCCGACAGCTTTCCCTACTTCGCGGGCTTCGCCGACGAGGTGGGCCTGGGTCGAGGCCGCGGCTTCAACGTCAACATTCCGCTGCCCCGGGGCACCGACGGGCAGGAGTACAGCCGGGTGCTCGACGACCACGTGCTTCCGGCGCTTCGCAACTATGCGCCCGATGCGCTCGTGGTCTCAGCAGGGCTCGATGCGTACCACCTCGACCCCGTGGGCGACTTCACCCTTCAGACGTCCGACTTCCACCGAGTAGGCCACGCGTTGGGCCGACTCGGTCTTCCCACCGTGGCCGTGCAAGAGGGCGGCTACTACACCCCAGACCTGGGGGTGAACGCGGTGGCGCTGCTTCGCGGCCTGCGCGAGGGGCTATCAACCCTGTAGGCTGCGCAGCATCCAGGCGGTCTTCTCGTGCACGTCCAGTCGCTGGGTCAGCACGTCGAGGCTGACCTGATCGTTGGCGGCCTCGGCGGGCTCGAGCGCGGCACGAAGCGTGCGAATGACCGTCTCGTGGCCATCGAGTAGCTGGCTGACCATCTGCTCGGCGGTGGGGCTGCCCTCGGCCTCGGGCACCTGGGACAGCCGGGCGAAGTCGCGGTAGCTGCCCGGCGCCTTGGCGCCCAGCGAGCGGATGCGCTCGGCGATGAGATCGACCGCGGTCCACATCTCGGTGTACTGCCCCATGAACATCGCGTGCAGGTCGTTGAAGCGGGGACCCGTCACGTTCCAGTGGAAGTTGTGGGTCTTGAGGTACAGCGTGTAGGTGTCGGCCAACACGTGCTCGAGCGCGGTGATGGTGGCCGTTCGGTGCTCTTGGCTGATGCCGATGTTCATGGGGTCTCCTACGTGGGGTCGGGCTTGGGGGTGTCGGGCCCGCTCTCGGGCAGCTCGGGCTTGGCGATCTTGTCGGCCGGGAGCTCGCCCTTCAGCGCGCCCAGGAAGGCCACGATGCTCTTGGCCTCGTCGTCGCTGAGCTGCTTGTTCAGCTGGTGATCGGCCATCATCTTCACCGCGGTCTCGAGGTCGGCGACGCTGCCGTCGTGGAAGTAGGGACCCGTCTCGGTGATGTTGCGCAGCACGGGCACCTTGAAGAACAGGTTCTCGCCCTCGTTGCCGGTCACGGCGCCGCGGCCCTTGTCTTCTTGGTTGGGCCAGGGCTTCACCAGCCCGGCCTTCTGGTACATCTGACCGCCCAGGTAGGCGCCGCTGTGGCACGTCGTGCAGCCGGTGTCCATGAAGGTCTTGAGCCCGGCCTTCTGGGCGTCGGTGAGCGCCGCGTCGTCGCCGCCAAGGTAGGCGTCCCACGGGGACGGCGTGACCAGGGTGGCCTCGAAGGCGGCGATGGCGCGCGCGAAGTTGTCGTAGGTGATGGGGTCGGCGTCGTCGGGGAAGGCCGCCTTGAACGGCGCTTCGTAGCCGGGAATGCTGCGCAGCGTGGCCGCGACCGCATCGCCGTCGGCCATGGCCATCTCGATGGGGTTGAGCGGCGGGCCCTTGGCCTGGGCCACCAGATCGGGCTCGCGGCCGTCCCAGAACTGCGCGATCTGCTTGCCGGCGTTGTACACCGTGGGGGCGTTGCGATCGCCCTTCTGGCCCCTGTGGCCCGTCGAGGTCGGGGTGCCGTCGACGCCGTACTTGTCGAGCATGTGGCAGGTGTTGCAGCTGATGTCGTGGTTCTTGCTGACCCGCGCCTCGTAGTACAGCATGCGGCCCAGCTCGACCTTGGCCGGCGTGATGGGGTTGTTGCTGTCTTGCATGTCGTCGGGAAGCGGGGCGAAGGCGGCCAGCTTGGCGCGGTCGACGCCCGAGGCATCGGACTTGGCGGCGTCTGGGGCGGGCGTTTCGTCGGGAACGGCGGGCGTCTCGGCGCTTCCGCCGCAGGCGGCGAGGGCGACGAGCAGGGGAAGGGTGCGCATGTGAACTCCAGTGCGGGAACCCTGCTAACAGCAAGATGGATGCCAGCCATTGAGCGGCTTCGCACGTGATCGGCACGATATATCGCGGCCGATGAGCACGCCATTTCGTGATGATGCGCGAAATGTCGGGATCTAGTTTCGCTTGATCCGCGTGCGCACACCGGCTCCCCACCACGCCTGGCTCGTCGAGGTGATCAGCGTCACGTCCCCGCTGCTGGGGTCGATGCGCAGCA
Organism: Myxococcota bacterium; assembly: GCA_965216925.1. Lineage (GTDB taxonomy): Bacteria > Myxococcota_A > UBA796 > UBA796 > CAYYHT01. The sequence continues at coordinate 5,479,196 of CBDCGT010000001.1, read as the reverse complement.
CGTCGCCGCCGGCGTCGAAGCCGTAGATGGCGTCGTCCCAGCCGGCGAGGCCCCAGACCTGCTTGTAGCCGGTCACGGTGCCAACGGTGCGCAGCACGTTGCGCGTGCTGGGGTCGATCTCGACGATGACGTCGTCGTCGAGGGTGCTCTGGTGCACGCTGGCGAAGGTGCCCTCGCCCTCGATGCTGTAGGCGTCGCCGCTGCTGTCCCAGCCACCGCTGTACTGGCCCAGCGGCGAGGTGGTCACCGAGGTGCCAAAGAACTGCAGCTCGGTCCACGAGCCGTCCTGGTTGATGGCGGCCAGCGTGTCGTCGGCGTTCACCGTGCCGGGCGCCAGGAAGGTGAGCCCGTTGCTGCCGAAGGACAGGGTGCCCAGCTCCAGGCACTGCGCCGTCTGCGGATGGCAGATGTAGACGGCGTCGAAGGTGGTGCCGAACAGCTGCCCGAACGAGTCGATGGCGATGTCGGTCATCGAGTGGTCGTTGCCGTCGTTGGGAAACTGGAAGGCACCCACGTTGCCGACGGTCTCTTGGATGGGGTCGAAGGTGTACAGGGTGCTGCTGGTGTGGGCGTACAGCGTCTGCTGCAGCGCGGCGCCGGGCAGGTCGGGGTCAAAGGGGAAGATGTCGAAGGCGTCGGGAATGTCGTCGCCGTCGCGGTCGCTGTCGCAGATGTCGCCGATGCCGTCGCCGTCGGCGTCTTCTTGGCCGGGGTTGTCGATGGCCGGGCAGTTGTCTTCGTCGTCGAAGATGCCGTCGCCGTCGCTGTCGAGCGGGCCGGTGTCGGCGTCGGCGTCGGCGTCGGCGTCGGCATCGGCGTCCGCATCGGCGTCGGCGTCGGCGTCGAGCGGCGCCGTGTCGTCGCCCTCGTACGGAGTGGGCTGACAGGCGGTGTACAGGAGCAGGGCAGAAGCTGGGAGGACGAGGCGCACCATGGCTTTATACTCTCATCGTGGGAACGAATCCGCCGCTGCCCGAGGTCGTTGCTGGGCGGTACCAGGTGTTGGGACTGCTGGGCAAGGGTGGCATGGGCCATGTGCTCGATGTGCAGGACACCGCCACCTGGCGCCGCGCCGTCGCCAAGATGCTCAGGCCACGCTTTGCACGCGACCCCTCGTACATCGAGCGCTTCGAGCGCGAAGCACGCATCATGACCGGCATCGAGCACCCCAACATCGTCAGTGTGTACGACTGGGGGCGCGGTGACGACGGCGAGATGTACATTGTCATGGAGAAGCTGCAGGGCGTCGAGCTGAAGGAGCTGATGAAGCGCGGCCGCCTGGCGCCCAAGATGGTGCGCGCGTACGGGCTGGACGTGCTGCGCGCGCTCGAGACCGCCCATGCCGAAGGCGTGGTGCACCGCGACATCAAGCCGGCGAACATCTTCATCGAGGATCGCCCCGGTCGACGTCCCGTGGCCCGGGTGATCGACTTCGGCATCGCCACGAGCGAAGACGAAGACGGCGACGATCTGGTGGGCCTGACCGCGGTGGGCACCCCCAACTACATGCCTCCCGAGCAGATCATCGGGGCGCCCATCGACGGTCGTGCCGATCTGTACTCGCTGGGCGTGGTGCTGTATCGCGCGCTGTCTGGCTACCTTCCCCACCCCGGCAAGGGGCGCGAGATCCTGAAGAACCGGGCCACCAAGCCCGCCCGCCCCCTGTCCGAAGCCATCGACACACCCCTGCCCGAGGGGCTAGAGCAGGTCATCATGAAGTCGCTCGAGCGAAGCCCGGACGAGCGCTGGCCCACGGCCACCGAGATGATGAACGCGCTCGCCTGGGTGAAGGTGAGCAAGCGGAGGCGAGGCCCCTGACCACGACGAACCCGACCATCCCCAAGGTGAAGCTCACGCCCAGGGGCACCAAGCGCGCCCAGCGGGGCCATCCCTGGATCTTCAGCAACGAGCTCGACACGCCGGTGTCCGACCTTCCCCCGGGCGGCACAGTCGATGTGCACGCCAACACCGGGGCCTTCATCGGACGCGGCTATGCCAATCCGCGCAGCCTCATCGCCGTCCGCATCCTGACCCGCAACAAGCGCGAAGACATCGACCACCCGGCCTTCTTCGTCGGTCGGCTGCGCGCGGCCAACCAGTACCGCAAGGCCGTGTACCCCAGCCGGCATAGCATGCGCGTGGTGCACGCCGAGGCCGACGGCCTTCCGGGGCTCGTCGTCGACCGCTTTGGTCCCATCCTGGCGGTGCAGCTGACCACCCTGGGCATCGAGCATCGCCGCGACGCGGTGCGCGAGGCCCTGGAGTCGGTGTTCGAGCCCGAGGGGGCGGTGCTGCGCAACGACGGCCGCTTCCGCGAGCTCGAGGGCCTGCCCCAAGAGCGCGCCGACTGGTTCGGCACCGTGCCCGAGCACGTCGACATCGACGAGAACGGGGTGAGCTTCCGGGTCAACCTGCATGCGGGCCAGAAGACGGGGCACTTCTTCGACCAGGCCGACAACCGGTACCACGCAGGCGCCCTGTGCGAGGGGCGGCGGGTGCTCGATGTGTACGCGAACACCGGCGGCTGGGCGCTGCACGCGCTCAAGGCGGGCGCCACCGCGGCGGTGGTCGTCGACAAGTCCGAGGGCACCTGTGGGCTGGCCGCCGACAACGCCGAGCTCAATGGCTTTGCCGATCGCTTCACCGTGATCCACGACGAGGGCAAGAAGACGCTGCAGCACCTGCTGGGCATGGGCGAGCGCTTTGGCGCGGTGGTGCTCGATCCGCCGGCCTTCGCCAAGACGCGCAAGGCGGTGCCCAGCGCCATCCGCGGCTACACCGAGATCAACGCCCTGGGCATGTCCCTGGTGCAGCCGGGCGGCTTTCTGTTCACCAGCAGCTGCAGCCACCACGTCAGCGACGAGGACTGGGAGAAGCTGCTGCACTCAGCGGCGCAGCAGGCCGATCGGCAGGTCAAGATCCTGCGCCGCGGGCAGCAGTCTGCCGATCACCCGGTGGTGCCGGGCATTCCCGAGACGCGGTACCTGAAGAGCACGGCGCTGTGGGTGACGACGTAGGGGACGGTGCGCCCCCCGCGCCCTACCATTGCCGGCACCGCCGCCTTCAGACTCGGCAAGTCCGGCCCCGACTCGACGATTGAGTTTGGCCGGTGGTTTTTCGCATTCTCGAGGAATCGCCGATTCGGCAGCCGGACCTGCCGAGGGCGGCGGATGCCTCGGTCGCAGCGCCCTGAAAAGCCCGGCAAGCCGGGTTTTTCAGCACCCTGCTACTCCGCCTCGCGCTCGCCCAGCTCTTCTTCCAACCACTCGTCGGCGGCCTTGAAGTTGTCGTCGATGCCGCCCCGCGTGGTCGCGATGATCAGGTCTTCGCCCGCGTTGACGCCGAGCTTGGTCTGGCTCCACAGCGCCAGCGCGCGCAGGCTGCCGGAGCCGTTGCTGTCGGCGTCCCAGTCGCCATCGTCGAGGTTGGACTCGGTGCCGTCGCGCACGAAGCCGCGGCCGTCGCGGGGAATCCACGAGTCGATGGTGTACGACTGCTCGATGGCGCTGTTGCCGCTGTCGCTCTCGTAGATCTCGGTGGTCCAGCTGCGGGCCACCATGGCCCAGCGGGGCTCGTCGCTGCGGGTGGGCAGCTCGTCTTCGGCGGTGAAGTCCTCGGGGGGCGGCAGGTTCAGGTCGACCCAGCGAAAGGTCTTGTGGAACTCGTAGGGGATCTCGAGGATCGCGTTCTTCTTGGTGAGCTCGTTGTAGGTCTTCATCAACAAGCAGTCCTGCCCGGTGAAGCAGTCCTCGCCCTCGACGAACTGCCGATCGTAGTGGTCGGGGCTGTAGGGCTCGACGGGCGTGTGGTCGGTCAGGAACTGCACCATGCCGTGCTCGTCGGGGGTGTACAGCGACACGCCGCCCACCGCCACGGGCAGGGCCAGCGCCGGGTCGAGGCCGTGCTCGCAGCCCAGCCCCTCGATGTCGGACTGCTGCAGCCGCTCGAGGGTGAAGGCGCGGTCGATGACGCCGTTCGCTTCGACGTCCATCGCCAGGTACACGTTGCGCTCGTACTCGCGCAGGGCGTAGGCCAGGTCGACGTCGGGCGCGTCGTACGACAGGAACACGTACTTCGCGGCGTCGTTGAACTCGGGATTGGCCAGCGGCGAGGCGCGGCAGGCCGAGAGCAGGACAGCGATCGCGAGGGCGGTGACGGGGCGCATGTGGGTTCTCTCCGACGGCCAACATAGCCCGGTGGCTACGATGGCCGCTATCGGGGCTTGGACTCGAAGATGCTCTGCAACACCTCGCGGGTGCATGCATACAGCGGCGGGATGCCCTCGGACAGGCCCATCGCCTTGGCAAGGTTCTCGCCGTGGGCCAGCGGCATGTCGGACACGTAGTACAGAAAGCGCAGGTCCATGAAGCGTGGCACCACTCCCAGCTGATGCGCCTCGAGGATCCGGCGGCAGTACCAGGCACCCTCCATCTCGAGGCCGACGCACTTCCAGATGTGCTGGTAGTACTTCAGCAGCGTGTCGTTCTGCACCACCGTGCCCACCGCGGTCAGCGCGCGCCCGATGTGCACACCCCGGCCTGGGATGCGCGCCGACAGCCGCTGCAGATCGATGTTGACCTTGGGCCTATAGATGGCGTCGTCCTGCTGCTCCACAAAGCTGTTGGCCACGAAGATGTCGCCGCGCTCGCCCACCAGGCCCCCGGCCTTGCCCAGCACGTTGATGCTGTGGATGTTGTTGCCGAACAGCTTGAGCAGCCCCGCGATGATGGGCTCGGCCTGCTGCCCGAAGGCGTAGTCGATGTTGATGAGCAGCCCCTCGGTCGAGCTCATGCCCTCGGGCAGGGCGGCCTCGGGCAGGGCGGACAGGTCGAAGAGCTGCACCTCGATGCCGGTGAACACCGTCTCTTTGAGGGTGATCACCCCCTCGGAGCGATCGAGGGCGTGCATCTGCTCCAGGGCGCCCGGGTGCGCCGCGAGGTAGGGCCGCAGCAGGGCCACCGCCAGGTCGCGCTCGTCGTGCCAGTCTTGCTGCACGATGCCCGGCTGGGCCGCCTCGCCCCACGCCAGGATGTCGGCGCGGTGGGTGCGCAGCCACGCCGACAGGCAGTTCTGCACCGAGTGCGTGTTGCTCGACACGACGTGCACGGGCAGGTCGGCGGGGAGTGCAGCCGGCACCTGCCCCATCAGGCGCTGCGTCGCCTCGGCCACCTGGCGCGTCCAGCGCTCGGCGTGGTCGGCGTTGTAGTTGTCGGTGCTGCGGTACACGGTGATCAGGAAGTCCTCGTTGTGCATCGCGATGTCGGCCAGCTTGCGGCGCGTGTCGCTGCCGCACAGCTCGAACAGCTGGGCGCGCTCGGCCGGGCTGAGCGACAGGCGGTACAGGGCCTCTTCTTCGTCGGGGCTCACCAGCGCCAGCAGGGTCTCGGGGGTGCCGATGCGCTTGCGCAGCTTGGCCGCCTCGACCGCGTACACGCACAGGCAGGTCACCAGGTCGATCAGGTCGGACATGCCGTCGCGCAGCAGCACCAGGTTCTTTCCGGGCAGCATCTGCCAGATCGCGCGCCGCCGCGCCGCCGAGGGCACCCCCGTGAAGGTCTCGGGGGCGCGGGTGTACAGGTAGGGCAGGTCGTCGACCAGGAACCAGCTGAAGGTGCGGTCGACGTTGTCGGGCAGGCGCCGCAGCGCGTACTCCAGCGCGCCAAAGTCGATGACGTCGGCCTTGTTGGCACCGCGGTGCAGGGCCGGCTGCAGCTGGCGGTACAGGTCGAGCAGGCGCGGAACCACGATGTGGCCCCGGTTCACCCCGTGCACCAGCTCGGCCAGGAAGCGATCGAAGGCCACGAACAGGCCCTGCTTGTCGCGCAGGATGTCGCCGAAGGCCTGCGCGAACACCGGGACGTCGCGCAGCAGGCGCAGCAGCTCGTCGCCGGGCAGCTCGTGCACCTCGGTGTGGCCCTTGGTGACGACGTGGTTGGAGCGCGTGCCCCCGAACAGCACGCTGCGCTCGCCAAAGTAGCTGCCCGCCTCGATGATCGCGAGCCGCTTGCCGTCGGGTTCGTCGAACACCTCCACGGCGCCCGCGGTGATCAAGAAGACGCAGTCGATGTCGTCGCTGCCCAGCTCGATGAGCGGCGTCTTGGGCCGCGGTTTGCGCCGCTTCAACGTCGCCCGCACGAGGGCGCGCTGATCGGGCGGAAGGAAGGCGAAGGGCTGGATGTCCAGCGGGTCCATGCGGACGTCCTTTAGGCTTAAGCCCGCGGGCGTCCTCGATTCCCATGGAGTAGAGGGGCCGCGAGAGGGTGTGATGCGTCGAATCCTACCGCTGTTGGTGTTGCTGGGCGGCTGCACCCGAGACTACGACTTCGTTCCCTACGAGGGCGTCGACGTGTTCTTCCAGGATCCGCCGGCCCAGGTGGACGTGCTGCTGGTGGTCGACAACTCGGGGTCGATGGCGGGCTGGCAGTACCTGGTGGGGCTTCGCTTCGACGAGTTCCTGAGCTTCTTCCTCGAGGCCGACATCGACTACCAGATCGGCGTCACCACCACGACGGTGCACGACGGCTGGGTCACCGACGACTGCGTGTTTCCCGAGCCCGGCCACCTCGTCGACGACACCTGGATCACCACCACCACCCCCGATGCCACCGCCGTGTTCGGCGACATGGTGCGGGTGGGCGACTGCGGCAGCGCCGACGAGCGCGGTCTGGAGGCCGCACGAATGGCCCTGTCCGAAGAGATGCTCTTTGGCGGGCCCAACGAGGGCTTCATCCGCTCCCAGGCCGACCTGTCCATCGTGTTCGTGAGCGACGAGCAGGACTTCAGCCGCGACCCGGTGCACGAGTACCTCAACCACTTCTACGGCCTCAAGGGCGAGCGCTCCCGCGAGGGCTTCAACGCCTCGGCGCTGGTGATCACCGACGCCCAGGACTGCATCGTGAGCGGGGTCGACCCGCTCACCGAGGGCACGCGCTACGTCGCAGCCGCCCAGCAGACCGGCGGCGTGGTGGGCAACATGTGCAACACGGTCTTCGAAGAGATCTTCACCGACATCAGCCAGGCGGCCAGCCGCGTGCGAGACACCTGGTTCCTCTCAGAGGAGCCCAAGGTCGAGACGATCGCGGTGTCGGTCGACGATCGCGACGTGCCCTGCGATGCCGGGGAGTGGACCTACGCTCGGGCCACCGATCTGGACGGGCAGGATCGGCCCGCCATCGTCTTTGGGCGCGACTTCCTGCCGCGGCCCGAGACCCAGATCACCGTGCGCTACAACCTGGGCGGCGGCGAGCTCGAGGGCTTCTGCACCAGCCCGGAGGCCGAATGAAGCGCCTGGCCCTGGTTGGCGCCACCACGGCGCTGTGGCTCGCCTGCACCACCGGCTCCGACGAGCCTCCCGGTGACTGCTTCGACGACGGCGACTGCGACGGCGTGGCCATCTGCACCTCCGAGTTCGTGTGCCTGCAGGTCCAGTGCCTGGACAGCGACCAGTGCGGGCTGGAGCAGTACTGCTTCGGCAACACCTGCTTCACCGGCTGTGCCGCCGACAGCGACTGCCTGAGCGGCTTCACCTGCAACACCGACACCTTCGAGTGCGAGGTGGCGTCGTGCCAGGACACGCAGGTCGACTGCGAGTTCGGGCAGCGGTGCTCCCCCGATACCCAGCAGTGCGAGTTCCCCGACGGGCTGTGCACCGAGTGTTCCACATGGAACGACCCCACCTGCATCGACGCCGGCGGCTACTGCACCTACTCCAGCGGCAACTACTACTGCCTGTCGGCCTGCGAGCTGGACGACCCCGATCCCCCGCGCGCCTTCACCTGCAGCGAATACGCCGGCAAGGTGGTGTGGAACGGCAACTGCCACGACGCCCTGTACGGGACGGGACCCTGAGGGAACCCGGGCGACCCCTCGCGGTCCGTACGCCTGGCCCCGGGAGAACCCCACCGTGCAGTCCCGTCCCTGGCTCTTTCTTCCTGGCATGGCCGCGCTCGTCTACGTGTTGGCCTGGCAGGCTCCCTTCCACCTGGTGACGCCCAACGCCGACGAAGCGCGGCTCGCTAGACCCTGCAAGCTCGAGGCGCCGAGACCCGACCACGCCACCGCGCAAGAGCATCGCAGGATGGCGGCCTTCTTCCGGTACCGGGCACTGCAGGAGCGGAAGGGGCCGGACACCGCCCGTGCGCGGTTCATCGCCGAGCAACTGCTTCCGCAGCCGGCGCCTGGGCTCATGCTCGACGAGAGCCAGTTTCACCTGCTCCGCGACCCGCCCAACCAACACGGTCTGTGGGCGCTGGCCCTGTGGCACGAAGAGGCCGCCGAGCGGGCGCTCCTGCGGTAGCGTCTGGGCATGCAGCCCGTTCCCTGGATTCGGGGCGCCTTCTACGCCGCCGCCGCCATGAACTTCTCGATCATCGCGTTCAGCCGCGCGTTCTCCAACCCCCTGATGGGTCAGGTAGACCCGCTCTTTGCGCCGGAGGGCTGCCTGCTGGTGTGCATCTGGGGGCTCTGCTACGCGGCGGTGGCCGACCACCACCACCGGGTTCCCAACCTGGCTCTGGTGTTCTGTATCGAGAAGTTCTTCTACGTCGTCGCCTGGTTGGGTACGATGGTGGAGCTGGGTGGTGACTACAGCTCGCTGTACGCCCAGGATCCGTTGACCGGGATCTTCTTCACCGTGTACGGCGCCGGTGACGCTCTGGTCGGGATCTTCTTCGCATACGTCTGGTGGCGGTTTCGAGGAGGCAAGGTTGAGACGTAGAGACATGCTCAAGGCAGCGGTGACGAGTGCCATCACCGGCGTGGTGGCCGCGTGCACCGACACTGGCTCGGGAAGCACCGACGACACGGCCCCGCTGGACACGTCCGGTCGCGACACCGACACCGACACCACCAACGACCGGCGCTGCCCCGACTACGTGCCCCACGGCACCGAGGCCGAGGGCTGGACGCGCATTCCGCTGTCCAGCTACCCCGAGCTGCAAGAAGACTACAGCGGCGTGGCCATCCAGGTGGGCGGAACCCGCGTGAACGTGGCGAACATGGGCGACCAGTGCTTCGTGGGCATGAGCACCGTGTGCACCCACGAGGGCTGCACCGTGGCCTACGCGCGAACCCGCAACCAGTTCGCCTGTCCGTGCCACGGCGCCATCTTCAACGGCTTCGGCGACCCGGTGGCGGGGCCGACCTTCGACCCGTTGACGGCGTACGACACCGACTTCGACGGCGAGGCGATCTGGATCCGGGTGGCGAACGGCGCTTAGAGCACCGAACGGGTAAGTTCGGCCAACCACAGCTTGAGCGCTACCGCTTCAGCCTCCACAGCATCTGTCCCACGCGCCGCAGCTTCGCTTGCTGCTCTTCGGCCCCCTCCAGGCGACTCATCCGAAGAGCCGCGTTGGCCTCGCCAGCACTCGCGAAAGCGATGTCGAGCTGGTTCTTGCCGGCCTTGCCCTTGCGTAGGAGGCCCTCGGCGGTGTTGAGCACTGCCGACTGGATGGAGCGCAGCGCCTGGTACTCGAGCCAGTGCGACCCCGAGGGCCACTTGGCATCGGCGATCCAGTCGGCCACCTCGGTGAGTAGACGGTAGACATCGAGCTTTTCGTACGAGAAGGACATGGTCGTTGACTCCAGGCCCGGCCGGCGACGACGATTCGTCGACGTCGACGTTGAGTCGCGTGGACGTGGACGTGGACGTGGACGTGGACGTGGACGTGGACGTGGACGTGGACGGTCACGTGACGTGGACGTGGACGTTTACTCGTTCGGTGCTCTAACCCCGCCACAGCTCCGACCCGCCCTCCAGCAGCACCACCTCACCCCCGTCCAGGCGGACTTCCCAGTCGCCGACGGCCCAGCCCTGGCCCGTCCTGGAGACGGTCAGCGGGGCGTCCGGGCTGCTGGCATCGACGCCGACGCGGTACGGAGCCAGCACCGCCACGAAGCCCGGGGCCACCGCCGTGATCTCGCCGTCCATCACCGCGTGGGTGGCAACGCTGCGGTCGAGCTCGAACTGGTGCACGTTGGGGGCGTCGTCTTCGTGGAACTCGGGCTCCACGAAGCTCATGTCGCCGGCATCGGACGCCAGGTACACGTCCACCCCGGCGAGGGCGCGCTCCCAGCGAGCGCCGTCGTCGCGGAGCTCGAAGCTGCCGCCCGATCCGTGCCCCGCGTAGCCGTTCATGCGCCACGAATGCGGGCGTGCCTCGGTCTGCGCCGTGTCCAGCTGGTCGACCACGGCCGCCCAGCGCCCCTCGATGAACAGCACCGTGCGCACGAAGTCGGTGTCCTCGTACGAGGTGCTGCCACGGGCCAGCTCCCAGCCGTCGCCCTGGTGCCAGTCGGTCAGCTGGGCGTCGGTGTCGCCCCAGTCGACCAGCAGCCCCTTGTCGGGACCGGCGCTGCCGTCGATCAGGATCTTGTTGTGGGCCTCGGGCGCCGAGGTTCGGGCATTGTTGAGGGGGTTGGGCTTGTAATAGCCCGGGTCGAGCAGCAGGTACTCACCGTAGGCCGCCATCGACAGCGACAGCCCGTCGGCGTGGTCGTGCACCGTCTTGCGTGCATCGCCGCCCTCGGCCACCAGGAGCATCCACACCGCATCGGCGTCCCAGCCGCTGCGAAACACCGCATGGCCCGCATCGGGCAGGTAGCGGCTGGTCCACTCGGGCGGGGCCGCCGCGGCGACGGCATCGGGGTCGAGCCACAGCAGGTGGGCCGGCGCCGTCTCGATGCCGTGGCGCATCTCGTAGGGCCGGTCGACGTTGCGCTCCCAGTCCCAGACCAGCGTCGGATCGCCACCAAAGCCCGTCAGCAGACCGCCGCCGTTGAACGGGTTGAAGTAGGCATCGGCCAGCGGCGGGCGGTGCCCCGACGGCAGCGACAACGCCAGGCTCCACTCGGCCGTGGCGTGAAAGCTGTCCGAGAACAGGGGATTGTCGAAGGTGAAGGACTCGCCCTCGACGCAGCCGTGCCCGGTCCAGGGGTCCTTGTCGCTGCGGTTGATGCAGCTGCGCACGTAGCTGTGGTCGGGGTCCATGCCGTTGTGCATCGCCGCGAAGAACAGGGTGGACACGCCCCAGGCGAAGCCAAAGTAGAAGGGGCCCTCGGAGACGCCGCCGTCGGCCTGCACATAGGGCGTGGCTGGGCTCCAGAGGTAGTCCATCTCGGACACCGCCCAGTTCAGCTGCTCGTCGCTGCCGGGCGCCTCGGGAAAGGCCATCGCGACGTAGCCGATGGCGGCGGCGGTGCGGATGGGGTGGTTGTTCTGCGCCGGGGTGAGCCAGATGTTCCGCAACAGCTCGCCCTGGACGTAGTCTTCGTAGAACTGGGCGTTGATGTCGGCGAGCTCGGCGATGAAGGGCGCGGCCTCGTCTTCGGAGAGGTAGCCCGCATCGAGCAGAAGCCCGATGCCATCGGTCATGCCCAGGTTGAAGTGCGGCATGCGGATGTTGATGTCGCTGACGCCGTGGGTGCGCCAGAACTCGGACTCGATGGTGGCCAGGCCCTCGAGGGCCTTGGCGGCGGCGGCATCGTCATCGTGCAGCCACGCGAGCACCGCGTTGGCCTGCACCACATCGGCGTTGTGGATGTTGACCCGGCGGTCCCAGCTGCCCGGCTCGTCGGCCTGCAGCTCTTCGGCGGCGATCGCCTGGATGCGGTCGTGCACCCGATCGTAGGGGTGGCTGTCGAGCCGGCCCAGGATGAGCGGCTTGTGCTCGGGCCGGTACAGCAGGTGCCGGCGGGGCTCGGGCCCGGTGGGGCCGGTGTCGGCTGTGTCGGGTCCGGTGCAGGCCAGGGCGAGGAGGAGCAGCATGGCGGGCGCCTAACAGGCCGCTAATTCGGCGGTGTGCTGCCCAGCGCGGCCAACCACGTCAGCGGCCGCCGCCACGCCTCCTCGCTCTCGCCCTTGAACCGCGCTGGGTCGGCTCGAGCGAGCACCGCCAGGTGGCCTCGCGGCCGGGCGTTCACCTCGATGAGCCAGGGCTCGCCCCCCGGGTCGACCACGAAGTCCAGGCCCAGCTCGATGGCGTGTGGATGGTCGCCCAGCACCCTCGCGGCGGCGGTGGCCTGCTCGGCCATGCGCGCACGCGTGTGCTCTGCGAGCACGTCGACACTGGCTGCCACCTCGGCGTTCCGGGCCACGTTCACCACTCGCTGCCGTCGATGGCGCCGAACCGCCGCCGTCGGCACCACCCAGCCGCCGTCCACCCGCTGCACCAGCTGCCGCACGCTCACGCCGGCCCATCCAGGAGGCGGCGGAACCGCGCGCTGCAGCACCAGGTTGTCCGTCTGCCCGGGCACCGCCCCTTCGCCCTCGGCGTTCAGCCGATCCCCGGCGACCACGTACCGAACCCCGCGCCCGAAGCTGCCGTGCCGGGGCTTGAGGAACCCGCCCTCGGGCCAGCAGGCCAGCGCCGCGGCGAAGTCGGCCGACTCGACCACCAGCTCGGGCATGGGCACCCCGCCCTGCTCGAGCTGGCGCTGGCTGGCCACCTTGTCGCGGCACAGGGTGTTCAGGCTCGGCGGGTTGCCCAGCGGCACGTCGCCCAGCCCGGCGAGCAGCGCCGCGTAGGCATCGGGCCGGGACTGCGATGGGAAGCGGTCCCACGCCGCTGAGAGCGGGGCCTCGACGGGCTTCCAGCGATCGGCGGTGGCCTTGTAGCCGCGCATCACGCCGTCTTCGATGTTCTCGCCGATGATCAGCTGGATGCGTCCGGCCAGGGCGAGCCCGGCCCTTCCGAGCGGCACGGCGTCGGGGGCACCGAGCTGGCCACCCGGCCGCAGGGGGTGCAGCACGCCGATCACAGGTCTCACGGCGTGTATGCTACGCGCGATGCTGCAGCAGGGCCCGCTGAACGTCCGCCTGGGACCATTCCTGGTCACCGAACCCCTGGGCAAAGGCGGCATGGCGCGCGTGTGGCGAGGCCGCCACGAAAAGCAGGGCGTCGAGGTGGCCATCAAGGTGATGGACGCGCGTGTGTCGCGCAGCGCCAAGTGGCGCGACAGCTTTCGCGACGAGATTCGCGCCGTCGCCGGTCTGCAGCACCCCGGCATCATCCTGGTCTTCGACCACGGCCTGGTGGACGGCGCCACGTCGGGCGCGGCCAACGGCCAGCTGCCCGCGCGTGCCCCCTGGCTGGCGATGGAGCTGGCCCAGCGCGGCAGCCTGGACCGCCTGGACGAGGTGCTGTCCTGGCCCGAGCTCAAGAGCCTGCTGCTGTCGCTGCTGGACGCCCTCGCCCATGCCCATGCGCGAGGTGTAGTGCACCGCGATCTGAAGCCGGCCAACGTGCTTCTGGGCAGCGCGTCCGACCACCGCCCGGGCATCAAGCTCACCGACTTTGGCCTGGCCCACGCCATGGACCGCTTCCAGGAGCGCTCCGGCGTCTCGGGAACCCCCCGCTACATGGCCCCCGAGCAGTTTCGCAGCGAGTGGCGCGACTACGGACCGTGGACCGACCTGTACGCCCTGGGCTGCGTGGCGTGGGAGCTGTCCACCGGCCGCCCACCGATGTGGGGCAAGGACATGACCCAGCTGGGCATGGCCCACCTGTACTTCGAGCCGCCCGAGTTCGTGCCCCGCCGACCGGTGGCCGGCGGCTTCGAGGGCTGGCTGCTGCGCCTGCTCGAGAAGGACCCGCGCCACCGCTTCCAGCGCGCGGCCGACGCGGCATGGGCGCTGGCCTCGCTGCTCGATCCCGTGCAAGACGAGCTGGGGGTGGTGCCCGAGTCGCCCACGGTGATCAGCAACCCCACGCTGACCCTCGACGACACCTTCTTCAGCGAGCTCAACAGCCGCGCCAGCACCGTGCGCGACCAGATGGCGCCCCTGCCGGCGCTGGCCGACGAGGGCAGCGGGCGCTCGGCCCAGCCCATGCCGGCGACGGTGCCGCCCACACCCACCACCTGGCGCCGCCCCACCCCTCGTCCGCCGTCCATCCAGCTGATCGGCGCCGGGCTGGGCCTGTACGGGCTGCGCGCCATCCCCCTGGTCGACCGCGACCAGGAGCGCGGCGCGATCTGGGCGGGCCTGCGCGAGGCCCGGCTGGCCAAGGGGCTCCGGGTGCTCGCGCTGCGAGGCGCGGCCGGCAACGGAAAGAGCCGTCTGGTGCAGTGGATGAGCGAGCGTGCCCACGAGCTGGGCGCGGCCACCGTGCTCAAGGCGGTGCACAGTCCTCGAGCGGGCGCCGTGGACGGGCTCGCCCGCATGGTGGCTCGCGAGCTGCGCTGCATCGGACTAAGCCGAGCCCAGGTCGAGGAGCGGCTCATGGAGGGCAAGGCCGCCGAGGGTTTCGCCGAGGACTCCGAGGTGCGCGCCGTGGTGGAGCTCATCGAGCCCGCGCCCGACGACTTCGAGGGCAAGGTGGTTCGCTTTGGCACCACCGCCGAGCGCTACGTCATCGTGCAGCGCCTGCTGGCCCGGCGCGCGGCCAAGCGCCCGGTGCTGGTGTGGCTCGACGACGTGCAGTGGGGCCTGGACGCGCTGAACTTCGTGCGCCACCTGCAAGACGCGGCAGACACCGGCCCGGTGCTGCTGCTGCTGACCGTTCAAGAAGAGGCCCTGGCCGAGCGCGATCTGGAGCGCGCGGTGCTCGACGAGGTGCTGGCCCATGCCTCGGCGGCGCCGGTGCCCATCGGACCGCTGGGACCCGATGATCGCTCCGAGCTGGTGCGCGAGCTGCTGGGGCTGTCGGGCTCGCTGGCCACCCGCGTCGAGCAGCGCTCGGCGGGGAACCCCCTGTTCGCGGTGCAGCTGGTGGGCGACTGGGTCACGCGCGAGCTGCTGGTTCCGGGCGAGTCGGGCTTCGAGCTGCGTCCTGGTGCCGAGACCGCGCTGCCGGACGACCTGCACCAGGTGTGGAGCCAGCGCATCGATCGGCTGTTCGGCGGCCAGGACTCCGAGGGCCGGGTGGCCTTGGAGCTGGCGGCGGCGCTGGGGCAGGACGTCGACCAGGTGGAGTGGGAGCAGGCCTGCGCCCGGGCCGGGATCACCATCCCCGACGACCTGGTGGAGCGGCTGGCGAACCGCCGCCTGGCCGCCGACGGTGAGGGCGGCTGGTCGTTCGCCCACGGCATGATCCGCGAGAGCCTGGAGCGGGACGCCCGCGCCCGGGGTCGCTGGGAGCGCCTGAACGGGGCCGCCGCCGATCTACTGGCCGAGCAGGAGCACGGCGGCGCGCGCCTGGGCCGCCACCTGCTGCTGGCCGGCCGTCCCCAGGACGCCGTCGGTCCGCTGCTCGATGGCGCCCGCGAGCTAGTCGAGGCGAGGGAGTACGACGCCGCGGCGGCCCTGCTCGACGAGCGTGCCCAGGCGATGAAGACGGCCGGCGTGCCGCGCAGCGATGCCCGCCACGGCGAGGGCTGGCTGGTGCGCGCGCGTCTGCTCGATGCGATGGGCAGAACCGAGGCCTGCGAAGGCGAGGCCCGGCGCGCCGAGAAGGCCGCGCGGCGGCATGGCTGGGAGCGGGTGCGGCCGCGGGCGCTGGAGCGACTGGCCCAGGTCGAGCGGGCGCGGGGCTCGCTGCGCAACGCGACCCAGCTGTTTCAGGACGCGGTCGCCGCCTGGGTCGAGCTGGGAGCGCCCAGCGACGAGGCCCGGGCTCGGCGCGGCCTGTGCTGGGTGCACATCCTGGCCGGCGAGCTGCCCGCCGCCAAGCGCGAGGTCACCGCGGCGCGCGCCATCTGGGAGGCGTCCGGCGACGACGCGAACATGGCGCACGCCTGGCGCTCGCTGGGCGACATCGCGCGCCTGGAGCTGGACTGGGACACCTCGGCCGACTGCTTTCAGAAGGCGATGGCGGCCTTCGCGCGGCAGGGAGACCGCGCGCGCTACGCCGCCAACCTGCATGGCCTGGCCGAGATCCAGCGCCTGCGCGGCGAGCTCGACGAGGCCGAGAAGGGCTACCGCCGCTGCATCGAGATCCACGCGCTCACCGGCGACAACGACGACATGCCCAACTTCAACCTGGGCCTGTGCCTGATGGCCAAGGAGCAGTGGGCGCGCGCCCGCGAGGCCTTCGAGCGAGTGGGCGCACGGTGGGAGAAGCAGGGAAAACACGGGTACGTGGGGCTGGTGAGGGTCGTCAGCGTGCCCACGGCCGCCGCCCTGAGCGATTGGGCCGACTACGATCGGCTGTTCAGCGAGGCCACCGCCAGCCTGGGTTCCTCGGGCATGGTGGACATCGACGTGGCTCAGGCGATGGAGCTGGCCGGACAGCTCGCCCACGACCGCGGCCAGCCCGAGCGGGCACGCAAGGCCTGGGAGGTCGCGCTCGACCAGTGGGAGCAGCTGGGCGAAGAGGCGAGCGTGGAGCGCCTGGAGGCCAAGCTGTAGAGTGCCGACCGCCTGCGCTAGCCGGTCAGAACAAGCGCCGGTGATCCGCCAACGTGCAGCGATCCTGCACCACGGTGATGCCCTCGTCCCGCAGCCGCTTGGCGACGGCGTCGTTGCGGATGCCCAGCTGGAACCAGACCACCTTGGGCCGCGGGTTCATGGCCAGGATGTCGTCGACGTGCTCGCCCAGCGCGTAGCCGGGCCGAAACACGTCCACGAGATCGACCGGCTGCTCGAGCTCGGCCAGGGTGCCCTTGACGGGCTGGTTCCACAGCCGCTGCCCCACCTTGGT
Organism: Myxococcota bacterium; assembly: GCA_965216925.1. Taxonomy (GTDB): domain Bacteria; phylum Myxococcota_A; class UBA796; order UBA796; genus CAYYHT01. The sequence continues at coordinate 5,462,616 of CBDCGT010000001.1, read as the reverse complement.
GGGGTTCACGGGCAGCACGGTGTAGCCCTGCCCCTGAAGGTAGTCGGGCACATAGAACGCGGCTCGGTGCGGTTCGGGGTGTGCGCCCAGGATCGCGAAGACGCGGTTGTCTCTCAAGATTCGACGAATCTCCTCGTCACCCATCGCTGCGGCTCCCTGCGTGTCCGGGTTACCGTAGACACGGGGCACCTGGAGACCAAGATGCGATCGCTCACCACAGCGTTCCTGTTCCTGTCGTTCACCGCTTGCATCGGTGGCGACCCGGACACCGACACCGACACCGACAGCCCGGTCGACACCGGCTACGAGACCTGCGACGAGCTCGAGACCGCGTTTCAGACCGAGACGGCGGCCATCCGCTCGTGCACACAGCCCAGCGACTGCGGCCAACAGCTCACGGGAACCTCCTGCGGCTGCACCCGCGACTGGGTTGCCCGCGCCGACGCCGACACCACGGTCTTCTACGACCTGATGAGCCAGGGCAATACCATGGGCTGCGAGCTGGGCACCATCAGCACCTGCGACTGCCCCGCCGCAAGCGGCTTCACCTGCAGCACCGACGGCGTGTGCGTCTGGGACTACGAGTAGTCAGCCACAGTTGCCAGCACCGGGGTTGACCGACGCGTCGTCGTCGTTGCAGTCGGTGTTGTCGGCCACCCAGCCCGCGGGCTGCATGCACGCCTTGGCCAGGCCCTGGGGGTCGCCGTAGCCGTCGCTGTCGCGGTCGGTGTACCAGGCGTCGGCGTCGATGGACTGGGGGGGGTCGACGGCACCGTCGCAGTCGGTGTCGACGCCATCGCACCACTCGTCGGCGAAAGGATTGATCTCGGGGTCGGACTCGTCGCAGTCGCCCGGAATCGCCCCGTCCGAGCACTCGGTCACCGGCTCGCCCTTGCGGTCGACATCGCCGCAGTAGCCGTCGCCATCCAGGTCGACGAAGGCATCGTCGCTGCAGGCGAGCAGCAGGGGGAAGACGATCAGCACCAGGTGTCGCATGGGGGCTCCGCGGAGCCGCCTCATAATCCGTCGCGTGCCAGCAGGCGGATCAGGTCCTTGGGGTTGAAGGGCTTGGCCAGGAACACCTGCATGGGCGGCCGCTCCGTGAAGTCGGGGGGGCAGTGGGTGCCCGACGTCAGGATGCGGATGGTGGTCGGGCAGTGCTGCGCGGCCCAGGCGATCGTGTCGCTGCCCAGCTCGCCGTTGCGCAGCATCTCGTCGGCGATCAGCGCGTCCCAGTGTTCGTCGGCCATGGCCGCGCGGGCCTCGACGCCGGTACGCACGTGCAGGTAGTCGTGCCCCAGCAGCGCGCCGTAGCGCAGCATGCTGCGAGCCATGAACTCGTCGTCTTCGAGGTACAGGATGCGCATCGAGATACGGAATAGCACCTCGGACCGCGCGCAATACTGACAGCGACGTGACTTGGATTAGTCCGGATGCCACGGATCTTATTCCGAGACCTGATCCTTGCGAAGCAGGTCCCTTTTCAGGCGGGCCAGCTCGGCCTTGGCCTTGGCCTGGGGGTCGACGTCTTGGCCTTGGGCATCGTCGCCTTCGCCAGAATCGTGTTCGGCGGCCATCTGGTGGATGCGGGCCTCGATGTCGTCCATGTCTCCGCGGTACGGCGCCGGACCGGTACGCCCCTCCCGGGCCTTCTCGGCGCTGGCGAGGTCGTCTTCGAGGGCGCCCAACAGGCCGTCCCCCGCGTCCGAGACGCGCTTCTTGGCCTGCTCGAACGCCTGCTTCGCGGCGGCCTTGGCGGCGGCCTTGCCCGCCTCGTTCCGGGTTCGCGTCAGCGCCCCCTTGAGCTCTTCCCACAGTCCCATGCGGCCATTGTACGCACGGTCGGTGGCCGGGCGAAGTGATAGCTTGCGGCTGTGATCGCCTCGCTGACAACGGTGCTGCTGTTCTTGTGCTCGGCTGTCGCCGGCCCGGCACTCCTGCAGAGCCGTGAGCTCGAGGCCTTTGCGGACGAGCCCTCGGTCGCGGACTTCTCGAACGCGCTGCAGGCCGCCGTCCAGAACCTCGAAGAGGCCACACCCCACGAGCGCGGGCGCTTGCTCGCGACGCGGGCGATCGTGCTCCAGCTCGGCCTGGACGGGGTGGCCGCCAGCGAGGCCGAGGTCGAGCGCATGTGGGTGGGGGCCTGCCGCGGCTACGAACCCGCCTGCGCGGCCGCATTGCGCTGGACCGATCGGGCCGCCATCGCGCGGGATCTGGGCAAGCGCTGCCGCGAAGGCGACGGTCTGGGCTGCCTTGCCCGGGGCTGGAATGCCGACGACGACGCCGCGACCTGGTTTCGCGTGGCCTGCGATCTCGGCTCGGCCCGGGGCTGCTGGGAGCTGGCCGTCCCGCGGCTCGACGACCCTCTGGGCCCTCAGCCAGCCCTGCTGCGGGCGGCCTGCCTTGAGGGCTGGCCCGCCGCCTGTCGCGCGCTGGGCGCCTACCACGAGGGCGCGGTGCGTCCCGACCTGCCCCTCGCCGCGGTGCTGTACCGCACCGCCTGTGATCTGTACGATCCGGCCGCCTGCGTGGCGCTGGGGCGCATGTACGAGCGGGGCCGGGGGGTCGACGCCGACGAGCGCTTCGCCGGCAGCCTGTACGGCAACAGCTGCACCGATGGCTCTGCCTCGGGCTGCCTCGCCCTGGGCAAGCTGCACGAGACCGGCCGCGGGGCCGACCTGTCGCTCGACTCCGCCGAGCACTTCTACGCCCGGTCGTGCGAGCTCGGCGACGGCGAGGGCTGCCTGCGCCACGGCGGGCTTCGCGCCGAGGTCAAGGAGGGCGCCCAGGCCCGCAGCTCGTGGGACCGGGGCTGCGAGCTGCGCAACGCCACCGCCTGCCTGCGGGTGGCCCAGCTCACCGACCCGTCCCAAGGCCCCCAGCCCGACCCCATGGCCCAGGTCGATGCGCTCGCCGGCGCGTGTGAGGCCGGCATGGCCACGATCTGCCTGGACGCGGGCCGGCGGCTGGTGGCCGGCCAGTGGGTGCGCCGCGACCCCGAGCGCGGCGTGCGCCTGATGCTCGTGGGGTGCCGCGCCGGCGAGCAGCGCGCCTGCCAGGCCGCCGCTCGAACCCTCGCTCGCGGCAAGGTGGCAGGCGTCGATGCGACCGAGCTGGCCATCGAGCTCGACCGCCAGTGCTCGCTGGGGGTGCGCAAGAGCTGCGCGCTGTCGCGTAAGCTTGCCGCAGAGGACGACCCCACGTGAACGCCCTGCTCCTGCTGGTGGCCACCGCCGCCGCCGACCCCGCGCCATCGCTCGTGCGCTGCAGCACGCTGCTCTCGGGGCCCGATGGCCGAGGCGAGGTGTGGGGCGTGGGCGCCGATGACGCAGACGCGACCGCTCAAGCCGAGCGCCTGGCCTGGACGGTGGCCGGGCTGCAGCAGACACGCTGGCTGTGGGCCGATGTCCTGGGCTGGCAAGACGCGCGCATCGCGCAGCGCTTCGACTCCTGGAAGCCCGAGCTGCCGGTGGACGGCGTGGCTCTGGCACCGGGCAGCTGCGAGCCCATCGAGGTGCACGACACCGGGCTGCCCCGGGCCTGGGTCGCCACCACCAACGAGGGCAGCGCCGTCCGGGCCGACGCGGTGGTCGCCGCGCGCGCGGTCCGCCGCGAGACCTGCTTCAGCGCGTGGAACGACGCGTGGGTCGAGGCCCTGTGGAAGGCCACCGCCGCGTCGGGGCGCTCCCGGCCGCGGGCGCTGCTCGACGGCTCGGACAGCGCCACCAAGGGCTTGCTGAGCTGCCTCGCCAGCAAGCCCCAGGTCAGCCGGCAGGGGGCCATGCCCCTGCAAGCGGCCTACCGCGACGGCGACTTCCGCTGCACCGGGGCGAGCCTGGGGGGCACGCCGCTGATGGTGGGACGGGGTCCCTCCCTCGAGGCCGCGACCGAGGACGCGCGCCAACAGGGGCAGGCCCTCGAGCTCCGCGTGGCCGCCGCACGCGGCCTGACCGCGATGGTCGCCCGTCCCGAGGCCCGCGGCGAGCTGTTCGCCGCAGCCCTGTCCGTCGGTCGTCCGCCTCCCGTCGACCTGTCCTGCGTGGTGGTCTCGGCCGCGGCGCAGCCCACCTGGAGCGGCGGCGGCGACGGGCAGCTGTGTCGGCCGGCCGAGCAGAGCCTCCCTGAGGGGCCCGGCTCCCTCGACGACCGGTGCTGGGCCGCTCAGGCCCCGTTGTTCGAGCAGGCACGCGCGCAGAAGCCCGCGCTGGCCACCGGCGAGTACGCCAAGGTGGCCGCCGACGGATGGGCGCAGGCCTGGGCCTGCCACGTCGACTGTGTCAACCGCGCCCGGGCCGTCGAGACCGTGGTGCCGGTGGTGGTGGCGCGTCAGCTGGCGGGCGTCGAGTAGCGCCGCTCATAGGTGGGGCGCAGCAGCTCCGAGGGCAGGGGCGCATCCAGCGGCTCGATGCTGTCGGGGATGATGTCCAGCCGCAGCGCGGGGCCGCTGGTGGGGGCTCCGATGACGTCGACGGGAGCTGGACTGGCCAGCTCGACGCCCGGCACGGTGGCCTCGGACGGGAGCTCGACCCCGCCGTCGGCGAGGGCGACGGTGGGCAGGGCCAGGACGATGAGAAGGAGTCGGGACATGGGGTCCTCCAGCTGGCTTGGACACCTGGAGGCGCGGGTGCGTTCCGTGCAAGCCGGGCCGGCCCCTGCAGGGCCTGCCCCCGTGCCCGCGCCCGTGCGCGTGCCCCTGCCCGAACGCCTTGGCTGTGCGCTCCGGAACGCCCACAGGTGATCGTCGCGAATCGGCTCGGTCTCGCCAACGCTGAACGACGCTCCTGAAGAGGCGACGTCCGTGCCTCACCGAATCGGGCGCGGGCGCGGGCACCGGCACGGGCACGGTTCAGGATGCGCAGAACGCGCGCTGCGCGCGCTGTTCTGCAGCAGCCTGCTACGGCAACGACTTCGGCGTCCCATGCACCGCCGCGGTCGCCATCACCGCCGCGCCCACCCCCAGCATGAGGTCGTCGCCGACCGGGATGCCGGTGTAGTAGTCGTAGTCGCCGGTGTTGGTGCCAAAGCTGGTGCCGGTGATCTCCCAGCTGCCGTCGGCCTGCTGCCGGGCGCGCTGCCGCAGCCCGCGCACGCCGGCGTCGATGACCGGCCGGTACACATCCTCGTCGAGCGCTCCGGCCTGGACCCCGGTGGACAGGCCGTACACGATGAGGGCGGCGGCGCTGGTCTCGGTGTAGTTGGCCGGGTCGTCGCCGCGCGGCTCGTTGATCACCGTGTGCCACAGGCCATCATCGGGCTCCTGCAGGCTCGCGATGGCGGCGGCGTGCGCCTGGTACAGGGCGACCACTTCTGAGAGGTCGGGATCGTCGACGCCGTAGCGGGCGATGGCCTCGGCCGCCGAGACCAGCACCCAGCTGTTTCCGCGCGCCCAGTAGGTGGCCTCGCCATCGGGGATGGTGGCGCCGGCCTGGTCGTCCCAGGCGTGCAGGTAGAGCTGGTCGGCCGGGTCCCGGCACAGCTCGCTGAACAGCAGGTACTGGCGGATCCACTCGGCCTTGTGGGCGGGGTCGCCGGTGCGCTCGGCCTCGGAGAGCAAGAACAGGCCCCACATGAACAGCGAGTCCAGCCACATCTGGTGCTCGGTGCCCCAGGGGTAGGTCTGGCCCCAGTGCGGGATGCCCCCCTGCGAGGTCTTGGGCACCGCCGCGAGGTAGGCGTGGGCATGGTCGGTGATGGCGGTGTAGTCGCGGCTGGCGTCGCGGCGCATCAGCTCGCTGGCCAGCAACGCCGGGCTCATCGAGTCCGAGGAGGTGAAGTCGGGGGCGAGGCCCTCGTCGAACTCGGGCAGCTCGGACTCGATCCAGTCGACGACGTGGCCCTCGTACGGGCCCTCGGCGCCGGCATCGTGGAGGCGGAGCAGGCCGAAGTGCCAGACGGTGGGAATCCAGTCGAAGGGGGTGTCTTCTGGCGCCCAGGTGGCGACGCCTTGATCGGCGAAGCTCGTGGCCAGGTGAAGCGTGTCGTGCAGCTCGGGCTCGGGCTCGGGCGCGCAGGCGAGGGCGAGGGTCAGCAGCATGCCCGGCGTATATCGGGCGGCGACACGACAGGTGACACTTCTGGATAGCCGTGGTGTTGAACCCGCAACCGGAGATTTCTTGGGAATCGACGTCGACGACTGGTATCGACGCTACGGTCCCATGGTCCTGCGCCGCTGCCGAGCCCTGTTGAAGGACGAGCAGCGAGCCGCAGAGGCCATGCAGGACGTGTTCGTCGAGCTGGTGCGTCGGGAGGACCGGATCGTGGACGACGCCCCCTCATCGCTGCTGTACCGGATGGCGACCAACACGTCGCTCAACCGCATCCGCTCGCGCAAGCGTCGGCCCGAGGACGCCAGCAGCGACCTGCTCGAGCGCATCGCGGCGGCGCCCGACACCGGCGAGACCCGCTGGTTTGCGGGCCTCATGCTCGACCAGATCTTCGGCCACGAGAAGGAGTCCACACGAACCATGGCCGTGCTGCACCTTCGTGACGGGCACACCCTCGAAGAGGTGGCCGAGATCTGCAACATGTCCGTCTCTGGGGTGCGAAAGCGCCTGCGGCAACTCAAGGCGCACGTGCGCGAGCTGGAGGGCCTGTGAGCCGACCCATCCCCGATCTGTTCGTCGAGCAGCACCGCCTGGGCGAGCTCGACCCCGCCCACCAGGCCGAGCTCGACGCCGTCGCCGACCTGGACGCCCGCATCGCGGCGCTCGACGCCAGCGATCGCGAGATCCTGGACACCCTTCCCCCCAACCTGGTGATGCCTGCGGTGCGGCTGCGCGCCCGGCAGCCGCGCCGGGCGTGGACGATCAGCGTGCTGGCGCTGGCGGCCACACTGCTGCTCGCCGTCGCCGTCGTCCCCCAGCTCGTGCAGGGTCCGCCCCCGCCCGGCGAGCGCACCAAGGGCCTGGGCGACACCCTGGAGCTGCACCGCCTGGAGGGCACCGACGCAGTGGCCATGCACCCGGGAGACGTGGCCCGCGCGGGCGATCGGGTGCAGCTGTCGTACATCGCCCAGGGCCAGTACGGCGTCATCGTGTCGATCGATGGCCGCGGCGCGGTGACCCTGCACAGCCCCCACGGCAGCCACCGGGCCGCCGAGCTGCTTCGTGGCGGCTCCCAGCCCCTGCCCGAGAGCTACGAGCTCGATGATGCGCCGGCCTACGAGCGGTTCATCTTTGTCACCGGACCAAGCGCCTTCGACGTCGAGATGGTACGAAAGGCAGCAAGCGAGCTCGCCTCGGATCCGGAGCGCGCTCGTTCCGAACCCCTCGATCTACCCGCCGATCTGGCCCAGGAGTCGTTCCTGCTGCGCAAGGCAAGCCCATGAGCACCCCGCTCCTCGCCCTGTTGGCGCTCGCGGCCGCGGCCAACCCCGAGTCCCTGGAGCGCTTTGCGCTGATCGCGGGGGCCGACGACGGCGGTCCTGGGCGCGTGCAGCTCCAGTATGCCGGCTCCGACGCCATGAGCGTGCACCGGGTCTTCCGCGAGCTCGGTGGCTTCGACGACGACAACCTGGTGCTGCTCTCGGAGCCCGACACCGAAGGCTTCCTGGGCGGCATCGACGATCTGAGCGCAAGAATCGCGGCGTCGGAGGCCCGCACCGAGGTCTTTGTCTACTACTCGGGCCACAGCGACGAGCGCGGCCTGCTGTTGGGCCGCGACCACCTGCCCTATGCACAGCTCAAGTCGGCCATCGAGTCGCTGCCCGCCGACGTCAAGATCGGCATCCTGGACTCGTGCGCGTCGGGCAGCCTGGTTCGCGGCAAGGGCGGGGTGCACCGTGCCCCCTTCCTGGTCGACGAGTCCAGCGGCGTGTCCGGGCACGCCTTCATCACCAGCAGCTCGGCCGACGAGGTGTCGCAAGAATCCGACGCCATCGGTGGATCCTTCTTCACCCACTACCTGGTGAGCGGCCTGCGCGGCGCCGCCGACGTCGACGAAGACGGGCGCGTGACCCTCAACGAGGCCTACCGCTACGCCTTCGACGAGACGCTTCGTCGCACCGAGGGCACGTTGGGTGGCGCCCAGCACGCCAACTACGACATCCAGCTGGTGGGCACGGGCGACCTCGTGCTCACCGACCTGCGCGAGACCTCGGCAGGCCTGGTGCTTCCTGCCGATCTCGACGGCCGCTTCTTCGTGCGCGACGGCGACAACCGGCTGCAGGCCGAGCTGCGCAAGCCTCCGGGCATCGCCCGCCTGCTGGGTCTGTCGCCCGGGCGCTACCAGATCAGCCTCGAAGAAGAGCTGTCCTACGCCACGGCCGTCGTCGACCTGCCCGCCGGCGAGCCCGTCGTGCTCTCGTCACTCGACTTCCTGTCCATGGCGCCCGAGGGCACGGTGCTGCGCGGCCACAAGCTCCCGCGCGAGCGCTTTCGGGGCAACCCCACCATCGCCACCAGCTTTGCGGCCACCAGTGCGGTCAGCATCCTGACCTCGGCCGCGATGATGGCCTACGCCGCCCGCGTCAACCAGCTCTTCGACCAGTGCCAGACCCCCGACTGCCTCGACGAGCGCTACAAGCTCAACCGGCAGCTCAACATGGGTGCGGGCATCTTTGCGGGCGTGGGCACCGTGGCCGGCGTGGGCGCTGCGGTCACCTGGCCGGTCAAGGACCGCTCGGTGCCTCCTGCCGACTGGCAGCCACCCAGCGCGATCCAGGGATCGAGCGAGGCCGAGACACCCAACGAGTGACGCTGGCCGGTCGGGCCGGTGTCTCTTCTTGTGTCAGGCCGCGCGAATCCCGAATGGCGGGCTCCCCGCCGAGGTCTGTCTCTGAGATGGCCGCCCGTGCGGTCTTGGAGGTGCCCCTTGTCCATCGCCGCTCGACTCCTGCTGTCGGCGGCCGCGGCCGTCCCCGGCGTCGCCATGGCCCAGTCTTTCGACGTGTACGACTCGTGGTTGGTCGAAGCCCAGGCCGGCACGATCACCGAGAACGGAGCTGGAGCGCCGGTGGTGGTGCACAACCCCAGCACCCACGAGTTCGAGCTGTACTTCGAGTCGCAGCTCAGCCAGGAGCATCCCGACTGCCCCGGAGGGCAGTGGATCATCGGCCGGGCGCGCTCCAAGGACGGGGTGCACTTCGAGGTCGACCCCGAGCCCGTGATCGAGCCCACCCCGGGTACGATCGTGCCCTGCGGCGCCGCGCACCCGGCCGCGGTGGTCGTGGACGGCACGACCCACCTGTGGTTCAAGGCGCTTCAGTCCGGGGTCGGCCACGTGCGGGTGGGCCGCAGCCGCCCGGGCTTGCGGCGAGGCCTTGCGCTGTCCATCACCGACATGGGCTTTCCGACGGTGGTCCAGGTCGGGGACACGTGGCACATGCTGCTGGCCAAGGTGCCGGCCATCCACCACGCGACGGCCCCGACACCGCACGGTCCCTGGACGCTCGATCCACTGCCCGTGCTGGAGCCCGGCTTCAACGAGTGGAGCACCGACCGCCTGTTCAACCCGTCGCTGTCGTGCAAGAGCGACGACCCCTACCACCCCTTCGAGCTGTTCGTCGGCGGCAAGGATCTGGACGGGGGCAGCGTGGCCTATGGCGGATGGGGGCGAGCGGTGTCCCGTGACGCCACCCACTGGTTGGTCGCCTTCGACCCCATCTACTCGTGGACGGGCGACTTCGAGTGGCGCCACTGGGACGTGCGCCTGGTGGACTCGGGGCGCCTGGGCGACCCGGACTACATCGTGTACTTCAGCGAAAAGGACGAGCAGGGCCGCAACCGCATCGGCTTCGCCTACTCCAGCGCGGTGCTGGACCCGGTGAACATGATGCCGCGGGTGTGTGGGGGGTCCTGATCAGGGACAGTCTTCGCCGTTGTCACCGATGTCGAGCTGGCCGCCGACTTCGACCGTAGCGAGGAATGCAGCGACGTCCTCGGGGCACAGCAGGTCGTTGTATCGGATGGTCACATCCTGGGCGACGCTTTGCAGGCTGTCGAGTCCAGCCAGACGCTTCAGCCCCGGATTGCCCCAGATTTGGAACTGGGCCACAGCTTCGAGTCCAGACAGCCCGCTCAAGTCATCAAGGGCGCTCATCCCCGTGATGTTGACGGAATAGGCGCTGCGTAGTCCCTTCAGGGTGCTGATGTCCCGCAGCCTCTGGTGGTAGTCGAGTCTGAACGCGCCGCCGGTCAAACCCGAGACCGGCATGGGCCCCAGGACTTCAAGCTCGTCGTTGAGCATCATGAACAGACCGTCCAGCCTCACCAAGGCGGGAAGGGCGGTGTCGACGAGGCGAGGGTTGTCGTTCAACCTCATCCGATGCACCGTATGCAAGGCGTCCAGCCCGAGCCGCTCGAGCTGTGGATTGTCGGCAACCACAAGGTGGCCCCCGACAGACTCCAGGCTTGCGAGGCCGTCCAGCGCCGTGAGAGCGTCGTTGTGGGATGCGATGAGGGAGTCGTCGATGGTGACGACGGAAGCCAGGCCGTCCAAAGATGCCAGCACAGGGTTTCGAGAGACGTACAAGTGCGACAGCTCGGAGAGAGCTTCTAGACCGTCAAGAGACTCCAGCGCTGGATTCGAACCGACAGATACGCCGCCTTCGACCAGGGTCAAACCCGACAGGGGCGTCGCATCCGTGAGGCCGGTGCCCTCGAGGGACAGGTCACCAGAGATCTCGAGCGTGTTGCCGAGCTCCAGCCCGTTGGTATCCAGGCTCGGCGTGTCCTCAAGCACGAGCCCGCCAATGGACGACAGGTGGGGAACCGTCAACCTCTCCATCATGGGGTTGGATGCGATGTGGAAGGAGCCCCCAACCTGCGTGAGTCGGTCCATGGTCGGGGCCTCCTGCAGTGCCGGGTTCGCGGCGATGGTCAGGGTCCCCTCGACCGACTCGAGGCACTGCAGGCCGGGCATCGTATGGGTGGTGAGATTGGCGATGAACAGAGACCCCGAGATGCTCGAGCACGACTTGGCTTCGCTTCCGCCGTCGTCGGACCGCAGGTGGATGTCCCCCACACACGGCTCACACCTGCTGTCGGTGCACCCAGCGATCGTGGTGCCGAGCGCAATCGCGAGGGTGCAGGACCTGATCGTGGAACGGGGCATGGTCGAGGATTCTACCAAAACGACGGGTCGTTGATAGGATTGGCACATGAGCATGTTCCGCTGGATCGGTCCAATGATTCTCATGCTCGACGCCTGTTGGATCGGGGACGATGAGTTGACCGCCTGGCATCGAGGCACCGAAGGCTTGGCCTTGGCGCTCGACCAGGATCAAAGCTCGACGCGAGACTCGTTCGTGCCGTTGGCCGGCGAGCCGGCTTGGCAGTCCTTCGTGCCGTCGTCCACCAATGTCGGCTTGGTGGAGGTCTACGTCGCCACTCCAGATGCGCGAGACGTCGAGTTGTCCATCACCATCCGCGACGACCAGGCTACCCCACTGTTCACGGGTACCGAGGTTGGTCCTTCGGCAACCACCGGGTCGTTCAACGGCTTCCAACCGACCTTCCACTTCATCATCGAGCCCTTGCTGAGTGTCGATCCGGGGCGGCCTTTGGTGATCGGCCTCGAAGGCGACGGAAACGGTGACGTGTTCTGGACCGGCACCAGCTTCTCCACCTACTCCCGAGGTGAGAGTTCCTACTCTCAGAGCACACAATACCCGGACCACGACATGCGCTTTCGCGTCTGGAGCTGGGTGTCCCAGGAGCTCTGATTGCGGGTGGGCAGCTGTCCCCTCACGTCAGAGACACGCGCCCCCATTGTCACCGACATCCGGCTCGCCGTTGACGTCCACCCCGGCCAGGAAGCCTTCGATCACGTCGGGACAGAGCGCCTGGTTGTGTCGAATGGTGGCCTCGGTGGTGATCTCGGTCAGCCCCGACAAGCCGCCCAGGTTGGTGAGGCCCTGGTTGGCCCACAGGGTCAGCGTCCCGACCGACCGCATCGCGGACACGCCGTGCAAGCCGTCGAGCACCGGGTGAAAGCTGATGTCCAGGGTGCCCGCGGTGTCGAGCGCGGAAAGCCCGGAGATGTCGACCAGCTGGTCGTTTCCCCACAGGGATACGTATTCGAGGTGCCCGGAAACCGCGGTCTGGGGCAGCCGCGTTGCCTCCGAGTTGTAGTCGAAGATCAACCCCTCCAGGTCGTTCAGCTGGGGCAGGTCGCTGTCGACCAGCGCATCGTTCTGCACGATCGAGAGGTAGCCCACGATCTGCAGAACCGGGAGGTCGAGCCGCTCGAGCGATGGGTTGCTCTCGATGGACAGGGTCTCTGAGACGCTTTGTAGGCTGGCGAATGCGGCAAGGGACTGGAGTCCGTCGTTGCCTTCGACGCGCAGATCGGTGCGCACGTTCTGCAGGTTTCGAAGGCCGTCGAGGTCCACCAGGGCCGGGTTGTTGACGAGATGAAGCCAAGTCAGCGTGGTGGTGTGTTCGAGGCTGCCGACCGAGTTCAGGGCTGGATTGCCCTGGATCGTGACCCCCGCAGCTGGCTCGATGCCTTCGAGTGCCGACAGATCCTGGAGTGACGGGTTGTCGGCGATGATCAGGTCGCCCGCCAGGGATGGAGCTGGCAGGATGGCCCCGGGCCCCAGGGATGGGTTGTCGACGATGGCGTAGTCGCCCTCGCAGGTTCGTAGCGAAGGGATGTCGACCGTGGACAGTGCGCTGTTGGCGGCGATGTACACCCCTCCGACGCTCGACAAACGCGGCATGTGCGGCGCTGAGAGGAGGGTCGGGTTGGCTGCGACCGTCAGGTTGCCGTCGACGCGCTCGAGGCACTCGAGCGGAGGCAGCGCTTCAACCGCGACATCCGCAATGACCAGGTCGCCGCTGATGCGGACGCATGCGGCTGCGCCCGAGGCCTGCTCGGGGTTCTTCACGAACACGTCGCCGTCGCAGGGAAGGCACTCGTCGCTCTGCGAGCATCCCGCTGCCATTCCGACAACAAGCACCGCAGCGATCGCCCGGACGTCGGAGGAACTCATGCAGCAACTCTACGTGATGGCGAGACCCGTGGTCACAGGACTGCTATCGTCGCCTCCCATGAACCCCGCGACCGCCGCCTCGATCTCCCCTTGGTCCTGCGCCCTGGCCCCGTTGGCTGCGGCGTGTGCGGTCGGGTGTCACGTCTCGGACGAAGAGCTCGCCGGGTGGCGAGACTCGACCGAGGGGCTGGCCCTTCTGCAAGACCAGGGGCAGGAACAGGGGGATTCTGCAGGGGACGACCTGGGCTACACCCCGGTCTGGCAGTCCGTCGTGCCGGCGCGTTCGAACCTGGGGCTGGTCGAGGCACTGCTGGAGTTCTCGGATGGGGCACCGCCGACCGAGGTCGTCTTGTCGGTGGGCACCGATGTCGACGACCTCGAGCGGGTAGCCTCGGTATTGGTGGAGCCTGGCGGGGAGCAGGGCGGACGGTTCGTCCCGTTCGAGGTGACCCCGTTGATCGATGTCGTCCCCGGAAGAGTCCTGTTCATCCAGCTCGAGGCTCCAGATGGCACCCAGGTCTGGTGGCGCTCATCGACTCGGTCCACCTACGCGTTCGGGCAGAGCTATCTGGCGGACCACGACGGGTGGCACAACCACGACATGACCTTCAGGACGTACTCATGGGTCGCTGAGGAGAGCCTTTGACCGAGCTGAGTCCTGGTCGCGATCTGGGCCGCTACACGGTCGACGTCAAGCTCGGCGAGGGCGCGATGGCCACGGTGTACCGCGTGCGGCACAACGAGCTTGGCTCCACCCACGCGCTGAAGGTGCTTCAGCGAAGCAGCCCGACCATTCGCAAGCGGCTGCTTCAAGAGGGGCGCCTACAGGCCAAGCTGGTGCACCCCAACATCGTCTCGGTCACCGATGTGATCGATGTCGACGACATTCCGGGCCTGGTCATGCAGTACGTCGGTGGCGAAGCGCTGGACACCTACCTCCAGCGCGGTCGCCCGGGGCTCGACGAGGCTGAGCGCCTGTTTCGCGGCATCCTGTCGGGCGTCACCCACGCCCACTCGGTGGGCGTCATCCACCGGGATCTCAAGCCGGCGAACGTGATGCTGCGGCCCACCGCCGAAGGGCTGGTTCCCATGGTTGCGGATTTCGGGTTGGCCAAGGCGCTTCGGGAGCCCGTCGAGGGACAGGTCGAGACGCGCACTGGCGTGACCATGGGCACGCCCGCCTACATGGCACCCGAGCAGGTTCGCAGCGCCAAGCACGTCGACGAGCGTGCGGACGTGTTCTCGCTGGGCTGCATCCTGTACGAGCTCGTGTGTGGTGTGCGTCCGTTCGCCGGAGAAGACCTGCTGGCGCTGTTCAACGCCATCGCGGCGGGCGAATACCGTCCCCCGTTGGACTTGGTGCCCGACCTTCCATCCAACCTGGGCGTCGCTATCGAGGGGTGCCTACGCGGCAACCGGGACGAGCGCATCGGGAGCTGCGAAGAGCTCCGGCAGGTCCTGGAGGGGGACTTCGCCCTCGCAGACCCGGTGACCGCCGATGCCACATGGGAGGCGCCATCGCCGCTGACCGACGATCCGGAGCTCCCGCCCACGCCCGCCTCGGATTCGGTGCGGACCCTACTCCCGGAGGGTACCGACGAACACGTCCCGACTGGCGCGACCGCTGGGGGTGGAGCGACTCGTGCCATGGCCGCGGGTGGAGCCATCATCACGCTGGGAAGCCTGGCGGTGGCTGTGATCTCGCTGGTCGGGCTGGGGGCGCTCGGGCTGTGGATTGCAACATCTGGGGACGACTTGGCCGACGCGTCCGACCTGGGCGATGTGCCCGCGCCGCTGGCACCGCCCGCCGAGGCCGATGTCGCGAGGCACGGCTCCGCAGGCGGGGCCGTGGCGGATGGGGCTGAACCGGCGGGTATCGAACCCAGCGTCGAGGTGGAACAGGGACCGGCTGTGCAGGGATGCGGTTCGGCGGACCTGCTCGAGAAGGCCGCGTCCACGGCGTCGCTGGACTCGGATCAACAGCGGTGCTTGGAGGAACGCGCTCGCGACGCAGCTATTGCGCTCACCGAGCGCGATCGCCTGGGCAGGATGCTGCTGGTTCATCACCTGACTGGGTGCAAGCGGGGCGGTGATTGCGGCGCGTTCGAAGACTTCCAGCGCTACTTCCTCCAGGAAATCGGACGATCCGACGCTTCGATGCTCTATTCCTGGGCGAATTACCTGTGGCAGACCGACCGAAGCTCCGAGTCACATCTGCGGGATGTCATTCTCTGGTCCGAGCGTGCGCTGGAGCGGAAGGACCAGTGGGAACCGGTGACCTTCGTAGAACGGGTCGATCGCATGTACGAGGTGCGGGCGCGGGCCAACTACCGTCTCTGGAGTCAGGTCGAGGCCAACGGTGACCCACGGGCTGGCAAGGCACGGGATCGAGCACGAGCATCGATTGTGGACTGGCTCCACAACCGACAGCAGCTCGGCTCCAGCCAGTCCGAGCCGCGCCAGCTGTGCGCCTCGGTGATGGGCTCGGAGTCCGCTTGTGACAAGTACGGAACCGAGGCCGCGGCCAAGACCGTGGTCACCTTCGTCAGCCTGCCGCTGGGGGCGGACGTCCTGGTCGACGGTGAGCTGGTGGGTCAGGCTCCGCTCACCCACGAGATCGGTCGGGGGGCTCACAAGGTCCAGATGCATCTCGATCTGGGAGAGCAGGTGATCGAGGGTGCGATGGAGATCCAGGTCGGCCCGGCGCAACCCGTTCGCTACCAGTGGCGAGCGATGCAGGACGTGTGGGCGACGGAGTTCTGACCTATTCGGGCTCGACCCAGCCCCAAGCCTGAAAGCGGTAGTCGAAGCCAGTCCAGGAGCCCTCCACGTCCGCCTGGCCGTCGACATAGTCCGAGTCCGTCGCTCCGCGCCAGCCGAAGGTGCCGGCCACGCTGGTGACCACGATGTACACCGGGACGCCCTGCTCCACGACCATCGGGGGCTCGAGGGGGACCGAAATCCACCCGTCCACGTCCGGGTCGAGCGCCGCCACCAGCTGACGCTCAGAGCCGGACGGATCCTGCCCAAAGGAGACCGCCACCTCGGTCGCCCCGTCGCCGCCTTGAACGTCGATGTCGACCTGGCCGAGTGCCGGTGCGCTGGGCGTGAAGGTCTGCCAGGCGTGTTGCCGCCCGGAGAAGCCGTAGTCTTCTTCGACCTGGGCCTGGTCGATTCGGAGCTCGAGGTGGCTGGTGTCTTGGAACCATGCGTCGAGCTCGTCGTCCTGGACCGAGCATGCCCACACGAAGGCCAGCGCTACCATGAGCCCTGCACCCCGGCAGACACCGAGCTGCCGCGGAGCTCGAGGGCAATGCCACCCCCGACCAGCAGAGCCCCGGTTCCCAGCAAGATGTACTCGGCGGTATACAAGGTATTGGCACCCTTCTGGGCGTCGAGCTCGTCTTCGACACGGCTCTGCTTGGCCAGCAACCGCTCGCGGATTCCGTTCTCGACGGCCTGCCCACGGAGCCCGGCGACAACGCCGGAGGCCAACAACAGGCCACCGCCCGCGACCGCGAACACCGGGATGCGGGAACGTCCCTGAACCACCACCGAACCGGGCGCCAGCGTGGCCTGGTCGAGCTTCATCACCGCCTCGCCCCCGGGAGGGACATCCACGAGGCCGGCCACCGACAGCGTGTCTGCATCCGTGGCGCTCTGGACCTGGACCACATGCCAGCCCGCGGGCTGCTCGAGGGGTGCTGCCTCGACACCGTCGACCCACCAGACTCGCTTGCCGGGTGCCGGTCGAAAGGCAATCGAGCCCGAGACTTCGGTGGGCTCGGCCGCCTCCCAGACCCCCTTGGCGACCGGTCCGAAGAACGGGTTCCACACCTCTGCGTCGAGCCTCTTGGCGGCCACATAGAAGCGCGTGGCCTCGTCCCGGTCCTGCTTGAGCAACTGGAGCGTGCCCAGGGCGTTGAAGACCCGGGCGAGCACGGGGCGCTCGGCTGGTCCCGAGCAGGCCAGCGACCAGTCGAGCTGCTCGAGGGTGGCCTCGGCATCGGCCAGGTAGAAGTTCGAGACCTGCTCGTCGATGTCGTTTGCCAAGAAGGCGAGCGGTCGACAGGTCGGCGGTGCGTCTTCCGCCCGTTCCTCCTCTTCCGCGTGTGCGGGGCCCAGCAGCGCAACCAGTAGGAAGAAGGAAGTCATGGCGGGAGTCTACCGCGTACCTCCGCGCGCTACACTCCGCCGATGTCCCCCCTCCTCTTCTCGCTCGCCGCACTCGCCGCCGAGCCCACAGCACTCGGGCCCCTTCCCGTTGCTCCCCCAGAACGCGTGCTCTCGATGGTGGTCACCGACGAAGGGCGCCTGGTGGTGGCCGCCGACCACGACGGCTTCCTGGCCTTCGACGCACAGCTGGGGCAGTGGAGGCCCTTGCCGCTGCAGAACCAGCGCGGCCGAGCGCTGGGGGTTGCGAGCACCAAGGACGGCACGGTGTGGGCCATCCACGGCTGCACGCTGTCCAAGCTGGGGCCCGGCGGCTGGACCCACAAACCCCAGCGCGACGCACCCGGGGGCTGCCCGCTGAACATCAGCCCAGGCGTGGACGGCTCGGTGTGGCTGGGGCTGACCCGCGGCGTGGCCAAGCTGGTGGACGGCCGTCTGGAGACCCGCACCGACGCGGGGGGTGTACCGCTCTCGAACGTCACGGCGGTGGCCCCGGATCGTGCCGGCAACCTGTGGGTCGGCACCGGCTCGGGCCTCTCGCGCATCGCGGCCGACGGCACCGCCGAGCACTGGACCTCCGAGCAGGGGCTGCTGGCCGACAAGGTCACGGCGCTGGCGATCGACTTCGGCGATCGCATCCTGGTGGGCAGCCGCAAGGGGCTGTCCCGGTGGGATCCTGCTGCCGAGGACTGGGAAGACATTCCCCTGCTGGCAGACACGGCCGTGCGGTCGCTCAAGGTCACCGCCGATGCCACCTGGGTGGGCACCGAGACCGGCGTCGCCCGCCTGGGCAAGGGCGACGAGGGCGAACACGTCGAGACCGGTGGCGGTCAGCCCATCGGCGAGGTGATCGCCATCGCCACCCGGGCGAGTGCCGTGTGGCTGGGGACCGACCGCGGCGGCCTGCGCTTTCACGACACGGCGGACGGCAGCTGGCGGGCGTGGACGCCGACGGGGCGGTGGGACGCCGTGCACAGCCGCAACGAGCTGGCAATCGACGAGGCCGGCCGGGTGTGGGTCGCCACCGCGTCGGGGGTGCTTCGCTACGATCCCGCCACCGACGGACGCACCCTGTTCGGTGCTCCCGGACGCGGCCGGCTCGCGGTCGACGCGCTGACCCTGAGCGAGGGCGCGGTGTGGGCTGCCGCTGGCCAGCACCTGCTGCGCGTCGGCGACGAGGGCCTGCAGCTGCTGCCCAATGACGCGGGCGTGGGCCTGCGCGACATCACGGGCGCCAACGGCAAGCTGTGGGCGGTGGGCCGCTCGGGCTTGTGGTCGTACGATCTGGCCACCGAGTCGTGGACCAAGGCCGACGTCGATGTGCCCCCAGACGCCTCGGCCCTGGTGGCCGACGGCGACGCCCTGTGGATCGGCAGCGGCGAGGGCCTGGCCCGCTACGAAGGCACGCGTCAGCTGGTCATTCCCGACTCGGGCCCCGAAGACGGCGTGCGCGCCCTGGCCATCGCCAGCGACGGGGCGCTGTTGGTGGGCACCTACGGCGAGGTGTGGCGCCGGGCGGTGGACGGCAGCTGGACGAGCTGGTCCGAAGAGGATGGTCTGCCGATGGCCCCCGTCAACGCGGTGATCGGCGACGACCGAGCGCTCACGATCGGCCAGTTCACCGGACTGGCGCGCGTCGAGCTGGCCTCGGGCAGCGCCGCCAGCGTCGACAGCAGCGGCCTGCGAAACCCCACGGTTCGCTCGCTGGCCGAGCGTGGCGGCACCCTGTGGGTGGGCACCGACAGCGGGGTTCAGGCCCTGTCCGACGGCGGGTGGACGGCGATCGTCGAGGGCGCGGCGGTGCCCACGGACGCGGTGCGCGACGTGCGCCAGGCAGACGGGCGGGACGCGCTGTGGATGGTGGGCATCGCTGGCGGCGCCTGGCGCTATCGACCCACGCTCGACGCCTGGCGGCGCTTTGGTGTGGTGGACGGCCTGGCCGACGAGGACGTGCTCGCGGTCTGGCCCGATGCCGACGGCGGGGTGTGGTTCGGCACCGAGTCGGGCCTGTCCTACCTGGATCCGGGCGGTCAGGTCACCACACGGGTGCCCGCCTTCCGCGACAAGCGGGTGGGTGCGGTGGTGCGGGACGGGAGTGGGCGCCTGTGGGCGCTGGCCGACCATGGGCAGCTGCACCACCTCGACGAGGCCGCCGGCGAGTGGCGACGCACCACCGACCGGCGCGAGGGCGAGCGGCTGGTTCACGATGCCGACGGGGTGTGGCTGGCCTACCGCCCCGAGCCCGACCCCGAGCAGCTCGGCGCCTTCCCCGAGCTGGCCTGGGAGCTGATGGGCCCGGACGGCCCCATCCCGGCCGACGAGCGCGAGCCGCCGATGCACGACGTGACCGATGTCGAAGGCAAGCGCTGGGTCGCCCTGGACGAGGGCCTGGTGCACGAGGCCGGCCCCGGCAAGGGCACCCTGCACCGCCCCACCCTGGGGTGGCGTCCCACCGCCCTGCTGGGTGGTCCCGAGCTGGGGGTGCCCGGCCTCGACCACGCCGCGCTGTACACCGCCACCCGCATCCTGGGGCAGCCGAGCGCCGGGGTGCCCCTGGTCGACGCGGTGGGCTCGGGCGATCGCGTGGCCGTGCTCGACGCGGCCGGCGTGCTGCATCGCTTCACCGACGGGGTGGCCGGCGCCGAGCGCGTGCCCGTGGCATCGCCGGCGGCGCTGTCCCTGCACGAGCGGCTGTGCGTGGGCGGCGAGGCCATCGCCTGCACCGACGGCGCATCGTGGTCGACGCCGGCACTGGACCCGGAGCTGTCCCCGCTCGAGCGCGTGCAGGCGCTGTACGAAGACGACGATGCCCTGTGGAGCGGCACCTCAGAGGGGCAGCTGTGCCGCCTCTCGGCCAAAGGGCGCACGAGCTGCCTGCGCTTCGACGGTGAGGTGCGTCGCATCGTGCCCGGACAGGGTCGTGGCCGCGTCTGGGTGGCCACCAGCACCGCGCTCGTGCACGTGCGCGGCAAGGGCAGCAAGGCGCAAGAGCTCGAGCGCTGGCCCATCGAAGCCCTCGACGTCGCCCAGCGCGATGGCACCGTGGTGGTGGCGACACGCACCGGCGTGCTGGAGCTGGTGGACGGCGGCTTCGAGCGCGTGCTGGAGGGTGCGGCGACGGCGCTGGCTGCCGGGGATGATGGCCAGCTGTGGGTGCTGGGGCCGGCCGGGGTCCAGGAGATACGTTAATCTCATCGTACGTCAGGAGCATCGTATGAACACGAACCCAGGCGGCGTGCTGGACCCGTCCCACGTCGTGGGCCGCGAGACTGAGATCGAGCGCTACTGGACCCACCTGCAGACGCGCTCGCTGGCGCTGCTCGCGCCCCGCCGCGTGGGCAAGACCAGCATCTGCCGACGCATGGCGGCCGACGGGCGCCGCGGCTTCGTGTGCCGCTGGCGCGACCTGGAGGGCAACACCCGAGCCAGCGAGTTCGTGCAGCAGGTCTACCAGGACATCTTCGAGCTGCTCTCGACCAAGAAGCGTGCCGCCGACAAGCTCGACGCGCTCGTGCGCGGCATCACCGGCGCCGTGTCCACCCTGCACGTCAACATCACGCTGCCCGAGGCACGGTGGCGCGACCAGCTGCGCGCCATGTTCGCCGACCTCGACGCCATGGCCCAGGACACCGACACCACCCCGGTGCTGTTCTGGGACGAGTTCACCCTGTTCGTCAACGACATGCTGCGCCACGGCCACACCGCCGAGGCCATGGCCCTGCTGGACACCCTGCGAGCCATCCGCCAGGAGTTCCCGCACGTGCGCATGGTGTTCACCGGCTCCATCGGCCTGCACGAGGTGCTGGGCACGCTCAAGCGCCAAGGCTACGCCAACGATCCCTTCAACGACATCGAGCGCGACATCGTGCCGCTGATGAGCCCCGAGGCGGCCACGGCGCTGGCGACCGAGCTCATTCGCGGAACCGGGGTGCCGGTGTACGACAAGCAGGGCCTGGCGGCGCACGTGGCGCTCACCTGCGAGGGCCACCCCTTTCTGGTGCAGCACGTCGTGCACCAGCTCAAGCTGCGGCGAGAGATGACCACCGACACGGTCGACGCCGTGATCGCCGAGCTGCTGGAGCGCCAGACCGACCCGCTGGCGCTCGAGCACTACCTGGAGCGGCTGACGGTGTACCTCACCGACCACGACGCGCGCGCCGCCCGCAAGGTGCTCGATGCGGTGGCCGTCTCGGACCGCGGCATGAGCGTCGACGAGGTGTGCACCGAGGCCGGGCTGGGCCGCGACGACGCGATCGACCTGCTGCGGCGGCTGCGGCGCGACCTGTACCTCGAGCGCACCGACGGCCGCTACCGCTTCCAGCTGCAGCTGCTGCGGCGCTGGTGGCGGCAGGAGCGGGACCTGTGAGGCGGCAGCGGTGATCGGCCTGGGACCCCTGGCCGACCTCGCCTTCCTGGAGCGCACCTTCGTGGTTCGGCAGCAGCTGGTCGATCAGCTCGCCGCCGACATGGCCGCGACCATCGACCAGGGGGGCGCGCGCTTCGAGCTGCTGCTGGGGCCCAGCGGCTCGGGCAAGAGCCACCTGCTGCAGATCCTGCTCGCCAAGCTCGACGAGGCCCTCGACGAGCGCGTCCTGGTGGTGGAGCTGTCCGAGCGCCTGCGGGTGGCCTCGTTGTTGGGGCTGCTGACGGCCATTCTGCAGGCCATGCCGACGCAGGAGGGGGACACACCCACCGAGGTGCAGGTGCGTAGCCTGCGAGACGATCCCTCGACCGCCGTGGCGCGCGCCGTCGAGATGATCCAGCATCGACTGGGCACCCGATGCCTGGTGCTGGCGGTCGAGAAGCTCGATCGTCACCTCGAAGCCATGGGCCGCACCCAAGAGAGCCGGCTGCGCGGCATCCTGCAGACGCTCGGCACCTGGAACCTCATCGGGACCGCAAGCTCGCTGTCCCCGGCCTTCACCGACATCGATCGCGCCTTCTTCCACACCTTCGTGGTTCACGAGCTGCCGGAGCTCACCGCGCTGGAGTGCCGGCAGCTGCTGCATGAGCTGGCCACCTGGACCGACGACCGGCAGCTGGCGCACGCCCTGGCCAGCGACGGGGGCCTGGCCCGCGTCGCGGCGCTGCGCCACGTGTGCGGAGGCCAGCCCAGGGTGATGGTGCGCGCCTTTCGCCACATGGACGCGGTCTCCCTGGACGCGGTGGAGCCGGTGCTCGATGATCTCGCCCACGAGCTGGGGCCACGCTTCGACGAGCGCATGGACGGGCTTCCGGCCGGTCAGGCGGTCCTGGTGGACGTGCTGGCGCGCAGCTGGGGCCCACTGACCGTGGGTGAGCTGGCGCACCGGACCTTTGCCACGCACCAGACCACGTCCGGGCAACTGCGGTACCTGCTGCGCGACGGCTGGGTGAGCGCCCAGAAGATCGGCCGCGAGCGGCTGTACGAGCTGGCCGATCCGCTGCACCGGCTGGTGGCCGGAAACCGCTACTGCAACGACCGGGCGTCCGAGAGCCTGGCTTTTCTACGTGACTGGTATCGGCACGGGCAGCCCCAGGACCTGGAGGCAATGGGCGCGCCGGACGAGGTCATCGAGGCCTGGCGGCAGCGGGAAGATCGCCGGAAGCGGGCGGCGTTGGCGGAGGTGGAGCGGAGGGTGGTGGCTGACGCGCCAGCGGCAGCGCCGTAGACCAGACCCCGTCCCCCCATCACCGCCCCAGCTCCACGTACGGATCGATCACTTCCCCCACTCCCTGCGCCTGCCACGTCTGCCAGAAGTGCCCGACCTGCTCCACCGCGATGGCATTGCTGTGGGCGTGCTCGTGCACCGCCGGTACCCACTGCTCGCCGTCGAGCTCCTGGTCGTACTCGAAGAAGACCGCGGTTTGGCCGTCCAGGTTGCCGCTGACGGGCAGGGCACCCAGCTCGACGAGGCCGAACTCCTGGTGCCGCGGCGGCGCGTGCTCGACGCCCAGGGAGCGGGCGAGCGCCCGGGTGGTGCGGTTGGGCATGATCTGGTCGTCGAGCACCATGGTGACCAGCAGGTCCCGGTCGCCGTTCAGCACCTGGGGCGCGTAGTTGATCGGATCGCCGCGCTCGATGCCGGCCTGCAGCAGCACGAAGAAGCTCGCGATCTCGGCCTCGGTGGTGCCGGGCGGTGCCAGCCCCACCACCAGCGGGCTGAAGATCTGCCCGTGCTGCACGATGTCGGCCACCCGCCCGCCGGGCACGGACAGGTCGGCGGCGTGGATGTCGGGGTCCAACGCCAGCAGCTGCGGCCCCATGGTTCCGCCCAGGCTGTGCCCGCTGTAGCTCACCTCGCTGCCGTCCAGGTCGGGCTGGCCATCGCCATCGACGTCGATGGACGCACCGTGCATGGCGCGGGCGAGCTGCAGCTTGTCCCACGCCGCCTGTCGCCAGGCGTCCCGGAGCGTGCGCACATCGAAGGAGCCAGACGCCGCAGACAGGCCAAAGAACTCGAACACCCAGTACAGATCGGCCGAGGTCGTGGTGGTGGGGTGGTCGCCGTGGGCGGGCGCGTCGATGGCCACGGTCGCGTAGCCATTGGGCGCGAACAGGCGGCGGCTGGCCCCGCTGCCCTCGCCGCGGTCGCCGGACAGGCCGTGCCCGAACAGCATCACCGGCCACGGCCCGCCGCCATCCTTGGGCAGGTACACGTCGACGCTCAGGTCGTAGCGCCGCTCGATCACCGGATCCGAACCGTACGGCACGTCCAGGTGGCGATCGGCGCCCAGCAGGTCGGCGGCGCCTTGAAGCACCAGGCCGCACCGCATCACCGTGCCCTCGTCGACGCAGTCAGCGCCATCGGGCACCAGAGATGGCGGCTGCAGAGAGAGTGCTGCGAGCACGCCCTCGTCGTGCAGGGTGACCGACTGGGTCGTCCACACCGTGCCCGCCGCGACCGACTCGGCTGAGACGCCGGCGGTGGCGAGCAGCTCGGCCCACTGGGGCTCCACGGCGATCAGGGCCTCGGCCTCGGACTGGGCGTGCACGAGGTCGTGCAGCGAGCGCGACGGCGAGACCGGGGCCCCGGTGGCGTCCAGGAGCCCGTCGACGACGAAGCCGTGGGGCGTGGCCTCGCGAAGGGGCACCCAGGGGTGCACCACCGCGTAGGTGCCCTCGTCGTGCCACTCGACCTCCCACGGCAGCTCCATGGGGTCGTCTCCGAGCTGCCACAGGTGGGCGGCAGCCTCGAAGCTGTCGGGGTCGATGGGGCCGTCGAAGAACAGGCTGATGCCGCCCGCGGTGCCAAAGCCGTCCAGGTCTTCGAGGGCGGGCACCAGATCGAAGCCCTCGGGCATGCTGGCGATCAGCTGCTCTCGGGCCTGGTCTTGGAAGGCCACCCGCCGCCCGGTGGGCGTGGCCGCGTCGTCCGCCGTGTGCACCGCATCGGGGAAGGTCTGCACCTGGCGGGTGGGCGCGTATTGGTAACGAACCGCTCCCTGGGCCGGCTCGAAGGGAACCGGACGGGAGCATGCGGCGAGGGCGGCCATCGCGAGCAGCATCAGCGGCCCGCGGGTCACTTCTTGGGCTTGCAGATGCGCAGGCGGGCGTGGCACACGATGGTGCGTGTCTCGCCGGCCACCACCTCGATCGAGCCGCTCTGGATCGGGCTGGCATCGTCGAAGAACACCGAGATCTGGTAGGTGCCCGGGTCCAGGTCGTCGCCGGGACGCTTGCGGCCGCTCTGGCCCTGCAGCCACACCCGTCCGTCGCCGTCGACGGTGACCCAGCCCTTGCCCGGCGGAGGGCCGGTGGGCTCGGGAGGCTTGGTGACCACCGGATCGGGCTTGGCGACCACCGGGTCGGGCTTCGTGACGACGGGATCGGGCTTGGGCGGAGGCTTGGTGACCACCGGATCGGGCTTGGGCGGAGGCTTGGTGACCACCGGATCGGGCTTTGGATCGGGGCGCGGCGCTCGATGGGAGTCGGCCTCGGTGGGCTCGGGGTCGGCGGGCGCCTCGGGCGGCTCGGTGTCGGCATCGGCCACCGATGGCGCCGCCGTGTCCTTGGACGGAGCCTTGCCCTCGCCCAGTTCGGCGCCGGCACCATCGGCAAGGCCGTCGATGGGCTCGAGGGTGTCGACCGTCGTGCCCGACGAGTAGCTGACCCACAAGGCCACACCGGCGACACCCACGATCACCAGCGAAAGCAGGACCACCCCGGACAAGAACATGCCCCCGCCCAGGAGCATGGCTCGCCCGCCCGTCTGGATGGACGACGTCGACGACACCGAGGTGGTGGCGGTCTTCACCGAGCTGGTGCTCGCTCGGTTTCGCTCGATGAGCGACTCATCGATGGCCGGCGTCTCGTGCCAGGCCATGGTGTGGGTGTCGAAGGGGACGGCCGCGCCCGGGGCGACCGCCGAAGCCAGGCCGGCGCCCGCGCGGCTGGGCGGTGCCGACGCCACACGCTCCCCGCCGGGAGCGGGTGTGCCTTCGCCCATGAAGAAGGTGTCGGTGTTGCGCGCGCTCTGCGGCGGCGGCACGCTCTCGCTGATGGAGGACTCGCCGCTGCCGAGCGTGTTGGCGCTGCTCATGGCCGCGGCGTCCCACGGACCGCTCTTGGAGCCGGCTGGCTCGGCGGCGGCCTGGTGGTCGGCGCGTCCGGCCCAGACCTCGAGCAGGGTGCGGCAGTCCGGGATGCGGTCTTCGAGCTTGACCTGCAAAGCGCCCAGGATGGCCTTTTCCATGCGCTCGGGAATGTCGGGAACCAGCTCACGCGGGGGCTTGAACTGAGCGCTGGCGACCGCCGTGAACAGGGCCAGGGTGTCTTCGCCGTAGAAGGCCCGCTGCCCGCACACCAGGTCGTAGAGGATGCAGCCCAGGCTGAAGATGTCGGCGCGCTCGTCGACGTTCTTGGAGTCGCGGATCTGCTCGGGCGCCATGTAGGCGGGCGTGCCCATGGTGACGCCGGAGCGCGTCTTGGTCTGGGAGTCGCCGCCAGAGAGCACCTTGGCCAGGCCGAAGTCGGCGACCTTGGGCACCAGGCCCGTGTCGGTGATGTCGAGCATGACGTTGGCAGGCTTGAGGTCGCGGTGGATCAGCCCCTTGGCATGCGCCGAGGCCACCCCCGAGATGATGCCCTGGGCCAGCACATCGGCCTGCTCGAAGCTGAGCTTGTGGTGCGCCAGGAAGTCGTCGAGGGCGGGGCCGCCGATGAACTCCATCACCAGGCCGGGCGCGTCGTCGACGGTGATGACGTCGGTGACGGCCACGATGTTGGGGTGGCGCAGCGACGCCTGCACCCGACCCTCTTGCAGCAAGCGCTCGCGGATGGAGCGCACCGGCATGGTGAGGATCTTGAGCGCGTGGCGCGTGCCCAGCTGGTTGTGACGAACCTGGAACACCACGGCCATGCCGCCTTGCCCCAGCGTGGTCTCGACCGTATAGCGATCGACCACCGTTCCCGGCTTGAGCAGGTATTGTTCGTCGATGTCCAAGCGGACCCATCCCCAGTTCAGCGAAATCCTACCCGATCGGGCTACAGTCTACCGGTACAGTAGACCGGAATGACGTCCATGCTGTTCAGTCTGTCCTTGCTCGTTGCCGGTTCCGCCCATGCTGGGGTCGTGGTCAACGAGGTGATGCCCAACCCCGCCGGCTCCGACGACGACGCCGAGTGGATCGAGCTGCACAACGATGGCAGCTCGTCCGTGTCGCTCGACGGCTGGTCGATCGAGGTCGCCAAGAGCACCTGGAGCAGCCGCCACACCTTCTCGGGCACCTCCATCCCCGCCGGTGGCTACCTGCTCATCGGCGAGTCGCTGGTGTCGGGCGCCGATGTGGTGGTGAGCAACATCGACATGGGCAACGCCGGCAGCAACGGCGACGGCGTGCGCCTGGTCGACGACGGCGATCAGGTGGTCGACACCGTCATCTACGGCGCCAACAACGACGACGGGCTCATCGACGACACCCAGTCCCAGGCCAGCAGCCTGGCGCCCAAGCCCCCCGACGGCATGGCGATCGCGCGCAGCCCCGACGGCGCCGACACCGACGCCAGCGGCGACGACTTCACCCTCGACTCGGGCACGCCCGGCGCTTCCAACCCCACCGCGGCGGCGTGTGCGCCGTCGGGCAACGTGAAGCTCAACGAGTTCGTGGCCAACCCCGCCGGCAGCGACTCGGTCGCCATGGCCGAGTGGGTCGAGCTGTACAACGGCGGCGGCTCGACGGTGCAGCTCGCCGGCTGGTCGATCGAGACCATCACCTCGTCGGACTGGTCGGTGAAGGCCACGCTCACCAGCGGCGATCAGATCGGCGGCGGCGGCTACTTCGTCATCGGCGAGGCCAATGTGTCGGCGGCCGACGTCGAGGTGAGCAGCTTTGGCCTGCCCAGCGGCTCCAGCGGCGACGGCATCCGGCTGGTCGACTGCAACGGCACCGTCGTGGACACGGTGGTGTACGGCAACAACAACAGCGACGCCATCGTCGACGACACCGGCTCGGTGGCGGGCAGCCTGGCCCCGCAGCCCGGCGATGACGAGGCCGTGGCGCGCATCACCGATGGCGGCGACACCGACCAGTGCGGCGTGGACTGGGCCATCGCCGGGGTCAACACACCCGGCAGCCAGAATCCGGCACCACCCACCTGCGAGGCCGGTGGCAGCGTGGTCATCAACGAGCTGCTGCCCAATCCCGAGGGCACCGACTCGCCGAACGAGTGGGTCGAGCTCTACAACGCCGGTTCCAGCGTGTCCCTCGCCGGGTGGTCCATCGCCACCCAGACCAAGGCCGACAGCAACCCATCGGCCAAGTACACCTTCGGCGACGGCGCGAGCATCGGCTCGTCCAGCTGGCTGCTGGTGGGCGAGTCCGGGGTGGCCGGCGCCGACCACCGGCTCGAGGAGGGGCGCACCCTGTCGCTGCCCAACGCGTCCAGCGGCGCCGACGCGGTGTTGCTGCGCGACTGCAACGGCGACGTGGTCGACACCATCATCTACGGCAGCGACAACTCCGAGGACGCGCTGCGCGACGACCGCGGCCAGGTGGCGTCGTCGATCGCGCCCAAGCCCGGCGACAACCTGTCCCTGGCCCGCACCGATGACGGGGTCGACACCGACGACTCCGGGGTCGACTTCGCGGCCACCGAAGAGCTCACGCCCGGGGCGGCGAACCCCGAGCCGCCGCCGTGCACGCCAGACCCCGGCGGGATCGTGATCAACGAGATCCTCACCGATCCCGAGGGCTCCGACGGCGACGCGGGCACCGAGTTCGTCGAGATCTACAACGCGGGCAGCGCGGCCCTGGCCTTGGACGGCTGGGGCATCGTCGCGGCGGGCCAGTCGGGCGACTTCGACCCGGACATCCTGCTGCCGCGGGGCGCGAGCATCGACGCCGAGGGCTTCTACGTCGCCGGTGGCGCGCTGGTGTCCATCGTGGACCTGATCACCGAGGTCTCGCTGCCCAACGGCAGCAACGGCGACGCGATCAAGCTGGTGGACTGCGAAGGCACCGTCGTCGACGTCGTGATCTACGGCGACAACAACGACGACGCCCTCGAAGACGAGGCCGGCAACGTGGGCGAGAACAACCCCAAGCCCGGCAGCAACCAGGCGCTCGCTCGGATCGAGGACGGCGTCGACAGCAACAGCACCGACGACTGGTTCATCGACCTGTCGGCCACCCCGGGCGAGACCAACTACCAGGAACGCGTCGAGAACCCCGGCGGGGGCGGCGGCGCAGGCGGGGGCTGTGGCCGCAACAACGCGCCGGACGGGGACGCGCCGAACGGACAGGGCTGCAGCACCGTGCCCGATCGCGGGTTGTGGGCCGTCTTGGGGGTTCTCGGTGTGTTGGTGAGGCGTCGCAGGCGGTAGACGGGACGGCGGCCGCTGGCGGCGGGAGCCGGATGGAGCCCGATGGAGCCGGACGGTGTCGGCCGGACGGTGTCGGCCGGACGGTGTCAGGAGACCATTTTTCGGAAATGGGGAGGGCTTGGTCGGTGAACAAGCCGCCCATGGGGGTTGACGCCGCCCCCGGCAAGGAGCCCCTGCTCCGGTGTGGCCACCTGCCAGGGGTCGGGCCAGCGATACGGGTGGACCAACGGCCTGGGATTTCCGAAGAATGGTCTCCTGACACCGTCTCCCCCGTTCCCACGATCCCCCCCATCGCCGCCAAACACCCCAATCCGCGCCATCCCCCGGCGACGGCGCTCTGCCTAGGCTAGGCTGCCCCCTTCGTGGAGCCTGCGATGCGCCGATTGCCCGTCATTCTCGCCCTTCTGCTGCCCGCCGCTGCGACCGCCGCCAGCCCGGGCGAAATCCTGATCAATGAGGTGGTCACCGGCCCCGACGGCATGGAGTGGATCGAGCTCGTCAACCCTGGCAGCTCCGACGTCACCCTCGACAACTGGACCGTCGAGGTGGGCGAGACGGCCTACGCGACCGCGTTCACCTTCCCTACCAGCACGGTCATCTCCGCGGGTTCGCACATCGTCATCGCTGAGAGCGGGGTGGCCACGGCCGACTTCACCGCCACCCTCGCGCTGGGCGATGCCGCATCCGGGGCCGATGCGGTGCGCCTGCTCGACGAGAGCGCGGGCGTCATCGACACCGTGGTCTACGGCCCCGACAACAGCACCGAAGCCTGGCTCGACGATCAGGCCGCCACCGCCGCGCCCGCCCCGGCCCCCGGCGACGACCGCGCCCTGGCCCGCGCCACCGAGGCCACCGACAGCGACGACAGCTCGGTCGACTTCATCTTGGCCCGCAAGGCCACCCCCGGGGCCGCCAACCAGCCCATCCAGCCCGGCGAGGTCGTCATCAACGAGCTGCTGCCCGACCCCTCGGGCGGCGACACCGGCAACGAGTTCGTCGAGCTGTTCAACACCCTGGCCGTGCCGGTGTGGATCGACGGCTGGATGCTCGAGGGCGGCACCAGCGGCTACAGCGAGCTGCACACCTTTGGCGCCGACACGCGCATCGATGCCGGCGGCTACTACCTCATCGGCGAGACCAACATCACCGGCGCCGACGTGACCGCCGTACTGGCGATGGGCAATGCGGGCAGCAACTCCGACGCGGTGCGCATCGTCGACGAGCAGGACGCGCCCATCGACACGGTGGTCTATGGCTCCGACAACAGCGACGGCTGGCTCGACGACCTGGGCGCCACCGCGGCGCCCGCGCCGGACCCGGTGGGCGGCGAGTCCCTGGCCCGACAGCCCGACGGCGCAGACACCGACGACAGCTCCTTCGACTTCGTCAGCGACCCGGTGCCCACCCCGGGGGCGATGAACCCCGATCCGCCGCTGTGCGAGCCCACCGCCGGCGAGGTCCTGCTCAACGAGTTCTTGGTGAACCCGGCGGGCGTCGACGCCGACGTCGACCTGGAGTGGATCGAGCTGTTCAACACCGGCTCGGGCGACCGCAACCTGTCCGGCTGGATGGTCGAGACCAGCACCTCGGGCTCCTGGACGGTGCGCGCCACCCTCGACGACACCCACATCGTGGGGCCGGGCGCGTGGTTCGTCATCGGCGAGCCGCTGGTCAGCCCGGTCGACGCGGTCTTCGACCCGCTGTCACTGCCCAGCGGCAGCAACGGCGACGGCCTGCGCCTGGTCGACTGCGAGGGCACCATCGTGGACACCGTGGTGTACGGCCCCGACAACGACGACGGCATCGTCGACGACTCGGGCAGCGCCGCCACCAGCGTGGCTCCCCAGCCCGGCGAAGACGAGTCCCTGGCCCGCATCGTCGACGGGGTGGACACCGATCTGTCCGGCGACGACTGGCAGATCGACACCGCACCCACCATCGGCGCCGACAACCCCGATCCGCCCGCCTGCGAGCCCTACGCCGGCGACGTCAGCCTCAACGAGCTCCTGGTCAACCCCACAGGCACCGATGCCGACGTCGATCTCGAGTTCGTCGAGCTGTACAACGCCGGCTCGGGCGACCGCAGCCTGGAGGGCTGGACCATCGAGTCGGCCTCCTCCGACACCTGGCTGATCCGCGCCACCCTGGGCAGCGCCGACGTGATCGCCAGCGGCGACTGGTTCGTGGTGGGCGAGCCCGCGGTCACGGGCGCCGACGTCACCGTCGATCCGCTGGCCCTCCCCGGTGGCACCGGCGGCGACGGCGTGCGCCTGGTCGACTGCCAGGGCACCGTCGCCGATGTGGTCGTGTATGGCCCCAACAACGACGACGGCGTCACCGACGAGTCGGGCAGCGCCGCCACCAGCGTGGCCCCCAACCCCGGCGAGGGCGACGTGCTTGCCCGCATCGTCGACGGTGTCGACACCGACATGGCGGGCGATGACTGGGCCATCGCCGCCACCGCCACCGTCGGCGCCAACAACCCCGATCCGGCCGTGTGCGCTGCGTCGACCGGCGACGTGCTGCTCAATGAGTTCCTCGTGAATCCCGCCGGCGTCGACGGCGACGTCGACCTCGAGTTCGTCGAGCTGCACAACCGCGGCGGCGTCGATCAGAGCCTCGATGGCTGGCTGCTCGAGACCGCCACGTCGGACTCGTGGTCGGTGCGGGCCGCGTTCACCGACGCAGACACCATCGTGGCCGGCGACTGGTACGTGGTGGGCGAGCCAGCCGTCGTCGGCGCCGACCTGACCGTCGATCCCCTGTCGCTGCCCAGCGGCTCGGGCGGCGACGGCCTGCGCCTGGTCGACTGCGACGGCACCGTCGTCGACGTGGTGGTGTACGGCCCCAACAACGACGACGGCATCACCGACGAGTCGGGCAGCGCCGCCACCAGTGTCGCGCCCAGCCCCGGCGAAGACGACGTCCTGGCCCGCATCCTGGACGGGGTCGACACCGATCAGGCCGGCGACGACTGGACCATCGCCAGCGGCGCCACCATCGGCGGCGACAATCCCGAGCCTCCGCTGTGTGAGCCCCTGGCCGGCGCGGGCATCGTGGTCAACGAGTTCCTGGCCAACCCGGCTGGCGCCGACAGCACCGCGATGGCCGAGTGGGTCGAGCTGTACAACGGCACCGGCGCCGCCATCAACCTGTCCGGCTGGACGGTCCAGACCGCCACCTCGGCCGACAACTGGACCGTGCGCCACAGCTTCGACGACACCCACATCATCGCCGACGCCGACTGGCTGCTGCTGGGCGAGGCCAACGTCGGTGGCGCCGACGTGGTGACCACCCTGGGGCTGGGCAGCGGCAGCAGCGGCGACGGCGTGCGCCTGGTCGACTGCGCCGGAACGGTGGTCGACACCGCGCTGTACGGCAATACCAACGACGACGGCATGCTCGAAGACTCGGGCAGCGTGGGCATCGACCTGCCGCCCTCTCCCAGCGACGACTGCTCGATCGTGCGGCGCTTCGACGGCGACGACACCAACGACTCCGGCGCCGACTTCTACGAGCTGTGCCTGCCCACCCCCGGCGCCGCCAACCCGCCGCCGCCGGTGTGCGAGCCTGGCGCGGTGGTGGTCGTGAACGAGTTCGTGTCCGACCCCGAGGGCTCCGACGCCGAGGTGCTTTTGGAGTGGGTCGAGCTGTACAACCCGGGCACCGCGGACGTTCGCCTGGACGGCTGGGCCATCACCGCGGCCAGCAGCGAAGACAGCTACGCGGTGAAGGCCGCGCTGCCCGCCGAGACCACCATCGCGGCCGGCGACTACCTGCTGGTGGGCGAGCCCAACGTCGCCGGGGCCGATGTCATCGACGAGAAGCTCGGGCTGGGAAGTGGCTCGGGAGGCGACGGCATTCGCCTGATCGACTGCGAGGGAACCGCCATCGACACCGTCGTGTACGGGATCGAGAACGAAGACGCCGTCTGGGACGACTCGGGCGACGTGGCCACCAGCCTGGCCGCCGCACCGGGGTCGGGGCACTCCGCCGCTCGCCGAGAGAACGGGGTCGACACCGACGACTCCGCCGCCGACTTCGTGGTGAGCCCGAGCCCCACTCCCGGTGCCGCGAACCCCCTGGTGGAGTGCTTCCCCAGCGATGGCTCCGTCGTCATCAACGAGTTCCTGCCCGATCCGGGCGGCTCCGATGGCGACGTGCTGGCCGAGTGGGTCGAGCTGTACAACGCCGGCTCCGAGCCGGTGCGCATCGACAGCTGGAGCCTGGTCTTCGCCAGCAAGAACGACGAGTACGGACCGGACGTCACCCTGCCCGGTGAGCTCACCATCGGGCCCGGCGAGTGGTTCGTCATCGGCGACCAGATGGTCGAGTCGGCCGACGTCACCGTGGGCCTGTCGATCACCAATGGCGGCGGCGGTGACACGGTTCGCCTGCTCGACTGCGAGGGCGCCACCGTCGACGTGGTGGTGTACGGCGGCGTCGAGGACGGCCATA
This sequence comes from Myxococcota bacterium, assembly GCA_965216925.1. Taxonomy (GTDB): domain Bacteria; phylum Myxococcota_A; class UBA796; order UBA796; genus CAYYHT01. The sequence goes on along the minus strand of CBDCGT010000001.1, from coordinate 5,429,247 downwards.
CCGACGAGAACGGCAACGTGGCCGGCAGCTCGCCCAACCCCGGCTCGGACTTCTCGCTGGCGCGCGTCGATGACGGCGTCGACTCCAACCACCCCGACGACTGGTTCCTGGACCGCTCGCCGACCCCGGGCGAGTCGAACTTCCAGGAGATCGTCACCGACACCGGCGGCGACGAGGGCAGCAACTGGGGCTGTGGCGGTGGAGCGGCGCCCGACGGAGGAGCCCCGGACGGAGGCGGCTGTCGGACGGCCCCCCCTCCGGGAGGCGGCATGGGCCTGGCGCTGGTGCTGTTGGGCCTGCTGAGGCGTCGTGATCGCCACGATCCTCGATAGTCCCTTCGCTCGGGTCGGCCTGTTCGCCCTGGGCCTGTACCTGTTCTTCGGCGCCGTGCTGTACGTCGCGCAGCGCTCGCTGATCTTCCCGGCACCAGACGTGCCCCGCGCCCAGCTCGACAAGCTGGCCCAGCTGTCCGGCACCCGCACGCTCGACCTCGTGGCCGAAGACGGAGTGAAGCTGTACGGCTGGCACGTGCCCGCCAGCGGCGAGCGCGCCGTGCTCTTCTTCCCGGGCAACGCCGAGACGGTGGCCCGCCTCGATCTGCACCGACAGCTGGTGGAGCTGGGCTGGGACGTGGTGATCGTGGCCTACCGCGGCTACCCGGGCAGCGAGGGCAGCCCCAGCCAGACCGGCCTGGTGCAGGACGCCCGCGCGGCCTGGGCCTACGCCACCGAGACCCTCGGCATCCCGCCCGAGCGCATCGTCATCCACGGCAAGAGCCTGGGAGGCGGGGTCGCCAGCCAGCTGGCGGCCCAGAAACATCCCGCGGCGCTGGTGCTCGAGAGCACCTTCACCTCGATTCGCGACGTCGCCGGTGGGCGCTTCCCCATCTACCCGGCGGTGCTGCTGGTTCGAGACCCCTTCCTGACCCGCGAGCTCACCCTGGACATGCCCATGCTCATCGCCCACGACAGCGGTGACGGCGTGGTTCCGGTGGGCAACGGCCGCGCCCTGGCCCAGATCTTCGAGCAGGCCACCTATGTGGAGGTGAGCGGACACCACCACGGGGCCAGCCTGAGCGTGGACGCGCCGGAGGTTCGGGCGGCGTACGAGGATCTGCTGGCGGGGGTCGGCGGGGAGTAGGGCCGCCGGCGCCGCACCCCCTACAACCGCCCGATCACCGCATCTGCGAACCCATCGCAGCTGGCCTCTCCGCCCAGGGCGATGGGCAGCATCTCGCTCTCGAGCGTGGTGTTGATGGCGGCCATCAGCTGGTCGGCGCCATCGTCGTGGCCGATGTGGCGCAGCAGCGACACGCTCGGCAGCAGCAGGGCCAGCGGGTTGGCGCGCCCGGTGCCCACGGCATCGGCCGGGTCGCCGTGCGGGGCGGCGAACACACCAAGGCCGTCCGGGCCGAAGTTCAGGCTCGGGCAGTTGGACGGCCCCCCAGTGAGGCCGGCCGCGATGTCGCTCACGATGTCGCCGAAGAGGTTGTTGCACAGCAGCACGTCGAAGCGGCTGGGGTCGAGCACGAGCTTCATGCACAGGGCGTCGACGATGCACTCGTCGACCTCGATCTCGGGGTAGTCGCGCGAGACGGTGAGCCCCGTCTTGAGGAAGAGCCCGTCGGACTTCTTGAGGATGTTCGACTTGTGCACCACGGTCACGCGCTTGCGTCCGTGGCGGCGCGCGTACGAGAAGGCGAAGCGAGCGATGTTGTTGCACTGCTCGGCCGTGGTCACGGCGACCGACTCGTACACCCCGGGAATGGTCTCGTGCTCGAGGTGCCGGTACACGCCCTCGGCGGTCTCGCGCACCACCACCAGATCGACGCCGCTGTGCCGGGCGGCCACGTTGGGCAGGTTGTGCAGCGGCCGAACATTGGCGTAGATGCCGAGCTTTTCGCGCAGGTGCACGATGGGCGGCAGGATGCCCTCGTCGCGACGGCCGCGCTGAAAGGCCATGAGCACCGCGCCCGTCTGACGCGCCGACTCGAGTAGCGCGGCCGGCACCTCGCCGCCGGTGGCCTCGTGCACGTCGTAGCTCAAGCCAAGGCCCAGGGCGGTGAGCACCCGGGTGACGGCCGCGGTGATCTCGGGCCCGGTCTGGTCGCCGGGAACGACGGTGATGGTCTTGCCGGTCATGGTCTTGCTCATCGGGGAAGGGCCTCGATCAGGGCTTCGGTGAACTCGGCGGTGTTGGCGCTGCCGCCCAGGTCGCCGGTGAGCACGCTGCCATCTTCGAGCACGGTCCAGATGGCCTCGCGCACGCGCTGGGCCACCTTTCGCTCGCCCATCCAGTCCACCATCAGCACCCCGGACATGAGCACCGCCAGTGGGTTGGCGATGCCCTTGCCGGCGATGTCGGGGGCGGTGCCGTGCACGGCCTCGAACACGGCGATCTTGTCGCCCACGTTGGCGCCGGGAACGACTCCCAGACCGCCCACCAGGCCGGCGCACAGGTCGGACAGGATGTCGCCGTACAGGTTCTGCAGCAGCAGTACGTCGTAGTCGGCGGGGTCTTGGGCCAGCCCGATGCACACGTCGTCGAGGGCCTGCTCCTCTTGCTGCACGAAGGGGTAGTCGCGGCCCACGTTGAAGAAGGCGTCCACAAAGGCGCCGTCGGCCAGGGGCAGCACACTCTTCTTGTGGCAGACGGTGATCTTGCGCCGGCCAGCGTTGCGCGCGTACTCGAAGGCCCAGCGCGCGATGCGCTCGCCCGCCTCGCGGCTGCTCACCTTGAGGCTGACGATGGTGCCGGGGTTCACTTCGTGCTCGATGCCCGCGTACAGGCCCTGGGTGTTCTCGCGAAGCACCACCACGTCGACGCCGCTGTACTGGCTCTTGACGCCCGGCATCGACAGCACCGGCCGCCACCCGGTGAACAGCTGGAGCTTCTGCCGCAGCTGTACGTTCGCGCTGCGAAATCCGCCGCCTTTCGGGGTGCCGAGCGGGCCCTTCAGGCCGATGCGATTGCTGCGCAGGGACTTCAAGACGCCGTCGGGCAGCGGGTTTCCGGTGGACTCGAACGCCGCCATGCCGGCCGACACGCGCTCCCACTCGATCGGGGCTCCGGCGGCCTCGAGCACGGCCGCGGTGGCGCCGGTGACCTCGGGCCCGATGCCGTCGCCCTCGATCAGGGTGACGCGGTAGGTCATGGATCCTCCAGGACGGGAAAGGTACCGTGCGCGCCCGCCCCTGGGGGCTCATTTGTGGCCCCCCCCTCGAGCCAGGGGGTGGTTGGACTGGTACACTGCCGCTTCTCACGGAGTCCTCCATGCGCCATCTCGTCCTCCTGGCCCTCGCCCTACCCAGCATCGCCATCGCCGTGCCGCTCGAGCTCTCTCACCAGGGACGCCTCTTCGACTCGGCGGGCCTGCCCCTCGATGGGGCCCACCACCTCGACTTCGCCCTGTACGACGCCCCGTCCGGAGGCACCGCCATCTGGAGCGAGAGCTTCACCGGCGAGGTCTTCGACGACGGGTACTTCAGCGTGACCCTGGGGTCCTCCAGCGCGCTCGCGACCGACGACTTCGACGACGATGATCTGTGGCTGGGGCTCACGGTCGACGCCGGCTCAGAGCTGCCCACTCGAATCAAGCTCTCGACGTCGCCCTTCGCGGTGCGCGCGTCGGTCGCCGAGAGTGTGTCCGGGGGCATCGACTGGTCCCAGGTGACGGGCCTGCCGGCCGGCATCGATGATGGCGACGACGACACGCTGGCGACCGTGACCGGCTGCAGTGCCGACGACGTGCTGGTGTGGGACGGGAGCGCGTGGACCTGCAGTGCGTTGGCCTCTCCGTCGAACCTCGACGCGAGCGTCATCACCACGGGCGTGTTCGGTCTGGGCCGACTCCCGGTCGGCACGGGCTCGGGGGACGTCGCCGCCGGCGACCACAGCCACACCGCGGCCGATGTCGGTGCGCTGCCGAGCACCACCACCGCGGCGGACATCGGGGCCCTCCCCGACACCGCGACCGCGAGCGACGTGGGCGCCCTCGACATCGCGGGCGGCACCCTCGGCGGCTCGCTGACCCTCGGCGGCGACGCCAGCACCTGTGACAGCAGCCACGCCGGCGCGATGCGCTGGACGGGCAGCCGCATCGAGATCTGCGTCAACGACCAGTGGACGGGCTTCTCGCTCCAGACCGGCAGCCCCGCGGGCATTCCCGGCCTTCTGACGTGGGTCATGGCCGACGCCGGCGTGGTGACGTCCACCGGCACCAACGTCGCGCAGTGGACCGATCAGTCCGGCAACGGAAACCACTGGACCCAGTCCACCGCGTCCCAGCAGCCGGACCTGCAGACCGGACAGCTCAACGGCCTGCCCGTGCTCACGCATGTAGCGTCCCGGCAGGACACCTTGTCGGTCGACGTGAACTTCCCCGCACCGGCGACAGTCATCTACGTCGGACGCCATGTCGGCGGTGCCAACAGCCGCATGCTCTCGGGCCTCAACAACAACTGGCTGCTCGGCTTCTGGGGCGGCGGTCGCCGTCAGGCCTACCACGAAGGGTGGATCAGCCCTTCCGGCTCGCCGGGGTCGGACACGGCATGGCACATGTGGACGTCGGTGATGACGGGCTCGGCCAGCACCATCTACGAGGATCGGAACCAGCTGTTCAGCAATAGCGGCGGCGTGACCGGACCCAACGGCCTGTGCACCAGCGGGCATCTGTGCACGAGCGAGTTCAGCAACGGGCAGGTCGCAGAGATCGCGGTGTACGACGGTGCGCTGGATTCGGCTCAGCTGTCCACGGTGTGGAGCTACCTCGAGAACAAGTGGGGTCTGTAGGCAGGCTCATACCTCACCCTCAGCGAGCACGATCACGATCGACTCGACGTCCAGCAGCCCTCGCTGTTCGTCGACGTCCGAGCCATAGTGGTAGCGCAGCCTCCAGCGGTCTCCCTTGCTGGCCGGCGCCCGGATCTCCCTCGTCTCGCCGGGCTGCAGGCTCGTGTCGCCCACCAGCTGCTTGGTGACCTCGCCGGTGGCCTCGTCGGCGGTGACCTCGAAGTCGCGGCCGAAGCGGGCGACGACCCGCCAGTCCTCGGCCCCGTGGACCTCCAGCGTCATGTTCCGGAACAGGTCGCCGCTGGGCAGGCTGTGGCCCACGCCGACACTCGAGACCCGAAAGCGCGCCTCGTCGCCCCGGCGGGCCACCTTGACCTTCACGCTGTCCCGCAGCCACGCCTGATCGTGCGCGCCACGAAACAGGTGCCGGCCCTCGGGCATGTGGCAGTCCTGGCAGGTGGACGTGCCGCCAGCCTGGGTCCAGGCGACCCACTCGCTCCAGGTGCTCTGCATGGGCGTGTCGGTCAGGGTCAGCTCGCCGTCGTGGAAGGCCGGCATGCGGAATTGGTGGCAGCCGGCGCAGAAGTCGCCCGAGGCCATGAGCGCGGCCTCGCGGCTGGCGTGTGGTGCATTGCCCGAGACGCTGGCCGACAGCACCTCGCCGTCCCGAAAGTGGCAGACGGCACAGCTGATGCCGTGCTGGGCCTGGGGCTCGGGCTGCAGCGCGGCCGGAGCGGCTCGCCCGTGCGTGCGAGGGTCCTGCGACGCGTACCAGTCCAGGTTGGCGATGACCTCGTCGGCTTGCCCTTCGAGCGGGGAGTGGCAGTACACGCAGAAGGCCTTGGGCTCCGCCATCAGGCCGGCCTGGTAGATGGCGTTGCTGTGGGCCACCCGGTGCCGACTGCCCTTCCAGTCGGCGAGCTGGGCCTGGTGGCACACGCCGCAGCGCTCGGGGTCGCGTGCCTTGTCGGCGCCCTCGCCCAGCGCGATCGGGGCCAGCCCCTCGGTGAAGCCGAAGTCGAAGGGCTCGGCGGCGACCGCGAGGGCGACCGGGAACAGCAGCAGCAGGAGCAGGCGTGGGCGCATTCGCTCGCAGTATGACCGCGTGTCCGGCGAACAGGTTCGGCATTGCGGCGATCCCGCCGTCCTCTGCCCGTGTGCCGTCGCGGCAGAAATGCCGCTCATCTCGCTGAGGACCCGGTCACGACGGCGTCTCAGCGATGGCACCCGGGTTGCACATGGGAGGAGCAACCGGCCTCTGCCGGCTTCTGTGGAGCAACGATGAACACGACCCGAGTGGTGACCCTGGCGGCGCTGTGGCTCTTGGCCCTGGGCTGCAACGAATACGACTTCAGCGTGCACCCCGACCGATTGGACGGGCAGCACGAAGAGCCCCTGGATCCGGGAATAGGCGACAGCGCAGAACCCGGTGACGCCGAAGACGACGATGAGTCGAGCGACGTTCCCTGGCCCGAGGGGGGCGTGCCCCCCACGCTCACCGGGGAAGACTGCGCAGACGGGGTGCTCGCGGCGTGGCAGGGCGGCGACATCATGGTGGGCTCGTGGAGCAACACCTCGGCCGGCGGCGACATCCTGGCGAGCCAGGAGGGCTGGTACCACGCGTACAGCGTGATGCTGGCGGAGTCGGGGAGCGGGCAGCGCAACGAGTCCAGCTTCTTTCGCATCTCGAACGCCACCGAGCCCAGCGGCATGCCGTTCTACGGCAACTGCGGCGACGAGTGGATCGTGGTGGACGTCGACAACAATGGCGCGCCCTCGGGCTCGCGGCTGTACGTGGGCACGTTCTGGCTCGATCAGGGCGTCAACGAGCTCGAGATGAACCACTACTGCCCGCTGTACCGGGCCGGTGCGTGCCCCAGCCACCACATCACCACCGACTCGGGCAGCACCTGCGACAGCGGGAACATCAACAGCGTGCACTACGACGGCTACGCGCTGTGTCTGGTGGCGGCGGATCGGTGAGGCGGGGGGTCGGGGGGTCTGGCAACCAATGGTCAGCTGTGGATCCCGTGATTTGGCGCATCCGCGGACTGACCCTGCCCGCGATTACCAATGGTCACCGGGGCGCCGCTGGCCCGCAGCCTGGACATGGCCCGTGTTGAGCGCCGCCCACGGGGCCCCTTCCGAACGGGGCGACCATTGGTAATCGGGATCCCCCGTCCGCCGTCAAACGGCATGAACAGCGAATCGGCTGGCGACCATTGGTTGCCAGACCCCGAGATCCCTAGAACTCCGCCCGCGCCCCTGCCAGCGGCAGGAAGGTCGGCCCGACCACCCACCCCTGCTCGCGGTAGTCGTAGTTCCAGGTGGGGTACAGCTGGGCGCTGGGCTTGGGCACGTACCAGGCCTCGACGTACATCGACAGGCTCCAGCGCTGGAACGACCACTTCTTCTCGACGTGCAGATCGAACTTCTGGTACGCCGGCAGCCGCGCGCTGTTGGTCTTGCCCGGCACCGCCAGCCAGCTGTCCTCGCCAGCCACGTAGATGCTGCCATCGATGGGGGTGTAGGGCAGCCCCGACCCGAAGCGCCAGCGCGCGCCCACGTTCCACCCCTTGCTGATGTCCCACGACGCCACCAGCCCCGCCGAAACGGGCTGATCGCCGTCCATCGACACCCACTCCTGGTCAGGCCGCAGCTGGCTGCGGGCGATGGCGAACCACGTCCACAAGAAGAAGGTCTCGCGCAGGCGGTAGCGGCCGACCAGCTCGAATCCCCAGGCGCGGCCCTGCCCGATGGCGGGCTCGCCGCCGGGCTGCAGCAGCACCTGGTCGTCGAGCGCCTCGATGTAGCTCTCGGCGCTGAACTCGAGGCGGCCGGCGACGGTCTGCTCGATGCCGACGCTGGCCTGCAGGGCGCGCGTGGTCGGCAGCTCCGGGAAGGTCAGCAGGCGCTCGTTGTCCGGCAGCTGCTGGTAGAAGCCGGTCGCGGCCTTGATCTGGGTCTGCTCGGCCGCCTGCCATCGCATGGACAGGCGGGGCTCGGGCAGCAGGACGGCGCGCTCGTCGGACAGGGATGCCGTGTCGAGGGGCAGGCGCAGCCCCGGCATGATGCGCAGATCACCGAGCAGCCAGTGGGCCTCTCCGAACACCGCGCCACGAGCGCGCATAAGGGTCTGGTCGGTGTCGATGCCTCGGGCGAGGGCCGCCGCTTCGCGCGCGATGGGCACCAGGGGTTCGTCGGCGCCTTGCACGCGCAGCGAGGTGCCATCCAGGCGCAGGTTGGCGCCCCCGGCCAGCAGCCAGTGGTCGCTGACCTTGTCTTCGGCGCGCGCGCGGCTGTTCCAGCGCAGGGTGTCCACGTCCTGGGTGCCCCCGCCGGTCACCCGGCTGCGCAGCCGGTCGTGCACGACGGCGTTGACCCAGCGCGACTCGCCGGTGGCGCCCTCGCGGAAGGTCTCGACCCCGGCCACCTGGAAGCTGCGCCGATAGCCGAACGAGGGCGTCGCTGAGGCCTCGACGGGATCGAGCAGGTCGAGCTCGCCCACTGCTCGGTCGTAGGCGTCGTTCGCGCCCCACGCAAAGACCTGGACGCCACGCCCGTTGTCGCCGTCGCGGCCGGCGCGCAGCGCGAAGTCGCCAAAGCGGGGCCACAGGGTGAACTGGGCCGTCTGCTCGCCGAACAGGTCTTGGTAGGAGCGGCGACCCGAGCCGGCCACCCACCACCCCTTCTTGCCCACCGGCGCGCTCACCGAGGCACTGGCCATGACCGTCGATAGGCCGACGCTGCCGTGCAGCGCACCGGGGCGGTCTTGCCGGCTGCGCGCGTCGACGATGGCGCCCACCGCGTCGCCGTACTCGGTGCCGAAGGTGGACGGGAACAGCTCGAGGGTGTCGATCTGAGTGGTGGGGAAGACGCTGGCGTACTGGTTGAAGTGGTACAGGTACGGCACGTCGACGCCGTCGAGCATGTACCGGTTCTCGCCCGGGGACGAGCCGCGAACCGACAGATCCGCCTGCCCCGGCGAGTACTCGCGGCGCACGCTGACCCCGGGAAGGGATTGCACCAGGCGCACGCTATCTTCGAGGGTTCCTGGGGTTTCCAGGGCCATCTCGGCGTCGACCAGGTGCCGGGTGGTGTGCGCGCTGGGCTTGAAGGACTCGACCACGATCTCGTACACCGTGGCCTCGGCCATGAAGATGGTGGGTGTGTCCGCGGTGGGCAGCAGCAGGTCGAGGGTGACGGGGTGGTGGGTGTCGCTGGTGAACTGGAGCTGAACCGCGCCATCGGGCAGATCGAGCGTCCACCGGCCCTCCGGGTCGGTGAGCACACCGCTGTCGGCGCCCAGCAGCCGAACGTCGACCTGAGGCAGCGGGTCGCCGGAGCCGCGCAGCTTGACCACGCCGCTCACCGGAGCGGCCGCAGCGGCCAGCGCCAGCAGGGCGACGATCATGGCAACTCGACCACGACCGTCGAGCCCACCACGTCCGAGCGCGTGCAGCGGCCGTCGACGAGCCAGCTGGGATCGAAGGGCCCCGCCACGCCCTGGCAGGGCAGGCCCTCGGTGCTCCAGGGGTCGGGCTTGCCGATGGCGGGGGTGGCCTCGACCACGCCGGTGAGCACCAGGCCGGTGGGTGCACTGTCGCTGGCTTCGAGCGTTCCGCGAAGGTAGCGGCCCTCTGGCGTGGCGTCGGTGGCCATCCAGCGCGCCGACGAGGTCTCGATGCCGCCGTCGGGCTCGCCCAGCCACAGCTCGCGCACAGCCCAGTCGGCCGCTCCCGTGGGGCCCACCGCCAGGGCGAGCAGGGTGCTGACCCCGGCCGTGGAGCTGCGGCGCTCTTCGACCTCGTCGTCGTCGACCAGCAGGCGACCGGCCGCCCAGTCGGTGGAGGTCGCGTCGAGCTCGAAGAAGGTGCCCTGCTCGCCCGTCGCCATCCAGCGCAGCTGGGGCGGGTCGGCGGGGTCGTCCACGATGGCCACCAGGCGGGCGAAGCCCTCGATGGGCACGAAGTCGGCCTGAGTGGTGGTCCAGGTGCGGCGAGAGGCCAGGGCCAGCTCGGAGCCCGTGATCGTCGACACCTCAGCGCCCTCGACCACGGACAGGCGCACGCCGTCGACACGAACCCGGTCGGGCACCACCGCGAGCCAGGCAGCGCGCTGCTCTCCGGAGGGCCAGGTGGCGACCACGCCGATGCCGGTGGTGTCGCCGCTCAACACCGGGGCGGGGCCGGTGGCCACGGGCGCGCCCAGCTCGGCCAGTCGGTCGGGGGCGAGCTGCTGGGGGTCGTCGGTGGCGTGCCACTCGAGGGTGACGGGTTCGTGCGACCACAGGTGCCCGTCGGTGACCAGGGCGGCTCTGGGGTGCACGCCGTCCGAGTCTGCGGTGGCCGTCATCGCGGCGATCCGGAACCCTTCCAGATCGTGCCTGTCGGTCCCGAAGGGCTCCTGACAGGCGAGCAGGTTGATGATCCACAGCCAGACCATGAGCCGACGGGGTTAACAGCCGACCATGACGACGCGTACAGCATTCGCAGCGGCACTGCTGGGAGCAGCCGGTCTGGCCAGCTGCGGGGGCTCCGAGCCCGCCGTGCCCTCCGACTGCATCGTGGCGCTCAACGTCAAGCCGGGCATCCTTCCGGGGATGGACGGCGTGCGGCTGTTCCTGGGCGACGAGCCGCCCAAGGAGCTGCCCGGCTGTGAGCGCGTGCTCGCGGTCGGCTTTCGCGGAGGCGCGCTCGCGGCCGAAGAGTGGGCCTGCAACAGCCGCATTCCCGACGCGCTGGTGATGGTCGACCTGCCCAAGCACAGCCTGCGCTGCGAGCAAGCCCGTCCCATCCCCGTGCTGCGCTACCAGCGCTACCCCTCGCATGGCCAGAAAGAAGAAGCGCTCGTGGACGGCATCGGCCCGTGGATGAAGCGCAACCGCGTCGACGAACACTTCACCAAGATCGAGGACGGCGACCTGCTGTGCCGCAGCTACCAGGGCGACGCCAGGCTGACCAGCTGCCTGCTGCCCAACAGCAAGGACTGGCCCGTCGGAGTCGAGTCCAACAGCGAGCTGGCCGACACGACGGCGCTGTGGAGCTGGGCGACTCGGGAGTGGGCTCGGTAGGACGGGCGTAGCCGGCTCGAAGTGGACAGCCATGGGTGCCCCACCTGGTCTGGGGCATCGAGTGCGCCCTGCTGCTCGCCGGCTGGGCGGTGATCCGCGAGCGGGCCTTGCTGCCCTGGACGGTGGGGCTGCTGGTCATCGCGACGCTTGCAGAGTGGGCCCTCCCGGTACCCGGGTCCCTACTGATGGTGGGGCTCGGCCTGCAGGCGCTGTACTTCGGGACGGCGCTGTCGGCCTGGTGGCATGTGGGGGATGGGGCCTACGGCGCCGCCCCGGCCTGACGCGGTCCGAGCGGGCGCTCCACGTACGCGGCCCACGCCCCGAGCTTGCTATGGTCGGCGCCGAGAGTGCTGGAGGTGGAGTTGACGAGTCGCCGCGGTCTACAGGTCCTGATCGCCCTGTGCGCGGCGGTGCCGCTGGTGTTCGGCGCCCTCGGCATGGCGTTCGGCTGGGCCCGCTTCACCGACGTGCCCACCCCGGATCACGACAACGTGTACCGCTTCTTGTCGGCGCTCTACTTCACCATCGGGCTGGTCTTCGTCTACGTGATCCCCAGGGTGGAGCAAGAGACCGCCCTCATCCGCATCCTGGCGGGCGGCGTGGGCCTCGGCGCGCTGTGCCGCGTGCTCAGCTGGGTCACGGTCGGCGAGCCGCGGCTCCTCTTTCAGATCGACATCGTCCTGGAGCTGCTGCTGCCGGCGATCGTGGTGGTGTGGCAGGCGCGGGTGTCGGGGAGGGAGGCGGCACGCGGGTAGTCCAGCAGGACGGTGGCAGCTACTCCCCCGAATACCGCCCCAGCACCTCACCGAGCGTGCCGAAGCGGAACTCGGTCAGCAGGCGCTCCAGGCGCTGGGCCGTCTGCTGCAGGCCGATGCGCTGGCGCATGCGACGCCAGCGAGACAGGCCAAACAGCGGCTGCGCGGCATCCAGCTCCCACGGGTGCAGGTAGAAGACCGCCGGCCTGCCGGCGTCCTGGATGTGCTGCATCGCCATGCGCGTCACCGCGTAGGGGAGGGAGCGAAACCAGGCCCCACCGACGGGAACGTGGTGCCCGGCCCAGGGCGCGACACCCGGTGGCAGCTCCCACAGACCGCTCGAGTGCTGCCACGGATCCTTGGGTGCATCGGGTACGCCGTAGTCAGGGTGCAGGCCCGTCGGCACCACCGACGAGTCGTACACCAGCCCGAGGCCCCGCAGGACATCGAGGGCCCACCAGGTGCGGTGCACGATCGAGAAGCTGGGTGCGCGGTAGCCGACAACGCGCCGAGCACCGGCCTTGTGCAGCACCTCCAGGGAGCGCTCGACGTCGTCTCGCAGGGTGTCCGGGCCGAGCGCGAGCAGGCTGTCGTGGCCGTATCCGTGGGTGCCCACCTCGTGGCCGGCGTCCACGATTCGACGAACCAGATCCGGCTGCCGATCGGCCACCCAGCCCAGCACGAAGAAGGTGACGCGCAGCTGGTGTCTGGCGAAGAGCGAGAGCAGTCGCTCGACGTTGGGACCCACCCGCTGGTCGAGCCCGTCCCAGGTGGTGTGCGGAAGGTTGGAGGCGTGGTTGTGGGCGTGAAACCAGTCTTCGACATCGACCGACATGGCGTGCAGCATCGTTCCCCCTACGAACCCGGTCGCAGCAGCACGGTCTGCATCGTGCGAAGCAGCACCGCGACGTACAGCGCCGGAGACATGCACTCGATGCCGTACAGCTCGTACTCGAGCTTGGCCTCGGACTGCCTCACCGACGCCGCGTATCGGTGGGCCACCTGCGCCCATCCGGTGAGGCCCGGAGGCACCGAGAAGCGCAGGCCATAGTGCGGAATGCGCTCATCGAGCACGCGCACGAAGGTCGCACGCTCGGGACGAGGACCCACCAGGGCCATGTCGCCGCGCAGGACATTCCACAGCTGCGGCAGCTCGTCGATCCGCGTGCGCCGTAGCCATCGGCCCACCGCCGTGATGCGGTCGTCGGCCGCGCCCCGAGACCAGACCGGACCGGTGGCACTCTCGGCGTCGACGCGCATGGTGCGCAGCTTGTGGATGCGGAAGGGCTTGCGGTGGAGCCCGAGGCGCTCCTGGCTGTAGAACACCGGGCCTGGGCTGGTGAGCTTGATGGCGAGCGCGGCCACCGCGACCACCGGCGCCGACAGCACGAGCAGCACCGACGCCGCGCCGACGTCCACCAGACGGGCGAGGGTGCGACGGTGAGCCGAAGGCGTGGTGTCGAACACGCCAAAGACCAGCCTTGCCGCATCGACGTGCCGCACGGGAATGCGGCCGGTGAGCTCGGCGTAGAAGCGAATCGGATCGACCACCCGCACCCCCATCGCACGCAGGGCGACGAGCTCCTGCGCCACCACCGGCCCCATGGAGCCGCCGCGTCCCACGACCACCTGGCGAACGCCCCTGGCCCGCACCAGCTGCCGAAGGTCCGGATGGGTGTTGGCACACACCAGCGGGTAGTTGGCGTGGCGCGGCAGCGAGGCGCGAAGCGTCTGCGCCACCAGGCTGCCCGCGTGGGTGTGGTCGAGCACCAGCGTCGCGCGAGGCGGCACCAGGGCCACGAAGACCCGACTGGCCATGGCGCGCCATAGCGTCAGCAGGCTGACGAAGTACAGCAGCGCGAGCGCCGTCACGCCGCGCCCCCACGACCACCATGGAAGCAGCTGGTATACGGCGAGCTGCATCACGAGCGCCACGGCCGCGGCTGCCCACAGCGGCAGCCACTCGCCCGGGCGGCGATAGTCGCGATCGCACTCGTAGGCGCCGGCGACGTACAGCGTCGTCAGCTGCAGGAGGGCAAAGATGGCGGTGGCTCCGGTGGTGTCCCGAAAGACCGCCAAGAAGCTGACCGGGGGATCCATCCACGCGAAGCGCACCAGGTGCGCCGCCCAGGACGCGATGGCAAGCGCCATCAGGTCCCCCGACAAGTACAGGACCTGCCGTCGGGCGACAGGAATGCCAAAGAGGGTCACAGCGGGGACTCCGTGACGGTGATCCAGTGGCTGGGTGTCAGCCCCCCGGGCCATCCTTCACAACAACGCCGCGAAGGCCTCGGCATACCGGTACGCGTCGCCTGGCCACCGCGCGCTCACGTAGTGCCGGTCCTCGACCACGAAGGCGGAGCGGTGGTCGTCGCGGCTTCCGCGCGCCAGGTTGAAGCCGCCGCGCTCGAAGTCGGCGGCGCTGGCCAGCGCGTCGATGACCTCAGACTGCACGGTCTGCGGGTAGGTGCGGTAGTAGTTGCCCATCTTCCAGGCGGTGAGCGCCCAGGCCGACAGCTCCATCCAGGCGGGCAGGCAGGTGGAGCGGTAGCCGCGGAGCACGGGCTCGCCGGTGTCGGGATGGGTGGCGCGGGCCAGCGGCAGCACCCCGTGGCAGATGGCGCCGACCGGCCGCTCGGCCAGGAAGAACCGGGCGATCAGCGACTGCAGCTCCGACGAGCCCAGGTACTGCTTCATGCCCTGGGCGTGCCCTCCTGAGAGCAGCAGCCCGTCGAAGTCCATGGGGTCCAGGCTCCTCCACGACAGGGGCGCGTTGAAGGACGCATCCTGCTCGAGCTCGCGGTACCAGGCCAGCGGCTCGGGGAAGGCGCCCAGCTGGCCCAGGATCACGCCGTCGATGAGGTGCGGGTCGCAGGCGGGGGTGGCACCGTCTTCGGTGACGAACACGATCTCGTGGCCGGCCTCGGTGAGCAGCTTCCATGGGACGGCGACCTCGGTGATGTCGAAGTCGTGGTCGGGGAGGGGCATCCAGATGCGGGACAAGGGGGATCCTTCGGTGCGAAGTTCAGCAGCCGTCCGGCGGGGTGCCGGGCACATCGGGGCAGATATCGCACACATCCGGCACACCGTCTCCGTCGGTGTCGGCGTCGGTGCCGCCGAAGCCGAACACGAAGTTCACGTAGAACTCCTCGTGCTGGTACTCGAAGGTCAAGCTGGTGTGCACGCCCGGGACTCGCACCACGGCGTATCCCTCGGCACCCATGATGTGGTCGGCCCCGACGATCGACAGCCCTGTGTGCCACTCGACGAAGATGGGGCGGTCAAAGCTCACTGACACCGGCGTGCCAGGACTGCCGATCGACGAGAAGACCAACAGCGGATCCGAGACCGCGCGTGAGAACTCCAGGGTGTTGCTGGTGATCAAGCTGTTTCGGATGGTCGGATCGGTGTTCGGGACGCCAAAGGTCGCCGGGAAGGTCGCATGCGAGAAGACGTCGGGGGTGGTGTCCAGCGGCTGGCTGGACGTGTAGGTGATGCCCACCCCGCCTACGTTGCCGGTGGCTGAGGTGCCGACGATGGGTGTGTCCCAGGTGACCCAGTTGAAGGTCTGAAGCGTCGCATCGTCGGGACAGGGGTCGCAGGCGTCCGGTACCCCGTCCGCGTCCGTATCGATGCTGTCGTCGCCCTCCAGGCAGATGTCGTCCGAGTCGCAGATGCCGTCCAGATCGACGTCGGTGTCCCCCGGACACGCGTCACAGGCGTCGGGTACTCCATCCGCGTCCGCGTCGACACCGTCGTCGCCCTGGGCACAGGTGTCACACCCATCTGCTACCCCGTCCCCATCGGTGTCGACCTCGTCGTCGAATCCAGGACAAGCGTCGACGTCGTCGCAGATGCCGTCTGCGTCCGTATCGCCTACCCCTGGGCAGGGCCCGGTGTCGGTGTCGGTGTCGGTGTCCACGTCGGCGTCGGCGTCGGCGTGAACCGGGGCGACCCCGGTGTCACTGGAGCATGCGACGCTTGCCCCCAACCAAGCGACGACGAAGAGGAAACGGGGAATCATGCCGGCTCCAAGCGAGCGGCATTGTCACTCGTCGGAAGCCGGCTTGTCGATCCTCACCAACAGCGCCCCCTCGTCGACGGCATCCCCGACCCCCACCCGTACCTCGGCCACCGTGCCTGCCTCGGCCGCGCTGACCGTGTGCTCCATCTTCATCGCCTCGAGCACCACCAGCGCCTGACCGGCCGCCACGTCGTCGCCGACCGCCACGTTCACCGCCACCACCGTGCCCGGGGTGGGTGCCGTGGCGGCGCCGGGCTCGTCGGCGGCGCTGGCGGGGGGCGGGAAGCGCGGCGCCCGCTGTACGAAGCACTCGCCGTCGCCGAAGTGGGCGTAGACCGCATCTTCGGTGGCCGCGATGCGCGCCGAGCGGCGAATGCCGTCGATTTCCACGTGGAACACACCGCCCTCCGTGCCCAGGGCACGCACGCGGTGCTCGGCATCGCCAATGCGCACGACGCGGGCATCGGCGGTGGACCAGGCCGTGACCGTGCGCTCCTCGCCAAAGCAGCTCCAGGTCTCGGTCTCTTGCGCCGATCCGTGCACCCGCCACCCTGCGCGGGCCACGGACGCCCAGGGAGCGCCCTGCTGCTGCTGCTGCGCGAACCACGCCTCGGCGAGCAGCACGCCCATATCCAGGTTGAGCGGCGGCGCGGTGGGCAGCCCCTGCTCGGCCAGGAAGCCCGTGTGCAGCGCGCCCTGCTGCCAAGCGGCGTTCGCGCAGATGTCGCGCAGCAGGGGCAGGTTGGTGACCAGACCGGGCACCCAGGCGCGGCCCACCGCGCGCGCCAGGCGGCGGTTCGCGGTGGCGCGGTCGGGGCCCCAGGCGATGATCTTGGCCAGCATCGAGTCGTAGTGCGGGCTCACGCCGTTGCCGGAGGCGTAGCCGGCGTCGACGCGCACGCCGTCGTCGGCCGGGAAGTCGATGCGGTGGGGCGTGCCCACGGCGGGCAGCCAGTCGCGCATCGGGTCTTCGGCGTAGACGCGCACCTCGATGGCGTGTCCGTGGATGCCCAGCTCGTCCTGGGTCCAGGGCAGTCCGCGGCCCTCGGCCACCGCCAGCTGGGCGGCCACGAGGTCCTGCTTGGTGATGAGCTCGGTGGCGGGGTGCTCGACCTGCAGCCGGGTGTTCATCTCCAAGAAGTAGAAGCGCCCGTCGGCGTCGAGCAGGAACTCGACCGTGCCCGCGCCGGCATAGTCGACCTTGGCGGCCACGGTGCAGGCGGCCGCACCCAGCCGGGCCCTCAGCGCGTCGTCGACCGCAGGGCTCGGCGCCTCCTCGACGATCTTCTGGTGCCGCCGCTGAACGCTGCACTCGCGCTCGAACAGGTGCACCACGTGCCCCTGCCCGTCGCCGAAGACCTGCACCTCGATGTGGCGCGGCTGCAGCACCAGCTTCTCGAGCAGCAGCTTGGGGTTGTCGAAGCCCGCCTGGGCCTCGCGCCGGGCGCTGGCCAGCGCCGCGGTGAGCTCGCCGGGCTGGTGCACACGCCGCATGCCGCGGCCGCCGCCGCCCCCGGCCGCCTTGACCAGCACCGGGTAGCCGATGCGCTCGGCCTCGCGGGTCATCACGGCATCGGACTGGTCGTCGCCGTCATAGCCGGGCACCGTGGGCACGCCGAGCTCGTGGGCGAGCTGCCGCGCCTTGGACTTGTCGCCCATCACCACGATGCTGGCCGCGGTGGGGCCCACCCAGGTGAGGCCGGCCTGCACCACCGCTTCGGCAAAGGCGGCGTTCTCGGACAAGAAGCCGTAGCCGGGGTGGATGGCATCGGCGCCGGTGCGGCGGGCGGCGTCGAGGATGCGCTCGGGGTCGAGGTAGGACTCGCCCACCGGACCCGGGCCGATGCACACGGCCTCGTCGGCCTGGGCCACGAAGGGCAGGGCGGCGTCGGCCTCGCTGAACACCGCGACCGTGGAGATGCCCTTCGCGTGCGCGGTTCGAAAGACGCGGCTGGCGATCTCGCCGCGGTTGGCCACCAGCAGCTTGTGGATCAATGCCGGAACGTTCCCCATTCGTTGGTCCCCCGTACCGGTGCGTTGTGAATGGCGGACAGCGCCTGGCCCAGCACCGTGCGGGTGTCGCGGGGATCGATGACCCCGTCGTCCCACACCCGTCCGGTGGCCGACCAGCAGCTGCTCTCGTGCTCGACCTTGCCCGCCAGCATCTTCTTGAGCATGGCGAGCTCTTGCTCGTTGACCTCTTTGCCCTTGCGAGCGGCCGCCTCGCGCTTGACGATCTCGAGCACGCCGGCCAGCTGCTCGGGGCCCATGACCGCGATCTTGTGGTTGGGCCAGGTGAACAGGAAGCGCGGGTTGTACGAGCGCCCGGCCATGGCGTAGTTGCCCGCGCCGTAGCTGCCGCCGATCATCAGCGTGACGATGGGCACGGTGGCGTTGCTGACCGCGTTGATCATCTTGGCGCCGGCCTTGATGATGCCGGCCTCTTCGACCGCGCGGCCCACCATGAAGCCGGTGATGTTCTGCAGGAAGAGCAGCGGTGTGTCGGACTGGTTGCACAGCTGGATGAACTGGGCCGCCTTGTTGGCCGACTCGCTGAACAGGATGCCGTTGTTGGCCAGGATGCCCACACGGTAGCCGCACAGCTCGGCCCAGCCGGTGACCAGCGTGCTGCCGTACAGGGGCTTGAACTCGTGGAAGCGGCTGCCGTCGACCACCCGTGCGATGACCTCGCGCGCGTCGAAGGGGCGGCGGATGTCGGCGCTGGCGATGCCCAGCAGTTCTTCGGGGTCGTAGGCGGGCTCGTCGCCGGGGCCGGTGGGCCCGCCGCCGTGCTTGCGCCAGCCGAGTCGACCCACGATCTCGCGGCCGATGCGCACGCAGTCGACCTCGCTGGCGGCCAGGTAGTCGCTGACCCCCGAGACGCGGCTGTGCATGTCGGCGCCGCCCAGGCTCTCGTCGTCGACCACCTCGCCGGTGGCCACCTTCACCAGCGGGGGGCCGGCCAGGTACATGTAGGCCTGGTCTTTGACCATGACCGTGTAGTCGGACATGCCGGGGATGTAGGCGCCGCCGGCGGTGCAGGAGCCGAACACCAGGCTGACCACGGGAATGCGCGCCTTGCTGCGGTTGGTGATGTCGCGAAAGCCGGCGCCACCGGGCACGAAGATGTCGGCCTGGTTGGGAAGGTCGGCGCCAGCGGACTCGATGAGGTTCACGCCCACCAGCCGGTTCTCGTTGGCGATCTGGGCCAGACGCCCGGTGCGACGCAGCCCGTGCACGTTGATGGCACCGCCCGCCACGGTGGGGTCGCTGGCGTTGATGGCGCACTCGACGCCGTTCACCCAGCCGATGCCGCACACGGAGCTGCCGCCGGGCACGATGCCGCCCTCGTGGCAGCCCGCCAGGGGTGCGATCTCGAGAAAGGGCGAGCCGCGGTCGAGCAGCAGGTCCACGCGCTCGCGGGCCAGCAGCTTGCCGCGATCTTTGTGGCGCTGCACGTACTTGTCGCCGCCGCCGGCGCGCGCCTTGGCCAGGCGCTTGTGCAGCTCGTCGATGGTGGCGAGGTTGGACTCGCGGTTGCTCTGGAAGTCGTCGCTTCGCGGGTCGACGCGGGTTCGGATGGGTAGCATCAGGACAGTCCGAAGGCGGCTCGGGTTTCTTGCACGGTGGCGGGGCGGCGGCCCACGTCGCGCACCGTCTGTACCAGCGCCTCGATGAGTGGGCCGTTGCTGTCGGTCTTGCTGCCGTCGGGCAGGTAGAAGGTGTCTTCGAGGCCGGTGCGCACATCGCCGCCGTGCTCGGCGGTGGCGCGGTGCACGGGCCAGATCTCGTCGCGCCCGATGATGGTGGACTGGAAGTGCGCGCCCGTGGGCAGGTATTCCTTGAGGATGGGGATGAGGCGCGCGTCGGCGGCCATGCCGCTGGCCACCCCCATCACGAAGTTCACGTGCAGGGGGTCGCGGGCGAGCCCGACCTGTTGGAACAGGCCCACCGAGCGCACGATGCCGGTGTCGAAGCACTCCCACTCGGGCACGATGCCGTGCTCGTACATGGTCTTGGCGAACTGTTCGATCTTGGGAACGGGGTTGTCGAAGAGCATGGGCGGCCACGCCCAGGTGCCGTTGCTGCGCGCCTTGAGGTAGTTGAGCGAGCCCGCGTTCATGGCGGCGATCTCGGGCTTGCCGGCGACGATGGCCCCGATGGGCCCGGAGATGTCGTCGCCCACGACGCCGGTGCTGCTGTTGATCAGGATTCCAGGGCACTCGGCGCGGATGGCGTCGATGATGGCGCACACCACCTCGGGCTCCCAGGTGGGCGCCCAGCCCATGCCCGGAGCCTGGTTGCGGTAGTGCAGGTGCACCACGGTGGCGCCGGCATCCCAGGCACGGCGGGCCTCGGCGGCCATCTGGGCCGGGGTCACGGGGACCGGGTGCCGGTCGGGGTTGGTGAGCACACCGGTGAGCGCGCAGGTGACGATGGCGGCGTCGGACAAGGGACTCCTCCGCAGAGTACAAAGTGTCAGGTGACACCTTACGCTTTTGGTGCGCTGCCGCCACCCGACAACGTGTACCCTACGCGACGGGATCGGGGGGGATCGCATGCTCGCGATGATGTTGGGACTGGCGCTGGCCGGGCCATCGAATGGGACCTACGAAGCCGTGCTCACGCAGAGCGAGGCCGACGGCGAGATCGGCGAGGCCATCGAGAAGGGCGTGGCGCAGTTCTCGTACCCCATCCGCTGGGTGGCCCGAAGCCGGCTGCAAGAGGTGCGGGACTTCTGCGAGATCTACATCATCGAGCGCGAAGGCGCGTCGTGGAAGCACACCTGCGATGCCAAGCCCGCGACCGTGGGCCAGATCGGGACCGGCCCCGAGCCCTTCACCCGCGACGACGGCACCACCATCCAGCGCACCATCTCGGACGACTCGGGGAACGTCACCGTGAAGTGGGCGGGCGACGAAGGGGGCCGCCAGCAGACCTTCCGCTGGCAGGACGACCGCAGCTTCGTGCTCGACGTCGAGATCATCAGCGAGCGGCTGGACCCGAACATCACGTGGTCGCTGCGGTACGTGAAGAAGGAGTAGGAGCGGGAGCGCAAGGAGAACGGGCCTCCGTGCCCGTTGTTCCGGGAGCCTGTGCTCGTTGCCCGCCCGCTCACCCCAGGAAGGGGTAGCGCCACTCCACCGGCGGCGCGGCGTTCTCTTTGATGGTGCGCTGGCTCGTCCACCGCAGCAGGTTGAGCATGCTGCCGGCCTTGTCGTTGGTGCCGCTGGCGCGGCTGCCGCCGAAGGGCTGCTGGCCCACCACCGCGCCGGTGGGCTTGTCGTTGATGTAGAAGTTGCCCGCGGCCCCGCGCAGGGCCTCGGTGGCCTCGTCGATGGCCAGGCGGTCGTTGGCGAACACGGCGCCGGTGAGCGCGTAGGGGGTGCTGCTGTCCACCAGGTCGAGCATCTGCTCCCAGTCGTCGTCGTCGTACACATAGGCGGTGACGATGGGTCCAAAGATCTCTTCGGTCATCAGCCGGTGCTGGGGATCGCTCACCCGCACCAGGGTGGGCTCGACGTACCAGCCGGTGGCGTCGTCGCAGTGGCCACCGGCCACCACGCTGCAGTCGTCGTCTTCGCGGGCGAGCTTCAGGTACTGGGCGTGCTTGCGGAAGGCTCGCTCGTCGATGACCGCGCCGATGAAGTTGCCGAAGTCGCGCACGTCGCCCATCTTCATGGCGTCGAGCTCGGCGAGCACATGCACCTCGAGGGCGCCCCACAGGCTCTCGGGGATGTACAGGCGGCTGGCGGCGCTGCACTTCTGGCCCTGGAACTCGAAGCCGCCGCGCAGCACCGCGGTGGCCAGGCTGGGCAGGTCGGCGGAGGGGTGCGCGACGATGAAGTCCTTGCCACCGGTCTCGCCTACGATGCGGGGATACTGCCGATAGTTGGCGATGTTCTGCCCGATCGTGCGCCACATGTGCTGGAAGGTGCCGGTGGACCCTGTGAAGTGCACGCCCGCGAGCCGCGGATCGGCCAGCACGATGTCTCCGACGTCGGCGCCGTGCCCGTGCAGCAGGTTGACCACCCCAGGCGGCAGCCCCGCCTCTTCGCACAGCTCGAACAGGTACCAGCAGCCCAGCGAGCTGGTGAGCGAGGGCTTCCACACCGCGGTGTTGCCCACGAGCGCCGGAGCCGTGCACAGGTTGAGCGCGATGGAGGTGAAGTTGAACGGGGTCACCGCGAACACGAAGCCATCGAGCGGACGATGGTCGAGGCGGTTCCACACGCCGGTGGGGCTGACCGGCGGCTGATCGCCGTACAGCGCGTTGCAGTACCAGGCGTTGAAGCGCCAGAAGTCGGCCAGCTCGCACACGGTGTCGATCTCGGACTGGTGGCAGGTCTTGGCCTGGCCCAGCATGGTCGCGGCGTTGATCTTGTAGCGGTACTTGCCGGACAGGAGTTGGGCGGCGCGCAAGAAGACGGCGGCCCGGTGTTCCCAGGGCAGGGCGGCCCAGCTGGCGCGGGCCTGTTCGGCGGCCTCGATTGCTGCGCGTGTCAGCTCCGGGGTGGCGAGGTGCACGCGAGCCAGCACGTGGCCGTGATCGCACGGCATGGTGAGGTCCCAGGTGTTGCCGGTGAAGTGGCGCTCGCCGCCCACGACGCACGGAATGTCGATGATCTCACCAGCCTGGCGCGCAACCTCGGCTTGCAGAGCGGAGCGCTCGGCGCTGCCCGGTGCATACGCCAGGATGGGCTCGTTGGATGGGCGGGGGACTCGCGGGATTCCTGCGGACATCGGGCCTCCTGAGGGGGTGTCGAGGTAACCGGTCGTCCGGGCGTGGATCCGGGATCGGTCTCTGGTAGGATGCGAGCACGCTCGAGAGGCTCGTGGACCCCACCATCATCGCAATCGTGCTCATCGTGTTCGCCCTGCTCGTGGGCGGGCTGGGGCTGTTCATGATGTTCTCGCTGGCGGGCTTCGTGCTGTTCCGACGTCGCGGCTCCAAGGCCGCCCCCGAGCCCAAGGCCGCCAAGGCCGAGCCCCCGGCAAAGGCTGAGCCCCCGGCAAAGGCCCCGGCGGCGCCCTCTCCGGCTCCTGTCTCGTCCGCCCCGCCCGACCCCGGCGGCTTCGACGAGCCCACCGGTGTCATGAAGACCCCCGGCAAGTCCGACTTCGACAACGACGAGGGCGGCGCGACCGAGGTCTTCAACCGCAGCGACCACGGCCGCCTGATGGGCTGGGACGACGAAGAAGAAGAAGAGGACGACGACGCCGGCGCCACCGAGCTGTTCACCAAAGATCAGCTGCGCGCCCAGTACGCCGACCTGCTCGACGACGACGACGATGACGACGACGACGGCGGCGGCATGCCCGGCAAGATCGTCGCGGAATAGGGCGACCCATTACGCGCACTGCGGCCTTCGGCCGAGCGCGCTCGACCCATGACGCGCACTGCGGCCTTCGGCCGAGCGCGCTCGACCCATTACGCGCACTGCGGCCTTCGGCCGAGCGCGCTTGACCCATTACGCGCACTGCGGCCTTCGGCCGAGCGCGCTTGACCCATTACGCGCACTGCGGCCTTCGGCCGAGCGCGCTTGACCCATTGGGCGCCCCCCGCCTCTGGGGCAGGCGTCCCGCCTGCCAACAAGAATGGCGGGCGGGACGCCCACCCCACGTTGGCCGAAATGGCGGGCCGGGCGCCCAACCCACAGGCTGCCCTTCTGAGATAGGGTTCCGCTCCCTCTCATCAGGAGCCCACCGATGCCCGATCCCAATCAGCCCGCTGGCATGCCGAACATGCCCCAGATGCAGGGCAATCCCATGATGCAGATGATGCAGATGATGCAGATGATGCAGATGATGGGCGGCGGCATGGGGGCACCGATGATGGACCCGTCGGCCATGCCCTTCGCGGCGGGCGGCGGGCAGCCCATCGACGACCAGGATGCAGGCCTCGACGCGGACATCATCCGGCCGGCGACGCTGACCGACCTGGTGAAGACCCAGCAGGGGGTGCCCATGGGCTCGGTGCTCGACCTGCTGTGCCTCACCGACGACGCCCAGCACGCGCTGGGTGGGGTGCCCAAGGGCTGCACCATCGCCTTTGCTGGGCCTCCGGGAGCGGGCAAGACGCGCACCGCGCTGGCCGGGCTGTGCAAGGTGGCCCAGTCGGGCGCCAAGGTGGCCTTCGTGGTGGCCGAAGAGGGCTTTCACGACAACGAGGACAGCGGGCGCGACGACCTGGCCAGCCGCATGACCAAGATCGGCATGGCGGCGACGGGCCTGTCCGAGGCCGACTTCCGCACCCAGGTGCTCGAGAACGTGTTCGTGCTCGAGAGCCAGTACCACAAGGGCCAGAGCTGGGACGACTTCGTCAGCAAGTACCGCTACCTGGTCGAGAAGCAGGACATCCGCTTCGTGGTCATCGACTCGCTGAACATGCTCGACCCCAGCAAGAACCGCACCGCCGACAACCTGTCCGCGCTCAAGACCTACAACCACGAGCGCGGCATCACCGCCATCTGCGTGGGCCAGATCAAGGACACCGGCAGCCCGGTGGGCGGCGAGGCGCTGATGCACACCGCCGACGTCGTGTTCCTGCTCGAAGAGATGGGCCTGTCCAGCAAGGACATGGCCACCCTGTGGGGGGGCAACTACCGCGACCGCATCCAGGTGATCCGGGCGGTCAAGAGCGTCACCACGCCGATCTTCGAGCACCAGGTGCGGGTCGAGCGCGAGCCTGGCACCGGCATCCTGACCGTGCACGCCGCCCAGCCCGAGGACTACGCCGTCAAGAGCCCGGCATGAGGGTCGTCACCCCCGCCGACATCCGCCAGTGGCGGGCCGAGCAGGGCGACTGGAGCGACGTGACCCGCGGCATCGGCGCCGAGCCCATCGACCGGGACTACGTGGCCGACGTGCTGCGGCTGCCCTTCCACATGGCCTGGGCCGTCGAGCAGCTGCGCCTCGAGGCGGGCGACCGCGTGCGCACCCAGCACTTCGACTCGATTCCCTTCTACAGCCTGTGCCGCGGCTTCTTCTTGCCCATCTCGGGCATGCGCCCCGAGAAGGCGGCCCGCGTGTTCGGCCTGGAGGTGCCCGAGCCCACGGGAGGTCCCGACCGCGAACAGCTGCTCACCAAGCTGCTCTCAGCCGACATCGGCCTGTCGCTCATCGACAAGCTGGGCTGCATCGTGGGCGACCCCTTCCACGGCAAGCCCGGCGGGCTCAAGCGCGACAGCCTGGTCTCTCTGCTGATGAGCCTCGAGCTCAAGACCAAGCGCCAGTTCCTGGACCGACTGACCGTGGTGGGCGACGTCGCGGTGCTGTTCGCCGAGAGCCGCCCCGAGCTGCGTGCCGAGCCCCCGCTCACCGCCAGCGAGGTGCTCGAGGTGCTGCGGCTGTTGCCCAACGCGGGGCGCCGGCTCAAGTTCGACCTGCTGCGCTCGGTGCTGCAGCGCTGCGGCAAGCTCGAGGCCTACTGGCTGGCCAAGCTCATCCTGCGCAAGGCGGGCTTCGGCTTCGAGTACCAGGGTCCGCTGCTGGGGCGCGCCCTGGCCACCCAGTTCGGCGTGCCTCCCGAGCAGATCACCCACGCGATGGCGCTCACCGACGCCTTCGAGGTCACCCGCATCCTGCAGGACGAGGGGGCTCCGGGCCTGCGCAAGATCCGCCTGCAGCCCCTGGTCGCCGTCCGGCCTGCGCTCGCGAGCGGCTCGGCGAGCGACATCAAGCAGTTCCCGGTGTGGGTCGAGCGCAAGTACGACGGCATCCGCTTCATGCTGCACAAGAGCACCGACTCACGAGGGGCCGTGCTGTGTGGGGCCTACACCCGAAATCGCGGCGACTGGCTCGAGCTGGTGCCCCGGCTCGACGCCACCATCAAGATGCTGCCCTGCAAGAGCGCCATCGTGGACGGCGAGCTGTACGGCACGGTCATCGGGCACAACGGTCCGCGGCCGGCGAACGTGTACGAGGTCTACTCCTTCTTGCAGGGCGACCGCACCAAGCCGGTGAACCTGCGCTTTGCGGCCTTCGACCTGATCCTTCGCGACGGCGTGGACTTGACCCGGCTGCCCCTGCACCAGCGCCGGCAGATGCTGTCGGGCCTGCTGGGGGCGCTCTCGAGCTTTCCGCTGCCCGTGCCTCTTCAGGTCGCCGAGGGCCAGACGGCGAGCGACCAGAAGGACGTCAACCGGCTGTACGAGCACTTCCGCAACCAGGGCTACGAGGGGGTGATCACCAAGGACCCCAACGGGGCCTACCACCTGGCCACCCGCGACCCCAGCTGGCTCAAGCGCAAGCCGATGATCACCCTGGATCTGGTGCTGCTGGGCGCGGTGTTCGCGGTGACCGAGAAAGAGAACGTCGGCACCTTCGGCTCGTACGTCATCGGCATTCGCGGCCGCGACGGGGGCTTCATCGACGTGGGCGATGTGGCCGGGCTCGACCGGGAGCGCGACGCCCAGATTCGCCAGGAGATCATGCGCGAAGGGCTGCTCACCGGCCGCCGCATCGAGCGCCAGAGCATGTCCGGCACCCGCGCCGGCGTCGAGCTGCGCCCCTACATCGTGGTGACGGTGAAGTTCGAGGGCCTGCTCAAGGACATCGACACCGGCGAGTTCAAGCTGCGCGACCCCAAGGTCATCGTCATCCGCAGCGACAAGACCGCGATGGAGGCGGATTCGGAGAAGACGCTCGAAGAGATGTACCTGCGGAAACGGGTGGGTTGAGCGCCTACTGCCGCATCTTCCTCAGCCGCCGCGCCCGCTCCAGGGCGTCGGTGGCCGGGTCTTCGTCGCGCTCCTGGGCCTCGGTGCGCAGCATGTCTTCGGTCTCGGGTGTGTCGAAGAGCTGGCGCAGGGCGGCGGCTGTCTCGCCGCGGTCGGCGGCGGCGTCGGCGACCACGTAGCCGAGCACGCCGACGTTGATCAGCGGCAGCGCCGTGGCCACCGCCGCTCCCAGCAGCAGGTTGCCTTCGCTGGCGAGTGCACCGCCCGCCCCCAGCCCGCCCACCAGCCCCGCGACGAAGAGCAGCCGGCCCAGGTGCTTGCTCCACCACGGCATGGACACGGTCATCTTGATGCGCGTGCCGCCGGCGAAGCTCTCGTAGGTGCCGACAGCGGTGGGCCGCATGTTTCGGCGCTGCATGCGGCGACGCCGCAGGCTGAAGCTCCCACCCCCGACCGTGCCCTGGAAGCTGCCGGATCCAAAGATCCCCGGCAGGAAAGAGCTGTTGTCCTGAAGCCTCGCTTCGACCTCGCTGACCGACAGGGGCACGATGATGTCGATCTCTTCGACGGGATCGATGAGGTTCTCGCTCATGGACAGGTTCTCCCGGTTCGATCGTCGGTATCGCGCTCCCAGCAGTACAGCTCGGCGCCGGTGTGATCTTTGTACCGGACGCGCAGGCTGCGGGCGTCCGCCTCGAGCAAGGCATAGCCAAAGCGGCTGCGGCCAAAGGTCTGGCCGGTGCCGCAGGCGTCGCGCTCGTCGCTGGCGGGGTCACACTCGGGGCGGCAGCGCACCTTGGCGCCGGTGCCGCTGGTGGCCGCGGGAGTAGGCTGGCCGGCCACGTCGTAGACCCCGTGCTGCAGCAGGTGCGCGTGCCCGTTGGCGTACAGGTCGGGCACCAGCCCCGTCGAGCTGAGCCAGGGCATGACCACGTCCTGCTGCTCCTTGTTGTGGAAGGTGCGCAGCACGTGGTGGCCGGCCAGCACGGTCCACGTCGGGGTGGGCTCTGCTGAGAGGGCGGTGGACAGCTGCTTGGTGAGGGCGGGGCCCGGCAGCCGGTTGGTGTCGATCACGCCCAGCCGCACCGGACCCAGGTGGGCCACGTAGTTGCGCTCGGGGAGCACCAGCTCGGGGTGACGAGCGGCGTAGTGGCGAAAGCACGCCTCGCGGCCAGCGTTGCCCTCGCCCTCGTGGCCGGTGTCGTGATTGCCGAGCACCAACAAGACCGGGGCGCCCAGCTTGCCCAGGTAGTCGCCCAGGTAGCGGTCGAAGGGCTCGAGGGCGGAGGGGGGCATGGCGTCGGCCGGGCACTCCGGCGACTCGGGGTACACCAGGTCGCCCAGAGCGATGATCGCGTCGGCCTGCTCGGCCTTCATCTGGGCCATCAGCGCGTCGCGGACGGTCTCATCGGCGGTGATCTTGCCGTCGACGCGTTGGTCGCAGCTCTCGGTCAGCGGCTTGCCGGTGACCACCCCCGTGTCGCCGACCAGCAAGATGCGGGTCGAAGACCCCGTGTCGATCTGCAGCGGCGGCGGGAGCGCGGTCTGTGGTGGGCTGCCGGGGCGAGGCGCGCAGCCGGCGACCAGGGCCAGCAGAGAGAGCAGCATGGGCTCGCTTGAGCTCGCTACTCTTCTGTTTCGCGCGGCACGAAGGTCACGATGCCCCGCGTCTCGACGGGGGGAGGGGTGTTGTCGCCATAGTCTTCATACGTGTGGGTGGACTCGAAGTCGCAGGTGAGCATGTCGGCTCCATCCAGCGTGCAGTTCAGGTCGATCTCGTCGTTGTCGTCCTCGAACTCGAGCAAGAAGGTGCCCCCCGACTTCGCCCACGTCCCGGACTTGAGGTACTCCTCGCGCTCGTAGGAGCCATCGGAGCCGCTGTAGACGTAGTACCCGCCGAACGCAGCCCGGCCGTCGTCCTGCACCAGCAGGCGCATGCCCTCGGTGTAGGTGTAGGTGACGCCCTCGTCGGTCTCGGTGTACACCTGCGGCAACTCGTAGAAGGTATCGCCGTCGTCGAACGTGGTGGCAAGCCAGTCGCCGACAATGCCCTTGCTGCACCCCGTGGTGAAAGAGAGGGCGACAGCCGAAGCGGGGAGGAGGTATTTGCGGTCCACGGACAACTCCAGAAGAATCGGGGATATCTGGGTTCGCGCGATGTGCAAGCCCTGGGAAACACCATGATCGTCGTCACCGGAACCAAGCGATCGGGCACCAGCCTGTGGATGAAGCTGCTGATCGAAGGGGGGCTCCCCCACATCGGTCAGCCCTTCCCGGGGTCGTGGAAGGACTCGATCCACGCCGCGAATCCCAACGGCTTTCACGAATCCCCCCTACGGCGTGGGGTGTTCTTCGCCACCAACCCCGACCCCAGGACCGGCTCGTACATCCCGGCCAACAGGAGCACCCACCACGCGGTGAAGATCTTCATCCCCGGCGTGGTGCGCAGCGAGCGCGCCTACCTGCACCGGGTGGTGGCCACGATGCGTCACTGGCGCACCTATGCGCGCTCGATGGCCGACCTGGTGGAGCAGGAGGATGCGTACTACGCCGAGCACCCCAAAGAGGGCAAGACCGCCGAACAGACGCTCGCCGAGGTGCGTCGGCGCCGCGGAAACATCCCCGCTCCGATCGACTGGTTCATCGAGAACTACGAGCTCATCCGGGACTTCACGGTTCGGCGCTACCCCATCAACCTCACCAGCTATGACCGCTTGATCGAGGATCCCGACAGCACGATTCGTCGCGTCTTCGACTGGCTCGGAGCCGGCGATCCCGACGCGGCGACCGGGGTTGTGGATGCGGGCCTGCGAAGGTCCGACGACCGACCCGCCGTCGCATCGGAGGACGCGCTGAGCGACGCGCACGCACGCCTGTTCGACGACTTCTTCGCCGCCATTCACGACTCCTCCTCCCTGCCGAAGTCCCTGGTGCCCGAGCTCAACACGGCCTGGCAGCAGCTGACGACGCAGCACCAGCGCCCCGACTCCCGGCGGGTGGCCGACGAGCAGGTCGGTCAGCCCGACGACGGGTGGGAGACTCGCTAGAACGTGCGCCCGGCCGCCGCCAGCCACTTCTGCCTGAGCCTGGCATCGGGCTCGTGCTGGGCGCCGGTGTTCAGCAACACCCACGCCGCACGGCCGTCTACACCGGGCTGTACCGACCACACCTCGAGGGCCTTCATCGTCTCGCGCCGCACCATGGGGTCGGGGTCGGTGATCAGCACCGCCGGCGCCTCGAGCTCGTCCCAGGTGAACAGCAGCAGCCGCATCGCCTCGACACGGATGTCGGGATCGATGTCCACCAGCCGGGCGCGCAGGCGCTTGCGGCCCTCTTGGACCGGGAGCTCGCCATCGGCGACCTGTGTCACGGTGTCGGTCACGGCGGCCCGGCGTGCCGGCAGCGACGTCGACGTCGTGGAGCGGGTCATGTCGGCACCGGGGTGAGAGGCCAGGAACTCGAAGTCGGCCTTGGCCGAACGCTTCTGCGCGGGCCTCGTCGCCCAGGCAGCGGCCGCGCCGGTGCCCAACAGCACGGTGCCGCCGATGTTGAGCACCCGGTTGTCGCCGGTGACGATGCGCGTGCCCGCGTACACGGCACTGCCGGTGAGCACGCAGCGACCGACATCACTCCACACCAGGCGCGCCTTGGGGTTGGGTGCCGACACGGCGAGGGTTGCGAGCAAGACGAGCCACATGAGGGCCTCCGGACTTCACATTGTGCCCGGCGACGGGACCCTTCAGCTCTTCTTGGTGGGAATGCCCTCGACCAGCTCGCGCAGCTGCTTGCGCCGGATGGCCAGCATGAGCGGGGTGACCGCCTCGAGGCCGATGCGCGCGAGCTCGATCAGATCGTCGGGGTCGTCGCCAGCGCCGGCGCGCGACAAGAACAGCTCGGCCTCGCGCCGAATCAGCTCGCGCATGCCCTCGACGTAGATGGCGACGTCGTCGGCGCGAAAGCCGGCGTCGTCGGTGAAGCCCATGCGAAACAGCCGCGCCAGCGCGTCGAGCACGTCGACGTCGAGGGGCGCGTACCGGCCGTCGCCGGTCACGGCGATGGCGCCCAGCTTGTGGAAGCGGGCGATCTCGCGGGCGCTGAAGCCGGTGCGCTCGATGAGCTGGGCCTGGGTCAGCGGCTCGGTGGGCCGGTCGGGGTCGAGCTCGGGCACCCCGATCTCGGCCTCGAGCTGGGCCTTGAGCCGGGCGAGCCCCTGGTTCTGGTCGGCGGCGTCGAGCAGCTGCTTGACCTCGGCGAGGCTGCGGCGGTGCTCCTGCTGCAACGACTTCACCAGCAACACGCGCTCGACGCAGTCGGGGTGGTACAGCGCCATGTTCGGCGAGCTCTTGACCGGCTCGGGCAGCAGGCCCTCCTTCACATAGTGATGGATGGTCGCGCGGGTCACGCCCGTCTTGCGGGCCAGCTCCCCGATGCGCATTCGGTCTCGGGCCACGTCGCTTCCTCTCGAGCATCAAGTGTCAGGTGCCACCTTATACCCCGCACCGAAAAAGTCGCACGCGCCGTGTAAGAACCGGCGACCATGGTCGTTGTCTGGACGAACCGCGCACCGGAGTGCTCCCATGACCCTTCCCCGCACCCTGATTCTCGCCGCCGCCCTCGCCGCCCCGACCATGGCCCTCGCCGACGGCGCCACCGAGCTCCCCGCCGCGCCGCCCGTCACCACGGCCGAGCCGGTCCTCGGCACCCCGCCGCCCGCCGATCCCGCCACCCCGGTCATTGGCACCGTCGAGGTCGACCCCTTCCTGGAGCTTCCCGAGACGCCCATCGAGCTGCCCGACCCGCTGATCGAGCACGCCATGCCCGAGATCGAGCTGGGCGAGGGCCCCGAGTTCTGGGACGACTGCCCCGGCTGCGGCATGGGGTAGGCGGGGGTCGACAGTCGGCTGGCGCCTCGGGCATACCCTTGGCTCCACCGAGGTTTCGATGCACCGCTGTACCCGCTGTGACCGCCACCTTCTGCCCCGCACCTCGTTGTGCCCCTTCTGCTCGACCCGCGTGGCCGCCCGCGCCGCTGGGGCCGTGGCAGTGCCCATCATGCTGGCGGCCTGCTACGGCGGAGGCGCATGGGACGGGGAGACCGGCTGGATTCCGCCGCCCGACCCCGACCCCGACACGGCCGACACCGACACCGACACCGACACCGACACCGACACCGGTCCATCGCCGCCGGTCGGCACCGCCGTCTTCAGCTACAGCTTCGGCCGCCACGCCGCCGACTGTGACGAGGCAGGACTCGGCGCGGCCGACCTGCAGGTGACCGTCGTTCTGGGCGGTACCCCGCAACCGGTGGACTCTCATCACTGCGCGGACACCGCGCTGATCGTGGATGAGCTGCCCCCCGGGGTGCACGCGGTGAACATCCAGGGCACGAGCTCGGACGGCGTTCGCTCATGGGATTCCGGCACGGTCGCGTTCGAGGTGCTCGACGCACAGTCCACCACGGTCGATCTCATACTCGCCTGTTCATCGGCGGTTCCTGACGCCTGTGGCGGCGGCTGACCGTTCGCGACGTGCGCTGACAGCGTTGTAGACTGCGCCGGTGCCATGGTGGAAACCCCATGGGGCACGTGGGAGACGCGAGACCATGAACCGCTGTGATTCCTGTGACCGGCACCTGCTGCCCGGCACCCGCCTGTGCCCCTTCTGTTCCACCGGTAAGGTGGCCAAGCTGGCCGGTGCCATCGCGATGCCCGCGGTGCTGTCGGCCTGCTACGGGCAGCCGCCCTGCGACCAGACCGCCGATGCCGACGGCGATGGCTTCGAGACCTGCCTGGACTGGGGCTGGTTCCCGGGCCCCGAGGACTGCGACGACGCCGATCCCGCCGTGAACCCCGATGCCCAAGAGTCCTGCGACAACGACATCGACGACAACTGCGACGGCATCATCGCGGGCACCGAGACGGTCGAGAACTGCTTCAACGAGTCCGACGACGACTGCGACGGCCTGCTGCCCGCCGACGACCCGGACTGCGAGCCCGCCGACTCGGGTGATTCCGGCGACACGGGTCAGACGGGGACCACGGGCACGGTGGCCATCAGCTACACCCTGTCCGCGGCTGGCAGCACCATCGACTGCGCCGCCGCCGGCCTGGGCGAGGACGACCTGATGGTCACGCTGGCCATCGGTGGCACCCCGCAGGACACCCTGGCGCTCGACTGCGACGACACGGCCATCACCCTCGACGACGTGCCGGCCGGCGCGCAGTCGGTCACCATCACCGCAGCCAGCGATGACACCATTCGCGAGTGGGCCACCGGCACCGTATCGGTCGAGGTGATCGCCGATACCTCGACGCCGCTGGATGTGGTGCTCACGTGCTCCTCGCCGGGGGTCGACGACGGGTGTGGGGGCGGATGAGGTGAGCCGCCCGCTCGTCGGGCTGTCGCTCATGCCCGAGGCCGACTACGCCGCGGCTGCCCTCCCGCTGCTCTCGGCCGGCGTGGTCGACGCCGTGGAGTACAGCTTCGACATGCGCTGGGGCTCGGGCCCACCGGAGTGGATGGCGGGGCTGCTCGACCACTACGGGCAGGCGGGCCGCTTGCTGGGGCACGGGGTGAGCTGGTCGATGCTCTCTGCGCGCTGGAGCGACCGGCACGAGGCCTGGCTGCGGCGGCTGGGGCACGAGGTGGCCGAGCGTCGGTACGCGCACGTGTCCGAGCACTTCGGCTTCATGCTCGCGGCGGACTTCACGTGGAGCGCGCCGTTGCCGGTGCCGGCCACGCCCAGCGTCGTGCGCATGGGCCGCGAACGGCTGCAGCGCCTGGCCAAGGTCGCCGGTGTGCCCGTGGGCCTGGAGAACCTGGCCCTGGCGCTGTCCGCAGACGATGCGCTGGGCCAGGGTGCGCTGCTGGACGCCATGCTGGAGGCGGTGGATGGCTTTGTGCTGCTGGATGTGCACAACCTGTGGTGTCAGGTGGCGAACTTCGGCCTGGACCCCGCCGACTTGCTGGCGCGCTTTCCGCTGCACCGGGTTCGGCAGATCCATGTGAGCGGCGGCTCGTGGGACGTGGCCCTGCAGCCCCGCTTTCGGCGCGACACCCACGATGATGCCGTTCCCGACGAGGTCCTGGAGCTGCTGGCCCTGGCGCTGCCGCGCTGTGCCCAGCTCGAGCACGTGGTGCTGGAGCGGCTGGGCACCACGCTTCCGACCGCCGCCGCTCAGGCGGAGCTGCAGCGGGACTTCCACCGCGTTCGCGAGGTGTGCGGTGCATGAAGACGACGCCCTGGCGGCGCTTCAGGACGCCATGCTGCAGGCGATGTGGGAGGAGGCGGACGGTGCGGCATCGCGCGAGCGCCTGGCCACACACCGCACCACCGACGAGCTGCGCCGCTGGGTGGACAGCTGGGAAGATCGCCCCGTCGACGTGGCCACGCGGCTGGTCAAGACGTGGGGACGACGACCGGGGTGAGCCGGCCACAGCCGGTGAGGTAGCGCACCAGCATGGCGACCAGCTCCTGCTCGAGCTGCTGCAAGCTGACGTCTTCGGGGTCGTAGATGGGGTGGGCGTGGATGATGGCGTCGACGGTCATCACGAGCAGGAAGGAGGCAGCGGCGAAGTCGTCGACCACCAGCTCGTCGCGGCGCCGGGCCAGGTACAGCATGACCAGCTTGCGGGCCTGCTCGTCGATGTCGCGGAAGTGCTCGAGCCCGGCCGACATGGCCTGAGCCACCAGCACGCGGTGCAGGTCGGGGTCGACCTGGTGGGCGGCGAACATGCCGCGGATGAAGCCGCGCACCCCCTGTTCGATCGGTGCGTCGGCGAGGTCGACCGTGGTGCGCGCCAGCAGGGCGACGATCTCTTCGGCGTGGCGCTTGGTGACGGCCATCACCAGGGCCTCTTTGTTGGGGAAGTACTGGTACAGCGAGCCCACCGACACGCCCGCCCGCTTGGCGATGCGGTTGGTGCTGGCTTTGTCGAAGCCGTCCTCGCGAAGAACCTGAGCAGTGGCCTCGAGGATGGCGTCGACCGTGGCCCTGGCCCGTTTCTGGATCGGCTTCTTTCGCGCTTCGACGGGTGGTGGCATGGCAGTGACTCGGATGCGAGTTGAAACGTGAGCGGTCGCTCGTATTTTATACACGAGTAATCGCTCACATTCGAATCGCCCAGGAGCCCACCATGACCGCCGTCGCCGAGACCCTCGACAACCGCCCCCCGCTCGCCCCCAAGCTGCCCAGCATGAACCCGCTGGGGCACCTGCCGGCGATGGCGGACGATCCCTTCGTGCTCTTTGACCGGGCCCGGGAGCTGGGCGATGTCGTGCGGGCACGGGCGGCCCACCGCGACCTGATCTTCGTGTACTCGCCCACCGCCATCGAGCGCATCTACCTGCACAACGCGAGCAACTACACCAAGCAGACGCGGGGGTACCACAAGCTGCGGCTCGTGCTGGGCAATGGCCTGGTGACCAGCGAAGGCGACTTCTGGCGGCGGCAGCGGCGCATCGCCAACCCGGCCTTCCACAAGAAGCGCATCGCCGCATTCGCTGGGGTGATGAACACGTCGACGCGGCAGGCCGCCGATCGGTGGGCCGACGGGCAGCGCGTCGAGATGGTGGGCGAGATGTCGCGCATGACGCTGCAGATCGCGGGCGAGACCCTGTTCAGCACCGATCCCAGCGACGAGGCCAACGTGATCGGCCCGGCCATCAACACCACGCTGCACGAGCTGGAGCGCATCACCACCGCCCCCATTCCCTACCCCGAGTACTGGCCCCTGCCGGGCAGCTTTCGCTTCTGGCGGGCGCTGGGCACGCTGCAGGGCGTCGTGGACGAGATGATCGCCGAGCGCCGCGCCAACCCCGGCGAGCACCTGGATCTGCTGGGCCTGTTCATGGATGCCGTCGACGAAGAGGGCCAGGGCATGAGCGACCGCCAGCTGCGCGACGAGGCGCTCACCATGCTGACCGCCGGCCACGAGACCACCGCCATGGCGCTGACCTGGACGCTGTACCTGCTGGCCCAGCACCCCGCGGTCGCGCGCCAGCTCGAGGCCGAGGTCGACGCCCTGGGCGACAAGGACGTGGGCATGATGGACCTGGGCAAGCTCGACCTGACCAACCGCGTGCTCAAGGAGTCGATGCGTCTGTACCCGCCGGTGTGGATCCAGGGCCGCAAGGCCGAAGAGGACGACGTGCTGGACGGGTACCACGTGCCTGCCGGCAGCTTCATGTACATCCCGGCCTATGCCGTGCACCGCCATCCGCGCCTGTGGGACAACCCCGAAGCCTTCGATCCCGATCGTTGGCTGCCCGAGCGCGCACACAAGCTACCCAGGGGCGCGTACTTCCCCTTCAGCCTGGGCCAGCGCAAGTGCATCGGCGATCGCTTCGCTCAGATGGAGGCGGCGATCGCGGTGTCGTGGCTGGTGCGTCGCTTCCGCTTCGAGCTGGCTCCGGGCGAGCGGGTGCAGATGGAAGCGGCGCTGACGCTGCGGCCGAAGCACGGCTTGAACATGGTGCTTCGACGTCGCTGAACGTCACGATTCGCTTTGCAACCGCGGGGCTCTGCTAGAATCTGCTTGGGGTAATCACGTGCAATGGCCCGTCGGCGACGGGCAAGCCATGATGGACGTGTCCGGAGGCCAGTTCTATGCATCGTTTCCTTCTTCCTGCTCTCATCCTGACCGTGGCCGCTGGCTGCGAACCCGGCCCCGACCGCTTTGGCGGCGCCGACGTCGACACGCTGTTCACCGACGCCCGCGGCGTCGAGCTCACCGACGACAGCCAGGCCTTCGTGGGCATGAACGACGTGCACTGCGAGGTCTTCACCCGCAGCGGCTCGGTGGGCGCCGACTACTACGAGGTCGACGGCAACGACGCCGTGGTCGCATCCATGGGCGACGTGGTCGCCATCATCGGCAACGACGGCCTGTACGTCGACGACAAGCTCGACTGGAACGAGCCCTTCGACCCGGTCATCGCCAGCTCCAGCTTGGTCGACGGCGGCCTGTGGGACGGCGGCGCGGTCGGCGTCTCGTCCAATGACGGCCTGGTGGTCGACTGGGCCGGCGACATCACCCTGTCCAACCGCATTCCTGCCGCAAGCGCGCCCACCAGCACCACGGTCGACCCCGTCACCGGTGCCACCTTCCTGGCCACCGACGGCGATGTCCTGGTGGTCGACCCCGGCAGCGTGACCGACATCGGCGACGGCGACCTGGTCGCCTACGACGCCAGCTCGGGCGTGCTGTACACCGCGAGTCTGGGCGGCCTGCAGCTGACCGGCCTCGAGGTCGACGGCAACGTGCGCTTCACCACCGGCTTCGATGCCGGCATCTCGCTGGTCGCCACCCGCGGCGCCACTGGCGAGGGCATCGTGGTCACCGACGCAGCCGAGCTGTTCTTCGTCGACGGCGCCACCGGCACCGTGCTCGACAGCCTGACGCTGCCCGACACGCCCACCGCGGTCACCAGCTCGCCGAGCGGCGACACGCTGGCGCTCACCTACGACGGCCAGGTTCGCTTCCTCCACCTGTAGGGCTGCCTCGCTGTTCCGTTCCAATCTGGGACCGCTCTCGATCTACACGCCGAGCCGCTGGCGCTCGGCGGATGCGCCCGACGTCGTGCTGACGCCGGGCTTCTTTCTGGGCAGCAGGGCCATGACCTGGCTGGGACGGCACCTCGAGGCGCACGGCCGCCGCACGGCGATTCCACGCCTGGGCGGCTTGCTCGGCTACATGCAGACCCACTCGGTGCAGAAGGCCGGCCAGCGCATGGCCGACTACCTCGTCAGCCTGCCCGATGGCTGCCGGCCATGGCTGGTGGGGCACAGCCTGGGCGGGCTCATCTGCCGCTACGCGATCCAGGAGGGCGGCGCCGCCGATCGTGTGCGCGGCCTGATCACCCTGGGCTCGCCGCACCGGGGAACCCCCGTGGCCTTCGCCGGCATCGGCCTGGGCGTGGGGCTGGTGTCCTGGGTGCCGTGGCAGCTCACCCCCAGCAGCTGGATCATCCGCAGGCTCAACACCACCGCTTGGCCCGAAGACGTGCCGCTGGTGGCGGTGACCAGCCCCGATGATCTGCTGTGCATCGCCCCCCGCGGCGAGCCGCCCTTTCAGGACGGCGTGCACGTGCGCGTCGCCGAGTTTCCCGGTCTGGGCCACACCGACCTGCTGTGGAGGCGCGAGGTGCTCGACTTCGTGGAGCACGTGGTGGCGGGCGAGTAGGTTTCTACGCCGCCTTCACCACGTCCACGACGCCGTCCGCACCAATGCTCTGCAGCAGCCGCTCCACGCTGTACTCGGTGATCACGCTGCCCTCGCCCAGGATCAGGTGGCCATCCACCACCACCTTGGTCGCCAACACCATGCCCGCCTGCAGCTCGCTGGCCATGACCGGCGTAGCCACAGCACTGCTCGAGCGGGTCCAGACGTAGATCCGGATGGTGTCGTGCTGCAGCAGCCACGCCCGCGCCGCCCGGGTGTCGGGGTCGGCCTGTCCGGGGGTAGGGAGCCCCAGCGCGAAGGTGACGCCGCTCTCCAGACTGGCGCGCTGCGTCGCGCCGCCAGCCAGGTTGGCCAGCTCGCACACCGCGTCGAGCGCGACATCGGCGTCTTCGGGCTCTCCGAACAACAGCTCCAGGAAGGCCGCCACCGAGTCGTCCCCGACGCCCACGCCGATGAGGGCTTCGATCTCGGGGGTGGCGACGGTCACGGCGACGGTCGCGTGGTTCTGCAGCGGCGGCACCGCGCCGGTGGGCGCGGCCACCAGCTCGACGCCCAGCATGGCGCCAATCTCGGCGGCGACGACGTCATCGATGCGGTTCCAGGTGTGCACGTGGGTGAGCGGCATCAGCTCACCTCCACGGACAGCACGCGTCGGGCCGTCGCGACCATGTGCTCGGCCTTGAAGGGCTTGGTCATCCAGCCCGCCACCCCCAGGCTCTTGGCCTTTCGGATCAGGTCGGGCTGCCCCTCGGTGGTCAGCATCATGATGGGCGTTCCGGCATACGCTGGGGTGTCGTGGATGAGCTCCACCAGCTCGATGCCGTTCATGCGAGGCATGTTGACGTCGCACACGATGAAGGCGGGCGCTCGGGCCTGGATCTTGTCCCACGCGTCTTGGCCGTCTCGGGCAACGTCGACCTCGAAACCGGCGCCCTGCAGGGCTCGGGAGACCAACCGGCGGATGGTCATCGAGTCGTCGACGACCAGGATGTAGGGCTTCATGGCACACTCCTTCTGGGGGTTCTAGGACGCGAGCGCATCGGACCAGACGAACGCATCGTCGGGTGGCGCGGGGAAGTGAAAGCGCACGGTGCTGCCCACATTCTGGGCGCTGTGCACCGACACCGTGCCGCCCAGGGCCTCGGTGGAGGCGCGCACGGCGCCCATGCCCACGCCGCGGCCCGAGAAGGCCGTCACCTCGCAGGCGGTGCTGACGCCGTCCGAGAACAGCGCTTCGACAAGGTCTTCCTGGCTCTCTGCGGGGAGCCCCAGGCTGCGGGCCTTCTGCGCGACGGCGGGCCAGTCGATGCCACGGCCGTCGTCCGACAACTCCACCAGCAAGGCCCCCTGGTGGATGCGGGTGCGGATGACCACGGTCGCTGCGCCCTTGCCCGATGCGTCCCGCTGGTCCGGGGGCTCGATGCCGTGGTCGACGGCGTTGCGGACCACGTGCAGGAAGGCCTGCCAGAAGGAGCGGAAGCGGGAGGCGTCCAGGCGAACGCCGTTGGCGTCGGCCACGATGCGAACGTCGCCCTTGCCGAGCCGCTCTGCGATGCCCTCGGCCTGCCGGCGGATGCGATCGAGGCGGACCTCGGCGGACTCGAGCGACCAGGCGATCATCAGGTCCTGAACCGCGCCCGTGTTCGACGGGGTCTGCAGCATCTCGGAGGCCCGCTCCAGCTCGTCCCGGGGAACCTCGACGGTCGCTCCATCCCGTTCCTGCCGCAGCGACGCAAGCGCCTCGGACAGGGTCTCGAAGCGGGACGACAGCTCCTCGAGTTCGTGCAGGGTGGGCGGCCGATCCTCGTCGATGAGGCTGCCCTCCAGCTGGTGCGCGAGCTCGCCCAGATCGTCGAAGCCGTAGGCCATGGCGTTGCCCTTGAACGTGTGCAGGAAGCGCTTGCACAGCGCGGCGCTCTGCTGGGCCGGCCCCTTGAGCATGGCCAGCAGCTCGGACGCCTCTTCGAAGAACTCGGACACGCCAGCGCGATCCATCACGAAGCACTCGACCAGACGCAGGTGTTCGCGCTGCGCCGACTCGGCTGCCTCGAGGGCCAGGCGCTCGGTGATGTCGGTGACCACCACCAGGCCCGCCTCGAGCTCGCCGTCGGAGCCCTGGACGGGGCTGTACTCCACCTCGTACTGGCGCTCGTTGGCGCTCAGGCGCGTCGGCAGCTGCGAGAAGGCCACCTCGGGGGGCAAGAAGCCGTCCTGCAGCCCCTCCCAGGCCAGCTCGAACCACGAGGCGAAGGCTGGGTCATGGGCCATCATGTGGTCGGCGTAGCGATCGGCCAGGGCCGGCACGCCGAACCAGTCGTCGAAGACGGCGGAGCGCTCGGAGCTCATCTCTCCGCTCAGGTCGACGGTCAGCAGCCCCTCGCGGACGTGGTCCAGGACCTCGCGCATGTCCCCGTTGCGCTGATCGAGCGCGGCTGTGCGCTCCTGAACGATGCGGTCCAGGCCGATGACATTGTCGAAGAAGCTCTGCGCGATGAACGTGGCCGCGGCCGACTCCACCACCACAAAGAGAGCATGCACCGCCACCACCCAGATCGTGGCTTCGTGGTTGAACAGGCTCGTGGGCAAGAACAGCCACAGGACGGTGTGGTGCAGGGTCACGGTGACGGCTGCGACGTGGATCACCGCCGGGTTGGCGAACATGGCCAGCACCGCGAGCAGGCTGAAGAAGTAGAAGTGCATCTCGATCTGCAGCTCGCCCTGGCCAAAGTGGACCAGCAGCCCGCCCATGCACATGGCGGTGAATCCGAGCACCATGGACACCGCCCGGCGAGAGCTGAGCGTCAGCCAGGCGAGCGTCGGCCCCGCCAGGGTCAACAGCGTCAGCACCACGGCGAGCTGCGCATTGGTCTCGTTGAAGTACGCGACCACCACGAACACGGGGAGGTTCGCCCAGAAGAAGCCAAGGCCGATGCGGTTCATGCGCTCGACGTATTGGTCTTCGAAGGCGGTCACTTCACTGGGTAGGAACAGGTACTTCATGAATGGCGGGCTCCATCGCCCTCTTCGGATCGACGACCCTTTCGGTTGAGGGCGCTTACCACTCCTGAAGCCCCAACGGGTCGACGGTCCTTCGCAGATCGGCGTCCACAGCACATCCGAACACGGGCAGTCCGTCGTGGGTACCGATATCCAGGACGGTGGCGACGATGTCGACGTCGAGCGGGATTGCGGCGGCGGGGTAGCGGTAGTACCCGCCGACGTACTGCAGCTGGGCCTCGGCCCCCAACACCACCAAGACAGGCGCGGCCACCAGCCCGTGCCGCTCGCGAAGCTCCGCCTCGTCGATGCGGACCGTCGTGTAGCCGGCCTGCCGTGCCCGTTCGATGCGGTCCTGCCGCGTGCCGATGTACACCAGGTGCTCGCGCACCGACGCGCCGGCGCCGCGCTCGAACAGGTGCTCCAAGAGGCTGTTGGTGCACGAACACCGCTCGTGGATGAAGTGCACGACCGTGGTGCCGTCCACCCGATCCTGCAGCGAGCGTCGAAGCCCCTCGATGTCGACGGGCGACGGCATCGCAACCGTGTGGTTCACCATCAACAGGCTGGTCACCGTGACGGTCACCACGCCCCACACCGCGAGCAGCAGGTAGCTCAGCGTCTGCCTCACCTCGGGCGCACCTCGGCCAGGGCCAAGACCTCGACATCGTCGAAGACCAGCCGCAGCGGCAGCGAGCCGCTGTCGTCGATGCCCGCCCCCATCAGCATCAGGTGGTCGGCTCCCGGTCGCAGCTCGATGGGACGGGCAGGACCGACGGCCCAGCCGTCGCTGGCAACGCCCATGTGCGCCATGCCGTCTTGCACCGAGGTGACGTGAAGGTGCGCGTTCGCGAAGCGGGGCGAGGACACGCCGACGAGGCGGCGCTCCGTTGCGGCGGTGAGCGTGCCATAGGCCGCCGCGCTCATGGCCCCCGGCGGGGTGGGCGGGGCCCAGAGCAGGGCGTGGACGGCGGGCGGCCGCTGCATCGCGACGCGGATGTCGGCCGCCAACCTCTCGGCATCATGGGGACGCAGCAGGTAGCTGTGCACATGCCCGCTGGGATCGATCAGAAACAGCGAGGTGCTGTGGTCCACGGCCCCGTCGGCATCAGGCCCCGTCCATGCCGCTCCGAGCTGGCCGACCGCATGCGAGAGCTGCTGTTGGGACCCCGACGTCATCTGGATGGACGGGTCGAAGTAGGTCCCGTAGGAGGCCAGGCGCTCGGGCGTGTCGCGATCGGGGTCGACCGAGATGAACACCACGTCGGGCATCGACGAACCCAGCACCTCGCGGGTCGCGGCCAGCGTGCTCATGGTGGTGGGGCACACGTCGGGGCAGGTCAGGTACCCGATGAACACCAGCGTCCAGCGACCCGCGAAGCGGAACTCGTCGAAGCGATCGCCGTTGCTCGATCGAAGGTCCCAGTCGGACAAGACGGGCGCCTCAGGGGCGGCGACCACCGTCGCGTCGAGCGCCGATGGGGGTGGCTGAGGAGCGCAGGCGGCGAGCACCCACGCGGCGTGTAGAAGCAGGAAAATGCGGGTCATGAACCGTATTCGGACCCAGATTTGCCGACTTGAGATCTGAATTTTTGCTGTAACGGATGCAGATGGGATCCGAAGACTGGGTGGAGGCTTCTGATGGTGTGCTGCGTTCCCCTACATGACGATTGGAGCATCGAGCATCCGCAGACGCGCTCGGTCCAGCTTCCGATCTGGGGGGCGGAATGAGCCTGAGAGTCGGGATCGCGTACAGCGGCTCCCAAGCCGACCGCCTGCGCTCGGTGCTGGCAGCGGTGGGCCACGATGTGCGGCCGCTGCTCGTGGGCGAGATCGCGTCGACGCTGGGGAGCCAGTGGCACCCCGACGTCTGCCTGGTGGATGCCGACGCGACGGGTGCCGATGAGGCGTTCCGAGTGCTGCGGCAGGCGCACCGACACGTCTACACCATCGCTGTGGTGCGCCTCATGCGGGATGGCCCGGTGCGCCGGGCCTACGAGTCCGGCGCCGACGACGTCATGCTCGCGACGGCGGGGGCGCCAGAGGTCGCGGGCCGGGTCGACGCGGTCGTGCGCGTGCGACGGTGGCTGCGAACCATGGGCGACGACTTCGCTCAGGAGGCGCCCGAGTCGTCGCTGCGCGATGTGGCCGCCTGGAACGCCCCAGAAGCGATCGTGAGTGAAGACCTGGGCGGCCTGCTGGAGGCCCGCCTGGTGTTTCGGCCCGCCGACTACGTGCCGACGCTGGTTCATGCCGCCACCGTGACAATGACCGCGGCCGGGCGGGATGTCGAGGTCAAGGTCGGCGTCGGCGTGACCCAGGACTCGCTGCGCCCGCTGGTGTGCAAGATCGCGCCGCACGAGGCCCCCGAAGGCCTGGGCCCCGACCTCGTGCGCGAGCTCGCCAACACCGCTGCCGGCGCCATTCAGCGGGCCAGCCTGCCCGACGACTTCACCTTCGCGCTGGGCCTGCCCGTCGACGTCCTGGACGCCGGCGGCGAGCACGCCCGCGTCTGGAGCTTGTGCTTCGGCATCGGCGAGATGTACCTGTGGCTCGAGAGCACCGAGACCATCGGATCACGGGTGACGGCCGGCGCCCTGCGCGAGGGCATGGTGCTGGCGAACGAAGTGCGATCGCCGGGGGGAGGCCTGCTGCTCAAGGCCGGCGCCGTGATGACCGAGCGAACCGTCGAGCGGCTGTGCCGATTGGTGGGCCCCAACGCCCTCGTCGAGATCGTGAAGGCGGCGTAGCAGACTGCTGAAATACTCGTTCCTCGCATTTCAACAGCCTGCACTACCATTGCCGGCACCGCCGCCTTCTGGCTCGGCAAGTCCGGCCGCCGACTCGACGATTGAGTTTGGCCGCTGGTTTTCGTTGTTTCGAGGAATCGCCGATTCGGCAGCCGGACCTGCCGAGGGCGGCGGATGCCTCGGTCGCAGCGCGCTGAAATACCCGGCAAGCCGGGTATTTCATCACTCTGCTAGGACCCTACCCCAGCAGGCTGCCGTCGCAGTTCTCGTCGACATTGTTCAGCAGCACCTCGTCGGCGCCGGGGTTGATGCTCGAGTTGGTGTCGTCGCAGTCGGTGCCGCCGCCAGACGGCGCGGGGTAGCCGTCTCGGTCTTGATCGTGATCGTTCACGCCGTCGCAGTTGCTGTCGGTGCCGTCGTACCAGACGTCCAGGGCACCGGGGTACACGTTGTCGTCGTTGTCGTTGCAGTCGCCATCGAGCTCCGAGAATCCGTCGCCGTCCATGTCGACGTCGCTCGGCTGCTCATCGACGTCGCCGTCGCAGTCGTTGTCGAAGCCGTCTGTGGGAATCTCGATGACCGAGGGGTTGGCCTGGGGCTGGTTGTCGTCGCAGTCGGTGCCACCGTGGCTGGCGGCTTCGTAGCCGTCCCCGTCGCGGTCGTAGTCGTTGTTGCCGCCACAGTCGCTGTCGATGCCGTCGTACCAGGGGTCGTCGTTGCCGGGAAAGCGGTCGGGATCGTCGTCGTCGCAGTCATCGCCGTCCCAGCGCAGCGACAGGGCGCCGTCGCCATCGGCGTCGACGATGGCGTCGAATTCGTCGTCGCTCACCCAGGGACACCCGGCGAGCAGCAGCAGCGGCAGCAACAGCGCACGCCTCACTTGCACACCCGCATCATGGGCACGCACTCGAAGGTGCGGGTCTCGCCGTCGCGCAGGGTCACTTGCAGTGCGTTCATGGGCTTGGCCTCGTCGAAGAAGACCGACAGGGTGTAGTCGCCCGGGGGCACCGCGCCAGGCGGGTAGCGCTTGCCAGCGCCATCGATCAGGTAACCGCGGCCAACACCGGTGATGGAGTAGGCGGTGGCGGGCGCAGCGGGCTCGGGCTCGGGCTCGGGCCCGGGCTCGGGCTCGGGCTCGGCCACGGCTTCGGGCTCGGGCTCGGGCTCGGCCACGACTTCGGGCTTGGGCGGGGCGACAACCTCGGGCTCGGGCTCGGCCACGACTTCGGGTTCGGGCTCGGGCTCGGCCGCGGGGGGCGGGGACGGCGGTTGTTCAGCGGGGAGGGTGGGCTCGGGGGGAACGCCTTGGGGGCCGACCACGTAGAACACCGCTACAACCGCGATCACGGTGACGGCCACCAGCACGCCGCCCGCCAGGCCCAGGGCCCCGACCAGCACGCCCGTCTGAGGGGCCGGCGCCATCGAGGTGATCGAGGGCGGCGGTACCGGCGCAGGGGGTTCGGGTTCGGAGACGTCGGCGGCGCCGGTGGTGGGGGGAACGGCCGTTCCGCCGGGCGCGTAGTCGCCGTCCATGGTGGCGTTGCTGTTGGGGCCGTCGCCGGCCGTTCCACGTGGAGCCAGGCTGGTGACCAGCTCGAGGTGCTCGGGCTCCCAGGCGATGCCCGGGTCGGTCATCTCGTCGTTGGTGCCGCGGCACCACATCTCGAGCAGCTCGTCGCAGCTCGCGATGCGCTCGTCGGGGTCGGCGCGCAGGGCTCCCTCGATCGCCGCTT
Organism: Myxococcota bacterium; assembly: GCA_965216925.1. Lineage (GTDB taxonomy): Bacteria > Myxococcota_A > UBA796 > UBA796 > CAYYHT01. The sequence goes on along the minus strand of CBDCGT010000001.1, from coordinate 5,384,258 downwards.
CCATGCGCCGAGGCACCGCCGGCACCAGGCTGCGCAGCGACCGGTACCGCTCGCTGCTGGTGGCCTGGTACACCTCGATCAGATCGTCGGCGATGAAGGCGGGCATGCCGCTCACCAGCTCGTACAGGATGGCGCCCAGGCTGAAGATGTCGGCCCGGTGGTCGACGTTCTTGGCATCTTTGACCTGCTCGGGGGCCATGAACGTGGGTGTGCCCATGGCCACGCCGCTGCGCGTCTTGGGCCCCTGGCCCTCCTGGGCCGCGTCGAGCACCTTGGCCAGGCCGAAGTCGGCCACCTTGGGCACGATGCGCTTGCCCTCGACGGCCAGCAGGATGTTGCCGGGCTTGAGGTCGCGGTGGATGAGGCCCTTGTCGTGGGCAGCAGCCACACCGGCGATGATGCCGCGGGCCAGCTCGTCGGCCTGCAGCAGGCTGGGCTGGTAGGCGCGCAGCAGGCCGTCGAGGGCAGGCCCCTCGATGTACTCCATCACCAGCGCCGGGGTGCCGCCGGCGCGAATGACGTCGGTGACGGCCACGATGTTGGGGTGCCGCAGGCTGGCCTGGATGCGGCCTTCTTGCAGCATGCGCTGCGCGATGGAGGGCGAGTTGATGTACAGCACCTTGAGCGCGTGGCGCGTGCCCAGCTCGACGTGCGTGGCCAGGAAGACCGACGCCATGCCCCCTTCGCCGACCTGCGTGTCCAGGCGGTAGCGGTCGATCGAGGTGCCGGGCTGAAACGGGCTCACTTCAGCGCCACCCAGGTGACACCCAGCACGATGCCGGCCCCGGCCGTGGCCGCGGAGCCCGCCGCCAGCCCGTTGGTGCGGGCCCGGTGGGCGCGCAGGTCGTCGATGGTGTAGTCGGGGTGGTCGTCGTCGAAGGAGCTCTTGGAGCCCAGCGCCGCGCCGTACATCACCCCGGACGCCACCAGGGCGCCGGTGGCCGCGATGGCGAAGCCCACCGGGTTGCGCTTGCCCGACACGCTGGGGGGCGGCTTCTTGGCGGGGTAGCTGGGCCACGCGTCGGAGGGGAGCACGTAGCTGGAGTCGATGACGGCGTCGTCGCGGACGAGCTGGAACCAGACGGGCCGCTCGAGCGGCCGCTCGCTGGCGGTGGTGCCGTCCAGGAGCACGCTGCCTTCGAGGGGTTCGGGCAGGTAGCCCACCTCGCCGGGGTTGCCCCAGGCGCGCTCGAAGACCTCGCGGGCGGCGTGGCCGGGCGGAACCAACGTCTCGGGAAAGCGGTACTCGGGCTGCAGCGTCGCGGCCGATCGGAACGCCGCGAAAGCCTCGCCCTCTTTGCCCACGATGAACCAGCGCAGGCCGGTGAGGCGGTGCAGGCGCGCCGCCTGGCCCGGGGTGGCCGGCTGGCGGATGCAGGGAAGCTGAAAGCTGGTGTCGTCCATCGCGGCGCCGAACGCAGCGGGGTCGAGGTCGGCGAACGCCGCCTCGGCGCGGTCGAGCGTCGTGGACAGCTCGGCCTCGGACACCGGCGATGGGCAGTCGGCCGCCAGCGCGGTCGCCGCCCATGCCATCCACACCAGCGACAGCATTCCCATGGACCTGGAGGGTAACCGAATCAGTCGTCGGCCCGTTCGAGGATGAAGATGTCGACGCGGCGGTTCACCTCCCAGGCCTCTTCGGTGTCGCGCTCGTCGAGCGGGTGATCCTCGCCAAAGCCCACCGCTTGCATGCGCTCCGAGGCCACGCCGCGCTCGTGCAGGAACGCCGCCACCGCCTCGGCGCGGGCTGCAGACAGCTTGCGGTTGCTGTCGGCGTTGCCGCGGCTGTCGGTGTGGCCCTCGATGCGGATCTTCACGATCTCGCGATGGCCCCGCAGCACGGCGGCGACCTCTTCGAGCATCGCGAAGCTCTCGGACTTGATCTCGGCCTTGTTGGTGTCGAAGAACACCTTCTCTTTCAGCTTGATGCGGGTCTCGGTGACCTCGACCTTGGACGGGACCATCTGCAGGCGCAGGTCGGTGACCTGGTCTTCTTCGATGATCACGGGCGCCAGCATCATCGCGTAGCCGTCGGCACCCACGAAGACATCTAGCGGGCCGGGCACCATCTCGATCTCGGCGCCGTGGCGTACGTCCTCGATGCCGCGGTCCTGGGTCCACCACTCGGCTCCGGGAATCTCGCTGCCGTCGGGGTCGAGCACGGTGATGCGCAGCCCGGTCTCGGGCGGCTGCAGGGTGAAGGTGTACGCCGCGGGCTCGGCGGCCGACACGGTGAACTGGGCGTCGAGCTGGGCGAAGCCGGGGGCACGTGCCTCGATGGGGTAGGTGCCCGGCTCCAGCACCAGCTCGGCGGGGTTGCCGGCCAGCACTTCTTCTCCGTCGACGGTGACGAAGGCCGAGAGCTTGGGAATGTCGGCGCCGTCGTGGCTCACGAAGGTCAGGCGGGCCAGGGTAGCCGCCTCGGGGCAGCCGTCGCTGTCCTCGTGCGCATCGAGATCTTCGGCCTCCATCGGGCAGGCATCCACGTCGTCGGTGATGCCGTCGCCATCGTTGTCCAGGTCGGGGCAGCCGTCGCTGTCTTCGTGGCCGTCCATGTCCTCGGGCTCGAAGGCGCACGCGTCGTCGTCGTCCAGGATGGTGTCTTCGTCGGAGTCGACCGCGGGTCGGGGCTCGTAGGCGACCCCCAGCAGGGCTCGCAGTGGGGGCGAGCCCACCGCCGAGGTGAAGCCAGTGCCCACGCCAAGACGCATCGTCACCGGACCGGCCGGTCGAACCCACGCCCCCACGATGCCCTGCACGGGCACGCCCAGATCCGCGGCCTTGTAGCCGAAGGTGGTGCCGAGATCGACGCTGGCGCCGGCATCCCGCGAGAAGTTCACCTCGGTGCCCAGCCGCGCGAACAGCTCGCTGCCCAGCGTGCCGTTCTCGAGCTCCACACCAGGGCGAAGGCGGTTTCCGACGTTCAGGGCGACCAGCGCCGGACCCAGCCGCCGGTGGGCGATGGCCGAGACCTCCCAGCCCACCCCGGGGTCACCCAGCGGCGCGTCGACCGAGGCGGTGGGCAGGGTGAGCCGTGTTCCCAGTGCGACGCCCAGCGGCGCCAGCTTGTCGTCGACGACCCTAAGCTTGGCGTCCAGGGCCAGATCACCGGTGCCCGTGGTGCGCTCGATGGCGTCGCCGTCGGCGCTGAGGTGGATGGGCATGTCCACGCCCAGCCGTGCGGGCCCGATCACCACGCTGCCCAGCACGTTGGCTTGCAGCCCCGAGCTCACGATGGGCACGACCGAGCCGTCGCCGTACTCGTAGACCAGGGGGCCGCGCTGGTAGCTGAACACCGCTCCCGCCATGACGTAGCCGGGCTCCGGCACCGAGGCGTCGTTGGTCCACAGCAGTCCGCCGGTCTCGAGGCGCGGCGACCAAGTCTGCACGTTGGTGTCCGGCACGGCGCCGCGAGACTGGGCAAGGGCGGGGCTCAACAGGGCAAGAAGGGCGAGCGTGTTCATCGGTTCCTCCGTGTCACCAGGCCCAGGGCCAGGAGCAGCGGGAAGGCCAGGGCAGGCGAGCCCGGCGTGGTGGAGCAGCTCGCGCTGCGGTAGCGACCGGGAAGGTCGTCGCGCACATCGTTGGGGTCGGAGCCGTTGGCCAGCTCGGTGCCGTCGTCCACCGAGCCTCCGTCGGTGTCGGCATTGTTGGGATCGGTGCCGTGCACGTCGATCTCGTCGCCGTCGGACAGGCCGTCTTCGTCGGAGTCCTCGAGCAGCGGGTCGGTGTCGTGCACGTCGATCTCGTCGCCGTCGGTCAGCCCGTCGCCGTCGGTGTCGACGTCGTTGGGGTTGGTGCCCAGGTCCTGCTCCTCGCCGTCGGTCAGGCCATCGCCGTCGGAGTCGGCCTGGTTGGGGTCGGTGCCGGCGCCCACCTCGTCGCCGTCGTCGATGCCATCGTCGTCGGTGTCCGCGTCGTTGGGGTCGGTGCCCGCGTCGGTCTCGGCGCCATCGGTCAGCCCGTCGTCGTCGGTGTCGGCATCGTTGGGGTCGGTGCCCGCGTCCAGCTCCTCGCCGTCGTCCAAGCCGTCGTCATCGGAGTCGGGGTCGTCGGGGTCGGTGCCCTGCTCGATCTCGTCGGCGTCGGAGATGCCGTCGCCATCGGCGTCGCGGCCGTCGTCGCTCGGGTCGTTGGGGTCGCCCTCGCCGGCGTCGATGGCCCCGTCCTGGTTGCGGTCCTCGACACCGTCGTCCAGGCCTCCACCATCGGTGTCCGGGGTGAGCGGGCTGGTGGTGGTGGAGGGATCGGCGTCGGGCACGAAGACGGCAGCATCGGTGTCGTCGCCCTCGGGGCTGTCCAGGCCCAGCTCGGTGCCGTCCAGGATGCCGTCCCCGTCGCTGTCGGGGTCGAGCGGGTCGGTGCCCAGCTCGGCCTCGGTGCCGTCGGTCAGGCCATCGTCGTCGGAGTCGTCGTCATCGGGCGAGGTGCCGGCGTCGGACTCCTGGCCGTCGGTCAGGCCGTCGCCATCGGTGTCCAGGCAGAAGGCATCGTCGGAGGCGTCGTTGGGATCGCACTCGTCGTCGCTCAGGCTGCCGTTGCCGTCGATGTCTTCGTCGCCGTCGGAGGCCCCGCCGTCGTCGCTGTCGGGCAGGGTCGGGTCGGTGGTGGTGCTGGGGTCGGCGTCGGGCACGAACAGGCCACCGGTGGTGTCGTCGCCCTCGGGCTCGACCAGGCCGAGCTCCAGGCCGTCGCCGAGCCCGTCGCCGTCGGTGTCCGGGCTGGCCGGGTCGGTGCCCAGCGAGACCTCGGTGCCGTCCATGACGCCGTCGTTGTCGAAGTCGTCGTCCAGGGGATCGAGGCCCAGGGCGATCTCGGACAGGTCCGCCAGACCGTCGCCGTCCGAGTCGACGCACAGGGCGTCGTCGGCGGTCAGGTTCGGGTTGCACTCGCCGGCATCGATCTGCCCGTTGCGGTCGAAGTCTTCGACGCCGTCCGGGGTGCTGCCACCGTCGGAGTCGGGGTTGTTGGGATCGGTGGTCGTGGCCCCCGCATCGGCGTCGGGCACGAAGATGGCGACGTCGGTGCCGTCGCCCTGGGGTGTGGGCAGCCCCAGCTCGGTGCCGTCCTGGATGCCGTCGCCGTCGGTGTCCCGGCTTGTGGGGCTGGTGCTGCCGCTCAGCTCGAAGGCGTCGGTCAGGCCGTCGTCGTCGGTGTCGTCGTCGTTGGGATCGGTGCCCAGCAGGTCCTCGTCGGCATCGCTGATGCCGTCCTGATCACTGTCCAGGCAGGCTCGATCGTCGCTGGCGTCGGTGGGATCGCACTCGTCGGCGTCCACGACCCCGTCGAAGTCGAGGTCCTCGGCACCGTCCTGCGCTCCGCCGCCGTCGCTGTCGACCTGCAAGGGGTCGGTCTTGGTGTCCCCGCTGTCGCCGTCGGCGATGAACACGCTCGTGTCGGTGTCGTTGCCTTGCGGAGCGCCCAGCCCCAGCTCCGTGCCGTCCTGAACCCCGTCGCCGTCCGTGTCCGTGGACTGCGGGTCGGTGCCGCGGGTGACCTCGTTGCCGTCCAGCAGGCCGTCATCGTCGGTGTCGTCATCGCCGGGGTCGGTGCCCAGGGCGGCCTCGGCGGCGTCGGACAGTCCATCGCCGTCGGCATCGGTGCAGCCGCTGTCGTCGCTAGCGTCGTTGGGGTCGCACTCGCCGGCATCGATGACCCCGTCGCGGTTGCTGTCTTCGGTGCCGTCCGAGGTGCCTCCGCCATCGGAGTCGGCGACCAGGGGGTCGGTGGTGGTGGCTCCCGCATCGGCGTCGGCGACGAACACATCGTCGCTGGTGCCGGTGCCCTCGGGGGCGGCAAGCCCCAGCTCGGTGCCGTCCAGCAGGCCGTCGCCATCGGTGTCGGGATTGGTGGGGTCTGTGGGGCCATCGATCTCGGTGATGTCCAGCAGGCCGTCGTCGTCGGTGTCGTCATCGGTGGGCGAGGTGCCGTTCAGGCTCTCGAGGTCTCCGCACAGCCCATCTGCGTCCAGGTCGCCGGTGGCGTCGTCGCCGCGGCAAGCGTCATCGCTGTCGCAGACGCCGTCGGCATCGGTGTCGCCGGTGCTGTTGTCGCCAAAGCAGGTGTCGACGCCCTCACAGACGCCGTCGCCGTCACTGTCGTCGGGATCGTCGTTGGGACAGGGGTCGCAGGCATCGGGTTGGCCGTCGCCGTCGGCGTCCTGGGTGTCGTCTTCTCCCGGGCAGCGGTCGCAGGCGTCGGGGACCGTGTCGCTGTCGGCGTCTTGGTCGTCGGGCCCGAAAGCGCAGACATCGTCGGCGTTGCACACCGAGTCGCCGTCCAGGTCGTCGCAGCAGGTGCCGCGCTGCAGCTCCCCGCAGTCGGTGGCGCAGAGCGGCTCGCCGATGTCGAAGCCCAGATCGGCGCAGGTCATGCCGCCGAGCGCGCTGCCGTCGCACACCTCGGGGCCGTTGATGTCGTTGTCGCCGCAGAACTCCACGGTGGTCAGCGGCGCGGTCTCGGTGAAGCTGTCGGGCCGGTCGCTGCCACAGGAGTCCCACTCCCAGGCCCAGGTGGGGTCCAGGCCGAGCTCGTCGGGCTGGGAGTCGGTCACCTCGAGCACCAGGTCGACGGTCAGCGTCTCGCCGGGGTCGACGTCGGGCAGGGCGATGCCGGTCGTGCGCAGCTCGGCCAGAGTGCCCGGAAGCGGCGTCGCGCCGCCCCCGTCCAGGGAATAGCTGGCCGACACCAGGCGAGTGACGTTCACCGGCACGGCGCGGGTCATGCGCAAGCCGGTCGCCGTCTGGTTGCCGTTGTTGCGGATCGCCGCCGAGGCCGCGAGCTGGGCGCCTACGCCCGTGACCGTGTTCACGTACACCGAGCCCGGCGCGGTGGGGCCGCCGTCGCTCTGCAGATCCGCGTGGGTGAGCGGCAGATCGACCCCAAGAGCCACAAGCGCCAGCACATCGCTGGTGGTCGTGGGCAGCCAGGTGATGGTGGTCGCGCCCGCGGTGAGCACGCCGGGGTTGCAGGGCCCGTCGCACAGGGTGCCCTCGTCGTTGATCGGGATCGTGGAGACATCCAGGCCCTGGCGCGCGCCCGACTCTAGACATGCGTCGTCCTGCCCACCAGCTGCGATGAGCTCACACGCCTGGGAAAGGAAGGGCGCGTGAGTGGGAGGTTCACGATGCGTACCAGAGGGAAGGACCGAGCCGTCGCGCGCCAGGACCTGAGATGCAAAGAAGTTGGTGGTGGGGTTTCGAGGGCCCTGCAGCTCGACGTCGGCGAAGCGAAGCGCGTCGCCGGTGACGTCGGCGTTGCCCTCGGCCCCGACGCTGACCAGCCAGCCGGACTCAGCGGTGTCGGGGATGCAGAAATCGTCAGCCTCGAAGGGGGGCTCCGCCGCGTCTACCGCTTCAGCGAAGCCCGTGAACAGCGCCAGGGTGTGCAGGTCGGGCCAGCGCACCGGGTCTTCGGCGAAGACCACCAGCGCCCAGCCGGCGAAGTTGTCGTCCACCAGCACCTGGGTGCCGGGGATGCCCCCCACGCCGTAGGTGCCGTCGACCCACGGCGCCTCGGCGGTCACGTCCGACCAGGCGGTGTAGCCGTCGAAGTCACTGGCATCGGTCGTGCATCCGTTCACCAGGCCGTCCGGCGAGACGAGCACTTCGGCGCTCGAACCGACGCCGTCGGGGAAGTGGAAGCGCACCGAGGTGCCGACGTCGTCGCTGACGTCTTCGCTGGCGCCGAGCAGTCCCTCGTCCCGGTTGCAGCTGCCGGTCCACACCAAGAACGCCTTGTGAGCGCTGGCTCCGTTCAGGGACAGCTCGGTGGTGGACAAGGCGTCGTGCCAGTCGCCGGTGGTGAAGTCACCCCAGTCGCTGTTGTCTTGCAGCGCTGGGAGCTCGTCGGCCAGCCAGGTGTAGGGCGAGCCGGTGATTCCAGGGCGATCCGAGGGGGCCGAGAGCGCGTTGACGCCACCGGACAGTCCCTGGGCGTTGCCCACGGCGATCAGGCTGCCGCGCAGCTCGGTCTGGTAGGCGGGCTCCTCGGCCCAGGAGGGCAGGGCCAGGCACAGCAGCCCCAGGCCGCCCAACAGGCGGGCGCGTTCGTTCTTCATGAGAGAACCTCCACCGGCAGGGTGCCCAACCCCGATGACAGGCAGAATTGCAGGGGGTTTACAGCGCCGTCTCTGGGTGCAGCCCCGCGGGCCACGGGCGCTGGCGAAGGCGCTGCAGCAGCGCCAGCGCGCTGGCGGGGCGCTGCTCGGGCACCGGTCGCAGGCACCGATGCACCACGTCGGCGAGGTCTCTGGGGGTGTTGGCGGGCAAGGGGCGGTAGCTGCCACGCACCATGGTCGAGAACAGCTCGGGCACGCGATCGGCGCAGAACGCGGGCTGCCCTGCGAGCAGCTCGTACAGGATGCAGCCCAGGCTGAACACATCGGCGGGGCTGGTCACCTGGGCGGGGCATCGCAGCTGCTCTGGGGGCGCGTACTCCGCGGTGCCCAGCCCGATGGGCGACTCGCTTCCGGGCAGCCCGGTCTCGGGGTCGGCCAGCAGGCCGTGCACACCGAAGTCGGCCACCCGTGGCTCCAGGCCTTCTCGCTCGGGGGCGAGCAGGATGTTGCGGGGATTCAGGTCGCCGTGGGTGACTCCCTGCTCGTGTGCGTGGGCGACGCCGTCGACGATGCCCAAGAACAGCCGCCGGGCCTCGGCCGCAGACGGACGTGCCTCCGAGAGCCAGGCCGCCAGCGTGGGACCGCTGACATACTCCTGGATCAGCGCCGGCACACCGCCCACGAACACCAGGTCCGTCACCGAGACCACGTTGCGGTGCCGAAGCATCGAGGCCACCATGCCTTCCCGCTCCAGGCGGCGGCGGGCATCGCAGCTGGCCACGGTGAGCACCTTCATGGCGTGCACCGAGCCCAGCGCCCGGTGGGTGACCTGGTACACCACCGCGGTGGGGCCGTCCCCGACCCGCTTGTGCACGGTGTACGCACCGACATGGGTGCCGATGGGCAGATCTTCGAGGCGGCGGCGCAACAGCATGGTGGCATGGTCGCCGGAACAGCCGACGTTGCCCATTGCAGCACCACTACAGGAGTACGCCGGCTGGGCACCCCACGCGAGAGGCCCGCGCCCTCGGGTGAGGGACGCGGGCCGGGGGGAACGCGGGCGGTGGGTCAGAGGCCTAGAACAGGTCGCTGCCGTTGCAGTTCTCGTCGATGCCGTTCAGCGTGATCTCGCTGGCATCGGTGTGGATGGCCTCGTCCTGGTCGTTGCAGTCGTCGCCGCCGTGGGCCGAGCTGTCGAAGCCGTCACCGTCCTGGTCGTAGTCCGAGGCCTCGTCGCAGTCCTGGTCGATGCCGTCGTACCAGGTCTCGGTGGCGCTGGTGTTCACCGCCGCCGAGGTGTCGTCGCAGTCCGGGCCCTCGCCGTCGGCGGCGCTGTCTTCGCCGTCGCCGTCCTGGTCGAAGTCCGACGCCCCGTCGCAGTTCTGGTCGACGCCGTCGTACCAGATCTCGGCCGCGCCGGGGCGGATGGCGGGGTCGGTGTCGTCGCAGTCGGTGCCGCCCTCGCTCGAGGCATCGTACCCGTCGCCGTCCTGATCGTCGTCGCTGCCCAGGTCGCAGTCCTGGTCGATGCCGTCGTACCAGACCTCGGTGGCGCTGGTGTTCACGGTGTCGTCGGTGTCGTCGCAGTCGGGACCACCGTAGGCCAGGTCGTCCTCGCCGTCGCCGTCCTGGTCGAAGTCCGAGGCGCCGTCGCAGTCCTGATCGACACCGTCGTACCAGATCTCGGCGGCGCCGGGGAAGATGGTGGCGTCGTCGTCGTTGCAGTCGCCAGCCGACTCGGCGAAGCCGTCCGCGTCCTCGTCCAGGTCGGACAGCGCCTCGTCGACCTCACCGTCGCAGTCATCGTCGATGCTGTTGCCGGTGATCTCGGGCAGCCCTGCGCTGATGGTCGGGTCGTTGTCGTCGCAGTCGTCTCCGCCGTGGGCGTCGCTGTCGTGGCCGTCGCCGTCGGCATCGAAGTCGGAGCGACCGTCGCAGTCCGAGTCGAAGTCGTCGTACCAGACCTCGGCGGCATCGGGATTCACGGTGGCATCGCCGTCGTCGCAGTCCACCGCCTCTGAGAAGCCGTCGCCGTCCTGGTCGTCGTCGTTGCCATCGCAGTTGTCGTCGATGCCGTCGTACCAGGTCTCGGGCTCGCTGGGGCTGCGCCCCGCGTCGTTGTCGTCGCAGTCGTCTCCGCCGTAGGCTTCGCTGGCATGCCCGTCGCCGTCGGCGTCGTAGTCATCGGCCCCGTCGCAGTCCTGGTCGATGCCGTCGTACCAGATCTCGCTCTGGCCCGGGTTGAGCGACAGGTCGCTGTCGTCGCAGTCGCTGCCGCCAAAGAACCAGCTCGCGTAGCCGTCACCGTCGGCGTCGAAGTCGTCGTCGCCCTGGCAGTCGTGGTCGATGCCGTCGTACGGGAGGTCGGTGGCAACGGGGCTGAAGTCGGCGTTGCCGTTGTCGCAGTCGCCGGCCAGCTCCGAGAAGCCGTCGGTGTCGTCGTCGTCGAGGGACAGGGCCTCGTCGATGTCCCCATCGCAGTCGTTGTCCACGCCGTCGCTGTCGTCTTCGAGGGCCAGTGGCGAGATGCTGGCGTCGTCGTCGTTGCAGTCGGTGCCACCGTACTGGTCGGACTCCCAGCCATCACCATCGGCGTCGAAGTCGGAGCGGCTGTCGCAGTCGGAGTCCACGCCGTCGTACGGCGTCTCGGTCATGCCCTGGCCGATGGTGGCGTCGCTGTCGTTGCAGTCGCCCTGGGCCTGAGACTGCCCGTCGCCGTCCAGGTCCTCGGTGTCCAGGGACTCGTCGATGTCGCCGTCGCAGTCGTCGTCGATGCCGTTGTCGGGGAACTCGAAGTGGCCCGGCGACACCGCGTGGGTGGTGTCGTCGCAGTCGTTGCCGCCGTGATCGACCGAGTCGTAGCCGTCGCGGTCGGCGTCGAAGTCGTGGATGCCATCGCCGTTGGCGTCGAAGTCGTCGCCAAAGTCGCAGTCCTGGTCGATGTCGTCGTACCAGATCTCTTCGGCATCTGGCGAGATGGCGGCATCGGTGTCGTTGCAGTCCTCGCCGCCCTGGCCCAGGGCATCGTAGCCATCGCCGTCGCGATCCTTGTCGTTGCCATCGCAGTTCTGATCGATGTCGTCGTACCAGACCTCCTCGGCATCGGGGTGGATGTCGGCGTTGTTGTCGTCGCAGTCGCCGCCGTCGGAGTGCTCGGCCGAGCCAAAGCCGTCCCCGTCGGCGTCGTAGTCGTCCTCGCCTCCACAGTCGCTGTCGATGCCGTCATACAGCTCGTCGGGCGCACCGGGGTAGATCTCGGCGGAGCTGTCGTCGCAGTCTTCGCCTCCGTTTCCGAACGACGCAAAACCGTCGCCGTCTTCGTCGCCGCTGACGCCGCACGCGGTGGCCAGCGCAAGTCCAAGGAGCAGGGGTGTGATTCGCAGCATGAAAACCTCCAGGTTCATGCCAACCACTGTCTCGAAGCCGTCGAAGCCGCGGAATTGCAACCGGTTTACAGGGTGGCCTCGGCCAGCAGTCCCCGGGCACGCTCCAGCGCCTCGTTGGAGCCAGACACGGCCAACACATCGCCCGCGGCAAGCTGCTCGTGGCCGGTGGGAAAGACGATGGTCTCGTCGCCCCGGTACAGCGCGATGACCGTGGCGCCGGTTCGGCTTCGCAGGTTGAGGCTGGCGAGCGTCTGCCCGTCGCAGCCGGCACCGGCCGGCACCGCCATGGGCACGTAGTCGAGGCCAGCCAGCATCAGCGCCTGGGGGCCGCCGGAGTCGTCCTCGGACGGCGGCGACCCGACGCGCTCGGCGACACCCTTGGCGATGCGGGCCACGCCCGAGGTGTGGGGATCGGCGGCCCCCCAGATGCGCGACGCCAGGACCGCGCTTACCAGGAGCAGGCTGCCGGCCAGCGCAATCTCGACCCAGGATCGGCCGACGAGCGGCCTGAGCACGGCCAGGGTGGGCACGCCGGCGGCGAGCACCGCGGCCAGCACCGCAGCGCTCTCGACGACCCGCGCCACGGGCGCTGGGGTATTTCCGGAGCGGACGCGCTCGGACACCGCCAGCGCCAGCTGTCGACCGCTCCGCACCAGGCCGGCCAGGAAAGGAACGGCGACCAGCAGGAGTGCCAGCGTGACGAGCCAAGCAGCGTCGACCCGCAGGTGAGGTGCCACCGCCAGATCGACCACCCCCAGCACCACGAGCGCCGCCCAGTCCAGGCAGACCGCGATGGCCGGACCCGACACGGACAGGCCATCGCTGGGACGGCGCAGCCTTCGCACGAAGGACTGGTACGCCACCAGCAGGTCCTGCGCCCGGTGGGGCAGCCGGTGGTCGACCGCGCTCACGATGGACTCGCCGCGCTTGAGCAAGAACGGGGTGGTGAAGGCGGTCACGGTGGCGACGGTGACCAGTGCGGGCAGCGTCTGCTTGGGAACGATGTCTCCCGCGATCGCAATGGTGGCGATGATGAAGGACAGCTCGCCGATCTGCCCCAGGGCGAGGCCCGACAGGATGCTGCGGCGGAGTGAGATGCCAGAGAGCAGGCTGGCCACGGTCACCGACACCAGCTGGGTGCCGATCACCACGACACACAGCACGGTCGCCAGCGGCAGGCTGGTCCACGCCACCAGCGGGTCGACCGACATGCCGATCGACACGAAGAACAGCGCCGAGAGCAGCGCCCGAAGCGGCTCGACGGCGTGCTCGACCTCTTCGGCCTTGCCCGACTCGGCGATGGCCATGCCGGCCAGGAAGGCGCCGAGCGCGACGGAGTAGCCAAACAGCTCGGCGGCGAGGGCAAAGCCAAAGCCGGCAGCGGCTACCAGCACCACCAGGGCCTCGGAGTCGAGCTCGCCGATGACCCAGCGAACGAGGCGGGGCAGCACCAGCAGGCCGCACAGCAGCAGGCCCAGCACGACGGCGGTGAGCTCGCCGATGAGCACCACCAGCGCCTGCGCACCGAGCGTCTGCCCGGCAGCCAGGGCAGTGACGATGGCCATGAGCACGATGGCCACGACGTCCTGAACCACCAGCACGCCAAAGACGTGGGCGCGGAGGTCGGGCTCCATGGGTTGCCCGCGAATCACCGCGCTGACCACCATGGTGCTGGAGATGGACAGCGTCGCGCCCAGGGTGATGCACGCCGGGGTGGACCACCCCAACACCGTGCCGACGGTGAACCCGGCCCAGGCCAGGGCAGCAATCTGCACCGCCGCGGTCAGGCCCGAGATGGGCAGGATCTCGAGCAGGCGCTGGACGCGAAACTCCAGGCCGACAACCAGCATGACCAGCACCACGCCCACCTCGGCGAGCTCGGCCATGCGATGCGGGTCGGCGAACAGGGGGATGGGGATGTAGGGCCCCACGATGAGGCCCGCGAACAGGTACCCGAGCACGCTCGGCTGGCCGAGACGTCGGGTCACCAAGCCGGTGGTGGCCGCGACCACCAGAACGATGGCCAGATCGCTGATCAGCGTCCCATGCATGTCGTGGGGGGACTAACCGCTGGTCGACGCCCGGTGACTGCCGATCGGGCACCGGTTCGGCGGACTCAGGACAGCAGGAGGACGGTGGTGTAGGCCGCCGCGAGCGCCAACAGCACCGTTCCCTCGACACGATGCAGCGTTCCGCGGAAGACCAAGGCCAAGAACAAGGCACAGAAGCCCATCATCACCGGCAGATCCTGGGCGAGCATGGTGGGACCGAGCTCGAGCGGGAGCACCATGCTGGTGATGCCGCAGATTCCCAGCACGTTGAAGATGTTCGACCCCACCACGTTGGCGATGGCCAAGTCGCCCTCACCGCGCGCGGCGGCGATCAGGCTGGCGGTGAGCTCGGGCAGGCTGGTCCCGATGGCCACGATGGTCAGTCCGATGACCCGGCGCGAGACGCCGGCCATCTCGGCCAGCTGGGTCGCTCCGTCGATGCAGAGATCGGCCGAGAAGGCCAGCAGCGGAAGCCCCAGGACGATCATCGGGATCGCCGCCGCCAGCGACAGGGGAGGCTCGTCGCCAGGCGGATCGGGGGTGGAGCGCCGCAGCTGCACCCACACGTAGCCCAGGTAGCTCACGGCCAGCAGGGCCCCCTCCCACCGCGACAGCTCTCCGTCCATGCCCAGCACGGCCAGGGCGACGGCGGCGCCGAGCATGATGGGCGCGTCGGTGCGGCGGGTGCTCGCGTCGCTGGTGAGCGGCACGAACAACGCCGCCAGGCCCAGGATCAGGCCGATGTTGTAGATGTTCGAGCCGACCACGTTGCCCACCGCCAGCTCCGGGAGACCCTTGCGTGCGGCGCCGAGCGAGACCACCAGCTCGGGCACCGACGTGCCGACAGCCACCACGGTGGCGCCGATGGCTGCCCGGGACAGACCGGTGCGACCCGCGAGGGCCACGCTCCCGCGAACGACAGCCTCGCCCGCCGCGATGAGCCCCAGCAGTCCCAGGGCAACCAGACCGATGGGAACGACCAGATTCAGCTCAGCCGGGCCTCGGCCACCCGGGCGCGGATGTTGCGCTTCCGCCTCTCGATGAACCATGGATCAAAACCAACTTTTCGAAGCTCGCCCCGGGTTCGGCACAGCAGCACCGACAGGTTGTTGGTCTGTTCCGAGGCGGCCGTCTTGCCCCAGATCCCGGTGATCAGCTGCTCGTCGTAGCACCAGCCGCGTTCCTCGGCGGGCTTGTCGGCGTCCTCGACGAACTGCCGGGCCAGCAGGTACAGCAGCACGGCGCGGTTCTCGGCCTCGATGACGTGGCGGTTGTGGGTCTCGATGTTGCGCAGGGTCGCAGCGGGTCCGGTGCCCCCCTCGAGCGTGACCTCGAGCAGGTACGGGTACTTGGTGCTGGCCACGTCGCGGGTGACGGTGAGGTGCAGCGGTGTCTTGCGCAAGACGAAGCGGCGCTCCCCCACGGCAAAGGGCACGTCCAGCTGCACCTCCACCAGGTCGTCGTCGAGGCCCAGGTAGAAGTCGCCGCGCTCGTCCAGCAGCAGCATGGCCGTCTCGTCGGGGCCCGACCCCATCGGCACGTCGGCATCGGCGGCGTTCCCGAAGCGCACGCGGTCGCTTCGCACGGGAAAGCGCACGCCTGAGTCGGCGTCCTCGACCAGGAAGGGGGTTCCAGCGGGGCCCTCGAAGGCCTCGCCCGTCTCGCGCACCACCAGCCGCACGCGCACGCCGATGCGCAGCGTCTCGCCCTCGCGAAGGCGCCCGACACCGCGCAGGGGGCGCTCGTTGACGAAGCTGCCGTTGCGGCTGCGCAGGTCTTCGACAAACACCCGGTCGCTCGCGGCCCACACGGCCAGGTGCCGGCTGCTGACGCTGGACTCGGGCAGCACCACGTCGTTGTTCGCCGCTCGTCCGACGTAGATGGGGGTGGCGCCGAGCTTGTGCAGGGCGGTCTCGCCGGACTCGTCGATCAAGAACAGCTCGAACACGTCTGGAACTCGTTGCAGGGGGTTTACAGGCGCCGTGCGGGCGGCGTGTGCAGTGCCTAGGCTGTGCCCAGCACATGGAGGAAACATGTTCGCACACACCACACGCCTTGCCTCGGTCCTTGTCCTCGCACTGGTTGGCTGTACCCCGCCAACGGGCGCAGATGGAGAAGGTCGGGTTTCCGGTCGCGTCACCGATAATGGGGGCATGCAGGAGGCCCGGACCGGGGGCGCAGGATCGCTCGCGGCGGCCACGACCGTGCAGGCCCAGGCCGTCTCCGAGGACGGCTCGCTGGAGCTCCTCGCCACCGCCGAGCTGAGCGCCGACGGAAGCTACACCCTCGATCTGGAGCCGGGGCAGGCCGACGTGCTCGTGCAGGCGGTCGATGCCGAGGGCCAGGTGCTCGCCTCGGCGGTGCTCGAGAGCACCGGAGAGGCCGACGAAGCGGTCGTCGTGACGCCCATCGACACCGAGAGCTCGGTCGAGGCCGAGGTCTTCGTGCGCATGGTCGCCCGTGGGCACCATGCCAACACGATCGACCTGCGCGGCCGCATCGATGCGCGCACCGCCGCCGCCGTCCACACTTCGTACCAGGCGCGCGGCGAGGCCGACGCCGAGCTGGATGCCCTGGCGGATGCCATCGCAGCGGCGCAGGCCGCCGAGGCCGAAGCGTGGGCGCAGGCGGGGGTCTCGGTGAGCACGGCCTACTCGGACGCCGAGCTGGAGGCGTCGATGTCTCTGTCGAGCGCGCTCGATGCCGGTGAAGATGCCGCGTCGGCCTACGCAGACTTCTTTGCGGCCATCGCCGCAGCGCTGCAGGCCGAGGGCGCCGATGCCACCAGCCAGGCCGAGTCCGAGGCCCAGGCGGGCCTTGCCTTCCGACTTGTGCTCGACGCGCGTGTCGATGCCAACGACCAGGCCGAGCTTCTGGATGCCGCCATCGTGGCGGCGGCCTCGCACGAGGCCCGGGTGAGCGGGCAGGCCTCGGCGGCGGTGATCGAGGCGGCCGGGGGCGCCGACGCAGCCGTGGATGCGGCCGTGGACGCCGCCGCCCAGCTGAGCGCCGACATCTCGGCAGCGGCAACCGCCGAAGCGGCGGCCTCGGCCTACGCAGACTTCTCGGCCGAGCTGGTGGGCCAGACCACCGTCGAGGGTTCCGTGCTCGATCAGCACCTGGACCTGGACGTGACCACCAAGCTGCAGGTCGATGTGGCCGTGGACGCCGCCGCTTCGGCCGCCGCGACCCTCGATGTGGCCGCTTCGGCCGCCGTGGACGCCGCGGTCAGCGCCCAGGGCGAAGTGAACACCACCGCGGTGGCCACCGGGGTCACCGAGGCATGGGCGAGCTACCGCACCGCCGTGCACAGCGCCGCCGCCGAGGCGGTGGACACCGGCGACGTCGATGCCAGCGCCGAGCTGATGATCATCGCGACGGGCAGCTTCCGCGGCGAGTAGCCCTACTCGGTCGGGACTTCGGCGCAGGTGATGGCGGTCCGGGCGACGCCCGGATCGTCGACACCAAAGAAGCACATCGTGTCGCCGGCCGTCGCCACCAGCCCGGGGTCACCCTCTCGAAACAGGGTGACCGCGTCGCTGGTGGCGTCGAGCAGGATGTAGGGCGGCTGCCAGCTCACCAGGTTCTCGGGCAGGGGCCGCACGTAGCCGGTCTCGTCGGGAAAGCTGTAGACCGGGCCGCAGCCGCCGCACGGCTGGGGGGCCGCGTCGGCGATGTCGTTGGCGAGCACCACGTCGATGGTGCTCGGCTGGTCTGGGTTGTCGACGATGAAGGCGTTGACATCGCTGTAGCTGATCTCGAGCTCGTCGCTGATCTGACCCTGCACCCGCAGCACGAAGCTGCCGTCCGCCGCCACGACCGTGTTCTCGCCCAGTGCCCCGCTGGTGCTGTTGGTCAGGATGAGGCTGTGGTCGGGTGCCGCGGTTCCGGCGATTCCTGCCACGACGACCTCGGTGGTGCTCGACACACTGTCCGAGGCGCTCGACCAATAGATGCCGTCGTCGTTCAAGTAGCCGGTCTCGTCGGGGACGCAGGCGGCGAGCAGGACCAGGAGGGGGAGCAGTCGGCTCATCGGGTGTCTTCCGGGGGATGCAGGGGCGTGAACGCCATGGTGACCGCGAAGCGGGTGTGGTGGCCGTGGGCCAGTGCGGTCTCTTCGACCTCGACGGCGCGGTGGCGGGTGTTCTTGACGGTGTCTTCGATGAAGGCGGCGAAGTCTTGCGGGCGGGCCGCAAGAACCCAGCTCCGGGCGCGGGCGGTGTCGGTCTCGCCTTGGACGAAGCGCTGCCACACCGACTCACTGATCAGCTCGACCTGGTGATTCAGGCCGTCGATGCGGCGATGCAGATCGTCGCCCACGAGGGAGCGGTTGTGCGGCTGGATGGCGAGCCGGCCCTGGCTGACCTGAACCCAGCCATTGTGAACCAGCAGCGCCAGCACGCGCTCGATGTCCACGGGATCGAGCTCGGGCAGCGCCAGGTGAAGCGCGGCGGGGTCGGTCGCGCCGTCCAGCAGGGCGCCGGTCACCAGACGGATGGGCTGCAGGTCGTTCTCGGGCGCAAAGAAGTCGGTCTTGAGCTGCTTGTTGAGGGAGCCCGCGCTGCGGATGCTCACGCCCAGCCGCTCGGCCACCGCAGCCAGGTCACGCGGGTGATCGCGTCGCAGCTCTTGGAAGTAGGCCAGCCGCAGCAGCTCGGTGACCCGCGCCATGGGCATGCCGACGCGCGCGGCCACGCGAACGGCGGCCTTGAGCAGGCTGAACACCAAGCGAGATGGAAGCTCGGCGAGCTCGACGGCGTCGGGGGGGCTTGGCAGAGCGGGCTCCGGTTCAGGGGATGGTTGCCCATGCGTGCTCGAGGTCGTCAGCAGGACCATCGAACACGTACAGGTTGTGGCATGCACGGGCTTCGCCGTCGACATCGACGACGACGCAGCCGTCGAGCGGGTCGATGTGCACGAACTCGTCGCAGCCTCGCTGGATGAAGGCGAGCATGCACAGCTCTGCAGGCACGATCGAGACCGCGCCGGGGGTGTTCGGATGCACCGGGAGGACGTGCCGGACCTGGGCGCCCATGAGGGGCACCCGCGTCACCAGCCAGCTGCCGCCGTTGAAAGCGACCACGCGATCGTCGAGTCGCTCGACCTGGCCACCGCAGCTCCACAGCAGCGGCAGCACGGCGGCAAGGAAGAGCCAGCGCATCAAGGCTGCACCGGGATCATCGCCCAGTCGCCGGGCGCGAAGTCGACCGGGTAGACCTGGTACAGGTTGGCGCAGGCGTCTTCGCCGCCGACCTCCATCGTGTGCACGCAGTCCTGGACCGGATCGATGGCGTAGGTCACGTCGCACCCCACCGAGAACATGGCCAGGCACTCCCCCGCGTCGATGATGTACACCGCGCCGGCGGTGTCGGCGCTCACCGGCGTGATGCGCCGCGCATCCGGGCCCCACATCGGCTCGTCGTCGAGCACGTAGGGCTGGCCGGGGTCGAAGCTGGCGGCCCGCTCGGGCGTGCCCGTGTCCTGGCTTGCGGTGTCGTCGGTGGTCTCGGGGTCTTCGCACGCCGTGGTGAGGACCAACAGTGTGACTGCGAGTGCCGAGAGGATGGGCTTGGTCATGATGGGCTCCGGGACCCCAGCGGGGTCCGTGCCGTCCGTGCATCCTCAATCTACCCGAAAATCGGCAGCCGTCAACATGTAATCGGCAAAATATTGCCGATATTTGGTCCTGGCGGGTCAGATCCAGCCACTGCGGCGCATCCATGCGAGCGACCCGCCGGTGACCGTGGCCATCACCGCGAGCGCTGTGGGGTACCCATAGGCCAGCTCGAGCTCGGGCATCCACTTGAAGTTCATGCCGTAGATGCCGGCCAGGAAGGTGATGGGCACGAACAGCGTGGTCACGATGGTGAGCACACGCATCACCTCGTTCATGCGGTTGCTGGTGGTGGCCAGGTGCAGCTCCAGCACCGAGATCAGGCGGTCGTCGATCGAGTCCAGGATGTCGAGCGCCAGGGCGGCGTTGTCGGCGAGGTCTCGAAAGTAGGGCAAGGTCTCGGGCAACACCCGGGCGTGGCCGTCGTGGTACAGCGGCGCCAGCGCGGTGCGCAACGGCCACACCGCGCGTCGGAAGCGCCGAAGCTGGGTCTTGAGCGTGTGCACCCGCAGCGCGAAGTCCGGTCCGGCCGAGCCCAGGGCCTCGACCTCCAGGTCATCAACCAGGGTCTCGAAGCGCTCAAGCCCATTGAAGTAGGCGTCGACCACCGCGTCGGTGAGGCCGTGCAGCAGGTAGTCGGCGCCCCTGCTGCGGATGCGGGTGGTGGCCACACGCAGCCTCTCGCGCACCGGCCCGAAGACATCGCCTGGCCGTTCCTGGAGTGTGAGCACCCAGGTCGGACCCAGCACGAAGCCCGTGTGCTCGATGTTCACCAGGCCGACGTCCGACACCGTCACCATCTTGAGCACCACCAAGGTGTGCTCGCCGATGTCCTCGACCTTGGGGCGGGTATCGGTGGACAGCAGGTCCTCGACCGCCAGGCCATGCAGGCCGAAGTGCGAGGTGACGCCGGTGAGCTGCACGATGTCGTGCAGGCCCACGATGTCGATCCACGTGATCGACGCCGAGTCGCGGCAGGCCCGGATTCGATCCCACGTGGCCGCCTCTTCTTCGCGCAGCCGATCAGGGCCGTAGTCGAAGATTCGGCCCACGACCTCGACATCGACGGCGTCCCCGGTGTACACCGGCGTACCTGGTGCCAGTCCGACTCGTTTCTTCGCACGACTTGCTCTGTGTGTGGACGGGCGCCGGGCGCGGGACATGCAACCTCCTGGTCCCGCGCATCATCGCACCTCGGAGCCCACCTTGAACAAGACCCTCGTTCGTGACGTGATGGGGAGCACCCCGCTGGTCGTCGGCCCGTACATGACGGTGCAACGCCTGGCCGAGACCTTCGTGGAGCACAGCGCCGACGGAGCCATCGTGGTCGACGACGACGGCGCCGTCGTGGGCGTGGTCACCTCGATGGACCTCGTCTACCAAGAGAAGAACGTGCACCTGCCCACCATGTTGCAGGTCATGGAGCTGGTGATTCCGCTGGGGGTTGACGACGCCCGCGAGGAGCTCGAGCGCATGACCGCCACCAGCGTGGGTGAGCTGATGACCGAGGACCCCGTCACCGTGCGCGCCGACGCTGGCCTGGCCGAGGCCGCCTCGCTGATGGTCGACAAGCACATCTCGCTGTTGCCGGTCGTCGACGCAGGCGGCGCGTTGGTGGGCTCGCTGACGCGCATGGGACTGGTGCGCTGGATGGCTGCAGGAAAGCCCAGCAGCAAGGTGTACAAGGACTAGCCTTCGATGAAGCGCGCGACTTGGCGCCACGTTTGCACGAAACGATCGACGGTGAAGCCCGAGCCCGAGGGCAGCCAGTCGTAGTGCGGCGGGTCACCATCGGGGTGGCTCAGGTGCCCGATGATGTCCAGGTGATCGGCGGTGCACGCGGTGATGATCTCGCCCCAGGGCTGCGACAGGGTGGGCACCATCGCGTCGTTGCTGTGGTTGTCAGGGGTGCTGTCCAGGGTGCGGCTGAGCGTCGCGATCTGCGCGTCGGTGGGTGGGTGGGAGGTGGCGAGCTCGCCGCGACCGGCGATGGCCCAGCACGCGGCATAGATCGTGCGGGCCGAGCGGTCGTAGGGGCTGAGCGTGGCCAGGGTGTCCACGATGCCCGGGCGCCGACCGCGGGTGATCACGCTGCCGTAGCGCACCCCCTCGCGGTCGGGGGTGGCCGCGTTGAAGGCGTCCATGGCGTCGGGCGAGATCTGCGCCAACAGGCCGCGGTCTTCGGCCACATCCTCGAAGAAGGCCCGCACCTCGACACGGCGCTCGTCGCTGAAGCCCCCCAGCAGGTCCTCGTACAGGGCCTCGAGCATGTCGGGCGCGCCGCCGGTGCCCCGCTCGATGCGGGTGTACAGCCCCCCCAGCGCCAGCAGGGCCTCGCGCGGGAGGTGGCCGCGCCGCACGATGAACACAGTGGCCAGCGACAGCAGCTGCAGCATGCGTCGGCCCATGATGGTGGTGAAGAACGCCGCGCTGGGGGTGCCGCGGTGCGGGGTCGCAGCGGTGACCAGCGTGCGAACGCGGCTGGCGACGTCGAGCTCGACCTCGGGCAGCGACACCGCCGGCGTCAGCAACAGCCGCGCGTCCAGCCCGCCCGAGCTGTGGCCGATGATGTGCACGTCGTCGCCGGCCTCACTGGTGGTGGCGATGGCGTGGGCCAGACGCGTGGCCCGCTGCGCCAGCGACGCCGTGGGTCGGGTGTGCACCGTGTGCACCGGGACCTGCAGCTCCAGGCGCAGGATGCGCTCGACGTGGCTGAAGTAGCGAAGGCCACCCAGGTTCGCGAAGCCGAAGAATCCGGGCACCAGATAGACGTGTGTGGCCATGGAGAGGCCGTATCCGTCCCCCCCCCAAAGAGCGACTGCCTCCGTGCCTGTGCATTCGCCATCAACAACGGGCACGGAGGCCCCTTCTCGTTGCACCCCCAACGACCACCGACCTCCGGCGGCAGGCTGTTAGTACCGCGGGATGGCGAACGACGTACATCGCTGGTGGCAGCCCGTGGCCTTCGAGCCTGGCGCGGCGGCGAGCTGGGTGCTCGGCCCGCTCACGCTGTGGGTCGGGCGGCGGCCCGGACAGGTGTGGGTGGCATCCCGGAGCACGGGTGATCCCGCCGACGACCACCTGAAGCACGAGCCCCAGGCCGCGACGAGTCCCCCCGACGGCGTCCCGCTGACACGCTTCGCCGTGGGTGCCGCCGACTGGCTCACCCTTCGTCCCAGGCACGCCGATCGACCGGTGGTCGCCCGGCCCGAGGTCCCCCTGGTGGTGGGTCCGGGCCAGACCATCCAGGCCTATTCGAGCGCCCCGGTGTGGCTGGCCATCGATGTCGGCGAGGTGATCACCGAGACCCCGGTGCTGCGGCCTTCAGACACCTGGTTCGGCACCACGACCGAGGGCAGGCTCTGTTACGCCGTGCGCACCCACCTGCGCACCGACCTGGACGGCGTGTTGATTCGAGCCCATCGGGCCATCACGCCCATCGAGCTGCGCAACGAGGGCGCCGACCCGCTGCGCATCGAGCGCATCCTGCTGCCCGCCACCCACCTGCCCATCTATGCCGACAGCAAGGGCTACCTGTGGAGCGGTGCGGTCTGCATGACGCGCACCGAGGGTCAAGAGAACGCGCGGGTCGACGTCGTCGAAGGCCCGCCCGCCGAGCGTCCCGACGCGGTGCTGCTGTCCGATCCGCGAGAGCCCACCAGCACGCTCAACCCCGTGCTGCGCGTCTTCAACTCTGTGTTCGTGTAGGAGTCCCGATGGATTGGGAAACGCTCTCCAGCCTGCTCGACCCCCGCCTGTTCGCGGTCGTGAGGGCCATCCTGCTCATCACCGTGGGCCTGTTGGGCGCTCGGCTGGGCGCCATGTTGGTGGCGCGCAGTGTGCAGTCCACCAATGTGGGGCGTTTTGCCCCACTGGTGCGTCGTGCCACATTCTGGAGCCTCGCCTTCATCGTGGTCACCAGCGCGTTGTCCGAGCTGGGCTTCGACCTGTCGGTCCTGATCGGCGCTGCCGGAATCCTGACGGTTGCCGTGGGTTTTGCGTCACAGACGTCGGCCAGCAACGTGGTGAGCGGCCTGTTCTTGTTGGCCGAGCAGCCCTTCGCCGAAGGCGACAGCATCAAGGTGGGGCAGACCACGGGCGTCGTGCTCTCCATCGACCTGCTGTCGGTCAAGCTCCGCACCTTCGACAACCTGTTCGTGCGGGTGCCCAACGAGACGGTGATGAAGTCCGAGATCACCAACCTGTCGCGCTTCCCGGTTCGTCGCGCCGATCTGCCGATCCGCGTCCCCTACGGGACCGACCTCGACCACGTGCGCAACGTGCTCATCAAGACGGCCGATGCCGATCCGCTCGTCCTGGACGAGCCGCGACCGGTCGTGCTCTTCCAAGGCTACGGCGACAACGGCGTCGAGCTGCAGTTCAGCGCCTGGGCCGTGCGGGAGCGCTTCCTGGAGATGAAGGGCTCGCTGTGGAGCGTCACCCAGGGCGCGCTGGCCGCCGAGGGCATCGAGGTCGCGGTGCCCCACCGCAAGCTGGTGGGGCCCATGGTCATGCCGCGCCCAGCCGCCTGACCACATCGGCGTCGAAGTGCACGTCCACCTGGGGGAAGGCGATGGTCAGCTTCTCGGCCGCCAGGCCGTCCCACACCGCGAGCGCCAGGCCGGTGCGCGCATGCGGAAGAAGCCACGGGTCTTCGATCCACACCGAGACGTCCCAGTCCACCGACGACGACCCAAAGCCGGTCAGCTGCACCACCGGGTCGCGATCGGGGTGGCGCCCGGGGTAGCCCATCGCGGCGGCGCGCAGCGCGGCCTGGGTCTGGTGGGGGTCGGCGCCGTAGGCCACGCCCACGGGGATGCGCACCCGGATGAGCTTGTCGGACAGGGTGTAGTTGATGACCCCCGCACCCACCAGGATGCCGTTGGGCACGATCTCTTCGGCGTCGTCGGTGGTGCGCACGATCGTGGCGCGAATGCCCATTCGGGACACACGAACCATGCGCCCGTTGATCTCCAGGATGTCGCCGGGCTTGATGGCCCCCTCGAGCAGCAGGATGACGCCTGACACGAAGTTCTGGGCCACCGTCTGCATGGCAAAGCCGATGGCCACAGCAAACACGGCACCGGCCGCGAACAGCGCGGACAGGTCGACGCCGGCCGTCTGCAGGCCGATGCCCAGCCCCATCACCACGATCGCGTAGTGGCTGAAGCGCAGGCCGACGGCGACGGCTCCCTCTTCGTCGATCCCACGCCTGGACAGCTCGCTGGCGGCGCGGCGCTGCACGAAGGACGAGAACCAGAACGACGCCATCACCACCAGCACCACGATGATCACGGTCGAGATGGTGACCGGTCGGTCTCCCAGGTCGAACAGCCGCAGATCGAGCGCGGCACGGACATGGTCATTGAGCCAAACGAGCATCACACCTCCAGAAAGCAAGAACGCCCCGCCGGGTGGGCGAGGCGCTACGTATGCCGATCACGTGGAACGGGCGCTACCGGGGCAGACTAGTTCCAGACGGCCCGGCGGTTGTTGCTGGGCATCCAGTTGGCGCCCTCGAGCTCGTTGTCCCAGTCGTCGTCGAGCTCACCCTCGGTCAGGGCGGCGATCTCGGCGATGATCTCGTGCACGTCCAGGCCCTCGGCCTTGCACAGCTTGCCGAGGCTGCGCTCCATGTCGACGTTGTCGAGGTGCACTCCGTAGTCGAGCAGCACGTCTTCGGCGTCGGGGTAGGCGTCCAAAAGGTCGCCCATCATCATCTTTGGATTCATCAGGTCCTCCCGGTGGGAACAGCCCAGGCTGTACCCATTTCGCCTGCGAAGACCGTGCCAGGGTCACGCGGCGGGAAAGTAGACCTCGAAGGTGGTGCCCACGCCCAGCGTGGAGCGAACCTCGATCCAGCCGCCGTGATCGGCCACGATCGCCTCGGACACCGCCAGGCCGAGCCCCGAGCCCAGCTCGGGCTCCTTGGTGCTGTAGAACGGCTCGAACACCCGCGACAGCGCCGCGTCGTCCAGGCCGACTCCGGTGTCGGACACCGTCAGCACCGCCCACTCAGATGGGCGGTCGGCTGGGTGGCCGGGCGTCGCGCGGCGCTCACGCCGCAGCTCGACGGTGAGCACGCCCCCATCGGGCATGGCGTGCACGCCGTTGACAGCCAGGTTGAGCAGCACCTGCTGGTACTCGTTGCGGTCGGCCATGGCCACGATGGGCACACCCGCGGCGGGGGGCACCAG
This sequence comes from Myxococcota bacterium, assembly GCA_965216925.1. Lineage (GTDB taxonomy): Bacteria > Myxococcota_A > UBA796 > UBA796 > CAYYHT01. The sequence goes on along the minus strand of CBDCGT010000001.1, from coordinate 5,358,951 downwards.
CTCCACGCGGCCCTTACTCGCCGGCGCCCGCACCAGCACCAAGGTGGAGCGGGTCAGCGCGGTGAGGTCGACGGCCTCGGCCACGCCGGTGTGGGGCCGCGCGAAGTCCAACAGGCGCCGCAGCAGGCGCATCATGCGATCGCACTGCTCCACGATGGCGTCGGCGACCGGGGGGATGTCTTGGGCGGGAACCTCGCCCGAACCCAGCATCTGCGCGTGCATGCGAACCACGCCCAGGGGCGTGCCGATCTCGTGGGCCAGGCCCGCAGCCAGGCGACCGGCGGTGGCCAGGCGGTCCGCGTGGCGCACCTGGCCCTCGGCCGCCATGCGCAGCGCCCGCTCCCGCGCAATGGGGTCTTCGGCGTCACTCGAATCGGCCACGACACCTCCCGCGGCACCGGGCCTAACCCGAATGTGGCACGCCGATTGCTGTAGGTGCTCGGCAAAGGAGGGCTCATGTCCTGGACCGATCTGTTCCGGCGATTCCCGCTCTTCGTCAGCGTGGGCGACAGCAGCGAAGCCCCAGAGCTCGCGCCTCCCGAGCTCGGTGAAGACCACCGGGCCATCGCACGCCTGGCCAGTCGCCTGTCGTGGGTGGACTTCGAGCCGAACAGCAACGAGCCGACGCGCCGAGCCCTGCTCGACCTGATCGCCGTTGGGCGCCTGTTGGGCGCCAACCCCGAGCTGATGGTCTTCGTGCGCGGCCGCTACCCCGAGCAGCAGGGCAGCGACATCGGTCGGCTGGTCGCCCTGCAGCGCGGCCACGTCATCGAGCGGCTGCTGCTGCGCAACGGAGCGAGCAGCCACCAGGTGCGCACCCACTCCCTTCCGCTGCCGCCGGATCCGCTCGAGCGCGTGGTCGAGGCCCAGTTCGGTCGCGCGGTCTTCCGCATCCGTCGCCGTGTCCCCCGCAGCAGGGCGGCGTGACGGTTAGCGTCGGTGGCATGACCGGCCATGTCATGCTCATCGAGGACGACGACGCCCTTCGGCTCGTGCTGGAACGCGCCCTGGTGGCGCGGGGGCACGTGGTCACCGCCTTCGCCAGTCCCGAGCCCGCGCTCGAGGCCCTCGACGGCGACGCCGATCCCGACGTGGTGCTCACCGACCTGCAGATGGGCCGTATGGATGGCCTGGCGGTCTGCAAGCGCGTCGTCGAGCAGCGCCCGGACACGCCGGTCATCGTCGCGACGGCCTTCGGCAGCATGGAGACCGCCGTCGAAGCCCTGCGAGCGGGCGCGCTCGATTTTCTCAACAAGCCCCTCGACATCGACGTGCTCGCGCTCACCATCGAGCGCGCGGTCGAGCACCACCGGCTCAAGCGCGAGGTTCGCCGCCTCAAGCGTCGCGCCCGCGAGGTCGACAGCCCGTCCAACCTCGTAGGAGACAGCGAGCCGATGCGGCAGCTGGCGCGGCTCATCCAGCGCGTCGCCAAGGTGCCCAGCTCGGTGCTGATCAGCGGCGAGAGCGGCACCGGCAAGGAACTCGTCGCCCGGGCTCTGCACGAGCAGGGGCCGCGCTCCGACCGCCCCTTCGTCGCCATCAACTGCGCCGCGATGCCCGAGGCCCTGCTCGAGAGCGAGCTGTTCGGTCACGCCCGCGGGGCCTTCACCGGCGCCGCTGGGCAGCGGCAGGGGCTGTTCGTTCGGGCGTCGGGCGGAACGCTGTTCCTCGACGAGATCGGCGACATGCCGCAAGGGCTACAACCCAAGCTGCTGCGCGCCCTTCAAGAACGCACCGTGCGCCCGGTGGGCGGCGACGCCGAGGTGCCCATCGACGTGCGCGTGATCGCGGCGACGCACCGAGACCTCGAGGCGGCCGTCGACGCCGGCACCTTCCGAGGCGATCTGCTGTACCGACTCGATGTGATTCGCGTCGACCTGCCCCCGCTGCGGGCGCGGGGGACGGATGTGCTGCTGCTGGCCCAGACCTTCATTCGCCTTCAGAACGCCGTGCTCGAGACGGCGGTGACGGGGCTCACGCCGCACGCCGCTCGGCGGCTCATGGACTACGACTGGCCCGGCAACGTGCGCGAGCTGGCGAACTGCATCGAGCGGGCGGTGGTGCTGGCCGAGGGCGCCGAGATTGCCCTGGGCGACCTGCCCGCCAAGCTCCAGCGCTTCGAGCCCAGCACGACGGCCCTAGCGGTTGTCGATGATCCCGCAGCCATGGCGCCGATGGCCGAGGTCGAGAAGCGCTACATCCTGCGCGTGCTCGAGGCGGTGTCTGGCAACAAGGCGACCGCCGCCCGTATCCTTCAGATCGACCGAAAGACGCTCTACCGAAAGCTGGAGCGCTGGGGCAAGTAGCGCCCCTGGCACGCCCCTTGCTTGGCCGGCCCACAGCCCTGGAGGCCCCGTGTCCCTCACAGCGGATTCGATCCGCGTTGTTCGCCCTGGCACCTTCGAGCCGGAGCGGCACTTCTACCCCAAAGCCCTCAACGCCACGATCCACCCGCTGGTGCGCTACCTGCTGAGCCTCGACAACGAGCGCATCGTCCATCGCTACTGCCACCTGCGCCCCGCGGTCGAGGCCGAACAGCTGCTGCAGCTGCTGGGCACCACGCCACGCTGGTTCCGCTGGTCGGGCAGCGACCTGCTGCACGTCACCACCGAGCGTGGCTTCCGGCAGATGGTGGTGGTCGAGACCAACTCGTGCCCGTCGGGCCAGAAGTCGATGCCCCTGTACGACGACACCGAAGAGATGGGGGGCTACCGGGTGCTGCTCGAGCGCGCCTTCCTGCCCATGCTCGCGGGTCGTCGCCTGCCCGAGGGCCGTCTGGCGGTGCTGTACGACAAGAACGAGATGGAGGCCTCGGGCTACGCGGCCGCAATGGCCGAGCTGTTCGACGAAGACGTGCTGCTGGTGCAGATGCACGACAACGACCCCGATCCAGTCGCGACCTTCGACAACGGTGTGCTCCATGTGCGGCGCGACAACGAGCAGATCCCCATACGCGCCGCCTTCCGCTATGTCACGCAGCGGCCGTGGAACCGCATCCCCATCTCGGCCAAGACGGCCATCCTCAATCCCGTGGTCGCCTGCCTGGCCGGTGGGCGCAACAAGCTGGTCGCCGCCAAGGCCTACGAGATCTTCAACGGCACCTTGGCCCGTGCCGGGCTGGCCATCCGCACCCCCGAGACCATCTGGGATGTGAACAAGCAGGAGGTGCCGCTGTGGGTGGGCCGCCTGGGCGGGCACGCGGTGGTGAAGGTGCCGTACAGCAACGCGGGCCAGGGCGTGTACACCATCACCCGGCCCGACGAGCTCGATGCGTTCATGGACGAGGACCACCACTACGATCGCTTCATCGTGCAGGCGCTGGTGGGCAACTACCACTGGAGCTCACGGGGCAAGGCCGGGCGGCTGTTTCACGTGGGCACCATGCCCAACAAGCGAAATCGCTCGTTCGTAGCCGATCTTCGCATGATGGTCTCGGCCGGTCCGGAGGGCTTCGCGCCGCTGGCGATCTACGCCCGCCGGGCCCGCAAGCCGCTGGTGCAGACACTGGGCGACGACGACGACTCGTGGGAGATCCTGGGCACCAACCTTTCGGTCCGCAGCCAAGACTCGTGGGAGACCGAGACCAACCGCCTGATGCTCATGGACCGCCGCGACTTCAACCACTTGGGCGTCGGAATCGACGACTTGATCGAGGCCTATGTGCAGACCGTGCTTTCGACCCTGGCCATCGACGAGATGGCGCAGCGGCTGGTGAACAGCAAGGGCCGCTTCCGGTACCGCATGTTCGGCTCGGTCAACGACGACCCCACGCTGATCCAGGAGATCATTCGCGATGCGCAGTGACATCCCCACCGTCACCATGCTCGAGCTCGATGAGCTGCCGCGCGGGGCGGTGCACCGCCTGTGGGTCCAGATCGCCCACGACGGCCTGGGTCTGCCCATCCGCGTGCCCGTCCTGGTCGCGCGGGGCAAGCGCGAAGGGCCGGTGTTCGGCCTGACATCGGCCATCCACGGCAACGAGCTCAACGGCATTCCGCTCATCCACCGACTCATGCACCGCATGGACCCCAACCAGCTTCGCGGCACGGTGGTGGCGGCTGTCGTGGTGAACGTGCCGGGCTTTCATGCCCACGAGCGGCGCTTCAACGATGGCAAGGACCTCAACCACATGTTCCCGGGCCGCGCCGACGGCGACACGGCGAGCGTGTACGTGCACCGGTTGATGGACCGCATCGTGCGCCACTTCGACCAGATGATCGACCTGCACACCGCCAGCACCGGGCGCGTCAACAGCCTGTACGTGCGGGCCGACATGACCGGCGAGCGCACCACGCGCATGGCCACCCTGCAGCGGCCGCAGATCATCGTGCACAACCCGCCGGCCGACCAGACCCTGCGCGGGTGTGCCGACGACCTGGGAATCCCGGCAATCACCCTCGAGATCGGCAACCCGCAGCGCTTTCACGGCGAGTACGTCAAGCGCAGCCTCACCGGGGTGCGAGCGGTGCTGTCCGAGCTGGGCATGCTGCCGCGACGGCAGCTGGCCCACCGCGAGCCCGCGGTGCTGTGCGAGAGCAGCTTCTGGATGTACACCGATGCCGGCGGGCTGCTCGAGGTGCTTCCCAAGACCACCGATCGCGTGCAGGAGGGCGAAGTGGTGGCGCGCATCCACGACGCCTTCGGCGACCCGGTGCGGGAGTACCGGGCGCCCGCCGACGGAATCGTCATCGGCAAGAGTGTCGACCCGGTCGCCCAGACGGGCGCCCGCATCCTTCACCTGGGCCTGATCGCCAAGCCGGGCGATCCCCGCTTCACCTTGGACGCAGGGGCGTCAGCATGAGCCGCATTCTCTTTGTCGTGAACCGCGCCCGGGGCGTCAAGCCCGATCAGACCACAGCGCTGCTGTTCGAGTGCGCGGCGATGCGGGGTCACCAGGTCTGGGTCGTCGGCGTCGGTCACCTGGGCATGGAGCCCGATGGCGGCGTGACCGCTCAGGCCCTGCGGGTCGAGGCGGGCCGTGACCGTGAGCGCATGATCGAGCTGCTGAACGACACGGACTTCGAGCGGGTGCGCCTCGATCAGACCGACGCGGTCGTCATCCGCACCAACCCGGCGCGCGACGGCCGTCGCTGGGCCCACGATGCCGCTCTGTCGCTGCTGTCCAGGGCAGCGGCCCGCGGCGTGTTGGTGCTCAACGACCCCGATGGGCTGCGGCGTGCCTCGTCCAAGCTGTACCTGATGGACCTGCCCGAGCGGGTGCGCCCCCGCACCCTGGTGTCGCGCGACGCCGAGGTCATCGCCGCCTTCGTGGCCGACCACGGGGGAGCGGTGATCAAGCCGCTGTCGGGCACCCAGGGCCGCGACGTCTTTCACCTTCGGCCGGGTGGCGACAACCACCGCCAGATCATCGACGTGGTGACCCGGGTGGGCTTCGCGATGGTGCAGGAGTACGTGAAAGAAGCCGTCGACGGAGACGTTCGCCTCATCATGCTCGACGGCGAGCCGCTCACCCTCAAGGGCAAGATCGCAGCGGTGAACCGCACCCCGCCCGCAGGCGACTTTCGCAGCAATGTGGCGGTCGGCGGCCGTGCCCAGCCGGTCAGCCCCACCAAGGCGCAGCTCGACAACGCCAAGATCATTGGCCAGCAGCTGCGTGCCGACGGTCTGTGGCTGGCCGGTCTGGACCTGATCGGCGACAAAGCGGTCGAGGTGAACGTGTTCGCGACCGGCGGCGTGAAGGACGCCGAGCGCTTCACCGGTCAGCGCTTCACCGAGGCCCTGTTGGTCGCGCTCGAGGGCAAGCTGTAGTCACCTCTTGCGCTGCTCGGGCTTCACCCACCACTCCTGGGCATTGAGCAGGGTGGTGAAGCTGTCGGTCTGCACGTCCTGAAAGCGCACGTCGATGGCCGACAGCTCGTCCTTCCAGAACAAGAAGGTGACCGGTTGCTCGTCGTGCACGATGCGCTGCATCTTGCGGAAGGCCGCCTGGCTCTGCGCGATGTCGGTGGCGGCGATGCCCTCGTCGATCAACGCGTCGACAGCCGCGTTGCTGAACTGGTACCAGTTGTAGCGGCCTTCGCTGTGCCACTGGATCGAAGGGTCGACCTTGGGGTTGGCGCCGAAGCTCCACAAGATGGCCTCGAACTCGTGCTCGCGAGCCACCTGGCTGAAGCGATTGGGGTCCATGAGCTCGATCTCGACCTCGATGCCCACCGCCTTGAGGTTGGACTGCACCAGCACGGCGGTTCGGCGCAGCAGCGTGTACCCGTTCTGCACGCGCAGTGTGAATCGGAAGGGCTCGCCGTCCTTGTCCAGGATGCCGTCGCCGTCGGTGTCCACCCAGCCCACCTCGCGCAGCAGGAAGCCGGCCTGGGTAGGATCGAAGGGCAGGGGCTCGATGCCGGCGTTGTGCCAGTCCCCCAGCTGGGGCGCGATGGTGCCCGTGCAGTGCCGCCCGTAGGCCACCCCATCGGCGGTGAGCAGGTCGTCGATCAGGCGCTGCCGGTCGATGGCCAGGGTGAGGGCGGCTCGCGCGCGCGGGTCGCGGAACTTGGGGTCGCGGTTGTTCCAGCCGATGTACTGCATCGCCGCCGCCGACTCGCGAAGAAGCCGCAACCGCGGATTGTCCTGCACCGCCGCCACGTCGGTGACCTCGAGGTCGAACACCATGTCCACCCCGCCATTCTCGAGCTCGATGAGGCGGGTGCTGTACTCGGGCAAGACCCGGGCGATGATGCGCTCCAGACGCGGGCTCCAGGCGTCGGGGGCCCGGGGATTGGGCTCGAGCACCACCATGGAGTCCGGATCCCAGCGGGCCACGGTGAACGGCCCCGACGCCAGCGGCTGGCGCGCCGACGGGTGACCCCGAAGGCTGGCGCGATCGGCCTTGGCCAGCTGGTGCTCCGGAACGATGCCGCGCATGGTGAACCCCTGCTGCAGCAGTGGATTGCGAGGCCGGTCGAAGCGGAACACCACCGTGTGGGCGTCGGGCGTCTCGATGGCGCTGATCTTCGCCGCGTCGCCCACCCAGTTGCTGGCCACGGCCGGGTCGGCGATGAGCTCGTGCGAGAACGCCACATCGGCCGAGTCGATGGGCTCGCCGTCAGCCCACACCAGCCCCTTGCGCATCGTGTAGGTCAGCGCGGTGCCTTCGTCGTTCCAGGCCCACTCGCTGGCGAGCGACGGCTCGTAGTACAGGCCCTGCTCGCCGACCCGCCGCTGAACGAGGCCCGGCTGCACCAGCTCGCCGAACATCGCCGACATCGCGTAGGGCGCCACCAGCGGGCTGATGTTTCCGGGATCGAAGCCCACCGCCACCACCAGCGCGTCGCCACGGTGAGGGTCGGTGTCGAGGGCGGCCGGGCCGGACGAACAGGCCATGACGAGGGGGAGCAGCATGGGAGAGGGATATCGCGAGGAGGGGAATGGGGTCAGATCACTAGAGGCGCGGAAATCAGGCGGGGTTGGTCCCGCCCACCAACGGCTTGCCATTTCCGCGCCTCTAGTGATCTGACCCCATCCTGAGCATCCGGTTAGCCCCCGCTCCATGCCGCCGGCCGTGTACCAGGGCTCTTCCGCCTACCCGTCCCCCGATCTCCGCCCTGTCGTGACCATCGGCAACTTCGACGGGGTGCACCTGGGCCACCGGGTGCTGCTGTCCCGGGCCATCGCGATCGCCCGGGAACACGACGTGCCGGCCTGCGCCTTCACCTTCCACCCGGCCCCCCGGGACGTGCTGCGTCCCGGCAATCCCATTCGCCGCATCCAGACCCTCGACGACCGGGTCGCCACCCTCCACCGGGTGGGCATCGATCACGTCGTGGTCGAGCCCTTCACCATCGAGCTGTCCAAGATGCAGCCGGCGGCCTTCGCTCGGCAGATCCTGGTCGAACGGCTGAATCCCACCGCCGTCGTGGTCGGCTGGGACTTTCGCTTCGGGCAGGCCCGCGCCGGAACGGCGAAGGTCCTGGGCGAGCTGCTCGACGTGCCGGTCGAGCAGATCGAGGCCCAGCAGCTGGCCGGCGGGGTCATCAGCAGCTCCCGCATCCGCGCCGCCCTCGACGCCGGCGACGTGCACACCGCCGCCACCCTGTTGGGCCGCCCGCACGACGTGGTCGGCACCGTGGTGCACGGCGACGCCCGAGGCCGCACCATCGGCGTGCCCACCGCCAATGTGCGGGCCCGAACCCAGCTCCTGCCCGCCGACGGGGTGTATGCGGTGGTGGCCACGGTCGACGGCAAGCCGGTTCGCGGCATGGCCAACCTGGGCAAGCGCCCCACCTTCGACGGGCATGAACGCCGCCTCGAGGTGCACCTGTTCGACTTCGAGGGCGATCTGTACGGGGCCGAGCTGCGCACCGCCTTCGTGGCCCGCCTGCGCGGAGAGCTGCGCTTCGACGGCCTCGATGCCCTCAAGGCCCAGCTCGCGGTCGACGCCACCCAGGCCCGCGCGGCCCTGGACCGTCCATGATCAGCGGGTCTACCGCGGTCTACGCCGTGCTCGGACACCCGGTCAGCCACAGCCGCTCCCCCCTGCTGTGGAACCGCCTGTTCGCCGAGCACCAGCTCGACGCCGTGTATGTGGCGCTGCCCGTCGCCCCCGATGTCGGAGGCGCTGCCCTGGCCGAGGCCATCCGTAGCCTGGGCCTGCAAGCCGTCAACCTGACCATCCCACACAAGACGCGCATCGTGCCGTACCTCGACGAGCTGAGCCCGGCGGCCCGGCGTGCGGGCGCGGTCAACGTCGTGGCTGTTCGCGATGGGCGCCTGGTGGGCGACAACACCGATGGGGGTGGCTTCTTCTTGGGGCTGTCACTCGAGCACGCGTGGTCGGTCGCGGGCAAGCGCGTGACCCTGCTCGGTGCCGGGGGAGCCGCCAGGGCGATCGCTGCCGAGGCCCTTCACAGCGGCGCCTCAGCGGTCGTCCTGCTCAATCGCACGGTCGAGCGCGCCGAGCAGGTGATCGAGGACCTGAGAGGGGCTCCCGACCTGGCCGATGGCATCCTGGTGGCGGGCCCGCTCGACGCCCCCTCCTACGCCGACCAGGCCGCGCGCGCCGACCTGGTGGTGAACTGCACGGCCGGCGGGGCCGATGCCTTGATTGCGAGCTTCGACCCCTGGGCCTTGCGCGATGGCGCCATCTGGAGCGACCTGAACTACTGGAGCGCCGACCCCCCGCTGCTGCAGCTCCACCGCGACCGCCGGCTGCCCGTGCAAGATGGGCGCATGATGCTCGTCTGCCAGGCATTGCTCGCGTTCCAGGCGGCCACCGGCAAGTCGTCGGATCCGCGCGTCGTCGCCGAGTGGATGAGGGGGTGAGCCCCGCGGGGGATCCCTGCTACACTGCGGCGCTGGGAGGACAGCGTCCGTGGCGGACATCCCGATTCTGGTGTGCAGCGAGGGAACGATGAAGGATCGCCGCATCGAGGTGCCGGACGGCGGCCTCGACATCGGCCGTTCCCCAGAGAACCACGTGGTCATCGACGAAGACGGCGTCTCGCGCTTTCATGCCCGCCTGCTGTACGACAACGGCCAGCTGTGGCTGCAAGACGCCGGGTCCCGCAACGGGATCTTCGTCAACGGCCACCGGGTCACCGATCACCGCGCGCTCAAGGTCGGCGACGAGATTCGCATCGCCGAACACACCTTCGCGGTCAGCTGGCGAGACGACGAGATCACCATGACCGCCGAGGTCCCCCCCGAGGTGCGCGAGGCCGGCGCCGAGCGCGATAGCAACAGCTGGTGGTGGCCGTTTTCATGATCCGCACTTGCGCCCGCCAGGCCTCGCCGGCCCACGCCACGAAGCAGGGCTGCTAGCATGGCCGTGGGGTCTTCCACCGGAGCCGGATTGTCCGAAGCGATCGAGGTCATCATCCGTCAGCCGGGTCACCCGGATCGGGTGATCCGCGTCCGCGACGGCACCATGCGCATGGGCCGCGCCGAAGACAACGACATCATCCTGGCCGATGTGGGCGTGTCGCGACGCCACGCCCGCCTGGTGACCCAGAACGGCAAGTGCCGCATCGAGGACATGGGAAGCGGCAACGGCACCTACTACCGAGGCCGCCGGGTCGAGGCCCAGGCGCTCAACGACGGCGACGAGGTCATCATCGACCCCTTCGTGCTGCGCGTGCGGCTCAAGGGCGGCAAGCAGACCATCTCGGACGGCACCCTCGACGGGCAAGAGGCGGGCGCGCGCCTGGACGTGCTCACCGGGCCGGCCATGGCCCGCAGCACCTATGCCATCGGCCCCCGCGGCATCACCATGGGCCGGTCCGAGACGCGCGACGTCATCATCCCCGACCCCGCGAGCTCCCGGCACCACTGCAGCATCTTTCCGCAAGAAGGCCGCTACATCCTGCGCGACATGGGCAGCGCCAACGGTACCTACCTCAACGGCAACCGGGTTCGCGAGACCGAGCTGACCGACGGCGATCGCGTCCGCATCGGCAACACCGAGTTCCGCTTCGTCATCGGCGATGCCACCAAGGTCGCCGACAGTGCCCACGGGGGCACGCCCGCGGCTCCGCCGCCACGCGACTTCGCCGACATCCCCATCGAAGAATCGCTGCCCGGCCGGCGCGCCCGCCCGTCCATCAAGCGGCGCTCCAGCACCATGTCCAGCCTGGTGCCCATGGCATTCGGTGGGCTGGTGGCGGTCGGCGTGCTGTTCTTCATGGCGGTGATCGTGGTGGTGGGCCTGCTGGTGATGAGCGGCGGCCCCGAAGAACGCCCGCCGCGCCCGCTCACCTGGTCGCTCAAGCTGCCGCAAGACCTCCCGCCGGCCTCGGTCCAAGACCTGTTCAACCAGGGCACCATGGCCATCAAGGAGCGCAAGAACAAGGACGCCCTGGGCGCGTTCTACCGCTCCCTCCAGCTGCAGCCCGGCAACGAGTACGGCGAGCGGCTCGCACTGCTCGCTGGCGAGTTCGTGGTGCTCGATGTCCTGGAACCCGAGCTCAAGGCAGCGGTCCAAGCCCGAGAGGAGCGTGAAGCACGCCGCGAAGAGCTCCTGAAGCAGGCGAATTGGCGAAGCAAAAAGGGCTACCAGGCCCGGAAGGCGCTCGAGGTCGAGTTCCGCAACGATCCAGTGGTGCTCGAGGCCCGCGACTTCCGCGTGAGCAACACCGAGACCGAGTTCCAGGCGCTGCTGGCCGAAGCCGACGAGGCGCTGACCAAGCACAACGCGCCGGCGGCACGCGAGGCGGTGAACAAGGCGTGGGAGCTGGCCGAGGAGCCCAGCTGGAGGGCGCAGGCCCGCGAGCGCGAGGTGGCCGTGCGTCGGGCGCTGGCCGAGGCCAACCGCAAGGTGTGGACCGAGGCGGTGCTGGCCGAAGCCAACGGCGAGCGCGACAAGGCGCTGGGCCTGTACACGCAGATCCTGACCTCCGACCCCGACAACGCCAGCGCACAGCTCCGCATCGGCCGCCTCAAGCGCCCATGACCTCGCCGGGGCACACCCGCTGGGCCGTCGCCGCCTGCCTGCTGCTGGCCGCCTGCCCCAAGTCCGGGCTCGAAGTCGACCTGGGCGTTCCCGAGGCCGAGCAGCGCGTCGATCTGGGCGGCCCGATGGACGTGCTCACCCAGGCCGCCAACGACCTCGATCCCACCCCGCGTGGGCGTGCGCTCGGGCTGCTGGTGCAGTCCTCCGACCAGCCCGCCGGCGGGGAGTGGGGCCCCCGCGGCCTATACGACCCCAGCCCGTGGGTGCAGCGCCAGGTCGTCGAGGCGCTGGCCACCCGCCTGCCCGAGCCCGAGTCCGCCGCCGCCCTGCGCGTCGTGGCCGAGCGCAGCGATGTCGACCCCTACGTGCGCGCCACGGCGGGCTTTCGCTTGGCCGCAGCCGGAGACACCTCGGCGCGCGAGGCGCTGAGCCATGGCTGGAAGACCGAGAAGCAGTCCTGGCGTCGGGCTCCGCTGGCCGCGGCAGCCCTGGCCGCCGGCGACACCGAGGCGCTGCAGACCGCATCCGGGGCCCTGGCCAGCGGCGACGTGGCCCTCGAGGTCGACTTCGTGCTCGATCTGGGGCGCGCGGGCCTCACCGAGCTGCTGCCCGCCCTTCGCGAAGGCGGCGAGGTCGTCGAAGAAGAGCTCGTCCTGCCCTACGCAGCCGCCCGCGTCGCGCTGGGCGATGCCAGCGGCGAGGGTCCCCTGCGTCGTGCCCTGTCCAACAGCGACGAGATCCACCGCCTCGAGGCCCTCGACTACCTAAGCCGCATGCACGAGCCGGCAGCGACAGCACTGCTGCGCAAGGCACGCTCCAACGACAGCGACGTGGTGGGCTGGTACGCCACCCTGGCGCTCGCCGGGCGGGGCGAGCAGGCGGCCGAGCGGCTGATCGCGGGCATGGGCAGCGACGACAACGAGGTGCGCCGCCTGGCCCTGCGCTTTGCCGGCGAGCTGGGCCAGGGCGGACTGGGCAGCAAGAAGGACGTGCGCCTGGCACGCGAGGTCCTGGCTACAGGCCTCGCCGCCGACGAGCCCACCCTGCGCGAGGCGGCCCTGCGCGGGCTCCTGGCCATGGGCGTCGACGGCGAGCGTCCCAACATCGAGCTGAACCTGGGCAACGAGTACCTGGCGGTGCGGGTCGAGGCCGCAGCGGTGCTGTTGCTGAGCAAGTCGTAGGCGACGGGCCTACTCCGGCAGCTCGAGCGTCCGGCCGAACACACGCACCACCTCGGTGGCGAGCGCCTCGGGGTCGTCACCCAGGTCGTGGCCCTGCAGGAACTCCCAGATGAGCCGCTCGACGGATCCGTAGATGATGAGCGTGTACAAGCGCGGGTCGGGTGCGGTGATCAGCCCCCGATCGGCCGCTTGGCCGGTGAGCCCGGTGATGGCCTCGACCAGACGCCCCTCGCGCTCGCGCAGCTTGTCTCCGGCTTCGCCCACGCGGCGAATCTCGCGGAAGGCCAGCATCAAGGCGCCGGCGTTGGTGAGGCCCAGCATGGCCACCTTGCCGCCCATGCGCTCGTAGATGGCCACGGCCTCGCGGCGCTCGGTCGCCGAAGACAGCTCGTCGTGCACCCCGGACATGATGCCCAGCAAGGGCTCGTAGAAGCGGTCGATCAGCGTCTCGAACAGGGTGAGCTTGTCGGGGAAGTACAGGTAGAAGGTGCCCCGCGCGACCTCGCTGGCCGCGGCGATCTGCTCGATGGAGCACCGGTCGTAGCCGTGCTCCAGAAACAGGGACAGCCCCTCCTCTTCGAGGCGGCTGCGCTTGCGTGCCTTGTTCTCTTCGCGTCGGCCCATGGCTGGCCATGCTGACACAGCGATGGCGCCTTTCCAATGGGGCTGGCACGGCGGCCGTGCTTATGGGAGGCTCGTCCGTCTCTGGAGAGCCGATCTTGTCTGATTCGCCGAAGCTTCCTTCGTGGGCCAGTGAGCTGCGCGACCGCTACATCTCGGGCGAGGCCAGCCTGTTCCTGCTTCACGGCAACGTGCGCGACCTGCATCCGTGGTCCGATGGTGGGGACACCGACTACGTCACGATGCGGCGCTTCCTCGAGCGCTTTCTGTCGCGCACGCGCGAGGTCACCGGGTACTACAACGTCAGCCAGGGCCTGCGCTTCCCCGACCACGCCAACGAGAAGGCGTTCCAGCGCACCATCGATGCGCAGCGCATGCTCGAAGGGCGCGAGAAGCTGTCGGTCTTGCCGCGAACCCCGGCCACCGCCGTGCCGCTGCTCGAGGAGCTCATCACCAACCCGGCCCAGATCTCGGGCGTGATCATCGACTTCGTCGAGATGGTGGCCCCCCGAGGCGACGTCAGCTTCATGGGCACCGACGAGCGCGCGGCCTTGGTGGCCATGCAGCGCTGGGCCACCGACCCGGCCTTCCTGGGCACCAACAACATCGTCATCCTCATCACCGAGAACCTGTCCGACGTCGCACGCCAGGTCATCGCCAGCCCGCAGCTGGTCACCATCCACGTGCCGTACCCCAGCCAGGAGCTGCGGCAGGACCTCATCGACCAGCAGACGCTCGAGGATCTCCCCCTCGAGATCCCGCGCGAGACGCTGGCCAAGGTCACCGCCGGCCTCACCCTCATTCAGCTGCGTGGCCTGTTCCGCGAGGCCGAGCAAGGGGGGCGGCCCATCACCTTCCGCACCGTCGCGGCCCGCAAGAAGGCACTCATCGAGCGCGAGTGCCACGGCCTCGTCGAGTTCGTGGCGCCGAGCCACGACTTCAGCCACGTCGGCGGCATGGAGCGCGTCAAGACCGACCTCATGCGGGTGGCCGACGCCATCAAGCAGGGTCACCGCAACCGCGTGCCCATGGGCATGATCTTCGTGGGGCCCATGGGCACCGGCAAGACCTACGTCGCCGAGGCCTTCGCAGGCGAGTCGGGCCTGACCTGCCTCAAGTTCAAGAACTTCCGCGAGAAGTGGGTGGGCAGCACCGAGGGCAACCTCGAGAAGATCCTCGATCTGGTCGATGCGCTCGGGTACGTGCTGCTCATCCTCGACGAGGCCGACCGCAGCCTGGGCGGCGCCGATGGCGACTCCGGCACCAGCTCGCGCGTCATCGCCCGCCTCAAGGAGTTCATGTCCGACACGAGCCACCGCGGCCGCGTGGTCATCCTGATGATGACCAACCGCCCCGACAAGCTCGACACCGACCTCAAGAGGCCCGGCCGCTTCGACATGAAGATCCCCTTCTTCTTCCCTGAAGAGCCCAGCGAGCGCGAGCTCATCTTCAAGGCGCTTTCGCGTCGCACCAAGGCCGAGTTCAAGCGCGGCGTGAAGTGGGACAAGGCGGTCGAGATGACCGAGGGCTACAGCGCCGCCGAGCTCGAGGCCGTGCTGCTGTCGGCCATGAACCGGGCAGCCGAAGACGACGACGACCACCGCATCGGACAGAAAGACCTCGACCACGCCGCCGAAGATGTCATCGCCTCCCGGGACACGCGCATGCTGGAGTACATGGAGATGCTGGCCGTCTTCGAGTGCTCGGCCAGGCGCATGTTGCCCGACCGTTTCCGCGAGATGCCGACCGACGCCGTGCAGCAGCGGCTGGATCAGCTGCGGCTGCTGCTGGGGCGCCGGGCGCTCTGAGGGCTTGCCCGTCCGTAGCAACCGCCTTAGATCCGCACGGCTTGTCCCGGGCTCCTGCAAGAGGGTTGCTGTCGCACCCCCGCCTCGTCGGACAGTGAATCCACGGAGTTCTCGATGTCATACGCCATCGTAGAGACAGGCGGTAAGCAGTACCGCGTCGAAAAAGGCGCCACCATCCAGGTCGACAGGCTCGATGCCGAAGAGGGCAAGAAGTACACCCTCGACAAGGTCCTGATGATCGGCGGCAAGGACACCAAGGTGGGCGCGCCCTACCTCGACGGTGCCAAGGTCGAAGCCAAGGTCGTCAGCCACGACCGCGGCGAAAAGAAGATCACCTACAAGTACAAGCGTCGGCAGCGCTCCCGTCGTCGGGTCGGCTACCGCGCCTCGCACACCACGCTCGAAATCACCGGAATCAAGGGGTAGAACCATGGCTCATAAAAAGGGACAGGGCAGTACCCGGAACGGCCGCGACTCCAATGCCAAGTACCGTGGCGTCAAGCGCTACGAAGGCCAGACGGTCACCGCGGGCAGCATCCTGGTTCGCCAGGTGGGCAGCACCTTCCACGCCGGCCCCAACGTGGGCACCGGCAAGGACTACACGCTGTTCGCGCTCACCGACGGCATCGTGCAGTTCGGCAAGCGCAACAACCGCAAGATCATCAGCATCGATCCGCCGGCCGAGGCCTAGCCAACCATGAGGCACGCACTCTGGCTGCTCGCAACCGGGTGCGTGACCTCTGGCGCGCTGTCTGTCGATCAGACGGCCGACGACACCGCCACCGTTGCGGATGCCGACGCCGATTCCGACAGTGACAGCGATGCCGATGCCGATGCCGACGCGGACGGCGATGCCGACGCGGACGGCGACGCCGATGCCGATGCCGATGCCGACGGCGATCCCGGCCCCGACCCCAACGCGGGCACGTGGTCGGGCACGTTCACGGTCGAGCGTGCCGGCGCCACGCCCGCGTCGTCCTGCGATGGCGAGCTCAGCTTGATCCTGATGCCCGACGGCAAGGTGGCGGGCAACGGGGACTGCTGGATCGTCAACCAGGGCTTCGGGGTCGAGCTCAGCTTCGACGGCGAGAACTCGACCGACCACGGCGAGGTCTCCTTCCCCACCCGCGACAACCAGACCGCCACCGTGCCCTGGTCGGGCACGCTGAGCGGCGGTGTCTGGAAGGGTGACTGGTCGGCCGACACCTCGGAGTGGGGCTACGACGTGCACTACGAGGGCACGTTCGAGCTCACGGAGTAGGGGCGTCGCGGCCCAGCCGCTTGCAGCTGATCTGGCTGCCTAGCTTGCACGCCTTGTCGTACAGGCCCATCGCCTTGTCATCGTCTCTTTCCACCAGCTTGCCCTGGTCGTAGACGTCGGCCAGGTAGGTGCACGCCTGGTACACCTCGCCGTCGCACGAGCTGGTGAACAGGCGCAGTGCGTCGTCCTTGCTGCCCGGAATTCCGTTGGTTCCGTCGCGGTAGTCGGTGCCCAGCAGCGCGCACTGCAGCAGATCACCGCGATCGCAGGCGTTGGCGCGCTCACGACCCTGCTTGCTGGCTCCGTACGGAATGGCCACCGTCTCGGGGCCCCAGGCTCGGTCGCAGAACATCTCGACCTTCATCTCGCCGGACGCGGGCACGTGGACGGTGCCGGCGCAGTACTCCTTGCCCTTGTTTCCCTTGAACTCGTACACGCCGTTGTCGCCCACCAGCTCGATGTCGGTGAGCCCCGCCTGTTGCAGTCGGGCAGTGGCGGCCTCTTCTTGGGAGGGGCCGCAGGCGAGCAACATCAGCAGGAAGGCGGTCATGCCTGGAATCTACACCAAGGCAGGGGCCTACACGACCCGGGAGCTACTGCAGCATCAGCGGCGAGTCCGGGCCAATGGGCAGCCCCAGCAGGTACCAGCCGATGAGCATGATCAGCCAGCCGCCCAGCAGGTACGCGGCGTAGGGCACCAGGTAGGACAGCACGGTGCCGACCTTGGCCTTCTCGGGGTCGACCTCGGCGATCCACCCCAGCAGGATGGGAAAGAAGGGGTACAGCGGGCTGACGCAGTTGGTGATGCTGTCGCCCAGGCGGTACAGCAGCTGCGTGAATGCCGGATGCAGGCCCAGCCCCATGAACATGGGCACGAAGATGGGCGCGAAGATCGCCCACTTGGCACTCGCCGAGCCCATGAACAGGTTGGCGATGGCGACGATGCCGATGAAGGCGATGAAGAACGGGATGGGCATCTGCTCCATGCCCAGAGCGCGCAGACCGTCGGCCCCGGCGATGGCGATGACCTGGTCGAGCCTGGCCCACTGGAACATGCGGATGAACTGGCTGATCACCAGGATGAGCACGATGTAGGGGCCCATGCGCCGCATGGAGTCGGTCATCCACTCCACGATCTGGTCGGCCTTGTCGAGGGTGCCCGACGCCAAGCCGTACGCGATGCCTCCGGCGGCGAACAGGGTGAACAGGATGGGCACCAGACCCTTGAAGAAGGGCGAGCGCCAGACGAGCGCCGGGTTCGGGTCGGGGTGGCGGAGCAGGCCACCCTCGGGCAGCACGGTGGCGAGCCACACCCCGGCCAGCAGCAGCACCGTGGCCGTGGCAATGCCGAGGGCGCGGCGTTCGTGGCTCTCGATGGGCTCGATCTCTCCTGTGGCTCCCTGGCCAGCCGTCTCGAGCCGCGGCAGGGTGTAGCGCAGGGTCACGAAGGTGCCGATGGCCGCCAGGAACACCACCGAGGCGGTCATGAAGTACCAGTTGCACAGCACGTTGACCTCGGGGTCGCCCCCGGTCGCGGCGTTGGTCAGCGACATCGCCAGCACGTCGGTGCCCGCGGGCAGCACGTTGGCGGTGAACCCCGCCGTGGCGCCGACGTAGCCCACCAACAGGCCCGCGATGGGGCTTCGGCCCATCTGCTTGAACACAGCCGCCGCCAGCGGTGGAATCACCACGATGCCCGCGTCGCTGCCGATGTTCCCGCAAGCGCCCAGGGCGAACATCACTGGGATGATGAGGAAGCTGGGCACCGACAGCGCCACGAAGCGCATGGCGGTGGGAATGAGCCCGCTGCCCTCGGCGATGGCCACGCCCATCAGCATGACCAGCACCAGGCCCAGGGGCTCGAAGTGGGCGAAGTTCTCGACCATGTGCAGCACGAACCAGGTGAGCCCTTCTCGCGAGATCAGGCTGCGCACGGTCACGTCCTGCGCGGCGCTGTACACCCGGGCCACCACCGCGTCGCCAGCGCCCACCCCGTCTAGGCCCGCGTCGACGGTGACCGCCCCCAGCTGGCTGCGTTCGAGGGGCACGTCGGCCACCACCACGCCGTCGCGACGCACCTCGAGGTGCAGGTCCTTCAGCCGCGAGCTGTGCGACGCGCTGGACAGGTCGAAGGTCTGGCCCGTGCCGTCGGCCGCCACCTGAACACGGCGTCCCGGGGTGCGCTGCCCATCGATGGTGGTGGACAGAAGCTGCGTCTCGGGCTTGGTGACCGTGACGTCGGCCGCCGAGAGCCCCGCCGACAGCCCGACCACCAGCACCACCAGCCCACAGAACAGCCAGAAGGGATGGGGAAGGAGGTTGCCGAGACGCTCGATCCAGTTCTCTCGTTCCTGGGGCATTACAGCGGTCCTTCGAGGTCCTCGATCTTCGGGTTCATCGCGCGGGCCTTGCTCGCGAAGCCGTCCGACTCGTCGTTCTTGCCCAGCGCCCGCGTGATGCGAGCGGCCGTCCAGTACATCTCGGCGTCCCGGAGCGGGTCGTCGAGGGTGGGCTCGATGACGTTGTAGGCGTCTTGCGGCTTGTCGTTGACCAGCAACGCCGCTGCCAGGGCCACCCGGCTCTCGTGATTGGGTCGCAGCTCCAGGTTCTTGGTCAGGAGCTCCAGGCCCTTCTGCGGGTCTTCGCCAGCCCCCAGGAAGAACTCGGCGGCGTGCCAGTACATGGCCTCGGGGTACTTCTGCAGCCGCGCCAGGTTCTCGGCGCGGGCCCGCTCGATCAGCTGCGCGGACTCGGGCGTGTCGCCGAGCGCCTCGGCCAGCGCCACCAGGAACTCCGGGTCTCCGGTCTGTTCGACCACGGCGCGGTACAGCTCGATGGAGCGCTCGGTGTTGCCCAGCCGACCTTCGATTTCGGCCAGATGCTCGCTGGCCATCGGGTACTCCGGGCATCGGTCGTAGCCAGCGCGAAAGAACACGGCGGCCTGCTCGTACCGGCCCCGGTGAAGCTCCATGAGCCCCCGCTGCACGTTGAGCCAGGCCAGGGGAATCGGAGCCGTTCCCCGCCACGACGCCTCGGCCGCGGCAAAGTCGGCCTCGGCCTTGGCAAACTCGCCCAAGGCTCGGTGCATATTGGCGCGGCGTGTCAGCGTCCAGATGTTGGGACGCTCCGTTGCGGATTTAGCAACAATTGGCATGGCGGCTTTCACCTCACCTTCCAGCCACTGCAGCTCGGCCTTCCAGCTGGCCAGGTCGTCCCGGTCGGGGCTGAGCTCGGCCAGCCTGGCCAGGTCGGCTTTGGCGGCCTCGATGCGGTGCAGGGTGAAGCTCGTGTCCAGGCGCAGCTCGAGCGCAGCCGTGTCGTCGGGGTGGCTGGCGAGGTGCTCGGTGGCGAGCTCGCCCGCCTCGTTCACCCGATCGAGGTTGGCCGTGGCCTCGCCCATCGCGAAGGCCGCCTTGGCGAGCGCCATGCGAAAGGCGTCGGGCTGGTCGGCGTAGCGACGCCGCTCTTGAGCCAGGGTCGCCTGGGCGTTGGTCATCCACAGCGAGCAGGTGGTGGTCTTGACCTGTTCGCGGCTGACCGGCTGCACCAGCACGGCTTCGACGGCCGGTTCAGAAGCTTGAACCGGTTCAGTGCCCGGTTCTGAATCTGCCCCACCGCAGGCCAGGAGCCCTACGTAGAAAGTGAACAACTGGATCACGGGATTCACACTCCGTTCGCACCATCAAAAAACCACGCGACACCCACTAGCTGAGTGTTACCGTCCCGTCACCACGTTCCCCATGCATCGGATCTGCGCACGTTGTGAGTAGGTGCTGCTGCCCTTGGAACGCTGGAGTCTTCGAATGGAGGAAACCCTATGATGACCGCTTCTCGGCGACTGGGCACGCTGTTGTGCGCCAGTGCCATGATGAGCACGATGGCCTTCGCCGCCGACCATGGTGATGCTCCCGCTAGCATCGCCATCGACGCCGCGTCCGACATCGCCGACCTGTACTCGTGGATGGACGGCGACGACGTCGTTCTTGTCGCCACGACTCCCGCAGCCACCTTCTCGGACGCCGTCCAGTACACGTTCCACGTGGGCAGCGGCGCCGACTTCGCCGCCGCGGGCGGAACTTCGTCCACCACGGTGATCTGCACCTTCGACAGTGCGCAGGTCGCTTCCTGCTGGCTGGGCACCCCGGGCAGCGCGCCCACCGCCTACGTCACCGGCGATGCCAGTGCGACGGCCGGCATCGAGAACGCTGCCGGCACCTTCAAGGTGTTCGCCGGACTGCGCGATGACCCGTTCTTCTTCAACGGTGGCGGCTTCGTCACCGTGGTCGACACCGCGGTCGGCGCCGTCGTTGGCGGCAGCCTCAGCACCTTCGACGCGGGCAACTGCCCCGACATCGACGGCGACCTCGGCGCTGGTACCGCGGCCGCGCTGGTGACCCAGCTTGGCTTCGATGACGGCGATCAGGACAGCACCACCGACGACTTCGCAGGCGGCAACGTCTCGGCCATCGTCGTCAGCATCGACAAGACCCTCTTGAACGCCGGCGGAGACATCCTCTCTGTCTGGGCCAGCACCAACCAATAAGGAAGGAGGAAATTATGAAGTTCATCAACCTCAATGCCCTGCTTCTGGGCTCCGCCATCTTCGCGCTCGCTGGCTGCCCCGGTGACGGCGACGACACCGGATCCGAGACCGACGCCGACGCCGACGCCGACTCGGATGCCGACTCCGACGCCGACTCGGATGCCGACTCCGACGCCGACGCCGACTCCGATGCCGACGCCGACACCGACACCGGAGACACCGGCGCCACGGCGCCCCCCGACATGCCGGCCATGGGCACCACCACGTTGGATCGTGCTGGCCGTCCCGCGATCACCGCCGCCACCATCGGCACCTTCAGTGGCGATGCAACCGCGACGGCGACCGCCCGCAACACCTACAACGCCGACGGCACGCGCTCGGGTTGGGGTACGGCCAACACCGACCAGATCGCCGACGCGCTCGGCATCTACGACGGGCTCGACGGCACCTGCGGCAACAACCTCGCAGCAGGCACCGCCGCGCAGGCCGACACCTACGACACCCTCGCTGGCGTGCTCGCCGACGACGTGCTGTACGTGAACGTCGCTGGCACCAGCTGTGGTCAGTACCTCGCGGTCGAAGGCAACGCCCTGGGCATCACCAACACCGACTGCGGTGGCCGTGGGCTCGACTACGACGTCATCGACGTGACCTACTCGGCGGTCGCCATCGGCGCCCTCACCGGTGTGGGCGACGGCATCGCCGCCAACGACGTGACCAACACCGCGACCTTCCCGTACCTGGCGCCCGCCCACCCCTAGGGGTTGGCCGACGCCGCGGTCTTGGTACCGCGCAAGACCCTGGCACCTCGGTGCCAGGGTCTTTCTGCTTGGATCCTGCAGGAACCCACGCCGCTGTAGCGTAGTCTCAGCCTCCGATGCTTCAGGCCTTCAAGAACCTCGACTCTGCACTCACCACCACCCGCCCAGGGTGGGGATGGCTGGGCCAGCTCGCCGTGCTGGTGCTGGGCGTGCACCTGGCTGCCGACCGCCTGGACGACCGCATCTACGACGCCTTCGAGTGGGCGTCCCTTCCGTGGCCCGATCCCAGCACGCCGGCCTTCCTGGCCAGCTGGTCGGCCGTCGGGCTCGAGCTGATGGTGGTGGCCTGGGCCACCTGGACGCTGTGGGCCGCCCACGCCAACGGGGCCCGTGACTGGGAGCACTGGAAAGAGGCTGTCTCCGTCAATGCCATCGTGCGCGCCCTGTTCTGGCTGCCGGTGGCGCTGACCGGCGCCTGGGTGGTCGGCATGAGCGCCGAAGACCTGGTGGCGCCGCTGCTGGTCTCGGTTCCAGGCGCTGCACGCTGGGTCTCCTTCGTGGTCAGCGGGCTCATCGCCTGGCGCCTGTCGCTCACGGGCTGGTGGACGGTCGCCAGCGCCGCGCGCAAGCCGGGCGCCTGGTGGGAGGGCCTGTTCTGGGCGCCGGTGCCCCTGGCGGTGGCCTTCCTGGCGGTGTTCTACGGCCTGCCGATCTGGGGCCTGCTGTGAAGGAGCGCCTGCTCGATGCCTGGCTGCGCGCTCGCGAGGGCTTCCTGGCCTTCGTCGCCACCAAGCGTCTAGGCCTGCTGGACCTGCTGCTGGCGCTGTTCGTGATCGTGCCGGTGGTGACGCGCACGCCGGTTGGAGCGGTGGGTGCGCACGCGCTGGGGTTGGTGTGGGACGACGCGCCCGAGCCGCCTGCGCTCACCTCGTACTTCCAGACCGGCCCTCCCGAAGAGATCACCGACTGGGCGCTCGATCTGCTCCCCAACCTCGACGAGCTCGAGAGCGATCTGGACCCTGGCCAGCTGCCGGCGCTGTACCGCATCGCCGCGACACGCGCCTTCAAGAAGTACCCTCCGGCCACCAAGGCCCAGCTCGAGGCCTATGCCGACGTACCCGAGGACGAGCGCCTGCTGGCCCTGCTCGACGACCTGTACACGGGCGACGCCGAAGAGGCCCTGGAGCTCGCGGTCCTGGGCCAAGACGCCCGCGACCGGGCCATCGCCCGGGCCACCGCAGCCGGCTTCGACGACCCCCACCGCCTCGAGGTGCACCGCCCCTTCCTGGCCGGCGCCGACGGCAGACGCGCCGACGAGTACGTGGCCGGTGTGCTCGCGGTGGCGAGTGTGCTCGACCTGGAGTGGCCGGTGCGCGCGCCCTACCGGATCACCAGCGTCTTTGGGCCGCGCTTTCACCCGGTGTGGAAGAAGGACATGGCCCACAATGGCGTCGACATCGGCATTCCCGAGGACACGCCGCTCTATGCAGCGCAGAGCGGCGAGGTGCTGCGCATGGGCTTCAGCGAGCGCAGCGGCAACTACATGGTGCTGGGGCACGGGCATGGCGTCGAGACCCTGTACTGCCACATGAACCGCTTCCAGCTCAAGAAGGGCGACAAGGTCAAGCGCGGGCAGCGCATCGGTGACTCGGGCAACACCGGCCGCACCACCGGACCCCACCTGCACTACGGCACCAAGGTGGGCGGCAAGAGCATGGACCCGCTCAAGCTGCACCGAAAGAGCGCCGAGGCCAAGTCGTGAGCGAGCGTCCGGTAAGCGCTCGGTAAACGGCGAACCGGGTGTAAGGCCCACGACGGCCGGGCGTTGTCCAGGTGAACGCAGGCCGCGAGCCTGCCCCACGTTCTCCCTGGAGCCCCGATGCTGCGCGCTGCCCCCTTGTTTGTAGCCCTTCCCCTGCTGTTCACCGCCTGCGGCGAGGTCGACGGCACGCCCGTTCGTGCGACGCTGTCCGACGGGCAGGTGCTCGTGGGCGAGGTGCAGACCGGGTACCTGACGCTCGAGGGGGGGCTCGGAACCCTGCAGATCCCGCTCGAGGACGTCGGCGAGGTGTTCCCGGTCGAAGGCGGCGACCTCGCAGGTTCGAGCGGCCAGGTCAGCGTCTGGCTGCGCAACGGCACCGAGCTGGTGGGCACCTGGGCCGACCCAGAGCTCACCATGGGCATCGAGATCGGAGGCAGCATCGCCAGCGTGCCCACGCCCACCGAGCAGCTGTACCGATTCCAGCTGCAAGGCGAGCCCGACTGGCCCGAGGGCGATGTGTACCGCGTGCGCACCGACTGGGGCGACGACTTCCTCATCGACCCCGAGAATACGCGCCTGAACATCGACAGCGACCTGGGTACCTTTGCTCCCTTCCTGTCCGAGTGCGCCAGCGCGAGCCCGCTCGGCGACCCCTCGGGCGACTGGCGCATCGAGCTGTACACCGGCACCGTACTCATCGGCCCGCTCTCGGACGCCGAGCTGACCTTTGCCCTGCCCGAAGGACCCGAGCAGATCACCGTACCGCTCGCCCACTTCACCGGCCTGGACGTGCAGCACTGGGGAGGCACCTCCTCGGGCTACTTCGGCTACCGTGGCGCCTCGCCGGTGACCGTCGACCAGACCATGGCCGCCGAAGAGGTGGATGCCTGGAGCGGAGAGGGCGCGGGGGCCGCCCCGGCAGCCCGGCCCGCCCCACGCCGCAAGTTCGGCGAGGTGACCGAGGCCGACGGCTGGTTCAGCAACAGCGGCCTGCTGATGGAGCGCGAGAGCCAGTACGCGCAGTAGGCATTGGGCGGGCGTCTCGCCCACGTGGGGCAGGCGTCTCGCCCACGTGGGGCAGGCGTCTCGCCCACGTGGGGCAGGCGTCTCGCCCACGTGGGGCAGGCGTCTCGCCTGCCGTCTCTACCGGGCGTACAGGTAGAGCGCAGCGGACCCGTTGCCGCCGCCACACCAGGTGTTGGCGTCGCACATGCGCAGCTGGGGGCTGGTGCCGTTGTTCAGGTTGCCGTGCATGCCTCGCCACTGGCCGCCGTTCGACACGGAGATGCCCGAACCCTGCCCCAGCCCGTTGTTCAGCACCCCGCACGCCGCGCCGCCCGTCTGTGTCAGGGTGTGGCTGGCGGTGTGCTTGACGCCGATACAGTCGCCGGACGTGCCGTAGGCCGTGACGGCCTTGGGCGCCGTCCAGACGTCGCTGGGCACGCTGATGGCCGAGGTGCGCAGCTGCAGCGCCGAGCTGTCGTTCCACGCCTCGCCGAACAGCTCGCTGTGGGGGTAGCTCATGCAGAAGTTGCCGCTGGAGCTGTAGTCGATGACGCCCTTGTTCCACTCGGTGGACGTGAAGGTGAAGCCATTGGCGCCCGACGGGTTCGAGTTGCGGAAGCCCGCGCATCGCACCCAGCCGCCGCCGTTCTGGGTCATCTCGCAGTGGGCCTGGAAGGCATTGGCGCTGCTGCCGCCATCGGGGTCGAGCCAGTAGGTTCCACTGGTCGTGCCCGGGTAGGCGCTGAGCAGGGCCTGGCAGCTGAGTGCAGCGTCGGCCGCCGAGGCCCCCGTCGGCTCCCCGCCGGCGGCCGCCGTCCAGCCGGTGTCCGTGCACACCTCGAGGGCGCCGGCCCGGTAGCGCAGCGTGCCCTCCTGGCTGGCGTCGTCGCACGGCAGGGTGGAGTCCCCGATCTGCAGCCCGTCGCCGGGCGCTGCGCAGGCCCAGCTCGAGCCCACGAAGCGGGCCACGTTGCCATCGGAGCACCCCAGTGTGGCCAGGGTGTCGGTGTCGGTGTCGTCGTCCCCATCGTCGAGGCCCGCCGGCACACCGGTGAGCATGCTCCACGGAATCGAGGTGGGCATCGCTGCACCGCAGGTCCACGCGCCGGTCTGCCAGGTGAGCAGCTGTCCGTCGGAGCAGCCGCCGACCGAGGCCAGCAGATCGGTGTTCGCCTCGAAGGCGTCGCCGTCGGCCAGATCGCTGGGAATGCCGGTGAGCGCCGCCCAGTCGAAGCTGCTGTTGGTGATGGCGCCCGTGCTGTCGATCACCGTGGTGCCGTTGATGCGGATCTCGGTCGCGTCGACCGTGCCGCCGTCCAGGTTGGTGGCGGTGTCGGCGGTGGTCGCTGCGTCGGCGAAGTCGGCGCGAAACGCGTAGGGAACGCTGGCCAGCGGCAGCCGCCCGGGCAGCTCCGCCGCCGAGTCGATGGCCATGCCCACCCACAGCAGCGACCCGTCGAAGACCGCCGAGTCCAGCGGCGTAGACCCAGTGCCCAGCCGCACCTCGAAGTAGCCGTTGTCGATGGTGGTGCTGTAGGTGTCGGTCCACAGGCTCGTGGTGCCCGACGCGTCGTCATACAGGGTGATCGTGAGATCATGCGGGCCGTCCAGAGGCGCGCCGAGCTGATCGAACAGGCGGCCCTGGTGGTGCATCTCGAGCGGGACGGCACCCGCGGTGGTGGACAACAGCAGGCCGAACAAGGCGATGGGTCGCATGGAACCTCCAAGCAGCCATGATGCCACGAGCTTGACGGCGTGGCCCGGTTACCCGGCGCCCATGCGTTTCGTCGACGAGATCGAGATCATCCTGGCCTCCGGCGACGGAGGGGCCGGCTGCGTGTCCTTTCATCGGGCCAAACACGAGCCTCGTGGCGGTCCCGATGGCGGCAACGGCGGCGACGGCGGCGCCCTGATCGTGCGGGCCACCAGCAACCGCAACACCCTGGTCGACTTCCGCCGCAACAAGCGGTACGCCGCCCAGAGCGGGCGCCAGGGCCAGGGCAAGAACATGTTCGGCGCCAAGGGCGACGACCTCGTGCTTCTGGTGCCCATCGGCACCGCCCTGCACCACCAGACCACCGGCGAGCTGGTGGCCGACCTGGACACCGACGGCGCCGAGTGGAGGCTCGACGGCGGCATGGGCGGCGCCGGCAACGCCGTCTTTGCCAGCTCCACCAACCGCACACCTCGCTATGCCCAGCCCGGCACCCCCGGCATCGAGGTTCCGATTCGCCTCGAGCTCAAGCTCATCGCCGATGTAGGCCTGCTCGGCTTCCCCAACGCCGGCAAGTCGACCTTCATCTCGGCAGTCACCCACTCCAAGTCCGCCATCGGCGCGCATCCCTTCACCACGCTCACCCCGCACCTCGGGGTCGTGAAGCTGGGCGAGGGCAACTCGATGGTGCTCGCCGACATGCCGGGCCTCATCGAGGGCGCCGCCGACGGCCAGGGGCTCGGCCACCGCTTCCTCAAGCACGTCGAACGATGTGTTCTGTACCTGCACCTGGTGTCGCCCGACGACTTCGACGGCACGCCGGTCGAGCGCTTTCGCAAGCTCAACCAGGAGCTCAGCAGCTACGGCGATCACCTCGCCCGCCGCCCCCAGATCGTGGTGCTCACCAAGGCCGATCTGCTCGACGAGGCCCAGACCACCCGCATCGTCGACGATCTTCGCGCCGCGTCGGGCAGCCGGGTCTTCGTGGTCTCGGCGGTGAGCCGCGAGGGCGTGGTCGAGCTCATGGGAGCGGTCTGGGCGGCGCTCAATCAGCTGCGCGAAACCCCGGCGTCGGACGGTGCATCGAGCTAAGCGTCGGTCACCGTTTGTCGCCGCCGCTTGTTGGCCGCCGCATTGGCCACATACACTTGCCACCGAACAGGTTGAAAGGGGTTCTCCACATGATTCGCGCCGCCGTTCTTGTCACGGTCCTTGCTGCTCCCTCCATGGCCCTCGCTTGTGGGGGCTCCAAGTCCACCACCACCGCCAAGGCCGATGACACGACCGAAGTGCAGAAAGCCGTCGCCCACGCCGACGCCGCAGCCTGCGCCAAGAAGGCCGAGCTCGTGGGGGGCAACTGCAGCTACAGCACCGGCATGATGGCGCAGCGCGTGGTCGCCGAGGGCTCACCCTGGACCTTCGCCGGCTCCCTCGCCAAGGCCGACGGCGAGCTCTCCAGCCACGTCGCCGCCCCCTACTCCGTGGGCCCCGACGGCGTTCGCGTCGTCGCCAACGAGGTGCTGGACAACGTCGCCGACGCCAGCATGCTCGACAACCGCCTGAACCTCGAGGGCAAGGTGCTCGAGGTCGACGGCGTGAAGTACTTCGTGCTGACGGGCTACTCGGCGCTGAACAGCTGACCGCCACGCTCCACCAGCGAACGGGACGGGCCAGTGGTCCGTCCCTTTCGTTTTCCTTGTTGCTCGGATCCCGATCCCTGACAGACAATGGAAGCGACGACAGCGTTCGTCCTGGAGGGAGCCATCGAGTCTGAAGCCATTGCCTCGGCCCTAGCGGCTGCGGCACTCGAGAAGAAGGGCAAGGATCTCGCGATCCTCGACATGCGCGGACTGGTCTCGTACACCGACCTCTTCGTGCTGGTGACCGCCACCAACCGACGCCAGGTCCGTGCCATCGCCGACGCTCTCAAGGTCCACGCCCGCGAATCCCTCGGGCTCCAGGCCGAAGGAACCGAGGGTTCCGAGGCCGGCCGCTGGGTGCTGGTCGACTTCGGCGACGTCGTGGTGCACATCTTCGACGAACCTCTACGCGGTTTCTACGACCTGGACGGGCTGTGGCGAGACGCGCCGCGAATCGACGTGCCCCAGGTCGAGGTGCCCGAGTCCGAGGAGCCTGTCTTCTCGTGGCCGGGGGCGTGAAGCTCACCGTCTTCACCGTCGGAAAGAGCCGCAAGTCCTGGTCGAACGAAGCCGTCGCGCACTACGCGAAGCGCCTCAAGCGCTGGGGCGGCGTCGACGAGCAACACGTGAAGGTCGAGACCTTTCGCGGCGATGTCGATGCCGTGCGCAGGGCCGAGTCCGAGCGCCTGCTGGCGCGCGTCACGCCACGTGACCGACTGGTGGTGCTCGACGAGCGCGGAACCGACCCCACCACCCACGATTTTTCTGCGCTGCTGCGAAGCTGCCGCAACGACGGTACCCATCGGCTGGTCTTTGCCATCGGCGGCGCCTACGGCCACCACGAATCGCTGCGGCAGGCGGCTTGGCAGACCATCCGGTTGTCCCGCCTGGTGCTCAACCACGAGGTCGCGCGCGTGGTGCTGTTCGAACAGCTGTATCGGGCCATGGATTTGATCGAGGGCGGGCCATACCATCACTGACCACGGAGGTCGTGATGCGCATCCTTCTCGCCGACAAGCTGCCCGACTCAGCGCGCGTTCGCCTCGCCGCGACCGACGCGGCGGTGCGGCTCGAGCCCAAGCTGACCGGGGACTCCTTGACCCAGCGCCTCCGTGACTTCGATCCCGACGTGCTGATCGTGCGCTCCACCCGCGTCACGGCCCAGGACGTGGCCGCGGCCCCCTCGCTGTCGCTGGTGGTGCGTGCCGGAGCCGGCGTCAACACCATCGACCTCGACGCCTGCGCGAGCCGCGCCATCTACGTCGCGAACTGCCCCGGCAAGAACGCCGACGCGGTTGCGGAGCTGACGATGGGCTTGCTGCTGGCCATCGATCGGCACATCCCGGCCGCCGCCCACGACCTGCGCGAGGGTCGCTGGAACAAGGGCGCGTACAGCCAGGCCGGCGGCCTCAAGGGCAAGGTGCTGGGCCTCATCGGCATGGGCCGCATCGGCACCGAGGTGGCGGTGCGCGCGCTGGCCTTCGGCATGAAGGTGGTGGCGTGGAGCCGCAGCCTGACCCCCGAGCGCGCCGCCGAGCTGGGCGTCGTGTACTGCTCCACCCCCGAAGAGGTGGCTCGGCGCGGGCACGCGGTCAGCGTGCACCTCGCGCTGACGCCGGGCACCGCCGACTTCGTGGGCGACAGCGTGTTCGACGCCATGACGCCGGGCGCCATCTTCTTGAACACCAGCCGCGCCGAGGTGGTCGACGACGCGGCGCTGCTGGCCGCGCTGAACGACAAGGGCATTCGCGCCGGACTCGACGTCTTTCCCCAAGAACCCTCAGGCAAGCAGGGAACCATCGACGACACCGTGGCTCGCCACCCCAACGTCGTGGGCACCCATCACATCGGGGCCTCCACAGAGCAGGCGCAGCAGGCCGTGGCCGACGAGGCCTGCCGGGTGGTCGAGTCCTACATGGCCACCGGGGTCGTGCCCAACGTCGTCAACCTGGCGGCACGCAGCGCGGCCGATCACGTCCTGGTGATCCGGCACCGCGACCGGGTGGGGGTGCTGGCCGCGGTGCTGGGCGTGCTGCGCGAGAACGCGATCAACGTGCAAGAGATGGAGAACACCATCTTTGCGGGACGCAAGGCGGCTTCGGCCCGAATCATGGTGCATGGCGACCCGGCGCCGGCATTGCCCGGGCTCACCGCCAACGACGACATCTTCTCGGTCGCCGTGTTCGAGCGAAACAGGTAGGAGAGCGGCATGGCACGCATGCACAACTTCTCGGCGGGTCCCGCCGTTCTACCCGAGCCCGTCATCCGCGCCGCGCAAGAGGCCCTGTGGGAGCTCGACGGCTCTGGCGTGGGCGTGTGCGGCACCTCGCACCGGTGGCCCCTGTTCGAAGAGGGGGTGCTCGAGTCGGCCAAGCGACGCCTGCGGGCGCTGCTGCAGCTCGCCCCCGACCAGCACATCCTGTTCCTGCAGGGCGGCGCCCAGACGCAGTTCTTCCAGGTGCCCATGAACATCCTGCGGGGCGGGCGAGCGACCTACCTGCACACCGGCCAGTGGTCCAAGGGGGCCATCGGCGAGGCGCAGCGCTTCGGCACGGTCGACGTGCCCTTTGCGGTGGGTGACGCCTGGAACCGGGTTCCCCAGCAGGGCGAGTGGGGGCCGCTGCCCGAGGGCACGGCCTACCTGCACTACACCTCCAACAACACCATCGCCGGCACCCAGTACGGGTACGTGCCCGACAGCGGCGATGTGCCGCTGTTCTGCGACATGTCCTCCGACATCGTCAGCCGCCCGCTCGACTGCTCGGGCTTCGACCTCATCTACGCCGGCGCCCAGAAGAACCTCGGCCCCAGCGGCGTGACCCTGGTGGTGGTGCGCGACTCGGTGCTCGAGCGCTGCGATCCGGACATCCCCAAGATGCTGCGCTACCCACTGCAGGTGCAGAAGAACAGCATGCTCAACACGCCCAACACCTTCGGCATCTTCGTGATCGAGCGCATGTGCCGCTGGATCGAAGACGAGGGAGGGCTCACAGCCATCGCGCGCCGAAACGAGCGCCAGTCGGCGCTGCTGTACGACACCATCGACGGGTCAGGCTTCTGGCAGGGCAAGGCCGATGTCGACTCGCGCTCGCACATGAACGTCACCTTCACCACCGGCAAGCCCGACCTCGACACCCGGTTCTGGAAAGAGGCCGAGGCCAAGGCGGGCCTCAAGGGCCTCAAGGGCCACCGTGTGGTGGGCGGGCTGCGCGCCACGATCTACAACGCCCAGACCGACGAGGCGGTGGCGGCGCTGGCCAGCTTCATGCAGGAGTTCGAGCGGGAGCACGGCTGATGTCCAAGCGGCACCGCTTCGACCCCCAGCGCTACTCCAAGGTGGCCTTCGACGCCCACGGCCTGGACACCGAAGAGTCCGGTCGCCTGGCCGAACAGCTGGCTCAGGACGTGCTCACCGAGGTGACCCGCGCCGCCAGCAACCGCCTGGCCGAGCTGGTGGGCGAGCTCAACGCCGCCGGCCACCAGCTGGTTCGCTACGAGTCGGCCCCCGGTGACATCGAGTACCGCGACACCCTCCAGGGCGACCCCTGCGCACTGCGTCTGGGCTTGTTCATCACCGTCAGCAGCGGCTATGCCCACCTCATCGACGCCGACGGCGAGCCGGTTGTGGCCCGGCATCGCTGGGGAACCGGATCGCCCGACGGCAATCGAGAGTAGGCATGTTCTTCTTGTGCCTCTTCGTGCTGCCTGTGCTCATGGGCGCCGCGTTCTCGGTCGTCTGGATCGGCATGCAGCTACGCATTCGCGGCGAGCTACGCCGCATCGAGGACGGCGACGCGGTGCTCACCACGCCGCAGCTGCGCGCGCTCAACGCGACCGCCGCGAGCGTCGCCGGCATCGGCGGCATGCTGGGCGTGGCCCCGGCCGTGGTGGTCGCCTTCGTGCTCATCCAGGAGCCCTACCTCGACGGCTACGCCTGGCTGGCGATGGGGCCTCCCGCGATCTCGGCGGTGGTCGGCGGCGTGTTGTTCGCGGCCGGGCTGGTGATGTACGCGACCAACGTGGGGCAGATCGGGGAGGGGGAGTAGCGCCGCCCCACCCTGCGACCGGCCGCTACAGCTTGCGCACCACCACGCCTTCGCGCAGCTTGGGCTCGAACCAGGTGGACTTGGGCGGCATGACCTCGCCGGCGTCGGCGACCTCGAACAGCTGATCGAGCCCGGTGGGGAACATGTGGAAGGCGACGGCCGCCCCGTCGTTCACGGCCTTCTCGAGCGCCTGGTGACCCCGAATGCCCCCTACGAAGCGGATTCGCTCGGAGCGACGGGGGTCTTCGATTCCCAGGATGGGCCCCAGGACGCGATCTTGCAGCACCGCCACGTCCAGGCGGCCGACGGGATCGTGGTGCGGAACCACCCCGCTGCGCGGGGTGAGCAGGTGCCAGCGGCCGCTCAGGTACATGGTGATGCGGCCGCGCTGAAGCGGAACCGGGGTCTCGGCCTCGTCGATGTCGAAGTGCTCGGCGATGGCGGCGATGAACTCGGCGGGGCTGTGCCCGTTCAGATCGTCGACGACGCGGTTGTAGGCCATCACCTGCAGCTGGTCGTCGGGGTACAGCCCGGCCACGAAGTAGGCGCTGCGGTCGTCGCCGCGCTTGCTGTGCACACGCGAGGCCGCAGCCGAGCGATGATGCCCGTCGGCGATGTACAGGGCCGGCAGGGCGGCGAAGGCCTCGCGCAGGCGCTCGACGCGCTCGGGCGGGACAGTCCAGAACCGGTGCTGCACGTCGTCTTCGGTGGTGACGCTCCAGGCCGGGTGGGTGGCGGCGACCTGTTCCAGGATGGCCGCGAGCGGCGCATTGGCCGGGTAGGCCAGGAACACCAGGCCCACCTGCGCGTCGAGCACCTCCATGTGGTGGGTGCGATCGTCTTCTTTGTCGGGACGGGTGAACTCGTGCTTCTTGATGCGCCCGGCGTCGTACTCGGCCACCGAGCAGGCCGCGATGAAGCCCATCTGGCTGTGGTCGCCCATGGTCTGGCCGTACACGTAGTAGGTGGGCTGGTCGTCTTGAACGAGCACGCGCTCGGCCACGAATCGGTCGAGGTTGGTGCGGGCCATCTGGTAGGCCTCATCGCTGTGGGAGTCACTGCCGAGCGGAAGATCCACCTCGCTGCGGGTGACACGAAGAAAGGACTGGCGGTTGGCGGCGAGCGTGCGGGCCTCGTCTTCGGACAGCACGTCGTACGGGTGCGCAATCACCTCTCTGGCTAGATCGTCGCGGGGACGCAGAGCGCGAAACGGGCGAACGTCGGCCATGGATGCACCTCCTGAGGGACTCGCGGTAACACAGGGACGGTGCGGATCCACCGCTGCCCGATTACGCCCTGTGGCCGGGTGAGCGGGCCCGTTGTACCGTGGCATCCGCCTGACCGAGGGAAGGAAGAATGGCCGTCACCGACTGGATCTCGAATCTCTTCCAGTCCGAACAGACTCGCGGTCTGTCGGGCGGCGCCGATAGCGGCCTGGCGTTCGACGAATCGAACTCGTACTACAACTTCCGGCTGCGCCGTCACCGGTGCCTGGGCGACATCATCGCCGAGCCCAACCTGCTGTGGACGACGCCGCAGGGTGCCGGCCTCGTCGCCCACATCAAGGGCGGCGACAAGGGCCCTCCCCAGTCCACCTTCACCGACATCGTGCTCATCCTGTCGCTCGATGACTACAGCCGGGCGGTCAACGTGTCCGGCGAGCCCTGGCTCAAGCGCGCCACCGCCGAGCTCGGGCGCGAGTTCAAGGCCTTCGCCGTCGAGCACGGCATCGAGCTGCCCCAGCCTCAGCGGCGCCTGGGCTTCCGCATCCTGTGCGACGGCTCTGCCGACATGAGCGGCCTGTCACTGGGTCTCGAGAGCGGCGAGTTCGTCACCGGCATCCTGCCCAACACCTACACGGGCCCGGTCAAGGCGTCCAAGCCCGCCATCGGCATCCACGTCAACCTGCCCGGCGTGTGGGACGGCTACCAAGAGGTCGGGCGCCTCTACGACGACCAGATCCTGTTCACGCTCGGCAGCCACTGGCTCGACAACTTCAACCATCCGTCGCTGCGCGAGGCCGCGCTGTACCGACTGCAGCAAGACGCCGACGGCGGCTTCGTGCACGTCATCAACCCCGACCTGCAAGAGCGGTACACGGTCACCAGCACCGACCAGGGCGGTGCCTCGGTGCTCACGCTGCAGACGCGCAGCGGCGAGCCTCTGGCCTACATGGTGCTCGCGGTGGTCGAGGAGGCCCCTGACGAGCCTCGCCCGCAGCCCAAGCGCGAAGAAAAGAAGCCCGGCATCTCGATGCCCTCGGCCCCCGCTGCCGAGGCGCCATCACCCGCACCCGACGAAGACCCCATGATCGCCGCGCCGATGCTCATCGACGACGAGCTTCAGCCCATCGAAGAGCCGCAGCAGCTCGGGCACGGAAGCAAGACGATCATCCCCGAGGCGCCCAGCGAGCGCATCTTCACCCTGCAAGAGCGTGGGGCCCTGCTCCAGAAGGTGCACTTCGGCGCCTTCATGCTCGGCTACGACGTGTTCCTGGGTAAGCGCGGCGAGCTCGCCACCGTGGTGTCCGACGCGGCCGCCACCTTCCAGGTTCGCAAGCGCGAGACCAGTATCCTGGCTCATGTGCCGGGCATCGAGATGATGGGCCGCGAGCTGCGCCCCGGCGTCCCGGTCACCATCTCGGGCGATGTCACCATCAAGCTGGGCGAAGAGGTGCTGGAATACCGCGATCTGCGCGGCATGGACGTCGAGGGTTGGCCCTACGTGGGTGAGATCCGGCGCCCGGCATCGTCGACCTACATGATCTGGGGCAGCGAGTACCTCGTGGGACGCTCGCGGGAGTGCCGTGTGGTGCTGCCCGACGAGCCCAAGAACGACAACATCCACTGGAAGCCGGCCGTCGGCGACGGCGCCATGATCCGGGCCCGCACCGGAGACATCCCCAAGGCGCGCTTCTACACCGACTCCATCATGGTCGCATCCGAGCACGCCGAGGTCGACCTGCGCGGCGACATCGCCCGCGTCGTGTGCAAGGCCCGGCACTGCTACGTCTACATGCGGCGTGCGGGTCAGGTCATGCCGCTGTACCCCACCAAGTCGGGCAAAGAACCCCAGGCGGCCGACCTCGAGCCCGGCGACGAGCTGCTCATCGGCAACCAGCTGTTCTACGCGGGCTTCAGCAAAGACGACGAGGTCATCGAGGCCGCGGCAGCACCCGACATCGCGCCGCCCATGATGATGGAGGACTTCGACGACGAGTCCACGCAGCTCGACCCGATTCCACCGCCGCCGCCCGCGCAGCCCGACGTGGCCACCGACGAAGACCTGCCCGCCGCAGCCGGCCTGGGTGGCGTGGGCAAGGCGCCCCAGCCCGTGCCGGTGCAGAACCCCGGCATGATGTCCTTCACGGGGCAGATCGACGACTTCAAGGACTTCTCGGACATGGGCCTACCCGGCGACCAGGCCGAGCCCAGCGAGTTCGCCGAAGAGACCCCCACCGACGTGGCCCAGCCCGGGGCTCAGGACGAGCCGCCGCCGCCGCCCCCCCAAGACGACGCTCCCGGCGAAGAGGTGCCCCAGTCCGTCAAGGACGCCATGGCCGCCCACACCGGCACGGTGATGAAGCCGGGCTTCGCCCAGGGCGATGCCGAGCTCGAAGAGAGCGAAGAGTGGGAGGGCATGGGCCTCGACCCAGTACCCGAGCCCGAACCAGAGCCCGAGCCCGAACCCGAGCCCGAGCCCGAACCAGAGCCCGAGCCCGAGCCCGAGCCCGAGCCCGAACCCGAACCAGAGCCCGAACCAGAGCCAGAGCCAGAGCCAGAGCCCGAGCCCGAACCAGAGCCCGAGCCCGAACCAGAGCCCGAACCAGAGCCCGAGCCCGAGCCCGAGCCCGAGCCCGAGCCCGAGCCTGAGCCCGAACCAGAGCCAGAGCCCGAACCAGAGCCAGAGCCCGAGCCCGAGCCCGAGCCCGAGTCCGCCTCGGTCGTGGACTACGTCGACTCCGACGACGCGCAGTTCGAGCTCGGCCGTCCGCTGCACCTGCTGCAGATCGGGTGGGCGGTGAACGGTGAGTTCGTGGTGGGCAACCACAGCGGCGCAGACATCGTCATTCCCGAGAACAAGCTCGATGCGTCCCAGAAGTTCGAAGCCCGCGACTACTTCCGCCTGAAGGTCCGCGGACGTCGGGGCGAGATCGTGGCCCTGTCGTCCAGCGAGATGCTCGTCGACGAGGCGGCCCCCACCGAAGGCCAGAGCTTCGATGAGCCAGAGGCGCACACGATCGACGTGGTGCGGCGTGACGATCTAGGCGAAGAGGACTTCTTCGTGCACCTGGTGGTCATCCGCGACCAGGCGCTGCCCGACCCCCGGTCGCGGCTGTTGGCCATCGACGTCGAAGACGAGCTCACCGCACCCCTGTTCACGCGCGGGCTCCCCCTTTCGCAGGCGCGCGAGCTGAGCATCGGGCCCATCCGGGCCAGCTTCACCTGGGACGGCGAGGTGGTGACCGTGGCCGACTACCTCGACACCTACCGAGACGGCGAGGGCTTCCACCCCTTCTTCGTGAAGGCAGGCGACTCCAGGCGCTTCACCACAGCGCCCGAGGACGGTGCCTCCTTCACGCTGGCCGATGGCGATCGCTTCGTCATCGGAACCGCTGTGTTCGAGGTCTTCAAGTTCTGAACCAGGCGGTTTGTGCCGACGGTCGCGGGTGGTAGGCTCTGCCCATGTCCGTGACCATCGGCGTGGTCTGCACCGTGGGCGTGGGTCCCGAGCGTGGGGGCCGTTCCCGCAACGAAGACAACTACTTGATCTGCCGTAACGGGCGGATCCGCTACGTCGTGGACGGCGAGCCCCACGACGAGCCCGGCGGCGGCGAGGGTGTGCTCATCGCGGTGTGCGACGGAATGGGCGGTCACGACGACGGCCACATCGCGTCGGCAACCGGTGTTCGCACCATGGCCAAGCTGTACCGTCCCGGGGTGCCGCGTGATCCCACGCGCGCGCTCATGAAGTACATCTCGGACTCGCACACCCGCCTGCACTGGAAGACGCGCAGCGCAGGTCCGGTCACCATGGGCACCACGCTCACCGCCATCTGGCTGCTGGGCGGAAACGCGGCGTGGACCCAGGTCGGCGACTCGCGCTTCTACCACTTCTCGACCGAAGACCGCCTTCGCTTGGTGACGCGCGATCAGACGCGCAACGAGTTCGCCACCCGCGACGGACGCCCGGTCTCTCCCGAGGGTGAGCACCTGGCGCAGAACTTCATCTACGGCTCGAGGGGGCTCGGCGACGACAGCCGGCTGCGCATCGAGCGCGGGCGCGACGCCGGCATCGAGCCGGTCGAGGTCGGCGATCGGCTGCTGCTGTGCAGCGACGGCCTATCTGGCTGCGTCGACGACACCGAGATGGCCGCCCTGCTGCGCGACAACCTCGACCCCCAGGCCGCCGCCCAGGCGCTGACCGACCGAGCCATCGAGCGGGGCGCCACCGACAACATCACCGTGCTGGTGGCCCGCATCGACGAGCTCCCCGAAGAAGACGAAGACGAAGACGACGTCTGGGAAGTCGACGACGAGTCGACGATCATGATCTAGGCCCCGCCAAGGAGCGCGGGCCTCCGTGCCTGTGCCGAGCCCAGGCGCGCTAGCCCCCCATGTCCAGCAGCAGCCGGGCCTTGGCGCCGCCGGTGGTGGACCGGGGGAAGGTGAGGGCCTCGACGCTCGCTTTGACGCAGCCGGCCTCTTCTTGCATGCCGTCGTCCAGGATGGCGCCGTGAACGCTGCCGTTGGGCCGCACCACGACGGTCACGCCGACTTTCACGGCCGATCCGCATGCCTCGCCGATCTTGGGCCCCTTCTCGGTGAGGTGCTTCTGCATCAGCGCCAGCTCACCCCGCGTCTCGGGGTCGCTGGCACTGAGCTCGAGCACCGTGCCCGCGCTGGCCGCATCGGGCTGCGACATCCACCACCAGCCGCCCACGCCTACCGCCCCCACGAAGACGATGACGGCAAACACGAGCCCGGCCATGGCCAGGCCCACACCCCCTGCCGCGGCCGCGCGCACGATGCCGCCGCCGCCGCCTTCGGTGACGGGCTCGGCGCCAGGGGGCAGGCCACTGTCGGGCTCGCCGCCCCAGGTGGGATCGGGCTCGTCGGGGAGGTCGTCCGGCGCGGGTTCGAGCGTGTCCGAGGTTCCGTGCCCGCCCAGGAAGTTGGGCTGGGTCGATGGCGCGCCATCGCGCGGAGGCGCGCCCTCGGCGGTGAGCTCGACCGTGCGCGGCGGGTGGGCCGGGGCGCGGCCGAGCACCACGTCGATGCGGGCCAGGATCTGCCGGATGGTCCAGCGCTTCTGCGGGTCGGGCACCATCACGTGGTCGAGGATCTCTTGCAGCTGCGCGGTGGCCTGGGGCTCGTCGCTGTCGGGCGGCAGCCGCGGCGGAATCTGGGCGAGCAGCTCGTCGCGGCTGTTCTCGATGTCCATGCGGCTGGTGAAGGTGACCGGCGCCTTGCCGGTGAGCAGCGCGTGAAGCACGCCGCCGGCGGCAAACACGTCGGTGGCCGGCTCGGGCTGCTTGCCCATGAACTGCTCGGGGGCCGCGTACTCGGGGGTGCCCACGAAGGTGCCGATACGGGTCAGGTTGCCGCCGACACCCCCTTCGACCTTGGCAATGCCGAAGTCGGTCAGCTTCACCAGCGGCACCTCGTCGCGGCCCACGCGGCTGTTCAGCAGCACGTTCTCGGGCTTGAGGTCGCGGTGCACGACGCCCCGGCTGTGCGCCTCGTCGAGGGCCAGCAGGATCTGGCGCAGGATGTCGGCGCACACCTTGGGCGGCAGCTTGCCGTGCTGCTCGACGTGCTCGTTCAGGCTGCCGCCGTGCTCGAACTCGGTGATCAGGTAGGGCGCCTTGCCGGCTCGGTGCACGAAGCCGCGGCAGTGCACGATGTTGGGATGCTTCATGCTCTGCAGGATCTGCGCCTCGTTGGCCAGCCGCTGCAGGAAGGACCCGCTGTCTCGCGATGCGTACAAGACCTTGATGGCGAGGTCGGGCTCGATGGGCTCACCGTGCTCGTCGAGCTCCCTGGCCAGGTAGGTCAAGCCGGCACCGCCGACGGCCAGCACCTTGGTGATGCGGTAGTTGCGGTCGAGCACGTCGCCTTCGGCGAGCAGCACGCCCCAGCCGCCCGAGGGGCGCCCCCGGCCACACGACAGGTTGCTGCACTTGTCGGGATCGTCGGTGAAGGTGGTGAGGCAGCGCGCGCAGTACAGGGTCTTGGCCACGGCCTAGCCCTCCGCGACGAAGCGTTCGGCCGGGAGCATGCAGAAGCCCCGGCGTGCGACGTCGCGCCAGCGCACGGTCCACGAGTCGAGCCCCAGCTCGGCGTCGGAGCCGCACAGCTGGTCGCCGCGCACCTCGAAGATGGTGACCTTGTAGCGGCGCCGGGGCGGATCGGCGTTCTTGCGCAGCCCCAGCGTGTGCAGCATGGGGCCGATGCCTGGCGCCTTGCTGGTGCGCACCCAGTCGCGCAGCTCGGCGGTCTTCACCACCTCGAGCCAGGCATTGTTGCCCGCGCGCTTGCGCACCGGCGCCACCCACGCCACCGAGACGGTGTCGGCAGACAGCCCGGACTCGAGCTCGCACTCAGGAGGCCCTTGCTGCGCCAGTGCCGCCGAGATGAACAGGGCCCCCCACATGCTCATGCCAGGCCACGCGCCTTGGCCAGCAGGGCCAGGTCGTGGTGCTCCTGGGAGCCGACCACGCCGAGATCGGGGGTGGCCGGAGGACAGGCCAAGAAGCGCTCCCTCAGCGCCATCACCCGGTTCACGCTGTCGGTCGAGCGCGTGTCCAGGGTGGCGTCGATCTCTTGGGCGCGCACCAGCTCGGTGAACACCTCGTGCTGCACCTCGTGGGACTCGCAGCACAGAAAGACGTCGACCGTGGCCGCGGTGGCCTTCTGCACCTGGTGCGACACCTCGTAGCGGCCGCGAACGGCCTTCATCTCCATGTCGTCCGAGAACACCACGCCCTCGAAGCCCAGCTCGTCGCGCAGGATGCCCTTGATGATGCGCTCGGACATGGTGGCGGGCACGTCCTCGTCCCAGGCAGGGAACAGCACGTGGGCGGTCATGATGGAGCCCACGCCCGCGGCGACCGCCGCCTGGAAGGGGGCCAGCTCGAGGTGGCGCAGGTCGCGGTCTTCGCGCTCGACCTTGGGCAAGGCGAGGTGGCTGTCGACGTCGGTGTCGCCGTGGCCGGGAAAGTGCTTGGCGCAGGCCACGATTCCGGCCTCTTGGTGGGCGCGGCTGAACTCGACCACCATGCGCCCCACCTCTTGCGGGGTTCGGCCGAAACTTCGGTCGCCGATGATGGGGTTGTCGGGGTTGGAGTCGACGTCGGCCACCGGGGCGAAGTTCATGTTGAAGCCCATCGCCGCCAGCTCGAGCGCCATGGCGCGGCTGATGTCGGCGACGCTGACGCCAGACTGGCCCACGGTTCGCATGCTGGGCCAGCGCGTGGCGGGCTCGCGAATGCGCTGCACACGCCCGCCCTCCTGATCGACGGCGATGAAGGCGGGATGGCTGTCGGGCACCAGGCTGGCCAGCTCGCGGTTGAGGTCGCGGACCTGGGCCGGGCTGTCGACGTTGCGCTTGAAGATGACGAAGCCCGAGGGCTGCAGCTCGGCGACCAGCTTCTTGAAGTCCGCGGTGGGCGCGAACCCCTGAAAACCCAGGAACAAGCGCTGCCCCGCGCGAAACTTGCGGTCGGCCAGCGTGGTGTTGGGCCCGACGGCGCTCACGCGCTCAGTCATGGGCCGGGCCCCCGGGACCGTGCTGGACCAGCTCGATCAGCACGCCATCACAGTCGGATGGGTGCACGAAGACGGTCTGGCTGCCGTGGGCTCCGGGCTTGGGCTCGTCTGAGAGCAGGCGGTAGCCCTTGTCTTTGAGCCGCTGCATGTCGGCGATGATGTCGTCGGTCTCGAAGGCGACGTGGTGCAGCCCACCCTTGCCGCGCTTGTCGAGGTACTTGGCGATCGGCCCCTGGCCCTGCAGCGGATGCACCAGCTCGATGCGCGTGCCCGGGATGGGAAAGAACGCGGTGGAGGTGCGGGCGCTGGGCACGTCCTCGGTGCCTTCGAGGTCGAGGCCGAAGTCGTCGGCAAAGCGGCGGATGGCCCGCTCGAGGTCGCTGACGGCAACGGCGATGTGATCGAGGGCACGGATGGTCATGAAAGCTCGGTCAGCCCCGGGTAGGCCTCGGTCAACCAGCACCACAGGAGCAGGTGCAGGCTGTCGTTGACCGGTAACCCGACCGCGTCGCCGGGTTCGGGGTTCTCGGCGTGCCACTCTGCCTCGGCCTGGCTGATGCCATCGGGCGCGTCGACCTCACGCAGCTCGACGATGGTCTCGCGGTTGGCATCCCAGCGCACGTCGTGGCCCGGGCGCATGGCCTGCAGCGCCCCCCAGAGCCGGCTGAGTACCTCGTTGTGGTTGCTGCGCTGCAGCGACTCGGCGAGGGCTCGGGACAGGCGGAGCCGGGCTTGTTCGTCGGCCAGGGCCAGCCACAGGTGCCCGCGCGTCACATCACCGGCGCCCAGCAGGCGCACGCCGCTGCCCGCCCGCACCGAGATGTTGAACAGCAGGTCGACCATGCGCGAGATGGCGCACTGCGTGGTCAGCTCGATCTGCGCCGACATCTTGGACCCCTCGGGGTCGAAGACCAGCCGCAGCGGGATGGCGCGCAGGGCCAGGCTGTGCGGCCCCTCGCTCTCGAAGGGTTCGCCCTGCTCGGTCAGCCAGCCGGCCACATCGGTGGGATGCGGGGCGCTGGTGGTGGTGGGAAAGGTGACCGTGAAGGCCAACGGAGCTCCGGCTGCGAGGAGCGCTGAGTCTACCTCACGGGATCGCCGCGGTCAGATCGCCCGCAGACGGCGTAGATCACCGGCTTGCCACGCACCTGAGAGGCGCATCAATGGCAGCACCGCCGCAGCCCCGATCACCACCGCCAGCACCACGTGCATGGGCGGCAGCAGTGCCACCACCGCGCCCATCGCCAGGGCGGGGAGCAGCGTGCGCACGACCGCGCCACCCATGCGCAGGGCGGGCAGCGCCTGGCGCACGTTCCACCACAAGAAGAACGTGAGCAGCAGGTCGGTGGCGAGCGTGGTGCCCGCGGCACCCAGGTAGCCCCAGATGGGAATGGCGATGAAGTTGGCCACCACGTTGAATCCGGCGGCGAGCGCCACGCCCCGGGTGCGGATGTGTTGCCGGTCGAGGGCGGACAGCGCCGTGCCCAGGCCGTTGTTCACGAAGCGCAGGGGCAGCATGGGCATCAGCAGCAT
The DNA here is from genome assembly GCA_965216925.1 of Myxococcota bacterium. Classification (GTDB taxonomy): domain Bacteria; phylum Myxococcota_A; class UBA796; order UBA796; genus CAYYHT01. The sequence goes on along the minus strand of CBDCGT010000001.1, from coordinate 5,316,901 downwards.
GAGCGCCGGGGCCGCGGGGGCGTAGGCCTCGCTCCCGCCCAAGAAGACCACGATGGGCAGGGCCAGCACCGTCGCACCGACCGCGGCCGGCAGGCTGCTGGTGAGCAGCAGCCGAAGCGCGAAAGACAGCTCGTCGGCGGCCTCGTCGAGGCGGTCGTGCATCTTGGACAGCTTGGGGTAGATGCTGCGGCTCAGGATCTGGGCCGCCACCGGCAACTGCAGGCCCAGGAGCGCGGCCAGCCGGTACCAGCCCACCTCTTCGTCGGGCCTGAATTCCTTGAGCATGAGCGTGTCGGCCGCCAGGTAGACCGAGCCGAACAGGATGTTCATGCCAAAGGGAAAGGTCTCGCCAAACAGGTTGCGCGCGTCGTCGGCGTGCCAGCGCGGCGCAAAGCTGCCCACGGTCTGGCGGGCGATCCAGGCCAGCACCAGCGCGGTGGCCAGCGCGCCCAGCAGCTGCGCGGCGAACACCCCGGCGAGGCCCAGCCCACCAAAGATGGCCCCGGTGGCGAGCACCACGTACAGCAGCCGGCCGCCGAGCACACCAGGCACCTCGAGGCGCATCTTGCGCAGGCCGTGGAACACCGCGGCGATGTTCTCGTTGAGCAGTCCGACGGCCATGGCGGCGGCGGCCAGCACGGCAACCAGCACCACGGTGGGCCTGCCGTCCGACAGCGTGGCCCACCCCGCCACCACCGCCAGCGTGCCCATCGAGGTGAGCCCCAGCAGGGTGAGGGCCAGGCCCAGGGTCTGCCCGGCCTTCTGAGGCTCGCGCGCGACCTTTCGCACCATGAGCAGGTGCAAGCCGAAGCCCGTCGAGAAGGCGGCCACGCTGGCCAGCGACATGGCCCATCCGTGGATGCCCAGCGCCTCGGGGCCGAGCCGGGCGAGCAACAGGCTGATGCCGATCCCGGTGACCAGTCGGGTGGCGCGGGTCGCTGCCAGCGCGATCAGGTTGCCTCGGTTCTCGCTCATCCCCTCTTCTGTGTGCGGGGGGCTTCGCGCCTTCGCTGGCGCCAGTCCGAGCCCGGCATCTCCAAGAAGTCGCAGAGCTCGGCGAGCCGGGAAAACACGCGATCTCCGACGCGATCGGGCAGCCCAGGCATGGTCTTGCGGGGCGAGGCCAGGCTGGGCGCCGCATGCCCGGTGGCGGCGGGCGCGTAGTTGCTGGTGGCCAGCACGGTGGCAGCGGCGTTGTACCGGCGGCTCACCAGCTCGTCGAGCACGGTGGACTCCCACTCGGTGTTGCGGCCCTTGCCCAGCTCGTCGATGGCCAGGACTTCGATGTCCACCAGGTCTTGCAGCATGCTGCCCGAGCCGCCGCCCTGCTCGAAGGAGGCGCGAAGATCGGCCAGCAGGTGGCTGAACTCGATGAAGCGCACGCGAACCCCGTGCTCGAACACCAGCTCGCGCAGCACGGCGCACATCAGGTGGGTCTTGCCGGTGCCGACGGGCCCGTGGAGCACGAAGCCGCGGTTCTCTGCGCCGGACTTCCACACGGTGATGATGGCGCGCGCGTTGTTCCATGCGCGCATCAGTGGACCTGGAGCCATCTCGAAGCTGGCCAGGGTGCTGGTTGCGTGGCGCCCCGGGATGCGTGCCTGGTTGAACAGCCCGATGCGGCGCTCGATGCTGGCGCAGGTGCAGCGCTTGCGAGCCGCCCGCCAGTCGTCGCCATCGGCCACCCAGCCCGTGTCCTTGCACTGCGGGCAGGCCCCGATGCAGCTGCATGCCCGCGCCATGGCCAGCTCGCCCTGGCGCTCGACCACGTAGCTGTGGCCACCGCAGGTCGTGCAGCTGGGATCGACGGCGGGGTGGGGCACAGCGCTCAACTCGGCTCTCCGACCCGATGGGCCGCCAGGTCGAGCAGCGACGCGGCAGTCAGCATGGGGTACTGCGCCCTTAGCCCATCGCGGGCGCGCTCTTCGGCCAGGCGCACGCGGGTGGCCTCGTCGATGTCGGTCAGGCCCTGCTCGGCCGCATCGACGGCGGCCTTTCGCTCGGTCTCGGGCAGCGCGTTCCAGGACTCCAAGAAGAAGCTCCGGATGCAGCGAAGGCCGTCACGAACGAGCAGATCGGGATCGTCGGGCGGCAGCACGTACAGCTCGGCGGCCAGGGTCTTGAGGCGGAGCGGCCGGGCATCGGCGGCGGCCCGATCCAACAGCACGGTGATCAGCGGCGACAGCGGGTGCTCGGGCTCGGCCGGCTCGGCCGCCAGCGGCACGCCCGAGCTGAAGCTGCCTTCGACCGGCTTGCGCAGGTGAGCGCGCGCGTGGGTGAGCGCAAAGGGGGTGCGGGAGCGCTTCTTGCGGCGGGCCTCGGCGGCGCGCTCGAGGGCGGTGAGGATCTCGGGCACCGTGACACCGTCTTCGAGCCAGCGAACCAGCAGCTCGCTGTCTCGCGGGCTCAAGAAGGGGGCGCCCCCGCGCAGGGCGACCAGGTGGGAGCGGACCTCTTCGGCCGCTTCTTGGCGCGCGATCTTGACGAAGTCCTGCACGTGCTCGGCGCCCCATTCCAACAGCGTCGGTTACTATCCGCCGTCGTCGCCCACCGCGACCCGGAGCTAAGCATGTTCGTCTTCCGACACGTCGCACTTGTCCTCGGTTGCCTGTGCCTGGCCGCTCCGGCCTTCGCGCAAGAGGGCGATCTCCTCGACGACGACGAGTCGGCGCTCGACAACATCGACGACCTCGACACCCTCCAAGAAGACGCCCCCGACCTCATCGAAGAGCCCGACGGCCCCACCTCCGACGACGACGCCAACACCTACCGCATGGCCCGCGAAGAAGCCGAAGGCCTCGACCCCGACGAAGAGCAGATGGTCTGGGAAGACTACCTGCTCGAGTACCCCAACTCGGCGTTCAAGGATCGCATCGAGCGCCGCATCGAGGAGCTTCAGCGCGCCCAGTACCAGGGCGGGGGCGAAGGCCCCGGTGGGGGCAAGGGGCCAGGCAACGCCGACTCCGAGCGCATCAACATCGCCCAGGCCCTGCTGCTCGAGAACATCGAGCCCCGCACCCGCATCGCGGCCGGCTTCGAGTGGGGTCTGCCCGACTACCTCAACTTCATCCTCGACTACGAGAAGGCCATCCTTCCCGAGCTGTCGGCCCACATCGGATTCCACCAGCGGTACACCGGCCCCAACATCGAGGGCGGCGTCAAGTACGCGCTCATTCGCTCGGTGCGCACCCAGACGCTGCTCACCCTGCTGGGCGACGTGCGCGTGAACCTGGGGCCCGCATTCGTCGCGATTCGGCCCCAGGTGGCCTTCGGCAAGCGCATCGGCAAGGTCGACCTTCAGGTTCAGCTAGGCCCCGACCTGTCCCCGCGGCGTGCGGTCATCAGCGAGCAAGAGAGCAAGGGCAAGCTCGACATGCGCCTGGTGGGCGGCCTGAACATCAACTACCAGGCGTCCGACCAGGTGGCGCTCTTTCTCGAAGCCGGCATGCACATGAAGAACAGCCAGAGCTACGCCTACCGCTTCAACACGGCGACCTTCGGCATGAAGTTCTACCCGAACGTGAGCAAGGGCCGGATGGAGGCCAACCTCGGGGCCTCGGCCCCGGTGGCGCCCAACTACTGGATGTACCACTACGGCTCGATCATGGGCCAGGTGAACTACTACTTCGAGGAGTAGGGCATCCCGGTCCGGAGCCCGTAGCGCGCGGATGACCCGTGCCCGAGCCCGTGCCCGCGCCCGCGCCCGGCGCCGCCTCGAGAGTTCACACACCTGGCAGCTTGCCGGTTGCAGACGAGACCCGCGTGCATGGGGCCCAGGACCTAGTCGAAAGGCCGTGACGCCTCATCGGGCACCGCTTCGCTGGGCACGGGCGCGGGCGCGGGCACGGGAGGAGCGTGGGCGCTACGCGCGACACGCTCCTACCCGCACTCCCCCTGCTCGGCGAGGCTGACGTGCCCGTGGTCGCCGATGACCAGGTGGTCGAGCAGGCGCAACCCCACGATGCGAGCGGCGTCGGCGACACGCCGGGTGACGACGCGGTCTTGCTGGCTGGGGGTGGGGTCGCCGCTGGGGTGGTTGTGGGCGAGGATGACGGCGCTCGCGGACAGCGAGAGGGCGGGCCGCAGCACCTGACGGGGATCGACCACGGTGAACGCGTCGCTGCCGACGGTGAGACGCCGCTGCCCCAGCACCCGGTGGCGGCGATCGAGGTACACGCCGTGCAGCTCTTCGTGCGGCAAGCCCCGCAGCGGTGGGCCCACCAGCTCGAGCGCGTCGAGGGGAGACCGCAGCAGGTGGGGAGGATCGGGCGGGCGGCGCAGAGAGCGGCGCCCGGCGGCGAGCGCGGCATGCAGCCTGGCGGCACGCGTGGGCCCCAAGCCGGGCGTGGCGGCGAGCGAAGCGACGCTCGCTCGGCTGATGGCGTCGAGGGTGCCAAAGCGCTCGAGCAGCGTGGCCGCCGTGCGCAGCCCGCTGGACGAGGAGCTGTTGCCCAGGACGAGGCCGAGCAGCTCTGCGTCTCCGAAGGATTCGGGCCCGTGATGGGCGTAGCGGTGGGTCGTCGTGGCCATGGCACCGCCGTCAGCAGGGTTCGTGCCGGCTGATCATCGGGGTTGTTCCGTGCGGTGGCGGAGCCGGGTGACGGACGTCCGACACCCCTGCACTTCCGCCGCCGCGCATCGCGCGCGACGCGGATGGCCATTGTGAAGGAAGGCACGTTCGGCTACACCAACGGCATCATGAACGCACCCGACCTCCGCCCCGATCCCTTCCCATACATCGTGGGGTTCGTGGGCCTGCTGTTCGGAATCGCCATCAGTGTGGCCGCGCGAGCCGAGCCCAACGAGCAGGACCTCGCCGAGCTGACCCAGCTGGTGAGCGAGGCACAGGACCCCGCCCACGTCGACCTGCTGCTGGTTCAGCTCCGCGACGCCCGGGAGGCGGCCGCGATCTCGGAGCAGGCCCACACCCAGCTTCTGGAGCAAGCCATGGCCGCTGCCCCCGGTCGCGTGGTCCGGGAGCTGGCCCGCAGCGTCGACATGAACGCCCTGGCGTCGCTGCCCTCGATGGATCAGAAAGCCTGGCTCAACGAGGCCAGCCGCCAGCTGCGCCTGGGCGAGCGCCGCGCCAACCGCGCCTGGAACCGGGCTCGCCGCTGGGACGATGACTCCGCCACCCTGTGCGCCTTTCAGCGCGTGACCGAGCTCGAGCGGCTTCGCGAGCTCGATGCCGAGGCCCGCGCCGACTGGTCGGCGGCGCGCGCGGCCGGCGACTCCGAGGCCCTCGAAGAAGCCCTCGCCCGGGTCTCGGTCCTGCGCGACCTGGGCTGGCGACGGATCGAGTCGCTGCAGGCCTGCTCGATCCGGCGCCCTCAGGCCGAACCCACCGACATCCAGGCCTGCGAAGAGGACCTCGAGCCCGCCACCTTCGACTGGTACCACGGCATCCTCATCCCCCCGACCGAGACCTGCACGCCGCTCATCGACGTGAACCTGAAGCGCGACCCGGCTCGGTAGAACGAAAGTAGGGCAGGCGAGACGCCTGCCCCACGGGCCCGGGGATGGGGGACGGCTAGTCCTCGTCTTCGTCGTCCTCGTCCTCCTCGTCGTCCTCGTCGTCCTCGTCCTCGTCCTCGTCCTCGTCGCAGTCGTCGTCGTCGCTGCCGTCGTCGTCGTCCTCGTCGTCGTCGTCCTCCTCGTCCTCGTCGTCGTCCGCGAAGAGCTCGTCGGCTACGCACTCCAGCAGGGCATCGACCGACTCTTCCTCGAGCTCGATGCCCGCCTCGTCGAGCAGGTCCATCGCACCCTCCCAGTCCTCGTCCATCACCAGGTCGAACAGCAGGCCCGGCTCGATGTCCGCGTCCTCGAGCTGTTCCTCGGCCTCCTCGACGATGGCCTCGCACTCCCCATCGCCACTCCAGTCGTCGTCATCCTCGCCGTCCTCGCAGCCATCGCTGCCGGCCGTCGTTCCGGTGTCGGCTGTCGGGTCGGCGCCGCCGGGGCCGAGGGGGTTCACGCCAACCTCGAAGCAGCCAACGGTGGTCAGCAGCGCCAGGGTCAGGGTCAGGGTTCGGCTGTGGGTCATCGCGTCCTCCAGGGTGTCCGCACCTTGAAGGTAGCCCTGAACTGTTCTCAATCCAATCGACATTGCCACAAAGTGTTCACGCCTTGAGAACACAAGGATTCCGCTTGTTGCTGCATGATTAGGAACTTATAGTGTTCTCATCATGAGCCCAAGCGCCACGCCAACGGTGTACTCCTACCTGGACTATCGCCGGTTCCTGACGGAGTGGTTCGCGGCCAAGAAGGCGGCGAACTCGCGCTATTCCTACCGGGTCTTCGCGCGGGCGGCGGGCATCAAGAGCTCGGGCTTGTTCCTCGAGGTGGCCAAGGGCCGGCGCAACCTGACCGGAGCCACCACCGCGGCCTTCGCCAAGGGCCTCAAGCTGTCGGCAGACGAGCGCCGCTTCTTTGGGCTGCTGGTCCAGCTGAGCCAGGCCAAGACGCAGGACGAGCGCAACGAGGCGTGGTCCGAGATCTCGGCGAGCCGCCGGTTTCGCGAGGCCCGCCAGCTCGAGGGCCAGGGCTTCGACTACCTCTCGCACTGGTACTACCCGGCCATTCGCGAGCTGGCGCAGCGCCCCGACTTCGACGCCGACCCCGAGTGGGTCGCGGCCACGCTGCGCCCGGCCATCACCCCGGCCAAGGCCCGCAATGCGATGCAAGCCCTCGAGCAGATCGGCATGCTGAAGCGCGACAAGGCCGGGGAGCTGCAGCCTGCCGAGGCCAGCGTGGTGACGCCCCACGAGGTGTTCGGGCTGGCGGTGTACAACTACCACCGCGGCATGATCGAGCGGGCCACCGAAGCCCTCGACGAGGTCGCCGCCAGCGAGCGGCACTACGGCGCGGTCACCGTCGCCGTGCCCGAGTCGCTCGTGGGTCGCCTGAAGGACGAGATCGGCGCCTTTCAGGAGCGCATTCTGGACCTGTGCGACGGCGCCAGCGACGATGCCGGCGTGGTGTACCAGCTCAACCTGCAGCTCTTTCCCTTGTCCCGGTCGTCCCAGGAGGATTCATGACGCGTGGTTGGCTCCTATTGCCGTGCTTGGTGGCTTGTTCGGGCCCACCCGACTCCGGCACCTCCATCGGAAACCCCAACCTGACCTACCTTCGCGCGGCACCCGGCACCGGGGTCGACATCGCCGAAGCCAATGCACTGGTCGACGAGGTGGTGCTGATGCCCTGCGACACCACCGTCGAGCCGTGGGTGGTCGAGATCGACCAGGAGATCGACCTGCTGAGTGGAGCCGGCGTCGAGCTCCTCGGCATCGACGACTTCGAGGAGCTGGGCGGCGACCAGCAGTTCTGCTCGGTGTCCATCGGAACGCCCGATGGCATCGAGGTCGAGGGGACCGGCACCGAGGGCGGCACCTTCGAGATCTTCGTCGACTCCCCCGAGCTGATGCTCAACGGCCGCTCGGGACTCACGCTGTCGGGCAGCCTGTTGGCCGAGGTCGCCGCGCCGGGCTGGATCGACGCCGAGGAGCTGGGCATCGAGGCCGGCGCCGACGTGGTCATCGACGACACCACCTCCGACCACGCCAGCCTGCTTCAGGCGATCGAGATCGACAGCCGGCTGTTCCTGGACGACGGCGACGGCGTGCTCTCGGCCAGCGAGCGCGCGGCCAGCCCCGTCGCGGCCCCCGAAGCCGACGACCTTCCTTCCGACACCGGCGAGTCAGACGACGACGACGACGATTCCCCTGGCTGCGCCCACAGCTCTGCGCCCACGGGGGCAGGGGCCATGTGGCTGATGGCGCTGCTGTTGCTGCTTACTGCCGCACGCACTGAGCCATCAGGCTCACGCACTTGAGGGTGATCTTGTCGCCCTCGGCCAGGGTCACGCGGCCCGCAGCGACCGGCTGGGTTCCGCCAAACCAGGCCTGGATGTCGTAGGTTCCGGCCGGAACGATGTCGCTGGTCTTGAACTTGCCCTTGCTGCCCACCAACATCACCATGCGTGCATCGCCGTCCAGGTGGATGGTGGCTCCCTTGGGTTTGGGCGGCGGAGGGGGGGTCTCGACCTTGGGGGTCTCGACTTCGGGCTCGGGGTCCTTGGGCTTGGGGTCCTTGGGCTTCGGGTCGCGGCCCGAGCCCACCATCGCGCCCCCCTGCCGGCCCGGACGGCCCCCAGTTTGGGTGCGCGGCGGAGGCTCGACGACCTTGGGGGGCTGGTCGATCTCGACCTGATCGGCAGGGTCGACCGCTTCGGTGTCCTCGGGCTCGTCGGTGTCCTCGGGCTCTTCGGTGTCCTCGGGCTCTTCGGTGTCGACCTCGGCGGTGGCGTCGTCGGTCTCGGTGGGCACCTCGAGCACCACCTGCTCCGGGGTCTGGTTCAGGGCGAAGATGAGCGCCACCGTCGCGCCGGCCACCGCGAGCACCACCACCACGATCGACGCGAACAGCGTGCCGCCCATCATCATCATCGACTGGCGCCGCAGCTGGGTGATCTCGCTCTGGATCTCGCTGGTGGGCTGGTCGGTACCAAAGCCGCTGCCCGAGCTCGACACCATCGACTCGACCACGACGTTGCCCCCGTCTGCGGCCTCAGGCTCGGCAATCCACGTCTCGGAGGTGTTGGGCGCCGTGGACGTGCTCAGCGGGATGTCGTCGAAGCTGGCGACCGAGACCATGCTGCGCGCGGCCTCGGCGCCGGGGGTGTCCTCGGGCAGGATGGTGGGCATCGGGATGCGCACCGCAGCGCCCTCGGGCTGTTCCAGGCGGTCGATCAGGTCTTTGCAGTCACCGATGCGCTTGTCGGCATCGAGCTCGAGGCAGCCCAGGATGGCCGCCTCGATGTGCTTGGGCAGGTCGGGAACCAGCTCGGTGGCCGGGATGAAGTCGGAGTCGGCGATCTTGTTGAACAGGGTGATGATGTCGTCGCCCTGGAAGCACTGCTGGCCGCACACCAGCTCGTACAAGATGCAGCCCAGGCTGAAGATATCGGCCCGCTTGTCGACCTTGCTGGCATCGCGGATCTGCTCGGGGGCCATGTACGCGGGCGTGCCCATCGTGGAGCCGGACTTGGTCTTGTTCTTGCCGCCGTCGCCCTCGACTGCCTTGGCCAGGCCGAAGTCGGCGACCTTGGGAACCACCGACCCGCCCTCGATGTGCATCAGCACATTCGCGGGCTTGAGGTCCCGGTGGATCAGGCCCTTGTTGTGGGCGCTGCGAACGCCGGCCACGATGCCCGAGAACACCGTCAGCGCCTCGTCGAGGGTGGGGCGGTACGACAGCAACCACGTGTCGAGCGCGGGCCCCTCGATGAACTCCATCAGCAGGGCCGGAGCCCCATCGACCAGCAGCACGTCGGTGACGGCCACGATGTTGGGGTGACGCAGGGTGGCCTGCAGACGGCCTTCCTGGATCAGCCGTTCCCGCACGCTGCGCGAGCTGATGGTGAGGATCTTGAGCGCGTGGTTGGTGCCCAGGGTGTTGTGCCGCACCCGGTACACCTCGGCCATGCCTCCTTCGCCGAGGAGGCCCTGGACAACGTAGCGTTCGACCTCTCGGCCGGGCTCCAGACTCATTCGCTCTCTTTCTACCGGGTCCTGATGACGAAGGAAGTGCCAGTCAAACCGACACCCACGATACCTGCAGCAATCGAGGCCGTCTGCATGGCGTTGGTGGTGCTGCGCAGCCCATCGAGGTCTTCGACCGGCGTCTCGCTGCTCGACCAGCGTGCCCTGCTGCTGGCGCCCAGGCCATAGAACACACCTGAAAGCAGCACCCCACCGATGCCGCCGCCGAGAAGCCCCATGTTGGGGCCCTTCTTGGATCCATCGGGCAGCACGATGGGCTTGGCGTCGTACTCGGGCAAGGCATCGCCAGGCGTGAGGTAGCCCGTGTAGGTCACCGAGCCATCGTCGGCGAACAGCTGCACGAGGGTGGGCCAGCTGGTGGCGCGCTCGAGGCTCTCGCGGCCGTCGAACTCGATTCGGCCCACCTTGGGCGCGCCGACCGTGTCGGACTCACCAGCATCGATGTCGATGGCCGAGTACTCGGCGAGCACCGGGTTGCCGGGCGGCACGAAGGACTCGGGGAATCGGTAGCCGGGCTCGATGGAGCGGGCGGCGGCAAACGACAGCGTGGACTGCGCCGGGTCTTTGTCGACGAAGGCCTCGAGCCCGCGGAAGCGATGGTACTCGGCGGCGAGGTTTCGGGTGAGCTTGTCGCTCAGGCAGGGAAGATCGGCATTGGCCGAGTCGATGGCGGTCTGGAAGCCCGCCACGTCGAGCGACGAGAACTTGGACTGGGCCAGCTCGAGCGAGCTGCGAAGATCGGCGGTGGACCGGGGCTCTGGACAAGCCTCGGCAGGAGCGGCCGCGGCCTCTTCGGCGGTAGAAGGCTCGGCGTCGGGAGCGGGCTCGGCCTTGGGAGCAGGCTCTTCTTTGGGAGCGGGCTCGTCTGTGGGAGCGGGCTCGTCTTCGGGGGCCGCCGCATCGCCCTCGGGAGCGGCGGGTTCTTCATTGGGAGCAGCCGCATCGCCTTCGGGCGCCGCGGGTTCTTCTTTGGGAGCAGCCGCGTCGCCCTCGGGGGCTGCGGCCTCCTCTTCGGGAGCTGCCGCATCGCCCTCGGGCGCCGCGGGTTCTTCGGCCGGCGCCGGATCGTCGGCGAGGGCAGGGGCAGACAGCAGCAACAGGCTGGCAAGCAGGGTTCGAGTGGGAGTCCAGTGCGTCATCGGGTCCTCGTCGATCGGCAGCTTACCACCTGGCACCGGGCTCTCCCGGTCATGGGCACTCCTCGTCGACCAGTTGGTCGCAATCGTCGTCACGGTCGTTGTCGCAGAGCTCGTCGGCAAAGGGGCTCACGGTCGGGTCCGAGTCATCGCAGTCGGCATGGAAGGCCACCCATCCAGACGGCGGATCACAGAAGGGGGTTCCAGGATCCTGCATGGAGCCCACCCCGTCGCCGTCCGCGTCGTAGAACCACGACAGGGCGAAGTCCACGTCGTCGTCGGCGTCATCGGCCACGCCATCGCAGTCTTCGTCGACGTCGGCGTTGTCGCAGATCTCCTGGGCGTCGGGGTGCACCAGCGCGTCGCGGTCGTCGCAGTCGCCATCGCACTCGGTGAAGCCGTCGCCGTCGTCGTCGCTCTCGTCGCCAGACAGCCTTCCGTCGCAGTCTTCGTCTCGACCGCCACACAGCTCCGGGGCGTTGGGGTAGGCGTCGGGGTCGTCGTCGTCGCAGTCCCGGCCGCCGGCGACCTCATCGGTGGGCCAGCCATCGCCATCCAGGTCCAACCGGTCGGCGAAGTCGGCGTCGGTGATGTACAGGCACGAGGCCAGGGCGAGCAGCAGCAAGCCTCAGAGACCCACGCCGTGCACGAGCCAGACCGCGCCTTGTTCCTGCCCCAGCGTGCCCGCTGAGACACAGGCCGCCAGCACGTCGTCCAGACCATCGCCGTCGACATCGCCAGCCGCGGCAACGCTGCGCCCACACCAGTCGCCCTCGCCGCGCTGCAGCCGGGTGTCCCCGGCATCGTCCAAGGGGCCATCCCCGCCGACCGGCCCCAGCATCAACCAGGCGGCTCCCGCCCCCTCGCCGTCCTGAAGCGACGGGTCGTGGTGGTTCCACGACCCCACCAGCAGGTCGTCCATGCCGTCGCCGTTCACGTCGCCGGCTGCGGCCAGGCGATGCCCGGTGACCCCGGCGGTGTCGGTCCAGCGCGCGGCGGCCACGTCGCCGATGGGCGCGCCCGAGAGCGTGGGTCCCCCGAATACCGCGTAGACCACACCGGACTCGCCGTCGAGCGAGTCTCCCCAGCGCGCCGCGGCAGCCAGATCGGCCAGCCCGTCGCCGTCCAGGTCGCCCGCGACCGCCAGCGCGGTACCCAGCCCGCCGTCCTCGTCGCCCGTGAGCACCACCGAGGCATCGTCGAGCGAGATCGAGGCGCTGATGGGCCCTGGCAGGACCGAGATGCAGCCACCCTGGCCGATCTCGGGAGAGCCCACTACCAGATCGGCCAGGCCGTCGCCGTCGACGTCGCCGGTGGCCACCGCCGGCTGCTCGCGAAAGCTGTCGACCGGGTACTCGATGCCCACGCCCGCGTTGTCGATGTGGTGCTGGCCGCGAAGGTCGCCGCTCACCATCCACAGGCCGGCGCGACGGCCCGCGCTGGTCCAGCCCTCGGAGGCCCCCAGCACCAGGTCGGTCACCCCGTCGCCGTCCAGGTCGCTGTGGCTGTCCAGCGACGAGCCCAGCCCATCGCCCAGTGCGCCGCTGACCACCAGATCGGCGGCATCGGTCAGCGTCGCGGTGCTGCCCCCGGCGATCAGGTAGATGGCTCCAGACTCGGGGTCGACGGCGTTCTCGCTGGGAGCGGTGATCACCAGCTCGTCGGCGCCGTCCAGGTTGGTGTCGCGCACGAAGCCGACGTGGCGACCGGCGCGCAGGCCGGCGTGGTGCCCGTCGATATTCGCCAGCGCCGAAGCCGGCTCCAGCTCGTCCCAGGTCATCACGGTCACCGAGCCGGTCTCGGTCTGACCGGTGCCGCCGCCCGCGCCGATGGCCGACAGGGCCACGTCCAGGTGGCCATCGCCGTTGAAGTCCGCTCCCCCGGCCACACTCCAGCCCAGGCGATGCCCCACGCCACCCCACCACGCGGCGGCGTCGAGCGTGTGCAGGTCGATGCGGCCTGGCAGATGGCAGCTGCCGGGGCCGCCGTCGCAGTCGTTGTCGAGGCCGTCGTTGCACACCTCGTCGGCCAGGGGGTTCACCTCGGCCAGGGAGTCGTCGCAGTCGTCGCTGTTGACGGCGTGCTTGGTGGGCAGCGAGCAGGCCACCGCCGCGCTGGCGGGGTCGCCGAAGCCGTCGTCGTCGATGTCGAGCCAAAAGGTGTGGCCATCGACGGGATCGTTGTCGGCGATGCCGTCGCAGTCGTCGTCCAGCAGGTTGCAGGTCTCGCTGGCGCCCGGCCGCGCGACGCTGCGCGCGTCGTCGCAGTCGGTGTCGTCGGCGACGTGCTGGCTGGGCTGCACGCACGCGATCTGTGCGGCGGCCGGATCGCCAAAACCGTCGCCGTCGAGGTCGGCGTACCAGACCGGTCCGTCCTCGTCGACGTCGGCGTCGCAGTCGTCGTCGACGTCGTTGCACAGGTCCGGGGCGTCGGGGTGCACCGACGCGTCGAAGTCGTTGCAGTCCGAGGTGGCGGCCCGGTAGCCCGCCGGGGGCACAGAGTCGCAGCTCAGGAGCTGCTCCGTGCCGCCGTAGCCATCGCCGTCGATGTCGGCGTACCAGACCGAGCCGTCGACCGGGTCTTCGTCGATCAGGCCGTCGCAGTCGTCGTCGACGTCGTTGCACAGCTCGCCGGCCTCGGGCGAGACCGCCACGTTGGCGTCATCACAGTCGCTGCCGCCGTGGGCCACCGACGCGAAGCCATCACCGTCGGCGTCGTTGCCGGCGTATTCGTCGGCCGGTCGACAGGCGCCGAGCCCAAGCAGGAGTATGGCGACAAGACCGCGCATGGCGGAGTTCACCATCCCCCGTCGAGCGACCGATCGGCAAGAGAAACCGCATTTCGCACGGGTCGGGGCTACTCCGGACCGCTGGGGTACAGGGCAGTGAGCACGTACGAGCTGACCTTTGCGCGGTCGCCGTCGGGCACGATCTCGGCCACCTGGACCGCGTCCTGACCCACGGCGAGCACCACCACGCCCACCGATGGCAGCAGGGTGCCGGGCTGCACCACCTGCTCGGAACCATCGGGCATGCCCAGGATGGCCCGCGGCGGCTGGGCGTCCGACACCGTGCTCACCAGGCGAACCCCCCACGAGCCGGGGATGGCCACGCCGGGCTGCCAGGGCTGCTTGACCGGCGCAGCGGGCAGGGCCGCGGGGCGGTCGATGGGTTGGGGAGGGGCAACCGGCGCCACGGGCTCGGCGGCCTCTTCGTCTTCGCCCTCGGGGCTCTTTTCGATGCCCAGGCCTGCATACAGGTCTTCGAGGTCGGGGTCGCTGTCGGCACTCCCTTCGTCGTCGCGGCCCTGGGCCTCGAAGTCGAAGCCTCCCTGGGGGCCGACGGGCTCTGCCGTGCTGCCGACTGAAGCCGCGGCGGCCGTCGAGGCGGCCTTGGGCTGGACCGGCTTGAACGGGTCTCCCGAGGGCTCCATCGTCTCGCAGGCCGCGAGGAGGGTGAGCATGGCCAGAGCTGCCGCGCGCGTCATCGTCGTCTCCTTAGGGGAGCCTACCCCTTTCTGGGCTACCGGGACAGCTCGGACGCCCGCGCGTTCCAGCGCTCGTGCCCGGCGGCATCGCCGACGTCGGCGTACAACGCTGCCAGGCTCTGCGCCACGCCCGCCTCCTGCGGCAGCAGCTCGGCGACACGGATGCCCACCAGCACGGCCTCTTCGTGGTCGCGGTGGCGCCAGGCCATCGCCAGCGCCAGGTAGCCCGCGGTCACCCGTGCATCGCCGTCGAGGGTCTGGGTGAGCCGCACGACACAGTCCCGGTCGGTGCCGTAGATTCCGCCGACGGCGGCGCGCGCCCACAGACGCCCCAGGTCCGAGCACTGCGTCAGCGACGCCGCCTCAGGCGCCGCGGGCTCGGGAAGCACGTCGGCTTGGGCGCCAGATGCCCTGGCCACCTCCGCCCACCGCACCGCGAGCCGCTGTCGGCCCACCGAGAACGGAGCGGCCTCGAGCAGCTGGCGCGCGCGCTCGATGGCGAGGCCGGCCTGGGGGTGGGCACCGGCCAACAGGGCCTCGGCGGCCTCGATGACCCGCTCCGGGTTGGGTTCCTGGGCCAGCAGCGCTTCGGTCGCGGGCCCATCGACTCGGCCGGCCCACAGCTCGTCGCGCCAGCGGGTCCAGGCCTTGGCCGCAAGCTCGCCAGGGCGCTCGCTGGGGGCATCGACGCAGGACCGCGTCTTGGCATCCAGCGGGCCCTTCTGCACCATCTGCAGCGCCGCGAAGGTGGAGGGGCAGCCATCGGGCCCGTGGGCCAGGGCAGTCGAGAACACGAGCAGCAGAGCGAGCATGGCGGTGGCCTATCCGGCGGCGGTCGGACGGGCCCTCAGTGCGGGCCGTACTCGTCGATGCCAGGCGGGGCGACGCCGCGCGGCAGCACCGTCCTGCCCAGCAGGCTCGCCACCAGCGCGTCCTGGCGGGCCTCGGCCTCGGCGTAGTCTTTCATGCGCCGGCGCAGACGCCGACGAGCGAGGATCAACCCGCCGAACCCGAGCACCGCGGCCAGGAACCACCAGGTGTTCAGGTCGGCGGCCAGCGTGACCCACAGCGGCAGGCCTCCGCCCAGCCGGCCGAGCCACTCGGCCTCGACGTCTTCCATGAACATGCCGGTGGCGCGCCGCACGGCGCGATCGACATCGCCGCCGTGGTTCATCTCGCGAATCAGGGTGCGCAGCGCGTCGTCGCCGTGCTCGGCCTGGATGAACGAGATGAAGTCGGCCGACTGTGCGTAGGCCAGGTCGGCGCGGGCGGCGTCTTCGGGGAATCCGTAGGTGAGCTGGCGCAGGGTGTAGGGACCGCCCATCAGCCCGCCACGGGCGATGCGCTGCACGGCGCTGGGGTCGTGCTCGCCGGCGGCCACCTGGGCGATGCCCTCTTGCAGCCAGCGCGGCGGGTGCCCTGGGGCGAAGGTGCGGCCCAGCAGCACGTGCACGAGCTCGTGGTCGAGGACCTGCTCGAGCGGCCGGGCGCCCGGCCCTCGCAGCACCGGACGGCGCAAGAAGATGGCGCCTCGCCCGGGCCAGGCGGTGCCATCGGCGTACTCGGGCACCCGCCCGGGCTGAAGCGAGGTGAACTCGGCGCGGGTGGACGCCAGGTACACGTGGATGGTGCCGCCGATGGGCACGTCGAGCTGGTCGGACAGGGCGAGCACCGAGTCGGAGGCATGCCGGGACAGGGCCAGCAGCAGGCGCTCGTCCTCGGGGCGCCCATGCACCAGCACGTAGGTGCCGTGCACCGTCGTCCAGCCATCGGGCACGGCAGGGGCATCGAGGCCGAGCACCACGTCGTCGGCGGGGGCGCTGTACATGTCCTGGGCCGCGGCGGGCGGAGCGGTGAACAAGGTGAACGCGAGCAGCAAGCTCATGATCAGGGCGGTGAAGCGGCGCATCGAGGACATGTTCGCATGCTTGGGATCGGTTCCGTGCACCGACAAGTCTTGACCCTGGAACGTGACGTTTCTAGATCGGTGCTCCAGGGAGGGCACCGCCCCTTGTCCGTGTCGCTTCAGCTGCGCCTAGACGAACGCCAAGACGACCGGGTCTTCGTGTCCGTCACGCTCGACCCCGACGGCATCATCCAGATCGAGGGAGTGGCGCTCGAGCTGCACTGCCGGCAGAAGCATGCGCTGTCTCCCCGCCTGCTGCTGCCGGTGGCGGGCCAGCTCACCGGCTCGCTCACCACTCAGGTCGAGCTCCGGGCGGCTCGGTCCATCCCTCAGGGTGCCGTGGTCGTGGCCACGGTGTGGGTGGGCGATCAGCAGTTCAGCGCCATGGTGCCCACCGATCCGTGCACGGGCATGGAGGGCCACGTGCGTGGCTGTCCCCGGGTGAGCGTCGTGCCCGACGACCGCGATCTGGCCTCGCTCTCAGACGAGCAGGTCTCGGCCTTGCGCGGCGCCATGCCCTGGATCGGACAGCCGGTCATCCAGGACGACGACGACGACGACGCCATCGACGACGCCGAGATGGATCACCTCTGCGCCGAGCTGGGCCTCGACGGCGAGTGCGCCGAGTGGCTCAGGGATCTGATGGCCGAGGACTGCTAGCAGCTAGGGTCCACGCGCTACCACCAGCCCCAGCCGCTCTGCTCCTCCTCGAGGAGCATCTGCTGGGGATCGACTTCTTCGACGGCAGGCTCGAGGGCGGGCGCGGCGGCGGGAGGATGCGGGAGCTTCCAAGGAGAGCTGTGCAGCCGACCGGCGTACATGCGCTTGGATTCGTCGTTGTGGTCGGCCGCGCGACCCTCGGTGGTGCGGCTGAACACCCCAGCATTGCTGCCCGACTTCCGGTCGTCGTCGACCGAGAGCTCGGAAGCAACGCCCGTGTTGTGCGCGCCGATGTGATCGATTGCCGTCTGGGTGTACTCGCCCACGAAGTCGGGCATCGTGTCCTCGTCGATGTAGAAGCCGACGTCTTCGAGCCAGACCCCGACTGAGGGGTCCGCCCCCGTCAGATCGTGCGCGCCCGGGTCGAGGAGCTTGGGGAACCACGCTTGTGCGCCGAAGTAGCCGCTGCCCTGGCACCAGACCCGATGGCACATCGTGGCATGGCCTGCCAGCGTCTTGCCGCGGCTCTGCATGACATCGCCCGGCTTCACCTGATCGAGGTCGACGACCCGGTCTGCGATGCCCATGAGCACCAGAGCGCCCGCCATCCCCATCACTCGCAGGTCGTCGTTGGTGAAGCCCTCGTCGGCCTTGCTGTCGTCGAAGGCGTCGCGGACCCGGTCGTGCTCGACCTCGCTCGTTCCGTCTCGACCCCGCTCGAAGGCCTCCAGGTGGGTGTTTCCGATGCTCATGAACGTCAGATGCTCGGTCTTCTCGCGCGTGCCTCCCCGGCCGTCGCTCTTGTCCCAGCTGAACTCGTGTCCGTAGTGCCCACTTCGGGCATCGTCCCCCTCGTAGTCGGTGTCGATCTCGGTCTTGAGCAGGGAAGCGATGCGCTCGTCCTTTTCTTCGTCGGGCATGTCGGCGGGGAGTCTGTCGCGCTCGGTCGCCAGGAAGGCCCAGATCGCGAACGTGGAGCACACGAAGTCGTCAGCGTCTTCGCTGCCGCTCCACAGGTCCTCGCCCTCCTGGGTGGTCATGTCGCGCTTGAGCATGCCGTCGGCATCGGTCTGCAGCCAAGACGAGCCCGTCGTGTAGTTGGTGTCTTCTTCGCTCTTGTCTACGGCGGTGTGCAGCATCGCCTGGCCCTCTTGATGCTGCGCGAAGCGCTCCTCCATGGTGAGCTCCGCAGGCTCCTCGCTCGCCTGGTCTTCACCTTGGCCTTGCGCTTGCCCGCCTGCCCACCAGTCAGTTGCCGACGTCACGCCTTGTCCCACGAACCCCCAGGCGCTCTCTCCAGCCGCCGCCATGTGCTCGGTGATGCCGTCGCGAGCCCAGCGCGCGGGATTGTACTGACGATCCAGGTCATCGGCGGTCCGAGCCCCTTGCACCAGCAGGTCGATCCCCGACTCCAGCCATCCGGCCGACCCGGTCGCGTCGAGCTGGTCGTCCTGTTCGACCATCTCGGTGGCCACCGCCGTCGCCTCCACCGCGACCTCGGCCTGTACGGGAATCGCCGCGTCGAACCACGCATAGGTGAGCTTCTGCCAGGCATCCCGGTTGCTGTCGGCCGAGATCTCGGCGCCCAGGCGCCCGGGAGCGCCGTCCGGAATGCCAATCAGCACGTAGCGCGCACCGTTGCCCTCGACGCGGAACTCATACCCGGCCTCGTCCGAGACCGACTCGGGCATGGTGAACTTCGCTCCCTCCTCTTCGGCCTGCTCGGAATCGGGGGCGGAGTCGGCGGCCTGTTCCTCGCCCACGTCGTCCTGTCCGAGCAGCCCGCCGAGACCCAGCGTGTCCAGAAAGGCCTGACTGGCACCGCTGGCGAACAGCGACTCGCCGAGCAACGTCAGCGCTGCCTGGTCGAGGTGTGGGTAGGCCGACCCAGCCGACTGCGCAGACGCGCCCAGCCCGGAGGTCGCCGCTGCGTTGCCCAGCCCCTCCTGGTTCTCGGGGCCTTGCTGCCGATCGACGCCCGGACCCTGCGATGGGCCCAGCCCCTGCTGCTGTCTGCGGGACTTGCCACCCTGCTGCTTGGACATGCGTCCCCCAGGGCTCGAGTATACCCGACGCTCGACAGCTCCACGCCGCGGTTCATGGTCGCTTCAGATCCGGGCGGATCCAGGTCGACGGCGACGGCAACCCCATCGCCGCTACCAGTTGGTGTCGGCCACCGCGTTGCCCGTGAAGGTGATGCCGCTGATGTCGGGGCGCCACGGCGTGACCAGCGACGTCAGCCGAAGGCCGTAGCCAAAGGAGTGCTGCAGCGCGACGTCGGTGAACGGAAAGGGGTTGCCCTGGCTCAGGCGCACCAGGCCATCGGCGCGCGCCAGGTAGTCGATGCCCCCATACTCCACGATCACGTGGGACATCTGGCCACCGGTGGCATCGCCGATGTGCAGCGAGCGCCAGTCGCCCGGGCTTGGCGTCGCCTGGGCCGACGTGAAGACGATGGGTTCGGCCGCGGTGCCCACGGCGATCAGATCGGCGTCACCGACCCAGAAGTCGGTGTCGCTGTCCATGTGCACGGTGGCGCCCGGCTCGATGGTCAGCGTCGGGTGAAGAGGCCCCCCGACGCCCACACTGCTGCCAAACAGCCATGGCACGTCCAGCGCCCTCATGCGGGTGGGCACGCTGATGTAGCGCACCGACTCGAGCGGCACGATCGACACGGCTTGAACCGCGTTTCCGGCGAAGGTGTTGTCGCTGTGCACGGCGTCGATGAGCTCGGGTTCTTCGAGCCGCAGCGCCCAGCGATTGTCTTGGAAGTGGCTGCCCGAGATCGCATCGATTCGGGCCTCGCCGCGGGTGCGAATGCCCGCCAGGCCATTGCCTTCGAAGTGGCCGTTCTCGATGCCCGCGACACGGCCATCGTCGGCGACGTACAAGCCATCCTCGAAAGCCCAGCGAACGGTCAGGTCCCGGATGACCGGCACATCGGGGCAGTCGATGACGAGCCCTCCGTCCTGGTACAGCGGCGCCGCGTAGTCGATGGTCAGCCCATCCAAGCCCAGCGCACCCACAGCAGCATCCTGGTGGAGGTGGATGCTGTTCCAGGCGCCTGGGGACGGTGCGGGGTCCGCTGAGGTGAAGTGCACGCCATTGGGCCCGGGCTCGGTCTGGATGATGCCGGTGCGAACCTCGATCTCGGCGTGGCTGCGCATGTGGGCCACCAGGCCGTCACCCAGGGTGAGCGTCGGCGCGGGCGTGCCATGGACCTGGATGCTGCCGCCCACCACCCAAGGCACGGGTGCCGCCTGCAGCGTGCGGTCGCGGTCGACCTGAAGCGTGCCGGAGATCCACAGCCGGTTGTCGGTGTTGTCCACGTAGGTGTTCGATCCGTCCATGAGGTGGATCTGGCGCTCGTCGACCACCAAGGGCAAGCCGTTGTTGCGTTCGATGGCATTGCCGCTGAACGTGCTCACATCGCCATACAGGCGCACGCCGACCGCAGAGCCGTCACTGAAGACGCTGTCGACAACCGAGGCCCGTGCGTGGCTCTCGACCAGCAGCCCCTCCTGCAGGGCAAACGCCGAGACAACCTCACGCAGCTCGATCTCGGGCACCACCACGACATCGCTGCCCAGCAGGCGGAAGCCCCAGTGACCGTATCGGGACTCGAGCCCCACGATGGACGACCCGGTGTCGTAGGGGCCAAAGGTGATCCCATCCCAGCTTCCGGGAACAGGCAGCGGGTCGCGAGGCTCGGCGATCACCGGGTTGGAGGCTGCATCGACCTGTAGGCGACCCGGCGCATCCGTGCCGACGTCGATCTGTCGACCGTCGGCAAACCTCAACTCGACGCCGGGGTCCAGCACCAGCGTCGGCTGGCTGACCCCGCCGACGTTGAGGTTGGACGCCAGGCTGTACGGCACGCCGTGATCGAGCCAGGTCGCGTCGACGGTGACCGAGCTGGTGGACACGCGGACCGCGTCGAACCAGTTGCCGGTGAAGTCGTTGCCGGGCCCCATGCTGCCGACTTCGTTGGCGGGCAGCTCGACGGGCGGGGCGATGACGTCGTGCACGGCGGTGTGGGCCAGCTGGGCCAGACGGCCGCCCTCGAGCCAGATTCCCCGGCCGGCGAAGCGCTCGATGACGCAGTCGTCGACCGCCAGCTCGCTGTCGCCGTCGGTGTGGATGCCGCTGTGGCCCCCATCGGACAGCAAGCAGTTCGACGCCTGAAGGTAGGGAGCCTGGCTGTAGATGGCGCTGCGATCGGGATCCGGCTCTGCGAAGGTGAAACCCTCCAACAGGCTTCCCGTGTCGAGGTCCCCAAACCAGAGCCCGCCTGCGCCTCCTGTCGTGCCCGAGGTGAACTGCACGCCGTCGCGGGCGCCGCCCAGCACGTGCAGACGTCCAGGGGCGAAGCGCCCGACCTCGATGTACGAGTTGGTGCCCACGAACTCGACCTGGGTACCGTCCAGGATGGTGAGCGTGCTCTCGACCACCAGCCGGCAGCTCACCCGGTGGGTCGCGTCGGACGTCCAGGTCTCGGCCTGGCTGATGGTGCCGCAGTGGTCGACGAAGCACTGCTCGTCGATGGCGCCGTCGCAGTCATCGTCCTGCCCATTGCCGCACAGCTCGTTGGCGATGGGGTTGGCGGCGGCATCGGCGTCGTTGCAGTCGGTGGCGTCGGTCGACACGCTGGGCCCCGCAACGCAAGCCGTGGTGGGGGCCAGAGGGTCGCCAAAGGTGTCGCCGTCGGTGTCGGCGTAGAAGGTCAGGCCGTCGATCGGCGCGTCGTCGACCAGGCCGTTGCAGTCGTCGTCGACGCCGTTGCACACCTCGTCGGCCCCGGGACGCACGGTGACGTCGGCATCGTCGCAGTCGCCCCCAAAGGCGATGTAGCCCGACGGCTGCGTGCACTGCACGATGAGGGTGGCCGGATCGCCGTGGTTGTCGCCGTCGGCGTCGACGTACCACTCCGGTGCTTCGAAGGCGTCGTCCTCGTCGACCTGGCCGTCGCAGTCATCGTCGAGTCCGTTGCACAGCTCGATCTGGCCCGGGTTCACCGCGAAGGCACCATCGTCGCAGTCCAGGCCGCCGTCGCCAGCCGAGATCCACCCGTCTCCGTCCCCGTCGGTCGGAATCACCGTGAACGCCACGCTGCTGGTGCGGTTGCCACCCACCGGATCGGTGACACGAACCCCGATGGTGTAGTTCCCTGCCGGCAGAAGCGGAAGGAACCACCCGGCAGTCCCGTTGGACCCCGGCCGGTCCTCGGAGGTGGGCTGGTCGGCGCCGATGCCATTCCACTCGAGCCGCAGGTCCGACAGCTCGCTCGTCTCTTGGTCGAAGGCCGAGATCTCGACCCAGATGTTCTCGCTCGACGTGTAGACGCCCCCGTCGTCAGGCTCGGCGAAGTTCACCGACGGGTCGGTGTTGGCCACGACAAAGAAGCTCGTCTCGCACTCGCTGACCTCGGTCTCGTCGCTCACCGTGACCACCAGGCTGTGGTAGCCCTCCTGCAGCAGCGAACCATCCACCGCGAGCGTCGCGCCGATGTCATCGATGTGCGCCTCGCCCGGAAAGATGCCGTCCAGGTCCGACACCGCGCGAACGGTCAGCTCCTCGGGCGGCGTGTCGGCATCCGAGATGCTCACGGCGAGCTCGAAGCTCTCGCCAAAGAGCACCGTGCCTTCCTCGGCGGGCCAGACCACCTCGCAGCTCGGTGCGAAGCGCTGATCGATCAGCGTGGGCGGCTCCCCGCTGCACGCGACGAGCCCGGCCACCAGGACACCGGGCACCAGTAGGAGGGGACGCATCCCCACGACAATAGCAGCGGATTCCCAAGGTGGATCAGCGATTCAGACACGATTCAGGCGCAAGGATCCTTGCGGATTTGACGCGTCAACCCTGCATCAACGTTCCACGTGAAACTTTTTTCTGTGAAGCGCTTGGCACGGGGATCCACCTTGCATAGCCTTCCGGTACCCCCTCGCTGGACCACCCCCGTTCGGCCCCCCTGCATCCCTCCCCAACTCCCCCTCCACGAGGATCCCCTCATGGCTCGCATCATCTCCGTCTCCAACCAAAAGGGTGGTGTCGGCAAGACCACCACCGCCATCAACCTCTCCGCCGCCATGGCCGAGCATGGCCAGCGGGTGCTGCTTGTGGACATGGACGCCCAGGGCAACGCCAGCTCGGGCGTGGGCTTTCCCCGCAACGAAGTCCCGATGGGCGTGTACGACGCGATGCTGGAGCACCGAGGCGCCGCCGACTGCATCATGCAGACTCACATCGACGGCCTGGACGTGCTGCCCTGCTCGCCCGACATGGCCGGAGCCGAGCTCGACCTCATCGACCTGCCCTACCGGGAGCGACGCCTGCGCAAGGCGCTGGCCGAGGTTCGCGGCGACTACGACTGGGTCTTCGTCGACTGCCCGCCCAGCCTGGGCCTGCTCACCATCAACGCCCTGGTGGCCGCCGACAGCGTGCTGGTTCCACTGCAGGCCGAGTACTACGCACTCGAGGGCCTGTCCGAGCTCATGCGGGTGATGGCCTTCGTGCGCGAGCGCACCAACCCCGACCTGGTGCGCGAAGGCATCGTGCTGACGCTCGCCGACCGTCGCACCAACCTGTGCAAGGCGGTCGAAGAAGACGTGCGCGAGATGCTGCAGGACGAGGTCTTCCAGACCATCATCCCGCGCAACGTGCGCCTGGGCGAGGCGCCGAGCTTTGGCCAGCCGATCACGCGCTACGATCGCCGGAGCGTCGGCGCCGAGTCGTACATGTCGCTGGCTCGCGAGGTGCTGTCGCGGCACGGCATGGCGGCCCATGTGCGCGGCGTCGGAATCGAGGTACAAGACGTGCAGCTGCGGGAGGCGATGTGAAGAACCGACGAGGACTCGGCCGCGGGCTGGCGGCGCTGATTCCCGACTCGGCGATCGGCAACGACGAGGGCTTCAGCCGTCGCTCGGCCTACCGCATGGTGCCCATCGACGAGATCCGGGCCAACCCGGAACAGCCGCGCGAGGTGTTCACCGCAGACGCCCTCGAGGGCCTGGCCACCAGCATTCGCCAGCACGGGGTGCTCTCGCCGCTGCTGGTTCGCAAGCAAGACGGCCTGTACGTGCTCATCGCCGGCGAGCGCCGCCTGCGGGCCTCGGCCCTGGCAGGGGTGCAGGAGGTCCCGGTCATCGTGCGCGAGGCCGGCGACGCCGCCATGCAGCTCGAGCTGGCCCTGGTCGAGAAC
Organism: Myxococcota bacterium; assembly: GCA_965216925.1. Taxonomy (GTDB): domain Bacteria; phylum Myxococcota_A; class UBA796; order UBA796; genus CAYYHT01. The sequence goes on along the minus strand of CBDCGT010000001.1, from coordinate 5,292,955 downwards.
CTGCAGCGCGAAGACCTGGATCCGGTCGAGGCCGCACTGGGCTACCAGCGCCTGATCGAGGCCTACCAGCTGACCCAGGCCGAGGTGGCCGGCCGCGTTGGCAAGAAGCGCGCGACCATCGCCAATGCGCTGCGGCTGCTCAAGCTGCCCGACGAGGCGTTGGCCGCGGTGCGCGGCGGGGCCATCAGCGGCGGCCATGCCCGCACCCTGGTGCCCCTCGTCGACACCCCCCACATGGGTAAGGCGCTGGCCAAGGTGATCACCGAGGGCCTGTCGGTGCGGGCCACCGAGCGCCTGGTCAACCAGCTGCTCGAGCCGCGCAACGTCACCAAGCTCGACAAGGCCCGCGAGGAGCGCACCTACGCGTACGCGACGCGGTCACTCACCGATGCCCTGCACACCTCGGTGGCCATCAAGCCCCGCCGCAATGGAAGCGGACGCATCGTGATCGACTACGCCGATCGCGAGGATCTGGAGCGGCTCATCGCTCAGCTCAAGGGCTGAGCGACCGGCAGCACCGGCGTCTATGATGCGGCAGGAGTCACCATGCGCATCACGACGGCCTTGTTGTTGCTCGCCCTTCCTGCCGCCTCGGCGGCGGTTCCCATGGAGTTCAGCCACCAGGGACGGCTGTTCGACGGCCTCGGAGCCCCGCTCTCGGGCACCCACGACCTGACCTTCGCGCTGTACGACTCGGCGGCGGGCACCACCTCGTTGTGGAGCGAGGCGCACACCGGCACCGAGCTGAGCGACGGGTACTTCTCGGTCACGCTGGGCGCCGTGAACACCCTCGATGCCGACGACTTCGACGGCAGCACCCTGTGGCTGGGCATCGGCATCGACAGCGGGGCCGAGATCCCGACGCGCATCGCGCTGGTGAGCGTTCCCTACGCGGTTCGCGCCGGCAACGCCGACCGCGCCGACCACGCCGACAGCGCCGAGACCGCCACCAACCTGAACGGGGGTGTCGTGAACGCGACCGAGATCCAGGTCAACGGCACCACGGTCATCGACGGGACGGGCGCCCTGGTCACCACCGATCTGCCCCAGCACGACCACGACGCCAGCCACCTCACCAGCGGCGTGCTGCACGTCGATCGGCTGCCCATCGGCACCAGCAGCGCCGATGTGGCCGCGGGCGACCACCTGCATGCGCTGAGCCAGCTCACCGGCCGAATCACGTCGGCCCAGCTGCCGACCGACTTCGACACCCAGGTCACCGCGGTCACCGGCGCGCACTACACCGACGCCGACGCGGTGAACGCCGTGGGACCCCACTACGACGACACCGACGCCGTGGCCGCGATGGGCAGCACCGGCAACGGCAACACGCTGAACCACGACCGCTACACCAATGCCGAGGCCCAGGCGGCGGCCGGCAGCCTGTACGGCGACTTTGCCTCGCTGGCCGTGGCCCTGGGCTTCCCGGACACCAACACCGACAGCCAGGGCAACATCACCGGCGGCAATGGCACGGGTCCGTGGCTGCTGGTGGGGGGCAATGCCAGCTCCGACACCGGCAACGATCTGTGCGCTGCCCTGGGGATGGAGGCGGTCGGAAAGATGTGGAACGACGTGGGCAACGGCGGTCGCCAGTGGGAGAACACCGACCAAGCCTGCGAAGACACCAACAGCACCACCGAGTGGTACTTCGACTGCATCGTGATGTGCGCCCCGTAAACGGTTGTGGTTAGGCGCCGCCCATGTCCACCGTCATCGGCATCGCAGGCGGCACCGCTTCGGGAAAGTCCACCCTCGCTCAGCGCGTCGCCCAGCGGCTCGCGGCGCGCTGCCTGCACATCGTGCACGACCGGTACTACGTGTCCATGCCCGCCGAGTTCCAGGATCGGCCCACGCACTGGAACTTCGACCACCCCAACAGCCTGGACACCGAGCGCCTGGTGGCCGATCTGGACACGCTGCTGACGGGCAACCCGGTCGACCTGCCCGTCTATGACTACCGGTCCCATAGCCGCGCTCCCCAAACCGAGCGGGTGCAGCCCCACGACGTCATCCTGGTCGAGGGAATCCTGGTGTTCGCCCACGACGCGTTGCGCGAGCGCATGCACCACCGGGTCTACGTGCACACCCCCGACGACATCCGGCTGATTCGACGCATCCAGCGCGACGCCGTCGAGCGCAACCGCACGTCCGACCAGACCATCGATCAGTACCTGCGCAGCGTGCGCCCGATGCACGAGAAGTACGTCGCCCCCAGCCGAGTGCACGCCACCGTCGAGCTGTCGGGCACCGACGAGCTCGAGCGCAGCGTGTCCGCCGTCATGAGCCTGGTGTGAGCGACCTGCTCGCCCACCACCGCACGGCCCTCGAGACCTACCGCAAGGTCATGAACCTGGTGGGACCCGGTGACATCGACGTGCACTACCGCGACTGCAACCAGGCCCTCGACGGCCTCGATCCGGCGGGTCGCTGGGCCGATCTGGGCAGCGGCGCTGGCTTTCCGGGCATCGTGTTCGCGCACCGCTTTCCCGACGTGCAGCTCGAGCTCGTCGACAGCCGCCGCAAGCGCTGCGTCTTTGTCGAACAGGTGCTTCACCACGCCGGGCGTTCCGACGTCATCGTGCGCTGCCAGCGCGTCGAAGACCTTCCTGCCGGCGTCTACGACGGGCTGGTGGCCCGGGCCTTCGCGCCCCCCGACAGGGTGGCCGTGCACGCGCGCCGCCTGCTGAAGCCGGGCGGGCGTCTGTTGCTGTGGCTCAACCAGGGCCAGCAGCTCACCGAGGCCGACTTCTCGATCGAGGCGGTGACCCCCTACAAGGTCGATGGCAAGGCGCGAAAGGTCGTTCGAGCCCGGTGGAAGGCCGACGGATAGGAGTCGCCGATGCCGACCCTCGCTGAGCTGATCCAGGACCTCTTCGAGTCGCCGCTGCCTCGCGACGAGCTGCGGGACGCGCTGCTGCGCGCGGTGCAAGACGCCGATCAGCGCACCGCCGATGTCGACGAGCGCTGGAAGGCGCTGCTGGGCGCGTCCACCGAGGGGCTCGCGCTGTCGGTCGACGGCATCATCGTGGAGTGCAACGAGCGCCTGGGTGTGATGCTGGGCCGCAGCGCCGAAGAGCTCATCGGGATGAACGGCGCCGACCTGGCGCTGGAGTCCGAGCGCGTCGCGCGCAACATCCGCGAGCGCAGCGAGGTCGCCTACCAGGTGCGCGGCAAGCGCGCCGATGGCAGCACATTTCCGGCGATGATCAGCGGCCGCAACGTGCGCTACCGAGGCCGAGATGCCCGCGTCAGCGCCGTCCGCGACCTGACCTACGAGATCGCCGTGCTCGAGAGCGAAGAGCGGTACCGCGAGCTGGTGCAGCTGATGCCCGTGATCATCGGCGAGGCCACGATGAACGGCACCATCACCTTCCTGAACCAGCTCGGCGTGCGCAGCCTGGGCTACGACTCGCTCGACCAGGCCATCGGCATTCCCATCCGCGACCACATCGTGCCCGAGCAGCACGCGGCCATGTTCGAGCTGATGCAGCGCAGGCTCGCCGGTGAGCCCGCGACCGGCACCGAGTACACCCTGCTTCGACGCGACGGGAGCACCTTCCCCGCCATCCTGCACTCCGGCGTGCGCATGGTGGAGGGGCAGCCCGTTGGCTACCGCGTCGCCATGCTCGACATCACCGTGCGCGTGCAGGCCGAAGACGAGCGCCACGCCCTCGAGTCGCAGGTGCGCCACGTGCAGAAGCTCGAGAGCCTGGGCCTGCTCGCGGGCGGCATCGCCCACGACTTCAACAACCTGCTGGCCATCATCCTGGGCAACACCGAGATCGCCGCCGCCGAGCTACCCCCCGGGCACAGCAAGCGTCGCCTGGAGGTGGCCCGCAAGGCCGCCATCCGCGCGGCGGAGCTCACCGAGCAGATGTTGGCCTACACCGGCAAGGCCACCTTCAGCACCGCACCCCTCGACCTCAACGTGCTCATCACCGAGATGGCGCCGCTGCTCGACGTGTCCCACACCAAGAAGGTGCGGCTCCGCCTCGAGCTCGAGGAGGGCCTTCCGGCCGTGCAGGGCGACGCGGCCCAGCTGCGCCAGGTGGTGCTCAACCTGGTCACCAACGCCTCCGAGGCCATCGGCGAGGCGGGGGGCCGCGTCAAGCTGTCCACCAGCTACGACGACGGGCAGGTCGTGGTCGAGGTGAACGACGACGGGCCCGGCATGGACGAGGCCACCCTGGCCCGGATCTTCGACCCCTTCTTCACCACCAAGTTCACCGGTCGCGGCCTGGGCCTGGCCGCGGTTCAGGGCATCGTGCACGGTCATGGCGGCGAGATCGACGTCGACACGGCGCCCGGCGCCGGTACGAGCTTTCGAATCTGCCTGCCGGTGGTGGCGGCCCAGGCGGTGGCCATCGCCGACGAAGAGCCCACCCCCATCCCCTCGGCCACGGCCACCCTCCTGCTGATCGACGACGACGACGGGGTGCGCGAGATCGCCGCCATCATGCTGCGCACCGCTGGCTTTGCGGTCATCGAGGCCGGCGACGGCATCCATGGCCTGGAGCTGTACAAGCAGCACCGCGCCGACATTCGGCTGGTGTTGCTGGACATGACCATGCCCGGCCTGTCTGGCGCCGAGACCTACAGTGCCCTGGTCGAGCTCGACGCCGAAGTCAGCGTGCTGGCTTGCAGCGGATTCAGCAGCGGGCACGCGACCACGGATCTGCGCGGCCCTCAGCTGAAGGGCTTTCTACAGAAGCCCTACCGACGGGCCGAGCTGCTGATGGCCATCGGTGAGGTGCTGGAGAACTAGCTGGTAGGCGCCGGCCCTCGCTACCGCTTCGCCAGCATCGCCACCACCACGTTCACCGCCGCCGGTGTGACCCCAGGCAGGCGCCCGAGCTGACCCAGGGTCTGCGGCCGGTGATGGGTCAGGCGCTCGCGCACCTCGCTGGACAGCGCGGTGACCTGGCTCCAGTCGATGTCCTGCGGCAGGCGCCGGCCGTCGAGCTTGGCCGCCTGCGCTGCCCGCTGCCGGGCGCGCTCGATGTAGCCCGCGTACTTCACGTCGATCTCGACCTGCTGGGCCACCTCTTGGCGCACCTGGGGCAGATCCGCGACCCGCCCCACGCTGGCGTAGGTGGCCTCGGGGCGGCGCAGCAGCTCTTGCAGCGCGATGGGCTTGCGCATGGTTCCCAGCCCCTCGGCCTGCAGCCTGGCCATGATGGCCGGGGTGGGCGCGATGCGGGTGGTGCGCAGCGCCTCGTGGGTGCTCTCGATGGCGGCGGCTCGGGCCTCGAAGGCCGCCCAGGTGGCGTCGCCCACCAGCCCCAGGTCGCGCCCGATCGGCATGAGGCGGCGATCGGCGTTGTCTTCGCGCAGCAGCAGCCGGTGCTCGGCGCGGCTGGTGAACATGCGGTAGGGCTCGCCGCCGACCCCCTTGTTCACCAGATCGTCGACCAACACGCCGATGTAGGCCTGGTCGCGGCGCAGCACAAAGGGCTCGCCGCGAGCGGCGCTGACACCGGCCACGAAGCCCTGAGCGGCGGCCTCTTCGTACCCGCTGGTGCCGTTGACCTGCCCGGCCATGAACAGGCCGCGGACCGCCTTGTGCTGCAGGTCGATGCCCAGATCGCGCGGATCGGCGAAGTCGTACTCCACCGCGTAGCCGGGCTGCACGATGACCGCGTCCTCGAGGCCCACGATGCTGTGCACCATCTGCTCCTGCACGTCGGCTGGCAGGCTGGTGGACAGGCCATTGGGCTACACCCGGTGGGTGTTCAGCCCCTCGGGCTCGATGAACAACAGGTGCCGGTCACGCCCCTCGAAGCGCACCACCTTGTCTTCGACGCTGGGGCAGTAGCGCGGGCCGGTGCCCTCGATCACACCGGTGAACAGCGGCGAGCGGTCGAGCCCCGACCGGATGATCTGGTGAGTGCGCTCGTTGGTGTAGGTGACGTGGCAGGTGATCTGCGGCAGCTGGGGCGGCCGCGGGCCAAAGCCAAAGCGGCCGTCGAGCACCGTGTCCTGCTGCACAGCCATGCGGTCCCAGTGGATGGTGCGGCCGTCGAGCCGCGGCACCGTGCCCGTCTTGAGCCGCCCCAGCCGAATGCCGAGCTCGCCGAGGCTGCCCGAGAGCGCGTGGGCCGACTGGTCGCCGATGCGCCCACCGATGGCGCGATCGGCGCCGGTGTGCATCACCGCAGAGAGAAAGGTGCCGGTGGTCAGCACGATGGCGGGCGCCTCACAGACCGTGCCATCGCCCAGGGTGACGCCGGTGACGCGGCCGTTGTGCACCGACACCGCTGAGACCTCGCCCTCCACGAGGTCGAGCAGCTCGATGCCGTCCAGCAGCTCGCGCATCTTGGCCGGGTAGACGTCGATGTCGACCTGGGCGCGGCTGGACTGAACCGCCAGCCCCTTGCGGGTGTTCAGCCGACGGAACTGGATGCTCGACGCATCGGCCACCCGCCCCATCAGCCCGCCCAGGGCATCGAGCTCGCGCACCAGGTGGCCCTTGGCCAGGCCCCCGATGGCGGGGTTGCAGGACAGGCGCGCGATGTGGTCGAGGCGCAGGGTGACGAGTGCCGCGCGCCTGCCCAGCCGCGCCGCAGCGGCCGCAGCTTCGCATCCGGCGTGTCCGGCTCCGACAACGATGACGTCGTAGGTGGGCATGGGCCGCGATTAACGGGGCGCCAGGTCTCGGGCGCCCCCCGCACACGGCGCACCTGGAGCGGGTAGGGCTGCCGTAGAGCACCGCGGACCCCAATACCCGGCAAAGAACATTGCATATCGACCCTTTGTCCAAGGCATGGGAGGTCGAATGCGCCGTCGTGCTCTGTTCTCGGGAATCACGCTTCCGCTCAAGTTGGGGGCGTGGATTCTGTTCGGCTGCCTGGCGGTAGGAATCGCTCCGATCCTGCACGCAGAGGGCAGGCCCTGGCTGGTAGCCATCGCGATCGGCTTGGCTGTCGCGGCGGGGATCGGTGTGCCTGCGATCCTGGCCACGCGCAGCCTGGTGACCGCAATCGGCACCGAGGAGGGCCTGTTGGTGGGCAACGGCTTGCGCTGGCATCGGGTTCCCTGGACCGCGGTGGCCGACCTGGACACCGGCTGGCTGCTACCAGGGCTGCTGCAGATGGCCTGGATCCGCTTCGCGGAGCCGACCCCTCTCGGCCGCCGAGTGACGTTCTTGCTGCCACTCAGGCAGTACCGTCCGGGGCGCACCGGGCTGATCCACGTGAAGCGGGAGCTGCCGCCTCCGGCCGGGATGCACCCTGACTACAACTGGCTGCTCAACCAGGTGCTGCGCGCGCACGGGAGGGTGTAGGGGAACGGCCCGGCGCCCCCCGCCCCGCCCTTACGGCGCCTCATCGACCTCGTTGCCCTGCCCGTCTTCGATGCGATCGAAGGTCAGGTCGGCCGAGATGGTGCCCAGGCTCGAGCCCGACAGCGCCTGGCCGTTGAGCTCGGCCAGCGCGGTCACGCCCAGGCTGGTCTCGGCCACGATGACGTGGGTGGTCGAGCTGGTGCACTCGGTGGTGCAGCTCGCCTCGTGGGCGCTCTGCACATCACCGCGGCACGACGCGTCGGATCCACACTCGGCCTCGGCCTCGGAGCGCGCCGAGGCCGCACAGTACGACTCGCAGTTCTCCTGGGTCGCGGTCAGCTCGCCGCGCACGACGACCTCGGTGACGCTGCCGATGGACAGGCTGGGGATGGTGCAGCCGCTGGGGGTGGTGAACGTGGACTCGGTCGACGCGAGCGTGGCCACGTACACCCCGTTGCCATCGAGCTCGGCCTCGCCCTCCAGCTGGCCCAGGAAGGTGCTGCCGAGGCTGTCGAGCTGGCACTCGGGGTCCGATACCGAGAAGTCCCCGCTGCCCTCGACGTCGATGCTCAGCCACATCGGGTCGCTGTTCGGCTGGGGCTCGGGTGTCGCGGGCTCGTTGTCGCTGCCGTCGCTGGTCTGCTCGGCGTCGTCGTAGGTGGCCGTTCCGGTCGCCTCGGTCTCGTTGTCTGCAGCGGTCTGGCCGTCACAGGCGGTGAGCAACAACAGGGTCAGGGGTAGGGCGCGATGGTTCATGGGTCCTCCAAGTGCCGACAACCTTTCCGCCCGACCTGGCACCGACCATTGCAGCACCGTTTCGCGCGCCGCCGAAACGCGGCTCTCGGGCAGGCGAGACGCCTGCCCCACTGACGGCAGGGCTGAGCCCACTAAACCCGCAGCGCCCGCTCCATCTCTGCCGCCCCGGCGAAGCGCTCATCCGGGTCGACCCGCATCGCGCGCTCGATCACCCCCGCGAGCTCGCGCGGCACGACCTGGGGCGCCACCTGCTGAACCGGAGCCGGAGTCGTGTCCATGCGCATCATCACCAGGGTCATGGGATCGTCGGCGTGGAAGGGCAGCTGGCCGCTCACGCACTGGTACAGCATCACCCCCAGGCTGTACAGATCGCTTCGGCCGTCCAGCGCCTCGAGGCGGGCCTGCTCGGGGCTGACGTAGCCCAGCGTGCCCACCAGGATGCCCTGCTCGGCCAGCTCGTCGTCTTCGCTCATCTGCTGGGCGATGCCAAAGTCGATGACCTTGACCACCAGCTCACCCCGCGCATCGACCGCCAAGAAGATGTTCTCGGGCTTCAGGTCGCGGTGCACGATGCCCTTGGTGTGCGCCGCATCGAGCGCTGAGAGCACGCCAGCCGCGATGTCTCGGAGCTCCTTGACCTCGATGTGGCCCTGGCGTTCGAGCTGATCGTGAAGCTCCTCGCCGTCGAGCCGCTCCATGGCGATCCACAGCTGCTCGCCGTCCTGCCCATAGTCGTGCACGGACACGATGTTGGGGTGGTCGAGCTCGCAGGACAGCCGAGCCTCGTTGTAGAAGCGCTGCACGTAGCGCGAATCGGTGGCGAACTCGGGCTTGAGCAGCTTGACCACCGTTGGCGCCCCCTGGGCCTCGTCGGTCACCGCGAACACCACGCCCATGCCCCCCTCGGCCAGCTTGTTGCCCAGGCGGTAGCGGCCTCCCAGCAGCGCAGGCACCTTCGGCGCACGGGCCCGCGCCTGGGCGACGGCCTGCCGCCGTCGCTGCACCGCCGCGGCGAAGCGCAGCTCCTGCCAGGGCACCTGACCCGACGAGCGGATGCGAACGCCGCGGCCCAGCGCATCGAGGGCCGCGTCGATCTCGTCGTCTTCCAGCGCAGCGGTGTCGATGCCCACCCGCCCCGCGCCGATGCCACGCATGACCTTCAGCGCCTGGTCGACGGTCGCGCCCATGGGGAAGGCGGTCGCGCCCTGCCGCACGCGGGTCAGCGCGCCCACGGCACAGCCCACCGCCAGATCGCGGTCGCCGGCCAGGGACTCGGCCGCAGCGATGGCCGCTGCCGCATCGCTCCACACCGTGATCAGCGAGCGATCGCCGCTGTACGACAGCCGCACCCCCGTCCAGCCCGCAAGCAGCGGCGTGAGCTTGTCGGCATCGCCGGCTCGCTGCTCGACCGCGAGCACGATGCCACGCATGACCTTCCAGTCGACCCCGGGCGCCACTGCACTGGGCGGCAGCAGGTCGGCCACGCCGTCGATGCTCAACAGCTCGCCCGCGGTCAGGCACCAGGGCGGCCGGAATCGCCGCTTGAGCGAGGCCTCGGCCACGTCGCGCCGTCGGTTGCGCAGGTGCAGCACCACGGGGCCCGGCTCGACCTCGAGCACCTGGGGCCGCGCCCCGCGCACGTTCCAGTCGACGGTGACCTCGCGAAGCCCGCAGCCCTCCACCACCCGCAGCGAGGCGCCTCCCTTGGAGGGCGAGGTGTCGAGCACGTAGCCCCCCGCATCGAGATCGAGCTGCCACGAGGCGACCTGACCCGACTGCAGCCGCTGGCGAGCGAGCACATGGGGAGTGCGCTGGGGAGACAGCACGCAGTCGACCTGATCGTCGACCGGCCGCACGTCTGAGGCCGGCTTGAACACCACGTCGACGCTGTCGGGGAAGTTGCCGTCGTAGCGGATGTTGCAGCTGGGGCAGTGGACTTCGGCGGGCTCGAGATCCAGGGCGGCCTTGGCCGACTTGGGGCCGTTGCAGCTGGGGCACAGCAGCTCCCAGGACATCTCGAGCAGGCCGTGGCCCACCGCCGACAGACAGCCCCGGATGGCGTCGTGGTCGGACACGCCCAGCTCGGCGGCGAGTCGCAGGGGGCGGATTCGGGACAGGTCGTGGTCGGGAGCGGTGGCGATGCGCTGGGCCAGGGCCTCGCCGATGGCCAGCGGCACCGTCTGGTCGGCGCGGGTCTGCAGCAGTGCCAGCGTCTGCTCCGACAGGCCCGGCGGGGGTGGGTCGAAGCGCACGCGCTTGCCTTCGGCCAGGCCCTTCGCGGCGTTGAGCGTCTTCTCGAGCAAGGGCCCCGTGGTCAGGCGCGCGTCGGCGTAGACCACCGGCATGGTGGCCCAGTTTCGCGGCGTGATCTGCACCGTGTACGACACCCGGCAGCCGCCATCGGCGTGCGGCTCGACCAGCAGGGTGGTGATCAACCTCAGGGCGGGGCCGTCCAGGAAGTTGCGCTCGTTCTCGAACCAGTGGGGCGACTCGAAGTCGAAGGCCGTCTCGACCCACCGGATGTTCAGCCCGAACTTGCGCAGCAGGCCCACGCGCTCCACGCCGCCGTCGGCCAGCGGCACCTCGTCGAACTCGAAGCCCAGCCCAGCCGCCCGGTTGAAGCGATCGGTGTCCGAGAACACCTTCCACGTCTCGGCCACCGACGCGCCGACGTGCAGTTCCCAGCTCAGCAGGACGGGTTCCGTGTTCGCCTCCTTGCCCCGGAGGATACGGGAAGAGGACGCACCGGGCTCAGTCGTCGCTCGAGGCCGTTAGCCCTCGCGGCACCCGGCCGATCGAATGCGGAATCGGGCAACAACGAAATATTCGGCGCACCGCGGCGTGCAACGCGGCGGCTCGGACCAACCCCTCCAGCTCGGAGCACGCTCGTGGAACACGCCGCCATCCAGATCCTGCTGTTGCTGTTGGTGGGCTGCCTGGTGGCGCTGGTGGCCCGTCGCTTCCGCGTTCCGTACACGTTGGCGCTGGTGGTCACCGGCGTAGGCCTTGGCTTCGTGCACATCGAAGAGCTCGAGGTCTTTCACCTCTCCAGCGAAGTCCTGTTCACCTTCTTGCTGCCGGCCTTGCTCTTCGAGGCCGCCTTTCACCTGGACTTCGAAGACTTTCGCAAACAGGCCCCCTCCATCCTCACCCTCGCGCTGGTGGGCGTGGCCATCTCGGCCGGCCTGACGGGTCTCATCCTGTACGGCGCGCTGGTGCCCACAGGTCTCGCGCCCGGACTGCCCATCGCGGTGGTCGCGCTGTTCGCCGTGGTCATCGCCGCCACCGACCCCATCAGCGTCTTGGCGCTGTTCAAGACCCTCGGTGTGCCCCGGCGGCTGTACCTGCTTGTCGAAGGCGAGAGCCTGCTCAACGACGGCGTGGCCGTGGTGCTGTTCATCATCGTGGCTGCCGTGTTTGGCGTCGAGGTCGGCCACGCCGCGCACATCGAGCTTCACGGCACCGCAGAGATCCTGGTGTACGGCATCCGCACCTTCGTCACGATGGCCGGCGGCGGCATCTTCATCGGCGCCGTCATCGGCACATTCCTGTCGGCCCTGATGCGGCAGTTCGACGACCACCTGGTCGAGATCACCCTCACCACGGTCGTGGCCTTCGGCAGCTTCTTGGCCGCCGAAGAGCTCGGCTGCTCAGGCGTGCTCTCGACGGTCACCGCCGGCGTGGTCACCGGGTCCTTTGGCGCCAAGTACGGCATGAGCACGCGCACGCGGCTGGCGGTCGAAGACTTCTGGGAGTACGCCGCGTTCGTCGCCAACACCATCGTGTTCCTGCTGATGGGACTGGTGCTGAACATCAACGACATGGTGGCCGACAGCGGCATCATCGCGGCGGCCTTCGTGGCCACCGTCGCGGCCCGCGCGGTCGCCGTCTACGGCGCGTGGCCAATCCTGCGGGCCGCCGGCCGCGACCTGCCCTGGGCGTGGTCCCACGTGCTGGTGTGGGGAGGCCTTCGCGGGTCGCTGTCGATGGTCCTGGTGCTGGGCATCGCACCCACCTTCGCCGGACGCGAGACGCTCATTCACCTGGTGTTCGGCACCGTGTCGGCATCGTTGTTCCTGCAGGGGCTGAGTGTAGGGCCGCTGCTGCAGCGGCTGGGCGTGTCCAAGGGGCGTGACTCCAGGCGCATCGAGCTCGACGGCGAGCGCGCCCGCGTGGTGGGCGTGGTGGCCGCGGAGCGCCACCTCGAGCACCTCGTGGGCGAGGGCGTGGTCGATCCCCGCACCGCCGAGCGGCTGGGGGAGTGGCTGCAAGGGCGTCGGGAGGGGTCCGAGACCACCCTGCGCGACAAGCTGACTGCCGACGAGAGCCTGTCCGAGCAGCGCATGGCCGAGGCCCTGCTGAGGCTGCTGGACACCGAGCGAGAGGCCATCCGCCACGCAGCCAGGCTCGAGGTGGTGCACGAAAAGGCCGCCCAGTCTGCCCTCACCGACCTCGACGAGCACATGTCCGTGCTCCGCGACGGCTTGCACCACGGCCACCTGCCCGATGCCGTGGCCGCCGTGCTGAACCCGACCCCCGAACCTGATCCAGACCGCGAATTGGAGACACCATGAACCAGGCATTCCAGACCTTTAAAGACACCTTTGGCCCGGATGCACTGACAGAGCTCGTGTTCAAGTGGACGCCCGGCCTGCTGGCGGCCATCGCCACCATCCTCATCTTCATCGGGCTCACGGCTCTGGCCACGCGGGTCCTGAACGGCATCTTCGAGCGCGCCAAGCTCGACACCACCGCCGCCACCTTCATCACCACGGTTGTGCGCTTCACGCTGGGGGTGGTCGGGGCGCTGACCGCGCTCACCCAGGTGGGCATCGACACCACGTCCATCCTCACCAGCCTGGGCGTCTTGGGCCTCACCATCGGCTTCGCGGCTCAGAACACCCTGTCCAACCTGATCTCGGGCATCTTCATCTTCTGGGACCGCCCCTTCGTCATCGGCGACCTCGTCGAGGTCGACGGCGAATACGGCCGCATCGACACGGTCACCTTGCGCTCCACGCGGCTGGTCACCGTCGACGGCCGCATGCTGGCCATCCCCAACTCGGTGATCGCCAACGCCAAGGTCGCCTCGTACACCAACTTCCCGCACCTGCGGCTGGACGTCGAGGTCACCGTGGGGGTCAACGAGCCCATCGGCAAGGTGCGCGACATCCTACTGGGCCTGTGCACTGGCGACGAGTTCATGACCGAGCCGGCGCCGCAGGTCGTGGTCAAGGCGCTCAACGACTACAACACCCTGCTCGAGTTGCGGGTCTGGCTCGACGACGAGAAGCAGCACGTGCCCCAGCGCTTCAAGCTGCGCGAGCGGGTCAAGGATGCGCTCGACGCAGCCAAGGTAGAGATGCCCTTCGAGACCATCCAGCTCGCGCCCTTCGAGCTTCGCCAGACGTCCCCGGCGGCGGGCTGATCAGTCCGACAGCACGGCGGCCATCTCTGCCGCCGTCTGGAAGCGCTCGTCGCGATCGACCACCATCGATCGCTCCACAGCGGTCACCAGGTCGGGCGGCACCACCATCGGCGCCAGCTGCTGAACCGGCGAGGCCTCGGAGCGCAGGCGCATCATCACCGTGCCCATCGGTGTGCTGGCCTTGAAGGGCAGGCGCCCGGTCAGGCAGCGGTACAGCACGATGCCAAAGCTGTACAGATCGCTGCGCCCGTCCAGCGACTCGAGCTGCACCTGCTCGGGGCTGACGTAGCCCAGGGTGCCGATGAGCATGCCGCTCTCGGCGGCCTCGTCGAGCTCCCCCGCTTCGACCGCGATGCCAAAGTCGATGACCTTGACCTGGGGCCGCATCTCGTCGCCGATCAAGAAGATGTTCTCGGGCTTCACATCGCGGTGCACCACGCCCGCATCGTGGGCTGCGGCCAGCGCCGACAGCACCTGCCGAGCGATCCAGCGCAGGCGCTCGGGGTCGATGGTGCCTCGCCGGTCGAGCTCGTCGTGCAGCTCCTCGCCGTCGAGCTTCTCCATGGCCAGCCACAAGCCGGCGCCGTCCTGCCCCCAGTCCCGCACGGCCACGATGTTGGGGTGATCGAGCGACGCCGAGATGCGGGCCTCGTTGTGAAAGCGCTGGGTCGCCACGGGGTCGGTGGCGACCTCGGGCCGCAGCACCTTGATCACGCAGGTCTCGTCGGTGGCCGTGTCCAGCACCTCGTACACCATGCCCTGGCCGCCCTTGCCCAGGAGCTTCTGCACCCGAAAGCGGCCGCCGACCTGGCTGGGAGCCGTGGGGGCATACAACGCGGCCGCCTCGCGCTCGGCCTTGCGCCGCAGCACCGCCGAGGCAAAGCGAAGCTCGGTGTGTCCGGCGTCGATCACCGGCCGCAGGCGCACGCGATCCCCCAGGTTCTGCAGGCCCTCGTCGACCTCGGGATCGCCCAGCGCCGCCTCGTCGATGCCGACATTGCCCGTGCCCACGTCGCGCATCACCTTGAGCGCCCGATCGACGCTGGGCCCCATGGGAAAGGTGGCGTCCTGCCGCTCGATGCGGGTCACGGGGCCGACGGCGATGCCCACCCCGATCTCGCGGTCCCCCGCCAGCCGATCGACGGCCTCGAGCGCCTGCCGCACGGTCGCCCACACCGCGATGATCGAGCTGCTGCCGCTGTACGACAGCTGCATGCCCATCTGCTCCCACTTGGTGTGCACCCCGGTGATCTTGGTGCTGGAGCCCTCGCTCTGCTCGACGGCCACCACGACGCCGCGCTGCACCGCCCAGCGCACGCCGGGGGCGATGGCGGCCGGCTGCAGCAGGTCGCCGACCCCCTCCATCGCCAGCAGCCGACCTGCGGTCAGCGCGTGCTGCGGCTGCCAGCGCTCGCGCATGGTCAGCTCGACCGCATCGCGGCGCCGGCTGCGCGCAAAGATGCGCACCGGGCCGGGAGCCAGCTCGATCACCGACGGAACCGGCCCGCTGTCGGTCCAGTCGATGGTGGCCTCGGAGCCGTGGGCGCCCTCGTAGACCCGTACCACCACGCCGCCGCGCGAGGGCATGGAGTCCAGCAGATACCCGCCCGGCACCACCTCGAGCGACCACGCCACATCGCCCCCGGGCTCGACGCGCTCGCGGGCCAGCACATGGGGGGTGCGCGACGGCGCCAGCGCGCAGTCCAGGGGCACATCGACCGCGCGAATGTCGGACGACGGCTGAAAGACCACCTCGACCGCATCGGCAAAGTTGGGGTCGAAGCGGATGTTGCACGAGGGGCAGTGCACCTCCCCGTCCACCAGATCGAGCGTCGTCTTGCTCTTCTTGGCGCCCTGGCAGGACGGGCACATCAGGTCCCAGGTGAGCTCGAGCACCCCGCGCCGGACCGCCTCCAGGCAGCCGTGCACGGCCTGATCGGGGGTGATGTCGAGGCGCTCGGCCAAGGCCAGCGGCTGGATGCGGGCCTGCTCGGCGATGGGCGCCGAGGCGATGGTTCGCGCCAGCTCCTGGCCGACGACATGGGGCAGGATCGGGTCGGTGCGCTCCAGCAGACGGGTGAGCAGCTGCTGATCGAGCTCGGGGGGAGGCGGATCGAAGGCGGTGTCCCGTCCCTCGGCGAGGTCTTTGGCGCCTCTCAGCGTCTTGTCCAGCAACGGCCCGGTCGTGAACCGGGCGTCGGCGTGAACCACCGGGATCATCAGCCAGTTTCGCGGCGTCAGCTGCACGGTGTAGTGCACGTGGCTGCCCGCATCGGTCGGGGTCACGGCCAGCGAGACCTCGAGCCGGGACACCGGCCCGTCCAGGAAGCGACGCACGTTGTAGAAGCCGTGCGGCGCCTGGAAGTCGAACACCGCCTCCACCCAGCGGATGGTCAGGCCAAACTTGCGCAGCATGCCGGTGCGCCGCACGGTGCCGTCGTCCAGGGGTTCTTCTTCGAACTCGAAACCCAGCCGTGCGGCGCGGTTGAAGCGGTCGGTGTCACCAAAGATGGCCCAGGTGCGCCGCTGCGACGCGGCGACATCGAGGTGCCACTCCAGCTTCACGGGCTCCATTCAGTCGCAGTCCTGGACGGCGACATCGCCGCGCCGGGGCCCATAGCGCAGGATGGTGCCGTGGTTGCCCCCCGGTGCGAACAGGTTGCCCCCCACGAACAGCATGTCGTCCTGGTGCGGCCACACCGCGTGCAAGTGCTCGGCGGTGACCGGCGGGCTGGCAAACTGCCAGGCCGCCGCTGCCTCGTCCCAGAACGCCGCCATGCCAAAGTTGCCCGCCACCCACACGGTCTCGCCCGGACCCGTCCACACCCCGTTGAGGCCCTGCCCCAGGTCGGCGCTCTGGAACGGCACCCAGGAGCCGTCCTGGTGGTGCAGGACCGTGGCGGACTGGGAGCCGCCCACCGCCCACACGTCGGTGTCGTCGCGGCCGCGCACGGTGAGCAGGCGCTCGCTGGTGGGCACCTCGACCAGCTCGGCGCCGTCCCAGTGGTAGGCCACCCCGGTGCCCACGAACCAGCCGTTCCACACCTTGAACACCACTCCTGGCAACCCGGCGGCGACCGAGGTCCACTCGCTGCCGTCGTGGCGCCAGATCTCGCCCGTGTCTTCGAAGGGATCGCCGCCCACGGCCCACACCTGCTCGCCGTCGTCGTACACCCCGTACAGGGTGCGCTCCGTGGGCACGTCGACCCGGGTCTCGACGCCTTGCACGCTGTGCAGCGCCGTGCCGCCCTCGCCCACGGCCCACCAGTCTCCCGGTTCGCGCCCGTGCACCCACCAGAGCGAGCGCTCGGTGACCGCCGAGCGGGTGCACAGCCGACGGCCGTCGTAGCGCGCGAGCACCCCCGGGCCGCCCGCGAGATCTCCGCCCACCAGGATCGCGTCGTCGCCGTCGCTCCACGCCGACAGCAGCACCCCGTCGCCGACCTCGGCGGCGAGCATGTGCCAGTCCGAGGCGCCGGTGCAGCCCGCGAACAGCATGCAGACGGGCAGCCAAGCCCGTCTGGGTGGCAAGGGCGAGGTCACTCCTCCGCGGTCTCGGGGTTCTCGTCGACGGTGTCCACGATGGTGGTGGTGACCGAGCCGGTGCCCTCGTTGCCGCTGAGATCGCGCACCACCGCGCCGATGGTGACCGGCTGATTCACCAGATCTTCGGGCAGCGTGCCGTCCAAGAAGACCACGCGCGTGCCCACCACCTCGAGCCCGTCCGCGGTGCAGGTGCCGTCGAACCAGGGGCTGGTCTCGCCCACGAGCTCCCCCCCCACGGTGGCCGTCAGGGTGCCCGAGATCAGGTCCTCGCCGTTCAGGTTGCGCAACAGCAGCGCCAGATCCAGGTGGTAGCCACCCTGCTGGCCGTGAAACAGCTCGATCTCGTCGGCCATCGGCTCGAAGGCGAGCTGACCCTGGCCAATCTGCACCTCGGCCGGCTCGCCGTTGTCGACACAGGCTCCGTTGGGGCAAGCAGCGAGGATGAAAGGCAACAATGCGACCACGCAAAGCGCAGGATTCATGCGGATCGGCAAGCGTGACTCAGAAACCTTGATGGATCTCATGGGCTGATTGTACAGACCATGCGATTGGCCCCGCTTGCTCGGGGACGGTAAACAGCGGCCGAGGTCCTTCATGCTCAAGAAGCTCCAGCACTTCTTTGCGACGATCCTGGTCTGCATCGATCTCGGTGCGGCCGCGACTGCGTGGCTCCTCGCCTACTGGCTGCGCTTCCACAGTGTCGCGGTCACATCCTGGCTCGAGTCGCACGGCTACTTCACCGCGGCCTTCCCCTTCGAACAGCACCTCATCGCGCTGCCCATCATCCTGGGCGCAACGTGGTTCAGCTACTCGGCGCTGGGCCTGTACCAGCCGCGGCGCACCAACTCGGCCGTCGCCGAGGCCTTCGACGCCATCAAGGCGTCGGTCGCCGCCTTCTTCATCATCGTCACCTTCATGGTGTTCCTGTTCCCCGGCGACTACGCCCGTGGTGTGCTCGCGCCCTTCTTCGTCGTGGCCATGGCCACCACCGTGTTCGCCCGCGGCACCGGCCGGGCGGCCCTGCGCAAGCTGCGCGCCCAGGGCCGAAACACCAGCAAGGCGCTCATCGTCGGCGCCGGCGAGCTGGCCCGCGACGTGGCCCAGCGCATCGAGGCCAACCCCTGGATGGGCATCGAGTTCGTGGGCTTCGTGGCCAGCGACGACACCGAAGAGGTCATGCCCGACCGCATCCTGGGCAGCGTGGGCAACATCAGCGACCTGGTCGCCACCCACGGCGTCGACCGCGTGTTCTGCGCCCTGCCCAACAAGAGCCACCTCAAGCTGTCGCGGGTGCTCGACCGCCTCACCGAAGAGATCGTGGCCGTGCACGTCGTGCCCGATGTGCTGCAGTACGCCAGCCTCAACGCCTCGGTCGGCGACCTGGACGGCCTGCCGCTCATCCACCTGCGCGAGTCCCCGCTGCACGGCTGGAACCGCGTGCTCAAGCGCGCCTTCGACATCGTGTGCAGCGCGGGCCTACTGGTGGCCTTCGGGCCCATCATGGCGGCGGTCGCCGCGGCCGTGAAGTGGGAGAGCAAGGGCCCCGTGTTCTACGCGCAAGAGCGCATGACCCTCGATGGCCAGACCTTCCGCATGTACAAGTTCCGCAGCATGAAGGTCGGGGCCGAGAAGGGCTCCGGCGCGGTCTGGTGCAAAGAAGAGGACGACCGCCGCACCCGCGTGGGCGAGTTCATCCGCAAGACCAGCCTGGACGAGCTGCCCCAGTTCTGGAACGTGCTCATCGGTGACATGAGCCTGGTGGGGCCACGCCCGGAACGGCCGGTGTTCATCCACCAGTTCAAGTCCGAGGTGCCCAGCTACATGCTGCGCCACAAGGTGCCTGCCGGCGTCACGGGCTGGGCCCAGATCAACGGCTGGCGCGGCAACACCAGCCTCGAGAAGCGCATCCAGTACGACCTGTACTACATCGAGAACTGGTCGCTGTGGTTCGACCTGCGCATCATGCTGCTCACCCCGCTCAAGGGCTTCGTGAACACGAACGCGTACTGACGGTCCTGCTACGCTCACGCATGCGCAGCCTGCCCCTGCTGGTCCTCGTCGCCGCGTGCAAGACCGCACCCGACGACCCACCCTGCCCCCCGCCGCCGCCCGAGCGCGGCGAGGTCCGACTGCGCCAGCTGGCCTGTGCCCAAGACCTGGTCGAGGGTGATCACGCCGCGGGCCGCGTTGGCGACTGGGTCCTCGAGAACGCCCATGCCCGCTTCGTGGTTCGCGACGGTCCCGAAGGGCACGCGCTCTACGGGCTCGCTGGCGGTGGGCTCGTAGACGCGGTGCACATGGCGGACGGGGTGCAGCAGGCGCCCGACGCCCTGCGCGAGCTGCAGATGACCGCGGGCTTCTGGATGATCGGGCCGGAGTCCTTCGACGACCTGTCCACGGGCAGCGAGGCCCGCCTGCGCATCGCCGGCGACTGGCAGTCGATGGTCACCCTGCACGAGGTGCTGCCCATCCCCGAGCCCAGCACCCGGCTGGTGCAAGAGTACGTGCTCGACGCCGAGTCGGCCACGCTGCGCCTGATCACCCGCTCCACCAGCGGCGACCCGGTGCCCGCGCTCGCCGACCTGCAGTTCTGGTCGGGCGCGGTGCGGCCCTGGCTACCCGGCCTGGGCGCCGACGTCCCGCAGACCGGGTCTTTCGAACAGCTGGCCTTCGAGCCCTTCGACGACGGCACCGCCGCTGCCCTGGCCGGGGAGGGCGGCACGATCATCGCCATCGGGCCGGTGCTGGCCACGGGCTGGGCGGGCCAGGACACCGAGGTGGTGCGCGAGCTGACCCTGGCACCCAGCCTGTCCGAGGCGATGGCGCCGCACTGGGCCTCCTCCGAGGTGGTGCACGAGGACGTGCCCCTGGTCGAGGTGCGCAACGCCGACGGCGCGCCGCTCACCCGCTGCCGCCAGGGCCGGCCCTGCGCCGCCCCGGATGCGGCCAGCACCATCGAGGTGTGGAACGACGACGGCAACGGCCACTGGTCGCAGCCGCTGCAGGCCGACGTCGCCACGATCAGCGTGCAGACCGATGGTCCGTTCCGGCTGAGCGCCTGGGGACCCGATCGACGGGTGTTCGTCGATGCAGACGGCGTGGCCAGCTTTCGGCTGCCGCCCGGGACCTGGGAGCTGTTCCTGACCCGGGGACCGGGGTGGACCCTGCACACCGAGACCGTCGAGCTGCAGCCCGGCGACGATCACCTGCTCGCCGCGGTGCTCGATCACGTGGTTGCCCACCCCGGCTGGGTGGCCGCCGACCTGCACGTGCACACCGAGCGCTCGCCAGACAGCTGGGTGCCCGTGGCCCGGCGGCTGGAGGGCGCCATGGCCGAAGACCTGGACGTGGTGGTGCTGACCGAGCACGACACCATCGGCGAGGGCGCCATCGAAGGGCTGCTGGTGGTTCGGGGCGCTGAGATCAGCACCATGCGCCTGGGTCACTTCAACGCCTTTCCGTTGACCCCCGACCCCGACCTCTCGGGCAACGGCGCGCCCCGCTGGCACGGCACCGACCTGGCAGGCATGGTGGCCGCGGTGCCCGGCGATGCCCTGCTGCAGTGCAACCACCCGCGCTTCGTGGACGGGGGCTACGCGGCCCTGTTCGACTGGATCGCGCTCGACGAGACCACCGACCCGGCCCTGCTGCCCTGCGACGCCGTCGAGGTGTTCAACGGCACCACCGAGGCCGACACCGACGCGGTCTTCGCCGACTGGCTGATGCTGCTGCAGCGCGACATCCGCATGACCGCGACCGGGGTGAGCGACAGCCACCTCACCGCCGACCCGCTGGGCCACCCGCGCACGCTGGTGAGGGTGGACGGCCCGGTCACCGAGGCGAGCGTGATCGAGGCGCTTCGCGCGGGCCGGGCCATCGCCACCGGCGGGCCGCTGCTGGAGCTGCAGCTGTCTTCGGGGGCCGCTACCGCGGGCATCGGCGACACCCTGGCCGCCAGCGGCCCCATCCAGGCGACGCTCACGGTGTCGGCGCCGGACTGGATGGCGCTGGGAACCGTGGAGCTGTACGTCGACGGCGTCCTGGTTCACAGCGAGGCGGTGGACGAGGTCCAGGCCGTCGGTGGCCTGAAGCAGCACGTCATCGAGGTGGGCGTCGCCGACGACGCGACCAACGTGGTGGCCCAGCACCGGGGCAGCGCCGACAACCGGCCGGGGGCGCGACGATCCGCGCGCGCCGTCACCAACCCGGTGTGGGTGGAGTAGCGCGCCTTCCAGGGGCTACTGCAGCGTGCAGGCGTCCGCGTCGCAGGTGCCCTCGACGGGCCCCGAGACCGGGGTATCGGTGGCCGTGTCCGCCGAGCGGATCAGGCCGGGCGAGGCATCGAAGGTCGTGGGAACCGTGCCGAAGGGCCCGAAGGTCGCCAGGCCGTTGTCGTCGACGTAGACGTTGTAGCTGCCGCCGGTGAGCGTGAAGGCGCAGCCCAGGCAGGTGAAGGTGGCGTCCTCTCTCACCTGGTGCACGCCGTTGTTGCCGGCCCATCCGGTGCCCAGGTCGACGCCGCGCAGCTCGGTGGACGAGGTGCCACGCATGATGATCGGCCCGCCCACGACGCTGTCCTCGAGGGTGAACGTGCCCGCTCCGTCCACGTTGATGGCTTGAAATCCCCCCGAGAACACCGAGTCGGTGGCCGTCACCGACAGCGTCGAACCGGCAAAAGCACCGACGTACAGCGCATAGAGGCCCCCATCTACGGTGACGCGCTCGAGCGTCGCCACCAGCGCCTGGCCAGAGAACGCACCCTCGATGCGAAGGTCGCTGGACACCAGCTTGGTGTCCCGCATCACCAGCTCGGTCGCGAAGTAGTTCTGAACGGTACCGAAGCCACCACCGCCGCCATTGGGCACGTGCAACA
The DNA here is from genome assembly GCA_965216925.1 of Myxococcota bacterium. Classification (GTDB taxonomy): domain Bacteria; phylum Myxococcota_A; class UBA796; order UBA796; genus CAYYHT01. The sequence continues at coordinate 5,271,067 of CBDCGT010000001.1, read as the reverse complement.
GCGACACGCCGTCCAGAATCAGCACCTCCATGTTGGGCAGTGCGTCGTTGCCGCTCAGCTGGAGCTCGGGGTCGCCGAATCCGTACACCTCCATCGCGCCCGCGACCGTGCTTGGACCCGAGCTCGTGGTCACGCCCTCCAGATCCACGTCCTGGCACACGTCGACACGTCCCTCGCGAATCGGGATGACCCCGCCTCCGTTCATCAGGCCAAGCGTTGGATGGTGGTAGGTCCAGGTCGGCTCGTCGAAGGGGGTCCAGGCGATGTCGTCGCAGTCAGTCGCGCGGCCATCGCACACCTCGGTCGCACCGGGGTACACGGCGGCCTCGGCGTCGTCGCAGTCGCCGCCGCTCGCGACGGCATTGCTCAGGCTTGTCGCGGCACAGGCTCCGGTGGTGGGATCGCCAAAGCCATCGCCGTCGGCATCCTCGTAGAAGGCGAAGGCGGAGGGATCGATGGTGTCGTCGTCGTCGATGTCCCCGTCGCAGTCATTGTCCAGGGTGTCGCAGATCTCGATGGCTCCCGGGTGCACCGTGTCCGTGGCATCGTCGCAGTCGGTGTCGTCGCGCACCCGGTCTGCGGGGGCCGCACACTGGTTCACCGCGTCGCCCGCATCGCCAAAGCCATCGCTGTCGCTGTCGGCGTACCAGGGGGTGTCGGGGTTCAGCGTCGCGTCGGTGTCGTCGCAGTCCCCGTCCCCGGTGCCGTAGCCGGCGGGAGGCTCGCAGGCCTGCTGGGTGTCCGTTCCGCTGCCAAAGCCGTCGCCATCGGCATCGGCGTACCACGTGATCCGGCTGCTGGCGTCGACGCCGGTGTCGGCATCGTCGGCGGCACCGCTGCAGTCCTCGTCGACGTCATCGTCGTCGCACACCTCGGCCGCGTCGGGGTTCACGCCCGCGTCCAGGTCGTTGCAGTCGGCCGAGCCCGCCGCCACGAAGAAGTCTGGTGCGTCGCACGCGGTGATCTCGGCCGCGGCGTGGCCATGCCCGTCGCCGTCCAGGTCGGCCCAGAACGTGGCCTGGCCCGAGGGGTCCACCGAGTCGTCGAAGTCGTCGGGCGCCCCGTCGCAGTCTTCGTCGACATCGTCGGCGTCGCACACCTCGGTGGCATCGGGGTTCACCCCGGCATCGGCGTCGGCGCAGTCGCCGCCCACCAGCACCTGGCCGTCGCCGGCCTCGCACGCGGCGGCGGCGGTGCTGTCGTCGCCAAAGCCGTCCCCATCGGCGTCGGCGTACACGACGACGGCGGTGCAGGGCGCGGCGCCGGTGTCGTCGATGGTCTCGCCCGTGTCATCGACGGGATCCCCCGTGCAGGCGAGCAGAGCGAGGGCGGGCAGCATGGGGAGGGTTCGCATGGGCGCAGCGTAGCAGCCAATCCGCGACCCAACTACCCCAGCTGCGCCTCGAGCCCGCGCAGCACGTCCTCGACCTCGCCCAGCTCGGCACGCAGCGCCGCGGACGCCTGCATGCCGGTGACCGTGAACGCCGACTCGCGGCTGCCCGACAGTTTGTCGTACCAGTCGGACATGCGCCCCTTTCCGTGGCGGATGTGCCGCGCCGTCTCGACGTGGGCGATGGCCTCGAGCAGGTGCTGGGTGGCCTGGGGAAGCGCCGCGCGCACCTGGTCGAAGAGCTCGGTCTTGCGGGCCGCCTGGCTCTTGCCGATGGCCACGATGCTGTCGCCCTCGACAAAGCAGTGCTTGGCATGCTCGTACGAGCCTCGCGCCGCCGTGAGCTGCAGCCGGGCATCCTCGGCCACGCTGGCCGCCAGCGCCTCGCGCTTGTCGGCGGGCATGGCCGCAATGCGCTCGGTCTTGAGCTGCCACTGGTAGGCCGCCATTCCCGGACCACCCTCGTAGCCGCAGATGCAGACGTAGACGCCCTCGGCGGGGTGAACCACGTCGGTGCTGCCACAGGCCACGCACACGTCGCCGTCATCGGGCAGATCATCGATGTTGGGCGTGCGGTTGGCGGCGATGCCCGCCACGATGACGCCGGCCACCGCGGCCAGGCCCGCGCCCATCACCCCCATCACCATCAGCAGCTCTGAGTCCATGATCGGATGGTATCGCAGGTTCGTCAAAACGGGACAAGACAGGCCGCCCCCCGTGACCGTCCCATGACGCGACCCGCATACACCCTGGGCATGAACGCCATCGGCCTCAACAAGGATCCCTGGTCGGCCCTCACCCACTTCGCCGGGGTGTTGTTGGGCATCCCGGGGCTCATCTACCTGGTGCTGGCCACCGCCCACGACGGCCCCAAGGTCGCCGGCATGGCCATCTACGGGGCCACGCTGGTGCTGCTCTTCGCCTCGTCCACCGCCTACCACTTCTTCGACCTGGGCGAGCGCGGCAACCTGGCGATGCAGCGGGTCGATCACGCCGCCATCTACGCGTTCATCGCCGGAAGCTACGTGCCCCCGCTCATGCACCTGCTCGACGGGCCGGCCCGCATCACCATGCTGTCGGTGGTGGGCGGGCTCGCGCTGGTGGGGGCGGTCTTCAAGGTGGTGTGGATGGACTGCCCCACGTGGCTGTCCACCGGCCTGTACGTCGCCCTGGGCTGGATCGCGCTGGTGCCCGGCCCGTGGATGTTCCCGCTGCTCGATGCCAGCGCGCTCGGCTGGCTGATCGCCGGCGGCGTGGCCTACACCCTGGGCGCCGTCGTGTACGCCAACCACTGGCCCGACCCGCTGCCCGACCGCTTCGGCCACCACGAGGTGTGGCACCTGTTCGTGCTCGCTGGCGCGGCCTGCCACTTCGCCTTCGTCGCCGGGCTGGTGGAGCTGCCGCGCCCAGGGTTCTAGGTCGGGGCCGGGTGCGCTACCAACTACTCCCCGCGCCACCGCCCGAGCTGCTGCCTCCGCCGAAGCCGCTGCTGCTCGACGAGTAGCTCGAGCCCGAGGAGTAGGACGAGCCGCCGCCGCCGCCCCAGCTGTCGTCGTCGTCGTTCTCTTGGATGCGGGGAATGACCACGGTGTAGCTGTGGTGGTAGCTGCAGTTGCTGCAGCTCTCGGTGACCTGGGCCGAGCCCGAGGAGTAGGTGGTGGCGGCCGAGATCGTCTGCCGGCTGCTGGTTCGCGCCCGGTAGGAGCAGCCGGGGCAGCTGGAGTAGCCCGTGAACCACTTGGCCCGCCGGAAGGTCTTCACGTGGTCGCAGGTGGGGCACAGGTGCACCGTGTAGTTCACGCTGCCGATGGCCTCTTCGTGCTGCTGGCCGGGGTCGAGGTGCTCGTCGTCAGCGACCTCGTCGAGCGGGGGCATGCGCACGCCGCAGTCGGGGCAGGTCCGCCGACGACGACGAAACAGCAGGCCACCGCCCATCAGCGTGAAGAAGCCCGCCCCGCCGTAGCCCACCATCATGGTGCTCTCGAAGTCGTAGAAGCTGGCGCGCTGCAGCGAGGGGCGGTTGGGGGTGGGCGGCACGTGCACGTGGGTGCGCAGCCGCTCGATGCGCTCGCGCTCCAGGCGCTCGGCCTCGCGCTTCTTGAGCTCCTGGTCCTTGTCGCGCAGGAAGGTGTCGATGTCTTGCAGGCCCAGCTCCAGGCCCTCAGCGAAGTTGCCGCTCTTGAAGTGCGGAACCATCGTGCGCATCTGCATGCTCTTGAGCCAGGAGTCGGTCAGCACCGGGCGAATCCCGTCCCCGGTCTCCATCTCCAGCCGTCGCTCGCCGATGACCATGAGCACCAGCACGCCGTCGTTGCGCTCGGCGTCCCCGATGCCCCAGTGGTTGAACAGCGCCGTCGAGAACTGCTTGGGCGTCTGGCCGTCGGTCGCGTCGATGTTCACCAGCGCGACCTCGATCCCCAGGTCGGCGTGCAGGGCGTCGAGCCGCTCGTCGATGCGGGCCTCGGCGTTGTCGTCGATGATGTCGGCCTGATCGACGATCCAGCTGTCGGACAGCCGGGGACTGGCGAGCTCGTCGACGGTGACCGCGCCACCCAGCGCAGAGAGCAGGAACAACCACATGCTGCGACCTTGGCGTATGCTCGCCGTGGAGGCAAGCGTTGTCCGACGGAGGTACCGATCAGCTGCGGGCGCGGCTGCGCCTGAGCGAGGCGCGGAGGCAGTGGGGGATCGCCGGCGTGTCGGCGGCACTGGTGCTCGGGTTCTTGGGGGTGGCCGAGACGCTGATGGTGCAAGCGTCCGCGCGCCGGCTGGCCGTGCTGCACGACAACCTGGACCGCATCGACGGCTTCGCCGACGAGCTGTGGGCCCGGCAAGAGCGCGCCGTCAGCGAGGTCACCGCCGTCACCGGTCCCATCGACCTCGTCGACCATGAGCTCGAGAAGTGGGCAGCCGCCAAGACCGTCGACGATCGGCTGACCTCGACCCAGCAGATCGTGCGCGGGCTCAACTCGGCCATCGATGCCCTCCCCCGCACCAGCGACGCCGACATCGTGGAGTACCTGCGCCTGCGGGGCGAGAGCGACGCCCTGTGGAACATGTGGCGCTGGTACAGCAGCAACCGCAGTGAGGTCAGCCGCGACTGGAACCGCGCCCTCGAACACCACACCGCCAGCCTGGTGCTCACCACCGGCGTCGTGGCCACCCCCGAGCCGGGCTGGCTGGAGGGCGGCTAGCGCGCAGGCGGGACGCCCGCCCCACCCAAGTACTACGGCTGCTGCTGAGCCTCGTCACCCCAGCACGTCGCCGTGTCGTCGAAGGCCAGCGCACAGGCGTAGTAGCGACCCGTCGTGACCTGCGCCCAGGCACCCCCGAGCGGCGGCGACGAGCGATTGTCGTCGTCGAAGCCCCAGCACCACAGCCGGTCGTCGGTGCCCACGGCACAGGTGTAGAAGCCACCGTTCTCGAGCTGGCGCCAGGTGCCGGGAGGCGGCTCGTCAGCGCCGTTGTTCAGGTCATCGTCGCCCCAGCAGGCCAGGGTCTGGTCGGTGCGGATGCCGCAGCCGTGGAAGGCGCCGGCCGAGACCTGCAGGAAGGTGCCCGACGGCGGGGTGGACTGACCGAGGTTGTTGTGTCCCCAGCACTCCACCGTGTCGTCCATGCGGATGCCGCAGGCGTTCCAGAAGCCCGCCGAGACCGACTTGAAGGCACCCGCGGGCACATCGAGCTTGCCGTGGGAGTCGTTGCCCCAGCAGGTCACCGTGTCGTCGTCGCGGATGGCGCAGTTGAACGGCAGGGTGCCCTTGCCCACGCTGAGGCTCTTGAAGGTGCCTGTGGGCGCATCGGACTGCCCCATGTCGTTCTTGCCCCAGCAGTGCACGGCCCCGGCGTCATCCAGGCCGCAGGTGTGCTCGATGCCGCTGCGAACCTCCACGAAGGTGCCGGCCGGGGGTGTGCCCTGGCCAAAGTCGTCGACCCAAGGGGTTGCTTGACCCCAGCACGACAAGGCGCCGGCCTGATCGATATGGCAGGTCTGGAAGCCGCCGGACGCCAGCAGGCCCCGGTGGGTGAGGGGAACGGAGGCGGGGTCGGGCTCGTCGGTGGGGAGCGGGCCGTCCCCGGTGTCCTGGGCAGAGCCGGTGTCGTCTGAGAGGCCGGTATCTCCGGCATCGTCGGTGGTGTCGACGTCGGGACCAAGGAGGGTCTCGCAGTCGCCTTGCGGGCAAGGATCGACGTTGGCGACACAGGCCGCGGACAGCGCGATGAGGGCCGTGACAGAGAACAGTCGCATAGCGGACTCCAGAGGGAGTGAGCGGAAATCGAGCGTCAGGGGGTCGTGAACGGCTGGTGGGCGTTGTTGCCCCAGCAGAAGGCCGTGTCGTCCCAGCGCACCGTGCACGCGTAGAAGCGGCCGGCGGTGACCGAGGCGTAGTCGCCAGTGGGCGGAACCGCGCGGCCGTCGTCGTTGTAGCCCCAGCACGCGAGGGAGTCGTCGTCGGCCACGGCGCAGTTGTAGTAGCCGCCCGACTCGAGCTCGCGGTAGGTGCCCGCGGGCGGGAACTCGGCGCCGTTGCCGAACTCGTCGGTGCCCCAGCAGTCCAGGGTTCCGTCGGTGCGGATGGCGCAGGTGTGGTGGGCGCCACCGCTGATGTCGGTGTAGGTGCCGGCGCGGTTCTCGGCCTGGCCTTGGGTGTTGGCGCCCCAGCACTCGACCGTGTCGTCCATGCGAATGCCGCAGGAGTGCCAGAAGCCCGCGTCGACGACCTTGAACGCACCAGAGGGCGCGTCGGCCTGCCCCTGGGCGTTGCTGCCCCAGCAGGTGACCGTGTCATCGTCGCGAATGGCACAGTTGTGCGCGTTGTTGCCCTTGCCGGCGCTGACCTGCTTGAACGTGCCAGAGGGCGCGTCCGACTGGCCTTGTTCGTTGCTGCCCCAGCACTGGATGGCGCCGCTGGTCTCGATGGCACAGGCGTGGTCGATGCCGGCGCTCACCTCGACGAAGGTACCGCTGGGTGCGTGCTGCTGACCGTAGTCGGTCTCGTACGGCATGGGCTGGCCCCAGCAGTCCAGGGTGCCGTCCAGGGCCACGTGGCAGGCGTGGTAGCCGCCGGCGTTGATGATGGTGGTCTCGGGGATGTCCAGGCTGACTGGGTCGGTGTCTGTGTCGGCGTCAGCGTCGGAATCGCTGTCGGCATCGGCATCGGCATCGGCGTCGGCGTCGGTGTCCGCATCACCGGTCACATCGGGGCCTTCGACGACGGTGCAGTCCCCGGTGGGGCAGGGCTGGATGCCGACGTTGCAGGCCAGAGCGAAGATCGAGAGAACGGGAAGAAAGCGCATACAGAACCTCCAGACGCCGGACAGATAGCGTCGGAGATTCGTGGGATCGCGCCTGTTGCCGGACCTGTGACCGGGCTGTGACCGGGGCTGTTCCTGCTGTACCCTCGGTCCCGATGCCCCTCGCCCTCACCGCCTGTACCGTCGACCTCGATCGTCTCGAGGTGCACCGCGATGGCGCCGTCAGCCGGCTGTCTCCCACCGAGCGTGACCTGCTGCTGTACCTGTCGGCCCGGCCCGGCGAGGTGGTGTCGCGGCGCGAGCTGCTCACCGAGGTGTGGGGCTACGCGGCGACGGTGAAGAGTCGTACCCCGGACACGACGCTGGGCCGGCTGCGCAACAAGATCGAGGCCGACCCCAGCCAGCCCGACCACATCCTGACCGTGCGCGGGGGAGGCTGGGAGTGGCGGCTGCCCGAGCGCCCGTCCACCGGCCTGCCGCCGGTGGTCGACACCTTCGTGGGCCGAGAAGCCGAGCTCGCCGCGCTGGCCGAGCGCGCTGTGCCGGGTACCGTGCTGCTGGTCACCGGCCCGGCGGGCTCGGGGCGAAGTCGCCTGGTGCACGAGCACATCCGCCGCCAGCCGGGCCGGGTGCTGTGGGTCGACGTGACCGACGCCGAGGACCCGGGGCTGGATCTGGGAGCCGCGCTCTCTGGCGGGGGAACCCCCGTCGACGCGGCCACCGCGGCCCGGCGCTGCACCGTCGATCACCTCGTCATCGACGGGCTGACGGCGACATCCGAGTCCCTGCAGGTCCTGCTGCTGGCGCTCGTGGCCAACGCCGCCTCCACGAGCGTGCTGGCGACGGCCCCTCGTGCCCTCGGTCTTCCTGGCGAGCACGTGTTTGCCCTGCCCCCGCTGAACCCGGCCGACGCGGCCGCGCTGTGGGCCGCTCGCTGCCGCACCGAGGTCCAGGCCGACGCCCTGCTCGAGCTGCTGGACGGGCACCCGCTCGCCATCGAGCTCGCGGCGGGCCGGGTGGGCGTGCTGGGCCCCGATCGCCTGGCCGAGCGCGTGCAGCGGCGCCTGGACGTGCTGCAAGACCGCCGCGACGGCTCCTCGGTGCAGGCGCCGCTCGCCGAGGCCTGGGAGGCGCTCGAGCCGTGGGCGCGCACCACCCTGGTGCGGCTGTCTCCCGTTCGCGCGGGCTTCGACCTGGACGCCGCCGAGGCCCTGATCGGCGACCTGGACGGCCCCTGGGGCCTGGATGCCCTCGACGACCTGGTTCGCTGGAGCTGGGTGAACGCCGGCACCGGCCCCGACGGCCATCCCCGCTTCCACGTGCCCCGCCTGGTGGCGCTCTTCGCCGAGCAGAACGCGTCGGCCGACGCCCTCGCAGCGGCCCGCGTGGCGCACGCCCAGCACTACGCGGCCCGGGTGGTCGCCGCCTACGATCCCGACCTGCGCCGGCTGGGCTACCGCACCATCACCGCGATGACCGCCGAGGTCGCCAACCTGCTGGCCGCGCTGCCCCACGCTCCAGACCAGGCCACGCGCTTCGAGCTGCTCCTGGGGCTGGGGGGCCTGCGCCAGCGCGCGCCGGTGCCCGATCTGGAGCCGCTCCTGATCGAGACGGCCCGCACCGAGCCCAACGCCGAGCGCGCCTACGAGCTCCACCTGCTTCGCGTGGAGCAGCACTGGCTGACCGGCGGCCTGCCGCGCGTGCTCGAGCTGCTGCGCGATGTGGAGCCCCCCAGCCCCGGTGCCGCCGCCGTGGCCCAGGCCTTCCAGGCCACCGCCCTCAACCGCATGCGCGAGCCCGGGACCGAGGCGCTGGCACGCAGCGTGGTGGCGTCGCCGCACGCCCCGCTGGGCGCGAAGCTGCGCGCATGGATCGAGCTGGACGGCCTGGGCGATCCCGACGCGCTGGCCCTCGCCGACGAGGCCATGCGCGAGGTCTACGCGCCTCCGCTCAAGGCATCGCTGGCCAGCCAGCGGGCCATCCGCGCGATCTTCGAGGGCCGCCTCGAGGACGCGCGCACCTCGGCACACCGCGCGGTGCAGCTGTCCCGCGAGGCGCGCCACCCGTACGCCATCGCCTTCGCCCGCGCGCTGGTGGCCGAGCTCGAGCTGGCACTGGACGGACAGACCACCGAGCTGCGGCCCTCGATCGACGCCTACGAGCGGCTGGGTCACCAGGGCTTCGCCGCCCACTACGAAGCCACCGCCGCACGCGCAGCCCTGCTCGATGGCGACATCCAAGGCGGGCGCCGCATCGCCGAGCGGGCGGTGAGCCGGGTGCTTCGCCACGACACCGCCAGCGAGCTGGTGCGCTGCCGCGAGGCCGCCGCCGAGGCTGCCTGGATGGACGGGGACCCATCCGCCGCGCGCGTGCACCTGCGCGCCGCCCTCGATGCCTCCGATCATCCCGGCCTGCACGCCTTCCTGGCCCTGGTCGAGGGCCGCCCGCCACCCGACAGCGAGCCCCCCACCGAGCCCGAGGGCGTGCACGGCACCATGCGCTGGCGGGTGCTGTGTGCCCTCGCCCGGGGCGAGGCACCGCCCGAGCCGGAGTTCCCGGAGCTGGTGAGTGTGCGGGTGGTTCGCCTGCTGGACTCCGACGCAGTGTGACCGACCTGTGACGGCGCTGCCCAGCGGCATGCCCTAGATGACCGCCATCAGGGAGGCCCCATGAAGAACACCTCGACCACCGACACTCCTGGACCCATGTTTTTCGCCCCTGCCGCTCCCCCACCGAACACGCTGACCGACCGCGGAAGCCTTGCTCGATCCTTCATCGGCTTCGTGTTGCTCGCCTTCTCGCCGATTGTCGTGTTCTTGCTGCATGCCGAGGCCACCAGCCCCAAGAATCCAGCCGACGCCGGAGAGCTCGTCGTTCCGTTGGTGTTGACGCTCGCCGCGGCGACATTGGGGCTGTGGCTGCTCACCGCGAGCCGCGACGTGCATGTGAAGCAAGACGGGGCCGTGATCACCACCCGCTGGTTCGGGCCCTGGGCCCACTGGACCCACCGCTACGAGCCCGGAGCGATCATCGAAGCCCGTGTCGAAGCCCGGGATCTCCCACGAATCCGAGACATCCGAGCCGCCGCCATCCAGGCAGCCGCCCCGGACTGGGTCCTGAAGCTGCACGGACCGGACGGGGTGACCTATGACCTGGGCAACTACTACACCCCCGCCGGTGCGGTCGCCGACGCCAAGGTGCTGTGCGTCGGCACCCCGATCCGCATCAAGGACCGCGACGGCAACCCCGTACAAGGTAGCTGATCGCCCAAGGACCGGGTAGATCGGCCCTCTCGGAGGCCCGATGCGATTCCTGCCCGTGATTCTCGCCGTGACCGCACTGCTCCCCGCCTGCAAGGGCGGCGGGGGCGAGCTCTCAGACGAAGAGCTGTCCACGATCACCCGCTCCGAGCGGCCCGACAAGCGCAGCGAGATCCTGGCCATTGCCGACGAGCCCGGCAACCAGATCCTGTTCTTCGGCGGCAACGACGGCCCCATCGTCAACCAGAACCCGCGCCCGCGCATGCACGACGACACCTGGCTGTTCACCCCCGGCGAGGGATGGCGCGAGGTCGCTGTCAGCGGGCCCAGCGCACGCGGCCGCTACGGCGCAGCCTACGACGCTCCCAACCGTCGCGCCTTCTTCTTCGGCGGCCGCTGGCGCGACGAGAACGCCGCCAACGAGAGCCCTCCCCAGTACGAGTACACGACGTACAACGACCTGTGGGAGTTCGACTTCGAGACCGAGACCTGGACCGAGCTCGACGCCGGTGGCGACGCCGGCTCGGACATGCCCGACCCGCGCTGGTACCCCTCGCTCGCGTGGGACGAGACCAACGAGACCCTGTACATGTGGGGCGGCTCCACCACCACCGACCCCCTCGACTTCGAGTTCCAGGTGCCGATGGACCTGTGGCGCTGGCGCGAGGGCACCGGCTGGGAAGAGCTGTCCCAGTCGGGAGAGCCCGACCGCCGCACCTTCGTGGCCAGCTTCCACGACACCCAGCGCAACCACCTGATCGTGTTCGGCGGCCAGCGCGGTGACTTCCAGTCCATGGCCTACAACCAGCTGTACTCGCTCGACCTCGACAGCGGCGCATGGACCGAGCTCGACGACGGCAACGGGCCGTCCACCCGCATGCACAGCCACGGCTGGTACGACAGCGCCCGCGACCGCTACCTGGTCTTCGGCGGCCACACCGACATCGGCGACGACAACGACGTCTGGCAGTTCGACCCCAACACCGGCGAGTGGGACGAGCTGAACCACGGCGACACCGTCAACGGCGGCCTGGGCTGCCTGGGCAACAGCAGCGAGGTGCCCAAGGACTTCGTCGAGATCGACCTGACCTCGCCCGAGCGCCGCCACCGGGGCATGTTCGCGCTGATGCACGACAACATGTGGCTGTTCGGCGGCATGCACAGCGAGTGCAGCGACCACCTCGACGACCTGTGGCGCTACGACCTCGAGACCGACACCTGGTTCGAGCTCATCGAGGCCCGCAGTGGCGAGAGCTGCGAGCGCCGCAACGAAGACTGCGAGTGCCTGTGTCTGTAGGTGGAACGACGGGCACGGAGGCCCGTCCTCCTTGGCGACAAGGAGCACAGGCCTCCGTGCCTGTGTTCTTCCTCCTCTCCCTCGCGGCCTGCACCGGCCCCCCACCCGACCCCGCGGTCGAGCTGGGCACCGGCGACATCGCTTTCGAGCCGCTGTCGGACGGCGCCGACATCGACGTGATCCAGGGCCCGCAGGGCGGCTTCCACGTCCTGGGATCGGTGCGCGCGAAGGGCATCGAGCCCGGCGACCGCAACGACCTGGGCGCCCCCACCAACCCCACCACCACCTTTCGTGTGCTGGTCGAGGGGCAGGACCTCACGCTCACCGGCGAGTACACCCAGGGCCTCGACGAGGCCGCCCGGGACGACGAGCCCTGGACCCACCAGATGGTCGGTCGGCTGTGCATCCTGGACATCGACAGCGACAACGAGCTCGACGGCGTCGAGCTGGAGCTCGAGCTGACCCTCCGCGAGGCCGGTGGCACCGAGTGGACCGACTCCCGGGTGCTCTACGGGCGGCCGTACTTCGCGAACGAGTGAGAGGAAGGGCAGGCGGGACGCCTGCCCCACACCGGCCTCCTCCCTACTGAGTGGGGCAGGCGTCTCGCCTGCCCTACACCGGCCTCCTCCATGCCGAAGTGGGGCAGGCGTCTCGCCTGCCCTACACCGGCCTCCTCCATGCCGAAGTGGGGCAGGCGTCCCGCCTGCCAGTGCCCCCAAATACCAGCCGAAGTGGGGCAGGCGTCCCGCCTGCCAGTGCCCCCAAATACCAGCCGAAGTGGGGCAGGCGTCCCGCCTGCCAGTGCCCCCAAATACCAGCGGAGGTGGGGCAGGCGTCCCGCCTGCCCCACACCGGCCCTACCGCTCGAACGTGCCCCATACATGCAGGCTCGAGTCCAGCGCCTTCAGGCTGCCATCGCAGAGCAGCTGCTCGTCGACGACGGCACAGTCCCAGTCCACGAACACCGCCTCGTCGAGGGCAACGCCCTCCAGGAAGGAGTTGTAGGTCTCGGGCCCCGGGATGGCGCTGGTGCTGCCCTCGAGCTGCAGCTCCAGCTCGAACTCTGCCAGCTGCGGGTCGATGGTGGCCACCAGATCGAGCTCGGTGGTCATGTTGGGCCGCACACGCAGGGTGCCCGACTCGGTGCCCGGCTGAAACAACAGCAGGCTCGAGTACTCGGCCTGCAACTCGACGATGGTCCACAGCCCGTTGATCGCGGGCGTGGCATCCTCGCCATCGCAGTCCTGGTCGATGCCATCGCCCGGAATCTCGGGCGCACCGGGGTACACGAAGGGGTCGCGGTTGTCGCAGTCGGGACCCCCGCCAAAGCCGTCGTAGTCGCGATCCCCACATGCCAGGGCCAGAAAGGGCAGCACACAGAGCAGGGCGTTGGCAGCTCGCATGCTCATGACCTCGTCATCGACGGCATGGCCGGCAAGCCGCTGCCCGTCTTGTCGATGCCCAGGGCTTCGAGGATGCCCGAGAAGATCTCGGCCTCGGCCATCTGCCGGCCGGTATCCGGTGCACCGGTGACCGGGTCGAAGCCATAGGTCATGCCGTTGTTGGGGTCGACCCCGCCGAGCAGGGTGTTGCCAGGCACCAGCGGGCTGAAGATGTGCACGCCGTTGTTCAGGCTGTGGCCCGTGCCCCAGTCGGTCGCGTTGGCCGGCCGATGCTTCTCGCGACCAAAGTCGCTGGCGACGTAGATGAGCGTGCGGTCCCACATGCTCTTGCCGTCACCCATGTCCTCGGTCTTCAGCAGGCGAATGAGCCCGTCGATCACCCCGTAGATGCGGTTCCAGACCACCGCCTGCCCCGACCTGTGCCCCTGGTGCGACGAGTCGAAGGCCAGCGGCGGGTTGAGCACGCTGTTGTCGGCCAGGAACTCGGCGGTGTTGCGGTACACGAAGTCGAAGGTCGGACCCAGGGTGACCGACACGCTCACCCGGTACTTCAGCAGCAAGAAGGCCAGCGCGGCCTGCGCATGCAGTGGGTCGATGGCGTAGTCGGGGAAGGCCTCGCGCACCGCCCCCCCGGCCGGCGAGCTGGTGAGCCCGAAGTCCTGGAGCGGGAAGTCCGGTGCGTCGGCACGCACCATCAGCTTGCTGATGAGGTCGAAGTCCTCGATCTGCTCTTGCCGCGCGCCGCGCAGCTCCTGCCACTGCACCAGCCGCGGCGCGTTCTGGAACACGTGCGCGAAGTTGGTGCGCGGCTCGAAGACGTCGTTGCGGTTGCGCCGGATGGCCGCCAGCACTTCGGGGTTCACCGGGTTGCGCACCCCGCGGCTGCCGTCGAGCGACAGCGGCCACAGCGCCGGATTGGCCACCAGCTGGCCGCGCGCGTAGCCGGGCACCGTGTCGTCGGTGCCGTTCTCGCTGTAGCCCAGGCCCGCCACGAGCTGCACGTTGGGGATGGGTGCATCCAGGCCGTACTGCCAGGCGACCATCTCTTGCAGGGTGCGGCCTCGCCACGCCTCATTGCCGGTGATGGATCGGCGCTGGCCGATGGCGTGGTTCACGCTGGTGCGCGTCCACGTGGCCACCAGCGCGTCCTGCCGGTGCTGCTCCCAGAAGGCCGACGGCTGCACCTCGAAGCCCGACGGAATCGGCCCCATGTCGTTCATGCCAAAGTCGACGGCGCGGAAGGGCGAGTCGTCCCAGCCCTTGACCCACTCGTCGGGGAAGCAGTTGATCGTGTCGGGCGTGGCGCACTCGCTGGCGCGAATGGCCAGCGGTCCGTCGATGATGGAGCCCCCGCCGCCCGCGGCGATGACGATGAGGAAGCAGGGATTGCCCGACGAATCGGCAAGCGCCTCGGTCGAGAGCAGCTGAGTACCGGCCACGGCGCCGCCGGCTGCAGCGATGCCACGGATGAAGTCGCGTCGGCTGTGCATGGGGCTCCTAGTAGAAGAGGGCTTCGGTGGAGGTGGCGACGACCATGCAGGCGCCGATGGACCAGTCACGGACGGCGTCGTCGGCGACGGGCTCGATGTCGGCGTACAGGGCCAGCAGGGCATCGATCTCGGTGTCTTTGGGCTGGCGCGCCAGCAGGCGTCGAACGAGCTGCTCGGACACCTCACGGCGCTTGCCCTCGCTGTTGTTGGCCAGCACCGGACCGAACAGCACCGGGTCGCCCTCGGCGTCCAGGCGGTAGCGCTCGGAACAGGCACTCATGGCGACGCGATCGACGGCGATGGGGCTGCTGACCGAGGGGTCGGCGATGGGCTCGTCGATGCCCAGGCGGGTGGGCTCGACACCGCCCAGGGTGATCTGGTGCGCGCCCTCGATGCAGTCGATGCTGCCCAGCTCGCGGCACAGGTCCCAGGCGGCCAGGCCCAGCCCGGCGGCCAGATCGCGCCCCCAGACCACACCCGGCTTGGGCACCACGCGGGCCTTGTTGCTCACCTCGGGCTCGTCGGGCTCGGTGTTGCAGCCGGCGAGCACCCACCCCAACACGGCGGACAGCAGGACGGTTCTATGGAGCACCGTAGGCCTCCGTGTCGATGAGTTCGTGCAGCATGGCTTCGATGCTCCAGCCGTGGGTGGTGCCCAGGCCGTCGACCAGGGCGCCGAACTCGGCTTGTTCGTTGGGACGGGGCTCCTCGCGCAGGAGCATCTTCCAGTAGTCGCGCACCGTCGCGCGCCGGAAGGCGTCGCTGTTGGCGGCCACCTGGCCCCACTCCACCAGATCGGCGACCGGCTGCCCCAGCAGCATGCCCTGCTCGGGCACGTTGGCGACATCGGCCCCGTCGACACCCACGAACTTGGGCATGCGATCGGCATCGTAGGCGTATTGCTCGTCGCCGTCGGACGAGCCGCCGCCGATGCCGTGGTAGCGGCTGAACGGGTAGGTAAGCGGGTCGAGGGTGGCGTGGCAGTCGCGGCAGCCGTCGGCGGCGACCCCCTTGCTGTCGTAGTCGACGGGCTCGCTGTCGACGTCGTAGAGCCCCTCGAGCCGCGCGATGTCGTAGCCCAGGTAGGCGCGGTAGGCCTGGGCAGCCGTGGTGCGCGGCACCGAGGTGAACATCGTGTTCACCATCAGGAACCACCGGTGGGTGAGCATGCCCGCACGGCGGCTCTTCTCGACCGCCTGGTAGCTGTCGTAGCCGCGGGCCTCGTAGTCGTCGTAGGGCGTGCGGTCCCACTCGGTGTAGGTGGTGACGCCGCCCTCGTAGCGAGCGCTCACGAAGGTCTGGCCGGTGAGCACCAGCCGCACGTCGCGGCCGTCGGTCTGGGTCCACACGAAGTAGGCGTAGTCGTCGTTGTAGTCGGCCAGCGGGATGGGCCCCGCCTCTTTGCCGGCCTTGACCGCCTGGGTGGGACCGATCTTGCGGTTGGCGAGGTTCCACACCCGCCCTCGGATGCCGCGCCAGTGCTCGCTGTCCAGGCACACATCCAGCTGTTCGTGCAGCGCGGCGCTCGGTTCCTTGGCCTTGGCGAAGGACTCGCGCTCGTACAGGGTGGGGGAGCGCCCGCAGAAGTCGATCATCAGCTTCTTGTAGGCGTACTGCGGATCGTAGCCACACAGATCGTAGCCGTCATCGGCGCTGTCGAGGCAGTCGGTGGCCACCGGCGTGCTGTTGGCGTCGGCAGGCGAGCTTCCGCCCGTGATCTCCTGGAGATTGCTGAAGCCATCGACGTCGGAGTCGAGCGCCTCGACGGCGGCGAGTGCCTGGGGCAGGCCATCGCTGAACGCGTCGGCGTGCAGGGGTCGCGGCCGCTCCGGGTCGAGGTGGGCCGACACCTCGGCGCCGTACAGGTTCAGGCTGGGAGGGGCGGTGTGGCAGGTGGCGCAGCTGACGTCGCCCGCGGCACACGCCGGCGCCTGGGGGTACACGTCGCAGAACACGGCCGGGCCCGGTGGCTGGGCGGGCGCGGACGGCAGGAGGAACACCGCGAACAGGGCGCTCCCGGCCGCTGCGGCGAGCAGCCCGCGTTGCTGCGCGGGTGACAGGGACATCGAACCTCCACAAGGTCGGCCACGGTTGGACACCGGAGGCAGACAAACCCGAAAGTACGGGATCGGTGTCACCTCGGATGTCGAGATTGTCTCAAGCCTGCGCAAACGCGCCCGCAGGCCACCCGTTACGGCCCTTTCATGCCCGACGACCTCGACATCACTGCACGCATCACCATTCCGGCGGCCGAGCTGTCTTTCGAGTACATGCGATCGGGCGGACCGGGCGGGCAGCACGCCAACAAGACCGACACCGCTGTTCGGCTGCGCTTCGATGTGCACAACACGAGGGCGATCGTCGGGGCCACGCGCGAGCGGCTGATCCGCAACAATGCCAACCGCATCAACAGCGACGGCGAGCTGATCATCGAGGCCAGCGAGTACAAGAGCCGCACCATGAACATCGAGGCCGCGCGCGAGCGCCTGGCCGACATGGTGAAGGCGGCGCTCATCGTGCCCAAGAAGCGGCGCAAGACCAAGCCGTCCAAGGGCGCCAAGCGCCGACGCCTCGATGCCAAGAAGCAGCGCGGACAGATCAAGAAGGGACGAGGTAAGGTGCGCTGGGACTGAGATTCCAGGAGCCACCATGCGAAACGCCGCCCTCTTGTTGCTAGTCAGCCTGTCCACCACGGCGGCCGCCGTGCCCCTGCAGATGAGCCACCAAGGCAGGCTCTTCGATGCGCTGGGTGCGCCGCTGGACGGTTCGAACACCATCGCCTTCGCCATCTACGACACGCCCTCGGGCGGCACCGCACTGTGGTCCGAGCAGCACAGCCCCACCTTCGACAACGGCTACTTCCACGTCGAGCTCGGCTCCAACTCGGCGCTCGACGACAGCATCTTCGACGGCGGCGAGCTGTACCTCGAGCTGTCGGTCAACAGCGGTCCGGCGGTCAGCCGCCTGCAGATGGCCACCGTGCCCTACGCCTTTCGCGCCCAGACCGCCGCCGTGGCCGACTCGGCCCTGGCTGCCGACACCGCCACCACGGCCGACACCGCCACCACGGCCACCCACCTCTCGGGCGGCACCGTGAATGCCACCGAGATCCAGATCAACGGCACCACGGTCATCGACTCCAGCGGCGACCTGTCGGCGCCCCACACCCACAGCGCCGACGACGTCGACTCCGGCACGCTCTCGGTCAGCCGGCTACCCATCGGAAACACCGCTGGCACGATCGCCGCGGGCGACGATCCCCGCCTGGTCTCGGGGTCGTGCACCAGCGGTCAGGCAGCCTCGTGGAACGGGGCTGCGTGGAGCTGCGTCGATGTCGACACGCCCCACAGCCACCCGACCCCCACCGACAGCGACATCAGCGCTTGCTCCACCGCTGGCGACATTCGCTGGAACACCAGCAGCGCCGAGCTCGAGGTGTGCGACGGCACCGACTGGGCCGGGGTGCTCACCAGCAAGAGCTGCCTGCCGGGGTCGGCCACCCTGAACGCGACGGGTGCGGATCAGTCCTTCCGGGTGCCCGACGGCTGCAACAAGCTGGACGTCACGCTGTGGGGGGCCGGTGGGGCCGGCGGGTACCACGGACGCCACGGCTCTCCCGGCGGCTTCATCGAGGCCACCATCGACGTGAACCCCGGCGAGACGCTCACCGCCGTGGTGGGCGAGGGCGGCCTCAAGAACACCTCCAGTTCGGGTGGAGGCGTGGGTCCCGCCGCCTACGGCTTCGGCGGCGCGCCACAGTCCGGCGGACCGGTGTGTGCAGTGGGCGGCGGCGGCGGCCTGTCCGGCCTGTTCCGAGGCAACCCCAACCAGGCCACCGCGCTCGTCATCGCGGGCGGCGGCGGCGGCGCCAGCGGCCACTCCTTCTCGGCGGCCGGCGGCGACACCAACTCAGGCGGCCACAACAACGGGCTCAACGGCGCAGATGGCGACAGCGTCTGGGAAGGCGGCGGCGGCGGCGGCTACGTTGGCGGCAAGCTGCAGTGCCGAGCTGGCGGAAGCTCGCGGTGCACCTACTACGCCGGCGACGGCGGCGAGAGCTTCGCCGCGAGCGTCGGCGTGTCCGACGTGACCGCATCGTTCTTGTTCGCGCAGAACGAGCGCATTCCTCCAGAGCTGGCCAACGCCGACTACCCCGGCACCGGCACCACCGGAAATGCCGCGGTCGGCTTCGGCGGCCGCGGGGTGAACGCCAACAGCTACGGCAGCTACTGCGACGACGCCGGCGACGGCGCCATCGTCATCCACTGGCGCGCCGAGTGAGGCTCGCGCCGCTCCTGTGCCTCGCGCTGCTGCCCTCCCTGGCCGCGGCCGAGTGCCCGTCCGACGCCACCTCCATCAACGCCGCGACCGAGCCCGGCCTGGCGGCCTTTGGCCAGATGGACGCCACGGGCTTCTTGCAGGCGCGGGGCTCGCTTCGAGAGCTCGCCGCCTGTCCTGGCGAGGTCCTGCCGGGCTCATCGGTGGCGTCGGTGCACCTGATCGAGGCGCTGGGCGCCTTCTTGGAGCGGGACACCGAGGCGGCGACCTCGGCCTTCCGCGGCGCGCTGGCCGCCCAGCCCGACTTCACCCTGGACCCCGCACTCGCCCCCGAGGGCAGCGCACTCCACGGCCTGTACAGCGCCGCCACCGACGCGCCAGCGGGCGCCGTGGCGCTGTGGGTCCCGCCACCAGGCACCACCCTGGTGCTCGACGGGGCCCCGGTCGATGGGGCCGCTCGGCGGCCCACCGACCGCGACACCTACGCCCAGCTGCTGCGCGACGACGCGGTGCTGTGGAGCGCCTACCTACCGGCCGGCACGTCCAACCCCGACCTGAGCAAGGTGGCGCAGCCGCCCGCCGACGCGGTCGACCCCGATCCGGCGCCGCCCACCCCGGTCGAGCCCGTCGAGACCATCGAGCCTGTCGAGCCCATCGAGCCGCGGCCCGAGCCCCTGCCCACCGGGCGCAAGAGCCCGGTCGCCACGGCCAGCCTGGGCGGCGCCACCGCCATCGCGGCGGGGGGCGCGCTGGTCGCCTTGCTGGCGTCGAACCGCGCGGCCGCGAACTTCCACGACGACGGCAACCCCGATCCGGACTCCCGGGCCGCCTGGGCCGCGCGCAGCAACCAGCTGTTCGTGCTGGCTCAGGTCGGTGGCGCCGCCACCGTGGGGCTCGGCGCCGTCACGGTAGGGGTGGCACTCGGCGGCAAGCGCAGGACTAAGGCGTCCCGCCGTAGATGATCGCCAGCCGGCGGTCGTTGTTGGTGGTGGGGTGCAGGTAGTCGTCGATGATCACACCCATGTCGCGGTAGCCGTCGTTGTTCAGGTCGCCGACCGCAAACAGCTCGGAGCCCTCGTGGTTTCCGGTGCCATCGCGAACCGTGTAGCGGAAGCGCTGGTTGAACATCCACTCGTCGGCGGCGAAGCCCGCGCTGCCCTCGATCAGGTAGGCGGCGCTGCGCCACGCGCTCGTGGACCAGCTGACGGCACCGCTCACGCCCAGGTCGTCGATGCCGTCATTGCCCATGTCGCCCATGTTCACCAGCTGAGCGCCCAGCTGGTGGTAGGCCTCGGTGCACAAGAAGCGGGTGCCGATGTCGGTGGCGTCGTAGCTGGCCGCGGTGAGCGGGCCCCAGGTGACGTACACGGTGCCGCACTCGGCCAGGCCGCCCTCGGTCGAGTCCAGATCGGCCCACACGAAGTCGAGCGCGCCGTCGCCGTCCAGATCCATCACCTCGTGGCGGCCGAGGTCGTCTGAGCCGACGATCAGGTCGATGTCCGACTCAACCGAGATGTTGCCCCCGCCGGCGGCGGCGGCGGCTCCCTGAACCACCCGAACCCGGGCGTGTCCGGCGTCGCTCGTCCACCAGTCGTCGTAGCCGTCCCCGTCCAGGTCACCGGAGTCGAGGTCGTCGCCCAGCCGCGTGTTGGGGACGTCGCCGTGAAACAGGGTGGTGTTGCCAGGCCCCTGAACGAAGTGCAGCGTCGGCAGGGGCGTGGTGAACAGCATCACCGCGCCGTGATCGGTGGTTCCCTCGTCCCAGCCGGGCGCGCCGATGAGCACCTCGGCGTTGCCGTCGCCATCGAGGTCGGCCGACGTCGCGGACTCGCCGATGTACACGAAGTTCAGGGCCGTGCTGACCTCGGCGATGCCATCGTCGAGATCCAGATCGCCCGCGGGCCAGCCCGAGAACAGGTGCACGCTGCCGCCGTCGGCCGCCCCGCACCAGCGGCAGTTCTCGGGCGAGCCCACCAAGAAGTCGTCCTGGCCGTCGCCCGAGATGTCGGGGCCCGACCAGAGGATGCGCGGCCGATCGTCCGGGTCGACCCCAAAGATGCGCGGCCCCAGGCTGCTGTCGATGGTTCCCTGACCCGGGCCCAGCGGCCCACGCGCGAACTGCACGACGCCCCGCCCCGTCCCGCTGTTGGTCTGGTCGGGCACGCTCACCGCGATGTCGTCGTCGCCGTCACCATCCAGGTCGCCCAGGGCCTCGACCCGGGGTCGGTACCACACCGCCTGGATGCCCGACTGCGGCAAGAAGTCCAGGATGAGCTCGGTGGCCCCGAACTGTTGATCGCCCTGCGGCAGGCACACGGCTGGCTGGCCGTCGCAGTCCCGATCCACGCCGTCGCACGTCTCGGGCGCGCCGGGGTAGATGGTGTCGTCGGTGCCTCCGCAGTCGTCGGCGTTGGTGACGTAGGTGCCCGAGGTGGGCTGGGAGCACGCGTTGGTGAGCGACCAAGCCACGCCGTAGCCGTCCTGATCGGCGTCGAGGTACCACGTCGTGGCATCGGTGGCGCCGATGTCGACCCCACCATCGCAGTCGTCGTCGACGCCATTGCACAGCTCGGCGGCGCCCGGGTTCACCGCTGCGTCCAGGTCGTCGCAGTCGGTGGCCGGCAGCGCACCGGTGGTGTCGCAGGCCAGCACGGTGTCGGTGGTGGAGCCAAAGCCGTCGGCATCGGCATCGACGGGAACCGGCGCGCCGTCCACTGCGCCGTCCTCGTCGACCGCCCCGTCGCAATCGTTGTCGACGCCGTCGCAGGTCTCGGGCGCGTCCGGGGCGATGCCGGCCGCGGTGTCGTCGCAGTCGTCGTTGTTCGCCACGCCGGCGGGCGTGCAGGAGTGCACCGCATCGCCCGCTCCAAAGCCGTCCTCGTCGCCGTCGGCGTACCAGGCTGGGGCGCCAACGCCGTCTTCGTCGACGGTGCCGTCGCAGTCGTTGTCGGCCTGATCGCAGCGCTCGGGAGCCTGGGGAAACACGCCGGCGTCGCCGTCGTCGCAGTCGGTGTCCAGCAGCACGTAGCCGTCGGGCGGCGCACACGCGGCCAGGGGCGAGGCGCCGTCACCAAAGCCGTCGGCGTCGGCGTCGGCGAAGTAGGTGAGGGGCGTGGAGCCATCGGGGCACTGCTGGCCCAGCGGGTCGACCACCTCGGCGATCTCGCTCTCGGTGAAGCGAACACACGCGCCGGTCAAGGCCACGGCGAGGCCAAGGCCCAGGCATTCGAGGCGGCTCGCAGGGGACATGCCGCGATGATGCCCCAACGCTCGGCAGTCCCGCAATCGGGCATGTAGAATCGCCAAATGTACCGGCGCTCCTCCCTCTGTGTGTGCCTGCTGCTGACGGCGGCATGCGGCGACCCCACCCCGGCCAACGGCCCGCCCACCGCTCCCCAGGTCGCGATCGGGCCCAGCGCGCCCGACAGCCTGGCCAACCTGGTGGTGCTCTTCGAGTCGCCGGGCGCCGACCCCGAGGGCCACCGCCTGGACTACGTGTACGCGTGGAGCCGAGACGGCGAGCCTGTCGACGGCGTCACCACCCAGCTCGACGCCAGCCACACCGCGCGCGGCGAGACCTGGACCGTGCAGGTGGCCGCCGTCGACATCGTCGGCAACCAGAGTCCCTGGACCGAGGTGTCGACGCTCATCGGCAATGCAGCCCCTGGCGCACCCAAGCTGGCCATCACCCCCAGCGCGCCGTCGGCAGGCCTCGACGACCTGCACTGCACCGTGAGCGAAGCCGCACCCGACCCCGATGGCGACGCGGTCACCTACACCTTCACCTGGTGGGTCGACGGCGAGGCGCACACCGGCGCCACCAGCGACACCGACCATGCCGCAGACACCGTTCCTGCGCACCTGGTGGAGCCCGGTTCGTCCTGGCGCTGCGAGGCCGCGGCCAGCGACGGCGAGCTCGACGGGCCGGTGGCGACGTCCAGCGAGGTCACGGCGACCGTGGCCTGCCAGGCCGCCAGCGGCGGCACGTGCTGGTACATCGAGCCCAAGAGCGAGCTGGGGTCTGGGACCTGGGCCGATCCCTGGGGCCTCGACGCGCTGCGCTCCGACCCCTCGGACTGCGATCCCAACGGCGACGCCCTCACCAGCCTGCTCCCGGGCGACGTGCTGTACTTCCTGGAGGGCGAGTACGACGTGCCAGGCTGCAGCGATGGGTGGTTCGAACCCCAGATCGCACCCGCGGTCGACGGAACCGAGTCCCGCCCCATCACCCTCTCGGCCTACCCCGGAGCGCAGGTGCACCTCGTCGCCCAGCCCAGCACCGCCAGCGGCGTCATCGGCAGCGGTGAGTTCGTGGACTGGGTCCGGGTGATCGGCTTCGAGATCACCCCGGACGGCACCCAGGCCGGCGTGTTCATCGGCAATGACGATGCCGAAGTGGCCTACAACCGCATCAACGGGCACCACCACGAGTCCAGCGACCGTGTCGGCGGCATCGAGGTTCGTGGCGATCGGGCCTGGGTGCACCACAACGACATCTCGGGCCACACCGGTACCGGCACCCGCGTGCCTTCGATTCAGATGCGCTACGGCGCTCGCGACGGGCGGGTCGAACACAACCACGTGTCCAACTGCGGGCTTGGCATTCGTGTCAACAACTCCGACAGCGAACACACCATCGCCCACAACTGGGTGCACGACTGCACCGACGGCGGCCTGCTGACGTCCGACAGCAACGAGTCCAACGTCACCAGCCTGATCCACGACAACGCCCTGATGTCCGGAGGCATCTCCATCAGCGCGTCCGATCAGAACAGCCGCATCCACGACAACCTGGTGCTGGCCGACACCACCATCCGCGACCACCACAGCGGGCCAGGAGGTGCCGAGGTCTACAACAACATCGGCATCTCGCAGCTGGCCAGCATGTCCGCGTGGAACAACCGCGAGGCGGCCAGCAACTGGGACATCGACGTGCCCGTGCTCGACCACAACATCTACTCCGAGAACCCGGAGTGGCGCTTCGGCTCCTACACCTCCCAACCCGAAGAGGTGTACACCCTCGCTGAGGTGCAGACCCAGTTCATGCGCGAGCTCAACAGCACCACCGTGGTCACCCTCGACGAGGTGTACGACACCACCACATGGACCCTGAACCCCGCCTTCGTGGGCACCGGACGCTTCGGCGACGACCCCGGTCCGGACGACCTCGCGGCGATCCTCGACCCCAGCAACTACGGCCCCGACGCTCGATGATGCTCCTGGTTGCGCTGAGTGGCTGCCTGTTGCTGGCCGAGCCACCCGACAGCGTCAAGGCACAGTGGCCCGAGCCATCCGTTCAGCTGGTGCTGCCAGACAGCCCTCTCTCGGGCAGCGTGCTCGTCGAGGTCGTGGTGGACAGCCGGCTCGACACCACCGCTCGGCTCGAGATCGACGGGGAGTCGGTCGCCCTGGACCTGGCGCAGGCCTACCGCTGGGAGACCGACGAGCTGGAGCCGGGCGACTACGAGCTCGAGGCCACCGCCACCGACGAGCTGGGGCGCCAGGGCACGGAGCTGGTCGTGGTCACCGTGGACGCCCCTCCCCAGGTGCAGTGGGTCGAGCCCGCAGCCGACGCCACCGTCGACGGCCGCTCGGTCCGAGTCGAGCTCGAGGTGAGCGACGACCGGCCCGGCACCACCATCGAGCTCGACGCCGGCTCCGAGTACGTCGGCGATCGCAGCGGCCCGCCCTACACGTTCACGTGGTCGACCTGCGATGCCCAGCCCGGCCCCGTCGAGCTGGTGGCCTCGGTGCAAGACGCGGGCGGCAACGAGCTGGCCTTGTCGCGCACCGTGCAGTTCGCGCGCCCACTCGCCATCGCCATCCAGCAACCCACCGGCTCGCCCACCCCCACCGACCTGGTGGTCGCCGAGGTGCGCGAGGTGGGAACGGTGGCGGCCGTGAGCATCGAGGTCGATGGCCAGGCCATCGGCAGCACGGCGACCCCCACCACCGGGGTGTGCGCCATCGCCTGCGCCGAGCGCTGCGGCCTGTACGCCGTCGAGTGGGATGCCTCGGGCCTGCCCGAGGGCCCCGCCACCGTCACCGCGACCGTGACCACGACCGACGGCGCCACCGCCACCGACAGCGTGGTGCTCACCATCGACCACGACCTCGACGGTGACGGTCATGCCGGCCTGGACTGGGGCGGCCCCGACTGCGACGACACCCGCGACTGGGTCTTTCCCGGAGCCGACGAGCAGTGCGACGGACAGGACGGCGACTGCGATGGAACAGTGGATGAGGGCTTCGACGCCGATGGCGACGGCTTCATCAGCGACGCCTGTGCCTCGGGAGACGACTGCGACGACACCGACGCCAGTGTGAATCCCGACGCTGTCGAGATCTGCGACAACGGCTTTGCCGAAGACTGCGACCCGGATCCAGATGGGTGTCGGCCGTCGGGAAGCTCCAGCATCGTCGACGCCGACGCCCGGATCTCGGGCTTTCAGGACGGTCAGTTCTTCGGCGTCTCGGCGGCGACGGGCGATGTGGACTCGGACGGCACCGACGAGCTGCTGGTGGGCGCCACCGGCGAGAGCTCCGCCCGAGGCGCGCTGTACGCCCTGCAGACCCCCATTGCGTCGGGAACCACCATCACCTCGGCATCCCAGCGCTATTTCAGCGGCGGCCCCAGCGAGGGCCTGTGCGGGCGCGCATTCGCCGTGGGCGACATCGGCGCCGGCGCCAGCAGCGACCTGATCGTGGGCTGCCCAGGGGCCAGCTACGGCCCCTTCGGCGTCGAAGAGGGCGTTGCCTACGTGTTCTTCGGGCCGCTCGCCGGGCCGGTGACCGCATCCACTGCCGATGTGACCATCTACACCGACCACTACCCCTTCAACAGTTTTGGCCGCTCGATGGCCATCCTGGGAGACCGCGACGGCGACGGCCGCCGGGAGCTCGCCATCGCCGACCCCCTGCACGGCAAGAACGCCAGCTCGTCGGGCAGCTCCGGCCACGGTCAGGTCTACATCTACGAGCTGTCCGGGCTGTCCTCCAGCCAGATGCTCGCCGACGCCGGGGCGTCGGTCATCCTCGACAACAGCGTGAGCGGCGGGGCCCTGGGCGTGTCGATGGACGCCGGCTACGACACCGACGGCGACGGCCTTCCCGAGCTGCTCGTCGGTGAGCCGGGGGCCGAGCGCGCATGGCTCTTCGACGACTCGCCGACCTCTGGAGAGCACGACGCCGCCATCGCCTCGCAGACCGTGTTCGCCAGCACCGGCACCCTCGACAGCTTTGGCGCCGACGTGGCCTTCGCGGGCGACGTGAACAGCGATGGCTACGTCGATGTGCTGATCACCGCCTCGGGCGACAGCAGCAATGCGGTGTTGGGCGGTGCGATGTACCTGTTCCATGGCCCGCTGGGCTTCGCCGAGTCTGCCAGCAACGCCGACGCCATCGCCAGCGGCGCCACCGAGTCGGCCTATTGGGGTTGGGCCGCGCCCGCGGGCGACCTGGACAACGACGGACACGACGACGTGGCGGTGGCCGCCACCGGCTACGGAATCGACGACAACACCGGGCAGATCACCGTCCTGTTCGGGCCGTTCAGCGGCGCCATCACCCTCGAAGACGAGGCGTTACAGATCCACGGCGCCGGTCCCAACGAGTTCGTGGGCGCCTACGCCCTGGGCAGGCTGTCCGACATCAACGGAGACGGTCGCGATGACCTGGCCGTCGGCGCGCCGATCACCGACATGGGCGGCGGCGACACCCCGGGCTTCTTGGGCATCGTGTACGGCTCTGGCTACTGAGATCCCGCCGGGCACGGGCTCACCACCACGTCGGGGATCGGCTGAAAGCCGTCCTTCTGGATGATGAAGGCGACCTTGAAGGGCTGCCCGTAGGGGTCGACGTCTTTCATCGCGCCAATCCACTCGGTGCGCACGCAAGACGAGCCAGAGGGGGCATCCCCCGTGAGCGCGAGCGGCCCGATCACCGCCGGGGCGCCGGTCTGCGCCAGCTTGACCTCGGTGTAGCCCGCCTGCTGGGCCGTCCCCAACAGCACCGGCAGGATGTTGCCCGGGGTGTCCTCGGGCACGTCCATGAACAGCTTGTGCTTGCCGCGGCTGGCCAGCTTGTCGCGCAGCAGCACGTGCACCCCGCCCTGCACCTGGCTGTCGTCCCACTTGCGAACGAGCTCGTCGTCGACGCGGATCTCGGCGCGGATGAGGGTGAGCAACACGGTGTCGTCGGGCATGTGGTACTCGACGGGACCGGGCAAGCAGGCGAGCAGGGTGAGCAGCAGCATGGAGCCCCCCTATCCGGGCGCTACGGCTCGGTCCCCAACCGCTCTACATCCGCGATCGCCAGGTAGGTCCACCCGATGCTGTGCAGCGGCGTCCACGTCAGCAGCCGCCCGTCCCCATCCTCGAGCAGGTACCCGGGGATGCGCTTGCTGGCCGCGGTGACGACCTCGGGTCGGTCGAAGAGCCCGTAGTCGAGCCCCGCGTCGGCCTCTTCGGTGGCGGGGATGACGAAGGGATCGTCTTCGAGTGCGGTCGACACCATCACCCGGCCCTCGTCGTCGAGCAGGTAGGCGGTGACGAAGGCCGGCTCGTCCATGCGCATGTAGGCGTGGGTCAGGTAGTTGAACTCCAGATCGACGCCGGCCACACCCAGCAGCTCCCCATCGGTGGTGTACACCGCCTTGATGCAGCTGATCAGGCGACCGGTGCCCATCAGGTCGGCGTAGGGCCGGCCCCAGTTGCGGCCCGGCCCGTCGAAGCCCTGCTTGTACCAGGGCCGGGTGCGCGGGTCGTAGCTGGGTTCCCAGCCCGGCGCGCCGGGGAACATCGAGATGATGCCCGACTTCTCGGCGGTCACGTACGCCCACTCCATCACCACCTCGGGGGCGAGCACCATCTCATTCTGCTCGTCCGGATCGGTGGGAATGGGCGTGCCATCCGGCCGGTGCAGCCACGTCTCCTTGAGCAGGCCGTCCAGGGTCTGGATGCGCGACAGCTCGCTCTTCCACACCGCCTCGGGGGTGCCCTGGGGAATGTGAACGACGGGCTGGGTAGGACTGATGGCCCGGTTGTAGTGGTGGCTGAAGGCCAGATCGGGCGGCGCGGTGGCCTTGTCCTCGAAGTCCCAGGCCTGGAAGAACGGGCCCGGCTCGCCCGGCTCGCCGGCCTCCATGGCCATCTGGAACGCGCCAGCGATGCGCTCGAGCTGCCCCTCGTAGCGCAGCACGTGGTTGTCGATGTGCTGCCCCTGGGCGGCCGCGCGGTTGCGGAAGTCGGCGATGCGGCGCTCCTGGGCGGCCAGCTCGGCGCGCTCGTGGGCGAGGTCGATCTGCCCCTTCGACCAGTTGGCCAGCAGCGCCGCCACGGTGATGCTCGCCATGAGCCCCATGGACAAGAAGATGGTGCGGGGGTTGCGCGCGGCCCAGCGCCGGATCTTGCGCGCAGGCGTGTCGGGCAGCGCGGTGGTGGGCTCGTCGCGGCTGTGGCGGCGAATGTCGTCGGCCAGGTCTTCGACGGTGGCGTAGCGGCTGGCCGCCTGCGGCGCCGTCGCCTTGTCGATGATGGCCAGCAGGGACGCGGCGACGTGCTCGCCCACCTGGTACGGCCGGGCTGGCGCCTTGACCCCCCGCTTGGCCCGCGCCAGCACGTCGTTGGCCGACTTGCCCGGGTAGGCCGGCTTGAGCAAGACCAGCTCGTACAGGATCAGGCCCAGCGCAAAGATGTCGGACCGTGGGCCGACGCTGTGCAGCTCGCCGTTGGCCTGCTCCGGGGACATGTAGGCCGGCGTGCCGATGATCGCGCCGACCTGGGTGCCCAGCCGCGAGTCCTCGCTGGTGTTCACCGCCGAGGTCATGGCCGCCTGGTCTTCGGACCGGTCGAACAGCCGCGCGATGCCCCAGTCCATCACGTAGACCTCGTTGTACCGCCCCACCATGATGTTCGCGGGCTTCAGGTCGCGGTGCAGCACCCCCTTGTTGTGGGCGTAGCTGACGGCGTCACAGACCTTCAGGAAGTGCTCCAGCCGCATGGCCAGGCCGTGATCTTCGTCGGGCGCCCCTGAGGCCTCGACCTGGTCGGACGCAAAGCCGATCACCTCTTCGAGCGTGACCCCCTTCACCAGCTTCATCGAGTAGGCCGGCGACCCGTCCGGGGCGTGATCGAGGCTGTACACCGGCACGATGTTGGGGTGGTCGAGCTGCGCGGTGATCTGCACCTCGGACAGGAAGCGCCGCACGGCCGGGCTGCGCGCCGCGTTGGGCCGCATTGCCTTGAACGCGACCTTTCGGCGAAGCTCACGGTCCTTGGCGACGTGCACCACCCCCATCGCGCCCTCGCCGATCACCCCGATGAGGTCGTGGCGTCGCTCGGCCGTGCGCACGCCCGCCGGCAGGCGCGTTCCCGGGCTGGTGGCACCCGGATCGGGCACGTGGAGCTCGTTGTTCTGGGTGGGCGCGTCGAAGCCCGGCGGCCGATCGAGCGTGGGCAGCTCGGACAGCTCGATGGCCGACTCGGCGTGAAAGTCGGTGAAGGTCTCGTGCGTGATCAGCTCGGACTTGTGCAGGTAGGCCAGGAAGGCCTCGGGGTCTTCGCTGCCTGCCTTCTGCTTGAACTCGATGAAGGTCGCGTTGGCGTCGACCCCGGGTGCGTCGCTCGTCAACGCCGACTTGATGTCGTCGATCTTCACAGCGAGCCCAGCATCCACAGGGTGGTCAGCACCGCCGTCACCGCGCCCACACCGGCTCCGATGCCGGCCGCGACACCGACCATCCACGGCTGAATGCCGCCAGGCGGCGGCTTGAGGTTGATGCTGGTGCGGTTCAGCAGCTCCTCGGTGGGCGCCGCCTGGCGCGGAAGCGGCGGCGCATCGGTGAGCCGGCTGAAGATGCCCGCACCTTGCTCGAGGGCGACGACCACCTCGGCGGCCGACTGGAAGCGGCGGTTGGGGTGCTTCTCGAGCAGGCGCAAGATGGTGTCGTCGAGCCAGCTGGGCACATCGGGGTTGTGCTGGCTGGGCGGGCGGGGCGCCTGGTTCACCTGCGCGTACATCACCTGCACCGTGGACTTGCCGGTGAACGGCGCCTGTCCGGCCACCATGTAGTACAGCACGCAGCCCAGCGCGTAGAGGTCGGCGCGATGGTCGACGGCCTTGCCCTCCATCTGCTCCGGCGCCATGAAGTGCACCGTGCCCACCACCATGCCCGGGCTGGTGAGCTGATCGACGTCGGTGTCCTGGTCGGCGGGGGCCGAGGCGAAGCGCGCTATGCCGAAGTCCAGCACCTTGATCAGGTCGCGGCGGCCGTACTTCTGGCTGAGCATCACGTTGGGCGGCTTGAGGTCGCGGTGGATGATGCCCTCGGCATGGGCAGCGGCGAGGCCACGGGCGATCTGCGCGCCCAACATCGCCGAGCGAACCGGATCCATGGGCCGATCGAGCTTCTTCATCTCTTCGGCCAGGGTGGAGCCCTCCAGGTACTCCATGGCCAAGAAGATGTGCCCCTCTTCGGTGTGACCGAAGTCGTACAGCCGAACGGTGTTGGGGTGCTCGATGCGGGCGGTGGCGCGCATCTCGATCATGAAGCGCTTCACGATGCGCTCGTCGGCCGCCAGCTCTCCGTGCAGCACCTTGAGCGCGACCTGGCGTCCGGCGTCGAGCTGGGTCGCCCGGTACACCACGCCCATGCCGCCGGCGCCGATCTTGCTGTCCATGCGGTAGCGCTTGGCCACCACCTGACCCAGCAGGTCTGCGGTGTGCAGCGGCGAGTGCGCCAGCCGAGGCGCGGTGGGAGCATCATCGCTCGCCACCGCCGTCTCGGGCGCAGTGTTCGGCTCGGTGGGCGTCGGCGCGTCCACGTCCCGAACCGGGGGAACATCAGGGGTAGGTGGCATGCAAGCGCGAGTCTACTCCACGCGACGTCGGCGCAGCAGCAGCGGCACACCCGCCAACACCCACCAGCCTGCCGAGCCGGGACCGCTGCTGCACCCACACAGCGCCGCACCGGTGAGTGTGCTGGCCGCTGGGCCGCCGCGGCAGTCGTTGTCGACCCCGTCGTCGATGATCTCGATGCCCGCGGGATTCGTCCCCGCTCGCGCATCGTCGCAGTCGCCGCCCACCGCCACCAGGCCGGCGGGCTGGGCGCAGGCCTCGATTCGCGAGTCGGGATCCCCAAAGCCGTCCCCATCGGCATCGGTGAACCACTCGCTGTAGTCCAGTCCGTCGTCGGCCACCCCGCTGCAGTCGTCGTCGATGCCGTTGCACAGCTCGTCGGCATCAGGGTTCACCGCGGCGATGGCGTCGTCGCAGTCGGTGGCGTCGGCCACGTGATCGGTGGGCTGCACGCAGTCGTTGACCCGGCTGGACGCGTCGCCAAAGCCGTCCCCATCGCTGTCGGCAAACCAGTCGACATACACGATGTCGTCGTCGACGAGCCCGTTGCAGTCGTCGTCGATGTCGTTGCACTGCTCGTTGGCGTCGGGGTTCACCGCCGGCGCATCGTCGTCGCAGTCGCCGTCCACCCCGGCGGTGCCGGCCGGCTGGCCGCAGGCCGACACCGAGGCCGAGCCAAAGCCGTCGGCGTCGCCGTCGACGTACCAGGTCGCCGCATCCAGCGCGTCGTCGGGGTCGGTGTCGCCGTCGCAGTCGTCGTCGACGCCGTTGCACAGCTCATCGGCGCCGGGGTTCACGCCGCTGGCCGCGTCGTTGCAGTCGGCTCCGCCGCACTCCGGGCTCTCGAATCCGTCGCCGTCGAGGTCGCAGGCATCGCCGCCCACGCAGTCGTTGTCGATGCCGTCGTAGGGAATCTCGGCGGCATTAGGGTTCACGGCCGCATCGGTGTCGTCGCAGTCGGCCTCCTGGTTGCCGCCGGTGCAGCTCGGGTGCACGAACCCGTCCAGATCGACGTCGCAGAGATCCGACCCATCGCAGTCCTGGTCGATGCCGTCGTAGGCGACCTCGTCTGCGTTCACATGCACGCCGCCATCGGCATCGTCGCAGTCGACAGCGTTGTCGACATACCCGTTGGGAGCCGCGCACGCGACGACGGTGGTGTTGGGGTCGCCGAAGCCGTCGCCATCGGTATCGGCGTAGAACACCGGGCCGCTGACCGGGTCGTTGTCGACCACGGTGTCGCAGTCGTCGTCGACACCGTTGCAGGTCTCGTCGGCGCCGGGGGACACCTGGGAATTGGCGTCGTCGCAGTCCGCGCCGCCGCTGCCGCCTTCGAAGCCGTCGCCATCGACGTCCAGCAGGTCGGCGCCCGAGCAGTCCTGGTCGATGTTGTCGTAGGGGATCTCGGTGGCTCCGGGATTGAGTCGAAAATCGCTGTCGTTGCAGTCCCCCCCAACCGAGGTGAAGGCCCCTCCCACCTGGGGGCCGGGGCAGGCCGGCGCGATGAACCAGCTCCCGCCGTCGCCATAGCCGTCGCCGTCGTCGTCGAGGAACAGCTGAAGAACCTCGGTGAGGCTGGGATCGACACCATCGATCGCGCCGTCGCAGTCGTCGTCGACGCCATTGCAGATCTCATCGGCGCCGGGATGGATTCCGGGATCCCCATCGTTGCAGTCGTACACCCCGATGAAGCTGTCGCCATCCAGGTCGTCGAGTCCCGTTCCAGGCACCGCCGGGCCAATGTCGAGGTCCAGGCTGGGATCGCCAGCACCCTGGGCGGAGGAGCCCTCTCGCACCCTGTAGTCTCGGGTCTCGCAGGGCATCGCCGCGCTGTACTGCAGCTCTGGGTCGACGGTTGCGTTGTTGGGACCCACGGCGAGGTTGGGGCCGGCGATGCTCGTGAACGAGCCGGCCTCGGACCACCAGATGTTGTGGTTCGCCTCGCCCGACGAGGTCCAGGCCTCCAGGAGCGGCCCGGGCATCTGCTGCGCGTAAACGATGTTGTTGTGGAAGGCCAGCTGGTTTCCCGATGCCAGATCCGCAAAGATGGCCGTTGTGGAAAGCAAGGAGCCGCGGGCGAGCACCAGGCTGTCGTGCATCAAGATGCTGGATGCGGGCTCCTGGGCGTTGAGGGTGGCGACCTGCTGGTCGTTGCTGGTCTGGTCGAACACCGAGTCCGCGATCACGGTGTCTTCGCTCAGGTACCCGAGCACCGCCAGCGACTCGATTCCGCTGTCGCACACCACCGTGCCATCGAGCACCATGTGGCCCCAGTTCACCACCAGCTCCGCAAAGCCGTTGCCGCCGCCACGCGCGACCGCCGAGTCGCTGACGAACAGCATGGAGGGACCGTAGACCTGGACGGCCGACGCGCCGTTGTCCACAAAGCGGCTGCGAACCACCTCGAGTGGCCCCGCATTCTGCTCGGTTGCGACCACCGGTGACTGGCCGCTGCTTCCGGTAAAGTACCCGCCCTCGATGAGCGCCGACGTGTTCTCGACCTCGATCGCAGCGCCGCCGCAACAGCCGCCGCTGGACGCAGACAGAAAGCCCGAGTCGACCACGTCCAGCGCCGCTCCGTTGACGTGCAGGGACCCGCCCCCGGTCCAGGCGAAGGCGTTCATCGAGAAGCTGCGGTCGAAGGTCACGCGGTCCGGGATCGACCCCGACCAGAAGAGGTCTCCACCGCCGGTGGCTGCGTTCATCTCGAATCGGGTGGTGGTGATGTCCAGCGTGGCCCCAAAGCCACCGATGGCGCCGCCGTTGCCCGCATCCGCTGCGCTCTCGGAGAACACGCTGTCCGACACCGTGACATCGGAGGCAAAGCTGTAGATCGCCCCGCCGTTTCGCTGGGCAAGGCACGAGGTGAACCGAGACGAGGTCACCACCAGCGGCGAAGAGTCGACGTAGACGCAGCCGCCGTTGTTGCTCGCGGTCGCCCCGTCGAAGCGACTGCGCGACAGCGCCAGGTCGGTGTCGAAGGCGTAGATGACGCCCCCGTCCCCGCCAGAGACCGTGCGAAGCGGAAACCACATGTGGTCGAGGGTGACGCTCGACGCGGACAGATCGACCACCCTCGGGCCAGCCCCCTCGACGCTGAAGCCATCGATGTTGATCGTGGACGGGCCCACCACGCGCAACGCAGGGCCCCCGCCCGTCGTCGCGATCGCGGTGGCCCCTGGACCCGCCACCGAGCGAAGCTCGACGCTCCGGCCCATGATCACGAGCTCTTCGTTGTACGTACCCGGGTGCACGAGCACCGTGTCGCCATCGGCGCTCGCGTCCACCGCGTCCTGAATGCCGGTATAGGTGCACCCCGACGCACACACCTCGAGCACCGACGCCGCCGCGCTCGTGGTGCTCGTCAGGAGCGCGATCAGCCCGACCGCGCCGCATGCCTTCCCGAAGCCCATGCGGCGAGTATACGCGGCTACGCCCTGCGTCGCAGCAGGAGCGGAACAAGGCCCAGTACCAGCCAGCCGGTCGACGAACCCGATGCGTCGCAAGCACAGCCCGTGCGGGCGTACCCGTTGACCTCGGGGTCGTCGTCGCCGATGGGATCGCCGTCGCTGAGCCCGGTGTCGTCTGAGGGCTCGTCGTCGCCCGGATCATCGACCGGGTCGTCATCGGGGTCGGGGTCGGGATCGGGGTCGGGGTCGGTGCTCTCGACCATCGCGATGCTGCACCAGTAGGTGCTGCTGTCGGACAGCGTCTTGGAGCACGTCCCGTCCTCGTAGCCGGACAAGCTGGCCACCACGGTGTACGAGCCCGCGGGCAGGTCTTCGAACAGGTAGTAGCCGTCGGAGTCGACGCCCTGGGTCTCGCCGGTCTGCACCAGGGTCACGGTGGCGTTGGTGAGGCGCGCCCCGTTGTAGATGTCGTCTTGAGCGACCACCCCGGTGAGCTTGCCCACGCTCACGTACGAGCCCGACACCAGGGTCATATAGTGGTCCCAGTCCCAGCCCGACCCGGGGTCGGTGTGGGTGGCACCGGGCGCCTCGCTGTGGGCCACGATGTGCGTACGATCGGCCTGCACACCGGTTCGGGACACGATGTCGCGGGCCAGGGCGGCGCTGGCATCGTACATGGCTGGCGTGTACCAGGTGGCTGGCTCGCTGACCCAGCCTTCGTGCTCGATGCCGATGCTGCGGCCGTTCCAGTTGCCCACATGCCAGGCCTTGTCCTCTTCGGCCACCATCTGGGTGATCTGCCCGTCGCTGCTGCGCACCACGTAGTGCGCGCTGACGTTGGAGCTGCAGTTGCCGAACCAGCTGATGGCTCCCGAGTAGCTGCCCTGGGTGGTGTGGATGACCAGGCGATCGATCGACGAGGGCGAGCGGCTCTGGTTGCTGTAGTTGCTGCTGCAAGCCGGCGTGAAGGTGTAGATGCCCGAGTAGTCTGGCGGAGGAGCGGGCTGGGGGCCGGCGATGGACTCGATGTCGACGGGCACGAAGCCAAAGCGAACGGCCTCGCCGGTGGGGGCGGGCGCGTCGACGCCGAAGCGCACCAGCTCGTAGATGTAGACGGCGAACTCGCGTCGCTGGGCCGGATCGTGGTGGCCCGAGTAGGCCTCGACGGCGGGCCACCAGGACTCGAGGTCGTCGGGATCGGGCAACGCACCACCGTGGCTGGCGCGAGCCCGGTCGGCCAGCAGGGCGGCCGCTCCGCGGGCATTCCACTCGGGGTCGATGATCAGGTCGTCTGGCGACACCCCCAGCAGCACGGCCGCCTCTTCGACGTCGGGCTCGGCCCCGTCGCGCAGGTCGAACAGCCCGTAGCCCGCCCAGTCGGTGGCCCGGGTGGGGTCCATGCGCGTGGCCTCCCACGCCAGCGCCATCAGCAGGTCGGCGGGCACGCCGGCGTCGTTGGCCACGGTGCGCAGCATGGGCTGCACCGCATCGTGCTGGGACGCCTGGTGAGGCACCTCGTGCGCGTGATCGGGGACTTCGGCGAGGGCAGACAGCGCGACGAGAACAAGGACCAAGACGAGCTCCACAGAACGACAACGGGGTCACCCAGAGGGGTGATGCCACCTATCCAGCAAGAAGCGATCCAGCTGAAAAGGCCGAGTCAACGGTGTGTCCGCAGCCACGCGCGCCAAGAATGCCGCACCGATCGGGAACAGAGCGACCCGGTTCGTTCCTTGCCGGTCGCGGCAAGTGGGCCGCACAATGCCCAGGTGAGATTGCTCCTGACCCTCGCGCTCGGCCTCCCGGTCACGGCGTCTGCCGCACCCATCGAGGCCTGGCGCTACGACTGCTCCAGCAGCCACGCCAGCCTGCACGGCAACGACGGCTGGGTGAAGTACTACACGGCCGACAACTGGTCGAGCAACGGCACCTACTGCACGGCCAACACCGACAGCACCAGCACCACCACCTGGGGCGGCGGCGACGCGTCCGACAACCACATCGTGCAGCAGGGCGCGGGCAACAGCTGGGCGGACTACCGCTTCAACACGCGCCTGTACAGCAGCGACAACGACGGCTTCGGGGTGGTGTTTCGCTTCACCGACGCCCTGAACTTCTACATGGTCGCCTTCGGCACCGACTCGGTGCCCGACCTCGACGGCTCGTACACGCAGACCTGGGACGGCGGCCGCCTGTACAGGGTCGTGAACGGGGTGGGCACCCAGCTGGACAGCACCGCCAGCTACCCGTCGTACAGCGCCTACCACACCGTTCGTGTCGACGCGAAGGGCACCAGCCTGGAGGTGCGCATCGACGGCACCCTGGTGATGAGTGCGACCGACAGCGCCCACAGCATCGGGCGGGTCGGTGTCTATGGCCAAGACAACTCGTCGGTGCGCTTCGACTGGGTTCAGGTGCTGGAGTACGACGACGACGGCGACGGCAGCGTTCGCGGCACCGACTGCGACGACAACGACCCCGCGCGCAGCCCGGCCTTCACCGAGACGCCGTACAACGGCATCGACGACGACTGCAATGGCGCCACCCCCGACGACGACCTCGACGGCGACGGCTACATCAACGCCAACGACTGCGACGACGGCG
Organism: Myxococcota bacterium; assembly: GCA_965216925.1. Lineage (GTDB taxonomy): Bacteria > Myxococcota_A > UBA796 > UBA796 > CAYYHT01. Next base: position 5,234,823 of record CBDCGT010000001.1, on the reverse strand, counting down.
ACGCCGCGGTGAACCCGGGTGCCGCCGAGGTCTACTACAACGGCATCGACGACGACTGCGACGCGGGCACGGTCGACGACGACCAGGACGACGATGGATCGGCGGTCTCGGCCGACTGCGACGACACCGACCCCAGCCGCAGCCCCCTGCTGGCCGAGACGCCGTACAACGGCATCGACGACGACTGCGACGCCGCCACCCCCGACGACGACCTCGACGGCGACGGCTACATCAACGCCAACGACTGCAACGACGGCAACGCAGCGGTGAACCCGGGTGTCGCCGAGACGCCGTACAACGGCATCGACGACGACTGCGACGCCACCACCCCCGACGACGACCTCGACGGTGACGGCGCCGACAACGCCTCCGACTGCGACGACTCCGATCCGGCCCGCAGCCCGCTGCTGTCCGAGACACCGTACAACGGCATCGACGACGACTGCGACGCCACCACCCCCGACGACGACCTCGACGGCGACGGCCACGTCAACGCCACCGACTGCAACGACGCCGACTCGGCGGTGAACCCCGGTGCGACCGAGATCCCGTACAACGGCATCGACGACGACTGCGACGCCACAAGCCCCGACGACGACCTCGACGGCGACGGCGAGCCTCTGGCCAACGACTGCGACGACAGCGATCCCGCGGTCTCGGGCGCCGGCACGCGCGGCACCTGGTACAGCGACACCGACAGCGACGGCTATGGCGACACCGACGCGGCCATCGACGCCTGCAGCCAGCCGTTCGCAACCTCCGTCAACGACCTGGACTGCGACGACACGCGCAGCACGGTGAAGCCCGGCGCACCCGAGCTCTGCAACGGTCGAGACGACGACTGCAACGGCTCCATCGACGACGACCCGCCAGCCGGAACCGACTTCTACATCGACCTGGACTCCGACGGCTACGGCACCGACGGCGACGTGGTGCGCGCCTGCAGTGAGCCCGCCGGCTACACCGACCTCGACGGCGACTGCAACGACGCCAGCCCCCAGGTCCATCCCGGCGCCAGCGAGCTGTGCGACAGCCAAGACAACGACTGCAACGGCCAGATCGACGACGGCGTGGTGGTGGTGGACTGGTACCCCGACGCCGACAGCGACGGCTACGGCGACCCCCTGGGCATTCCCGATCCCGACTGCGACTTCGTGCCCGGTCGTGCCGACAACGCGCTCGACTGCAACGACGCAGACAGCGCCGTGAACCCGGACGCCACCGAGATCTGCAACGGCATCGACGACGACTGCGACGTGCAGGTCGACGAAGACGAGGCCTGCACCGGCGACACCGGCGACACCGGCCTGCCGGACACGGGGGACACCTCGGGTCCAGGCGACAGCGGGGACTCCGGGGACACCGGGCCCCAAGACACCGCCGACACCGGCACGACGACGCCCACCGCGTCCGCCGACAATGCCCGGGGCGCGGTGCCCGCCGATCCTTCTCCCGTCGACAGCGCGGTTCCCTACGGCGAAGGCTGTGGCTGCCAGCAGTCCCGATCCGCGGGCTTGCTTCCCTGGCTCCTGGTGATGCTTGGCCTACGCTGGCGGAAGGTTCGGCGCCGCTGAGCGGTTACCCGGGGGCCGATGCGTCTGTTGCTGCTCACCATGCTCGCCCTCGCTCCGGCCGTCGCGGTCGCCGAGGACGGTCCGGGTCTCGAGACTCGACAAGATCAAGCCGAGGCCGATCGCCTGCGCGAGAACATGCGCAAGCGTGCCCAGAAGGCCGCCTGGAAGGGGGTCGAGGCCCTGTACCAGCAGCTCGATGCCATGGACGTCCCGCTCGAGAGCGCGGACTATGTGCTGGGGGCTCAAGCCGCGCGCATGCAGGGCGACAGCTGGAACGCCTACCAGCGCTGCGCGGTTGCCGTGCAGCAGGACGAAGAGCTGACCGAGCTCGACGCGCTGATGAAGGTGTTTCGCACCGGCTACGGTCGCCTGACCGTGCGGCGGGTCGAGGCCACCCCCATCGAGCTGCTGCCCGCCGAGGCTCCGTTCACTCCCGACGCGCGCTCCAGCATCACCTTCGCCCAGGAACGCCTGCGCGAAACCGGCGGCTTCGACGGCCTGCTGCCCATCGGTGCCTACACCCTGGGCGAGCACAGCTTCGACATCACCAACACGCTCAAGCCGGTCGTCGTCCAGCGCGTGGCCGGCGACGGCACGGGCAAGAAGAAGAAGCGGTGACGAGCCGGGCGCGGTCGGGGCCCTACGCCGTTGCCGCAGCGCCCGTCGGGGCTTCGGCCCCAGGCCGATGCGCCCAGGCGGTCAGCACCGCCAGCGCCCCCAGCACGATGGGCGCGCCCAGGCCGCCCCACTCGGCGAACATCAGGTGCGTCGCGAAGGCACCGAGCATGGTGGCCGTGCCCAACAGGGCTCCGTAGAAGCGGGTGGGCCGGGCCACCAGCAGCACGGCCGTGACCACCTCGACCACGCCCGTGAAGTACATGAACCCGGTGCCGAAGCCCCAGTTGTCGACGAAGTTGGTGACATGCATCGGGTCGGCCATGAGCTTGGTGGCTCCGGCTCCGAGCATCGCGAATGCAAACAGGCCCCAGGCAATGGCGAGGCCGACGGTCTTGGCGTTCATGGATGAACCTCCGTTCTGAACTGCACTCCATCTAATGTTGCGAATTGCATCCGAAAAGAGCACACTTCGCACCACATTGGTGCGATTTATGAACAAGTGGGGGTCATGGTGGAGTTTGCGACGTTCGTACGGGTGGTCGAAGCCGGCAGCATGAGCGCGGCCGCTCGCGCGATGGGGGTGCCGCGCTCGACCGTGAGTCGCCACCTGTCCAGGCTCGAGGACGAGCTCGGCGTTCGCCTGATGCAGCGCACCACCCGCGTCTTGTCGCTGACCGAAGCGGGCGAGGAGTACTACCACCGGGTGCGGCGCATCGTGGCCGAGCTCGACGAGGCGGCCGAGGCCGTTCAGTGCATGGACGGCGAGCCGCGCGGGCGCCTGCGCGTGTCCATCCCCAAGGCCGGTGGAAACATCGGTGTGAGGCAGCTGTTCGTCGACTACTGCCGCCGGTACCCCGAGGTCGAGCTCGAGCTGCTGCAGACCAACCGGCGCGTCGATCTGGTCGCGGAGGGCATCGATGTGGCACTTCGGGGCGGGCCCGCCGTGGACAGCTCGCTGATCGCCCGACGCATCGGCCCGGCACGCAGGATGTGCGTGGCGTCCCCCGCCTACCTCGACGCCCGCGGCACACCGAGCACCCCGGACGACCTGAGCGACCACGACTGCAACCGCGGTCTCATCGACGACCTCCCCGAGCGAGCCTGGCCCCTGCTCGCCGGCGGCTCGGTGCCGGTGAGCGGTCGCATCACCGCCGACGACCCGGGACTGCTGGGCGCCGCAGCGGTCGCCGGTCTGGGCATCGCGTGCATTCCCGTGGTGGTCGTGCTCCAGCACCTGGAGCGGGGCGAGCTGGTCCCGGTGCTGCCCGACACCGTCGGCAACAAGGGCTCGATCTCGATCGTGTACCCGGCACGCGACCACCTGCCGGCGAAGGTGCGGGCCTTCATCGACCTGTGCGTGCAGACCATCCCGGCGAGCTTCCAGGCGGTGCCAGAGGCCTGGATCTGACCCCCTGACTTTGCGGCACCCGTCTGCTGCCCGAATTACCGCCCCTCCATGCGCACCGAAGTCCACAAGTTCGGCGGCACCAGTGTCGGGTCCCCCGAACGCATCGCCGCCGTCGCACAGCTCGTCGAACAGCAAGCCCAGGGCAAGCACCTCGTCGTCGTCAGCTCGGCGATGACCAAGGTCACCGACCAGCTCGTGGCCGCGGCAGGCGCCGCCAAGACCGGCGAGCGCGAGCGCGGCATCGACCTGGTTCACGGCATCCGGGCCCGCCACCGCGAGGCCCTGGCGGCGCTGGGCGGCAGCGACGAGGTCGCCGCGGAGATCGAACAGCTCTGCGAAGAGGCCGAGTACATCGTTCGGGCCAGCATCTACCTGGGCGAGGTCACCTCGCGGGCCCGCGACCGGCTGTTCGCCATGGGCGAGAAGCTGGCCATCCGCCTGGTGGCACTGGCCCTGCGCAAGCGCGGCGTCGACGCGATCGCCATCGACGCCGACACCTTCCTCGAGACCGACGGCAGCTTCGGCGAGGCCGAGCCGGTGGGCAGCGTCAGCGACCGCACCACCGCGGCTGCCCTGCGCGAGCACCTGCAGGCCGGGCGCGTGCCCGTGGTCACGGGCTTCGTGGGGCGCGCGCCCGACGGCGCCACCACCACCCTGGGCCGCGGCGGCTCCGACTACACCGCCACCCTGGTGGCCGCCGCCCTTCGCGCCGACGAGGTCACCATCTGGACCGACGTCGACGGTGTGTTCACCACCGATCCGCGCATCGTGCCCGAGGCCCGCGTGCTCGACCAGCTCAACTACCGCGAGGCCGCCGAGATGAGCTTCTACGGGGCCAAGGTGCTGCACCAGCGCACCATGATCCCGGTCAGCACCCACGGCATCCCGGTCCGCACCCGAAACACCATGAACCCCAGCGCACCGGGCACGGTGGTCGACGGCGGCTTCACCCCCGGCAGCCACCCGGTCAAGGCCATCACCGCCATTCGCGACCAGAGCCTGATCTCCGTCGAGGGCAAGGGAATGGCCGGTGTTCCAGGTGTCGCCGCGCGGGTCTTCTCGGCGCTGGCGGCGCGAGACATCAGCGTCACCATGATCAGCCAGTCCTCCTCGGAGTCGTCGATCACCTTCGCCGTGCCCGGTGCGCAGGCACGGGAGGCCACCACGGCCCTCAAGGCCGCTTTCCGCCCCGACCTGGCCCGAGGCGACATCGAAGAGGTGGTGCGCCGCGACGGCGTGGGCTTGGTGGCCGCCGTCGGCCTGGGCATGGCCAATACCCCAGGCGTGGCGGCGCGCGTGTTCGGCTGCCTGGCCGCGTCCGGCGCCAATGTGCTGGCCATCGCGCAGGGCAGCAGTGAGCTCAACATCTCGCTGGCGCTGCAAGAACAGCACATCGCCAGCGGCATTCGTGCCCTGCACAAGGAGTTCAAGCTCGACCGCATCGACACCGGCGTCGAGCACCCGCGCGGCTTCGACCTCATGCTCCTGGGCTGCGGCAGCATCGGGCGCGAGCTCGTCCACCAGCTGCTCGACACCCACGAGCACGTCTGGCAGCGCTACGATCTGAAGCCCCGGGTGGTCGCCGTCTGCGACCGCAGCGGCTTCGTGCTCGACCCCGCCGGCCTGCCCCGCGACCGGCTGACCCGCCTGCTCGACCACAAAGCCGCCGGCAGCAAGCTCGCGGCCTTCGAAGGCGCCGTCGCCGCCACCGACCCCGTGGACATGGTGCACGCGGCGATGGCCTACCGCTTGTCGCGGCCCGTCCTGGTCGACGTCAGCGATGCCGGCACCTCGGTGGGGGCCTTCCTGGCCGCCCTCGAGGCAGGCGGAGACGTCGCCACCGCCAACAAGAAGCCCGTCGCCGACTCCTTCACCGACTGGACCGCCCTTCAGGCCGCCGCCGCCGCCTCCAGAGGCGTGCTGCGCGCCGAGGCCACCGTCGGAGCCGGGCTGCCCGTCGTCGACACCCTCGAGATGCTGGTCGACACCGGCGACCAGCTGCGCTCCGCCACCGGAGCCCTCTCCGGCACCCTGGGCTTCCTGATGACGCGGCTGCAAGAGGGCCACGCCTTCTCGGCCGCGGTGCGCGAGGCCGTCGAGCTGGGCTACACCGAGCCCGACCCGGTCGCCGACCTGTCCGGCGCCGACGTCGCCCGCAAGGCCATCATCCTGGGCCGCATCAGCGGCCTGGTGCCCGACGACACCCCGGTGCAGCTCGAGGGCCTGGTGCCCGCTGAATGGGCTGGCACACCGCTTCCAGAGCTGTTCGAGCGCCTACAGACCCTCGACGAGGCCATGGCCCGCCGCCTGGCCGACGCCGACGCCCAAGGCAAGGCCGTACGCTACGTGGCCCGCGTCCAGGCGGGCAGCCTGGTGGTGGGTCCGCAGGCGGTCGCCAAGGACAGCGCGCTGGGCGGACTGTCCGGCACCGACAACATGATCGTGTTCGAGTCCCGCCGCTACAACGACCGGCCGCTGGTGGTGAGCGGCCCCGGAGCGGGCATTCAGGTCACCGCCATGGGCGTGCTGGGCGACATCTTTCGCATCGCGAGGGAGCGGGCGTAGCGGCACCGCCGCCTTCGCCGGGCAGAAACGGGCACGGAGGCCCGTTCTCCTTGCAGCCAGCCAAGGAGCACAGGCCTCGCCCAAGGAGCACAGGCCTCGCCCAAGGAGCACAGGCCTCGCCCAAGGAGCACAGGCCTCCGTGCTCGGCTAGTCGCACCCCTCGACCTGAACGTAGGTGCCGTCCAGGTCGTCGCACGCCTGGCCGAGATCGCCGATCACGTCGCAAGACTCTTGAAAGTAGACAACCGCAAACGTCTCGCCGGGCCCCGGAACGTCTTCGCAGCGGCCGACCGGAGCGGCCCAGTCGGCACACTCTTCGTAGGGGCGCCACTCTCCGCCGTCGCCCTCACAGTCCGAGCCGAACTCGTCGAAGTCGACCTGGGAGCTGAACCTGGACTCGGCGCACATGATCTGATCGGCCCACACACAAGCGCCGACCGAGCCCAGCGATCCGGGATCCTGGTTACCATCCGGCGGCTCGACATCCCCACGACCGTCCCCGCCGTGCCACTCGAGGTAGAAGTCGAGCGTGCGGGGCCCACTGCTGATGTGGGCGCTGTACCGGGTGTGCAGCTGGCTGTCGTCGGGGATCCACGAGAAGCTGGCGAGCTGTTCGTTCGGAAACTCCAGGTCGCCCACCGGGCTCTCGAAGTCGATGGCGAGGTCCAGGCCGTCGGCGGAGCCCTGCGGGGTCGACGGATCGAAGATGTAGAACGAGAAGTAGGCGTCGTCCTCTTCGCCAAAGACGTCCAGACCGCCATCGCCGTAGTAGCGACCCTCGAGCGGGATGTTGCCACCGCCGCCCTCGGTCGACCACGACAGATCGCCGGTGAGGGAGGGCTTGCAGCTGGTGGCGGCCAGCAGCACGCACGGAACGAGGACGAACAGGGACGGGCGCATGCACCAAGGTTAACCCGCCGCCCATGGCTCGTTCCTCTGTCTCGGTCTTCGCTCCTGCCACCGTGGCCAACCTCGGTGTGGGCTTCGACGTGCTCGGCCTGGCCATCGATGGTCCCGGTGACACCGTCACGGCGCACCTCGCCGGCCCACCCGGCGTGCGCATTCGCAGCGTCGGCGACAGCGGCTTGCCCACCGACCCCACCAAGAACACGGCGGGCGTCGCCGCCATCAGCACCCTGCGCACGGCCGGGGTCGAGGCCGGCATCGAGCTCGAGATCCACAAAGGTCTTCCCATCGGCTCGGGGCTGGGTTCGTCGTCGGCGAGTGCCGCGGCGGCCGCCTTCGCGGTCAACCTGCTGGTGGGCTCGCCGCTGCGCAAGCCCGCCCTCATCGAGCCGTGCATGGACGCCGAAGAAGCGGTCAGCGGCCGGCACGCCGACAATGTCGCACCCGCCCTGCTCGGTGGCCTCATCCTGGTGCGCAGCACCGATCCGCTCGACGTCATTCGCCTGCCCGTGCCCGACGGCCTCGAGATCGCCGTCGTCACCCCCGACTTCGAGCTCACCACCAAGGCGGCGCGCGCGGCCCTGCCCGACACCGTGCCCCTGTCCACCATGGTGAGGCAGACGGCCAACATCGGAGCCCTGGTCAGCGCCTGCTACAGCTCCGACCTCGACCTGCTCGCCCGCTCCATTCCCGAGACCGTGGTCACGCCGGTTCGCGCCCGGCTCATTCCCGGGGCCACCCAGGCCATCGAAGCGGCGCTCGACGCCGGCGCCCTGGGGTCCAGCATCTCGGGCGCAGGGCCCTCGATCTTCGCCCTGTGCCGCAGCCATCGCAGCGCCCAAGAGGCCGCCTCTGCCATGCAGCGCGCCTTCGCGTCGGCCGGCCTGTCCGCAACCGCCGTCATCAGCCCCGCCGATGCGCCCGGAGCGCGGCGGGTGTGATCGCCGCAGCGCTGTTGGCCCTGGCGGCCCAGGCGCTGCCCGCAGACGTCGATCGGCTCTGGACAGGCGCCCACAGTGCCTGTGTCACCACCCAGACGGGCGAGCTGTGGTGCTGGGGCCTGGTGGTGTGGGACGGCGGCGCCCACGACGTCGATGCGCTCGGCCCTCGCAAGCTGGACGGGTGGCCCGCCATCACCCAGCTGGCGCTGGCCGACGAGGGCCTGTGCGCCATCACCGCCGGTCAGGTGTGGTGCCGCGGCCCCGCCTACGGGCCCGAGCCGGTCCGCATCGGTCGCTTCGACCGCGCCGTCGACGTGGCCGTCGACCACGAGGGCGGCTGCCTGCGCCTGCGCCGAGGCCGGGTGTGGTGCTGGACGCCCACCGCCAGCCAGGCCGAGCGCCGCTACGGCCGCTGGCGGGCACCGGCGATGGCACGCCGGCAAGAGGCCGAGACCTTCGGGTGCTCGGTGTCCCGCGGCACGATCGCGTGCTCGGGGGCGTCTGAGGCCGGCCAGCTGGGCACCAGCGAGGGCGTGCGCGCTCACGACCCCGTTCCCATCGCGCTTGCGGGGCCCGCCATCTCGCTGCGCGCCGACGACGACTGGACCTGCGCCATCCTGGCCGACGGCACGAGCACGTGCTGGGGCCCCGATGCGCCGCCGTCCCCGAGCCCTCGCGTTCTACGGTCCAGCTGGTCTGGGCTGGGCACGGTCATCGACCGCGTCGAGGGGCGGCACGCCAGCGAGCGCTTCACCTGCGTGCTCGACGACCGGGGCAGCGTGGCCTGCCACGGCGGCCGCTTCACCGGCGGCCCCATCGATCCGATCGCCGGCGAGATGCGGCTGTCGCCGACCGCCAAGCCCGTGTTCGTCGACGACCTGATGCCGGCCGATCGCATCGCCGGGCACGGCCCGTCGCTGTGCACCACGTCGGGCACCAGCCTCACGTGCCGGTGGGCCGGCCTCGTGGAGCCCTTCGCCGGCTGGCCCGCCGACAAGCTGGTGCCCACCCGCGAGTGGACCTTCGCGCTCGCCGAGCCCGCCGCCGATCTGGTCGCCGGCAACAACCACGTCTGCGTGCTCGACCCCGCGGGCACCGTCCGCTGCGCCGGCGACAACCGCTGGCACCAGCTGGGACGCACCGGCGCGGCCCACCTGCAGGCCCTCGCCCCCGTCGAAGGGCTGCCCGCGATCGCCGAGCTGTCCGCTGGCAGCCGCCACACCTGTGCCAGAGACGTGAAAGGAGGCGTCTGGTGCTGGGGATTGGCGACTTCTGGGCGCTTCGGATCTTTTTGACATCATGATCCGAAGCGTACTGACCGATGGGTCAGTATACTGACCGGGGGGTCAGAAATGCTTAGGGAACTCACGCGAGTCCTGGTCTTTCCAGTGCTTCTGCTGGCGCCGCTGGCCGCCGCAACCGTGCTGTTGTCCTGGGGTTGGGACGAAGGTCTGATCGTGTTCGCGATCACCATCGCCAGCACCCTTCCCATCCTCGTGTTCCAGCGCTTGCTTCCCTACGAAGACAGCTGGCGAGGGTGGGGCGGCGACCTCGCCATCGACATCGCGCACGCTGCCTCCATGGCCATCGCAGGCTCCACGGTCAAGGCCCTGCTGGTGGCGACGGTCGTGTCCATCTCGGTGGCGCTCACCGCCATCGTGGGCACCACCATCTGGCCCACGCACTGGCCGCTGTTCCTGCAGCTGCCCATCGCGCTGCTCATCTCGGAGCTGGGCACGTACACCCTGCACCGCCTGTCCCACGAAAACGCCTTCTTCTGGCGCATCCATGCCCTGCACCACAGCAGCGAGCGCCTGTACATGATGTCGTCGTCCCGCAACCACCCGTTCAGCGTGGCGCTGGCCTACAGCCTGGGTACGGCCCCCCTCATCGCGCTGGGCGCCCACGGCGATCTGCTGGTGATGAGCGCGGTGTTCACCACCGCTCACGGGCTGCTGCAGCACGCCAACATCGACTACCGACACGGGTGGTTCAACTGGGTCTTCGCCACCGCCGACCTGCACCGCTGGCACCACAGCGAGGTCATGCACGAGTCGTGCACCAACTACGGCAGCAACCTGATCTTCTGGGATGTGGTCTTCGGAACCCGATTCTTGCCCGAGGGCCGCGAGATTCGCAGCGTCGGACTGGGCGAGGGGGGCGACACCTTCCCCACGACCTTCTGGGGCCACCTGCTGTCGCCGTTCACCATCAAGACGTGAGCGGCGGGCGAACCCAAGCGCTCAGCGTACGTACACGGCGGTGCGTGAGTTGCCGTTGCCGCTGGTGGGCCCGTTGGTGCCGTAGTTCCACCAGTCGGTGCTGTTGCGGTTGATGCAGATGTGGCCCTTGGTGCCGTTCGTCCAGCTACCCCAACACAGCGGGTGCGTGCCGTTCATGTTGATGTGGGTGCCGCCACCGCCGACGTTCTGTCCCCACTGGTTGGCCGAGGGCGCCGCCACAGAGCTCGACTGCGGGGCGGAGTTCTCGTTGGGGAGTCCGGAGTTGTAGGTCCACTTGATGAGCCGCAGAGACGCGGTGCTGGCCCGGTTCTTGTCCCACCAGATCCGCGTGTCGTACCCAGCCTCGGTGTTCTCGGCCATCAGGATGGAGCCCATCGCGTCGACCGTGGCCGAGGCCAGCTGGGTGTTGGCGTTCACGTTGGGAGCGGTGAGCTGGTCGGGCTGGATGCGGGCCTCGGTGCGCAGGTCGGGCGAAGTCGTCCCGTTGGACACCCGCACCAGCGTCCAGCCGCCGCCATCGGTGGTCATGTCGCAGTAGATCTCGAGTGCGGCCGCCTCGCCCGGGGGGTGCAGCCAGTACAGGCCGTCGCCCGCGCTGGCCTGGTCGTTCTTGATGTCCAGGCAGGTGGCGGCGGGGTTGGTGATCGAGCCCAACTGACCGATCGAGATCTGCTCCCAGCCCGAGTCCAGGCACACGAACAGGCCGTCGTCGAACTTCATGGTGCCCAGGATGCTGGAGTCGCAGGTGGCCGAGCTGTCGCCGACCCGGATCGACCCGGCCACCGCGAGGTCACCGCTGAGCGAGCCCCCGGACGCCGGCAGCGCACCGATGTCCGCGGCTGTCGTGGTGTCTGAGAGGGCGCCCACATCGGACGCGGTCGTCGAGCCCGCCATCAGGCCCCCGATGTCGGCCGCGGTGGTGGTCGATGCCAGGGCACCCACGTCGACGGCGGTGTGGCCGTGGTCGCCGGCGGCCACATCGGTGCTGGCGGTCCCGATGGGCAGGCGGTCGATCGACAGGATGCCGCTGGTGATGTCGGTGGCCGCGTCGTGGCTGTGGGCCGGGAGCTGCGCCACATCGAGCGAGCCGCCCAGGTCGGCGAAGTCGACCGTGCTCTGCAGGTCACCAGAGCCGTCGATGACCGTGCTTCCGTTGATGCGGAGCTCCGACGCGTCGACGACCGTGCCCGCCGCCAGCGCATCGGCCGACTCGGCCTTGCCCGCGTGGATGGCGTAGGGAACGCTGACGATCGCCACCCGCTGCGGCAGCTGCGGGCCCGAGCCCACCGCCATGCCCAGGTACAGCGTGTCGCCATCGAAGATGCTGGTGTCCAGCGACGTGACCGTGCCCACCTCGCTGGCGAAGTAGCCGCCATCGAAGTCGACGCTGACCGTCTCTTCCCACAGCGCGCTGCCCCCCGACGCCTGTGCGTAGATGCCCCAGGTGACGTCTTGCGTGCCGTCGATGGGCGCACCCAGGGCATCGAAGAGCCGCCCTTGGTGGCTGAAGCTCATGGGGGCGGCGACCGCGGTCGTGGCGAGCAAGCTTGCGGAAAGGGCGAGGATCATCGTGCGCATTCGGGACTCCTGGAGCCGTCCAGTGTACGCCGATTCGGCAGCGGATACACCCCCCGACAGGAGGCCCCCGATGCCCGTTCCCTGGAAGCTGCGCTGCGTGCTGTGCGCGTCGACAACCGCCGGACTCGAGGTTCGCTACCGCTGCGACTGCGGGGGCACCCTCGAGATCGCTCACGACCCGGGGCGCAGCGTCACCACCGCCCAGCTCGACGCCCGCCTGGGCTCCCGCGAGCCCGTCGATCGCTCGGGCGTCTGGCGCTTCCGCGACGTGCTCCTGCCGCTCGACACCCAGCACATCGTCACCCGCGGCGAGGGCAATACCAACCTCTACCACGCCCCCACCGTGGCCAGCTGGGTTGGGCTCGACGCCTTGCGGCTGAAGCACGAGGGCGAGAACCCGTCGGGCAGCTTCAAGGACCGCGGCATGACCGCGGCGGTCAGTGTGGCCAAGCGGCTGGGCATGGGTGCGGTGGCGTGCGCATCCACCGGAAACACCAGTGCCTCGATGGCCAGCTACGCCGCGTTCGCCGGCATGGAGGCGTTCATTTTCATCCCCGAGGGCAAGATCGCCTACGGCAAGCTGTGCCAGGCGCTGGCCTACGGGGGGCGCACCATCCAGATCCGCGGTGACTTCGACGCGGCCATGGCGCTGGTGCAAGAGGTGTGCGCGTCGGAGGGCATCTACCTCGTCAACAGCATCAACCCCTTCCGCATCGAGGGCCAGAAGGCGATCGGACTAGAGCTGCTGCAGGACCTGGCGTGGCAGGTGCCCGACTGGATCGTGCTTCCCGGCGGCAACCTGGGCAACAACACCGCGCTCACCGCGGGTCTGCTCGATGCCTTCGAGCTTGGCCTCATCGACAAGCTGCCGCGCGTCGCGGTGATTCAAGCGGCCGGCGCGAACCCTCTGTACACCGCCTTCCACAGCGGGAGCGACCAGCTGGTGCCGGTCAAGGCGAACACCGTGGCGACCGCCATCCAGATCGGCAACCCGGTGAGCTTCACCAAGAGCCTGCGCGGCATCCAGCGCTTCGACGGGGTGGTCGAGCAGGTGACCGACCAGGAGATCCTCGACGCCAAGGCCATCGTCGACCGCTCGGGCATCGGCGCCGAGCCCGCCAGCTGTGCCACCGTCGCCGGCATCAAGAAGCTCGTGGCCGCGGGTGTCATCGCCCCCGATGCCCATGTCGCCGGCATCCTGACCGGACACCTGCTCAAGGACCCCGATGTGGTCGTGGGCTACCACACAGGCAAGCTCCAAGGCATCGACGGCGCCTACCCCAACCCGCCGGTGGTCACCGACGCGACGCTGGACGCGGTGCTGGGCGTGATCCGGGGCTGAGGCGGAACCCCCCGCTCCCCACGGCGGTCCCACCCCCCATGTCCCTTCTGTCCCTCCTGGCCGCGCTCTGCAGCGCTGGCCCGCTCGCCGATGTGCGCCTCGAGCTCGCCCACCACGTGCCCGACCCAGCCGAGCAGTCCCGACTGGCCGAGCTCGCCCAGGCCGAGGCTGCCTCCACCCAGCAATCGCTGTCGGCCATCGGCCCAGCCGACGGCGTCCAGGAGGTCGTGCTGTCGAACATCGCACAGAACCTGGCTCGTCAGCGCGAGGCCGGCCTATCACCGAGCGCCGAGCGAATCGAGCGCACCGTCATCGCTTACGAGGGCTTCAAGGCGCGCACCTTCGTGACCTCGGGTGTCTTTCCCAAGCGCTACTTCGGCTACTTCGACGAGGTGGGCGACACCGCGGCGGCCGAGGTGCGGCTGCGCGAGTCCACCATCGCCATCGTGGCCGCGATCAACGGGTGGCAGGCCGAGCAGGGCCACCCGGTGCGCATCACCGACGCCGAGGTGGCGGTCACCTACATCTCGGAGGGTGGAGCCGTGCACCTGACCACCGAGCAGAGCCTGCTGGTGACGGGCTTTCACCCCGTCTACGACGTTGGCCTCGACGACATCGCCAAGGGCGTCGAGGATCACCCCCAGCTGATCACCCGCATCGACGATGCTGCCGGAACCGACCTGATGAACGTGGTCGGGCGATGGCGCGACGACGAGATCCCGCCCCCAGACGAGGTGCCGGGCCCCCACACCCACTGGCTGAAGGACCGCAAGGCCCCCACAAAGCCGCGCGCCTTCCTGCGTCGCTACATGACCTACGAAGAAGCCATCGCCGGCACCGCGCTGATGGTGTTGTGGGAGAAAGAGATCGCCGACCGCAAGATGGCCGCCGTCGGCGCTGGCGCCATCATGGCGCGGCCCGTTCGCGAGCAGTTCATCGTGATGTCGCTGGTGTACAACAGCGGCCTGCTGCACAAGCCGAGCCGCTGGGCGCCCATCCGCGACTTCGCCACCGGCACGTGGGTGTTCCGCGCCAGCGAGGCCAACCGCAAGCGACGCTGGGCACTCAGCGTGTTGCCCCCCGACCGTGCCCTGGAGAACCTGCGGACCGGACGAGCCTACCCAGACCAGCCCACAGCCTGGCTGTCGGCGTACCACATCCTGCAGCGCTACGGCGGCTACGAGGGCCTGCGGCGGTTCACCGACACCTTCGATGAGGAAGGCATGTTCGTGAGGCGTTAATGCGGCGCCCATGCATCGCATCATCGCCCTCGCCACCGTCCTCCTCCTCTCCACCGCCTGCCGCGCCGAGCGCAGCTGGTTCGCCACCATCGGCATGGCCCGCGGCGCCGCCTGTGGTGCCTGGATGGCCACCCAGTCCGAAGACATCGCGCAGGGTGTGGACGCTCAGAACTGCTCCGCGGTTTTGGCCAGCAACGACGAGGGGCTGGATGTGACCATCATCGAATCCGACACCTGGGCCGGCGAGTGCTGGGTCGAGCTCGAGCTGTCCCTGGCCAGCGACGCGCCCGACGTCACCACCGCCACCTTCGACTTCGCCTTCGACCTGTGCAACGAGGCCGGCGGCGACTGCCCAGCCGATCTGCAAGACAGCGAGCAGCAGCGCCTGCTGACCGTGCGCGCCGACGTGCTCGAAGGCAACGTGCCCGACGGCTGCGAAGGATAGTGCGACCGCTCCTGGCCACGGCCCTGTTCGCCGCCACCCCGGCACTCGCCGCGGACTCGCCCAACGTCGTGCTGGTGGTTGTCGACACCCTGCGCGCCGATCGCCTGGGAACCTACGGCAGCGAGCGGGCGGGCGTCAGTCCCCACATCGACGCCTTCGCCAGCAAGAGCGTCGTGTTCGAGCGGGCCATCAGCCAGGCGCCCTGGACCCTGCCCAGCGTCGCCTCGCTGTTCACCGGCCTGTACCCCACCAGCCACCGCATCGTGCTGGGCCTCAAGGCCAAGGTCGCGCCGCCGGGCATCGACGACCTGCACGCGGCACAGGTGCTGTCCCCCGACGTCGAGACCCTCGCCGAGCGCTTCCAAAGCAAGGGCTATGCCACCGCCGCGCTGCTGAAGAGCCGTGTGCTCCAGGTCGACAACGGCTTCGACCAGGGCTTCGACACCAACACCTTCGTCGAGGGGGAGCACTTCGCCGACGGCGAGAGCGCGGGCGAGCTGACCGATGCCGCCATCCGCTGGCTCGACCAGCACCCGGGCGAAAAGCCCTACTTCCTGTACGTGCACTACATGGACCCGCACATGCCCTATGCGGCGCCGGGCGAGCTCGAGACCCGCTGGGTTCCCAGTGACTACACCGGCGGCCTGACCGGAACGACGGCCGACATGGGCAAGCTGCACAAACAGGACCTGCCGCAAGAGGCCTCGCACACCGCCGCGATGCTCGGCCGCTACGACGCCGAGGTTCACTACACCGATCAGCAGCTCGGCCGGCTGCTGAAACACCTGGCCGCCCGCGGTGACGCAGGCAACACCGTCATCGCCATGACCGCCGACCACGGCGAGCAGTTCTTCGAGCACGGCAGCTGGCTGCACCGTGACCTGTGGGTCGAGAACATCCACGTGCCCCTGATCGTGCAGGCACCGGGCTTCGCCCCCAGACGCGTGGCGCACACGGTCGAGATGTTCGACCTCAACCCGACGCTCACCGAGCTGGCCGGGGTGGGCACCCTGCCGGCCATCCAGGCCCAGAGCCTGGTGGAAGAGATGCGCGGTGCGCCGCCTCCCGACAGCCAGGTCTTCACCGAGTACAGCGCCCGCGTCGCCTTCGAAGAGGGCGGCTGGAAGTCCATCTGGAAGCTCAACAAACCCCACGCCACCAGCGTCCGCGACAAGCCGCTGCTGTACGACACCGGCCACGACCCGCGCGAGGCGGTCGACGTGCTGGCCCAGCACCCGACCGAGCGCCAGCGCCTGCTCGACCTGCACAAGAAGGTGGCGGCCGCCGCCAAAGAGCGCGCCCAGGGCATCAGCGAGGGCGCAGAGCGCGACATGAGCGACGCCGAGGTCGAGGCGCTCAGGGCGCTGGGGTACCTGGACGAGTAGTGGGGAGGGCAGGCGGGACGCCTGCCCCACGTCTGCAAGGTCTGGGCTGCTGTGGGGCAGGCGTCCCGCCTGCCCCACGTCTGCAAGGTCTGGGCTGCTGTGGGGCAGGCGTCCCGCCTGCCCATCACTCCACTGTTTCGGGCTCCTCGACGCCTTCGGTCTCGAGCTCGCCTTCGGTCTCGAGCTCGCCCTCGGTCTCGAGCTCGCCTTCGGTCTCGCCGCCCTCGGGTTCTTCGACGGTCTCGGGCTCATCGACGCCTTCGGGCTCGACCTCTTCGACCTCGTCGGGCGCATCGTCGGAGCTCACGCCCTTGCGCTCGCCCTTTCGGGTGATCTTCACGGCGACCGGCCCGTCCGCGCGCTGCAGATCGAACTCGGCCTTCGCAATGACGTAGTGCCCGACGGGCAGGTAGCCATCGAACTTCCCGCCCACCAGCAGCTGGGCCTTGGCAAAGCTCACCGCGGCGGCGTGGTCGGGGTTGAAGGGCGGCGGATCGGCGGTCAGCTCGCCCAGATCCTTGGACTTGTCCACGATCAGGACGGGCGCGTATTCCTGCTCGATCTGCACCAACCAGCCCGTGGCCTCGTCTTCGGCTCCCAGCTGGACCGCTGCCGACAGGCGCTCTTGCATGAGCGACACGTTGCCGGTGGCGCGCGCCAGCCGAGCGCCGATCAAGTACAGCTCGGGGCCCACCTCGTAGTCTTCGTTGCCCGCAACCGCCGCGAACTTGCCCTCGGCGGCCGAGTACAGACCTCGGTCGGCCAGGCTGGCCACCTCTGCCACCTTGCGGTCGTACTCCTCGTTGTGGAAGGGGTACGCCCCGCTAAGCGCAGGTGCGAGCGCCACACCACACAGCAGTGCGGCTGCTACGGGTTGAAATCGATGCACGCGAGAACTCACCGGTGTCCGCTCTAACACGCGGACGCCGCCCATTGTGCCCGGGGATGGTGGCTGACTCCAAACAACGATTGGCATAGCATGGCGAGCCATGCCCAGGACCACCCCCTTCCATCCCCGTACGAGCGCCCTTTGCACCAGCTATGCCTGGAAGGAGTGGTCTCGCTACATCGCCGTCAGCAACTTCGATCGCCACAGCGAGCGCGAGTATTACGCGGTGCGCCAGGCCGCCGGGCTGCTCGACGTGACCCCCCTGTACAAGTACGAGGTCACCGGCCCCGACGCAGGACGCTTCTTGGCCCGGCTGTGGACACGCGACATCAGCCGCATCGGGGTGGGTTCGGTGGTGTACGGCGTGATGGTCGACGAGGCCGGCGAGGCGCTCGATGACGGCACGGTCGCCCGCATCGGCCAAGACTGGTTCCGCATGACCAGCTCGGAGCCGTGGCTGCACTGGCTGCACCGCTTCAGCCGCGGCTACGACGTCACCATCGTCGACTCCACCGACAGCATCGCTGCGCTGGCGCTTCAGGGCCCCCGAGCGCGCGCCATCCTCAACCCGCTCATCGACGGCTTCGACCTGGACAAGATGCGCTACTTCAAGGTGCGCCCCCTGACCTTCGCCGGCGGGGTGCAGGTCGAGGTGAGCCGCACCGGGTACACCGGCGATCTGGGCTTCGAGATCTGGTGCAAGAACGCCGACGCGCTCACGGTCTGGGACGCGATCATCGAAGAAGGTCAGCCGCACGGCATCGAGCCCATGGGCCTCGACGCGCTCGACGTGCTGCGCATCGAGGCCGGCTACATCCTCCAGGGCGTCGACTACCGCTCGGCCCGCGGCTGCGTGAACGACTTCCAGCTGTCGTCGCCCTACGAGATCGGCCTGGGCAAGACCGTCGACCTCGAGCGAGACGAGCCCTTCCTGGGCATGGCTCGGCTGGAGCGCGAGTCGCAGAACCCCGAGTGGGACATCGTGGGCATCGAGCTGGACTGGCCCGAGCTCGAGCGCATGCACCACGCCGAGGACACCCCTCCGCACCTCGCGCCCGTCGCCTGCCGCATCCCGGTGCCGCTGTTCGACGCTAGCGGCGAGACCCAGGTGGGCCAGGTCACCAGCACCGTGTGGTCCCCCACCACCAAGCGCTACCTGGGCATCGCGCAGGTCATGACCCCGTACACGGCGCTCGGCACCGAGTGCCGGGTCGAGTACACCGTCGACTTCTGGCGCACCGACGTGGTCTGCCACGTCGTCGAGCGCCCCGCCTTCGACCCCGAGCGTCGTCGCTCCACCCCAGGCCGGGGCCGCCCCTCGAGCGTGGGGCAGGCGTCCCGCCTGCCATCGGCCAGCTCGGCAGGCGGGACGCCTGCCCCACATTCCGATTCGGGGAGGCCAGCACCTTGACGTCCAAGCACCACTACGACGCGATCATCGTCGGCGGCGGCCACAACGGCCTGTGTGCCGCGGCCTACCTGGCGCGCGCCGGGCGCAAGGTGCTGGTGCTCGAGCGCCGGCACCTGTGCGGCGGCGCGGCGGTCACCGAAGAGCTGTACCCGGGCTTCAAGTACAGCGTGTGCAGCTACGTGGTCAGCCTGCTGCGCCCCTGGATCATCCGCGACCTCGAGCTGTCCAAGCACGGCCTCGAGGTGGTTCCGCTCGAGGCGGCGTTCACGCCGCACCACGACGGCCCCGGCCTGTGCCGCTGGCCCGATGGGGGGCGTACCCACGACGAGATCAGCCGGTTCAGCCGCAAAGATGCCGACAAATACCCCGACTTCGGCAAGGCCATGGGTCAGCTGGCGCGCTTTGCCCGGCACATCATCGACGCGCCCTCTCCTGATCCCGGCAGCCTGCACCCCTCCGACCTGTGGCAGATGATGGGCCTCGGCCGCCAGTTCCAGGGCCTGGGCCCCGACCTGGGCGCCCTGCAGTACAAGCTCATCACCATGAGCGCGGTCGACTTCCTGGACGAGTGGTTCGAGAACAGCCAGCTCAAGGCGCCCATGGCCTGCAGCGGCATCATCGGCACCATGCTGGGCGTGCGCAGCCCCAGCACCGCCTACGTGCTCTTGCACCACTACATGGGCGAGATCGACGGCGCCAGCCGGGCCTGGGGCATGGCCAAGGGCGGCAGTGGCGGCGTCAGCCAGGCGCTCGAGGCCGCGGCGCGGGCCTACGGCGCCGAGATCCGAGTCAGCACCCCGGTCGAGTCCATCCAGGTCTCGGGCGGCCGCGCCACCGGGGTGGTGCTGCAGGGCTCGGGCGACGTGCTCACCGCCAACCAGATCATCAGCACCTGCGACCCGCGGCTCACCTTCTTGCGCTTCGTGGGCGAAGATCACCTGCCCAGCGACTTCGCCAGCGCCATCAAGAGCTACAAGTTCCGCGGCAGCAGCGGCAAGGTCAACATCGCGCTCGACGGCTGGGTCGACTTCAAGTGCCGGCCCGGCGACGGTGAGCACGTGCGCGGCGACGTCGCCATCGCGCCCAGCATCGACTACCTCGAGCGGGCCTACGACCAGGCCAAGTACGGCGACCACAGCACACGCCCGTTCATCAACATCATCTTCCCCAGCCTGCTCGACCGCGACATGGCGCCTCCGGGCAAGCACGTGATGAGCTGCTTCGTGCAGTACGCGCCCTACCACATCAAGGAGGGGCCCCAGAACTGGCCCAACCGGCGTGAGCAGTTCAAGAACGACGTGCTCGACACCCTCGAGGAGTACATGCCGGGCCTGCGGAACAAGATCCTGCACGTGCAGGCGCTCTCGCCGTGGGACATCGAGCAGGACTTCGGCCTGTCCGAGGGCAACATCTTCCAGGGCGAGCTCGCGCTCGAGCAGATGCTCTTTCAGCGGCCCGCTCCCGGCTGGAGCCGGTTCACCACCCCGGTCAAGAACCTGTGGCTGGGCGGCAGCGGCGCGCACCCCGGCGGTGGCGTGATGGCCGCACCCGGCGCCCTGTGCGTGGCCAAGATGCTGGAGGACCGCGCGGTATGAGCACGGTCATCGTCATTGGAGGCGGCCCCAACGGGCTCTCGGCGGCCCTGCACCTGGCCCGCAAGGGCCGCAAGGTCACGCTGCTCGAGGCCCGGGATCAGGTGGGTGGCTTGGCCGCCGGCCGCGAGTTCCACCCGGGCTACCGCCACCACGGCATCCTGCACGACACCCACGTGCGCCCCGAGGCCGCCGCGGCCCTGGGTCTGCAGCTGCAGCTGTCTGACACCCCGCCCACCCACGGCCTGTCCGAGTCGGGCGAGGTGGTCTCGGTGCCCGGCAGCGACCCGGGCTACGACGCCTACCGCCAGCTGATGGCCGAGGTGGGCGACTTCGCCCGCGGCGTGCTGTCCAGCGCCCCGCCCGAGATCGGCACCGAAGCGCCGATCTGGCCCCTGGCCAAGAGCGCGCTCGACTTCCGGCGCCTGGGCCGCGACCGCATGCTGCAGCTGCTGTGGCTGGGTCCGCAGAGCCTCGACGACTTCACCCGCGAGTTCGCTGAGAACCCGCAGTTCCGCGCCATCTGGAGCCTCGCTCCGCTGATCGGCAGCTGGGCCGGACCGATCAGCCCCGAGGGCGCTCCAAACCTGCTGATCTCCCACCTGTTCGGCACGCACACCGTCCAGGGAGGTCCGGCCGCGGTGGTCGCCGCCCTGCAGGTCGCGTGTGAGGCCGCCGGGGTGCAGATCCGCACCGGCGCCCGGGTCACGCGCATCCGCATCGACAAGGGCGGCGTGAACGGCGTCGAGCTCGACGGCGGCGAGGGCATCGACGCCTCCCAGGTGCTGTCGGCCATCGGGCCTCGGCGCACCCTGCTGCAGCTCGTGGCCCCGCCCTGGCTCGATGGCGACGTCGAGCGCGACATCGAGGACGTGCGGGTGCGCGGCATCGACAGCAAGGTGCACCTGGCGCTCTCGGCGCCGCTCCTGCTGGGCGGCAAGCCTGTCGAGCGCATCGCGGTGGTGCGCGACTGCCTGGAGATCGAGCGCGCCTTCGACGGCGTGAAGTACGGCGAGCTCACCGACAGCCCGCTGCCGCTCGACATCCGCCAGATCGACGCCGGCGGCAAGCCCGTGGCCAGCATCTTCGTGCACGGCACCCCCTACGCCTTGAAGGGTGGCTGGACCGACGAGGCCCGCAAGCGCCTGCTCGAGGGCGTGCTGGCCTCGATGCAGCGCTACTGGCCGGGCATCCGCGACCAGGTCGTGGGTCACGAGCTGCTGACGCCGGTCGATCTGGAGCAGGAGTACGGCGCCGAAGGCGGGCACCTGTTCCACGGCGAGGCCGCCCTCGACCAGCTGTTCGTGCTGCGACCCACCGTGCACCTGGCCCGCTATGCGGTGCCAGGCACACGGGGGCTGTTCGTGGGCAGCAGCGGCTGCCATCCGGGAGGGGGCGTCACCCTGATTCCCGGACGGCTCGCGGCAGAAGCGCTGCTGAAGGGCTAGCCCTTCGGATTGCGGTGCTTGCCACCGATGATGGCGAAGCGGAAGCCGTACAGGATGCCGTTGCTGGAGCCAGCGGAGCCTCCGCCGGTGCCGATGGCCGCTCCGAGCGGAAGCCCCAGGTACAGCTCGGGGTGGAGCTGGAGGCCGTCTGCGACACGAAGGTTGAAACCCGTCGTGAGGTTGGGCTGGAAGCCAATGGCGGCGCCACCGCCGGTGCCGCCACCGCCAGCACCGCCTGCGGCGACCTGGATGCCCGGGCCGAGCACCAGCTGGTTCTGGCCCATGGGAATACCGATGAGCACCGGCACGTTGCCATAGATGAAGAACGCTCCCGCACCGCCGCCGCCAGCACCGATGGCCGCGGCGTTGGGCGCGATCGAGATGGGCATGTCCGAGTTAGGGTCATTGAGCATGAACTTGCCCATGAGCTCGTACCCGGTCGAACCGAGGCGAACACCCAGGTCGACGCGATCGGACACGCCGTAGCGGGCCGAGATGTCGAAGGCCGGCACGAACAGGCTGGTGCCCCCCGCGGCGGCGCCCATGATTCCGGGCTCGGCGGCAAACTGGAAGTTGCCTTCGCCGATGGTGTCGGCCCGCTGCATGGGGCCGTGAGCGATGCAGCCACCAGCAAAGGGAAGCAGCAAGAGTAGAGCAGTCGTCAGTCGACGCATGGGGAACCATCCTCCAGGGGGTGCGGCGATGCTACCAGCATCGCGGCCCGAAACCGCAGGACCCTGCATTTATTTCGCCGAGCTGGGCGGAAGCTGTCCGCCAGGGTACGCCTTGTACATCCGAACCCGGGACGATCCTTGCGAACTGCAGCGCTCACCTTGCTTCTGGTCTTCCCGTTCGGCGCCCACGCCGGCCGCAAGAACAAGGAGCCGCCTCCGCCGCCCCCCGACCCGCTGGCCCCGGTCGAGCTGGCGGTCTTCGAGCCCGTGATCGCCGAGGTCGACGAAGACCCCGAGTTCTGGGTGCCGCTCGCGCACTACGAGCTGGGCAAGAAGTCGGCCTTCGTGGCGGTGCCCGTCGAGCGCATCGACGACGTGCTGCACACGGGCCCCGCGCTGGTGGTGCTGTCCGACGACGGCCGCGTTCAGTCCACACCCTACCTGTCCAACATGCAGGTGGCCGGCCTGCTGGGCGGCCGCGACTACGTGGAGCACGAGCGCCACGTCGGCGTTGCGCAAGGCGCCGTGGGCGAGGCGGTGCGCCAGTCTTTCGAGCAATACGCCAACGGCTCGCGCGCGGGCTCGGTGTACGCGTCCACCAAGGCCATCCAGGCACTGGGCCGCGTGTTCTCACTCGATCACTTCGGCCACTCCGCCACCATCCCCGACCTGCTCGATCGCGCGCTCAAGAACGAGGTGATCGTGAAGACCGACCGCGATCCCAGCGTCGCCGCCGAGCACATCCTGCTGGTGGTCGGTGACGACAAGCAGGTCTGGCTGCTCGCCGAGACCGCGCCCCACTCCGACAAGTGGATCGTGAACAAGAAGCGCTGATCGGGCTTCCTACTCGGGCAGCAGCCAGGTCACGGTCACCGTGGTGGCCTTCTTGTACTCCTCGAGGCTCATGGCCAGGGTTCCCGCCCCTCCGATGCCCGAGACACTGATGGTGTGCCCCGACTTGGACTCGTACACCGCCAGACCCAGCGCCTCGGCCTCGCGGCGGTAGGTGGCGGCGATGGTCTCGGTGGCCTCGTTGGTGTCGTAGATCACCATGGCCCCGTTGCTGCTGCCGCTGTTGAAGTTCATGGCGTTGGTGATCTCGGCGTCTTTGGGCACCGGGAAGGGGAACTTGCTGGGAAGGCCCGCGCCAACCCCCTTGTGCCACCCGCCGGGCGCCGCCACCGCCTTGGGGGCGTCGACAGTCTCGACGACGGCGGGCGGCGGGCGTTCGCGCCCCCCGTTGGTGGGAGGCACCGGGTCGGCGGCCAGGAAGAAGGCCGCCAGGCCGCCGCCGAACACCGCAGCGATGCCGCCTCCGAACAACAGCACCGCGCCACCGCCCCCCAGCAAGAGCAGCAGCACCAGCGCGATGATCACCCAGCGCATCGCGCCGCCCCCACTCTTTGGCGCAGGCTGGGCCGGGGCCGGCCGGGTGCTGATGGGCTTGGGCTTGGCGTCGTCGTACCGCTCGGTGGCCTTGTCGACGTCGAAGTTGAAGGTGCCGCCCGCGGCCTGGGGAGCCAGGTCGGCGGCGTTGATCTGCTGGCCCTGCATCACCTTGACGAAGGCGTCGAGGTCGTTGAGCCGGGTGTCGGGCTCGGGCTCGGTGGCCGCCTTGACCAGGTCGCGGATGGGCTCGGGAAAGCCGTCGCCAGGGTCGAAGGCCTCGGCCTGCAGCTTGCTGCCCATCATCTTGACGGTGTTCTGGTCGGGGGTGAGCCCACCGTCCTCGGGGTAGGCCTCTTGCCCGGTCAGCGCCTCCCACAGCACCAGGCCCAGGGCATAGACATCGGCGCGGTGATCGGGCCGCTGCCCGCCAAAGACCTCGGGCGGCATGTACGCGATGGTGCCGGGAACCATGCCGGCCTTGGTGAGCTTGGTGCCACCGGTCTGCATGGCGATGCCGAAGTCCAGCAGCTTGGCGGTGCCGTCGGTGCAGATCATGATGTTCTGCGGCTTGATGTCGCGGTGCACGACGCCCTTCTGATGCGCCGCCAGCAGGCCCTCGCCCAGCATCTTGAAGTACTTCTGAGCCTCGTCGAAGGGCAGGGGGCCACGCTTGAGGCGGTCGGTCAGCTCTTCGCCGTCGAGCAGCTCCATGGCCATGAACAGCAGGCCGCGCGTGTCGTCTTCGCCGCAGCCCAGCACGCGCACGACCGCGGGGTGCTGCACGCTGGCCAGCAGCTCGACCTCGCGCACGAAGCGCTTGCGCGCGTCACCCATGTTGTGCGGCTTGAGCACCTTGATCGCGGCTCGGACCTTCTGGGACAGGGTGTTGTGGGCCAGAAAGACCGCGCCCATGCCGCCCTCGCCGAGCGTCTTGTCGATGATCCAGTCGCCGATGCGGTCGCCGGGCTCGAGCATGTGATCCCCTGCTGGACGTGGAGTGTATCCGGTGAGAACCTCGACGCCGCCCCGTTGTCCGAGGTTCCATGCGCTTTGCACTGGCCCCCGCTCTGTTCATGCTCGCCGCCCCTGCGTACGCCCAGGACGTCGAGCAGGCCGCCGAGGCCTTCGAGGCCGATCTCATGGAGTACAAGCGCGAGCGCAAGGTGCGCAGCAGCCGGGCGAAGTCCCTGGCGGTCGAGGCCCAGAACGCGGCGCCCGCGAGCGCCATTCCGCTGTGGACCGCCGCGTCAGACGAGCTGCGAGGCCTGTTCGAGCTCACCTTGAAGCTGAGAGGCAGCTTCGGGGCGCTCGAGAGCGCGCTCGACGGCCAGCCGCCCTACTTCTATGGCGAGCTGCGCGATCGCATCGCCAGCACGCGCACCCTCGTCGACGACACCACCGCATTTGGCATGACGGCGGTGGTGCGAATGGAGCTGCGGGCGCGCCGGTCGACGGGCAACAGCGTGCACGACGCCCGGGTCCTGAGCTTTCTACAGGAGCACGACACCAAGCTGCCCCCGGCCCTGCGCGAGACGGTGTGGCTCGAGGCCATGAGCACCGCCGACAGCGAGGGCTTGTCGTGGCTGGGCGACAGCCTGGCCCAGCACGCCCTGCCGCGCACCACCGGCTCGGCCCACGCCGCGGCAGCCGCCCGCCTCGAGGCGATCGCCCAGCGCCAGGAGGCCAGCATGGAGGCGGCGCGGGCGCAGAAGGACGCCGCCTGGCAGCGGGCCCAGCTGCTGTCGTGGTCGCGCCGCATCGACACCTGGGAAGAGGCCTCGGGCCTGGCCTGGCGCGGCGCCGACGCCGACACCGCGCGCCACTTCGAGCGACGGCTGTCCAACAAGCCGATGGTCTGGGTCGATCTGACGCTCGAGGCCGGCACCGGCTGGGGGCCCGGGGTGGTCGGACGCCTCAGCCGCGGTCCGCTGGCGATCTCGGGCCAGATCAGCACCCTGCATCGCCGGGACCTCGGCTGGCTGGTGGTTCCCGAGGCGCGCCTTGCCCTCGACGTGCGCAACGCCGAGCCCTGGAGGTGGCGCCGCGTCCAGCTGGGGCCCACCCTGTCCTGGGACTCGTACCGGGGGCCGGCCCTGGGCATGGAGTGGACGCGCCTTGCGCGCCGCTTCGACAACAGCGTGGGCCGCTTCGGGGTGAGCTTCGATGTAGCGCCCCAGGTGCAGCAGGCGCGGGTCAGGCTGGTGTTCGGCAAGGGGGCGCCGATCTAGGTCCACGCCGCGTTAACCTCCCCCCATGCACCTCCTGCTCCCCCTCCTGCTCGCCTGCGGCGGCGCCAAGACCGGCGAGACCTACGGCACCGCCCCCAGCGCCGCGGTCGTCGTGCCCGACTTCACGGTCACCAACCAGGACGGCGAGACCCGCACCCGCGCCGACCTGCTGGGCAAGCCCACGGTCATGTGGTTCTACCCGGCCGCCGCGACCTACGGTTGAACGATCGAGGGTTGCGGGTACCGCGACCTCCAGGGCCAGTTCGATGCCGCGGGCGTGCGCATCGTAGGCGTGAGCTTCGACACGCCCCAGGCCAACAAGGCGTGGCACGACGACAAGGGCTTCACCTTCGAGCTGTGGACCGATGCCGACCGCACCCTGGCGTTGGCGCTCGGCGCCGCCAGCTCCAAAGACCAGAAGAACGCCAGCCGCGAGACCCGCCTGCTCGACGCCGAAGGGCGCGTGCTGCTGGAGTACGACGTGGGCTTGAACCTGGGCACCCACCCCAGTGACGTGCTCGGGGATGCGTCGCGGCTGTTCACGGAATAAAACCCCGCGCAATCGAGGTTTGTCTTCCATGACCAATGCCCTGCTCCTGCTGCTCTCCCTGTCTGCGAACGCCCAAGAGGCCCCTGCAGACGAGCCCGTCGTCGAGTCCGAAGAAGGCGAAGCGGCCGAGGGCACCGACGCCGAGGCCCCCGCGGCCGAAGACGACGCCCCCGCGGCCGAAGAAGAAGAGGCCCCGCCCCGCTGGCCCAAGCGGTGGGAAGGCCAGGTCGACGAGTCCGATCCCCACTGGGATCTGGAGCTGCTCTACCTCGACGGCAAGTTCGACGAGGGCCTCGCCGAGGCCAAGCGCCAGCAGGCCGCCAACCCCCAGGACGGCGACCTGTACTGGCACATCGTGCGCTTCGGCTTCGAGGTGGGCGAGAAGTTCGAGCGCACCGACACCAGCATCGACAAAGAGGCCCACTACGCCGAGATGCAGGAGTGGGCCGACAAGGGCCTCGAGGTCGACCCCGACAACACCCACATCCGCTTCGCCCGTGGCATCGCGATGGGCCGCCTGGGCACCACCCGCGGCGTGCTGTCCAGCCTGTTCATGGCCAAGGACATCGAGCGCGACTGGCTGGCCACCACCGAGAGCTCGTACCGCTACTCGGCGGCGAACGGCAACGAGATCCTGCCCTGCGACGCCCACCAGGCGCTGGGCATCTTCTACCGCCTGGTTCCCGAGTGGTGGATCGTCGGCGTGATCGCCGGCACCAAGGGCGACATCGGCAAGAGCGTCGAGCACCTGAGCAAGGCCAGCAAGTGCGTGGGCACACCGATGATCCGAAACCTCAAGGAGCTGGGCGTGGCGCAGATCTGCTACGGCCAGCGACGCAAAGATCAAGCCGTCCTGGCGCAGGGCATCGGCACCCTGTCCACCATGGTGGCCATGCCCCCGGTGACCGACACCGAGAAGATCGACATCAAGCACGGGCACATGCTCATCGCCGACCCCGACCTCGCCTGTGAGTACAGCCGAGACGGTCAGCAGGATCTCGACGAAGAAAAGCTCGAGAAGTGACGGCCGCCTTCGCCTTCCTGGTGTTCACCTACCTGATCGCGGCGGTCCCCTTCGGTCTGGTGGTCACCACCCTGTACGGAGGCGACATCGACATCCGCCAGGCGGGTAGCGGCAACATCGGCGCCACCAACGCGGCACGGGTGTATGGCTGGGGGCTGGCCGGACCGGTCATGGCACTCGATGTGGCCAAGGGCTTCGTGCCGGTGCTGGTCGCCCAGATGGCCTGGCCCGACTGGCCACCCATGATCTGGGGCGGCGTGGTCGCCGTCACCGCCTGGCTAGGGCACTGCTTTCCCGTCTATCTCGAGTTTCGAGGTGGAAAGGGCGTGGCCACCGGCGCCGGCGCCATGCTCGGCCTGGCTCCGCTGCCCACCCTGGCCGCGGCCGGCGTGTGGGGACTGCTGCTCGCCGGCACCGGGCGCTCGTCCGTGGCCGCCCTGGGGGCTACCGCCAGCATGATCGGCCTGTCGTGGCTGCTGGCGCCATCGGTGCTGTACATCGCCGGCCTGCTCGCCGTGGCCACCATCGGCACGCACTACACCAACATCGCCCGCCTGGTCCGCGGCGAAGAGAACGAGGTGGTCAAGCCGGTGCGCTGGAACCGCGCCAGCGCCGAGAAGACCGACGCGGCCGCCCTGCTCGAAGAAGGCCCCGGCGGCGCGTCTGGAGCCGTGCCCGCGGCCTTCAACGAGAAGGTCAGCGACCCGCTCGAGGTCACGGCTCACGACTAGGCGTGCAGCGCGCCAGGTACACCTCGGCCGCCGCCCGGGTGGTCGCATGGGCCGTGACCAACTCGCCCCGGGCCCCGGCGCTGGCCTCGCGACTGCCCGGTAGATTGCCCGTCTCAGCAAGGGCCCAGGCATGAAGCGCGCGAAACTCCGGCCCGCGGCGACCCGGCTGCGCCGGAAAGCCCCGATCGGCGTGCTCCCTGGCCCGTTCCACCAGCTCGAGGGTGCGCGCATCGGCCTGGCCTGCGTACAGGTCGGCCGCCGCCAACGCCGCATAGGCCGCGGGCAGGTTGGGGTTCATGTGTGCCGCGGCCAGCCCCAGCTCCCACGCAGCCTCGTGCTCGCCGCGCGCGGCGGCCTGGTGCGCCAGGAAGGCGAGCAGCCGAGCGGCGTCGCGAACCGGCGCCCACGAGGTGAGCGCGCGCCTGGCCTCGGCACTGGCCTCGTCGCCGCGATCGAGGGCCGCCAGCGTGCGCACCCGCAGGTAGGGGCCCGTCAGCGCGGGCATGCTGTCGCACCACCACAGCGCACGCTCGGCGTCTCCCTGCTCGAGCGCCGAGACGGCCTGGACCTCGGGCAGCAGCACGCGCATGGCGTACAGGCCAGCCACCAGCGCGAACATCCACATCTCGGGGGTCTGCGGGTACAGCAGCGACGCCACCAGCGCGATGGCCACCAGCCACGGCGCGCTCCCGTTGCGGCCGCGCCGCCGCGCCTCGGCGTGCTCGGGGCCCCGCAGCACCAGGGGGAGCACGACGCTGTAGCCGCCCAGCGTCGCCAGGCAGAGCAGCACCGCGCGGATGGGCCAGTTGCCGGCGAGAAGGGCGCCCAGGTCTGGCGCGTTCATCGCGGCGTACAGGGCACACATGCCCACCAGGGTCGCCAGGATCCGCGCCGTCCACGCCAGCGTGTAGCCGCTGCGCCGCTGTCCGAAGACGCCGTTGATCCCGTCCTGCACACGACGCAGCAGCCGGTAGTGGGTGAGCATGGCCAGGGTGGGGATGGGCGCGGCCACCAGCACGATCGCCGTGCGCACCACCGACAGCGTGCCTGCGATGCCAAAGGCCAGCGCGAGCACGCTGGCAAAGACCGCGGCCAGGAGCGTCGCGAAGCCCAGGGGGATGGCCACCCAGCCCAGCAGGCGCGAGGCCCGCTCGAAGCGCGCCTGGCGATCGAGCGCGCCGAGATCGAGCTCGGGCCCGCTCACGAGGCCCGCTCCAGCGCGCGCTTGGCGAGGATGGCGACGGCCCCGGATGCTCCATCCAGGTCGCGGCGGGCCTCGGCGATGGCCACGTCCCGGTCACGGGTCTCGCCGCGCAGGGCGTGTGCCCAGGCCAGAGTCGCCCAGGCCAGGGGGCAGGCGTCGTCGAGCTGGTTGGGCATGAAGCGGCCGGCATGCTCCAGCGAGGACTCCAGCAGGGTCAGCGTCCCGTCCGAGGCGTGGCCGCGGCTGCAGTCCAGGTAGGCGAGGGCGGCGCGGGCAGAGGCATCGTGCGGCTCGAGCTGCAGGAGCGCCACCCAGGCACGGGCCGCGGCATCGTGCTCCCGGTCGAGCAGCCGCTGCCAGGCCACGGTTATCAGCCAGGCGCTGCGCCCTCGCACCAGGACCGTCCAGCGCTGGCGCAGGCGGGTCAGCGGCGGCGCCGGGTCGTCGAGCACCGTGGCCAGGATGCCCCGCTCGACACGGGCGGCGCGCCAGCGCAGCGCGACGCGCACGAGCCCCAAGACCAGCACCGGAAGGGGGAGCAGCGCGACCAGAAAGGTCCACGGCGGTGCCCCCTCCATGCGCATCATCAGCAGGCGCGCGAACAGGTAGGGGAAGACCAGCGCGAAGCCCACGGCGCCCAGACCGATGGCGACAAGGCTGGAGAGACGCAGCATGCGCGCCGCTGCAGCGCGACGGTCGAGCTCGTGAAGCGATATCAAGAGGGAACCACCTCTCGCGTCCGAGTAACGGCGGGAGCGGAGCTGTCGCATGCTGTGGGTCCTGACATCGCTGATCGCAGCGACAGCCGATGGCGGCGAGATCCGCATGGGCTCCTTCACCAACGCCAAGTCCGGGTGGGAAGGGTGGGCGCTCGACGGCTCGGAGCTGTCCGAGACCCGGGGAATGCTGGATGGAGCCACCGAGGCAAGCGAGGGCTTCACGGTCAGCATCACCCTGTTCGACGGCCCCCTGGCCGCCACCGATCTGACCGACGTCGACGTGTTCTTCGTCAACTGGGTGCGGGACGGCAACCTCGCCCCCGCCGAGCTGGCCATGCTCGACAGCTGGGTCACCAGCGGCGGCGTGCTGTGGCTCACCTGCGACGATGTCGACCACGACGAGGTGTGCAGCCACCTGGGCTATGACCTGGACCCGCAGAGCAACGTGCCGCCGCTCGTCCCCACCCCCGCGGGCGCGGCCCACCCGCTGTTCGCCGGACCCTTCGGCACCGTCTCCAGCTTCGAGGGCTGGGGCCAGCTCGGTCGATGGACCTCCATCCCCGCCGGCGCGGTCGCCCTGGCCCGCGACCAGCAGGGCATCGACGTCGTCGCCATCGAGAACCGAGGCGCCGGCCGCGTGTACGCCTTCGGGGACATCGACCTGTTCAGTGGCTACACCCTCTTGGGCGGCGGCTTCTCGGGCACGCCCAACGGACGGCTGTTCGGCAACCTGCTGGCGCACATCGACGACTTCGACCCCGAACCGGGAGACACCGGAGACACCGGAGACACCGGAGACTCCGGAGACACCGGCATCTCAGACACGGCGGACACTGCCGAGCCGCCAGACACCGCACTCGACACGGGCACACCCTTTGATGGCACGCAGTCGGCCGGGGTCCTGCAGGTGTTCGCGGGCGGCGGCTGCCGGTGCCGCGCCGACGCCCCCGGGCGCGCCCCGTGGCTCGCCGCACCGCTGGCGTTGATGGTATTGCGGCGCCGGAGGTCGTGAGCGGCCACGGTCGCGGGCCCCTCACGCAGCTCGCTCACTGGCTGGTGATGACGAACTCGACGCGGCGGTTGTTCTGCTTGCCCTCGGGGGTGCGGTTGGTGTCGATGGGCTTGGTCTCACCGAAGCCCTCGGACACCAGGCGACTGCTGTCGACACCCTTCTTGACCAGGTACTGCAGGCACGATGCCGCGCGGTCCTTGGACAGCTGCAGGTTGTAGTCGTCGCTGCCGTCGCTGTCGGTGTGGCCCTCGATGGACAGGGTCATCGCCGGCGAGTCGACGAGCACGGTGTACACGTCGTTGAGCACGGTGAACGACTCGGAGCGGATCGTCGCCTTGTTGACGTCGAACTTGATCTGCTCCTTGATCTCGATCATCTTGCGCGTGACCTTGACCTGGGCGGGCGGCGTGTCGGGGCAGCCATCCTGGTCGAGGTACTTGTTGTAGGTCTCGGGGTCGTCCGGGCACTTGTCGTTGACGTCGGCGATGCCGTCGCCATCACGATCGAGCACCGGGCAGCCCTCGTTGTCACGCGGACCGGGCTCGTTGGGGCACTTGTCGTGCACGTCGGGAATGCCGTCCAGGTCGTTGTCGGGATCGGGACAGCCGTCGTCGTCCTCCCAGTCGTCGAGGTCTTCGGGGATGAGCGGACACGAGTCGTGGATGTCCATGATCGTGTCTTCGTCGTTGTCGGGCTCCGGACAGCCATCGTCGTCCTGGAAGCCATCGAAGTCCTCGGCGTCTTCGGGGCACTTGTCCTTGACGTCGATGTAGCCGTCACCGTCGGTATCGTCGCTGGTCTCGGGGCAGCCGTCCTCGTCGGCGTGGCCGTCGAAGTCCTCGGGCTCGAAGATGCAGTCGTCGTCGATGTTGACGATGCTGTCGCCGTCTTCGTCGCCGTTGGGATCGATGTCGCGGCAGCCGTCCTCGTCTTCGACGCCGTCGAAGTCTTCGGGCTCGTCGGGGCACTGGTCGATGATGTCGACGATCGTGTCGCCGTCGCGGTCGGCCGTTCCGCAGGGCGTGGCCAGCTCGACGGCGCGGCGGGCTTCTTCGAGGGCGAAGTCGGCGTGCTCGCCGGCGCGGCGCACGTAGCCCTGCTTGAACTCGACGCGCGTGAAGCCGACATGGGACTCGGCATTGGCCATGGGCTCGGGCGCACACAGCCGGGCGTGCACGCGGTTGGCCTCGACCAGTACGTCCTCGGCGTCTTCGAGGGTGCGCTTGACGACGCGGGGGTCGACGCAGGCGACGACGAACCAGAGAAGGCCCATGACAAGGCCGAGCTTGCGCTTCATTCAGCCGCCTCCAGGTGCAGGGACCTTGTAGCCCCCGCCGCCGGTGGGTGCGGGCGGTGTGGTGGGGGTGTCGGCCGGAGCCGTGCTGGCGGGCGCGGCCTGGCCGGGCAGCAAGGCCGGCGGGTCGCCCTTCTTGAGGCCGCGCTCGTCCATCGAGATGACGGCCTGGTCGGCCCACTCCGCAGCCGTTTGCGCCAGTTCGGCCGAGAGCTTGTATTCGGAGTAGCCATTTTCTTCGCGCGCCTTGTCCAGGTAGCGCAGGGCCATGGTGTACTCGTAGACCGCGTGCACGTCGGCACCGTAGTCCCGGGACTTGTTCACGGTGATCTCGGCATCTACCAGGTGGTAGGAGGCGTTGATGGCCGTGCAGCCCGGCGCGAGTGCCGCGGCGATCACGAGCAATATCGAAAAGCGCATCGAGTGGTGCTCCGCTCGGCATTTCGCCATGGACGGCACCCAAACGTCAAGAAGTCCACGTCCCACGGGGCAGGATCAAACGCAGCCTTGCACCAGAGTGCGCCCTGATTGCACCATGGTCCCTCTCTCTCGCGTGTCGGATTTCCCATCGAGGTCCACTGGTGTTCTCGTTCCCGTCGCAGGGCGGTCGTGCTCCCGAGGTGCGATTGCCGCTGATTGCCCGCCTGACGCTGTACGCGTTGGGGGCGGTTGAGGGTCGCCGCATCCGGCGTCCGGTCGACCCGGTGGCCGCGTGGCTCATCCGCACCCACCCGTCGCTGCTGCACAGCGAGAGCGCGCCTGCAGCCTTCACCACCATCCGCGCGCGCACCAGCATCGTCGACGAGCTCATCGGCGAAGAGGTCGATCGCACACGCAGCCTGGGTCGCCGCATGACGCTGATGTCGTTCGGCGGAGGCTTCGATGCGCGCTGGTACCGCCTGCTTCCCATCATCGGGCAGACCGTCGACAAGCTGATCGAGATCGAGTCGCCGGGGCTACTCGAGCACAAGAACAAGCTGCTCGCAGACTCGCCCTACGCCGCTCTGTGGGACAAGGTCGAGCGCCGCGCCGAGGCCGAGGGCAGCTGGAGCCAGACCCGCAGGCCCGCCGACCGCACCACCCAGCCGGTGGTGGTCATGGAGGGCCTGGCCGGGCGCCTCGAGCCCGTGGCGCTGCGCACCCTGCTGTCCAACCTCCGCGAGCACATGCCCGAGGCGCGCGTGTTGATGGGTCTGCCGGGGTACAGCGGCAACCCCGGTGCGTGGTCGGGCAAGCAGCTGCATCAGCTGGGGTGGCGCATCGACACCGACGTTCGCCTGTCCCCGCGCGGTCGCTTGGTGGCCCAGTCAGGCAAAGAAATCTGCGCTGGAATGCACGGTTTGCGAGTCTTGAGGCTGCTACCTCTGATATAGTCTCTGAGGTCATGCATTGACATGACAAGAGAGGAGACCATCATGCCCGAGACCGAGCCGGAGATCACCGAGATCGCTGCCTTCTTCGCGCAGAACATCCGCAACGAAGGCGCGTCTGCCGACGAGGCCACCGAGGCCTGGCGGCACGCCCTGCGCTACGCCCGCTCCACCGGAGCCATCGAAGAGCTCGCCGACAAGGTCGCCCAGACCAACCCGGCCGACGTCGAGCTGCAGCGCCGCTGCGTCGACGTTCAGAGCTAACGACCGAGCTTCTTCTTGAGGCGCTCGAGTTCCGCGGCCGCGCGGGACTCCCGCTCGCGCTCGAGCCGACGCTTCTCGAGCAGGCGCCCCCGAGCGTCGGGCTCGACGGCTTCTTCGGGCTCGTCCTCGCCGCCGGGCAGCTGGCCTTCCGCCCACTCGAGGGCGTTCTTGGCCGCCTCGCGGCCGAGGGTGGCACCGAAACCGAAGACGATGGAGCGCGACAGATGCTTGAACATGCCCTGGATTAGAACGCGGGCCCGGGCACAAGTTCCACCGCGCACCCATGAGGGTCAGTTCGCGAGCTGCCCGTCCACCAGGATTCCAGCGGCCTTCCACCGCTCTCCATGAGGCGTCTGCTCGACCGTCCACAGGGTGAGGTCCGCCTCGTAGCCGGCAGCCAGGCGACCCAGGTGTTCGTCCTCGTGCACCGCCTTCGCGGCTCCCAGCGTGAAGGCGCTGATCGCCTCGGCGGTGCTGAGCTTCTGCCCCGGCGTCCAACCCCTCGCGGGCTCCCCGTCGGCGCCGGCGCGGGTGGTCGCGCTCCACAGGCCGTGGCTGGGATCGATGCTCTCGACCGGCGCGTCGGAGCCGAACGCGAGCACCGCCCCCTCGTCGAGCATGCGGCGCCAGGCGTAGGCACCTCCGATGCGCTCGCTGCCGACCCGATCTTGGGCCCAGGGCATGTCCGAGGTGGCGTGGGTGGGCTGCATGCTGGCCACCACCCCCATCGCTGAGAAGCGCGAGAAATCGGCCTCTCGGACGACCTGGGCATGCTCCACCCGCAGCCGAAGCTCGCTGTTGGGGTGGTCGCGCTTGGCGAGCTCGAAGGCATCGAGCACGTTGGACACTCCCTTGTCTCCGATGGCGTGCACCGCGGTCTGAGCGCCGGTCGCGAGCCCGGCGGCGGTGATGCGCTGCAGCTCGTCGGGCGGGGTGATCTGCAGTCCGGTGTGGCCCGGCTCGTCGCTGTACTCCGCGTGCAGCAGCGCGCCGCGGCTCCCCAGCGCCCCGTCGGCGTAGGCCTTGATGCCGACGACCTTCAGCCGCCCCTGGGTCCAGGGCCCGCTGGTGTGCAGCTTCTTGGCGGCCTGGCTGCCCGGGTCGACGTACACCCACAGGCGGATGGGCAGCTCGCCCGCTGCGGCCAGCTTCTCGTACGTCGCCACGCTGCGGTCACTGGCCCCCATGGCGTGCACCCCGGTGAGGCCGGTTCGAGCGCACTCCGCGAGACCGGCCCGGGCCCAGGCCAGCAGCTCGGCATCGGTGGGTTCTGGGCGCTTCACCAGGTCCATCGCGTTGTCGACGAACACGCCGGTCGGCTGCCCCTGGTCGTCGCGCAGGATGCGCCCGCCGTCGGGGGCCTCGGTGGCGGCGGTGACCCCCGCAGCGCGCATGGCCGCGGCGTTGGCCCACAGGGCGTGGCCATCGATGCGGCGCACCGCCACGGGGGTGTCGGGGTGCAGGGCATCCAGATCGCGGGCGAGGGGCCAGCCGCCCTCGGGCGCATCGGACCAGTCGTTCTGATCCCAGCCGCGGCCCAGGATCCAGCCGCCAGCGGGGACCTTCGCGGCCTGGATGCGAGACAGCGTCTCTTCGTAGGTCGCCGCCCCGCTGAGATCGAGCTGAGCCAGGTTCTTGCCAACCCCGATGGGGTGGGCGTGGGCATCGACGAAGCCGGCCGTGACGCGATCGACGGTGCGGATGGTGCCGCCGTCGGGCAGGTCGACCACCCCCTCGGGCGCGGGCCCGACCGACTGAATGCGCCCTTCACGCACCACCACCATGGCATTCGCGTCCACGATCACGACGTCGCCAGGCGCCAGGTCGTACAGCTCCTGAGGGGTGGGCGGGGGCTCGGGGGGAGCGGAGGTGCAGGCGAGGGCGAGGAAGAGGAGGGTGGGCATGGGGCACCCTACCGCCCGAAGTGGATCGGGTATTGGAAGGTGAAGCCATCGGGCTGGGCGTGGGCCGGGAAGCTCGCGTACTTCAGCGTCTGCTCGATGCAGCTGACCACCCTCGTCGGGGCGCCACCGCTCTGCACCAGGTCCGCGCGCATCACGCGCCCGTCACAGCCGACCGTGATCTCGGTCATCACGCTGAAGGCGCCTGTCGATCCCCGCGGCACGCAGCGCGCGGTGTGCCCCACGAAGCCGCGCAGGCTCTGGCTGATCTGCCCGCCCGAGAGCCCCTGGCTCATCACCGCCCCATGGTCGCCCAGCCCAGCGCCGGTGGGTCCGGCCAGGCAGCGCTTGCGGCCGGGCATGGGCAGCCGTGGCGGTGACACCGCGGCGCTGCCGAAGCTCGTGCCGCCAGACAGCGAGGGGTCGTAGCGGGTGCTGATCGACACGCTCATCTCGTCCGCCTCACCCTGTCCGATGCGCGAGCGGCCGCTCAGCGAGGTGGACGGACCCGATGACGCCGAGCGCACCGTGCTGGTCGAGGCCAGCGTCGCCTCGAGGTCGGCATCCCCGATGCCCTGGGCCCCGAGCCCCAGCACGCCCAGCACGCCCGCTGTCGACGCCATGGCCGGGGGCTCCCAGTCCTCGGGCAGCACGCTGGCGACGGCTGGCGAGACCGTCTTGGCGGCGGCCACACGGGTGCGCCCGCGCTTGGGCAGCGGAGCAGGCTCGCCGCCCTCCCAGATGAGCAGCTTCTGGTCGATGTCGATGGCGTCGCCGTCGAGGCCGTTCCACCGCCTGAGATCGTCGACACCGACGCCATGGCTCCGTGCAATCACGCCAAGCGAGTCGCCGCGGACCACCGTGTAGTAGGTCGGGCTCTTGAAGTAGGCGTCGAAGTCGAAGTCGTCGGGGGGCGCATCTGGGGAGGTGTCGCACGCCGTGAGGGCGGCGGCGAGGGCGATCAGCAGGGGAAGTGCACGCATGTGCGCGCCCTGTGCAAGCCCCGGGCCAGCGATCGAGCAAGGGAGGAGCGTGGCCCGTCGCTCACATGCGCCATTCCTGTCGCAGCGACGCAGGATAGATGCCCCCTGCGTGACCACCTTCTGGACCATCTTTGGCGTCTTCGTGCTCGGCAACCTGATGGGGCTGGGCAACACGGTGGGGTACCACCGCCTGCTGACGCACCGCAGCTTCAAGACCGTCGCGCCGGTTCGTTGGTTCTTCACGCTGCTGGGGGCCAGCTTCTCGGGCTCACCGGTGCTGTGGGTCGGCATCCACCGCCTGCACCACGCCAAGTCGGACGGCCCCGGCGACCCGCACAGCCCCATCGACGGGGTGTGGTGGAGCCACACCGGCTGGCTGATCAACAGCAAGAACCCCGTGCTGTGCTTCTTGTATGCCGCGAGCGGCTTTGGCCAGCAGGTCACCATCGTGTGGCACGACCTGCGGCGCGTGATGGGCCGAAATCCGCCAGAGTGGCGCAATCTGTGCCACGACCTCATGCAAGAGCCGCTGATGCGCTTCCTGGAGGTGCCCTTCGTGATGAGCGCCTACTTTGCGCTGCAGCTGGCACTCGCCTGGGCGCTGGGCGGCTGGTGGGGCCTGTTTGCGCTGTGGGTGCTGCACCTGTTCCTGACCAACAGCTCGTGGGCGGTCAACAGCGTGTGCCACCACCCCCGCGTGGGGGTGCGCAACTGGGAGACCCCCGAAGGCAGCCGCGATGTGTGGTGGATGGCACCCCTCACCAACGGCGAGGCCTACCACAACAGCCACCACCGCTACCCGCGCAGCGCTCGGCACGCTCTGAAGGGCGGGAGCGACCTGTCGTGGACGGTGATCCGGCTGTTGGAGCGCATGGGTTTGGTGTGGGACGTGTGGCTGCCGAAGGCGTATCGGTGACGGGGGTCGGGGGGTCTGGCAACCAATGGTCGGCGGTGGATTCCCATTGCAGGCCGTTTCATGGGATCGGGCCAGTGCCGATTACCAATGGTCGGTCCTGCAGCCTCCGGCGCGGGGCGACGCTCGGCCCCACCAGGCCGGCTGGCCGAGCACGCCCCGCCGGAACCTGAGGGGCTCTTTGCGACCAGAACGGCCCTGAACTTCCGCAGCGGGGCACAGAACGCGGTTGTACTTCCGCTTTTCAGGGGCCGGACCATGCCCAGCGCCGGCCGACGCCTCGAAAATCGACCTTGTTCCGTACGACACCGGCCTGCAGTAGGGCCCCTGCGGAAGTTCAGCCCGCGTCTGTCAGGCAGCTCGGAAGTCCAGCGCCTCTCTGCGAGCAGATCGGCCCTGAACTTCCGCAGTCAGCACGCCGCCAAGCGGCCGTCTCAGCCCGACCATTGGTAATCGCGCAGTGCCGACTCGGGTAAACCCCCATGCACCGCGCATCTACGCACGACCATTGGTTGCCAGACCCCCTGGATCCCGCCTACGGCCTCAACACCGGCTTGGTGAACAGCACGATGCCGACCGTGTGCTGAATCGGTGTGCCATCCAGGGGCGCGCGGATCGCGTAGCGCAGCCCGCCGTTCTCGTTCACGAAGCCGATGCCGCCGTGAATCACCGGAGCCCCGGTGTACGAGAACCCGCCTGCGATGCGCACGATGTCCACCCCGAACTCGCCGCCCAGGCGAAGATCGGGCACGAACGCGCCATCGTGCACTTCGAAGCCGCCATCCAGCTCGATGCCACCCACCTCGGGCTTCTCGATGCGCACGCCGCCAAGGGCGCCCAGCGGCATGTCCCGCGTCTGCTCGATGGGCACCAGGTTGCGGCCCACCAGGCCCAGCACCAGCCAGTCTTGCGGCCGCCCGGCCACGCCCACATCGACGTTGCCGCTCCAGCCCTTTCCCTGGCGGTCGTTCGCGTAGTACGACACCGTCCCACCCACGCCGAGGCTGAACTTTCGGTCCAGGAAGGGGTACGACGCCCCCGCCTGCAGCTCGGTCTGGCGCTTGACGTTGGATGGGAACTCGCCCGAATACCATCCTGGAAGGTCATCGTCGGTATACGGCGGCTCCCAGGTGGTGCGCCGAAAGCCCACTCCCAAGACCAGCTTGCTGGACTGCGCCGACGCATCGACGGCGGTCGCCGACAGCTCGGTCTGCTCGCCGGCGGCAAAGTGGGCGTGCGCATCGAAACGCTGGGCCATCGCCCCCGCCGCGGGGTTCACGGTGACCGCTCCGTTGTCCCAC
Organism: Myxococcota bacterium; assembly: GCA_965216925.1. Classification (GTDB taxonomy): domain Bacteria; phylum Myxococcota_A; class UBA796; order UBA796; genus CAYYHT01. The sequence continues at coordinate 5,195,680 of CBDCGT010000001.1, read as the reverse complement.
CCGTTGGCCACCAGCGCACCCGCCTGAGCCTGACCAGTAGGGGTCATCAGGTCGTCGCCAGCCAGGGCGAGAGAGGCCAGAAGCGAGAAGACGGGGAACAGCGGTGTTTGCCAGGGGTCAGGAAGCGGACTAGAAGCGCGGCTCGCCCTCATATCGCATGTGGCGGACGTCAGGAGGCAACCTATGGAAACCGACCGCGCGGAGTTCTTCCGCAAGCTCCTCAACGACCGCCTCGAGGCCCTGCTGCAGGGCGCCAGCGAAACCGTGTCGACCCTCACCGAGCAGCGTGAGGCGCTCACCGACTCGGTCGACATCGCGGCCGACGAGACCAACCGAGACTTCGTGCTGCGTCTGCAGGATCGCGATCGCCGACTGGTGGGCAAGATCCGCGAGGCGCTCAAGCGCATCGACGACGGCGAGTACGGCATCTGCACCGCGTGCGGCGACGACATCGCCGAGCGGCGCCTGATGGCACGCCCCGTCGCCACCCACTGCATCGACTGCAAGACCGAAGCCGAGCAGATGGAGATGCGGCGCCGGGTGTTCTAGCCAACCCCTTATCGCCCGTGTCGTCGGAGCTGATGGCCGTATCGCAGGCTCGCGGCACCCACCGCGACAGACCAGCCACCCAGCACCAGCAACGGCGCGCTGATCATCATGCCCAGCGCGCCGGCGATCACCGCGGCGGTCTGGCTGCCGAGCGCGCCGAGCGAGAAGACGACGCCAACGTACGACAAGAAGGCCACGGGGGCCCCAAGGCCGACCTGCAACCAACCGCGCTGGATGTGTCGACGCGAGGGCGACCAGCCACACGCGCCGCGGGTTCGCAGCGCCCAGCCAAGCCCACCGGTCACGTGCAGGTGACACTGGGCGCGGCCATCGCTCACCTGTCTCCAGGCGTCACGCGGGCCAGCGGCGACGGGGATGTCCCGCTTGCCCAGCTCGGCGAGGAGAGGTTCGCGGATGCGCAGCACCTGTGCCGACGCCACGACACGGCCAGGAGTGGCGTCGGTGAGCTGGCGGATGCTGCGAAGGAGCTCGTCCTCGCGCAGCAGGCTGCCGTAGGCCAAGAAGGTGCCACGAAGCATGGGCGGCGGCGACGGGAGAGCGGAAACATCCACACCGGTCGCGTTCGGGCCCTCGGCGGCACCGGCCAGCGCAACCAGCAGCAGCAGAGACGCCATCACCCCTCCGCCAGCAGCGCCTGCAGCGCGTCCAGACCGGCTGTCAGGCACGCCGGTCCGGGCTGAAGGATGATCGACGGGTCCATCTCGTGCATCTTGCCCTGCTCGACCGCGGGCACGCCAGCCAGCCGTTCCCGGGTGGGCTCCGGCTCGAAGGGCTTGCCGCACCACGACGCGATCAGCACGTCCGGAGCGGCCTGCCGGACGAGGTCGGCATCCACGAAGCGCTCCTTCGCGAGCTTGCCCCGGGACCGCTCGCTGAACACGTCGATGCCACCGGCCAGCTCGATCAGCTCGCTGACCCACTGGATGCCGCAGATCATGGGGTCGTCCCACTCTTCGAAGTACACCCGCGGCCGGGTCTCGCGCCTCGCCGACCGATCCGAGGCGGCCTCGAGCCGCGCGATGTAGCCATCCACCAGCACCTGCGCGCGCTCGCCCGCATCGACCAGGCGTCCGACGGCCAGCACCACGTCCAGGATCTGTTGCAGCGAGCGCTGGTTGAAGATCAGCACGTCCAGGTTGGCGGCGATGAGCTCGCTGGCCAGCTTGGCCTGGATGTCGCTGAAGCCCAGCACCAGGTCGGGCTTCAGCGCGCAGATCTTGTCGACCGAGCCCCCGATGAACGCGCTCACCACGGGCTTGTCGCGCTTGGCCTCGGGTGGGCGCACCGTGTAGGCGCTGATGCCCACGATGCGATCCTGCTCGCCCAGCGCGTACAGGATCTCGGTGGGCTCCTCGGTCAGGCACACGATGCGTCGTGGGCCGCGGTTGCGGGTCCAGGTCACGGCCCGGCCCCCCGCCGCACGACGTCGCCGGCCACGTCCACGAGCACGATGTCGTGGTGATCGCTCAGCTGCCCGCCGTCGGGGTGGGGAAGCAAGCCGAGTCCGTGGCCCCGAAAACCCTTGGTGCCAGCCACCAGCAAGGGTCGGCGCCAGCAGATGGCGTTGAGCAGTGGCCGCCAGAGCTCGTCGACGCTCGCCACGTCGGGCACGTCCACCCGCGACGGCTGACAGAAGCGATCCACCACGAAGATCACGTAGCGGTCGGCCAGCTTCACCACGTCCAGCAGCACCTCCTGGCTCCCGAGCGCCGAGCAGATCTCGCGCGGTGTCGGCCCACCCGGCTCACCCCACTCCAGCACCGCGCTCCACGCCCTCGGCGCCCGCTCCAGGCCATCCCACAGGCGAACATGATCCTCGAAGGCGCGCCTTCGAGCCTTGTTGTGGTGCGCCCGGTCGAAGGCCCGCAGGGTCGGCGCGTCCAGGGCCGAACGCGCCTCGGCATCGAGCCGCCAGCCGGCCATCGACGCCGACCGGGCTTCGACCAGCTGCCCCTGCGCCTCGAGGTTGCGCGCCAGGCTGGCCAGGGCCTCGCGGCGCCAGATCAGCGGCAGGTCCAGGCTCAGCGCCATCCGCAGATCGGCCACCGCGGCGGGGTGATCCTGCCGAGACGACGCGAGCTCACCCAGGGCCCGGTAGGCCATGGCGTCGAGCCAAGAGTCGGTCCTGGGCTCCAGCTGCGCACGGATCGAGGCCTCGATCGAGTCGACGCGGGCCGTGTCGGACGACTCGAAGGCCGACTGCAGCACCGAGATGGAGCGCGCGAGCGTCTCGTCGGCAGGCCGGGTGGACTCGGCGGCGAGCACCAGCTGCTCCTCGGCCACCGCGAGCGCCTGGTCATGCTCGCCCCGGCTCACGCGCAGCGCGTACATCGAGTCCAGGGCTCGGATGCGCTGATCGACCGACGGCCTGGACTCCAGCAGGCTCAGCATGCGAGCGGCCAGCGCCTGGCCGTCCTCGCGCAGCAGCGCCAGGTGAATGCCCTGCAGGTGCACCTCGGCGCGGTGCTTGCGCCGGGCCTCCTGGGCCAGCCGTTGGTATGCGGTGTCGGCCAGCTCGAAGTCCCCGTCCCGGGTGCGGCGCTCCACGAAGTCCCGCAGCACCTCGAAGCGATCGCGGGGCGGTTGGGCGATCCCGCTCACCGCCTCGGCTGTGGCCGCGCCGGCCGCCTCGCACAGCAACCGGGTCTCTGAGAGGCGCTCCCGGGCCGCGTGCGAAGCCCCCTCGACCGTCATGGCATCGCTGGCGAGGGCCACGCAGCTGGCCGGGTCGTCATGAACCCGCTTCCAGGCAGCCTTGTCCAGCCGCGCCGCCTGGCGATCCGGGTCCGCCGCATGGGACGGGGGCACGAGCAGCACCATCAACAACCACAGCATGCCGCCATCCTAGCGGACCGTTCTTGACCGCCCCGCGCGATAGTCTCGCCGCGCATGTACGCCCGCGTCGCCGTCGCGCGCCCCGTCGGGGGCCCGTTCACCTATGCCGTTCCCGCCTGGATGGGCGATCTGGCGGTGGGTCACGTGGTGCTCGTGCCGTTTGGGCGGCGCGGCTCCGAGACTGGCTACATCATCGGGCTCACCCACGAGCCCGGCTACGATCCGGCCAAGATCAAGCCCATCCAGCGCATCCTCGACCCGGTTCCCGCGTTCGAGGCCACGCAGCTGTCCTTCTTCGAGTGGATCGCCGACTACTACCTGGCCAGCCTGGGCATGGTGATCCAGACCGCGCTCCCCAGCCAGATCCGCGCACGCACCATCACCGTGCTCGAGCCCACCGACGAAGGCGTCGAGCAGCTCACCGCGTCGATGGTGGTCGACCACCTGGTGCAGGTGCTGCGCGAAGTCATCAGCCGGCCCGGCCTCACCCGCCGCGGGCTGGCCCGCCGCCTGGACGGCGAGCTCGACAAAGACGAGGTCAACCGGGCCATCGACGGCCTGGTTCGCCGCGAGTGGGTCACCTGGGCCGACAAAGAGGTGCGCGAGACCGCCAACCGCATCAAGACCGTCGAGCTGGCGGTCGACCCCGACCGGGCGCTCGAGCTGCTTCCCCGGGCCGGCAAGCGGCAGAAGGCCCTGGTGGCGGCGCTGGCCCGCGCCGGCGAGCCCGTCGACCTGCGCCAGATCGCCGCCGAGCAGGGCTCCTCGGCCCGCTCGGCCCTCAAGAAGATGGAGGCGGCCGGGGTGGTCAACGTCGCCGAGCGCGAACAGCGCGACATCCTGGTCGACGCGCCGGCCATCGGGGCCTCGGAGCCGCCAGCCCTCAACCAGGCCCAGCTCGACGCGCTGCAGGGGCTCACCTCGTGCAGTGAAGGCGGCACCTTCCTGCTGTTCGGGGTCACGGGCTCCGGCAAGACCGAGGTCTTCCTGGGGGCGGCGCGCCACACCCTGGACACCGGGCGTCAGGTGTTGGTGCTGGTGCCCGAGATCGGCCTCACTCCGCAGCTCGTGGGCCGCTTCAAGGCCCGCTTCGGCGACACCGTGGCCGTGCTTCACTCGGGCCTCACCGGGGCCGAGCGCCTGGCCGAGTGGCGCCGCATCCGTGCCGGCGAGGCCGACGTCGCTGTCGGTGCCCGCTCGGCGCTGTTCGCCCCCTTCCGCGATCTGGGCCTCGTGGTCGTCGACGAAGAGCACGACGACTCCTACAAACAAGACGACGGCGTGCGCTACTCCGCACGCGATCTGGCCGTCGTCCTGGGCTCCAAGCACGGCTGCCCGGTGGTGCTCGCCTCGGCCACGCCCTCGCTCGAGTCGTGGCACAACATGCAGCAGGGCCGGTACACGCTGCTGCACCTGCCCGAGCGCGCCACCCCCAGGGCCGTGCCCAGCGTCGAGCTGGTCGACATGAAAGAGGTCGAGCCCGGCGAAGATGGCAAGCGCGCGGTCTTCGCCCCCGCCTGCGTCGACGCCCTGCGCCAGACCTTCGCCGCCGAGGGGCAGGCCATCGTGCTGTACAACCGGCGCGGCTACGCCACCATGGTGCAGTGCACCAGCTGCGGCGGCACCTACGAGTGCCCCAACTGCGGCATCACCATGACGCTGCACCGCGCCTTTCGCGTGATGAGCTGCCACTACTGCGGCCTCAAGCGTCCCTACTCCGACGACTGCCCCGCCTGCCACAACCCCACCCTCGACGAGCTGGGCAAGGGCACCGAGCGCATCGAAGAAGAGCTCACCAAGCTGTTTCCGGACATTGCGATGGCGCGCATGGACGCCGACACCACCGCGGTGCGCGGGGCCCACCACCGCATCCTGTCGGCCTTCCGCGACGGCGACACCCGCCTGCTCATCGGCACGCAGATCGTGGCCAAGGGGCACGACTTCCCCGGGGTTCACACCGCCATCGTGGTCAGCGCCGACCACGGCCTGCGCATTCCCGACTTTCGCAGCGCCGAGCGCACCTACGCCCTGCTGGTGCAGATGGCCGGTCGCGCTGGGCGCGGCGACGTGCCCGGACGTGTGCTGGTGCAGACCTGGGCCAGCCAGCACTACGTGCTCAAGCACATGGACGACCTGGTGGGCTTCTACGAGCGCGAGGCCCACCTGCGCGAGGTGCTGCGCTACCCCCCCTTCACACGCCTGGTGCTGGTGCGCCTCGACGGCGTCGATCGCCAGGCGGTGACCGACGTCAGCCACAGCCTGTCGCGCGAGCTGCGCCGCGCCGCCGGTCACTTCCGCGACGTGGGAGTCCTGGGTCCAGCCCAGGCGGCCATGGCCAAGCTGGTGGGCCGCTGGCGCTGGCAGATCGTGCTCAGGGGGCTCGATCTGGGGGCGTTCCGGCGCTTCCTGCGCGCGGTGCGGCCCACCCTCGAGGGCGCCGGCAAGAAGGGGGTGCGGGTGAGCTGGGACGTCGACCCCAGGAGCCTGTTGTAGCCGGAACGCTCGCTCGGCCGAGGCGCGCTACCGCTCCACGGTCACCGAGACACCGTAGTGATCGGACAGCGCGCCCGGCACGGTCTGACCGCAGGTCTCGATGTCGATCGCCTGGTCGAGCACGCGATCGACGGCGAGCACCCCGCCAAATCCGTCGATGAACACGTGGTCGATGAGCCGCCCGGTCGTGTCGGAGTCGACGCTCGAGATGGCGTTGTCGGGGCAGAAGGTGCAGCGCCCGTCCTGGTTGGCGTAGGGGTTGCGGAAGCGCCCGTCGGCCAGCAGCGCATAGTTGTCGGACTCCTCGGCCTGGGCGTCGGCGGTGGCGGGGCCGTTGTTCATGTCGCCCATCAGCACCACGTCGTTGGTCATGGCGGTCTGGTCGATCCAACCCAGCGCCGCTTCGATCTGCTCCACCTGCTCCTGGCTCCAGCTGCCCTCGTCGCGGGGGTAGGGGATCACCGAGAACACCGCGGACAGGTGGGTGCAGTACACGTCCACCTCGCCGCCTGGCGCGTCGACCACCGCATGGCTGACGACGCGGCGGTTGGTGGTGGACGACAGCACCAGATCCTCGGTCGAGACGATGGGGTGCTTGCTCACCAGCCCGGTGCCGAAGGAGCCGTCATAGGCGAACTCGGTGGTCTCGGTCTCGCAGGTGCTCACGATGACGTCGGCATCGTCGCCGATGTTGGCCTGCACGCAGCGCATGCAGGTGGGCTCGAGCCCCAGGAAGTCGAAGGTGCAGCTGGACAGCGCGCAGTCCACCAGCTCGTCGGTGCACACATCGGCGCAGCTGGTGTCCAGGCAGGTGGCCAGGCTGTCCAGCTCGCCCTCGGCACAGGCCGGGTCGGTGCCCACCTCTTGGCTCGGGGCCAGGAAGTGCGACTCGGGGAAGGCGTCGGCCGCGGCGCCGGTGAGCTCGGTCACGTGCTCGGGCAGCCACATCTCTTGCAGGCACACCACGTCGGCGTCGAGGCCCGCCACCGCCTGGCTCACCGGCGCCGAGCGCTCGTTGGCGCCCGGAACGAAGCCGACGGCAAGGCCGGCGTTGTAGGTGACGAAGGTGACGTCGCTGGAGCCGCAGCCAGCGAGCGCAACGGCGCAGATCAGGGGGAGCAGGCGGGACATGGGCATCTCCAGAGCGCCGGCGTATCGTGATCCGAAGCAGGCGACCTCCCGTAGTGCCCCACATGCTCCTGCTGATCAGCCTGCTCGCCTGCTCCGACCGCGCTCCGGATCCCGGAGCCGAAGCCAGCTACATCGCCGACGGCACCGTGGACTGGCAGCCCTGGTCCGACGAGGTGTTCGAGCGAGCCGGCGACGAGGACCGGCTGGTGCTGCTGCACCTGGGCACCGAGTGGTGCCACTGGTGCCATGTCATGCGCGGCACCACCTACCGCGACCCCGGCGTGCTGGAGGTGATCGATGCGAGCTACCTGCCGGTGCGGGTCGACGCCGATGCGCGGCCCGACCTGGCCACCCGCTACGAGGACCATGGCTGGCCAGCGACGGTGATCTTCGACGCCAGCGGCACCGAGCTCGCCAAGCTGCGCGGCTACTTCGACGCCGATGTCCACCGCGCCCGCCTGGCTGCCTTCGCCGAAGACCCCACCCCCGGCCCGTCGATCCTTGCCGGCCAGGACATCAGCTGGGGCGATGCCGCGGTGCTGCACGAGGACGATCGCCTCGAGCTGCTGGCGCGCATCGACCGCGGCTGGGACCCGGTGCACGGTGGCTGGGGCGACGTGCACAAGTACCTGGACCCCGACCTCGTCGAGCACGGCCTGCTGGCCGGGCGGGCCGGGGACCGCACCTCCGCCGACCGGGCACAGCTGGTCCTCGATCTGCAGCAGAAGCACCTTCATGACCCCGTCTGGGGGGGCGTGTACCAATACTCGGACGGTGGGGTCTGGGACTCCCCCCACTACGAGAAGATCATGCCCTTCCAGGCGGGGAATCTGCGCGTCTACAGCCAGGCGGCGGCCCTGGAGCCCGACTCGCCCCACGCCCAGACCGCAGCCTCGATCGTGGCCTACCTGGACCGCTTTCTCACCGCGCCAGACGGCGCCTACTACACCAGCCAGGACGCCGACCTCGTGCCGGGCCAGCACAGCGGCGGCTACTTCGCCCTCGGCGATGCCCAGCGCACCTCCCTGGGCATTCCCCGCGTCGACACCCACATCTACGCCCGCGACAACGGCCTGGCCATCCAGGCCCTGCTCAGCCACCACCGCGCCACCGGCGACCCGGCCAGCCTACAGCGAGCCCTGCGCGCCGCCGCCCGCATCGAGCGCAGCCACCGCCGCGTCGACGGCGGGTACCACCACAGCCCCGATGACCCACGCGCCTACCTGCACGACTCCGTGGCCATGGGACGAGCCACGCTCGCGCTGTACACCGCCACCTCAGACGAGACCTGGCTCGATCACAGCGCCCAGACCGCGCAGTTCGTGGCGTCGACCTTCCAGGAGCCCGACGCGCCGGGGCTGCTCGCCAGTGCGCCGGGCGGCCCGCTGGAACCCGTGCGCCAGCGCGACGAGAACATCGCGGCCGCTCGCTGGCTGGAGCTCCTGGCCGCCCACACCGGTCGCGCCGAGCACGCCGAGCTCGCCGAGTCCGTGCGCCGCTACCTGTTCACCCCCGACATCGCCCGCCAGGCCAGGATCGGCGTCGGCGGCGTGCTGCTGGTCGACCGCGAGGCCCGGTTGGGGGCGCTCCAGGTCGTGATCATCGGGCCCGAGAGCGAGGCCGCCCACGACCTGTACACCACCGCCCTGCGCGACCCCGAGCCCATGCTTCGCCTGGAGCGCTGGACCCACCCCGAGCAACCCGTCCCCAACCACGACTTCGCCTACCCCTGGCACGACGAGGCCACAGCCTACGTCTGCCGAGCCGGGCGCTGCGCCGCGCCGGTGCACGAGCCCGAGGCGCTGGCGGCGAGCATGGCCGCGGTGGGAGGCGACTAGCAGAGTGATGAAATACCTGGCTTGCCGGGTATTTCAGCGCGCTGCGACCGAGGCATCCGCCGCCCTCGGCAGGTCCGGCTGCCGAATCGGCGATTCCTTGAACAGCGAAAACCGCCGGCCAAACACAATCGTCGAGTCGGCGGCCGGACTTGCCGAGCCAGAAGGCGGCGGTGCCGGCAATGGTCGTGCAGGCTGTAGAAATACGAGGAACGAGTATTTCAACGGCCTGCTAGTCCGGGACCTCGAACACCGGCCGGGGCCCGCCCATCTCGACGCGGTTGGGCGACAAGAAGTTGGTGCCGTCGAACGCCGACAGCTCGGGTCGATCCGGGTCGGCCAGCACGATGGGAGGCGGCGCCATCTGAGCCTGGCCTTCCTCGCGCAGGGCCCACGCCCAGGCATCGAGCGCCTTGACGACCACCCCGACGGCCACGTCGCCGTCGGCCTTCACCACCACCGAGTCGATGGCCCCCACCCCGCGTGCGGTGCGCAGGCTGCCCGCTGCGCGAAGCATGGGCGTCCACGCGTAGCTGCCGGCATCGGTTGCGTCGCCGGTGGCACAGACCACCGCCTTGGTGCCGGCACAGCCGATTCGCGCCGGCTGCAGATCGGGGGCGCCGAAGTCGATGCCGCCGGCGGTGAAGCGAAGCAGCGGCGGTGCCCCGATGCGGCTTGAGGCGTTGACATCGGGCGAGACGCCCAGATCCACCGGCCACTCCTTGGTGGCCAGGCCCTCGGTGCGCTTGCGCGACTGCCCCGACATCGAGATGTCCGGCGCCTCGGCCAGCAGCAGCCGAGCGCGCTTTCCGCCGCTCTGCACCGTCTCGACCGCGAGCAGCAGGGCCTCATAGGTGGCCGCGGCATCGGCCGCGACCAACACGTGATCGAGGGAGGGGCACCCGTCTGGTGCCGTCCACTCCGCCAAGGCCGCCTCGAGGCCGGGCAGGGCCCGCAGCGCATCGCGCTGTTCGGGGGTGCCCGCGACCACGCCCTCGCCCTCGAAGCGGTAAGCACCGACATCGACGACGATCACCGGGGCACATGCCGAGCTGGGGCGCACCCCCTGGCCGCCGGACTGGGGCAGCGCCGCGCCGATGACACGACCGGCCACGTCGCCGAGCAGCCCGCGCTCGATGGGGACGATCCCGGCCACGATGCGCCCGAGATCGGCCGCGACCTCCTCGTCGAGGCCGCGCGACGTCCAGCGCTCGTACAGGTGGCTGCCCAGCGCCGCGCTGGCAGGCCCGGCAGTGCGCACGAGCTCCCGCTTCTTGAGCAAGCCATCGCGCTTGAGCCCGCACACCCGGTTGACGGCGTCCATGCGCTCGGCGTAGGAGCCCGTGATGGCGTCCGAGAGCAGCGCCGGCTGCGACGGGCACAGACCCTTGCCCAGCGCCGCGACATCCAGCGCAGCGGCGCCACTCCAACCGTCGAGGGCCGTGGCGGTGTCGGCGTCGACGCGGCAGGCGGCCTTCACACCGTCCACCAGCGCGGCCGCGCGACCCGCCGGCGAGGCGGCCATGGCCGAGTCTCGGGCATGGGCCAGCTTGGCGGCGTCACACGATCCGGTATCGAGCTCGATCGCGAGGGCGGACAGGGAAAGCAGCAGGGTCAGCATCATGGGCGCTGCCTAATAATCGATCTTGCCCTCTTTCTTGCGCTTCTTGAGCCGGTCGATCGCGCGCTTGGCACCCTTGTGGTTGGCGTCCTTCACCGCCAGCTTGAACTCCTCCATCGCCTTGCCGAACTCTTTCTGGCGGTTGTAGACCTGCCCCAGCCGGTAGTGCGCCGCCCCCTTCTGCCAGTCCTCGAGGTGCTCGGCCTCGAGGTAGCGCTCGAACTCGGCCTTGGCATCGTCGGCCTGGCCGCTCCGCAGCAGGGCAACACCCTTGTAGTAGTGCACCCGGTCGTTGTTGGGGGCCACGGCCAGGATCTCGTCGAAGGTCTTCAGCGCGAGCTCGAACTCGCGCTTGCTGATGTAGGTCTGCCCGAGCACCAGGTTGTTGATGACGTTGTCGGGGTAGGCCCGCTTGTTCTTGAGGGCCGACTTGAGCGCGCGGTTCTTGTCCTTCTCTTCGAGCCACGTGAAGATCAGGGCCAGCGTCGCGGGGGCGCCCAGGAACACGGCCTCGTTCTCGACCTTCTGCATCTGCTCGATGCCCTCGACCCGGTGGTCGCCAAAGTCGGGCAGCGCCGACGAGGACATGGTGACCGCGGTGCGCCAGTAGTTGTAGATGCCGTCGGCCAGCAGCAGGTCGGTGAAGTCGGGCGAAGCGACGCGCGCCTTCTCGATGTAGTCCATGGCGTCGAAGGCCATGGACAGCGCGGGCAGGTACTTCTCGCGGCGCATGGTGTGGATGGCCTCGATGCCCACGATGCCGCCCATCAAGAAGTTCTCGATGCCCTGGTTGCCGGGCTTGTCGAGGGCCGCGCCCAGGTCGGCCTTGGCCTTCTTGGTGCTGACCTCCCACTGCGACTCATACCGGTAGTCGAAGTTCTCGAGCATCAGCGCCTGCCAGATCATCGAGTCCATCACGTTGGACAGCTTGAGGTCGGGCCACTTGCCGTCGAGCGCGTCGAAGTGGTTGCGGGCGCCCTTGTAGTCGCGCTCGTAGATCTTCTCGAGGCCCGAGCGAATGTCGTGCACCTGCTCGTCGGGCATGCCCAGCTGCTGGTTGCCCCAGTAGGCCTGGATGCCGTAGGGATGCTCGGCCTCGAAGGCGGCCATGATGTCCTGGAGCGTGGGCTGGTCTTTCACCTCGCCCAGGGCGGGCAGCCTGGAGCCGGTGACGCTGTCGTCGTCGTCATCGTCGTCCTGGGCGTAGGCCGACGCGGCGAGGCAGGTGGACAGAAGCAGGGGGGCAAGGATGCGCATCAAGACTCCCGGGTGTGGGCGAGCAGGCCGTGGACACAGTCGACGAGGTCGGACTCGAGACGGGTGCCATACAGCTGGTTGAGCTCGCGGATGCCGGTGGGTGAGGTGACGTTGATCTCTGTGAGGTAGCCGTCGATGACGTCGATGCCTACGAACACCTGACCCGTCTTCTTCAGTTCCGGCCTCAGCACGTTGCAGATCTCCTGGTCGCGAGCGGTGAGCTTGGTCGCTTCGACCGTGGCGCCCACGTGCATGTTCCCGCGATAGTCGCGAGCGCTCGGCACGCGCATCATCGCACCGACGGGCTCGCCATCGAAGAGCAGGATGCGCTTGTCGCCCTTTTCGACCGCCTCGATGAAGGGCTGGCACAAGATGTAGTCGGCCCCGCCGGCGGTCAGGATCTCGAGCATGCTGCCCAGGTTGCGATCGCCCTTGTGGGTGATCAGCACGCCCCGGCCGCCGTTGCCGTCCCACGGCTTGATGACCGCTCGCCCTTCGAGGGACTCGATGTGGGCGCGCAGACGGGCCTGGTCGCGGCTGACGAGCGTGGTGGGATGCAGGTCGGCGAAGCGCACCGCCCACATCTTCTCGTTGAAGAGCTTGAGTCCAGCGGGGTGGTTCACCACCAGCGTGCGGCGCGGCACCAGATCGAGCAGGTAGGTGGTGAACACATAGTTCATGTCGAACGGCGGGTCTTTGCGCATCCACACCACGTCGAGCTCGCCCAGGTCGAGCTCGCCCGGTGACTCGCGGTGGAAGAAGGGCGCATCGGCGGTGGTGCGCACACGCTCGGCGACCGCGTGGCAGCGCCCGTCGATGGCGAATAGATCGCCGGGCTGGCACCAGAAGACCTCGTGCCCGCGGTCGGTGCACTCGCGCATGGTCACGTAGGTCGAGTCGCCTGCGACATTCAGCTTGTGCAGGGGATCCATCACGAACAGGTGGCGCATCCGCCCTCCGGCAGGAAGCCTATCGCGCTCGATCGGCTGCCGGCGGGACGGAGTGTCGTTCTAGCGATCGAGCAACCGAGCCGCACCAGCCCGAACCGCGGCCGCCTCGGCTCGCTCGACGGTCGCCGCCGCGCGAAGCTCGTGCATGAAGATCACCAGCTCGTCCAGGTCGCCCACGTAGACATGATGGCCCCACAGGTGCACCACCCGACCGTCGTCGAACTCCAGCTCGATGCGCGCCGCTCCGTCCGAGGCGTAGCCCACCTCGCAGCGCGCCAGCGACTGCCAGGACGCCCTCTCGCCGTTGATGGCGATGCCGGTGTCGGAGAGCAGTACCTCGCGGCGGCTCAGCGCCTGGCTCGGCTGAAACAGCCGGGTCGCGCGCCTCCACACCCACGGTCCGAAGGTGATGCACATCGCCGCCAGCCCCACGCCCGCGATCAGGGGCATCTCGCCGTCGAGCACCGCGGCGACCGTCGCCCCAGACGCGTAGAGCGCAGCCAGCACGACCACGAGCTGGCCCACGCGGCCGTGCCCGAGGTTCTGCTCGAAGGTGAGGCGAACGCCATCGGACGTCGTCGTCGCAGCCAGTCCAGCCGGAAGTCCACGCATCGAGCCCTCCATCCCCGGAAGGTACGCACGATGATTCGCAACTTCCATGTTCGAATATGGCGATTGGCGCCGCTCGCCTCGCTACGTCGATTTGGGACGAAGCGACGCGGCCTGGCGGCGAATGCCATCGGCCGCCTCGTCGGCCACAACACCGTCTGCTCGCAGCTCCTCGATGTAGCTGGTCAGCTCTTCGAGGTGTTCCACCAACACCTCCTCCGCAGGGAGGTGCACGGTGCGTCCACCGGTGAACTCCAGCTCGAGGCGTGCCCCGCCTTCGCGATCGAACCCGACCTCGCAGCGCTGGACCTCCTGCCACGATCCCCCAATCCCGTTCGCCCACACACCATGGTCGGTGATGCGAAGCTCACGGTTCGACACCGGAGGCTTCTGCATCCAGTCGTAGAGGCGCGCGAGCTGAACCGCGACCCCGATGGAGAGGACCGTCGCAGTCAAGATGCCAAAGGGCCATGAGAATTCGGCCCCGATCACAAGGTACCCCCCCACCCACATTGCACACGCGACCGCCACCCCGGTGGCGAGCCTCAGCAGCCACCTGTGGGGATCGACCGGGGTACGGTCGAAGTCGATTCGGACGCCGTCACTCGTGTAGACCGGGTTGAGGCGTTCGGGCAGGTGCGCAACGGGCATCCGCGGCGGCGACCCTTGCGGGCCAGGACGGTGGGTCGGGTCGGACATCGGGCTCTCCGGATTCTTGAAGCCACGCACCTCGAACAACAAGGTCTCGGCTCGAATGGTGCTGGTATGGCATCCACAACGCCGCTCACACCCACTTGCTGATCACGGCCGCCCCCACCGCATCGCTCCACACGTTCACCGCCGTCCGTCCCATGTCGGCGACACGATCGACCGCCAGCAGCAGCAGCACCGCCTCGCTGTCGATCCCGGCGGCATCGAACACCACCACCATCATCACCGTGCCCGCATGGGGAATGCCGGCGGCGCCCACGCTCACGGCCAGCGCCGTCAACGCGACCGCCAGCTGACTGCCAACGCTCAGGTCGCCCAGCATCTGGGCCACGAACAGCACAGCGACCACCTCGTACAGGGCCGTGCCGTCCATGTTGACCGTGGCGCCGAGCGGCAGCGTGAAGGTGGCGACCTCCTCGGGCACCCCCGCCCTTCGGGTGCAGTCCAGGGTGACCGGCAGCGTGCCCGCGCTCGACGCCGTCGAGAACGCCGTGGTCAGCGCCTCTTCGAGGGCCAGGAAGTAGGCCACCGGGTCGCGCCCGCCGAACACCCACAAGATGAGCGGCAGGGTGATGAACATGTGCATGCCCAGCCCCAAGAACACCGCCGCCAGGTACCACATCAGCTGCCCGGCCAGCTGAAGACCCGTGCTCGCCGTGACAAAGAGCAGGTACCCGGCGATGCCCACGGGCGCGAGCCACAGCAGGGCATGCACCATCGCGGTCATCACCTCGTACACCGCCTCGAAGAAGCCCCCGATGCGTCTCTGGGCCTCCCCACCGACCCGAACCGTGAACACGCTGAACAAGACCGCGAAGAACACCAGGCCCAGGATGGTGCGGTTGCTCGACGCGGCGTGGATGGGGTTGTCGGGGATGATCCGGGTGGTGATGTCGGCCAGCACCGCACCCAGCCCTCGCGGCTCGGGCAGGGTGGGCTCGATGCCCCGGATGGCGAGCTCGCCGCGCGCGGCCTCGAGCAGGGCCGCGTAGTCCAGTCCGTCGCCCGGGCGCACGATGTCCACCACCAGCAAGCCCGTCGCGATGGCCAGCACGCTGGTGAGCGCGTAGTAGCCCAGCGTCAGGCTCCCCAGCCGCCCGATGCCCCTGTCGCCCACGCCCACGATGGCGGTGACGATGCCCGAGAACACCAGCGGCACCACCACCATCTGCAGCAACATCAGGAACACGCGCCCGACGAACTCACCGGTGTTCGCCACCAGCAGTACGGACTGGCGGTCGAGGTAGCCCACCTCGCCGGCCTGGTTCAGCGCCAAGCCCGTGATCGCCCCCAGCACCATGGCGGCGAGGATGAAGTGGTGCAGCTTGAGCCCGTTCATGGCCGCATCCTCGCACGTGCGCGCACAGCACCCTCCACCTGCCGCTACTTGCCGATGCAGAACCGCGCAAAGAGGGCATCGAGCACGCCCTCGCGGGTGTCGAGCCCGGTGATGGCGTCGATCTCGGCCATGGCATCGACCACGGCCTCGGCCGCCACCGCCGGGCCCGCGAGCGGCAGCGCCGTGACCGCGTCTGTGGCTGCGCGCTGCACCCCCAGCAGGCGGTCCCGCTGGCGAGCGCTGGCGATGACCAGCCCGGCATGACCAGGTTCCTCACCGATCAACACCCGCTTCAGCTCGGTGATCAGGGCATCGACACCCTGTCCCTGGGTGGCGACCGTGGGCAGCGCGCCTTGGGGCGGCGGCGCCATCCCCGGCCGATCGACCCCGTTGTACACCACCAGGTGCGGGCGATGGGCCACCCGCTCCAGGATGCGCCGCTCGGCATCGCTGGGCCCGTCGGACCGGGCACGCAGCACCACCACCAGCAGATCGGCCTCGGCCACCAGCTCGGCCGCCAGCGCGAGGCCCGCGGCCTCGACCGGATCGTCGGTGACCCGCTCGCCCGCGGTGTCCAGCAGCGTCACCGACACCCCGCCGAGCACTGCCGGCACCTCGAGCACGTCGCGCGTCGTGCCCTCGGTCGCGTGCACCAACGCCCGCGCTCGGCCCAGCAGGGCGTTGAACAGACTGCTCTTGCCCGCGTTGACCGCGCCCACCAGCGCAACCCGGGCGCCGTGCACCATCACGCGCCCCGAGTCGAAGGTCGCGGCGAGGCCGGCGCACTCGGTGGCGATGGCGGCGAGGTCGTCGCACAGCGCCGCATCGGCCTCGAGCGCGAGCTCGTCGGCGGGGTAGTCCAGGCGGGCCTCGAGCTCGGCGGCGACGCTGGCCAGGCGCTCGCGCACGCGCGCCAAGAACTCGCCCACCCGCCCGTCGAAGGCGTCGCGCGCCACGGCGAGCCCGGCAGCCGTGCGTGCCTCGCTGGCCATGACCACGGCCTCGGCCCGCACCAGGTCGAGCTTGCCGTTGAGCACCGCGCGGCGGGTGAACTCCCCCGGCTCGGCGACCCGAGCGCCAGCCGCCACCGCAGCAGCCATAAGCCGCTCCACCACCAGTGGGTTGCCGTGCACCGTCAGCTCGGCCGTCGGCTCGCCGGTGTAGGTGTTGGGTGCCTCGCCCAGCAACACGATGCCGTCGTCGAAGACGCCGTCAGCATCGTGCACGCGGACGCGACGCGGCCGGTTCGCCCGCAGCAGACCGGCCGACATCGGGGTGGCGATCGCCCTGAGCACGCGGTGAGCCTGCTCTCCCGACAGGCGAACCACCGCGAGGGCCGAGTGCCCCCACGGCGTAGCCAGAGCGATGATCGTGCTCACTCTTCGGCAGAGAGCTCCGGCACGACCTTCACGACCTTGACGCCATCGTCGCGCTCTTCAGACACCGTCTCGACGCCGTCCATGTCCGCGATCTTGACGTGCACGATGCGGCGATCGTAGCTGTTGAGCTCGAGGTTGATGGTGATCGGCTTGCCGGT
This sequence comes from Myxococcota bacterium, assembly GCA_965216925.1. GTDB lineage: Bacteria > Myxococcota_A > UBA796 > UBA796 > CAYYHT01. The sequence goes on along the minus strand of CBDCGT010000001.1, from coordinate 5,178,792 downwards.
CTCGATGGCCTTCTGAGCGGCGCGCTCGGCGAGGGCCTCGAGCTTCTCGGCCGGGTAGCGACCCTTGTCGCCGCCGCGGTCCCGATCGCGGTCGCGGCCACGGCCACGGCCACGGCCACGGTCGCGGTCGCGGCCACGGCCACCACCCCGCCCGCCACGGTCGTCGCGCTCGCGACGGGGCTTCTTCTCGCCGCTGCCGCGCGGGTCGTCGATGTCGAACTCGACGCGCACCTCTTCGTACTCGCGGGCGATGGCCAGCTTGAGCACCCGGCGGATCGAGCGCAGCGTGCTGCCACGCTTGCCGATGAGGCGACCGGCGCGGTCGACCACCACCTTCACGTGCAGCTCGCCATTGGCCATGCCGGCCTCGATCTGGCCCTCCATGTCCATGTGCCCGACCAGCGCCTCGAGCCAGCCCTTGGCGAACTCGCTGATCTCGGTGCTCTCGAGCTCGAGCGGAGCAGCCGGCTCGGCCGACTCGGAGCGGCGGTCATCGCGGTCGTCGCGGTCATCGCGGTCGTCGCGGCGGCCACGGCCACGGCCTCGTCCACGGCCCCGATCGCCGTCGTCGTCGTCACGGCTGCGGCTGCGGCGCTCGTCGCCGTCATCGCGGCTGCGGCGGGGACGATCGTCGTCGTCGCGACGGGCGCTGCGCGGCGGAGCCTTGATGGTCTCGGTCTCGCCGTTGGGCTCCTGCTGCCAGGCGATGATCTTCACCGTCTGCTTGGCAACCATGCCGCCAACCTGGCTGCGGAAGTGGGCCATGTCGAGCTTGTGGCCAACATGGGTGGTCTCGACACCGAGCTCTGCGGCAGCAGCCGCAATGGCGCTTGCGAGGTCACGGCCCTCGCCGGAAACGGTGGTAGCGCCTTCTGGAATGGACATTGGTCTCTCCTATGTCGTGGCAACGGCAGGGGCGGTCTCATCGCTTTCGGCATTGAACTGCCGACGGATGACCCACTGCTGAAGGATGGTCAACAGGGTGTTGACGAAGATGTACAGCACGAGCCCCGAAGGGAACGCGAAGAAGAAGAAGCCGAACACGATCGGCATCAGCTGGAGCATGCGGCGCTGCGTGGGGTCCATGCTGGCCGAGACCGGCGTGAACTGCTGCTGCGCCACCATCATGGCCATGACCACGATGGGAAGAACCATGAAGGGGTCGGTGACCGACAGGTCCTTCATGTAGAGGAAATCGGTGTGGTAGAGCTCGACGCTGCTGAACAGCACGCGGTAGAGCCCGATCCAGATGGGCATCTGCAAGAACATGGGCAGGCAGCCCAGCGGGTTGACGCCGTGCTTCTGGAACAGCGCGATCATCTCGCGGTTGAGGCCGTCGGGGTCGTCCTTGAACTTCTCGCGAAGCTTCTCCATCTCGGGCTGCAGGGCCTGCATGGCCTGAGCACTGCGGAAGGACGACTGCGTCACCGGGAACAACAGCGCCTTGATGGACACCGTGAGCACGATGATGGCCAGACCCCAGTTGCCCACCAGGCCGTAGAAGAACTTGAGCAGCCACAGCATGGGGAAGGACAGGACGGCGAACCAGCCGTACTCCCAGCTGACGATGTAGGCGAGGTCTTCGTCGACCTGGGCCATCTTGTCCCAGGTCTTGGGGCCCATGTACAGCTGGTAGGTCTGGCTGTGCGAGGCACCGGGCGCCAGCGACTGGCTGTACACCAGCTGTGCGCCGTGCACCGTGTCGTCGCCTTCGCCCCGAGGCGAGAAGTACAGCTGCCCCTCGGTCGAAGCCGGAACCAGGGCGGCCATGTAGTAGCGGTCGCCGATGCCCACCCAGTCGATCTCGCCTTCACGGGACTCGGGCTCGACCAGGTCTTCGGTCTCGGAGTACCACTCTACGCCGCCATCAAACATGGCATAGGGACGTGACAGGTTGGTGTAGTACCCCGCACTTCCGTGCACCTTGTCGTGCACGCCGGTCCACAGGTCGCCGGAGTAGGGCTGGCCGCTGACGTTCGTCCAGGACAGCTCGACATCGAGCACGCACGGGGTCTCGGGGTCGGCGGTGGCCGGGCGGGCTCGGATGGTGCGCTTGACCTCGATGCCGTCGGCGGTGACGCCGGTGAGCACCAGGGTGTCCTTGGTCTCGGTGGCGACCAGGGTGCGCGGCGATGCGCTGCCCAGATCCCCCGAGCCCATGGTGAGCAGCTGCCCGTCGGGGGTGATCAGCGTCTCGGGGCCGGGCTTGTCACCGTAGGGCTTCCAGTTGGAGAAGCCGCCGGGCGCGCCCTCGAGGATGAAGCTCCACAGGGGCTGCACGTCGATAGGGCCCTCGACGTCGGGCAGGTGCAGGTTGGACACCGAGCCCGTGCCCGTGTCCCAGGTGCCCTGGACGCCGCACGACTCGAACACGACGTCGCGCACCGGGATGTCGGACTCGACCGGGGGACGGAAGGCTTCGGGAAGCTCGGGATCGGCCGGTGTCGGAGCCGTTCCGGGCCCAGGTGCCGGAGCCTCGGCGACGCCATCACCGACCGCATCAGGGAGCTCGCCATCGACGCCGGCCTCGACGGCCGGGACGTCGCCCTCGGGCGGCCCATAGATGGCCCGGCGGTAGCTGCTCCAGGCCAGGAGGACCGCCAGGGACAGGAAGATCGCGGTGATCTGACGGCGCTCCATCAGGCCTCCTCGATCAAGCCGGGCTCGAAGCCTGGCACGGGGTCGTGGCCGCCCGGGTTGAACGGGTGGCAGCGGCAGATGCGGCTCGCGCCGAGCCAGCCGCCGTAGAGTGGACCGTGGAGCTGCACGGCCTGCAGCGTGTAGTGCGAGCAGGTCGGCGTGAAGCGGCAGGTCGGGGGGGTGAGCGGTGAGATGAACCGCTGATATAGGCGGATGGAGCCCACCATGAGCCACTTGAGTGGCGAGAACAGGGTGTTCAGCAGATTCACGAACGCTCCAGCGGAACGAGCGCGCGATCGATCTGGCGCCCGAGCTCGGCGAGCCCGGCCGAGCCCGCATTCCTACGAGCGATAATCACCACGTCGACGTCGGCGACCCGGTGCTTGCGATGTCGCAGCACCTCTCTGAGCCAGCGCTTGACGCGGTTGCGAACCACAGCGTTCCCCACCTTGCGGCTGACGGTCAGTCCGAACCGGGGATGTTCCTGATCACTCCGGTGCGTGAGCACCACGAGATCTCGTGTGACGAAGCGGCTTGATGCGCTTCCCACTCGACGGAAGTCAGCCCGCTTGAGGAGCCGATCTTCTTTCGACCAGGGACCCGGCTGGAGTTCCCGCCGGGACGAAATCAGTGCTTCTTGCTGGCGATGGTGGGCACCAGGCGCTTGCGGCCCTTGGCCCGACGGCGAGCAATGACATTGCGGCCGCCTGGGGTCTTCATGCGAGCGCGGAAGCCGTGGGTGCGCTTGCGCTTGAGGTTGCTGGGCTGGTAGGTGCGCTTCATGGTGAGGTCCTCCCGGTGATGTCCGGACCTGGCAGTCGTTGGGGGGCGAGCCGCCTTTGTCAGGACCTGCTCGCCGAGGCACCGGCTCGTATCGCGACCGGAGGGACGGATCAAGGGCCCGCGATGCATTCGCCCCCAAGGATCGCATCGCTGAAACCGTCGGGCAGGGGCTCGCAGGCGCGGATATTTTATCCGCTTGTCCACAGGCTGGACGCATTGGTACGGTCCGAGGTCTCTGCTCTCGCGTCGCCCCAGATCTCGCGTGTCCTGGTGATCCAGGCCCGCATCGTCCAGGTGGAAGCCCTCCATGGAAGTCGCCGTCCTCTGGGACAAGCTGCTGGTCGCCATGCAGCACCGCATCGGACACCAGGGCGTCGACGTGTGGCTCAAGAACGCCTACCCCCTCAACCTCGACGCCGCCTCGCTGCAGATCGAGGTCGAGAACCGCTACTACTGCGACTGGATCACCGAAAACTACGGCGACGAGCTCCGCAGCGAGGCCGCCGCGCTGTCGGGCAACTCCGAGCTACGCGTGGTGCTGGTTCCTCGTGGGCAGTCCACAGGCGAATCCAGCGAAGAGGAACCGCAGTCGGCCACGCCCGCTGAGCCTCCAGCCGTCGGGGTGAACCCAGACCAGACCTTCGACAACTTCGTCATCGGTGAGTGCAATCGCTTCGCCCACGCCGCCGCCGGGGCCGTGGCCGACAGCCCTGCCGAGGCCTACAACCCCCTGTACATCTACGGGGCCTCGGGGCTGGGCAAGACCCACCTGCTGCACGCCATGGGCAACCAGATCCTGGCGAGCGGCGGCGGACGCGTGGTCTACGTCACCGCCGAAGACTTCATGAACGAGATGATCAACTGCATTCGCTACAAGCGCATGGAGGACTTCCGAGCCAAGTACCGGCGCCGCGCGTCGGTCTTGCTGGTCGACGACATCCAGTTCCTGGGCGGCCGCGACCGCACCCAAGAAGAGTTCTTCCACACCTTCAACGCGCTGATGAACTCCGGCCGGCAGGTCATCCTCACCAGCGACGTGGTTCCCCGCGAGATCGACAAGCTCGAGGCCCGGCTCCGCACCCGCTTCGAAGGGGGCCTCCTCGCCGATCTGCAGCCGCCCGATCGCGAGACGCTGATGGCCATCCTGCAGCAGAAGGCCGACTTCGAGGGGCTGCACATCCCGAGCGACCTCGCCGAGGCCATCGCCAGCAGCGTCAACGGCAATGTGCGCGAGCTCGAAGGCGTGCTCAAGCGGCTCTCGGCGCTGCACTCCTTCTACGGCGGCCCCATCACGCTGCAGTTCGCCCGCGACCGCATGCCCAACATCTTCACGGCCGCACCGGTCAACGTCACCGTGCCCAGCATCATCGAGGCCGTCGCCCGCTACCACAGCCTTCGCAGCGCCGACATCGTGGGCAAGAAGCGCACGCGAACCCTCACGGTGCCGCGCCACATCGCCATGTACCTGGCTCGCAAGCACACGCGCCTGTCCTTCCCAGAGCTCGGGCGCGAGTTCGGCGGACGCGACCACTCCACCATCCAGCACGGCTTCCGAAAGGTGCGCGACGAACTGAACGAGAACGCCGACCTCGCCTACAAGATCCGCCTCATCGAGCAGGGCATGAACATTGCTTGAGCCGACCCCGCTCCTGCCCTGTGGACAACCCTGTGGATGACAGGGGGACAAGCTTGGGACGGATCTGTGGACAAGGGCCACCTCGTTTTTTCATCCCCAGCCATCCGCAGTCCGTCCCCGTTGTCCACAGCCTTGTTCCACAGCCACGATCCGCATCTGGTCGCCACTTCATTCGGTTATCCACAGTATCCACAGGCCCTACTGCTACGACTGCCAAGATCCAGATCCTTCATCGTTCAGTGGTTAGCGGGTGCTCTCGGTCCCCCATCTCCCCTTGGCTTTTCGTGAGGATGTCCCATGGACCTCTACATCGACCGTGACGAACTCTCCCGCGGGCTCGCCCGTGTTCAGAGCATCGTCGAGCGACGCAGCACCCAGCCGGTCCTCTCGCATGTGCTGATGCATGCACGCGCGGATGGCCTGCGCATGACGGCCACGGACACCGAGGTGGCCTACATCGGCGATATCGGCGCCAACGTCGAGCGCACCGGCGAGCTGGCCGTCGACGCCGCCAACCTCTTTCAGGTGGTTCGCACCCTTCCCGAGTCGACGGTCCGCCTCACCGAGGGGGCGGGCAACCGCCTCGAGCTCACCAGCGGCCGTGCCTTCTTTCGCATTCCCGGCATCCCCGCCGACGAGTACCCGCCGCTGCCCGCATTCGACAGCAAGGGCACCGCGAAGATCAGCGAGAAGACGCTGCGCGACCTCGTCGAGAAGACGGGCTTCGCCGTGGCCCAGGACGACTCACGCTACGGCCTGAACGGCTCGCACATCGAAGAGCGCTCGACGGGTGTGCTGCGCATGGTCGCCACCGATGGCCACCGCCTGTCCGCCGCCGAAGCCAGCTTCGAGGGCGAGCTCGCGCTGTCGCCGCGCATGCTGGTTCCGCGCAAGGCCCTCGCGGTCATGCGAAAGCTCCTCGACGGTGTCGACGAGCCAATCGACGTCTCCTTTGGCGAGGGCGCGGTTCGGCTCACCCGTCCCGGCCAGACCTTCTGGTTTCGCCTGCTCGATGGCGAGTTCCCCGACTACAAGGCCGTGGTGCCGAGCGAGGGCAAGCACCGGGCCATCATCGCCACCCGCGACCTGGGCAGCACCCTCAAGCGCGTGGCCATCCTGGTTCAAGAGCGTGCCCGGGCGGTTCGCTTCAGCTTTGCCGATGGCGAGCTCGAGATCCAGGTGCACAACGTCGACCGCGGCGAGGTCAAAGAGTCCCTCCCGGTCGAGCTCGAGGGCGATGCCATCACCGTGGGCTTCAACGTCCGCTACCTACAAGACATCCTGTCGGTCATCACCGGAGACCGCATCCAGCTCGAGATGGCTCACCCGCTGGGCCCGTGCCTGATCCGCGATCCCGACGTCGAAGAGTCCTTCTTCGTCGTGATGCCCATGCGCCTCGACTGATTCCCGGCTGTGCGCCTCGAACGCCTCGCTGCGACCCGGTTTCGCAACCTCCATGACTTCGAGCTGCACACCGACGCGCAGTTCGTCGTGCTGCACGGCGACAATGCCCAGGGCAAGACCAACACCCTCGAGGCCATCTGGCTGGTGGCCACCCTTCGCGGCCTGCGGGTTCGAAAGCACCGCGATCTGGTGCGCTGGGGAGACGCCGACAGCGTGGTCGCCGCCGACGTCAAGCACGACGGCATCGTGCGGTCCTTTCGTGTCGAGGTGGGCGGTGGGCAGCGCAAGGCCCTGCTCGACGGCAAGGCGCCCTCCGATCTCTCCGACTACTTCGCCGGGGTTCGGGCCATCGCCTTCACCCCCGACGACGCGGGCATCGTGGCTGCAGAGCCCGGGCGGCGGCGTGCCTGGCTCGACCGCGCGGCCTTCACCCGGGCACCCGCCCACCTCGAGGTGGTGCGCAGCGTCGCCCGGGTGCTCGCCCAGAAGTCGGCGCTGCTCCGGCAAGACCGGGTCGACCGCTATGTGCTCGACGCCCTCGACCAGACGCTGGTGCACGAGGGAGCGCGCCTGGCCCACCGCCGAGGCCAGATCCTGGGCGAGCTCAGCCCCCACATCGAGCAGCTGCACCAGGGCATCGCCGGCGGAGGCACGATTCGGCTGACCCATCGAACCCACGCCGATGGCGACTCGCTCGAGGCCCGCGAGCAAGCACTCGCCGAGCGCCTGGCCTCGGTCCGCGACCGCGAGCTGCAGCGGGGCACCACCCTGGCCGGGCCCCAACACGATGACCTGGACATCCGCATCGAGGACCGCTCGGCACGCACCTATGGCTCGCGGGGCCAGGTGCGATCGCTGGTGCTGGCCATGAAGCTGGCCGAGCTGGTGGCCGCCCGCGAGCGGGGGCAGACCCCCATGTTCCTGCTCGATGACCTGTCCAGCGAGCTCGACCGCTCCCGGACGGGCCACCTGGTCCAGGTGCTCGCCGAGCTGGGCACCCAGGTGTTCGTCACCACGACCGCCCCCGACCACATCGAGGGCCTGCCCGAGGGCGAGACCCTTTCGGTGCGGGTTCAGGGGGGAACGCTGACCCCAGCCACGTAGTCGACCGAGTCATCGCGCAGCAGGTACAGCGATCCAGCCCGAAGCGGGTACCCATGGCCGAACAACACCGCGTTGACCGGACCACCGCTGCGTCCCTGACGCACCCCGTCGCGGTAGATCCACCCGTCGGCACCGACGGCCCAGGCCTCGCCCTCCCACTCCGCCGCAGCCTGGATCGAGGGCACCATGGCTGCGAGCTCGGCCCCGGCGGGCGACACCCACAGCAGGCTGTCGGCACCCCACACCAGCATGCGGTCGCAGTCGGCGAAGTCGATGCCCGTCAGGCCGTCGATGACCGGTCCGTAGGGCGAGCGGTCGCCCAGACGAACGATGCCTCGATCGCTGACCCCGTAGCCGGGATGATCGCACCCAGGAGCCACATCGAGCAGGCCGCCGCCGTCGACCTGCACGCGACCCGTCGCGTCCATGGACAGCCTCCGGTGGGGGCCCAGCGCCTCGGCTGGCTCGACCTGGCCGTTGGCGTGCACCATGCTGGTCGACCCGTCCCTGTGCAGCACACGCAGGGCATGATCGGGGGTCTCGACGAAGTCGACGCCGCCCGTTCCGGCGGCCAGCACCAGCGGTAGCTCGGCCCCCAGGTTGCACCCAACCAGAAACAGCGCTGAAATCGGCATGATCGGCACGATAGATCCTTGTGCCACCAGGGTGGCCCCACCGGGGTGAGCGGGATACCCCGAAAGACCGCGCTTTGCCCGTTTCATGGGCAAAGACAACAATTTCGTAGGGGTGGACTTGGAGCCGATCGACAATCCGGAGCGAAAGGCCTACACCGGCGACAGCATCACCATTCTCGAGGGGCTCGAGGCGGTGCGCATGCGGCCGGCGATGTACATCGGCAGCACGGGCCCCCAGGGCCTGCACCACCTGGTGTGGGAAGTCGTCGACAACGCCATCGACGAAGCCCTCGCGGGCTACTGCGATCGGGTGGTCATCCGCTTGCTCGAGGACGGAAGCTGCGAGGTCAGCGACAACGGTCGCGGCATCCCCGTCGACATCCACCACGAAAAGGGCATTCCAGCAGCCACGGTCGTCATGACCATCCTGCACGCTGGCGGCAAGTTCGACTCCGACACCTACAAGGTCTCGGGAGGCCTGCACGGCGTCGGTGTGTCTTGCGTGAACGCGCTCGCCACGCGGCTGTGGCTCGACATCGATCGCGACGGCCAGCACTACCACCAAGAGTTCAGCCGCGGCGACATCGTCACGCAGCTCGAGAACACCGGCCCCTCCGACACCGGCACCGACGGCCAGGCCAAGCGCGGCACCACCGTTCGCTTCGTGCCCGACGCCACCATCTTCACCGAGCAGGTCGAGTTCGAGTTCGACATCCTGGCCCAGCGTTGCCGCGAGCTGTCCTTCCTCAACCCGGGGCTCACCATCGAGCTGCGCGACGAGCGCGATGATCTACGCGTCGAGCTGTTCTTCGCCGAGGGCGGCCTGTCCAGCTTTGCCACCCACCTCAACCAGGCGCGCTCCAGCCTGCACCCCGATCCCATCCGAATCCAGGGCGAGCGCGACGGCGACGACGGCACCGTCGAGGTCGACTGCGCCATGCAATGGACCACGGCGTACAGCGAGACGCAGTACAGCTTCGTCAACAACATCAAGACCATCAACGGCGGCACCCACGTCTCGGGCCTGCGCGGCGCGCTGACGCGGGCCATCAACAACTACGCCTACGCCAACAACCTGCTCAAGAAAGACAAGGGCGAGGCGCTGTCGGGCGACGATGTGCGCGAAGGCCTCACCAGCATCCTGTCCGTGCGCGTGCCCGACCCCCAGTTCGAGGGCCAGACCAAGGGCAAGCTCGGCAACTCCGAGGTCAAGGGCATCGTCGACGGCGTGCTGTACGAACAGCTCGGCTACGTGTTCGAAGAGAACCCGCAGATCGCCAAGACCATCGTTCAGAAGGCCGTCGAGGCCAGCCGGGCCCGCGAGGCTGCCCGCAAGGCCCGTGACCTCGCGCGCCGCAAGAGCGTGCTCGAGGGCGGCGACCTGCCGGGCAAGCTAGCCGATTGCCAAGAAAAGAACCCCGATCTCTGCGAGATCTACCTGGTAGAGGGCGACTCTGCGGGGGGCTCGGCCAAGCAGGGACGAGACCGAAAGTACCAGGCCATCCTGCCGCTGCGCGGCAAGATCCTCAACGTCGAGAAGTCGCGTTTCGACAAGATGCTGGCCAACAACGAGGTGCGCACCATCATCAGCGCGCTCGGCTGCGGCATCGGCCCCGACTACGACCCGCAGAAGCTGCGCTACGGCCGCATCATCATCATGACCGACGCTGATGTTGACGGAAGTCATATTCGTACCTTGCTTTTGACGTTCTTCTACCGTCAGATGCAGTCGCTGGTCGAGCAGGGTCACCTGTACATCGCCCAGCCGCCCTTGTACCGCGTCAAGCGCGGCCGCAGCGAGCGCTACCTCAAAGACGAGGCGGCGATGCGCGCCTTCTTCTTGGAGACCGCTCGCAGCACCATCCGCATCCAGCATCCGGGCAGCGAGCCCATCGACACGCAAGACGCGGCCACCCTCGTCGATGCCCTGTCCGCCTACGCCAGCCGGCTCAACCGCCAGCATCGCTACCCGCCCACCGTGCTCGACGCCTACTTCGCGGCCACCGGCGGTCAGGTCGATCCCGCGGCCGCCCTCGCCACCTTCGAGGCCGAGCTCCTGCAGCGTGAGCCCGATGCCCAGGTGCTCGAGATCGAGATGGAGGGCGACGATCTGCGCGTCACCATCGAGCGCAAGGGCGACAAGGCCAGCTGGCTCTTCACCCCACCGGTCGGCGACACCAGCCCGCTGCAGACCATGGCCGCCCAGTACCGCGAGGTCCAGGACATCCTGCCCCTGCCCATCCAGCTGGCCCACGGCAACACCGAGCGCCTGTGCGAGGACTGGCCCACGGCCATGGTGCAGCTGCTCGACATGGCCCAGCGCGGCTACGATGTGCAGCGCTACAAAGGCCTGGGCGAGATGAACCCCGACCAGCTGTGGACCACCACCATGGACCCCGAGGCCCGGGTGCTGCAGCGGGTGCAGGTCGATGTCGACGCGGCCAGCGCCGACCAGATGTTCACCATCCTCATGGGCGACGCGGTCGAACCCCGCCGCGACTTCATCCAGAAGAACGCCTTGAACGTGCGCAACCTGGACGTCTGATTGTCGGTCCCTGACCTCATCGAGTCCCGTGTCGTCATGGTCACCGGCAAGGGTGGCACGGGCAAGACCACCTACGCGGCGGCCCTCGCGGTGCTCGCGGCGTCCAAGGGCAAGCGCGTGGTGCTTTGCGAGGTGGACAACCAGCGGCCCAGCATGTCCGCGATCTTCGACAAGCCGGCGCCCTACGACCCCATCCAGGTCACCGACAACCTGTCCCTGTGCAACATCCACTGGGACGGCGCCCTGGTGACCTATCTGCGGCGCATGATCCCCAGCCGCCGCGTGGTCAAGCTGGTGCTCGACAACGCCGTGATCCGGCGCTTCCTCAACTTCTTGCCGGGCGCGCGCGAGATCGTCATCCTGTCGCGCATCGACGCCATCGCCAGCGACTACGACCTCGCCGTCATCGACATGCCCGCATCGGGCCACGCCTTCAGCCTGCTCGACATCACGCGCTCGGCCCTGGGGCTGTTCCGCAGCGGCCCGGTCAAAGAACGCGCCGAAGAGCTGGTGGGCGATCTGGTGCTGCACCCGCGCACCCGCATGGTGTTCGTGGCCCTGCCCGAAGACATGGTGGTCAACGAGACCATCGAGACCTACCAGCGCATGAAGAAGTTCAACCTGCTGGGCGGCGATCCGGTGGTCTTCCTCAACAAGGCCACCCTGCCCACCCTTCGCGACCCCGAGCGCGAGCTGGTGCGTCGGCTGGCCGAGGCCGAGCTCTCGCCCAACGCGCGGGAGTTCGTGCGCGCCGGCCTGTGGGAAGACCGCCTCGAGCAGGCCACCGCCGAGGCGCGCGACCAGCTCACCGAGGTCATGCCGCTGCCGCCCGTGCTGGTGCCGCCGTCGGGGCCCGGGGGCATCCCGCGCGACGTGGTCCGCGGCATTGCGGTCTTCCTGGGCCGCCAGGTGGGCCTGACGCGGAGGGACATCGCATGGTGAGCTCCGAGGTTCAGCTCAACGAGTGGCTCGACCGCACCCGGCTCATTGTCTGTGTGGGCAGCGGCGGTGTGGGCAAGACCACCACCGCAGCATCCATCGGGCTGTGGGCCGCGCTGCGGGGCCGCAAGGTGATGGTGCTCACCATCGACCCGGCCAAGCGCCTGGCCAACTCGCTGGGCCTCACCGAGTTCGGCAACGCCGAGACGCGGATCGATCTGTCTCCGATCGCGTCGGCATCGAAGCCGACTCCGATCGCGTCGGCATCGAAGCCGACTCCGATCGCGTCGGCATCGAAGCCGACTCCGATCGCGTCGGCATCGAAGCCGACTCCGATCGCGTCGGCATCGAAGCCGACTCCCCCGGTGAACGCCGAGGGCGGCGGCGAGCTGTGGGCGATGATGCTCGACAGCCGCTCCACGTGGGACAACCTCATCAACCGCGTCTCGCCCAACGACGAGGTGCGCGACCGCATCTTGAAGAACCGCGTGTTCCGGGCCATGGCCGGCACCTTCGCCGGTAGCCAGGAGTACATGGCGACCGAGAAGCTGTACGACCTCGCTCAGTCGCAGAAATACGACCTCATCGTGCTCGACACGCCTCCGGTCAAGAACGCGCTCGACTTTCTCGAGAGCCCCGGCCGCATGATCAGCTTCCTGGACGAGAAGGTGCTGGGCTGGTTCTTGTCGCCCTACGACCGCAACACGGTCTTCGGCAGCCTGATGGGCGGGGCCAGCAGCGTGTTCTTCCGGCTGCTGGGCGCCATCCTGGGCAGCGACTTCCTGGACGACATGACCGAGCTGATGCAGGACTTCAAGTCGCTGTACGACGGCTTTCGCAAGCGCCACCAAGAGACGCTGGCCCTGTTCCGCGACTCGGGAACGGCCTTCGTCACCGTCTGTGCCCCCACCGAGTCCAGCGTCGAGGTGGCCGAGTTCTTCCAGGACGAGCTGTCTGCCCGCGATCTGCCGCGCGCTGGAGTCATCGTCAACCAGGTGCACAGCTGCAAGGCGACTCAGCACGATGCAGCGAGTGTCCTGGGCGACACGGCCCGCGAGCTGGCCACCGATCTCGACGAGCGCACCGTACAGAGCGTGATGGCTCGACTGGGCATGGCCCACAAGCGGCTGTTCGAGCTGGCCTCGGCCGAGCGAGCGCTCATCGAGCGGGTGCTCATCGCCGCCAAGGGGGGCGCCTTCTACCAAGAGATCCCCCGCCTCGATGACGACGTGAACGACCTGCCGGGGTTGAGGGAAGTCGGCACGCACATCTTCGAGGTGAGCGCGCAGGCGCTGTAGTACACCTCGAGAGCCACTAGGTCTTTGCAGATGGTCCTGCTCCTGCTGCTCGCTCTTCGCCCCGCACTCGCCGGTGATCTACCTCACGCCTGGCGTTCGGAGCCCGGTCGGGACCTGCTCTGGTGCGATGGCGCGGATGTGTGTTCCTGGGAGTCCTCCCGCCCGTCGAACTGTGCCCAGCCAACCGCCGCCGCCGCCGAAGCCGCCCCCGGCACGATCTTTCGCCGCCGATGTGGCGGGCCGGACGGACCAGGCGAGTTCCAGCACGTCGGCTACACCACCGAGGCCGGTGGCGAGCGCTACCTCGAGTTCCGGCACGATCCCCTGGCGGTCCCGATTCGATTTCCGAACGTGTCGGCCGATGGGCGGTATTGGTTGTTCCACTTTCCCGCCCAGGGGCTCCCCATGAACCCGGGCTCATCCTGGGTGGTCTCGACGAGGACCCTGCGTCCTGTCGATCTGACGCTGAATCCGTGGGATGCCGTCCTGAGGATCGGCCAGCATGAAGCCATCGTTCGGGTGGCCCGACCGCTCCGGTCGACGCCTCGCCAGGACACGACGGTGGACATCGATGCCCTGGTGGACCCGGGCGCCGAGGCCCCGCAACCCAGCGCCCTCTACTGGCACGCGGTCCGCGTCTCCTGGCCGATCGTTCCTGGCGAACCGCTTCAGGTGTACCAGGTAGGAGGGCGGCACCTGCGCTGTGCTCGACTGTGTGAGAGCTCGGATCCCCCAGGACCAGACTGGAAGGGCTGGACGCTCGATTGACCTACACCGCCGTGCAAGCCCCCAGCCCGGCCAGCTGCTCGTACAGGTTGCGCACCGTCGCTTCGGGGGCGCTCACCTCTTGGGCAATGGTGGCAATGTCCTTGGTGCCGTCGAGGCGGCGCAGCAGCTCGCCCGCGCCGGGAATCAAGCGCAGCGGGCGGTAGGGCGCGTCCCAGACGACGGCAGCGAAGGCCTCGACCTTGCCGTCCTCGTTGAGGGTGGGAAGCACCAGCGCGTCGCAGGTGCGCAGCAACACCTCGCCCATGTCGCCGGCGGGGGCGTCGCGGAGCAGGTCGTCCCAGGCGGGCGCGTCGGGAGCGAGCAGTCCGGCGTGGCCGTAGCGATCGAAGGCGAGCTGCGCGGGTGCCGCGGCCCGGAGCTGCTCGATTCCGGCCATGGCGGCGTCGCCGTAGTCGTGAGGGGTCTCGAAGCGGACGGCTGCTGCGGCGCCGGACTGCAGGGACTGGAGCAGGCCGGGAAGGTCGTCGGCGAAGGTGTCGCCGTGGGTCACCAGCAGGTTGGGGAGCTCGACTGGCTCGTGGCCGCTGTGGCTGGCGCGCAGCACGACGGCCATGGCGGGGGCGCCATCCTTGAAGCCACGGTGCACCACGGCGTGGGGACCGGGGCCGACCTGCTGCTCGATCCACTCGACGTCGGGCATGGGCCAGCGGCCGTCGATGACCACCGGGTAGCCCAGCACCGCGGACACCAGGCGTGCCGCCCGGGAGAGCACGGCGAGGGCGGTGCCATCGGCACCCTGGATCCAGCGGTTGCGCGCGTCATCGACCAGGTGGGCGAGCGGCCAGGTGTCGAGCAGGTTCTCGATGGCGGGCATGGCCATGAGCATGCTGTGGGGGTCGCGCGAGGCCTCGGTCACCCGGTTGAGGAAGGCGTTGCGGACGGGACCCTCGACCAGGGCTCGGCGGTACAGCAGGTCACGCAGGCGGATGCCCAGATCCACGGTTCCGGCCCGCTCCCGACCATGAGGGGGGAAGGGTCCTGGGGGGTACACCAACAGGGGCGCTTCGGGAATGCGGGCCTCCGAGTGGGCGGCTGGTAACACCCCAGCGAACGTGGCGGGTTTTTCACAGGTTCCACGCCACACGGCCGAAAGTGTTCCACGTGGAACATCCCGCGTGGAACGCGGGCTGGGTGGCCGCATCGCCGCCTGTGACGATGCGACATTTAGATCCGGGTGCCCCCAGACGATCCGCCCCAGCGGCGTCTCAGGCGTTGGCATCGCCGTTGCAGAGGGTTGAGCGACTCCGCCGTTTGCGGAACTCCTCTCCTTTTTGATTTGTGGAGCACTGATGTCGAGCCTCGCACGGGGCCTGGGGAAGTCTGCCCCGGTCCAGCGATCTGAAAAGATCGACAAGAACAACCCCTCCGAGCACGCGGTCCAGCCCGAGGGCAACGCGGCCGCCCAGGAAGAGCTCGCCGGCGCGTCCACCGAGCCCAGCCTGGACACGGGCTTCCTTCAAGAAGCCGAGCAGCTCGTCGACGAAGGCGAGGCGGCGCGTGACCTGGCTCGGGCCGAAGAGAAGTCGGCCGCGGACACCGCGGTGCCCGAGCGCGAGGCCGAGAAGAAGGCCGCGGCGGCCGCCGACTGCCAGGCCAGCGATGACGCCTTCATGGAGGCTGTGCAGCTGCTGAAGGTGCTCATGGCGCTGCTGCTCACCCAGATGCCCGAGCTGACGGCACTGCTGGGACGCGTCCCAGGCGAGGTGGCCAGCAAGGCGCCGGCGCAGCCGACCAAGGCCCCCGAGACGGGTCGCGGCGGCGCCGACAAGAAGCGCGAGCTCGACAAGCGGCGTGAGGTCGAAGAGCGCGGCGGCGACAAGCCCGGCCGCGAGACCAGCAAGGCCCCACAGGGGGGTCGCAACCGCGACAAGCTCGACGCCGGTGGCCCGTCCAAGAACCGTCCCCCGAGCGTGGATGGCCTCGAGGAGTGTGACGAGCGGCCGCGGCACGTCAAGCACCGGGACAGCACCGTGGTGCGCACCAAGGGCGGGTACACGGTGGAGCTCAAGCTGCCCGAGGTGCTGATCTACAACGACAAGGGGCGCAAGATCACCCGCATCTGGGGTGACCCCCACGTCGACGAGGACGGCGACGGCAAGGACGACTGGCACTTCGGCAAGGACAGCACCTTCGTGCTGCCGGACGGCACCAAGCTGTGCCTGGACACCGAGCCCAACGAGGTGGGCGAGTGGTACGTGGTCGGTGCCGACATCATCCAGGGCTACGACCGCTTCCACGTCGACGCCGAGACCGCCGAGATGAGCGACGACGGGGTGGAGTTCGACGAGGCCCGCGCCGACGCGCAAGACGACGCCACTGCGGGGGTCTTCGCCATGACCGACGAGGGCGACTGGGCCCGGGCCGACCTGCGCACGGGCGAGTTCCACGACGTGAACAGCGAGAGCTGGAGCGAGTACCAGGCGAGCCGCGACGTCACGGTGAACGGGCAGGAGCGCAGCGGGCACATCAGCCTGGCCGCCAAGAAGGCCGTCTTCGGCAACAAGAAGCAGAACCTGAAGCGGGCGAGCCAGTCATGAGCGCCGTCTTCGACCTGAACTCCGCGTGGGTGGCCCGGTACGTCGACGCGGCGGAGCAGCGACAGGGTGAGCGGCTGGTGGTGCGCGGGCTGACCGATGCCCAGGCGCTGCGCCGGGTGGAGTACAAGCTGCGGGAGCTCGCCGGGTGCGCGGTCGCCAAGCTGGTGGTGAGCCACGACCCGTGGGCCGAGGCCATGCTGTTCGACATGTTGCAAGACCACGAGGTCGTTGGCTTCGTGCATCGCCGCGCCAGCGGCGAGATGGTGGCGCACCTGAGGTAGCCGGCGCCGGCTACTCCAGCCGCAGCTCGACGTGCTCCAGGCTGTCGCGGCACACGTCGCGCTCGCCTTCGAACACGGTGACGGTGGCGATGGGGGAGCCCTCGGGGATGCTCCCGCCCCACTCGCCGTAGGCGCCGCCGCAGGTCCAGCTGTCGTCGACCGGCACCAGCGCGGCGGTGACATCGGCCTCGAAGGCGCATCCGGGCGCGGCTCCCTGGTAGCTGAACAGCTGGTCATTGCCGGTCGGTCCACACACCACACCGACCACGCGCTCGAGCCCGGTGGCGTCGTCGAGCACCACCACGGCGCCTCGCTGGTGGTCGGCGCGCGCGGCGGCCAGGGCGTCGGCAACCGAGACGGTGGCTTCGACCGAGACGACCGGACTGCACGCAGGGGCGATCGCGAGCAGCAGGGAGACGGCGATGGAAGGTGCGAGAACGCGCATGTAGAGGGGATCTACACCGGCGTTGTGTCACCGCTTGTCGCCGGTGGTCAGCGATTGGTTGCGGGGTTACCCACTCTCCCCTCCTGACTTCCCCTGGATCCGCATGGATTTCGCGAAAACCGTCATTCCGATTCGCATCGAAGACGAGATGCGCAGCTCGTACATGGACTACTCCATGTCCGTCATCATCGGGCGTGCGCTCCCCGACGTGCGCGACGGGCTCAAGCCCGTGCATCGCCGCATCTTGTACGCCATGCGTCAAGAAGGCCTGCTGGCCAGCAAGAAGTACAGCAAGTGTGCCGGTGTGGTCGGCGAGGTGCTCAAGAAGTACCACCCGCACGGTGACTCCGCCGTGTACGACGCGCTCGTGCGCATGGCCCAGCCCTGGAACCTTCGGTACCTGCTGGTCGACGGGCAGGGCAACTTCGGCTCGGTCGACGGCGACCCGGCCGCGGCCTACCGGTACACCGAGTGCCGCATGACGCGCATGGCCGAAGAGCTGCTGGTCGACATCGACAAAGAGACCGTCAGCTTCAGCCCCAACTTCGACAACGCGGTCGAAGAGCCCGATGTGTTGCCGGCGCGCTTCCCCAACCTGCTGGTCAACGGCGCGGAGGGCATCGCCGTCGGCATGGCCACCAAGATCCCGCCGCACAACCTCACCGAGATCGTCAACGCGGCCATCGCCGTCATCGAAGACCCCGACATCGAGGTCGAGGGCTTGATGGAGCTGGTTCCGGGCCCCGACTTCCCCACCGCAGGCACCATCTACGGCCGCCAGGGCATCCGCGACGCGTACACCACCGGTCGTGGCCGCGTCATCGTGCGCGGCAACGCGAGCTTCGAGGACATCAGCGGGGGTCGCAAGGCGATCATCATCGACGAGATCCCCTACCAGGTGAACAAAGCGCGGCTCATCGAACAGATCGCGCAGCTGGTTCGCGACAAGAAGATCGAGGGCATCTCGGCCCTGCGCGACGAGTCCGATCGCCGCGGCATGCGCGTGGTCATCGAGCTCAAGCGCGACACCTACGAAGAGGTCGTGCTCAACCACCTGTACAAGCACACCTACCTGCAGCAGACCTTCGGCGTCATCATGCTGGCCATCGTCAACCAGCAGCCGCGCATCCTGTCGCTCAAAGAGATGCTGCAGCACTACATCGCGCACCGCCGCGAGGTCATCCTGCGGCGCACCCGCTACCTGCTGCGCAAGGCGCAAGAGCGGGCCCACATCCTCGAGGGTCTGCGCATCGCGCTCGACCACATCGACGAGGTCATCAGCATCATCCGCAGCAGCCCGGCGGTCACCGAGGCGCGCGAGCGGCTGATGGAGCGCTTCGGCCTGTCCGAGCTTCAGTCCAACGCCATCCTCGAGATGCGCTTGTCGCGCCTGGTTGGCATGGAGCGCGAGAAGATCGAAGAGGAGTACGCCGAGGTCACCCGCAACATCGAGTACTACGAGTCCCTGCTGGCCTCCGAGCAGCTGCTCATGGGCGTGGTGCGCGAAGAGCTGGTCGAGGTGCGCGATGCCTATGGCGACGAGCGCCGCACCCGCATCGTCGACTCGGCCGGCGAGCTGTCCATCACCGATCTGGTCCCCGAAGAAGACCAGGTCGTGACCATCAGCCACCTGGGCTACATCAAGCGCTGCAGCCCCGACGAGTGGCAGATGCAGCGCCGTGGCGGCGCTGGCAAGCGCGGCATGACCACGCGCGACGAAGACTTCGTCACCAGCATGTTCATCGCCAACACGCACAGCCAGCTGATGGTGTTCACCACCCAGGGCGTGGCCTACCCGCTGTGGGTGTACCAGGTGCCCGAAGCGGGCCGCAGCGCCCGGGGCCGGCCTATCGTCAACCTGGTGCGGCTGCCCGACGACACCAAGATCGCGGCGGTCGTCAGCGTGCGCGAGCTCGACCGCGAAGACGCCGACCTGCTCTTCGTCAGCCGCCAGGGCATCGTCAAGCGCACCCCGCTGTCGGCCTACAAGAACATCCGCCAGTCGGGCCTGATCGCCTGCGGCGTGGCCGACGACGACGAGCTGCGCATCGTCAAGCTGATGGAGGCCGAAGACGAGGTCGACGTCCTGCTGCTCACCCAGGGCGGCATGGGCATTCGCTTCCCGCGCGAGGGCACCAAGGGCGCGCCGGTGTACGGGCGCTCGGCCCGGGGCAACAAGGGCATGAAGCTCGGCAAGGGCGACATCATCGTCGATGCCCTGCTGGTGCCGGCCCTCGGCGACGAAGAGCCCGGCGACGACGAAGACGACGCCGAGGACACCATCATCGACGAGCCTGGCACCTTGAGCGACGACGAGCTCGGCGAGATGGGCGACGAGGAGCAGTACGACACCACCCTGCTCACCGTGACCTCGCTGGGGTACGGCAAGCGCACCCCGATGGACCAGTGGCGCCTGCAGGGCCGCAATGGCAAGGGCCTCATCAGCCACCGCACCACGTCCAAGACCGGCGAGGTCGTGGGCGCGCTCGAGGTGTCGCGCGACACGCAGATCATGATCGTCACCGACACCGGGCGCATCATTCGCACCGGCGTGGCCAACGTGCGCATCGTGAACCGCGGCAGCCAGGGCGTGAAGCTCATGCGCCTGTACGACGACGAGCGCATCGTCGACGTCGCCCGCCTCGAAGACAGCGACGACGAAGACGAGGGTGAGGACGAGCTCGCCGAGGGCGAAGAGGGCACCGAGCCCGATGGCGGCGAAGGCGACGCGACCGGCGAAGACGCTGACTCGACCGATGCCTCAGAGGGCGATGCCAGCGACGAGTGAGGGGCGGCCGCTGCCCTTCCCTGCTAGGATCGCTGCGATCCCGGGGTGAACCTGTCTCTCTCACGCTCGCGGCTCTTGCCAGCCACCGCCGTCCTCGCTGCCTCGCTCGTCGTGGCCGTGGCGTGGCTCGCGCCGGTGTCGCCGCTGGCCCTGTCCCGGGCCGATGTGGCGCTGGGGCAGGGGCAACCCGCCGTCGCGCTGATGCGCTACGACGCGGTCGCGGCACACTCTCCGTGGCCGTCTCAGCGGCAAGAGGCGCTGTGGCGCGCCGCCCATGTGGCGTCCACCGACCTCGACGATTCCCACGGCGCGCGCTCGCGGCTGCGCGCCCTGCTGCGGGCCTACCCCGACTCGGCCCATGCGGCCGAGGCGTGGGAGCTCCTGGGTCACCTGCTCATCGGCACCGAGGCCAACCCCGGTGACGCCGCCTTCGCCTTCTCGCACGCGCACCGCACCGCGCCCGACGATGCGCGGGCCGACGAGCGGCTCATCCGTGCTGCGCGCGCCTTCGCCCTGGCCGGCCAGTCCGACCGCGCCATGCGGCACTACCAGGCGCTGGCCCGCGACTACCCCGAGCACCAGGCGCTGTCGCTCATCGGCCAGGCCCAGGTGGCGCTGTCGGGCAACGATGTGCACGCGGCCCTCGAGCTGTACGAAGACGCCATCCCCCACGCCAACGATGCGACGGTGCGCACCATGGCTCGGCTGGGGGCGTCGGCCTGCCTCGAGCGGCTCGGCAACCTGGACGAGGCCATCGCCGCGTTGGACAGCACCGACGTGCCCAGTGCCGCGGTGCAGCCGCGGCGCGACGGGCTCGAGACGCGGGCCAGCCTGAAGGACTCAGGCAAGAGCCGGTTCGAGCGCTGAACGGCCTGCTGCTGCTCCTGGCTTCGCTGGCCACGGCCGAAGTCCCGACGCTCGCGGTCGCGCCCTTTGCCAACCACACCGACGACCCGGCTCTCGCTCCCTTGGGGCTGGGGCTGCAGGACATGTTGCTGACCGACCTTTCAGCGGTGGACGAGCTACGCGTGGTCGAGCGGGCCCACATCGACGCCCTCATCGACGAGCTGGAGCTGTCGCGCTCGGACTTCGTCGATCCAGGTCGCGCGGTGGTCGCGGGCCGGGGTTTGGGTGCGCGCTGGATGGTGACCGGGGCCATCGTCTCGGTGGCCCCAAACCTGAGGGTCGATGCCCACGTCGTGGACGTCGAGACCAGCCAGATCGTGGGCTCGCGGGCGGTCACCGGCCCGCAGGCGGACTTCTTTCTGCTCGAGAAGGAGCTGGCCCTGGGCCTGCTGGCTGAGCTGGGCGTCACCCCGGACGCGCGTGAGACCGTGCAGCTCTCCAGGGTGTCCACCGAGTCCTTTGCGGCCTTTCGCCTGTGGTCCGAGAGCCTGGACGCGCTCGACCGGGGCGAGGTCGACGCGGCCGCGGCCAAGCTGAAGGCGGCCCTGGGCGAGGATGGCGACTTCCGGGCGGCCAAGGCGGCGCTCGATGGCATGGAGGCGGCGGTCGAGACCGCGGTCGATCTCGGGCAGACCAAGGTGGGTGAGCTCGCCCGCGAGCTGGTGGACAAGATCGGCAGCGCGCCGGTGACCGAGCTTCCCGACATCGTGGGCATCATCCCACCACGCGAGGACCAGTTCTCGCTCGAGGAGCAGCGCCAGCTGGCGCGCGCCATCCTGGACCGGGACCTGCCCGAGGACGTGCTGCTGCCCATCTCGTTCCGAAGCCGAGCCAGCCTGAACCACTACGCGCTGGCGACCTACACCATCGCGAGCTCCAACGCTGGCCATGCCGAGGAGGCCATGAGCTACGGGCAGCGATTCCTGGCTCGCTACCCGGCCAGCCCGGCCTTCACGCGGGTGAAGACCGCGGTCGACACCTCGCTCGCTGCGCAGCGCGCCCAAACCGACGCGCGGGCGGCCTACGAGCGCGACCGCGACCGAATCGACGCGCTGCCCATCTGCGAGCGGGCGAGGGCCCTGGCCGCGCTGAGCAACCACGCCGAGGCGGCGCGCACCTGGGAGGCCGCCGCCCGGGACAAGGCCGCGGAGTGCCAGCCCGACTTCGCGCTGTTCAACGCGCTCACGGCGTTCAACGTGGCCATGGCCACGCCCGGGCACCACCAGCAGGCCCACCGGGTCTTCCGTCGCCTGGACCGGGAGCACCCGAGCTCGGAGTGGACCTCCTCGGCGCGGGTGTACGTACAGGGGATTCCACGATGATCTGGCTTGTTGCCCAACTTGCCCTGGCGGGTCCCCCCACCATGGCCATCGTCAGCTTCGACAACAACACCGGTGATGTCGCCTTCGATGCTCTGGGCACGGGCATACAAGACATGCTGGTGAGCGACCTCGCGCACGTCGATGGGCTGCAGCTGGTGGAGCGGGAGCGCATCCAGCAGGTGCTGGACGAGCTGTCGCTCACCAACTCGGGCTTCGTCGATCCCAAGACGGCCGCGCAGATGGGCAAAGGGGTGGGGGCCAAGTGGGTGCTTGCCGGGGGAATCAGCGCGGTCGCCCCGATGATGCGCATCGACGCGCGGGTCATCGACGTACGCACGTCCAAGATCGTGGCGACCGCCGAGACCACCGGGCCTCAGGACGAGTTCTTCTTGCTCGAGAAGGAGTTGGCAGTGGCGCTGCTGGATGAGCTGGACATCCAGACCTCGGCCCGGATGTCGGCGCGTATGGGCAGGGTTCAGACCGAGAACTTCGACGCCTTCCTGGCCTACTCCGAGGGCCTCGAGGCGCTGGACGCCGGCGAGGTCGACGAAGCCAGCCGACGGCTGCGTGATGCGTTGGCGCACGACGCCGACTTCGCGTCGGCAGAGTCGGTACTCACGGCGTTGCAGGGGCGACTGGCCGATCTTCGAGATGAGCGGGTCGACCTGTTTGATGCCGAAGCTCGTCGGGTGCTCGACGAGCTGGACCGCATCGAGGCAACGGACGACTGGCCGGCTCTACAGGAGCTTGTCGAGACTCAGAACAACCGCTCTGGCGGCATGTCCGTGGGCGAGCGACACGCCATCGCCCGCAAGGTCCTGGACGTGGGGGCGCCCGAGGAGCTCAGGGTCAACGACGAGTGGCTCAACGCACAAGGGGTGAACGAGTGGGCGATCCGCGAACGGGTGCGCACGGCCTTCTGGGCGGGGTACCGCGAGGACGTGCTGACGTGGGGTGAGACATTCTTGGAGCGCTACCCCACCTCGAACTCCGCACAGGGAGTGCAGAGCTCGATCAGCGATGTCTTGGCCAGCATCGAAGAGGAGCGCTCGGGCGAGGCCGAGCGTGCACTCAGCGAGGCCAGCGCGTTCATCAGCGCGCGCCGATGGCGGTGCAGAAGTGGAATCCACGGTCCATCGCGAGTCGACCTCTGCCGGGCCTACATTCACCGCGCCGACCAGCACGGACTCGTAGAAGAAGGCGACGTCGAGGAGTGGATCGAGGCGGCCGAGGACGCGCATGACGACGCGCTGCTTGCCGAGGCACAAGAGTGGGCCCGCGATCACGACTTCCACGACCAGGTGAAGGGCGCGGAGCGGGCGCGCGAAGAGCTGGCGAAGGCGCGGGCGCGATACGACTCCACCGACTTCGAGTCGAAGCTCGGCGAGGCCGAGCGTGCCCTTGACTACGCGGTGTTGGTTTCCATCGCCGTCGATGTCGGCGACCATGAGCTGGCCGTCGCCGTGCTTCGCAAGGGCGTCGCTGATCTGCCCCACGAAGAGTCCCTCTGGAAGCGCGGCTGGGGCATTGCGCGGTTGCGATTTGATCGCGATCTTGCGGCCGAGTTCGTGGATGGCGCCAAGGATGCCGGGCATGCGGCGCACCACGGGGACGAGACGCTGGTGAAGATCGACAAGGGTCTCCTCGAGCTTGCCGAGATCCCCGCCCGCGAGCTGCACGACCGCGCACTCGTCTTCGAACGCACAGGTCTGCACGGCGATGCTGCTGCGACCTACCTCGAACTGGCAGACCTCTATCCCGACTTCGGCCGGTGTTCGGCGCCGTGTGCGCTCGACCGGGCCGGCCAGGAATACCGGCGAGCGCTCGTGCCGGATCGACATCTATTGGTCCGGAGGGCATGGGAGCGCCTCGTCGCTGACCATCCCGAGAGCGAGGAGGCCAGAAGGGCCAAGAGGGTTCTGCCGCAGCTTAGGCGGTGAACCGATCGGTTCATCGACCGGGTTATCCACGGCGCCTTCCCGGAGGCCCCATGTCCCGTTCGTCCAAGCTGCTCGCCCGCGCCGAGAGGGTGATTCCAGGCGGCGTGAACTCGCCGGTGCGTGCCTACAAGGCCGTCGGCGGCGACCCGCCCTTCATCGCCCGGGGCGAGGGCTGCGAGATCATCGACGAAGACGGCCACCGCTACGTCGACCTGGTGTTGTCCTGGGGCGCGCTGATCCTGGGCCATGCCGACCCGTTGGTGCTGGGCGCGGTCACCGGGGCGGCTGCCCGCGGCAGCTCGTTTGGCGCACCCACCGCCGCCGAGGTCGAGCTGGCGGAGCTGCTGGTCGAGCGCGTGCCCTGCTTCGAGATGGTGCGCGCCTGCAGCAGCGGGACCGAGGCCACCATGCACGCCCTTCGCCTGGCGCGTGGGGCAACCGGCCGCGACCTGGTGATCAAGATGGAGGGCTGCTACCACGGCGCCCACGACAGCATGCTGGTGAGCGCGGGCAGCGGCCTGGCCACCTTCGGCACCCCCAGCTCACCCGGGGTTCCGGGCGCGCTGGCCGAGTGCACCCTGCTGGCGCCCTTCAACGACCTGGACGCGGTGGCGGCCCACTTCGAGCGGCATGGCGACCGCATCGCCGCCATCATCTTGGAGCCCATCAGCGGCAACATGGGCGTGATCCCGCCCGCCCAGGGCTACCTGCAGGGGCTGCGCGACCTGTGCGACAAGCACGGCGCGGTGCTGATCTTCGACGAGGTCATGTGCGGCTTCAGGGTCGGAAGCCAGGGCACCGCTCAGCAGCTGTACGGCGTCACCCCCGACCTGGCCTGCTTCGGAAAGATCGTCGGAGGCGGCTTCCCGATGGCCGTGTTCGGTGGTCGTGCCGAGCTGATGCGGCAGCTCGCGCCGCTGGGCCCCATCTACCAGGCGGGCACCCTGTCGGGGAACCCGGTGGCCGTGGCGGCGGGGCTCGCCACCCTGCGCCAGCTCGACGGGGCCGCCTTCGAGCGCATCGAGGCCGTTGGCCAAGCGATCGAGCAGGGCATCGCCCAGGCGGTCGCCTACCACGGCAACGTGTCGGTGAGCCGGGTGGGCAGCATGTTCACCATCTTCTTCAGCGAGACGCCGCCCAGCAACTTCGATCAGGTGGGCGCCACCGACACCGACGAGTTCGCCCGCTTCTTCCGCGCCGTGATGAGCAACGGCCTGTACTGGCCCGCCAGCAAGTACGAGGCGGCCTTCCTGTCGCCGCGCATGACCGACGATCAGGTGCAGCAGATCATCGACGGCATCAGCGCCGCGATCGTCGCCGCCGAGCTGTAGCAGGGTGCTGAAATACTCGTTCCTCGCATTTCAGCGACCTGCTTCTACCATTGCCGGCACCGCCGCCTTCAGACTCGGCAAGTCCGGCCGCCGACTCGACGATTGAGTTTGGCCGGTGGTTTTCGCACTCTCGAGGAATCGCCGATTCGGCAGCCGGACCTGCCGAGGGCGGCGGATGCCTCGGTCGCAGCGCCCTGGAAAACCCGGCAAGCCGGGTTTTTCAGCACCCTGCTAGAGACGCGACCAGCATTCCTCAAGCGGCGTCCTCGAAGAGGCGCCGCAGGACGTAGAGATTGCTGACGACACCGACGCGCTCGAGGTCGAACTGGTTCTTTGCCTTCCCGCAGAAGCGAGCGCGGTTGCCTTGAATCGCGCTGACCCGTGCGAGGGCGTGCTCGACGGGGATTCTCTCCCGGCGCGCCGCGCGGCCTTCGGCTGTGGCCAGCTCCGCGGCCATCTGTTGGTAGAACTCCTCGTGCTCGTGCAACACGACGGTGCGCTGGCCGGCTTTCGGGAGACATTGCTCTCGCAGTTCGCACGCTTTGCAGGTTGAACGACGGAAGTAGGCTGTCTTCCTTTTTCCGTGGCTGATCAGCGCCGCCTTGCCCGCAGGACAGGTCACCTGGCCGCCGGGGACGTCGATCTTGAAGTCGGCTTTGCTGAAGCGTCCCTCTCTCCGGACGGGCGTGGGGGGCTTCGAGATGACCTTCATCCCCTGCTTCCGGCGCTCGTGAATGATCGGCGCGCTCAAGTACCCACGGTCGTTGTGGAGCTCGAAGACCTCGAATCCGCTCAGTGCGAGACGGGTGAGCAGTGGATGGGCTGCGTCCTGCTCGTGTTGGTTAGCCGCGAGAACTTCGACATCGACGACCAGGCCCTGGACGTCAGCGTCGACAGCCACATGGCGCTTGTACCCGGGGAACACCTTGTTCTTCGACTTCCGGCCATGTCGCATGTCCGGGTCGGACAGGCTGATCTGCCGACCTTTCCCGCCCGCCTTGATGCGACGCGACCCGGTGTTGGCGCCCGCGGGTGAGTCCGGGTCCGGCTCCGTGTCCTGCTCGATGAGCCGCTCCACCAACTGCAGAGAATCGGACAGCGGGGGCGTCTCGAGCTCCTCTTTCGCGAACTGCTGCGCCAGCCACTGCTGAAGCCGGTCGAACTGAGCAAGCAGCTCGTTGAGGGCTTGATTCCGCGCTTCCGGCCTGCGCCAGTCCACGTCCAGGCTCGCCTTCACCGACGGGGCGGTCAGGACGGTGACCTGCAGTTCTGCCGCGAGCTCCTCCACCGACCGGTCGGCTTCTGCTGCCGCCACCTTGACCAAGCCGCCAATCGCGCGTCCCAGAAGATTGAAGCTGTCTTCAACGCGGCCTGCGCCGAGCAGCGGGCTGGAGTCGAAGATGGCGCGAAGTCGCTTATGGCTGAAGCCCTTGGTCTCACGAGCAATGCGGACCGTCTTCTCGATCATGAATCGCGCCAGACCGCCTTCCCGAGCCCGTTCGCGGAAGTTGAAAACGGAACCCTGCGCGAACGCAGCCTCGTCCTCCTCCGCATCCAGGAGGTCCAACACCATCCGCCAGCGTCGATCGACTGCGGTCAGCGTTGGCACCTCCTGGTCAGGCACGTCGAACGCCACCTGAAGCAGCATCGCGAGCAAGAGGCGCTCCGGACAGACGCGGTCCGGACCTCGCGTGCTCGGGTACAGCGCCCGCAGTGCCGTCCGCGTCTCATCGTCGATGAGCAGATGCCGGTAGTTACGCAGGAACGCCCACAGCTTCTGCTTCTTGCACAACCGCAAGATGCGGCCTTCAATGGGCGAAATCTCGACGGGCGGAGCCCAGGCTTCAAACACGACGACCTCCAAGGCCGTCGTTAGATCACAGGCGGATCCCGCCGTCGATCACTTCACCAATCCTGATCGCGTCTCTAGCCTCACAGCTTCGTGGCCTGGCTTGCGCCTCGCCCCGTTGCTCGTGAACCATCGTTACCCTGGGTTGTCTGCATGACGAGCCCCCGGAGTCCGTGTTGCGCATCGCTGTCCTGGCCATCCTCGCCCTGCTTGCTCCGATTCCCGCGGCGGCGGGCCCCGTCAAGGATGCCAAGGCCGACTTGATTCGCAGCCCCAACGACCCGGATGCCTGGGTCGCTGTGGGCGATGCGCTCGCCAACAAGGGCAAGAAGCGCAAGGCGGCCGATGCCTACCGCGGTGCCCTGGCCATCGAGGACAACTATCCGCCGGCGCGCGAGGGCCTGGCCTCGGTGTCCAAGCTGCGCGCCAAGAAGCTGCAGCGCCAAGCCCTCAAGAACCCCGAAGACGACGAGGTCTGGGGCGACCTGGCCGACCGCTACCGCGAGGCCGGAGACGACGACACCGCGCTGGGCCTGTATCAGCGCGCTTCCGAGCTCGATCCCTCGGACACCGAGTGGCAGAACCGCATCGGGGAGCTGGGTGGATCCGAGCTGCTGACCGAGCTGCTGCTCGACCGGGCCGATGCCTCGAACGACGACGAAGCGCTGGGAGACGCGGCAGACGGCCTGTGGAGCGCCGGGCTGCTGGTCGAGGCCTGCGAGGCCTACCTCAGGGCTTCGGTGCTCGACTCGGCCGACAACGAGTGGACGAATGCCCTCGATCGCTGCGGAGACACCGGCGTCGACGGCTTCTCGGACTACGGGACCGCAGTGGATCCGTACGGCCACGGCTACGGTTCCTACGAACCCGACGCCTATGTCGAAGAGCTGTACGACTTCGAGGAGGTCGTCGATCTCGAGGCCTATGCCGAGGCCTATGGGCTGGTTCCCCCCACCGAGAGCCTGCTGGCCATGATCGGCGAGGTACCCCCGTCGACGTACGACGTGTATGAGGGGGCCTACGACGAGTACGACGAGCACGACGAGTACGCCGCCTACGGCGGTCAGGCCGTCGAGGTGTACGACGCGGTGGCCCACGCCGCGCCGGTGCCCGTGCCCGCGCCGGTGCCCGTGCCCGACGTCGTGGACCCGGCCGGCGCCACTTGTGCCGTCGCGGCCGCCAAGCTCGTCGCCGGAGATCGCGAGACCGCCTCCCAGCTGTACCTCGAGGCCCTCACCCTCGACCCCACGCGGGCCGAGGCCCAGCGCGGGCGCATGCTGACAACCGGGCTGTCGCTGGTGGCGATCCTGACCGAGCTGAGCACCGTCGATCGCGAGGGCGATCGCCTGGGCGCCCTGGGTGATGCTCTGCTGGCCGAGGGGCGCGCGGACGACGCCCTGGAGTCCTACGAGCTTGCCCGAGCACACGACCCCGAAAACCCTGCTTGGCAGCGGCGAATTGTGCTCCTCAAGAGCCGGGACGCGGGACTGGTCGACCCCACGCCCTGATGGCGCCCCAGCGGGGGTCTTGCAGGGTGGCGCAGCAGCCGGTTGCATCCCCTCGCGGCGGGCCGGGAGGACCGCTAGACCGCCATCTTCCCCATCCCGGGGTCGGGAGGCTCGGTGATCGATCCGGCCTTCCTCCGCCAGGCATACCAGGCAGCCTCCCTCGTCACCCAGCTCGCGATCATCACGGCGCTGGGCACCTTCTCGGGAAACTACCTGGACCACTGGCTGGGAACGGAGCCCTGGTTGCTCCTGACCCTCTCGGCACTCGGGTTCGCAGCAGGAATGCTGCACTTCTTTCGGGGAATGGCAAGGCTTCAAGACCACGATGACCAACCCCCGGACAATGCTGACGGATAGCGCGCTGCTGCTGCCCGTGGTCGTGGCCTTGTCCTACGCGGTGGGTGGCGTCGACTGGGCCGCGGGAACCCTCGCGGGTGGCGTGGTCGCCTGGGTCAACCTGGCGGTGATGAGCGTGCTGGTGCACCGGCTCACCCGGGCCGTCGCTGCCGGGCGCAGCGGGGCCGCCGCCATCGGCATCATGGGCCTCAAGCTGCTGGTCGTGGTCGCCGCGTTCTTGTTCCTCGTGTCCGTCTTCCACCCGCTCTCTGTGGCCATGGGCCTGGGCAGCGCGGTGATGGCCATGAGCCTGCGCCCGATGTTCGACGTGCTTCGCGACGTCGACGATGCCGACATCGCCGCCAACGGAGGCCAGACGTGATTCCCGTCTTTGCCAGTGGTTTTTCCTGGTTCCAGAACATCCCCGGTGTCGCCGACGACGGCCTGGTGAGCTGGCTTCCCGCCGATCCCTTCGGCACGCCGCTTGCGCACGGCAGCGCAAGCATCGTGGTGCATGCCTGGTTCGCGGCCTTCCTGGTGGTCATCATCGCCGTCGTGGGCCGCATGGGCCTCGAACGCGCCAAGGCCCGCGAAGGCATGGAGAAGTACTTCGCCGACGACTCGCTGAACGCGCGCACCTTCTTCGAGCTGTTCCACGAGGCCACCATGGGCCTGCTGGGCGACATCATGAGCCACGAAGACGGCAAGCTGTACTTCCCGCTCATCGGCTCGTTGTTCTTCTACATCTTCGTGAACAACATCCTGGGCATCATCCCGGGCTTCTCGCCGGCCACCGACAACGTCAACACCAACGTCGGCATGGCCATCATGGTGTTCATCGTCTTCAACTGGGTGGGCTTGTCCCGCGACCCGGTGGCCTACCTCAAGCACATGTGGGGCCCCATCTTCTTGGTGGGCTTCCTGCTGTTCCCCATCGAGCTCATCGGGCTGTTCTTCCGCCCCGTCAGCTTGAGCCTTCGCCTGACCGGCAACATGTTCGGCGACCACCTGGTCTTCCTGGTCATGAGCGACCTGACCTACCTGGTCGTTCCCTGCGCCTTCCTGGCGCTCGCCATCTTCGTGTCGTTCATGCAGTCCTTCGTGTTTGCGCTGCTCACCAGCATCTACATCGGGATGGCGATTCCGCATCACGATGAAGATCACCACTGAACCTTACCTTTCGCACACTCGGGGCAAGTCGCCCCGGTCATGAATTCGGGGCAAACAGCCCTCAGAGGAGAGAACAATGAACAAGTGGACCACTGTGCTGCCCGTGATGGTGGCCCTGCTCCTCGTCGCTCCGGCCGCCATGGCTCAGGACGGCGCTGGTAGCGCCGACGGCATGATCGCTGTCGGCACCGGCCTCACGATGGGCCTCGCTGCCCTCGGTGGCGCTCTGGGTCAGGGCAACGCGGCCAACGCGGCGCTCGAGGGCATCGCCCGCAACCCCAACGCCAGCGGCAAGATCACGACGCCGATGTTCGCCGGACTCGCCTTCGTCGAGTCGCTCGTCATCTTCGCGTTCGTCATCGCCTTCCTGCTGCAAGGCAAGATCGGATAGACGGCGCGAGTCGGGCAGCGGGAACGTTGCCCTTCTCTGTGCACGTGATTGCGGAGTCCCCACTTGGGGGGCCTCCGCTTTCGTGCGTTATAGGCCCGCCTCGGAGGACACATGCACCAACGTCTCGTTCCCATCGCTCTCGCCGGGCTGCTCGTCGTCTCTGGCTGCGGCAAGAAGAAGGGCAGCGACGCGCCCCCGGTCGGCTGGCACAAGATGGACGATGCCTGGCCGGGAGAATGCTACTTCCCCAAGGCCTACGACACGCTGGGTGTGGGCGACCGCAAGCTGGCCCGCGCCGATGCGCTCAAGAACATGATGACGCAGTGGAAGGGCGAGCGCGACGAGTCCATCAAGCTCGGAACCGGCGACAACATCGAGTTCTTCGAGACGGTGCTGCTGGGTGAGCCCGAGCTGGTCGAGAAGATCAGCCAGCAGAACGCCGCCTTCTGCAAGCAGTACATGGAGGCCGACGAAGAGACGCGCTCGCTGTCGGCCTGGAAGAAGTGGTTCAAAGACGAGCCCATGCGGCTCACCGAGGGCGACTGCCCGCACGCCCCGCTGGTGGACACGGTGTTCCAGTACCTCGACATCGGCACGGGCTGGCAGTTCAAGTGGGGGGTCTGCCAAGACGACGTGGTCACCATCAAGGGCACGATCGTCGACCGCTACAAGATCACCAAAGACGGCGAGTACATCGACGTCAACGGCAACGGCGTCAAGACCACCACCGAGGAGTGGCCCTGCAACATCGAGGGCTGCACCGAGGGCATGCTCATCATGCGCTTCACCGGCGACAGCGGTGTGCAGCAGATCGTGCCCATCGGGGCCGAGAAGAAGGGCTGGGTGGCTCCCGAGCACGGCCAGATCGAGGTCCAGATCAACGACACCACCTGGTTCGACAACGAGTTCCGCCAGCAGGGCCAGCTCATCGACCACACCAACATCACCTACGTCGGTGGTGGCGGGTGACGCGGCTGGTGGTGGTCGTGCTCGCGGTGTCGCTGGCTGCCGAGGCCCGTGCCGACTGCCTGGACACCGCCACCAATGACTGCGACAACGACGGAATCTCGGCCGCCGAGGGCGACTGCGACGACGACGATGCCAGCGTCGGCGTGTGCGAGAACCCGCTCGCCGACGCCACCATCACCGGCGGCGAGTCGTGCAGCACGGGCGGCAGCAGCTCGTGGCTGGTGCTGCTCCCGTTCTTGGCCTTGAACCGACGTCGCGCGGGGTCTACCCGTTGATTGCCCTGTGGCTGTGGCTCGCTGCCGGCGCGGCGGCCCAGGACAACCCGCCGCTGCCGTCGGATCTCGACTACAGCTTCGACTCCGAGCGCTTTCGCCCGCACGGCGACCACTATGGCTACGTGCTCACCGAGGGCGCGTCCACGCTCAAGCACCTGCAGGTCAGCGCCGGTCTGTGGGCCAACTACTCGCAGGATCCGATCAACTTCGCGCTCGATGGCGACCGCATCCACCTGTTCGAGAGCGACTTCGACTACCTCGATCAGGCGGTCGAAGAGGGCGATGGGGTCATCGATCAGCGTGCCGTGGCCGATCTTCAGGTGGGGCTCGGACTCGCCGACCGCTTCAGCCTGGTGATCGACGTGCCGGTGCTGCTGTGGCAAGAGGGCTTCGAGCCGGCCTACGCCCACGATCCCAACACCTACAACGACGAGCTGGTGCCGTCGGGGCTGCAGGACATCCGCGTCACCCCCAAGGTGGTGGTGGTCGACCGCGACACGGCTCCGGTGGGGGTCGCGCTGCTGGCGCGCATCACTGCGCCCACCGGCACGCCCATCTCGTTCATCGGCGAGGGCGCGCCCACCTTCACCCCCATGGCCGTGCTCGAGTTCTCGGACGCGCCGGTGCACAAGCGGGAGTACCAGGTTCGCGGCGCCCTCAACCTGGGCTACAAGCTGCGCCAGACGGCCAACTACGGGCCCGATCTGCTCATCGAGAGCGAGTTCGTGTACCGCGGCGCCGTTGCCGTCCACATGGAGCCCGTCGAGCTGGGCGTCGACGTGTCGGGCATCTACGGCACCCTGCCGGTCACGTCGCCGGTCGAGGTGCTTCCCTGGGCTCAGCTCAACGTCGGCGACCTGTTCTCGGTGAACGTGGGCGGCGGCGTGACCGTGAACCCCGGCCTGGGCAGTCCCGACTGGCGCGTGCACGGCGGCTTCACCCTGGCGCCCTCCTTCAACCCGCGCGACCTCGACCGCGATGGCGACGGCATCCAGAACAACAAGGACGAGTGCCCGAACATCCCCGAAGACCTCGATGGCTTCGAAGACCTCGACGGCTGCCCCGAAGACGACAACGACAAGGACGGCATCGTCGATTCCAAGGACGTGTGCCCCGACGACCCCGAAGACTACGACCGCTTCAAGGACGAGGACGGCTGCCCGGACCGTGACAACGACGGCGACGGCATCGTCGACAAGGTCGACCTCTGCCCCTTGGTGCCCGAGGTCTTCAATGGCTACCAAGACGACGACGGCTGCCCCGACGAGCAGCCGGTGCGCGACTCCGACGGCGATGGCCTGCTCGACAACGTCGATCGCTGCCCCTACGACCCCGAGGACTTCGACGGCTTCCAGGACGACGACGGCTGCCCCGAGCGCGACAACGACCAGGACACGATCATCGACACCCTCGACGACTGTCCGCTCGAGCCCGAGGACTTCGACGGCTTCGAAGACCTAGATGGCTGCCCCGAGTACGACAACGACCTGGACACCATCCCCGACAGCCTGGACGACTGCCCCGACGACCCCGAGACCATGAACGGGTACCAAGACGTCGACGGATGCCCCGACGAGGCGCCGCCCAAGCTGGTGTTCATCGAGAAAGAGCGCATCGTCATCAAGGATCGCATCTACTTCGAGTTCAACGAGGCCATCATCCAGCCCGTCAGCTTCGCGCTGATGGACGAGATCGCCGAGCTGCTGCTCGACAACCCCGACCTGCTGCTGATTCAGGTGCAGGGTCACACCGACTCGGCGGGTGACGACGTCTACAACCTCGACCTGTCGCAGCGCCGGGCCCAGGCGGTGGTCACCTACCTCATCAACCAGCAGGTCGAGCCGGGCCGGGTCGAGGCCATGGGCTTTGGCGAGCTCAAGCCCATCGACACCAACAAGACCGACGAGGGCAGGGCGAACAACCGGCGCGTCGAGTTCCACATCCTCAAGCGCGAGAGCGGAGGATGAGCGAGTCGGTGCCCCGAAGCGATGACATCGCCGCCTCGATCGAGGCCACGCTTCGCCGTGAGGCGCGCCGCAACGAGCTGATCATCGCCTACACCCGCACGGGCATCCTGGGGGTGCTGTGCCTGGTCGAGGTGGTGTTCTTCTTTGGCGGCGGTGGCGTGCCAGCGCTGTGGCGGGTGCCGACCTTCCTGTTCTTCTTCAGCGCGGTGGCCATCGTGATCGCCCTGCGTCGGGGCTGGTTCCACCCGGCGGTGGGGGTGGCCGTGCCCTTCCTGGATGCCGCCCTCATCCTGGGACGCATGCAGAGCACCTGGAGCTACCACTCGCTCGAGATCGTGCAGGATGGGCAGGAGCTCACCACGGTGCTCGGCGGCAGCGCCGTGCTCATCCTCACGGGGGCCTTCCGGCTCCGGCGCACGGCCATGCTGTCCGCCAGCGTGCTGGGCATGGGCGTGTACCTGTGGTTTGCCCTGCAGTCGCAGCTGTACCCCGCCCAGGTGATCACCCACACCGTGCTGCTGCTGGGCATCGCGGGCATGTCGGCGGGGCTGACCATCCAGGTGCAGCGCGCGGTTCGCGCCGAGGTGGGCCGTATGACGCTCGCGCGCTTCTTGCCGCCCACGGTGATCGACGGCGCCCACAACGACCCGCTCGCGCTGCTCACCCAGCCCCGCTCGGTCGAGGCCACGGTGCTCGTCAGCGACATTCGCGGCTTCACGCGCTGGTCCGAAGACAAAGACCCCATCGCGGTCCTGACCTTCCTGAACGTCATCCAGGGAGCGCTGGCCGAGATCGTGCGCCAGAACCACGGCACGGTCGACAAGTTCATGGGAGACGGCATGCTGGCGGTCTTTGGCGCGCCCGAGTCGCTCGACGACCACGCCAGCCGAGCGCTGCGGGCGGCGCGGCAGATGCAGCAGACCGTGGCCCGCATCAACGCCGACACCGAGGGGGCCGACGTGAAGATCGGCATCGGCGTGCACAGCGGCGAACTGGTGGTGGGGTGCCTGGGCTCTGGGGTGCGCATGGAGTTCACGGTGCTGGGCGACACAGTGAACACCGCCAGTCGGCTCGAGTCGATGACCAAGCAGCAGGGGGTTCCGGTGCTGGTCAGCGACGACACCGCTGTTGCGGTGCCCGATCACGGCCTGACGGTGGTGGGCGAGGTCGAGATCCGAGGGCGCAAGGCGCCGATGACCGTGTGGACCTGCTGACACCGGCGCCGTGTTTCACACCGGGAAGACAACCGGCTTTTGACGTGCTGTTAGGCTGCGCCGCTCATCCGGAGGCTCCCTTGCGCCCGACTGCCGCCCTCGTGCTCATGTCCGTCCTGTTCACCTCGCTGCCGGCCCAGGCCGGCTTCCGCGTCTCGTCGTACCGGCAAGACAGCAAGGCGGGGAACAACTTCTACAACGTGGGCTCCTGCCTGGATGGCAAGCCCGAGACCGCGTGGATGGTCGACCCCGAGAACGAAAACGTCGGCCAGTGGATCGAGATCGACGTGCCGCGGTCCACGATCGACAGCCTCAAGTTCCAGAGCGGCTGGGCCAAAGACGCCGACACGTTCGCCGACTACGCCCGCATCAAGAAGGCCAAGGTCCAGGTCTTCAAAGAAGACGACGGCGACGAGGTGCTGCTCGAGAAAGAGATCACCCTCGAAGACAAGATCGAGTGGCAGACGCTCGATCTCGACGACACCAAGGTGGGCGGTGACTTCAGCGGTGGCCGCGTTCGCATCGAGGTGACCGAGGTCTACGAGGGCAAGGACTACCCCGCGCTCGCCGTGTCCGAGGTGCTCGTCGCGCTGACCGAGAGCGAGGCCCCCATCAAGCTCAAGAGCGAGCCCACCACCGCCGCCGGCAGCAATGTGGGCGGCAACCTGGTGGACGGCAAGACCAGCACCTACTGGCTGTCCGAGTCCAACGAGGGCCAGGAGTTCACGGTCGGCGCCAACGACTTTGGCATCGCCAAGCTGGGCATCGCGGCGGGCCCGTCCAAGTACGCGCGCCCCAAGAAGTTGTCGATTCGCCAGGGCATCAGCCAGTTCGAGCTCGAGCTGCAGAACACCGACAAGATGCAGTGGCTCGACGTGCCGGCCACCATCGGCTTCACCGGCAGCCGCTGGGGCGATCTGGTCATCGAGATCAGCGAGGTCTACGAGGGCAGCGAGCCCGGAATCGCCATCGGCGAAGTGCAGCTCAAGAGCACCAACTTCGACGGGTAGGTCGGGTCGGTCCCGGCGGGCCCTTTCCCGTTGGTGCAAGTCGGTTAGCGACACTCCTTCCCGGAGCACCCACGCCATGTCCAACGAAGACGAGTACTTCAAGAAGATCGAGCTCGAGAAGCAGGCCAAGCTGCGCGCCAAGCTCGAACAAGAATCGGCCAGCTCGGCGCTCAAGGAGCGTCAGCAGCTGCACTGGCATCGCTGTGGCAAGTGCGGCGCCGGCATGGACACACACGCCTACCGTGGTGTCGAGATCGAGATCTGTAGCGAGTGCGGCGCTGTGCTGCTCGACGCGGGCGAGCTCGAGACCCTGGCCGGCAAAGACCAGAGCGGCATGTTCTCGGGCATCGCGTCCCTGTTCGGCGGCAGCTAGGACATGGAGCTCGCCCGCGTGGCCGAGCTCGCTCGACTCGACCTGGCCCCCGACGAGCTCGACGCACTGGCTGGCGACGTCGACCGCATCTTGGCCTTCGTGGGCCAGGTGGCCCGTGCCCCGGCCGATGCCGACATCGACTCCGGCCAGGGCGCGCCCCTGCGCGAGGACACCGCCCGGTCGGCCGCCAACGAGCTGCTCCTGGCGGCGGCACCGGCGCTGATCGACGGGCTGTTCTTTGTGCCCCGAGGCCCCGAGTGAGCACCGCGCTCGGCATCGCCCAGCGCGTGCGGGGCGGCCAGCAGACCGCCGTCGATGCGATCACCCTGGCGTTGCTGGCGGCCGAGCGCGTCGACGCGCGCACCAATGCCTTTCAGTCGATCGATCGCGAGGGCGCGCTGGCCGCGGCCGCCGTCGTCGATGCCTGCGTCGCCCGGGGCGAGGATCCCGGCCCGCTCGCCGGCGTGCCGGTGGCGCTCAAGGACAACCTGCTTCAGCGCGGGCGTCCCTGCACGGCAGGCAGCCGCATCCTCCAGGGCTACGTGGGCAGCTACGACGCCACCGTGGTGCAGCGCCTGGCCGGGGCCGGCGCCATCGTCATCGGCCGCACCAACATGGACGAGTTCGGCATGGGCTCTTCCAACGAGACCTGCGCCTGGGGTGCCGTGCGTCACCCTGTCGACCCGGAGCGCGTGCCCGGGGGCTCCAGCGGGGGCTCGGCGGTCGCCGTCGCCGGCGGAGCAGCTCCCTTGGCCCTGGGCAGCGACACCGGCGGCTCGGTGCGGCTGCCCGCCGCCTGGTGCGGCCTGGTGGGTGTCAAGCCGAGCTACGGCCGTGTGAGCCGCAGCGGCCTGGTCGCGTATGCGAGCTCCACCGACCAGGTGGGACCCATGGCGGCCACCGTGGCCGACGCCGCGGCGCTGCTCCAGGCCATCGCCGGGCCCGATCCGCTGGACAGCACGAGCGCCAACGAGCCCGTCCCAGACTGGTCGACGGCGCCCGATGCCGGGGTTCGGGGGCTGCGCATCGGCGTGCCCGCGTGCTGGTTCGGTGACGAGCTCGATGGCGACGTGGCCGTGCGCGTGCGCGCCGCCATCGAAAGCCTGGTGGGCCAGGGGGCCACCCTGGTGCCCGTCGAGCTGCCCGCCGAGTCGCTGGCGCTCGCCTGCTACTACGTCCTGGCCCCCGCCGAGGCGTCGGCCAACCTCGCGCGCTTCGACGGCATGCGGTACGGCGCTCGGGTGCCCGCAGACGGCGCCTCCGGCACCTTTGCGCGCACCCGGAGCGCGGGCTTTGGCGACGAGGTCAAGCGCCGCATCCTGGTGGGCACCTGGGTGCTCTCTTCGGGCTACATCGACGCCTACTACCGCTCGGCCCAGCGGGTGCGCCGCCGCATGAGCGCCGAGCTCGATGCGGTCTTCGACACAGTCGACGCCCTGGTGTCGCCCACGGCCCCGGTGGTGGCCCCCAAGCTGGGCAGCATTCCCGACCCGGTGGCCATGTACCAGCTCGACCGGTACACCATCCCGGCGAGCCTCGCGGGTCTGCCGGCGATCTCGGTCCCCTGCGGCGACGTGGGCGGCCTGCCAGTTGGCCTGCAGGTCATCGGTCGGCGCTTCGACGAAGCCACCTGCATTCGCGTGGCCGGCGCGGTAGAAGCCACGACCCCCCCTTCACCCGAGGCCTGAATCCGGTGTTCAGCGAGGCCGAATTCGCCGTGATCTGGAGCGTGTACAGCGACCTGCTCACCAGCCTCGATCCCGCCGAGGTGCGGGGGCAGTCCTTTGTCGATGTCGAGCGCCGAATCAAGCGGCTGGGGGGCGAGCTGCTGCGCCAGAGCGCGCCCCGGTGGTCAGCGCCCGCTCGCGACAAGGCGCTGGGCTACCTGCTCGACGAGCTCTTTGGCCTGGGACCCCTCGAGACCCTGCTCGCCAGTCCCCGGGTGTCCGAGGTCAAGGTGCTGGGTGTGTCGCGGGTGCAGGTGGTGCTCGATGGGCGCCTCACCCAGACCAACGTACGCTTTCGCGATGCCGCGCACCTCGCGCGGGTGCTCGATCGCGCTCGGGGACTTGGTGAGGACGTGGCCGAGGTGCGGGTGAGCGGCGAGGGATTCTCGGTCCGCAAGCGAAGCTAGGGGCAGGTGATCTCTTGGCTCGCGATGGTGCCCTTGGCCTCGGCGGCGTCGGGGCCGGTGCCGCTTGCGGCGGTGCACAGGTACTTCGCGGCGTCGGCCTTGTTCTTGTCGTAGACCACCAGCACGTAGCCCATGCACATGTTGGCGCTGGTGTGCCGCTTGTCCTTGGCGATGGCGGCCTTGGCCTTGGCCTTGGCGCCGGCTTGGTTTGAGTCGGCGAGGTTCCAGCACTGCTCGGCCAAGCGCGTCGCGTTGGGCCCGGCCGGGGGCCGAACCTCGGGAGGGGGATCGGGCGGCGCGGCCTCGACCACGCCGTCGTCGGTGTCCGCAGGCTCGTCCGTGTCCGCGGGCTCGTCCGTGTCTGCAGGC
Source organism: Myxococcota bacterium (assembly GCA_965216925.1). Classification (GTDB taxonomy): domain Bacteria; phylum Myxococcota_A; class UBA796; order UBA796; genus CAYYHT01. The sequence goes on along the minus strand of CBDCGT010000001.1, from coordinate 5,139,904 downwards.
TCGTCCGTGTCCGCAGGCTCGTCCGTGTCCGCGGGCTCGTCCGTGTCGTCCGTGTCGTCGGTGTCCGCGGGCTCGTCCGTGTCGGCTCCGGGCTCGGTGTCGGCGGGCTCGTCGGTCTCGGTGGGCTCGTGGGACAGCTCGCCCAGGTCGCTGATGCTGGGACCGCTGGGGGTGTCCTGGGTGTCCTGCGTGGACTCGCCGCCAAACAGGGTGATGCCGGCCACGGCGAACACCGCCAGGCTGGCGACGACGGCGAGCGGCATGATCCAGCGAGGAACGCCGCCGTTCTTGGGGGTGTCGTCGGCGTAGTCGAGCTCGTCGACGTCGCGGCCATCGAAGAAGCCTTGGTGAAAGCCGCTGGTCTCTTCGTCGGCGGGGGGCAGGCTGGCGCTGGAGCTGCCTCGCCCGGTGTCGTCGCCCAGGATGGAGTCGGCCACTGGCTCGGGCGCCTCGACCTCTTGCATGGGTGGGTTCGACGGCGGATTGGGGATGGGCGGCGGCAGCTGCGGTGGCGGCTGGCTGATGGACGGGTCGGCGCCCATGTTCGCCAGCGCTTCGGACAGGTCGTCGATGGTGTCGGGACGCTTGCGGGGCTCGGCGGGAGCCGGCGTGGCCTCGAGCATGGGCGGCGGCGCGTCGAAGGCGGGGTCGTCGTCGCCCTCGTCGCCTTCTTCTTCTTCTTCTTCGTCTTCGTCGAGCAGCGCAGGGGGCGCGGTGGTTGGCGGTCCGACGTCTTCGGGCAGCGCCGGCGCCGCGATCTGGGGCTCACCGGTGTCGGCGGGCGGCGCCTCGGCCTGGACATCCGAGGCCTGGGGACCGGGCTCGGACTCATCGCCCTGCTGCGCGCCCTCTTTGGGGTCGTCGGTGCCGTCCGAGATGCTGGCGCCCGAGCCGGCCGATGCGGTCATGTCGGGCAGCGGGGGCAGCCCGGTGGACACGCCGGCGACGTCCTTGGCGGGCGGGAAGATGCCGTCGCCGCTGCGCTCGATGGGCTCTTCGTCGAAGAAGGGCGTCTGGTTGGAGTCGTCTTCGTCGTCGTCGAAGAAGGGGGTTGGCCCCAGGGGCATCTCGCTGGTGTCTTCGACGGGAATGTCTTCGTCGTGCAGGCTGGTGGCCGAGGCCTCGGCACGGTCGAGTGCGATGAAGGCCTCGATGGCCTTGTTGTGGGCGCCGATGGGCGACCAGCGAACGCCGCCTTCGCTCACCAGATCCTCGCGGCCGACGCGGCCTTCGAGGATCCACCCTTCCATGGTGACCCAGTCGGCCACCATGTACACACGACCATCCTGCTTCAGGTAGATCGCCGACTCGTCGTCGAGCTCCTGGTCGTCGTCGAGGGGCATGATGGTGGGCGAGCTGCCCGACCGCGGGGGCTCGGGCTCGTCGAAGGGGGACGATCCCGGATCGGGCAGGTCGAGCGAGTCGCTGCCGGTGAAGGGCGTGGCGGTGCCAAAGGTGCTGTCGTGCTCGAACGGGCTGTCGAGGCTGTTGGCCGGTGCCGAGCGCTCGTGGGGAGCGGGCGTGCTGGAGGCCGTGTCGGGAGCGGGGGCGGGAGCTGCCACCTCGGTGTTCTGCTCGTCGGGAGCGCTGCCCGCGACGTCGTAGGCGCTGATGACCGTGGTTTGTTCGGTGGGATCGCCCGTGATGGCCTGTGGCTTTGCGGGCTCGGTCTTGGGCGGGGCCACCATCTGGGAGTGGCCGCAGGTGCTACACCGGAAGCGGAACGACCGGCCGGACGAGACCACCCACGCTGGGGGCTGGAGCTCGTGGGTTGCGTCGCACTTCTCGCAGACGATCTTCAACAGGTCTAGCCTCCGGCCCCTTCGGCGGGCGGTGCCTCTTCGGCGGGAGCGGGGGCAGGCTCGGCGGGAGGAGGCTCTGCGGGCGGGGCCTCGGCGGGCGGCGCTGCGGGCTCCTCGGCGGGCGGCTCTTCGGCCGGGGGCTCCTCGGCGGGAGGCTCCTCGGCAGGAGGCTCTTCGGCGGGAGGCTCCTCTGCGGGCGGCTCTTCGGCAGGCGGCTCCTCGGCGGGAGGCTCCTCTGCGGGCGGCTCTTCGGCAGGCGGCTCCTCGGCGGGAGGCTCCTCGGCAGGCGGCTCTTCGGCGGGAGGCTCCTCGGCGGGAGGCTCCTCGGCAGGAGGCTCCTCGGCAGGAGGCTCTTCGCTGCCACCGGCATCGGCTGGGGGACCATCTTGAGCGGGGGCCTCGTCCGTGTCCTCGGCCTCGTCCGTGTCCTCGGCCTCGTCCGTGTCCTCGGCCTCGTCCGTGTCCTCGGCCTCGTCCGTGTCCTTCGCCTCGTCCGTGTCCTTCGCCTCGTCCGTGTCCTTCGCCTCGTCGGGCTCGTCGGTGTCTTCTTTGGGATCGGGATCGGCGGCGGGCGTCGACCCGCCACCCAGCATGCCGGAAGCGAACAGCCCGCCTCCGACCAACAGCGCCAGCAGCACCAGACCGCCGCCCACCAGGGCAATGCCCATTCCGCCACCGCCACCATCACCCGATGCGGGCTTGGCGGCCGACTTGGCTGCGGGCTTCGGAGCCGGCGCAGGTGCCGCGGCCTTCTCTTCGGATTCGTCTTCTTCTTCGGACTCGTCGTCGTCGTCGTCAGAGTCGCCTACCAGGTCGGCTGCCCCGGAGACCTCGTCGAGGGCGGCATCGGCGGAGCTGTCGTGGAAGGGATCGGTCGAGACCTCACGCCCCGGCAGCGCCCCTTCTGGCTCGGACGGCGCGGCCCCACGGGTGGGGGTGGGGGCCGGCGTGGGCTCGAGCAGGGCCTTGCGGATCTCGTCGGCGAGGGCCGACTTGCTGGCGAGCACGGTGGCCGCGTCGCCTTCGTCTTCTTCGTCGGGCTGGGCGGTGTCGGGCTCGCCTGCCAGCGTCGCTGCGGGTGCCCCCTCTTGCCCGGCGGTGTCTTCGTCTTCGACGTCTTCTTTGCTGGACGGAGCCCCAAAGCTGCCCGTGGGCGACTCGAGGTCTTCTTGCGCCTGCGGCGTCGAGGTGTCGGTCTGCTCTTCGTCGTCAGCCGGCTTCTTCTTGCCCTTGGCTGCGTCGGGGTCGAGCGTCGCCTTCTTTCGGACGATGAACTTGTGACTACAGCGGGGGCACGTGATCTTGGCACCGCGAGCACCAATCTTGCGGTCGTCGATCTTGTACCGAGCGCTGCACGAGGGGCAGTTGACGATCATTCAGTGAGTCGGTCCAGAGTCGCCGAAAGCTACCACAGGTGGGCGGCAGGCGAGGGCAAGGGTGTTTGCTATTGGACCACGATCTCGACTTCGGTTCCGTTCCATCGGTCGGTTCGACCGGTTTCGGGATCGAGCTCCACCACGACGACGGGGATGGGCGACACAGCGCGCACCCGGCGGATCCGACCGAAGCCGCGCACGGGGTGGCGCACCAGCACATCGGTGGCCAGCTGCTCCAGCTCGGTGACCTCGATGAGTGTGTAGTCTCCATCGGGCTCGTAGCTGTCGTTGTAGCGAGCGTTGGTGCGCAGGAAGGAGCGACGGCGCTGCGCCTGGCGCTGAGCCGGATCTTCGCCCTTGACCGCGCGCACCTTGGGCACATCGCCCGCGACGGCGTGCTCGGGCAGCCCGTACAAGAAGTCGGAGGGGGCCGCTTCTTTCTGCTGGGCGCGCCGAGCCTGGACCTTGTCGGGCGAGGCGTCGCTCCACGCGGGCATCACCCGGCTGCGGGTGATGACCAGCAGCTGCTTGGCCCGGGTGAACGCGACGTAGGCCAGGCGACGCTCCTCGTCGAGGGAGTCTTCTTGGGACTTCGCGTGGGGAAACAGCCCCTGCATCATGTGCACCACGAACACCACCGGGTACTCCAGCCCCTTGGCGCAGTGCACGGTCATGAGGGTGACCTCGCCGCCATCGGGCACCTCGTCGGCCTGGCCCGCCAGCGCGATGCGATCGAGCCACGCGCGCAGCTTGTCCATCGGCATCACCGCGCTGTCGGGCATGGGGCTGTCCGAGGCGTCCTTGATGAGCTCCTTGAGGTTGGCCTGCCGGTTCTTGGCGTCGGTCGTGCCGTCGGCCTCGAGGCTCGCCCAGTACCCGGTGCGGTCGAGCATGAAGGCGACCAGCTCGCTGGGGGGCTGGCCGCGCGCGACCTCGGTGAGCTCGTCCATGATGTCGACAAAGGCCTTGATCGCCGCGGCGGTCTTGCCCGCGCCGCTGGAGATGCCGCGCGCGGCGGCCAGTAGGGGAATACCGCGGTTCTGGGCTTCTTCGCGCAGCTTCTCGAGCTTCTTGGGCCCGATTCCACGGCTGGGCACGTTGATGACCCGCAGCAGAGCGGCATCGTCGGCGGGGTTTACCACCAGGCGCAGGTAGCCCAGCACGTCGCGAACCTCGCGGCGCTCGTAGAACTTGCGGCCGCCCACGATGCGGTGCGGAATGCCGACGTTGCGCAGGCTGCGCTCGAAGACCCGGCTGGTGGCGTTGGTTCGGTAGATCACCGCGATGTCGCCGTAGTCGTAGCCCAGGTGGTCGTGGGCGCGGCCGATGGCGGTGGCCACCTTGCTGGCCTCGTCGTCGGGGGTGCTGCACCGCACCAGCTTGACCTGGGGGCCCGGCTCGGCCGACGTCCACAGCTGCTTGTCGAAGCGGCCCGTGTTCTGGGCCACCACCTTGTTGGCGAGGTCGAGGATGTTGCCGCTGCACCGGTAGTTCTGCTCGAGCTTGATGACCGTGGCGTTGGCGAAGTCGCGCTCGAAGTTCAGGATGTTGCTGACGTCGGCACCTCGAAAGCCGTAGATGGACTGGTCGTCGTCGCCCACCACGCCCAGGTTGCTGTTGGCGTCGGGGGCCAGCAGCCTGAGCAGCTCGTACTGCTGCTGGTTGGTGTCCTGGTACTCGTCGACCATGATGTACCGGAAGCGCCCACACCACTTGGCGCGCACGTCGGGGTGCTCCCGGAACAGGCGAACCGTCAGCCCGATCAGGTCGTTGAAGTCGACGGCGTCGGCGGCCTTGAGGCTCGACTCGTACTCGCGCCACACCCCCAAGAAGGTGCTGGCCACGTGGCTGCGGCGCTGTTCGACCAGCATGTCCGGGGTCATCATGCGGGTCTTGTGGAAGTCGATCTTTCCGCGAAGCTCGCGTGCGCCCGACTTGGCGTCATCGAGGCCACGCCGCTTGACGATCTCTTTGAGCAGCCGCAGCTGGTCGTCGTCGTCGTAGATGGCGAAGCGACGCGTCCAGCCCAGGTTCTCGATGTCGGTGCGCAGGATGCGGCAACAGGTGCTGTGGAAGGTGCTCACCCACACGCGCTTGGCCACCTCGACGCCGCCCTCGCCCATGCTGTCGACCAGCAGCTCGGCGATGCGCTCCTTCATCTCGGAGGCCGCCTTGTTGGTGAAGGTCACCGCCAGGATGTTCTTGGCATCGACGCCCTGGTGCAGCAGGTGTGCCACGCGCCGCGTCAGCACACGGGTCTTGCCCGAGCCGGCGCCCGCCAGAATGAGCAGCGGGCCCTCGGTGGTGGTGACCGCCCGGTACTGCTCGGGGTTGAGCATGACGAGGTGAGGCGGAGTGGGCTCGGTCACTCGTTGTGGGCTTCGGCTGCGCGTCGGCGGTTGCGCTCGTGGATGGCGGGCGCCTTGCCCTCGAGCATCTTGAACTCGCCGCGCTCGACGGCCAGGGCGTTCTCGGGCACGTCGCGCGTAATCACCGAGCCCGCCCCGATGATGGCGCCGTTTCCGACGTTGACCGGGGCCACCAGGCTGGTGTTGCTGCCGATGAAGGCGCCTGCGCCGATGGTGGTGGGGTGCTTGGCGACGCCGTCGTAGTTGCAGGTGATCGTGCCCGCGCCCAGGTTGGCGCCGGGGCCCACCTCGGCGTCGCCGATGTAGGTGAGGTGGCTGGCTTTGGCGCCTTCGCGCACGACCGACTGCTTGACCTCGACGAAGTTGCCGATCTTCACGTCGGCCTCGAGCACCGTGCCGGGCCGGATGTGCGCGAAGGGGCCGACGGTGGCGCCCTCGGCGATGTCGGCGTTGATGCACACCGTGTGCGGCTTGATGGCCGCGTGGCTGGCGATGCGGGTGTCTTCGATCCAGCAGCCGCTCTGCACCTCGGCACCGGACTCGATGTCGGTCTTGCCACGCAGCACGACGTCGGGCCAGATGATCGCGCCGGGCGCGATGCGCACGGACAGGTCGATCATCACGCGGCGGTGATCGAGGATGCGCACCCCGCTGCGGGCGAGGTCGCGCAGGCGTCGGCGGCGAACGGTGGCCTCGACCAGCGACACCGTCCAGTTGTCGGTGACGGGCCAGGACTCTTCTTGGGGTGCGCCGAACTCGCGGATGAACTTGGCCGCCAGCGCCTCGGCGACGGTGAGCTTGGGGTCTGGATTCTCGATGCGCACCGCGAGCAGGTTGCCCTTGGGCCCCACCAGCGCCGCATTGGCCGAGTCTTTGGCCAGGGGTTCGAGCGTGGGCGCCGACAGCGCGGCATAGCGCCCGTCGATCACCACGATCGAGCCTTCTTGCAGGGCGTCGGATCCGCCCGCGATCTCGGGGGACAGACCCACCGCGGCGCAGGCCAGCGAGAGCGCGTCGGCCAGGGGGTGACCGCAGATCTGCATGGAGCGCAGGTTGTCGGGGACGTACAGGAGTGCGCGGTTCGCCAAGGCGGTTTCCCGGGGTAGAGGGTCAAGGGAGTTGTATGCTGCTGCCGTGCTCGTTGCACTCCTGACAATGACCGCCCTCGCCCAGCAGGCTCCCTGTGCCTTCACAGCCCGCGCCAGCGAGGTGCGCGACAAGCTCGACGAGGCCGAGACGGCCTACAAGAACGTCGACGTAGACGGCTTCGCCAACGCCATGGACGAGGTGCACGTCATGCTGCCCTGTGTGGCCGACCGCGTCACGGTCGAAGAGGCCGCACGGCTGCACCGCATGGTGGGCATCCAGACCTTCGCCAACGGCCGCGAGCGCGAGGCCAAGGCGGCGCTGACTGCCGCCGCGCGCACCGAGCCCACGTGGCGCGTTCCGCCCGACCTGCTGCCCGCGAGCCACCCCCTGACCCTCATCTACAACGGGGTGCAGCCAGGGCCCGATCCCCGTGTCGAGGTGCCCCGCGCCATCGACGGCCCCATTCGCTTCGACGGCGTCCAGGAGGTCGGGCGCCCGTCCGAGCGCCCCACGCTCTTTCAGCTGCTCGACGCCGACGGCGACGCCATCTCCACCAAGTACCTCTGGGCCGAAGACGAGCTGCCCGACTATGCGATCGATCCCACTGCGACGGCCATTCCGGCTGTTGCCGAGGTCGAGACGCCGCCGGCCCGGCCCACCCCGCTGCCCACCGAGCCCGCGCCATCGGCGCCGGGCGACAAGAAGAAGATCGGCTTGTTGGTCGCGGGCATTGGCGCAGCGGTGCTGGGAACCGGCGCCGCCGGGGTCGCGCTGTCCCAGGACGGCGTCATGCGAGAGGCCACATCGGCCAGCGAGGTCGAGGGGGCGTACGAGCGTCAGGTCGCCTTTGGGGCGGGTGCCTACACGCTGTGGGGCACGGGCGCGGTGCTGGGCATCGTCTGGGCGGCGCAGTGATCGGCCTGCTGCTGCTGTGGTCGACGGGCTGCCTCATCCATCCCGACATCCGGGACTCCGAGCTCGCACGCTTCGACACGGCGGGGGTCGACACGGCCGCCTTCGATGACTGCCAGCACACCCTCACGACCGATCAGTATGTCGACGGGGCCTACCCTCTGGGCAGCTGGAGCCCGTCGGAGCTGCCCATCACGCTGTGCGGCCGGCAGTCTGCCGCTGGCGACGCCGACTGGATCTCGTTCGAGCCCGACGTGTCGGGAACCCTCGAGCTGGAGCTCGAGTGGACGGGCGGGCCGGCCTTCCGCATCGGCGCAGGCGACATCGACGGCGACGATGGGGCCACGGCGACCGAGGTGGGCCTGTCCCCGCTGGGGCTGAAGGTCCCCTTGCTGGCCGGTCGTGTGGCCAAGAACTGGATCTGGCACTGGGGCACCTGGCCCGAAGGCGCGAACTTCGTCACCCCCGACAACGACATCCCCACCCTCGACGACATCGATGAGCTCGGACCGCTGTCCGACTTCCGGGTCACGTTCAAGAGCTTCGCGCCGGCGCCCAAGGCGGGCGATCTGGTGGTCACCGAGACCTTCGCGATCACCGGCCCGAGCGGCTTCGAGGGACAGGGCTGGTTCGAGCTGCACAACGTCACCCAGCACCCCATCAACCTCGCCGAGATCAGCCTGGGCATGACCCCGTTTCGGCCCGTGGCGCCGAGCTCCATGATCGACCCCGGGGGCTACGCGGTGGTGGGCACCTCCGAAGGCGGCGGCGCGGGCTTCGTGGTGGACGGAGAGCAGATCTGGCCCATCCCCGACCTGCACGTCAACTGGCGCGGCGCCACCATCGACACCCTCGAGATCATGGGCGACGACGCCATCGACTGGCCCGTGCCCCAGGTCGATCAGAGCGTCATGCTGCAGCCCGGACAGCTGAGCGCCACCGCCAACGACGCCCCGGCCAACTGGTGCGTGCACGGCCTGACCTTTGGGTCACGGCGGTCGCCCGGAGCCCCCAACGGCTCGTGCGGAGGCACCTGACCCGTGGGACGGGCCACCCGAAAGCACGGCGAGCAGACCCAGGAGCGCATCCTGCAAGAGGCCCTGCCGCTGTTTGCCGAGCACGGCTTCTCGGGCACGTCCACGCGCATGATCGCCAATGCAGCTGACGTGAACGTCGCCACGCTGGCCTACTACTTCGGCGACAAACAAGGGCTGTACATCGCGGCGATGGACCGCATGTACGAAGACCTCAGCGCGGCCGCCGATGGCGCGCTCACCCTGAAGGGCAGCCCGGGCGAGACCATCGATGCCCTGGTCGACGTGGCCTGGGCCTTCGTCAAGGAGCACGAGACCCACATTCGCCTGCTGATGCGGCACGTGCTCGACTCGGGCCGTTGGGAAGACGCCAGCGTCGAGCGCTGGAACGAGCCGCTCATGAAGCAGGCCGCCGCGGTGGTGGGCATGTTTCGGCCCGACTGGCCCGAGGCGCATCGGCGCATGCTGGTGCTCACCGTCATGCACAGCATCGTGCGCATGACCCTCGAAGACGAGGATCAGCTGCAGGTGATGCTGGGGGGCGTCGACCGCGACGAGGCGGTGGCGGACTGGTTCAAGGCCCTGCTGCGGCGTGAGCTGGGGGTGGGCTGATGTGGGTGCTTCTCGCCTCGCTGGCCCAGGCCGAGCCCGCTCAGCCGCAGTGGACGATCAGCGTCGACCCGCTCACCACGGCCCTGGGTTTCGCGCACATCCAGGTCGAGCGCCGGCTCTCGGACCGGTTCTCGCTGTACGCGGGGCCGCACGCACGCCTCTTCGACGCGCCGTGGACCCCGCCCGAGGAGCGCGAGCCCTTCCTGGGACTGGGCGTCGAGGTGGGGGTGCGCTGGTTTCCCAAGGGTGAGGCCTTGGAGGGGCCCTGGCTGATGGGGCGTGGCGTGGTGGCCTCGGCCTGGGCGACCGACTCCGACGAGACCAGCCTGGCCGGGTATGGCAGCGTGCTGGGCGGGTGGACGTGGATCGTCGGGGACCACCTGGTGCTGGCCGCGGGTCTGGGCGTGCAGCGAATCCAGTACGGGGTGGGGGACTACGGCATTCGCGCGTGGCTGCCGGCGGCGCACTCGAACATCGGGGTGGCGTTCTGATGAGGGGGGTGGTGCTGACGCTGCCCCTGCTGGGCGGGTGCGTCAACTATGGATGCGGGGACTACGTCGTCGAGCACGAGCTCGTCGCGTTCCAGGCAGGGGAGTGGTGCGGTCTTCAGGGCACGTACGGCTATGCGGATCCCGATCCGGCCGGCCTGGCCCAGGTGATCGTCACCCCGAACAGCAGGGACGAGGCCGTGGTGTCGCTCATCGTCGACCGCCTCGCCATCGTGGACGTGCACTTCCCGGTGAGCGCCCTCGAACCCGGCAGCACCGTCACCCTCGACGACGGCATGACGGCGGTCTGCGGCCTGTCCCCTGAGGGTGCGGGTTCGGGCTCACTGCAGTTCTACCCGGCAGACTCCGCCACGGTGTTCGTGGGCGCCGAGAGCTCGCGTACCCTGGTGGGCGACCGGTCCTTCGCGCTGGAGTGGGACATCGTGTGCCCCTTCACCACGTCCAGCGGCGACGACCAGGTCGAGTTCTCGGACTCTGCTCCGCTGTGATCACCACCCCGCGAAGTGCCCCGGCGCGAAGTGCGTGCCCCGGCGCATGTTCCAGGCGGTCAGGCGCCGCCCCAGCTTGCGGGCCATGGCCATGATGGGGGGCTGGCTGGTGGACCCGCGGTACAGCGGCACGCCGTCGGCACGCATCGCCTGGAGCTGCCAGCGGTAGGCGTGGTGGGTCAGGCCCTTGCCGCGAATGCGCGGGTGAAAGCAGAAGTACAGCCCGCCCATGGGCCCCCACATGGGGTTGTCGCTGTGGTCGCAGCTGAAGACGCCGGCCAGACCCTGCTCGTCGGTGATCGCCCACCGATGCACGGTGCGCCCCTCTCGGCCCTTCAGCAGGCTGTGGCGGGTGGTCTGCCGGAACTCGGGTGTGCCGCCGAACCAGCAGTACTCCGGCTCGGCGCAGAACACCTGCTCCTGCAGGTCCAAGAAGGGCTCGACGTCGTCCGGCAGCAGCGGCCGGATGTCGATGCCCGACGGCAGCGTGACCGGCGGGCGGGCCAGGGCAGCGAGCCCGTCTTGGGTGCGGCCCGTGAGCGACAGCGAGTCGATGCCCAGGCCCAGGGTGAGCAGCAGGTCGCGCAGCTCTGGCCGGTGGGCATCGACGGTGACCAGCACCGCCCCGGACGTGGCCTCGGGGTGGGCCCGCAGCATGTCGAAGACCCAGTCCCTGCCGGCCACATCGGACCAGTCGCAGGACATGCGCGCGGTGGGCACGCCCAGGCCAGGATCGTGGTCGCGGTGGTACCACGCCACCACGGCGTCGGGTTGCATGGGGTCGCCGCGCAGGATCCATTTGCCACCGCTCTGGACCTGAGCGGCGAGGTCGGTCGCGAAGCGCTCGGCCGCCGCCGGAGGGGTGGCGGGGCCAGGGTGAAAGGGAAGGTTGCGCAGGGCATTCCAGCGCAGTTGGGTCAGGGCTGCGATCGGCATGGGTGGCCCCTTACCTCACTCGGGCGCTGGCCGACACGTGGCGCCGCGCACAGGGCACCTGCGTGACCGGTGTTGCCAGAGGGCGTCTCCGACGCTAAATGCGGCGCCATTCCGCAAGTGAGCGGGGGAGTGAAATCGTGTCCCAGACCCTCGAGACCGTCCGCAACATCGGCATCAGCGCCCACATCGACTCGGGCAAGACGACCCTGACCGAGCGCATCCTGTTCTACACCAACCGGATCCACGCGATCCACGAGGTTCGTGGCAAGGACGGCGTCGGCGCCAAGATGGACTCCATGGAGCTCGAGCGCGAGCGCGGCATCACCATCCAGTCGGCGGCTACCCACACCAGCTGGCAGCCGACCATCGGCCCCGAGCACCACATCAACATCATCGACACCCCCGGTCACGTCGACTTCACCATCGAGGTCGAGCGTGCGCTTCGCGTGCTCGATGGCGCCATCCTGGTGCTCTGTGGCGTGGCTGGCGTGCAGTCGCAGTCGCTGACCGTCGACCGCCAGATGCGTCGCTACAACGTGCCCCGCGTCGCCTTCGTCAACAAGCTCGACCGCCAGGGAGCCAACCCCTACCGCGTCACCAAGCAGCTGCGCGAGAAGCTCAACCACAACGCCGTGATGATCCAGATCCCCATCGGCGAAGACGACGGCTTCGAAGGCGTGGTCGACCTGGTCGAGATGAAGGCGATGTTCTTCGACGGCGAGTCCGGCGAGCAGATCCGCATCGAGGACATCCCGGCCAACCTCGTCGATGTCGCCGAAGAGCGTCGTGAGATCCTGCTCGACGCCGCCTCCATGTTCAGCGACGAGCTGATGGAAGCCATGATGGAAGAAGAGGTCACCCCCGAGGTGATCCGCCGCGCCGTTCGTGCTGGCGTGATCCAGCGCGGGCTGACGCCGGTCTTCTGTGGCTCGGCCTACAAGAACAAGGGTGTGCAGCCGCTCCTGGACGGCGTCACCTACTACCTGCCCAACCCCGACGACGTCGAGAACAAGGCCCTCGACCTCGAGAACGACGAGGCCGAGGTCGTGCTCTCGTCCAGCCCCGACAAGGGCTTCGTGGGCCTGGCCTTCAAGCTCGAAGACGGCCGCTACGGTCAGCTGACCTACCTGCGCATCTACCAGGGCAAGATCACCAAGGGCGAGTTCATCTACAACCAGCGCGACGGCCGCAAGGTCAAGGTCGGCCGCTTGGTTCGCATGCACTCGGCCGACATGGAAGACATCGACGAGGCCGGCGCCGGCGACATCGTGGCGCTGTTCGGCGTCGACTGCCACTCCGGTGACACCTTCACCGACGGCGACCTGCGCGTCTCCATGACCTCGATGTTCGTTCCCGAGCCGGTCATCCACTACACGATCACCACCGAGAAGGCGAAGGACACCCAGAACCTCTCCAAGGCGCTCCAGCGCTTCTCGAAAGAAGATCCCACCTTCCGCGTCAGCAGCGACCCCGAGACGGGCGAGACCATCATCTCGGGCATGGGCGAGCTTCACCTCGACGTGTACATCGAGCGCATGCGCCGCGAGTACAAGGTGCCGGTCGAGACCTCACCGCCGCGCGTCGCGTACCGCGAGACCATCAGCCAGCGCGCCGACTTCAACTACACCCACAAGAAGCAGACCGGTGGTTCGGGTCAGTACGGCCGCGTCGCCGGCTTCATGCAGCCCCACCCCGAGGGTGAGCACTACGGCTTCGTGGACAACATCACCGGTGGTTCCATCCCGCGCGAGTTCATCAGCTCGTGTGACAAGGGCTTCACCAGCATGATGGAGAAGGGCCAGCTCATCGGCGTGCCCGTCACCGGCATCGAGTTCACCATCAACGATGGCGCGGCCCATGCCGTCGACTCGTCTGATGTGGCCTTCCAGTCTGCCGCCAAGGGTGCTTTCCGCGAAGGCTACATGAAGGCCGGTCCGGTCATCCTCGAGCCGATCATGAAGGTCGAGCTCGAAGGCCCCGCCGAGTTCCACGGCAACATGGTGGGCACCATCATGCAGCGTCGCGGCATCATCGTGGGCTCCAGCGAAGAAGACGGCTTCAGCCGCGTCGAGGCCGAGGTTCCCCTCGCCGAGATGTTCGGCTACTCGACCGCGCTGCGCTCGGGTACCCAGGGCAAGGCCGAGTTCACGATGGAGTTCTCGAAGTACGACGCCGTGCCCAAGAACGTCAGCGACGAGCTCATGAAGAAGTACCAGGACGAGCAGGCGAACAAGAAGTAGCCATGCCCATTCCCCTGCACGAGCGCAGTCCGCTGCGGCTGATTCGCGAGGCCCACCCCGAGCTCGAATCGGGTCAGGTCGCGGTGATCGCTGCCAAGGCGGGCGTCGGCAAGACCGCGCTGCTCGTGCACGTGGGGCTCGACGCCCTGCTTCGGGACGTCTCGGTGCTGCACGTGTCGCTGCGGGACACCGTCGAGCATGTGCGCGCCTTCTACGACGAGATCTTCGGGGCCTCGTCGCGGGCGGGAGCGGTGCGCGACCGCACCGGTGCGCTGGTCGCGGCCGAGCGCAACCGCATGATCCACAGCTACCGCGACCGTGCGTTCTCGACGGTGCACCTGCAGAGCAACATCCGCATGCTCTCCGAGGTGGCGCAGTTCACGCCGGGCCTGGTGCTGATCGACGGGCTCGATCCGTCCAATGCACCCGACTACGCCGAGTCCATCGCCAACCTGGCCGCCCAGGTGGGCGCTCCGGTGTGGGTCACGGTGCGCACGGCATCCGATGGGGCCGTTCCCAGCGAGCTCACCGCGATCTCGGCGCTGGTGCTCAAGCTCACCCCCGATGCCAGCACGGTCAAGATCGCGGTCACGTCGTCGCAGGGCAGCACCACGCTGCCGGGCTCGCTCGACGCGGCCACCATGCTGGTGATGGGCGAAGACCTGTGGGACGACACCGCGGTCTTGTCGCCGCGCCCCACCGACTGCACGCTGTACTCCGGCGGCGCGAATGGCTCCGAGGCCGCCTTTGGCGAAGAGGCCGAGAAGTGGGCCGTGCACGAGGTGAACTTCACCTTCGACGGGCACAAGCAGTCCCGCGATCGCGGCCGCTACGAGCTGTCCCCGCGCGAGCTCGCGGCCGGCGACGTCAGCCTGGTCTACGTCTCGCGCCGGCTCAACCGCACCTACTCCGAAGGCAGCCTGATCCGAAAGGTGCTGCAGACGCTGTGGCACATGGTCAGCCGCAGCCAGCAGGTGTTCGTCGTGGGCCAGATCCAGGACGACGGCACCGTCGTGGGCGGCACCGGCTGGTCGGTCGAGCTGGCCCGAATGTGGAACAAGTCGCTGTGGGTCTACGACCAAGAGCAGAAGGGCTGGTTTCGCTGGGATGGCAATGAGTGGGTGTCCGGCCTGCCGGTCATCGAGTCCATCCACTTCACCGGCTCCGGCACGCGCTACTTGACCGATGACGCGCGGGCCGCGGTGGCGAGCTTGTTCGAGCGCAGCTTCGCGCCGCGTACGGCGGAGTAGCTCACCACCCCTCCGGAATCGCCCCGCTCAACATGTGAATCGTGTTGGGCATCCAGGGCATGCTCCACAGGGCCTTCACCGGCCGATCCGGCGTGCCGTCGGCGAGGCCCTCGCTGGGGCTCCAGTGCGGTTGGGCGCCGGGCTTCAGCCGGTGCAGACCGCTGTGCCAATCGGCGATGACGAAGGTGTGGCCGGCCACATCGCAGCCCAGGTGGTCGGCGAAGCGCTGGCTGAAGTCGTGGCCCGCGGTGGTGCCCAGGGTCTCGCAGGTGCGGAACCACCACAGCGGGCTCTCACCGGCCAGACGGGAGCGAAGCTCGGTGAGCAGCTCGTGGTGCTCGTGCCCACTGCGCAAGGACGCCGCTGAGAGGGCGTCAGCACCGACCATTGCGCGGCCCCAGCGCCCGTGCCCCCAGAACTGGACCTCGTGGATGGGGGCGTCGTGGCTGGCGAGCCAGCGAAGCCCTTCGGTCCACGAGGTGATGCCCTTCCAGGCATCCAGGCGGCCCAGGCCCCGGTAGTAGCGGGCGCCGATCTGCCAGGCGTGGGTGAGGCCCACCGGCAGCCGACCCCCGAAGTGGGTGGTGCAGGTGCGGTCGTAGAGCATCAGGCGCATGCAGGCAGGGTAGCCTCAGCGGCTGCCCACCACCCGCACGTTCACCACCCCCGGGTTTCCGTCGGGCCCGTCGGGGCCACGGTGACCGTTGGAACCCCGCGTGCCTTGCCAACCGTTGCTGCCGCCGTTGACCGTGCGCGTGCGGTTCTCTTCGAAGAAGTCGTCGTAGTACTCGCACCGCGCCGAGTCGCCGCCGTCGCCGCCCTTGCCCGCCTCGCCGCCGTCTCCGCCCCAGCCGCCGCTGCCGCCCGACCCACCGAGCGAGAAGATGCGGCGCTCGAGCTCGGCCCGGGCCGACGCGCAGTCGGTGCAGCGAAGGCGAACCTGCACGTTGCCCCCGTCGCCGCCGGGACCTCCGGGCCCTCCGTCGGTGCCGTCCTCGCCGTCGCCACCCTTCTGGCCGTCGGTGCCCTCGGTGCTGGGGCACACCGCGTTGTAGCCGTCGGCACCGGCGATGCCGTCGGCGCCGTCGCGGCCGCGCTGGCCCTCGGCGCCGCGTCCACCGACGCTCGCGATGCGGAAGTCCGGGTCGGTGGGGTCGAGCAGCACGGTGTAGTCGGTGGCGCTTCCGGCCGTCTTGGCCGCGATGACCAGGCGGCCGTTGTCGACCTGCCAGGCGTCGATCGCGATGTCGGGACCGCGGCCGGCCGGGGTGGGCCCGCTCCAGCGCAGGGGGGCGACGGGCTGCAGGACGAACGAGAAGCTCAGGTCGACCGACTTGCCCTGCGCCACCAGGGGAATGGCGAAGCGCTCGCCGCCCTTGGCGATGTCGAGCACCTCTTTCATGGTGGCGTCCTTGCGGAACAGGACGCGGCTGCTGGACAGGGCGGCGAGCGGGTGCTCCAGCTCGAGGCGGTCGGTGGGCAGGCAGGGGGTGGGGTCCCAGGGGTCGGCGCCCGGGCACACGGTGATGGGCTCTTCGAGGCCCGAGACCTGCGCCCACAGGGTGTAGCGAAGATCGAGGCCGGGCTCGTCGGGCTGGCTGCCGTCGCGCCGCGTGAGCACCAGGCCGGCGCTGCCCAGTCGGGGGTCCTGCAGGATGTTGACCACGGTGGGGTCGCCCCCGCGGGCCTCGAAGCTCAGGGACTCGACGCGCCGATCGGCGGGCAGGGGAAAGTGCCCGTGCTGTGCGAGGGCTGCGCGCACGGCGCCCGGACTCTTGCGCACGAGCGCGAAGGGGGCTCGCTCGATGCGCAGCGACACCAGCCGGTCTTGTGCCGGGGGCCGGAGCTCGGCCGGGAGCCGGCGGGCCCAGGCCAGCAGCCGGGTCTCGTCGTCCAGGCTGGCGATATCGTCGGCAGTGACGGGGCGACCCTTGTACAGGCCCGCCTCGACCTCGACGTCCTCGATGAGCCGCACCAGCAGCGATCGAGCGCCCGAGCCCATGCCGGGGTCGCTGGCGGTGTCCCGCAGCGACGACGCGAGCCCCTTCACCTGGTCGATTGGAACCGGGCGCGTGCCCGAGTGCGACGAGATGATGCGCCGCCACACCGCCAGGCGGAAGGCACCCACGTCGCTGTCGGCGCTGGGGGCCGTGCGCTCGATCCGGGACATCAGCGAGTCGATCAGGTGCTCCCAGACCGGCTCGCTGGTGGCGTCCCACAGGTGCACGACGCACTGCTGGTACACCCGGTCGTCGATGCGGCCCTGCTCGAAGGCGGTGTGAACCCGGTCGATGCTGCGCTCGTCGACCAGCGTGACCGTGGGCCCCTGGCGGTACAGGTCGCAGACCCCGGGATCGGCGTCTTGCTGGGACAGGTAGGCCACCAGTGCGGGGCCGGGGAACATGTACTCCTGGGCCAAGGCCTCGGCGGCGTAGTGGCCGCGAGGCGCCCGGTACGCCTGGCAGCCCGACAGCAACACCAGCGCGATGGCCCACAGCGCCCTCACTCCAGCTCCTCGTTGTGCTTCTGGATCCACTCGTCGGCTTCGCTCGGGGCGTAGAAGCCGGACGGGCGCTTGAGCGAGGCGATGCGCGTGCGTGCGGTCCCCGGTGCGGTGGCCATCACGATGCCGCCGGCGACGAAGCCTGCGCTGGCGCCCAGGTACAGCAGCGGGGCGCCGTCGCTGGGGGCGAAGGCCGAGCTGGCGGCCAGGACGGCGCCCCCGGCCAGAAGGCCGATGCCCAGGTTCTGCTTGCGGCGTGCGCGGCTATGCACGTCGACCATCTGGGACTCCCAGCGCTCGGCGGTGCTGCGGTCGCCGACGCGCCGCGCGAAGGCGGGCATGGCCACGGACGTGCCCTGCTGGTCCCAGACCTCCCAGGTGGCGTCGGGGCCCAGGTGATCGAGTCGGTCGTCGCGCACGAGCGCGTACGGATGGGACATGGGCGCACGAGACAGCTGCCGGCCGTACGCCAGGATGGACTCGAGCTCGCGAAGCTCGTTGGCCTGCCACCGCGCCCGATCGACGTCGTCGAGCTCGAGGTCGAGGGCGCCCATCAGCTCGGTGGCGAGCTCGTCGATCAGCCGGAAGAAGGCCTCGCCCCGGGTGCCCACATCGCCGGTCAGGTCGCGAGACAGCACCACCTCGCCAGTGGTCGTGTCGATCACCCGCACGGCGACGGACACGCTGGGCAGCTGCACGCTGAACAGATCGCCCGTGACCAGGTACTGGGCGCCGATGAGCTTTCCGGCGCGGATGGCCGTCGCCGGGTCGACGAGGCCCGATGCCGAGAGCTGCTGTTCGGCCAGGATGGCCGACAGCTTGTTGCGCTCGACCACGGTGACCGAGTCGGTCTGGACCAGGCGCGAAACCAGCAGGGCGGCCACACCCGGGCCCGCGTCGTCGAAGTCGGCGTTGCCGGTGTGGTTGTCCAGGTCGGTGATCGCGACCGTGGGCGTGGCGGCCACGGCCGCCGCGGTGAGCAAGAGGGAGATCACTAGGTCAGCGCCAGCGTCACCAGGATGGTGATGGCCGGAGCGGCGGTGATCAGCGCCAGCGCGATGTTCTCGACGGTTCGCGAGCTCATGGGTCCTCCTTCGGGGTCGCGTCTATGGCTAAGGAGGGGCAACGCGCAAGATCCAAGGCCCGTTCGTGAACGTTAGGATGCGGGCCGACTCTCATGGCATCGCCTTGGATCTTGCACCTGCCAGCGCGTTCATGGGAAACGGTCACCCCGAGGTTCTTCGATGTCCGATGTCAGTCGCGAAAAGCGCATCCACTTCAACGCCCTTCCCGTCGATGTGCGAAAGGGGCTCAAGGCGAACTTCGAGGGGACGGGATCGCCGGGTCCCATCATCAGCGACCAGGCCAGCCTGGGCTGGGACCTCGCCGGGTGGATCACCCTGCTCACCCTCGGCTTGGGCATCGTGGGCATCATGGGCTGGTGGGGCTTTGGAGACACCTGGGACGAGTGGGCCGTCCAGGGCGTGTTCTTCGTGCCGGTGTACCTGACGGGCTTCTTCTTGCTCTTCTGGTCGGTGCTGCGCATGTTCCGGCGCATGCAGCTCGACAACCGCACGCCCTACCCCCTGGGCCGGTACCTGCTGCCGGGCGACTTCATCGACGCCACCACCGAAGAGCTGCGCATCATCCCGATGGGCGATCTGGTCGACTTCAACGGCACCCACCACCACACCAACGGGGCCTACACGCACACCGAGCTGAACTTCATCTTCGTGGGCGGCAAGGTCGAGCAGTTCACCATCCATGGCCGTGATCTGGCCGAGCAGGTGCTCAACGAGGTGGGCGCCAAGGGCCGCATCCTGTCGGCCGCCGCCCAGAACGCCGACATCGGCGTGCTCGCCGAGATGGACCCCCTGCTCGAGGCGCGCATGTCCGAGCAGTGGGAGGGCCTCGACGGCAAGGGGGCACCTGCATTCGCTCCCAAGGTGGGTCCCGTGACGGGCTCGGTTGCTGCTCCGCTGCGCATGGCGGCCACGCTCGCGCTGGTTGCGGCGCTGCTGGTGGGCCTGCCCTTCCAGCTGGTGCGCAACCTGCTTTCCGACGAGGCGATGTACGCCGATCTGCAGCAGACCACCAGCACCTGGGAGTGCGAGCGCTACCTCGACAACGGCTGGCGCCACACCGACGAGGTGATGACCGAGCTGCTGCCGGGAGCCGCGTTCCGCGATGCCCAGCAGCAGGGCAGTGTCGCGGCGATGCGCGGCTTCTTGAAGGAGTACCCAGGAACGCGCTGGGAGCCCGAGGCGCGCTCGATGATGCACACCTACTACCAGGATGCCCTGGCTGGATTCCAGAAGCACGCCACCACCGACAACCCCGAAGCCGTGCCCTTCATGACCGATCTGCTGCTGTGGCTCGAGACCCACGACGACCCCTCGGTCGATGTGCGCTTCATGCCTCCGGCCAACGGCGCGCTCGACCTCGTCGACGAGATGATCAACGACCCGGATGAGCCCCTGTGGGACGGGCCGATCGCACCGGTCAGCAAGAACTTCAGCGACGCCAAGTCCAAGGCCCGGGAGGGCAGCATCACCCGCATGCTGCAAGAGGGCTTCGGTCAGGTGTTCAGCAACGACGTGCTCATTCTCGAAGAGGGGGCTCGCCTCACCAGCGAAGAGTGGGAGAAGCCCGTGGGCAAGCCCACGATCCTGGTGAGCTACGCCGTGAATCCATCAGGCGACGTCTACACCAGCGAAGACAGTGACCGGGCCTACGTGGGCATCGTGGTCGACTTCTTTGTCGAGATGAAGGTGCCCGAGTCGGACAACATGCTCGACCTCGAGCTGTCGGTCGAGCCGCCGCAGGTGTTCTCGGTGGGCAACAGCTACCTGTCCTACCTGGTCAACAGCGACCCCAAGAACAGCAGCGATGACGCCAACGTGTACGACACCATGGCCCTGCGTGCCTTCGATCACCTGGGCACCGGCGTGCGCCGTGCGGTGTTCAAGGAGGGCGTGGGCGACATCACCGCTCCGGGCAGCCGGCCGTCGTCCGGATCGGGTCTGGGTGGCCTGGGCCTCGACGGTCTGGGCGGCGAGGGCGGCATGTCCATCGAAGAGATGGAAGCGCTGCTGAAGATGATCGAGGAGGGGAACTACTAAGGCGCCTGCGCCTTGCGGCCTCCTTGAGGGGCCGACGGCGCGATCTTGTGCAAAGATGCCCCCATGATCCCCGTTCGACTCCTCCCGTTCGTGGTCGTGGGCTTGCTCACGACTGGCTGCAAATGGACCGATCTCGAAGAGTGGCAAGACGACCACGACACCGGTGATGGCCCTCAGCTCATCGATGCCGACGGTGACGGCGTGCTCGAAGACGAGGACTGCAACGACCTGGACGACACCGTCTTTCCCGGTGCCGACGAGATCGCGGCCGACGGGGTCGACAGCAACTGCGACGGCACCGAGCTCTGCTACAGCGATGGCGATGGCGATGGCTACGGCACGGCCGATCTGGTGGACGGCGATGTCGCCTGTTCCGAGGCCGGCCTGGCATCGCTCACCGACGACTGCGACGACATCAACCCCGCCGTGAATCCGGGCGCCGAAGAGATCTGCGACGGCTACGACAACGACTGCGACGGGGCCTTCGACGACGAAGACAGCGATCTGGCCACCGTGACCCAGTTCCAGGACAACGACGGCGATGGGCATGCCGCTCCAGGCGCGTTCAGCGTCGACGTCGCCAGCTGCGAGCGGGTGCCCGGCTTCGCCTACTTCGATGACGACTGCGACGATGCCGATGCGAGTGTGAGCCCCAGCGCCGACGAGATCTGCAACGGCCTCGATGACGACTGCGACGCCATGGTCGACGACACCGACGACGACGTGCTCGACCCCAACACCTACTGGGCCGATGCCGACGCCGATGGCGCTGGCGATGCGGCCGTCACCATCGACGCCTGCACGCGCCCCACGGGGTACGTGGGCAACGCCGACGACTGCGACGACAGCGATGACACCCGCAAACCCGGCGCTGCCGAGGTCTGCGATGGTGGCGTCGACAACGACTGCGACGGTCTGGGCGACGACGACGACTCGACGGTGGTGGGCGCCCCGACCTGGTTCGTGGATGCCGACGGCGACGACTATGGCAAGTCCGGCGCGCCTCTGGCTCGCTGCGTGCAGCCCGCGGGCTACGCCGCTGCGGTAGGTGACTGTAACGACACCAACGACCAGGTCAACCCCGACGCGACCGAGGTGTGCAACGGGCTGGACGACGACTGCGACGGGGTCTCGGACGGCGCTGGTGCCGTCGGCGCGGTGGCCTACTACCAGGACATCGACGGCGACGACCACGGCGGCATCGGCGCGGCGAGCGTGGTGGCCTGCAACCCGCCCACCGGGTTCGTGGCACTCGAGGACGACTGCAACGACGTCGACGCCAACACCTTCCCGGGCGCGGTCGAGATCTGCGACAGCCTGGACAACGACTGCGACAGCGAGGTCGACGAAGACGCCGTCACCATTCCCTGGTACCGGGACGACGATGGCGATGGCTGGGGTCAGACCGGCGTCACCCAGGACTCCTGTGTACAGCCGCCGGGCTACGTGCAGAAGCAGAACGACTGCGACGACACCAACTCGGCGGTGAAGCCCGGCGCGACCGAGATCTGCAACGGCTACGACGACAACTGCGACGGCGACGTCGACGACGACGACACCGCGCTGGTGGCCAACACCTACTACGCCGACAGCGACGCCGACACCTACGGGAACGCGGGCGCCACGGCGGTTGCCTGTGCGGTGCCGACGGGCTTCGTGACCAACAGCACCGACTGCGACGACACCGATGCCGACAAGAACCCCGGCGAGGCCGAGGTCTGTGACTCGGTCGACAACGACTGCGACGGCCTGGTCGACGACGCCGACACGGCGGTCACTGGGGCACCGACGTGGTACCGCGACAGCGACGCCGACACCTACGGCAACCCCAACAACACCAGCCGAAAGTGCATTCAGCCGGCAGGCTTCATCGCCGACAACACCGACTGCGACGATGCCAAGGCCGGTGTGAACCCCGCGGCCAATGAGCTGTGCAGCACCGCCTTCGACGACAACTGCGATGGCACGGCCAACGAGGTCACAGCGGCGGACGCGTTGACCTGGTACGCCGACACCGACTCCGACCTGTTCGGCGACCTGTCCAGCAGCACCATGGCGTGCACACGGCCCAGCGGGTACCGCGCCGACGCGACCGACTGCGACGACACCGACAGCAACACCTACCCCGGCGCGACCGAGATCTGCGACGAGCTCGACAACGACTGCGACTCCATCGTCGACGAGAATGCGCAGCCCGCCGACTGGTACCCCGACGGCGACAACGATGGCTTTGGCGACGCCGACGCGACGCCCGAGTCGGCGTGCACCGCCCCGGCGGGCAAGGTGGCCGACGACAGCGACTGCGATGACGGCAAGGCCGGTGTGAACCCCGCCGCCGACGAGCTGTGCAGCACGCCCTACGACGACGACTGCGACGGCGCGACCAACGAGAACAACGCCGTCGACGTGGCGACCTGGTATGCCGACACCGACTCCGACACCTTCGGCAACAGCGGGGCGAGCCAGAAGGCCTGCACCAAGCCGACGGGCTTCGTTGGCAACTCGACCGACTGCGACGATGGCGACACCAACGTGTTCCCCGGCGCAACCGAAGTCTGCGACTCGATCGACAACGACTGCGACAACCAGATCGACGACGCCGACTCGGGCATCACTGGCCAGCCGACCTGGTACCGCGACAACGACGGCGACACCTTCGGCAACCCCACCAACACCACGCTGGCATGCACGCTGCCCACGGGCTTCCTGGCCGACAACACCGACTGCGACGACACCAAGTCGGCGGTCAACCCCGACGCCGACGAGCAGTGCAGCACCGCCTACGACGACGACTGCGATGGGCAGGTCAACGAGGCCAGCGCTGCCGACGCCACCGTCTGGTACGCCGACTCCGACAACGACAACCACGGCTCGTCCACCAGCGGAACCATCGTGCAGTGCACCCAGCCGGTTGCCCACTACGCCCTCGACGACGACTGCGACGACGCTGACCCGACCATCTACGCCGGTGCCACCGAGATCTGCGACCTGAAGGACAACGACTGCGACAGCAGCATCGACGAGGGGGCCAACCCCGGTGAGTGGTACCTCGACGGCGATGGCGACGGCTACGGCGACATGGCCGACGTCACCCCGCAGACCAGCTGTGGGCAGCCGGCGGGTCGAGTGGCCAACAACACCGACTGCGACGACAGCAAGTCGAACACCCACCCCAACGCTTCCGAGATCTGCGACGGCTTCGACAACGACTGCGACGGCCCGATCGACGAGCAGGCCACCGACGCGGTGAACTGGTACGTCGACACCGACGGCGACACCTTTGGCGACCCCGGAACCTCGGTGGCGGCTTGCTCGCCTCCGGGCGGCTGGGTGGGCAATCCCGACGACTGCGTCGACTCCAACCCCTCGATCAACCCGTCCGCGAACGAGGTGTGCGACGGATCAGACAACGACTGCGATGGCCAGATCGATGACGCCGACGCCAGCATCAGCGGCCGCCCGACGTGGTTCCGCGACTTCGATGGCGACAGCTTCGGTAACCCCGGCCAGACCCAGCTGCTGTGCACGCAGCCCGGTGGGTACGTGAACGACAGCAACGACTGCGACGACTCCAAGGTCGCCGTGAACCCCGACGCCGACGAGCGCTGCGCCACCACCTGGGACGACGACTGCGATGGGCAGGTCAACGAGCCCAGCGCCATCGACACCACCGATTGGTACCGCGACAACGACGGCGACAACTTCGGTTCGTCGGTCTCGGGCGTGCAGGCCGCCTGCAGCCAGCCCGCCAACCACTACGCGGCCGACAACGACTGCGACGACACGCTGTCCAACACCTACCCGGGCGCGTCCGAGATCTGCGACACCATCGACAACGACTGCGATGGTGAGGTCGACGAGAACGCCGGCACCCAGGACTGGTACATCGACGGCGACGACGACGGCTTCGGCGACAGCAACGACCTGTCCCCCGTCGAGTCGTGCACCGCGGTGGCGGGCCGCGCCGCGAACAACGCCGACTGCGAGGACACCGATCCGAGCATCCGGCCCACCGCCACCGAGGTGTGTGACGGGATCGACAACGACTGCGACACCGACATCGACGACCAGGACCTGTCCATCTCCGGGCAGCCCACCTGGTACCGCGACAACGACCTCGACGGCTACGGCAACGCGGCCGTGACCCAGAAGGCGTGTGACCAGCCAGGTGGTTTCGAGTCCGACAACACCGACTGCGACGACACCGACGGCAACAACTTCCCGGGCAACACCGAGGTCTGCGACGGCAGCGACAACAACTGCGACGGCGATGTCGACGACGACGACCCGACGGTCAGCGATCAGACCGAGTTCTGGCTCGACAGCGACTACGACGGCTTTGGTGACCCCGGCAGCGGCGCCTGGTTCTGTCTCCAGCCGGGCGATCACATCGACAACTACGACGACTGCGATGACACGGACGCGCTGGTGAACCCGGATGCCGACGAGCTGTGCAGCACCCCCTACGACGACAACTGCGATGGCACGGCCAACGACGAGACATCGGCCGACGTCGTCGCCTGGTACTACGACAGCGACGGCGATGGCTACGCGGGCAGCGACACCATGCTGTGGGCGTGCGACGCGCCCAACCAGCACTATGCGATCGACGACGACTGCGACGATTTCCAGGCCAGCATCAACCCGGGCGCCACCGAGACCTGCAACAGCGAAGACGACGACTGCGACGGCGAGGTCGACGAGGACACCACCACCCAGCAGTGGTACATCGACAGCGACGGCGACAACTTCGGCGATCAGTACGACTACAACCCCGAAGACTCGTGTGTGCCCATTGCGGGCAAGGCGCCCAACAACACCGACTGCCGCGATGACGACTTCGCCATCAAGCCCTCGGCGCAAGAGGTCTGTGACGGCGATGACAACGACTGCGACGGGTACATCGACGACGAGGACGGAAGCCTGGTGGGCGGAAGCACGTGGTAACGCGACGTCGACACCGACGGCTGGGGCAACGCGGGGGTGACCACCATCGCGTGTGTGCCCCCCACCGGGTACATCGGCGTCTCGGGCGACTGTGTCGACACCAACGTCAACATCCATCCCAGCGCGGCCGAGATCTGTGACTCCCTCGACAACGACTGCGACGCCAAGATCGACGACAACGACCCCAACGTGCAGGGCCAGCCGTCGTGGTGGCGCGACAACGACTTCGATGGATATGGCGACAGCTCGACGCCCCCGGTGTTGGCGTGCACTCAGCCCGCGAACCACAAGGGCAACAACTCCGACTGCAACGACGGCGAGTCGGGACAGAACCCAGAGGTTGCGGAGGTCTGCGAGGATTTCTACGACAACGACTGCGACGGCGACTGGACCAATGGCTGCCCCACGATCACTGATGTCTTGGACATCGTGGACACCTACTTCTACCGAGCGCTGTCCGGCTCCCGGCCCACCCAGTCGTTCACGACGCCGGGTGACCTCAGCGGAGACGGCATCGACGACCTGGTGATCGGAGGTGGGGTCGGCCAGATGTACTTCGTGAAGAGCGAGGATCTGTGGGAACAGGAGCTGGGTCCTTACCTGATCAGCGCGTATGGGGAGCCCTCCTCCGACCGCCGGGTGTGGGTCGAGGCCTGGCCGCCGACAGGGCTGGTTCTCGCTGGCGATCCGAACGCCGACGGCGCCGCCGGGACCGACAGTGGCGCTGCGTACATCTTCTCGGCCGTGAACGAGGTGGGCGCGGTCGACGACGCCGACTTCATCTACGACGGGCCCCACCCCGGCGCCGAGATGGGTGAGGGCATCGCCATCGGCGATGTCGACACCGAGACCTGGTTCAACCCGTCGGTGTTCATCGGGGTCCCCAAGACGTCCTTTGGCGGCTCCGAGACCGGCGGCATCCTGATCGACCACGACGAGTACTGCGGCAGCATGGGCTGCGTCGACTACATCATCCAGGGCACCGAGAACGCCGGGCATCTGGGCAATGACATCTCTCGGGCTGGAGATGTCGATGGCGATGGCGTGAGCGACTACCTGTTCGGCGGTGAGGGGCAGAGCTACTACTGGAAGGGCAGCCTGGACTCGGGCACGGTGCAGATCGGCGATGTCTACGCTGCATCCTTCATCGGGACGGCCGTCAACGGCCAGACCTCTGGAACCGTGGTTGCTGGTGTGGACGCGAACCATGACGGGTACACCGACGCCATCATCGGCGACCAGGGCTACCAGAGTGGCCGCGGGCGGGCCTATGTCCTGTACGGGCCGCTTGCGGGTGACTACACCACCGCCCTGGCCGACGTGACCCTGACCATCAGCGGTTCGGGCAACCTGTGGTTCGGCGGACAGGTAGCCAACATCGGTTCCATCGATGGCGACGCCTGGGACGACTGGGCCGTCTCGGCCCCTGGCATGAACAGCTTCCGGGGTCAGGTGTACGTGGTGATGGAGAGCGTCGAGCCCTACACCGGCGCACAAGTGCCCATCGACATCGTCGCGCAGATGACGGTCGAGGGGACGTCCGGCGGCAACCAGATCGCGCGGGGTCTGGCGGGCAACATGGACCTGGACGGCGATGGCTACAACGACTGGGGTATGTCTTCGCGGTACATCAACGTCAGCGGCTCGGACACCGGAGCCTTGATGCTGTTCTTCGGAGCCTACGAATGATGCGCTCGACGATGCTGTCCACGCTGTTTCTGCTGCTTCCGGTGGCCGCTCTCGCACAAGACGACGAGGCGGCCGACGAGGCACCGGCTGCCGAGGGCGAAGCCGCCGAAGAAGACGAGCCCAAGGGCTGCGACGAGCCCTTCGTGCTCATCATGCAGGCCAAGAACGACACCGAGAACTTCTACCTCGCCGAGGCTCAGGCCGAGATCGACGAGGCGCTGTCGATGTATGCGTGCAGCAAGCTGCTCGATCCCACCCTGTTGGGCCAGCTCTGGCAGAGCCAGGGCATGATCCATGTGATGAACGGCGACGCCGAGTCCAGCAAGCCCTTCTTCGCGGCGGCGGCGGCGGTGTCCCCCGACAACTGGAACAACAACTTCGGAGACGACGCCAAGAAGGACTTCGTGGCACCCACCGACCCCCCGGGCGAGCTCAATGTTCGAGGTGCAGGCAAGGCGGCCATCGCGGTCGACGGCAAGCTGGTGGACGTCCCGGTCGACCTGCTGCCCGGACCGCACGTGGTTCAGGTGGGCAAGGATCTGCCCGAGCTGGCCGAGTTCTCGAAGGTGGTCGTGATCGAGTCGGGCCAGGAACAGACGCTGATGGCCCGCGTGAGCGCCGACGAGCAACCCATCGCGGGCACCCTGCCGGTGGCCCCGCCGCCCAGCAACGGGTCGTCCATCCCGCTGGCAGCCGGGGGCGGTGGCGCCCTGCTGGCGTCTGGCGTGATGGTGGTGCTGGGCAACGGCGCCGCCAAGCGCTTCGAGGCCACCGACGACTTCGACGAGGCCCAGAAGTTCCACGGCCAGAACCGCGCCTTCAACTACAGCGCGATCGGCCTGGGCGTCGTGGGGCTCGGGCTCGGCGGCGTGGCCGTCATCACCGGGCAGTGGTAGCCGCGCGGACGCCTACGGCCCGCTGGGCAGCCCCGAGTTGAACGTGGTCAGCTGCCACAAGAAGCTGTCCTGCACCACCCCGAAGCCCTGAGACCACCAGTAGGTGCCCGACGGTGAGCCCTCGAGCTTCATGCCGTTGATGCCGCT
This sequence comes from Myxococcota bacterium, assembly GCA_965216925.1. GTDB lineage: Bacteria > Myxococcota_A > UBA796 > UBA796 > CAYYHT01. The sequence goes on along the minus strand of CBDCGT010000001.1, from coordinate 5,111,983 downwards.
GCCCGGACCCACGTCGACGTCGGGGAAGGACACGGTGCCGTCGGTCACGGTAATGGTCGACGAGCTGTTCACGCTGGTGTCGGGGTCGCCGTTGGTGTGCGTGGTGACCCCGATGGCGCTGGTGGTCCAGGTGTCGTTCTCGGCCGCCGCATTGGGCCGCAGGTAGGCCGGCGGATTGTAGGTCGTCGTGGCCACATCGGTCTCGGGCGTGCCCGCGATGGTGGTGGTGCTGTTGGTGACCCGCTCGATCAGGTACAAGCCGTCGTCGTTGCAGATGAAGGACTCGGTCCGGGTGGCGTTCTGGCTGGCGGCGCCATCGGTCTGCGCCCAGCTCCACACCGTGGTGACCGTCGCGGTCTGGGTGGCCTGGTTGATGGCGGTCACCGAAGCGCTGCGACTGCCGACCCGGTTGGACTGCAGCCACTCGTAGGTCCAGGTCGTCTGGGCGGTCATGATGCCGTGGAAGAACAGGCAGGGCGACGTCGCCGGGGGCAGCGACCACCCGGGGCCGGTGTCGCCCGTGTCGCCGGTGTCCGTGTCGGCATCGGCGTCGCTGTCGGCATCGGCATCGGCATCGCTGTCGGCGTCGGCATCCGCATCGGCGTCGCTGTCGGCATCGGCGTCGGCATCGGTCTCGACGCCCGTGTCATCGGACGTGCCGCCGCCGCAAGCGGCGAGCAACAGCAGGCTCAGGGAAAGCAAACGCATGGATCCTCCGTAGATGCCCTACGCTAAGCCTTGTGGCCCGCGCTGTGACCCCACGGTGGTCTCACGAATGGGCGCGCGATCGCGCTAGAAAGCGGTTTCCCAGGCGTCGGCGGCGCTCTTCCACACGTAGCGAACCGGCTCGGCCGAGCCGACCTTGATGAGCTGCGTGCCCTCTTTCCCGTCGTTCGCGATCATCTTGACCTCGTGTCCGCCGCGGGACAGCTCGTAGGTCATGGGGGCCTTGCCCACCTCTTTGCCGTCGACCAGGACCTTGGCGCCGATGGGCAGGCTCACGAAGGTGATGACGGTCTTCTTGGCCTGATCGTCGGCGCCGCGGCTGCAGACCTCGGCCGAGCCGGCGACCGACTCGCAGAGCTTGCGCGCCTCGCTGGCATCCTTGCCCAGCTGCAGGCGGTAGTTCATCCAGTCGAGCGCCGCGGTCTTGGCCCGTCCCTGCCACTTCTCGGCCGCGAAGGGGTCGGCCTTGCGCTCGCGCGTCCACATCTCGTAGGTGGAACGCGCGCGGAGCTCGTGGGCCTGTTCGACGTTCTTGACGAAGTCGACGGACTTCCACTGGCCCTTCTGTTCGAGCGCGCGCTCGGCCCAGCGAGCGGTCTCTTGCAGGTTGGCCTTGCTCTTGTTGGGCTTGTTCCAGTTGTGCACGGCCCAGGCCAGCATCTGGTCGGCCTTGGAGCGGTCGATCTCTTCGAAGTAGTAGGGCTGGAAGGCCTCGTAGTCCTTGCAGTCCTTGCTCTTCTGGCACTTCATCTGGTGGTTCACCAGCAGCAGCGTGCCCATCTTGCGGCGCTCGGTGAGCCCCTTGCCAGTGTCTTTGACGAAGCTGTCGACGCACTTGGACTGGGCCCCGCTGAGCTTGCCGTCGCGTGCGGTGACCTCGAGCACGGCCTGGCCGCCGCAGCCGTCCTCGGGGGACAGGCCGCCGTCGGTGGCGTCGGTGTCTTGGGCCGGGTCGGTGTCGGTGTCGGTTGCGGCGTCGGCGGTGGCGTCGGTGCTGTCGCCGCTGGGGGTCTTGCCGCCGTCGGTGGGCTTGCCGCCGCTGTTGGGGGTCTTGCCGCCGTTGGGTGCCGGGTCGGTGTCGTCGGCGGGCTTGCCCGTGTCCTTGGGCTCGGGCTTGTCGGTGTCGGGCTCGTCGGTGTCGGCGGTGGGCCCCTGCTCGGTGTCGGTGCCGTCGCCGCCCATGTCCAAGAAGAAGTAGGCGCCGACGCCGCCTCCGATCAGCAGCAGGATGACCACCAGGCCCACGGCGACCAGCGCGCCACCCCCGGCGGCCGCGGCGGCCACACCCACGGTGCTGACCGCGGCCGTCTGAGTGGCGGACTCGAGCTCGGCGCTGGGCTGGGGGGCGGTGGGTGCGGGTGCTGCTGGCGCGGGCGTCGCGGGTGCGGCCTCGGCTGCCGGGCTCGCGGGCGCCGACGGCGTGATCGAGGAAGCGGTGGGGGGTGGGGGTGGCGGTGCCTTCTGTTGGACCGCGGGGTTCTCGCCGGTGTCGTCGAGGTCGGCCACGAACATGGTGTCGTTGCCGCCGCCGCCGATCGCCCGGGGCCCGGTGAGGTCTTCGTCGGGATTGGGCTTGGTCTGCGGCACGATGGTGCCGGTGGTGCTCTCGCGCAGGATGCGCCCGGACAGCCCGTCGGCGGTGGGCGTCTCTTTGGGGCGCATGCCCGGCACGTGCTCTTCGGCCCACTCCACCAGGGCGATCTCGCTGTGCTTGCGCACCATGCCACGGCAGCGCTTGGCGATCTCTTTGGCGGTGGGGCGATCTTCGGGCTCGTAGGCGACGCAGTCGACGATGAGCTGGATGAGATCTTTGGGGATCTGCAGCCCCTCGAGCTTCTCGATGTTGGCCTTGAGCTGCTTCTCGTGACGCTTGGGGCTCATCTGAGCCTTGCCGAACAGCTCGCAGGTCAGCAGCTCGAAGACCACGACGCCCACGCTGTAGACGTCGCCTTCGTGCTTCTCGATCAGGTCCATGCGCTCGGGCGCCATGTAGTTGACCGAGCCGAACATCATGTTCTGCGTCTTGGCCTCGCGCTCCTGGAACTCGGCCCGGGCGATGCCGAAGTCGAGGACCTTCACCTCGCCCTGGGCAGTGAGCTGGATGTTGGCGGGCTTGATGTCGCGATGCAGCAGCCGCAGCGGCTCGCCGGTGGGTCCGGGCTTGTCGTAGGCGGAGTGCAGGGCACCGGCGAGCTCGCCGATGATCTCGAGCACCGGGCCGATGGGCATCTTGCCGTAGTTCTCGAGCACGGCATCGAGGTCGACGCCCTCGACGTATTCCATGACCACGGCCCAGCGGCCGTCGAGCATCACCAGCCCGTCGACGTGCACGATCGCGCGGTGACGGATGAGCCCCAGGATTCGGGCCTCGTCGCGCATGCGCTTGGCGACCTCTTCGAGGCCTTCCATGTCGTCGTTCAGGATCTTGAGGGCTACAGCCTTCGCAAACCCACCAGGCCCAATGAGCTCGGCCTTGTAGACCGTGCCAAAGCCGCCCTTTCCGAGGGGATGCTGAATGCTGTACGACCGGGTCTCGGTGGTCTCGGCCAAGAGTGCGTGGTTCCTGTAGGGGGCTCGGCTTATCCGGCAACACGCAGACTACCAGAGATCCCCCCATGACGAAGCTCTCCATCCGCCGGCCCGACGACTGGCACCTCCATCTACGCGATGGTGACGCCCTGGGCGCCGTCGTGGGCCCCACGGCCCGCGTGTTCGCCCGCGCGCTCGTGATGCCCAACCTCAAGCCCCCGGTCCGCACCGTCGACGACGCGCTGGCCTACCGCGACCGCATCCTGGCGGCGGCGCCGGAGGGCTCGGGCTTCCTGCCGCTGATGACGCTGTACCTGACCGACCGCACCACCCCGGCCGACATTCGCGCTGCGGCCGCCAGCCCCCACGTGGTGGCCGCCAAGCTGTACCCGGCCGGTGCCACCACCAACTCGGACCTGGGCGTGACCGACATCGGCGCCCTGGACCCGGTGCTGGCGGCGATGGCCGACTCGGGCATGGTGCTGTGCGTGCACGGCGAGGTCACCCACGGCCAGGTCGATGTCTTCGACCGCGAGGCCGTGTTCCTGCGCGACGTGCTCGACGGCATCGTGGCCCGGCACCCCGCCCTGCGGGTCGTGCTCGAGCACATCACCACCAGCCAGGGCGTCGACTTCGTGGCGGCGCACGATCAGGTTGGGGGCACGGTCACGGCCCACCACCTGCTTCTCAACCGCAATGCCCTGTTCGAGGGGGGCATTCGGCCGCACCGCTACTGCCTGCCCATCCTCAAGCGCGAGAGCCATCGGCAGGCCCTGGTGCAGGCGGCGGTGGCCCATCCGCGCATCTTCCTGGGCACCGACTCGGCGCCGCACGCGCGGCACACCAAGGAGTCGGCCTGTGGCTGCGCGGGCATGTACACCGCCTGCCACGCTCTGCCGCTGTACGCCGAGGTCTTCGAGGATGCGGGAGCCTTGGACGCGCTGCAGGCCTTTGCGAGCGAACGGGGCCCCGCCTTCTACGGCCTGCCGCCCAACGAGGAGCGCGTGACCCTCTGCCGCAGCGAAGACGTGATTCCTGGGGAGCTTCCCTTCGGAGATCACGTCATCGTGCCGTTTCGCGCGGGGGGGACGGTGCGGTGGAGGGTGACTACTCCCCGATGAGGTGGATGTTGCCCGATCCGGTGCTCACGGTGATCTGGCCATCGGCGCGGGGGTCGTCGGCGATGCCGGTGACCGTGGTGTTGCCGCTGCCGGTCTGCAGGTCCAGGGAGTAGGTTCCGGCCGGCACCCACAGGTCGGCGTTGCCCGAGCCGGTGCTGACGTCCACCAGGCTGGGCGCGTCCCAGAACTGCAGCTCGATGTCGCCGCTGCCGCTGGTGGCCAGGGTGGTGGCCGCCGCCAGCTCGTCGCCGCGCACGTTGCCCGAGCTGGTCTGCAGGCTCAGGTTGCCCTGCACGGTGGCGATCAAGATGTCGCCCGACCCGGTCTCGGCCTGCAGGTCGCCGGACACGCAGTGGGCGTGGATGTTGCCCGAGCCGGCCGACAGCGTGGCGTCGCCGCCGACGCACTCGACGTCCAGGTCGCCCGAGCCGGTGCCGATGTTCACCGGCCCGGCGATGTTGGCGACGTTGACGTTGCCCGACCCGGTCTCGACGTCGACGCCGTGCGCATCCATCCCGTCGATCCACACGTCGCCCGACCCGGTCTTTCCGCTGATGTCGGCCGAGGCTGGCAGGGTGATGACGTGGTCGACCGAGCAGCTCCACAGGGTGTCGCAGTCGATGCCGAGCGTCAGGTGGTCTCCGGCGAGGTCGGCGATCACGCGGGGGGCGTCGCCGCGCCAGCTGACGGTGCGCTCGATGATGCTGTGATCGACATCGCCGCGCACGATGGTCATGTTGCCGGCACCGACGTCGTAGTCGATGCTGCCCACGGCGTCGTCGAACTCCAGGGTCTCGGTGATGCTCTGCTGGTCGCCTTCGACGACCACACAGGCAGACAGCAGCAGGGCGATGGTGGCAATGGGGGCCAGGCGGGACATGGGATTCTCCTCTCGTTGCCCTTTCGACACCGGCCCACATCGGCACCGCTACCGGGAGTTGGATCGTGCTACGAAGAGGGCATGTGGCTCATCCTCTTCGCGCTCGCCTGCACCGGCTCCGCGCCCACCGCCGACGACACCTCGTCCACGCCCGACAGCGGGGACAGCGGGGTCGACACCGACACCGACACCAACCCGCCCCTCGACAACGAGTCGATCCTGGGCGATGTCGACGAGTGCGGCGACGACCCCTACTACTGGGCGCTCACCGACACCGTCTTTCCCATCGTGGCCACCACGCCGGGCGTCGCGCCGTCGCTTCCCTACGAGCTGCGCGAGATCCGGGTGCAGCAGGCCAACGGTGCCGGCATCCTGTCCCGGCCCTGCGACGCGCGCACCCGCATCCGTGTGCTCGCCTGGGTCGACGACGACGGCATTCCCGACGATGGGGTGGGTCCGCAGGGCTGGCCGGCACCCACCGCGGTGGCCGAGGTCAGCATGAGCGGGGTGGGCCTCGACGAGGTGGAGTGGGTCACCGCCGCCTTCGACCCTCCCGTACGCATCGAGGCGGGCGGCTTCATCATGGTGGGCTTCGAGGTCGACGAGGTGCCAGGCGACACCAGCGTGGCCTGCCTGCGCGGCTGCGGCGACCTGTTCGCGTGGCACTACTTCGCCGAGGGCAACATCTTCAGCGCCGACCCGGGCTGGTACTCGGCCGAGGCCTCGCCCAACATGGAGCTGGTGGTCGGCTACTAAGGCTGCTGCACGCGGATCACCTCGTCGACCGTCACGTTCGTTCGCGTGGTCACCGAGCCAGAGGGCCAGAACACGCGTAGCTCGTCGATGGTGTCGGTCTGGCCCAGGCCAAAGTGCGCGCGGCGGTCGTGCTGGCTGCCGTCCTGTTGGCCGGCGGTCATCCAGCGCACCTGGGTCTTGCCACCGGCATCGAGCTCGACCCGGGCGCCGATGGCGTCGGTGTTGGCCCCCGAGCCGCGAGGATCGACGATGAGCCAGTGGTGGTCGTTGCCCTGGTTGTGCAGCAGCCAGTAGGGGGCATAGCCGCCGGGCACATCGGGCTGGCCGGCAGCGACAAAGATGTCCAGGGCCCCGTCGTTGTCGACGTCACCGACGAGGCCGCGTGCGGTTCGCCCCAGGTCGGGCCGGCCCTCGGCACCCACAGCCGCCAGGGTGAAGGTGCCGGCGCCGTCGTTGAGCCACAGCTCGTCGGGCAGGTTTCGGGTGGGCGCGGCGCAGGCGAAGAACACGTCGACATCGCCGTCGTTGTCGAAGTCGCCCGGGGCGGCCTCGTCGCAATGCGCGCTGGGGCTGGGCCCGCCCGGCATCGGCTCCCACGTGGTGCCGTCGAAGCCCATCAGCACCGACAGGGGTTCTTCGGTGAGCTCCGGGGTGCCTACCGGCGTGATGTCGGTGAGCGGCTCGTCGGCGGTCAGGTGCAGTGCGGCGCGGATGAAGATGCTGGGGTCGCGGAAGCGGAAGTGCCAGGTATCGCCGGTGCGGCCGATCCAGATGAGCGCCTGATCGTCGGGTTGGGGGATGCCCTCGGGCACGTTGTTGCGGATCAGCGCCAGCTGCGGAAGGTCCCCCAGCACGGGGTTGCTGGCACCGATCGCGAAGCTGGGATCGACCCGGCTGCTCCACGCCTCGACCAGCAGCTGGTTGCCGCCCTTCATGTCGAAGCCGCGCACGGTGCTGTCGACGCCAAACCCCGCCCACAGCTCGTCGGTGGCGGGCTGCCGCAGCTCGGGAACCAGCAGGCCGTAGCCGCGAACCAGCAGCAGCTCGCCCTTGGCGTCGCCGTCGGCGTCGAAGCCGAGCACGCCGAAGACGCGCGGCATGTCCAGCGAGCCGTCACCCTTGGGCTGCAGGGTGGCCACGTCCAGGACCTCGGGCGTGCTGCTCCAGCGTACCCAGTCGAGCTCGCCGTCCTGATCGGCGTCGACCAGGGCGTCGAAGCCCAGGGTGATCGCCGAGAGATCCTGCGCCTGGGCCACAAAGCCACCGGCGGTGTTCTGGAAGAGCGTGGAGGGCTGCAGCCCGTCTGGCCGCGGCTCGTTGCGGTTGAACACGTCCAGGCGCCCGTTGCCATCGAAGTCGAGGGCGAAGGGGCTTCGTCCGCGCGCGCCCGGCTGAGCGAGCGCCCCGGCGTCTGCGGGGGTGAGCACGCCGCCGTCGTTGAGCCACAGCCGGTTGGCGACATCGTCGGTGACGCCGCGGCCGGTGTGCATGAACGCGTCGCGGTCGCCGTCGCCGTCCAGATCGACCACCAGCAGGCCGTGGTCGTCGAGCGCGGGTGCGGTCAGCAAGCTGCTGGTCGACAGCTCGAAGCCGCCGGCTCCATCGCCGATCCACAGCTGGGGAAAGCCCGCGTGGTTGCCCGCGAACACGTCCAGGTTGCCGTCACCGTCGATGTCGGTGAGCGCCTGCGACCAGGTGTCGCGGTTGCCGGGGCCCAGGGGCTCGTCCAGACGGGTGAAGGCCAGGCCGTAGAAGGGCTCGGGCGGCGGGCCGGTGTCGCCGGTCTCGGGGGCAGCGGAGTCGACGGGGCCGGTGTCGCCAGGGCCCGGGCACGCCATCAGCAGCAGCAGGAGCGCTGTCACCGGCGCGGCTCAGTACACGTTGTACTTCTTGCGGTTGGCATCGTGCCCGTCTCCGTCGACAGCTCCGTGAAACACACCCTTGCTGTCGTGTAGGTAGAACCACCACTGCGAATCCTTCGGAGCCATCGCCGCCTCGAGCGACTCGACCGATGGAGCTCCGATGGCGGTGGGCGGCAGGCCCTTTCGCAGGCGCGTGTTGTACGGGTCGTCCGGGTCTTTCAGGGCCTTGAGCAGCCCCTTGCGGTCGTTCCACTCGGGCAGGTGGTAGTGGCTGGTGGCGTCGATGCCCAGCTGCCAGCCGCTGTCCAGGCGCTTGTAGATGATGCCCGCCACCACGGCGCGATTGGTGGGGCTGGGCTCTTCGCGCTCAAGCAGGCTGGCGACGATGACGATGTCGTGCAGGCTGCGCTTGGGGTCGCTCTTGGCCTCGGGGTGGGTCGCGAGGAAGCGTTCGTCGAAGGTCTGCAGCTGACGGGTGACGAACCACTCGGCGGTGAAGCGGCCGGGAGGGGGGACCTTGTACGTCTCGGGGAAGAGGTAGCCCTCGTAGCTGGGACCGGTCACGTCGAAGGTCGCTTCGACGGACTTGTTCTCGGCGACGGCGATGTACTGCCCCGCCTCGATGAAGCCCGCGTCGGCGAGCGCCTTGTCGGTGTCGCGGATGCGCCAGCCCTCGAGCACGGTGAAGTCGACGTCGTCGGGGATGGGGGCGCCGCACAGGGTCTTGAGGATCTGGCGCTGGCTCATGGCCTTGTTGAGCTCGAAGGTGCCGGCTTTCAGGCACGATCCGTCCAGCCCGCCCATCTTGAAGCCCATCTTCCAGTCGAACTCGGAACCGACCAGCCCGGCCTCGACGAGCTTGGGACCGATGCCGTTGGCGCTGGAGCCCTTGGGCACCTCGAACAGGATGGGGGTGGTGTCGGAGGCGTCGATGGGGGCGTCGACGTCGACACAGGCGAGGAGGGAGAGCAGCAGGAAGGTCATGGGTTGGGTCTAGCCTTGCTGGAGGAGGCGGGCGACCGAGCGAGGTATGCTCGCCGACCCTGAACTCCCGGAGACCGAGATGGATGCGACCCTGCTCGCGGATGTGAAGCGCCGGATCGAAGAGAGCTACGCCGGCGAAGAGATCGACAGCGACGCGCTGATCGATGCGATGGAGTGGCTCGACCAGGGGGCCATCCGGGTGGCCCAGAAGCGCGATGGGGAGTGGGTCGTCAACGACTGGGTGAAACAGGCGATCCTCCTCTACTTCCGCTTTGCCGGCATGGAAGAGGGGCAGTGGGGCGCGTACACCTACATGGACAAGATCCCGCTCAAGCACCGCATCGCCGAGCAGGGCATCCGGCTCGTTCCGCCGGGCACCATCCGCTACTCGGCCTTCTTGGAGCCCGGGTGCATCGTGATGCCCGGCTACGTCAACGTCGGCGCCTACGTGGGGGCCGGCACCATGGTGGACACCTGGGCGACGGTGGGCTCCTGCGCCCAGATCGGCAAGGGGGTGCACCTGTCGGGCGGCGTGGGAATCGGCGGGGTGCTCGAGCCGCCCGGGGCCCGTCCGGTCATCGTCGAGGATGGGGCCTTCATCGGCAGCCGCTGCATCATCGTCGAAGGCGTGCTGATCGAAGAGGGCGCGGTCATCGGCGCCGGAACCACCATCACCGCCAGCACGCCCATCATCGACGTGACTGGCCCGCAAGAGGTCATCCACAAGGGCCGGGTGCCGGCGAACTCGGTGGTCGTGCCCGGGGTGCGCCCCAAGAGCTTCCCCGCGGGCGAGTACCACCTTCCGTGCGCGCTCATCATCGGCCAGCGCAGCGCCAGCACCGACAAGAAGACGTCCCTCAACGACGTGCTCCGTGAGCACCACCTCGCCGTCTGACAGCGAGGCCGGCGCGACCGAGCCGGCTCCGGTGCCCTACGCAGCCCTGGCCTTGTGCGCCGTGCTGGTGGGCGTGCACGTGGCCTCGGCGACGACCCACCCGGTGTTCATCGAGGGGCTGTTCTTCGATCGCCCCGACGCGATCCGCACCGCTGTCGGAGGCCAGCACCGGCAGCTCGTGCACTTCGGCGAGTACTGGCGCTTGGCCACCAGCACCCTGCTGCACGCCAACGCGCTGCACCTGGGCTTCAACGTGGTCGGGCTGTGGGTGCTGGGCGTGTTGCTGGAGCCGCTGGTGGGGTCGCTGCGCTGGCTCGGGCTGTTCGTGCTGGGGGCGGTGGGCGGCTCGGTGGCCAGCCAGGTAGCCGGGGTGCTGATGTCCGATGGCGCCAGCGCCGGGGCCTTCGCCCTGCTTGGTGGCACGCTGGTGATCGGCTGGCGCATCCGCGACCAGCTCGACGATGACGACAAGCAGCTATGGGCGTCGCTGGTCGGGTTCACGGTGCTCAACATCGTGCTGTCGGTGGTGCTGCCCTTCATCGACTTCATCGGGCACTTTGGCGGGCTCGCGGTGGGGCTGCTGCTGCCTTGGTTGATGCCGCTGCGGCGCGAGGGGCCCGTCGAGATCGGGTTCTGGGTCGCAGTCCTGGCCGGCTTTGTGGGCGTGTGTGCGTACGGCTGGTGGCCCTGATCGGTCCGCTCAGTCCGGGGGATGCACCTTGGCCTCGAGCTCGCCGGTGGCGCTGCCCTTGGCCTTGACGTAGCCGCACACGCTGCAAGCGAGCAGGCCCTGGCCCAGCGGAGGCGGGATGCGCTTGTACTTGGCCTTGTGTGGCGGAAACAGCCGCGTCTCGCCGCACGCGCATCGCTGCGTCATGCTGCGGTCGGGCTTGCTCCAGCGGTGGTCACCGCCGCCCTCGCTGCAGCCCACCTACTTGCAGGCCTCGAGGATGGTCTCGAGCGTCTTCTTGCCGATGCCCTTGGTCTTGCCCACGGCCACCAGGTTGGCGAAGGGGCGGTTGTCGAGCAGGATCGACAGCGGGCGGCCCTTCAGGCCCGCGGCCTCGAGGGTGGCTTCGTCGCTGTTGTTCACCAGGGCCAGCGCGCGCATGGCCGCCATTCCGTCGAACTCGACACCCTTGACCTCGACAGACTCCATCTTGAACGTCTCGGAGGGCGCCTCTTCGGTGGGGGCATCGGGCTCGGGCTCGGGTTCGGGCTCAGGCTCGGGCTCGGGCTCGGGCTCGGCCATCATGGGCGGGGCGATGCTGGGGTCGTCGCTGGTGTCTTCGGCCGGAGCCGAGGTCTTGGGCTTGGCGGTGTCGGCGGTGGGGGGATCTTCTTCGTCGTCGACGTCGTCGGGCGTCTTGGCGTCGTTGGCCGTGGGCTCGTCGTCGGTGTCTTCGTCGGCGTTGGCGGGGTCGGTGTCGGACTCGAGGGGCTGGCTGTCGGGGTTGACGGGCGACGCGCCAGGCTCGGTGTCGGGGTCGGCCTCGGGATCGGTGTCGGCGTCGGACGTCTCTTCGGTCGCGTCTTCTTCGGCCACCGGGTCGACCTTGGGTTTGGCCGGCGGCTCGGGCGGTGCAGCGGGCTTCGACCCGGCAACCGAGCGAATCGCGAAGGCGATGGCTGCAGCGGCGACGGCGCCGCCAGCGAGGAACAGTCCGAACAGAGCAATCTTCATGCGGCGCATAGTAGCAGTACGGCCGAAGTCACGATCTCATGCCGCTTCCCACCACCCGGCCATGTCGCTTGGCATCGGCACTGACACCGACAGCCTTCCGCCGTCAGGATGGGCAAAGCTCAGGCTGGCGGCGTGCAGCGCCTGTCGCGGAGCCCCGGCCCGCTCGATCAGCTCGTCGTCCCAGCCCTCCTCCAGGCCTCGCTGTGCATCGGCGCGCGGGAGCGCGTACAGCCGGTCTCCCAGCAGCGGAAAGCCGGCTTGGGCCAGGTGAACGCGAATCTGGTGCGTGCGACCGGTGTGCAGACGGCAGCGAACGTGGGTCAGCGCGCCGCGGCGACCCAGCACGGTCACGTCGGTCCTGGCGGGAAGGCCGTCGGCGCGCACGGCCATCTCGATGCGGATGGAGCCTCCCGCGGCGGCGATCGGGCCGTCGAGCGTCTGTTCGTCCCAGGGAATGCTGCCCTGGCACAGCGCTTCGTAGGTCTTCACCGCCTTCCCCAGCTTGAAGTCCTCCTTCAGCTTCTGGTTGGCCGCCAGCTCCTTGGTCAGCAGCAGGGCACCCGATGTGTCCCGGTCCAGGCGGTGCACCAGGTCGATGCGGTGCTCGGGCCAGTGATCCTTGGCGGCGCGAATGAGGCTCCAGGCGAACTTCGTTCCCGACGGATGCGCCAGCATGCGTGCCGGCTTGTGCACCACCGCCAGCAGGTCGTCTTCCCAAAGGATGGGCGGCATGGGCGGCGGGGGCTCGGACGGCGCGATTCCGGGGATGTACAGGCGAAGGGTCTGCCCGGCGCGCACGGTCACCGAGCGGCGCAGCGGCCGATCGTGCTCATCGCACACCTGCCCCTGGTCGATGGCCAGGGCCATCTCGGTGCGCGAGCGGTCCACGAAGCGCGCCGCGAGGAACCGGTCCAGGCGCATTCCGGCGCCGGTGGCCGAGACCTCGAGCTCGCGAAAGCCGTACACCTTGTCGTGCATGCCGCTACTGTACGCGGGTGATGCTCTTGCTTGCCGGGTGTGCCTCGACATGGAGCCCGCAGCCGACCTGGGTGGCCGACGATCGGGGCTACACCACCGGGCTGGCCTGGGCCGACGTCGACGGCGATGGGTCGAGCGAGCTGGTGTCGTCGGCCGGCAACGACATCGAGCCCGGCCCCGTGCGCGTGCTCGGACCGTCGGGCGAGGTGGTGTGGACCGGCGATGAGGCGCACTACCACGGGCACATGAGTGCGGCCGACCTCGACGGCGACGGCTCCGACGACATCGCGGTGACCCGGTACCTCGGCGACGACGGCGATGCCGCGCTGGGCGGGGTGGACCTGTACTTTGGATCCTCGGCCGGGCTGGCCGGCTCGCCGGACTGGTCGTGGACCGGTGCCGGCGCCTTTGGCGTGGCCCTCGCCGATGTCGATGGGGACGGTCACCTGGACCTGGCTCTCGCCACCGGGCAGGTGGACGGCGACGCGGTGCCGGACCTGGTGTTCCTGGGCGACGGCGCCGGCCTCGGGTCGGAGCCGGACTGGCAGAGCGCGCCCTCGCTGTCCTTCGACGTGGCGGTGGTGGCCGGGTCGATGGTGTTCGCACGCCACGACGGCCCCCACGCGCGCTACCCCGGGCTGGCTGATGCCCCGGACTGGCTGGCTCCCGGGGCGGGCTTTGCCGGCAACCGCATCGCGAGCGGGGATGTAGATGGAGACGGGGTGATCGACCTGTTGATCTCCGACAATGTCGAGTACCCGGGGGCCGGCGAGGTGCGGCTGTACTGCGGCGTCGAGTGGGCGCTGTGCTGGAGCGAGGGCGGCAACCGCGCCTGGTCGGCCGTGGACCTGCAGGACGTCGACGGCGATGGAGACCTCGACGTGCTCACGGGAGAGTGGTTCGGGCCGCTGCGGGCCTTCGAGAACGACGAGGGAGCCATCGGCGACGAGGTGTGGACCAGCGAAGACGAGCTGGTCGCCGAGGCCTTCGCGTGGCGAGCGGGCCAGCTGGCGGTCAGCGACTGGGATCCCGGGCGGGGAACATGGCTGTTCGAGTGAAGGATCCCAGACGCAGATGACAACAGAAGGTCAAGGCGGGAACCGGGCACGAATGTCGGGGTCCGTCCCTCAGTCCGCCTTTGCGCCCGGAGGTCCCCCAATGCGTAGCCTGATGCTCGGTCTGCTGGTCTTGTGCTCGGCGTGTGCCCCAAAGTCGGACGATCTGGAGCTGGCCTGGGACTATGACGCGCTGGCGGCGTCGGGTGAGGTTCACGTGATGCCGGGGCTGACCATCGATGCGGCCCCCGGTCCTCGCTACGACAGCTACGTGACGGCATCGGTTCCCGCCTGGAGGCAAGAGCTGCGGCGCGAGCGTGCGAGCCAGGTGCGAGCCGTGCCGGCGGCCTTTGCCAAGGCGCTGCCGGGGGCGCTGAACGCGGAGCTCCGCGGAGATTGGGACGGGCGCTTCCGCACAGGCAGCTACCGGGTGGGCGCTCGCGAGCGCCTCTCAGCGGCGCTGCGTGCCAACGAGGGCGTCGACTCGGTGCTGAGCGACCTCGCCCGTCGCTCTCGCGGCGACGCGGTCCTGGTGACCTGGGTGCGCGAGCTCGACAGCACCCCGCTCACCGCCACCGGCTTTCCGGGCGATGTCATCCACACCCCCGTCGGGCCCGTGGTCGTGGACCTGGTGCAGGAACAGCACGCGGTGAGCGCGGTGGTGGGCGCGGCGCTGGTGAGCTCCGAAGGGCACGTGTTGATGAGGCTGGAGCGCGAGGCCGATGGCGTGGTGTCCACACGCATGGACGAGCACAGCGCAGCCCATCAGATGGCGCGGGACCTGGCCCAGGACATGGTGCTGGTGTGGCCGCGGCAGGCAGGGGCGCAGGTGGCGATGCGGTAGCGCTGAGGGGGTCAGTGTTCCCCCTTCCCCTATTGGGTGTAGCTGTAGAGCGGCTTTGGTGGCGGGTCTACCTGGGGTCAGTGTTCCCCCTTCTCCTTTTATGGGCGATAATGCTGGTTCCAAGGTCGGGCCCCTCATTCTTCGCCTCGAGCATGTTCATCCAGGTGGCGACGGCCGGCGAGGTGTTGCGCAGGCGCCGGGCCCTTCGAGCTCGTTTGGCCAGTGCCTTTGGCGAGATGCCGAGGCGCCGCGCGGCCTGGGCATTGCTGGCGACGGTGCTCTCGACCAGCCACCAAGCGGCGACGCAGCCAGCCGGATTCCCGACGGGGCCGCGCCGGGTCTCTGCCAGGCGGGACAGCGGGATCCCCAGGCACTCGGCAAGGTCACCGACGGCGCGGTCGAGCTGCTCGTCGCGGGGGACGGGGCGCACGGGGAGCCTGCCGGTGCGATGGGGCCGCTCGAACTGCTCGGGCTGCCAGGCGTCCGGCTCCTCGATGTTCCCGGCCGCGCAATCGCGGATGAAGCGTTCGTAGCCCTCGGGACCGGCGAAGAGGTGGTCGACGTTGGACTGAAGCCAGTCCGGCGGGGTGGCTCGACCCAGGTGGTACCGATGGCTCGTCCACTCTGCCGCGTCGGGTTCGGGGCACAGGCCGGCCTTCACGGGGTTGTTCATCAGGTAGAAGTACAGGTATCGGAGGTAGTCGGTGCCCTCGATCACCTTGTTGAAGAAGCGCCCGTTCCAGATCGGTCCGTCCCAGTCGTTCATGGCGTTCAGGCGGCGTCCGAACTCGCTCTTCATGAACTGCATCGCCTCGGACAGGTTGCCGTGCCGCGACCGCACCAGCAGATGCCAGTGGTTGGGCATCAACGCGTAGGCAAGAACCCCGATGTCGTAGCGAGCCACCGTCTGTTGCAGCACCTCCAGGAACAGGATGTACACGCCAGGGTCGGTGAACACGACCTCGCGGCGTGCGCCTCGGTTGATGACGTGGTGGATCGCGCCTGGGTAGTCCTCGCGCGGGGGGCGGGCCATGGTGTGCCTCCGGCTGGGTGATTTCGCGGCGTGTATGACGTCGGTGGGGTCGACGGAGCACCAGCCGGGTTGGATTTCCGCTTTGCAGGGTCTATTTGGAGAAGGGGGAACACTGACCCCGCCCAGGTCCGCCACCCAAGCCGGTTCACCCCGATCGGCAATCGGAGAAGGGGGAACACTGACCCCCTCCCGACCCTGCTACTCTCCCCGTCCCGAGAGGTATCCATGTTCCGCCCGATCCTGACCCTTCTCCTGCTCTTGGCAGCCTGCGATGGCGGCGACAAGCCCGCCGATCCCAAGCCAGAGGCGCCCGCCGAGGCGGCTCCCGAGGCCGAACCAGAAGCGGTTCCCGCCGCCGATGCCCGCGTTCCCGAGGGCGCCAAGGTGATGTTCGTGGAGCCGGCCGACGGTGCCACGCTGAAGTCACCGTTCAAGGTCGTCTTCGGTGTCGAGGGCATGGAGGTCGAGGCGGCCGGCGAGGTGCACGCCAACAAGGGCCACCACCACATCCTGATCGGCCACCCCGACGGCGTCGCCGACGGCACCACCGTGCCCAAGGACGACACCCACATCCACTACGGCGACGGCTCCACCGAGACCGAGCTCACCCTCGATCCCGGCGAATACACGCTCACCCTGCAGTTCGCCGACGGGGCGCACAGCTCGTACGGGCCCAAGATGGCCAGCACGATCAAGGTGGTGGTGGAGTAGCTACCAACTCCCCACACTCTCCATGCTCACCCACGGCTCCCTGGGCGGCAGGGCCGCTCCCTTCTGCAGCAGCTCGATGCTGATGTTGTCGGGCGTGCGCACGAAGGCCATGCGGCCATCTCGGGGCGGCCGGTTGATGGTGACGCCGGCGTCGCTCAGCTTCTGGCACAGGGCGTAGATGTCGTCGACCTCGTAGGCGAGGTGGCCCATGTTGCGGCCGCCGCTGTAGGGCTCGGGCTCGTTCCAGTTGTGGGTGAGCTCGATGGTGGCGGGGTCTTCGGGGTGGCCGGTGGACAGGAAGACCAGCGTGTACTGGCCTCGCTCGCTGTCGCGGCGTCGGACTTCTTGCATGCCCAGGAGGTCGAAGAAGGCGAGGGCCCGATCGAGATCGTAGACGCGGATCATCGTGTGCAGGTAGCGCATGTCAATGGCTTATCATTCCGCGCTCTCTCCCGGAACCCCGCGGGGGGTGACCCGGTCTGAAGCGCCGTCTCCCGCTTCTCGGAGGTCTCTTTGCGCCGATCGTTGCTCCTGCTGCCGCTGCTGCTCGTGTCCTGCTTCGGCGGCCCCGCCATCGAGGAGCTCGAGGACCCGGAGCCCGAGGCGCCGCCCATTCCGGCCGAGCCGCTCGAGCTCGACACCGAGGCCCAAGATGTCGTCGGGCTCAAGATGCGCCTGTCCGAGGGCAAGCCGCCCGTCGCCCCACGCCCCGTCGTGGACGGTGGCAACGGCGCCTCAGCAGAGCCGGTGGCCGACGATGCCGAGCCCACCGAGCTGTCCGAAGACCAGACCCTCGGTCTGCTCGCTCGTCTGCCGGATCTTCCCGAGCCCGAGCGCAAGAGCTTTGCCAAGCGCGAGGACTCCCAGCCGGCGCCGCGCACCGGCGCCGAGGTCCAGCTGGCCTGGCCTCCGAGCGGCGAGGGCGAGCTCCCCCCCGTAGAGGCCGAGGGCCCGCTCACCGTGCTGCGTCGCGCCCCCGAGGGCGAGGTGCCCATGGTGCCGCACCTGTCCATCACCTTCAGCCAGCCCATGGTGGCGGTCACCTCGCAGGAGCTCGCCGCCCAGACCGTGCCCGTCCAGCTCGATCCGCAGCCCGAGGGGCGCTGGCGCTGGCTGGGCACGCGCACGCTCATGTTCGACCCCGAGCCCCGCTTCCCGATGGCCACCAACTACTCGGTCACCATCCCCAAGGGAACGGTCTCGGCGCTGGGCAACGAGCTCGAGCGTGAGGTGAAGTGGACCTTCTCGACGCCCGCGCCCCAGGTGGTCGAGGTGCAGCCCTGGGACGGTCCCCACGACCTCGAGCCGCTGGCCTTCGCCAGCTTCGACCAGGCCGTCGACGAGCGCGTGCTGCCCTTCGTCAAGATCAAGAAGGACGGCATCGAGGTGCCCAGCCGCCCGGCGACCGAGGCCGAGATCGCGGCCGACGAGGGCCTGAAGTACCTGCTCCAGAACACCGAGGACGACCGCTACGTCGTGCTCAAGCCCAAGGAGCCCCTCACCCGGGCCACCCGCTACAGCATCGAGGTCGAGAAGGGGGCGCCCTCGGCCGAGGGGCCGCGCACGACCGAGCGCGCCCAGTCCGAGCGCTTCTGGACCTACTTCCCGCTCGCGATGGAAGACAAGCACTGCTGGGACAACGAGACCGGCTGCGTTCCCGGCGCGCCGATGAGCATCTCGTTCAACAACCCGCTCGACGCCGAGGCCTTCGACCCCTCCACCATCGAGGTCGAGCCCGCCATCGAGCGCATGGAGGTGAGCGTCTCGGGCTCCTTCCTCACCATCAGCGGCGATACGCGTGCGCGCACCAAGTACATGGTGCGCATTCCCACCACGCTCCAGGACAGGTTTGGGCAGGAGTTCGGCCATCGCAAGCTCACCAGCTTCCGGTACGGCAACGCCAACAAGTCGCTTCAGGGCCCCGGCAAAGAGATCCTGGTGCTCGATCCGGCCGCTCCCCCGGCGCTGTCCGTGTACTCGACCAACCACGAGAAGCTGCGCGTGCGGGTGTACGAGGCGACCACCGACTCCTACGCCCAGCTGTCCAAGTGGATGCGCGAGGCGCGCTACGACGACTACCGACGCGGCCATCCCCCGGGCCGCAAGCTGTCCGAGCAGATCATCGACGTCACCGACTTCGAGCGCGACGAGCTGGTCGAGACGGCGATCGACCTGGCCCCGCACCTGGGCGATGAGGGCAAGGGCATGGTGTTCGTGTGGGTCGAGCCCAGCCCCCAGAGCGGCCGCTACTACTACGACCGTGTCGACATCTGGGCGCTGGTGCAGGTCACCGACATCGGGCTGACCGCCTACGTCGACCAGGACGAGGTGCTGGGCTGGGCCACCAGCCTGCTCGATGGCAAGCCGATGGCCGGCGTCGAGCTGTCGCTGCTGGGCAGCGACGAGAAGGGAACCACCGACGCCATGGGGCTCGCCCGGCTGGGCAAGTACAACGAGCCCAAGGGCCCGCACATGCTCGTGGCCAAGCGCGGCGACGACCTGGCGCTGCTGCCCGAGAACGCCAACTGGTGGAACCAGTACGGCGGCTGGACACGCAGCTCGCCGCCGCAGAGCCTGCGCTTCTTCACCTTCGATGATCGGCGCATGTACCGGCCGGGCGAGGTGGTGTCGGTCAAGGGCTGGATGCGCCGCTACGATCAGGGCCCCATGGGCCAGCTGACGGCCTTCGACGACCGCGCCGACAAGGTCGAGTGGCTGCTGTACGGGCCGCGTGGCAACAAGCTGGGCGAGGGCGACGTCCAGCTCACCGACTTTGGCGGCTTCGAGCTGGAGCTCGAGCTGCCGGGCACGCCGAACCTGGGCCGTGCGCGGCTGCAGCTCGTCGCCTACGACCGCGCGGGCAACAACGTCGGCTCGCACCAGCACGTCTTCCAGATCCAGGAGTTCCGCCGCCCCGAGTTCGAGGTCGAGACCACCGTCGACCCGCGGCCGTACATCCTGGGAGAGCACGCCTACGTGCGCGTCGACGCGAACTACTACTCGGGCGGCGCGCTGCCCGATGCACCCGTGCAGTGGGCCGTTCGCGCCACACCCACCCAGTTCACGCCGCCCAACCGCCAGGGCTGGGCCTTCGGCAACCATCGCCCGTTCTGGGGCTGGCACTGGTGGTCGCCACCCACGCCTCCAACACCGCCGGAGTCTTTCGAGGGCGAGACCGATGGCAGCGGCAGCCACCACCTCAAGATCGACTTCCTGGCAATGAGCCCGCCCCGGCCCATGGCGGTGAGCGCCGAGGCCACGGTCACCGACGTCAACCGGCAGCGCTGGACGAGCGCACAGACCATGACCCTGCACCCCGCGAGCGTCTACGTCGGCCTGAAGTCCGACAAGAACTTCTACGAGAAGGGCAAGCCCATCGAGGTGTCCAGCATCGTGGTGGATCTCGACGGCGAGCTCGTCGCCGACGCGGCCGTCGATCTGCGCTTCGCCCGCCTGGACTGGGCCAGCACCGACGGCGTGTGGGGCCAGGTCGAGCGCGACGAGCGCACCTGCTCGGTGACCAGCGCCGACAAGGCCCAGGCGTGCACCTTCGAGGCGGTCGAGGGCGGGAGCCACGTCGTGGTGGCACGCACCACCGACAGCGAGGGGCGCGCCACCGAGACCCGCATGACCATCTCGGTGGCCGGGGGCAAGCAGAAGCCCAACCGCAACGTCAGCCTCGAGAGCGTGGTGCTCATCCCCGACAAAGAGGAGTACCGCCCCGGCGACATCGCCCACATCCTGGTGCAGTCGCCGTTCACGCCGGCCAGCGGGCTGATGACCATCCGCCGCCAGGGCCTGGTCGAGAAGACGCCGTTCACGGTCGAGAACAGCACGGCCACCCTTCAGGTTCCCATCACCGACAAGCACGTGCCGCACGTGAACATCTCGGTGGACCTCGTTGGAGACACGCCCCGCACCGACGACGAGGGCAACCCGCTCGATGACAAGGCCGACCGCGTCGCCTTCGCTGCGGGCTCGCTCGGCTTGAAGGTTCCGCCCTTCGACCGCACGCTCACCGTCGAGGTCACGCCCAAGAGCTCCTTCGCGCTACCGGGCGCCGAGACCGCCATCGACGTCAAGGTGACCGATCACGCGGGCCGCCCCGTCAACGCCGAGATCGCCCTGGTGGCCGTGGACGAGTCGGTGCTCGCGCTCACCGGCGCCACGCTGCCCGACCCCGTGGCCGTGTTCTACAGCACCCCAGGACCGGGCGTGATGGCCTACCACAGCCGCCACCAGGTGGTGCTCGCCGACCCGCTGAGCACCATCTCGCAGAGCGAGGCCGAAGGCCGCACCAAGGCTCTGGACGCGGCGAACAGCGGCATCCTTGGTGCGCTTCAAGGGCAGGGCGGGCTGATCGGCGGCGAAGGGGGCGATGCCTTTGGCCTTGGCGGTCTGGGCACGCGCGGCGCGGGCCTGGGCGGAGGTGGCAGCGGCTATGGCACCGGGGCGGGCTCGTTCGGCGACATGGACACCGAGGCCGACGAGGCCCCGCTGGCGAAGGCAGAGGGCAAGAAGGACAACTCCAGCAACCTCGACGCCAACAGCACCCGCGCCCGGCGCGAGTCCGGAGCGGTGGGGCGCGGACCTTCCAGCGGCGCTTCGGCGCAGCCGATGGCCGTGCGCAGCGACTTTGCCGCGCTGGCCCTGTTCGCCGGGCACGTGAACACCAACAGCTCGGGCACCGCCAGCGTGCCGCTGACCCTGCCCGACTCGCTGACCCGCTACCGGCTGATGGCGGTGGCGGTAGACAAAGAACGCAGCTTCGGCGCGGGCGAGTCCAACCTCACGGCGCGCAAACCGCTGATGCTTCGGCCGAGCCCGCCGCGCTTCTTGAACTTCGGGGACCGCATGGAGCTGCCGCTGGTGGTGCAGAACCAGACGGGTCAGCCGATGCAGGTCGATCTCGCGCTGCGCGTGGCCAACGCCCGGGTGCTCCCCACCGTCGACGCTGACGCCTCGTTGGCCACCGCGCGCACGGCCGGCCGGCACTTCACCGTGGCCGCCAACGATCGCCGCGAGGTGCGCATTCCGGTGTCCGCCGATCTGGTGGGCACCGCCGCCTTCCAGGTGGTGGCCGTGCAGTCTGGCGGCGGAGCCAGTGCGGCTTCTGACGCTGCCCAGTTCGAGTTCCCGGTGTGGACGCCCGCCACCAGCGAGGCCTTCGCCACCTATGGCGAGCTCGACGACAGCGGCGCCATGGTTCAGCCCGTGCTTCCGCCCGACGATGCCTGGCCGCAGTTCGGTGGCATCGAGGTGACCACCAGCTCCACCCAGCTTCAGGCCCTCACCGACGCGCTGCTGTACCTGACGCAGTATCCGTACGAGTGCAACGAGCAGATCAGCAGCCGCGTGCTCGCCGTGGCCGCCCTGCGCGACGTGCTCGACGCCTTCGAGTCCGAGCAGCTGCAGTCTGCCGACGTGATCGAGGCCTCGGTGCGCAACGACCTGGACCGCCTGGTGCGCCGCCAGAAGGGCAATGGCGGCTTTGGCTTCTGGGGCGACTCGGCCGACTCGCCCTACGTCAGCGTGCACGTCACCCACACCATGGTTCGTGCCCACAACGAGGGCTACGAGGTCGACGAGCGCGCGCTCGATCGCGCCATGTACTACAACCGCACCATCGAGAACCACATTCCGTGGTGGTACAGCAAGGCTGCCCGCTGGTCGATCATCGCCTACAGCGTGTACGTGCGGCACCTCGCTGGCGAGGACGACCTGAGGCGGGCGCAGCAGCTCATGACCGAGGCCGGCACGCAGAACCTGCCGCTCGAGGCCCAGGCCTGGATCCTGCCCACGCTGCACGCCAAGGGCAGCACGGCATGGGTCGATCAGATCCTGCGCCACCTCGAGAACAACGCCACCGAGACCGCCGCCACCGCGCAGTTCGTGACCTCGTACGCCGACACCAACGACTACGTGCTGCTGCACGGCAGCCGGCGCACCGACGGCATCATCCTGGACAGCCTGATCGAGGTCGCCCCCGAGCACGACCTGGTGCCCAAGGTCACCCGCGGCCTGCTGGCCCACCGCAAGCAGGGCCACTGGGGCACGACGCAGGACAACAGCTTCGTGTTGCTGGCGATGAACCGCTACTTCGACACCTACGAGAACGAGACCCCCGACTTCGTGGCGCGCGTGTGGCTGGGCGACGACTTCGCCGGCGAGCGCGTGTTCAAGGGCCGCTCCACCGACCGCGTGAACATCGACGTGCCCATGGGCGAGCTGATGGACCCCGGCGGCCAGCAAGACCTGGTGCTGGCCAAAGACGGCGATGACGGGCGTCTGTACTACCGAATCGGCATGCGCTACGCGCCGCGGAGCCTGGACGTCGAGGCGGCGGACTACGGCTTTGCCGTCGAGCGCATCTACGAGCCCATCGATGACCCCACCGACGTCACCCGCGACGCGGACGGCGCCTGGCGCATCGCCGCCGGCGCCCGGGTTCGGGTGCGGGTCACCATGGTGGCGCCGGCTCGGCGCTACCACGTGGCCCTGGTCGACCCGCTGCCCGGCGGCCTGGAGCCCATGAACCCCGAGCTGGCCGTGACCGGCAGCATCCCGGTCGACCCGAGCAGCCAGCAGGGCAACCGCTACTGGTGGTGGCGCGGCACCTGGTACGAGCACCAGAACCTGCGCGACGAGCGGGTCGAGGCCTTCGCCAGCCTGCTGTGGGACGGGGTGTTCGACTACACCTACGTGGCCACCGCCACCACGCCCGGCCGGTACGTGGTGCCGCCCGCCAAGGCCGAAGAGATGTACCACCCCGAGACCTTCGGGCGCAGCAGCACCGACCGGGTGATCATCGAGTAGGGTTCCTTTTGCGGCTGACGTGGCCAGCTGCCAGGGGATTCGTCTAAGGTGAGGCTGGATCCCCGGGGTCACCACCATGCAAGCACGAATCCTGCTCACATCGCTCCTGCTTCTTGCGGGTTGTCCGTACATCAGCGACGACGAGGCCGCCGACCGGCGCGACCTCGACGGCGATGGGCTCGCGGCCTTCGAGGCGGGGGGCACCGACTGCGACGACCAGAGCAACACCGTGGGTGTGCTGGAGTGGTGGATCGACAGCGACGGCGATGGCTTTGGCGACAACGGCGCCGAGCCGGTCGAGGGCTGCGAGCCCCCTGGTGACGGCGACTACGTGCAGAACGCCGCCGACTGCGACGACGGCGACAGCGCCATCAACCCCGAGGCCACTGAGGTCTGCAACGAGCTCGACGACGACTGCGACGGCAACGCCGACTTGGGGGCGTCGCAGACCTGGTACCGCGACGCCGACGAAGACGGCTTTGGCGATGCCTCCGACACCTTCGACTCGTGCACGCCGCCATCTGGCTACATCAGCGACAGCCAAGACTGTGATGACACGCTGGCCACGGTGCACCCCGATGGCATCGAGATCTGCAACGACATCGACGACGACTGCGACGGCGCGGTCGACGACGCCGACGACGACACCACCGGGCAGCCCTCCTGGTACACCGATGGCGACGGCGACGGCTTTGGCGACCCGGCCACCGAGCAGCTGCTGTGCACCCAGCCCAGCGACACCATCGCGCAGGGGGGCGACTGCGACGACGCCAGCACCAGCGTGAAGCCGGGCCAGCCCGAGGTGTGCAACGGCGTCGACGACGACTGCGATGGCCTGACCGACGACGACGACGACCAGGCCACCGGGCAGACCACCTGGTACATCGACGCCGACGCCGACGGCTACGGCGAGGCCACCGTCTCGGTGCTCGCCTGTGCGGCGCCCGCTGGCTACGTCGGCGACGACACCGACTGCGACGACATCGACGGTGCGGTGAGCCCCGGTGCCCTCGAGGTGTGCAATGGCATCGACGATGACTGCGACGGCTCGGTCGACCCCAACAGCAGCGACGATGCCGGTAGCTGGTATGTCGACGCCGACCTCGACGGCTTTGGCAATCCCGCCAGCGGCACCGTGGCCTGCAACGCGCCCGCGGGCTTCATTGCCGACGGCACCGACTGCGACGACACCGAGCGCCTGATCAACCCCGCCGCCCCCGAGCTGTGCGACGGCATCGACAACGACTGCGACGGCGACGTCGACACCAACACGACCACGGTCGACTGGTACCGCGACGACGACGACGACAACTTTGGCCTGGACAGCGACGTCGTGTCGTCGTGCACGCCGGTGGCGGGCTATTCGCTGGCCGGCGGCGACTGCGACGACACCGCGCCCGCGGTCAACCCGATCGCGGCCGAGATCTGCGACAGCATCGACAACGACTGCGACGGCGACATCGACGACGCCGATGCCGATGTGCAGGGCCTTCCCTGGTACCTCGATGGCGACGATGACGGCTTTGGGCTGGCATCGGACACCGTGTCGGCCTGCCTGCAGCCCACGGGCTATGCGCCCGACAGCGGCGACTGCGATGACGCCGCCTTCGACGTGAACCCCGGCGCCGTCGAGGTCTGCAACGGCGATGTCGACGACGACTGCAACCTGCTGGCCGACGACGCCGACCCTGGCGTCACCGGAACCACCGCGTGGCGCCCCGATGCCGACGGCGACACCTACGGCGACAACTCCACTTCCGAGATCGCCTGTGTGCCCACCGACAGCAGCTGGGTGGCCGCCGGCGGCGACTGCGACGACACCCTGGCCGACGTGAACCCCGGCATCGCGGAGCTGTGCGACGGCATCGACAACAACTGCTCGGGCGACATCGACGAGGCCACGGCCACCGACGCCATCGACTTCTACCTCGACGCCGATGCCGACGGGTACGGCGACGCTCTGGTCACCACGCCGGGCTGCTTCGCGCCTCCGGGCTACTCGGCCACCGATGACGACTGCGACGACGCCGACCCCACCACCTACCCCGGCGCGACCGAGATCTGCGATGGCATCGACAACGACTGCAACAGCCTGATCGACGACAGCGCCATTCCCATCGACTGGTACAACGACGTCGATGGCGACGGCTACGGCGATCCGGGCGACACGCAGTCGGCCTGCACCCAGCCGTCGGGCTACATCACCGACAACAGCGACTGCAACGACGCCGACGCCGCCATCAACCCCGCCGCCGACGAAGAGTGCGATAGCATCGACAACGACTGCGACGGCGACATCGACGATGCCGACGCCGACGTGATCGACCAGCCGTCGTGGTATGCCGACAGCGATGGTGACCTGTTCGGAGCGCCAGGCACGGCCACGGTGGCCTGTGTGGCACCGGCCAACACGGTCAGCGACAGCAGCGACTGCAACGACGGCGACAACGCGATCTTCCCCGGTGCGACCGAGGTGTGCGACAGCGTCGACAACGACTGCGACACGCTGATCGACGACGCCGACGGCGGCCTGTCGGGCGCGCCGGACTGGTACCGCGACTTCGACACCGACAACTTCGGTGACGCCCTCAGCACGGTGACCGCGTGCAATCCGCCCGGCGGCTACATCAGCGACTCCGCCGACTGCGACGACGGCAGCGCGGCGGTCAACCCCAACGCGACCGAGCTGTGCAACGGCATCGACGACAACTGCGACACCAACATCGACGAGGACACGGCCGCCGACGCGGCGACGTGGTACGCCGACGCCGACTCGGATGCGTACGGCGACGCCGGGTCCACCACCGCGGCGTGCAACCAACCCGCGGGCTTCGTGGCCGACGACACCGACTGCGACGACGGTGAGTTCACCACCCACCCGACGGCGCCCGAGATCTGCGATGGCGTCGACAACAACTGCAACACCCTCATCGACGACGGCGTGGTGAGCGTGGACTGGTTCGGCGATGGCGATGGCGATGGCTACGGCGACCCGCTCGATGTGCAGAACGACTGCCAGGCGCCCTCCGGCTACGTCGGCAACGATCAGGACTGCGACGACGGCGATCCGGCGGTCAACCCCAACGGCACCGAGGTGTGCAATGGCATCGACGACGACTGCAACGGCCTGACCGACGCGAACGACCCCGGAGTCACCGACGCCACCGACTACTTCAACGATCGAGACACCGACACCTACGGCGATCCCACCTCGTTGGTGACCGCATGTGCTTCGCCCGGGCCCAGCTACGTGACCGATGGCACCGACTGCGACGACATGGACATCAGCATCAACCCGGGCGCCACCGAGATCTGCGGCGACGGCGTCGACAACGACTGCGACGGCGGCAAGGGCAGCTGCAACGGCTGGTCGGGCGACTCGCCCACCAGCGGCGCGCCCATCGTCATCGGCGAGGACGGCGACGACAACGCGGCCCGCGGCGTCAGCGTCGGTGACCTCGACCGCGACGGCCACGAGGACCTGCTGGTGGGGGCGCCCTTCGCCTTTGGCTACAACACCTGGGGCACCGACTACAACACCGGGGCGGCCTACATCGTGCGCGGGCCCATCAGCGGCACCAACGACCTTCCTGGCGCCGCCGACCTGACCATTCGCGGCAACACGGGCACCGCCGACATGCGCCTGGGCACCAGCGTGGCCTTCGCGAGCGACGTGAACCTGGACGGCCGACCCGACGTGCTGCTCGGCGCGCCGCGGTACACCTACACCGGGGGCCCCTGCTCCTGGAGCGGATGCACCGACTACGAGACCGGCGGCGCCTTCCTGCTGTCGGCGCCCCTGGCCAACGGCACCACCAACACCGGCATCAACGCGAACTCGGCGCTGCTGCGCGGCATCAACAACAACGACCGCGCAGGCGAGTCGGTGGCCACCGGTGACTTCAACAACGATGGCGCCACCGACCTGCTCATTGGCGCCTGGGGCCATGACGGCGCTCCAGGCAACAACTCCGGCGAGGCCTATGTGCTGCTGGGACCGGTGCCGCAGAACGCCACCACGGTGCTGAACAACGCCATCGTGCGCGGCTTCGAGGGCAGCAGCGGTGGCGAGCGTGCCGGCGAGTCCGTGGCGTCGGCGGGCGACACCAACGGCGACGGCCGCGACGACATCTTGATCGGCGCTCCGCGGTACTCGGGCGGCGGTGCCGAGCGTGGTGCCGTGCACATCATCCTGGGCAGTGCCTCGGTCGCGGGCCGCAGCCTGTCCAGTGCCGACGCCACCCTGCTGGGCGACTCGGCCGGCGACCGTGCCGGCATGTCCGTGGCCGGCGCGGGCGACGTCGACGGCGATGGCCGGGACGACCTGATCATCGGTGCCCCGGCCGACGCCGACGGCGGCAACAACGCCGGTGCCGCGTACATCGTGTTGGGGCCCGTTAGCGGCGGTAGCCTGGCCACCCAGGCCGCGGCCAAGCTCACCGGCGAGGCCGTGAACGACGAGGCCGGACTCGACGTCGCCAGCGGCGGCGACGGCGACGGTGACGGCGCTTCCGAGGTGCTCATCGGCGCTCGTGGCGCCGGCGGCGGCACCGTCTACCTGTTCCGGGGCCCGGTCTCGGGCAGCGGCTCGCTGTCGGGCGCCGATGCCACCTTCTCGGCCAGCGCCAACAATATGGGCTTCGGCCGTGGACTGGGTGCCGGCGACTTCGACGGCGACACCTACGACGACGTGGCGCTCGGCGCCGACCTCGACGACACCGGCGGCAACAACGCCGGTGCCGCCTTCATCTTCTACTCGACTGGAGGCCTGTAGGATGCTCGGCCTGCTCATCACCCTGGTACCGCTCACCGCCTTCGCGCAGGAGGCGCCCCCTGCCGACGAGGCTGCTCCCGTCGACGAGGCCGCTCCGGTCGAAGAGGCCGCCCCCGCCGACGAGGCCGCTCCCGCCGAGGGTGCCGCCGACGAAGCGCCCGCCGAGCCCGAGGGTCCGGCCGATCCACGCAACTGCCTGTCGGGCGCCATCGGCACCGACGGCGTGTACGAGGCGATGGAGCTGGCCGAGGGCGCCTTCGCCGACGAAGAATACTCCTTGTTCGTCAACGCGGTGGAGTACGCCGAGCAGGTGTTGCCCTGCCTCAACGAGCCCATGCCTCGTCGAATGGCCGCCAAATGGCACCGCCTGATGGGCTTCAAGCACGTGGCGAACCAAGAAGACGAGCCGGCCGGCACGGCCTTTGCGGCAGCACGCCACATCGAGCCCTTCTACCAGCTGCCGGGTCGCATGGTGCCCGAGGGCCTGGACGTGGCCGGTCGCTACGAGGCGGTCGACGTCGAGGCCGGCACCTTCGAGCCGGTCGAGCCCGGCGAGCTCACCCTCGACGGCCGTGCCGCCGACGAGCGCCCGCTGAGCTGGCCCACGATCGCGCAGGTGTCCAACAAGGGGGCCATCGTCGAGACCACGTACCTGCTGCCCGGCGATCCGCTACCCGAGTACGCGCGCGTCAAGGTCGAGGTCAAGCCCGAGCCCGTCGTGCTGCCCCCGCCTTCCGCCAAGAAGCCAGAGCCCAGCGTGCCGTTGCTGGCAGCCGCCGGCGGAACCGCAGCCGCAAGCGCCACGCTCTTCGCGCTGGCGTCGGCGAGTCACGCCAAGTGGGCCGATACGTCGACGCCCTACAGCGAGCTCGATGGACTCGAGAGCCGCACCAATGCCCTGACCACGGCCTCGATCGTCGCCGGCGTCGCCACCATAGGGCTGGGTGCCACGGTGGTCGCCACCTGGTGAGCTGCTAAGGTCCGGGCGATGCCGCCCGAGACCCTCGACGTCGGCGCCTGGTCTCTGCTGCCGGCCGCCCTCACCATCGTGCTCGCCTTCGCTACGCGACAGGTGCTCATCGCCTTGTTCGTGGGCGTGGTCTCGGGCTCGTTGGTGTTGTTCGGGCACACGTGGTCGACCGACGACCTCAACTTCCTGACGCGCTTCTTCATCCCGGCGCTGGGCAGCGCGTCCTACGCCAAGATCCTGATCATCTACCTGTGGTGCCTGGGCGGGCTGATCGGCCTGTGGGAGAAGACCGGCGGCGCGCTGTACTTCGCCGAGGTCGTGGGCGGGCGCATCGCCAAGGGCCCTCGCAGCTCGCTGGTGTTCGCGTGGCTGCTGGGCTGCGTGTTCCACCAGGGCGGCACCGTGAGCACGGTGCTGGCCGGAACCACCGTCAAGCCCGTGGCCGACAAGCACCGCGTGTCTCACGAAGAGCTGGCCTACGTGGTCGACAGCACGGCGAGCCCCGTGGCCACCGTGCTGCCCTTCAACGCCTGGCCCATGTACGTGGCGGGCCTAGTGGTGGGCACCATTCCGCTGCTGCCCCAGGCCAGCGAGGCCGCCACCGAGGCCGAGCTCGGCACGGCCATTGCCTTCTTCTTCGGCAGCATCGCGTTCAACTTCTACGCGCTGTTCGCGCTGATGTTCACGCTGCTCTTCTCGCTGGGGGTGCTGCCCTGGGTGGGGCGGCGCATGGCGGCGGCGCGCGATCGGGCACGCAACACGGGCGAGCTCGACGGCCCGGACGCCCAGCCCATGCTGCCCACGCCCACCACCGCCACCGACAACCGCGACTCGGGCTACTCGCCCAGCCTGGCCGACTTCCTGGTGCCCATCGGCCTGCTGCTCGGCATCGCCGTGGGCAGCTACGTGCTGATGCGCCAGGACGTGCTGAGCCGCGACTACGTCAACGAGGCCTTCGTGGCCTGCACCCTGTCGGCCATGGGCGTGGCGCTGCTGCGCGGCATGCCGCTGGGCGACGTGCTCGATGGCTTCGTGGACGGCTGCAAGAGCATGACCATCGGCGCCATCATCCTG
Source organism: Myxococcota bacterium (assembly GCA_965216925.1). Classification (GTDB taxonomy): domain Bacteria; phylum Myxococcota_A; class UBA796; order UBA796; genus CAYYHT01. The sequence goes on along the minus strand of CBDCGT010000001.1, from coordinate 5,082,291 downwards.
GGCCTGGCGGTCACCATCGGCCTGGTGGCCAAGGAGCTGCACACCGCGGCCTACTTGGTGGCCCAGTTCGGCGATGCGATGCCCGAGCTGGCCCTGCCAGCGCTGCTCACCGGCCTGTGCATGCTCATCGCGTTCTCGACCGGCACCAGCTGGGGCACCTACGCGGTGGTCTTTCCGGTGGCGCTGCCGCTGGCCTTCCACGTGAACCCGGACCCCACCTACATCCACATCTGCTTCGGCGCGGTGCTGGGCGGCGCGGTGTTCGGCGACCAGTGCTCGCCCATCAGCGACACCACCATCCTGTCGGCCATGTTCACAGGCTGCGACATGATGGACCACGTGTACACGCAGATGCCGCTCGCGCTCGCTGCTGCGAGCCTGGGCGCCCTGATGAGCACGCTGATGGTCGTGGCGCTGGTGTGAGCGCCTTCTACGAGGCCGATGGCGACGGCTTCGTGGCCACCGAGCTGACGGCCGGGCCGTGGGATCCGCGCGCTCAGCACGGGGGACCGCCATCGGCGCTGATCACCGGCCTGCTGTCGCGGCACGACAATCCGCAAGGGCGCTTTCAGCTGGGTCGTGTGCACATCCAGCTGCTGCGGCCGGTTCCCGTCGGGCGGCTGCAGGTCGATGTCGAGATGGTGAAGGCCGGACGCACGGTTCAGCGTCTTCGAGGCCGCATGCGAGCGGCCGGCCGGGTGGTGCTCGAGGCCACGGCGCTGCGCATCCGCACCCTGGACATGCGCGTGGAGCCGCCGCCCACCACCGAGATCTGGCCGCCCCCGGGCAGCGGGCCCGCGTTCGACTTTCCCTTCTTTCAGCAGGACGTCGCCTACCACTCGGCCATCGAGGCCCGCATCGTGGGCGGCGAGTGGGGCCAGACCCCGATTCGGCTGTGGGTGCGCTCCAAGGTGCCGCTGGTGGCGGGCCGTGCGACGTCACCGGTCGAGCGCACCTTGATCATCGCCGATGCTCAGAGCGGCATGGGTGTGCCCTGCGACCCGATGACGCACACCTTCGTGAACCCCGATCTGAGCGTGTTCTTCGAGCGCATGCCCCAGGGGGAGTGGCTCGGCTTCGACATCCGGTCCACCGGCGATGGGGGTGTGGGCCTGGCCCAGAGCGCGATTCGCGACGAGCTCGGCCTGTTTGCGCGCAGTGCCCAGACGATGGTGGTGGCGCCGAGGCGCACGCACTAAGCCGCCGCATGCTCCCGCTCCTTCTCGTGCTCGCCTGCGCCCCCGAGCCCGTCCTCGACCTGACTTCGGACGTCGAGCGCACCGGCGTGGACGGTGCGGACGGCCCCTACGGGGTCGCCCATGTCCAGCACCGCGCGCCTGCCCGGGTGAGCGAGGCAGTCGACTACTCGGTGTCCTTCCCGGCCAGTGACGCGGGCGAGCTGGACCGGGCCGGGGCTCCGTACCCGGTGTTCGTCTTCGTCCACGGCGGCCTGGTGGAGCCCTCGCGCTACCGCTGGCTGGCCACCCACCTGGCTAGCCGGGGCTACGTGGTGGTGTCGCCGCAGACCCCCCTCGACCTTGCGATCTTCGAGTCCTACAACGCCAGCATCGCCCTGGACGACGCCCGCTGGCGCTCGGGCCGAGAGGGGACCCTGCTATCGGGTGGGCTCTCGGAGGCACCTGCCTACATCGGCGGTCACTCGCTGGGGGGCGTGGTGGGGGTGTTTCGTTGGGTCGCCGACCCCGACAACTTCGAGGGGGTCGCCATCCTGGCCAGCTGGCCTGCTGGGGGCACACCGGTCGAAGCGCAGGCCGGGCGCCCGAGCATCAGCCTGATCGGTAGCCAGGACCGGTCGGGTGAGGCCACGCAGACCGCCTACGACATCTACACCGAGCGCTTCCCCGAGCCGCGTTGGTTTGGCGTGGTGCAGGGCATGAACCACTACGACTGGGCCGACACGCCCAGCGACGCCAACCTACGCGGCGACGGCCCGTCCGAGCGTCCCCGTGACCAGACCCGGCGCGACGCGGCAGCGGTGCTGGACAGCTGGCTGGACGCGAACATGCTGGGCGACGCCGAGGCGCAGCAGCGGCTGGTCGACCGGGACTTCGACGGCGTCGGACAGGCACCGTGATCGGGGCCTTGCTGGTGGGCGCCGCCCTGGCTGCCGACCCGGCTGCGCTGCGGGCCCCGCTGGACGCGGGCGCGGTGACCGCCGACTACGGCACGCTGTCGGCATCGGTCGCCACCTCGATCGGCGAGGAGGGCGCCGTCGGAGCGGTCTGGTCGCCAGGAGCAGTGGGCCTGATGTACGGCCAGCGGCGTCGGCTCACTGGCAAGGACAAGCCCTGGGGCATCGACGGCACGCTGTCGGCCGGTCTGGCGGCCACGCTGGTGCGTCCGGGGGCCGCGCTGCTGGTGAGCGGCAGCTTGATGGGGGGCTACTCCGGTGAAGACGGGCAGGCCGTCGCCGGGGCGGTCGTGCCGCTGGCTGTCGGGGGCCCTCCCGCGGCGGTGGCGGTGCCGCTGCTGGTGGAGCTGCGGGTCGGCCGACGACTCGGGGACGTGTGGCTGGGCGGGCGCGCGACGACCGGGGCGGTGCTGGCGGGCGATGCGCCGGCGCTGCGGGCCGAGCTGGGCTTCTGGGTGCGGGTGCGCCTGGCGGGGAGCAGCGCGTCGTTGCCGCGCTGACCCGGGCCGGCGGACGCGTTCCCCCTCATTCGTCGGGCTCTCCGTCCGAGATGCCATCGAGCGTCCACTGCCGGCCGCCGAGCATCTCGAACTGCCAGATTACGCGCCCGGGAATCACCTCGACCCGCTCGAAGGGGGCCCAGGGGAAGGCGGCGCCGCCCATGCCCACCCGCTCCTTGCTCACGCTCTCGATGGTGATGATGCCGGGGCTGTCGAGCCCGATGCCCCAGTCCATGTCGCGGCTGCAGTCGCCGTCGGTGTCGGTGCAGGCCACGCTCGAGGTGCCGGTCCAGCCGCTGGCGCGCTCGTCTTGGGGCAGCCACAGCTCGAAGGGCGGGTCGTAGCTCTCGTCGAGCGTCCACGCGGTGCGGGGGCCATCGTCTTCCCAGTCTTCGCCGATGGCCGACAGCTCGTGCACCCGCACCGTGCCGGCCTCGCAGGAAAGCTGCCAGGTGAAGTGGTGCTCCTCGCCGCTGGGATCGCGGTCGGGGGCCTCGGGGGCATCGGGGTTCTCGAGCAGATCCCAGGTGAGCGTGTAGCCCCGGGCGTCAGGGCCGGCGTCCCAGGGGTCGCCGGTGCCGAGCGTCTCGGACAGGCCGGTCTGATCGTAGTCGTACTCGCGGGACGCCTGGTGCACCGGCAAGAAGTCCCCGCACTCGGGCTCCTGGGGTACCCCGCAACCAATGATGACGGCCAGCATCCACATGCGCTGGGTATATAGGCCGCTGACGGAGCGACCCAATGTCACGACTCGCTTGGATCCCACTTCTTGCGTTGTTCGCCTGTGATGGCGGCCACACCGACACCCACGAGCACGACCACGACTGCCACGGCTGCAACCTGGACACCGCCGCCAGCTCCGAGGGCGACAGCTTCTACGTCACGTACGCGATGATCGGCGACGAGGTGGTGGTCAACGACGACTTCGACCTCACCGTCACCGTGCACGACGGCGCCGATGTGACCACGCTGCTCGCCGACGCCACCGTCGTGGTCGATGCCGGCATGCCCGCCCATGGCCACGGCATGAACGTGGTTCCCACCGTCACCGCCAACGGCGACGGCACCTTCGCGGTCGAGGGCATGCGCTACCACATGCCCGGCCACTGGGAGATGGTGGTCACGGTGACCCGTGGCGAGACCGTCGAGGATGCCATCTTCGACTTCATGGTCGAAGAGTAGGAGCAGGGTGCTGAAATACCCGGCTTGCCGGGTTTTCAGCGCGCTGCGACCGAGGCATCCGCCGCCCTCGGCAGGTCCGGCTGCCGAATCGGCGATTCCTTGAGACGGTGGGTTGATTCAGTCGGCTCGACAACGGCGGCGTCACCTCCCCTTCATGCGCTGCAGCATCGCGCCGACCCGCCGCAGCAGTTGCTGCTTCTCGGCGCCGCCTGGCAGCTCGATGAGGTCGAGCACCGCCAAGGCCTCGCCGGCGGAGCCCTGGGCGATGCGGAAGTGGTTGCGGCCCGGCTTTCCGCCGCGGCTCAGCCCCTCCGCGACATTGAGCACCACGCTGTCGGCGGCGCGTGTGCCTTGGTGCCGGAGGTGGGCGGTGCCCGTCGGCCAGTCAGACTGCCGCATCGGCGCCGGCCCTGCACCCCCGGCGCGCAGCGAGGGTCGGTCCCCCGAACCTCTGGCCGGCTGGGGTCGAGAGGTTGGACGGCGGATTCGAAGCGCGGCGGTCGATTCCTCGGTCTCGAGGTCGACTTCTCGGTCTCGAGGTCGATTCCTCGGTCTCGAGGTCGACTTCTCGGTCTCGAGGTCGATTCCTCGGTCTCGAGTTCGGTCTCGGCGAGAGCGACTTCGACTTCGCCTACGAGACCGAGCCGAACGGGAGAGTCGTCCTCGAGCGCGCGCACCACAAGGAGAAGCGCCGGAGCACGGGCCGAGGATCTGAAGCGGCCTGTTAGTGCGGGGGGATGCGCCTCTTCCCCGTCATCGTCCTCGCTGCCTGCACCGGCAATCCCCCCACCGACGACACCAGCCCCGTGGACACCACTGTGCCCTGGAGCAAGGGGCTGCCCAGCGCCGCCGACGAGCTGGGCTCGGTGCGCGGCCTCACCCCGGCTCGCGCCTTGGTGCACGTGCACTCGCCGTTCAGCCACGATGCCTGCGACGGCGACGGCTACGTCGACGGCGAGGTCGACTTGGAGTGCCTGGCCGACCTGAGGGCGGCGCTCTGTGACACGCGCACCGACGTGGCCTTCATCACCGACCATCCCGGTCATGCCGCCGAACAGCCCTTCGTCGACCTGCTCTTTCATCAAGAGGGCGACGAGTACGTGATGAGCGACGGGGTGGCCATCGCCAACCGCGTGCGCTGCGACAACGGCCACGAGGTGCTGTGGGCGGCGGGCATCGAGGACATCGTGATGCCCGTCGGGCTCGAGCGGCACGTCGCCGGCGACGACGCGGCCGAGAACGATCGCCTGCTCAACAGCGACTCCCAAGAGGCGATGGACGCCGAGCACGCGGCGGGTGGCGTCATCCTGCAGAACCACACCGAGGGTGTGCCGCTCGACACGCTGCTTGCCCGCCAGGAACGGGGCCTGGACGGCGTCGAGACCTTCAACCTGCACGCCATGTTCGCCCCCGACATCCGCGAAGACGACCTGGGCCTCGATCCCTTCGGCTGGGCCGATGGCATTGCGCCCTTCACCACCCCCGACGCCACCGGCGAGCCCGACCTGTTCTTCTTGGGTGTGCACGGCCGGCAGGGGGTGAGCATCGACAAGTGGGTGGCCCTGAACCAGGTGGCGCCCACCATCAGCGTGGCTGGCACCGACGCCCACCAGAACACCCTGCCGCTCGACCTGCGCGACGGCGAGCGCGGCGACTCGTACCGGCGCATGTTCCGGTGGTTCAGCAACACCCTGCTGCTCGACTCGGACGGGCCCGATGCCTACGAAGCCGCGCTGCGGGCCGGTCGCACCTACATCACCTACCACGCCCTGGGCATGCCCAACGGCTTCGATGTGCACGTGCAGGACGACGGCGGCGTCATCGAGCTGGGTGGCCAGGCGCGCGTGGGCGACACGCTCACCGTCGCCTGCCCGGTGCTGTCGGCGGGCAGCCCGCAGGGCACCGAGGCCCCCGAGATCGCGGTCACCGTGTACCGCGACGGCCAGCCCTGGCAGAGCGACTGCGGCAGCTACGAGCTCGATGCAGCCGGCATCGTGCACGTCGAGGTGACCATCGTGCCCCACCACCTGCGCGACGTCCTGGGCGACGAGCCCGAGGCGTACCTGCGGGAGTTCCCGTGGGTGCAGAGTGGTGCGATTCGGGTGGAGTGACGCGACGAACCCTCCGCGGACCCTCCGCCTACCCTCCGGACCGACGACCGGGTATGCATGAACCCCGATGGAACCGGCTCTCTGTGGCGGAGTGGCTCGGCATGCGTCTTGCTTCTAGGCAGGGGATGGGAGGAGGACCGCTGAGAACGATGCTCGCGATGGTGGCCGGACTGGCAGCCGCTCCGGTGGCGATGGCACAGGACGACGCGGCAATGGCCGAGTCGCGGCGGCTCGCCCAGGAGGTTCGCAGCCTCGCCGAGCGCGGTGCTTGGCCCGGCGTCGAGCGCTCGTACCTCAAGCTGCGCGAGCTCGGGCAGCCCCTGGACGCCGTCGTGCACCTGCAGGGGGCCCAGGCCGCCCAGGCTCGGGGCGACGCCCAGGAGGTGCGCGCGCGGGTCGAAGAGGCCCGCGCCGCGGGCGGGAGCGACGTGCCCGAGCTGTGGCTCGAAGATCTGGCTTCGAACTACGGAGAGGCCGTGCTGATCGCCGGGGACTCCGGCTCGCTCCAGGTCGAGCGGCGGCCGTTCAGCCCCGACCGTGCGGCGGCGGTCGACTTCGCGGCGGCGGCGATCGACCGCGATCGGCGCTTCGAGGGGCTGCTGCCGGCGGGGGTCTACTTCCTGGGCGCCCACCGCTTCGATGTCACCGGCGGCGAGCCCGTGCGGGTCGACCTGAGCGATGGGCAGGGCACCGACTGCGAGCAGGTGGGCAAGGCCAACGACCTGGTGGCGGTGCTTCTAGACGCCGAGGGCGCCTGGCTCGACGTCGATGTCGAGCGCTTCAACGCCGACATGGCCTCGGCCAATCGGGGATTTCCCTGCATCGACGAAGAGATCCAGCAGAACGTCGCCGCGCGCATGCACCGCTTCATCGGCCTGCAGTCGTACGTGACCCAGGACTTCACCATGAGCGACCGGGCGTTTGGGGCCGCGCGCTTCCTGGAGCCGCGCTACCGCTTCCCCACCACCATGATTCCGCCGGGAACGGCTGTCGAGGCCCATTACGAGGCGATCGACATCGAAGACCGCGAGACCGTCGACATCGCAGCGCCGGCCCAGGGCTGGATTCAGCTGGACGGGCGGCTGACCCTCAAGCGCCCTCGTGATCTTCCCGTGATCGTGCAGCTCTTCGACCAGGAGGGGGGCGTTTCCTACAGCGGCTACCTGCGTCCGCGCCAGCCGATGCCCAGCTACACGCCGCTGCCGCCCGGCGCTCGCGCGTCGGTGGTGTACGACAAGCCCGGCGTTCCGGTGCGAGCGCTGGTTGTCGGCGGCGGGGCGGTGGTGACCCTGGCGGGGACGGGCTTCTACGCGGCAGGCTTGTCGTCGCGCGGCAAGATCGCGGCCGATGACGTGCGTGTCGATGACCTGGATCGGCTGCGGTCGCAGGCCAACACCCTGGGCGGCGTGGGTGTCGCCACGGCGGCGGTGGGCCTGGCGCTCGTTGGCACCGGCCTGTTGGTGGAGTTCTGATGCGCCTCGCTTGCCTGACCCTGCTGTGGTCGCTGTCGACGGGCTGCGTGTTCGTGTCGCAGGATCACATCGACGACCGCGAGGCCGAGCTGGACGCGGACGGCGACGGGCACGTTCCCGTCCTGAACGGTGGCGCCGACTGCGACGACGGGGATGCCTCGGTGTTCCCGGGGGCCCCGGAGCGCTGCAACGGGGTCGATGACGACTGCGATGGCGACATCGACGACTCCCCGGTCGATCCGCCCACCTGGTACGGCGACGCCGATGGCGACGGCTTTGCCGGAGACGAGCTCACCGAACAGGCGTGCATCCAGCCCGAGGGCTTCTCGGACACGGCCCCGGACTGCGACGACCTGCTGTCCAGCGTGCATCCCGGCGCCGACGAGGGCTGTGACGGCCTGGACAGCGACTGCGACGGCGTGATCCCCGCCAGCGAGGTGGACATCGACGGCGACGGCGCCTCGGCCTGCGCGGGGGACTGCGAGCCCGCCAACGACACGGTGGGCGCGGACACGGTGGGCTATGTCGACTCCGACGCCGACGGCTTTGCCGGCTCGACCGTGGGCGGGACCTGGTGCGCGGACATGTCGCTGCTGCTGGTGTCCGACGACTGCGACGACCTGGTGGCCACCACCCATCCCTTCGCCACCGAGCTGTGCAACGGGGTCGACGACGACTGCGACGGCGCGGTCGACGACGGCGCGCTCGATGCCTTGCTCTGGTACGCCGATGCCGACCAGGACGGCTTTGGCGATGCAGCCAGCACTCAGCTCGCCTGCCAGGCGCCTGCCGGCTTCGTCTCAGCGGCGGGAGACTGCGAGGTGGCTGTCGGCACCGCCTACCCGGGCTCGCGTGTCCCTGAGGTGCCCCTGGATGGCATCGATCAGAACTGCGACGGGCTGGACGTGTGCACCGATCTGGACTGCGATGGCCTGCCGGACATCGCCATGGCTGCGAACGAAGACATCGGGGGCGAGCCCGTGCGCGACGTGCCCATGCTGCTGTCGGGCGGTGGGAGCTTTGCGCTTGGGCCTGGCTTGCCGGGGATGGGCACCTCTCGGGCGGTCGTCGCCGACTACAACGCCGACGGCTACCTGGACATCGCGTTCTCGAACACGAACGCCGCGGATGGTCCGCCGCTGGTGTTCGCCGACGAGAGCTACGTCTATTGGGGCTCTGCGACCGGGCACTCCGCCGCCAACCGCACCAGCCTGCCGTTCCGGGCGGCCGCCGGGGCTTGCACGGGCGACTTCAACGGCGACGGTGTCGCGGATCTGGTGCTCGTGCGCGCATTCGACGGAGACCGCACCACCCACGACGCCGGTGTCTGGCACGGCGGCACCGGCGGGCTGACGGCGTCGGGCATCGCCGGCCTCGAGAGCATCAGCGCCCCCAACTGCTACGCCGCCGATCTGAACAGCGATGGCCATGACGACCTGCTGTTTCCCTCCAACATCTCGGTCGAGATCGTGGGCGGGGTGCCCGATCTGCTGGGCGACGAGCAAGCGCGGTGGTACGCGGGCGGGTCCGACGGCCTGGACCCCGCCTCGCGCGTGGTTCTGCCCGTGGCCAACAGCAGCGCCGCCCACATCCACGACGTGGACTCCGATGGGCACCTGGACGTGGTGTTGGCCGTCACCCGCAACAGCAGCGGTGAGCCCGAGGCGACCAGCCTGGTGTACTGGGGATCGGCTGACGGTCCTCAGGGCGTAGCGGTGGCGAGCCTGGACACCATCGGCGCCACCGCCGTCGCCAGCGGGGATCTGGACGGCGACGGCGATGTCGACCTGGTGTTCGCGAGCACCGTCGGTCAGGGTGCGGGTCTGACCAACACCAACCAGGCGTCGGTGTACTTCAACGACGGGGCGCGAATGGCGGCGCCGGGGCACCTGCACCTGCCGTCCAGCTCGTCCCGTGACGTCGAGATCGCCGACCTGAACGGCGACGGCTACCCCGAGATCGTGTTCGCGAACTTCCGCTTCACGGGCGGAGCCCGGTTCGAGTCGTGGGTCTACTGGGGCTCGCCGCTTGGCTACGCCGAGATCAACCGAGCCGAGTTCGAGACCGTGGGCGCGTCGCAGGTCGAGATCGCCGACTACGACGCCGACGGCTACCCCGACCTGTTCTTCACCGGGCGCTTCGACGACCTCGAGAAGACGCTCCCGGCCGAGAGCCGCTTGTACTGGGGGAGCGCTGCGGGCCCGTACCCGACCGTGTACACCGCCTTCCAGACGGTGGGCGTGATCAACATCACCACCGTGGGCGGGCCGTAGATGATGTCCCTGCTCACCCTGTTGCTGGCCGCGTCGCCGTCGATGGCCCAGGAGGGCTGCGACGAGCCCACCACCAGCGCCCAGCTCAAGACCGCCATGGACGGGGTGGTGCAGGGCTGGGTCGATCTCGATCGTGCGGCCTTCATGGCGTCGAGCGATGCGGTGCGTGACACGCTGCCGTGCCTCAGCGACGAGGTGATTCGGCCGGTGGCCGCCGAGATCCATCGCTACGAGGGGCTGCGGGCCTACATGGAGGGCGATCCGACCGCGGCCGCCAAGCACTTTGCCGCGGCGCGCACCGTCGACCCCGAGTACCGCTTTCCCGGCTCGATGGTGCCCGAGGGCAACCCGGTGCTCGAGATCTGGAACGCCATCGACTCGCAGCAGGGCGCCACCGAGCCCGTTCCCGCGCCGGCCCAGGGCCGCGTGCAGATCGATGGCGTCGTGGCCATCGAGCGAAGCGTCGAGCTGCCCTCGGTGGTGCAGCTCTTTGGGCCCGACGGCGCCATCTCGGCCACCGCCTACCTGGCTGCCCGCGAGCCGCTGCCCGCCTACGAGGTGGCCCTGCCCCAGAAGGGGGCTCCGCTGGGGCTGGTTGCGGGAGCGGGAGGCAGCGCGGTCGTCGCCGCGGTGCTGTTGGGCATGGCGGGCGGTGCGCGGGCGCGCTTCCACAACGACGACACCCCCTTCGACCAGCTCGAGCCTCTGCAGAAGCGCGCCAACACCATGTCCACGCTGGGCCTGGTGGCCGGCGGGGCGGCGGTGGGGCTGGGCACCACCGCCATGATCGCGGGCACCTTCTGATGCGCCTGTCACTGCTGTGCATCGTGCTTGGAGGCTGCTACATCTCGGACGGCCGGCTCGAGGACCGCCAGCATGCCTACGATCAAGACGGCGACGGCACGTTCGCGCTGGGCCCAGGCCCCTACGACTGCGACGATCAGGACGGCGAGGTCGGTGTCGGCGAGCGTGTGCGCATGTATGCGGACGTGGATGGCGACGGGTACGGCGACCCGGCGGCCGTGTCCCAGCAGTGCCCGGGTTCGCCGGGTTTTGTCGACAATCCCTCCGACTGCGACGACACCAACGAGGGCATCTCGCCCGACGCCGCCGAGAAGTGCGACGGCATCGACAACGACTGCACCGACGGGGTGGACAACGGCGTGAAGGTCACGCTGTACGCCGATCTGGACGGCGACGGCTATGGCAACGCGGCGGCGCCCTCCGACCACTGCCCCGACACCCCCGGATATGCCGACAACAACTCCGACTGCGACGATTCCGACGCCGATCATCATGCGGTGCTCGCCTGGTACCTCGACGGCGACGGGGATGGCTTCGGGTCGGCCGTCAGCGGAACGATGGACTCGTGCGGGCCGCCGGATGCGGGCTGGTTCGACGCCGACGCCGACTGCGACGACACCGCCGACTACGTGTTTCCCGGCGCAAGCGAGCTCTGTGACCTGGCCGACACCGACTGCGATGGCAGCCTGGGCCCCGACGAGGTCGACGGCGACAACGATGGCATGCAGGTGTGCGACGGAGACTGCGACGATGCCGATGGCGAGATCGCACCGGGCTTCGATGACATCTGCGACGGCAAGGACAACGACTGCGACGGCACCATCGACAACCTGCCGGTCGGGCTGGCCGAGGAGGAGGCCGAGGAGTTCGAGGCCTTCGTCTACTCGAACGACGAAGACGGCGACGGCGTGCCTCAGCAAGACGAGATGGTGGTGGCCTGTGTGGCGCCTGCGGGCATGGCCCAGGTGCCCGAAGACGTCGAGGACTACGACTGCGACGACAACGACGACACGATCTACCCCGGCGCGCCGGTGCTCTGCGACGGCAAGGACACCGACTGCGACGACGATGCCGTACAAGAGGAGTTCTACATCCAGGCCGGCGACGGCAATGGGCTGATGGACGCGCTGTCGACGGGAGAGCCCTGGATCTGCGTCGGGCCGGGGACCTACCCCGTCAACCTCGACTTTGCGGGCTTCGACTCGGTGGTCGAGTCGCGGGACGGGCCCGGGGCCACGGTGCTGGTTCCGGCGGCCACCGGGCCCATCGTGTCCTTCACCAACGGCGAGACCGGGGGGGCGCAGCTGCGTGGCTTCACGCTGTCTGGCGGCACCGAGCGCGATGGCGCCGCTCTGTACATCGATCAGGCCGACCCGCTGCTCGCCGACCTGGTGTTCACGGGCAACGGGCCGGTGCTGGGCAGCGGGGTGTGCCGGGGGGCTGCGCTGTTTGCCCGGGACACCGACATCGAGCTGCGAAACCTGACCATTCGCGGGAACACCATCGACTGCCCCTCGGTCGATGGGGGCATGATCTTCGCCCAGGACGCAGCGCTGCGCTTCTTCAACACCCGCATCGACGGCAACACTGTCAACGGCGGGGTCTTTGTGCGTGGCGGCCAGATGGGTGCGGCGGGAGGCTCGCAGCTGGAGCTCGAGAACACGATCATCGCCGGCAACCAGCTGGATGTGGCGGGTCCGGGCGGGCAGGCGCTCGGCGCGGTCATCGAGAGCTGGGACAGCAGCGAGCTGTCGGTGGCGTACAGCTCGATCACCAAGAACACCGTGGCCGTGGCCGACGACACGCTGGTGTACGGCGCCGTGCATCAGGCAGCGCCCAGGGTGATGGCGGTCGTCGGCGTGGATGTCAGCCACAACACGGCGACCGGGGCCTCGGTCGCCGGCATGGGCTGGTCGGCCGGCAGCGGCGCGCAGGTGACCGTCGCCAACTCGAACGTGTTCGGCAACAGCGTGGGCTGGTGGTTCTCGACCACCGCCGAGGCCGCTCCGGTGGGGCTGATGGAAGAGGAACCGGCCTACGTCGACGTCTCTGGCGTCGATCCGGCGAGCTGGGATCTCCGTCTGCAGGGAGTCAGCCCGCTGATCGACGCTGGCTTTCCCGGCGAACAAGACCCCGACGGCTCCGCGGCCGATATCGGAGCCTACGGCGGACCGGGAGCGAGTGCGTGGTAGGTTTCCGGCCCTCGGGAGGCGTCTGCTAGGTCATGCCCGTTCGTCCTGGTGAGCAGATCGGCCGGTACACGGTCCGCACCGTCCTCGGCGCCGGTGCGATGGCCACGGTGTACGGCGTGGTGCACGACACGCTCGAGAGCCGGCACGCGCTCAAGGTGCTGCAGGGCGGCACCGAGATCATCCAGCAGCGCCTGATCCAGGAGGGCAAGGTCCAGGCCTCGCTGCGGCACCCCAATGCGGTCGCCGTCACCGACGTCTTCGAGTACGAGGGCGCGCCGGTGCTGCTGATGGAGCTGGTGGAGGGCCCCGACCTCGAGGGCTTGCTCGAGCAGTACACGCCCACCCTCGACGAGGCGCTGGCCATCTTTGGCGGCATCCTGGCCGGCCTGCGAAGCGCCCACGAACGCGACATCACCCACCGCGACCTCAAGCCAGGCAACGTGCTGCTGGGCATCGACCGGCGCGAGATCACCCCGAAGGTCGCCGACTTTGGGCTGGCCAAGGCGCTCGATGACGAGCGTGGGGGGCGCCAGACCAAGGCCGGCGCCACCATGGGCACGCCCGCGTACATGGCGCCCGAGCAGATCAAGGACTCGTCCACCGCCGACAGCCGGGCCGACCTGTTCTCGCTGGGCTGCATCCTGTACGAGCTCGTCACCGGGCAGCAGTGCTTTCAGGGCGAGAACATCTTCAGCATCTTCTCGCGCATCGCGACGCTCGACTTCACCCCCATCCGCGAGCTGGTGCCCGACGTGCCCTCGCGGGTGGTCGAGGCGATCGACGGCGCGCTGATGCTCGACCGCGACGAGCGCTTCCAGACCGCCGACGAGATGGCCCAGGTGCTGTTCGGCAAGACCTCGGGCTTCCCCACCACGGTGCCCCGGGACAGCCCGCTCGGCGAAGCCACCGCCGCCCTCTGGCAGCGCCTCGAAGCCGATGCCACCGAGCGCGCCGAGCGCAAGCTGCCGACCCTCACCGGCGACGACCTGGCCACCCCGGGGCCGGCGCCGTCGGCCAGCGCCCCGCCCACCATCGTTCCCGCCACCCCGGCCGGACCCGGGCGCGGCTTCTACGTCGCTCTGGTGGGCGTGACCGGGCTGTTGATGGTCGGCATACTGGGCGGCGCCGCGCTGTTCGTGGTGGTGATGTCTGGAGGCCCCGGAGATACCGAGCCAGTCGAGCTCTCCGATACCCAGCCTCCCGAGCCGGAGCCCGAGCCCGAACCCGAACCCGAGCCCGAGCCCGAGCCCGAGCCCGAGCCCGACGTGCGCCCCCAGCCCGACCGCGGCGCACCCCCCGTGGTCGTCCGCCCTCCGGAGCCGGAGCCGGAGCCCGAGCCCGAGCCCGAGCCCGAGCCGGAGCCCGAGCCGGAGCCCGAGCCCGCTGGCCCGGTAGGCGGCCAGTTCGAGGTGCAGGGGGACGCACGGTCGGCGGTGCTGGTCGACGGCGACGGCAACCGCTTCGAGCCGGGCCAGGACGTGCCCCCGGGACGGTATCGGGTGCTGGCCAACTTCGGTGGCACCGAGGCGAATGCCGGTGAGGCGGTCATCGCCGTGGGGCGTACCACGGTGCTCCGGTGCAGCGCGCTCATGGGCGCGCGCTGCGTGTCCAAGAACTAGCAGACTGCTGAAATACTCGTTCCTCGCATTTCAACAGCCTGCACTACCATTGCCGGCACCGCCGCCTTCTGGCTCGGCATGTCCGGCCGCCGACTCGACGATTGGGTTTGGCCGGTGGTTTTCGTTGCTTCGAGGAATCGCCGATTCGGCAGCCGGACCTGCCGAGGGCGGCGGATGCCTCGGTCGCAGCGCGCTGAAATACCCGGCAAGCCGGGTATTTCATCACTCTGCTAGTCCAGCGCCTGGCCCAGCACCGCCGCCGCGGCCACGATGCCCACGGCCAGGATGGCGGCCACGGCGATGGCGGTCGATGCCATCAGGGTCGCGGTGACCGGCGGCTCCGCGGGAGGCTGAGGTTCGGTGGCCGCGGCCTCGGCGGGTGCGTGCCGCTGGGCGGTCATCGCTTCGGCCAGGCGGTCGTGCTCGGCCTCTCGGTGCAGGCGGGCGGCAACCTGGGCGCAGGGCCGGTCCACCGGGATGTGGGGGTCGAGGCCCGCGGGAAACAGGGCGGCCGCGAAGGCCTCGCAGGTGGGAAAGCGCTGGGCCGGATCGGCCGATACGGCGCGGCGAATTGCGGCCGAGACCCCGGAGGGGAGCCCAGGAACGGCCTGCTGGGGGTCGATGTAGTCGGCGCCCAGCATCTGATGCACCAGGGTGACGATGTCGGTCCCTGTGAAACAGCGCGTGCCCGTGATCAGCTCGAACAGGATGCAGCCCAGCGAGAAGATGTCGGACGCCACCGAGGCCTTGCTCCCGTCCTTCATCTGCTCGGGCGCCATGTAGGCGGGGAATCCCAGAGGAATGCCCGTGTGGGTGCGGTTGAGGCCGTCGGGGTCCAGCGCCCGGTTCACCCCGAAGTCGGCGACCTTCGGCCACACACCCTGGCTGCCCACGTGCAGCAGGATGTTCTTGGGCTTCAGGTCGCGGTGCACGATGCCCCGCTGGTGGGCGAAGGACACCGCCGACAGGATGCCGGCGAACAGCGCGAGCGCGTCGGCCAGCGACAGGCGGTGCGCGTGCAGCAGGTCGCCCAGCATGGGGCCGTCCACCCGCTCCATCAGCAGCACCGGCTCGCCCTTGTGCAGGAACACATCGGTCACGGTCACGATGTTGGGGTGCTCCAGCCCTCGCTGGTGCGCCCCCTCGGCGATCAGGCGCTCGCGAATGCCCTGTCCGCCGACAGCCAGCACCTTCAGGGCGTGCCGGGAACCGAGGGTGCGGTGGCGAACGGCGTACACCGACGCCACGGCGCCGGAGCCGAGCCACGACTCCACCTCGAAGACCCCCACGATGGTTCCGCTGGGCAGCACGGCTAGTTGAGCCAGGCCACCGCGCCAACGGCCGCCACGGCCACGGCGACGGTCGTCAGCAGGAGCAGGGCCGCCACCGCGAGCGACACATAGGGGAGCCAGGACCCGCCCTGGGCCGGTGGAGGGTTGGAGGCGTCGGCGACCATGGCCTGGAGCAGCTCGCCGCTGCCGCGGGACGACAGTCCGGGGCCGGAGCTGGCCGCGGCGCTCGCTTGGCGCTGGCTCTCGTACTGCTGGTGCAGCTGGGCAGCGTGCGCAGCGCCCGCGGTGCCGGCTTCGAGGCGGGTAGGCCAGGTGGCGTTCTTCCACAGGGCGCGGCCCAGGGCGTCGCAGTCCTGGGTGCGCTGGCCCACGTCGGTCAGCAGGCCGTACTCGATGGCGGTGGCCACGTGGTACGGCAGGTCGGGCACGTAGTCCCGGGGCGGTGCGTAGAGGCCCTGCAGCACCTTGCGGTACACCTCGAGCGCGTCGGGATCCTCGAAGCAGATGGTGCCGGTGACCAGCTCGTACAGGATCGCGGACAGGCTGAAGATGTCGGCCCGCTGGTCGGCCGAGCTGGCGTCCTGGATCTGCTCGGGGGCCATGTACCAGGGCGTGCCCAGCGGCAGCCCGGCTGTGGTCTTGTTGGTGCCGCGCGGATCGAGGGCCTTGGCCAGACCGAAGTCGAGCACTTTGGGCACCACCGAGCCGTCCTTGTTGATGTGCAGCAGGATGTTGGCGGGCTTGAGGTCGCGGTGGGTCACCGCCTGCTCGTGCGCCGCCCGAACCCCCGAGAGGATGCCGCCGAACAGGGCCAACGCCTCGTCCAGAGAGGGTCGGTAGCCATACAGGAACTGGTACAGATCGGGGCCGTCGATGCGCTCCATCAGCAGAGCAGGCGCGCCGTTGTGCATGAACACGTCCTCGACGCGCACCACGTTGGGGTGGCTCAGGGCGGCCTGAACGCGCCCCTCGCGCACCAGGCGCTCTTGCACGCCCTTGTCCGAGGAGTGCAGCAGCTTGACGGCGCGCTGCTGGTCGAGGGTGGCATGCCGCACCCCGTAGACGGTGGCCATGTTGCCGACCCCCAGGACCGTCTCGACCACGTAGCGGTCGATGGATTCGCCGGGGCGCAGTGCTTCGCTCATTGCATCTCCTGGGCAGGTGCAATTCAAGCCCCGTGCCAGCATCTGGGCACCAGAGTCCGCCTTGGTCCGTGGCTTGTGCGGGCGTGGCCCTCGGCGCACACCACCGGGACCCTCCGCGGAGACTCCGGTGCCAACCGGGCTAGGCTTGCTCGGCGTCGCCGGCGGCCAGCACGTGCAGCAGCTCGGTGGTGTAGGCCTCGTGCAGGCAGGTCAGCAGCGGTCCCATCGCGCCCGGCACGTCGGCGCCGGCGATCCGGGCCAGCAGGTCGGCCAGCTCGGCCAGGCGGTGAGCCCCGTGGTGGACGGCGAGCTCGGCCAAGGCGGCGGCGATGCGGTGCACGTCGGCGAGGTCGCGCGCGGCGACGGCTTGCTCCAGGCGGGCCAGGCGGGGAGGCAGGTCGACGAGGGCGTGCTGGGCGGCGTCGAGCTCGGCCGCGGGGCGTGCGCGGTGGCGCGCGATCTCGCCGGCGTCGAGCGCGAGCGGCCGGCTGGGCACCAGGCTGGGCATCCACCCGGGCGCCTGCATGCGCTGTTCGGGCGAGGGTGCGCGGGCGAGGGGGGCCCACGACGCGCTCACCTGCCGCCAGCTGTCGATCGCCTGGCGGGCGGTGGGCCGCACGGCGGGATCGGGGCTCAGCAGGCGACACAGCAGGCGGGTGAGGGAGCGCGGGAGGTCGGGCAGTCGCTGCGCGTCGGGAGGGCCCGCGGCCATCAGCTGGCGCGCCAGCAGCGTGCCGCTTGGGGTCTGGGCATCCCCCACGAGGTGGGACTCGCCGGTGAGCGCGACCCACATCAGCGCGCCGATCGAGAACAGGTCCGAGGCGGCGAGGGGCTCGCCGCGGATCTGCTCGGGGGCCACGAAGCGCGGCGTCCCGATGCTCCCGATGGTGCCGATGGTCTGCCCCTGAAGCCGGGCGATGCCCAGATCCAGCAGCACGGCGCGCTGATCCCTGGCCTGCACGATCACGTTCGCGGGCGTGATGTCGCGGTGGATGATGCCGTGCTCGTGCAGCGCGGCGGTCACCTCGAAGAGCTGCTGAAACAGCCACGGAACCATCTCGGTCGGTAGGGGGCCGTCGGCCAGGATCTTCTGCAGCGAGCGGCCCTGCACGTGCCGCAGAACCACGAAGGGTGCGCCGTCGTCGGTATGGCCGTGCGCGAGGGCACGAACCAGGCTGGGGTGACGCACCGTCGACAGCGCCTCGGCCTCGTGCTCGAAGCGACGCGCGATGTGCCGCCGCGTGGCCTCGTCGTGCACCAGGTGGGCATGGGCGATCTTCACCACGGCCTGGCGCATGCTGCCGCGGATGTCGGCCAGGAAGACCGCGCCGGAGCCTCCCATCGCCAGCTCTTCGCGCAGCGTGAACCGATTCAGCAGGGTGGTGCCCAGACGGCTGGCCATTCGCCCTCCGAACGGCGTGTAACATCGGGTGGGAGGTTCCCTGGCGCTGGCCATCGGCGATACGGTCGGCGACTACACCGTCGAGGCGATCCTGGGTGCCGGCGCTTCGGCGGTGGTGTACCGGGTTCGCTCGGCGCGAGACGGTCGCCCATACGCGTTGAAGGCCCTGGCCTTCCAGGAGGCCGACCTCGCCGACCGACTGGTGGTCGAAGGCCGGCTGCAGGCCGAGCTGGACCACCCCAATGTCGTCGCGGTGCTCGAGGTGCTGGCCCTCCACGATGGGCCGGCCTTGGTGCTGGAGTACGTCTCGGGCCCGAGCCTCAACGAGCTGCTCAAGCACCATGCTCCCTCGGTCGAGGACGGGCTCGCCCTGTTTGGAGGCGTGCTCAAGGGGGTGGCTGCGGCCCACGCCCGGGCGGTCACGCACCGCGACCTCAAGCCAGCAAACATCTTGCTCGACCCGGTGGACGCAGGCTTCGTGCCCCGGGTCACCGACTTTGGGCTGGCCAAGGTCATCGATCCCGATGGCAAGAAGCGCCGCACCATGTCGGGGGTCAGCCTGGGCACCCCCAACTACATGGCTCCCGAGCAGTTCGTGGACGCCAAGCGGGTGACGCCGGCGGCCGATCTGTTCAGCCTGGGCTGCATCTTGTACCGCCTCACCTGTCGGGGGCGCCCGTGGCCGGGCACCAACGCCATCGAGGTGGCCACCGCCATCGGCGAGGGAAACTACCGCGACCCGCAGGTGGCCAATCCCGACCTTCCCGACCACGTCGCCCGGGCGATTCGCGCCACCCTCGAGGTGTCTCCCGACGACCGTGTTCAGACCGTGCACGCCCTCGCCGAGATGCTCTACGGCGATCGGCCCATACCGGGCATGCTCGCCGCCGACTCCCAGACCGCGGCCGCGATCCTGCGCATCGGCCGCGAGCCTCCCACCGGGCCGTCATCGCTGCGGCCGGCGGGGGTGCCCGGGGCGCTGGGCTGGGACAATCCCCCGCCGCGCGTGGTTCCGTGGGGGGCCATGGGCTGCGCGGTGGCGCTGGTGGTGGCCACGCTGGCGGCGGCGGTGGTGGCGGTGGGGACCGTCCTGCTCAGCTCTGGAGCGTGATCATGCGCTGGCTGAGGGTGAGCCCCAAGGCCATGAAGATGGCGAATGCCGCGTCGGGTTCGCGCCGGTTCAGCTCCAGCAGGAAGTCGTGCCGGATCAGCAGCACCTGCCCGTCCGTGGCGGCTCGCACCGTGGCTTGGCGTCCGCGCTCGGGGCTGAAGAAGTTCATCTCGCCAAAGAACTCGCCGCGCCCCAGCGACGCCAGGTGCATGCCGTCCCGGTGCACGGTGAACACGCCCTGAAGCACCACGTACAGGTCGCGGTCGATGTTGCCCTGGACGGTGACCTCGCTGCCGCGGGGCACCTCGAGCACGCAGGAACCGTCGATCAGATGGCGGCGCGCGTCTGCGGGCAGGTCGTCGAACACGGTGCGCACCGACTGATCCGATGCTGAGAGGCGGGACGAAGCAGCGTCGATGGCGGCGTGGTCGCTGGCGTCGAGCCGGGCGTCATCGACCGCCAGCAGCGCCGACCAGGGCCCGAGATCGAGCGGGGCTCGGCCACTGGGCCCGAAGTGCTGCTCGATGAGGTCGACGGTCATGGCGTTGCAGCGACGTGCGTAGTCGAGATCCGAGAGCACCGACAGCAGCGGGACGCTGATGCCGTCGTACTCGTTGATCAGTGGGCCCGGGTACGGGCGCAGCCCGAAGGTGCGGTAGTCGGCGACCAGGCCCGGGCGGCAGCTGGCCAGCAGGATGTCGGTGTGATGGGCACCGGCCAGGGTGTCGTACACCGCACGCACCATCGCCGGGAGCACCATGCGGCCGCGGATTCCGGGCCGGATCATGAAGCCGGTCAGCTCGGCCAGGACCAGGTCGTCCAGGCCCGGAAACAGCGACGTCGCGTACCGCGCTGCCAGCTGTTCGGGCAGCGTGCCGGGCGCGAAGACCCGCAGCCGGGCGGTGCCACGCAGGTGGCCTGGTTCGCCGGCGTACAGGTGCACCGTGGTGGACTCGTCGTCGATGGGGTCGCGGATCTGCCTGCGAGCGTGGTCGGCCCCGGGCACCTCGGCGCCGCGATCGCCGACGTACAGCTCGTAGCGCAGCGCGTAGATCCCCTCGCGCTCGGCCTCGGTGCTGGCTTGCTTCACCGACTCAAGCCGCGAGAACCATCCGTAGAGCATTGCCGTCCCAGTTCCGTGATACGCCGATGCGATGGGCGTCTCGAGCGATGTGCCGACAGATGTCGGGTCGAACTACAAAAACGCTGGCCGCGGGGCAGCTGCCCTTCCTGGCCTGACGGTGTTGTACCACCCCAGGGCGGGCCGCATCGGCGAGCGCGCCTTCCTGGATGGGCCGCAGCTCCTGGTCAGCCGCTCCGAGCCGGGATTCGTGGCTCTAAGCCGGGCTCCCCAGCCGCTCGACACCCCCGGGCTGTCGCGCCAGCCCTTCGCGCTGGTGCGGGTGCGCGCGGGGGTTCGGCTCGAGCACGACCCCACGCGCATGCAGATCGTGGCCGACGGCGTGCTGCTGGGTCCCGACACGACCTTCCCGGTGCAGCGGCTGCGCACCGGCGTGGTGTTGTTGGTGAACTACAAGGTCGCGCTGCTGCTGCACCACCCGGAGCTGCCCACGGCGCAGCCGCGCAAGCAGCTCGTCGGGGCCAGCCCGGCGTTCGCCAGGCTCATGACCCAGATCCGTGCGACCGCCACCAGCCAGGCGCCGGTGCTGCTGCGCGGCGAGTCGGGCACCGGCAAAGAGCTGGTTGCCCAGGAGCTGCACGCGGCGAGCTCGCGGTCGGATCGGCCCCTGCACGCGGTGAACATGTCGTCCATCCCAGCCGACCTGGCGGCCACCGAGCTGTTCGGCCACGCCGCGGGAGCGTTCTCGGGGGCGCGTGGGGCGCGGCCCGGGCTGTTCCAGACGGCCGACGGGGGCACGCTGTTCTTGGACGAGATCGGCCACACGCCCCTGCCGGTGCAGCGCGCCCTGTTGCGGGTGCTCGAGACGGGCGAGGTGGTGCCCGTGGGCGAGTCCAAGCCGCGCATCGTGGATGTGCGGGTGATCTCGGCCACCGACCTGGACATCGACGCCGCCCTCGGCTCCGACACCTTTCACGCTGCGCTCCTGGAGCGCCTAGGCGGCGTCGAGCTGTTCCTGCCGCCGCTGCGCGAGCGCAAAGACGACATCCCGCGCCTGCTGGTGCACTTCCTGCGCGAGTTCTTGGAGCCAGAGGCGGCTCGGGTGGTGCTCGACGAGCGCTTCTTTGTTCCCGCCGATGTGATGACCGAGCTGGTGCGCTACCCGTGGCCGCGCAACGTGCGGCAGCTGCGCAACGTGGCCCGCGAGCTGGTGCTGATGCGTTCGGAAGGCGCGTTCAGCCCCGGTCCCAAGCTGGCCCGCATCCTCAGACCCCGCGAGGGCGAGGCGACCGAGCCGTCCCGTTCCGCCGCCCCCAGCGCCGAGCTGGGGGAGTACGACGTGCGCAGCGCCCTGGCGGCGACCGACTTCTCGACCGCAAGGGCCGCCAAGCGGCTGGCCATCAGCCAGCAGTCGCTGTACCGCCTGCTCGACCGCTTTGGCATTCGCTACGCGCGGCAGCTCGGTCGCGAAGAGATCGAGGCGGCGCTGCGCCACCGCGGCGGGGACTACACCGCGGCCGCGCACGACCTGGAGGTGTCGGCGCGGGCCCTGCGGCTGCGGGCGACGGCGCTGGGGTTGGGGTAGCGACGATGTCGCTTGCTCCTACTCGGTCACGCGCCGAAGACGTCTTCTGCGGTTGACGCCGAGAGAACCCGCTCGATCGCGCTGGTCAGGGTGTCGGAGTCCGAAGCCTCGACCTGCTTGCGTACGGCGTCGGACACCCCTCCGAACTTCGCTGTCAGCAGGTTGAGCAGGATCTCGCGCAGGCTCTCTTGTCGACCCTCTTGTCGACCCTTTTGAAGGCCCTGCTGAAGCCCTTCTTGTCGAAGCTGATCGGCCCAGGACATCACCATCTCCATGACTTCGGGGTTGACGCGCTCGGTGAGTAGATAACCGGACGATCGGAGTTGTGGCCGCACAACATAGACGAAATCGGCCACCCAACCCAACCCAAGCAGCCGGCCGGAGCGCGGCGACCTGCAGCGAAGAGACCAGCGAGCTTGCGAGCGCCAGCCGATGAACGAAGGTCGTCGCGAGCCGGCGAAGGCCGGCTGCCGAATAATGAGCCGACTGGCAGTTCATGCCCGACACCGCCGCGCTGGAGATGCCCATCGCCACGGCCCCGCCGCTGGCGGGCGAGGTCGACGACATGGGCCCAGGTCATCGACACGGCCGCGGTCCGGCACACGACGCGTCGCCTGCACGTCACCCGCTCCATCCTGGACCTCAAGGACCAGGTGACCGAGGTGTACGACGCCCGCGAGCTCGCCACGGCCACGTGGAGCTTCACCTACGACCTCGCCGGCCGCCGCCTCACGTCGAACCACAGCACGGCGCTGGGGGCGCGCTACGCCCTGGCCGACGCCGCCGGCAACCCCATCTGGGCCCGGGACGCCCGAGGCATCGAGGTGGACCGGGTCTTCGACGCGCTGAATCGGCCGCTGACCGAGCACTCGGACGACGGAAGCACCGTCAAGCTGCGGCGTGCGTGGACCTACATCGCCTACGACACCGTCACCGACAGCAACAACGACGATGCGCGTGGCAAGAACCTGTTCGGTCAGGTGGAAGAGGAGCGCGACGCCGACGGCCTGCGCTTCTTCGAGTACGACTGGCGCGGGCAGGTCACGAAGGCGAGCCACAAGTTCTGGAGCACCAACCCCGGAACGACCGGCGAGAACTGGACGAACACCAGCTCGAGCTTCTGGACCACGGACTGGGACCCGGAGGTCGACGACACCGCGCGGGGCAGCCTGTCCACCGACGACTTCCTGGCCCTCGACGACCTGACCGACACCGAGACGATGGTGGTCACCTCCACCTACGACGTCGCGGGCCGTCCCACGACGATGACCTACCCCGAGAGCCTGTCCACCACCACGAGCTACAACGCGGCCGGCATGCTCGACAGCGTGTCGGTGACCACGGGTGTGTCGGGGCACTGGGCCGAGACCGCGCAGGACGTGGTCAGCGACTGCGTGTACGACAAGCGCGGCAAGCTCGACAGCTGCACGCACGGCAACGGCATCGTCACCACCCGGGAGTACGACGACGACCTGGAGCGGCTGACCCGCATCTTCAGCCAGTACGTGAACGGAAGCACGACCAGCTTCCAGGACCTGAACTACCTGTACGACCCGGTGGGCAACCCGGTGCGCATCACCGACGCGCTGCAAGAAGACCAGTACGCCCACAACCAGGTGATTCCGAACACCCGTCAGTTCAGCTACGACCCGCGCTACCGGCTGACGCGTGCGCGCGGCAAGATGCTGCGCAGCATCGCGCCCGGCAGCATCAACCCCGAAGAGGCGAGTCCCCAGGACAACGACTACGTCGCCTACGACCTTCGCTACCGCTACGACGAGGTGGGCAACTTCCTACGCAACCAGGAGTTCGCGCAGGGTCCGCTGCACTACAAAGACGATGGCACCGGCCGCATCGACCTGTTCAACGGCCGAGGTGCCGAAGCCGATGACGCCGACCCCACCTCGGGCAACTACACCTACGACGCCAACGGCAACAACCTGTCGAACCCGCGTCAGCAGGAGCTGACCTACACCTTCGACAACCAGCCCCGCTACGTCGACATGGGGGGAGGCACCGAGGTCCGGTACCTGCGGCACGGCGACCAGCGCGTGGCGCGCTTCCTCAAGAAGTCCGGCGTCGAGGCCGTGGGCATCTACCTGGGGCCGTTCGAGTACCACACGCGGACGGGCGTGAACGCGAGGACGAAGGTCGTGCTGCACGTCAGCGGACCCGGCAGTCGGGCGCAGATCGAGGTGGTGCTGGACGGGACCGACGGCCAGAGCTTGGACGTCTTCTTCTCGCACACGGATCACCTTGGGAGCGGGCATGTGCTCACGAAGGACGACGCGACACTGCTGAGCCAGGAGGAGTACTTCCCATACGGGAGGGCGTCTGATCGGCGAGACACGCGGAATCGGTATCGGTACATCGGTGTGGAGCGGGACGAGGAGACCGGATTGCTGATGACAGGACCGCGAACGTACGACCCGGTGACCGGGCGGTTCTTGTCGGGGGATCCGATCAGGAAGGCCGGGCAGAGTCCGTTCGTCTACTCGAGCGGGAATCCGGTTCGAAGACAGGACTCCAGCGGGTACGACGACAAGGAGGCTGTGAAGTCCACGTACCAGCAAGCCCAGGACGCCCACGAGCAGAGCCTACCGGAGAGCAACGAGGCCGCAAGGGCCCGTGCCGCGGCGTACTACGAGGGGCTCCAAGGAGGGGAAGCGAGACCGAAGCGACCCGAGGAGATCCTAGCGGAGAAGGTGAGTGTCACTGGCGGAAGCGGTTCGTCGGCAACCGTCGACGAGGAGGGCTTCATCGAGTCGCTCGACTTCATCTCGCCTGTCGCCGAAGCGGTCGAAGACGCAGGGACACCGGCGTTCCAGGGGGCCGACTACTACGTCGACAAGGTAAAAGAGCGGGTCGGTAACTGGGTCGGCACGGTGATGGGCCTCGCTGGTACTGGAGTTGGCGGTGGGGGCACTCGTGTCGGCGTCACAGGTTCATCTCTCAGCACCCGTGGCGGCTCCGTTGGCGTCCTACGTAGTTCCAATCGCTTCATGGGCATCGAACCCGCTTCCGACGACCTGCTTCGGGCGGTCGGCTCACGACGAAGCGTGAACTTCGCCGCACCAGGTAGTGAGGAGATGCGGTACCTCGAGTACATCGGTGCCGAAGCGAATGTCGGAGGAGAGGACATGATGCACATCCTACTTCGGGCGAATCCGAGCAAGGCCGCTGTGCTGGAGGAGTTCCTGCACGGCACGCAGCATCGCCTCGGCATCATCGACAGCCTCGGGACCGCCGGTGCCGAGACTCACGTTAAGGACTTCATGATCCGCCACCAGCGAATGCTCGGCCTCTCGAATGAGGACGTCCAAATCCTTCAACAGCTCAAGGATGCTGGGCTCTAGGGAGATGATATGGCACAGGTTGAGGTATACGAGGTCTTCCGCCTCACAGAGGGCATTACCCTGGTTGCCGGTGAGGCCGACACCCCGGAGGTCGACGTTCCCGGGACGGCGAGTGTGCTCGTTGATGGGCAGCCTGCAGGCAAGCTCACCTTTAGTGGGAGACGGATGCCGGGACCAGCATTTGCGGGCAAGCCCCGCATGGTGGTCTTGGAAACGAGAGAGGCCGTACCCTGGGATGCGTCATCCATCGAACAGCGTCGAATACGTCTCCTATGGGAATAGGCGGGATTAGGCGACCATCACCCATCAGCCGCCGTGACCCGAGCACACCTCGACGGTCGCGGCGGCTTCTTGCTTGGTGGTGGGTCGATTGCGAAGCTGCTGCTCCGATGCTGTGCCTACCAGAAACCCATAGCCCAGCTTCAACCGTAGGCTCCGACACCCTCCGGCTCCCTCGACCCGCCAGCCGCCGTGCTCCAGACACACCCGTCCGGATCGCGGCGGCTTCCGCCTTCCACGCTCCCTCTCCTCCTCGAGCTTCCTCGCTCCCACGCCGCCGTCCAACGGCTCCGCGGCCCTCAGGCCGCCTTGCGTCTTCGGCGACGCTCATACCGATGGTGCAGCCCGCCGACCTCGGGCAGCGCGATCACCTCGCCGAGCTCCGGCCCCATCACCTCGCGACCGTCCGGTGCGTCCTTGTCGAGAGCGAGATGCGTCCGCGTCCGCCCGTGGTACGCGAAGTACGCCGTCAACAGCCGCTCCAGGTGCCTCTCGTCGAGCACCACGACGTGGTCCAGTAGTTCCCGCCGGATCGAGCCCATCAGCCGCTCGATCAACCCGTTCTGCCACGGCGAACGAGGCATCGTCATCAGGTCGCGGACACCGAGCCGAGCGAGTGCCTGCCGGAAATCGTTCCCGTAAGCCCCATCCCGGTCCCTGAGCAGGGCGCCAGGCAGCGGCTTCCAGGCGAACGCCTCCTTCAGCTGGTTGCTGAGCCACAAAGCAGTCGGGTTCGCGGTCACACCGAAGTGCAGCACCTCACGGCGACACGGCGACAACAAGACCCATGCGTAGAGCACGCGAAACGACGCCGTCGGCACCACGATGAAGTCCGCGGCCACCAGATCCGGCAGGTGGTTCGCGAGGAAGGTGGACCACGAACCGCCCTTCGGCCGGTCCGAGCGCGGCACCATGTACTTGGCAACGGTGGTCTGGCCCACGTCGACGCCGAGCTTGAGCAACTCTCCGTGGATGCGCGGCGCGCCCCAGCGTGGGTTCGCACGGCTGATCTGTCGGATCAGCTCGATGACGTTGGGGTCTACCGGAGGCCTACCGGGACCGGGTCGACGCGACTTCCAGCGCCAGTACAGGCGGAACCCCTGGCGGTGCCAGGCGACGACGGTGTCTGGCTTGACGAAGTGCAGGGCGTCTCGCCACTTCGGCCACCACCGGGAGAGCAGCGCCCAGAAGGCGCGGTCGGTGGGGGTGAGCTTTGGGCGGTGGCCGGCGTGTCTGAGGGTGGCCAGCTGCTGCCGGAGGGCGAGGTTCTCGACGGCGAGGTCGGAGAGGTGAGCGAGGGTGCTCAGCAGGCCGGGGAGGGCGATGAAGAGGGCGGGCATGGCGGGTAGTGTCCCATGCCACGGACTCTGCTACTCACCGTCTGCGCCGCCTCTCAGACGGGCGAGGGGAAGGACAACGAGCTGGTAGTTCACTCCTTGGGGCCGAACCGGGCGCGGAGTTCGTCGCGAACCTCCTCCCAGGGGACGGCGATGTCCGGGTTCGCCTTGTACTCAGCCATGCGCCGGGACAGCTCCTGCCGCCAGGCGTCGCTCACCGGAACGTACTCGGGTCGCCGGGCGATGCGGTCCCACAGGTCCTGCACGTGCGTGATCTGCTCGTCGGTGGTCATGTTGTCGAAGGCGGTGCTCATGCCCCGATTCTACTCGTGCCTACCCAGAAACCCACAGCCCAGCTTCGACCGTAGGCTCCCGTCGTCCGGCTCCCTCGACCCGCCAGCCGCCGTGCTCCAGAAGCACCCGTCCGGACCCTAGATCATCTCCCTCAGCCCGTTATCCGCCTCCACATTCGGCTCGCGCGCCCAGGTGCCCGACAGCTTGGTGCCGGCGGCGTGCAGCGCGCATCCCCAGGGGGCTCCGTCCAGGTAGTACACCGGGCAGCGGCCGACCTCGACCACCTGCATGCCCAGCTCTTTGGCCTTGGCGACGGCGTCGCGGTGGCCGGTCTTGAAGCTGAACCACACCTGGGTGCAGCCGGCCTGGTGGGCCAGCTCGACCGCGGCGGGGCTGGTCTTGGGCTTGACCCAGATGATGGCGAGCTCGCCCCGCTCGTCGGGCAGCTCGTCGACCGAGGTGTAGACCTTGCCGCCCTTGGTGGGCCCTCGGCTCTGGGTCAGGCCGCCCATCTCCAGCAGTTGCGCGTGTTGGGCGGTCAACCGCTACCTGGGAAGATCGAGCGTCACCAACCACACGGTGGGGGCCAGGGCATCTTGGCGGATCGAGCCCCAGTTCAGGCTGTTGCCCGTGCTGTTGCTCTCGAGCTGCACGAATGCCCGGTCGCCGTCGCCGCTGATGGATCGCACATAGGCCACCGGCCGGGACACACCGTAGGGCTGCCCGTCGGGCGTCACGGAGTCGATGCGCGTGTCGCCCAGGCTGGTGTACAGATAGTCGCCGGGCCCGCTCGCCAGGCCCGCGCCGGTGAAGAAGCTGAAGGTGCCCACCTGGCTGGCGCTCAGCAGCTCGGTGCCGTCGAAGCGGGCCACCCAGGTCTCGCGGATGCCGGCGTTGGGGTTGTAGGGGAAGGGCCGGATCTCGGGGGGCATCCCGCCGCCGACCGACAGGTTGCAGTCGCCCAGGACGCGGATCTCGCCGCCGGCCGCGTGCAGGTCGCGCGCGGTGCACTGGTCGGCGCCGCCCGCGGCCAACAGGTCGTACGCCCCCAGCACGATGCCGTCGGCGGCGACCTGACCCACGAAGGCGGTTCGCAGGTTGCCGCCCTCGGGCACGGTGCGCTCGCCCCAGGCCCCTCCCGACCCCGTGCCCCAGGCGCCCGTCACCGTGTACGTGCCCTCGTCGTCGACGTGCACGCCGTATACCTCGACGCTGCCCACCAGATGCGCGGTGGTCAGGATGCCGGTGTCGACGTCGATCTCACCGACCCAGGTCTGCCCGAGCCCGTCGATGACGAAGTCGTGGCCCAGCATGGTGCCAGAGGTGCCCATCCAACCGGCCGCGAAGAGCCGGCCGTCGTCTCGCATGAACAGCGCCATGACGTCGCCGTCGCCGCCCAGCGTGGCGCCGTTGTTCCAGGGCACGTCGTGCACCCACACCACGGTGCCGTCGGCCTGCACGCGGGCCAGCACGTGGGCCGCGTCGGGCAGCGGCGTGGTGATGTCGGGGTGGCTGGGGTTGCTGAGCTTGATCACCGCATCGCCGTCGACGGGGGTGAGCAGCAGCGCGTTGCTGGCCTGCAGGTCGATGGGGGTGCCGACGGTGCCGTCCGCCGCCTGGTGGACCAAGAAGATCGAGGCAGCGCCACCGGGGTTGTCCAGCACCGCCGTGCCATCCAGCGACAGCTCGCCACGCCACGAGCCCGTGTGCCACGCGCTGCCGTCACCCACCGCCGCCGCCTGGGTGCCGTTGAGCAGCGCCGAGGACGTGAGGGTGTGCACCTCGCAGGCCTGGTCGGTGCAGCGAGGGCCGGGGGCCTGCGCCGGATCGGGAAGCCCGCGGAAGCCCGTGTCGAAGTCGTCGAGCGTGAACGACGACCCCGCCGGCGAGCAGCCGGCCACCCACAGGGCGAGGGGGAGCAGGTGCCTCATCCGTCGCCTCCGATGGTGACGCCCTCGGTGTAGCCCTCGACGGTGTGGATGCGCACGCAGCTGTCGTCGTCGCGGCGGCGGATCTCGTACACGTACCCGACGAAACCGTTCACATCCATGAACGCGTCTTCGTAGATCTCGTCCAGGTGCACCGGCACGCCAGTGGTATCGATCCAGAACACCGAGAGCACCGTGTTGGTGGCGTTGGTGAGCGTGGTGACGGTGGGTGTCTGGTCGGTGAAGGTGCTGATGGCAGCGGCGTCGGTGCTGCACGACCCGTGGGTTCCAGCGGCGGGAAGATCTTCACGCCCGCTGGGCCCGTAGCCCGTCAGGCTGAAGGTGCTGGTGCACGGCGACTCGATGACGCGCTCGCCCAGGGTGGCCGGGCAGAAGACGTCGAAGCCCTCGCTGTCGAAGCAGGTGCCCACCATCTCGAGGGTGGCCTGCAGCGTCGAGCCGTCGCGCGAGAAGGTGCCGCGGGTCTCGGACAGCATGCGCATGCGGGCGTCGCCGTCGTAGTGCACGGCGAACCACTGGTGCTCGGGGCACCAGAAGTCGGTGCCGTCCATCAGGCACACGGGCTGCACATCGATGGGCAGCGGCACCGTCGCGCCCAGCCCCTGGGGCGATGGCTGGTTCAGCCGCCCGTTGGCGACGGAGATCGAGCCCGATGCGGCGCACTGATCGTCGACGGGCGACAGCTGGAAGCGCCAGTCCCCGTCCTCGACCTCGAGCAGGCCGCCGCTGCTGCAGGCGGTGGCCACCAGAGCCAACAGGGCGATGCCGGTGCGCTTCATGGTGCCGCCCCCGTGGTGCCGTTGTCGGCGCCGCCGCGGGGCCAGCCGCGGTCCTCGATGTGCACGTTGCCGCCCAGCTCCCAGCTGTAGATGACCCCGCTGCCGTTGGCGATGAGCATGCCGTGGTGCACCGCCGGGGGTGCATCGACGCGGTATTCCTGGGTGTAGTAGGTGGTGCCGCCCACGCTGCCGTTGTTGGCGCTGGCCTCGCACACCTGGGCGCCGCAGCCGAAGTAGAACTTGCCGTTGTCGGCGATGACACCGGGCCCCACGTGCCCGAAGCCAGGCTCGGTGTAGAAGCGCCGGTTGCCGTTGCGAGGGTTGATGCCCTGGATGCTGCCCTCGCCCTGCAGGCCCACCGTGGTGATGAGGATGTCGCCGTCGGGACGCACGTGAATGCCGTTGGCCTGGCCCTCGGCGTCGTAGGTCCAGTTCAGCTCGCCCGTCTCGGGGTTGCGGCTGCGCAGCTCGTGCTGGGCGATGTCGTACTCGGGCGCCGAGCCGTCGAGCAGGTAGCTGTTGGTGATCACCTGGCCGTCGTTGTCGATGTACGCCGAGAGCACGGGCACGTTGTTGGGTTCGTGCCACAGCAGCTCGCCGTCCAGGCTGACCGCGAACAGCTCGCTGTTGAGCTGATCGTCGACGAGGCCGTGCACGAACAGGCGGCCGCCGCGGTCGATCGCGATGATGCCGCGCGGAATCACCTCGCCCAGCCACGTCGCCCACAGGGGGTCGCCGTCGCGGGTGAAGGCGTGCAGCAGCCCAGAGCCGTCGCCCACGTAGATGGTGCCGTCGTGGCCCACCGAGACCGGGGTCTGCGCGCCGGCACCCAGCTCGACCTCCCACCAGGCGTTCGCGCCCTCGGTCAGCGCCACCAGCTTGCCGGCGTAGCCGTAAAGGATGGCGCCATCGGCGGCGATGGTGGGCTTGACCCAGTCGGTGGAGGGCTGGCCGGTGCGGGCCGCGACCACGCGCGCCGTCCAGGGATCGGCCACCTCGATGCCGTGGACGGGCTCGAAGATCTCGCTGTAGATGCCCACCGTCAGTCCGGTGGGGCCCACGATGGGGGTCGCATCGCTGTTGACCAGCAGCAGCGGCTCGTCGGGGCTGCCCGCAGTGATGGGGTCGCGGCCACCGCCGCAGGCCGTGCCCACGACGGCCAGCCCCAGCACGCACGCCAGCCGTGTCACTGGCTGGCCTCGCTCAGCAGCACGTCGCAGGGGGTGCCGTGCACGGCGTCGCCGTAGATGCCGAGGTCGGTGTAGATGTAGGGCCCGTCCATGAACAGGTCGAGCTCCAGCAGGTCGCGCTCTTTGTCGCCCTCGATATAGGTCGCCTTCTTGCCGGTGATCACCAGCCGCCGAACGCCGTTGCCGGCGGAATAGACGCGGCCCAGGCTGTCGCTGGCGAGCAGCTTGAGCGGCGAGCGCAGGATCTGCCCCTGCCAGCCCACGTACACCCGGTGGTCGGCGTTCTCGTCGTCGCCGGTGGCCCGGTCGATGAAGTAGTAGACGCCGTACTCGTCACGGTAGGCGGCCACGGCGTTGCGCCGCCAGCGGTAGTCGTAGAAGGTGGCCTTGCTCACGATCTTGCGCGAATCGGCCTCGGACAGGGGCTTCAGCGCTCGCTTGGCGTCGGCGCAGCTCATCTGGTAGGCGCCGTCCTTGAAGCTCACGCCGACCTTGCGCGTGGGGCTGCGGTAGTCGCTGGCGCTGATGCTCCAGCGCTCGTCGCCGCTGGCACCGCTGCTGCCGATGCGCAGGGCGTACAGAGCGTCCTTGGTGCCGTAGAACACGTTGTCGCGTGGGGCATCGCGGCGGAAGGCGACCAGGTGGCCCTCGCCGTCGTCGAGCACGGTCAGCTGGTCGCGGTAGGCCGAGACGTCGAGCACGGGCACCTGCTCGGGATCGTCGGGGCTGGCGAAGGCCACGAGGCCCAGGAGCAGCGCGATCACTCGGCACATCCCAGGGTCGCCGCACGGCAGTCGATGGTGTGGGTCTTTCCAGCCAAGACCACGAGGTTACCCGCGTGGAACAGCCCCTCGCCAAAATCTGCCTGAATCAGGTACGAGCCCGGGGGAATGTCGCCGGCCTGCTGCACCGTGCCGCCCTCGCCGCGCAGGCTCACCGCCTTGGCGTCGCCGCTCACCTTGACGCGGCCCAGGTGGCCGGGAGGGCCAGCGGGAGCGGTGACCTTGGGCGCGGCCGCAGGGGGAGGCGTCGGGGGCTCGGCCTCGCCCTGGGGCTCGGGCTCGGGTGGAGGGGGCGGGGGTTCGGGAGGCTCGGCCTGCACGGGCGGTGGCGCCGGCGGCTCTGGGGGCGTGGCCGCTGCTGTGGTGGGCGGCGGCGGGTCTTTGGCAGGAGGCTTGACGCCCTTCAGGCTGGTGATCGCGATCAGCAGGCCCGCGGCCACCACGAACACGACGCCAGCGAGCACATAGATGCCGGACCCGCCCTGGGTGGGCTCGGGCTCGTGATCGGCGGTGACCGCCATGGTCTTGACCGGGGCGGTGCCGGGGTCGGCGGCCTGCGGTGGCTCGGGCTCGGGCGCGGGCTCGGGCTCGTCGAGGCCCACGGTGAGCGGGGCGGTGGTGGCGTTGTGGTCGATGTGGATGGGCTCGGCGCCGGGAAAGAAGGTCTCGGTGGCGCGGTCGGGGATGGTCCACGTCTGTCGGCCTTCGAGCACCGCCACCAGCGTGGTGCAGTCGGGGATGCGGTCTTCGAGGTTCACGGCCAGGGCGCCAAAGATGGCCTGCTCGAACCGCGGCTCGAGCCCCTCGGCCGCCTGGCGCGGCGGCAAGAAGTTGCCCTGGGTGACGCGGTTGAACACCTCGAGCGAGTCGTTGCCGATGAAGGCACGGCGGCCGCACATCAGCTCGTACAGGATGCAGCCCAGGGCGAAGACATCGGCGCGGTTGTCGACGTGCTTGGCGCTGCGCACCTGCTCGGGCGCCATGTAGGCGGGGGTGCCCATCGGGCGGCCGGTGCGCGACTGCAGCTGGCCCTCGTCGTCGGGCTGCACCAGCTTGGCCAGGCCAAAGTCGGCGACCCGAGGGGTGGTGCGGCCGTGCTTGGTCTCCATCATCACGTTGCCGGGCTTCAGATCGCGGTGCACGACGCCCTTTTGGTGGGCAAAGTCGACGCCCGCCACGATCTCGAGGAACAGGCGCTCGCACTCGGCGGCATCGGGGTGGTTGTCGAGCAGCCAGGAGTCCAGGCTGCTGCCCTCGATGTAGTCCATCAGCAGGCCCGGCCCTTCGTCGAGCTCGAGCACGTCGCGCACGGGCACGATGTTGGGGTGGTCGAGCTGCGACTGCAGCTTGCCCTCGCGCATCAGCCGCTGGTTGAGCTCTTCGCTCTTGAGGGTGAGCACCTTGAGCGCGTGCACGGTGTCCAGGTTCTTGTGGCGGACCCGGAACACACGAGCCATGCCGCCGCGGCCGATCTCGGCCTCGACCTTGTACCGATCGACGAGGGTTCCGGGAACGAGGTTCAAGGTGTGCTCCTACTCGCGCACGAACACGCGCGCGGTGGTGACGTAGGTGCCCGGAAGGCCCCAGATCATGCCCTTGACCTCGCCGGTGGGTGCCCCGGGGGGAACGGTGCCCAGCAGCAGCTCGCCCTTGCTGCTGCCCCACAGCCGCCCCTCTTCGGTGGTCAGATCCCACTCCTCCCAGTCGGTCGGGTGGCCCTTGATGCCGTCGTGGCCGGGAGCGATGTCGATCTCGAACTCCATGCCCTCGATCTCGACCCAGCCCTCGACGCCCCACGGCGGGAGCGGCTCGGCGTCGGGTGCGTTCTCGACGGGCGGGGGCTCTTCAATGATGCCGGTCAGCGAGGCGTCTTCGAGCTCGTACTCGGCCTCGAACTGCAGGTACACGTCGCGGCCCGTCTCGGCCGAGACCGGCACCGCCAGGGTGAACTCCTCGGCCGCGTTGACCTGCAGCTCGGCCAGCTCGGGGTTGGGGGCCGTGGCGTAGCCCAGGCCCATGCACGACCCAAAGAACATGCACGCACCGCCGCCGAACAGCAGCAGCGCGCCCCCGATGATGATCATCAGGATCATTCCGAGGCAACCGCCTCCGCCCTCGTCATCCACGCCAAACCTCCACGATGCTGGTCAACGGGCGACCCATGGACAGCGAGCGACCGCCGTTCCACAACTCGAGCGACACCTCACTGCCCGCGACCGGGGTGCCGTCGTCGTAATCTGTGATTCGTGCCTTGTATTCGTCGGTATCGACGCTTCCGTCGGGCTGCTGGCGCTCTTCGCGCACGCGCACCTTGTAGTGGTGGTCGTCTCGGCCGGCGCGGAAGGGCATGCCGTACAGCGTCATGGTGCGCGGTGGCTTGACCTTGCCCTTGTACACGACGTCGTGCCAGACGGGGTCGTCGAAGGCGTCGTCGCCGAGCTCGTCGAACATGGCCCAGCCGCCGCCGTCGGTGGTGGCCAGGTGCACCTCGCGCTCGCGGTCGCCACCCTGGGCGCTCCAGGGAGTGGCGGTGAACTCGACCCAGTCGTCGTCGGGCTCTCCGGGCACCTCGTAGCGGGTGATGGCGACGATGCGGTACTCGCCGTCGGCCGAGCCTTCGATTCGCAGCCGATCACCGAGCCGAATGGACCCCTCTGTGGCTCTGGTCCAGCCCATCAGTCGGCCCGCTTCCAGGCCCGCTGGTAGGCCTGGTACACCGTGGGCTGCATCAGCCGGCTGACCGGGATGGCGTCGGTGTCGTCGGGAAAGATGCCCTTCTCGAAGCGGGTGGCGGCCACCATGGCGCTGTTGTTCAGGAAGGTCGTCTGCACCGGCGGGTCGAAGCGGTCGAGCTTGGCTGCCATCTGGCCCGCGGTCATCTGCCCGTCGCGCACGGCCACGTTGAAGCCCCAGTCGCCGAAGCTGGGCACGTTGACGCGGTAGGGCAGCGGCTGCAGGCCGGCGTCGTCGATGGTGCGCCAGATGATGGCGAAGGTCTCGTTGGCGTGGATGGGGCTGGCCGACTGGGTCACCATGA
The DNA here is from genome assembly GCA_965216925.1 of Myxococcota bacterium. Taxonomy (GTDB): domain Bacteria; phylum Myxococcota_A; class UBA796; order UBA796; genus CAYYHT01. Next base: position 5,047,367 of record CBDCGT010000001.1, on the reverse strand, counting down.
CGCCGTCGGGGCTCATGTGGTCGCGCACGGCGGTGTAGAACTCGCGGCTGTACAGGCGGGCCAGCGCGACGTTCCCGGGATCGGGCAGGTCGATGACGATGACGTCGAACAGCTCGCGGCTGTCGCCCACCCAGGAGTAGCCGTCGGCGTTGACCACGTGCACGCGCTCGTCGGTGAGGCTGCCCTCGTTGGCGGCCACCAGCGGCGGCAGCTCGCGTGCGATCTCGACCACGCGGGGGTCGAGGTCGACCAGGGTGATGGACTCGATGCCGGGGTAGCGAAGCAGCTCGCGCACGGCCAGTCCGTCGCCGCCGCCCATCACCAGCGCGTTGCGCGCGTCGGGCTTGAGCCACAGGGCCGGGTGGATGAGCGCCTCGTGGTAGCGGCGCTCGTCGCTGGTGCACATCTGCGTCTGGCCGTTCAGGAACAGGCAGTACTCGTTCTTGAAGCGGGTCACGACGATCTTCTGGAACGGGGTCTGCTCGCTGAAGATGATGGGGTCGCCGTACTGCTTCTGCTCGGCGGCGAACACGACCTGATCGCCGTAGGTGGCCACCCCGCCCACGACGATGCCGGCGACCACGCCGCCGGTGACCACGCGGCCCAGGGCGGTGTGCTCGCGAAACACGATGGCCACCAGCGCTGCGATGGCCAGGTTGACGGCGCCCGCCACGGCCGGGGTGGCGATGGCGCCCAGCACCGGCAAGAACCAGCCGATGAAGGCGATGCTGGCCACGAAGGCGCCCAGGTAGTCGGCGCCCAGCACCACGGCGATGTTGCGCTTGAGCACGATGTTTCGCTTGTCGTTGAAGCGCACCAGCAGCGGGATCTCGAAGCCGATCAGCGTGCCGATGATGCCGGCGATGAACAGCGCGCCCGGCCACGTCAGGTCGTAGATCGCCAGCTGGGTGATGACCAGGGAGCTGGTGGCGATGCACACCGAGAGCAGCACCTCGACCAGCAGGTAGCGGGCCAGCTCGTCGCCGTCGCTCATGCGCTCGGACGCGAACGCGCCGACGCCCATCGCGGCCATGAACACGCCGATGAGCAACGAGTACGCGGCGATGGTGTCGCCGGTGAGGTAGGCCACCACCGTGGACACGCTGTACTCGGCCATCAGGCCCGAGAAGCCCGTGGCAAAGACCGCCAGCCCGAGCACCCAGGTCTGGGTGTTGGCCCGAGGCTCGGTCACTTACCGCCGCCGAGGCCCCTGCTGCGGTGGGCGGGGCCGGCGCCGCGCAGGGTGGCGGCTCCGCGGCGGCCGAAGGCGCGGTAGGCGCCGCGGCTGAAGATGAACACGTGCCAGCGACCGTTGCTGTCGTACTGCTGGTCCCAGCCGACCGACGAGCGCCAGGCGGTGTAGGGGTCGTGGCGCGTCTTGGTCCAGCCGCCCTCGACCATGTCGTTGCCCAGCTCGGAGCGCTTGCCGGCGCCGGTCTTCCACCACCTCTGGAACCAGGGCGCGAAGGTCCAGGTGTCGCCGTCCCACTGGCCGTAGTCGGGGTGGCCCACCAACGTGATGGGCACGCCGTCGATGGAGGGGGTCTGGGCGGCCTCGTCGGGGTACTGGCCGGGGTATTTCTGCGAGATCACCAGCGTGGTGGTGAGGTCGACGGCCAGCGGGATGTTGTCTTCGTCTTTGGCCGTGCCCTCGACCCGGTCGACCACGATGCCCTGGCTGGGGAACAGGTCGTGCAGCGTGGTGCTGACCGTGTACAGGTCCCAGAAGGTGTCGGCGTCGATCTCGGCGCGCACGGCGTCGCCGTCCAGGCCATCGATGCGCTCGATGGTGGTGGCCCACGCGGTGTAGCCCATGTCCCAGTCGACGATCTCGGTGCTGGTGCCGTCGTAGGACTCGGAGCCGGTGGTCTCGAGCACGGTGTGGCCGTCTTCGGCGGCCTGGTAGACCTCTTCGCTGACCTGCTGCCAGCCCAGGTCGGTGACGGTGCCGTCGCCGCTGGTGGAGCTCGACCAGCTCCACTGGTTGATGCGCACGTAGTACGCGGGGATGCGCTCGAGCTGCACCAGGACCTTGGTGCGCTCCTGGGGCAGCTGGGTGAGGCGCGTGTCGATGTCGCCCGCGGCGTACTCGATGATGGCGACGTTCTCTTCGATGGTGTCGACGGCCTTGGCCAGCTCGGCAGCGTCGACCTTGTCGGTGCCGATGCGGCCCTTCTGCACACGCCCGGACTCGATCGCGTCGTCGAGCTCGGTGCCGTGCTCGAGCAGGTCGGCGTAGCGCGCCTGCAGGTCTTCGGCCTTGAAGGGGTAGGCGTTGCTCATCTCGCCGACGCGGCTCTTCCAGCGCTGGGCGTCGCCGATGGTCACGCTGGCCTGGCTGCCGCGCTCGAAGGCGCCCGCCACCTCGTCGCTGTCGGGGCTCAGCAGCGATTCCCACCGCGACAGGGTGGTGCCCGGCTTGTCGAGCTCGAGCTGGATGCGGTCGAGCAGGGTGCGGCAGCGCCGGTTCATGCCCATGACCTTGTCGGACTCGGCGAACTCGTCGCGCTCGAGCATGAGCTGAAGGCCGTCGGCGCAGGCCTGGGCCTCGGCGCGCTTGGCCTCGGCCTCGTCGAAGGCCTTGGCCAGGGCTTCGCGGTCGGCCAGGGCCTTGGCGTTGGGCACGGCGCTGGAGGCCAGGCGGCCGTCCAGATCGGTGCGGGCGGTGCCGATGGTGGTGGACAGCGCCGCGGTCTCGTCGATGATCAGCTGCGCCTCGTCGGCCGCCTCCATCTGAAGGCCGCAGGCGATGGCGAGCAGCAGCGTGCCAGCTGCCAAGATGCGAGTCGAAGCGCGCAAACGGGATCTCCCGGGGAGATGGGAGGGTATCACTCGGGAGGGGCGCGCGCCCTCCCTCGCCTACCCCTCCACCCGCTCGTAGATTCCGCGCTCGCGCTTCATCCAGCCGCCGTCCACCAGCTCGCGGCGCAGGGTCGCGCTGTCCCAGTGGTGCCGCTGCAGGATCTCGTTCACCTCGAGCTCGGGGTAGGTGCGCCCCAACTCGAAGTTCTCGGCCAGCCAGTCCAGCAGCACGTTGCGCTTCTTCTTGGTGGCCGGGATGCGGATGATGCGCCCATCTTCGACGAACGCGCGCATCACCTTGTCGGTGAAGCGGTCTTCGTCGACCCGAGAGGTCATGACCTCGCTGGCGTTGGGCGCGAGCACGCGCTTGGCGAGACCCTCGAGCGCGTCGGGCACCAGGCGGTAGTAGCGCACCGTGCCTTCGCCGCGGCTGGTCACCAGACCCAGCTTGCGCAGCTTGGCCAGGTGATGGCTGACGGTCGGGTCGCGCAGCTCGAGCAGTGCGGCGAGCTCGCCGACCGACGCCTCGCGCTCGGCCAGGATGCCGATCATCTTCAGCCGGCTCTCGTGGGCGAGCGCCTTGAAGAACGACAGCAGCGTCTGGAACTCTTCCTCGGACATCGAACACCTCATGTTCGATGTCTATCTAATTAGATGTTCGTCAGGGTCAAGTTCGACCGCGGTCGAAGCTCAGTCCCAGGTGCTGACGATGTACAGGTTCCAGCCGCGCAGCTCGCCGGTCTCGCCGCTGACGGTGTCGCGGATGGTGACCGTGTAGTCGCCGTTGGCCATGTCGTCGCTGGGGAAGGCGCGGATGATGTTGTCTTCGCTGGGGTTCAGCTCGTGGTCCCAGACGACGCCCTCGTAGCCGATGTGCTCGATGGTGACGTACAGATCCGAGGGGCGCGGGTGGTCGATGTCGAGGGTGAGCACGACGTCGACGGGCACGCTGGCGAGGCCCTGGGCGGTGATGTGGGTGACCAGGCTGCCGTTGTCGGGGATCTCGCTGGCCTCGTCGTAGGTGAAGTTGTCCCAGGTGGACTCGTCTTGGCACATGATGCCGCTGTTGTAGGCGATCTCGCCCATGCACACGAGGCCCTCGGCGCAGTCGGCGGTGGTGTCGCAGTCTTCGTGCACGCCGGCGCCGCTGTTGGCGATGACGTGGTCTTTGAGGGTGGACAGCGCGGTCTTGCCCACGAAGTACAGGCCGGCCAGCTCGTCCATGGACGCGATGGGCTGCGCCTCGATAATGCTGTCGGCGGCGCGGCGGTCGAGGCCCATGTCGTAGTCGAGCTGGTCGTGGCTGGCTTCGTTGGCGAAGGCCAGGGTGCCGGACAGCTGATCGAGGGTGAAGTCGACGCCGTCCCAGCGGCCGACGTGGTCGTTGCCCTGAGGCACGAAGCCGTAGGCGCCGGCCTGCCAGATCATCGCCTCGATGGCGCTGTTGCCGACGTAGTGCTGCGCGTCGACCTCGGCCACGTTGTCGAACAGGTTGTCGTCGCCCGTGCCGAACACGCCGTCGGGGCCGTTGCGGTGGTGGGTGAGCGAGCGAGCGGCGCGGCGGTCGAGGTAGCTGTCCAGGATGGACTCGGTGACCGACTCGCTGTTGAGGTAGGCCAGCAGGCCCAGCTCTTCGGCGAGGTCGAGGGTGCGCGCATCTTCGGTGCTGTCGACGGACGCGTCGTACTCGACAGCGGTCGGTGCGGTGCAGCCGGTGAACAGGGCAAGGGCGAGAACGGGGGCAAAGCGGAACATACAACCTCCAGAAGGGAAGCCGCGGATTCACGTCAATGCCGGAGTGAGGGGCCTATTGGCCGCCACGGACCTCTCTCACGACACGCCCTGCTTAACGCTTGTCACAGCGGCGTCAAGGAATCTGTCGACCGACCGGTGCGGTGAGGCAACGAACGCTGCCGCCGAGCCTGAACAGCGCTTCGACATCGATCGGATGCACGACGGCCCCAGCCGCCTGCCAGGCATGGGTGCCCGCCTCGTCGAGGGCGTCGACCCCGTAGGTGGGCATGTACACGTGCAGGCGCCCGTCGCGGGTCTCGGCGAGCACGTTGTTGTAGGTGATCCAGGCGTAGTCCTGGGTGGTGGGCAGCACGGGCAGGCGCACCACATCGAAGCCCTGGGCCTCGAGCTGCTGGGCCACACCGGTGAAGCGGGCCAGGTCCTCGTCTGAGACGCGCCCGATGGGCGCCCCTCCAGCGAGCACGGTCTCGGGCTGCAGGCCGGCGTCGGCCAGGACCTGCAGGCCCAGGGTGGGGTCGGCGACGGCGACGCGTCCGGCACCGATCGGGGTGAGGAACATGCCGATGTGGTGGGTGGGGGTGTCGTGCAGCGCGAGCACCGGGCGGCCCAGATCGCGCTCCAGCAGGGCGATCAGCTCGTGCTCGGGCACGTCGGGGTTGCGGTCGAACAGAGGGCTGGCCACGATGGCGCGCTCCGGGCCCGAGATGAGGTCGCCGCCCTCGAAGGTCCACGTGGACTGGGCCACGGGGCGGTCCAGGTGCTCGCCCAGGGTCCACGGCACGGTCCAGTCGTTCACGCGCTCCTGCACCCCGGGCATCGGCGCGGCGGGCGCCAGCAGGTGGTCGCCCACCACGGCGAGCCGGTCGCGCATCCAGCTGGTGATGGGCTTGTCGGTGTGGGCGAAGCGCAGCGAGGGCCCGTCCGCGTCGGGAAACCACGTGGCATAGGCGGCGCGGAAGTGCTGCTCGTCGGTGGCATCTGCGGTCACCACGTGCACGGTGACCGAGGGGTCCAGGGCCTGCAGGAGCTGGCCGTACACGTCCAGGAACAGGCGCTCGCCCGGGCGGTGGAACTGGATGGCCAGGTCGGTCAGCTCGCCCTCGGCCGCGGGCATGAGCGCCTGGGGGGCGGGCTCGGGGGAGAGCGCGGTCCAGCCAGCCAGGAACACGAGGTTGGCCGACAACAGCACGATGCCGGTCTGCAGCGCGCGCCTCACTCCTGCACCTCGGCCAGCAGCGTGACGATCTTTCGACCGACGTGCGCCACCAGCCCCCGCGGGACCTCGTCGGTGTCGTCGATGGTGACGCCGCGAAACGGCACCTCGACGGTCTGGCCGGGGTTCAGGTGCACCCGGAACACCTGTCGCGCCATCGTCCTGGAACCCGGACCGAAGCCGACACGGCTGATGCTCTCTGTTCCGGTGGTGTTGGTGAGGAAGACGTCGCCCTTCCAGTTCACGCGGTGGCTGTTGGGGTTGCCGAAGATCAGGACGACCCGCTTGCCTCGCTTGGCGATGATCACGTACAGGCTGCCCACCTTCGCCCAGTCCTGGTGGCCGATGTAGCCACCACCCAGGCGGTCTTGGGGAGGTTCTGGCGTGTCGACGACCACCCGGGTGCGGTGCCCGAACGCATGCGCGACATCGGCGATGATCATGGCATTGGCTGCCAACAAGGCGGCTCCAACAAGGACGAGGACTGGGGTGGGGACGGTGGACGGCAATGCAGACTCCAAGGGTGGGTGGGGCCCAACCGGAGTACCGGGCGCCCCCTCCGACCGTTGAGTCAGGCGTCCAGACGCGCGATCAGCTGGTCGCCGAGCAGGAGCTCGGTGGTGGTGCTGCCCATGAACAGTTGGATGGGCAGGGGCTCGCCCTCGGCGGGCTCGCCCTCGCTGGGGTCGGGCTGCGGGGCCGGCACGGTCACATTGGCAAAGACCACGCGACGGGTCTGCCCGGCGGGGACCGCGAGCTCGATGTTGGTGGCGGCGACCTCGAGGGGGATCGGGCCCATGCGGCCCATGGGCTGGTAGTTGGTCTGGACCACGCGGGCGGCGTTGGCGACGGGGATGGCCTGGTCGGTGGGGTTGGTGAAGGCGACGGCGAGCACGCCCTCGTCGGTGCGCTCGAGCGCCACCGTGAGGCCGTCGACCTGCTGAGTCGGTGCTTGCGACCCGAGCACGGCGTTCATGGGCAAGCGCGTGGGAATGTCCACGTTCAGGACCTGCTCTTCGCCTTCGGCATGAGCGAGCGGCATGCCCAACAGGGCGTTGGCGCCCACCAGGGTGAGGGCCAGCGCCATCAGGGCGGGGGTGGACAGCGAGCGAAGCATCGGCGGTTCCTCCGGGCGGCGGGGTGGGGCGCCGTCCATGCTTCAACTCTAAGGAAACCCCGCTGCAATGGGGGTAAGGCGTCGGTACGGCGTCTGTAAGCGCCGGTTTACGGCAGCGCGCCCTCGGGCACGTACAGCTCGAACAGGTTGGGGGCGTTGACGCTCGCTCCCCAGTTGCTCTCGAAGTAGACGCGCGTGAAGTCCGGGTTCGCGAAGGGCGGGCCGTGCGCCTGGTACTCGGGGTCGCCGTCGAAGCGGTTGTGGGCCAGGGTGATGACGCGCCCGCTGGGCTGCAGCTCGACCAGCAGCAGGCGGCCGTCCGACCAGGCTCGGGGGGGGAGCACCTCCTCGATCACGTCCACCAGGACCCACCCTGGAGGATTCTGCAGGCCAAAGCGAAAGCGGTGCTGGGTCTCGAGCTTCACCAGCGCTCCGCCCTCGCCGGTGCCGTCGAGGGTCTTGAAGGTCAGCCAGCCGCCGGCCTCGTCGCGGTACACCACCGCATCGCGGCCGTCGGCCAGGGTGACGGGCTGGAACTGGCGCGGCGTGGTGGCGATGGGCTGCTCGACGGTGAGGGTGCGGTCGAGCGCCACCAGCTCGTCGGAGTAGTAGTCCTCGATGAGCACGTGTTCGCCGCTGGGGGACACGGCGACGTCCGCCTGCCGGTGGCTGGACAGCAGGCCCGAGGGCAGGTCCAGGGTGCCCACCACCGCCAGCGTGTCCGGATCGACGGTCATCATTGCGGGGTGAATGTACGTCTGGTCGGTCTGGGCGACGAAGACCCACAGGTGGGGGTTGGACAGATCGTGGAGGCGGAAGCCCTCGATGCCCTGGGCGGGGAAGGCCGACTGGATGGCGGCCAGCGCGTCGAACACCTCGACCTCGGTGCCGGTGAGCGCCTCGCCGCGGTGCACACGTCCGCCGGACAAGAAGTGGTACGTGCCGTCGACCCCGTCGCCATCGTCGGTCCAGTAGACGACGTGTTGCTTCCAGTGGGAGTGGCTCAGGTCGCCGAGGCGGTAGAAGTCGGTGGTGTTGTACCCGCTCTGAGGTGCGAACCACAGGCCGCCGGGGCTGACGAAGGTCGCGCGTCGACCGGGCATGCCCAGGTTGTAGCCGTCGTTCAGCCGACGCATACAGGCGCCGGTGAAGGGATCGATGGCGAGCCCGTCGGGGTCGGGAAGGGCCAGGGGTGCAGGGGCGTCGGCGCCGAAGTCGTCGACCGGGAAGGCGAAGTCTGCGGGGTAGTGGGGGGTGCAGCGGTCGCCGATGGTGGTGGAGAGGGTCGCCTGGGACTGCAGGCCGTCGGGATCGGTGGCTCGGATGGTGCAGGTCCAGACCTGCCCGATGCCCAGCGCGTCAGCGGGCACGGTGTCGGCTGAGTGCACGCCGTCCACGGCATCGGTGAAGGCGACGCCGTCCACCAGCCACTCGATGGTGTGGTCGAGCACATCGCCGTCGGGGTCGGCGGCGGGCACGGCGATGGCGCACACCAAGTCGTCGATCTGGGCCACCGCGATCGATGGCTCCAGCCGCCCCTGTGGGGGCGCGGGCGGGGCGTTGCCGATGGTGATGGTGCTGGACCGGGTGCTGGCCTGGTACCCGTCGAAGGCGCCGACGGTCACGGTGACCTCGTCGCCGCGCTGGTACGGGCCAGGCTCGAGCGTGCTCGCGGTGCCGGGCAGGGCGGTGCCGTCGACCTGCCAGCTCCACGTCAGCGACAGGGTGTCGCCGTCGGCGTCGGACACGTCGATCACGGCGCTCAGCGCCTGCTCGCTGTGGGCACTGGCGGGCTCGATGGCCAGGGAGTGGATGTCGGGCGCGTGGTTGCCCACGAACACGGTGGCGGATCGCGCTGCGGGCCCGACATCGGTGCCGTCATCCGGCACCACCTGGCAGGCGATGGCCTGGCCGTGGCGGGCCACCGGTGCGTCGGTGCCGACGCTCTGGCCGTGCACGAACCACTCGATGCTCGCGGTGGGGGTGTCCTGGTCGGCGTCGACGAGGGTGTGCGCGCAGGATGGGGTCTCGCCGCCCGCCAGCTGCGCGGGTTCGATCTGCACCTGCTGAGCGCTGGGGGCGCTGTTGGCGATGGTCACGGTGGCGGTGGCCGGCGGGCTGCTGTGGCCCTCGCGCACCGAGGTGACCGTGACCTCCCACACCTGGCCGCGCGTGGTGTCGGCGGCGGGCACGGTGGGTCCGGTGTGGGCGGTGGCCTCGCCGTCTCGCGACCACGACCACGTGTAGGCCGATCCACCGGATGCGGTCGCCGAGAGCGCGACCGTGGTGTCGGGCGCATCTGGATGCAGCCCCACCGAGGGGGCGGCGAGCTCGAGGGAGGGGGGCGTCGGGCTGCACGCCAGCACCGCCATCAACCAAGTCGACATCCCGTCCGCCTCCGGCGAGCAGCGTACCCGAACACGCGGTATCGTCGCGACATGCGCGTCGTGCTCCCACTGCTGCTGCTGCTGCCGGCGCTGCCGGCCCGGGCGGAGTGCCCCGCGAGCCCCCAGGCCATCGGTGCCCAGCTCGACGAGGCGCTGGCGGCCTTTGGCGAGATGGACGTCGATCGCTTCGTGGCGTCGCATCGGCAGGCCACCCAGGCCATCGGCTGCGCGGACGCGCCCATCGACGCGGGGCTGGCGGCCGAGATCCACCGCGTGCAGGGCATGGCCGCCTTCATCGCGCGCGATGCCGACGGGGCGCGGGATCGCTTTCGGGCGGCGGTGGCGGCCGATTCCCAGATCACGATCCCCGAAGACGTGGTGGCGCCGGCGCACCCCATGGCTGTGCTGTTCGAGGACGCGCGCGCTGCGGGAGCCGGGGAGCGCGCGCTGCTGTTGCTGCCCGGGCACCTGAAGGCCCGCGTCGATGGCGTCGACTCGGCCACCCGGCCTGCTGACCGGCCGATGCTGTTGCAGCTGCTCGATGCCGAGTCGGGGTCGCTGCGGCTCACCGAGTACCTGCAGAGCGGCGACGAGATCCCGGCCGTGGCGCCGCTGGCGACCGAGGGGGTCGCCGTGCCCGACGAAGACCCGCCCCTGCCTGTCGATCAGCCGGTGGGCAAACCGCCGGTCGAGCTGCCCGTGGCGCCGCCACCGACCCGGCGTGCGGCCGCCCCGGTGGCGATGTTCGCCGGCGCCGGCGTGGCGGCCATCGCTGGGGCGGTGCTGTACGGCACCGCGCTGCAGTCCCGCAGCGAGCACGCGTCGGCGACCAGCGCCGAGCAGGCCGACTACTGGCGGGGCCGCACCAACCGCCTGGGCACGGCCAGCGCCGTGGCAGGCGGCGTGGCGGTGGCGGCGGGCGTCGGTGGCGTGGTGAGCGTGGTGTTCTAGTGGGTTGAGTTCGAAGTCCGCTTCAGATCGGCCCGTGGTCCGGCGCTTCTCATTGTGGGTGCGCGCGTCCGAGGACGACGTTCGAGTTCGCGCTCGAAGTCGAAGTCGAAGTCGAAGTCGAAGGCGTTCTCGCCGAGACCGAACTCGAGACCGAGAAATCGACCTCGACACCGAGCAGTCGACCTCGAGACCGAGCAGTCGACCTCGAGACCGAGCAGTCGACCTCGAGACCGAGAATCGACCGCCGCGCTTCGAATCCGCCGTCCAGCCTCTCGACTCCAGCCGGCCAGGGGTTCGGGGGACCGACCCTCGCTGCGCGCCGGGGGTGCAGGGTCGGCGCCGATGCGGCAATCCGACTGGCCAACTGGCACCGCCCACCTCCGAGACCAAGGCACACGCGCCGCCGACAGCGTCGTGCTCAACGTCGCGGAGGGACTGAGCCGCGGCGGAAAGCCCGGTCGCAACCACTTCCGCATCGCGCAGGGCTCTGCCGGCGAGGCGTTGGCGGTGCTCGACCTCATCGAGCTGCCAGGCGGCGCCGAGAAGCAGCAACTGCTGCGGCGCGTCGGCGCGATGCTCCAGCGCATGAAGGGGAGGTGACGCCGCCGTTGTCGAGCCGACTTGGGGCTCAACCCAGCAACTACGGCTGCGTCACCTCGATGAAGTCGTAGCGGAACTGGCGTACCCCGTCGGAGCTGCCGCCGCCCCCGCGGGCAAAGCCCGTGCTGCCCAGCACGATGGGGCCGACGGGGTCGGTCGCCGAGCCCGACAGGGTCTTGTCGGTGTCGAACACCCCGGTGAGGGTGAAGCTCACGTCCGACTCGTCGACCGTGATCACCAGGTCGAAGGGGTCGCTGCTGCTCAAGAAGGGCACGGCTTCAGAGAAGAGCACGTTGTGGCTGCCGCCCAGCACGCGCACCAGGCGCAGCTCGGTGGCGTAGTCGTACGAGCCGTTGGTGTGGCCGGAGGGGCCGTTCCAGCGGATGTACAGGTAGTTGTTGACGTCGACGAAGCCGAACACCACGCCCGTCCACTGGGTGCCGTAGTCGGCGTGCTGCAGGCGTGCGTTGACCGTGTAGCGGGTGAGCGGGCCCAGCTCTGGCCCGACCACCAGGGTTCGCTGCCAGGGGTCGACCACGCTCGACGTGACCAGCTGGCCCGTCTCGAGGAACCACGTGATGGGCTCGCCGTACTCGGTCCACCCGATGTCGGTGGTGGTGAGCCCGCTGTCGAAGTGCTCGGCCCAGACCGTGTCGTCGACGCAGTCGGCCAGGTTGTCGCCGTCGCTGTTGGGGTGTCCCTCGTCGACGATGCCGTCGCAGTCGTTGTCGACGCTGTCGCAGAACTCGGTGCCGTCGGGCAGGGCGGTGCCGTCGGTGTCGTCGCAGTCGTCGCTGGTGGCGACCTGGTTGCTGGCCGGCGCGCAGGCGAGGGTGGCGGTGGCGGGGTCGCCGTGCCCGTCGCTGTCGGCATCGTCGAACCACAGCTCGCCGTCGCCGATGTCGGCGTCGGTGTCGTCGCAGTCGAGGGCGTTGCCCACCTCACCATCGCCGGGCTGGCATGCGAGCGAGGCGATGTCGGCATCGCCAAGGCCGTCGCCATCGGTGTCGGCGTACCAGCTGGTGGTGCCCAGGGCGCCGTCGGGGTCGGCGTCGTCGGCGGCGCCGTCGCAGTCTTCGTCGCGCTGGGCGGGATCGCACTGCTCGGCCGCGTCGGGGTGCACGGTGGGGTCGGCGTCGTCGCAGTCGCTGGCGCTGGCCACGTAGCCTTGGGGCTGGCTGCAGGCCTGGACCGACGCCGCTGCCGTGCCAAAACCGTCGCCGTCGGCGTCGGCGAACCAGTCGACGGGTGCGCCCGCGCTCGCATCGCTCGGATCGCAGTCGTCACCGAGCAACACGCCATCGTGGTCGGCGTCGAGCACCTCGGTGTGGGCTTCGTCGCTGATGCGCACGCACGCAGCGGCGAGAGCGAGCACGGCGGTTGCGGGGAGGCTGCGCATGACGCGAGCATACCGGCTGACGGCGCGGGCCGCTGGGCGGCGGCCTACTCCAGCTTGTTCTGGCCCTCGACAAAGTCGTCGAGCTCGGCGGGGCGGCCGTCGGGCACGAGCACCACCACGAAGCTCTCGTCTTTGTTGGTGAGCGTGGACGCCCCCTTGGGGGCCCCCGGGCCATTGTCGACCTGCACCAGATCACCGAGCTTCAGGTCCAGGTTGCAGGCGCCGCTGACGTCGGTCTTGCCGGCGGTTCGTGCACCGCTGGCGTGGATGTGCACCATCGACGGCAGGGCCGGGTCGTGCCCGTCGACCCAGCGCAGGGGCACCGTGGCCTGGGCCTGGCACCACATGTACTCGGCGTCGCGGGTCTTCTTGCTGCCCTTGTCGATGACGTCTTCGCGGTTGCGCAGCGCGACCTGGGTGGCCAGGGTGATGGCCTCTTCTTCGAAGACCCACAGCTGACGGCCCCAGACGGCGCGTTCGTCCATGGTCTTGAAGGCCTCGGGGAAGGTCTGGGTCTTGCCGTCGACGATCATCTGGTGCACGCGCCACATGCCGGTGAGCTTGCCGGCTCCGTGGGCGAGTGCGGTGGAGGGGGCGGCCAGCACGGCCAGGGCGGCGACGAGGGCGAAACGCATCACTTGCTCCTCTGCAGGCGCCACTCGACGCCGCCACCAGCCAGGGTCAGCAGCAGCTCTTCGCCGTCGAGCTTGGCTTCCCAGGTCGCCTTGTCGAGGCGCACGCCACACAGGCGGCTGGACTCGACCTTGCGCGTGGTGGTGGCGCCCTTCTTGGTGGTCTCGTTGATCACGGCCGTGTCCACCTGGGACAGGGCCTCGGTGGTGTACGGAATCAGGATGCTGGCGGCGTCGCTGGCCATCACCTCGACCCAGACCTCGCACGTCTCGACGGCGTCGTCTTTGGGGCAGCTGCGGCGGTGGCCCCGCATGACGAGGCCCTTGTCGAAGCTCCACAGCTCTTCGCTGGTGCAGCCCTCGGGGTAGGTCTGCTCTGCGGTCTTGGTGCCGTCGGGGCTGGTGAGCGACAGCATGGTCCACGTGCCGTCGTGGTCGGCCGCGCTGGCAGTGAGCAGGGTGGCGAGCAGCAGGCTCAGCATTCAGTACCTCCGGCGGGTTCGAACCCGTCGACGCTGCTATTGCGTCCCTCCCACTGCCGCACCTCGACGGGGGTAACCTGCTACGGCACGCCGTTCGTCTCGCCAGGGGTCGGGGTGGCCTCGGTCCAGTTGGCGGCGCCGTCGGGCACCGCGGCGAAGGACATGTCGGTGGCCTGGGCCGGGAAGGTGACCTCGTCGACGGTGGTGATGCCGTCGGCGGCCAGCAGGGTGACGGTCTCGCCGTCGGCCGAGAGCCGGAAGTCGGCGTGCAGGGGTCCGTCATCGGGCTGGTCGTCGAGCCAGATCACCAGGTAGGCGCCGCCATCGAGGGTGGTGCCCGTGGGCAGCGTCCACGGGGTGGCGTTGCCCACGTCGTCGGTGAGCCCCATGCCTGCCAGGATCACGGGCTCGGAGCCGGGGTTGTACAGCTCGAGCCAGTCGTCGAAGTCGCCGGCCTCGTCTTGGCTGCCCGCCTCGTTGTCGGCCATCAGCTCGTTGATGAGCACGGTGGAGCCGACGTCGGTGTCGGCATCGGCATCGGCATCGGCATCGGCGTCGGCGTCGGCGTCGGCGTCGGCGTCGGTCTGCACCGTGGTGTCGTCGAGGGGAGCGGCGTCGCTGCAGGCGACGGCGGTGAGGAAGACGATGAAGAGGGGCAGGAGGCGGGTCATGGGAGGGCTCCCAGCGCGGTGGAGCGCAGCACGTTGCCGCCCACCATCACCTCGACGCGCTGCGCGCCCGCTGGCGGCGTGTAGACCTCGCCGGTGGCGGTGTGCACGAGCGTGCCGTCGGCGGCGAAGGCGAACCACTCGCGCAGGGGCTCGCCCTCGTCGAAGCCGGTCGCCGGGGCGGTGAGCTCGCCGGCCACCGGCACGATGGTGGCGTCGAGCTGGGGCAGCAGCAGCGAGACCGCCGAGCGGCGGGCGGTGCCAAAGAACCAGGTGTCGACGTCGTCGGCGCGCCAGTCGCAGTGCACGTGGCCGGTGTACAGGGCGGTGAAGCCGGCGCCGTGATTCTCGCAGTCGACAATGAGCTGGTTGAGGGACACGCTGACCGGGTCGAGGTCGAAGGCGTCGCCGTACATGTGTCGGCTGGTGACCACGCCGCCCACCGATGCGTTGTAGTCGGGGCTTCGGTAGCCGCTGTTCACCACCAGGGCCCCGGTGTCGTCGCGCACCGCCTGCAGGCTGTCGATGGCGTGCACCTGGACGACGGCGTAGCGGCCCTTGTACGACGCTGCGATCTCGTTGAGCACGAAGTTGGGGGCGAGCGGAATGCTGGGGTCGATCGCGTCGAGGTCGAGCCAGGCGATGGGCTCGCGGTACTGCGGGCTGCTGTGCACCGGGTACACGTAGCCGGCGGGCATCGTGGAGGGCTGCACCAGCGGCAGGCACTGCTGGTGGTCGCGGTTGGGACCCAGGTAGCAGGCCTGGAGCCCGGTGGGATCGGTGTCGGCGTCCGCGTCCGCGTCTGCGTCAGCGTCGGCATCAGCGTCCGCGTCCGCGTCCGCGTCTGCGTCGGCGTCGGCGTCCGCGTCAGCGTCCGCGTCTGCGTCTGCGTCGGCATCAGCGTCTGCGTCGGCCTCGGCGGTGTCGACGTCGGCGGTGTCGCTGAGATCGGGCTCGGATGTGTCGGGCACGTACTCGGTGGCACAAGCGACGAGCGGAAGGATGAGGAACAACGAGCGCATGCCGCACGGTAACCTCAGCCATGCTCAACCTGATGATCCTGATCCTGGCCTGCGGCGGTTCCTCGGAAAAGCCGAAAGAAACCACAACAACCGAAGGTCAAGAAGTGGCCCCCGAGGCGGCTGGCAGCAGCGCCGAGGTGCTAGAAGGCACGCACTGCGCCGATGGCGAGACGGTGACCCTCTCTTGCGCGCTCCCGGAGCGGGTGCCCGAGGTGCTCTCTGTCTGCAGCAAGGGTGACGCCGTGCACGTGCGCTTTGGCGAGCTCGGCAAGCCCGAGGTCTCGACCACCGGCGAGGTGAAGCACACCAGCCAGGCCGCGGGCGAGCTCATGAAGACCCAGAGCTGGTCGTTCACCGAGGGCGAACACACCTGGGTGGTCAGCGATCAGACGGTCGAGAAGGAGCAGCGCATCGAGCTGACCCGAGCCGGAAAGGACGGCAGCTCCGTCAGCTGGCTGTGCGGCGACCTGCCGGCGAACGCGGCTGAAGAGGGCCCCGAGGGGGACGCGCCGGCAGGCGATGCGCCGGCCGAGGGTCCCTGAGGCTCAGCCTCGAAGCACCTGCCACGCGACCTCGAGATCGAGCCCCAGCACGCCGGCGGCGGCGTCGAAGATCGATCGCTCGGTGTCGGCCAGATCGTGGTCGGACCTGGCGAGCTCACGGAACTCGGCCATCAGGGCCTTCTTGTCGTCGTCGGACAGGGCATCGGCGAGCTGGGTCAGCGCCTCGGCGCGGGCCGGCAGGTAGGCCGCGGTCGGCTCTCGGTGCTCGTCCATCAGGCCTGCCGCCTGCATCTCGGGCAGGATGCGCTCGTAGACCCGCATCTCGTCGGGGTCGAGCTGACGGTCGGCAATCACCAGCGCGTGCAGCACGTGGTAGCGGAAGGCGAGCTTCTGTAGGTCGGTGGTGGCCATGCCGGCAGTCTATGCCGGCATGGCCATCAAGCGCCGACGAAGACTACGGATCGACGGAGGTGGGCGCCTTGCCCTTCTGGGCGAGCAGGTTGTTGACCTCGGTCTGGGCGTCGCAGTCCATGCTGTTGTCGTCGCGAATGCGGCACCAGCTGACCAGGCCATCGCCGTTGGTGCAGGAGCTGCCGTAGCAGGTGCCCTCCCAGTAGGCCATGTACATGCCGGTTCCGGCTTCGTCCCACGCCTGCGCGGAGACGATGCGAACCTTGGTGGCACAGCCCGTGGACAGGGCGAGGGCGAGCAGGGGCAGGAAGATCTTCTTCATCATGGCCTCACTTCACCCGGTACTGGGCGACGTTCTCGAGCACGAGGGTGGTCTCGCAGTTGGTGGACTGCTTGCCCTCGACGTCACAGATCTGGATGTAGTAGTTCATCAGGTCGGTCGCGCCGGACTCGCTCTCGGCCTGCGTCTTGACGTAGCGCAGGCTGTGGCGGGCCACCTTGGCGGTGTCACCGACGTAGTGCTCGGCGATCATGATCTTGGGAATCGCACAGGCCTGGCTGACGGCTGCAGCGAGGACGATGGCGGGAACATAGAGCTTTCGCATGGGATCCTCCTACGGTGCCAGCTGGGCGTTGGGCCCGCCGATGTATGGACAGGCGAGCTTGTCACCCTGGTCGTCCAGGATGTCGCACACCTTGACGCAGGTGAGCTTTGCAGGCCCAGCCTGGCTGCATTCCCAGTAGACGCGCTTGGGAAAGCCCAGGAACTTCTTTTCGTTGGTCTGGATGAGCGTCAGCTCGCCCGGGCCATCAGTGACCGTATGCAGGAAGCGCGAGGCGCATCCGGTGCCCACGGTGAGAACCAACGCCGCGATCATCAATACGCGGCTCATTGCTGGAACTCGATCTGCAGGTAGTTGCAGTTGGTGAGGGTGCCGTCGTCGGTGCGTGCGCACTGGATGACGCCAGTCTCGGGGTTGAACGGGTGTTCGCGGGAATAGATCATCTTCACCTGATCCTCGGTACCCGTCATGGTGTGAACCAGGCGGGGTGCGCATGCGGTCGAGACCGTCGCGATGAGGATCAGCAGCGAGAGTTTGTTCATGCTGCCTCCGGGCGGGACACTAGGGGAGCGCGCCCGGCGGGTCAACCGTCAGTTGCCTCGCTCCAGCCATCGACGGCTGAATACCTCGTCTTCGAGCGGCACATCGAAGGTGAGCTCGTTGGTGATGATGGTGGTGGAGCTGCCGGCCTTGAGCGCGTCCTGCAGCACCATCTTCATGGGCACGTTCTTGCCGTCGATCACCTGCACGTCGCTCATGGTCCAGGTCTTGAGCAGCATGCCCGACAGCGCGTAGAGCTCTTGTTTGGTGGGGATGCGCCACTCGTCGTCGACCCAGATGATGCGCTTGGGGTAGGTGATGGTGGAGTCCTTCGCGATGGCCTCGAGCTTCCAGGCCTTGCGGCCGTCGAGCTGCTCCGAACCCAGCACCTTGGCGTCGTACATCTCGTCGAAGTCGGCGTCGGACATCATGTCTTCGTACGACACGTCCGAGCCCATCATGCCCTGGCGCATCATGTGGCCACTGATCTTCTGCACCCGCTCGGCGCGAGGCAGGTACAGCCACATCTGCTCTTCGGTCTTGAGCATGCGGGTGCCCTTCTCGCGGGCGGGCTCCAGGTACTCCATCGCGGTGTCGTGGCGGCCGCGGCTCACGCTGGTCATCTTGAACTCGCGGGTGCGGCGACCGTCGTCGACCACCATGGTGGCCGTCGTCTTCTGGGTCTCGGCCTGCAGGTTGGCGTCGAGGGCGGCCATCAGCTCTTCGGCGGTGGGGTCGGCGGCGAAGGCCACCGAGCTCATGAACAACAAGAACGCGAGTGTGGAACGCATCATGGCTACCTCTGCCTCATGGCTTCGAAGGGGGGGATGTTCGCGGCGCGGATGGACGGCAGGGCCGCACCGAGCAGGGCGGTGGTGACGCCCACCACCAGGGCGATGGCCAGGATTCCGGGTGTGAGGTCGCCGTACATGACGGTGCTGAGGGCGTACTCGCCTCCCATCTCGTCCAACACATCTGCGCTGTACGACAGTCCGGTGCTCTCGAGGTACAAGGCCGGCCCTGCGCCGAGCAGCGCGCCCAGTCCGCCGCCCAGCAGGCCGATCATCAACGCCTCGGCCAGGAAGGAGCCCACCGCGCCGGAGCGAGACTGCCCCATCGCTCTCATGACGCCGATCTCGCCGGTGCGCTCGAGCACCGACATGGTCATCGTGTTGAAGATGGCGAGCGCCATCACGAAGATGATCACCATGCTGAACAGCACGTTGATGCTGTCGGTGATGGGCAGCATCTGCACCCACATGGCGTTCTCGAACCAGGGGATGACCGCGTAGCCGTCGCCGAGCTGCTCGCGCACGTCGTCGCTGACGCGGGCCAGCGCGGCGCGGTCCTGGCCGCTGAAGGTGGGGTAGACCAGGATCTCGAGCGCGCCATCGGGCACGTCGATCATCCACCTCGCGATCTCGAGCGTGACGTAGGCCTGGGCGTCGATGGCGGAGTTGCCGCTGATCACGCCCACGACCTTGGCCGAGATGGGGGCCATGGACCCGTACTGGGTGGTGCCCATGAGCAGGATCTCGTCGCCCACCTTGGCGCCGGTGTCGCGGGCCACCTTGCCGCCCAGCACGACTTGCTCGTCGGTGGCGCCGTAGTCGAGCCACTCGCCGGCCGAAAACGTGGCATCGGGCAGGATGTGCTGCTCGTAGAAGTCGGGCGTGCTGCCCATCAGCATGGCGCCGTCTTCGCCCAGCTCTTCGCCGATGGACACCAGCACCCCGGTGCGGATGGTGGGCGCCGCCATGGCCACGCCCTCGATGGCGGCCAGCTTGGCGACGACCGGATCGGACTCGGCGATGTTGGCGTGCAGGGGGCGCAGCTGCTCGCGCTCGGCGTACTCGGTGGTCACGATGCGCACCGGCCCGTTCACCTCGAGCCAGCTGGTGATCATGCCCTCGAAGATGCCCTGCATGAAGGACAGGGTGATGACCACGAAGGCCGTGCCGATCATCACCGTGGCGGCGGTGAGCAGGGTTCGGCGACCGTTGCGCAGGGCGTTTCGGAACGACAGGCGAAACAACGCGATCATGATGCCCTCACGGCTTCGGCGGGTGAGATTCCAGAGGCGGTCAGCGCCGGGTAGATCGAGGCCAGGACCGAGACGACGACACCCACCACGAAGGCCACCACCATGGTGGGGGGGCTGAACTCGAGGTACAGGTAGGTGGCCATGGGGATGTTGCTCATGGCCTCTTGTTTGCCGGCCATCAGCGCGGTCAGGCTGATGCCGTTGACCGAGTAGTACCAGGTCAACAGGCCCCCCAGGCTGGCGCCGATGATGCCGCCCACCACCCCCATCCAGAAGCCCTCGAGGGCGAACATGGCCACCACGCCCTGGCGCTGCAGCCCCATCGAGCGCAGCGTGCCGATCTCGCGGGTGCGCTCGAAGGCGGCCATGAGCACCGTGTTGGCGATGCCGGTGGCGGCCATCAGCAACAGCGCGAGGCCGATCATGTCGAACATCGTCTGCCGCACCGACTGAGCCTCGATCATCGGCTCGACCTCGGACTGCCAGGTGCGCACCTCGGCCTCGGGCAGCGCGGTGGCGAAGTCGGTGGCGAAGGCGGGCGCGTTGTCCCGGTTGCCGATCAAGGTCGCGACATGGGTCACGCGCCCGTTGGCGGCCACCAGCCGATCGACGTCGCCCAGCGTGGCGATGAC
The DNA here is from genome assembly GCA_965216925.1 of Myxococcota bacterium. Classification (GTDB taxonomy): domain Bacteria; phylum Myxococcota_A; class UBA796; order UBA796; genus CAYYHT01. The sequence goes on along the minus strand of CBDCGT010000001.1, from coordinate 5,027,646 downwards.
GCCCACGTTGTCGATCATCGGGTTGCCCGTGCGCAGCACCCCGCTCACGATGAAGCGCTCGGCGTTCATGGCGCCGTCGACGGTGCGCTGCTCGAGGGTGAGCACGTCGCCGGGGCTCAGCCCCAGCAGGCGCGCGGGCGTCGCGGCCACCAGCACCTGCCCGGGCTGGGGGTACTCGCCCTGGATGTCCCAGTTCTTGTGCGGAAACACGCGGACATCGGTGTCGGCGGCCCCGATGAGGCGCACGCTCATGGAGTCACGGTCGTGGATGGCCCGAGGGGCGGCGATGATGCGAGGGGTCCACGCGGTGGTGTTCTCGTCGAGCCACGTGCGCTGCTGCGGGGACAGGGCGAAGGCGTCGCTCACCGGCATGCGGAAGCCGGTGGTCGGGTAGTCGATGGGCACGGCCATGGCGTGACCGGAGCCGCTGTCGATCTGGGCCCGCACCATGTTCTCGTTCAGGCCGTTCTGAAAGCCCCGCCCGGCCACGATGACGAACACGCCCATCACGATGGACACCATCGACAGCGCGTTTCGGCCGAACTGGCGAAACAGGTTCCGGGTGGCGATGCGCAAGACCAGCATCAGGCCACCTCTCGATCGCCGATGCGCTCGTCTTTGTCGATGCGGCCGTCCTTGATGTGGATCACCCGCCGAGCGCGCTCCATGACCATGGGGTCGTGGGTCGAGAACAGGAAGGTGACGCCCAGCTCCTCGTTGAGCTGGCGCATGATGTTCAGCACATTGGTGCCGGACTTGCTGTCCAGGTTGGCGGTGGGCTCGTCGGCGATGACCAGCGCGGGCTTCTTGACCAGCGCCCGGGCCACCGCCACCCGCTGTTGCTGGCCGCCCGAGAGCTGGGTGGGTCGGCGGTCGAGCATGTCGCCGAGCCCCACCGACGCCAGCGCCTCGGACGCGGCCTTGCGGATGCCGCCCGGAACGGTGGCCCCCGACAGGCTCAGCGCCAGCTCGACGTTCTCGACCGCGGACAGCACGGGGATGAGGTTGAAGGACTGAAAGATGAAGCCGATGGACTGGGCGCGCAGCTGGGTGAGGGCCCAGTCGCCCAGCGTCTCGGTCTGCGTGCCCTGGATGAAGACCGAGCCCTCGGTGGGGCGGTCGAGCAGGCCGATCATGTTCAGGGCGGTGGTCTTGCCCGACCCCGATGGGCCCGAGAGCACGGTGAACTCGCCGCGCTCGATCACCAGGTCGAGCTTGTCGGCCGCCTTCACCAGGGTTGCGCCCGCGCCGTAGTGGCGCGACGCGGACTTGAGCTCACAGATGGCCATGGGGCCTCCTAGAAGTTGAAACGGGTCCACAGGATGACGGTGGCGTCGGGCACCAGGCCGCCCAGATCGACGGTGCGAAGGCCGCCGGTGGCGTCGGGCAGGTCTTGTTGCAGCTGCTCGGCGGAGGGGCGGAACTCGCCGCCCTCGCCGGTGACCGACAGCGGAATCTGCCCAGCCAGCGACAGGTCGAAGGACTGGCTGGCGGCCAGCGAGAGCGTGGGCACGAAGAAGGCGGTGCCGTCGTTGAGGTTCTGCAGCCACAGGGCGCTGGCGCTGACGTCTTGGGTGAGGCCCGCGGCCACCGAGGCCATGACGTAGTCCCGTCCACCGAACGCCGGCTCGAAGGGCTTGCGCTCGGCGAACAGGGTTGGGGCGGCGGACCCGGTCTGGCCGTTGCCATTGCGGTAGTACTGCACCGTCACGATCAGCTGCTCGAGCACCGGGAAGGAGTAGTCCACCCCCGCCGCCAGCTCTTCGTAGACCTCGAGCTCGCCGTCGATGTGCAGCACCCCCTCGAACCAGAAGCCGACGCCGAGGGTGCCCTTGATGTCGATGCCGGCGATGCCCGAGCCGACCTCTTCGCGCCAGGCGCCCACCAGCGACCAGTCGGTATTCAGCGCGTTGACGGTGACCCGGCCAGCCAGGCGCGGGTGCAGGAACAGGTCGTCGCTGGCCACCACCAGCTGGGCCCCGTTCAGGTCGCCGAGCGGCACGTCGACGCGGATGGCGTTGACCCCGCTGCGTGGTTTCCACGGCTCGGAGAGCAGGAACTCGGGGAAGGGATCGCTGGGGTTGACCGCGAAGCCCGAGCCCCAGTTGAGCGCCTGGCGGCCGATGCGAATGTCGGCCTTGGACGTGTAGAACTCGACCGCGAGGCGGTCCACCGAAAGGTAGTCCGAGGCCCTGGAGATGGCGAGCGCCTCGTTGTCGTAGCTGGTGCCGCCCAGGGCGTCGGCCAGCGCCGGGCTCAGGCCCTCGTCTTCGATGAGGTTGGTGAAGGCCTTGCTGGTGCGCCAGCCCTGGCTGATGCCCGCCTCGATGGTGGTGGTGAGCACCGCCCGCTCGCCGATGGGCGCCTCGAAGGTGGGCCGAAAGCGCTCGACGAAGAACAAGGGGATGTCGGCGTCGACGCCGGCGTAGGCCTGGGCCCTGACCTCGGCGAAGCCGTCGACCTCCTGGGCCATGGCGGGCATGCCGAGCATCAGGGCGAGGGCGAGCATCACTCGTCCAGCGCCTGGATGCCGCGCGTCAAGATGCGCGTGTACAGGTCGATGAAGGTCTCGCGGTCGAGCTGCATGAGCGACGGCGTGGCGTCGAGGTGCGCGGGAAGGACGAGCACGGCGCCCAACAGGTCGGCCAGCTGCCCTCGCTGAGCCTCGCTGAGTCCGGGAGCGCAGCCCGCAACGATGGCCGCTATCGTCGACCGACCACGCTCGCGATCGTCGGCCATGTCGCTGTCCATCGAGCGAAGCACTCGCTCGAACTCCGCGTCTCCGCGAACCAGTCGCGAGGTCAGCGGCGCGCCGAGCACGAACTCGAGCGACAGGCGGATGTGGGCCTCGAGCTGTTGGGGCGGCGGGAGCGCCATGACGCGCTGGAACCCGGGCACGAGCTGCATCTTCTCGGCGGCGATGGCCGCCACCAGCAAGGTCTGCTTGCTGTCGAAGTGCAGGTAGACGCTGCCCTTGCCGATGCCGGCGTCGCGGGCGATGTCGCCCACGTTGGCGCGGCGGTAGCCGAAGCGCACGAAGTGGTCGGTGGCCACCTCCAGGATGTGGCGTCGCAGCTCGGCGTGCGGACCGTCGGTGCGCATGAGCTCGATGAGCCGCGCACCGACCTCGGAGGAGGACCAGGGCTTCATGTTGACCAGATTAGTCATTTGGGTCAGAAAGTCAAACGTTCTTGGAGCGGACCGCCTCCAGCTCGTCGGCCATGATGTCGTGCAGGAGCCCATTGCTGGCCAGAGGAGCGGGCTTCGACAGGTCGATCTCGGTGCCGTCGTGGGCCGTGACCCGGCCACCGGCCTCGTGCACCAGCAGCAAGCCCGCGGCTACGTCCCAGGCCTCGAGCTCGAACTCCCAGTAGGCGTCGATGCGGCCCGCCGCGACCATGGCCAGGTCCAGGCTGGCGGCGCCGGCCCGGCGGATGCCCTGGGCGCGCTCCAGGAAGTGCTCGACGTAGGCGCCGTACTCCCGGGCGCGGGTGCGGCGGTCGTAGGGAAAGCCCGTGGCCAGCAGGGCGCCGTCGAGGTCTCGGACCGACGACACCCGCATGGGGGCGCCGTTGGCGTGGGCTCCGTGGCCCCGAGCCGCTGAGTAGGCGATGCGACGCATGGGTTGGTAGACCACGCCGGCCTGGAGCACGCCGTCGACCTGCAGCGCGATGCTGACCGCGAACCAGGGGAAGCCGTGCACGAAGTTGGTGGTGCCGTCGAGGGGGTCGACGATCCAGCGGGTGGTGGCTCCTGCGGCCCCGCCGCCTTCTTCGCCCAGCACGGGGATGTCGGGGGTGTGCCGGGTGAGGACCTGGCGGATGGCCGCCTCGGCGCGGCGATCGATCTCGGTCACCAGGTCGGCGTCGCCCTTGTGCTCGACGGTGGTGCGGGGCTGGTCGGCGGCGGTGGCGATGAGCTGGCCGGCGGCGCGCGCGGCCTCGAGCGCGATGTCGAGCTCGGTCATGCGCCCCCCAGGTGCTGCGTGATCACCTCGAACAGCTGCTCGTTGGTGGGCCGCACCTTGTACTCGGGGTCGGCGTGAGCCCACTTCACCTCGCCGCCGTCCACCAGGAAGATGGAGGGGACCGCGATCTTGTGGTGCGTCTGTCCCGAGGCGGCCTCGAGGTCCAGCCCCTTGTCGGCGAGCCACGAGAAGCGCTCGTCGTCGACCTGATGCACCACGCGCCATGCCTCGTGGGCGGCCAGCTGGGGATCGGAGAGGACCGGGTAGGGGATGTGCCAGGCGTCGCGGGTGCGGGTGGACGCCGACGGCTGGTCGACGCTGATGAGCACCGGCTTGACGCCGAGCTCGGCGAAGCGCTTGCGGCCTTCGACCAGCTCGCGCACCTGGAAGTTGCAGAAGGGGCACCAACCGCCCCGGTAGAAGACCAGCAGCACCGGGCCCTCGGCGTAGAGCGAGCCCAGGGTGGTGGGCTTGCCGTCGAAGTCGGTGAGCTCGGCGTCGGGGGCCGGCTGCCCGACCGCGATGCCGATGCCGTCGGGCAGGGTGCCCAGCTTGCTGGTGTCGACGGCGGTGAATTCCTTGGCTCGCGGAAGCTCCGGCTGGGGCGGGGCCTCAGCGGTGACGGGCGCGGTCGTGGGGTCTGGGACGGGCTCGGCGGGGTCTGGGGTCGCTGAGCAGGCGGCGAGCAGCAGCAGCATCGAGGTCATGGGGCCTCCCGTTCGTTGGTGGGCCATGGGTCGGGATATGTCGGGCTGGGGAGGCAGTCACGCATGGCGGTCGAGATCCTGGTGAAGGGACGGTTCCGCGAGCTGCCGGACGCGACGGTGAGCCGTGTCGCGGGCAACGCCTGGTCGGTGCGGGTGAAGCGCACCGAGGCCGTGGCCAGGGTGGTCCGCGGCGACCTGAGCAAGGGCCTGGACCAGGCCATCCTGGTGGTCGACGACCAGGAGTGCGAGCCGGCGGTGGTGAGCGCCGAGGGCAAGGATGCGGTGACGGTGAGCGTGTGGGCGCTGTAGGGGCGCGCTATTCCGGCGCTGGCGGCGGCTCGCCCAGCTGAATCGGGACCCCCGCGCGCACCCGCGCCGCGAGCTGCAGGTACACCACGGTCTCGCTGGCGGCGGTGCCGGCGACCGGGGCCACCCCCGACTGCCAGCGGCGGTGCTCGGCGGCCACGAAGATGCGGTTGTCGAGCCCTGGTGTGGCGTTCCTGAGGCCCACGCCTCCCTGAATCGTCTGCTGGCTGGTGTCGGCGGTGCCGGGCACCTGGTCGATGTGGTCGTAGCGGGCGTACACGGTGAGCGGCGGCAAGGGATCGACGTCGCCCCACACCGACAGACCCCACGGGGTGCGGTTGGGGTCGCCGCGCACGCCGCGGGCGCTGATGACCTCGGTGCCGTAGCGCCACTGCCGGCCGTGGCCCCAGATGCGGGCGGCCAGGCGATGATCGCGCGCCCGCTCCACCCCCTTGCTCCCGTCGCGCACCAGCAAGCTGATCTGCAGGGCATTGCCCAGCTCGGCGCCGGTGAGGGGGCGAACCGTGCCCATCGCGGTGAGGTTCTTGCCGTTGTTGCGCTCGCGCAGGCGGTTCCCCTCGCCCGCGGTGAGCATGACCTGGGCATCGGCCCATCCCCTGGGGGCGCGCCACAGCGCGGACAAGCCGGCGTCGGCGCGGTCGAACCAGCCGCTCGACTGTGACAGCACCTGTCCGGTGGTGCGCCAGCCCCATGCGCCATTGCCCGAGAGCATCCACGGGTCGTCGATGAAGCCACCGGTGACGGTCAGGCCGAGCTCGGGCACGGTCAGGCGCACCTCGGCGATCTGTACATCCCACACCATGGACTCGCCGGCGATGCCCAGGTAGCCGGCCTCGGGTGCCGAGCGGATGGGGGTGGTGGACAGGCGCACCGACCAGTTCTCGTTGGCGGCCATGCCCAGCTCGAAGCGCAGCCGGCTCATGTCCAGGCTGTTGGCGATGCCCGAGCTGGGGCTGGTGCGCGAGGCGCGGCCCGCCACGTCGAGGTCGAAGAACATGCAGGCCGGATCGACCTCCATCTCCTGGCCCATCGTGGGGGCCATGGGCCAGTTGGCGGCGAGCAGGCCGCACATGGGGAGGGTGAGCATCTACAGGTCCTCCGCGCCGAGCCACGGGCCGTGGGTATCGAGCAGCTGGTTCAGGATGGTGTGGTCGGCGAGCAGGGTGTCCAGGTCGCGGGCGGCGGTACTGGTCAGCTCCTGGGCGAGCTGGGAAGGTCGGCCGTCGAGGTCGGCGGTGATGACCGCCAGGGCCGGCTCGCCGTCCAGGGTCAGGCTGCGCGCGTGGGTGGCGGCCAGGGAGGCACCCACCAGGCGGGCCAGGTCCCACAGGTCTTGCTGATCGATGTCCTCTTCGGTCCAGGCCTCGGCCGCCTTGCCGTGGTCGAACGCCTGCTGGTAGCTCGACCAGCGCTGGCACTTGAAGCTCTGGTTGCCGACCTTGGCTTCGCCCGCCCGGCCGTCGGCGTCGGGCCGGCTCCACAGCGTGCTCCGCGCGTGGCTCAGGCGGGCCGCGTCGCTCGCGAACAGGCCGGGGACGGTGCTGGGCGCGCCGGGGATGGTGGGAGGCCCGATCAGCTCGCGGCAGTTGAGCAGCTCGTCGTCCTGGGGACCGTCGGCGCCGGTGTCGAAGAGCACGATGTAGCGCAGGGCCGGGCGGCTGCTGACCCCCTGGCCATGCCGTCGCGCGGTGTCGAGCACCCGGAAGCCGGCCGGCTTGCTGGGCAGGCCGGCCAAGATGCCGCTGATCCGAGCCTCATCACCGGGCGTGGGGTCGAACAGGCCCTTTCCCTCGTCGTCCAGGGCGTTGGGCACGTCCAGGACGCGCTTGCCAGCGGCGTTGAGGGTGGTGCGCTTGCCCAGCTGCTTGCGCTCGGCGCCCTCTTCGCTGGCCTCGTCGAGCAGGTCGTGCCACAGCCAGCCGGTGGTGGCACCGGCCAGGGGGTCAGCGCCGAGGGCCGCGGCGGCCAGGGCATCGGTGTAGCCCTGGGCAAGCTGAGGGATCACCAGGTCGCGGCACGTGTCGTCGCAGCCGTCCATGGCCAGGGTGAAGGCGGACAGGCCCAGGGCGGCGCGCCGCAGGTCGAGGATCCAGGGCCCGTGTGTGGCCGCGTCCAGATCGACCCACTCGAGCAGCAGCTCGGGAGCACGCTCGCCCTCGATAGGACCCGCGGTGTCGCCAGGGAGCACCAGGCCGAGGTTCTCGGGGTGCGGATCGCCGACCAGCAGCACGGTGCGGGCCCCGTGGGAGGTGCCGAACAGGCTGGTGGCCCGCTCGGGGCCAGGGCGAGCGGTGTCGGCGTAGAACAGGCCTGCGGTTCCCCGCATGAAGTCGTAGGGGTCGGCGGCCATCGCCTGGTACTTGGCGGCCAGCGGCGCGGGCTCACGCGACCGCCACACGGCGTTGTCGGCCAGCAGGAAGTCGTGCACGATCGCGGTGCGGACGGGGTCGGAGCCCGGGCCCGCGCACCCGGTGGCGAGGATCAGGACGACGGCGGTGACAAGGCCGGTGCAGCGCATGGGGCTCGGTAACCGGCGGCGGGTGTGGGCAACGGTCCCGCGTCGCCGGCTGGCCCGGCTGCGCGAAATCAGCCGTCGTCGGCCAGCGTCTCGAGCCGCAGGTTGTCGAAAGCACGTGTGCCCAGCAGCCACTGGATTGCCCGGTAGCGCTCGGCGGCGCGGCTCCAGGGCAGGGCGGACTCTTGATCGCCGGGGTTTGCGTCACGCTGGGCCTTGGTCTCGACGAACTCCTGGCGCAGCCGGGCGGCCATGGCCTCGAGCTCGTCTTGGGGACGCAGGCGGGCCTCGGCGTGCAGGGTGCGCAGGGCGTCGATCGACGGCGGGATCAGCCGGTCGAGGGTGTCGATGTCGGCGGGTTCCTGCGGGGCCTGGATGGCGTCGGTGTAGCTCAGCGCCCAGGCCAGCGACGTGGCCGCCTCGGTGCGCCAGTGCAGGGCCATCAGCAGGTTGGGGTGAAGCTGGCCCGTCGGCGACAGGATGCCGCGGTGTTCGTCCCGGGTCGCGCACCGGTCGAGGCCCGAGGTGGTGAACATGTGCTTGAGGTAGCCGACGCGGCGCTGGGCCTCGCCCATGTCCATGGTGCCCTGCTGCAGGGCGATGGCGGGCACCGTGCGCTGGCTGGCCACCAGGCACACCATCAAGCGGGCCAGGACGGCGCCGGGGCTGCGGTCGTCGGGCTTTGGGCCGGTGTACAGCTGGTCGCCGAGCCGCCACGGCTGGTCGGTGCCCGCCGACGGCCGCTTGGCCGCCGGGCCGGTCTTGTTCTTGAGGTGCCGCGCCAGGTCGCGGATCATGTCTTCCATGCCCGGCATCGGCGGTGTCGTGCCCTGCTGCCGCTCGATGAAGTACTGCACGTAGCTCTTGGCCTCGGGCACCGAGATGGGCCGAACGGGCCACGCCGCCAGCGCCAGCTGAGGGGTGATCAGCCCCTCCAGGAGCCCGACCAGGATGCCCGCGACCACCTCGTCGGGATCGGTGTCCGGGTTGTCGGTGAGCGCTGGGGCCTCGTCTTCCTCGGGCTCGTCGTCTTCGAAGGGAGGCGGGGGTGGCGCCGGCTGACCATCGTCGGGGCCCAGCACGTCGTCCCAGCTGTCGCGGCCTGGGTTCTGCATGCGCCGGCCCACCACGATGGCGGCGATGACCAAGATGAATGCTGCGGCGAAGCCTGCGATCTCCATGGATCCCCCGGCCGGCACGCTACCTCATGCGCCAGGCGACGACGGCCCCACCAGCCACACCACCGCCTCGTCCGGCCCCAGCTGCTGGTCGTCGCCCGTCCCGGTGCGCAGCAGCACCTCGCCACCCTCGGGCGGGGTCCAGTGCACCGGCCGACTCGACGTGTTGATGGCGATGCGCACCTGCTCGTCGTCGTGCACCCGCAGCCACGTCAGCACGGTGCGGTCGTCGGCCTGGGGCAGCACCATCTCGCCGTGGCTCAGCGCAGCGTGCCGCCGTCTGAGAGCCAGCATCTGCCGGTACGTCTGCAGCACCGACCCGGGGTCGTCCCGCTGCGCGGCCCAGTTGCGCACGCGCACATCCGGCTGCACCGGTAGCCACGGCTTCCCTGTCGTGAACCCGCCCTGGTCGGTGCCGTCCCACTGCATGGGCGTGCGCGCGCCGTCCCGTCCCTTGAAGAAGGGCCAGAATCGCTTGCCGGGCGGGTCGACGATGTCGGCCCTGGCCAGCCGGGCCTCGGGCATGCCCAGCTCTTCGCCGTAGTACAGGAATGGCGTGCCGCGCAGCCCGATGGCGAGCACCGCGGCGGCCTTGGCGCGGCGGTCGCCCCCTCCCCAGCGCGTCGCGTGGCGGGGAAAGTCGTGGTTCGACAGCACCCAGGTGGGCCACCCGTCGTCGGGCAGCGACCCCGTCCAGGCGCGGATCGCGGCGCCGAGGTGATCCGCGCGCCACTTGCTGTGCATCAGCCCAAAGTGGAAGTCCATGTGTAGTTGGCCCGCGCCCACGAAGTCCACGGCCCGCTCGTAGCGAAAGTTCTCGTCCATGGTTTCGCCCACCAGCACCGCGCCGTACTCGTCGGCCAGCGCGCGCATGGGAGCCAGCGCGAGCTCGGCGAGGTCGGGCTGGTCGCGGTCGCGCACGTGGTGCTGGCCGATGTAGCCGTAGAAGAGGCCGCCCGGGTGCCAGCGCCGCGGGTTGTCGGCCAGCTCGGCGTCTTTCACGTAGCAGTTGAAGACATCCAGCCGAAAGCCGTCGACGCCACGCTCGAACCAGAAGTGCATCGCGTCCAGCACCGCCTGGCGCACCTGGGGGTTGCGCCAGTTCAGGTCGGGCTGCTGGGGCAGGAAGGTGTGCAGGTAGGACTGGCCGGTGGCCTCGTCCCAGCTCCACGCCGAGCCGCCGAAGGTCGAGGTGTAGTTGTTGGGACGGTGGCCGTCGCGCCAGATGTACCAGTCGCGCTTGGCACTGCTGCGGCTCGACCGGCTGTCGAGGAACCACGGGTGCTGGTCGGAGGTGTGGTTGAACACCCCGTCCAGCAAGATCTTCATGCCGCGCTCGTGGGCGGCTGCGATCAGCGCGTCGAGGTCGGCGAGCGAGCCGAACAGGGGGTCGACGCCGGTGTAGTCGGCGATGTCGTAGCCGAAGTCGGCCTGGGGGCTCGGGTGCACCGGCGACAGCCACAGCGCGTCGACACCCAGCCAGTGCAGCTCGTCGATGTGGGCCAGGATGCCGGGCAGGTCACCGATGCCGTCGCCGTCGGTGTCCTGGAAGGAGCGCGGGTAGATCTGGTAGACGGTGCCGGTCTGGTACCAGGGCAGCACGCTCACCTACTGCTCGTCCAGCCACGCTTCGAGCTCCTGGCTGCTGTCGAACATCGAGCTGGACGTCAGGCTCAGCGCGGTGTTGCGAGGCACGCCGTCGCCGAACACCGCCCAGGTGGCCTGAAAGCGGAACACCTCGGTACCGTCGGTGCTGGTGACGAAGCTGTTGAGGTAGTACTGATCCTCGACCGCCAGCAGGTTGCTGCTGACCTCTGGCGGGTAGAGCTGCCAGTTGCGGTGGTTCATGGCGAAGGTCCCGTCGTCGAGCTCGATCCAGCGGTACTGGTTGTAGGCGGTGCCTTCGCTGTTGAAGCCCAGGCCGAACTGGCTGAGCTGGTACTCGTCGGCCTCGAGAAGGTCGCAGCGGTGCTCGGCGAAGTCGACGCCGTCGCACAGCCGCCAGGTGCGCTCCCACTCGGCGAAGGTGTCGGGAAAGACCTCGTCTTGAGGGATGGCGGTGAGCGCGCTGACGTAGTCGTCGATGGCGTGCACGCCGACGGTGCCGGCTGCGGCGCCGCCCATGCCCAGGGCCACACGCTCGTCCTTGGTGTCGGCATGGGTCCAGGCGACGCTGCCGTTCAGGCTGTCGACGGTGACCTCGGTGAGGGGGACCATCAGCTCGAAGCCGCGGTTCTCTTCGGGGTCGTAGTCGGTCTCGAACCACGTGCGCAGGTTCTCGAAGCCCACGGCCATCACGGCGGGGTCTTCGGCGAGGTGCTCGGTGAACAGGTAGGCGGCGACGCTGTCGAGGTCTTCGGGGGCCTCGAGCGGCTTGCGGCAGGCGAGCGACACCAGGGCGAAGCCGCAGATGACAGCGATGCGGCCTACTTGCATGGAAGGTCGCCCTTCTTGGCGTAGTCGGCCATCGCGTTGAAGGTGTCTTCGATGCCGCTGGTGGCGAACATGCTGGCGCCGTAGGCGGGGATCGAGCCGCCGGGATCGACCCAGGAGTGGTACTCGGCCAGGGTGTGGCTGTCGTCGAGGGCGATCAGGAACCAGGCGCCGCGGTTGTACTCCACCGGAACCAGTCCATCCACGGCCGCCTTGGCACCGGTGCTCATGGCGTGGCTGGCCGGATCGTCCAGGCTGCTCCACGACAGCTCGCGCAGGGTGCCGCCCGAGGCCTGGGTGATCGCGGGGTTGTAGGTGTTCTCGTTGATCCACCACCGGTCGCTGACCACGGGCAGCGGCAGCACCATCAGCACGCGGCGACCCGACTGGCACTCGCTCCCGTGCACGATCTCGGTGTGCGACAGCGGCAGGATGTCGCCGTGGCGGGTCTCGTCGTTGATGCCCGCCCACAGGTCGTCGATGCCCACGTCCAGGACGCCCACGCCGTAGCCCAGCTTGGCCGAGTGCCCCTCGACCTTCATCACGCCGGTCGCGATCTTGCCGTCGGCCGCGGCTCGGTACTCCTTGTCGGTCAGCTCGGGCGCGACCGTCGCCAGGCGGAGGGCTCGGTGCAGCTTCACCTCGTCGAGCCGCTCCATCAGCGCGTCGGCGTCGTAGGCCATCGCCGGCAGGGCCAGCATGGCGAGCATCACTTGCACAGCTGCGGCGCCATCATCTCGTCGTCGACCAGGGCGATGAGAGGGCGGATCTTCGCCCATCCCTCCGAGCACTCCTTCGCGCTGGTGGCGTCGACCTGGACCTTGGCACACGTCGAGCTGCTGGGGCCGCAGACCCGGCAGAAGTACTCGATCAGCGGAGCGCACTCGGGAATGTCCGAGGCGGCCTGGCTGCCGCCCTTGGACGGGGGCGGGGTGGGCGCGTCGTTGGGCGCCGTGTGCGTGTACTGCAGGCCGCTGCCCGCGGCCTTGCCCTCGATGACCTGGGCCTGGTTGTCCCAGCCGTTCACCCCGCCGGCGGTGCAGCTGGTGACGGCGCACGGGGCGCCGTAGCGCGCGCTGGCGTAGTTCATGGGGTTGTTGGAGACGGTGTTGCCCGCCAGGATCTGGCCCTGGACCTGGCCTGCACAGGCGTCGGTGGCGCGGACCTCGGCGCTGGCCCGCTCGGGGTGCATGCCGGTGGCGGTCTCGGTGCGGGTGGAGCACGTCTCGGCGCCGTTGGTGGTGACGCAGGAGTCCCAGGTGCCCTTGGCGGTGCAGTGCCAGCCGTCGACGGCGAGCGAGAGAGAGGCGAGGAGGAAGAGGAGCATGGGAGCATTCTACCGGGCGTGCGACCCCTTGGCGCCCACTACAGCCCCGCGATCAGCTCCTCCGTCTTCGCCCACAGCTTCTGCGTCAGCTCGTCGCTGCGCCCGTGGAAGTGCTTCTTTCCGAGGTTGCAGTCTTCGTAGAACTCGCCGTTGGTGCGCATCTGCGGGTGGGTGGCCACGAAGCACTGGGTGGCGGCGCCCTGGGGAATGCTCTTGAAGGCGACGGCGGTCAGGAGCACGCGAGCGGGCGGAATCAGGAAGCCCGGCACCATGTGCCGGCCCAGGTTGGTCATGATCACGCCGGGGTGCACGCTGTTGGAGCTCTGGCCGGGCTTGGGCAGCCGCGTGGACAGCCCGTTGGCGAACAGCATGTTGGCCAGCTTGGACTGCCCATAGGCGCGCAACGAGGAGTACTCGGTGCTGCAGTCCAGGTCGTCGAGGCGGATGCCCTCGGGCCAGCTCATGCGGTGCGCCTCGCTGCTGAGCATCACCACGCGCCCGTCGTCGGCGAGCAGGTCGAGCACGCCGAGCACCAGGATGGCATGGCCGATGTGGTTGGTGAGGAACTGCATGTCCAGGCCGTGCTTCACGGTTCGCTGGGGCAACATCATGATGCCGGCGTTGGCGATGATGCCGTCGAGGGGACGTCCCAGCTCGAGCACGGTCTTGACGGCCTCGCGGACCGAGTCGGGCTCGGACAGCTCGCACGCCACCGGCACCCCGTTGGTGCCCGCCGCTGAGAGGGCGTCGGCGGCCTTCTGTTCGGAACGGGCGGCGCCGATGATGTGGGCGCCGCGCATGGAGAGCACGCGCATGGTCTCGAGGCCCAGGCCGCTGTTCACACCGGTGACCAGGTAGGTCTTGCCGGTGAGATCGAGGCCTTCGGTCACCTGTTCGGCCGTGGAGTTGTAGCCGAAGCCCGTGGGGCCGTTGCGCTTGAACCAGCCGTAGATCGCCATGTCAGGCTCCAGCAGGGCCGGCAATCATGTACCGGAAGACCATCAACAGGAAACACACCAGCCACAGCAGGTGAAAGATGCCGCTCATCATGCTGATGCGCTTCATCAGCGGACGCACGTCCTCGACCTTGGCGTCGCCCTTCAGCTGAGCAGCAATCTGGCCCCAGGTTCGGTTGAGGCCGCCGGCACCGAGCCCGATCATCACCAGCGCCAGGGTGAGCGCCAGGTGGATGGGCCAGGGCACGGCGGCCATGCCGCCCAGGTACATGACGAGGGCGAGGCCCGAGAGCCAGGTGAGGATGCCGCTGATGCCGGCCATGCGACCGGAGCGCATCATGCGGTCGGACAGCAGCTCCAGGGCAGCGGGGTCGGGCTGGGTGGCCAGGGTGCGCTTCATGTCGCCGGCCGACAGCAGGGTGACGCCGAACCAGACGCCCATGAACAGCAGGTGCACGGCGCGCAGCGACAGGTAGGTCATGGGCGGGTCGCCTGGAGCAGGGTGAGCAGGATGGGGCCTTGAGGCGCGTCGAGCGTGTGCTCGGTGCGCTTGGGATCGACGAAGCCGGCTTGGAGCAGCAGCTTTTGCACATTGTCCATCTTGGGGTGGGTGCCGGTGCCCATCACGTCCTCGTCGGCGATGATCACGCGCCCTCGAGGAGCGAGCACCCGGAACAGCTCGGCGCAGCCGGCCCGGGCGTCTTCCCAGTGCGGAAGGCTGTTGATCGCCCACGCGACGTTGAAGAGGCCGTCGGGGAAGGGAATGGCGCTGGCGGCTGCCTGATGGAAGACGACGCGGCCCGTCAGTCCCTCGGCATCGGCCTGTTGGCGGGCGATCGTCACCATGGCCGGCGTTGGATCGATGCCGATGGCCACGATGGGCCTGAGCGCGATCGCGTGCCGCAGCGCCGAGCCCGTGCCCATGCCCACGTCGAGCACACGATCGGCGGAGCGCAGCCGAGCCAGCTCGGCCACGGCAGCGTTGGTGGGCCAGTCCCCGTATTTCTGGGCGTAATCCCGGGCATGTTCGTCGGTCCAGGACGGGGCGCTGTCGGTCATCTTTCGTCTCGCAGGGCCGATCGACATGCGCTTGACTTGCGCCGCGCGGCCTCGCCGGCCACATAGCGCGAGACCAAGCTGCTCGCTCGGCATCGTGTGTCGCCTGGAGGTCCCGTGAACCGTTCGCTTCCCCTGCTCCTGCTCGTCGTCACCGGATGCGGAGGCCCAGGCGTGGCAGCGCTGGGCGATGGCAAGCACGACGCCAGTCAGCTGATCGTCGAGACCCTCGCCACCGCCGACGAGATGCTGACGATGCCCCGCGACGTCGACATCAACCCCAATCGTCCCGACGAGCTGTGGGTCAGCAACACCGGCGACCAGTCCATGACCATCCTGTTCGACTGGGAAGGCGGCGGCGACTTCCGCAACGACCTCGAACCCATCGGAGGCCCGCACTTCTTCGCGTTGCCCTCGGCCATCGACTTTGGCGTGGATGGCATGTTCGCGTCCATCCACGAGACCGATGACCGCACCCAGGGCGACGGCCCAGGCAGCACGCCGGGCGACTTCATGGGCCCCACCTTGTGGATCGACGACCTCGACATCTTCGACGCCGGCCACCCCGGCCACATGGACATGCTGCACAACAGCCCCAACGGCATGGGCATCGCGCACCACGAGGGCAACGCCTACTGGGTCTTCGACGGCTACCACGCCAGCATCACGCGCTACGACTTTGCCGACGATCACGGGCCGGGCGGCGCCGACCACAGCGATGGCGTCGTGCATCGCTACGCCGAGGGCGAGGTCGAGTGGGTCGAGGGCGTGCCCAGCAACATGTGGTGGGATGCCGAGACCGAGCTGCTGTACATCAACGACACCGGCAATCAGCGAATCGGCGTGATGGACCCGTCCACCGGCGAGGAGGGCTCCCGCATCACGCCCAACTACGACGGCAGCATCCAGGAGTACATGGACGGCGTCGAGGTGGACACCCTGGTGTTGGGGGCGGCGCTGGTGAACACCAAGGGCAAGCAGCTCGACTTCGGGCTCGAGGCGCCCAGCGGCATGGCGCCCTTCACCCATCCCGAGCACGGCAAGCTGTTGTTCGTCACCGACAACGCCAGCTCGCGCTTGCTCGCCTTCAACCTGCAGGGCCAGGTCGTCGACCACGTGCAGCTGTCCAACGAGGCCGGCTCGCTGATGGGGCTCGACGTGGCCGACGATGGCACCATCGTTCTGGTCGACGCGCTGAACGACGAGGTCTTTGCCATCTTCCCGGAGTAGGCATGCGTGGCGTGTTGCTCATTGCCCCGCTGCTGTGGGGCTGCAGTCCCGAGGCGGCGATCGACGCCGGCGACCCGGCCTGGGTCGAGCCCGTGTCCTTCCAGTTCTTTGGCGCCTTTGGCTACGACCCGGAGCTCGACGCGGCGGTGCCGTACGCGCTGGCCGACAACGAGCCGCTTCTGCAGCCCTGGATGGAGCTCGTGTTCGAGGTGGTCGACGCCGACGGCGAGGTCACCGACTGCCGCATCGCCAGCCACACGCTCGACGAAGGGCCCGTGGCCCGCGCCAGCTGGGCCGATCCCGACGGCATGGCCTTCGATGTGCCCGAGTCGGCGGGATGGTCGGGCAGCTGCCGGCACTGGGATCCGGCGGTGTGGGGCGACAACCCCGCCCGGACGCTCGCGCAGACCTGGGCGTGGGGCTTTGGCGTCGGGCCGGCCCACGAGGGGCTGCGCGGGGCGCTGGCCGGCGAGGTCGAGGCCGACACCTGGGACGAGCACTGGGAGCCGTATCTGTTCGGGGGGCAGCTGTTCATCGACTCGCTCGATGCGCCGATGCGCACCCAGGGCTACGGCTTCGGCTACGCCGTCGACGACGCCTTCGTGATGCAGTACCAGGATGCGCCCAGCGACCCGGGCCTGCACAACGTGATCGCCGACGCCGTGCCCATCGAAGCGGCCGATGCCGCCGAGGACCAGCTGCCCCGAGGTGTCTACTTGGTGCTCGGCGTCGAGGCCTTCGACGTGTCGATCCTGGTGCCGTAGCGCGCCCGGCCCCGCGGCCGATGGGGGGTAGGTCGCTCGGGACCGGACGGGACCCCATCGGGCGCGCTGCGGGGCCGCGGTGCGCGTGAATGGGTAGCGCGCCCGGCCCCGCGGCCGATGGGGGGTAGGTCGCTCGCGCCCGGACGGGACCCCATCGGGCGCGCTGCGGGGCCGCGGTGCGCGTGAATGGGTAGCGCGCCCGGCCCCGCGGCCGATGGGGGGTAGGTCGCTCGGGACCGGACGGGACCCCATCGGGCGCGCTGCGGGGCCGCGGTGCGCGTGAATGGGCGGCAGCAAGGAGAACGGGCCTCCGTGCCCGTTGTTTGGCACAGGCACGGAGGCCTGTGCTCCTTGTGGTGGAGGGGGTGGATGCCTCGGTCGCAGCGCGCTGGAATCCGGCAAGCCGGGGTTCTCGGCACCCTGCTAGACTCGCGCCATGTCCACCGTCGGTGTCTTCATGCCGCTCCCCCCCAAGGGTCCCGTCCAGCCGCCGGCGGAGTCGATCCTTGGTCAGGCTGCTCAGAAGCTGGCGGGCGAGGGCATCCGCGTGGTGTTTGGCTCTCAGCTGAGCGATGGAGTGCTCACCGGCTTCACGGCGCGAACCTTGTCCTGGGCACCTGCTGAGACGCCGGTCAAGGCGGTCTACGACATGTGGCCCAGCTACGTGAACGAGGCGGCGTGGAAGCTCGGGACCACCGGTCTGGGCGAGGTGAAGCTGGGCAATCCCGTGGGCTTCACCATGATGTGCGGTGATCGGCTGCAGCTGCAGCGCATGCTCGAGATGAGCGGCGTGCGCATGACCCCCGTCGAGCCCAAGGCCGAGCGCTTCGACCGTGCGCTGGACGGGTGGGGTGCTGGGTACCTCAAGCCGCGCTTTCGCGGCATGGGGCGGCGCGTGCAGCACGTGGTCAAAGACCAGGACTTCGACCGTGGCGGCGAAGGCGCCAACCAGATGATCCTGCAGGAGTCCCGCGGCGCGCCTGCGGGCTGGGACGGCATGGTGGTTCGACTGCTGGCGCAGCGCGACGTCGGGGGTGGGTGGGTGTTTCCCCCGTCGGTCGCGCTCCGCAGCCGCGGCGATCAGGTGGCGGGAAGCGCTCAGGACGTGGTGGCCGACCTGGCCGCCCAGGCGGTTCCGTCGGGGACCCAGGTCAAGCTGCGCAAGATCAGCGACCTGGCGGTCGACTTTCTGGGCGACGACGACGACATCGTCGAGATGGGCCTGGACTTCGCCATCGACCGCTTCTACGAGCCCTGGCTCATCGACGTCGAGTCCAAGCCCAAGATCGGGCTGGTGCGCCTGGCCCGCCGCCAGCCCGGGCGCTTCGAGGCCGAGCTGGTGGAGTTGCACGCGCGGCCGATGCGCTACCTGGCGATGCGCGGGAAGGGGTAGGCGGAAGTTCGAGGGCTCTGTGCGAGCAGAGCGGGGGCGAGCTTCCGGCGTGGTGAACAGAGTGGGGTTGAAGTTCCGGAGTGGTGGCTGGCCGGGTACCGGTACTCGCGGTTTTCGGCATTGGCTCGTCGGCGCGCCAGGTCGGATCGGGTGACGGGCGTCGAAAGCGGAAGTTCGACGCCTCTGTGCTTCCGCTGACGGAAGTTCGAGGGCTCTCTGGCGGCAGAAATGGCCTGATTTTCCGGCGTGTGGAGCTTCCGGCCGGGGGTGAAGGACGTCCGACAGTGCCCCGACGATAGAAACGTCACAATCGGCTGGCACCGACTTCGCATCCCGGCCCAGCATGTACCACTACGTCGCACACGCTGTTCCGGGTCGCCTGTTGTTCGACCGCTGGTCCGAGGCTCGCCTGCTGTGGGATCGGCTGTTGATCGCCGCTCCCGGTTCGGCCGCCATCATCTTGATGCTCGATCATTATCACCTGCTGCACCGCGAGCGCATCGACGCGCGCCTTCAGTACGCCATGCGCGGCCATGCGCGCACCCTGAACAGGATGCACCGGCGCCCCGGCCGCTTGTGGGTGCCCATGCCCGAGCCGCACCTGCTCGTCGGTCGCCAGAAGTGCGAGCGATCCGAGCGCTACGTACACCTCAACGCCAATCGGGCCGGTCTGGTGACCGACCCGCTCGAGTGGCCGTTCTCGACCTATCGGGATGCGTTGGCCCTGGCGCCGGCGCCGGTGCGCCGCCCGGCCACGGATGTGCATCGGTACCATGAGTGGACCTGCAGGGACGACCGCGTGCCGGCCCCGATGCCCTTGCCCGTCGGCGGCCTGGTGGCCGAGGGGCCCGAAGGAATGCACCGTGTGATGGAGGCGCTGAGCTCCATCTCGCGGACTCCTTTGCCGTGGTTCGCGCGGCGGGGACGGCCCCGGGGGGATCTGATTCGCTGTCTGCGGCTGCTCTCCGATGCTTCGACGCGCGACATCGCGGACTTCGTGGGGGTGACGACCCGCGCGGTGCGGGCCACCCAGCGGCGGGAGGATGGGCTGTCGCGGCTGGTCGAGCGCGCGATGACCGATCGGCGCTTCGCGGGTCTGGCGGATGATGACCTGACGCTGCGGCCGGAGTTCTGGCGCTATCGGTCCAACCGGCGGGGCTAGTGCGACGGATCGGAAGTGTTGCCCCGGTTCCACGAGCCGGGGGGCAGAAGTCTTCGAGGCGCCCCGTGCCAGCTTGCGCTCGGTGAGGATCGCGCGCAGCGCACGAGCCTCCTGCTCCATGTCGATGGCCATGCGTCATCCGGTGTCGGCCGGGTCGTTCAGGCGGCCAACTTCGCCTGTTCTAGCGGGTCGAGTCCAAAGTCCAATTCAGATCCTCGGCCCGTGCTCCGGCGCTTCTCCTGTGGGTGCGCGCGCTCGAGGACGACTCTCGCGTTCGCGCTCGGTCTCGTAGGCGATCTCGAGGGCGAAGTCGTTGTCGCCGAGACCGACCTCGAGACCGAGAACCGACCTCGAGAGGAGAAATCGATCTCGATACCGAGGAATCGACCGCCGCGCTTCGAATCAGCCGTCCAGCCTCTCGACTCCAGCCGGCCGGAGGTTCGGGGGACCGACCCTCGCTGTACGCCGGAGGTGCAGGGCCGGCTGGCGGGTACCCGCGGAACGTCCAGTTGTACGGCTTGCGTTCGCACTTGTTCCAGTGGCCGATGTACCCATGACCTCGCTCTCGAGTTCCGGCCTCGAGACCGAGGAATCGACCTCGAGCCCGAGAAATCGATCGCGCTTCATGTCCGCCGTCGAGCCTCTCGACTCCAGCCGCCCGAGGTCCGCGGGCCGACCAGACGAACACAACGCGGCTGAACTTCCGATTGGCCGAACAGAACGCCTTCCAACTTCCGCTTCCGGGCGTTCGTGAGGCTCCATCCCGCAAGTGGTCACGAAGCAACGTGACGAATCGCGAGGTGCGGGCATGCCGGATGGGTTCGAGCGGAACTTCAACGCCGTTCTGTTGGCCGTTGCGGAAGTTGGTGGCGCTTCTGCTCGCAGAAGTCCCCCGAGCTTCCGCTCGCCGCGACGCGCCGCCTACTTGTTGTCGGCGTTCAGCACGTCGGTCGTGGACATCACCAGGAAGGCCAGCCAGGTCAGGAAGCCGGTGACGATGCCCAGGCCCATCAATCCGACCAGCCAGGCATTGATGGCCTGCAAGGCCCAGTAGGCGACCATGATGCCCACGCCGGCGCCCCAGCGCCCCTGGTACATGTGGCCCACGCCGAAGGTACCCAGGAAGGTGCCGGGTGCGGCCTCGAGGCCGACCGCGATGAGACTCTGGTTGGGGCTGCTGGCCATGATGACCTCCTGCTGGCTTGGACTACGGAACGAGGGAGGAGTTCCTTGCATCCCCGTGCATCATTGCATCCAATAGGCCCGGGGGCCGTGGCAGTTCGGTGCACGGCAACAGGGCGTGCGGACCACCGCGTCCCCCGTCCCACTCCGTTGGAGTTCGCATGAAGCCTCCTCCCGAAGCCATCAAGGCCACTGTCGAGAGTGGGCGGGTCGTGTTCATGGTGCCGGGGGCCTGGCCGAGCAAGTGGTGGGTCGTCGGGGGGGCGGTGGCATTCGCCGCGGGGGCACTTCTGGCGCTGGCGGCGCTGCTGGTGGTCATGGGGGTGCCGATCGTTGCAGCGTTGGTCATCTGGTCGTCCTTCGTGGCGCCTGTCGCCATCGCCGCGATCGTCGGGACGTCCGCGCTCTGGGCCAGTGTGATCGGTGGACGAATGACGATCATGGAGCTCGAACCCGCAGGCTTTCGCAAGCAGCATCTCAATCTCTACCGACTTCCGGCCAACGTCGCCTACTTCGCGTGGGACGAGGTTCGTGCCTTCGAGGTTGATGATGCGAACTGGTGGTTTACCCGGCAGAACGGCAACCAGTTCTGCGTCGATGTGCGCGGGTGGCCCCCAGAGATTCGTGACCAGGCCGAGGCCTGGTTTCGGTCGATGCTCGCCGAGATGAGCAACCCCGACCACGACGCCGAAGCCGTCATCGACGAGGCCCGGCGCGCGCTCGCCCGGCGCGCTACGGCAACGTAGCCGGAGACCCGCATTGCCCCGCGTCGAAGCCGTCATCGCCGAGTTCGATCGCCAGCTGCAGAGCTGGGCCGAGCACTATGCCGGCCGGCCCGCCGACGAGATGTCGCGCCTGTGGCTGCTGGCGCTGGAGCGCGAGCACCTGGTGACCGTCGCCTACCGCCGCGACGTGGTCGAGGCGCGCCTGGGGCGCATGCCCATCAGCGAGCCGGTGCGCCGCGCGGTGGCCCGCGCCATCCGCTGGGCCTGGCGCGACGAAGAGATGCACGCCCTGTACGTGCGCGGCGCGCTGCTGCGAAAGGGCACGCTGCCCGAGCGCGCGCGGGCCTGGCTCACCCAGCTCGAGGGGCGCGTCGCCGGCTGGACCAGCTCGCGGCAGGTGCACAACCGGTGGAGCGAAGCACCGGTCACGCGCGTGGTCGCCGAGCTGCTGGAGCTGGCGGGGCACGCCTCGGGCCGCGTCCCTGCCGAGGCGGGCAAGGAGCTGCACTTCCAGGCCTTTCGCGACTGGTGCCGCTTCAACGTGGCCGCCGAGCGCACCGCGGGCATGGGCTGGGCGCGCATGGCCGAGCTGGGGCCGGCCGCCGGCTGCCACGCCGACGACATCGAGGCCTTTCGCCGCATGCGCGACGACGAGCGCCGCCACAGCCGCATCTTCGAGCTCTTCGCCGACAGCTTCGATGCCGACGATCGGCTGGCGCACACGCTGACCGACGAGTGGCTGCTCGAAGAGCTGGGTCAGGTGGGCCAGCGCTTCTTGTCGAGTCCCCGTCCCGGCGACGGCGCCTGGCACAACCCCCTGGGCAAGGGCGGCACGGTGGTGGTGCGCGAGGCAACCGCGGACACCGAGCTGACCGCCACGCTGCACGAGCTGCTCGACGCGGTGGGCCTGGAGCGGCTGCTGAGCGAGCGCCGGTCGGACGGGCCGCTACGCGTGGCCATCTCGACCAGCTTCATGCTGGCCACGACGCGCCGGGATCGGTCCCCCGCGGTGTCCCCGGCACTGCTGCACGCGCTGGGCGCCTGGCTGGCCCAGCGCGGCTGCACCGTCGACCTGATCGACGCGCGCAATGTGTACGACCGCTTCTACGGCAACCGCACCGTGCACGAGGTGGCCCGGTACCTGGGCGTGCCCTGCGCGCACTACACCGTGGTGGACGCCCAGCTCGACCAGGCGCCGCAGTCCTTTCTGCGTGGACTGGGGCAGGACACCGTGTGCGAGGCGTGGCAGGCCGCCGATGTGCGCATCACCCTGGGCAAGCTGCGCGGGCACCCCACCAGCGTGGCCATGCTGTCGATCGAGGCCCTGGAAGGGCTGGGGGGCCGGCACGACGACTACGTCTGGGGCGATCGCAAGGCCGACCGCTCGGTCGCCACCATGATGATCCTGGACGCCCTGCACCCGGATCTCGCGCTGCTCGACGCGTTCACCGACGTGCCTGATGGGCTGCTGGGCATGATGGGGCGCCCCGATGCCCGGCAGCCGCTGCGCCTGTATGGGTCGACCGACGCGGTGGCCCTGGACGCGGTGGTGGCCCGCCACCTGGGCGCCGACCCCGCCCGCCACGAGATGCTGGTGTCGATGGCCTTCGACTGGTTTGGTGATCCGCGCGATCACACGAGCGTGGACGGGCCCGACACCCCCATCGCCGGCTGGCGCCTGCCCGATCACACCCAGCGCACCGCGCTGCTGTCGCGGCTGGCCATGCCGGTCTACACCCATGCCTCGGGCCGCGGCACCCTGTTCCTGCCCCATGTGGACGAGGACGCCTTTCCGCCGCTCGCCGATGCCGGACCGGCCATCGATGCGGCTCGGCGCTTCGTGCGAGCGCTCACCGACGCCGGCGCGCCGGCTCCCCAAGACGAGCTGCTGCCCATCCATTGGGAGCGCGTCGACGGGTCACTGGTGCGCACCGCGCGCCTGGGGCAGGGCCCGCCGCTGGTGCTGGTGCACGGCTACCCCGAGACGCTGCAGATCTTCTGCCGACTGGCTCCCCAGCTCGCTGCGCGGCACCAGGTCTTCGCCTTCGACTGGCCCGGGCAGGGCTACAGCGAGCGGCTGGGCGACGATGCCAGCCAGGCGGGCCTGGCGGCCCAGCTCGCGCGCCTCGTCGAGCACTGGGGCCTGCAGCGCTTCACCCTGGTGGCGCAGGACATGGGGGCGCCGCCGGCCCTGCGCTACGCGGCCGACCACCCCGATCGCGTCGAGCGTGTCGTGGTCATGAACAGCCTGCTGTTCGGAGACGCCGCCACCAGCCGCGAGATCGCGATCATGCGCACCAGTGGCCTGCAGCGCCTGGCCTTTTCGTGGACGCCCGATCTCGTGTACCAGCAGTGCAAGCGCACCTTCCTGCCCGCTGGTGCCGACATCCCAGCCTCGCTCGAGGCCGACTTCTCGGGGGCGTTCCAGCGCGGCGAGGTGCGCCGCTGGCTGTCGCGCATGTGCGATGCCTACGAGGCGGCGATGTCGGAGCAACCCGCTCATTACTGGAAGGTGCAGGCGCCGGTGCTCGCCCTGTGGGCCGAGCACGACCACCACTTTCCGCTCGAGCAGGCCCACCGCCTGGTGCAGCTGCGGCCGCAGACCCGGCTGGTGGTGGTGCCCGGCGGCGAGCACTGGATGGTGTGGAGCCGCGCCAGCTGGGTGGCGGCGGCGATCGGCGACTTCTTGGAGGGCCCGTGAACGACCTCGTCATCGGCGCCGGCATGGGCGGGCTGGCCACGGCCATCATGCTCGCGCGCGCCGGCCACCACGTCACCGTCATCGAGGCCCGCGACCGCACCGGCGGCCTGGCCGGAGGCGTCGACTTTGGCGAGCGGCGCTACGACGGCGGGCCCTACATCCTGCTGGATCGTCCCGGCCTGACCTGGGCCTTCGAGCAGCTGGGCGCCGATGTCGAAGGCCTGCTGCGCTTCCTGCCCGTCGACGAGGCCTACCGGGTGCGCTGGCCCAGCGGGGCTTCGGTGCATGTCTACCGCGACCTGGACCGCACCGCCGACCAGATGCACGCCACCTGGCCCGGGTCGGGCGACCGGTATCGGGCCTACATCCGCGACATGGCCGGCCACTACGATCGCCTGGCTCCGATGCAGCGCAAGGGACGTCCGGGCCCACTGTCGCTGGTGTTCGGCGGGCTTCTTCGCGAGGTTCCCTTCCTGCTGCGGGGGCTCGAGCACCACCTGACGTCGACGGGGCTGCCCAAGCCGGTGGTCGACAGCCTGGCGATCTGGACCCACATCGCCGGGCAGCCGCTGTCCGAGGCGCCCGCACCCCTGGCCTTCGTGCCGCCCATCATCCACACCCACGGGGCCTGGATCGTCGAGGGCGGCATCCGGCGCATTCCCGAGGTGCTCACCGACCTGGCACGGGCGGTCGGGGTGCGCTTTCGGCTGGGTGAGCGCGTCGACCGCATCGTGCGCGACGGGCGGCGCATCCTGGGCGTCGAGGTGGGCTCCGAGCGCATCGCCGCCGACCGGGTGTTCAGCAATGCGGCGGGCATCGGCACCTACGTCGATCTGCTGTCGCCGCCCGACCCGGCGTTGGCCGCGAAGCTGGTGGAGCTGCCGCTGCAGTCCCCGGGTGTCGCCGCCTACCTGCACATCGATCCCGAGCCCGACCTGCCCTTTCTGCAGTTCTGGCTGCCCGAGGGCTCGGGACCGCTGGCCAAGACGCGCGTGCTGGCCCATCCCGGTGCCGTCGACAAGACCCGCACCGGCAACGCGCGCCTGATCAGCCCGACCGACCACACGTGGGCCAACGACGTCGGTGAGAGCGGGCAGACAGAGCTGCTGAACCGCATCCTGGCCGAGGATTGGTGGCAAGAAGGGGTCGGGGACCTCCACGTGCTCGATACCCGCGTGCCGAAGTCCTGGGGCCGGCGCTACCACCTGTACCGCGACAGCATGAACCCGGTGATGACCGCGCGCTTCATGCGGCAGGGGCGGCTGCCGCACGCCAGCCCGGTGGCCGACAACCTGTTCCTGGCAGGCAGCAGCACCCACCCGGGGCAGTGGGTGAGCTTCTGCGCGATCAGCGGGGTGCTGGCGGCGCGCGCCGCGGGGTGAGTACGCGGGACTACCGTTGCGACGTGAGCCGCGCGCGGCTGCGCTGACCCAGCACCGCCTGCTTCAGTCCCCAGGCGACGCCCAAGCCGGCTGCCAGAAACACCGCGCCGAGCTTGATCGACAAGCGCATCCAGCGCGCGAAGCGCCAGACCGCCGCCACCAGCTTGATGGGCAGCAGCAGCAGCTTCACGAAGCCCTTGATGAGTGCGCCGACGAGCCTGAACATGGTGTTCTCCTGCGCAGGGTACGTCGCGGGCGGCCGGGTATTGCACCATCCCGAAACCTGACGGGCGCGGCTAGAGCACCGAACGGGTAAACGTCCACGACCACGTGATCGTCCACGTGACCGCGAACGTCCATGTCCACGTCCACGTCCACGTCCACGTGACCGTGAACGTCCACGTGACCGTGAACGTCAACGTCTACGTCCACGTCACCGCGACTCGACGTCGACGTCGACGAATCGTCGTCGCCGGCCGGGCCGGTGTGGCCCCGTCACCATGCCGCTGGGGTGCCGCACCGCCGGCCCCGCGTCAACCTCCGCGACCCCTTCGGCGGTCGGCTTAGCCTCCCGCCTGCCAGGGGTTCCCGCGGAGGTTGACCCGGCGCCGTCGGCGCGGCCGGGGCGGCTCAGGTGACGGGGCCACACCGGCCCGGCCTGGAGTCAACGACCATGTCCTTCTCGTACGAAAAGCTCGATGTCTACCGTCTACTCACCGAGGTGGCCGACTGGATCGCCGATGCCAAGTGGCCCTCGGGGTCGCACTGGCTCAAAGACCAGGCGCTGTGCTCCATCCAGTCGGCGGTGCTCAACACCGCCGAAGGGCTCCTGCGAAAGGGCAAGGCCGGCAAGAACCAGCTCGACATCGCGTTCGCGAGTGCGGGCGAGGCGAACGCGGCTCTGCGGCTGAGTCGCCTCGCAGGGGCCGAAGAGCAGCAAGCGAAGCTGCGGCGCGTGGGGCAAATGCTGTGGAGGCTCAAGCGGTAGCGCTCGAGCGGTGGTGGGCCGAACTTACCCGTTCGGTGCTCTAGCTCTCTTCGCCGTTCCGAAGCGCACAGCCAAGGCGTTCGGGCCCGGGACCGGACCCGGGCCCGGGCCCGGGAGCAGGCCCTGCAGCGCCCGCTACGCGGCCTCCTGCAGCATCCTGCTACGGATAGCTCGGCTCGTCCCAGCTGAAGACGCCGGCATCCACCACGGTGTCGCACGGGAGCGTGCTGTAGCCGAAGCCGTTGGTGGCCCCGGTCTGGCAGTCGCTGGCGCTGCCGGTGCAGTCGAAGTCGTAGACCGAGTGCACGTCGAAGCTGTAGGGCGCGCTGAAGGTGTAGCCCGTGCCGCTGATGGTCTTGGCGCGCGGCGTGAACGTGCCGGTGTGGCCGATGTTCAGCGTGATGATGCCGGTCATGCCGTAGGTGGCCATGTCGAAGGTCTCGGTGTCCTGGGGGCACACGAAGCTGCCGTCCAGCTCGTAGGTGCACGCCAGCGACCGCATGTTCCCCGCGGTCAGCGTGAAGGTGCGCGCGGTGGTGTTCACCGTCCCGATCTCGTAGCCATTGCCCATGAAGGCGCCGCTGTTCAGGCCGCAGGTGTCGGGGTTGGCGGTGGGGCTGTCGTCCCACACGAACTCGGACTCGGCAGGACCTTCGCCCACCGCGAAGGGGTCGGTGCTCGCCGTTCCCGTGTCGGTGTCCGCGTCGGCGTCGGCGTCGGCGTCGGCGTCGGCGTCAGCGTCAGCGTCAGCGTCTGCGTCTGCGTCGGCGTCGGCGTCTGCGTCGGCATCTGCGTCTGCGTCTGCGTCTGCGTCGGCGTCGGCGTCGGCGTCAGCATCCGTGTCGGCATCCGTCTCGACGGAGGTGTCGTCGGTATCGGTCTCACCGCAAGCGGCGAGCATCATGAGGGCGAGAAGAACGGACGTGCGCATGGAAGCTCCCTTTCGAACTCGCACCGTAGTGGTTGGCTCGGCGTTCGACCTCCCACGTCGATCTCACGTCAGCGCACCTCGATCGTGACTTCCCCGGCCTTGCCGCTCGATCCGTGGGGTCCATTGCTGCCACGCGCTCCCTGGGAGCCCGCCATGCCCGACGAGCCCCCCGAGACCGAGCGGTACTGGGTGTTTCCCTGCCAGTCGGTGGTGGTGCACGAGGTGCCCGACCCGCCCATGCCGCCCGAGCCGCCCTGGCCTCCGGCGCCACCCTGCCCGCCCTGCCCGCCGGGACCCGCCCGGCTCTGCGCGGCACGCTCGATGGTGGTCTTGAGGGTGGAGCAGTGGTCGCAGCGCAGCACGACGTGCACATCGCCGCCGTCGCCGCCGTTGCCGCCGGGGCCTCCGCTTCCGCCGGTGCCGCCGGGCTGCCCGTTGCCGCCGTTGCCACCGGGGCTCCCGGGGCAGCTGGCGGGGCTACCGGAGTGGCCCGAGGCGCCGCTCGATCCGGTCGAACCCGGGCTTCCTGGGCTTCCCGGGCTGCCGGCCGAGATGACCGCGAAGCCCGCGTCGGTGCGCGGCACCACCACGGGAATGGGCTCGTTCTGGTCGTCGCGGGTGACCTGCCACAGAAGCCTGGCGGCCGAGAGCTCGCTCACGGCGACCTCGAGATCGGGCCCGTCGCTGCCGTACCCACGGTTGCGCAGCACGAGGGGGGGAACCGGGTCGAAGTGCAGCCCGAAGTCGAAGTCGATGACGGGGCCTTGCTCGATCACCAGCTGCAGGCGCACTCGCTCGCCCGAGCGCACCACCTCGAGCAGGTGAGCCATGGGGATGCGCTCGCGAAAGGCCAGGCGGGCGTCGTCGGTGACCCGTGCGATGGGGCTGGTGACGGACAGGCGCTCGACGGGCAGGCACGGCGTCGGGTCGAAGGCATCGGAGCCCGGGCAGGTGCTGATGGGCTCGGGGTAGCCCTGGACGGCTGCCCACAGGGTGTGGCGCAGCTGCAGGGCGCCATCGGGGGTCTCGGTTCGGTCGGCGCGGGCCATGCGCAGCTTGGGGCCCTTCTCGGGCTCGTCCTGAAGCACGCGCACCACCGCCGGCGCGTTGGAGCCGCCCTCCCAGGCGGCGGAGAGCACGGAGGCATCGTCGGGAACAGGCCAGTAGCCAAGATCGAGCACCGACTGCCGCACGATCGCGGGCTGACGGCGAAGCACCTCGAAGGGGGAGCGCTCGATGCGCAGATCGATGAGGCGTTGCTTCGCCGAGAGCCGCAGCCCATCGTCCTGAGGCAGGCGGCGTGCCCACGACAGCAGGGTGCGCTCGTCCGAGGTGATGGCGATCGAGCTCGGGGTGATGGGCTGTCCGTCGTGCACCCCGATCTCGACCTCCAGGTCTTCGATCAGGCCATCCACGAAGCGCGCGGCGGGTCCGTCGGCGAGGTGGGCGCGACGGCGCCGCAGGTGCGCCGCGAGCTCGAGCACCACTGGCTTGGGCAGGGGGCGCGCGCCGTCGCGGGTGTTCAGGATGGTTCCCAGCGCGCGCGCTCGGTCGAGGGCATCGGGGTGGCCATCCAGATCGGCGTCGGCAGCCGCCCGGATGCGGGCCAGCACCGAGTCCACCAGGGCGTCCCAGGTCACCGGATCGACCGTGCGCCACAGGTGCAGCATGCAGCCGGCGTAGGCCTGCGGCGGAACCATCTGCGTGTCGTAGGCCCGGCCGAGCTGGCGCACGACGCGGGCGTTGACCCAGGGCACGGCCGGCGAGCGGTGCAGGTCGCACACCGCGGGGTCGGCATCCTCTTGGGCGAGGTAGCGCCACAGGGCTTCGCCGGGGCGGTGGCGCGCGTCCTGGACCTGGGCTGCAGACAGGGCGCCGGTGGGCAGGGGGCGCGCGCAGGAGGTGGCCAGGAGCACGGCCAGGGTGGCGGCGGCGAGGCGCATCAGTCCAGCGCGAGGTTGTGCCGCGCGATGGCGTCGTCGGCCTCTTGGGGCGTGTAGAAGGCGCTTGGCCACGACAGCGCGTCGATGCCCTGGGTGCGCCCCAGCTGGTTGGCCAGCAGGCCTCCGGCGCTGCCCACCACGATCACGGTCCCCAGCCCGGCCACGCCGGGAGGGCTGTCGTCGCCCAGGGCGAAGCCGGTAGCGGCGATGGCCAGTCCTCCGGCGCCCACCCCGAGCCAGATGCGGTTGTTGCGTCGGTGGCGGGCGGTGGCCTCGCGGGTACGCACCCCGTACAGATCGATGCGCTCGGTGTCGCCCAGGCGTCGAGCCAGCTCGGGCATGCGCAGCTCGTCGCCGGCGTTGTCGAGCACCAGCCAGCGGTCCGACAAGGGGGCGTCGAGGTAGTCCTTGCTGGTGTCGCGGAACAGCGCCTGGGGGTGATCCAGGCCGATGGCGGCGAGCTTGCGGCCGTAGGCGATCACGGCGTCGAGCTCGCGGTGCTCGAGCGCGCTCCATCCGGCCCGCTCGCCGGCGGGCAGGGTGACGTCCAGGATGGCCAGCAGCTCGTCCGAGAGCTCGTCGATCAGCGTGAAGAACTGCTGGCCCTCATCGCCCACCTGGCCGTTCACCTCGTGGGCGGCGACCACCTCGGCGGTCTGGGTGTCCACGACACGCAGGTTCACGGACAGGGCGGGCAGCTGAACGCTGAACAGCTCGCCGGTGACCACGTAGCGAGCGCCGATGAGCTTGCCCGCCCGGCTGGCGGTGGCCGGATCGACGGCGCCGCTGGTGCTCAGCCGCTGCTCGCGCAGCACGTCCTGCAGCGCGTCGCGCTCGACCACCGACAGGGCGTCCGAGCGGCTGAACCGCGTGACCAGCAGGCCGGCGATGCCGGCGCCCGCGCCGTCGTAGGCGGGGTCACCGGTCGCGTTGTCCAGGTCCAGGATCGCGACGGACGGCGTGGCCGAGACGATCGATGCAAGCAGGGCGAGCCACATGGGGCGCGACTATCCCATCGTGCGGTCGAAGACGGTGAGGCCGGTCTTGAGCGCGAGCTCGTCGGCTGCCTGGCGGGCGGCGTCCGCGCTCCAGTGCATGCCCAGGTATTCCTCGGTGCTCTCGCCCTTGAGCGCGAGCTCGAACTGCGGGCGGAACAGGTCGCGGATCATCTGCTTGAGGCCGGTGCCAAAGATGCGGTCGTTGCGCACGTCGTGCACGCTGACGAAGTCGAAGGTGCCGGGTTCGTGCTCGCGGTTGCCCAGCGGAATGCCGAGCGCGGTGCGCTGGATGTGGGCCTCGCCGCGGCGGCCAACCTCGACCTGCTTGCGCACGACCAGCTTGGCCAAGCCGAAGCCCGTGGCGGCCAAGCCGAAGACCGTTCCCAGCGTCAGCCAGAGCGTGGGGCTTCCGAAGGCCGCCGTGCCGAGCACAGCGGTGAGGAACCCGCCCATGAGCGACCAGAAGGCACCGTCGAGCAGGTCGTGGCCCTGGCCGCCTACGGTCAGCGTGGCTGCCGGCTCGGTGGTGGGAAGGGGGTAGGCGGTGTTGGTGGCGGTGGTCATCGGGAACTCCAGGTTTGTGATGCCCGACGACTATGGGGCGAGAGTGCAGGGTGAAGGCGACCTTCAAGGAGGCGGGGGCGGAGTTGCGGGTCGGCGCTATGATGAACCCCCATGCACGCTCGTCCTCTCCTGCTGACCGTCGCTCTGACCACGCTCGCGGGCTGCCGCGAGGACTTCTGGTTCGACGTGGACACCGCGGCCATCGACACGGCCATCCAGGGGGACGCTGACGCTGACGCTGACGCGGATGCCGACGCTGACGCCGACGCGGACGCCGACGCCGACGCCGACGCCGACGCCGACGCGGACGCCGACGCCGACGCCGACGCGGACGCCGACGCCGACACCGATCCCCCGGACCCGGACGCCGACGGGGATGGCCACCCGGCCAGCGCCGACTGTGACGACACCGATCCGGCGGTGAACCCGGGCGCCAGCGAGGTGTGCAACGGCATCGACGACGATTGTGTCGGCGGCGTGGACGACGGCCTCGCGGTCAGCACCTGGTACCAGGACGACGATGGGGACGGCGTCGGCGGCGACACCACCGTCGACGACTGCGCGGCGCCCGGAACCGGGACGTGGGTGGACGTGGGAGGTGACTGCGACGACACCGACGGCTTTGTGGCTCCGGGTCTCGACGAGGTGTGCAACGGCATCGACGACGACTGCGACGGGGGCATCGACAACGATCCGGTGAGCGTCGCCACCTGGTACGAGGACCAAGACGAGGATGGCGCGGGCGGGGCCAATACCTTCGATGGCTGCGAGCCCCCGAGCACGGGGGTGTGGGTGCTGACGCCCGGAGACTGCGACGACCTCGATGACACCGTTGCCCCCGGCCTCTCAGAGGTGTGCAACGGCGTGGATGACGACTGTGCCGGGGGGATCGACGACGGGCTGGCTTTCACGGACTGGTTTCCGGACACAGACGCCGATGGCTTCGGGGACGAGACCGCGTCGGCCACCAGCCGGTGCGACGATCCGGGAACCGGCTGGAGCACCGACGCCACCGACTGCGACGACGGCGATTCCGACACCCACCCCGGCGCCACCGAGGTCTGGTACGACGGCTTCGATCAGGCCTGCGATGGCGACAACGACGACGACCAGGACGGCGACGGGGTGGACTGGGTGGGCGCCGGCGGCACCGACCGAGACGACACGGACGCCCTGTGCGACGCCGACTGCACAGATGGGGCTTCGCAGCCCCGTGCCGGCGATTCGTGCCTGGACATCTTGAACCAGCATGGCATCACCGCCGACGGGGTGTTCTGGATCGACCCCGACGGCGATGGGAACCCGGCCGACGCCTTCGAGGTGTTCTGCGACATGGACGACAACGGAGGAGGCTGGGCGCTCATCTGGAAGACGGCCGCCAACGGCACCTTCACCTACGACGACGCGCGCTGGGAGAACGGTGCCCTGCTCAACGCCACCGACATCACCGACGCGGTGGGCACGGCGAAGCTGCAGGGCTTCGTGGACATTCCCTTCGACGACATCCGCGTGTGCACCGGCAACGGCTGCTTCCTACATCGCATGAACAGCGCGCAGAGCTCGGCGCGGGCGCTGTTCAGCTCTGGCTACCAGGCCGAGAGCATCGATGACGCCACCGACTACGACCGCTGGATGTCGACCTTTGGTGTGTCGGGGCATGTCGACTGCCCTCCGGGCCAGCTGCCGGGCTTCAACACCCAAGGCGCGCAGGGAACGCGGGCGCGCTGGGGCCTGTTCGCGAACCACCCCGACCAGGTCTGCCAGAACGGCGCCACCGACGATGCTGATGGTGCCGTCGGCATCGGGGTGTACAGCGAAGACGAGACCGTGCCCCAGAGTGCGAGCGCCGGCTACAACTCCAGCGTGGTCGAGCTGCACGACGTCAACGTGAGCCCGGTGCAGATGAACGCGTGGCTGTGGGTGCGCTGAAGCTCAGAAGAAGGTGCGCACGATCTGCCACTGCTCCCAGGCCAGCTCGGGCTCGATGTCCATGTAGCCTCGGGATCGCTCCAGGTGATTGGCGTCCTTGCGCGCCATGGCCATGCAGGTGCAGTTGGCGGCGACCTCGCCGACCTGCTCGGCGGTGAGCGGCTTGCCGTTTCGGCGCTCGACCGCCGCCAGCAGCGCGGCGAGGGCAGGGATGGGAATCGGTGTCGGTTCCTGGACCTGCACCCGGCACGCCTCCTTGGGCATCAGGCGCCACAGCCCGAACGGATTGTGGCGTCCATCGCTGGGGTGGTGGCGGTGGTCGGGCCAGCGCTCCATCGCGTAGGTCTGGGTTTCTTCGCTCAGCTGGAAGGTGTGGCCCGAGCCGAGCACGGGCTTGTCGGCCAGCTGCCAGACGTTGAGCAGATTCAGCCAGTTTGCCGCGTCTTCGACCGCCAGACCCTTGATCTCGGCGTCTGGGAGGCCGAAGTGGTGCATGCCACAGGAGAACAGTCCGCCGTCCTCGGCCGCGACCAGGATCACGCCTGCAAAGTAGAGTCCCCTGGGCTCGCCGGACTCGAGCCAGCCGAGCCAGGTCTCCCAGTCGATGAAGTTGCCCGACGCCTCCATGCGCACCTGGGTGCCGCCGGCCTCGCGCAGCGCTCGACCGAGCCGGGCCACGCGAGGCGGATCGTCGTCCAGGCGCATGCCCAGCTCGATGAGGGCGCAGGGCCCGAGCTCGCCAGCGTCGATGGCGTCGACCACGATGTCGCCGGGCTGCAGCGGCTGGTCACCGCGAACCCTGGAGGAGAGCCCGGTGGCCTGGGCGGCGGCGGTGATGGTTGCCGCCTCGGTGAAGGGGCCAGGCACCAGCATGAAGAACGAAGGAGTGCGGTCGGACATGCGGTTGTTCTACCGCATCTCTCCGGTCTGAACCGCCCAAAGTCTCGCGTACAGGCCGCCCTCGGCGACCAGCTGTTCGTGGGTGCCGCTCTGCACGATGGCGCCTTGGTCCATGACCACGATCTGATCGGCGTTGCGGATGGTGGACAGGCGGTGGGCGATGACCAGCACGGTGCGGCCCTGCCGAAGCTGGGCCAGGCTTCGCTGCAGTGCGGCCTCGGTCTCGTTGTCGACGGCGCTGGTGGCCTCGTCCAGCACCAGGATGGGCGCGTCCTCGAGCACCGCACGGGCGATGGTGAGGCGCTGACGCTGGCCGCCGGACAGCTTGGCGCCGCCCTCGCCGGGGATGGTGTCGTAGCCCTGGGGCAGCGCGGTGATGAAGTCGTGGGCCTCGGCGGCGGTGGCGGCGGCGACGATGGCCTCGCGGGTGGCGTCGGGCCGGCCGTAGGCGACGTTCTCGGCGATGGTGCCGGGGAACAGGTAGGGGTGCTGGCTCACCAGCCCGATGTTGCCGCGCAGCTGGTCGAGCTGCAGGCCGCGCACGTCGCTGCCGCCGATGGTGACCGCTCCTTCCTGAGGGTCGAAGAAGCGGAACAGCAGCCGAACCAGGGTGGTCTTGCCCGAGCCCGTGGGACCGACCACGGCGGTCGTCTTGCCAGCGGGCACGGTGAGCGAGAAGCCGCTGAGCAGTGGCTCACGGTCGGGGTAGGCGAAGGTCACGCCGTCGAAGGCCAGGTCCTGGGTGCCCGCCCCCTCCAGGATGCCGTCGCCATCGGCCAGCGTGACGGGCGTGTCCACCAGGTCGAGCACCCGCGTGGTGCTGGCCATGGCGCGCTGGTACAGGTCGAAGGTCTGGCCCAGGCGGGTGAGCGGCCACAGCAGGCGCTGGGTCAAGAACACGAGCACCGCATAGGAGCCCACCGCGAGGTCGCCGTTGAGCGCGAGCCAGCCGCCGCCGAGCATGGTGGCGCAGAAGCCCACCAGGATGACCATGCGGATGAGCGGGGTGAAGGCGGCGGACAGGCGAATCGCCTCGCGGTTGGCCTCGCGGTAGGCGTCGGACGCAGCCCGCAGGCGCTCCTTCTCGCGGTCTTCGGACACGTTCGCCTTGATGGTGGCGATGCCCTCGAGGTTGGAGGCGAGCACGGCGTTGAGCTTGGCGACCTTGTCGCGAACCACGGCGTAGCGCGGGGCGATGCGGCCCTGGAACCAGAAGCTGCCACCGAGCACGAAGGGAACGGGGGCCACGGCAGCGATGGCGACAGCGGGCGAGATGCCAAAGAAGGCGATGCTGACGGCGATGGCGGTGGTGCTGATCTGCAGGATGTCGTTGGCGCCGCCGTCCAGGAAGCGCTCGAGCTGGTTGATGTCGTCGTTGAGCACGCTCATCAGCTCGCCCTTGGACTGGTCGGCGTACCAGGCCATGTCCAGGTCTTGGATGTGGCCGTAGGCGTCCAGGCGGAGGTCGTGCTGGATCTGCTGGGCGAGGTTGCGCCACAGCACGCCGAATGCGTACTCGAACAGCGACTCGAAGATCCACACGATCGCGGTGAGCCCCACCAGGATCAGCAGCTGGGTCTCGACGTCGGGAAAGCCCCAGTGGGCGATGAGCGAGTCCTCGCGCTTGACCACGACGTCGACGGCCATGCCGATGAGCGCGGGAGGAGCCAGATCGAACAGCTTGTTGAGCACTGAGCAGGCCGAGGCCGCGAGGACGGTGTGACGGTGCTTGCGGGTGTGACGAAGCAGGCGGAGCAGGGGCGACATGGGCTGGGGCTATCCGGGCGAGGGCGGGGTACCATCGAATGAGCCGCTGCCGGCGGCAGGTGGAGTACAAGCGTGGCTGAGTCGGTGGACGGCAGGCAGTTCCAGTTCGCCGGGCGGGCGGGGTTGCTCGCGGTCGCGCAGGGCACCACGGCCGTGCTTGTTGGGGTGCTTGCGGTGATGGTGCTCGGGGCACCTCCCGCGGCGACGACCCACCCCGGCGATCCGCCGTCGCCGCCCGTGCCCGAGAGGCTGTCACCCCGGCTTGGGAATCTCGCGGCGCCCGAGTGCGTGATGACCGATGATGCCTTTCCGGAGCCCTGCAGAAAAGTGCGTCCCTGGCCGCTCGATCAGCTTCCCGATCCAGGGTCGGAGGTGCTGCGGTCCACGACACGCCTGCTCGACGACGCACTGGACGAGCCGCTCCCCGAGGTGCCCTGGAGCGAGGTGTGGCGGCCCGGAGCGCCGCCCACCACGTGCTCGTTGCTGCCCAACGAGCAACTCTGTCTCGGCTGGCTGGGGCTCGGCACCGATCGATATGCCCACTACGGCCCCGAACTCGAGCAGGCTCGCGCCTTGTCGCTCAGCGGCACCGAGACTGTTGGGGGGCTCACCGCCCAGGAGTGGGTGGACCTGTGGATCGCCTGGCTGGGATCGGGCTCGTGGCAGGTCACCACCACCAGCAGCCGGGAGGCGGTGGTCACGCGCGCTCGGTACGCGCTGACGTTGCGGCAGGCAGCGGGACTTCCGCCGGTCCCAGCGGCTCGCGTCGAGGCGGCGCTGCAGCGCTATCCGGCGATCGCGCGAAAGCGATGGAACCACGCTCGGGCACTGGCGGTGAAGGAGTCCCAGCGCATCGCTCGGGACAATCGCGCGGCCCAGGAGACGTACGAGCTCACGGTTGCCGGTCACGAGAAGTGGCTCGGGCAGGTGGTTGAGCGCAACCAGCGAGCGCGAGCGGCCGCGGCCCGGCTGCATCGCGGCAACGTCCAGCTGCTGGTGGTGGCGGGGATGATGTTGGGGATGCTGGTTCTGCTGGTGCGCCGGCGGCGTCAACCCGCGGTGGTTCGGCTCGACCAGGGCTACCTGCACATCGATGCGCAGCGCTGGGCCTGGCGCGACGTGGCGTCGGTCGACGTCTCCAAGGATCGCATCGTCGTGGCCTCGCGGGACGGGGGGACCGTGCAGTCGAAGCCCCTCCTGCTCGAGGGGCCCGAAGCCGCGGAGCTGAAGCGCGATCTGGAGCACATGCTGTTGCCCGAAGAGGAAGCGGCCGCCGAGGAGCGTCAGCTGCGCCGGGCCCGGGCGCAGCGAGCGGGGTTCGAGCGTGGCTGAGTCGCTGGATGGAAGAGAGTTCCGGTTTCGGGGGGAGACGGGCTGGCTCCCGCGCATCCTCGTGGCCATCCCCATCCTGGTCCTGCTGGTGATGATCGTGCCCTTTCCGGGACCGCCGTCGCCCGGTCCCCAGCCGGTGCGTCCGGCCGATCCAGCAGCGAACCTGGCCATCTCGCCGCTGGTCGCTCGGCTGTCGCGGCCCGAGTGCGTGCTGGTGTCGGGGTATCCCACCGAGTGCGGCGAGCTGCGGCCGTGGCCGGCATCCGAGCTGCCCGATCCGACCGTGCTCGACGCCGACGCCCTGCGCAACGCACTCGTCGAGGGTCTGCGGGCGTCGAGCCGGAGCGACGTGGACTTCGGGACGGAGACCTCGTGCTCGACCCTGGGCACCGAGGCGCTGTGTTTCAGCTGGGCGGGCCCCACGACCGAGCACACCCCGGAGCGGCCCACCAACATGAGCCTGGTGGGTGATTCGGCGAGGGCAGGAGTGGCCGAAGGTGGGCTGTCTCCGGCCGAGTGGACCGATCTGTGGCTCGTCTGGCTCGCCGTGAGGCAGGCGGACCCCATGGATGGCATCCGGTCCGGGCGGGTCGCGTCGGCGCTGGCGCGTCGGCGAGCGCTGGGCCTTCCCGAGATCGGCGAGGCCGACATCGATCGTGCCGTCGAGCGCTACCCCGAGCTGATGCGCAAGCGGTGGAACCATGCCCGCGAGGTCGCCCTGGACATCCGCGTGAACGGGGTCTTGGACCCGGCGGCGCGGGCCGAGTGGGAGGCGGCGTCCGAGCGGCATGCGAGCGACAGCGCTGCCTGGCAGGTCGCGGCGCTTGCCCAGCTGCGGCATGCCGAGCAGGTGCGCCGGGTACGCTCGATGGTGGGCATGGGCGCGTCCGTGCTGCTCTTGTTCCTGGCAGCGCTGCTGGTGCGGCGCGGGCGCCCTCTCACCGTGGCGGTGGATCGTCATCGCATCACCGTCGAGGGCCGCACCTGGGCATGGCGCGATGTCGCCGGGCTCCACGTCGGCGAAGGGGTCATCGAGCTGAGGCTGCGCGATGGGGGTGTCATCCGCACGCGGCCGCTGCGGCGCGACGATCAGACCAGCGGAGAGCTGCGCGATGAGGTGCGCCCCCTGCTGCCGTCCGAGAGCGAGGCCCAGGCCGAGACCGAGGAGCTAAGGCGAGCCCGGCAGCAGCGACGGGACTTCGAGCGTGGATGAGGCCTTCGAGGGGCGGGTGTTCACGTTCGTCGGCGACGCCGCGTCGCTACGCATCGTGCTGGGGGGGCTGGCGTTTGCGCTCGTGGCGGTGCTGGCCGGACCCACGTGGATGCAGAGCACCCTGGGTGCGCCCGTGGAAGAGGCGGTCGACGTCCCCGTCATCGATTCGGGCGTGCCCTACGCCTTGGCCAGCGAGGCCTGCGCGGGCGAGGGCATTCCCAAGGGCTGCCCTGTGCGCCCGTGGCCGCTGAACGAGCTGGTGCGTCCGACCGACGTGAGCCGGGTCGGGCAGGTCCTGATGCCCGCGCTCGGCAAGCCCTTGCCGCACCTGTCCGACGTACCGATGTCCCAGCTGTCGCGTTTGACCCTGGGCAGCTGCAGCGGGCGCCGAGCTGCGCACTGCCTGAGGCCCAACGGCCTGCCTGATGGAACGGGCGGGCTGTCGCAGGCCGAGTGGCAGGCGTTGTGGCTCGTCTGGATGGGCTCGGCCCCGGCACCCCAGATCTACCGGGAGGGTCACCCGGGCTACATTCAGTACGAGCCCGGTCGCCTCGCGGTGCGGCAGTACCTGGGCGTGCGTCGGGACAACGGCCAGGAGGACCCCTCCGTCCAAGCGGTTCAGGCCGCGATCGTGGACTATCCCAGGATCTACGAGAGGCGCTTCGCGGCGGCTCGCGAGGTGGCGGTGCAGCAGGCCAAGCAGCTGGCCCAGTGGCGGGCGGCGCGGGCGCAGCACGAACGAGCGATGCACAGGCATGAACGGCGTGTGCGCAGGCTCGGGCGGGTGCGCTTCTTCGGGGCCACCGCCGTGGTGGGCCTCATCGTGCTGGCGCTGGCCGTGTTGGTGCGGCGTCGGCGTGCGGTCGAGCTGAGGGTCGAAGCCAATCACCTGGTGATGGATGGCCAGCGCTGGCCGTGGCGCGACGTGGTGAACGTGGTGGCCACCGACGACCGCATCGAGGTGCACACGCGGGACGGCGGGGTGACGCGCTCGAAGCCGCTGTCCCTCGACGAACGCGTCTACGAGCTGATCTCCGAGGTGAGGGCCATGCTCGTTCCTCCGGATGTGGCGGCGGAGGAGGAGGACGGTGTCCGACGCCTGCGCGAGGCCCAGGGTCGCTTCGAGCGGGCGTAGTCGGGGTGAATGGACACCTCGGCCAACGTAGTCGAGGTGAATGGACACCTGGCTGAGTCCACCGACCCCAGGGGACGAATGAAAGCTGACTATCGCGTGGCCCCCTGCACCCGAGACTGCCTGGGGTGTCGAAAACGTCCATTCACCCCGACTACGGTCCGTCACCCGTCCATTCGCGGTGACTACGGGGGATTTGGGGTGTCCCGGAAGCTCAAGGGTGTCGGACCTCCGTCACCCGGCAACGGACAAACGCCGACAATGGGCTGGCATGCGGCGTGCCAATGGGCCTTGCATGTTTCACCACACCGCCATGGCCGCTCGCCAAACGTTGCTCTTCCGAACCTGGGAGGAAGCAGGAGCCCTCTGGGTGCGCCTGTTCACCACGATTCCGGGGATCTCGGCCGCTGTGCTGATGCCCTGTCACCTGCACCTTCAACACGCTCGCGACGTCACCGTCGAGCTGGGGCACGTGGCCAGTGCGTACGCGCGCTGGCGCAACCACCACCGCGGGACGACGGGTCGAGTGTGGAGCCCGGTGCCGCCGCCCACATGGGCGAAGGGCACCACGAAGATCCGCAGGGATCTGCGCTACATGGGACTCAACCCCTCCAGGGACGGCCTGGTGACGTGCCCTCTGGGGTGGCCCTTCTCGACCCATCGCGACGCCGTCGGTTTGGCCATCCGCCCGGTGCGACCGGCCGTGGCGGACGTCGTTCGACACCATGCTTACGTCTCGGGAGATCCGAAGGTCGCCGTTGGCGGGACGGAGCTGCCGAATGGTCGGTTGGATCTCCAGTGGAACGCGACCGCCCTGCCGCTGATCCGCGACGCGGTGTCCGCGCTCACCCGAACGCTGACGACGCGAATGAGCCACCGAGGTCCGGCGCGCACGCTCTACATCCGTGCGGCGCGAACGCTGACGTCGGCCACGGCGCCCGAGATCGGGGCGTCGGTGAGCGCTTCGGCGAGTGCCGTCCGCAGCGTGAGGCCGGTGCTGGATCGCGACGTCCAGCTGGTCGCGCGGGTCGTGGGCGATCCCCGCTTCGCGCCGCTCTACCCCCACGACCTCACCGGCCAATCCTCGTGGCAGGCCTACTGCCGGCGTCGCGGGATCCGGGGCTGAGGCCCCCCCCCCCGCTCACTCCCTCGCCTCCACACAACACCGAAAGCCGGTGCTGTAGTCGTGGTAGCCCACGCTGTGCGCGGTCGTGGTGTACCCGCACCCGGCCCCGTTGATGGTCGCATCGACGTAGAACCCACCCTTGAACGTGCCCTCGCTGTCGTCCACCCACTCGTGCAGGTTGCCGTGAAGGTCGTGCACACCCTCGGGGGTCACGCACCCGGCATAGGCGCCGGTCATGGCCAGGGAGTCCGGCAGCTGGTTGAGCCTGGGGTCGTTCATCTGGCTCGGCGACCAGTCGGCGGCCCCCCCGAACAGCTCGACCACGGGATGCTGCGATCGGCCCTCGTTGCAGGCCTGCCCGTCGTAGCTGTCGCCGTAGGGGTAGGTCCTGCCGGCGCTGCCCGCACAGGCCAGCATCCACTCGCTGCGGCTGCACAACCGCTTGCCCGCGGCGATGCACGCGGCAGCCGCCACCGTGCCGCTGATGTAGCCCTGGGGCACCACGTCCGGCGCCGTTGCCGCGGTTCCTGTCGCGGGCACCGCGTACGGGTCACCGCCCTCTATGTGCGCCTCCCAGCGGTCGATGCACACCGCGCCCAGGTCGGCCATGCCGGTCGGACAGCGGAGGGCGGGCCCCGAGTCCCCGGTTTCGCCGGTGTGCGCGGTGCCCGAGTCGGCTGAGGTGCCGCTGTCGTCGAGGTTCCCGCGAACGGTTCCCGGGCTGGTGCACGCGATGGCCAAGAGCAGGAGCATCGCGACAGCCTACTCCCGAACCACGACCTTGGTCCCCAGCGGCACCACGTCCCACAGCTGCTCGATCTCGTCGTCCTCGACCGCGATACAGCCCAGGGTCCAGTCGGAGCTCCCCCCGTTGCCGTGGATGCCGATGGCGCCGCCGAGCTCGGTGTTCCACGGTGGCTGCCGTTCCGCAGCCTCGGCCTCGCGGATCGCCCTGGCCTGGGCTTGGGTGATCAACCCGTCGCGCAACCCTCGACGGGCATCCTCGGCGGTGGGGTAGGACAGGCCCAGGAACAGGTGGTAGCTGCTCTTGTCGTTGCGCGTCACCACGGTGAAGGTGCCAGTCGGGGTCTTCTTGTCGCCCTCGCGCACCTTGTCGCCCGCGGGATCGCCGAGCCCAGTCCTGTAGGTGCGCACCAGGGTCTCGCCGTCGAACAGCTGCAGCTGGTGGTCGGACTTGTCGACGACGATGCGCGGCTCGGTGAGCTGAGGCAGCGCTGTTGACGGGGTCACGGAAGGGGGAGCGGCGGAGGAGCAGGCCAACAGCAGGTGGAGCAGCATGTTTCATACTGAGGCTGCGCGCGCGCGTGGGTTCCAGGTACCCTGCCCGTCTTCCCGGAGAAACCCCATGCGCCTGTCTGTACTCGCCTGCCTGCTCCTCTCGGCTCCTGCCCTCGCGGTGCCGCTGGAGTTCAACCACCAGGGCCGCCTGTTCGATCAGACGGCGGTTCCCATCGACACCCCCACCAACCTGACCTTCAACCTGTACGACGCGCCGTCTGGTGGCACGGCTATGTGGACCGAGAGCCACCCGGGCACCGACTTCGACCGGGGGTACTACTCGGTGCAGCTCGGCAGCCAGACAGCGCTCGATGCGTCGACCTTTGACGGCGACGTGCTGTACATGGGCATTCAGGTGGGCAGCGGCCCCGAGCTACCCGGTCGGCTGCGCTTGGTGAGCGTGCCCTACGCGGTGCGCGCTCAGGACGCCACCAACGTGTCCGGTGGCGGGGTGGTGAACGCGTCCGAGATCCAGATCAACGGGTCGACGGTCATCGACTCCAGCGGGGACATCACCGCCCCGGTCAGCTGGTCCGATGTCACGGGCACCCCCGAGACCCTGGGCGAGCTTGGCTGCAGCAGCGGTGATCTGGCCATCCACAACGGCGTTGGCTGGGCGTGCGGCGTGCTGTCCAGCGGCACCATCGACGCCGGCGACATCACGACGGGCACTGTGAACATCGATCGCCTGCCCATCGGCGACAGCTCCAGCTCGGTCGCAGCCGGCGACCACACCCACCCGTTCAACGAGGTCACGGGCATCGCGGCCACGTCGCAGGTGCCCGACCTGGACGCGTCCAAGATCACCGGCGGCACCTTCCCCACGGCGCGGCTTCCTGTCGGCACCGGCGCGACCCAGGTGGCACCCGGAGACCACTCACACGCGATCAGCACGCTGACGGGCGTGGCGACCCCAGGGCAGATCCCGAACCTGGACGCCAGCAAGATCACCAGCGGCACCCTGTCTGCCGGCCTGTTGCCCACCTCGGCGGGGGACATCGACCTGGGCGCCGGCTCCACCATCGGAGGCCAGCCCATCGTCACGGGCTCGTCGGCGGGCCTGATGGCCGACTACTGGTATGTGCAGGACAACACCAGCCAGCGCGCCAACGGCGGCATCCCCTGGGACAACACCCGTCCCCAGGTCAGCGAGGGTGTCCAGGTGCTTCGCATCGACAACGTGGCTGCCAAGAAGGCCGGAAACCTGCTGGTGTTCGACGCGCAGGTCAACTGGGCCGAGACCGGAAACACGTCGGACTACTTCACCATGGCCCTGTTCCAGAGCGGCGACAACAGTGCCATCGCGGCGTCCAGCGAGAGTGCCAGCAACGGCAACGCGCGGTGTTCGCAGTCCGGCTACACCATCATCTGCTCGCAGCACCTGCGGTTCACCTGGCCGGCACCCGACACGGCTTCCCGCAGCTACAGCATTCGCGTGGGCTTGCACGCGGGTGGCTCCAACGTGGCCATCGACCTCAACCGCGGCCAGAACAACCCGCGGCTGGGCGGTGCCCTGCACCACCACCTGTCGATCACCGAGATCGCGCAGTAGCGCTACCGCCGCGCGTAGCGCCCCGCCCAGTACACGAAGCGGAAGTCCGCGGCATCGCCCAGGGTGAGCCCATCGCCCTCCCCGTTGGGCGCGTAGGGATTGCTGCGCCAGTGGTAGGTGCTCCATGGGCGCACCCCCATCGGCACGGGCGTGTCCACCATGAGCTGCCCGCCGTGGCCCTCGTCACCGAGCACGTTGACCTCGGTTCCGTCGTCCAACACGCACACCCCGGTCTCGATCTCGTCTGAGTCGCAGTTCTCGACGGGGTCGTTCCACAGCGACTCCCGGTAGAAGAACAGGCTCTCGCTCACTGGAGCCAGGTGCGCGTTGTCCTCGAGCTCCCAGTCGGAGCCGAGCGCCGTCACATCGCCGTGCTGGCTGGCGCGCACCAGGTCGTAGAGCGCCTGGCCCGTGGGCTGGTACAGGTCGTCCATGCCGCGGGTCACCGTGGCCCGCACCGCGCTGTCGCAGGTGTAGCGCTGCACCAGCCAGGCTCCGTTCCAGGCCATCGACAGGTTGGAGTTGTTCACGTCGTGGCCGGTGTCGAGCACGGCCACGTGGTCGCGAACGCGCTCGGGCAGCTGGCGTTGGGCGATGAGCTCGTCCTGCAGCCAGGCGTCCAGATCGGGGGTCTCGGCGATGGTGGTCAGCGCGGTCACGATGCCCAGCGCCATCACCGGGTTGAGGGGGTTGTTGCCTCCGGGCACGTACACCCGGTCCAGGCTCTCTTCGTGCAGGATGCCGTGGTAGGTGCGGCGGCCGTCAGGGTCGCGGATCTCGAGGTCATAGCCCTCGTCTTGGACCGTGCGCAGCACGCCCAGCATCTGGGACGCGTCCTGTCGCAGCCGTGCCAGCAGGTCCTCGAGGGTGGCGTCGCCGGCCATCACCTCCCAGCTCGCCGCCATGCCCGTCACCCAGCCGATGTACTGGTCGCGGCTGGCGCTGTCCTCCCAGATGATGTCGCCGTACAGGTGGGACTCGTCATCGCGCCAGGTGCCGTTGTTCTTCTCGTAGGGCAGGGCGGTGCCGATGCCATCGAACAGCGGAACCAGCTCGGTGGTGTCGTGGCCGGGCAGGTCGTGGTTGGCGACGGCCCGTGCGATCATGCCGTCCTGGCCGGTCACCTCGAGCGCCATGTGCAGCACGTCCAGGTTGCGGCGCAGCCGATCGCGAGCCTGGTCGATGAGCTCGCAGTCCGCGCCAGCATCGCGCAGCGCGCCGTAGCGGTACGCATCGGCCGCGATGGCCATCCCGGTGAACGCCCCTGGGGCCTTCCACCAGTGCACGTCCTCCTGAAGGTCGACGTCCAGCGAGTCGAGGTCGCCGTCGCCGTCGAGCCAGGTCTCGACTGCGCCCCGATCGGCCGGGTCGAGCAAGGTCAGCGGCGCGCTGGCGCGTGTGTCCCAGCTGTTGAGCAGGACAGCGCTTCGGTCGAAGCGGTCGGCCTTGGCGGCCATGGCGGCGTCCCAGGAGGCCTCGTTCGGGCCGGCAATCAGGTGCTCGGCGATGGCGTTGTTGGTGCCGCACACGGGCGGCGTCGCGCGCGGGAGTGCACAGAGGTCGACGACCGGCTCGGCGTCTGGCGTACAGCCGATCAACAGCAACAGGGGGAACGCAGTGCGCATGGCGGAGGTCAGGATAGCGGCACTTCGGTGTGCGCACCGTCAGGAATGCGTGGGAGGTCGAATGGTCGTCGTGTGGGTGTGGGGTCTGCTCGCTTGTGGTGGAGGAGAGCCGAGCGAGCCCGCCATGCAGCCCCCGGCGGCCGTGGAGGCCCCGGCGGTCGACGAGGAGGGCGTGGGCTGCAAGGCCGACAACTGCGGCCACTGCCTCGACCAGGCCAAGTGCGAGGCGGTGGCTTGCACGTGGGAAGACAAGGGCCAGATCGCCTGGTGCAAGTGAGCACGGTAGGCCCCGACCGCGCGCCGTCGTAGACTGCGCGCGGGAGCGATGTGATGGAAGACGTGCGCTGGCTGTGGATCACGGCTGGCCGGCAGCTGCCGGGCAACGACATGCGCTATGTGAAGCGGCCTCAGAGCGGCGGCGACGAGCTCGCGCGCCTGGTCGAGCGGCACCTCACGCCCATCGTCGTGACCGGTCCGCCGGGCTCGGGAAAGACGATGGAGCTTCACCGCGCCGCCTACCTGGTGCGCAAGCGAAGCCAGCAGCGCGTCGTTCACGTGAACTGGTTCGACGATCCAGCCGAGGTCG
This sequence comes from Myxococcota bacterium, assembly GCA_965216925.1. Taxonomy (GTDB): domain Bacteria; phylum Myxococcota_A; class UBA796; order UBA796; genus CAYYHT01. The sequence continues at coordinate 4,982,756 of CBDCGT010000001.1, read as the reverse complement.
AGCCCGGGCCCTTCCTGTACAAGCTGGCTCGGCACTTCTTCGAGGAGTGGACCAACGACATCGACAAGGCGCCGCCCACCATCCAGATGGTCAAGGACATGCGCGCCAGCGACCCGTACCTGTCGCAGGGCGAGGGCAAGCTGCTGCCGCCGCGCATCATCGCGCGGCAAGTGTTCCGCGCGTACGCCGAGGCCTACGGCATCGAGCGCTTTGCGCTGTTCCTCGACGGCCTGGACGAGGTGCCCGACGATCGGGCGCGTCTGGTGCTGCACAAGCTGGTCGAGGTCGCCGATGTGGTCGACCTGGTGGTGGTCGTGGGCCCCACCCTCAGCAACGGGCCCGAGTCCTTCGAGGTGCTGTCGAGCTACCGCGTCTTCCATGTGGCGGCCCTCGACCCGGTTCCGCGGTCCACCAACCAGAAGTGGATGCGTGAGATCGCGCTGCGCCGAGTGGGGGAGCGAAAGGCGCCGACGCGCCGCATTGGCCGCGCGCTCAACGTCGCCGCCAAGCTGTCGGGCGGCGTTCCCGGCCTGTTCTTGCGTCTGCTCGGCGACTCGGCCAAGTACTCGCGGGATGCCAGCCCGGGTGCGGTCCAGCTGCAGACCGCCGCCCGCGACTACACCAACGCCCTGCGCCGCCTGCTGGTGCAGGGCGACCTGGCGGCCCTCGCCGACGCCGACGGCAGTCCCGGCATCGAGGTGGCCGCCGATCGGCGCGTGCGGCTTCTGTCGCAGGGCATGCTGCTGGAATACCTCGAGGATGGGCAGCCGGTGGTGCGGCCGCATCCGCTGCTTCGGCCGTTCTTGCCCGTGCCCTGACTACATCCGCTTCACGGACGAGACCCGGCGCGAGCGTGCCTTGACGCCGTCGATGCTGTTGGCGCGTGCGACGCCCTCGAGCTCGGTGCGGATGAAGTCGGCGACCTCGGCTGCGGCCGTCTGGGCGCCGGGTGGAAGCCGGTCGAAGGCGCCCAGCACGATGGTGCTGGAGGCCTCGTCCCACTCCCACAGGCCCACCCACTCGCCGCCGCGGATCAGGGCGCGCTGGTTCATCCACTTGGCGTTGGAGAGCGGCACGCGGCGGCCGCCGATGGCCTCGAGCTCGAACCGGTGGTGGGCGGGTGCAGCAAGGTCGGCGATGTGCGTGCGCAGGGCCAGCAGGTTGTCCTGGGCGGGCAAGAAGGCCAGCCGGTCGTCGGTTGGCTCGCCCAGGCTGGCCAGCTGCTCCGGCAGGCACCAGTACTCGGCATCCCGGCCCTCGATGGCGACGGGAACCAGCTCGATGGCGGCCATGGCGGCGCGAGCATGGCGCTTGCCGATGGTCGCCCAGCCCACGAAGGCATCGAGGGTCTCGGGGCCCGCCCAGCGAAAGAAGCGTCGCGCCAGCAGCACGGCCTGCTCGGCGGGGTCGGTGGGTGCGTCGAGCTGCAGCGGGCTGTCGAGCAGCCGCCAGGCATAGCGCTGCGTGTCCAGCCGACCGCCCACGAGGTGGCGCCGCAGCCGGCCTTGCCACTCCAGCTCGCGCAGCGCCATGGGCAAGGTGGTGGTGTGGCCGATCTTCTTGCCCGCGTCGCCCAGACTGCGCCAGGTGCCCTCGGGCAGTGCGTCACGCAGGCCGTTGGGGTCGAGGGGCTCTGCTGAGAGCACGGCGAGCACGGCCTCGCACAGGTCATCGAGCTCGGCCCGGGTCACGCCGAGCTTGTCGTACTCGCGCGTCACCCGCCGCTCGGACTGCGCTCGGCTCACGGCCAGGGCCAGCGGCACCTCGGCGCGGGGCACCAGCCAGATGCAGTTGCGAACGCCGGGCACCACCCACAGCGCCCCCTCCGAGGTCGCGGCGTCGACGTCGGCACGGCGCAGGTCTGGGATGCGGGCCCGCAGCGCCAGGTAGGGGTCGACGCCGCCGAGCGCCCGGGTCCAGCCGCCTGGCACCTCGAGCAGGGGGGCGGGCGCCAGCTGGGCGTCGAACCAGGCGCGGCGTGCGGCGGTGAGAGACAGGGTCTTGGCGGGGGTCATTGCTCGTCGGCTCCGACATCGGGTGGGGTGTTTCGCGCCTCGGCGTCGAAGTCGAGGGGGGTCGCGTGCGCCGGAAGTCCGGCATCGATCGCGGACGAGGCCGCGCCGGTGAGGTGAAGATCGCCTGCGGGGCCGTCGACGAACCAGGCAGCGGTGGCGCCGGTGACGTTGCCCGCGTCGGTCAGCGGCCCACCCACGCCCCGGTCGCGTACATCGTGGCTCACCAGGTTGTTGGCGACCACCCCGCTGGTGCCGTCGAAGCGGTACTCGATCGACGCAAAGGGCTGGGCCGTCGAGAAGACGGTGTTGTGCACGACGGTCGCATTGCACGCGTCGGCCAGGGCGATCCCGCCGTCCATGCCCGAGGCCGAGGCGAACAGCTCGCTGTCGTCGGCGGCGATGAAGTTGTTTCGCACCATGCCCCCGTAGTGGTCGGCCACGGTCGATCCGCACGGCGCATCGGTCCACGCGCGGCCGGTGTCGTCGTCGATGAGGCCGAGGCCGATGCCGCGCGCGTTGTCGACGATCACGTTGCGCTCGATCAGCGGGTCGCGGCTGCCGCGCCACAGGTGAATGCCGTGTTCGGACAGGCCCGAGGGGCACCAGAAGCCCTCGATGTGGTTGTCGCGGATGACCCAGTCCCTGGCCTGGTGGGCGTCGACGCCGCCGGTGTAGCAGTTGTTGCGGATGTGGGGGCGACCGGCATCGGTGAGCTCGATGTGGCTGCAGGCGATGAGGCCCTGGTCGGCGAAGCGGGTGCCGCCCTCGGCCGTGTTGATCTTGATCGCCTGCTCGCCCGGGTCGATGACGCGCACGTTGTAGAGCACGGTGCCGGTGATGCTGCGGCCGCCAGACGGGGTCACGTGGATGGGGTGGTAGTAGGCCCGGGTCAGGGTGAGGTCGGCCACGGTGATGTCGCTCGCGGCGATCACGAGCCCAAAACCGGCGTCGTAGGCGGCATCGATCACCACGTCCTGGGCGTCGCCGGTGGCACCGCGAACCGTGACCCCGTCGGTGACCAGGTGGATGTAGTTGCTGTCGTCGAGCAGGTAGGTGCCGGCGGCCAGCTCCACCGTCTCGCCGTTGGACGCGGCCTCGATGGCGGCTTCGAGATCGTCGGCGGGGGTGATGCGGTGCACTACCCCGGCCGCCGGTGGCCACGTCGAGCACGCATCGGTGTCGGCATCGGCGTCGGCGTCGGCGTCGGCATCGGCGTCGGCGTCGGCGTCAGCGTCAGCGTCGGCGTCGGCGTCAGTATCGGCGTCGGCCTGAACCGGCGCGGTGTCGTCGAGGGTCGGGGCCAGGCAGGCCAACAGGGCGAACAGCAGCATGGGGCGAGTTTAGATGGTTAGGGTGGAGATGGGAGGCACCCTGATCCTCGTTCTGGCCCTGATCGGCTGCAGCGGCTCGTCGATGAGCGACGAAGAGCTGCAGGATCCGGCCAACTGTGTCGACTGCCACCCCGCACACGTCGACCAGTGGTCGGGCAGCATGCATGCCTACGCCGGCGACGATCCCGTATTCCTGGCCATGAACGACAAGGGCCAGGACGAGACCAACGGCGAGCTCGGCGACTTCTGCGTCACCTGCCACGCGCCGGTCGCCCTACGCCTGGGGCTGACCCAGGATGGTACCAACCTGGGCGAGCTTCCGGCCCACCTCCGCGGCGTCACCTGCTACAGCTGCCACCTGGTGGACGCCGTCGAGGGCACGCACAACAACCCGCTGTCCTGGGCCACCGACCGGCGTCTCAGAGGTGGGATCGCCGATCCGGTCGATTCTCCGCATCGATCCGCCTGGTCACCGCTCCATGATGGCAGCGAGCTGGGCTCCTCGGACATGTGCGGCTCTTGCCACGACATCGTCCTTCCCGGCGGGCTGCACCTGGAGCGCACCTACCAGGAGTGGCAGAACAGCATCTTCGCGGTCGACTTCCAGGGCTCGCTGTCTTGCGGCTCGTGCCACATGCACGGCCGCACCGGGGCCGCTGCCACCACCGAGGGAGCGCCCGAGCGCCGGGTTCACGACCATGGCTTCCCGGGCATCGACACCGCGCTCATCGAGTGGCCCAACCGCGCCGAGCAGCTCGACCTGGTGCAGCGCGAGCTCGATGGCACCCTCCTGGTCGACATCTGCGCCCGCGACCAGAGTGACGGGCTGCAGATCGAGGTGCTGCTCGACAACCTGGGTGCCGGCCACGGCTTCCCCAGCGGCGCCACCATGGACCGCCGCGCCTGGTTGGAGCTCACCGCCTACCGCGGCGACGAGGTGGTGTGGCAGACCGGCGTGGTTGGCGACGACGAGGTGGCCACCCAGGTGGCCGCCGCGGACACCGACATGTGGCTGCTGCACGACACCATGTTCGACAGCGCCGGACAGCCCACCCACGACTTCTGGGAGGCGGCCAGCATCGAGGGGGAGGTCGTGCTGGGGCCGCTGGCCGGACAGCCCAACAGCAACCACCTCACCCGCACCTGGACGGTCCCGTCCGATGTCGATCGGGTCACCGGGCACATGAAGGTGCGCGCCATCGGCCGTGAGGTGCTCACGGAGCTGGTCGACGACGGCTACCTGGACGGGTCGGTGCTGGCCCAGATGCCGACGTTCAGCCTGCTCGGCGACGGGGAGTGGACCCTGGCAGACGGACTGGGGTGCGAGCAGAGGTAGGGGCTGGGCCGGCGTGATGCCGGCCCCACCTGGCTACCGCACGAACAAGATCAGTCCGTCGTGAACGGTGGAGCCGACGTTGCAGCGCAGGTGCTGGTTGGTGTTGTTGTTGCTCCACTGCCCTTCCTGGTTCAGCGGGGCGTTGCCACAGTTGCTGATGGCGCCCGTGCTGGGGTCACGGTCGCAGCAGGTGTTGCCCGCGCCCGGGTCCCACGAGGGCCCGCGGTCGGTGGAGTTGCCCACGACCGTCGCGAGCGTCCAGTCGGTGCCGTTCCAGCCGCTGTAGTCGAACATGGGCGCGGCGAAGGTCATCGGCGCGTTCTCTTGGCGGATGCGCAGGGTGTTCTCTTCGCCGGCGACGGTCTCGCCGTTGAGCCCATGGGCGACGTAGCTCTGGTAGGGAGGGGCGCCAGAGATGGCGTTGATGTCGGCGGCGGACAGGTGCCAGATGCCGGCGGTGGTGGGGTCGACCGAGACGGAGCCCACAGCGCCGTTGGCCTGGGTGCTGCCGTTGCTGCCGCGGGCGACGTAGGTCCAGCCGCCGCCCATCGTGGTCATGTCGCAGAACAGCTGACGGGAGGTGAACGCGCCGCCTCCATCGAGCCAGTACACGCCGTCGGGGGCGCTGGCGTCGATGTCCTTGATGGCACGGCAGCTGCGGGCCGGGTCGGTCTCGAGCGTGCCGGGGCGAGCCGGGGCGACACGAACCCACTCGTCGGCAGAACCGCACAGCCACAGGGTCTGTCCGTCGAACTTGAGGGCGCCGGTGCTGGCGCTGCCGCAGGCATCGGAGGTGTCGCCGATGGTCAGTGCGCCGGTGAGCGTACCTCCGCCGATGGGCAGGGCGCCCACGTCGGTGGCGCTGGGCAGCGTGTGGCTGTGGTCGCCGGCGGCGATGGTTCCGGCGGTCGCGCCCAGCGGGAGCCGGGCCACGTCGAGCGTTCCGCCCGACACCGCGGCGGCGTCGATGCCACCACAGGCCCATGCGCTGCCGTTCCAACTCACCACGTCGCCGGCGCTGGCGCAGCTGCTCTGCAACGCGGTCAAGGCGTCGGTGGGCGCGTTGGCGACGCGGCTGTAGTCGATGTTGCCGCTGGTATCGATGACCGTGGTGCCATTGATGCGAACCTCGGACGCGTCGACGGTGCCACCCGACACGTCGATCGCCCGGTCGGCCTGGCCGGCCCATGGCACGGTGTGCAGCTCGATGCGCTCCAGCTCGGGGCCGCTGTCGACGGCAAGGCCGAGCCACAGCTCGCTGGTGCCCCAAAGGTCGGCGGGGAATGCCGTCGACGCGCCCAGGGTGGCGGTGAAGTAGCCGTTGTCGAAGACGACGCTCTGCGACTCGGTCCACAGGGCTGTGCCGCCCGTCTCGGTCGCGTAGAGGGCGAAGGCCAGCGGGGTGCTGCCGTCGATGGGGTTGCCGAGCGCATCCATCAGGCGACCCTGGTGGGACAGCGTGTCGGGTGCAGCAGTGGCGAGGGCAGGCAGGAACAGGGCGGCAAGAAGCAGGGTGCGCATGGGGACTCCAGTGGCGGGCGGCGTAACGTTGCCCTGCGGGTGGGTCCTCACACGGTCGTGAAACTGAACGGGCTGTTCCAGGAGTGGCCGGTTGACCCCGCGGGGCTGGAGCCCAAATGCACCCCCCTAGGAGTTCACCGATGCCCGCACTCTTCGATCCCATCCAGATCGGCCCGTACACCCTGACCAACCGGGTCTTTCTCGCCCCGCTCACCCGTGGGCGGGCCACCATCCTGGGCACGCCGACGCCCCGCCAGGCGACGTACTACGCGCAGCGGGCGTCTGGAGGCCTGCTGGTCACCGAGGCCACCGCCATCAGCCAGCAGGGCTACGGCTGGACGCGGTCGCCGGGCATCTGGTCGGCGGCGCAGGTCGAGGCGTGGAAGCCGGTCACAGCGGCCGTGCATGCGGCGGGCGGGCGCATCTTCTTGCAGCTGTGGCACATGGGGCGGGTGTCGCACCCAGACTTCCAGGGCGGAGCGCTGCCCGTGGCGCCGTCCGCCATCGCGGCGCCGGGTCAGAGCCACACGCCCTTCGGCAGCAAGGACTACGTCACGCCCCGTGCGCTCGACGCCAGCGAGCTTCCGGGAATCGTCGACGACTACGTGCACGCCGCCAAGAACGCAATCGCGGCCGGATTCGACGGCGTCGAGATCCACGGGGCCAACGGCTACCTGCTCGACCAGTTCATCAAGAGCCAGGTGAACCGGCGCACCGACGAGTATGGCGGCTCCATCCAGGCGCGTTGGCGCTTTCCGCTGCAGGTTGCGGCGGCGGTGGCTGCCGCGGTGGGCAAGGAGCGCACGGGCATCCGGCTGTCTCCGGTGGGTACCTACAACGGCATGGGCGACGACGACCCCGTGGCCAGCTTTGCGCACGGTGCCGCCGAGCTCGACCGGCTGGGCCTGGCCTATGTGCACGCTGTCGAGGGCATCGCCGGTTTTCAGCACAACCCCGACGCGCCCAAGGTCACGCCCACGATTCGCGAGCGCTACTCGGGCGTGATCATCGGCAACGGCGGCTACGACGGCGAGACCGCCAACGCGGCCATCGCCAGCGGCCAGCTCGATGCCGTGGCGTTTGGCACCACCTTCCTGGCCAATCCCGATCTACCAGCCCGGCTGAAGGAGGGCGCCTCGCTCAACCCGCCGGACTTCCAGACCTTCTACGCGGGCGACGACAAGGGCTACATCGACTACCCCACGATGTCGCCGGGGTAGCATGCGGACGGAGGTCCCATGCTGCTCGCCCTGCTCGTCGCGTCGGTGCTCGCCGATGTTCCGCCCCCCTTCGAGCCCGACCTCGTCGTCGACCCGGCAGATGTGCCGGTGGTCCAGGAGCCCACGGCGGGACTGACCGCCGAGCTCCTGGTTCCCAGCGCGGCCGAGGGCAAGGTGGCCGCCGGCGAGCCCGTGGGCTTGGTGTTGTCGTTCCACAACCAAGGCGATCAGGCCGTCTCCCACGCCGTGAACGCCAAGACGGTGCACGTGCGTGATCACCGGGGCGACGCCTCCAAGGACCTGGACATCACCTGGTCTCTGGGCTCGGTGTCGCTCGAGCCGGGCGCGCTCGCGGCGGCCTTTGCCAGGGTCGCGCTCGGCGCCGGCGAGCACGAGCTCAAGCTGTGGTGGACGCCCGATGGCGGCGAGCCCACGGGCGAGCCCATGTCGGTGCTCGAGCTGACGGCCGAGTAGGGCGCTGGCGCTCGGCGAGCTTCTGAGCGCTAATGCGCCGAAGCTCCGGGAGGTTCGATGTCATCCGAGAATCATGCGCCCCGCGTTCCACGCGTGCACGGGCCCTGGCGTCTGCTCGACGCGGGTTCAGGTGCTCTGCTGTTCGGCCTGCTTCTCGCCTGCAATGGCAAGGCGCCCGAAGCTGCCGAGAACGTCGACGTCGCGCCGCCGACAGCCGAGGCGGCCACCGAGGCGGACGAGACCCGCTCCGCCCTGGACCCGGAGTCCGCGTGCAACCACAGCGTGTGTGGCACGGTCACCGATCAAGCCGGCACGGCCCTCGAGAACGCGACCCTGCAGGTGCTTCGCTCGGACGGCAAGACGGAGGAGCCGGAGCCGCTGGAGCAGGGCGGCTTCTTGTTCCACATCCGCGAAGAGAACAGCGGACCGCCGCCTTGGAAGCTGACCTTCGCTGCCGAGGGCTACGAACCTCAGACGGTGGATGTTCCCACGCCGCTGCCCGAGGCCGGCCAGAGCTACGCCATCAAGCTGCAGAAGTCCGAGTAGCGCGGTCACTCCCGCCGCAGGATCAGCCCGCCCGGACCCCCCGCGAACACGTCGCCCAGCGCCACGCCCACATCCTGGGGATGGCGCTCGTTCCAGGCCCACTCCTGGCCCAGCATGTCGAGCTCTCCGATGACCTCGACGGCGCTCAGGTCGTGGCTGACTCCGCTGTCCTCGACCCACCAGGCCTCGCCGTCGAAGTGCACGATGGTGCCGTTGTCGCCGACGGCCCAGATGCCGCTGGGACCGCCCTCGACGCTGTGCAGGTCCTGGTCGGTGCCCGTGTCCCACTCGGTCCAGGAGAGACCATCGAAGTGAACGGCCCGGCCGCCCTCACCGACGGCCCACAGCTGCTCGCCGTCGGCCCACAGATCCCGGAACGGCCCGGCGTAGCCCACGAGGAAGCTGTCTGGCTCCTGGCCGTAGACGCCGAACTCGTCCAGGTGAAACCAGGCGTTGCCCACCATGCGCTCGTCGCCCATGTCGCCCGGTCCGCGTGCGTAGTACATCAGCAGATCGTCGCGAACGGTCCACCGTCCGTCGGCGTCGCGGGTCATCGACCACTCGTAGTTCAAGAAGTCGTCCTGCACGCCGGTGATGGCCATGAACTCGCCGAAGTCCCACGCCCAGCCCAGCTCCGAGATGGGGGCCCGGCTGTCGTCAACGTCGGACTCGACCACCCAGCGTGACTCGGCGGGCGTGTCGACACCGTCCGTGGGACCAGTCTGGACGTACAGGGTGCCCTGGTTGCAGGCGGTGCCGAGCAGGAGGAGTGCCAGTGGAAGTGCGGTGCGCATCGGTGTCTCCGGTTGGGTAGGGACATCCTATGAACCCCTTACTACCAAAACCATCGATATGTTCTGTTGTTGGGAATATCCGTTTTGTAAACAATCCCCGGATGTCATGCCCGCGCGCAACAGGAAACCGCTGGGTCGCGTACGCTGTCGATGATCGCAGGAGGCCCGATGGCCGAAGAGACCGCACCGCCCACCGACCCCGCCAAGGGCGGCTCCACCTTCACCCAGCTCGCCGTGCTCATCGGGCTGGTGACCGGGGTGCTCAACCTGGTGGTGTGGTCGGCCTGGGCCAGTACGTGGTTCGAGATCAGCGAGGCCAGCCAGACCTTCGCCGGGGGTGTGCTCGCGGGCAGCGCGGTGGTCACCCTGGGCATTCCCGTGGTGCTGTCGTGGGTGCTGATCGGCTCGCTCAAGGAGCGCGGCTACAAGGTGAAGGGCCTGCGCACCACCGGAGGCATCCTGGTGCTGTGGAACATCGCGGCCCTGGTGATCGCGTCGCAGGTCTCGTCGATGCCCCTGCCCGAGCTGCTGCAGCAGCGCGGCGCATGGATGCCCATGACGCTCGCGGGCAAGAGCTTCACCCTCGAAGGCGAAGCGGCGCTGCCGCACGTGCGCGACAAGCTGGGCTCGGCCCTCGACAAAGACGACCTGGGTGAGCTCACACCGCTGCTGGCCAACGAGTCGGCGGCGGCGCTGGCCGTGCAGCAGCTGATGGTCTTCGAGCTGCTCGCTCCGGTGCTGCCCGCCAAGACCAAGGACGCCTACACCGCGCTCACCGACGAGCACGGCATCGACCGGGCGCTCATCCGCGAGGCCCCCATCGGCCTTCGCGCCAGCACCTCGGACACCGGCCGCGAGCTGCTGTCGGATGTGCTGGCCGTGCGCGAGAGCATCGTGGGGGTCATCCCCGTCGACGATCGGCCGGCCAGCTTCCAGTGGATCCTGGTGATGACCGCCCGCCAAGACCTGGTGCTCGCCGAGCCCGACGCCCGCGAGCAGCTCATCGACAACCTGCAGGGCAAGGTCCTGGCCCCCGACCGGGTGGCGCTGGTGCTGTCCAGCGAGGCCAGCGTCGAGGGCCGGCTCGAAGACGGAGCCTGGCGCCTGCACATCGCCGACTTCGAGGGCAGCGTCGAGATCGCCGAGCGGCGCCTGAAGCGCCTCGAGAAGGTCATCGAGGGCATGGAGCGGGTGAGCCCCGACGACACCGACCCACCCCAAGACCCCGACACCGACGAAGCCTCGGACGAGGGGGATGCCAAAGACACCGACGACGCCCAAGAAGTCGACCACCCCGACGTCCGCGAGGCCGTCCGGGGCGCGGCCCTGGGCCGGTACGGCTTCATGACCGGCACCACCGCCTACTACGGTGACTGGCCCGGCTCGCTCACCCGGGGCGCCGCCGTCACCCAGTCCGCCCGCGTGCTCACCTGGTGCACCCACGGCCACGACCCCGACAACCCGGCCGATCCGATCCTGGCCAAGGAACTGGCCGACCTGGTGTCCAAGTACGGGCTCACCGACGCCTCCGAGGCCTGGGACACGGCCAAGCAGAAGACGCTTCAGCCACGGGGGCGCGAGTTCCTGGCCGAGGTGCTCCAGACCTGTGCCCCGGTCGCCCGCGCCGCCCAGTCGGCCCAAGAAGACGCGGGCAACCCCGTGTCCGACACGCGTCGCATGGCCTGGGCCGAGCGCGACGCCGATGCCCTGCTCCAGGATGCCGTGATCACCGACGTCTCAGAGGGCGAGGTGTCCGTGGCCAGTGGCTCCATCCAGCTCACGGTGCGGCAGCAGGACGGGGAGTGGCGCGTGGACTGGGTGAAGTAGAGCTAGAACTCCAGCGCATGCAGCGCGAACGGCAGGTCTGGCTCGGTGCCCAGCACGAAGGCCACCACCTCTCCCTGCAGGCCGTAGATCCGTCCCTCGGCCAGGGTCAACGCCGCGATGCCCATGCCCGGTGAGGTGCCGACGCTGGTCGCCGTCACCCAGTCATCGCTCGACGACAGCCGAAACACCTGGTTGTTGCCCGCAACCAGCAGGTCGTCGCCGTCCCAGATGATGCCGTCCGCCCCCGACAGAGCATCGCCCTCGATCGTGGTTGGGGTGGGCACGTTGTCGGCGCCGATTCGCAGCAGCTCCGCGGGCGCGAACTTGCCCACCAGGATGGTGCCGCTGCTGGCCTGCATCACACTGTTCATGCCGATGATCTCGGGTTCCAGGGCCTCGTGTTCCAGCCACACGCTGGCGGCGCCGCTGGCCAGGGATGCCGTGTAGATCCGGCCCGCCTCTCGGTCGGTCACCAGCACCTGGCCATCGACGAAGTCCATGTCGTTGCAGTTGGTGGTCTCGGCGGCCTGGCCCAGGTCCACGGTCGCGGTGCGCTCGCCGGTGGCCGGGTCGAAGGCCCACAGCTCGGACCGCGCCTCGGGCGTGCCCACCCCGGTGAGGGCGCAGGCGACGATCTCGCCCGTCGGCGCCTGCCTCACACCCAGGGTCAGCCAGTCGCCCGCCGTGGGCTGGAGCACCACGCTCTCGGTGCCGTCGGCATCGATGCGGGTGACGGTGCCGTGCTCCAGGCTGCTGGCGAAGAAGGCCCGCTCGACGGGGTCGAACACCACACCTTCTGGAAACAGGGAGTCGTCGGCGAAGGCGTAGGTGTCGGCCAGGGCGACAGCCTCGACCCCGGGTTCTCCGGTGCAGGCCAAGAGCCAGATCAGCAGCATGGGTGCCTCCTACGGCGTGTACGACTCGACACCATCGCAGGTGCCCACGAACGGCACGCCGGTGCTGTTGAAGGCGTAGGTGATCAGCCCGACGTACACGTCGTCGCCGTACGCCGGAGCGGCGCCAGGGAGCGTGCCGGTGCCGTTGTACAGCGTCCAGCTGTCGGGGGTGTTGGGGTAGTCCAGGTTGGGCGTCTGCCAGTGGATGGTGAGCGTGTGGTCGGTGTTGCCCACCACCCGGATGTCGGCTCGCCCATCGGGGACGGTGTTGGCACCGATGTCGTTGACGCTGCTGTTGCTGTTGACGGTGTTCTTGCCCTCGACCGTGTACCCGGTGCCGCCGCGGTGCCCCACCACGATGTGGCTGGAGTTGCGGTCGTTCAGGTCGGGCACGTGCACCTGGATGCCGGCGAACAGGTAGGGGCTGTTGGTGGGCGGCGGCGCGGTCTGGCTGTCGGAATCGGTGCCGATGCCGATGTTGCGCGCCACCACGTCGAAGGGGAAGGACACCAGCCGGGCGTCCAGCCGGCCCTGATCGTCGTGGTAGTGCAGGGTGATGTTGCCGGTGTTGTCGGTCAGATGAGCGCGGTAGCGCCCGGCGACCCGCTGGACATCGGGCAGAGCGGTGGCGTTGTTGGTGGTCCACCCGATGAGCGGCCCGTCACCGGCGAAGTCGTCGCTGAAGGCGTCGAGCGACGGCGTGCCGGTGTCGCTGTCGGCGTCAGCGTCGCTGTCCGCATCAGCGTCAGCGTCGGCGTCGGCGTCAGCGTCAGCGTCAGCGTCAGCGTCGGCGTCGGCGTCGCTATCGGCATCGGCATCGGCATCGGCATCGGCATCGCTGTCGATGCTGGTGTCATCGCCGGTGGAGGGACAACCCGCGAGGGCGAGGATCAGGAGCAGCAGGGTGTTCTTCATGCCGATGTTCTACCAGGGGTCCAGGGCCGTCATGGGGTCCACGCTTCCCGCCAAACAGGAAATATCGAATCAGCCCTTCGAGATTTCCCGAAAGACTCCCCCGTTCGCGCGGGAGCGAGCGGAGCGAGCCCCACCCGCGCGACCGGGGGTTGAAGGGGCGCAGCCCCTTCGAGCGAGCGCAGCGTCCCGCCCCCAACCGTTCGCGCGGGAGCGAGCGGAGCGAGCCCCACCCGCGCGACCGGGGGTTGAAGGGGCGCAGCCCCTTCGAGCGAGCGCAGCGTCCCGCCCCCAACCGTTCGCGCGGGAGCGAGCGGAGCGAGCCCCACCCGCGCGACCGGGGGTTGAAGGGGCGCAGCCCCTTCGAGCGAGCGCAGCGTCCCGCCCCCAACCGTTCGCGCGGGAGCGAGCGGAGCGAGCCCCACCCGCGCGACCGGGGGTTGAAGGGGCGCAGCCCCTTCGAGCGAGCGTAGCGAGCGACAACTAGAACTCGAGCGTGAATGGCCCCGAGAAGGTCTCGCTGTCGGTGTCCAGGCCGTCGAGCATGCGCGTCCAGGTGCCCATGAACCAGGTGCTGAACGGCTCGTCGGCGGGGGCGCCCAGATCGGACAGGCCCTCGGCCCACAGGCGCTGCACCGGCGCTTCGGCCAGCAGGTGGCCGGCGGTGAGCATGAGCAGGTCGCGGTGATCCCAGCGCTTGTCGGCGTCGACCAGCTGCAGGCGACGCAGCGAGCTCCAGGTGTCCACCATGTGCAGGGTGACGACGGCGGCCACGCTTCGGGGCTGGCCCGCGCGGGGAGGGGCGCACCAGCCGCGGTCGAGCTGGGCGCTCCACGTGTCGTGCACGGCCTTGAGGGCTTCTTCGACCTTGTCGGTCTCGACGCCCAGGCGGTTGGCGTGGAAGGCGGCGGTCTTGGGCGATGAAGCCCAGTTGAGCAGGGGCTGCAGCGCGCGCCGGAAGTGGCCGGACACGTCGAACAGCTCGAGGTCGTCGAGGGTGGGCGTCGGATCTTTGTGATCGGCGCGCTCGAGCAGGCAGGCGAACATCTCGCCGTAGATGTTCTTGGCCATGGCCGCGATGCGCGTGAGCGCCAGCGTGTCGAAGGCCGTGCGCGACTCGCGAACCCGCACGGCGTTGTCGCCGTCCTTGACCATCCAGTCGGTGCAGTCGACCTCGTCGGGCTGCAGTGTGCGGGTGAGCTTGATGGGCTCGGAGTAGTTGTCGCCCACCTTGCAGATGCTGGCGATCGCGCGGGTGCGCCAGTTGTCGTGGGCCAAAAAGCGGCCGGCCTGGTCGCGGGGCACGATGGTGATCATGCGGTCCAGGATGTCGATGATCTCTTCTTCGGACGCACCGATGCCGCGTGCCAGGGCGTTGCGAAGGCCCACATCGACGAAGCGACCGCCGAAGGGCCCCAGATCGTCGAGGGTCTGCTTCTCGCCGTCTCTCCAGCCCAGGTACAGCGAGCACGCCGGGGGCGGGGGCGACTGGTCGACGATGGCGTACAGCTGGCTGCCGCGCCGGGCCAGGCCCACCCGGCCGATGGCGTGGTGCGCGCCTGGGAACAGCACGCGGAACAGCGGCTCGGGGCTGGCGTCGGGAAGTCCGAAGTGGCCCCACAGCCAGTCGAGCGCCCGCTGCTGCTTGAGCACGACCCCGACCCGGCGATCGACCTCTTCGCGCAGGTCATCGACCTCCCAGTCTTGCAGGCCGAGCGTGTCGCGAACCAGCACCGGGTCGAGCACGATGGGGAAGTCGGGCTTGGGGATGGACTTGGCGTCGAGCTTCTCGGTGGACTCGGCGGGGGGATTGGCAAAGAAGATCGTGAGGTGCGCGTGGCTGTGAATGGCCAGCGCCAGAGCGATCGCCACACGACGGGGCGGCGCCTCGGAGGCCGTCTTCTGCACCTCACGCGCCCCAAGGGCGGCGAGCTCTCCCAGGTTCTTGACCAGGTGGTCGTCGAGCTTCTCGCGTGCGGCACCGCCTGGAAGCGAGCGGCGCTTCTCGTAGCAGGTGTGCATGCGCTTGAGCAGACGAGCCGCTTGCTGCGCAGGTGTCGCGTCGTCTCCGGACAGCTGGGGACCTCCGTGGAGGGGAAGGGTACCAGCGCGGCCCGCTTTGCGCAGCCTTGGTACCGCGTTTTCTGCACGCCATCGTGACGAACGGTGATTCGCGTGTGTGCCTCGTCGGGAATAACCGGGCTCGACCAACGTACGTTGCGCAGGATCCGATGCGCGCTCTTCTTCCCTTCATCCTGGTCTCTCTTCTCGTCGCCTGTGGCGGTGACGATGGTGGTGGCCGTGGCAAGCATGGTCCCGGCGGCAAGGGCGGCTTCGATCGCCCCGAGCCGGTGACCGTCGTCAGCGTCGACGAAGCCCGGGTGGGCTCTGTCTCGCAGACGCTGGTCAGCTCCGCGGTCGTCGAGAGCGAGGCCATGGCCGATCTCATGCCGCAGACCAGCGGCATCGTCATCTCGGTCAAGAAAGACGAGGGCGATCCCGTGCGCCGGGGCGAAGTGCTCGCCGTGCTCGAGAACGTGTCGCTCGATGCGGGCGCCGAGCGCGCGCGCAACGAGCTGGCCAAGGTCCAGAAAGAGGTCCAGGAGCTCCAGACCCTGTTCGAGAAGGGCGCCATCAGCCAGAACGAGCTCGAAGAGGCGCACTTTCGCATGCAGACGGCCCAGTCCAGCGCCCGCGAGGCCGGCGCAACGGCTGGCTTCACCCGCATCACCGCGCCCTTCGACGGGGTAGTGGCGGCCCGCGACATTCGCAAGGGCGAGCTGGCCAGCAATGCGCAGCGCGCCTTCCAGGTGGTCGACCTCGACCAGCTGCGCGTCGTGGCTTCGCTGCCCGAGCGCGACCTGGCCGCCGTGGCCATGGGCCAGCGCGCCAAGCTCATCAGCGCCTACGACAACGACGTCTGGGCCTGGGGCTCCGTCACCCGGCTGGCTCCGGTGGTCGACGCCACCAGCGGCACCTTCCGCGTCACCGTGCGGGTCGATCCCGAGCAAGACACCTTGCGGCCCGGACAGTTCGTCAGCGTCGAGCTCATCGTCGACGAGCACGTCGACGTCACCGTGGTGGACAAGGCGGCGGTGGTCTACGAAGACGGCTCGCCCGTGGCCTACCGCATGATCCCCAAGCCCGACGATGCCGAGGGCGACGGCGACGACACCCCAGGCGAGGCCGATGACGAAGGTGCCGGTGGCCCCGGGTGGTTCGCCAGCCTGTTTGGCGGTGACGCCGACCCCGAAGCCCAGGCCGACGAAGCCCCCGAAGACGACCCCCAGCCCGAGTTCGTGGCCGAGCGCCGAAGCCTGAAGCTCGGGCTCGTCGACGGCAAGCACGCCGAGGTCCTCGGTGGTGTCGAGCTGGGCGACAAGGTGATCACCGTGGGCCAGTCCAACCTGCGCGACGGCGCCCCGGTGCGCACCCCCGAGATGCAGCGCGAGGCGGCCGAGCGCGCCGAGGCCCGCAAGAAGGCACAGGCCAAGCAGAGCGAAGGCGAAGGCGCGGAGGGCTGATGCGCTCCTTCTTCGCCTGGCTGGTCGACCATCCGGTCGCCGTCTCTATGGTGTTCATCGCCGCTCTGGTGTTCGGCTACGTCAGCTACAAGCGGCTGCCGGTCGAGCTGATGCCCGACATCAGCTACCCCAAGATCACCGTGCGCACGATCTACGAGGGGGCGGCGCCGCAAGAGGTCGAGGCGCAGATCAGCCAGAAGGTCGAGGAGTCGCTGTCGACGCTCGATGGCCTGGTCACCATCGAGAGCCGCAGCCGCGCGGGCGCCAGCGACGTGGTGCTGGGCTTCGACTGGGGCACCGACATGGACGGCGCCACCCAGACCATCCGCGAGCAGATGCAGACCACGTGGCTGCCCCAAGAGGCCGACCGGCCGCTGATCCTGCGCTACGACCCCAGCCTCGACCCCTTCATGCGCATTGCGCTGTCCTTCGATGGGCAAGAGGTTCAGGACTCCGCGCCTGCCGACGCCGGGCAGGGACGCCCAGCCTCGTTGTCGCCCGAGGGCCGGCTGCTGCTGCTCCGCGACATCGCCGAGCAAGAGGTCAAGCGCGAGCTCGAGGCCATGCAGGGGGTGGCAGCGGCCCAGGTGCGGGGCGGGCTCGAGCGCGAGATCCGCGTCGAGGTGCGCGAGGACTGGCTCGCCGCCCGGCAGCTCACCCTCGAGCAGGTCAACACCGCGCTGCGCTCCGAGAACGTGAACATCGCGGGCGGCAGCATCATCGAGGGCGACGTCGAGTACCTGGTGCGCACGCTCAACCAGTTCAGCACCGTCGAAGAGCTCGAGTCGCTGCGCATTCGTCGTCCCGACGGGGTGGTCGTGCGCCTGCGCGATGTGGCCCGCGTGTACGAGACCCACAAGGAGCGCGAGGTCATCAGCCACCTCGATGGTGCCGAAGCCGTCGAGATCGAGGTGTTCAAAGAGGCCGACGCGAACGTCGTCGACGTGGCAAGACGGGTGAAGGCGGCGCTGTTCACGCAGCCCGGCATCGAGGAGCTCGACGAAGAGACGCGGGCGATGCTGGGCATCGGCCCCACCGTGCAAGAGGGGCTGCCCGACGGCGTGCGCATGGCCACCCTCGACGATCAGGCCGCGTTCATCGAGCTGGCCGTGGGCAACCTGCGAAGTACGGCGATCCTGGGCGGCTTCTTTGCGGTCGGTGTGCTCTTCCTGTTCCTGCGCGACTACCGGGCCACCGCCATCATCGGCATCGCCATCCCGGTGAGCGTGGTGGTCGGCTTTGCGCCCCTGTACCTGCTTGGCGTCAGCCTGAACCTCATGTCGCTCGGGGGGCTCGCCCTGGGGGTGGGCATGCTGGTCGACAATGCGGTGGTGGTGCTCGAGAGCATCCAGCGCTACCGCGACGAGGGCAGGAGCCTGCGCGAGTCGGCCATCGAGGGCACCAGCACCGTGGCGGCGGCGGTCATCGCCTCCACGCTCACCACCGTGGCGGTCTTCTTTCCCATCGCCTTCGTCGAGGGTGTGGGCGGACAGCTATTTGGCGACCTGTCGGTGGCGGTGGTCAGCTCGCTGCTGGCCAGCCTGGCGGTGGCGCTCTTCCTGGTGCCCATGCTGGCGGCCCTCGACGTCGAGAGCTGGTTCAGCCTGGGCGAGGCCACCCGCGGCCAGTCCGCGTCCATGCGGGTGCTGGGCAAGCCCGTTCGCAACTACGTGCTCGACGAGGTCCAGCAGGACTGGGCGAAGGCCTCGCGGTGGACGCTGCCCTACGCGGCGGTGCGTGCCGTCGTTCAGCTGGTTCGCAATGTCGCGCTGGCGGTGGGCCTGGTGTCCACGGTCATGCTGATGCGGGCTTGCTGGACGGTGGCCCGGGCGCTGGCCTCGATTCCGCGCTGGTTCCTGGATCGCTCGGCCGACGTGTTCCAGGCCTTCTACCGGCCCACGGCGGGGGCCTACGCGGTGCTGCTGCGCGGCGCGCTGCGCTCGCCCAGCCTGGTGATGGTGCTGGCCGTCGGGCTGTTCGTCGCGGCGCTTCAGGTGTTGCCCAGCCTGGGCACCGAGCTGGTTCCCGAGATGCACCAGGGCCGCTTCACGGTCGAGGCTGCCCTGCCGGTGGGCACGCCGCTCGACACCACCCGCGAGGTGGTCGGCCGCATCGAGCGCCTGGCGGCCACGCACCCCGATGTGGCGAGGGTCTACACGTCCATCGGTGCCGACAAGCGGGCCGACACCAGCGCCGATGAGGGCGAGCACACCGCCCGCCTGCGCATCGAGCTGGCCGAGGGCTCCAACGGCCCCGAAGACGAGGCCCGGGTGATGGAAGAGCTGCGCGTGATGCTCGATGCACCGCGGCTGTCGCTCAAGATGGTGCGCCCGGCGCTGTTCAGCTTTCGCACGCCTATCGAGGTGGTGCTCTTTGGCCGCGACCTGGGCGTGATGAAAGACGTCGGGGCGCGCGTGGCCGCCGGCTTGTCCGAGATCGAGGGCCTTCGCGACGTCAAGAGCAGCCTGGTGGCGGGCAACCCCGAGGTGCAGATCGTCTACGACCGCGAGCGGCTGCGGCGCTTCGGGCTCGACCCGGCCACGGTGGCCCAGCGGGTGCGCGACAAGGTGCAGGGCGTCGACAGCACCAAGATCCCTCGCGGCGATCAGCAGGTCGACCTTCGGCTGCAGCTGGTCGAAGATGATCGCGGCACGCTCGAAGACCTGCGCGCCATCAACGTGAACCCCAACCTGGTGCCCGAGATCCCGCTCGACGTGGTGGCCGACTTCGTCGAGGCCGAGGGTCCGTCCGAGATCCGCCGCGTCGATCAGCAGCGCGCCATCGTGGTCTCAGCGAACCTCGAGGGCTTCGACCTGGGCAGCAGCAGCGCGGCCATCGCCGCGGCGCTCCGTCAGGCCGAGCTTCCGCGCGAGATCACCTGGGAGGTCGCCGGCCAGACCCGCGAGATGTCCGAGTCGCTGTCGAGCCTGCGCTTCGCGCTGATGCTCGCGGTCTTCCTGGTGTACGTCATCATGGCCAGCACCTTCGAGAACCTGCTGCACCCCTTCGTCATCCTGTTCAGCGTGCCGCTGGCGCTGGTGGGCGTCGTCGCGGGGCTCATGGTGTGGGGCCTGTCGGTCAGCGTGGTGGTGTTCATCGGCGGCATCGTGCTCGCCGGCGTGGTGGTCAACAACGCGATCGTGCTGGTGGACACGATCAACGCCCAGCGCGACGCTGGCTCGTCGCGGCTGGCGGCGATCGAAGAGGCCGCGCAGATGCGGCTGCGGCCCATCCTGATCACCACCGCCACCACGGTGCTTGGCCTGCTGCCCCTGTCGCTGGGCTTCGGGGCGGGCGCCGAGATCCAGCAGCCGCTAGCCGTGGCGGTCATCGGCGGCCTGGCCAGCTCCACGCTGCTCACCCTGGTGGTGGTGCCCGTGGTGTACGGCGCGCTGACGGGTGGGCTGCGGGACGAGCCCAGGGCCGACGAGACGCCTGCCCCACACGGATCCCCGGTGGTGGCCGAATGACCATCGCTGGCCAGCTGTGGCACCTGTCGGGGGCGTGCTGATGCGCCGCTTGCTGCCCGAGCTCGCCTACAACCGCCCGATCACCGTGTTCATGATGTTCGTGGCCTTCATGGTGGTGGGGCTCATCAGTTACGCGCGCATCCCGCTGCAGATGATGCCCGACGGCTTCGAGCCGCCGTTCCTGTGGGTGTGGGTCAGCTACCCCGACGGCTCGCCCCGCGAGACCGATGACATCATCGTGCAGCCGGTCCTGGCCCAGCTCGGCACGGTCCCGGGCATCAAGCACATCGAGTCCACGGCGCGCCGCGACAGCGCCACCTTCGGCATCGAGTTCCACCAGTCCATCGACATGGACGAGGGCTACAACGCGATCGTCGACCGCATCGAGCGCGCCATGCCCGACCTGCCCGAAGAGGTGCAGCGGTACGGGATCTGGCGCTACAACCCCGACGACGAGCCGGTGGTGTGGGCGGGCGTGTCCTTTCCGGAGGGCGTCGAAGACCCGTACTACGTGATGACCCAGGTGGTGCAGCCCCGGCTCGAGCGCATTCCCGGCGTCGCGGCGGTCGACGTGTGGGGGGTGTACCAGCGCAGCCTGGAGGTGCACTACGACCGCGAGTCGCTGTTTGCGCACGGCGTGAACCTGGGCGACGTGCAGGGCCGCCTCGCGGCCGACAACTTTCAGTCCCCGGGCGGCTTGATCACCGACCGCGGGCTCATCCGCAACGTGCGCAACATGGCTCGCTTCAACGGCCCCGACGACCTGACACGCTACCCGGTCAAAGACGGCGTCGTGCTGCAAGACATCGCCGACATCGGGTACATCGCGCGAGCCAGCGCCGACATCAACCGCGTCGACGGCGACGATGGCGCGGCGATGGCGATTCGCAAAGAGAGCAGCGCCAACGCGGTCGAGGTGGGCGCCGAGGTCAAGCGGGTGCTGGCCGAGCTGGGGGCCGACAAGCGCACGTCGGGGGCCGAGTTCTTCGTGTTCTTCAGCCAGGGCGACCTGATCACCGACAGCATCGACACCCTGGTCGAGACCGCGGTCGTGGGTGGCCTGTTCGCGCTGATCGTGCTGTACGTCTTCTTGCGGGAGTGGCGCATGACGCTGCTCATCGCCGCGTCCATCCCGTTCTCGCTGGTGATCACCGTCGCCATCCTGTACTTCCGCGGCGACTCTCTGAACCCCATCGCCATGATGGGGCTGATGCTCGCGGTGGGCATGGTGGTCGACAACGCCATCGTGGTCATCGAGACCATCTACCGAAGGCGGGCCGAGGGCGCCTCGATGCAGGAGTCGGCCATCGCCGGCACCGCCGAGGTGAACCTGGCGATCCTGTTGTCCACCATGACCAGCATCGTGGTCTTCCTCCCGCTCATCCTGATGTCCGAAGACGCGACCTTCAGCTTCTTCATGGGCGTGCTGGGCTTGCCGGTGGTGTTCGCGTTGTTGGCCTCGCTGGTGGTGGCCCTGCTCTTCGCGCCCGTGGCCACACGGCTGGTGGGCAACGCCGAGGTCAAGCCCGACCCCGCCTGGCTCGACTGGATCAACGCGCGCTACCAGCGCTCGATGGGGTGGATGCTGAAGCACCGCTTCGACGCCTTCATGCTCATCGTGGGCATGTTCGTGCTCACCATCGTGGTGCCGGTGCAGAACGTCGACTGCCAGGGCGACGCCGACAGCAACATCAACAACTTCACCATCCGCTTCACCGTGCCCAAGCAGCTGTCGCCGCGCGAGCGGGACGAGGTGATGGACCGCATGGAGGCGGTGGTCGAGGACAACCGCGAGCTGTGGGGGGTGCGCACGCACCGCAGCCGGCTGGAGGGCGACAGCAGCCGCGGTCGCGTCTACGTCTACCTGAACGACGAAGGCACGATGGAGCGAAGCGACGTCATCGAGGCCGCCAAGAGTGCCTTGCCCAACGACATTGCCGGTGTGACCGCGTCCATCGGTCGGGATGGGGGTGGCTTTGGCGGAGATTCCGGGCAGATCGAGCTCGAGATCCACGGCGAAGACCTGGCCACCCTCGACGAGCTGGCCGGCGAGGTGGTGCGGCGGGCCGAGGGCATGCCCGGGGTCATGTCGGGCACGGTGGACTACCTGAACGACGGTGTCGACGAGGTGCGCTTCGTGCTCGATCGCGAGGCGCTCGATCGCTATGGCCTGTCGGCGACCACCGTCGGACGAACCGTGTCCTTCGCCATGCGCACCCAGCAGCTGAACCCGTACTGGGACGGCGATCGCGAGGTCACGCTGCTGTCGCTCTTCAAGCTCGAGGACCGCAGCCGGCTCGATGCCCTGCTCGACTTTGGGCTGTGGTCCGACAAGCTGCAGATGACGGTGCCCATTCGCGCGGTGACCGAGGTCGAGATCGGCAAGGGGCCGGGGCGCATCCGGCGCTACGACCGGCGCGCGGGGCTATCGGTCACCATCGATCTCGAAGAGGACGTCGACTCGATGCAGGGCTACGCGCTGCTCGACGCGGCTCTGGGCGACATGCACATGCCGCGGGGGTACAGCTGGAGCCGCGGCAACAGCTTCGACCAGCAGATCGAGGACGACCAGGCCCGCAACTTGGCCCTGCTGCTGTCGATCACCTTCGTGTTCCTGCTGATGGGCGTGCTGTTCGAGAGCTTCGTGCTGCCCATGTGCATCATCACCACCATTCCCATGGCCATGATGGGCGCCTTCTGGGGCCTGTACCTGACGGGCACGCCCATGGACCTGATGGCGGGCATCGGGCTCATCATCCTGATCGGGGTCATCGTCAACAACGGCATCGTGCTCATCGACCTCGTCACTCAGCTGCGGGCCGAGGGCATGCCCCGCGACGAGGCCCTGGTCGAGGCGGGTCGTCATCGCCTGCGCCCCATCCTGATGACCGCCACCACCACCGTCATGGGCTTGGTGCCCATGGCGCTCGGCGATAGCGCCTTCATCGGCATTCCCTACGCCCCCCTCGGGAGGACCGTGATGAGCGGCTTGATCGTCGGCACCATCCTGACCCTGCTGTTCGTGCCCTACATGTACGCCCTGCTCGACGACCTGCGCGACGCGGCGCTGGGCTGGCTGGGCATCGTGATCGAGCCGCGAGGGGCGTCGCAACCAGCGGCCGAGCCGGGGGTGGCCAAGTGAGCCTGCCCCGACGCGCCGTGTTCCTGGGCCTCGTCTTGCTGGCGCCGGCGGCCCACGCCGAGCGGCCGATCACCTACGAGGAGGCGCTGCGCGCCGCCGTGCAGTCCAACCCCACCCTGGGCGCTCAGACCGCTGGCGTGAAGGCGGCCAAGGGCTCGCTGTTGGCCTCGCGAGGCATGTTCGACGTCACCTGGGTGGGCGATGCGACCGGGCGCCGCAGCACGTCCAAGGGCTTCTTTCAGGGCTTTCCCTTCGACTCGCGCCAGCGCTTCTGGGACTTCGGCTCGGGCGTCCGGGGCACCACGTCCACGGGAACCAGCTACAACGTCGACTTTGGCGTGAACCGCAACAACAGCACCTTCATCACCGAGTTCATCCCCGACACCGAGGCCGAGGTGCTGCAAGACGCGTTCACGGCCAACGTCGACGTGTCGGTGACCCAGAACCTGCTGCGCGGCCACCGCCTGGCGTACAACCTGCGCAACGTGACGGCGGCGCGCGAGGGCTGGGAGCGCGCCCAGCTGCAAGAAGAGAAGACGCGGCAGGACATCCTGGCGCAGACGGCGTCGGCGTACTGGAACTGGGTCTACCAGAGCCGGCTGGTGGCCAACGCCAAGAAGAGCGTCGACAGCGCCGAAGAGAACCTGCGTGTAGGGCAGCTGCGCGTCGAGCAGCGCGGCGACCTGGCCCCGGTCGAGGTGACACGCCTGCAGGCGGCGGTGGTGCAGGCCAAGACCAACCTGCTCGACCTCGAGCTCGCCGAGCGCCAGGCGGCCGACACCTTGCTGCTGCTGGTCGGAGAGACACCGGGCCAGGACGTGCTGCCGGCCACCAAGCCCGGCGAGGTGGGCACCATCGAGTTCGAAGCCGCCGCCCAGATTCAGGTCGCCCTCGCTCAAAACCTGGACATTCAGCTGGCCCGCGCCGACGTCGGCTCCCAGGCCCGGCAGCACCGCGATGCTCGCCACGCCATGCTGCCCGAGCTGTCGGCCACCGTCGGCGCCGGCTTGGGTTCCCAGAGCCAGCGCGACGCCGACAACGACGCCAAGTTCGGCGAGGCGGTGGGCGGGCTGTTCGGCGACGACGCCTTCCCCTACGTGAGCCTGTCCGGAAACATCAGCGTGCCCCTGGGCAACCGCGCCGCCCGCGGCGAGCAGCAGCGCACGGCGGCCGGGGTGAGCCAGGCCGAGCTGTCGCTCGCGCAGACCGAGCGCCAGGTGCAGGCCGATGTCGCGTCCCAGGTTGCGCGCCTGCAGACGGCCAAGCAGCGCGTGCAGCTGGCCGACGCCAATGTGCGGCTGGCCCGCCAGACGCTCGACGCCGAAGAGGCGAAAGCCGACAAGGGGCGTGCCATCCTGAAGGACGTGCTCGAGGCGCGCAACGAGATGGAGCGCACCGAGGCCGAGGCCATCAAGGCCCGCACCGACTACCGGGTGGCGCTGGTCGAGCTACAAAAGCTGCTGGGCGGGCTCGAGGTGCCGTAGGCGCTGACACGGCCTGGCACGGACCGTGCACAACCAGGACCTCCCCACGAGAGGAGGACCCGGATGCTCACCCCAGTCCAGACCGAGCTCGAGCGCGAGCTCGCGACCCTGCGTCGGCGCCACTCGGCCATCGACGCGCACCTTCACAACGCCGACCGCGAGCTACCGCAGGATTTTGCCGATCAAGCCACGGTCACCGGCAACGATCAGGTGCTCGAGGGCATCGACGACGTCACGCTCCAGCGCATCGCCGCCATCCAGCAGGCGCTGAAGCGCATCGAGGACGGCACCTATGGCCGCTGCGCCCGCTGCGGAGACGACATCGCCCCACGCCGCCTGGCCGCGCTCAACACCACGTCGGTCTGCGTCGGGTGTGCAGCCTGACCCGGGCGCCTGTGTGAAAAGCCCCCCAATCATCCAACCAGGAGAAGAACATGATTCATCAGGTAGAAGGGGACATCTTGATGTCCAAGGCCGAGGCCATCGCCCACGGCGTCGCCCCTAACGACGACTTCAAGCAGGGCTTGGCGCTCTCGCTTCGCAAGCAGTGGCCCGCGATGTACAAGGACTTCCGCCACTACTGCAAGACCTACCACCCCAAGGAGGGCACGACTTGGGCGTGGGGAGGTCCCGGCGGCACGCGCATCGTGGCGCTGTTCACCCAGGACCACCCGACGCATCAAGGTGGGCACGCCCGGGGGGCGCACACGCCCCACATCAACCATGCGCTCAAGCAGCTGCGCAGCACGATCGAAGAGGAGGGATGGCGCTCGGTGGCCCTTCCCAGGCTGGCCACAGGGGTCGGGGGGTTGGAATGGGCCGATGTCGAGCCCTTGATCCACAAGCACCTCGGGGATCTCTCCACAGACGTGTATGTCTACACCACCTACAAGGCTGGCGTGGCGGCCCGTGAGCCCGGGCTCGCCTGATGAGCATTGTCACGTCAGCATCATCCCAAGCCATCTGCCCTGTGGCACGATGCGGGCGTGAGTACCCGCGCCGATACCGAGCTGCTCCGGCTCGTGCTCGACACCCTTCCGATGGGGGTGTGCGCGTCCGAGCCGGACGGCCGTGTCGTGCTGGCCAACCAGGTGTTGTGCGAGATGCTGGGATGCACGCTCGAGTCGCTGCGGGCCGATCGCCCGCCCTATGCGCATTGGCCGCCCGAGCACCAGTCCGAGCTCTTGGAGATGTTCCGAGCGGTCCGAAGGGGGGATGCCACCCCCCGCCTGGTGACCTTTCAGCGTCGGGACGGAAGCCGCTTTCCATGCCGGGTGTCCGGGACGCCCCACACCATCGGGCAGTCTGGCCTGCACCTGATCATCTTCGAGGATCGCACCCAGCAGACGCTTCACGAAGACCAGCTCGACAACCTGCGTGGGCTCATCCAGAGCATGAACGAGCAGGGCCAGCTCGCCACGTGGCGGTGGACCCCGGGAGAGCCGACGGCGGTCAGCGAGAGCTACCTCACCATGCTGGGGTACCCGGCGGCTTCGTTCGTCGATCCCGAGTGGTGGGGCGCCCATGTGCATCCGGACGATCTGCTCGGGGTGTCCGAGGCCATGCGTGCGGTGTATGCCGACGAAGCCAACATCTTTGAGGCCCAGTTCCGCATGCTGGACGCGGACGGAGCCTGGCACTGGGTGCTGGCCCGGGGTTTTGTGCACGGCCGCGCCCGAGACGGGCAACCGCTGGGCATGTGGGGCACCCATGTCAGCATCCAGCGCCTGAAGCTGCAGGAAGAGCGGCTCCAGCGCATGCAGAACCTGGATCTGCTGGGCCAGCTCTCGGCGGGTATCGCGCACGACTTCAACAACGTGCTGGCGGTTTTGGGCCTGAACCTGCAGCTGCTGGGCAGCATCGTGCCGGCCAGCGAGCAGGGAATCATCGAGGACATGTCCACATCATTGGCCCGCGCGCGCTCGATGGTGGACACCCTGATGCAGCATCGACGCGGGCGCCGCCGCCGCAAGACGGAGCTGGTCGCCGTCGGTGACTTCGTGGCGGGCTCCGAGCGGCTGCTGCGCACCCCGCTTCATCCCGAGTGCGAGCTTCATGTGCGGGTCGATGCTCCCGATGCGCGGGTTCGAGTGGACACGGGGGCGCTCGAGAACGCGCTGCTCAACCTGGTGCTCAACGCGCGCGATGCGATCGCCACATCGGGCAGTCGCATCGAGCTGCACGTGGAGTACAGCTCCTTGCCGGCGAGCGGGCCCGGTCAGGAGCCGGTGCCGGCGGTGGCCTTTCGCGTGCGCGACGATGGGCCGGGTATGAGCCGCGATCTGCTCGGCCGCGCCACCCAGCCCTTGTTCACCACCAAGCCGCCGGGAGAAGGCACCGGCCTGGGGCTCACCATGGTGTCCAGGATGGTGCTGGACGCCGATGGGCACCTGGACATGCACAGCGAGCCAGGCGTGGGCACCACCGTCTCGCTCGTGCTTCCGGCGGTCGACCCGCCGTTGGTGGACACCGAGGTTGGTCCGGCCGACATCGTCGGCGGCGATGAAGTGCTGGTCGTGGTCGACGACGAGCGCGGGCTGCTCGACGTGCTGCACAAGCAGCTCTCGGGCCTTGGCTACCGGGTGCACACCTTCGACAATCCTCGCGCCGCGCTTGGTTGGTTGCACGACCACCCGTGCGCCTTGCTGCTGACCGATGTGTACATGCCGTTCACCGTTGGCGGCATCGAGCTGGCCCGAAGAGCCAACGAGCAACATCCCGAGCTGAAGGTGTTGTTCATGACCGCGTTCGCGGGGGATCGCGAGGCCGAGGCACGGGCGTTCGGCGACGTGCTGTACAAGCCCTTCGCCGTCGCCGAGCTGGCGGCCGAGATCCGGCGGGTGCTCGAGACGTAGGGCCGGTCCGCGAAGGCGGGACAAGCCGAAACAAAATGCGCCTGCGGGACGAACCACTGTAAGCGCACGTTGTCCCACACGTTCACCGGTCGACCAAGCCCATCGGGAGCACCACCATGACCATCCTTGCCATCGCCATCAAGATCACCCTCTTCTTCGCCGTCCTGGCCATCCCGGCGCTGTTCATGCAGTTCTCGGCCGCGATCTGCGAAGAAGACAAGCCCGGGTTCGGGGCCGCCATGCTGGCGAGCTGGATCGCGGGCGCCTTCAGTGCGGTGCTCGGCTTCACCTACAAGTGGACCCTCGGCTGGGCCCTGGCCACCTTCTTGAGCCCGCTCGTGGCGACCGCCGGCGCCATCGGCCTGACCCTGTTCATCACCACCACGGCCTTCTCGGCCTTCATGCGCATCGGCATGGGGCGCGCCTTCAAGGTCGCCGCCGTCTACCACGGCTTCGCCATCGCGGTCGCGGTCGTGGGCAGCTGGCTCGGCCTGCCGCTGGGCGGCTTGTTCTAGCCCCGCGTGCGGTAGCCTCGCGGGGATGGAAACCGTCCCCTACCAGGCCAGCCACCTCGACGCGCTGGTGGACTTCTCGAAGACCACCTGGCGCAGGCCACACACCGAGCCATGGGTCGACTGGCGCTACCGGCGCTGCTCCCACCAGCGCGGCATGGTGCTGATCGAGGACGGGCGTGTGCTCGCGACGTCCTTTGGCCTGGCCCGTCCCTGGTGGGCGGGCGGCGAGACCCACACCCTGCTCGAGACCATCGACTGGGCGGCGCTCCCTGAGCTGCGCGGTGCTGGGGTGGGCATCTTGCCGCTGATGTCCCTGGGCCGTGGCGAGCACCCCTTGTTTGCGGTGGGCGGGAGCGACGACACCAACCAGCTGATCGAGCGAATGGGCTTTGCGCCGGTGGGCGCCATCGAGTCCTTCGTGCTGCCCACCTCGTCGAGCTGGCTCGCGCACAAGCTCGCCGACCAGCGAGGTCTCCCGGCCGCGTCGCTGCGGCTTCCTGCGGCGGTGGCCATGCGGGCCTGGTTTCGGCCCGGATCGGGGGGCATGCCCTACGGGGGGCGCGCCACCGAGGTGTCTGAGTTCTCAAACGCGGCGGTGGCCCTGCCGCGGCAGGACCGCTTTCATGCCGCGATCGCGCTGCTCGACCGCGACTGGCTGCGCTGGCTGCAGGACGAGCCTGGGCGGCCGCAGTTCGTGCGGATGGAGTTCCACCGCGGTGGAACGCTGGCCGGGTACGGGGTGGGGCGGGTGCGGCGTGTCGGAGGTGTCGCCGAGGGGCTGATCCTCGACGCCTACACGCCCTCCGAGGACCCACAGCAGTGGCGGTGGATGGTGCGCGAGCTGACGCGACGGCTGGTGGGGCTGGGGGCGGCCCTGGTGCGGGCCCGCGCCGCGTCGCCGCGCTTGGCCGCGGCGCTGCTCGCACAGCGCTTCAGGTCCACGGCCACCCATCGCTTGCGCCTCAAGGGCGGCGAGGGTCTCATGCAGGGGCCGCTGCACGTAGCGGCCGCGTCCTCGGACCAGGCGCTCATGCCCTACCCCTCCGTGGTGGAGACGCTTTGACGGTGCGCGTGGCGCTGCGGGGCGCAGGGCAGCACCCCCTGGACGTCGCCACCTTGCGAGACCTGGAGTCCTGCGCGGCCGTCGAGCTCGTCGATGGGGCCCCGGACCTGTGGCTGGCGCTCGATGGCGGCGCCCAGGGCCCAAGCGCGCGCCACGGCACCTGGGCGCTGCGGCGCATGCCTCGAGCCGGGTCGATGACCGAGGTCGCGGTGGTTCGTGTGCACGACACCGACGAGGAGGTGCTGTTCTCGGGCCTCATCCCGACGCGCATGTCCGATCCGACCGCCAAGGCCGAGTTCCTGGCCAGCCGGGCAGGCGACTTCGTGGCCCGCGCCGCCACCGAGCTGAGCCTGCACGGCCAGATCCGCGGCCCGCGCCGGCCGCTGACGCCGGCCGCGACCCCATCCCGCGAGCGCGCCGGCCGGCGCTGGGTACAGGCGGCCCGTGGCCAGCTGCGGGCGATGGCGCGGCAGGCCGTCTGGAACGTCGGCGTGGTGCCCAGGCCCATCCACTCCTTCCTGGACGACCCCTCGCTGCGGGACGTGCGCTGGCTACAGCCCCCGACCGACTTCTTTGCCGATCCCTTCGGAGCGTGGTTCGACGAGCGGCTGGTCGTGTACGGAGAGGCCGTCGATCTGGCCGATGGCACCGGCCGCCTGGCGTGGATGCATGCCGAAGGAGGGCCTCTGAACGAGGTCCTGCAGGCGCCATATCACCAGTCCTACCCCTACATCCTGCACGACGGCGACCGCCGCTACGTGATTCCCGAGCGGCGGTGGGGACGGGAGGTCGCCCTGTACGAGCTGGGCGACGGTCCCGGCGAGCTGATGCGGGTGGCCACCCTGCTCTCTGGGCGCGGAGCCGCCGATACCACCGTGTTTCGGCACCAGGACCGGTGGTGGATGTGGTTCACGGACCTCGACCTGGCACCTTCCTTCGACCTGCATGCCTACTGGGCCGAGGAGCTCACCGGGCCCTGGACCCCCCACGCGCTGGTGCCGCTCAAGCGCGACATGGCCTCGGCCCGCTGCGCCGGCACCCCGTTCGTGCACCAGGGGCAGCTGTACCGGCCCGCCCAAGACTGCTCGCAGGGCTACGGAGGGGCCGTCGTCATCCACCGCGTCGACGAGCTCACCCCCACCAGCTTTCGCGAGACCCCCGTTCAGCGCATCGAGCCCGATCCCGATGGTCCCTGGCCCGAGGGCGTGCACACGCTCAGCGCAGCGGGCCCGGTCACGCTGGTGGACGGCAAGCGGTGGACGCTGTCTCGGCATACGGTGCGGCGTGAGCTAGGGCGGCTCGCCAAGCGCGCCCTCGGGAGGATGTGATGCCCGTACTGCTGGTCACCGGAGGCGTTCAGCGCAGCCAGCTGGGCATCCAGCGCGCGACCGAGTGGAAGGCCTACGACAAGGGGCGGCTGTCCCGTGTCGACACCGACACCGGTGAGATCACGGCCCTGCTCGACCACCGCTCCCCTGCCGGGCGCTGCCCCCCAGATGGAGCCAGCCACGTGTTCAAGGCGGGTTCCTGGGTCGGGGACCGCTTGCTGCTGTGCACCCAGACCGAGGCCCTGTGGGTCGACGCGCAGACGTGGCAGGTCACGGGCTCGCTCAGCCACCCGTGGCTCAACGATGTGCACCACGTCGATGTCATCGATGGGCAGGTGCACGTGGCCAACACCGGGCTCGACTGCCTGCTGGTGCTCGATGACTCAGCGGATGTGGTGCGCTGCGAGGCCGCCCTCGACGAAGACCTGTGGAGCCGATTCGACCGAGACACCGACTACAGGCTGGTTCCCACCACCAAGCCCCACCAGTCCCACCCCAACTACGTGTTCCATACGGGCCACGGGGTCTGGCTCACCCGGTCGCTGCAGAAAGATGCGCTGTGCCTCGCCGATCGGGGCCGCCGCATCGACCTGAGCACCGAGGGCTGGCCCCACGACGGCATCGTGCACGAGGGCGGGGTGTGGTTCACCACCACCGACGGGCACCTGCTGCACGCCGATCCCGACTCCGCCACCGTGGTCGATCGCTACGACCTCAAGGCCATCGAGGGCACGACCGAGACGCTCGGCTGGTGCCGGGGGCTGCACTTCCAGGACGGCCTGGCCTGGGTGGGCTTCAGCCGCCTGCGCCCCAGCAAGGCCCGGGAGCAGCTCAAGTGGATGAAGCGCGGCCTCGGCTTTGGCGGCAGCGAGCCGCGCCGCAGCCGGATCACGGCCTACGACCTCGCTGCCCGCAGAAAGGTGGCCGAGATCGAGGTCGAGGAGCACGGTCTCAACGCGATTTTCTCGATCCTGCCTTCCGCCTGATACCCTCCCGCTCTTCGACTCCACGCCCAGGAGGCCCGATGCGCCACCGCGCCATGGCCCTGCTCGCTCAGCTGCTCTTTGTCGGTGTCTTCTTCGTGTCCGGCTGCGATGCCGACCCGCCCGAGCCGGTCGCCAACCCCATCGACAACCCCGATGGCACGCCGTCCACGCCGGTGACGCCCACCTCGACGCCGCGCGATCTGCCTCAGGGCAAGGTCGCCAGTGGCGAGGCGCTGCGGGTGCCGTACATCCTGTGGGGCGGCGACATGGCCACCTTCTACGGCAACGGCGGCACCAAGACGCTCGAGGGGAGCGTGTTCCACCAGCAGGGCCTGGTGCTCGATCTCGTCGATGGCAACGACTTCGACAAGCAGATCGAAGACTACAAGGCCGGCCGCAGCCCGTTCTTGCGCGGCACCTTCCGCATGCTGGGCGTCGCCGCCGAGAAGCTCGGCACCGGCGACGATCGTCCGCTGGTGTTCATGCAGATGACGTGGTCGGCCGGCGATCACCTGGTGGGCCGCGACGGCATCAAGACCATCGCCGACCTCAAGGGCAAGAAGGTCGCCATCCAGAAGGGCGGTCCGCACATCGGCATGCTCGACGACATCCTGCACACCGCTCGCCTGTCGTGGAACGACATCGACGTGGTGTGGGCCGACGACATCACCGGTCCGGGCAGCCCTCCAGAGCTGTTCCGCGCCGATGACAGCATCGCCGCGGCTTTCGCCATCACCCCCGACATGCTGGGCCTCACCGGCGGACTCGAGTCGGTGGGCAGCGGAGCCGAGGGCACGGTGAAGGGGGCGCGGGTGGCCGTGTCCACCGCCGAGCTGTCGCGCTCGATCGCCGACGTCTACGCTGTCAAGACCAGCTACTGGAAGCAGCACCCCGACAAGGTCAAGGCCTTCACCGCGGCCTACCTCAAGTCGGTCGAAGAGGTGATCGACCTCAAGAAGCAGTACGAGACCTCGGGCAGCGACACCTACATGAACCTGATGCAGCTGTCGCAGAACATCTACGGCAGCGAGGTGTTGCCGACGCTCGAAGAAGACGCCCACGGCCTGCTGTCCGACTGCACCTTCGCCGGGCACCCCGGCAACGTCGCCTTCTTCACCGATGAAAAGAACGCGCACGGCTTCCAGGACTTCGCGACCCGGTCGGCGCAGCTCGCCGTCGAGCGCGGCTGGGCCAAGAACAAGGTCGAGGTGGGGCCGTCGCCCATCGACTGGAACAGCCCCGCCATCACCAGCATCCTCACCAAGACCAACGTCGATCGCGGCAACCGCTTCAACGCCGAAGCCGTCAGCAGCGAGATCGAGAGCATGGATGCCGATGGGCTCATCGACAGCCGCACCCTGCTCAACTTCACCATCAGCTTCCAGCCCAACCAGACCGACTTCGACGCGCAGCTGTACGAGGCCGAGTACAAGCGCGCGCTGCAGCTCGCCGACCGCTACGGCAACGCAGCGATGGTGGTTCGCGGCCACTCCGACACCACCCTGGTGTTGCGCGATGCCGTGCTGGCCGGCCTCGAGAACGGTGGCCTGAAGCGCAGCGGCACCAAGGGCAACTACCAGTACTTCCTGGACGGGCGCCCGCTCGATCTCGAAGATCCCCGCGCGATGTCCGAGGCCATCTCGTCGTCCAATGCCTTCCGCCCCAACGGCACCAACGACCCCCGCAAGACCATGCAGGCGGCGCTCAACCTGTCCCGCGAGCGGGCCGAGGCCGTGCGCGCGAGCCTCATCCAGTACGCCCGAACCAACAGCATCCAGTTCGACGAGAGCCAGCTGACGGCCCAGGGTGTGGGCATCCGAGAGCCGCTGGTGGCCCGCCCCCGCGACGGCGACGAAGCCGCGGCCAACATGCGTGTCGAGTTCCGCCTGGTGCGTGTCTCGGCCGAGGCGATGACCGCTTCCGACTTCGACTTCTAGGAGATCGCAGACATGCTCAGCTCCGCTCTGCTCGCCATCTCCTTGCTGTCGTCCCCCGCGTCGGCTCAGGACTTCCACGACAACGTCATCATCGTGCTCGATGCCTCTGGCTCGATGACCGAGGAGCTGTCGCCGGGCGTCGACAAGATGGACGGTGCCGTGCAGGCCATCAAGACCGTGGTGGGGCAGCTGCCCGAGAGCACCCGCGTTGGTGTGGTCGTGTTCTCGGCCAGCAACGTCGACGATGGCTGGCTCTTCGAGCTGCAGGAACGCGACGATGCCGAGCTGTTCCGGCGCCTCGACGGGGTGCAGCCCAACGGCGGCACCCCGCTCGGACACTTCCTGAAGTTCGGCGGTGACCGCATGCTCGAGGTGCGCCAGAGCGAGCACGGCTACGGCACCTACCGCCTTCTGGTGGTCACCGATGGCGAGGCCAGCGACAACCACAAGGTCGACAAGTTCGCCCCCGACATCGTGAACCGCGGGGTCGGGCTCGATGTGATCGGCGTGAAGATGGAGCGCGAGCACACCCTCAAGAAGGTGGCCGACAGCTACCGCAGCGCCGACAATCCCGAGCAGCTGGTGCAGGCGGTGCGCGAGGTGCTGGCCGAGGTGCCGGTCACCGACGATGCCGCCGGTGCCGCGGTGTACGCCGAGCTCGACGGCCTTCCCGACGCCTTCGCCTTGGCCCTGCTCGAGAGCCTGTCTTTCTCGGGCAACCACCCCATCGGCGAGAAGCCGCCCCCTCCGCCGCCGCCGCCCGGCTCCGAGCCGCAGCCCGACGCCGATGTTCCCGTCGACCGCGCGCCGCCGCCGCCTGCCTGTGATGCCGGAGCCACCGGCGCTGGCTGGTTGGCGATCCCGATCGTGGGCCTGTTCTTGCGGCGCAGAAGGCGCCCCTGATGGCCGAGCGTTCCAACCAACTCTGGGTCGCCGCAGGTGCGGTGATCTTCGTGGGCTTCCTGACCATCGGGCTGGCGTACCGCTTCTTGATCATGCCGCTGCTGCAGGACGACCTGATCGGCGCCACCAGCGCCAACTCGCAGTACAACGCCACTGTCACGCTCCAGCTCGACTCGTTCAGCGGCTACGCCCACCTGCGCAGCCGCGAGTTCGAGACCGATCTGCGCGACCAGGGCATCAAGCTCGAGCTGGTCGACGACGGTGCCGACTACGAGGCCCGCCTGCGTGCGCTCAAGCGCGGCCAGGCCCAGATGGCCGTGTTCACCATCGACGCGCTGGTGGCGCAGTCCTACGCCTTTGGCGATGCGCCCGCCACCGTGGTGTCGGTCATCGACGAGACCTACGGCGCCGACGCCATCGTGGCCTACAAGCAGGGCGTGCCCAGCCTGAGCGCCCTCAACGACGGCACCGCCCGGGTCGCGCTCACCCCGTCCTCGCCGTCCGAGTTCCTGACGCGCGTGGCCATCGCCGAGTTCGGGCTGAACGACATGCCCAAGCGCTGGCTGCAGCAAGACGGCGCCGAGGCGGTCTACAACTCGATGCGCAAGGCCAAGCGCACCGATCGCCGTGCCTTCGTGATGTGGGAGCCCTTCGTCAGCAAGGCCCTGCAAGACCCCGACGCGCACGTGCTCTTCGACAGCTCCCAGCTGTCTGGCTACATCGTGGACGTGCTGGTGGTCGAGCGCCAGTTCCTGCTCGACCACCCCGATGTCGTGCAGAACGTCGTCGAGGCCAGCCTGCGCTCGCTGTACACCTACCAGGCGCGCCCGGATGGCATGGTCGACCTGGTGGTGGCCGACGCCAAGTCGGGCGGCGAGAAGCTGTCGAACGACCAGGCCCGCTCGATCGTGCAGGGCATCCGCTGGCGCAACACGCTCGAGAACTACACCCACATGGGCCTGGCCCAGCGCCAGCCCGGCATTCTGCACCTCGAAGACAGCGTGTCGAACATCGGCGGCGTGCTGCAGCGCACCGGTGCCGTCTCCGGCGACCCCACCGGTGGCCAGCCGGCGCAGTTCTTCTACGACGGCGTGCTGCGCCGCATGAAGGAGTCCAACTTCCACCCCAGCAAGGGCCTGGGCATCGTCGATGGCGGAAAGGGCACCAACGACCTGGAGGGGGTGCGTGCCGCCGAGCAGCTTCGCGCCTTGTCCTCAGACGAGTGGCAGGCGCTGACGCCCGTGGGCTCCCTGCAGATCGAGCCCATCGCCTTCCGAAGGGGCCGTGCGGTGCTCAACGTGCAGTCCGAGCGCGAGCTCGACGCCCTGGCCCGCCGGCTTCAGAGCTTTCCGCGCTTCTACCTGACCGTGCGCGGCCACGCCCGCGCCGAGGGCGACGCCGCGGCCAACCTGCAGCTCGCCGAAGACCGGGCCCGAACCGCGGCCGAGTACATCGGCGCCAAGGGCATCAGCCCCGACCGCATCCGCTCCCTGGCCGTGCCGCCCAGCACCACGAGTGCGGCGGCCCAGAGCGTGAGCTTCGAGCTGGCGCAGGTGCCGTACTAGGCAAGCCGGGTAAGATGCCCCTCTCTCGGAGGTCATCCATGCGCACCCTGCTCACCCTCGCCGCGCTCGTCGTGCCAGCGGCTGCCATCGCGGTCCCGCTGGAGTTCAGCCACCAGGGCCGCCTCTTCGACGCGCTCGGCGATCCCCTCGCCGGCAGCCACACGCTGACCATGAGCCTGTACGACACGCCATCGGGCGGAACTGCGGCGTGGAGCGAGGACATCCCCACCAGCATGACCGACGGCTACTACTCAGTCGTGCTCGGTGAGAACTCGGTGCTCGCTGCGGACACCTTCGACGGCTCCACGCTGTACCTGGGCATCTCGGTCGACTCGGGCCCGGAGCTGTCGCCTCGAATTGCGGTGGTGTCTGTGCCCTACGCGGTGACGGCGCAGGACCTGCGCGGAGGCATCGTCGACGCCACCCAGATCATGGTGGGGGGCTCCACCATCATCGATGGTGCCGGCGTCGTGAATGCCAGTCAGGTGCAGATCAATGGCACCACGGTCATCGACAGCAGCGGCGATCTGTCCGGTGGCCTCGACTGGGCCGACATCAGCGGCAAGCCGAGCGGGCTCGACGACGGCGATGGCGATCTGCTGCAGAGCCTGGGCTGCTCCACCAACGAAATTGCGCTGGTTCAGGCATCCAGCTGGCAGTGCGTCGACCACACCACGCTGCCGGTGGCCATCGATCAGCTCACCATGGGAACCAGCGCCAACACCGTGGCCTACGGCGACCACGGCCACACCGCCAACGACGTCGGCGCGCTGCCGGCCAGCACGACCGCCGCCGACATCGGAGGTCTGGCGGCCTCGGGGGGCAACGTGTCGGGCGACCTTGGTGTGGGCGGTGGCCTCACATTGGGCACCGTTGCTGATGGTGGCTGCACCAGCTCCGCCGAAGGCACCTTGCGCTGGAACAGCACCACCAAGGGGGTCGAGGTCTGCGACGGCGCGGAGTGGCTGGCGATTCGGCAGCTGGGCAACAACGATGGCAGCACCGCGGCCCGGGCAGGGCTCACCTGCAACACCATCTTGGTCGACTACCCCGCTTCGACCGACGGCACCTATTGGATCAACCCCGACGGCGGCGACACCAGCAACGCCTTCGAGGCCTACTGCGACATGACCGACGACGGTGGCGGCTGGACGCGGCTGTTCAGCAGCACCTGGCCGCGCATGTCCACCTCGGCCAACTGGCACACCTACAACGCCGGTTCGCCCACGGCGCAGGACTACAGCATCCTCTCCGAGCGTGTGCACTTCGAGGCGGGCGGGTGCTTCACCTTCCGATTCGAGGTGGGCAACGCGGGCGACTGGACCAACGACGCCAACCGCACCCACCACACCGAGTGGCAGCAGTGCCACGACCCGTTCACCGCGTCGACGAACGGCAGCGACTACACCCATCTCAGCGGCGAAGAATCGACGACCTGCGGCGGCTTCAACGGCCTGCATCACCGCTACCAGGGGTACAGCTACACGTCCGACCCGGACACCACCGACGCCACGGGCTGCTGGTGGATGCAGGTGGTGCCGCACACCAACTACGACGGCAACGGCTACCTCGAAGGGTACGGCGGCAGCAGCAACTACAACAACTGGCAGACCATCTGGGTGCGGTAGGCACCAACGAGCACGCCGAGCGGGCCGCCGAGGCTTCGCGGCGGTACTCGATCCGCATCTGTGTGTCGCTGATCGTGGTGATGCTGCTGTTCTGGCCCACCGACTGGTGGGCGCTGGCCAGCGACCCCGACGCCATGAACGCGGTCGGCTGGATGCGCGGTGGCTTCGTGCTGTGGTCGCTGGTCGCCATTGCGCTGCTGTGGAGAGTGCCGCTGGGGGCGTACACGCCGCTGTTTGCTGGGGTGCTCCTGGGCGGGCTCTCGGTGGTGTCGCTGTGGTCCCTGGGACCCCACCTGGCCAGGCTGGACCAGCCCTGGTTCTACGCGGCCTACGTGGTGCCCTTCGTGACGACGGCCTTGTTCCTGCCTTTGGCGCAGCGCATTGGGCTGCACACGGTGTTCTATGCGGTGTGGATGCTGGGGGTGGCTTGGCATTCTCCCGACGGGGGCCTGCTGCGCCCACACTGGAACGTCGTGCTCCTGTACGGCGCGTTTGTCATGCTCACGTCGGTGGTGGTTGGTCAGTTCGTGTACTCGGCGACGCTCCGCAGCTGGGCGACCCAGGACGAGCTCGATCGGTTGGCGGCATCGCTGCAGTCCAGGGTCGACACGCAGACGGCCGAGCTTCGTGAGCTGGCGCGTTTCCTGACCGATCAGCGCGAGACCGACCTCGCGCACCTGTCCAGGGAGCTGCACGACGAGTTCGGGCAGGTGCTGACGGGCATGCGTTTCGATGTCGACCTCCTGGGCATGAAGCCCGAGAACGCCGAGGCCGCCCAACGAATGAGCGCCCACCTCGACCGCATGCTCACTGCACTTCGCAGCGCCCTGGACGACCTGCGGCCGCAGGTGCTCGAACAGGCCGGGCTCACGCCTGCGCTGGACTGGTTGGTCAGCTCGATCGACGGCCAGGACGGGATGTCGGTCGAACTCCAACGCCCAGACACCGTCGAGCTGCCGGACGCGACCGCGCTTGCCGTGTTTCGGATTGCCCAGGAGGCGCTAACCAACGCGGCCCGCCACAGCGGCGCCGAGCGCGTCTCTGTCGTGGTCGAGGTGGGTGACGAGGCCCTCGTTGTGCGGGTCGTCGATGACGGGGCGGGCCTCCCGACCTCGGTGCGCGAAGGCGCGCGCGGCATCGTGGGCATGCGGGAGCGGGCGCTCGCCGTCGGCGGTACGCTGTCGGTGATGAGCGAGTTCGGGGGCACGACGGTCACCGCGACCATTCCGAGGGGGACGGCATGATTCGGGTGTTCGTGGCCGACGATCACGCCATCGTGCGCGAGGGCATCGAGCGCATGCTCAGCGCGATGGCAGGGATGGAGTGTGTCGGCTCCGCCGCCGATGCCGACGGGTTGTTGGCGGCGGCCAGCCTTGCCGATGCGGATGTGTTGGTTCTGGACCTGTCCATGCCCGGTGGGGGCCTGCAGCTGGTGGAACGGGTGCGTGGGCGCCACGACGGCCTACAGGTGGTCGTGTACTCGATGTACCCCGAGGCGCAGTTTGGACCTTCTGCGCTGCGGGCCGGCGCGGCGGCCTACCTCACCAAGGGCCGGCCGACCGCCGAGCTTGTCGACGCACTGCGAAGGGCAGCGGCGGGTCGAAAGTACGTCACCCAGGACATCGCGGAGCGCCTACTCATGGATGACTCCGACGACAGGCCGCCTCACGAGCGGCTGAGCCCCCGGGAACGAGAGATCTTCCAACAGCTGGTGGAGGGCGCTTCCCCTTCTGACATCGCGGAGGCGTTGCACATCAGCAAGCCAACCGTGAGCACCCACATCCGCCACATCAAAGACAAGATGGGCGTATCGAGCGTGGCCGAGATGGTCGATTACGCCCATCGGGCCCGGCTGCGGATGTGATGAACGACGGCTTGGAGTGGTCTACAGGGCAGCAAACAACAACGCGTCGGTGTCCAGGGTGGCACCAGCAG
Source organism: Myxococcota bacterium (assembly GCA_965216925.1). Classification (GTDB taxonomy): domain Bacteria; phylum Myxococcota_A; class UBA796; order UBA796; genus CAYYHT01. The sequence goes on along the minus strand of CBDCGT010000001.1, from coordinate 4,943,549 downwards.
CCGGCCGGGCTGCGGCCTCGAGGCGGTGCCGGAAGGCCGCCACGGTGCGCGGCCCGAGATGCAACAGGGTGCCCACGACGTCGCTGCTCACGGAGCCCGAGCAGTCCATCAAGGCGACAGCGCGCCAGTAGATCGATCCCCGCTCCACATCCAACACGAAGCCCGGCAGGGCCAGCTTGACGTTGGCGGCGGCGACCGCCAGCGCGGCCTCCTCGTCACGCCCCGGCGACACCGACTGGACCACGGGGACGCGGCAGCGAATCTGACCCGTCGCGGCCTGCCAGCGCAGGTATACGTCGGTGTCGTGGCGCGGACCGCAGCGATGCACCATGGTGCCAACCGGGTCGTCTCCCCAGCGCTGATGGGGCAGTCCGGCGGCGTCGAGCATGCGCAGGAGGTCGTCTGGGGACGAGAGCAGGTGAGGAGCGACGAGCATTGTGGGCCTCTGGAGTGCCCTCATCGTCACGTGCTCGGCGCGTCCTCGGAATCGTCCCGGCGATGAATCCTGGGTCGAAATCGTTCGACCCGGTGGCGCACGCTACCCCGTGCCCCCCATCAACATCCCCACCGCCTGCTCGGTCGCGTCGTCGGCCGGGTAGTAGCTCTCGATCCTCAGCTCGCTCGCCGTCACGTCGATGGGGCTGCCCAGTCGGGTCACCGTCGTGTAGAAGGCCAGCCTCAGGCCGTCCTTCTGCAAGACGACGGGGATGAGCAGATCCGGTGCGCGCCCCCAGTCCGCGAGGCGCCAGTCCGCGGGCACGCCGGGCATCGAGGCCAGCCGCTCGAACAGCTCCGCGGCCTCGGGATCATCGACGGACTCTCGGTGGGCACGGTCCAGCACGCTGCGGGCGACATCGTCCCAGTTCTCGATGTGGGGCTTGAGGCCGTGCTCGCTGAAGGTCTGGATCAAGAGGTTGCGCTCGGTGGCCTGGGGATCGACGCCCAGCCACTGGCCCAGGGCCTGAAACGGCGCGTTGCCCATCAGCACGTTCCAGGTCCGGTCCACGACCACAGCGCCGTAGGGCTCCTGCTTCTTCAGCAAGAAGTCGAGGGCCCGCCGCACGGGAGCCATCTCGGGCGCGTCGAGGTCGGTCTGGCGGTAGGCCGGCGCGAAGCCCGCGGCCCGGAGCAGGGTGTTGCGCTCGCGCAGCGGCACCTCCAGCGCGCTGGCCAGCACCAGCACCATCTCGCGGCTGGGCTTGGCCTTGCCGTTCTCGAGGAAGGACAGGTGTCGTGTGCTCACCTCGGCGTCCTGGGCGAGGTCGAGCTGGGACAGGCGGCGATGGGTTCGCCAGTGGCGAAGCAGGGTTCCGACATTTTCCATGGGAACAGCCTAGGCGTGGGGGGTCATGCCCGACATTACCTCGCAGGTCATGGAGGTCATGTCCTGGATCGGTGAGATTCAGAGCACCAAGGAGAGAACATGAACCTGCGAAACGTCCTGGTCACCGCCGCCTTCGCGGCCTTCCTCGTCTTGTCCACCGTCGCCACCGTGCAGCATGGCTACATCGCCATCTTCGAGGTGGGTCTGCGGGATACCGCCGCTGCCCAGGTGTTCTGCGACCTGTGCTTTGCGCTGTTCCTGACCAGCCGCTGGCTATACGGCGACGCCAAAAAGCGCGGCGTGAACCCCTGGCCGTGGCTCGTCGCGACCCCCTTCCTGGGCTCGATCGCGCCGGTGACCTACTTCTTGTGGCGGGAGTGGAGCGCGGCCGAGGACATGCTGGCCGAGCCCAGCGTGGCCGCGAAGTAGCCAGCTGGCAGGGAACGGGCACGGAGGCCCGTTCTCCTTGTGGTGCCGGCAAGGAGCACAGGCGTCGGTGCCTGTGCCTCGGGCCTAGCTCCCCGACCCCGTGTCGGTGTCGGCATCGGCGTCGGCATCGGCATCGCCGTCCGCATCGGCGTCGGCGTCGCTGTCGGCATCGGCGTCGGCGTCGGCATCGGCGTCGGTGTCGATCCCCGAGTCGTCGAGGGGCGGCGCGCCGTAGCAGGCGGCCAGCACCAGCGTGGTGAGCATGCCGGCCCCCAGGCGGAAGATCTTGCTGCGCGGCGCGGGCTTGTCGCAGAACGGGCAGCTCGCCTCGGTGTCCAGGTGGTGGCGGCCGCAGGATTCGCAGGGGGTCATGGGCATGGGGGTCCTCCGGCCCGAACGATACCAGAGGTTCGCCAGGCCTACGAGCCCGGTTCGACCTCGAACGGCTTCAGCACCAGATCGATGGACAGCGTCACCGCCTGCCCGATGGCGATGGCGCCGGTCTCGACCAGGCTGTTTCCGTAGGTGACGCCCCAGGCAAAGCGGTCGAGGGTGGCCGTGGCCTTGGCGCGACCGGCCTGCACGTCGGTGACGTGTAGGGTGACCGGCTGCGTGACCCCCTTCATCTCGAGCGTGCCCACCAGGTCGAAGCCCTGCTCGCCGATGTCGCGCACCTCGGTGCTGGTGAAGACCGCGGTGGGGAAGCGGCGGGCGTCGAAGATCTCGGCCTGGCGCAGGTGCGCGTCGCGGTCGGCATTGTGGGTGTCCACGCTGGCGATGGGGATGGTGATGGCGGCGGTGGTGAGCTGCGGCTGGGCCGGGTCCCAGTCCACGACGCCGTGGATGTCGCTGAAGCTCCCGCTCACCGTGGACAGGCGCCAGTGGGTGATGTCGAAGCCCACGCGGGTGTCGGCCGCGACCTCCATGGGTGCAGCCGACGCGGGAATCGTGGCGAGCAGGGCAGCGGTGGCGAACAGCAAGCGGTACATGAGGGCTCCAGGGTTGTGCTCGCTTGGACCGCACGACCCGAAGAAAGATTGACGGTATTCTCGTTAGTTGGTCATGAAGCAATCCTTCATGAAGGGAGGTCCGCTGCTCCTGCTGCTCGCCGCCACCGCGTTTGCCGGGAACTCCCAGCTGTGGGGGTCGCACGGCGAGCTGTGGGACCCGCTCGGGCGGCTGCCCGACTTCTCGTACGCGGGCTACCACGCCGGTGAAGATCCGCTGCCGGACGTGCCCGTGGTCCAGAACGTGCGCGACCATGGGGCCGTCGGCGACGGGGTGACCGACGACACCGCGGCGATTCGCGCCGCCATCGCCGCGACCTCGGAGGGGGCGGTGCTCTTTCCGGCCGGAACCTACCGGCTCACCGACGTGCTGGAGCTCCACGACAGCGGGGTGGTGCTGCGCGGCGAGGGGCCCGAGCACACCACGCTGTTCGTCGATGCCAGCCTCGCCGACGTGCGCGGCGCGGCGCCGCAGTGGTCGTGGAACGGGGGTTTTGTCTGGTACCAGCCCATCGATGCCCCGGCCGAGCTGACCGCGCTGACGGCTGGAGCCCTGCGCGGAGCCCGGGAGCTCGAGGTCGCCGATGCGGCGGGCATCGATGGGGGCGACTGGATCACCCTGCGCCTCGTCGACGACGACGAGCGCTCCCTCGGCCGGCACCTGCACAACGAGCAGCAAGAGGCCGGCGACTGCGCCTACCAGGTCCCGATGCGCATCGACTGGCCGGTTCAGGTCACCGCGGTCGAGGGCAGCACGCTGACCCTCGCCCAGCCCTTGCGCATCGATGTGCGCCCGGAGTGGACCCCCACGGTGTGGACGGCGCCGGCGGTGACCGAGGTCGGCGTCGAGCACCTGCGCATGCGCTTCCCGGACCTGCCCTACGCCGGCCACCTGAACGAGCCCGGCTACAACGGCATCTTCATGGACGAGGGCGTGCGCGACGCGTGGGTTCGCGACGTCGTGTTCGAGAACGCCGACAATGGGCTGCTCACCGACTGGCTGTCCAAGCACATCACCGCCACCGACATCGGCTTCGAGGGCCGCGACGGCCACCACGGCTTCAACATCGCCTTCACCGCCGACTCGCTGTTCCAGGACGTGCGCTACGACAGCGACTGGGTGCACCACTTCACCCTCGACCACCGCAGCAACGGCAACGTGCTGCGGCGCGTGAGCTCCGAGCACACCGTCGCCATCGACCACCACCGGGACACGAGCTTCGAGAACCTGCTCACCGACATCCAGACCACGACCAGCTTCTTTCATGGGGGCTCGGCCTGCGCCGGAATGCCGTCCGGCGCGCGGGGAACCGCCTGGAACCTGCAGGGGCCGCTGATTCCCCCGTACTGGGGGCAGACCCAGTTCAACGCGGTGGGCCAGCTCACCGTCGACGACACGCTGACCGCGGACATGGCGTGGTTCGAGAACGTCGACGACCTGCGGCCCGCCGATCTCTACGAGGCCCAGCTGGGCTTGCGCCTGGGCACGCTCCAGCCGCCGGACGACGACACCGGCACCGACACCGACACGATGGGGGCCAGCGACGAGCCGGGGTGCGGGTGCAGCGGCGCTGGCGGGCTGGGTACGGGGTGGTTGCTCGGGCTGCTCGCCCTGTGGCGGCGTTCGCGTTCTACAGCCCCGTATCTTCGGCGCCCTCCAGCAGGGCGGTGAGCTCGGGGGACAGCCCCGAGGTGCTGCCCACGTCGAACTTGATGGTGTCGTGGGCGTCCAGGCGAATGGCCCCGTCGCCGCAGTCGAGGTGCCACTCCAGGTCCCGCACCATCGTGCTTCCCGGGTCCAGGTTGAAGCCGCTGCCACGCCCGAGCAGCTCGACCTCGACGGCGGGCTCGTCGTGGTGGATGTCGTCGTTGTCGATGCGCGGGTCGCGGAAGTCGGTCCAGATGCAGCGCGTCCACACCGACTCGGGACCCAGGGGCTCCTTGGTGTCCAGGTCCTCCCAGCGCACCTGGGCCAACACGGTGCCCACGTGGTCGAAGTCGAACTCGCCCGGCGGCACGGTGTGGCGGAACTCGATCTGCGCCCAGGTCGTCGAGGGGTCGTCGTCGTTCACGAAGACCTGCCCCTCGCTGCCGTAGACATCGCCACACCACTCCGTGCCGATGACGCCCTTGTAGACGTAGTCGCCGCAGTCGTTGCGCAGCGCCTTACATCCAGAGAACACGCCCATGGCGCCGATGAAGAGCAGCGCCCTCACTCGAACTCCGGCCAGTCTTCGGGAACGCCGTACAGGTCGAAGTCCCAGCCGGTGCCGGACACGTACAGCTCGATGATGTCCTCGCCCTGGGCGTCCATGTCGGCCTCGGCCGAGCATGCGACGTCCCAGCCGAACACCCAGCTCTGGCCCCCGGTCTGGGCGCGGTTGCTGGTCTCGATCACCTCGACCGTCGCCGAGCCGCCCGGGTAGACCTGGTAGAAGCCGAACTGCTCGGTGGTCCTGCCGCAGTGCACCACCAGCTGGTCATCGGTGACGGTCGTGCCCGCCTCGAGGTGAATCGAGCGAAAGCCCAGCACCACGGTGGGCACGTAGTCCAGGATGATGCTGGACTCTTCGGTCAGGAAGTCCTCGAAGTCGGCCCCGATGATGAGCATCACCATGCCGTCCTCGAAGTACAGGTTGCCCTGCGAGCCGGCGGGCCCGCACTGTTCGCCGAAGCTGTGCTCGAACAGGCGGAAGTCGGCGCAGTCGTAAGAGGTGCAGGCCGCACAAGGCAGGGCGAGGGCCGCGATCAGCAGGGTTCTCTTCAACGAGCTGGTCTCAGCGCAGGTAGATCGACATGACGATGTTGTGTTCCTGGACGTCGGAGCCGCCGCAGTAGCTGGTCTGGCTGCAGAAGCACGGCTGGGTGCTGCTGTCCGCGCACGAAATCGGCAGCTGGCCGTTGGTCCACCCAGTGTGCTGGGCCTGGTAGCGCCCCGTCCCGTCCGAGAAGCAGATGGACTGCATGTCCTGGAAGGTGTTGTTGGTGTACTCCGTGCTGCAGCTGGCGCCGTAGATGCCGCGCTGGTTGGAGTCGATCCCAATGGCGGTGCCTCCACCGGCGAAGGTGCCGTTGGCGTCGACCGCGAACAGCGACGGGTCGAGGGGAATGGCGGCCGTGTCGAAGTCGACCCAACCCGAGGCCGGGTCGTAGGTGGCGCCTCCGAACATCTCGGAGGACACGGACAGCAGCTCATCGCAGAAGTTGCCGTGTCCGGTCTCGGTGTGGTCGCCAGCGAAGACGCGGGTGCCCGTGTCCCAGCTGTCGCTGACCCAGGTGTCCTTGGCCCAGCCGGACGGCTTGGAGCCCTGGAAGTAGCGAGCGGACAGGCAGCGCGTCCACCCGCCGCCGTGGGTGTTCATGTCGCAGTAGACTTGAAATGCGTCGCCGGTGTTGCCGTCGGCGTCGGGATCGATCCAGTAGGACCCGCTGGGCAGCAGCGGGAACTCGGTGTGCAGCGTGTTGCACGAGACCCCGGCGTTCAGAGGCGAGGAGCCATCCGCGGTGCCAGAGAGGCGCACGGTGAGCCAGTCGGTGCCGTCGCAGACCTCGAGGTTGCCGCTGTCCCAGCGAAGCGTGCCGTTGGCCGTACCGTCGCAGGTCGCCGTGGTGCCCAGCTGAACGCCACCGCTGGCCACGATGGTGTCGCTCAGGTCGAGGGTGCCGGTGAGCTCCGAGAAGGCGTGCGTGTGGTCGCCGGCGGCCACCTGGCCCGTCCCGGTTCCGACGGGAATGCGCCCGATGGCGAACTGGCCGGAAGTCACGTCCGAAGCGGCATGTCCGTGGTCGCCAGCCGCGACGGTGCCCGAGCCCCCGCCCACGGGAATGCGCCCGATGGCGATCTGCCCCGAGGTGATGTCGGCCCCGTCGTGGCCGTGGTCGTCGGCGTCGGCACAGGTCCAGGCCGTGTCGTAGCGGGCGATCTGCCCCGAGCCGCAGTTCAGGTCGCCCAGCGCGAAGGGCAGGTTGAGCACCTGGGCGGCGTCGATGGTCGCGCTGGAGTCGACCGCCATGGCCAGGTCGGCGCTGGCCGCGTCGTCGGCGGTGGCGGCGCGGAAGGCGTAGGGCACGCTGGCCATCGGCAGCCGGTTGGGCAGGGCTGGACCGGTGCCGACCGCGATCTCGAGCCACACGTCGCCGCCGTCGAAGTCGTCGGTGTCCAGCGCGCTCCCCCCACCGAGCTGCACCGAGTAGTAGCCGGCGTCCACGGTGGTGGTGATGGTCTCGCTCCAGAAGGCGGTGCCCCCTGACGGGGCGTCGTACAGGGCGAGGTGTAGGTCTTGCGAGCCCGCGAGCGGTGCTCCCAGGGCATCGAACAGGCGGCCCTGGTGCTGGAACTCGAGCGGCACGGCGCTCGCGACAGAGGGCGCGAGCACGCCAAGCAGGATGAGATGGCGCATGGGAACTCCTGGTTGGGCCCAGTCTACTGCGCGAGCCCCCATGCCGCCTCTTTGATACGCTGCCGTCCATGGCGGAACGCGACGAGATCCGCCGCCGACTCTTGTGGCGGCTCTTCGGCACCCCGGTGACCCTGGTTCCCATCCTGGGCGGGGTCTCGGCGGCGCTCACGCCGGTGTTGTTCGGCATCGATCCGGCCGTGCCTCTGTTCGTGGGCATCACGGGCATCGTGGGCGGCGTCATGGGCCTTGCCCTGCGCGCCATCCTGGGCCGCGAGACCATCAGCCAGTCCATCCTGGACGAGCTCGAAGAAGAGCAGATGGCCGAGTTCCGTGCCCGCATGAAGCTGTTGCGCCGCCGCCTCGAAGACGACGGCGACGCCCGCACCGAGGGCCTGCTCGACGACCTGCTGGCGCTGACCGACACCATCAAGAACGACGCCGAGTGGCGCCGCAACGTCAACACGGTGGTGGCGGCCGACCTGATGCAGGGCGTCGACGACCTGTTCGACGGCTGCTTGCGCAACCTCGAGCACAGCCTCGAGCTGGCGCGCACCATTCGCAAGGTCAACACGCCGGCCGCCAAGCAGGGGTTGGTCGACGACCGCGAGCGCGTCGTGGGCGAGATCACCGCCAGCGTCGGCGAGCTGTCCCGCTACCTGTCCGAGCTGCGCGTGCTGGGCACCGAGGTCGCCCCCGAGAAGGAGCTGCAGCGCATCCGCGGCGACATCGATCGCAGCCTGGCGGCGGCCCGCCAGACCGTTCGAGAGACCGAGGGCTGGCACGACACCGACGACGACCTGCGGCGAGCCCGGGCGCGAGCGGCCCAGAAGCAGGGGTAGCTGCGCTGGCGGCGTTGCCCGGTCGCCTGCCGGTTGCCCTTTGCGGCCAACCCCGGTAGCGTCGCCGCCTCAAGGAGTCCCCCAATGCGCACGATCCTGTTTTCCCTGATGGTCCTCGGAGCTGCCGGATGCGGCGGCGGCGACAAGCCCGCTGGTGCCGATGGCCCCGATGCCACCGACGGCACCCCCACCGAGAGCGCCGAGCCCGCCGGCCCCTTCAGCCTGGCGTGGTCTGAGTACCCGTCCTGGTCGGCCTTCGGCGTGGCCCACGAGCTGGGCATCATCAACGGCAAGGCCGGTGAGCTGGGCGAGATCGAGAAGAAGTGGAACGTCGACATCGAGCTCAAAGAGGCCGACTACGACAGCTGCATCACGCTGTACGGGTCGGGCCAGGTCGACGCCGCAGCGCTCACCAACATGGACGCGCTGCCGGCCGCGGCGACGCTCAAGACGGTGGGCATCCTGCCCACCTCGACCTCGTTCGGTGCCGATGCGGTCATCACCACCAAGGACATCACCGACCTCAAGCAGCTCAAGGAGCGCAAGGTCTACGGCCTGGCGCTCACCGTGTCGGAGTACACCTTCGCCCGCAACCTCGAGCTGGTGGGCGAGAACCCCGACGACTACACCTTCAGCAACATGGACCCGGCCGCAGCCGCCATCGCCATGCAGCAGAAGCAAGACGGCTACGAGGCCATCACCGTGTGGAACCCCTTCGTGCTCGAGACGCTGTCCAAGCGCGAAGACGTGCACGTGCTGGCCGACTCCACCAAGATCCCGGGCGAGATCATCGACATGGTGGTCGTGTCGCAGAAGAGCCTCGACAAGCCCGGCGGCGACGCGTTCGCCCACGCGGTCATCGACACCTTCTACGCCATCAACAAGCGCATGGCCGACCCGGCCACCCGCGACGACACGCTGGTGGCCATCGGCGAGAAGTTCAGCAACCTCGAGCTCGAGGCCATGAAGAAGGTCGTCGAGCAGACCCAGTTCTACAGCGACGCCGACGCCGGCATCGCCGTGTTCGACGCCGCCAAGATCGACCCCATCATGAAGACGGTCGGCGACTTCGAGCTCAAGCGCGAGATGGTGTCCACGGTTCCCAAGGTGGCGGTCGGCACCAAAGAGTCGGCCGCCGACGCTGACTTCCGCTTCGATGCGTCCTTCATGACCGCGGTCAAGGCCAAGAAGTGATCCGATCCGAGATCGACCCTCGGCTGCGGGCCGGGCTCGGCGTGGCGGCGATGGCCCTGCTGTTGCTGGGCTACACCTGGTTGTCCTACACCCAGCACCTCGAGAACCCCAACGACACCACGATCCCGTCGTGGGCGCAGCTGTATGCGGGGGTCACCGAGATGGTGACGCCGGCCAAGCGCTCGGGCGAGATCATCCTGTACGTCGATCTCAAGGCCACCTTCTACCGCCTGTTCCTGGGTCTGGGAACCGCGGTGGTCAGCGGCGTGCTGCTGGGCTTGTACATGGGGGCCTTCAGCTGGCTCGAGGCCTTCTTTGGCCCCATCCTGACCGCGGTCAGCAAGGTGGTGCCCACCGCCGCCATGGCGGTGTTCTTCGTGTTGGTGGGCACGCACATCGAGATGTACGTGTCCATGATCGTGTTCGGCGTCATGCCGCCGCTCGCCTTGTCGGTCTACCTGGCCGCGCGTGACGTGCCCGACGAGCTCGTGAACAAGGCCTACACAGTGGGTGCGAGCCACTCCGAGGTCATCTGGAACGTGGTCTTCCCCACCATCCTGCCCAAGGTGCTCGATCTCATCCGGCTGTCCATCGGCCCGGCGCTGGTGTACCTGATCGCCGCCGAGATGCTGGTGGGCGACGAGGGCATCGGGTACCGCATCCGCCTGCGGCAGAAGCTGCTGCACATGCAGATCGTCTACCCGTACCTGGTGATCCTGGCCGGCTTTGGCTTTGGCGCCGACTTTGGCCTGCGCCGACTGCGCAGCTGGTGGTGCCCCTGGGCCGAGGAGGCCGGCCGATGAGCGCGCACGACCTGGTGATGAAGGTGGGCGGACTGCACCACTGGTTCGGTCCCAAGCTGGTGCTGCACGACGTCACCCTGGACATCGCTCCCGGGCAGATCGTGTCGCTGGTGGGGCCCTCGGGCTGCGGCAAGTCCACCCTGCTTCGCGCCATCCTGGGCACGCACCCGCCGCGCAAGGGCCAGGTCGAGCTCTTCGACCATGGCAAGCCCCAGGGCCGCATCGTCGATCAGCCCGGCCGCGACCGCGGCATCGTGTACCAGCGCTATGCGCTGATGCCCTTCCTGACCGCTCAGCAGAACGTGGCCCTTGGCCCCAAGCTCGACGAGAGCACCATCCCCGGGCGCGTGTTCGGCCGGTTCAACGGCTGGAACCAGCGCTACGCCGAGATCCTGGACGAGGCGGCCAAGCTGCTCGCCAAGGTGGGCCTCGGGGACGCCCTCGACAAGTTCCCGCACGAGCTGTCCGGCGGCATGCGGCAGCGCGTGGCCATCGCCCAGGCGATGATCATGCAGCCGCGCATCCTGCTGCTCGACGAGCCCTTTGGTGCACTCGACGAGGCGACGCGCGAAGACCTGCAGCTGCTGCTCCTGCAGCTGTACCAAGAGAACGTCGAGGCGCGCCGCGCCGGCCTCGCGCCGCCCTACACCATCCTCATCGTCACCCACGAGCTCAACGAAGCCATCTACGTGGGCGATCGCGTGCTGGGTCTGTCGCAGTACTGGGACTGGAAGGGGGCCGGACTGCCGGCCAGCCCCGGTGCCACCATCATCTACGACAAGCCCGCCCCGGTGTACTCCCCGCGCGAAGAGAAGCGCTACGAAGAGTTCGTCGCCATGCGCGAAGAGATCCGCAGCATCGTGTTCGAGGCCCGCGAGGGGCACTACCCCAAGGCGGGCGAGCACGTGACCTTCTGGACCGAGGTCGAGGCCGGGCGCACGGCGGGCATCGCGGGGATTGACTCCGGATCCTGATGTCGTGGTTCGGGTGCCATGGCGGCCCGAATTTGCCGATATTCGGCGTTTGTCCTAAGTGGCACGACCCTTGCTTTAGCTCCGCTCGTACCAGCGGCTGCCCGCCGCTCCACAGGAATCGGAGTCCTCATGCGCATCCTCGCCCTCGCCATCCCGCTCGCTCTGTCCATCTCCAGCCCCGCTTGGGCGCTGTCCTGCCTGGATTGGGAGGTTCAGGGGGCGCTGCCGGCCTCCGGCGCCGTCGAGGTGCCCACCAACGCGCGCATCGTGGTGCAGGTCTACAGCTGGGACGACAGCCAGTCGGCTCCCATCCTGCGAGATGCCGATGGCAACGAGGTCGCCACCACCATCGACGCCCACGATGCCGGCAGCGAGGTCACCTTCTTCCTGACGCCCGGTGAGCCGCTCGCTCCTGGGCCGTACACCGTCGAGGTCGAGCGTGCCTGGGACGGTGCCCCCGAGGTCGCGACGTCCTTCGTGGTCGGCGACGCCGCCGACGTCACCCCGCCGCTGCCTCCAACCATCGTGGACGTGCGCGGCGACCACGACACCGACGAGTGGGGCGACTGGGACGACCTGACCGTCGAGATGCCCCAGGACTCGCTCGATGACAACGGCGTCATCTACGAGCTCACCATCACCGACACCACCTCGGACCAGACCTGGCTGCGCTACAGCCTGAGCCCCACGGCCAGCCTGAGCGACAACCCCTGCAGCGACGACGACGCGGCGCTGGTGTTGGCCCACCGCGCCAACGTCGACGTGCGTGCCCTCGACGTCGCCGGAAACAGCAGCGATGAGTTCCTGTGGGTGTGCGGCACCGGCTGCAGCACCACGGGCGGCGTCCCGGTTGGCGGCTTGTTCGCCCTGCTTCCGCTGGTTGCCCTGCGCCGCCGCAAGAACGCTTAAGGAGACCCCATGCTCACCTTGCTCCTCGCCTTGACCTCGACCCCCGCCCATGCGCTCGACTGCGTCGACTGGATGGTGAACGGCTCCATGCCCACCGACCAGGCGACGGCCGTGCCCACCAACGCCCAGATCACGGTGCGGCTGTACAGCTGGCACGAGGATCCGCCCGCGCCGGTGCTCTTCGACGCCGCCGGTGCGGTCGTCACCACCACCCTGGACACCCATGTGCAGGGCACCGACAAGATATTCGTGCTCACGCCCGACGCCGACCTCGCGGCCGACAGCGCCTACTCGGTGACCGTCGAGCACCCCTTCACCGACGGCCCGCCCACCCCGGTCACCAGCTTCACCACTGGCGACTGGCAGGACGTCAACGCGCCGCCCGAGCCCCTGGTCAATGGGGTCAGCGCCAGCCACGAGACCGACGAGTGGGGCGACTGGTACAGCTTCATCGTCGCGATCGATCCGATTGCCGACGAGAGCGAGTACAAACACGAGGTCACCCTGCGCGACGTCAACACCGACGAATCCTTCGTGCGCTGGCAGCTCACCCCGGGCGAGGCCTTCCACGACAACCCGTGCAACACCGATCTGGCCGCCCGGCTCGACCCCACCAACACCGAGGTCACCGTGCGCAGCTTCGACATCGCCGGCAACATCAGCGGCGAAGAGGTCATCGGCCCGCAGCCCGGAGATACGGGCGACACGGGCGACACCGGCCCCACCGACTCGGGTGGCGGCGGCATGACCGGGGGCAGCCGCTGTGACGTGGCCGGTGCTGGCGCGGTCGGCGGGCTGCTGTTCGCCTTGCCGCTGCTGGGGTTGAGGCGGCGGGAGTCGTAGGGCGACAGCAGGTCGAAGAGCCGGGCAACACCGGTGCCAGTGATCCGCGATAGCCGGTCTCATGACACTTGCTCTGCTCACGTTCCTGGCTCTCGGTGGCTGTCGGAGGGGTGAACCTCTTCCGGAGCCCACCGGCGACACATCGGACACCCAGGTACCCTCCGATACGGGAGACACCAGTGCGCCGGGCGAGACCGGCGATACGTCCGGGCGCGACACCTCTGGGGCCGGCGATACGTCCGGGACGGTCGAAACAGCCGACACGGGCCCGGCCCCGCCCGAGTGTGGCAACTCGGTGCTCGAGTCCGGTGAGAGCTGCGATGACGGCAACGTTGTAGCCACCGATGGCTGCGGCGTGACCTGCGCCGTCGAGGCGGGTTGGGACTGCGGTAGCGCCGAGCCCAGCGTGTGTGTGCCCGTCTGCGGCGATGGGCTGATTCGAGGTGTCGAAGTGTGTGACGACGGCGGAACCGCTTTGAACGACGGCTGCGACGGCAGCTGCAAGCCCGAGGCGGAGTGGAGCTGCGATGGCAATGAGCCGTCCGTGTGCACGGTCCCGTTCGACTTCCAGGCCACCTGTGAGATCACCGCTGGGCCTCCGGGCGAGCTTCACCTGACCGTGGACGGCCAAGCCGTGTGCTCCGTGGTTGGCGGTTCCGGCGTTCCGACGACGGGATCGGCGACAGGGACATGCCGGGCCGGGCAGAGCCTGGCCATCGCGGCGTCGAACGACGCGGGCGCCGCGCGCGTTTACGTGGGCGTTGCGTCGCATCTCAGCTGCCCCGATCCGGTGCCCGGCTTCTTGCAGGGCACCTTCGGGGGAGCAGCAGGCTTCGCTGGCGTCGCCAGCGTTGCGTGCACATGCCAGTGATGCCGCGGCCTCACATCACCGCGATCAGCTCGTCCAGCAGCCCCTCGAAGTGCTCCACCATGAACTCGTCCAGGTGCCAGAAGTGCCGCTCGGGATCCAGCTGGTAGAAGGCGCCGGTCGACAGCACCAGCAGGTCGTGGAAGTGCTGCAGCTGCGGCGGCCACGCACGCTCGTGGGTGGCCAAGTGGCGGTAGGTGTCGTTCACCGCGGTGTGCAGACCCAACAGGGCCAGCGCCATGCGGCTCCAGGGGTTCACCCGGACGACGTCGGCCTTCAGCTCGTGGTCGAAGCCGACCCTGTACTCGCCGTCGAGCGCCGACTCCGTGGCCACGCGAAGAGCCTCGACCGCGGCCTCGACCTGCGCCCGGCTCCGGCCCGGGTGCCGGGCCAGCAGCTCTTCCTCGAGCTCGTAGCGGCCCTGCCCGGTGGCCGAGAACAACAGCGTGCCCGAGCGGCCCAGCTGGAAGTACACGGCCATGTCCGCCATCGACAGGTCGAGCTTGGTGGGCCAGCTTCCGAACATCGATGAGCTGGGCAGGGCGCCGCCCAGCTTGTACTCCACCACGTCGGCCAGGATCTCGCTCACCGGGCCCGACAGCCCCGAGACCAGTCGCTCGTCGAAAGCGGTGCGCAGCACGGTGTCGAAAGGCCGCTCGGCCCCGTCCATGCAGGCCAGCAGGGCGTCTTCGAGGCCCGCCCAGGTCAGGTTGGGCGGCTTGCGCAGGTCGGGGAGGGGCCGGAAGTCTTCTTCGAAGGGCAGCAGCAGCGCCTGCCACTGATGCCCCCAGGCGTCGTGCACCAGGTACTGGTCGAGGTAGGCCAGCGGCAGGATGCTCACCATCGAGGTGAGCTTGGGCAGCAGCACATCGGCGGGCAGGCCCGTCGCCACCATGAGCTGGTCGATGACCTGGGCATCGGCATGCTCGGCCTTGAAGAAGCCGAAGGTCGGGAAGTGGCTCTGGCGAACCAGCTCCAGCCGCTTGCGAAAGTCTGGCGGCAGGCGGTCGTGGTCCAAGGCGAAGAACAGGCTGGTGCCGGTGCGCACGACCTTGATCAGGTCGCGGCCGAGCGGGTGGTCGCCGTACAGCGCGGTGAACAGCTCCAGGGTCTGCTCGGGCAGCGGGAACAGCCGCTGCAGCTCGGCGATGATGGCGTGGCGTGCATCCAGGCGGCGGAGCTCGTGGCCCAGGCGCACGTCGATGGCGGCCCAGTCGACCTCGTCGCCGAATGCGCGCTCCAGGGCGACGCGCAGGGCGCCCTCGTCGGTTCCGGCGGCCAGATCGTGCTGGAAGCCCTCCAGGAAGGCCGATCCCGCGGTGTCGACCACCGGGGTGTCGTCGGTGATCACGGTGCGCTCGTAGTGAGCGAGCATCAGCACGCCCATGCAGAAGCCCTGCAAGGCGCGGTGCCGGGGCAGCAGGCCGGGGGTCGCCGGCAGATGCTCGCGGGCCAGCACCAGCAGCTCGTCGTGCAGGGCATGCAGCCCGTCGACATCGCGCTCGGCGCGGGGCAGGGCGCAACCCTGCTGAAAGGCCTGCAGCTTGTCCAGCACCACCAGGTAGGGGGCGGGCAGGTGCGCGTCGTGCAGGCGATCGGCGGTGAAGGGGTCCACGGGGCAGGTCTAGCATGCGCACGGGCTAGGATGGGAGCATGACCTGGTTGTTGCTGATGCTCGCCTGCTCCACCGCTGATCCGGGGCCTGACCCGGTGACCCCACCCCCGTCCGCAGAGCCTGACGTGCCCGAGCCCGCCACCCCGGCCGAGACCTCGCCGGTCTCGCCCCACGCCGCCGAGCAGCTCGGCATCCTGATCGTGTGGAGCAAGGCCGAGAAAAGCCGCGACAGCCACACCATGGGCACGCGGCTGCGCCTGCAGGACCACGAGGTCTCCATCACCTACAGCGCCACTGGCCGGGCCAGGGGGCATGCCAAGGATCCCGCTCGCTTCCGCCTCTCAGACGATCAGCTGGCCCAGGTGACCGCGCTGGTCGCCGAGCTGGGCCTGTCGAGTCCCCGAGAGGTGCGCGGCGCCTCGTCGTCGTCGTTCGTGACCAACAAGGGAACGTGCACGATCTTCCAGGGCGGCGAGACCATCAAGACCAGCATCGAGGCCATCCCGATGAACCAGGGGCCGGGCAAGCCGGCGCCGACCGAGGCCAGGGATGACGACGGCTACAAGGCGGTTCGGCGGTTGTTGACGAAGATCGAGGCGATGGGGAAGGCATGAGGACGACAGCGATCACGGTGCTTGTTGCCTTCGGTGCGGGCTGCACCGCTGTCGATCGGGATGGAGCGCGGGTGGATGTCATGGTGGGCGCGCCCGATCCCGGCTGCGCCGTGCCCATCCTGCAGTGGGTCGGGCCCGTCGAGCTCACGGACACCTGGCTGTCGGTGTACCTGAACAGCTGTGGAAGAGCGAGCACCGTGCTCTTCGATGCCATCGAGGTGCAGCCCAGCGGCGAGGCGCCGTACCACGAGATCCATCCGGTGAACCATGCCTTTACCGAGTGGGAGAGCTTCTATGAGCTGACGCTCCTCTACGTCGACGACCCCGCCGACGTCGAGGCCGGGGTCAGCACCCACTTCCGCCAGGCCGACGCCGACAACCTCGCCTACGGGGTGCGGCTGTACCGCGAGCGGCAGCTGGTGGACTGCGCGGCCTGGGGCCCGGGAGCGACCGACCTGCTGGTCGACGGCTTTCCCGACGAGGTGCTCGGGCATGCACTGTGGCGGCCCGAAGAGGTGAACGAGGTCAACTGCCGGAACGCGGACTGAGCCCCGCCCCCCGGCAGGCTCCCTACCCCCAACGGCCGCGGGGCCGGGCGCGCTACATCATGTGCCACTCGGGTCCGTTGCCGCCCTCGGGCGGAACCCAGGTGATGACCTGGTACGGGTCGCGGATGTCGCAGGTCTTGCAGTGCACGCAGTTGCTGAAGTCGACGCGCATCTCGTCGCGGCCGGAGTCTTCGTTCGGAACCATGTTGTAGACCTGCGCGGGGCAGAACTTGGTGCAGGGGTTGCCGTACTCCTCCTTGCAGATCGTCGCGCAGATCTCGGTGTCGACAATCTTGAGGTGGGCGGGCTGCTGCTCTTCGTGGGCGGTGCCCGAGTGGTACACGCTGGTGAGCTTGTCCATCAGGTACTCGCCGTCGTAGTCGAGCTTCTTGGCGTCGGGCACGCCGTCTTTGTAGTACTCGCCGATCTTCTTCATGTGGGCGTGGTCGGCGGTGAACGGCTGGATGCTGGTGCCCGGGCCGAACAGGTACTGGGCCCCGAACTTCACCATGCCGCTGGGCAGGCCATTCGCGAACGAGGCGTGCATGTTCTTCGACTTCTCCATCTCGGGCTTGACCCAGGAGTTGTCGAGGTTGGTCTTGTAGGTCGACAGCACCGCTTCGCTGGCGTCGCCCTTCTTGAGCGCCTCGAAGGCGGCTTCGGCGGCGCACATCGCCGACTTCATGGACAGGTGGATGCCCTTGACGCGCAGCGGGTTGAGGAAGCTGGCCGAGTCGCCCACGATCATCGCGCCGTCGGTGTACAGCTTGGGGATGGAGCCCCAGCCGCCGATGGTGACCGCCTTGGCGCCGTACTTGACCACCTTGCCGCCGCCCAGGATCGACTTGATGTAGGGGTGCTGCTTGAAGACCTGCAGCATGTGGTGCACGTCCATGTTCGGATCGGCGCCGTCGAGGGCGGCCAGCACACCGACACAGATCTTGTCGCCGCCCATGGAGTAGATGAACGAGCCACCGAACTGGCTGTTGTCCATCGGGTAGCCGAGCGTGTGCATGCAGAAGCCGTCTTTGACGTGGCCTTCGGGGTACTCGAGCACCTCTTTGCAGCCCAGCTCGTAGGCCATCGGGTTGCTGTCGGCGTCGAGCTTGCGGCGCTCGATCAGCTTGCGGGACAGGAAGCCGCGCGGGCCCTCGCCCATGATGGTGACCATGCTGGTGAGGTCCATGCCGGGCTCGAAGCTGCCCTTGGGCGTGCCGTCGGGGGCGATGCCCTTGTCGCCGGTGCGCACACCCACGCAGGTGTCGCCGTCCCACAGCAGGTCGGTGCCGGCGAAGCCCGGAAAGATGTTCACACCCTTCTCTTCGGCGATCTCGGCCAGCCACTTCACGAAGCGACCCAGGCTGATGATCGGCTTGCCGTGGTTCACCAGCTCGGGCGGAATCCACGGTGCCTTGATCTTGCCCTTCTTGGTGAGGAAGGTCATCTCTTCGCGCTCGACCCACCGCTCGAGCGGGAAGTCGTCGCGCTCGCGCCAGTCGGGGATGAGCTCGGACAGGGCCTTGGGATCCAGGATGGCGCCCGAGAGCTGGTGCGCGCCGACCTCGCTGCCCTTCTCGAGCACCACGATCATCGGCTCGTCGATCTCTTCGCCGCCGTTGCCGGCCGCCACGCCCTCGTTGTGCTTCTCGATGAGGTTCATGAGGTGAATCGAGCCGGCCAGGTTGGCTGGGCCAGCTCCGACGAACACCACGTGACAGGGCATCTCTTCGCGTTCCATGCACGCTCCACTGAATGGCCGTTCACCTAACGTCCTACCCACGCACACGCCGCAGGGAACCCCAAGGGGTGCCACCTGTCCAACGCTGCATGCGCCCCATCCTGTTGGTTCTCGCCCTGGCGCCGGCGTCCGCAATGGCGCAGGAAGCTGCCGATCTGGGCGCTCGCTACCGCGTCGCACGAGGGGTCGGCATCGGCTCGGGTGCAGCGCTCGGTGGCGGTGCGCTGCTGTCGGGCACCTTGATGGTCGGCGGCATGGACGAAGACGAGGCGCTCATGCCCTTTGGCATCGCGTTGCTGGCGGGTGGCCCGGTGATGACGTGGTCGGCGAACCGCGGCCAGCGCCTGGCCACGCAGATGGGCTACGACGTGGGCGGCTTCTGGGCCGACCTGTCCACGGTGAGCAGCGTGGTGCTGGGGCTGGGCATGATGGGCATGGGCGCCGAGATCGGCGACGAGGACGTTGCGGTGGCGCTGGCCTGGGTGGGCATCCTGGGCAGCTACGGGTTCGGCACCGCCCAGTGGATCGCGACCGAGAACGCCCGCGCGACGCAGCTCGATCCGCTCGATGTTCCCGATGGCTCAGAGCGGGGCCGGCAGCTTCCGCCGCTCACCTTCGCCACCCGCTGGTAGTGTCTCTGCTGTGATCCCCTCTGCCGCTGCCGCCAGTGCTGGTGTCGTGCTCCTCGCGGCGGGCACCGTGCTGCTCACGCTGTCGGTGTGGCCCATCGCGCTGTCGGGCCGGCGGGCGCCCCCCGGGCTGTGGCTGCTGGGGCCCTGGATCGTGGTCGTCGCGGCCTCGGGCTTGCAGCTGCTCGAGTACGTCGAGCTCGCCAACACGCTCCCCGGCATGCCGCTGGCCTCTCGCTGGCAGACGGGCATCGGCGGCATTCGTGGCGCCGTCGGCGTGGCGATGGCCGGCTGGATGTCGAGCGGCCTGCTGCTGCTGCTGGGGGGCGTGCTCACGCTGGTGGCCGCCCGCATCGTGGGCGGACGCGGCGAGGCCCCCGAGAACCGGCCCTTGTTGCAGACCGCCGGGGCGCTCCAGGTCACGCTCGGGGTGCTGGCTCTGTCGGTTGGCGCCATCCAGGGGGCCCGCATCACCACCCTCAACCGCCTGCAGTGGGACCCGTTCGACACCACCGACCGCCTGGCCGAGGTGGTGAGCGTGCTGGGCGGCTCGATGCCCTGCTGTGGAGCGCCGCTGTTCCTGGTGTTCGGCGTGGTCACGGGGCTGTCTGCCCTGCGCCACCAGTCCCGGGACGAGTGGAGGGCACTGGTGCTGGCCGGCACGATGGCGCTGCCGGTCATGGGCCTGTACGGCGCCTCGGAGTGGATGCTGCGCCGCGCGGTCGACGATGCGCGCGGCCCCGAAGAGATGATCACAAAGCGCATGGTCGATCAGGGCTTCGACATGCCGCGCATCTCGTGGGGGCAAGCCGGCCAGGCCTTTCCGGAGCTGTCGCTGTGGCCCGATGGCGAGCTGCGGCTGAACGGCGACATCGTGGTGGCCGCAGGCGGCCTACCCGCCGCGCTCGACAACGAGCTCGGTGCCGACACGGGGGCGGCCCGGAGCTGGCAGACGGTGAACCTGCGCATCCACGCGCCCACGCCGTGGCGCGACGTCGCTCCCGTCGTGCGCACCCTGTCTAACGAGGGCATCCGCAGCATCGGCCTGCTGGCTCAGGACACAAGCGGGCAGACCACCCGCATCATGGCCGCCGTCGATCCCGTGGCCTCGGGGCTGTCCCGGCTCGACGTGCACCGCGACGGATGGACCTACATGGGCCAGAATATCTGGACGCTGAGCGACTTCGAAGCGTTCAGCAACGTCATGCCCGCCAGCCACGACGTGCTCGATGTGCACGTCGACCCAGATGCTAGCTGGAAGTCGGTGGTCGAAGGGGTGGGCATGCTGCAGCAGCAGACGTGGTTCAGCGAGGTTCGCATCGTGGTCGAACCCTGACGATCACCCGTGGTCGCCGGTCTTTTTTCGCAGCTGATGGGTGCCCTCGTGGACCGACACCTGCGTCTCGTGGTCGAGCCGGCGACGCCCGGGCTCTGGGCACAGGAGCCGGGCGGCTTCGACGATGTCCCGGAGCCCATCGGGATCATCGGTGGGGCGTGTGCGCACCAGCGATCCGTCCCGCAGGGTCAGGGTGAGCTGCGTGCCCGTGATCTCGGCGCTGCGAACGTCGCCAACGCGGTGCAGCGTGTCGTTGATGCGAACGCCGAGGGGTGAGACCAGGACATCGAAGGGCCGCGTGGACACGCTGCGTGCCACGAGCACCAGGGCCGAGGCGAGGGTGACCAGGGCGATGGCTACGGCGGCCGACACCGTCAACATCACCAGGGCTGCGTAGGCCAGCACCGGCAAGACGACCAGCAGCTGCCATGGCAGGGTCGGAGGGGGACGGAATCGCCGCTGCACCGCGCCGATATGGGACGACCGGCCGCTCACCCCTCCGCCTCGAACCAGATGGGGCTGCTCCACGCCCGCTGCTGCACGGTCTCGGGCACCTCGTCGCAGCGCGGGGGCCGCTCCTCGGCGCTGAAGCTCGCGCACTGGCGGGTGGTCCAGCGGCAGGTCGGGCCCTCGACGGCGCGGGCGTAGTAGAAGGCGTGCCGGTCGGGGTCGAAGTCCGGGTCGGTCCACAGCGCGCACAGGTTGGCAGCGCCGCCGCTCGGCTCGCAGGTGGCGGTGTCGACGCTGGTTTCGTCGGCGGTGACCACGTCGATGACCTGCTCGTGCACGCCCTGGCCGTCGACCCAGCCCTTGATGATCTGCAGCTTGGCGAGCCCCGCCCGGTCCTGATCCGCTCGAAGCGCGAATGTTGGTGCATCCGCGCGGCGGCGGTCCGGAAGCGTGCCTCCCATCGGCACGCCCTCGTCGTACAGGGCCAGATCGTCGCCTGTGCACGCATCTTCCGGCAGGTCCCAGCCCGCGAAGAAGCGGATGTCGATGCGGGGGCCGCTGGTGGCGAAGACCTCGCGCCGCTCGATGGCCCGCCAGATGGCGTCGCGGCTGTTCTCTTCGGCCCACACACCGGTCAGGCCACCGGGGTTGGTGATGATGGTGTCGTGGGTGATGTTGCCGTCGCCCAGCCGCTTGCCGGCGGTGTCATCGACGCTGCCCACGTGCCCCTGGAAGTCCACCGAGTCGACGTAGCCGGGCGTGCCGTTGTGGGTGTCGGTGCTGGCGGTGATGCCCAGCCGGTACGGGTTCACGCGCCCGGCGCGCTGCTCCGCCAGGCCCTCCAGAAGCACGTTGCGCACGAAGTCGAGGCGGTGGCTGCAGCCCCACAGGCGCATGCCGCCGTTGCCCAGCTGCTCGTTGCACAGCTCGTCGCCCGCGGGGCGCAGCTTCTCGAAGTCGCACAGGGGATCGACCTCGCCGTTGACGTGCTGGTTGCGGCACTCCGAGTCGCCCTTGTGCTGGAAGATCTCGACGATGGGCTCGACCCGGGCGCGGAGCTCGAGCTCGCTCTGGGTGAAGCCCTCGAGGGTGAACTCCCAGCCGTTGGACAGGTTGCTGTTGTGCGGAATGCTGATGGCCTGGCAGCCGGTGCCGGCGTTGGTGCACTGGGCCTCGAGCTGGGTCCACAGCGCGACCTCGGTAGGGGCCTCGAAGGTGGTGATGGGCAGCGCCGGAACCGTCGCGTTGCGAAAGACCACGTTGCGGTGGCGATTGCTGACCCCGCGGGTGTTCGTGTACTCGTAGCTGGGGAAGGCGGTGAAGGCGCAGGCCGCGGTGCGGTCGTAGGCGGCTTCGGCGGCGGTCTGCATGGCGGTCCAGCGCTCGCTCGCCTCGGGGATGCAGCCGTCGTCGCCGCACACCTCGGGCCAGCGCGTGGGGTCGTCGCTGGCCATGACGGTGCCAAAGTCGAAGGCCCCGTTGCCAGCGGGGTCGCGGTAGCGCGTGCACACGGATGAGTCGTAGCCAGGCGCTCCTTCGGTGGTGCACCTCGCCACTTCGCCCAGGAACTCGCCGTGATCGGTGATCGCCACCCAGTCGAGCGGCCGGTCGAGCTGCACGGTGCGGGTGGGGTTGCCGTCGGCGTCGTAGGGGGTCAGCCCGACGGCCTCGCCCATGGCGAAGCGATGGGCATCGGCGGGGGTGAGCCGATTGTCGTAGACCCGGGCGTCGAAGCTGAAGCCCGTGTGCGCGTGCAGGTCGCCGTACAGGGCCTTGCGGCTCGCGTCGAAGTCGGCGCAGGGCTCGCGTTCTTCGGTGTAGGGGGGCGGGGACTCGGGCTCGGAGCCGGTGCAGGCGAGCAACAGGAAAGGCAGCATGGGCGGGGTCTATCGTGTCGACTTGTGTCTCGGGTCGCGGCGTGGTGGCGGCGCCAGCGGTAATGTGCCCGCGTCGGAGGAACCCATGTCGCGCAAGTGGCTTCTCTTTGCCGTCGTCTTCGCCATCTGCCTCGTGCTCGACCAGGCCACCAAGATCTGGGTCTACACCAACCTCGAGTACGCGCGCGACTCCATCAGCGTCATTCCCGGCCTGTTCGAGATCGTGCACGCCCAGAACCCCGGCGCGCTCAACGGATTCTTGAAGGACAGCCCCTACCGCCTGTGGGTGTTCTCGGTGTTCACCGTCATCGCCATGGGCGTCATCGGCCAGATGCTGTGGCAGCTGCCCGACGACGATCGCTTCCAGTCCACCACCCTGGGCCTCATCGCGGGCGGCGCCGTGGGCAATGCCATCGATCGGCTGCACAAGGGCACGGTCACCGACTTCTTGCGTGTGTTCACCGAGCACGAGACCCTGGCGCCGTGGCTGAAGGCCCGGGTGGGCATGGCCGAGTGGCCCAGCTTCAACGTGGCCGACATGGCCCTGGTCATCGGCGTGATCCTGTTCCTGGTGCACTACGTGTTCTTGGAAGAAGACGAGGCGGTGCCCGAGGTGCCGGGAGAGAACACGCCAGAGCCGGCGTCGGCACGCTGACAAGCTGAGACATGGATTCGGCCAAGGGCCGCCACTACCCCTCCTCGGGTCCTTCACGCGGACGCCAGAGGAGTTGGTCCCATGCTCATCGCCTTGCTCTCAGCGCTGGTGCTCGCCGCCGAGCCCGCCGAAGTGCGCACCCCCATCACCCTGGTGGGCGGAAGCTCCGCTGTCGTCGGACCGCCCTCGGTGGGCGGCGGCGTCGGTGGGCGCATCGTGTTCAACGCCACCGAACGCTGGTCGATCGAGGCCGGCGCCCGAGAGAGCCTAGTGACCAACAACACCCGTCTGTTGGGCACCATCGTGGTCGCGGGCCGCTATCGGCTGCCCCACCGGCTGTACGTCGGCGCCGGCTTCGCGCACAACCACGAGACGCCGTGGCTCCTGGCCAAGCAGGCTCCGGTGCAGGTCACGCTCGGGTCGGCGCAGGGCATCACCCACCGCAGCGGCCTGCACGGCAACTTCGGGGTGGACTGGCCGCTGCACCGGCGCCTGGGACTGGCGGCCCAGCTGACGGCCGATGTCTACCCGGACATGGGTGGTCCGCCTGTCTACATGGGTCTCGAGGTGGGGCTCACACTCGACGTGGGCAAGCCGCGGGGCTAGAAGTGTGGCCGGTCACCCTGACCGCGGAGCCCGCTTGAAGCCCAAGTACCTGCTGTTCATCATCCTGGCCCTCGTCGTCATCGGCGTCGATCAGGCCACCAAGATCTGGGTTGTGAACAACATCGAGTTCCGCACCGGTGCTATTCCGGTCATCCCGGGCTTCTTCGATCTGGTGCACGCTCAGAATCCCGGCGCCGCCTTCGGTCTGCTGCGCGACTCCGAGTACCGGCACCTGGTGTTCCTGGGCTTCACCATCGTGGCGGGCGGCATCATCGTCGACATGCTGCGCAAGCTGCCCGACGACGACCGCTTTGTGACCACCAACCTGGGCCTCATCATGGGCGGCGCCTTCGGCAACGCCATCGATCGGGTGCACAAGGGCACGGTCACCGACTTCTTGCGCATCTACACCGACAACCCCACCCTGCGCGACTTCCTGGTGAACAAGACGCCGCTGCACAGTGCCGAGTGGCCGAGCTTCAACGTGGCCGACGCGGCCCTGGTGGTGGGCGTCATCCTGTTCATGATCTACTACCTGTTCATCGAGCAGGCCGAAGACGACGACGTGCCCTCGGTCCCCGAGCCCGAGTCCGAGCCCAACGCTGCCAACACCGAGGCCTGAATGCACCCCCTGCTCATCGAGATCTTCGGCTTTCCGGTGCACACCTACGGCTTCATGGGTGCGGTCGGATTCCTGGCGCTGGTCTCGGTGGCGCTGTGGCGGGCACGCCAGCTGGGCCTCGACGCCGACCGCGTCGTCGACGTCATCTTCTGGACGTCGCTGGCCAGCATCGCCGGCTCGCGCCTGGTGTACGTGGCCCAGAACCCCGAACAGTTCGATGGCTTCTGGTCGATCGTGAACATCCGCACCGGTGGGCTCGTGTTCTACGGCGCCCTGGTGACCGGCCTTCCCATCGGCGGGCTGCTCATGAAGCGCTACGGGCTGCCGTTCTACAAGCTGATGGACATCTTTGCGACGGCCTTTCCCATCGGCCACGCGCTCACCCGCCTGGGCTGCTTCGCGGCCGGCTGCTGCCACGGCTCGCCGGCGCCCAACAGCCCCATCGCCGTCACCTTCACCGACCCCACGTCAGCCGTCACGCCGGCGCTGCTCAACGTGCCCCTGTACCCGACCCAGCTCATGGAGGTCGGCTACAACCTGCTCATCTTCGCGGTGGCCAACTGGTACTACGGGCGCAAGAAGTTCGACGGCCAGGTGATGCTGCTGTACCTCACGCTGTACGCGATCACGCGCTCGATCAACGAGGTGTTCCGCGGCGACGTGACCCGTGGCTTCTTCTTGCCCAACGTGCTCGGCGAGACGCTGTCCTACAGCCAGGGTGTGTCCATCGTGGTGGCGGTCGGCGCGTTTGCGGTGTTCTTGGTGGGCGCGCGCCAGGCGGCCCAGAAGGCCGCAGCTCGCGAAGCACGCCAGGCCGCCGAGTTCCCCGAGTCGATCGACGAGCTCAAGGCCAAGGCCGACGCAAATCGTGCCGACGAGGCCGTCGACGAGGCCTGAGCGACCACGCCGGTTCCGAGCCCTCGTGCCACCGCTGAGTTCGCCCGTCGGCGTGCAGCCAGACCCGGATCGTGCGGAGCTCGGCCGTGCCGATGACCTCGATGCCACGGGCATCGTAGCGATCGACCACCGCGCTCGCCGGGTGCCCGTAGCGGTTGTCGCGCCCGGTGCTGGTGATGGCCAGGGCGGGCTGCACCTTGTCGAACAGCGCGGTCGTGGAGCTGGTGCGGCTGCCGTGGTGGGGAATGCGCAGGATGTCGACCGGCCCGATGTCCG
Source organism: Myxococcota bacterium (assembly GCA_965216925.1). Classification (GTDB taxonomy): domain Bacteria; phylum Myxococcota_A; class UBA796; order UBA796; genus CAYYHT01. The sequence continues at coordinate 4,918,096 of CBDCGT010000001.1, read as the reverse complement.
GGAGGGCGGCCTCGGCGCGCCGCTCGATGTCGCCGGTGAACAGGGCCCGTCGACCCGCCCACTCCGCCATCAACACCAGGGAGTGGTCGTTGATCTCGGCCGATGCGAAGGGCGGGTGCGGATGTAGTGCCTGGGAGGGCCAGGCCACCACCGGCGTGTCCGAGGCCTGGGCCGCCGCGAGCACCTCGTGCAGGCCGTGGGCATGGCTGATCCACAGCTCGCCCACGGACAGCTGCTCCAGCACCGGCGGCAGGCCGCCCACGTGGTCGCTCTGACCGTGGCTGGCCACCACCACGTCCAGGTGGTCGATGCCCTCGCGGCGTAGCCACTGCAGCACCCGCTCCCCCGGGCGACCTCCGTCGATCAACCACGTGCGGCCGTCGGGCCAGCGCACCAGCGCCGCGTCGCCCTGGCCCACGTCGAGCGCGACCACCTCGAGGGCATCGGTGGGCCGCACGTGCAGCCCCAGCAACAGGGCCACCGAGGCCAGCCGAGGGAGCCAACGCCAGGGGCAGAGCAACAGCAGGGCCCCCACCAGGGCGCCCAGGCTTCCGACGGCGGGGTGCCACACCGGCCCGCGCACGGTCTCCAGGATGCACAGCAGCACGGCCACCAGCATGTCCCCCACGGCCGCCGCGGGCTCGGCCAGGAACAGCGGCCCGTGGTGGGCAGCCATGGCGGCGGGCACCACGCCGAAGGCGACCAGCGGAATGGCGACGAGGTTGGCCGCCGGGGATCCGGGCGCCACCGACTGGAACCACCACGCCGCGGCGGGCAGCGTGCCCACGGTGGCGGCCACGGTCACCGCAGTGCTCGTCCACGCCCAGGTCAGCGGCGCGGGCAGCCACTCGGGCGCGAGCTCGGTGAGCAGCGGGAGCAGGCGGATCAGGCCCAGCACGGCGCCGAACGACAGCTGAAAGCCCGGCGTGGCCACCGAGGCCGGGTCGAGCACCACCACGGCGGTGGCGGCCAGCCCCACCACGCTCCAGGGCTCGACGCGGCGCCCCGAGGCGTGGGCGATTGCGGCCAGGGTGACCCCCACCAGGGCACGCTGCGCGCTCACGGGGGCGCCCGCCGCCAGCGTGTACGACGCGGCGCCCAGGACCGCGGCGGCCGCGGTGGGGAAGCGCTCGGGCCAGCCGACACGGCGCACCAGGGCCAGCGGACGCAGCGTCAAGCGAACCAGCAGCGCGCACAGACCGGCCACCAGCCCCACGTGAAAGCCCGAGATGGCCAGCAGGTGGGATGTGCCGGTGTCCCGCAGCACCTCCCAGGTGGTGTCGTCGACGCCATCGCGCTTGCCGGTGGCCAGTGCCTCGAGCACCCCGCTGTGGGCCCGTGCTCGCAGGGCGCGGCGCTCGGGGACGCGGCCCAGCACCACGGCCGTGCGCGCGCGAACCTGCGTGCGAATGCCGGCTCGGCGGGCTGCGACGCGCGGATCCGGGGCTCCGGGCAGGGCTCCCAACGTCTGGATGGATCCCGCGGTGCCGCGCACGAGCACGGGAGTCCCCGCCGCCGGAGCAGGCGTCGGGAAGATGACCTGGACCCGCCCCTGGAGCGGCGTCCACGGCCCGTCCGGGCTGCGCGCTCGCTGGAGCGAGACCTGGGCCCGTCGGCCCGATGGCGCGCCGCTGACCGCGCCGACCAGCACCACAGGCCCCTCGATGACGGGCCCCGTGGGCAGCGCCGCCGCTGAGAGCGCGCCCAGCACGAGCCCGAACAGCATCGCCGCGTCCAGCAGCCGTCGACCCAGGCCCAGCGCGGCCAGCGCCACCACCAGCAGCCCGATCAGCAGCGCCGGCCCTGGCTGCAACCACGGCCACAGCGCGGCGCCCGCCACCAGCCCCACGCCAAGCCAGCCCAGCGCATTCGGATCCGGTCGATAGGTGAACATGCCGGCCCACCAAGCACCTTTCGTGCCGGGCGATATCTGGCCTTTTTCCGTTGGAGGGTGACGGACGTCCGACACCCCTGGGCTTCCGGGTGGCGGAAAGCGCATGGGCTCGAGGACGCGCTGCTGTAGGTAAGGGCACAGGGCCATCGGGCATGGCGTCGCGATGCGGCGCGCGTGCGTGGCGCCGCGATGAGGTGATCTCGGAGCCGAAACACAGGAGCGACCGCGAGGAACGAGGGGTCGCCGACTTGTGGAGGCGCAGAGATTTCGCCGAATGCAAGCGGCGTCTCGCCGCGAAGCCGCGTCCCGACGCCGGTGTCCGGTGGGTGCGTTGTGTACACTTCCCGTCCAATGACCAAGCATGTCCTCGAACCGATGCGCCACTCCTGCGTCGCTTGCGGCGCCTGCTGCCAGGGAGCCAAGGTCTACGTGCGCCCCGGCGACGAAGCCGAGCGCATCAAGCGCCTGGCGGTCGAGCTCGGCTACGATCGCGCCGCCATCGACGAAGACGACTGGCTCATCCGCAACGGGGGCTCCTGCGCCTTCCTGCAAGACGATGGCCTGTGCCACATCCACGCCGTCTACGGCCTGCACGCCAAGCCGTCGGTGTGCGTGCAGTTCCCCTACGTCGAGATCGAGACCGAGTCCGGGCGCCGGGTCGGCTGCGATCCATGCTCCAGCAACAGCATCTTCGCGTGGCGCAGCGGCGAGCCTGTCGACACCCCCGAGGCCCCGGTGGTTCGGCCGGCCCACCTCCCCGAGCCCCTCGCGCGCGCCGAGGCCGCGCTCGTCGCGCTGACGCTGAAAGAGGGCAGCACCGTGGCCACGCTGGCAGGGGTTCTCTGCGGACTCCCGCAGCACGCCGGCCCCGAGCTGCCCCCCGGCTTCGCCAGCCGTGTCGTGCGCATCCTGCAGGCGTCGGCGCTTCCGCTCGTGCTGCAGGCGCCCGACGGCGGGCCATTCCAGGTGCGCATGACCGAGCCGCTGCTCGAGGCGGCCGCCGGCTGGGACGCCGCCAACCCGCCCGCCTGGCCCGCCATCGACGCCGAGGCCGACGCCTACTCCCTGTGGGTGCTGCGCAACATGCTCTACCTGCGCATGGCCTCGAGCATTCCCATGCCCCAGGGCGTCGCGCTCATTCTGCTGGTGGGCATCGTCGCCAACGGCTGGCGTCACCACGACAACACGAGCTTTGGCCAGGGCGTGGCCGCCTGGTCGCGGCTGATGCGGGCTGGAGCGTTCTGGCAGGCGCTGACGCCCAGTCCCGGTGTGATGCAGTGGCTGGGCACCGGGCAGGGGCGCGAGCCGGGCTGAGACACACGTGTACGTGCCGATCGTCGCGCATGCGCGCGTGTCGAGGTACCCTGCGCGCATGAAGTACAGCCCACACATGATGGCCGGCCTGCTCGTATTTGCGGCGGCGTGCTCTCCCGATCCGCTTGGTGTCGACGTTCGGGTGGATCCAGCGACCGCAGATTTCAGCGTCGGCGAGCTGACGCCCAGCGGTGTGTCGCTCGACCTCTCGGTCACCAACAACGGCACCACCAATGCGGCCGTGCTCGCCACCGAGCTGTCTGGTGACGCCGCGCCGAGGCTGCAGCTGCGCGAGCTCCCTCCTAGGCAGACCCTGTCCTTCGAGGCTCCGCATCCGTTCAGCCTGGTGCTGGTGGACACGCAGGACCTGGACGTCGCCTCGACCGCCGAGCTGGCGATCACCGTGGCCGGGTACGGTGGCCTGGGCGATCAGACGACCATCCGCGTGCCGATCACCTTCGAGGGCGTCGCGATCGACTGCGACGACGACAGCGACGGCTACCTTGCCACCAGCTGCGGCGGCGACGACTGCGACGACACCGACTTCACCATCAACCCCGGCGCCACCGAGGCCTGCAACGGCATCGACGACGACTGCGACGGCACCATCGACGACGGCATCCCGGCGCTCGACCCCTACTTCGCCGACCAGGATGGCGACGGCTTTGGCAGCGGCGAGGCGGTACAGGCCTGCGAGGTTCCCGACGGCTACGTGCCGCTCGACGGCGACTGCGACGACACCCGCACCGACATCTACCCCGGCGCCCCCGAAGACGACTGCGAAGACCCCGTCGACTACAACTGCGATGGGGTCGTTGGCTTCGAAGACCTCGATGGCGACGGCTTCAGCGCCTGCCAAGACTGCGACGATGGCAACCCCGATGTGCACCCCGGCGGCTTCGAGGTGTGCGATGGCTTCGACAACGACTGCGATGGGCTGGTCGATCCGCCCGGCACCATCGGCGAGATCGTGTGGTTCAGCGACAACGACGGCGACGGCTTTGGCGACCCGCTGTCCCTGCAGCTCGGCTGCCAGCTTCCGCCCGACGCCACCACCGATGGCTCCGACTGCAACGACAACGACGCCACCGCCTTTCCCGGCGCGCCCGAGGTGTGTGATGGCGCCGACAACGACTGCAACGGCATCTCAGACGACGATGCCATCGACGCCACCAGCTGGTACCTGGACGGCGATGGCGATGGCTTCGGTGACCCCGCTGTCGAGCTGATCTCCTGCATTCCCGTCATCGGGGCCGTGCTCGTCGATGGCGACTGCGACGACGGCGATCCCGCGGTGAACCCGGCAGGCACCGAGCTGTGCGACGGCGCCGACAATGACTGCGACGGCACCATCGATCCGCCCACCAGCGTCGATGCCACCCCCTGGTTCGTCGACGCCGACGGCGACACGTTCGGATCCATCGACCAGATCACGTTTGCGTGCACCCAGCCCACGGGCTTCGCGGCGTCGGACACCGACTGCGATGACGCCGCCCCCGATACCTTCCCGGGTGCGACCGAGCTGTGTGACAACGCCGACAACGACTGCGACGGCCAGCTCGACGAGGGCGCCGCCGGCGGGCCCTGGTTCGCCGACGCCGACAGCGACGGCTTTGGCGATGCGGCGGTCAGCACCGACAGCTGTCAGCAACCTCCCGGCTTCGTGGCCGACGCCACCGACTGCGACGACACCGCGGCCCTGGCCTTCCCCGGCGGATCCGAGCGCTGCGACAGCCTGGACAACGACTGCGACGGCCAGACCGACGAGGGCTGGACGCCCGACGGCACCCGGGTCTACCTCGACGATGACGACGATGGCTTTGGCCGTCCCGGCAGCGTCACCCGCCGCTGCAACCTGCCGGTGCCGGGTCGGGTGACCAACAAGGACGACTGCGATGACTTCGACGCCGCGGTGAACCCCGCTGCCGACGAGCTGTGCGACGGCATCGACAACAACTGCGACGAGGTCGTCGACGGGCTCGACGCCATCGATGGAGCCACGTGGTTCGCCGATGCCGATGGCGACCTGTTCGGCGATGCGGCGGCGACCACCGAGGCGTGCTCCGTTCCGGCTGGCTTCACCGGCGACAGCACCGACTGCAATGACGCCGACGCCACCATCAACCCCGCTGCCGACGAGCTGTGCGACGGCATCGACAACAACTGCAACTCGCAGGTCGACGAGGACGGCGCCGCCTCGACCCCCTGGTTCACCGATGGCGATGGCGACGGCTTTGGCGACCCCGCCAGCGAGGTCAACAGCTGCAGCCAGCCCGCGGGCACCGTCGCGCTGGGCTCCGACTGTGACGACACCGATGCGGCCACCTTCCCCGGCGCCAGCGAGATCTGCGACAACGCCGACAACAACTGCGATGGCCAGCTGTCGGGCAACGAGGTGGACGATGACTCGGACGGCACCACCGAGTGCGACGGCGACTGCGACGACGGGGACGCCGCCATCTCGCCCACCGCCGACGAGCTGTGCAACGGCACCGACGACAACTGCGACGGCACGGTCGACGAAGATGGCCCGCTCTCCGACACCTGGTACGCCGACGGAGATGGCGACAGCTTTGGCAACGACGCCGACACGCTGCTGACCTGCTCGCCCCCGGCTGGCTACGTGGCCTCGGGCGGCGACTGCGACGACAGCGAGCCCCTGGTGTCGCCGGGTGGGTCCGAGCGCTGCGACAGCCTGGACAACGACTGCGACGGGCTTGTCGACGACGGCTGGACGCCCGACGGCACGCGTGTCTACCTCGACGACGACGACGACGGCTTTGGCCGCCCCGGCACGGTCACTCGGCGCTGCAACCTTCCGGTCCCTGGCCGCGTGACCAACAAAGATGACTGCGACGACGTCGACCCCGACGTCAACCCCCTGGCGACCGAGGTGTGCAACGGCATCGACGACGACTGCGACACGGTCGTCGATCCGCCCAGCTCGGCCGACGCGCCCACCTGGTTTGCCGACGCCGACGGCGACTCCTGGGGCGATGCCGCGACCACCACGGTTCAGTGCACCCAGCCGTCGGGCTTCGTGAGCGACGACCTCGACTGCGACGACACCGAGATCTTGGTGAATCCCGGCCAGTTCGAGATCTGCGGCGACGGCATGGACAACGACTGCGACGGCACGATCGATATCTCGGGCATCGACAGCGACGGAGATGGCGTCGACAACTGCATCGACGCCGATCTCTACCTCGAGGACTTCGCTGGACTGCCCGACCAGACCGAGGCCACGTTCGACAGCTTTGGCTGGAGCACCACCGACTTTGCCAGCATGGGCTGCTGCGGGGCTGTGGCGCTGGGCGCGCCGCAGCCGCCGGGCCCGCCGCCGGGCAATGCGTCCAACTGGAACCTCGAGAGCGGCGTGCTGTGGGAGGCCAGCAATGCGGCCCACAGCATCGCCTACAGCCCCTTCCACGGGCTGATCGAAGACTTCACCCTGTCATCGGACATCTCGGGCTCCAACAGCAGCAGCGGCGTGAACAACGACGCCGCCGGCCTGTTCTTCGGCTTCGAGGACACCAGCAACTTCGTCATGGTTCGCTGGGACAACCCCTTCGGCAGCTACGCGCGGTACGGCTTCCTGGGCAGTGTCGACCTGCTGCACTGCGTCGATGCGGTGTGTTCGACGCTCGCGAGCACCAACGGAGGCATCCTGCCCAGCGTGCCGGGCTCCTTCGAGAGCCTCGCGGTCGAAGTGCGCTACCGCGACGTGACGGTGTTCTTCAACGGCACGCCATTGCTCGCAGCCACCGTGCCTGGCAACGGTCCCGTCGGGCCGATGTCGGTGGGAGCCTACGCCTTTGACACCGACTCCGGCGTGTTCTACGACAGCTTCACGTTGAGCACGCCGTAAGGGGGGGCTAGTAGCTCGGCGTGCCCGTGCCGCGCCGCAGCTTGGGCTTGGTGAGCTCGTCGGTGCCGCCCAGCACACGCACGTTGATCTGCACGGTGGCGACCTCGCCGGCGAACCACCCCTCGCTCGGGGTGGCCTGGACCTTGCCCAGGCCGTGCAGCGCGTCCCCGAACTTGGCCAGGGCATGCGAAGGCAGGTGCACCTGGAAGCTGCCCTCGGCCTTGCCGTCCATGGCGGTGCTGTCGACGCCTCGGCCGCTCGTGTCTTCGACGCTCGACGCGTTGAACTTGGCGGCCAGGCGCATCAGATCGGCCATGACCTCGGGGTCGTCGGTGGTGACCGTGTAGGTGTAGGTGGAGCCCATGACGTTGGGGTCGGTGTCGATGCCCTGCTTGGTGGGGGCAGGCTCGGCGGTCTTGGAGGCGGCCTGGGACGCCTCGATGTCGAGGCCCATGGCCTTCTCGCCCATCTCGTAGGCCGAGCTTGCGCCCTTGGCCAGATCGCCCGTGAGCGCGCCCTCGACCTTGCCCGCCGCCGAGGCGATGCCCGACGGGGTGGGGTCGATGGGGGCCGACTTGGGCGCGGCCTTGGCCATCGCCTGGTCGGTCGACGCCTGCTTGGCGGCCTGATCGGGCGCGACGTCGTTGGGAGCCTTGGCCATGCCGGTGCTGACGTCGACGTCGGGCTGACCGGATCCAGCGCCGCCCATGTTGAGCGACACACCCAGCACCAGCAGAGCGGCGGCGGCGACGGTGACGCCCTCGATGGGCACGCCGAAGGGGCGACGCCACCAGGCGGAGTTGTCGTTCGCGGGCACGGGCTCGGCGTCGGCCAGGGCCATCACGGCGTCGACGAAGTCGGCCGGGGCGCGTGCCGGGGCGTGGGTGCGGAAGAAGTCGGTCGCCCGTTCCAGGGCCTCGAGCTCGGCGCGCAGGTCGTCGTCTTGCTCGAGCAGGGACTCGAGCTCACGCTGTTCTGCGTCGGACAGCTCTCCGTCGAGGTAGGCCGACAGCGAGTCGTTGGCGAATGGAGTAGTCATGGGGATTACAGGACGTCTTCCTTCTTCAGTTTACGCGAAAGAATCTGCGCTAGCTGGGCTCTTGCTCTGTGCAATCGGCTCTTGACCGTGCCCCTGGGCAGACCGAGGAGTTCTCCGACTTCTTCGTAGGAAAGGTCCTCGACGTCGCGCAACACGATGATGTGGCGTTGCTGCTCGTCGAGGAGTTCGAGCGCTTCACGAACCAGTTCTTCGGCCTCGGTCCGGTGAATCCCGGCGTCGGTGCCCGGCCCTTCGGACGGGATCTGACGAGCGGGCTCGTCTTCGTCGCGGCGTGTGCCCTCGAGGGGCTCGTGGCGGTCTTGCTTGCGACGCATCCGGTACAGGCGGCGGTTCTTGCAGTGGTTGACGACGACCCGGTACACCCAGGTCGACAGCTGCGCATCACCGCGGAAGCGGGGGAGTGCCCGATACAGCGCCAAAAAGACGTCTTGCGAGACCTCTTCGGCGATGCGGTCGTTGCCCATCCACCGGATGCACAGGGTGTAGACCCGGTGCTGGTAGCGGCGAACGATCTCGGTGTAGGCACTGCGATCTCCCTCTTTGAAGCGCTGGACCAGTTCTGCGTCGGAAGGACCGGAACTGGCCATCGCAAGGAGGAAGGGAATCATCAGTAGAATGACTCCCGCTGCCAATGGACCACCGCCTGTTGGAAAGGTTCCCGCGGACCATAGCAGCCCGCTGCCGGAATGCTACTCGTCGGCCCGGCGTGCATCCATGCGGACACGCTTGCCGGTGCGAACCGAAGTGTTGATCTGATCGAGCGACACCCGGTTGAATGGGAAGATGGCCTTCTTGACCTTGGCACCCTTGAACGTGGCGCCGTCGAGGTCGGCGAAGTCGAGGTCGGCCTCTTCCATGTTGGCGCCGTCGAACACCGCGTCGGTCAGGTTGGCGTGCCACAGCGACGCCTGCTTGAGCGTGGCGTTGCGGAAGGTGGCGCGGGACAGGTTGGCCTCGGCGAGCTTGGCCTGCTCGAGGTCGGCGTTGTCGAAGCACACCCCAGACAGATCGACACCGCGCATGTCCAGGTCGTACAGCGAGTCGCCGCGAGCGAGCATGTCTTGGACCTGTTTCTTCGACAAAGGGCGGGGAGAGCCCATGATGCTGCCTCCATGCCACACTTTGGGCAACTGGCCGGGGCAGGTATCGTCTCGTGCGGTAGCGTGCACACCCGGAGGTCGGAATGCAGAAGATGGCAGTCACGGTGCTGGGCGCGGGTTCCTGGGGAACGGCGCTGGCGACGCAGCTTGCGCGGCAGGGCCACGAGACGGTCATCTGGGACCGAAACCCCGATCGCTGCGACTTCATCAACGAACACCACCAGAACCCCCGGTACCTGAAGGGCGAGGACCTGCCCGACAACCTGGTGGCCAGCCCCGACTTCGACGCGGCCGTGTCCCGGGCCTCCCTGCTGGTTCCCGTGGTGCCGAGCCACGCCCTTCGCGCGATCATGGAGCGGGCGACGCCCAACATCCTTCCTTCGGCCCTGGTGTGCTGCGCCACCAAGGGCATCGAGGAGGGCACCCTGCAGACGATGTACGAGGTGCTCCAGGACGTCCTGCCCGACCACCTGGACCGGTCGGTGTCCATGCTCTATGGCCCGTCCTTCGCCCTCGAGGTGACCCGCGGCCTGCCCACCGCCGTGGTGTGCGCGGGCCCCGACATCCCGGCCCACGTCGCCGCCGAGGCCTTCCACGGCGACAGCTTTCGCGCCTACCACACCGAGGACGTCGTGGGCGTCTGCATCGGAGGCAGCATCAAGAACGTCATGGCCATCGCGTGCGGGGTCTCGGACGGCCTTGGGCTCGGCAACAACGCTCGGACCGCGATCATCACGCGCGGCCTCGCTGAGATCACGCGGCTGGCGACCGCCATGGGCGCCAACCCCATCACGATGATGGGGCTGGCGGGCATGGGCGACCTCGTGCTCACCTGCTCCAGCAGCCTGTCCCGAAACAAGCGGGTCGGGCTGGGTCTGGGGGCGGGCAAGAACCTCGACGAGATCATCGAGGAGCTCGGCGAGGTCGCCGAGGGCGTGATCACCGCGAAGACTGGCTACGAGCTGTCTCAGCGGGTGGGCGTCGAGATGCCCATCACCGAAGAGATCTACCGCCTTCTGTACGAAGACAAGCCGGCCAAGGCGGCGATTCGGGATCTGATGGGGCGTGAGCGGAGAGGGGAGCGGGACGACCACGGGTGATCGTGGGGTCTGGCAACCAATGGTCGCTGGTCGATCCGCATGCATGGCGGGGTCATGGCGGCGGGGTTGGCGCCATTACCAATGGTCGCGCTCTGCCGGGCACCACGCCGTGCCAACGAAGTCGCCTCGAATGGACGCTGGGCTGGGCGTAGTCGAGGTGAATGGACACTTGCGTCGTGGGGTGGCCTCCGCCCAACAGACGAACGCCGAAAATCGCCTCTCTGCAGCGCGGTAGGTGCCGTAGATGGCCGGAAACGTCCATTCACGTGGTACAGACCGGGTACCTGGGTGACAGATCAGACCGGGCACATGGGTAACACCGTCCTCCAAACGGAGGGATTGGGATGCCGTGGCGAACGGAGACACCCATGACGCAGAAGATGAAGTTCCTGACGGCCTACTTGGAGCAGCGAGAGCCTTCCTTTGCCGCGCTTTGCCGGCGCTTCGGGATCAGCCGCAAGACCGGGTACGCGCTTGTGAAGCGCTTCACGGAGGAGGGGCTCGAAGGACTGAAGGAGCGGTCTCGAGCTCCGAAGCGACACCCCAATCAGACGCCGGACGTCATCGAGCAGAGAATTCTGGCGTTTCGCCGTGAGCATCCGACTTGGGGGCCGAGGAAGATTGTCGCGTACTTGACGCGGCACGAGCCGGACCTGGCGATTCCCGCGGCGAGCACCGTGGGCGCCATCTTGCAGCGGAACGGGATGGTGGCTCCTCGTCGTCGTCGGCGGCGTGTAGCGAGGCCAGAGACCCCACTGTCGGGCTCACAGCAGCCCAATGACGTCTGGTGCGTCGACTACAAGGGCCAGTTCCAGCTCCGCGGCAAGGGGCCGTACTGCCACCCGTTGACCATCTCGGACCTGCACAGCCGCTACGTCTTGCGCTGTCAGGCTCTATCGAGCACGCGCCACGCGTACGCCTACCCCATCTTCCTGTCGGCGTTCAGGGAATACGGCCTGCCCCTGGTCATCCGCAGCGACAACGGTCCACCCTTCGCAAGTCGAGCGCCGGGTGGCTTGTCGCGACTGGCGGTCTGGTGGATTCGTCTCGGCGTTCGTCCGGAGCGAATCGAGCCGGCACAGCCGCAGCAGAACGGCGTGCACGAGCGGATGCACAAGACGTTGAAGGCGGAGGCGACTCGGCCGCCGGAGCGGACACTTGGGGCCCAGCAGCGACGATTCTCGAGGTGGATGGGCGAGTTCAACGAGCTCCGTCCACACGACTCGCTGGACATGCTGACACCATCGGATTGCTACGCGAGCTCTCCACGGCCTTATCCCCGAAGACTCGCGCTTCCGGAGTACGACACCGATTTCGGCGTGGCCAGGTTCAGAGAACAGGGCGCTGCCTGCTTCAAGGGTCGCACGATCTATGCCGGCCGGAATCTGGCTGGCCTGCACATTGGCCTACGGGCGATCGACGACGGCCTCTACGAGGTGTGCTTCTTCGACTACAGCCTGGGCGTAGTGGACATGCGCGATGAGGGCAGTCTGCGACCCGCGAACCGGATGCGACGATGATGTGCCCGGTCCACCGTTGGCACCGCCACCCCTGTGCCCGGTCCACCATGGACATGTCGCGTCTTCCCGGGACTATGGGCGAACCAGGTTCGCCTACAGTCCCGTTGGACAGCCCTACGGCCTGCCCACAGCCACCTGGACAGCCCTGCGGCCTGCCCACATGCCCGCAGTCGCTACGACGAACAAAGCCCGCAAACGAAGCCCTGGCCGTTACCCATGTGCCCGGTCTGATCTGTCGCCTATCTCCCCGGTTGCACAGTCGACTACGGTCGAGGACCCGTCCATTCGTGCGGACTACGGCACCGCCGCGCGTCGTGCTGGCCCCTGTGTCTTCGACCATCTGTTCGGGGACGTCCTGGCGCGTCAAGTGGGTCATTTGAGGCGCACCTCGACATCAACCATTGGTAATTGCCCCGACCACCGACCGGTGAATGCTGATAAATGGCCCATGTACGGGCAACCATTGGTTGCCAGACCCCACGATCACCGCGCCCAGGTGTCCACCCACACCTCGGCGAATCCCCACGGCGTGGACACCTCCACGGCAATCCACTCGCCCTCCTCGTCGATGACCGCCAGGGGCATGTCCCTCAGCGCGATCCCCACTTCCTGTCCGAATGGCCCCGTGTAGAGCCGATCATCCCGCAAGACCGTGTCCGGCGCGGTGCTGCCCCACGAGCCAATTCCCCAGCTGCCGATGCTGCCGCCGCAGCAGCACCCGAAGCCCATCAGCCCGCCGGTGACTCGGTGCTCGTCGTGCACCCAGCCGCGCACGGTCACCTCGCGATCGGTCAGCTCGACGCGCAGCCAGTCGCCATCCCGCGCGTAGACCGCCACCGGCGCCTGTTCTTGGGTCACGAGCGCGAGCTCTTCCCCGTCGGGCGCATCGAGCAGCGGCGCCTCCCGGTGGATGTTGATGTGCTCGACGGCTTCGCCCCAGCGTTCGGTCGGTTCGCGAGGGGTCGGAACCCAGTAGTGGTCCACGTCGTCGGAAGGCACCCAGCCGGTGGCCTGCACGTAGAGGCCCTCGAAGAACAGCGGGCGCCAGCCACGCGAGGGGGCGCCGACATCGGTGTAGCCGGCGCGAAAGCGCACTCCGGTCCCTGAGGTGCCCATCGCATCGGGTGCTGCGCGTGCCCACGTGTCTTCCACCAGCTGCTCGCGCAGGTCGGCGCGGTCCAGGCGCACCAGCAGGCGCACGTCGCGGTTCTCCCAGGCGACCTGCAGCGTCTCGTCGATGTCGGTGACCACGACGTCGCGGTAGGTCGGATCGTGGCCCCCACCCATCGCGAAGAACTCGCCTTCGTCGGGGACCCTGAACAGGGGGCCTCCTGGGGTGAAGCTGGCCGCCCCGATCTCGGTGATGCGAGCGCGCTCGGGCAGCTCCCGGATCGCTTCGGGCTCGTCGATGGGGAGCCACGGCTCCAGAGCGGTTGCATCGTCGGGAGAGCAGGCCAGGGCGAGGAGCAGCAGCACGGGGAACCTCCGGGTCAGGTGGGACCCGCACTTCCGCCTCCAGTTCCGGACTTGACGTCCCCTTTGCGGCTATCCTTGCCCACGCTGGAGACTCGATGCGCCCAAACCCCCTCGCGACCTTGCTTCTCGTTGGCCTGTCCTGCAACGGACCGAGCGGCGACGACACCGGCGAGCCCGGCTACCAGCCCGATCTGTTCTGCCCCGGCTCCGAGGGCTGTGCCACCGCCGAGGGCCAGCTGTGGGTGGGCGTCGCCACGGCCGACATCACGCCGACCTGCTTCGAAGACTGGGTCGACATGAACGACAACCAGACCTACGGCAAGAACAGCGACCAGTTCCTGGACTGCGGCTGCGACCGGCTGTGCCCCGGCGACGATGGCTACCCCGGCCCCGACCAGTACGAAGGCGACGGCGAGTTCCACCGAAGCTACCTGGCCGGCTTCCAGAACAATCGCCCCGCCAAGGGCCGCCGCCCGGCCGGAACCGGGCTGTCCAACTACGACGAGGGCGACGGTATCTACGCCAAGGCGGTGGTGTTCCAGCAGGGCGAGAGCACGCTCGGGCTCGTGACCCTGGACACGGTGGGCTGGTTCTATGAGCCCGACACCGTCGACATCCGCACCATGGCCGCCGAGCGCGGACTGGACCTGGACCTGGTGGTGGTGCACGCGACCCACAACCACGAGGGCCCCGACACCATGGGCATCTGGGGTCCGTCGGTGGCCGACACCGGAGTCGACGCCGACTACCAGCAGTCGGTCAAGGTCCAGGCCGTCGACGCACTGGCCGAAGCCATCGAGGGACTGACCCCGGTCTCGGCGATGATCGTCGGCACCGTCGACTCGACCGGGTACAGCGAGCGCGGCACCCGCGGCATCGTCAACGACACCCGCGACCCGTATGTGGTCGACGAGCGTGTGCAGGGCGCGCGCTTCGTAGATGGCAGCGGCAACACCATCACCACGCTGGTGAGCTTCGGCAACCACCCCGAGGCGCTGTCCGACGACAACCTCTACTTCAGCGCCGACTACGTGCACGCGCTGCGAAAGAGCGTCGAAGAGGGGATCGACTTCGAGACCTACGATCGCGACGGTGTCGGCGGAACCACGGTGTTCATCAACAGCACCGTGGGCGGCATGATGACGCCGCTGCGCATCGACTTCATCGACTTCGACGGCAATGTGTGGGGCAGCAGCTGGGGCCGAGCCGACACCATCGGCAGCCGCATCGCCGACATCGCGCTCGACGCGGTCACCACCGAAGGCACCGAGGTCACCGAGCTGCCGCTGTCCTTCCGCAGCAAGAAGTACTTCCTGCCGGTCGAGAACCTGGGCTTCCAGGCGATGTTCCTGCAAGACGTCTTCGTGCGCGGGCTGCACAACTACGACGACACCATGCCCATCGACGACGACAACCGGCCCGACGTGCAGACCGAGGTGAGCGTCATCGAGATCGGCCCCCTGCAGCTGGCCACGGTGCCCGGCGAGCTGCTTCCCGAGGCGGCCATCGGCGGCTATGGCGGCGAGCACATCAACACGCCCGACGTGCCGCTGGTCAGCCCCGACAACATCAACCCGCCGCCGGTGGATGCCGCGCCCGAGGGGCCCTACCTGCTCGATCACTTCACCCACGAGTACCGGTGGATCGTCGGGCTGGGCAACGATCAGCTGGGGTACATCATCCCCGAGTGGGAGTGGGAGACGAACGAGAGCGTGCCCTACCTGCTCGAGGCGCCCGGCGACCACTACGAAGAGACCAACTCACTGGGCCCGGCCACGGCGGGCATCGTGACCGAGGAGGCGCGGCAGTTGCTGCAGTGGGAGCCGTAGCTTCGCGGTACAATGCCGACTCGGAGGTGCTCGATGCGTGTCCTGCTTCCCGCCATTGCCCTGGTGCTATCTGTGGGCTGTGCCCAGCTCGATGCGCTCCCCAGCGGCGCGGACCTGGCCGGCGTCGACCTTCCCGAGCTGCAGGGCAGCGAGCGCGGCTTCAGCCCCGACGAGGCGTTGTTCACGCGCTTTCAGGTGATCCTCGAGCCTGCGCCCGGCGACACCACTGGTCTGCTGTGGCAGGGCATCGAGCGCAACACCATCGAGAACGCCGACGGCGCCATCGGCTGCTCGATCGAGTGGGAGATGACCGGCGACTTCGAGGCCGTGCCCGACGACGCCTGCGTCGACTGCCAAGACGACGTCGCCATCAGCTGCGCCGATGCTCGAATCGCTGCGGGTGACGACTGCGGGCGCTACTACAGCCCCGTCTATCTGCAGACCACGATGCAGTGGTGGGCCGATTTCCGCTACGAGTACACCGACGAAGAGGGCATCGATCACGGAACCGTGTGGAGCCGGGGCATCTACCCAGGCGCCGAGTGGCACCCGTTCGTGCAGGGCATGACCGACGGCGAGCGCCTGTGGTGGGACGAACGGCACGAGCGGTGAGGGTCACCGACCTCCTGTCTCGCGACGAGATCAGCGGGCTGACCGAGGCGAGCGACGCCTGGGGCTGGCTCGCGGTGGGGACGGACTGGGTGGTGATCGCGCTGTGCCTGGCGGCACCGGTGTTCGCGCCCCATCCCGTCGTCTGGGGCCTTGCCGCGATCGTGCTCGGTGGCCGGCAGCTCGGGCTGGCCATCGGGATGCACGAGGCCGCCCATCGCAGCCTGTTTCGAACCCGGTGGCTCAACGACGCGGTGGGCGGCTGGCTGTGCGGCGGCCCTGTCTGGGCCGATCTACACGGCTACCGCGAGCATCACATGCGGCACCATGGCCGGACGGGCACCCCGGACGATCCCGATCTGGGGCTGGTCACGCCCTTCCCGACCACCCGGGCCTCGCTGGCGCGCAAGTTCCTGCGCGACCTCACCGGCATCGCCGGTCTGAGGCGCATCGCGGCGTTGCTGGCCATGGACCTGGGCTTCATCACCTACTCGGCGTCCACGGGCCAGCGCCGAGCCCTCCCCCAGGAGCGCGCCGACCTGCGTCGACGGGGACTGCCCTCGCTCGCGCGCACCGTGCTGAGCAATGGTGTTCTTGCGGCCGTGCTCACCGCCCTCGGACACCCGGAGCTGTATCTGCTGTGGGCCGTGTCCTGGCTCATCCCCTATGGCTTCTTCCTGCGCATCCGCGCCATTGCGGAGCACGCCGGAACCGAGCTCTCAGGCGACCTGTTCCGGAACACGCGCACCACGCGCGCCTCGTGGCTGGCCCGGCTGCTGTTCGCCCCTCACGGCGTGAACTTCCACCTGGAACATCACCTGCTGCCGACGGTTCCGTACTGGCAGCTGCCCCGCATGCACGCGTTGTTGGCCGAGCGCGGCGGGCTCAACGACGTGAACACGGCGCCGGGGTACCTCGCCGTGTTGGGGCTGGTGACTTCGGGGAAGGACGACCCGCGGGGAGTCTAGCAGGGTGCTGAAAAACCCGGCTTTCCGGGATTTTCAGGGCGCTGCGACCGAGGCATCCGCCGCCCTCGGCAGGTCCGGCTGCCGAATCGGCGATTCCTCGAGAATGCGGAAACCACCGGCCAAACTCAATCGTCGAGTCGGCGGCCGGACTTGCCGAGTCTGAAGGCGGCGGTGCCGGCAATGGTAGAAGCACGTCGCTGAAATGCGAGGAACGAGTATTTCAGCGGCTGCTAGGGCCCTTCAGCACCCCGCTAAGGCTGGACGGCATGGGGAGCGGCACAGCGATGGCTCGGCCGGCACCGGGAAGGCCGCTTCGCGGAAGTTCGGCGCCGCTCTGCGAGCAGAACCGCCTCGAACGTCCACATCGCGCAACAGACCGGCCCCGAGCTTCCGCCATGGCGGTGCGCCGCGCTGGCATCCCGCCCGAGACTCGGTAAAGGAGCGTTCTTCCGGAGGATTCTCATGCGCAGCCTACCCCTCGTCCTGCTGTTGGCCAGCGTTCCGGCCATCGCCGACACGCTCCCGGTGATGTCGGCGCTCTACGACGCCACGGGCGCGCCTCTGCAGGGATCCCACAACGTCGATCTCGCGATCTACGACGTCGCGACTGGGGGAAGTCCACTCTGGGCCGAGTCGCTCACCGTCGCGTTCACCAACGGCGTGTTCGTGGTCGAGCTGGGCCAGGTGTCGCCGCTCGGTGCCAGCGAGCTCATCGGCGAACCGAGCGTGCAGGACCGCTGGTTGGCCCTGTCGGTCGATGGAGGGCCACAGCTTCCCACTCGGGTGCCCATCGACGAGGAAGGCTTCCTGCCGGCCGTGCCTGACTGCCAGCCGCTTCATGTCGATACCCCCGATGCTGATGAGGACGGGCACGGCGTGTTCGCGCCGAACACCAGCTACGCGATCGTCGGCGCCGCCTACACCTGGCAGGCGGCCCAGTACACGCTGGGGTGTTCGCCCGGAGCCCTCCCCGATGACTGTGACGACAACGATCCAGCGGTGAACCCCAGCATGCCCGAGCAGTGCAACGGCTTCGACGACGACTGCGACGGCACCGTCGATCAGGGGGTGCCCGGCACGACCGAGTACTTCGGCGATGCCGACGGCGATGGCTTTGGCACCGTCTCGCTCGGGCTGCACTGCTCGGATCCGGGGACGTCGGCGACCATCGATGGGGACTGCGACGACGCCAACGAGGACGTCTACCCCGGGGCCGACGAACAGTGCGACAGCACCGACTTCAACTGCGACGGCGATCCGCATGCTGGCGCGCTGGACATGCCCACCTGGTACCCCGATGGCGACGGCGACGGCTTCGGCGACGCCGGATCGAGCCAGGATGCCTGTGACCAGCCCGCCGGCTGGGTCGACAACGCCGACGACTGCGACGATCAGGATGCAGCCGTGGCCGCCACCTGCGACACGGGTGAGCCCACCGACTCGGGGTCGGGAGGCGGCCCGGTGTGCGCCTCGACCGCAGGAGCCACCGGGCTGTGGGCGTGGCTGCTCGCCCTGCCGCTGCTGGGCTTCCGCAGGCGCACCCACGAATAGGGAATATCCAGGACCCACGATGGTTCTAGGCCGTACGGAGGTCCCCCGTGAAGCTACTCGTCCCCGCTCTGTTCTTCCCGTTTGCCCTGTTCGCCTGCAATGCCGGCTCGTCCGGAACGTGCAACCACTGCGAGGGCTGGCAGTTCCTGAATACCGACGCCTGCGAAGAGCACGCGCTCGATCTGGGCTGCGCCAGCGGCGAGGTGGTCGAGGTCACCGACGATTCGTGCGGTCTGGGCCAGCCCGAGACCACGCACCTGCAGTGCCAGTACAACGACTGCCCGGTGGATGCCGACTTCGACTGTGACCTGTTCGCGGGCCGCGACTAGCAGCCTCCTGCGCGGGCTTCAGCGCAGCACGAGCACGTGCTGACTGCGGCCGTCCGGGCCGTGGGTCCAGCGTTGTGCGCGCCGGACGAGGTCGTCGACAAATGCGTCCGGCGCGGTCGTCGACGGCATCACGGCGACCGAGCGGACGCGTCCGCGCTCGACCGCCACCTCGAGCTCGACGCGTCCGGCGGTGCCGGGGTGCTGCTCGGTGAGGCGGGCGATTTCGGACATGTGGGCGTCGAAGAGGTTCTTCGGCGCATCGCCGCTGCCAGCGCCGATCGCGTAGCCGCCAAGCTGTCCCCGCTCGAGCTGGGCACCGGGCAGGTCGAGCTTCAGGGAGGGCTCTGGGGCCGCGGCGGGGGCCTTGGGGACCGCCCGGGTGAGCGAGACCACGACCGAGGCATCTTGGTGGGTCTGCACAGAGGTGGTCGCGATGAAGCCGGTGGTGAGCACGGCCGTCGCCAGCACGGCGGCGTAGCCCATGGCCCCGCCGACCGACGTGATTGAAGCGAACAGCTCGGCCACCGCTGGCAGCGCGCGTCCACGGACCATCGTCAGCTCTGATGTCGGGGTGCGGGGTGCTCGGGCGAACCAGTGGTGTTCGCCGGTGTGGCCGATGCGGTCGACGGGAACGATGGCCCGGCCACGAAGCTTGGGCGAGATGCTGGGAATGGGGTGCGTCATGATTCCTCCTGCTCTTTCCTTATGGACCGAGCAGGGGAGGAACCATTTCAGGGGGTTTGCACCGAGGGTTGGCGCTGCTTCGGAAGCACGACGACGACCGGCTGCGCTCCGGCCGCCTTCGCCATGTCGATGGTGTCGACGACCTCCGACCAGGTCGCGGTCGGCAGGAGCTGCACGTCGACCCGCTTCGTCGGCTTGGGCCGGAGGGCCTTGACGAGCGCGTAGAAGGGCTCCGCCTCGGTCGAAACCGGGCCGTCGAGGCGCTCCGCATCGTCGGTCGGCGGGAGCCCCCAAGCGAAGGACACCTCGGCCTGTACGTTCTCGCGGGGAGAGCGGACGAGCGCGGCCACGGAGGTGCCGGGGAGCACCTCGACGGGTTCGGAAGCCGGTTCGGGCGTGTCGAGGACGCGCTCGACCGCGGTCAGGAACACGCCGACCTCGGACCATGTGCAGCGCCTGTCGATCGCGACCGAGAGCCGCTCCTGGTCATTGGGCGGTGCGAGGGCTGCGTCGATGCCTGCCTTCAGAGCCTCGTCGGGCGATGTCTTGCAGGCGCCGTCGGGCGCCCGTGCGAGCTCTATGAACGGGCGGTGGGCTCTCATGATGATCTGCTCGGCCCCGGGCAGCTCCACCGAAGGGACGGTCGGCGATGGCGGAGCACCACCGCCCCCACAGGCCACGAACAGCGCGAGTCCGATCATTCTGCAGGGAAGCCGCGATCGCGCATCAACGCACCCACGTCCACCGGCCGTCCGCGGAAAGCCTCGAAGTTGACCTCGGGGCTGCGGGTGTTGCCCTTGGACAGCACCTCGGTGCGCAGCTTGTCGGCGGTGGCCTTGTCGTACATGCTGCCGGCCTCCTTGAAGGCCTCGGCGGCGTCGGCGGTGAGCGTGTCGGCCCACAGGTAGCTGTAGTAGGCGCTGCTGTAGCCGTCGCTGGCGAAGACGTGGGCGAACTGCGGGGTGCGGTGCCGCATCACGATCTCTTTGGGCATGCCCAGCTCGTCGAGGGTCTGCTTCTCGAAGGCGTCGGGGTCGATGGCCTGGTCGCCGGCGAGGTGCAGCTTCATGTCCACGAGCGCCGACGCCAGGTACTCGGTGGTGCCAAAGCCCTGGTTGAAGGTCTTGGCCTTGCTGATCTTGGCCACCAGCTCTTCGGGGATGGGCTCTCCGGTCTCGACGTGGGTGCAGAACTTCTGCAGCACCTCGGGCGTGCCCAGCCAGTGCTCGTTGAGCTGGCTGGGGAACTCGACGTAGTCGCGGGACACGCTGGTGCCCGACAGCGACGGGTAGTGCACGTCCGACAGCAGGCCGTGCAGCGCGTGGCCGAACTCGTGGAACAGCGTCTCGGCGTCGTCCCAGCTGATCAGCACCGGCTCTCCCGGCTTGCCTTTGACGAAGTTGGAGTTGTTGCTGACGATGGTGGGGATGTCGCCGCGCATGCGCTCCTGCTTGCGGTAGGCGTTCATCCACGCGCCCGAGCGCTTGCCAGGACGGGCGTAGGGGTCGAAGTACCACAGCCCGACGTGCTTGCCGCTGGCGTCCTTGACCTCCCACACGCGCACGTCGGGGTGCACGACCGGCAGGCCCTCGACAGGCTCCCACTGCAGGCCGTACAGCTCGCCCGAGACCCAGAACATCGCCTCGCGCAGCTTCTCGAGCTGCATGTACGGCTTGATCTCGTTCTCGTCTAGGTCGTAGCGCTCCTTGCGCACCTTCTCCATGTAGAAGCGGTAGTCCCAGGGCTCGATGGTGATGCCCGCTCCCTCGGCGTCGGCCAGCTTCTGCATGTCGGCCACCTCTTCGGCGACCCGGGCCTTGGCCGGCTCCCACACCTTGAGCATCAGCTCCATGGTGTTGTCGGGGTTCTTGGCCATCTGGTCCTGCAGACGCCAGTGCGCGTGGGTCTCGAAGCCAAGCAGCTTGGCGCGCTCGGCCCGAAGCGCGAGCACCTTGGTGATGATGCCGTTGTTGTCGGTGTCTCCGCCGTTGTCGCCCCGGTTGACGAAGGCCCGCCACACGCTCTCGCGCAGATCGCGGCGGGTGCTAAAGGTCAGGAAGGGCTGGGCGCTGCTGCGCGTGTTGACGATGACCCACTTGCCCTCGAGCTCGCGCTCGGCAGCCTGGCCGGCGGCGGCGTCGATCCAGCTCTGGGGCATGCCGGCGAGGTCGTCGACCGAGTCGATCGTGATCCAGGTCTCTTCGTCCTTGAGCAGGTTCTGGCGGAAGGTGGTGTAGAGCCCGGCCAGCTCCTTGTTGATCGCCGCGAGACGCTCCTTGCTGGCGGCGTCGAGCTTGGCGCCGGACTTCACGAAGTCCTTGTGGGCCTTCCAGGTGAGCCGCTGCTGCTCGGGGTCGAGCTGCTTGTACTCGGGTGAGCTGTAGACCGCGTCGATGCGGGCGAACAGGGCCTCGTTCTGGGTGATCTTGTCCCACAGACCGGCCATCTCGGGGGCCATCTTGCCCTCGACCTCGCGCAGCTCGTCGCCGCTCATGGTGCCGGTGTACACGTAGTACACGGTGGTGACGCGATCGAAGGACTCGCCCACGCGCTCCATCGCCTCGATGGTGTTGGCGAAGGTGGCGGGCTCTTCGTTGTTGGCGATGGCATCGACCTCGGCGAGCAGCTCGTCCATCGAGGTGCGCAGCGCGGGCTCGAACTGGTCGGGGGCCACGGCGTCGAAGGGGGGGACCCCGCCGTGGGGGCCGGTCCAAGGGGCGAGCAGGTCTTTGGCGTCGGACACGGGCGTCTCCTGGGGCGAGTCATCGGCCGCGTCGGCGGCGGCTTCGGGGGAGGTCTTCGCCGGGCAGGCGGCGAGCAAGAGCGAAAGGGTGACCACGGGCAGGGCGCGCATCAAGTCTCCGGGACGGGAATCAGGGGCGCCTTGTAATGCATGCGGCGGCATCATAGACAGGCGCCATGTCTCGATCCGCATTCCTGCTGATCTTCGCGCTCTCGGGCTGCTCCACACCGCTGCCCGACTACCTCGACGATCCCGAGCTGCCGCTGCCCGAGCTCCTGTCCGAGCTCGGCGCGTTTCGAGGCACCAAGCCCGTGAAGCAGCTGGTGCCCTACGAGCCGGCCTACCCGCTGTGGAGCAATGGCAGCCGCAAGGATCGCGCGCTGGCCCTTCCCGACGGCGCCGTGGTCGACACGTCCGACCCCGACGCATGGGGCTTCCCCGACGGTGCCATGCTGTTCAAGACCTTCAGCTACGACGCGGGGCCGGTCGAGACCCGCATCCTGCGGCGCATCGATGGCGACTGGGAGTACGCCGTGTACTGGTGGGACGCCTCGGGCGACGACGCCAGCCTGTGGGACGAGACCACCGAGCCCGAGGTTCCGGTCAGCGTCGATGGCGCCAGCTTCGAGCACGTGGTGCCCAACCGTCTGGGCTGTCGAACCTGCCACGAGGCCCACGCCGACGGCGTGATCGGCCTGGACACGCGCCAGCTCGGGGCCACCGTCGACGGGGTTCGCCAGGCGGACGGCCTGCAAGACTGGCTGAGCCACGACCTTCCCGCCACCGAGCCCATCTCAGCGGCCGATGCCGACGAGCAGTACGTCAAGCGCTACGCGGTCGGCAACTGCGTGCACTGCCACGACGGCACCCGCGGGGTGAACAACAGCTTCGATCTCTCGCCCGATGTCTTCCTGGACAACATCGTGGGCCAGCCGACCGAGAGCGTCGCCAGCGCATCGGGCACCCGGGTGATTCCAGGAAACTCGGCGGACAGCATCCTGTTTCAGGCATTGTCCGGCGAGACCGACGACCCCTCGGTCAAGCCCATGCCCGCGCTGGGCGTCCAGCGCATCGATGCCGACGCCGTCGAGGTGTGGCGCCGCTGGATCGACAACCTTCCGGAGTCCCGTTGACCCGACTTCTCCCGCTGCTGCTGCTGGTCGCGTGCCCCAATGACGAACCTGCCGACGACACCGGCACGCCCTTCACCGGCGACTTCGTGGGCCTGAGCTTCACCGAGCTCGACGTCGACGACAGCCTGGCCCATGTCACCGACTTCGACTTCTTGCCCGACGGCAGCATCCTGGCCGCCACCATGAGCGGCGAGGTGATCCACGTCACCCTCGACGGCGACCAGACCAGCATCGGCGACAGCTTCGCCGTGCCAGACGGCTCGTCGGGCATCGACGGCTGCGGCCTGATCTCGCTCACGGTCGACCCCGACTACGCCACCAACAACCTGGTGTGGGTGGGCGTCTGCGAGAGCGAGACCAGCACCTCGATCGAGCGGCTCACCCTCGACGTGGCCGACATGGCGAACACCCAGGTCTCGCTGGTGTGGCGGGTGCAGGAGTCCACCGCCGAGAACGCCTGGCACCAGTTCGGCTCTCTGGGCATCGAAGACGACGGCACGCTGTTCTCGGGCCTGGGTGAGATGACGCGCCCGGCCAACTCGCCCGACGAGACCAACCCCAAGGGTGCGCTGGTGCGCATCGTTCCCGACCGAACCCCCACAGGCTCGGGCTACACCATTCCCGAAGGCAACGCCGGCTTTGCCGCGCCCGAAATCTACGCCAAGGGCCTGCGATCGCCGTGGAAGACGGCTCAGGACCCCACCGGAGCCTTCTGGGCGGCCGATGTGGGCAACAACTCCTTCGAGGAGGTCAACCGCGCGACCGAGCCGGGGGTGCACTTCGGCTGGAACACCAGCGAGGGGCCGTGCACCCAGGACTGCGACGGGCAGACCGACCCGGTCGCGCACTGGGAGCACAGCAACGACCACCCGTACGTGGTCGCCGATCGCGACGCGGTGGCCACCAGCCGCCTGGTGGGCTGGGTGGCCGACCTGTCGAGTCGCGGCGGCCCCGACCCCTACGACGGCAACCTGGACGGCGGCGTCGTGTTCGGCGACATGTGCCGCGGCTGGATGCGGTGGCTGCAGATGAGCGGCGACGAGGTCGAGGCCGACGTGCACATCGGGCACCTCCCGGACGTCACCGGGATGCGCCGAGGGCCCGATGGCTACGTATACATGGGTACCTTTGGCCAGTGCCTGGCCCGGGGTGAGCCCTACCCCTGGGGCCTGTTCCGAGCGGAGCCCGAGTACGAGTGATAGGCTGGGTCACCGGCGGGGCACACGACCGGAGCTCGACATGCACATCGACGCACTTCGCACGCACCTGATGCGCGCCATGGGACTCACCCCGCTGTTCGTGACCGCGACTGCCTGCCAGAACGGCGTGGTGACGCTGCCGCCCACCACCGGCACCACCACGACGGTCACCGGTGATGCCGATGCCGACGCCGACAGCGATGCCGACGCCGACAGCGACGCCGATGCAGACTCGGACGCCGACGCCGACGCCGACGCCGACGCCGATGCGGACTCGGATGCCGATGCAGATGCCGACACCGACCCCGAGTGCACCGACGCGCCGGTGCTCACCCAGTCCATGGCGGATGACTGGTCGAGCTACCCCGGCGAGTACCGGGTGTGCACGCCGTGGGACTTCGACGCAGCCTGCCCCGAGCTGGACGAGATCGAGCCGTGGAGCTTCGGGCACCAGCTCACCGTCACTCCCCCCGAGAACGGCTGGTGCGAGTTCCAGCTCGACATGACCTGTGGTCCCGACATCAGCGACCCGACCTACTGCTGCTACGAGGCCCAGGTCGAGGTGCTCTGCTGGGACGAGGGCCGCCCCTTCGTGGTGGGCGGCACGCAGAGGCTGGCTTGCTCGTCCAACACCGAGGGCTGGACGACCGGCGTGGGGGTCGAGCTGGCGCCTGCATCGGTCCGGAAGCAGGTGGCCGAGGGCTGGGCTGCGGCTGGGCGCATGGAGCACGCGTCGGTGGCGGCCTTCGCCCGCTTTGCGATGCAGCTGATGGCGCTGGGCGCTCCCGCCGAGCTGGTGGGCGAGGCCACTGTGGCCCAGGCCGACGAGATTCGTCACGCCACGCTGTGTTTCGGCCTGGCCAGCGAGCTGGGCGGCGATGTGATGGGCGCGGGTCCCATCGACATCACCGGCGCGCTGGACACCGTCGATGCGGCGAGCATCCTGCGCGAGGTCATCGTCGAGGGCTGCGTGGGCGAGACCGTCGCCGCGCTGCGCGCCCGAGTCGCGGCCGAGGGTGCCCAGGATCCGCAGATTCGCGGCATCCTGGAGGGCATTGCCGCCGACGAGACGCGCCACGCCGCGCTGGCCTGGCGCTTCGTGCGCTGGATCACCGCTGAACAGCCCCACCTCGTGCCCGTCGCGCGCCAGGCGTTCGCCGCGGCCACCCACCACGGACCTCCGCCCCAAGGTGAGGGCCAGGACCTGCGGGCGTGGGGCCGGCTGGGCGCGCGCGAGGCCTGGGATCTGCACGAGCGGGCCCTGCGCGACGTGGTGGGGCCGTGTGCGCGGGGGCTGTTTGCCGAGAGCTCAGCGAGCCCGCCTGCCTACCAGCAGCACTTGTAGACGCGGCTGCTGCCGTTGTAGTGCTGCGGCGCGCCGTCGTTGTTGCCAGCGCACGAGGTCGAGTTCCAGGTCAGGTACTCGTCGTCGGTGTTGCCTCCGGACGCCTGGCCGTGGTCGCCGTACCAGCCGGCGGCGTTGCCCCCGAATGGGTTCTGCACCCCACAGGCCTGGTGCATGTCGGTGTGTGTGCACACCCGCGCCTGGCGCGTTGCGCAGTCGCCGACCGCGCTGATCGCGTCGGTGGGCCCAGAGAGCACCTCGTCGACGCACAGACGGCCGCCGGCGACGGCGAACATGCCCGCGGGGCAGGCCAGGCCGCCCACCGGGTCGAGCACGCCGCTGGAGTCGAGGGTCATCGCCACCACGTTGTTGGCGCGCCACTCGTGGCTGACCGCCGCCGACGAGCCGGTGGTGACCCCGATGATGCCGTCGAGCTCGGCATCGTAGGTGCCCACATTCGACACCAGGCGGCCGCCGCCCTGCAGCCACAGCTCGTCGGAGTGGGCCGCGGACTGCCGGAAGTCGTTGTGCACGCCGATGGTCAGGCGCACGTCCTCGGTGCTGGTGCCCGGGGACTCGCTGGTCTCGTCCTGGAACAGGATGAAGCCGCCGTCGCTGCCGGCGTTCACCCGGCTCTGGAAGCGGATGCCGGACACGCCGCCCGCGGTGGGGTGCTGGATGGTGAGCGTGGGGTACTCGGCGTTCATCGCGTCGCCGTCGGTGTTCACGAAGTTGTCGACGACATCGAGCTGGTTGTTGCTGGAGGTGTCCAGCGTGAGGCCGGCGCCCACGGTGTAGGTGGTGTCGTCGTCACCATCGTCGAGGCCGGAGGGCTTGCCGGTGATGGTGGACCAGTCGGCGGCGGGGTGGGTGTGGTCGCCCGCCGCGACGGTGTCGACGCCCGTTCCGATGGGAATGCGCGCGATGGCGAGCACGCCGTTGTCGATGTGGGCCGCGTCGTGGGTGTGGGCCAGGGAGGCGCATCCCCACGCGGAGCCATCGAAGGAGGGGACTTCGCCGGCCGAGCAGGACAGGCTGCCCAGGGTGCCGCCGGCGGCGTTGACCACCGTGGTGCCGTCGATGCGAATCTCGGTCGCATCGACGATGCCCCCCGAGACGTTGGTGGCGGTGTCGGCGTTGAACGCCCACGGAACCGTGTGCAGCTGGATTCGGCCGGCCAAGGCGGGCCCACTGTCCACCGCGAGCTCGAGCCACACGGCGTCGCCCTCGAAGGTCGTGGTGTCCAGCCCCCCGCCCGTGCCCAAGGTGACGGCGTAGAAGCCCTCCGAGAAGTCGGTGGTGATGGTCTCGGTGTGCAGCTGGGCGCCGCCGGCGGGGTCGTCCCACAGGGTGAGGCTCAGGTCGTGGCTGCCGGCGAGGGGAGCGCCGAGCGCGTCGTGAAGGCGGCCCTGGTGCGCAACGGTCCCAGGTGCGGCGAGGGCGGCGGTGGGCAGGGCAAGGACGAGAAGGGCCGAGAGGGTACGCATCAGGGGACTCCACAGTGGGCGACACACTGCCATGGTTGCGGCGCTGAGGCTTCTTTCTCTTGGTCTCCATTCCGTGTATTCATGTTGCATCCTGTGAGGTTGTCCAATGCCTGTCCTGCTCGTGCTGTCGCTGCTGGCATCTACCGCGGCGCTCGCCGCCGATGTCCCCGAGGTCATCCAGCACCAGGGGCGCCTGTTCGACGGTGTCGGCGTGCCGCTCGACGGCAGCAACGACCTCGACTTCAAGCTGTTCGACGCGCCGGCGGGAGGAGTCGAGGTGTGGGCCGAGGCGCACAGCCTCGACTTCACCGACGGGTACTTCTCGGTCGACCTGGGCCAGACCGACCCGATCGACGATGCGACCGTCAATCACGACGAGCTATGGCTCGAGATCTCGGTCAACAGCGGCCCTCCGCTGACGCGCATGCCGGTCAACAGCGTGCCCTACGCGGTGCGGGCCAACGGCGCCGTGCACGCCGAGTCGGCGGACACGGCCGCGCTCGCGACCACCGCCCAGAGCGTCTCGGGTGGCGTCGTCGACGCGTCGGAGCTGCAGATCAACGGAACGACGGTGATCGATGGCTCGGGCACCATCATCGCGCCATCGACGGCACCCGGGAGCCTGGGTTCCCTGACGTGCAGCACCGACGAGGTCGCGCTGTGGAACGGAACCGACTGGGTGTGCGGTCCCAACAACCCCAGCCACGACCATGACGCGAGCCAGATCGCGACCGGCACCCTCGACGTGCAGCGCCTGCCCATCGGCACCGGTGCCAACGAGGTGGCGGCCGGTGACCACCTGCACGCCCTGTCCACGCTCACGGGCCAGCTGACGGAGTCTCAGCTTCCGGGCACTTTCGACAGCCTGGCTGTGGCGGCGATGGGTGGAGCCGGCAACGGCAATCCGCTCAACCACGATCGCTACAGCGACGCCGAGGCGGTCACGGCGATGGGGGCTGCCGGGTCGGGCAACCCGCTGAACCACAGCCGCTTCTCGGCCGGTGAGGCGGTCTCGGCGATGGGCGGTGTGGGCAATGGCAACCCGCTGAACCACGCCCGCTACGCCGATGCCGAGGCGGTCTCGGCGATGGGCGGCGTGGCCGACGGCAACCCGCTGAACCACGATCGCTACGACGATGCCGAAGCCGTCTCGGCCACCGCCTCGAGCTACGTGGACGTGAGCGGCGACACCATGAGCGGTGCCCTGACGGTCAACAACACCGTCAACGGCCTTCGTTACTACATGCGCGACACGCGAGCGGTCGACGACCCGCCCACGGCCTTCAACCACGAGGTTCGCTTCGAGTTCAAGGCCCGCGGCACCGTGGGAGCCCCGGGTAGCGGCACCTACTCCGGACACATCACCTTCGCGCCCTGGGCCGACAACAGCGGAGACGCCCACCACCAGCTGAACCTCAACGAGGGGGGCATCTTCTGGCGCCAGGGGCAGCCCCAGAGTGGCAGCTGGGGAGCCTGGACACGGGTGTGGACCGGCGACGACGAGGCCGGCAACTCCACCCAGGACATCCTGGCCTACGTGCAGAAGACCGCGTGCGAGAACCGGCGTGGCGCCTGGGTCGAGGGCAGCGGGTGTCAGGAGTACGCCTACTACACCGGTCAGTGCCAATACAACAGCTGTTCGTGCGCGTCGGGCTACCACAAGTGCACCTTTGGCGACATGTTCTCGGGTGGCTTCGAGTCGCTGCGGCGCCCCGGCTACAACATCTCGGGGGCCAGCTACGCCTGGATCGCGGGCAACTACATCAGCGGGTCCCAGGACCGCATGTTCTACCCCTGGGGCTACCAGAACGACTACATCACCTGCAGCGGTGGAGCCCACTTCATGTGGGATGCGCGGCGCAACGCGTCGGGAAACAACGCGTGGGGCTGCTACTACGACACCTACACGGGGGCGGCGGCGGCGTGCTGCCGCGACAACCAGTAGCTCAGCCCAGGCCGAGCGCCTTGGCCGCCGGCAGCACCACCACGGAGATCGCCTTCTGCCCGGCGACACGCTCGCTGGCGGGGTCCAGGACACCGTAGGCGGCAAGCAGGGGGTCCGGCTCGAAGGCCGCGGTGGGCCCCGCCGCTGAGAGCCCGGCAAACACGGTGTGGATGGCGCCCTGGGCCTCGGGCCAGGCCTCCCATCCCCAGCGCAGGGTGGCCCAGGCCAGCTGGGCGTGGCGCGTCTCGTCGTCGACGATGCGCTGCAGCGTGTCCCGGCACTCCGGGTCGGTGGTCAGCGTCAGCACCGCGGCTGCGGCCCCCACCGAGGCGGTCTCGTTGACGCAGCCCTCTTGAGCGACGGCGGCCAGGATGGCGGCGGGCCGGCTGCGGATGGCCTCGGTGGCGGACAGGGGCCCCGGCCCCAGGGGCTCACCCGCGAAGCGGCTGGCCAGGCGAAAGCAGCGCTCGGCGTGGTCGATCTCGTCGGCCATGGCCTGCTGGGCGGCTCGAACCAGGTCGGAGGGCGCACCCAGGGCGAGCAGCTCCAGGATGTGCCGCGCGAAGGAGGCGATGCTGGCGTGCTCGTCGAGGGCCGTCTGGCCCCAGGCCTGGGCCAGGCGGGCCTGAAGCTCAGGGCTCACGCCCAGCCCTGGCGCCGAATCAGGGGGGCGCGGGCAGGACCGCGGCTGGTGGTGCAGGGGCGGCCGTACACGCATGCGCCCGTGCTCAGGATGTTGCCCGTCCAGCCGTCGATGTACTGGCTGCTGCCGCCGCAGCCGCCCACGTGGTCTTGGATGACCCAGACGAGGCGCGGCGTGCTCACGCCCTGGTTCCAGCTGCGGATGCGCACCTCACGCACCGGCTCGAGCTTGGACACGCACAGGGCGGCCGCCATCGAGATCATCTGGCTGGCGTCGCACATCTCGGCGGTTCCGCCGCCCTTCAGGCATGCCGCCTCTTCGGTGGCCACGCTCGCCTGGTTGGCGACGGGCAGGGGGCCCGTGCTGCCGCGCGGGTGATCGGCGATGCAGGGGTTGGACACCACGGTGCCCACGACCAGGGGCTCGTCGGGGAACTCATATCGAGGCGCGGCGGTGGTGGTCTCGGTGTCCGCCTTGGGCAAGGGCTCGAGCACGGGGGTGTTGCCGTCGGCGTGCGCGACGGCGCCCAGGATGGCGACGAGGAGGGGGGACATGGCGGCTAGGACATGCACGGTGCCGATTCGGTTCCCCGTCGCCTGCACAACCGCCGCCCGCAGCGATTAGGCACCGGGCTCATGCACGGGCGCGCGGTCATCCACGGAACGGTTCAGAACGGGTTCGAGCCCGTGTGGCAGGCGTTCGTCGACAACTTCGAGCGCCGTGGCGAGGTGGGCGCCAGCTTCTGCGCCACTGTCGACGGCGAGGTGGTGGCCGATCTGTGGGGTGGCGTCGCCGACACCGCCACGGGGCGGCCCTGGCAGCGCGACACCATCAGCCTGATGTTCTCGTCCACTAAGGGCATCGCGGCCGTGGCCATGCTCATGCTGCACGATCGCGGCTTGCTCGACCACACCGCGCCCGTGGCCGAGTACTGGCCCGAGTTTGGCTACCACGGCAAGCAGCACATCACCGTCGAGACGCTGCTCAACCACCGCAGCGGGCTGTCGGGCCTCGACCGAAAGCTCAGCCTGCGCGACCTCGAGATCCCCCGGCACATGGCCGCAGCGGTCGAGGCCCAGACGCCGATGTGGAAGCCGGGCTCGGCCCAGGGCTATGGCGCCATCGCCTGGGGAATCCTGGTCTCGGAGCTGTTTCGGCGCGTGGCCGGGCAAGACCTGGGCAGCTTCATCCAGACCGAGATCGCCGAGCCGCTGGGGGCCGACTTCTTCTTGGGCTTGCCGCCTCGGCACGACGAGCGCGTGGCCACCCTGTACCCAGCGTCGCGGCGCGACCGACTGCTGCGCATCGTGCCCAGGGCCCTGTTCTCGCCCAAGGTCGAGGGCCGGGTGTTTCGCTCGGTCCTGTACGGCGGAAAGGACAGCATCGGTCGGCGCGTCTTCGGCAATCCGCGCGAGCTGGGGCCCGAAGGCATCCAGAACTTCAACACCCCGCGTGTGTGGCGCATGCAGCTGGCCTGGGCCAACGGAATGGGCAATGGGCGCGGTCTGGCTCGGATCTACGCCGCGCTCGCGCTGGGCGGAAGCTTCGATGGGGTGCGGCTCATGAGCGAGCGCACCGCCCGATTGCCGATGGCCCGGCGCTCGTTCGAGTACGACCGTGTGATGTTGCGCAAGATGGGCTTCTCGTTCGGCTTCGTGAAAGAAGACCAGTCGGTCTTCGGGGCCGGGCCCGGCAGCTTCGGGCATCCTGGCGCAGGCGGTGCGCTGGGCTGGGTCGATCCCGAGCGTCGCGTCTCGGTGGGCTACTCCATGAACAAGATGGACTTCCACATTCGCAGCCCGCGTGCCAAGGCCTTGGCCCAGGCGGTCTTCCGGTGCCTGTAGCGGAGCCTCCCGCGCCGGCATCGTCGCAGGGCGTGATCACCCGAAAGCTGTTCGACCTGGCGTGGCCCATCATTGGCTTGAACGTGCTTCAGGTGCTGGCACTAGCGGTCGACACCGCGATGGTGGGCCGGGCGCCCGACTCCGAGGTGGCGCTGACGGGCATGGGCTACGCGAGCCAGCTGGTGTTCCTGCTGATGGTCGCGATGATCGGGCTCACCGTGGGCACCGTGGCCTTCGTGGCTCGCGCGCACGGGGCCAAGCACGACGAGCGCGTGCACCACATCCTGCACCAGTCGTCGCAGCTCACCCTGGGCCTGGGTGTCGTGGTCGCCATCGTGGGCAACCTGGTGGCCGTCCCGCTGATTGTCGCGTTGGGCGCGGGCGCCGCCGAGCTCGACGCCGGCTTG
Source organism: Myxococcota bacterium (assembly GCA_965216925.1). GTDB lineage: Bacteria > Myxococcota_A > UBA796 > UBA796 > CAYYHT01. The sequence continues at coordinate 4,886,048 of CBDCGT010000001.1, read as the reverse complement.
CTGTACCTGAGGCCGCTTCTCGCCGGGTCGGCGTTCAGCTACTTGAACATCCTGTACGCCGCCACCCTGCGCGGGGTGGGCAACACCCGCCTGGCCTTCGTGGTGGCGGTGTTCATGAACGGCCTGAACGTCGTGTTCAACTACGGGCTCATCCTGGGCAACTTCGGCCTTCCGGCGCTCGGCATCCAGGGGGCGGCCTACGGCACCGTGGCCTCGCAGGCGTGCGCTGCAGCCCTGATGTTCTTCTTGCTGCATCGCGACGCGGTGCCTGGCGTGCACCCCAACCTGGAGCTGAAGCCCATCGACTGGGAGCTGGCGCGCGACCTCAGCCGAATCGGCTGGCCCGCCGCCACCGACATGGTGGTGCTCAACGCCGGCTTTCTGACCATCATCGGCTTGCTGGGCCGCATCGACCAGGCGGCGGTCGCCGCCCATGGGGTGGGACTTCGCGTGCAGGCGCTGGCCTTCGTGCCCGGCATGAGCATCAGCCAGGCCACGGGGGCACTCGTCGGGGCGGCGCTCGGTGCCGGACACATCGAGGAGGCACGGCGTGTGGTGCGCGCTTCGATGGTGCTGTGCACGCTGGTGATGAGCGGTCTTGCGCTGATCATCGTGGCCTTCGCTGGCCCCATCGTCGAGCTCTTCGACGTGCCACCGGGGACGGCGCTGTACGACTACTCGGTGATGTGGATGCGGCTGCTGGGCTTCGGCATGCCGATTGTGGGCGTGTACATCAGCATCAGCGGGCTGTTGCAGGGCTCGGGCTACACCCGGGCGGCGCTGCGCATCAATGCGTGGACCACCCTGGGCTTCCAGATCCCGGCGAGCTTCATCCTCGGATTCCCCCTGGCGCTGGGCGCATGGGGCGTCTGGGCGGCCTTTCCACTGAGCTTCTTGATCAAGCTGGCTTGGGGATGGGTGGAGTACAAACGCGAGGGCTGGGCCAAGGTGGGCGCCAAGGCCTGATCTTGCGGTAGGCTGTCGGGCCATGGGACCCACCCGCGGAGGATGCTTGCAGCAAAGAGCGACCTGGCTCGCAGGTTTGGCGCTGTTTCTGCCAACCGTCGCCCTGGCCGATTGCCCGTCGACGCTCGCGACCCTCGACGAAGACGTCGCGGTGGCGGTCGACGCGATGAGTGCGCGCACGCCCGAGGGCGCGTTGTCGCCCGACATGACGGCCTTCGGGGCCGCACACACCTCAGCGGGCGTGCACCTGGACTGCCTCTCCGAGCCACTGACCCCCGCGGCCGCTGCGGCGTGGCATCGCCTGGGCGGACTCGCCGCCAGCCAGGCGGGCGACGGCGACGCCGCGCTTCTGCACTTCCGCGCGGCCACCTCGGCCGACAAGTCCTTCCTGCTGCCCATGACGCTCGCACCGCGCGGCAGCGATCTGCGTGGGGTCTACAGCGCCGCGCTCACCCAGCCGGCCGCCCAAACCGCCGACATCGAGGTCCCCGAAGGCCATCAGCTGGTGATCGACGGCACCCCGGGCGCCGCGCGACCGGTGGGGCTGCCCACGGTGATGCAGCTGCTGGACGGCGAGGGCTCGGTGCTGGGCACCTGGCATGTCGAGGCTGATGCCGATCCACCCACATGGCCGATCGCGGAGCCCGAGGCCGAGACCGAGTCCGCTGTAGCCGAGGCCGAATCCGAGACCGAGCCCGAAGCCGAGCCCGAGACCGAGGCCGAGTCCGAGACCGACCCAGCCGGCGCAGACACCGACCCGTGGGAGCCGCTGGTCGACCCCCAGGACGGGGTGGTCGAGGCACCGGTCGTTGATCCCTGGGGCACCGGCGACGCCAGTGTCGAGCCGGTGGTCTTGCCCGATCCACCGCGAGAGCCCGATGGTTCGGTGGTGAACCTGCCGCTGCTGGGCGCCGCCGGCGCCACCGCCGTCGCCGGTGGCGTGCTGTACGGTCTGGCGCTCGGGGTCGAGGGCCAGTTCAAGGACACGAGCGTGTCCCGCGACGATGCCGAGCTCGACGCCATGCGCAGCCGGGCCAACAACCTCGGCTATGCCGGTCAGGGCCTGGGCATTGCTGCCCTGGGCCTGGCCGGCCTGTCCTTTGCGGTGAGCTTCTGATGGCGATGGCACGCACCCTTGGGGTCACCGGCCTGCTGCTGCTCGGCGGCGCTTGCGCGGTCATCACACCCAGCGAGTTCGACGAGCGTCTCACCGACGCCGATGCCGATGGCGACGGGTTCTCGGGCGATGCCGACTGCGACGACACCAACGCCGAGGTGCACGAGGTCTCGGCGTGGTTCGCCGATGCCGACGGCGACGGATTCGGCGACGGCACCAACTCCATGCAGGCCTGTGGGCGCCCCGACGGCTTCGTGGGCAACAACGAAGACTGCGACGACGCCGACGCCGATGCCAACACCTCGGCCACCGAGATCTGCGACGGCGTCGACAACAACTGCGACGGCGACATCGACGAGGGCACCTCCGTCGAGACCTGGTACGTCGACCTCGACAGCGACGGCTACGGCGACTCGACCTCCGCGCGAGAGAGCTGCGACCCCGCCGGAAACGAAGTGCTCATCGATGGTGACTGCGCCGACTCCGACCCCACGGTGAACCCGGGCGTGGCGGCCGACATCTGCAACGACACCGACGACGACTGCGACGGCGAGACCGACGAAGACCCCGACTCGATCTGGTACCTCGACGACGACGGCGACACCTTCGGCGATGCCGACGCCGCGCTGGCCGCCTGCGACAAGCCCGTCCAGTACACCGGCGACTCCAGCGACTGCGACGACACCAACAGCGCCGTCCACCCGCTCGCCGACGAGGTCTGCGATGACGCCGATGTCGACGAAGACTGTGATGGGGCATCCGACGACGACGATTCCTCGGTGGTCGACGCGCTCGACTGGTTCCCCGACGCCGACTCCGACGGCTTCGGCGACAACAGCTCGTTCGTGGTGGCCTGCGATCAGCCCGCCGACACCACCGCCGACGACACCGACTGCGACGACGGCCGCAGCGACATCTTTCCCGGCGCCACCGAGATCTGCGACGGCGACGACAACGACTGCGACGGCTTCACCGACGAGGACGGGCTGACCACCTGGTACGACGACGCCGATGCCGATGGATACGGTGACCCGGACGTCTCGACCGATGCCTGCACCCAGCCAGCGGGGCACGTGGCCAACGCCGACGACTGCGACCCGGCCGACGGCACCCTGCCTGCGCTCTGGTACGCCGACACTGATGCCGACGGCTTTGGCGACGGCTCGGCGGCCACGCTCGACTGCATCGCGCCGCCCAGCCACGTGTCCATCGGCACCGACTGCGACGACACCAATGCGGCGATCGCGCCCGACCAGCCCGAGCGATGCGATGGCGCCGAGACCGACGAAGACTGCGATGGGGCCGCCGACAACGCCGACCCAGAGGGCGCCGCGCTGTCCCTGTTGTTCTGGACCGACGCCGACGGCGATGGCTTCGGCGACGTATCGTCCCCGATCGAGGCCTGCGATCCCCCGGCCGGGGCATCGGCCTCGGCCGACGACTGCAACGACGCCGACTTCGACATCAAGCCGGGCGCGGGCTGCCCGACGCTGAGCGGCGGCTTCTTGGGGCTCGACACCGTGGGCACGCTGTTGGCGGGCGAGGTCGGCGGCGATCGTGCCGGACAGTCCGTGGCCTACGCGGGCGACCAGGACGGAGACGGCAACGACGACGTGATTGTCGGAGCCTTTCAGGCCGACGCCCTCGCGGGCGCCGCCTACGTGCTCACCGCCCCGCTTTCGGCCTCTTCGGTGGGCGATGGGCACAAGCTGAGCGGGGTGACCGCCGGCGACCGCTCCGCCATTCCCGTGGCGGGCGGCGGAGACTTCGACGGCGACGGCCAACCCGACGTCCTTGTGGGGGCCTTCCGCGTCGGGGGCAGCATGGGTGCGGGCTACCTGGTGCAGGGCCCCATCGGCGCCGGCTCATCGCTGGCTTCGGCCGACGTCACCTGGACGGGCGACGCCGGGGACTTCGCCGGCCGCGCCCTCGGATTTGCGGGCGATGTCGACGGAGATGGCGCTGACGACGTGGTCTTTGGCGCCTATGGCAGCGGGCGCACCTACCTGATCACGCTCCTGGCCGGGGGCGATGGCGATCTCACCGCGGCGCACGCCGTGTGGAGCGCCGAGGCTGCCGGTGACGAGGCCGGACGCGCCGTCGCCGGCGCCGGTGACTTCGACGGAGACGGCCTGTCCGACGCCATCATCGGGGCTCGTGCCGCAGATGGCGGCTACGCCTACCTGGTGAGCGGCGAGGTCACGGGAAGCCAAGACCTGGCCGACGCCGAGGTGCGGTGGTTCGGTGAGGCCACCGGCGACGAGGCGGGCTTCTCGGTGGCGGGCGTCGGCGACACCAACCGCGACGGCTACGCCGACGTGCTGGTGGGCGCTCGCCTGAACGCCGAGGTCGGCGCCAACGGAGGCGCCGCCTACCTGCTGCTGGGGCCCGGCACCAGCGGATCCCTCGCCAACGCCGACGCCAAGCTCAACGCCGAGGCGGCGGGCGATCTGGTGGGTTCTTCGGTCGCCTTTGGCGGCGACATCGACCTGGACGGCCGCAGCGACCTGTTGATCGGCGCCCAGAACGGCGGACCCAACCGCCACGGCATGGCCTACGTGGTGCTGAGCCCGGTGGCCGGCGTGGTCTCGCTGTCTGCGGCCGATGTGAGCCTGCAGGGGGGCACGGCGGTCGACAACGCCGGCTCGGCCATGGCCGGCGGCGGAGACATCGACGGCGATGGCCGTCCCGACTTGATCATCGGTGCGCCTCGCGAAGACTCGGGCGGAGCAGACGCGGGAGCCGCGCACATCGTGCTGGGGAGTGAGCTGTGAAGGGCAAGGGTGGACTGGCAGTCCTGTTGTTGGGAGCGGTGCTCGGGTTGGGCTGTGCGGGCCTCGAAGATCTGCTGAATCCCCCGAAAGAGGACACCGAGGAGGGCGTGGACACCTCCGACGAGAAGTACGAAGACACCGCGGCCAAGAAGGCAGCCAAGGCGGCGCGGGCTCGCAAGAAGCGGCTGGCCAACCAGCCCAAGCGACGCACCAAGGGCCCGCTGAAGGTCAAGGTGAAGCGCGGCAGCCCGTTCGAGGCGGCCGAGGTGCAGTGCACATCGTCGGGCTACCGCAAGCGCTGCCTGTTCACCGCGGGTGGGTGCACGCTCGAGGATGTTCCGCTCGACTACGCAGTGGGCTGCATGCTGTTCTTCCAGGGAGCGACCCGGTCGAACTGGGGCCCGGTGGCCGGCGACCACACCGTGACCTGCGGCTTTGACGGGAACAACAACGCCGACTGCACCGAGACGGGGATTTAGGCAGCTCGGCGGGGTGTGGCGTTAAGCAGGCGCTTCGCCAGGAGCCACCGTGGTCTCAGAGATCTTCGACCCCTCTCGCTACAAGCCTGTCGAGGGCTTCGACTTCACCGACATCACCTACCACCGGGCCGTCGATCAGGGCACGGTGCGCATCGCCTTCAACCGGCCCGAGGTGCGCAACGCGTTTCGGCCCCAGACCGTCGACGAGCTGTACATGGCGCTCGAGCACGCGCGGCAGTGGAGCGATGTCGGAACGGTGCTGCTGACGGGCAATGGCCCGAGCCCCAAGGACGGGGGCTGGGCCTTCTGCAGCGGGGGCGACCAGCGCATCCGCGGCAAGGACGGCTACAAGTACGCCGAAGGGGTGAAGGTCGATCCGGGCAAGCTCGGTCGCCTGCACATCCTGGAGTGCCAGCGCCTCATCCGCTTCATGCCCAAGGTGGTGATCTGCGTGGTGCCGGGCTGGGCCGTGGGCGGCGGCCACAGCCTGCACGTCGTGTGCGATCTGACCCTGGCCAGCAAGGAGCACGCGGTCTTCAAGCAGACCGATGCCGATGTCGCCAGCTTCGACGCCGGCTACGGCAGCGCCTACCTGGCGCGCATGGTGGGCCAGAAGCGCGCCCGCGAGATCTTCTTCCTGGGGCGCAACTACAGCGCCGATGAGGCCTTCCAGATGGGCATGGTGAACGCGTCGGTTCCCCACGCCGAGCTCGAGGCCACGGCCCTTCAGTGGGCGCTCGAGATCAACCGCAAGAGTCCCACCGCCCAGCGCATGCTGAAGTTCGCCTTCAACCTCGTCGACGACGGCCTCGTGGGGCAGCAGATCTTCGCCGGCGAGGCGACCCGCCTGGCCTACGGCAGCGACGAGGCCCAAGAAGGGCGCGACGCCTTCCTGCAGAAGCGAGACCAGGACTTCAGCAAGTTTCCGTGGCACTACTAGAGGCATGACCGTGCGCCTGCTCCCGCTCTGCCTGCTCCTGGCCTGCTCTCCTCCCGATCAGACCGACACCAACGACTCCGGTGGCGGCGGAGATGCGGACGCCGATGCCGACTCGGATGCGGATGCGGATGCGGATGCGGATGCCGATACAGACGCCGATGCCGATACAGACGCCGATGCCGACGGCGACACGGCCGCGGACACCGGCAGCACCGAGACGGGCGACACCGGCACACCAGCGGACACCGGTGACACCGGGCTGATGCTGCTCGATGCCGATGGCGATGGCATTGCCGACGACCTGGACTGCGATCCCTCCGACGCCTCCGTCGGGCTGCCCTTCGAGCCCTGGGCTGCCGACTGCGATGGCGACGGCGAGTTTGGCCTGGATATCGTGCTGGGATGTGGCTCGGGCCCACCCCAGGCCAGCGACCCCATCGCTCCTCCCTGCCCGGGCGATGCCTTTCCCACCGGTGGCTTCGCCGCTCCCTGGAATGCCATCGACTGCGACGACGGCGATGCCAGCGCCGAGCTCGGCGTCGAGATGCTGCGCGACTGCGATGGCGACGACCGCACGGTGGCGTTCACGATGTGCCCGGGCGTCGATGTCTGTCCGGGTGGCGCGCTGCCGTACTCGCTTGTGAGCCCGATCGAGGGCTTTCCAGACGACTGCGACGACACCAATCCCTGGCGCTTCCCCAACGCGGTCGACCTACCTGGCAACGGTGTCGACGACGACTGCGGTGGGGGCGATGTGGCCCTGGGTGGCGTCCTGGTCGACGCGGCGCTCGGAAGCCCCACCGGCGACGGCTCGATCCTCGACCCGGTGGACACGCTGGCCGCGGCCTACGCGCTCGCCGCCAACAACGGCTTGCCCATCCTGCTGGCCGGCGGCACGTACGCCGCGGTCGATCAGCCGGCCAACGACCTGGTGATCATCGGCGGCTATGCCTCGGGCACGTGGACCTTCGACCCAGCGTCCAACCCCGCGATCATCGATGCCAGCACCGCCACCACGGCGGCGTTCTGGACCGATGCCGTGGACAGCTCGCTGTACCTGGCCCACCTCGACATCCAGTCGGGCCTCGACGGCATCGCGATCCTCGCGGACAGCGATGTGCAGGCCTGGGACGTCACCATCGCCGCCGACCGCCACGGGGTGTACGCCCCCGACGGCGAGCCCACGCTGCGCTACGCCACCGTCGATGGCGTGAGCACCGCGGTGCATGCCGCCTTCGGCTACACGCGGATCTTCGAGAGCACGCTCACCTCGCCGGATGTCGCGGTGTTCGGCACCGGCGAGAGCCGGGTCACGGTCGATCACAGCACGGTGCAGGGCGGCAACATCGGCATGGACACCGACTCGGTGAACTGGATGTCGTGCTTGAACTCGCAGATCCAGTCGGCGGCGACGCCCGGCCAGTTCGGCCTGCGCCGCTTCGATGCTGGGGGTTCGACCAACAACTGCACCGTGTACGGGGACGTTGCGCTGTCCTTCGAGGCGGTGAGCAGCGGCGGCGCCGACGGCAGTGTCGTCCATGGCGAGACCCATGCGGTGCGCACGATGAACGCCGACCGCATTCGGCTGCTGCGCAGCACGTTCACCGTGGGTCCGCAGCCGGGTGCAGTGGCGACCACGCTCGATCTGCAGGGCTGCGTGGAGTGCGAGGTCCGCTCCAGCACGGTCCGGGGTCCGGACGGGGCGCTCGAAGCGCGCGGGCTGTCGGTCGACGACGGTGGTGTCGAGGTCATCAACAGCCTGATCGTCGCGGGCACCGGCGAGAGCACGGTCGCGTTCAAGGGCGTGGCCACCTACATCGGCGAGATCGATGCGATCTATGGGAACACCTTCGTGGGCGGGACAGCCACCTCGGGCGTGTCGGTGGGCCTCGACTTCGACGACGAGAGCGCGCGCATGGCCAACAACCTGATCGTCGCCGACGAGCCCGTCAGGGTGAACTCGGCCAGCAACCTGTGGCGCTTCAACAACAACGCGATGTTCAGTCCAACGGCGGGCTGTGCCATCACCTACAACACCTCGACCTGCCTCGACCAGACCACCATGGACGACGAGAGCAACTGGTCGGGCGCCGCGCGCAACGATCCCGAGGGCAACATCGTGGCCGACCCGCTGTTCGTCGACGCCGCCAACGGCGACTACCATCTGGGGGCCGGCAGCCCGATGATCGACGCCGGGGCCGACCTGGACGCCTGGCTGTACAGCTTCCAGTACAGCCCCGATCTCGACGGAGACGACCGCCCGCTCGGGGCCATGTTCGACATCGGCTACGACGAGGTCAGTCCCTGAACAGGCCCTCGTGGCTGATGCAGGAACGCACCTCGTCGGTCAGCCCCGCCCAGGCCTCGTGCAGGCGCTCCCGGGCGACGACCATGTAGTCGACGTCCTGGTCCTTGAACTTGCGCATGTCCTGGTTCTTCTCGATGCCGATGAAGTCGCGACCCTCGAGCAGCGCGGCCACCAAGAAGCTGCCGCTGCCGAAGCAGCAGTCCAGCACCAGCTCGCCCGGCTTGGTGTAGGTGCGCACCAGCCAGCGGCCCAGCTCGACGGGCTTCTGGGTGGCGTGCCACACGGTGCCCTCGTTCTCGGCGGTCTTGAAGTACTGCACATCGGTGGGGAAGCGCGCGCCGTCGCTCTTGACCCGAACCGGCGCAAAGTCGCCGTAGCTGCCGGTCAGCTGGTTCTTGCGCACGCCCTTGTCGTAGGGCTCGCCGGGGGTCATCTGCGGGTGGTACGTCGGCTGCTTGCGGTAGAAGACGGCGATGTCCTCGTGCTTGCGAAGCGGTTGCTTTCGGGCGTTCAGAAAGTTCGTGGGCTTGCTCTTCACGTACACGAGCTTGTACTTGAACCAGCGCTCCTGGCTCATGATGAGCCGCGCGGTGAACGCTCCCTGGCAGGTGAGCACGACGGCACCGTTGGGCTTGAGCACGCGCCACCACGCCTTCCACAAGGGCTCGAGCGGGATGACCGAGTCCCACTTGTTCTGGGTGGTGCCGTAGGGGAGGTCGGCGAGCACCAGGTCGACGCTGCCGGCGGGCAGGGTGGCCATCACGTCCAGGCAGTCGCCCTCGAACAGCTGGTTGCGGCCCATGCCTCAGCGCTCCAGCACGGTCTTGGTGAAGCTGCGGCGCAGGTAGAAGCCCTTGGGGTTCTCTCTCACGCGCTCGCCCTCGTCGTCGTAGGTCCACACCCGCTCGGAGCTGTTGAGCGCCTTGGGGCGGATCTGCAGCACCTCGCCGTTGCGCGCGTCGAGCTGCCACAGCTCTCCCAGGCCGATGACCTCGGAGTGGAACTCCCAGTCCTGGCGGATCAGCGCCTCTTCGTCGTCGCTCGGTCGCCAGATGCGCGGGCTGCGCACGCGGCGCTTGGCCGGAGGAATGGCGGGGTCGCCGTCAACGGGCACCCACAGCACCGCAGAGAGCTTGGCGTGCACACGGCTGTCCTGCCACCGGCGGGCCATGCTGCCGTCGAGCGGGGCCACGCACACCCAGGTGGACTGCAGCGGTGCACCGTCGGCGTCGATGGGGATGGTCTTGAGCTCGATGCCCAGGTGCGGGAAGTCGGGCTCGCCGCGCGACGAGGCGTTGGTGCCCAGCACCGCCTCGATGAGGTGGCCGACCCAGCCCTTGTGCGAGCGCAGGTCCGGCGGCACCTCGAACGCGACCCGCTCGGCGAGGGCGGCCAGCGACAGGCCGTCCAGCTCGCGGGCGCGGCGGAGCAGCTCGGCCTCGGTGCGGGGTGGGTTCATGGAGGAGGGGTAATCGGGGAGGGCCGATGACCGCACCGCCCGATCCTACCGAATCACCAGCTCGGGCGGATCCCGTCTCCAGAACTCGTCTTTCCTCGGCTGCGCCCCGCGCCGGAAGTACTCCTGCACCGCTCCATCCCGCCCTGCGCCTACCCGCAGCCCGTTCTCGGGGTTCACGCTCTTGACCACCACCTCGAAGGGCTGCTCGACTCGGAGTGAGGGGTAGGCCGGTGCCGCCAAAGCGATGAAGTCGCGAAAGATGGGCGCTGCGGCCGCGCCTCCGGTCATGCCAAGGGTGCCCTCGTCCATGCCCACCCACACCACCACCACCACGTTGTCGGCGGCGCCGGCGAACCACGCGTCCCGGCCGCCGCTGCTGGTGCCGGTCTTGCCGATGACATCGAGGCCTCGGACGTCGGCACCCCTTCCGGTGCCGCGATCCACGGCATCGTCGAGCAGCTGGCGCACCAAGAAGGCGCTGCCGGGCTTGCTGACCAGGCGATCGGCGCCTCGTTGGCGCTCGATCTTGCCGCCGCCGGGCCGCTCGATGCGGGCCACCGAGTACGGTTCGGCGGCGCGGCCCAGATCGACGAAGGCCACGTAGGCCCCCGCCAGCTGCATGGGGGTCAGCTCGACCGAGCCCAGGGCGATGCTGGGCGGAGGGTCTTCGGGCACCGGGAGCCCGGCCCGGGCCATGCGGCTGGACGTGGCGTCGATGCCGCAGTGCAGGGCCATGCGGGCCACCGGCCGGTTGTAGCTTCGGGTGATCGCGGTGCGCGCGCTGACGATGCCGTGGTTCTTTCCGTCGTAGTTGTCGACGTTCCACGTGGAGCCGTCGAGCTGGACCGACAGCGCGTCGTCGGCCAGGCGGGTGGCCGGGTTCAGGGGCTTGCCGCCGTCGCCGCAGCGCTCGAAGGCCTCGAGCGCCACGAAGGGCTTGACCGTCGAGCCGGGCTGGCGCTGGGCCCGGGTGGCGCGATCGAAGCTGTCTTTGACCTCGGGGTCGCCGCCGACGTGGGCCAGCACCGCGCCAGAGCGGGCGTCCACCGCGACGAGCGCCGCCTGGAGCTCACCGTCGCGCAGGCGCTTGTTCTTCTTGCGCAGCGCGGCGAGGTGATCGGCCACCAGCTTCTCGGCGTGGGCCTGAAGCAGCGGGTCGACGGTGGTCTCGGCGGCAAAGCCCAGGCCCCGCTCGGTGCGCTCGGCGGCGACCTCGCCCACGTGGCTGGCGACGTGGGCGCGCAGGTGCTGGCTGCCGAAGCGCCGCACCTCGCCCCGGTGGGTCACGACGGGCTGGGCCTTGGCGGCCTCGGCGTCGGTGGCCGCCACCCAGCCCAGCTCGATCATGCGGTCCAGGGCACGATCGCGGCGCTCCTGGGCCCGGTCGGGGTGCTTGATGGGGGACAGCGCGTTGGGGCCCTGCACGACCGCGGCCAGGGTGGCGGCCTCGGCGAGGGTGAGCTCGTGGGCGGGCTTGTCGAAGTACACCCGGCTGGCGGCGCCGATGCCGTGGATGGCCACCCCGTCGACGTGCCCGTAGTACACGATGTTGAGGTAGGCCTCCAGGATGTCGTCCTTGCTGTACTCGGCCTCGATGGCCAGGGCGCGGGCGGCCTCGGACGCCTTACGGTCGAGCGTGCGCTTGGGCGTCAGGTCGCGGTTCTTCACCAGCTGCTGGGTGATGGTGGAGCCGCCCTCGCTCACACCGCCCTTGCGCACGTTGGCCAGCAGGGCCCGCGCGATGGCGATGCTGTCGACGCCGATGTGGTCACGAAAGCGGGCGTCCTCGAGGGCCAGCAGGGGCTGCCAGACGTGGTCGGGCAGCTCGCCGATCGCGATGGGCTCGCGCATGGCGCGGTCGCCATCCAGGGACTCGGCCAGCACCTCGGGCTCGAGCCAGCGCCCCCGCCGACCGTCGAGGGGCAAGGGCTGCTCCTTGGCGTCGATCCCGCTCACCACGATGGCGTCGTTGCCCAGGCGCAGGCCGATGAGGGCGGCGTCCCAGGAGCGGCCCTGGGCTCGGTGGGTCTGGCGGTAGATCCAGAATGTGTCGCGGCCCCAGAAGTACTCGCCGGGCTGGCTGGGCCGGTGCTTCACCCGCGTGTAGCCCAGGCGTTCCAGACGCTGTGGCAGCTGCGCCTGGCCGACGGTGCGTCCGGGCACGAGCGGGTAGGGCGCGCTGGTGATGCGCACCTCGGTGCGACCGAGCTGTTCATCGAGGGGCCCGGCGATCGCGGGGGTGCTCAGGGCCAGAACGAGGGTGAGGGCGCTCACGATTCGCATGCCATCGGTCTAAGGCGCCGGTGTGAACCTGGGTTGAACGACCTGTGCACAAGTGTCACGAGTGGCGACACTCACAGGGTGCTGAACTGCTCGTTCCTCGCCTTACAGTTTCGTCAGCCTGCTCATGCTACATGCATGTTGTGCACCTGCTCCTGCTCACCCTGGCCTGCAACCCCAATGCGAACCCTGCCGAGGGTTCGTTCATCGGCGAGCTCGATCCCACCGATGTGGCCCACCCGACGGGCCAGCTGGTGGGCTTCAACCTGGGTCGGGGCACCTACTACGCCGCCGAAGACGACCCCTTTCACCCCGAGTGGCGAACCGACCAGCGCCGACAGGCCATCGAGGCCCTGAGCCTGTTTCAGAACCCGGGCGGCCAGCAGGCCACCATGCGCTTCTCGGGCCTGCAGATCGACGGCACCCTGGGCGGCGACGGGTACCACTTCCAGGACTTCGTGCGCCAGAGCCGGGGCTCGGTGCCCTCCGACAACATGTCGACCTTCGAGTACATGACGCTGATGCGCGAGGCCAACGCCAAGCCGGTGGTCATGCTCAACTTCGGCTCGGGCACCGCCCAAGAGGCCGGCGAGTACGCCACGCACCTCAACGGCGCCGACGGCACCGACCCCAATGTGCAGATGCGCACCCACTGGGGAGACATCGACCCGTATGGGGTCGAGATCTTCGAGGTGGGCAACGAGTCCTATGGGTTCTGGAACACGGGCTACTCGGCCACCGGCGACCACTCCTACGCCAACCCCGGGGCTGCCCAGGGGGGCGATGCGCTGTGGCACGGCAAGCCCTCGTCCACGCCCGAGGACTACGCGGCCCGCGCGCTCACCTACATCCAGGCGGTCCAGCAGAGCACGCCCGACGCGCGCTTCTGGATCCCGCTGTCGCAGGCCGACATGGAAGGCTGGGGTGGGCCGGCCGAGTCGGTGCCGCGGTTGGCGGCGGTGCTCGAGAACCCGGCGGTCGAGGCGGTGGTGATCCACCACTACCAGGTCGATGACAGCCGAACCCTGGGCTTCGAAGACAGCAACGACCCTGCGATCGTGCTGGCCGGGTCTAGATTTCTGGAGCCCGGCTACCTGGAGCTGTTCGAGGTGCTCGAGGGGGTGAACCGCGAGGAGCCACTCCAGGTCGCCATCACCGAGTGGGGGGTGGCCGGCTTCTTCGCGCCGCCGGACTTCACCTTGGGTCGCACCACTGCGATGGGCCTGGGAACGGCCGATGCGCTGATCAGCTTCTCGCGCTGGGGCATCGACCATGCTCAGCAGCACGTGGCGCTGTGGTTCGGGGCTCTGGGCGACGAGATCCTGCTCGAGGAGTGGTACCAGCCGTTCCGCTTCTCGGAAGGACAGCGCTACTGGCTGCCGCGCACCCGCGTGTACAAGCTGTTCGCCGATCACCTGCTGCAAGACACCCTGACCCTCGACCTCACCGGCGGGCTCGAGCTGGTGGGCGGGGACGGCTCGGACGCGCGGCCGTTGTTCAGCTACGACGCCGTTCATGCCACGGCCTTCGTGGACGCCGATCAAGACGAGATGACGGTGGTGCTGCTCAACCGGGACGTCGACGACACCCACCCCGTGCGCCTCTACTTTCCCGACGAGGGCTGGTACGTGGCCGACGCGAACACCTTCGCGCCGTGGCAGTGGCAGTGGGACGCGTGGGTCACCACACCCGGGCACGACCCCGATGTCGGCTTGACGATCCCGTATTTTCGCCAGCAGGGCGGATTGGTCGACCTTGAACTTCCCCGGGGATCAGTGGTGGCGATCCGTCTGATACGGTGAGCGTCTCGCTGCGGGGAACGGGCTCTTGGACCATCTGGACTACCTGAAAGTCGCCAACTACTTCTATGCCAGCTTTCAGCTGCTCATGGTGCTGATCATCGGCTTCTGGGGGAGCTTCGTCGTGTTCCAGGCCTTCCTGGACGACACCGAGATCCTCGAGCTGGTCATGCTGGCCCTGCCCTACCTCTGCCCCAGCCTGCTGCTGGTGGTGCACGCCTTCGTGCTGGTGAGCGTCGGGCGCTCAGTGCAGTGGGGCGGCGGTCGCATCCTGCAGACGCTGATGGCGCTGTTCAACATCTGCCAGTGCCCCTTCGGCACGCTGTGGGCGGGCTACAGCATCTGGGTGTGCTGGATCAACGCCGACAGCCGCAAGGAGTTCGAAGAGGATTGATGCGTCGCAGCTTCATGGCGCTCGCGCCGCTGGTGGTGCTGGCGGGTTGTGCGAAGCTCGGAGAGATCCTCAAGGGCGTCGACATCCAGCAAGCCACGCCCAAGGTCAGCTTCGATCAGATGAAGCTGAAGGGCATCGACTTTCAGGGGGCCGATGTCGCCTTCATCTTCGATGTCGCCAATCCCCATCCCTTCGACGTCACGATCGATGGCTTCAGCTGGGACCTCGACCTCGCGGGCACCGACTTCCTGGCCGGTACCGAAGACAAGGGCCTGGGTCTGGCGGCCAACGGCACCACCAAGGTGCGGTTGCCGGTTCATCTGGGCTTCCAGGACATCATCAGCACCGCCAACGTGCTCAAGGGCACCGACGAGGTGCCGTTCACCCTGGGCGGTGACTTCACCTTCCAGACCAAGTTCGGGCCGCTCACGCTGCCCTACCAGACCAACGGCGTCGTGCCGGTGCTCAAGGTGCCCAAGATCAAGCTCAAAACGGCACGCGTGGCCAGCCTGCAGCTGCTGCAGAACAAGGCCACCATCGAGGTCGATCTGGGGCTCTCCCACGAGCAGGGCAAGGCGCTCACCTTCCAGGGCCTGGACTACAAGCTGGCCTTCGCGGGCAAAGATGTCGCCGACGGCCTGGTTGCCCAGGTGGGCAGTGTCGAGGCCGACGGCGAGCAGGTGGTGACGCTGCCCGTGAACCTCAAGCTGCTCGAGCTGGGAACCGGCATCGTGAACACGGTCAAGAACAAAGACAAGCTGGACGTCGGCTTCGGTGCCAGCGTCGACGTGGTCACGCCGTGGGGGGCCATTCCGCTGGCGGTGAACGAGAGCCAGAAGCTGCAGCTGCGGTAGCGGGCGGCGGGGGGTCTGGCAACCAATGGTCGCCCCTCGATCAGCATGAATGGCGGACTCGGGGCGTTCGGCGACGCCCGAATACCAATGGTCGCTCATCGACCAGGGGGAAGGCCCGTTTTGGGGGACCATTGGTAATTCCGAGAGGCGTCGCCTGTGGATCGGCGTGAACTGCGCGTTCAGGAGCGACCATTGGTTGCCAGACCCCTCCGGCGATCATCGCTCCCGGGTGGCCCCAGCCCATGAAAGTGGTTGGGCCACGGAAAGGAGATGAAGCTCAGGGTGAGGCTTGGCGACAGGCTGGTGACTTCGTGGAACCAGGCGGCGGGGATGAACAGCGCCTCGCCGGCATGCAGCTCGACTGAGAGCACGCGCTCGCCCATCACGTCGTCCAGGCTTCCGTCCAGGTAGTAGCCGTCCAGCTTGCCGGCGAGGGCCGCGTGCACGCGCGGCGCGAGGCGCACGCGCTTGCTGCCCTCGACCTGCACCAGCAGCACGTTGTGGGGGTCGAAGTGCGGCGGGGTGATGGTGCCTTCGGGGCCCAGCCACAGGCTCACCCCCTGGGGCGCCGACACGGGCTCCAGGATGGCCGGCAGCGGCGCGAGGTCGTCCCACAGCGGCGCGAACTCGGGCTGGTTCAGCAGGCCGCAGCGGGACACCACGTAGGCCTCGTTGCCCTGGCTGGACAGCACCGTCTCGATCCACTCGGGGAAGGGCACGTCGGTGACGTGGGCCTCGGTCTCGCTGGGGCGCTCGGCGCCGGTTCGCTGCACGTTCACGGCGACGGCCGCGTCGGCGAAGCGCTCGGCGAGGCCTGCGATGGTCCACTGCTGCACGGCGGGGATGCAGCGCGCGGCCTGGGTCAGCTTGACCGGCCGGCTGGGCACCCAGTGCTGGTTCAGCAGGGTGTCGCGGTCGATGTCGTCGGTGACGAGAACCCCGTCCACGGGAGGGAGCAGCCGCTGCTGCAGGCGCTGCAGCCGAGCCGCCAGGGTGGCCTCGTCGAGCCGTGCTCGAAGCCTGGAGAAGGCCTGCGACCGGTAGATGGCGTCGACCTGCGCTCGGGCGACGGCGACGGGCAGGCCCTGCTCGGCGAGCACGTCGGCCAGGTCATCGCGCTTGGCGGTGAACAGCAGGTGCTCCACGACCCACAGCTCCCACTCGAGCGACAGCCGAACCTCGGTGGGGGTGGTCACAGCCCGCCACCCGGCATGTACAGGCCTCGATCGCAGCTGGGACTGCCGTGGCAGCAGGGGCCACAGGTGGGCGCCTTGCGGATGATGTCTGGCGGGATGGGCGGCGCGATGGACAGGTCCGTCGTCACGCCGTTCTCGAGCACCACCGGCGCGCCGACGACCCCCTCCTTGCGCTGGTGGATGCGCTTCATGTCGTCGAGCGAGTCCACGTCCTGGCCCGAGAAGGTGAGCACCCGCTTGCCCAGCAGGTGCTGCATGCCGGGGGGCGCGCTGACGATGCGCACATCCCCGATGAAGCCCTCGGCCACGTGGTAGTGGCCCACCTGCTCGCGGCGGGACAGCTGGGCGACGGTGGTGTCCCACCACTCCCGAGAGACGGTGAAGCGATCGTCGTCCAGGATGGTCACCGGCACGTCGGCGCCGATCTCGCGCACCACCCGCTCCTCGAGCGCTCCGGTGGGCAACAGCACCGGAACGTCCTTCATCCAGGTGCGAAGCGCGACCAGGGTCTGCTGAACCGCGGTCTGCCGGCTCATGGTGACGCGGTCCGAGATCACGATGCGCACGCGCTCGTCTTCGAGGGTGAACTGCGGGTAGGGCAAGCGGCGAAGCTCGGGCTTGCTCGAGTCCTCGGGAGGGTCGGCCGATGCGGTGGACGCGGCGGTGGCGCCCAGGAGCAGCACCGCGACCTGCACGAGCGCCGGTCCGGTCGGCAGTTGGTGGGGCTTCATGCCTACTCCTCGTTCTTCTTCTTCTTCTTCTTCTTCTTCTTGGACCCATCATCGGGCGGGAGCGGGCGGTACAAGTCCCACTCCTCTTCGCAGTGGCCGTGGCAGCAGGGGCCGCAGGTGGGGGCCTCTTCACGGATGTCCCACTCCTGCTTGATGTCGACCTCCTGGATGGGCTGCGGCACGGGCTCCTGCAGGCTCCCTCCAGCCTGGAGCTGGGCGTGCTTCCCGTCGAACCACCAGCGCGGCACGGTGAAGCTTCGGTCGCCGCTGATGGCGATCGAGGCGTGCTGGCGCATGCCCTCCGCGGCGGCCTTGGCGGCGTCGCCGGTGGGGATCTGGTCGCCAAGGGTCAGCCGGAACGCCTCGATGAGCAGCATGGGAGCGGTGTCCATGTCCAGCTTGGTGCCAGGCGCCACGTCGAACTGGGCCAGCGAGGCGTCGGTGCAGGGCACTTGCTCGATGGCCGGGACCGCTGGCGCCTCTTGTGGCGGGGGCGCGTCCTGTGCGTACGCCGGAGCAGTGGTGGATCCGACCGCCAGCACCGCGGCACACACGAGCGCCGGGCCGGTGGGGAGCTGATGGAAGGTCATGGGGATTCCTCGTCGATAGGGTAGAGCATTTCGTCGCTGCAGGAGCCGTGGCAGCAGGGGCCGCAGGTCGGGCCGCGCGCGCGGACAACGGCGAAGGCGCGCCCGGCTTACACCCCGGGCCTCAATGCTCGTGCGAATGCCCGTGATCGTGGTGGTGGTGATGATGCGCATGGGCGCCCACCATCTCGACCAGCCGCTCGCGCAGGCTCGTCTTGGCGAGCGAGCGTAGGACCACCGCCAGAAGACCTCCAGCTCCGATCCAGCCGACCGGGCTGTGCTCGTGGCTGGCGAGGTCGGCGAGCTCGAGCGGCACCACCCCGTCCACGTGGGCGTACGCGACCACATAGGCCAGCAGCACCAGACCGACGGCCACCCACGACGACAGCCGCAGCGCGACGGCGTCGACGTCTTCGAGCCAGCTGAGACCCCGGTCGGGACGGGCGAATCGCATCGTGATCACCCCCACGGCGGTGGCGGCGAGCAACACCGGGGCGGCGTCGACGCTCAGGTCGAGCAGGGCCGTCGAGAACGGGATGTGGTCGTGGTCTTGATGCAGCTCGCGCAGGCGCCCGCCGTCCAGCATCCACAGGGTCAGCGCGCCGCCGGCCACCGCGTTGAGCAGGTCGGTGGCGCGATCGGCGGCGGTCTGCGGAAGATCGCTGCCCAGGTCGTGGGCCAGCACGTGCAGCAGCAAGCCCGAGGCCACCGCCACCAACCAGGGCTCGAAGCGGTCGACCACGGCGTCGGGAACGCCCTCGCCGATGCCCATACCCAGCAGCAGGGCCCCCACCAGCGCCGCGGACGCGATGCCGGCCGAGCGGGCCCCCATGTGCCGCTTGGTGGCCAGCACCGCGGCCAGCACCAGGGGTGCGCCGTGCACGCCGATGGCCAGCACGGTGGCCATGCCGTAGCGCTGCCCCAGGGTGCCCAGCTGCAAGCCGTCGATGCCCTGGTGCAGCACCAGGCCCGCCAGCGCCGCGTGCAGGGTGATCTCGCTGCTGGGCCACAGCCGCTCGACGGCTGTGGGGGCCACCAAGGCCAGGCCGAACACCCCCAGCGCCAGCGCGCCCAGCTCGGCCAGCGCCTCGGGCATCAGGCTGACCAACACAACGATGCCCGCGGTCACCAGCGCCAGGGTACGCAGCGGCCCGATCCACGCGCTTCGTTCGCCCGGCGCCAGCGCCAGGGCGGCGGCGGCCAGGCTGGGAACCAGGCCCAACAGGGGGGTCACGCCACCTCGATGCAGGTGTCGCAGACCCCGCGCAGCTGAATGCTCACCTCGCCAGTGGTCACCGACTGCGGCAGCTTGCCCACGGCCGACAGCGACAGCTCCGGAAGGCAGCTGATGCCGCCGCACTGGGTGCACAAGAAGTGGGGATGGGCCTCGTCGGCGTGCTCGTCGGCCTCGGCCAGCTCGAAGCGCCACACCTGATCGCCCACCGTGATCTTGCGCAGCAGCCCGACCTCGGTGAGATCGACGAGGTTGCGGTACAGCGTGGCGCGGTCCCAGCCCTCGTCGGCCAGCCACTCGATGACGTCGGCGTGGCTCGCGGGCCCGTCGGAGCCGTGCAGCACGCGCAGCACCGAGATGCGTCCCTTGGTGGCGCGCAGGCCGGCCTTGCGGATCACCTCGCGCAGGTGCGCCTCGTCGTGGTGGTGGTCGTGGCTCACTCGGCGTCCAGGCTGCGAACGGTGCACAGCCCGTCGCCATTGAGGTGGGCAGCCTGCTGGGTGCTGAAGGCGGCGTGGTCGAGCAGGTTGTCCACCAGGCCACTGGTCTCGTAGCCGATGTCGATGGTGGGCACGGCGGCCAGCTCGGCCGACGAGATCGAGCCGTCGTCGTTGGTGTCGGCGTCGGCCCAGGCCTGAAACTCCAGTGCCGCCTCTTCGGTGCCCAGGGCGGTCCAGAAGGGGTGATCCGGGTGCACGGTGAGGGTCGCGTCGGCGCTGCCATCGCGGGGCGTGGCGATCCCGTCGGTGCCGTCGGTGCCGTTGCTGCAGTTGCTGTAGTAGGCGCCGGTCACGTCGAGCTCGAAGTCGAAGCTGTCGGTGCCGTCGCTCGCCGAGCCCACCACACGCTGAGAGAGGACCTCGAAGCCGAAGATGAGCCGCTGTGCGGGCACCTCGACGGCACCGACGCTCACGGGTGCGCTCGCCGCGATGTCCAGAGGCCCGCCGCCGTCCATCGTGGCCACCACCGACTCGTCTTTGGGATCGAGCAGCTCGATGGCGCCCAGATCGACGGTCCAGCTGGTGAAGTCGACGCTCCAGCCGTCGTCGGTCTCGATGCCTTCGACGGCCTCGTCTTCGGCCCAGATCGACACGTCGACCGTGCCGGTGCCAGGACCACAGGCGGTGAGCAAGACCAGGGGAATCATTCGGACCACGTCAGGCTCCAGGAGCGGTGTGTGCCGATGGAGCGCGTGCGCTCCTTGAGCACGTTGCCCGCTTGGGTGTTGGGTTGGATGAGGTGCACCCCGTCGGTGTCGGGCTGCCCGTCGAGCTGCACCCAGTCGATGCCGTCGAGCCACACGCGTACGTCGACTCCGATGCTCACCGCGCCGCCGTCGGTCAGCTCGGCAGTCCACGGGATGCCGCGCACCCGGCGCAGGATGACCGGGTTGTCGCCCTGCTCGACGTCGAACCAGCTGTCGTCGAAGGTGAGGTCGACGCCGAAGGGCACCGTGTCGGTCCCGTCGGTGGCCTCGCCGCGCAGCACGATGGTGGGTGCGTCCGAGGCGGGCTCCAGCCACAGCTCGGCGCTCCGCGAAGGGCCGGCGATGGCCGTGGCCTGCGGCAGGGCGACGGGCTGGCCCGACACCAGGTCGACGCGGACCTGCTGGGTGATCTCGGCGGTCACGAAGCCGGCCTCGAAGTGATCTTGGGCGTAGGCGCGCGGAATCACCGCGTCCCACAGCCAGCCGACGTCCAGCAGGGGCTCGTCGGACCACAGGTACACGGGCCCCAGCGCGACGCTCGCCTCGGTGAGGGTGACGTCCCAGCCTTGATCGTCGGTCCAGGCGAGCTGGCCATCGGCACCCTGGTGCACGGGCTCGACGGTGGCATCGAAGTGGATGCGCTCGCCGCCGGTGGTGCTGACGCAGGCCAGGGTAAGCAGCAGCATCATGGCGACACCCCCGGGTAGATGGTGACGGTGGCCATCACCGCGCGCGGCGCGCCGGGAGCCACGTGGCGGGTGGCGATGCGCGTGGGGTAGGCCTGCCCCGAGACCTCGGGGAACCACGACGCGAAGTTGTACTCGGCCAGGGGGTACCGGGCGTTGAGCACGTTGGTGACCGTGACACCGAGCTGCACCGGGCCCTTGCGCACCTCGCCCTGCACATCGACCGTGAACACCGGACTGCTGCGCTCGCTCTGCGGCAGCGGGCGGGGCGAGATGTAGTCGATGGCCACCCCCGCGGCGGCACGGTCGATGCGCTCGCCCACGCGGCCACCGAGCAGCAGATCGGTCCGAGCCACCAGGGGGGGCACGTAGGGCACGAGCTTGCCGGGCTGGCGGTCGGTGTTGTAGCGGGAGTAGCTGGGCGCCAGATCGTCGCCGAACACCGCGTAGGTGTACGACACCGTCGTGCGCTCGGTGAAGGCGCCGACACGAACCTCGCTGCTGGCCGAGGCGCCCACCCGGTAGGTCTCACCCGCCACCACGTTGCGCACCTGTTCCTCGTCGAAGATCAGATCGCGGTCGACCACCGTGCCGAAGGCCGCCACGCTGTGGGTGCCCGTCCAGTTGTCGGCGGCACGCTTCCAGAGCCAGCCGAGCTCGCCGCTCCACAGGCTGCCGAACGGGCTGTCTTCGTCTTCGGACAGCGAGAGCGCCTCGAGTGAGCGCAGCCCGCGGCCGACCGCCAGCGACAGGGTCTGCTCGGGCCAGGGCTTCCACAGCAGGCTGGCGCTGGGGGCGATGCCCAGCCCTTGAGCGGTGCGCGCGTCCTGGCGAAGGCGCACGCCGTTGCGCGACTCGTCGGGGCAGTTCACGTCGTCGGTCTCGGCCCCTGGGAACCACTCGTCTCGGGCGCCGCAGAAGTCGGTGAGCTCGTACACCAGGCTGTTGGCGCGGGCGCCGGCGCGCACCACCAGGGCGCCGCCGTCGAGCTCGCCCTCGACCAGGCCGGCGAGCTGGGCCTGCTGCAGCCGGTAGTCGGCCTCGACGCGGTAGGGAGCCAGGTCGAGATCGGCGACGCGCCACGTGTGGCCCAGCACGTCGTCGTAGCGTCCGACGACGCCTCCGGTGAGCCGGGCGACGCTCCCGAACGGGCCGTCGTACAGCTCCTGGAGCACGTTCGCCTCGAGCGATGCGGTGGTGCCCAGGTAGTCTTGCTCGGTCAGGTCGCCGCGCTGGTCGTGCTGCGACTCACCGGCGCGGCGGTCGTCGGTCAGAAAGCCGGTGAAGTTGGTGCGCAGGCGCTGGTGGCGCTGGGCCAGGCCGGCGTGAACGCGCCAGGCGGTGTCCCCGGTGCGCTCCTCGACGCCGAAGGCCAGCAGGCCTTGCTGGTAGCTGCCGCCCTGGTGGTCGTCCTGGGTGCCGTACAGGTCGATGCGCTCGGCCTCGACGTCGGCGAGGCGCACCGTGCCGGCGAAGTCCCACGCGGCCCCGTAGCCGCTGGCCAGCAGGTGCCACCGCGTGTCCTCGCCGCCCTCGACGCGGAACAGGGCGCTTCCCTTCTGGGCGCCGCGGTTGTCGCCATAGCCGCGGGTGCGGAACACCTCGGCGATGGCCAGGGTGCCGTCCTTGTGGGGGTGCTGCCAGCCCACCACCCCGCGGCCGGTGCCAAAGCTGCCGCCCTGTGCCTTGAACATCAGCCCGGGCTCGGCCAGTCCCAGCTCCAGGTCGACGCTCCCGGCGACCGCAAAGTCACCCTGGGTGGGCGAGAAGGGGCCCTCTTGCACCCGCAGCTCGGCCAGCGCCTCGGAGGGGATGAAGTGCAGGTCGACGAGGCCGTGCCCGTGGGGATTGCCCACCTGGTTCAGCGGCGCACCGTCGATGCGCATGGCGACGTCTTGCCCGTGCCGGGCGTCGAAGCCACGCAGGAAGATCTGCTCCGGGTGCACGTCGTTGCCGGTGCGGGTGACGAACACCGAGGGGGCGAGCTGCAGGGCGTCGGCGGCGTTGGGGCTGTCGACCGCCTGCACCTCGTGGGGCAGCACGTGCAGGTCGCCGGCGCCGCGGTCGGGCTCGGGGTGCTGGGCGTGGCTGTGCACCACGATCTCGTCGCCGTCGTCGAACAGCCACTCGTCGTCGGGGTCGAGCTCGTCGTGGCTGTGCTCGTCGTGGTCGGGGTCTTGCACCGGCCCGTGCGGCGCGTGGTCCGAGGGCTCGTCGGTGTCCTCCTCCTGCCCGAGGGCGGGCGGGCAGACGGCGAGCAGCGCGAGCAGGGCAGACCACATGCAGCGGATCTACCCGGACCTCGATTTAATTGCAACTCAGTTGCAACTACGTGTGGGTTGCGTCTACCAGCTGAAGCTGCTGATCAGCCACTTGTCGCCGACCTTTTCGGCGGTGGACGGCGTGGGCATGCGCTTCTCGCCGCAGAAGATGTAGGTGGTCACCGTGGTGTCCTTGGCGGGGTCGCCGTCGCGCCGGGTGACGATGATGCTGGACTTGTCGTCGTGCATGCACGCGTGGGCCGACTTGCTGGATGCGGTGAGGTTGTAGTTCTTCATGGCCTCGAGCGCAGCCTTGTCATCGGGGCAGTGCGTCTTGTGGCAGTAGGTCTTCATCCACTCGTCCCATTCCTTGGCTTCGATCATCTTGAGCGACTTGAGGATGAGCGCTTCGATCGATCCCTCTTTGGGACTGGTGTGCTTGGTGCCGGTGATCGTCTGACCCAGCGGGGTCTTGACCTGGACCTCTTGCGCGAGGGCCGGCGATGACAGGGTGAGGGCGAGGGTGAGGGCAGCAAGGATACGCATTTGGGGGCTCCCGGAGATGAGCGGACGGTACCACCGGAGTCAACCCGGCGGCGAGACGATCCCTTCCGAGCTAGATCGCGTCATGCTCCTGATGCTCCCCCTGGTGCTCGCCGCCTGCTCCCCCAAGCCAGCCATCGCGCCCCAGCCCGGCGACCTGCTGATCGCCGAGCTGTACACCTCGGGAGCTGCCCCGGCGGGGGGCGCCGATCACTACTTCTCGGACCAGTTCATCGAGCTGGTGAACGCGTCGCAGGACCCCCTCGATCTGTCGCGGGTCATGGTGGCCGATGTGTACGGGGTGGCTGGCGAGATCAACCCCGGCACCCAGCCCGACAGCTACCGCGACAGCCACCCCGACGAGGTGGTGATGTCGTCGGTCTGGCAGCTCCCCGACGGCGTGCGCCTGGAACCGGGCGAGTCGCTGGTCATCGCCCACGACGGGGGCAACCACCGTCCCTTCTCGGCCGTCGATCTCTCCGACGCCGACTTCGAGGCCTTCGTCGCCGACTCCGAGCGCGACGAGGACTCCGCCTTGGTGGACAACCTTCAGGAGGTGGCGTTCAACGGCGGCTACGACTGGCTGATGACGGTGTTCGGCCCGAGCGTCGTGGTCCTGCGGGCCGACACCGCCCTGAGCACCGAGCCCGGGCCGTTCGGTGACCTCCCTGTCGCCAGCGCCGACGCGGTGCTCGATGGCGTCGACACCGTGATGGACGCCGACTCGGGCGCGTTCAAGCGGCTGCCCGACGCCGTCGACAGCGGCTTCGCCTGGGTGGCGGGCCCCTACAGCGGCGAGTCGCTGCACCGCGTTCAGAACGACGGGGAGTGGCAGGACACCGACGACAGCTCGGCCGACTTCCATGTGGGCGATCCCGATCCCACGCGCCCGAGCGAGAGCGGCGATGTCTCGGGCGATGCCCGGCTCGAGCTGGGCACCGGCACATCGGCCTTCGAGCCACTGGCCGAGGGCGCCGACGTCGAGCTGGTGGAAGGTGCACAGGGAGGCTGGCACCTGGATGTGGCGCTGGCCGGCTGGGGCTTTGGACCGGGCGGCGCACTGGTGGAGTACGAGGCGGTCGATAGCGGCGCCGAGCGGCTGAGCTTCGTGACCCGGGCCGAGCTGTCCGAGTCCGGTGTGCTCGTGCTGGACGATGGCTGGCAGCGCGTGGGCGACCGCGTCGTGCTCGATATCGACACCGCGGCCGATGTGGTGGGCAGCGAGCTGGTGCTGCGTGTCACCGCCGAGCTGGCCGGCCAGACGTGGTCCGACGAGCGCCGCGTGGTGGTGGTGGACGAGCGCTGAGTCATCGGTCGTAAGGAAGCGTTCTTCGCCGTGAGACACTGGTGGGGCATGCGAACGACAGGCTGGATGATGCTGGGGTTGGTGGGCTGCGGAAGCGGAGCCGACTGGCGTGAGACCATCGAGGTGCCCGAGGTGGCGGCGCCCGAGCGGGTGATCGTTGTGGGAGCCGGGGTGGCCGGCCTCACCGCGGCCAGGGTGCTGCACGACGCCGGGCGCGAGGTCGTGGTGCTCGAGGCCCGGGATCGGGTCGGCGGCCGGGTGTGGACCGCCGATGTGGGCGGTGTGCCCGTCGACCTGGGTGGGGCCTGGGTACACGGCACGCGAGACAGCCCCCTGGCCCTGTTCATGGAGGGGCAGGCCCTCGAACACGAGCCCGACACCAGCATGGTGGATGCCCCGCTCGTCCGGGACTTCGAGGGGCGCGAGTACAGCGCGCGGCAGCTGTCTTCGGCCAGGAACTTCGTGGTGGACTCGCTCAACCAGTCCTGGAAGGCGCGCGAGGGCCTGGGCGTCGATGACGTGTCCATGGCGACGGCGCTGCAGTGGCGGCTCGACGACAAGGGCATCGACGGCTGGCGGCGGCGCGTGCGGGAGTTCGCCTTGGTGGCGGACGGCGACCTGGACTACGGCGGACCGGGCACCGATGTGTCGGCGCGCGCCTTCGAGGCCGCCTGGTTCTCGGGGGGCGACGACGTTCCCGTGGGTGGCTTCGCCGGCATGATCGGGGCGCTGTCCCAGGGCCTGGACGTGCACCTGTCGGAGCCGGTGACGGCGATCGACTGGTCGGGGCCCGAGGTCACCGTCACCACGGGCACGGCGAGCTACACCGCCAGCCACGTGATCGTGACCGTGCCGCTGGGGGTGCTGAAGTCGGGGGCCATAGCCTTCGAGCCCGATCTTCCCGACGAGCGCCGGGCGCACCTGGAGCGCGCGGCGATGGGCAACCTCGAGAAGGTGGTGCTGCGCTACGACGAGCGCTGGTGGCAAGAGGAGGGCACCAGCTTTGCCTTCATCGACGCCGAGCACGGCCGCTACCCGATCTGTGTCGACTTCAGCGAGCATGCCGGCTCGCCGGTGCTGGTGTGCCTGGCTGCGGGGGCCTTCGCGCGGGACGTCCGGAGCGCCGCCACCGACGAGGCCGTCGTCGCCGGCACCCTGGAGAACCTGGCGGCGGCGATGGGCCGCGACACGGTGCCCGCGCCCACGGCCTCGATGATCACGCGCTGGACATCGGATCCCTGGGCGGGCGGCAGCTACAGCTACCTGCGTGTCGGCGGGGAGTTCGACGACCTGACCGCGCTGGGCGAGCCCTTGGACGGACGGCTGCTGTTCGCCGGCGAGCACACCGTGGGGCCCTGGCACGCCACCATCCACGGGGCGATGATCTCGGGGCTTCGAGAGGCCCGTCGCTTGGGGGCGGACTCCTACGCTTTGCGAGGTCTGGACTAGCCTGGGCTGCAAGTCAGGCTCTACCGGTGTAAACCACCGCATGCGCACCCTGCCCCTCCTGCTCGTCCTCGCCGCCTGCCCCAAGTCCGACGACACGGGAGAGCCCGTCATGATCGACGAGCTTTCCTTCTCGAAGCCATCGGGGGACGCGGTGCTGTCCATCCCGGTCGAGCGCATCGAGCTGGGCATCGTCGACCCCATCGACGACGGGCTGTCCTACAACCCCAACTTCCAGACCGAGGTCGGGGTTCGCTGGGTGGCGGCGCGCAACGCGACCCTGCAGGCCGACGGGGCGTGGCTGCTGCGCTTCGGCGACGGCATCCAGGCCACGCTCACCGAGCAGGTGGTCGATGGCCGCTGGAGCTACCACCTCACGCCCGGGGCCGAGCAGCCCGACACGGGCTTCATGCGCATCACCGCGGTGGGCAGCGCCACCGAGGGCTTCTACGGCCTGGGCGAGTACTTCGACCGTCCCCACCACCGAGGGCACGTGCGCTCGATGCACTTCGAGCCCGATGGCGCCATCGAGAGCGGCCACAACGAGGCGCACGTGCCCATCCCCTTCGTGATCGGGACGTCGGGATGGGGCCTGTTCGTGCAGGACGACCACATGATGACCTTCGAGGTGGCCACCGAGGCCGACGACGAGGTGCGGGTCACCGTGGGCACCGGGGTCATGAGCGACGAGGGCCTGATCTTCCACGTCTACACCGCCGATCATCCGCTCGATCTGACCCGCGAATACTACGAGACCACCGGCTACCCGACGCTGCCGGCGCCTTGGGCCCTGGGCCCCATCCTGTGGCGCGACGAGAACATCGATCAGGCCGAGGTGATCGGAGACATCGACGCCATGCGCACCCTCGATCTGCCCGCCAGCGCCCTGTGGATCGACCGGCCCTACGCCACCGGGGTCAACAGCTTCGACTTCAAGCCTTCGGACTACCCCGACCCGGCCGCGATGATCGCCCACGCCCACGACAACGGCCTGCGCATGGGCGTCTGGCACACCCCCTATGTGCAAGAAGACCTCGCCGAGCCCTTTCACAGCCAGGCCGCCGACGACGGCTACCACCCGCCCACCCATCCGCCGGCCTTCACCGACTGGGGCCCGATCATCGACCTGTCCAACCCCGACGCGCGGGCGTGGTGGACGGGCAACGTGGGCGCCTACACCGATGACCTGGGCATCGAGTTCTTCAAGCTCGACTTCGCCCAGGACGTGGTGCCGGCCATCGGGCACCGTCGCCTGCCGTGGGCATTCCATGACGGCACCGACGAGCGCACCATGCACCGCGAGTACCAGCGGCTCTACCACCAGACCTACCGCGATGCGCTGGGCGAGGGCACGGGCTTCTTGCTCAACCGCTCGGGCTCGTGGGGCGACCAGACCGTGGGCGCCGTCATCTGGCCCGGCGACATCGACGCGACGCTCACCAAGCACCGCGAGGTGTTCACCACGCCCAACGGCGAAGAGGTCGTCGGGGTGGGCGGTGTTCCGGCGGCGGTGGCGGCGAGCATCGGCCTGGGCCCCAGCGGCTACCCCTTCTTTGGCAGCGATACCGGTGGCTACCTGCACTCGCCGCCCGACAAAGAGACCTTCACACGGTGGTTCGAGCACACGGCCCTGTCCAGCGTGATGCAGATCGGCATGAGCAGCAGCGACGTGGCCTGGGAGTACGTGCGCGACTGGGACGACGAGATGCTGGGCTGGTACCGGGATTACACCCGGCTGCACCTGCGGCTGTTCCCGTACGAGTGGACCTACGCCCAGCAGATCGCGCAGACCGGCCACCCCATCCAGCGCCCGCTGGGCCTCGCCCATCCCGAGCTGGGGCAGCACTTCGACTTCGACTACCTGTTCGGCGAGCACCTGTTGGTGGCGCCGGTGGTTCAGGCAGGGGCCACGACGCGCGACGTCACCCTGCCCGAAGGCGACTGGATCGATTGGTTCGATGGGGACGTGCTCTCAGCGGGCACGCACACCGTCGATGCGCCGCTGGGCAAGCTTCCGCTCTTCTTGAAGCGCGGAGGCATCGTGCCCATGCTGCGTCCCACCATCGACACCCTCTCGCCAGTGCCCGGCGGCTCGGACATCGAGTCCTTCGACAACGACCCGGGCCAGCTCACGGTTCGGGTGTTTCCCGGCGAGGCCAGCAGCTTCGAGCTGTACGACGGCACCGTGCTCACCGCCGAGCTGAGCGGGAGCTCCGCCACGCTCGGCTACACCGCCGGCGACGCGTTCACCCACGGCGCGGTGTTCGAGGTGGTGGGGCTCGGGAGTGAGATGTTGACCGGCGAGCTGGCTGCGGATGGGTCGGTGACGGTGCCGTAGCGGGATCGGGGGGTCTGGCAACCAATGGTTCACGCCAGATCGGCCTTGAATGGGGGTTCACGCCGGCGCGCCCTGTCAAGATACCAATGGTCGCGCCGGTGTGGGCCCCGCCGTCCGGGGTGAAGCTGGTGCCGGCCGGCACACGAACCATTGGTATTTTCGTTGTCGTAGACGGGTAGATGATGGAAGCAGGCGGATTCGCGAGCGACCATTGGTTGCCAGACCCCCCGAATCTCATCTTCATAGAAAAATCCGCCCGAAACACCCCCATTTCCTGGCACGAATCCTGCTTCGGTAGACCTCCATCCACGGAGGTCACCATGTTCATCGCCCTCACTCTTCTCGCTGGCGCGGCCCTTGCCCAGGACGTGTCCTACGTCGACGCGACGTCACTTCGGGTTCGCGCCGAGCCCACCACGCAGTCACCCATCCTGGCCCACACGCCGCGCGGCGCGGATCTGGCCATCGAAGAGATCCGGGGAAGCTGGGCACGGGTGTCCATCGCCCGCGGCCCAGACCGGGTGATGCAGGGCTGGGTCTCGACCGACTACCTGTCCACCACGCCCGTGGCCACGGCGCCGCTCCCGGGACCCATCTACGTGGCACGGTGCGAGAGCCTCACCCGCACCGTGCTCGTCAACGGGCGGCACCTCGAGCTCGCCGAGCACCGCGCCAAGCTGCTGGGGCGCTGGTCGCCGGGCAATGGGGTCGAGGACATGACCTTCGGCGGCAGCTGGAGTGGCACCGAGGCCATCCGCGACGATCTGCCCGCCGAGGTCGCCAGCCGGCGCTGGTACCTGGCCCGGGGTGGCGACCCTCGACACTCGGACGACACCTACCGCGACGGGCTGCCGTGGCAGTGGTTCGTCGCGCCCTTCTGGACCGACTCGTGGAACGAGCAGGATGCCAACGCGTACGGCACCACCAGCGACGAGAGCTACGAGAAGTCCCTGGTGCTGGGGCCGTGCGCACATCCTGGCGAGATCTACACCACCGTCGAGCTGGAACGGCTGGAGCCAGAGCCCGTCTCGGTCGCCGACACCGTGGCAGCGCTGGGGGCGCTGGAGGGGGTGAAGGCGGGCACCTTGTTTGGCGCGGACCTGCGTCGCCCCTTTGCCGACCGCGACTTCGTCTCGGTCGAGCTCGAGGTTCCCTGGGAGTACTCGGACTGCGGCGGCGAGCTGCACACCGACCCGACCCACGCATTCGTGCTGCTGAAGGGCGGCGAGCCGGTCGCGGCCTTTGGCGGTGGGCTGGGCCAGGCGCAGGAGGGTGGCGATCCGCCCGGTGCCTCGGGGGCGCGGTGGTACACCGCCACGGTGGACGGCCAGCAGCGCGTGCTCGGCGTCCTGGGCGCCTGGTACGAGTTCGGCGACGGCGCGAGCCTGCTGGACCTGGACCCGGTCACAGGAGCGGTGCACACCGCACACATCATGACCGAGACGTGGGGTTGCTGAGCGGTGTCGGCACGCACAATGGCCAGACGCTGAACACAAACCACTGCTCGTGCTGACTCACCAGCCGCGCACAGGGGGCCACCACATCGGCCCGCTGCGCGATGAAGCGCCGTAGACACGGGTAGCACGCGCAGCGGTGGCGCCCGTCGGGACCACACACCTCCCACTGGCCGCGGGTGAGCCCCGAGCGGCTGAGGATCGAGATGCGCGCCTGGGGGTGCCACAGCTGCAGGTGCAGCATGCCTCGGTCGGCCAGGTAGCGGTGCCGGGTGTCGTTGACCGCGAAAACGCGGACCTCCCATGGGCCGATCGTGCCGACACAGACGCGGTCGTGAGCGAGGTGGGGTGGGGGGAGCTCGGCTGGACCGAAGGGAGCGGCGGCGGCCTCGGCGGTCATTCAGTGCACTCCGGGCGCTGCGGCGAGCGCGTGGTCGGGGAGCGAGGGGAGCTCGGGCTGGGGGGCGCGCGCGGCGAGCACCAGCGCCTCGACCAGCAGCTGCGCCCACGCGGGGCTCTCGGGCTCGCCCGGTCGACGGTCCTGGATCCAGGCCCCCACCAGCCGGCCGGCGACCTCGAAGCGAAGCGTCGTGAGCAGGCCCGAGCACCCCGGTCGCTGCTCGATGCGCGTGCACAGCTCGGGAGACAACGCGTGCACGAACACCTCGCCCGGCTCGCAGGGCACGGAGCCCCCACGGCCGTCGGTGCGCACCCCGGCCAGGCGAACACCGCGAGAGCGGCTCTGGGCAAAGACCCAGACCGCCCAGCGGGATGAGAGCAGGGTTCGATCGTGCATGGCGGACCTCCAATTGAAAATGACTTTCATTTTCAATGGGTATACCCCGTGGCGTCTCAATTGAAAATCGTTTTCAATTAGTGGGCTCTTGCACCGGGCCGCGTGGATCACCCCGCTACGGGACCTTCCGCCGTCTGCTCGGGCCAGTCGGGATCGATGTCCGGCGGGGTGCCTGCGAGCGTGCGGACCGCGTAGCCCAGCAGGCTGCACAGGCCGATCGACAGGCCCAGCACCACGCCCATGTCGATGATGCCGCGCCACACGGGCGGCAGCCAGCGCATCACCAGTACGAGGGTGGTGATCATGGCCACCAGGCCCCACGCGACCCGCTTGCGTCGTGGCGTCGCGTGCAGCAGGCCCATGGCGACGAAGGGGGCCAGCAGCACCAGGTGGGGCCGCGGCTCGGCCGCGATGTTCAGCGAGCGGACGACGACCCTGGGCGAGAACATCAGGTGAAAGCCCTGGTATCCCTCGGAGTAGATCATGAACACGCACCACGGCAGGGCCACCGCCCACTGCATCGGGGACAGGCCCGTCGCCAGGGCGTCGCCCGCGTGCACGCTCAGCCGGCGGATTGGCTCCACCAGGATGAGCGCCACGCCCGCCACGCCCCAGGCCCAGATCACCCAGCCAGCCGCCCGAGGTGGGAGTGGTGGGGTCACCGGCGCGCCCCCAGGGCAGCGCCACGTTCGATCTGGGTCGGCTGCATCGAACCTCCGAGCGGGGTCTATCCGCCTGGGCTCACCAGCCGAACAGGGGCTGCCTGGCTGCGTCGGTGTCGGACGTCCCGGAGTAGCCGTCGTCGTCGAGCTGTTGGGCGAGCCAGCGCCGTCGCTGGCGACGCTGCAGCGCGGCCAGGCTCTCGGCCTGCTCGGCGAGATCGTATATCTCGCGGAGCTCATCCGCGTCGCGGCGCTGAGCCTCCAGGGACGCGATCAGCTCCCCGAGCTCGCGCCAGTCGAGGTCGGCCACGCTGTTGCCGCGAAGGTGCTGGGCGAGGGCGGCCGCGGCGATCGCCAGCCGTGTGTCCGACGTGGCGCGGGCCGGGTCCGAGCTGGGCACCGGGCTGAAGGTCCAGCGGGTCTGCTGGCTCGGGGCGTCGGGTCCTGGGGGTTTGTGGCGCACGCGAAGCTCGCCCCATCTCGACAGCGCGGGAGTGGGACCCCACACCTCGTACAGGGCGGTGACCTGGTGCAGCGCTCCCAGGTCGCCGGCGTCGACGGTGTCGTCGTCGAACTGGGCGTCGTCGAGGACGCGGTTGTCGTAGGCCACCAGGCGGTGGCGCTTGACGGCGCTGGGATCCCACCAGACCTGGGCCTTCACGTCGCGGGCCACGACCTGCAGCGTGGATGCCAGCTCGGCCTCGAACAGCCGCTCGGCCTCGGAGGCCTGATGCACGAAGTGGTAGCTGCCATCGCCCTTGTCAGCGAGGCACTCCATCATCGGGTCGTTGTAGGCGCCGTATCCGAAGCCGATGCTGGTCAGGGTGATGCCCAGGTCGGCGTGATCGCGGATACGGGTCACCAGCGTGGAGGGGTCGGTGATGCCCGTGTTGGCCAGACCGTCGCTCGCCAAGATCACCCGGTTGGTGTGGCCGGGCTCGTAGGTCCAGCTGGCCAGCGTATAGGCCGTATCGAGGCCCGCCTGCAGACCGGTGCTGCCGCCGGGCTGCAGCCGGTCGATGGCATCCAGGATCGTGCGTCGCTCGGACGCCTGGGTAGGCGGCAGCTCGATGCGGGCCGAGGCATCGAAGGTCACGAGCGCGACGGTGTCCCGCTCGTCGAGCTGGGTCACCAGCGTGCCGAGCATCTGCTGCACGAGGGGGAACTTGTCGTCGCGGTCCATGGAGCCCGAGCGATCGACCAGGAAGACGAGGTGGGCGGGCTCGCGCTCGCGGTCCACATTGCGAGCCTGGAACCCGATGCGAACCAGCTTGGCGTCGGGCGTCCAGGGCGATGCCGTTGCCTCGACCTGCACCGCCATCGGCTGCCCGTCGATGGGCCGGGGGTAGTCGTAGTCGAAGGCATTGATGAACTCCTCGGGGCGGACGAAGGCCGGGTTGGGAAGGACTCCCCGCTGCAGCTCGCTGCGGGCGTAGGTGTACGAGCCGGTGTCGACGTCGAGCGAGAAGGTGGATGTGGGGTCGGTGAGGTCGGGCTCGAGGTATTGGGGAGCTGCGGGCGCCGGGGAGGCGGTGGTGCTTCCCGCGCTGATCTGCAGGATGGTCTCGCCCACCGGGACCGACCGTCGGTCCATGCAGCGCAGCGCCTCGGCGTGCAGCTGCGTGACCTTCGCCTGGGCGATCGAGAGCTTGCGGACCTCGACTGCCATGGCTGCCCGCTCGGCCACGTCCAGCAGCGCCTCCATCGAGGCTCGGCGCGTCTCGAGGCACTGCTGTCGCGCGACGTCGTCCTGGGCGTTCGACCCCAGGGCCGTGACCTCGTCCAGGCGCGCGCGTAGCTGCCACACGATCGCCCCGTGCTCTTCCGACGCGAGGCGCGGGGCCTCCAGGATGGTGCACTCGGCGGCGTGCACGCCCATGGCCAGCACGATCGACAGCAGCGGCAAGGGGTCCTCCTGGCTTTGGATCGCGAGATGGGTGTGTCCAGGGCCCGAATCCTTCAGTTCCGCCAGACATGCGGATCGAGAAGTTGTCGATCCCGCTTGCCAGCGGGTACGATCTCTCGGTCTCTCAACTCCTGGAGCCTCCTCATGCCAGGTCAAGAACGCCGCACCACGCCTTCGGTGTCGCCCATCCCACGCCAGCGACCCGCCGATCTGGGGCAACAGCCGCTCGCGCCCGAGCTTCCGCCGGACTTTGCCCAGCAGGGCACCACGCCCGGCATGTACGAGGGGCTGGGCATGTCCGACGACACCGGCGAGTTCGGCGACCTGGGTGCGCGCAAGCGCAACGGCGACCCCACGGGCGTCATCCTGCACCAGACGATGAGCACCTCGGGGGAGTCCACCGAGCAGGCCTACCAGCAGCGCATCCGCAACGGCAAACATGTCGGGGCGCACTACCTCATCGACGAGAACGGGGACACCAGCCTGACCGTGCCCACCGACGAGGTCGTGTACCACGCTCAGGGGCACAACAGCAGCGGCATCGGCATCGAGACCGTTGGAATGCCCGAGCAGGTGAGCCAGCGCGGCAACATGCACGCGCAGATCGAGGCCATCGATCTGTCGCCCCAGCTCAAGGCGCGGCTGCTGGCGATGAGCGAGCGCGAGCTCAAGCAGACCATGTCCAGCAATGGCAACTACATCTACAAGGACATCACCGGTCCGCAGAAGCGTGCGAACTGGAACCTGCTGCGCGCCATCGCGTCCGAGCACGGCATCGAGCTCGAGGCCGATGTCGATTCCCACGAGCACGTGCAGGCCAAGACCATCGGGGAGGGCGAGAACATCGAGGAGTTCGTCGACGCGATGCTGCACTGGCCCGGTCGCATCGATCACCTCGAGGAACGCATCGGGCGGGTCCGGGAGCTGGGTGGACACGACGCGTTGGCCGACGAGCTGAGCGCCATTCTGGCGCAGAACAAGGCCGACCACGCCGCCGTCGCAG
The DNA here is from genome assembly GCA_965216925.1 of Myxococcota bacterium. Lineage (GTDB taxonomy): Bacteria > Myxococcota_A > UBA796 > UBA796 > CAYYHT01. The sequence goes on along the minus strand of CBDCGT010000001.1, from coordinate 4,851,322 downwards.
CCGACAAGTCCATGGCCGAGAACAACGCGCTCGAAGGCGAGGCGCTGCTCGGCGACGGTGGCCCCGCGACCGATCGCGAAGCCCGCCGCGAGCAGTTCTGGGACGAGTTCTACCCGCGCATGGAGGCCCTCGATAGCGCCATCGAGCGCAGCTACGTGGGCGAGGACGCGAACCTGGCGTGACCGGTGGCCACCGGTTTGGCCAGCGCGTACAGTGCGGTTGAACCCGGAGTCCCCATGCGCCACCTCGGCCTGCTGCTCGCCTTCGCCCTTCCCACCACCGCCCTCGCCGTACCCGGCCTGCTCACCCAGCAGGGCCGGCTCCTCGATAGCTCGGGCCTTCCGCTGGACGGCCAGCACGATCTCGAGCTCGAGCTGTTCGACGACCCGGCCGGCGGCGCCAGCCTGTACAGCGAGACGCTCACGCTGGACTTCGAGGATGGCTACTACACGGCCCTGTTGGGGACCGGCGGCGGGCTCGACGCCTCGGCCTTCGCAGGCGACGAGGCCTTCCTGCAGCTCACCGTCGACACGTCGCCTCCGCTGCCGTCCCGCATCGTGGTGGCCAGCGTGCCCTACGCCTTCAGCGCCGACACGGCCACGAACGTGAGCGGTGGCATCGTCGATGCGAGCCAGATCCGCATCAATGGCACCACCATCCTGGACGCGTCTAGCGCCAGCGGCGGAACCCTGTCCACCCTGGGCTGCGCGGCGGGCGAGGTACCGCTCTTCGATGGTTCGGGCTGGGGCTGCACGGCGTGGCTGCACCAGCACGACGCCGCCGACCTCGCGACCGGGGTACTGGACGTGCAGCGTCTGCCCGTCGGGCCCGCCGCCGACCAGGTGGCGCCCGGCGACCACGTGCACGCGGCGAGCGAGGTGGCCAGCGGGGTCTTGGACATCCTGCGTATTCCCGTGGGCACGGGTGCCAGCGAGGTCGCCCCGGGCGACCACCTGCACGTCGCCGCCGACATCACCGGCGGCACCCTGGACGTGGCCCTGCTGCCCGTCGGCTCGGGCACCGGGCAGATCGCGGCGGGCGATCACACCCACCCCGCCACCGGCCTGGACGCGATGACCGGGTGTGGAGCAGGCCAGCTCGCCAAGTGGGACGGCACCGGCTGGGGCTGCGCCGACGATGACTTCGAGGCCGACACCGACACCGACACCCAGCTTTCGGATGCCGAGGTCGACGCCTTCGTCACCAACGGCGCACTCGATCTGGCGGCGGGAAGCCAGGTGGGCGGCTCCGACATCGCCACGGCCGCCGATCTGGACGACCTGTACGGCGCGGGCATGTGCTCCAACTACACCAAGACCGCGTCGCCGCGCACGGGCAACACGCTGTGGGCCAACCTCGACGCCGACTGGACCGGCGCCGGCGTGTGCGGCTCCGGCTGGCATGTGTGCAACTTCCAGGAGTTCACCGTGTATTCGGTGCTGGGCGCCTGCTCGCCGGCGCAGCACTGGATCGTGGGTGGCTTCAGCAATGTCGACGCGCACAGGCGGTCGATCTGGAACGGCCAGGACTCGACCCAGTGCGCCGCCGGAAACGGGCTGGTCACCTACGGAAAGTGGGGTCCCTACCATGGCCGGGTTCACTGCACGGGCCGCACTGCGACCTACCCCGTTCTGTGCTGCCTGAACCGCTGAGTTCGCGACTTCCGGGCCCGCGCGTGCCATCATCTGCCGTCCTGGGAGTCTCGTGCCACAGCGCTGGTTGATCGCTACCTTGTTGCTGCTGCTCGCCGGCGTGCTGCTGGGGTGGCTGTCCTTGCCGGGCACGGGCATCGTGTCGGGGGCGGTCATCGCGCGACCCGACGCGCACGACGTCCACCACGAGCCCGAGCACGACGCCCACCACGAGCCCGAGCACGACGCCCACCACGAACCGGAGCACGCCGAGCACCACGAGCCAGCCCCCGAGGCCCACTCAGAGCCGAGTCACGCCGAGCATGCCCCCGTGGTCGAGCTCGACGAGCTGCCCCTGCCCGAACGCGACCTGATCGTGGTGCTGGGCGAGCCGCAGCTGCCCCAGCTGTCGTCGGCCCGCAGCGTTCCGGCCATCCCGACGGGCTTGCCCTGGCCCGACGACGAGGTGGGCCGGGCCATGGCCGAGCTGGTCGATGCCGAGCGCGAGTCGCTGGCGGTGAGCGGCCGCGCCTGGGCCGAAGCCCAGGCCGCCGGCCTGTCGATGGCCGACACGATGGTTCGTGTCGACACAGCGCGGGCCGAGCACACGCGCCGTGCCCAGGCCTCGGCGCAGACCCTGCGCACCGCGGCTGCCACCGAGGCCAACCCCGACGCCCCCTACGACGCCTGGCACGAGCTCGCGCTGCTCACCATCCACATGCGGGATGCCTTCGAGGCCGACACCGACGGCGTCGAGCTGGGCGCGGCCATCGAGCGCGCCAGCGCCATGCTCGAGCGGGCACCCGACGACGTGTCGGGTCCGTACGCCCGGGCCATGCTGCTGGCGGCCTTCGCCCACCCCGATGGCGACAGCTACGACCCGGTGGCCGCGGTCGAGCAGGCGGTGGCGATCGCCGGCGGCGCCAGCGACGATCACGTGCGCGCCCAGGCGTTCACGGTCCTGTCGGGCCTTCCCGCAGACACCCCGGTCAGCAGCGAGCAGCTCGACACCCTCATGGGTGCCCACCCCAAGCTGCCCAACCGCTTCATCTTCGAGGCCGCGCTCCAGAACAACGCTGGCGAGATTGCCGCCGACGAGACCGAGGCCGCACGCGAGACCGCGCTGGAGGCCTGCTCGGTGAGCCTGGGAGAAGAGCTCGCGAGGGCGGTGTGCGAGGGCCTGCTGAACGAGGTCGAGCAACGCATGACGCGGCTGGTGGTGCGGGGTTTGGCGGGAGCCGGCAGCTGGCGCGTCGAGATGGCGGCGCTTGCTCAGGGCTGCGGCGACGCGAGCCCGCTGGACGTCCCAGAAGCCACCGGGAAGCTCGAGTGGGCCGATGGGCACTGGTCCTCAGCCGGGTGGAGCGTGCAGGGCAGTCCGCTCATCGCCTGCTTCGACGCCGACCTCGACGGGGTGAGCGCTCCGGCCGAGCCCATCGGCCTGACCATTCGCTTGAGGAATCCGTGAGCAAAGCCCAAGAGTCCCCGTTCTTGCCGCGCGTCGCGCCCAAGTGGCGCTACGAAGACATCGGCGTCGTGCGCGAGACCGGCGACACCTCCATCCACCGGGTCAACGATCGCGAGCTCGACCGCGTGGTGATGATGAAGATCCTCAACGGGGCACTCACCGACGACGCCACCGCGGTGCGGCGCTTCTTGTCGCAGGCGCGGGCTACGGCGGCCCTGGAGCACCCGGGCATCCATGCGGTGCACGAGGTGGGGCGTCTCGAGAACGGCCACTACTTCGTGACCATGCCCGACATCCACGGGCAGTCCATCGCCGAGTTCGCGTCGTCGGGCACCCTGCGCGCGGTGACCCGCATCTTCTCCAAGGCGCTCGAAGCCATCGCCTACGCCCACGATCAGGGCACCGCTCACGGCCAGATCAGCCCCGACGTCATCCAGGTCGGCAGCCGCGGAAAGGTGGTGGTCACCGAGTGGGGGGGCAGCAACGCCGATCCACGCGCGGACGTGATGGCCCTGGGTGCGCTGCTGCGTGCGATGGTGCAGGATCGCGGCGCGAAGGGGGCCGACGCCGAGGCGCTCGGCGCCCTGTGCGACAAGGCCACCCGGCCCGAGCCCAGCGAGCGCTACCCCGACGCGGGCTCGATGCTGCGCGAGCTGGAGCGCTGGCTCGACACCGCCCCGCGCCAGGCCAAGGCGCTGCAGCTGGTCGAGCGCGCCGAGGCCCTTCATCCGCAGGCCATGGCCATGCGCAAGCGCGCCAAGGGCCTGCGCGACGAGGCCGCCAGCCTGCTGCGCAACATCCATCCGTGGGATCCCGAAGAGCAGAAGGAGCTGGGCTGGGCCAAAGAAGAACAGGCCGAGCTGTTCGAGCGCGAGGCCGAGCGCATGGACCTGGAGGGGGAGCGCCTGCTGTACTCGGCCTTCAACCACGCCCCCGACCTCGCCGCGGCCCACCGGGCGCTCGCAGCCCGCTACCGCCAAGAACACTCCGAGGCCGAGCACGCCCGCGACCGGGTGACCGCCGATCGTTGCGGCGCCCTGCTGCGCGTGCACGCTGGGGCACTCCCCAACAGCTCGCCGGTGCGCAAGATGCACTTCGCCTACCTCAAGGGCACGGCCGCGGTCTCGCTGGTCACCGATCCGCCCGGCGCCGAGGTCGAGCTGCATCGCTACGAGACCCACAACCGCCGGCAGGTGTGGGTGGCCGAGCGCAGCCTGGGCCGCACTCCGTTGCAAGAAGTCCCGCTTCCGATGGGCAGCTATCTGCTGGTCATCCGCGCTCCCGGGCGCGTTCCGGTGCGCTACCCCGTGTTCCTGCGCAGGCAGGATCACTGGGACGGCGTCGCCCCCGGCGAGAGCTCTGCCCATGCCGTCTACCTGCCCAAAGAGGGCGAGCTCCGCAAGAACGACTGCTACGTGCCTCCGGGCTGGTTCTGGGCGGGTGGCGACACGGGTGCAATCGACCCCATTCCGCGCAAGCGCGTGTGGGCCGATGGCTTCATCCTGCGCCGCTTCCCGGTCACCAACCGCGAGTACCTGGCCTTCCTCAACGACCTCGTGCACACGCGACGCGAAGAAGAGGCCCTGCGCTATGTGCCCCGCGAGCGGGCACGACTCCCCGGCAAGCGCGCGGGCATGATCTACGCCCGTCGACGCGACGGCACCTTCTACCTGCGCAAGGACATCGACGGCGACCGCTGGCTCAAGGACTGGCCGGTCTTCATGACCGACTGGGCCTGTGCCATGGGCTTCGCGCGGTGGTTCGCCGAGGTCACCGGCAGCAAGTGGCGCCTGCCCAGCGAGCTCGAGTGGGAGAAGGCCGCCCGCGGCGCCGATGAGCGGCTGTTCCCGTGGGGCGACTGGCTCGACCCCAGCTGGTGCCGCATGCGCGACAGCCGCGCCGGTCGAATGTACCCCTCGGTCGTGGGCCGCCACCCTGTCGACGTCTCGCCCTACGGCGTGCGCGGCCTCGCTGGCAACGTGCGCGACTGGTGCTTCGAGGAGTTCGACACCCTGGGCCCGGACACGCCCGGAGACCGCGTGGTCATCCAGGACTACTTCGGACCGATGGAGCCGCCGTGGGGTACCGAGCGGGTGGCGCGAGGCGGCTACTGGGCGATGAGCGCGCAGGGAGCGCGGAGTGCGACGCGGTACCACGTCGACTCGCACATGCGCAGCGCGCATCTTGGGCTGCGCATGGCGCGGAGCATCGGGTAGGGCGGACGGGTCACTCCCCGTTCGGTGTGCCTTCCCACGGGCCGATCTCCCAGCCGGCGCCGAACGGCCGGGTGGGCAACGACGAGCAGTCGGCGCCCACCGCGCACAGCTGCTGCTCGGCGAAGGCGGGAAGCAAGAAGGCGGTGGGGTCCATGCCCGCGTCCTTCAGGGGTGTGCCGGCATCGGGGACCCAGTTCAGCGGGGCCAGGGGCAAGATTGGATCGGCCGCGACGTTGCCGCCCGCCCCGGCGCATGCGGTCCACGCACAGGCGTCGAGCTCGCTGGGGGTGTCGATGGCCCCCGAGTCGAAGGTCGCCATGTGGGCACCCCCGAAGAACAGGGAGTGATGGATCTGCACCGTTGGTCCGGTCAGCGCGTAGATGCCCGACGTGTTCGGGTTGCCCTGGGCGTCGGTGCGAAAGATGGAGTTCACGAAGGTGCCGCTCGCCGACGCCCCCTGCAGGATGACCCCGCCCACGGTGCCCGCCCACACGGCGCTGTTCACCATGGTGATCTGACCGCCGTCCTGCACCCACACCGGCACCGTGAAGGTCTCGTCGACGTCGAAGGTCGAGTTGCTGACCACCAGGGTGCCCTCGATGAAGGCGGCGGTCCCGATGCCGCTGCTGGCGGCGACCAGCAGGCTCGAGCGGTGCAGGGTGAGCACCCCGGCGGCGGGAACCTCCACCACGTACTGAGTGGCGCCACCCAGCTGATTGGTGATGCTCGTGCGATCGAGCAGCAGGTTGCCAGACTCGACGAATACCGGCGCTTCGGAGCCCAGCAGGGCGTCGTTCACGGTGACCACGGCGGCGTTGGACACCCGCACCGCGTAGTGGGCCTGGATCGGCTGCCTGGCATCGAGGTCGACCAGCAGCGCATCTCCGCCGTCGATCCAGTAGTGGCCCGCCCCGCCGTGCCCCACGGGGTCGCCGGAGTAGCTCTGGACCCTGCGAAGCTCGGTGTGGCTGTCGCGAAGCTCGGCGGCGTACTGAGCCGTGCCCTCCAAGACGAGGTCCTGTCCGATGAGCTCGACCCCGTCGGCCTCGACCCCTCCGATGAGCTCCAGGTTGCCCAGCCACACGGCGTCGGTGGTCGATGCCAGGGTGATGGCCGCGTCGCCAGCGCTGGCTCCGGCCACACGGGTCTGGGCGCCACAGTCGGGGTTCCAGCTTGCGTCGAAGCCCCCCCACACCGACACCCCGGTCGACGTTCCGGCCGCGATGGGGGCCGTGCCCTCGGCGGCGAAGACCCAGTGCTGGCCTGACGCAGCGGCCAGATCGATGGCCACCTGCAGGTCGTTGGTGGGGTCGGACATCGAGCCCGATCCGGTGCCGTCGCCGAACGCGAAGGCCCCAGTCGCGTCGTCGACCGTGGGGTGATCGAAGGTGTCGCAGTCGTGGTCGACGCCGTCGCAGGGCCGCTCCCAGGCGCCCGGGTGGCGGGTGTCGTCGTCGTCGGCGCAGTCGACGGCGATCGTATGGCCGTCGTTGTCCAGGTCGTCGTCGGCGGTCAGCGGGTTGCAGTCGTTGTCGTCGCCGTCGTACGGGATCTCGGTTGCGCCGGGGTGAATCGACGCGTCGTTGGGCGCGCAGTCCAGGCTGTCGATGGTGCCGTCCCCATCGGTGTCGGGAGGGCCGCCGGTGTCGCTGTCCGAGTCCGAGTCGCTGTCCGAGTCGGCGTCGCTGTCCGAGTCGGCATCGGCGTCCGAGTCGGCATCGGCGTCCGAGTCGGCATCCGCGTCCGAGTCGCTGTCCGAGTCGGCATCGGCGTCGGCGTCGACGTCGCCACCGCCGCCGGAGTCGTTGGTGTCGCCGGGGTCGACGCCTTCGCAGGCGAGCAAGAGCAGGAGGGGGAGCAGGGCGGGGTTTCGCATGGATCTCCTGCCGGGCATTCTACCCCCGCCTCCAGTCCCCGCTCTTCCCCCCGGTCTTGCTCACCAGGTGCACCCCACCAAGCTCCATGCCGCGATCGACGGCCTTGAGCATGTCGTACACCGTCAGCAGGGCCGCGCTGACCGCCGTCAGCGCCTCCATCTCGACCCCGGTTCGCCAGTGGGCTCCGACGGTGGCGGTGACCTGGACGCGGCCGTCGACGGCTTCGACGGCGACATCGACCGACGACAGGGGCAGGGGGTGGCACAGCGGGATCAGGTCACTGGCCCGCTTGGCCGCCTGAATGCCCGCGAGCTGGGCGATGGCCAGCACGTCGCCCTTCTTGGCGGTGCGCTGCACGATGGCTCGGTAGGCGGGCTCGCCCATGGTGATGTGGCCGCGGGCGACGGCCACGCGACGGGTGATCGCCTTGTCGCCGACATCCACCATGCGGGCGTTGCCCTCGGCATCGAGGTGGGTCAGCTCGGGGCGCTTGCGGCTCACAGGCCCGTCCCCGAGGCGGCCCGCTCCAGGTCGGGGTAGCGGCCGTCGGCGGTGTGCAGCAGCTGCTCGAGCGCGCGCACGAAGGTGTCGTAGCCCAGGCCATCGTCGAGCAGCAGCTCGCTGGACAGCAGCACGTCGCCGGTCTCGGGGTCGAGCTGGAACTTGCCCACCAGCAGCTCGTAGTTCAGGCTTGCGATCTGCACGAGCAGCAAGGTGACCGAGTCGGTGTCCTGCGCGTCGGACAGCTGCAGGTAGTCGCCCGTGGCCAAGAACAGCACGTCCGCCTCGGCAAAGAGCTGCACGTTGACGCTGAACTCGGTGTTCAGACCAATGAACTCGAGGTGCACGTGCTTGGCGTCGGGGCCCGAGTAGGTGTGCTTGTAGCCGGCGCGATCGAGCCACTCGTGCACCAGCTCCAGGCTCATCTCGTCGGTCCAGTCCTTGCCTGGGGGCGCCCGCTTCTCGAGGGTCTGGAGCTGCTCGCTCAGGGTGGCGTTCTCTTCTTGCAGCAGGCGGTTCTCGAGCCGCAGCAGGCGCCGGGACGGGCACGCGGCGAGCAGGAGGATGAGCGGGATGAGGAAGGCAGAACGGGTCACAGGCGCTGAATACCACGCGCCGGAGTGAACGGCCTCACGGCACCGCGGTGAACGCCGGGTTGGTGGTTCCCACCGTGCTGCTGCCCTGCACCGTGATGCGTCCGTCGCTGCCGGCACCGCCGGCGGTGCCACAGTTTCCGGGCGTGTCGCCGCCGGCGCCACCGGTCGCCGCCACCAGGCTGCTGCCCAGCGCCGCCGCCTCGGCCTCGAGGTAGATCGCGCCGCCCGCGCCACCGCCACCGCCGCCCGAGCCGCAGCCCGCGAAGTTCACCTCGCCGGGGCCGTTGTCGCCGTTGGCCAGGATCGCTCCGGTGACGGTCAGGTTCTCGGCGCCGATGAACACGATGCCGCCGCCGTTACCGCCGCCGGAGCCGTAGCCGTCCTCGTCGGCGCCGCCCTGTCCGCCGGCGCCCCCAAAGAACCACTCGGTCTGCTCGGCCTGTCCGACCTCTTCACCGGCGAGCCCGCCGAGCTGGCAGGCGTTGCCGCCGTTGCTGCCGTCGAAGCCGGCGGTGGCATGCCCGCCTCCAGCGCCGGCCCCGCCCCAGCAGCACTCGCAGCCGTTGCGCTCGCCGCCGCCGCCGCCGTTGCCATTGGCCGCGCGGTCCAGGCCCGACCCGATCGCGGTGCCCTCGCCCTGCTCGCCGGGCTGGTTGGCCACGTCCTCGCGGGGAACCCCCTGGAAGCCCTGCCCGGACACGTCGATGGTGCCGATCACGTTGGCGTTGTCGGCGCGGAAGGCGACGATTCCGCCGGTGGTGCCGTCCCAGTCCTGGGCCACGATGCTCGCGCCCGAGGGCACGTCCAGGTCGGTGTACTGCGGCACGCGCACCACCTGGGTGACGGCCACGCTGCTGGCCCCGTACGCACCCACTGCCGGGTTGATCAGCGTCACGTCGTTGCCCGAGACGCTGGCCACCGACACGAACTCGTAGGTGCCGGCTCCCAGGCCCTGATGCTGGATGACCAGCAGCTCGTCGTTGGCGGCCAGGCCGCTGCCGTCCACCACGGTGATCACGGGATCGCCCGAGCCGATGGGGTTGGCCAGCGGGGTGTAGGTGTTCACCACCGTGTCGGCAGCAGGCACCGTCAGCGGGCCGTCCAGGCCGGTGCCCCCGGCACACTGGGCGCTCAGCAGCGGGTTGGTGTCGTCGCAGTCGGTGCCGCCGTTCGCGATGGCGTCGTCGCCGTCGAGGTCTTGGTCGAAGTCGCTGCCGCCGTCGCAGTCCTGGTCGACGCCGTCGTACCAGACCTCGGTGGCGTCGGGCCGCACGTCGGCGTCGCCGTCGTCGCAGTCGTTCTCGCACACCAGCCAGCCATCGCTGTCGCCGTCGGCCTCGTTGGCGGGCAGGCCGGTGCAGTCGTCGTCGATGCCATTGCAGATCTGCGCGGCGGAGGGGTTCACTGCGCCGGAAGCGTCGTCGCAGTCCTGGCTATTGTCGACGAAGCCCGAGGGGCCCGCGCACGCCGTCACCGTGATCGTGCCGCCAAAGCCGTCGCCGTCGCTGTCGACATACCAGGTCTTGTCGAAGCCCTCGTCGACGGTGGTGTCGCAGTCGTTGTCGATGTCGTCGCAGATCTCGGTCGCAGAGGGGTTGGCGGCGGCCTCGCCATCGTCGCAGTCGTCGTTGCTGCGCACGAAGCCCGTGGGCTGGGCGCAGGACGTGGTCGACGCCGCCCCGCCGTGGCTGTCGCCGTCGCTGTCGACGTACCAGGTCTTGTCGAAGCCCTCGTCGACGGTGGTGTCGCAGTCGTTGTCGATGTCGTCGCAGATCTCGGAGGCGGAGGGGTTGGCGGCGGCCTCGCTGTCGTTGCAGTCGTCGTTGCTGCGCACGAAGCCCGCGGGCTGCATGCAGGCCTCGGTGGTGGCCGAGCCGCCGTGGCTGTCGCCGTCGGTGTCGGCGTACCAGGTCTTGTCGAAGCCCTCGTCGATGGCGGTGTCGCAGTTGTTGTCGGCCTCGTCGCAGACCTCGGTCATGCCGGGATTCGACGCGTCGTCTTCGTCGTCGCAGTCGGTGTTGTCGGTGACGAAGCCCGCCGGCTGGTCGCAGGCCACCACGCTGGTGTTCGCCGCGCCGTAGCCGTCGGCGTCGTTGTCGCCGTAGAAGGTCTGGGCATCGGTCGCGTCGGCCTCGTCGATGTCGCCGTCGCAGTCGTTGTCCAGGGTGTCGCAGATCTCGGTGCCGCCGGGCCGTGCCTGGTCTGAGGTGTCGTCGCAGTCGGTGTTGTCGGCCACGAAGCCCGCGGCCGGATCGCAGGCCTCGGTGGCGGTCGTGGCGTCGCCGTAGCCGTCGGCGTCGGCGTCGGCGTACCACAGCGTGGTGTCGATGGCGTCGACGTCGACCTCGCCATCGCAGTCGTTGTCCACGTCGTCGCAGACCTCGTCGGCCAGCGGATGCACGTCCGCGTTGCCGTCGTCGCACTCCTCGCAAGCCGCGAAGCCGTCCTCGTCGGCATCGGTGTAGCCGACACTGCCGTCGCAGTTGTAGTCGGTGGCATCGGTGCAGTCGTCCTCGGTGGCGCCGGGAAACACGTCCGGCCGGGCGTCGTCGCAGTCGGTGGGGTCGTCGGTGTAGCCGTCGGGCGGGTCGCAGGCGTTGAGCCCGGCGCCCGGATCGCCGAAGCCATCGCCGTCGCGGTCGCCGTACCAGGTGGCGACATCCGAGGCCTCGGGGTCGTCGAGGGAGCCGTCGCAGTCGCTGTCGATGTCGTCGCACAGCTCGGGCGCACCGGGAAAGACCGTGTCGTCGTTGTCGTTGCAGTCGTCGGCGGCGAGCACCCCGTCGTTGTCGAGGTCGAGCCCGTCGACGTCGTCGGGGCTCTCTCGGCAGCCGAGAAGGGTGAGCGCAGAGACCAGGGCCAGGATTGGGGTTCGCATGGGGGCAGGGTAGCCGAGAGTGCCGTTGGTTGGCATCTGGCATAGCAGAGGGGTCGGGAGCTACCCATGCCCGTGGTGACCGCCGAAAACCTGCAGCGCAGCTACGGAGCCTTTCAGGCGCTGCGTGGGGTGAGCTTCGAGATCGACGCGGGCGAGATCGTGGGCCTGCTCGGTCCCAACGGTGCGGGCAAGTCCACCACGATGAAGATCCTGACGGGCTTTCTGGCTCCCACGGGCGGCAGTGCCACCGTCTGTGGCCACGGCGTGCTCAACCATCCGGTCGAGGTGCAGACCCAGCTCGGCTACCTGCCCGAGTCGGCGCCGCTGTACCCCGAGATGGCGGTGCGCTCGTACCTGGAGTTCATCGGATCGGTGCGTGGGATCGGGGCGTCGGAGCTGTCGCGGCGGCTGCAGCTCGTGGTCGAGGAGTGTGGGCTGGAGGATCGCCTCAACCAGACCATCGGCACGCTCTCGAAGGGGTATCGGCAGCGTGTGGGGCTCGCTCAGGCGCTGCTGCACGGCCCCAAGCTGCTCATCCTCGACGAGCCCACCAACGGACTGGACCCCAACCAGATCGCCGAGATCCGCCAGCTCATCCGCAAGGTGGGCCAGACCCGCACCGTCATCCTGTCGACGCACATCCTGCCCGAGGTGGCGGTCACCTGCGACCGGGTGATGATCATGCACGAAGGGCGCCTGGTGGCCGATGGAGCCACCGAGGCCATCATCGCGCGCAGCTCCGGGCAGGTGCTGCACGTCGGCCTGGCCGCCGGCAAGGTCAAGGCCAGCGAGGCGCAGCTGATCGCTGGGCTCGCGGCCATCGACGGGGTCACCCGCGTCGACCGGGCAACCCCCATCGACCAAGCCCAGCGCTTCACGGTGCACGCCACCCACGACGTGCGCGCCGATGTGTACCGCTGGGCCGTCGCCCAGGGGCACGTGCTCGTCGAGCTCGCCGGTGAGCAGCGCGATCTCGAAGAGGTGTTCCGCACGCTGACCTCGGGCGACGAGGCCGCATGACCGAGCCCGCTGCTGCCCTGGTGGTTGGCACCGCGGGCCACATCGACCACGGCAAGACCTCGATGGTTCGCGTGCTCACCGGCGTCGACCTCGATGCCCACCCCGAGGAGCAAGAGCGCGGCATCACCATCTCGCTGGGCTTCACCCCGCTCGACCTGCCCGATGGCCGGCGCGTGGCCTTCGTGGACGTGCCGGGCCACGAGCGGCTGGTGCGCACCATGGTGGCCGGCGCCACCGGCATCGGCGCCGCCCTGCTGTGTGTGTCCGCCGACGACGGCGTGATGCCGCAGACGCGCGAGCACCTGGCCATCCTCGACCTGCTGGGCGTGCAGCACGCCGTGGTGGTGCTCACCAAGGCCGACCTGGTCGACCAGGAGCTGCTGGAGCTCGCCGCCGAGGACGTGGCCGATCTGCTGGAGGGCACGACCCTGCAAGGCTCGCCCATCGTGCCCTTCTCAGCGGTGACCGAGCACGGGAAGGGCGAGCTGATCGAGGCCCTTGGCCAGCTGGTCGACCGAGCGGCCGACAACAGCGAGCAACGCGCCCAGGGCCCCTTCCGGCTGCCCGTCGACCGGGCCTTCACCCGGCCCGGCTTCGGAACCGTCGCCACCGGCACGTCCTGGACCGGGGTGCTGCGCGATGGCGAGACCGTCAAGCTGCTGCCCGTGGGTGGCGCGGCGCGGGTTCGCGGCATCCAGGTGCACGGCTCCGAGGTCAAGACCGTGCGTCCGGGCTGGCGGGCGGCCGTGAACCTCGCGGGGGTGGACACCGAGCAGGTTCCACGTGGAACCGTGCTGGCGACCGGTCGTGTGCCTTGTCCCTCGATGATCGACGTGTACTACCGCCCGGTGCCGGGCGCGCCGCCGGTCGAGGATGGCACCCAGGTGCGGGTCTTGCTGGGCACGCTGGAGCGGCTGGGGCGCATCTACTGGGCAGCCGATGTCGATGAGGTCGAAGGGCGCGATCCGCTCTACGCGCAGATCCGCCTGGAGGCGCCGATGCCGTGCATGCCCGGCGATCGCTTCGTGGTGCGCCGGGTGTCGCCGGTCGACACCCTGGGCGGCGGCGAGGTCGTCGACCCCTACACGCGACGCATGCGCAAGAGAGACCGCCTTGCCTGGGGCAAGCAGCTCGCCCGTCTGCACGGTGGCGATGCCCGGGTGTGGCTCGATCGCGCGGGCGAAGAGGGCCTCGACCCCGCCGACTGGAAGGCCCGCGGCGGCGAGGGGGGCGAGGTCCTGGGCGACCGGGTGTTTGCCTCGTCGGTGATGGGCCGGCTCAGCGGCGCCCTGCTCGAGGCGCTGGAGCAGTACCACCAGCACAACGCCCTGTCCCTGGGAGCGAACCGCCGCGAGCTGCGTCGTGGGCGCCTGCAGCACCTGCCCGACCGGGTCTTCGACGGGCTGGTGCAGCACCTGGCGCAGGGTGGGGTGCTGATGGCCGACGGCCCCATCCTTCGAGCCGCCACCTTCGAGGTGGGGCTCACTCCGGCGCAGCAGCACCTGCAGGACACGATCGTCGAGCGCATCCACCAGGCGGGCATCACCGGCCTGCCTCCCAAGGAGCTGCACGAGGCCTTCCCCCACGACGACACCGGCGCCCTGCTGCGCTTGCTCGAGCTCGACGGGGTGGTGGTGCCGCTCGCGGGAGTGGGCTGGGTACATCCCTCCGCTCTGGACGGCATCGTGAGCGAGGTGCGGGCCTTCTTCGACGCCGGCAACGAGGCGATGAGCACCGCAGACTTCAAGGACATGGGCGGCGGGCTCACCCGCAAGACGGCCATCCCCTTGCTGGAGTGGCTCGACAAGAACGGCATCACCCGCCGCGACGGCGATCAGCGCCGACGAGGTGAGCGCTGAGCGTGCAGGACACGCCGGCGCGGCTCGAGGTCCTGCACGCGCTGCATCGCCGCCAAGCCCTGTCGGACGCGGCCCTGCGCCGGGCCACGGAGCACGTCACCGAGACCCCATCCAACGACGCCTGGCTCGACTTCGTGGCCGGCTCGGCGCTGGGCATCGGCGTGCTCAGCCTGATGGGGGCCTTCGGCACCCTGGTGGTCGAGAACTGGATGCAGCTGGGCGCCCATGGGCAGATCGCACTGGCCATGCTGGTCTTCGCGGCCCCGGGCTACCTGGCCATCGCGCTCGGAGTGGAGCGCCTGGTGGGCAAGCTGGCGGTGTCGGCAGCGGCCGGCCTCATCGGTCCACTGTTCATGGTGATCGAGGCCAACTACAGTGCTGAAGGGAACTGGTGGCTGCTGTTTGCCGCCTGGGCGCTGCTCACGCTGCCACTGGCCGTCGCAGCCCGCTTTGCGCCCCTGGTGATCGGTGTCCTGGTGATCGCCGATTGCACCTGGCTGGCCTTCTACAACGAGCTCGACGCGCTGTTCCGCGACTGGCCGGCCATGGGCGCGGCCTTTGGCATCACCACGGTGCACCTGGTCGCACTGGCCGTGTGGGAGTGGGTGCACGGGACCCGGCCGTGGCTCCAGGGCCGCTGGGGTCCGCGCACGGTGGGCGCGACCGCCGTCGGCGCATTGGTGGTGGCGGCGGTCCCGGCCATGTGGGGAACTGCCGACTGGGCGGGCATCGGCGCGCTGGCCCTTCTGGTGGTGCTGACGCCGGTCCTGCAAGTGCTGTACTGGAGGCGCGGCAAGGACCTGCTGCTCGCCGCGGCGCCCCTGATGGCTGGGCTGTTCCTGTTCGCCAACCTGGCCGGCCGCTTCTTCATCGACACCCTCGACTCGGAGCTGGGCATCCTGCTGGGGGTGCCCGTGGTGGGGGTGATGGTGGTGGTGCTCACGGTGGTGTCGCTGGCGTGGCTGCGCCTGGGCCTGCGCCAGGCAGACGACGAATGATCGGCATGCCCCGACTGGCCGACGTGGTGGCGGTGCTGGCCCAGGATGGCCTGATCACCGAGCCCTCAGCGGTGTTCGATGCCCAGACCGCGCTCGCCGCCGACCCCAACGAGCGCCCGCTGCCCTGGTACATGCGGCTGCTCGTCACCCTGGGCGGCTGGCTCACCGCCTTCTTCATGCTGTTCTGGCTCACCTTCGGCATCGTCTGCACCGCCGGCGTCGAGAGCGGCGCGGTGGTCATGGTGGTCTCGGCCCTGGTGGGGCTGCCCGCCCTGGCGGTGTCCATGGGCGTGGTGTGGGGCCCCGCCCTGTACGAGCAGGCCGACCAGCAGCGATGGGCGGCCGAGGGCGAGGAGGTGCCCGAGCGCGGCTTCGCCCAGCTCTTCGCCCGCACCGTGGCCATCGACTTCTTTGGGCAGGTGGGGGTGGCCGGCGTGTTGGCCGCTCAGGGCGGCTTCGCGGCGGGCGCGTTGATGCTCACCGACTCGCCCATCGCGGTGCTGGTGCTGCTGCTCGCGCAGAGCGCCCTGCTGATGAGCAATCCCCACTACGTGCTGCGCTTCACCTCGGCGGGCATGGCGGGTGCCTGGGGCCTGCTGCTCTTCGACGAGCTGGGTCTCGACGACGCGATGGGCTCGGTGGTGGTGGTCGCGCTGGGTGGGGTGTCGCTGGTGTGGCTGGCGCGCCGTTGGTCGGCCCACACCCGGGCCTGGCGCCTGGCTCAGCCGGTGGCCCACGGGCTGGGGGCCTTCGTGATGGCGGTGGGCTTCCTGATTCCCGAGATGGACGATCTGGGGCTGGTGCCGGCGGGCTTCGCGGCCGTCGCCATCGGGGTCGCAGGGTGGGTGCTGGGCGAGCGGCGTGCCTGGCTGTGGATGGGTGTGGTGCTGCCCGCCGTCCTGGTGGTCGCGGTGGCCACCTCGGCTGTTCCCGCGGTGGTGGCGGCGATGGTGCTGGCGGTCCTGGGGGTGCGGGTGCGCGACCGCGTGACCCTGGGCATGGGCGTCGCCGGGCTGTTGGTGTACGGGCTGTACTTCTGGACGGTGGTCGGGCTCGACGGGCTCGAGCGCAGCGCCGTCCTGGGCGTGTTGGGGCTGGTGGGCGTGGGCATTGCCGCGCTGATCGCGTGGCGACGGCGTGATCCCGCCGCCCAGGTCGAGCCGATCTCGCCGGCCCGGGTCCGCTGGGTCGGCGGCGGTGTGGCCCTGGTGCTGGTGGCGGCGGTGGCCGAGATGTGGCGGGTGGGAGGGGTGTGAGGCGGCGGTTCTTGGGGACCAAGCAGGCCGGATTTCCTTGTCCCAATCGGGGCCAGGTGTTCTATTGGAGGGCGCCCAAGGATGTGTGTATAGTTATGCGTATGCCGCGCGTTCAAGTCTACCTACCCGAAGACCTGTACCGGGCGCTCAAGGCGCGCGGCCTGCCGGCATCGGAGCTGTTTCAACAGGCCTTGCGCGTCGAGCTGGAGCGCCTGAGGTTGCAGGACGAGCTCGACGACTACCTGCATGAGCTGGAGCAAGAAGTGGGTGATCCGAGCGCTGCGGAGCAGGCGAGGGCGCTGGAGTTGGCGCGGCGCCTTGCTGAGGGCAAGCCGTGATCGTCGTCCTCGACTCCGGCGGCCTGAGCCGACTGGCCGAGCGCTCCACCGCGGCGCTGGCGTTGCTGCGAGCCATGCGCGCCGCCGGTCGCTGGCCAGCCACTGTGCCTACCGCCGTGCTCGTCGAGTCACTCACGGGCAGTGGGCCTCGCGATGCCCGGGTGAATCGGCTGCTCAAGGCCTGCCGTGTCGAGCCGGTGCAAGAGGCCACCGCCCGGCGAGCCGCCCTGTTGCGGAGCCGGGCCCGTGCGGGTTCGGCGGTCGACGCGTTGGTGGTGGCCGCTGCCGAGCCCGGAGGCGTGGTGTTGACGTCCGACCCCCACGACGTCGGTGCCCTGGCGCATCAGGCAGCCGGCGTGAGAATCGAGGCGGTCTGACCTCAGGCCCCCAGCGCCGCCTCGATCTTGCTGGCGATGTCTGCCGGCGCCGTCGTCGGCGAGAAGCGCTCCAGGATCGTGCCGTCGCGGCCCACCAGGAACTTGGTGAAGTTCCACTTGATGCCCTGGCTGCCCAGCAGCCCAGGCGCCGCGGCCTTGAGCTGCACGAAGAGCGGGTGGGTCCCGGCGCCGTTGACCTCGATCTTGCTGTGCATGGGGAAGGTGACGCCGTAGTTCACCTGGCAGAACTGCTCGATCTCGCTAGCGCTCCCCGGCTCTTGCTCGCCGAACTGGTTGCAGGGAAAGCCCAGCACCGCGAGCCCGCGCTCTGCATATTGCTCGTGCAGTGCCTGCAGCCCCTCGTACTGCGGGGTGAGCCCACACTGGCTGGCGGTGTTCACGATGAGCAGCACCTTGCCTTGGTGCGCGCTGAGGTCGGTGTCCTCGCCGGCCAGCGTGGTGACGGCGGTGCTGAGGTCGAGGGTGGGCATTGTGGCTCCTTCAGGGATCTTGGTGTGAATCGGCGACGAGACCGACGAGGGTGGAACGTAGCCAGCGGTGGCGCGGATCGCGGGCAAAGCGCTCGTGCCACACCAGCGGCAGGCGCAGCGGATCGGCCAGCAGCGGCAGGTCGAGCACCACCAGGGGGAGCACCGACGCCAGGTAGCGGGCCAGCGATCGGGTCGTGGTCACACGGATGTCGCTGTTGGCGGCCGCCATCGCGACCACCAGTGGGCTCGTCGAGCGAAAGGTGACGCGCCGGGCCATGCCCAGGCCAGCCAGCGCCCGATCGATGTGGCTGGGTCCGGTTCCCCGAACCGCCATCAGCCCGTGCTCGCCCCGAGCGAAGGCGGCGGTGTCCCAGGGCTCGTCCAGCACGGGATGGCCGTGGCGAACCACCACCACCCATGGGTCCAGGGTGGTCTGCTTCATCTGCAGGCCGGCCTCGTTGCCGCTGGGAACCCCGAAGGCCAGATCGACGGTGCCGTCGTACAGGTCGCGGCGCCAGCTGGCGGTGAACGCGCGAATGACCAGGTCGACGCCCGGGGCCTGCTGGCGGAGCACCGCGTGCAGGCGCACCCCGTGGAGCAGGGCCAGGTGATCGGGCATCGCCACGCAGAAGGCGTCGCTGGCGGTGGAAGGGTCCCACGCGCGCACCGCGAAGACCTCCCGGGCGGCTTGCAGGCAGCGAGCCAGCTCCGGGCGAAGGGCCTCGCACCGCGGAGTGGCCACCAGCGCGTGCCCCTGCAGCACGAAGAGGGGGTCGTCGAGGGCCTCGCGCAGCCGGGCCAGCGCGCGGCTCGCACCGCTCTGGGTCATGCCCAGCTGTGCAGCCGCTCCGGTCACGCTGCCCGCCTCGACCAGCGCCTCGAGGATGACGAGCAGGTTGAGGTCCAGCTGGCGGAGCGCGACGGTGGTCATGATGCCCAATCATAGGATGCATGAATCGTATGTGCACCCGTGATGCACTAGCTTGCCTGCACCACGACGGGGGAGAGCATGTTCTCGATCACGCTGCTGTACTCGGCCTTGTTGGGCATGCTCATGGCGGTGCTGTCCATTCGTGTGCCCATTCGCCGCGGCCTCATCGACGTGCCCTACGGCGACGGCGAAGACGAGGTGCTGGCCACCCGCATCCGCGCGTTCGGCAACTTCATCGAGTACGTGCCCATGGTGCTGGTGCTCATGGCGCTGCTCGAGGCGTCTCGGGCGGTGCCCGCGGCGCTTCACGGCATGGGGGTGGCGCTGCTGCTGGCTCGCCTGCTGCATGCGGTGGCCTACCGGGGGCGCACGCAGCTCACGCTCGCCCAGAAGGCCGGCCGGGGCATGGCGGCGATGACGACCTGGCTGGTTCTGTGCTTCGGCGCGGGGTACGCGCTGCCGCTCAGCGTGGGCTGATCGCCTGCGGCTGGCCCCCCCGACGATCCCGGATAGGGCTTTGCCTTCACTGGGAGACGAGTCATGTTGGTCGAGCGCACGCACACGTGCGGTGAGCTTCGCAAGGAGCACGTCGGAACCGAGGTCACCGTTCAGGGATGGGCCAGCGCCGTGCGCGATCGCGGCGGCATCACCTTCCTGGTGCTCCGTGATCGGCACGGCACCGTGCAGATCGTCACCGACGAGCGCTCCAGCCAGGCCGCCCGCGACACCGCCCACGACGTGCGCCTGGAGTACGTGGTGCAGGTCACGGGCACGGTCGCCGAGCGCGACGAACGCTCCAAGAACGCCGACATGGACACCGGCGACATCGAGGTGGTGGGCCAGAGCATCGAGATCCTGTCGGGCACCCGTCCGCTGCCGTTCCAGATCAACGACAAGGCCGAAGAGACCACCCACGAAGAAACGCGGCTCAAATACCGCTACCTCGACCTGCGGCGTCCCAAGCTGCAGCGCAACATGCGCATCCGCCACCAGGCCACCATCGCGGCCCGCAAGTACTTCGACGACAACGGCTTCTACGAGATCGAGACGCCCTACCTCACCAAGGCCACCCCCGAGGGCGCGCGCGACTACCTGGTTCCCAGCCGTGTGCATCCGGGTCAGTGGTACGCGCTGCCGCAGTCGCCGCAGATCTTCAAGCAGATCCTGATGGTGAGCGGCATGGACCGCTACGTGCAGATCGTGCGCTGCTTCCGCGACGAAGACCTTCGCGCCGACCGCCAGCCCGAGTTCACCCAGATCGACCTCGAGATCAGCTTCGCCACGCAAGACCTGGTGACGCGCCTGTCCGAGGGCTGCATCCGCGCCATGTGGAAGGCCGTGCACGGCATCGACATCGGTGCGGTGCCCAAGATCACCTTCGCCCAGGCCATCGAGCGCTTTGGCATCGACGCGCCCGACATGCGCTACGGCATGGAGCTCGCCACGCTCACCGACGAGGTCGCGGGCTCGGACTTCGTGCCGCTGGCGCGCGCGCTCGAGTCCGGCGGCGTCGTGCGCGGTCTGTGCGTCAAGGGTGCCGCGGCCGACAGCAGTCGCAAGGTGCTCGACGGCTGGACCGACTTCGTGAAGCGCTACGGCATGGGCGGCCTGCTGTGGGGCAAGATCAACCCCGACGGCGCGGTCGCGGGCCCGCTCAAGAAGGTCGACGGCAACCACCTGGCGGCCGCGTTCGGCAAGCTGGGGGCCGAGGTCGGCGACGTCGTGCTCATCGGCGCCGGCGACGCCGGCAAGGTCAACACCGGCCTGGGTCGCCTGCGCATCCAGATCGCCAAGGAGCGCGAGCTGTTCACCGACGATCAGCTCGCCTTCTGCTGGGTCGTCGACTTCCCCATGTTCGAGAAGGCCGACGACGGCGCCTGGACGCCCATGCACCACCCCTTCACCTCGCCCAAGCCCGAGCACATCGACTGGCTGGGCACCGACAAGATGGGCGACATGCTGTCCAACGCCTACGACCTGTGCCTCAACGGCGTCGAGCTCGGCGGCGGCAGCATCCGTATCCACCGCGAAGAGGTGCAGCAGCGCGTGTTCGCGGCCTTGGGCATCGGCCCCGACGAACAGCAAGAGAAGTTCGGCTTCTTGCTCGACGCCCTGGCCCACGGCGCGCCTCCGCACGGCGGCCTCGCCTTTGGCCTCGACCGCATCATCATGCACCTGTGCGAGGCCGAGAGCCTGCGAGACGTCATCGCCTTCCCCAAGACGACGTCGGCCCAGGACCTGATGGCGGGCGCGCCCGGCAACGTCGATGCCCACGAGCTCGACGAGCTGAACGTGAAGAGCACGGCTCCCCAGGGCTAGGAGCGCCGAACGGGTGAACGTCCACGCCCTTGGTGGGGCGGGTGGCTCGGCTACATCGCCGACATCGCGGCGAGCCCCAGGAGGTTCAGAACGATCAGCGCGCCGTTCAGGGCTGTGATCACTAGCCCGATGACGCCGGCCACGGTGCTGATGGACATCTCGGCCGTTGGCTGGTCGGGCGGGTCGAGGCTGATTCGGAACTGCCGCGGAAGTCGGATGGCCGACAGGCTCGCGCCCGCGGCCAGGATGGTGACAACGAAGAACGGGTTGCAGCAGAACTGCAGCACGCTGAGTCCGATGGCAGCGGCAGCGCCGCGAAGCAGACTGTCGCGAGCCGTGCGTCGCACCACGTCATCGAAGTCCTCGCTCATGGGGTCGAAGGGGTCGGACATGGGGCCTCCAAGAAGCGGACGCTACCACGCCGGCAATGACCGAGCGCTACTCGGCCTTCGCCCCGTACACGTGCACGAACTGGTACGGCAGCTCGCGGCTGTCGACCAGCGTCCAGCCGGCCGCCGCCATCTCGCTCTTCACCTGATCGGGAGCGACCTTCATCTCTGGAGGGGGGCCCATGGGCAGCTCGCCGGACTTGAAGTCCACGATGACCACCCTGCCTCCGGGCTTCACCGCGTGCAGCAGCGCTGAGAACCAGGCCTCGCGCCCCTCGATGTGGTGGTACACGTCCAGCAGCAAGATGCGGTCGACCTCCTCTTCGGCGAGCTTGGGGTCGCCGGGCTCGCCCAGCCGGGCCTCGACCTGCGGTGTGCCCTCGGCCTGGGCGCGCTCGGTCATGTGCGCCACCAGGTTGGGCTCGATGTCGACGGCGACGACCTTGCCCTCGGTGCCCACCGCGTGGGCGAGCCGCTGGTTCAGGTAGCCCGTGCCCGCGCCGATGTCGGCCACCACCATGCCGGGCTGCAGCGACAGCGCGGCCACCACCTCGTCTGGCTTCTGCCACTCGGCGCGCTTGGGATCGTCGAAGACCTCGGTCCAGCGCTCGACGTCGTCGAAGCGGTGGTGCGCGTTCATGTCGTGGTCATGGTGGGGGCCGTGGTGGCCCTTGCCGTGGGCGGCATCGGACCCGTGGGCGGGGGCATGGTTCTTGGGGTCGTTCGTCTCGGGCACGTCGGCGCCTCCACAGGCCAGCATCACGATGAGGGGGAGCATCGAACCTCCGGCAGCATGCCTAACCCCGGGCCAGAGCGCGTATACTTTGACAATGGGCAAGTCGGCGTACAGCCCGCGCTTCGATCGCGCGATGCAGTTCACGATGGAGGCGTTCCGGCACAAGTTCCGGAAGGCCACCCCGGTGCCGTACATGACCCACCTGCTGGCGGTCACCGCGCTGGTGGGCGAGCACGGCGGCGACGAGGACATGCTCATCGCGGCGCTGCTGCACGACTACCTCGAGGACATCCCCGGCGGCAGTGAAGACCAGCTTCGCGCCGAGTTCGGCGATCGGGTGACCGACATGGTGCTCGCCCTGTCCGACACGGTGGTTCAGCCCAAGCCGCCCTGGAAAGACCGAAAAGAACGCTACCTGCGAGCCCTCGCGAACAAGTCGCCCGAGATCAAGCTCATCAGCGCGGCCGACAAGCTTCACAACGCCACCACGATCGTGCGCGATCACGCGACCCTCGGCGACGCCATCTTCGAGCGCTTCAAGCCCAGCAAGGAGCAGACCTGCTGGTACTACCGCAGCTGCCACGCCCAGCTGTCGGTCGGGTGGGACCACGTCATCTTGGGCGAGCTCGAGGTTCGCGTCCGCGGCCTTCACCGCGTCGCCGGAGTTCGCTGGGCGTGATCCCATGATCTGCGCCGCCTGCAACCACCCGCCGCAGCAGAGCCCTTGCGAGTACTGCGGCGCCGATCCGCTGGTGCGCGGGCAGACCCTGGTCTTCCGGCTCGAAGAGCAGCTCTCCAAGGAAGCCCCTCGGTCGTGGCGCGGGCTGGAGCTGTCGCAGAACTGGCCCGTGCAGATCAAGGAGCTGCCCCTGGGTCCCAGCACCAGCGCCAAGGCCATCGAGCTCGCACACCGGGAGGCCAGCGTGCTGCAGCAGCTCGAGCACCCCGGCATCCCGCGGTACTTCGACCGGGCCGTCCTGGGCACGGGCAAGGCCCGCCGTCTGCTGCTGGTCACCGAGCTGGTCACCGGGAACACCCTCGAGGCCGAGCTCGAGCGGCATCGCTACACCGAAGACGAGGTGCTGGACGTCCTGGAGGAGCTGCTCGGCATCCTGCGCTACCTGCACGGGCTGGCGCCTCCGGTGGTGCATCGCGATGTGTGTCCGGCCCACGTGATCCGCCGTCAGCCGGGTAACCGCCTGGTCCTGGCCGACTTCGGCAGCGTGCGCGACGCGGTGATGCCCCTGGGTGGCGATACCGTCGCCGGCACCTTCGGCTACATGGCGCCCGAGCAGTTCGCCGGAGATGCAGGCCCCGCGTCCGATCTGTACGCCCTCGGCGCCGTCGCGGTGCGCCTGCTGTCGCGCCAGCAGCCCCACAAGCTGCACGACAACACCGGGAACATCCGCTGGGAGTCGGCGCTCAAGGCCCGTCCGAGCACGCGCCTGCTGCTGGCCGGCCTGCTGCAGCGCGAGCCCGATCAGCGGCTCGACGCCCAGCAGGCCCGCAAGCTCATCAAGGCCGCGCGCAAGGAGCGCCGGGCCGACGACGGGCCCACGGCGACGGCGCCACCGACGCCCGAGCCGCCGCGCGACCGAAGCAAGCCGCGTCCCAAGCCCAAGCCGCGTCCGAAGAGCCGCGAGCAACCCGCTGAGGTGGCAGTGGTGTCTGCGGGCGAGGTGCCGGCCAAGGGGGGATCGACGGCGCTGTGGATGGGCGTGGCCGGCGTTCTCGCGGCGGGCACCCTCGGCTTGTCCATTCTGGCTGCCGCGGCCATCTTGCTCTTGTTATGAGCGCGGCCATGCGACACCTGCTTCCCTTGTTGATCCTCGGTTCCACCCTGTCTGGCTGCGGCGAGAAGTCCTGCGAAGAGCAGGGTCTCGTCGCGCTCAACGACCAGTACTTCACCGTCACCATCGAGCAGGACGGGGGCGACATCCTGGTCAACTGGACGCCCGATGCCGTGGCCGACGAGGTGTGGGTCGAAGACGACCAGGGGGCCGTCCTGTGGCACGTGCGCTGCACCGAGGAGCTGCGCCCTGGCGCCTGCATCAGCTCCGGCGTGGTGATGTTCGAAGAGACCCCTCCCGACGAGACCGAGCACGCCATCGAGACGGGCTCGCCCGACGGCGATCGTACCTACACGGCGAACGTGGGCCAGTACGCGGTCGAGTGCCCCGACCAGCAGCGGCTGGGCCAGAGCGGCGAGTTCACGCTGAGCAGCGGCCTGCCGTAGCCGGCCTACGGAGGCGGCGGCGGGCCCATCAGGGCGGCGATCTCGGGCACTTCGTGGGCGTCTTTCCAGGCGGCGAAGCCCGACTTCCACACGTGGTGCGCGCCCGGTCCGCTCGCCTTCTGCGCGATCTCGGACGCGGTGAGCTCGGCGCGCCCGTCGGGACCGCTGTAGTGGAAGGTCGTGGCTCCGGGAGGAGGCGGTGGTGCGGCCGGAGGCGGGGGGATCTTGCCGGCGACCTGGGGCACCTCGGCCCACGGCTTCCAGGCCGGCCACCCCGGTGACCACAGGTTGTGCTCGGCATCGGGCGCCCCGGCGATTCGGCTGACGATCTCGTCGACCGACAGCTGCGCCTGGCCACCAGGACCGCTGTAGTGCAGCAGCGATGGCCCCGGCGGCGGCGGCGGGGCCGTGGACGGGCTGGCCATGGCATTGCCCATCAGCCCGCCCATCTGGTTTCCCATACCAAAGCCCACGCCCATGCCTACCCCGGCGCCGGCGATGCCCTCGTTGCGGGCGGCGTCGCCGATCGCCTCGGCGGCGTTGAGCTTGGCGTAGGCGTCGAGGTTGCCCAGGATGCCCATCTTGCTGCGTGCGTCGAGTGCCTCTTCGACCTCTTTGGGAAGGCTCACGTTCTCGATGATCAGGCTGGTGATGGTGAGGCCATAGGTCGCCTGGAAGTTTGGGTTGAACTGGGCGCGCACGCGGTCGCCCAGGTCGAGGTGGTGGCCGGCGAGGTCGAGCACCGGGATGCTGGCCGAGTTGATGGCACTGGCGATCGAGCTCACCAGCTTGCGCTTGAGGTCGCCGGCGATCTCGTCGAGGGTGAACAGGCCGTCGGTGCCCACGATCTGCTTGATGAACACGCCCGGATCGGTCACGCGGAAGTCGTACTGGCCGAAGGCGCGGACGCGAACCGGCCCAAACTCGGCGTCGCGCATCATGAAGGGGTTGGACGTGCCCCACCGGTTGTCGCGAAAGATGGTGGTGTCGACGAAGTAGATGTCGCCCTTGTACGGCCGCGAGAGGGCGTAGCTGATGTCCCGAAAGAACTGGAGAATGCGGGTGTTTCGGGTGTCGAGCGTGTAGGTGCCAGGCCCGAAGACGTCGGACATGACGCCCTCGCTCACGAACACCGCCGCCTGGCCCTCGCGCACCACCAGCTTGCTGTTGTCGGTGATCGCCTGGTCGTACACCGGGAAGCGGTACACGATGGTGTCGCGGTTGCTCTCGGTCCACGAGATGACGTCGAGAAACTGCGCTCCCGCCTGCGATGTCAGCGTGTCCCAGAGTCCCATGCTTCCCCCATGTCCGAGCTCTTCAGCGGCCGACCACTGTACGTCATGCGACAACGGAGTATTTGCCGGTCCTGGCGAGGAGCCTTGTGCAGCGCATCGTGCGAGTGATCGAACAGCTCTCGACGCCCACCTGGGTGGTGCTGGCGCTGGCCTGCTTGATCCCCCCCGGGCTCGGACTGGTGGCCGAGGGCCAGCTGCTGCTCGCGCTCACGGCGGCCGCCGCGCCCGCAGGGGGCGTGCTCGGGGGAGGCCTGGCGGCCCGATGGATGGCCCGCAGCCTGCCCTTGCAGCTGGCCGATGCGGCCCTGCGCGACAAGCAGGACGAGGGCGACGTGTTCCGCTTCCGGGTGCGCCTGGGCAGCGGCCGTCGGATGCGCCAGGCGCGGGCCCGCGTGCTGTGGCGGAGCGAGGGGCGCAGCGTCGAGCTCCCGCTGGTGCTGGGCGAGCTCGACGAGCTGATCGGACCTTGGACCCTGGTGGCGCTGGACCCGGACGGAGTGGTCGATGGCGGTCACCTGGATGTCTACGTGCACGGCGAGGCCGGCGGCCAGGCCTGGTCCACGAGCGCCACCTGGGAGGTCGCGGCGGTCGGTGAAGGTCGCTTCTGCGCGCCGATCATCGCGTCGGGGAGCCGCTGGCGGCTGGCCGAGCCCTGGGACGAGGTGCGGGCGCCGGAGGCTCCAACGCCGGCACTCGCCGAGCCCTGAGTGTACGCTCCGCGGGTGCTTCAGCTGCTCGCTCTCGCCGCCCTCTCAGCGCACGCCGACCCCCTCGACGTGCACCCCCACGACGTGTGGCGCCTCGAGGTGCCCAACTACCCCGGCGCCGAGGCCACCAGCGCCACCGCCAGCGTCTGGCTGGGCGACCCGCCACCGGGCGTTCCCGCCGTGCCCGAGTCGGTGCCGATGACCGATCAGTGGCACGCGGTCGAGGCGGCCGAGGCGATGAACGTCGACGCCTGGCACCAGGCCGGCTTCACCGGCGCCGGCGTGAAGATCGCGGTGTTCGACATCCAGTGGTTCGGCTCCGACGTCGATCCGGCGCTGGCGCACCTGCCCACCCATGACTGCTGGGTGCACGAGAGCTGCATGATCCCGATGAACAGCTCGCAGCCTCGCTTTGGCTACGAGACCGGCGTGCACGGCTATGCCTGCGCCGAGGTCATCGCCGATCTGGCGCCCGACGCCGAGCTGCACCTGGTGCGGGTGAACGGCTCGTCCACCCTCGAGAACGCCGTGCAGTGGGCGATTCGCGAAGAGATCGACATCATCTCGATGTCCATGAGCTTCTTCAACGGCAGCCTGTACGACGGCACCGGCGTCATCAGCGACTGGATGGACGACCTCGCCGCCCACGGGATCTTGATGGTGACCTCGTCGGGCAACTACGCCAGGGGTCACTGGCAGGGCAACTATGTCGACGCCGACCAAGACGGCCGCATGGACTTCGACGGCAGCAACCGACTGCCCATCGCCTTCTCGGCAGGCCACACGCGCGGCGCCTACGTGCAGTGGAACGAGTTCCGCAGCTGCGGAGGCACCGACCTCGAAGCCACGATGGTGGACGGTGAAGGCTTCATCGTGGGACGCGGAGACAGCGTGCAGCGGCGGTCCGAAGACAGCTGCAGCGCGGTCGAGCGCCCCCGGGGCCACTTCGAGACCAGCGATGTCTACTACCTGGAGTTGCGCCGCCATACCGGGCAGGGGGTCGAGCTGTTCGTCAATGTGCTCGCGCCCGAGGGCCGCATCGACGAGGCGGTGCGCATGCCCGAGGGGTCGATCGCCGACCCCGGGTCCCATCCCGACGTGCTGACCGTGGGCGCGATCTGGGCCGAGGGCTACCTCGACAACGACATCGAGGGCTTCTCGTCGCGCGGGCCCACCCTGGCGGGGGTGCACAAGCCCGACATCGCGGGCCCCGACGGGCTGTCCACCGATGCCTTCGGCCCCGCCGGGTTTTTTGGGACCTCGGCGGCCACGCCCGCGGTGGCTGCCGTGGTGGCCCTGACCATGTCCCAGGACCCGACGCTGACCCCAGCTGCGGCGGCCGAGCGGGTGAAGGGCTGGGCCCTGTCCGACCATGCGAGCTGGGAAGCCCCTGATCCGCGCTGGGGTGCAGGTCGAGCCCGACTTCCCGTCCTCGAAACCGAGCCGGGTGGGTGCGGCCGTGGGCGCCTCTGGCTGCCCTTGTTCCTGCCACCGATGTGGTGGTTCCGACGCCGGGGAGCTACCCTGTCCCGGAATTCGGGGTCCTCCCCGGAGCAGGAGACCGCATGAACCGCGCCGTGCTGGCTATCGTTGCCGCCATTGCATTGACTGGCTGCCCCAAACCCGTCGAAGACGAGCCGCTCGGCGGCTGGGTCGACTTGACGGCGCCTGTCCGCGTCGACATCACGCCCTCCACCGGGCCCGCCCCGCACCTGGGCCTCGCCCGTGCCGTCAACGAGTTCGGCGCGGCCGTGGGCTCCGGCCCCATGCCGGTGGCCGTCGATGGCAGCGATGTCAGCGTGTCCTTCGACCCCTATGGCTACGGCACCGTCGAGATCGCCAGCGCCCACTCGGCTGACGTGTGGAGCGGCGACCAGAACGTGCGCATGACCGCGGTCGACGGCGACTGGGCCGGCTTTGGCCTGATGCCCTCCATGCAGTCCTTCGGCACGGCTCGGCACGTGCAGCCCGGCTCGGGCGGCATGCTCGCCGCCACCGACAGCGAGGTCTACTGGGTTCCGGTCAGCGGCACCCCCCACCGGGTGCTGCACTTCCCCAACGACACCATTGGCGGCCTTCGCACCGCCAACCTCGATGGCGACGGCATCCTGGACGCCGTGGTCTGGGCGGGCGACACGGTGGCCTTCATGCGTGGGCGCCCCGATGGCGGCCTGGCCTGGGGCGGCGGGGTTCAGCTCGAGGGCATGATCGCGGGCGGTGTGACCGCGGCCGACGTCACCAACGACGACAGCATCGATGTGGCCATCGCCTGGCAGTCCGAGGTTGGCGACCACGTGCTCCAGGTGTGGGAGGGCAACGGCCTCTTCGAGTTCAGCGATCGCCTGCCGGCCGACCTCATCGCTCGCCCCACGGGCCTTGCGGTGGGCGACAACTTCGGCGACGGCGACGGCCCTCAGTTCACCGTCATGATCGACAGCGATCCGGTCAACTGGCAGCGCGTGCAGGTCATCGGCGAGCAGATCCTCGGTGTCGGCCCCACGCTCAACGACCTGGGCATGAGCAGCGGCACCGATGTGTTCTCGGGCGCCGACCTCAACGACGACGGCGGCGACGAGCTGTTCTTGTTTGCGCCGCTGGTACCGGGCGAGCGTCGGCTCGTTCGCATCTACGATCTGCGCTCCGACAGCTCGTCGGTGCAGTTCGTGCCGGTGGAGTACGACGAGGCGCACCTGACGGTGGCCGACGGCAACGACGACGGCCTGGTCGACCTGTTTGCTCTCGAGAAGCGCATCGACACCGGCGACTACAAGCTGATGCACCTGGCCTGGACAGGCTCGGTCTCGGGTTCTCCCTACAGCCAGCGTCGTGCGGCCGATCTGGCCGACCACGGACCCATCGCGTTCACCGACCTCGAGGGCGATGGCGCCAGCGAGCTGCTGGTGGCCGGGCAGATGTGGAGCTGGCACCCCGGCGCCATCACCGACGGCGAGAACGGCGAGTGGTGGTCGGTCGACGAGCCCACCTGGGGCTCCTGGGACCTGTTCGTGAGCGGACCCGTCGCCCAGGCCGATGCCGACAGCGACGGCACCACCGTCGAGATGGTGGGCATGGTGATCGAGAGCAACGCGAGCGTGCTCAAGACGTGGACCATCACCCCCGGTACCGCCCCCACCCTGGGCGAGCTGCGCTCCACCACGCTCACCGATGCTGCGGCGGATGGGCTGGACGTGGCGGTGTGCGGCACCTTCGCCTACGCCCTCAACGACACCCACCTGAGCAAGGTCAACCTGGTGAATGGCACGGTGGTGCAGCAGATCACCACCACCGGAAGTCGGGTCGCTTGCGGCGCCGGCCCCAGCGCTTCCGAGGCCGCCGTGCTCGACGGCAGCACGGTGCGCCTGCTCGACTCGGCACTCGTCGAGGTGGGCACCGAGCCCTCGGGCGACGGCTACGACGTGGCCATCGGGGGTGGCGAGGCCGCGACCTGCACCACCGAAGACTGCAGCATCGTGTACTGGAACCTGGGCGACGTCGATGGCTTCGCAACCGGTACCACCGGCGAAGCGAGCCTGGCCATCGGGTCGGACGATCAGGTGCTCGGGCCGGTGGGCGGCCAGCTCGCGGTGTGGGATGTCGATGGCGACGGCACCGACGATCTCATCGCCGTCGACGGCGGCACGGTCATCGGCACCTACCTGTCTGCCGGCGATGGCGCCGGTGCCGGGCGCTTCTTCCACGCGCGCCTCGGCCTGTCGGGCCCGGCCGTGGTGGGCGACGTGACCCAGGATGGCGAGGCCGATCTGCTGCTCGCCGACCCGACGGGGTCGCTGTACCTGACGCTCGGTCTGTAAAGACGAAGCCATCGAGTTGACCCACCTGGGGCCAACCGCCTATATGCGTGCTCTTCGATCACGAGGCGTTCTGCACATGCTTGGATTTGCCCCCCTCATCGCGCTGCTGTCCCTCGGCTGTTCTCCGCAGAACGCCGAGCTCGGCGAGGCCTCGATGGTTGCCTTCTTCCCGGCCAGCACGTCGCGCAATGCGCTGCCCAGCAGCGACATCGAGTTCGACGAAGCCGACGTCGCGTTCAACATCGACTGCACCGGGCAGAGCCTGCTGGCCAGCCCGCGCGACATCTGCAACCAGGCCTGGCCGCCCGAGCACGAAGGCTGGGCCGAACAAGACGCCTACAAGGTCATCGCCGAGAAGATCGACGCCTTCCGCGGCGAGGGCATCATCACCTCCGAAGGCGACTTTCAGATCGCCTTCCACCACCGCCTGCCGGGCGGCGAGGACTTCCGCTTCATCGCGGTGGTCGATCCGGTCTTCCAGCCCACCGAGTGCGTGCAGGACGGCAACGGTGGCGTCCAGCTGGTGGACAAGGACGGCGACTGGGTGCAGAACTGGTCGGCCGACCTCGACAGCGAAGACTTCGATCCCGACGATCGCTACGCCGCTGGCACCCTGTACTACCTGAACTCCAACGCGTTCCAGGTGAACCCCTCCGACACCGAAGACCTGTGGTTCCTGCCCGACGAGTGGGGAGCCGGCTACGTCGCCGGTCGCATCGGCCCCGAAGATCTGGTCGCCCAGACCACCCGCTTCGGCACGCCCACGGCCTACACCCTCTTCGAGACCGATCAGGCCACCGGCATCGACAGCGACGATCTATTCTACCAGCCCCTCAGCGCCGGCGAAGACGCCAGCACCAACACGGGCTTCCAGAGCCTGATCTCAGGCGTGCTCGACATCTCGGCCGACTCCGAAGAAGAGTTCGGTCGCCTCGTGGGCGCCGAGCTCGACGCGCTGGGCCTGGCAACGCCCTTCCGCTACCGGCCCATGGTGCACTCCAACGAGTGGCGCCCCGGCGACGGCGTCCCGGGTGGCCTGGACGGCTGGGTCGAGCTCCACTACAACTGGATTCGCCTCGACCCCAGCAGCGACCTGACCGAGGGCGGCACGGCTTCGGGCGAGTTCTTCTTCACGCTCAACGCCACCGAGTCCGAGAGCCGCGTCTTCATCCAGGGCGACTTCACCGTGCCCAAGATCAAGGCCGACCGCTGGGTCACCCGCGACCTGCAGGCCGAGAAGTTCGAAGAGAACGACACGCGCCTGTGCGGGCAAGACGCCATCCCCGCCGAGTAGCCCGTCCCTGGCTACATGCCCGACCCATAGAACACGTAGACCTTGCCGCCCATCGCGTCGGCGATGACCAGGTCTTCGATGCCGTCGCCGTTCAAGTCGCCGGACTCCAGCGCCGAGCCGATGCCGCCGAACGACCCACCGGGCCCTGCGATGGTGAGGTCGGCGTCGGCGGTGGTGGTCGTGTTGGTGATGTGGTCGAGCGGGCCGTAGAAGACATCGACAAAGCCGCCCTCGGCGGATGACACGTGCGACGTGGTGTCGCCGATGGCGAGGTCGTCGAAGCCGTCGCCGTTCAGGTCGACCAGGGCGATGGAGGAGGGGAACTCGGAGGTGTCGGACCGGTGTGGGGCGATGCGGGGGCCGGAGTAGGAGGCCATCGAGATGGGGGTGGTGTGGTCCACAGGGCCCGGCACCAAGAAGACGCGCGCCGAGGGGTCGTTCCGATCACCCAGGACGACGTCGTCGACGCCGTCTCCGGTGAGGTCGCCGGGACGATTGGGGAAGGCCCGCCCGGGTTCGACCATCGACGTGAAGACGGGGTGGTCGGTGATGCTGGGCTGGAGCGGTGTAGAGAGGAGTGCAACCTCCCCGGCCGTCGACGAGACCAGGAAGGCCTCGCCTGCTCCCGCAGCGCCTCCCACCCAGGCGAGGTCGTGGCCCCACTCGACGGCGCTGAAGGCGGACTGGTCGCCGGGGCCGGCTAGCTCGCCGCTCAGAGGGCCTTGCCACAGCTGCACGAAGCTGTTTCCCGTTGCCGGTTCTCCGAAGGCCAGCAGCGACGGTGCCGTCGCGACGCCTGGGCTGGTGCGAGCGATTCGTGCAGTCGCCTGCGCGGCGCTGTCATCCAGCGAGGCGGGGAGGGAGCCTCCGGAGAACATGGCCACCTCTCCCGATGCCACCACCAGGTCCGGGACGCCGTCTCCGGTCAGATCGTGGTGCATCGAGAAGTCGGAGATCGCAGTCGACACGGTCACGTCTGCGGTGCCAGGGGGGCCGTAGAAGATCATGCCGGTTGCTGATCCGTGCACACCCAGGTCATCGACGCCGTCGCCAGAGACGTCCCCAACCGAGAGGAGGTTCCGGGGACCGAACGAGACCGAGGCCTCGAAGTCCGCGTCACTCGACGCGATTGACCCCAGCAAGCCGCACCCGACGGCAAGCCCGTCGCAGTCCTCGTCGATCCCGTTGCTGCAGATCTCGCTCGCATCGGGCGAGATCAACCCGTCGGAGTCGTCGCAGTCGGTGCCGCTGTAGGCATCGCTGTCGAACCCGTCACCATCGGCGTCGAAGTCCGAGTCGCCTGCGCAGTCGCTGTCGACGCCGTCGTACCAGGCGTCGCTCGCACCGGGGTGGATCGCCGCATCGGCATCGTCGCAGTCGGTGTCGTCACCGACATGCCCGGACGGTGCGGTGCATGCGTCTGCCGTCGAGGACGCGTCGCCGTAGCCGTCGTTGTCGGCGTCGGCGTACCAGGTGGGCGGGATGATCCCGTCGTCCACACTGCCGTCGCAGTCGTCGTCGCGCTCGTTGCATCGCTCGTCGGCGTCGGGGTTCACGTCGGCGGCGTTGTCGTCGCAGTCGCCGTCGACGGCGGCGTGGCCGGCGGGACGGGTACAGCTCTGCACCGCAGCACCGGACCCAAAGCCGTCGCTGTCACCATCGACATAGAAGGTGTCGGAGCCCACGCCAACGTCGTCGGTCTGCCCGTCGCAGTCGTTGTCCAGCCCGTCGTCGCACAGCTCGGCCGCGTCGATGTGCACGTTCGGGTTGTCATCGTCGCAGTCCGAGCAGGTCTCGCAGTCTCCCTCGATCGAGCCGTAGCCATCGCCATCGCGGTCAAAGAGCGCCTCGACGTCGGTGATGCAGGCAGTGAGAAGGAGCAGCAGGCTGGTCATGACGGGTTCTCCGGGTAGTTGGCTATTGCTGTCGCTTTCCCGGTGCCATGCGTGCACCGTGCCAGGGGATTGCTGGGGTTGCCCGGTGGGGTGACGGACGTCAGGTGACGGACGTCCGTCAGTCGGAACGACCTTGGAGTCGGCGAGGGGGTCGGGTATTGTCGCGGCATCGGAGGTTTCTCATGCGTCAACTCATCGCCCTCTCGGGCCTGCTTGCCCTTTGCCTTAGCGTTGCGACCCCCGCGCACGCCGTTCCGCTCGAGTTCACCAACCAGGGGCGGATCAAGGATGCCCTTGGGGCGCCCTTGAATGGCTTCAACTCCGTGAGCTTTTCGCTGCATACGGCGCCCGCCGGCGGGTCAGCGGTCTGGGCCGAGACCCAGACTCTTGACTTCACGGATGGATACTTTTCCGCTCAGCTGGGCTCGGTCAGTCCGCTGAACCCAGACACCTTTGACGGCTCGGACCTATTTCTGTCCATTGCGGTGAACGGTGGGACGCCGATTCCCGAGCGCATCGAGCTGGACAGTGTCCCTTACGCCTTCCGGGCGCTGAATGCCGAAACCGCCACCAATGTGGACGGCGGGATTGTGGATGCGAGCGAGGTTCGGATCAACGGCACCACGGTCATCGACTCGAACGGGCCGATGGTCAATTGGAGCGACATCAGCGGAATTCCCAGCGACTTCGCCGACGGCATCGACAACGAAGGCAGCTCCGCACTTCCCAGCTGTGGCCCCGATCAGATGATTCGATTCAACGGCACGACCTGGTCCTGTGTCGATGAGGGGAGCCACGACCACTCTGCTGCACAGATCACCGGTGGGACCCTCAGCGTGGACCGGATCCCGCTGGGGGCTACAGCTGGGACCGTCGCCGCGGGCGATCATCTACACCCGCAGTACTCCGACTCTAGTCACACTCACTCGCCGAGCGGTGTGAATGCTCTGAGTTGCTCCGATGGGCAGGTGGCCAAGTGGGATAGCGGCGCTTGGCAGTGCGACAATGATGGTGGAGGCGGTGGCGGCGGAGGCCTGCTGCTTAGCTTTGATTTTGAAGAGTCCGTCGGGACCACCTTTGCGGACACATCAGGCGGAGGCAACGACGCCACAACGACGGGGGCCGGTGTGAGTGCCGGAGCGTCCGGTCACTCTGGGCAGGCCATCGCGTTCCTGGGGGGCGTGCTGCAGGTCCCGGATGGCAACTCGGTGGCGGATACGCCGTCTGTCACCCTAGACACCTGGGTCAAGCCGACCTTTCCACTGAGCGGCACGCACACCGTTGCAGAGCGAGCGGGTGCGTGGAAACTGGATCAGGTCGACGACCAGATGGTGTTCACGGTCGACGCGGTTGGGGGCTCATGCACTGTGGCTAGTGCTGCCTTCCTCAATGCTGGAGCGTGGAATCACGTCACCGCCACCTACAACGGGGCCCACGTCCGCATCTCCATTGCCGACACCTGGGTGGATGGGGTGTGCGAAGAAGGTCCGATCACAGCAACCAGCGGCGGGGCCATCGATCTCGGCGAAGACGCGGCGGGGGCGACGCCGTTCGACGGCTCTATCGACGAGTTTCGCCTCTACGGATTTGCACTGGACCAGGGCCGAGGGCTCAACGGCATCATTGGCGGCACCATCAACGACATCTCCGGCTGGCGAACCCACACGTGGCTGGAGGACGGCAGCTTCACCACTCCGGTTCCGTTGACGATCGACGTTCTGGTTGTCGCCGGCGGTGGCGCGGGCGGTAGCTATCACACGACGAACGGGAATGGTGGAGGTGGCGGAGGCGGCGTGATCCACAAGGAATCGTATTCCATTCCTGCTGGCGCCTACGACGTGAGAGTGGGAGACGGCGGCGGCGGTATCCAGTGGCTCGCCAGCAACAGCGGCCACAACAACCGCGTCGGCAATCAAGGCGAGGACTCGGCCTTCGGAACTCTCGTCGCCTTCGGTGGTGGCGGCGGTAGTGGGCAAGCAAGCGGCGCTGGTCGTGCCGGGGGAAGCGGTGGTGGGGCGTCGCAGTCCCATCCTGGTGGCGCCGCGACGCAGACGGGAACGGACGGGCACGGGTTCCCTGGTGGTCAGTCGGGCTATGCCTGGACTGGCGGTGGTGGCGGCGGAGCCGGCGGACCCGGCGTCGCCGGTAATGCTTGCGGCAACTGCGCGCCGTCAGGCAACGGAGGCCCAGGCTACTGTACAGACATCACCGGAACGAACAAGTGCTACGCCGGTGGTGGCGGTGGCGGGGGCAACAGCTCCGAACGCGCGGGCGACGGCTTCCATGGCGGCGGTCGCGGCTACGGTACGACCAGCCACTATGAATACCGTCACTGGCCCGACGAGATCAACGCGACGACTGGCGGCCATAGCACCATGGATGGAATTGACGGGACGGGCGGCGGCGGTGGCGGTGGCTCGTACTGGGCGCCCAACATCTGGATCTACCAGGGCTCCGGATCGGGCGGCTCCGGCGTCGTGGTCGTGCGCTACCCGATCTAGGTCGCACGCTAGAGGATGGTGTTGTAGAACCCTCCTCGAAGCATGACGTTGAACGACACGCCCAGGCGTGTCGCGGACGTCGTGTTCACGGGAACCGAGTGGCGTAGCCAAGAAGGGAACATCAACAGGACGTCTCGCTTGGTGTTCACGAAGAACGATCCCTGATTGAAGGCGTTGAAGCCTTCTTTCATGGGGTCGAGCGTGGTCTCCTGATTGCGCCAGAACGTGATCGGAGGAAAATCCGGATGCTCGTTCAGGTAGAAGACGCCGCTGAACATGTTGTTGTAGTGCATGTGGCTTGCGAAGCTGGCTCCCGGGTGCTGCGCATTGCCCCACATCGACGTGATCTCGACGGTGTAGTCGGGCTTGTAGGAGTAGACGTCCCGGGCGATGGCCCGAGACATGTTGAAAACGGCCTCACACAGCGGGGCCAGCTGCGGGTCCCGGTTTAGATCGTAGCGAGATTGGACCGGTTCATGCGGGCCATACGATCCGGGGGTTTCCACACACATCTTCGCGATGTAGGAATCGAGGCCATGGGCTGCGGTGAAGCCAGGCAGCTCGAGTGACATGATGGGCGTCTGAAAGATCGGATGAACCTGAATCACGTGGGCACCTGTTTCGTGGGTTGCGCCGGACCCCTGCGCTAACAGGGTGCCGAAACAGTCGTTCTCGCGATCCTCTGTTGGACGTGTCGCGCGCTCCAACACGCAAGTCCAGCGTTAGCGGGCCCCCACCACCACCTCCCGGTTCGCCTCCCCGGTCGCATAGTGCAGCCAGCCGGGGGCGCGGAACTCCACCCGGGGGTGGTCGTCGGTGTTGCGCCAGCCCAGGCCGCCCAGCCGCTTCACGCCGGGGGGGCCGAGCAGGGGTACGAGCGGCAGCGGACGGCGCGTGTCCAGGCCCGACACCATCAGCAGGTCGGCGCCGGGCACCGTCTCGAAGACGTGGGTGTCGGGGAAGACGTGGCTGAACGTGCGCACGATGGCGCGCAGCTCTTCGGTGCCCATGCCGTACAGCTGCACCCACTGGCAGAACACGCCGTCGGGGGCCAGGCGGCGGCGGGCCAGGGCCCAGTATTCCTGGGTGAACAGGTTCGAGACGCCGGTGATCCAGGGGTTCGACGGCTCTGAGATGATCACGTCGAAGGTGCGGTCGCTGCGCTGCAACCAAGCACGGGCGTCGTCGATGTGCAGCTCGGTGCGGGGGTCTTGCAGGGGTCGGCCGTTGATGTGGTCGAAGTGGTGCGACGCTTGCACGATCGCGGGCTCGATCTCCAGCAAGACCAGCTCGCGCACGCGCTCGTCCTCGAGCACGGCTCCGGCGGTCACGCCACTGGCCAGACCCACCACCAGCACACGCTCGGCCCGGGGAGCACCTGCCAGGGGAAGCTCGCCGGACAGCCGCTGGGTCGCCATGTCGTCGCCGGTGCTCGCGTCGACCTTGCCGTTGACCGACAGCCACACGTTGTCGCTGCGGGTGGAGCGGCCCACGGCCACGGCCCCGGTGCGGCCCTGGTCGTACGACACCAGCTCCCAGCCCTCGTCCACGAAGCGACGCAGCTCGGCCTGGGAGGGGTCGGCGAAGTCCGAGACGCGCAGGTGCACCCCCACGGCGTACAGGCGCGCATCCCATGGGGGCACGGCCCACGCCAGGACGAGCACGAGCACCGCGGGCCAGGCTCGTCGCAGCACCACCGCGCCGGTCACGCCGCTCACGATGGCGAACAGCGCCACCGCGCCCCGCACCTCCAGCACCGGCACGGCCCAGAGGCCGCCCAGCAGCGCGCCGGCGATGGATCCGGCCGTGTTCGCGGCGTACAGAGGCCCGGCGTCGTGGTCGAGCTGGCCGGCCAGCATGCGCACCGCCGAGGCGAAGGCCACACCGCTCGCTACCGGGGCACCGCCCATCGCGAGGGCCGCCAGCAGCGCGGAGCCCGGCACCATCGCGTCGGGGCCACCCCAGCGGTACAGCATGCCCATCGCGTAGGGCAGCCAACCCCACGACGCCGCGCCCAGCAGGGCGAGCGCCCCCAGGGCAGCCAGCGAGCCCCCCAGCCCAAGCCGCGCGTCGGCCGGCCAGCGACTGCCCAGGGCGGCGCCCACGGCGACGGCGGCCAGAAAGGTGGCCAGCACCACGCCCACGTTCTGCACGGTCATGCCAAAGGCCACCGCGGCGATGCGCATCCACACCACCTCCAGGCCCAGCGCCGCGAACCCCGCCACCGCCACCGCGGCCAGCACCGGGGCCGAGGGCGGCCGGTGGCCGGTGGCGGGATTCGGCCCGGGTGCCTCGGTGCTCGCCCCCCACGCGATCCACGCCACGGCAGCGCCGGCCAGGGCCGCGATCAGCTCGGTGCCACGTACCCCAAAGCCGGGCAGCAGCACGAAGGTGGCGCCCAGCGTGCCCACCACGGCGCCCACGGTGTTCGCCGCGTACAGGCGCGTCGCCAGCTGCGCGCCGGTCACCCGCGCCAGCAGTGGCCACGTGGCGCCGAGCGCCATGGTGGGTGGCATCAACAAGGCCGCGGCCGCGAGCCATCGCAGCGCCGGCGCCCACGTGCACACCGCCGAAGCGCCGGCGAAGAGCCAGGGCATGGCCAGGGCCCAGACGGCGGCGGTCGCCTCGAGCGCGGCATAGCCCCGGGCCGAGCGGCGCGCGTCCAGCCGGGCGGCCAGCAGGCTGCCCAGGGCCATTCCCCCCATCCAGACCGCGATGGTGAACGACGAGGCCACCGCGGTGCCGCCCAGGAGCAGGCCCAGACGCCGCATCCACACCACCTCGTACACCAGGCCGGTGGCGCCCGAGGCGAGCAGCAAGGCGAGCCAGAGGCTGCGGTTCACCCCGGGTCCAGCATGTCGGCGAAGGCCGCGTGAGCCGCGTCCGCGCGCTCGGGTCCGAGCAGATCGACGAGCTGCATGTCGACCTTGACCCTGACCTCTTCGCCGGTGGCGCGCGCCCACTTCTCGGGCTTGTCGGAGGTTGCGAGGCGGCGGTCGATGTCGCGGTTCGCGCGGTCGAGCTGGCGAAGAATGCGGCGCAGCTCGCGCCGCTCGGCGAGCTCCAGCCCCTGCTCCTCGCCAAAGCTCTGGACGCGCTCGGTGAGCTCGTCCTGGAAGGCGCGACGCTCATCAGGGGTGCGCATGGGCGCGCCCGGGCGCATCATCGCCCCTCCCATCGCGCGACTGCGGGCCCGCTTGCGGCCGGGTCGCGGCTCGCTCCTGGAGGTGGCCAGGTCGCCGTCGCGCCTCTTGCCGGTGGGCTTCTCGCGCCCGGCGGTGGGCACCTCGACGGGCTGGGGCAGCGGCTCGCTCGGGGTGCCCGGTGCGGCCACCCACGCGAAGACCGCTGCCAGCATCAGGCCCAGGCCCGCTCCCACGATCCACCGCCAGTCCATCACGGCTCCTCGGCGAGCCGACGCACGGCCCTGCGCTCGCTCGTCACACGCAAGTGGCTCATGCGCCAGTCGTTGCCGCCGTGGTTGTGCACGTGGAAGTAGATGGGAGTGCCCGCCGCGATGGGGTCCTGCACCACCTCGCTTCGCTCGTACAGCGCGGTGCCTGCGGGAATGGCGACGACCTCGTCGATCAGGTCGATGCTCGCGAGGCGAAGCAGGACCTGGCCCTCGGATGGTGGGTCGCTGACGAGGGGTCCGTGAAACACCAGCGCTGAGAGCTCGTCGCCTGGCTGCAGATCGATGGGGCTGGGCTGGCTCACCGTTGCCCACGGGCAGCGAAGGGTGTCCACCTCGAGCAGGCCGTCCTCGACAAAGATGCCCTCGGGGTCGCAGGTTCGCCCCTGCGGGCGCAGGTGCACGAAGGGGTCGTCGGCGTCGGCCACGGGCGCCCAGGCGAGCTCGTCGACGAGCTCGGCGGTCGCGGGCTCGGCGCAGGCGCTCGACAAGGCCGCCACGATCAGCCACGACCCCTGGGGAATGGGCCGCCTCAACGGGGGAGCTCGCATCGGGGGTGTCGCCGAATCAGGGGCTCCACAGGGCGGTGTCCAGCCACGCCCCGTGCAGGTTGGGGGTCACCGCGGGCAGCGCCACCAGCGGCAGGGCGAGCCAGGGCATGCAGCGGCGGTCGGGCTCGAGCCACGCCGCCAGCAGGGTGACGATGGCGATGCCAGCCGCCCCAACTGCTTGCGCGATGACCAGCCAGTCGGCGGCGGCGCGCCAGACCAGGACCTCGTGGCCGTACGGCACCCCCGCCGCGAGTGCGTGCACCAGGGCCAGCGCCGTGCCCAGGAGCGCGACCTGAATCGAGCCGAAGATCAGCGAAAAGCGCGCGAATCGACGCTCTCCCCAAGGAAGAGCCAGCAGCATGCATCCCGCGAGCACCAGGAGCGCGGGCCACAGCGCGGCCGCGTCGCGGTGGACGAGGGCCACCGCTTCGAAGCGGCTGCTCGCGGGCAGGCCAGCGGCGGCTTCGATCGCGCCGAACTCGCGCCAGAGCTGGTGAGTGACCCCCATCAGCAGGGGCAGCGCCGCGGCCCACAGCGAACGAGGGGCAAGGGCGGCCACCAGGGCCAGGCCGGCAATGACGGCGAGCAAGAGGAGCATGCACGCACCATGCTCCGGATTGGCCGCGCCGGCACGGAAGTTCAGCCCGGCTGGTCGACATGGGCCCGAGGCTTGAGCCGGATCACCCACTTGAGCGAGCCGTGTTCGACGGGTCGGCCGC
Source organism: Myxococcota bacterium (assembly GCA_965216925.1). Taxonomy (GTDB): domain Bacteria; phylum Myxococcota_A; class UBA796; order UBA796; genus CAYYHT01. The sequence continues at coordinate 4,811,019 of CBDCGT010000001.1, read as the reverse complement.
GAAAGTCCGACGCTTCGTAGGTGATGTCCCAGCCCGCGATGTCGAGCAGGCCTCGGATCTCGGCCGGGTAGTACATGCGGAGCCGCAGGTGCACGATCTCTTCGGTCTTGTCGGGGTGCTGGTAGATGTACTGCACGTGGTGCACCTGCTTCAGGTCGTCGTACCAGCCGCTCTCCCAGCTCTTGAGCAGGTGGCCCTGGCGCGGATCGACGAAGGTGCGCTCCTCGAAGCGCTGGCCCTTCTTGCGCTTGTACAGCGTGGGGTCGGGCAGGTACATGTCGAGCGCGACCTCACCGCCGGGCTCCAGTGCCGCCCGGAAGCCTCGAAACATGCGCAGCACGTCGGTGTGGCTCTGGCAGTGGTGGATGGCGTTGAAGGGCAGCAGGATCAGGCTGTACCGCGGCGGGCCCTCGATGCGGGTGAAGTCGCCGACCTCGGTTCGGATGGGGGCGAAGCCGGACTTGGAGGGGTGTTGCTCGAGCTTGGTGGCGAGGCCGGCCAGCATGGCTGGGCTGGCGTCGAGGCCGTGTACATGCACGCCCGCCGCCGCCAGCGCGAAGGTGATGCGGCCCGTTCCACAGCCCAGCTCCATCACCGGCCCGTCGTGCGAGCGAGCCAGCTCGACGTAGTAGGGGATGTCCTCGTTCAGGCCCTCGTATTCGAGGTCGTAGAGGACGGGGTCGCGGTACGGGTCGTTGTCGTCGGCCATCGGCGCGGAGGGTACTCCATTTGCCGCATGGATGCTGGCTACTCGGGAACCAGATCGCCGGTCATGAGCAGGTAGCCGTCTTCGGGCCCAGCGGGACCGAGGGTGGCGCCGTCGATGACGAAGCCCTCGATGCTCGGGATCTCGATCTCGCCGATGGCATCGGTGAGCGAGGGCAGCAACAGCGGAACCAGCAGCGACAGGAAGTCCTCGGTGTCGCTGGCGGCGAGGGAGGCCTGGGGGAACACGACGTCGTAGTACAGGTCCATCTCGCCCAGGCCGGCGGTCAGGGCGGTTCCGCCGTTGGTGCCGACATCGAGCTCGGCGGTGCCGGACACGTACACGTCCATCAGCACGGTGCCCGTCGACGAGTCGCCGTCGTACAGGGTGAGCCGCAGGTCGCCCAGCTGAAGGTCGGCCTCCTGGGCACCGGTGCCGGGCACGACGACGGGGGGCAGCAGCGGATCGACGGCGATGGAGAGGTCGGTCACGCCGGGCAGGATGAAGTCGATGTCGGAGGGATCGAGTCCCAGATCGGTGCTGGGCACGTCGAGGTTGAGCAGGCCACCGCCCCAGAGCGCATAGAAGAGCTGGTTCACGAAGTCGATGGACAGGGCCACGCCCGCGCCGGGGCTGTTGGGGTAGGTCGGCTGGGTGTAGTCGGCGGCCAGCACGCCCTGGCCGGTGCGCGGCGACAGCCAGTTCTGCACGTACACCGCGGTGCCCAGCCCCAGCGTGAGGCCGGCGTCGTCGGCGGCGATCGACGTGGGCTCGAGCTCGATGTCGTAGGTGTTGCCCTCGATGTCGAAGCTGAAGCTGGTGAGCAGGTCGTTGAGCGCGTCTTCGAGCAAGGGCTCGAGCTCGGCCGCGAGCTCGTCTTCGACCACGCCGATGAGCGCGTCTTCGATGAGGTTGGCGACCAGCTGGTCGGCGCCGAAGAACTCGAGGATGTCGCCAAAGGTGCCGTTGAGCGTGAAGTCGAAGTTCTGGGTGGATGCGGTGAGCGACAGCACGTTTACGTCGATGGCGTCGTTGACGATGGTGGGTCGCAGCATCATGTCGGCGCGGATGCGGCTAGCGGTGATGTCGCCCGACCCCGAGACGCCCGCGCCCACCAGGGTGCCGTTGGCGTTCCAATCGACGCTCACGCCGTTGACGTCCAGGCGGGTGAACAGCCGGTTGTTGCTGCGGGGATCGAGCACCACGTCCAGGCTGTTGAACGTGGGGTTGGTCACGTACAGGTCGATGCTGTACCAGGTGACGCAGCCCCCACCGAGCCACCAGGGCAGGCAGGACTGGCTGCTGTCCGAGAAGATCGCGCCGCTGGGGAGCAGCGCGCCCAGATCGAGGTCGCTCACCAGCCCCAGCGCCAGGTCTTCGATGGCGTCAAGGCCGCCTGGGCCCTCGTTGAGCCGCACCACCAGGCCATCGTCGGAGCTCTCGCCGTAGCCGATGAAGTCGCCGGCCAGGGCGGCGCGGGTGTCGTTGCTGACGTTGCCACCGTCGTCCCAGGCCGTGGTGGAGATCACGTTGATGCCCCAGCCGACGGGAACATCGCTGCTGAAGCTGCCGTCGCTGGCCACGGTCGCCGCGGTGCCGTTCACGTCGACGGCGGCCACGGACTGCCAGGTGTCGATCGCCGTGCCCGCCACGGTCACCGTGTTGGACAGCTCCCAGTGCCCACGATCGGGCGTGGCCAAGGTGATGACGGGGCCGCTGCCGTCGATCAGGAAGGGCCCCTCGGCGTCGCTGATGCTGGTGCCGTCGATGGTGGCGGTGACCGTGTACCAACCCTCTTCCCAAAAGGTGATGTTGCGGCCGCTGATGGTGGCGTCGGGGTTGTCGACCGTGAGTGTGTAGGGGTCGGAGGCCTCGTTTCCGTAGTCGTCCCACATCTCGACGAAGGCGCTGGCCGACTCGCGGGCCGCCAGCTGGGTGTTGGACAGCGTCAGGTCGATGCCCACGGCTGGCCCGGCCACCACGAAGAAGACCTCGGCGTCGGCCGCGTCGCCCAGGCGCGCCTCGACCACGTAGTCGCCGGGCACGGTGCTGGTGACGGTGCCCGTGCCCAGGGTGGCGTCGCCCGTGTCCTCGAGGATCTCGACCGTGACCTCGGCGGCGTCGACGGGGTTTCCGTAGGCATCCATGGCTTCGACCGACCAGGCGAGTTCGTCGCCGGCCGAGATCTGGTAGTCGTCCAGGTTCAGGTCGACGATCGCGGCCTCGGCGGCGGTGACCTCGAGGGTGTCGGAGGCGGTCACGGTCTGGCCCTCGACCAGCGCGGTCGCGGTGATGGTGTGGTCGCCAGCGATGCGGGGAACGATCTCGCTGATGCCCCACTGCAGGGCATCCTCACGATCGCTGGTCAGGCTCAGCTCGGCGTCGGCGGCCACACCATCCTGGTCGACGACCGTCAGCGCGATGGCAGCGCCCTGTCCACCCATCACGCTGTCTTGGCTGACCTCGAACTGCAGGCTGAAGGTGCGCGTGTCGACGTTGGTGTCGCCGGGCTCTTCGCCGTTGCGGCAGCCGGCGGCGAGGACGAGGGCGATGGGGAGGAGCACGCGCATGGTCGCCATTGTACGCGGATCGATCGGCCTACAGCTATACTCGGGCCATGTTCGGCCTCACCAGCCTGTTGCTCTTCTTGCCCGCGGCCAGCGCCGATCCCCTTTCCATCGAGATCGAGCACGCGGTCCAGGTGCACGTCACCCCTCAGGGGCTGGGCCATGTGGGCGATGCGGTCGAGGCGCTGATGCCCCAAGAGATCGGCATCGAAGACGCCACTGGCTCGCTGGAGTGCGACTCGAGCACCAGCATCGACTACAGCCTCGCGGCTTTCGACATCTTGCTGTCGACCGACGCGGTGCTGCTCGACACCAGCACGGGCGAGCTCACGCTGTCCCTGTTCGCCACCCTCGACTCCGAGGCCACGACCGCGGTGGTGACGGGTGACTGCGCCATCCTCACCAACCTGAACGAGACCTGCGACCTGCAGCTGCCCACCACGGGCCTCGAGGCCAGCTTCACCATGGCGCTGGCGAGCACGCCATCTGGCTTCGACGCGACGGTCAGCGATGTGGGCTACAGCTTCACACCCATCACCAATCCGCTGGACAACTGCCTGCTCGCGAGTGCCGTGGGAACGCTGCTGGGGCAGAACCCCGATGCCATCGGCGACCTGCTGGCCGATGCCCTGGGCCCGGCCCTCGATGATCTGGCGCCCACCGTCGAAGAGGCGGTCGAGGATGCCCTGAACAGCCTGGACATCGACCTGCAGGTCGACCTGCTGGGCTCTCCGATGACGCTGTCCGTGACGCCAGACACCGTGGCGATCGACGACCGGGGTCTGGTGGTGGGGCTCGCCGCTGGCGTGGGCCTGCCCGAGGTGGCGCAGTGCGCCTCGGATCTCGGCGATCCGGTGCAGAGCACCCCCGACTGGCCCGCGGTCGATGCCACCGCCTGGGACACGTCGCTCGAGTACGACCTGGGCGCCTTCATCAGCCGCGACCTGACCGACGCCATCCTGCACACGCTCATGGCCTCGGGCGCGTTGTGCCTCGAGGTCGACGAGCTCAACGGCGCGCCGCTGACCACCGACCTGGTGGGCGCCTTCTTTGGCGGCGAGCTGGTGGAGATCACGGGCGAGGGCGCCCCGGCGCGGATCGCGATCGAGCCCGGCCCCGCGCCGCTCACCGCCTTCGACGAAGACCAGCCCATCATTCGGGCAGGCGTGCACGACCTGGGCATCAGCCTGGTGTCCCAGGTCGACTACCGGGCGGTGCGCATCGCCACCGTCGACGTCGACGCCGATCTGGGCATCGAGGTCGATCTGGTGGATGGGGTGCTCGCCGCTGGGCTCGAGATTGATCCCGGCAGCATCACCGTGCAGGAACGGCCGAGCGAGTGGCTTTCGCCGGGCTATGGCCTGGGGGTCGGCGGCCTGGTGGATTTCGCCCTGGGCAGCTTCTTGCCCGACGAGCTGCTGCCCGAGGTCGCGCTGCCCGATCTGAAGGGGGCCCGTCTGTCGCGCCTCGTCTGGCTGCCCAGCGACGACGGCGAGTGGCAGTCGGCCTACACCGTGGTCGACACCACCGACATCGACCCGCTGGTGGTCGAGGGCTGTGACATCAGCGGCCTGGGCTGCGATGGCGGTCCGGGCATCGACTTCGATGTCGGTCAGCTGCTGGGTTGCGACGCCGGCGGCGACGACTGCGGGGGGTGCAGCTCGGTCACCGTGCCGGCCCGGGTGATTCCGGTGTGGGTGGTGGTGATGGGGGTGCTGGTCAGGCGGCGGCGGGGCTCGTGATGCCCTACTCCCACCAGAAGTCGATGCCCAGCCAGTCCTCGCCCCACAGGTGCACGTAGACCTCCTCGGGATTTCCCAGCGTGATGTCCCAGGAAAACCGGTGGTACTCGCCCGACTGCAGGGTCTCTTTGCTGCCCTTTCGCAGGTAGGTGAACCGGCTGTCGGCGGTCATGCCGTTCACCTCGTAGCAGTCGATGGTGCCCTGGCAGTTCACGAACCACTCGCCGTGCATCGCCAGGTCGGTGCCATCTGGATCGGCCGCGTCGATGGCCGCGCGCAGGTCGGCCTGCGAGATGAACACCTGAGGCTCGGTGTCCGAGAGCACGGCGCCGCCCCAGAAGGTCAGCCGGATGTCGTCCTCGTACTGCGAGATGCTGGGCAGCAAGCCGTGGACCGGGCCGCATCCAGCGCTGTTGCTCCACACCTCGCCGGTCGCGACCGCGCTGCCTTCGGCCCACTCGCAGGTGCCGCCTCCACAGCCGGTGAGCACGAACAATAGGGCGAAGGCGACGACGGTGAGGCGCATGGTCGCAGTATGCCGTTAGATCGCTGCCCATGCACGCACCCCGACCCTTCCTACCGATGACGCCCGAAGAGGCGCGCGGCGAGCTCGACATCATCCTGGTGACGGGCGATGCCTACGTCGACCACCCGTCGTGGGGCGTCGCCGCCGTCGGGCGCTGGCTCGAGGCGCACGGCTACAAGGTGGGCATCATCGCCCAGCCCGACTGGTCCAAGGTCGACGACTTCCAGGCGCTGGGGCGGCCGCGGCTGTTCTTTGGCGTCACCGCCGGCAACATGGACACGCAGGTCAACAAGTTCACCGCGAGCCGGCGCCTGCGCAGCTCCGACGCCTACGCTCCCGGCGGTCAGATGGGGCAGCGCCCCGACCGCGCCACCATCCCGTTCACGGCGCGCTGCAAGCAGGCCTTCAAGGGCGTTCCCGTCGTCATCGGCGGCATCGAGGCCAGCTTGCGCCGGCTGGTGCACTACGACTTCTGGCAGAACCGGCTGCGCGGCAGCATCCTGATCGACTCCAAGGCCGACCTGCTGGTGCACGGCATGGGCGAATACGCGATCCTGGACATCGCGCGTCGGCTGGCCGACGGCGGCACCATCGAGGACTGCCGCGACATCCCGGGTACGGCCTATTGGCTGGGTTCCAAGACGCCGGCGCCCGAGGGGGACGGCGTGCTGGCGCTGCCCAGCCTGGCGGAGTGCAAGGCCGACCCCCTGCAGTTCAACGTGGTCACCCGGCTGATGTACCGCGAGTCCAACCCCCACTGCGGGCGCGTGCTGGTGCAAGACCACGGCGGCAAGACGGTCGTCTGTCAGCGGCCTGCGGTGCCGCTCACCACCGCCGACATGGACAAGCTGCACGAGCTTCCCTACCAGTACGCGGCACACCCTTGTTACCGCGAGCCGATTCCTGCCTTGCAGAGCATCCAGGGCTCCATCACGGTCAACCGCGGGTGCTCGGGCGGGTGCAGCTTCTGCGCGCTCACCATCCACCAAGGCAAGGATGTGACCAGCCGCTCGTCCGAGAGTGTGCTGCGCGAGCTCGATCAGATGACCGCGCGCCCCGACTTCAACGGCATCGTCAGCGACATGGGCGGGCCCACCGCCAACATGTTCCACATGAAGTGCATGGATGAAGAGGCCAACAAGGTGTGCCGGCGCGTGTCCTGCCTGCATCCCAAGCGCTGCAAGCACTACGGCACCGACCACAAGCCCTACCTCGACCTGCTGCGGCGGGCGCGCCGCATGAAGGGTGTGCGGCAGGTGTACGTGAACTCAGGCATTCGCTACGATCTGGCCGACCTCGACGACGAGTTCGTCGAAGAACTCGCCGAGCACCACACCCAGGGCCAGCTGTCCGTCGCCCCCGAGCACGCCTCGGCCCAGGCGCTCGCCGAGATGAAGAAACCGCGCATCGAGTACTTCACCCGGTTCATGGAGCGCTTCCGCAAGGCCAATGACGACCTGGGCAAGAAGCAGTTCCTGGTGCCCTACTTCCAATGCGCGCACCCCGGCGTCGACGCCAACGCCACCATCGAGCTGGCCCTGTACATGAAGGCGCAGAACCTTCGCCCCCGGCAGGTTCAGATGTTCATTCCCACGCCGGCCACCATCGCCACGGCGACCTTCTACTCGGGGCACGACCCGTTCACCGGCAAGGCGGTGTACACCGCCAAGGGCAGCAAGGAACGCAGCCGCCAGCGCGCGCTGCTGTTCTACTGGAAGCGCGAGGAGTGGCCCTATGTGCGCGAGGCCCTGCGGGCGTGGGGGCGCATGGACCTGATCGGGCGCGGACCCGACCGCCTGGTGCCGGCGGGGCCCATCTACGCCGCGTGGCAGAAGCAAGGCAAGGACAGCAAGATCCGCTTCGACACCCACATGGGCATGAAGGTCGAGCGCGCGTCCCGAGATGAAGAGCAGGAAGAGACCTGGGAGGCGGTGGCACTGTAGGGTGCTCGGGGGGTCAGGCAACCAAAGGTCCCAGCCCGATGCGCTGTCCGTGCCTGTTCGCCAGGAGTCTCATGGACCTTTAACCAATGGTCGGGGGCATGCCGGGTCTTGGGCCTGTGCTTGGAGCCGGCGGGAACCTTTGGTCAAGAGTCCATGAGACTCCTGGGGGATCGGCTAGTTCTGCGGGTCTAGCGTGATCCTTTGGTTGCCTGACCCCCCGATCCCCCCCCGATCCCCGCGGTCCCACACCCGAGCCCCTCCCACCGACGCGTCTGCGCGCCGCCGACCCAGCACCTTCCGGTCTCGCGCTCCCACAGCAGCCAAGCGAGCTCGGACTCGCTGCCGGCGAGCGCCGTGTGGTCGCCGTAGCGCAAGAGGGCCGACCCGCCGTCGACGTAGTGGCAGACGCGGTCGTGGCGGCAGTCCTCCGAGACGATGCCGTCAGGACCGACATCGACGAGGCCCACCTCGTAGGTGTGGCCGGGCTCGGCGTGAAGAACGTGCAGCTGCACGCCTTGGGCGGCCCAGTCGATGTCGAGGGTTGGACCGTCTGGGGCGCAGGCGGCCAAGAACAGGAGGGTGGTCAAGGTTCGCATCGGTCCGTCAGTGCGTCGGGCGGGGCGATTCCTTGGTCACCAGATGTCGTGGTGCGTCCGCGCTACCAGGGAAGCGTCTCGCCGTTGGCGTGCTTGAAGCTTCCGCTGGTCTCGAGGGTGAGCTCGTCGATGCGCTCGATCAGACCCGCGGCGGCCTCGTCGGGGCCCCAGTTGCCGTTGCCGCCGGTCATGGCGGTCTTCACGTAGCCGGGGTGCAGCAACACCACCGCCACCTGCTGCGCGCGCAGATCGTGCGCCAGGCTCACGCCAGCGGTGTTCACCGCGGCCTTGGACATGCGGTAGCCGTAGTGGCTGCCCGAGGTGTTGTCGGCGATGGAGCCCATGCGGCTGGTCACGATGCCCACCTTGGCACCCTTCTTCAGCTTGCTGCGCAGCGCCGCGGTCACCCGCACCGGACCCAGCGCGTTGACCTCGAACTGGGCGCGGATTCCGTCGACGTCGAGCTGATCGAGGGTCTGCCTCTTCAGGATGCCGGCGTTGTTGATCAAGACGTCGATCGCTTCGTCCAGGCGCTGGGCCAGCGCGGCGATACTGTCGCCGTCGGCCACGTCCAGGCTCTCGATCCGGACGTCGAGGGCGCTGAGCGCCTCGGATGGCTTGCGGCAGGCGGCGATGACGCGATCGCCGCGCGACAGGTAGTGCTTGCACAAGGACAGGCCGATGCCGCGGTTGGCGCCGGTGACGAGGACGGTGGACATGGAGGCTCCTGGGCGGTGGGCACGGGTGCCCGCGCTCCCTGTTAGCCCGGCCTGATGAAAGCGCTCCCCCTCGACGGTGCATCCCTCACCCTCGGTGACATCGTGCGTGTGGCCCGGCAGCGGGCGCCGGTGCAGCTCACCGACCCGGCGCGCGCGGCGATGGAGCGCACCGCCAGCTGGGTCTCGGCGGCCGCTGCGGGCACGCTCACCGACACGGCCGGCGCGCCGATGTCGGTGTACGGCGTGAACACGGGCTACGGGTCGCTGGCGCGGGTGCGCATCGGGCCGGCCGACATCCAGCAGCTTTCGTGGAACCTGGTGCGCAGCCACGCCGCCGGGGTGGGGCGTCCGGTGCCGCACGATGCGGTGCGCGCGATGATGCTGCTGCGCGCCAATGCGCTGGCCAAGGGCGCGTCCGGCTGCCGCCCAGCGCTGGTCGACACCCTGGCGGCGATGCTCGATGCCGACGTGGTGCCCGAGGTGCCCAGCCAGGGGTCCTGCGGGTCGTCGGGCGATCTGGCCCCGCTGTGCCACCTGGCGCTCGTGGTGTTCCGCGACCGGGCGGACCGGCCCGAAGAGTCGGGAGTCGCCTGGCACGGGGGGCAGCGCACCGACGGGCGCGCCGCCATGGCCGCGGCCGGCCTCGAGCGCTTGGTGCCGGGCCCCAAAGAGGGGCTGGCGATGAGCAACGGGGCCCAGCTGTCGACGGCGATTGCCGCGCTGGCATGCTGGGACGCCGATCGGCTGGTGCGCACCGCCGAGATCGCGGCGGCCATGTCGTGGGAGGCGCTTCGCGGCGTCACCCGCGCGCTGCACCCGGGCGTGCACGCGCTGCGCCCCTATCGAGGGGCGGTCGACTGCGCGGCCAACCTCCGCATGCTGCTCGAGGGCAGCTCGCTGGTGGACTCGATGCCCGACAAGGTGCAAGACGCCTACGCGCTGCGCTGCACACCCCAGGTGCTGGGCGCGGTTCGCGACGGCATTCGCTTTGCGGGCTCCCAGGTCGCGGTCGAGGTCAACGCGGCCACCGACAACCCGCTCATCCTGCTCGACGCCGGCGATGCCAACAAGGCGTACAGCGCCGGCCTCTTCCACGGCGAGCCCGTCGGCATGGCGGCCGACCACCTCAAGCTCGCCCTGTGCGAGCTGGGCGCGCTCAGCGAGCGCCGCACCTATCGACTCACGACGGGCAGCCTGTCCGCGCGGCTGCCCCCGCACCTCGTACGCAGCGACCAGCCCACGATGGGCATGATGGTGCCCCAGACCACCGCGGCCGCGCTGGTGTCCGAGAACCGCTCGCTCGCGTGGCCCGCCAGCGCCGACAGCATCCCCACCTGCGAAGACCAGGAGGATCACGTGGCCATGTCCACCACGGCGGCCCGCCGCGCAGCCGAGGTGCTCGACAACTGCGTGCACATCGTGGCCATCGAGCTGCTCGCTGCGACCCACGCGGTGTGGGCGCGCCTGGACGAAGACCCGGGCCTGCAGCTGGGCGAGGGCACCGCGGCGGCGCTGGCCAGCGTCGAGGGCGTGCTCGGCGGCCGGCGTCCCAGCGAGTGCCCGGCCGACGACATCGAGGCCATCGCGGGGGCCGTGCGCGACGGCGGCATCGTCGAGCAGGTCGAGCGGGCCTGCGGGCCGCTTCGGGAGGCGCTCGATGGGTGACGCGGGCTTCGTTCGCCTCGACGGCCGCACCCTGACGCCCGCAGCGCTGTCTCGCATCGGCGCCGGCGCCGATGCGGTCATCGACGAGAACGCGCTGCTGCGCATGGAGAGCTCGGCGCGCTGGTACGCGACAGCCGGCGACCCCCACGTCGTGCGCGGCAAGTGGCCCTTCCTGATGCAGGGCGAGCGCTCCGACGAGGCCGTGGTTCGCGCGTTCGTGCTGGGGCACTGCGCGGGCGTCGGCGAGCCCCTTCCCGAAGACCTGACCCGCGCGGTGATGGCGGCACGCGCCAATGTGCTCGCCACGGGCACGAGCGGCGCCCGAAAAGAGATCGCCCAGGTGTACGTGCACATGCTGCGCGAGGGCATCATCCCGGTGGTGCCGTCCAAGGGCTCCGTCGGCGCGGCCGGTGATCTGGCGCCGTTGGCGCACATCTCGCGCGTTGCCTGCGGCTTTGGCGGCAAGGTGTGGAAGCACGGCAAGCCGGTGCCGGCCAGCTCGGTGCCGCGTTCTTTCGAGCCGGTCTCGCCCACCGAGAAAGAGGCGCTGTCGATGATCAACGGCGCCACCATGACGGCGGCCATCGCGGCCATCGCCTGCCACCGTGCGCGCCGCCTGCTGCAGACCGCCGAGGCGGCCGCGGCCCTGTCCTTCGACGTGGTTCGCGCCGATCTGCACTGCCTGTCCGTCGAGGCGCTCGGTGCACGCCGCCACCCTGGCGCCGTCGACACCGCACGACGGCTTCAGCGCCAGCTCCTGGGCTCGGGGCTGTGCGGCGAGGGTCGCAAGCCCGACCCCTTCTCGATCCGCTGCCTGCCAGCGGTGCTGGGCTCGGCCTGGGACACGCTCGACCATGTCGAGACCATCGTCACGCGCGAGCTCAACGGGGCCTGCGACAACCCGCTGGTGCTGCAGGGCGGTGACATCGTCGAGGCGGGCAACTTCCACGGCGCGCCCGTCGCCAGCGCGATGGACCAGCTCAAGATCGCGCTCACCCAGGTGGCGGGCATCGCCGAGCGCCGGGTGTTCCGCATGACCTACGGCCAGCTCTCGGGCCTGCCCAGCTTCCTGGTGCCCGGAACGGGCCTCAACAGCGGGCTCATGATCGCGCAGTACACCGCCGCCAGCCTGGTGAGCGAGTGCAAGGGCTGGAGCCACCCGGCCAGCGTCGACACCATCCCCACCGTGCAGCACCACGAAGACCACGTGTCCATGGGGCCCATCGCCGCTCGGGGGGCGCTGCTGGTCATCGAGGCACTGGCCGACGTGCTGGCCATCGAGCTGATGTGCGGCGCCCAGGGCCTCGATCTGCAACTCGAGCGCGGGGAGGGTCCGGCGGGGCAGGGCACGGCGACGACGCGGGACCGGGTGCGTGAGCGGGTCGAGCGGTGGCACGACGATCAGGTGCTGTACCCCGACCTCCACGCGCTGGGCGTGGCGGTTCGTGGTGGCGAGTTCACCGCGGTCAGCGGGGCTTGGTAGGCGGGCGGGAGACTACTTCGCTGCCGCTGGCTCGACCGCCGGAGCCGCTGAGACGCGCCACAGCAGCACCCCACTGACGAGCACCAGCCCGATCGCCCCGATCAATAGGGGCCCTTGCAGGTAGACCAGCGCTGAGGCGCCCACCAGCACGAGCCGCATCCACTCCCACTCCCTGGCGCTCTCGCGGCCGTCCAGCAGGGCCGCCCAGCCTTGCAGGGTGAGCAGCACCAGGGCGACGCCGACGCCCAGATCGAACCAGGGCGCGGTCTTCTCGAACAGCAGCAGCGCCACCACGACGCCCACCACGGGAAAGAAGTGCAGGCCCACGTAGACCTGGGTGAGCAGCGGCGTCGGCGTGCTGTGCTTCACGAAGGCGCCGCGGTCGACCGGGGGAATGGTGACGTCGCCATCGGGGCGCCACTCGGGCGGCGCGAACCATGCCCACAGCTTGCCCTGCCAGGTGGGTGCGCTGCGCGACAGGCCCCACAGCTTGTGCCAGTAGTCGAAGTGGGCCCACACGCTGTCCCAGTGGGTGTAGGGCGTCACGGTGCCGTAGACGACCGGGGCCTGTTCGGGCTCGAAGGTGCCGAACATGCGATCCCAGATGATGAAGATGCCGGCATGGTTGCGGTCGATGTACTCGGGGTTGATGCCGTGGTGCACGCGGTGGTGGGACGGCGTGTTCATCACCAGCCCCACGACCGGGATCTTGGGCACCAGCTCGGTGTGGATCCAGAACTGGTACAGCGTGTTGATGGCGTCGCTGACAAAGAACATCACCGGAGGAATGCCGGCGATGGCCAGGGGCAGGTGAAAGGGCAGGGTGGTGAACTTGGTGAACCAGGCCTGCCGCAGCGCCACGGCCAGGTTGTAGTCCTGGCTCTGGTGGTGCACGACGTGGGCCGCCCACATGACGTTGATGCGGTGGCTGGCGCGGTGCCACCAGTAGTAGGCGAAGTCGACGGCCAGGGTGGCGAGGGCCCAGCCCCACCACGTGCCGGGCAGCTCCCACACCGCGAGGTTGTCGAAGACCCAGACGTAGGCCAGCAGGACCACGATCTTGCCGAACACGCCGGTGGCCTGCTGACCGATGCCACAGCCCAGATCGGTGACCGCGTCGTCGAAGCGGTACACGTCTTGGCCGGCGATGCGGCTGGCGACGATCTCGAGCAGGATCAGCACCAGGAAGGCCGGAATCGCGAGCGCGATCAAGTTGACGTCGTCGTTCATCGTTCGCCGCCTGCGCTACCAGTGCAGGGTCCACTCCCCCTTTCGCCCGTCGTAGGCCAGCACCTTGTTCTCCAGGAAGTCGCGGCCGAGCAGGGCGACGACCTCGAGATCGCGGGCGTAGTAGCCGAGCACCAGGCCCACGAAGTCCATCTTCACCGGAGTTCCGTCGCGCTTGATGATGAGGTGCCCGCCGTAGACGGGCATGGCGTCGCTGGTGGTTCCTGGCGTGAACAGCTCGACCGCGCCCTTCACCTGCCAGCCCAGCCGGCGTCCGGCGATCGGTGCGTGCACACCACTGTGCTTGGCCCCCGTGTCGATGAGCGCGAACCCTTCGTAGGGCTGGGCGTCCGGTCGGCTGGCGTGGGGCTGCATGAGCACGCGGATGAGTGGACCGTGCTCGGGGTCGATGCGGGCTCGCTCGACGGGCATCGATCAAAGCGTACATCGCGCGAACCCCACCGTCGCGGCTATGGTGCGTGGGTGCGTGTGAAAGCTCCCGGCCCCGTTCTGATGCTTGCCGCGTGGACCGCCTGTTCGTCGGCGTCCGCGGCCACGCTCGACGTGTGTGCCAGCGGCTGCAGCTATGCGTCCGTTCAGGCCGCGGTCGACGCGGCCACTCCGATCGATGTGGTGGAACTGGCCGGCGAGTCCTTCGACCAGGCCGTGTCGGTCGACAAGACGGTGCACATCGTGGGGCTGCCCGGGGCGACGCTCACCGGCGGGCCTTCGTACACCCTGCGCGCGCGCTGTGCGTCGGCGGCCTGCGAGATCGATGTCGAGGGCGTGACGCTCACCAACGCCAGCGCTCGGGTCGTGGACGTCGACGGCGACCTCACCTTGAACCTCACCGACGTGGTGGTCGCCGACGTGGTGAGCGCGCTCGAGGGTGGGGGCATGCACTGCGACGACGGCACCGTGAACGTCGCGGATAGCCGGTTCGAGAACAACACCGCGGCTCGCGGCGGCGCGATGCTGCTGGAGGCGGGCTGCACGGTCGACGTTCAAGACAGCACCTTCGAAGCCAACTCGGCGACCGAGGGCGGCCACGTCTTCGTGCGCGGCGGACGCTTCACCAGCGTGGACACCGACTATGTCTCGGGCCTCGCAACCCGCGCCTCGGCTCTGATGGCGAGCGCGGGCGCCAACGTCTCGCTCACCGGCGGCACGATCGAAGGCAACACCGTCACCGACGTGAACTCGGGCACCATCTTCACCAATGATGCCGCCGAGCTGCTGGTCGATGGCATCTCGTTTCACAGCAATGGGCCCGACTTCAGCCGGGGCATCGTGCTGCAAGATGGCTCGCGCTCGGTGTCGTACACCATCCGAGCCAGCCAGCTCGCGCACCCGCACCGCGTGGTGTCGGCGTCGGGCGCCAGCGGCAGCGCGACGTTGGTGATCGAGGGCAGCACGCTGATGGCCGGCCGTCAGCACCTCTCGGCGACCGCCGTCGACTCGCTCGTCCTGACCGACAACCACCTGATCGGCGCGAGCTGGAGTGGCGCGCCAGCCTTCGAGCTCACCAGCACCGACGCGGTGCTGAGCCGCAACGTGATCTGCGACAACCACGCCGATACCGCGCAGGTCGCCGTGCTCGACGGCGGCGTGCACACCATCAACAACAACCTGTTCATCGACAACACGGCGGCGGGCAACGGGGTGCTGCTGATGCGGGGCGGGGCGGTGGTCGATCTGCTCAACAACAGCCTCATCGGCAATGACACGCGCGCGGTGACCGTGGCCGACGCCGGGCTCACCCACACCAACAACCTCACGGCCTTTGGCCCGGCAGGGGCTGGACTCACCGATGTGCTGGGGTCGGGTGCGTTCACCTACGGGCTGTGGCACGACCTGCCCAACGGCAACCTGGTGGGGCTGTGGACCGATGCGCAGCTGGGGGTGGGCAACATCACCGCCGAGGCCCCGGATCTGGGGGGCTACAGCTTCGACGGCGACTGCAGCAACGACCGGGCCTACCCCATCATGGGCGGCAACCTGGTGAATGCGGGCGATCCCGCAGTTGTCGACCTCGACGGCAGCGTCTCGGACATCGGCTGGCTGGGCGGGCCCGACGCCGACGCCCGCGCCTGGGAGGATGCCGACGGCGACGGCGTGCCGAACGTCTACGACTGCGATCCGACGCGCGCCGACGTGTACCCCGGCGCCACCGAGCTCTGCGACGGCGTCGACAACGACTGCGACGGCGATATCGACGCCGATGACAGCGTGTTCGTGGGCGTCGACTGGTACCGCGACGACGACAGCGACGGCTACGGGCTGGCGTCAGAGGTGGTGAACGCTTGTGACATGCCCACGGGCTACGTCTCGGAGCCCACCGACTGCAACGACGCTGATGCCGGGATCCATCCCGACGCCCCCGAGGTGTGCGACGGCATCGACCAGGACTGCGATCTGGTCGCCGACAACGGGCTGCCCGTAAGCACATGGTTCGCCGATGCCGACGCCGACGGCTTTGGAGACCCCGGCGCGGGCGTTGATGTGTGCGCGGCCCCCGCCGACCACGTGGCCGACGACACCGACTGCGATGACGCTGACGACGGCGTGAACCCCGACGCCGAAGAGGTCTGTGACGGCGTCGATCAAGACTGCAACGGCACGGTCGATGACGGACTGCCCACGGTCACCCTGTACCGCGACGAAGATGGCGACGGCTTTGGGTCGAGCGCGACGGTCTCGCCCATCAGCGGCTGCGGCGAGCGCGACGGCTGGGTCACCGCCACCGGCGACTGCAACGACGCTGCCGATCAGGCCTTCCCCGGGGGCACCGAGGTGTGCGATCTGCTCGACAACGACTGCAACGGCGTGCTTGACGACGACTTCCCCACGCAGCCCTGGTACATCGATGCCGACGCCGACAGCTTTGGGCGCGCCACGCCCTCCACGACGCCGGCCAGTCCGCTCGATCGGTGCATGCAGCCTGCGGGCTACGTGGACAACAACGACGACTGCAACGACGGGTCGGCGGCCGCCTTCCCGGGCAACACCGAGATCGATCCCTATGACGGCTTCGACAACGACTGCACCGGCCGACTGGAGTTCGACGGCGACGGCGATGGCTACGTTCGCGACACCAACAACGGCGACGACTGCGACGACACCGACCCCAACGTGCATCCGGGCGCGCCGGACACACCCAACGACGCCATCGACAATGACTGCTCGGGCACAGACCGCACCTTGACGCTCTCGGGAGGGTGCGCGTGCGACAGCGGCCGCTCGACCGGGATGGGCTGGGGGCTGATGGGACTCCTGGCGGTGCTGATGCGCCGCCGCGACAGGGCGTGACGGAACCGGGGCGCGCGCTGCCGGTCCGTCAGGGAAAGCGACAAAGGAGTCCCTTCCCATGCTCCCCGATACCGAGCTGATCTGCGACCTGCAGAGCGGCCTGACCCTCTGTGATGCCGGCGCCTGGCACTACGTGTTCGCGGTGCAGACGGTCTTGCTCGCCTCACTGGTGCTGGTGAACCTGATGCACGGCTTTCGCCATCGCCTGGGCTGGCTGCGCACGCCGCTGTGGCTCGCCCGGCGCTTTGCCATAGGCTCCCTGCTGGCGGGCGTGGCGCCGCTGGTGACGGGCTTGGTGCTGATTCGGCGGGTGCGCGAAGCCTCGCTCGACTGCTGGCACGAACACGCGCTCAGCGGGTGCACGCATACCCTGCTCGACCGCGCCGACGAGCTGGCGGGTGTGTGGAGCTGGGTGGGGTGGACCGAGGCCTTGCTGGTGGTGGGCGGCGGCTGGGCATTGCTGATGCTGGTGCTGCCCCGGAGCGAATAGCCGAGGGATGACATCCCTGGCTGCAGGTCACGGGGCGAGCACCTGGACGGTGAGCGCGCCGCTCCCCTGGAGGAGTGCGGGTGTCAGCGCCCGCTGGCGGCGCGTTCCCAGCCCCTCGATGCGCACCTCGTCGACGGCCAGGGCACGGGCCAGGCCGGCGACCCACGCGCGGGCGGCGTCGCTGACGCGGCCGCCGCGCACCAGGTCGGACTTGGCGATGCGCACGGTCCAGCCGTCGGCCGTGCGCACCGGCTGGGGCATGTCCTGGGCGGCGTCGAGCAGCTGCCAGGTGCCGCCGGGCTGCGCGGTCTCGGCCACCAGGGCGACGCGGTAGCGGGGCCCCTGGAAGTACTCGATGCGCACGGCATGCAAGCCGGGGCGCAGGTGGCGTGAGCCCTGTGCCTCGCGGGGGGCGTGGGCTCCGTCGTTGTCGACCACCCGGTGGCCATCGATGTACAAGGCGGCGCCGTCGTCGCTCAGCAGGCGAAACTGGTGCTCACCGCGGCGCGTGACCCGGATCACCCCGTCGTACACCAGGCCGAACCACTCGGTGCGGTCGGTGACCCCGGGAAAGCCCATGTCGAAGCGTCGCGGCTGCACGTTCAGCGCCCGCGCGAAGATGCGCCCCGATGGGGTGAGCTTGCCGAAGCGGGGCAGCTGGCGGGTGCTGGGCTCCAGCGCGTAGATCTGACCCGCGAAGGCGTAGGGACCGCCGGTGCCGGTGCCGGCTCCGAAGCCGGTGCCGGCGCCGGTGCCGGTGCCGGGGTTGGTGCCGGTGCCGGTGCCGGGATTGGGGCCGGTGCCGGGGTTGGGGCTGGGCCGGCTGCCCTTGTCTGGGCCGGTGCCGGGCTCGGAGGCGTGGGAGGGCGCCGGAGCGGGCAGGGTGTCCGGCAGGGGGGCTCGCGGGGATGGTGTGCCGGAGTGGTCGCCTGACACCGTGGTGTTTTCTTGACGGGAGTGGATGCCGGACACCGTGCTGCTCGCCCGCACCACCCCACCGCCGCCACCGCCCGCCGCGCCGGGCTCCAGGCCCTCGAAGACGAGCTGGTCGCCCACCCACACCGGACTGTTCCCGGCGGTCCAGGCGGCCAGCACCAGCAGCGCCGCCAGGCTCGACCAGACGCCGAGCCATGCGCGGTAGCGCTGGTTCTGGCTACTCGTGGACGACACCCTTCAACCGCTGCTCGAGCTCCCAGTCGGGGTCCCACTGCTTGGTGTGGCACGTCGTGCACACCGCCTCGAGCACGCACACGGGGCAGCTCTCGCCCAAGCCCTGGATGTTGTCCTTGCCCCCGCCGGCCGCCACGTGGGCCTCGGCGCTTCCGTGGCAGGACTCGCAGCCGACCCCGCCATCGGCGGTGCGGAAGGCCTCGAGCTCGGTCGGCAGCATGGGGCCCATCGAGTCGGGGCTGGCGTGGCAGCGCACGCACTGGGCGTCGCTGGTGTGGTCTTCGGGGACGGGGGCTTCGTCGCCTGGGCCTACCAAGCGCTTTTCTGGCGGGAGCCACGACGCCAGGCTGCCCATGGCCTTGCCGTGGTCGGACTCGCGCCACCACTTCACCTCGCTGGCGTGGCAGCTCTCGCAGGCCTCGGGCCCCAGGGTCTTGCCCTCGGGGAAGGCCAGCAGCGCGCGCGGTGCCTCGCCGTCGAACACCGCCTTGCGCCGGGCCATCCACTCTTCTTGGGACAGGTCGTTGGCCATGAAGTGATCGATGTGCGGCAGGCCCTTCTCGTACGAGAACGCGATGCTGTGTTTGTCGTCGTGGCAGCCCTCGCAGGTGTTCTTGGGCTCGGTGGGGTTGCCGTCGTGGGGGCCCGCCGGACCGTGGCAGGACTCGCAGCCCACATCCACCAGGTGGCTGTGCGGGTCGCCGTCCCAGCCGGTGGGCTGCTCGTTGCCCGTGACGTGGCAGCCGGTGCACTCGGGGTTCTCGTGTTCCTCTTGTTTGGCCAGGGTGGCCCAGGCGAACGAGTGGAAAGACAGCATCCACGCGTCCATCTCTTGCACGTGGCACGACGCGCAGGCCTGGTTGCCGTGGTACTCGTCCTTGCGGAAGGCGGCAAAGGGCTGGTCTTTGTTCACGCGCATCTGAACGATGACGTCCATGCCCCGGGTGTAGGGGTACCAGACACCGTCGACGTGGGCGACCTTGGCCTTCTTGTCGTAGTTGAGCAGCAGCGCCGACGGGGTGGAGCGGGCGCCCATGGCCGACCCGATCTCGCGCTCGGTGTCGATGATCACGCGCATGTCGACGGCATAGTCGTCGTTGAAGGCGTCGATCTGCTCTTGGGTGGAGTTGCCCGTGGCCACCAGCACCACCTCGGCATCTTTGCCCAGGCTGTCTTGCAGGCGCACCAACTCCGGGGCCACCGCCTGGCAGTGGGGGCAGGTCGGCGAGAAGTACACCACCAGGGTGGGCTTCTTGAGCGTCTTGAGGAAGGACTCGGGCAGGCCCTCGATGGTGGCGTCGTCGGGCATGGGGCCCAGGATCTGGGCGGCGCCAGCGGCCACCTGGCCCTCGGACCAGCCCCGCGCATCGGGGGCGTCGGCCTGAGCACGGCGCTGGCCGGCGATCAGCAGGCCGGCGAACAGGGTGAAGAAGAGGGCGACAGCGAGGGTGTTTCGGCGCATGACTCGCTTGCTAACCCCGAACCCCGGGCTGCGGTTCCATCGGCGTGGCCGGGGGCAGCTCCCACTGTCGGAGCTGAGGCCAGCGCCAGGCCACCCACAGGGCCGAACCCACGCAGCACACGCCTCCCAGCACCACGCTCGCAGGTGCGCCCAGCACCGCCGCCGCCACCCCCGCCTCCAGCTCGCCGAGCCGGGGGCCCGACTTGGACAGCAGCAGGGTGAACGCGGTCACGCGGCCGCGAAGCTCATCGGGCGTCGCGAGCTGGCGCACCGTGTTGCGCAGCACGGTGCTGACCGTGTCCATCGCGCCCACCAGCATCAGCGCGGCGAAGCAGGCCCAGAAGCTCTGGGAGAGCCCGAACAAGGCGGTCGCCACCCCGTACACCACCACCGCGCCCACCGCCGAGGTGCCGGGCCGCCGCGGCGGTTCCGTGGCGGTCAGCACGCCGCCGGCGATGAGCGCACCGGCGGCGGCCGCCGAGGCCAGCAAGCCGTAGCCGGCCGCGTCGACGTGCAGGATGTCGTTGGCCCAGATGGGCAGCAGGATGAGCGCCGAGGCAAAGAAGGTGGCCAGCGCGTCGAGCACCGACAGCCCCCACACCACCGGTGCACCGCGCAGCCACTCGGCGCCGGCCTTCAGGGCCTGCAGCACCTCGGCCGGGCTGGCGGGTGGCTCGCCGTCCACCGCGGTGCGGGCGGGATCGATGGACAGCAGCGCCCCCAGCACCAGGATGTAGGACAGGCCGTTGAGGGTGTACACCCAGCCGATGTCGGCGTAGGCGGCGAGCACGCCCATGAGCGCCGGCCCCAGTAGCTTGGCGGCGTTCTTTGCGACGTCGGCCAGCGACAAGGCCGAGGGCAGCGCCGTCGCAGACACCAGCCGCGGGATCAGCGCCTTGCGGGCGGGAGCATCGAAGGCCGCCGCCGCTGAGGCCACGGCGGTGACCGCGTAGATGGCGAGCACGCTCTGCAGTCCACCCAGCGTCGCGATGCCCAGGGCCAGGGCGGCGATGCCCATCGTGGCCTGGCTGGCCAGCAGCAGACGCCGGCGATCCACCGAGTCGGCGAGCACCCCGCCCGCGACAAGCAGCACCACGATGGGTACCAGCCGAAACAGCCCGATGGCGCCTAGCGCCCACGCCGAGTCGGTGAGCATGTAGACGTGCCAGGCCACCGCGGCCTCTTGCATGCGCGTGCCCACCGCCGACAGGGCGTGCCCAGCCCAGAAGCGACGGAAGTCGCGATGGGAGAGCGCGGACGCCCCCGCGTCAGACAGCCTAGGCCGCCTTCAGCACGGACTTCAGCCAGCTTCGCTTGGTGGTGTCGGTGAGCGACAGGTCGTAGTGCTTGCACAGCGCCTTGCGGATGCGCGTCATGTCGTCGATGACGGCGCGCTCGACCTTCTTGCTGGCCTTGGGCTCGCGGTCGCCGGGGCAGCGCTCGGCGAGGTTGGCGGCCTCGCCCGCTCGCTCGGGGTCGATGGTGGCCAGCTTGCCGCACAGCGCCCGCGCCTCGGACCCAAAGCCCAGGTCGACGAGAACCTCGGCGGCGCGCAGCAGGTGCTTGGTCTTGCCGGTCTCGCGGAACTTGCGGTGGTGGAGCTCGGCGTCGGGAATCAGCGTGCCGTCGTACTCGATCTCGACCTGCTGCAGGCGGTCACCGGCCAGGCACTCGTGCAGCGAGATGGTGTAGACACGCCCCGTGTCGGGGTTGAAGACGTTGACCGCGCGCTTGAAGCGCCGCATCGTGAGTGCGGTGTGGTCGAGCTCCCACGGCGACAGGCCCTTGATCTTGCGCTCGGTGCGCTTGAGCACGCCGTCGATGTCCTGCACCGGACCCTTGGTGGTCACGATGGCCGCGCCGTCGCGAATGCCGGCGCGCATGCCGGGGAAGTAGCGGCGCACGCTGTCGGACTGCCGCACGTCGAGCAGCGGGAAGGGTGCGTGGGAGGGGTCGATGTCGAGGGTGCGGCTGGACAGCTTGATCTCGTACTCGTAGCCCGGCAGTTCTTGCATCACCGGCGCGGCGAACAGCTTGCCCAGTCGGTCGAAGCCGAGCCACTTCATGGAGTTGCGCTGGTGGCAGGGCAACGAGCGCAGCGCGCGCTCGAGCTTGCCGGGCAGGGCGTGCTGGCCCGTGCGCCAGGTGAGCCCGACGCGCAGCGCATTCTCGGTGCCCAGCGGCAGGGGGCGGTGCACCATGGAGGTGTACTCGACGCTGGGGTACACGTGCAGCCACACGTTTCGCATGGCGTAGCGCCGGTGGGTGTAGCGAACCTTGAACAGGGGCTGCAGCAGGGGCGTGTGGAAGACGTCGGCCGCCCGCTGGGGCGCGTCGGCGAGCGACACCGGGTAGGGGCACACCTGGTTTGGCGAGTCGCGGTCGGCCTTGTGCACCAACACCCAGCTGTCGTCGGGGCTGCCGTGCCCGCGACGAGATGCACGCAGGTGGCCGCCGAACGGCAGCTGAGGCACGGGACTGTCGAAGTAGACCGTCTCGACTTCGTCGTCGAGGTCGGGCTCGTCGAGCCAGCGGCCCAGGATGCCGTGCAGGGTGTCGAGGTCGGGAACCGAGAAGCGCAGCTGCTCGGCGGGACCTTCGAGGAATGGGATCCACAGTGGTTTCATGTGTGTCACCGAACCGTAACATTGGCGCGATGCCGATGACAAGGGGCTTGTCGACGAGTTTCTTGCTGAGGACCCCGTCTCGAGCGGCATCGCAATGTGACAGCCGCCTGTCACATTGCACCCGATCCAGCGACGCTATGGCTCGTTCTTCGCCTTCTTTCGAAGCTCTTCGGCCTTGTCCCTGCGCTGCTCCTGCCGCTGCTTGCGGGCCTCTTCGGCCTTGTCACGCTCGGCTTCCTGGTGAAGCAGCAGGCGGTCGCGGGCGGCCTCGGCGCGCTTGCGCACCCAGGCGCGCGATGGGTCGGCGGTGAGCGCCCAGGCCCAGTGGGTGTACGCGCCGTCGTCGTCGCCGTCGGCGTGCAGCTGGTCGCCGGTGGCCTCCCAGCGGTCGGCGAGGGTGGCGGCGACCTCGCGGGTGCGCTCGGGCCAGTGGTCCCACAGCCGGGCGCTCGCGATGGCCTGGGCCGCGGCGCCGTCGCTGTCGGCGGTGGCAGCGCGCTCGGCGAAGCACAGCGACAGCCACTCGTCGATCGACTCGCGGGCAGGGCCCTGCCAGGCGTGGTCGCGGGCCAGGTGGCGCCTGGCGGACTGCCACTGCAGCTCGGCCGCCTCGCAGTGTCCTTGCTGGCCCAGGTCACTGGCCCGCTGCATCTTGCCCTCGGCCAGCTCGGTCGCGGCAGCCTCCGACACGAGCGTCACCGCCCCCTGCCATCGAACCTCGCCCTTGGCGAACACGGGTTGGTCGTGGGGATGGGTCGCGGGGTAGGCACGCGGGTCGTCGGCCGTGCCGGTGACGGCGAAGCCCAGATCGTAGCTGCCATCGGGCCAGTCGGCAGGCACCGACAGGGAGTGGCGGTTGCGGATGATGTCGCGGCGCCAGCGCTTGATCTCGAGCCAGTCGTAGGCCGGGGGCAGCTCCCACACGTGCAGCCGCTCGCCGTCGGTCAGCAGCACGTGCATGCGGAACGGCTTGCCGGTGCGGCCCTTCTGCAGGCCCACCTCGACGAAGAGCTCCTGCCCGGCCACCACCTGCGGAGCGGGCATCTCCCAGCCCACCATGGTGGCCACCACCTCGCGCTGTTCGCCGTCGACACGGCCAAAGCGCGCATCGCGGCCCGGTGTGCCCCCCCACACCTTGGTGGCGAACAGGTCGCGGCGCACGTTGTTGCCCACGTGCTGCATGCGGGGGCTGATGGGGTAGGCGGGGATCTCGATGAACTCGCGCCAGCCATCGTGTTGGCGCATCTTGGTGCGCGAGCCCCACCCGCCGCTGGGGTGCACGTGCGCGAAGTCGGGGCGCTGTTCTTCGTAGACGTACTGGTTCACGAAGGGCTTCTGCCACTGGTGGTGGGCCATGGGCACGTCGATCAGCCCGGCGATGTCCACCAGCTGAAAGCCCGACCACCACATATGGGCGCCCATGTCGACCTCGAGCAGCTTGACGTGGTCGAGGTGCAGGCGGTCGGCGGCGGACTGCATGTAGGCCACCCGGCGGTTCACGTCGTAGGGGCTGGTCTCGGGGCGGCCCAGCCACACGAAGGCCACGATGATGCCGGCGATGACCGGGTAGGCGGCGATTCCGCGGGGCAGCCAGCGGGTCGTCTGGTCGCGCATCAGCAGCATCGTGGCCGCGAGCCACACGCGTCCCCGACGGCCCATGCGCTTGGCGTTCCTTTCCAGACCCTCGAGGTGCTCCGGATCGTAGATCTCGTCGTTGATCATCGCCGCCCCGTCGGCGAAGAGCACCGCCATGGGAACGGAGGGCATCGCCAGCCATCGGAAGCCACGCATCCAGTCGCCGTCGCTGTACAGCACGAAGAACACGCTGACTGCGGCCAGGAACCAGGCCAGGACACGAGCCGGGTGTCCAGCCCGACCCACGCCGATGAGCGGCAGCACCACGACCAACAGCGCCAGGCTGTACACGCGAAGGGCGCCCCATGCCCAGGGCTCCACCACACCGCCGGCTCCGAGAGTCAGGGCTGGGGCAACCAGGATCACCCCCCCAAGACAGGCCACGATGCCCGCCGTGCCGCGCCGTCCCATGATCCCGGTCTGGCCCAGTGCATAGACGGGCACCAGAAAGCCGTGAGCCGTGAATAGGGCGTAATTCCGAAGGTATTTCCAGCCTTTTCCATCCCAGTACACGAACTTTCGGTAGAAGTACCAGCCGCTCTCGGTCGAATCGAGCCAGGCAGTCATCCACTCGGCTCGGCGCCCCTCGAGCTTCACCGGCTTGGTGGCGATCTCGTCGGCGACCTTGGCGTAGTAGGTGTTGGGGAAGCGCCAGCCGAAGTACAGGTAGCGCCACAGGAACCACACCCCGAAGGTGGCCGCGAACAGCAGGTTCCACACCACTGCCCAGGTCACGGCGCGCTTGGCGCCCTGCCGGGCCAGCACGAAGCCGAAGCCCAGGATGCCGGCGACGGCGGCGTACAGCGGGGCCTCGGGGCGGGTCATGGCGAGGCCGGCCCAGGCCAGCGCCGACACCGGCGCGGTGCCCTCCTGGGACTCGCGCAGGGTCGACCACGCGCCCAGGGCCAGAAACAGGTTGAACAGGCTGTTCTCGAGCCCGGACGCGTTCCACAGCACGAACTGCGGCGAGGTGGCCAGGATGAGCGGCGCCAACAGGGGCCACAGGCGGTCGATGGCTGGCGCATCGGGCCGGTCCATGGCGCGCAGGGTCCACGCCCAGGCGACCGGCAGCGTGAGCAGGCCAAACACGCCGCCCATCAGCTTGGACGACACCCAGGGGTTCACCCCGAACACGTCGAAGAAGGCCATCAGCAATGTCCACGACGGGTTGCTGAAGCCCTCGACGCGCTCGCCACCGGGGAAGGCGACGAAGCCCTCGCCCAGCACGGCGTTGCGGGCGAAGGCAAAGCTGATGGCGGCGTCTTCGATGAACCAGAAGCTGTAGATGGTGTAGTGCACCAGGTACACCACCATGCACAGCATCAGGCCGTGCACGTGGCGTTGCTGCGAGTCCGTGAGCTTGGCGAAGCGGTCGTGCAGGCTCATGGGGCCTTGCTGCCCTTCAGGCGACCGGCTTTCTCGGCGCGCTCCTTGCGGCGGCGGTCGGTCTCTTCGCGGGCGGCCTTGGCCTTCTTCTGGCGCTCGGCTTCGGCGGCCTCGACCGTCTCTTTGTCCAAGCCGAGCCGCTTGTCGCGCGTCTCTTCGGCCCAGCGGCGCGCCCAGGACTGGGTGGGGTCGATGCGCACGGCGTCGCGGTACCAGGGGAAGGCCGCCTCCCAGTCTTCCTGGTCGCGGGCGGCGTGGCCCCTGGAGATGTAGGTGGCGGCGGTGTCACGGGCGACCGACAGGTAGGTCGGCTCGTGCCAGTCCCAGTCGTGGGCCGCCACCAGGTCGGGGACCCGGGCCTCGACGGGCAGTGCGCGTGCCCGCTCGGCTCGGCAGCGGGCCAGGTGCGGGGCGAGCCGCTCGCGGATGTTGCCCCGCCACTCGTAGCGCCGGCTGGTCGCGGCCCAGGCCACGCGCCAGCGCTCCTCGGCCTCGACGCAGTCGCCCTCGCTGGCCAGCAGGATGGCGTCCTTCTCGGCGTCGCGGATCCACCGCTCGTGGGTCTTGGGGTCGACCACCTCGACCACGCCCGGCCAGCGCACCTCACCTCGGGCGAAGCGCGGCTCGCTGGCGTCCACCCCGGGGGGCACCAGCCACTCGCCTTCGTCGGTGCTGCGCGCGCCGATCACACGCCCATCGTCGGACAGCGCGACGAAGCCCAGGTCGTAGCTGCCCGGGGCGATGTCCTTGGGCAGCTGCAGGGCGTACCTGCCCACGAAGACCTCGTCGTAGCCCCATTCATGCGGGTCGAGCCAGGTGTAGCCGGGCGACACCACCCAGCTGTGCACGTAGCCATCGGGCCGCGACAAGAACACCGCCAGCTCGAAGCCCTCGTCCTGGGTGCGCGTGCGGGTGTGCAGGCCCACCTCGACGTACAGGTGGCGGTTGGGCGCCACGGTGGCCGAGGGCAGATCGAAGCCCTCGATGGTGATGCCGTCGCGCAGCTCGACCCGCTGCGGAGAGCCACCAGGCCACTCGGTCGCCATCAGCAGGTCGCGGCGCACGTGGTTGCCGACGTGCAGCCGCTTCTTGCCGGAGGGAAAGCCCGGGATCTCGATGTAGGTCTGATCCCACTCGTCGTGGGTCTTGAACCGGCTGGTTCGCTCCCAGCCGCCGTGCACGTGGGCCAGGTGCGGGCGCTTCTCTTCGAAGAGGTACTCGCGCACGAAGGGCTTGTCGAAGTTGTGGTGCGCGATGGGCACGTCGATCAGGCCGGCGATGTCGACCAGATCCCACGATCCCCAGTACATGTTGGCGCCCATGTCGACGTCGAGCGAGGTCACCCGCCCCTCGACGTGCATGCGCCGCAGCACGAAGGTGTAGTAGTTCACCCGCTTGCGCACCGAGAAGGGGCCGGTCTCGGGCTTGCGGTTGAACCACTGCAGGTGGTTGATGTTGGGCGGCAGCACGAGCAGCGTCAGGGTGGCTGCCGTGATCGCGGAGTAGGGGCCCATCGACGTGAGGGTGCCTGTTCGCGGAAGACCCAGCAGCAGGTCGACCAGGGCGTCCCACGTGTCCTGGACCGCGTCGGCGATGACCCCGATGCCGATGCCGAAGAGCACGGCCATGGGCACCGACATCAGGCCGAACCAGCGAAAGCCCTTCATCCAGTCGCCGGTGCTGTAGACGTGGAACCACAGCGTGATCCCGGCCAGTCCCCAGCAGTAGATCAAGGCGCGCCAGCCGGGGCGGGGCTCGTCGACCATTCGGTTCAGGACGAGCATGATCCCCACGGACAGGAAGACGGACCTGCGCAGCCAGCGGACAGTGTTGTCGCCGGTGACCACGGTGTACGCGGCCAGCAGCACCCACACCACGAGCGCCCCAAACACCATCCACCGAGTTTGGTTTCGGCCTGCTGCAGCGAGGATCGAGGCGAGCCCGAACAGCCCCACCAGGATGGCCATGCGGTACGTCGGCCAGGCCTTGGGGGCCGTCAGCAGCGGCCAGCCCTCCTGCTCGCGAACCACGTCCATGAACGCGCTGCTGCGCAGCCACTCGGGACCGGGAAAGAGCAGCAGGGCCGCCGCCAGCGCGAACAGCATGATGCCCGCGGGCAGCCAGCGCCGGCCGCGCAGCCCGGTCATGGCCAGCAGGTAGATGGGCAAGAAGAAGCCCTGCCACAGCAGGAAGGCCCAGTCGCGGGCCTGCTTCCAGCCTCGGCCGTTCCAGTTGTCGAAGCGGGGCTTCTTGTGGCCGAGCTTGCCGTAGTAGGTGTTGGGCCACTCCCAGGCGAAGTACTGGTAGCGGATCCAGTGGTACACCCCGAAGGGCAGCCAGAAGCTCAGCAGCCACTTGGCGGTGTGCATCGCCCCCCAGCGCGGCTCCCGGTGCAGCGCCAGGCACATCGTCCACAGGCCCGCCCACGCGCAGTACACGATGCCTTCGGGGCGGCTGACGGCCAGCAGCATCCACAGCACCGCCGACCACGGCCACGCGCTCTGGTCGCGCACCTCGCGCAGGCTCGACCACACGCCCAGCGCCATGAGCACGCAAAAGATGCTGTTCTCGAGGCCCGAGGCGTTCCAGATGACGAACTGTGCGTACACGGCCAGGGCCACGGCGCTGACCAGGGGGATCTCGTCCAGGCGGCTGTGGGGGCCACCGCGCGCCTGCCGGGTGATGTCCCAGACCAGGGGAATGCACAGCGCGCCGAACACCGCGGCCAGGATCTTGGACAGGTAGAACGGGTCGATGCCCACCAGCACCCCGAGCGCGAGCAGCGCGACCCAGGTGGGGTTGCTGTAGCCCTCGATGCGCTCGCCGCCGGGCACGCCCACCAGGCCCTCCCCCAGGGCGAGGTTGCGCCCGTAGGCGAAGCTGATCGCGGCGTCTTCGATGTACCAACGTGCGAGGACGAGCTGACAGCCGATGTGAACGGCCATCAGCACCGCAAGAAGCACGGCGTGCACGCGGTGTCGCGTGGGCCAGCTTCTGGGGGACAACAGGCGGATGTCCCGCGTCTCCTCGGGGAACGAAGCGCTCATCAGGCCCGCGCCTATCGTGCGGAAGGCCAGAGTGCGCTAGCGTGTCTGCACCCCGGAGGACTTGCACCCGATGCTTCTGACCGTCGTCGCCACCCTGGCGCTCGCCCAGCCAAGCGTGAAGACCAAGGGAGACCTGCCCCTTGGCCCGCTGATTGCCTGGAGCGTCGAGAAGGACGGCAAGTTCAACGTGCGTGCACGGGCGCCGTACGAGGCCAACGCCAAGAACCTCACCCTGATCGAGAGCGATCTACCCCTCGACATCGAGGCCCGCGACGGCCGCAACGGCCTGATCGTGGTCGAGCACGGCGAAGAGCAGCGCAAGACCTGGAAGATCGACGTCTCTACCGGCGATGCCGAAGAGCTGGTGGACTACACACCCGCCGCCTCCAAGCTCGAAGAGCGGCCGATCTGCAAGGATCTGTGGCCGCCGCGAAACGCCGGCACGTGGTCGCTGTACCTCGACAGCGACGACAAGAGCAAGCTGGCGCGCGTCCAGGCCTTCGGCTTCCGAAGCCACCGCCCCAAGACCTACGAAGACGGGCAGCCGGTGGTGCACGAGGTCGCTGGGCTGCTGGTCGAGCTCGAAGGCGAGCACCTGGTGCAGTTCAAGGGCGAAGACGAGATCATCTGGGGCGTCACCAAGGCTGGCGTGGCCCGCAAGGTCGCCACCCTGGGCGACACCGACATCGCGCTGCTCTCGGCGGCCGTGGTGTCGCCCGACGGCTCCATGTTGGCCGTCGGCGCCTTCGACCGCGAAGACTGGTCCGTGCGTCGGGTCCTGGTGCTCGACCTCAAGACCGGCGAGATGCTGATGGAGCGCAAGAACGTGCGCGTGGCCCAGAAGGGCACGGGTGACGTCCCGGTGATGAAGATCGTGTGGGCGTCCAACGACAGACTGCGCTTCAGCGAGACCATCGCCGCCGGCCAGCGCTGGGTCGAGGTGGCCGTCCCCACCGGCGAAGAGACCTGGGAGCAGATCTACACGTCGGTGGCGGGCTCACGGCATCGCATCCCCCCGGGGGCGGGCTGCCGAGCGGTGTACGTCGATGGCGGTCACGTCCGAAACAGCGTCAAGGGCAGCATCATCCTGGCCGGCAGCTACAAGCCCGACTCGTGTCGTTGGAGTGTCGCCGGTGACCTCGCCGTGTGCACCGACGACCAGTGGATGTGGGTGGTCGATGGCGACCTGGGCGGCGCCAACAGCTTTGGCAAGTCGACGGGGCTGAGGTCGCTGGAGTTCCTGCCGTAGCGAGCGCAGAATGACCCGGGAACCAGGGTCTCAGCGCTCCGTCAGGTCGTCGATCAGGGCCCGCGCGGCCTCTCTCAGCGCGGTGGGTACGCGGTCGGCCGGCAGCGCGCCTCGATCGATGAGTCCGATGGCGATGTCCCCGCCGGCGAGCGTGCCCAACACGGCGACGACCTCGGCTTTGCGCTGCTCGTCGGCCTTCAGGGGGGCGATGGCGTCGGCGATGGCGGCCAGGCGTGCGGTGCGACGTCGCGTGCGGATCTGCCCCTTGATGCCCTCGGTCCGGATGAAGATGCGGCACAGGTCGAGCTGCGACACGGCCACCGACTGCAGCTGCTCGATGAACGCCGGGACCTGACCGGCATGCTCGGGCAGCTCGACCCCGCCCGGAAAGAACTGGGTGTCGGCCCACTCGGCCACGGCCGCGATCTGGCTCTCGCGGTCGGGGAAGTAGTGGTGCACGGTGCGAACCGACACCCCCGCGGCCTTGGCGGCCAGCTTGGGCGACAGGGTTCCCTGATCGGGGTCGGCCAGCTGCTCGACGAAGGCGTCGACGATCCTGGACCGGGTGCGCTCGGCCTGAGCCTGGCGCTTGGGACTCTCGTAGCCGCGGGTCATGGCGCCTCGGTAACCACGTAGAAGTCGTGCCGGCCGGACGGGTAGCAGGCCTTCTGCTCACCGGCGTTCACCCATTGCGTGATCCCGTCCGTCTGCGGCGAGCCGCTCGGGGTGTAGGGCGACTGGCAGTGCTGCCAGTGCACGCTCGGAGTGACGTTGTCGTAGAAGTGCTGGCGATAGGACCAGTCGAACCCGCCGCCGACCAGACCGAGCCAGGTCGGGTAGGTCTCGTCCTCTCCCCAATAGGACTGCTTGACCCACAGCGATGCCGTTGGCTGGTCTGCCGTGAACACGAAGCCGCCGTCCGAGTCCTTTTCGGTCGTGAGGAAGCGCCCATCCGCGTTCTGCAGGATGAACCACGCGTTCTTCAGTCCCCCGGGGACCGCGAAGCTGTGCACCGTGGAGACGTCGCGCGGCTTCAACACCTCGTCGAAGGCGTTGAGTCGGCCGTCGAAGTCGCCGTAAAACCGCGCGTAGGGCACCTTCAGCGCGGACGTCCCGACTCGGGTCATCACCATGGTGGTGCGAATCGCCACCTGGGTGCCGTCGGGCAGGGCGTCGCGGCCCCACCGAGCCAGGCAGTAGTCGCCCGACAGCGACTGGCCCTCGGGGCAGCGATCCTTGACGTACAGGTCGACCCCGGACTCGGGTGCTGTGGTGGGGTAGGGCGCGAGGGACGAGAAGTACCAGACCTTGGATCGGCCGCCTTGGTGATGCTGGGGGAAGGCCGTGCCGTCGGCGCGGGTGTAGCCGCCGGCCCTGACGAAGTTGAAGCCCCGACACGCGGCCGCCTGCGCGCAGGTCTGCTTGGCCTCGTCGAGCGTCACCATCGCGCCCTCGGGCAGGCCCGAAGCGAGCACGTGGCCCGTGCCAGCGTTGTGGTGGGGGAGCAGCGCAAAGCCCGTTGCGCCCGCTGCGGCCGCGATGAGCGCGATCACAGCACGAACTCGATGTCGTGGGCGGCGCCCGTGGCGATGAGCGCGGGCACATCGAGTGGGTCCATGCACACCGAGCGGGCCGCCGTGTCGAAGAAGTCCGACGCCCGACCCTTGGACACGATGGTGAGGAAGTGGGCCGTGTTGGACAGGATCTTGTACGCGTGCACGGTGTTGGCGGGGACATGGACCGTGGAGCCCGCGGGCACGGTGACCGGCTCGCAACCGGGGCTCACCACCATCAGCTCGCCCTCGAGCACGACGTAGATCTCGTCCCAGGGATGCCGATGCGGCGGCGGCCCACAGTCCTTCGGCCCGCGGGTGTCGAGGACCTCGACACGGCTACCGGACGCGTGGGTGACCAGCGGGCGCAGGGCTTCGCCCACGACATGGCTCGGGGGGACGGCTTGGGGATGGCGGACCGTGATCGGCATGGAAGACCTCCTGGGTGGCCTCCACATCCTATATTGGTTGCACTAAAATGCAATGAAAATAACCGCATCGGACAATTATGCGGTTTTGTGGTGTGTTACCGCTTTCTGCGCTTCTTCCTTCCGTCCATCGCGGCGCGGCCGGTCTTGCCGGCGACCCGCTGGCGCATGCGGCGCTTGATGCGTTCGAAGCGATCGCGGTGCGAGTCCTTCCAGGCCTCTTCGAGGGCGCTGAAGTAGGCGTCGGGGGCGTCGTCGCCGCCATGGTGCAGCAACATGCGGGCTGCGTTGCGCGCGCGAGCGATGGGCGAGCCCCGCTCGGCGTCGACGTCTTCGTCGAGCAGCCCCACCAGGCGAGCGGCCAGCCGCGGACGGCGAGCCTTCATGGCCTCGTCGATCACGTCGATCAGACCGTCGATGTCGGGGTCGCTCGACCAGCGCGCGACGCAGTCGTCTTCGGCCCGGGGATCGCGACCGGGGAGCATCTAGATGCTCTTCTTGACCGCGGCCCCTTCGGCAGTCGCCTTCTTGGCGGCCATGTTCTTCTTCATCTCTTCGAGCTGCAGCTTGGCGGTGGACGTCGCGGCCTTGTTCTTGATCTTCTTGAGCTTGGCGTCGAGCGAGTCGCCGCGGATCTCGGAAGAGAGGTCGGCCTCGGACTGCAGCTTGCCGATGTGTTCGCGCACGTTCTCGAGGGCCTTGATGTCGGCGTCGGTGGACAGGCCGTCGAGGGTCTCGTTGATCGAGATGCGCGCCTCGGCGTTGGCCTTGCGGGCCATCATCTCTTCTTTCTCGCGCTTGAGCTTCTCGATCTCGCCCTGGAACTGGATGAGCGCAGACTTGGACTCTTCGGCCTGGTCGCGGATCTTGGCCAGCTCGAAGTTGAGGCCCTCGATCGCGGCCTCGAGCTCGTCTTTCTTCTGGATGAGGATGAGCGCGACCTCGTCTTCGCCGTCTTCGATGGCGACCGGGATCTGCGCGTTGACCTCGCGCAGCTCACGCTCTTTCTCTTCGTGTTCGGTGGTGAGCTTGTTGCGAAGGTAGACGATGCCGCTGACGGCCTTCTTGAGCTCACGGTGCTTGCGCACACGCTCGTCGATGGCGGCCTCGTAGACGGCTTCGGGATTGCGGGTCTCGATGTCCGAGATCCAGAGGCTCAAAAATCCCTTCCAGATGTTTCCGAGCCGATCGAAGAACCCCGCCATGTCTGCTCCTTCCTTCTAGTCGCACCGTAGCCGCAGGGACCCTGTTGGGCAATGGCTGGCGGTACTACGCATGGTGTTTGCCTGTATTTCGATGTCGACCCCATCCGACGCCGCGGGGTTCGTCGCCGTGTGTCAGGGATTCGTGCTCGCCAGGGATCCACCGAGCGACCAGCCTGCCCAGCCACACAGCAACGCTCCCACCAGGGTCACCGCCACCTGAAGCACGGCCTGGTTCCAGTCCTGCTCTTTGCTCGCCGCGAGCACCAGGTAGTTGAAGGTGCTGTAGGTGGTGAAGCTGCCCAGAAAACCCGTGCCGATCGCCAGCTTGGTGGTGTCGTCGGCCTCGAGGGCGGGATGCATCAGGGCCGCCAGCAAGAAGCTGCCGAGCAGGTTCACGGCGACGGTCGCCCACGGCTGGGGCATCAGCAGCGACACCCCCCATCGGGCCAGGGCGCCGGTGCCACCGCCCAGGAACACGTACAGTGCGGACATCGAGCCTCCGGGGCCATCTTAGGCGGAAATCCAAGCGGGTTGGTCGCCCGACGGCGGGAGGGGTCCGATACATTGGGGCAATGGAACGAGACAGCGACAAGGCCGAGCAGCGCTACACCTTCCAGGACTGGCTCCAGCACCCCGCGGGCGAGAAGCCCGCGCTCGAGCTGATCGACGGCGAGCTCAGCCGCAAGGCCCATGCGCTCGTCCCGCATGCCCACGGGCAGGGTGAGCTGGCATTTCAGCTCAAGCTGGGCGACCGCAGAGACGACGAGCCCGGCTGGCTGTTCTACACCGAGCTCGACGTCAAGCTGGGCGACAACGTGCTGGTACCCGACGTGGCGGGCTACCGCAGCCATCGGCCGCCCGCGCAACACGGGCGGGTGACTCGCGACGTTCCCGACTGGGTGTGCGAGATCCTTTCCCGCGGCCACTACGCCCGCGATCGCAAGCAGAAGGCGCCCATCTACGGCCGGCACGGTGTGGGTCATATGTGGATCCTCGACCCCAGCAACCGCACGCTCGAGGCGTACGCCTGGCGCGACGGGGCCTGGGTGCAGACCGGCGTGTACGACGACCTCGACCGCGAGGCGGTCATCGCTCCCTTCGACTTCGCCATCGATGTGGCCGCGCTCTTCCCAGCGCCGCCGACGGCCGTGCACGAGCCGCCGATGGGAGGACTCGGCGCCAGGCTGTAGCGGTTACAGGCGGTTCTCTGCCGAGGACCTCCATGCTCGCCCTGCTGCTCGCGGCCACAGCGCTCGCAGAATCTCCACTGCCCAGCTCGGTGCACGCCGATCACGCCGCCTTGCAGCTTGGCCGGGTCGACGCCGCGCCGCTCGCGCGCCCCACACCCATGCCACTGCCCGACGTCACCCCGGGGCCGCACAAGCGCGTCTACGGCTACTACGCCTACTGGTCGGGCGAGCTCGCCGACATGCCTTGGGACGACCTGTCCGACATCGCGCTGTTCTCGGCCAATGTCGACACCTCGGGGCACCTGTCCCAGACCAGCCGGTGGGGCGACATCGAAGAAGCGGTGGCCATCGCCGAGCCCTATGACGTGCGGGTGCACCTGTGCGTCACCAACTTCGACTCCGACGAGCTCGAAGACTTGCTGGGCAGCGCCACGGCGCGGCAGAACCTCATCGACGAGCTGAGCGACTGGGTCGACAGCAGCGGCGTCCACGGCGTGAACATCGACTTCGAGAACCTGCCCAGCAGCCGGCGAAGCGAGATGGTCACCTTCATCGCCGACCTTCGGGCCGCGGTCGGCGAGGTGGTCATCGCCACGCCCTCGGTCGACTGGCAGAACGCCTGGGACTACGCCGCGCTCACCGAGCACGCCGACCTGTTCATCATGGGCTACGGCTACCACTGGTCGGGCAGCGAGCATGCCGGACCGGTCGACCCCCTGTACGCCGGCAGCATCTGGTCGCCCTGGACGCTGTCCAAGAGCGTCGACGACTACAAGAGCGCGGGAGCCGACCCCGACCGCATCATCCTGGGGCTGCCGCTGTACGGCTACTCCTGGCCCACCGCCGACGACGACGTTCCCGGCGAGAACCTGGGCACCGGAAGCAGCGTGATCTGGCACGTCGCCAGCAACCAGGCTGCCACCCATGGCCGCCGCTTCGACAGCGAGTCCCTGACGCCCTGGTATTACGACGGAAGCGCCCAGACCTGGTACGCCGACACCGACAGCATCACCGAGCGCTTCGCCTACGCCGTCGACGATGCCGAGCTTGGGGGCATCGGCTTCTGGGCGCTTCACTACGACCGGGGCGATCCCGCGCTGTGGGCGGCGGTGCGCGAGGCCACGGTGCTGCCCCTGCCCGAAGACGATCCTGATGATCCGGTCGGCGATCCCGAGTTCACCGCCGACGCCGGAACCCCCTTCCTGGCCTACCCCGGGGACATCGCGGTGCTGTCGGGGTCGAGCTCGACGGGGCCCGACGGCCTGTCGCTGCGCTACGAGTGGACCCAGGTCGCGGGGCCCTCGGTCGAGCTCTCGCTGCGTGAGCCGGTGCGGCCCCGGTTCGACATCTACGAGCCCGGCACCTTGGCCTTCGAGCTGCGCGTCGGCGACGGCACCCGCTGGTCGGCGCCAGCCCGCACCCACGTGGTGGTGCTCGACCCGGGAATGGGACGCCGCTACGCCGGATGCGGCTGCAACAGCACCCCCACCACGGGCTGGGCCGCCCTGGGCTTGCTGGTGGTGCTGGCTCGACGCCGGCGGGAGGCCCGGGCTTGATCGTCCTGCTCACCCTGGCTGGAGTGGCGCTGGCCGTCGATCCGGTCGACTACACCGCCTTCGATCTGGCTGCCGGGGCCATCGCCCTGCCGGCGGGCCACGGCCTGCCCGAGGGCGAGTTCGACGTGCGGTTGCTGGTGCCCGGCGGCGGCCAGTCCGAGGCCCCCGAGGCCTGCCGTCTCACCATCGATGCCGACGCCATCGAGGCCCTCCCCGGGCGCCGCTGCTCGGCGCTCTGGCGCAATCCCTACCCGCCCACGGTCGTGGTCTCTGTCGGAGGCGCCGCGGTTCCGCTGCGCCCGTCGATGGAGGAATCTGGCGAGCCGGCGAGCAGCCCGCTGCCCAAGGCCGATGCCTGGTCGGGCTACGACCGAAACAAGCTGCGCTGGATCACGTGGCAGCAGGACACCGTGCCCGACGGCGTGGTGTGGGCGCTGTCGGTGGGTGATGGCGACGCGGTCTACGCCCGCAACGGCGATCAGGTCACGCGCTGGAGCTACGACCCCGGCAGCGAGGCCATCGCCGCGGCCGAGCCCTCGGGACCAGAGGTCGCCGAGCCGGTGGCCCCGGAGGTGGCGCCCGCCCCCGCAGGCCGCGAGGCCAGAGACGACAAGCCACGCCCCGAGCGGGTGCGCGGCGACAAGCCCCCGCGCCAGCCTCGTGAGCGACCCACACGCGAGCGCCCGGTCGCGGCGCAGGCCGAGGCAGGTGCGCCCGTCATCGCCGGTCCGGCTTGGCGCTGGGGTGCGTTCCGCCTGGGCTTGGGGGCGGTGTTCGGCGACGCGGTCGACCACGGCTACGGGGTGCGCACCGCCGGCGTCGGATCCCAGGGCGAGGTGGTTCGCACGGCGGTGGCGCCGCTCGATCTCGATGCGGTGGTCGGCTACGCGCCGTTCGTGTTCACCCGCGGGCGCGACCCCTCGGGCTGCGGCCGCGCGCTCGACTGCCTGGCCCCGTACGTGGGCCTCTCGGTCGCCGGCCAGGCCGGTGCGAGCGTCGAGTGGCTCAAGGCCGCCCACCTGGGCGTCGACGTCGAGCTGTCGCCGGCCTTTGCGATCCAGCTCACCGGGGTGGCGCGTCGGGTGACCCGCCTGGCCGACGGGGTCGAGGTCGGCAGCCCGGCCAACACGGCAGAGCCCGCTCCCACCGTCGAGACCTTCGGGTTGGGCGCTGCCGTCATCCTGTCCGCCACGCCGAGGTTGGGCCGTTGATGTGGCTGTGGGCGCTGATGGCCTGCGCCGATCTGGGTCAGCTGCCCGCGTGCGACGGCGTCGAGCCCGTCCAGGGCACCGCGTCGGCCGAGTGGACCGAGGCCGGGGGCATCCAGGTGGCCGGCACGGCCCTGCACCCGGGGGGGCTGGCGCTGCGCAGTGTGCGCGTCGGCGAGCACGAGGTGACGGCCGACGGCTTCAACTACGCCTCCTGGAGCGTGCTCATCGGGCCGGCCGACGCCGCCGACATGCTCGACGACCAGGGCGCGCTGGATGCATCGGTGGTGGCGACCGACGCGTGCGACGTGGACAGCGCATTCGCCTCGGTCGAGCTGGCCCCCGACGACGGCTCCGGCGCCGATGCCGGCACGCTGGCGCTGCAGATCGAGGTCCCGGGCGGCGCGAGCTACCTGCCGGCCGATGGGTCGGTGCAGGCCCTCGTCACCGTCATGGGGGACGCCGATGCGGCAGGGCGCGCGGTCGAGCTGTCGGCCACCCTGGGCAGCATCGAGCCCGGCACGGTCACCCTGGCCCTCGACGGCGACGGCGCCACGGCCACGGCGGCCTATGTGCCCAACGGTCCCGGCCCCGCGCTGCTCACCGCCGTCTCGGGCGACAGCGCGGCCTTCCGCGCCGTGCAGAATGCCGGCCCTCCGGTGTTCATCCCCGACTTCATGCACATCGAGCCCGGCGAGGCGCTGGGCGTGCAGGTGTCGCCCAACGGCGGAGTGCTCGACGGCTGCTCGGCGGCGGGCGAGCTGGGCGTGTTCAGCGGCGGCACCGATCTGACGGCCTCGGAGGGAGGGGCCGACGGTGACGCCGATGGGCTGTGGGACCTGTTCGTGACGGCTCCGGCCGGTGCAAGCGCCGGAGACAGCGTGGTGATCACCTGCACCGATGTTCATGATCAGGCGGCCACCGGGGTGGTCGAGGTGCCGGACCTGCAGCCGTAGCCGCCTACCGGCCCTCCATGCGCGCCTGCCAGGCCCGCTGGCGGCGGTTGCCCTTGGACAGCTTGGCGTAGGCGAAGCCGCGCACCAGCATGAAGTAGTGGAGGAAGAACAGCAGGGCGACGCCCAGGATGAACATCAGGGGGCCCGCGAGCAGCTGCTGATATAGCAGGTTTACTCTGGCGAAACCGCATTCTGGGCCGAACGTCACCGCGAACTCGAAGCCGACGATCTTGGGCGCGAACAGGGAGACCGGGAATCGAAGCGCGAAGTACACCAGCACGGCAGGGATGTGCAGTCCCAACCACTCGGGCCAGTTGCGCCCCATGAAGTCGACGCTCTCTCGCAACAGTTCCACGGACTCGGCGCGTCCTTGGTAGACCTGCTCGGGCACGGTGCTGAACAACAGGGTGAACAGCGCGACGGCGAGCGGCCATGCACTCGGATGCATGGGCGTGAGGACGAGCTCGATGATGAAGAAGATGAACAGGACGCGGATGGTCTCCCACAGGTAGACCCAGCTGCGCGCGCCGTCCACGATGTCGGCCCACCGCACGGTGCGACGCAGGATGGCGCCGATCTCGATCGTTCGGAGGTACAAGCCGACGCAGCCGACCTCGACGAATCCCGCCAGCAGCCGCATCAGGAAGCCATTGTCGGCCGAGCGCGCGTAGATGGGCTGCAGGACATGGTGCTCGGCGACCCCCAGGAACAGGTGGACCCCGATCAGCAGAAGCAGAGCCATCCATGTGCGCGGAAGCGCCCGTGCCGCCTCGACAAAGGCGTCCTTGTAGATCGCGAGCGCGCCCTTGATGGCCGACATGCGGCCCATCTAACCATGGGCTGAATGAAGGGAATGCGGATCACCTATTAGGAGTGTTAGGATAATTTTGATTATTGGCCACGGGCGGGTGGGGTCGCTCGGTGGTGTCAGAGCCATGAAAGTCCCGCTGCTATACTGATGCTCCTTGCATGAGGGATGTTTGACGCGCGCTGCCGGTCCCTTCGAAATTCTTGAGATTCTGGGCGAGGGATCGTTCGGGACCGTGTGCGTGGCTCGGGTCACGGGCGACCCGCTGCGTCGCAAAGTCGCTCTCAAAATTCTGAAAGGCGCGTACGCCAGCAACCAGAAGATCCTGAACCGCACACGCGACGAGGCGCGGCTGCTGTCCCGCATCAGCCACCCCAACATCGTGCGCGTCGAGCGCCTGATGGATGTCGGCGGGCGGCCGGTCGTGGTGATGGAGCACGTGCAGGGCGTCTCGCTCGACCAGCTGCTGCTGCGCTTCAAGGATGGGCTACCCCCGGCCATCGCCATCGAGATGATCCGCCAGACCTGCCTGGCACTGCACGTGGCCTACAACGAGACGTCCACCGAAGACGGCCGCCCGATGCGTGTCATCCACCGCGACATGAAGCCCAGCAACATCATGTTGAGCATCCATGGCGAGGTGAAGGTCGTCGACTTTGGCATCGCCAAGGGCGAGTTCGAAGGCCGAGAAGCCGAGACCGAGTCGGTGGTCATGGGCAGCCGCCCCTACATGGCCCCCGAGCGGCTGGATGGCATCAGCGACTCGCCTGCGGTCGACATCTACAGCACCGGCATGAGCCTGTTCGAGCTGCTCACCGGGCGCACCATGACGCTGTCGATCAACCCCGACAACCATGGCCAGGCCATGGATCGGCAGCTGCGCCACCTGCGCGTCGACGGCATGACCGACCAGGGTCAAGAAGAGCTGCGCGAGCTCGTGCGGCGCACATGCGCCTACCAGCGCGATCGGCGCCCCAACGCCCTCGAGATGGCGCGCGATCTCGAGCAGATCATGTTCACCCTCGACGCCGACCTGCGCATCGGCCTCGAGGAGTTCGCGCGCACCACGGTGCTTCCCATCTACGAGTCCCGTCCGCGGATCTCTCCCGAGGACGCCACCACCGACGACACGATGGAGTCCGACTTCCTGCGCGAGGTCACCGGCCAGTTCACCGGGCCGGTCGGCACCGGGCAGAACCGCATGCTGCTGTCGTGGACGCCCTACGTCTTCGTGGGCGTGCTGGTGGCGCTGGTGACCATCCTGCTGCTGCTGTCGGCGGTCAAGATCCTGGGCTCGCGCGGCGCCGCAGACACGGTGGCCGGTGCGGTGCCGTCCATGGACGGTGGCGCTCAAGAGGCCGACGACGGGCGTGTCGAGGTGGGGCTGTGGATCCCCAGCGACGCGACCGCGCAGGTGGGCGACCAGACCGTGGCGACCCCGGCCAATGTTCGTGTCTACGAGGGTCCGAACCTCGTGGAGCTGTACTTCGACGACGGGCGTCAGCTGCACTGCAGCTTCACCGCCGCCCACGGAATCAAGGTGCGCTACGTCACCGATGCGGGCCAGGGCGCCATCACCATCGACGACGGGGTCGCCGTGCCCTGCGTCGAGACGAGCGCCCCGGTGCAGCCCGCGCTCGAAGCCGAGGGCCCGTCCGCCGAGGGTGAGACCACCTCCGGCGGTTGACATGGGAACCCGATGCCTTACCCACGGGTCGCAGATTCTCGTGAGGTCGCGGCTTGATCCAGGTCGAAAACTTGTCCCGGAACTACGGCAGCACCCGGGCGGTGGACAACATCAGCTTCACCGTCGAGAAGGGTGAGATCGTCGGCTTCCTGGGCCCGAACGGTGCCGGAAAGTCCACCACGATGCGCATCCTGACCGGGTCGCTTGCCGCCACCGACGGTCGCGCCATGGTGGGCGGCATCGATGTCTTCGACAACCCGCGGCAGGTCAAGCAGATGGTGGGCTACCTGCCCGAGGTTCCGCCGCTGTACACCGACATGACGGTGCGCGACTACTTGACCTTCTGCGCCCGCATCAAGGGCTCCACGCGGGTGCGCGACTCGGTCGAACAGCAGATCGAGCGGGTGGGCCTGAAAGAGGTGGCGCACCGCCTGATCGACCACCTGTCCAAGGGCTACCGCCAGCGCGTCGGCATCGCCCAGGCGCTGGTGCACGATCCCCAGGTGCTCATCCTCGACGAGCCCGCCAGCGGCTTGGACCCGGGCCAGCGCAAAGAGATCCGCGACCTGGTGCGCGAGCTCGCCGAGGGCGATGTGACCGTCATCCTGTCCACCCACGTGCTGCCCGAGGTCGAGGCGGTGTGCGACCGGGTCATCATCATCAACAAGGGCGTCATCGTGGCCCAGGACTCGGTCGCCGCCCTGGCCGACACCGGCAACCTGGTGAAGGCGCGGGTCGCAGAAGGCGACGAGGCGGCCATCCAGGGGGTGCTGATGGGCATCGAGGGCGTGCTCTCGGCCGAGCTCGACCAGGGCCTGTGGATGGTCGAGGCCGGCGAAGACGTGCGGCGCCAGATCGCCGCAGCGCTGGTGCCGTACGGCCTGCTCGAGCTGTCCAGCCAGCGCCGCCTCGAGGACGTGTTCCTCCGCCTCACGGGGACCGACACATGAACATCCTGCACATCGCGCTGCGCGAGCTGCGCGCGTCGTTCAACAACACCCTGGGTTGGCTGGTGCTCGCGGCCTGGCTGTTCTTGTCGGGCATGTTCTGGGCCACGATGTTCAGCTTCTACCTGATCACCTCGGCCGACATGGTGTCCAATCCCTACGCCGCCTCGCAGATGAACTTCACCGACTACCTGTTCGCGCCGTTCTTCGGCAACGTGGTCATCGTGCTGATCTTCGTGGTTCCGGCGGTGTCCATGCGGCTGTTCGCCGAAGAGCAGAAGCAGCGCACCCTCGAGCTGCTGCTCACCAGCCCGGTCAGCACCGCCGAGATCGTGCTGGGCAAGTTCCTGGGCGCGTTCGGCTTCGTGGCCATCATGCTGGCGGCCACCCTGTACATGCCCGGCATGATCGAGTTCTGGGGCAGCCCCGATGTAGGCGCCGTCGCCACCGGGTACCTGGGCTTGATGCTCGCCAGCGCGCTCATCCTGTCGCTGGGCATGCTGCTGTCGTCGATGACCGACAACCAGATCGTCGCCCTGGTGTTCACCATCGTGCTGGCCCTGATGATCTACATCCTGGGCTGGGTCGACTCCGACCCCGAGAGCTTCTGGATGCGCGCCTCGATGCTGTCGCACATGCGCGACTTCCAGAAGGGCGTCGTCAACCTGTCGGACCTCGTCTACTTCGCCGGCTTCATCGGCCTCTTCCTCTTCGCCACGCACCAGCGTGTCGAATCGCACCGGTGGACGTGATGGAGCAGCTCAAGCCGTTCTCTTGGGTGTTCGCCATCATCGGCTCGTTGCTGATGGTGGGCTTCGCGTCGGCGCTGTTCTTGTCGCAGGGCAAGCTCGATACCTACGGCACCGTGCTCGGCACGCTCGCGCTGATGTCGATGGTGACCTTCCTGTTCGTGGAGCGGCAGGGGGTCTCCGATGCGGTGGCGTCGCGCTCCTTCGCCTATGGGTCGGGCAGCTTCTTGATGGTGGTGATCGTCGCGTGCATCGGGGTGGCGGGCTTCGCGGTGGCCGAGCGCTACGACAAGCGCTGGGACCTCACCAGCAGCCGCTCGTACACGCTGTCCGACTCCACGCTCAAGGTGCTCGAAGGCCTCGAGGGCGACGTGCGCATCTTCGCCTTCTTCCCGCGCGAGAGCACCGAGGAGTCGTCGTTCAAAGACCTGGTGCGCGGCTACACGGCGGCCAGCAGCAAGGTGCGGGTCGAGTTCACCGATCCGCTGTCCAACCCCATCGTGGCCAAGCAGTTCGCCATCACCAGCGACTACGGCACCGTCGTGCTCGAGATGGGCGAGAGCCGGCAGCGGCTCGAGAGCGACTTCGACGAAGACAACCTCACCAACGCGCTGGT
Source organism: Myxococcota bacterium (assembly GCA_965216925.1). Classification (GTDB taxonomy): domain Bacteria; phylum Myxococcota_A; class UBA796; order UBA796; genus CAYYHT01. The sequence continues at coordinate 4,768,567 of CBDCGT010000001.1, read as the reverse complement.
GCGCCTGGTGTCTGGCGAAGAGCACAACCTGTGCTGGTCGACGGGCCACGGCGAGCGCGACCCCGACGCCGACACCGATCCGCTGGGCTACGGCACCGCCGTGGTCAAGCTCGAAGACCGCAACTTCAAGTTCACCAAGGTCTCGGTGGCCAGCGAGGGCATTCCGCGCGCCTGCGAGGCCTTCATCATCGTCGATCCGCAGGTCGACTGGCTCCCGTACGAGCGCGAGGCCCTGGCCGCCTACGTTGCCATGGGCGGGCGCGTCTACGTGTCGCTCGACATCCAGTCCCGGGCCTTCGGCCTGGTCGAAGAGATGGAGCGCTACGGGGTGCTGGTGGGCGACGATGTCGCGCTCGACCCCAGCCCGGACGCGCAGCTGATGGGCATGGACCCGTCGGTCATCATGCTCACCGAGCGCAACTACAAGCCGCACGTCATCACCCAGCCGCTCAAGGCCATGGCGGTGCTGGCGCTGGCTCGGTCTGTGCAGCCGCTGCGCGAGTCCAGCGAGTTCGCCCGCGTCCGGGTGCTGGCCGAGACGACCGATCAGGCCTGGGCCGAGACCAACCTGCTGGCCGAGCAGCCCAAGTACGACATGGAGGCCGATCTGCGCGGCCCAGTGCCGCTGATGGTGTCCATCGAGATCGGAAGGCCCGAGGCGCTGGGCGTCGCCGCCCCCGGCAGTGACGAAGGTCCGCTCCCACCCGGCAACTCAGCCGACGACCTGCCCAAGAGCCTGGTCGAGGGCGTGCGCAACCTCGAGGCCCTGGTCAACACCGTGCTGGCGACGGGCGAAGACGACCGCATCGTGCTCGACGCGGCCGATCTGGGCACCTTCGAGGCCGCCATGGCCCAGCTCGAAGAGGCCGGTGCCCCCGAGGCTGCAATGGTGGTGGCTGCGCTTGGCGCCGAGCTGCAGCAATACCAAGACGCGTCGGCCCGCCTGGGTGCCGCGGCGATGGAAGAAGGCGCTGCCCGCGCCGTGCCCGCCGACTTCGCCCCCAAAGAGGGGGGCCGCCTGGTGGTGGTCGGAGATGCCGACTTCGCCAGCAACCAGCACATCAAGCTCGGCAACAACCAGGATCTGTTCGCGAACTCACTGGCCTGGCTCATCGACGAAGAAGACCAGATCTCGGAGCGCCCCGACGAAGAGGCCGACATCCTGGAGCTGTCGGTGCTCGAGACCCTGCTGGTGTGGCTGATCAGCCTGGGCCTTGTGCCGGGCGCGGCGGTGGGTGCCAGCGTGTTGTTGTTGTTCCGGCGGCGGTACCTGTAGGCTCGGTGAGGTTGGCGTCGGCACAGGCACGGAGGCCTGTGCTCCTTGGCCGCAAGGAGAACGGGTCTCCGTGCCCGTTGCCAGGGCAGGGAGACCCGCTTCGCTTCGGTGCGCTCGGCTACGAGAGCAGCTTCTGCAGCGCCATCGCCAGGCCCACGTTGGTGACCTTGAGCTTGCCGGTCATGAACAGCATGGTGCCGCTGGCCGGGTTGTCGAGCAGGCTCTCGAAGTCGCCCTGCGCGGCCGAGACGGTGCAGCCGGCCTCGCCCACGGCGCCCTCGGCGACGCTGCCGCTGCCGCTGGTGAGGTCGACGGTCCACTGACCGGCGCCATCGATGTCGAACAGGTAGATCGCGTTGATCTCTTTGGCGAGGTCGGGGTTCGCCTCGAGCTTGCCGGGCAGGTAGTTGCCAAAGAAGTCGCTGATGTCGGCCACGGGGCACTCCAGTGTTGCGCCGACATCTCGCCGGCTGAATGGGGAGTGCTCCTAGCGGCGTTTCGCCTTGGGTTCAACCAGCGACTGCGGACGTGCTCAGGCCGCCGCGTCGAGCGCGTCCAGGAACTGCTTGAGCTCGCTCCGGTGCACGGCGAACAGCCCCAGATCGGCGGGGTTGTGCCAGCCGTGCCAGTCGCTGCCGCCAGTGAGCAGCAGCCCGTGGTCGCGGGCCAGTCGGCGGATCGCACGGCGCTCACGGCCGGTCACCTGCGAGCGCAGCCCCTCGATGCCGTGCAGGCCGGCCTCGACGAACGAGGGCAGGTACTTGAGCAGCATGGGCAGCGGCGGATGCGCCCACGAGGTCACCCCGCCAAAGCTGCGCGCCAGGCGGATGCACTCGGTGAACGGCACGTCGATGGGCGGCACCTTGCCGTGGGCGTCGCCCACGTGGGTGCGGAAGGACTCGGACACGCTGTGGGTGTGGCCGGCATCGACCAGGGCGCGCGCCAGGTGCAGGCGGGTGACGGCGCGCTTGCCCTCGCGGGCGGCGGCGTCGGGCATGGGCACGTCGGGCAGGCCGATGTTGCGCACGGCGGCCTCGTAGCGCTCGGCGCGCTTCTTGGACTGGCCCTCGCAGAAGCGGCGGAAGCCCATGGGCACTTCGCCCTGGAAGTACACCAGCAGGTGGAACTCGACGCCGTCGTGCAGGCCCGAGACCTCGGAGCCGGCGACCACGTGCACGTGCCGGCCGTCGACCTCGTGCAGTCCCGGATCGACCTGCATGGCCAGGTCGTGGTCGGTCAGCGCGATGACGTCCAGGCGACCCTCAGCGGCACGCTGCACGACCTCTTCGGGATCGAAGGCCCCGTCGGACAAGGTCGTGTGCATATGGAGATCGAACCTGGCAGCGTTTTGCAATGCAGACCGCATGTTTCCGGCTCTCTTGCCGGCACCCGAGGGGATCGTAGTGAAAGAATCGAACGACCGTCAACGAGAAGCACCGTCGGGGCCGCATTTCTGTGACACGTGAGCCGTTTTCAGGGTTCCGTCTCGAATAGTCGGAATCCATCGAAAATAGCGAGCAAAGGCGGGCTATTCGGTGATCAGCTCGACCCGCGCGCCTGGGTGCGAGACCTCGATGCGTCGAGCCAGGTCCACCAAGGATCCTTGATGGTGCTGGGCCGCGCCCACCAGCTTGTCCAGGCGCGCGATGGGTGTCTTGGTCACCGCCACCAGCACGCCGGAGCCCATGGTGTGCATGCGGTAGGAGCCGTCGCCCGTGGCGTAGGCGATCTTGTCGGCGGGGTGCTGCGACGCCAGGACCACACGCAGCCGGCCCTGGTGGGCATGCACGATGGTGACGAGGTCGGTCTCGCCGGTGTCGAAGGCGGTCCAGTAGCCCCCGCGGGCAGCGGTGAACTCGATTCCCGCGCGGTCGCCAGCGGCCCGCACGGGCTGGGCAACGATGGCCAGGCCCAGTGCTGCGGCTGCGGCCATCGAGGCGGCGGCGATCCACCAGCCGCGGGCGCTGGGCGGCGGAGGCAAGGGGGCGGGCAGCTCGCCGATGCCGTCGACGGTGCTCCAGGCCCGGCTGCGCACGACGGCGGGGGCTTCGACCGCGATGGGCCCGAGCAGCCCGTGGCGAGACCAGCGGCCGCAGCCCTCGAGCACCGCACCGCGCAGGTGGTCGCGGTGGGGGGCGGCGACCTCGGAGGCCAGCACCAGCAGCTCGTCCACCTCGTCGCGGCGGCTGTAGTCGACCAGCAAGATGTCGTCGCCCACCGGGAAGGCCGACACGTCGAGCTCGCTGATGATGCGGGCGCGGTGTCCCTTGCCGTCGGGGTGGAAGTGCAGGGCGAGCACCTCGACGTGGTGGTCGGGGCGGGTGTCGAGCGGCGGCGGCAGCAGCTCGTCGTACGACAGCAGGTTCGCGGAGAGCAGGCGGGACATCCGGTCGCAGCGGGCACAGGTGCGGGTGTGCTCGGTGTGGCCGCCGGCCAGGATCTCGTGCACCGCAGGGCAGGGACCTGCCGAGAACGCCGCCAGGCGGCACAACAGGCGGTCGATGCGCTGCGAAGACCAGTCGCCGAGGGGCACGCCGTCGCTGATGGCCACGCGGCGAAGCACCTCGCGCAGCCCGCCCCGAGCCCCTTCCAGGGCGATGCGATCGACCTGCAGGGCCCGCTCGAGGTAGTCGAGGCTGCGACCGTCGCCGAAGTGCTGGCGAAACACACACTCGGTGAGGGGGGACAGGGAGTGGTCGATCGCCCGTCGCCAGCGCGGCGACAGCAGCATGACCCCGTCGTTGGGGTGGGCGTCGATCTCGCCGCCTCGACGGGCGCGCTGCACGAAGCCGAGGGTCAGCGTGCCGGCGAGGTCCTCGGCGTGGGGCAGCGGCATGGTGGGGTCGAGGTGGTACAGGACGTGATCACGGGCGTCGCGGAGCACACCGGGCTTGAGCTTGACCCCCTGCGACAGCAGGGTCCAGGCGACCCGCACCGTCAGTCCAGCCCAGCCGTACACCGCCACATCGCGTCCCGTCGTCTTGGGCGCGGCACCGGGGTCGGTGGGGGGCAGCGGGGGGAAGGGTTGACGCGTCAATGAGGAGGCGCAGGGAAAGGGGGAGGTAAGGCATGCTAACACAAAGACCCGAGCCGCCATACAGCGACTCGGGTCTTTGGGTTTGGGAGGGAGCGAACGGCTTTGTGAACGCTCGATCCTAAGCGGCGGCTTCGACCTCTTCGGCGTCGTCGAGGGCGTCGGCGAGCAGGTCGTTGATGGTGGCCGCAGCGGCCACGGAGGCGATGTCGGCGTCTTTGTAGACGGCCATGTACTCGTCGTACAGCGTGCTGATCAGGTCGCCGAGAGTGGTGTTGGTGGTCTGGTAGGTGTCGCTGGTACGGTTCATGGTTCGCTCCGGGGGTTGGCGACACGGTGTGCCGCGGTTGCCTGCATCTGTTCTACGGCACGCAGCCCCCAGACTTGTGTCCGACATTGTCTTAGACTGCCGCGCCGCGTCTTGGGGTCGCACACAGCGTCACGAGCCGCACGCACTCGGCACCAGCGCACAGCAGCTCCATGCCCATGGCGTCGGCGGTTGCACCGGTTGTCACCACGTCGTCGACCAACCACACGGTGCCGGCGGTGGGTGCCACGGCCTGGACACGGCCGTGCAGGGCCCGGGCTCGCTGCGCCTTGTCGAGCGACGCCTGATGCCGTCCTCGGCGCACCCTCAGCGGCTGCCGAACCGGGGCGCCCACCGAGTGGCCGACCGCAGAGGCCAGGATCGTAGCCGGCGAGAAGCCACGGCGCAGCTGGCGCCAGGGCGTGGTGGGCACCGGCACGACCACATCGGGCGGAGCCAGGACGCGCGCGGCGTCGCCCATGGCCTGGGCGAGCACGTGCATCAGCTGGCGGTCGTGCCCATACTTGGCGGCCTTCAGCGCGTCGCCGGTGGGGCTGTAGGTGTGGGCCAGCGCGCGAGCGGCGTCGATGTGCTCGAAGGTGGCGTCGGGCACCAACAGGCTGCTGGGTCGGCAGGAGGGGCACAGGCGGCTCGCGGCGAAGCGGTCGCAGCCGGCACAGACGATGGGCCAGATGAGGTCGAACATGCCGGCCATCTCACCGACGATGCGCCAACGAGCAAGGAAATCGCAGGCCCTTGGAAGAAATCGCAGCGGTCGGTGTAAGCCCTGCCGGCGGTGGGCGTTTCCAGGTCGAGAGCGCCGACGCGGCCCCGCCCCTGAGCATCGACGCATGGGGACAATGGGACCGATGCCCGGGAGAGCCGGGGCCGTCGTCGGGGCTTATCGCCTGGCCGACACGAGCTGCCTACAGCGCGAAGTCGTCGTGCTGCTCGACCGTCTTCTTGTCGAAGCCCTCGGCGGCGGCGTGGAAGCCCTTCTTTTGGGCGTCGAGCCAGTCGTCGCCCTCGGCTCCCCCGGCGAAGGGCTCGGTGGGCACGTGGTAGCTGATGGTGGGGGTACCCTTGCACTTCTTGGCGAAGCTCCCAAGCTCCCACTCGGTCTCGAGCTTGGCCTTCAGGATGGCCTCGAGCTGGTCGGGCCAGTGGCCGCCGGGCTCGGTGAAGGTGGCCCAGTGCAGGGTGCCCGCCTTCTTGCCGTTCTTGCAGGTGGTCAGCTCGCGCACGGCCACCGCGTAGCCGTAGGTGCCGCCGTCGTAGCGGTCGGGCCACCGGAACTGGGCCATGCCATCGGCATTGGCCTGAGCGCCCAGCGAGGTGAGGGTCGCTCGGGCGTTCTCGACGCCGCGGGTGCCCAATGTGGGGGCCAGCTCGATGATGGCGGTGGTGCCCTTGAGGGCTGCATCGCCGTCCATGCCCTTCTCGCTGCCCACGTGGGCGGCGTCGGCGAAGGCGCTCACCACGTAGCCCTTGCGCTCGTCGGTCTGCACGACGCCGGCGACCTCGACCAGCTTGGGGATGGCTTCGGCGCCGGCGTTTCGCGCGTAGACGCCCAACAAGCCGGTGAAGCGTGTGTCATCGACGCCGGCGTTGCTAGCCGCGGCGTCGAGCTGGGTGCCCAGCCAGATGATGGTGTCCTCGCCAGTGCACCCAGACATCCCCCGGTACCAGCGCTGCTTCCAGAAGTCGTCGCCGAGGGCATCGGGCAGGGTGAGCAGGTAGTCCTCGATGGGCTCGCTGCAGTTGTCGCCCAGCGATGCGATGGCCTTGCTGCGGTGGCCGGCCTCCTGGGCCTGGATCCAGGTCGTGACGTCGTCGGTGATGCCCATGCCCACCATGGTGGAGATGGCGGTGTACGCCTGGTCGTCGGCCAGGATCTTGCCCAGCGAGTCTTTGGCGGCGCGGTGCGCGGCCCCGGCATCGCACGCGGCGAGCTTGTTCCAGGCGCCGGCCGTGCTGACGGGTGTGGCCTCGTTGAGCGCGGTCATCTCGGCGTCGCAGCCGGCGTGGGCAGGGGCAGAGAGCAGCAAGGCGGCGATCAGGGTCACGGATCCTCCAGCGGGGCCTCGCAGATAACCCGCTGGCGGTCTTGGTTGTTCAGGAGGGCAGCATCGGGGCGATCGCCTGCGTTACGCTGCGCGGCCACACCGACTGGCATCCACTGGAGGCCCATCCATGCCCGATCCCATCCGCGTTTCCGTCACCGGCGCTGCCGGCAACATCGGCTACTCCCTGCTGTGGCGCATCGCGTCCGGCAACTGCTTCGGCCAAGACCAGCCGGTCATCCTCCAGCTGCTCGAGATCGCGCCGGCCATGAGCAAGGTCCAGGGCGTGGTCATGGAGCTGCGCGACTCGGCCTTCCCCCTGGTGCACGACATCATCGCCACCAGCGACCCCGAAGAGGGCTTCGGCGATGCCGACCAGATCTTCCTGGTGGGCAGCCGGCCCCGTGGCCCGGGCATGCTTCGCAGCGACCTCGTGGCCGCCAACGGCCCGATCTTCGTGGGCCAGGGCAAGGCGATCAACGCCGCAGCCAGCGCCGACGCCAAGGTCATCGTGGTGGGCAACCCGTGCAACACCAACTGCCTCATCGCCAACCACTACTCGCAGCGGGGGCAGTTCTCGGCGATGACGCGGCTCGATCAGAACCGCGCCAAGGGCCAGATCGGAAAGAAGGCCGGCGTTCCCACCGGAAACATCAAGGACGTCATCATCTGGGGCAACCACAGCCCGTCCATGTACCCGTACGTCGGCAAGGCCACCATCAACGGCGAGCCCGCGACCGGCCGCCTGGACGACGCCTGGCTCAAGGGTGACTTCGCCACCACCGTGTCCACGCGCGGCAAGGCGATCATCGAGGCCCGCGGCGCCTCTTCGGCAGCTTCGGCGGCTTCGGCGGCCGTCGACCACATGCGCGACTGGTTCTTTGGCACCGACGGCGAGATCGTCAGCATGGCCATCCCGTCCCAGGGTTGGTACGGCGTGCCCGAAGGCCTGATCTTCAGCTTCCCCGTGCGCATTGCCGCCGACGGCAGCTACAGCGTGGTCGAGGACATCGCGCTGAACGACTACGACAAGCAGAAGATCCAGGCCAGCGTCGACGAGCTGCTGGGCGAGCGCGATGCGGTGAAAGACCTGCTGGGCTAGGGCACTCGCCCCGGCGTCAGAACCGGCCCACCATGGCCAGGCCGTTGCCCGTCGGCAGCAGCCTGGCCGTCGCTTTGTTGGCCTTGGCCTTCTTGACGTACCCCAGGGGCAGCGCGATGCAGCCGGCCACGAAGGCGCCAAGGCCGGCCACCGCCAGCACCGTGCCCGTGCCGACCAGCAGCCCCGAGCCCGCGACGAAGGCGCCGTAGCCTGCGATGAAGTAGCCGCCGAAGACCAGCACGGGCGATGCCGCCAGCCCCACCCAGCCCCACGTGATCAGGGGCTTGTGGGCGTCGCCGGTGCGCTGGTACCGCACCATGCCGCCGAGGCGCGGGGCGCGCTGGTGACGCCGGGGAAGAGCGGCTGAGAAGCCGTCAGCAAGCCGCATATCGGCGAGATCGACGCCGGCGGTCTCGAACGTCGAGGGGCCGGCCTGGGCCTGGGCCTCGGCAGCGACGGATGGGGTTGCGACGACGAGAAGAAGGACCGTGAAGAGAAGGCGCAGCATCTGGCGACCATACACGTTTCGCCGGTCGCCGGGTATGCTGCGGTTTCGGAGGTCATCCCATGCGTATCCCTGCCCTGCTCCTCGCGAGCCTGTTGTCCACATCGGCCTGGGCCGTGCCCGCCACCATGCACCACCAGGGTCGGCTGTTCGACACGACCGGCGCTCCGCTCGACGGCAGCCAGGACGTGACGCTGGCCATCTTCGACGTCGCCACTGGAGGCACCGCCCTGTGGACAGAGACGGTGACGACGGACTTCGACGATGGCTACTACGCCCAGACCTTCGGCCTCTCGACGCCGATGGATGCGGCGGTCTTCGCCAACGACGCGCTCTGGGCCGAGATCACGGTGGGCAGCGGTTCGCCGCTGGCCACGCGGATCCGACTGGACAGCGTGGCCTTCGCGATGCGCGCGGGTCACGCGGACCGTGCCGACACCGCGACCAATGTCAGCGGCGGCACCGTGGATGCGACCGAGATCCTGATCAACGGCACGACCGTCATCGACTCGGCAGGCAGGATCGACTGGACCGCGATCGACAGCCCGGTGGCGCCCGCGCACAGCCACGCGGCAGCGGATGTGACCTCCGGGCAGTTCGACATCGCTCGCTTTCCCATCGGTACCGGGGTCGACACCATCGCCGCGGGTGACCACAGCCACGACATCGGCGCGCTGACCGGCAACCTCGATACGAGTCGGCTGACCGGCGGCATCGACGCCTCCACGCTCACGGGCACCGTGCCCGATGCGGCCTTTCCGACCGATCTGACCCTGGTTGGTGGTGTTCGTGTGGGCGACGTCTCGGCCACCTGCGACAGCAGCAACGTGGGCATGATCCGCTGGACCGGTACGGACTTCGAGGGCTGCACGGACAGCGGGTGGGGGTCGTTCCTGGCGACGACGCCGACGGGGAGCAGCCCCGTGGATGCCGGCAAGAGCTGCTTGACGTTGCTGCAGGGCAGCTCTTCGCTCCCCGATGGGGTCTACTGGATCGACCCGGATGGCCCGTCGGGCTCGAACGCCCCCTTCGAGGCCTACTGCGACATGACGACGGGCGGCGGTGGCTGGACCCTCGTTGGGCTGGCCAACAACGCTGTTGCGCTGAGCACGCCAGACTTCTCGGCCGACGTGTCCGACCCGACCACCGGCCACTACATCAAGCCGCTCTGGGGCGACTCGGGCACCGAGTCCCGCTACGAGTGCGGGGCGGCAGGGACCGGCGTGTTGGGACACCAGTACAACCAGGGCTCGTGGTCGTGGGGCGCCACTCCCGGTTCGTTCATCACGGCGTCTTTTGCAGCCCCCTATCAAGAGAACGTCACCTGGCGCGTGATGGTGCCCGGCTACAACCCGCCGGGCAACGAGGCCGCCGACCCCTGGGGCAACCACGTGGGCGGGGTGCACTACCCGAACTTCGGCCACACTGGCTTCAGCGCGGTCGACAATCGCACCTTCCGTGGCGGCGTGTTCACCTGTGATCCGCAGAACACCGTGTACGGAACCGGCGATGTGGCTTGGGCAGCAACGACCGGCCAGCGCTTTGTCCGCTACTGGCTTCGCTGATCGAGGAGTCGGGTTATCGGCCCCGTGAATCCGGAGGCACCCATGCGAATCCTTCCCTTCTTCCTGCTCTTCGCCGCCACGTCGGCCGTTGCCGCGCCCGTCACCCTGCACCAGCAGGGCCGTCTGTTCGATGGCACCTCCATCCCGCTCGACGGCGCGCACGACCTGTCGCTGTCGCTGTACGACGTGAACTCGGGCGGTACGGCGCTGTGGACCCAGACCGCTTCTGTCGACTTCGACAACGGCTACTTCACCGTCGAGCTCGCCGATGTCGACGATGGCCTGTTCGATGGGCAGACCCTGTACCTGGGCATGGCCGTCGACTCGGGCTCCGAGCTGCCGCTGCGGCTGTCCATGAACTGGGTGCCCATGGCGGTGCACGCGCGCAGCCTGAGCGGGGGCCCCGTCGATGCCACCGAGATCACCGTGGCGGGCAGCACCATCGTCGATGACACGGGCTCCTTCGTGGCCGACGTCGACTGGGGCCAGGTGCAGAACGCGCCGACACCGGTCGACAGCGACACGCTCGCCGATCTGGGGTGCACGGCCGTGGGCGACCTGGCGATGGCCGACGGCTCCGGAGGCTGGACTTGCGTGAACGAGAACGGTCTGGCCATCGGCGCATCTCAGCTGAGTGGGGTGCTCGACATCACGCAGATCCCGGTGGGATCGGGATCGAACCAGGTATCTGCCGGCGATCACGCGCACTCCCACGTGCACAGCGCTGCCGACGTCGGGGCCCTGCCCGACACCACCACCGCGGCCGACATCGGGGCGGTTCCCGCGGCCGGAGGCGGTGGTGTGGTGATCACCGACAGCACCGTGGCCTGCGACGACTCGGCCCAGCACGGCACCCTGCGCTTTACCGGCACGGGCGAGCTTCAGGTCTGTGGCACGGTGGGCTGGGTGCGGCTGGCCACCACGAACAACGACGGCTCGTCCCAAGATGGGGCCGGCACCAGCTGCAGCCAGCTCAAGGCCACGTTCCCCGGCCTTGCCGACGGCGTGTACTGGATCGATCCCAACGGTGGCCCCACGACCGATGCCTTCGAGGTCTACTGCGACATGACCTACGACAATGGCGGCTGGACGCTGGTCATGAAGCTGGCGGCGGGCGACTTCTGCTGGGGCTCGGGCCGCTGGACCGACGGCGCTGCCTACAATGCGACCGATCTGCTCGATGCGAGCGCTCCCACGCGGGACAGCAAGAGCCTGGCCTTCCACACGCTCGACGGCGTCACCGAGCTGCACCTGGTGACCCAGGACGGCGATCTGATCGCCGACTTTGCCGGCGGAGCCACGGCCGAGAACCTGATGACCACCAACGATGTGCCCTTCGCCACCTACCCGGTGTGGTCCCAGTGGCGCGACACCTTTGGTCCGGGGCGTGAGCAGGCCCCCATCTTCATGCGCGGTGGCCAGGTGGTGACGGATCCCGGCGGGTGCCGCACCAACCCCGGCGTCACGCCGTCGGGCTGTGGCCAGGTGTGCATGTTCTGCTACCAGGCTGGCGACGGCTCGGGCTGTGGCGCGGCGACCGCCAACGACGTGAACTTCGGCATCGGGGGCCACGCCGCCTACTGTGGCGCTGGAAACTCGGCGTATTGCTCGACCGGCGGCGACTGGGCCGATCCGAACAACCGCACGCTGGTGTGGGCGCGGTAGACGTTCAGCGGTCCCACTTCACGTGCTGGTGGCAGCCGTGCGGACGCGGCCTGTCGCTCGGCGCCAGCCGCCTGCGCGCGCTGTCGCTGTCGGATAGCGCCTCGGGCTGCATCGCCAGCGCCTGGATGGTGTGGGCGCCGGCCGCGGCCAGATCGCCGTACAGCTCGCGGTGGATGTTGGACACGTCGTCGCAGGCCTGGTGGTAGCAGGGGTCGTAGTCGACGCCCTGATCGCCGCCGAACTCGGAGACCTCGTCCCAGGTCTTGCCGCCGAAAGCGCCCGAGAAGACATGGCCCGTGGGAATGCCCAGGTCGACGAACCACCAGGAATCGCTGGGGATGTAGAGCCCTTCGGGCACGGTCGCCTTGCCCTGGCCGTCGAACCAGCCCACCAGCTTGTCCTCGATCACGGCCGAGCCGCGGTTGATGCCGCCGTCGTCGATGTCGCTGCCGTCTCCGTCGCTCACGAAGGCGGCCCCGTTGCCCGAGGCCATCATGTCGAAGTTCAGGTAGGCGTCGACGTCGCCGATGGTGGCCAGGTCGGGGGTGCCGTCGTCTTCGTTGAACACGTGGTGCCACGAGCCGATGAGGCCCGTCTCTTCGGCGCCCCACCAGGCGAAGCGCACCGTGCGCTCGGGCGCCATGCCCAAAGCACGCATCTGCAGGGCCGCCTCGAGCACGAAGGCGGTGCCGCTGCCGTTGTCGTTGATGCCGGGCCCAGCGGCCACACTGTCGAGGTGGGCGCCGATCAGCAGGGTGTTGCCGGCGCGAGCGCCCGGGAGCTCGGTGAGGATGTTGTGCTCGACGGTCACTTCGCTGACCACGTTCACATCGATCGACAGCGTGGGTGGCTCGCTGGCGGTGGCCCACGCCTCGCCGGTGGCGAAGTCGACGCCGATGACCGGGATGGAGCCCGGGGCGCGCTCGTCGAGCACGCCCTCGACGATGCCGCGGCGGCCCGACTGGCCCTCGTTGAAGATGATGACCGCAGCCGCGCCCGCAGCGGTGGCCTGGGCCGCCTTGTCAGCAAAGGTGCAGCTGCCGCGCTGGATGAGCGCGATGGCGCCGGTGGGGAAGCCGTCGAAGTCGCTGGGCTCGCAGCCCGAGGTGCTGCTGTTGGCGGCGCCGGGCGGCAGGGTGACGTCGACCGGGATGACCTGCGCCTCGACACGTCCACCGCCGGAGTAGGGCATCAGCTCCCAGTCGCGCATCGGCTCGCCGTCCTGCACCAGCTCGGCGTCGACGAGGTCCCAGCTGACCACGTCGTAGGGCTCGAGCGTGACCGTGTAGCCGGCGGCCTGTAGCTGGTCGGTGACGTAGGCGATGCTCTGCGCATAGCCCTCGGTGGCGGACACGCGGGTATCGCCGTGGTCGCGGGCGATGGCCTCGAGGGCTGTCAGGTGGCCCACCATGGCGTCGACGGTCACCGCCTCTTCGAGGGTTCGAGCGTCGGCCGTGACGTCGGTGTCGACGTCGAGGGCACCCTGGGTGCACGCAGTCAGGGCGATGAACGGGAGCAGTCGGTGCATGTTCGGCCTCGGTTGGTGCCGTACAGTGCCCGAAGCTGCTCTGGGGTGCGTGAAGGGGTCGTCAGCGCTTGGTGTGTAGGATGTCAGCGATTGCATGGCTTGGATTTACACCAGCTCCGCGAACGCCTTCACCGTTCCGTCGATCCCCTGGTCGTCGACATCGAGGTGGGTCACCAGGCGGATCATGTCGTCGGCGGTGGCGTAGGTGAGCACCCCGCGCGCCTGCAGCTTGGCCACCACGGCGTGGGCGTCGGCGATCTGCACATAGACCATGTTGGTCTGTGGCGGTTCACAGGGCAGTCCCAGGTCGCGCAGGCCGGCGGCCAGCCGCTGGGCGCGGGCATGGTCGTCTGAGAGGCGGTCGACGTGGTGCTGCAGCGCATGGCTGCCTGCGGCCGCCAGGATGCCCGACTGGCGCATGCCGCCGCCCAGGCGCTTGCGGATGTAGCGCGCTCGGTGGATGTCACTGGCGCTGCCGCACAGCACCGAGCCGATGGGAGCTCCCAGGCCCTTGGACAAGCAGAAGGTGAGCGAGTCGAAGTCGCGGGCGATGCGCGACAGGGGCTGCCCGCTCGCCACCGCCGCATTGAACACCCGGGCGCCGTCGAGGTGCAGCTTCAGGCCGCGCTCCCGGGCCACGGCCGCCAGCGCGTCGAGCACGTCAAGCGGGTAGACGGTGCCGCCGCCGCGGTTGCTGGTGTTCTCGACCACCAGCAGGCTCACCTGGGCGAAGTGCACGTTGTCGGGGGGGATGGCGGCGGCCACGGTGTCGGGGGCGAGCAGGCCTCGGACGCCGGGCAGGGGGCGGATCTGCACCCCGGCGATGACACTGGCGCCGGCGGACTCGTAGTTGAAGGGGTGGCTGCCCTCCTCCATCAGCACGGCGTCGCCGGGTCGGGTGTGCATGGCGATGGCGATCTGGTTGCCCATGGTGCCGCTGGGCACGAACACGGCGGCCTCTTTGCCCGACAACTCGATGCAGCGGGCCTCGAGCGCGTGTACGGAGGGGTCGTCGCCCAGCACGTCGTCGCCCAGCGGTGCGGTCATCATGGCCTGGTACATGGCCGGAGTGGGGCGGGTGACGGTGTCGGAGCGCAGGTCGGCGATCATCGGGGAGTCTCCTGGACGAGTCCGGGCAGGTAGTCGGAGGGAGCCGTGAGCCCGCACAGCTCCAGGATGGTGGCACCCAGGTTGGCGATGCCGGGCTCGGGCACGTCGGTGCGCACGGTGAGGCGACCTCGCGGGTCGAACACGATGAGCGGCACCTGGTTGGTGGTGTGGCTCGTGCGCGGCTGGGGCTTGCCGGACGCGTCGGTGAGCAGCGTGCCGCCCTTGCGCATGAACATCTCGTCGGCATTGCCGTGGTCGGCGGTGATCAGCAGGATGCCATCGGCCTTGCGCACGGCCTTGTGCAGCCGGCCGATCTGCCGGTCCACCACCTCGAGCGCGATGCGGGTGGCCTCGAGGTCGCCGGTGTGGCCCACCATGTCGCCGTTGGCGTAGTTCATGCGCACGTGGTCGTGCTGACCGCTGGTGATCGCCGCGGTGGCGGCATCGCTGATCTGGGCGGCCTTCATCCACGGGCGCAGCTCGAAGCTGACGTTGTCGGAGGGGATCTCGACGTAGGTCTCGAGCGTGTCGGACAGCTTGCCGCTTCGGTTGCCGTTGAAGAAGAAGGTGACGTGCCCGAACTTCTGGGTCTCGCTGATGGCGTAGGTGCGCAGGCCGTTCGCCACCATGAACTCGCCCACCACCCGGTCGATGTCCGGCGGCGGAACCAGGTAGTTGGTGGGCAGCATGAGGTCGCCGTCGTACTGCATCATGCCGGCGTAGTACACGTCGGGCACGCGCTCGCGGTCGAACTCGTGGAAGTCGGACTGCTCGAAGGCCCGGGTGATCTCGATGGCCCGGTCGCCTCGAAAGTTGATGAACAGCACCGCGTCGCCGTCTTGGATGGTGCCGTTGCTGCCCTGGACCACGAACGCGGGCAGGTACTGGTCGTCGACGTCGGGGTCTTCGGCGTACAGGGCCTCGACGGCCTGGGTCGCGCTGGCGAAGGCGCGGCCGCGCCCCAGCACGTGGCAGTCCCATCCCCGCTTCACCATGGGCCAGTCGGCGTCGTAGCGGTCCATGGTCATGAGCATGCGCCCGCCGCCGCTGGCGATGGCGTAGTCGAGGCCCGCGGCGGTGTGGCGAGCCAGCCGGTCTTGCAGCGGCCCCACGTAGCGCAGCGCGCTGCGTGCCTCGACGTCGCGTCCGTCGGTGAGTGCATGCACGCGCAGGCGCTGCACCCCATCGGCGGCAGCGCGCTCGATCAGCGCGTCGAGGTGGGTGATGTGGCTGTGCACATTGCCGTCGCTCACCAGGCCGATCAGGTGCAGCGTCTTGCCGGCGATGAGCTTGGACCACACTGGTGTGCTCCACGCGGTGCCGCGGCCCAGCAGCGCGTCGTCCACCAGCTTGGCGCCCTGGTCGAAGATGCGGCCGGCGCCCATGGCGTTGTGGCCCACCTCGCTGTTGCCCAGGTCGCTGTCGGACGGCATGCCGACGGCCTTGCCGTGGGCGCGCAGGGCGAGGGTGGGGCAGGTGGCGCGCAGGTGGTCGAGGTTGGGCGTGCGCGCGGTGGCGACCGCATCGTCGTCACCGCCGCTTCCGATGCCCACTCCGTCGAGGATGCACAGCACCACGGGGCCCGGGCGCTTGGCGATCGTGGCGTGAGGCGGCAGGCTTTCGGGCATCGGTGTCCTCGGAGCGGTTAGCGAGAGTGCGCCTAACCACACGGAGACCCCTGGTGCTCTCGCTGATCCTCGCCGTCGCCTGCTCCTCTGGACCCGAGCTCAAGGGGGTCGACCCCGTGGTCGCCAACCCCGGTCAGAGCATCGCGCTGCTGGGCGACGACTTTGCCGACGACGCCGAGGCCTTCTTGCAGAAGGGCGAGGGTGCGCCGGCCACGGCCTTCAGCTTCACCGAGGTCAAGGGCCCGGTGTTGGTGCACGCGACGGTGCCCGAGGGGCAGACGCCAGGTGTGTACACCGTGGGCATCAAGCAAGACAGCGGCGTCAGCACCCTGCCCGGCGTGCTCACCATCGAGGCGGTCAAGGCCGACACCCCCTGCGCCGGGGAGTACACCGCCAACACGCAGCTGTCGCTGGCGCGCAAAGAGGTGGTGGTCGACCGCTTCTACCGCGAGGGCGAGCGCGAGACGCTCAAGATCCCACTGCGCGACATCCAGCGCGTCGAGTACGAGCTGGTCAAGATGCCCGACGGCGAGCTGTGCTCGGTCATCTTCATGCGCAAGACCGACGGCGACCGCGTCATGTTCGACGACGACAAAGAGGTCGACCTGAGAGAGCGCGCGTACAAGCTGGGCCAGTCGATGGGCAAGAAGGTCGAGACGACCCGCATGGACGCCGAGGCGCTGGCCCCTAGCGAGTAGGCGGGCCCCAGAACTCGAAGCTGACGTTGTAGTTGTACTGCAAGGTGCCGAAGTCCTGCACCGTGATGGGACCGGTGACCATGCGGATCTCGGTGATGCCGGCAGGATCGAGGTCGAGCGTGCCCAGGCCCAGCTCGGACTCGGTGCGGTCGACGAAGGTGATCTGGCCAGGAGGGTCGGACTCGCCATACACCCGTGCGCCGTCCAGGACGCCGTTGGTGGCGCACGCGACCAGCGCGGGCACGTCCGGATCGTCGGCCGCGGTGATCACGAAGGTCTGGTTGGCGTTGGTCTCGTCCAGGACGATTCCCTCGCCGACCGATTCGATGGCGCCCGTTCCCGTGCAGCTGGCGCCGTCTTGCGTAGACAGATCGCCGATCTGCAGCGCGAGCGTGAACTTGTCGTTGCTGAACAGCGAGCCGAAGGTACCCATCGACTCCTTCATGGTCAGCGTGACGTCGGTGTCGGCATCCGCGTCGCTGTCGGCGTCGGCGTCGGCGTCGGCGTCGCTGTCGGCGTCTCCTCCGCCGCCTGAGTCTTCGGGGACCTCGGGGTCGGTGGCTTCGCAGGCGAAGAGGAGCATCAGGGGCAGGAATCGGTTCATTCGAGGATCTCGATGGCGAGCACGTACGGCTCCGTGGGTGGTTCTTCGGGGTACAGCTGCTGCAGGCACTCGTACAGCATGGTGGCGCCGGGGCTGTCGTCGGTGGCCGGCAGGTCGGGGCTGCCGTCGTCGTTGCTGGGAATGTACACCTCGAGCTGCAGCTCGCTGTGGCTCATCTTGGCGCGGGTCGCACAGACCTCGGCGGCCCAGCCGACCTGCTGCACCGGCTCTTCGGGGCGCTCCCCGTGAAGGGCGATGATGGCGGCCTCGTCGCCGTTCAGGGCTCCGGCCCAGGCGGCGAGCAACGCGGACTCGTCGCTCTCTCCCGCCTTCTGGGCGAGGGTGGCTGCGTCTTCGCTGCGTCCGACGGCCAACAAGGACCACCCCAGCCCGATTCGCGTGATGCGACCGAGCTCTCCGGTGGCCTGCTCGACGGCCCGGCTGTACGCCTTGACCGGGGGCTCGCGGTCGTCGGTGGTGGCCAGCACCAGGTTGGCGTACACGATGGCGTCGTGCTCGCCCTCGACCTCGGCGAGCTTCTTCCACTGCTCGGCTGCGCGCTCGGTGTGGCCGAGCTCGGTCGACACCGCGATGCTGGTCTGCAGCGCGCGGATGAGCTCGGCGGTGGACGAGGCGCGGTCGACGGCGCCGGTCAGCGAGTCCCACATGGGGTCGAGCATCGGCTCGCCGCCGGTGGCTGCAGCGTGGGCAAAGCGCACGTCCTTGGGCCACTCGCTCGGGTCGAGCTCAGCCGCGGTGCCCTGGGCCATCGCCTTCTGCAGCGCGGTCCACGCGGCCATGCGCTCGGTGTTGCCCTGCACGGCGTCGTACAGAGTGGTGTCGACGGCCGTCTTGGAACGATTGGCGAGCAGGTGCTGAAGGTGGGCATTGGCAAAGCGGGAGTTGGGACCGCCCTTCTTGGCGGCCTTGGCGACGCGCTTGGCAAAGGACTCGGTCAGTGTGGTGTCGGTCGGGTCCTCGTTCCAGGCCTCGCAGTCGGTCAGCGTCTTGCCGCGCAGGCCCGCGCAGCTGACCGGAGCGGGCAGCGCACCGGTGGCCAGGGCAGCTGCGGCCCGATCGAGCGCGATGGGGGCCCACGCCCGCTCCAGCTCGGCCCAGGTGAGCCAGATGTCGGAGCCTCCGATGTCGAGCAGGTTGGCGATGCGCTCGCGAGCGGCCTGCACGGCGGCCTCGTCGTTGGGGGACGCGCGCCAGGCGGCGACCGCATCGTGGGCCGGACCGGTCAGGAAGTCGCCGGGTGGATCGGGCGCAAGCGGCGGCGGCAGCTCGGGCCGGTAGGGCTCGGGCTGCAGCGGCGAGGCATGCAGCTTGGCCGGCTTGTCCTCTTGGGGAGGGGTGTAGTCGAAGCCCGGCGCGAGCAGCAGCAACAACGGGAGCAGGGGCGACCTCCGGGTCGCGGTCATCCTACTCTTGCGAGGCCGCGATGGGCTCGCCGGTGCACTGCACCTTGCCGGCGCTGGCGTCGCAAGTGACGGCGCCGGCTTGGCTGACCGTGCCCGCCCAGCTGCTGCTGGTGGTGACCACGACACACTCGGTCGGGGCGTCCAGGAACATCTTGGCGGTGGGGGCGGCGGCCTGTTTGAGGGCGCCGCAGGTGACCGTGCCTTCGGGGGTCACGGTGAACTCGACGGTCATCGGCTCGGCGACGACGGCCGGCTCGACCGCTGGGGGCTCGACCGCTGGGGGCTCGACCGCTGGGGGCTCGACCGCTGGCCGTGGCTCGGGCGGTGGGCTGGCGCCGTCGGCCATGCAGGTCAGGCCGTCGCCTGCGTCTTCGCAGGTGAACGAGCTCGCGGCGCTGACAACCACCGTGGTGCTCTGCTCGCCCACGGTGATCGTGCAGTCGGCGGGCAGGTTGTCGGCGTTGATGTACAGGGCCGTCTCGCCGTCGACCGACTCTGGATCGGATCCGCAGCCCACGGTGCCCGACTCGGCCAGCTTGAAGCGGACCTCGGTGTAGGCGGCGGGCTCGGCCTTGATCTGGTCGGGGGCGCCGATGGTGATGTCGGGACCGTCGTCGAAGACGGCGTCTTTGCCGCGCCAGCCGGAGCCGCCGTAGTGCCCGCGCAAGAACACGTGGCCACGGGTCAGGAACTGGCTGTAGGTGCCGTTCTGCTCGGGGTAGAAGTAGCGGTCGGCCTTGGGGTTCTGAAGGTCCAAGCCGTAGTTCGACGAGGTCGTGGTGGTGGAAGGAGCCACGAACTGGGTGGCCGAGACGCCGATCTGCAGCCCCTGGAAGCGGTACGCGAAGACCCCGCTCAGCAGCACGTGGGCGGTGTCGAAGTTGCTGGGCAGCATGCTGGCCTGAGGGATGCTGCCGTTGTCGTAGATGAGGCGCCCGCCCACCAGGAACTTCTTCTTGAACTCCTGCTTGTAGTCGACGCCGGCCCAGAAGGTGTTCTGGGCATCGCGGGCCTGAAGGCGGGTGCGCTCGACCGCCGAAGCAGCGTTCTCGGGGTTGTTCAGCTGGGGGTTCTTGGCCGTCACGCCGCTGATGGTGATCTCGTAGTCGCTGAACACGCCCCATCCGACGTAGGCGCCCATGAACTCGAGGTACAGGTCGTCCTTCGGCTGGATCTGGACACCGAAGTTCACCCGCGCGGGCAGGTTGTAGCCAACCGTGGCGTCGACCTGCAGCTGGGCGTCGCACACCTCGGCGTCCTGGGCACCCAGGCGGCCGACGGCATCGGTGTCGGGCGGGCACTGGAAGGACATGTGCGCGTCGCCGCTGTTCTCGACCCGGTAGCCGTGGGTGTAGTTCGCTGAGATGGCCACCTTGTCGGTGGGAGCGACGCGCAGCCCGGCCGAGAAGGTCATGGCCGTGTCGGTGAGGCCGCCGGTGAGGTCGCAGTCCTTGCCGTAGCCGCACTCGGCGTCGGGCGCCTGGTCGTGGCCGCCGAAGTACACACGCGTGCTGTAGTCGGGGTCGTAGAAGTCGTCGTTGGTGTAGCTGGTGGTCTGGCCGGCCTCGGTGAGGCGGCTGTTGAGCCCAGACAGCGTCTCGGAGTCGGTCTGCGCGGCCCACTCGCTCAGCACGAAGTGGTAGGTGCCACCGAAGCTGATCTTGGGGCTGGGTGCATAGGCTGCGCCGGCCATCAGGTGCATGGCCTGCACATTGGCGCCCTGCAGGCTGTAGCGCGCCACGGTGTTGCCGATCTCGCCCGGGGGGGCGTCTTCGGTGGCGCCGCGCACGAAGGGCAGCGCCATGCCGGCGCCCAGGCCCAGGCCCTTCACGCCGCCGTCGGTCGCGAAGAACGCGCTGGGAAGCACGCCGACCCGCTTGTAGCTGACCGAGGGCTCACGGCCGAACTCGGGATCGCTGCGGCTGAAGTTGAGCCCCGCAAAGGTGGGAGCCCCCTGCAGCTGGAAGCGCGTGCCCGAGTCGTGGGCGAGCCCGGCGGGGTTCCACCACACGGCGGTGGCATCGGTGGTGGCAGGGGTGCCCCAGACGCCACCAACCTCGACATTGTCGAGATTCGCGGCCTGAGACAGGGCGCAGAGAATCAGTGCTGAGATCATCAGGGTGCCGCGCTCGCTTCGAGGTCGACGAGCATGTTGGTGAAGGCGCCGCCGCCGTCGCGCTGGGCGATGGCGGTCTTGACCTCGACCCCCGCCAGGCTGGGCAGCGGGAACGAGATGTCTTCGAGGATGAGCAGCAGCGTGGCCAGGGGCAGCTTTTGCTCGAGCACGACGGTGAGCGCCTCGGTGGATGCGTTGCCCGAGGTCTCGCGCACCACCAGGTCGGCGGTGGGGAAGCCAAGGTCGAGCGTGAAGGCGGACTGCGTGATCTTGGGGGTGATGGGGATCTCGGCGCCCACCACCAGCACCGTGCGGTCGCCCAGCGAGCCACCCGGCGTCAGCAGCTCGACCTCGAGCTCGCCCACCTGCACCTCGAGCTGGCCGCGGTCGTCGATGACCACCGGGGGAAGGCCCGCGCGAACCTTGATCTCGCCCTCGCTGGCCCCCAACAGGCCCAGCGTCTCGGGCGAGAGGCTGCCGTCGGCGGTGGACAGCGTCTGCTCGAGCATGCCGGCGCGCCAGGCCTCGAACAGCACGCGGTTGAGCATGTCGTCGTACAGGGACATGGCCAGGTCCTGGGTGCGGTCGATGCTGGGATCGCCCAGGCCGTCGGCGGTCAGGTAGCCCTGGTAGTAGTAGTCCTTGTTGCCGGCGACGGTGACGTCGACGTCGGTGCCGATCTGCACGCCGTCGGCGTCGATGCTGGCCGACGAGAAGCGCATGGCCGCGGCGATGTCGCGGTCGAGCAGGTTGGTCTCGAACGAGATGTCGAGGTCTTCGGTGAGGTCTTTGAGCAGCGGCGGCACACGGGCGACCACCGCGCCCGTGATGCGCTCTTCGAGCGCGGCTTCGACCTCTTCGAGGAAGGCGGCTTGCTCGAGGTCGCCCGGCAGCAGCGAGGTGTCGTAGGCGAAGTTGGTGAGGTTGGTGGCGGCGTCGTTGAAGGTGACCTTGAGCTCTTTGTCGGAGTCGACCTCGATCTGGATGTTGCCCACCACCTCGGCCTTGTCGGCCCAGATGTCGACGTCGACCGAGAACTCGTTGCCGACTGCGTGGCCCACCGCGGTGGCATCGACCCACAGGTCGTCGATGGTGACCACCACGTCGATCTGGCCGGGGTTGGCGTCGCCGGTGATGTACAGGTCGCTGTAGTCGATGGCGTCGAGGTTGACGTCGACGTCGCCCAGGTAGGCGCCGCCGGGGGCGAAGGCGTAGGTGACCACCGGGTTCACGGCGGCCAGCGCCCCGTTGATGGTGGTCTTGTCGAGAAGGCCGCCCACCTGGCCCAGCATGAGATCGAGGCCGGACTCGTTGATGCGGATGAGCGCGGCGTCGTTGACCGGGGAACCCGGGCTCTTGAACTCGCCGGCGATGACGCCGTTTCGCACGAAGAAGTCGTCGCCGCGGCTGTCGACGCCCAGGGCCTCGACGTTGTTGATGCCCCGAACCAGGTCGATGTCCAGGTTGAAGCCCGAGTCGACCTGCTGGGCGGCCTCCCCGTTGACCTGGATGTCGGTGAGGTTCTGCGCGGTTCCCTGCGCGTTGATGGTGCCGGTGGCCGACCACGCGGCGGGCTCGGGGTTGGTGAGCTCGAGCTCGGGCTCTTGGTAGGTCGAGGCACCGGGGCCATCGTCACCACGGCAACCCAGCATGGCGACCGTCACGAGGACAGGGGCAAAGCGCAGCATGTCAACTCCATATAGCGGAAGGAATACCACCAGAGGGCGGTGTTCCGCGCGCCATATGGCCGGTCGCGGAGGGTCTGTCAAGGTGCTGAGGACAAGTCCTGACCGGTCACAGCGGCGAGATCGGCCTCGGCCAGTCGTGCGGCCAGCTGCGCGTCCACCAGCGCCTTTCGCGACTTTGCAAGCTTCTCTTCGCGGAGCAGGAGGGTGAACAGCTCGCTGTCCCCGAGCTCGAATCGGCGGCGCTCCAGGGCGACCGCCTCTCGGGCTCGCTCGACCGCGGTCTGCGCTGCCGAGACGCGCCTGCGAGCGGCCTGCACAGCGGCGCGCGTGGCCAACACCTCGGCGAGGGCGAGGTCGCGTGCCCCGCGCAGTTGGGCGTCCAGGCTGGCGCGCTCGGCGGTGCGCCGGTCGAGCTCACCCCGCTCCTTGCGCAGCAGCAGCGAGCTGGAGAGGTCGATGCCGCCGATGGTCTCGACCTCGGACCCATCCAAGGCCCGACTGTGTTCGATCGACAGGTCCAGGCGGGGCAGCAGGGCGTTGCGCGAGCCAGCGACCAACGCGTCGTTGGCCTCGAGTGCGGTCATCCTGGCGAGGAGATCCGGCCGCTGCAGGGCGAGGTCCAGGTCGACCTGCTCGGTGCGCAGGGTCGCGGCGCTGTTCAGGTCGGAGGGGAGTTCGTCTTCGTCGGGCGCGATCGGCCTGCCGTTGGCGTCGCGGTAGAGCAGCGACAGCGCCTGGGCTGCGGCGGCGACGCTCGCGTCGGCGGCCGCCACGGCGTCGGTGCGCTCGTACAAGACCCGCTCGTTGTCGATGAGATCGAGGCGAGCCCGGGCGCCCTCGTCCACCTCGCGCCCAAACACCCGGGCGCGCTCGGTGGCCAGAGCCAGCAGGTCCAGCGCAATCTGCCGCTTGGCGCCGCTGGCGGCCCACTTCCAGTACGCGACGGAGGCCTTTCGGCGGGTCTGAAGGCGCTTGTCGTCCACGCTGTGGGCGTACGCGAGTGCGGTGTGCTCCGAGGCGTCCCGCTGCGCACGTTCCTGGCCCTGAACGAGTCCTTCGAGCACGGGCACCGCGAGTCGGGCGTAGGCCTCTCCCGAGTCGGCGGTCTTGCTGCCATCGTAGGTAGGGTAGGTCCCGACACCAGCCCGGTAGCCCGCCGACCAGCTGGGTCCGTACAGGGTGCCGCCGCCGACGTAGCCGTCGACGTAGCGGCGGGGGTCCTTGCCGCCGTACACCCCGCCCTTGGCCCCGAGCTTGGGGTCGAAGGCGCCCCGACTTCCCAGGGCCTTGGCCCGGGCGGCGTCCAGATCGGCGCTGGCCGCGGCCAGCTCGGGCACGCGCCCGTCGACGGCATCGAGCACCGTGTCCAGGGACAGGGGCTCCGCAAGCGCGAGGGCGGCCAGCAGCGCGAGGATCATGGCTACTTCAGCGCGCTGGGAGCGCGGTTCTTCTTGGTGGAGGGCAGCATGGGCTCCTCGCCCTTCTCGACGGTGGGGATGGGCGGAAAGCCATTGAGCTGGCGCCAGAGCTCGTAGCCCAGCCGCACCTTGCCCAGCATCACCCAGCCCTTGACGCGGACGCCCTGACGCAGCACGTCGGGCTCCGGCCAAGGCGGGCTGGCGGGGTCGGGCTGGATGAGCACGCGGAACTTGCCCGTGCCGTCATCGGACGCATCGACAAAGGCGACCTTGCCGCCGAAGGTGCCGGGGTTGTTGCCCGGCAGGCCGACGACCTGGAGTGCGGGCCAGCCCTCGAACACCAGGCGGACGTGGGAGCCTGGCTTCACGAAGGGCATGTCGTTGCCGTCGACGTAGAGCTGGGCCGCGCGGGACTGGGTGGAGGGCACGATCGTGACGAGCTGCTCGCCCTTCTTGACCTGCCCGCCGCCGGCGCCACCGTGCAGGCGCAGGATGGTGCCGGCGCGGGGGGCGGTGACCAACTGTGCCGCCTGCTGAGACAGCTTGGAGTCGAGCTCCAGCAGCTTGCGATCGACCTGTGCGAGCTTGGTGCGGGCGGCCTCGACCTCGGCCTGTGCCGAGGCCAGCTTCGACTCGGCATCGCGGGTGGCCTTGTCGCGAGCGCGGCGCGTGGCGGCGATCTCCTGGTCGCGGGCTTCGAGCTTGGCCTTGGCGGATCGGGCCTTCAGATCGGCGAGCTCGCGCTTTCGACTGGACGAGATGCCTTCGCTGGCGAGCACCGTGTGGCGTGATTGGTTGAGCTGCGCGGTCTCGAGCTCGGCGACGTCTCCGACCCGCTTCTGCTGCAGCTCGGCGATCTTGCTGTCGTACTCGGCGATCACCAGCTCGATGTTGGCTTCGAGGGCCGAGGCCTTCGCGCCGTACCTCAGCAGCTGGGTGCTCGTTGCCGCTCGTTCGTCTTCGAGGGAGGTGCGCTGCTGCTCCAGCCGCTGCACGAGGTTGGGGTCGTTGTCGAGCAGCTGCACGAGGGGCTGCCCCAGCTCGACGACGTCGCCTTCGTTCACCAGCCACTCGCTCAGGCGGCCGTCGACGGGTGCTTGCACCAGCTGCTCACGCTCGGCCGGTGCGTAGGCGATCACACGCCCGCTGCCGACCGCGGCCTGCTGCCATGGGACGACCAGAAGCATGAGGGATAGCGCGACGAACAGCGCGGCGATGAGGCCTGCCGCCACGCGCAGCGAGGGTGGGGTCTGCACGTAGGCGAGGGCCGGGTCTCGCACACCGCGATCCCCCTCCAGGCCACGCCGAGGCGGCTCGGGCCTAAACGGTGGAGAGACGCGGGCGTGCATGCAAGCCTCCGTCGCGCAGCTCGAGCACCTGGTCGAGTCTGTTCGCGATTGCGGGGTCTTCGGTGAGCACCACGACCGTGGTCGCGGCGGGAATGCACTGCATGGCGGACATCAGCTCGTCCCGGGCGGCGGGAGCCAGACCGTCGTAGAGCGAGTCGATCACCAGCAGTCGAGGGGCGCCCACGACGGCGCGGGCGAGAAGCAGCGCCCGCGCCTGAGTCTCCGAGAGCGGGGCGCCGCTCGGAGACAGCTTGGTCTGCAGGCCCATGGGCATGGCGGCGGTGCAGTCGTCCAGGTCCAGGATGCTGAGCGCCTGCCAGACGTGCCGCTCGTCGATCTGGGCGCGTCCGAGGGTCACGTTGTCGGCGACGGTGCCCTGAATCAGGCCATCGCTCCGCAGCACCATGGTCTCGGCGTACACCTGGTCGGGCAGCAGCTCGGACAGCGGCATGCCGTCGCGCCACACGGCCCCGTCGGTGGGCTCCCTCAGGCCAACCAGGAGGTCGGCGAGGGTGCTCTTGCCGGAGCCGGGACGTCCCAGGATCCCCGTGCGCGAGCCGGCGGCCAGCTCGGCGGTTGCGCCGCGGAGGGTGTCGTGTCCGCTGTGCTCGTGGCGGAAGTGCAGGGCCCGCACCGAGATGGCTGCGCCGCCGCCTCGGTCGTCGTCGGTCCACACGCCGTGGGTGCGCTCGTGCGGCAGGTCGATCAGCATGCCCAGCTTGTCGACGCCCGCGAGCAGGTCGTAGATGGTCTCGAGCTTCTCGGTGAACTTGGACAGGCCGTTCAGAGCGGCGGTCACGATGAACTCGGCGGCCACGAGCTGACCGAGGGTGAGCTCGCCCTCGAGCACCAACCATCCGCAGGTGAGCAACAGGCCGACCTGCACCAGCGCCTGCACGGACTGCATGCCGATGTACTGGCCGAAGAACACCCGGAAGTGCTTGGTGCGGGTGTCGAGGTACTCGCGGTTGAGTGCCTCGAGCCGGCTCTCGGCCAGGCCGAGCCCTCCGAGCTTGAACACCAGCGGGTGCCGGGCGAGCTCTTCGAGCCAGGCGGCCACGGCGTACTTGGTGCGCGACTCTTCGAGGGCGGTGCGCTGAGCCGAGGGAAGCATCGGCAGCAGGGCCATGGCGGTGAGCAACACCACGATGACGTCGAACACCAGGAGGTAGGGGTGGTACACCGCGAGCAGGAGCAGTCCGACGCCGGCCTGGAGGGCCGCCGTCAGGCCGTCGACCAGCAGCGTGCTCATCGCCTTCTGGATGGTGAGCACGTCGAAGAAGCGGTTGGCCAGCTCGGGGCCGTAGTGGCGATCCAGGGCCGGGATGCGGACCCGCGACAGGCGCGTTCCCAGATCGGTGACGGTGCGCACGAAGATGCGCCGCTGCACTAGCTCGACGGCGTAGCGCTGGACCGAGCGCATCAGCACGGCCAGCACCAGGCAGACCGCCAGCACGCCGGCGAGCACCATGATGGGTTGAACCAGCGCGCCGAAGGCGAGCCAGTTGATGAGCACCTGAATGGCGAGCGGGGTCGCCAATGACAGCACGCCCACGGCCACGGCGTACACGATGACCACGGCGATGGCGTCGCGCTCGAAGTGCAGCAGGCCTCGAAGACGCTCGATGGGGCTCGGACGTGGCCCCGTCGAGGTACCGGTGGGCGCGAGGGGGGTGGAGGGCAGCGACGCTTCGGCGCGCATCCAGGTGTGGCTCCCCGCGCCGATGAGCCGCGCCAGCTCGGCGCTGCCGTACCATCCGCTGGGCAGCAGCGCCGAGCTGCTCCAGACGTGCACCCGGTTCCAGCGAACCCCGTCGAGCACCAGCCAGCCCGGGTCGATGCCGCGGTCGAGCCAGGTGACCAGCGGCATGTCGGGACGAGCGAGCATGGCCAGCTGGCCGACCGAGCCCTGAACCCAGGACGCGCGCAGCCCCAGAGAGGGAAGAGCGCGCGAGGTCCACTGTTGCCAGTCGCTCGCCGAGGGCTCCGAGACCGCGCGCTCGACGAGGCGTTCAGGGACCTGAACGTCGATGCATGCCAACAGACGGCGCAGGAGCGCGCCGCGCTCGTGCTGACCGTCGTGGACCTGACGAAGTTGCATTGGGGACCCCGAAATTGAATACACGAATTGTATTTCGCGTTTCAAAGTACCCCCATCATCTTTTCGCGACAAGAATTTCGTGTAATTTGTGACGTGCGATGCTATGTTGGGGGTGGAGCGTTGAAATGAGCGGTTGGACTTTCCTTTCGAACCACGCCCACGTGCTGCTCTTGCTGGCTCGGGAGCCCGAGCTGCGCATGCGCGAGGTCGCGGCCCGTGTCGACATCACCGAGCGCGCGGTGCAGCGCATCATCAGCGAGCTGGTCGAAGAGGGCTACGTCGATGTGTCCAAAGAAGGCCGACGCAACGTCTATACGGTCGATCCGGCCGCCGGTCTGCGCCATCCACTCGAGCATGGGGTGACCATCGGCGACCTGGCGGACTTGCTTAGAGAGCGCGCCGGCACCCGCTGATCAACCGCAGGTGCTCTCACAGTTGCTCGTCGCGTCGCCGTTGGCGATGCACAGGTCCCAGCACGCATCTCGAGGTGACATGTCGATGTCGCAGTCGGTGCACACTTCGGTGCCCGTCCCACAGGTGGATGCAGCGTTGCTGGTGTACTCATCGTTGGCGATGGCGACGAGGTAGCAGCCGACCGCTCCGCAGGCGGTGTCGGTCCCACACGTCGAGGCTGCGTTGCTGGTGTATTCGTCGTTCGCGGCGGCGAGCACGTAGCACGCATGCTGACCACACCCGGTCTCGGTGCCGCAGGTGGACGCGGCATTGCTGGTGTATTCGTCGTTGGCGAGGGCCAATGCAAAGCATCCCGCCTCGCCGTAGCCCGTGTCGGTGCCACACGTGGAGGCCGCGTTGCTGGTGTACTCGCCGTTGGCGATGGCCAGAGAGAAGCAGCCCGACTCGCCGCAGGCGGTGTCGGTGCCGCAGGTGGATGCGGCATTGCTCGTGTACTCGTCGTTGACGATCGCCAGGGCGTAACAACCGGCCTCTTTGGCGGGGGTCTCGGTGCCGCAAGTGGAGGCCGCGTTGCTGGTGTACTCGTCGTTCAGGATCGCCGCTTCGTAGCAGGGGTCGATGGTGCAGCTGGGCTGCGGATCGTCGCCACCGCCGCCCCCATCATCGATGCAGTCGATGTCGCACGCGCACCCGCCGGTGCAGCCCGAGTCGTCGTCGCAGTCGCAGCCGTCGGGTCCCACGACGCAGGTGTTGCCCTCGCACTCGAGCCCGGGGTCGCAGCCGCCGCCTCCGGTGCACTCGCACAGCAGCGAGCCCACGTCGCAGTCGTCGCCGGGATCTGGCGCGCCCCCGTTGCAGGCGATGAAGAGAGTTCCGGCGAGAATCAGCAGGTTGCGCAGCATCGAAGCTCCTAGATCACCATCGCCTCACTGTACTCGAAGCGCCTTCCGATCCGGAACGGCTCCAGCTTCACCGGTTCGCCCCCGTCGAGGGACAGCGACTCCAGCTCACAGCCGGTCTCGGCGAGGGCCACGCCCACCGCGGCATTGAACGGGCCCATCATGGCGCCGTGGCCCGAGAAGCCCACCAGGCGAATCAGGTTGTGCAGCTGCCGATCGTAGCCCAGGAAGGGGTTGTGATCGGGCGTGGTGGCGTAGTACCCGCAGGTGGTCGCGGTGATGCCGTCGTATTCGCCGATGTCGGGGACGGCCTCGGCGACTTCGGCCCAGATGTCGTAGGGGTGCGTGTCCAGGCCCTCTTTGGGGTCGAAGCCGCGCTCGATGATGTCCTGGTCTTCGTAGTCGAAGTCGAGGTGGGGGGGCGTGTTGTGCTTCTTGCCCATCAGCAGCGACTCGGGGTTCTCGGGCCGAAAGTAGGCTCCGCTGGGCGCGATGCACAGGGGCATGGTGGACAGCGTGGCCGAGGTCATGGGCCCGCCTCGCTTGAGGAACCAGATGTAGCGCTTGAGCGGGTCGACCTGCAGCTCCTCGGCACCCAGGATGCGTGCGGTTCGGCGGGTCCAGGCGTTGGTGCAGTCGATGAACACGTCGCCGGCCACCAGGCCCTTGGACGTCTGCACGCCGATGAGCTTGGCGTTGCTGCGCAGCGCGCCGGTCACCGGCGCCTTCTGCATGACCTCTACGCCCAGCTCGCGGGCGCGCGCGATGGCGTCGTTGTAGATGACATCGGGGTGCAGGAAGCCGTCGGTGGGGCAGAAGGTGCCGCCGATGATGCCCTCGCCGCATGCCCAGGGAAACACCGCCAGCAGCTCCTTGCGGGGGAGGGCCTCGACCTCTCTCAGGCCGGCGACGCGCTGCACGCCAATGCGCGCGACGGCCTCGAGCCAGGCTTCTTCGTCGTCGTAGAGGAACAGGTAGCCGTTCTGCACGATGGCGCCGTTGCCTTGCCCACTCCAGCCCGCGAACTGTTTGTAGAAGCGCACCGAGTAGCGCATGGCCCGAACGGTGCCGGGCGTGCTGAACTGCTGGCGGATGCCGGCGGCGGTGCGGCTGCTGCTTCCCGCGCCGATGTGCCGCGCCTCGAGAAGAGTCACGTCCCAGCCACGAGCGGCCAGCTCGGCGGCGGTCAACGCCCCGGTGATTCCGCCGCCGATGAGCACCGCTTTGCGATCCGCCACCTGACCCCCAGAAGGGCGGCAGCCTAGCAGACCCGATCCCCCCGGTCATCCGCCGTGATACAAGGCGCGGCCTGCGGAGGTTGTCTGATGCGTACCGTTGCTGTTCTTGCCCTGTTGGCCGCCTGTGGTGGCGGCGAATCCACCCCGTCCGAGGACACCGAGACCCCGCCCGTCGGCGGTGCCGAGGTCGATGTCGCCGATGCGCCTGGGCTGACGCTCGAAGAGGTGGGCAAAGAGGTCGAGGCCGCCCTCGATCGCGACACCAAGCCGTGCGACGACTTCTACCAGTTCGCCTGCGGCGGCTGGCTGGCCAGCATGGAGCTCCCCGCCGACAAGACGCGGTACACGCGCAGCTTCACCTCGATCTACGACACCAACGAGGCCCTGCTCAAAGAGATCCTTCAAGAGGCGGCCAAGAACCCCGGCGAAGACCCGGGCATGCAGAAGGTCGGCGCCGTCTACGGCTCGTGCATGGACGAGGCCGCCGTCGACGCTGCGGGCATCGCGCCGCTGAAGCCCATGCTCGACGAGATCGAGGCTGCTGGCGACCTGGGTGCCGTCAGCAAGCTGTGGGGCAAGTACGGCATGTACAACGTGGGCGCCCCCATCGGCGTCAGCGTGTTCGCCGACTTCAAGGATCCCGACCTCAACATCCTGCACATGGGCCAGTCTGGCCTGGGCCTGCCCGACCGCGACTACTACCTCGACCTCGACGACAAGGGCACGGCGCTGCTCGCCGACTACCAGAAGCACGTCGCCCGAATGCTGGTGCTCGCGGGCGCCGAACAGGCCGCAGCCGACGCCGACGCCAAGGCCATCGTGGCCTTCGAGACGCAGCTCGCCGGCACCCACTTGCCCCGGCACGAGCTGCGCGATCCCGAGGCCAACTACCACCGCCTGGAGCGGGAAGGCACCCGCGATCTGCTGAAGAACATCGACATCGACGCGATGTTCGAGGGCATGGGCTACCCCGACATCCAGGCCATCAATGTCGAGCGCCCCGAGGTCTTCGAGGCCACCGACGCGCTCATCGGCAAGACCGACCTCGCCGTCATCAAGGCCTACCTGCGCTGGCACACCATCGACGCGATGAGCACCAGCCTGACCACCGAGATGGCCAACGCCAACTTCGAGTTCTTTGGCAAGCGCCTGCGCGACCAGAAAGAGATCCGCCCCCGGTGGAAGCGCTGCGTGTCCCGCACGCAGGGTCACCTGGGCGACGTGCTCTCCAAGCTGTACGTCGAGCGGCGCTTCGCCGGCGACTCCAAGGCCAAGGCCGAAGAGATGATCACCGACATCCAGGGCGCCTTCGAAGAGGGCCTGCCCGAGCTCGCCTGGATGGACGAGAAGACCCAGCAGCGCGCCAAAGACAAGGTCGCGACGCTGCAGAACAAGATCGGCTACCCCAAAAAGTGGCGCGACTTCAGCCAGCTCGAGGTGAGCGAGGACGACCTGTTCGCCAACAACCTGGCCATCACCGAGAACACCAGCCGCTTCTGGCTCGACAAGGTGGGCAAGCCCGTCGACAAGGACGAGTGGTTCATGTCGGCCAGCGACGTCAACGCCTACTACAACCCGCTCAACAACGAGATGGCTTTCCCGGCCGGCATCCTGCAGCCGCCCTTCTTCAGCAAGGACTTTCCGACGGCCATGAACTACGGCGCCATCGGCATGGTGATGGGCCACGAGCTGACCCACGGCTTCGATGACTCGGGCCGCAAGTTCGCCCCCGACGGCAAGATGGTCGAGTGGTGGGAGCCCACCGCGTCCGAGAAGTTCGAAGAGGTCGCGGCCTGCGTCGAGAAGCAGTACTCGGGCTTCGAGGTGCTGCCTGGGCTCAACCTCAACGGCAAGCTCACCCTGGGCGAGAACATCGCCGACCTGGGCGGCATCAAGGAGTCGCACCGGGCCTACATGAACTGGGCCAAGCGCACCGGCACCAAAGAGGAGCTCGCGGGCTTCACCGGCGAGCAGCTTCTGTTCGTGGCCTTCGCCCAGGGCTGGTGCACCGAGATGACCGAAGAGCTGCTCAAGGAGCGCGTCGCCACCGACACGCACTCCGATGCCAAGTCGCGCGTCAATGGGCCGCTCATGAACCTGCCCGCCTTTGGCGAGGCCTTCGAGTGCGAGGTCGGCTCGGCCATGCGTCCCAAAGAAGAGGACATTTGCGCGGTCTGGTAGCCGTCGCGGCGCTGAGCCTGCCCTGGGTGTTGGCTTGTGGCGGTGGGGCATCGGTCGATCCGGTGGCCCACCTGGAGCCGCTGTGCGCGCTGCCGATGGTCCCGGGCGTCACCGAGCTGGCGACGGTGTCGGGCGTCGCGACCACGCCGCTCGAGGGCACGCTGGTGGTGGTGTCCAAGGACGGGTACCGCGTCGACTGGCATGAGCAGGGCGACGCGTCGGTGCTGCAGACCGAGCTCATGCACGCGTACGAGATGCAGAAGGAGCTGTCCAGGTACAGCGGCAAGCCCGTGGGTCCGCCCAACATCGCCGCCGAGCCCGGCGTCTCGGCCCGCGATGTGGGCGTCGCGCTGAAGCTCGCGCACCAGTCGGGGTACACCGAGGCCCGGTTGTTGTTCACGACGGGCGAAGACCTGGGACTGCCCGAGCCGCTCGATCCAGCCTTCGCCGACGAGCTGCGCACCGAGCTCGACGCGCTCGATCCAGCCGAGAGGCAGATGCGGCTGGCCGAGATCGTCGAGGGCGAGATCGCCCTGTGTCCCCCGGCCCAAGAGACCTTTGCGGCGGTCGCTGCGGCCCCAGCCGACATGAAGTGCCTGCTCATCGCTCGCGGCATGGCCGAGGCGCTGCCCAGCTGCCCGCTGACCGATGGCGATCGCGTGCTCACGCTCATGAACGTGGTCTCGCGGCCGTCGTACGACAAGCCGATCGTGTCGGTCACGGTGACCCTGGACGAGACGGCGGACGGGCTGCCCGAGGGTTCGTGGCAAGAGGTGGCCGAGCAGGCGGCGTTGCACGATGGCAAGGCGATCGGGTGGGAGTGAAGTAGGGGCCCGGCTCTATGGCAGGCGGGACGCCTGCCCCACACCGGCCAATGGCTCTGCTGGGCTGCAGTAGGGGCCGGCGGGACGGCTGCCCCACACCGGCCAATGGCTCTGCTGGGCTGCAGTAGGGGGCAGGCGGGACGCGTGCCCCAGGTCTGCTGTACTGAAGTGGGGCAGGCGTCCCGCCTGCCGAATCCTACGGCACCAACCGAACCCCGATCCCTCTACTCTCCCGGGCCACCACCCCATGGCACTCGTGCACCCACAGCCGCTCGCTCCAGGCCACCGGCCCAGACGACAGCGCCAGCTCGCGGGTCCACTGCGCCTCGATCACGGACGTGTCGCGGAACACGATGCCGTCCAGATCGACGTCCTGGGTCTCCACCACCGCTGAGACGACGGTGTCCACGCCCTGGTTGGTGCCCCAGGCCACGGTGGCGTCGGTGAAGCCCGCAGTCGCGGTCCACTCCGGCGGCAGCGGGCTGGGAAGCAGCAGCAGGGGCTCGTCGTAGACCACGTCCCAGGCGCCGTCCTCGCTCCAGAAGGCCTGCAGCCACAGGCCGCCGCCGGTGTCGTAGTCGGCCCACATCGCGTGCCCGGCCAGGCTGCTGCGCTGCACCAGGCCGTCTTGCACGGTCCAGGTGCGCACCACGTCGATGGGCCAGTCCCCGGGCAGGTCCGAGAGTGCCTCGGCCTGGCTGTTGCCGCCGAACAGGGCCGAGTCTCCGACCGCCATGCTCCAGGGCTCGCAGGTGGCGGCGTCTTGGACGGGGGCGGTGCAGGCCAGGAGCCAGATCAGTAGACCCATGCGAGGTTGCCCTCCACCAGGCCGCCGGCTCCTACCAGGTAGGCCCCGTCCATGCGGATGTGCAGGCTGCGCCAGGCGTTGTAGCGCACGCTGGCGCCCAGCTCGGGCTGCAGCGGCTCGGCGTTCACCAGGGTGTGGCTCCAGGTGAACCAGCCCTGCAGCACCAGGCGCTCGTCGGGCTGCACGGTGATGGCGGGGTGCACCCAGGCGGCGTCGCTGATGGCTCCGATCTGGCGCCGGAACTGCAGCCGGTCGACGAAGTGGTTGTCGGCCAGCACCAGGTTGGTCCAGGCCTGGTCGTGCGGCGGATCGACCTGGGACTCGGGGTCGGTGATGCCCCGGCCGGGGGCGCGATCGCCGCTCGCGAAGCCCGCCTCGACCGACAACGGTCCCCAGGCCAGCTGTGCGGCGCCGCCGCCCTGCTGCACGTACACCGGGGGCAGGGACAGGCTCGGGTCCGGGGACTGCGGCTGGCCGATGCGACCGCCGGCGAACACCCCCTCCACCTCGATGCGGGCGCGACCCTTCTCGTAGCGCAGCCACCCGTCGGCCAGGCCGATGCGCAGGGCGTCCCGGGAGCGCCCCCGCCAGGTCGACCACAGGCCATAGCCCCAGATGCCGTGGCCGGCGTCCAGGTGGCGGCGCCGCTGCAGGTCGGTGGGCAGGCGACCGGCGGTGAGCGTGGCGGTGGTGATGCCGTCGCCGGTGTCGGCGGCGAGGCCCAGCACGTGGCCGGCCAGCTCGGTGCCAAAGCCGATGCGGTCGACAGTGTGGTCGCTCACGCAGTTCAGGCAGCCGCCGGGGTTGGCCACCAGCCCCAGGCCCCACATCGGCATGGGGCTGCGGCCGACGGACAGATCGCCCACCGGCGTGTGCAGCACACCCCAGGCCGCCACCGGCACCACGCCTGCCTTGGGCCCGTCGCTGGTGGCGCGCACGTCGGCGATGGCGTGCAGCTCCAGCTCCTGGCCCATGCGCAGCTCGGGATGGGCGCGCAGGCGCAGGTCCGCTCCGGCATCGACATCGCCGCGCAGGCGCAGGTCGCCGTGGATCTCGATCTGGGGCGGAGGCAGAGCGGGCGTCACGGGACGAAGCCCTCCACCAGCGCCGCGAAGTGCTCGGGCTGCTCGAGCATGGGGAAGTGGCCGCAGTCATCGAGCAGCTCGACGTCTGCGCCCAGGTCGCGGCCCAGACGGCGCGCCCACCACGGGTTCAGGATGCGGTCCTGGCGTCCCCAGATCACCAGGGTGGGCACGTCCAGCTCGCCGTAGCGATCGTCCTGCTGTCCCAGGCGCACCTCGCGGCTGATGGCCAGGGCCGCCGCGCGGCTGCCCGGCAGCTCGGTGACGTAGCGCATGGCCTGCATCTGCTCGTAGGTGAGCACGCTGGGATCGTGGAAGGCGCGCTCGATGTTGGCGTCGAGCCTGGCGGTGTAGAAGGTGTTTACCAGCAGCTCGCCCACGCCGCGCGCGCGGGTGGCGCGCATGGTCCAGGGCACCTGGGGCTCGTAGGCCAGGCTGCTCACCAGCACCAGGCGATCGACGCGGTCGGGTGCCTGCAGGGCCAGGGCCAGGGCGACGGCGCTGCCCCAGCTGTGGGCGACCACCGTGGCGCGGTCGATGCCTCGCGCGTCCATGGCGTCGGTGACGTCGCGGCCCAGGGCGCTCAGGCTGTAGTCGCCCGCGGAGCGGTCGGACAGCCCGAAGCCGCGCGCATCCAGCGCGAGCACGTGGTGTTGCTGGGACAGCACGTCGATCGACGGTCCCCAGCTCTCGAGGCTGCTGCCGAAGCCGTGCAGCATCACGATCGCCGTGCCTTGCCCCTGCTCGGTGAAGCGCACCTCGCCCTGGGGCAGGTGCAGCGTGGCGGCCAGGGCCGATGCGGCCGCCAGGGCGATCACAGGCCCAGGCCCATGAAGCCGGAGGCGCCGATGCGGGCGACCATCCCCGCGCAGGGCGCGATGAACAGCCAGGTGTCGGCGGTGGCTCGGCCGTACTCGATGCCAAAGTCGTCGGTGCCCACGGCCTCGAGCGCGATGTGCACCTGCTGCGCCTCGAAGGTGCCGGCGTCGACGCGCACGTCACCGGCACCGGTGGCGTGCAGGCGGTAGCTGTGGGTCAGGTGCACCTCGTTGCCCCAGCCCAGCGACATCGGGTAGGCGTCGCCCTCGAACAGGCCGGTGGCGTCGGCGTGAACGGTGCGCTGCTGGCCGACGACGAGCGGCCACGTCCACAGCGTGACCGCCGGGCTGTACACCAGCGCGGTGTGATCGGGCTGCGCCGAGGCCACCCCCACCAGGTGCAGGCCAGTGGCGTCTTCGCGGTACACGCCCCAGCTCTCGCCGGCGGCGTCGAGCGGGGCCGTGTGGGTGGCCGTCGGGAAGCGGCCGGCGAACCAGTGCCCGTCCAGGGGCTCGTTGCCCGACACGACCTCGGTGTCGCCCAGGCCGGCGTAGCTCCAGGCCGCGGGATCGGCCGGCTGGGAGCTGGCCCGGTAGCGTGCCCGGAGCTCGGTCGAGAAGTCCAGCTCGCTGCGGGCGATGGCCAGCTGATCGTCGGGGATGCAGGCGGCAGCGGTGTCCCCGACGGGCTCCCACCCTGTGTCGGGCTCGTAGTCCAGCCCTTCGAAGGGCACCCCCTCTGGGATGCAGGCCAGCAGCAGCAGGGCGATCACTTCGCCGCCTGGGCGACCGGCTGGTCGTCGATGCCTGCCAGATCCCGGGCGGCGGCCATGCGGGCCTCCCAGTCGACGCTGCGCTCGATGACGATGCGCTGGGCCGCAGGCGAGCCCGCGCCGTGCATGCACTCGATGCGCAGGGGCACGGCTCCCGAGCCGTAGGTCATGTACTCCACCAGGCGCAGCAGCTTGGCCCGGCGCTCCCCGCCGCTGATGTTGCGCATGATCGGTCCCAGGCGGGGGTGATCGAAGCTCTTGAGGCCCGGGAGCGTGGCGATGAGGCCCCCGGCCAGGTCTTCGGCGATGCGCCCGATCTCGTAGGGCAGCCGGGTCACGTTCTGCTTGCAGACGTTCGCCAGGATGGGGTCGACCTGCCACACGCCGCTGCCGTGCTGGGTGCTCTTGTGGCTGGCGGCCAGCCCCACGCCGTGGATGGTCTCGGACAGGTGCGTCATCTCGATGAGCTTGTCGCGCACCGCTACGTTGCCGCGAATGCCCGAGTCGGTGGCCAGCTGGGCCACGGCCCCGGTGAGCACGTCGAAGTTGCCGGGCTTGCAGCCGCCGTAGCTGGCGCGGTGAAAGCCCGCGAAGGCGGTGAGCATGGTGGCGGCGGCGTCGAGATCCCCATCCAGGAACACGTGCTCCCACGGCACGAAGACGTCGTCGAACCACACCACCACCTCTTGGCCGCCGAACTTGCAGTTGCCGGCGTCACAGCCGCCCTTGCGCTCGTCGCTGGGCTGGCGGCCCATCATCATCACCACGCCGTCGGCGCCCGCCGGGATGGCCGCGGCCACCGCGAAGTCCTCTTCGCCCTCGCGGTAGGTTCCGCCGGGCATCACCAGGATCTGGTGCGCGTTGGCGGCGCCGGTCTGGTGCAGCTTGGCACCCCGGATCACGATGCCGTCCTCGCGGCGCTCGACCACACGAAGGTAGGCATCGGGCTGCTCGGCGGCGCGCAGCTTTCGGTTGCCCTTGGCATCGGTCATGGCGCCGCACAGCATGTCGTCGCGCTGCTGCACGTCGGTCAGCCAGCGCACGAAGCGCTGATGCTTCTCTTCGCCCGCTTCCCAGGTCGCGATGAACAGCGCGTTCAGCGCGTCCATGCCGACACAGCGCTGAAAGCAGGTGCCGGTGGCCCGGCCCAGCACGCGCTGGATGCGCACCTTGTTTACGAGGTCCTCGGGCTTGGCGAACAGGTGGGTGAAGCGGTTCACCCGGCCGCCGGTCAGCTCGCTGTCGGCGCTGGCGATGTCGCGGTACTCCGGGTCGGTGGCCAGTCGGTAGGTCATGGCCACGCTCTCGATGGACGGGCGCACCATGGGGTGGTCCACCACGTTGTCGATGCGCTCGTCGTCGATCCACAGCTCGATCGGGCGGGTGCGCAGGCTGTCGATGTACTGCTCGGCGGTCTTCATGCTCGGCCTCCAGGGCCACACAGGGTGTCGATGAGGGGGCGGTAGCGCTCGGCCACCACATGCCGCTTCAGCTTGAGCGACGGGGTCAGCAGGCCGTTGTCGACCGACGGAAGCTCGGGAACGAGGGTCCAGTTGCGGATCTGCTCGTACGAAGCGACCTGCTGGTTGATCTTGGCGATGAGCGGCTCGGGGTCGGCGTCGACCGAGGCGAACACCAGCGCCGCCAGGTGGCGACGGTCGTCGCCCACGAGCACCAGCCGGCCGGCGACGGTCGGGAACATCGCCTCGATGGGCGCGGGCGCGACCTTCTTGCCGCCGGTGAGCACGATGAGCTCCTTCTTGCGGCCCACCAGCTTGAGCGCGCCGTCCTGGATGCGGCCCAGGTCGCCGGTCTGGAACCAGCCGTCCTCGGTGAAGGGCTGCTCGGCGCGGTTCCAGTAGCCCGAGAACACGCTCGGCCCGCGGGCCAGCACCTCGCCGTCGGGCGCGATGCGGATCTCGACCGACGGATACGGCCGCCCCACCGTGTCGCGGTCGAGCTGGTCGGGGGCCTCGAGCGTCAGGGTGGGCGACGTCTCGGTCAGGCCGTAGCCCTCGAGGATGAGCTTGCCGGTCTGCGCCCAGCGCTGCTTGGTCTCGGTGCGCAGCGGTGCCGCACCCGACAGCCCCAGCACGAAGCGCGAGCCCATGGCCTCGGCCGGCACGTTGTCCCAGAGCAGCGGCACACCACACACGAAGTGGGGCTGCACCCGCAGCGTGGTCTCGACCACCTCGTGAAAGCCGCACAGGGAGGTCTGCAGGCCGAACACGGTGCCGATGCACAGGGCGCCCCAGCCGTAGATGTGCGACATCGGCAGCCAGTGCACCTCGACGGCGTCTGCGGGCAGCAGGGGTGCCACCCGGGCCAGCCAGTCCTCGCCGTTGACCCACAGGTTGCGGTGGGTGAGCACCACGCCCTTGGGGTCGCCTGTGGTGCCGCTGGTGTAGATGAGGCAGGCGCGGTCGTCGGCCGAGACGTCGGGCAGGGCGACCGGCACGGTTTTCACGGCCTCGTCAAAGGAGGCATCGTCGAGAAGCAGGTCGGCGCCTGCATCGTGGGCGGTGTCCGAGATGGTCAGCACGGCCTTCGCGTCGTCCTGGATGAACGCGGCCTGCGCCGCCGAGCACGGGGCATGGATGCTGACGAAGGCCGCCCCCGTGGCTTGCACCGCCCACGCGGCGATGGCCCACTCCAGGCGGTTGTCGGCCCAGATGGCGACGTGATCGCCGGGCTTCACGCCCCGGGCGACCAGCCACGACGCCACCCCGCGCACGCGCCGGGCGAGCTCGCCCACGGTGACGCGCTCGGGCTCGATGAAGCGCACGGCGTCGGGGTTCTCTGCGGCCTTGAGGAACAACAGGCTGCTGGATGCGAGCACGTCCATCACTTGCCTCCCAGGAAGCCGGCGATGGCCTCAGTGGTCTGCTTCAGGCCCTTGCGGCCGGACAGGGCGCCGACGTGGCCGCTGGGCACCTGGACCGCGGTGCCGTCGGGCACGCGATCGGCGAGGGCCAGGGTGCAGGCGGCGGGCACGATGCCATCGCCAACCGCGGCCACGGCGAGCACCGGGCAGCGGATGTCCTCGAGCTTGGCGAGCTCGCCCGTCCACAGGGCGTTGTCGCGGTAGATGCGGTCGCCCCACGACTGGTACAGGGGGCTCGCGAAGTCGACGTTGTCGTTGTTCCACAGCTCGACGGCCAGGAAGCGCTCCAGGTAGCCGTCCTGGCGCCAGCGGCGCACCAGCTGGGTGAGCTTGAGCAGGTTGACCGTGGGGCGCAGCGCCCAGAAGGGGGCGTGCACCCAGGGAGCGGGCACGGCGCTGAAGGCTCCGCTGATGGCCTCGAAGTCGGCCTGCTCGGTCCAGACGGCGAAGCTGCCGCCCTTGCTGGCGTCGATGGGGGTGCCAAAGACCGCCAGGCGAGCGACGCGATCGGGGTGGCGGGCGGCGTGGATGGTGGCCAGCGTGCCGCCCATGCTGTAGCCGAACAGCTTGACCTTCTTGAAGCGGTCCAGCGTGGTGGCCAGGCGGTCGAGCACGCCCTCCAGGTCTTCGGTGCCGACGGTCCAGTCCAGCAGGTAGACCGGGCCGCCGATTCCCTCGATGAGCGACTGTCCGGCCAGCAGGTCCAGCAGGTAGTAGCGGTTGATGAAGGACGACACGACGACGGTGGGCGTGCCACGGCCGCCGCGCAGCTTCCACAGCCGTGCGCAGCCCTCGGTCCACACCAGCTCGCGGCGGGTGGGAGCGAGCTTGGGCGCGGGCTCCGACGCCAGCGCGGCCTGCAGCGCGGTGAGCTCGGTGGTGACCGCCATGGGGTTGGCGCCCCGGGCGATGGCCATGGGAATGAGGTTGGCGACGGCGCCGATCCAGCCGGTGCGCGTCGCAGCGAGCAGGGCATGCGGGTAGTCGTCGCCCAGCCCCTCGACGGTGTCGCCGACGGCCACGGTGCTGCGGCTGGCGCGGTACTCGGGGAAGCTGCCGCACACGTTGGCGAAGGCCGCGAAGGCCGCGCCGTTGGCCTTGACCGTGGTGGGGTCGGCCATCATGGAGGCGTGGGCGCGGGCGGCGGCGTCCTCGAGGCTGGCCAGCAGGTCCAGGAGGGAGGCCAGGGCGCCCTCGTCATAAAACGAGCGCTCGTTCTTTTGGTTTGCGAAGGGAAACATGGTTGTCTTCTCCTGAAGAAGGGCGGTCAGGCCGCCGCGGGATTCAGCGGATGATTCCGCGCAGGCTGATGTCGGTGATGGCGGTCACCTCTTCGCGCGTGGCCACGCCGGGCGGGCTGTTGCGGAAGAGGATCTCGACCAACATGTGGTTGAACAGGTGCATGTACACCAGGCGAAACGCCAAGCGGGGCGGCATGCGCAGCCGGCCCTTGGCCTCGAGAGCGTCGAAGTGGGCCACCAGGGAGGGGTGGTCCAGGCCGACGTCCTGCAAGAAGGTGTCGGCGAAGTGCTTGGCGCCGAACTCGAGCACATCGACGTACCAAAGCAGCCAGAAGCTCTTGTGGGTGCGGATGACCGACTCGATGGCCACCGCCATGTCGCCGATGTCGTCGGGAAAGCGGCTGGTGCTGAAGTAGGCGATGAGCGGGTTGTCGGGCTGCGCGAAGATGCGGCGATAGCGGGCGATCACCGCGGCGAACAGCTGGTCCTTGCCCTTGTAGTGCGCGTACATCGCACCCGTCGAGACGCCAGCCCCCTTGGCGATGTCGCGCGTGGTCGTGCCGTGAAAGCCCTTGCGGGTGAAGCACGCGATGGCGGCAAGCTCGATGTTCTCTTTGACCTGCTCGAGGCGTTCTGGGGTCAGCGCGGGCATGGGCTCCTCGCTCATCATAATGAGCGCTCGTTTTTTATGTGGGTTTGGAGGCGGTGTCAAGGGCGGAATGACGATCTGCCCACGCAGGAGGTACTCTCGCCCTCTCCGGAGGTTCACACCATGCGCTCATCCCTGCTCTTGCTGCTCGCCTTCCCCAGCCTCGCATCGGCGGTTCCGCTCCAGTTCTCGCATCAGGGTCGTCTCATGGGGGCGACCGGTGCGCCGCTCGACGGCCAGCACCAGCTGAGCGTCGCGCTGTACGACGATCCCTCCGGGACAACGTCGCTGTGGGGCGAGTCGCATCCGTCCGTGGACTTCACCGATGGCTACTTCCACATCGAGGTGGGCTCCAACACCACGATGGACAGCGCGATGTTCGACGGTGATGTGCTGTACCTCGGGCTGTCGGTCGACGGTGGCCCCGAGCTGCCCAGCCGCCTGCTGCTGCTGTCGGTGCCGTACGCGGTCCGCGCCCAGGACGCCACCAACGTGAGCGGCGGCGGCATCGTGGACGCGTCCGAGATCCGCATCGATGGCACCACGGTGATCGACGGCAGCGGGGGCTTCGACTGGGACGACCTGACCGGCGTTCCCGCGTCCATCGACGACGGCGT
Organism: Myxococcota bacterium; assembly: GCA_965216925.1. Taxonomy (GTDB): domain Bacteria; phylum Myxococcota_A; class UBA796; order UBA796; genus CAYYHT01. The sequence continues at coordinate 4,726,958 of CBDCGT010000001.1, read as the reverse complement.
CGACGACGACACCCTGGCCTCGCTGGGGTGCTCGGGCGGAGATCTGGCCATCTTCGACGGCAGCGCCTGGCAGTGCGGAACGCTGTCGGCGGGCAGCATCGACGCCGGCGACATCGTGAGCGGCACGGTCGACGTCAATCGGCTGCCCGTGGGCGACTCCAGCACCGACGTGGCTGCCGGCGACCACCTGCATCCGTTCAACGAGATCACCGGCGTGGCGGTGGCCGGGCAGATTCCCGATCTGGATGCCGGCAAGGTGGCGACGGGCACCCTGGCGCTCGGCCGCCTGCCCGTGGGCACCGGAGCGAACCAGGTCGCCGCCGGTGACCACGGCCACACCGCCGCCGACGTCGGTGCGGTCGCTGCGGGCGGCGGCATCCCCGTCGGTGCCGTGTCGGCGGCCTGCGACACCAGCACCGACGGCACCCTGCGCTACGACGGCACCACCCTGGAGTTCTGCACCGCCGGCGAGTGGGTGGCCATCGACCTCAACAACCAGGACGGCTCGTCTGCGGCCAGGGCGGGCCAGAGCTGCCTGACCCTGCACAACGACTTCCCCAGCCTGCCCAGCGGCTCGTACTGGGTCGACCCCGACCTGGTAGGCGGTACCTACGCCGCACGCGAGGTGTGGTGCGACATGAGCACGGGCGGCGGCGGCTGGACGATGATCGCCAACAACGACAACTCCGACACGGAGCTGTCGGGCTGCTACGCGATGTTCGCGAGCGACAGCAGCTGGGCCTGCGGCTCGTCCAACAGCGGAGCCAGCGCCGACTGGGCCGCGCTGGCCAGCGGCATCGAGTTCGACGAGTTCGTGTTCGCTGCCTACACCGGCAACTTCGCGGTCAGCAGCTACCAGTACATGACCTGGACCTCGAGACAGACCATCCCCAGCACCACCAGCGCGTGGAGCTTCAACGGCAACGCCTTCAACCAGACCCTCGGCGACTGGAGCTCGCTGCCCACCATCAAGTGCACCAGTGGAGGCCGTGATCAGCTGCAGTCGTGGGGGGTGAGGACGTCGCACGCGTCCAGCGCGTACTCGGGCCTGCCTGTCGCGATCGTGGCGGCCGACACGAACATCAGCAACTACCAGATGTCGTTCACCGAACATGACGCCTGGCAGGGCGGTCAGTCGATGGCCGGGCTCGAGGACTTTCAGGACGGCCTGGGCTGTGGGGACGGCTGGGCGCCGACGGCCGACCGTGGCAAGAGCGCCTTCGTGATGGTGCGTTGAGCCGCAAGCAGATGACCACTCCCCTGAGGTGGCTCGGCCTCGTCGCGGTCACCAGCCTGCTCTCCGGCTGCGTGCACACCCTCTACTCCTCCCCCGAGGACAGCTGGTTCGGCGAGACGCAGACGTGGACCGGCGGAAAGCGCGACGGTTACAAACCCCACGGAAACGGGCGCCTGACCTACAAAATGGCCGCGAAGGACACGTTTTCTGCCCTGGGCTGGGACGGCCCGTTCACCTACGAGCTGTACCTCGACGGCCGCTTCGAGGGGGGCGTTCCGGTGGGCCCGTTCGAGGGGCAGGTCACCCAGTCGACGGCCGACGCCCTGTGCCCGGGCGATGTGTTCTCGGGCGAGCTGGACCCCGGCCGCGGCGTGTTTCCCGGCCGCATCACCTTTGCGGACTGCGCCTCCAACGAGACCGAGCGCCATCGAGAGGGGCTTGCTTGGCGGGAGGGCGGATTCCACTTCAGGGATGGCTTTGGGGTCGGCGAGCTGACGGCACTGGGTCTGCCCGACGGCACCACCATCGAGCGCGCAGACGGCGACCGAAGGGTGGTGGCTCGCTACCCGGACGGGTCGTTCTTCGAGGCCGGTGCCAGCCTCGACAAGGTCGTGATGGGGTCGGGGCGGCTGACCCACCCGGACGGTCGCGTCGAGGTGGGTGGCCGCAAGGGCAACGAGTGGGTGTGGCGCTGTGTCGAGGGCGACTGCTGGAACGGCACGGGCAAGGGAGAGTACGGCCCCAAGGGCAACGCGGCGGGACCCAATCACTTCGTCGATGGGGTCTACGAGGGGCCGTTCGAGCTCGCGCTGCCGCACGGGGCTGGGATCTGGACCGCCCAGGGCGCGGCGCCGCTGAAGCAGACCTTCCGCAAGGGGTATCCGTCGGGGCCCTTCGAGCACCGCGACGGCGACGGCAACCTGCTGGTGGGCGAGCTGAACTACAACATCTGGCGCGGTCAGCTCGATGCCAAGCTGGCAAGCGGCGATCACGTGATCGTCGAGCTGGACAAGGCGCTGATCGTGCGGGTCATCCAGCCGCCTGCCAGCATCGACGCCCGGGTGCCCCCGATCCTCGCCGCAGCGCACGTGTTGGCGCCGGTGCTGAATCGCCGCTGCTTTCAGGGCGACTGCGAGGGCGGCAAGGGCACGCTTCGAACCCTGCCCAACCGCACCGTGCTGAACCAGGGCGACGACTCCGCGGCGATCTGGCTCGATGGCCACTTCTGGCTGGGACCCCTGGTCGACGACCGCCCCCACGGCGAGGGGCAGCTGTGCGACCAGGGCACCTGCGCCCCGGTGGTGATGCTGAACGGCAAGCTCTTGGAGGGCGTGCAGAGCATGGCCGCCTACGAGGCCGGTCAGCGGGACGCCGAGGAGCAGGCAGAGGCCAAGGACGCCGCCCTGCGCGCCGAGTCCCGCGCCGCCACGCGCCGCGAAGACCGTAGAGAAGCGGGAGCCCAGGTGAACCGAAAGCTGAACGAGGTGGCCGCGCGCTTCACCGACTTCAGCACGGGGCTCGAGGACGCCGTCGAGGACATGCGCATCGCCACCGGAGCCCTCGGCGCCCAGCTCGCTGCTGCCCAGGCCGGGGATGCCCGACGGTACGAGTCCGCCGGCCACGACGCCGAGCTGTTCAGCAACCAGGGAGACAGCGGCTTTCTGCACACGCGCCTGCACCTCGAGCGCGGAATCAAGGCCTCCAAGCAGGCCCTCGAGCTGGCCCGAGGTGCGGGGTGCGACGGCGGTCCGCTGTCGGGTCTGGTGGCGGCGGCGAGTGCCTACGAGCCGCTTCGCGCCGAGCTGTCGCGGCAGTACGGGAGTGGCCAGGTGGACTCGGGTCGAGCGCGAGACAAGCTCGACGGGGTGAGCTCGGAGGCCCTGGCCTCGGCTCTGGAGCGGTCGTTCGCGTACGCGAACAAGCTGGCCTCGTCAGGCGCGTGTCCGTAGGCCAGCCACCAGGATGACCGCCAGCAGCACCGCGCTGGCCGGGGCCGGGCCCGCGGTCGAGCAGCCGTAGACCGGCCCGTCCACGTCGCACAGGGACGCGCTGGTGGCAGGGTCGATGCCCTGGGCGATGGCGTCCAGGTCGGCGACGCCATCCAGGTCGGCGTCCAGCTCGGCGGCGCCGTCGAGGGTGGCCTGCAGCAGCTCCAGGTTGCTGCCGCCGGTCAGCCCCCGCTCGATCATCGCCGTGCCGAAGGGGGTGATCACGGTGCCGCCGCCGCCGGCCGAGGTGGCGTGGCACACGGTGCAGGGCACGTCGCAGGGGGCGCTGGCATGCTCGCCCAGCACCGCCGGGTAGGTGGGGGACGCGCTCGCACCGCTGACCCAGGTCCAGGTCCACATCTCAGATCCTCACATGCAGCTGGGCGGTGCCCATGGGTCGGGCCTCGGCTCCGGGCAGGCAGCGCAGGGGGCCGTGCCAGGCGTCGAGGCGCACGTCCAGGCCGCTGGCGATGTACCACTTCACGCCACCGCCGACGCGTTGGGCGCTCGAGCCGTCTGCCAGCGAGCACCACTCGCCGCTGCCGCGCAGGTGCAGGCCCTGGACGGGCTCCCAGTCCACCTCGGCGATGCCTGCGGTCCCGAACGAGGCCTGGGGCCGCGCCTCGAGCAGCAGATCGGCCTCGGCGAGCAGGGCGACGCGCTCGGCGGGGCTCCAGCGCAAGGTGGCCGCGTGGGCGCCGCGGGTGCGTGGACGTGCGGTGTCCAGGTCGCGGCCGGTGGTCAGCCACAGGGCGCTGGTGCCCACCGACAGCCGGTCGCCACCGATCCACACCAGGTCGGCCACCACCCCCCGCTCGCGCCATGCATCGGGCGCCACCGCGGGGTTTCCCGCGACCACCATCGCCTCGGCGCGAAAGCGGCGAGACGCCGTCGACAGCGCCAGGCCCGCCTGCTGGTCGGCGTTGATCGAGGTCCGGGTGGTGCTGCGCACGTACTGCAGGTGGTTGTCGGTGCGGTTTCCGAAGGGCACGTTCATGCGGCCCGCGCGCACCAGGGTCTCGTCGGTCACCCGCGCCCCCGCCCACCACGTCCGGGCGACGGGGTGCAGGGTCTTGGAGCTGCGCAGCACCCGGGCGGCCAGCGCCCCGTCCGACACCACCCCGGCCGATGCGCCGGCCACGAAGCGCCCGTGCTCGGCGGTGGCGTGCACATCGGCCTGCATCAGGATGACCTGGGGGTCGCCGGGCTTGGGGATGGCCAGGTAGCGGCTGTCGGCCTGCACCTGGACCCCATCGGGAAGATCGACCGCGCCGTACAGAAAGCCGGCCACCGGGTCCTCAGCGGGGCCGCGCCATCTCGTGCGCACCAGCACCTCACCCTGGGCACGGCCATAGTCCGTAAGCGTGCCTGCACCGCTGGGATCGACATGGCACTGCGCGCAGCGCGTGTAGCCGTGCGCCACCATCCATGGGGTGGCCGACGCCAGGGTGGCCCAGGCGACCAGCAGCCACCCGATCACGGCTTCAGCACCACGTCGACGCGCGCGGTCATCTCGGGGGCGATGGTGACACCCATGTAGGACGGGATCTCGATGCCGTGCTCGCGCACGTCATAGGGAAAGCTCGCGTCGATGCGCACGCCGTCCGACGTCCACTTCGCGGTGTACGAGATGCGCACCGGCATCGAGACGCCGTGGGCCTCGAAGCTGCCGTCCACCTCGCCCTTGCTCTTCTTCTGATCGGCCGAGGGCCAGGCCACCGCAGCGGGATCGAGGGTGATCGCCACCTCGGGAAAGCTCGCGACCTCGACGTAGGTGTCGCGCATGTGCGAGTCGCGCAGCTCGATACCGGTCTTCACCGTGTTCATCGGGACGGTGAAGCGCAGCGCGCCGTCGTCTTCGCTGAGCGTGAGTGTCTTTCCCTCGGCCTCGATGGTCAGGAAGCCGGGCGACCCCGTGGCGTGGAAGCCGACCTCGGGCTCGCCCACCACCGTCCACCCGGCAAGGGCTGTCGAGCAGCCCCAAATCAATATCCACGGCGAAACCATGCGTCCTCCAGTCTGGAGTGCAATGTGGCCCGTTGTGGGGGCGCCCGACACTCGCGTTGGCGACGGGTCTCGATGGCGCGGTGGTGGTCGTTCGCGGCCGTTCGCGGTAGCTCGCTCGCGTTCGGGGCTCGCGGTCAACGCGGGACCAGCCGCCCCTCTCCGGACCCGAGCCCGTCCAGCGTCCAGTCCCCGATGGCGTAGCGAACCAGGCGCAGCGTGGGGGTGCCCACCGCCGCGGTCATCCGGCGCACCTGCCGGTTCTTGCCCTCTCTCAGCACCAGCTCGACCCAGGTGGTGGGGATCGACTTGCGCTCGCGGATGGGGGGATCACGGGGCCAGAGCGGCTCCGGCTCGGCGATGATGCGCGCCCGGGCCGGCCGGGTCATGCCGTCCTTGAGCTTCACGCCGCGACGAAGCTGCTCGAGTGCAGCGTCGGTGGGCACGCCTTCGACCTGCGCCCAGTAGGTCTTGGCGAGCTTGTGCTTGGGGGACGCGATGCGGTGCTGCAGCGCCCCGTCGTCGGTGAGCACCAGCAGGCCCTCGGAGTCCTTGTCCAGGCGTCCAGCGGCGTACACCCCGGGCTCGTCGATGAACTCGGCCAGGGTGCGGGCACCGTCGCGGCTCGTGAACGTGCTCAGCACGCCGAAGGGCTTGTTGAACAGCAGCACCCGGGCCATCTAGCGGCGCTCAGCCCGGGCGTCGGCCTCGGCGGTGCGGGCGTGGATGTGGGCGAGCTCGGCGGAGGTGAGGTGCCGGTACTTGCCCACTGGCAGGTCGCCGAGCTCGATGCCCATGATGCGCACGCGGCGCAGGCGGGTGACGCGGTAGCCCAGGTGCTCGCACATGCGGCGAATCTGCCGGTTGAGGCCCTGGGTCAGGATGATGCGGAAGATGAAGCGCGAGAGCTTTTCGACCTCGCACTCCTTGGTGACCGTGTCCAGGATGGGCACGCCGGCACGCATCTGCTTGCAGAATTCCTTGGTGATCGGCTGGTCGACGGTGACGCGGTACTCCTTTTCGTGGCCGTAGCGCTCGCGAAGCAGCTTGTTCACGATGTCGCCGTCGTTGGTCAGGAAGATCAGCCCCTCGCTGGCCTTGTCCAGGCGGCCGATGGGAAAGATGCGGGTGGGGTAGTTGATGAAGTCGATGATGTTGTTCGGCTCGACCCGGGTGTCGGTGGTGCACACGATGCCCACGGGCTTGTGGAAGGCCAGGTAGACGGGTCGAACCTCTTTGGTGCCCACCACCTTGCCGTCGACCGCCACCTCGTCGCCCGGGCCTACCTTGGTGCCCATCTCGGGCACGGTGCCGTTGATCGTGACTCGGCCGGCAGCGATGAGCTTGTCGGCGGCGCGGCGGGAGCAGTGGCCGACCTCGGAGAGGTACTTGTTGATGCGCGTCTTGGTGGGCTCGGACATGGGGTGGGTCTAGCCGGTCGGCGGGGAGGGCGCCCCGGACGTCAACAACGTGTCCATAAACCATGGCCTCGGTGGGTAGCGCCCACCAATCCCCCGAACCCAGGAGGTCTCGATGAAGCGTCTCGTCTTGTTGGTGGGGGTGTCGTCCCTGTGCGCCTGCGGCCCGGTCCACCCTCTGGAGGGTACCTACGAGGTCGTCTCGTCCCTCGACGTCACCGATCCCGAAGCCAGCTACCCCGTGGTGCCCATGCTCGAGGAGCGCGCTCGGCTGGTGGTCAAGCGCAACCATCCACTGGGGGAGGATCTCCTGCAGTGGGAGGACTGCCCGAAGGTCGATCCCGACGATCCGGATCCAGGGGCCCGGCGTTCGTGCCTTCGCTACATCGACACCGAGTTCGTCTACCCGGACACGTCCGATCCGTCCGAGCCTCGGCACACCCTGTGGTCTGGAAGCTGGTCACCAGACGAGGGCGCTTGTACGCCGCAGCGGAGCATCTATGTGGTGTCGGCCCTCGACGGCGACCGCATTCGCTGGACTCGGGACTGGTCTGGCGCCGAGCCGATGGCCGATGTGACCGAGCGCGACTGTCTGGAGGGGACCTACGATGTCGACGCGATCGCGTGGACGACGTGGGAACGTGAGGAGATCCTGCTCGTACGGGTGCGATAGCGTGCCGAACCTTCCTCCTGAAGGTGAACTTAATTCGCAAAACGATTAGTACTCACTTTTTGGAGGACGATTGTCTGAGATCATCGAGCTCGATCCCTGCTTCACGCCGCGAGAGGCCGCTCGCGTGCGCGAGCTGCTCGCCAGCTACGGCGGCTACCCGATGTACGTCGAGGACGTGCTCGAGGACGCCGTCGGCCAGGGCACCATTCGCCGCCAGGATGCCGTGTTGAACTACGTGCGCGGCAAGCTGGCCCGCGGCGAGAGCCCGTCGATGTCCGGGCTCTCGCAGCGCACCAACCTGTTTCGCGGGACCTTTGCCCAGGGCGAGCAGATTCTGGTGAGCGAGGCCGACGAGCTGCTGTACCGGCGCGACCCCTTCTGCGAGGCAGCGGCAAGGATCACCGGGTGTCCGGTGGTGGTTCCCGACATGCTGTACGCCAACTTCCTGCTGCCAGGCCAGGAGCTGCCCATCCACACCGACACGCCGCAGTACCGGGGCATGCGTAAGGACGAGCACCCGGAGTGGCTGCTGGTCGCCATGGTGCACTCGGGCCTGTTCGAGCGCTGGCGGGTGCGCATCGCGGGCGGGGTCACCTTCGTGGGTACCCTCGCGCAGGGCGGGGCTTTCGTGGTGTTTCCCGACGGCGCACATGGCGAGCCGAAGCACATCCCCGCGAAGGACAACACCAGCGTGCTGCTCGACGCCGATGCGCTGTTCCACGGAGTGGCGCTGGTGGGCGGCGAGGGCGCGCCGGCTCCCGAGCTAGCTCCGGGGATGAAGCTGCACATGCAGCCCGACGGCGGCGCCACCGTGCGCGATGGCGACCGGGTGGCGGTCGCCTTCGATCTGGGGATGGTGCGCGCCTCGATTCAATGGAAGGCCCTGTGCTTTGCCAGCGAAGACGAGCGTCGCGCGTACGAGTCGCACTCGGACGACCTCGACGTTGAGACGGTGATGCGGGTGTTGGTGGCGGATCTGCGAGCGCGGGGTGTGCTGGACGGTGAGCCGCCGGCGGGGACGGCGCTCGCCATGCTGCTGGTGGATACCTACGTGCGCTTTCCAGGAGCGCTGCCCAGCAGTCGCTGAGGTAGGCTGCACGCCATCCAGGAGTTCCCATGCACGCATTCTTCGCTGGTGGTCTGAAGGTCGCCACGGTCGGCCTCGTTGGTCTTCAGCTCACGGGCTGTTGCTGCTGCAACCCGTTCAGCGGCACCAGCGACATGGACTTCACCGTCGACACCAGCGCCGGCAAGGCTGCGGCCCTCGCCGAGGCGAACGAGGTCGAGTCGACGGCGATGCTCAAGGGCACGGCAGCGGCCACCGCGCTGAAGGCGATCGAGGGCAAGGCTGGCGGCTCGGCCAAGTACCTCGAGATCGACGTGTACCCCGACCACGTCGAGGCCAAGATCGCGGTGGGCACCGACAAGGTCGAGCACTACGAGTGCGACGAGAACGGCTCCATCACAGGCCCGACACCGGTGAACCTGGTGGGCGGTGGCGATCTGTCCAACAACCTGTTCTCGCTGGCTGGGGACGGGGTCTCGCTGTCGTCGGTCTCTACCCTGGCCGCCAAGGCCGTGGCCGAGGTGGGCTCTGGCGGGCACATCGACCGCATCTCGTTCAAGCGCAACCTGCCCTTCGACAAGGAGGTGCGCGTGAAGGCCTTCGTCGAGGACGACAACGACGACACCATCGGGCACCGCATGACCGACCTGAGCGGCAAGCTGATCGAGATCGACACCGACTACTAAAGCACCGAACGGGTAAACGTCCACGACCACGTGATCGTCCACGTGACCGCGAACGTCCATGTCCACGTCCACGTCACCGTCCACGTGACCGTGAACGTCCACGTGACCGTGAACGTCTACGTCTACGTCCACGTCACCGCGACTCGACGTCGATGTCGACGAATCGTCGTCGCCGGCCGCGCCGGTGTGGCCCCGTCACCATGCCGCTCGGATGCCGCACCGCCGGCCCCGCGTCAACCTCCGCGACCCCTTCGGCGGTCGGCTTAGCCTCCCGCCTGCCAGGGGTTCCCGCAGAGGTTGACCCGGCGCCGTCGGCGCGGCCGGGGCGGCTCAGGTGACGGGGCCACACCGGCCCGGCCTGGAGTCAACGACCATGTCCTTCTCGTACGAAAAGCTCGATGTCTACCGTCTACTCACCGAGGTGGCCGACTGGATCGCCGATGCCAAGTGGCCCTCGGGGTCGCACTGGCTCAAAGACCAGGCGCTGCGCTCCATCCAGTCGGCGGTGCTGAACACCGCCGAGGGCCTCCTACGCAAGGGCAAGGCCGGCAAGAACCAGCTCGACATCGCTTTCGCAAGTACTGGCGAGGCCAACGCGGCTCTGCGGCTGAGTCGCCTGGAGGGGGCCGAAGAGCAGCAAGCGAAGCTGCGGCGCGTGGGACAGATGCTGTGGAGGCTCAAGCGGTAGCGCTCAAGCTGTGGTGGGCCGAACTTACCCGTTCGGTGCTCTAGCAGGCCGATGAAGTGCTCGTTTCTCGCACTTCAGCGGCCTGCTTCTACCATTGCCGGCACCGCCGCCTTCAGACTTGGCAGGTCCGGCCGCCGACTCGACGATTGAGTTTGGCCGTTGATTTTCGCATTCTCGAGGGTCGCCGATTCGGCAGCCGGACCTGCCGAGGGCGGCGGATGCCTCGGTCGCAGGGCCCTGAAGAACCCGGCAAGCCGGGTTGTTCAGCACCCTGCTAAGGCGCCTGCCCGGTCGTCAGACGCGCAGCGAAGCGACGTGGAAGTCGGCCGTGTCCAGGTTCAGGAGCTCGATGTCCAGGCGTTCGGCGTGCCACTCGGCGTGGATGTGGAGCGCGGTCGCGCCGGGCTGGACGAAGCCCGGGACGTGCACGAAGCCCAGCGCGTGGCGGTGGCCGGTGGGGTCGACGTGAAACACCAGCACGCTGGCGGCGCCCGCGAGGCCGGGCCACCACCACTCGTCGTCGTAGGCCGCGGGGGGAACCCCGTCGATCATCTGGAAGTAGCGGTTTCGTCCCGGGCACCTCACGCACAGCACGATGCCCGGATCGAGCGGAGGCTGCCGCCCGGGGGGCGATGCCGCGGCCGCGAGGCCACCTCCGCCGGATCCACCAGCCCAGGGGACGAGCTGGGGCTCGGGGCGGGGTTGGTGGCGTGGAGCGGCGGGCATTGGGGGGATCATAGCGGGGAATCGGACGATCCGCTGCGGTTCAAGGCGTCACCGAGCGACCACCAGGCGGTACCCCATGTCGGCGGTGCCTTGGCCCATCAGGTGGCCGTAGCGGGCATTCCACGCGCCCCGGCTCAGGTCGCGCTCGAGCCTTGCCAGGCCCTCGCTAGTGTCGATGGCCCAGAACGACGAGATGGCGGCCCGGATTCGCGGGTCCAGGTAGGCTTGGGGACGGCGCCAGTATGCCCCCAAGAACCCGTCGGTGCAGTCATGCGGAACCTCGACGACGTGCACGTCGACCTCGCCGAGCCACTGCCCGAGCTGGGCCAGGGTCGGCATCTGCCCATCGTCGAGGGCGATGAGCTCGGGCAGGTAGTCGGTGAGCCAGAACCCTCGAAAATGGGGATCGAAGGTCAGGATGACGACGGCGCCTCGGCTGACCCGGCGAAGCTCGGCGAGCCCTCTTGCCTTGTCGGTCCAGTGGTGCACGGTGAGCACCGCCATCGCGGCGTCGAAGGCATCATCATCGAAGGGCAGCTCCTCGGCCACGCCCTGAACGACGGGAGCCGCACCGTGGGGCCGCTGGCGGATCATCTCGATGCTGGGCTCGAGTGCGGTGACCTGCCGATCGGGGGGCTCGTAGGAGCCGGCGCCGGCTCCCACGTTGAGGACGGTCGGGGCTGGGCCGAGTGCGGCGTGGATGCGCGCGGCGATGCGCCGGTCGGGCCGGCGCAGGTTGGCGTAGTCGATGCCGATGGTGTCGTAGTGGGCGGTCATTGGTCTCGGGTACCTAGCCCGATCCATGGCCGCCCAGCTGCTTCGAGTACCTGAACCACGCGGCACTCGACGAATCCGACCGCACGCTGGGGGGGCCGCGACTCGTCTGAGAGCCAGCACCCGCCCAGCCCTCAGCGCCTCGGCAAGACGAAACCGGCGTACGACAGTTCGCCAGACGACGCCGAGCCTCCGCTGAGCAAGCGAGAACCTACCTGTCCGGCCCGTTGTCGCCCTGCCCAGGAGCCACCCCCGGTGATCGCAACTACTCGCCCCTGGTGAATGGCGGGTCGATGTCCTACCGCTCCCCAGCCAGCTTGCGGTACCGTTTCCTGGGTATGCAGCTCGACGGCTTCGGGCGTTCCGGCTTGATCTCTACGATGTGCCACATTGGTTCGTAGCCGCTGCCCCGCGTTCTTAATCGCTCATAGTGCACGAGAAACGCATCGTATCGACTGATATCATGTGAGAACTTGGCGATGAGTTCCGGGGACTCTCCGCGTTCGCCATTGACCGAGATGAGTCGGTGGTCGCCTTGGAGTGCGAATAGAGAGCGCTCGGTCCACATGCTGGGAAGGTGGTCGAGGTAGAGGGTGGAGACGGTCGGTGCTCGCTCGAGTCGCCTCTCGGAGCTCTCGAAGAGCGAGCGGGCATGATTCCAGGCTTTGGTGGTGACGACCTTCTCGGCGCGCAGCGACAGGAGGGCTGATCCACGCCGTACGCCGACTTCAAGCTGTCCGGCCTGCGCCATGTCGGTGGTGAGGTACTGATAGGCGGCTTCGCGGTTGGGCACGGGCTTGCCGTTCACCGACACGATGGTGTCCCCCTCGCGCAGGCCGAGCTCGTATAGTGGTGTGTCCTCCCCAACCCGGTACACCTTGGGTGAGCCGACGCTCGACAGACGCAGGTATCTCTCCGGTCGGTTGGAGCGGGAGAACTTGTATGCGTCCGAGAGGTCGATGGAAGGCACGGCTTGGTTGCGCAGTGCAGGCTTGTCGAGCACCGGAGCCAAGCGATAGGCGACGAGCGTGCCCATGGTTGCCAAGAGCGTGCCGAAGAGGGCGAGCCGGTAGAAGAGGGCTGGGATGTGCATGGGTGTGGCCCGTGCGAGAACCATGCCTGGCGCAGGCAGGGTGGCTGGTGGGTTGTCCGGTTGCGCTGCCGGACATTGTGACGCTCGGTGCCTGCAACGGTTCCGGAGCCCGACAGGCTGTCACCCCTCCACCTTGCTCTGCACCACGCGGAAGCGCTGCGCCACGAAGCGCAGGTCGGTGAGCGTCGCCGTGCCAGCCGGGTTCGCGCCGGTGACGTGGAAGTCGCTGAAGGCGGCGGCGAAGTTGATGGGCAGCTGGCGCCGCAGATTGATGCCCACGCTGGCACCGGCGTCGGCGAAGGCGTCCTGGACGGTGGCCAGGAAGGCCGGGTCGGTGGTGTAGGCGTAGCTGGCGATGGCGCCTCGCTCGGCCGCGTCGCGGGTGGCGCCGGCCAGCGCGGTCTCGCGGGAGTCGGTGTGGATCACGAAGCTCATCGGGCCGAACCACTCGCGGCCGTACAGCTCGCGATCGGCGGCCGAGACACGGCCGATCAGCGGCGTCGCCGTGCGCGCCTTGGGGAACTCCGGGTGCTCGTAGGGGGTGCCCTTCCGAATCACCGTGATCTCGGGCCTCTCAGCGAGCGCGCTCATGTCGCCGCGGATGGCCTCGCTGCACAGGGCGCCGCACAGGCCGGCGGCCATCGAGGGCTCGGACATGAGCTGGTCGACGGCAGCCACCAGGCGGCGCTCCACCTCGCTGGCGGGGACGTCGCCGCCCGGGGTGCGCACCTTGGCCGGCAGCCAGATGTTCTGCGCGGCCGTGCACATCTGCGCCGAGAAGAAGCACAGTCCGTGGGCGACGGCATGCAGCACGGCATCCAGGTCGTCGGCCGAGTCGAGCACCACGCTGTTGCAGCCGCTGGTCTCGGTGAACACCTCCGCGTGGCGCACGTTCTCCTGCAGCCAGCGACCGAAGCGTGGGCTGCCGGTGAAGTCGACCAGCCGGGTGTGCGCGTGCTGCACCAGCGGCTTGGTGATGGGACGGTCGCGGGTGTCGGCGGCCAGGGTGAGCACGTTGGGGTCGAAGCCCGCGTCGCGAAGGACCTCGCGGCCGATGCGCACGGCGATGGCCATGGGCAGGATGGAGGCGGGGTGCGGCTTGACGACCACCGGGTTGCCGGTGACCAGGCTGGCCAGCATCGCTGGGTAGGCGTTCCACGCTGGGTAGCTGCCGCACGCGATCACCACGCTGATGCCCACCGGCAGGATGCGGTAGCGCTTGCTCAGGTGCACGCTGCCCGAGCGGCCGAAGTGCCGGTCGAAGCTGGCGGTCGGCGGGATGTCGCTCATGGCCCGCCACGCGTAGGTCAGCCCCTCCAGCCCGCGCTCCAGCGAGCTGGCTCCACTGCCGGCGAAGGCGAGCATGAAGGGCTGCCCCGCGGTGTGCATGGTGGCGTAGGCGTTCTCGAAGGCCGCCTTCTCCCAGCGATGCAGCATCTCCAGGCCCACGCCGACGCGCTCCTGGGGTGTGGCTCGACGCCAGGCGGGCCAGGCCTGGTGCATCGCGGCGTACAGCTGCTCGACGTCGACGTCGGGGTAGTCGATGCCCAGGGACTCGCCGGTGAAGGGCGAGGTCTCTTGCCCGACGCGGCCCACCTCACCGGGCTGGTCGAGCTCGAAGGAGCGGCCCAGGTGGGCCTGGAAGGCGGCTCGTCCTGCTGAGGGAGCGCCCTCGGGATGGTGCTTGCGGCTGGGACTCTCTTGGAACGGGGACCAGGCCTCGCGGGTGCGCGAGACCTCGATGGCGCGCTGCAGGCGCGGGAGGTGGCGGTCGAAGAGGGTCATGGGCAGGGGCTATCGCCACGGCTCAGTACGGCACACCCGGACAGTCCAGAGGCGGGTCGTGGTACCAGTCGTCTCCGCCCAGGAAGATGCTCATCGCCGTCTCGACAGGCTGCACCTCGATGCGCCCCTGCCACTGCGTCGGGCCGCCGCGGTCGCTCACCATCGCGTCTTCGCAGTCCAAGGGCAGGCGCCTGACGACGTTCCAGCCCTTGGACTGGGCCGGGAGTGTGCCGCGCTCGGGACTGCCTGCGTAGAATTGATCGCCTGGGTCGCCGGAGTAGAAGTTCACGGCGTACTCGGCTCTCTGGATGAAGTCAGTGGTCTGGACTTCCACCGTGGACCAGCCCTCGTCGGCGTTGGCCTCGGTCCATCCGGCGGGAGCGATCCACGTGTCGTACCCGGCCCGGATCACGCCGTCCTGGATCTCGAGACCGGCCGCGCGCGGGATCTCCAGCTCGAACTTGGCCGGGAACGGTCCCCAGACGGTCGTGCCCAGGACGCGCTGGCTCGCCCCCCATTCCGGAGACGCGATGAGTACCAGATCGACCGCCTCGTCCGGGAAGTCAGGAGGCGCATCGATGGTGCCGTGGAGGGTGGTGCCGGCTGCGCAGCCCACACAGAACAGGGGCAAGAGCCAGGGAAGCGAGAGAGCGATTGGGGCCTTCATCGTTGGAACTCCAAGGTGTCCGCAGCCCGATGGAGACCCCTGGCCGCGGAAATCCATGGATCACACTTGGGGTGCTACCCCCGCTCCCACACCAGCTCGTACCGCCGCGGCAAGCCCCGCCGGCCCACCATCTGGTACGACAGCACCAGCCTGTCGCCGTCGAGCTGCCAGGCGCGCCGCAGCTCGGTGCCCTCGATGTTCGGCACCAGCGCGTGCTCGACGCTGTGCACCACCTCGTCGCCGTCGATGCGCCAGCGACCGGCGTACGACAGGTAGGTCTCGAAGGCGGCGGCCTTCTCGCGGTCGGGCGCCTTGCCTGCGCTCTCGAGGCGTCGGGTGGACAGCTCTTCGCGCTCGCCGTGGGCCAGGACCGCGCTCATCCAGCCGTCGGCCCCGTAGATCAGCAGGCCCTCCGCGCCCTCGCCGAAGGGCAGGATCGGGGGCTGGCCGCCAGACCGGTGCACCTCGAAGCGCACCAGCCGCCACGTGCCCACCAGGCCCAGGCTCATTCCCCGGGCATCCAGGTGGCGTGGAAGCCGGCGGGCACCCGGTGCGGCAGCTGCACCTTGGCGACGGGCCCCGCGGTGATGTGCTGGGCGTCGAACACCCACACCGCGCTGCTCCAGCCGTTCACGTCGGTGACGAAGGACAGCAGCCAGCCGTCGTCTTCGTCGATGGCGCCGGGCCGGGGCGCGAAGGGCGACTCGCTGCCGAACACGCCCTGGGGGTAGTCGAAGCGCTCGTGCGAGGCATCGCGCAGGTGGTACTTGGCGATGCCGTCGAAGGTGGCGGGGATCTGGTACGGGATGATCTGGTGGTAGCTGAAGCGGTTCTTCACGCCCAGCACGCCGGGGTTCACCATGGGGAACTCGGCGTTCAGGTCGTCGAGCTTGCGCTCGCTCGTGGCACCGGTGTCCAGGTTCATTCGCCACTCGTACAGGTTGGCCTGCAGCTTGATGCCCGACAGCATGGCCGCGATCTTGCCGTCGGCGGGGTCGGGCTTCAGGCTGGGGTCGTCGGTGCGGCAGCCCACCATCACGAGCTCGCGGCCCTCTTCCCAGGTGTTCACGACGTGCAGCATGTAGCAGGGCTCGAACTCGAACCAGCGCACGTCGGCGTTGCTGCCAAAGCGGGGAATGACGCCGTAGCGGGTGGGCACCTCGGGGTGGAACAGCGGCACGCGCTTGCCCGTCTTCTTGAAGAAGGCCGGATCGAAGAACATCGGGAAGTCGTGCAGGACGCTGAAGTTCGGCGTCATGCCGATGTCGTGAGGGCGACGGGGCCCAGGAAGCTCGATGTCGACGAAGTGAACGCTGCCGTCGGGCCTCACGACGCCGTACTGCAGGTACGGAGGGCGATCGCCGTAGCCAAAGAACACGAAGTCGCCGGTGTGCGGGCACACCTTGCTGTGGGCCGAGATGCGGATGGGCAGCTTGCCGCCGAAGTCCTCGATGCCCACAGTCTGCAGCGTCTGTGGGTCCAGGCTGTACAGCTGCCCCGACTCGTACCACAGGGCCAGCAGCTTGCCGCCATGCACGATCAGATCGGTGTTGGCGGTGTCCTTGATGGGTCCCAGCGGCGCCGAGAAGTCGAAGGGACCCAGCACGCCGGGCCAGATGGGGGCGCCCCGCTCAGCCTCGAGCTGCAGGCCGCGGGTGTGCACGTAGCGGTTCGCGTAGCGGGCCCGGCCGTTCTCGAACCAGATGGCGTGCACCATGCCGTCGCCGTCGAACCAGTGGTACCGGTTCTTGGGCGCGTGCACCGAGTTGGGGCCATTGCGAAAGTAGGCGCCGAACAGCTCGCGGGGAAGCTCGCCCTCGACCGGCAGATCCGCTGCGTCGACCTCGGTGGTGGTCGGCGCGAACAGGCCGTGCAGGTAGGGGTTGTCGACGCCGTCGATCCACGCCGGCGCCGACGTCGGACGGCTGCGGTCCGGCGCCAGCGCCTTGGGGTGGCGTTCGGTGATGGGCAGGGTCATGAATGGCGGGCCCGGACGCCCGCCCTCCTTGTCAGAACTGGCCCGCCTCGAACTCGACGATGCTGGTGACCTGCACGCTGGCGTCGCCCGCGGGCTTGAGGATGTTGCTGCCGTCCATGGGCAGGGCCACGCTGTCGGCGTCGGACACCGCGATGACCGCGGTGAAGTACTTGGAGAGCAGGGCCTCGGCGAGCGCGTCTTCGCCGCCAGAGGCGAAGGTGACATCGACCTCGCCGGTGGCGCCGGCGTCGGCCGCGGGAAGGGTGCCCACCATGGTGGCGGTGCCGTCTTCGATCATGGCGAGCGGGTCGCCGCTGGCGGCCTCGAGGCCGTCGACGACGTAGAAGTCGATGTCGACGGTGTCGAAGTTGAGGTTGTTGCTGACCCAGTTGAGCGCGATGGACTGGATCTCGACGCCGTTGTTGCCGTCGACACTGACGCCGGCCTGCGAGGCGACCGCCTCGACATCGATGGGCGTGGCGTAGGACAGGTTGGACTTGAGGTCGTCGAGCAGGCCCTCTTCTTCGGCCCAGTCCAGGATGTTGATGTTGGCCGTGGCGCAGCCGGCGCCGGTGACGCACTGCTCGACCGAGACGGTCTCGGGGATGGAGGCCGGAATCGCAGGCGGGCTACTGACCGAGCCGTCATCGGTCTCGTCGAGGGCCATGATCACCTTGCACTCGTTGGCGCTGGTGTCGGCGCAGGCCTCGCCCTCCCACTCGGTGATGATCTCGGAGACGTCAAAGGCGAACTCTTCGCTCTCGAGCTCGAGGGGCACGTTCAGAAGCGCGTCGGGAACCGTGCAGGCGGTCATGCCGGCCACGGCGAGGGAAAGGACGATCAGTCGCATGGGCGTCTCCTAAGGAATTGAGCGGCCTACAAGCCGCGAACTCACAGGGGCAGAGGGTATCTCAAAGGGCGCTCAGCCGCCCGACGGTGTCGTGGAACTCGCGCACCACATCGTCGACGATCTGCTCGACGCTCTGAACCGAATCGACCTGAGCGACGCCGTGGCCGGCACTCCAGATGTCCTTCCACCGCTTGGCCTCGCCTCCCCGAATTCCTGTGTCGGTTTGTGAAGGCAGGGTCTGCCGGATGAAGTTGGCGTGCGTTCCGCTGACCTCGTCGGTGTACACGATGTCTTCGGGGCCCGAGTCGACGATCATCTGCTTGTACTCGGGCTGAGCGCCACATTCCTTGCTGGCGATGAAGCGCGTGCCCATGTAGCAGAGCTCGGCCCCCAGAGCGAGGGTGGCCGCCACCTGCTGGCCCGTCGAGATGGATCCGGCCCCGATGATCGGCACGGACAGCTCGTCACGGAGCCAGGGGAACAGCGCGAAGGGCGTGATGCGGCCGGCGTGACCACCGGCACCCGCTGAGACCCCGATGATCGCGTCGACTCCGGCAGCCTCGGCCTTCTTGGCGTGCCGCAGGTTGATGACGTCGTGAAAGATGATCGTGCCCCTGGGCTTGGCGGCCTGCACCAGCGGCGTGGGGTTGCCGTAGCTGGTGATCAGGACGGGGACCTCGAACTCGAGGCAGGCGGCGAAGTCGGCCTCGAGCCGCTCGCGCTCGGTCAGCCCGATGGTGAGGTTGATGGCGAAGGGCTTGTCGGTGCGCTCGCGAATCCACGCCAGGTCCTCGCGCAGCTTGCTGTGCTCGCGGGCGTTGAGCGAGGGCATGGAGCCCAGCACGCCCGCCCGGGCGGCCGCCACGATCATCTCGCGGTTGCTGATGATGAACATGGGCGCCAGCACCAGCGGGTACTTCAGCCCGAGGCGACGCGAGAGCGGGGTCGAGAAGGATGCGGTGGACATGCCGGGGGCCTAACGGCAGCCGAGGCGCCTGCCCCACCCGGGCCGCTGGTTATACGGTGGCTTCGCCCTGGAGTGCCCGTGAGTCAGCCCGATGTCCCGCAGCTCGATCAGGCTGCTTTCGAGGTTCCTGCGCCCTCTGCCGACGAGCTGCGCGAGGCCTACCGCGTCGCCACCCACAGCCGCTCCGCCGAAGAGCGCATCGTGCGCCTGGTGTCCCGAGGCGAAGTCAAGTTCGCGATCTTCGGCCCCGGCGAAGAGGTGCACGGCACCGCCACGGCGCTGGCGCTCTCGAAGGTGACCGGCCCGGGCAAGTTCGGCTTCGTGCCGCACTACAGGTCGGGCTCGCTGTGCTCGATGTGGTGCACGCTCAACGGCAAAGACGACTTCACGCTCGAGATGCTGCGCCAGCAGTTCAGCAAGGCGACGGACCGCATGAGCCGCGGCCGGCAGATGGTCTACCACCTCTCCATGCCCGAGGTGGGCATCCTGCCGGTGCAGTCGCCGGTGGGCATGCAGCTGGGCAAGGCGGCCGGTTGGTCGCTGGGGCTCCGGCACAAGGGCATCGACGACGGCCTGGCCATGGCGGTCATCGGTGACGGCAGCACCGCCGAGGGCGACATGCACGACGCCATGGGCGCGGCCGGGGTGTGGAGCCTGCCGCTGATCATCATCGTCACCGACAACAACATCGCCATCAGCACCACCCCCGACGAGGGCCGCACCATCAAGGACTTCGAGTCCTACGCGCGCGGCTACGGCGTCGACTTCGCCAGCTGCGATGGCCGCGACTTCATGGACGTCTACAACACCACGTACCGGGTCGCGCGCACCGTGCGGGACGAACAGCGCCCCTTCTTGCTGTACGTGCACGACCTGCCGCGCTTCAACGGCCACAGCTCGGCCGCTGACGTCACCTTCGACCTCAGCCAGGACGACCCGCTGCTGCGCTTCGGCCAAGAGCTGGTCCAGAAGGGAATCGTGCAGGACGCCGACATCATGCGGCGAAAAGAGGGTTCTGGGCGCGACTTCTTCGCTCACCACGAGCTGGGCGCCGTCATGGCCCGCGAAGACGAGGCGATCGCCGCGATCTTCGACCAGGTGCGTGCCGAGCCCGATCCCGACACCAGCCTCGAGTCCATCGTGGCCCACAGCTACGCGCCCTTCCCGGTTGTGGCCGAGCCCACCCCCGGCGGCGACAGCACCCACATCAGCTACGCGGGCGCCATCCGCAGCGCGATCGACAAGCTCATCCGCCGCCAGAACGCGTGGATGGTGGGCCAGGACGTGGCCAAGCTGGGCGGCGTCATGCAGGCCAGCGCCGGCATCCACGCGCTGCATCCCACCAAGTGCGTCGACTCGCCCCTCAACGAGCCGCTGCTGCTCGGCACCGCCACCGGGCTGTCGCTGCACGATGGGCTGATGGCGCTGCCCGAGATCCAGTTCGGCGACTACTCGCTCAACGCCTTTCACTGGCTGGTGTACCTGGGTCAGCTGCACTGGAGCACGGTCGGCAACGAGTCGGCCAAGCTGCTGCTGCGCATGCCGGTCGACCCGTTCGGAGGCGGCGCGATCTACCACTCCATGAGCGTCGACGGCTACTTCTCGCACATCCCCGGGCTGGTGCTCACCATGCCCAGCACCAGCTGGGATGCGCACGGCCTCATGCTCACCGCTGGGGAGTACGAGGGTCCCGTCGTGCAGCTCGAGCCCAAGTGGATGTACCGGCAGACGCTCGGTCCGGCCTTCCCCGGCGAGGCCAGCGACCCGGCCCAGATCGCCGCGGTCAAGAAGAGCATCATGAGGGGCGAGGTGCCCGACCTGGCCGATGTGCACGTGCCCTTTGGCAAGGGCATCGTTCGACGGGCCGGCTCGGACGTCACCATCGTGAGCTGGGGCCGGGCTGTGTGGACGAGCATGAACGCGGCCGCCACCCTCGATAAGGAGGGAATCTCGGCTGAGGTCATCGACCTGCGCACCCTGGTTCCGCCCGACATGGAGCTGGTGCACAGCAGTGTCGAGCGCACCGGCCGCCTGCTGGTCGCCGCCGAAGACCGCAACTTCGCGGGCTTCGTTCGCCAGATCCAGGGTGCGGTCGTCGACGAGCGTCCGGGCACTCCCACCCGCGCCATCGGCCAGAAGAACGTGCCAGGCATCGGGCAGTGCCTGGCCATCGAAGACGCCACCATCTTGACGGCCACCGACGTGGTCGATGCCGCGCGCGCCGTCGTCGCCACCCGCATCGCCCAGGCGGCACCGCAGCCACCCGAGACGGTGTTCGTGCCGCACCGCTACTTCATCAGCTGAAGCCCACCGGGAGGCCGTGATGGCCGACTTCAAGAAGCTCGAGATCGCCTTCCGCTACCACACGGTCCAGACGCTGATCGTGGCCGACGGGCGGCTGTTCCGGCAAGAGGTGCGCGCGCTGGACGAGCTCAACCCCCTGATGCAAGACAAGGGGCTGATGGCCGCCGACGGCACGCTGGCGGCCGACTACGACAAGGTGCGCGCCGAGGCCGTGCAGACGCTCGGCAGCGTGCTCGACGACGAGCGCAAGCGGGCGCTGATCGACGAGTTCCTGGACGTCGCCGGGGTCGACGACGACACCGATGACAGCGAGCTGACCACGGTCTTTGCGGCAGCGCAGACCCTGGGGCTCACCCAGGACGACGTGTTCGCCATCGTGTCCACCCGGCGGCCCAGCACCATGCCGGCCATGCCGGCGCTGCCGCCCATGATGGTCGACGAGTAGTCAGCGGATCCACACCTCGACGTTGTCGATGGCAAAGGGCTCGTCGGCCAAGCCGTTGTTGGTGTTCGAGCGAAAGCGCAGGGTGACCTCGGGGCGGCCGTGTGGATGGGTGCGCACGATGTCGGTGGTGCGGCCGTCGTTGCCGCTGCCCGATCCGCAGATGTTGCTCGATCCGCTGACCTGATCGCCGCGCCAGCGCTGGTTCCCCTCGATGTCCAGGAAGCCGTCGTCGGAGGCCTCCCAGTTGTCGACAAAGATGAAGTCCCACTCCACGCGCACTTCGCTGTGGGCGATTCCCAAGGTGTCGACCTCGATGTCGATGGGCGCGTTCTGGCCGCTCAGGCCCTCGCCGCCTAGCATCTCGCCCCAGCCGCCGGTGCAGGTGCTGGTGGTGGTCATCGACCAGGCGGGGTCCGGCGGGCTCATGTCGTCGTCGAGCAGCACGGTCCAGCCGCCACCGCCTTCGGTCATGTTGCACGCGAACTGGGCTGGTACGGCGGGGCCCGGGCCATCGACGTCAAGCCAGTAGTCGCCGTTGCCAGCGGCACCATTGGCGGCGAGCACATGGGCACACGACAGGGCCGGGTTGGTGTCGCTGCTGCCGGGGTCGGCCGAGGGAAAGCGGTTGACCCAGATGGCCACGCTGTCGATGCCCGCGGACTCGTTGCTCGCGCCCTCGCCGTTGGCCTCGATCTGGTATCGAAAGCCCAGGGTATCGGTCGCGGCGTGGCTGAACATCCATGACTGTGGCCAGTCGACCTCGCGCCAGCTGTTGGTGTTGTCGGCGCCGCACCGGTGGCTCGCGCCGTCGCGATGGTGCCAGCGGTCTCGCCAGATCTCGGTGCCGTCGACCTCGATCCAGTGGTCCTCTCCGTCCCAGCTGTCGATCTGGATGAAGCTGCTCTCGAACCACACCACGTCGTGGGCCACGCCCAGCATGTCGATGTCGATGTTGCGGTTGTGGCCATTGCCAAACTCATCGAAGCCGCCCAGCACGATGTCGCCGTCACAGGTGGTGGTGGTCGTGTTGTTCCAGCCGGGGTCGGCGCCGGTATCGAAGAGGTCTTCGAAGATCAGGGTCCACCCGCCACCGTTGCGCGTCATGTCGCAGTACACGGGGAAGGGCGCGTTGCTACCGCCGGGCCCATCGGGGTCGATGTCGTAGATGCCGTCGGCGGTCTCGCCTTGCTCGTGCAGCCACGCCCAGCAGTCGGGCTCGGCGCAGCCCTGGCCGGGGAAAACCTGGTCGTCGCTGTCCAGGCAGTCACTTCCGCCGCCCGGAGGGCAGTTGACGTCCGAGTAGCCGTCGCCGTCGCGGTCCCAGTCGACCTCGGTGTCGCAGTTGTAGTCGCTGACGTCGTCGCAGGCCTCGGTGGCCCCTGGGTGCACGTAGTTCAGGCTGTCGTCGCAGTCGCTGTCGTCGGCGACTCGACCGGTGGGCGCGGAGCACGCGTCGACAGAGTCGCTGCTGTCGCCGAAGCCGTCGTCGTCGCTGTCGATGTAGAAGGGCGTGGTCAGGCCCACGTCCGTGCCGCCGTCGCAGTCGTTGTCGATGGTGTCGCAGACCTCGGTGGCGTCGGGGTGCACCGCCGAGTCCGTGTCGTCGCAGTCTTGGTTGTCGAGCAGGTGCTTGGCGGGCGGGATGCACACCGTCACCGACACGTCGGGGTCGCCGAAGGTGTCGCCGTCATCGTCGAGGAACCACACGGTGTCTGGGTTCACGGCGATGTCGTTGTCGTCGCAGTCGTCGCCGTTGCTCACCAGACCGCCGGGGTTGGTGCACGAGGCCACCGCCGTCGACGGGTCGCCATAGGCGTCGGCGTCGGCGTCGGTGTACCAGTCGGGCGCGTCGATGGCGTCGTCTTCGTCGGTGGTGCCGTCGCAGTCTTCGTCGGCGCCACCGCAGACCTCGTCGGAGCCCGGGAAGGTGAGGGGGTCACCGTCGTTGCAGTCGCTGGAGTTGCTGACGGTGTCGTCGGGGGCGACGCAGTTTGCGGTCGCTGGCGCGCCCTCGTCGCCAAAGCCGTCGCCGTCGGCGTCGGGCCACCAGTTGGGCGTCTCTTCGTCGAACTGCCCGTCGCAGTCGTTGTCTTTGCTGTCGCAGAGCTCCTGAGCGCCGGGGTAGATGGTGGGGTCGGTGTCGTCGCAGTCGCCGAACAGCTCGATCCAGGGGTTCGACCCGGCCGGGGGCTCGCAGGCGTTGGTGAAGTTGGGGCCCCCGATGCCGTCGGCGTCGGCGTCTTCGAACCAGCTGCGCTCGTCGACGGCGTCGTTGTCGACCTGGCTATCGCAGTTGTTGTCGATGTAGTCGCACCACTCTTGGGCGTTGGGGTGCACCAGCTGGTCGGTGTCGTCGCAGTCGTCGCCGTTGGCCACCAGGTTGGCGCCGCCGTCGCACGACAGCACGGGCATGGTGGGGTCGCCAAAGCCGTCGTTGTCGGCGTCGACGTAGAAGGTGGCGCTGGCGTCGACGTTGTCGGCGCTGCCATCGCAGTCGTTGTCCAGGCCGTCGCAGGGCAACTCGTCGTTGCCTGGGGCGAGCCGTTCGTCGTCGTCGTCGCAGTCGCCGTCGATCGACACCCAGCCGTCGTCGAGCTCGTCGTTGCACAGCTCGACCACCTCGCCCGCGCCGACGCCGTCACCGTCGGCATCGGCGTAAACCAGGCTGGTGAGCTCTTCGTCGACCGCGCCGTCGCAGTTGTCGTCGATGCCGTTGCACACCTCGGTGGCGCCGGGTCCGACCGCCGGGTCGGTGTCGTCGCAGTCGTCGCCGCCGGATGCCGCGGACACGGCCCCGTCACCGTCGGCGTCGAAGGTGGCCTTTTGCTCGTCGACCTGGGTCGGTGAGACGAATGCGCAGCCGGTCATCGCCAGAGCGATGGGAAGGGTGAGGAGAACCCGCATGAATGCAGCATACCGTCAAACGCAGCTACGTGGCACTCAGAGCGGCTCGACCCCGATGGTGTTGGCGATCGCCTTGGTCATCTCATCGGTGCTGCGCTTCTTGTAGGCGCCGATGAACGAGATGTGCTCGGTGTTGAGGCGGCCCTTGAGGCCGACGGTCTTGCCGGAGCGCTTCTCGGCCACCACGATCCACATCCAGGGAGCCTCGGCCAGTTCTTGGGTGAGGCAGAACAGATCGGGGCCGCACGCCTCGGCGGCCTTGATGTGCTCGGGGTCGATGCCCTGCATGGTCTCGGGGCTGCCGTCGACCACGGTGATGCCTGGCATCTGCGCGTAGGCGGCCTGCAGCTTGCGCCGGTCGGGCCCATTGGCCACGTAGACACGCCAGTCGGGCTGCGTCATGTACGACTCGGGGTCGGCCGGGGCCATGTTGGTGACCTGGGCGTGCTTGACCTCGATGCGGCCTGGGGGAACGGTGAGCTCGAGGCCATCGTCGTGTTCGGCGTTGACCTCGGCGATGAAGGCGCGGCCGTCGCCGAGCTCGACGGTGCGGTAGTCGATGGCCGAGGCGGTGCTTGCGATGAGGAGAAGCGTCAGCATGAGGCGGGCCCCTATTGTGTGGTCCAAAACCCTGCACAGAGGTTTCCGTCCGCGTTCACACGGGATTCAACTGCGTGGCGTAGTCTCCACCCATGCAAGACGAGGCTCTAGAGCGGCAACGGCGGGCGGCGCGCGTGCTCAGCGTGGCGGGCATCTATGGGCTCATCGGCGTGCTGCCGGTGGTCTTGGTGGGCCTGGGCATGGCCGGCCGCCTGGTGGCCGACACCCAGCTGGCCACCGGCGACAAGCTGGTGCCCAGCTTCGACAACGGCAGCATCGCCGCGGGCATCGGGCTGGCGGTGAGCCTGGTGCTGGCCCCGGTGGTCACCGCGGTGGTCGCTGGATGGCTGCTCGAGAGCACGGCCGTGAAGTGGGCCGTGGGCATCGCTGTGGCGTTGGTGCACGCGGGCGTCGTGTGTGCCGGGCTGGGCTTCACGGGCGTCGGCGCCGCGACGGTGTTCGGCGGCGAGAAGCTGGCTGGGCGGGCGTGGTCGCCGGATCGTGAACAACGCGCCTTCCTGTACCGGTCGGACTCGGGGTCCTGCGGCTGGGCGGTGTACACCGCCGACAAGCTGGAGCCCGTGAGCCACCTGAACGCCGCCACGCCGTGTCTCTGCGATCAGATGCCTCCGGCGGTCGTGGTGTGGACGCACCTGGACCCCCACCTGGAAGACCCCGGCGGCCAACCCTACAGCTGCCCGCCTCCGCCCTCGACCTGTGATCATGGCGGGGTAGGAGCGGGGTGGCTGGCGGTGGGCCTGGCCCTGGTGCTCACTCGTCGGCGGCGGCGGTGTGTGTCCGACCCGGACGTCCTGGGCGATGCGCGTCAGCCCTCGTCGACGGTGCTTCCGGCGTCGCAGTAGGGCACGTCGAGGTGGGTCAGTCCCTCGATGCCGCCGAAGCTGTAGTGCCACCACTCCTTGCGGTAGTTCGTCCAGCCGTGGGCACCCATGGCGGTGCGCAGCAGCAGCCGGTTGTCGAGCGCTTGGCCCTGGGCGTTGGTGGTGTGGCTGGCCTCAGAGAAGGTGTCGTAGGGCGTGCCCATGTCGATGGGCTCGCCGCTGTCCAGGCGGATCACGGTGAGGTCGATGGTGGCGCCCTTGTTGTGCCCGCTGCGCCGGGCGATGTAGCCCGTGTCCAGCAGGTGCACCTGGTCGGTGCGCTCGGCCCAGGCCACCATGCCCAGGGTGCCGCGCAGGGGTCGGTAGGCGTCGTACACCAGCAGCCCGAGCCCATCCTTGGCCAGGTCGGCCTGCACCTTGGCCAGCGCGCCTGCGGCGGTCCCGTGCAGCCAGGCGTGGCCCGGCGGGCAGTAGCCCGGGAGCACGGCCTCGGTGAAGTTGTTGGCGGAGGCGTAGCGAATGTCGGTGCGGATGCCCGGCACCGCCGCTGAGAGGTCGACGAAGCCGGGCGGAGGCTCGGCGGCGAAGCTGGCAATGGCGAGCAGGGCGATCATGGAACTGCTTGGGTCGTACCGCTGTCGACACGCACATGCCAACTCGCCGTCCCCCGATCATCGAAGACCTTGGCCGTGCGACCGGTGTGGGCGCGCTGTTGAGCGCCGGTCTGGGCTACCCGGTGTGGCTGCTCGGCGCGTCGTCGATGCCCGGCCTGGTCGAGACCGTGTACTGGCTGGGCGCGATGGGCACGCTGGGCCTGCTGGCGTGGAGCCTGGGGCTGGTGTCGCTGTGGTGCGCGTCGGCGCTGTACGGCGACGGGGTGGATGGCACCGAGCTGGCGCGCTTCTTTGCGGCCAAGGCGACGGCGGCGGCCCTCGCCGCGCTGCCGCTGGTGGGTGGCGCGGGATGGGGGATTGTCGGGGTGCTGGGGTAGGGGGAAGGTTGTTCGGCACCAGCGCTCCCTCCCGTGCCGGTGCCCAGCGAAGCGGTGCCCGATCGGGGGGCATGGGGCATGAAGGTCCCAGCCCCGCCCGGGCGCGGGCACGATGATCCGCGGGCCTGCGGCAGGGCCCGCTGTGTGCGCGTATAGTCGGTCCAGGAGGTGTGATGCGCTCGTGGGTCCTTCTGTTGGCGCTGGCGGCGTGCACGCCCGATCCTGGATCGGACACGGGGCTGCCGCCCGACACCGACGCCGACACCGACGCCGACGCCGACTCTGACGCCGACGCCGACGCCGACGCCGACAGCGACGCCGACACCGACACCGGCGTGCCCTGCTCGGCGGGCTACGAGTTCGACGGTGTCGGCGGGTGTCAGGACATCGACGAGTGCACGGCCGGTACCCACGACTGCGACGACGACTTCGAGCTCTGCGTGAACAGCGACGGGGCGTGGACGTGCGACGACATCGACGAGTGCCTGGTCGACAACGGCGGCTGTGGGCCCATCGGCGACTTCGAGTGCGTCGACCAGCTGGCCGCGGCGCCGAACTGCGTGCCCATTCCCAACGCCGCTCCCGAGTTCGTCGCCATCGCCGACGTCACCCTCATCGAGGGCGACTCGGTGTCGTTCACCATCCAGACCACCGACGCCAACTTCGACGATGTCGAGCTCACCGTCGACACGCCGACGCCCTTCTTCGTGAGCGCCCGAGCCAACGGCGACGGCACCATGGATGTCGACGTCGAGACCGTGCTGGGCGACTCGGGCGACTACACGCTCACCTTCCACGCCGATGACGGCGACGGCGGCACGGCCCTGCTGGACCTGGGGATCGAGATCGCGGCCGCGCACAGCTACGCGACGCTCACCGAGCAGGCCCACGACCCCATTGCTCAGGGCTCGACGGCGTCGGGCTGGGGCTACTGGCGCTACACCCCCAGCGGCTACAACGCCGATGCCGACGAGCGTTTCGGGGCGATGTTGTTCTTTCATGGCATCGGCGAGCGCGGCAGCAACCTGAACCAGCTTCTGGGCCTGGGGCCGCCCCAGCAGATCCAGAACGGCATGGACTTCGACGTGCTGGTGTTCTCGCCGCAGCTGCCGTCGGGTTCGTGGCGGGCCGACGACATCGATGCGTGGGTCGACTACCTGGTCGACACGTACAAGGTCGACCGCAAGCGCATCTACCTGACCGGCCTGTCGTGGGGTGGCGGCGGCACCTGGGGCTGGGGCGAGACCGGGCAGGCGGCGGCCATCGCCACGGCCTGCGGCGTCAACGGCGGCAACCAGAACCACCGGCTCAACGATGTGCCGCTGTGGGCCTGGCACAACTACGGCGACACGACCGTGAACCGGGGCGCGAGCGTCAACACGCTCAACGCCGCGTCGAACCACGTCGCCCTCAAGCATGTGATGGAGGACTACCCGCACGCTTCGGGCAACAACGCCGCAGCCGACGACATGGTGGCCGTCAACCAGCGCGTCGCCGACGCCACGGGCGTGACCCGCGAGTGGGTGTGGGAGACCGGCGTGGTGCCGGCCACGACGGGCGCCCAGATGTTCACCCTGCGCAAGGGCGGCGGCCACAACGCCTGGGGCCCGATGTACGGCAATCCAGCGGTCTATGACTGGCTGTTCTCCCACGAGCTCGTGAACTCCGGGCTGGTGGTGGACGAGCCTGCTCTGGACGGGGCCAGCCACCACACCTCAGAGAGCACGATCCTGACGGTCAGCCTGCACGCGACCGACCGCCACCTGGGCGGGGTCGCCGGCGTGTTCGCCGACTTCCGCAACCTGGGCGGCTCGGGCAATGTGCCGCTCATCCACCTGGGGGGCGGCGACTACCAGGTGGCCTACACCATCCCCACCGATCTGCCCTGGCGCCGCCAGAGCCTCAAGGTGGTGGTGGCCGACGCCGATGGAAACAGCGAGGTTCGCCAGGCGGACTACACCATCCTTCCCCCCATCCTGGACCCCGTCGACCCGTCGGACACCGGCTACAGCATCCCCATCAACCTGTCGGACGGCAGCCACAACCCCCAGGACTGGAACCCGACGCTGCTCTTCCCGTCGGCCGGGACCCGCTACGAGCACCTGATGACCGACCACGGCTTCGACAGCGGTGTCACCATGGTGGCGGTGGACGGCTTCTCTGCGGGTCAGTACAACGGCGAGAACCCCGGCGGCAGTGGGATCTACGACGACGGCGTCGTTCGCGGCGACTTCTATGTGCGCCAGGACGCGCGCGTGCTGCGCTTCACCGGCCTGTCGCCCTCGACGGCGTACAACTTCGTGATGCTGTCGAGCTCCAAGAACGACGGCGACCAGACCACCGTCTTTCGCATCGGCTCGGACTCGGTCTCGATCAACGCCTCGCACAACACCAGCAACCTGGTGCGCATCGACGGCGTGCTGCCCACCGTGGCGGGCGAGATCGATCTGACCGTCGAGAACGGCGGGTCGTCCGACTATGGGCGGCTCAACGCGCTGGTGATCGAGGTTCCGTAGGTCAGCTCGTGCGCGAGCGCTTCGCCGACCTCACCACCCCGGCGGCAGCTCCGCATCCTCGGGCATCGGCTCCAGCAGCGCGCTCCTGGCCAGGTCCGGGCAGTCGGCACGCCCGTGGCCGTAGTAGTCGTCGTTGCCCACGTCGAGCACCTGGGCGTACCAGGGCTCGGAGCCGGTGTACATCAGGTCGGTGGGGTCGTCCGAGACGTGGCCGGTGCTGTGGTGGTTGGGCGCGCACTCGGCGACGTAGCCCAGGGTGTGCACCAGCTCGTGCAGCATGGCGTGCTCGAGGTAGCCGGGGCTGTCGATGCCGGCGCCCAGCGGCTGATCGGCGCAAGGTGGGGCGCCGGGAGGCATGCCCTGCAGGTACAGCGCACCCACCCGGCCGATGAGCGCTGGCGGCCACGCTCCGCCGCCGCAGGAGTAGTTGCTGGAGCCGTCGTAGTACACGGCGTACAGCTTGTTGGGGGCGTCGAAGCCCAGATCCACCAGCTCGGCGTCGAGGTTGTCGCGGATGTAGGGATCGGTGCTGGCCAGGGTGACGTCGTCGGTCTGCGAGGTGACGAAGCTGATGTCGAGCGCCTGGCCCTCGCAGTGGGTGTCCATGCGCATCGTGGGTCCGCCGGTTTGCTCGGCCAGCCACGCCGTCCACGCCAGGACCGAGGTGGCCAGGGTGCCGTCGGTGTCGAGCTCGTTGTCGAGGCCATCGGCGGGCAGCATGTAGATGACGTGCACCTGGGGCTCGCTGGTCTCGTCGGGCCGGTCTTCGAGGGCACGTTCGGTGCACGGATCGTCTTGCACGATGGGCTCGGCGGTGCAGCCGGCCAACAGGGTGAGCAGGGCCGCCGTGCGCGTCACTCGCACGGCCGGATATGCACCGAGTCGCACCACTTCTGCGCCATCTTGGTGGGCAAGCCGGCATTGCGGTTCCACTCCAGCCACTCCTCGGTGTGCATGCGCGACCACGCGTAGTTGTTGAAGATGCGGTCTTCGGTCTTGTCGTCGGCGATGGGAAGGGGGTTGGCCTCGGCCATCTGCTGCCAGGCCGAGGCATAGCCGATCGCCCGGACCGCTCTAAGGCAGCTGATGCGCTCGGTGTAGGGATCGCCCGCCGCGACGTAGCCCACGCGGTCGAGCTCGTCGGTGGTCCACTTCACCAGCTTGCGGTGGTCGCGCTGCATGTCGTGGTTGGCGGGCACGCAGCCGAGCATGGGCTGTGGCAGGCGTTCGAGCGTCACCGTGAGGCGGTTGTCGGGCTTGGTGAGCGTCGTCTCGATCCGGTGCAGGGCGTAGCCGGGAGCACTCACCCAGCCCGTCCACCGCTCGCCCTGCTGCAGCGGTTTGTATTCGCCCTCGATGACTCGCTGGGTCGAGGAGTACAGGCCCAGCTTGCTCACGCGGTGCCGCTCGTCGTCGCTCTCGGCGAAGACCACGGCCGTGTGGATGGGCCGGAGGTCGTCGTCCTGAACCACCACATCCAGGTACACGTTGCGGGCGGCGTCGGCCGGTGCCGCAAGAAGCAGGGCGAGCAGGACCGTCACCGCGCGGTCCCGTAGGCGATCAGCGTCGTCATCGCGCCGCCGACCATCACCAGTCCTCCCAGGCCCATCATGGAGTCGGACACCTGGTGGTTGAAGTTCGGGTCGGCGTTGAGGGCCATCCCCGTGCCCATGCTCACCGCACCCGCGCCGGCGATGACCGACCCGGTCCAGAAGGCGACTCCCGGCTTGAAGGGCGGGGTCAGCTGCGAGGCGTTGAGCAGAGGATCATGGGCGGCGTCGATGTGCCCCACCGTGCCGCCAAAGCCGGGGAGATCGACGGCGCTCTTGCTGCCCATCTGCAGGTCCAGCGCGCCGACGACGGCCTCGGTGGGGATGCCAAAGGCGATGCCCTCGACGCCGGTCTTCACGATCTTCATGTTCACGATGCCGGCGACCCGGCCCTGGCTGTCGAACATCGGGCCGCCGCTGTTGCCCGGGCTGATCGCGGCATCGGTCTGCAGGTAGCGCTGCCCCTGCATGGTCCGGTGCCCGCTCACGATGCCCTTCGAGACGCTGAGCTCGAGGTCTTCGCTCTGGGGGCTGCCGATCACCCACAGGCTCGACCCCGGCTTGGCGATGCCGCTCGCGAGCGATCGGCACGGAAAGTCCGTCGCGTCGACGTGCACCACGGCGACATCTTGGGGCGAGTGGCTGCGGATCACCCGGCCCACGAGCTCCTGGCCCGTCGCGGTGACCACGGTGACCTCGGTCTGAGCGCCGGGAACGTGGGCGGCGGTCATGATGAAGCCGTCGGGGCTCACGCTGACGCCGCTGCCGTGCCCCCCGCCGGCCCGGATGGTGACGGTGGACGCCATCGCGGGCTCGATGCCCTCGGGAAGCGGCGCCGTAGCGTCGTCGCAGGCTTGGATGGGGAGCTTGCCCTGCCAGGTGGGCTCGGCGACCTCGATGGTGTTCGTGTCGAGCGCACCCTGGAAGGTGTCGCGGCCGGTGACCTGGGCCAGCGCGTCCACCGCTGCCGCCAGCGTCTGCTCTTCCCAGGTGTCGTGCAAGCCTGCGAAGCCCCGTGACGACCCCGAGTACACGATGGTGCCCGTCTTGGTGTCGATGACCTCCCAGTCGATGGTCAGCTCCAGCTCGGAGCGTGAGGAGCGACGCCCCACGTCGAGCCAGCGCACCCGGCCTCCCACCACGAAGTCGGCCTCGTCGCCCTCTCGTATGTACACGCCGTCGCGGGCGCCGTTGTCGTAGCCGAGCTCGGCCACCCGCTCGCGGAACGCATCCGCAAAGTCGGCGGCGTCGGCCCGTGCACGGCGCTCGCCGGTGTCGTTGACCAGCTCGTCGAGCTCGACGTTCACCTTGTGGCGCTCCCGCTGCGCGGCCCGCGTCGAGTCGGCAGCGGGCACCGTGTGCAGGTTCACGTTGGCGGGAATCGTGGCGCCGGGGGCGAGGTAGCCGTTCCAGCCCACCTGCCCGGCTGCCAGCAGCTGCACGAAGCCGGGCTGGCCGATTGGACGCTGGGGGCTGTCGGAGCCGTCGAGCTGGAAGGACACGCCGTGGGGTGGGCGGATCACCGTCGCGTCGCCGTAGTCGAGCTTGCGGGCGCCTCGCTCGAGCTTGCCCAGCTCGGGGTGGGCCTTGCGCAGCGGTCCGGGCAGGCTCAGCCCTGGATCGGCCCGGTAGGCGGCGCGGAGGGCAGCGGTCGTCCGCTCGGGCTTGCCGGCGTCGAAGGACAGCAGGGCGACCAGCTGGTGGATGCGGGCCACGTCGTCTGTGGGCAGGACCTCGGACACACACATCGCCTTGGCGTGCGCGGTTCGGTAGGGCTCGGTGAACGCGCCGGGGGTGAAGCCGTCGATGGTGGAGGCCAGCGCCTGGGAGACCTGCTCGGCGGTGTAGGCGGACTCGCAGGGAGCGGCCGAGGCGAGGGTGGTCAGGGCGAGCAGGAGAATCACCTCACCACTTCCCCAGGCTCTCCGCCAACACCCACCATGTCCACCACCTCGTCGGCACCGCTGGCCAACAGCATGCCCTCGCTCCACTCGCCCCGCAGCTTGCGCGGCTTGAGGTTGGCGACCACCACGACGTTGCGGCCCACCATCTGCTCGGGGGTGAACTTGCTGGCGATGCCGGCGCAGATCTGGCGGTTGCGGCCCTCGCCCGCGTCGACCTGCAGCACCAGCAGCTTGTCGGCGTTGGGGTGCTTCTTGGCCGCGACGACCTTGCCCACGCGCAGCCGGACCTTGGCGAAGTCGTCGAACTCGATGGGGTCTTCGGGCATCGGCGGCTTGGGGACCTTGGCGGGCTTGGCGGGCTTGCTGGCCTCCTGGTCGGCGAAGAGCGCGGCGATCTGGGGCGGCATCTTGCGGAAGCGGGGGAACAGGGGCTCGCGTGGGTCGATGGGGTCGCCGTCGGTGAGGGCCGCCATCCAGTTCACGTCCCCGGACAGGGCCGCTGAGAGCCAGGCGCGGGCGTCGTCTTCACTCTTGCCCAGTCGGGAGAGCAGCTCGGTGGCCCGCTGTGGCATCACCGGCAGCAACAAGGCCGCTGCGATGAAGCTGATCTCGAGCACGTTTCGCTGCACGGTGGCCAGCTCGGCCATCTTGCCAGCCTTGTTGAGCGCCCAGGGGGCGGTGCTATCGATGTACTTGTTGCCGGCGCCGATCAGCTCCGAGACGGCCTCGAGCGCCTTGTTGAAGTGCAGCTGCTCGATCTCGGCGTCGAAGGTGTTGACGGTCTTGGCGGCGAGCT
Source organism: Myxococcota bacterium (assembly GCA_965216925.1). Classification (GTDB taxonomy): domain Bacteria; phylum Myxococcota_A; class UBA796; order UBA796; genus CAYYHT01. Next base: position 4,693,506 of record CBDCGT010000001.1, on the reverse strand, counting down.
CGCGCAGCTCGTGCTCGGCGGGACCGGGCGTCTGGGCGGGCACCTTGCCGTCCAGCCAGTTGTTGGTCATGGACAGGCCGCGGTGGCTCATGTTGCCCAGGTCGTTGGCCAGATCGTTGTTGTAGCGGGTCAGGAATCCGTCGTAGCTGAAGCCGCCGTCGGCCCCGAACGCGATCTCGCGCAGCACGAAGTACCGCACCGCGTCGACGCCAAAGGCGTCTACCAGCAGGTCGACGTCGATGGTGTTGCCCTTGGACTTGCTCATCTTGGCGCCGTCTTTGCTGGTCCACCAGCCGTGCGCGTACAGGCACTGCACCAGCGGAACGTCCATGCCCATGAGCATCGTGGACCAGTACACCGAGTGCGTGGTCAGGATGTCCTTGCCCACCAGGTGGAAGTTGGCCGGCCACAGCTCGGTCCAGTCGTCGAAGCCGGCGGGTGGGGTGCCGGCGCCGTCCGGGTGGTAGCCCGTGGCGGTGAGGTAGTTGAGCAGCGCGTCGAACCACACGTAGGTGACGTAGTCGGCGTCGAAGGGCAGCTCGATGCCCCAGGGCATGCGCTCTTTGGGGCGGCTGATGCACAGATCGCCCAGCTCGTTCTTGAGGAAGCCCTTCACCTCGTTCATGCGGCCGATGGGGCGCACGAAGTCGGGGTTTTCTTCGAGGTGATCGAGCAGCTGAGCCTGGTAGCTGCCCATCTTGAACCAGTAGTTCGACTCGCTGATCTGCTTGAGCTCGGACCGGTCGAACTTGCCGTCCTCGATGTCTTTCTCGGTGACGAAGATCTCGTCGCCCACGTGGTACCAGCCGGTGTACTCGGCTTTGTAGATCTGGCCCTTGTCGAACAGCATGGCCAGCACCGCGCTGACGTTGCGCACGTGATCGTCGTCGGTGGTGCGGAAGAAGCGATCGTAGGTGATGCCCAGCTTGTCGAAGGTGGCCTTCCAGTGCACCACCATGTCGTCGCAGTGTTGTTTGGGCTGCATGCCGCGCTCGAGCGCCTTTTCGTAGACCTTCTGGCCGTGCTCGTCGGTGCCGGTCAAGAAGTACACGCGGTGGCCCTTGAGGCGGCGGTAGCGGCTGATCGCGTCGGCAGCGATGGTGGTGTACGCGTGGCCGATGTGGGGGCGGCCGTTCACGTAGTAGATGGGCGTGGTGATGTAGAAGGTGTCGCTCATACGGGCGGCATAACCATCGGACCGGTTATGCGGGCGGGCCCATGGTCAACGCACTCGGCTTCAGCCACACCGAATTCGACTCCCGCAAGCCCGGCCGACTGTGCCGCGGCCGCGAGCGGTGGATCGAGCCCTTCGAAATCCCAGGCGACTGGGAGGTCAGCACCATCCACCGCCTCACCATCAGCGGGGCGGTGTTCAGCAACGACAGCGCCGACGACGCGCTGAGGGGCGTGCCCCACTCCAAGGTCGATCTCGCGGCGCTCATCGCCGCGCTCTTTCCCCGAAAGACGCTGCTCGCCTTCATGGAAGACGGGCACCCCGCCGACATTCCCGAAGGCGCCGACAACGTCGAGATGTACGACGGCTACCGGTCGGGCGGGTTGGTCGACGAGGTGCACGTGCGCTGGACGCTGCAGGTCAGTGGCGTGCGCGAGATCCGCGAGGCCCTGGGCGAAGACCTGATGCAAGACCGCATCCGCGGCTTTGCCTTGCTCTCGGGCGACGAAGAAGACCTGGTGCCCATCGTCGATCGGCTGTTCCTGCTCACGGGCTTCTCGACGCTCGACTCGCCCCCGGCGCGGTTCCAGCCATCTGCGCTGCCCGAGGTGCTCGACGCGGTCAAGGCGGTCGTGCTCATGCACCGCGACAAGCACGGCCCGGCGCTCGGCATCTACTCGCGCGACCCCATCAAGACCGACGGCCGCCTCGAGAGCCTGTGCGACAAGGCCGAGACCCTGCTGGTGCCCTTTGCCATCCCGCCCATGCTGGCCCGGTGGGACCGAGCCCTGTACGAGCTTCGGGCCAACTGGGACGTGAGCCAGCAAGGCGAGTTCCCGGTGCCCGAGTCCCCCGACCCGCCGTCCTGGGTGCCGCGCCGCCGCCGCAAAGACCGCCTCGACGACGACGACGACGATGACGACTCGATCGACGATCTCGAAGAGGGCACCGTGCTGCCCATGCGCATGGACTCGGCGCCCAAGCGGCGTCGCAACTTCGATGACGAGCCCTCGCTCATCGACGATCCGTCCATCCTCGACGATCCGTCCATCCTCGAGATCGGCGACGAGCCCACGAGCGTGAAGTACGGCGTCGATGAGTCCACCGACGACGACGAGCTCGATGACGACGACGAGCTCAATGACGACGACGACGACGACGACGACGACGACGACGATCTCGAAGACGATCCGACCCTGCTGCAAGAAGACGATGACGACGACGACATCGATCTCGTGGACGAGAAGCCGGTGATGCGCAAGAAGTAGCGCGTGCGGGCTACTTCGTGACGTGCGCCACGAAGTTCACCCGCTCGGCGCCTTCGCTCATGGCCATGACCCCGCTGATGGTGCCGGCCTTTGCGCTGCCGTTCAGCACCGCGCCTCCGACCGGACCCTCCTCGGTGAGGGCGACGGCGCCGCTGGTGTTGTTGTACGAGCCGATGAAGGGGATCTCGCGGGTGGAGCCGTCGTTGGCGACGATGCGAGCGGTGCCCGCGATCATGCGCGTGCCCTCGAGCGACAGCGTCAGCGACTGGCCGGCGAGCGTGCCGACCCAGAATCCCTTGAGGTCGCTGGGTGGACCGGTCTCGTCGACGTAGGCGGCGGCCTCTTCGGCCTTGTCGGGCGGCTCGCCCTCGGCGACCTCGGGTTCGGGTTCGGGTTCGGGTTCGGGCTCGGGCTCGGGCTCGGGCTCGGCGACGACCTCGGGCTCGGGCTCGGGCTCGGGCTCGGGGATGACCTCGGGCTCGGGTTCGGGTTCGGGCTCGGGTTCGTCGGCGACCTCGGGCTCGGGCTCGGGCTCGGGCTCGGGGATGACCTCGGGCTCGGGTTCGGGTTCGGGCTCGGGTTCGTCGGCGACCTCGGGCTCGGGCTCGGGTTCGTCGGCGACCTCGGGCTCGTCGTTGGGCTCGGGCTCGGCGGCGCCGGAGTCTTGGGGCTCGCCGGCCGTTGTTTCTGGCTCGGGCGTGGCTTCGGGGGGCTCCGTCGGAGGCTCGGGAGGGGGCTGGGGCTCGTCGGTCTTGGCCGGCGCTGGGGGGCTGGGGTCGGTGCCGCCGCCCTGGGACAGGAACAGCCCGGCGCCCACCACCACCAGAGCGATGGCGACCAGGGCCACCAGCGCGCCGATCATCGGGCGGTTGCTCCCGCCCTGGGCGGCGTCTCGGCGCACGGTGGAGGCAGTGGGAAGATCGTGCTCGGCGGTGGGCGGAGGCAGATCGACGCGCTGCACGGGCACGTCGGTGCCTTCCTCTTCCTCTTCCCCTTCCTCTTCCTCTTCTTGCCCGGCCGCGTAGGCGTCGTCTTCGAAGGCCTCGACCTCGCCCTCGGTGGCGTTGTCGGACACGTCTTCGTAGGCGGCGGCCTGGGCGGCGCCGTCGGTGTCGGCCTCGAGCGAGGCGGGCACGGCCATCTCGGAGCCGTCGGTGTTGCCCTCGGTGTCGCCCTCGAGGATGCGCACGTTCGAGTCGTGTCGCGTCGGCTCTTCGAGCGCGGACTCCTCTTCGAAGTCGCTCATGAGCATGGGCGGCAGGGCGTCGTGGCGTGTGGGCGCCTCGAAGTCGGCGGTGCCGCCGCCGTCGTGCTTGGTGGGGCTCTCGAAGTCGTCGTCGTCTTCGTAGGTGATGATGGTGGGCATCACGCCCAGGCGCGGCGAGTCGTCGTCGTCGCCCTTGGGTGGAGGGGGTGTGGGATTGGGAAGGCCCGGTGCACCCGGGGGCCTGGGAAGGCCGGCGGTCATCTTGGGCGCGTCGTCGTCTTCTTCGTCGACGTAGCTGATGATGGTGGGCATGCTGGGCCGCTTGTTGGCGGTGCCCTTCTTGGCGCCCTTGGCCTTGGCCTTGGCCTTGGTCTTGGCCTTGACCGGGGCCTGCTTGGGCACGGTCTGCCCCAGGTCGCTTGCGTCGAGCTCTTCGTCTTCGTCGTCGTCCCAGGCGATGATGCTGGCCGCGGCGGGGCGGCGAGGACGATCGGCGGTCTTGCCCACACCCATCTTGCCCAGGGTGGCGGCGATGTCGTCGGGGTTCATGGGCGCCATGCCCGACGTGTCCAGCCCGCCCGCCTGCTTCTGGGCCCACGTGCTGTTGGGGCCGCTCTCGCCCTCGGCCCACTCGCCGCTCGCGCCGACCTCTTCGGCGATGACCTTGCGCAAGTCGTCGGCGTGGTCGAGCAAGAATCGGGCCTCGGCATTGCCCTCGTGTTGCGCGGCCCACTGCAAACGAGCTTCGAGGGCGGCCGTGCCGGACTCGCCGGTGGCCTCCTCGAGGTAGTCGCTGAGGCGCATCTTCTTGCGCTTCGCCAGGAATTTGCGGATCGGATCTCGGTTCACGTACCGGGCTCCAGGGGCCTCGTCACCGCATTGTACCGGTCAGCGCAGCGGGGGCGTGCCGTCGAAGTCCCAGGGACCCCGACGTGTGGGGTGGGCCAGCGCCTGCCGCAGGGCGTGCAGGTAGTCGCGGCGTGGGATCTCTCGGGCCCCGAAGCGCGCCAGGTGATCGGTGTGCACCTGGCAGTCCACGAGCGACATGTCCCAGCGCTCGAGCTGGCGCACCAGGTGCACATAGGCGACCTTGCTGGCATCGGAGGCGTGCGCGAACATCGACTCGCCGGCGAACAGCTTGCCCAGGCTGATGCCGTACAGCCCGCCCACCAGCTCCCCCTCCTTCCAGGCCTCGACGGAGTGCGCGATGCCGCGGTGGTGCAGCTCGACGTAGGCGGTGCGCATCTGGGGGGTGATCCACGTCCCGCTCTGGCCCGGCCGGGGCTTGCTGCCGCACTCGGCGATCACGTCGGCGAAGGCCCGGTCCATGGTGATCGCGTAGTCGCCGCGGCGCACCCGCTTCTTGAGGCTGCGGCCGATGCGCAGCTCGCTGGGCGCCATCACCATTCGCGGGTCGGGGCTCCACCACAGGATGGGCTCACCGCGGCTGTACCAGGGAAAGATCCCCATGCGGTAGGCCAGCTCGACGCGGTCGGGATCGAGGTCGCCGCCCACGCCGAGCAGCCCCGATGGCTCGGCGAGCTCGGGGTCGGGAAACAGGTGCTGGTCGGGGATTCGGAAGATGGGCAGCGGGAACACCGTGTTCGGATGCGACTGCGCAGTGGCGGAGGCATCCGTGGGTGGGTAACAACGAGGCCTCGGAGGACACACATGGCTCGCGCACTCCCCCTGGTTCTTCTCATGGCCCTGTTCGGTTGCCCCCCCGGCGATCCCGATGACACCGGCGCCGATGCCGACACCGACGCCGACGCCGATGCCGACGCCGACGCCGATGCCGACGCGGATGCCGACACCGATGCCTACCCCTCGGGCTTCGAGGGCGTAGTCCTGGACAGCGCCGGCAGCCCCTACGAGGGCGCGGTGGTCAACGTGTGCAAGAACGTGTGCCGCACCCAGACCGTGGGCGCCGACGGCGCCTTCACATTCCGCATCGAAGACTGGACCCACTCCATCCATGTCGAGCCCCCGCACAGCGACGACGGTGCCCATCCGTCGCCGCTGTACCCGATCACCTTCGTGGCCGACGAGACACTGACCCACGACGTGAAGGTGCCCGTGGTCACCGCCGTCGACATCCCTGCGACGGCGGCCGAGATCGACGCCGGTGACGGGGTCTTCTTGACCCTGGCCGAGGGCGACCTGTCCATCTTCTTGAACCCCGACCCCGTCGACGCGGTGGGCGCGGCGCTCGCCCCCACCGCCGAGCACGACCTGATCGAGCTCGACGGCACGGTGGTGGCCGCCTGGCACCTGTACCCCTACAACGCGTCCGACACCGACGGCACGCCCATCCGCATCGCCAACGACTTTGGCCTGACCACCGGCGAGACCCGCGAGCTGTGGGTGGCCAACTACAACAGCTTCATGTGGGTGAAGGCCGGCGACCTGACCGTCAACGGCGATGCCTCCTACCTCGAGAACAGCGCCACCACGCTCCCCGAGTTCACCACCATGGTGTTGCTCGACGCCAGTGGATCGTAGGTGCTTAGGCTCCTGTAGGAGGCACCCATGAACGTCGAGATCCAGGTGCAGGGCATGACCTGCGGCCACTGCACCGGCCGTGTCGACAAGGCCCTTCGCGCGGTTCGCGGGGTGACCGATGCCCGCGTCGAGCTGCCGGGCACGGCGACGGTGAGCACCGACGGCACGGTCGGGCGGCAAGCGCTCGTCGCCGCCATCGAGGGCGCTGGCTACGAGGTCACCGACGACGAAGACGCCGACGAACCCCGACCTAGCGAGCAGGCGGAGAGGCCTGCCGTCGGAATCGCCGATGCCACCGAGCTGGTTCGCCTCTCGGTCCCGGTACAGGGCATGCACTGCGCGTCGTGTGTGGGCACCGTCGAGACCGCGCTCGCCGGAGTCGAGGGCGTGGACTCGGCCTACGTGAACCTGGCCTGGGGACGGGCTTCGGTGACGGGCCGTGGACTGCAGCGCGAGGCGTTGGTGGGGGCCATCGAGGCGGCGGGCTACACGTCGCCGCTAGCGGCCGAAGGCGAGGATCCCCGCGCCGCCGAGGCCCGCGGCAAGGCTGCGGCCCGACGCCTGGCATGGGCGCGCTTTGCCGTGGCCGCCTTGCTCGCGCCCCCGGTGATGGTGCTGTCGATGGGGCCCATGATGTTCGGCTGGCCCACGCTGCCCATGGCCACCAACCACCTGCTGCAGGCCATCCTGGCCGGACCCGTGCTGCTGTTCTCGGGCTGGCCCTTCCTGGTGGGCATCGTGCGGCCCTTCCGCACCGGCGTCGCCGACATGCACACCCTGGTGGGCCTGGGCACGTCGGTGGCCTACCTGTGGTCGCTGGCGGTGGTCGCGGGCCTGGTGGGGGGCGAGGTCGTGTTCGAGGCGGCCGCGGTCATCGTGCTGTTCGTGGTGTTCGGCAACGGGCTCGAGGCCATGGCCAAGGATCGCGCGGGCGATGCGCTCGAGGCGCTGCTGGCCAAGGCGCCGCGCAAGGCCGTGGTCGTGTCCGAGGGGGGCGAGCTGACCGTCGACGTCGACGAGGTGGTGCCCGGCGATCGGGTGCGGGTGCTGCCGGGTTCGGCGGTTCCCGTCGACGGGACGGTGGTCGAGGGCCGCAGCGCGCTCGATCTGTCGGCGATCACCGGCGAGTCGGTGCCGGTCTCGGTCGACGTAGGCGGCGAGGTGCTCGCCGGCGGGGTCAACCAGACCGGGGTGATCACCGTCGAGGCGACCCGGGTGGGGGCGGACAGCGCATTCGGCCGGGTGGTGCGCCTGGTCGAAGAAGCTCAGAGCAAGCGGGCCCCGGTGCAGCGACTGGCCGACCAGGTGGCCGCGGTCTTCGTGCCCGTGGTCATCGTCATCGCGGTGCTGACCCTGGGTGTGTGGCTCGCGGTCGGCGCGGCCCCGGCCGTGGCCCTGCTGCACGCGGTGGCCGTGCTGGTGGTGGCCTGCCCCTGCGCCCTGGGCATCGCCACACCCATGGCCATCCTGGTGGGGTCGGGGCGAGGGGCCGAGACCGGGGTGCTGGTGCGGGACCCCGAGGCGCTCGAGGCGGCGCACACCCTGGACACGGTGGTGGTGGACAAGACGGGCACCCTGACCGAGGGCCAGCCCCGACTGGTGGACGTCGTGGTGCTCGGGGATGGCGTGCGGGACGAGCTCGTGAGCACGGCAGCGGCGCTGGAGGCCGGCTCGGAGCACCCAATCGGGCGCGCCATCCGTGAGGGTGCCGGGGACACCGAGCTCCCCGAGGCCACGGGTGTCCAGGCGCTGGTGGGACAGGGCATCGTGGGCAGCCTGGATGGGCGCGAGGTGCGGCTGGGCAGTCCGCGAGCCGCGGTGGCCTGGGGGTGGACCCTCGACGAGGCGCCCATCCGCGAGCGCGAGCAGCGCGGCGAGACCGTGGTGGTGCTGGGCTGGGAGGGCCGCGCGCGCGCCCTGTTTGCGGTGAGCGACCCGGTGCGGCAGACCAGCGCCGAGGCGGTGCGCCGCCTGCACGAGCTTGGGGTGCGCGTGGTCATGCTCACCGGCGACGCCACCGGCGTGGCCCAGCATGTTGCCCGGGAGGTCGGCATCGACGAGGTGCACGCCGAGCTGCGGCCCGAAGACAAGGCCCACCACGTCCAGCGCCTGGCCCAGGCGGGCGCCAGGGTGGGCATGGTGGGCGACGGCATCAACGACGCGCCGGCGCTGGCGCACGCGGCGGTGGGTTTTGCGATGGGCACGGGCACCGATGTGGCCATGGAGGCGGCCGGGGTCACCCTGCCCTCGGGCGATCTGCTGGGGGTGGCGCGGGCCATCGAGCTGTCGCGGGCCACGATGCGCACCATCCGGCAGAACCTGGTGTTCGCCTTTGGCTACAACGCGGTGGGCATCCCGCTCGCGGCCGGCTTGCTGGCCCCTGTGGGCGTGACGCTGCCGCCCATGTTCGCGGCGCTGGCCATGGCGCTCAGCAGCGTGAGCGTGGTGGGCAACTCGGCCCGGCTGCGTCGGGCGTAGCTACTCGGCGTCGCCCCGGCGCACACCGAACGCGACGGCGGCGCCGGCCACCAGCAGCACCAGGGCGCCCCCGCCCACCAGGTGGGTCAGGTGCCAGGGCGAGGCGCGGGGCACGCTCGCCCACGCCTTGAGGCCGCGCTGCATCACCTCGCCGGTGGGGCGCTCCCACACCACGGTGGTGCCCTCGTCGCGGTCGGCGTTGTGGTCGCCGAGCTCGGGCACCTCGATGGTGAGCGTGTAGTAGAGGGGATGATCGGGATCGGTGCGCACGGTGTTGCTGGTGCCCGCGCCGTCTTCGTCGACCTGCACCAGCCACTCACCAGGACGGGGCGTGATGGTGGGCGGCGCCGTCCAGGTGTAGGGCTTGTTCTGCTGCTTCAGCCCCTCCAGGAAGGCGCTGCGGTAGGCGTCGTAGGCGGCCAGGTCGCCCAGATCGGCCTGCAGCACGTACCAGCGGGTGTCCGGGGTCTGATCGACCCAGGCCTTGGCCCAGGTGCCGACGGCCGAGGCGACATCGCCCTCCCAGCGGGCGCTGCTGGTCGCCGGGTGCTGCGTGGCCACCAGCGCCTTGGGCTGGCCGATGCGCAGGGTGTGGGTGAGGCGGCCGTCGGGGTGGATGACCAGGCGGTTGTCGACCTCGAAGCAGGCTGTGGTGAGCAGGAGGAGCAGCGCCGAGGCCACCAGCGAGCCGATGCGTCGAATCATGGGATCACCACCACGGTGTAGGCGCGCTCGGTGTCGCCGTCGATGTGCAGGCTCACCCCGGCCACGTCGATGGTGCCGCTCGACAGCGTCTCGGTGACCTCTGCGGCGCCGGTCGGCGTGCCGGTGGGGCTGTAGGTCGTGCCGTCGCCCTCGGTGAAGGTGCCGCCGCCGCCGAACAGCAGCACGGTGCGCTCGGTGTCGGCCTGGGCCAGGGTGACGAGGTCGGGGTTGTCGGTGTCGACCAGGGTGTCGGGCACCGTCGTGAACACGGGAACGGTTTGCTGAGAGGCGGCGAACACCGGGATCTCGGACATGTCGGCGTCGAAGGTGCCGCTGCTGACGGGCTCGTGGGTGAACCAGTCGTACCACTGCCCGTCGCCAGGCAGGTCGACGTGGCGGCTGGTCTGGCCCTGCTCGAGCACCGGGGCCACCAGCAGGGCGTCGCCCAGGAGCCACGCATCGGTGCGGGCCCAGTCGTCGCCGTAGCGAAAGGCAATGGGCATGAGCATGGGCACGCCGTCGAAGTAGGCGCGGCGGGCCAGGCCGTAGCGGTAGGGCCAGGTGCGCATGTGCTCGGTGGAGGCGCGCGTCCAGTGCTGCAGCGTCTCGGCGTCGCTGTGGAAGTTCCAGTTCTCGGCAAAGGCGCCGTGGTGGGTGCGCATGATCGGCGAGAAGGCGCCCAGCCACGACCAGCGGAACCACAGCTCCTTGGTGCTGGGCGGGTTGCCCACCGAGTTGTAGCCAGCGATGTCGTGCGTGAACACGGGGATGCCGCTGGCGCCCAGGCCCGCGCCCATCGCCACCACGGTGGGAAAGCCGTCGTCGGCGTCGAAGCTCGTGCGCTGGTCGCCGCCCCACACGATGGGGGCGATGCCGCTGGTGCGCGTCCACGCACTGCGCGCGAAGAACACGCCGCCGGCGGGCTCCAACACCTCGCGGCTGATCCGCTGCCACTGCTCGGGGTACAGGTTGTGCTGCATCCAGGGGTCTTCGCCGCTGGCGAGCCGGGCATCGGTGGGCATCCACTCGGCGAAGTCGGCCATCCAGCCGCGGAAGCCCAGGTCGACCGCGCCCTGCATCTTGCCCTTGGCCCACTCGCGGCCGGTGGCCGTGGACAGGTCGACCAGGCTGTCCTGCTGGCCCAGGGTAGCGCTGCTGAACAGGTAGGGCTCGCCCTCGTCGTCGCGGATCATGGCGCCGGCGGCCAGCGCGTCGTCGTAGGCGCCGTAGCCCTCGCGCACGAAGGGGCTGAAGTAGGCGAACCACTCGTAGCCATCGGCATGGAGCGCGGCGGCTTGGCCGGCGGCGTCGGGGTACAGCTCGGTGTCGACGGTCCACTCGCCCGACAGGCGGTAGCCGTTGGGGGTCACATCGCCGCCCTTCCAGTCCTCGGTCCACATCACCGAGCCCGGGGCGCCGGCCCCTCGCAGATCGCTGGCTGCGGCGGTGACCTCGTCGGCGCCAAAGACCTGGTCGTTCCAAGGCGCGAAGACCCAGGGCTCGGGCAGCACCTCTTGACGGCCGGTGTACGAGGTGAGCGCCTGAACGGCGCCGACGGCATCGGGCGCGGCCACCACCACGAAGGCCACCGTGCCGTTCCAGCCCAGCGCCTGGAAGCGGTCGGGGTCGGTCGCGCACAGGTCGACCTCGACCCGGGCCGAGGTGTCGGTGAGCAGGCCCTGGCCGCGGTGCGGGCGCAAGAGCCACGGGATGGGGGTGGAGCTGGAGTGGCGCGTGCCCTGGATGAACCAGTCGGCGGGAAGCTCGTCGTCTTCGGTCTTTCCGACGCCGGGCTCGCTGACCCACAGGGCGTAGGCCTCGCCCACGTGATCGACGTCCCAGGCGTGGCCCCCGGTGCCCAGGAAGTGGTCGTCGGCGTCGCAGGCGGCCGACAGCCCGGCGCGGTTGTCGCCCAGGGTGCCGGACAGCTCCAGGCGCAGCGTGCGGTCACTGATGGGCACCACGGTCAGGAAGCCCATGCCGGCTCCATCGCCATCGAGCAGCTCGATCAGGTAGGGCGCGCCGCGGCCGCGGAGCTTGCCCAGGCCTTGGGGCTGCCGCAGCCGGGCTTCGTCGTCCTGGAACTCGAAAGAGCCGAAGCTCATCCGGGCGTCGTCGATGCCGTCGCCCAGGATGGGGCGCACGTCCTCGAGCACGGAGCCGAACTGGCTGTGCTCGATGCTCAGGCTGCCCTGGTCGCGGTCGGTCTGAATGCGCCAGGTGCCGACCTGGAGGGCATCGCTTCCCGAGCAGGCGAGGGCGAGGGCGAGGATCACAGCAGTCCGGGGATCAGGCGTGCACGCTGGGCGAAGGCCTCGCGCCAGGCGGGGATGGTGCCCAGCATGGCCTCTTCGGTGCGAATGCGCCAGAACAGCACGAAGCCGTTGAGCAGGGACAGGCCGATGGCGGCCAGCCAGGCGTTGTGCACCAGGGGAAGGGCGGCGATCTCGAGGATGACCACCAGGTAGTTGGGGTGGCGGATGAAGGCGTAGGGCCCGGTGGTCACGATGTTGGCGGCGTCGGGCTTGACCACGCGCACGTTCCAGGCGCGGCGCACGGTGTACAGCGTCCACACGCGCAGGGCGGTGGCCAGCACCAGGGTGGCCACGGCGGCCGCGCCGAGCGCAGGCACGAAGGGCCGGCCCAGCCCGATCACCTCGGCCAGCGGGGCGAACACCAGCCCGGCATGCAGCAGCGCCATCAGCGGAAACAGCGCCGGTTCCGAGACCGCGGCCTCGGGCTTGCCCTGGATGCGGCGCACACTGATGGCCAGCTCGACCAGGCGCATGACGCCGGTGCCGAGCATGAGCGCCGTGAACAGCAGGAAGGGGAGGGTGGTGGGGATGGGCGGCACGACAGTGGGCTAACCCTCAGGGCGTGCAGGTGATGTCGCCGAACTTGGCCTCGCAGCGGCCGTGAGGCGACTGCGCGCACTTCACCTCGCCGTAGGCCGTCTTGCAGTCCCAACCGCACGCAGTCCGGCCGTAGGCGGTCACACACTCGGACTGGGGGCCATTCGGGTACCCGCCGGCGCCGGTGCAGGTGATCTCGCCGAATGCCACCTCGCAGACCCCGCCGGGCGACTGCGCGCACTTCACATCGCCATAGGCGGTTTGACAGTCCCAGCCGCAAGCCTCCTTGCCATACGCCCTCATGCAGTCGTAGCCGGGCAGGTCTTCGCGAGCGGTGCTCGTTCCCGACTCGCCCCCGGCTCCGAGTCCGAAGGAGCCGGTGAATGCCTGGCGCTCGTCGTACGGCACTCCGGCGTCGGTCAACGTCTGAAGCGCGTGCGGAGGAACACGAATGGTCACCCAGTCCGCCTTCTCGCGGCTGAAGACGCCCTTGCGTCCGCGCTGCTCGTCGGCGGCGAGGAGCTCGGCATCGATGGCGGAGAGCTCGCCCTGGACCTCGTCGCGCAGGTCGTTGTCATCGAGGTGGCTGTAGTCCCCGTCTTCGAGCTCGATCTCGGCTTCGAACAGGTCGGGCGTGTGGGTGCGGGCGCGAAGATCGCTGCGGACTCTGTCGTCGCCACCCGGCTTCACGGGCCCGCGCGTCGGCCAGCTCTCGGCGCTTGCGCGCTGCGGCCAGTTCGGACTCGCTCGCCCCCTCCATGGCCCTGCGAGGGACGTCTTCGTTGCGGAGGGTGGCGGCCACGGCGTGCTGGGCGCGGACCCATCGCTCGTCTGGAGTTCCAGAGGCCGTGCCGCAGCGAAAGTCCATGCTGAGCGGCGCGCGGGACTTGGTCTCGTAGAAGGTGACCCAGTAGCAGCCCTTCTTGGCCGGACCGTCCAGGTGGTCGGCGATCAACGCGAGAGAGAGTCCCTTTTCGCCTGGTGGGTAGTTCGCCAGGCGGAGCTCGATGTCCGCTGGCTCGAGCATCGGGGTACCGGCCGCGTGGGGCATGTCGAAGACGTGGCCGTACCGGGTCATGCCGAGCCTGAGCGCGTCGGTATGCTCGGTGGCGTCTACGATGTCCACCCCCATCCGAGGACTGAGTCCGGGCAGGGTCTGTTCCCGAAACTCCTTGTTCCATAGCCGGGCGTTGTGGGGAAAGAGCTCGCCCTCGTGGAGGAAGCGGCTGCCGTCGATGAGCCACACCAGCTCGTAGTCCACGCCGGACCAGGAAACGCTGGCCGCTTGGGCAAGAGACGTGAGGAAGAAGAAGAGGAGCATTGCCGCGTTCTATTGAGTTTCGCATCGTTAGGCCTGTCTAGCGATGCTGACGATCTTGCTGGCCACCCTGGCCCTCGCGGGCCCCCCGAACGTCGTGCTCATCAGCATGGACACCACCCGTGCCGATGCGCTGTCCTGCTACGGACGGCTGCCGGGCCTGTCCCCGCAGGCGCCTGCGGTGACCACCCCGGTGCTCGACGGGCTCGCGGCGGAAGGGCTGCGCTTCGAGCACTTCTACGCGCACGCGCCGACCACGCTGTCCAGCCACACCAGCCTGTTGTCGGGCCGGGACCCCCACCGGCATGCGGTGCCGCGCAATGGCTACGAGCTGCCCGAGGGCTTCCCCACCTTGCCCGAGCGGCTCGCCGACCACGGCTACGACACCATCGGTGTGGTGGCCGCCAAGGCGCTCGAGGCCAAGATGGGGCTCAATCGCGGCTTTCGGGTGTACGACGACCGCACGCCCACGCTGCGGACGCGCATGTACCAGGAGCGGGGTGACCGCATCGTCGATCGTGCGCTGCAGCACGTCGACGAGCGTGGTGGCGATCAGGCTCTGTTCCTGTTCGTGCACTTCTACGACCCGCACGCGCCCTACGAGGCGCCCGCCCCCTTCTTCGACCGCTTCCAGCCTCCGGGGTACAGCGGTCGCTACACGGACGGCATGCAGTCCAAGCTCAAGCCGGTGCGCGCGCTGGCCAAGCGCGGGGTGAGCGAGCACCCCGACATCGCCGCGGTGAACGGGCTGTACCAGGGCGAGGTGGCCTACGTCGATCACCAGATCGGGCGCCTGCTCGACGGCCTGACCGAGCGCGGCCTGCTCGACGACGCCCTGCTGGTGGTCACCGCCGACCACGGCGAGATGCTGCACGAGCACCCCGGCTTCAGCTACTCCCATGGCTCGGACACCCTGGACGCGACGCTGCGCGTGCCGCTGATCTGGAAGGCCTACGGGCCCTCGATTGCTGCGCGGCGCGGGGTGGTGCAGCGCAGTGCCGACATGAGCGGACTGGCGCCCACCATCGAGGTCAGCCTGGGGCTCGAGCCCACGCTGGGGACCGACTTCTGGCAGCTGGTGCGCCCTGGGCCGGTCGACGACTCGGATGGCTGGCCGGGTCGGCCAACACGCGTGGTGCTGTCCGAGGCCACGCGGCCGATGCGCGAGAACGAGCGCGACTGGAACAACCAGCTGGCGTGGCGCTCGGTGCGGGTCGGCGACGACGCGCTGCACACCCACCCGCTCAAGCCGGGGTCGGCGATCTCGAACGCGCCGAACGGGCTCCAGGATCTGCTCGGCGGGCTGCTCTCAGCGTGGGATGCGGCGGCTCCGCCCTTTCGGCACGAGCAGATGGACGCCGAGACCGCTGAGGCCCTGAAGGCGCTGGGGTACTTGGAGGAGTAGCCGTGGCCCGTGGGGGCGGAAGTTCGTGCTCGCTCTGCTCGCAGAACCCCCTCGAGCTTCCGCACCGGTCAACAGAGAGGGCTTCAACTTCCGCTCTGGGCTCGTTGCTCGGATCCGACGCGAGGAAAACCGGCGTTCATTCGTGATGGGCAGCGCGGCGGGATGTCGATTTGGGGACATGGCGGAAGTTCGAGGCGCTCTGATCCGCGATGCGGAAGTCCACATCGCTTCTGCGAGCACAGTGTGGTCGAACTTCCGCTCCGCTACAACGGAACCTGGCTCAGCACCCGGCTCAAGAACAGGCGGCGGTCGGTGCGTACCTCGCCGTCGGTGCGCAGGGCGGGGACTTCCATGTACACGCCCATGTCCTGGAAGCCGAGCTTGGCGTACAGCCGCTTGCTGCGGTCTTCGTCGCTGGCGCTGACGCGCAGCACGACGTGGGTGCACTTGGAGGGGTCGAGGTGCAGCAGGCGCTCGCGCACCAGGGTGCGGCCCAGCCCGTGGCCGCGGTGGCGCTGGACCACGCCCAGCTCGGCCAGGTAGTAGGTGTGCCGCACGGGCACCAGGCCGGTGAGCTCGCGGGCCACATCGGGGCGGCTGGCGAGCGGGATGGCGATGCCGAAGGCCGCCAGATCGCCGTCTTCGGCCACGGTGAGCAGGGTGATGTTGCCCGGGGTCGCCACCAGTTTGCTGTAGATGTCGCTGGCTTCTTCGCGCGTGAACGCCTCGAAGTAGGGGTCGCCCGCGAAGACCTCGATGTACGCGTCGATGAACGCGGCCCGGTAGTGCTCGGCATCGGCGTCGGTCTTGACGTGCACGATGCTGAAGGTGGGCTCGGGATTGGTGGCCATGAGCGGATCTTCCCCTAGGGAAACGGCTGCGCCAAGCCGGATATCACGCCTTCGCCCGTGCGCTAACCAGAATCTCGGTCTGGGACTCCATCTGCCACCCGACAGAAAGCTCGGTCGCCCCGAGTCTTTGGAGGTCTTCGGCGACCCCCCCATGCACGCGGACCGTCACCGAATCGCCATCGACATCCGTGGCCTCGACCTCGCGGGGCGAGCGGGCCATACCGGCGCCCACGAGCTTGAGCACCGCTTCTTTGGCGCACCAGACGAGGGTCTGCAGGTGGGGGTCGTCGCCGACCAGCTCGAGCTCGGTGTCGGTGTACCAATCCTTGGTGAAGCCGTCTGGGCGGGGCTCGATGGCCTCGAGATCGACGCCCACGAAGCCAAAGGCGACGGCCGCGGCGACGGCGTGGCCCTCGCGGTGGCTGATGGACACGGCGATGTCGGGGAAGCCTTCGACCGTGGCCCGGGGCTGGCCCGACGGCTCGGTGCGGATGGTGATGCGGCGAGGGTCGTCGATGCCGGTCAGCGCCATGACGGCTCGCTTGGCGGCGAAGCGGCCGGCCCGGCGGTCGGCGATGCGCTTGTCGGTGCCGCGGCTGCTGATCTCGGCCAGCTCGGCGGTGGTCAGCCAGTCTTCGTGCACGGTGTCCGGGCCTGCACGGCCCATCGCCAGGGTGGTGAGCAGCGTCTCGTCGGGCTTGATGGTGGTGGCCACCGGGCGAGCGCCCTCGGACACCCGCGCTGCAGCCCGCGCCTCTTCGGGGGCGGGGTCGTCGTCGATCTCGACCATGGCCTCGGTGGGCTCGGGCCCGGGTCCGAACACCCACGGTCGCCCACCCTCGGGCTCGGGGAAGGTCTGCTCGCCGGCGAGCGGGCCGAGGGTGATGAGCTCGAAGCCGCGTGCCCGCAACACCGGGCCGGTCTGGCCGTCGACATCGAGGTCGTACACGCCCTCGCGCAGCCTGGCGGTGACGGTGAGCTGCTCGCCGGGCTTGGGCACCCGAACCCAGATCAGCTCGTCGATGCTGGCCGGCAGGGCCATCTCGTTCTCGACCAGCATGCGGTGCAGGCCGGCCGCTTGGAAGCCGGCCTCGAGCGACAGGGGCCCCGTCAGCAGGCCCGGCGCGATGCCGTTGTCGTCGGTGAAGGACTCGCTGACCAGCCCGTCCTGGCCGACGCCGAGCACCCCCGACAGCACCTGGAATCGCGGTCCGTGGAAGAAGCGATCGTAGATCTCGTAGGGCGGCAGCACCTCGTCGGGGAAGGCCGCGCTTGGAAGCGGCTCGGGCTCGGGCGCGACCTCGAGCAGGACCGTGGCCTGGAAGTGCTGGTTTCGCTGCACCCGGCCCGTGCGCAGGGTGCGCTCGGACAGCACGGTGCACTGCACGCTGAAGTCGTCGAGCGGCCGGGCCTCGATGATGACCTCGGTGGGCTCGCCGCGGTGCAGCTTGATGGGCTGCTCGAAGGACACCGCCATCATGCCCGCGGCCGACGCACCGGGCCGCGACAGGCGGGCGGCGGCGACCATCAGCTCGATGCCGATGACCCCCGGCAAGACAGGCTTGTCGATGGCATGGTCGGCGATCCACGGGTCGCTGTCGAGGGACAGGGTGCGGTACGCGCGCAGCACGTCGCCGTCCTTCTCGAACCGGTCGATCAGGGGGTGCTCGGGCCCGGGCTCGAAGTCGCCCAGCTTGCCGGCGACCACGATCTCGCCGGTCACCCCGGCGGCCATCATGTCCACCAGCAGGCCGGCGCCAGCGTCGGCGGGCAGCAGGTCGACACCGCGCCCCTCGAGCAGGGTCTTCATGCCGCCACGGACGGCCATGCCCACGTCGTCCCACGCCGTCCAGCACAGGTGCAGCGCGTGGCCGTGGGCAATGCAAGCACGCGCCATCGCGTCGTTGGCGGCGGCATAGTCGAGCTGCCCGGCGTTGCCGAAGCGGCCCGCGACGCTGCCCATGCTGACGAACAGCACCTCGGGCGGCATGCTGCTCATCAGGGCGTGGCCTCCGAGCGCCTTGCCGTCGTATACGCGGTGGAAGGCGGCCTCGTCTTTGTCGGCGATCAGCCTGCTCTCTTCGACGCCCGCGCCGTGGATCACCACGTCGATGGGGCCCATCTCGGAGCGCACGTTCTGCACCAGGGTGCGCACGGCCTCGGGGTCGGCGAGATCGCAGGTGTAGTAGCGAACCACCGCCCCGTGGCTGGCCATCTCGACGATGTTCTGGCGGGCCTCTTCGGAGCGGATGAGTGGCTTGAGGCGGTTCTGCACGTCGACGGGTCGCACCCGCTCGCCGGTGGCGTTGAGCTCGGCCTTGATGCGCGCCTTCTCGGACTCGAGGTCGAGCTCGGCCTCGCCCACGGGGCTGCGGCCCACGAGCGCGAGCTTGACCGGCCCGCGTCGGGCCAGCTCCAGCGCCACGCGGGACGTAATGCCGCGCGCGCCGCCGGTCACCAGCACGAGCGGTGACCCGTACAGCGTGCTGGGCGTGGGCGGTTGGATGGTGTCGTAGCCCACGACCCGCCGCGCCCCCTCGTCGATGAACACCTCGGTGGCGCCATCGGTGAACAGCTCGTCGCAGCAGTGCTGGGCCACGACCTGGTTGCCCAGCTCGGGAACGATGTCCAGCACGCGGGCCTGCGTCGCTTCCCACTCCCGCCCGACGGCCTTGGTGAGCCCGGCACGAGCGCCGTCGCGGTGGGCGTCGTCGACGTTGGGCTTGCGGCCGAGTCGGGTGACGGTGAGCCAGCGCTCGGGCGGGTGGCTGTCGAGCTCGCGGCAGGTGCGGAAGGAGTCGAGCACGTCCGAGGTCACGTCGATCACGGCCTCGTAAGGGGCAACCCCGGTCAGGGCGCCGCGTGCGTCGAGCTCGCGGGTGATGGCGTTGGCGAGGGGCCCGT
The DNA here is from genome assembly GCA_965216925.1 of Myxococcota bacterium. Taxonomy (GTDB): domain Bacteria; phylum Myxococcota_A; class UBA796; order UBA796; genus CAYYHT01. Next base: position 4,674,842 of record CBDCGT010000001.1, on the reverse strand, counting down.
CGCCGAGCACCAGGACGCGGCGGTCGCGCACGGGTCGTGGGGCCGAGGCCGAGCGCGGCACGTGGATGGGGCGCCGCAGCGAGAAGCTCTCGGGCAGCGGCACGGTGTCGATGCTCTGGCTCGGGAAGGCCTTCTCGGTGGGGATCTCGAGCTCGTCCGGCGGCATGAAGCTGGCGACATCGAGCATGTCCCGCGAGTTGGTGTCCTCTTCGTACACGCCGTGATCCGCAGTCGGATCGAACTCCTCGCTGGGCGGGCCGAAGGGCGCGTCGTAGTCGCTCAGCACGGGCTGGCGCATCTCTTGGGACTCTTCGTCGAAGGGCAGATCGAAGGTGTCGGAGTCGTCGACCGACATGTGCTGGTCGTCGTCCTCTTCGTCGATGAAGGCGTCGGCGGGCACGATGGTGCGCGCGCTGCCGATGGGCATGCCGAGCGCTGGCGTGGGGCGCTGCTGGCCCCACAGGGCGGTGACCGGAACCAGCTCGGGCGGGGCCTGGCGCGCGACGGGCTGCTCGTTGGCGTTGGCGGGCCCGTCGGGCAGGAAGGCGGTGCGGAAGGGTCCGACGGCGAAGGCCTGGGCCTCGGCGCCGCCCACGCCGGCCAGGACGGGCTCGGGCTCGGGGGGCTCGAAGCCGAGGTCGTCTTCGACGGGCTGGGGTGGCGGGCCCTGCGCCGACATGGGCTCCAGCGCGCGGTCTGGGCTGGGCAGGATGCCGGTGCCGATGGGGGGCGCCTGGTGGTGCTCCAGGTTGAGCACGGTGTCGACGTTGCTGGGGGGATCGTCGGTGTCGGCGTCGGCCTCGGGAGGAGGCAGCTGCTTGGGCACCTCGGACGTCCACTCCACCGCCTCTTCTTCGCTGTCTTCGGGCTCCAGGAAGCTGTCGGCAGGAAGGATGGTGGGCGAGTCCAGATCTTCGTCGGGCTCGATGCCCGAGACACTGGGAAGGTCGCCGACTTCTTCGACCTCGCGGTCGAGCGTCTCGCTGAAGAACATCGACGAAGAGCTGTCGTCGTCGAAGCCGTCGTCGTCGTCGAAGAAGTCCGAGATCGCCTCTTCCATGGTGGACTGCGGGTCTTCGGACAGGCTGCCCGGCGAGTCGTCCTCGTCGAGGTCGCCGAACATGTACTCATCGTCGTCGTCGTGGGCGTCGTCGTCGGAGTCGCCCTCGTCGGGCCCGGGGCCGAACACGAAGCTGGGATCGTCGTCGACGTCCTCGAAGGGGGGCGGCGGGGCCGGAGGCGGAACCTCCAGGGCCCGGGCCTGCTGGGGCTCCTCATCGAGCTCGGCCTCGATCGGCCCGTCGGAGTCGTCGTCGCCGACGGTCTCGTGGGTGGGGAGGCGCGGGAGCTCGAACTCGCCGCGCATGTCGGTGTCTCGCTCGGCCGGCGGCAGCTCGGGCTCGGAGGCCGCCTGGGACGTGGACGCCGGACCGTCCTGCATGCGGCCGGCCATGTAGCCAGCGAGGCTCTCGATGGTGGGGTAGTCGGCGAAGGTGAAGTCGTCGTCGCGCTCGATGCCGTAGCGGTCGCGCAGCTCGCTGAAGATCTCGGCCTGCTTGACGGTGTCGATGCCGAGGTCGGCTTCGAGCTCGAAGTCGGACTCGAGCTCGTCGGTGTCGTAGCCGGTCTTTTCGGCGATGAGGGCGATGAGCTCGTCGAGGACGACGCCGGTTGGCACAGGCACGGAGGCCTGTGCTCCTTGTTCGGCCAAGGAGGGCGGGCCTCCGTGCCCGTCGGTCTCTGGCACCGACGACGGACCGTCCTGCATGCGGCCGGCCATGTAGCCAGCGAGGCTCTCGATGGTGGGGTAGTCGGCGAAGGTGAAGTCGTCGTCGCGCTCGATGCCGTAGCGGTCGCGCAGCTCGCTGAAGATCTCGGCCTGCTTGACGGTGTCGATGCCGAGGTCGGCTTCGAGCTCGAAGTCGGACTCGAGCTCGTCGGTGTCGTAGCCGGTCTTTTCGGCGATGAGGGCGATGAGCTCGTCGAGGACCTCCCCCGGCCCCGGCTGACTCACCTGTGGCCGCCGGCCTGCCACGCCGGCGGTCGCACCGTGGCCTCGTTCCTCGGCCGGTGCGACGCCGTACGTTCCCTCGCTGGCGCTCGGGCTTTCGCCCACGCCTGCGGCGCCCGCCGGAAGTGGCATGCCTGCGTCCGCAGGTTCAGACAGCGCCGGGGCCCCCGTCGCGGGAGCACCCGGGGCGCCGTCCGGCTCCGTGGAGTCGTGATGGGGCGGCTGCACCGCCGACGGACCGTCCTGCATGCGGCCGGCCATGTAGCCGGCGAGGCTCTCGATGGTGGGGTAGTCGGCGAAGGTGAAGTCGTCGTCGCGCTCGATGCCGTAGCGGTCGCGGAGCTCGCTGAAGATCTCGGCCTGCTTGACGGTGTCGATGCCGAGATCGGCCTCGAGCTCGAAGTCGGACTCGAGTTCGTCGGTGTCGTAGCCGGTCTTCTGGGCGATGAGGGCGATGAGCTCGTCGAGGACGACGCCGGGTGACACAGGCACGGAGGCCTGTGCTCCTTGTTTTTCGGCCTGTGCTCCTTGTTCGGCCAAGGAGGACGGGCTTCCGTGCCCGTCGGTCTCGGCCAAGGAGGACGGGCCTCCGTGCCCGTCGGTCTGCAAGGCCGGGCTCGCCTCTTGTTCGACCGCGTCACTCGGCAGCACCACGTGCTCGGCGGGGCTCATGTCGGGCACCAGCGACAGCAGCTTGTCGGCGGTGGCCTCGCGCACGCGCAGGGTGCGCTTGTCGACGTATTCTTCGACGTGGGTCAGGCCGCTGGCGCTGCGCAGCCAGGACGCGCGCCGCACCGGGTCGACCACGCGGTCGTCTCCGTCGGCCACGCGGCGCCACAGCACCAGCGCGAGCTGGCTGCCGAAGCCCGCTGCCAGGCGCAGGCCGTAGTCGAGGCGGCGGCGCTCGCCGTTGCGGATGCGCAGGTCGCCCAGGCCCGGGTCGGGCTCCTGGAAGTTGGCGATGGGCGGCACGATGCCGTACTGCATCGCCTTGATGGCCACGGCGTCTTCGATGCCGGCGCCCATGGCGTGGCCGGTGAAACCCTTGGTGTTGGCGATGCTGATCTGGTTGGCCGCGCTGCCGAAGGCCGTGCGCAGGCTGTCGATCTCGGCGGCGGCCGAACCGCCACGAGCGGGCGTGTAGGTCTCGTGCGACATGAACACCGCGTGCTGCGCCATGTCCTGGGGTGTGGTGCCCTCGCGCTTGGCGGCGTTGGCCACCAGGTCTTTCACCGCGTTGGCGATGTGCGCGGGGTCCAGGCGGGTGCCGTGGAAGGCGCTGTTCACGATGGTGGTGCCCAGCAGCTTGGCGATGGGCCGCACGCCGCGCTCGAAGGCGGCACCTTCGGTCTCGAGCACAAGCGCGGCGGCGCCCATGCCCAGGATCATGCCGTGGCGGCGCGCGTCGAAGGGCAGCGCGGCGTCTTCGACCCGGTCGCTGGGGGTGGCGGCGCCGGCAGCCAAGAAGCCGCCGCCGATCCAGGGCAGCAGCTCGTCGCTGGTGACGTCGTCGGCGCTGATGATGACCACGCGCTCGCAGCGACGGGTGCGAACCCAGTCGTGGGCGATGGCGATGGCCTGGGTGGTGGAGGCGCAGGCGGCGTTCACCGCGGTGTTGGGACCGCGCGCGCCGATGAACTGCGCGAACTGGCTGTGCCCCATCGACAGCACCTGGAACAGGAAGCGCCGGTCGAAGCGGCCCTCGCCGTCGTCGCCGCCGGTCTTGAGCTTCTTGGCCATCTGGTCGTAGCCGGGGAAGGCCGAGGCAAAGATGATGCCGGTGGTGTCGCGCATGGGCTCGGGCAGCAGCCACGGGCCGGGCACGGGCTTGCCGCTCGCGGAGCGGCCGTAGCGGCGAACCAGGGGGATTCCAGCGTCGCGCAGCGCCTCGATGCCGGCGGCGAGCGCGAGCTTGGTGCACACGTCGAGTGCCCGGGCATAGCCCGCATCGACGCCGTACTCGCCGATGTCGAAGTCGGCCTTGACCCCGGCCAGGCGAATGACCTGCTCTTCGTCGGACACGGCGACGAACTCGCCCTTGCCGGTCGTGGGGTCTTTGACCAGGCGCACCAGGTTCATGTCCAGGAACTGCTTGGCCGACTCGCCGATGTGGCTGATGCGATTGTCGCCGGACAGGATCCGGGCCAGGTTGTCGGGCGCGAAGACCTGCTCGCCGCCGGGCAGACCGACGGATGCGCCCGTGCACACCACGGTGGGCTCGGCGAGGGCGGTGGAGGGCACCGCGGTGGTGCGCACCGGAACGGCCGGAGCGTGGGTGCTGGCCGCGGCGAAGGCGGCCGAGAGCAGCCCCTGCACGGCGGGCAGCACGGCGGCGGCAAAGCCCTCGGCGTCGAGGCCGGACATGCCCGCGCGCGCGGCCAGCTCCAAGAAGCCCGAGATGGCGTCGTGGTCGGCGATGGAGGGGGCGGTGACCGAGGCCGTAGGCGCAGGGGCCTGCGCAGCCGAGGGCACGGCCGGAGCGGGGGGCGCGGTGGCGCGAGCCAGCGTTGCCGGCTGCGTGGCGCCGATGCGGCTGGACGCCCAGCGGATGACGCTGCTGAGGTCTTTGTGATCGCCGAAGACGAAGCTGGGGTCGGATGGGATGCCGTAGGTCTCGCGCACCACGCTGAAGATCTCGGCCTGCTTGACCGTGTCGATGCCCAGATCGGCCTCGAGCTCGAAGGCGAGGTCGAGCTCGGCAGGGTCGTAGCCGGTCTGGCGCGCCACGATCGCCAGGATGCCGTCTTTGACGTCGGGCAGGGCCTCGGTCTCGGGGGACAAGGCCAGGCGCGCCTCGATGGCCTCGGTGGTGGCACGGCGCGCGGCGGGGGTGGCGAAGAGATCGGGGGTGGTGGCCAGCGGCTCGGCGGCGACGGGCATGCCGTTGACCAGCAGACCGGCCAGGCAGTCGCGGAAGCTCCACACACCGCCACGCTTGGGGTGGTTCGTGTACAGGGCGCGGTGCGGCCGCCGCTTGAGGATGGAGACCGTGAAGCCCGTCAGCGCGCGCTTGGGCCCGCACTCGACAAAGACCCGGGCACCGTCGGCGTACATGCGCTCGATCTGGCTGGTCCACTCGACGGGGCTGGCGATCTGAGCCGCCAGGATGTCGATGGTGCGCGCCACGTCGCCCGTGTAGTACTCGGCGGTGACGTTGGTGGTGATGGGGCGCCGCGGCTCGGCCAGGCCGAGCTTCTGCAGCACGCCACGCAGGGGCTGGCTGGCGGGGGCGACGATTCGGCTGTGGAAGGCGTGGCTGACGGGCAGCGGGTACACGGTCATGCCGCGGGCGCGGAAGCGCTCCATGGCCTGCTCGACGGCGTCGGAGGCGCCCGCGATGACGGTCTGGGTGGGGCAGTTCTTGTTGGCGGCGACGACGTAGCCGTCGACCTCGGCCAGGATCTCTTCGACGGCCTCGGCGCTGGCGGCGATGCCGGCCATCTTGCCGGGATCGTCGAGGCGGATGTTGGCCATCTCGCGGCCGCGGGCGGACACGGCGTACAGGGCCTGCTCGAAGCTCATGATGCCCGCTGCGACAGCGGCGCCGTACTCGCCCAGCGAGTGGCCGGCCACCAGATCGGGGTACACGCCGAAGCTCGCCAGCAGGCGCAGGATGGCCACGTCGACGGTGAGGGTGGCAGGCTGGCTGTACTCGGTCTGGCGGAGCTGCAGCTCTTTGGCGGCCTTGTCTTCGCCCTCGCGGTACCGGATGAAGTCGGTGATGGGCGCGCCCAGCGTGGGCGCCAGGATGGCGTCGGCTTCGTCGAAGGTCTGCTGAACCAGCGGGTAGGCGGTGGCCAGGTCGAGGCCCATGTCCAGGTACTGACTGCCCTGGCCGGTGAACACGAAGGCCAGCTTGCCGTCGACGGGGGCGGTCTCGTAGTGGATGGCCCGGGCGCGCAGCATGTCGGGGTTGCTGCCCTTGGTGAGCACCTTGAGCGCGCGGTCGATCTGCCCGGCGCGCTCGTCGTCATCGGCGGCGGCGGCGGCGATGCGCAGGGGCGAGCTGGCGTCCCACGGGGCCGGCTTGCCGGAGCGGATCAGCTCGAGGTGCTGCACCAGCTCGGCCTCGTCACGAGCCGAGGTGGCCCACAGCCCGGCGGGAAGCGGGTGCTCGGGGGGCTCGACGGTGATGGTGGGCTTGGGCGGCGCCTGAGGAGCTGCGCCCGCACCTGGGTGCGGCAAGGATTTCGGGCCTGGGTGCCCGTCGATCTGAGGCACCGGCGACGACGCGAAGGTGTGCTGGTCGGCGCGCTGGCTCGCGAAGCTCTCGAGCACCACGTGGAAGTTCGTGCCGCCAAAACCAAAGCTGCTGACACCGGCGCGGCGGATGCCGTCGGGGGTGGGCGGCCACGGCTCGGCGGCGGTGGCGATCTTGAGCGGGACGTCGTCGAGCGGGAGGTCCTGGCGCGGGGTCTTGACGTTGATGCTGGGCGGGATGATGCCGTGGTGCAGCGCCAGGGCGCTCTTGATGATGGCGGCGGCGGCGGCGGCGGACTTGAGGTGCCCGATCTGGGACTTGACCGAGCCGATGCGAACCGGCTCGCGGCCAGCGCGCGCACCCTTGCCGATCACCTGGGACAGCGCCTCGACCTCGACCTTGTCGCCCACGACCGTGGAGGTGCCGTGGCACTCGACCATGTCGACGCTGGAAGGGTCGATGCCGGCGGCGTCGTAGGCCCGTCGCAGGGCGCGCAGCTGGCCGTTGATATTGGGGGCCGTGATGCCCTTGCCCTTGCCGTCGCTGCTGGCCCCGACGCCGCGGATGATGGCGTAGATCCGGTTGCCGTCGCGAACGGCGTCTTCGTACCGTTTGAGCACCAGGATGCCGCAGCCCTCGCCCATGACGAAGCCGTTGGCGCTGGCGTCGAAGGGGCTGCTGTGGTCGGGCGACAGCGCCCCGATCTTGCAGAACTTCACGTAGGTGCTGACGTTCATGGAGCGGTCGGCGCCGCCGGTGATGGCGAGATCGAACTCGCCGTCGGCGAGCGACTTCATGGCCGACTGCAGGGCGGCCATCGACGAGGCGCACGCGGCGTCGACCGTGTAGTTGGCGCCGCCGAGATCGAAGGCGTTGGCGATGCGGCCGGCGATGACGTTGGACAGCTCGCCGGGCATGCTGTCTTCGTCGATCTCGGGAAGATCGGCCTTGTAGGCGGATTCCATGATGGCCAGCATGGCGTCGGCCTGGGCGTCGGACATCGTCTGCAGCAAGGCAGGCCGGATCTTGCGTGCCTGGTCGGGCCACGAGAGGCGAATCGCGTACTCGTCCTTGACCTCGCCGCCCAGGCTGTTGCCCAGCACCACGGCGCACCGCTCGCGGTCGAACTCGACGCCGTCGCTTCGCTTGTCGACCTTGAGGCCGGCGTCGGCGAGTGCGTCGGCCACCGACGCGAGGCAGATCTGCTGAACCGGGTCGATCTGCTTGGCGACCTTGGGAGGGATGCGGAAGCGCCGACTGTCGAACTGGAAGTTGCGCAGGAAGCCGCCGATCTTGGCGTAGGTCTTGTCGGGCGTAGTTGCGTCGGCATCCCAGAACAGGTCGGGGTCCCAGCGCTCCGCGGGGACCTCGCGGATGCTGTCGCGGCCGTCGCGGAGGTTCTGCCAGAACTCGTCGAGGTTGTTGGCGTCGGGGAAGCGGCAGCCCATGCCGATGATGGCGATGGCGGGCGCCGGGCGGTGGAGCTGGGCGGCAGAAGTGGCGGTGACCGCGGGCTGGTTGGAGGCGGCGTTGGCCGAGGCCCCGCTCGCGGCGACGTAGGCTCGCATCAGACCGGCCAGCGTTCCGTGCGCGCGGGCGAGGTCGCGGGCGATGGACAGACCGCGGCCGCAGGGCCACAGATCGCTCATGGGGTCGGCGCTGCCGTACAGGCCGGCGGCGAGGTCGTGCGGCGAGGCGCCGGCGGCCAGCTGGCGCAGCACCGGTGCGGTCGCCGGGTTGGCAACACGCACGCCGGCGACCACACGGGTGGCCTCGCTGGCAGGGAGGTCGAGCCGGCGGTCGAGCGCGGCGGGCAGGCGGATGTCGGAGGCGCCCAACAAGGTGGCGGCCACCAGCGCGCCGTGGATGCCGTGGGCGGCCAAGGCCGTGAGGTCGGCGGGGCGGTGATCGCCGGCCACGATGACCCGGGCAGGCTCGGGGTGGCGGGCGAGCAGCGACAGCACCGGCTCGGTGGAGACACGGCCGCCGGCCTCGACCCCCTTGAGGACGACGCCCGCGTAGCCCTCGGGAATCGCCGCCGCCTCGGTGACCTCGAGCCAACACTCTCGGCCAGCGATCGGCGCGCCCGGCTCGGCGAGCAGGATGGGACCGGTACCGGGCGCGGCCTGCCCGGCGCGCACACGAAGCCAGGCACCCTCGGGCACATCGAGCGGCGGAACCGCCGTCGCGTCGAGAACCGGCACGGCGCCGGCGTCGAGCACACTCTGCGCGAGCTCGTGGGCGGGAGGGGGCAGCAGGGCGAACACGGTCATCGCACATCCCTGGAGGTGGGGTCGCGGGGGTCGGGGAACGTAGCAGGCTACGGCCCCGATTTCACCGTCACGATGCGGATGAGCGAAGGTTCAGTGTGGGGGTGGCGCGGTCGCCGGGGCTTCTACGGCGTCCAGTCGTCGCCGCCGAGGATCCCGTAGGTGTAGACCTCGGTGTAGTTGGCCATGTAGCTGTACGCGCACGTGCCCGTGGTGTTGCTGTTGGTGCCGCCCGTCGAGTTGGACCCGAGCTCGGCGCCGGCCTCGAACCACAGCGCGCCGTAGACGTCGTCGATGCCGTCGGTGTCGCCGTCGAAGGTCGCGCCCACCATGTCCAGGACGTAGACACTGGAGCTGAAGCCGATCAGGTACTTGGGCAGGAAGGCCGAACCGCTGGTGCCACAGCCCGCGTCGATGTTGAAGCCCGTGCGGGTGGGGGGCTTCCACTTGGCCACCAGGTTGTAGCTGCTGCTGCTGCCGCTGCCGGAAGTGGGCGTGAGCTGGAAGGTGCCGGAGTGCACGGCGTTGGTGTACGACCAGCCACAGGTGACCGGGGCGCCGGTGCCGACGGTGACCGCGAGCTCTCCCGTCACGTTGTCGGCCTCGATCTTCCACTCGCCACTGTGGTTCTCGACACTGTTCGCGGTGTTGGTGCACGACGAGCGCGACAGCTCGTTCATCTCGCGGGTCAGCGTCATCTGGCCGCCGTCTTTGGTGCGTACCACGCGGGTGGTCGGGCATTCCGTGGTGCCCCAGCAGTCGTCGTCGGCGCAGTCGGCGTTGCCGTCGCCGTCGTTGTCGGTGCTGTCGGCACAGTCGGTCTCGGGCAAGCACAGGGCGTCGGAGGCGCAGTCGGCGTCTTCGCAGTCGGCGTTGCCATCGCCGTCGTCGTCGGTGCCATTGCCGCAGTCGGTCTCGGGGTCGGCGTCGGCATCGGCATCGGCATCGGCGTCGGCATCTGCGTCGGCATCAGCGTCTGCGTCGGCGTCTGCGTCGGTCTCGACGGCGGTGTCATCGCCCTCGGACGTGGGGCAGCCCATCGCCAACACGAGGGCCAGGGGAATCATTGCGCGCATGGGAACCTCCGGAAGGCGCGACGATACCCCGAGTGCCTACTCAGGCACGAGCCAGTCGTCACCGCCGCCGATGGATGACGAGTAGGTCCCCGTGGAACCACCGATGTACGAGTAGGTGCAGGTGCCGCCGGACTGCGTGGCGCCTGTCGACGATGACGTGCTGGCGATGCGGTTGATGCCCTCGACCCACACCAGATCGAAGCCCACCGCAGCCAAGAAGCTCAGGGTGGTGTTGGGTGTGCTGATGTCGAGGGCCAGGAGCCCGGACGAACCGGAGATCACGTACCGGGGTAGGAAGGCGGTACCGGTGGTGCCGCAACCCGGCTGAATGGTGAACCCCGTCCGGGTGGGGGCGCCGAATTGGATGGCGACCGAGCTGGAGCCGACGAGCTGGGCGGCGCCCTGATGGTGGGCACTCGCGTAGCTCCAGTCACAGGTGACGGGCGAGCCCCCCTGCGGGGTGACCACCAGCTCCCCAGCGACTCCGGTGAGGTCCATCTGAACGTCGGCGCCCAGGGTTGCCGTGCTGTTGGCCGCGTTCGAGCAGGAGCTGCGAACCACGCTCTGCTGGTCGCGCGTCACCTTGAAGGTTCCGCCATCCTTGGTGCGCGCGATCCGAGTCACCGGGCACTCGGACGTGCCCCAGCAGTCGTCGTCGGCGCAGTCGGTTGCACCATCGCCGTCGTTGTCATTGCTGTCGGCGCAGTCGGACTCGGGCAGGCACAACGCGTCGGCTGCGCAGTCGGCGTCTTCGCAGTCGGCGTTGCCATCGCCGTCGTCGTCGGTGCCGTTGCCGCAGTCGGTCTCGGGCACCGAGCCCGTGTCGGCACCGGTGTCGGTGTCGGCATCGGCGTCGGCGTCCGCATCGGCATCGGCGTCCGCATCGGCGTCGGCGTCGGCGTCCGCATCGGCGTCGGCGTCGGCGTCCGCATCGGCGTCGGCGTCGGCATCACCGTCGGCGTCCGCGTCGGTGTCGGCGTCGGACTCGACGGAGGTGTCGTCGCCCTCGGATGTGGGGCAGCCCAGGGTAAAGAGCAGGGCCAAGGGGATTAGTGCGCGCATGGGGTCCTCCACAGAGGGACCCGAGGCTATCACGGCACCCATCGCCTGGTCGCCTGAAGTGCGAGGAACACCCCGCCCTTCAGCTGCGCCTTGCCCGCACCCGGCTCGCTAGTCGTCGAGCAGAATCGGCGAGCCACCGTACGCGCTGCTGAACGGGTAGATGCCCGAGAACGTCGAGGTTCCGACGTAGTTGCAGCTGCCAGAGGCGGTGTAGTTGTTCGCGTAGGTCGTGGTGGGCGAGCCTGCTCCGGCTGCCACGAACCAGAGGCCGATGGTGTCGGGGCGCGCGGCGCTGACGCTGCCCGACCAGCTGTTGCCACCCGGGTCGACCCAGTACCAGGACGGTCCGTAGAAGCTCAGGTGCTGGGGCAGGAAGGCCGAGCCGCTGGTGCCACAGCCGCTGTCGATGTTGAAGCCGTTGCGGACGGGCGTTCCCCAGAAGCGGTCCACGTTGCCGTCGAAGTCGAACGTGAAGCTACCGGTGTGCGACGCGCTGGCGTAGCTCCAGTTGCAGGTGACCGCGGTGCTGGTGGCGGTGCCGCCACCCGTCTGGACGACCAGCTGCCCGGCGGCCGAGTTGACGTCGGCGTACCAGTCGAACTGCCGGGTGCTGGAGCTGTTCGCCGAGCTCGAGCAGGCGGTGTTGAAGTCCCAGTAGGTCTCGAGGCCGGCGGTGACCGAGCCCGCAGAGGTGAAGGACAGGTAGCGCTCGGTGGGACACGCGGTGGTTCCCCAGCAGTCGTCGTCGGCACAGTCGGTCATGCCGTCGGCGTCGTTGTCGTTGCTGTCGTCGCACACCGTCTCGGCCGCGCAGGCGGCGTCGCTGGCGCAGTCGGCGTCTTCGCAGTCGATGAGCGAGTCGGCGTCGTCGTCGAGGCCGTCGCTGCAGTTGGTCTCGGTGGCCGGCGTGGTGCACGCGGAGTCGGTGGCGCAGTCCGAGTCGTCGCAGTCGGTGTCACCGTCGCCGTCATTGTCGGTGCTGTCGGTGCAGTCGATCTCGGTGTTGGGGCCCGTGTCCGTGGGGCCGGTGTCGGTGTCGGCGTCGGCGTCGGCGTCGGCGTCGGCGTCGGCGTCACCGTCGGCATCGGCGTCGGCATCGGCGTCACCATCGGCGTCGGCATCGGCGTCGGCGTCGGTGAGATCGGGCTCGGAGGTGTCATCGGTGGGTTCGGGGCCGGTGCAGGCCATGGCCAGGACGAGGAGAGCGGGGGGGACGAGCAGACGCATAGGGGACCTCACATTCCGGCGCATGATAACGACGAAACATCCCGCTTGTCGCGTCCTTGGCTGCATCGCCTCTAGGATGCGGCCAAATATCCAGGCCTGCGGCCTATTCGTCTTCGTTCTTGAAGATGAAGGGGTAGGTCACGGTCAGGCCGTCGGTCGCTTCGAAGCGCAGCTCTTCCATCACCGAGAGCACGCAGCCTTCCATGAAGGTGTGACCCAGGGTGCTCTCGTCGATCTCGGCGGCCGAGATGCTGGCGAGGTCGTCTTCGTGCTCGCCTGGCGTGATCGAGAAGGTCACCGCGACCCGTCCTTGGAGATCGGGGTTCTGCTCGAGCCAGCCTTCGTAGCACTCCACGATTCCCGGCAGGCTCTCGCCGACGGCTCCCTTCACGCCATCCATGTCTGCCGGCCAGATGCTTCGGTCGGGCACCGCTTCGCCTCGCAGCTCTTCGGCTTCGGCGGCGGTGTCGGCCGCGGTGTCGCCCTCTTGGTCGGCGCCGTCGGCTGCCCCTTCGTCGGCCTGTGATTCGTCGGGGTGCGACCCGGTGGTTTGGGTGGAGCCCGACGGCGCGTGCGCGGGCTCGGGCGACCGGGCCGGGGCGGGTGTGTCGCTGGCGGTCTTGGCAGGGGCCTCGGCCAGGGGCGGCTCGGCCTTGCCCATGACCGAGAAGGCGGCGATGACCGCGCACAGGATGGCGAGCACGGCGGCGGCGATGGCGAGCTGGACAGAACGGTTCACAGGCGGCTCCGACTACTGGAGCTGCCAGCGGGTTCCCCGCGTGCGGCCTTCTCGCGCGACGAGCCCGGCCTCTTCGAGCTCGATCAGCTCGCGACGTACCGTGGACACCGGCACACCCAGGTGCTCGGCGAGGTCGGTGGTGCGCGCGCCGGCCATGCGCTCGAGCAGCTCGACCAGCTTCTCGGTGAAGCGCTTCTCGCCGCGCGGAGCGGCCACCCGGCGAAGGGGCGCCGGCGTGGGTGTGGGCGGGGGCGAGGCCGGGTCTTCGTCGTAGACGAGCTCGGATGCAGCCTTGGCGCCGGCTTCGTAGATGGGCAGCAGCGCGCGGAACAGGTCGTTGTCGCCGCCGGGAGGTGGACCCAGCGCCCGCAAGCCCGCGGCCTGGGTCTCAGGGGTGCTGAAGCTGAAGCGCGGGGGCGGCAGCGGCACCGGCGAGGCGAACCAGTCTGAGCCCTGGGTGGGGGGCGCCTCTTCGCCGTCGGGGCCTCCGGTGACCAGGGGCTCGTCGTCGCCCCAGCCCGCACGCAGGTGGGCGAGCAGCTGGGGTCGGGAGCGACCCCGCAGCGTGAGCAGCAGGAAGGGGTCGCCGTCGAGGGCGTCGGCCACCAGGGCATACACCGCGGCCGCGTGCGGACAGGGCATGCGCCAGGCGTCGTCGCAGTCGCAGTCGCAGTCGACGTCGCGGGTGATGTGCGCGCCGCGGCCCCACGTTCGGCGCCAGCTGGGCAGCAGCTTGAGTCCCTGCTCGTCGAGAGCCGAGAGCAGTTCGCGAGGCAGCTCGCCTTCCATCAGCGCGGCGATGAAGTCGAGGCGGCCCAGCAGGGTCTTGTGCACCAGGTCCCACTCTTCGTCTTCGAGCGGGCGGAAGCGGATGGTGACGGCGACCTCGTTGCGATCGACCACGTCGGCGCCGGCCATGCCGGGCGAGAACCACAGGTTCCGGACGCGCCCGCCACGGGCCATCGTGCGGCCCCGGGACACGATGGGTCCGTGGGTGAGCTCGAGGGGCTTGAGGCTGGCTCGCCAGTGCCGGGCCAGCCAGCCGCCGGGCCGTTGGCTGGCGCGGATGCCGTCGGAGGGGGGTCGGGTGAGCGTCATGCGTCCTCCACCACGGCGTCGTCGCCGAGCATGACCAGCTCGCGCAGCGCGTCGTCGTCGAGCTCGGTGACCCAGCGCTCGCCGCCGCCGACGACCTGTTCGGCGAGCTGGCGTTTGTCTTGCAAGATGGCGTCGATGCGCTCTTCGAGGGTGCCCTGGACCACCAGCTTGTGCACCATCACGTTGTCGTGCTGGCCGATGCGGAAGGCGCGGTCGGTGGCCTGGTCTTCGACGGCGGGGTTCCACCATCGGTCGTAGTGGATGACGTGGGTGGCGCGCGTGAGGTTGAGGCCGGTGCCACCGGCGCGCAGGCTGACCAGGAAGATGGGCGCGGCGTCGTCGTCGTGCTGGAAGCTGCGCACCATCTCTTCGCGCACGTGCTGGGGCGTGCCGCCGTGCAGGAAGGGGACCGGGCGCTTGTAGCGCTGCTGGAGGTGGTCTTTGAGACGGTTGCCCATCTGGCGGTACTGGGTGAACACCAGCGTGTGCTCGCCACGGGCCACGATGGCGTCGAGGATCTCTTGGGTGCGCTCGAGCTTGCCCGACCGGCCCGCCAGCGGCCCGTCGTCGTCGAGGTAGTGGCTGGGGTGGTTGCAGACCTGCTTGAGGGCGGTCAGCATCGCCAGCACCTGACCGCGGCGCTCCATGTCGGTGGAGTTCTGGATGTGGTCCATGAAGTGGCGCACGGTGCGCTGGTACAGCTCGGCCTGTTCGGGCATCAGCGCGGTGTACTCGGTGCGCTCGATCTTCTCGGGCAGGTCGCTGATGACCTTGGGATCGGTCTTGAGCCGGCGGAGCAAGAACGGCTGGATGCCCTGGCGCAGCTGCGCCGCCCGCTCTTGATCGCCGAAGCGCTCGATGGGCTGGGCCACCAGACGACGAAAGCGCGATCGGGGCCCGAGCAGGCCTGGAATCAGGAAGTGGAACAGGCTCCACAGCTCGTCGAGCTTGTTCTCGATGGGCGTGCCCGACATGGCCACGCGGTGACGGGCCTTGAGCTTGGCGGCGGACCGGGCGCGCCTGGAGTCGGGGTTCTTGATGGCCTGGGCTTCGTCGAGGGCGACGACGTCCCAGTCGCGGGCTCGCAGGATGCGGATGTCGCGCACCAGCAGGCCGTAGGTGGTGATGACCACGTCGGAGGTCTTGAAGGCGCGCGTGTTGCGGTCGGGCCCGTGGTAGCGGGTGACGCCCAGGCCCGGCGCGAAGCGGATGAACTCGCGCTCCCAGTTGCCCACCACGCTGGTGGGGCAGACGATCAGGCAGGGGCGGCGCGTCATTGCGGACTGCTTCTCCCACCGGCGAAGGATGTGCGCGATGAGCTGCACGGTCTTGCCCAGGCCCATGTCGTCGGCCAGGCACGCGCCCAGGCCCAGCTGACCCAGCGCAGACAGCCAGGCCAGGCCCGTCTTCTGATAGGGCCGCAGGCGCCCGCGGAACCCGACGGGTGGCAGGGCGTTGGGGGGCTCGCGCAGCACGGCGAGGATCTTCTGCAGGCGGTCGTCGGCGATCACGGGCACGCCCTGGTACGAGCCCACGAGCGCGGCTCGCAGGGCCTCGGCGGCGGTCAGCTGGCCCTGCTGCAGCACCCCGTCGGGCAGGCGCGCCAGCTCGTTGGGGTCGAGCAACACCCACTGGCCCTTGAACAGCACGATGGGATCGCCGCTCTGCAGCAGCCCCTTGAACTCCTTGCCCTCGATCACGCGCTCGCCCAGGGTGACCTCCCAGCGGAAGTCGAGGGCCTGGTCGAGGGTGAAGTCGTCTTTGGGGCCAAAGATGCGGATGCGGGCCCGGATGCGCTGCTGGCCGGCCCCATCGAAGGCATCGGGCACGATCACGCGGATTCCGGCGTCTTCGAGCACGGCGCGGCCTTCGGAGAGGAAGCGCCACGCGGTCAGGGCGTCCCACCGAAGCGCGCAGGGTCGCGGCCCCTCGAGGGCCGGTCGCAGGGGCGAGAACACGCGGCCGGCACGGGCGAGGGCGCGCAGTGCCGTGTGCGCGGGGTGTTCGTAGCGGTTGCCCTCGAGCTCGAGGGCGGCTCCGGCGTACCAGGCGTCGTCGACGGGAACCAATGAGTCGGGCTTGTCGGCGGGGTGCAGGTGGAACGAGATGCGGAAGTCGTCTTGGCCGTCGCGAGGCAGGTCGAGCTGAACCGCCAGCACCAGCGCGTCGACATCGACGCTGTGCGACCAGGCAGCCAGCCGTGTGGGCATGTTCTGGTAGCGGGCGTCTCGTGGCGCGAAGGTTCGCTCGGGCCCGCGCAGGGACTCGGCGAGCTCGAGCGACCAGCCGCGGGCCGTCCCGGGGTAGGTGCCGCGGCGGTACAGCGTGTCGACCGTGGCGTCGAGGAAGTCACGCACCACGATGGTGCTGGGCTGCAGCTTGATGTGGCCGCGAGCGCGGGTGGGCTCGGCGCGTGCCACGGTGGGAAGGGCGGCACAGATGGCCGAGTAGCGCTCGCGATCGGCGGCGCGGGCGAGCAGGGCGCGCCAGGTGGCGTCGGTGCCGCGGACCGAGGGAAACACACGCTGGCGCGAGGCCAGCTCGAGGCCCAGCAGGGTGGCGCGGGCCCAGACGCGGACGGAGTCACTGACCGGGGCGTCGGGCGGCACCACCGCGAGCATGGGGAGCACCTCGTGCAGCTCGTACTCGAAGCCGGCGATGCGCTTGCGGCGCGGCGGGCTGCCGGGAAGGGTGAGCTGCCGCTTGGCTGGACGGCGCGGGAGGGTGCCCAGGGCAGGCAGCTCATCCTGGACCGCCGTGTCCAACGGGGTCTCGGCTGTCCAGAAGAACAGCCTTCCTTCCGTCGTGAACGTGGCCTGGAGATCCGCCATGGTCGCCTCCGGTCGCTCGGCAATTTGGCCGAAAGAGGCGGGAGGCTAGAACAAGCGTGATCGGCGCGCAAGGTTGCTTTTCGTCAAGCGGACCTGCGGCCGCCCGGTTCTTGGGGTGCCGGAGGTCCGGATCGGCGAAAACACCGGGTCTACGGGGATAAGACCGAAGGGCTAGATTTCTTCGCTTAAATCGTCGTCGTCGAGATCGTCGCCGAGATCGAAGTCGTCGTCCTCGACCCATTCGACGCCGCACATGCGTTCGAGCAGCGAGATGATCTCTTCTCCGGTGAAGGTGAACTCGTCGTTGGAGCTCATCTCTTCTTCGAAGACCTCGACGAACGGGGACTCGAGCGCACCCGACTCTTCGAGCTTGAGGATGATGTCGTCGACACCCTCGTCGTCGGCCCACACCTCGAGCTCTTCGATGACGTAGTTCGCCACCGCCTCGGCATCGGGTGTTGCCGAGAAGTTCTCGAGGTAGTCGTCGAGCGACTCGTTCAGTCCATCGCGAAAGCTGGTGGGTAGGTTCACCGGCTTGGCCTCCTGTTCGGACGGCTGCGTAGCCACCATGAGCCAGTGTGTCTACCCAAACTTTGGTCGGCCGGGTAGAGGAGGGTCATGTACAGCCGTGAACTCCTGCAAGCACTGCCCAAAACCGACCTGCACTGTCACCTCGATGGCTCGCTCCGCATCTCGACCCTGATCGAGCTGGCCAAGGAGCGAAAGGTCCAGCTGCCCTCCATGACCGAGGCCGGTCTGCGCGAGCTGGTGTTCAAGGACAGCTACCGCGATCTGCCCGACTACCTGCATGGATTCGCGTACACCTGCGCAGTGCTCACCGACCCCGAGGCGCTCGAGCGGGTGGCCTACGAGCTCGGGGTCGACTGCCTGGCCGAGGGCGTGCACTACCTCGAGGTGCGCTTCGCTCCACAGCTCAATGCGCGTCCCGACTTCAGCGTCGCCGAGGTCATCGAGGCGGTCACCAAGGGGCTCGACCGCTGCCGCCGCGAGCACGAGAAGAGCGAGGCCGTGAAGAAGCACGGTGCCCCTCCGTTCCGCTTTGGCATCATCGCGTGCGCGATGCGCATGTTCTCGGCGGGGTTTGCCCCCTACTACCGCGACCTACTCGCCGTGCTGCCGAACTGGCCGGTCAAAGAGGTGTACGGTGTGGCCTCGCTGTCGCTGGTGCGGTCGGTGGTCGATGCGCGCGACCGCCTGGGGCTGCCCATCGTGGGCTTCGACCTCGCCGGCGCCGAGGCCGGCCACCCCGCGCGTGACCACACCGCGGCTTACGAGTTCGCCCACAAGCACTTCATCAAGAAGACGGTGCATGCCGGCGAGGCCTATGGCCCCGAGTCGATTTTTCAGGCCATCACCAAGCTGCACGCGGACCGCATCGGGCACGGAACCCACCTGTTCGACCACCAGATGGTGCGCACCGAAGACGACCCTGTCCGCTACGTGCACCAGCTCACCGAGTACATCGCCGACCGCCGCATCCTGCTCGAGGTGTGCATCACCTCCAACATGCAGACGCTGCCACACCTGCGCCGGGTCGAAGATCACCCCGTCGGGCGCATGGTCACCCAGGAGCGGCTGTCGGTGAGCCTGTGCACCGACAACCGGCTCGTCTCCAACACCACGGTGACCGACGAGCTCAAGATGGCCGCCGACGCCTGGGAGTTCACCCCCTCCGACGTCCGTCGCATCGTGCTTCACGGCTTCAAGCGAAGCTTCTACCCCGGCACCTACCGCGAGAAGCGTGACTACGTGCGCAAGGTGATCGACTACTACGACAAGGTGGCGAGCAGCCACGGGCTGCCGGCCGTGACCCGATGAGGGGGCTGCTCGTCGCGGTGGGCGTCGGGATGGCGCTCGCTTGCGGGGGTGGAGGCGGAGGCCAGCGCCCGGCCAAGGTTCAGCCCACTGCGAAGCTTGGCGAGGCGGTGGTGTTCCAGGACTGGTCGGTGACCGTGCTGGGCAGCCGCGAAGCCACGAGCACCCGGCGCGGCATCGTGGAGCATGTGGCCCGTGACGGCACCAAGCTGCGCATCGTGCAGGTGAGGGCGGTGAACAACAGCAACAAGCCGGGCATCTTTGGGGGCTCGGTGAAGCTGGTGGACAGCCAGGGGCGCAGCTACGACCCGACACCGGCGTGCCAGTGGGCCACGCCTGACAGCATTGGCGGCCTCGACAAGTTCAACCCGGGGCTGTCGGTGACCGGGCAGCTGTGCTTCGAGGTGGCGAGCGACGCATCGGGACTCGAGGCCGAGGTGGGGGGATCTTCGACAAGACGCGGGTGGGTTTGTAGTGGGCGACCTCGATCCGTTTGGAAAGGGGCCGAAGATCCCGCCCAACCCGGACTTCGACGGCGAGCCGATGACCACCGACGAGGTGGAGCGCGCGATGATGGCCGACATGGCGGAGCGCATGGCGGCGGGCGAGCTGCAAGCCGAAGACCAGGCCGAGGCCGAGCGGCGGGAAGAGCTGCGCGCGCGGTCAGCGGTGAACGGCTCGATGGCGCTGGGGGCCCTGGTGTGCGTGGGGGGGCTGATCGTCATCGCGGCGACCGGTGGAGAAGGGGCTCGGCTGGGCGGGCGGATGATGGTGATTGGAGCGGTGCTCTTTGGTGCGGGGGCGATGCGGGGGTGATCGTCGGAGCGGGGCGCCGAAACGGGGTGGGCTGTGGGTAGATGTGGCGATTTCGGCGGGTGGGGCGCCGAAACGGGGTGGGCTGGAGCATGGCGCTCGAAGCGCGGCGGTCTCGAGGTCGATTCCTCGGTCTCGGCCTCGAGGTCGATGCCGTTTCGGGGGAGTTTCGCCGCGTGGGGGGTGATCGAGGTGGGGTTCGGCGCCGAAGACGGGGAGTTTCGCCGCGTGGCGGTGATCGAGGCGGGGTTCGGCGCCGTAGACGGGGAGTTTCGCCGCGTGGCGGTGATCGAGGCGGGGTTCGGTGTCGGTGGCGGGGAGTTTCGCCGCGTGGCGGTGATCGAGGCCGAGGTCGGCGCCGTAAACGGGGAGTTTCGCCGCGTGGCGGTGATCGAGGCGGGGTTCGGCGCCGTAGACGGGGAGTTTCGCCGCGTGGCGGTGATCGAGGCCGAGGTCGGCGCCGTGGCGGTGATCGAGGTCGAGGTCGGTCTCGGCCTCGAGGTCGATGCCGTAGACGGGGAGTTTCGCCGCGTGGCGGTCATCGAGGCCAAGGTCGATGCCGTAGACGGGGAGTTTCGCCGCGTGGCGGTGATCGAGGCGGGGTTCGGTGTCGGTGGCGGGTAGGTGTGGCGATTTCGGCGTGGTGTGCGCCGAAACGGGGTGGGCTGCGGGTAGGTGGTGCGATTTTGGCGGGGTGTGCGCCGAAACGGGGTGGGCTGCGGGTAGGTGTGGCGATTTCGGCGTGGTGTGCGCCGAAACGGGGTGGGCTGCGGGTAGGTGTGGCGATTTCGGCGGGGTGTGCGCCGAAACGGGGTGGGCTGCGGGTAGGTGGTGCGATTTTGGCGTGGTGTGCGCCGAAACGGGCTGGGCTGCGGGTAGGTGGTGCGATTTTGGCGGGGTGTGCGCCGAAACGGGGTGGGCTGCGGGTAGGTGTGGCGATTTCGGCGTGGTGTGCGCCGAAACGGGGTGGGCTGCGGGTAGGTGTGGCGATTTCGGCGGGGTGTGCGCCGAAACGGGGTGGGCTGCGGGTAGGTGGTGCGATTTCGGCGGGGTGTGCGCCGAAACGGGGTGGGCTGCGGGTAGGTGGGGCGATTTTGGCGGCTACCAAGCGCGCTTCGTCGGATCGGCGTTTCGCAGCGCGAGCTGGCGCCGCACCATGGCGAGGGCGTGGTCTGGCAGGGGACGCTCCAGCAGCCGCCGCGCTGTCGTCTCGCCGACACCGAGCCCTCGCTGGATGGCACGCCTGCTGTGGCCGACCGACGCCGCTAGCCGCGCGGCCATGGCACGGGTGTCGGAGCCGGTGTGTCCACCGTGGCCGATGGCCACCCCCCGCGTTGCCGCGGCGGCCTTGTACAGGGCACGCACCGGCAGCTCGCTCAGCTCGGGGTCGGTGGGCATGGCGGGTGGGGCGATGCCGACGGCTCGCCACACCTGCTCGCGGTCCCATCGTGGCAACAGCTGGAAGATCCCGTCGGGATCGAAGCCGTCGAGGTGACGTGCGCCCACCAGGTCGGCCAGGCAGCTGCTCGGCCAGCTCACCGGGTGTACGTCGATGCCGTGGTGCACGGTCTGGCGGGTGATGTACCCGACCAGGGTCTCGAGGTGCCTGCGGCCGTTGACGGGGGTGAGTCGGCTGGGCTGCAACGGAGCGTCGACGTGCCGAGACAGGGCGTTCGACAGGTTGGCGGCGATGCGCCCGGCCCTCTTGCGCTCGGCGTGCACCACAGAGTGTGCATGTTCGTCCACGATGCAGAAGAGAACCTGCTCGGCGCCGCCCGCCCTCACCATTGCACGGGTCGCCGCTAGCCGGCGCGCTTCGTCATGGAACCACCGATACCGCTCGTCCGACGCCAGGGTGATCTGCCACAGCTTGCCCATGCTCGCCCTCCGCGGGGCCTTGAACCGCCCAGCGGCCTCGCGCAAAGGAAATCCGCGGCGGTTGGTCGCTACCTCCGCCTGGCGCGCATCATCACCGGGCTCTTGGGGCCCAGGGTGATGCGCGGCGCCGGCTCGACGCGCTTGCTCACCAGCTCGAGCGCGTACTTCTGGGCGAGGGTGGCGAGCACGAGCGCCATCTCCATCAGCGCGAAGCCGCGGCCGATGCACTGGCGCGTCCCTGCTCCGAAGGGCAGGTAGGCGTGCTTGGGGTGCTCGGGCTCGCCCATGAAGCGCTCCGGCCGGAACCGGAGGGGATCGCGGAACCAGCGGCCGTCCCGGTGGGCGTGCCAGATCCACAGCACCACCTGGGCGCCAGGATCGAGCGGGTAGCCGCCCAGGTGTGCCGGTTCGGCGGCGACGCGAGCTACGGCGTAGGCCGGCGGGTACAGGCGCATGGCCTCGTCGATCACCGCGCGGGTCCAGGGCAGCTGGGGCAGGTCGGTCACGGTGGGCAGGCGGCCGGCAAGCACCGACCCGAGCTCGTCCAGCAGACGGTCATGGGCGGCGGGGTGGCGCGCCAGCAGCATCCAGGTCCAGGTCAGCGCGTGGCTGGTGGTGTCGTGGCCGGCGATGAACAGCGTGACCAGCTCGTCGCGCAGCTCGGTGTCGGACAGGCCGTCGATCTCGAGCAGCATCGACAGCAGGTCGTCGGTGAGCCCGTCGCGACGGCGCTCGGCCACCAGCCGCGTCACCAGCTCGTCGATCTGGCGGGTGGCGCGGCGGCCGCGCATTCGCCTCGGGGTGGGGATCCAGTCTGGAATCAGGCTCAGGCGGGTGGCGTGCTGGAAGCCGTCCATCACGCGGCCGATGGTGTCGCTGTCGCCGGTGATGTCGTGGTCGAACAGGGTCTTGGCGGCGATGCCCAGGGTCAGATCGCGCATCGCCTGCCCGATGTCGATGACCGTGTCAGCCGCCCAGTCCACCCGCGCCGCGTGCTCCACCATGGTCTGTGCGTAGCCCGCGATGCGCGCGTGGTGAAAGGCGGGCTGCATCAGCCGTCGGTGGCGCTTCCACACCTCGCCGTCGGCGGTCAGCAGCCCGTTGCCCAGGAAGGGAACCAGCCGGTCGTTGGCACCGCCCTGCTTGACGAAGCGCGAGGACTGCTCGACCAGGACTTCGCGCATGTGGTCGGGGTGACGGGTGACGTACAGGTGCCCCGACGGCCGCTCGGGCACGTAGTACAGGTCGCCGTGGGTCGCGAAGCGGTGGCCGATGAAGCCGAGCGGATCGAGGCGCAGCGCATTGATGGTCTGCGCGCGACCGAGCAGGTTCAGACGGTGGTGGCGAGGAGGGCCTGGGGGGAACATGTGCCCCAGGCTATCGCCGCGGCGCTACTGCGCGACCACCTCGACGTCCTGGGCACCTGGACCGAGCGCGCCCACACCCAGCAACAGCGGCACGAGCTTGTCGTAGTTCACGCCCAGCGCGTCGTTGACCGCCAGCAGCGACAGGGCGATGCCCACGGGCCCGCCGAGCATCGCGGCGACCGAGCCGCCCTTGCGGATGAGGCCGAACCAGGGCCCGATGTAGGGAACGAAGGGCAGCCAGCGGCCGATGGGGCCCTTGCCCAGCTCGACGATCTTGATCCCGACCCAGCGGGCTCCAAAGGAGCCGACCGCGCCGGTGCTGAACGCGCCGGTGGGCAGCCACGAGCCGCGCATCTTCTTGCGGCGCTCGGGGTCGAGGTCGCTGAGGGCGACGGGGCCCGACGCGGCGACCAGCATGGCCGTCATGGTGGACAGGCGCTCCCAGGCGTCGGCCTGGTGAAGGGCTCCGTCGATCTTGAGGCGCGTGGCGACGTGGTCGACGATCTGGTCGAGGGTGGTGGTGCGGGCGACGTACCCGAGCGGCGTGCTGTAGTGCCACCACAGGGCATCGACGATGCGCTTGGCCAGGTCGCGCGAGGTCTCGGCGCCCCAGGTGTTCACCTTGGCGGCCTCGAGCACGCCCCGCAGCACATCGGCGCGGTGGGCGGCCAGGGCGTTGACGACATCTTCTCGGGTGGTGGGCATGAAGCCTCCAGGTCGGTCAGACAACCAGCGTACGCGCCCGTTCCGGCGATCGCTGGTCTACAGTTGTAAGCACTACGGCTGCTCGGAGCGGTCTATTTCGCTGAGGAGTGCGGTCTGACTGGATTGTCGATGTGGATGCTGTCGGCTTCGGTGGCGCTCGCAGGCCCGCCGCCAGCGGTGGTCCAGCTGCAGACGGCGCTGCGCGAGGTGGCGAGTGAGGCGACGCCCGCGGTGGTTCGCTTCGAGGTAGACAAACGCGAGGCGCGCTGCCCGGAGCTCGAGGAGCTGCTGCAGCGGCACTCCCTGCAGGATGCCGAGGGGGAGGCAACCGGAGCGGCGACGGGCTCGGGCTTCATCGTCTCGGAGTCGGGGGTGATCCTCACCAACGAGCACGTGGTGAACTCGGCGGTGTCCATCGAAGCCATCCTGTCGAACCAGCGGCGGGTGCCCGTGCGAGTGGTCGCGACCGACCCGCGCACCGACGTGGCCGTGCTGCAGATCGATGCGCCGGGCCCCTTTCCGTGGCTCCAGATGGCCGACTCGGACGAGGTCGCGGTGGGCGACCTGGTGGTGGCGATCGGCAATCCCTTCGACTTCGACTCGACGGTGACCTTTGGCATCGTGTCGGCCATGGGGCGGCGGGGGCTTTCGGAGCGCGAGATCCAGGACTACATCCAGACCGACGCGGCGGTGAATCCCGGCAACAGCGGTGGGCCGCTCATTGGCCTGGATGGCCGGGTGGTGGGCCTGAACACCGCCATCTACGCGCCTGGCAACGAGCAGAACTCGGGCATCTCGTTCGCGATCCCCTCCAACATGCTGGCCCGGGTTCGGTCCGACCTCGAGAACGACGGACGGGTGCGCCGACCGTGGCTGGGCATGGCGGTCGAGACGGTGGGGGATGTGGACGTTCGTCGCTCGGTGCGCGGCGCCGAGGTGCAGCGCGTGGTGCCGGATGGTCCGGCCGAGACCGCGGGGGTGCGCCGAGGTGACGTGATCGTGGCCGTGAACGGCGAGCCCACCCCGTCGCGCTCGGCCCTGCGGGCGCTGATCATCGCGCAGGAGGTGGGCGCACAGCTGGGCGTCGATGTGATGCGCGGTGGCGAGCGCCGCACCCTGCAGCTGGTCACCGCCGAGGAGCGCCGCATCGACTCGGGCCCCAAGACCTTCCCGGACGACGTGCTGGGGTGGAGCGGCATGACCATCGCCGACCCGACCGACGCCATCCGCGGGCACTTCGGCGTGGCCACCGACCGCGGCGCCATCGTGCTGAGGGTCGACGAGGACAGCCCCGCGGCCCGCATGGGCATCGTGCCGGGCGACCTCATCCTGCAGGTGGGCAAGGCCGCGGTGTACGACCTGGCCACCCTGAGAGCCGAGCTCGGGGACGAGCCCGCCATCCGCACGGTGACCCTCGGGCGGGGGGGCGAGACGATGTACGCGGTGGTGCCGGCGGGGTAGGCGGCCACGCCGCTGCCTCAATCTTGCCGGTTCGGCTCGGGCACCTGGGCGGCTTCGCCAGGAATCCGGTACTCCTCGCCGAGCCACTTCGACAGGTCGAGCATCTGGCATCGGGGTGAGCAGAAGGGGCGGCTCTGGTTGCCGCGAGGATCGTGGATCGGGTCGCCACACTGGGGGCAACGGGGACGTTTGTCGGCCATGGATGCCCGCTAACCGAGCAAAGCGGACAGGGATTGTCCGCCGGCGATCCGCGGGCGTTCTGGGGACGGTTATACGGGGTCCCCCACAGAAGAGGAACAGTCGAAATGACCGTCAACAAGGTGATCCTCGTCGGCAACCTAGGCGCCGATCCCGAGACCCGCACCACCCAGACCGGCACCGTCATCGCCAAGCTGCGCATCGCCACCAGCGAGCGGCAGAAAGACCGCGATGGCAACTGGGCCGACCACACCGAGTGGCACCGGGTCACCTGCTTCGGCCGCACCGCCGAAAACGTGGCGCGCTTCCTGTCCAAGGGTCGCCAGGTCTACATCGAGGGCAAGCTGCGCACGTCTTCGTGGGAGAAAGAGGGCCAGAAGCAGTGGTCCACCGAGGTCATCGCCGACCAGGTGCGCTTCCTGCAGGGCGGCAACCGCGACGGCGGCGGCGGCGGCGGCGGCTACCAGGGTGGCGGCGGTGGCGGTGGCTACCAGGGTGGCGGCGGTGGTGGCTACCAGGGCGGCAGCGGCGGTGGCGGCGCTCCTTCGGGTGGCGGCGGCGGCGGTGGCGGCTACGGCGGCCCGCCCGCGGGTCAGGATGACGACATTCCGTTCTGATGGCGCTGGCCTGCCCGGCCACCGCCAGGTGCTGCGGGCCTAGGCTCGCGAGTTCGCTGACCGCCGGTGCTACTCTGCAGCCATGGTCCAGCCGGATTCGCACGAGGGCGCACGGGGGCGCAACCCGATGCTCGGGTGCGGCCCCTATTTGGTCTGGCTGCTCACCTCGCCGGTCTTCCAGGCCGTCGGTGCGGTGATCGCGGCGGTGATCATCGGCTTGGGCCTGTACGCCACCCAGCTGTACACGTCGACCATCAGCCCCACCTGCGACGAGCTGCCGGTCGCTTCGCTGGATGTGGCCGAGATCGTGGCCCTGCAGGATCGCTTCGACGACTACAAGCGGCACCCACTGCCCGAGGCATCGATCGGGCTCACGGCCAGGGAATTCAACTTCGCCACCCGTGTGAACGCCTACGGCTTCCGCTCCCACGCCGAGTTCTTCGACGACGTGGCCACCATCCGTGCCGTCGTCCCGCGCGATGACGGGCGCTGCCACAACGTGGTGTTCAACGGGAAGATCCACATTCGCAATGGGGTGGCCTGGCTGCAGCCGGAAACGCTGACGGTCGGCAAGACCGAGCTCGCTGGCTGGTCGCGCTGGTGGTATGGCGATGCCGGCATGCCCCTGCATCCAGAGCAGCTGCCCGACGAGACCAGCGCCGAGCACCTCGCCAACGTCGAGTCGCTCGAGATCGACGGGTCGATGGTGGTGGTTCGGCTGCGCGATCGATGGGGCATGTGGTGACGGCTGGCTGGGTGCTGGTGGTGGGCGTGCTCCTGTCGGGGTGCACCTGGAAGGCGCGCATCGTGACCGAGCCTTCGGGGGCCACGGTGACCCTGGCGGACGGGCGCCGGGTGTTGGCTCCCGAGACCGTGCGCTTTCGGTACCGGCCCTTCACGCGGCAGCGGCTGCTGATCAGCGCGCCCGGCTACCGAACCATCGAGACGCACATCAGCCGGCAGGCCCTGGCTCGGCCGTTCAAGGGCGGTGGCGGCCCCCGATCCGAGGTCCGCTTCATCCTGGTCAAGGAGCACGGCCCGGCCGGTACCTGGACCATCGAGGAGCAGCTCGAGTAGGCCATGTTGGGGCGCGGGTCCCTTTCCCTACCCCCCGCGGCCGGCGCCGTCGGGACCAGCGTGGGCAATGAGCGCGAGGTACAGGCGTAGATCGCCCAGCGCCTCGGGATGCCACTGCACGCCGACGGCGAAGATGTCGGGGTCGGGGTGGGCGATGACCTCGATCACGCCGTCGGGTTCGGCCCAGCCGGCGGCCACCAGCTCCCTTCCCACGGTCTTGACGGCCTGATGATGGGTGCTGTTCACGTCGACGCGGTCGCCCATCCACCGGGTGGCGGGCGCTGCCAGGCGCACCCCGTGGCTCGGGGTGGCGTCGTCGGTGTGCTGCTCGTGGTCGATGATGTCGGTGGACAGGTGTTGAACCAGGGTGCCGCCATCGGCGACGGCCATGGCCTGGAGGCCGCCGCAGATGCCCAGCATGGGAATGCGCCGCTTCAGGCCCTCGGCGGCGATGCGCAGCTCCAGCGTGGTGCGCGCCTCCTCGATGCGGTCGAGCCGCCCCTGTTGTTGCTCGCCGTAGTGCGAGGGGTGGATGTCGAAGTCGCCCCCGGTGAGCAGGATCGCGTCGGCGAGCTGCAGCAGCCGATCGAGGTCGGTCTCTCCGGGAGGCACGAGCAGGGGCAGACCGCCGGCCGCGCGCACGGCGTCGGTGTAGAACTGCTTGACCCACACCTCGCTGCGCTTCGGGCGCACGCGTTCGACATCCTTGACGCCCTTGCCGTCGCGGCGATCGGCGGTCACGAGCACGATGGGCGTTAGCATCCAACCTCCTGCTGGATGCCCATGCTCCCACGCGTCGATCTCGCCCGCACCCCCACCCCAGTCGAGCCCCTCGCCCGCATCGGGGCGAGCCTGGGTGTGGACCTGTGGATCAAGCGGGACGATTGCACCGGGCTGGGGCTGTCGGGCAACAAGGTGCGCAAGCTCGAGCTGCTGCTGGCCGACGCCGCGCAGCGGGGCGCGAACGTGGTCATCACCTGCGGCGGGCTGCAGTCCAACCACTGCCGTGCCACGGCCATCGCGGCGCGTCGACTGGGCATGGATGCCGTGCTGCTGTTGCGCGGCCAGCGACCGGCTGTGCTCGACGGCAACCTGCTGTTGGGCTTCATGGTGGGGGCCGATCTTCGGCTGTGCACCGCCGATGAGTATGCCCACCGCGACCGCATCATGGGCGAGCTCGCCGCCGAGCAGACCGCGCTGGGGCGCACCCCCTACATCATCCCCGAGGGCGGCTCGAACGGGCTGGGCTCGATGGCCTTCGTGCACGCTGCGAAGGAGCTGGCCGCGCAGGTGCAGCACGACTTCGACGCCATCATCGTGCCGGTGGGCTCGGGAGGGACCCTCGCTGGCCTGGCCCTGGGCCCGAGTCCGGGACGGGTGCTCGGCGTGGCCGTGTGCGACGACCGTGCCCACTTCTTGCGCCGCGTGCACGAGATCTCGCTGGGCGCCGAGCTGCATGGCGCGCCCAGGCTGACGCCTCCAGGCGAGCGATGGGACGTGATCGAGGGCTACCAGGGCCAGGGCTATGGCCTCGCCGATGGCGGGCTGTGGACGCTCATCCGCAAGGTGGCGCGCGAAGAAGGCGTGCTGCTCGACCCGAGCTACACGGGCAAGGCCTTTCAGGCGCTCGTGGGCGAGGTCTCGGCGCGGCGGCTGGGCGGCCGAATCTTGTTCTGGCACACCGGTGGAGCCTTCGGCCTGTTTGGCCGGGGCGCCGAGATCGAAGGAGCATGAGCGTGGGCGGAATCGGCGTCATCACCAACCCGCGCAGCCGCAAGAACCTGCGCAATCCCAAGCTGGCGCGCGAGCTGGGCTACATCCTGGGCGACAAGGGCTCGCTCGAGCAGCCCACCGACCACGGCGAGCTGCTGACGTCGGCCAGGCGCTTCCGCGAGCGCGGCATCGATGTGCTGTGCATCAACGGCGGCGACGGCACCATGCACGTAGCGCTCACGGCGCTGATGCGCGTCTACGATGGGCAGCCGCTGCCCAAGATCATGCTGCTGCGCGGCGGCACCATGAACACGATTGCGCATGGACTGGGCATTGGCGGCCGTCCGGGCGAGCTGCTGGACTACGTGGTGACGCGGTACCACGAAGACGAG
The DNA here is from genome assembly GCA_965216925.1 of Myxococcota bacterium. GTDB lineage: Bacteria > Myxococcota_A > UBA796 > UBA796 > CAYYHT01. The sequence continues at coordinate 4,646,270 of CBDCGT010000001.1, read as the reverse complement.
CCCTTTGGCACCGTGTCCCGCGCCATGATGCAGGTCGATGGCGACAAGTACGGCTTTCTCTTTGGAAACGGGGTGATCGCCCACTTTCTGGAGCTGTACTACGAGGGCGGTGACCCGACGCCGGCCAAGGCGGTGGCGCTGTTGGCGCGGGGCTGCGCCTCGGCGCTGGTGCGCGGCAGGCTGATTCGCAAGCTCACCCGGCCGTGGCGGGGCGAGGTGATCATCGACGGCACCTCGGTGGGCACGCGCGACTGGCTCACCATCGGGGCTGGCACGGTCGACGACATCGGGGTGGGATTTCGGCCCTTCTACAAGGCGCCGCTGCACCACGACCGCTTTCACGTGCTGGCGATGGAGCTCTCGGGGCCCGAGTTCGTGGCTCGACTGCCCACAATCTTTCGGGCGAGGCCGCTCGAGCATGAGCGCGTCGAGGATCGGGTCACCCAACACCTGCTGCTGCGCTCTGACGAGCCCATCGGCTACATGATCGACGGCGACTTCCACCGCGGCGGCCGCGAGGTCGAGGTGCGGGTGGGACCGAGCGTCGAGTTCATCATTCCCGAGACATGATGCGGGTCGTTCACGTGCTCAACGACCTGTCCGGGGGCGGGGCCGAGCGCCTGGTCTTGGAGTTCTGCCGGCGCAGCGCCCCCGACGTGCACACCAGGGTGGTCACCGTGCACGCGGGCGGCGTCCTGGCAGCAGCCTTTGCCGACGCGGGCGTCGAGGTTCGCTCGGTCGGGCGTCGGCGCGGGCGCCTGGGGCTGCGCGCGTTGGCCCGCCTGGCGGGTGAGCTGCGCGGCGCCGATGTGGTGCACACGCACCTGTGGTCTGGCGATGTGTACGGACGCGTGGCGGCGCGGCTCGCCGGCGTGCCGGTGGTGATCAGCCACGAACACAACGTGCCTCGGCTTCTTCCGGACTGGAAGGTGGCGGTCAAGGTGCAGACGGCGGGCCTGTGCGACCGGGTCATCGCCGTGAGCGAGTCGGTGGCGGGCGGCTGGCGAGCGCGCGGGCTGGGGGTGGACCGGTTGGTCGTGGTGCCCAACGGCATCGAGCTCGGGCGCTTCGCTGGCGAGCATGTGGGCGGGGGCGGCGTGCTCTTCGTGGGGCGCCTGGTGCCGCAGAAGGGCGTGGAGGTGCTGCTCTCAGCGATGCGGTTGCTGCCCGAGGCCAGCGCGACCGTGGTGGGTGACGGTCCGCTTCGCGGTGAGCTCGATGTTCCCGGCAACGTCGAGATGGTGGGCGCGGTCGAGGATGTGGTGCCGTGGCTGCGTCGGGCGGACGTGGTGGTGGTGCCGAGCCGGTGGGAGGGCTTCGGCCTGGTGGCCGCCGAGGCCATGGCAGCTGGCGTGCCGGTGGTCGCGAGTGCCGTCGATGGGCTGGTGGAGGTGGTGGGCGATGCTGGCGTGCTGGTGACCCCCGACGATGACCAGGCCTTGGCGCGTGCCCTGTCGGATCTGCTCGCGAATCCCGCTCGGCGCGCGTCGCTCGCGCGCTCGGGACGCGATCGGGTCCGCGCGTTTTCCCTGGAAGGAACGATCACATCGATCGAGGCCTTGTATCGGGATCTACGGGCCTTGTAGTGTGGCCGGACCCGCGTGAGGACTGTGTGCAGCGAAGCGAACTGGTTCAGGTGCTCATCGAAGACCCGTCCGAGGTCAACCGCTCCCGAGCGCATGCTCAGCTGGCCCAGCTCGCGCTGGACGGCGACAACCTGTCGAAGGCCGTCCTGCACTTCCGAGAGGCCGTCGAGCTCGACCCCACCGACGAGGTGTCGCGCGAGACCCTCGAGCTGCTCACCGAAGAGAGCGAGCCCGCGCAGTCGGCGTGGGGACGGGTGTGGAACCGGGTGACCGGACGTGCCTAGTCGAGCACCACGCCCTTCTCTTGCTTGACCTTCACCCGGTTGCCCTTCTGCTCCCACTGGCGCTGCACGTCGGTGATCCAGGTGTACAGGTCGGCTTCGTCTGACACGGGCTCGTTGGTGCTGATGACCGTCCAGTCGCCGTCGGTCGCGCACTTGAGGCGCTGCTTGAAGGTGCGCATGGGGGCCTCGATGTCGCCCAGGATGCTCCACCGCTTGGCGGGTTCGTTGACCGTGGCCCAGTGGATGTAGGCCTCGCCGTCGCAGTGTTCGATGCTGGCGCCGCCGTAGAGCAGGGTCTCGTCGGACTGCACGCGGTCGGGGTAGATGTTGGGCAGCAGGCTCGCGGCGGCCTTTTCGGCGCCGGCGTTGTACAGGCGGTCGGCCACCAGCGCAGCCTGCTCGGGGGCCACGGCGCCGGCCACCTCGACCAGCGCCTCTTCGAGTCGGGCGCGGTCGTCGGGCGGGATGTCGGCGCCGAGCTCGTCGGGCTGCACGGCGTCGTTCATCTTCTCGATGATGGCGTTGAAGGGCCCGCCGTTGGTGGCGGCTTCGACAGCAGCGCGACGCAGCACGGGCAGGGCGTCGGCTCCCTCGCGCTGGACCAGGGCCTTGAGCAGCGTGTTGTACTTCTCGTCGTAGGTGACCGCGGGCGGGGCCGCTGCGGTGGACTTGATGAAGTTGCCGAGGTCTTCGTTGTCGCAGGTGACCAGGGCCTTGTCCCACTTGCCGAACTCGGTGTTCTTGAGGCCGAAGTAGGCGCCCTGCAGGAAGTTCACGACCCCGGGGTGTTCGCCGCACGAGGCGCCCACGGCGCGCGCAACCTCGTCGCGCTGGGAGTAGTCGCCCACGTCCGAGAGCATGCTCCAGACGGGAATGTACGACTGCTTGTCGATGGCCGCGACGGCGAGGCCCACCAGCGTGTCGGTGTCGTCGACGCCGCCCATGAACTCGGCGAAAGCGGCCTCGGCCTCGGCCTTGTCGCAGCCGAGCATGCCCGAGTAGGCGGTCACCAGCTCGGCGCCCTTGGCCTTGCCGGCCTTTGCGAGATGCACGTCGCACTTTCCTGCCCAGGCCGAGGCGGGGGCGAGGGTGAGGGCGAGCGGCAGCATCCAGCGCGTCATGGGGTCTCCTCTGTGTGTCCAGCCCGGTGCATGGCACGGGCTCGGGCGTGTAACACGACCAGAAAGCCAGCTAGTCCGTTCCGGTGTCGCCGCTGAACTTTCTGACGGGGGTGAATGCCCAGGAAACGACGACGGGATCGCGCAATCCGTCGGCCGTGATCGAGAAGCTCCCGCTGACCTCGGTGGTGAGCTCGCCCAGCTCGTAGTCGATGACGCCGACGCTGAGCACGTTGCTGGACCCGCCGGCGGTGGGAAGCAGCGTGTACGAGCCGGCGTCTTGCCAGATGGCGCCCAGCTGCAGGTGCGACTCGTCGAAGCCCGTGACCCGGAACTGCAGTTCCTTGTTGCCGGTGTTCTGCAGGATGACCTGCTGGGCGTCGTAGCCGTCTACCGGCATGTCTTCTTGGAAGTCGACCTCGCCCCACTGGATGTTGGTGGGCGTGACCACGAGGGGATCACCACCGCAGGCGACGAGGAGCAGCAGGGGAATGAGGCGCATGAGGGTCTCTAACCGAGCGCCAACAATATGAAATTGATAGATATCTGCGGTGATCGGACCGAGAAATATTGGCATGGCAGCTGCATGTGTCTGAGCAGAGCCCAGGAGACCCGATGAACCGCGCGCTGCTGCTGATTGCCCTCACCTTGTTTCCGCTGACCGCGATGGGCAGCGAGTTGGGCTCTGCCTGGATCAACCCGCTGGAGGTGTGCGGCGAGGTCGACGGCGAGGAGCGGGCAGCCTTGTTGCAGCGGCACGGGGTGGAGCCCACGAAGCGAAGCTGGCTGCAGCGCCTGTTGCGCCCGCGCTTCAGCGGCGTGTGCGGGTAGGTCGTGGTGCGAGCCGGGTATGCATCACCCTGCTACAGCCAGCCGCGCTCGCGCAGCACGCTGTGGATCGGTCCGCGCAGGTGGCTGGGAATGCGCCACACCTCGTCGTACTTCACCAGCAGGCCCATGTGGCTTAGCCGGCTGAGGTGCGCGGCCGCGTCGGCTCGGCGCGTGCGGAAGAGCCGGGCGTAGAGATCGGCGTCGATCCAGCCCTGGCGACTGGTCTGGCGCAGGGTGAGCAGCGTGTCGCGGGGCAGTTTGCGCAGGGCTTCCATCGGGGGACGGGGGACCGGCCCGATGCGCACGACGCCCTCGGACTCGTCGACCTTGTCGATGCTGGCCATCCACAGCACCAGCGCATCGCTGACCACCCCTCCGGTTGCGGCGTGCAGGCTGCGGAACCACGCGCGCTCTCGGCGCTTCTCGACGTCTTCTTCGCGGGCCAGGAAGTTGTCGACCTGCCAGCCCAGGTCGTCCTGCTCCTCGAAGTGCAGGCCGTACCCGCTCATGCTGTGGCGAGCGAGGACCGCCGACGCGAGCTCGTCGGCCGCCTGAGGCGCGACCTCGACCACATCGGGGAAGGCGTCGCCCAGGGACGAGGCGCTGCACGCGTTGTCCCAGACGGTGGTGGTGCACGACAACACCCAGGAGTTGCGCCCTTCGTCGGCAATGACCCGCTCGACGAAGCGGTGCAGGGGCGCGAAGCCACCGGGCTCCATCCTGAAGAGCCAGCGAACTCCCTTGACGTCGACCAGCTGCTTGTCGCCCAGATCGTCGAAGAAGCGGTCGACCTCGGCGACGGTCGCTGGCGCCGCGAAGCGCAGGCTGATGTGGCTTCGCTGGCTCGAGCCGCGCACCAGGGCGTGCACCACCGCGCCCTTGCCGACGCCGTGGGGACCCACCACCGCGACGGCTCGGAACCGCCCACCGTGTGCGCCGGACAGCGCCGCGCGGCCGCGCTCGATCTCGGCCGCCCGCCCGGTGAGGAGATCGCCCGCTTCGAGCGCCGAGTCGCTGAACAGGCGCCGATACACCACGGGTAGCTCGACGCGGGGAGCGGGCACGGCGAAGGTCGCCGGACTCACCTCGGCGCTGGCTGGTTCGGGTAGGCCGAGCACCCGGCGTCCACGGGCCATGCGTTCCTCGCCCAGCGCGCTGCGCGCCATCGACCACGCCCGTTCCTGGGCAGCACCCAGGCGACCGCGGAGCTGCTGGGCCTCGCGGGCCAGGTTGCCGGTGCGCGCTTCGCGAATGCGGCTGCGAAGCTCGGATACCCGGCCGTCGACGATCTGGGCGCGCAGGTCGTCGAGGCCATCGAGCACGGCGGTGCGCACGCCCTCGGAGGCCTCGTCGGGCAGGCTGGCCAGCTCGTCGCGAACCCCCTCGAGGCGGGTGCGGGTGCGCGTCAGAGCGCCGATGACCATCTCGCGCACCAGCGCGCGTGTGTCCTCGGGCACGGCCTCGCCGCGCAGCACGTCGAGCTCGGCGCCCGCGAGCTCGGCGTTGAAGGCCACGATGCGGTCGAGCTCCTCGAGCAGGGTGACCAAGGCCGTGACCCGGGTGGCCAGGTCGTTGTTGAGCTGGGTGAGGTTGCGCGTGACCGTGGTCTCCATGTAGGCGACCACGACGTCGCGGAAGTCGACCTCGACCGTGGGCAGGGCCTTGGGCAGGCGCCACTCGCCGGAGCGACCGCTCTCGAGGGGCACCTCGTAGCGCTCGGTCAGCTGCTCGGATGCGGCCAGCAGGGCGTCGACGAGGCCGCCGATGCTGGCCTCGTCGGCGAGGTCGTCACGCAGGCGGTGGGCCTCGCGGGTGGCCTCGGTGACCACCTTGGCCAGTGGCTCGGCGTCGGCGCGGACCTTGGCGGCCATCGCGGTGCCGTCGAGGTCGGAGCGAAGGGCCGCGTCGAGGTGTTCGAGCACATCGGCCAGGGCCCGCTCGACGCGGGTCAGCTGCGTGGGACCCCGACCTCGCACCAGCCGAGCCAGGTCGGCGCGGTGCTGGTTGACCGTGTCCCGGACGCGGCCCTCGAGGCCGGTCAGCTCGAGCTCGAGGGCAAGAACCGTGAAGCGGGCGGCACCCGACTGGCGGGCGGCGGCCTCGCCGGTCTGCAGGTGGGCCTCGGCGGTCGTGCGCTCGCCGTACACCATGGAGTAGCGCCGGGCCCAGGCGGGCAGGTCGGGGGTGCCGGCGATGGGCAGGTCGTCTTTGACGCGCTTGAGCCCGTCTCCCAGGATGCGGGCCGCGCGGGTGGCGCCGTCGCGCGAGACCCGGTCGAGCTCCTCGTGGGCGAGCTGGAACTCCTCGTCGACCTCGGCGCGAACCGCGAACAGCAGGGCCTCGTAGTCGACCTCGGTGTCGGGGTCGGCGTTGCGCACCCGCGCGATCACCGCGTCGAATCCGGCATCGGCCCCCTCGAACAGGCTGCGCGTGCGGGCGGCCAGGTGCCCGTCGGCGATCACCAGCAGCGCTGCGATGGCCTCGATGCGCGTGGTGACGTGGCCGGCGAAGTGAAAGCGCACCACATCACGCAGGGGCACCACGCGGGGGCCCAGCCCGCCGCCGACGCCGGCGACGCGCTTGCGGAGGCGCAGAAGCCCGCGTTGAACCGACATCACGGGTGACTCGTCGGTGGCGGTGACGAAGCTGCGGTCTTCCCATGGGGCCTCGACCGTCTCGGGCACGATGTCGGTGATGCGATCGAGGGCGTCGACCAGGGACAGCGCGCTCCAGCTGCGCTCGGTCTTGCGGGCGGCCCGGTCGAGCACGATGCCGCGCCAGCGGCGCGCGAGCTCGCCCAGCTCGTGCCGGAGCAGCGCGGGGATCTCTTCGCGCTTGCTCGCCTTCTGGGCGGCGAGCACGGCCCGCCGGTGGTGCCGCAGGAACTCGCGGCGCAGGTTGCGCAGGTAGCTGGCGCCGCCCGTCTTGTACTGCTCGAGGGGGCCAAAGAGCAGGTCGCGCACCAGGCCCTGCAGCTCGCCCTCGAGGTCCTGGGCGTGCTTGCGGAGCTCGGCGGACTGCACGTCGGGCGGGTCGCCCCAGGGATCTTCGACGTCTTCGGGGGTCTCCCACGGCGCCAGCTTGGCCTCGACCTCCTCGGTGAGCTCGGTGGTCTCGGTGACCTCTTCGGGGTGCTCGGCGTGCTCGGCGTGGGCGCTCTGCCCGCCTTCGCCGGCGAAGCCCACGGCCAGCTTGAGCAGCACGGGTCCCACGAACTCGTGGATGGCCACCCCGGCGATCATCAGCGTGGCCAGGGTCTTGCCCAGGTCGCCGCCCAGGGTCTTGCCGATGCTCTCGATGAGCACGATGGCGACGCCGGCCTGGCTGACGAAGCCCATCCAGCCATACCGGACGGTGTTGGCATCGGCCGCGCTGACGAGCGCACCGAAGCGCACGCCAACAAAGAGGGCGAACGCGCGAATGCCCACCAACGCCAAGGCGTAGGGCGCCATCTCGATGACGCCTTCGAGCTCGAGGTGCGCGCCCGCCAGGGTGAAGAACACGACGTAGACGGGCAACGAGAGCTGCTCGACGCTCTCGACCAGGGCGTCGCCCTGGGTGCTGAAGTTGGCGGTCACGAAACCCGCCATCAGGAACATCAGCATGGGGTCGAGGTGCACGCCGGGCACCGCGTGATTGGCGGCGTAGCTGCCCACGTAGATGAGGCCCACCAGAAACAGCAGCACCTCGTGTGCGACGTAGCGCAGGTACAGCACCAGGATGCCCGCGAGCAGCACGCCGACCAGCAGCGACACGACGATGTGGAAGAACAGGTAGTTGACCAGGGTGCCCTCGAACAGGGCGATGTCGAGGGCCTGGCCGGCCAAGGCGCTGAACACGGCGAACAGCACCACCACGACGACGTCCTTGAGCACCACCGACGACATCACCACGTTGGTCATGGGGCCCTTGGCGCCCATGCCGTTGAGCACGGCGATGGTGGCGGCCGGGGAGGTGGCGAGGCTGATGGCGGCCAGGGTGGCGCCCAGCGCCAGTGCGCTGGTGCTGTCCAGGCCGGCAAGGTCGGCGTGCGCGACGAAGCCAACCTGCGAGATGGACCAGAAGAAGGCCGTGCAGATGGTCAGGATGGCGATGGTCTGGCCCGTCAGCACGCCGCCGATCTGGGCCAGGCCCTTGCGCAGCGACTCGAGCTTGAGCTCGCCGCCGGCGGTGAGCGCGATGAGCCCGAGCGCCAGCACCTTGAGCAGCGCCAGCTGGTCTTGCACGTCGTGGTTGAGGATGCCGTGGTCGAACGGGGCCACACGCCACGCGTCGGGCAGCACCCCGGCCATGCTCGGCCCCAGCAGCAGGCCGGCGATCAGGTACCCGGTGATGTGCGGAAGGGCGACGACCTCGGCCAGCTCGCCCACGGTGAAGGCGGCGAGCACCACGAAGCCGAAGGCCAGCATGCCGGTGGGGTCGATGGGGCCGCTGGGGTCGGCCAGCTGGTACAGGCCCACCATCGCTGCGACGAGCACGATGATGATCATCAGCTTGCGCAGCGGATCCGAAGGCTGGTTGCTGTGGCCGTGTCCGCTCATCGCGTGCTCACCGGGTGGAAGCTCGACCAGAAGTCAGGCAGGAGCAGGGCGAGCAACGTGAAGAACTCCAAGCGACCGAGCACCATGGACCCGCAGAATACGACCTTGGCGGTCGAAGAGTAGCTCGCGAAGTTGTCTGAGCCCTGGTAGTACGGCGCGGGGCCCATGTTGGAGAGGCTGGTGAGCATGGCGCCGAAGGCCGTCTGCGGGCTGACGCCGTCGGTCACCGTGACCAGCAGGATGCCCAGCGCCATGGCCGCGAAGTACACCACCGTGAAGGCGCCGACCTCGCTGAGCACGCTGTTGGGAACCGCCTTGCCGTCCATGCGGATCACCTGCACCACCGATGGCCGGAAGGTGCTGCGAAGCTGGGCCCAGGCGGTCTCGATCAGCAGCGTCACGCGCACGATCTTGAAGCCGCCGGCGGTGCTCCCGGCCATGCCGCCCACGAACATCATGAGCAGGATCAGCGCCAGTCCGGTGCCCGGGTAGGCCATGTAGTCCTCGCCGTTGCCGTAGCCCGTGCTGGTGATGGTGGTGGCCACCATGAAGAAGGACTTCTGCAGGCTGACCAGGAAGTTGCCGTGCCGGGGCAGGATGGCGAAGGCCATGGTGATGGTGAACACAGCGACGACGGCCGCGTAGACGCGGAGCTCGGTGGAGCGCAAGAAGCTGCGGATCGAGCCCGACGCGAACAGCGAGTAGTACAGGGCGAAGTTGACGCCCGCCAGCAGCATGAACACCGACATGGCCACTTCGACTGCGACGCTGTCGAGCCCGGCCGCCGACGCGTCGTAGGTCGAGAAGCCGCCCGTGGACAGGGTGGTCATGCTGTGGCACACCGCATCGAACATGCCCACGCCCAGCAGCCACATCACCGCGATCTGGATCAGGGTGAGCATGGTGTACAGCTTCCACAGCTGCACGCTGGTCTCGCGGATGCGGGGCACCAGCCCCTCGGAGGTGGGCCCGGGCACCTCGCCTCGGAACAGGTGGCGGCCGCCCACCCCGACGCTGGGGAACACCGCCACGAAGAGCACCACGATGCCCATGCCGCCGAGCCACTGCGTGAGGCTGCGCCACAGCAGCAGCGTGCGAGACGCGGTGCCCTCGATGTCGGACAGGATGGTCGCGCCCGTGGTGGTGAAGCCGCTCACGGCCTCGAACAGCCCGTCGGCCGGCGCCAGGCGGGCATCGAAGAGGTAGGGCAGGCTGCCGAACACCCCGGTCGCGAGCCAGATCAGAGCGACCGACAGGGTGGCCTGCCGCCTACCCAGCCCGTCGTTCGCCTCGGACATGCTCCACAGCAGGGCGGCGCCCACCAGGGTGACGATGGCCGCCGCGAGCATGGCGGTGGCGCTGCCCTGATCGATGTCCCGTGGCTCCATCAGCCAGGTGTTCACGATGTTGCCGAGCAGGGCGCAGCCGGCCATGCAGCCCGCCAGGCCGGCGGTCACCCAGGCGACGGGGCGCACAGCGGCCCGCCAGGTCTCGACCTTGCGCACCCGGCGGCCGACGCTCACAGAGCCCTCGGCTTGAACAGCCGAGCGACCGCGGGCCGCGCTGCCGCGGTGGCCAGCACGATGACCGTGTCTCCGGCCCGGATGAAGTCTTCGCCGCGAGGGATGACCACGCTGTCGCGGTGCAGGATGGCGGCCAACAGGGCGCCACGCGGCATGCCCATGCGGCGCACCGGCACGCCGACCGCGCGGGAGCTCTCTTGGGCGGTGAGCTCCAGGACCTCGGCTTTTCCGTCTTCGATCAGGCTCATGCTCTTGATCGCGGCGGCGCGCACGTAGCGCAGGATGTGGTCGGAGGCGACGAGCCGCGGCGAGAGCACGATGTCGATGCCGAGCTGGCGGTAGATCTCCATGTAGTCGGGGCGTCGCACCAGGGCGAGGGTGCGGGGAGCGCCCGCGCGCTTGGCGATGAGCGAGGCCATCAGGTTGACCTCGTCTTCGTGGGTCAGCGCCGCCACGAGGTCGTAGCGGCCGACCTCTTCGTCTTCGAGCAGGTCGAGGTTGGTGCCGTCGCCGTGCACCACGGTGGCGCCGCTCAGGTCGGCGGCAATGCGCTCGGCAAGCTCGCGGTCGGACTCGATGATCATCACCTCGGTGCCGTCGCGGGTGAGCGTACGCGCCAGGGCCTCGCCGACGGTTCCGCCGCCCACGATGCACACGCGGTTGGCCTCTCGGCGACTGGTGAACAGGTCTTCGGCGTCGATCATCTGCTCGGTGCGGCCGATCAGGTACACGCGGTCACCCGGCAGCAGCACGTCGGCGCCGCCAGGCACGAAGAGCTCCTGGTCGCGCACGACCGCGCCGATCAGGATGTGGTTGGGCAGGGTCAGGTCGGCGATGGGCTTGTGCAGCATGCGGCTGTTCGGATCCAGGCCGACCTGCACCAGCTCGATGCGGTCGTTGGCCAGGTCGATGACGTCGAGGGCGCCGTGGCTGCGCGTGATCTTGGCGATCTCCTGAGCGATGAGCACCAAGGGATTGATGACCGTGTCGACGCCCAGCAGGTTGTAGTACACGCCGGCGTCGCCAGAGCCCCAGACCCGGCTCTGAACCCGGGCGATGGTTCGCTTGGCGCCGAGCTCCTTGGCCGACAGCGCGGCGATGAGGTTGATCTCGTCGCTGTTGGTGGCCGCCACCACCAGATCGGCGTCGCCGCAGCGGGCGGCGGTCAGCATGTCGTGGCTGGCGCCGTAGCCAGTCAGCGTGCTGACATCGTGGTGCTCCTCGATCCAGGCCACGGCGGAGGGGTCGTTGTCGATGGCCACCACGTCGTGCCGGTCCATCTCGAGGGTGCGCACCACGTGCCGCCCGACCTGACCCAGGCCGATGACCACGACGTACATCAGAGCACCTCGGCGACGGCGACGGGCGGCGGCGTGGCCCCCCGCTCGCGGCGAATGACGCCGGCGTCGATCAGCAGACCCTTCAGCACGCGTGGCGCGAGCAGCTCGTGCGCGATCACGCTGCCCAGGATGGCGGTGTAGGCCACGTCGATGGCGGGGCCGTCGTACACCAGCTTGAGGGAGAGGGCCATGGCGATGGCCTCGTCGCCCTGGGCGAGCAGGCCGCGCGCCAGATCGGGCCGAAGTTCGGTGCCGACCGAGCCCACCCAGCAGCCCAGGAGCTTGCCGCCCATGCGCAGCGCCATGTAGGCGATGGTGATCGCGATGGGCGCGAACATGGCGTCGAAGGTCCAGGTGTCGTGCCAAGGCGCCTCCCACAGCGCGCCCGCGAACACCAGCAACACCAGGGACATGGGCCTTCGCGTGCTGGCCAGGGTCTCGCGTACGCCGCTGCCGTCTTGCAGCGAGTTGGTGACCACGAAGGCGAGGATCATGTTCACGGTCAGCAGCGACAGGTCCAGGAAGAAGGCGGCGCCGCTCGAGAAGGTGATGATGCCCACCAGCGCCAGGAAGCGGCTGTGGTTGTCTTCGTGGCCGCCCAGGAACACGCTGAACAGCCCGCCCAGCGCCAGCCCCAGCAGCACCGTCACCAGGATCCACAGGCTGGCGCTGGTGGCGGTGTTGCCGGTGCCGGTCTCGTGGAAGATGCAGAACAGCACGCCAAAGGTGCCGATGCTCATGAGGTCGCCGAAGCCTGCCGCCCGGCGCAGCCGATCGACCAGTGAGTGTTGCAGGTCGTAGCGCTCGGCCACCAGGTCTATGGCCGTCGACGAGCCCGCCGCGCCGGCGCAGCCCATGACCCCAGCTGCCAGCCAGTATTGCTCGGGGTCGGCGCCGGGAACGCCGCCGCGAACCAGGAACTCGTGGGCCAGAACCGCCACCAGCACGCCGCTGCCGAGGCCCTCGAAGGTGGCGACGCGCAGGGCCTGGTCGCGCACCGAGAGCATGCGGCGCACATCGAGCTCCATGCCCAGCACGATGCCCACCCAGCCGGCCGACAGCGCCAGGATGGGCGCCAGCGGGGTGAGGTCCTTGAACACGGCCAGGTAGCCGAGCCCCACGCCCAGGAGGATGTACTCGAAGCCGCTGACGAAGAGCAGCCGCTTCTGCAGCCAGTCGACCACGAAGTGCGCCAGCAGGTAGGCCGCGCCCACCAGACCGAGCAGCACGACGACGGTCTGCTCGGGGTTGCCGTCGCCGGCCGGCGGGTGGTCGCCCGACCAGGCAGTGGCGATCAACAGCAGCGAGAATGGGGCCGTGGGAGCTTCCGGTGTGGGTGGGAGCGAATCGCCCGAATCCTACCACCGGCGCCCGTTGGGTGCCGTCTTGTGGCCTACTCCACGATGCAGCGGCTGCCGAGCCACGAGATCGTCCCGCTGCCGTCGGTCTGGAAGGTCGCGGTGCCGCTGCCGTAGCTGCTGTCGCTCATGTAGCCGCCGGTCTCACGTTCCTCGGCGTAGACCACCAGCATGTCGCTGTCGGTGGTCGAGTCGTCGTCGGTGCTGGTGGCGTACAGCAAGAGCTGGGCGTCGGTGCTCTGCTCGTCGTCGACGCCGTCCATGTCGGCGTCGGGGCTCACCCCGAATCGGGCCTGGTAGTCGCGGGCGCAGCCGTCATCGACGAGCACGCGCTGAATGCTGTACACTTGGTCGCAGATGGAGCAGCCCAGGGCGCTGGGCTCGGTCTCGGACTCGTCGGGCACGCCGGTCAGAGAGAAGGTGTCGACGCAGTCGCCGTCGTAGTCGGGCTCACCGAAGAACCAGAACCACCTCTCGGTGACGGCGAGCGACCCAGCGGCGTCGATGGTTCCGTCAGCCAGCCAATAGGCCTGTACGCCGGGGTTCCCGTCGCTGTCGGTGCACGTGCCGGTGTTCCAATAGAAGGTGTACTGGTCGGGCACGAGGGGGTGGCCCTCGGTATCGGCGGTGTCGATGGGCCCATCGAGGGTGTCTTCGGCCGAGTCGGCGCTGGCACAGCCCACGGCGAGCACCAGGATCGCGGCGATGGTGAGAGCCTTCATGGGTGGATTCTAGCCGCCGCCGTGTGGGACCGCTCGTCCAGGGCCCAGGCATGCCGGCGATTTCATCTAGCTCTTTCGGCTGCGCGGCCAGTCGACGGGGTTGCTGGGCACGTAGCTGAGCACGCTGCGGGCGCGGGTGCCGTCGAGCACCAGTCCGTAGTGCATGCGCTTGCGGTTGAGCCCGTACCGGAAGTCGGAGCCGGTGGTCAGGTGCCACATGCGGTACAGCGGGTTGATGGCCGAGCCGGGCAGGGGAACGCCGCGGCCGCCCCACTTGCGGATGCACTCGGTGAGGGGGAGCGTGTCGTAGCCGGGGATGTTGAACACGCCTTCGCCGCTGCCGTGGGTGGCGCGCTCGATCGCGGTGACGATGTCGGCGATGGTGGCCACGTTGACCATGGGATCGAAGCCGAGCGGGCGCAGCGACAGGGGGCTGTCCAAGAAGTGGTACAGCTGGCTGCCCGTGCCGGGCGCCAGCGCCTCGGCGGTGCGAAGGACCACGATCTCGGCGTCGGCCAGGCCCATGCGGGCGCAGGCGGTCAGATCGGCCTCGACCCGGTCGCGCACGAACTGGGGCGCGCCGGCGCCCAGGTTGAGGGGGTGGTCTTCGGTGACCAGCACCGGCAGGTTGAGGCTGATCTTGTACACATCGGCGAACGAACGCAGCACGATGCGCCGGATGGTGGGGTGCCGGTCGGCGAGGTCGAGGATGGAGCGCGTGGACTCGACGTTGAGCCGATACACGCTGCTTCCGGCGTCGTGCGCACTGCGGTGCTGCGACAGGTGAACGATGACCTCGACCTCTTTTTCTTTGGCGGGGCCAAAGAGCAGCTCGCGCACGCGCCGGGAGCTGCGCAGGTCGACCTGGTGGTACGACAGGCGCTTGTGGTGCGTGAAGGGCAGCGCTCGGTCGGGAGGCTCGTGGCCGATGGCCATGACATGGCCCACCCGCGTGTCGGCGATGAGGCTGCGCACCAGGCGCTCGCCGATGGGTGTGGTGGCCCCGGTGACCAGCAGCGAGATCAAGCGATCCCCTTCATGTGAAGACACCCTCGCGCATCTCTAGGCCCTTCTCGATGAGCTCGGCGACGGCGGCCTTCACGCGCGCCGCCGCGTTGGCGACGATCTCGGGATCATCGGCGTCGGAGGGCGAGAACTCTTCTTGGAAGGGGATGGGCTCGCCGTAGTGGATGTGGTAGCGCACCGGCAGCGGGAAGGGCGTGGCCACGATGGGCAGGTAGGGGATGGGCTCGGGCATGGGAATGCTGGCGATCTGGGGCATCTGCTCTTCGGCGCCGATGACGGCCACCGGGACCACCGGGGCTCGGTAGCGGATGGCCATCTCGCAGTGGCCCTTGGTCCACTTCTGCAGCTGGTAGCGCTTGCTGAAGGGCTTGCCGATGCCCGGCACGCCCTCGGGAAAGATCATCAGGAGCTCGCCCGACTCGAGAAGGGCGCGCGCATTGCCTCGTGAGCCGCTGACCACCCCCGAGCGCGAGAACAACGTCGTGACCACGGGCAGTGCGCTCACGAAGAAGTCGGCGAGCGCGCGAGACACGCGCGGCGGGTTGGTGTTGCGCAGCACATCCATCCACACCATGGCGCCGTCGACGGGCAGCGTGCCCGAGTGGTTGGCGGCCAGGATGGCGGGGCCGTCGGCGGGGATGTTGTGGGCGCCGTACGACTTCACCCGAAAGTACTTCTCGTAGATCGGGCTGACCAAGGCGTCGCCGAAAGCCACGAAGTCGGGGTGCATGCCGAAGCGGTCGTAGCCGTGGCCTGCATCGTTGAAGTGGAGGTTCTTGGTGCGCTCGAGGCTCTCGGGGCGGCCGAGTGCGCGAATCAGGGTTCGGGCGATTGCGGGGGGAAAGGGCATCGGAGCGCGAGCGTATCACTGGCGCTGTCAGCGCGTCTCGTTCAGCCGGGTGGCCTCCTGGTACGCCTCGGATGCGGTGACGGGATCGCCCATCGCGCTGCGGGCATCACCGAGCAGCCGCAGCAGGGTCTCGCGCTCGACGGTGTTGGTATTGGACAGGGCCAGGCCCTGTTGGCAGGCCGCTGCGGCGCGCGCCGGGTCGTCGTTGGCCAGGAACCACCGGGCGGCTTCGATGGCCGCGGGCATGCCCTTGGAGGGAGGAGGCTGGATGGCGGCGAGCCGCTCGGCGTTGCTCAGCTGCCGCTCGGCCTCGCGCTGGGCCTTCTTGTCGGCGCGGCGGTCGCGGGCGCCGTCGAGCTGGATGTCCTCGAGGTCGGCGACCGCCGGCGCCTCGGCCTCATCTTCGCTGACGTCGTCGGCGTATCCCAGGCTCTTCAGCAGGCCGGCGTCGGCCGCGCCGCTCATCGGAGCGTCGACCGTCATGGGCCGGGCCGCAGCCTCGGGCTGGGGCTCCGGTGCGGCGACCGGCGCCGGGCGCTTGGGCGGGGGCTGGGGCGCCGGTGCGGCGTCTCCCGGGAACGCGGCGCCGCTGCCCGACGGGGCTTGCTGCCGGGTCGCGGCCGGTTCCGCATCTTTGGCGGGCTGGATCGTGCTCTTGGACTGGGCGTTGGCCCGCTCGAGGGCGTTGAGCTGGTCG
The DNA here is from genome assembly GCA_965216925.1 of Myxococcota bacterium. Classification (GTDB taxonomy): domain Bacteria; phylum Myxococcota_A; class UBA796; order UBA796; genus CAYYHT01. The sequence continues at coordinate 4,630,394 of CBDCGT010000001.1, read as the reverse complement.
AGGGCGGCGCCAGCCCGGTCGGCGTCGGACCAGCCGTCGTGGGGGGCCGGGTCGTCGGCGGCCTCTTCTTGGGCCTCGGCGGGAAGCTCTGGGGCGGCCGCGATCTCGTCGACGGCGGGCGTCGGGGGCTGGGTGGCCTTCCACTCGGGGGTGTTCAGGTTGATGGCGAACAGCGCCGCCACGGCCACCAGCAGCATGCTGGTGCCTCCCCAGGCCAGCCAGCGGCTGGGGCGCGGGTTGTTGGCCGGCTCGGGAATGACCTCGACCGCCAGGGGACCGGTGGTGACCATCGCCAGGATGTCGTCGACCTCGACCCGCGGTGCCGGCGCCAGGTCCGGGCGCAGCGAGAAGACCGTCTCGAGCACCTCGGGGTCGACGTCGGTGGGAACCGGGGTGCCCACGGGACTGTCGAGCCACTCGGCGAGCGCTCTGGCTTGTTGGTCTGGCGTGATGGGCGGCACGGGCCGATTCCTCTCCTGCTTCGACCGGAGAACGTCAGCGGGTGGTCTCGCTTACACCGTGCACGCACAAAAGCCGATCGCCAAGCCCGGGACGGGCTACTCGGGCGCTTCGGCGCCGGTGGGCTCGGGAGCGGCTTCGGGCTCGGGAGCGTCGTCGGGCGCGGGCTCGGGGGCGTCTTCGGGCTCTGGCTCACCGATGACGACGCCGGCGCCGTAGCCGAAGTGGTCGGACAGGCTGACGGGCTTGGGACCGCCCTTGGCCTTGACCTCGACGGTCTGGTCGTAGCGGCGACCCTGTTCGACGGGCAGCAGGCCCCTCAAGAAGATGTGGTCGATCAAGCTGTTGTCGTGCTCGCCTTCCTCCTGGTTGAGGAGGTTGTCGGCGCACCAGGTGCAGGGCGGCTCATCGAGGGTGAGCGCCGCTGAGACGTAGCCCGCATCCGAGAACATCGTGCAGCTGTCTTCGAGCTCGCCGAAGTGGTTGACCTCGTCGTTCTGGTAGCCGCAGTTGAAGTCGCCCATCAGCACCGTGGGCTTGTCGGCCTTGGCGGCGTGGTTGATGAGGGCCTCGACCTGGGCCGCGTTCTCGTCGCCCCAGGAGGGGAAGCCACCCGGGTACGGGGCGAGCTTGGAGAGGTCGGCGGTCAGGTGTGTGCAGTACACGCGCACCTGCTCGCCGCCGTCCAGGTTGATGTCGGCGTACAGCGCCTGGCGCCGGTTGAGGGTGCTGATCTCGCTGAAGTCGAGCACGCCGGGTTCGATCAGCTCGCGCTGCGACACCATCATCAGGCCGTTGCTGCCCTTGTAGGCGTACACACCGGCCTTCTTGAACGGCGAGGTGATGGTCAGGATGGCGCCCAGCGCGCTCTTGCCGACCTGCGCCATCAGGGCGGCGGCGCAGTCGGGGTTGCTGGTCTTGAGCTCGTCGAGCACCGGCCCGCACTGGCTGGTGATGCAGTCGGTGCGGTCGTCGCCGGTGACGTCGCCGCACTGGTTGGACAGGCAGCCCACGAACTTGTCGTCGCCGAAGATCTCTTTCTTCTTGCAGGCCGGGGCCCGCGCCGAGCGGGTCTGGGTGATGGGCTCGCGAAGCACATAGGGGTAGCGGTCGAGCGCCTTGCCGATGGCCTTGCGGTCGCCCTTCTCCCACACTTCCTGCAGGCAGACCACGTCGGCCCCCGCGGTGTCGAGCGCGAGCGCGATGTGCGGACGCCGCGCCTTGGCGTGGTCGACGAAGCCATGCGCCAGGCCGGCATTGAAGGTCTCGACCGTGAGCTGGGGCTCTTGGGCAGAGGCGGTGAGCAGGGACGCGAGCAGCAGGACCATGGCAACTCCACAGCGGTTGCCAGCGGGTAACGCGGCAGATGCCACGCGCCGTCTACTCGGACGACTCGAGCATCACGTCGTCGATGGGGGCGTCCATCGCCGGCATCGGCTCGCCGGCCCGCATCTTGGCGGGGCGGTCGCCAGCGGCGGTGAACGACCAGCGCTCCGACCACTCGCCATCGGCGCCCTCGGGCCACTGCAGCTCGCGCACCAGATCCACGAGGCAGCGCTGCAGCTCGGAATCGCCCGTGCTGTCCTTGACGGCGCTCGCGTAGGCGGTGCGGCCCTCGGACACGGCCCACTCGACCTCGATGGCGCCAGACAACAGGGCATCGCGCGCGGCGGCGTCGTTGTAGCAGACCGCCACGGCCGTGCGACGGTCGGCGAGCACGCCCTGAACCACCTGATTGGGGGCCTGGGGACGGCCGTCGCCTCCACGTTCGGCTTTGGCCCCGGGGGCCGCACTGGCCGAGGTCGTGGCGGGCTTGCCGGCGATGATCTGCAGCGCCGGCTCTTCGGGCGCTGCCGTCGCGTCGGCCAGGTCGACGGTCGCTTCGACGCCTTCGGCCTCGCCGGCGTCGGCAACGGCGTCGACTGGCGAGGGCGGGTCCTGGGCGGGGGCCTTGGCCATGGGGCGGTCGCTGCGCTCCGGAGCCGCGGCGGTGGGAGCCTCGTCGCTGTGGGAGGGGCCGTTGCCGGCGTTGAGTGCCACGCCCACCGACAGCAGGGCCACGGCGGCCAGCGCGATGCCGCTGCCGCCCATCAGCCACCAGCGGGTGGTGTTGGCCGGCTGCGGGATGGGCTCGGCCGGGGCCTGGGCGGCCATGACCTCGTCGAAGATGCCGTCCAGGTCGAGCTCGGGGGCAGGCGCCAGATCAGGACGCAGCGCACCGATGGCCTCGACCACGTCGGTGTCCAGGCCCTTGGGGGGCGTGTCGGTGTTGCCATCGAGCCACTCGGAGAGCAGCTGTGCCGCTTTCTCTTCTTGGGTCATGGTGGGTACACCTTGCGGAAGGCCTTGGCCGCCCGATGGAGGATGACGTCGAAGTTGCCCACCGTCACTCCGAGGGCTTCTGCGCACTCTTCGCGGGACTTGTCGTCGAGCAGGCGGAGGCGCAGGGCCTGGGCGTAGCGCTCGTTCATGAGGCCCAGGCTGGTGTCGATCATCGCGCGCAGCTGCTCGCGCTCGATCTTGCGGTCGGGTGCCTCGGGCCCGATGCCGGTCGCGGACGCCTCGGCCTTGACCGCGTCGGCGAGCTTCTGATCGCGCTGGTGCCGACGGTGGGTGTCGGTCGCCTTGTTGATGGCGATGCGTCGCAGCCAGAAGAAGATGCTTCGGTCGTGGTTCTTGAAGTGCGCGATCTTCTCGAGCGCGGTGCGAAAGGTGTCGCGCAGGCAGTCTTCGGCCAGCTCGCGGTTGGGCAGCCGGGGCAGGATGGACTGCCGGAACAGGTGTGCCCCGTACCATTGGTACAGCGTCGCGAATGCTGCGCGGTCGCCGTTCTTCAGCCGCTCGACGACCTCTCGCTCTTGGTCGAGCGGGACCAGATCGGTGGTGGCTTGGCGGCTGGCTTGCAGGTCGAACTCCGCGGACCGTCTAATGGAGCGCCCCGGAGTATGCCCGGTTCCATCAACCCCACATGACGTAGGCGGTCGCGGCCAGCAGCATGAGCGTCAGCCCGCCCATGAGCATGGCCACGCTGCGCTGCGGGGGCTGGATGGCCTCGTTGGCGCCGGTCTCGCGCTCGGGAGCGGGCCTGCGGGTGGCGGTGGCCAGGGGCTGCGACTGGCGGCGCTTGATGATCTTCTTGGTGGGGTCTTGTTCGACCTGGGGGCGCGTCGACGGAGCGACCTCGCGCATGGGCACGCCGCCGGGCGTCAGCGTGTGGAACCACCGCAGCCACTCGTTGCCCTTGGCCGGCTTGTTGGTGGACCGTGCGATGTCGTCGCGCACCGGCACCAGGTCGAGCACCATCTCGTGGCAGGAGTGGTGGCGGTCGTCGGGCTGGAACTGGGTCGCCTTGTGGATGACCGGCCGCAGCATGGCGGGGATCTGCTCGAGCGCCTCTTTGCGGCGGGCGGGCCCGAGCGCGAGATCCACCGGCGAGCGGTCGGCCACCATGGCGTAGAGCAGCGCGCCGACGGAGTAGATGTCGGCCTCGGCGCCGGCGCTGCTGGGGTCACCTCGAAGCTCGTCGGGCGCGTAGCCCAGCTCGCCAAAGACGTCGGGCGAAGTGTCCTCGTCGTCCTGCGGGTCGAGCAGGGCCACGCCGAAGTCGCCGAGCAGTGCGGTTCCGTCGATCTCGAGAAGGATGGCGGCGGGGTGCACGCCCCGGTGCACACATCCCCGGCGATGCACCTGAGACAGGGCCGTCAGCAGGTCCAGGGCGATGTCGCAGGCCTCGATCTCGGAGAAGGCGAAGCCCTTCTGCATCGCCTGCTGCAGGCTGACGCCGTCGATGTGCTCGGTGACCAGGAAGGGAATGCCCTCCCACTCGCCGAAGTCGGTGACCGACAGCACGTGCGGGTGGTTGATCTCGCTCATGATGCGCCCGCCTTCGAGGAAGCGCTTGCAGTGCGCCTCGTCTTGCGCGGCGCTCTCGAGCATGAGCCGAACGGTCACCTGCTGGTTCGACTTGGCGTCGATCGCAAGGAACGTCGTTGCGACGTGATCGCCTCCCAGGGGGCGCTCCATCACGTAACGTTTGCCCACCATGCGGGGGAATGCGTCGGTGGGCTCGTCGACATCGGACCAGTCGGCCATTGGCGCGCCCCTATCCCCCGGCCGGACCGTCGTCACAGGACCATGTAGATGAGGGCGCCCACCGACACCAACATCGAGGTCACCATGAACGCCGTCTGCATGGGGTACTGGTCGGCCATACGGCCAAACTGATCGGCTTGGTAGACGACCTCGTCGCGGATGGCCCGGAACAGGGCGCGGCGTCGCCGGGTGGCGGCCTCTCCGGTGGTCTGGCGGCGCTTCATGCTGCTGCCCAGCGTGGGCTCGGCCATGCGCTCGGCGGTGGGAGGCGGTGTGAACTGGCGCAGCCAGGTGAGCCACCCGTCGCCGCGCAGCTCGCGGCCCAGCTCGCGGGCCACGCCGTCTCGAATCGCCAGGAGCTCGGCGGCCATCTCGACGGCGCTCACGTGGCGGTCTTCGGCGCGCCACTCGGTGGCCCGGCGAACCACGGGGGCGACCAGCGCAGGCAGGCCTGAGAGTGCCTGTTCGCGCAACGAGCCGAGCGAGAGGTCGGCGGGCGAGGCGTCGGTGAGCATGGCTGCGAGCAGCGCGCCCACCGAGAACATGTCGGCGGCGCGGGTCACGTCGTGGGCATCGCCGCGCTGTTCGGGAGCGATGAAGCCCATGCGGCCCAGCTCTTCGCCGACGTCGGTCACCCCGTCCTCGACGGCATCGGGGTCGGGCTGGGCGAGCACCGAGCCGAAGTCGCCCACGATGGCGCGGCCGTCGGGGTGCAAGAGGATGTTGCCGGGCTGCACGTCGCGGTGCACCTCGCCCCGGTGGTGCAGCGCCGCGAGGCCCGCGAGCACGTCCAAGCCCACGTCGAGGGCATCGACGGTGCTGAAGTGGTACCCCTTGCTCAGCGCCTGCTGAAGGGTGACGCCGTCCACCAGCTCCATGACCAGGTACATCTGGCCGGTGCCTTCGTCTTCGGCGCACTCGAACACGCGCGCGATGTTGGGGTGATCGATGGACGACATCACGCGCCCTTCGGTCAAGAAGCGGCGGCGCGCCTTGGTGTTTTCGGTGAGCGTCGCGTTGAGCAGCTTGACCGCCACGCGCTCGTTGGTGCTGCCGTCGACCGCCGCAAAGGTGGTGGTTCGACGGCTGGCGCCAATCGCGTTTCCGAGCACGAAGCGTCCCGCCACCAACCTCGGAAAGAAGTCAGTCGGCTCGTCGTCTGCGTAGTCGTCTTCTGCTGCCATATACATAACGGTTGCAGAATTAACGACGGAGTGTTCTGACACGCCTGACACCAACATGAAAGGTGTCTTTCAGCCGGTTTCGTGCCCGCCTCAGGCTGCGTCGAACAACGTGCCCCGGCCCAGGATCCACGCAGGATCCACGTGCCTTTTCAGGGCGCGGAACTGGGCAAGCGTCTGGGCTGTGACCATCATGGCCAGGTAGTCCTTCTTCACCTTTCCGATGCCGTGTTCGGCCGAGACCGTGCCCCCCAGCTCGACCGCGCGGCGCGCGAGCTCGCCGTAGTAGGCCTTGGCCACAGCCAGCTCGGCCGCGTCGCGCGGCAGCAGGTTCAGGTGCAGGTGGTTGTCGCCGATGTGGCCAAAGAGCACGTGCTCGACCGGGGCCGCCTCGTACAGATCCATCATGGTGGCCAGGGCGGCGTCGGGCACCGCGAGGTCGGTGCCCACCTTGGGCATGCCGTTCGCGACCACCCGCTCGTTGACCCCGGCGGGAACCGCGTGGCGAAGGGCGTGCAGCCGTTGCTGGCCACTCGGATCGCTGGCCACGATGGTGTCGTCGGACAGGGCGCCGGCCGCCTCGAGGGCCTGCCACCACGCCTCGATGTGGGCGTCGTCGCCGCAGGCTTCGACTTCTTGTTCGCAGAACAGGGCAGCTAAAGCCGTGGGGGGCACATCGCCCACCCGAGCGCGCGCCAGCTGCAAGCAGTGGGGGTCGAAGTACTCGAGGCAGCGTGGAGACAGGGGTCCCCGCGGTGACGCGCGCTGCGAGCGGCGAGCGGCATCGACGAAGCTCAGCGCCGATGCGCGGCTGTCGAAGAAGGCCATGAAGCCGATGACCGCAGCGGGCAGCTCGGTCAGGCGCACGGTGGCCCGGGTGATGATGCCGAGGGTGCCCTCCTGGCCGATGAACAGATCCATCCATGAACGGGGCGGCGGATAGCCAGCGGCGGTCTTCACCTGGGGTTCGGACCAGGTGGGCAGTGGCCAGTCCGACGGAATCGGGGTGTCCCGGTCGACCTCGATGATCTGGCCGGTGGGGAGCACCACCTCGAGGGCCTCGATCCAGGGCCGCGTGGGTCCGTAGCGGAAGCTGCGCGCGCCGCTGGCGTTGCACGCGATGGCGGCGCCCAGGGTGCACTCGTGTCGCGAGGTGGGGTCGGGCGGGAAGAAGCGCCCTTCGGCCTCGATCGCTGCCTGCAGGGCGCCCAGGTACACCCCGGCCTGGGCGGTGGCGGTGTCATGGCCGATGTGTTCGATGGCGTCGAGCTTCTCGACCGAGAGCAGCCAGCCACCGAAGGGAACCGGCGCCGCGGTCGTGCTGGTGCGCGCCGCGGTCACGGTCAGCGGGATGCCATGTTCTTGGCAGTGCCGCACCACGGCGCTCACCTGCTCGGTGGTGGTGGGGCGAACCAGCGCGTCGGCGTGGCCGCGCACGTTGCTGGCGTCGGTGAGGTAGCCCTCGATGACGCTCGGATCGGTAATGGGCTCGATCATCGGACGAATCCGGGGCAGAGTTAGCGGACCTAATGCGTCGCCTGCTCGCCATCCTGCTTGTGCTTGTCTTGGTCGCCCTGCCGCGCTCGGCCCGGGCCACCTCGGCCGAGTCCGCGAACGTGGTGCTCGATCCGGTCGAGCTGGCATCGATGCGTCCTCACCAGGTGCTCGACGCCGAGCCCGACGCCGCCCCGGAGCTGGCCGGCGCCTACAGCTCGCTGTACCAGACCAACGAGCAGCGGCGCCAGACCGAGGGCAAGGCGCTCGCGCGCAGCGTGCTGGGCAGCTTGCTGGGCTTGGCGGCCGGCGGCCTGGGGGCGGCCGTCACCTTCGGCGTTGGCATCGTGGGCGTGCCCATCTTCGTGGCGCTGGGGGCCGCCTGGGGAGTCGAGCCCTACTTCGACGCCCGCTACGGCTGGATGTTCATGGGGGGCTTGGTGGGCCTGTCCACCGCGGTGCCGGTGGTCGTGGGCATGGTGCGCATCGTGAACTGGAGCAACGAACCCGGTGTCTCGGCGATCGCGGTGCTGCTGGCGCTGCTGGCGAGCGTGGTGGGGCCGGGCATCGGCGCCACCGTGGCCGCCATCACCGACCAGGACAACATCCAGCGAACCGGCGAGCGCTGGAAGCTCGGTCTGGCCAGTGTCGAGGGCCCGGTGCACGACGGGGCTGGGGTCGAGCTGAGGTTCTAGAACGCGGCTTCGAGCAGGCAGACGCCGATGTCGATGCCCTCTTGCGCACAGCCCGACGAGACCCACACGCCCTCGTCGTTGCACTCCCCGTTGTCGAGGGTGCAGGCGGCCAGGTCGTTGTACTCGGGCATGCAGCCGGCCTCGCGGGCCTCGCGCTTCAGCTCCTGGGTGTCCTCGACACACTGGTCGGCGTCGCTGCCGTTGCACCGGGCGGCTCGTCGGCACACCGTGGCGGACGGATCGCAGGCCGCCACCAGTGTGGCGAGCACCACCAAGCACCACCCGGCTCTCATGGCGAGTTCTCTTCGCCTGGCGTCGCGATGACCTCGTCCTTGTAGTTGGCGGTCACGTTCGCGCCGCCTTCGCTGTTGCTGCAGGTGTGCCAGCTGGCTGGGTCGGTGCCGTCCCCAGGCACGGCGTTGCGCTCCATGCTGTAGGCATCGCCCCCGATGGGTCCGCCTGCGAAGGCGGCGCCGCCGTCACCGATGTGGTCCATGACGTTGCCGTTGGGGTCTTTGAGGAACAGCTCGACCGAGCCGTCCTTCAAGTACAGCCGAGCCTGGCGGTTGTCGTTGAAGGCGTTGAGCACCAGGTCGGCGTTCTGGAAGGCCGACAGGCTGTCCTGCGGCGCGCCATCCTGGTACACCTCCTGGGTGTGGTCGATGATGGTGAACAGGCCACCAGGCGGGATGTACGACCCGGGAGGCAGCCCGGCCACGAAGTCGTCGACGCCGGCGATGCTCCACAGGTCCAGATCGATCTCGCGGTCGGTCATGTTGCGCAGCTCGATCATCTCGTCGGTGCCGTCGGGGGAGCCCGAGTTGACGCCGTACCACATCACCTCGTTGATCACGATGTCGCCGGGCTCCAGGCCATCGCGGTCCATGTTGTCGCCGCCCATGTGCCGGCCCTGGTTCCACAGGCGCATGAAGTAGTCGTCGTATTCCTGGGCGACGCGTGGGCCGTGGATGACCAGCAAGAACTCGTCGTTGCTGACGGTGGCCGACGACGACCAGTTGAACGAGCCGGTCACCACCACCGGGTTGTCACCGTAGGCGTCGATGATCATGGTCTTGGAGTGGAGGCGCCCGCCGCCGGCCTGGTAGTCGCCGGGCAGACGGCTGTTGTCGTTGCCGTCCATGCGAGCGGGGATGCCGGCCCCCAGCAAGCGGTAGACTTCGTGGTACTGCCCGTTGCTGTGCAGCTGGCTCTGGTCGATGACCCCCGCCACGGTGCGTTGGCTGAAGCGGTGGTCGGCGTCGAGCTCGGGGTTCTGCGAGCCCCCACCGTCGGCGGCGTTGGCGGCCTCGAACTCGGCCTGCTTGCGAATGAAGGCCGAGCCGACCTGGTCTTTGGTGAAGGCAAAGATGGTGAAGCGCACCGACTCCTGGGCGCCGTCGACCACCTCCAGGATGCGGCCGATGGCGTCTTCGTTGGGGGCGAACCACACCTCGACGCGGGCGCACTCGAAGTTCACGGGGTCGTTCAGGTCGAAGCTGCCGTCGGCGGCCGCGGTGCACGGGCCCACCATGTAGCTGCGGCCGTTGTCGATCTGGACCTTCTGGTGGCCGAATCGGCCGTCGAACATCTGCTCGAACTCGGCCTTGAAGTCGGCCGCGATGGGCGGGGAGTCGATCATCGCGAAGTTGTTGGAGTTGCGACGCAGGTCGGTGTCGCTGAAGTTCGCGGTGCTGGTGAACACGAAGCGGTCGTCCACGATGACGAACTTGTCGTGCATGATGTGCACCTGGTTGCCGGTGACCATGGGCACCTGGCGGTCCAGGAGCTGCTGGTAGCCGGTGTTGTACAGGTGGCCGGCGTCGCCGACGAAGCGCATCTTGACGCCGCGGTCCCAGGCGTCGAGCAGGGCGTCGATCAGCGGCTGACGGGTGAAGCCCATGACGGCGATGTCGATCGTGGCGTCGGCCGACTGCACCATCTCGATGAGGATGTCCTCGGCGTCGGGCTCCCAGAGGTTGCTGTTGCGGCTGCCCGGCTCGTTGAAGAAGACCTCCATGCGGCCGCCCCGTGTTCCGGCGACGTCGGCGTCGTCGGGAGCGGGGTTGCAGGCCACGAATGCCAACAGCAGCGCGGCGATCGGGGCGGGCGTCGCTGCCCGCCAAAGCGCAGTCATGCGGCTCATAGGCTGTCTCCTTCTTCCCAGTGGCTGTCGAACAGGGCTTGCAGGGTCTGCATCTCGGCCGAGCTCTCGCCCCAGTCGTCGACCACCCACAGAGTGCCGTCGATGAGCTGGTCGGTGAGCACCGGCCTGGAGTCGTCGCTGCCGCACTTGGGGGCCACGAAGGGCTCTGCGCAGTCTTCGAGACGGCGGGCGCTCACCAGGTCGTGGCTGAGCACGAAGGCACGCGGCGCGGTGGCGTAGCTGGGATCGACGGCGCTGCTGCCCTGGTCGATGATGACCACCGTGGGCACGTAGCCGGCGCTCGTGAGCTGGCGCTTGCGCACGTCGTCGGCTTCTTCGACCAGGTGCCGGGCCTGGGGCTCGGTCTCGTCGAAGTTGGGCCCCACCACGATGCGCACGTCGAAGGCGGCCTCGCCGGACGGGGTGGTGAGCTCGGCCTTGTCTTGCAGGGCCTTGGCGATGCCGTCGTTGTTGAAGGCGTCGGTGACCACCCACACGCTGGCCCGCGCGCCGTAGATGGCGTCGATGATGCGCTTGGTCAGGCGCTCCTGGGGGCCGAACCACATCTCGATGACCGCGTCGCTGTTGCCCTGGTAGGCCCAGCGCACGTCGGCGACCGACTTCTGGGATGCGTTGAACGCGGTGACCGCGGTGGCATCGACGCCGCCGAAGATCTGGTTCTGTTCGGTGAGCGTGTCGTCGATGAGGTCTTCGCCCCGGGCCGAGACGAGCACCCGCGCTCCGGCACCCAGGCCGCCGGCCGACGTCGCCGACACCAGGCTCTCGGCGTCTTCGATGACGAAGGCATGGCTCATCAGCGTCTGGCTGCCGTCCCAGGCGACGTCTTCGTTGAAAGCGAAGTCGAAGTAGCCCAGGCCGCGATCGGCCAGGGTGACGGGAACGTCGTTGACGATCAGGTCGGCGATGGCGTCGGATTCACGCTCGTCGTAGTCGGCGATGACCTCGACATCGACGCCGGCACCCCAGCGCTCGATGATGGCGTCGGAGATGGCGGTGTCTTCGCCACGCGGCAGCGCGACGTGCAGCGAGTCGGACGCCTCTTCGATCTTGTCGACGAAGGCGGTCGAGATTCCGGCCTGGTCGACCACCTCGATGTCGATGCTCTGGAAGAGCTCGCTGGTCTCGGGAGGCGGATTGCAGGCGGCGAGCAGGGCGACGAGGGGCAGGATGGTGTGTTTCATCAGTCCAGGTTCCCGCTGCTGTAGGCTCCGGAGTAATCGGGCGAGTTCGGTCGACCGGGGCTGGCCAGGGTGCGCTCGCGGCAGCCCTCGGCCACGCGGTCGTTGTTGGGCACGTCGACGGGAGCGGTGGTGTAGTAGTGCCAGCTCTCGGGTTCGTTGCCGCGACCGCCGAACATGATCTCGAGGCGCTCCATCGAGCGCACCTGCACCAGGTCGTAGCCGCCGGCGAACGGGGGCTGGGTGCGGCTGCCGATGGGCTCCTGCAGGCGCTCGTCGGCGTCGCGCAGGGTGATGCGGAAGGCGTCGCCGTAGGGCACGCGGAAGTCGGGGATGATCCAGTCGGGATCGCCGAAGCAGCCGGTGTCCTTGGTGGCCAGGTAGGCGTGGCGGCCGACGTCGAGCTTCCAGTCTTCTTGGCCGCTCGTGTGCAGGGGCATGCGCCACGCGTCGGCGTTGGCGCCGGAAAGCTCCAGCAGCCAGTTGTTCATGTTCATCGGCCGCGCACACTCGTTGCGGAACTCGAGAAAGATGTCGCTGCGGTCGTAGGTGCCGTCGTTGGTGAGCGAGCCCGTCCACAGGATCTCGGACATCTTCATGCAGCCGCGCTCGCCGCTGTTCGGGCCGTCGTCGCCATTGCGGTACCCGACCTGCCCGAGCGTCGCCATGTCGCTGTCGCTGGGCGGCGTGGCGCAGGCCGACGCCAGCAAGAGCGCGGTCGAGAGCGCGGCGATGTTGCCGTGAGCGCCCATCAGAAGCGAACCCGCGTGCCAGCGTTGAGCGACCATGCAGGAATGCTATCCCCACCCAGGGCCTCACCCGCAACCCGCCCGACCGGGATGTCGTAGAACGAGCCGGGCAAGAACACCGCGGCGTTGAACGAGAAGGCCAGTGCGTCGGTGGCCTGGGCAGAGAGGTCGAAGTTGATCTCTTGGCCCAGCAGGCGCCCAAGCCGCTCGTGGGCGGCGAACTCTTCGCGGGAGTAGCCAAAGGGGGGATTGACGAGGTCGAGGTTGTCGAAGTCGAGGTCGGGGTGCACCAGTCCGGTGTCGCCCATCAGCCACCACGCCACCCGGGCACGAACCGCGCCGAAGTCGTAGCCGCCGTTGGCGTGCACCACCATGGAGCCGGACTTGCGATCGTAGTCGTGCTGGGTGTCGCTGATGCCCATGAAGCCGACGTAGGCGGTGGGGTGCATGCCCTGGTAGCGGTTGGCGATGGTGCCGCCCATGTGGCGCGCCTTGAGGCCGACGTAGCCATGGCTGAACTGCATGCCGTTGCGGTCGTAGGAAGCGCCGGTGGCGTAGAAGCCCGACAGCTCGGCGCTGAAGCCCTTGTTGGTCTCGTCTTCTTCGTCGGAGGTGTCGACCACCAGGCCGGCGGTGCCAGCGAAGCCGGTGAGGTTCACGTCGGGCGCGACGAGCTCTTTGCGATCGATGCCCGTCGAGATGTCGGCGCCGACGAAGGGCGTGACCGGCCCTGCGCTCATCTGGAAGCGGGCGCCGGCATTGCCGACCCAGTCGTTGTCCACGAAGTTGCCCAGGCGGCCGTTGTACGAGATGTCGGAGCCGGTGCCCCGCGCGCCCAGGTCGGTGTAGAAGGCGTAGCCGTGAAGCTCGGCGTTCTCGGTCAGGTCATCGAGCTGCAGGATGAGGCCGTGGCGGCGGTTCATGGTGTCGCCGCGCATGCCGAAGATCTGATCGCTGTTCTGGCCCACGTACGACAGCAGGGTCACGTCGTTGGGGTCGGGGGCGGCGCCGATGACGTTGATGGGGATGAAGACCAGGCGCCCCTTGTCGCTGATGGGCACGTCGAGGCGGATGAGGTCGAGCGTGTCGGACAGGATGAACTCGCGCGTGTCGGCGATGCCGCCCAGCTCCAGGAACTGGCGCCCGATCACCAGCTTGTAGTCGTTGCCGAAGGTGTGCTCGAGGTACAGGCCGGTGAAGTAGAGCAGGCTCGAGAACGCGTTGATCTTGCCGATCTGGTCGTCGCCCCACAGGCCGCGGTGGGTGAGGCCGGTCACGAAGCGCGTCTTGCCGGCGTCGTCGACCCGCACACTGACGTCGGCGGCGATGCCCGTGAAGGCGAAGGCCCCGCGGTCGTCGGTGTCCAGGATGGCTTGGTCGGAAGACTCGTCGCGGGCCAGGAAGTCGACGTTGTTGTACTCGTGCCACTGGGACTCGACCGACGCACTCACCAGGACGCGCTTCTCGTCCTCGAGGTCCAGGTCGATGTCGCGGTATTCCTGGTCGCGCTGGGGGTCGGCGGCCTGCTGGGCCAGGGCGGCGCCCGGCACGGCGAGGGCGAGGGACACGAGGGGGATGCGCATGAAGGTCTCTCCAGCAAAGGAGGGCCGTCTACCACGCTGAGCGCGTCGGTGCGTCACTTCGACGCCAACACGTCACGACAAAGCGCCTCTGTGGCGCCGGCCGCCCACCAGAACCAGCGCGAGCAGAGCAGCGAAGAGCCCGGGGGCACCTTGGGTTCCGTCGCAGCGGCAGCCACCGCCGCGCAGCTGCAGCTCGACCTCGCAGTCGAGATCCGGGCTGCGGGGGCAGGGATCGCACAGGTCGCCCAGGCCGTCGCCGTCGGTGTCGGGCTGATCGGCGCCCGGTTCGTCGGTGGTGTCGGGGCAGTTGTCGCACCCGTCGCCGCGGCCGTCGCCGTCGCGGTCGCCCTGGGCGCCGCGCAGGTCGGGGCAGTTGTCGCACGCGTCGCCGATCTCGTCGCCGTCGCGGTCTTCTTGCAGCGGGTCGTCGATGGTGGGGCACACGTCGCACAGGTCGCCGAAGCCGTCGCCGTCGCCGTCGAACTGCAGCGAGTTGAAGATGCCCGGGCAGTTGTCGCAGTCGACGCCAAAGCCGTCACCGTCCAGGTCGACCGTGGCGCCGGCGATGTCGGGGCACGCGTCGCACGCATCGCCGATGCCGTCCAGGTCGCTGTCCAGCTGGTCGGGGTTCTCGAGGAAGGTGCAGTTGTCGCACTCGTCGCCGATGAGGTCTTCGTCGCGGTCGATCTGCTGCGGGTCGGTGTCGACGGGGCACACATCGCAGGCGTCGCCCACACCGTCGCCCTCACCATCGAGCTGGTCGGGGTTGGGCACCAGCACGCAGTTGTCGCACACGTCGCCGATCATGTCGCCGTCGAAGTCGGCCTGATCGGGGTTGGCATCGTCGACGCAGTTGTCGCAGAGGTCACCGACGTTGTCGCAGTCGGCGTCCTCTTGCTCGGGGTTGGCGTCGTCGGGGCAGTTGTCGCAGGTGAACAGGACCACCAGGTCGGGCAGGGGGATCAGCTCGTCGCTGGGCACGATGGTCTGGGTGCCCCCGGACAGCCCGTCTCCGTCCTGGTCGAAGTCGACCACCAGGTAGGTGCATCCGAACGAGCCGTAGTCGTAGTAGTAGTCGCGGTTGGGGTACGGCGCGCCCGTGTTCGGGTCGACGTTGTTCTGGCACACGTTGTCGGTGAGGTCGACGGGCTGTTCGTCGGCCTCGGCGATGGTGTTGCAGTTCAGATCCTGGTGGACCTCGGTGCTGCAGTCCTGGGCCAGTGCGGTCAGGGAGAGGAGGAGGGCGATCATGGGGTTGGCCCCTCGTCGTCTGGCACGTCCCACCGCTCGACATCAGGCTGTGGGGCGGGTGTCTCGGCTGGTGGCTCGGGCGATGGCTCGGGCGGTGGGGCCGGCGTCTCGGGGGCTGGTTCGGCCTCCGGTTGGGCGTCAAGTGGCGCTTCGGGCTCGTCGTCCCCGATCAGGTCCGGCGCCGGTGCTGGCGGCGGCATGGGTGGCGGCGGTGTCTCGGCGGTGTGCGGCTGGCCGTTCCAGGGCAAGCGGATCTGGCTGGGCAAGGGAGGGGTCTCTTCGCCAGGCGCGTACTGCCGCACGATGTGGAACACGACCTTGCGGTCCTGGGCGAGCTCCTGCCCGTCTTCGGCCGCTTCGTTGGCGGCGACCTCGCCCATCCCGCGGTAGCTCATGCGGTTGGGGTGCACGCCTTCGCGGACCAGTGCCTCCCAGATGGCCGCGGCGCGCCGAACGGACAGCGCGTAGTTGTACTCGTGGGTGCCCTCGGCGCTGGCGTGGCCCTCGATGACCACGTGCCCGATGGCGCCGTTGCCGTTGATGAGGGTGGCGACGGCTTGCAGCACGGGCAGCGACTCGTCGCGAATGCGCGCGGTGTCCACGTCGAACTTCACCGGGTCGGTGATGATGATCTCTTCGGCCTCGACACGGGCCAGCTCGCTGACCTCGATGGGCTCGGGCGGCGGCGGCGGCGGGTCGGGAGGGTCTTCGTACTGCAGGTCGTCCAGGAACTTCTCGACCACCACGACCACGACCTCGTCGTCGGGCTCGGGCTCGGGCTCGGGCACCACGTGGATGAAGGTCACCCCCAGCACGACGCGAAGGGCAGAGCTGCCATAGCCGGCGGCCAGCCCTCGCCCGACCATCAGATCCAGGCGGGCCTTGTCGCTGACCGTGTGCCGGATGCCCGCCAGGACCTCGGCCGACCAGCGTGCGCCGCTGCGCTCGGGCGACAGGTTGACCCGGTTGATCCACTCGGTGATCAGCTCGTCGTTGTCGTCGAAGCGGTAGCGCAGCCCGGCGTTGGTCCACAGCTCGGTGCCGGCCACCAGGTCGTGGGCCGTTCGTACCGGGGCGCGGGTGTGGATGTAGGCGTTGCCGCCGATCATCAGCCGATCGAGCTCGTACGCGCCCAGCGCGCCGATCGAGGCCCGCGGGCCCTGCTCACCCATGTAGCGGAAGGCCGTTCCGGTGGGTGCGTAGGCCGTCAGCAGGCCGCCGGCCGTCCACGGCCCCTTGTCGGCGACCGTGAGGCGCATGGTGACGGCGAGATCGCCGGTGCCCACGCCGTTGGCCGACAGCAGGTCGACTTCGCCCGCCGTGTGCACGGCCACGGGAAGGGTGGCGCCCAGCGACAGCTCCTTGGTCAGGGCCGTCGAGCCGCCCAGGTGCATGACCACGCGGTTGCCGATCACGCTGCTCGGCTCGTCGTTGTCGTACAGGCGCAGCGGGTCGCGCACGTACTGGATCGGCGCGCCGAACACCCAGGTGCCGGGCTCGTCGCCGGCGACATCGACGGCGAACAGCCCGTTGCCCGACAGCGCTGGTCGAACCAGCTCGATGTCGAGGGGATACGGAGACTGGGCCCAGGCCCCTGTGCCCGCCAGCGCCAGCAGCATGCAGATCACGGCCCGCTGTATAGCCTGAGAACGCCTCGCTCAGTCGCTGCTGGCAAGCCCCTGACAGAAGAGGACGCCCGGCTCCGCCCGGCAGGTGCTACACCATGGCATGCCTCGGCTCCGTCACCCCGCACTGCTGCTCGTTCCCGCCGCCGCGCTCGCCTTGACCCTGGGCTGCAAGGGCGAGGTCGAGTTCCAGGAGTTCGACGAGACCGACATCTTCTACCAGAACCCCTGGAAAGACGTCGACGTGGTGCTGGTGGTCGACAACTCCTGCTCCATGGAGCCCTTTCAGACCAAGCTGGCGCAGGACTTTGGCTCCTTCTTCGAGTTCTTCGACGACGGCAACACCGACTGGCAGATCGGCGTGGTGTCCACCGATCCCTTCGTCGAGCCCGGGGTGTTCCGGGGGCCCGTGATCACCCGCGACACGAGTGATCCCCAGTCGGTCTTCGCCGAGGTGGTGGCCGTCGGCACCGAGGGCTCGGGCCTCGAGGCAGGGCTGCAGACGGGCCTCGATGCGGTCACCGGAGCCAACGCCGGGTTCCCGCGCGAGAGCGCCACGCTGTCGGTCATCTTCGTGAGCGACGAAGAAGACATCTCGCCCGGCTCCGTGGCCGACTACGTCGACGCCTACTACGGCGTGAAGGGCCATCGCGCGAAAGACGCCTTCAACGCCAGCGCCCTGACCGTCACCAGCAAGGCCGAGTGCAGCGCCGAACAGTACGGCTACAGCTCGCCCGGCGAGCGCTACGTGGGCGTGGCCGAGCGCACCGGGGGCGTGGTGGCCAACCTGTGCGAGCAAGACTTTGCGGGCATCGTCACCGAGCTGGCCATCACCACCAGCGCGGTGCGCGACACCTTCTACCTGCGCGACCGGCCCCGGCCCGAGACGCTGATCGTCGATGTGGGCGAGGTCGCCGATGTCCCCTGCGAAGGCGTCTGGAGCTACCAGCTCGTGGCCGACGAGGATGGCGCCATCGAGCCGGCCATCGTGTTCGAGGCCGACGCCATCCCCGACTCCGACCAGCGCATCGTCGCTCACTACACCCGCGGCGACGGCCAGCCGCTCGGCGAGTGCAGCCGCGAATGAGCGCGGGCTACCGGGCCGGACTCGCTGTCGCGATGGTGCTCACCGCGGCGCTGAGCGTGCGCTGCGTGGGCCCACCCGAGTGCGGCAACAACGCCGACTGCGCCGATCTTCACGCCTGCATAAACGAGCGCTGCATCGAGGTCTTCTGCCTGGACTCCAGCCGGTGCGCGGTCGAGGCCTACTGCGAGCCCGAGACCTACACCTGCGAGCCCGGCTGCCTCACCAACGACGACTGCTACGCCGCCGACCGCTGCGATCCCACCACACGAACCTGCCAGCCCCGGGGGTGTGCCGACACCCAGCTCGACTGCGAGCCCTTCGACCGCTGCGATCTGGCCACCGCCCAGTGCGAGGAGGATCCACTGCCGCACTGCGAGCCCTGCGGATCCGACGCCATCTGCCAGGGCGGGCAGTGCCTGTTCATCGGCGAGGGGCGCTACTGCTTCATGGAGTGCAACCCCGAGGCGGCCGACCCGTGTCCGTCAGGCTTTCAGTGCACCGGCCCCGAGCCCTACCAGTGCGTGGCCAACTGCTCTGCGCTGAACGCGCTGTAGGGGGGAGCGAGCGGCAGGCGGGACGCCTGCCCCACATGAAGCCGGGCCGCGACCGCTACTCGTCGACGACCTCGATCTGCCCCGTCTGCATGAGCAGCAGGGAGTACACGCTGTACGCGTAGTGCAGCGGCCCGGTGAACCTCACGCGCTCGCCTTCGTTCACGGTGAACCCGCGCCGGTTGAGGTCGGAGTCGATGGTGCCGCTGAAGTTCACGCCGTCGTCGGTGCGAATCCGGAACTCGCCGAAGGTGTCGGGCTCGTGGGTGACCTCGCCCTCGACCGTCCACACGAAGCCGATGTCGTCGGTGGTGAAGGAAGTGGTCTTGGGCTGGCGGTAGATGCCCGAGTAGTTGCGCTCGATCTCGAGCACGTCGTGGGCGTACACCATGGGCAGATCGAACGCGTCTCGGGTGCCCCGCACCCGGAGCTTCACGCGGTCGCCCACGTCGAAGTGGCTCACCTTGCTGTCGCCGAGCACGAAGATGCCGCCGGTGCGGTCCTGGATGTAGTAGCTGCCGTAGTACTTCTCGTCGCTGTCTCGGTCGCAGCCGTCGGACTTGAAGTAGTAGCGCGGGTACATGGTGACCACGCCCTCGATCTCGAAGGGCAGCTGGCTGTTGGTCTCGGCCTGGCAGCTGCCCGAGTCGTACGAGTCGGCCTGAGCGAAGGCGACGTTGAAGCTGCTGCTGGGCATGGCGGTCGATTTGAGGGATGCGATCGTGTTGTCGCCCGCTGGGATGCTGTAATTCTCGTCGGTCCAGGTGATGGGTTCCAGGACATCGAGATCGTCGCCGCCGTCAAACCAGTCGTCGTAGTCCTCGGAAGCTTGGCGTTGTTCGCAGCCAACGGCGATGCACAGAGCGATGAACACAGAGATGAGTCGCAAGGGTCTCTCCACCATGGGTTCTCTTATCACTTCTCTGCATGTAGACTCGCAACCATTCATTGACGGGGCCCCCGACGCTTGGCTGATTCCAGACCGTCGCTCCTGCCGCAAGGACACCCACTCGGCGACCATTACAAGATCGAGGGGTTGGTCCGGTTTGCAGAGCGCAGGATGTTTTATCTCGCGAATGACGCGCGAGACGACTTGCCTACGCGCAAGTGCTGGGAGTGTGGCCACGGCGACACTGCCCGCACCAGTGCGGCATGCGACCAGTGCGGCGCCCCCTTCAAGGATCGCCGCTTTCTGGTGAGCTCGCGCTGGCAGCGCGACTTGTTCGATGCCTACCGCGCCTTCCACGAAAAGGCGCTCGAACACCCGGGACTCGCACCGCCGGTCGACGTCTTCGAGTACGAAGAACAGCTGTTCTCGGTGGTGCCCTACAACGGCGAAGGGCTCATGGTCGACGAGGCCTCGCCGCTGTCCAACAAGCGCGTGCTCGATGTCGGGCAGCGCGTGGCCGGCACCCTCGCCTTCCTGCACATCAACGGCGTGCGCCTCAAGTGGGTCACGCAGGCCAACCTGCTCATCGGCGCCGACAACACGGTGCGCGTCTTCGACCCCGAGGTCGAATACGTCAACGGCGACGCCGTCTCCGAGGGCGAGCGCGGCAACGAGCTCAAGAGCTTCGGCGAGCTGCTGCGGCGCTACTGCGACGTCGAGGCCGAGGCCCTGGCGCAGTTCATGCGCACGGTCGAAAACGGCGCCTACGCCAACCCCGCCGCCTTCGGTCGTGCGGTCGAACAGCGCTTCGACGCCTTCGGAGGCATCGGCTACCGCCCCATGCTCTCCAGCATGTCCGACGTCGGCCTCGTGCGCAGCCTCAACGAAGACAACTGGGGCTGGCGCAAGCTGTCCAACCGCGCGCGCTTGTACGTGGTCGCCGACGGCATGGGCGGTCACGACGCGGGCGAGGTCGCCAGCGAGATGGCGGTCACCACCTGGTGCCAGGTCGCGCGCGAAAAAGAAGCCACCATCGGCCCCTCGCCCGACGAGGCCGAAGAGCTGGTCGAGAGCAGCTTCCAAGCCGCCAACAACGCCATCAAGGACACCGCCGAGTCGCGTGGCACGGACATGGGCACCACGCTGGTGGGCATGCTCCTGCTCGACGACAACACCGGCTTCGTCGCCAATGTCGGCGACTCGCGCGCCTACCTCGTTCGCGAGGCCCAGCTGCATCAAGTCAGCAAAGACCACAGCCTGGTGGCCAAGATGGTCGAGCGGGGCCGCATCACCGAAGAAGAGGCCCGCAACCACCCGCACAGCAACATCCTGCTGCGAACCGTGGGCACCGAGCGCGATGTCGATGTCGATGTGTTCCGCGTCGATCTCAAGTCAGGTGACCGCGTCATGATGTGCAGCGACGGGCTGTGGGGCGAGGTCGAAGACCGCGACATCGAGAACATCATGAACACGTACACCGACCCTCGAATCGCCGCCCGCGAGCTGGTTCGTGCCGCCCATCACGGCGGTGGCAAGGACAACGTCACCCTGATGATCGTCACGATCCCGTAGGCAGCAGCGCGCGCACGGTGTCGATCGTGTCGGCTTCGTGGGGCTTCTTGTCGGGTCGGTACTGCTTGACGCGTGCGAAGCGCAGGGCCACGCCGCCGGGGTAGCGAGGGCTGCGCTGCACGTCGTTGAAGGCGATCTCGACAACCAGCTCGGGTCGCACGGTGACGGTCCAGTCGGTGCGGGACACCTCGAGGGCGAGCAGCTCGTTGGTCTGCCAGCGAAGCAGCTCGTCGGTCATGCCCTTGAACGTCTTGCCCAGCATGACGAAGCCCTCGCTGTCGGGATCGTAGGCGGCCAGGTGCAGGTTGGACAGCCACCCCGTGCGACGCCCGCTGCCCCAGTCGACTGCGATGACCACCAGATCCAGCGTGTGGGCCGGCTTGATCTTGAGCCAGGCCTTGCCGCGCGATCCGGCGGCGTACGGAGCAGCCGGGTCTTTGGCCATGATGCCCTCGTGGCCGGCGTCGATGGCGTCTTCGTAGAAGGCTGCCGCGGCCTCGGCGTCGCTGGTGAGCAGCCTTGGCATGCGGTTCGCTGCGGGCACCAAGGCGTCCAGCGCGGCCAGGCGCTCGGTGGTGGGGGCGTCGATGAGCTCGCGAGCGCCCACCAGCAGCACATCGAAGAACACGGGCGTCAGGGGGAGCTCGGCCTGCAGGGCCGCCATCTCGTCCTTCTTGCTTCGCCCGAAGCGGCGCATCGTGGTCTGGAAGGGGTGCGGCCGGCCGTCGTCGCGAAACGCGATGACCTCGCCGTCCAGGATGAAGCGAGTCTCGGGCAGCGAGCGGGCGAAGTGGACGACCTCGGGCACGGAGCCGGTCGCGGTGTGCAGGGCGCGGGTGTACACCACGACCCGGTCGCCGTCGCGGTGAACCTGGATGCGGGCGCCGTCGAGCTTGTGGTCGACGATCGCCTGCCCCAGCAGCTCGATGGCGGCGTCGGGGGACTCGGCGGTCTGGGCGAGCATCGGCTGCAAGGGCGTGAACACCCTCATGCGAAACGCGCGCAGGGCGGTCTCGCCCCCGGTGCGAGCAGCGAGCGCCACCTCGGCGAGGCTGCCCGAGAGCATGGCGGCGCGGCGCACAACGGCGGGCTCGATGTCACTGGCCAAGGCGATCGCGTCGGCGACCACCCCGGCCAGGGCTCCCTGCCGAAGCTCGCCGGTCAGCAAGCCGGTGAGGAAGCGCTGTTCGGCGTCGGTGGCGCCTCTCAGCAGCTCCTCGAGCGCGGCTGCGCGGCGGGCCTTGCTGCCCTTGCCCGCGATGCCCTGGATCGCGGTGAATCGCGCGTCGATCTGGGCGCTGGTCCACTGCGGCTCCGTGGCCGGCTCGCATGCCCGAAGCGCGGTGTAGGCCGCGCTGTAGCCCACGCCGATCTTGCCCTGCGGCAGGTCACCACACAGCCAGCTGACCGTGCGAGACAGCTCGTCGTCGCCGACCTCGCGCAGCAGCGCCGACAGCACGGACTTCTTCTGGTTTCGCGAGCGGGTCGCTCGAACCTGCTGCCACGCAAGGGCGATGCGCGACAGCGCGGTGCTCACTCGGGAGGCTCGCTGCTGCCTTCGGCGCATGGCTCGAGCTCGACCTCGGGGCCGGCGCCGCCGGTTCCGGCGTCTTCTTCGATGTAGCCGAGCATCTCGAGCTCTTCGCGGTCTTCGGCGTCCATGCCGCCCGCGTCGCCGCCGGCGCGCTCGGGAAACACGCCCCAGCCGATCTTGACCCGGCGCTTGTGGAAGGTGGTGGTGAGCAGGGCGTTGCGCCGGGCTCCGGGCTCGGGTGCCTTGTCTTTGGGGATGCACAGGCGGGTCTGGGACTTGGCCAGCTGCAGGTGGAACTCGAGACGGTGGGTCACGTCGGCCAGCGGCTCGACCGGCGCGAAGAAGATCTCGCGGCTTCCAGTCGTGCCCTTCTCGAAGACGGCGCGAAAGACCTCGCCATCGGCCTCGACGTGGGCCACGCTGTTGCGCATGGGGTCCCAGCCCTCCCAAGTCGAGCGGACGCCGCCGGGCACGCGAACCTCGAGCACCAGGTCATTGCTGAGCGCCGAGCCCCGATTGAGCTCGATGCGGTAGCCCATCGCGGTGTCGCGGCCGAGCGCGTCGGTGAGCTGCGTGCGCCAGGGCTCGGCCTCGGCGCCGGACTGCCCCGACAGCAGGTCGTTCAGCTCGCCGCCGTCGAGGCCCAGGTCGTAGAGCTCCTCTCGGCCCTGGTGGGTCATGTACTTGTGGCCGGTCTGAGCATCGAGTACCCCCCAGCGCGAGAACCCGTACAGCGGGCGGCCGAAGGCCTGATCCCGTCCTGCGAAGCGCGCTTTGGCTGCCGCATCGGCCCGGGCCAGCGGAACCAGGCTCTCGCCGTCCAGGCCGTCCGCGGGAATGCCAGCCAGGTCGAGCAGCGTCGGGGTGACGTCCAGCATGCTCACCGGCTCTGGGATGCGGCTGCCGTCGATGCCCGGCGCGTGAAGCACCATGGGCACGCGCAGCAGCTCGTCGTACAGGGTGTGCCCGTGCTCGTAGCCGTCGTGCTCCCAGAACTCCTCGCCGTGGTCGGCCACGAACAGCACCACGTCGTCGTCGTCGAGGCTCTGGGCCAGCCGGCCCAGCTGGTCGGTGATCCAGCGGATGTTGTTGTCGTACCGGTCGATGATGTACTGCTTCTGGGGCTCGGTGGGCCGCCTGGGCACCGCACCCCGGCTGAACTTCTCGCCCATGGGGGCCAGTGCCTTGCCCGCGAAGAGGCTTCGGTGGCTGGTGGGCTCGTTGTAGGGCAGGTGCGCATCCATGAAGTGCAGCAGCAACAGGCTGTCGCGACCCTCGTGGCGCTCGAAGAAGTCGAGGGCCTTGTCCACCTGCTGGTCGGCCCGGGGGAAGGTCGCGTTGTGGTGGGTGCCCCAGCCACGCGCGATGCCAAAGTTGGCCCCCACGAACACGTTGCCGGCGATCATCGCCGTGGCCCAGCCTTGCTCGGCGAAGCGGTCGGGCAGGGTGCGGGTGGTGTCGAAGAACTCCGGCTGCCGGCCGGTGATCATCGTGCGCGTGGTGGGCAGGGTCCAGGGAGCGACGCTTCTGGCGCTCTCGAAGACGGCGGCCTTCTGGGCCCACTCATCGAGCCAGGGGCTGGTGTCGCGGTGGTAGCCGTACAAGCCCAGGTGGTCGGGCCTCAGGGTGTCGACGAACACGAGCACGACGCGGCGCCCGTCCTGTTGGCGAGAGGCCACCGCGGGCTCTTCCAGGAACACGTAGTCGTAGTCGGAGGTGGCGCCGGGTTCGGTCGCCAGGCCCAGTGCGACGGACTGGCCCGCCCACCGGGACAGGTCGACAGGAACACGGCCGGTCTCGTGGGTGACCGCGATCCGGCGGACCTCGCTGCCGTCGACCGTGACCACCAGCGTCGCCCCGTCGCTGGTGCCGTCGCGCACCTCGGGCTGCACCAGGGTGGGAACCAGCAGCAGCTCGCCAGCCGGCGGCACGGTGAGGGTCCAGGTGGCGGTGGCGGGCGCGGGCAGCAGCAGGCCGTTGTGCGAGTCGTCGCCGATGAGCACCTCGGCCCGCGCAAAATCGAGCATCGACTCGGTGGCGTCGCACTGGGTGATGCCCTGGTCTTCGCACCACCAGGTGCGGTTGAGCTGGCGAGCCCGCTCGGTGGCGCGTTCGTACACCATGTGCACGCCATCGGGCTCCACGCCGGCCGGCAGGCGCACGGTGACGCGCTCCTTGTTCCAGCGCCAGAAGCGGTTGCCTTTGCCCTTGACGCGCTTGGCGTGAGAGATGGCCTTGCCGTCGGCCGTGTGGACCGACATGCCCTTCTGCGGGCGGGCGGTGAACATGGCGCGGGTGCGCAGCGGCACCGGGGCCACCCACTCCTGGTACTCAGCGGTGCTGGTGGCCAGCTGCCACGGGCCCATCGGAAGCTGGGCGGGAGGCTCGCTGCGGCTGGATGCCGGCAGGGACAGCTGGGTGGGCACGGCGTGCGCAAGAGAGACCGCCGTACCTGGACTCGCGGTGGGCTCGGGGCGCGGTGGCCCCGAGGTGCACGAGAGCAGGAGCAGGAGCAGCGTCACTCGCGGCGGCGGCGTCCGAGGATGATCAGCGGCATGACCAGGAGCGCCCCGCCAAAGCCGGTGGCAGGTCCGGTCGCGCAGGCGCCATAGCCCTCACCGACCCGGCTCTTGATGGTGGTGACCAGCTCGGCGGCGCCGGTGCCGGCCGGACCGCCCACGTTGAGCACGATGCGGTAGTCGCCGGGCTCGTCGAAGGTGACCTGGGGTTCCCAGCTGCGCAGCTGCAGGAAGGGCTCGGCCTCGCCGTCGCGGAAGATGTCCCACTGCACCTCGAAGATGCAGCCGTAGACGGACAGATCGGTGTCGTTGAGCAGGTCGTGGGTCAGGCCGTTGACGTGATCGATGGTGAAGCTGGGCTCGGGCACGGCGCAGGCCCGCACGTAGCCTTCGCGGCGGAAGCAGTGTTCCCACTCGCCGCAGGTGTCGTTCTCGCCCTGGAAGCACACGCGAACGGTGTAGTTGCCGGCCTCGGTGTACATGTGGGTGCCGTCGAGCTCGGTGTCCACCCCGCCGTCGCCGAAGTACCACTCGGCGTTGACGACCTCGTCGGGCACATCGGACTTCATGCGGCACTTCAGCTCGAAGGGCACGTTGCCGACTGCGATGGTGTCGGTGCTTCCGGGGCTCAGCTCGTGGCTGCACTCGAAGCTGGCCGACGGACCGTACAGCGACTCCATGTTCTGGATGTCGAGCCAGTTCGGCGTGAGCTGCTGCAGGCTGCAGGCGCCGCTGTTGTCGGTCCAGTTCATGGTGGCTTCGAGCTTCTCGGGGCGGTTGCACACGTCGTTCTGTTCGCAGGTGTGCGCCATGCCGAGCTTGTGCCCGATCTCGTGCACCGCGATGGCCTCGAAGGAGTGCTCGCCGGAGCAGGTGCCGTTCTCGATCGCCTCGGTGGTGGCGTAGTCGACGTTGTCGTTCCAGACGATGTCGGAGTCGAGGATGCGGTCGTAGGTGCGGCCGTTCTTGACGAAGGCCTTGGGGGCCCCGAAGCTGGGCTGGTTGAGCGTGGCCGCCAGCACGCCAGGGCCGAGCGAATCGGCCGGGTCGTCGAAGCTGTGGCGGTTGTGGTAGTCGAAGGTGTAGCCGGTGTTGAGGTCGGTCTCGCCCTGGTATTCGAACGAGAGCCCGGCGCAGGCGGCGCTGTCGGCCCACACCTGGTAGGCGCTCTGGATCGCCTCGAACTGGTAGCCCTCGGGCAGCGAGTCTTCGGGTTGGTTGGAGATCTCGTAGGGGACGGGGAAGTCGTCGGAGATCCAAGCCTCGCCCAGGTGGTCCTGGGCGTTGGCGCTACCGATGGTGAGCAGCGTGAGGAGCAGGGTCATCAGTGGATCCTCCGGTACAGATCGGTATTGATCTGGCCGAGGTGTTCGATGGTGACCCCCGGGATGGGCTTGCCGTCCCAGCCGGCCACCACGCGCTCTTGGATGCGGGTGCGCAGGTCGTCGACGTAGATGCGGTGTTCGGGCTGGGGATGGGGGATGAAGCGGTGGTCGTACGGAACGCCGTCTTGCGGGCGCCAGCGGGTGGCGTACAGCTCGCGTTCGCCGGGGGCACGCCGCAGGGTGTACTTGCCGCGGCTCATGGCGACCGGGGTGAGGCGGGTGCCGTGCTTGATCTCGGCCAAGAAGACGATGACCTTCTCGCCTTCGCTGAAGCGGGCCGAGCTCGGAACCATCAGCATCTCGTCGTCGATCTCGCCGCCCATGGTGTCCATGATCAGCTCGTTGGGCGCGTCCTTGCCCTTGAACACCGTGGTGATGGCGATCTTGGCGCGCGTCCAGATGGCGTCGTTGTCGTCGAACTCGACCCACACCTCGGTGATCGTGCCTTCGACGACGTAGTCCGAGGCGTCGACCATCTGCGCGTCGGTCAACGACACCAGCGAGGTGGCCGTCGACGTGGCTGGGACGAAGGCCCCGAAGGCCAGCGCGAGACCGAGAAGGATTTGGGAGGGCTTCATTCCGACTCCTGACGCAGATCACCGGACACAGGAGTGGCCGGGTAGCGGCGCATCCTTCACGCGTCCGGGGCCAATCGTCAACACCGCAGACGTTCGATGATCGCCCGGTGTTGGCGGCGGACCCCTTCAAAAGGCCAGATGCGAAGGGGGCTCGACAAACACTTGACGTCAGAACGGCGCGATTTGTTGACTTGATGCCGGGCGACGGGTACTTCTGCCCAGCTCCGAAACTGTGCCCGGCAACGGGCATCTTCGGGGGAATCGAGGGCTTCGGGCGGCATCCCGAGCCTGCACTCTGTCAGAGGCACCCCATGCGCTTCTTCGTTCCCGAAAAGACGTTCGCCGTTCTCGTCGCCATGCTGGTCTCGCTGGCCATGGCGGTTCCGGCGTGGGCGGTCACCACTGGCTCGCTCAAGGGCTACGTGTCCGACGCCGAAGAGGGCCTGCCGATCCCCGAGGTCGTGGTCACGATCACCTCCGACCAGCTGATCGGCGGCGCGCAGCAGCGCATCACGGACATCGACGGCGACTACATGTTCGTCGGTCTGCCTCCCGGATCCTACGACGTCACTGCCACCAAGGCAGGTTTCTCGACGGTCACCTACACGGGCATCGTGGTGACCGTGAACCGCACCGCCTCCCAAGGCATCGAGATGCCGGTCGATGGCGGAGGCGACGAGATCGTCGTCGAGGGCAAGCGCCAGGCGGTCGACGTCACCAACACCACCCGCGGCGAGGTCCTCACCAAAGAGTTCCTGCAGCGCATCCCCGCGGGTCGCTCGTACCAGTCGGCCATCCAGATGGTCGCTGGCGTCGGGCCGGGCAACGGCGGCAACCCCAACATGGGTGGCGCGGCCTACAACGAAAACACCTACATGCTCGACGGCGCCACCATCACCGACCCCGTCACGGGCACCTTCTCGCTCAACTTCAACTACGACGCCATCCAGCAGATCGAGGTGCTGCTCGGCGGCTACATGCCCGAGTACGGCATCAGCCTGGGCGGCGTGGTCAACCTGGTCACCGAGTCGGGCACCAACAACCTGTCCTTCGACACCTCGGTCTTCTACGACAACAGCAACTGGCGTCCCCGCATGGACGCTCGCTACACCGCCGACGGCTACCTGTTGGCCCCCACGGGCTTCGACACCAGCTCCACCGCCGTGCAGGTCAGCGCCAAGCTGTCCGGCCCCATCGTGCGTGACCGGGCCTGGTTCATCTTGTCGTACCAGCACTCCCGCACGCTCAACCAGAACGTCGGCATCGACCTGCCGCGCGACTACGACGCGCACTACGTGCTGGGCAAGCTCACGGTGCAGCCCAACGCCGAACACCGCATCACCAGCTTCATCCAGCTCGACCCCACGGTCATCGACAACACCAACCAGTCGAACGCCTTCGTGAAGCCCGAAGCCCAAGACCGCCAGGCACAGGGTGGCTACGCCGCTCAGGGCCGCTGGCAGTGGTTCCTGTCGCCCGACGCCAACATCGACACCCAGGTCGTGGTTCAGAAGTCCTTCATCGAGGTCGGTGGCGTGCCGTGCACCCACACCGACTCGGGCTACCACCCCTGCGAACCCGGCGAGGCCGAGAACTTCGAAGACTGGACCACCCCTGGCCGCGTCGGTGTCTTTGGCGCCTACGACAGCGTCAACTTCGGCTACTTCTACTTCGACGACCGCTTCCGCTACCAGGCCAGCAGCAAGCTGTCGGTCCTGTCTGTCGAAGATCCGCTCGGCGGCACCCACGACATGAAGTTCGGCGTCGAGGCCGTGCAGAACGTGTGGGACCAGGTCCAGGGCTACAGCGGCAACCTGCTGTACTACGATCTCAACGAGGTCACCTTCGACCCGAACACCTTCCAGAACTACTACTGGCTCGAGACCACCGGACCCATCAAGTTCCGCACGTCCATGAGCCAGTGGAACGTGTTCGCCCAAGACGAGTGGAAGCCCGTCAAGAACGTCACCATCAAGGGCGGTAGCCGCCTCGACAACGCGGTGGTGCGCAACGATCTGGGCGAGCCCGTGGTGCAGGGCACCATGCTCGGGCCACGCCTGTACGCTGCGTGGGACCCCTTCGGCAAGCAGAAGACCAAGATCTCGGGTGGCTTCGGGCGCTTCAACGACACCGGTCGTCTGGGCGTGGCCAGCTACACGAGCGCTACCGGGTACGGCAGCAAGCTGTACTTCGGCGAGTTCCTCAACGGCGAGGGCGGCCAGGGCTTCAACAACGGCCAGTCGCTGATGTACGACTACGCGCCCAACATCAACAACAACTACGCCAACGAGAAGCTGCGCATGCCGCGGTCCGACGAGGCGTTGTTCATGTTCCAGCAGGAGCTGGTCGAAGACGTTGCTCTGGGTGTCAACCTCACCGGCAAGTTCACGCGCAACCTGTACGAACCCGAAGAGAAGAACCTCATCTACGACCAGGACGGCAGCCAGATCATCGGCTCCCGCTTCGGCGACCAGTTCTACCAGATCGGTCAGCTGCGCACGCCCAACCTGGCCCTGCGCGACTACTACCAGGCCGATGTCTACATCGACAAGGTGCTGGCCAAGCGGTGGTTCGGACGCGTCACCTACACGTACACCAACAGCTTCGGAACCAGCGCCGGGGCGCAGTCCGGTAGCTTCATCAACGATCCGCAGACCCAGTACAACTACGGCGCGCTGCTCACCAACACCGTGCACGTGGTCAAGGCGTACGGCAGCTGGGAGCTGCCCACCGACCCCTGGCAGCAGGTCATCGGCTTCAGCTTCACCTACTGGAGCGGTCCGCCCCTCGAGCGGCGCTACTACAGCGACCTGAACCAGTCGTACTCCCTGCGCATCCGCGACCGTGGTCTGTACACGCAGTTCCCCGACACGTGGGACCTGAG
This sequence comes from Myxococcota bacterium, assembly GCA_965216925.1. Lineage (GTDB taxonomy): Bacteria > Myxococcota_A > UBA796 > UBA796 > CAYYHT01. The sequence goes on along the minus strand of CBDCGT010000001.1, from coordinate 4,600,924 downwards.
CGTGCAGTTCAACCAGGAGTTCGACGTCCGCAAGGGCAAGATCATCCTGCAGGCGTCGGCCCAGAACATCACCAACAACCGCGCACCGTTCGGGGTCAGCACGCTGCTGTACACCCAGAACCGGCTGCTCGCGCGTAGTCGGCAGGATCCGCTCCGGATCCAGCTCGGCCTGCGCTACCAATTCTAAGGAGGAAGCAGATGACCACTCGCACCCCCATCGCTCTTGTCGCTGCCACCCTCGCGCTGCTCGCCTCCACGGGCTGCACCTACGACGAAGGCTTTGTCGTTCAGAACATGACCGGCAAGGTCGTGGTTCCGCGCGCGGCGGCCACGCGCATGATGCTCGACGAGGCCGGAAACACCGTCGAGGTGACCGACTCCCGCCTCATCGGCCCGGTCTACCTCGGGCTGTTCCCCTCGGTTCGCGAGAACCTGCTGGAGTACCCGCATCCCGAGATCGGCCCGGTGTTTCAGCCCGGTATCCCGGGAGACACCTACCCCTACGGCGGCACCAGCCTGGGTGACTTCCGCAACCCCTGCGTCGAAGACCTCACCTGCCGCGTCGCCAGCGGCCGCTTCATCGACTTCGACGACCTGCTCAGCTGGTTCCGGGTCCGGCTCGACGACCCGGTGGTCGATCGCACGGGCAACACCATCGAGACCGGCGACGTGATCCGCCAGGCCTGCTACGACCAGCTCAACTACACCACCGACGACGAGATTCGTCTGACCGCCCTCGACGAGAACGGCGACGACGTCATCGACGAGAAGGACCTCGACTTCCAAGAGAACGCCGACGGCGACTTCGAGGCCGACTTCATCATCTGGCAGGCCGACTACTTCGAGGGCATGGCGCTGTGGGGCTGGATGGACGCGCCGTCCGAGGACGGCTTCCGGTTCTCCACCTGCAACGACGCCGACGGCTACCAAGAGCAGGAATACACCAGCGACTACCGCACCGGCGCCCAGCACCGCGACCTGCTCAACCAGCCGTCCACCTACATTGGCCCCGGCGACTGGACGGTCTCTTCTGGCGGCTGGCACGTCTACGAGACCGTCAACGACGAGGTCATCATCCGATTCGATCACGAGGTGCTCCGATGAGCCGTCTGCTGCGCGGGACGCTTCGCGCTCCGGTTGCCGCCCTGGCGGTGGCCGTTCCGTTGGCCATGGGCGTGGGCTGTGACTACAGCGGCGACTTCTTGTTCGACGGTGCCATCGAGGGCGTTCGCGGTGTCGACCACCTCGGCAACCTCACCCCCGCCAACATCGAGAGCGCCGAAGACGTTCAGGGTGCGGTGATCATCGGCGAGATCGGCCCCACGGGCACCGCTGCCAAGGGCGGCGTCACCTTCACCTTCGAGGGCACCGGCGACAGCGTCTGCATCTTTGTCGACCCCGAGGCGGTGTTCTGGAACCAGTCGGTGGCCGTTCGCAACCCGAACAGCCGCTACAGCTACCCCGACAACCCCTTCGACGACGGCGACATCGACCTGTTCGCGGGTTTTGCCACGTACTACACCGGCACCCCGGCCACCGAAGAGAACGGCGGCGAGATCGGCGACTTCTTTGTTCGCTACGAAGACTCGCTCGACGAAGAGATCGAGGTCGCCCTCAACGAGTGCGTCATCACCTCGATGCTGCAGGACAGCGGCGGCCACGCGGGTCGAGGGTCACCCGAGTACTGCACCATCCGCAACACCCAGCCGGGCGTCAGCTACGTGGGCCTGCTCGAGACCTTCAGCGTGCCCATCGACGACCGGCGGCTCGGCTACGGCCTGCTGCTCGCCAACGGGACGTGCTCCAGCGTGCTCAGCAACGGCAGCCCGACCGGCGGCAACGACGAGTGCCTGATTCGCGGCGAGTCCGTGCGACCCCGCGACAGCGAAGAAGATCCGCTGCAGCCCTGGGACGCCGCCATCGAGTTCGAGCAGGCCTTCTGCAGCGGCAACGACATGGCCGACTACTGCGAAGGCGAGGCCAACCGAGCCGCGTCTGGCGCCATCGACTGCGAGACCGACCACTGCTTCTGTGGCGACCCCGACGATACGCCCACGGGCGGCGCGTTCTAGCTGAGTCCCGCGACGAGGCTCAGCGCTTCGTCGGTCGTGCTCACCTTGCCGTCGAGCTGGGCCTCGTAGGCGGCTCGTAGCAGCGTGCCCATGTGGGGGCCCGGGTCCAGGCGGCCCAGGAGGTCGCGGCCTCTCAAGAGGGGCTCCGGAGGCTCGTGAGCGATGCCGAGGGCCTGGGCCCACATGCGGCGCTCGGCGAGGTCTTCGCCGGTGCTGGCCTGGCGGAGCTCGAGGGTGAGCTCGACCTCGGCGCGGGTGGAGAGCCAGCGCAGCTCGGCGTCGCTCGCAATGGGGTCGAGGCGGTGGGCGATGGCGGCCAGGACCCGGTCGCGCAGGGGGTAGCCTTGCCACTTGTGCAGCCACAGGCGGTCCAGCGTGGCCTGCGCCGCGGGGGCGGTGCAAGGGTGCAGCCACGCCGACAGCATGAGCGCGAGTCGGCGACCCTCGTGCTGGAGGGTGTCGCGCCGTGTGGCGGCCGCATCGACGCTGGCGTCGACCCGGTCGTCCTGGGGGGCGTCGGGGAACACCCGGGCAAGGATGTCGGCGTCGCGAGCCACGCGCAGCCCCACGCTGGGGTGCTGGGAGCCGAGCAGGAGCTTGAGCCACTCGCCCTGGACGCGCTCGGCCGGGAGCTCGTCGAGCTGGGCGCGCCGGCACAGGTCGATGAGCGACGGCGTGGGCGTGAAGCCCAGCCGCGCGGCGAACTGCACCGCGCGCAAGGCCCGCAGCGGGTCTTCCAGGAAGGTGTGCTCGTCGACGGCCCGCAGCAGGCCGGCCTTCAGGTCGGCGGCACCTCCGTGCGGGTCGATGAGCTCGCGGGTGTCCAGGTCGACCAGCATCGCGTTGATGGTGAGGTCGCGGCGTCGAGCGGCCTCGGCGATGGACATGTGCGGGTCGCCTTCGACGGCGATTCCGCGGTGGCCCGGCCCGGCGTTGCTGTCGCGCCGGGGCAGGCTCACGTCGATCTCGCGGCCGCCGGGCCCCAGCTTGTACACACCAAAGCTCTTGCCGACGGCGTTGACGGGGCCCACAGACCGCAGCACCCGGTGCAGCACCTGCTCCTCGAGCCCGTAGGCCTCGACGTCCCAGTCCTTCATTGGGCGACCCAGCAGGTGGTCTCGCACACAGCCGCCCACCAGATAGGCGCGCCCGCCGGCGGCGCGAATGGCGGCGTCGGCGCGCGTTAGGAGGTCGGGCAACTCGGGAAGAGCACGCATGGCTCTGGGGTATCTCATGGCGATGGTGGTTGGGGTGGCGCTGTCGATGTCGGCAGGCGCGGCACCTCTGCCCGTGCATGCGCTGACCGTTCCCGACCCGGTTGATGCCGACGCCGGCGAGCAGCTCGCCGAGCGGGTCGCGTGGCTGCTGGGCACGGCGGGCTACGTCACCATCTCGTCGTCGGTCCTGGAGGGGCGAATCGGGGAGTCTCCCGCGGTCCTGCGCCGACGCTGCGGCTCCGACGTGGCCTGTTGGCGCCGCGCCGGTGAGGCGGCCGGCCTCGAGCAGGTGGTGCTCATCGACCGGGTCGACGCCGACACCTTTGGGGTGCGCATCGTCGATGTGGGGGCCGACCGTGGCTTTCGGCAGGGCATCGCGGGCCTGACCGCTGGTTGGCCCGAGCCCGAGCTGGTCGATCGCCTGTTTGGGGGGCTCGGCGCCCTTCGCATCGATGGGCTGCCGGAGTCGGCCTCGGTTCAGATCGACGGTGGTCCCAGCCTGCCTGCTCCCTTTGGCATCACCATCGACCCGGTCACGGCGGGCAAGCACACCCTCGAGTTCACGGCCGACGCGCACGTGCCCTTGTTCATGACGCTCATGGTCTACCCCGACCAGCAGACCGAGCTGAGCGCCGCGATGGCGGTCGAGCAGGCCCCGCCGCGCAAGCGAAAGGTGGGCTGGGTCGGCCTGGGTGTGGTGGCCGCGGCGGTGGCGGCAGTGCTGGTGAGCGCAGACGGCGGGGTCGCCGGGGCGCCCTGACCACGGCGGTAGCCACCGGCGTCAGTCGTCGAGGTTGAGCTCTTGCATGGGCTCTTCGGGCTCTTTCTTCTTTTCTTCGCGCGAGTCGCCGAACTTGGTGCCGGTTGTCTCGACGGTGCTGGTGTCGCCGGTGTTCAGCTGCTTCTGCTGGCCCTCGGCGGTGGTCAAGAAGAAGGTGTCGTTGAGCCACGACATCACGATGCCCTCGAGGTTGGGATCGCGCGTGAGCATCTTGGTGCCGGCGCCGGCGCCGTTGAGCATCTCGATGTGGTACTGCCCCTTGGCCTTGCCCTCGAGGTAGGCGGCCGACTTGGCGTGGTAGGCATTCTCTTCGCTGGCGACGATGAGCACGGGGCGATCGCCGTAGGCCTCGAGCGCGGGCCCACTCTTGAGGCCGCTGCTGACCAGGCTGGCCGACAGCAAGATGACGGTGTTGACGTCGGCGTTGTCTTTGGCCGACTCGAGCGCCACGTTGGCCCCGAGCTCGGCGCCCACCACGGCGATGCGCTTGGCGCCGGCGTTCTTGAGGTAGGCCACCCCGGCGTCGACGTCGGCGCTCATCTTGGTGAAGTCGTCTTTGCCCCCGGCCGACGCGCCGTGGCCGCGAAGGTCGACCGCAACCACCTTGAAGCCGCGGCTGGCGGCCTTCTTCTGGAAGGCATCCCAGTCTTCTTTGGTGCGTCCCTTGTGGTGCACCAGCAGCACGCCGGTCTCGCCGCTGCCGACGTCTTCGGCCGAGAGCGAGATGCCGTCGGTGGTCTGAAGATTGACCGGGGCCGCGAATGCGGCGGTGGTCATGAAGAGCAGGGCAGCGGTGAAGCAACTGCGACCAGCCATTGGCGATCCTCCGTTTCTCGAAGAGAAGACGAGACAGGGTAGGGCGGGCGGGCCCCAGGCACAAGCAACAGCCAGTAGACCCGCCGGCGGCCGGCGGTGTTCCCGGTGGATCGTGCACAGGCCCATCGATCCCAGGCCAGGGCGATTGACACCCCCACGGGCCGCGATAGGTGCCCGGGGCTCGGGGGCGCTGTCCCCACTTGCTCTTTGACGATTGGGCGGCATGAGCGACCCCCTGCACGAACAACCCATGGCCATCGCACTGCAGCTCGCAGCGGCGGCAGCCAGCTTGGGTGAGGTTCCCGTAGGGGCAGTCATCATGCGAGATGGCCAGATCGTGGCCAGCGCACACAACCGCCGAGAGATCGACCAAGACCCGACCGCACATGCCGAGCTCATCGCCATGCGCGAGGCAGCCGCCAAGCTCGGCAGCTGGCGCCTCGAGGGGTGCACGGTCTACGTCACTCTCGAGCCTTGTGCCATGTGCGCCGGTGCCATGGTGCTGGCTCGCGTCGAGCGCTGCGTGTACGGCTGCACCGACCCGAAGGGCGGATTCCTGGGCACGCTAGAAGACCTCTCTAGCGACGACCGGCTGAATCACCGCTTCGACGTGGTGGCCGGTGTCCGCGAGGCCGAATGCTCCGGCATTCTCACGGACTTCTTCCGCGAGCTTCGCAAGCGCAAGTCCCGCCCTTCCTGACCCCCCGGGTGACCCGACCCGCGGGAGGTTCGTTTTATCGGAGAGATGGCCGAGTGGTTGAAGGCGCTGGATTCGAAATCCAGTTTGCGCGCAAGTGTAACGAGGGTTCGAATCCCTCTCTCTCCGCTGTTTATGCATGGTCCGGAGAGGTGACCGAGTGGTTGAAGGTGCACGACTGGAACTCGTGTGTGGGTGAAAGCTCACCGAGGGTTCGAATCCCTCTCTCTCCGCCATGCGATTTTCGACCCTGAACGGGGCCTTTCGGCTCCTGGGGTCATTCGGGGGCCTCCACCCCCTTGTTCCCAGCGCAAGAGCGCCTAGATCGTCCTCGTCATCAGTGTTGAGAGTCGGGTCCCGTAGACCGGAGCCCGTGAACCCCGCCAGGTCCGAAAGGAAGCAACGGTAGTCGGTTCCTTCGGGGCTATGGGGTGCCCGGCTCTCAACTCTGGTGGCGACGGCGTCGCTGCCAACCCCCGGCTCGCCCGCCGGTATGCGGCGGTGTTCGGCGAGGTCGCTGCCAACCCCCGGCTCGTCCGCCGGTATGCGGCGGTGTTCGGCGAGGTCGCGGCCAACCCCCGGCTTGTCCGCCGGTATGCCGCGGTGTTTGGCGAGGTCGCGGCCACCCCCGGCTCGTCCGCCGGTATGCGGCAGAGTTTGGCGAGGTCGCGGCCGATGGCGGGGTCTTCTGCCGGTATGCGGCGGAGTTCGGCGAGGTCGCTGCCGATGGCGGGGTCTTCTGCCGGTATGCGGCAGAGTTTGGCGAGGTCGCGGCCAACCCCCGGCTCGTCCGCCGGTATGTGGCGGTGTTCGGCGAGGTCGCGGCCGATGGCGGGGTCTTCTGCCGGTATGCGGCAGAGTTTGGCGAGGTCGCGGCCAACCCCCGGCTTGTCCGCCGGTATGCCGCGGTGTTCGGCGAGGTCGCGGCCGATGGCGGGGTCTTCTGCCGGTATGCGGCAGAGTTTGGCGAGGTCGCGGCCAACCCCCGGCTTGTCCGCCGGTATGCCGCGGTGTTCGGCGAGGTCGCGGCCAACCCCCGGCTTGTCCGCCGGTATGCCGCGGTGTTTGGCGAGGTCGCTGCCGATGGCGGGGTCTTCTGCCGGTATGCGGCGGTGTTTGGCGAGGTCGCGGCCAACCCCCGGCTCGTCCGCCGGTATGCGGCGGTGTTCGGCGAGGTCGCGGCCGATGGCGGCGTTCTCTGCCGGTATGCGGCGGAGTTCGGCGCTACCGGTATTCGACCATGAGGTCTGCCCGGCCAAAGGCCCTGGCTACGGCATTCATCACCAGCACGTCGTCGTCGAGCCCCAGCACGCCGGTGATCTCGTCGTCTTCTTCTTCTTCGATCAGGTAGCGGACGGCGGCCTGTGCCAGGCGCTGGCGTTCGGGGTCGTCTGCGGCGGCCTTCAGCAGCTCCAGGCCTACCTCGCCGAGCTGTTCCATCTGCTGCAGGTTGAAGGCCTTGACCATGGGCGCGATGAGGCGAACCGTCTCGAGGTACGTCTGCAGCTGCTTCTCTAGCTTGGACCTGTCGAAGCCCGGCTGCGAGAGGAAGCTCTTGAACCTCTCTCGGAACTCGGCCGGTACTTCGTAGACGACATCATCGATCATCCCATCGAGCCTACCACGCAATCCGGCGGTCAGCCTGGGCCCCCAGCCAGACGCCAGATCTCTGTCAGATCGGCTGGAATGGGGCTCTGGAGCAGTAGCTCGGCCCCGGTCCGTGGATGCACCAGCCGCAGGCTCGCCGCGTGCAGCGCCAGCCGAGCCCAGGCGCGACCCACCTCGGCGCCGTAGCGTCGGTCACCCAGGATAGGCAGACCCGCCATGGCGGCGTGAATGCGAATCTGGTGCTTGCGGCCGGTCTCGAGCTCCAGGCGGGCCGCGCTCATGCCGCCCCCCGTGCCGATGGGTGTGGCGTAGGTCGTGGCCTGCTTGCGCTCGATGCCGCTCTTCCAGGTGGCCGGCTCGGTCAGGGTGCCCATCAGCACGGCGTGGTACGAGCGCTGGATGCGGTGATGGCGAAAGCCTTTGGCCACGGCGGCGTTGGCCCGGGTGTCGCGGGTGAACAGCAGCAGTCCCGAGGCGGTCTGGTCGAGGCGGTGGTGCATGCCCAGGTACTCGTGATCCTGCTGCAGTTGGTCCCACAGCTTCTGGCTGTCGACGCCGAAGGGCTTGTCGACCACCAGCAGGTCGTCGTCCTGGTAGATGACCGTGGGCTCGGGCGTCAACCTCCACCCACGGCGCGGATCACCTCGATCTTGCTGCCCTCCTGCAGCGCCGTGTGGGGGTGCTGGGTGCGGGGCACGACGTGGAGATCGACCGCCACGGCGATGCCGTCACGATCGAGCTCGAGCTGGCGCAGCAGGTCGGTGATCGTGCTCTGATCGGGCAGCTCGCGTGGGGTGCCGTTGACGATGACGGTCATGGCTGGCTCACAGCTCGGTGCGGTTCTGTAGCGCGCGGGCCAAGCTGACCGCGTCGGCGTACTCGATCTCGGTGCCCACCGAGATGCCGTGGGCCAGCCGGGTGACGCGGATGTCGATGCCCTGGAGCAGCCGCCCCAGGTACAGGGCCGTCGCGTCGCCCTCGACGTCGGGGTCGGTGGCCACGATGACCTCTTTTACGGTGCCATCGCGCAGCCGGGCCAGAAGCTCGCGCATGCGCAGGGCGTCGGGGCCGATGCCGTCGAGCGGGCTGATGGCTCCGTGCAGCACGTGGTACAGCCCCCGATACTCGCCGCTTCGCTCGAAGGCCGCGACATCTTGGGGGTGCTCGACCACGCAGATGACCTCGCGCTGGCGGCTGGGCGAGCCACAGATGGCGCAGGGGTCGGCGCCACCGAGGTCGCGGCACTGGCCACACTCGGTCACGCCCTCGCCCAGGGTGCTCAGCGCCGCGGCGATGTCGTTGGCGGTGCCTTCGGGTGCACGCAGCAGCCAGTAGACCAGGCGAGAGGCCGTCTTCTGGCCGATTCCAGGCAGCCGCGAGAGCTGCTGCACCGCGGCCTTGATGGGGTCGGGCTGGGTCACGTGCGGCTACATCCCCGGGATGAGGCCGGGAGGAATGGGCAGGCCACCGGCGAGGTTGCGCAGGTTGCCGGCGGTGTGCTCGGCGACCTTGCGCAGGGCCTCGTTGGTGGCGGCGCGAATCAGGTCTTCGAGCATCTCGCGGTCGTCCATGGCCGCATCACCGATGGAGATGCTGACGATGTTGTGGTCGCAGGTCATGACCACCTTGACGAGGTCGCCGCCGGCCGAGCCCTCGACCTGCGTGCTCGCGGCCTTCTGTTTCATCTCTTCGGCGCGCTGCTGCATGCCCTGAAGCATGGGGCCGAGCATGCCGCCGAGGGGGCCGAGGTCGTTGGGGTTCATGGGTTCTCCTTGTCGGGGGTCTTCAGGGGGCGGGCCGCGACCGGCTTGGCGCCGAGGGTGTTGATGATGCGCTGGAGGTCGGGGTCGCGAGCCGCCTGGCGCAGCAGATCTTCGTGGATGTCGCCGGTGACGGCGCGGTCGATGACCACCAGCTCGGTGCCCTGGGGGTAGGACAGCACCATGGCGTCGTGCACCAGCTCGCTGTCTTTGTAGCGGCGGGCCAGGGCCACGTCACGGGCGCCGGTGAAGGTCACCCGCAGCGGCTCGCCGGCTTGCCACTCGGGCTTGCCCTTGGCAAAGAAGGCAGCTTGCGTGCCGTTGAGGCGCCCGATGAAGCCGCGCCAGCGCTGCTTGGGGTCGAGGGGCTGCGACGCACGCTCGCCACCGCGCTGGGGCGGGCTGGCCTGGCGCGCATCGGGCGCATCGGGTGCGTGATCGGCGCTGGCAGGCGCGCTGGAGGCCACCGAGTCGTAATGGCTGTCCGGAGGCTCGGGCGGACCTGGCTGGTTGCCCTGGGCACGAGGCGGCTCGGCGCGATGCACGGCGGCTGGAGGGTCGGCGACGACCGCTGCCTTGGGGGGCTCGCGGCGCTCTGGGGTGCTGGCGTCGGGCGTCGTGGTAGGTCGCGCCCCCCGATCGTCGGAGCCCGACGGTCGAGTGGAGCCGGAGCCTCGTGATGATCGGCCTCGTGGGCCGCTGGACGAAGGGCGAACCCCCGCCTGGCGGAGGTGGCGTTCCATGGCCTCGAGGCGGCCCACCAGAGCCCCGATGGGCTGCAGGGGGCGGTTGTCGGCCAGGCGGGCGACGGCCATCTCGAGCACGATGCGCGGTCGGCTGGCGCGGCTGACCTGGTCGTGCACGTCGAGCATGGCGTGGAAGGTGCGGTTGAGAGCGTCGACGTCGGCGCCGTCGGTGATCTGGTCGAGGCGTACGAGCTCGTCTTCGCTCACGTCGACGTGGTCGCGGGCGACCTTGGACAGGCGGCAGAAGGCGGCGTTGCGCAGTACCTCGAGCATCTCGCCGGTGAACTCGGACAGCTCGTAGCCGTAGCTGTACACCGTGGCGATGGTGGCGAGCGCCTTGTCGGGCTGGCCCGTGACCAGGCCCTCGAGCATGTCGTACAGCAAGCCTCGGTCGATGAGGCCCAAGGTCTCGGCGACCTGGTCGTCGCTGATGTCTTGGCCGGCGAAGCTGATGACCTGGTCGAGCAGCGACTGCGCGTCGCGCATGGAGCCCTCGCCGGCGCGGGCCACCAGGCGCAGGGCGTTGTCGCTGATGGTGACGCCCTCTTTGCCCGCGATCTCGCCCAGGTGGGCCACGACCGCGGGCACGGGGATGCGCTTGAAGTCGAAGCGCTGCACCCGGGACAGGATGGTGTCGGGGATCTTGTTGGGCTCGGTGGTCGCGAAGATGAAGACCACGTGGGCCGGAGGTTCCTCGAGCGTCTTGAGGAGCGCGTTGAACGCGCCCTTCGAGAGCATGTGAACCTCGTCGATGAGGTAGATCTTCCACTTTCCCTGGGTGGGCGCGTAGCGCACCGTGTCGCGCAGCTCGCGGATGTCGTCGACGCTGTTGTTGGAGGCGCCGTCGATCTCGATGAGGTCGGGGCTGCGCCCGGCGGCGACCTCGACGCAGCTGGTGCACTCGCCGCACGGGGTGGCGGTGGGGCCGCTGACGCAGTTGAGCGAGCGAGCGAGGGCCCGAGCCGCGGTGGTCTTGCCCACGCCGCGCGCGCCGGTGAACACGTAGCCGTGGTGGATGCGATCCCGCTCGATGGCGTTCTTGAGCGTGCGCGTGACGTGCTCTTGCCCGACGATCCCCTCGAAGGTGGCGGGGCGGTACTTTCGAGCGATCGCGAGGTAGGACACGGGCCTTCCGGACAGTCGGCCAGCTTAACGCAACAGGTCGTCGATTTCTTGGCCGGTTCGCTGCTCGATGCTGATGAGCACGCCGCGAAGCACCCACACCATCAGCACGGTGCTCGGGATGCCGATCGCCGGGAAGGAGATGGCGGTGTATCGGCCGAGCTCGGTGTTGAAGGCCTCGGTGCCCGTGGGGCTGGTGACCATGAAGCGGGCGAAGAAGAACGAGGCCACCGCGGTGATCAGGAACACGGCTCCGAGCATCCACGTCGCGCGCATCAGGTCGGCCTCGTAGCCCTCTCGTTGCTGGCGCTGGTCGAGCAGAGCGTTCAGCTTGTCGCTGTCCAGGAGCGGGTCGAGCATCGTGGGGATCGCGGGCCAGCGGGTGCGGGTCGAGGCGACGGTAGCCACGCCGAAGAACAGCGAGAAGGCCGCCTCCTTCCATGCGAACCACCGCACCTCGATCTCGAGCAAGCCGATGCCGCCGGTGAGCAGGATGCTGACCAGCGCGATGACGGCGAGGGGAGAGACCCGGCCGGCCCGGATCACCCCGCGGATGCTGTGGCCAGTGGGGAAGGCCAGGGCGGCGAGCAGTCCACCCGCCGAGCCCAGGTACGCGTCTGACGACAGCATCATGAGCACGATGGTGGGCGCCACGACGTTGACGATGATCTCGAGGATCGCCTCGCGGTGCGCTTGCTCCTGGGGTGCTTCTGCCATCGGTCGCGGCTAACCGGCGAGGTGGACGTTCGAGGCGGCTGGTCGGTGGAGGTCCGGTGTCGGGTGATTCGTGGAATCACTCACCACAAGGCGAGTCCCGGTGGGCCAGCAGCCGGTCTACGGGTGATGGGCCAGGGCTGGGGATCACCTCGATGATCTCGGCACCAGCGACGATCTCGCGCTCGGCGTACGGGCCAGTCCGGTATCCTGACCTCATGAATGCGCTGCTGTGCCTCCTGCTGCTGGTGTCGCCGGCCCTGGCGGGGCCCGAACAAGACCTCATCGAGCTGATCCGCAAGGAGCTGCCCGCCGAGGCCTCCATCCTGGCCGACAGCAACATCGCCCGAAGCCAGCTGGAGCGCACCGACAAGCTGGAGTACGCGGTCGAGCTGAAGCACTTTGCGCCGTTCAAGCTGGTGAAGGTGCGGTACATGGACCCGGCGGCGGGGCCTCCGGGCATCGTGCTCGACGACCTGCGCGTGCTGTACCACCCGGAGCTTGGGCGCTTTGCCGTGGCCTCGCTCGACTGGGTGCGCGACCACCGCACGGCCCACCCCCTCGATGTCACCAAGCTCGATGACGAGGCGCTGATCGCCTACATCCTGGAGCTGGTGGCCCTCGTTCCCCGCGCCGATCGCTGGGGCTTCGCCATCTCGGAGCTCCGTCGCGACGGTCTGACCGTGCACTTCCGCTTCGAGCAGCCCGACGACATGAACCGCGTCGAGGGGCACAAGCGGGCGCAGACGTGGACGTTCACCCAGAGCGGGGCGGTGGCCGAGGCACCGTGGTTGAAGCGCGCCTTCCCGGTGGATTGAATGCGAGGAACGCGCGTTTCAGCACCCTGTTAGCCCCGCGCCATGACTCGACTCCAGATCGCTGCGGCCGTCGTGGCCGTGCTGCTCCTGCTCGCGGTGCTCACGCTGTTCATGGGGCCGCTGTACCGGCTCGCGCACCACTCGCCGCGCAGCACCGCCACCCTGCTCGGGCCGGGCCCCACGATCATCGCGCATCGGGGCTGGTCGGCGGTGGCGCCCGAGAACACCATCTCGGCCTTCCAGAAGGCGGCGCAAGGCGGGTTCAGCTACGAGCTCGACGTGGGGCTGTGCGCGACGGGCGAACCAGTGGTGCTGCACGACGACGCGCTGGACCGCACCACCGATGGTGAGGGCAACCTGGCCGATGCACCGCTGGCCGAGATCGTGCGGTTGGACGCGGGCAGCTGGTTTGCTCCGGAGTTCGCTGGCGAGCCGGTACCGACGCTGCGGCAGGTGCTCGATGCGCTGGGCGGTGAGGTGGTGATCGACATCGAGCTCAAGACCACCGACGACAAGCCGGCGCTGGCCAAGGCGGTGGTGGCCGAGATCGAGCGGGCCGGGCTGGTGGACCGGGTGTTCGTGTCCAGCTTCGACCCCTTCCTGCTCGAGCAGATCAAGCTCGCGAACCCGGCCATCATCCGGGGCCAGCTGGTGGGCAGCTTCGAGGGGACCGACCTGGCCTTCTACGAGAAGATCGTGCTGCAGAACCTGCTGATGAACGGGCGGGCCCAGGCCGACATGGTGATCGCCGAGCACAGCTGGCTCACCCCGTCGTGGACGCGCTGGCTGCAGGGCCGTGGCTACACGGTGATGGTGTGGACGGCCAACGAGGGGGCCGAGATCCAGCGGGTGCTCGACATGGGTGTCGACGGCGTGATCACCGACTGGCCGGATCGGGCGGCTGGCCTGAAGGGCTGAGGTAGCCTTCGGCTCGATCTGGAGATCCCATGCCTCGATCCTTGTTGCTCCTCGTCCCCTTGCTGGCCGCCTGCGCAGGCGAGAGCGAGACCTACTACGGGCAGGGCAACGGCATGACCGCGACCTTCTCGGATGTCGTGGACACGGCGTTGGACGGCTCGTTGTCGTGGCAGGGGGAGCCGTGGAATGCCGATGCCGAGGACTACGAGGGGGCCTACCTGTATGTGTGGGACGACACGGTCGAGGTGCTGTACGAGATCGGCACGCCGTACGCGGATCTGGGAACGCTGACATGGGGCTCCACCGACTGCCCGGTGGACTCGATCGCGGTGTCCGTGCAGGGCACCCGGCCCAGCGACGACGACGATGCCGTCACCATCGAGCTGTACAACGGCGACGACCTGGGCGGCTACGGCGAGGGTTTCGTGGCCGGGCCCGATGAGTACGCTTCGAGCGGCTCGCTGTCGGTGGAGATCAACTGGTTCTTGGAGTGCGAGGGCTTCGCGACCGAGACGTCGGTGGGCACGTCGATGCTGGGGCTCAACTGGGACTTCGACTCGAACCCGGTGGCCGAGTTCTGATCCGCACTGCGAGGCTGCCGGCCTCGGGCCCGCTGATCGGCGCGTTGGTCTGGCGTACCTCACGCTCGGGATCGACGAGCTCGAAGCGGTAGCGAGGCAGCAGCTCGTCGAGCACCAGGTTGAACTCGAGCTGGTTGAAGGGCTGGCCCAGGCACTTCGCAGGCCCCGCGCCGAACAGCAGGTACCGGAAGTTCTTCTCGAGGCGGGCCATGTGCTTGCGGGTCCATCGGCCGGCTTCGGCACGTTGCATCGGCTGCGGCGGCAGGAAGCGGTCGATGTCGAAGCGCTGGGGGTCGGGGTACAGGTCGGGGTCCATGTGCACGGCGCTGATCTCGGCCAGGAACAGCGCTCCGGCGGGGTAGCGGAAGGCACCGATGCCGGTGTCGGGATCGGGGGGCATGACGCCGGCCTGGCCGGCGGTGCGCGGAACGGCGAACACCGGCGGATAGCGCCGGCCGATCTCGTAAAGCAGGGCCTGCTGCACCGGGCGCTCGGTGTACAGCCCGGGGCGGATACCGTCGCGGTGGTCGGCCTGGAAAGCGGCGAGCTCGGCGAGGTAGCGCTGCTCCAGGCCCGGGTCCCGAGCCAGCTCGAGCACGGCCCAAGACAGGGTGAAGCCCGTCGTCTCGTGCCCGCCGAAGATGACCGGCATCAGCAAGGTGAACAGCCGATCGTCGTCAGGTGGTGTGCCGTCGTCGCCGCCGGTGAGCACGAAGTCGATGAGCGGGCTGCGTGTCTGTTCGGCAGACAGCCGGCCCTGGGCATGCAGGCGCCTCACGATGCGCCCGATCTCTCCGAACAGGCGCTTGCAGGTGCGGATGGATGCGACGAATCCGGCCTTGTCGGTCAGGTAGCCGTTCGACGCCTGCATCACGTGGGCGAGCACGTCGCGAACCGGCTCGGTGAGCGCGCGGCCCAGCTCGTTGAACTCCTGATCGTCGACGTCGCCGATCGCGGCGCGGATGATCATGCGGTAGGCGATGCGCGACATCATCACCGTGGCGTCGACCGGCTCGTCGGGGCGGAGCGCGATGTGCTCGTCGAGCTCGGCCCGAACATCGTGGAGGGCGGCGAGCATGCCCGGGCGCAGCTGGTCGAGGGCCTTGGGGCCTACCAGGCGCAGGCCCAGTCGGCGGTCGTTCTTCCAGGTGCGGTTGTTCTGGGTGCGGCCGGCGAACAGCCCGGCTGCGGCGGTGTCATCGGTGGCCTGCAGGGTGCTGCTGCCCACCGCCTGGGCGAGCAGGTGGTAGGGCACCGGCCCACGATCGAATCGGGCCTCGGTGAACACGGCCTTGAGCGCCGTCTGGCCCTTGACGCAGTACACCGGCATCAACAGGCCGGGGTTGTCGTCGAAGCCGGTGTCGACGGCATCGTCACCGTGAAAGCGGATGAGCGGCATGTTGGGCACGGTGTACACCCAGGTGTCGCCGTCTGGGGTGTAGGGATTGACGGGCACTCCGGCGGCGGCGTCGGCCTGGGCGCGGGCCTTGTTGGCGCGGTAGGTCTGATCGAAGTGGGGGGCGCGGTTGGCGGTGTTGAACACGCCACGGAAGATCGCGCCCAGCACGCCGAAGTACTCGCGTGGCAGGTTGGGGTCGACGCCGCCGTACCAGATCTCGGCTACGTCGTGGCCGATGCGGATGGGGTTGAGCTGGTGGCGTCCCAGGCGCACGTCGAAGCGCTCGTTGTTGAGCCAGGCGGTGGCGCTTCGGCCCAGCGCGCCCAGCGCGGCAGCGAGCCGGGGCCGGCGGGCTGCGGCCGGGGCCTGAAGCAGGCGGACCTCGGCCTCGGCGTGGGCTACCGATGGGCGCAGCCGTGCGGCGAGCCGGGTGAGCAGCGACGAGGGGCGAGCCGTGTCGGCGGCGCGCATGGCGGCTTGGTAGGGGCATCCGGACATGTGGGCTCCAGGGTGGAGCATTCACTAACAGACGTCAGTGACATGTGTCAGTGAAGTTGCGGGACGGTGTCAGGAGACCACTTTTCGGAAATGGGGGGTCGTTGGTCCGACGGACCAACGACCCCCCATTTCCGAAAAGTGGTCTCCTGACACCGTCCTACTCTTCCCTCCAAACCACATCCGGCCGCTCCAAGAACGGGGAGCTCGCGAAGGGCTTCAGTGTTGGCGTGATGGCGAGCGTCATGCGGTCGCCCACCCCCAGCTGCACATCCGTGGCCGTTCGCACCTCGACGCTGGGTCCGGGCTTGCCGATGAGGCCGCGCCAGCGCACGGTCATCTCCATGCCCACCTGGTGGGTGCCGACGTCGAGGCCGTGGCTCCACAGGTCACCGCTCTGCAGCCGCTGAGCAAGCTCGGCATGGGCGCCGGCGTCGTAGAACACGGCGCGGCCGTCGACGTAGAGGCGAACCTTGGTGATCACCCAGCTGTGACCGGTGTCGTCGTCCAGCCGCAGGCCCAGCCGGGGCTCGTCCTCGGGGTTCGACAGCACGTCCAGCATGGTGCGCAGGGCGCTCCGGGAACGCCAGCTGCGCTCCTGGATCTGCCGCAGCCGCCTCTCGATGCGGTCGAGCTCTCGGGACGCCGCTGCCGGAGCAGATGCCGGCGGCGAGCCTGCAGGGGGCGCTGGTGGCGGCCGGACATCGGGGAGGGGCTCGTGGGCATGCACGGCCGACGCGAGCAGGATCGCGGTGATCAAGGGGACCTCCGGGGACATCTTGGTGGACCCCGAGGGGCGCTGCGGGTTCCCCTTGATCGGCAGGCGCCGACGTGAGACGGTGCCCGACTGCGCAAACGGAGGTTCCATGAGCGACACACCCGCGCCCGCCAGCGCCGAGGACGACCGTCTCGACGGCGTGTTCAGCAAGCTGGTCGAGGCGAGCTGGGACTACCAAGAAGACCACGTCTTCGCGGGGCACATCGACGAGGTGTTCGTCGGTGCCATCATCACCAGCACCCTCGACAACGGCTACTCGCTGATCGACCTCACCTCGGACGGTCAGCACCACTACCTGCGCTTCGAGCGGCTGGGCGAGGGCGACCGCATCATCGTGCGCTTCACCCACCTGACGCCCGATCTGGCGACGGCCAAGGTGCTGGGGCAGCGCGCGAGCGTGGTCGTCGGCTACGGCGAGAAGGTCAAGAACTTCACGTCGGTGTGGAAGGCGCTGAAGGCCGAGTACAAGAGCGGCTTCCTCACCGGCGACACGCCGGGCACCATCAGCGTCGACGGCGACATGAAGTCGCAGTACGTCTACGTGCAAGTGCCGCTCTTCCTGTGCCTGGATGACTACGTGTCCCGCGCGTACGACATCGACTACCCGCGCCTGCAAGAGCACCTGGGGTCGAGCGTGCACGCGCTGCGCAAGTACCTTCGTGGGAGGTTTGCCTGATGTTCAGCTTTCTTTCGGCGTTCGCGCACGCCTCAGAGATGCGCGAGAGCAAAGACGAGATCCTGGTGGGTGAGATCGTCCGCTCCATGGCGCGCCGCGGCTGGCCGGCCATCAGCTTTCGGGCCAATGACGACCGGCAGATCGTCACCTTCAAGACCCTGAACGACCCGGTGTTGTTCTCGGTCCGCATCATCCTGGACCGGCGTACCGGTCAGGGTGTGCTCAGCCAGGCGGTTCTGGGCTCCAAGGCCACGCTCCAGGTCGCGGCCGAGGTCCGCAACTTCCTGGCCGATCCCGATGATCTGCTCAACATGTACAAGACCGACCTGCAGAACATCTTCAAGCTGCCGGTGATGGGCGGGATCAAGCTCAACCACGAGCTCAACAGCGTGTTCGCCCGCACCAACAAGGTGATCTCGATCGACGATCACATCAACAAGGGCGACAAGAGTGCCGCCAAGCTCGAGGGTCTGCTGGGCGGCACCATCGACGCACTGAAAGAGAAGCTGGCTCCGTACAAGAAGGCGTAGGCCACGCGGTGCTGAATGGGAGCCGTCGCCGACGGGTTCCGCGGAGGGGCGGAACGGTGGCGGAACGGTGTCAGGAGACCATTTTTCGGAAGCCAGGGTGCGTTGGTCCTTGCCTGGGCGCAGGTTGCGGCAGAGACCAAGGGGCTGCCATTTCCGGAAAATGGTCTCCTGACACCGTTGTCTTCTCCCGGTCTGCCTCCTGACCCGTCGTTGTCATCCCCATCGTTGCCGGTTCGAGCGTCTTGTCGCAGACGTCCGGAACGGTGGCGGAACGGTGTCAGGAGACCATTTTTCGGAAGCCAGGGTGCGTTGGTCCTTGCCTGAGCGGCCGTTGCTGCCGGGACCAAGGGGCTGCAATTTCCGGAAAATGGTCTCCTGACACCGTCTGTCCGCCAGTCCGTCTGTCCGCCAGTCCGTCTGTCCGCCAGTCCGCCAGTCCGCCAGTCCGCCAGTCCGCCAGTCCGCCAGTCCGTCTGTCCGCCAGTCCGCCAGTCCGCCAGTCCGTCCGGCTCTCCGGTTGCCGGTGCGCCACCCCTCTAGGGCCGAAGCAGCCTCTGGTACAGGTCGATCACGTTCGGCAGCACGCCCGCGAGCTGGTGGGGAGGGAGCTCGTGCATGTGCTCGGCCAGCCAGATGTCGTGGGCCTCTCCCACGCCCATGGCCAGCGCGATGAGGAAGGAGTTGGGCAGATCGGTGCGGATGGCGCCGGCGGCCTGGCCCACCTCGAGCAGATGTACGAGCCACTCGGCCATCTGCACCCGCAGCTTGTCGAGCACGCCGAGCTCCGGCGCGTCACGAACGACCGACTTGATGAGGCCCACCGCCACCGGGTCGTGCATGGAGTGCACGAAGGCCTCGGTGAACTTGGCGTGGACCTGCTCCCAGAAGGCCTCGGGGCTCGCAGCGGGCTCGAACCGCCCCAGCCCGGCGATGACGTCTCCTGCGAAGCGCCGAACCACGGTCTGGTACAGGTCGGCCTTGTCTTCGAAGTAGTAGTACATCGCGCCCTTGCTGACGCCCGACGCCGCGATGATGCGGTTGTAGCTGGCGCCCTCGAAGCCGTTCGCGGCGAACTCGGCCCCGGCGACGCGCAGGATGTGCGCAGCCTTGTCGGGTTCGAGCTTGTGGAATCGCTTGGTGGGCATGCGGGCGAGAAACCTTAGACCGGGTGGTCGAATTTTCTTGAACCGACCGGTTCGACCGGGTAGTCTAACTGTAACACGGAGGGTCCAGATGCTGCTTGTCACCTTGTTGGTGGCCGCTGCGCTCGCAGACGAGCCCACGGTCGAGGAACTCCTCAATGCCAGCGACGACGTGCTGCGCGGCGAACAGAGCATCGGCGTCATCGAAATGCACGTGAAGACCAAGCGCTACGAGCGCTCCATGAAGATGAAGACCTGGGCAAAGGGCACCGACCAGACGCTCATCCGCATCCTGGAGCCCGCCAAGGACGCCGGCGTCGCCACGCTCAAGTCCGGCGACAACATCTGGAACTACCTGCCCAAGGTCGACCGCACCATGAAGGTGCCCGCCGGCATGATGTCGGGCAGCTGGATGGGCAGCCACTTCAGCAACGACGACCTCGTCAAGGAATCCCGCCTGGCCGACGACTACGAGGCCACGGTCAGCGCCAGGCCCGCCGACGGCGCCGAGAACTGGGAGGTGACGCTGGTGCCCCGGCCGGATGCACCGGTGGTGTGGGGCAAGGTGGTGACGCACATCCGTCCCGACATGCTGCCCGTCGACACCCTGTTCTATGACGAAGATGGCGAGCTGGTGCGCACCATGAAGTTCCAGGACGTGGGTGAGCTGGGCGGCCGCACCGTGCCTCGGGTGATGCGGCTCGAGCCCGCCGACAAGCCCGGCGAGTTCACCGAGGTGCGCTACCACCAGATGGACTTCGACGTCGAGCTGGCGGCCGACACCTTCACCTTGCAGGCGCTAAAGCCGTGAACCAGCTGCGCTTCCTCGCGGCCGTGGCCTGGCGCAACCTGTGGCGCCATCGGCGGCGCTCGCTCATCACCGCCAGCGCCATGGCAGTGGCGGTGGCGCTGTGCATGGCCACCATCGCGTTTCAGGACGGCATGTTCGAGATGCTCTTCGACGTCATGGTCGAAGATCAGCTGGGCCACGTGCAGGTGAGCCACCCCGACTACGCCGCCAAGCGGGTGCTCTACGACACCGTGCCCGAGCTCGACCAGCGGCTGGCCACGATCGACGCCCTGGACGGCACGGTTGCCGCGGCGCCGCGTCTAGAGGGCTACGCGCTGATCGGCGGGGCCAAGGAGTCGGCTGGTGGGCTGCTGGTCGGGCTCGATCCCGCCCGCGATCGGGCCGTCACCCGGCTCGAGGAGCAGATCGTCTCGGGACGTCCGCTGGGCGACGATGCGGCGCACGAGGTGCTCGTGGGCACCGGTCTTGCCGACGACATCGAGGTGGGGGTGGGCGATGCCATCGTGGTGGTCACCCAGGCCACCGATGGCTCCATCGGAAACGACGTGTACGACGTGGTGGGCGTGGTCAAGACCGGCAACGCCGCCGTCGACCGGGGTGGAGCGCTGATGCACCTGGCGGACCTGCAGACCCTGCTGGTGCTCGACGATCAGGCCCATCGCATCACCGTGCTCACCGATGACCCCGACACGATCGAGTCCTACACCGAGCGGCTCACCGCCGCCCTGGACACCGATGCCGTCGCCGCGCAGCCATGGTGGGAGGCGTCTCCCCAGACGGCCGAGATGATGGCCATGCAAGACGCCAGCGCGGTGCTGGTGCTGGGCATCGTGTTCTTGGTGGCGGCCTTCGGGGTGCTCAACACCATGATGATGAGTGTGTTCGAGCGCACGCGCGAGCTGGGGGTGCTCAAGGCCATCGGGCTGCGCCCTACGCGCATGGTGGCCCTCATCGTGTTCGAGAGCTTCTTTCTGGCCGGGGTGGCTGCCACGCTGGGCCTGCTGCTCGGCGGGGTGCTGGACTGGTGGCTGGTGGTGTACGGCCTGGACTTCAGCGCGTCGATGGATGGCCCGCTGTCGTTCAACGGGGTCACCCTCGACCCGGTGTTCAAGGGCGTGGTGCGGCCCATCACCATCGTGTTCGTGGTGATCTCGGTCTTCGTGGTGTCGGTGGGCGCCTCCCTGCTTCCGGCCTGGCGCGCGGCATCGCTCGCGCCGGTCGAAGCGATTCGCACGGAGTAGGCGATGAAGCTCGTGTCCCTGGCGCTGCGCAACCTGTTCCGCAACACCCGCCGCACCCTGATCACCATCGCAGCCATCGCCACCGGGCTGGCGCTGATGCTGTTCACCATCGCGCTGCAGACCGGCACGTACCACGACATCCTGAGCAAGGGCGTGTCGTCGCTGGCCGGGCACGTGGTGGTGCAGCACCCCGACTACCAGGCCGAGCGCGAAGAGGAGCTCGTGGTGCGGGGTGCCTCGTCCGTGGGTGCCCAGCTGACCGAGCTCTACCCCGAGGGCACGGTCGCACCGCGCCTGTTCCTGGGTGGCTTGCTCATGTCGCCCACCAGCTCGGTGGGGGTGGCCCTGTCGGCGGTGGACCCCGAGCCCGAGGCCCGGGTCGGCTACCTGGACGACAAGCTGGTGCAGGGCGAGTGGCTCGACGACGACCGGGGCATCGTGATCGGCATCGGGCTCGCCGACCGCCTGGGCGTCGATCTGGGCGACAAGGTCGTGTACATGGGCTCGCAGGGCTCGGGCGACAGCAACAGCCGGCTGTTCCGCGTGCGCGGCATCTTTCGCACCGGCTCGCCCGAGGCCGACGGCTTCATCGGGGTGGTGCACCTCGCCGCCGCGCAAGAGCTCATGGAGCAGCCCGACATCGCGCACCAGGTGACGCTGCACCTACCCGATGCCACCGAGTCGGCGGCGGCGACCGCCCGCGTTCGCGAGGTGGTGTCCACCGAGCTCGCCGTGCTCGACTGGCCCGAGGCGGTACCCGAGCTGGTGGGCTTCATCGCCATCGACCGCGCCGGCGGCGACCTGATGCTCACCATCCTGGGCCTGATCGTGGCCATGGGCGTGCTCAACACCGTGCTGATGAGCGTGCTGGAGCGCACCCGCGAGTTCGGCGTGCTGCTGGCCATCGGCCTCAAGCCGGCACAGCTCGCCTCGGTGGTGCTGCTCGAGGGCGTGTTCATCGGCGTGCTGGGCGCGGCCGCCGGCCTGTTCTTTGGCGTGCTGCTGGTGCAGCCCTTCGTGGTGTACGGCATCGACCTCGCCGCATTCATGGGGGGCACCGAGGCCATGGACATGGCGGGCGTGCCCGTCGACACCCTGGTGTACGGCAAGTGGAACATCCCTCGGGTGTCGGCCTACCTGGTGGGCGCCGTCGCGTTCACCGGTTTGGCAGCCCTGTATCCCGCAATCGTTGTGTCCCGGCTGCAGCCGGTGGAGGCCATGCGTCATGTCTGAGCCCATCGTCGAAGTGCGCGCGCTGCGCCGCACCTACCAGCAGGGGGCGTTCACGGTGACCGCGCTCGACGGGGTGGACATCCAGATCCAGCCCGGCGAGTTCACCGCCCTGATGGGCCCGTCGGGCAGCGGCAAGACCACTTTGCTCAACGCCATCGGCGCGCTGGACACCCCCACATCCGGCGAAGTCAGCGTCGACGGCAAGCAGCTCGCGTCGATGTCCCCATCCCAGCTCGCCGACATCCGGCTGCACCGCATCGGCTTCATCTTTCAGTCCTACAACCTGCTGCCCGTGCTCTCGGCCTTCGAGAACGCCGAGTTCGTGCTGATGCTTCAGGGCGTCGATGCCGCCGAGCGTCGCAAGAAGGTCCTGTCGACCCTCGCTGAAGTGGGGCTCCAGGGGCTCGAAGACCGCCGGCCGAGCGAGCTGTCTGGCGGGCAGCAGCAGCGCGTCGCGGTGGCGCGGGCCATCGCGGGTCGTCCGGCGCTGGTGCTCGCCGACGAGCCCACCGCCAACCTGGACAGCACCACCGGCGACGAGCTCATCGCGCTGATGCGGCGCCTGAACGAAGAGCAGGGCATCACCTTCTTGTTCAGCACCCACGACCCCAAGGTCGAGGCCGCTGCCCGGCGCGTGATCCGCCTGGTGGACGGCCGCGTGGTCGAGGACGAGCGGCGGTGATCACCGCCCTGCTCGTGCTGCTGATCGCCCCGGCCCTGGCTCAGGACGCCGACGACGAGCCGGCCCTGCGGGTGCACGGCAACATCAAGAGCTTCCTCATTGCCGCCGATCCGCCGGAGTGGGTGGTGGTGCCCGAAGAGGCCATCCCGCTGCTCGAGGCGCAGGGGCTCACCGCCAGCGATGTGCTGCGCACCGCCGGCTTCTCGGCCGAGCCGTACACCCAGGGCACCGCTGTCGCCCGCCTGGAAGGGGTGTGGCAGGTCAGTGAGCGCACCCGCGTCGAGGTGCACGAGGTGCTGGGCATCTTTGGCAAGGGCGGCGGCGGGCTTGCCGGGGCGAACACGGGGGCGGTGCTCGGCGCGCCCGAGCTGGTGCCGCTCACCTGGACACCCGACACCGGCAGCCAGATGGGGGTGCAGCTGCGCACCGATCGACTGGTGCTGTCCACGTCGGTGCCTGGGCTCGACGTCAGCGTCGGCCGCCAGCCGGTCACCCTGGGCTCGGGACTGGTGTTCACCCCGATGGACCTGGTGAACCCCTTCAGCCCGGCCATCGTGGACACCGAGTACAAGCCCGGCGTCGATGCCCTGCGCGTGGACGGGTACATCGGCATGGCCGGGCAGGTGACGGTGGTCGCCGCCTGGGCAGGGGATGGCCCCATCGTCGGCAACCAGGCCGACGACGACGTGGGCCTGGACGACGCCATCCTGGTGGCGACCGGCCGGGGCACGGTGCGCATCACCGACCTGGTGGGCTTTGCCGGCCTGGTGCGCGGCGAGCCCGTGCTGGGCGCCAGCGTGGTCACCAGCGTGGGGTCCGTCGGCGTGCACGGGGATGCGACCCTGACCGTCAGCGAAGACGACGGCGCCTTCGCGCGAGCGGTGCTGGGAGGCAGCTGGGCGTCGGCCGGGGGCACGACCCTGTTCGGCGAGGCCTACGTGCAGACGCTCGGCTCCGGCGACCCCGGCAGCTACTTCGAGCGGGCCACCGGCGAGCGCTTTGCCCGGGGTGAGCTGTGGCAGATGGGGCGCACCTATGCGGCGTTGGGCGCCGGCCACGAGATCACGCCGCTGCTGCTGGCCAATGTGGCGGTGGTGGCCAACCTCGAGGATCCCTCGGCCTTCGTGGCGCCGTCGGTGGACTGGTCGGTGGCCGAGAACGCCAGCGTGGGGCTGGGCGGGTACATCGGGCTGGGCGAGCGCGCCGACACGGTGGAGCTGCCGCTCACCGGCGAGCTCACCGAGGAACAGCTGGGCGAGAGCCTGAAGAGTGAGTTCGGGCTGTACCCGCCGGTGCTGTTCGTGAGTGCTCGGGCGTATTTCTAGCAGGCCACTGCAGAAGGCCGCCTAGCGGCCGCTGCAGGGCCTGCTCCCCTGCCCGTGCCCGTGCCCGTCCCCGAACGCCATGGCTGGGCGCTTCGAAGTGGCGAAGGCAGCTCGCCTCGCCCGTCAAGTCGCGGGCTGGAGCTTGGTGATGCGCAGGAGGTTGTGCGTGGCTGCAGCGATCGTGGCCGCGAACGCCGTCTTCCGGCGCCCGCGGAAGCGACTTCGTCGGAAGCCCGCCACCCCTTCATCCAGCCGTAGATCTTCTCCACCAGCATCCGGGCCGTCTGACTGACGGCGGATACGGGATGGCCGGCTGTTCGGCCGTCGATCGCGGACCAACGGCGTGCGTGCTGGAACTGCGTGACGTGTGGTGTGACCGCCGCTTCACGGCACTGGCGGACGAACCCGCGCGTGTCGTAGTTCTTATGAGCACATGCGCCATGCACGCGAGCTTGGCCTCCTTGCCGCGTCCCTTGCGGAACAGCTTCGCCTCCGGGTCTGTCTTCGATTCGTGGGTGTCGTTGCGGCGCTTCGTCCCCTTGAAGTCGGCGAATCCGTTGTTGTCGCCGTCATCGTCGTCCTTTGGCCGGAACGACTCCATGGACGCCCACGCCCCGATCAGCGAGCCATCGACAGAGAAGTGGTCGTCACTGATGAGCTGGTGGTCCCGAGCCAGCGCGACGAAGGTGCCTTGCAGGAAGAGCACATGGCGCCCCCACGCCGGGCCGCCCGGAGGTGTGCATGAGTGTGTTCGACTTCGAGAAGCTGGACGTCTTCACTGTCGCTGTGGAAATGGTGATCTGCGTCGACGCAATTGCCGGAGCCCTCCCCAAGGGACGCGGCTACATGCGGGACCAGCTCCGACGGGCGGCGAACTCGGTTCCACTCAACATCGCAGAGGGTGCGGGGGAGTTCGCGCCTGCCGAGAAGGCCCGCTTCTACCGAATCGCGAAGCGGTCCGCGACCGAGGCAGCCGCACAAGTCATCGTGGCGAGTCGACTCGGTCTCGCCCCTGGGGCTGACGTCCCGAAGGCCCGCGAACTCCTCCATCGCCTCGTCTCCATGCTGGTCCGCATGGCCGCCAACGCTGAACGCCGACGCTCCTGAAGATGCGGAGTCCGCGCCTCACCGAATCGGGCACGGGCACGGGCACGGGCACGGGAACGGGTCAGGATGCGCAGAACGCGCGCTGGGCGCGCTGTTCTGCAGCGTGCTGCTAGGCCTCAGTACCCGTACAAGTGCGCCCGCTGCTCGGCCCCGCTCTCCATCAGCCCCAGCAGCGTGGCGCCCAGGACCGCCTCGGTGGACAGGCTGTCGTCGTTCAGCGCCATCGCGTCGGCCTCGGCGCGGTGCACGGCCTCGGTCAGGGTCTCGACTGCGGCTTGGGGGTCGGTGGCGTACAGCTCGGCGGCGTCGGACATGCCCTCCACCAGGACGGCGAGGCCCACGGTTCGGCCGACGCGGGGCTGCTCGTACCAGTGGCCACGCTCGTCGAGCTCGGCGGCGGCGGTGGACACCGAGAGCGACTCGCTCATGGTCTGCCCGTCAGGCGTCTCGTAGCTGAGCGAGCCGTCCACGGACAGGTCGGTGAGCGGGGTGGTGGAGTCGGGGCTCAGCTGCACCAGCATGGCGCCCCTTCGCTTGGACAGGAACACCGTGGAGACCTCGAGCTCGGCCCGGGGCACGGCGCCGGTGCCGGTGGGGAAGCCATGGGCCTGGCTCAGGGTGAAGCCCGGTGGGTCGGTGAGCTTGACCGACAGGTCGTAGGCGATGGGGCTCACCATCCACGGCCAGCTGTCGTCCATCAGGGCGGACACATCTTCGAGCTCGAACAGGCTGAAGGCGTTGCCGCCCCGCAGGTGCGACATGCCCAGCATGACTTCCTGGCCCATGCCGGCCCCCAGGGCGAACACGGTCAGGCCGATGCCGTCCCGGGCGGCCGCCTGGGCCATGGCCTCGAACTCGGTGTCGGTGGTAGCGCCGATGTTGGGCTGCACGTCGGTGAACAGCATGACGCGCGTCTCGTCGGTTCCGAAGGCCGCGTCGCCGGCCAGCTCGAAGCCCAGCTCGAGGCCGGCCTCCATGTTCGTGCTGCCGGCCTCGTCCAAGGAGGCGATCGCGGCGTCGATGCGGGTGTCGTCGCCAGCGGTGTACTCCAGCAGCGTCCGCACCCGGTTGCCGAAGGTCACGATCGCCAGGCGGTCGTTGGGGCCCAGCTCGTCGCTGATGGCGGTCAGCAGGTCACGCGCCAGCTCGCCGGGGCTCGCTTCGTCGTAGCCCCAGCCCATCGAGCTGGACACGTCGACGACGGCCACGATCGTCTGGCTGGGGCGCTCGAAGGTGGCGGGGTCGATGGTGCTCGACATGCCCACCTGCACCCAGGCGGCATCGGTGGCGTCGGCCGCGGGAGCGATGGCGCCAGCCGCCCGAAGGCACAGCACGGTGGTGCAGGGCTCGCCGGCCAAGGGCAGGTCGTGCTCACTGAACATGCCCTCGACCACGAAGGCCTCGGCGGTGGGCACGTAGCCGGCTGCGATGAGCTCGCGGGCGAGGCCCATGTCCTGGGCGCCTCCCTGGGTGGCACCGAACTCGCCTTGCAGTGCGTAGCCGCCGCCATGGCAGCCGGTGAGGGTGGATGTGATGGCGAGAGAGAGGGCGAGGTTGCGCATGTGGGTCTCCTGGTCGAGGGCGGCATATGCAGGATGCATGCCGGATATCGATCGGCCCGCGGGCAGCGGATCGTGGCTGGGGTCGGGGCTGGTGTCGGCAGAAACCGCGACATCGCTGTCCGGCAGGTAGACTGACGCCATGCTGCTCCTGCTCGCCAGCCTCGCGACCGCCGCCGATCTCATCGTCGATGGCACCACCATCAACCTCAGCGGCGATCTGGACTACGACGCCGTGCAGGTCATCAACGGCGGTCGCATCAACATCGATGCCTACAACGGCACCAGCGGCGGCATCCTGCGCATCACCGCGGACTCCTTCTACGTCGACGCGGCCTCGACCATCCGTGGCGGAGGCTCGGGCTACCGCGGCGGGGGCGTGAACGCCGACGGCGAGGGCCCGGGCGGCGGCGGCAATGGCAACAACGATGGCGGGCGCGGCGGCGGGCACGGTGGCCGCGGCGGGGCCGGACTCGATGACGGCGGCTGCGGCAACTACGAGAATCCGGGCGGCGGTTTCCCCTACGACGACACCTTCCCCTCGACCGACGTCGACATGGGCAGCGGTGGTGGCGGCGGTGACGCGAACGGCACCGGAGGCCGCGGGGGTGGCGCGTTGATGGTGCTCGCCAAGAGCATCACCGTCGACGGCACCATCATCATGAACGGCCAGGACGGGACGTCGGGAGGCAACGACGGCGGTGGCGCCGGTGCGGGCGGGGCCATCCTGTTGGCCGGCGATGTACTGAGTTGCACCGGCACGCTGCGCGCGCGCGGCGGGAACGGCACCACGCCCACCAACAACACCGACGGCGGCGGTGGTGGCGCGGGCGGGGTGGTGGAGCAGTATTGGCACACATCGGGCAACGCGTGCACGGTCGATGTGGCGGCCGGGACCGACCGGTGCGGGGTGGCCGCGGGCACGGGTGCATCGTCGGCCCAGCAGCCGGGCGCGACCTACTTCGACTGGGATCTGGACGGGCACACCACCGACGACTGCGAGGTCAGCGACGACACCATCAACCCCAGCGCCGCCGAGCTGTGCAATGGCGTCGATGACAACTGCAACAGCGCGGTCGATGACGGCGCTCCGGGCACGGTCACCTGGTATGCCGACACCGACAACGACGGCTTTGGCGACCTGGGCAGCACCCAGGCCTCTTGCCAGCAGCCCACGGGCTACGTCTCGGATGCGACCGACTGCAACGACGGCGACATCAGCATCAACACCGATGGCACCGAGGTCTGCGGTGGCGAGGACGAGGACTGCGACGGCCTGGAAGACGATGCCGACCCCAGCGTGACCGGCACGAGCACCTGGTACGCCGACACCGACAGCGATGGCTACGGCGATGCCGCCGCCACGATGGGCGCCTGTCAGCAGCCCACAGGCTACGTCTCGGACGCCACCGACTGCAACGACGGCGAGTCCGGCGAGAACCCCGGGGGCACCGAGGTCTGTGATGGGCTGGACAACGACTGCAGCGGCACCACCGACGTCGGCGCCACCGACGAGGCGACGTGGTACGCCGATGGGGACGTGGACGGCTTCGGCGACCCGCTCAACAGCACCACCGCATGCTCGATGCCCACGGGCTACACCGCCGACGACTCCGACTGCGACGACACGCGCGACACGGTGAACCCGGACGCGGCCGAGGTGTGCAACACCCAGGACGACGACTGCGACGGCTCGGTCGACAACGGCGCCGCCGACGCGATCACCTGGTACTTCGACTTCGACAACGACGGCTACGGATTCGACGGCGACACCGTCCAGGCGTGCACCCAGCCCACCAACTACGTGGATGTGGGCGGCGACTGCAACGACGGCAGCGCGGCGCAGCGCCCGGGCGCGGTCGAGCAGTGCAACCTGATCGACGACGACTGCAACGGCACCGTCGACGACGGGGTGGTGTACGTCGACTGGTACCCCGACAACGACTACGACGGCTTCGGCGAGCAGGGAAGCACCCCGGTCAACGACTGCGAGGCACCTCCCGCCCACATCGACAACGACGGCGATTGCGACGATCTCGAGAGTGAGGTCAACCCGAACGCCGACGAGGTGTGTGACGGCATCGACAACGACTGCGACACGCTGGTGGACGAAGACTGCGAGGCCGACGCCGACGCCGATTCCGACAGCGACAGCGACTCGGACAGCGACTCGGACAGCGACAGCGACGCCGATGCCGACAGCGATGCCGACGCCGACAGCGACATCGACGACTTCTCGCCGTCCTCATCGCGCAGCGTCGAGCCGGCCAGCGAGGGCTTCGTGCCCAGTGACAGCGTCACCGGCGAGGCGGCCTGCGGCTGCGCCAGCGGCTCCGGCGGGGCCTGGTTCTGGCCGCTGCTCGCGCTGGGGCTGGCCCGCTACCGGACGCGAGCCACGCAGGCCTGACCCGTCGAGGTGCAGGTGACGTCGCCCGGGTTGGCGGGCTTGGTGATGGCCTGGTCGCGCCCGCTCGACGTCCAGTACGAGAGGTCGTCGATGTTGATCTGCGCCCAGATGGGGTTGCCGGACCCATTGAGGCACCAGGCGCCGTAGCCCTCGTGGCTGTTGTCCTCCCAGTTGGAGACGAGCAGGGACACGCAGGGTCCCGATGAGTCCCAGGCGGAGTGGCCGGACAGACAGTGACCGTTGACGTCGGAGGCGAAGCCCAGGACGTAGCCATTCTCGAAGCCCGCCCCGGGGTGGGGCATGCCCACGGGGTTGGGTTCGTTGTCGTCGGTGAGCACCGAGCAGAACAGCATGCCGTTGCCACCCAGGCTGCCGGTGTTGGTGACGTTGGCTCCCGGGATCTGCATCGCGAAGTGGTAAAGCTCAGTCTTGCCGGCGGTTCCGTGCAGCGCCTCGAGGTGGCCCGTCACATCGGCGGCCTGGGCAATCCACGCGCTGCCGTCGCAGTACTCGATGCCGGTGCCGCTGGTGTAGCGCACGGTGCCTTCTTCGGCGCCCGAGCACGTCGTGGGCGCGCCCAGCAGCACGCCGGACTGGGCCTCGAGCGCGCCGGTGACCGTGCCACCCCCGCTGGGCAGCGCGCCGACGTCGGCCGCGGTGTGGCCGTGATCGCCGGCCGCGACGTTGCTGCTGCCGATGCCGATGGGCAGGCGCAGGATGTCGAGCGTGCCGGTGGTGATGTCGCCGGCGTCGTGGGCGTGGGCGGCCACTGCAGCGGCGCCGCATCCCCAGCTGCTGCCGTCGTAGATCGCGATGTCGTCGGTGCTGCAGCCCAGGCCGGCCAGGGTGTCGGCGTCGCCGTCGGCGATGTCGCTGGGCACGTTGCTCAGGCTGCTCCAGTCGACGCCGCTGCTGTCGATCACCGTGGTGCCGTTGATCTGGATGTCGGTGGCGTTCACCACCCCACCGTCCAGGTTGGTGGCGGTCTCGGCGTTGAGCGCGTAGGGCACGCTGAGCATGGGAACGCGGAAGGGCAGCGGCGTACCCCCCGCCACGGTGAGCTCCAGGTAGGTGGCGCCGCCGTCGAAGAGGGCGTCGGTCACCGGAGTGGTCGAGCCGAGCGTGACCGCGAAATACCCGTTGTCGAAGTCGACGTCCTGGGTCTCGGTCCACAGCTGCGTGCCGGTGGCGGCGGCATCGTAGATGCCGAACTCGACCGAGATCGTGCCGTCGAGGGGCAAGCCCGCGGGGTCGAAGAGGCGACCTTGGTGGGACAGCGCGGTGGGCGCCGCCGCGGCGCTGGTGGTGGCAAGCAGCAGGGCGAGGGAAAGGCTGGTTCGCATGGGGATACCTCCGTGCTGGCAGGGTAGCCTCGCAGCTCGGGCTTCGCACGCGGCGATGCTGTTAGCCCTGCTCCATGTTCTTCGGACCTCGATGGGAGTGGCCAGGCAAGCGCTGCCTGGTCACCGGCGCGGCGAGCGGCCTGGGTCGGGCCATGAGCGAGGCCTTCGCCGAGCGCGGCGCGGTGCTGTGGCTGACCGATGTCGACGCGCCCGCGCTCGACGCCTTCGCCGACGAGCTGCGAGACAAGGGCACCACCGTTCACACCGCCGTCGTCGATGTCACAGACAGGCAGGGCATGCTTCAGCTGGCCGACACCGTGCATCAAGAGGGCGGACCCCTCGATCTGCTGGTGAACAACGCCGGGATCGCCGTCGCGGGCCCCGTCGCCCACATGGATCTGGACGACTGGGAGCGGGTGCTCGCCATCA
This sequence comes from Myxococcota bacterium, assembly GCA_965216925.1. GTDB lineage: Bacteria > Myxococcota_A > UBA796 > UBA796 > CAYYHT01. The sequence continues at coordinate 4,569,917 of CBDCGT010000001.1, read as the reverse complement.
ACGTGATGGGCATCGTGCACGGGTGCCACGCCTTCGTTCCGGCAATGAGCAAGGCGCCCGGTCGCGCCCATGTCGTGGTGGTCGCGTCGGCGGCGGCCTTTGCCGGGGTGCCCCTGCTGGGGGCCTACTGCGTCACCAAGTCCGCGGCGCTCACCTACGCCCAGGCCCTGGCCAGCGAGTACGACTACGACCAGCTCGGGGTGACCGCGCTGTGCCCGGGCTTCGTGGGCACCAACATCGCGCGCTCGGGCCGCTACTCGGGCATGAAGAAGTTCGAAGAGAAGGTGCGCGAGCGGGCCACCGACATGATGAAGATCCCGGGGCGGAACCCGGGCCAGGTGGCGTACAAGGTGGTGCGCGCTGTCGAGAAGAACCGCTTTCTACAGCTGGTGTACACCGAGGCGTGGTGGATGCGCTTCCTGCAGCTGATGCCCCAGTTCATCAGCCGGCCCATCCGCGGGTGGCTTCGGCGCAATCGGCGGCACGAGCTCGAGGAGGCGGAGGCCGAAGTGGAGCCGCCTGCGGCCTAGGTGTTCCTGAGCATAGCTCTCCCCGAACTAGCCGTGCTTCTCGCGAACGAAGCGCAGAATCTCCTGGGCTGCCGCTTCGTAGGACTTCTGGATGTCGGGCACAGTGATGGCCTCGATGCGGCTGCCGATCAGGCGTACGTGCACCGAGAACTCCCCCTGCATGGCACGCTGGCAGCCACCCTCGGTGGCGGTGATGTGTGTGATGCCGCCGATCGTCACCCGGTCGTTCAGGACCGGTAGCTCGACGTGCCAGCGAACGGTGCAGGTGTCCAGATCGGTGTCGTTGATCTCGTCGTATTGCAGGCCGTGTTCGCCAATGGCCCGCTTCACGAAGCCGGGGATCTCGCGGTTGGGCCGGCAGCGCACCCGCTTGCGTCTGGTGGTGGCGGTCGTGCTGAGCTCCAGCACCTCGCGGCTCATGTTGGTGATGGTCGCCAGCCGCTGTTCGAGCTCGGGGTCGTCCAGGACGTCGACGAGCTGACGGGGCGTGCATGGATACGGGTGGATGGCCGAGTACTTCATGCCACCTCTTAGCCACACGGAGTGGCGGCGCATAGATCGGTGTTTCTGCTGATGGAGGATTCCGAATGCGCCTTGCGCCGCTGCTCGCCCTGATGTCGCTGTCTTCGCCGGCGATGGCCACCAATGGCTTGGAGTGGCAGTGGGAGGTTGGAGAGAAGCGCACCTACGAGCTGGCTGCCCACGTGCTCATGCCCACGGTGCTGACGCTCGAGTCCGAGAGGAACCACCAGGCGCGGCTCGCCGAGTGGTTCGTCGAGGTGGTGTCCACCTGCGAGGCGCTCGAAGAGAACAAGCGCGGCTGGCGGCTTCGCTGCGACGTGCACGATCTGCGGCTCAGGGGCCAGGGTCCGGTGCAAGACCAGGACAAGCTCCAGGCCATCATCCCCGAGTTCGACGAACGCATGAGTCGCGGGTGGATCCAGGTGTCGCTCTCGCGCAACGGGCGGATCAGCGACTTCGACCTCGAGGGGCTCGAGAAGGAGACACCCCGGCTCAAGCGCGGGCACGAGCTGGCGCGGGTCTTCCTGTACCGGGCCTTCACCGCGCTGGACATGCAGCTGCCGCGCAAGGGCGACGACCGCAACCAAGGCGCCTGGTCCGACGACCGCCCCCGCGCCATGGAGATGGTGCCCGCGCCCAACGGCACGAGCGGCGGCAGCGAGACCGCCCACGTGGTCAAGAAGGTCGACGGCCCTGAGGTGCACGTGGCCACCGCCGCACGGGGCACGATCACCGGCGACGAAGACCGCATCGGCTACTTCGCGGTCGAGCTCAACGGTGCCGCCACCTTCGATCGCGAGCGGGGCATCCTGCTCGACCGCGGCTACAACCTGGTGGGCACGGCGACGGCGTCGTCGGTGTACGCGACCACCGATGGCAAGTACCTGCACGGCGCCGTCGCCGAGTTCTTGCCCAACGGCACCGAAGGCCGCGAGCCCTATGGGCCCAGCGGCCTGTTGACCGGTGCCGATGCTTGGTCGGACGGCTTCAGGTAGCCGTTAGTCCAGGTGGTAGACCTTGCGGATGCCCTCGAGCACCTCGCTGAAGTCCAGGTTCAGGTCCTTGAGCAGGCCGTTGCTCAGGTCGTAGACCCAGCCGTGCACGGTGGGGGTCTTGTTCTTGAGCCAGCTCTGCTGCACGCTGGCGGTCTTGATGACGTTGACGCACTGCTCGCGCACGTTCAGCTCGACCAGGTGTCGGTAGCGCTCGTCCTCGTCGCACACGGCCAGCGCTTCGTAGTGCTGCCGGTACACGTCCCGGACCTCGCGCAGCCACGGGTTGAGCACACCCAGGTCGGCGGACTGCATGGCCGCCTTGACGCCTCCACAGCCGTAGTGGCCGCACACCACGATGTGCTTCACGCCCAGGTGGGCGACGGCGTACTCGATCACGGACTGCACGTTGAGGTCGGTGTTGACCACCAGGTTGGCGATGTTGCGGTGCACGAAGACGTCGCCCGGGTTGACGCCCATGATCACGTTGGCCGGAACCCGGCTGTCGGCGCAGCCGATGTACAGGAAGTCGGGATTCTGCTGCTTCGCCAGGTTCTCGAAGAACGTGGCGTCCTTTGCGTTCATCGACTCGACCCACTTGCGGTTGTTGTCGAACACCTGCTGGTAGAGATCATTCTTGGCCAAGGGAACCTCCTGAAGATGCACGCCGTAATCGGTCTGGCCAAAGAATCCATGATGAACTTTCGGCTTGAACGAATTCACTGTTCCATCGTTCGGGCGGGTGTAGGCTCGGCTCGATGAACCAGATCAGCCTGCGCATCGCCCTGGCGATGATTCCGGTGCTCGCGGTGATGCTCACCCTGTTTGGCGTGGCGACGGCGGCCCGGGAAGGCGAGGTGATCGCCCTCGAGATGCAGAGAGACGCGGATGCCGTCGCGCTGAGCGTAGCCGATCTGCTCGGCCGGACCGGTCGAGGGCCGGTCGAGGCTCGGGCCGAGGTCGAGCGCCTCGACGCCCGTCTCGAGCACCTGAGCATCGCGGTGACGGCCGCGGCTCCGCCGGTCTCGGACGGCGACATGGTGGTGGGAGCGGCCCCTCTGGGAGACGCCGCCTGGATCGTGGTCACCGAGCCCCTGGACGAGCGCGATGCCTACGTCGTTCGGGCGTTGATCACGGACGCGCTCGGGGTGCTGGTGGCGACGATCGTGGCCGCCGTGTTCGCAGTCGCGGTCGGGCGGACGCTCGTGCAGCGGCGCGTCCTGAGCCTGATCACTCGCCTGGAAGAGGTCGGAAGGGGCGAGTTCAGCGAAGAGCCCTTGCAGCTGGGGCAGGACGAGCTCGGTCAGCTGGGCCACGCCGTGCACGAGATGAGCGCCCAGCTCCGGGGCGCGCAGCACACCGCGCAGATCGAGGGGCAGGCCCGCCGGCGCGCCCAGCTCAACCTTCGCCGCGCCGATCGGCTGGCGGCGGTGGGTCGCACGGTCGCGGTCTTCGCGCACGAGGTGGGAACGCCGCTCGGGGTCATCGTGGGCCGGGCGGAGCGGCTGGAGCGTGGGGTCGAGGCAGCCAAGGTCACCGCGAACGCCCGGATCATCCGAGAACAGGGCGATCGCATCAACGTGTTCGTGCGCCGGCTGCTGGACTACGCGCGCAACGACCACGGGCTGGAGCTGGCGCCCACGCCGCTGCAGCCCGTGGTGCACACGGCAATGGGGGTCGCCGATGACCGCGCCCGCGCTCGAGAGGTCCGCATCGAGCTGTCCGTGGGCGGCGACGTCGTGGTCGATGCCGACGCCCACGCGCTGACGCAGGTGTTCACCAACCTCCTGCTCAACGCCGTCGACGCGAGCCCGCCCGGAAGCACGGTGCGCATGGATGTGGAGCGGGCAGTGGACTGCGCGGCGGCGGAGCAGCGAGGGCTCCACGGCACGCACGCGCACGTGGTGATCGAAGACGAGGGACCGGGAATTCCCGCCGATGTGCGCGAGCGGGTCTTCGATCCCTTCTTCAGCACCAAGGGCGCGGGGGAGGGCACCGGCCTGGGGCTGGCCATCGTGGCCGAGATCGTTCTCGACCACGGAGGGGCGGTGACGCTCGACGCGGCGGCGGGCGGCGGATGTCGTGCGGTGGTACACCTGCCGCTTGCAGGGGGCGAAGGTGGCTAGGGTTCTCGTGGTCGAAGATGACGTGGCGATGCGCGAGCTCGTGGTCGAGGAGCTGGCCGAGCATGGCTTCACCGCGATCGGCGTGGCCGATGGCTCGGCCGCGGTCAGGTCCCTGGACGCCGGGGGCGTCGACGTGCTGGTCACCGACCTGAACCTCGCCCAGGACAGCGGGCTGTCGGTGTGTCGCCACGCACTGACCGTCGAGCCCGACCTGCCGGTGATCATCATCACCGCCTTCGGCAGCCTGGAGTCGGCGATCGAGGCGATACGTGCCGGGGCCTACGACTTCCTCACCAAGCCCTTCCCGATGGAGACGCTGGTGCTGGCCGTGGATCGAGCGGTGCGGCTACGCTCGCTGGAGCGGGAGCTGGCCCAGCTTCGGCTGACCGTGCGCCGTAGCGGGCGCCGCTCGCGACTGGATGGCACGAGTCCCGAGATCTCCCGGCTGCGGGAACACGTGGCGACGGTGGCGGCGACCGATGCCACCGTGCTCATCCTGGGCGAGAGCGGCTGCGGCAAGGAGGGGGTGGCCCGCGAGCTCCATGAGCTCTCGCGGCGGGCGGATCGTCCCTTTGTCGCCGAGAACGTGTCGGCGATTCCCCGGGATCTGCTCGAGAGCACGCTGTTCGGGCACGTGCGCGGCGCGTTCACCGGCGCGACCACCTCTCGCGAGGGGCTGTTTCGCAAGGCGCACGGCGGCACGCTGCTGCTCGACGAGATCGGGGAGCTCCCGCTGGAGCTCCAGCCCAAGCTGCTGCGGGTGCTCGAAGAGGGGAAGGTGCGTCCCGTGGGCAGCGACAACGCCATCGACGTCGACGTCCGCGTGCTCGCCGCCACGCACAGCGACCTGGATCAGGCCGTGTCTTCCGGCGCGTTTCGCGAGGACCTCTTCTATCGGCTCGCGGTGATCGAGCTTGGGGTGCCTCCGCTGCGGGATCGGGGCGCCGACATCCTGCTGCTGGCCCAGCTCTTCGTCGAGCAGCATGCGCGCCGGCTGAACCGGGACGTACAGGGCCTGCACCGCGAGACGGCTGCTCGGCTGCTCGGCTGGGGGTGGCCCGGGAACGTTCGAGAGCTCAAGAATGCGATGGAGCGGGCCGTCGTGCTGGCGCGGCACCGGCTGATCATGCCCGCCGACCTGCCCGACAGGCTGCAGGATGCCCCCCCGGTCCGGCCCGCGGCCGGACATGCCGCCCAGCCGCTGCTCCCCCTCGCCGAGGTCGAGCGGCGCCACGTGCTGCGCGTGTTGCGCGAGGTGGGAGGCAACAAGGCCGAGGCGGCGCGGGTGCTGGGCATCGGGCGCAAGACCCTGTACCGAAAGCTCGAGTCCTGGGGCATCACCCTGAGCCAGTCCGACACGCCCGATGGGGCCTGAGTCGTTCTGATACACCCGTAGAACGGCCACCCGTGCTTTTCGGCTGGCACGGCACTTGCGTGATGGGGGGGAAACCTCCTGCGAGTGAGTGTCCGCATGACCCAGACCGACACGCCTGCTGCCGCCGCATCCCCTGGCATCGCGTCCGATGCGCTGTCTGGCTTCCTGGTCTTCCTGATCGCCCTACCGCTGTGCCTGGGCATCTCGATGGCCAGTGGCTTTCCGCCGGTGGCCGGGGTGCTCACGGCCATCGTGGGCGGGGTGGTCGTCACCTTCATGGGCAGCGCCGAGCTGACCATCAAGGGGCCGGCTGCCGGGCTCATCGTCATCGCGCTGGGTGCCGTCACCGAGCTGGGCATGGGCGACCCGGTGCTGGGCTACAAGCGGGCTCTGGCTGTGGGGGCGGTCGCCGCCGTCATCCAGATCGGCATCGCCGTCACCCGGGCCGGGGTCATCGCCAGCATCATGCCGCCGGCGGTGGTGCACGGCATGCTGGCGGCCATCGGCGTGATCATCATCGCCAAGCAGACCCCGGTCATGCTGGGCGTGCAGGGCGCCCACGGCGAGCCGCTCGAGATGTTGCTCGAGATCCCCCACTACATCGGTGAGGCGAACCCCGAGATCGTGCTCCTGGGCGCGGTCTCACTGGCCACCTTGGTGTTCTTGCCGTTGATCCCGGGCTTGAAGAAGGTGCCGGCTCCGATGGTCGCCCTGTTGCTGACCGTGCCGCTGGGGCTGGCGCTGCACCTCGGTGAGGCGCACACCTACACCCTGGCCCACCACACCTACCCGCTCGGGCCGAGCTTCCTGGTGAGCCTGCCCGGCAACCTGCTGGACGCGGTCACCTTCCCGGACTTCTCGGTCATCACCAGCGGCACCTCGCTCAAGTACATCGCCATGTTCGCGCTGGTGGGCTCGGTCGAGAGCCTGCTCTCGGTGATCGCGGTCGACGCGATGGACCCCGAGCACCGGGTGTCCGACCTGAACAAGGACCTGCTGGCGACCGGCGTCGGCAACCTGATCTGCGCGCTGATCGGGGGACTGCCGATGATCTCCGAGATCGTCCGCTCCAAGGCGAACATCGACGCGGGTGCATCCAGCCGGTGGTCCAACTTCTTCCACGGCCTGTCGCTGCTGGTGTTCGTGGCGCTCCTGCCTGGACTGCTGCAGCAGATCCCGCTGGCGGTGCTCGCCGCGATGCTGGTGTACACCGGCGCCCGCCTGGCATCGCCGGCCGAGTTCCGGCATGCGTGGGAGATCGGGGCCGACCAGCTGGCGGTGTTCGGCATCACCTTCCTGGTCACCCTGGCGACCGACCTGTTGGTGGGCGTCGGGGTGGGCCTGGTGGCCAAGCTGGCCCTGCACGTGGTGCGCGGTGCCAGCCCCCTGGCGATGTTTCGCAGCCCGCTGGAGGTCCAGCGCGACGCCGGGTGCCTGCGCATCGTGGTGACCGGGCCAGCGGTGTTCACCAACCTCCTCCCGGTACGCAGGGCCCTGCACGACATCGACGACGGGGTACGGGTGGTGCAGCTCGATCTGCGTCGGGCGACCCTGGTCGACCACACCTTCCTCGAGAAGGTGCACCTGCTGGCCAACGAGTGGCCCGACACCGAGCTCGAGGTGCTCGGCCTGGACCAGCTCGAGGCCGCCAGCGAACACCCCTATGCCTGCCGGGTGAGGAAGGCGGCATGACGCGTCCCTCCCACGCGCCCGCCCGCTCGGCTGCGTCCGACCACCTGCACGAGCTCCGTGCGGCCATCGCGCATGCCGAGCACCTGGTGCCGGCCCAGAGTCCGCTCGACCGCTTCGTGCACCACAACCCGCTGCACGCGTTCGAGCACCTGCCCTTCGAAGAGGCGGTGGTCGAGGCAGCGGCGGTGTTCGGCACCGAGCCCTGGCTGGCCGAGGCGGCCTACCGGCACCACTACGCCTCGGGCCGGATCCGTGGGGTCGACCTGGACGCGGTGCTGGGAGCGCGCATCGCCCCCGGGCCGGTCGCGGGTATGGTGGAGCGGCGTGATCTGGTGCGGGCGCTGTTGATCCACCCGATCGACCGCCTGGGCGGCGAGCCCCTGGCCTGGCGCCTGACCGAGACGCCCGCGCTGAAGGTGCCGCGGACGGATCTGGACGTCGGAGCTCGCGCGGCGCTGGTGGCCGAGGCCGGAGGCGATGGCGAGCGTGCGCTGCGCCGACTGTGGGCCGTCTGCCAGGCCAGCCGGGACCACCTGCCCGCGCCCACCGAGGTGCCGGGCCGGGCGGGGCACCGGGTGCGGGATCGGGTGTTCGAGCGAACCCGTCAGGACCTCGATCGGGTGGTTCATCCCCTGCTGATCCGCTGGTGTGGGGCCTATCTCGACCACGGTGTGTCGTACTGGCCGATGGCCGGGCGCGAGAAGGGCTTTCCGGCGGCCTTCTTCGCGCACCACGCCCAATCCGTCGACATGGGGAAGCCGTGGTTGAGCGAAGCGCGTGTGCTGTCCCGACGCATCGCGGCCGAGGGCTGGGACGCCGAGCGCATCTGCCTGCACGCCCTGGAACGGATGGGCCACCCGCCGCACACCTGGCGGGCGGTGGTTCAGGACACCGCGCTCGCGTTGCCCGGCTGGGCCGGGATGTTCCAGCGGCTGAAGGACCGGCCGGACACCGCTCCCGAGCCGCTGGGACTTCCGGCGGGCCTGGGGGACTTCCTGGCGGTGCGGCTGGTGCTCGACCTGTCCGCGGCCGAGTGGGCGCTGGCTCGTCACGCCGGCTCGTCGTTGCTGGAGCGGGCCGAGAGCCTCCCGAAACCCGCGAGCGCACCGATCCAGGACGACCCCGCCTGGTACCTGTTCCAGCTGGCGCAGATCCTGGGCATCGGTCCGCACTCCCTCGATGACCTGGACGCGGACCGCCTGCATACCCTGGTGCTCGAGGCGCGATCGGTGCACGAGCGGGCTCGCCGTGCCCTGTGGCACGCGGCCTACGAACGCCGCTTTCGCGTCGAGACCCTCGATGCCGTGGCCGCCCACTCGCGGCGGGCCGAGACGGTCCGGTACCCCTGGCGTCGCGTGCAGGTGGCCTTCTGCATCGACGACCGCGAAGAGTCGATGCGACGCCTGCTCGAAGAGACGGCCCCGTGGGTCGAGACCATCGGTGTGGCGGGCAACTACGGCATCTCGATGTACTACAAGGGCGTGGAGCACGGCCACGCCGTGGCCCTGGGTCCAGCGGGGTTCGAGCCGCGTCACCTGGTGGTCGAGCACGGTGAGCAGGAGGCGACCCGGGGGCGCTGGACCGGCTTGGTGCAGCACCACGTGAACGTGGGCTCGCACACGCTGTTTCGGGGGGCCATGGTGACGCTCGGCGGCGTGCTGACCACGGTGCCGCTGACCCTGCGGCTGCTGGCGCCCAAGCTGCACGCTCGGTGGACGGCGCGGTCGCTCCCGGAGCGCACCACCCTGGCCCTGGAGCGGCCCGACGATGCGCCCGACACCGGGCTGCTGCGCGGCTTCACCCTGGACGAGATGGTGCGCATCGTGCGCGGCACGCTCGAGTTCATGGCGCTGACCAGGGACTTCGCGCCGCTCGTCTTCTGTCTGGGGCACGGGTCCCGCTCGATGAACAACCCCCACGAGGCCGCGCATGACTGCGGCGCGTGTGGAGGCGGGCGCGGGGGGCCCAATGGAAGGGCCTTCGCGACCATGGCCAACGACCCTCGGGTGCGGCAGCGCCTGAGGGACGACGGCATCGAGATCCCCGAGGAGACCTGGTTCATCGGCGGGTACCACAACACCGCCGATGATGCGATCGAGCTGTACGACCTGCACCTCGTCCCCGAGCGGCATCACTCCTTGCTCGGCGAGACGCGGCGCGCCTTCGACGAGGCCCGCGCGCTGGACGCGCTGGAGCGCTGCCGCAAGTACGAGAACGTACCGCTGACCGCCACGCCGGCCCAGGCGCTCGAGCACGTCGAGAACCGCGACGAAGACCTCGCCCAGCCGCGTCCCGAGTACGGGCACTGCTCCAATGCCATCTGCTTCGTGGGGCGGCGCGCGTGGAGCCGGGGCCTGTTCCTGGATCGCCGCGCCTTCCTGTGCTCCTACGACCCCGCCCTCGATCCCGACGGCGCCATCCTGAGCCGGTTGCTGGCCATGGCCGTGCCTGTCGGCGCTGGTATCAACCTGGAGTATTGGTTCAGCTACGTCGACCCGACCGGCTACGGCTCGGGCACCAAGTTGCCGCACAACATCACCGGCCTGATCGGCGTGATGAACGGCCACCAGAGCGATCTGCGCACGGGCCTTCCGTGGCAGATGATCGAGTTCCACGAGCCGGTGCGGCTGCTGTGCGTGGTCGAGGCCCCGCCCGAGCGCCTGCTCGCCATCGCGTCCGAGCACCCCGACGTCGGGCGGCTGGTGACCGGGGGCTGGGTCCAGGTGGCGAGCCTGGATCCCAGGACAGGGGAGCTGCAGATCTTCGAGGACGGGGGCTTCCGACCGTGGCGCCCCGAGAGCCACGACATCCCCCGCGTGCCCACGTCGCGGGACTGGTTCGGCGGCACCCGAGGGCTCCTGCCCCCCGCGACGGTGACGGCCGGCGGAGGTGAGGCGTGAGTGTCGAGTCGATGCTGGGCCTGTTGGGTCTGATCGCCCTGTTCATGCCCATCGCCGCGGCGTTGGCCCTGGCCCTTCCCTGGGTGGTGGGCATCCGCCTCTCCGAGCCGGTGGTGCATCGCACCGTGGCGACGGCCTTCACCCTGGCGCTGGTCGCATGCCTGGGTATCGATGGCATCGTGCTCGCCAACCCGGTGGTCGCGAGCGAGGTCACGCTGGCGCAGTGGGTGGTGGTGCCGCCCTATGTCATCGAGGCCCGCGTGGTCTTCGATGCGCCTGCCGCCGTGCTCATGACGCTGACGGCGCTCCTGTGCGGGCTGATCGGCGCCTTCTCGGCGCCCTACCTGCACCAGGATCCGGGCTTCAAGCGCTTCTTCCTGCTGCTGGCCCTGTTTGCCTCGGGAATGATGGCCATCGCCGCGGGCGACACCCTGGATCTGGTGTACGCGGGCTGGGAGGTGGTAGGCATCGCGTCGGCGCTGCTCATCGCCTACTTCCACACCCGAGAGGCCCCGGTGCGCAACGGGCTGGTCGCCTTTGCGGTGTACCGGGTGTGCGACGTCGCGCTGCTGGCGGCCGCCGTGTTGCTGCATCACCACGGCGAGGGGGCCACCCTGGCTCATCCAGCGGGGCTGGGCTCGGACGTCGGGCTGGTGATCGCGCTGCTGCTCGTGTTCGCGAGCATGGGCAAGGCGGCGGCCTTCCCGTTCACGGGCTGGCTTCCCAGGGCCATGGAGGGCCCCACCCCCTCGAGTGCCATCTTCTACGGAGCCCTGTCGATCCATGCGGGGCCCTTCCTGCTCATCCGGGCCTGGCCCCTGCTTGAGGCGCAGCCCATCGCGCGCGGAGCGGTGGTCGCCATCGGTCTCGTGACCGCCGCCCACGCGACCATGGTGGGGCGGGTGCAGACCGATGTGAAGACCTCCCTGGGCTACGCGAGCGTGACGCAGGCTGGCGTGATCCTGGTCGAGGTGGGGCTGGGCTTCACCGGCCTGGCGCTGGTACACATGGCCGGGCACGCCATCCTGCGCACCTGGCAGCTGCTGCGCGCTCCCTCGCTGCTGCACGACCACCACGAGCTGGTGGGCCTGATCGGGGGTGGGCGCCCGCCCCGGGGCACGATGTGGGAGCGAAGCCTGCCCGACCCGGTGCAGCGCTGGGGCTACCGCGTCGCGCTGGAGCGCTGGTTCGTGGGAGATCTCGTGGGAAGCCTGGGTCTCGCGCCGGCGGCTGGGCTCCTTCGGGCCCTCGATGGCGCAGACCGCCGCTGGACCGCGCTGCTGGCCGGCGATGACGACGAGGTGGTGCAGTGAGTCTGGATGTCGAGCTGGTGCTGGCGGTGACCGGCGCGTTGGTGCTGTTGTCGGGTATCGAGGTCGGGTTCCGGCCCCGAAGCCGTGAGCTGGGGGTCGCGGCCGGGGCGGTGATCCTCGCGGTCGGGCTGGCCGTGATGGGCTTCTTGTCGCCGCAGTCGGTCCCCGTGCTTCAGCTGGACGCGGTGTCGGTCCCTCGCATCGCCGTCGCTGGTCTGTGCACGATGGCCATCTTTGCGGTCATGCCGGAGCGGCACGCCACCTCTGGCAGCACCCTGGCCATCGTGGGCATGGTGCTGGCCCACCTGGCCCTCGCCGTCGTTCCCGGCGGCCCTGCCCTGGCGGTGACCTGGGCGCTGGCGACGGCGTGCACCGGCCTGGCTCTGCCCGGTGGCCCGGCGCGTCGCCTCGCATTGCCGTACCTGATCCTGTCGGGTGGCGCCGGTGCCATCGGAGTGATGATGGGCGGCTCGGCCGGGCAGGGCCTGCTGGTCCTGGCGGTGGTCGTCCGCCTGGGCGTGTTTCCCTTCCACTCCTGGATCGTGGGCGCCTACCAGCTCGCGCCCACCACCGTGGCGGTGGCGGTGGCCGCGCCGATGTCGGCCATCGCGCTGATCGCGCGCACCCCGATGGGCTTCGAGACCCAGGTCACCCTCGGCGCGACCGTGGCGCTGGCCGGCGCCGCGGTGCTCACCGCCGCGCTGTCGATCGTGCAGCGCGAGCTCGGGCGCGCCACCGGCATGCTCACCGTGAGCGTCGCGAGCATCGTGCTGCTGGGCGTGCTCGACGCCGACGAGCTCGGTCACCTGGGTGGGCTGGTGATGTGGTCGGTCACCGGCGCCTCGCTGGTGGGGCTCGGGCTGGTGGTGGCGGCGCTGCGCTCGCGACTGGGCCCGGTGCCCATCGACGAGTGCCGCGGGCTGGTCGAGCGCACGCCCCGTCTGGCCCTGCTGTTCGTGGTGTTCGGCCTGGCGGCGGTGGGTGCGCCGGGCACCGCCGACTTCACCAGCGAAGACCTGATGCTGCACGGATCCCTGGCCCACCACGGGCGCCTGCTGCTGCTGGTGCTCGCCGCGGTGTCCGTGCAGGCCTTCGCGGTGCTGCACCTGTTCTTTCACACCTTCTACGGACCCCCCTCCAACGCGCCCGTGGCCGATGCCCTGCCGCGGGAGCGGGTCGCGCTGGTGATGCTGGCGGCGCTGCTGCTGGTGACCGGGCTGGCTCCGCAGCCCTTGCTCGACCAGTGGCTCGCGCCCGACGGGGATGGGCCGCCAGCCGTGGCAGAGCTGAGATGATCGCAGGCCTGTTGGCGACCGCCGCGCTGGCGGGGCCCGTGTTGGGCGACGAGGACGGGGTGTCGCTGCGCCCCGGCCTTCTGCTCGACACCGTGATCGAGGCGCGGCTCGACGATCCCGAGGTGGGCATGCGCATGCAGCGCGTGCGGCCCGTGCTTCGGGGGACGCTCCGTGGCGACGACGCGCGCTACTTCGTGCAGGCCGAGCTGGCCGGGGAGGTCTCGCTGCTGGATGCGGTGGTGCAGCTGAAGCCCCGGGAGGGCTGGCGCATCGACGCGGGACGCTTCCTGGTTCCGTTCAGCCGCGCGCAGTCCACGCCGGTGCCCAAGCTGCTGTTCCACGGGTTCTCGGTCTCGACGGGATCGGTGCGACACGGGCGGGACGTGGGTGTGCAGATGCTCACCCACACCAAGGACGACAGGGTCGATGTCCGTGTGGGCGTGTTTCCCGGTCTGCTGGGCGATGCAGATGCCAAACATCCGCTCGCCTACGGTCGACTGGTGGTCGACCTCGTCGGTCGTGTGCCTCTGGACGAGACGTGGAACGGCACCGATCCCGATGCTCCCGGCGGGCTGTCGCTGGGCCTTGGGGGATTCGGCGGCCGGGACCGCCGTGCCCACGACGATCAGCAGCTCGGCACCGAAGGCGTGGGTGGCGAGCTGGTGGCACGGGTGGGCCGCGCGCGGCTGCAGTCCGAGGTGTTCGCACGGCGCTGGGCCGACGGTCAGACCGAGGTGGGCGGCTATGGCCAGCTGTCGGTGGCCCCGCTCGATCGGCTGGAGGTCGGTGCCCGCTTCGATGCGTGGAGCGCCGACGAGTCCCAGCTCACCGCGCAGGGGCTGGTGGCGTGGTACGTCGACGGCAACCACCTGCGCCTGAGCTTGCAGGGCAGCTGGCAGCGTGCTGGCGCCGGCGAGCCCACCGTCGGGGTCGCCGTTCAGCAGCAGCTGTGGTTCTGACCTTGGGAGACGTCGCCGAGGGGTCACTGGCGCTCGAGCTGTACGCATGGCTTGCCGAGGGAAACACGCGCTTCTGTGAGGGCGTGTGCCGGGCCTGGATGCGCGGGCCGGTCGAGTGCCATCGCGCCATCGTGATCACCTGCGCGTGCTTGCCCGAGCCCGAGATCCTCTTCGACCAGCGACCCGGCACCTTCGTGGTGCACCAGGGACAGGGCTTGCGCGTCGATGCCTCGACGATGGCGGTGGTCCACTACGGGACGACGGTGCTCGACGTGCCGGGCATCGTCGTGGTCGATCACGAGGGCTGTCCGTTCCGCCAGGAACCCGATCAGAGCGCCAGCGCCGTCGCCCGGGCCCTTCGTGGGCGACTGGGACCGGAGGCACCGGCGATCCTGGACCTGCACTGCGACCGGCGCTCTGCGGTCCAGCTCGCGGGCACCTTGTCGGTGGATTGAGCTCACCCTTCCCGATCGAGCACCCAGGCGGTGCCCATCGGGCCCAGCGACTCGAAGAGCACGGTGCTGACCACGACCACCGGCAGCACCGGCGCCAGCTCGGGGGCCCGCTCCACGGCCACCATGGTCATGCCCAGGGCCACGCCAGCCTGGGGCAGCAGCGCAAGTCCCAGCAGCCCGGTGCGTTCGGGTGCCCCAGCGCGCGCACCCACCCAGCCGCCCACGAGGCGTCCCACGGTGCGAAGTGCGACGTAGGCTGCCACCAGCCACAGGCCCTCCCGCACGCCGGCCGGAGAGGCCGAGGCAGCTGAGAGCACGAAGAACAGCACCAGAAATGGGGTCTCGATCGCTTCGAGCTCGTGAAATGCGGTCTCGTGGTGGGTTGCCGTGCTGGCCACCACCGCGCCCATGGTGACCGCCGCCAGCAGATAGGACAGCCCGAAGTACGACGCGAGGCCGCAGCAGAGCAGCACCGAGCCGAGCGCCTCGAGGCGGGTGGGCTCGCCGGGCTGCAGCCGACCGCTGACCGCCGCCGCCAGCAGCCCCAACACACCGCCCAGCGCGATGGAGCCGCCGAGCTCGCGCACGGCGTGCAGCAGCTCGTGAGTGCCCAGCTCACCCGTGGTCATCGCTCCCAGCGCCGAGAGCACGAGCGCGAAGAGCAGCATTCCCCAGACGTCGTCGACGGCCACGATGCCGCGAAGCAGCGAGGACGTCGGACCGTCCTCTCGGTCCCGGCACACCGAGTCGACCGCGGCCGGGTCGGTGGCGGTGGCGGCGGTGCCCAGCACCAGCGCCGTCGCGGCGGACGTTCCCAGCAGCCACAGCCCGCCGCTGACGACGAGCGCAGTGACGATGGTGACGGCACCCGAGACCGCCAGCACGGCGCGTCCCTGCTCTCGCAGGTTGTCCAGGGTGAACTCGCCACCCAGCAGAAAGCCCACCATGGCCAGCGCGATCTCGACGAGCAGGGGGTACCACTGGGTGCGCTCTTCGGGCAGCACGTCCATCGCCATGGGACCCAGCGCGACGCCCAGCCCGATGAGCAGGGTGACCCTGGGGATGCGGGTTCGGTGGGCAACCGCGTCGACTGCTGGGACCAGCAGCAAGATGGAGCCGACGGTGAGCAGCAGGGATGCGGTCATCGGGCCTCGGGCGCGGCTACCTCACCGCCGCGTAGAACGCGAGGCCGCCGCCTTCGCTGCTGCTGCAGCCTGCGGTCGCCGTCCAGCTGCCCAGGGTGCGGTTGACCTTGTACGACTGATCGCCGTCGCCGTTGTTCGAGTAGCTGTACAGGTAGTGGCCGACGCAGCTGCCTTGCAGGTGGTAGTAGGCGCTGCTGTGGTGGTCGAAGGAGCCGTTGCGCATGCCATAGTCGCCGCCTCCGGCCTTGTTGAGGCTCGAGTAGCCCATCATCCCGGCCTCGCTGGTGCCGTCCGCGGCGGTGAAGGTGGCGGTCTGATCCATGTGCGAGGTGGGGTCGCCGTACTGGGCGTCGAACAGCGGCTCGTCGGCCTTGAGCCACTGGCCGCTGTCGCGCATGATCAGGCTCTCGGACGATGCGAGGCTGAGCTCCCGCTTGGTCGCGGTCGAGGCGTTGTACGGCTCGAAGGCCAGCGGGTCGCCGGCGATCTCGGCGAAGGACGCCATCCCCACGTCACCGTCGAGGCCGGCCGAGGCATACAGGATCGTCCAGCCGCCGCCGTCGGTGCTCATGTCGCAGTAGGCGCTGAATGCGTTGCTGGGGTCGCCGCCGTCGGGGTCGATGGTGTACACGCCGTCGGCAGCAGCGGGGTTGGCGGTCTTGTGCACGGCGCACGAGGCCTCGATGGTGCCGGTGCCGCCGCCCAGGACCATCCAGCGGGAGCCGTCACAGCCATAGAAGTAGGTGTCGGTGTCGTTGAAGTACACCCGCCCGGCCGTCGAGCCGTCGCAGGTGGCCGGGTGGCCGCTGTCGATGGCGAGCTGATCGGTGCTTCCTCCGCCGCCAGTCGGCGGGTCGGCGCATCCCCACGCGGAGCCGTCGCTCACCAGGATCTGGCCTGCGCTGCAGGTCAGCCCGGCCAGCGTGTCGCTGTCGGCGGGGGCCCCGCTGATGACCGACCAGGGCACGCTGCCACCGGTGTCGACCACCGTCACCCCGTTGACGGTCACCGACAGGGCGTCGACGGTGCCTCCGCTGAGGTTCGTGGCGGTGAGCGCTGTGTCGGCGCTAGCGGCGCTGTCGGAGCTCGTGGCACTATCGGCGGTGGCGGCGTGATCGGCGGCCGCCGACCAGTCCGCGCGCAGCGCGAAGGGCACGCTGTTCAGCTTCATCCGGGGAAGCTCGGTGCCCGCAGAGCCCACGGTGATGCCGATCCAGCGGTCGTCGGTGTCGAGCAGGCTGGAGTCGACGGCGCTGGTGTCGCCCAGGGTGACGGCGAAGTAGCCGTTGTCGAAGTCGATCGTGTGCGTCTCGGCCCACAGGCTGGTGCCGCCGGTGGCCACGTCGTACAGCTGAAAGGTGACCGAGTCGGGCCCGTCGAGCGGCAGCCCGGTCGAGTCGAACAGGCGCCCCTGCTGCGACAGGGTGGTGGGCACGGCCGCGGCGGGCAGGGCGAGGGCGAGCAGCAACAGGGACGAGAGCGAGCGCATGGTGGCCTCCAGACGTCCATGATGGGCCGACGAGGACCGGTTCGCAAGGCGTCGGGTAGGCGCAGCAGGGGAGGATGGACCGCGAGAGTGGGCTATGGAGGGGCGATGCTGTTCTTGCTGCTGTCCAGCGCGCTCGCGGCCGACCTTCGCCTCGACCATGCCGTCGACGTGTGGGCGCGATGCTCGGTGAACGCGCTGGTGCACGAGGGGTCGCGGGGATCGGTCACGGGCTTGTTCGGAGCCGCGCTCGACGATGACTTTCGCGTGGGCATGGCCGTCGAGGGGTACGTCGCCAAGTCCCACCCCCTGTGGGAGCGGCGGGCCATCGTTCGCCGCGTCGACTTCACCGCGGTGGGCGGTTGGACGCCCCCGTCCGAGCGCCGCTGGGCTCCCTTCGCCGAGGCCGAGCTGGGCGTGTCATCGCGTCGGTACTGGTTGACCGACGACTTCGGCAAGGTGTTCGCGGCCGCACGCGGCGTGCCGACCGCGGGGCTGGCCGGCGGCATCGCCTGGTCGGTCGACATGCCCCGGATGCAGTTTGGCCAGCAGCCCGTCGAGCAGGGGTGGTTCTTTGCGCGCCTGGCGCTGCGGCGCGACGTGCGCAGCACCCAGCTCCATCGAGATGCCCAGACCGCTCGACTGGCTCCCTGGTCGGTGGCGCTCTCGTTCGGGGTCGGTGGCCGCACGTCGCTCACGGAGCTGCGTCGATGATGGTGCTGGGGTGGCTGTTGTGGGGGTGTGGCCCCATCATCATCGAGGTCGGAGAGGGCCATGAGGACTGCACATCCACCGTTGCGTGGGACGCGACCTGTGTGGACCGACCGGACCTGTGTGACCTCGAGGTGCACAGCCTCATGGAGATGGAGGACCTCGATCAGGCCGTGGACATCGTGTTCGTCGGGGACGGCTTCACCCGAGGCCAGCGCCGTGACTTCGAGCTGAAGGTCGACAGCCTGTGGAGCGGAATGCTGGCCGACCCGCAGAGCATCGTTGGGCGCGAGCCCACGGTGTTCAATCGGCACCGGGTGGCGCTGGTGTCGTCGTCGTGGGATGTGGGCGATGACGATGTCGAGGACACCCCGCTCGGGGGCTGCCTGAGCGCCGGCGAGGGCGGCCCCTTCTTGACCTCGGCCGGCGGCGCGGTGCGCCTGGCTGGGAACAACGCGCCAGATGCTGATGTGGTGGTCGTGATCCTCAACACGCTGTGGGGCCGTGCCAACGCATCTCTCTCCTTCGGGTTCGAAGGCGAGACCGGGCAGGTCAACCTCCACCGCGGTGACTCGTGGAAGGTGCTGGACCACGAGCTGGGCCATGCGCTCGTGGGGCTCCAGGACGAGTACTCCGAGGGACTCGGCACCATGCCGGCCGTCCCCCTGCCGCAGTGGTCGTCGGAGCCCTACGACGACCTGTGGCCGGTGCCGAACCTCACGCGGGACCCCACCGGCGCCAGATGGGCCCACCACGAGCCCGAGATGCACGAGGGCGGGGCCCGCTACGACTCGGGCGTCTACCACGCGTTTGCCAGCTGTCGCATGCTGGCGTCGGGCAGCGAGAACTACTGCCCGGTCTGCGACGAGGCGGTCGAGGCCTTCATCGGCGACCTCCTGGGCCGGGACGACGGCCCCCCACGCTGTGTGCTGACCGCCGACGAGACGAACGACGCGGCCTTGGATGTGCGGCTGGAGGGCGTGGACTACAACCGTGGTCTGGACCTGAGCCTCCAGGCTGGCGGGCAGCTCGCGCAGTGGAGCCAGGGAGCCCGGTACGACCGGGTGGATCTGGCGACCGACGGCGGTCCGGTCGACGTGCGAGGCACCTGCCGCGATCGCTTTGGCAGCGAGGCGATCGTCTCGATGTCCTGGGACCCGGACGGCGGCTTTGCGGAGGTCGCCGAGTAGGCCTCTCCCCGCCCGCCTACTCCACCGCCTCCATCACCGCGCCCGCTCCAAGCCCGCCCGCGGCACAGATGCCGAGCAAGGCCGTCTTCTTGTCGGTGTTCGCCAGCTCGTTGGCCATGGTGAGCACCATGCGCGCGCCCGTCGCCCCGAAGGGATGGCCGATGGCGACGCTGCCGCCGTGCACGTTGAGCTTGTCGCGGTCGACGGCGCCCACGGCCTTGTCTTTGCCCAGGCGCTGCTGCGCGAAGCTGTCGGACTCGAGCATCTTGAGCACCGACAGGACCTGGGCGGCGAAGGCCTCGTGCATGTCCACCACGTCGATGTCGGCCAGCTCGAGGCCGGCGCGGTCGAGCGCCTTGGGCATGGCGAGCGCGGGGCCCATCAGCAGCTGGTCTTTGGGGTCGACGCCGACGTAGGCCCAGCTGCGGAAGGCGGCGAGCGGCTTGAAGCCCAGCTCCTTGGCCTTGTCTTCGCTCATGATCAGCACCGCTGCGGCGCCGTCGGTGAGCGCCGAGCTGTTGGCGGCGGTCAGGGTGCCATCCTTGGCGAAGGCCGGGCGCAGCTTGGCGATCTTGTCGACGCTGGTGTCGCCGCGCACGATGGTGTCGGCGTAGACCGTCTTGCCGTCGGGGGTGGTGACCGGCACCACCTCGCTGTCGAAGCGGCCGCTCTTGATGGCATCGGCCGCGCGGTGGTGGCTGGCCACGGCGAAGGCGTCCTGTTCTTCGCGGGTGACGCCGTTGCGGCCGGCCATCTTCTCGGCCGACTCCCCCATCACCTCGCCGGTGGTGCGCTCGGCGATCTTGGGCTGCTGAGGCAGCAGATCTCTGCGAATCGAGAGCGATCCCAGCGCGCGAAAGAAGTCCATGGGCCCCGACTTGCTGCTCATGGCCACCGGGCCCACCTTGTGCACGAAGCTCTGGGGCAGGGCCAGCGCCGCGTTGCTGGTGCTGTCGGCCCCGCCGGCGATGACCACGTCCATGTCGCCGCGCTCGACAGCCGCCACGGCATCGGTGACCGCTTGCAGGCCGGACGCGCAGGCCCGGGTGACGGTGCGGGCCTCGACATGGGCGGGCAGACCGATGTCGAGCGCGATCTCGCGGCCCACGTTGGGGGCCAGCTGCGGCAGGATCACCCCGCCCCAGACGATGCCGTCGATGTCGTCCCACGCGAGCGTGTCGTGGCGATCGAGCAGGCCCTTGACGGCGGCCACGCCGAGCGCGATGGCGTCCATCTTCATGTACTCGGCGAAGGCTCGGACGAAGGGAGTGCGGGCACCGCCCACCACGACGGCGCGGCGTAGGGTGCGGGGGGGGGGCTTGGCCATGATCAGGCTCCTACGAAGGATCCACCGCACACGCGGAGGATCTGACCGCTCATCGCGGCGGCGCCAGGGGAAGAGAGGAAGGTCAGCACTTCGGCGACATCTTGCGGGAGGCCGCCCTGGGACAGGTTGCACAGGCGGCGGGCGACCTCGCGGGTGGCGACCGGGATGGCGTGCGTCAGCCGCGTCTCGATGAAGCCAGGAGCGACCGCGTTGACGGCGATGCCGCGCTTGGCCAGCTTGGGGGCGGCCGCCTCGACAAAGCCGATGACGCCGGCCTTGCTGCAGCTGTAGTTCGTCTGCCCGACGTTGCCGGCGATGCCCGCGATGGACGACAGGCACACGATGCGGCCGTGGCTGTTCATGAGCGGCTCGAGGGCGCTTGTCAGCCGCACGACGGCGTCGAGGTTCACGTTGATCGCCATGTCCCACCACTCGGGCTTCATCTTGGCCAGGGTCTTGTCGCGGGTGACGCCGGCGTTGTGGATGACGATGTCGATGGTGCCGAAGCGCTCTTTCACGTAGGCCGCGATGGTCTGGGGCGCGTCGGGAGCGGTGATGTCGGCCAGCAGCACGGAGCCCCCGATCTCGGCGGCGACGGCACTGGCCTCGGCGTCGGAGGGCGGGATGTCGAGCACGATGACCTTGGCGCCCTCGCGGGCCAGGGTGCGGGCCGTGGCGGCGCCGATGCCCCGGGCCGAGCCCGTGACCAGCGCGACCTTGCCCTCGAGCGGGCGGATGGCCGCGTCGTCGGTGGCGCGCACGGTCTTGGTGACGCGCACGACCTGGCCGCTGACGTAGGCGGCGCGGTCGCTGGTGAAGAAGCGCAGCACCGGGGCCAGGCGTTCTTCGGCGCCCTTCTGCACGGTGACCAGGGTGGCCGTCGCACCCTTGCGACCGACCTCGCGGCCGAGCGACTTGACGAAGCCTTCGAGCGAGCGCTGTGCGGCGGCGTGGCCGATGCCCTTGATGGCGCCGTGCGGGCGGCCGAGCACGATCAGGCGTGAACACTTGTGGATGTGCCGCATGCGCGGGTGGAAGAAGTCGTAGATCTGCCGCAGATCGGCGGGGCTCTGGAGGCCCGTGGCATCGAAGAGCACGACGTGGGCGCGATCGCTGGACAGCTCCTCGCCGGTGAGCGCGACTGCAGGCCGGCCCCAGGCTTCGCCGGCCGCGGTGAAGGCGGCCGGCAGGTCGGTGCCCTCGGGCAGCACGACGTGGGGGTTGCCGCCGCTGCGCGCGACCAGGTCGGCGAGGGTGTCGGTGAGCTCGCCCAGGCCGCCGAGCACGACGGTTCGGTCGTGCAGCGGGCGCTCGGTCCACGGCATGGCGTCGCGGCGGAGCGGCGTGGGCATGGGGATGGGCAGGCCCAGGGTGGTGATGAGCCGCTTGGCGGTGGGGTTTGCGGACAGCTGGACGAGTCGATCAGCCATGGGAATACGCTCCGATCATGTAGGCGGGGCCGCCGGGGTGGTCGCCGACGAAGATCTGGCCCTCGCCGTCGCGATCGTTGGGGGTGATGTAGACGCCGACGTCGGCCGGCAGCACGAGCGGCCGCACGAACTTGACGTCGAAGGTGCGCAGCAGCGACGCGTCGCCCGCGAACACGACGCGGTTGAGCGCCTCGATCGCGATGGACATGGTGCCGTAGCCGTGCAGGATGGTGTTCTTGAAGCCGGCGGCCTGGGCGTAGGGGCGCACCCAGTGCACCGGGTTGAAGTCGCCGGTGAGCAGCGCGAACTCCCAGCCGGCGTTGGTCTTGAGCCGTCGGCGGCCGATCTCGCGGGCGTTGTCGGGCACGCGCGGCTTGTCTTTCTTGGGCTTGGTCTTGTCGCGCTTGCCCAGCGGGACGATGGCGTAGCCGTAGGTGACGAGCGCGCTGGGTGCGCTGGGGGTGCTGGTGACGAGCTTCTGGCGCAGCACCGCGCGGCTGCCGTTGTCGTCGATGGACTCGAGGCAGGCGGCCATGGTGATGGGCTCGCCCAAGGGGATGGGCGCGTTGATCTCCATGCGGGTGCCGCCGTTGAGCACCTTCTTCATGTCGTAGGGGATGCCGTCGAGGGTGCGCGCGATGAGCGGGAAGCCCCACTGCGGAAACAGGTGGTGCGGCACCACACCCTTGTACGAGGCGGTGGATCCGCCCGTCCAGCGGATGTAGTCGCGCACCATCGCGGCGTTGCGTGGCCCGACCTGGGACTGCATGACCGGCGTGGGCGTGTCGATGCCCGAGCCGGCCTTCTGGGTGGCGACCTGGTAGGCGGTGCGCAGGAAGGCCCCGATGACGGGCCCTTGCTGGAGAATGTGACGACGGGACACGGGCATGGGTGCCTCTACTTGGCCGCAGCGGCGGCTGAGGACGGCTCACTATCGGCAAGATCGCCGAGCAGCCTCAGTCCGGTGGTGGTGATGACGTCCTGCAGGTAGCGGCAGCGGGGCTCGGCGCGCTCGAGCCAGGCCAGCAGCAGCTCGCGTCGCTCGGGGAAGTGGCTGGCCTGCTCGTGCAGCTCGCGGGCGATGGCCACGTCGATGAGGATCTGGATGAGCCGCTCGGCGTGCAGCATGGCGAGCGCGAAGTCCTTCTTGGGGTCCCAGCCGGTCATGACCTTGCCCCACTCGCCGGGGCTGTGCTGGGGCAGCTCGCCCAGCTTGTTGGCGGTCAGGCGCGTGAGCAGGAAGCGGATGGTGCTGTGCTGGATGTGCTCGAGCTTGGCCACCCTGCGGTCGAGCTCGCTGCCGCCCACCATGCGCCAGCGGATCTGCGCGCCCTGCGCCAGGAAGCGGCGGGGATTCTTGACCACGCCCAGGAGGTTGTCTTTCATGGCCATCAGCGCCTGGATCTGGCTGGTGCCCTCGTAGATGGGCATCACCACCGCGTCGCGCAGCAGCTTCTCGACGCCGTACTCGGTCATGTAGCCGTTGCCTCCGTGGATCTGGATGGCCAAACGCGCCATCTCGACGGCCTTCTCGGACGCCTGGTACTTGAGCAGCGGGGTGAGGTGCCGCGCCTTGCTCTTGTGCCGCTTGTGCTGCTTCTGCAGGCGCTTGCGGTCCTCTTCGGACAGGTCGGTGTCGAAGCGCAGCCGCATCTCGGTCTTCTGGGCGATCTCTTCGTGCCAGCAGGCCTTCACGTTGATGGCGCGGATGCCGGCCAGATCGACGCGCATCTGGTCGAGGTAATCGGCGATCATCTCGTGCTGGTCGATGGTCTTGCCCATGGAGCGGCGCTCGGCTGCGTAGCTGACGGCCTTGCGGTAGGCCGCCTCGCACAGGCCCAGGCTCTCGAAGCCCACGCCGACGCGCGCGCCGTTCATGAGCAGCAGCATGTACTTGAAGCCCTCGCCTCGGTTGCCGATCAGGTAAGCGGGGGCCCGCTCGAAGCTGATGGCCACCGTCGCCGAGCCGTTGTGCCCGAGCTTGGTCTCGACGCCGTCGATGGTGGTGTGCGTGCGCACGGGCTTGCCGTCCTTGTCGCGCTTGTCGAAGGCCGGCACGAGGAACATGGACAGGCCCTTCAAACCACTGAACGCGTCGTCCCCGGTGGGCTCCTCGGTGCGGGCGATGACGAAGTGCCACTTGCCGTGGCCCGAGGTGATGAAGATCTTCTGGCCGGTGACGAACCAGTTGCCGTCGGCGTCGACCTCGCCCTTGGCACGCAGCTGGGCCATGTCCGAGCCGGCGTCGGGCTCGGTGATGTCCATGCTCCCCCACTCCTCGCCGGCGACGATCTCGTCGATGCATTGCTGGAAGCGGGTCTTGCTGATGTGCGGGTGAGGGTCCTTGCTGAACTCGGTGCTGCCCTCCAGAATGCTGTACGACAGCGCGGCCAGCGCCATGCCGCCGTGGAAGCCGTGGTGGGCGCACACGCTGACATCGGCGCGCGCGAACATCTCGTTCATGAACTGCAGCACCATCAGTGGCGCGTTCATGCCGCCCAGCTCGCGGGGCACACACAGGCCGTGCACCTCGAGTTCCTTGATGGCGTCGAACATCTCGTCCCAGGCCTTGGGGTAGACCACCTCGCCGTCCTTCACCACGGGCTTCATCTTGTCGAGCTCGGCCCAGTTGGGGGCGATCTCTTCGCCGACATACTCGCCCAGCATGGTGAGGACCTCGCGGTAGAAATCGACCGCCTCGGCCGTGTTCTCGAAGCCGTCCTCGGACTGGAACTCGTGCTCGGTGAGCCGCACGATGGGCTCCCAGTCGATGCCGCGCTCGACGTAGAAGCGGATGTCGGCGTTGTCGTCGTAGAAGTTGGCCATGTCAGGCCTCCTTTGGCGTGAACAGGGATGTCTTGGCGATGCGCACCAACTCGGTGAGCTGGTCGTCGAGGCCGGGCTCGGGGGCGTACAGCGCGGCGGTGCGATCACCGATGGCGAGCACCCCGATGGCGGTGGTGGTGATGAGCAGAGCGAAGCTCTCGAGGTCGACGTCGTGGCGGATGACGCCGTTTTCGCGAGCCGACTGCATGGCGGTGACCAGCAGCGCCGTCCACGGCTGCATGGCGGTGCCCAGGTGCTCCTGCAGCCCGTCGGGCGCGTCGAGCATCTCGCGCAGGATGAGCCGGGCGCGGTTGCGGTCTTCGAGGAAGTAGCCGTACAGGGCGCGCATCAGCGCGTCGAGCTTGGGGCCGCGGCCCGACGCTTGGGCCATGAGCCGTGGTAGCTCGGACTGCCAGTGCCCGACGAGCTGACCGATGACGGCGGTGCGCAGCTGGTCCTTGCTGCCGAAGTGGTAGACCAGCGTCGGTCGGGTGATGCCCACCGCCTCGCTGATGGCCTGGATCGAGGTTCCGTTGTAGCCACGCTCGGCGAACAGGCGGGTGGCCTCGCGCAGGATGCGGCTTCGGACGTCGTCTTCGCGGTTTTCGGTGAGCTGGGACA
The DNA here is from genome assembly GCA_965216925.1 of Myxococcota bacterium. Taxonomy (GTDB): domain Bacteria; phylum Myxococcota_A; class UBA796; order UBA796; genus CAYYHT01. Next base: position 4,545,022 of record CBDCGT010000001.1, on the reverse strand, counting down.
CGGGATCTCTACCAATTGGTAGAGAAAGGTCTATCTACCAGTTGGTAGAGAGGCAAGGGGGAGACGGTGTCAGGAGACCATTTTTCGGAAATCTGCCGGCGTTGGTCTGAACTCCGGACGACCAAGGCCACTGCATTTCCGAAAAATGGTCTCCTGACACCGTTCCGGTCCCCGTTCCGGTCCCCGTTCCGGTCCACCGTCCCGCTCGACCCCCCGTCTCGGTTAGACCCCCGCATGATCGGTGTCTTCGACTCGGGCTACGGTGGACTCGGTGTGCTTCGGCACCTTCGCACCGCCTTGCCCGATCGCGACTTCGTGTACCTGGGCGACTCGGGCAGGGCGCCGTACGGTGGCCGCGACGTGCACACCATCCTGGACTTCAGCGAGCAGGCCACCGAGCGCCTGTTCGAGGAGGGATGCCGGCTGGTCATAGTGGCGTGCAACACGGTCAGCTGCGTGGCGCTGCGGCACCTTCAGCGGCGCTACGCTCCGATCGACGGCGACCGCCGGGTGCTCGGCGTGACCATCCCCGGAGCCGAGCTGGCGGTGCAGCAGAGTGCCGGGCACATTGGCATCATCGCCACGGCGCGCACCGTGGCCTCGGGCACCTACGCGACCGAGATCGGCAAGCTGGGCCCGCATCGGGTCACCCAGCGCGCCGCCCCGCTGCTCGCCGCCATCGTCGAGGAGGGCTGGGAAGACACCGACATCGCCCGCGACGCGGTGCGTCGCTACGTCGCCGACCTGGGCGGCATCGACACCCTGCTGCTGGGGTGCACCCACTTCCCGTTCCTTCGCTCGGCCTTCGAGGCGGCCCTGCCCAGCGCGGTCGCTGTCCTGGATCCGGCGCCCTTCGTGGCTCAGCGCCTGGTCGACTGGATTGCCCGGCACTCGGGCTTCGACCAGCCCGGCAGCGGCGCGCTTCGTCTGCTCTGCACCGGCGATCCGGCCGCGTTCGCTGCACACGGAGAGCGCTTCTTGGGCGAGGCCCTACCCGGCGTCGAGCACATCGCCGAGGTCGATGGACGGCTGGCGCATCGAGATGTCGGGGACGCGCCCGTGGGGCAGATCGTTCGTTAGCCGAAAACGCAAAGAACCCTGCGCCCCACTGGGGGGACGCAGGGTCCTCGGTGTGCGCCTATTTGGCGCTACCCGTCGTTGGCTTCGAAGGCCGCGGCGACGTCGTCGTCGCTCATGGTCATCCAGGCCCAGCCGCCGACGCCGGCGTTGAGCACCAGCACCAGGATGGTGGGAAGCTGGCCGAACACGAGGCCACAGCAGTTGAAGGCCGCCAGGGCCGCGACCACACCCAGCAGGATGCTGATGATGGGGCCGATGACGCTGGCTGCGATGCCGAGCTTGACCGTGCCGGCGCCGGAGACGCTGCGCAGCTTGAGGCCACCGAAGGCCTGCAGGGCGGCGCCGATGAGCAGGAAGACGTTCACGCCACAGGTGCAGGTGGTGATGAGCGGGCCCCACACCGACAGCAGGCCAGAGACGATGTCTCCGTTCTCGAGCACGGCGGGGAGGGTCATGAGCACGCCCAGACCGCCCATCGCCAGGCCAAAGATGGCCCACCCGATCCAGGCGAGCCAGAAGAGCACGTTGATGATGCCCAGAACCAGCATGGCGATGCCGGGCAGATTGGTTTGTTCCTGAGCTGCTTCGATGTCCACGGGGAACCTCCGGACGTGGGCCGGTTGGAGGGGCCAGTCAGGTCATGACTAGCGGGGTGCGCGAACCTTACCAGGGTTGCGCGTGTTTTATTGCAGGTCGTGCCCGAGAATGGCGGTGTACCCGTCTTGAAGCACAACTCCGCTGCCGTCGTCGAGGGTGACGGTGACGGTCGCCTGGCGCCCTTCGAGGTCGTCGAGCTCCCATCCGTAGAAGCGCATGTGCAGCTCGGGAGCGACGCGGTATCCGGCGTTGTCGCCCACGTTCGCGCACACGAAGAGCTGGGGGTACTCGCCCTGACCCAGGACTTCGTCGGTCTGGGTGTCCACCGCGTCGAGCGTCACCCGGTAGCCGTCGGCGCTGTGACCGAGCCCGTGCGCACGAACCAGGAACGGCGCGAAGGGCGCCCCGCCCTGGGGTGGATGCCCGTAGGCCAGCGCGTCACCGTCGACCTGCTGGCCGTACAGCGCGTCGCGCTGGGCGAACTCGACAAAGGGAGTGGTCGTGACCGGGCACGGACCCTCGATGTCACCGGTGTCGTCGGGGGCTGGGCAGCCGGCAAGGACGGCAAAGACAAGCAGCGTCGTGAGCATACGCATCGTGGGGGGCTCTCAGTCTCCGTTCGTCCAGCCATGCTCTTTGTAGCGCACGCATCGCCAGGTTGGCGTCTGTTTTGGTCGTGGGAGGCGCAACATCGCGGCGGAATCCGTGATCGTTGGCAACACAGGGGCATTTCGCGCGTAGTGAGGTGAGAACGGAGGTTCGCCATTCACGATCACGACCGCGCCGCTGCTGCACTGTGGGATGCCATCTACCTGCTGGTCGACGTCCAGCACGACCTCGTGGTGGCGCCGTCGCCGCTGCTGGCGCTCGGGGTGTTCTTGCCCTGGTGGGAGGCCCGCCTCGGCCGCGCCGAGCAGAGTTTCCGCTCGGCCTGGGACGCCCTGGATGGGGCGGCGCGCCTGGGTGAAGTCGAGGTCGAGGTCGACGAGGTGGCGGTCGACGTCCTGCCTGACGATCTTCCGGACTGGTTTCGTGGCCTGGCGCTGTACCGCAGCTCGCGAGCGGGGGTCCCGGCCGCCCGTGCCGAGGCGGAGCGGCTGGAGGCGGCGTGTCGCGGGGCCCTACGCCAGCTGCGCAGCACCAACCCGGCGACCAGCTGGGAGCCCGAAGAGGTCGGCCGCGACTCGCGCATCGACCGCAGCGCGTCGAGCCGGCGGCGGGTGCCCTCGTTGGTGCGCATGGCCGGGTAGCGAGACGCCTGGCCTCTACAGCCCCACCACCCTCTACAGCCCCACCACCCTCTCCATCCACCCATCCAGCAGGAACAGCGCCCACAGGCGTGCGCCAGCGCCAGGGCGCGTGCCCACCTCGCGGTGCAGCTTGTCGAGCGCATCGGTGCGGAACAGGCCGGCCCGATCGCGCCGCAGGGTCGCGAAGCGCTCTTCGAGAAACAGCCGTCCCGGGCCCACGAGCCAGGGATCGAGGGGTGTGGGCATGCCGCGCTTGGGGCGGGTGACCAGGGGCGCGGGCAGCACGCCGTCGAGCAGCGCCATCATGGGCCAGCGCGTGTGCAGCGTGCTGCCGGCCTTGCGCAGCTTGAAGTGGCCGGGCCAGGACGCGGCGAGGCGCACGACCTCCTGGTCGAGCAGGGGGAAGCGCGCCTCGATGCCCGCGTGGTTGGCGGTTCGGTCGAAGCGAACCAGGCTGTCTTCGCCCAGCCAGCTGCGCAGGAACGCGTGCAGGGTGGCGTTGACCGGGTCGGTCTCGAGCCGCTCGTAGAAGGGGAGCAGCACGTCGTGGCGCACGGTCGGGCGGGCCAGGACGGGCTCGCGCAGCAGGTCCAGGCGCTCGTCGACGCTGAACAGGTTGCTGCCCCCCACCTGCAGGTCGAGCCCGAAGGTGTTGGGGTCGGTGGAGATGCGGCGGCCTCGCTCGCTGGCCCGCAGCGGGAGGTTGAGCACGGCTCGGGTGATGCGCGGCAGCCGGTGGTAGGCCCTCGCGAATCGCAGCCAGCGGCTGAAGCGATCCATCTGGCGGCCGCCGAAGAGCTCGTCGCTGCCATCGCCGGAGAGCACCACCTTGACGTGCGGCGCGGCAGCCTGCGCCAGGAGCATCTGCAGCATCACGGCGGGGTTGCCGACGGGGTGCCCGAGCACCTGCGCCCCCTGCAAGAAGGCGCCGGCCAGCTCGGCGGTGCCGACCAGTACGTCGTGGTGGTCCATGCCCAGCAGGCGGGACACGCGGCCGGCGATGGGGGCCTCGGGGTTGGGATCGTCGGCGAAGGCCACCGTGAAGGTGGGCAAGGGGCGGGTGAGCCGCTTGGCGGCGGCACCGATGGCGGTGCTGCCCAGGCCCCCAGAGAGGTACAAGCCGGTGGGCAGGCCTCCCTTCAGGCGGCGCTGCACCGCGTGCTGCACCGCGTCCTGCAGCTGCTTCACCGACTCGCGGGCGGGGGGAGAGCCGGCACCCTTGTGCGCGTACAGCGGAGACCAGTAGCGGCGGCTCTGCTGATTGTCGTGCTTGGCGCGCAGCCAGTGGGCGGGCTCGACCTGTTCGACCTGCTTCAGCAGCGTGCGCGGGGCGTGCACCACGCGAAAGGACAGGTACTCGGCGATGTGTTCGCGGGCGAGATCGCGGCTGACCCAGGGCACCTGGAGCAGGGCAGGAAGCTCGCTGGCGAAGGCGAAGCGACCGTGGGCACGGGCATAGAACAGCGGCCGGATGCCCAGCCGGTCACGCACCAGGTGGATCACCTGCTTCTTGCGGTCCCACACGGCGATGGCGAAGGCACCGTCCAGGCGCTGGGCGGTGCCCACTCCCCAGGTGCGCCAGCACATCGCCACGGCCTCGGTGGCGCTGGTGGCGGGCTTGGTGTAGCCCGCCGCCCGCGTGAGCACCTCGTGGTCGTAGATGCGGCCATCGAGCAGCACCACGAAGTCGTCGGTGACCCAGGGTTCGTTGCGCTCGGTGCCCAGGAGCTGGCGGGTGCGCTTGGCGAGGGCGGCGGGGCCCTCGATGAACTCGCCCTGGCGGTGGGGCCCGCGGTGCACGATGTTCGCCGCCATGCGGTCGAGCACGGCGCGGCTCGGGGCCTTGCCCTTCCAGTGCACCATTCCGGCGAGGCCACCCATCTACCTTCTGCGCCTCTTCTGGCGTCCCTTGGGCGGAGGGCCCTTCTTTCCCCGGGTGACCGACGTGCGCGGCGCTACCTGCCCGGCCGCGGCGAGCTGCTGGAGGCGCCGCTGTCCGGGATGCAGCTCGATGGGGCTACCGCTCACATACATGTTGCGTGCGAGGAGGCCCAGGAACCACACCAGGATGGCGATGCCCAGCGAGCCTGGGGTGGCCGATCCCATCAGCTCGGTGTCACCGCCCGCCGGGGTCACGGCAAACGTCAGGGTGAACCGCGACTTGGTGGTGATCGCCGCGCCGTCTGGCGTGTCCAGGGGCGGAACGCCGGTGTTGTTGAGGGGCGGCTTGAGGCGCTCGACGAGGTCTTTGGGCCACGCTCGCTCGGTCACCGCGCCGTCGGCGGCTTCGATGATCACCATGCGCGTTGGCGGATCGGCGTCATCGGCCACGGGGCGCTGACCGACGACCACGCCGCTCCAGCTCGTGAAGAAGCCGGCAAAGAACAAGAAGACCAGCACGGCCACAGGCGTGCCGGCAGCGGCATAGGTCAGCAGGGGTCGCACGGGGCTGCGGGGCTCGTCCATCGCAGCGGGGTAACCGATGCTCACCTGTGCTGAAATCGCCTACTCGTGGACTGCCCTCTGTCGCTGCTTCGCCCAATGCTGCTGTTGCTCGTCGCCTTCGCGGCCGCGGGCTGCCAGACCGCGCGCCAGAAGGTCGAGACCGACGTCGTGCGAACGGTCAAGCTGCGCGGCAACTGCGATGCTACCGAGCTCAAGGGCCTGATGCGGGGGCTGCGGCGCACCGCCTTCAGCTGCGAGACCCCGGCCACGCTGGTGGCGGCTCAGATGGAGCAGGCGGCCAGCCCCACCCTGGTTCGCTACCCGCTCTTCAACCGGCTCGTGAAGCCTCAGGCACTCAAGTATGGCGCCCTCGACCGTGACGCTTACCGACTCGAGGTGTGGTTTGCCCACAACGGCTACTTCGACGCTCGCTTCGAAGGGTGGGAGGTGCACCGGCGCAAGCCCCCCATGCTGTACCGGCGCGATCGCCGGTCGATCCGGGATGTGTTCAAGAAGCGCAGCAACCGGGTGGTGACGCACCGCCGCGGGGATGTGAAGCGAGCGGGCGTGGTGGACGTGGTGGGCCACATCGACCGCGGGCCGCAGTCGATCGTGCGCAGCATCGACATCGTGGGCTACCCCAAAGAGGCCGAGCTCATCGTCAACCTGGTGCGCCGCGAGCTGTTTCTCAAAGAGGGTGACCTGTTCTCGCTCGAGGTCATCGAGCTGGCGCGCGCGACGCTCGAGGCCAAGCTCCAGGAGCGTGGCTATGCCTATGCCACGGCGCTCGTCGCGACCGAGGCTCACCCCGACGAGGGCGCGGTGGACGTGCGGCTGGTCTTGGACATGGCGCGCAACAAGACGAGCCGCTTCGGCGAGGTCACGTTCAGCGGAATCGAGCGAACACCGGCCGACAAGCTGGCCAACATGGTGGTCTTTCACGAGGGGGACCCGTACCGGGTGCTGCAGCTCGAGCGGACGCGGCAGCAGCTGTTCCAGACGTCGGCCTTCAGCGTGGTGGACGTGGTGCCCGACCTGTCCGTGCGCGGCGCTGACCCGGTGCCCGTGGACATCAAGCTCAAAGAGACCAGCTTTCGCAGCTGGCGTGTCGGTTTCGGCGGGGAGTGGGATGGCTTCACGCTCACGCTTCCGCTGTCGCTGCGGTACCGCAACGTCAACCTGTTCGACGAGCTGGTGCGCTTCCAGCTGAGCGGCGAGGTGGGCTACTCGTCGCGGGCCGGCAGTGGGCTCGACGTCGGCAAGCAGGACAACGCGCTGGGCACCGTGCTCGACGTCGCCGACACGCTGGTGTACGAGACCGAGGCCAGCGTGGTGTGGCCCCAGCTCTTTGGCAAGCGCGTGGACGGTCGCATGGTGGCCAAGGTCGACCGCGACCTGCTCAACGGGCAGTTCCTGTTTCAGAACCCCGAGATCGACCTGGGCTTCATCTTTCGCGCAAGCCGGCACACGACCCTCACCTTTGGCCCGCACGCCGAGCTGTACACGATGCCCGACCTGCTCGAAGGGCGCGGAACGCCGGAGCAGGTGCTCTCGGGCCAGGCCATCTTTGGACGCGACTTCGACGGGCGCTTCAGCCTGACCGCGCTCGATGCCCGCCTGACCGTGGACTACCGCAACGATCCGCTGTCCCCGAGCCACGGGTCGTACTGGGATCTGGGCGTGCGGCAGGCGGTGCCGCTCACCAACGACGACTTCTTGTACACCGACATCTCGGCCGAGGTGCGTGGATTCCGACGGGCCAAGGATCTGTGGTCGAAGTGGAGCTCCGACATCGTGTTCGCGGGACGCCTGAAGGGGCGCTTCCTGCAGTCGTGGGGCGACTCCACGCTGCCGTACCCCGAGCGGGTCTTCATGGGTGGGCAGGGCGACATCCGGGCCTTCCGCGACGGGCAGGTCGGCCCCTACGATCTGCTCTGCCTGTACCAGCCCACCGATCAGGGCGACCCCTTCTCGAATGCCCAGGGCCGCGGCCAGGAAGGGCAGCAGCGCTACCTGTCGCGGGGTGGTGTGGCCGGGGTGGTGGGCAGCAGCGAGCTGCGCTTTCCCCTGCTGCGCGGCTACGACCTGTCTGGGCAGGTCTTCGGCGACGGCGGCCTGTTCACGACCGAGGTGGGAACCCGCCTGCGAACGGTGTTTCGCTGGGGCGCCGGCCTGGGCCTGACCTACGACAGCCTGGTGGGGCCCATTCGGGTCGACTTCGCCATGCGCCCGGTGGTGGCCGAGGACATCGAGCCCGTCGACCACGTGAACTGCCGCAATGACTACGATCTTGCCCGTCCGTATGGATTGTTCACGAATGGCACGAGCAAGCGGCAGTTCCAATACGAGAACCCGCAGAATCCGGTGACTCAGATCCACATCTCGATCGGCCAGCCCTTCTGATGAGCGACCCGCCCGCGACGCCGGATGCGACTCCCGTGCCCGAGTCGGCCGGCCCGGGTGGCGCCCCGGGCGCGGGTCGGCGAGGCTGGGTGCGCACCCTCGGCCGGGTGGGCTGCCTGACACTGGCGGGCGTTCCGGCGGTTGCGCTGGTGGGGCTGGCCGGGCTGTGGATGTTCGGGCAGACCCAGATGGGCAACGAGGTGATCCGCGGCTTGGCCGAGGGCCAGGTCAACGGACTGATGGCCGAGGGCAGCTTCAGCGTGGGCCGGCTGGACACCAACCTGCGAAGCTACGCGGCCATCGAGGATCTGCGCATCGACGATGCCCAGGGCACTCCCGTCGTGTCGGTGCGATCCGCGCGGGTGGGCGTCAAGCCGCTGCAGCTGCTGCGCGGTCGCATGGTGCTGCCCACGGTCGATGTGGACGGGCTGGTGCTCGACCTCGAGAACGACGAGCAGGGCATGGTGATCGCGCGCCTCTTCGCGTCGGGGGCGCCGCCCTCGGACGAGCCTTGGACGGGCATCGGCGTCGATCTCTCGGCGCCACTGGTGCACGCCACCGACGCCACGGTCACCTACCGGCAGGGAGATCGCCGCTTCACGGTGAGCGGCATCGACCTGACCGCCGGGGTGGACATCACGGGCCCGGACGTCGCCGTCCAGGACATCGTTCTGGCCGGGCAGATGACCGAGCCGATGCTCGCTCCTCTGCGGGTCGACGGCACGATCACCTACAACGGCGACGAGGTGGGGCTGCACAAGGCCCACATCACCCTGGCCGACTCCGACGTGACGGTCAGCGGCATGCTGAACGGGCTCGAGTCGGACATCGGGGCCGACGTCCGGCTGCACGTGAGCGAGCTCGACCTGCAGGGCCTCGATCCGCTGCTGGGCGGGGCGGGCATCGCGGGCAGCTATGGCGGTGACCTGCACGCCACCGGCGCGCTCACCGACCTGAACATCACCGGCGGGCTGGCAGGGCGGCCGGGAACCGATGGCGCCGTGCAGGTGGGGGTGAACGTCGACGTCACCGCGTCCGACTTCCCGTGGCGTGGCTCGCTCGCGCTCGACGGCTTCGACGTCAACGACGTGTACCCCCAGCTCGAGCAGACCGTGGTGATCGGGGGCACCTTCAGCGGTGAAGGCCACGGCATCGAGTGGCCGCGCGGGGTGTACGCCACCGGGGTGTTCGAGGCCGACCGGGTGCAGATCCTGGACTACACCATCGGTGACTCCACCCTGCCGCTCACCCTCGACGAGGGCGTGCTGACCATCGACGCGGGCCGTGTCACCGCCGACTACGGTGCCTTCGACGTGGGCGGCACCGTCGACCTCGCCGAGGGCGACATCGCGGTGGCTGCCGGCGGCCAGATCGACGTCTCGGAGCTGGGCGAGTTCGGCGTCACCGACCTGGCGGGCAAGGGTCGCATCGATGCCGTGGTCAGCGGCAACTTCATGGCCGAGGGCCTGCCCATCCACGTGTCCGGCAGCATCGACCTGCGCCCCTTCGCCTACGCGGCCGACGTGGCCTTCGACCGGCTGTTCGCGAGGTACAAGGTCGACGTCCTGGATCTGGTGGTCGACGTGGTGGCCAATGGCCGCGCCGAGCAGGGCCTGGCCTATGGCGTCGATGTGGGCGACGTGCGACTGCCCACGCTCAACGTGCATGTCACCAAGCAGCTCGATGTGACCGTGGACGGCCTGGCGGATGCCTCGGGGATCGGCATGCCCGACCTCTTCACCGTCGAGCGCGTCGCCGGGCCCTTCTCGGCCGGACTCGAGCGCCGCGAGGGAGCCGAGCCGAGCTTCTCGACCCAGCTGCAGGTGGGCGATCTGCGGGTGCGGCACCTTCATGCCGACGACGGGGCGGTGGACCTGGCGATGGCCGAGGGCAACCTGGACTTTGGCGTGGAGCTGTACGAGGCGCGCCGCAAGTTCCTGCTGACCGACGGGCGCATGGAGGTGGCCCCCCAGAAGGTGCGCATCGAGAAGCTGATGGCCGCACCCACCAAGGATGCCCGCTGGGATGCCCAGGGCCCGCAGTGGTTCACGCTCACCGACGGCGGTGTCACCGATGCGCACATCGACCTGAGGGGCGGCAAGGGGGACATCGCCCTGGACGGGGCGATCGGCACCGAGGGCCAGCTCGACGCGACCTTCAAGCTGGCGGGGGTCGATCTCGCCAGCATCGACTCGCTGGCTCAGCTCGAGCAGGAGCTGGGCGGCACGCTGTCGATCGAGGGTGGGGTGCACGGGCCGGCCGACGCCTTCGACTTCGACGCGGTCGTGGTCGGAACGGGCATCGAGCAGGCGTCGCTGTACGAGCCCATCGACGTGAAGGGCACGCTGACCGGGGAGCGGGGTCGGGTGAACACCGATCTGGCGGTGCGCTTGCGCGGCGAGCCGTTGTTCTCGGCCAAGGGCTTCTTCCCGGCCAAGCTCGACCTGGGTGCGCCCGGGCTGGACCCCGGCAGCCGCATGGATCTGTCGGTGGTGGTGCGCCCGGGAGCCCTCGAGCGCTTCACGGCGTTTGCCGGGCCCGAGGTCGCCATTCCCGAGGGGGCGGTCTCGGCCGTGGTGAAGGCCGACGGCTTTCTGTACAACCCCAACATCCTGGCGTCGGGGGTGCTGCACGGCAAGGTCGACGGCTGGCAGGAGGTGGGGCGCGCGGAGTTCGACGTGGTGCGCCGCGGCGGCGGCGTCACCTGGTGGGCCAACCTGTACGAGGGGCTGACCTACCGGGGGGCGTCGGCCGGAGGCGGAACCACCCGCGTGCACGAGCTCATCGACTGGGGGCTCGGCCACGGGCCGGAGCCCGACCTGGCCGACTACAGCCTGTTCATCGACAACATGGACGGCACCCTGGCCTTGAAGGACGCTCCGGCCAAGCAGCTTGCCATCGCGGGCGGTCAGGACCTGGACATCGCCGGGCTGATCGATGCCGTGCTTCGCGTCGAGGGCTCACCCAACGAGCCGGTGGTCGGCCTGAGCGGAGAGTGGAAGCAGGCCCGGCTGGGCACGGCGCGTGTCGGCAGCGCGACCATCGACCTGCAGCCCATCGACGAGGCCTACGCGCTGACCGCCGACATCCGCTTTCCCAAGGCTCCCGGCCGCGAGAAGGGCCCCGACCCCAAGCTACTGGTGCGGGGTCGTCTGCCGGTGACCCTGCGCCTGCAACAGGACTTCGAGGCGTGGGAGAGCGGGGACTACGACCTGGTGGTGAAGGGCGTGGACGTGCCGCTCAAGCTGGCGTCTCTGGCCGATCCAGGTGTGCGCGAGGCGGCAGGACTGGTGCAGATCGACGGCGAGGTGAAGGGCAAGCTGCTCGACCCGCGCCCGGACATCGATGTGGTGGTCATCAACGGTCGGCTCGCCTACCAGCCGCTCGGCATCCTGTACTCGGACATCCACATGGATGCGAACCTGTCCCATCGCTATGCGCGCCTCAAGCGTCTGGACTTGCGCACCGAGCGGCTTCGCTCGTCGGACGTCGAGCAGCTGACGGCCCTTGGTGAGGGGCTGGTGTCGACGGCGGTGGGCGCCGGCGAGCAGCTGCTGTCGGGCCGGGAGATCGGGCGTCGGACCAACGTGGCGGTCAATGGAACGGTCAAGCTCGACGACTGGAAGCCGACGACGGTGGGGGGTCAGGTTCGGCTCGATCAGGCCCTGCTCATCCACACCGACGACTTCCAGGTGAAGGTCAGCGGAACCCGGGACACGCAGACCGCGCAAGCGGTGGCCATCTCGGGAACCTGGCCCGAGCTGGTGGTCGACGGGGCGGTGGTGGCCGATGATGTGTCCATCGTGCGCGATGCGGCCAGCTTTCGGGATGCGGCACCGCTCGAGCTCGACCGGAGCCTGCGGGTGGTGCGCACAGGCGTCGAGCAGCGGGACGAGGCACCGGAGGAGCCCGAGCCGGCGCTGTACGAGAAGTTCAAGGTGGCGGTGGACATCGATCTGGAGCGCAACGTCGACGCGCGGGTGGTCATGCCCTTTGTCGACGACTTTGGCGAGCTCCTGTCCAGCATCAGCCGCACCACCGTCGAGGCCCGGGTGGGCGGCGACCTGAAGGCGGCGGTGCAGGGGGGGGAGATCGTGCTGCTGGGCGAGGTGGAGGTCATCGACGGCGAGGTCTCGCTGCTGTACCAGAAGCTGGGTCTCGACAGCGGCACCATCTTCTTCGCCGGTTCGGACTACCTGGAGCCCGACCTCGACCTGCGCGCCTCGACCGACGTGCAGGGCGCCGACCTGCAGGTGGCCATCGGTGGACGGCCCAGCGTGCCCACCATCGAGCTGTCCAGCAGCGACTACCCCGACGAGTCGTCGGTGCTCACCATGCTGATCACCAACAAGCGACCCGAGGAGCTGGGCGCCGAGGGCTCGGACTTCTCGCAGTCGGTCATCAGCCTGCTGAGCTCGACGCTGCTGTCGGGCACCACCCTCGGAGGCGGGGGCATGCTCAAGCCGTCGGTCGACGCCGACGGCACCATGCGCCTGTCGGGCTCGCTGGGGCAGTCGGTGTACTACGAGATGGCTGAGCGCTCGTTGAACAGCGATCCCGACGAGAACCGTCGCGAGGTGCGGGTCGAGCTGAGCGCGCCTCCGAACTTCCCGCAGCTGTTCGACGGCGTGCTCATCGAGGGCATGGGCGGAACCCAGGAGATCTCGGCGGGCGTCTCGTTCCAGTGGCGGCCGCCCAACGATCGCAAGGCGGCAAGAGCCAAGCGCAAGGCGGCGAAGGCCAAGAAGAAGGCGGCGGAGCTGAAGGCGGCGAACGGAAAGACGAAGGAGGAGGACCCATGATTGCGTGCCTGATCACCATGATCGCGCTTGCCGAGCCGATGACCGAGGTCGAGGCCCACACGCTGATGGACGAGCTCCAGCAGACCCTGGTGCGCGTGCATCCCGAGCCCTTCGCCCGGGTTCCTCGCCAAGAGCAAGACGCGCTGTTCGAGCAGGCCAAGGCGCGCCTGACGGGCAAGGTGCAGCCCGACCAGCTCGCCGCCGAGGGCATGCGTGTGGTGTCGGCGCTCCGAGACGCGCACACCAGCCTGCGCTTCGGGGGGGAGGACCGCTTCGTCTCGGGGCGCTTCGAGTGGGTCGAGGACGGTCTGTTGTTGGTCGAGGCCGATGGCTTCGAGCCTGCTGCCGTGACCCGCATCGGCGGCCGGACCCCCGACGAGCTGCACGCGCAGCTGTGGTCGATCGTGTCGGCCGAGAATGAGCACTGGGTACGCGAGCGCGGAGAGCGCCTGATCGCCGCTCGATCGACCTGGCTGGCCCTGGACGGCAAGGCAGGCTCGGTGGCGGTGGAGCTGGCCGATGGCCAGCGGGGTCGCTTGACCTTCGACCGCACCTCGCCGCTCGGCGGCCCCCGAACCGAGCCCTCGACATGGTGGACTCTGGTTCCCGAGGCCCACCTGGGCTGGCTTCGCATCGCCAGGTGTCCGAGCCCCGACCAGGCCTACCGGGATCGGATCGACGACCTGTTCTACGAGCTGGCCGCCCAGGACGTCCAGACCTTGGTCATCGACGTGCGCGGCAACGGGGGCGGCGACAGCGCCATCTTGCATCCGGTGCTCGAGCACCTGGCACCCGATCAGCTGGCCTCGTATGGCGGATTTCGGCGGTTGTCCGCCGACGCCGTCGCGCAACGGGAGATCCAGCCCGGTGAGTACCCCCACATGCAGGGCGACACCGATCTCACCCAGCCAGCGACCAACACCTGGACGAAGTCGCGTCGGTACCGGGCTCGAACCCCTTTCCGGGGCGAGGTGCTGGTGCTCGCCGACCAGGGCACCTTCAGCTCCGGAAACTGGATCGCGGTCATGCTGTCCGACAACGGCCTGGCCACGGTGGTCGGCAGCCCGACGGGCAACGCGCCGAGCAGCTACGGGGACCTGCTGACCTTCGACATCGGTCCCTTCGACCTGGGGGTGTCGTACAGCAAGTGGCTGCGTCCCGATCCCGACCGCGACCCGGCGAACACCCTCGTGCCCGATGTGCTCGTCCCGATCACGGTCGCGGACATCCTTTCCGGTGAGGATCCGCAGTGGGCGTGGGTCCTGGAGCGTCAAGGAGCTGAGGGCCACATGGCTCCCCCGGCTCCCCGTCCTGGGCTCACGCCGACGGTGGTGCGCACCGTTCCCCCGCTTGGGTCACATGATGTGGACCCTGGGCTGGACACGCTGGTGATCGAGTTCAGCGAGCCGATGATGGACTCCCTGTCGCTGGTCGGAGGCGGCGAGTCCTTTCCGCAGCTGGTGGGCAAGCCGGCGTGGACATGGACCTCGCCGCAGCGGCTCGAGATCTCGGTCGAGCTGGCCCCGGGCCGGGCCTACGACTTCGGGATCAACAGTGCCCGCTACGACGGCTTCAAGGCGCAGGACGGAACCCCCGTGCACCCGGTTCGCTGGCGCTTTGCCACGGCGCGGTGACCGCCGTGGCTACGGCAGCACGAACTCCTTGCGCAGGTACTGGGTGTTCAGGTTCACCGGGTAGTGATCCCAGATCCATTGCGCGGCCGTGTCGCTGGGAAAGTCGCTGGGCGCCCCCGTCCACGGCGAGGTGGTGAACGCGGGGCCGATCACGTTCGCCGCCTGCCAGCTGCTGTCGTCGAAGCCGTTGCTGCACCAGCCGGTGCGGGTGCCGGGCTCGGACGCGGGTGCCGGGTCGTAGCGCCAGGTGCCGTCGGTCGCCCAGCTGTCGCCGGTGCTGATGCGCCACTCGGCGATGGCGGCGGTGATCACCATGCCCGTGTCCCAGCCCTTGATGCCTACGGTATGGGTGCCGCTGGGCAACCACAGGTCGTAGGTGTAGCCCTGTTGCCAGTTGCTGCCGCTGCCCACCACGTTGGACTCGCTGTCCAGGCACCAGTCGAAGGCGTCGTCGGCGGTGATCGCGAAGTGCACCAGCCAGTCCTTACGGCCGTCGCAGTCGGAGTCCACGCCGTCGATCGTGGCGCTGTTTCCGGGGAACTGCTGGGGATCGGTGTCGTCGCAGTCGCCGTTGACCGAGATCCAGCCGTCGCCTGGAGATTCGCAGGCGGTCTGTTCGGTGGCGGGATCGCCCACACCGTCGCTGTCGCCGTCGAAGTACCAACGATCGTCGCATGCGGTGTCGCCTGTCTCGCTGCCCCCCGAATCGGCCGAGATGGATGTGTCGCCCGTGGGATCGGGGGTGTAGCCACCGCGCGGGCACGCGGTGTTGAGGGCGAGGAGGCCGATCAGGACGGGGAGGCGGGACATGCCGGGCATGTTATCCGGCGCGGCCACGGAGGTCCGTCCATGAAGATCGTCTGCGCGTACTCTGGAGGTCTCGATACCTCTGTCATGGTCCACTGGCTCAAGGAGCGCTACGACGCCGAGATCATCGCCTACACCGGCGACCTCGGCCAGGGCGAGGACCTCGAGGGCATTCGCCAGAAGGCGCTGAACACCGGCGCCAGCCACGCGGTGGTCGATGACCTTCGCGAGCGCTTCGTCAGCGAGTTCATCTGGCCGGCGGTCAAGGCCAACGCGCTGTACGAGAACCGCTACCACATGCACACCTCGCTCGGCCGTCCGCTGCTGGCCCAGCGCCTGTGCGAGGTGGCCGACGAGTTCGGCGCCGACGCCATCGCCCACGGCTGCACCGGCAAGGGCAACGACCAGGTGCGCTTCGAGGTCGCGGCGGCCTGCTTGGCTCCTCACCTCAAGATCATCGCGCCGCTGCGCGAGTGGGACCTGGTCACCCGCGAGCTCGAGTGCGACTACGCCACGGCCCACGGCATTCCCATCCCGATCACCAAAGAGAAGCCCTACTCCATCGACGAGAACATCTGGGGCTGCGCCATCGAGTGCGGCGAGATGGAAGATCTGTGGAACGAGCCGCCGGCGGACGTGTGGATCATGACCAAGGACCCGTCCGACGCGCCCAAGGGCAGCACCGAGATCACGCTGGGCTTCCGCAAGGGCATCCCCGTCAGCATCGACGGCGAGCAGCTCGGTGGCGTCGAGCTGATCACCCGGCTCAACAAGCTGGCCGGCGACTACGGCATCGGCCGCATCGACATGGTCGAGAACCGCGTCGTGGGCCTCAAGAGCCGCGAGGTGTACGAGGGGCCTGCCGCCGCCGTGCTGCTGCTCGCGCACAAAGAGCTCGAGCAGGTCGTGCTCGACGGGGCGACTGCCCACTACAAGGCGAAGCTCGGCTACGACTTCGCCAACCTGATCTACCAGGGGCTGTGGTTCGGTCCGCTGCGCGAGGCCATGCAGGCCTTCATCGACCAGACCCAGGAGCTCGTCACCGGCGAGATCCGCGTGCGGCTGTCGGCGGGCGTGGCTCAGATCACCGGGCGTCGAAGCCCGTACAGCCTGTACGACAGCGGCCTGGCGACCTACTCCGAGGGCGACACCTTCGACCGTGACGCTGCCAAGGGCTTCCTGGACCTTTATGGGCTGCCGTACCGGACCTGGGGTGCCGCCCGTCGCAAGGGCGTGACTTCGTAGCAGGGTGTTGCAGGCTCGTTACCGCGCTGGTGTGATGGGATGACTCGGCGTACGCTGGGACCACGATTGGAGTCCCCATGCGCCGTCTCTCGCTCCTCATCGCGCTGTGTCTGCCTGTGGCCGCCAGCGCCGTTCCCCTCGAGTTCACCCATCAGGGGCGGCTGTTCGACGCCACGGGTGTTCCCCTGGCCGGGGCCAACGACCTGACCTTCCGCCTGTACGACGATCCCGCGAGCGGCACCTTGTTGTGGGAGGAGCAGTGGCTCGGTGAGACGCTGGACGACGGCTTCTTCTCGGTGCGGCTGGGCTCGAACGCCCCCATCGACTCCGATGACTTCGATGGTGGCGTCCTGTACCTGTCCATCGAGGTGGGGGGCACCGGCGAGGTCGCTGGCCGCATCGCGCTGGTGAGCGCTCCCTACGCGATCCGCGCCCAGGAGGCCGACCACGCCGAGCTGGCCAGCCAGGCCGACGAAGCGGCCCGGGCCGATGTCGCCGACTCGGCGGATGCACTGGCGGCGGGCACGATCATCGACGTCGGAGAGGTGCGCGTGAACGGCAGCACAGTGATCGATGGCTCTGGTCAGCTCGCTGCCGGCGCGCTTCCGGCCACCCTGCCGGCTCATGAGCACGATGCGAGCGAGCTGAGCACCGGGGTGCTCGACATCGCTCGGCTGCCGGTTGGCGGAGGTGCGGGCAACGTCGCGGTGGGCGATCACAGCCACCCCGCGGCGGATGCGACCACCCTGGACGGCATGGACTCGACGGACTTCGCAGGCTCGGCGCACACCCATGCCGCCGGTGACGCAGACACTCTGGACGGGCAGGACTCGGCGGACTTCGCGGCGTCGGGGCACAGCCACACCGCTGGGGACGCGGACACGCTGGACGGGCAGGACTCGGCGGACTTTGCGGCGACCGGGCACGGCCACTCGGTGGCGTTCTCGGATCTGACCGGCGCCGCGGTGGTGGGGCAGTTGCCGGTCGGCGGGACCTCGGCGCACGTGGCGGCGGGTGACCATGGCCACGGCAACCTCGGCGACGTGGCGCTCGGTGATGTGACCGCGGGCAGTGTCGACATCGGTGGAGTGGTGCTCGACGACGTGTTGCTCGCCTTCTTGGACGAGTTCGCGACCGCGGCGGCGGCCTGCAGCGACGGCGAGACGCCCGTTCGCGAGTCCGGAGCGTGGACCTGCACGCCCACGGCGCCCACGCTGTCCCAGACCGACTGCGAGGGCTCGGGGGGCACGTGGGGCACCAGCAGCATCCCCACGGGCGCCTGCGAGTGGGTGTTCACGAGCGCCGGTTCGCACACCTGGACGGTGCCGGCCAATGTCAGCGACGTGCACGTGGTGACCGTGGGAGCGGGGGGCGGCGGTGGTGCCGCCTATTGGGCTGGCGGTGGCGGCGGCGGCGGCGGCCTTGCCTACAAGAACGCCATCCCGGTGTCGGTCGGCCAGAGCTACACCGTGGTGGTCGGCGCCGGCGGTACGTCCACCACCGCGAATGGCGGCGGCATGGGCACGGCGGGGGGGCTGTCGTCGTTCTCGGGCAACGGGGTCAGCTTTGGCGCGGGCGGCGGCGGCGGGGGTACCGGCACCAGCAGCAACGTCAACGCGTCGTACGCCGGCGGTGGCGTGGGCGCGCCCTTCGGCGACTATGACGCCGGTGCCAACGGCGGCAACGGCGGAAACAGCAGCGGCGACACCGCGGGCGGCGGCGGGGGAGCAGGCGGCTACAGCGGGGCGGGCGGCGCCAGCAACGCCCCCGGGAGCGGCGGCGGTGGCGGAGGCGGCAACAACGGCGGCAACAATGGCGCGACCGGCGCTGCGGCCTCGGGCGGCGGCGTGGGTCTGTATGGCGAGGCCGCCAGTGGCACTGCGAATGGCGGCGGTGGAAGCGGCGGTGGAGACGGCTCGCCCAACGCCACGGCCGGCGGATCAGGCAACACCGGCGGTGCCTACGGCGGTGGTGGCGGTGGCCAGAGCAACGACAGCAAGAACACGCCGGGCTGCCACGGGGGTGGCGGTGCCGTGCGCATCCTGTGGGCGCCAGGGGCGAGCTTCCCCGCCACCGATGTCGGGGCCCCCTGACATCGGGTAGGGTGCGGGCACCTGTCGGAGGTTCCCCATGCGCCCGCTCCTGATCACCGCGGTTCTCTCGTGCTCGCTCTCGGCTCTGGCAGCCGATGTGCCTCCCCTGCTGTCGCACCAGGGGCGGCTGATGGATGCCACCGGCGTCGCGGTGGACGGCAACCACGACCTCACCCTGACCCTGTACGACAGCGCGGCCGGCACGACGTCGGTGTGGTCCGAGACGGTGAACCTGGACTTCGACCAGGGGTACTTCGCCGTGATCCTGGGCGATGCCAGCACGGCGCTCGCCGAGGCCGACATCGACTACGACGAGGTCTGGGTCGGGTTGACGCTCGACACCAACCCCGAGATCCCCACCCGTCAGCGCCTCACCAGCGTGCCCTACGCGCTCAAGTCCGGCCGCGCGAACAGCGCCGATGTGGCCACCAGCGTGAGCGGCGGTGTGGTCGATGCGACAGAGATTCGCGTCAACGGAACCACCGTGATCGACGGCTCGGGCACCATCGTCGCCGGCAGCGACGGGCCCACCATCGGGGCGTTGAGCTGTGCCGCCGATGATGTGCCCGTGTTCGACGGGCTGGACTGGGTGTGCGGCTCCAACGCGCCTTCCCATTCACACGACGCCTCCGAGATCGACAGCGGCACGCTGATCATCGACCGGCTGCCCGTGGGCACAAGTGCCACCGACGTGGCCGCCGGCGACCACCTGCACGCGCTGTCCCAGCTCACCGGCGTCATCGCCAGCAGCCAGCTGCCCACCGACTTCGACACCGTCGCCCAGGCGGCGATGGGGGCGAATGGAGCCGGGAACCCGCTGAACCACGACCGCTACGCCGACGGCGAGGCGGTAGCGGCCATGGGCTCGGTGGGCAACGGCAACACGCTCAACCACAACCGGTACACCAACGCCAACGCGCGCAATGCCATGAACGCCCTGGCCGACAGCAACCCGCTAAACCACAACCGGTACGAGGACAGCGAGGCGGTGGGCGCGATGGGCGCTGCGGCCGATGGCAACCCGCTGAACCATGATCGGTACGACGACGCCGACGCCGTGGGCGCGATGGGAGCCGCGGCCGACGGGAACACGCTGAACCATGATCGGTACACGGATGGGGAGGCGCAGGCGGCGGCCTCGTCCAGCTTCTTTTGGGGCCGGATGAGCATCGACAGCGGGGCCTGGCGAAATAGTGACGGTGATACCGGCACATTGGGCACGGCCCCCGACGTACTGGCCAACGGCTCCACCGTCTGCGACGCGAGTTCGGTCGGCGCGGCCACAGTGTGTGCCCATCGCATGAGCAACACCGGCTGGCGGCTGTTCTTTGCGCTGCCTGCGAATATCGGTGGTTCGCCTTGGTTTGATGGCGCGTCCGCAGATCCTGGAGGATTCTGCTGGGGCGTGACGACCGGTGACAACGAAGCGTCGACCAGTGGTCACGAGGTCACCTTCGGTCGAGGAGTCCAGGCCTATGGCTCGGATGACAACGGGAATTGCGATGCGAATCGCTACATCACCAAGTGCGCATACGTCGATGTGCAATCCAGCCACGTGAGCCACGAGATTTTCGGCGTCATGTGCCTGGACCCGTCGTAGCTTAGTCAGGCGGCGATGCCTGACCGAGTTCGTCGTTGCCCCGGCGTTCTCGGCCGGTACCCCGCCCGAGCGCTGCGCACTCCCCCTCCCACCGGCGCACCACCGCGTCGTCGTAGCGGGCCAACCACAGCTCTCTCAGCGCGGGTTGCTCGCGCATGGCAAGCACTGTCCTGGCGGCGGCGATCCCGCTCCACAGCGCGGTCAGCACCCCTTGACCGGTGGCCGGCTCCACGGTCGCCGCGGCGTCGCCCAGCAGCATCCAGCCGGGCCCCGCGCACGGGCGAACCATGCTTCGGCGCACGTCGAATCCGCGCGCGGGCGCCAGCTCGGGGCACCCGGCCAGGCGGCCGGGGACCTCGCTGGAGCCCACCCGGGTCCAGGTGCACCGGCCATCGGGCTCGGGGGCGATCCACGACCAGCCGCCGGGCTCTGGCGAGAAGCGCTCGCCGTCGGCCTGGTGATAGCCCGACACCGCGCCTCGCCAGGCGACGAGCGGCGGTCCGTCGGTGCGCTCGCTCAGGTTCAGCCTGCGAGCGAGCATCCGTCGCCGTCCAGTCGCGTCCAGCAACCACCCGTCGGCCTCGACCTGGCCTGGGTGGCGCTCGGCGCACAGGCTGGCGCCGGCCTGGGCTGCCAGGGCGCGCAGCCGGGCATCAAAGACGTGCCGGCGCACCTCCCAGCCGGCCCAGCTGCGATGCGCGTCAGCCAGCGCGGACTCGGCGCCCAGGGTGCGCAGCAGCTCGGCGGTGCCGGGGTGCAGGGTCTCGCTGGTGCCTGGCCGTGGCAGGCCGCCACCGGTCCACAGGGTGAGCCGGACTCCGGCTCGCGCCAGCAGCAGGGCCGCCGCGCATCCTGCGGGTCCCGCACCAGCGATGTGCACGCTCACGCCTGCACCTGGTGCCAGCTCACGCCGTCCTGGGTCCAGTGCAGGTCGGTGGGGCTGACGATGCAGGTGTAGACCGCGCCGCAGCGCTGACGCCGGCGGTCCGAGTCGGGGGCGACGAGCTCGTGCGCGGCGTCAGTGCGGGCGAAGGCGAACAGGTAGCCGAGGGCGGATGGGGGCTGGAAGTGGTCGTAGACACCGGGGTCGGCAGGCTTGGGCCGCGCCACCACCAGCCACAGGTCGGTGCGGCTCACCCTTGGGTCGACGGCCCCCCCCGGCAGGCTGTGGATGCAGAGCCGCAGCGCGTCCATGCGTCGGATGAGCTCGTGGCTGTCGAGGTGGGCCAGGCGGTCGGCGCTCAGCTGGCCGGCGCGGGCTGCGGCGACGTAGTCGGCCCGCCCGATGTCGGCGAAGTTCACGTGCACGGCGCCGTCGTGCTGCTCGAAGTACGGTCCGGGCACACCATCCCAGCCCAGCTCGGCGTCGAGCAGCGGAATGGCGGTGGGCGTCTCGAAGGTCCACTTGAGCGCGCCCTGGAAGGTGCGGGCGGCGTCGGGGCTGGCGGCGGGCCACATGCCGTTGGCGGCGGCACACAGCTTGACGTCTTCGAGGAAGGGGGAGCCCAGCCCGTCGGTGCTGTAGAACAGGCCGGCCCCGTTGCTGTCGTAGGTGACGTCCCAGCCCGGCGCGAACACCCCGCTGGCGGCGTCGGGCAGGTGGTTGGTGGCGCGGCTCGTGCGGTCGGACAGGGCCTCGGCGTCCAGGTCTTCGCGCACCGGGGGCCGGCTGATGGCGGCGGCGACGGTGTCCGGGCCGGGCCAGGTGCCGAAGGCCCGGGTTCCATCGGGTTGAAGCAGGGTTGGATTGGCGAGCAGCCGACCCTCGCAAAGCGGTGCGGGATTGCCGTTGAGGAAGTGCTCCTGCAGCTCGTCGCCGGCAAGGTCGATGCCGTCGGCGTGGGGAAAGAAGTCGGGGGCGCACACCAGCGACAGGGCGGGCAGTGCGGCGCGGCCGTCGACGTGGGCGCTGACGCAGCCTTCGCACACCTGGTCGACGAACAGGGCGGCCTCGTAGCCTCCGGCATCGATGACCGCCTCGAGGTCGGGGGTGCTTGCGTCCAGGAACTCGACGAGCGGCTCGCCGCCCAGGGGGTCGGCGACCACCCGGTGTCGGATGTTGACGTAGGTGGGGCAGCCCCGGGGCGCGCTGTAGGCCGTGGTGGCGTCGCGCACCGACCCCATCGGCATCAGCGCGTCAGCGATGTCGGTGAAGAAGTGCTGGGGCAAGCGCAGGCTGGTGTACCGGCGGTTGGGGCCATCGGCGAGCCAACCGAGCGGGCCACGGCGCGGAGGCACGACGAAGCGGGCGACCTCGTCGCGCCCGGTGAGGGCATTGTGCTGCCGCGCGAGCCGCACCAGCGGGGCCGGGAGCGAGTGCAGCCAGGCCGAGGAGCCCGCCGCCTCGAGCCGCACCAGGCCCGTCGAGCGCACCATGGGGGCCGCCTGGGCGTCGAAGCCCTGGGCAAGCTGCACCCCGCCGATGTCCACCAGCCGCGCCAGGCGCTCGGAGCGGTGGGCCTGGGCGAATGCGACCTCGCCGGTGATCTTGCGGATCGGCCGCACGAACAGGCGGGCGCCGTCGTCGGGATCGGGGCGCCCCACCGCTGAGACCGCGTCGGCGCGCACCCACTCCACCTCGAAGACCGCGAAGCGGGAGGGCAGGGCGGCGGGCCCGGGCGCGTGTGCAAAGCAGCGGTGCACGGGATCCCAGGCGGCTGCGACGGTGCCCACACGAGCGATGCCGGTGCGCGAGAACACGAAGTCGGCGTGCTGGCCGTGCCCCGTGCGGGACGCCGGCCGGTAGGCGTAGGCCAACACCGCGAGGGCGCCGGCGGTGGGCGCCGGTCCGGCATCCCAGATGGCGTCCTCGACGGCGTCGAGCTCGGCTGGGGTGGGGTAGCGGTCGGGCGAGCGCCGCGTCGGGTGCACGGCGGGGTGCGCGAGCGCGTGGAAGATCAGCGACCGGGCGGGATCGCCAGGCTCGACCGCGCGGATTCCGGCGAAGTCGCCGAAGCCAGGAGCCCCCCGGTCGACGGGCAGCTCGGCGGTGAGCGCGTCCCAGAAGCCCTGTTCGTCGCTGGCCAGGGGAATGGCCAGGCCGTGGCGGGCGAAGACAGACTGCCAACCGAGCGGCAGCAGGCGGGCGAGGGCGCGGCGCATGCCAGCGTGTATCCCGTCGCGCGGCCCGCATATCGTGACAGCCCTACGTCAAACTCCATCAAGGACGGTTGCGGGTGGCTTCTGCGCGGGGCAAAACGGCCACCCCGGAGGAGCCCATGCTCACCCTCGCCCTGTTCCTGGCCTGCACCGACTCGCCCACCCTCCAAGACACCGGCCTGCTCGACACCGCCGACGCGGACTCCGACGCCGACACCGACGCCGACGCCGACGCCGACGCCGATGCGGACGCCGACGCCGACGCTGACGCCGATGCGGACGCCGATGCCGATGCCGACACCGACCCGGTTCCACCCGCCCCGGTGCGCTTCATCGCGCTGGGAGACGCCGGCACGGGCAGCAGCACCCAGCACGACGTCGCCGACATGATCGAGGCCGTGTGCGCCCGCGCCGACCGGGGCTGTGACTTCGCGCTCTACCTGGGCGACAACGTCTACGACACCGGTGTCGAGAGCGACAACGATGCCCTGTTCCAGAGCCACTTCGAGCAGCCCTACGCCAACATCAGCTTCCCCTTCTTCGCCACGCTGGGCAACCACGACCTGGGCGGCGATGGGCTGGGGCTCGACCTCGACCCCAACAAGGCCCAGTACGAGATCGACTACACGCTGCACAGCACCAAGTGGGTGATGCCCGACGAGTTCTACACGGTGCCCGACACCTACGTCGAGCGTGACCTGGCGCAGTTCTGGTCGCTCAACACCACCGACATCTTCTTTGGCGATCTGTTCGGCCCCACGGGGCAGGGCAGCTGGCTCGACAGCGAGCTCGCCGGCAGTGCCTCGCCGTGGAAGATCGTGTTCGGTCACCACCCCTACAAGAGCAATGGCACCCACGGCGATGCTGGCGCTTACGACGAGGCCTTCCCGGGCATGTGCAACCTGCCCATCGTGGACATCGCCTGCGGCAAGCCGGTCAAGGCCTTCATGGAAGACCACGTCTGCGGCGAGGTCGACCTGTACCTGTCGGGACACGACCACAACCGCCAGTGGATTGGCGAGTCATGCGGCACGCACTGGGTGGTCTCGGGTGCGGGCGCCAAGACCAAAGAAGGCCGCAACGACGCCAACAACCCTGTGTTCGAGGACTACGACCATCCGGGATTCCTGTGGGTCGAGATCACCGATGCCCACACGCTCACGGCGTACTTCTACGGCTTGAACGAGAACAACGGCAACACCATCGAGACCGGGCCATACACGATCACGAAGTAGGTGACGCCGCGTGGTTGGGGGCAGGCTGTGGCGAACGGCCCGCCACCCCTGATCACGGCAGCCACCCCTCCGCGGCCTCGGGCCAGGAATCGAAGCGCGCCACATAGGGCTTGATGTCCAGGATGGGGGTGCCGTCCAACAGGTCGACCCCGCGCACCACCAGCCCGCGGGGCTGTACGGCAACCAGCTCGACCGAGGACAGGCCGATGGGGTTGGGACGGTGGGGGCTTCGCGTCGACAGCACACCCCGCTTGGGCCCGCCGCGGGGAGGGCGCACCAGCGGCTTGCGGCGCGGGCCGTTGAGGTGGAACCAACTGACGAGCCAGATGCGGTCGAAGCCTTCGAGGTCCTGGATCGTGAGCGCATCGATGCCAGCGAGCAGCTCGATGGTGGCCTCGACTTCGGCGCCGTCCCCGAAACCCGGCTGACGCGGGGTGCCGTGGCGCTGCTTGAACGGAGCGCGCACCACCGCGATGGGGCGAAGCGAGACATGCTCGGGGAAGGGCACGGCGTCGGTGTAGTCGCGGTTGTCGTCTTCCATGGGGATGGCGTAACCAAGGTGGATGGGGTCAGATCACTAGAGCGGCAATTTTGCCGCTCTAGTGATCTGACCCCATCCCCGCTTAGGTGCCCTCCTCGGAGGATTCCATGGCGCTGTGGGATGGACGCTTTGCCGGTGGCCCAGCAGAAGAGATGGTGATGTTCAGCGAGTGCCTGGACGTCGACATGCAGATGTGGCGTGAGGACATCGAGGGCAGCAAGGCCCACGCCACCATGCTGGGCGAGGTGGGACTGCTCACCGCGGCCGAGGTGACGGCGCTTGTCGATGGGCTTGCCGCCGTGGGCGCCGAGCTCGAGTCGGGCGCCTACGTGCCCGGCCCCGAGACCGAGGACATCCACATGGCGGTCGAGGGCCGCCTCATCGAGATCGTGGGCGACGTCGGCCGCAA
This sequence comes from Myxococcota bacterium, assembly GCA_965216925.1. Classification (GTDB taxonomy): domain Bacteria; phylum Myxococcota_A; class UBA796; order UBA796; genus CAYYHT01. The sequence goes on along the minus strand of CBDCGT010000001.1, from coordinate 4,519,782 downwards.
GCTGCACACCGCCCGCAGCCGCAACGATCAGGTGGCCACCGATGTGCGCCTGTGGATGCGCACGCGCTTGCAGATGCTGGCGCTGCAGCTCGTGGACCTGGTCGCCGCGCTGGTCGAGCGCGTCAAGGCCGACGGCGACACCCTGATGCCCGGCTTCACACACCTACAGCGCGGGCAGCCGATCCTGCTGGGCCACCACCTGCTGGCCTACGCGTGGATGGTGCGGCGAGACGTCGAGCGCGTCATCTCGTGCCTGGGCCGCGTCGATCGCTGCCCCCTGGGCGCGGGTGCGATGGCCGGCACGCCGCACCCCATCGACCGGCAGCTCACCAGCAACCTGCTGGACTTCGAGGCGCCCATCGACAACGCCATGGATGCGGTCGCCAGCCGCGATCACATGATCGAGGCCGCCAGCGCCTGCGCCATCGCCATGACCCACCTGTCGCGCATGAGCGAGGAGCTCATCGTGTGGTCCACCGCCGAGTTCGCCTTCGTGCGCGTGGGCGAGGGCTACGCCACCGGGTCCAGCATCATGCCGCAGAAGCGCAACCCCGACGCTCCAGAGCTGGTGCGCGGCAAGGTGGGACGCGTGGCCGGCTCGCTGGTGGCGTTGCTCACCATGGTGAAGGGCCTGCCACTGGCCTACAACCGCGACCTGCAAGAAGACCGCCAGCAGCTGTTCGACGCCGTGCAGACCACCACCGCGTGTGCGCGCATCACCGCCGGCACCTTCCGCACCCTCGAGGTGAGGCGCGGACGCTACGAAGATGCGCTGCAGGGCGACTTCTTGCTGGCCACCGAGCTCGCCGACTACCTGGTGACCAAGGGTGTGCCCTTTCGCGAGGCGCACCACGTCTCGGGCCGCATCGTGGCCTGGTGCGAAGACCAGGGCGGCGACTTCGGCTTGCTGACTGCCGAGCGCCTGCCAGACTTTCACCCGGCCTTCGAGCCCGATGCCATGGACTGGCTCGACCCCCGCGCCGCGGCCGAGCGGCGCCAGAGCCTGGGGGGCACGTCCAGCGTCGAGATCGATCGGCAGATCGGGCTGCTCGAGGCGTGGCTCGAGGAGTGGGCCGTCTGATGGACGTGCGCGGCAAGATCGTGCTGGTCACGGGCGCCAGCCAGGGCATCGGCGCGGCGCTGGCGCGGGCCCTGGGCCTCGCTGGGGCTCGGGTGGTGCTGGTGGCCCGCACCCAGGCCAAGCTCGACGCGGTGGCCGGCGACATCGCGGACAAAGGCGGCGAGGCCCATGTCTTTCCGTGCGATCTGTCCGATGCGGCAGCCGTGGGCCTGATGGCGTCCGCGGTGCGCGAGCAGGTGGGCACCCCCGACTGCATCGTGAACAACGCCGGCGCGGGCCGCTTCATCTCGGTCGAGGAGTGCGAGCCCGACGAGGCCGTCTTCATGATGGGCGCGCCGTACTTCGCGGCCTTCTACGTGACCCGCGCCCTGCTGACCCCCATGATCGAGCGGGGCTCGGGGCTCATCGTGAACGTGCAGTCGCCGGCGAGCCGCCTGCCCTGGCCGGGCAGCACGCCCTACGCCGCCGCTCGCTTCGCGCTGCGCGGATTCTCGGAGGGCCTGCGCGGCGATCTGCTGGGCACGGGGCTCAACGTCACCGAGGTGGTGCTCGGCGAGGTCGAGTCCGACTACTTCACCAACAACCCGGGCTCTCACGAGCGGCTGCCGAGCATCGCGAAGATCATCCCGGTCTGCACCTCGGATCAGGCGGCCGCCTACCTGATGACGGCGATTCGGCGCGAGCCCCGCGTGATGTTTCGCCCGTTCATGGTGGGCCTGATCGTCTTGTCCTTGCAGGTGTGCCCCCCACTCGTGAGATGGTTGGTGAACAGCACCGGCTGGAGGCGGAGTCCGTGAAGTGCACGAGCTGTGACGGAGAGATGCGAGAAGAGCGGCATGGCCGTGCCATCGTGGACATGTGCTCGTCGTGCGGGGCGGTGTTCTTCGACCCCGGCGAGCTGCGCGCCACCAAGGGGGTGAGCGAGTACGGGCTGTGGCACCGGACCGTGAGCCGCGAGGCGGGTGCGCGCATCGACTGCCCCAGCTGCCGCCTGCCCATGCATGCCACCGATCTCGAGAGCGTGATGATCGACGGGTGCACCAACTGCGGCGGCTTCTTCTTGGACTGGCCCAGCGTGTACGCCCTGGTGCGCGACAAGACCGATCACGACGAGACCCAGTCCCAGGAGTCCGACGACCGGTCTGGCTGGTTCTTCGGCCAAGGCGTCGCCGCGACCTTCGTGGGGCGATTGTTCGGGTAGGGTGAGGGGCAACGAGGTTCCCGATGCTGCGTTCCGCCACCGCCCTTCTCTTGTTCCTGTCCACTCCGGCGCTGGCTTTCCAGCCTGGCGACATCGCCTTCGCCGAGTACCACGCCGACACCCCCGAGCGCTTTGCGGTCGTGGTGCTGCGGGACGTCGCCGTTGGCGAAGAGTTCCACATCACCGACAACGGGTGGCAGGCCTCGGGCCAGTTCCGCGGCGGCGAGGGCACCATGACCTGGACCGCCGACGCCAATCTTCCCGCCGGCACCCTGCTGTTCTTCGACAAGACATCGCTGAGCTGGGTCATCGACACCGGCATCATCACCGGCACGGGGCCGAACCTGGCTGGCACCGGGGATCAGCTGCTGATCTACACGGGCGACTCGACGGCCCCGAGCTTCGTGGCCGCGATGCAGATGAACGGGGCCTGGGATGCCGACGCCGGCACCACCGCCGAGTCTGCACTGCCGCCGGGGCTGGTGGATGGCGACACAGCGTTTCACATCGACCCCGAGATCGACAACGGCGTCTTCGACTGCTCCGATACGCCGGCAGCTGGTGCCGCGGAGCTGCGGGCAGCGATGCACGACGTCAGCCACTGGACCGTGTCCAACACCACCACCGGCGCCGCGACCCCGCCCACCTGCGACTTCGCCATTCCGGTGGTCTGGTACCCCGACTGCGATGGCGACACCTTCTTCGACCTCGACAACCCGTGCAGCGCCATCGACCCTGACACCGAGTGTCCGTCCGGCTGCACCTACGCCCTGGCCGCCGACGCCGGCGCCGACGACTGCGACGACGACCCGGCCGATCGCACCCTCAACGGGCTGACCTACAACGGCACCGACTTCTCGCCGGCCGTCGTCGAGGGCTTCGGCACGGCGTATTGCGGCGACGGTCTCGACCACGACTGCGACGGCAACGAGGCCATCAACGGCGACGACGACGATGGCGACGGCCTGAGCTTCGACACCGAGACGTCCCAGTTCAACTACGATCCGGCCCTGGGCATCTTTCCGGACTGCGACGACGACCTCGACGACGACGGCCTGACCGACGATGTCGAGTTCCTGACGCTGCTCACCGACGCCGAGAACGCCGACACCGACGGCGACACGGTGCCCGATCTGGTCGAGGTGGGCGACGTCTCGGACCCACTCGACTCCGACGAGGACACCATCCTGGACGTCTTCGACACCGACGACGACGATGACGGCGTGCTCACCTTCGACGAAGATGTCGGTGACGGCAGCAACAACGGCGCCGACCTCTCGGGCGGTGACGGGGACGCCACCAACGACGATCGTGACGACGACGGCATTCCCAACTACCTCGACGACGACGACGACGACGACGGCCTGCTCACTGCCGACGAGGCCACCACCGACAGCGACTCCGACGGAGCCCCCGACTACCTCGACAGCGACGACGACGGCGACGGCATCCCCACCGCCGTCGAGTCCGACCCCGCGCTGATCTACGACACCAGCCTGCCCGGCCCCGCCACCGACGCCGACGGCGACAACACCCCCAACCACCTCGACGACGACTCTGACAACGACGGATTCCTGGACGTCGACGAAGGCACCGCCGACGCCGATGGCGACTCGATTCCCGACTACGTCGATCTGGACCTGGCAGGCCTGTCGGTGAGCCTGAGTGGCCCGGTTGGCCCCTACTTCCCTGGCGACAGCGGCACCTGGACGGTGCTCGTCGCCAATGCGGGGCCCGGACAGGCCGAGGGCGTGGTGGTGGCGGTGACCCTGCCCACGGGCTGGACCGCTGGCGACACGGCGGGCTGCACCGAAGATCCGGCGGGCACGGCCAGCTGCAGCCTGGGCGATGTGGTGCTCGCAGGCACCGCTCAGTTCACCTTCGATGCGATCGCGGGCGGTGCGGCGGGAACCGCGACCCTGTCCGCTTCCGTCAGCTCGGACATTCCCGACCCCGACAGCACCGACGACACCTCCACCCTGGACGTGCAGATCCTGGCGCCGCCCGATGCCTGCGGCGTGCAGATCACCGAGGTGATGCCCCAGACCTCGGCCGTCGCCGATGCCGACGGCGAGTGGATCGAGCTCTTCAACCCCGGCACCGAGCCCGTGCAGCTGGCAGGCCTGCTGCTCGCCTCGGGCAGTGGCACCGCACTGGTGGATACCGCGATCGAGGTGGCCGCCGGCGACCGCGCGCTGCTGTGTGCCAACGACGACGACACCGCCAACGGCGGGCTGATCTGCGACGCCATGTGGACGGGCATGTCGCTCGCGGCCGACGACACGCTCACCCTGTCAGCCGGCACGGCGCTGGTGGCCGAGGTGAGCTGGACCGGAGCGGTGGACGACGAGAGCCAGGATGCGGCCTGCGCGTCGTGTGACCCCACCTCCATGGTGATGGCGGGCTTCGTCTCGGAGCCCGACGCGACGCCCGGTGCCGCCAGCGACGACCGCGACGATGATGGATTCAGCGTCTGCGACGACGACTGCGACGACACCGACGCCACCATCTACACCGGCGCACCCGAGGTCGAGCTCGATGGCATCGACCAGGACTGCGACGGCGAAGACGCTGGCGATCCCGATCCGGTCGACACCGGTGACACTGGCGACACCGACACCGACACCGACCCCACCGACAGCGGAGGCCCGCTCGACACCGGCGGCACACCGGACGACGGGGGCTGTGGGTGCTCGTCCACCACCGGGGGCGCGGCGGCCTGGCTGCTGCTGCTGCCGGCGGTGCTGCTGCGGCGCCGCCTCAGCGACCCTTCGAGCGCACGCTGACGATGCGGTCCTTCTCGAAGAGGTAGCCGGTCAGGCGATCGGCGCTGACCGCTCCCGTGTCGAGCCCCAGCGTGTACGGGCGGCGGTCGTTCAGCCCGTTTCGAGCGTCGTGTCCGTGCACCACCAGGCGATTGCCGCGGTAGCGCTCGTACCAAGGGCGGCCGCGCCAGTCGCGCAGGTGCATGGCCTGCTTGGGCGTGGTCTTCTTGGGGGCCTTGGGGTGCACGCCCGCGTGCACGGCGACCCATCGCTTGTCGACGAGCATGTGCGGGCGATCGGCGAGCCAACGAAGCGCCTTGCGCGGAAGCTGCTCTCCGGGCTTCCAGCTGCGCAGCACGGCCTCGTCGTGGTTGCCGAGCACGGCCTCGGCCTTCCACTTGCGGATGAGCTTCCAGACCCCGGACGGGTCCGGGCCGCGGGTGAACAGGTCGCCCAGCAGCACGACCCGGGTCGGCCGCACGTCCGCGAGCAGATCGGCCAGGGCGCGCGAGCATCCATGCACATCGCCGACGAACAAGGTGCGCGCCATGGCTGCCTCCAGCACCATGATCCGCTGCAATTGTTTGGATTGTCAAGACATACATATGATGTGATACATCAAGAACGTGTCGCCGGCGTGTCACCGGTTAGTGCTGCCGGCCGTTTGTGCACGGTCGACCGTGCTCTTCCCACTGTTGCCCGCTGGAGACGCGATGCGAACCCCTCTGACCCTTCTGACCTCCCTGTCCATGCTGGCCCTGCTGGCCGGCTGTCCCCCCACGACCACCGATGACACCAGCGTCGAGACCGACGCGGACGCGGATGCCGACGCCGATGCCGATGCGGATGCTGATGCCGACGCCGATTCGGACGCGGACGCGGACGCGGACGCGGACGCCGATTCCGACACCGACGCCGCCACCACCATCAACCAGGTGCAGGACGGCACCATCGCCGAGGGCACCACGGTCACGATCGACGGCGTCCAGGTGACCGGCGTGGGCTACAACAGTGCCGGTGACGCGATGGTGGGCGCTTTCGTGCAAGAGCCTGCCGGCGGCATGCACAGCGGTGTCTGGGTCTTCTTCGATGGCAACGGCCCCACCGCCGAGCCCGCCCTGGGCGACGAGGTGAACATCACCGGTGACACCACCGAGTACAAGGGCTTCTCGGACGACTGGGCCGAGGGCGTCACCGAGATCATCCTGACCGGTGCGGGCGGCTGGACGCCGGCGGGCACCTCGGGCACGCCCGTGGTCACCCCGGTCACCACCACCAGCCTGGCGGCGAACTTCGAGGCCTACGAAGGGGTGTTGATCAAGGTCGAGAACGGCTCCGACCTCACCACGGTCGGTGGCTCCAACAGCTTTGGCGAGTGGGAGATCGACGATGGCGTGATCATCGACGACAAGCTGTGGGACTTCGAAGACGACGGCGGCAACTTCATCGCCGCCGGCGCGACCTTCACCAGCATCACGGGTGTGCTCGACTACTCCTTCGACGAGTACAAGCTGTCGCCCCGCATGGCCGCCGACTTCGTGGGCTACACCGCCGCCATCATCCCGGCCGACTCGATCAACCCCAACGACCTGATCATCACCGAGATCATGTTCGACCCCGCGCACGGCACCTGCGACGGCGACAACGACTGCGAGTGGATCGAGGTCTACAACGCTTCCGGCGGCCAGCTCAACCTGCGCGGCCTGATCGTCGAAGACGCGGGGGGCAGCAGCTCGGTGGTCACCACCGACACGCTGGTGAACGCCGGCGAGTACGCCACCATCGGCCGCACCGGCTCCTCGTCGGGCACCAGCGCCTACCCGGCCACGGTCGATGGGCTGTACGGCTCGGGCCCGGGCCTCAACAACGGCTCACCCTTCGACACCGTCATCCTCAAGAAGAACGACGGCACGGTCATCGACGACCTGGACGGCAACTACCCCGGCGCCAGCAGCGGCTCGAGCGTGCAGCTGTCCAGCCACATCACCCTGTCGGCCGACAACACCATCAACGACGCCGATGTGACGCAGGGCTGGTGCGCGTCCCAGACCGACATCAGCGGCACCGACAACGGCTCGGGTGTGGCCGACAAGGGCACCCCCGGCGCGGCCAACGACGTCGACTGCTCGGCGGTGCAGTAGCGGCGCCTACTGCCGCTCGCAGGTTCCGCGGCGGCACTTGAGCTTGACGGTCTGGCCGGGGTTCACGAGCACCCCGCCGGCCGGCTCGAGGCCCTTGCCAAAGTCGGCGAGCACCTGGTACGCGCCCGGCGGCACGCTGCCGTCGGCGGGGATCGGTGCGCCGCCTTGCGAAGGCTTGAGCATGACCTGCTTGGCGTTGCCCGAGAGCTCGAGCTTGCCGGGCTTGGGCGGGGGCGGGGGCGGCGGCTTCTTGGCCTTCTCGACCTTGGCCTCGGGCTCTGGCTCTGGCTCTGGCTCGGGCTCGGGCTCGGGTTCGGGAGGGGGCGGACGGCGTCCGTTGCCACCGGGGCGGGGGTTGGCACCGGCCTGCGCGTCGGGCTCGGCGTCGGCCTCGGCGGTGGCGTCGCCCGTGTCTTGCTCGGCGCCGGTGTCTTTTTCGCCGGTGTCCTTGGCCTGCGGATCGACCGCCGGCTCGGGCTCGGGCTCGGGCTCCGGCTGGGCCTCGACTGGGTCTTTGGGCGGGGGCGGAGCCGGGTCTTTGTCGTCGCCGCCGCCCATCATGAACAGGGCGATGCCGCCGAGCACCAGCACCGATGCGGCGGCTGCGCCCACCAGCCCCAGCACCGCGACACCGCCGGCCGCCTTGGCCACGGTCGCCGTGCCGGGGTCGGGCGGCAGGATGGGCTCTTCGCTGGTGAAGTGCTCGGAGCGCTCGTACTCGTCGAAGTCGCGCAGGTCGCTGACGGGGTCGCCGACGTCTTCGGGCTCGGGCTCGGGCGCGTCGGCGGGGGCTTCGGCTTCGGCCTGGGCCGCGGCGTCGACGGGTGGAGGCGCCACGTCTTCGGGCTTGGGCGCGTCGATGAAGTCCCGGTCGGACTGCGACGCGACGGCGGTCTCTTGGACCTCCCAGGGCTGAAGCGGCGGCTCGTGGAGCTGCTCGTTGACCACCTCGGTCTCGGCGTCCTCGGGTGGGATCTCGTCGGGGCTGTCGGCGGTGGTCAGCGGCGTGGGCGGAGGATCCTCGGCGGTAGGGATGTCGGCGCCCTGGGCGTCTGCGTCGGCGTCCTTCTCGGTGGGCGCCTCCGACGGGGGCTCGACCGGCGGCTCGACCGGGGGAACGTCGGAGGGCGCAGGTGTGGGTGCCGGCGCCGAGGTGGGCACCGGAGGCGGCATCGCCGGGCCCGCACTACTGCCCAGCAGGGTGCGGCGACGCCGGCGTGAGCTGCCCTTGGGTGCGGTGGGAGCCGGCGCCGCGGGAGCGGGCGCTGCGGCCTGGGGCTCGGCGGGTGCGGGCTCGTCGTCTGCGGCATCGGGGGTGCTGTCCGACTCGGGTGCCTCGTCGGCACCCTCTTCTTCGGACGGGTCGTCAGCGCCCTCTTCTTCGGACGCTTCGTCCTCGTTCGATGAGACGGCTCCATCCACGAGTGACTTTCGGCGGGTCAATCCTCCGCGACGTCGACGCTTGCCCAAGAAACATCCTCCAGAGACACCCGCACCTTACCGCGCTCAGGGGGCGCAGGTCTTCTTGCTGGCCTTACACTTCAGTGTGATCGTCTCGCCCGAGCCCACCTGCACCGAGCCTGCGCGCACCAGGAGGTCCTTGCCGAAGTTGGCGTAGATGTCGTACCGGCCGGGTGGCATGGGTTCCCCGACAGCGTAGCGCTCGCCCGGTGCCCGGAACTCGACCTCGCCCTTCTGGTTGTCGACCAGGATCTTGCCGGGTGGGTCGAGCATCTCGGAGGCGTCGAGCCCCAGATCGTCGAAGGTGATCTCGGCGCCGTCGCCGCCCAGGTCGATGTCTCCGGGTGGGGGCGGCTCGTCGCCGAACAGGTCGCCCTCGGGCTGTGGCGTGGGACGGCGCTCGGGCGGCTTGCGGGGCGGGGGGCGCCGCTCAGCAGGACGTGCTGGTGTCGACGCGGTGCGCCCTGCCTCGGCTCGAGGGGGTGCCGCTGAGGCCTCGTCGTCTTGGTCGGCCTCGTCGCCTGGATCGGCTTCGTCACCGGACGCATCGTCCGGGTCGGGCGGGGAGGCGTCGGGCTCGGGGGAAGCTGGTTCGGGCTCGTCGAGGGGTTCGAGCGCCTCGATGGGGGGCGCGATGTCGGCGGGATCGATGCTGGACTCGCCGCTCATCAGGATGGCCCCCACCGCGATGACGACCGCGGCGGCGATGATGGCCAACAAGCCGCCGCTGGTGAGCATGGCGCTGAGTCCCAGGGCCACGACGCCGGTGCGCACGGTCATGGTGCCCGTAGGGCTGTCGGTGAAGTCGTTGTTGGGCCGCGGGGCCGGCTTGGCACTCGATGCGGTGGGCTTGGGCGGCTTGGGGACTTCGTCGGTCTGCCCCGGCCTCCACTCGGCTTTTGGCGCGGTCTTGGGCGCGCGTCGCTCGGCGGTGGGCGGCGGGACCGGGGGCTGCGTCGGCTGCGGGGTGTCCACCCGGCGCTGCGGGTAGGGGGCAACGACGGTGGTCTGCTGCTCGTCGTGGGGCGCGGGCGTCGGTGCGGTGGGTGGCGGCGCGACGACAGTGGTCTGCTGCTCGTCGTCGGCTTGGGGGGCGCCGTCGATGACCGTGGGCTGGGCGGCGTCTCCGGTGTCTTGCTCGAGGTCGAGATCGAGCTCCTCGGGCTCGTTGAGGGCGGCGTTGATGCGGGCGTCGTCGCCGATCACCGTGGGCGCGGCATCCCAGTCGCCGGCCGGAGCTGGCGTGGGGGCGCGCGGCGGCGCGGTCTGAGGAGGCGGCGGCGGAGGCGGAGGCGGACGAGAGGGTGGCCGCATCGCCGAGCGCATCGGGGACGGCGTGGGGCCGGTGTCGATGACCGTGGGCTGGGCCTCGTCTTCGGGGAAGGGGGCGGGCAGGCCGTAGGCCCCGGCTTGGTACTCGAGCTTGCTGGGGCCAGCACGCGACGGCGCGTCGTCGGCGTCTTCGAAGTCGACGATGCTGCCGAACACCTCGGGATCGCGCGGAAAGTCGTCGTCGGGTGGCTCGAGGCTGCCGAAGCGCTGCGGCACGCTGGGGGCGTCGACCTGGCGCTCGGGCGCGGGCGCGGGCGTGGAGTGCGACAAGCCGCGCGCTATGGCGATCATGGGTGAGCCGGGGGGCACGCGGTCGGGCAGCACGTCGCGCACCTCGCGCGCCACCGCGACCCCGGCCAGCACCGCCGCCACGGTGTTGCAGTCCTGCAGGCGGCTCTCGGGGTCTTTGCGCAGGCAGCCGTTGATCGCCGACGCGATGCGCGTGTCCAGATCGGGCCGCAGGTCCTTGGGCGGCCGGTACACGCCGTCGACCACCTTGCGCATGATGTCGAAGACCGTGTCGCCGTCGAAGGCGACGCGCCCGGTGGTGAGCTCGTACAGGATGGCGCCCAGCGCGAACAGGTCGCTGCGGCGGTCGGCGCTGCTGGCGTCGCGCACCTGCTCGGGGGACATGTACGACGGCGTGCCCATGGCGATGCCCGGGCGCGTGCTGCGCTTGTCGGGCTCGCCCGGCGCCTTGGCGATGCCGAAGTCGGTGACCTTGGGCAGCAGTCCGCTGGGCGAGTTGGCCAGCAGCACGTTCTCGGGCTTGAGATCGCGGTGGATGAGCCCGATCTTGTGGGCCGCGTCGACCCCCGAGAGGATGCCGCCGAACAGCGAGACCGCCTCTTCGTCGGTGGGGCGGTAGCGCCGCAGCAGCTGCGCGAGCGACGGCCCGCGCACGAACTCCATCAGCAGCCCGGCCTGCCCGTCGATGTCCAGCACCTCGACCACCCCGACCACGTTGGGGTGGGTGAGCTGGAACTGGATCTCGCCTTCCTGCAGCATGCGCCGCCGGATGGTGGTGGAGTCGGTGGTGAGCACCTTGAGGGCGTACGCCAGCCCACTGCGCGTGTCGCGCAGCTTGTACACCTCGGCGGTGCTGCCCTCGCCGAGCAGCCCCTCGACGACGTAGCGCTCGATGGCAGTGCCTGCCACGAGTCGGTTCACGGACCCCTCCGACGCGCCGGATGCACGCAGAGAGACAGTCTACTACGCCTTCTCTTTCTTCTTGGGCTCGATGTGCACGTACTCGTACGTGGTCTGGCCGTCGAAGCTCGCGGGGGGCTTCCAGTTGCCGTCGAGCACCTCGGTGGCGACCCACAGCAAGAAGAAGACCTTCACACCCTCGTTGTCGTCGAGCGCGACCTCGTCGTCGCCGAGCTCGTCGTCGTCTCGATCGAACAGCGCCATCAGCGCTTCGTCCAGGATGTGCGGCTGGGCGCGGTCTTCGATGGCGCGAACGCGATCCTTGAAGCCGTCGTCGTAGGGCAGCAGGCTGGCAGCGTGGGCGCCGACCTTGGCCTCGGCGGCGCGAACGTGGGCCCAGGTGGCGTTCTTGAGGCGGCCGCCGGCGAGGTCGAACATGCGGGCGACCACGCCGAACAGGTAGACGCAGACGCCGCCGCTGGCGGGGTTCAGCGCCGCGCCGTTCTCTTCGACGAAGCGGGTGAGGCGGCGCTGGTCTTTGAGCACGCGCTGCAGGCCGGCCTCGGCCTCGAGCGCCTTCTCGCCGATGTCTTCGGACCAGGCGTGCACGGTGTCGCGCGGAATGTAGGCGTTGGGCATCACTTCCTCCGGGCCGCGCAGGTAACGTGCCCAGCCCCCATCCGCGCCTACCAGAACGCCTTGTCGAGCGAGATGGTGTAGCCAACGTCGCAGGTGTGCGGCGGCAGGCGGCGCCTGGCGGTGGTGAGCTCGCCAGGATCGATCTGGCCCGAGTCGATGTGCCAGCTTCTCTCGCCGCAGTGGATGGCGGCGACGGCGCTGTCGACCGGCCGGGGGCTGCGGTTGTCGAAGCGCACCACCACCTCGACGCGGCCGCCGGGGTACCGGCTGAAGCTGGCGTTCACGTCCACGAAGTTGGTCACGTCCAGGGCGCGGTCACGGGTGGATCGCGAGCTGAACACGACCTCGTGACGATCCGAGTCGATGAACAGGTTGTAGCCACCGGTCACGTTGAGCCCCAGCAGCCCCGCGTTGGGCCCGCTGCCGCACACTTCGCACACCGCGATCGCGATGCCGCCGATGGACAGGTCGCCCAGCCACACCTCGTCGAGCAAGACCATGCGGGCCTCGCGCTCGCCGTTGGCGGTGTGCAGGCGCACGACCGGGTCGCCCGGGCCCGGGCGGATGCCGAGCTGGTCGAGGATCTCGGTGGGCAGGGTGGTGTAGGTGGCGCCGGTGTCGAGCATCATGTCCACCTCGACCGACTTGCCGTGGTGCTCGAAGGCGACGGGGACCGACAGCCGGCGGCCCTGGCCCTCGAAGGGTAGCGCGATCTCGTGGTTGTCGAGCTCGAGGGGGGCCAGCGCCTCGGGCGCCACCGCCACAGCGGCCTCGGGCATCTCGGGGCGGGACAGCTCGGGCTCGGTGGGCAGCTGCTCGGCGATGCCCTGGGCCACGCTGTCCCAGTCGTCGCCCAGGCCCACCAGGCCGATGCCCGTCGCCACCGCCTGCTGGCGCTCGCCGGGGAAGTAGATGGGCATGATGAGCAGCAAGAAGGCGGACCAGCCGGCGAGCACGCCGCCGAAGGCCACCACGCGGCGCTCGGCGCTCGCCAGGGCCACCGCCACCAGCGGGGGTCCGAACACCAGGCCGGTGGCGGCCAGGCTGATGGCCCAGGCGGGTGCGTGCCGGTGCAGGCCCAGGCCCAGCATGGCCACGTAGGACAGCGCGCCGACGCAGCCGGCGAACAGCAAGAGCAGCGCGGGCCCGAGGCGATTCACCAGGCTGGCATCCCCATGATCGGTCGGCTATCGGTGGCGACTGCCCCCATCGTGATGGAGGGACGCATGCCGCGTGCAAGCTGGTTCTGCGTGGACATCGAGTGCTCCGGGCCCGTACCCCACTTGTACGACATGATCTCACTCGGTGCGGTTCGCGTTCGTCCCGAGCTGTCAGCCGATGGCGACGATGCGGCGGTCGCCGACCGCTTCTACGTCGAGATCCGGCCCACCGCTCCCCGTGTCGATGCTGGCGCGATGGCGGTCAACGGCCTCGACCTCGACCACTTGCGCGCCAACGGTCTGCCGCTGCGCGACGCCCTCGAGCGGCTGAGCGCCTGGGTCGCCGAGCACACCGACCCGGGTTCCGAGCCCGTGTTCGTGGGGCACAACGCGCCCTTCGACTGGTCGTTCGTGTCGTACGGCTTTCAGCTGTGCGGGCTGCGCAATCCCTTCGGCTACAAAGCGCTCGACACCAAGGCCCTGTCCATGGGCATCCTGGGTGTGCACTGGCTCGACTCCAACAAAGAGCTGCTGCAGCTCGAGCTCGACCTGCCCGCCCAGGACGGCACGCAGGTGCACCGAGCCGACTACGACGCCTGGTACCAAGGCCTCATCTTGCTTCGCCTTCTACAACGGAAGCCATCATGTGCGGATTTGTAGGGATCATCGGCATCGAGCACGCCACCGCGGCCGCCACCATGAGCCTGCAGGCCATCCAGCACCGCGGCCAGGACGCCGCGGGCCTGGCCGTGTGGGATCCCGACGCCAAGCGCTACCACATGTACAAAGACCTGGGCATGGTGACCTCGGTGCTCACCGAGGGCGTGGTTCGCAACATGCCGGGGCAGGCCGCCATCGGTCACGTGCGCTACCCCACCTTTGGCGGCAGCAAGCGCGAGGATGCCCAGCCCTTCCTGTCGCGCTTTCCGGGCGTGATCCTGTGCCACAACGGCAACGTCACCAACGTGCCCGCCCTCGAAGACGAGCTGCGGGAGCGCGGCTGGCACGCCCTGTCGCGCTGCGACTCCGAGACCATCCTGCTGGTGTTCGTCGACGAGCTCACACAGCTGTCGTCGAGCAACCACACCCTCGAGCACGTGCAGACTGCCCTGCGCGGGGTGATGCGGCGCGTGGGCGGCGCCTACTCCGTGGCGGCGGTGCTGCAGGTCGACGGCGAGACCACGCTGGCGGCCTTCCGCGACCCGTGGGGTGTGCGGCCGGCGGTGTACGGCCGTCGCCCCGATGGCGCGTGGATGGTGGCGTCTGAGTCGGTGGCCCTCGACGTGCTGGGCTTCGAGGTGGTGGGGCACGTGCCCGCGGGCGGCATGGTGGTGATGCGCGACGGCCAAGAGGCGATCGTGCTCGATGTGGCTCCTCAGCCCCAGCGCCACTGCATCTTCGAGCGCATCTACTTCGCCCGGGCCGACTCGGTGATGGAAGACGGCCGCGTGAACAGCATGCGCTGGCGCCTTGGCGAGCAGCTCGCCGACGAGCTCACCGCCAAGGGCATCGAGGCCGACGTGGTGGTGGCCGTGCCCGACACATCGCGTCCCGCGGCCATGGCCATCGGCGAGCGGCTCAAGATGCCCACGCGCGAGGGCTTCATCAAGAACCGCTACAGCGGCCGAACCTTCATCATGCCCGACCAGACCACCCGCGATGCGGCGCTGCGGCTCAAGCTGAACCCGATCCGCGAGGAGTTCGAGGGCAAGCGGGTCATCCTGCTCGACGACAGCATCGTCCGCGGATCCACGATGCGCCGAATCCTTCGCATGGTGAAGAAGCTCGATCCCAAAGAGATCCACCTGGCCATCTTTTCGCCTCCGGTGGCCCATCCCTGCTTCTACGGCATCGACATGCCCAGCCACGACGAGCTGATAGCGGCGGGCCGCCCTCACGACCAGCTCGAGGCCGAGCTCACCGACTACTTCGGCGTCGACAGCGTGACCTACCTCTCTCTCGAGGGGCTGCGCGAAGTCGCCGGAAACAACCACTGCGCCGCGTGCTTCACGGGTGAATACCCGATTGCCGTAAGTGAAGAAGAGCGAGCATACATCCTGCATGATCGGCGTCTTTCTGGCTGAATCCAGGGCACAATCAGCACGAGTTCAGGCGCCGTCTACTAGAGTAGGCAGTGCGATGCGCGAGGTCACAGAGGCCCATTACCTGCATGAGCGGCACGGGCTGGAGGCGGTTCTACGTCCTCCAATCCGAAATCCGACCGCTCTATGCTGGATTCCCAAGCGGGAAAAGCTTGTTGTCGGTACACGCGACGGCAAGCTCCACACCGTGGATCCGATCATGGGAGTCCGAGTTGTCGCCGAAGACGTCGGCGAGCCCGCAGAAGTCCGCATTCACGAAGACAAGAAGACCTACCTGTGCATGTCCCGCAACGGTCGCTTCGTGGTGGGCGAGCTGCAGGGCGAGCACCACTACGTCGGCAAGCACTCCTTCTTGGGCGGCATGAGCTGCTTCTGGATGGGCAACAACGTCATCATGGTGGGCGACGAGGTCGACGGGCGCGTGCTCATGGTGGTGAACAAGGGCAAGACGAAGCTGCGCGCCAAGCTGCCCGAGCGCGTCGTGGCCATGCCCAACGAGACGCTCAAGGGCCTGATGCTGGCGCGATCGACGCCGGCGGGGCTGTCGGTCATCAACCTGGGCAAGCAGCGCTTCCCCAAGGGCCTCGACAGCACGGTGCACCGGCTGACGCACAGCGGCCAGTATGTGATGGGCATCACCCCCACGGGCGTGGTGGTGTGGCCCCGCGATGGCGGCACACCGCAGTCCATGCGGCTTCCCGACCTCACCGTGGGTCAGATCAGCCGCGACGGCAAGTACCTGGGCCTGGGCACACGCTCGGGTGCGGTGGCCCTGGCCCGCATCGACGAGAAAGAGAAGCGCATCCACCCCGACCTGGTGAAGGCCTTCGACGGGCCGGTCACCTCGGTGGCCTTCAGCGAGCGTGGACGCTGGTTGGCGACAGGTGGCACCGAGCACCTGCAGATCTGGAGCTGGGAGGACTGAAGGCATGGTCCTCTTGCTGTGGGCAGCGCTGGCTGGAGCGGCAGACGAACCCTGCTACAGCCACGTCTTCGACAACCGGCTGGACAGCGAGCACTACTGGCTGGAGTGGGATGACTCGGTCGACATCGATGCCCATGCCGACGACATGCTCCAGGCCGCCGAAGGGGCCCGCGCCGGGCTGATCGCCCGCGGCTGGCCGCTGACCGAACGGCCCGTGATCATCGCGATCCACGAGCACGGCGCCATCTTGTTCGGCAACGCGGTGACCGTCGTGTGCACCGACATCGGGCGTGTGCCGCGCATTCAGCTGGGCGCCCAGGTCATCGACCACGGCACTGGCCGCATGCGGGGGGTCATCGCCCACGAGGTCGTGCACACTGCCCAGTACGGGTACATGTACAGCCACATCGCGGCGATCGACAGCTGGTGGTGGTGGCTGGAGTCCACCGCGAGCTGGGAGTACCTGGCCTCGGAGCCCGACACCGGCGAGTGGGTCAGCGTCGTCAGCGGCGTCTTGGACGCTCCCCACCAGCGGCACCGCTACGGCTATGCCATCGTCGCGGCCCACCTGAGCACCCTCGACCCCGACCTGGTTCGCCAGACATGGGAGTACGCCGGCGACGTTGCCGGTGAGACCATCGACCTGCCCGAGGTGCTGCCCGAGCTGGGTGTGGCCTGGTCGCCGTTCTGGGAGAGCTTCCTGGCCCATGTGGTCACCGCCGACGTCCCGTACGGGGACGAGCTTCCGTACGCGGTACAGCTGCCGGCGACCTGCGAGTTCCCCGCCGAAGGGGTGGCCGAGGAGGTGGAGCGGCTCGGGTTCTCGGGAGCGAGAACCGGCAACCTCTCTGGAGAGGAGGCCACCTTCGAGGTGTTCATCGACACGGCCACCGACGCGGACTGGACGGCGGTCGCGGTGGTCACAGACGGCGATGCGCCCGGCAGCCCGGTGCTGGAGCACGTGGTGCTCGACGTCAACGACGGAACGGGCTCGGCGGTGGTGACCGTGGTGCCGGGAGCGGCGCTGTGGGTCGTGGCGTCGCCATGGTCGCAGGAGCGCGGCTCACGCCACGCCTTCGAGTGGCAGATCGATCTGCTGGAGGGCGACCCCGAGTGCGCGCTCCCGGTCCTCCCCGAGCCCGAGGACGAGCCCGGCGACAACCCCGGCGACCCCAATGGCCCCGCACCCCTGGACACCGATCCCGAGCCACGCGGGAGCGCGGCTCGCTGCGGCTGCGAATCGGGGGCTCCCGCGGTGGGCTGGCTGGTGGTCTTGCTGGCGCTGGCTACTCGAGCAAGGTCTCGATCATGCGATCCTTGCCCGCCGGCCAGTGCTCCCGAGGCGTCATGATCGCGCCCTGAAGGTGCATGTCGCGCTCGATCTCGAAGGGCTGGGACAGCAGCTCGAAGAGCATCGCGCGCACAGTGTCGATGCTCTTGCGGTACTGCGCGAACACGGCCTCGACGGTGACGTGCTCATCGGGCTTCCAGCAGTCGTAGTCGGTGGACACGCTGATGGTGGCCTGGGTGAGCTGGGCCTCTTTGGCCAGGAAGACCTCGGGCACCTGGGTCATGCCCACGACGTCGGCACCGACGGTGCGCCACATCAGGCTCTCGGCGACGGTGCCCAGGCGCGGCCCCTCGACGCAGACATAGGTCTTGTCGGTGTGCATCGTGGCGCCGACGGCCTCTCCGGCGGCGCGGATGCGGTCGGCCAGGGCCGCGTTGGTGGTGGTGGCCGACGAGATGTGGGCGGCCACGCCCTCGCCAAAGAAGCTCTTGGCTCGGTTGCCGCCCATGGCCATGTCGATGTACTGCGAGGGCAGCGCGAAGTGCCCGGGCTCGATGGCCTCGCGCAGCGAACCGACGGCCGTGACGCACACCAGGGCGCGCACGCCCACGTGCTTGAGCGCCCAGATGTTGGCGCGGTAGTTGATCTCCATGGGCAGCAGCTTGTGGCCCACGCCGTGCCGGGGCAGAAACACCACGTCGTGGGCGCCCGTCTTGCCAAAGACCAGCGCGTCGGAGGGCAGCCCGAAGGGCGTCTCGACGATGCGCTTGTCGGTGATCTCGAGGCCTTCGAGCTGGTAGAGGCCGGTGCCTCCGATGATGCCGATCATGGCGCCTCCTGGGCGGTGGTGCCCCCGCAGCTGCTGCCGGCTCCGGCGGTGCAGCCAAAGCAGTGGTCGTCGAGGGCGATGGGGTTGTTCTGAAGGTCGGCGAGGGTGTCGATGTCCCAGATGCTCTGCCGGCGGTTGCCCGCGTCGAGCTCGAGCATCTGGTTGAAGTCGCAGTCGTACAGGCGTCCGTCGTATCCCACCGACACGGTGTTGCGGCACATCACACCGGCGGCGGCGGAGGGGTTGAAGCTGTCGACCAGCAGCTGCATGTACTGCTCGTGTTTGCCCTGTTGATGCAGCCACACCGCCCAGCGCTTGATGGGCATGTTGGTGATCGTGAACAGGCGGTTGAAGACGATGCCGAAGTCTTGGGCCAGGATGCGCTTGTAGTCGAGCTCGAGCGAGGCCTGGGCGGGCGGCAGGAAGGCCCCGCCCGGGTTGTAGACGAGGTCGAGCTCCAGCCCCGTGCCCGGCTGCCCGTAGCCCAGCTCGTTGAGGCTGAGCAGGCCGTCGATGCTCTTGCCGAACACCCCCTTGCCGCGCTGCTTGTCGACGTTGCCCCGCGAGTAGCAGGGCATCGAGGCCACCACGTTCACGCCCGATGCGGCCAGGAAGCGGGCGGTGTCCTCTTGGCCTGGCTCGAAGAGCACGGTCAGGTTGCAGCGGTCGATCACCTTCAGGCCGCGGTTGCGCGCTGCCGTGACCAGCGAGCGGAAGTGGGGGTTGAGCTCGGGCGCACCGCCGGTGAGGTCGACGGTGGTGAGGGTGGGCTCGTCCATCAGGGCGATCAGCCGCTCGATGGTGCGCGCATCCATCACCTCGGTGCGCTTGGGGCCCGCCTCGACATGGCAGTGGGTGCACGCTTGATTGCACAGCTTGCCCAGGTTGATCTGCAGGATCTCGATGGGACGTCGAGGCAGGTCGATTTGGTGCCGAGCCAGGGTCTGTTCGAAGCGCGTCATGGGGCCTCCGGGCCGGCACGAACGATGCCGCCCACAACTAAGCGATACCGATCGTCACCGCTCGGACCGGGCGGCATCAGGGTGACCATGCGCTGGCTTGCCATCTTTGTGTTGCTGTTCGCGTGCTCCCGCGGCGAAGGGCCGCCCAACGACACGGGCACGTACATCGATCCGCCCGATGACACGGGGGATGTCTCACCGCCGCCCCACTTCGATCCCACGCCCGCTCTGCAGGACTTCGCGTGTGCCTCGGGCTCCGAATGTGCGGCCGAGGGTCCGTTCATCGGAGATACCTGCTGCGCCTACGGCTCAGGCTTGGAGCACCTCACCACGGGCAGCGCCGCCGAGGCCGTCGACGTCGTGGTCGATCATGGCCTGGCCGTGCTGTGTGGCGGCTTTGGGGCACGGGTGAACGACGTCAGCGACCCGGCCGCTCCCAACCGGCTGGGGGTGGCGGGGAGCCGCTGCCAGCACGCGGCCTTCGGAGCCACCACCGACACTGGCGGTCAGGTGTTCTACACCGCCCATCATGGCGACTCTTGGGTGGCATCTCCGTCGTTGCAGACCTGGGTCGTGGCGGACGACTCGGTGCAGGCGATCAGCTCGGAGCTCGATGCCGACGTGCTGTTCGAGGACCTGGCCTGGCAGGACGGTCGGCTGTTCGTGGCCGCCCACGCGGCGGGCGTGCGGGTGTACACCACAGACGGCACGGGTGCTCCGACCTACGAGCAGACGCTGCCGCTGAGCGACGCACAGCGACTGACGATCGAGCAGGACCGCCTCTACGTGGTCGATGACCAGCGCATCGTCGTCTTTGACATCGCGGATCCATCGAACCCCAGCGAGCTGGGAAGCTTTGGCCTGCAGGCCGTCGGACGCGCGCTCGACGCAGAAGGGGATCATCTCTACGTCGCGGCGGGCTCCGGGGGCCTGCAGGTCTTTGATGTCGGTGATCCATCGGCCGCCGTGTTGACCCACCACCTCACGCCGCCTGGCTCGCTCATGGGGGTGTCGGTCGATGGTGGCCTCGTGGCCACCGCCAACTGGAACCACGTCGAGCTGCGCCGCGCGTCGGATCTGCTGTTGCTCGCCAGTCGAAAGACCCGGGTCTACTCGGCCTTCGAGCAGGACTTCTCGGTGCAGCTCAGGGATGGGGACGTCTATGTCGCCGAGTGGGAAGCCCTGCGCATGCTGCGGTACCAGCCAGGCTACGTCGGCCCGCACGCCTGGACGTCGACCGAGATCCTGGACTTCTGGGGCGACCAGCCAGCGTCGACCATCGTTGGTGTGCAGAACCGAGGGCCTTTGCCGCTGACCATCGAGCGCGTGCACAGCTCGGACGAGGGCTCGTTCTGGAGCGACGACACCGACGTGGTGGTGGCTCCTGGCGAGTTTGGCGCCCTCACCGTGCACTGGCAGCCCGACGACGCCGGCAGCGGGTTCATCGAGCTGCTGACCGACGACCCCGACGAAGAGCAGGACCCCCTGTTCATACCGGTCTACAGCGCAGACGGCGATCGCTTGAAGGTGGGCGACAAGCTCACCGACGACTTTGCCTTTCTGGACCCGACCTGCCCGCCACCGCAGACCGGCTGCACGCCGGACGTGAACAACCTGCAGGGCCACGTCACCGTGCTGGCCTACTTCGCTCTGTTTTGACCGATCTGTGGTCTGGAGTTGCCAGACATCGACCACAGCATCTATCGCCCGTACCAAGACCAAGGTGTCCTGGCCTACGGCATCCACGGGAACGAGAGCGCTGGAGCGCTACAGGACTTCGTGCAGCAAACAGGGCTTTCGTACCCGGTCATTCGGGATGAGGGCACCAAGAATCAGCTCGATTTTCCCGGTGGCGTCGGGTATCCGTACCCACGCGATGCGGTGGTGGGCAAGGACCTCACCATTCGCAGCATCCGCAACAGCTTCAACGCCCAGGAGATGGAGGAGCTGGTTCAGGAGTTGTTGGCTGAGTAGGCGGCCGCGGCCCGCGTCCACGCATCGAGGACGCGCAGCGGAGCCGCTCCATTGCGGGCGGCGATCATGCGCTCGTGCGCACGCCTCATGCGAGGGGTGACCTGGTGTTCATGGGCGGCCGCGACCGCCGCAGCCTCGTCGAAGCGCTTGCCGTCGGCGCTGCGCAGGGCCAGGGCCATGCTCACCAGCGCCCGGAAGTGGCGGGCGTCGCCTGAGAGTCCAGGAGCGACGTCGGGCAGGTGCCATGGCCTTCCGAGCTCGCCATTCACACCGGCCCGGACCAGGCGTGACCACAGAGCCATCACGTCGTCGCCCTCGCCGCTGGCGATGGGCTCGACGATGTCGAGCAGCTCGAGCGATGCAGCGTGTTCTCCGCAGTGCCACTCGCACTCGGCCAGACGGGTCAGGGCCGACATCTCGTAGGTTCGGTTGCGCAGCCGTCGAGCACACTGCAGGGCGTCGATGAGGACGGGGCGAACCTCGGCCCAGGCGTCGCGTTGCATCAGCTCGCTCGAGCGTCGCAGATGAATGGCGACGCGCCCGAAGAGGTCGTCCCCAGCCAGTCGCTCGGCCTCGGCGGCGAGCGCAGCGGCCCGCTCGAGCTGGCCCTGCTGGGTGGCCAGTGCGGCCTGATGGACGCGCAGGCGCCAGCCGACACGAGCCCCCAGCAGCGCCTCGCTGCGCGCGAGCTCGTCGCCACAGGCGTCTAGCTGGTCGAGCCAGATGAGGGCGAGGGCCCTGGAGTGGTGCTCCTTGGCGCGCGCAAAGGGATCGGGGTCGGGGTTCGCCAGCCGCGCATCGCACAGCTCGAGGGCGGTCGCCGGAGCCGAGCGCACCACGCGCTGGACCCGCTGGCTGAACGACCAGGCGCGCACCTCGGGGTGGGTGGACTCGGCGCACTCGAGCAGCAGGGCGTCATCGGGCTGCTGACTGCCCGCCACCTGCAGCAGCACGCCGGCCATGCAGCGATGGTCGTGGCTCGTGGCCCGGTGCATGGTGGCGCGGAGGTCCGGGGTGAAGCGACGCAGGAGCTCCAGACGCCGCGGTGTGAGCGCGGCGTACGGGGTCATGTCGACGCGCTCGAGCACCCAGGCGGCGTGGCGCTCGAGCAAGCCGGGCTGGCTGTCTCGGACGCGTTGGACGGCGTACAGGCGAAGAGCGGCGGCAAGCACAAAGCGGCCACCACCGGCGCGCGACACGATGTTGGCGTCGAAGAGCTGCTGCAGGTCATCGAGCGCGTCGCGCCCCAGGACGCTGTCCAGGGCGGCGAGGTCGAAGGGCGTCTGAAACGTCGATGCGGCGAGCCAGGCCTGCTGGGCGCTCGGCGTCAGCGCCTCGTAGGACCAGTCCAGGCTCGCCATCAGGCTGCGGTGGCGGGCGGGGCGAGCGGGGTCGTTGTCTGCCAGCAGGCGCAGGGGATTGTCGAGCCGCCGCAGCAGGGGCTCGACGCCCAGCAGGCCGGCGCGATGGCTGGCCAGCTCGAGCAGCAGGGGAGAGCCGTCGACGGCGGCAATCAGATCGTCGAGCCGCTCGTCGTCGGCGTCGAGCGCCCGGGAGCGCAGCAGCTCGCGACCGGCGGCGGCGTCCAGGGGTGGAACGGGCAGGAGCGTCTCGCGGGAGGTGCCCAGGGCCATTCGGCTGGTGACCACGATCACCAGCCCCGGAACGGCATCGAGCCAGGCGATGGCGGCCTCGGTCACGGCTCGGTGCACCTGCTCGGCGTTGTCGAGCACCAGGACTGCGCGAGGCTCGGAGCGCAGCCCGGCGATCACCGCAGTGGCCTTGGGTTCGACGCCCAGCGAACCGGCGACCGAGGCCAGGACTTCGTTGGCGTCGGAGGCGGACTCCAACGAGCAGAACCAGCCCAGTGCGCTGCTGCGGGCCAGCGCCTCGCGCGCGACCCGGGTCTTGCCGATGCCGCCGGGGCCCAGCAGTGTGATGAGCCGGGTTCCGCCGAGCAGGTGGTTGCCGATACTGTCGAGCAGCTCCTCGCGGCCGAACAGAGGCTCGGCCTGGGAGGCGTTGGTGTGCAGCGGCTCGAATCGGTAGCCCACGCCATATACGGTGAGCACGTGGTCGGGACTGCGCGCGTCTTGCTCGATCTTCTTGCGCAGCTGCTTCACGGTGGTGTCCACGGTTCGGCTGTTGGTGGTGCGGTACCCCCAACACTCGGTGAGCAGCTGCGGGCGGGTGAGCTCTTCGCCTGGACGCGCCACGAGGTACCGCAGCAAGGCCGCCTCGGTCGGTGACAGGGCGATCGTCTCGCCGTCACGCTCGACGCGTTCTTTCCTGAGGTCGACCTGGCAGGCGGTCAGCTGGAGCAATGGATTCCCACGAGGGAATCCTACAATGGGTCACTCGAAGAACTCTTCGGCGTCGCGGCAGCGCTGCACGTTGAACGAGAACTTCGCGTCGCCGACCGCGTCGTAGTCCCAGCCGCTGTCGGCGTCGTACTCAGCCGTGCCGATCTCGGTGGTGAAGCTGCCCTTGATGCGCTCGCCCGGGACGTGGCTGTTCACGATGAGGTCGCCTCGATCCGACACCCAGCTGCTGATGTAGTCCTCGTAGTCGACGTCTCCCTCGTAGAAGTCCTCGTCGAGCGGCTGCAGGTAGTGGACTAGGCTCGCAGATGCCTCCTCCTCGCCCAGGTCGTCGTCGGCGTCGGCCCCGTCGAAGAGCTCGCCGGACTGGTCGTCGTCCAGGTCGTCCACGCGAATCTCGATGAAGGCCTGCCAGGACTCGCCGGGAAAGAACTCTTCCCACACGTCGGCCAGCTCGCCGGCGTCGTCGGCGTCGTCGAACTCGTCCTCGAGGTCGACCGCGGCCTCACAGGGGTCGGCCCAGCCTGCATCGTTGAGCACGATGACGATGAGGCCGTCGTCGTCGTCGAAGGCGTCGTCGACCTCGACGTAGAACCCGTCCATGCCGACGCCAGCGCGTTGGCCGTCGATGTTCGCCGACACGGCGTTTCCGGCGCAGCCAGTGGCGATGAGGGCGAGCGGGATGAGAGAGAAGAGGCGGGTCATGGTGGGCTCCTCGGTTCTGGATGGATGCTACTGCACGGACAACGAGAAGGTGTCACGCCAGGAGTAGTCGCCGGCGTCGACCCAGCCGCTGCTGCCCTGGAAGTCGATCTGGTAGCCGTGGTTGCTCGTGAAGCCCTCGGCGTTCAGGTACCAGCTTCCGTCTTGCCGAAAGAACAGCCGCTCACCGTCCAGGTCGATGCCCCAGGCCAGTCCGGTGATGTCGCCACCGGTGTCGAAGCTGCAGTCGCTGTAGGCGTGGTTCAGGTCGGCCATGAAGGTGTAGTCGCATTCGGTGCATCCGCTCGGTTCCGCCGCCGGCACGAACTCGAAGTAGTAGGTGACGGAGCAGGACTCGTCGCCGACGTCGTAGTCGGTGGTGAGCGACCCATCCGCGTGCGTGACCCGCGAGAAGTCGGCGTCCGCCGAGGTGTTGCCGTTGTCGTCGACGTCTCCGCCGACGCTGTAGCCGTCGTCGTCGTTGTTGTCGTCGGCGTTGTCGTTGTCGTTGTCGCTCAGGTCGGGCTCGTCGTCGAGCAGGTCACCGAGGTCCCGGCCGTCGTCGCAGCCAGCGGCAAAGGCCAGGAGGGCGAAGGGGAGGGCGATACGCAGTGCGGTGTGGTTGAGCATCAGAAGACTCCAGAGCAAATCAGTGGGCGGCGGGGAGATGTCCCGTCCGACGCCACCCATCTAGGGTCTGGAATGCTGCGCAGCCCGTCGCTCTCACAAGCCCTCACAATGTGAGCGCGGATGTGAGCGCGTCACATGCCCAGCGCGGCTCGCAGCGGGGCCTTGTTCTCGTCGAACAGCTGGGCATCGACGATGGCCGCCTTGTCGCCGGGGTCGATGGCGCGCGCGGTAGCGGGGTGCTTGGCGATGGTGAGCTGCATGGATTCGAGGTCTTGGCCCAGCGCCATCAGACCGAGCGCCAGGTATCGGGGCCGCTGCGGCTCGGGGGCGGCCGCCTGGATCGCATCGATGATCGCCGGGCGATCGGACGGCGCCACCGCGCTGACGTAGCCGGTGACGGTGTCGTCGTTCATCGGGTGCGCTGAGATGGCGGACAGCACGCTGCCATGCAACTTGCCGGGGCGCTTGGCCTGGTCGTAGGCCGCGGCCAGGCCCGGGTTGCTGCCCGACAACAGGCGCCGGGCTTGCTCGGTGTCGCTCTCGACGCGCCGCACCACCGACTCGCGCGTGGCCTCGTCGGCGGGGATCAGCTGGGCCGTGCGCGCGAGCAGCTGCAGGTTCCAGAAGTCGTCGTCGACGCGCTGCATGCCCACCCTCACCACCGCCGCACGCTGATCGATGGGGAGCAGCTGGATGAGCTCGGGGGTGGCGGAGCTCATCTCGGCGTTGGACAGGCTGTACACCACGGCGGCGACCGACTCGGCGTCGGCACCGTGCTGAGCGGCCAGCTCGTGCACCAGCTTCATGCGCTTGCCGTGGTTGGCGGGCAGGTCGGCCTTGCCCAGCTGGTTCCACAGCTCCCAGTCGTTGTCTGGGGTGGACGCCTCGCCGGGCGCGTAGTGCTGCAGCTCCATGGTGACGGTGGCCTTGCGGTTGCCCGGGATGAAGATGCCCGCGGTGCCGATTCCGACCAGGATCTGAGCCAGGCCGCGCAGGTTGTCGGCGTCTTGGCGAACCAGGCCCTCGTTGAGCCCTGGCGCGCGGTTGTGCGGCCCACCCGGACGTGCGTTGCAGGCGCCGGTGATGCCGCCCAGGTAGTGCGCCGTGCACGGCAGGCGCTCCGTGGACACGGCATTGGGAGGCCGGTCGATGGTGAGCGCCGACTGCTTGCCCGAGCCGTCGTCGAACCACACCTGGTCGCCCTCGGCCCACATGGTCATCTGCCGGGCCTGGCTGCCCCCCTCGGGGGTGGGCCCCACCACCTCGACGGTGTAGCGCTGGCTGTCGTCGACCGAGAGCACCATCACCACGATGTCGGGCAGATCGGTGCGCGTGGCCGGCTTGTCGGTGAGCCCGAACGTCCGGAAGCCGGCGCCGCGGTGCTCCATCACGCTGTAGGTCCAGCCCTCGCCCACGCCCAGAGGCAAGGCGTCGGCTGGGGTCACCGGCAGTGCGTTGATGCGGCTGGGCGGGGCCAGCTCGACGGCCTCGCCGGTGCAGGCCAGCACGAAGGCGCTGGCGAGGCCCAGCGCGAAGACCGATGAACGCACGCTATTTGAGCTCGAACGGATGGGCGACGCGCAGGTCTTTGGGGATCTGGGCGAACTTCTCGGCGTCGGCCATGGTGAGCAGCTGCATGGCGCTGAAGGCGTAGAAGCCCGGCTCGAGGCCCTCGGCGGTCACCAGGTAGTCGTGCTTGCTGCGCAGCGGCTCGAGCTTCATGTCGACCTTGCCGGTGCTCGAGAACATGTTGACGTCGACGGTGGTGGGGCCCTCGACGCTGACGACCTCGGCGGACTTGATGAGCTCGAGTCCGTGGAGCTCGAGGTCGAACTTGGCGATCTCGTGCTCGCGAAGCTCGGTGTGGAACAGCACCTCGAGCGAGCCCTCGGCGCGCACCTGGCCGATGTTCGGCAGGCCCTGCACCGTCGAGCTGCCGGTGCCGACGATCTGGACCGGCACGGGCTCGATCTTTTTGTAGCCGGCGGTACCCACCACGAAGAACCCTGTCTCTTTGGGCTCTTGCCACAGCTTGAAGGTGATGCGCTCGACGTCGCCGGACTCGGGAATCTCGACCTCGAGGTGGTCTTGGATGTACCCGTCCTTGCCGGCCTTGAGCTTGAGGGTGCCCGCGCCGCGCGGCAGCGAGAACACGCCGTCGGAGTCGGTGAGTGGACGGTCGTTGCTGCCGTCGACGGCGACGGTTGCGCCCTCGAGGGGCTCGCCCCAGTGGTCGAGGACCACACCGGTGAGCGTGGGTCCGGTGCTGTCGCCGCATGCGGCGAGAGCGAGCGTGATGAGCGGCAGCAGGCGGGTCATGCGTTCCTCGGTCGTGTTCGGGCGACTATAGCAACGCCGGGGACGCAACAAGGCGCAGGCCGATTGCCAGCTACCGGCCGGTGCTCCCGCGGGCCCACGAGAGCATGCCCTGGATGGGCTTGAGCGAGAACTGGCCCAGCTCGGCGAGGTTCTCGACCAGGGTGTAGCCCAGGTCGGCGAGGTCGCGCAGGCCACGCAGGCGCTCAAGCATGAACTGCGTCTCGGCGGTGGTGTCGCCGGCGGCGACGGCGACCTCGAGGATCTGCACCGCCTCGGCAAAGCGCTGGCGAGCGCGCCCCACCAGGCGCAGCTCCCGCTCGCGCACGATGCGGCGGATGATGCCCCAGATGTCGGTCTCGGCGCGGTAGTGGCGCTTGCGTTCGTGCGGCGTGGCGGCGCGAGCGACCAACCCGAGCTGCATCAGCTCCGAGAGGCCCATGCTGACGGCCCCAGCAGACAGCCCGAGCTCGGTGCCGATCACGTCGGCGGGCAGAGGCTCGGTGTGCAGGTAGAGCAGGGTCCAGATGCGACCCGTCGAGGCCTTGAAGCCCCAGAAGTCGACCAGTTCGCCCATCGTCTCGGCAGCAAGGCCGAGGGCTTCGTTTCGTGCGTCTTCGCTCATGGTGCCTTCGATGGGTCGTTATCGCGTCGGCTCACTTTCTTCAATAAGGATTGAAATTTGAACCGGGGCGGATAGGCTTGCGCTGGAGGCTGTGTATGCCACGCGCCGTCGCCCGACGCGACAATCCTGCCGGACTCAAGGCCGGCGCACCCCTTTCCCTCATCGACGGGCCGGCCGATGCGCTCGCTGTGGTGCACGACGAGATGGCCGCCGCCGAGCTCGCCTTGGCTCGCTTGTTGATGAGCGATGTGCGCGAGGTTCCCGAGATCGCGGGGCACCTGGCTGCGGCGGGCGGCAAGCGGCTTCGACCGGCGCTCACGGCGCTGTCGGCGCGAGCACTGGGCTACGAGTCCGACCGGCTCGCCGAGCTGATGTGCGTGGGCGAGCTCATCCACCTGGGCTCCTTGCTGCACGACGACGTGGTCGATGGCGCGGCGGCGCGCCGCGGTCGTCCGTCCGCGAACACGGTCTTTGGCAATGCCGTCAGCGTGCTCACCGGCGACTTCTGCCTGGCGCGCGCCATCTGGCTGGCCGCCGAGGCCGGGGGGCCCCAGGCCGTCGCCGAGCTGGGCAGGACCGTCACCCTGATGGCCGAGGGCGAGGTGCTGCAGCTGGTGCGGGCTGGCGATCTGGGGGCCACGCGCGAGCAGTACATCGAGGTCGTCGAGCGCAAGAGCGCCGCGCTGATCTCGTGGTGCGCGGCGGCCCCGGCCCTGGCGCTGGGTGACGCAGACGCCGCGGAGGCGCTCACCACGTTTGGGCACCGCACCGGCGTGGCCTTCCAGATCACCGACGACGTGCTGGACTACAGCCCAGGCACCGGCAAAGACCCGGGCGCCGACCTGCGCGAGCGAAAGGTCACCCTGCCCCTGCTGTACGCGATGGACCGGCTGGATGGCCTGCGCGACGAGCTGGGCGAGCCCGAGCTCGATGTGCCCGAGATGATCGGGCGAATTCGGGCATCGGGCGCGCTCGACGATGCGCTCGCCGAGGCTCGGGCGCTCGCCGCCGACGGGCTGGCCGCGCTGGACGGCCTACCCCCAGGCCAGGGGCGCGACGCACTCGCGGTGCTCGGGCGCTACCTCGTGGAGCGAGCGGTGTGAGTCGGGGCTAGTATGTCCGCTCATGCGTCTCGCGCTTCCCATCGCGGCGGGCCTGCTGGTCGCCAACGCTGCTGCCCACGGACCTGTCGATCCGCCGTCGGTTGTGTCGCAGGGTGGTGACGACAGCGAGTCGCAGCAAGAAGGGCGCCGCTTCGAGGTGCGCGATCCCGCCGGCATCGTGAACGGCGTCACCGGGGGGCCGGGCTTCGTGGTCGCGCTGGTGTGGATCGACCCGGTGAACGACCTGGGGGCGGTGTTCTGCACCGGGTCCAAGATCGCCGGGCGCTGGGTGCTCACCGCCGGGCACTGCGTCGACGCCATCGAAGAGGAGTACGCCGACTACGAGATCTGGGTCAGCGTGGTCGACGATGTGTACAACGACAGCTGGAACGCGTTTCAGGTCGACCGCACCTACGTGCACCCCGACCACCAGAGCGGCACGATCATCGCCGACGTGGGCATCGTGCGCACGACGGAGGGCATCCTGGGTGCCGGGCGCGCGGTGCTCAACGACCAGCCGATCAGCAACACCTACATGGGCACCGAGCTGCTGTTCTCGGGCTACGGCGTGACCACCGACAACGGCAGCGACGATGGGCTTTTGCGCAAGGCGTGGATTCCGACGGTCACGTGCATGAGCAGCTCCACCAGCCAGGTGTTGGGCTGCGCCAACGCCAATGCCGACGCCTTGTTCAGCGAAGACCCCACCAGCAACGTGTGCTCCGGAGACTCGGGAGGCCCGGCGCTCGAGGTCGAAGCCGCCGGGCACTGGGAGCAGGTCGGGGTGAACTCGGCGGTGTCACCGGGCTGCGTCGGGGGTGGAAACATCACGATGCGCGTCGACCACTACCTGCCCTGGATTCAGAGCATCGTCGCCACGGTGGTCACCTCCACCTCGTTCGGCGAGGGCGATGCCGATGCCGATGCCGATGCCGATGGCGACGCCGACGCCGACGCGGATGTGGACAGCGATGTCGACAGCGACACCGCCGCGGACACGGGCGCGGAGCCGGTTCTCGAACGAGGAGGGGGCTGCGGCTGCGACACCTTGCCCACTCCGGCATCGGGTGGGCTGGGCGTAGCAGCGCTGGTGCTGCTGGGCCTCGTTCGTCGTCGCCGGGACTGAAGCACCCAGCCCCTTGCGGGACGACGTCACTTGACGCCGGGATCCTCCTTTTCTACGCTCCCGGCGTACCTACGGAGGACTGATGTCCAAATCACTTCATTCCAAGCTCGTCAACGCGGCCCTCGTGGGCCTGATGGCGGGCTCCCTCACTGCCTGTGGTGGCGGTGAGGCTCCCGCTCCCGAAGGGGGCGACGAGGCCAAGACCGAAGAAGCCAAGACCGAAGAGCCCGCCAAGGAAGAGGCCACCCCGGCCGCGACCGACGAGGGTGCCCAGGAGGGCGCGGCAGCCGCGCACGAGTGCAAGGGCAAGAACGAGTGCAAGGGCCAGGGCGGCTGTGCCGTCGAGGGCGCCAACTCGTGCAAGGGCCAGAACGAGTGCAAGGGCAAGGGTGGCTGCAAGGTCGCCGCTGCCGATGCGGGCGGCGATGCCGCCGAGGGTGGTCAAGAGGCCGCTCACGCCGCGCACGAGTGCAAGGGCAAGAACGAGTGCAAGGGCCAGGGCGGCTGTGCCGTCGAGGGTGCCAACTCGTGCAAGGGCCAGAACGAGTGCAAGGGCAAGGGTGGCTGCAAGAGCAGCTAGTCTCGCCACTCGAACCTGAGAGAGCCCGGGGCGCAAGCCCTGGGCTCTTCTGCTGAGGGGGGCGGGGTGGAGGCGCGGCTTCGCCGCTGAACCGGGCGTCCCTGCCCGTCGCCGCTACAAGTCCCGCTTCTTCGGCTTGTCGCGGACGACCTGGGCCTCGCTGATGTCGGCCGGGGCGACGCCGTCGCGGTCGAGCTCGTCCATCGCTTCGGTGATTCCTTCGCGGATGAGCTCGCTGCCACGGGTGAACGCGTCCATCAGCGAGCCGGCGACCGTTCCCTTCTGGTCGACCCAGCTGTCGCGGTTGTCTTGGGGACGGGCGATGCGCTGGCCGCAGCTGTCGCAGACGTAGACCACGCGGGCGCGAAAGTTCGCCACCGGCACGAAGAAGGCGGTGGCGGACTGCACATGGCGGAACGCCTGGTGGCGGACGGCTCGGTTGCAGCCGGAGCAGTCGAGGGTGAGCGGGTCGACGCCGTCGATGGGCTCCAGGCTTCCGCGGTGTCCGGCGATGATCCACATGGGGGCATCTTAGCCGCCGGGTGACCGCGGGCGAACCCCGGCATAGACGGGGGCATGACCACGCCCACCGTGTCTCGCTTCGATGTTCCCGACCTCGGCGTTGGTGTGGGCTTCCGCGTGCCGCACTACGGCCACGTCCTCGAGCATCGACCGCCCATGGACTGGTTCGAGGTGATCAGCGAGAACTTCATGGTGGACGGTGGCTCGCCGCTGCATCACCTCGAGCGGCTCGTCGAGCACTACCCGGTGGTGAACCACGGCGTCAGCATCTCGCTCGGGGGCACGATTCCCCAGGGCTACCTGCCCCGCTACAAGCAGCTGCTCGACCGCGTGAATCCACCCTGGAGCAGCGACCACCTGTGCTGGACCGGCTCGGACCGCATCAACGCGCACGAGCTGCTGCCCCTGCCCTACACGCCGCCGGTCGCCCAGCACGTGGTCGACAACATCAAGCGTGTGCTCGACGCGACGGGCCGGGTCTTCGCCATCGAGAACACCAGCTCGTACATGACGTACAACGCCAGCGTGATGCCCGAGTGGGAGTTTCTGTCCCGCATCGTCGATGCGGCCGACTGCGCCATCATGCTCGACGTGAACAACATCTTTGTGAGCAGCCACAACCATGGCTTCGACCCGGTCGAGTTCCTGGACGCGCTGCCGCACGACCGGGTGGTGCAGATTCACCTGGCCGGGCACATGATCGCCGACAATGGCCACCGGCTGGACACCCACGATCACCCGGTCTGCGACGAGGTCTGGGACCTGTACCGGCGCGCGATTCGCCACTGCGGACCGGTCAGCACGCTCATCGAGTGGGACGATCACATCCCCAGCTGGGAGCGGCTGTCCCAAGAGGCCGCCACGGCGCGGCGCATTCGCCAAGAGGTGCTCGCCGAGCGGGAGGCCTCCCATGCAGCTGCCCGATGACTGGCGCGACCAGATCGTCGCCGTCCTGCACGGCGAACGGGATCCCGACCCCGCCTACTTCGCGGGCGGCCCGTGGCACGACCCGCTGGGGCAGATCGGCGTGTACCAACGGCAGGTGTGGCTTCGCCTGATCGACGCGGTGCGCGAAGAGGTGCCCGGCTGGAGGCACCTGCACGGCGAAGGGGCTGACGCGGTCATCGAGGCCTACCTCGAGCAATGCCCGTCCCAGAGCTGGACGCTCACCCACATCTGCGACCGCTTCTGGGGCTGGCTGCAGTCCAGCGGCCATCCTGCCGCCGAGGTCGAGATGGCGCGCCTGGACTGGGCGGTGAACGCGGGCTTCATCGCGGGCAATCCGGTGCCCATCACCCCGGCCGAGCTCGCCGCCATGCCCCCGCTGCAGCTCACCCCTCCCACGCGGCTGCTGCGCAATGCCTTCAACGTGCACCTGGTGCGCTCGGCGGTGATGACCGGCGCGGCGGCGCCCGACCTCGTCGAGTCGCCCACCACCCTGGTGGTGTTTCGGCGCGGGCTCAAGATGCGCCACTACGCGCTCGATCCGCTAGCGTTCCGGCTGCTGGAGTGCATCCGCGATGGCCAGGACGTGCCCGCAGCCATCGAGACCGTGTTCAGCGAGGGCGCCAGCGAAGAAGCGCTGGCGGCCGGGCTGGGCGGCTGGTTCCAGCTGTTCGCGCAGAAGGCCTGGGTGCAGGTCCGGGGCTGAAGGCCACGTCGGGCTCACGCGTCCTCGCGGCGCCTCAGGGCGATCGCGAGCAGCAAACCCAGGGCGACCGGCACGGCTGGGCTCGAGGCGCTGGTGCTGCAGCCCGCCGAGTCGGTCTGCACAGGCGACTCCTCGTCGCCCACCCAGGTCCCGCCCAGATCTTCGACATCGACGCCGGTGAGCTGGCTCGCCTGCTGACGGTTGACCTGCTGAAGCTGGTCCTCGATGACCTCGGCGTTGTCGGTCAGGACCTGGGGAAGGCCGCGGGCTCCCACCGATGCGATCGTGGCCGCCTGGGTGTCTATGAAGCCGAGATGCGGGTTGCTGGCGATGGCCATGGTGCGGCCATCGGCGAGCTGGAGCTCACGCCAGCTGTTGTTCCAGTTCTGGTCGATGCCCTCGCAGTGGTACAGCATGTCGGCCTGGTGGCTCGCGTCGACCTCGTCGATCCAGTCTGGGTTCAGCGCGAACGTCGGGTCGACGGTCATCTCGCTGGGGGAGAGAGTGGTGCTCAGGCGGGTGAGCCAGGCGTGGTCGAAGAGGTCGACGGCGCGATCCCGGGCGGCGACCGCCTCGGTGGACGAGTCGTTGGGCAGCAGGCTGACCCACTGGGGCGGTGGGCCTGCCAGCTCGGTGACGAAGGCGCGGCTGCCAGCGCTGTCGATGGCCCTCGACAGCACATCCATGTAGTTGGCGCCCGACTGCACCCAGTCGATGGCCAGCTCGTTGAGCTCGACGTGCAGGTAGTTGGTGGGCACGGCGCGGTGGTCGCCAAAGACGTACACCTCGATGGGCATGTCGTCGGCGGCCGCCACTGCGGTCAGGGTGATGGGGATCAGGCCCTCGTCACCGGGGTAGCGCATGACCAGCGGCGCAATGTCGCCTTCGCCGGCATCGTTCAGCAGGCGCAGAGCCACGAAGTAGCTGCCGTCGGCCACATAGGGCGCCAGCGTCTCGCTGAGGTTCGTGGGAACGGTGAACTCGGCCTCCTCGAGCCAGCTCTGCAACGCGCTGGCGTCGCTCGCTTGCAGGGTGACCGTCTCGTAGGGACCGACCCTGGAGCGGTCGACGACGGTCACGCTGGGGCCGGTGTCCGAGGCGAACGCGGTGTCGACCACCAACGAGCTGTCGCCCTCGTCAGCAGCCCTGGCGCACCCGCTGAACGCGCTCCCTCCGCGTGAGGGACGCTGCGACCAGCAGTCACCGATCTGGACGATGTCGGCCACGTAGGTCGGCTGGGTCTCCTGGGCGAGGTACTCGAACAGGGCGTCGTTGCCGAGCAACAGCTCGGGCTGGGCCGGAACGGGCACCACCCAGCCGAATTCGACGGGGTCGCCCTCGTAGGCGACCTGCACATGAACCTCGACCTGGCCATCGTCGATGGCGAACACGATGCGCTCGGCCGCCTGCACCACGGGGGGTGCCGGGGGGGTGGCTGGGTTGGACGGGCCGTTGTCGCAGAACAGTCCGCCACAGGCAGACGCGGGCGCCGCCAGAAAGGCAAGTAGCATGGGGAACAATGGGTCTCCTCGGTCGTGGCCCGGGGAGATACCCTCAGCCAGGGGCACCCTGCTGAGTCTCGATTTGTCGCGCTACTCCAGCGCCGCCTCGATGGCCTGCTCCAGCGCGGTCTCGTCGTGCTCACTGGCGACGTACAGCAGCCGGTGATCGGCGTCGACCAGGGCTTGGCGGGGGTAGGGCGCGCTCCCCGGTGGCCAGCCGATCTCTTGCTCGGAGCCGTCGTTGCGCACGATGGGGAAGCTCACCCCGGTCTGGGCCACGAAGGCGTCGATGGCGCCGGCGTCGTCGGCGCCGAAGATCTGGGTGCCGGCGACACCGACCACCAGCAGTCCGTCGTCTTGGTGGCTTAGCCACGTCTGCTCGAGATCTGGAAACTCCAGATTGCAGACCGGTCAAAAGGTGGCGAAGTAGGCCAGCAATACCGGCCCTTCGTGGTCGGAGAGGAACAGCCGGCTGCCGTCGATGGCCTGGAAGTTGCGGTCGCCCAGCAGCTCGCCGACGCCCAGCCCGGCCCCGTTTCCGTACACGGCGATCTCGATCTCGGGCTGGTCGGGGTCGTCGCTGTGAAAGACGACGCTGCCGGTGAAGGGCTCGTCGTCGTCGGCGGTCCAGCGCACCAGCGCCGCGGTCAGCTCGCCCGGAGCCAGCTGTTCGGGCAGCGGGTCGACGGTGAGGCCGGCATCGGCACGCACCGCGCCGAGCTCGAGCGCATGCGTGCCCTGGTTCTGCAGCAGCACCGCGCGCTCGGTGGTCTGTCCGGCGGCGGTGGCCGGCAGGGGCACGTTGACCGGGGTGACGAACAGGTCGGGGGCCATGCGATCGGGGAACACCCGGTAGCTGACCAGCTCGGTCCAGTTGGCCGAAAACATCACGTCGTCGCGTGCCGCCAAGCCCAGGCTACGCGTCTGCGCGCCGGGTCCGAAGTTCAAGGGCTCGCGGCCCAGGACCGACAGCTGGCTGCGTGCCTCGTCGAGGGTGAACACCCTCAGGTCGTTCCAGTCGCTCACCATCAGGACGTTGGGCTCGGCGCCCCAGCCGACGGCGAGCGCCGAGCCCGGTGTGTCGTGGTGGTCGAGCAGCACGGGGTTCGCGGGCACCGAGATGTCCACGATGGCGACGCCGCCACTGCCCAGGGCCGCAAACAGGCGGTCGCCGTCGACGTCGATGTGCTTGGTGACCCCCGGCAGGTCCAGGGCGCCGACGACGGCGGGCGCGGTGGGGTCCTGCAGCGACACCGCCTTGATGCCGGCGGCACCGTCGGCCACCCAGGCCACGGTGCCCTCCACGCGCACGGTCCAGGCGTTGTCGAACTCCTGAAGCACCGCTCGATTGGCCAGGGAGCCGTCGTCGCGCACCTCGAACACCACCAGGCCGGTGTCGTGCGCGGCCGCGAGCACGAAGCCGTTCCAGTACTCGATGCCCTCGAGCTCGAAGTCGGGAAAGGTCGAGCTCCACACCGAGTCCAGGCGGTCGAGGTTGCTGGCGTCGAAGACCTCGATCCAGGGCTCCGAGGCCATGCGGTCGGCATGGGCCGCGGCGAACACCCGCTCGCCTTCGGGATCGATGGCCAGGTGCTGGCAGCGCGGGTAGCTGAAGCTGCTGTGCTCGAAGCTGGCGTCGTCGCGAAAGCGCAGGCGCTCCGGGTCGCTGGCGTCGTACACGTTCAGGCCTTGCACGGCGGAGCAGAACAGCACGTCGTCGCCCCAGGTGCGCACCTCGAGCAGCTCGGCGAAGCTGGGGCCATCGTACCGGTCGAGCACCACGATGGGGTCGCGCGGGTCGACGTTGGGCGGACCGGTGTCGACGCTCTTGGCACAGCCAAAGGGCAACAGGGCACAGAGCACGGGGAGCAGGGGGCGCATGGGCGCTTGATGCCAAGGGGCCCCGGTGGGTTTCGCTACTCGGCCTTCGCTTTGTCGAGCAGCTCCGAAGGCGGCCCCTCGTCCTTGGCGTTGAGCTTTGCCGCGTCGAGCCAGGCCTGGGCCATCTGGGCGGTGCGTTCGCGCGCACGCTCGGCGGCGGCGCGGGTGGCGTCGGTCGACTCGCTGGCGTCGGCGGCCCGGGCGGCCTCCCACCCGGCCAGGGCGGCCTTGGCGCGAAGCTTGTGCAGGTTGTACACGCGCGTGCTCAGGGTGAGTCCCGTCCACGCGTCCTTGTGCTCGAGCGCGACGCCCGACCAGTGCAGCACCGCATCGGTGCTCGCTGGGCCCTTCTTGGAGAGGTGCAGCGCGTACTTGTAGGCCAGGTCGGGGTCGGTGGCATCGACCTCGTTGAGGTGCCGCTCGATCAGGCCCTCCCAGGTGTCCTTGTCGCCCAGCGAGAAGGCGTTGACCATCAGCAGCCGCGAGGGCGCTTGCTTGGCCTGCGGCGTCTCGGCCTGGGCGATGATCTCTTCGAGGCTGCGGATCTCGTAGTCGGTGAGCTTGCCCAGCATGGCGCTGGGCTCGAGCGGGGTGAGGTCGTTGGGGTTGACCGGCCGCTCGACCGGAGGTTCGTCGTACGACGGGGGAGGGCCGTAGACGGCAACCGCCGGCCCCGGCGGCTCCTGGGCGAGGGCACCGGGCGAGGCGGCCAGCAGCCCCAGCAGGGCGATGGCCTTGGCGGTGGATGCGGGATGGGCGTGGCAGTGCGGGCACCGCGCCAGGGAGATGGCGTGCTCGCCGCCGCAGGATTCGCAGGTTCGGGTCATGATCTCTCGCGCAGGGCCTCTTCGATGATCTCGAAGCGGCCGAAGTCGTAGGGTTGGCCGGGCGCACGCTCGACCTGCACCAGGCGCTCTTGGCGCCCTCGTTGCGCAAGCGTAGCAGCCCGGTGGTAGCAGTAGGGATTGTTGCCGCGGCGCCCCAGGGTGGTGTGGGCGGTGAACGAGCATCCTCCCCGGCAGCGGTCGGCGAAGTCGCACGTGCGGCAGAAGCCCCACAGCTCGTCGGTGGTGCGGTCGGCCACGAAGTTGAGCTCGGGCGCCTGCCGGTAGATCTGCTCGATGCTCAGGTCGCGCACGTTGCCGCCCACGTACGGCGCGCTGGGCAGGCTGGGGCAGCCCTTGATGTTGCCGTTGGACTCGATGCCCAGCACGAAGCGGCCGGCGCCACAGCCCGACCACCTCAGCGCCCGTTTGCCGGGGCTGGAGCGCAGCAGCACCTCGTGGGGGCCGAAGTAGCCCAGGTTGTTGCCCAGGGTGATGTTGAAGATGCGCTCGGGAGCGAGGCCCTGGGCGTTGGCCTGCTGGGCGTAGTGCACCTGCAGGCGGGCCAGCTCGTCGATGACGTCGACCACCGCGTGGGGTTCGAGCAGCCACTCGGGGCGGTCGGCGGCGCGGCCCATGGGCACGGTCAGGTGGGCGCGCCACACCAGGGCGCCCGCCTGGCGTAGGGTCTCGGCGGTCTGGGCCAGCACCGGTGCCGTGAGTCGGTTGACCTGGGTGTTGGCGGTGACGGTCATGCCCGCGTCTCGGGCGGCCGCCATGCCGTTCAGCGCGGCGGCGTGGCTGCCGGGACTCGCGCGCAGCAGGTCGTGCACCTCGGGGGTGCCGTCCACCGAGAAGCCCGCCGCCTTCATGCCCGCTGCGGCCAGGTCGCGGGCTCGCTGGGGCGTCACCCCGCGTCCGCCGGTCTGTAGGGTGACCCGGATGCCCCCCTTGGTGAGGCGCTCGACCACGCGCTCGACCCCTGGGTACAGGTAGGCCTCGCCGCCGATCAGGGTGACCTCGCGGCTGCCCAGGTTGATCAGCTGCTCGGCGACCTCGAAGGCCTCGTCCAGACCGAGCTCGTTGGCGCGGGGCAGCACCGCACGCGAGCCACAGTGCGCGCAGGCGTGGTCGCAGCGCATGGTGAGCTCCCACACCACGTACACCGGCGTCTTGTGGTCGGCGTGGGTGAGGTCGCGGGGGTGCGGCATGGGGGGCGCCGACGCCCTACCCCTCTTCGAGGTTCTTCAGGAACGGCCGCTGCATGAAGCTCACCGCGAGCTCCTGGGGCAACGCGTTGGTGAAGTCGCGGGCGAGGTCCTGGCCCACGGCGCGGTGCACCTTGGCTTCGTCGTCGGGGGCGAGGTGGGCCAGCAGGGCCCGGGCTTCGAGGGCCATCAGGCGGAAGCCACGGCTGCCGGCGGTCTGCAGCACGCTCGCGGCATGGGTGCGTGCCGAGTCGGAGTCGCCGAGCGCCAGGTAGGCCCGGGACAGGGCGAGCTGGGTCTGGGTGCGGCGCGGGATGGGCAGGCCGTCGAGCGCGGCCTCGGCGAGCTCGCAGGTGGCTCGGCCCTCGGTGGGGCGGGTGGGGGCCTGGGCGCGGGCCAGGTGAGCGCGCAGCAGCGGCAGGAAGCGCTCGGGGTCGCGGCGCTCGGCCACCTCGGTGGCCTCGGCGGCGTAGTCGCGGGCGCCGGTGTGGTCGTCGCGCTCTACGGCCAGATGGGTCAGACCGACGAGGCAGGCCAGGATCTCTTCGGGCAGATCGATCTCGCGGGAGGTCTCGAGCGCTGAGAGCAGGCCCTCGCGCGCGTCTTGGTACAGGCCAAGATCCAGGGCGGCCACGGCCATGGCTCGGCTGGCCGCGGCGAGGCCCAGCTTGTAGTCGAGCTCGGCGGCCACCTGCACGGCGATGTGCGCGCGCTGGCGGGCCTGAAGCGGCTCGCCCTGCCACGTGAGCAGCTCGGCGATGTTGGCGAGCGCCAGGCAGCGCGGGCGCTTCTTGCGCAGCTCGCGGAAGATGCCCTCGCACTCGGTCAGGCCGCTGGTGGCGGCGGCCAGGTGGCCCCGGGTGGCCTGCGCCGCGGTGAGGGCCAGCAGCAGCTCGGCGCGGCGATCGGCGAGCTGGTTGCCCTGGGCCACCAGCAGGCCCTCGTTGGCCATGCGCTCACACTCGTCGAGGTCGCCGTTGCTCCAGGCCAGGGCGGCCATGCAGTGCAGGGCGTCGGCCACGCCTTCGCGGTAGTGCAGCTTGCGCGACTCTTCGAGCGCGGTCTGGGCGTAGCGGCTGGACTCTTTGTGGCGGCCGCGGCGACGCAAGGTCGTGGCCAGCGACAGGCTGGCTTCGCAGGCGCCTCGGGGGTCGGTGTCGTCTTCGGCCATCTTGAGCACGACGCGCCAGGTCTTCTCGGCGTCGGCCCACTCGGCGCGGTTGTAGTGCACCGTGGCGCGGACCGAGAGGTTGTCGCGCCGAAAGCCGCGGAAGTCGGCGTTGGGCAGGTCGGCCCGGGCGGCGTCCTCGAGGGCGCCGGCCTTCTCGGTCAGCTCCCAGGCCTCTTGGGTCAGGCTGCGGTCGGCCAGGCGCTTGGCCGCGGCCACCAGGTAGCGGTAGGCCTTGCCGGCGTCGCCCGCGCGGCGGTAGTGCTCGCCCACCACCTCGAGGGCGGCCGGGTTCTGGGCGTAGTGCAGCTCGAGGGCGGCGGCCATCTGGCGGTGGTTGCGCGAGCGGCGGTCGGGGTCGAGGTCGCGGTACACGACGTCGGCGAACTTGCGGTGCGTGACCGAGTGCAGCACCAGCTCGCCGGCGCGGCGCTCGCGGATGATGCCCTGCGCCAGCAGGCGGTCGAGCACGTCGAGCACGTCTTCTTCGTCTTCGTCCAGGACGTCGAGCAGCACATCCAGGTCGACCTCGCGGCCGCCCACGGCGAGCACCTCGAGCACCCGGCGGTCGGACTTGCTGACGGCATCGAGGCGCGACTTCATCATCTGCCGCACGCCGAGCGGGATCTCGAGGTGACCGGTGGCCAGCTCGTCGGGCTCAAGGGTGAGCTTTCGGTTGGCTCCGCGGCCGGTGATCACACCCTTGGCCTGCAGCGCGCGCAGGAACTCGGTGACGAAGTAGGCGTTGCCCTCGGTCTCTTTGTGCAGCCGCTGCGCGAGCAGGCGCGAACCCAGCGAGTCCCCCACCAGGTCGAAGACGATGGCGGTGAGATCTTCGCGGGACAGTGCGCCGACGTCGATCTCGCGCGGGACGGTCTCGAAGTGCTGGCCGGTGGCGAACTGATCGGCGGCGGGGTTGGCCTTGGGGCGCAGCGTGGCCACCATCAGCAGTGGGTGCTCGTTGCTGTCGATGAGCGTGCGCACGATGTAGGTCAGGAAGTCGATCTCGCGGGGCTGCGCCTCGTGCAGGTCGTCGACCAGCAGCACGTGCGGGCGCTCCTCGAGCACGGTGGTGAGCGCGTCGCGCATGCCGTCGTACAGCGCGTAGCGGGCGTCGCCCCGTGGGGTCTCGCCCTTGCTGAACTGGCGAAGTCCGGCCACCAGCTCGTCGGGGGTGCGCGCACCGAGCTCGACCGCCAGCGCCCGGGCGCCCTTGATGAGCACGCTGAAGACGGCGGCGTCCTTGGCGAACTCGTAGCGGTGGAAGGTGAAGCCCAGGCTGCGGGCGCGGTCGGCGGCGTGGTCGAGCAGACGGGACTTGCCGCTGCCGTCGTCGCCCTCGAGCACCAGCACGCCGCCACGGCGGTCGGTGAGCGCGGCGATGGCGTCGCCCAGGACCTCTTGTTCGAGCTGGCGCCCGATGAGCGGAGGCTCCCACTCGGCCGCCTCGCTGCTGGGAGCCGGCTGGCGCTCCTCGGCCTCGAGCCGGTACAGGATCTCTTGCGCCGACTGAAAGCGGTCCTGGGGGGCCTTCTGCAGCAGGCGGCGGCAGATCTCGTCCATGTGGGCGGGGATGTTGCGGTTGACGTCACGCGGTGCGGGGGCGGGCCGATCGCGGTGCAGGGCCAGGTAGCCGGCCATGTCGTTGGCCACGAAGGGGCGCTTGCTGGTGAGCATCGCGAACAAGATGACGCCCAGCGAGTACAGATCGGAGCGGTGGTCGATGGGGTTGCCGGTGATCTGCTCGGGGCTGGCGTAGGCCCAGGTGCCCACCAGGGTGGTGGACATGTGCGGATCGTGGGTGGGATCCAGGTCTTTGACGATGCCAAAGTCGGTGAGCTTGCACATGCCCTCGCGGGTGATGAGCACGTTGCTGGGCTTCAGATCGCGGTGCACCAGCCCCCGGCGGTGGATGGACGACAGCGCCCGGCACAGGTCGACCAGGATCTGCTCGCAGCGGCGCCAGCGCTTGTCTGGGTCCCACCCGCGGAAGCTGCGGATGAGGCTGTGCAGGTCGGGCCCGTCGACGTACTCCATGGCGATGTACGGATGGCCGAACAGGTCGCCATAGGCCTCGACGCGGATGACGTTGGGGTGGTTGAGGCGCGACAGCGCGCGGAACTCGCGGCGAAAGCGAACCAGCCCGGTCTTGAAGCGGCTCTTGCGCAGCACCTTGAGCGCCACCAGCTCGCCGGCAGGGTCTTTGGCCAGCAGCACGCGGGCCATGCCGCCGCTGCCGATCTCGCGCAGAAAGACGTAGTTTCCGATGCGAGAACCCGGGTGCAGCACGACACCGCCCATCTCGATGGGCTCGTCGTCTTTCCTCTTCTTCGGGCGAGTTGGGCGGCTCATGGCGGGCGGGTATCGGCTCTGGTTGGGGCGGGCACCCGCCTGGGAACTACTCTACGGCGCTATGACAGGCCCAGATCAGATGCCGAGCTCGGCCTGGTCGCGAGCGGCGGCCAACAGGGCGTCGATCTGCGGCTGTTCGCGACGGGCCAGCGCGAAGCCTCGGGGGTGCGCCGTGCGCAGGTTGTCGCTGGTGAGCTCGCTGGTGGCATCGAGCTTTTGCAGCGGCACGAACAGGTTGTCGTGCGTGGCCACGGCGAGACCGGCCTTGCTGGCGGCCGCGATGAACGCCTCACCATCATCGAAGGACCCGGCGAGCAGGCTGATGGCCGCGTGATCGTAGGCGTTGTTCCACTGATCGCGCAGGGTGCCACGGGCCAGATCGGCGAAGATCCACCGGCTGAGCGCGTGCTCGAGCTCACGGGACTCGCGGTTGAGCACGGCGTAGCGGCGCTCGACGAGGTGGCCGAGGGCACCGCCGGGCGCGGGGGCGACCACCAGCACGCGGCCGATGCGGTTGATGTACAGGTCGGGGTTGTCCATCGAGGGCTCCGGGGATGAGGAGCGGGTAACGCGCGCGGGGGGGCGGCTACTAGATCGCTGGCAGCCTCACCTCGATGCGGCAGCCCCGCTCCCCGACCGGGCGCAGGGTGATCGTGCCGCCGAAGGGCTCCAGCAACCGGGTCATGCGCGACAGCTCCAGGCCGGTCTCGTGCTCGGGGCGGTAGCGGGTGCGCAGGGCCAGGATGGCGTCGGCGTTCTCGATGGCTCGGCCATTGTGCAGGACGGCGATGCACACGAAGCCGTCGACCGCGGTGGTGGTCAAGAACACGGCGTTCACGTCGGGGTCCCAGTCATCGAAGGACAGGGTGGCGTTGTACAGCAGCCCCAGCACCACGTCGGCCAGGACCTCTTCGTCGGCGTCGACGAGCGGGACCTCGCCCAGCAGGGTCTGCAGGCCTGCGACCGGCTCCATCAGCGGGGCGACCTCGCGAGCGGCACGGGCCGCCACGATGGAGACATCGACGCCGTCGAGCCACGTGCGCGGCTCCCAGGGATTCCAGGCGGGGGTCGCCGGTTCGGGCGGTGGCTGCATCGGCCCTCCTACCTCCTGAACGTAGGCGGCAGAGGGCCGATTGAACATCACACCTGACTGTCAGTCACTTGAGGCAGACGATGCCGTAGTCGGTGTCGGAGGTGGAGTCCGCACCGACGGTCAGCAGGCAGGCGTAGCGCCGCTCGGTGTCGCTGGGCGCGCCCTGCACGCAGTGGCCGACCTCGTTTCCGGCGTCGTCCATCGAGAAGGCGTCGATGCCGCTGTCCCAGCTGCCGCCGTTGAGGGGATCTTGATCGCCCAGGGGCACGGGCCAGCACATCTCGTCGCTCTCGGGGCCCCAGTCGATGCGGGTGGCGTCGCTGGGGACCTCGATGCCGATCATGAAGTAGTTGCCGCCGACGTTGCGAATGCAGGCGGAGTTGTTGTCGGTGCACGAGGTGGAGTCGACGGTGCCCGGCGTCCAGCTGGCCGCCGGGTCGAGGGTGCCGTCGGCGGTGCGGTAGTTGCCGTTGGCCATGTCGAGCGAGGCCCAGGTGAAGGGCCGGTCGGACGAGGGCCAGTCGACGTTGGTCAGCGCGCCTCCGCCCATGTCGCCCGAGAAGGAGTCGCCGCACACCCAGGCCGCGCCGCTGGCGTCCCACACCAGGCCCTGCCCGTCGGAACACGAGGTGAGCGCGCCGAGGGTGTCGTCGTCGCCGTCGTCGAGGCCCGCAGGGCGGGAGCTGACGTCGGTCCAGGTGGGGGTGTAGCTCGCGGCCAGGTAGTGGCTGTCGAGCATGCCGGCGAGCTCGGTCTCGTCGGCGGCGAGCGTGCCCGCCGACAGGGCCAGGCCCGTGCCGATGTCGATGCACGACCAGGCGCTGCCCACGAAGGCGGTGAGCTGGCCGTCGCTGCAGCCCAGGCCCGTGAGCGTGTCGGTGCCGGTGAACACCCCCGAGCCGTCGATGACCGTGGTGCCGCCGATGCGGATCTCGGAGGCGTCGATCACGCCGCTGGAGTCGACGATCGTGGTGCCACCCACCTCGATCTGGGCGGCCGTGCCGGCCCGAATGGCGTAGGGCGTGCTGACGATGGGGTTGCGAACCAGCTCGGCGCCGGCGTTCACCGTGACGCCCAGGTAGCGTTCGTCGCCGTCGAACACGGCGTCGGTGATCGCGTTGCCGCTGTCGGCGCCGAGGGTGACCGAGAAGTAGCCGTTGTCGAAGTCGACGGTCTGCGTCTCGGTCCACAGCAGGGTGCCGCTGGCCGGGTCGTCGTAGATCGACAGGGTGAGGTCGTTGGCGCCCGCGAGCGGTGCGCCCGTCGTGCTCATGAGCCGCCCTTGGTGCTGGACCTGCATCGGGACCGCCAACGCGGAGGACGACACGAGCAGCAGGAACAGGGAGGCGGGGATGATTCGTTGCATGGTTCCCTCGGGAACCCACAGACCGAGTCGAGCATACACCGACAAGAGGTGGCTCGCTGGGGTGGGGACCGGTGGGGGTTAACAGGCCGCTGAAATACTCGTTCCTCGCATTTCAGCGACCTGCTTCTACCATTGCCGGCACCGCCGCCTTCAGACTCGGCAAGTCCGGCCGCCGACTCGACGATTGAGTTTAGCCGGTAGTTTTCGCATTCTCGAGGAATCGCCGATTCGGCAGCCGGACCTGCCGAGGGCGGCGGATGCCTCGGTCGCAGCGCCCTGAAAAACCCGGCAAGCCGGGTTTTCAGCACCCTGCCAACGCCTCGTCAGTTCTTCACCGATCGCAGCG
The DNA here is from genome assembly GCA_965216925.1 of Myxococcota bacterium. GTDB lineage: Bacteria > Myxococcota_A > UBA796 > UBA796 > CAYYHT01. The sequence continues at coordinate 4,475,454 of CBDCGT010000001.1, read as the reverse complement.
CGTCTGCCACCCCCGGTGTGCGCACGAAGCCGTGCTGCAGCTCGGGCGGGAGCTGGCTGCCGATGCGCTTGGCCACCGTGCCGGCGGCTTCGAGCACGCGCTGATCGTTCTGGGCCTTCTGCAGGGCCAGCAGCACCCCCAGGCGCAGGCCGTCCATGCCCGGGCCCTTCAGCACCTTGAGCCCTCGCTTGGCGGCGGTGCGGCTGCGGTCGACGTCGCCCGCCTCGGCCAGGGTCCAGCACACGTCGATGGCGATCTTGGCGCCGCGAACCGCGAGCATGGGCACCGGCCGCACCATCGCCCAGGTGGCCAGATCGCGGGCGGCCAGGGGCTTGGTGTGCACCATGGCTCGGGAGCGGATCGCGGCGGCCTGGGCGGCGGGGTCGTCGATGCGGTTGTCGGGCATGGCCTCGGCGGTGGGCAGGGCGGCCTCGACGTCGTCGTAGCGGTTGTGCACCGCCAGCAGGCGGGCCACGCGCAGGCGGGCGTCCCACACGCGGTCGCCCAGGGTGCTGGCGTAGGTCAGGGCGTGGCGGATGTGCCGGTACACCGCCTCGACATCGCCCACCACGCTGCACATCTCGGCCAGCAGGGCATGGGCCTCGGGCAGGCGCTCGGGCATCTCGTTGTTCTGCACGTGTTCGAGCAGCATCGTTGCTCGACGCAGTCCTGTGGCCCATCGACCGGCGGCCCAGTCCAGCTCGATGCTGCGGGCCAGCACCCCCGCCAGCACCCGCGGGTCGCCGTCGGGCATCAGCAACTCTTCGGCGATGTCCAGCAGCTCGGCGGTGCGGGAAAGGTCGCCTTGCACGCCGCGCAGATGGGCCATGCCGCGCCGGGCCCGCGCCTGCGCGTCGCGGCTTCCGATGCCCTGCGCGATGTCGAGCGCCTCGTCCCACAGCCGCTCGGACGCGTCCAGGTTGCCGACGCGCAGCTCGATGTCGGCGAGGGCGCGGGTGGCGCTGGCTCGCTCGGGGGCTCCGGGATCGGCGTGCTGCAGCGCCTCTTCGAGCAGGGGACGGGCGCGATCGAAGTGGGCCTGGCGGTAGTGCGCGCGCCCCAGGTTGCCGAGCACCCGCGCCAGCGCCTGGGTGTCGCCCTCCTTGCGGGCGGCGTGCACCGCGCGCTCGAGCGGCTTGACGGCGGCCTGCCAGTCGCCCGCGGCCAGCCGGGCCTCGCCTTCGAGGGTGAACAGCCAGCGCTCGAGCTTGACGGCCTCTTCGGGGTCGAGCTGGCCCTTGACGGTCTCGCGGATGCTGATGGCGCGGCCGCAGATGTCGAGCACCTCGCGGTGGCGCTGGTTGCGGGCCGAGGCCCGGGCGGCGGCCACGAACTGGCGGTAAGCCTGGAGCGGATCGCCGGCCTTCAGCAAGTGCTGCGCGATCTCGAGCGCCGGTGCCCGGCGGCGGCGAACGCCCAGGGCTCGCGCGATGGCGGCGTGCACGCGGCGCCGCTCGTCGCGGTCGATGGACCGGTACACCACGCTCGCCGTCGCCGGGTGGGCCAGGGCGACCACCTCTTGCTCGCCGTCGGTGTTGCGGCGCAGCAGGCCCGAGCGAACCAGGGTGTCGATGCGGCGGCCGACGTCGTCGTCGCCGGCAGCACGCTGCAGCAGGGCGGGGGTTCCCGGCCGGGCCAGCACCGCCATGGTGCGAACCAGGTGCATCTGGGCCTCGTCGAGCCCGGCGAGCTGGCCCTCGATGACCTCGCGCACGGCGTCGGGAACGGGCAGCGGCTGCTTGCGGAAGTCTTCGATGGGGCGGGCGGCCTTGTAGGTGTCGCCGGAGGGGGCCAGCCAGCCACTGGCCTGCAGCGCGTCGATCTGCTGAAGGATGGGCCCGGGCATGCCGCCGTAGTCTTCGTGCAGGCGGCGGCCCAGGACGGGCGCTGCGGCGCCGGTGATGTGGCGGTCGCGATGAATGGTGATGACCGCGCGCCGGTCGAGGGGGCCAAGGGTGATGGTGGTGGCGGGCACCCCGGTGACCATGCCGTTGACCAGGCTGTGGATGGCCGTCACCTCGAGGTCGGCGGCCGTGAACGCCAACAGCACGGGACGGCCGTTGACGGTGACCAGGTCGCGGATGGCCCGGCCCAGGGCGTCGATGGTGCCCGGCGAGCGATCCAGGTCGTCGAAGGCCACCACGGTGGGCCCTTCGCTGGCGCGCTCGGCCAGGTCGTCGAGGCCGTCCAGATCGGGGCGAAGCACGGTGATGCCCTGGCCCGCTGCGACGCGGGTGAACTGGTCGAGCACATGGCTGCGGCCCGAGCCCGAGGGGCCGTGGATCGCCAGGACCCCGCCGCCGCCCTTGGACAGCTCGGACAGACGGGCGAGCCAGGTCTCGGTCTGCTGGTCTCGGCCTCTCAGCGGCAGGCGGCTGTCGTCGTCGGACGAGTCGAGGGCCTCGAGCACGGCGCGTGCTGAGGAGTAGCGCTGGTCGGGGTCTTTGAGCAGCAGGCGCTGGCAGATGCGCTCGAGCTTGGGCGGCACATCGGCCACCAGCTGGCTGGGCGCGGTGGGCACCTCGGTGAGGTGGCGGGCGAGGTAGCCGGCGACGCTCTTGGCCTCGATCGGGCGCTTGAAGGTGAGCATCATGTACAGCACCGCACCCAGGGCGTACAGGTCGGCGCGCTGATCGACAGAGTCGTTGGTGATCTGCTCGGGCGCCATGAAGGCGACGGTGCCCACGAGCTTGCCGGCCACCGTGAGCTGCGTCCAGGTGGCCTCGGGGTTCTTGACCACGCCAAAGTCGGTGACCTTGGGCACGCCCTCGCTGGAGACGATGATGTTGCCGGGCTTCAGGTCGCGGTGCACCAGCCCTCGGCCGTGCAGGTAGACGAAGGCTTCGCACAGGCCGCGAAAGATGGCCTGGACCTGGCTCATGCGGTCGGCGGGACGCTCGCGCTGCCAGCGTTCGAGCAGGGCGTCGAGATCGGGGCCGTCCACCAGCTCCATCGCGATCCAGGGGTAACGGTCTTCGACGCCGGCCTCGTGCACCTTCACCACGTTGGGGTGCGACAGCTGGGCAACGGTCTCGAACTCGCGCTTGAAGCGCTTGAGATCCTCGGCGTCGTCGGCGTGGATCGATGCCGGGTGCAGCACCTTGAGCGCGCGCACCTCACCGGACGTGTGGGTGGCACGAAAGACGCTGGCCATGCCCCCCGAGCCGACCGTGTCCACGATGGTATAAGGCCCGACCGTCTGGCCGGGCCCGGCGGTATCTCCGAGTTTCACCGCGCGAGGGTACCACCGGCGAACGGCCACCTGCTGTGCGGTTCAGCGCCGTGTCACGAGGAGGCGAGCGCGGCCGGGCGCGCGCCACAACGGGTCGCTATTCGTCGCCCCCGATCTTGAGGTCTCTGACGATGTTGAAGCCGACCGTGTAGCAGTAGAGAGCGGCCGGAACGAACTGGATGTCGATGTCCTGATGTCGACCCGAGCAGAGCTGCGTGCGGGTGGTCACGAGGATTTCGGCGAGTCCGTTCCGCTGGGCGAAGTTCGTGTGGCTTCGCAGTTCATGCGGTCGTGAGACGAATCGGTCGGACCACTTGACCTCGATCGCCCAGAGCACCGGCGATGGACTGGTAGCGGCCTTGTTGACGATGTCCATCTCGCCGCTCTTCCAGCGGGCGTAGTGCAGGGTGGAGTTTGCGCTCGGGTTGTGAAACCACTGCGAGAAGATCGCGGTCTCGGCCAGATGGCCTAGGACGTCGTCGTTCGGCCGGACAGGGGCGAAGAGCGCCGCGCGAATCGAGGGGTTGGTGATGTAAACCTTGAACGTGGTTCGCCGTTTGAACCGGCGACCGTCCGCATCTACACGGGGCACCATCTGAATCAGAAACGCAGCCTGCAGGTACTCGAGGTACCGGTTGAGCGTGGGCTTCGTCACTCCGGATTTCTGGGCCAGGGCCTGCAGGCTCACTTCCTCGCCGGTCTGGTACGCGAGCGACGTGAACAAGCGGTAGAGCTCGCCCACATTCGAGATGCCATAGAGGGTGGGCAGATCGCGCATCAGCACCTTGTCGATGATGTCGTGGCGGATGTACTGTTCGGGGTTGGTGCGGATGGCCTCGTTGAACACCGCTTCTGGAAACCCGCCGAAGTTCAGGTAGTTGATGAACTCGGTGTTGAGTTTCTGGATGTCCGAGACCTGCGGGTAGCCGAACATCCAGTCGTCTTCGGAGATGAGTGACTCCTTCAGTTCGCTGAACCGCAGGTACTCGTGGAAGGTGAGAGGCGGGAGCATGAAGTCGCGGAAGCGGCCGGCTCCCGACTCGCGTGACTTGAGCCGAAGTGCGGCCGCTGCCGAGCCGGACGCGACGAACGTCACCGACTGGTACGCGTCGACCATCGACTTCAGCTGGACTTCCCAGTCCGTGCGGTATTGCACCTCATCGAACATGACGTAGAGCTCGCCGTCGAGGCCGTGCCCATGGTGGTCTGCGACCAGGATCATGAGCTGCTCGAGTGACAGATCCATGTAGGTCGGCGTGTCCACCGAGACGTAGAGGATGCGGGTCCGATCCGTCCCTCGGTCGATGAGCTCTTCTGCCAGCTGATAGAGCATGACGGTCTTGCCGACTCGCCGTGGGCCCATCAAGACGACCGCCCGCCGCACCTTGGCGTCCACCGCCGCGTCGACGAGGTGGGCGAAGTAGTCCCGCCTGGGCAGCTCCCAGAACCGCGGTGGTCGCGCATTGGCGTCCCACCAGGGGTTGTCGAAGGCTAAGCGGCGGAGGATTTCTTGCTTGGAAACCTGGTATGCCATGCGTTGCCCCAACAAGCGAAGTCCGCTTTGCTTAGCGGTGCATTCCTATAGGACCCGCTCGCCGCCGGTGCAAGCTACCCGCCCCCCTCGACCATGCCCCAGCCCTTGGCCTGGAAGAGCTGCCCGTCGCGTCGGGGCAGGTTCGCGGCGAGGCTGCGGGCGAGCCCCACGGCCACGCGGGCGTGCTGGCTCTGGTCGTCTCCGTCGGTCACCTGCACCAGCTCGTGTCGGGCGGCGAGCTGGAAGAAGCGAAAGCCGTCCTGCTCGGCCTCGGCGAGGGCTTCGTCGAGGCTGGATCGCGCTTCGTCGATGCGACCCAGCAGGCGCAGGGCACGCCCGCGGTAGATGGCGGTGCGCACCCACACGTGCGGCCACTGCCGCTCTTCGGGGGGCATGCCCTCGAGCACGGCGATGGCCTCGTCGTGGCGGTCGAGGTGCACCAGCGCCGTGGCCTGCAGGGTGCGGATCTGCGGCCCCAGCCCCTCCTGGTCGAACTGCTCGAGCAGAGGCAGCACCTGCTCGACACCGTCGAGGGCCTTGCTCCACGCCTTGCGGCCGATGTCGACCCGGATGACCGTCGCCAGCGCCGTGACCTCGTCTTCGCCGGTGCCCAGCTCCCGCACGATGCGCAGCGCCTCGCGCGCGTTCTCGCTGGCCTCGTCGTCTTTGCCCACCTCCATCAAGGCCATGGCCCGGTAGGCGAGGCCCAGGGCCATGCCGTGGGGAGCGCGCGTCTCTTTGGCCTGACTGACGGTGCGCTCGGCGAGCTGCAGGGCCTTGCGCAGGATTCCCGTGGACAGGTAGAGCTCGGAGAGGTTGATGCGCGCGATGCCCAGCGGCGCCAGCATGCCCAGCTCCTCGAAGAGCTTGGCCGACTGCTCGAGCTGGGTGCGGGCCTCGGCGGACTGCCCACGGCAGAAGGCCAGGATGCCCAGCCCGTTGAAGCCGAAGCCGGTGGCTCGCGCGTCGCCGGTCTGCTGGGCCGTCTCGAGGGACTCTTGCCAGCAGCGCTCGGCGCCGTCCAGGTCGCCCTTGCCCCACAGGATGGCGCCCAGTCGGTACAGCGGGGTGGGCCGCAGCGAGGTGTCGCCGATGGCCTTGGCCTTGTCGAGCGCGTCGCGCAGTGCCCGCTCGGCGCCCGCGAGCTCGCCCTGGTCGCGCAGCTGGGAGCCCAGCTCGGCGAGCACCCGGCTCTGAAGGCGCACGTCGAGGGTCTTGCCGGCCACCCGCTCGGCGGTTCGAGCCTCGTCAAGCGCATCGCTCCACTGGCCTAGGTGGTGCCAGGCCTGGGAGCGGGCCAGGTGCAGCTCGGCCAGGGCCGTGTCGGCGTCTTCGAGCAGCATCAGCGGCCGCGCGATGGCCTCCATGCGCAGCGCACGGCTCAAGAAGCCGATGGCCTCGTCGTACAGGCTGCGGTTGAGGTGACGCATCGCGGTCAGGCGCAGGAAGGCATACGCCTTGGGGGCCAGGCCGGCCTGCTCGAACTGCCAGGCGAGCTCTTCGACGATGGTGCCCAGGTTGTAGCGGTGGAAGCGCTCGAGCGCGGTGCCCACACGCTGGTGCAGGCCGCGGCGCGCCTCGGCCGACAGCCCATCCAGCAGCACATCACGCAGACGTGCCTCGGTCAGCGCGACCCGCTCGCGATCGTCGAGGTGCTTTTCGGTGACCAGGCCGGCCTCGACCAGATCGTCGAGGGCCTCCATGGCGTCGTCTTCGCTGCACTCGGTGGCGTCGAGCACCACGTCCAGGTCGACCTCGCGCCGGGCGGCGGCGATCACCCTCAGCACCGCCAGCGCGTCCTTGTCGAGGGGCTGCAGGCGGTCGTTCAGGGCCTCGCGCAGGGACGCGGGCATGGGCAGCTTGGAGCGCGTGATGTCGGCCGAGTCCAGGCCCAGCGCGAAGCGGCCGTCGTCGCCCTGCACCAGCACGCCCTCGTCGACCAGCGCGCGCAGCATGTCCGAGACGTGCGACGGCAGGCCGTCGGACATCTCGAACAGGCGCTCGGACAGGCGGGCGGCGGCGATCTCGCTGCTGACCAGGGACAGCACCAGCTCTTCGATCTCGAGCGGGGTCAGGGCGCCCAGCTCGTGTTTGTCGACCAGCCCCGTGCGGGCCAGCTGGCGGCCCACCACGGTGTCGAAGCCCGACGGTGCCTCTTGCGCCAGCACGAAGACGATCGACTCGCGGGCCAGCTCCAGCGTGTTGCGCACGAGGTACTCGAGCGTCTCGACGGTGGCGGCGTCGGCGAGCTCGACATCGTCGATGAGCACGGCCACCGGTGCGGCGTTGCTGACCAGCTGCTTGAGGCCGGCGATGACGGGGTAGCGCTCGCGCTGGGTGCCGTCGTCGCCGGCGCCGAACACCTCGCCCAGCACCGGGGGCTCGCCGGGATGGGACAGCTCTCGGTACACGCCTACGAAGGCACCGAAGGGACGGTCATGGGGGCGGCAGTGGCCCCGGGCCACGGTGAGCCCGGCTTGCCTGGCCAGGTTGGCGGCCTCGGCGAGCATGCGGGTCTTGCCCAGGCCGGCGGGGCCCGACAGCAGGATCACCGAGCCGGGCTTGCTGTTGGCGACGTCTTCGAGGGCCTCTTGCAGGGCGGCGCGGGTGCGGATGCGCCCGACGGTGCGCGGCGGCCAGCGATCGGAGGAGCCCTCGACCTCGGTGTCGCCCAGCACGTTGAGCAGGTGCGTCGCTGAGGCATAGCGATCGGCGGGGCTCTTGGACAGCAGCCGCATGGCGATGGCGGACAGGTCGGGCGGGGCGAGGGGCTGCACCTCGGTGGGCGGCTTGGGGGTGCTGTGCAGGTGCTTTTCGAGGTAGCCCTGCAGGGTGCGGGCGACGAAGGGCTTGTCGCCGGTGAGCATCAGGTAGAGCACGGCACCCAGGGAGTACAGGTCGGCGCGCGCGTCGATGGTGTCGCCCAGGATCTGCTCGGGGCTGCACCAGGCGACGGTGCCCACCAGCTCGCCCACAGCGGTGAGCTCGGGCCCCATGTCCTTCACCACGCCAAAGTCCATGATCTTGGCCTGGCCGTCGGGCAGCACCATGATGTTGGCGGGGGTCACATCGCGGTGCACCAGCCCGCGATCGTGCACGTAGGCGAGCGCGCGGGTGATCTGCCGCAGCAGGTCACGGGCCCGGGCAAAGCGCGCGCGGGGCTCGAGCTCTCCCCAGGTCTTCACGTCGTCGCGCAGGGTTCGGCCTTCGAGCAGCTCCATGGTGTACCAGGGACGCTGGTGCAGCATGCCGAACTCGAACACACGCAGCACACCGCGGTGTTGCAGGCGCGATAGCGCGCGGAACTCGCGGCGAAAGCGCGTCGCCGCCTCTTCGGCCTCGGACAGGGGCAGCAGCACCTTCATGGCGCGCTCGGAGCCGTCGCGGGTGTCGCGCACCGCGTAGACCGTGGCCATGCCGCCGCGCGCGATCCGTCTCAGCACCTTGTAGGCGCCGATGCGTTCGCCGGGCTGTGCTTCGTCCCCTTGCTGGGGGGTGCCAGTGCCTTTCAACGGCGCTCCTCTTCAGGGGCCTAGCCTACAGCGTTCGTTTGGCCACGCCCATCGAGCTCCAGGGAGGGCGCCCAACCTACTGCGGCGGCGGCGAGGCTTGGCCGAACTCGTCGTTTCCCCAGCATTCAAGGCCGTCGGTCGTGCGACCGCAGACATGGTCAACCCCTGCGGCGAGTTCCAGGAAGGCGCTAGTGGGGGCCGTTGTCGCCCCTGCGGCGTCCCAGCAGTGGGCGGCGCCGGTTCTGTTTAGGATGCAGCTCTGTTGGCCGCCCACAACGAGACTCTCGGCGGGCCCGTCCGGCGAAAAGGCGAATCGTTGTTGTTCGGGAGTGCCCCAGCACTCCACCGCCTCACTGTAGGCAGACAGCAGGCAGGCATGCGCCTCTCCCACGGCAATCAGGCGGGCGTCGAGTTCGACGTGCTGGCTACGTGCACCCACGGTGGCGTAGTGTTCGCCCCAACACTCCGCGGTCTCGCCGCCTGGGCGGATGCCACATGTGACGGCGGGACCGGCGGCCAGAGTAACGAAACGTCCAGTCGGTGGGGTGGCTTCGCCCGCCGCGTCCGTTCCCCAGCACTCGACAGTCTGGTCGGTTCGCAGTCCGCAGGTGTGAGTGTCTCCCGCCGTCACGTACCTGAATGGACCCACGGGGGCCTGCGCTTGGCCGTCGGTGTCGTCTCCCCAACAGCGAACATCGCCGGCCCCGTCCCAGGCACACGCGTGCCGTTCGCCGGCGGCGATCCCGACGAACACGCCCGTGGGCGGGGATGCGGCATCGCCAGAGCCCCAGCATTCAGCTGCACCGTTCGTGTCCAGCGCACACGAGAACGCCTGGCCCGCGCCGATCGTCGGCGCAGGGCAGTCGCCATCTTGTAGCGCAGCGCGCCGATCGTCGCAGTCGTCGACCAAGGCGATCCCGTCTCCATCCAGATCGTCGTCGACCGTCGCGAGGTCACAGTCGTCGTCGATGCCGTTGTAGGTCGATTCCGTCATCGCGGGGTTTACCGAAGCGTCTTGGTCGTCACAGTCGTCGTTCCCGGCCGCGGTTCCTGCCGGCATTGCACCTGCACAGACCAGAACGGGGTGCGTCCCGTCGCCGAAGCCGTCACCGTCCCGGTCTTGGTACATGGTCGAGGACGCGTCGATCGCGAAGACGTCGACATCTCCAGAGCAGTTGTTGTCGATGCCGTCGCAGACTTCATCGGCGTCGGGGTGAACGCGCGGATCGGTGTCGTCGCAGTCGATGCAGTCGCTGCATCCACCCTCCACCGCTTTGAAGCCGTCACCGTCGCGATCGAGGAGTTCGTCGACCGTGTCGCCGGTGATGCAGGCGCCGAGCAAGAGTAGCGTGTACACCGTCATGGCTCCCTCCTGGGTTGTACACGTTCACTCTTGTGGGTCGGTCGAACAAGGAAATCTAGACCGGTTGGTGTGGAGGTCGGCGGCCGACCGTCAGGGCCACTGCGTGCAATGGCGATGACTTCCGCCAGAGGACCTCCAGGGTCGAGCCATCGTACCAAGATCGCCTTTTGCGAGCGGTAGGCTGTACGGCGAAGACGGCCGCACACTATAGTGCAGCCCTTGTGAGGACTGGATGGAACTCGAAGCCTACGGCAACACCGACACCGGGCCGGTTCGCGAGCACAACGAGGACAACATGCTCATCGACCTGGAGCGGGGCGTCTTTCTGCTCGCCGACGGCATGGGCGGGCATGCTGCCGGCGAGGTCGCCTCGCAGATGGCGGTCGACACGGCCCACGAGGTGCTGACCGAGGGCGAAGACCCCGAAGAGACGCGCCTGGTGCGGGACGTCGATCCACAAGACGACGCGGACGTGCTGCGCGAGCGCATGCGCTACGCCATGAACCAGGCCTCGGTGCGCATTCGGCGCGAGTCCGAGAGCCGCCCCGAGACGCGCGGCATGGGCACCACCCTGGTGGTGCTGGTGATCGACGGCGAGGCGGCCCACCTGGCCCACGTCGGCGACAGCCGCGCCTACCTGTGGCGCGCCGGCAAGATCACCCGCCTCACCCGCGATCACACCGTCGTGCAGCAAGAGATCGACGCGGGGCGCCTGACCCCCGAGCTCGCGCGCCTGGTGCCGCACAAGCACATCCTGACGCAGTCCGTGGGCTTCCACGGGCCCGTCGAGCCCGACACCACCACCCGCATGATCGAGAAGGGCGACATCTTCTTGCTGTGCAGTGATGGCCTCACCGATCCGCTCACCGACGACGACATCTGCCGCCTCATCAATGAGACGCCGCTCGACAACCTCTCGCAGGTGCTCTGCGACGAGGCGATCAACGCCGGAGGCGAAGACAACGTGACGGTGCTGCTGGTGAAGGCGCTGTAGCCTACTCGAGGGTCGGACCGAACAGCAGCCAGACAGCGCCGCCGCCGGTGGCGCTCTGCGAGTCCCTGCGGATCTCGGCGAGCAGCAGCTCCTCGAGGCCGTCGCCGTCCAGGTCGCCCATGCGGTACACCCGCTCGCCCAGGTAGCCGCCGGCGGTCGCGTCGAGGATGGCCTCGGAGTCGCTGTCGGACACCTCGACGCCGTCGAGGTCGGCCAGCAGGTGCACGGCGCCGCCCCGGGCGTTGGCATCGGGCGCGCCCACCACCAGATCTTCGTCGCCGTCGCCGTCCAGATCGCCGGTGGCGGTGATCGAGTACCCCAGGCGGGTGCCGGTGCCGGTGGGCTCGTACAGGAAGTGGGTGTCGACGCCGCTGTAGGTGGCCACGTTGTGGCTGCCGCCGAGGGACTGCCAGCTCGACGAGGGCGTCGCGGGCCGAATCAGCACCACCCCGCCCTCGGTGTCCTGGGTCGACGCGGCCATGCTCGTGGCGATCTCGTTGTGCCCGTCACCGTTGTCGTCGATGAGCGTGATGTCGTTGCCGATGCCCGGGGTGGCCCCGCCGGGGAGGGTGAGGCCCAGCCCCCACAGCGCGATGTCGCCGTCGATGGCGATGCGCCCGGTGGCGATCGGCCCAAAGCTGACGAAGACCGCCCCGTTGGCGCCGGCCGAGGCCGCCCCCGAGAGCACGTCGCCCACGCCGTCGCCGTCGAGGTCGCCCACCTCGCGGGGCACGATGTTGGTGTAGTTCAGCGGCACGTCGGTGGCCGTGGTGGCGTCGCTGATGAAGGCCTTGTCGGGGCCGCTGATCGGGCCCCGGAAGATCGACCACCCGCGGGCGTTCCCGGCCTTGCTGCCGCCGTACACCACCAGGTCGTCGCCGCTGTCGCCAGAGACGTCGGCGACGTGCAGGGTGAAGCCGATCTTGGGCTTGTGCCCGTCCTGGCTGTTGTCGGCGCCGATGGCGATGGCGCCCGAGGCGGTGGAGACGTCGAGCGGGCTGCCGGACAGCGCGATGGGCCCCGGCACGATGTACACGCGGCCGGCGTCGCCACCGACCACCGGCTGGTACTTGCGGTACGCGCCCACCACCAGGTCGACCACTCCGTCGCCGGTCAGGTCGCCCAGGCGCGGCGGAACCACGCCGAAGCCATCTTCGTCGGAGGTCGCGGCGCCGTTGTGCAGGCTGCGGCTGGGGTTCAGGGTGGCGAGCGTGCCCGGTACGAACGAGGCATCGTCGATGATGTAGGCGTAGCCCGGGCCGGGGAAGTCCGGGAAGTACCCGCCCACGAGCACCTCATCCAGGCCGTCGTCGTCGATGTCGCCCACCCCGGCTCGCGTGCCCAGGCCGTTGTTCGCGACCAGGGCGGTCATGCCCATGGCGGCCTCGTCGGCGAGCAGATCGACGATGCCGTGGGAGCCGGCGAGCGCGCACGGGCCCAGGCCGTCGCAGTCCTGGTCGATGCCGTCGCCGCACACGTCGGTGCCGTCGGGGTTCGTGGCGGCGCTGCCGTCGTTGCAGTCGTCGGCGAGCTGCGAGAAGCCAGGATTGGAGTCGCCAGGGCAGTCCAGGAAGGCGACCGGACCCGCGCCAAAGCCGTCGGTGTCGCCGTCGACGTACCAAGCGACGCGATCGATGGCGTCGGTGTCGGTGACGGTGTCGCAGTTGTCGTCGATGCCGTTGCACAGCTCGTCGGCGTCGGGGTTCACCCCGATGTCCGAGTCGTCGCAGTCGGTCTTGTCGCTGACCCGCCCGCTGGGCTGGCTGCAGCCACCCACGCTGTCGCCCGGGTCGCCGAAGCCATCTTGATCGGTGTCCGCGTACCAGCTGGGCTGGTTCTCGTCGGGGCCGCCCACGCAGTTGTTGTCGACACCGTCGCAGAGCTCTTCGGCGCCGGGAAATACCTCATCGTCGCCGTCGTCGCAGTCGCCGTCGACGGGCACGTAGTTGGTGGGCGCCTCGCAGCGCATCAGCGAGGTGACCGCGCCGAACAGGTCGCCATCGGCGTCGAGCCACCACTCGGTCTGCGTGCTGCTGTCGACCGAGCTGTCGGCGTCGTCGACCAGGGAGTCGCAGTCGTTGTCGATGCCGTCGCAGAGCTCGCTGGCGTCGGGAGACACGCCGCCATCGCTGTCGTTGCAGTCGCCTGGCTGGGACACGTACCCGGTGGGGGCGTCACAGCCGGTGAAGGTCGCTGAGACGGTGCCGTAGCCGTCGTTGTCGGCGTCGAGGTACCAGTCGGGGGCCGACGCCACCAGCTCGTCGGTGTCGCCGTCGCAGTCGTCGTCGATGCCGTTGCAGGTCTCGTCGGCGTCGGGGCTGATCGCCGCGGTGCTGTCGTCGCAGTCGGCGGCGTTGCCCGCGGTGCCGTTGGTGAGGCAGGTGTACTCCCCGCCGAGCCCCTCGACGCCAAAGCCATCGCCGTCTTGATCGAAGTAGCGCAGGAACTGCGGGTCCTCGTCGACGGCCGTGTCGCAGTCGTCGTCGATGCCGTTGCACACGTCGAGCGCCACCGCGGGGTTCACGTCGGCCTCGGTGTCGTCGCAGTCGCCGTTGCCGGCCACCCAGCCCGGCCCGGGGCAGCGGTCTTGCGCGCTGCTCGCGGCGTCGCCGTGGCCGTCGTGGTCGGCGTCGGGGTAGAGCAGCGCGGTCAGGCCCTGGTCGGGGGTGCCGTCGCAGTCGTCGTCGATGCCGTTGCACGTCTCGGAGACGCTCGGGCTGATGTCGGGGTCGAGCGGCGCGCAGTCGTCGCCGGTGAGCACCAGCGAGCCCAGGTCGGTGGGGCACTTCTGCTCGGGGTCGCCCGAGCCGTGGCCGTCGCCGTCGCCGTCGAACCAGGCGTCGACCTTGCCCTCGTCGACGGTGCCGTCGCAGTCGTCGTCGACGCCGTTGGCACAGTCTTCGGCCTGGCCGGGGTTCACGCTGGCGACCGCGTCGTCGCAGTCGCCGCCCTGGGAGGCCTGGTCGGAACCCAGCTCGCAGACGTCGGTGGGCTCGCCCATGCCGAAGCCGTCGCCGTCGCCGTCGGCCCACGCGGTGATGAGCAGCCCCTCGTCGGTGCTTCCGTCGCAGTTGTCGTCGACGCCATTGCAGAGTTCGTCGGCGTCGGGGTTCACGGTCTGACTGCTGTCGTCGCAGTCGGTGCCGCCGCGCACGGCGTCGATGTGGCCGTCGCTGTCGGCGTCCCACTCGGCGCGCACCTCGTCGAGGTCGCCGGGCGAGACGAAGGGACAGGCGGTCAGCAGCAACAGGCCGATGGCCAGGGCGAAGGGGCGCATCAGAAGGCGACCCCCATGATGCCGACGCCGACGGCCACCCCGCCCAGCGCGAGCGATGCCGCGCCCAGGGCATTGGCCTCGGAGCGGATGCCCTCGAGATCGTCCAGGCGCGTGTCGGCCGACTTCAGCTGGCCCCGGGTGTTCAGCGCGGCGCCATACACCACGACACTGGCGATGGCGGCGGCGCCGGCACCCACCAGCAGCGGAGCGGTGGGGTCGAGGCGGCGCTGCTGGTCGTACAGCCACTTGCCCTTGGCGCCGTCGGCGGCGGGCGTGTAGTTGAGCCAGGGCTCACCGGGGTCGAGGCGGGCGGTGCGGCGAATCTCGCCGGCGTCGGTGATGTGCTGCACCAGCACGGGCCAGTGCTCGGGGCGCTGCAGCGACAGCTCGCCGTTGAGCTGCACGCGCCCCAGCGCCGGAGGCTTCACCACCGTGGCGCGCACCACCGAGATGTCGACGGCGGCGTACTCGTCGTTCATGGGGTGGCCGTCGGGCACCAGCGCCGTGGGAAAGCGGTAGCCGGGCTCGATGGAGCGAGCGCTGGCGAAGGCGGCCTTGGCACCGTCGATGTCGCCGTCGATCGACCGCCGCATGCCCTCGTAGCGCCACAGGCGGGCGGCGATGGGCTTGGGGATCTCGTCGGCGCTGCAGTCGACGTGCGCCCGCATCTCGTCGGTGGCGAACAAGAAGTCGTCGACCGCGACGGACAGGTAGGCGGCTTCGGCGCGATCGAGGGAACCGACCAGCTGTTCGCTGCTGTAGCGCTGCTCGCAGTTCTGAGCCTGCGCTGCAGCGGCCACGAGTACCAAGAGGAGGGGCATGAGGACTCCGCCGGGCCCCTGTAGCCCGATCGAGAGTTCTCTCGCTACTCTTCGCCCTCGGGCGCCTCGAGGACCGTGTCCAGGTCGGCGATGATCTCGCTCGCAGCGCCCTTGGTGAGCTGCACCAGCCCGCGGTTGTGCTGGCTGCGCGCGTAGTAGTCGGGGCTGATCTCGCCCTTCTGGCGCAGCAGATCGACCTGCCACAGCTCGCTGCCTTCTTGCAGCGTGTAGCTGACGACGGGCTCGAGGGTGGCGGCGATCTCGGCGTCGGCGTACTCGGCCACCCGTAGGCGGAACAGCTTGTCGATCCACGTCCCGGCACCGTCGTCGGCAACCGTCGGCGTGTCGGTGCGGGCCCAGTAGGCGGCGGCGGGGTCGGCCTTGTTCTTGTGCACGAACTCGACCTTCTGCTCGCCCGCCACCACCTGCACGCCGTCGACGCCGTTGCTCTTGAGCGGCACGACGTTGCGCTCGACAAGGCGGGTCTTGCCGAACTGCAACGGGCGCAGCGTGGCGTCGTCGAGCAGGTAGACGCCGCTGTCGTAGCGGGCGTAGCGGTTCTTGGTGCCGTAGCTCTCGGCGCCGACGGCGATCTCGAGGGTGCCGCTGCGGCGCACCACCGACAGGGTGCCGTCGGGGGTGTCCAGGCCGAAAGCGGCGCTGCTGGCGTCGGCGTTCTCGAGCTTGCGCAGCGCGTACAGCGGAGCGAACTTGGTCCACAGCTCGTCGGCGCTGGCGTTGCCCAAGAAGGCGTAGGTCGTCTCTTCGATGATGGGCTCGACCGCGGGGGGCTCGTCTTCTTCTTCGCCTTCTGCGCCTTCTTCGCCTTCTGCGCCCTCTTCGCCCTCTTCGCCCTCTTCGCCCTCGTCGTCGGGCACGGCGGTGTCTTCGGGCTCGTCGTCGGGGGGCTCTGGCGTGACCTCTTTGCGTTCGGTCACCTCGACCCAGGTGTAGTCGCCCTTGTCGTCGCTCTTGCGCGAGATCTGGACGGTGAGCTCGTCGGACGTCCACAACAGCTCGGACAGGTCGTCGGCCGAGGCGGCGTACATCGCGATGGCGTCGTCGCTGCGGGCGGGCCCGGAGTCTTCGGCGGTCCACTGCACATAGCTGCCCACCAGGGCGGCCGACAGCAGCACTGAGAGAACGATGATCTGCCTCATGAACGCCTCCGAATCAGCGAGATGGCGACTCCGCCCACCAGGATGAACAGCGGGAAGACCAGGATGGTGCCCCAGAACCACAGCACGTCGTCTTCGCGCGTGTGCTGGATCTTCACGTCCTCTTCGGACTCGACCTCGCCGGCGATGTCTTCGTCGCCCACGAGCCAGCGGGTGGTGTCGAGCGCGAACTGGGCGTTGCCCTGCGAGAACTGCAGCACGTTGTCGGCCAGGAAGCTGACGTCGCCGACGACGACGGCGCGCCACTCGGACTCGCCCTCGCCGCCCTCGACCGCGACGGCCAGATCCCAGACCTTGGACTCTTCTTCGGGACCCTTCTCGAAGTCGCCGTCGGTGTCCAGCCAGGTGTCCGGGTGGCTGCGGATGAGGGTGGTGACCTTGCCGGGCTGCTCGTCGAGCTTGGACAGCCCCACCACGGTGGGCAGGATGACGTGCAGCTGGCTGCTGTTGCGGGACAGGGTCTTGACCGAGGCGTGGCTGCCGTAGCGGTTGCTGTGCAGCAGGATGCGGTCGTACTTGCCGCGCTTCTGGGGCACGTACTTGGTCTTGTGGGCCAGCGCGCCGTTGGGGTTGCTGGTGAGGCCCAGGAGCTTCAGCACGCCGTTGGCGGCGGTGGGCGACTCACCGGGCAGCGGGCGGGGCATCGGGTCGGTGAGCACCATCAGGCGACCGCCGCGGTCGATGTAGTCCTGGATGGCCAGCTCTTCTTCGGGCATCAGGGGACGCGTGGGGGCGGCGATGACCACCAGACCGGCGTCTTCGGGGATGGTGTCGGCTGAGCCGTCGGAGACGCCCAGGTCTTTGACCTTGTAGTTCTGGCCCTGCAGCAGCTTCTTGAAGATGTTCAGCTTGCGGGTGGGGTTGTCTTTCTCGCGGCTGCTGGCCTCGCCGTGGCCGGTCAGCATGTACGCGGTGCGCTGGCCCTTGGCGAGCTTGAGCAGGTGCTTCTGCACGGTGCCGTCGAGCTTCTTGAGGTCGCGGCGGGCGCGGTCGATGTCGGTGCCGATCTTGAACTTTTCGGTGTTTTCGCCCATGGACAGGGCGATGTAGCCGTTGTCACGCACCTTGAGCTCTTCGGCGCGCTCGGGCACCATGGCCTGGTCGACGACCTCGTAGGTGAACAGGCCGTCGCTGCTGTCGGCCAGCGACGTCATGTAGGGCACGACCTGCTCTTTGACGTCGTTGCCGGCGGTGAAGAACAGCGTGGCCTGCACGGGCTCGGTCAGCGTGCCCACCAGGGCCAGCGTGGAGCTGCCCGCCCGCGTGGTGCGGGTGAAGGCGTAGTCGTACTCGATGTTGTTGTTGAGCGCGAGGTAGTTGAGCGGGAAGAGCAGCGCGAAGAGCAGGGCCGTGGCGACGCCCGAGGTGGCGGCCAGGCGCGATTCCTGAACCGGCGCGACCGTGGGGTGCTTGAAGAGCACGCGGTCGACGAAGACCAGCGGCACGGTGCCCACCAACCACAGGATCAGGTAGAGCGTGGTGGCCACCACGTACCAGCTGGCGGCGGACTCTTCGTTCAGGCCGATGGCATCGGTGAACATGGGCAGGGTGGTCAGGTAGATGGCGAAGGCCACGAAGCCCGCGGCGCCGCCGGCGACCGAGGTCTGCAGCGCCAGCTTGCGGCCAGGGTCTTTGGTCTGGCCCATCTCGTAGACGCGCCAGCCCACGACGCCGGCCATGGTGGCCAGGCCCAGCAGGGTGAAGGGCCAGCTGAGCATCGCGATGCCGGCCAGGACGCGCTGGCCCATGAACAGCATGAAGTTGCCGATGAGCCACACGATGCCGATGACCGCGACGGGCAGGTCGTAGACGAAGCCAAAGAAGCCGGACGGGCCCGCCATCTCGCGCTCGAGCGACTTGGTGGCCAGCCACAGGAACAGCAGCGTGAGCGAGGCGTAGTACACGAAGCCCGACAGCGCGATGCGCCCCTCCTGGAAGGGGATGAAGTGCTTGTCGAACAGCGACATGGCCGCGATGACGTCGGTGAAGGGCGGGTCGGTGATGTCGGCCAGGAACCAGCAGATCAGCAGCAGCACCACGGTGACGCCGCTGGTGATGGCCGAGACCAGGTGGTTGGGCACGAAGCTGGAGGTGAAGGTGCCGATGGCCACGACGGCGCTGCCCAGCAGCAGCAGACCCGTGTAGCCGGCGATCACGTGCGCACCGGCGATCTTGCCGTTGTACATGATGAGCAGCGGCATGTAGAAGGTCATGAGCGTCATGATCGACAGCACGCCCATGGACGCCAGGTGCTTGCCCAGCACCATCTGCCAGGTCTGGATGGGCGAGTGGGCCAGCAGGGTGTCGGTGCCGCGCAGGCGCTCGCCCGCGAAGGTGGGCATGGACAGCAGCACGCCGGCGATCATGGTGGTGCCGCTGCAGATGTAGAAGAACTTGCGCAGGATCTCGGCGCTGTACTCGGCGGTGCCGCCCATGGCCCAGGCGTTGAACAGCACACCATCGATGAACAAGACGGCGGCCACGATGAAGTAGCCGATGAAGCCGAAGACGTAGGACTGCAGGTCGCGGCCGGCGATGAGCAGGACGTTTCGCATCAGGCACCTCCCTGCAGGGCTGCATCGTCGCGGGTGAGGCCCAAGAAGACCTCTTCGAGCTCGGTGTCGGGCACCTCGACCAGGCGAATGCCGAAGCCGGCGCCGACCAGCTCGCCCAGGAGCTGTTCGCGGGAGTCGCCGTGCAGATCGACGACCGCCGATGCGTACGGGCCGCTGACCTCGCGCGCGGTGGCGCTCTCGACCAGCTTGTGGCTGCCGAGCCACGCCATGAGCTTGGCCGACTCGCCGCGCACGGTGATGACGATCTTGGAGTCGCCCAGCCGCTTGGCGAGCTGCTGTTCGGTGCCCTGAGCCTGCAGGCGGCCCTTGTGCAGCACCAGCAGGCGGTCGCAGGTCTGGCTGATCTCGCCCAGGATGTGGCTGCTGACGATGACGACGCGGCCTTCGCCCAGGCGGCGGATGACCTTGCGCATCTCGCGGATCTGCTTGGGATCGAGGCCGCTGATGGGCTCGTCGAGGATGACGAGCTTGGGGTCGTGGATGACGGCCTGGGCGATGCCCACGCGCTTGCGGAAGCCGTGCGAGAGCGTGCCGATGACCTGGTCTTCGCGGCCCTGCAGGCCGGCGAGCTCGATGGCCTCGGGCAGGCGCTTGCGGGCGTCGGCCTTGGACATGCCCTTGAGCTGCCCGACATAGACCACGAAGTCGCTGACGGTCATGTCGGCGTACACGGGCGGGCTCTCGGGCAGAAAGCCGATGCTGCGCTTGAGCGACTCGGGTGCCGCGACCACGTCGACGCCGTTGATGGTGACCGTGCCGCTGCTGGGGGTGAGCAGGCCGGCCAAGCACTTGAGGGTGGTGGACTTGCCAGCGCCGTTGAGCCCGAGCAGGCCGATGATCTGCCCGTCTTCGATGCTGAAGCTGACGTCCTGGACGGCCGGGAAGTGGCCGTAGTACCTCGTGAGGTTCTGGACCTCGATCATGGTGCGCACGTCTCCAGGGAAAGTGAGGCGCGCGGGGTAAGAACAGGGGGCGCTGTCGTCAAGGGGGCGTGACACAGACGGACTTTGTCGCGACCCGCGACCGGACCCTCTTCTTCAGCCGAGGTCGGCGCTCTCGAGCCCACGCCGGAAGGCCGACCAGTCCTCCCACAAGTTTCCGCCACGGTCGACGCTGTCGAGCATGCTCTGGACCAGCTCGGCGGGGTCGAGTCGCGTGACGTAGAGGTAGTCTTCGGAGCCGCCCACCAGGAACTCGTAGTCGGTGGCGACGGACCAGCGCTGGCCGCAGGTCTTGCAGCAGACGACGGCGTGGCTGCGTCCACCGCCCGAGCTCAGATCCACCCCCGCCAGCAGGTGCTTGGCCTCGGGGTCGAGCGGGACGTGGTGATCGCCACAGCTGAAGCTGGTGTACCGGGCCTTCATCTTGGAGCAGCGCTTGCACGGGCGAAACGGGGGGCAGCCGCCCACCAGCTCGGCGATGGCGCACAGTCGGGACCGCAGCGAGTCGCGCTGGTTGTTGCGCAGGGCGTCGGTGCCGGCTTCAAGGTGCTCGAGGATGGTGGTGCGCATGGTCACGGTTCCCGAATCAGCGCCCCCATCGCCGCCGTCGCCTGCCCCACGTGCCGCTCGCGATCATCGGGGTTGTAGCGCTGAAAGATGCGGCCCCACTGCCAGGGCTTGGTGACCGGGATGCCGGTGCGGGTCAGCTCGACCAGGAAGGCCTTGGTGCCGTATTCGCCGTACAGGTGGTCGAGCTCGGCGCCCTGGGCGCGAAAGCAGAAGCACCACCGGCCCAGCTGCTTGGTGCGGTAGGCGTGCGGCCCCTGCGCCTGCTCCATCAGGTGGCCCAGGCGCACGAACTCCTTGCGATCTGCTTTGGGGGGCTGTCGGAAGCGTCCGGCCCAGGGGTAGTAGAAGAAGCCGCCCCAGGCGTGCAGGCTGGCGGCGCGGTCGTAGCGCTCGCGGGCGGCGAGGGCGTCCAGCGCCTGGGACTCGGGCTGCGACAGCGGACCGGGGGTGATGGGCTGGCCGCCGGGGCCGGTGTAGAAGCCCTTCAGGATGGGGACGTGCCGCCAGACGGCCTTGGGCTCGCGGTTCACCGCGAAGTCGCGGTTCAGGTCGATGTTCTTCTTGTTGCCGCGGCGCCACGGGTTGGTGCCCGCGCGCAGGTCTTGCTCGACCTTCCAGCGCCCGTCCGGGTTCAGCAGCGGGATGACGGTGACCAGGACCCCGGGCTCGGGGGCGTCGATGGCGGCCAGCAGCGTCTCGGTCGCAGCCTCGACCGCGATCCATTCCATGGCGTGGATGCCGCCGAAGATCAGCACCTTGCGGTGCACCTCGGTGGTGCCGGGCGTGCGCACGTGGAAGGCCCAGATGGGGAAGGCGTTGTGGGTCTTGCCGATGCGCTCGATCTCGACGCGCCCGGGACGCTCGTCGACCGCGTCGCGGATGTCGGTGAACAGGTCGGCCACGAAGCGGTAGCCGCCGCGCGCCGCCAGCTCGGGCACCGGATCGGGGGCCTCGCGCCGCTCGAGCCACAGATCGAAGGCCCGGCGGTCGTCGGCCGAGGCGGTGAGGGTCAGGAGGAGGAGGAGGAGGAGGAAGGGCAATCAGGGCTGCTTGGAGAGGGCGTCGGTGACAGCGGCCCACGGGGCTGGCTCGAAGGCGGGAACGGGGAGGACTTGGGAGAGGACCCACTGCAGCAGCTCTCCGGGTCCTAGGCCTGGTGGCATCGGCGCCCGGACCTCGGGTGGCGAGAACGCATCGGGTCCGACGTGGCAGTGCAGGGCCGGGTGGCTGCAGGCGCCCAGGCCCTGGTGATCCCCCTCGGGTCTGCGATCGTCGGGCAGGTGCACGGCGAGACGCCAGCTGTCGTTGGTTCCGGGCTTGACACCGTCGACCGTGATGGAGAGGACGTGGATGTGGCGCTTCGCCTGGTCCAAGGTCAGCAGGATCTGAAGTCGCGCTTCTTCGATGGTGGCCACTCCGCCGCCCGGAAGGTTCCAGCCAGCAATGTACTCGCCCTCGGGACCGCCCAGCCGGTAGCCGCCGACCCCCACCCCTCGGTAGGCCTGCAGGCGGGCGTGCAGCCCCACATCCACGATGGACGGCTCATGGGAGCCGATCTTCCTCAGTACACGCCGAAGGTCGTGGATGGCTTCGCGTCCCATCCCACGCAGCTCCTGTTGGGCCTGGTACAGGTCGAGCCAGGGCTTCAACGCGTCTCCAACAGGTTCGCGCGGTAGGCGAGCGAGAAGTTCTTGGAGGTCTTCGGCCAGCTTCCGTCGCGCCATCGGCGTAGCCAGGCCTCGGGAGTCTCGCCGGTCTCGGCCTCGAACGCGCGCCGCTCTGCTGAGACGTCGATGGATGCGTCCTCGTCGGGGTCTGGTGTGCTGCCCAGCACGATGCTCGCTAGGCTTGGGGCATCCTGAGCCCACGTGCGCATTCCCTCGCCGTCACGGAACAGAAAGAGGACGATGGGCCAAGCCCGCGGCCGATCCGGGTCGATGATCCGGTCGCGGCTGCCGTTGAGGTCGAGCACGGCCTCGCGCTCGTTGTCGGGGACGAGGAGCACCATGCGGTCTCGGGTGGCGATGGCCTCTTCGACATCGCGGGTGCGCAGCGGGTTGGCGTCTGGGTGGGCCAGGGAGTTGACCTCGTCGACGACCCAGTCGCGCAGCCCCAGGTCGAGGGGAGTGAGGACGAGGGCGATTCCGCCGTCATCACGCTCGAGGGCAGACAGGATGTGCGCGGCGGCGTCAGGCATGGGACGCGATCAGCTCGCCGATGAGCGGGTGTGGCTCGACGAAGAGCTCGCCCTTCTTCATCCGCCGCAGCTTGTGCATGCGACGCGCAGCGGGCCCGAGCACAAGGACCTTGCGCTCCTCGCCGTCCAGCGCTTCACGCTGCAGCAACAGGCCGTTCGCCATCAGCCGGATCTTGTGCGCGAGAGGGATCTCGGTGCCGTCGGTGTTCCGCGCCTGGGCCAGCAGGTCCTTGTCGCCCTTCAGCAAGAGGCGCTGCATGCTCTGCACGATGTCCGCCTTTGCGGACGCCAGCTCGACTGTGGTCGGCCAGTCCTTCCCCACAAGCCTTGCGTAGGTCGCGGCGTCGGAAATGAGCTGAAGGAAGGCGCGAGGCAGACCGCCGGAAGCCAGCACCGCCTGCACGACCGCCGGCTCGAACGACTCGGGCGCTGAGTCGGCCACGCCGTCGAGGCGCTCGTGCAGGATCTTGCGCAAGAAATCGTGGGAAGCGACATCGCCGGTTCGCGGCCGAGATGGGCGGGCCCAGAAGGGCTTCTCGTTGGCTCGAATCACCACCTCGGACATGGGTCCGAAGGCGAGGCTCCAGGGCAGCACCGAGATGATGGCGACGTCTTCGGGCAGCTCGGCCAGCGCTTCGAAGATGGAGGCGGCCTGGGCGGTGTCCGAGATCTTCTCGAGGCCGTCGACGACGACCACCGCGCCGAGCGAACTCTCCCGCGAGGCTTGGCGCAGAGCCAACTGAGCGACGTCGGCCGCCGGTGCGTCGAGTCCGGAGGAGTGCGTTCGGTGATGGTCGGATGTCAAGAATCCGGAGTTGTGTAGGAGCGTGGTCAGGCGTGGGTCGAAGTCGACGCCGTGCTCGTCGATCGCCGTAGCGACCGTCCTCCCCGCAATCCACCACAGCAAGCGCTCGCCGGTGAGCTTGCGCATGTTCTCCCAGCGGTCGACGGGCACCCAGACCGCCAGGCGCTCGTCTTTGAGCAAGCTCACCGCCCTTGCGAGCTCGGTGCTCTTTCCGACGCCGGTCGGTCCGCCCAGCAGGACGGTCTCTCCGCCGGCGAGAATCCAGTGCGCGATGCGCTCTCCGACGGGATCTGGCGGAGACACGTACGCGTCCGACTCCGGTCCCAGCGGTCGATGCGGCGCCAGTGCCTTCCAGTCCGGTGTCATGACGTCTCCGTGGGGACTTTGTACCTCATCTGGGCGGTCGAGGGCAGGCGAGACGCCTGCCCCACGATTACTCACCTCGCATGTCCGCACCCCGCATCCTTCGCTTCGACCGCGGCACGCTCGTGCTCGAGCGCTGGCCGGCCGACGAGGTGCCCGCGGGCTTCGTGATCGACCCCCGCACCGGGCTGCCGCGTGCGCCGGCCGACCGGTACCACGGCGTGGTGATGGACCTCCACCGGCGCAAGGTCGACTACGACGACCAGGCGCGTGCGTACGCGGTGCTCGACCGGCAGCACAGGACCGACCGCATGCCTCGCGACTACCAGCGCGAGGCGGTCGAGGCGTGGCGGCAGTCGGGTCGGCGCGGCACCGTGGTGCTGCCCACCGGGGCTGGCAAGAGCTTCGTCGCCGAGCTGTGCATCGCCGACGCAGGGCGCGGGGCGCTGGTCATCGCGCCCACCATCGACCTGGTGGGCCAGTGGTACGACCACCTCAAGCGCGCCTTCGGTGGGCCGGTCGGCGTGCTGGGAGGGGGCGTGCACGAGGTGCACGACATCACGGTGAGCACCTACGACTCGGCGTGGATCCACGTCGAGCGCTACGGCAACCGCTTTGGCCTGGTGGTCTTCGACGAGGTGCACCACCTGCCCGGCGCCTCGTACAGCGCCGCCGCCACGTGCAGCATCGCGCCCTTCCGGCTGGGGCTGACGGCCACGCTCGAGCGCCCGGACGGCGAGCACCACTGGGTCGACGAGCTGGTGGGGCCGGTGTGCTACCGCAAAGAGATCACCGAGCTCGCGGGCGAGTTCCTGGCCGAGTACACCACCGAGCGCATCACGGTGCACCTGTCGGACGACGACCGCGAGGCCTACGAAGAGGCGCGCCACACCTTTCGCAGCTTCATCGACGACGAGCAGATTCGGCTGGGCGGGCGAGGCGGCTGGGGCAACTTCTTGCGCCGCGCGGCGGGCAGCAACCGTGGACGGCGTGCCCTGCGCGCATGGCGCGACAGCCGGCGCATCCTGCAGGGGGCCGACGCCAAGCTGCGCTACCTCGAAGAGATCCTGGGCCGGCATCGTGACGGCCGCGTCATCGTCTTCACCAGCGACAACGCCACCGTCTACGACATCAGCCGCAGGCTGCTCGTGCCCGCCATCACCCACCAGACCGACGCCAAGGAGCGCAAGAAGCTGCTGGTGGCCTTTGGCGACGGCACGCTTCCCGTGCTGGTGACCAGTCGGGTGCTCAACGAGGGCGTCGACATCCCGGCCGCCGACGTCGCCGTGGTGCTGTCGGGCTCGGGAACGGTGCGAGAGCACGTGCAGCGTCTGGGACGAATCCTGCGGCCCGGCGAGGGCAAGCGCGCCGTCCTGTACGAGCTGATCGTGGCCGACACCGTCGAGGAACGGACGAGCGACCGACGCCGAGACCACGTGGCGTACCAGGACCGCTAAGATGCCTCGGTGGCAGAGCGGGTCGAAATCCAGGACCGGGTGACCGGGAGCAGCTTTGGGGACGTGTACACGGCCCGAGGGCGCGACGGCACGGCGTCCTTCGTCGAGCTGGTGCACCGGCAGTACGCGTCGGCGGTCGACCTGGAGGTGCTGCGCGAGGCGGTCGCGCGCACCACGATCGCCGCCGACCATCCGTCCATCCCCCGGCCCAAGGGGCTGGTGTCGCTGCACGGCCGCGCCGGCGTGGTGGTCGAGCCCTTCGCCGGGATGCCGCTGTCGTCGCTGGCCTTCGGCGATCCGGTGCCCATGGCGGCGGCCCTGGGCCTGGTGCAGGCGGTCGCCGAGGCCCTCGACCACGCCTGGCAGGTGGCGCGCTTCAACGAACATGCGCTTCGCTGGGCCCACGGCGACCTGCAGCCCGGCTGCATCTTTGTGGCGGCCGACGGCACGCTGAGCGTGACGGGCTTCGGCCTGTCCGAGGCGGTGGCCAACGTCGACGATCGACGCCTGGACGTCGAGGTCACCGCGGTGTTCAACTCGCTGGCGTACATGGCGCCCGAGCGCATCGCCGGGGGCAACGGCGACCAGTCCGACGCCTACGCGCTGGGCATCATGCTGTACGAGATGGTCACCGGCGCGCGGCTGGGCGGCACGGTGACCGCGCACGCCACCCGCGAGGCCCACGACGAGATGATTGCGCAGCGCTCCGAGGGGTTGCGCGCGACGGTGGCCGATGATCCCGGTGTGGGCGAGCTGATCGAGCGGCTCACCGCCTACGATCCCCATCGCCGGCCCAGCCGTGGGGCGATCGCCCGCGAGTGCGGCCAGCTCATCGAGGCCGCGCACGGCGCGCGCTTCGAGCCCTGGGCGGCCGCGGTGGTGCCGGCGGCCCAAGACGCCATCGCCGTGGCGTCGGGGGACGGCGATCGCTCGGTGTCGGGCCTGTCCACCACGGTGGTCACCGTGGGGCCGCCCACAGTGCTGGAGGGGCAGCTCGACACCCCGCCTGCCACCGAAGAGCGAGTCGGCTTTCGGCCGGTGGTGGGGCTCGACCTGCCTCCACCCAAGCCCGAGCAGGTGCGGGCGCAGCAGATCCGGCTGCTGCTGGCCGGGGTGGGGGTGGGACTGCTGCTGACCTTCCTGTTGGCCTGGGCGGTGGTGGGCTGAGGCGGCGCTGAGGGAGGGAGGGCGGAGGCCTGCCACGAATTGGAGACGGCCCGGAGCTTGGATCGAGGACCGACGCGGCGCAGCGTGTCGGGGGAAGAACCATGCGGATGGCCTGGCTCATCGGAGGCTTTGTGGGGTGCCTGCTGGCGGTCGCCCCGGGTGCGGCCGCGGCCGCCGACACCGGGGTGTGGCTGGGCATCACCAACAACCAGTCCGGCCTCAACGGCGCTGTTGCCGGCAGCGGCACCCTGACGGCCGTGGACCCCGCGAGTGGCGAGGTCACGCACCAGCAGGGGGTCGAGCGCGCGGGCTTTGCGATGGCCTGGCACGGGCCGCGTGCGGAGCTGTACGCGGTGCAGGGGCTCGGCGGCGGGCGGCAGGCGCTGGTTCGCGTGGACCCGGACGACCTGGAGGTGTCCGAGCAGGTGGGCGTGCTCACCGACGCCGACGATGCGTCGGTGCTGCACCGCATCTCGGCGATGAGCGTGGCCCCGGACGGAACCCTGTACGGCATCGGGGCGCGGGTCGAGCTGGTGGGCGGCTTCAAGGTGCCGATGGGGGTGCTGGTGGCCATCGACCCGGACACCGCCGTGGCGACGCAGGTGGGGGACCTGGGCCTGCCCGTGTACTCCCGCGGCGGGGCCATTGTCGACGGCGCCTTCCAGCTGCTCACCAACACCAGCAAGACCGACAAGGAGTTCCACCTGTACGCGGTGGACCTGCAGAGCGGCGAGGCCGCTCACACGGGCGCCACCGGCATCGTGGGCAAGGCCGCCGGCGTGGGTGTGGACGGGGACGGCCAGCTGATGGCGGTGCTCGATGGGGTGCCCGGCGGCGGGCGGACCCTGGACGGCGGCGTTCCTGCGCGCAGCCACCTGTACCAGCTCGACCCCAGCGACGCGGGCTGGAGCTTGATCGGGGACACGGGCCTGGATCGCATCTCGGGCTTCACCTGGCTCGGCGACGCGTCCTGCGTCGACCAGATGCCCGAGCTCGGCACGCCCCCTGCTGCGCAGTCGCACCTGCTGGTGCACAAGAACGACACGGTCACCCTGACCAGCGGCGTCTACGCCTTCCACAAGATCGATTTGAAGCAGGGCGCCGAGGTGATCATCGACGGCGACGTCGAGATCCATGTCACCGGCCACGTGCAGCTGAACGACGCGGTGATGAACCTGGGAGGGGACCCGGACGCGCTGGTGCTGTACGTGCACGGAAACAAGGTGCACCTCAAGCGGGGCAGCGTGCTGTCGGCGACCGTGGTTGCGCCGCATGCCCGGGTCGAGGTCGCGGGTGGCTCCGAGCTCATCGGCACGGTCTGGGCCGACAGCCTGAGCGTGGATGCCGGAAGTGCGGTAGACATCGACGAGTGCCTGCTGGGAGTCCTCTGATGCGAAGCGTGTGCATGCTGGCGCTGTTTGCGGCGCTCTCGGGCTGCGGATGGCTTGGCGCATCCGAGCCGGATGCGCCGCCCGTGCCCGCCGAGGCACCGGTCGCCGACGCCGCCGCCGGGGTGGGGGCCGCCCAGCTGGCCTCGTACATCGACACCGTGTGCCGGCTGTACACCGAGCCGTCGTGCATCCAGGCCCAGCAGGGCACGTGCGCGGCGGTGGTCACCTTTCCGGATGTGCCGCGGTGCACGGCGTTCTTGCAGCAGGCGGCGTCGACCTGCGACGGACTGGTGGAGCAGCTGGCGGCGCACGAGCCCCAGGTGGCGGCCTGCCAGACGGCCGTGCGCGAGCACACGTGCGGCGGCGACGAGCCCATGTGCGACGCCGCTGGGGCGCGCTTCGACACCCGCGGAGCCTGTGCCCGTGTGGCCGCGCTGATCGCCGAGTGCGACGAGGTCTCGGATACGGGCTCGTAGAGCGCTACACTCGGGCGAATGCCCGAACGCGACCCCACCCTGTTCGACGAGCTGTGGACCCGCGGCTTCGCCACCATCGTGCCGCCCGACCACCCGGTGCACGAGACGATCCGCCAGGCCGGCACCGCCACCTGGACGGGCGACGAGCGCACCGGTGACGCGCTGAGGGTCAGCCAGGCGCGGCTTCCGCACATCACCATCGGCGAAGACACGGGCCCCCTGCCCGACGCCGATGCCCCGGACTTCACCGTCACCGGCCTGCTGGGCGAGGGCGGCATGGGCGTGGTGCACCTGGCCCACCAGGCCTCGCTGGAGCGGGAGGTCGCGGTGAAGCGGGTACGGGACGGCGCCCAGGACCGGGCAGGCGAGGCCTTGCTGCGCGAGGGGCGCTTCATGGGTGGCCTGGAGCACCCCAACATCATTCCCGTGCACGCGCTGGGCGCCGACGACGACGGGCGGCCGGCGCTGGTGATGAAGCGCGTCGAGGGCGTGGCCTGGCGCTCGCTGGTGCGCGATGGCACGCACCCCGGCTGGGACTTCGTGCAGTCGTCCGACGATCGGGTGGCCGCGCACGTGCAGATCCTGGTGGACGTGTGCAACGGCGTGCACTTTGCCCACACCCGCGGCGTGCTGCACCGAGACCTCAAGCCCGAGAACGTCATGCTCGGCGAGCACGGCGAGGTGTACGTGCTGGACTGGGGCATCGCCGTGCACGCCGATGCCCGGGGCGGCGCCGACACGCGCAACGTGGTGGGCACCCCGTCGTACATGGCACCCGAGATGCTGGTGGCCGGTGAGCGGGTGGATGCCCGCACCGACGTGTACCTGCTGGGGGCCTGCCTGCACGAGGCGCTCACGGGCCGTCCGCGGCACGCGGGCACCGACCTGCAGAAGGTGATTGCCGCCGCCTTCGTGTCGGCGCCCGCCGAGTATGCCGAGTCGGTGCCCGAGGAGCTCGGCGCCATCGCCAACAAAGCGACCGCCGCCGACCCCGACGAGCGCTACCCCGATGTCGACGCCCTGAGGCAAGCGCTGCAGGACTTCCTGGCGCACCGAGCCTCCATCCGCGTCGCCGAGCGCGCCGAACAGCGCGCTGCCGAAGACGACTTTGCGGGCGCGCACTTCGGTTTTCGCGCTGCATTGGACGACTGGGACGGCAACGAGCGCGCGCGCAGCGGGCTCAGAGACCTGCTGGAGCGCCGTGTGGCCGCCGAGATCGGGCAAAAGAACGTGGGCCTCGCCCGGCAGCTGCTGGCCGAGCTCGAGGCGCTGGGCAGCCCGCGCCAGGAGGAGCTGGCGGCTCAGCTGCGGGGCATCGCGGCCGACCACGACCAGCTGCGCGAGCTGGCCGCCGAGCTCGACACCGACGTGTCCTTCTGGCAGCGCTACGCCCTGGTGACCGCGATCAGCGTGACCGGCATGCTGATGTCCGGCGGCGTCTTCGTGGCGGTGAACACCGTGGGTTGGACCGCCAACTTCCGCGACATGATCGCGCTGGCTGCGGGCATCAACGTGGTGGTCTGGCTGGGGGTGGCCGCCGGGTGGCGCAGCTTCACGCGCAACGCCATCAACCGGCAGATCATCGGCCTGGTGCTGCTGGGCTGCGGCACGGCGCTCATGAACCGGGTGTTCGGCTGGCTCATGGAGGCCGACCCCATCCACGTGCTCGCCCTGGATCTGGTGATCGTGTCGCTCACCCTGGCGGCGGGGGCGGTGACCGTGGCGGGGCTTTGGCTGTGGCTGGTGGCCCTGGGTTGGTTCGCGGGTGCTGTGCTGATCGCCGTGGTGCCCGAGCGCGCTGCCGAGGTCTTCTTGTTCGTGCCGGTGTTCGGCAGCCTGCCTGGCTCGGCGCTGTGGGCGTGGCAGAACCGCCCGGGGGCTACTTCGCCGCCAGCGACCCCTCGCTGACGGGGTCGCGGCGTCCCCGCGCCAGGCCCAGATCTTCGGCGATGCAGCGCGCGGTCATCTTGGCAGACATCATGACGCTGGGAGTGCCGCCGCCGGGCTGAGCGCCAGCCCCCACCATGTACAGGCCGTCTATGTCTGGGCTGCGGTTGTGGGGGCGAAACCAGGCAGACTGCGTCAGCGTGGGCTCGGGGCCGAATGCGTTGCCCAGGTAGGACTGCAGGGTGCCCTCGAAGTAGCGCGGATCCACGAACTCGTGGTGCACCAGCCGGTCCATCAAGCCCGGGATGTAGCCGCGCTCGTCCAGGAAGCGCAGGACGCGCTCGGTCAGCTTGGGGCCCTCGACGCTCCAGTCGATGCCCGAGCCGTTGTGGGGAACGGGAATGAGCGTGTAGGCGGTGTGGTGCCCCTCGGGGGCCAGGCTGGGGTCGGTGAGCGTGGGAACGTGCAGGTACTGGCTGAAGTCGGCCGAGAGCACCTTGGTGTCGAAGATCTCGGTGAGCAGCTCTTCGTAGCGGGGGCCCAGGATGATGTTGTGGTGCTGCAGGTCCAGCGGCTCGGCGGTCTTGCGGAAGCCGAAGTACACCACCAGCAGGCTCATGGACCAGCGCATGTTCTGGACGCGCCAGTCGGGGTTCCAGGTGCGGTGCTTCTTGTCGATCAGCCGCATGTAGGTGGTGCCGTAGTCGGCGTTGCTCACCACGATGTCGGCGTGCATGGCCTCGCCTCCCTCCAGGCGCACGCCCGTGGCCTGGCGCTGGGCGTTCACCAGGATCTCGTCGACGCCGTGTCCCAGCATCAGCCTGCCGCCGAGCTCCTGGTACTTGCGCACGAAGCCCTCCACCAGCGCCCCCGTCCCGCCGCGGGCGAAGTGGATGCCCCATGTCTTCTCCACGAAGTGGATCATCGCGTAGATGGCGGGCACCCGCATCGGGTTGCCCCCGACCAGCAGGGTCTCGAAGCTGAAGACCTGCCGCAGCTTGTCGGACTCGAAGTACTGGCTGGTGAACCCGAACAGGCTGCGCACCGCGCCCAGCTTCAGCAGGTCGGGCACCACCCGGAGCATGCTCCACAGGTCGCCGAAGTGGGTGTAGCCCAGCTCCAGGAAGCCTCTCTCGAAGATGGCCCGGGCGTCGGCGTGAAAGCGCTCGTACCCGTCGAGATCGGGCGGGTGGATGGCCTCGATCTGGCGGCGAGTGTTGTCGGGATCCCCGTCGTAGTCGAACCAGGTCCCGTCATCGAAATAGATTCGGTAGAAGGGGAGGATCGGCTGGAGATGGACGTACTCGCGGGTGCGCGGGCCGCCGGACTGGCCGACCGTGACACGGGGCTGGTTCAACACGTCGTCGGGGAAGTCGGGGCGGTCGAGCATCGCGTCGTTCCGCTCGAGCGCGAAGAGCTCTTCGATGAAGTGCGGGACGGTGAGCACCGTGGGCCCCATGTCCCACACAAAGCCATCCTTCTCGCGCACGGTTGCGCGCCCGCCGGGCTTGTCGAGCCGCTCGACGATGGTGGTGTCGAAGCCGAGGCTCTGCAGCCGGATGCCCAGCGAGAGCCCCCCGATGCCCGAGCCGATGATGATGGCGGTCTTGTCCATTGAATACCCCTTGAACAACATTTGAATAAACAATGTTCAGGGTATGCGCAAGGAGGATTGTGTCTTGCGGGATGCTAGACGCTCACCGCGCCCACAACAGACCGGGGAAGCCGCGGTTCTGGTTTCCGTTGGTGCAGTTGCTGGACAGGCACAGCTCTCCGGACGACCAGTCTTCGTTGGTGGCACCGTGGTTGAGCGGACCCAGCCCAAAGCCGATGGCGGTGTCGTTGGAGTTGCAGTCGTTCTCTTGGTTGGCGGTCCAACCAAAGCGGGCGCGACGGTACTGGTAGGGCGTGTTGATGCCGAAGACCTGGCAGTTGGGCTGCGTCGACCAGCTGGACAGGAAGTCCGGGTGTCCGTTCACCGTGTCTGCGGCGCCGGCGAAGATGCCCACCGCCGTGGGACCGCTGGTGAAGGTCTTGGTGGCGCAGTGCCCGCCGCCCTCGGTGGGGAAGCATGCGCGCAACGCGGTGAGCGGCAAGTCGGTGAAGCTCTCGTACTTGGACGGTGCCGTGGTGTCCGTGCTGACGTCGGTCTCGTTCAGCAGGTTGCGGTCGGTCCACAGCGCGTCGGTGTAGTTCAGCGGCGTGCGGTTGCCGTCGGTCTTGAGCAGCAGCGTCCAGCCGCCGCCGTCGGTGGTCATGTCGCACCAGACCTGGTACGCGCCGGTGCGGTCGGGGTCGATCCAGTACACGCCGTCGCCGAAGGAGCTGCCCTTGCGCAGGATGTCGTCGCAGCTGTAGCCGGGGTGCATGGCGTCGCTGCCGATGGCGAAGGCAAAGGCACGCCAGGTGTTGGCGATGCACAGCTCGGTGCGGCCCGTGGTGGCGTCGGTGCGCAGCGCGCCCGCGTTGCTGTTGTCGCAGGCGTCAGACGTGCCACCCACGCTGACCGTCGTTGCGGCCGACAGCGAGCCCGCAGCGGCGATGTCCGTAGGCAGGCGCGCGTTGTCCAGCTGGCCACTGGTGACGTCGGAGGCGTCGTGCACGTGATCGCCCGCGGCGACGGTGTTGGTGGTGTCGCCGGTGGGGATGTTGGTGATGTCGATGGTGCCCACCAGCTGGCTGGCGTCGATGGTGAGCGCGGTGACATCGCTGCAGGCCCAGGCGCCGCTGGCGAAGACCGCGACGTCGTTGTCGTCGCAGGTCAGGTCGCCGAGGGTGTCGCTGCCGGCAGGGACGTTGACGAGGTTGGCAAAGTCGATGGTGCCGGAGCTGTCGATGACCGTGGTGCCGTTGACCTGCACGCTGCTCGCGTTGACCAGGCCGCCCGACACGGAACCGGCGGTGATGGCGTAGGGCGTGCTGTCGACCTTGAGGCGGGGGCTGATCTCGGGTCCGGCGTCGATCGCCAGGCCAATCCACAGGTCTTGTCCGTCGAAGTCGCCCTCGGCCAGCATGTCGCCGGCGCCGAAAGTGACCGCGTAGAAGCCGTTGTCGAAGGCGGTGTTGATGTCCTCTTGGTACAGCGCGGTGCCGCCGCTGGGCGCGTCGTACAGAGCGATGGTCAGGTCGTGGCTTCCCGTGAGCGGGCTGCCCGCGCCGTCGAAGAGGCGCCCCTGGTTCTGCACCTGGAGCGGAACGGCCAGGGCCGAAGTGGACAGCGAGAGGGCGGCGAGCAGGGTCAGGTGGCGCATGCGAGAGTCTCCAGAGCGGGTACCAAGCTGGACTATCTTCGCTCGGCGAACCTCGCCTACTCCACGATCACCAGCTCCTGTTCATACGCGTACCGGGTGCCGTTGCCGCTCACCTGGACGACGCGCACCGTGTTGTCGTCGTCCCAGGTCGCATCGGTGACGAACACGTCGTAGCCACCCTCCTGGACGGTCTCTTCGAAGTTCAGGTGGTAGTGCCCGGCCCAGTTCGCCGCGACGCGGCCCTCGATGGGTCCGGTGATCGCCGCGATGGCATCGAGCTGGGCCAGGTTGAACGAGCCCAGGTGCATGGGATGGTGGCTGAACAGCAGGATGTCGTTGGCGGGGCTGTCGAGCTCGCCGGCGGTGTGGTTGCCCAGCCAGGGCAGGGTGCCGCCCTCGAAGTCGTTGAGCTCGGCGAGCTCGGACAGCAGGTTGTTGTCGCTGCGCGACACCCAGTCCAGGGCCACGAAGTGCACCCCGCCGTGGTCGAAGGCGTAGTTTTGCATCCACGAGGGCCGGTCGTGAACGGGGTTGTGCACCTGGACGGGGCCGCGCTCGGTGGCGGTGGCTTGGATGTGCGGGCCGAAGGTCTGCTCGAAGGGCTCGCCGGTGTCGAAGTGCACCTCGTTGTCTCCAAGCACCGGCAGATACGGCATCGTGAGCGTGTCGAGCATGGACTTGCTGGCCTGCAGGCCCTCTCCCCACCCGATGTCGCCCACGATGACGACCACCTCGATGCCTCGGGCCTCGCGGTTGGCTTCGATCCACGCGATGGCTGCCTGTAGGCGGGTGCTGTGCTCGGCGTTGCCGGTGATGTGGGGATCGGCGATGACCACGAAGCTGAACAGCGGCTGCAGATCAGGCTCGGCGACCGCGGTGTCGTCGAGCGAGGGGGTGTCGGTGCACGCGAGCAGGAGGAGCAGGGGAAGCATGGGATCCTCTATGGGGCCGCAGGCACGGGTGCCCGCCAGGGAGCACAGCCCTCGATGCCTGTGCTGGTGGCCAAGCAACGCCGCGGATACAGCCCTTCGCGTGGTCTTTCCCAGCCATCGCAGCGCTGTTCTTGGCCGCGGCCCCCGCCCGTGCCGAGCTGCCCGAGCCCATGCTCGCGCGTGTGGAGCGGGCGCTGTCCGAGGAGCTGCCCCGGCCGGCGGCGAAGCAGTGCCGCAAGCTGCACAAGAAGCTCGGGGATGTACGCAGCGACCGTGAGCAGCTGGCGGCTGTGCGCTGCGAGGTGTTTGGCGTCGACGACGATGCATCGGTGGACCGGCTGCTGGGGGTCGTTCCCGACGTCATCGCCGCGCACTGGCAGGCGGGTGGTGTCGAAGACCTCATCGCCGTGCTGAACAACCTGGAGCGCTTCGAGCAGGCGGCAGTGTGGAGCGCCCGGCTGGTCGAATGGCGCCGGCAGCACCCGCAGATGCGCGAGCAGCTGGTGTGGGCACTCGGCGCCAACGCGCGCATGCTGGCCGATGCACGCGATCCGGACGCCGCGCTTCCCTTCATCGACGAGGCGATTGCGCTGGCCGGCGCCGACCCGATGACCCAGGGCGTGCTCGCCTCGGAGCGGGCCTTCGTGCTGCACGAGCTCAACCGCAACGACGAGGCGGTCAGCGAGCAGGAGCGGGCGCTTGCGCTGCTGACCCAGGCCTATCCGCCGCTGCATCCCAGGTTGGTGAACGAGCGCTCCGACCTGGCCCTCATTCGCATCGACGCCAAGCAGATCGAGACGGCACGGCGTGAGTACGTGCAGCTGCTCGACGAGGTCGAGGCGGTCTACGGGCCCGACTCGGAGCCGGCGCTGGCCATTCGGCTGGGCCTGGTGCACCTGCTCGACGAGTCCCGCGACTACGACGGTGCGCTCGTGGCCGCGATCGACCTCCAGGAGCGTGCTGCACGAGTCACCGACCCCACCGGCGAGCTGGCGCTCGAGATCGCGGTGGCCCACGGATGGGTGGCGGTGCACGCCGAGCAGTTCGAGGCGGCGATCGCGGTGCTGGAGCCCGTCGACGAGCTGCTCGCCCAGTACCCCGACGACGGCCGCCTGCGGTACCGCCGAGCGCAGGTGCTGTTCTTGCTCGCGGGTGCGCACCGAGAGCATGGCGCGGTCGAGCTCGCCGTCGAGGTGGGGCGCCGCGCGCAGGCGCTGGCCGAGGCGTCGTTGCCCCCCGACTCCGCGGTGCTGGCGGGCTTCCGCAGCGGCCTGGCCAACACCCTCCTCGAGGGCGGCCACCACGACGAGGCGCTCGCGGTGCTCGACGAGCTCGCGGCGGGCCCGCTGGTGGGCGAGGCCCTGGAGGTGGGGGTGCCGCGGCTTCGGGCGGTCGCCCTGTCGCACCTGGGTCGCAGCGACGAGGCGCGCCCCCTGGCCCGGGACAGCCTGCACGATGCGCTCGACGGGCTCGATGAGCTGTACGGGGTGGTCGATGATGGCGCGCGCATCCAGGCCGCCGATGGCCAGCGCCGGGTCATGGGCCTGTACCTGAGCCTGCACGACAACCCCGACGAAGCGAGCGAGACGTGGACGACGGCCCTGGCCCTCAAGGGCATCGCGCGCCGGGCGCTCGTCTTGGAGCGGGGACGGCGCGACGCCGACGACCAGACCCTGGCGCTGCACGCCGAGCTTCGCGCGGTCCGGCAGCGGCTGGCGGCCCACGCCTTTGGCGACGCGCCGCTGAGCGACGATCGACTCGAGGCGCTGCACCAGCAGGCTCGACACCTCGATCGGCAGCTCGTTGCCTCGAGCGCGGCATGGCGGCAGGCCAGTGAGCTGGTGGCGGTCGACCCGGCGGCGATCTGCGCTCAGCTGGGCCAGGACGAGGTGCTGGTGGACTACATGGTCGCCGATGGGTATTGGGTCGACGGCGACGACTGGCTGGTCGCCTGGCTGGTGAAGCCCGACTGCACCGTGCAGCGCCTCGACCTTCCCCACGCCGATGGGCTGGCCAAGAGCATTCGCTGGCACCGTGGCCTGCTCGAGATGCCCACCGCCGACTCCCTGCTGGTGCACATCGCCGGCGCCACCGTGCGCCAGCAGGTCTGGGATCCGCTCGCCGAGAACATCTCAGCGGGGGCTTCGGTGGTGGTGGTGCCCGACGGGCCCCTGGCCGAGGTGTCGTTCGCCTCTCTGCCGCACGCCCAGGGCTTCCTGGTCGAAGACCACCGCTTTCGCTACCTCGAGAGCGCGCTCGATCTCACGCGGTCGCGCCCGGTCAGCGATGCCGCATCGGGGCTGGTGATCGGGGTGTCCGACTTCTCGGCGGTGGGTGCGGCTTGCACCGAGGGGCTGCCCGATCTGGCCGGCGTGGACATGGAGCTGCAGATGGTGGGCCGCCGCCTGGGTGGCGCGGGGCTCGAGGTCGAGTCGGTGGGCGAGGCCACGGTGGGCGAGGTGAGGGAGCGGGTGGCCGGGCACCGCGTGGTGCACGTGGCGTCGCACGGGTACTTCCCGTCCGACGGCTGTGCCGAGCGGCCCGAAGACCCGCTGCTGGCATCGGGTCTGGTGCTGGGTGACGGGGTCTGGCCGGCCCGGGACGTCGGCCTGGCCGACCTTCGCTCTGCCGATCTGGTGGTCCTGTCGGCGTGCTCCACCGGAAACGGCGAGTCTCGGCCTGGCGAGGGTGTCCTGGGGCTTCGGCGGGGCTTTGCGACGGCCGGTGCCGGCACGCTGGTGATGAGCCTGTGGTCGGTCGACGACCTGTCCACGGGCGAGCTGATGGACTGGTTCTACCAGGCGCTGCTCGACGAGCATCGACCGCCGGCCGAGGCGCTGCACGCCGCCCAGTTGCGAGCCCTGAAGTCGGCCCGGGCACGGGGAGATGCCTGGCCGGGCAGCTGGGGAGCGTTCATCGTGTCCGGGGGGTAGTCGCCGAGCGGGCCTCGCTGTCCTGCCCGCAGGTGCCTCGCTGCAGGCACGCTGCGAAGCCGAGCACCGTCGGTCCTTGCACCAGGCCCGATGGCGTGGGCTGCCAGCCGCGACGAAGCCGGTCGTCGAGCAGCTCGGCGGCGCTCGGCTGGTGGTCCCACACGGCGACCGCCGTGATGCCGGCGTTTCAGGTGGTGTCGTACACCAGCACCAGGCCGTCGGGCAGTGGGATGACGATGTCGATCGTGTACTCGTCCATGTGCACGATGTCGGCGATGCGCAGCCCGGACGCATGGGCGTCGACGAACAGGTGCTCGGTGATTTGCTGGGAGCGCACGTAGTCGCCGAGCTCCCGCAGGCGCGCGGATGCGACGATTCCGACGGATCGAAGGGACATGCGAGCCCATAACCGTGGTGCGCGGCGCAGCTCTTTCAGTCCGCTTTCCTTAAATGCCGCCTGCTCCGCTGGCGAAGCCCTCGGCGCCCGGACTACCGTCGGATCACGGAGGTTCTCCATGCGCTTGTTGCTGCTCCCCATCCTGGGCGGCTGTTCGTCCCTGGTCTGTGGTTCGGGCACCGTCGATGCCGACGGCACCTGTGTTCCCGAGTCGGTCGTGGTCTGCGGTGAGGGCACCGAGCTGGTGGCGGGCGAGTGCACCGTGCCCGAGGTCGAGCCTCCGGACGCCGACCAGGATGGCGTCATCGACAGCGAAGACTGCGCTCCCGACGACGCCTCGGTGTACCCGGGAGCCACCGAGACGCCGTACAACGGGGTGGACGACGACTGCGATGCGACGACCCTGGACGATGACCTCGATCAGGACGGCTACGTCGATGCCGTCGACTGCAACGACGACGACTCCACGGTGCATCCCGGCGTCACCGAGACGCCGTACAACGGGGTGGACGACGACTGCGACGCGCTGACCCTCGACGACGATCTGGATCAGGACGGGGTGACCGGCGACGCCGACTGCGACGACACCGATGCCGCCGTGTTTCCCGGTGCCTCCGAGACGCCGCTCAACGGGGTGGACGACGACTGCGACGCGCTGACCCTCGACGACGATCTGGACGCCGATGGCCATGGGCTGGCCACCGACTGCGACGACGGCAACCCCGATGTCTACCCCGGCCAGACCGAGACCACCTACAACGGGGTGGACGACGACTGCGACGCGCTCACCCTGGACGACGACCTGGACCAAGACGGGTACCCGACCATCGCCGACTGCGACGAGGCCGACCCCGACGTGAATCCCGGAGAGAGCGAGACCGCGTACAACGGGGTGGACGACGACTGCTCCGCGTTCACGCTCGACGACGACCTGGACCAGGACGGCCACCTCGGGGCCGACGACTGTGATGATGCCGACGCCAACGTCAACAGCGA
Organism: Myxococcota bacterium; assembly: GCA_965216925.1. GTDB lineage: Bacteria > Myxococcota_A > UBA796 > UBA796 > CAYYHT01. The sequence continues at coordinate 4,437,204 of CBDCGT010000001.1, read as the reverse complement.
CGCCACCGAGCTTCCCTACAACGGCATCGACGACGACTGCGACGACCAGACCCCGGACGACGACCTGGACCAGGATGGTTCGCTCGGCGCCGATGACTGCGACGACCAGGACCCGGCGCGGGCGCCGGGCCTCACCGATGCCCTGTGCGACGGGGTCGACGAGGACTGCTCCGGCGGCGAGGTGGGCGCCAGCCTGGGCGGCGTGGACGTGACCTCGGAGGTGCAGGGCACCACGAGCGCGGTGAAGACCTACACGCTGGACACCCCGGGCCAGCGGCTGATGCTGTGCGAGGGCACCTGGTACACACGCTTCATCATGCACGTCGATGACGTGCACGTGGAGGCCCCCTGGGGCCCGGACACCACGATCACCGATCTGCGCGGCGGCCAGGGGCACCAGCTGTACGGGGACGGCCTCACGCTCGACGGGTTCACCATCACCGGGGGCGACGCGGCCCTGTTCGCAGGGGAGGGCAACACGTCGGCCCCGCTCGTGGAGCTTCAGCTCACGAACATGCGCCTGCAGGACAACGACCGGGGTCTGGAGGGCGGCTGGCGCTGCGATCTCACCATCGAAGACAGCGAGTTCCTCGACAACGGCAGGGCCACGAGCCAGTGCGGCGATGGCAACCTGATCATCCGTCGCTCGCACTTCGAGGGCAACCGGCAGCTGTCGAGCACCTCCAAGCGGGCCACCGCCATCCAGGCCTTCGGACGCGGCAACCTGATCCTCGAAGATGTCAGCTTCGTGGCCGAGGCCGGCGTCGGGGCCATCATCTACCGTGAGCCGCCGAACATCTCGAGCGCCTTCGATGTGTGGTCGGGGCTGCACATCGCCGACGCCGACGTGAGCCAGGTGCTGCGCCTGGAGGCCTACGACGACTACGCCCTGCAGATCACCGACTCGGTCATCGAGAACAACGTCGCTTCGGACCGCATGATGCTGATCGGCAACCGCAATGGCGACGCGCTGCAGTACTCGATGACCGACGTCGAGTTCCTGGACAACAGCGCCCGATACGCGCTGGCGATCGTGTGGCCGATGGCCGGGGCCTCGTGGCTCACCGGGACGTACCGGGACGTGAGCTTCCTGCGCAACGAGGTGACCGAGGCGGACGGGGCCGTGCTGGAGCTGCGTGACCCCTTCTCGTCCAGCGAGTTCAACTACACCTTCCTGAGCAACGTCGACTTTGGTGTCGATGCCGACGCCAACACCGCTGACTGCGAGCTGGCCTGGCCTTCGGTGTGCCTCCAGGACCTGGGCAACGGCGTCTACCGGGAGCTTCGGAACTGAGCCCTGCCGGGGGTTAGCCCTCCCCATGCACTACTCCGCCGTCCCTGGTCCCGCCGGGCTGCCCGTGCTGGGCAGCATCCTGTCGTTCTCGCGCGATCCGCTGGTGTTCATGAGCAACGCCGCCGCCGCGCACGGTGACCGCGTCGCGTTTCGGCTGGGCGGGTACCCGCTGCTGCAGCTCAACCACCCCGACGACGTCGAGTCGGTGCTGCTCAAGAACGCCAAGAGCATGCACAAAGACGCCATCTACGAGTACCTGCGCCCGCTGCTGGGCAATGGCCTGGTGACCTCCGAGGGCGAGACCTGGAAGCGGCACCGCAAGCTCGCGGCACCGTCCTTCTCCAAGAAGCACGTCGCCCTGTACGCCGACGCCATGGTCGACGAGACGGCTCGCTACCTGGACGGCATCGGCCAGGACGCGCACGTCGACGTGCACCACGATATGATGGAGCTGGCCCAGGCCATCGTGTTCCGCACGCTCTTTGGCGACCTCGAGGCCGATGTCGAGGGCGTGGGCCACGCGATCGAGGTGGTGATGGAGGAGTTCGTGCCCGAGGCCCAGGGGCACCGCCGCCTGTTGCCGGGCTGGATTCCGACACCCGGTCGCCGGCGCGCCGACAGGGCAGTGGCCCAGATCGATCGGCTGATGACCGAGGTGATCGCGGCCCGCCGTCGCGAGGGCCTGGGAGACGACCTGCTGTCCCGGCTCATCGAAGCCCGGGGCGAAGACGGCGAGGCCTTCGACGATCAGGCCCTGCGCGACGAGGCCATCACCCTGTTCGTCGCCGGCCACGAGACCACGGCCCTGACCCTCACCTACACCATGGGCCTGCTGGCGCAGCACCCCGAGGTGCAGACCGCGCTCGAGGCCGAGGTCGATGCCGTGCTCGGCGATCGGGGCGCCACCGCCGCCGACATGGGCCGCCTGCCCTACACCACCGCGGTCATCCGCGAGTCGATGCGGCTGCTGCCGCCGGTTTGGGCCATCGGCCGCGAGGCCATCGACGACGTGGTCATCGGCGACATCGAGGTGCCCCGGGGCACGCAGCTGCTGATCCCCATCTGGGTGCTGCACCGCGACCCGAGGTGGTTCGACGATCCCGAGACCTTCGAGCCGGCTCGATGGCTCGATGGCCTGGACAAGCGGCTGCCGCGCATGGCCTACATGCCGTTTGGCGGCGGGCCCCGCGTGTGCATCGGCAATCACTTCGCCATGCTCGAGGCCGTGATGGTGCTGGCCACCATGGCTCAGCGCCTGCGCATCGAGGTCACCGACGCGTTTCCGCCCACCATGCTGCCCAGCATCACGCTGCGCCCCACCGGACCCGTGTCTGGGCGCGCGCGGCTGCGTGAGCGACGGTAGCCACGAGCTACAACAGCGGCGAGCGCTTGGTGAAGCGCGGCGCCACCTTGTCGAAGTTCGCGCGCATGGCCTCGCGGAAGTTGCGGCCGGCCATCACCAGCAGCTGCATGCGGCGCTCGCGGGCGAGGGCCGAGCGCTCGTCGGCCACCCAGTTGTCTTGCAGCAGCCGCTTGCCGGCGGCGACCGAGTCGGGCGACCGGGTGACGATCTCGGCGGCGATCTCTTGGGCCATGGCGAGCGGATCGGCGGTGGCCTCGGTGACGAGCCCGATGCGGTAGGCCTCTTCGCCGTCGATGACCCGGCCGGTGTACGTCAGCAGCTTGGCCTGGTCGATGCCCACAAGCTCGCGCAGCGCGACCGTGCCCGACATGTCGGGAATCAGGCCCCACTTGGCCTCCATCACCGACAGCTGGCAGCCCGGCGTGGCGAAGCGGAAGTCGGCGGCCAGCGCGATCTGCATGCCGCCGCCAAAGCAGTGCCCATGGAGCGCGGCGATGACCGGCACCGGCAGGTCGCGCAGCCCCCAGCAGGCCTCCTGGAACAGGTTGCTCTTGCCGGTGGCTGGCGTGAAGAAGGCCTGGGCCAGTCGGTGGGGCACCTTGGTCATGCGCGGGAAGTCCAGGCCGCTGCAGAAGCTCTGGCCCTCGCCGCGCAGGATGACCGCGCGCAGCGAGCGATCGCGCTTGAGCTCCCGCGAGGTGCGGGCCAGCGCGGTGAGCATGTCCCAGTCGATGGCGTTGCGGCGGTCGGGGCGCGAGAGCACCACGGTGGCGATGCCTTCGGGGGTGCGGTCGATGACGATGCGGGACATGGCGAGGCCTCCGGAGCCCAGGGCCTATCCGATGCGCCCTACGAACCGCCGGCCTGGTCCAACAACAGGCGCGCTTCGGTGGCGTGCGGGGTGCCGCTGTGTTGCTGCACGAGCTCGACCAGCATGGGGCGGGCGGCCTCGGGCAGGTTGCGCCGCACCAACAGCGACGCGGCGTCGAGCAGGACCGCCGGTCGGGCCCGCTCGGCCGCGTGGGTGTAGTCGGGGGCCCCGCGCGGGGTGCTGCGGCCGAAGTCGTGGGCCAGGATGCGCGCGGTGGCCTGCACGAAGGCCGACTCGCTGGCGGTGAGCGGGCGGGTTCCCCACTCGGCCTGCTCGCCGATGCCCTGGTCGCGGAAGGCCAGCAGGTGCCAGCAGCGGTAGCTCATGTAGACCGCTGCGTCCTCGTACGGGGTGCCCACCAGCGACTCGAAGCTGTGCGCCGCGGCCTGGTAGCGGCCCGCTCGCATCTGGCTGTCGGCCAGGTGCCAGCGGTGCTCCGGCGCGAGGTCGGGGTGGCTCTGCAGCAGCTGTTCGTAGGCATCGGCTGCGGCGGCGAAGTCGCGAGGAGCGAGGGTCTGCTCGGCGGTGTGGCGCTGCTGGGCGGCGACGTCGGTGAGCATGGACTGCACGGCCGCGTCGTGGTGCGCCGCGGGCGTGCAGGCGGCGGCCAGTGCAGCGAAGGCGACGATGGTGGGTCTGGTCATGCGGGGGGTCTCCGGGGTCCGCACCTGCTCTGTCGGCCCGGGGCTCCGTTCCTTCAACCGAATCGTGCGCTCAGATCGACCAGCCCAGGTTGACGTTCAGCAGCACCTTGACCCCCCGGCCGGTGCTGACCGCCGTGCTCGCAGACGCATCCGAGGCGGTGATGAAGCGCGGCCCGCCGCCGATCTGGCCGTTGAAGGTGAAGCCCGACGTCGCCACCGTCTTCACCCCGAACAGCCCCGCCACATGCACCCCCGAGCCGGTGCCGGTGGCCTCGCTCCCGTTCACCAGGCTTCGAGCGTGGGCGCGGGCAAAGCCGGCCTCGAGGCCCAACTGCAGCCCCTCGTCGAAGTTCCCCGAGACGTAGCCCAGCCCCTGCACCGAGCCCACCGCCTGGCGCAGCCTGAGCTCCGAGGACGCGGCGGCCCCGATGCTGCGCCCCGCGCCGTAGGTGCCGATCAGTGCGACGCCGACGCGCTGGTGGGCCCGGGCCTCGATCATCAGCTCCGCTTCGGGGTACCAGCGAAAGGTGGGGTTGGCGGCCAGCGGTTTCACCAGGTTCACGGTGGACAGCGTGGCTGAGAGCCAGTGCTCGGCGGGCACGGCGGGGGCCGGGTTCTGGCCCGGAGGCGCGGCGAGCGTCACGTCGTGCAGGCCGGCGTGGACCCGCTCGTTGGCGGTCTTCACGGCCTCGATCAGCAGCTCGGGTGGCTCGCCGTGCCGGGTGTACTCGCGCGGCAGCGGGGCGATGGCGTGTTCGGGTCGCGGCCCGGTGACCCGGGTCACCAGCACGGTGTGCTCGGCGCGAAGGCTGCCCTGCCACCAGTGGCGAATCGCGGGGGCCGCGACAGTGCCCGGCACGCCCGCCGCGACCAGGTCGCGAGCGATGGTGTTCTGCAGGCAGGGGCGCTGCAGGCTCACGATGGGGTCGAGCCAGACATCGATGGGGGTGACGTCGGCGGACTCGCCCGGCTCGATAGGGCCCCCGATGCACTTGGCCGACGACCGGCCGAACATGGCCTGCACGCGGGGGGTCGCGACGAGCCACGCCGGGTGGGGCAGCGGGTGGCGCTCGGCTTTGTCCCAGGGGGGAGGGTCGAGCAGGATCATGTGCGCGTGTTTGTTGTGGATGTCGTTGGTCCACAGCACGCGCTCGCCGCCGGGGCCGGTGAGGGCGACGTCCCAGCCGATGCGGCAGTCGGCGAAGCCCAGGTCGCGGAACGCCCCCAGCAGCACCTCGGCGTCGGGGGTGAGGGCGGTGTGCCGGGGGTTGATGGTGGGCAGCGGGGCTAGCAGCACCGCGTCGGGCTCGGGCAGGGTGCACGGCTCGCGCGGCGCCCGGTCCTGGGCGGCGGCGACAGAGGCGAGCAGGAGGAGCCACGGCGACATGCGGGGGCTCTAGCGCGGCGCGGGGAGCCGGTCTCCTACCCCAGCGCGTACACCCAGTTGGTCGCCTGTGCCGCCTTCTTGTGCCGCGGGCGCCAGAACTTGCTGACCCGGGCGCGCCAGCTGCTCTTCATGCGCTCACGGAAGCTGTCGGGGGTCATGCCGACCTCGGCCAGCGCCTTCTCGTGCTCGGCCTTGGCCTTGTTGCGGGCCTTGAACAGCATCATCTGCACGCGGCTGTGCGCGTTGACCTCGCCGTCGCCGGTGGTCTCGATGGGGATGAACAGGCTCTCGGGGTACTGGGACTGCACGATGGTCTGCACGCCGTCGGACACGCCGCTGCTGGGCATGCAGCCGAAGGGCTTCACCGACAGGGTCATGTGGTTGAGCTCGTCTTCGATGAAGTGGATGAGCTTGCCCACCTCCATGTGGCCCTCGCCGCCGCGCACGTTGTTGTCGTAGTGGTCGGCCGCCAGCTCGGCGATCTGGTCCATGTCGGGCAGGTGGTGGCCGTGCAGGCCGATGAGGTTGGCGTAGGTCTGGAACACCGCGCGAATGGCGACGTCGGCGATGGACAGGCCCCACAGCTTCTTGGTGGCGTCCTTGCCCTCGAGGCCGCGGCGGCTGCCGTCGGCGCCGCGCAGGCGCATGCGATCGAGGGTGTCGTACTTGTTCTCCCACACCATGAACAGGATCCAGTTGGCCACCGGCTGGTGGTCGACCTCGGCGCCCTCCTTCTCGAGGAAGCGCTGCATGTTGTAGTTGCCGTCGCCCTCGGTGGTCATGGCCCAGAACTCGCCGATGACGCTGACGATGGGCTTGGGCGTGGTGCGGTCGAGCTCGACCTTGCGCAGGCGCCGTCGGCACTTGAGCAGCGCCAGGATCATGGAGTGGTTGTACTCCAGCGCGTCGCCCACCAGCTGCTTGCACTCCTCGATGGCCGCGTCGGTGCTGCCCTCGATGACCTCGTAGGGGCGCATGCGGTACGCCTGCAGGTTGATGACGTCGCCCACCAGGATGCCGGTCACCAGCGACTTGGCGAAGTCGAGGTTGATCTTGAGGCCCAGCTCTTCGCCCGTGGCCTGCTTCACCCCACCCTGCTGCTGAAACAGCAGCACGCGGAAGCCCTCGAAGCCCGAGTCGCGCAGCGCCTTGCGGTACTCCGTGACGTAGGTGCCGAAGCGGCAGGGGCCACAGGCGCCGGCGGTGAGGAACAGGTGCTTGCTGATGATCTCTTCGGTGGGGATGCCCAGATCGTCGCGCATGTGCACCAGGTGCTTGATCAGGTTGCCGACGGTGAAGTAGGTCGGGCTGCACTGGCCGCGGTTGCCGAACTCCTTGCCAAAGCGCAGGGCGTCGTTGTCGGGCACGTCCATGACCTGCACCGTGTAGCCGATGCCGCGCAGCGCCCGGCACACCAGCTGATCGTGGGCCAGAGACAGACCCGAGATCCAGATCGTGGTGTATTCACGCTCGGTTGCGGTGAAGTTCGTATTGATCTTCTCGGTGTACTGGGCCCGATGCAGCCCCAGCTTCTTGGCCTCGGCAGCCGCGAAGGCGGCCAGCTCGGCCTCCATCGCGTCGTCGTGGGACTCGTCTTCGGGGATGTACTGGTCGTCGGGGTGGGTCATTTGGCAGCGACTCCGTCGGCGGGCAAGGCACCGGAGGTGAGGGAACGTTGGGCGAGCAGCTCGCGGCGCTTGTCGGCGATGCGACGCGCCAGCTCGGCACGGGCGGCGGCCTGGTCGGCCAGCTGCTCCTTGACGAGCTCGAGCTTGTGGGCGTAGGTCTTGACGCGGATCCCGATGGACCCGGTGGGCTTGTTGGCGTCGATGTCGTGCAAGGCCGAGTACGGCGACTTGGCGGTGTCGACGATCTTCTCGATGATGCCGTAGGTAGGGCTGTCGTGCCCGCACTTGAAGCTCGACAGGTCCAGGATGGCGATGTTGGGGTGACGGGCGGCGAAACGCGCGGCCCACACCTTCTGCACCGAGTTCACGCTGAAGTTCTCGGGCCACACGTCGCGGATGTCGAGTGGGTCGGCACCGTCGGTGAAGTACTTCTGCAGCCAGGCGCGGTCTTTGGGGATGCTGCGCATGGACAGGATGGGGTAGCCCAGCACCTGGAACTCGTCGGGGATGCCGTGGTTGATGCCCGGGTCGGAGTGGTACGGGCGCCCGATCACCAGGATGGCGATGCGGCCGGTGCGCTCGACGTCCTCGATGATCTGCTTGCCACGCTGCTGCAGGTCGTCTTCGAAGGCGTGCAGCGCGGCCCAGCCCTGGTCGGCGGCGAAGTCGGACTCGTCTTCGGTGATGCCCAGGCGCGGGCCCCAGGTCTCGAACAGGCGCTTCTTGAGCAGCCAGGGCTCGGCGAACTGAAGCGCCGAGTCGATCCAGTCGATGCCCGCCCGCTCGAAGAAGTTCACCTCTTTGGTGAACGCCGCCTTCACCACGTTCGGTGACCCCGCGACGATCGGGCACGACGCCGTGTCCATCACGTTGGTGACCCAGCTGGGGATGGTGGTGATGCACGGGTACCACATGTAGTCCAGCGGCCCGCGGCGCTTCTTTTCGTCGGTGTGGGCGTGGAACACGAGCTCGTGCACGTGCGCCTGGATGACCTTGGAGGGGAAGCACGGATCGATGGAGCCGTAGCGGCCGCCCTCGACCCACATGTCCTCGTCGGTGGGGATGCTCCACACCACGTTGTTGCGCTTGATGCCCAGGCTCTCGAGGTACGTCCGGAAGAAGGGCGCCATCGAGTACATGTTCATGACCCGCGGCAGGCCGACCTTCACGTCAGACAGGTCGGCGCCGGAGCGCTTGAAGCCCCGCTTGACGGCCTTGCGTGCGATGCGGCGGAACGACAGGCGGCGCACCTCGATGTCGTCTTTGCCGGCCCCGGCGAGCGGCATGGGGGCGGGGGTGTGGAAGTGCTCGAAGGCGCGCTTGCCCTCGTACTCGACCAGGTTGGGGTACTGCTTCTTGAGCACGCGGCGCTCGGCGTTGAGCTCCTTGAGCGCCTCGGTGGACTCGACCGTGCCCTTCTCGCAGCTGAAGCCCGAGATGTAGCGGCTGGTGCGGCCGTCGGGGGTCTTGGTGTCGATGAAGGTACGGCTGCACTCGTTGGGGCAGAAGTGGCAGACCGTCGACTCGTCGTTCTTGGTCTCGTAGTGCAGGTCGATGGCCTGATCGATGCCGATGAAGGTGCTGTGTCCCCGCCGCTTGACCACGCGCAGGGTCTCCATCGCCGCGCCGATGGCGCCGGCCTCGCCGCAGTGCGGGTGCACGATGATGTTGGCGTCGGGTACGCGCTTGGCGATGTAGTCGACCTGGGCCTTGACCGCGGCCAGGTTGCGCTGGGTGCCACCCTGCAGCACGAAGGTCTTGCCGAACTTGGCCAGCCGCGGCACGCCGACGACGTACTGCCAGACGTTCTTGGGCAGCACCTGGGCAAGGCCCGCGAGCATCTCGGCCTTCTGGAAGCCCTCTTTCTGGAAGTTCACCCGGTCAGCGTCCAGGAACACCGCGCAGCCGTAGCTGAACTTGGGCGCCAGGTCCGCCGAGAAGGCGGTGTCGGCGTACTCGGTGAGCGGCACGCCGAACTGGTCGGCCATGGCCTGCAGCAGCATGCCGTTGCCGGCGGAGCACTGGTTGGACAGGCGGAAGTCGCGCACATCGCGGCCCCCGCCCTTGCTCTCAGCGAGGAAGAGCACCTTGATGTCCTGCCCACCGATGTCGCAGACCACGTCGGCGTCGGGGACGTAGCGAACCGCGGACTGCATGTGGGCCACGGTCTCGACGATGTTCACATCGGCGCGGACCGACTCTTCGAGCACGTTGGCGGCGTAGCCGGTGGCGCCGAAGCCCATGCACTCGAAGGTGGCACCCTGGCTCTCGACGTAGGTGCGGATGTCGGCCAGGATGTCCTTGGTGTCCTGGATGGGGTTGCCCTTGGACAGGGTGTAGGACTTGTAGATGATGTCGCCGGTGTCGTAGTCGGCGAGCACGGCCTTGCTGCTGGTGGAGCCGCCGTCCAGGCCGATGACGCCCCGGACCGTCTCGCCGGCCTGGAAGGTGGCGGCGGTGAAGCTGGGGATCTTGTACTGCTCGATGAAGGCGTCGAGCTCGTCCTGGGTCTCGACCAGGGGGCCGCCGGCCGCCGCACCCAGACGGGCCGAGCGCCCGTTCTGCATATAGTCCTTGAGCCCGTCGAGGCCGGTGTACTGGCCGTCACCCCCCGTGGCGCGGGCGTCCCCGCCCGTGGACGCCGACTCGGCCAGGCCAAAGACCACCGCGCCGAAGGCCGCGTAGTACTGGGCGTTGTCGGGGGTGTAGATCAGCTCGTGGATGGGCCGATCCTTGGGGTACTCGTAGCCGCGGCTCTCCCAGGTCTCGGGGATGCGCTTGCGCCAGCACTCGACCAGGAAGGGCAGATAGCAGTTGGGCCCGCCCAGCAGCAGCACCTCGTGGTGCAGGGTGTTGCCGCGGGTGAGCACGGACAGGTTCTGGTGCACGATGGCGTCGGCGAGCGAGTTCATGATCTCGACCGCGGGAATGCCCGACTTCACCAGGTTCACGATGTCGGTCTCGGCGAAGACGCCGCACTTGGCCGCCACGTGGTGCAGCTTGGAGTCGTCGAAGACCAGGCGTCCGACCTCTTCTGCCTCCATGCCCACCTTGATCATGCACTTGTCGATGGTGGCGCCGGTGCCCGACGCGCACTTGTCGTTCATGGAGGTGAGCGCGGTCTTCTCGGTGCTGCCGTCGTCGCGCTTGGCCTGGCGGAACATGATGATCTTGGCATCTTGCCCGCCCAGCTCGATGACCGAGCCCACGGTGGGGTGCAGCTTCTCGACGGCGAGGGTGACGGCGTTGACCTCTTGTACGAACTTGGCGCCGATGGGCTTGGCCAGCGGGCTGGAGCCGGAGCCCGTGACGAAGACGCGCATGTCGGTGGCCCGCGGAAAGGCCGTGCCGATGCGCACCAGGAACTCGTGCACCATCTCGGGCTGGCGCGTCTCGTGCCGCTTGTAGTCCGACCACAGGATCTCGAAGGAGTCGGGGTCGCAGACAACGGCCTTGACCGTGGTGGAGCCGACATCGATCCCGATGGCGACGCGCTCGGCAAAAGAAACTGCGGACACACACACTCCCGACTGACACGGGAGTCTAGTCGGGACTGACACGTCAGTCTAGGGGATGGGGTCAGATCACAAGAGGCGGGGAAATCACCGGGCGTTGGTCATGGGGTCAGATCACAAGAGGCGGGGAAATCACCGGGCGTTGGTCGTGGGGTCAGATCACAAGAGGCGGGGAAATCGCCGTGCGTTGGTCATGGCGTCAGATCACCCCAGCTAGAAATAGAGCCCCGTCGGCCCCACGTCCTCGAACCACGCGGACAACTCCGACATCCACGCGTCGAGCTGGGCGTCATTCTGCGCCCGCAGGCGTGCTGCCTTCAGGTGCTGGCTGACCCGCTGTTGGCTGATGTCGAGAATCTCCGCGGTGGCCGCCTGCGAGAGTCCGGCACCCGTGCACAGCCACCATGAGAGCAGCCAGATCTCTTCCTGGCGCACTGCCCTTCGTGGCCGCCCGATCGGTCCATCGATGGCCTTCCAGCTGATTCCAGTCAGGCGCAGAACCTCTTCGATGGCTTGCTCCGGAGACGGGCGTGCGACGTCGATCGATGAGCCGATCACGTCGGTCCAGGGACCGCGCCAGAGGCGTTCTTCCTCGAAGCACTCGGGTACCGGCTGGTCGCGCCCGACCACGCCGGCCTCGTAGGCTAGGTATTCTCGCGTATCCGCGAACATGCGATGCGCGATGTCCATGTCCATGAAGTCGGGCACGGCGGCGCCCAGCATGCCCGCTCGGCTCGTCCAGTCGGGCCGGATGCCCATCCCGGCTCGCGCCGGGTTGGCGTGGATGTACGCGACCAGGTGCCGCAGGTAGTCGTGGTCCAGCACCAGCCGATTGCGGAAGCGACCCCGGAACAGCGCACCGTCCCAGCCCTGCCTGGCGTTGACTGCCTGGGTGTACTCCCGCCCCAGGAACTGCATCGAGCTGGAGAGCTGGCCCCGCCGTGAGACCAGCAGGAGGTGGTAGTGGTTGGGCATCAGCGCGAACGCGACCAGCGTGAGGCCGAAGTCGCGGCACATGCGGGCAACCACTTCCATGAAGAAGCGGCGTGCACCCTCATCCAGGAAGATCTCCTGCTTTCGGGCTCCACGGTTCATGACGTGGTGGATCGCTCCTGGGAAGTCGATGCGTTGCTGTCTGGCCATCGTGGTCTCCTGTTGGGGACCTTCTAGGCTGAGTGGGAGCCCGTCGGATCACCAACCGGGCCGGATTTCCGCGCCTCTAGTGATCTGACCCCATCTGCTGGTCGCCACTCGGCCTCGACCAACCGGATCGGCCTTCCGCGCCTCTAGTGATCTGACCCCAGCATCCACCCCAGCATCCACCCCATCCCCCACCTCCTTCTGGCGGTGCCTCTCCGCCCCACGAACCGCAACGCGTTACCCCCTGCGGCTATGTCCGGGAACCTGACCATCCGGAATGCACGGCTCGTGCTCCCCGAGCGTTGCGTCACCGGCGACCTGCTGATCGAAGACGGTGTCATCACCGAGATCGGTCCGCGCATCGAGCGTTCGGTGGGCGAGGTGGTGTACGCCAGTGGGCTCACCGTGCTTCCCGGCCTCATCGACACCGCCGTGCACTTCCGCGAGCCGGGCCTCACCATGAAAGAGGACCTCGTCAGCGGCAGCCGAGCGGCGGCCGCCGGCGGCGTCACCTCCTTCCTCGACCTGCCCAACACCGTTCCGCCCACCACCTCCATCGACGAGCTGCACGCCAAGCTCGCGCTCGCCGAGGGTCGCTCGGTCGTGCACTACGGCTTCTTCATGGGGGCGACGCGCGACAACCTCGACGAGTGCAACGCGGCCGAGCGAACCTGCGGCATCAAGCTCCACATGGGCGGCATCACCGGCGAGCTCCTGATCGACGACAGCGATGCCGTCGAGAGCTTCTTTGCGCACGCCAACAAGCTGGTCGCCGTGCACGCCGAAGACCAGCGCCGCATCCGCGAGCGCGAGGTCATCTACGCCGACTCCGGTGACGTCGCCATGCACGCCACCATCCGCGACGTCGAGAGCTCCACCACCGCGCTGCACCGCGCCATCTCGATGGCCACCAAGTACGGCGTCCGGCTGCACGTCGCGCACCTGTCCAGCGCCGAAGAGCTCGATGTCCTGGCCGAAGCCTCCAGCGATCAGGTGACCTGCGAGGTCAGCCCGCCGCACCTCTTCCTGACCGCCGACGACTACCCCAGGCTGGGCGGGCGGGGGCACGTCAACCCTCCGATCCGGCCCTCGCGGCACGCCGACGCACTGTGGCGCGCGCTGGCAACGGGCGCCATCGACCTCGTCAGCAGCAACCACGCGCCGCACACCCTGGCCGACAAAGAGCGCACCTTCCCCCAGAGCCCGCCCGGCATTCCCTCGGTGCAGTTCATGCTCCCGCTGCTGCTCCACCAGGTCGCTGCCGAGCGCTGCACCCTCAACCAGGTCTCGCGCTGGCTGTCCGGCGCCCCCGCCGAGGTGTACCGCATTCCTCGCAAGGGCCGCCTCGAGGTCGGCTTCGACGGCGACATCGTGCTGGTGGACACCGAGCGCACCGCCTCGGTCTCTGGCCAGAAGGCGTTCAGCCGTGCGGGGTGGTCGCCCTTCGACGATCGCGAGCTCACGGGCTGGCCTGTGCTCACCGCGGTGCTGGGGCGTCCGGTGTTCCGCGACGGCGAGATCATCGACGGCGTCACCGGCCGCGAGCTGACCTTCGCACGAACTCCCAAGACCACGTAAAAACCGGAGCCATCTCATGATCGACGTCGGAGACACCGTCGCGGACTTCACGCTCAGCGACGACCGCGACAACGAGGTGCGGTGGAGCGACCTGCGCGGCCGCCCGTCCGTCTTCTTCTTCTACCCCAAGGCCAGCACGCCGGGCTGCACCAAAGAGGCTTGTGCATTCCGCGACCTGGCTGGCGACTTCGAGGCCCGTGGGGTCGCGGTGTTCGGGGTCTCGGCCGACTCGGTGAAGCGCCAGGCGAACTTCCGCGAGAAGTACGAGCTGAGCATGCCGCTGCTGGCAGACACCGAGCGTGCCATCGTCGAGGGCTGGGGTGTCTGGCAAGAAAAGAAGAACTACGGCCGCACCTACATGGGCATCGTTCGCTCGACCTTCTTGTTCGACGCCGACGGCAAGGTGGCCTTCGTGTGGCCCAAGGTCAAGGTCGCGGGCCACGCGGCTGCGGTGCTCGAAAAGGTCGACGAGCTGTTCGCGTAGGCTAGCCCTTCAGGCCAGGCTCGAGCAGCGACAGCAGGTCTTCGACGGCCTTCGCACGATCGGTGCCCTCTTCGGCGGCGTCGGCGATGACCGCGAAGAAGCTGGCCACGAAGGCGCCGGCCGCGACCTCGGGGTGGTCGTAGCCGAACTCCTTGGTCTGCACACCGCGGGAGACGGCGCGCCGAATGGCCTTGGTGAGCGCTTCGCGGGTGCGTTCGACGCGGATGCGGGCGCGCTTGGGCATCTTGGCCGTCTGCACGATGCATGCGGCGGGCAAGCGGGTCGCGTACTCGGCCATGAGCACGGTGACGGCCGAGAGCTGATCGCGGGCGGGACCGGTCGCGGGCACGCTGGCCACCTTGGCGTCGATCTCGTCGCACAGCTCGTTGATCAGGTAGATGACGACGTCATCTTTCCCGATGAAGTACTTGTACATGGTGGACTTGCTCATGCGCAGGTGCCTGGACAGGGAGTCGACGGTGAGGTCGCGGTACGCCCCCGACTCCAGGAGCTCGGCGGCCCCTTGCACGAGTACCTGGCGAGTGACGCGGCGTCCCTTGACTGGCATGACAGATCCCCTCGGCTAGCGGAACTCCCTCAGGATGCGGGGAGCCCAATAGGGTAAAAACCTACTACGACTGAGCGTATAACAGGTAAAACCGATCGCACGTACTCAAAAAAACCCTTGCAGCGCACATTCCTGGCTGCTCGTCCGGGATACGGTACGGGCTGGCGTATGGGCGAGTGGATCCGGGAAATCGCGCATCGTGCTTGACCCCATGGCGCTGTCGGCGTAAACCCCGGCTTGATGCTCATCCTCGCTGCTGTTCGGGAGGAACTCGGGGAGCTCTCCCAAGCGGAGGGGGGGGTTCGCTGCGAGGTGGTCGGGATCGGACCCGTCATCGCCGCCGTTCGGGCAGCAAGGGTGATCGAGCGCCACCAGCCCGATGGGGTGATCTTCATTGGCACCGCCGCCAGCTACCCCGGCGGCCCTCAGATGGGCACCGCGGTGGTGGCCCGCACGGTCGGGCTGTCGCACGGGGTGGCCGCGATGGGCCTTGGCTATGTGCCGCGCCAGCCGCGTCCGATCCAGTGCGACGACGATCTTCGGGAACGATCCGGCCTGCCAGCGGTCGATGTGCTCTCGGTGAGCGCACTGACCACCGACGACAAGCTCGCGGAGCGGCTCTCGGACGGGTGGCAGGTCGAACACATGGAGATCTACGGGGTTGCAGCGGCGTGCGCCGATGTCGGCGTGCCCTTGGTGGCCATTCTGGGCATCGCGAGCGAGGTGGGCCCCCAGAACCACACGCTGTGGCTCACCCACCGCGGTGAAGCCCGCGATACCGCGCGGGCAGCCGCCAAGCGCCTGCTGCTCGGGGTGGGCTGATGCGCTGGAAGCACCTGCCCATCGTGGCCTTCGACACCGAGACCACCGGGCTCTCGCCGTTTGCCGGCGATCGCATGATCGAGTTTGCCGCGGTGGTGTTGCGCACCGACGATGACGGCCGCGTGGTCAGTCAAGAAGATCACGCCTTCCTCATCAACCCGCAGATGCCCATTCCGCGGACGGCCTCGCAGATCACCGGCATCACCGACGCCGACGTCGCCAACAAGCCCACCTTCGCCGAGGTCGCCGACGACATCCGACGGCTGCTGACGGGGGCGGTCACGGTCGCCCACAACTACCCCTTCGACCTCGCCTTCCTCACCAAGGAGTTCGAGCGGTTGGGGCAGGTGTGGCCCGAGCCCCTGGCCGAGATCGACACCGTCGACCTGTCCATGCGCACCTACCCCGACCAGCGGGGCCACAAGCTCGAAGACGTGTGCAAGCGCCTGGGCGTCACCCTCGACGGCGCCCACCGTGCCACCAACGACGCCGCCGCCTGTGGCCGCTCCTTCGTCGAGATGGCTCGCCGCCGCGACATCGAAGACGACCTGCAGGCCATGCTCGACTGGGCCGCCGCCATCGGTCAGCCTCCCGACAACGGCCCGCTCGGCCCCGCCGACGACGGCCGCGTCGTGTTCCTCGAGGGGCCCCATCAGGGCGATCCGGTGGGCCACCACCCGCTGCACCTGGCCTGGATCGAGAAGGCGCGCGTGCGCGGCGCCGGCGGATGGCGGTGGCGCTTCCCCGAGAGCACCCGCCGCTGGGTGCGTCGCTGGCTCGATGTCCGGGGCTCGGGCCGCGCGCGCCAGAACCCCAAGTCCTTCCGCGCCGAAGACTGGGTGCTCGACTCGTGCATCGCCGATGCCAGGGCGCTGGGATGATGGGCGGCCGCCAACTCATCTGGCTGGCTGTCTTTGGGCCGCTGCTGCTCACGGGCTGCCCGCCCAAGTACCCCTACGGCGACGGACGCGGCATCACAGGCCAGCTGGAGCGCGAGGTGATCGCCCTGCAGCAGCGCAACCGCCTGCTCGAAGAACAGGTCGCCACCTGCAGCACAGGCGGCCCGCCCGATCCGCTGTACAGCGAGCTGGTTCAGGTGTTCTCGGGCAGCGAGATCGAGCTCACGCGGCAGGGCAACATCACCAGCCTGGTCATTCCCGGAAACCACCTGTTCGCCGCCGATCGCCACGAGATTCGCTACGAGGCGGCCAAGACCCTCGACCTGCTGGGCATGGCCCTGTCGTCGCATCCCAAGCACACCATCTTGATCGA
This sequence comes from Myxococcota bacterium, assembly GCA_965216925.1. Lineage (GTDB taxonomy): Bacteria > Myxococcota_A > UBA796 > UBA796 > CAYYHT01. The sequence continues at coordinate 4,420,638 of CBDCGT010000001.1, read as the reverse complement.
GGGCCACGTCAGCGACCGCACCCTCACCCGCGAGCTGCGTCGCGACCACCACGACGACTGGGATCTGTCCACCGCGCGGGCCAAGCTGGTCATGTGGGACCTGGTCAACAAGTACCGGGTCAGCGAAGACCGCTTCACGGTGGCCGGGCGGGCCCAGTTCGATCCGCTGGCCAGCAACGACACCAGCGCGGGGCAGGGGGTCAACGAGCGGGTGGTGCTGTACATCTACCCGCCCGGAGCGCGCTAGTGCTCACCTCCGACCTGGTTCGGGTCAACGCCCGAGGAGGTCAGGTTCGCCCGTCCTTCGTCGACCCGGCAAAGCCGGCGATTCGCGAGCGGGCCGAGGCCCTGGTGGCCTGCTTTGCCGACGCGGTCGAGCGGTCGGCGACCCGGCGCGAGATCGATCAGGAGATCGAGGACATCCTGGGCGACGGGCGCGACGCCAAGTTCGTGCGCGGACTCGCCAAGGTCTGCTACGACCGGTCGAGCTTCGAGACCGAGAGCGTGCTCGAGCCGGCCGAGCTGCGCTGGAAGGTGTTCACCCTGGCCCGCGAGCGCGGTCCGCTGGCGCTCGACGACAACCCCTTCGACCGACCGGTGGCGGGCGACATCCTGGCCCAGGTCGCGTCCGAGCTGGACGTCACGGCCGATGCCGTGCGCGAGGGCCTGTATGCCGATCTGGCCGAGGCCCAGCGCGTGCAGCACAGCCGCATTCCCGACGCCGACTGGCTGCTCGATCGCTACAACGTCGCGCTGGTGCAGGCGGTATTGCTCAAGGCGACCGAGGTGCAGCTGTCGCTGCACAAGCCCAGCGCCCCGCGTGTTCGCCAGCTCATGCGGAGCGTGAAGTTCCACCAGCTGCTGCACCGCGCCAGCAAGAAGAAGGGCACCCTGAGCCTGGTGCTCGATGGGCCCAGCTCCCTGTTCCACCAGAGCACCCGCTACGGCATGCAGCTCGCGAACTTCTTTCCGGCGGTGCTGCTGCAGGACTGCCGATGGACGCTCGAGGCGCGGGTGCTGTGGGGCAAGTCCCGCCGCGAGACCACCCTGCGGCTGTCCAACGAGGCTGGGCTGCGCTCCCACTACCAAGACAAGGGCGCCTACGAGACCCGCGAGCAGCAGTGGTTCCGGGAGCGCTGGCGAGCCGCCGAGCCCGACTGGAAGCTGTCCGTGGGCGACAAGCCCATCAACCTGGCCGGCAAGGCGGTGGTCATGCCCGACTTCACCTTCAAGAAGGGCGGTCGCACCGCCCACATGGAGATCGTGGGTTTCTGGCGGCGCGACTATCTGCAGCGCCGGGCCGAGCTGCTGGCCGAGCACGGCCCCGGCAACCTGGTGCTGGCCGTCAGCCGCAAGCTGCGCGGCGAAAAGGGCGCCGACCTGTCGGGCTTTCCGGGCGAGATCATCGAGTTTGCCGAGATCGTGCCTGTCAAACAGGTCCTGACAACGATCGAGCGCATCGCGGTGTAGGCTACGGGCCGCACGGACGGTGGGAGTCTGCAGATGCAGCGAGCATGGATGGGGCTGATGGTGGCGGGGGCCGTGAGCGCCTGCACCGGGCCCGAACCCATCGACACGGGCGAGCCCAGGCCGCACGAGTCGGCCATCGAGGTGACGCCCCAGGCGCTGACTTTCCAGGATGTGCTGCCGGGCGCCACCGCCGAAGGCAAGATCCAGATCCGGGCCCTGGGCCCCGATGCGTCGCTGGTCTCGGGGGTCCAGGTGTCCGCCGACGACGCCTTCGTGGTCACCGGCATGCCGGGCATCGCGCCCCTGTCCGAGGGCGACATCATCGAGCTCGACGTGGAGTACTGGCCCACCGAGCTGTCCCACCAGGGCTGGATCGACATCCACACCGACGACGCCGACAAGCCCGTGCACCGGGTGCTGCTGGCTGGCGGCATCGAGCCCGCCGAGCTGGTGTGGATGCCCGACGAGCTCGACTTCGGCAACGTGCTGCCCGGCGACGTGGGCGAGCTGTCGGTGCAGGTGTCCAACATCGGCGGCCTGCCCGCCGACCTCGAAGACGCGGTGCTGGACATCGACGGGCCCTTCGCCTTTGGCGAGCGGGTCGAGCTGGGCGCCATCGCCACCGGCGAGACCCGCTACATCGACGTCACCTTCGCGCCGCAGTCCCTGGTCGACTTCGTGTACGAGGGCTTCCTGGACGTGCAGCACAACCAGGGCGATGCCCACTCGGTGCCCATTCGCGCGACGTCGCAGAACACCCCCATCGCGGTGTGCGAGGCCATCCCCGACATCGTGCCGGCACTCACCGGGGTGACCTCGTTCGACGGCTCGGCCTCGTACAACCCCGAGGGCGGCGACATCGTGAGCTGGACCTGGACGCTGGTCAGCGCGCCGGCGGGCACGGCGGCCACCCTGCCCACCACCTCGGGGCCTGTGGTCGATGGCTTCATGCCCGACCAGGCTGGGCCCTACGTCGTGCAGCTCATCGTCGAGAACGAGATGGGTGTGCAGTCCGAGCCTTGCGAGGCCACGGTGACGGCGAGCGTCGGCGATCAGCTGTGGGTCGAGATGTTCTGGCAGACCGACGACGACGACATGGACTTGCACCTGGTGCAGAACGACGGCGAGCTCAACTCGGGCGACGACTGCCACTGGTCGAACTGCAAGAACAGCCCGCTGCAGTGGGGCGATCCCGGCTCCACCCTCGACAACCCCTCTCTCGATCGAGACGACATCGACGACACCGGGCCCGAGAACATCAACATCGAGGTCCCCGCGCCGGGCACCTACCACATCTGGGTGCACGACTACCCCGGCAGCCCACACAACGGCGCCAACCAGGTGACGGTCAACATCTACGTCTTTGGCATCCTCGAGACCACCATCACCAAGACCATCACCGGCGAAGACAGCTTCACGCAGTTTGCCGACGTGGTGTACCCCGGCGGCATCATCACGGAGTTTTGAGCACGCCCGTGGTCAGCAGGGTCACCAGCTCGTCGACCACCGCGCTCGCCTCGAGATCTTCGCCGAACAGCTGGGCCTGGAACACGGGCTCCTTGATGACGCCCAACAGGCATCGCGCCGTGAGCTCCATGTCGCCGTCGCGCACGATGCCCATCTCTTGCCCGCGGCTCAGCGCCTTGGCGATGCGGGCCACCGCACGGCGGTAGAAGCCGCGCAGGGCGGCGTCGCCATCGTCGTCGATGCCGCTGGCCTCGGTGAACAGGATGCGCACGACGTCTTCGACCATGACCGCGCTCAGGATGCGCTCGAAGTTGCTGCGCACCTGGGGAGGGATGGGCTGGGCGACGTCGATGATCTCGACCGAGCCCTCGACCTCGTCGACGATCTCGACCAGCACGGCGTTGAACACGTCGCGCTTGCTGTCGAAGTAGTTGTAGAAGGTGCCCCGAGCCACGCCGGCTGCGGTGATGATGTCGCTGACGCCGGCCTTGAAGTAGCCCTTGCTGGCGAACACGCCGCGTGCAGCGCGAACCAGGGTAGCGCGGCGGTCTTCGGGGTCCATGGGGCGTGCTCTGGCCATGGGGCGAACTAGCCGGGTTGTGGGTCCTGGACAAACCCGGGGATATTCGCGCAACATGCCGGTTCCGCACCCGATCCTGGAGCCCCGATGAACCGCCTCGCCCTTGGCCTGCTTGCGCTGACCCTGTCGTCTTCGGCCCTCGCCGTTCCCATGAACTTCCAGCACCAGGGGCGTGTCTTCGACTCGGCTGGACAGCCCATCGACGGGGTCGAGATCCTGGTCTTTCGCCTGTACGACACCGCGACCGGCGGCACGATGGTGTGGGAGGAGATCCTCCTCGATGTCGACATCGACAATGGGTACTACGCGGTCGAGCTGGGTCATGTCACGGCGCTCGACTCCGACGACTTCGACGGCAACCCGCTGTACATGAGCATCAAGGTGGGCAGCGGTGCCGAGACCACGCAGCGCATCACCCTGCTGAGCGTGCCCTATGCGGTCCGCGCGGGCATCGCCGAGGGGCTGGAGCCCGGGTCGGTGGTGAACGCGTCCGAGATCCAGATCGCCGGCACCACGGTCATCGACAGCGCGGGTCAGCTGGCCAGCGGCAGCTTCACCGACACCGACACGCTCGGTGGCCTGGGCTGCACCACCGACCAGATCGCCGAGTACGACGGCAGCAGCTGGGTATGCTCCACTCATGAGCACGACGCTAGCGACATCGTGGGCGGCACCCTCATCGTGGACCGGCTGCCCATCGGCACCTCCGCGGCCGACGTCGCGGCGGGCGACCACGGGCACACCGCGATCGATGTCGGCGCGCTGCCCAGTGGCACGCTCGCCACCGACATCGGCGGCCTCGCCGCAACCACGACCGCGGCCGACATCGGGGCGGTGGCGGTGGGCGATCCCATCGTGCTGGGCGATCCCGGCGACACCTGCACCGCATCCGAGGTGGGCACGGTGCGCTACCTCGACGAGACCTTCGAGGGCTGCACCAACTTTGGCTGGGTCGAGCTGGGTCGCGGGGGAACCGATGGCTCGGCGCCCACGGCAGCGGGCGACTCCTGCTCCCAGATCAAGGCCGACCACCCCGGGTCAACCGATGGCCTGTTCTGGGTCGATCTGGATGGCTCGGGATCGATGCCAGCCGTGCAGGTCGAGTGCGACATGACCACCGGCGGCGTGGGCTGGATGCACGTGACCGTCGGCGTGCTCGAGACCATTGCCAGTCGGACCGACACCGGAGGAACCACGTCCTTGGACGGCACGACGATCCGCTTCCTGCCCACGTCCCGAGACACGGAGTCCTGGCATGACTACGACCTGTTCGCCGACTTTTCAGTGGTTCGCGGCTCGTACATCCAGGTCCCCTACGGACATCCCGACGACTCGGCGTCTACGGCATGCAACAACGACACCGCGTATTCCACCCTGCTCTCTTGCAGCGGCTGCAACAACAGCTGGCAGCGCATGGGGGTGCCGGGCCTGGTGCTGAAGCAATGCGGAAGCCTCGGCGGCGAGTACTCCAGCAATCGCACGGTCAATATCTCCCAGACCAACGTGCCTTCGGGCTCGGTGCTGCGCTGGAGCGGTGGGGACGAGAGCGGCGATCCGGGGAACGAGCTCTACGGGATCGCGAACGTGGACCTGTGGGTGCGGTAGGCGATTGTTCTACCGCCGCACCACCACACCCTGACTCTCCACCCCGTACCGATCCACCCCGGCCACCGCCCACACCCCGTCGCCCAGGGTCAGCGCGGTGGTCGCGCCGGGCTCGATGCGGTCGATCACCCAGCTCTCGCCGTCCTGTCGGTAGACCGTGACCGCCCTGAGCACCGTGTCGGCGGGCGGAGCCAGGGTCACCCCGTCTGAGGTGCCCGTGAGCACGGGAGGAGCGAGGGTGCGCTCGGCGGCGGTGGACAGAGGGGGCGTGAGGGCCGGCGTGGCGTACAGGCCGTCGCGGAACACCGCCTGGATGCCGTCGCGGTCTTCGAGCAGCGGGCCGATGTTGTACATGATGTTGCCCTGGCTGGCGGGACCCGCGGCCCGCGACAGGCCCACCTGGGCCTCGAACTCCGACGCGCTCCACATGCTGGCGCTGCCCAGCTCGGCCAAGTTGTTGCCGGCAAAGATGTAGCGGCCGCCGCTGGCCTCGGCGCTCCACCAGTCGATGAGCGGTTCGTAGGCCTGTGCAGTCTGGGTGGTGGGCCAGTACAGCTGGGGCGCAAGGTAGTCCAGCCAGCCCTCGTCCATCCACTTCTTGGGGTCGGCGTACAGGCCCTCGTACTGGTCGAAACCGCTGATGCCGGCGGGCTGGCCGGGCCGGTAGATGCCAAAGGGGGACACACCAAAGCGCACGTGCGGCGCGTTCGCCTGCACGGCGGCGTTCACCTCGCGCATGGCGCTGTTCACGTTGTCGCGTCGCCAGTCGTCGCGGGACAGGGCGCCGCCGCCGGACTGGTAGACCGCCCAGGTGGCGTCATCGGGGAAGGGGTTGGAGCCGTCGGGGTAGGGGTAGAAGTAGTCGTCGAAGTGGATGCCATCGACGTCGTAGTGGGTGGCCACGTCGGTGACGACGTCCACCAGGCGCTGGCGCACGATGGGGCTGCCTGGGTCCATCCACTCGTAGGTGCTGTAGCCGTGTACCAGCTCGGGGTGGGTGACGGCGATGTGCGGGGCCGCCTGCGCGCCCGCCGCGGCCTTGGCCCGGTACGGGTTCATCCAGGCGTGCACCTCGACGTTGCGGGCGTGGGCCTTGCTGATCAGCACGGCGAGCGGGTCGTAGCCGGGGTCCTGGCCTTGCGTGCCCGACAGCACGTGGCTCCAGGGCTCGTGTTGGCTGTCGTACAGCGCGTCGCCCTCGGGGCGGACCTGGAAGAACACGGCGTTGAAGCCGTTGTCGGCGAGGGTGTCGACCAGGGTCTGCAGCTCGGCGGTCTGGGCGTCGACCGACAGGTTGCTGCTGCTGGGGAAGTTGATGTTCCAGACGGTCGCCACCCACGCGCCGCGCAGCTCTCGGTCGTGCGACACCGCCGCCAGCTCGACGTCGGAAGGGGCGTCGGTGTCGGTGGTGTCGTCGTTGCCGCGGACGGTGCCGCCCGGGTTGGCGCAGGACAGGAGGGAGAGGAGCAGAAGCAGCATGGCGGGATGGTACTTCAGTCCTCGACCGCGGCCTCGGGTTCCGAGCAGTTGTAGACCCGGCTTAGCCAGGTGTCTTCCACGCCGTCTCCGCTCCAGTCGGTGCCCACACGCATCAGCCGCTTGTGGGCGTCGTACAGCCAGTCTTCGCGCTGGTACACGAAGCCCGAGTCGCGCTGGCGGCGCTCGACCCAGTGGGTGCGTCCGTCGGGGTAGGTCGCGGTCACCACGGTCTCGTATCCCGGGTTGAGCTCGCCTCCTTCGCCCCACCACGTGGTCTCGTGCTTCTCGGTGCCCCCGCCGTCGAGGTCGACATAGCTCCACACCGAGCGCTCGACGTAGTCGTCGATGGCCCGGGTCTTCTCGCGCTGAGTGGCACGCCCGACCCCGTCGTACAGCCACGTCTCGGTGGACTCGATGGTGCCGTCGCCGTTGCCGTCTCGTTCGCGCATCACCAGGTTGTCGCCCTGCCAGGTGGAGTGCGCCGCTTCGACGATGCGGTCGTCGTTCCAGCTGTCGTGCAGCGCCTCGTACACGAGCTTGCTGCCGTCGTAGGCATGCTCGGTCCACGAGTCGAGCAGGTCGTCGGCGCCCAGGTCGTCCTCGATGCGGTCGAGCTTGTCGCCCTCGTACAGCCACCAGGTGCGCGCCTCGTCGATGCCGTCGCCTTCTTCGTCCCATGCCTCGAGCACCTTTCGGCTCTTGGAGTCGTAGCCGAAGCGCGTGGTGCGGCCCGAGCTGGGGGCCACGATCTCGGACAGTCGGCCACCCCCGTCGTAGCGGTCGACCTGGTAGGGCTCCTCCCAGTCGTCCTGCAGGTAGTGCACCTCGCACCACGCGTAGGGAGAGGGCGCCGGCGAGCAGCCCATCCACAGCCATGCAGGCAGGAGGAGTGCGGTCTGGATTCGCATCTCGGTCTCCCGTCCGTGTCCCGCCCTCTTGATAACCGTGCTTTCGGGTTACCCGCATGATCTCTTGGGAGAACGCTATGTCGAAGCTGCCTCGGGTCGCCGACCACATGGACACCGTGGTGCACACGCTGTCCCCCGACACCGACATCCACGATGCGGTCAGCTACCTGCTCGAGCACCATGTGACCGGCGCTCCGGTGGTCGATGGCGACAACAAGATCGTGGGCATCATCACCGAATACGACTGCCTCAAGTTGCTGGCGCTCGGCGGGGACATGAGCGATGCGGTGGCGGGCACCGTGGCCGACTTCATGAGCACCGAGGTCAAGACCGTTCCCAGCCGCATGAACATCTTCTTCGTGGCCGGCATGTTCTTGAACGACCACATCCGGCGCCTGCCGGTGGTCGACAACGGCAAGCTGGTGGGCGCGATCACGCGCTTCGACATCCTGCGGGCCATCCGCGATGCCCACGCCGAGGGCATCGTCTAGAGCAGCACCGCCCGCGCCACCTCCACCACGAAGTCCGACCGCTCTCGGTCGCCCAGCGAGCTTCGGGTCAGGGCATAGATCGGCACGCTCGCCAGCTCGGGCATGGGCAACGGCCACAGGCCGGCCGCCTCGCCCACCGGCACGGGCAACACCGACAGCGCCAGCCCGGTCTGGGCCACGCTCACGCCTTCCTGCATGCGGCTGGCTTTCCACTTGACCACACGCGGCCGTCCCGCGGGCCACCCCTCGACGGGAATGCCCTCGCGCAGGGGTGGTGCCACGAAGGCGTGTTGCTGGAGCTCGGCGAGCTCGACGTCGGTGCGCCCGTGCAGCGGGTGCCCGGCGCCGCAGAACACCGCGTTCTGCACCGTGGCCAGCAGGGTGGTATCGATGGACGGCGCCCGCACGTCCACCGACAAGATCGCCACGTCGACCGCGCCCTGGGCCAGGTCGGCCACGACGGTGCTGGGCCGCACGGGCACGACGTCGGGCTCCAGATCGGGGTACTGGCGCGCGAGCTGCTGCAGCATGGGCGCCAGGTAGACCAGCGACCAGGCGCCTCCGGTGGCGATGCACACGCGCCCGCTGTCGGTCGCCGCCAGCATGGTCTCGAGGCCGGCGTGCACACGCCGCGTGGCATCCCGGGTGGCCATCAGCAGTGCCTGGCCACGCGCGTTGAGCTCGATGCCGCGCCCAACCCGATCGAAGAGCGGGGAGCCCACGGCCTCTTCGAGCAGCTTGATGGTGCGCGACAGGGCGCTGGGGCTCACGTGCAGCCGCTCGGCGGCGGTGGGCAGGTGGTTGGTCTCGGCCACGGCGCGGAAGGCGGGCAACCAGTTCCAGATGCGCGCGACCAGGCGCAGCCGGGCGAGGTGGCCACCGTCCTGATTACCTGGCTGTTTCATTGCGACTATTCTACTGGATGGAACGATCGTAGGGCTCGCGGCGTGCGCCGATACCCGCTAGGGTGCGGCCTCGGAGGATGTGACGCATGCGGTGGATGGTGCCCCTGGCGATGGTTCTGGCTGGATGTCCTGCAGAAGAAGAGGCCCCCACCTCGCCCTGCAGCGCGGGCTTTGCGGCCGACTTCGAGACGAACGCGGCCTTCGAGACGCTCATGGCCGCGCCCGTCACCTCCGAGGGTGGCGCCAGCCCCCACGGCGAGATGCAGATCTGGTACAGCACCGACCTGGTCGACCAGATCGAGGCGGGCGGTGCGTTCACGGCGGCCGCCGGGGCCACGGCCATCAAGATGCAGACGCAAGGCGAGAGCATGAACATCACGGTGATGGTCAAAGAAGACGCCGGCTTCGACGCTGCGAACGGCGACTGGTGCTACGAGTACCGCGGCGCTGACGGCACCTACGAGTCGTCGCCCACCTCGTGCGCGGGCTGCCACAACGCCTTCACCGACACCGATCACCTGGGCGGCACCGAGGTCGAGTGAGCTGGCTGCTGCTGCTGCTCGCCTGTGGGGGGCCCGACCTCCCAGAGGGTGCGAACGAGCTGTCCATCGGCACGCCCATCGGGCACTGGGAGCGACTTGGTTTTCGGCAGCTGACGCCTCCCGTTCCCCTACCGAGCTTCTACCCCGACCAGCCAGCGGTCGAGATCTGGGTGTCGGTCCCCGATGGGGCGCAGCTCACCGTCGAGCCGCGTGGCGATGGCGTTCCGGTGTTCGCCTGGCCGCCAGGAAGCGTCGCCGACCGGGTCGAGTACCGGGGCCACGGTGACGAGCGCCGCGTGGTCGACGTACGCGGTACCCGCATCGACGACGAGGGCCGCCTGTGGGACCACGTGTACCGGCCCTCGGCCAAGCGCCCCGACGCGGCCCTGTATGGGTACGAGTGGCCCGCTCACGACGCGGCGATTCACCAGGGGGTCGTGGACGTGCTCGCGCATCGGGCCGGCGAGTCGGTGCGCAAGAAGATGGGCTGCCGTGCGTGCCATGAGCCCATGCGTGCCGACAACACCCGCGTGAGAGAGAACGGCCTGGTCAACCGCGGCACCGACGCGGCCGGCTGGGTCACCCCCAGCACGCTGCTGCGCGACGCGGTCCCGGCCGAGAGCTACGGGCGGCACGACGCGGGCGTCGACCATGCCTGGATCACGGTGAGCTGCGGGGAGCACGAGCTGCAGCGCTACACCAACAAACACGGCGCCACTCGGCACCGCTGCAGCGACGCGAAAGTCCCGTTGGCGACGCGCCGGACGGCCCCTGCACTCGCCGCCTCGGACGCGGATACCGGGCGGCTGTGCGATGACCGACAATGGCTGGCCGAGCGCACGGCTGGCGGCTTTGGGGCCCTGGGGCTGGGGGTGGCCGCGTGCATTCGTGAAGCAAATTCGAACGATGAATCGAAATGATTGCGCCTGACGACTCGATCCGTTCTCGCTAGTATGCGCGGCGTGGTTCGAAGCCACCTACGGAGGAACAACTCATGCCTATCGATCGTGACATCAAGCGCGTCATGGAAGCCCTGCTGCTCGGCGGTGCCCTTGCCCTCAATGCCTCTGCCTGTGGCGGCGGCGAAGAAGAAGGCTGCCCCGGCGAGGGTTGCCCCGGCGAGACCGGCGACGAAGGCTGCCCCGCCGACTCCGGCGACGAAGGCTGCCCCGCGGAGTGACGTGATGGCGTCCCCGACCGGCGTCGGCATCGGGCTTCGAAAGCCCTTCATCGACGACGTGCTCGCGGACGGCTCGGGCTTCGATTTCCTGGAGATCGTGCCCGAGAACTATGTGGGACGCGGCGGGTACTTCCGGCGCGTCCTGGACACCGTGTCCGAGCGCCATGCCGTGCTCGTTCACGGTGTTTCCATGTCCTTGGGGGGCCCCGATCCCTTCGACGACGACTATGTCGCGGGTCTGCGGGACGTGCTGCGGGTCACCGGTGCGCCGTTCTACACCGACCACCTGTGCTACGCGACGGTTGGCGGCTTTGCGACGCACGAGCTGCTGCCCTTGCCGTTCACCGGCGAGGCCGTGCGGCATGCGGCCGGGCGCATTCGCGAGCTGCGTGATCGCATCGATCTGCCCGTCGCGGTCGAGAACATCGCCTTCTACGCCACCATGCCCGGCAGCGAGATGCACTTTGCCGACTTCGTGCGCGAGGTGTGCGACGAGGCCGACTGTGGGCTGCTGCTCGACGTGAACAACGTGTTCGTGAATGCCAGCAACCACGGCGAGTCGGCCAGCGACGTGCTCGCGCGCCTGCCGCTGCACCGCACCGTGCAGATGCACATGGCCGGTCACGCGCAGTCGGGCCCCCGCATCCTGGACACCCACGGCGAGCCCATCGTGCCCGCGGTGTTCGAGCTGTATCGCGAGGCCTTGGCCATCACAGGGCCCACCCCGACCCTGCTGGAGTGGGACACCAAGATCCCGGACCTGCCGCGTGTGCTGCAAGAGGCCGCATCGGTGCGCGAGGTGTACCGCGAGGTCGCGGGCGAGGCGGTGGCATGAGCCTGGCCGACTTCTGGGCCGATGCGCGGCCCTTCCTGCTGGGCGAGCTGTCCGCGGCGCAGCTCGAGGCGCGCCACGGCCCGAGCCCGTCGGGCACCCAGAACCTCGCCTTCTACCAGCCCTTCGTGCGGCTGCACGAGCGCCTCAACCTGCAGCGCCTCTACCCCGAGGTGCACATCCTCTGCGGGCGCGCCGGCCTGGACTGGGCCGAGCTCTGCGAGGCCTTCATCCACGCCCACGTGCCCTCGAGCTGGAGCCTGCATCGGGCCGGCGAGCCCTTCGGTGCGTGGCTGCAGGAACAGATCGACGCGGGGCGCCCCATTCCGGCCGAGTGCCCGGCGCTGGCCGACTATTCGTGGACCCGATGGCTGGCGCTGAACGCGCCCGCCGACGCGCCCCGCATGGATGGCACCGTGTACGTGCGCAGCTACGCCATCAACGTGGTCGAGATTCGCCAGCGCTTGAAGGACGACCCCAGTGCCGAGCTGCCCGAGCCGGTGCCTACGCCGATGGTGATCTACCGCAGCTTCGTCACCGGTACCGTGCGCATCGTGGGGCCCAACCTGGCGATGCTCGCGGTGCTCGATCTCGACAGTGGCCAGACCGACACCGACTGGGCTGCTCACGGCATCACCGACGAGGGGGTCGCCGCCGAGCGGCTTCGCATGCAGGAGCTGGGCATGCTGCCTGCTGACAGTGCGCTGTCAGCAGGGTGAGCCGAGCGGTGGCCTACTGACAGAATGCTGTCAGCAGGGGTTCCATAGAGTGGTGGTGTTCCGACGGGATGATTCCCGCTCGAGAGCAGCAATAAAGCCATCAATCTATGGAGTTCATCATGGCAAACAATGTCATCTGGTTCGAGGTCACCGGTCAGGATGCTGACAAGTTGCAGGGGTTCTACGGCTCGATGTTCGGCTGGACCTTCGAGGAGGAGCCCACGGTGCCCGGCTACGGCATGGTGCCGTGCCCGCCCAAGGGCGAGGCCGGCATTCCCGGTGGGGTCGGCGCGGCCATGGGGCAGCCGAAGGGGTGGATCACCTTCTACGTGGGTGTCGATGATCTGGACGCGACCCTCGTCCGCGCCGAAGGGCAGGGCTCCGAGATCCTGCAGCCCGCCACGCCGCTGCCCGGTGGGTCGCGCATTGCGGTGATCAGCGACCCCGAGGGACGTCCGCTGGGCCTGGTGCAAGAAGCGTCGGCGTAGACTGCGGCGGTGAGCCGCCGTGCCGACCGCCTCTTTCGTCTTGTCCAGCTGCTCCGCAGCCGCCAGCTGATCACGGCCGAGCGGATTGCGGAGGAGCTGGGCGTCAGCAAGCGCACCGTCTACCGCGACGTGCGCGACCTCATGGACTCGGGCGTGCCCGTCCGCGGCGAGGCCGGGGTCGGGTACGCCCTTCAGCGAGGCTACGAGTTGCCGCCGCTCACCTTCACCGCCGGCGAGGTCGAGGCCCTGGTGCTGGGCGCTCGCATGATCCAGAGCTGGGGCGATCCCGAGCTCGCCGACGCCGCACGCAGCGCAATGACCCGCATCGAGGCGGTCTTGCCGCCTCCGCTGCGCAGCGTGCTGCTTCAGACCGCCCTGTTCGCGCCGCGGGGCCCCTGGATGCGCGCCCGCAGCGAGGGCCTGGCCGAGGTTCGCCAGGGCATCGCCCAGCGCCGCAAGCTGCGCTTCGCCTACACCAACCGGCAGGGCGACAGCAGCGAGCGCACCGTGCGCCCGCTCGGGCTGTATTTCTGGGGCTCCAGCTGGACCATGGCGGCGTGGTGCGAGCTGCGGGTGGCCTACCGCAACTTTCGGCCGGATCGCATGCACGGCCTCTTGGTGCTGGACGAGAGCTGGCCCGAGTCCGATGGCGTGACCATCGAGGCCTACGGCGAGGCGATGGCCGAGCATGACGGGCACGAAAAGGGGTGGAGCGGGTTTCGGTAGCGTCTCCTGTTCCCGTGCCGATGCGGCAAAAAGACCCCGCCCTCCACCGACACCCCGCTCCAACGCCCCTCTCAGCATGGCACGGGGCTTGCGATGCACCGGGTACCTGGAGGTCCGGTGTCGCGCTTGCTGTCTGTCCCATTCCTGCTGCTTCTGGCCACCGCGTGTGGCTCCACGCCCTACGTCGATGACGGGGAGCTCTGGCAGGACACCGGGGTCGATGCCTGGGAGGACACCGCTGCGGATGCGGGCTGGCAGGACAGCGACACCCAGAGCCAGGACACGGGCACCGACGCGCTCGACACCGACAACGACCCTGACACCGACACCGATGACACGGGCGCGGGCGCGGGCACGGGCACGGGCAGTAGCGGGCTGGGCACCCCGTCCGGTGGCTCGGGTGGAGCGGTCGGGGACGGGAGCACGACCGTGTCGGGGCGCTCGTGGACGTGGTACGCGCCGGCGTGCGCGGTGAACAGCGGCATCGCCAAGCCCGTGTTGTTCACGATGCACGGCTCGGGCGGCACCGGCGCCGACATGGTGGACAGCTGGAAGCCCACCGCCGATGCGCACTGCTTCATCGTGTACGGGCTGGACAGCGAGACCGGCACCAGCTGGAACTTCGCCTCGGACGTGAGCGCCTTCAACAGCATGCTCACCCACGCGAGCACGAGCTACAACATCGACCTCGATCGGCTGTTCTTGCACGGCTACAGCGCCGGCGCCCACTGGACCCACAACATGGCCCTGCAGAACAGCACGGTGATCGCGGGCTACGCGGTGTACGCCGGCTCCATGCAGACGGCCGAGGTGTCGGGCGCCTGGCCCTCCCCCGGACGCGCCATCCCCGTGCACATCGCCCACGGCGACGCCGACACGGTCGTTCCCTACGCCCACGCCACGTACGCAAAGGGTGAGTTCGATGCCCAGGGCTGGGACAGCGAGCTGTGGACCGCCAGCGCGGGGCACGAGTACCGCGCAGATGCGCAAGACGCGGCTTGGACCTTCTTGATGGGGAACGCGCCCTGAGTTTCGGCGGGCGGTCGGGTTTTCCGTCACACTGTCCTGGTGAGCACGAGCACCACCATCGACGTCTGGGCCCCGCCGCGGGTGAGCGCGGTCGAGGTGGCGCTGTTCGTGCGCCCGGCGGCCAGCGAGGGCCTCACGATGCTGTTCGCGTGCCTGTCGATGTGCTGCGTGGTGCTGTCGGTCGGGATCTAGGCCGCACCACCACTACGGCACCCAGGCCCCCTCCATGCGTCGGCTCATCGCCTCGGACCCGGCCTTGGCCTTGGCCTCGATCTCGGCCCAGCGCTGCGTCTGCTTGGCCTCGTCGAACACCGGGTCGACCGTGTGGCACAAGAAGCCCGGGTACAGCTCGAGCACCGTGGCCAGGGACTCGAGCGCGTCGTCGGTGCGACCCAGCGCGGCCTGGTAGCGGGCACGCTCGATGATGCCGTTGGGGCGCTCGCGACCGAGATCGATGCGCTCGTTCACCTCGGCCGCGAGCCAGTCCTCGTCGCCTTGGTGCATCGCCACGCTCATCTGCACGGGGTGAACGGCCACGTAGGCCTCGAGCGCCTCGGTCTGGCGGTGGCGGCGCAGGCTCTCGGCCTTGGCCTCGGGCAGCCAGTGGTGCACCACGCCCTGGGCAGCAGCCTTGGCCAGCACGGGCTCGAGCTCCCCCCACTGCTGGCTGTAGATGGTGTACCAGGCCGAGTTGGTCCACACCCGCACCGAGTAGGGGTCGAGCTCCTGCGCCTTGGCGATGTCGCGGCCCGCGAGCTCGAGCGCACCGGCGCGCACCTCGACCTCGTAGCGGTCGATGTACAGATCGGCGCTGGCGTCGGCGCCCGCAACGGCCTTGTTGAGCATCTCGAAGGCCGGCTCGACCCGCCCGCGAACGAGCATGACCCGGCCCAGGGTGCGCATCAGCAGGGGATTGTCGGGGTCGCTCGCCAGGCCCTCGGTGAGCAGGTCTTCGGCCTCGGCGATGAGGTCGCGCTCGGTGCCCTCGCCGTGCCAGCCCTCGTGCATGTACAGGCGGGCCAGCCAGGCGCGGGCATCGCCGAAGGTGGGGTCGGCTTCGATCGCCTGGCGCAGGGCGGCGTCCGCCTCGGGGTAGCGGGCCTCGTCGTACCGCCGCACGATCTCGCGCCCCTTCACGTACGGCGTCAGCGCGGCCAGGCGCTCGTCGCTCTGGAGGGGAGGACGCTCGGGCAGCCCCATCGCGGCGAGCAGGCCGTTCACCACCAGGCCGTTGGTGCCCGCCACCCGTGCGTCGGGGCCGGTGTGGGTCGCGGTCCACGCCACCGAGGCGTCCGAGGTGCGCACCACCGAGGTCTGCGTGGTCAGCGTGCCGCCCGCTGTGCGCATGCTGCCCTCGATCACGTAGTCGACGGCGAGGTCGCGGCCCAGCTGGTCGGGCGAGGGCGGGTGCTCGTAGCGGGCCAGCGCGCTCTGGGACAGCACCCGCGTGCCGCCGCTGGCCGCGAGCGCGAAGGTGAGGTCGGTGGCCAGGCCCGAGCCGCGCCAGTCGTGTCCGGGGGGGCCCTCGACGGTGAAGGGGGTGACGATGACCGAGTCGAGCTGCAGCGTTCCGGCCGGGGGCGGCTCTGGCGTGGACTGCGGGGCCAAGAAGCTCGCCCCGGCTGCGGCCACTGCGGCCGCGATCGCGGCGACCGCGACCGGAGCGGCACGGGAGGGTGCCGCCGGGGGTGGAGCTGCGGGCTCGCGGACCACGGTGTCGGGTTGGGTGGCCGGCTCAAGGCTGGGCACGTCCAGGCGCTCGATCTGGTCGAGCAGATCGGCGGCGGTGGACAGGTTGCCACCCTCTTCGGGGTGCACCCAGGTCTCCTCGGTGGCGCTGCGCACCTGACCATCGAGGGCCGCGCGCACGTCGGCGCAGGTCTGAAAGCGCATCACCCGGTTGGTGACCAGGCAGCCCAGGATGGCCTCTTCGATGTGGGGCGGCAGGCCGGCGCGAAGCTCGGTGGGCGGCGTGAACAGGCCGTTCGCTGCCGACTGGATCACGTCCAGGGTGTCGGCACCGCGGAAGGGCCGCAGCCCGCAGCACATCTCGTACAGGATGACACCCAGGGCAAAGATGTCGGCGCGGTGGTCGACGTCCTTGGCCTCGCGGATCTGCTCCGGCGCCATGTAGCCGGGCGTGCCCAGGCCGATGCCCGTGCGGGTGGGACCGTCGCCGTCGATCTGCTTGGCAATGCCGAAGTCGGCCACCTTGGGCAGCCACTCGCCGTCGGGCGTCTTGGCCATCAACACGTTCTCGGGCTTGAGGTCGCGGTGGGCCAGGCCGACCTCGTGGGCTTTGTCGACGCCCGACAGGATGCCGCGAAACACCGCCTCGACCTGGTCGAGCTCGCGGGGGATGTCCATCCACTCCCGCAGGCTCTCGCCCTCGATGTACTCGAGCAGCAGGGCGGGCCGTCCCTCCACCGTCATCACATCGAAGACCTTGACGACATGGGGGTGGTCGAGCCGCGCTTGGTACAGGCCCTCGCTTCGAAATCGCTCGGTCAGCACGTCGGTGACGAGGTCCAGCACCTTGAGCGCAAAGGGCGACCCCAGCTCTTGGTGCCGGACCTTGTAGACCGTGGCCATTCCGCCACTTCCGAGGCGGGCATCGACGATGTAGCGGCCCACTTGCTGGCCGACCTCGAGCGTCATGACACCACCGTAGCGCGTGCGGGTGGGGAGCGGTTATGGTCCATGTCGGCACCAACATGGACCAACTGCGATGAAGTCGATGAACATCGCCGAGGCCAAGGCCCGGCTCAGTGAGCTGGTGGCGGCTGCCGAGGCCGGCGAAGAGGTGGTCATCTGCCGACGCAACAAGCCGGTGGTGCGCCTGTCGTTGGTCGAGCAGGCGGCCGAGCCGCGGGTGAAGCTGGGCTGGCTGGCCGATGCCGAGGGCTTCTACATGGCCGACGACTTCGACGCTCCCCTGGCCGAATTCGAGGAGTATGCATGAGGGCGCTGCTCGACACGTCCGTCTTGCTATGGAGCGCCCGCGACCCCAGCAAGCTGTCGCCGGCAGCATCGCGCGTGCTGCTAGACCCTCACTCCGAGCTGTTCGTCAGTCATGTGACGCTCTGGGAGCTGGCCATCAAAGCCAGCGTGGGCAAGCTTCGACTCACAATGGCCACCGATGCCTTCTTTGCTCAGGGCACCATGCGGCTTCAAGCCAGGGAGCTCGCGATTCGGCCGCAACACATCTTCGAGTCCGAGGGCCTGCCATGGCACCACCGCGACCCCTTCGATCGGCTCCTGGTCGGCGTCGCGCGGGCCGACAATCTGGTCGTGCTCACCCCCGACGCCGATCTGGCCCGATACCCGGTGCCCACGCTGTGGTAGCCCTCCTGCTCCTCGTGGCCTGCACCGGCGGTCCGCCGCATCCGGTCGACAGCTCGCTGCCCGACGACACCGCCCCAACCGGCGACTCAGGCGATGGCATCCCCGCGGGCGAGCTGCGCATCGAGCAGCTCGACCTGGGCAGTAGCTGGATCGGCGAGGCGGCCCTGGTGATCGGGCCCGACGGCACCACCGTGCTCATCGACGTGGGCAGCAGCCAGCACACCTCCGAGGTGCGCGCCGAGCTCGACGCCCATGGCGTCACGTCCATCGACCACGTGGTGCTCACCCACGAAGACTCAGACCATGTGGGTGGCTTCGACGACCTGTTCAGCGGCAACAACGCCGTTGCCATCACCGGTCGGGTGCTCCGGCAAGACCTCACCGAGCTGCCCACCTCGATCGAGCTGGGCCATGGCGCGGTGCTCACGATCTTCCTGGCCAGCGGGCAGCTCGCCACCAGCAACGGGGTGGTCGACCTGTCCACCACCGTCGACCTGGGGAGCGAAGACAACCCCCGGTCTCTGGCCGGCGTCATCAGCTGGGGCACCTTCGACTACCTGTTTGCCGGCGACCTGACCGGCGGCGGCAAGGGCACCCCCGACGTCGAGAGCGCCGTCGTGGCCCACGCCGACGACCTGCCGTGGGTGCCCGCCGACGGGGTCGATGTGGTGCACGTCAGCCACCACGGCATCAGCAGCTCCACCAACGCCACCTGGACGGGCTGGCTGCGCCCCAGCGTGGCGGTGGTGGGGGCCAACAACGCCTACCTGGACGCTCCTAGCGAAGAGGCGCTCGAGGCCCTGGCGCCCTGGGTCGACGCGGTGTGGGTCACCGAAGACGGCCTGCTCGGCAATCAAGACGAGCGCACCACCGTGGCGCACGGCTCGGTCGCGGTGTGCGTGCTGGGCGACGGCACGTGGCGGGTGTGTCTGCCGTAGGGTGGCGGGGCGCGTGGCCAGGATCGGACCCCATGACCAACGCCCTGGGATTTCCGCGCCTCTAGTGGGACGCCGCAGAACAGCGCGCGGAGCGCGCGTTCTGCGCATCCTGACCCGTGCCCGTGCCCGTGCCCGTGCCCGATTCGGTGAGGCGCGGACTCCGCATCTTCAGGGGCGTCGCCGTTCAGCGTTGGCGGCCATGCGGACCAGCATGGGGACGAGGCGATGGAGGAGTTCGCGGGCCTTCGGGACGTCAGCCCCAGGGGCGAGACCGAGTCGACTCGCCACGATGACCTGTGCGGCTGCCTCGGTCGCGGACCGCTTCGCGATTCGGTAGAAGCGGGCCTTCTCGGCAGGCGCGAACTCCTCATCAGTGACGACCACTTCTCTGTCGATGGCTCGCTGATCGAGGCGTGGGCGTCGATGAAGGCGTTCCGGCCAAAGGACGACGATGACGGCGACAACAACGGATTCGCCGACTTCAAGGGGACGAAGCGCCGCAACGACACCCACGAATCGAAGACAGACCCGGAGGCGAAGCTGTTCGGCAAGGGACGCGGCAAGGAGGCCAAGCTCGCGTACATGGCGCATGGGCTCATGGAGAACCGCAACGGTGCGAGGCGAGCAGCCTTCGCCCTTCGAAGCGCCCAGCCATGGCGTTCGGGCACGGGCACGGGCACGGGCACGGGCACGGGCCCTGCAACGGCCGCTACGCGGCCTTCTGCAGTGGCCTCTAGTGATCTGACCCCATGCTCAGTCGCAGTGCCCGCCCAGCTCGCTGGGATCGTCCTGGGTCCCGTTGATCCACCCGACGGCAGGGTCGAAGTCGTCGGCGCCGTTGGGGTCGCCGGTGGTCACGGCGCAGTCGCGGATCAGGTTGACGTCCTTGGTGCCCGCACCCCAGCCGTCGCTGCCCGGATCTTCGCCGATCTTGCCAAAGACGTCGGCGGGGATGCCGTTGCAGGCCAGCTCGATGGCGTCGTTGCCGTTGAAGCCCAGGCTGCCCGTCGACTGGTCGCAGGCCGACGTGATGGCCACGCTGCTGTGGCACAGCAAGAAGGTCTCGCCAAAGCCCAGGGTCACGGCATCGAGCGTGATGGGGCTGCCCGAGCTGTTGCCGTTGCTGAACACGGTGACCTGGCACTGCGACAGGTCTTGAGCGCTGCTGGCATTGTAGATCTCGAGGATCTTGTTGTTGGAGCTGCCCTCCATGTACTGGCTGATGAACAGGCCGCTTCCGGTAGGCAGCGAGGCGATGGTCACGTCGAGCTCGACCGTGTCGCCGAGCACCGCGGTGATTCGGCCGGTGCCAGCGGTGTCTCCGGCGTCGATACTGAAGGTCGCGGAGCGCTCGCCGGCCAGGACATCGACCGTGGCGGGCACGTTGAGCAGGCTGCCCGAGGACAGGCTGACCGTGCTTCCGCCGCTGGGTGCGGGGATGTTGAGCCACACCGTGACATCGACGCTGGTGTCGGTGGTGACGGAGAGGGGGTCGGGCCGCAGCGCCGTGACCACGCGGGTGGTGCTGTCGTCGTAGACCCACACCGTGGCCTCGGCGGTGGTTCCATTGAGGTCGGCGGTGATCGTCTGCGCGTCGTCGCTGGCGGCGCCCGCGTCGAAGGTCAGCGTCTGGTCTTGCTGGGCGACGGCGAAGGCCAGGGTGGACGGGCAGGTGAGCGAGCCGGTGCCACAGTCGATGTCGACCGTCTCGGTGGCCGCTGCGGGGCGCTGCAGCCACAGGTCGACGGGGACGCCGGTGGAGCTGGCCTGGACAAAGAGCTCGGTGGGGTCGAAGGTGGCCGGCTTGGCCGGCCCGGTCACGATGTCGAGGGCGCTGCGCGGCAGCAGCTGCGACTTGTCGTGGCCCCAGCGCAGCACACCGGTCACGCTGTCCCAGGTCTCGCCGACGACCGGCAGCGGGTCGGTCAGGTACAGGTAGTCGTCGACTGCGAGCACGCCGTCGAGCTCGTACTCGTTGGAGGGGTCGCTGTCTCCGGGGCCGGCGGGCAGCTGCAGCGCGGTGATCTGCACGTCTTCGACGCGGATGAGCACGCCCTGGTAGGCCTCGCGGTCGGCTCCGGTATTGGACACCTGGCTGGCGTCGACGACGACGGGGTCGGGCATGTCGTGGCCGGTACTCTGCACGGCCAGCACCGTCGCGGCGTCGAGCTGGACCTGGCCAAAGAAGTCCTGCACCGCGCCCTCGATGGTGACCACGTCGCCGACGTCGGGCAGGCCAGCGCCCCCGGTGTAGGACCACAGCCCGCTGTGCTGGGCCGTGGTGTAGCCCGGCTGGTCGCTGGTGAGCTGGCTGAAGAAGCCCCGGCCGGGGCGCACGGCGGTGACCACCATGTTCTGCACGGCGACGGGCGTGCCCAGCGCAACGGTGCCGGTCTTGATGCCGTAGACGATCTGGGGGCAGGCGCCACTGGTGGAGGCAAAGCTGGGGCAGCTGTCGCAGGCGTCGCCGATGCCGTCGGCGTCGCCGTCGTCTTGGTTGGGGTTGGCGTCGTCGGGGCAGTTGTCGTCGTAGTTGTCGACGCCGTCGAGGTCGAGGTCGAGCCAGTCGCAGGTGGTCGCCGTGGTGAGCGGGCAGGGATCACAGGCGTCGCCCAGGCCGTCCAGGTCCCAGTCGCCCTGGAAGCCGTCTTCGATGGGGCGCGGCGGATCGAACACGTCGGGGCAGGTGTCGAGGTGGTCGACGATGCCGTCCTGGTCGTAGTCGTTGGGGGCGCTGATGGGGAAGATCACGCCGTCGTTGTCTTCGTTGTCGCGCATGGGGATGCAGGTGGGCTCACCCGCCGGCACCCCGCACTGGGCAAAGTCGTAGGCGTTGTTGCCCACCGACGACTCGATCTGCGACAGGGACAGCTCGGTGTCCAGGCACACCGACGAGGACGACAGGCAGCCGCCGATGCTGTCGCACGACGAGGTGTCGGTCAGGATGCTGCCCAGCAGGGCGGTGTTTCCGTACAGCGGCCGGCCGCCGCGGAGCACCAGCTCGGTGTCGGCGATGTCGGCGTGCACGACGGCGTCGTAGCCCGTCAGGCCGTGGGCATCGTAGACGGCGATGTCGGCGATGGCGCCCGGCGCCAGCACGCCGAGCTGGCCCTGGGTGCCCATGGCGATGGCGGCGTTGCGCGTGGTGGTGTGGAACAGGTCGCGGTACGTCAGCGCGTAGTTGTAGTGGTTCTCGTTGAGGTAGTCGGCGCAGGCCAGCTCGCGCAGCATGTTGGCCGAGCCCGACGGCGTCCAGTCGGTGCCCAGCGCCACAGGCACGCCCATGTTGTGGTGGGTGAGCACGTTGGCGGTCATGCCGTACAGGCTGATGTTGCTGCGCGGGCTCCAGACGAGGTGAGCGCCCTCGTTGGCCATCACCTCGATGTCGCCCGGGGTCAGGCCGATGCCGTGGATGATGCTGGTGTTGTCGGCCACCAGGTCGGTGCCGCCATTGCTGTTGGACGAGGCGCACTTGAACTCGTTGTTCGCCTCGTCGTCGATGCCCTCGCTGATGTGCGGCAGGTACACCCGATTGGCCAGCACCGCGGACGAGCGGATGTTGTACGAGCCACAGCCGCTGGCGTATTGGCCGCCGTCGCTGTCGCCCATGGGGAAGGTGTCGTACTCGGCCGAGCCGCCACCCAGGCCTTCGTTGTAGGACGAGTTGTCGAGGTTGCGGAGCAGCCCCGAGGCGTCGACGCTGCTGATGGAGCCCGCGATGGAGGTGGTGCCCGAGAACAGCATGCGCATCTCGCCGTAGAGAACGGCCTCGCGGGTGGAGGTGCTGCTGGACGGGATGGAGCTGTGCCCACGCTTGCCGCGGCGCCAGTCGTTGCGGTGGTCGTAGCGCTCGTCGCTGGCGTTGGCGGGGTCTTCGAGGTTGTAGCGGATGTGGTCGTGGGCGTTGATGAGGCCGGGGCTCACGATGCCGTCGGGGCAGCTGATCACCAGCGTGTCGTTGGGCTCGGTGCAGTCGCAGCCCACGCACTCGATGGCGGCGTTGTCGCCGGTGCCGAACAGCACGCCCCCGTTCTCGTAGATCTTGTCGGGCGCGGCGATGCGGCCCTGGAGCAGCACGTGGGTGGCGGTGGCCGGGTTGCCGCTGACCGAGCACAGGCCGCCCGTTGGCGTGGGCAGGGTGGTGCTGCAGGTCTCGAGCACCAGATCGCGGGAGGGGTCACCCACGTCGATCTGCACGTCGGTGTCGGCATCACCGTCGGCATCGGCATCGGCGTCGGCGTCGGCATCGGCATCGGCGTCGGTGTCCGCGTCGGTCATCGAGGTGTCTGCGGTGTCGTCGGCGTTGGGACAGCCGGCGAGAAGAAGCACTGTGGCGAGGGCGAGCGTGCGCATCGAGGGTCCCCTGGAGCGACGGGGGCAGACCCGCCGCAGAAGCGCCCATAGGTATCTCGGGACCGGGGCGGGGCGTGTGTCGGTTCCGCAAAGGACCGACAGCGCACCCCACGGCGCATCAGCCGTGGCTGCCCTTCTTGGGACGCAGCGTCGCACCACCGCCGACGTGGTCGTTCCAGGTCGCGGGGTCGTAGCCGTTGTCGACCTCGACCATGCTGATGCAGTCTTCGACCGGGCACACGATCTGGCACAGGTTGCAGCCCACGCACTCGTCTTCGTCGATGATGGGCACCCGGCTGCCGTCGGGGTTGGGGTGGATGCACTGGTGGGCGCCGTCGTGGCAGGCCACCATGCACACCTGGCAGCCGATGCAGGCGTCGGCGTTGATCTTGGCGATGCTCTCGAAGTTGAGGTCGAGGTTGCCCCAGTCGGAGTACGCCGGCACCGCCTTGCCCACCATCTGGTCGATGGTCTCGAAGCCGTGGGTGCGCATGTACTCCAGCAGGCCCTCGTTCATGTCTTCGACGATGCGGTAGCCGCGCAGCATGACCTCGGTGCACACCTGCACCGAGCTGCTGCCCAGCAAGATGAACTCGACCGCGTCGCGCCAGTTGGTGATGCCGCCAATGCCGCTGATGGGCACATTGAAGCCCGGGTCGCGGGCAAGTGCAGCACACATGTGCAGAGCGATGGGGCGCACCGCGGCGCCACAGTAGCCGCCGTTGCTGGACTTGCTGCCCACCACCGGCTGCGGGACGAAGTTGTCGATGTCGACGCCGATGATGCTCTTGATGGTGTTGATGAGGCTGACGCCGTCGGCGCCGCCTGCCTGCGCGGCGAGGCCGTGCGGGCGGATGTCGCCCACGTTGGGGGTGAGCTTGACCAGCACCGGGACGTTCGAGAACTCCTTGGCCCAGCTGGTGATGCGCTCGTTGACCAGGGGTTCTTGCCCGACCGCCGAGCCCATGCCGCGCTCGCACATGCCGTGGGGGCAGCCGAAGTTGAGCTCGAGGCCGTCGGCGCCCGCGTCTTCGCTGCGCTTGATGATCTCTTTCCACTCTTCGCGGGTCTCGACCATCAGCGACGCGATGACCGCGTGCTTGGGGTACTTCTTCTTGGTCTCGTAGATCTCGCGGAAGTTGGCCTCGAGGGGCCGGTCGGTGATGAGCTCGATGTTGTTGAAGCCCACCCCGTTGTTGCCCTTCCACTTGATGGCGCCAAAGCGGCTGCTCACGTTCTGGATGGGCTGACCGAGCGTCTTCCAGACCGCTCCGCCCCAGCCGGCGTCGAAGGCGCGCTGCACCTGCTCACCGCTGTTGGCCGGAGGCGCGCTGGCGAGCCAGAAGGGGTTGGGGGACTCGATACCGGCGCAGTTCGTCCAAAGGCTGGGCATCACTCACCTCCCGTCAGGTATGCGTGGATTGCAACGGCCGCGTCGCGACCCTCGGCCGCCCCGTTGACGACCTCTTTTCCGCCGTTGGCGCAGTCGCCGCCCGCGTAGACGCCGGGACGGCCGGTGGCGCCGGCCTGGCCGGTCTTGATGCGGCCCCACTCGATCTCGACCCCGTCGAGCGACGCAGCGAGTGCGCCGAGCTTGGCTTGGCCGATGGCCAACAGCACCAGGTCGGCGGCGATGACGTGCTCGGTGCCGTCGATGGGCTGCTTGTCGGCGTCGACGCGCACGCAGGTGACGCCGGTGACCTTGCCATCCGTGGCCACGAAGTCGGTGGGCTGGGTGGCCCACACGACGCGGCTGCCTTCGTTCTTGGCCGCCGTCCACTCGTGCTTGTACCCGGTCATGCTGGCCTCTTGGCCGCGGTAGACCATCTTGACGTTCTCGACGCCGAGGCCCAGCAGCTCGCGCAGCACGTCCATGGCGGTGTTTCCGCCGCCCAGGACCACGGCATTGCGCACGCCGGACAGGTCGACCTTGCCGAGCTTCATCTGCTCGATCCAGTCGACGGCGCCCAGCACCCCGTCGATGCCCTCGGCGGCGCCGCGCAGCTTGCTGTCGGGGCCCAGGCCGAATCCGATGAACAGGGCGTCGTGCTTGGCCTCGAGGTCGGCCCAGGAGACGTCGCCGGGCACGCTGATGCCGGTCTTGACCTCGATGCCGCCGATGGACAGGATCCAGTCGACCTCTTGCACCGAACGCTCGGCGGGCATCTTGTAGGGGGCGACACCGGTGGTGTTGAGCCCGCCGGTGACCTCGCGCTTCTCGTAGATGGTGACGGCGTGGCCGAAGCGGCGCAGGCGATGTGCGGCGGCCAGACCGGCGGGGCCGGCGCCGATGATGCCCACGGACTTGCCGGTGTCGGCGCCCGCTTCGTAGAACTCCCACCCGGCGTCGAAGGCGGCATCGGTGGCGTAGCGCTGCAGCTTGCCGATCTGGATGGGGGGAACGCCCATCTCGTTGTACACGCAGTCTCCGACGCAGAGCACCTCGACGGGGCACACCCGGGCGCAGCTCATGCCCAGGATGTTGCTGTCGAAGATGGTGCGGGCGCTGCCCTTGGTGTTGCCGGTCGCGATCTTGCGGATGAACTCCGGGATGTCGATCGAGGTGGGGCATGCGGTGATGCAGGGCGCGTCATTGCAGTACAGGCAGCGGTTGGCTTCGACCGCGGCCTGGTTCTTGGTGTAGGCCGGCTTGAAGTCCGAGAACACGGTCTCGGAACGGTCCGGGGGAAGCTTGCTCATAGGGGGACTCTCGGAAGGGAGGCGGCATCATACAAGAGTGGGGGTAGAGTGCACGCGTGACCCCCATGCTGCTGACCCTGGCGCTGTTCCGACCCGCGAGCGCGGTGCCGGTCGTCGTGGTGGGCTCGGCGGCGGATGGCACCGGCTACACGCAGATCCAGACCGCCCTGGGGGACGTGGACCCCGGCGGCGAGGTGCACCTGCTGGCGAGCATCGGTGATCAGGTGCCCATCGTGCTCAACTCAGCGGTTCAGGGCGTCACCATTCGCCCGGCGCCGGCCACCGGGCCGGTGAGCTGGCGCAGCAATGGGAACGATGCCGTGATCCGCGCGCAGGCCAGCTCCCACCTGATCGTTCGCGACCTGGTGGTGGACTGCAACAGCGGCGCGGGCATGCACGTGGGCGAGTTCAGGGCGGGCGGCGCGGCAGCGCAGCTCGAGCTCATCGATGTGACGGTGCGCAACTGCACCCGCGCCGAGGGGGCGAGCCTGATCATCGAGGATCTGGGCGGCGTCACGGTGACGGGCGGGCGCTTCGAGAACGGGCACGCGACGTCAGGCAATGGCGGTCACGTGCGCGTGGTGGGCGGGGCGACGCTCAGCCAGTCCGGGGGCACCGTCTTCAACGGAGGCAGGGCGCCCTCCGGCATCGGCGGCGCGATCGCGGTCGATGGCGGTGGCGCTCAGCTGGGCGGGGTGACCTTCGAGAACGGATCGAACCTGGCTTTCGGCGGCTTCATCTCCATCACCTCGTCGTCGAACGTGACCGTGCACAACGGGGCCTTCAACAATGGACAGGCCGACCGGGGCGGCCACATCTATGTCGAGACCTCGACCCTGACCGTCGATGGCTCCGACTTCACGGGCGGTCGGGCCAACAACGGCGACGGTGGCGCAATCTTCGCCGACGAGTCGCTCGTGACGGTGCGCAACTCGAGCTTCACCGGCACGTCGGCCTCGGGCAAGGGCGGCGCCATTGGCGCCATCGACAGCACGGTGTTGGTCGAGAACACCTCCAGTTTCACGGGCACCTCGAGCGGCAGCTGGGGCGGTGCTGTCTTTGTGCAGGCGCTCACTGGGCCGGCCCAGCTCACCATCACCGACACCACGATCACCGATGCGCAGGGCGGCGAGTTCGGCGATGCGATCTACGCCCCGCTGGGCTCGGGCACGCTCACCCTGACCGACGTCACCATCACCGACACGCGCTCGGGGCCGGACACGATCTCGGGCAACGGGTCGCTCGATGCCACCCGCCTGGCGCTCACCGACACCCCGCGCCTGTACTGGCAGGCCAACGACGCCAGCGCCACCTTGTCCATCGCCGACTCGTCCTTTGTCGATGTGCAGAGCTCGACCAACACGTCGGTGTGGTTCTGGTTGAACGGCCTCGATGTGCCCGCGACGATCAGCGGTACCACGTTCTCGAAGTCCAACCTGACGCCGGTCGCGGGCGATGGGGGCTGCCTGCGCGTCCACAACGGTGCCGGAGAGGTCGTCCTGGACGAAGTGAACTTCACCGACTGTGGCACCACGCAGAACGGCGGTGCGGTGTACACCGGCAACCTGAGCAAGCTGTCGGTGGTGGGCTCGCGCTTCGACGGCGGCCAGGCGTACCAAGGTGGCGCGATCTATGCCTTGAACACCGAGCTGGCGGTCAACGACACCGTGTTCGATGGCAACACGGCGGCAGAGAGCGGCGGTGCCGTGTGGTTCAGCAGCACGTTCGTGGACGATGCCTTTTCGGTCTCCGACAGCCAGTTCACGTCCAATCAAGCCAACGTCGGAGGCGCGGTCATCGCCAATGCGCGCGGCTCCCACCACTTCATGGGCAACCGGGTTTGCGACAACGCCTCGAGCAACCTCGTAGGCGGGGTGCTGCTGGCCGACTCTGGAGCAGCATCGACCCTGGAGGTCGCCGAGAACCTCTTTGTCCGCAACACCAGCGCTGCCGGGGGCGGGGCGCTGCGCTTGGACAAGTCCACCAGCACCAATGTCACCTGGACCGTCGATCACAACACCTTCGTTCACAACCAGGCGGGTGGCTTTGGTGCGGCGCTGTGGGTGTACATGAACACCGGCACCTTCGTGGGGCAGGACAACGTGTTCGCGCACTCCAGCACCATGGGCGCGGTGCATGGCCAGTCCATCATCGGCATGGGGGTGAACGCGTGGTTCATGAACACCAACTCGGACACGTCGGGCCCGGCGAACCTCGGGGCGTACATGGTGCCCTCGGCGCTCGGGCTGGCTCAGGGCTCCGACCTGACGTCGGCCGACTGCCTGGGAGAGTGGTGGCCGCTTCCGGGCACCGAGCTCGTCGGGGCGGCGTCGGACAGCTCGGATCTGGGCGCGTTTCAAGGGGGCCCCGCGGTGTGGGACGCCGATGGCGACGGGGAGGACAGCTTGCTGGCGGGTGGGCTCGACTGCGACGACGACGACGCGAGCATCAACCCGTCGGCGGTCGAGGTGTGCGACGGCGTCGACAACGACTGTAGCGGCACCGCCGACATCGGTGCCATCGACGCGCTGCTGCTGTGGGCCGACGATGACAACGACGGGTTCGGGGACATCGCCGACCCCTTCTCGGCGTGTGTGCAGCCGGGCAACTCCGCGGCCAACTCCCTGGACTGCGACGACGACGCCTTCGACGTGAAGCCCGGGGCCGCCGAGGTGTGCGACGGCATCGACAACGACTGCGACGGCAGCGCCGACGTGGGCGCTGTGGACGCGTCGACCTGGTACGCCGACACCGACGTGGACGGCTATGGCGACGCTTCGGCCTCGGTGCTCGCTTGCGATGAGCCTGTTGGCTACGTGACCGACAACACCGACTGCGATGACGGCGTATTCGCGACAAACCCCGGCGCCCAGGAGGTGTGCGATGGCATCGACAACGACTGCATCGGCGCGCCCGACGACGGGGCCGTCGACGCTTCGACGTGGTACCCCGATGTTGATGACGACGGCTTTGGCGACGCGTCGCACACGGGGGTGATCGCCTGCGATGCGCCGGGCGATCACGTGTCCGACGCCACCGACTGCGACGATGGCTCCGGCGCCGTGCACCCAGACCACCCCGAGCTGTGCGACGGGCTGGACAACGACTGCGATGGCTCCGTCGACCCGCCCGGCGCCACCGACACCTTGCTGTGGTACGTCGACAGTGATGGCGACGGGTTCGGGGCGGGCGCGCCGCAGGCGTCGTGCGCGTCCCAGACCGGCCGGGTCACCAACGACGCCGACTGCGACGATGGAGAGCCCCTGGCCTTCCCGGGCGCCGCCGAGGTCTGCGACAACGTCGACAACGACTGCAACGGCCAGGTCGACGACGACCCCGCCACCTGGACCGACTGGTACACCGACGCCGATCAAGATGGCTACGGCGTGTGGCCGGCCGAGCCTGGCTGTTTCGCCGACGACCGGGCGTCGGTGCCCGGCGACTGCGACGACAGCCGCGCCGATGTGTACCCTGGCGCTCCGGAGGTGGTCGACGACGGCGTCGACAACGACTGCGCAGGCGGCGAGAACACCGACCAGGACGGCGACGGCTACCACTCGGCCGAGGTCGGTGGCACCGACTGCGACGACACCGATCCCAGCATCTACCCCGGAGCAGACGACCCTCCAGGAGACGGCATCGACCAGGACTGTGACACGTTCGATGTCCAAGACCAGGATGGCGACGGGCACCCCGCGGACGTCGACTGTGACGACACCGACCCCAGCATCTTTCCCGGGGCGGCCGAGTCCCCGGGCGAAGGGGTGGATCGGGACTGCAGTGGCACCTGGCAGTCCTACACGGTGGGTGGATCGGGCTGCGGATGCAGCGCATCTGCAGGCGGTAGTAGACCTTGGCCCTGGTTCGTTGGCATGCTGGTGGCGTGTTCCATGCGACGCCGACGCTGATTCTTGCGCTGGTGGCCTCTTCTGCCGAGGCTGCGCCCAAGACCGTGTGTGGCACGGGCTGTGACTACAGCGCGCTTGTGGATGCGCTGGGTGATCCGGCCGCCAACCCGGTGCAGCTCCAGTCGGGGAACTATGGGTTGGCGCAGCACGATCAGGTGCACGACGTGGTCATCGAGGGGCCTGCGGCAGGGCTGGCCACCATCAATTGCTCCGGTGGACCCTGTGCGTACAGCACCACCGGAGCCGACGTCGTGTGGCGGCGAAACATCCGCTTTCAGCCCACCAACGGAGCTCCCGTGCACGTCCGCACCGGCGGCACACTCGAGCTGGATGGGGTTCACATCCCGTACCACGACGCCCAGGGCGCAAACGGTGGGCTGATTCAGGCTAGCGGAACGCACGTGATCGTGCGAAACAGCACCTTCGACCACGTGGATTCTGCGGGGCAGGGGGGCCACATCCTGGCCCAGGCCGGCTCGCTCGTCGAGCTGCACGGCACCACCGTGCGCAATGGCCGCGCGGTTCAAGGCGCAGGGGTGTGGCTCAGCGGCTCGCAGCTGCAGGCATATGGTGGCCGCTTCGAGGGCAACGAGAGCACCGGAGACGGCGGCTGCATCTACTGCGACGGCAACTGCGACATCACCATCGACGGCACCGTCTTTGCCGCGTCGCGCGCCGTGAACGGGGGCGGACTGTCTCAGAGGGCCGGCGGATCCCTGGTGATCACCGGTGCGACCTTCGAGAACTCCCAGTCGATTGGGGGTGCGGGGCGCGGCGCGGCGGTGCACGTGGTGGGGGTGCCCTCCGTCGACATCGACGAGACCAGCTTCGAGAACGGCTTGGCCGCGCGCGGCGCCGGGATCTACGTCGACCCGGCGGGTGCGTTCACCGATGTGGACATCACCGGGGGCAGCTTCACCAACGGCCAGGCGACCGACGGCGGCGGCGCCGTCTACGCGGCCAACACCACGGGGCTCTTGGACCTCGCCGTGTCTGGGGTGGCCTTCCACAATGGGCATGGGGACAGCACGGACACCGATCTGGGGCAGGGCGGAGCCATCCGCATGGAAGGCGGCACCCTGGCGGTGTTCGACAGCGACTTCTGGAACAACCGCGCTCAGAGTGGGGGCGCGATCGCGCTCAACCTGATGGACGCCGTCGTCATCGCCGACTCGCTGTTTCGGCAGAACCAGGCGCACGATGGCGGGGCCATCCGGGTGCGGGCCGACCCTCTGAACGCGTACCGCAACGTGTTCTGCGAGAACGGCGCGGTCCTGCCGCCGAGCGACGGAGGTCAGCGCGGCGGAGCGGTGGTTCAGTACTTCGAGACGGCCACCTGGTCGAACAACACCTTCGTGCGCAACAACTCGGTGGCCGAGGGCGGCGCCTGGTATGGGCAGGGCCTGGACGCCACCCACGAGTTCTCGGTCTTCTCGCAGAACGGGGCCGGCCTGGGAACGGCGATCTACCAGGTGTCCGGTTCACTGTGGATCGACCACAGCATCTTCGACTCGCAGACGGCGACCTACCTGCAGGGCTCGGGAGCCGCGGCCAGCGCCGACTATGTGATGGCCTACAACAGCGGCACGACCTCCAACGTGAGCGTCGGCACCGTGGTTCCGGGCATGCCCACCTACCTGACCGCCACCTCGGCCGGGTGCGACGTCATCGACCTGTGGCCGACCGTGTCTGCACCGCAGATCGACGCCGGCGACAGCGGCATGGCCGATCTGGACGGTTCGGTCGCCGATCTGGGCATCAGCGGCGGCCCCCTCGCCGACCCCTGGCGCGTCGATGCCGATGGCGACACCTTCACGCCGACCCAGGGCGACTGCGACGACACCGACGCCACGATCCACCCCGGCGCCACCGAGGACTGCGATGCCGTCGACCGCGACTGCGACGGCGACCCCTCCCTCGGCGCCACCGATGCTGGCACCTTCTACGCCGACACCGACACCGACGGCTACGGCGATGCCAGCGCCCCCGTCGACGCCTGCGTCCAGCCCGCCAACACCGCCGCCAACGACCAGGACTGCGACGACGGCGACACGGCCATCCACCCCGCCGCCTCGGAGGTCTGCGACGGGGTCGACAACGACTGCGACTCCCTGACCGACCAGAACCTCGACTCCGGGCCCATGTGGTTCAAGGATGGCGACGGAGACGGGCACACCGACTTCACCGTCGCGCCCCAGCTGGCTTGCACCCAGCCGAACGACACCCTTGGCTCGACCGCCCCGAACGACGACTGCAACGACAACGACGCCTCGGTGCACCCCTTGGCCGACGAGCTCTGCGACGACGTCGACCACGACTGCGACGGCGAGCTCGAGGTCGGAGCCATCGACGTGCAGACCTGGTACGCCGACACCGACCTCGACGGCTTTGGCTCGTCGGCCGGGCCGGGTGTCATCGCCTGCACGGGCTCGCCCGGCTCGGTGACCAACAACCAGGATTGCAACGACGCCGACGACGAGGTGTACCCCGACGCCGAAGAGACCTGTGATGGCCAGGATCAGGACTGCGACGGCCAGACCGACGAAGATGCCATCGATCAGCAGCTCTGGTACACCGATGTCGATGGCGACGGCTTCGGAGTGGGCGCCGGGACGCTGGCCTGCGAGGCGGCGGCCGACCAGGCGTCGGTTGCGGGCGACTGCGACGACCAGGATCCCAGCCGGTACCCCGGCGCACCGGGCTTGGGCAGCTGCGACGTGCTGGACGAAGACGGCGATGGCTGCGCGGCTGCCGTGTACGGCCTGGAGTGCCGCGACTGCGACGACAACGACCCCGCACGCAGCCCGGACTTCCAGGAGGTTCCCTACGACGGCATCGACAACGACTGCAGCGGCGGCGACCTGACCGATGTCGACGGCGACGGCCACTCACACGATGCCCACGGCGGCGACGACTGCGATGACACCGACCCCGAGCGGCACCCCGACGCGGTGGACATCCCGGGCGATGGCATCGACCAGGACTGCGACGACCGTGACGCGGTGGTCGACCTCGATGGCGACGGCGCGGCGGCCGATGTCGACTGCGACGACACCGACCCCAGCGTGCATCCGGGAGCCCAGGAAGCCCTGGGCGACGGCGTCGATCGCGACTGTGACGGCATCTGGTCGGTGTCGGTGGTGGGCGGCAGTGGGTGCGCGTCGCTGGGGGCGGGCGGCGCGCCGCCTTGGTTGTTCGGCCTGCCGCTCGTGCTCGCGCTGGTGGGGCGTCGTCGGGAATAGGGCCTGCAAGGGTCACTGTCCCCGGTCGCAGTCGAGAGGTTGGACGGCGGATTCGCGAAGCGCGGCGGTCGATTTCTCGGTCTCGAGGTCGATTTCTCGGTCTCGAGTTCGGTCTCGGCGAGAACGACTTCGACTTCGACGCGTGCGTGAACGCCGACGGTCACGTGGACGTGGACGTGGATGTGGACGGTCGCAGTCGCGTGGACGTGGACGTGGACGTGGACGTGGACGTGGACGTTTGCCGTTCGGTGCTCCAGCAGCGAGCTGAAATACCCGGCAAGCCGGGCATTTCAGCACCCTGCTACAGTGCCGCCATGCCCATGCTGATGATCATCGCCGCCTCGGCCCTGGCCGCCACCGTGTGCCCCGACACGGGCAGCGGCTGCGACCACGGTTCGGTCCAGGAGGCCCTGGATGCCGGCGCCAGCGACCTGCAGATGCTGCCCGGCAGCCACACCGTGATCGCCGGCCTGGTGATTCCGCGGGACGTCGAGATGCACGCCGACAGCGATCCCTATCAAATCCGCTGCCTCACCGTGCCGTCCGCGTCGTGCCTGTCGGTGAACGGCCACGAGCTCGAGATCCACGAAGCGGAGTTCATGAGCGGCAACTCAGCCAACCACATGACCTTCATCGACGCCGGTGCCTCCGCGACCGTTCGACTGCAGGACGTCGTGATGGGGGCCACGACGACGCCGACGGGCGGCGCCCACGTGCGCGCCACCGACTCGAATGTCGTGATCCAGGGGGGCGAGTACTCGGGTGGTCAGGCGGGTGGTCAGGAGGGTGCGGGGGGTGGCTCCATCTACGTGATGGGCGGCGCGTTGGACGTGTCCGACGCCAAGTTCATCGGCAACGACGCCGTGGGCAACGGCGGGGCCATCTACCACGACTCGCCCTTCGACGTGAACGTCAGCGGTGCCCGCTTCGAGCTGAACGGCGCGGGCTTCGACGGGGGCGCGCTGTACGTCAACGGCGCCCCACTCGCGCTCGACGGGGTGACCTTCGACGGGGGCTCGTCGGGGCGCTTTGGGGCCTTCCTGCACTGCGCCAGCTGCGACCTGTCCACCACCAACGGCGTGGTGTGGGCCAACGGGTCGTCGAGCAGCAATGGCGGCTGTGTCTCGCTCTCGGGCGGAACCCACCGCCTTGATGGCGATGGCTTCGAGAGCTGCCTCGCCGGGGGGCACGGCGGGGGCATCAACGCCCACGATGTCGATGACATCAGTCTCATTGACGTCAGCTTTGGGGTTGGCACGGCGGCGACCGGGCTCGGCGGCGGGC
This sequence comes from Myxococcota bacterium, assembly GCA_965216925.1. Lineage (GTDB taxonomy): Bacteria > Myxococcota_A > UBA796 > UBA796 > CAYYHT01. The sequence goes on along the minus strand of CBDCGT010000001.1, from coordinate 4,386,447 downwards.
TGTTCGTGCACGATGAGGCCGGTGTGGGCACGGTGGTGGACGTGCTCCGGGGCACCTTCGACGGCACCGAAGCGGCCGCGGGAGGCGCTATCGCCGCAGAGGGTCCCGCTTCGTTCACCATCACCGACGTCGACTTCACCAGCCCCCAGGCGAACGACGGGCCCGGCGGCGCGCTGAACCTCGTCCAGCTAGGCGCGGCGCTCATCGCCGACTCGCGCTTCTTCGATGGCTTTGCGCTTCAGGACAAGGGAGGGGCGATCTTTGCCGTCGACGCACCCCTCGAGATCCGCGGGGAGCGCTTCGAGCGCTGCCGGGCACAGGCGGGCGGGGCGGTCTTTGCCGAGGGGGCGCCGCTCGAGATCGTGGGTGCCGAGTTCATCGACAACGAAGCCGTCGGTGGCGCCATCGCCGAGGAGGGGCAGGGGGGCGCGGTTTGGCACGGCAACCACACGCTCAGCGTGCTGTTGAGCACCTTCGTGGACAACGTCGCGGCCGGCACGGGGGGCGCCATCGCGGGGGGCTCGGCGGAGGGGTACTTCGCCGTCACCCTCGATCAGCTGGTGGTGGACGGCAACCAGGCCGTCGGGCGCGGCGGCGGCGTGTCCATCAACAACACCGGGCCCATCGGCATCGACAAGAGCCGCTTCGCCAACAACATCTCCGATGACTACGGCGGCGGCGTCGCGCTGTTCCTGGCCAGCGACGTCTCGGTGCGCGAGAGCCAGTTCGAGGCCAACTCAGCCGAGGACGGCGCCGGGCTGGGCGCCCTGAACAACGCCGACTCGGTCGAGGTGCACGGCTCGCTGTTCTGCGCCAACCTCGCCTCGCTCGCCGGGGGCGGCGCCATCATCACCGCTGGAACCAGCTACCGCGGCGCGCGCAACGCCTTCATCGGCAACACCGCTGGCGTGCACGGCGGCTCCATCAGCCTCTTCGACAATCCCGACGTCCGGCTGGAGCACGAGACCCACCTGGACAACCTGACGTTCGGGACGCTGCCCGGCACGGTCATTTTTGGCGAGTCGAGCGACGGCGTCATCGAGAACACCCTCGTTGCCTACAGCCCGCAGCCGCAAGAGGCGATCGGCTGGTTCAACGGCTCGGCGACGTCGGCCGCCATGGGCTGGTGGGCCGTGGCTGCCCACAGCCTGGGGGTGACCCCGTCGGCCCCCATCGTCGAAGCCGCACCCCTGTTGGTGACGCCACCGCCGTACACCAGCTGCGATGCCGACATCACGCCGTGGGCCAACTCACCGCTGGTCGACGCCGGCGTGGGCACCGATCCCGACGGCAGCGTGGCCGACATCGGTGCCGTCATCGGCCGACCCGACATCGCCGTGACCGATGCCGACGGCGACGGCTTCGACGACACCATCGACTGCGACGACGACGAACCCGGCATCTACCCGGGCGCCGCCGAGATCCCCGGAGATGGCATCGACCAGGACTGCGACGGACACGATGGCTACGACGTCGACGGCGACGGCTACCCCTCGACCGACGACGGGGGCACCGACTGCAACGACGACGACCCCACCATCCACCCGAACGCCGTCGACATTCCCGGCGACGACATCGATCAAGACTGCGCGGACGGGCCCGCTCAGCTCGATGGCGATGGCGACGGTGCCAGCCCGGAGCGTGACTGCGACGACACCGATCCGCTCACCTACCCGGGAGCGCCCGAGGTGCTGGGCGAGGGCGTCGATCGCAACTGCGACGGCGTGTGGGCCACCACGGTGGTCGGTGGCAGTGGCTGCGGCTGCGGCACCGGGCCGGGCGGTGGCGCGTGGTGGGGCCTGGGTCTGCTCGCGCTGGCGTGGCGGCGTCGGCGGTAGATGGAGTCTCTGCTTGCATCGCTGCTGTGCTGCGGAGGCATGGGGCTGGTCGTGGCGGTGGGGGTGGCCGTGGTGGCCAGCGCGCTCGCGCGGGCGTCGCGGGCCCGGGGTCGGCGCGCCGACCAGGGCGAGCTTCTGCGTGCTTTGGGACTGCAGAAGCTGGGCGGCTCCGCGTGGCACGAGGGCCAGCGCGCCGGACGTCGCCTGGCGGCCAAGGCCAGCCTGGTGGGCGGCGCGGGGCAGATGGGCGTGGCGGACGGCACCCGCATCACGGTGCGGGTCATCGTGCTGGTGGCGGTCGAACATCCTCCGGTGGGGGGCCGTGTGAGCCGGGCGGGACGGGCATCGGGAGACGGCTTCGAGCACCGCTTCGTGGCGGCGGGGGGCGCGTCGAACGAGCGGGTGAGCGAGCCCGCCAAGCACGCCCTCATGGCGTGGATCGCGGCCAGCGACGACCACATCGAGCTGGTGGACCGCGACCACCGCCTGGCCTACGCCGGACCCGCGCTGGTGGGAGTGCAGACCGTGCTCCGGGTCGAACACTCCGGGGTCCTGAATCAGCAGGCCCTCACCGAGTGGCTCGATGACGCGCTCGTGCGGGCCAACTCGCTGGAGGCATCGCAAGGATCCTTGCCTTGACCGCCGATCTTCTGTCCCCCACAATCGAATTGCGGCGCTCGCCGCCCCTCCTTTCCCTCCCCAGATCCCCACAATCCCCTGGAGATGCCATGGCCGGCGGTTGGCACTTCCGTCCCGTTGCGCAGCAGTGGGGCTTCTACGCCCTGGGTCGCTGCGAGATCACCATCAGCACCGACGCCCTCGACACGCTGTGCCTGCGCACGGGCTGGACCCGGCGCGAGGCGCTCGACTGGGTGGCTACCCGTCCGAAGCAGGAGCCTCCGGTTCTTCAGCCTGGCTCGGTGCTTCAGCCTGGCTCGGTTCTTCAGCCTGGCTCGGTTCTTCAGCCTGGCTCGGTGGAGCAGGATCAGCCGGCGGTTCCCGTGGTTCGGGCGGCGTAGGGGCGGACCCCCGCTCCAGCTCGCCCAGCTCCATCTCGGCGACGAACCACTGGATCGCCTCGGGCGCGGTGCCGACGCCGCGCAGCGAAGCCACCAGGGCCTGGCTGACGCGCTCGCCGGTCTCGGGCAGCTCGCCCTTCTCGATGTGGTCGGCGAGCTCTTCGGCGCGGGCCTCGTTGGTGGCCGCCCTCAAGTTGCGGGTGGCCTCGAAGATCATGGTGTTCAGCTCACCTCGGGCATCGCGGTACTTGCCCAGCAGGGCCTGCTCGACCACCCGGATGTCGATCTTGCTGATGGCCGTGTCCATGGCGGCACGAACGCGCTTGGCGTCCTGCTGCGCCCAGCCGCGCTCCAGGGCCTCGTGCAGCATCAGCGAGCGGTGCACGACATCGCTGAAGGTGTCGGCGAGGCTCTTGCCGAGCATGAAGAAGAACACGCTCTTGAACAGCTTCTTGAACGGCCAGATCAGCACGCTGACGATCATGCCCAGGCAGCCACCCCAGGCCGCGGGACCGATGGTTCGCACCGCCTCGGCGTCGAGCTCCACCCCGTGGGCGGCGGCCTGGTGCCGCACCAGGCGCTTGCGAAAGATGTTCGCGACCCAGCTGTCGACCAGGGGGATGTAGATCAGCTCGCAGAGCGAGATCATGAAGGCGTACCGACCCACCAACAGCCAGTCGAACTCGACAGGCTTCGCGGCGGGAGGGGAGGTGGAGGGGGACTCGCTCATGGGCCCATCCTAATCGCGGGCGGCCCAGCGACTCCCGTTTCACACGCGTTTCAAGCCTTGCGGGCTTCGATGGCCTCGATGGCTCCCTTGCGTGCCTTGCCGGCCTTCTCTGCCTTCAGCAGCTCGTCGAGGTGCCCGTCGTGGCTGCCGGTGGCGAGGGCGGCTTTCACCTTGCCGACGCTGCCCCCCAGGATGGAGAGGTCGGCTCCAGCGGGCTTGCTGGCCGCGGGCTTCTTGGCTGCGGCCTTTGCCGCGGGCTTCTTGGCTGCTGGCTTCTTGGCCGCCGGCTTGGTGTCGCCGTCGGCGCTCTCGCCGCTGCCGCCTTCGGCCGACTTCACCGACTCGCCCCGCAGCAGCCTTCCCACGTTCTTGGGGCTGACCCCGGTGGCGATCTGCGACTGGATCCAGGGCACGACCGCCCGGGCCTCCATCTCGCTGCCCGCCTTGTGGATGACATCATCGCCAACGACCAGCTCGAATCCATCCGACACCGCTCGAACCGTCACTTCAGCCAGGATGACCTCCTGGCGTCAATATACCCGACGCGCTCAGGCCGCCGTGCGGTACGGCTCCTTGGGGCGCGTCTGGATCCACTCCAGGGCCACGGCCTTGCTGATGGCATGTCGCTCGGAGATCTCGGTCACACGGGCATCGGTGATGGTGATGTCGACCCGGCCATCGACCATGAAGCACCAGTTCCCTGCCTTGGGACGGTAGGTCCAGGTTCCGGTCATGGTGGCCTCCTCGCTGCCCTCTACAACGGAGCATGACGCCGAATCTTTCGGGGAATCTGTCCCGTCTTGTCCCCGCTCGTCCTCGCTGATCTACGCTGCGGGCTCATGAGCATGGCGGTGGACATCGGTGAGCTGCGGGCGCTGGCCCGGGCGGTGGCCCTGGACGGTGGCCTCGAGATCGAGCTGGGCCAGCCTGGCAGCGGCTGGTTCATCAACCCCCAGACCGGGGTCATCAACGTCGATCGCGGCGACCTGGAGAACCAGCCCGCCGACGACGTTCGCGGCCTCATCTGCCACGAGGCGGCCCACGCAGCGGTCACCCGCTACCTGCACTTGGTTCCGCTGCGCATCCTCAAGCGGCCGGGCATCGCCAGCCTGATGAACAGCCTCGAGGACTGCCGCATCGAGGAGTGGCTCCAGGAACGCTTCCCCGGCTCGTCCGACTGGATCGACCTGTACAACAGCCGGCTGTTCCCGGCCGACGCCCAGGGGCTCGATCGGCAGCCCTGGTTCCAGCAGTTCTGCCTGGGCGCCATCCACGAGTGGTGGCACGGCGAGCTGCCTGGCAACCTGCACGACGAGCCGCGGCAGGCGCTGGAGCTCACCCGCGAATCCCGCCGCGCCATCGTTCAGGCCCAGCCGCCGCACCACGCAGACGTCGACCTGGCCCAGGCGCTCGCCTACGACGGCTCGATCGTGCACGACCTCTTCCGAAGGCCCGATCAATACAACCCGCCCGACACCTTCGAGCGCCTGGTGCGGCTGACGGCGTACGCGGCCTACCGGCACACCTGGCTCGAGGTCCGGCCCGTCTACGAAGACCTGATCCGGCGCGACACCGAGCATGCGTCCCAGATGAAGGCCGCCGAGCAGCAGTTCCTGCGCCAGCTGCGCGAGCTGCGCCACGGCAGCCCGATGCGCCGCAAGGGGGGCCGGCTCGTGCGCATCCCGCCAGGGCTGGTACCGCCCGGTGCCCGTCCGGTGGCCCCGCTCGAGCGCCGGCCCGACGACACCGTCTGCGAGATGAGCCCCGAACTGCGCGAGCGCTTCGAGCGCCTGCTCGACCAACCCCCCGACAACCAGTACGAGGCCGCGCGCCGCGATGTCTCGGGCCTTGCCGACGCCCTGGTGAACCAGCTGGAGCGCCTGCTGCGGCCCACGTCCTACCCGCGCTGGCTGCCGGGCTACCCCTCGGGCAGTCGGGTCGACCTTCGCGTCGCGATGACCATGGACGTGCAGCCGGGCGCCTACACCCGCATGTGGCAGCGCAAGACCCTTCCGCACAAGCGCGACCCGGGCTTTCTGCTGCTGCTCGACCTGTCGGGCAGCATGGCGGGCGAGCCCATCCACAACTGCTTTCGAGGCACGGTGTTGGTGGCCGAGGTGCTGGAGCGCCTGCAGATTCCGTTTGCGGTGTACGGATTCCAAGACCGGCTCATCGCGTTCAAGGACTTCGGCGGCCCGCTGGACGCCGCCACGCGCACCCGCATCGGCGAGATGCCGGCCGAGGTCAGCGGCCACCGCCGCGGCGGCCACAACCGCCCCGAGCACAACTGGGACGGGCCGGTGCTGCTGGACGCGGCGGCCCGGTTGCTGGAGTACCCCGCGCACACGCCCATCTTGCTGTGCGTGAGCGATGGCGAGCCCTCGGGGCCTGGCTCGGACGCCGACGGCGCGCTGCGGCGCGCGGTGAGCCGCGTGGTGCACGACGTCGTGCTGGTGGGCATTGGGCTGGGGCCCGGCACCGACCACGTGGCCCGCTTCTACCCCGACCACATCGCGAATGTGCCCCTCCACCAGTTCCCCGCGGCCCTGGCGGCCGTGCTGCAGCGCCTCATCCTTCAGCCGCACGCGCCGGTGCGCCGTGCCGGAGTTCGTTCATGACCCTCGCCGCTCCACGCTACACCGCAGACGGCCTGAAAGCCTGGCTGGCCGCCGTGCCCGCGCCCATCGTGGTGCCGCCCGGCGACCCCTCCACCTGGACCTGCCTGCTCTGTGAGATCCGCACCGATCTGCTGTTCCGGCACGACGACGTCGGGCGTGTGAAGCTGCTGGACACGGACATCCTGCGGCTGGTGCTGCGCGAGCTCGGAAGGCCCGTGCGCGACGACGAGAGGGACGCGCTGCTGCTCGCGACCCCTGTTCCGACCGGGCTCTCGGTGGTCGAGGTCTTCTGTCGCCTGCTTCGGCACGAGTCGTACTGGGCGCGGCAGCGCTCGGCGATCGTGCTCGGGCACCTGGGCGATGCCTCGGTCCTGCCCGACCTGGCAGGACGCCTGACGGACAGCGACAACGACGCGCGCCGTGGGGCGGCCGAGGGCATCGGCCTGCTGGGGAGCCGCGACGGGCTGCGGCACCTGGTGGCGCACCTGGGTCGGCGCGAAGACGACGGCTCGGTGGATGCGGCCGTGGTCACGTCGCTGCTTCGGCTCGACGACTGGGAGGCGGTTCGTGAGCTGGCCGAGCCCATCGAGATGGACGAGGACCGCGACGGGCATCGCCTGCTGGGCGCGATCCTGGCCGCCGAAGAGAGCGGCGAGGCTCAGGGCGTGGCCGAGCTGCTGGCGACCGATGCCGACCACACCCGGCGGGCCGCGGCGCGCTACCTGTGCACCCGGCCCGAGGTGGCGGCGGGGGCGCTCGAGGCGCTGGTGGCCTACGTCGAGTCCGAGGATGACGTCGACAACGCGATGGTGGGCGCCGAGGCCCTGGGCCGCGCCGGCGAAGAGGCCCTCGAGGCCCTGGTGGACATGCTCGAGCACACCAACTGGCGCACGCGCATGGTGGCCTGCTCGGCCTTTGCCTATGTGCCCGACCTGGGCGAGGCAGCGGTTGCGCTCGCGCTCAAGCTCGACGACGACGACACCGACGTGCAGCGTGAGGCCGGACTGGCCCTGCTGGTGCAGGGGGCCCGCCGAACCCGAGCGCTGGCACGTGTCCAGGCCCAGTTCACCGCGAGCTACCGGTTCGTCGAGCGGGCCGCCCAGGTGGCCCACGCGGTGCCCGAGCTGTCGTCGCTGCGGCGCATGCTGGGCATGGAGCCGCCCAGTCGCGAGCTGCTGGTGATGCTGCAGGGCAACTCGTGGTCCGACGATCGCGCGCGCGGGGTGTCCACCATGCTGTTGGCGCTGGCCGAGCCCGATCTGTGCGCGGCGCTGTTCGAGGCTCAGGCCATCGACTCGGCCCAGAACCTGGCCGTCGACTACCGGCGGTATGCGGCGGCCGCGCTGATGCTCACGGGTCGGGCGCCGCGGCGTCTGGGAGCGCTGCACCGCATCCTGCTTTGCCACGAGGGCTCGGTGGGCTCGATGCCCAAGGGAAGCGTCGCCGCGCTGGTGGGCCGAGGCGGCGAGCTGGCCACGCTGGCGGCCACCGACAACGACTGGCAGGTGCGGCTCGATGCGCTCAAGCTGCTGCAGCTGCTGGGCGGCGAGTCGGCGGAGCACCGCGAGCTGCTGGAGCACGTCGCCGAGGCCGACACCGACAGCGACTGCCGAAGCCAGGCCGCCGACATGCTGGAGCGGCGCTGGAGCTCGGCGGGGCTGCCCGATCAGCTGGCCCAGCTGCTGGCGCCCGGCCGCAGCGTCGACTCCGACGCCCGGGGTCGGCTGTTCGCCCAGCTGGCCGGGGCCGAGCCCGCGCTCGGCATGACGCTGGCCCGGCGCTTCATGGCCGGCAACGACCGCTCGCTGGCACGAGCCGCCGCGCGCATCGTGGGCAGCAACACCACCAGCGAGACCGCCCACGCACTGGTGAGCGCGGCGGTGGCGCGCCTGGACGATGGCTCGTGGGTCACCCGCGAGGCGGCGGCCGACCTGCTGGGGGCGGTACCGGTTGAGGTGATGGGCGACCTGCTCGAAGAGGTGGTCGAGGCCCTGTCGGTCAAGGTCGAGGGCGACGCCGACAACGACGTGCAGACCGCCGCGCGCGAGGCCCTGGCTTCGCTGGGGCAGGAGGTGGCCGAATGAGCCTGGCAGGCAAGTCCATCGCGCTGACCGGCGCCCTGGCTTCGATGAGCCGCAGCGAGTTCAAGGCCGCGGTGAAGGGGGCGGGCGCCACCTACCGCCACACCACCCAGGACGACACCGACCTGCTGGTGGTGGGTGATCGGCCGCTGCGCAACCGGGTCGATGCCGCGGCGGCCAACGGCGTCGAGATCATCGACGAACAGGGCTTCACGGCCTTGTTGTCGGGCGCGCCCATGCCGGTCTCGGGGGGCGAGGTGGCCGCCGACCCCCAGCAGGAGGTGCCGCTCGCCTTCGAGAAGCCCGAAGACGCGCCCATCTCAGTCGCGCCGGTGCGCGATGGCCAGGCGATGCGCGTGCTGGACGTGGTGCTGCCCGTCCGTCAGGCTGGCGCGCTCACGCCGAGCGTCGATCTGTTCCACCACTACACGCTCGACGGGCGCACCCTGGCGATGCTGCGCTTCATCGCTCGTGCGGTGCGGCTGCGGCAGCCCTGCCTGCTCGAGGGCGACACCGCCACCTCCAAGACGTCCGCGGTGCAGTACCTGGCCGCGCTCACGGGCAACCAGGTGGTTCGCATCAACCTCAATGGCCAGACCGACACCAGCGAGCTGGTGGGTCGGTACGTGCCCAACGACGAGGATCTGGGCGTCGACGTGGCCGACCTGCTCGACCACCTGGACCTGCTCGAGGCCGAGTCACGCCAGATCCTGGAGCGCATGCGCGACCAGGGGCGGGAGCTCACCGCGGTCGAGCGGCAGCAGATCGCGGCGAACGAGCGCATGGAGCGGCCCCAGTGGCGCTTCATGGAGGGGCTCATCCCGCGGGCCATGCGCGAGGGCTGGTGGATCATCCTCGACGAGGTGAACCTGGCGGAGCCAGCGGTGCTCGAGCGCATGAACTCGGTGCTCGAGCGGCAGCCCAACCTGGTGCTCACCGAGGGGCCGGGCACGCGTTTCGGGCCCGGCGGCGACGTCGAGGTGCACCCGGACTTCCGCATCTTCGCCACCATGAATCCGGCCGAGTACCAGGGCCGAAGCGTGCTCTCGCCGGCCTACAAGGACCGCTGGGTGGCCACGTGGCAGGCGTCGAGCCCGGGCGAGGTCGAGTACCGGCAGATGCTGGAGCGGGTGGTCTTTGGCAGGCAGCCCGATGTCGAGGTGAACGGCCTGTACTACGCGGGTGCCCAGGGGCTGCGTCGGCCGTACGCCAAGCTGGCGGACGTGCCCAACATCGGCGACTTCCTGTCGCGCCTGGCCATGCTGCATGCCGGGCTGGTGCGCATGGCGAGCCCCGCCGATGGCAAGCCCGCCAGCCTGGGGGCCAGCCGGCGCGAGCGGTACGTGTTCAGCCGGCGCGGGCTGCTGGCGGTGCTGGACGGACTAGCGGTGCTGGAGCTGGCCGATCCCAAGACCGGTGAGGCGGTCGACATCCAGTCAGCCCCCGAGACGCTGGCCATCGACGCTCTGGAGCGCACCTACCTGGACAAGGTGCGTGGTGAGGACGACCGCGGGCGGGTGGTGCAGCTGCTGCGGAGCCTGGGGCTGCATCGGGGGCACTGGCTGCAGCAGATGGGGGATGGGGCGTAGGGGGGACTCGGGCTCGGGGTCGACTCTCGACTCTCGAACTCGAACTCGACTCTCGACTCTCGACTCTCGACTCTCGACTCTCGACTCTCGACTCTCGACTCTTGAGGTCGAATCTCGAGTCTCGAGGTCGAACCTCGAGGTCGGAGGTCGAAGCTCGGGTGGCGAGGGTTCGCGGTCCGAACCGGACACACGGCGTCCTCGATGAGGTCGGCCGTCTCCGGCCATCGCCGTTCTTCCTTTGGCCTCTGGTTCGGGGGGCCGGCCCTCGCTGCGCGCCGGGGGTGCAGGGCCGGCCCCCCGAACCGCCGGCCCGCAGGGAGAACGACGATGGCCTACGATTACAATTTCGAGAACATGGACGTGTACCGACTCGCGCGGGCGGTTGCGCGCTGGATGCGCAAGACCACGTGGCCCGCGGGCACGGCCCACCTGCGTGACCAGGGGACACGTGCCGCGGACAGTGCGGTCCTGAACATCGCGGAAGGGTTCAGTCGTGGCGGCAAGCCCGGCCGCAATCACCTCCGCATCGCGCAGGGCTCGGCGGGGGAGGCGCTCGCGGTGCTGGACCTCGTGGACCTGCCGGGCGGCGCAGAGCAACAGCAGCTGCTCCGGCGGGTGGGCGCGATGCTCCAGCGGCTGAAGGAAAGGTGACCGAGGGCCCCCGCTCCCGCGCCGGCCCGGATCAGGAGTCGGCGTAGCAGACCACGTGGCCCACGGCCTCGAGGGCGGCCAGGCGGTACAGGCCCGTGGCGCTGTGGAACACGACTCGCTTGCCGGCGATCTGGTCGTTGAGGCGGCCCTCGAGGGCGCCGGCGAAGGTCTCGAGGTTGTCGGCGCTCTTCTTCACGCTGCCGGCGTAGTCGAAGTAGTAGGTCTCGCAGGTCACGGCGCCGGTGGTGGCGTGGGCCGTCGGCATCAGCGAGCTCGCGGCGAGCACGGTGACGCCCACGGCGATGATGGCGAGCAGTGCGGTGTGGATGCGGTCGGTCATGGGGTCTCCCTGGTCAGACCCCCACATATCTGGCGCGTGGCCTGAGCAGGCGCGGGCTCTGCCGCTGCTCCAGGATGTGAGCCACCCAGCCGGCCGTTCGGCCCACCGCGAACAGCGCGCTGGCGGCGCCCGGGGGCAGCTGCAGGGTGTGCGCGATGGCGGCCAGTGCCCCGTCGACGGGCGGCGGCGGGTAGCCCAGCTGCGTCAGGGCAGCGAAGGTGGCCAGCGACGTGGCCGCCAGTGGCTCGGTCGCGAGCAGGGCAAGGATCGGCTCGGAGCGCGGATCACCGCTGGGGTACACCCGGGGCTGCACGATGTCGATGGGCTCGCCCCGGGTCAGCCGCGCTGAGAGCGCGTCGGCAGCGCCCTCGGCCGAGGGCATGCTGGCGAGCAGGGCCTCGATGCGATCGCAGTTTCGGCCGTGGCGGGGCCCGGACAGCGCCCCCAGCGCGGCGCTCAGGCAGGCGTAGGTGTCGGCCCCGGTGGCGGCGGTGACCCGGGCGGCGAAGGTCGAGGCGTTGAGCTCGTGGTCGGCGATGACGGTGAGGGCCACGTCGAACAGCCCGGCGTGCTGCACGTCGAGGCCCCAGCCCTGGCACAGGGTGTGCGCCACCGAACCGCACGGCCGGGCGGCCCCGCTGACCCACGCGGCGAACCAGGGAATCAGCCGGCGGGCGCGCTCGTGCTCGATGGCGGCGTCGTGCCGGCCCCGGGTGGCGTCGAGCAAGGCCAGCTGCGGCACCAGGACGGCGAGCTGATCGAGGGGATGGACGTCGGGTGTGGGGAGTGGGGGTGGGCCGGGATCGGGCCAGGGCCCGCGCTCGCCGGTGCCCCACAGCTGCTCGGCGGTGTGCTCGAAGCTCGCACCCTGCTCGGCCAGGGTAAGGGCGGCGATGCCCCGGTAGTAGGGCCCGTCGGCGTCGATGGCGGTGATGGCGCTGTCGATGATGGGCTCGCCCCAGCGCATCGCCGAGCCCGCGCTCGCGGCACGCCCGCGGTGGGCCACCCCGCGCTGGGCGAGGTCGTCGACATCGATGGCGCTGTAGCGGCGGGACCGGCCATCGGGCCCGTCCGCGGTGCGGATCCAGCCGCGGCTGACGTAGGTGTAGAGCGTGGCCCGCTTCACGGCCAGCCGTCGGGTCGCCGCCTGGGCGCTGATCCATCGCATCGATACCTCGACTTGTCGATCGATATATCAGCGGAGCACAGATCCTCCAAGGAGGTGCTCATGTCGGGCCTGGAAGGAGTGGTGGCGGCGGAGACCCGCATCAGTCGGATCGATCGGGACGGTGGCGAGCTGATCGTGCGGGGGCTGGGCCTGTCCGCGCTGGTGGACCTCGGCTTCGAGGGGGCGGCCTCGCACCTGTGGGAGCGCCCGGTCGACCGGCTGGGGGTGGCCCGGCTGGATGCGTGGTCGCAGCTGCAGGTCGCGCCGCTCGCCGATGCGATGGACGGGCTGCGCGCCATGCTCGCGCGCAGCGAGGACGACCGTCCCGAGGCCATCGTCGCCGCCCTGGCCGTGTGCGGCGCGGCCTGGTTCCGGGCCCGTGCCGGCGCCGAGCCCATCGCGCCCGACCCCACGGCCGGCCACGGCGCCGACATCCTGCGCATGTGCGGGCTGCCGCACGACCGGGACCGGGCCCGGGCGCTCGAGACCTACCTGGTGACCGTCATGGAGCACGGCATGAACGCGTCGACCTTTGCCGCCAGGGTGGTGACGTCGACGGGCTCGGACGCGGTGTCGGCGGTGGTGGCCGCGATCGGCGCGCTGAAGGGACCGCTGCACGGGGGAGCGCCGGGCCCGGTGCTGCAGATGCTGCACGACATCGGGCAGCCCCAGCGCGCCGAGCCCTGGCTGCGGGCCGAGCTCGCGGCGGGTCGGCGCATCATGGGCTTTGGCCATCGGGTGTACCGCGACCGGGACCCGCGGGCGGCCGTGCTCGAGGCGGCCGTGCAGCGCCTGGCGCCGCCGGGGCTCCCGCTGGCCAGGCAGATCGAGATCGCGGCCGTGCGGGTGCTCTCCGAGCACAAGCCGGGCCGCGTGCTGCAGACGAACGTCGAGTTCTACACGGCGGTGCTGCTCGACGCGCTGGGCTTCGAGCCGGGCTTCTTCACCGCGCTCTTCTCGATGGGGCGCGCGGTGGGCTGGCTGGCACACGTGCAGGAGCAGCGCGAGACCGGTCGCCTCATCCGCCCGTCCGCCCGGTACATCGGCCCGCTGCTCAGCGCGCCCGATACGCCTCGAGCCGCTTCTTGACGGGGCTTTCGGGCATCATTTGCAGGTAGTGCCCGTAGGTCTTCTTGGCGTCGTCGGTGCGTCCGAGGGCTGCCTGGGAGTCGCCCAGGTTCAGCCAAGCCACGGCGCGCTCGGGGTCGAGCTCGATGGAGCGCTCGAAGTGGGGGATGGCCTTGTCGTGCTCACCCAGCTGCTGCAGCACGTACCCCAGGTTGTTCACGATCTCGACGTTGCTGCTGTCGAGCTGGGCCGCTTGTTTGATGGCCTCGTAGGCCTCGGCGATCTCGCCCTCGCGGAACTTGCGCAGCCCGTGCTCGTGCAGGCGCTTGGCGCCGATCTTGGGGTCTTCGTCGGGGTCGCCGCGGCTGGCTCCCTTGAGCTTGGACAGCTCGGCCTGCATGGCGGCGAGCTGGGCCATCAGCTCCTCGTTCTCGCTGGCGAGCAGGGCCTTGGCGCGGGCCAGGGCGTCGGCATCGGCGCGTCCGGTGGACAGGTCGGAGAGCAGCGCCTCGTCGGGGTCGAGGGTGAGCACGAACTCGCCGCCGGCGCTGCCCACCAGGTTGCCGAAGGCCGGCGTCTGCTTGGACAGGCTGCTCACCCGGGGTGCCACGAAGCCCGACAGCTCGGTGGCGGTGATGAAGCCGTCGCCGTTGAGGTCAGCGGGGCCGTCCATGCCCTGAAGCACCGTCCAGGTGAAGATCGAGTGTCCGCCGGGGCCGTGGTCGCTGACCTGCTCGTCGGAGCCGCCCGCGGTCAGGATCTGCCGGGCGTTGCGGCGGGTCACCTCTTGCAGGTAGCGGCGCGGATCGCCGGTGTAGCCGCCGCTGCGGGTGAGCGCGATGCCGGAGTAGCAGGCGTCCATCACGAAGAGCACGTGCTTGGCGCGCATCGCCTCCTGCACGTCCTGCAGCTGGCTCATGCTGATGGCGCTGCTGGCGAGGTTGTCCATGCCCGCGTCGACCGGGATGATGTAGCCGCGCTCGCTGCCGCCGGGCAGGGGACGGGTGGCGCCGTGGCCGGCGTAGAACACGAACACGCGGTCGTCTTCGCCCAGCTTGGCGGGCAGGTCGTCGCCGAGAACACGCAGGATGTTCTCGCGGGTGGCCTCGCCGTCTAGCAGCGTGATGATGCGCTCGTCCTGGAAGCCGAAGCGCTCCTTCAGCTTGTTGGTGACGCCCTGAGCGTCGTGCACGGCGTACGCGAGCCGCGGCCACTCGGCGTAGTCGTTGATGCCGATGACCACGGCCCAAGAGTCGGCGTAGAGCCCGGCCTGCTGCTCGGGGGTCTTGGACTCGACCGCCTTGGCCTCGCCGCCGCGGGCGTCGCCAAAGATGCTCTCGCCATCCCAGAGAACCAGCTTGTAGCCGTCCTTCTCGAGCAGATCGAGGATGAGCGGGGTGGCCTTGGCGGTCTGCTCGTGCACGTCGTGCAGCAGGATGACGCCGTGGCCTTGGGCGGTGACCTGCTCGTACACGGTCTGGGCGATGGACTCGGGGATGGGATCGGCCCAGTCCATGGAGTCGACGTTCCACAGGTAGGCGCGGGTGTTCCGCTCCTTCAGGGCGTTGAAGACACGGCCGTCGGTGGCGCCGAAGGGGGGGCGAACTAGCACGACGTCGGTGCCGCTCACCTCGTCGAGCACGCGGTCGGCGAGGTCGAGCTGCTGCTCGATGTTGGCATCGGTCTGGCGCGGCAGGTTCTTGTGCGACCACGTGTGGCTGGCCAGCAGGTGGCCATCGGCGACGATGCGGCGTGTGTGCCGCGCGGCGGCGGTCTCGACGAGGCCCTCGTCCCCGTACGTGCCCACGTTCTGGGCGACCTCGAAGAACACGCCCTTCACGTCGCGACGGGCCAACTCGTCCAGGATGGTCTGGGTGTGCACGTCGTGGGGACCGTCGTCGTAGGTGAGCACGAAGGTCTTGTCGGGCAGGGTGGTGCCGAAGATCTGCAGGTCGTTGTCGCCGCTGGCACGGCTGGCGCCGGTGTTCGACGACAGCTCGATCGCGTAGCGGGCAAAGACCTGGGCGACGTCCCGATCCGCCGAGATGGCCGCGATGTAGCTGTCCCAGGCCTCGCGGGTCAGGGTCATGCCCCGGGTGCGCAGCGTGCCCATCAGCGCGGCCATCTCGTCGCGGTAGCGCTGCTGCACGGTGTCGATGGCGGCGCGGTCCTGCTTCACGCGCGCCAGTAGGGCATCGCGGCGCTTGCCGGCCGGGGCCGCGGCCAGCTCACGCTCCAGGGTGGCCAGGGCCTCGCGGAAGACGAGCTTGTCGCCGTCTCGGAGCTCGTCGCCCTCGATGTGATCGAGGAAGGCGGACAGGATCCTCGCCTTGTCGGCCTTGGAGCGGGGAACGTCCCGGGTCAGGGCCGCGTCGAGAGAGCGAAGCGTGTCCAGGCGCTCGGAGAGCAGGAACTTGCCCAGGATGGGCACGTCGCGCTGCTGGCCCGGGGACAGGGTGGGCACCGAGGCGGCGAGGACCAGGGCGTCGCGGTGTAGGGCGACGGCTGATGCGGTGTCTTCGGGCACGCCGGCGAGAGCGGAGAGGGTGAGGAGGAGGGGGAGCATGGGGGGATTGTAGGACGGTGAGAGACGGTGTCAGGAGACCACTTTTTGGAAATCTAGGGGCGTTGGTCGCCCGAGACGGTGTCAGGAGACCATTTTCCGGAAGTCTGAGGGCGTTGGTCGCCAGAGCCGAAGTCAAGAGGGCCTCCTCCGGAAATTCGGACCGGGTGGTCCTCCAGACCCGGTCGGCCCCGGGTAGTTGCTCGTCAGGAGCGAACACCATGTCCAGGCCACCTCGAGTCGACTACCCCGGTGCCATCCACCACGTCTTCAACCGTGGAGCCAACAAGCAGGACATCTTCCTGGATGCGGGGGCGCGTGCCTTCTTCCTGGAGCTGCTGGGCGAGACGTGTCGCGAGCACGGCCTCGTGGTGATGGCCTACGCGCTGATGCGCAACCACTACCACCTGCTGCTGCGCTCGCAGCGGGGGCTGCTCTCGGCCGGCATGCGCAGCCTCAGCGGTCGCTATACCCGGGCGGTGAATCAGCGCTTCGACCGGGATGGTCCGCTGTTTCGGGGCCGGTTCCGCAACCGACTCGTCATGACGCGCGAGTACCTGATCCACCTCGTCGCGTACATCCATGCGAACCCGGCGCGCGCGGGGTTGTTCGCCGGGAACCGCTGGACGAGTCGGCGTGGCATGCTCGGAGGCGCCGTCGCGGACTTCGTGGAGATGGACACGCCGCGGTCGCTGTTTGCCACGCCAGCCGACTACCTGGCGTACGAGACCGGGGTCGCGGACGGCAGCATCAAGGGGCCGGCCGGCTTCGAGGGTGAGCTGCTGTCGGGCCCGGAGATCGGGTTGCTGGGGCCCTGGATGGAGCTGCGCCGGCCCACCGAATCGGAAGCCATTCGTCAGGTGGTCGAGGTCACGGCCCGGTCGGCGATCCCCATCGACGGAAGGGCGGCGCGGCACGATTCCGATGTCAGGCTGCTCGTCTGGTGGGTGCACCGCGGTGGTGGGGTGCCGCAGCACCAGATCGCAGGGCAGCTGGGAGTCAGCCAGTCGCGGGTCAGTCAGATCGTCCGGCAGGTGGAGCGTGAGCTACAGCAGGGGCGCTGGAGTCGGGAGTCCGCAGCGCTGTGGGCTTGGTTCGATGCTCAGGTGGAGGCGTTCGGGCGGCTGGAATCGGCGTAGGTGAGGTTCTTGGCGGGAACCGCGGACCAAGGGGGTTGGATTTCCGAAAAGTGGTCTCCTGACACCGTCCACCAACGCCCCTAGATTTCCGAAGAATGGTCTCCTGACACCGTCCACCAACGCCCCTAGATTTCCGAAAAATGGTCTCCTGACACCGTCACTCCCCCACCATCGCTGCCCGCCCCCGCGCGATCGCTGACACCACCAGCGCTGCGCCGATCACCAGCACCAGCACCCATGCCTGTGGCGCGGCGGCGTCGCCATTGAGCTGCACGTGCTGCCACAGCATCCACCCGGCCAGCAGCAGCATGAACACCCCGATCTGCTCGATCGCCCGGTCCAGCAGGGCCGGGGCGAGGCCGGCGAGCACGAACAAGCCGGCCATCACCAGGTTCTGCGAGGGCTCCGGCACCATCAACCACGCGATCAACACCGCCACGAAGATGGCCAGATGCACCGCGATCTTCACCGCCGTCTGCACCAGCAGCGCGCTCTCGTCCTCGGACGGGCTATGATCGGGTTCCTCTCCCAATGTCCGTTCCCCAGCTCTCCCTCTTCGGCCTCCCGGCCGATCCGACACCCGACGATGCGCCGGCACCCCAGTGTACCGACGACGCCCGTGCCGTACTGCGCGAGGTGTTCGGATACGACAGCTTTCGACCTGGCCAGGAACGGGCAATCCGCGCCTTCTCAGCGGAAAGGGATGCGATCGTGGTGCTGCCCACCGGCGGCGGCAAGTCCCTGTGCTTCCAGGTGCCCGCGATCCTGTGCCATCGCGCAGGGCAGGGCGCCACCCTGGTGGTCTCGCCGCTCATCGCACTCATGGACGATCAGGTGTCGGCGCTGCTCGAGGCGGGCATCCCCGCCGTCGCGCTGCACTCGGGCAAGAGCTGGGACGACCGCCACGACACTCGAGACCAGGCGTGGCGCTCGGCTCTGATCTACGCCAGCCCCGAGCGGCTCAAGAACAAGCGCTTCCGCGACTGGATCAAGCGCATCGGCATTGCGCGCGCGGTGGTCGACGAGGCGCACTGCATCAGCGAGTGGGGCCACGACTTCCGGCCCGACTACCGCACCCTCGATGTGCTCAAGCGGGAGCTCGGAGTCCCGGTGATGGCGCTCACCGCGACGGCGACGGTCAAGGTGATGGCCGAGGTGGCCAGCCAGCTCGCCCTGCACGAGCCCGAGGTTATTCGCGGTGACTTCCGCCGCCCCAACCTGGCATTCTCGGTCGAGCTGGTGCAGGGCGACAACGCCCGCGCCGAGCGTGTCGTCGAGCTGGTGCGCACCGTGTCCCAGGGCCGGGTGGTGGTCTACGCCGCCACCCGCAAGCGCGTCGAGGCCATCCACAAGGCGCTGCGCGCCGACGGCGTGAAGGCCGGCTACTACCACGCCGGTCGCAGCGACTCGGCCCGGTCCAACGCGGCGTCTCGCTTCGAGGCGGGCAGCCACCCGGTGCTGGTCGCCACCACCGCGTTCGGCATGGGCATCGACCGGCCGGATGTGCGCCTGGTGGTGCACGCCAACGCCGCCGGCAACCTCGCCGCCTACTACCAGGAGGCGGGCCGCGCCGGACGCGATGGCCACCCCGCTCGCTGCGTGGTGCTGTACAGCAGCGCCGATGCCGTCACCCATGCCCGCCTGCGCGGCAAGAACGCCCACGCCGCGGCCGAGGCCGGGTGGACGGCGATGCAGGACTACGTCTA
The DNA here is from genome assembly GCA_965216925.1 of Myxococcota bacterium. Lineage (GTDB taxonomy): Bacteria > Myxococcota_A > UBA796 > UBA796 > CAYYHT01. The sequence goes on along the minus strand of CBDCGT010000001.1, from coordinate 4,367,937 downwards.
CGGCACGCGATGCCGCCAGGGCATGCTGGTGCACTGGTTCACCGGCGAGTTCGGGCAGGCGTGCGGCAGGTGCGATGTGTGCTGCGACCCGGCCAAGGTCGAGGCTGCCGTGCACGAAGCCCGCTCTGTCCTGCGTGAGCGGCGCCAGACCCGCGCCCGCAAGGCCAAGGCCGATGCAGCGGTGAACCTGACGGCGGATCAGGTGGAGTGCGTGATCTCGTTCGTCGGGTCGCTTCGAAAGCCGCTGGGCAGGCGGCTCATCGTGGGTGGGCTTCGCGGCTCCAAGGCCAAGGCGGTCAAGCGCAAAGGCCTGATGAAGAACCCCCACCACGGCGCGCTCGCCGGCGTTCCCGAGGTGGCGGTCTTCGACGCCATCGACGCGCTGATGGAGGAGGGCCGGCTGGTCAAGAAGGGGCGCAAGTACCCCACTGTGTGGCTCGCCGACAAGCCGGTGCGGCAGAAGCGCGCGCCGGGAAGCGCCCCTCGAAAGCCGCGCTTCACCGGGCTCCAGGGTGCCCTGGTCGAGTTCCGCAAGAAGGAGGCTCGGCAGCGCCGCTGGCAGCCCTTCAAGGTGTTCACCAACGCGATCATCGAGCGCATCGTCGACGCCCGCCCGCGGACCGCTGCCGACCTGTACGCCATCAAGGGGCTGGGCGAGCAGCGCGTGCGCAAGTTCGGCGAGGGGATACTCGCCTTGGTGCGTGAACACCCGGAGTGACGATGCGCGGCTTGCTCGTGGCCATGGCCCTCTTGTTGTCGACCCCCTCGCTGGCCGCCGAGGGCCCAGAGCAGCTCGAGCGCTACCGAGCGCAGTACCAGACGGCGCAGACCGTGGGGTGGGCCGGGCTGGTCGGCGGCGCCGTCGGCTTTGCCACCTCGATCGGCGCGGGCCTGGCGCCCGCGGGATCGGATGGGGCTCCGCAGCTCGGGTTCGCCGCGCTCAACCTGTCGGGCAGCGTCGCCTTCTCGGCGGGCCCGATCGTCGGCGGAGTGATGGGCCTGCGCGGCGCCGCGCTGCTCGAGAAGCTGGGCTCGCCGAACGTGCGCAAGCTGGCTGGTCAGAACGCCTTGATCCTGGGTGGCAGCGCGCTGGGACTGCAGGTTGCGGGCGGGATCTTTGCCGGCATCGGGCTGGCCCAGCTCGCCGCCGAGCACCCCGAGATCCTGGACGATCCCGACACCATCCAGGACATCGATCCGGCCGAGATCCCGCTGCTGCTCCCCATCGGCGCGCTCATGGCCCTGGCCTCCTTCCCGCTGTACATCGCGTCGTACGTGGCGGCCGCGACTCAGCTCAGCCGCAACCGCCAGGCCCAGCAGGTCGATCGCCGTCCCATCGGGGCCTCGGCCCCTGCGCAACGACTCAGGCTGCTCGGCATCTCGCCCATCATTCAACGCGACCGCGCGACCCTCTCACTCTCGGGAACCTTCTGATGAACGCCCTGCGCACCCCCGACGATCGCTTCGCCGACCTCCCCGACTTTCCCTGGCAGCCCGAGTACGTGTCGGATCTCCCGGGCTTCGAGGGCCTGAGGCTCGCAACCCTCGACGTGGGCCCCGCCGATGCCGAGCACACCTTCTTGTGCCTGCACGGCGAGCCCACCTGGAGCTTTCTGTACCGCAAGATGATCCCGGTCTTTCTCCAGGCCGGCGGCCGCGTCGTCGCCCCCGACTTCTTTGGCTTCGGCCGCTCCGACAAGCCCACCGACGCCGACTGGTACACCTTCGACGCCCATCGCGACTCGATCATGCGGCTGGTGGAGCGCCTGGACCTGCGCAACATCACGCTCGTGGTGCAGGACTGGGGTGGTCTGGTCGGTCTCACCTTGCCCGTCGACATGCCCGACCGCTTTGCCCGGCTGCTGGTGATGAACACCGGCCTTGGCGTGGGCAGGAGCCCCGGACCGGGCTTCGAGAGCTGGCGTGACTTCGTCGCCAGCCAGGATGACCTCGACATCGTCGGCCTGATGAAGCGGGCGACGCCAGGACTCTCCGATGCCGAAGCCGCCGCCTACGGGGCTCCCTTCCCGGGGCCCGAGTACAAAGTGGGCGCCCGGGTCTTCCCGGCGATTGTCCCGGTCACGCCAGACATGCCCGGCGTCGAGGTCTCTCGGCGGGCCGCGCAGTGGTGGAACACCGAGTGGAGCGGCCCGACCTTCATGGCGGTGGGCATGCAGGACCCGGTCCTGGGGCCCAAGGTGATGAAGGGCCTGTACCAGATGATCCGCGGCTGTCCGACGCCGATGGAGGTGCCCGAGGGCGGCCACTTCGTGCAGGAGCACGGCGAGGGCATCGCCCGGGCTGCGCTGGCGGCGTGGTCATGATGCAGTCCAGCTATGGCGTCGTGCGGCACCTGCCCGGCGTCGGCATCGACGAGGCGACGCACCGGATCACCGCCGCGCTCGCGGGCGAGGGATTCGGCATCCTGACCCGCATCGACGTGGCCGAGACCTTCCGGGCCAAGCTGGGGGTGGAGCACCGCCCCTACCTCATCCTGGGCGCGTGCAACCCCGGCCTGGCGCAGCGTGCGCTGGTGGCCGAGCCGGCGGTCGGGCTGCTGATGCCGTGCAATGTCGTGGTCACGGTGGACGCCGCCGGCGACACCCTGGTGGCCCTCGCCGATGCGCGGTCGATCCTCGCGGTGAGTGCGTCTACCTCGCTTCGCGAGCTTGCTGTCGAAGTGCACCAGAGCCTGGAGCGCGCGCTCGCCGCGATCTGATTAGCAGCAGCGCGAGCAGCGCCGGCCAGCCCGAAGTACCCGTGCGGCTCTGGCAGCCGCAGCCGCCCTCACCGCCGTCGATGAGCCCGCTGTCGACGTCCGAGTCGGTGTCGGTGTCGCTGTCCACGTCTGAGTCGGCGTCGGCGTCGGTGTCGGCGTCGCCATCGGCCTCGGTCCACTCGAAGGCGCCGATGTCGGGTAGACCGGAGCGCTGGATGCCCCGCTGATCGAAGGTGGGGCCGCTGTTGGGGTCGGCGGCGTCGATGGCGGGGCTGGTGGAGCGCAGGGCGTGGGTGCGGATGGGCAGGGCGTCGGCCGCGGTACCCGCGAGCCCGCCGCCGTTGTCGTCGAGCAGGCGCAGGTCCGGGTCGACGCCGAACAGGTCGCTGTCGATGCCCTCGCCCAGGCAACCGTCCCCGCCGTCGCGCTGGCCCTCGAGATCGGGGAACAGGTTGTGGCCCAAGGACTGGCCCCAGGTGGTGCCGCCACCGGCGCCTTCGACAAAGCTCGGTACCTGGTCGAACAGGCTGCCCTTGCAGGTGATGCCGGCCTCGGTGGTGGCGCCCTGGCCGTGCACCAGGACGGCTCCGACGCCGTTGCCGGACATGGTGACGTGCTCCAGGTCGACGCGGGCCACGGTGTCGTCCAGCGCCCCGCCTCCCTCGATGTCGGCGGCGAAGACCAGCAGCGCGCTGCCGGACTCGGTGGCGCTGTTGCCCGAGAAGGTGCTGTTGAGGATGCGCAGCGTGGACTCGGGCGTGGACTCGCCGGCGGCCTGCACGGACACGGCGCCCCCGAACTCGGCGCTGTTGCCAAAGAAGGTGCAGCTGTCGATCAGCGCCGTGGACGTGGGCGGCACCTCCAGGAACAGGGCGCCGCCGGTGCTGGTGGGCTGGGCGCCCGCGTTGGCGCGGAACACGCTGCGCCGGATCTCGATGGGCACGCCGTCGAACGAGAACACCGAGACGGCGCCGGAGTTGCGCTCGAACAGGCTGTCGGTCACGAACAGCGGCACCTCTTCGACGTGGACCGCGGCGCCGTGGGTGCCTTCGTTGTCGCGAAAGGTGCAGCGCTCGATGTCCAGCCGGCTGGCGGGGCCCCCGGGCTGCATGTTCAGCACGCTGCCGCGGCCGCCGTCGTAGAAGTGGTTGACGAAGGCCAGGTCGCGGAAGGCGACGGCCACCTCGGCCTGGGCCCAGAACATGGCCGCGCCGCTGGCGTTGCCGTCGATGACCAGGTCACCCTCGGGCGGCCCCTGGAGGACCGCGGGCTGGGGGAGCGAGAAGTGCCGCGCAGGGTACTCCGGGGGCTCGGTCAGGGTGATGGTGCCGTGCAGCGCGGACAGGTCGATGGTGTTCGACGCCGTGCTGGTGTGGCCCAGGTCGGTGGTGTTTCCCGGCGCCTCAGCGGCGATCAGCGCTTCGCGCAGCGTGACCAGCCCGTCGTCGGGGACCTTGTCGTCTGAGAGTGAGTTGACTTCGAGGGTCGCGGCCAGCGAAGTGGCGGTGAGGAACAGGATCATCCGCGGCGTCTAAGGCGGGATGACCGGATTGGCTGCGACTGAGGCGAGTCGGTGCGGGCTGGATCAGCGGAGCGGGAGGGGTCGCGGAGCGGGAGGGGGTCAGTGTTCCCCCTTCTCCTATTACGGGACATTATCGGCATTCGCCCGTTGCCAATAGGAGAAGGGGGAACACTGACCCCGCTCAGACCGGGGCTGGATGCCGGTCTACGGGATCGGCCAATAGGAGAAGGGGGAACACTGACCCCCCCCTCAGCAGGGAGCGGACTCGTCGCAGCTCTGGCCCTTCTCGAGGGCGTCGATCACCATGGACTGGGTGATCACCTCGGGCAGCGCGATGGGCTCGCCGCCGTTGGGGGGGAGCACCAGGTAGAAGGGCACGCCGGCCTTGCCGAAGCGGGCCAGCCACTCGGTGATGTAGGGGTCGCGGTTGGTCCAGTCGGCCTTGAGCGGGACGATGTCGTTGTCGCGCATGGCGGTGCGCACCTCGTCGGTCTCGAGGATGGCGCGTTCGTTCACCTTGCAGGTGAAGCACCAGGTGGCGGTGAAGTCGACGAAGACGGCCTTGTCGGCCAGGGCGGCCACGCGGTCTTCGGTGAAGGCCTGCCAGGGGATCTCGTCGGCGAACTCGAGCTCGGTGGCCACGGCGCCGTCGTCGCACTGCAGGGGTGGTTCTTCGGGAAAGTCCAAGAAGCCCCAGCCACCGAGGCCCACGACCAACAACGCCACCGCAAAGGAGCTGGCCTGGCGTGCGCGGGTCTCGGCCAGCCCACCCCAGGTGCCGAAGATCCAGCAGGCGAGGGCGACCACGGCCAGGAAGGACACGTAGCCGATGGCGGCGTCGACCCCGACCTGCTGGGAGAGCACCTTGACCATCCAGATGGTGGTCGCCACCAGGGTGAAGCCCATGAACTGCTTGACCGTGTCCATCCACTCGCCGGGGGCGGGCATTCGGTCGAACAAGGCGGGCACGAAGGCGACCACCAGGAAGGGTGAGGCGAGGCCCAGGCCGATGAGCGTGAAGAAGAGGATGTTCATGGCCGCGGGCTGCGCCAGCGCGAAGGTCACCGCCGGGGCCAGGATGGGCGCGCTGCAGGGCGTGGCGAGCAGCGTGGCGAACACCCCGTTCATGAAGTCGGCGGCCAGGCCGGTCTTGGAGGCGGCCGCGCCGGCAGCGGCGTCGGCGCCCAGCGCGGGCACCTCGAACACGCCGAACATGGACAGGCCGAACGCGAAGACCACCGTGCCCAGCCCTGCCACGTACAGGGGAGACTGGAACTGAAAGCCCCATCCGACGCTGCCGGCGACGGCCTTCATGGCGATGACGCCCGCGGCCAGGGCCCAGAAGCTCACCAGGATGCCGGCGGTGTAGGCGAAGCCGGCCTTTCGCTGCTCGGCGGGGGTGGCGTCGGCGTGGCTGACCAGGCCAAAGAGCTTGAGGGTGAGCACCGGCAGCACGCAGGGCATCACGTTGAGGATCAACCCGCCCAGGAAGGCCATCGCCATGAGCACGGGCAGCGGGTAGTCGTTGGGGTTGCCGTCGCTGACGACCACGGCGGTGGCGCCCTCGCTGGGCTGACCCTCTTCGCCGCCGTCGACGGTGGCCTCGCTGCCGCCGTCGCCTTCGCCGGGGATGAGCCCGATGACCGGCGAGTTGCTGGCGGCGACCTCGGCGTCGTCGCCCACGAGGGGGAAGGTGGCGGTGAACTCGGCGGCGACGACCGCGTCACCGACCTGCACCTGGAAGAGGCCGCCGATCCTGTCGTCGGTCGGGAGCGCCTCGTTGATGGGTTGCCCCTTCATGACCGCGAGCAGACGGCCATCGGGGAGCTCGTGCACCTCGTCGCCCTCGACATACCAGGTGCTGGAGCTGGCGATGGGGGCGAAGGCGGGGCGGCCATCCTTGGGCTTGGCGAGCTTGTGGTCGCCGGTGGGCGTCAGCAGGAAGGCGAGGGTGTGCATCTCCCACAGCTTGGCGGCGGTGCTGTCGAGTGCGGGTTCCCAGGCGAAGGCCTGCACCTGCAGCGGCTCGGTGGGCTGCAGGGACTGGTAGTGGTCGAAGAAGGCCGCGAAGGGGCCGGGGCCGCTCTGGTTGGCGACCTGGATGGGCAGCGAGAGCTCGACGTCGCCGGACGGGATGCACGTGTTCTCGCACACCAGCCAGTCGACGGTCGCCGAGATGGTGAGCTCGCCGTCGGGGGTGCCCTCGGGCAGGGTGAGCTCGCTGATGAGCAGCACCTGGTCTTCGTAGCCGAAGCTGACGATGTCGCTGCTGTCGAAGCGCTGGGGCACCGGGTACTCGTGCTCGGTGACCGTGCTGCCCTCGGGAAGGTCCCAGGCGATGTTGGTGGGAATGCCCACGCCGCCGGGGGACTTCCAGTAGGTGTGCCAGTGGTCGTCGGGGTCGACGTGCACGCCGATGCGGAAGGTCTCGCCCGCCTGGACCTGATCGCGATCGATGAGCAGGTGCGCGATGGCCTGGTGGGGCTTGCCGTCGGCGTTGTCGGGCCGGACGCGGGCCGACTCGGGCAGCACCTGCCAGTCGACGGCGGGAGGCGCGGGCAGCGGCGGGGTCGCGGAGTCTTCGGCTAGGGCGGGACCCGCCAGCAGCAGGCCAGTCAGCAGCGCGAACGCTTTGTGCATCACTCTTCTCGGGGTACGAGTGCTGTGTTCGTCTTGTATATGCCGCAGGGGCCCGATCGTGACGTCAATCGATGTCCCCTACAGGCTGGCCCGGCGCACGGCCCAGGTGGCGCCAACCGTGGACACCGCCCCCAGGCCCAACCACAGGGGAGCGCTCGACGAGCCCACGATCAGGCCGCCCACGCCCAGCAGCACGCCGTAGATGGCGCCCGATGTGCACACGATGCCCACCACCGTGAACCAGCCCGGACCGTCTTGGGCGAAGCCGTCGATGTCGCCTGCGATGGCGGCCCATCCGGGACCTCCTGGACGCACGCGCTCGTAGAAGGTGCGCAGGTGGGCGCGCTGGGAGGGGTCGCTCGCGTCGGAGGTGGCGAAGGCGACGGCGACCCAGATGGGGATGGACAGCACACCGATGAGCACGGCGTTCCAGGGGAAGGCCGTCAGCAGGAGCGTGGTGGGGGCGGCGTCTTGGGGCACCAGGGCCATGGCGCCGGTGGCCAGCCCCGCCCACAGCATGGCGGCCAGCTCGCACCAGGCGGTCACGCGCCACCAGTACCAGCGCGCAGCGTAGACGGTGCCCACCCCGGCGGTGACGCTGATCACGAGCTTCCAGACAAAGCCGATGTCGTCGATGCCGAAGCTGACGAGCGCTCCCAGCAGGGCCAGCCCCACGATGCAGATGCGGCTGGCCTTCACGAGCTGCTGCTCGCTGGCGCCGGGAGCGAGAAAGCGGCCGTACAGGTCGTTCACCACCAGGCTCGCTCCCCAGTTGAGCTGGGTGTCGATGGTGGACATGAAGGCGGCCAGGAAGCTGGCGAGCATCAGGCCGAACAGGCCCGGCGGCAGCATCTTCATCATCAAGGGGTAGTAGGTCTCGGGGTCTTCGACGGGGCCGATGAGCGCCATGCCCGCGAGCCCCACGACCACCCACGGCCACGGCCGCAGCGCGATGTGCGCGACGGTGAACCACAGGTAGGCCCACAGGGCGTGGCGGTCGTCCTTGGCGGCGAACAGGCGCTGGGCCAGGTAGCCGCCGCCGTCGATGTTCTTCTGCCCCCACCAGATCATGCCCACCAGCACCAGGAACTTCGCCGCGTCGCTGGAGGGGTCGGTGACGGCGTCCATGGGTGGGATCAGCGCGGTGGTGCGCTCCCAGTCGAAGCCGTGCTCGGCGAAGCCGGCCTTCATGCCCGCGCGGCCGCCGACCTTGACCCAGGCGAGCACCGCCAGCGCGATGGCCGAGAACATGGCCACGCCGAACTGCACCAGATCGGTGGCGATGACGCCCCACAGGCCGGCCGAGGCGGTGTACACCACGGTGAGCACGAACAGCGCGAGCACCACGGCGACGTCGGCGGGCAGCCCCAGCACGGTCGCCGCCTCGGGGATGGACAGGGTGACCAGCGCGATCTTGGTCATCGCCTTCATCACCCAGGCGATGGTCAGCAGGTTCATGAACACGCCGAACCAGCCCGCCTTCACCCCGCGAAGCACGGTGCCGGCGGTTCCGGGGTAGCGCAGCTCGACGAGCTCGGCGTCGGTGACCACGTGGGCCCGCCGCCACAGCCGCGCGAACAGGAACACCGAGACCGCGCCCGACAGGCCGAAGGTCCACCAGATCCAGTTCTCGAAGATGCCCTTGCTGGCCACCCAGCCGCTCACCACCAGCGGCGTGTCGGCGGCAAAGGTGGTGGCCACCATCGACGTGCCCACCGCCCACCACGGCAGGCTGCGCCCCGAGACGAAGAAGGACTCGGTGCTCTCGCCGGCCTTGCGGCTGAACCACACGCCGGCCAGCAGCGTGAACAACAACCAGGCGGCGATGATGGTGACGTCGAGGGGATGCACGGATCGCGCCGTATCACGCTATGGTCTGGCCATGCGCTTCATCCCGCTCCTTGCCCTGCTGCTGGGCTGCCAGCCCAAGTGGACCTCGTACCAGGAGGACGGGCTGATGGGCGCAGACGTGACCCGGGACACCGACCGAAGCGGCCTGGTGGAGTTCGATGTCGAGGTCGGCGAGGCAGGCGGATCGCTGCTGTTCACCGCCGTCGTGGACTACCCCTGGCGCGTGTACATCGCGTCCCTGCACGATCCCGATGGCAACCTCGTCTATGACGCCGAGGCAGTCTGGGCAGACACCGCGCACAGCCTCACCGGAGCCATCAAGCCCGAGGCGTCGGCGACCCTGTCCTGGCCCATCCTGGATGAGCACGCCGAGCTCGTGCCGGGCACCTACACGGTGACCGCCGGCGGCATCGACGAAGCCGACTTCTTCGTGCGCAACCTCCCGGTGACGGCCCACGCGCTTCACCGGCCCGAGTCGGCCCAGGAGGAGGGCGTGTTGGCCGTGAACCTGTTCTGGATGAACGGCCTGGACGCCACCAGCGACTGGGACGAGGCCGCCCTGGACGCCCTGGAGGTGTGGCGCGGCATGTACGCCGACATCGGCATCGAGCTGGTCGAGACCTGGTACCAGGCCGATGCCGACTTCTTGCGCATTCCCGGTGACGGCAGCCGCGAGGCTTACGAGGCCATCAGCGACGCCACCCCGCTGCGCTCGGTCAACGTGGTGCTCATCGACGAGATCACCCAGGGAGCGGGCCTGTACGGCATCGCGGGCGCGATTCCCGGGCCCTTGGTGTCGTCGGGGCACTCGGCCATCACCGTGGCCATGACCGTGAACGCCGGCGTCGACAACCGCTTCAGCGAGCCCGAGCGGCGGCTGCTCGGCGAGTCGATGGGCCACGAGGTGGGGCACTTCCTGGGCCTGTTCCACCCCGTCGAGGCCACCTTCGAGAACTGGGACTCCATCGGCGACACCGAGGAGTGCGGCTCCCGAATCGCGTGCCACAGCCAGCTGGGGTCGAACCTGATGTTCCCCTACCCCATCTGCGACGCCGACCTGTCGGACTGCGAGCCGCAGCCAGACCTCACCGATGAGCAGGCACGGCTGATGTACCGGTATGCGGGCGTGGAATAGGCCGGTTGCCATGGCGGCCCGGACACGGCATAGAATGGCGGCGAACAGGCTGGAGGAGCCATGCGAACCCTCTGGATGCTCGTCATCCTCTCGGCGTGCAGCGCGCCGCCCGTGACCGCGACGGTTCAGCTCGAGTCGGCGGACGGCGTGCGCACCACGGTCAACGCGACCGCCGATACCTTTCACCTGCACGGCTTCGTTGACGTGCGCGACGACGACGGCAGCAGCGTCACCACGCAGTTCGCGCAGTTCCAGCCCGGGCGCTACAGCACCGAGCTCGATGTGGGCTGGGCGTCGGGGACGGCGAGTGTGGACGCGGACGTGAAGTGGCGCGGCAGCGGGCGCTTCCCCTTCGAGACCGAGCTGTCCTTCGCGGACGGCGAGCTGTGGCAGGGCACCACGCCGCACCAGATCGTGGGCGGTGGCCTGTCGGTGCGCAACCAGGGCTGCAAGTCGGCCGGAGGGCTGGGCGCGTCGAGCGAGTGCGGCCAGGGTTGGGCGTGGGACGATGATGCCTCGGCCGAGATCGGCTTCACCATGTCCACGCCCTTCAGCAGCGCCAACTTCACCGCCGATCTGTGCCCCGACGAGCTGGTGGAGCGCTGGCTCGACCCCGATCAGGTGACCATGACCGGCAGCAAGCTGAACCTGGGCAACCGCTCGATCGACTGCGTGACCACCCAGGCCGAGGCGCGCGTCTGCGGCACCGATGCACGCGGCGTCGATGCCGACGGCTGCGGCGACTGGCGGGTGGTGGTGGCGGCGTGGCCCAACGCGACCCAGGCCAATGCCGAGCTCACGGTCATCTTCGCGGGTGGGGCCGACTGCGGCGACACCTTCCGGACCTGCCGCAGCCACTTCAGCGGGGGCAGCCCCACCGAGCTGTAGCGGCGAAAATCCATCAATATTGATGGATTCGCTGTCATGAGTGCCGTAAATTTATCAATTCTGATAGAATGGGCCAATGAGGCCCTTCCTGCTCACCGTCCCGGATGCCCGTGTCTTGCTCGCCAAGCGGGTACGAGCTGCACGCAAGCGACAACGCATGACCCAGGCCGATCTCGCCGAGCGAGCGTTGGTCTCGGTCGCCACCATCCACCGACTCGAGCGCGACGGCACCGGCCAGGTGACCACGTTGCTGCGGGTGATGTCGGCGCTCGGCCACCTACGCGACGTCGAGGCCCTGCTTCAGCAGCCCGAGCCGCAGACCCTCGAAGAGCTGCGTGAGCGGTCGTGACGGTGCGTGAGCTTCAGGTCACGCTCGAGCTCGATGAGTCCACCCCCGTCGGTACGCTCGCCGAGGATGGCGGAGCCACCTACTTCGAGTTCGATGCGGGGTTCCTTGCGTCGGGGAAGGGCATCTCGCCCTACGCCCTTCCTGCCAGGGCGGGACTCATTCGCCACGTGGCGAAGCCGGGTGTGCCCCTTCCCGGCGTGTTCAGTGACAGTCGCCCGGACGGGTGGGGTCTGCGGCTGCTGCATCGGGCCTTCGCCGCAGCCGGGCGGCGCCGATCGGTGGCCACTGCCCTCGATGAGCTCGCCTTCTTGGGCGACCGAGCGATGGGCGCGCTGTCGTACGCGCCCACGACCGGGCCGGAGATCCTGTTCGAGGCCGTCGAGCTTGGCGCGCTGGCCCAACATGCGATGGCGGTCTACCGCGGCGACCTGAGCGACGTCCTGCCGGAGCTGATCCGTGCTGGTGGGTCGCCGGGAGGCGCGCGGCCCAAGGCGCTCATCGGGCGCTCGGGTGACAGGACTTGCGTCGGCGAGGCCGGTCTGCCCGCGGGCTTCGACCCCTGGCTGGTGAAGTTCGAGCTCCCCCAAGACGACGCGGACAGCGCCCGACGCGAGGCTGTGTGGTTGCGGCTCGCGGCGAGGGCGGGCATCGCGGTGCCGGAGCACGAGACGATCGAGCTCGGCAACGCGGGCACGGCGCTGGCCGTGCGCCGCTTCGATCGAGAGCCACGGCGTCACATGCTCTCGGCTGCGGGCGCGCTGGATGTCGACTTCAGGACGGCGGTCGTCGACTACGTGGATCTGGGCCGGCTGGGCTTGTTCCTCAGCGGCGGTGACCTGGGTCAGGCAGCGCAGCTGGTACGGCGAGCCGCCTTCAACGTGTTGATGGGCAACGACGACGACCACCTCAAGAACCACGCCTGGCTCTACGACGGCCGCAGCTGGGAGATCTCGCCGGCCTACGACCTGACGTGGTCTCCGCTGGCGGCCAGGAGCGGGCCGGTCTGCGGACACGTGGCGGCTGTGCCGAGAGCGGCTTTGATCGAGCTGGGGACGCGGCTGGGGCTGCGCAAGCAGGAGTCCACCCAGATCCTCGACGAGGTGTGTGCCGCCGCTGAAGGGGTTCGCGCGGCCCTGGCCGAAGACGACTGCGGCACCCAGGAGTCCCTGGATGCCGCAGATGCCGTCGAGGCGAATGTGGCTCGTGTGGGGGCCTAGGGGCAGGGCCGGGTGCGCTAGCCATTGACGCGCACCGCGGCCCCTCAGCGCGGCCGCGGGGTCCCGTTCGGTCGTTCCTCCCTACCCCCCACGGCCGCGGGGCCGGGTGCGCTAGCCATTGACGCGCACCGCGGCCCCTCAGCGCGGCCGCGGGGTCCCGTTCGGTCGTTCCTCCCTACCCCCCACGGCCGCGGGGCCGGGCGCGCTAGCGTCCCACCTGGAAGGTGTGCAGGGCGTTCACGCCGCGCACGGCGAAGCGGTCGCCGGTGGCGCTGCCGTGCACCTTGTTGAGGCGCTGCCAGGTGGTGAAGCCGGCGACCTCTTCGCCGCTCTGGCCGGACAGGATGGTGACCTCGCTCTCGTCTTCGCTGCGCGTCAGCACGATGGCGGTGTCGGCCCCGCCGGCGAAGTCCTGGATGCCACCCTCGAAGGTGCGGTTCCAGGCCACGTCCAGGCTGCCGGCGCCCACATCGTAGGCCGAGACCGTGTCCCCCGAGGCGGCGAGCAGGTGCCCGTTGGAGGCGTCCCATGCGATTTGCTCGGCCGCCTGGGGGTACACGGTGATTCCTTCGATGTCGATGCGGGCCACGTCGGCGCCGGACGCCAGCCACACGGTGCCGGTGTCGGTGTCGGCCACCATGTCGCCGCCGCAGAAGCGAGCCGGCAGCACGCGGTCGGCGCCGTTGGTCCAGCGGATGGCGCAGTTGCCGTTGTTGGTGTGGGTCGCGACCCAGTCGCCATGGCCCGCGAAGCGGGCCTGCTCGACGGTGCCGGGCATCACGGCCCCGGGAACGTCGTATTCGCCGGGGTCGGCGACGAAGACGCGGCGGCCGCCGGTGACCAGCACCACGTTGCCGTCGTGGTCCTGCGGCTCGGTGTCGTTGGCGTCGAAGTAGGTGTCGACGGTCATGTAGCCCTGCTCGATGTCGAAGTCGCAGGTGCTGGGGCCGGTGTCGACCACCACGACCGCGCCGTCGAAGCTGACGATCTCGCCCTCGCCCCACCACGCGTCGGTGCCGCTCACGATGGTGACGTCGCCGCGTGCCTCGTGCTGCAGCTCGGGCGCCCAGCCACCGTCGGGGCCTTCGACCCACTCGGGGCGCTCGCCGCGGGTGTCGCAGGCCGAGAGAGAGAGGACCACAGAAGCGGTGACAGACAGAGCGATGAAGCGAGACATGAGAACCTCCAGAACGATGCAGAGAGCCTATACAAGGAGCGTGCCAGCTTTCGATGACCCGCCATTACAGGGGATCGTTGCCGTCGGGCACGCCGGAAGGCGGCCAGATCGGGACACCCATGTCGTGTCTCGGTCTGGAGCCATCCATGGATCGGACTGCGGGCCTCAGCCCACGATCGCGGCGACGCGCTCCATCAGCCCGGCGTCGGCGAGGGGGTCGTAGCCCTGGGCCCGGGTGCTGGCCCAGTGCTGCACCACGTGGGGCAGGCGCTCGTCGCTGCTGCCGGCCTGTACCTCGGCCAGCAGGGGCAGCAGCTGGGCGACCGTCTGCAGCTCGTCGGCGACGTCGCGCACGTGGGCCATCTGCAGCCCCTGGGGCAGCGCCAGCAGCTGGTCCCACCGCTGCCGCGCGTGGTCGAGCAGGGGATGCGGGCCTGCCAGCGACTCGAGCCAGGCGAACATCGGCTCGTGCAGGCCCAGCCGGGCCGAGTCGCGAAGCACCTGCTGGCACAGGATGTTGTGGGGGCCCTCCCACTGCTCGCACACGATGCTGTCGCGCAGCAGGCGGGGCAGCACGCTGAACTCCTCGATGGCCCCGTTGCCGCCGAGCATCTCGATGGCGTCGCGGATGCCGGCGGTGCACTGGAAGCTCGTCCAGTACTTGTTGAGGTTCACCAGCATGCGCCAGGCCCCCTCTTGGGTCTCGGTCGACTGCCCCAGGGCGCGGGTGTCGGCCAGGGCGGCCAGGGCGAAGGTCAGGCCTCGCGACGCGCAGGCCTGGGTGTGCAGGTTGGCGATGTTGCGGGCGACCGCCGGGAAGCGCAGAATGGGCTGGCCCCAGGCTTCGCGGGTGCGGGCGTAGCTGTCGGCCTCGCGGGCGGCGCGCTGCAGCAGGCCCGTGCTGACCACGGCGTTGAACAGCCGGCTGGTGTTGAGCACGACGCCGACCGTGTCCTTGAAGTCGCCCACGGGCCACCCCAGCGCGCCCTGGAAGTCGATCTCGCCCGACGCCATGGACTTGGTGCCCAGCTTGAACTTGAGCCGCCGCAGGTGGAAGTCGTTGAGGCGGCCGTCGGGCAGGTGCCGCGGAACGGCGAAGGCGCCGACCCCGCGTGTGCCCTTGGCGTCGGTGGTGCGCGCCGTGACCAGCATGAGCTGGGCGTCGGCGACGCTGCAGAACCACTTCTCGCCGGTGATGCGGGACCAGCCGCCCTCAGCGGGCTCGGCCACCACGGCATTGGCGCCCACGTCGCTTCCGCCCTGCACCTCGGTGAGGAACTGGGCGCCGTGCATGTGGGTGTCGTAGTCTCTGTCCAGCAGCCGAGGCATCCAGTCGGCGGGGTAGCCGGCCGGCGCACCCTGCAGGATCTTGATCAGGCCCGAGGTGCACGCGAACGGGCAGGTGTGGCCGCTCTCGCCGTTCTGGCCGGCGATGTAGGTGAGCGCCAGCGTCTCGAACTCCCGCCCGGCCTGGGCGTACTTCGCCATGACCCCGGTGTTGTAGTAGGCGCGGCCGATGTCGTGGTAGGCGGGGTGGAAGACGACCTCTTCGATGCGCTCGCCATGGTCGCTCCAGCGACGCAGGCGCGGGAGGTTCTCGTCGCGGTTGGTCAGGCTCACCTTGGCGTCGAGCTCGGCAGCGGTGGTGCCGAAGGCGTGCAGCTCGGGGGCCAGGTGCTCGCGGCCGTGGAAGGCCAGCAGGCTCTGGAAGTGGGGGTCGCAGGCGAAGTAGTCGCGGCCGGCGAGCTCGCGCCACCGGGCCAGGTTCTGTCGGGCGATGTCGGGGGTGCTCATGCCGCGCTCCTATCATGAGACACACCGTTGCACGCGTTCGCGTTGTCCCGGCGTCAGCAGGTCATAGCGTTGCCACCTGACCCACGGAGAATCCAATGCGCTCGCTCGCTGCTGCTTGTTTCCTGATCACCCTGACCGCTTGCGGAGGGCCCGCTCCCGCCGAGGCCCCCGACGCGACCGTTTCCGACGCCGACCCCACCCCGGCCGACGCCGAGCCCGCGGCTCCCGAGGCCTCGACCGACGCGGGCATCGCTGTCGACCTGTCGCGCAGCAAGATCGAGTGGGTGGCCAGCAAGGTCGTGGGCTCCCACCCCATCACGCCCAAGGACTACTCGGGCACCGTGCAGGTCGCCGACGGCAAGCTCAGCTCGGTGAGCTTCACGGTGCAGATGGCCAGCATCGAGTCCGACAACCCCAAGCTCACCAAGCACCTCAAGAACGCCGACTTCTTCGACGTCGACAAATACCCGACAGCGACCTTCACCTCGACCCAGATCGACGAGGGCTCCGATGCAGAGGGCTACACCCACACGGTCACGGGCACCCTGCAGGTCATGGACGCCAAGAAGTCGATCCGCTTTCCCGCGAACATCACGGTCGGCGACGAGATCACCGCCAAGACCACCTTCGACCTCGACCGCACCGACTTCGGCCTGACCTACGCGGGTATGAAGGACAACCTCATCCAGGACCGCGTGGTGATGACCGTCGACTTCGTGGCCAAGGGCTCGTAGCCGCTCGATTTCAGCAGCAGCTAGGGCGTCGCCACCGGACAGCCGGCCAGGCCGGTGCACACCTCGTTCACCGTGCGCTCGTCGGTGACGATGCAGGTGAGCATGTAGCCGTCCTGGCCGCAGGCGCGGTGCTCGAAGCGGCCCTTCATGGTGCCCCCCATCGCGATGGTGCCCTCCCAGTCGCGGGAGCAGCCGTCGGGGCGGTCGGCCTGGCGTTCTTTGCCCGGGTCGAGCGTCACCTCGCCGTTGGTCATCTCGCCGATGGCCAGGTTCATCGCCGACTGGCACAGCTCGGGAAGCTCGGGATCCATCAGGCTGTTCTGCGAGGCCACGGTGACGAACACCGAGCCGTCGATGCTCTCGTACTCGGTGGAGTTGGAGTGGGCCGCGGTCTCGGTCCAGTCGGACTTGGCGCCCAGGAAGCGGTACGTGTGCACCTCTTGAGCCGCCACCAGCTCGGTCTTGCACACGGCCGAGTCGAGGGAGGTCTGCTGCAGCTTGCTGGCACCCATGAGCGCGGTGGTGGTGAGCGTGATGCGCACGCCCGCGGCCGGGCAGTCCCACATCGCGGAGGTGAGCTGGCTGGGACCGATGGGGATGGTCCAGCTGGTTCCGGGCTGGCCCGACACGGTGATGGACTGCGCGTCGGGCATCGTCGCGGGCGCGTCGAAGTCGGGGCTGCTGGTCAGGATCTCGACCATGGCCCGCTTGTACAGGTCGAAGTCCTGCTCGAGGGTGGTCTCGGGGTCGATGGGCTGCCACGACAGGGACTGGCTGGTGAGCCCGCTCTCGAGGTCGTAGTCGCCCTCGTTGCCGTGGTCGCTGTCGGTGATCACCGTGCCGTCCATCAGCTGCATGGACACCGCCTGGTTGGCGTAGGTCTTGGTGGCGGTGTCGCCAAGGCCGCTGCAGGCAAGGGCCATCAGCGCGGTGAGCGGGACGAGGACGCGGGTCATGGCAACTCCAGGCCGAACAGGCGGCGGGCATTCGCCCCGCTAACGGCCGCGAGCCAGTCGGGATCGTCGTTGCGCCGACGCGCGGCCTCGTTGATGACGACGCCGATGTCGGCGGGCTCACCGCGCGGCTTGCCCGCGAGCGGCACGTCCGGTGCATCGGTCTCGAACAGCAGCTTGTCTGAGGGCACGTGCTTCACGCACTCCTTGAGGGAGCCGCTGTTGAGCAGCTCGGGGCCGAAGCTGACGTGCAGTCCCATCTGGGCCACCTGGCGAACCTGGCTGTGCTTGCCGCTCCAGCGGTGAACCATGCCGCCCGCCGCGGGAATGCCATCGTGGCGCAGGATCTGCAGCGCCTCGGTGTACGCCCGCACGATGTGCAGCACCACAGGGCGGTCGAGCTCGCGGGCCAGGGCCAGGTGATCGCGAAAGCTGACGCGCTGCCGGGCGCGCTGCTCGGCGCTTCGGGCGCGGGCATGGTCCAGGCCGGTCTCGCCGATGGCGGCGGGTGCGCGGCGTCGCAGATCGGCCAGATGGGCCGCGGCGGTGGCCTCGTCGAGCTGCATCGCCCACCATGGATGCACGCCCAGCGCCGCCACGGCCCCGGTCTCGCGTGCGACGCGCTGCACCCGGTCCCAGTGAGCCGGATCGGCGCCGGCGATCGCCCAGCCGCTCAGCCCGGCGGCGCGAGCCCGGGCGCACACCTCGTCTCGGTCGGTGTCGAAGGCGGGGAAGTCGAGGTGCGTGTGCGCATCGAAGCTCACCCTACAGCTCGAGCCCCATGCTCTTGAAGCGGCGCTGCAGCCGGGTGCGCACCACGTCGTCGACGTCGGCGAGGGCGGCGTTCACCAGCTGGCGGCCCATGGCATCGGCGTCGTCGCTGCGGCGCTGTTCCCAGGTGTGCCGCACGATGGGCCACAGCATGAAGCCCAGGTCGGCGTGGGCGATCTGGTCGCGGGTGATGCGGTCGAGCAGAGCGTGGGCCGGCCCTTCAGCACGGTCGCGGGCGGCGGCGCTGGCGGTGCACCTGGCGGTCATGCCCACACACAGCGGGCCCAGGATGAGCTGGGCGGAGCGCTCGAGGGCATCGCCCTGGCCGCCAGGGGCCTGCACGCTGGTGGGCACGGTGCCGCCCAGGCCTTGGACCACCGCCGTGCACAAGCGCACGTGATCCTGCTGATCGCGGGCCATGCGCCCCAGGGCGGTCACCACCGCGCTGGCCGCGCCACCGACCTCGTCGCAGGCCGCTTCGAGGCGGGTCGCAAGGGCGGCGCCCTCCAGGGCCTCGGCCAGGCGCGACTCCCAGGGCTGCGCAGGGCCGGACAGCCCGTTGGTGACGGGGTCTGGGAGCCGGGACCGAGAGGTGAAGTACCCGAGTCCGCGCTTGAGTCCAGCCAGTCCTTTCATCGCGCCAGGCTACCTCAGAGGGTGACGTCCTCGAGGCGCACTTCGACGGCTCCACCCTTCACCTCGAGCGGAATGGGCGCCATGACCTCGAGGTTCGCCCCGGCCTTGATGGGGCCGGTCTTGGCGCGCTCGACGTGGGGCTTGTCGGTTCCGATGTCGAACGAGAAGGTGACGACCGCGTCTTGGATGTCGCGCTGGGTCGGGTTGCTGATCTTGGCGACCGCGCTGTTCACCTCGCCCTCTTTCTCGGCCACGAAGGGGCGGTCGAACCTGGCCACGATGCTCTCGAGCATGTAGGCCTTCTGAAGCAGCTTGTTGGCGAATGCGACGTCGACCGCCAGGGTGGGATCCTGGGTCGTGGTGACCAGGGACTGCTGCAGCTCGGCGGCGCGCTTGAGCTTGCCGTCCATGTTGGCCTTGTCGATTTGGGCGCGCAGATCGGCGGCCTTCACCATGCCCACCTGGGCGCGGGGCCCGGCGTCGGTGCTCACCACCAGGTACTCGATGGCGACGGTCTGCGGCTCGCCGAGGGACC
Organism: Myxococcota bacterium; assembly: GCA_965216925.1. GTDB lineage: Bacteria > Myxococcota_A > UBA796 > UBA796 > CAYYHT01. The sequence continues at coordinate 4,349,016 of CBDCGT010000001.1, read as the reverse complement.
CGTCCGGGCCGACCGTCGGGTTGGTGCGCTCGAGCTTGACCAGCGTGCCCTCTTTGGTGGACTCGGTGCCGGTGACCTTGCAGCTGGTGGCCTCGCGGATCTTGACGATGCCGGCCGGGCCGAGGGTCTGGAAGCCCTGGGTGGGGGCGCCATCCTTGATGATCTGGAGCTCGACCGGGTCGATGAAGGGCTCGAGCTTGGTGAGGCTGGCCTCGTCCATGGACACCATGGGCACGACGTCGCAGGCAGCCAGCGCCGGGGCGGCTGGGTCTCCGCATCCGAAGAACAGAGTAAGGAACAGGATCATGGAAGGCTCCGCGAGGGTTGCGCAGCTTACATCATCGCGCTGCCCGGGTCACGGGGCCTCGAACAGCAGGGGCAGGCGGTTGTTGAACACCGCGTCGACCTCGGCGTCGGAGAGGCGTTTTCCCTCCCAGATCGCCAGCTCGGCGTACTTGCCGTTGAGGTGGTAGTTGCCCGACGAGTTGGGCTGGTGGCTGCCCAGGGTGAGGGCTGGGCCGGTGGCCGTGCAGTTGCCGCTGCTGCCCGTCCAGTTGTAGTTGCCGGTGCCGTTGATGGTGTAGGTGAGGCTGGTTCCGGCGGCTCGAATGACGTGGTGGGTCCACTGTCCCTGCAGGTCGAAGTTGGGCGGGTTGCCGCCGCCGCAGAAGCTCTGCCCGTTGGAGCTGGTGCCGTCGTAGAAGATGTACTGGCCGCCACCGCTGGTTCGCGTCTCGTAGATGTAGGTGCGTCCCGACGGGTTGCCGCTGTCCATGTACATCCAGAAGGCGATGGTGTAGGTGTCGCCGCTGTAGGGCCGGCTCATGCTCACGTCGTCGTTGCTGCCATCGAGGTCCAGGATGGCGGGGCGCTGGTTGGTGGGCAGGGACGAGAAGGGGCTCTCGGTGGCGCCGGACAAGAAGCCGGGGCCGCCGTGTGGGGGGCTTTGCCCGACAAATCGAACTTAAACCGCCTTTGTCGGTCAGCGATCAGAGGCCCGAGCATTTGTCGGTCAAGAGCCTCAGGGTGCCTGGCGGTGGATGCGGATCGGTTCTTCCGAGAGGACTGGAATAGCGACCTCATCCGCTCCGTGACGGAGAGTGATCTCCGCATCCCCTAGCGCAAGTTCAACCGCCCCCGACCATTTCCGGGGAAGCTGAGACGTGGAGCGAATGCGAATCCAAGCGTCTACATCGGATGTGGGGGGAACCAGCACACCTTTCTGCTTTTGCACGAGTGAAAAATGCAGGGTGCTCCTTGACCATTCACCGTTGGGATTCCGGAACGTCGCCTGAGCAGCTTCGAAGGCTCGGACCTCCCAGGTAAGAGGACCGAGGTTGAAGACGGTCACGTAGAGCGAAATCTGGCCCTGTTCGTCTATGGAGTGGCGGAATCCGGGAATTGCGACCGCCTTCAAGGCTCTGCTGCCGTCCAGGAAAGCCTGTGTGTCCGCTCGGTAGTCTGCGTAGGCTTTCTTCAGGTCGCCAAGATGGGCTTCATGGTCCGACCGGAGGATGTACTTCTCTTCGAACGACGGAGTCGGCTGGTCGGTAGACTCCCCGCCCTGTCCCTGCCCAGCCGTCTTCGTCATTCGCTCGCCTCCCCCCATGATGAGTTCGAAGTCTCTCACAACTTCGTTCTCGTCGTCCGAGTCCACGACGGACTCGACGTTGTTGATGACGGTCCAGGTGTCTGGGATGGCTGGGTCCAAGGTGTCCTCCACCATGGACTCTACCCATCAAGTGCAGGTGCGCAGTCAGTCCCGACTCTGGCGTTCACCGAGGCTCGCACTATGTTGCTCGGCAAGGCGACGTAGTATTTGCACGTCCACCTTGTACCGCGAGATGCCCCACGGGACGGGCGTTGTTTCGATGATCCCCAGTGCCTCGGCATCTCGAAGGGCTCGACGCATCGTGCGTGCGCTGTAGCCCACCGTGAACCCGATATCTCGCATACTCATTTCACCTTCCCATGAGGGAGGGATGCACACTTCCAGTAGAAGTGCGGTGAGCAACGAGCTTACTGTCCGGGGCAGTCCAGAACGCATCGTCGCGGTGATCGCGCTCATGGTCTCCTGATCTGCGTCCATCGCCGCTCCGGTGCTGTCGGCCAATATTAGCTCCGAACGCAGATGGTCTTCGCGAACAAGCGGGGCTGTACCTAAAAAGTGGCGTTGCGGCGCCATTCTTACTCAGCATGAATACGGCGGCCAGGATTCTTGCTCAGGCATCCGGTTCTTCACCCAACGACCGAATCTGCTCGCGAAGAATGTCCACCTTCCGGTGCAGTTCGTCGATGGTCTCCCGCTCCGCTGACTTCGGGTTCGGCTTCCTCTGAATGCCCAGCGGAGGGGGCCTGCGCGGCTTGATTTCTCGCCCGGTTTCTCGGCCATCCCCGCGGCTCATGTCTTCTCTCCCACCATCGATGAGTTCGAAGTCTCTCATAGGCGCAGGCGAGGAGTCAGCGTGATCCCCTCCATCGAGAACGTGCCATCCTTCGGGTACAGCGGGCTGCGTGGTCATTTCGTGCCTCCAAGCCACCTTACCCAACACCCCTCGTGAACCGTCGCCGACTGAGGGGTTGACGCGCACGCGACTGGCGCCAACCATGACGCTACACCTCGTCCGCACGGAGTTTTCCGACATGTATCCCCGCCCCTTCAACGCCTACGGCGTCCAGCAGCGGTGTCAGCCGCCGGCCATTCAACCCTACGCGGCCACTCCGCAGCCGATCGGCACTGCCCAGATTCAGCATCGAGGAGGCATCACGAGTATCCCGGTGACCGAGCAGAACGTCGACACCGCAATCAAGGTGGCGGGCGGTGTCGCGGCTGCCTATTTCCTCGCGACTGTGATCGACCGTCACCTCAGTCGCACGTCGAGGCGCCGTAGGTAGCCTCGACCGGCTGAAGCCAACAAGTGGCGTTGCGGCGCCATTCTTGCTCAGCATGAAGCCGGCGGCCAGGATTCTTGCTCAGTTGAACTCAGCGACCAATTCTCCGTTCCACCCACACCGAGGCTCTACACATCCTGACCGTCGTGGTGCCGCCACGCATCGTCGAGTTCTTGGGGAGTCGGGGGCACGACAGTGTGCCATGGGTAGAGGGCCGTTTCGGCAATCCTCGCGGGGTCATCCGGGAAGCCTTCACCAGCTTTCCCTTCGTGCTTCGAAATGACGAGGACCGTGAGCGGGGGGAGTTTGTTCTCAAGACACCAGGCCGCTACAGGCCAGAGCGCATTCTGGCCCAGGAAGAAGATCGGGTGGCCCAGCAGTCGTTCCATCTCCTCGTAGGTCACCAACTGGTGATTCGCGGCCTTGCCCACGAGGATGAGGTAGGTCTGGTACCCCAGCCATCCACGCCGTGGCCGCTGGTCGTCGAAGGTCTCCATGGGTCAACCACCGAGGTGCGTGGTGATGAGGCTCGCAATCTGCCGCAGAAGTTCTCGGAGGTGTTTGATCTCCTTTCTGAGAGCCCTGTTTTCCTCTTCAATGCGTTCGGCGCGCTGTTCCAGTGTTTCGCCTTCGGGGGCTTGCATCTCATCATCGGCGCCGTCCGATAGCAGCGGGTCATTGCCGAGCCATTCGGGGTTCCCTCTATTCCTCGGCACATCCTCTCCCGCGGGCCAAACCAACCGCAGTGAGGATTCTACAGGTTTGTGAGTCTGGCCTCCACCAGCTGCATCGCCAATGAGCAGGGTCCAGTTCTCCGGCATGACATCAGTGGGCATCGGAACCTCCGTGCACCACGCTACCGGTCGTCCGCGATCTGGCGTACAAGGTGATCGCCCGCTACGTCTCTTGTGGTGGTCAGCAGACGCTCATTCCGCAAGTGGAGCGCGTTGAATGCCGGAAGCAGAATGGAGGCATTGAGATGCTCACCCGCGACGAAGCACGGGCGATGATTGCCCGTGGTCTACACGCCTGGTTTCGAACTCAAGGGACACCTGTACCGTTCAACAGCGATCCTTTGAACCTTGCTGTCAGGGCGTTTCAGCTGCTCCACCGGCGCATCCCAGTCCAACCCAGATCGGTGAACTGGTCGAGTGTTCTCGGTGATGGCCTTGTTCCACACAAGCACCGGAGCGCGGTGAAACGGATCGTCAACCGAGCGGTGTCCGGCGGTGACTTGAACCCCTTCCTGAGTCACCTCGCCCGAAAGAGTGGCAAGGATGGCAACGACCACCTCCGCAGCGACTGGGGCATCGACCATCTTCACCTCGGGCGAGTCCGCGCCGATGGTTCGGTAGAGCGGAGCGGTGACCTCCTATTCTTGGTCGTAAGGCCAGCGGCTCTCTACCTTTTGGACATACTGGACCATGAGAGTTTCGTGGACGAGAATCTCTTTAAGGTCATGGAACACGACTTCCCTGGGCTTGTCGAGCGTTACCTCATGCCTGGAGTTGTTGAGGTTCAATGTCCAGATGAGGACGGTCGTGAGCTTTTGCAAGGCGCCCACATCTCGACTTGGACCAAGGGAGAGCGGGGCTACTACTTCGCACCCGGCGGTGGTGTCTCGACTTCTGGGAGGAGCATTCGGGTGGTGGACGACGCGATCAGGTTCGTGAACAACCTCACGTTCGACTTGATGGAACAGCACGCGGAACTACGGAACACCCTGGGCATCGAGGTTGACGAGCCGTTTGACCTTGAGATTGATGGAGAGAGCTTGGAGGTCGTCCCAATCCCTCAGCGGAGAAACAGGAAATCTCGTCGGAAGACGCCCCCATCACCGACACGATGACTCTCGGTACGTGGCTTCGACCTCCTCGATCATTTCCTTTGGCCAGCTGGATGCGCGGGCTTTGTTCCTCAACGCATGGGCTTCGTCCACGGTCTCAGACCGCTGCTCGTTGTACGGCTTCTGTTCCAGAACCATCGATACCGCGGCCCCCCTTCTGCGGGTGAGCACGGCGTAGGCCCACTTGTCCTCGATCGCCTTGGTCTTCCGTTCGAGGTAGCTGCACCGGTTTCCCAGCTTGGCCATCTCGTCGAGAACGGCATCGGCCTCGGACCTCGACCGCGCCTTCCAGGCACCGAAAGCGGTAGCCAAGCTCTGCTCTTCACACCAGCCGTCCATCGGCTCGATTCCCGAGCAGGCGTCATCGTCGGCCGCAATGCATGCCTTGGCCGCCGGGATCTTCGACAGGTTCTCGCAGGTCCACGCTTTGGTGTCGTCGAGCACCTTCCCTTCGGCATCCTCGGCGGCGGTGAACACAAAGGCCAAGGTGGCTTCCATCTCCAGGCCGTGCTTCTGAGCGAGTCCCAGAGAATGCGCGCCCTGCAAATCCGGTGGTGTGCTGCCTTTACGTTCGACAAGCTTCTCGTAGACCGGTACCGCCTCGACGTAGTTCCCAGTGGCGATGCGCTCGCGGACAAGGCCGATCAGAGCCTCGTTCAGCTTGTCGCGGGCTTCTGTGGCTTCGGGGCGATCGGGCCAGTTTGACTCGACTTCCTCGTAGATGGCGATGGCGCCTTCGTACTCACCCGCTGCGGCCATCCGGTCAGCCTCGGCGAGCTTGACCCCTGCGGGGTTCAACAGACCGGCACACCCGACGGCGGCAACGAGGCAGAGAACGAACGTGAGGTGGCGCATCATCGAAGTTTCCTTGGTAGATCACCGAGGATTATCGCAACTTCCGTTTGAGATCAAGCATACATGCCGTAGGAGGACATCGACCTCAAAGTTCATCGGCTCCATCCTGGGAGTCGAAATGAGCATTCAGAGAACCGACTTCGACCTTCTACGCCGCATCGGCGGGCGCATCGCCAGCTACCGCACGGCGGCCGGGCTGACGCAGGCCGAGCTTGCTGAGCGCGTTGGAGATGGCGTGGAAGCCGTTTCGCTGTCGAGGTGGGAGACGGGGGCCAGGAGCCCGTCAGTCACGATGCTCTACGCCGTGGCTCAAGCGCTCGGAGTCGGCGTCGGTGACCTCGTAGACGACGAGGCCGAGGACCAGGAAAAGCCAGCCGGTCCCGAACTTGGTCGTGTGCTCGCTCGGGCTGACGATCAGCAGCGGGATCTGGTGACGAGGATCGCGATCGAGGTGTTGAAGAGCCGATAGCATCCCGCAGCAGGCCGCGAGACACCAGATATGGATCATCGGCTCGCGCCCGGACTATAATGGCGAAGTCCCTTCTCTCTCGCCCACCTCGGGTTGACATCGGCTGGTTCCCAACCTCGCCAAGCCCATCCGGGCTGCGCGTCAAGCCGCTGGCAGTCCAAAGCCCAGGACAGCCCGATGTCCAGCCTTGACCACCTTACCGCGGATCAGCGCGGAGACCTTGTTCATCGATACTACCACGGCGAAGAAACCGTCGCAGCGCTGTTGAAAGAGTTCGGTATCGAAGTCCGGGGAGGCATGCCGTTCCATCTCTTCCCTGCCCGGGTTCACCCCAAACTTCTCTGCGAGTGGTGCGGCTTCGCAATGGAAACCACGCCGGTTAGTCGATCCCAATTCCGGGCTTCTGGCTTGAGTTTTTGCCGCTTTCCTGCTTGCCCCTCCTGTTCTCACAAGAATCTGGACTTCTGCCAATGCCGCAATTGTCGAAACGCCGAACAGCAATTGGCAAGGGCGCGAGAAGAGCACAAAATCGCGCTTATCAACGGCCTCTACTACGTTCAGTCTGAAGTCTCGGTCGCTCCCGAAAGTTTGACTGCGAGACAGCGCATTCTCGTGGCTGCACTTCTTCGAGCGAGCACGCAGCAGCACTGGTACTTAGTCGGACCATTGAACAGGTTCCCGACCGCGTTTGCGCCGACAGAATCCTGGACAATCCGGCTTCTGGATGAGCTACTTGCGGCGGGCATACTCGCCGTTTCAGACGGGCCCCTGGACGCCTTCACCGTTGCCGACGACGGGAAGACACTGACCTTCAATCACCTTGCAGTCGAATACGAGGTCAACATAGAACCGTGCACTCCAGCGGTCGGGGAACTGCTGCTCTCGCCTCCGGTGATCAACCGCGGAGATCCAGAAGAAGCGGTAGCTCAGGAACTTTGGCAGGAAATCGCCATGCACGAAGTTCTTCAGTACCTCCGCAAGATGGTCGACGAGCACAACCTTCGCTTTCCCCGATTCGGTGACAAGACGATCGCCACCGTCAAATCTCTGCTACACGACTTTTCGACTGCTCAAGTGAACGGCTTCATCTGGAGGTCGGTGATGGATGCTTGCCGCCTCGTCCAGAAGGGCACACAGGCCAATCGAGCGGCGAATTCCATCATCGGGAACATGCAGCGGCGAGGTGAACGCATCCTCGCGAACGGCGACGAGAGACGGAACTATCGCCGTGACTATGAGTGCCCGCAGTCCGTTCTAAGCAGCACGTTCTTCGATCGGGTGGTCGGGGTGGGAGACGACGGGTTCAACATGCCCATGGCCGACTGGCTTGAACTAGAAGCACCGGCAATTAGCGTCTGAGAAGTGGGCGTCTGGCCAATAGAAGTCGAGGCTGTTGACACGGACCGTGGCAGTCCTTACGATCTCAATGGGTTTCAAGCCGTCCACGGTCACCCGCCGTAGACATGAAGGGGCTGTCGCTAGCGCGGCGGCCCCTTCTACATTAGCGGTTTGATGCTGTATCCAAGATCAGGGTCTACGTCCGTTCATCGTAGGTGTAGAAGTGCTAAAGGTAGGTAATCTACGATGGCTCCGTGGGACGGCTTGAAACCCCGATCGCGCCTTCGGGCGTCCAGTTCAATTCTGGTGCCTACCGCAGCACCTACTTCTCCCGCTGCCTCTCCCTGTCCCAGTACGGGCTCTTGCACTTCGGGCAGACCCTCGGCAGATCGTCGCCGCTCGGTGCCTCAAGCTCGCCGCTGATCGGTGACCTCGGGATCCACTCGTGCCCGCATCGCAGGCAGCGGAAGGCCCAGACCGTGAGCTTGTAGACCGCTTCCATCAGCCCACCCCCTGGACATCGTCTGTGTCCTGATCAGGCCAGAACACTGGCGTGATCCCAAGCTCGTACATCGCGTGAACGAGCACCACGACATTGTGGCAGAGGAACTTGCAGTAGACCTCGTTCGCCTGGGCTACGGGCAGTCGAGACCGAACGCTCGGACCGAATTTCGCCTTCACCATCGCGAACGTCGTCTCCACATTCGACCGCTTGTGGTAATGGGCGTCGAACTCCTCACGCTGAAACGCGAAGTAGTGGTACATCTTGTTCCAGAACTCGGGGCCGCCCTTGCCGCCGGTCCCGTCTTTGAAGGGGATGTACGCCAGCCCACCGAGAGAACCAACGTGTTCCAGGTTCGCCTTGCTGCTGTACGCCTTGTCGGCCGAAACCTCGTCGATCTCGAATCGCTGGTTCGTCCCGTTCACCAGTGCCGTGAACTCGCGGACATCAGCGGCATTGCTGATCACCAGGTCGGTGACGATGTTGGTCTTTACCCCGCAGGCCGCGTGGGCCTTCACGAAATCAGTCCGCTTGGTCTTCTTCCGGCCCTTCGCCCCCCATTTGTTCTCCACCCAGCGGTGGTAGGTCTTTGTACCGAAGCCGCTGGAGTCGACGGCGAATCTGCGCTCAACACAGGCCAACGGCGACGCACTCTCCTGAACCAGCGTCCGAAGAAGAGGGGCCATTTCTTCGTTCTTCATGTAGTCGGCGATGGTGTTGTAGCTGACCGGCTTTGAGAGCAGGCCGTCCTGGTGGCACCGGCGAATCTCGGAAGAAGCACGACGACCGCTGGCCCCCTCGTAGACCTTCATGACCATGGCGAACACTGCATCGGACATCGGGGTGCGCGGCCGACCAGGGCCCTCCTGTGCGGGCGTCACGATGCCCTGGCAGAGCCCGTAAAGAAGTTCGACGAAGTGGTCACGCTCGTTCGCCTGGGCCTTGTTGTACTGGGACCAGTTCTGCGTGTACTTCTTCTGCTTTGGCTTGTCGGTGGGCATGGTGATGCGGCGTTCGGTGATCTCGATGGCGAAGATGTGCTTGCACATGGCCCAACGAGCGGCGAAATCCGGGCAGGTGCAGGTCGGAGCCCCGTCCTCGTTGTCGTAGTCTACAAGCCAGTTCCCACCGTGGGACTGCGACGGAACGAGCCATAGGTGCTCGTCACGCTGCTTGATGCCACCGGCTTTCGCGATCTGGGCTCCTCGTAGTTTTCTGGCTTCCATTCCGACACCTCCTACCCATTAGTATATACCTTGCGGGTATATAGTCAAGAGTAAAATGGTCTCGGACGAATTTTCCTGTTCAACGTTCCTTGTGCTCGGGTAAAATGAGGGTAAGAGGAGAGCCTTCCCGGGCCTGTTCGCGGGCCCTAAGCGCAGACCCGAGCAGACCCGGGAAGCTCTCACTCGGTTCTTGATGTTCGTCGGTATGATGTTTCAAGAGGAGAGCTTCCCGAGGTCGTTCGCGACCACCAAAACAAGGTGCCGCTCACGCGGCATGGAGTGATCGAGCGACCCCGGGAAGCATCTCACTCGTCAGCCTCCAAGAGTCGCAGACCCCGGCGCTCGACAAGCTCCTTTCCCTTGTCCGTGAGCTTGTACCTGCCCCATCCGGCGGTCTCGATGTACTTCCGCTTCTTCGCCTTCGCGATGCGGCTGTTGATTGCCCCGTCGCTGATCTTGAAGCGCTCCCGGAAGGTGTCCATCTCGACATCCCCGTCAACCGGAATGCAGAGGAGAAGTTCCCACAACGACTGCCTGACCCCGTCAGGGGCCGGAGACTGTTCAATAGGAGCCGGGGGCGAACTCAGGGGACGAGTTTCGAGGTGATCGGGATCAACAGCGGAGATCGCCCGTTCGAGCACACTTCTCAACCGGTGGAGTTCAGCTTCCTCTGCGCGTCTTGCGTCTACGGCCTTGTCGTAGACGCCCTTCGCATCGGACTCCGCTTCCAGGGCGAGGCGCACCTTTTCCTGTTGCTTGTCGTACTGTGCCAGCAGGTTCGTTTCCATACCGCCACAGTAGCCGGAATTATTCCTGGGATCCACCGTTTCGGAACAAATTCACCGAAAGATTTTATCCGGCACGCGATTTTGTCCTTACATCGAGATCAAACAACCGATCCCGGTATATCCAGTCAACAGCGATCTCGGAACCAAATAGTGAGCACGATGGGATTGAGGATCGAAAAACCAGCCGGTATGTCACCTTTGCCGGTCCCGATGGGCTGATCCGGTATTTTCGGTCACGGTCGATCTTCAGACGAAAGTAGAAACTCAGCGGACTCGGCGGTATTTTCGGTCAGGCTTAAACCTGTGACTGGCATTTTCGGTCAGGTTCGATTTTTCGGGCAAAGCCCCGTGTGGGGTGAAGTTGCGTCCCCCAAAGCCGGGGTACTCGTTCACCGTGCTGTCGAAGAGCCAGTAGTGGGTCAGGCCGTCGGCTTGGGCGTCGGTGGCGTCGCGGTAGAAGCCATCGGACAGACCGCCGGCGTCGACGTACTGCCAGTCGGTGCCGTCGCACACCTTGAGCTTGCCCTCGGCCACGTCCCAGGCCAGCTGACCCTCGGCGCTGCAGGTCGTGACGTCGACCAGGGTGAGGCCGCCGCTGGTGTCGATGGCCGATGCCGGCACAGTGCCCGAGAGATCGGCGAAGTCGTGGGCGTGGTCGCCGGCCGCGACCTGGGTGCCCCCGGTGCCCACGGGCAGGCGAGCCAGGTCGAACACGCCGCCGGTGACGTCGGCGGCCTGGTGCAGGTGATCGCCGGCCGCCACATCGGCGCTGCCGGTGCCCACGGGCAGGCGAGCCACATCGAAGACGCCGCCGGTGACGTCGTCGGCGGTGTGGCTGTGGTCGCCAGCGGCCACCTGATCGGCGCCGCCGCCCACGGGGATGTTGGCGATGTCGAGCACGCCGGTGAGGCTGCCGGCGTCGGCCGCCGGGATGACGCCGCAGCCCCAGCTCGACCCGCTCCAGGTGAGCACCTCGTCGGCGGAGCAGCTGATGTCGTCGAGCGTGGTGGAGGGTGCCCCGGACACATCGCCCCAAGCGACCGAGTCGGCGCTGTCGGCAACGGTGGCGCGATCCGCGAGGGTGGCCGAGGCCGACGCGCTCGCACGAATGGCGAAGGGCACGCTGGAGATCTTGACCCGACCGGCGAGCTCGGGCGCCGCGCCGATCTGCACGGCCAGCCAGATGTCGTCGTCGTCGAAGGTCGCGGCATCGAGGGGCGACCCCTCCCCCAGCGTGACCGAGAAGTAGCCGTCTTCGAAGACGTAGCCCGTCCAGCTGTCTTGCCAGATCGCCGTGCCGCCCGACGGGGTGTCGTACAGGAGCAGGCCGAGATCGTTCGGGCCGTCGAGCGGGACGCCCGGTTGGTCGAACAGCCGGCCCTGATGTTCGAGGGTGAGCGGAACGGCGGATGCCGTGGCCGAGACCAGGCAGAGCAAAGGGATGAGAGCGCGCATGGAAACCCCCGAAAGCGCACCCTACCCTGAGCTTTCCCTCAGCCGTTCGAGCAACCACGCGGACTCTTGGCCGCGGGCCTGCACGCCCGAGACACGATGGGTGGTCTTGGCCGTGCGCAGGGTGAGCTCGCCGTCGTTCAGCTGCACATCGGTGATCGCAGCACGCTCCAGCTCGACCTCGCCCAGCCGCACGGTGGCGTCGCCCAGGGTGACCGGGACGGCCACCGCCAGCGGCCGCTGCCGCAGCGCCACCACCGCGATCGATGGACCCAGCACCAGCGCGGTGATCGCGTAGATGGCCATGCCCACGAAGAGCGGGTGGCCGGGCCACCAGTACACGCTCACCGCCGACGACAGCGGTGCCGACGTGCCCAACGCGAAGCCGAACAGGCCCAGAGCCAGGGCCCGGCGGCGAGCGGGCACGTCCTCGGTGTGCAGCACCAGGTCGTGGCCGTCGGTCGACCGCCACGAGAACGGCACGTCGGCGCTGGGCCCCGGTCGTCCGTCTTGCCGAGCGATGCTCCGCTGCAGCTCCAGCAGCTCGGCGTCGGTGTTGGTGACCTTCCACCGCCGTCGTGTGGACTCGCCGGTGCGCACCTCGAGCCACACCTCGCCCTTCCACGGGCACAGGGTGAGCTCGCGCACCATCTCCCAGGGCACGTGGCTGTGGCCGGCGGTCAGCCCGGCTTCGCTGGCGGTCACCTGGACGGCGTTCACCCGGTGCCCCGCTGGGCGGTCGAGCCGCGAAGCTCCTGGGCGGCGTCGCGGATCGCGGCCTCGCGGCGCAGCCCCTCCTCGCCCCCGAACTCGGCGATGGCGTGGTTGATGCGCCGGGCGAGCCAGTCGCGGTCGTCGGGGTCGAGCACCAAGACGTGCGGATAGCGGATCGAGGTTCCGTCGTGGTGCACCAGCCACAGGTCCTGGCCGTGCACCTCGGCGGCCCACAGGTCGTTCCAGCGATGCAGGGTGCCGCCCACGGTGAGGCCGTAGCGGTCGAGGTTCACGCCGTGCTCGTTCTCGCCGTCCAGGTTCACCCCGACCATCAGCGCGGGGATTCCGAACAGCAGCTGGGGCATCGAGAGCAAGGGGTAGACCCACCAGGGGGGACGAAGCGCGATGGCGCTGCCCAGCAACAAGGGTACGGTCACCAGCACCGCGAGGCCCAGCAGCACGGTGATGCGGGCGGCCAGGTCGGTCTGGGGGTTGCGAAAGTGCACGCGCAGCTTCTCGGTGTCGGGGACGCGCTCGATGTCGGGGGCCGGTCGGAAGGCCAGGGGCACGGCGTCGTCGAGCAGGCCCGGGTCTCGCCCGGACTTGTCGAGGATCAGGCGCTGGATGCGCGTGAGCACGCGCTCGTCGGGGTTGCGGACGCGCCAGCTGCGGGTGCCCCACGACCGGTCGGTCAGCTCCAGCACCACGCTGGAGGCCGGAGCGCCGTTGTCGCGCAGCACGAAGTGCGCTCGGCGTACCCGTGTCCAGGGGATGACGTCGCCGTCGGCCCAGATGCCGCGCTCGTCGGCTGCGATGGTGGCGATCGGCGGCAGGTGTGTCTCCGGAGGGCCAGTATGCAGTACACTCCCAACCTTTACGCACCAGGAGGCTCACATGTCCATCATCATCCGCGGCGGAACCGTCGTTACCGCCGAGCGCGAGTTCCGCGCCGACGTGCTCGTCGAGGGCGAGACCATCGCCGCCATCGGCGAGGGCCTGGACGCGCCCGCTGGCGCGCGGGTGATCGATGCGGGCGGTGCCTACGTCATGCCCGGCGGCATCGACCCTCACACCCACATGGAGCTGCCCTTCATGGGCACGGTGGCCAGCGAGGACTTCTTCACCGGCACCAGCGCGGGCGCGGCGGGTGGCACCACCATGTGCATCGACTTCGTGATCCCCGGCAATGGCCAGGACGTCATGGAAGCCTGGCGCGACTGGAACTCCTGGGCCGACAAGGCCGCCTGCGACTACAGCTTCCACGTGGCCATCACCTGGTGGGACGAGACGGTGAAGGCGGCCATGCACGAGCTGGTGGCCAACCACGGGGTCAACAGCTTCAAGCACTTCATGGCGTACAAGGGCGCGTTCATGTGCGACGACGAGATCCTGATCAACTCGTTCAGCACGGCCAAAGAGCTCGGCGCCTTGTGCACCCTGCACTGCGAGAACGGTGATCTGGTCTACGTGCTGCAGCAGCAGATTTACGACAAGGGCATCCACGGCCCCGAGGGGCACCCCTTGTCGCGGCCGCCCGAGGTCGAGGGCGAGGCCGCCAACCGCGCCATCCGCATCGCCGAGGTGCTGGGCGTGCCCGTGTACCTGGTGCACACCAGCTGCATCGACGCGCTCGAGGCGGTCACCCGGGCGCGACTCGAGGGCCAGCGCGTGTTCAGCGAGGCGCTCATCCAGCACCTGCTGATCGACGAGTCGGTGTACCGCAACCCCGACTGGAACAAGGCGGCCCACTACGTGATGAGCCCGCCGTTTCGCCCCAAGGAGCACCAGGAGGCCCTGTGGAGGGGCCTGCAGTCGGGCATGATCCAGACCACCGCGACCGATCACTGCTGTTTCTGCACCCCTCAGAAGCAGATGGGTCTAGACGACTTCCGTATGATCCCCAACGGGACGGCCGGCCTCGAAGACCGCATGACCCTGCTGTGGCACCACGGGGTGCGCACCGGGCGGCTGACGCCCAGCGAGTACGTGGCGGTGACGTCCACCAACACGGCCAAGATCTTCAACATCTTCCCCAAGAAGGGCGCCATCGCGGTGGGCGCCGACGCCGACATCCTGGTCCTGGATCCCACCAAGTCGCGCACGATCAGCGCCAAGACGCACCACCAGAACATCGACTTCAACATCTACGAGGGCATGCAGACCATCGGCAATCCCGCGATCACGATCTCCCGTGGCCAGGTGGTGTGGGAGAACGACGAGCTCAAGACCACGCGCGGACGCGGCCAGTACGTCAAGCGCGCGCCGTTCGCGCCCTACTGGAGCAGCCAGAACAAGCGCAACGAGCTGGCCGAACCCAGCAAGGTCGAGCGCGCGAGGCCCGAGGCGGCGGCGAAGTAGCGGGACGCCGCCCCTCCGTCACGCCGCCAAGCGCAGGCGCTCCCCGCTCTGGCGGCGCACCTGGTGGCACAGCGCCGCGTCCTCGCCCAGCGCGCGTCCGTAGCTCGGCACCAGCTCCCGGATGCGTGGTGCCCACTCGGCGATGCGGTCGGGGAAACAGCGCTCCACCAGCTCGAGCATGATGCTGGCCGCGGTGGATGCCCCGGGTGAGGCGCCCAGCAGCGCGGCCACCGACCCGTCGGCGGCGCTCACGATCTCGGTGCCGAACTGCAGCACCCCGCCGCCCTGGCCGTCGCTCTTGATGATCTGCACGCGCATGCCGGCGATCTGGAGCTCCCAGTCGTCGTCGCGCGCGGCGGGGTAGTACTCGCGCAGCATCGCGACGCGCTGGTGGTGCGGCAACAGCGCCTGCCCCACCAGGTACCGGGTGAGGTCCAGGTTGTCGGCGCCGGCGCGGGTCATGGGCACGATGTTGTCCACGCCCAGCGACCGGAACAGGTCGGTCCAGCTGCCCTCCTTGAGGAAGCGGGTGCTGAACCCGGCGTACGGACCGAAGAGCAGCTGGCGTCGCCCGTCGATGAAGCGCGTGTCCAGGTGCGGCACCGACATCGGCGGCGCGCCGACCTTGGCCTGCCCGTACACCTTGGCCTCGTGCCTGGTGATGACGTCGTCGTTCACGCAGCGAAGCCACTGCCCGCTCACCGGAAAGCCGCCGTAGCCCTTGGCCTCGGGGATGCCCGTCTTCTCGAGCAGGGGCAGGGAACCACCGCCGGCCCCGATGAACACGAAGCGGGCACGCACCTCGCGGTCGCTGTGCAGCAGCCGGTCGTGAACGGCCACGCGCCAGCGCCCGTCGGGCTCGCGCTCGAAGCCGCGGACCTCGCGCGCGAGCTCCAGGCTGGCGCCGGGGCGCTGAGTGGTGGCCGCCAGCAGCGAGCGCGTGAGCTGGCCGTAGTTCACGTCGGTGCCGATGCCCATGCGGGTGGCGGCGATTGGCTGCGCCAGGGAGCGGCCCTCCATCACCAGCGGGGCCCAGCGGGCCACCACGCCGGGGTCTTCGCTGTACTGCATGCCCTTGAACAGGGGCGAGCGGTGCAGGGCGGCGTAGCGGCGTCGCAGGAAGTCGCGGTGGGCCTCGCCCCACACGAAGCTGACGTGCGGGATCGCGCGGATGAACGAGCCCGGGTCGGGCAAGGAACCGCGATGCACCAGCGAGGCCCACAGCTGCTTGCTCACCTCGAACTGCTCCGCGATCTTCAGGGCTTTGGAGACGTCGACGCGTCCGTCGGGCCCGGCGGGCGTGTAGTTGAGCTCACAGAACGCTGAGTGGCCGGTTCCGGCGTTGTTCCAGGCGTCGGAGCTCTCGGCCGCGGCCTCGTCCAGGCGCTCGAAGATGGCGATGGTCCAGTCGGGCTGCAGCTCGGCCAGCAGCGCGCCCAGGGTCGCGCACATGATGCCCGCGCCCACCAGCACCACGTCGACGTCGCTCACTTCGCTGCTGGGCACGGCATCCTCCCGTGCCGGGAGTATCTACCGCCACGCCGCCAAGATCAGCGAGATCCCGAAGATCATCGCGACCTGGCTGCCCAGGGCGATGGCGGCGACGCGCCAGCGCTTGAGGAAGGCCTGGCCCGGCAGCCCGGTCGCTACGCAGAATCCGAGCGACACCAGGCCGCCCACCACCAGGCCGTCCACGATGGAGTCGACGCCGAAGGCACGCTGGGTCAGCGCCAGGGTGACGGTGAGCAGCACCGTGCAGGCGAACTGCACGCCGTAGGTGTAGCCAGGGACCCCGGCGGTGTGCTGCGCCTTGTCCTTCGCGCCGTACTCCTGCGCCCAGGGCTCGCCGAAGAGCACCACGAACCACACGGTCGAGATGATCTGGCCGGCGATGACGCTGGCCACGATGGCAAAGATGTTCAGCTCGGCAAGATGCAGGTCCATCCGGCCTCCTCGGCGTTCTTGGGGGTTGTTTCGACGACGGGTTCAGCCTATGTTTGATGCACCCAGCGAACAAGAGTCGAAACAGGATGAACATTGATACCGGAATGGCATGAATGAGCGTGGACCCTCGGGACGTGCTGGTGTTCGCCGAGGTGGTGCGCGGCCGCAGCTTCACCGCGGCTGCGCGGGTGCTCGAGCTGCCGCAGTCGGTGGTCAGCCGTCGCGTCAAGCGGCTGGAGGGGGCACTCGGCGTCAGGCTCCTGCACCGCACCACACGCAGCGTGGGCCTGACGCCGGCGGGTCGGGCGTACTTCGAGCGCATCGCCCGGGTGCCGCGGCTGCTGCAAGAGGCCCGGGACTCGGTGCGCAGCCTGGACGAGGTGCCGCGCGGCACGCTGAGGGTGGCCGCACCGCCCGAAGACGGCGGGGTCATCTGGGCGACGCTGCACGGCTTCGTGGTGGACCACCCCGAGGTCGATCTCGAGATCGTGCACTCGCTCACCTACGTCGACCTCATCGAGCAAGAGGTCGATGTCGCCCTGCGTGGTGGCGCGCCTCCCGACTCCCCGGACCTCGTCGCCCAGCTGCTGTGGGACTCGCGCATGCTGCTGGTGGCCAGCCCCGAGTACCTCGAGCGCAAGGGCATGCCTCGCCGGGTCGAAGAGCTGGTGCACCACGATGGGGTGTGCATGGACGGCTGGGCGCCCAACGCCCTGCGCCGTGTCGAGGGCGACGATGGCCCGGTGCGGGTGAGCATGAAGAACCGGGTGCGGTCCAACAGCCTGACCACGGCGCGCAACGCGGCCCTGGACGGACTGGGCATCGCGCCGCTGATGAAGCTGACCTGCCAGCCCGACCTCGATCGCGGTGCCTTGGTGGAGGTGCTGAAGGGCTGCCTGCCCATGTCGGCGAAGGGCTGGTTCGTGTACCCGGTGGCGCGCTCGCGCTCGGCAGCCGCGGCGGCGCTCATCGAGCACCTGTCCGAGGTGGCGCGGGCGAACGCCGCGGGGCGGGCTCTGCGGGGGCCGGAGTGAGGGGGGCCACCGTGGCGCGTCGATGCACATCGTTGGCGCCACGCGGAAAGTGCGGCCTGCACGGGCCCGGTACATGGCATGCGTTCTGTGGAGGTCCGTTTTGTTTTCTCTCTCGTTCCTGATGTTCGCGTGCACCCTCGAGACCGGCTTGATGGTCGACACCGGAACCGCCGACCCGCCCGACGACGATGTCGCCGACAGTGCCCAGCCCGAAGACACCGGCGTCGCCGAAGACACGGGCGTGTCCGAGCCCGAGGACACCGCCGTCACCGACACCGCGCTGCCCGACGACACCGGTGATCCCGTCGATACCTCGGTCCCCTCGACGGCGACCTGCCAGACGGCGCCCGACTCGAGCTGCCAGATCCGCAGCTACGACGGCCGCGACTACCTGTTCTGCACCGACGAGCTGGACTGGCACAGCGCGCAGACGGCGTGCGAGGCCATGGGCACGGGCTGCCACCTGGCCACCGCCAGCAGCGAGCCCGAGAACGACTACCTGTTCGCCGAGCTGGCCGCGCTGTTCGGCGGCTTCCCCGACTACTGGTGGTTTGGCCTGACCGAGGGCCCCACCGAGAACAGCTGGGCCTGGGTGGACGGCAGCCCCTACGGCTACACCGACTGGGGCGTGAACGAGCCCAACGACCTGGGCGGCGAGGACTGCGGCCACCTGTTCACCGGCTACCAGGGCTGGAACGACATCAGCTGCAGCAACACCTACGCCTATGTGTGCGAGGCGGGGTGAGGCTTGATCGCCGGTTGTCTCCCGGCTATACGCCCCTGCCCGATGCCGCCGACGAGGGGACTGGCGGGGCCCGAGCTCGACACGAGTCCCACACATGTCCCAGGTCCACTACACCGTCGAAAACCCCGATCCGGGGCTGATCAACGACGACATCAAGCCGGCTGATGCCGAGGCCCGCCACTGGTCGGTGATGAACATGGCCAGCCTGTGGGTGGGCATGGTGGTGTGTGTGCCCACGTACACGCTCGCCGCGGGCCTGCTCGACCAGGGCATGAGCTGGTGGCAGGCGGTCTTCACCATCATGGTGGGCAACGTGGTGGTGCTGGTGCCCATGGTGCTCAATGGCCACGCGGGCACCAAGTACGGCGTGCCCTTCCCGGTGCTCGCCCGTGCCAGCTTTGGCATCCAGGGTGCGCACATCCCGTCCATCCTGCGGGCGCTCGTGGCGTGCGGCTGGTTCGGCATCCAGACCTGGTTCGGCGGCTTCGCCATCTACCAGCTCATCAACGCGATGTTCGACAAGACCGAGACGGCCCTGACCGCCGCACAGCTGGTGGCCTATGGCTACGGCGACAAGGCCGCCGACCTCGCCGAGGGCGCCACCCTGATGGTGCAGCTGGGCCTGCTCGAGACGGCCAAGCTGCCGGTTCTGGGCATCAACCCCGCCGAGCTGGGCTGCTTCATCCTGTTCTGGCTCATCCAGATCGCCATCATCTACAAGGGCGTCGAGAGCATCCGCATCCTCGAGACGCTCGCGGCGCCGTTCCTCATCCTGATTGGCTTCGTGTTGCTGGGCTGGGCCTACGTGAAGTCGGGCATGGTCGCTGATCAGATGGTCGCCAACGGCTTCTCTGAGTATGCGAACCGCGGCGGATTCGGCAGCATGCTGGCCATGCAGGGTGAGTTCGGGGCGGGCGGGGCCAAAGAGGGCCAGTTCCTGTGGACCTTCATCCCGTCGCTCACGGCGATGGTGGGCTTCTGGGCCACGCTGTCGCTCAACATCCCCGACTTCACGCGCTATGCCAAGTCGCAGCGCGACCAGGTGCTGGGCCAGGCCATCGGGCTGCCCACCACCATGACGCTGTTCGCGTTCATCAGCGTGGCGGTGACCGGCGCCACCACGGTGATCTTCGCCAATCCCGAGACGGGTGAGCTCGCCGCGCCGGTGTGGGATCCCACCGTGCTCGCCGGCATGATCGGCGGCGGCGGAACCATCGTGGTGTCGCTGTTCATGCTCGCGGTGGCCACCCTGTCCACCAACATCGCGGCCAACGTGGTGTCCCCGGCCAACGCGCTCATCAACCTGGCGCCCGAGCGCTTCACCTTCCAGCTCGGCGGCTACATCACCGCGGCCATCGGCTTCGCCATCCTGCCGTGGAAGCTCATCGCCAGCACCGGCGGCTACATCTTCACCTGGCTGGTGGGCTACTCGGCGCTGCTGGGGCCCATCGTGGGCATCTTGATCGCCGACTACTTCGTGCTGCGCCGCACCGAGCTCGACCTCGAGGGGCTGTACAAGCACAACGGGCCCTACACCTACACCGGCGGCTTCAACCTGGCCGCGGTGGGCGCGCTGGTCATCGCGGTGTTGCCCAACATCCCGGGCTTCTTCCACCAGGCCGGGCTGCTGCACGCCAAAGACGAAGCCTGCGCCCTGTGGGGCTCGCACACCGCCGAGACGCTGGCCAAGGTCAGCGATATTCCCGGCATCTTCGACACCGTCTACCTCTACGCCTGGTTCGTGGGCTTCGCGCTCGCGGCCGGCATCTACCTCGCTGCAATGAAAGCCATGGAGCCACGCTCATGATCCCGAACTTCACCGCACGGTCCTACGACTTCACCGAGTACAGCAAGGCTCGGAACCTGATTGGCAACGAGTGGCGTGACAGCGCGTCGGGCATCGACGAGCTCGACGTCATCAACCCGCGCTTTGGCAAGTCGATGGCCAAGGTCACCATGAGCAATGCCGACGACGTGGCTGCCGCCGTGGCCGCCGCCAAGGTGGCCCTGCCCGCGTGGAAGGAGCTGCCCATTCGCGAGCGCGCCCAGGTGATGTACCGCGCCAAGGCGATCATGGAGCGTGATCTCGAGGAGCTGACCTGGCTGTGCAGCCACGAGAACGGCAAGATCTACAGCGAGGCCAAGGCCGAGGTGCTCAAGGGCATCGAGTGCGTCGAGTTCGGCTGCAGCCTGCCCAACCTGGCGGCGGGCAACCAGCTCGAGGTCAGCCGCGGGGTGCGCTGCGAGCAGGTGTACGCGCCGCTGGGCGTCGTCGCCGGCGTCACGCCCTTCAACTTCCCCTTCATGGTGCCGCTGTGGATGATGCCGCAGGCGCTGGTGGGCGGAAACGCCTTCATCCTGAAGCCCAGCGAGCAGGTGCCGCTGTCGGCGCTCAAGCTGGCCGAGATCTTCAGAGAGGCCGGCCTTCCCGACGGCATCTTCCAGATCGTGCAGGGCGGCCGCGAGGCGGTCGAGGCCCTGTGCGACAACGAAGACATCAAGGCGCTGGCCTTCGTGGGCAGCACGCGCGTGGCCAAGCTGGTGTACGCGCGCGGCAGCCAGACCGGCAAGAAGATGCTGTGCCTGGGCGGCGCCAAGAACCACCTGATCGTGGTGCCCGACGCCGACATCGAGGTCACGGCGCAGAACGTGATGGCCAGCTTCACCGGCTGTGCCGGCCAGCGGTGCATGGCCGCGTCGGTCATGGTCGCCGTGGGCGACGTGCAGCACATCATCGACGAGGTGGCGCGGCAGTCGCGTGAGCTCATCGCTGGTGAGGGCATGGGCCCGGTCACCAACCACGCCAGCATCGGACGCATCACCGGCTACATCGACGCCGCCGAGAAGCAGGGCGCCAAGGTGCTGGTGGACGGACGCGGCGTGAACCCGATCGACGGGGGCTACTGGGTGGGTCCGACGCTGCTCGACAACGTCACCCGCGACATGCCCGCCGGCCGCGAAGAGATCTTCGGCCCGGTGCTGTCGATCATCCACGTCGACACGCTCGAAGAGGCCATCGCGCTCGAGAACTCCAACCCCTACGGCAACGCCAGCAGCGTGTACACCACCAATGGCGAGGTCGCTCGGCGCGTGATGAACGAGGTCGAGGCCGGAATGTGCGGGGTGAACATCGGTGTTCCCGTGCCACGCGAGCCGTTTGGCTTCGGCGGCTGGAACGACAGCAAGTTCGGCAATGGCAACATCACCGGCTGGGATGGATTCCGCTTCTGGACGCGCCCGCGCAAGATCACCAGCAAGTGGGCCGTGCAGAAAGACGCGAACTGGATGAGCTAGGCGACCCTTCGCGCCCGAGCCGACACCAACGAGACAGGCTTCGGTGCCTGTGGCTCGTAGTGGGTCATGTCCCCATGAATGTCCGGAGAGGTGACCCCAAGTTGGGGTGAGTGTCCGCCTTTCGAATCGGTTGCCGGGCGATGCGACCGAAAATCGGCGTTTTCTCGTGACGGCGGTCCGCGCTTCGGGGTCAAGAAGGACATTCGCATAGGCTTGGGGTGCGGTGCGCGGTCATTGAGGGGGGCATGGGTGGGCGCCTCCAGGATCCACAACTGCTACCCTCGCGCCCATGCTCATCCTGCTGCTCCCTGTCCTCGCCACCGCTGCCCCCTCGCTGACCGCGTCTGCACCGGGCTGCGGCAGCTGGGTGGCCCATGTCGACACCGACGACGCCAAGGTGCGGCTGTACCTGGGCGACGAGCTGGTGCGCAGCTACAAGAAGGGGAGCGGCGAGAAGAAGGTGGTGCGGCCGATCGACGCCGAGCCCGGCACCGAGCTGGTGTTCACGCTGCGCAAGGGCAAGAAGAAGGTGCTCGCCGAGACGCGGGCCACCGTGGACGAGTACCCGCTGCAGCTGGTGGTGGTGCGGGACCTGGCCGAGTTCCGGGCCGAGTCCACGGTGGCCTGGGACTGGACCGGCAGCTGCGAGGACGACCCCATCACCACCTGGCAGCTCGACGGCGAGGAGGTGGTCGGGGCGCGGGACGGGCGGCCCGAGATCGCCGTAGACAACGGCGCCGCCGCCGGCCACTACGAGGGCGAGCTCACGCTGACCCACTTCAGCGGGCGCGTCACCACCTTTCCCATCGCCTACGACGTGGGCGACGTCGACGTCGACAAGTCGGGCGGCAAGTCCAGCCGCGCGGGCGGTCCCGACTGCCACGACGAAGACCCCGCTCTGCCCGTCGACGCCGAGCCCTCAGAGCCGGATGGCATCGACCAAGACTGCAACGGCAAGATCGACGACACCACGGTTGCCTATGACGACGACGGGGACGGCTTCTCAGAAGAGCAGGGCGACTGCGACGACACCACCGCCTTCAACGCGCCGGGCCTCACCGAGGTGCTCGACTGCCGCGACAACGACTGCGACGGCGTGGTGGACGGAACCGACGCGGTGCCGCTGGACTGGGACGACGCCCTGGAGGGCAACCACGACCGAGCGGGGGCGCCGGCTGTGACCGGGCAGGTGAAGAGCTTCAGGAAGGTGCTTCGCTTCAGGGCCGACGGGGACACCGAGTGGGCGAGCTTCTACACCCACGACGGCTGGACCGATCAGTGGGGCATTCGCATCGCCACCATGCGGGTGGGCGAGCCCATCGAGGTGCTGCTGTACGACGGTGAGGACGAGCGCCGCCGGGTGACCGTCGAGCACGATGTGCACGAGATTCCCTACACCGAGTGGCTGAGCAACCCGACCGGGTGGTGGTCGCTGGGAGTGCGCACCAAGAGCGGGAACGTGTGCCCGATCGAGCTGGAGCTGTGGTCGGGGTAGGGGCTCGGCGGCCGGTAGGCCGGATTCTTGGGCGCCCTCCTACCGAACGCACAGCCAGCCGATGCTGTCACCCGTCACCTCCGCGACGATCGCCTGGCTCGGCAGATGCACCATGGTCGTTCGCGCTAGATCGGGGTTGGTCCCGCGTTGTCCCGAGTCGTAGGCGAGCCACTCTCCGTCATCGGATACGCGGAAGCGCCTGTATCCGGACATGGCGAATGTTCCGTGTGAGCTGTAGTGCACCTCGACGGCCGGGGCGTTGGCGTGCTGCACGACCGCGGACGTCAGCGCATCAGCCGCAAGCACGACTCCACGATGGTCCGCCATAGACACGGTGAGGCTGCCCTCGTGGCCCGGTTCGGTTCGTTCCCAGATGGGCCCAAAAGGTTGCCATGTGGAGCGATCTTCGTGTCGCCGCCACAGCTGCGGATGGCTGTACCAGTAGATGAAGCCGTCTTCGCCCCACTCCGGGCACGACGAGCCGGGGGAACAGATGGGGTAGTCGGACTCGGTGGCCGCGGCCGGTGGAGCCGGAGCCGGAGTGACGGCGCCGGTGTTCAGGTCGACGTGCTCGAAGCGCACCCCGCCCGTCAGGTCGACGGAGGCCAAGACTGCCCGCATCTCACCGTGGGGGTCCGCTCTCAAGCGGGCGTGCCGCCGGGGGTGTCGCACCATGGTGCCGTTGGGGAGTAGCATCTCGATGTCCTGTCCGTCGGCGGAGCCCCAGTACGTCTCGTTGCCGTTCCCCCCGGTCCGAAGCGAGACAACGGACAAGGCCGACGGTCCGCCCTGCACCTCGTCGTCACCGACATCGACGATGGTCTGTCCGGTGACCAATTGCCGCCCGTCGGTCGTCGCGCTCAGGATGCCGCGGACACCAGCGGGTCCCTCGATCAGCGTCCCATTCGGCTCCACCCACGCGATACCCGCGCCCCCCACATCCGACAGGGTCACGAGGCCGTCAGCACGCAGGTGGGTGTAGGACGAGTAGCTAAACGGGTGCTGCCAGAGCACGCCATGAGCGTCCACCAGAAAGGCGCTCTCGCCTGGGTAGGACGTCGAGATGAACTGTTCCGTGCGATCGATGACGAGGCCGCCAACGTCCGCAAGGGGAGGCTCCACGAGCGTCCGTGTCTCGCCGAACGGCTCGTGGGCCACGATTCCTTGGGATGAGCGGACCAACAGGACGGGAGGGGGAGAGGGCTCGTTCGCGTGTACCACGGCTCCGGTCGACGGATCCCCGATCCAACCATGCTGGCACCCCGCCAGCCCGAGCACGGGGAGGAGGCAGCGCCCGCCGAGCCGACCGGCGGGGTTGCTCGGGGCTTTCACCTCGGCGTGGCTTGCCAACCGCAGCCTCAAGGCCCGAACACCAGCACGTTGTCGCCGCCCTCGTTCGCCACGTACAGGTGGCCCTGGTCGTCGAAGGCGAGGCCCATCGGGTCGTCGAGGCTGCTGTCGGTGATGGCCCCCAGGAACTGGCCGTGGGCGCTGTAGATGTTGATCTTGTCGGCGGTCTGATCGGGCACGTAGACGCTGCCGTTGAGCGGCGAGATGGCCATCGACCACGCGTCGTCGACCTGGCCTTCTCCGGTGCCGTACAGGTACCAGGTGTCGTGCCACTGCCAGGTCGGGGTCCAGATGTGCAGCGCTCGCCACTGGGCGTCCCAGGTGTAGATCCAGCCGTCGGCGTCGATCGCCACGTCGTAGGGCCACTCGCAGTCGTTGCAGCCGAAGTTCACCTCGATGGTGCCGTCGGGGCGAAGCTGCTGCCACTGGTTGGCTTCGGTGGCGGCGATGAGTGCGGTGCCGTCGGCCAACACCACGAGGCCCGCTGGCTTTGCCATCTCGATGGTGCGCTCCAGCACGTCGCCGCTGCCCAGCGCCCACACTTCACCGATGTCGTGGTTGCTCACATACAGGCGGCCGTCGTCACCCCAGGCCACGGCGACCGGCCGGTCGACGTCGTTGCCGTTGCCGTCGTCGGTCACAGTTCGGGCCAGCGCGCCGGCGCTGTTATAGACCCGCACCGCCTGGTTGAAGGTGTCGGCCACGTAGATGTTGCCCTGGGAATCGACGTCGACGTCCTGAGGACTGTCCACGTCGCCGTCACCCACCGTGCGCTCGAGCCGATGCAGGCCGGTCATGGCCAGCACGTTGCTCGCGGCGGCGTTTCCGTCCTGATCGACGGTGTACACCCGGTAGTAGAAGCGCTCCGTGGGCTCGGCGGCGAGGCTGTCGCTGAACCACGGGGTCCATCGGTCCGAGATGTCGGCAACCAGCTCGCTGCTGTCATCGACCGCTGCACTGGTGTCGCGGTACACCCGGTAGGCCGCGAAGCTCGGCAGGGAGGCATAGCTCCAGTCGAGCTCGACATGCATCCACATGCGGTCGTAGACGCCGCCTTCCAACAGAGCCTCACCGGGGACGGTGGGACCAGTGTCGGTCCAGTCGCTCCCTTCGGCGCCGTCGGTGCCGTCGGCGCCGTTTGCTCCCGAAGCCCCGTTGTCGCCTTGGCCTCCGGGCACGCCGGTCGCTCCGGCTGGGCCCGGTTCGCCCATCGAGCCTGGGCCGCCGCTGGGTCCGGCGCCGCCCGGGAGGCCGGGTTCGCCCATCGGGCCTTGGCAGGCCAGCCATAGTGCAAGGGTCAGCATGGTGCCTCCTACGGGCCGTAGACGTGGACGGAGTCAGACTCGGCAGACACGACGTACAGCTCGCCATTCGGCCCGAAGTCCATGCCCCAGGGGCCGGTCCAGGCCGGGTCGGTCCATAGGCCCAGGTAGATGCCGTCGTTGGTGAACATCTTGATGCCCTGGTGCCAGTCCGAGATGTACACGCGTCCGTCGGCCGCGACCGCGAGTCCCCAGGGATCGTCGAGCTGCCCCTCGCCGGTGCCCGCCAACCACCAGTGGTGGTGTTCGACGCCGCTGGCGGTCATGAATCCCACGCTGCGCTCGCCCTGATCGAGGGCGACGAACCACCCGTTGGGGTCGAGCTCGATGTCCCACAGGTTGTCGGCCGTGATCCACCACGCGGCCCGCTCGTCCCGGGCGGCGTCGAACCAGTGCCCGGTGTCGCCGGCCGTGACCACGGTGTCGCCGTTGGGGAGCACCACCAGATCGCCGGGCTGGTTCACGGTCCAGTGGTCGACATAGGTCCCGTCGGGCTGAAAGACCACGATCTGGTTGTTGTCGTGGCTGCTGACGTACAGGTTGCCGTCGCCGCCCAACTCGAGCATGTACGGCGTGTTCAGGCCGCCTGCCGGGCTGCCCGTCCCGTCGAAGTTGTGGGTCCAGGCGCCGGTGGCGTCGAACACGGCGATGCGGTGGTTTCCAGAGTCGGCGACGTACATGTTGCCGGCGGCGTCCACCGCCACGTCGGACGGGTAGGACAGGGCGCCGTCGCCGCTGCCTGGCGCGCCGAACGAGAGCGTCTCGAGGTGCAGCCCGGTGAGCCCCACCTCGTTGCTGCCCATGCGGTCGCCGGACGTGTTGACGGTGAAGAGCCGGTAGTAGCTGTATTCGGAGGGAACGCCGCCCAGATACAGCTTGAGCTCGGTGTCGTAGCGATCCGTGATCTCGGCCACCAGGGTGGCGGTCTGGTCGACGCCTGGGCTGTCGCTCGCGCGAAGCTCGTAGGCGCCGAAGCTGCCGTCGTCGGATGGGGTCCAGCTGAACGAGGCGCTGTCGTCCCAGCGGTCGAGGGCCCCTCCGCGCAGCCACGACGCTCCCGGCTCGGCGGCCTGGCCGTTGATGCCGTCCTGGCCGTCGGCGCCGTCCTGGCCGTTGGCGCCGTCCTGGCCGTCGGCGCCGTCCTGGCCGGGCTCTCCAGGCGGCCCCTGCTCGCCCGCTTGGCCCTGGGGTCCCGCCTCGCCGGACGGTCCCTGAGGGCCCGGGTAGCCCGCGACACCCGCAGGGCCGTAGCAGCCGTGAAGTGCGGTCCAAGCACCCAGGAGGATCCACTGGTTCATGAAACACCTCGTTGGGCCCTTGCAACGGGCCTCATGCCGGTGCTGCTATGTTCTGGGCACGCACCCGCGCACCTGAATCGGTCCTGAATCGGGCCGCGGGCCACGGCCTGCTAGTGGGTGAGTCCGAGGTTCGCTTCAGATCCTCGGTCCGTGGTCTGGCGCTTCTCCTTGTGGGTGCGCGCGTTCGAGGACGACGTTCGAGTTCGCGCTCGGCGTCGTAGTCGAAGTCGAAGGCGTTCTCGCCGAGACGGAACTCGAGACCGAGCAGTCGAGCTCGAGACCGAGCAGTCGAGCTCGAGACCGAGCAGTCGAGCTCGAGACCGAGCAGTCGAGCTCGAGACCGAGCTCGAGACCGAGCAGTCGAGCTCGAGACCGACCTCGAGACCGAGGAGTCGACCTCGAGACCGAGAATCGACCGCCGCGCTTCGAATCCGCGTCCAACCTCTCGTCTCCAGCCGGCCAGAGGTTCGGGGGACCGACCCTCGCTGCGCGCCGGGGGTGCAGGGCCGGCCCCCCGAACCCCCGGCCTTGAGGGAGAATCGATATGCCTTACGACTTTGCCTTCGAGAAGATGGATGTCTACCGCCTCTCAGTCGCGGTGGCGCGCTGGATGCGGCAATCTGACTGGCCGACGGGCACCGCCCACCTCCGAGACCAAGGCACACGCGCCGCCGACAGCGTGGTGCTCAATGTCGCGGAGGGGCTGAGCCGCGGCGGAAAGCCGGGCCGCAACCACTTCCGCATCGCCCAGGGCTCGGCGGGTGAAGCGTTGGCGGTGCTCGACCTCATCGAGCTGCCAGGCGGCAACGAGAAGCAGCAGCTGCTGCGGCGGGTCGGCGCGATGCTGCAGCGCATGAAGGGGAGGTGACGCCGCCGTTGTCGAGCCGACTTCTGACTCAACCCACTAGCAGGGTGCTCAAAGGCTCGGCTAGCCGGCTTTTGAGGCGCTGCGAGCGGCCTGCTAGGGTGGCGCATGCGTCAGCTGTATGGCCGACAGAGCGCTCTGGAGCAGCTCCGCGATGCGGTGGAGCGGGGGGAGCGTCTGGTGAGCGTGGTGGGCGGGCCCGGAGTGGGCAAGACGGCCCTGGTGCGCGCGTGGGCGGGCTCTCAGCACCCCCTGGTGGAGCTCGCCCCTTGCCGTAGCGGTGCCGAAGTCGCCGCTGCGCTGAGCGACAGCATCGGCCTGACGACGCGCGTCGATCTGCCTGCTCTGTGCGACGCGATCGTCGACCGCGCGCCGCAGGTGCTGATCCTCGACAACGCGGAGCACCTGCTCGATGAGGTGGCCGCCGCGGTGGGGGCGCTGCGGACGGCCGTGCCGCG
Organism: Myxococcota bacterium; assembly: GCA_965216925.1. Taxonomy (GTDB): domain Bacteria; phylum Myxococcota_A; class UBA796; order UBA796; genus CAYYHT01. The sequence goes on along the minus strand of CBDCGT010000001.1, from coordinate 4,320,771 downwards.
GCTCGTCATCGTGGTCACGTCGCAGGCTCCGCTCGCCGTCGCCGACGAGACGGTCGTCGCCCTGCGTGGGCTGGCCATCGCTGAACCTCGGGTCGAGCACAGTCCGGCCGCTCAGCTGTTCCTGGCTCGGGTTTCGGCGCGGCAGCCGGACTTCGAGCTGGCCGACGCCGACCAGCCTGGCCTGGTTCGGCTGCTGACCGAGCTGGACGGCAACCCGCTGGCCATCGAGCTGGCCGCCGCCCGTGCACCGCTTCTGGGCATCGGCGGGCTGGTCGACCGACTGGGCAATCGCCTGGACCTGCTGAGCCGCGGGGCTCGGGACGCGCCGCCTCGGCATGGCTCACTGCGGGCGGCGCTGGGCTGGAGCTGGGACCTGTTGGCGCCGGGCACGCAGGGCGCCGCTTCGCTACTGTCCACGGTTCCCGGCCCCTTTCGGCCCTGGCTCGCCGAGTCGATGTTGGGGCCCGATGCCGTCGACCACCTGGACGAGCTCTTGGAGCGCTCGTTGCTGCGCCGGGACCCCGACGGCTCGCTGAGCCTCACCAGCACGGTGCGCGCCTACGCGATCGAGCAGCTCGACGACAAGGCCGGCGCGGCCCGGCTGCACGCCCGTGCGGTGTTCGAGCACTTCGAGCCGCTGTATGGCTTTGGCGGGGTGTTCGACGGTGGGGTGATCGCGCGGCTTCGGCGGGAGCAACCGCACCTGGCGGCGGCACTTGCTTGGGAGCTGCCCCGAGGCGATGCTCACCGCACGCGGGTGCTGGCCGAGCTGTACGCCGAGTCGCTGTCGCGCACCGGCCCGTGGCCCGTCGCGGTGGCCATGCTCGACGCGGTCTTCGGGCGCCACGGACCCCTGCCCGAGCTGATCGCCTACCGGGCGCTGGCCGGCCTGCACTGCGGCGATGTGCAGGGAGCCAGCGACTGGATCGCCGTGGGCGAGGGGGCTCGGCCCGGACCGCTCGCCGCCGGGCGTCTGGGCTGGGCCTCGGCCATCGTGCAGCACGTGCGCACAGGCGCCTACGATGCCGAGTCGTGGCGGCGCGCGGCGCAGGCGTATCGCCAGGCCGGGTTCCACGACAAGGCCACCATGACCGACCTGGCCCACGTCGAGTACGCGCTCGATGGCGGCGCCTGGGAGGCGGCGAGCGAGGTGCTGGCGTCGCTGCAGCACCGCCCGGAGCTGGACGTGCCGCGCCTGCATGCCCGCCACCTGCAGGTCCGAGGCCTGCACGCCGTGCGCACCGATCCGGCCCAGGCACTGGTCGATCTGCAGGCGTCCCGTGCCATCCACCAGGAGCACGGTCAAGCGGGCCACGCGCTGGCGGTCGCGGTGGCACTGGTGCTCGCCGAGCTGATGGCGGGCGAGGCCACGCGGGCGGTCGTGCGATCCGAGGAGCTCGAGCCCGCCGTTCGGGCGTTTGCTTCGCCCTACTACCTCGCCTGGCACCAGCGAAACGCCGCCGTGGCTCATGCCAGCGCCGGGCAGCCCGAGCGGGCCGAGGCGGTGGCGCGGGGCCTGCGCCGCTTCTCGACCCTGCGCAAGGCCGACCTCGACATCGTGGACGTGCACGTGGCGCTGGCCAAGGGCGAGCTCGGCCGAGCCACCGAGCTGCTGAAGGATGTGGTTCAGGCGCTGCGCGACGCCGACACCACGTCGGCCTACGAGACCGGCCTGCTCGTCCTGCTCGCAGAGCGGCAGCTGGAGCGGGCTCAGCCGACGGCCCACCTGGATGCCCAGGCCAAGAGCCTGCGCTGCTCCTGGCTGTCCGAGCCCGTCGAGCTCGGCCGCTACGCCTCGGCCTGGCGCATCTGCCACGCACTGGCGCTGGCCCAAGGGGCACCGATGGATGTGTTCGCGCTGTTCAGCGCCGGCTGGCCCGGTCAGCGTGTGCTCGAGTCGTCCGCCAAGAACCGGGTGTACGCCGAGCTCGCGCGCCTGCGTCGCATGGGGCTGCGCCCGGCGATCGAGCGCACCGACCAGGGCTGGCGGTGGGTGGCTAGCGGCCCCGCGCCAGCCGATGCTTGAGCGGCGCGGTGTTCAGCGGGCTGGTGGGCTCTTCGTCGGCCTCGCCGGCAGACAGGGGGGCCACGTTGAGCATTGGCTTGCTGAAGCGGCGCACGAGCTTCTTGGTGCGGCGGCTCAGCGAGGGCTCACGGGAGGTGCGGTTGCCGAGCGTCTCTCGCAGCCAGTGCCACATCGCAAACCTCCGGGGATCGAGGACGGGCAATGTAGCGGGCCGGCCTGGGGGGCCGGCTGAAACGAAGCTGACGCGGGACAGGTCAGGCTTTGTTGGTGACTTCTCGTGCGAGGGCTTGCAGCGTCAGCGGTGAGCAGCCCTCGGCTTTGTTGTTGGCGATCACCAGCACCTCCTTGTCGCGGTCGAGCGCCAGGTCGATGAGCCGGGCCAGCTCGGCGCGGGTCTGGGGGTCGGGGCCGGCCAGGCGGTCGAAGGGCTGAAAGCGCGCTCGGGCCGTGGTGTAGGTCAGGCCGGGCTGCAGCATCCAGCGGATCACCAGGCCGTGGCGCGCGCCGCCGGGCACCAGGCGCATCTGCTGCGAGATGGGCGGCAGGGTGGGGTGCACCGAGTAGGCATGCACCGCGCCGGCATCGACCAGGGCGGCGGCGTACTGCGGGGTGAGCCAGGCGCGGTTGCGCACCTCGACGGCGTAGCAGGGGCCCTTGGGCAGCGCCGAGAGGAAGCGGTGCAGGGCATCGGCGAAGTCGCCGGGTGTGCCCACCTCTTCGGGGTCTTGGGGAGGGAACTGGAAGAGCAGCACGCCGCCGTTGTCGCCCAGGCCCTCGACGAAGGGGGCGACCACCTGGTCCTGCGCGTAGGCGGCGTCCAGGAAGTAGCCGCTGCGCCGGCCGGCGTCGGCCCCGTAGCGGGCGTGCTTGGGGTAGCGGGCGCACAGCAGCGGCTCCCAGGCCTTGGCCAGGAAGCGGAAGTCGGCGGGGACCTGGGCGGCGTAGCGCTGCAGCGTCGCCGTGGACGGCGGCGCGTAGTAGCTCGAGTCGATGCCCACGGCGCGCAGCAGCGGGTGCTTGGCGTAGGCGGACAGGCCCTCGCGCGACAAGCGCTGCTGGCTGGGGCTGTGGTCGTAGACCAGGCCCGTCCAGCCCAGGAAGGACCACGAGCTGGTGCCCAGGCGCAGCCCCGCGGGAAGGGCCGATGCGAGCGTGCCGACCGACGGATCGAGCTCGGCGAGCCCGATGGGACGGCCCCGCTGCGAGGCGGCCTCGTCGGGAACCCCGAGCATGCCGAGCTGTTGGATGCCGTCGCTGTGGGCCATGCAGCGTCGATATGTCATCGCGGCGACAGTCACCAGTGAGTGGCGCGAAAGTCCGCGGTGAGCGGGTTGAAAGCGCTGCACGGCCTCGCAGCGCCTACCTTGGAGACAGCCAGGGAGGCCCACATGACGACCCTACTCACCGCGCTGCTGCTCGCCGCGAACGCCAGCGCCGGCGACCATGCGTGGACCAGTGACCCCGACCAGGACAAGGACGGGATCCACGACATCGTGGATGCCTGTCCGACGGTCGCCGAAGACGTCGATGGCTACCTTGACGACGATGGATGCCACGATGCCACGCGCGTCTTCTTCATCTTCACCCGCCCCGACGGCAGCTTCGTGTCTCCCGAGGCGACGGTGGAGGGTGTGGGTCCGCTGCCGCACCGGCGCATGATCCGGGTCGGCGTCGATGCGGGAACGCACCGCGTGCAGGCGCAGCTCGCCGGCTTCGAGCCCCTGGACACCACGGTCGAGATTCCCGGGGGGGACACGCATCGTGTGGTGCTGGTGATGGTGCCAGTGGGCACCGAGGTCGCCGCAGGTTCGTAGCAGGCGGCACCTGACGTAGACTGCGCGCGATGTTGCTGTCGCGCTACAAGCCCAAGGCCCGAGTGGGCAAGGGTGGCATGGGGGAGGTCCTCCGCGCCGACGACCTGGAGCTGCGCCGCGAGGTGGCGTACAAGCGCATCCACGCGCGGCACGCCAACCGCGACAGTGTGGTCGAGCGATTTCTGCAAGAGGCGCGCATCACCGCGCGGCTCGACCACCCCAACATCGTGCCCGTGTACGCCCTGGACGAGCAGCCGGGAGGCCCACCCGCCTACTCCATGAAGCTCGTGCACGGCATGACGCTGGAGCAGCTGCTCACCGAGGCCATCCGGCAGTCCCGCGCCAAGAAGCCCCTGGGCGATGACCTGGACCTCAACGCCCGGCTCGAGGTGTTCCTCAAGGTCTGTGACGCCATCCACTACGCGCACAGCAAGGGCGTGATCCATCGTGATCTGAAGCCCGCGAACATCATGATCGGCGAGTACCACGATGTCTACGTCATGGACTGGGGCCTGGCCAAGGACATCACCCTGTCGGTGCCCGACGACCTGGCCACCCTCGAGCAGACCGGTGCGCACATGGTGCAGACCCAGGCGGGGCGCATCGTGGGCACCCCCGAGTACATGTCGCCCGAGCAGGCCTGGGGGCTCAACGACGACCTGGACGGGCGCTCCGATCAGTTCGCGCTGGGCTTGATGCTGCGCGAGATCATCAGCCTGCATCCGGCCATTCGCCTGCCCGACCCCACCCACGTGGTCGCGGCCATTCGCGATGCCAAGCTGCCCGCCTGGAAGGCGCCGCCCGATGGCTCCACGGTGCCGCCGGCGCTGGTGGCGGTGTGCCAGAAGGCGCTGTCGGCCGAGCGCGACGAGCGCTACCCCGACGTCGACGCCATGGCCGCCGACATCCGCCGCTACATGCAGGGCGAGCCCACCTCGGTGCTGCCCGACACCCTGTTTCGAGCGGCCGGACGCGCCCTGGCCAACCACCGCGAGGCCGCGGTCATCGTGCTGCTGCTGCTGTTTCTGGGCGTCGGCGTGGTGGCCGTGTCGGGGCTGGGTGCCGTGTGGGCGCAGCGCACCTGGGCACGCGAGCGCGAGCAGAGGCTGGCGGTGGTGCTGTCGCACGTGTCGCACCAGGCGGCCGCCACCGACGCCGAGCTGCTGCGCTTCGAGGGGCTGCTCCAGGGGCTGGGGGACGGGGCCGTGGCGCTGCTGGAGCACGGCACACCCGACGACCGGCCGGTGTACTTCGACAGCGACTACAACGACGACGCCACCCCGCCGACCCTCATCCGCGCCAAGGGCCACAAGCGCCCGGTGAGCTTCGATCACGTGGTGATTCGCCCCGCTCCGGGCGTCGATGTGGCGGCCAATCGGGCGATGGCCGAGCGGGCGGTGTTGAGCAGCACGCTGTTTCGGCGCGTCTTCCTGGCCAGCCGCGGCATGGACGCGCTCGAGATGGGGCGCGAGGTGGGCACCGCGACGCTCATCGAGCGGGGATCGCCGGTGGTGGGGGCGTACTTTGGGCTCGAGGAGGGCATGCACGTCTCCTACCCGGGGCACGGCGGCTACGACGAGCTGTACGACCCCCGGCTGAGGCCTTGGTACAAGCTGGGCCGGACCGGGCGCGGGCCCCGCTGGGGCAGCCCGCACCAAGACCAGGGTGGGCAGGGCCTGCTGCTGGTGTGCGCCACGCCGCTGTACAGCGAGAGCGAGGCATTCTTGGGCGTCGCGGGGATCGAGATCACCTTCGACACCGTGGTGAGCGCCCTGATGTCTGGCTCGAGCGTCCGAGGGGCCGAGACCACCTGGCTGGTCGACGACCAGGCTCGTGTGGTGGTGCGCAGCGATCAGCCCAGCGCGCCGCTGGCCCAGACCCCCCCGCCGTTCCCGATTCCTGCTGTGGCATCGGCCATGGGCCAGGGGCACGGAGGCCACCTGGTGGCCGGTGGAACGCTGTACGCTTGGGCCCCTCTCGAGACCATCGGCTGGTGGCTGGTGGTGAGCGGGGACGCCGATACCGTGGAGGCTCAGTGACCAGTGACGAGATGAAGGCCCTGTGCCTGAAGCACACCATGTACACGTGGAGCGCTTCGGGCTCGGTCGACCCCATGCCTGTCGAGCGCGCAGACGGGGTCTACTTCTACACCCCAGATGGCAAGCGCTACCTGGACTTCAACAGCCAGCTGATGAGCGTGAACATCGGGCACAACCACCCGCACGTCATCGCGGCGATGAAGGCCCAGCTCGACAAGGGGCTGCTGTACTGCTTTCCCGCCACGGCCACCCAGGTGCGGGCCGAGCTGGGGCAGAAGCTCGCCAGCCTGGTGCCCGGCGACATCAACACCTTCTTCTTCTGCCTGGGCGGCGCCGAGGCCAACGAGAACGCCATCAAGGCGGTGCGCCAGTACAGCGGGCGCTTCAAGATCCTGGCCCGCTACCGCAGCTACCACGGGGCCACCAACGCCACCATGCAGCTCACCGGCGACCCGCGCCGGCTGGCCAACGAGCCCGGCATGCCCGGCGTCGTGCACGTGATGGACCCGCAGCCCTACTGGTACAGCTTTGGCGACAGCGACGAAGAGAAGACCGCCAACAACCTGCGCTACCTCGAAGAGGTGATCCAGTACGAGGGCCCCGACAAGATCGCCGCCATGTGGATCGAGACGGTCACCGGCACCAACGGCATCTTGCCGCCGCCCAAGGGCTACCTGCAGGGGCTGCGCAAGCTGCTCGACAAGTACGGCATCTTGCTGGTGTGCGACGAGGTGATGGCGGGCTGGGGGCGCACGGGCAAGCTGTTCGCCTTCGAGCACGGCGGCATCGTGCCCGACATCGTCACCATGGCCAAGGGGCTCACCAGCTCGTACATCCCGCTGGGGGTGATGGGCGTGTCCGACCCCATCGCCGACCACTTCCGCGACAACGTGTTCTGGGGCGGGCTCACCTACAACAGCCACGCCCTGGCGCTGGCCACAGCCCTCGCGGTCATCGAGGTGTTCGAGAACGAGGGCCTCGTCGACAACGCCGCCAGGCTGGACTCAGTGATGCGGGCGCGCATGCAGAAGCTGCAGGCCGACCATCCCTGCGTGAAGGAAGTCCGAAACATCGGTCTGTTCGGCATGATCGACCTGCAGAACTCCGATGGCGAGCTGCTGGCCGGGTACAACGGAAGCCACCCCGCCATCGGCAAGCTCAAGCAGCACTTCAGCGACGAGGGCCTGTTCACCTTCGTGCGCTGGAGCCACGTGATGTGCAACCCGCCGCTGTGCATCACCGAGGAGCAGCTGATGGAGGGGTTCGAGGTGATCGACCGGGGGTTGGGGATCGTGGATGGGGAGATTTGAGGGGGGACTGCTCCAGCATCAACGTCTTAGGGGCAGTCGTCCACCGAGACCGACTATGGAGTACGCTTCGGCGGCGTCGAGCCCGTTCCAATGCCATTGGGCTCTGCATATGACCGTCATGTCCCGCCAAAATGCGTAGTCAAAGTCGGAGGCCAAACCCACCTGGGGTGTCGTGGCGCTCAGACCGACCCGGGACGACACTTCGATCCGAATACGCCGATCGAAACCAAATGCGGTCCAACCTGACGTTGAAAGAACACCAGGTGATGATGACGGGAAGAGAGCCAAACCCACCCGGAAGTGGGGTGCGAACTCCCAACGCCTGTATTCGAATGGTTTGGAGAGGAGCCCGCCCTCAAGGCTCCCCAGCGGCGCGGCACCGTCGTGGACCAGCTTCGCCTTCACGCTTGGGCCCCACCCATACGTGGTGATGTCTAAAGAGTACGTTGGGGTCGCTGCTTCAACGTCGTTCATGGGAAACTGAAAGCCTACGCCAAGCCCACCCCAAACGTCGCTTGCGCGGGCGACGGCGGTGAAAATCAACAGCAGGTTCATGCTGGGCCCATCACGCCTGCATCACGCTTGCCATCACCAAGGAGGAAGCTCTGTTGGTGCCTAGAGGCTCACTCATCGCGGGGATCCACCAGGAAGGTGACGACGACCTCACTGCCGCTGTCGTCGGTGTAGCGCAGAATCACGTCGGCGCTGCGTACCTCGAGCGTTCCGTCAACAGCGTCATCGAACGATGGCGGTGCTCGAACAATCGTGAGCTCGCCGGCGGGTTCCGGGAGAGGCCAGCCGCAATCTCCGGTCGAGCACCCGTTGGCGAACAGAGTCACCAGGAGCGTGATGCCAACGTAGGCGTGTGGCCTCAACGTCCTTCCTCCTCGACGTCCTCGGCATAGAGCGTCCAATCGCCATCCTTCCCCAAATGGGTCCCTAGACATCTGGTTCCCTGGTCGTACGACAGGAAGAATGTGCCATTGCCGAAACGGTTGGGCCAGGAGGAGGGATCGATCGCTTGGCCATCAATGACTACAGTCGAGATCTTCAACGGTACATACGGTTCGCAAACAACGGCAGAGGACCGCTGCGTGCAAGCGAGTCCAAAAAGCAACAGCATCCCGCAGACCCTGAGACACTCTCTTAGGCTGGTACCGACCATGGAACCTCCGGAAGGCCGTCTCGCCGCACGGAGGCGTTGGTGGCGTGTTCATCCAAGCTCACTCCCCCGGTGGAACCAGCGTCACCACGACCTGCCGGCCTGCGCTGTCCGTGTAGCGCACGATCACCTCGTCCTCCCCGGCCTGAATCGTCGCGTCGGTGATCTCGTCGGGAAACCGTCCCCAGCTCGTCATGGCGAGCTCCGTCGAAGGAGCAGGGAACAGGTTGGGGCAGCTCTGGGTGCAGCCAGACAGCAGCAGAGCGGCGGTGGCGGTACGCAGGAGCGTCAGCACGAATCGGTCTCCGCCAGCAGTACCCAGTCGGGGTAGTTCCCGACCTCGATCGTGCACGGCGTCTCGTGGGTGGGCTCGAAGGTGAGCCAGAAGTTGCCGTCGAGCCAGTGGTCTGGGTATTCGCTGGGAGGGAGCTCGACACCGTCGACGACGACGGAAGCCACCTCGAAAGGGAATTGGTTGTCGCAGCTCAGCGCCGCCGCCGTCTGGGACACGACCGAGCTCAGCGCAACGAGGCAGAGAATCAAGCGGGCGGTGTCCATCGGCATCCTCGTCGTGACGGTCGCTGGTCGCTCCCCAGGATGCACCACTGAACGGCGCACGCAAAGAGTGACAGCAGGATCGGCCTCTTCACCGGGACGACAGCGAGCGTCAGCGGGCCCCTCGAGGTGCGGTCATGCAAGCTCACTCCTCCGGTGGAACCAGCGTCACCACGACCTGCCGGCCTGCGCTGTCCGTGTAGCGCACGATCACCTCGTCCTCCCCGGCCTGAATCGTCGCATCAGCGATGCCATCTGGCAGCGTCCCGGCGTCGGTGATGGCGATTTCGTTCGGCGACGCGGGGAAGCGGTTGGGACAGCTCTGGCTGCAGCCAGAGAGCATGCAAGCGGCAGCAATGGTCTGCAGGCACTTCAACATTGGTCGGCCCGGGCCACGACTTGCCACTCGGGGTAGTTCCAGACCTCGATCGTGCACGGCGTTCCTTCGAAGGGCTCGAACGCGAGCCAGAAGTCCCCATCGAGCCACGGCTCCGGGTACTCACCTGTCTGCAGCTCTTCGCCGTCCACCACAACCGAGCGGATCTGGGCAGGGTAGAGGTCGCCGCACGTGAGCGCGTCCGCGTTTTGAGCAGCGGCGGAGCCAAGTACTAGAAAGAAGAGAATCAAGCGGGCAGCGTCCATCGGTCATCCTCGTTGAAACCAGCCAAGGTCCTATGCCGCTTCGTGCCTACGGTCTCCAGCCCGGGACAACATAGAGGCGCTGCGCGTTGTTGGCTTGAACCAGCAGATCCGGCACGCCGTCACCGTCGACATCCGAGCCGCCGAAGAGCTCGTCGGCGGCCCACTCAGCCCACCGGCCGGCGGGGTCCTCGCCGTCCAGCCGGTAGCCGACCGCGTCCAGCTCGGTGACGCCGTTCATGACGGCTGGGACGATGTGCACAGCGCCGCGGGGAAGCGTGATCGACTCGGGGTCGAGATAGCGACGCCCGATCGCGAGGTCCACGACGCCGTCTCCATCCAGGTCTCCGGCCACGGCCACGCTGTGACCTGTGCTCGTCCCGGCGGCTTCGAGGTACCGGTCCACCAGGCTGCTCGCGTGCACCGCTCCGTCGATGGGACCGGGCGCGAGCATGAGCGCACCGTCCTGGCCCCGCAGCAGCAGGTCGGCATGGCCATCGCCGTTCGCGTCGAACCCGGAATCGATGGGAGACGCGTCGACGAGCGTCGCCAGCACGTCGTCCGTCCCCGCGGAGACATCGTCCAGGAGGTGCCAAGTACCTGATTCGGCGTCCGTGACCGCGAGCACGTCTCGCCCATCGGGGGTGAGCCCCGAGACGGTCTTCAACCCCGATCCGCTTGCGAAACAGTCGCTGTCTCCGGGGTCGATGTCCGCTCCGGTGTACAGGCAGGTGACCCGGTCGGTGGCGGGCCGGTGCGCGACAGCCAGCCGCTCGATCCCCTGTCCGTCCAGGTCGGCGAGCGCCAGCTTCGGTGCTTCGGCGCGGAGCAGCAGGTGCACGTCGGCGATTCGGCTGCTCCCGACGCCTACCGGTGCCCGGTACACCCACCCGAGCGTGTCGTCCGTGTACCGCGGCGGCGACATCGCGAGCCACGCGACGGCCCCGTCCGCGAATGCGGTGACGCTGGCGGCTTCGATCACTCCACCGTGGGTCGTCGAGCCGATCCAACCCGGTTCACCGGCGCCGTCGGGCGGCAAGACCTGCAGGCTCTCCGAGACCGCAGAGGCCGACCACGTTGTCCAGACCGCGGTCGCGCCGAGACCTGGGACGATGGTGGTCCCGATGTTGGCTCGGTCGGGCGCGCCGGGCAGCTCGACGATCCGCGTGGCTGCGGTCTCGATGGGCCCCGTGCCCGGTGGCGACGTCGCGGGCGTGAGCGGAGCTTCCGGATGGCAGGACGCCAGGAGCGCCAGCGTGGCTACACCCTTTGCGAATCGGGCCATGCTAGTCCACGGTGTCGAGGGTGACCTCGATAGCACGGCCCTCGTCGTCGGTGTAGCGGATGACGACCTGCGTGCCGTCTTCCCGGATCTCCAGCGAGCCGTTCGAGTCGACCCAGCTCCCGTCTACCTTGACCTCGGCAGCGATCGGCGGGCCGTCCGCAGGCAGGGTCTGCAAGGCCGAAACGCAACCGGACAATAGCAACACTGCGGTGAGCACGGGCCTCATGGACACGGGTCCTCGTGGAGTGCGAAGACGAGGGTGTCGCGGGACGGACCAACAAGGTTCATCTCGCAATCGAACCCGTCGGTGAGCTGCATGTAGAACGGTTCTTGCCATCCTGGGAAGTCCCAGACAGGCTCCACCACCCCATCGACCCGGATCTCCGAGACCTCGAACTCGTAGGGGATGTAGACCGCTCCGCAGCCGGGAAGGCAGAGCAAGAGCGTGTAGAGGGCTGTGCGCGGCGTCATGGGTACGCCCGGCGGAGAGGGGGTGAATGTCACAATACGAGATCGGAACGGGTGCGAATGTCACCCTTTCGGTCGGTTGGCCGCGAAGCCGGCCGGTCGAGTGGCCGATAACCGATGTTCGTCCGTATGGAGGCCGCTGCGGCTCCCGGCAAATTGACGTTCGCACCCTCTCCGCCTGGGAAAGGTGACATTCGACCCTTCTCCGACGATGGCGGGCGGGCCGTCTGGCCCCGCCGGCAACGACGACTGGCCTCTCAGTGCTCGTCCGCCTCCGCGGAGCTCGACCGGCACCCGGTACCCACCGCAGGGTGATGTCAGCGCGCGCTCGACGTCAGTCGATCCCACTCATCCACGCGCTCGTCGTCGGCACCCATGCAGCGTACCAGCCACGTCCTCACATACACGTGATCGAGCTGGCTGCCCTGTGTCGCGACGATCTGCTCGACGTCCAGCAGGTCCTTGCCTCGAAAGAACAGCAGCTTGAGGACGATGAGGTCTTCGGCCGACAAGATATTGGCCGGCCTCCCTGCTAGCGGCACGGAGACGGTTCGCCCGGCTGCCGCACGATGCAGCTCGATGCTGTCGAAGAAGGTGTCGACGGCGGTTCGGTCCACCCACCCCCGCACCACGCCGCCTTCGGCAATCTCGTGCCGGGCGGCGTCCTGGTCCAGGACGACCCCGGTCGTGGCCAATGCTTCGAACGCACGTTGGATTTCGATGTCGTGGGACGCATCGACGAAGATGTTGAGGTCGACGTCTGCGGTACCACGGGGCGGAGCCCAATAGCCGAGCGCCAGGGCGCCACCAATGGCGTACGGCAAGTCGGCGGCTTCGAGCGCATCCGCGATCCGACGGGCCAGAGCCAGGGGATCAGCCACGGTTCTGCTCCACGAGACGACGCCACGCCTCGTGGAAGTCTGGCGCTGGCGGTTCGGGAACGATGGTACGAGGGTGGTCCTGGAGCTGCTGCCAAGCCGCCCGTACGACCTGCTGAAGAACCTGGTCGTGCTCCGCAGGCGACATCCCCAGGAAGGGCTCGACATCGCTCATGATCTCGGCCCAGCGCTCTTCGTGGGTCTGTCGGCGGCGGTGTCTCAGCAGTGTCTGGACCGAAGACATGCAGGGATCCTAACAGGCCCCAGCACCACGCCGCCGACCCCACCATCCCTACCCCTCCGGCATCTTTCCCCGCATGCGCTGCACGGCGGCCGGCACGTCGGCCTCTTGGATGGGCAGCGGCGCGTGCGCGGCCTCGATGTCCAGTCGATGGTCCAGCCAGCGCAGCACGTCGGCGGTCTGCTCGCCGATCTTGTGCACCGCGCCGTCGCGTGTGTCCCTCACCCACAGGTGGTAGCCCTCGACGTAGGGCTCGACCGCGTGCAGGGGCAGCTCGCGCCACGCCAGGGGAACCGGCCCGATGCGGCGGCGCCAGGCGAAGGTGCGGTCGGTGATGCGCAGATCGATCTTGGACAGGCGCATCAGCCGGCTGGCGACGTGCAGCGCCGCCGCCACCAGGATCATCAAGAAGGGGGCCGCCACAGCGACGCCCGCCACGGGCCACTCGGCGCCGATCAACGCGCCGAACTGCAGGCCGTACATCGAGATCGTGGCGCCGATCAACGCGCCGACATCGACCGCCGCCGAGTGCGGGGCCCGCAGCTGGGCGGTGATGCCGTCCAGGTCGCTCTGGGCGTTCAGGCGCTCGGGGGGCTCGCTCATGGGGGATCGCCTATCGCCCTCACCGGCCTGTAGAGGCCTCTGGAATCGCGTCGAGCTGCCGCTCGCCGGGCATGGCCAGGCTCACCAGCACACCCACGGCGAAGCTCAGGGCGAAGGCCGCGGGCAGCTCGCCCAGCTCCTTGAAGTAGGGGCCCACCGCCGGAAGGAGGGGGGCGGCGAACTTGAACAGGGGCACGCCCGCGAAGCCGCTCAGCATCGCGGCCATGGCGCCGTTTCGGCTGAAGCCGCGCCAGTACAGCGACAAGATCATGGTGGGGCAGAAGGTGGCGGCGATGCCGGACCAGCCGAAGATCACGAACCAGAACACCGTGCGGCTCTCGGCCGTTCGGGCCACCACCATGCTGATGACCAGGGCCACGAGCGCCAGAGCGAAGGTCGTGTACCTGGACAGGCTCACCAGGTCTTCGTCTTTGAGCGAGGGGTTGAGCACCTTCTGGTAGAAGTCGCGCACCGCGGCGCTGGCGGCCACCACCAGCAGCGAGTCGACGGTGCTCATGATCGCCGAGAGCACGATGGCGATGTACAGCCCCACGATCATGCCCGGCATCACCATCTCGACGAGCTGCGGCAGCACGGCCTCGCCGCCCGACGCCAGCACCGCCTCGGCGTCTTGCCCCGGCTCGGTGAGCATCGCGCGACCCACCATGCCGGTGAGCACGGCCCCGCTGTCGGCCAGCAGCGTCCAGATGAAGGCGACGGCGGTGCCTTGAGGGATCTCACCCTCGTCGCGCAGCGCCAGGAAGCGCACGAAGATCTGCGGGCTGCCCAGGAAGCCCAGCCCGATGAGCGCCAGGCCGATGGTGCCGGTGAGTGTCATGAGCGTCCAGCCGTGGGCGCCACCCCAGTGCAGCAGGGTGGGGTCGATGGCCGACAGCTTGTCCATCATCACGCCGGGGCCGCCGATGGCCGCCATGCCGGCGATGGGCAGCACCACCAGGCCCAGGAACATCAGCACGCCCTGAAAGATGTCGCTCCACACCACCGCCAGGAAGCCGCCGCTGGTGCTGTAGGCCATGACCACCGCGAAGCCCACCAGGGCCCCCACGATGTAGTCGAAGTTCGCCTGCAGCCACACGTCGCCGATGCCGGCCACCAGGTCGCCCAGCAGGAACACCTTGCTGGGGGGCAGGAAGGTCTCGAAGGCCTTGCCGGTCGCGTCGATCTGGGCGCTGACGTAGATGGTCACGAAGACCGTGAGGCACACCGCGGCGACCATGCGCAGGCCGTGGCTGCCCTCGTCGCGAAAGCGGCTCTCGAGGTAGTCGGGCACCGTGATCGAGTCGTATCGGTCGGTGAGCCGCTTGAAGGGACGCGCCATGAACACCCAGGCCCCCACCACGCCGATCACCTCGCCCACCACCACCCAGAAGCCGCGCACGCCGTACAGCGCGCCCATCCCGGTGAGGCCCAGCAGCAGCCACGCCGACTCACCGGTGGCCCGGGCGCTGAAGGCGACCGCCAGGAAGCCCAGGTCCTTGCCGCCGGCGAAGTAGTCCTTCAGGTCGCCCATGCGGCGCGACGCGGCCACGCCGATGCCCAGCAGCACACCGAGGTACAGCGCGACGCCGATCAGCTTCCATGTGTATGCGGGATCCAAGCCGGTCCTCCACGACGACGCGGCTTGTAACGCGCTATTCGTCGGGCACGACGTTCGACACCGGCGACCGCCGCCGCCGCAGCGCCAGCAGCAGCACCGGCAGGGCCATCAACGGCGCCGGCGCGGAGCTGTTGCACCCACACCAGGCCCCGCCGGTGAGCCGGGCATGGAAGAGGCGCACCGCGGGTGTGCCGGTGTCGCCGGTGTGCGACGCCGCTGCCGTGTCTGAGGGCTCGGTGTCGAGCGGCGTGCCGGTGTCGGCAGTGTCCTCGGCCGCACCGGTGTCCGACGGCGTGCCGCTGTCCTGGGGTGCACCGGTGTCCGAGGGGGTTCCCGTGTCGCCCGTGTCGGTGGGGGACCCGGTGTCGGTCGGAGACCCGGTGTCGCCGCCGGTGTCCTGGAACGGGCCCGGGTCGGAGGCGGGGCCGCCGAAGGCGCCGATGTCGGGCGCCGAGCCGTCCGGGTCCAGGTCGCCCACCCCGGCGTCGATGAGCGGGCTGGTGGGCAGCAGCCAGAAGTTGCCCAGGTCGGTGCAGTCGAACGGGCCGGCCGGAGGGTAGCCGGCGAGCCCGGGCTCGTCGTACCGGTTGGAGCCGTCGAGGGCCGGGCCGGTGATGTCGGCGGGCGTGTTCATCCACCAGTTGTTGTTGGTGTAGGTGCCCAGCGAGCCTTCGTCGATGACGGCGGGCCCGCCGGTGTTCCACGCCACCAGGTTGTTCTCGAAGGTGACGGACTCGGCAATGCGCACGGCACCGGCGTTGGCGCCGCCGTTGTTCTGGATGAAGTCGTTGTGCCGCACCGTCGCCGGTCGGGCCGCTGCGACGGCGCCATCGGGCCCGGTGTTGTCGAAGAAGACGCTGTTGCGCAGCAGGTGTCCGGAGTACCCCACGTAGCGAATGGCGCTGCCCGTCACCGACGAGGTGTTGCCGCAGAACAGGCTGCGCTCGATGGTGGAGGGCCCGCTGACTTCGATCGCCCCGCCGCGGCTAGCCACATTGTGCTTGAAGACGCTGTCCAACACGTGCAGCTCGGCGCCCGAGGTGGTGGCGATGGCGCCCCCGTTGAAGTCGTGTCCGTTGTCGTCGAACCAACAGTTTTCGATGGTGAGGTGTGCGGACGGGTTGTTCGCGAAGATCGCGGCGCCGGACTGGGTGCGCTGGCCGATGAAGGTGCTGTTTCGGATGACCGCGCCCTGGTGGTTCGAGACCAGCCGGATTCCAGCGCCGTCATGGCTGACCACGTTGTCGGTGAACGTGGACCCGTCGATGTCCAGAGCGACGCTGCCGCCGATGATCATGGCGCCGCCGGTGTACCCGACGCCCCGGTTCGCCTCGAAGACGCTGCGCCGGATGGTGGTGGTGCCACTGCCCATCGAGGACACGGCTCCCGGCTGCGAGCTGGGACCGACGTTGCCCACGAAGCTGCTGTCTTCGATCAAGACTTCGCAGTTGGTGGAGGAGACCGCGGTGGGCAGGCCCTCGAAGTGGGTGGTGCCCATGCCCAGCTCGCCGTCGTTGCAGGAAAAGGCGGTCGAGGCCACGGTGCCGGCCGACGCGCCGAACGACACATCGTCGAATCGCACGCTCCCCTGGATGTCGATCCAGTGGTCGGAGGCGACGGCGCCCTCCCAGCGCACGTGGCGCGTGCGCAGCACACCCGTCGACGTCACCGTGAACGCCTGATCCGTGCTGGCCAGGATGCGGGTCAGGTTGGCCCCCGCTCCTTCGATGGTGAGCTCGTGCGCCAAGGACACGGTGCCGATGGGGTAGGTCTGGGCCGAGAGCTGAAGCACGTCGCCGTCGGCGCTGGCCGCGACCGCGACGTCGAGCTCGGTGTGGTCGCAGCCGCTGGAGCACACGGTCAGCGTCGCGGCAGCAGCCTGCAGCGCGAGGGCGAGGGTGAGCATGGCCTACGGCGCGGGTGGGTCGGCGCCCACGTCTTCGATGCCCGGTCGGCCGCAGAACAGGTCGGTCTGGTCGGCCTCGTAGATCCTGGGCACGATGTCTGCCCCAAGCGTGACCGAGCGGTC
Source organism: Myxococcota bacterium (assembly GCA_965216925.1). Lineage (GTDB taxonomy): Bacteria > Myxococcota_A > UBA796 > UBA796 > CAYYHT01. The sequence continues at coordinate 4,304,104 of CBDCGT010000001.1, read as the reverse complement.
TTCGCCGGCGTTGGCGGTCATGCCCACGGCCAGCTGGTCGCCCATCGGTGGGGCGGGCAGGTCGTACTTGGTGGTGCCGTTGTAGGCGACGGTCAGGCGGCCGTTGATCACCGCGACCTCGAGCGGGCCCCACCCGGCCGCGGTGCTGGGAAGCAGCACAGTCTGGCCCGTACCGCCGGGGATCGGGTTGCCCGTGGACGCGTTGAGGATGCGGATGGGGAAGACGGCGTTGCTGTCGTCGGCCGCCATGACGACGCAGAAGCCCGCGACGCCGTTGCAGCCGATGGTGGGGTCGTAACTTCCGTTTCCGTCGCTGCTGAACAGCTCGCTGTGGGCGGGTGGCGCGTCGCCGTCCACGAAGAACAGCGCGACGCCGCCCTTGTCGGACGTGTCGGTGAGCAGGCCGCTGGTGTCGCGGGCGGCGAGATCGACGGTCAGGGTCCAGTTGCCGCCCGGCACCGAGTTGGCGTAGAAGGCCGAGCCCACGGCGTAGTTCGCCTCTTCGGCCAGCTCGATCCAGGCCCCGTTCGCCGAGCCCCCGCCGCTCTGCAGCGACGCCGTGCCGCCCAGGTTCCACCCGGTCGATGTGTTCCACGGCTGGGTGAAGAAGGGGGCCCCCGGGTACACGTTGGCGTCGCTGTCGTCGCAGTCGAACTGGCACTCGGAGTAGTCGTCGTTGTCGAGGTCGAGGGTGCCGCCGTCGATGCCGTCGCAGTCTTCGTCGGTGACGTTGCAGTCGACCTCGGTCGCGCCCGGGTTGACGTTGGCCCGGCTGTCGTTGCAGTCGGTGTTGTCGGCGACGTAGCCGCTGGGTGCCTCGCAGGCCGTGAGCTTGACGTTGGTGTTGCCGTAGGTGTCGAGGTCGAAGTCCTGGTACCAGGACTGCTCGGTCGCCTGGTCGTCGATCAGGCCGTTGCAGTCGTCGTCGCGGCCGTCGCAGGTGTCGTCGACCGCAAAGGGGTTCACCTCGTCGGTGGTGTCGTCGCAGTCGTCGGCGTTGCGCACGTAGCCCGCGGGCGGGGTGCAGTCGTCGATGGTGACGGTGTCGTCGGACGCGCCGAAGGTGTCGAGGTCGGCATCGCGGTAGTAGGTGATGTCGGTGCCCTCGTCGACATCGCCGTCGCAGTCGTTGTCGAGCAGGTCGGAGCAGATCTCGGACAGGCCCGGGTTCGCGGCTGGCGTGGCGTCGTTGCAGTCGCCGCCGCCGCTGACGTAGCCGCTGGGCGGGTCGCACTGAACCAACGTCGCGGTGTCATCGCCGTAGCCGTCGTCGTCGACGTCCTGGTACCAGACGAGCCCGCCGTCTTCGTCGGTCTCGCCGTCGCAGTCCTGGTTGATGCCGTCGCAGGTGTCGTCGCTGGCGTCGGGGTTCGTGGCGGCATCGTTGTCGTTGCAGTCGTCGCCGTTGGCCACGGCCCCCGATGGCGGCGACGTACAGCTGGCACCGGTGACCGGGTCGCCCGGGTTGCCGTACCCGTCGGCGTCGGCGTCGGTGAAGTAGGTCGCGTCGCCGTCGTCGATGTCGCCATCGCAGTCGGAGTCGACGCTGTCGCCGCACGCATCGGCGGCGTCGGGGTGGATGCTGGCGTCGGTGTCGTCGCAGTCGGTGTCGTTGCCGGTGTAGCCCTCGGGCGGTGAGCAGGCGGTGACCGTGGACGTGGGGTCGCCGTGCCCGTCCCCATCGCTGTCGGCGTACCACAAGATGCCGGCGCCACCGTCGTCGATCTCGCCGCTGCAGTCGTTGTCCAGGCCGTCGCAGGCCTCGGCCTGGTTGGGGGCCAGGGTGTCGTCGGCGTCGTCGCAGTCGTCGGCGTTGTCGACGATGGGCTCACCGGCCTGGCCGTTGCAGTCTTCGACCTGGAGCGCCGGATCGCCGTAGCCATCGCCGTCGGCGTCGACGAACCAGCCCACCAGCGACTCGTCGGCGGTGCCGTCACAGTCGTTGTCGATGCCGTCGCATTCTTCGGGGCGGGGGTCGTAGTTCTCGTCGACCACGCCGTCGCAGTTGTCGTCGACGGCGTTGCAGATCTCGGTCGCCGAGGCGCCGATCTCGGCGTTGCTGTCGTCGCAGTCGGTGCCCCCATGGCTCACCGCGTACTCGCCGTCGCCGTCGGCGTCCCACAGGGCGAGGTTCTCTTGATGCTTGGTCTCTGGGATGCAGGCGCTGGCGACCAGAAGCAGCCCTGCGGCCGGGAGCAGTCTCATCATCGTGTCCCCGCCAGGGCGGCGCCGACGCCCAGTCCGGCTGCGCCCACACCGAAGGCGATGCCCAGGGTGGTCATGGTGTTGGCGCTGCCCCGCAGCCCGTCGACGTCGTCGATGGTGGCGGTGGGGTCGTCGAAGGCGTCGTTGTATCGCCCCTTGGCCCCCGCCCCGAGTGCGGCGAAGACCACGGCACCGATGGCCGCGGCACCGGCCCCGCCCAGCAGCGGGAGGTTGGGGCCGCCGGACTTGGGAAGCGGCAGCTCGCCGGCGTCGTAGCTGGGCAGCGGGTCGCTGGGGTGCACATAGGCGGTCTGGGTCACTGCTCCGCTGTCGTCGACCAGCTGCACGACCGCAGGCCAGCCCAGGGGCCGGTCGGTGCTGATGTCCCCGTTGATGCGCAGGCTGCCCGACTTGGGCTGGGCCACGGTCTGGAAGGTGCCCGTGGACAGGTCGGCCAGCTTGTACTCGTCGCGCACCGGGTTGTTCGCCGGCACCAGGGCCTCGGGAAAGCTGTACCCCGGCTCGATCGACCGCGCCGCGGCGAAGGCCGGCACCGTGATGGACGGGTCGCGGTCGACGAAGCCGCGCAGCCCCTCGAAGCGGTGCAGCCGCGCGATGTGTGGCTTGATCAACGGCTCTGAGATGCACGGCAGCAGGGCGCGTGCCTGGTCGGTGCCTGCCTTGAAGCCATCGACCTCGAGCTTGGCGTAGGCGCTCTCGGCCGTGTCGAGGGCCCCCATCAGGTCGGCGCTGCTGTGGCTCTTCGGGCAATCAGCGGCCGCCGCTGCCATGGGAAGCAGGCCGAGGGCCAAACCGAGGATCAAGTCGCGCACACAGTCTCCGGGGGACGGGCACCAACCCGCATTGCACGCACGATAGGCGGGTCAGCGGCGAAGCGTCAACGCCCGTTTCCGGTGACCTCGACCTCGACCTCGACGGTGGCGGACTCACCACCGCCGGTGACGGTGACGGTTGTGGAGTTGGTCTCGGCGATACCGCAGTTGAACCACATGGTAAAGGCGACCGTGCCGCCGGCGGTTACCGACTCGGTATGCTCGATGCCAGCGGGCGCCGATGCTCCGGGGCCGCCGATTTCGATGGTCTGCACGCTCTGATCGCTGGACGCCGCGCTGACGGTGACGTCCATATCGGCATCGGTGCCATTGCTGACCTGCAGGTCGTCGAGCTTGGTGGGGCAGGCGTCGGTGCCAAAGCCGTGGGTCTGGTCGCCGTAGGTGGCCACGTCGAGGCCGTCGTCGCCGCCGTCGTTGTTTCCGCCACCGCCGTCGCCGGTGTCATCGGACGCCGGGGCGTTGCACTCGGGCGCCATGAGGGTGGGGGTGATGGCCAGCAAGAAGGCGTAGGGAGCGAGTCGCTTGAGCATGGGGAACCTCCGATCACAGAGCATCTAGCACGGCTTGCTCGATGGGGGCGAATGCCGTGCCCGTCTTCTTGAGCACGATGACCCCCTCGCGGTCGATGACGTAGGTGCGGGGAACCCCGCGGGTCGGGTTCCAGCCCGCGTCGACGGCAGAGCGGTCGGCGTCGAACACCACGTCGTAGGTGAGCCCCAGCCCCGAAGCCCAGTTCTGAGCGTCGGTCTGGTCGGGCTCCCCGAACGAGGCATCGTCTTGCAGGATGTCGATGACCTCGAGGCCATTGGGGTTCTGCGCTTCGTACAGTGTCTGGAGGTCCTGAACCAGGCCCTGGCAGAGCGGTCACCAGAAGCCGCTGATCTCGACGATGACCACGCTGCCGGCGTACTGCGAGAGCATCAGCGGCTGCCCATTCTGGTCGGGCAGGGTCAGCTCGGGAGGGCACTGGCCTTGCTCGTAGCCGGCGGTGCAGGGCACGTCGGTGTCGGCGTCGCTGTCGGAGTCGCTGTCGGAGTCGCTGTCGGCGTCGGCGTCGGCATCCGAGTCGGCGTCGGCATCCGAGTCGGCGTCGGCGTCGGCGTCGGCGTCCGAGTCGGCGTCGGCGTCGGTGTCGGCATCGGCGGTGGTGCCGCCGTCGCCGGTGTCGGTGTCGGGGTTGGGATCGGCCGGAGCGGTGCATGCGCCGAGCACGAGCAACAGGGGCAGGCCAGTCCTCATTCGTTGGCCAGGGCTTCGTCGGCGATGCGCGCGGCTTCTTCGACGGCGTGGGCGGCGGCGGTGCGGGTGGGGCCCAGGCCCACGACATCGCCGTCGTCGCGGTACAGCACACCGGCCCAGATGGGCATGTGGCTGTCGCGCAGCTTGTACAGGTTGGCGCCACTCAGCAGGGTCTTGGTGGGCCGCTCGGGCTGGGGAAAGAGCGCACCCGCCGGTCCGGGCACCAGGCCTAGGGCCGGGCCCAGGAACAGCATCGACTCGCCGGTGAGGCGGTCGGAGTACGCGGTGATGCCTGACGGCCCCGACAGCGCGGTGCTCTTGCGCCACGGGCTGCTCAGGCGGATGTCGGGGTTGTCTTCGCCGGCTTCCCAGCCGGTCACCATGCGGGCGACATCCTCGGGCTTGCTGCGTGCGTCGTACATCAGCTGCGCCTTGGGGTCTTGTCGGCGCAGGGTGTAGGCATCGCTCTTGGGGTCGCGCGAGCCCGAGATGAGCGACCACTCCATGCGCACACGCCGGGTGAGCTCGCTGCGGCTGACGTCGTTGTCGAGGGACTTGTAGGCGTTGGGCTGCCAGAGGCTCGCGGCGGTGGCCGCGAAGGCGATGCCCGTGCCGTCGCGATCGTAGTACTTCCTGCGCAAGATCAGGCCGTCCCGAGCGGCCTCGTCGTAGTAGTTGGCCGCCAGCAGCAACCGGGCCCGCTTGTTGAGCAGCTCCTTGTTGTTCCACACCTCGCCGTCGTGGTGTCGAAGCACGGCGAGCTCGCCCTCGTCGCCGGCTTGGGCCACCAGCACGTCCAGGCTGGGGACCTCGAACTCCTCGCCCTGCGAGCCGCGCACGGCGCCCACGTTGGACAGCGCCATGTCGCCGGCCCACAGGGCGGTGATCTTGAGGCGAATGCCCGAGCGGCGATGGGTGGGGTGCTGGTCGGAGGCGCGGCGTGCCGCCTGCAGGGCCGTGGCCAGGTCTCCGGCCTCGAGTGCGTAGTCGATGACCTCGAGCCAGCGGTAGGGCTCGTCGAAGGCCAGCCTGGCGGCGCGGGCGCCATACTCGATGGCCAGGTCACGCCGTCCGATGCGGTTCATCGCGCGGGCCGCGTGGCGCCAGATCTCGGAGTTCATCGGCTCGTCGAGGGCGGCCTCGGAGACGGTGGTGACGACGTCTTCGACGACGGCGCCCTCCATGGCGTCGAGCTCGGCCGAGAGCACCGCCGCCATGGTGTTGGTCATGCCTTCTTCTTCGGCCGATTCAAGGGTGCTGCGAGCGTCGCGCAGCTTGTTGCTGAGGATCTGCTCCTCGGCGATGAGCGCGAACAGCTCGGGGTCTTGCACCCCGGCCTCCTGCGCCATCTTGTAGGCTTGCTTGATCAGGCGGCTGGGCTTCTGCCAGGCGTTGTAGGCCTCTTTGTCGACGGCGGGGTCGGGCCGGTCGCCCTGCAGCCGCAGGATGGCGAGGTAGGCCTTGCGCTGCACGGTCAGGTCGGGGCTTCGGGTGAGCGTGCCGCTGAACTGCCAGGCCGTGCGCCGCAGGTGCTTGTGCTCCATCTCGTTCAGCGCGGCCAGGCGCTGCTCGTCGCTGGTGAGCATGGGCCACAGCTCGACCCACAGCGCATCGTCGGACTCGACGGTGTAGTTGCCCAGCAGCTCGGCCACGTTGGACTTGTTGGCCTTGGACAGGGCCTTGATGGCCTTCTTCTTGTTGCCGGTGGCCATGTAGAGCGACGCGGTGGCGACGGCACGATCGGAGCCGGGCAGCGCCTTGGCAGCGGTCTTGATGTCCTTGCCGGTGGCGGGGGTGAGCACGTGGATGGTGGGCCCCACCGGGACCTGCGCAGCCATCAGGGCTTCGAGCTCGGGGGTGTTGGTGGGCGCCAGCCGGTCGATGACCGTGCTGACGGTGACGATGCCCTCTTCGTCGACGAGCACCTGCCGGTTCACCAGCGCGAGCTCGTCGAGGGCCGGCGGCGAGACGTCGGTGCCGATGAAGCCGTGGCCCTCGGGGGGCACCAGCACCAGCTCTTCGCGCACGCGCACGCGCTCGCCGGCGAGCACCGCCAGGCGGGGGGCCAGCATGGTGTCCACGGTGCCACGCAGACCGCCGTTGGCCCAGGGCTCGAGCAGGCTGTCGACCTCGCCACTGACCCCGATGCGCACCTCGGGGCCGGCGTCTTCGAGGTGATCGAGCGACAGCGACAGAGTCTCCATGCGTGCTTCGCCCATCAGCTCGCGCAGCTTGGACTTTCGGCCGCCGGTGGACATGGGGCCAAAGATGTCGCGCAGCAGCTCGACGGCGAAGCCGGTGCCCGAGATGTCGAGCTTCACGGTGTTCTTGGGGGACCCGAGCTGAACCGTGCCGGTCACCACGATCTCGCCGATGTCGAGCTTGGGCGCGGGCACGCGAACGGGGTGGTCGCCCATGTGCCACGCGGCCCGTCCGGCCATCGAGCGCGGGGTCTCGGGCACGGGTGCGTACGGCGAGGCGGGGTCGATCCACACGGTGCGCCCGTTGGCCACCACCGCGACCGCCACGTCGGTGTAGCGGCTCGGGTTCACCAGCGAGAGGGGAACGGCGTCCTGGAGGCGCGAGGGGTCGAACAGGGCGGGGTGGGCGTCGTGTCCGGCGGCGCGCAGCGCTGAGATCAGCACCAGGGCGCGCTCGGTCACCGACACACCCTCGGGGGCGTCGTCGGCCGCCATCGCCTTCACGATGTCGCGGGCCTTGGGCAGGTCGCGCTCGTCCCAGGCGTACTGCTGAACGCCGGTTCCCAACGGCATGGCCTCGTAGACCGCCTGGGTCACCTCGGCCACCGACTTGCCATCGAGCTCGCCGAGCTCGCCGAGCTCGCGGCCGCTGCTGATCTTGTACTTGAGCGCCCCCTCGATCTTGCCGGCCGCGCCGAGCCAGTCCTTGTGGATCGACCACGCTGCGCGCGTGGGGCGCTCGGGGCCGCGGTGGGTCCAGATGTAGCTGGCGCTGTTGTACCCGCGCGACGACTCGTGGGTGGCCACGATGGCGTCGTCTTGCCACACCGCCAGCGGCATCCAGCTGGGCGCCGAGATGTCGATGACCGTGCGCTCGGTGGGCAGGTCGGGGCTGGCGAGCAGCACTTCGTCGAAGGGTTGCCCGCTGACGCGCTCTTCGACGGTGAACTCGAAGGTCTTGCCCACGGCCGTGGCGGCCTTGCAGCCCAGGTAGCCGTTGATCACCGTGGCGCCCTCGACCTGGGCCTCCATGATGCCCGGGGCCCTCAGTCCGCCCTCGCAGGCCTTGGCGTCGTCGACGCGGACCTTCCAGGTGATGGTGCGGTTGAGCCGGGCGTTGCCGTCGACCTTGGCTTCGATGCGGTGTTCGAGCACGGTGGCGGGGGGCGCTGCGAGCGCGAGAGAGGCGAGGAGAGAGACAATCACCTAGAACACCGTCACATACTGGCAGTCGAGGTTGTTGTCCTCGTCGTCTTCTTCGATGTCGTCGCCGCTGTCGACCAGGATGCAGCTGTCCCACTCGAAGTCGCTGGTGGGGAAGTCGGTGGTGTCGAAGTCGATGATCTGGGACTCGCCGGCCGTCATGCCGCTCACCCAGACGTATTGGTCGCCGGTGAGGCCCGGGGCCGCCTCGGGGTAGCTGCTGCCGGTCCAGCTCTCCCAGATGTCGACCCAGAAGCCGGCGGTCGGCGTGGTGCTGTCGTTGGTGAACTCGACCGACCACACGGTGCCCGAGGTGTCCGAGAAGCCGTAGAAGTCGGTGACCTCGAGGTCGGGCAGCGTGGCGGCGGGCTCGTCGACGGTGATGGACAGCGGCCCGGCGGTGTTGTCGTTCTCGTCCTGCTCGGTGACCTCGTCGATGGGGTCGACCACCAGCCAGGAGCTGTAGGTGCCGGCGGGGGGCTCGATGACCGTGAGCACCACGCTGATGATGTCGCCCGCGCCCAGGCCGGGCACGCGCTGGTCGGCGTCGGGGCTCGCGCCCGTGGGGGCCGATGCGCTGTCCAGGATGGCGTCGACCCAGAAGCCCTGCGCGTAGCCGGTGCCGGTGTTGCGGATCTTGGCGGTGTACTCGACGTCACCGCTGGGCAGCAGGGACACCGTCGGCGCCGTGATCTCGAGGTTGGGGGTGGGCCAGTTGATGTCCTCTTCTTCTTCGACCGTGACCGACACGGTCTGGGGACCCAGCGGCTCGCACAGGGCGCTGATGGTGGCCGTTCCCTCGGCGACGGCGGTGATCTTGCCCGTGCTGTCGACGGTGGCCCGGTTGTCGTGGCTGCTCTCCCAGGTGCAGCTGCCGGCGATGTTGCCGGTGCTCGAGTCCGAGAAGGTGCCCGTGGCCTGCACCTGGGCGCTGTCGCCGATGAGCAGGTTCACACTGCTGGGCGACAGCGAGACCGACTGCAGGGTGACCTCGGCGCCGGTGACGGTGAGCGTGACCGTGGCGGTGAATCCGCCTGTCTTGACGGTGATGTCGGTGGTGCCGGCGTCGTTGGCGAAGGCCTTGCCGCTGCTGTCGATCTCGGCGACGCGGGTGTTGCTGGAGGTCCAGTCCAGGTCGTCGTACAGCGTGGTGGAGCTGCCGTCTTCGTAGACGCCCTCGGCGCGGAACTGCAGCAGGCCCGCCGGGTCGATCGTGGGGTTGAACGGCGTGATGCCCAGACCGGTGAGCGCACCGCGATCGGAGTCGGAGTCGGTGTCGGTGTCGGTGTCGGTGCTGGTGTCGAATTCGGTGTCCCACTCGCCGCCATCACAGGCAAGCAGGGCCAGGAGCCAGATGGCCATCGTTCCCTCCGCGGGCACACACTACCGCAGGCACGGATGCAGCTGCTCGTCGAAGGGGGGCGGCTACCGGTAGACGCGCGGCAGCGGACGGTGGGTCAGGATGGCGACCGGGTCGGTCAGCTCCCACCACAGGAACTGGGCGCGTGCCCCGGGCGCCAGCTCGGGGGCGCCACCGAAGGGCAGGTGGTTGTCGTGCCACAGGGTGCGGAAGGTGCGCTGGAGCTGGTCTTCGGAGGTCAGGTGGCCCATGTGCACCAGCATGTGGGCGGCGTCGAGCATGTTGGCGGTGCCCAGCCGGTACCAGGGGTCCTGCACGCTGTCGTGGCCGATGCCCACCAGCGCGCCGGCGTCCCACAGCTGGTCGACCCGGGTGAGGCCGCGGCGCTTGGGATAGTGATCGTAGCGGCCCTGCAGCACCGAGTTGTCCAGGGGGTTGGCCACCACCTGCACCCGGGACTCGGCCACCAGCTCGATCACCTTGGCCGCGTGCGGGTTGTTGTAGCTGTGCAGGGCGGTGCAGTGGCCGGCGACGACGCGCCCCTCGAAGCCGCGGTCCATGGCCTGCGCACAGACCAGCTCGAGGTTGCGCGAGTGGGGATCGTCGGTCTCGTCGCAGTGGAAGTCGATGAGGCGGCCGTGTTTTTCGGCCAGATCGAAGACCAGACGCACGCTGTCCAGTCCCTCCTGAGCCGTGCGCTCGAAGTGGGGGATGCCGCCGACGGCGTGGCAGCCCAGCTCCACCGCCCGTTCCCAGGCCTCGCGACGGCCCGGTGCCCGCAGGATGCCCTCTTGGGGAAAGGCCACCACCTGCAGCTCGATGCCGCGGTCGGCGAGCTCGCCCTCGAGGGCCAGCAGGGCCTCGACCGCCAGGGTGCTGCCCGTGTCGACGTGGGTCCGGATGCGCAGGGTGCCGAACTTCGCGTACATCTCGGCGGTGGTGATGGCGCGGCGCTGCACGTCGGCGGTGGTGAGCTCGGCGCGCAGCCGCGCCCAGTTGTTGATGCCCTCGCGCAGGGTGCCCGAGCGGTTGGGGGCCTGTTGGCCCAGCAGGGCGGCGTCGAGGTGCACGTGGGGCTCGGCGAAGGGCGGCGTGATCATGCCGCCGGTGACGACGTCCTCACCGGGGTTGGGGGCCAGCGGCGCGGCGCCGGGCTCGTCGCGCCAGCGTCGCTCGGTGATGGTGCCGGCCTCGACGCGCAGATCGCAGGGTCGGCCGTCCAGCAGGGTGTCGCGCAGGAGGAGTCGTCGCATGGGGGGAGTGTAGATCGGGACAGCGCAACGAAAGCGACTCGACTCGTCCGCCCGCGGTACGCTCGCTCCAGAAGGACGGAACATGGACTACACGGTCGTGGCGGCAGGCGGAGACAACGTGCGGGTGAGCGCCGAGAACTGGCTCGTGGCCTTTGGAAAGGCGCGGGGCTTCTTTGGCGGCGATCCGGACGGGGTCGGGGACTGGCGCGTGAGCGGTGCCGCCGGGCTGATCGAGGTGCGCAACGGCGACGACGAGCTGCTGTGGACGGTCAAGCGCGTCGCGCCCGAGATCACCATCAAGATCATCGGCATGCAAGAAGAAGACTTCCCGATGGAGCACAAGACCATCGGCGGCGACGGGCGCACATACCGCAGCATTCCGCCCATGATCACCATGCCCAAGTCGTCGCTGGCCAAACAGGAGCCCGTCTTCGATCAGGCCGCCCTGGGCGAGCACCTGTTCGCGCTGTCCGGCGACATCGCCGGCAAAGAGGCGGGCGAAGCCTGCCACATCGCCCTGGGCCACATCCGCCAGTTCGTGCGCTTCTCGGACGCGCTCATCGTGCGGGGCTCGATCGACGACCAGAAGTTCGAGGTCTTTCAAGGCCAGGGCGAGTTCGGCGAGACCCTGGTGGGCCACACCAGCGACTTCGGCGTGGGCGTGGTGGGCCAGGTGCACCAGCAGAACGTCACCGTGTGGGTCAACCAGCCCGAGCCCGACCGCATGGGTCACCTGCCCGAGCGCGTCTTCCCGGTGGTCGAGAGCATCCTGGCAGTGCCCATCGTGACCGATACCGGCTGGTTCTGGGGAGTCGTGCACCTCATGAACGTGTACCCCGAGCCCGACGACGGCGCGATCGAGGCGGCGACGGGGATTGCACGAACGTTGGCGGTGGCGCTGCGGGGGTAGGGAGTAGCCGGCTCAGGCGAGGCGTTCCTGGGGTCCGTCGAGCGCACTCATCGGGCCGGGCAGGTCCTGCTTGTCGGGCACCTCGCCGGACTCGAGGCGGGCGAGGATCTCGTCCTCGTAGTGAGCCACGCCGCCGCCGTTGTAGTCCTCGAGCGCGTTCTTCCAGCCGGTGAAACGGCTCTCGTAGCCGGGCAGGGACTTGGAGCCGCGCTGGGTGTCGTGCCAGCCCTCGCCGTTGTCCTCGCCCTGCTTCGCGCGGGTCGTCTCGCCCTTGTAGTAGGCCCAGGCGAGAGCGGCACGCAGGCTCGACTCCGGGGTCATCTGCTCGCCCTTGGTCATGCCGAACTGGGTCTTCTCTTTCGCCCAGTCGCCCTTGTTGTTCACCTGCATCATGTCGCCGCCCGAGAAGATGCTCTGGTGGCCCCCGCTCTCTTGCAGCGCCCAAGCCTTGACCATGTTGGGGTCGAGGTAGTGCACATCGCCCTCCTCCCAGCCCTTCTCTTCGTTGAACTCGGCCACGACCTGCCGGATGAGCGCGTCTTGGCTCTGGTGCCACTGCTCCTCGTAGCCGGGGAAGGTGAGCAGGTCCTGGGACTGCACCTCCTGGCCAGCGGCCTGGAGCAGCGGACCGAGCTCGGTGTCGCCGCTGTGCTCGGTGCCGAGCCAGCGCCCGAAGGTGTCGAGGACCCGGCTGTTGTCGGGGCTCGTCTCGGTCGAGGAGCGCGTGCTGGTGGGCGTCTCGGTGTCTGTGCCCGAGGGCGTCGTCGTACGTCGTCGATGCTGTGGCATGAAACCTCCGCGGGAGGAGATCCGCAGGTCTCGAGTATACCATCCGCCCCGTGAGACACGCTCGTTGAGGCTGACCGTCAGAGCGGAGGCAAGCTCGCTCAGCCGCGCGATCCGCCCGCGCCTGCGCGGTACGGACCGGGTACATGGGTGACACTTTGGACCGGGCCTCGGCTTGTCGATGGACAGACCGTGCGGGCAGCGAACACAATCGGCCGCGAATGCTCGGGACGACTGAACTGCCGCCGGGCCTTTCATGGACGCAGGTCGGCGGGGACGGCCAAGACTTCGCTGTCCGGGTCGCCCCAGCAGACGAGCTGTTCGTCAAACGTGACGGCACACGCCGCATCCGCCCCCACCGCGATGAGGCGAGCCGTATCGATAGGTACCTCCGCGACCGGAGACCAATCGCGTTCATCCGGGCACACTGGGGTCCCATCCGGCAGGATTGCACAGGCCCAAGTCCCGTGGAGCGCGAGTCGGCTCACTCGATCGGGGACGGACATGGGCTCTAGAAATGTGGGGTTGCCCCAGCAAGTCGTCTCGCCGGTAGGCCCAATGCCGCATGCGACCTCCGCCGCCGTTTGGACTCCCGCGAGTGGCAAGTCAGGTACGCCATCAAGCGTCGGCCAGTCGTCGCGTCCCCAGCAAACCGGGTTTTCATCTGTGCTTCGGATTGCGCAGCCGTAGGTGCCTGCCATTGAAAGACCGAGGAAGTCACCCTCGGGGGCCGGTCCTGGGTCTAGGAGCGAGTTTTCCCCCCAGCAGGTCAATTCGCCGCCGCCATCTTCGACTGCGCAAACAACGCCGGATTCTGATGAGATCGCCTGAAAGCGACCAGAAGGGACCTCGTCCTCACCATGGGTGGTGATTCCCCAGCAATCAGCTCGAGCGGATTCAAGGAGTCCGCAGAGAGTGTAGCCGGTACTGCTTAATGTGAGCTGATTGTAGGGCCCAGGTCGCGGTTCGGCTGTGGACCCAGCGGTGTTCCCCCAGCAGTGGGTCGTACCGTCAGCGTCGATGGCACAGGCGAGCGACGCCCCAACGTCGAGGGAGCGCCACTGACGTTCCGCGGGTGTGCACGCCGCGAGGAGCGACGTTGCCGCCACAAGCGGAAACCTACTCACGGCGACGCCGTGCTAGGGCGAACGGCAGCAAGAGAGTGGCGAGGCCTAGGGGTAGGCCGCTGATAGCGACGGCATTGCATGACGACGGGGGTTGCGCCTGTGGAGGGACTTCACAGCGCGGGTCATCCGCGTCGAGGAGTTCGACATCCGATTCGCAGCCTCCACCGCGATTGTGGGGAACTCGAACTGTCGCAGAGTCCGTGACCACGTTGCCTGAAGCATCGCGAGCCTCCACGACGATGGTGTAGATTCGTTCAGCCTCCGTCCCGGAGCGTTCGGACCGCAGGCAAACAAACTGGTCGCCGTGAAGGGCGTCATCGACAGTCGAGCCGTCGCCAAGGTCATCGTCGGGCTGATTGGAATAGGCATCTACGATCGTGACGGTGACGTCAGACCCACACTCTCCGGCAACGTCTACCAGGATGTTTTCGCCGACGTCCAGTCGTGCATAGCGGTGGTTCGGAGGCCACAGACACTCCGGTGCCACGGTCACCGTTTCGATGTAGATGTCTGACGACGTTGGCGTGAACAGGACCTCTTCGCTTGCGAATCCCCACGCCCCGTCTTGGTCGACAACCATTAGTTGGACCTGGTGTGCCCCCGATGGGCCATTCCAGGTCAGGTGTTCGCCAACCCCGGCTTGTACACCGTCGACGGTCCAAAGCCACTGTGTGATGTCGGAGCCATCGGGGTCGAACGAAGGCGATGCATCGAGCTGCAGCGAGCAGCCGTCCGTGGTCGACGAGAAGGCCGCGACCGGAGGCCGGCCCGCAATGTTGCCGGCCAGCGAGAGATCGATCGAGCCGGAGGCGTCGGAGAGGGCGAGGGTGCCAGACCACGTCTCACCGACGTCATCGACCTGTACCTCGAAGTAGCCTGTCGCAAAAGTCAACTCGCCCAACTCTTGGCTCGAAACACCGTCGATGAGGACCCCAGACAAGACGAGGTTGAGGTCCTCAGCCGGAAACAGGAATTGCCCAGGCGATATTTCGCTACCGGCCACTGGCGACCTAACGACTGCCCTGCCGTTCTCGAAGGCTTGCCCGAGCATTTCGAGACGAGGGGCCTCGATGAAGCCATACGGCAACAAGGTGGGTTTTTGACTCCCGAACTGCTGGAACGTCCGGAACTGCAGAGCCCCTGAAACCTCAACCTGACCTTGAACACCGAAAGACGTCAGCGTTAGGCGACTGTGTTGCGGGTCAATATGCAGGGTCGTGGCCTGGTGGTCGACAGGAGGGTCGGTGAAGACGTCCTCTGGTAGGCATTCGATGTCGGTCGCGCCATTCGAAACACCGCTGTGGTTAAGGACCGCGCTCCCATTGAGAAGCGCGACATCTTCGCATTGCTGTTCGACCAGCTTCCCGCAGAAATCATCTGCTGCATCCGGTTCGATCGCGCCGTCAAAGCATGCGAGCGATTCCAGGCCGTCCACGTTGCCGACTTGCACGACTGCGGTGGCGTCGCAGCTCTCGGGGTCGTTCGTGGCCGCGCAGATCATACAGAGACCGATGCATGAATGGTAGGCTGGGGGAGGGGGCTGCCACGCCGGCTTGACGTAGAAGCACCCGCTCAGACCGAGGGCGAACGCCGCAAGCCGAAAGTCCATTTGACCTCCCAGAATGAGCATACCACCACCCCGCGTCTCCGCCCATCCCTCGGGAGCCCTCTGAGAGCCAGCGTTCGCCTTGACCTCAGCGATGGCATCACTGACGGATGCGTTGGACAGTGGCAGCCCCGGTCGCCGCGCTTCCGCCCGGCGGGCAGCAGCTACTTCTCAGCCGCCTCGTCGCCCCGCCAATAGCCTCACCCCCGGCGCGACCCGCCTAGCGCCCGCTACGTAAACGATCAACGAAGCCCCCAATGGCTCGCCGATCGGCCCCGATACCCAGTTGCTCATGGACCCATCCGCCCCGAGCATCGCGTTCTCGCTACTCGCTGGCCTGCTTGAACGCGGCGGGCGTGCTGCCGATGGCCGTGTGGCCGTCGGGTTTTCGGCGGGTACCGAGGCGGTCGAATGCCCAGGTCATGTAGGCCATCGGGTCGACCCCGGACAGACGGCAGGTCGCGATGATGCCCATCAGCACGGTCGCCCGGTGGGCGCCCTCGGTGCTGCCGGCGAAGACCCAGTTGTTTCGGCCCAACGCGAGCGGCCTCAACAGTCTCTCGGACAGGTTGTTGTCCGGGGGCAACGCCGGGTCGTCCAGGAACCGTGTCAGCGCCGCCCAGTGGTTCCGCGCGTAGCGGACGGCCTTCCCCAGCGGGTCTTTGGGCAAGAGCTTCGGCTCCATGATGTCGAGCCAGACCTTGAAGTCCTCGATGATGGGCTTCTCTTCGTTCTGCCGCCATGCAAGGAGCGCGTCGCCCTCGAGGCCGTTTTCGCGCGCCTCCCGTTCCTTGAGGTAGACGGCGGACAGAAAGCGGCCCGCCTCTTCCGCGAGCTCGGGCTGCACGGCCTCCGCGACGCGGAACTTGCGACGACCGTGCGCGTTGCAGCCGGCCTCGGTGACATCGAGCTGCGTGTAGATGGCGCTCAGCCGGCTCTCGGCGTCCGCGACCAGGGTGCCGGCGAACGGCCGCAGCTTCGCAACCAGCTCCTGGCCGTCCTTGGCGGTGCTGTACTGGTAGACCGCGATGTCGTCCCACGCGAAGACGTCGACCACGCCCCGATGCGTACCGGCGCCGGGCACCACCACCGGCAGCCCGGAGCCGTCCGTGTGCATGTGGCTGCCGCCGAGCAGCTGCTTCCAGTGCACGCCGTCCACGCCCTCCAGCAGGCCGGCGCCGCGCTCGATCAGCTTCACCAGGAAGCCCATCGCCAAGTCTACGCCCTGATCCGCCAGCTCTCGCCGAATGCGGTCCAGCGGCAGGTGCAGACCGTACTTCTGGTACACCAGCCAGGCCAGGAACTCCGACGTCACCTTCGAGCGCGGGTACGGCGCTGGAGGCGCCTTGGCCGTGGTCCGCCGCAGGCAGTGCGTGCACTCGCAGGTCTTGCGGATCCACCGCTTCGTCCGCGTGTGCTGCTTCACGATGGTGAGCTTCTCGGCGACGACCTGGTCGACGATGCGAAGCTCGGCCCCACCGCAGTGCCCGCAGGTGTCGGGCCGCAGCGTCTCCTCCTCGACCTCGAGTTCCTCGGGAAGCGGCTTGCGACCCGTCTGGTAGCCGGACTTCGGCTCGGTCTTGTCGCGCTCGGGCAGCTCTGGCGGCGTCGGCCGCATCGCAATCTCGGAGGCCTCGACCTCGGACTTCTCGACGACCGCTGGCTTCCTGCGCGGCCGCTTCTTCTTGGCGAGCATCGCGGTGAGCTCTTCGACCTTCTCGAGCAGCTGTGCGTTCTGCTCGGTCAGCCGGGCCAGCGACGCTGCCATCGAGGCGATGGTGGCCTGCTGCTTCGCGATGATCTGCTCGTTGCTCACCTTCGAAGCAGATCATCTTCGCGAGATTGCCGCTACCCCCTCGCTGAGAGCGATCCTTGAAGCTCAGCTTCCGGCTGGTGCGTCTCGGGCGTATCTCCGCCGTCGCGGGGCGCGCAGGTTGACGCCCTCCAGCCACATCGCGAGTGCGGTCGGGTCGAGCCGGAGCTGCTGGACGCCCTCATCCACGGTCGGGCGCTCGAAGGTGCCCCTCTCGAGCCGCTTCGCCAGGACACAGAAGCCCGAGCGGTCGAAGAACAAGAGCTTCATCAGGTTTCGGCGGCGGTTCACGAAGACGTAGAGATGCCCGTCCACCGGGTCGTGGCCCAGGCGGCGGACGTGGCCAGAGAGCGCATCGAACGAGCCGCGCATGTCGACGGGCTCGACCGCAAGCCAGATCCGCACCGAGCCAGGGATGGTCAGCACGCGCGAGCCAGGTCGAGGAGGCGCAGGACGACCTCGTCGTCGAAGTCCGCGGACAGTTCGAGCGTGACGTCCGCGACGTGCACGCGGTAGGTCGCGGCCACGGTCGGCTTGGTGGTGACGAGCTCGACGAATCGAACCGTCTCCGTCTGCTCGCTCCGAGCGCGTCGAGCGAAGTTGTGCTTCCAGCACTGCAGCGAGCGGCCGTCCACGTCGTACCTCGCTGCAAAGTCGGCCACGGACAGCATCGACGCCTCCATCGCGTCCAGCAGCACCTTGGCATCGGCCTCATCACGAACCTTGCGACCGGGCATGGGTCACCTCCACGCCCTCGGATCACACGGACGCGCTCAGGAGGCTTGGGGGCGTCGTTGATGGTTTACCCCGCTACGGCTTGCGCGAGAAGGGCGTTTGGCCCGCGAAGCGGGGGCTGAAGCGTCTTCGCGTCAAGCCTTAGCCCCACGCTAGCCGGCGACGTGGTCATCACGACCGTAAACGATCAACGAAGCCCCCAATGGCTCGCCGATCGGCCCCGATACCCAGTTGCTCATGGACCCATCCGCCCCGAGCATCGCGTTCTCGCTACTCGCTGGCCTGCTTGAACGCGGCGGGCGTGCTGCCGATGGCCGTGTGGCCGTCGGGTTTTCGGCGGGTACCGAGGCGGTCGAATGCCCAGGTCATGTAGGCCATCGGGTCGACCCCGGACAGACGGCAGGTCGCGATGATGCCCATCAGCACGGTCGCCCGGTGGGCGCCCTCGGTGCTGCCGGCGAAGACCCAGTTGTTTCGGCCCAACGCGAGCGGCCTCAACAGTCTCTCGGACAGGTTGTTGTCCGGGGGCAACGCCGGGTCGTCCAGGAACCGTGTCAGCGCCGCCCAGTGGTTCCGCGCGTAGCGGACGGCCTTCCCCAGCGGGTCTTTGGGCAAGAGCTTCGGCTCCATGATGTCGAGCCAGACCTTGAAGTCCTCGATGATGGGCTTCTCTTCGTTCTGCCGCCATGCAAGGAGCGCGTCGCCCTCGAGGCCGTTTTCGCGCGCCTCCCGTTCCTTGAGGTAGACGGCGGACAGAAAGCGGCCCGCCTCTTCCGCGAGCTCGGGCTGCACGGCCTCCGCGACGCGGAACTTGCGACGACCGTGCGCGTTGCAGCCGGCCTCGGTGACATCGAGCTGCGTGTAGATGGCGCTCAGCCGGCTCTCGGCGTCCGCGACCAGGGTGCCGGCGAACGGCCGCAGCTTCGCAACCAGCTCCTGGCCGTCCTTGGCGGTGCTGTACTGGTAGACCGCGATGTCGTCCCACGCGAAGACGTCGACCACGCCCCGATGCGTACCGGCGCCGGGCACCACCACCGGCAGCCCGGAGCCGTCCGTGTGCATGTGGCTGCCGCCGAGCAGCTGCTTCCAGTGCACGCCGTCCACGCCCTCCAGCAGGCCGGCGCCGCGCTCGATCAGCTTCACCAGGAAGCCCATCGCCAAGTCTACGCCCTGATCCGCCAGCTCTCGCCGAATGCGGTCCAGCGGCAGGTGCAGACCGTACTTCTGGTACACCAGCCAGGCCAGGAACTCCGACGTCACCTTCGAGCGCGGGTACGGCGCTGGAGGCGCCTTGGCCGTGGTCCGCCGCAGGCAGTGCGTGCACTCGCAGGTCTTGCGGATCCACCGCTTCGTCCGCGTGTGCTGCTTCACGATGGTGAGCTTCTCGGCGACGACCTGGTCGACGATGCGAAGCTCGGCCCCACCGCAGTGCCCGCAGGTGTCGGGCCGCAGCGTCTCCTCCTCGACCTCGAGTTCCTCGGGAAGCGGCTTGCGACCCGTCTGGTAGCCGGACTTCGGCTCGGTCTTGTCGCGCTCGGGCAGCTCTGGCGGCGTCGGCCGCATCGCAATCTCGGAGGCCTCGACCTCGGACTTCTCGACGACCGCTGGCTTCCTGCGCGGCCGCTTCTTCTTGGCGAGCATCGCGGTGAGCTCTTCGACCTTCTCGAGCAGCTGTGCGTTCTGCTCGGTCAGCCGGGCCAGCGACGCTGCCATCGAGGCGATGGTGGCCTGCTGCTTCGCGATGATCTGCTCGTTGCTCACCTTCGAAGCAGATCATCTTCGCGAGATTGCCGCTACCCCCTCGCTGAGAGCGATCCTTGAAGCTCAGCTTCCGGCTGGTGCGTCTCGGGCGTATCTCCGCCGTCGCGGGGCGCGCAGGTTGACGCCCTCCAGCCACATCGCGAGTGCGGTCGGGTCGAGCCGGAGCTGCTGGACGCCCTCATCCACGGTCGGGCGCTCGAAGGTGCCCCTCTCGAGCCGCTTCGCCAGGACACAGAAGCCCGAGCGGTCGAAGAACAAGAGCTTCATCAGGTTTCGGCGGCGGTTCACGAAGACGTAGAGATGCCCGTCCACCGGGTCGTGGCCCAGGCGGCGGACGTGGCCAGAGAGCGCATCGAACGAGCCGCGCATGTCGACGGGCTCGACCGCAAGCCAGATCCGCACCGAGCCAGGGATGGTCAGCACGCGCGAGCCAGGTCGAGGAGGCGCAGGACGACCTCGTCGTCGAAGTCCGCGGACAGTTCGAGCGTGACGTCCGCGACGTGCACGCGGTAGGTCGCGGCCACGGTCGGCTTGGTGGTGACGAGCTCGACGAATCGAACCGTCTCCGTCTGCTCGCTCCGAGCGCGTCGAGCGAAGTTGTGCTTCCAGCACTGCAGCGAGCGGCCGTCCACGTCGTACCTCGCTGCAAAGTCGGCCACGGACAGCATCGACGCCTCCATCGCGTCCAGCAGCACCTTGGCATCGGCCTCATCACGAACCTTGCGACCGGGCATGGGTCACCTCCACGCCCTCGGATCACACGGACGCGCTCAGGAGGCTTGGGGGCGTCGTTGATGGTTTACTCACGACCTGCGTTGCTGTGAGCGAAGGAGAACGCTCGACCTGGACGAGTACGCGGCGACCGTGGGTGCTCGTTGGGCGTTTGACTACCAGAACTATGATCGCGGCCCGGTGGCACCGGTGCCGAGTGCAGCTCTGTACCGCTACGGCAGCGAGACGGTCTGCCGGTCGCCCAGCTTCTTCTGGCGACGCTTCCAGTCGTGGATGACGACGACGCCGTCGTCACGGAGGCGGACGATTTCGTCAGATACGTCGCGAACAGTGACGTGGAACTTGGGGAGGATGCGGACCCAGAGGTCGAGGAACTTGAGTGGGCCGTCGCGGCGAATTGCTCGTGGGATGTTTTCACGAACAGTGGCCAGCCCTTCGGAGCGGAGATCCGCGTAGGTCGGGTCGAGATCTGGGGTTGCGGTCGGAAACAGACTCGGCATGCCCATCCTCTCTTCGCGAGCGCGGTCGCGAGCCGCCGTCCGGACCGCGGCAGCCACCTTTCCGCATGCCTTGCGTTCGACGTCGCGGAACAGTCGGAGCGCTTCGTGGTGGTGGCCCCCGACAACCAGCCGAAACTTCGTCTTGTTTGCTGTCGGCAGAGGCACGACGAGGTCTGCGACATATGGGATGCCACAGAGATCCTGGAGTTGCCGTCGATAGAGGGTCATCACCTCCTCTTCGGAGAGGCTAGGAGGCAGATCGTCGTCAATGAGCCCGAAAAAGTCACGCATCTGCTGCGGCAGGAATGGGTGATCGGAGTCCTTGAACCGGTTGATGTGCTCAAACATGACGTTGATCAGGACGTCGCGCCCGGGAATGCTCGCGATGGGCTTGATGAAGCGCATGTCTGCGCCCTTCCAGCCCGTCGGGTCGACGAAGATGAAGCCGGGGTCCCCGTCCATAAGGGCGGCCATGTCTTCGACGAGGTCGCCAAACGCTCCATTGAACGTGTGTGCGTCGACGAGCTTGGAGTGTTCATCCACGTACTGGGACAGGCGCTCATAGGAGGCCGGGACCTTCTCAACGAAGATCGCGTTTGCGCTGACGTCACGGGAGAGCTTTCCCCGACAAACGGCAACGGCGCGGTTGAGCGTTGATAGCGCTTTCGCGAAGCTAGTGTCCTCCAGGTTCGGCTCTTTTGCTTCCCATGGCCCCGCGAAGCAGTCGACGTACCAGATGCGACGACGCAGCTTAGAGGCCGTGATCTTGTAGGTCCACGCTTCGAAGTAGTCGGTGAGCACTACGTGCTTGATGAAGCTTTGCTCTCGCCCTTCGTACTCGGGCGTCATCTGGTACACGAAGACCTCGGGAGTGCGCTAGACAGCTTCTTTGCTAGTGTGTTGCACAGGAATGCAGCGTTCAAGCTATACTGAACACCCGTACAGGAAAGATAAGGCGCGGAAGACGACATGGCAACGATGAGCACCATTGAATGGACGGAGGCAACGTGGAATCCCGTCACCGGCTGCACCAAAATAAGTGCCGGTTGCAAGTACTGCTATGCGGAGACCATGGCAAGGCGTTTGAAGGCAATGGGCGTAAAGCGGTACCGCGATGGCTTCAAGCTGACGTTGCAGTCGGACATAGTCGAACTCCCGCTTCGATGGAAGAAGCCCCGGATTGTCTTCGTGAACTCAATGTCTGACCTGTTTCACGAAGACGTTCCGTTTGAGTACATCGCTCGCGTATTCGATGTGATGGCCCAGGCGGAGCAGCACACTTTTCAGGTGTTGACGAAACGCACGAAACGGCTGGTCGAGCTGTCGTCGAGGCTCGAATGGCCGGCAAATGTATGGATGGGGGTATCGGTCGAGAATGAAGCGCAGGTGCGCCGCGTTCGACACCTACAAGCCGTACCTGCGGCGGTACGGTTCCTGTCGGTTGAGCCGTTGCTCGGGCCAATCGAGTCGCTGCCGCTCGAGGGGATTCACTGGGTGATCGTGGGTGGGGAATCGGGCAGAAGACCGCGGCCGGTTCAGGCAGAGTGGGTCACGAACATTCGCGACCAGTGCGTTTCCGCCCGGGTCGCGTTCTTCTTCAAGCAATGGGGCGGTCGCAACAAGAAGGCCGCTGGACGCTTGCTGGAC
This sequence comes from Myxococcota bacterium, assembly GCA_965216925.1. Classification (GTDB taxonomy): domain Bacteria; phylum Myxococcota_A; class UBA796; order UBA796; genus CAYYHT01. The sequence goes on along the minus strand of CBDCGT010000001.1, from coordinate 4,282,172 downwards.
GGGCGAACTTGGGACCAGATGCCGGACACGGTCGGGCTGGCCGCGAAGTAGCAGGCTGTGGTCTCGCGATTGCGTCGCGCCCGGAGTCGTCATTTCAGCTGCGAACGGACAGGGCTGCGGGCATGGCGACCCGCCGACCGCGCCCCACCTCACCACCGTTCGCGTGACCCGCCCAACCCCTCAGCACCTCGACCTACCCAATCTCACATCCGGCGCATCCAACCTCGAAGCCGTCCTGCCGGATGTCGACGCACTACGCATTGCCATCTGATTCCCCATTCTCGAAGGCTGCGTTCTCGCAACCCAACGCCTTCGAGGCGCCGGCCGACGCGGCGCTGCCTCCCCCCTCACAACCCGCTCCCTTCCGGCGGCTCGTCCATGTACACGTTGAGCGCCTGGTCTTCGAGGGCCTCGCGCACCTCTTCGGTGGCCATGCCCTCGATGCCGTAGCGCTCGGCGGCCTGTTCTTTGGACAGCCCCATGCGGCTGGCGGCCTTGTAGAAGAAGTAGGCCTCTTCGGGCTCGACGAAGTGGTCGGCGAAGATGACCTGCGACAGCACCTCGAGCACCCAGTGCTGCTCGTTCTTGTCGTCGGTCAGACCCATCAGCTCCTCGAGGGCTCGCGCGGCGGCTCCGGGGTGCGCCGTCTGCTTGAGCAGGCGGTTGATGATCTGGCCCGCGCTCTCGTCGCTGCCGAGCTCTTCGACCCGGGAGCGGATGGCGTCTTCGATGAGCTCGATCTCGCGGGCGTCGAGCACGTGGTCGGCCCGGCTGGCCTCGAGCGCGATGGTGGCGGCCAGCTCGATGATGCGCTGGGCGCGCGGGTCGACGGGGGGCGGAACGAGGGTCCAGCCGACGAAGCCGGCGACGGACAGGCCCACGAGGGCGAGGGAGGCGACGAGGAGGGGGGTGCCGGTCAACGGATCTCCGAGGAGATCAGCCGAATATCCTGATAGACGGCAGCTGGCCCGTCGCGGACGAGTGCCGCGCTGCCAGCCCCCACCGGGACGACGCCGTGCGCCTCACGTGCTGATCGAAGGGTGGGGGATTACCTCCACGCCGCACGCCAGACCCCGGAAGCGCATGAAGCGTCGAGCCATCGCCATCCTGGCAGCCAGCTGCCTGACCTCTGCGAGTGCCCTGGCCGCCCCGCCCGAGGTCGAGGCCTTGTGGGCGGGTGTCCAGGGCGTGCACAGCGTGCAGGCGACGTTCACCTCGGTGCAGACGCGCGCCATCCTGACCGCGCCCCAGTCCGCCAGCGGCGAGCTGCTGTGGGCCAGCCCAGACCGCCTGGTGTGGCGCTGGCACACGCCCATGCCGGCGGTGTTCCAGATGAACGGCTCGGTGGTGGGCATGTCCTACCCCCAGCTCGACGTGCACGAGCGCATCGACCTGCAGGACAACGAGCAGGTGCACCGGCTGGCCCGCAGCATCGGCGTGTGGCTCGCCGACGACATCGCCGCGGTCGAGAAGGACTACGAGGTCAGCTGGGTCGAGGGCCGGGTGGTGCTCGTGCCACGGGATGCCACCCTTGCGGGGCTATTTGCCCAGCTCAGCATCGAGTTCGGCGGTGAGCCGGCCCGGCCCGCGCGCATTGCCCTGCTGGAGCCCGACGGCGACCGGCTGGACATCGAGCTGGTGACCTACCAGGCCAATCCCTCCATCCCGGACGACGCCTTCGACCTGCCGCCATGACCTCCCCCGTCCGCATCGGCTTGGGCTTCGCCCTGTTGCTCGCCCTCGTCGCCCTGGCCACCGGACTGCGCCTGGACGCCTCGCTGCTGGCGCTGGTGCCGCACGACGGGGCGCTCGGCGACGCGGCGCGCGTCGCGGCCGATGCCCGGCACGAAGCGGTGGTGGTCGAGATCGACGGCACGGGGGTGGGCACCGATGCGCTCATCGAGGCGACAGACCAGCTGGGTGGTCGGTTCGAGGCCACCGGCCTGTTCCAAGAGGTGCGCTACCGCGTGGGCCTGAGCGACGCCCACAGCACCGGCACGCTGCTGCGCACGCACGCGGTGAGCCTGGTTCCCCCGGACGCCCTGGCCCGACGCCTCAGTCCGGCGGGCCTCGACGAGACCCTGCAGTTGCAGCTGATGCGCCTCTCGGGTCCGGGGGGCGGCCTGTACGAGCGGCGCTTCGCGGCCGATCCCTTTGATCTCGCGACGCTGGCCGGGGCGTCGATCGAGCCGTCCTCGTGGCGGGTGCGCGTCGACCGGGGCCACTTCCTGGACGAGACCGGCCAGCACGCCCTCGTCTTCTTGGTGCCCGCGCTCGATCCCTTCGACGACGACGCCAGCTCCGTCAACCGCGCCATCGAGGCGGAGCTCGCGGCTGCCGCACTGCCTGCCCGCTACCTGGGCCCGCACCGGGTCGCTGCCCGGGCCGCCGCGTCGATGCAGGCCGATGGGCGAATGGCGGCCATCGGGGGCTGCCTGCTGCTGGGCCTCTTCTTGGCCGCGGCCCTGCGCAGCATTCGCCCGATCGCGGGCTCGGCGCTGTTCGTGGGCATGCCACTGCTGGCCACCCTGGCGGCCGCCGCGCTGCTGTCGCCGGTGCATGCCATCGCGCTGGCCCTGTGCGGGCCGTTGGTGGGCACCGCGCTGGACTACTGGCTGCACCTGTATGTCGATGCCAGCGAGCCAGGTCGGCCGGCAGATGGCGAGGCTCCCTGGCCCGCGATCCTGCTGAGTGCCGGGTCGACGGGGCTGGTGTTCGCGGTGCTCACGGTCTCGAGCTTTCCGGTGGTCTCGACGCTGGGCTGGATGGGGGTGGCGTCGACCGGGGTGGCGGTGCTCACGGCGGGCCTGCTGGGTCCCGTGCTCATCGAGCACTTCGGCCGGGTGGCGCCCCGGGTTCCGGAGCTGCCCAGGCGGGGGGGCGCGCTGGTGCTGGGTGGCGCCATCGTTGCGGGCCTGTTGGCCCTGGCCGCCGGCTTCGACGGCAACCCACGACACCTGTTGCCCAGTGACCCGGTGGTCGAGCAGCTCGAGGCCTCGTTTCAGGAGCGCTACGGCAGCTTTGGCAACAGTGGGCGCGTCCTCGTGCGCGGCGACACGCTCGGTGGTGTGCTCGACGCCGCCAGCGCGGTCACCGCCAGTGTCTCCGAGACGCCGGGACTGTCGGTCTCGAGCCCGTCGCACCTGCTGCCGGGCCCAGCCCAAGAAGCCCGTCGCCGGGCTGCCCTGCCAGCCCAGGACGAGCTCCGCGAGCGGGTGCGGGCCAGCGCTGAGCGGGTGGGCTTTCGGCCCGAGGCATTCGACGAGGGCATCGACGCGCTGTACACCCCCGCGCCGTCGATCGCGCCCTCGAGCTGGGCCGGAACCGTGGCCGCGGCCTCGCTGGCCCGGCAGGTGCGCCAGGATGGCGATGGATACCGGGTCGTGGTCGACCTGACCTTCCGCGACCGCGGCCTGGTCGAGCTGGTGAGGGGCAAGCTCGCTCACGACGTGCCCGGGGCCGAGCTCTTCGTGCCCTCGGCGCTCGCCGAGCAGGGCGTCCAGCAGGTGCGCGACGAGCTGCTGCGCCTGGGCGGCATCGGGGTGGTGGGCGTGTGCGGGCTGCTGCTGCTGCGGTACCGGCGGCCGCTGTTCCTGGTGGCCGCGCTGCTGCCCAGCGCCGTCGCCGTGGCCTTCGCCGGAGCTGCGGCAACGCTGATGGCCACGCCGTGGAACCCGGTCAGCGCCTGCGCCATGGTGCTGGTGCTGGGCCTGGGCCTGGACTACGGCGTGTTCATGGTCGAGGCGGCGCGGGCCGGCCGTGAGTCGATGACCGCCAAGGCCGTGCTGCTGGGCGCGGCCACCACCTTCCTGGGCTTCGCGCCCCTGGTGCTGGCGTCGAGCTCTGGGCTTCGCGGGGTCGGGGTGGCGGTGTGCGGGGGACTGCTGGGCGCGGTGGCGACGGGGCTGACCGTGACGCCGCGCCTGGTCGCTGGCGAGCCGCTGCTGAGCGAGCGTGCGGGCCGGTGGGTGGTGCGGGCCGCGCTGGCGGCGGTGCTGGTGGTGAACCTGGACGTGCTGGTGCTGATGAGGGCGACCCTGCCGGCGCCGGGGCCGCGCGAGGCGCCCGGGCTCCAGGTGGTGGAGGCCGGCGAAGGCGAGCGCCGCGTCGGGCCGAGTCGCCTGCTGCGCGCCGAGGGCATCTGGACGCTGTACTTGCAGGGCGCGCCCTACGAGCGGGGCTACGCCGGCGGCATGCTGACCACCGATCTGATCGAGCGGCTCGAGACCGAGACCCGGGCGCGCTTCGAAGAGGCCGTGCCCAGCGGGCTGGCGCGGATGCTGCTGCTGAGGGGGCTGGTGGTGTGGGCCGCCCGCCTGGACGAGCACATCCCCCACGACCTGCTGCTTGAGATCGATGGTTATGCGCAGGGCGCGGTGGAGCCCTGGCCGTGGGATCCGCCCACCTACACGCGCCGCGTGTACTTCCACGCGCTGCACGACCTGGGACAGGCCTTCGCCGACGAGCCCTATGTCGACGCCTGCACGGGCTTCATCGCTGGGCCCGGGGCCACCGTGGACGGGCACTGGCTGCTGGCTCGCAACTTCGACTTCGACGGCGCCGCGGCCTTCGATCGCGACAAGGTGGTCAGCTTCGTGCGGCCCGACGAGGGCATCCCCTTTGTTTCGGTGTCCTTCGCAAGCATGGTGGGGGTGGTGTCGGGCATGAACCGCGAGGGGCTGGCGGTGGCGATCCAGGCCGCGCGCACCGATGGCTCGGTGCGGGTGGGAACCCCGATGACGCTGCTGGTGCGCGAGATCCTGCAGCGGGCGTCCTCGCTTGACGAGGCCGAGGCCCTGCTGGCGCAGCGGGCGGGCTTCGTGTCCGAGAACGTGCTGGTGGTGGACGGCGACGCCGGTGAGGCCGCGGTCTTCGAGGTGGGCCCCGACGGGCTGGCGCGCGTGCCGGTGGACGAGCGGCTGGCGGTCGCAAACCACTTCGTGCACCCCTCCTGGAGCGACGATCAGGCCAACGCCCACCAGCGCGACGAGACCACCAGCGGTCCGCGCCGCGCGCGAATGGCCGAGCTGGTGGCCGAGCAGCCCATCGACATGGCCCGGGCCGTCCAGATCTTGTCCGACCGGCGTGCGGTGGGGGGCGGCGAGCTGCCACGGGGGCACCGCCACGCGCTCAACGCCGACATCGCCACCCACGGCGTGGTGTTCGATGCCACCGCGCGCACGCTGTGGGTGTCGCGCTACCCCAACCTGGAGGGCGGCTGGGTGTCCTACGACCTCGAGCGCGCCCTGGACGGTGACCTGTCGCCGCGCCTGGCCATGCCCCCGGGCCAGCCCGAGGCCGCGCTGGCGGTTCGAGAGGGGCGTCGGCTGCTGAAACAGGCGGCCGCCGAGGGCTCCGAGGCCACGCTGCGGCAGGCCACACGCCTGATGCCCGGCCACCCGATGATCGAGCTGGAGTGGGCCCGGCAGCACGCGCGCCATGGCCGCCACGAGCAGGCGAGGCAGGCACTCGACCGGGCCCTGGCGACCGGCTTCGAGTACCAGGACGAGGCCCGCGAGGCGGCCGAGCTCGCGGGTGCGTTGCCATGATCACCAGCCTGGGACTGCTGTGGATGCTGGGCTGCCCGCGTGCGGGAGGGCCAGCGGTGGCGCTGGACGCCATCGAGGCGCCGGCGCAGTTCGCGCTGCGCACGCCGGGGCGCGACATCGCTGGCGGAGCCTTCGTGCGCACCACCGCGGACGGCGAGATCTGGCTGGTGGCCACCACCCCCATCGGCACCGAGCTGTTTCGTGTGCACGTGAACGGCGCCGAGCAGGAGGTCCGGGCCGCAGTGCCCGAGATGGAGCCCGTCCTGAACCGCATCCCCTTCAGCCGCGACCTGGCCCTGGTGTACCGCTGGCGCTGCGCCGCGCCGCCGTGCAAGACCGCGCTGGGGCGCCTGACCCAGGACGGCGATGCGATGCGCTGGCGCGGCCACGGGGGTGGGGCGCGGGTTCGTGTCGGAGCCGGTGAGGTGGTGCTCGTCGACGACCGGCGCTCGTACGAGCTACGCGTGATCGGGAGCCTGCCCGATGCCCGCTGACGCCTCACCCCCCCGCCACTGGCCCACCTGGGCCGCCGTCGCGATGACGCTGGGCATCGTGGGGGCCGCCGTGCTCACCGACGACCACGGGATGTGGTGGAAGGTGGGCCTGGTGCTGTGCCTGAACGGGGCCTTCGTGGGCTGGTCGCGGTGGATGCGCCCGTGATTCGCCCGCTCGTCGTCGTGCCCAGCAAGGACAACGCCGCCACCATCTCGGAGGTGGTGCAGCGATGCCGTGATCATGCCGACAGGGTGCTGGTGATCGACGACGGCTGCACCGACGCCACCGCCGAGCTGGCCGCGGCCGCCGGGGCCACGGTGGTGCACCACGCCCACAACCGAGGCAAGGGAGCAGCGCTCGACACGGCCCTGCGATGGGCGCAGCGAGAGGGCTACACCCACATGGTGTGCCTGGATGCCGATGGCCAGCACTTTCCCGATGACCTGCCCGCCTTCTTCCAGGCCATCGAGCAGCACCCGGATGCCATCATCGCCGGGTGCCGCGACCTGTCCACCGCCCCGGGCTCGAGCCAGTTCGGGCGGCGCTTCTCGAACTTCTGGGTGTGGCTCGAGACCGGGTGGACGGTCGCCGACAGCCAGTGCGGCTTTCGCGCCTACCCGGTCGAGGCGGTGCTGGAGCTGGGTCTCCGGCCCGGCCGCTACGAGTGGGAGGTCGAGGTGCTGGTGAGGGCGCTGTGGGCCGGCGTCGAGGTGCGCGACCTGCCCTGCCAGGTCTTCTACCCCCCCAAAGAAGAGCGGGTGAGCTCGTTCGACCCGCTGTGGGACAACGTGCGCATCTCGCTGCTCAACACGCGCCTGGTGCTCACGCTGCTGCTGTGGCCGCCGCTGTGGGTTCGGCGTGTGCTGCCGCGCCGGCGCTGGAAGGGCACGCATCGGGGCCCCGCCTGGGGCTGGACCTTCTTCTTGTACGTGCTGCGTTTGTTCGGGCGCTGGCCCACGTACGCGGGCATGACCGTGCTCACCAGCTTCTACTTCGTGTTCGCCGGGGTGAACCGGCGCAACGTGGTCGCCTACCTGGGGCTGGTGCAGCCCGGGCGCGGGGTGGCTGCGCGGCTGGTGGACACGTGGCGGCTGTTCCTGAACTTCTCGGTGGCCATCGTCGACCGCTTCGTGCTGATGCTGAAGGGCCCTTCGGCTTTCGAGCTGGTGCACGACTACGAGCCCGGTGTCCTGGATCTGCGCGACCAGGGCACGGGATTCTTCGTGTTCACCGCGCACCTGGGCAACGCCGACCTGGGTGCGGTGGCGCTTCGCGAGGCCATCGGCGACCGAAAGGTGCACCTGCTCCTGTACGCCGCCGACGGCGACTCCTACGTGCGCCTGCTCAGGCAGACCCGAGGCGCGGCAGCCCCCGAGATCATCCCGCTGAACAAGGGCGGGGACTTTGCCGCGCTGGCGGCGCTTCGGGCGATTCGAGCCGGAGGTGTGGTGGCCATCAAGGCCGACCGCGTGGTGGACGATCGCCAGGTGATGGTGCCTGTGCTCGGGCGGCCCATGGCGCTACCCACCGGCCCGTTCCAGCTGGCGGCGCTCACCAAGGCGCCGGTGATCTGGCTGGGCTGCTTCAAGCAGGGCGCGTCGACCTATCGGGTGACCGCCACCGCGCCGCGGGTGTACCGCTTCAGCAGCCGCGATGCGCGCGATCACGAGGTCGAGGGCTGGGTGGCCGAGTTCGGTGCTCAGCTCGACCAGTGGGCGCGCGCCTACCCGCTGCAGTGGTACAACTTCCACGATGCCTGGGCGCCGCCCGAGGTGTAGGCGTCTATGCGCTCTTGGTCTCGCACTCGGCGCGCACGTAGTCGTGGATGTCGGACACCAGGCGCATCTTCATGACCAGCTTGTCGTCGAGGCGCACGCCGAACTCGCGCTCGATGACCACCACCAGATCGACGGCGTCGAGCGAGTCGAGGTCGAGATCGTCGCGCAGCAGCGCGCCGGGGACCACGTCTTCGCGGGCGAGCTCGAACTCTTCGATGAGGATGCGGTCGACCGTCGAGATGATGGTGGTGCTGTCCAACCCGGCTCCAGAGCGGAATCCGGTAGCTAACGGATGTCAACCGGCCATGGCAAGGTCTGGCGAACCCAGCACCAACGCGGTGTTCAGCCCGCCAAAGGCGAAGTTCGCCGAGAGCACGTGGCGGCATGGCCTGGACAGCGGCTGGGTGGGCAGCCAGATGGGCTCGACGTCGGGATCGTCGAGGTTCGAGGTGGGCGGGATGTGCCCGGTTGCCAGGATCTGCACCAGGGTCGCCAGCTCCAGGCCGCCGCATGCGGCCAGGGTGTGTCCCAGGTGGCCCTTCCAGCTCGCGACCGGCACGCTCGATCCGAACACACGGTGGATCGCCGCGGCCTCGGCCGCATCTCCCAGCGGGGTGCCTGTGGCATGGGCGTTGACGAAGTCGATGTCATCGGGCCGCAGGCGGGCATCGGCGAGGGCCTTGCGCATGGCGGCCTCCATGCCCTCGATCTGGGGCGAGGCCATGTTGATGCCCGCGGTGGTGGCGCCGTAGCCCAGCACCTCGGCCAGCATCGCTGCGCCACGGGCCCGTGCGCTGGCTCGCTGCTCGAACACCGCGATGCCCGCGCCTTCGCCCACCACGATGCCGTCGCGGGCGCGGTCGAAGGGGCGCGGCGTGAGCGAGGGACGGTCGTTGTACTGGCGGCTCGCGCCGGCCAGCCCGTCGAAGGTCAGCGCCGCGCTCACGTGCAGCTCGTCGGCGCCGCCGCACAGCACCGCTCGGGCCCGGTCTTGGCGGGCCATCGACAGGGCGGTACCGAAGGCCTGGGTGGCGGAGGCACAGGCGCCGTTGGTGGACAGGGCCTCGCCGGTGATGCCCAGGAACATGGCCGCGTTCGCCGCCACGGTGTGCGCCATCACCTGAAAGAAGGTGCCTGCCTTGGCCTGGGTGGAGCCGGTCAGGCCCAGGTGCACGCTCCAGAACTCCTCTTCGGCCGAGGCGCTGCCCATGGTGGAGCCCATGACCACGGCCACCTCGCCGCTGGCCCGCTGCAGCTCGTCGATGCCCGCGTCGTGGACGGCGTCCCGCGCCGCCGCCGCGCCCAGCATGGCCACCCGACCCATGGTGCGACGCAGCTTTCGGGGGATCTCTTTGGGCGAGAAGCCGTCCATGGGCGCGCCGACGCGGATGCGCAGGTCGGGGTACGCATCCCACTCATGCATGCGCCGTACGGCACTCTGGCCCTCCAGCAGGGCGTGGTGGAGCGCCGCCGGCGTGTTGCCCAGCGCGCTGCGCACGCCCAGCCCGGTGATGACGACACGCTTCATGCGGCCCGCAGCTCCTGCACCAGCGACTCGAGTCCGACCACCCGGCCGATGCCGTAGTAGGCCGACAGCATCGAACCCAGGATGCCCGGCGTGAACACACCCTGGCCCACCAGCACCAGGTTTCGCGTGCGGATCGCCTGGGCCGGCCGGTTGCGGCCCATCTGCTCGACCGAGTGGTAGTGCCCGTACATCGCTCCCCTGGGGCTCGATGTATACGACAGGGTGGTGAGCGGCGTGCTGGACTCGATGCGGCGGATGCGCCCTTCGAGCTGCGGAAAGTCGCGCAGCAGGGCGCCTACGGTGGCGGCTTGCCAGCGATCCTTGATGCCGTGGTAGGCGGCGGGACGGGCACCGACCCCGTGCCCGGCGTGGGCCCCGACCGCCTCGAAGGGGGCGGCGGTGAGCATCAGGATGACGTTGTGCTGCAGCCGCTCCGAGCCGCCGCTCTGGGCGGGGGCGGACGCGTAGTAGAAGGCCAGATCGTCGGGGGTGCTGGCGTGGAACGAGCGCGCGTCGTCGACGAGGTGGCGGTACAGGTTTCGGTTGCCCAGCTCGGGCACGGGCCCGTCCATCTCGATGTACACGCCCTGATGGGCCATTCCCACGGCGTTTCCGTGGATGCGCCTGAGGTAGGCGGGACGCACCGCGCCGTCGGGCAGCAGCTGGGCCGCGGTCACCGGGTGCAGGTTGGCCACCACCAGATCGGCCCGGATCTGCTCGCCAGAGGCCAGCTGCACGCCCTGGGCCACGCGGTCGTGCACCAGGATGCGGGTGACGGCCTCGCCCAGGCGAACGGTGCCGCCCTGCCGCCGCACTGCCTTGACCATCTGCAGCGCGATGCGGTCGCCGCCGCCGTCGATGCGGTGGGCGCCGCGCAGGAAGTGGTGGAGGATCAGGCAGTGCAGCCCGAACGGGGCGTCATCGGCGGGCACGCCGTACAGGATGCCCTGCCCAGCGATGACGTGGCGGCACATCGGGTCGCGGATGGTCGCCTGCAGCACGGCGCCGAGCGACACGCCCTCGGTGCTGGGCAGTGCGCTGGCCTGGCCAGGAGCGCGCAGGCGGTACAGGCCGTACTCGTCGACGGCGGCGTGCAGCTCGCGGATGAAGCGCTCGATGCCGGCCTGCTCGTGGGGAAAGCACTCGACCAGCCGGTCGCGATACCGGTCGACGCCGACGGGAACATCGAAGGTGAGGCTGGGAAAGACCAGGCGGTCGAAGCCATCGGGGTCGAGCGGCAAGAAGTGGATGCGGTCGCGCACGCCCAGATGGGCCAGGCAGCGCCCCAGGGCGTCGTCCGGGCCAATGCCGCCGCAGTAGTGGAAGCCGGTGTCGTAGCCCACACCGCGTCGAAAGAACCGCTGCAGCATGCCGCCCGGCCGCTCGTGCTGCTCGAGCAGGGTGACCTGGTAGCCGCGCTGCCCCAGCAGCAGCGCCGAGGTCAGCCCCCCGACGCCCGAGCCGATGACCACCGCCGTCGGCATTCAGCTCTCGCGCGTGTGGAAGGCGCCGGTCAGGCGGGCCCGACACACGATGCGGCCGTCCACCAGCACCTTGCCCGAGCCCATCACCAGCCCGAAGCGCTGCTCCACCAGCTGGACCTGGAACTCGACCTGGGCAGGAGGCCGAACGGGGGCCTTGAAGCGGGCCTTGTCGAAGCCGGCCAGCAGGGGCTCGTCGCCGCCGGGCTGCAGGTGCTGCGCCAGGCAGGCCATGGTCTGGGCGAGGCCCTCGAGCAGGATGACCCCCGGCACGATGGGGTTGCCGGGAAAGTGCCCGTCGACGTCGTGGGGCTGGAAGGTGCGGCTGGCCACCGCGTGCTGATCGTCGAGCGCGAGCAGCTGGTCGATCACCAGGTACTGGCCGCGGTGCGGCAGCAGCGTGCGCACGTCGGGCAGGCTCACGGGCGCTCCACCAGCAGGCACGAGTTGGTACCGCCAAAGCCGAAAGAGTTGGACAGGATCAGGCGGGGGGATCCCTCCCGGGTCTCGCGGACCAGATCCAGCTCGCTGAACGCGTCGTCGGGCTGCACCAGCGCGTTGTTGGCCGGGATGAAGCCGGCCTCGGCGGCCAGCAGCGCGTAGGCCAGCTCTGCACCGCCCGCCATCCAGCACTCGTGGCCGGTGAGTCCCTTGGTGGACGAGATGGGAGGGGTCGCTGGGCCGAACACCTCGCCGATGGCGCGGGCCTCGACGGCGTCGCCGATGGGGGTGCTGGTGGCGTGGGCGCTGATGTACTCCACCTCGGCTGGGGTGACGCGCGCCTGATCGAGGGCGGTGCGCATGGCCCGGACCGCGCCGCGGCCGTGGGGAGTGGTGATGTGGTGGCCGTCCGACGAGAAGGACCAGGCACGGATGCGGGCGCGGATGTGGGCGCCGCGGGCCACCGCGTGCTCTTCGCTCTCGAGGATGAGCACGGCGGCGCCGCCGCTGGGCACCAGGCCGTCGCGGTCGGCCGAGAAGGGACGGCTGGCGGTGGACGGCGAGTCGGTGCGGGTAGACAGCGTGCCCTGCCCGTCGAAGCCAGCCATGCTCATCCAGTTCACCTCCTGGCTGCCGCCGGTGAGCATGACGTCCTGCTGCCCGGACGCGATGAGCAGCGCCGCCTGGCCGATCGCGTGCGACGACGAGGCGCAGGCCGACGACACCGTCCAGTTGGCGCCCTGGGTGCCGAAGAGCACCGACAGGTTCATGGTGGGCACCGAGTTCATGGAGCGAATCACCGCGGACGCGCCCAGGTTTCGCGTGGTGCCGTCGGCCCGGGCGGTGTCGACCACCGCCACCGAGGACCCGCAGGTGCTGTCGTTGCCGAACACCACGCCTACCCGGGGCGAGCTCAGCCGTGCGCGGTCGAGCTCGCCGTCGGCCAGGGCACGAACCGCGGCGACGCCCGCGTAGATCGCCGGCTCGTTCATGGAGCGCCGCTCTTTGCGGGTCAGGTGATCGCGCGGGTCGAAGGTCGGGATCACCCCGGTGAGCGGCGAGCGGAAGCCCAGCTCGACGCGCTGCGGGTCGATGCCGATGCCCGCGCGACCCAGCCGCAGGGCGGCGGTGATCGTGTCCAGGTCGTGACCCAGGCAGGACACCATGCCGATGCCGGTCACCACGACGGGGCGCAGAGCAGTCATGGCACCCTGCTAATCACCCACACCTGCGCGCGGGCGACGCGGTCGGGGGACGGGGCCTCGGCATGCACCGCGATGGCGGCCGCTGCGTGGCCCCAGCGCACCAGGCGTGCGGCCTCGTCGTGCGCGGCATCTGGGCCGGCTACCAGGGTCAGCGCCGGCCCGCGCAGGCCCAGCTCGATGGACAGGGCACCCACCGGCGCCCCGGGGATGGTGGCGGCGAAGGCCTTGCGCGAGGCCCGGCTGGCCCCCCGACGCAGCAGGCCCTCGTGGTAGCGGATGTCGGCCTGGCGGCAGTTGGACATGGACGCGAGCACGATGGCCGTGGGCTCGGGCAGGTCGAGCTCGGCGGCCACTCGGTGGGCGGCGAGCAGCACGATGCGGGTGTAGGAGTCCGAGCGCCACAGCCGCTCCGGGGCGTCGGGCCAGGCGTCGGCCCAGCCGTCGGGCGCGACCTCGACCGAGGCGTTGGCCACGACCTGGACGGGCCGGGCCGACCGGGCAGGATGCCGGTGATCGGGGGTTCCCAGCACGATCGCGGCGTTGGCGCCGGCGAATGCCGACGACATGGACGCGACCACGCGCGGCGGGCGCGGTTCGTGCCGCAGGGGGCAGTCGGCGCCCACGGAGGGCGGCGGGGGTGGGACGGTGCCGCGGCGGATGGACTCGGCGCACACCACGGCCTCGACGGCACCAGCCGCGCCCAGGGTGTGCCCCAGCAGGTGCTTGATGCCGTGAAAGGCCAGGCTGCGCCGGCCAAAGACCGTGGCCACGGCCGCCGACTCCATCGCGTCGTTGAACACCGTGCCGGTGGCGTGCAGCGAGACCGCGTCGACATCGTTGGCGCGCAAGCCGGCGTCGGTGAGGGCCGCGCGCAGCGAGGCGGCGGCGCCGCGTCCGTCGCGGGCCGGGGCGGTCATGTGGGTGGCGTCGCCGGCCATGCCGCAGCCCAGCAGCGCGGCGATGCCACGGGCGCCGGCCCGGGATTCGGGCTCGAGCAGCAGGGCCGCGGCGGCCTCGCCCAGCAGCAGGCCGTCGCGCTCGGCCGAGAAGGGCATGGGGCGGCTGGCGCTGAGGGCGCCGAGCCCGCCAAAGCCGGCGTGGACGAACAGGGACAGGGCGTCGACGCCGGCCACCACGACGGCGTCGCAGCGGCCCTCGCGCAGCCAGCTGGCCGCCACCAGGAAGGCCGCCGTCGACGAGATGCAGGCCACCGAGACCGTGGCGATGGGACCGCCCAGGCCCAGCTGGCGGGCCACGGCTCGGGTCGGGCCGTCGCGGGTGGGCTCGGGGCCGGGGTCGCTGCCGGCCACGGCCGCCTGATGCCAGCGCTCCCAGGGGCCGCAGATGTCGCCGCTGCTGGTGCCCACCACCAGCCCCACCCGGTGGGCGGCGGGGCTGCCGGCGTGGGCCAGCGCGTCGGCGACCGCCTGGTGCAGCAGCTCGGTCGCCGGGCTGGCGGCCCGCCTGCCGGACATCGCGGCGCACAGCGGGTTGGCGAGGCCCTCGCCGGCGTAGGGGGGATGGGTCCAGGCGTCGGCGGTGCCTTCAACCAGCGCGTCGAACAGGGCCTCGGGGCTCGAGGCGAGCGGGCTGCGAACGCCCATGCCGGTGATCACAGGCGTCATGCGACCAGCTCGGACACGGTGACGCAGTCGAGCCCGCGATCGCGGATGCCGTCCAGGATCTGGGGCAGGGCGGCGAGGGTGGGCGCGCGCCCCTCGTGCATCAGCACGATGTCGCCGGCGGCGGCGTGCTCGCAGCGGCGGGCGATGGCCGCGGGCGTCGTCTGCACGCCGTCGTAGGTGCGGATGGAGCACCAGACGGTGTGCAGCCCGGCACCCTGCACACTGGCCATCAGACGGGGACCGGTGACCCCGAACGGCGGCCGAAACAGCTGCACGGGAGCCCCCACCATCGCTGAGAGCTCGCTCACGCCGGCCTGGAGGGCCTGCTGCCCGTGGCCAGGCGCCATCCACACCAGGGACGTGTCGTGCGCCAGGCCGTGCAGCCCGATCTCGTGCTTGTCGGCCATGGCGCGAACCAGCTCGGGGTGCTGCCGGGCCCGGTCGAGCAGCACGAAGAAGGTGGCGCGGATGCCGTTGTCGTCGAGCAGCTCGAGCAGCTGCGGGGTGGAGGCGGGGTCGGGCCCGTCGTCGAAGGTGAGCGCCACCGCGTGGGGGTGTCGACCCCTCAGCGTGGCCTTGCCGAACAGCTGCCAGCGCGGACTGGCGACCCCGGCCACGGTGACGATGGTGAGCGCCAGCCCGGCGCCCAGGGGCACCCAGGTGCCGACGCTCGGTGGCGCGCCGACGGTGCTCGCGACGAGGGCGGCGGTCGCGACGGCCACTGCGGCGGCAGATATGATCGCGATGCGGGCCATCTGGCGAAGCTATCTTGGGCCCTCGACAGGAGCCAAACTGCGCGAACGGATCGCCGCCCTCGTCGCCCACCTGAGAGAGGAACACTCGAGCCCCACCCGGCTGGGCCTGGCCGTCGCGGTGGGCCTGTTCATCGGGACCCTACCCCTGTACGGGCTGCATCTGGGCATCTGCCTGGCGGTCGCCTGGGCCACCGAGCTCAACAAGGTGACCGTGTACGCGGCGGCCAACATCTCCAACCCGGTGGTCGCCCCCTTCCTGGTGGCCATGGGCATCGTGATCGGCGAGTTCATTCGCTTTGGCGAGCTGCAGCCGCTGGACCTGGAGGCGTCGGCGACCTTCATCGCCAACCTGTCGCTGCTGGGCGCGAGCCTGCCGGATCGCTTCTTGAGCTGCCTGCTGGGCGACGCGGTGCTGGGCCTCGTGCTGGCGCTGGTGTTCGGGCCGGTCACGGTGCTGGCGGCGCGGCGGTGGCAGGAGCCGACGGAAGGGGTGGGGTAGGGGGCGGACGGGCAGACGGGACGCGTGCCCCACGCTGCAGGATCGTGGGGCTCGCCGCACTACCTCCGGGACGGCCGATCCGGAATGCGGTCGATGTGCTGCCACAGCGGACCGTGCATGCCGTGGCGCCGCAGGTAGCGGAACAGGCGTTCGTCGAAGAGCACGCCCATCGGGGGGATGACCCACCTCGGGTGCTGGTGGCGGTACGAGCCGACGAAGTCCCAGATGCGGCTGCGCAGCTCGCGGCGCTGCTTGGCGTATTCGACGTCGAGCGCCTCGTGGTCGTCGACCCACACCATCACGATGGCGGCGAAGGGGTCCAGGTCTTCGAGGAAGTCGAGGGTCTCTCGCACGTGGTCGAGGGTCTCGCCGGGGGTGCCCAGGATGAAGGTGTGGCAGTCCTTGAGCCCGTACTCCTGGCTCAGCCGCCGGATCTCGCGGATGCGGTCGGTCTTGAAGCCCTTGCGCAGCACCTTCAGGATCTCGTCGCTGCCGCTGTCGGAGCCAATCTCCATTCCCACGCAGCCGGCCCCCACCATCAGCTCGGCCAGCTCGGCGTCGAAGCCGAGTGGGTTGGCGTAGCACGTCCAGGGCAGGGGGTTGTTGGCCGCGATCAGCGCGCGGCACACCTCCTTGGCGTGCTTGACCGGCAGGTTGAACTGCGCGTCCACCACGAAGACGTGCTTGACGTCGGGCTGGGTGGCGGCGATGTGCAGGAACTCGCGGGCCACGAGCTCGGGGTCGCGCTTTCGGGCCGCTCGCCCCTCGATGATGGGGTAGGTGCAGTAGTCGCACAGCAGTGGGCAGCCGCGCTTGGTCTGAACCGAGTCGATGCCGAAGTCGGTGTAGTAGCGGCGGTCGACCAGGGAGCGATCCGGCGGCGCCAGCGCGCTCATGTCCACGAAGGGCTTGCCGGCCGCGATGCCCACCACCTGGTCGTGCTGGGCGTGGAAGACGCCGGCGATGCCCTCGGGGGACTCGCCGGCCTCGAGGGCTTCGAGCAGGGCGGGGAAGGCGGCCTCGCCCTCGCCGGCGATGCCGTAGTCGGGCTGCAGCCGCTGCATCAGCTCGGTGGGCATCACCGAGAATCCGCCGCCGCCCAGCACGATCGGGGCGGTCGTGATGCCGCGGATGGTCTGGATCAGGGCCCGGTAGTGGGCCAGGTTGTCCGAGATGCCGGAGTACACGTTGTCTTGGATGTTGCGCATGCCGATCGCGACGACGTCGGGCTGCTCGCGCTGGACCGCGGCCGCAAGGTCGCCGCAGGGGTCGTTCGAGAAGCACAGGTCGACGAGCTGCTTGTCGTGCCGGTCGGGCGTGGCCGCCATCACGTACAGCAGGCCCAGGGGGATGACCGCGTCGGGCAGCACCTCCTGGTTGCCAGATACGAACAGCAGCTTCACGAACGGTGCTCGCTGATGTAGGCCGCCAGCGAGTTCACCGAGGCGAACACCTCGCGGGTGGCGTCGTTGTCGGGCAGCGTGACCCCGAAGGCGTCTTCGAGCTCCATGGCCAGCTCGAGCGCATCGACCGAGTCGAGACCCAGGCCCTCGCCGAACAGCGGCGCCGCGTTGTCGATGGCGTCGGGGGTCTTGTTCTCGATCATCAGGACATCGATGATCAGCTGCTTGATTTCGAGCCGGAGTGCGTCCAAGGGTCCTCCTGCAGCCCCCGGTATCAAAAATCCGAGCGCGTGCCGATGAACGGACGCAAGGGCAGGTGCGAGAACATCGATTCTGTGGTGCTTCCGTCCTCTTCGACCTCGACGATCGGCACGAAGTCGCTCGCGAAATTGGTGACGTTGAGCAGCTCGGCGTAGAACGACAGGCGGTGGTGGCGGAAGGCCTTGCGCCACTCGACGCGCGTGTCGAACTGGTGGAAGTTGCCCAGCTGATCGCAGTTGATGCAGGTGGGCGTCACCAGGCCAGCGGCGGTGGGCGCCACGCGCGAGACGGGGCGGCCGGTGTGGAAGTTGTACCGGATGGTGCCGCGCCAGCGGGGCGAGATGGCGAACTCGAGCGACGAGCCCAGGGTGTGGCGCTGGTCTTGCACCGGCGAGACCGTGGTCTCGAGCAAGGTGTTGCGCGGGTTCGTGCGCTCGGTCCACAGCACCGACCAGTTCACCGAGCCGCGGAAGCGACCCTTCTTGACCATGGTCATGGTGTCCAGGCCGTAGCTGCGGCCGGTGCCGCTGTTGTCGAAGACCGGCCCTCCGTCGTCGGTGTCGGCGTGCACGACGACGTTGTCGAGGTCGATGTAGTAGCCCTCGACGCGCAGCAGGCCGACGTCGCCCTCAGTGGGCAGCGGCAGCGCCTGGTCGACGCCCACCACCAGGTGGTGCGCGGTCTCGGACTTCAGGTCGGGGTTGCCGGTGGTCGGGGACAGCAGGCGCGGGTCGATGGGGGACTGCTGGTAGATGCCCCAGGCCACCTTGGGGATGGTTCCGGTGGGCAGGGGCACGCTGAGCCCGGCCCGCGGTGACAGCAGGATCTCGTCGGACAGCCCGGCCCAGGTGGCCCGCACCCCGGCGCGCAGGCGCACGGGCCCGTCCCACTCCTCTTGCGCGTACACGGCGACCTCGGGCAGGGGCACCGACTCGGCCAGCTCGATCTGGTCGACGTCGTGGTCGGCGATGGGGCCGTTGTAGAAGGCGGGCAGTCCGGCGGGGTCGTCGACGGTGCCCTCGGCCCGGGCCACCAGCGCCGACGCGAAGACCCCGGTGCGGAACGTGAACGGGCCGTGCTCGGCGCGCAGATCGCTGCGCCCGAAGTACCGCGTGCTGGTGATCTCTTGGCTGCGCGACGCGCCCAGGTCCTGGAACAGGTACGACCGGTCGCCCACCACGGCCGCCACCGAGCTCCACTCCAGGCGCTCGCCGGTGCTGTAGACGTGCTTCAGGCTGACCAGCGACAGGTTGTTCGACAGCTCGAAGGCGCCCTCGAAGTTCACCAGGCTGTCGTCGTCGGAGTCGACCAGCGCCAGCGAGTCGCCGGATCGCAACGCGGTGAGCAGGAGCCGATGCCGATCGCTCACCCGCCATGCGATGCGGCCCGACAGCTCGGAATACTCCGGGGCGGCGAAGGCGCTGTCGATGACGTTGACCGCCTTGAGCACCGCGAAGTAGCTCTCGATGTACGAGCGCCGGGCGGCCACCGCGAAGGTGAGCCGCTCGTCGGGCGTGACCGCACCCATCAGGAAGACGCGTGCGCTCGACGCCGACAGGTCGATGCTGCCGTCCAGGTTGCCGGCGCCCTGCCTGGGGGTGCCGTCCCACGAGTCGACCGCCATCACCGCGCTGACCCCGGCGGGCTGGTGGGCCGGCGCGGCGCCCGCGCTGAACTCGACGCTCTGGATCATGTCGGGGTTGAAGACGCTGTTGAAGCCTGCGAGGTGGAACGGGTTGTTCAGGGGCACGCCGTCGAGGGTGTAGACGACGTCGGTCACCGAGCCGCCGCGGGCGTTGAAGGTGGCGAGCATGTCGCTGTCGGACACCACGCCGGGCAGCGCGTGCACGGCACGGTTGACGTCCTCGAGCGCGCCAGGGGTCGCCTCGATGTCGCGCCGGGTCAGGGTGTAGGTGCCGGGGGTGGTGCTCTCGCTCGCCTCGAGGGCACCGCGCTGCACGTCGCGCCACTGCCGCACGCCGTTGACCACGATCTCGTCGTCGCTGGCGGCGAAGACCTCGAAGGTGTGCTTGAGCACCGAGCCCGCCTCGAGATCCACCTCGAACATGTCCAGGCCGTACTCGGGGTGGTCGAGGCGCACGATGTAGCTGCCCGCGGGCAGGAAGTTGGCGTGGAAGGTGCCGTCGTCGCGGGTCTGGAAGCGGTGCTCGACGCCGCTGGCCTGGTCGGTCATGGTCACCGTCACCTGCGCGAGTCCAAGCCCTTGCTCGTCCAGGAAGACGCCGTGCAGGGTCGAGCTGGCGACGGGGCCATCGGCGTCGGACGGCATCAGCTCGAAGCGAAAGGTGTACTCCAGGATCCCGTCGACGGCGGCTCCGTCGATGGTGGCCGGCGCGACGTCGAGCTGCCAGGCGGCGCGCTCGGCGGCCAGGGTGAGCAGCGAGTGGGGGCTCGACAGCACGGTGACCGCCGTGATCGTGCCTGTGGCATCGACGTCGATCTGCACGGTGACCGGCCCGTCGATGCCGGCCTGCTGGGCCTCGGCCGGGAACTCGGGCACGGCGCGCTCGACGACCCGGGGAGGCACCTCTTGAGCCAGGGCCAGGGCGGCCATCAGGGCCAGCAGGGTCATGGCTGCACCGTCGCCGTCCACTGCGCCGGGCCGTCGTGGTCGATGACCATGCCTCCGCGGTCGGCGAGCAGGGCCACCGCCACCATGCCCGCGCTGGCCGACAGGCCGAAGACGCCCTCGAGGGCCAGACCCTCGGTCGCGCTGAGGGGCTCTTCGAGCGGAAGACGGAGGTGTCGGGTGAGCAAGGGCCCGGCGTGGGGCATGCCTGCGGGGCCGGGCCCTGCGGTCACCTGGGTGCCACCGGGCTGAGCGTCGAGCACCAGCGCGGCCGCGGTGGCGGCGTGCGTTCCGGGACAGCCCGCGACCTGGGTGGCGGCCTGCAGCAGCGGGGTGGCAGGCTCGGCGGCGACCGCGAGCACACGCTGGGCGCGACCGAGGGCCAGCAGGTCGAGGGCCCGGGTGAGCACCGCCAGGCCGGTGGCGCCGCCAGCCGACAGGGTCTCGCTGGGCCCGGTGAGGCCGAAGGCGATGCTCAGGTGCCCGGCGGCGGCGTTGTACACCGAGGTCTGGAAGGAAAGCGGGCTGCAGCGCTCGTGGCCACGGGTGAACAGCCGGGTCAAGAAGCGCTCGGTGGGCTCGATCTCACCGACGTGGGTTCCCCACACGACGGCGTCGACGCCGTCCAGCAGCGGCGCACACAGGGCGAGCACCGACCGCGACATCGGGCTCATGCGGCGCCACTCGTTGGCGTCGACCTGGGCGGGGCGAACGGCCGTGCCGCCGGTCTGCTCGGCGGGGGGCTGGCCATCGAAGACCCAGCCGCGCAGCACGTCCAGGTCGACGACCCCGTTCACCGAGGCAGCGGCGTGAACCAGGCGGCTCATGGGGCGCTCCCAAAGAGCACGGCGCTGCAGTGGCCGCCAAAGGCGAAGTTCACCGACAGGGCGTGGTCGAAGCCCGCTGGGCGGGGCTGCGATGCCACTGCCGCGCCGGGGATGGGCTCGACGGTGCCGACCGTGGGCGGCACGACACCCCGGCGCAAGGCCTGGACGGCCACCACGGCCTCGAGCGTGCCCGCCGCCCCAAGGCAGTGGCCCACGGCCCCCTTGATACCGCACAGCAGCGCGTCGGGTGTGATGGCGGACAGGGCGATGACCTCCATGGCGTCGTTGAGCGGCGTACCCGTGCCGTGCCCACAGACGAAGCCGACCCGGGATCCTTCGATGCCGCCCAGGGCCGCCCGCATGCTGCGCATGGCGCCGCCCGCGGCGGGGTCGGGGGCGGTCATGCGGTGGGCGTCCGACGCGGTGCCGTGGCCCAGCAGGTGCGCGAGCACGGGCCGCCGCGCCCCCTCCACCCGCTCGAGCACCAGCGCGGCCGCGCCCTCGCCGACGCTCATGCCGCTGCGTTCGACGTCGAAGGGCCTGCACGGCGTGGGCGAGGCCGCGCCCAGCACGCCGAAGCCAAAGACCGTGGTGCGGCACAGGGCGTCGGCGCCGACCACCAGCACCCGCTCGGCGCGGCCCAGCTCGATCAGGTCGGCGGCGAGCCCCAGCGCCACCGTGCCGGACGTGCACGCCGTCGACACCGTGAGCACGGGACCGTCGGCCTGGGCCCGCTGCCGCAGCAGGGCGGTGGGCTGGTGGCACAGCTGCTGCCACACCAGGCCCTCGCTGGGGCCCTCGCCCTGGAGATGGGCCTGGAAGGCGGCCTCGCCGGCATGCATCTCGCCTGAGGTGGTCGCCAGCACGATGGCCAGCCCCGGCCGGCCCCGATCATCGCCCAGGGCCTGGGCCGCGGCGGTCCACGCCAGCTCGGCGGTGGTGTGCGGCCCGCCGGGCACCGTGGCCACCGGCCACGACCCGCCAAAGCGGGACGGCTCCCGGATGCCGCAGCGCCCGGCGCACAACCCGTCGAACAGCGCGTCGACGCCGGTGCCCATAGCGCTGACCGCGCCCATGCCGGTGACGCCGATCATCGCTTGCTGCCCACCAACAGGCGGTTGGCGAAGGGCGTGCCCTCGTCGCAGGGCACCAGCTGTGTGCCCAGGCCCGCGGCCTGCAGCGTGTTCGCCATCGCGCCCGGCGGCAGGGGGTAGACCCCGTCGCCGCGGTGCCGTCCCAGCGCCATGGCCACGCGCTCGGCGCCGATGGTGAGCCAGGAGCGCAGCCCGGCGTCGGGGTCGAGGTCACGGATGAGCAGCTGGCCTCCGGGATTCAGCGCCGCGGCCATGCTCTGCAGCAGGGCGCGCTGGTGGTCGTGGCTCTGATAGTGGAGCACGTCCAGGGCGACGATGACATCGGCGGCGGGAATGGGCCAGGACCGGGCGTCGGCGGTGTCCAGGGTGACCGGCTCGCCCTGCAGGGCGGCGCGGGCCGAGGCGATGCGGCGCTCGTCGTGGTCGACGCCGGTGCAGCGCAGATCGGGGCGCGACTCGCGCACCAGGGCCAGCAGGTAGCCCTCGCCGCAGCCCAGATCGACCAGGCTGCCCGTGGGCGGGAGCCGCTGCAGCACCGCACGGTAGGCGGGATCGCGCCCCAGCTTGCCCTGGGCGAACCCCAAGGCCATCGGGCCTTGATCGTGGTAGCGCTCGGCCGCCCTGGCGAAGGCATCGGGCTGGGTCATGTCGCCTCGCGGTGCTGCGCCAGCGCGGCGCTCATGCGGCGGTGAACCTCGTTGGACATGCGCCTGGCGGTGGAGTAGCCCGCGGGCTGCACCGGATCGAGCACCGCCATCGTGACCTTCGCGGTGAAGCCATCGGGGCTGCGCTTGCCCTTGGGCAGGATGGATGCGGTCCCGTCGATGACCACGGGAAGCACAGGAATGTCCAGGTCTTTGGCGATGCGAAAGGCGCCTCGGTGGAACGTGCCCATCGAGCCGTCGGTGCTGCGTGTGCCCTCGGGGAAGAGCACCAGCGAGGTGCCCGACTCGAGGGCCCGCTGGCAGTCGCGAACCAGCTCGGTGCCGCGCTCGTCGGACTGCAGGTGCAGCGGAATCTGGCCCGACAAGCGCATGAGCGGGCCCAGGATCGGCGTGTCGAAGATGCGGCTTCGGGCCACCACGGCCAGCGGAAAAGGAAGGCCGTACAACAGGGGCACGTCCAGGATGGAGGCGTGGTTGGCCACCACGATGAACGGGCCCTCGCTGGCCTCGACCGCTCCGAGCCGCCGCGTGCGCCAGAACGGAATCGCGAACCACAGCACGTGGCCCCAGCCCCAGTGCAGCGCACGCCAGGACACGCGGCGGCCTGGGTCGAAGGGCAGCGCCAACAGCTGCAGCACCACCCCCATGCCCGGGAGCAGCACCGTGACCAGGGCGAAGATCGGCCAACCGATGCCGGCGTGGATGAGTCGGCCGATCAACGGCCGCTACGCGTCGGCGCGTTCGGGGATGCGCTCGCCCACGGGCACGCCCAGCACGGTGGCCAGGTCTTTGCACAGGCTCTCGGCCCAGATCAGGTCGCTCTGCAGCTGCAGGTAGTCGTAGCTGGGGTCGAGGCGGGCGGCCCAGTTGGTGCCCTCGGCCAGCTCGATGGTGGTCTCGTCTTCGAGGCGGATCTCGGCGCCTTGTTCGTACCAGCCCGGGCTGGCGAAGGTCTGAATGGCAGCGATGCCATCGGCGTGCAGCGGCGGGCGGGGCCCCTTGCGGTGGATCTTGCCGTCGGCCAGCCAGAATTCCTTGCCGCCGCGCCGGCTCCACAGCTGCCAGTCTTCGTTGCCCACGGTCCAGGCGTAGGTCCAGCGGTGGGTCTTGCTGGCGTCCCAGCGGCCGATGCGGGCCGGCTTGATCTTTTGGGCCAGGGTGGTGACGTCGTCTTCGTCGGGGATGCAGTCGACCATGGGCACCAGGCCGTCGTCGGTGATCGCGAGCACACCGATGCGGCCGTCGCGGCCGGTGACGAAGAGCCGAGGTTGGCTGCCCTGTTCGTGCGCTTCGACGGTCTTCACGATCTTGGCGATGGGCATGCTGGCGACCTTGGCCACGGCGACCTCCACAGACCGGGTGACCTAACGCGGGTGGACGGCGGGTACCTCCTGTCGGTCTGGATTGAACCCGGTTACCCCGCGCCGATGCTCACTCTCCTCTTCTTGATGGGCTGCCCTGGCGGCGGCCCCACCATCGACACCGGCAGCCTCGAGGCGATCCCCACCGACTCAGAGCCCAGTGTCGACGACCTCGCCTTCCAGCTGTTCATGGATCTCAAGCAGTCCCGCTCCGAGGCCTACGAGCCCCCCGAAGACACCGAGCTGGGCCCCATGCAGACCGCCCTGGTCGAGCTGTTTGGCGGTGCTCGTGTGCGCAATGGCTTCTTGGGTGTGGGCTACGACCTCACCAAGATCGAAGAGGACGGCGGCACCTTCTTGGTGGTTCGCGAGATCCAGTCGCGCGGGCGCGCCTCGCTGGTCTACAACCCCGACGCCAGCAACGACCTGGTCGTGCAGGTGCCGCATGCCGGGTACGACACCGACACGTGGGAGCAGGGCGCCGCGATCTTCCAGACGCTGGGAGCCCGCGCCCTGGTCATCAACGGCAGCCACCGCTGCGCCAACGAGCAGCCCTCGGGTTGCGACGGCACCACCCCTGCCTGCGGTGATCCCGACTGGTACCGCGAGAGCGACGCCGCCCACTTCGACGCCAACATGTTCCAGACCATGACCGCGGCACTCGACGAGGCCTACCCCGCCGCGCTGTTCGTGCAGCTGCACGGCTTTGGCTGGGACGGCTCCGGGGCGGTCGCGCACGTGTCCGACGGCACCGACACCGCCGCCGACACCACCCACGTCGCCAACCGCTTCAAGGCCCACCTCGAGTCCAGCCTGCCCGAAGGCTTCCGCGCCGCCTCGTGCAACGACGCCGCCGACACCGACGCCATGCTGTGCGGCACCAACAACGTGCAGGGCCGCCTGCTCAACGGGGTGGCCGACACCTGTTCCACCGGCGCCACCGCCTCGTCGCAGCGGTTCCTGCACGTCGAGCAGGCGCTCGATCTACGCCGCGAGGGCGGCGAGTCGCTGCATCGCGGGCAGGTGATCGAGGCGCTGCGGGCGACGCTGGCGGACTGACGGTCGGCCCAAGCTCACTCCACCGGCGGCGCCATGCCCGACTGCCACTGCTTCACCACGTCCAGCGGGTACGTCAGCATCAGGATGTTGAGCAGCAGGCTGTCGCGGATCCACCACGCCAGGAAGGCCTCGGTGCCAAAGAAGAAGGCGAAGCTCGCCCAGACGGGCAGGGTGCTGGCCAGCGCGTAGCCCGTGGCGCACGACGCGACGTCGGCGATGGAGTTGGCGATCGAGTCGCCGTTGTAGTCCAGCGAGATCGTGGACTCCCGGTACTTCTCGATCACGGTGTTCGTGTTCTCGGCGACCTCCCAGGCGCTCTCGATGGCGATGGCGATGGCGAAGCGCCACCGAGGCCAGCGATCCCGCAGCACCACCCAGATGAGCGCGTAGAACAGGAACCCGTGCAGCACATGGGTGAAGGTGTAGGCGTCGAGCAGGTGCTGCGAGTTGTGCGGGCTCCAAATGTCGGTGGCAATGGGCGTCATGTCGCCCTGCTTGCACCACCACACCCGGCCCATGCTGTTGAGCAGCAACACCGCGATCAGCAGCGAAACGCCGGCGACCGCGGGTGGCCCGTACTGCTGCAGCGGGGTGAGTTCGGGCGCGGGGGCCGTCTCGGGGGAATCAGTCATCGATGGGGATCCAGCAGCCGCGCTTCGCACTGGTGCGGGCGGCGTCGAGTATTCGCTGCGTGGCGAGGCCATCATGGAAGGTGGCTGCGCCGCGCAGCTCGGTGGAACCGGTGCGAACCGCACCCAGAACCGCTGAGAGGTACAGGGGCAGGCTGCGAGCGAAGGGGCCGCGATCGGGCATGTTGAGCACGTCGGCGGTGGGCAGCCGCGCCTCGACCGGGTGCAGGGCCTCGCCGTGCTGACCGGCGAACAGCTGCTCGTCGCCCACCAGCCGCATGGCGCCCTTGTGGCCGGTGTAGTGGGTGAGCA
Source organism: Myxococcota bacterium (assembly GCA_965216925.1). Lineage (GTDB taxonomy): Bacteria > Myxococcota_A > UBA796 > UBA796 > CAYYHT01. The sequence continues at coordinate 4,256,615 of CBDCGT010000001.1, read as the reverse complement.
CCCCGTTGCCCCCGGCGATGGTCTTGCCCACCCGAATGCTCACGCGGGCGCCGCTCTCGGTGCGCAGCCACAGCGAGGCGTACTCGTCAGCGGTGACGGCCTTCCACTCGCCCTCGGCGTCGGGTCGCCGGTCTTGAAAGCGCCCCAGGTCGGCGCACACGGCCAGCACGTCCCCCACTTCCCAGCGAACCAGGTCGACCAGGTGGCTGCCCAGCGCCCCGAGCACGCCGCCGCCACGGCTGGCGTCGTACCACCAGCTCCAGGGCTCGGTGACCGTGCGGCGCGAGCTCCACTGCATCTCGTAGTCGGCCGACCACAGCTCGCCGATCGCCCCGCCGTGAAGCAGGTAGCGCATGCGGCGGCGCACCGGGTTCCACCGCAGCTGGTGGTTGATCAGGGCCAGGCGCCCGTCGAAGGCCGAGGCCATCTCGGCGGCCTGCGCTGCGTCGTAGGCCAGGGGCTTCTCGCAGAGAATGGCGGCTTCGGTGCGCTTGGCCGCGTGCAACACCATGGGGTGGTGCAGGTCGACTGGGGTGGCGATGTAGACCAGGTCGGGCTCGAGGTCGAGTGCCGACTGCCACTTGTCGGTGGCGAAGGCGATGTTCCACTGCCGAGCGGTGTCTTTGGCCTTGGACAGCTGCCTTCCGGCGATGCAGACCACCTCGTTGGCCCCCGCGTTCGCCAAGGCGGGGAGCACGATGCGCGAGGCATAGCTGTTGCCGAGGATGGCGATGCGAACGGGGTTCGACACGCCCCAGAGGGTAGCAGAGTGCGAACTTTCGCGGCATGATGTTGCCGGCCGTCCGATCCCTGGGTATGCTTTTGGCGTCTGGGCACGGGCGTTTTTTGAAAGAGGACGCCCAACATGACTCTCGTCTCAAAGAAGCAGAGCGCACTCGTCGCTGCTCTCCTGTTCGCTGGCCTTGCGCCGGTCGATGCTGCCGCTTGCGGTGGATTCTTCTGCAACCAGGGCAACCCGGTCGACCAATCGGCCGAGCGCATCGTGTTCGCTGTCGACAGCGACGCCGGCACCGTCGATGTGCACGTGCAGATCTTCTACCAGGGCGACGCCGAAGACTTCGCCTGGATCCTGCCGGTCTCGTCCGAGCCCGAGCTCTTCGTGTCCACCGACGCCCTGTTCGCCCAGCTCGACTGGCAGACCGCGCCGTCGTTCAACATGAACTGGACCGAGCTCGGTGACTGCTGGTCGGGCGGCGGCTGGGGCTTCGACGGCGACGTGGCGCTCGACTCGGCCTCGGGCGCGGGCGGGCCTCCCACCCAGAACGAGAGCGATGATGGCGTCACCGTCATCAACGAGGCCGCCGTGGGTCCCTACGACACGGTCGTGCTGCAGGCCGACTCCGAAGACCAGCTCATCGAGTGGCTGCAGGACAACTCCTACGACATCCCCGCCACCATGAGCACGGCGCTCGCGCCCTACGTCTCGTCCGGCCAGTACTTCGTGGCCCTGAAGCTCCAGAAAGACAAAGAGACCGGCGACATCTCGCCCATCGGCATGACCTATGCCGGCAGCGAGCCCATGATCCCCATCCAGCTCACCAGCGTGGCGGCGACGCCGGACATGCGCCTCGAGGTGTACGTCTTTGGCGAGCAGCGCGCGGTGCCCAGCAACTACCTGCACGTGCAGATCAACGAGGCGGCCATCGACTGGCTGTCCTGGGGCGCCAACTACGAGGACGTGATCACCCTGGCCGCCGACGAGGCCGGCGGTCACGCCTTCGCCACCGACTACGCCGGGTCCACCACGCCCTTCCAGGACGTGCTGTACCAGGAGGGTCGCTACGACACCGATGCCATCGCCAACGCCACCGACGCGCAGCAGGCCATGGAGCTCATCATGTCCCAGGGCTTCCCGGCGACGGGCACCCTGCAGGGCATCCTCGAGACCTACATGCCCCCGCCCGCGGGCATCGACGCCCAGAGCTACTACAACTGCGTGGGCTGCTACGACTACCAGACCGCCGGCGTCAACGCGCCCGGGTTGGCGGCCGCGCTGCAAGAGGTCATCGTCGAGCCGTCCGAGCGCGCCGAGCAGCTCTTCCACGACCACTCCAAGGTGTCGCGCATGACGTCGTCCATCTCGCCCATCGAGATGACCATCGACCCGATGTTCGTGCAGAACGCCACCATGAGCGACGTCAGCAACGTGCACACCGCCACCCTCGAGATGGACTGCCGCGGCGGACGCGACTGGAGCACCGCCCGCCGGCGCATCATCCTCGAGGACGGTCGCGTCCTGCTGGTGCCCAGCAACGAGTGGTTCTGGGAGACCGGCACCGCGACCTCGGACTGGTTCGGCGACAGCACCGACGTCAACGCCCTGGTCATCGAGCAGACGAGTGCCGACGGTCAGCCGGTGGTGCTGTCCGACAACAGCGCCATCGCGCAAGACCGCATCGACGACAACAACGATCGCGTGCAAGACGAGTGGAACGGCGCTGGCTGCGGCTGCAGCAGCACCCCCACCCCCTGGACCGGTCTCGCCCTCCTTCCCATGGTCGGACTGATGGTCCGCCGCCGTCGGAGCTGAACCCATGAATCGCCTCGCAACCACCCTCGCCATCACGGCGCTCGCAGCACTGGCGCCCCAGACCGCCAGTGCCTGCGGGGGGTTCTTCTGCAACAACAGCGCGCCCGTCGATCAGAGCGCCGAGCGCATCGTCTTTGCGGTCGACGCCGACACGGGCATGGTCGAGAGCCATGTCCAGATCTTCTACCAGGGCCCCAGCGAGGACTTCGCCTGGGTGGTGCCCACCCCCACCGAGCCCGAGCTCTTCTTGTCGTCCGACGCGCTGTTCAACACGCTCGATGGCTTCACCCGTCCGTACTTCTGGCTCGAGTGGAGCGAGCTGGGCAACTGCAGCAGCGGCGGCGGCGGCATCATCGGCAACCGCGGTGGCTGGGGCGACGAGGCCGACTTCGACGTGGCCGAGGACTCGGGCGGCGACGACGGCGTGACCGTCGTCAACCAGGCCCAGGTGGGCCCGTACGACACGGTCGTGCTGCAGGCCACCAGCGAAGACCTGCTCATCGAGTGGCTGCAGGACAACTCCTACGACATCCCCGAGACCATGAGCCCGGCGCTGGCCCCGTACGTCGCCAGCAACCAGTACTTCATCGCGCTCAAGCTGGTGAAAGACCGCGACAACGGGGACATCTCGCCCATTGGCTTCCGCTACGCGGGCACCGAGCCGATGATCCCGATTCAGCTCACCAGCGTGGCGGCCACCCCCGACATGCGCCTGGAGGTGTACGTCTTTGGCGAAGAGCGCGCCGTGCCCAGCAACTACCTGCACGTGCAGGTCAACGAGGCGGCCATCGACTGGGTCTCGGGCGGGGCGAACTACGACGACGTGATCACGCTGGCCGCCGACGAGGCCGGTGGGCACGCCTTCGCCACCGACTTTGCCGGCTCGCCCAGCATGATGCAGGGCTCGCTGTGGTCACCGGGGCGCTACGACACTGCGTCGATCGCCGGCATGACCGACGCGGCCCAGATCATGAACACGATCATCGGGCAGGGCTTTCCGGCCAGCGCCAGCCTGCTCAACATCCTGACCGCGCACATGCCGCCGCCGTCGGGCGTCGAGGCCGCCGACTACTACAACTGCGTCGAGTGCTTCGACAACAACGATCCGGTCGACGGCGCCGCCCTGGCAGCCGATCTGGACGAGTACCTGGTGGCGCCGCTCGAGGCGGCCGAGGGCCTGTTCTCGGGCTACTCCAAGGTGTCTCGCATGACCTCGTCGATCTCGCCCGCCGAGATGACCATCGACCCGATGTTCGTGCAGAACGCCACCATGGCCGATGTCAGCAACGAGCATCAGGCCGAGATCATCTACGACTGCCGCAACGGACGCGACTGGTGGACGGCCCCGCGTCGGATCGTGCTGCAGGACCGACGGGTGATCCTGCTGCCCAGCGAGGAGTGGGTGAGCGACTCGGGCACCACGACGGCCGACTTCCTGGCCGAGGGCACCGAGGTCAACGCGCTCATCATCGAGCAGACGAGTGCCAGCGGCGAGCCCACGGTGCTGTCCGACAACACCGAGCTGGCCAACGCCAACCTGGACGATCACAACGATCGCGTCGCACAGCTCGAGGGGCTCGGCTGCGGGTGCAGCTCGTCGGGAGGCCCGGTGGGCGGCTTGCTGCTGCTGCCCCTGCTCGCGGGGATTGTCCGGCGACGTCAGGGCTGATGCGCGGTACCCTTCGGTTCAACCGAAGGGTGCCTGATGCACGACCTCAACTACCAGCACCTGCGCTACTTCTGGATGGTGGCGCGTGAGACCAGCCTCACCGCCGCCGCCAAGCGGCTGAGGCTGGCGCCGTCCACCGTGTCGGCGCAGATCAAGAGCCTGGAGCAGCAGCTGGGGCACCCGCTGTTCGTGCGGCGGGGCCGGGGCCTGGATCTGACCGAGCACGGCGTGATCGTGAAGCAGTACGCCGATGACATCTTCAGCCTGGGCGAAGAGCTGGTGGATGCCACGCGCGAGGTCAGCGGGCTTCGGCACGCGTACCGGCTGCGGGCGGGCGTGGGCAACAACGTGCCCAAGTGGGTGGCCCACCGCTTCTTGGCGCCGGCGCTGTGCGTCGAGGGCTTTCCCGTGCACCTGGTGGTGCTCGAAGACCACGCCGACCGGCTGGTGACCGACCTGGCCGTGCACCACCTCGACCTGGTGTTGAGCGATGCGCCGGTGCGGCTGGCGCACGATGTCGACGCCGACAGCCAGCTGCTGGGCGAGTCGAACGTGAGCATGATGGGCACCAAGGACCTCGCCGACGCGGTGCGCGAGGGCTTTCCCGAGTCGCTGCATGCCTCGCCGGTGCTGCTCCCCGACCAGGACTCCACCATGCGTCGGCTGCTGGACGGCTGGTTCGAGCAGCACGACATCCGGCCCCATGTCGTCGCCGAGTTCGGAGACTCCGCCTTGCTCAAGGTGTTTGGCCAGGGCGGCGCGGGCATCTTTCCCGTGCCCTCGGTGGTCGCCCAAGAGGTGTCCACCCAGTACCACGTCGAGACCATCGGCGAACTGGATGGCCTTCGGGAGCGATTCTACGCGATTACACCCCGGGTTCGACGCACCAACCCCGCTGTGCGTGCCGTGCTGGAGCGCGCGAGAGCCGTGCTCGACTGATTGTTCGGTTTGACGGAACGCTGTGGGGTAGATTTTCTCATGGCCCGAACGTTGACGAATGAGTACGTTTTGCCGGCCTGATTCTCACCTTGGGGTTCAACCGTGGTTCCAAACTGGCGCGATGCGCTCGCATCGCTCGTGGTCTTCTTGGTCGCGCTTCCCCTCTGCATGGGGGTTGCGCTGGCTTCTGGTGTGCCCCCGGCCATGGGCCTGGTGAGCGGCATCGTGGGCGGCATCGTCGTCGGCGCGCTCGCTGGATCCCCCTTGCAGGTCAGCGGTCCCGCGGCTGGCCTGGCAGTCATCGTGCTCGAGATCGTCGAGGACCCCACGATGGGCATCGAGATGCTGGGCGTAATGGTGTTCGTGGCCGGGCTCGTGCAGATTGCCGCGGGCTACACCAACGTCGGCCAGGTCTTTCGCGCGGTCTCGCCGCCGGTGGTCCGGGCCATGCTCTCGGGCATCGGCGTGCTGATCTTCGCCAGCATGTTCCACGTCATGGTCGACGCCAAGGGGCCCGGCGGCGGGCTGGCAAACCTCATCACCATCCCCATGCTGTTCACAGGCGAGTTCAATCTGGGCCCTTTGAGCGGCTTGCTGCATCACGGCGGAGGTGAGCACGCTGGGCCGGTCGTCGGAACCACCAACTCACCGGCGCTGCTCATCGGCGTCGTCTCCCTGGCCATTCTGGTGGGCTGGAATGCGCTCAAGCCCAAGCTGCCCGACTGGCTCGGCACGGTGCCTGCGCCCCTCCTCGCCGTCATCGTGGCGACGGCCATGGCCTGGTTCGCCGGATCGGCTGTGGCCTACGTCGAGGTTCCCACCGACCTCGGGAGCTTCATCAACCCGCCCAAGCTCTCCAACTTCGCGCGGCTGGCCGAGCCGGCCATCCTGGGCACCACCCTCGCCATCGCCGCCATCGCCAGCGCCGAGTCACTGCTGTGCGCGGTCGCCGTCGACAAGCTTCACGACGGGCCTCGCACCAACTTCGACAAGGAGCTCGTGGCGCAGGGCGTGGGCAACTCGGTGGCTGGCCTCCTGGGCGGCTTGCCCGTCACGGGCGTCATCGTGCGCTCGACGGCCAACGTCGAGGCCGGCGGCGAGACGCGCTGGTCGGCGATCCTGCACGGCTTCTGGATCGTCATCACGGTCGCGGCGCTGCCCTGGGCGCTGGCCAAGATCCCCGTGGCGGCGCTGGCCGCGGTGCTCGTGTACATCGGCGTCAAGCTCATGGACTTCAAGGCCGCTTACGGCATCTACCAGCGCAGCCGCGCCGACTTCTTCGTCTTCGCGGTGACGGTCACCGCCATCGTCTTCGCCAACCTGCTCGAGGGCCTCCTCATTGGTCTGGCGCTGGCTATCCTCAAGCTCGCGTGGTCGTTCAGCCGGCTCGAGATCGATGTCGCCAAGAACGACGAAAAGAACCGCATCGACGTCGACCTTCGGGGCGCCGCCACGTTTGTGGGTCTTCCCAAGCTGGCCCGTACGCTCGAGGCCCTCGACCCCAAGGCCGAGGTGCACATCCACCTCGAGCACCTGAGCTACATCGACCACGCCTGCTTCGATCTCATCCGCGACTGGGAGACTCAGCGCGAACAGCAGGGCGGCACGCTCGTGCTCGAGTGGGACGAGCTGCACGACGTGGCCGAGGGCTCCGAGCCGCCCAAGTCCAACGGGGCCGCCGCGGCGTAGAACCCACGCACTGAGGTCTGTGCTCCTTGTTCCGAGGCGACGAGTCCCTCGAAGCCGCAACGTGAAAGAGCGACCCCGGGCCAATTCCCGAGGTCGCTCTTGATGTTCCGACGGGCCCAGAAAGATTGGGGCACGGACGAACAGGTTGAAGGACCCGTCGGATATGCAGTGACGATGCATGTGCCGTGCCAAACACGTGAACGTGCATGCATGGCGGATATACAAGTTCGCCGCCGGTGGCACAGGGCCACGCGGCGGCGAGATCGGGACATCGGTGTCGTGGCCGGCGCGACTACTCTTGGGAGTCGTCGCCGCCAAAGCTGCCCGCGGTGATGTTCTCGGCGAAAGCGACGCTCTCGGGGTCTTCGGGGTCGCCGATCACGCCCGAGGCCTGCACCGCGATGGTGCCGCTGGCCGCCCCCGCCGCGAACTCGATGTCGGCCCAGGCCTTCACCTCGTCGACGTTGGTGGTGTCGGTGACGTGGTCCCAGCCGTCGAAGGTGCCCGAGGGGGTCTGCAGGTCCAGGTGAACCTGTGCCGACCCCTCGACGTAGCCCGTCAGCGCGCCGTCCCAAGACTCGTCGAGCTGGCCATCGGCGGTCTGCAGGGTGAAGGCCACGTCGACCTCGACGTAGGGCGGGCAGTCGAGAGCGGGCTCGATGGCTGGCTCGGTTCCGCCGCCGCCGCTGTCGTCGACCATCACCTGCTCGATGTAGCGCACCTCGCCGCCGTCGTGGGTGACCGTGAGGGTGAGGTCGGTGGAGCTGTCATCGCTCCAGGTCATCGTCTCGTCGTGGGTGCTGCCGGCGGCGTCCAGCAGGCTCTGGCCGCTGAAGCCCAGCGCCGAGGCCTCGTCGATGGCGAGAACCGTCGTGTTGCTGGTCTCGCAGTGCGCGCCGACCTCTTGCCCGAACTGGCCTCCGTCACCGTCGGTGCCCAGGCAGCCGCTGCTGAGTGCCAGAACCAGGGAAATAGCGAGGTTGCGATACATAGGCGTGTCCTCCGTCCGTCCACCTTCAATGTGACCCGGGTGGCGAGGGCCGTCCAATCCGTTTCGCACAAACTGGGTGCCCGTTTCACCCAATGATGTGCGAAACTGTTCGAGTGACGACGCGCATCGACTACGCCAAGCTCGCATCGGAGCTGCTCCGCGCCCTCCGTGGCAGCCGGTCCCAGACGGCGTTCTCGCGCCGGCTGGGGTATCGGTGCAACGTCGCCTACACGTGGGAGGCGGGGCGGCGCTTTCCCAAGGCGTCGGTGAGCCTGGCCGCGATGGAGCGGGTGGGAATCGACGTGCGCGGGGCGTACGAGCGCTTCTACCGCGAGCCGCCGGCCTGGATGCACAGCGTCGACCCCGCCAGCCCCGACGGCGTCGCGGCGCTGCTTCGCGATCTCAAGGGCACGGCCCCGGTCACGGCGGTGGCCGAGAGGGCCGAGCGCAGCCGCTTTGCCGTGTCCCGCTGGCTCAAGGGGCAGGCCGAGCCGCGGCTGCCGGAGCTGCTGCGCATGATCGAGGCCACCAGCCTGCGCCTGCTCGACTGGCTGGCCGCCCTGGTCGACCCCGAGCAGCTGCCCTCGATTCGCCAGTCGTGGCGGCAGCTCGAGGCCGCCCGAGAGCTCACCGACAGCTCTCCCTGGGCGCCTGGTGTGCTGCTGGCGCTCAGCCTCGATGCCTACGCCGCCCTGCCGCGCCACGACGACGGGTGGCTCGCCCATCGGCTGGGAATCGACGAGGCCGTGGTGGTGCGATGCCTGCAGCTGCTCGCGACGGCCGGGCAGATCCGGCGCCGGGGTCGTCACTGGCACGTGCTGCGGCTGCAGAGCGTGGACACGCGCCGCTCCGGCGGAGGCACCGGGCAGAAGCAGTGGTGGTCCCAGGTCGCGCTCGAGCGCCTGCAGCGAGGCGAAGATGGCCTGTACAGCTTCAACCTGTTCACCGTGAGCGAGGCCGATCTGGCCCGTCTGCGCGAGCTGCAGCGGGCGCACTACCGGGCCATGCGCGCCATCATCGCCGAGAGCGAGCCCGGCGAGCGCGTGGTGCTGGCCAACCTTCAGCTCGTTCCGCTGGGATGAGTGTCACGTTGACGCGGCGCGAGCCATAGAAGGGCTGGGTGGAGGTCCCATGGCGAGCTGGTTTATGGTCTTGGGCTTGATGGCGTGCAGCGGGACGGGCAACGAAGCCGATGAGGTCGGCGTCGGCGCCGAGTGCAGTGACGCGCAGGAGTGTCCGGCCGTGGACGACGACAGTGCGGCTGCCGAGCTGGAGTGCCTGACCCAGTTCGCCGGTGGCTACTGCGGCCTCCAAGACTGCTCGACGAACGACGACTGCCCCGAGGGCAGCGCTTGCGTGGCCCACGACGACAGCGAGAACTTCTGCTTTCGGCTGTGTGACGACAAGCCCGAGTGCAACGTCAACCGCACCGAGGCCAACGAGTCCAACTGCTCGTCGAACGTGACCTTCGTGGATGCAGAGACCGTGGGCAAGGCCTGCGTGCCGCCCTCGTCGGGCCGGTGAGTCCGACGCCGGCTCGGCTTTTGGCACGCCGCCGGGTACCCTGACGGGCATGGCATGGGACGAGCAAGCGGACCTCGATCAGACCGTCGACGACGCGACCGAGCAGCCGCCGCGGGACGCTGTGTCGGTGTCCGCTCGGTACGTCGACCTGGGGGCCATCGGGCAGGGCGGCACCGCCGAGGTTCGCCGGGTCCTCGATCAGGAGCTGCAGCGAACCGTGGCCATCAAGCTGCTCCGTGCCGAGCACGCAGGCCACACCGCGGCGGCCCAACGCTTCGTCACCGAGGCTCGGGTGATGAGCCGCCTGGAGCACCCGGGCATCCTGCCGGTCTACGATCTGGGACGGACCGGCGATGGCCGGCCCTGGTTCACGATGAAGGAGGTGAGGGGACGCACCCTGGCCTCGCTGATTCACGACGGCGAGCCACTTCGTCGGCTCATCGAGGTGTTTCGAGTGGTTTGCGATGCCATCGCCTACGCCCACGCCTCGGGCGTGCTGCACCGGGACATCAAGCCCGCGAACATCTTGGTGGGCGACTTTGGCGAAGTGCTGGTGGTGGACTGGGGGCTGTCGCGGCCGGTGTCCGAGTCGGCTGACGATCTGGACGAGACCGAGGTGCCTGGGCAGCTCAAGATCAGCGGCACGCCCAGCTACATGTCCCCCGAGGCCGCCGCGGGCGAGGCGCCGGGCGTCGCCGCGGACGTCTTCACCCTGGGCGCCACCCTCTTCGAGCTGCTGACCGGCTCGGTGCCCTTCACCGGCTCGTCGCCCATGGCCGTGGTGGCGCGCATCCTGGGGGGCGACATGCCGGTGCCCCATGGCCCCCACCTCGACCCGGAGCTCGTGCGGCTGTGCACCGACGCCATGCAGCGCGAGCCCGATCGTCGACCGAGCGCCGTCGAGGTGGCCCGCCGGGTCGGAGAGTGGCTCGAGGGCGCGCGGGTGCGCGAGAGGGCGCTGGGGCTGGTCGAGCAGGCCGACTCGCTGTACGGGCAAGCCCGCGAGCTTCGAGACCGCGCCGAAGCGGCCGAAGACGAGGCGGCTCGCATGCTCGAGGGCGCGCGCACCTTCGACCCCGAGCGCCGCAAGCACAGCGGCTGGCTGCGGCAAGACGAGGCGGCGCGCTTCAGGCGGCAGGCTCAGGCGCTGGACGTCGAGCGGCTCAACACCCTGCGCGCCGCGCTGGCCCACGTGCCGGACCTCGCGCCGGCCCATGCCCGCCTGGCGGCCTACTTCCATGGCCACCACCAGGCGGCCGAGGCCGAAGGGGATCGGGACACCGCCGAGCGGGCCGCCGCCCTGCTCGCCACCCACGATCGGGGGACCTTCGCCGCCTACCTCGCGGGCACCGGGGCGGTCACGCTGCTCACCGAGCCCAGCGGCGCCAAGGTCGAGCTGTTTCGCTACGTCGAGCGGCACCGGCGCCTGGTGCCCGAGCACGTGCGCGATCTGGGCCACACCCCGGTGGTGGCGCAACCCCTCGACATGGGCAGCTACCTGCTCAAGATCCGGAAGCCCGGCCACCACGAGGTGCTCTACCCCGTGAACATCGGCAGGCAGCAGCACTGGGATGGCGTCGGCCCCGGGGCCTCGGAGCCCACACCCATTCATCTGCCCGGCGCGGGCGAGCTGGACGAGGACGACGTCTACATCCCGGCGGGCTGGTTCGAGGCCGGCGGAGACCCCGAAGCCCTCGACGGCCTGCCGCTCACCCGGGTGTGGGTCTCGGGCTTTGTGATCAAGCGCTATCCGGTGACCGTCGCCGAGTACCTGGACTTCCTGAACGACCTGGTCGAGGCGGGTCGGGGCGACGACGCCGAGCGCTTCTGTCCCCGGCAGCGAGCAGGGGCTCAGGGGGCTCAAGGTGCGCTGCTGTGGGGTCGGGCGAAGGACGGCAGCTTCTTGCTGGTGCCCGACGCCGAGGGCGACCTGTGGCACGCCCAGTGGCCGGTGATCATGGTCGACTGGTTTGGCGCCATGGCCTACGCCGACTGGCTGGCGCACACGTCGGGGCAGCCGTGGCGGCTGCCCATCGAGCTGGAGTGGGCCAAGGCTGCGCGTGGTGTCGATCGGCGGCGCTTTGCGTGGGGCAACTTCTTGGAGCCCAGCTGGTCGGCCAACCGGGACGCCTTCGCCGATCGGCCCATGCCGGTGCCCATCGATCAGTTTCCCATCGACGAGAGCCCGTACGGCGTGCGCGGCGTGTGCGGCAATACCCGCGACTGGCTGCTCGACGCCGAGCCCTTCATCCACGAGCAGCGGGCCGTCGTGCCCACCGACGTCGACCGGGCCAGCCTGGGGCTGCGGCGGCGGCGAGGGGGGGCGTGGTTGTCACGAGCGGGCACCGCCCGACTGGCCAAGCGCGATCTGCTCGATCCGCGGGACAGGAACTTTGCGCATGGTTTTCGGGTGGTTCGGTCGGTGTAGCTTGGGCGCGCCCCGCGGCGCTCACTGCACCAGTCGAAGGTCCGGCGCAAACAGCGGGATGAGCTGCTCGAGCAGCGGGAGCGACTCGTCCATGTGGACGTCCGCTGTACCGCTGAAGGTTGCTGTGTCGCCGCCCGCGGCCAATCCGTAGAACTGGGCGCCACCGGCCACGGTGATGTCGTCGTTGGCAACGATGGCACCGTAGAAATCGGCCCCGCCTGCGGAGTGAACGTCATCCTGGGCGAAGACGGTCAGGTCGTGTGGGCTGCCCCCGGGGTTCACCAGCCCCTGCCCCTTGAGGCTGACGTCGTCTGCCGCGCAGATGGTGACGGGTCCGTTGATGATGACCTCGCCCTTGATGTCGACGTCGTCGAAGTAGAACACGCCTGGTCCGATGGTGATCGTGTCTGCCGGCGCGACATTGAGATCGGCGCCGCTCACGAGCCCGGCGCTGGCGTTGTCATTCACCGCCGTCGCGTCGACGATCACGCCGCTTCCCGTGGGGTACTCGAGCGCGGAACAATCGATGAACGGGAAGTCCAGCTCGCCATGCAGGGTGTTCTCGTCGCCGGTCACGGTGACGTTGCTGCCGACGTCGGGGTCGTTGCGGAACCCGCCGTAGACGCTCCCGTCGACGGTCCCGTTTCCGACCAGCCGGATGCTTCCGTTCGAGCAATTCACCGCGTTCCCGGAGGCGACGCCGCCGTTGTAGGCCCCGTCTTCGGCCGAGTTCCATGAATCGACCACGAAGCCGCCGTTCATGGTGGTCTCGTTACCCGACACGAATCCACAGCCGACCTCGCCCCAGTTCTGGATGTGGTAGACGGTGGCCGTCCGGGTCGTCTCGAGGGCATCGAATCCCGTGAGCCCGCCAAAGAGCAGTCGGAAGTTCTGGGTCACCGTGACCCGCACGGCGTTGGAGTCTTCGAAGTCGGCGCTGTCGTCGAAGGTGTCGTTGTCTTCGTCGTAGAAGCCGAACTCGACGCCGCTTCGCTCGATGTTGAGGGGGTGCCCACCGATCGAGTTCAGCTCGCCGAAGGCAATCGCCCGAGACTCGACCCGGTCGGATGTGTCGAACACCGCTCCAGCAGCGGCCAGCGCAGCGGCGTCGACCGCGGCCTGCGTCTGCGCGGACTGCGTGCGCATGTTGTTGGCGTCGATGGCCACGGCGGTCATCATCATCAGCGACAGCATGCTCAGGGCAGACACGACGGCAATGCTGCCTCTGCGGCGATGGGCACGTTCGGATGGCATGGCTTCCCCTAGTCCTGGATTTCCAGACGCATGATGAGCTTGTGGTCGATGGAGGGCGGCAACGGGAGCAAGGGCAGCTCGAGCAGGCCCACATAGGGCACGCTGGCGACGACCTCGATGGTCTGTTCGCCGTTGATCGAGATGACGGTCGGTCGGATGTCGGCCGAATCTCCGTCCAGGCCCTGCCGCTGCAGCTGGTTCTTGGTGGTGTCGTGGGCGACTTCGGCGGCGTCGTCGCTGTTCACCATGGACGCCTCACGGGTCCCCACCAACACGGCCTGATGCACGGCGCTGCGTTGCGTGAAGTACCACCCGTAGTCGAGCACGGCACCGATCAGCAGAATCAGGAAGGGCATGGTGAGGGCGAACTCGATGGCGTTCGCACCCCGCTGGTGAGCTCGATGGGTCATCGCTGATCTGCCAGGCGAATGGTGAGTTCGTAGTCGTGTTCCACCAGGGCTTTCAGGCCGGGGAACGGAAAGAGGGACTCATGGGGGGTGATGATGCGGACGTGGATCGCGCGGTCGTTGCCGACTTCGATCACGTCGGTCGAGATGTCGGCGGTGCCCGAGTCCAGTCCAAGGGCGTCCAGCGACTGGATGGCCGTCTCTTCTGCGGCGATTTCGGCCGAGTCGGCGTCCTCGACCGCGCCGGACCGTGCGGCGTCGCGCACGGCCTGGATCAGCAACTGGTGCTGATTGAGGTACCACGACACGTCGACGATTCCGGCGATGAACAGCACCAGGAACGGCAGGATGAGAGCAAACTCGACGGCATTCGCACCGCGTCGACGCATGGCGCCTCCGACATGGCTACGCGCGGGCGTGTCGGCACCGTGACAGTATTTCTTAGCGTTGTGCTCGAGCGCGGGTCAGTCGGACGTCGACGGGTCACAGTCGTCGTCGATGCCGTTCCCCGGTACCTCGCTGCTGCTGGGGCCCACGGCGGCATTGGTGTCGTCGCAGTCGCCGCCGACCTCGCTGTACCCGTCGCCATCGCTGTCGTCGTGGTCGGTCCCCTCATCGACCGTGCCGTCGCAGTCGTTGTCCCGCCAGTCGGCGATCTCGATGGCGCCGGGGTGAAAGAGCTCGGAGGTGCTCGACGTATCGTCGCAGTCGCCCGGCTGGTGGGCGCTGTTGGTGCAGCTGGAGGCTTCGCAGTACCCGTCGCCGTCGTCGTCGTAGCGCACGGTATTCTCGTCGACGACGCCGTCGCAGTCCTGGTCCATGCCGTCGGGAAGCTCGGTGGCGCCGGGGTGTACGGTCGCGTCATTGTCGTTGCAGTCACCCCCCGACGGGCTGTAGCCGTCGCCGTCGTCGTCGGCGGAGCCCAGGTCGACGACGCCATCGCAGTCGTCGTCGACCCCGTTGTTGGGGTCTTCGGTGGAGATGGGCCCGACCGTGGGGTCGTTGTCGTTGCAGTCGCCCTCGATCTCGGCGTACCCGTCCCCGTCGTCGTCGTAGCCCTCGGTGCCTTCGTCGACGAGGGAGTCGCAGTCCTGGTCGATCGCGTCGAACACCTCGGTGGCCGTGGGGAACACCGTGGGGTCGGTGTCGTCGCAGTCGTCGGCACACGCCGAGAAGCCGTCGCCGTCGGTGTCGTAGAGACCAGGCAGGCCGATCGAGCAGGCGTTGCAACGCAGATCGACGCTGGGGAGCTCCAAGAAGTCGCCCGCATCGAACTCGATGACGTCGGTGGCCTGGTTGGTGTCGGTTGGGCTGAACACGACGTCGATGTCGGCGTCCTGGCCCGGCGCGATGGTCAGGGGAGCCGAGGTGGCCACGCTGAACGGGGCGCCGACCTCGAAGGCGGCGATGTCGATGGGCAGGTCGCTGCTGTTGTACACGGTGACGGACTCGGTGGCGCTGTCGCCCACCGCGACCGGCCCAAAGTCGATGACCGCGGGCCACACCTCGCCGGTGGCTGCGATGCCGCGTCCTCGTACGGTCACTTCGATCTGCGACGTCTCGGACTCGCTCACGATGGTCACGCGCGACGTGTGGTAGCCGGCGGCTTCGGGAGCGTACGTGAGGCCGAGGAAGGCCGACTCATCGGCGGGCACCAGGGGCAGCACCCCGTCCCAGACAAAGAAGGAACCCTGCACGTCGAGCACGCTGACGTTGCGCACCTCGATGTCGCCGCCCGCGACGCTGTCGAGCTGCAGGGTGAAGTCGTGCGTGGCACCCACCGGAACGTCCCCCACGTCGACGAGGGCGGCCGTGACCGCGAGGCGCTTCTGGATCTGGTACACGCCGATGTCGGGGGATCGGCACGCCAACAGGCTGAGCAGGACGAGGGCGGTCATGGGGCCACCTCCCGGCTGGGCCGACGTCGGAAGGCGAGCAATCCTCCCAGCAGCAGCATCCAGCTCGGACTCGAGGTGCTGCTCTCGCAGCCGCAGCCCGCACCGCTCTGGGCGGTGTCGATGATCACCTCGTCGGCAATGCCCGTGCAATCCTCTTCGGCGGTTCCGTCGCAGTCGTTGTCCAGGCCGTCGCCGCACATCTCGGCGGCACCCGGGTTCACCCATCCGTTGTTGTCGTTGCAGTCTTCGGGGCTGGCGTAGCCGTCGCCGTCGACGTCCGAGAATCCTTCATCGACGAGCCCGTCGCAGTCGTCGTCGATGCCGTTGGCTTCTTCGTTGGCTGCGGGGAACACCTCGTCGTTGCCGTCGTCGCAGTCGCCCTGCTCTTCTGAGAAGCCGTCGCCGTCGTCGTCGGCCCGGTCGGTCCCGTTGTCGACGATGCCATCGCAATCGTCGTCGACGCCGTTCTCGAGCTCGGTCGCGCCGGGCTGAATGTCGGGGTCGGTGTCGTTGCAGTCGCCGGGGTCGGAGCCGTCGGAGCAGTCCGGCGATCCGTCGCCGTCGACGTCCAGACCTTCGCAGGACCCGTCCCCGTCGTCGTCGGCAAGCGCCGTGCCCTCGTCGATGTCCCCGTCGCAGTCGTTGTCGATGCCGTCGGCCAGCTCGGGGGCACCAGGAAAGACGTTGGGGTTGGTGGGGCCGCAGTCGCCGCCCCCTTCGGTGTAGCCATCGGAGTCGGGGTCGTAGGCACCTCCGTCAACCGAGCCGTCGCAGTCGTCGTCCACGCCGTTGCCGTCGACCTCGGCCAGATCGGGGGCAGCGAGTCGATCGCCGTCGTTGCAGTCGCCGTCGTTCTCGCTGAAACCGTCTCCGTCGTCGTCGAAGCACTCGGTCGTCTCGTCGATGTCGCCGTCGCAGTCCTGGTCGATGCCATCGCAGACCTCGATGGCGCCCGGCGCGATGCCTGCATGGGCGTCGTCGCAGTCGCCCGCGTTCTCGGACACACCGTCGCCGTCGTCGTCGAAGCAGTCGGTGCCCTCGTCGACCACGAAGTCGCAGTCGTCGTCGAAGCCGTTGCAGGTCTCGGTGCCGCCGGGGTTGCGCTGGTCGCTGCCGTCGTCGCAGTCGGTGGCGTCGGCGGTGTGCGCAAAGGGCCGATCACAGGCGGTGGTGGTGGCGCCCGCATTGCCGTAGCCGTCCCCGTCCTGATCGACGTACCAGGTGCTGCCTGTCGAGGCATCGACGCTGGGATCGGCGTCGTCGACGAGGCCGTCGCAGTCGTTGTCGAGTCCGTCGCAGACCTCGTCGGCGGCAGGGTTCACCGAGACGTCCGCGTCGTTGCAGTCGGTGCTGTTGAGCACGTGACCGGCCACGGGGGTGCACGACTCGGTGGACACGCTGGCGTCGCCGAATCCGTCCGTGTCCGTGTCCTGGTACCAGGTACCGAGGGCACTGCTGTCGAGGGTGGGGTCGTCGGTGTCGACCAGGCTGTCGCAGTCGTTGTCCACGCCGTCGCAGATCTCTTGGGCGTCGGGGTGGATGCCGTTGTTCGTGTCGTCGCAGTCACCGGAGGTGCTGATGTAGCCCACGGGCTGGGCGCAGTCGGCGGTGGACACGGTTCCGCCGAAGCCATCGCTGTCCAGGTCGCGGTACCAGGTCGACGTGGCCAGACCATTGTCGACGACACCGTCGCAGTCGTTGTCGACGGCGTCGCAGATCTCGGTGGCGCCCGGGTGAATGGCCGCCGCACCGTCGTTGCAGTCGCCGGACTGGTCGACCCAGCTGCCGGGCGGTGGTGCACAGTCGGTGGCTGCCGTGCCGGTGCCGTATCCGTCGCTGTCGGCGTCGCGGAACCAGTCGATCTGGGGCAGGTCGTCGTCGGGTGTACCGTCGCAGTCGTTGTCGATGCCGTCGCAGAGCTCGGCGGCCGTGGGGTTGATGGCGGCCCGTGTGTCGTCGCAGTCGGCGCCGTTGTTCACGTACCCGGAGCCGGGGCTGGCGCAGTCGGTCGTGCTGCTCCCGGCGCCGAAGCCGTCGCTGTCGCCGTCGGCCCACCAGTCCGAGAAGCCCAACCCGTCGTCTGCGGTTCCGTCGCAGTCTTGATCGACGCCGTCGCACACCTCGGTGGCGCCCGGATGGATGGACGCGTCGCTGTCGACGCAGTCGCCGGCCTGGCTCGCGTTCTGCCAGGCGGGTGGTTCGCACCGGTTCTGGGCGCTGCCCGTCCCGTAGCCATCGCCATCGGTGTCCACGAAGTAGTCGGCGAAGGTCAGGCCGTCGTCGGGCCCCCCGGTGCAGTCGTTGTCGATACCGTCGCAGACCTCGGTCTCGCCCGGGTTGATGGCGTCATCGGTGTCATCGCAGTCGCCATCGAGCAGCACGTGGTCGGGTGTGGGGCGGGTGCAGTCGTTGGTGGCGGCGCCGGCCCCGAAACCGTCGTCGTCGTCGTCCAGGAACCAGTCCTGGTTGGTCACGCCGTCGTCGTCGACGCCGTCGCAGTCGTCGTCGATGCCGTTGCACACCTCGGTGGCGCCGGGAAAGATGGTGTCGTCGGCGTCGTTGCAGTCACCGGGCACGCTGGAGTACCCGACCGGAGGCGAACAAGCGTCCATCGTGCTGCCCACGACGCCGTGCCCGTCGCCGTCTGCGTCGAGGTACCACGTGGTCGCCACGCCCTCGTCGATGTCTCCGCCGCAGTCGTTGTCTTGCCCATCGCACACCTCGGTGTTGCCGGGGTAGTTCAGGGGATCGGAGTCGTCGCAGTCGGCGCCGCCGCAACTGCCGCCCGCGGCGTCGACCCCGTCGCCGTCGACGTCGCATGCGCAGACGGGGTCGGTGGCGCAGTCATCGACGTCGGCGCAGTCCACGAGCCCGTCGCCGTCGTTGTCGACGCTGTCGTTGCAGTCCTCGTTGCAGCCGCCGGTGTCGTCGACGAAGCCCAGCTCGAAGTCGCCTCCGCCCTCGAAGGCCTCGACCACGATGTAGTAGGTGCGCCCGACGGATGCCGTGAAAGTGACCTCGTCGGTGTCGGTGCTGTAGGCGTTGGCGCCGGCAATGCACGCGGCGCTGTCGCAGAAGTCTTCGAGCACGTACAGATCGTGGTCGTTGGACAGGTTGGTGAGGCGGAAGGTGACGTCGCCGTCGGCCTGCGGCTCGAACAGGTAGATCGCCTCGGGGCCGGGGCCTTCGGCGCGAATGAAGGGCTGGGCGGTGGGGCAGTCGTAGTAGTCGAACTGGGCGTTGTTGCCGTTGGTGCTGTCGGGAAGGTCGGTCGAGCAGGTGATCTCGCTGGTGACATCGGTGATGTCGCAGATCTCGTTGCACCACACCGTGAACTGCAGGGTCTTGTTGGGCGGGTTGCGGTCTTCGAGGTCGTCGGCGTTGATGTAGTACAGGCCGCCGTCGGCCACGAAGCTCACCGTCTCGGTGGAGTTGGTGCCGGACGTGGTGGAGGCGTCGATGCACGTGGCGCCACTGCCGCAGGTGTCGTCCTGCAGGGCGAACAGGTCCCAGTCCTCTTTGTTGCTGGCGCCCGCGATCTGGACGATGGCACGGGTGTCGGCGGGGGGCATGAACTCGGCGCTGATGTCGGCGCCTGGGTACAACGTCGCCACGCAGTTGGGGTAGTCGTAGCCACCGTCGCCGCTGGTGGTGAACGAGCGAGCGCCGGTGTACAGCGGGTTGTCCTGGCACGTCAGGTCGGTGCTGACACCGGGCAGGTTGTCGACCGGGCAGGTCTGCGCGTGGCTGGCGGTGGCCACCAGGCAAAGGATGGATAAAAGCATCTTTTTGGCGAGCATCGGGGACCTCGATTCGGGGTTCTACGATCTGGCGGGCTACGACGTGACAAAAAAAATCCTGGGATACGCTCGGCGCCATGGCTCGCAAGCTGCGCACAGTCCAAAGCGATCCCGAGCTCGAGGCGATGCGGCACCGCTTTCAAGGCGGCGATGTGGACGCCTTCCGGGTGCTGGCCAGCCCGCATGTCGACGACGTCTTCACCTTGTGCCTGCGCATGTGCGGGTCGCGCGCCCAGGCCGAGGATGCGGCGCAGACGGCGCTCGAGCGCGCCATGCGACGCCATCGCCAGTACCAGCCCAGCAGGCCCCTTCGACCCTGGCTGCTGGCGATTGCCGCCAATGAGTGCCGCTCCCGCCTGCGGTCGCCGTGGTGGCGGCGCTGGAATCCCCTCTCGGGCTCCCAGCCCGAGCCCACCACCCCGGTGGAGCGCCTGGAGGGGGCCGATGCCGATGCGCGCGTGCGCCATGCGCTGTCCACGCTCGCCCCGACTTATCGAGAGGCCGTCTCGCTGTTCTTCCTCGACGACCTCTCCTACGACGAGATGGCGGCGATCACCGGGGTGTCGGTGGCCGCACTCAAGCAGCGGGTGCGCCGCGGCAGGGCCATGCTCGCCGAGCGCGTCGAGAAAATGTATCCTGACCTCGCGGGCTCCCGTAGCAAAGGCGAGGGGGAGGAATGACCCTTTTTCTGGCCATGCTTCTGTGTTTTGTCGACGCGAGCGCTGCTGAGCTGCCCGAGGCCGTCGATCTGTTCCTGGCGGATGCCGCCGCCGAGGGGCTTCCCACGGCTCACCTCGAGGTGAAGGCCCGAGAGGGTGTCGCCAAGGGTGTGCCCGAGCACCGGATCGTGCAGGTGCTCCGGGGCCAGGCGGCGGACCTGCGTCGGGCCGCGTTGCTGCTCCCGGGTGCCGACCCATCCATCGTGGGCGCCGCGGGGGCAGTGCTCGGGCGAGGCGGCAGCGAGGCGTCGGTGGTGCTGGCCGGTGGGCTCGGACCCGACGTGGCCCCCCAGGCGCTGTGGAACCTGCACGACCTGCTGGCGATGGGTGTGAGCGACGGTTCGGCGCGGAGGCTGGTGGCGGACGCCGCTGCCGCAGCGGCGCCCCGCGATGCGATGCGCGGGCTCGCCAGCTCCACGGCGCAGTTCGTCGCCCAGGGGCTGCCTCCGGATGCGGCCGCCTCGGCGACGTCTGCCGGCATGGGGCGCGGTTCCCTGTCGGGTAGCCAGCCTCCGCCCCATGCCGGAGGTCCTGGCGGGCGCAACGGCAACGGCAACGGCAACGGCAACGGGGGAGGCAACCGGTGATGGACGAGCACGAAGTCCACCTGCGGGTGCACGCCGCTCCTGAAAGGATGCTCGACCGGGCCCTCGCGGACACCGTCGAGGCGCCGTCGCATCGCCGGGTGGTGGGGGCCCTCGCCCTGGCGGCGGTCTTCGTCCTGGGCATCGGAGTCGGAGTGAGCGGGACGTGGCTGACCCAGCCGGCAGCATCGATGTCCGCCGGCCCGAGCGAGCTCGTGGCGCAGACGCAGTCCGTGCGCTTGATCCTGCACGCGCCCGACGCGGGCACGGTGACGGTGGCAGGAACGTGGAACGACTGGGACCCGACGGTGCACCGGCTGGTGCCCGACGACGGAGGCCTCTTTCACATCGACCTGGAGCTGCCCCGGGGCCATCACGAGTACATGTTCGTGCTCGACGGCGCGGACTGGGTGACCGACCGCCTAGCCCGCCTGCACCGAGATGATGGGTTCGGCCACCGGAACGCCGTGCTGGAGATCTGACAGGCGCCACTGTCGCTCGCCATCGTCGCGGCCGCGTCGGCCACCGCGCAGCTCGTCGCCCCACCGGACGTGCGGGTAGAACGGCGGGAGTCCGTCCAGCTCTCGGCGGCCGGTGGCATCGACACGTGGACGGGTGGGGGCGGTGGGGCACTCGAGCTGCGGGCGGGCGCCTGGTCGGAGCGGACCGTGGGACGGCTCCGCTGGGGCGCGGCATCGGCGAGCTTCGTCGAGGTCGGGACCTTTCCGGCCTTCGACCTGCACAGCGTGTCGGGTTGGGTCGACTCCGCGGGGCGGATCCCCCTCGGTGTGGGCGGGCAGGTACGCGGGGCGAGCCTGGGTGCCAGCCGCAATCTGCAGGTCGCCATGGGCCCGCGCCTGGCACGTCACTCGGCGGCTGCACGGCGCTGGGTCCAGCTCGGACCACTCGTTCGCGTGGGCGACCACCCTGCTGCGGGGGGCCTGCAGGTCTGGGCCAGTGCGAGTCGCCGCCTGGGTTCGGGGCAGATCGGGGTGGGGGGCGACGCCCAGTGGCTCCCGGCCGGTGACCTACCGGCGCTGACTGGTGAGCTGACGGGCTGGAGCACCATGGCCCTGGGCCCGGGTGTGCTCGGGGTGACGGTGGGTGCGGCGGGCACGTCCAGTGCGACGGTACCCGTGGGCAACGCGCCGGCGCCCGGGAGTGTCGTCGGGCGGGCCGAGAGCGTGTACTCCCTTCCGGTGCGTCGGAACCTGGCACTGCGGGGTACGGTCGGTGCGGACATCGGGGCGGGGGCGGTCCGCTACACGCGGTGGCGGGCCATGTTCGGGGCAACCTTTTGGCTGCAGGCCGAGGCCCGTCCCGAGCCGGTGTCGGATGTCGCCGGCAAGAAGCAGTTCTTTCTCTTCGCGCCAGCGGGGACCGACGTCCGGCTCACGGGCGAGTGGAGCTCGTGGGTGCCCGTGCCCATGACGCGCCTGCCCGACGGCTGGTGGGGCCTCGAAGTCGATGTTCCAGTTGGACGCTGGCAATACGCCTACCTCGTCGACGGCGTGCCGCTGCCGCCGCCCGAGTCCGAGGTGCGCATCGACGACGGCTTTGGCGGCACCAACGGCGTCATCGCGGTCCAGTGATATACAGCCCCATCATGCTGCTCGCCCTCCTGTCGCTGCTCGCCTGCCCGCCTCCCGTCAACGACGACACGTCCAACGGCGACGACACTGGCACCCCCGACACCGCCCCCGTTGGGCCCGCGACCCTCACCGTCGTGGGGTTCAACGTCGAGTCGGGCGACAGCGACGTGTTCACCGTCGCCGAGCTGGTCGAAGGCGTGCAGGGCGAGCACATCTGGGGCTTCTCCGAGGTCCAGAACTCCGACTGGGCGCGCACCTTCCAGCAGGCGGCCCGCGACGCCGACGCCGAGCTGTGGAGCAATGTCGTGGGCAGCACCGGCAACGCCGACAAGCTGTCGGTGGTGTGGAACACCGACCACTACGAGATGATCTCGTGGAAGGAGCTGCACGACATCAACGTGGGCGGCACCGCCCGCGCCCCGCTGGTCGCGCACATGAAGCACCGTGCTTCGGGGCTCGAGTTCCAGTTCATGGTCAACCACCTGTGGCGCACCCAGGAGTCCAGCCGCCACGAGCAGGCTCAGCGGCTGCAGGACTGGGCCCTGGAGCAGGCGCTGCCCGTCGTGGCCGTCGGCGACTACAACTTCGACTGGCGGGTCGACGGAGGCAACGTCGATCACGACCTGGGCTTCGACTACATGACCGCCGAAAACGCGTGGCGCTGGGTGCGGCCCGACCCCATGGAGCGCACCCAGTGCAGCGGCTGGGGCGAGGGCTCGGTGCTCGACTTCACCTTCGTGGCTGGTGCCGCGCAAGACTGGGAGGCCACCAGCGAGGTGTTGGCCCCCAGCGACTACTGCGACTTCGAAGACGACCAGCAGGCGGATCATCGGCCGGTGGCGGCGACCTTCGTGCTTCCGGAGTAGCTCACTCCGCGGCGCACAGGCTGTCGCAGCCGTCGCCGTCGCTCAGGTTGCCGTCGTCGCAGGCCTCGGGCCACTCGACGGTGGTGTTGCCGCACGCGGCTGGGCACAGGCCTGCGGCGCCACCGAGGGCACGAATGCCGAAGTAGCCGGTGCTGTAGGCGACCTCGCCATCCACGTGCACGGTGCGGCCGTAGCCGTAGCTGTTCATCTGGAGCCAGGTGGGGCTGGCCGGGTTGGACACGTCGAAGACGTGCAGTCCCGCTCCATGGTCGGCCACATACGCCAGGCTGCCCTGCACCACCACGTCGTCCAGGTCGACGGCCATCGGAATGTCTCCGATCGGCAGGTAGGCGACCTGCGCGGGCGCCGCCGAGCTGGACACGTCGTAGGTGTACAGGCCGTTGGGACCGGCAGCGACCACGGCGGTGGAGCCGTGCAGCGCGAGGCTTCGGGCGGCGGGGATCGGCATGGTGCCCAACAGCGACGGAGTCGTGGGGTCGCTGATGTCGACGATGTCGATGCCTGTGGCCTCGCGCACGATGAAGGCTCGATTGCCGTCGAGCCGAACGCCAACCAGGTTCTCGCCGCCGGTGTACTGGCCCACGAGGGTCATGTCGGCGGGGGTCGTCGCGTTGTAGATGACGACACCTAGCTGATTTGCCGCGACGTAGACCAGGTCGCCGTCGATCGCGATGTCCACGGGACTGCCGCTGCCGAACGCGACGTCGCCGAGGGACGTGGGGTTCGCCGGGTCGCTGATGTCGAGTGCATGCATAAAGCCCACGCCGCCCACGATGTAGGCCCGGTCCCCGTCGGCGGCGATGGCCTTGGTGACACCCCACGGCGCCTGCCAGTCGCCCACGCGCTGCATGTCGAATGGGTCGGACACGTCGTAGGCCACGGCTCCCCAGTAGGCGCTGGCGGCCCAGATGGTGTCGCCCTGCTTGACCGAGTCGGTCGCCTGCAGCGACTGGTGGGTGGCCAACGGCGTCGCGGTGCCGCTGCCGAACTCCACCACGTGCAGCTGGTCGCCCTGGGTGAGCCACAGGGTGTCGCCCGACAGGCCCGATGTCGTCCACGCGTCGGCCTCGAGATCGGTGTAGTAGCCCACAGTTGCGGGGTTGGTGGGGTCGGTGATGTCGAAGAGCTCGGCGCCGTAGCAGTAGTCCAGCACGGCCAAGCGATCGGTCGTGGCCTCGAGGCCCCAGGTACACTGCGAGCCGGGGTTCGCAAACTGTCCCACGAAGGTCGGGTCGGTGGGATCGCTGATGTCCACGATGCTCACGCCCTGCCAGTCGCCGGCGACGTACATCGTGTCGCCCACGATGACGGCGTCCTCGTTGGCGGTGTTGCTGAAGGTGGCAAGCTCGGTGGGTGTGTTGGGCACGCTCACGTCGTAGATGTAGACCGCGTCCCACTGGTTCGACAGCACCAACAGGTCACCTTCGACGTCGACCTTTGCGTACCAGCCCAGGTCGGCAATGGCGACGGTCGCAGCGATGGAGGGGTTGGTGGGGTCGCTGACGTCGATGATCTCGAGCTCGGACTCGCTCAAATCCACCGCCGCGATGTGGTTGGCGTCGATGGGGGTGAGGTGGAAGTAGCCGTCCCAGTCCGTCGTGGTCGGCAGGCCGCCGAGGGCGGTGGGCCGGGTGGGATCCGAGACGTCCAGCACGTAGAATCCATCGGCGCCATCGGCCAGGTAGGCCCGGTCGCCCACCTTGGACACGGTGTAGGCCTCCCACAGCGAGGGGTACCGACCCACGACCACGGGATTGGCGGGGTCGGTGGCGTCCCAGATCTCCAGGCCCATGCCCCCCTTGGCCAGCCACGCCATGTTCCCTTCGATCTGTGCGTCAAAGAAGCTTCCACCGTCCCCCGCGTTCCAGCGCGGCACGCACACGTCCCGTGCGTCCTCGGACAGGCACACCGCCGAGCAGCCATCGCCGGCCACGGTGCCACCGTCGTCGCAGGTCTCGCCCAGGGCCGTGTCGGTGTTGCCATCGCCACAGAAGGGCTGCGGGTCGGTGTCCGAGTCCGAGTCCGAGTCCGAGTCCGAGTCGGCGTCGGCATCCGAGTCGGCATCGGCATCCGAGTCGGCGTCGGCATCGGCATCCGAGTCGGCGTCGGCATCGGCATCACCGCCGCCTCCCGAGTCGTTGGTGTCGTCGACCGCGGCGGGCGTGCACGCGGCCAGCGCGAGCAGCAAGGTCCAGGTTCGCATGGGCTAGTCCTCGTTCAGGGCATTCTACCGACCGTTCTGGGCATGGCCAACCAGGGTGATGCCGGTGAGCTGCCCGTCGGTGAAGGGCAGGGTGGTGAGCGCGCCGTGGCCCTGGTAGGCGCCGATGTTGGGCATATACAGGCAGTGTTCGCCGCTCTCGCAGCGGCCGTCGTCGTTGCCCACGCCGTCGTCGAGCTGCTCGCGGGCGTCGCGCAGGAAGGGGACGGAGTCCAGCACCAGCACGTCGTCACCGGTGGGGATGGGGTTCACGCCCAGGGCCAGCGGCCCTCCGCCGAGACCTGCGTCTGCTGAGGACAGGGAGACATCGAGCACTTCGCAGGGCACGGTTCCGTCGCAGGGGCCCTGGGCGGCGCTGGGACCGGCCCAGCCCCGGTGCTCGTGCTCGAAGTGGAACCAGTCGGTGATGACATCGGTGGTGGCCACCAGCGAGGCGCTGGTGTTCACGCTGTCCACCAGCACCGGGCCGATGTCCAGCGTGGCCGGGTCGGCGTTGGTGGCCACCGTCGCCGAAGCCAGCTGGGGCAGCGAGCAGTCCTCGGTCCAGGGGTTCGACGCGTCCTGCCAGAAGCAGTTGCCCAGCGCCCCGGGGGTGATGGCGAAGCGGCCCGTGAGCTGGCTGCCCACGTCGTTGGACGACAGGAGCGCGCGGTTGACGCTCGCGCTGACCACATCGTCGAGCTGCACGTCGGTGGTGTCGTGCAGGGTCACCCCCACGGTGTTGCCCAGGGCCAGGATGTCGCTGAACAGGCTGGTGCCGTCCAGGTAGGTGCGCACGCCCGCGTTCCAGGGGTGGGCGCCGCCCGAGCCGATGCTGGTGATGCCCATGGCCAGGGTGCGGGTGCTCTGGTTGGTGGACAGGGCGCCCTGGCCGGCGTTGGCGATGGTGAGGTCGAACAGGTGGGTGGCGTCGGACTGGAACACGAAGGCGCCCTGGCCGCTGGCGCTGGCCAGCCAGGCGCCCGAGACCACCGTGTCCGTGTTGCCCAGCACGTACAGGGCCACCCCATTGCTCACGCCCACCACCCGAATGTCCTGGGCGCGGTTGCCCTGGGACACCTCCAGGCCAACCCCGAAGTCGACCACGTTGGCGACGGATAGCCCGCGGATGCGCGTCGCGTCGGCGTTCCAGGTGTAGAAGCCGTGGGCGGAGTCCACCACCGTGACCTTGCGAACCGTGCCGCCGGTGCTCTCCCAGATGCCGGTGCCGCCGTCGGCGTTGCGCACCTCGACGTCGATCATGCGCCCCATGTCGGCGTACGACAGCTCGACGCCGTCGCACAGCCCCTGGCCGTCGAAGGTGCCGCTCACCTGGGCGTGGGGCCCTTCCATGGCGACGATCAGCCAGCTCGGGTTGTCGCCGTAGGCCACGCCGCCGGGCTCCACCAGCACGCTCTGGTTGCCCTCCACCAGGGCGTGGTTTCCGACGGTGCCGTCGGGGATCAGGAGGACGGCGCCCCACTCGGCCTCACCCGCGCCGATGTCGCTGCCGTCGGCGACCATCAAGGCGTTGGTGAACGGCGGCGGGGCGGTGGTCCACGGCCCGCCCGGCCCGTCGATGGTGACGGTGGCGTCCAGCCAGCCCGCCGGGCTCCACCCAACCACGTCCGCGAGCTCGATACCGGTGCCCACCGGCGTGCCCACCAGCCGCACCGCCGAGGCATCGTCGCAGAGCCAGTCCCACAGCCCCAGGGCATCGCTGGCGGACACACCCGAGCAGTCCGAGAGGTGGGGCAGCTCGACCTGGCGAACCACGCCCGCATCAAAGCACGACCCCTCCACCAGCCCGTCCACGGCGGGGTCGCAGGGGGTGTCGCTCGCTGAGGTCCAGTCGCTGCCCCGGTCGTCGAGCAGCCAGGTGTTGAGCAAGCGGGCGTTGCTGTAGAAGCCGTCGCTGTGTAGGCAGACGACCCGCGCGCTGGAGTCGTCGGTGCCCGCGATGGTGCCCGAGCCCGACAGCACCTGGCAGTGCTGCTGCGGAGCTTGCGGCTGCTGCACGACCTCGAGCTGCCAGTCGGTGCCGTCGGCGAGGGGGCTCGCGAAACCGAAGGCGCCCGAGCTTCCCACCGCGATGCGCTCTCCACCGGCGAGACCGAGCACCAGGCCGGTGCCCTGCAGCCCCAGCACGTCGCCGCCGACCGAGTGCCCCGTCGGCAGCGAGGGAGCCGGGCGGCCGTTGTCGGTGTAGCCCCACAGGGTCACGCCGGTGATGGTGCCGTCGGTGAAGGGCAGCTGCACCAGCGAGCCGTGGCCCTGGTAGGCGCCGATGTTGGGCGTGTGCAGGCACTGCTCGCCGCTCTCGCACAGGCCGTTGTCGTTGCTGGTGTCGGCGTGGATCTCGCGCGCGTTGCGCAAGAAGGTGCTGGTGCAGCTCGATCCGCTCCAGCTGGCTCCCCGCACCGCGGCGCACTCGGTGGCGTTGCTGGCCGACCAGGTGTGCACCAGGTGGTCGTCGCCGGTAGGCACGGGCAGTCGGCCGCGCAGCAGGGTGTCCGTCTCGCTCAAGCTCACGTCCCAGATGCGGCAGCTGGTGCCAGGCAGGCAGGGGCCCGTGTGGTCGACGCTGGGGAAGGCACCGCCGTCCAGGCCCCAGCCGCGGTACGCGTTGTCGAAGCCCCACCAGTCGGTGATCTGCCCGTGGGAGGCGGCGCCGGACAGGTCGGAGGTGTTGACCGGCTCGTCGATGGTCACCTTGCCCACGAAGCTGCCGCTCAGGTCGACGCCCGACTCCAGGGTGAAGTCGGAGCTGCCGGCGGGGGCGCAGGTGCTGTCCTGCACGGCGTTGCCCGCGGTGAGGCAGTCCGAGAAGTTGCTGCCCTCGAGCAGCAGCCCGGTGAAGTGGCTGGGTGCCTGGTCGCTGTAGTCGATGCCGCTGTCGGTGGAGTGGGCGACGGCCAGATCGCTCACCAGCACGTGGTCGGCCGCGCCCGCGAACAGGTCGTTGTCGCCGTTCACCATGGCGGCGCGCAGCACCACCGCGCCGTCGTCGCCGATCCAGCCGGCGTAGTTCTCGTTGTTCACCGCGGTCCAGTCGGTGACCGGCATGTCTTCGCAGCCGAACATCGACACGCCGTAGTCGCCGGGGTTGACGGTGAGCAGGTGCGAGACGCTGCTGCCCCGGCTGTCGCCCCAGCAGAACAGGGTGTAGCCCTCTGAGCTGAACGAGCGGATGTGGCTCATCGCCGTGCCCGGTGAGTCCTCGAGGTCGATGTTGATCCACTCCAGGCCCACGGTGTCCAGGTCGCGAATGGTGCCCTGGGGCGAGTCGTAGAACCACACCCCCTCGGCGCGGCTGTTGGCCATGCGCACGCGTTCGACATGGGGCCTGGCCGAGGACTCGACGTAGATGTGGTCGTACTCGTTGTCCCAGAAGTCGCTGTCGGTGACGCTGAGGTCGTCCGAGGTGATGGCGTAGACCGAGCCGTCGACGTTGTCGTGGGATCGCAGCGCGGTCACGCAGGTGCCGGGGCTGTCTTGCAAGAACAGGCCCACTTGCTGGTTGTCGCGTAGGGTCAGGTCGCGGACGCGCGCCGAGGGAGCCGCCGCCAGGTGAACCGCGGCCGGCCACACCGGTGTCGCGTCGTCGAAGGCGAAGGCCGAGCCGCCGTTCACCAAGGGGCGGCGTCCTCCTTGCACATACAGGCCCATGCCGTCTCCGGTGCCGTCGAGCTCGAGCTCGTACCAGCCGAAGTCACCGGTGCCGTGCACGATCCAGCCGCCCAGGCCGGGCCCCGTCTGAGGCACGCCGCCCGCGCCGATGACGGTGACGCCGTCGCCGGTGACCTCGATGGTGCCGGCCAGATCGGTGCCCAACGCCACCACGATGCCGTCGGCGTCGAGCGAATCACCGGCACTGGCGCCCACGACGGGGTTGCTCCACAGGGGGACGTCGAGGGTGGCGCTGCCGGTGGGTCCGTCGACGAACAGGGGATTGCTGCGCCACGCCGGAGCGGCGAAGTCGATCAGGTCGGCCAGTGCGGCGTCGTTGGCCAGCCCCGTCGTCTCGAAGCGCACCGTTCCGGCGCCGGTGTCGGTGCACGTCCAGTCGAAGGCGCCCAGCCCATCCACCAGGGTGGTGTCGGCGCAGCTGCACACCCCGGTGACCTCGACCGCGCGCAGCTCGCCGCCGTGGGCGCAGCCGTCGCAGTCGGTCTCGTCGGGGTCGCAGGCCTGGGACGGGTCGTCGGCGTCGTACCAGGTGTTCCAGTCCGGCGCCGAGGCGTGGACCGCGCCGACGCCGCTGGGAAAGGCGATCACCTCGACGCAGTCGGCCGTGCCGTCGCCGTCGCAGTCGGCGAAGCCCTCGTCCACGCTGCCGTCGCCGTCGTCGTCGATGCCGTTGCACACCTCGACGGCGGGAGGATCGGTGTCGGTGTCCGAGTCCGAGTCCGAGTCCGAGTCCGAGTCGGCGTCACTGTCGGCATCGGCGTCGGCGTCGGTGTCGGAGTCCGCATCGGCGTCGGAGTCCGCGTCCACGTCTGCATCGGCCACGCCGCCCGATCCGGAGTCGTCGGTCTCGTCGACGGACGGCGGCTCGCAGGCCATCACGGCCAGCAGCAGCAGAGTCCAGGTTCGCATGGGATTCTCCGCAACGACCATACCCCAGCCAGCTGCAGGGGTCGCCCGGTGTAGGATCAGCCGGGGAAGCCATGAAGGGAAGGACCGTCGGTCGCTACCAAGTCGAGGGTCGCGCCTCAGAAGACGCCACGGCTGTCGTGTACCGGGTCCAGCACGTGAACCTGGGCAGCACCCATCGCCTCAAGGTGCTCAAGGCGGGCCGCAAGGGGGCCGAGCTGCTCGAGCGCCTGGAGCGCCAGGGCGAGGTCCAGGCCAAGCTCCGGCACCCCAACATCCTGCCGGTGACCGACGTCGTCGACGTCGATGGGCAGCCGGGGCTGGTGCTCGCCTGGGAGGAGGGCCCAGACCTGCGCGCGTGGGTCGATGCCCGCCTGCCCCAGGTCGAGCTTGCCGTCGACGTGTTTCGCGGCCTGCTCAGGGGGGCGGCGGCCGCCCACGCCGAGGGGCTGGTGCACCGCGATCTGCGTCCCGAGAACATCGTGCTGCACCGCACCGAGAGTGGCGAGATGGTGCCCCGGATTGCTGATTTTGGGTTGGTGAAGGTGCTGGGGTCTGCCGGTCTGGGCACGCGCCCCGACGCTTTCGGGGCCGACGGCACCGCCAGCTACGCCGCGCCTGAGCTGCTGACCGACCCATCGGGCGTCGACCTGCGCGCCGACGTGTTCAGCCTTGGGGCGGTGCTGTACTTCCTGCTCACCGGGCATGACCCCTTCCATGCCCGTGGCGTGAAGGAGCTGCTGGACGTCGTGAGCCGTGGGGCCTACCGACCGCTCGGCGATCGGGCCCAGGCGATCCCGGAGCACCTGCAGCTGCTGCTCCATGAGCTGCTGGCTGCCGATCCGGCGGCCCGCATCCCCGACTGCACGGTGGCGCTGGCCATGCTCGACGCCCCGGATCTGGTTCGCGCCGCCCATCCGACCCACGACGTACCGGTGCCCCCCGATCCCAGCCCTGTCGACAAAAGTGGCATCGGGGTTTTTCCCTACGTTGCCCTCGCTGCTATCGGGCTTTTGCTGGTACTGGCTGCATCCCTGATATGGTCCTGACGCGCGGTCGTGCAGGTTCGGGCTGGGATCCACGGCGGACCCTTGCTAGTTTGGCCACGAGCGATGCGAAAGGGGTTCACCATCGCCGCCCTCCTGTGGGGTGGCACCAGCTGCACGTGGGTTGGCGAGGCCGATCAGCAGCAACGACTCGATGACGCCGACCTGGACGGTGTCTCGAATGCGGCTGACTGCGCCCCGACCGACCCCGATTCTTCGCCGGCTCCCCAGCCCTGGTTCACCGACGCCGACGGCGACGGTGCCGGCGCCGCCGACTCCGAGCAGCTGGCCTGTGATCCCCCCGACGGTGCCGTCAGCAATGGCGACGACTGCGACGACACCGACAGCACCATCGGGCCCAGCGCGGCCGAGCTGTGCAACGGGGTCGACGACGACTGCTCCGGCACGGTCGACGACGGCATCACCGTGCCGGTCTGGTACGCCGATGCCGATAGCGATGGCTTTGGCGATCCCCAAGACAGCACCACGGCCTGTGAGCAGCCCACGGGCTATGTCGCCGACGGCACCGACTGCGACGACACTGCGCAGGCCGTGAACCCCGACGCGGCCGACGTCTGTGACGGCGTCGACAACGACTGCGACGGCGATGTCGACTCCGGCCCGGAGTGGTTCGCCGACACCGACCTGGACGGCTTTGGCGACGCAGGAGCAACGGTGCGCGAGTGCACCCAGCCCACAGGCTACGTCTCCGACGACACCGACTGCGACGACGCCGATGCCGACGTCTTTCCCGGTGCCGACGAGCTGTGCGACGGCATCGACACCGACTGCGACGGCGCCCTCGATCCCAGCTTCACCTTCTACGCCGACACCGATGGCGACGGATTTGGCGATCCGTCGGCCACCACCGATGCCTGCGAGGCGCCCGCCGACTTCGTGGGCAACGACGGCGACTGCGATGACAGCGAGGCCCTCGCCTGGACCGGTGCCGCCGAGGTGTGCGGCGACAGCGTCGACAACGACTGCGATGGCGACACCGACGTGCCGCCCACCTGGTTCGCCGACACCGACAGCGACGGCTTTGGCGATGCCTCGAGCACCACCGACAGCTGCGAGCAGCCCGCGGGCTATGTGTCCGATGACACCGACTGTGACGACACCGCAGGCACCGTGAACCCCGGGGCGAGCGAGGTCTGCGGCAACGGCTTCGACGACGACTGCAGCGGCGGCGACGAGGTGTGCGTGTGGACGCCCTTTGCATACGACCCCAGCAACGTCACCGCTCCCGACCACACACCGGGCGGCCCGGTGGACATGTCGTCCTGTGTGGGCGCGGTG
Organism: Myxococcota bacterium; assembly: GCA_965216925.1. Lineage (GTDB taxonomy): Bacteria > Myxococcota_A > UBA796 > UBA796 > CAYYHT01. The sequence continues at coordinate 4,224,542 of CBDCGT010000001.1, read as the reverse complement.
GGCTTCAACACCTCCAACGGCACCTTCGATGCCGGCTGGCAGACGTGCGCTGCAACGCCCTCGACCCAGCTGGTGACCCTGTCCGACGCCACCGAGGCCTACCTGCTGGCGGTCGACTCGTGGACGGTGCCGCTGGGTGCGACCGTCGAGGTGGCCGGGTCGCGCCCGCTCATCGTGTTGGCCTATGGCGACGTGACCCTGGCCGGCGACGTCGATGCGAGTGCGTACGGGACGGTGGCGGGGCCTGGTGCCCACACCGCGGCCTGCGCCGCCGCGACCGCCGGAGCCAGCGATGCGTCGGGCTCGGGCGGCGGTGGTGGCGGCGGCCTGGGCATGTCGGGCGCGACGGGCGGGGATGGGGGCAACGGCTCGAGCGCCGGAGGATCCGGAGCTGCCGACGTCACCGAGACCTTCGAGCCCCTGCGCGGCGGCTGCCCCGGAGCCGCCGGAGGCAACGGGGGATCCGGCGCCCCCGCGGGCGGCGCCGGAGGCGGTGCGCTGCAGATCAGCGCCGCGGGCACGCTCTCGGTGGCCGGTCGCATCCTCGCGGGCGGTGGCGGGGGGCAGGGCTCGCCGGGCACGCGCTCCGGCGGTGCAGGCGGCGGTACCGGTGGCACGATCCTGCTCGAGGGCGAGACGCTGGCCCTCGACGGCACCTCCGAGGTCGCTGCCGAGGGCGGCGGCGGCGGTGGCGGTGGCAAGCCCAGCGGCGGCGGCTCCAGCGGCGACGGCGGTGATGCGGCATCGGGTGCTGGCAACACCGGGGGCAATGGCCCGTCGTCGGCCGGCAACGGCGGCGACGGCGGTGGCCTGCTCGCACCCGAGGTCGGCGAGGCGGGCGGCAACAACAGTGGTGGCGGTGGCGGCGGCGGCGCACCCGGTCGGGTGGGCCTGTTCGGGCACAGCGGCTGCACCAGCCTGGGCACGGTCTCGCCGCTGCCCGAGGTGGACTGCCCATGATGTGGTGGCTCGCCATCCTGGCTCCGGCGCTCGCCGCCGACTGCGAGACGCCCACGTCGACGCAAGACGTCTTCGACGCCGTGGGCTCGGCCCACGCCGACCTCACCGAGGTCGACATCGACGCCTTCAAGGCCCACGCCGACCAGGCCATGGCGGCGGTGCCGTGCGTGACCGACAGCTTCAACAAGCACATGGCCGCCGAGCTGCACCGCCTGCAGGGACTGCGGCGCGCCATCGACGGCGAGAAGGTCCGATCCGCGCAGGCGTTTGCCGCGGCGCGCACTCTCGAGCCCGCCTATGCCTTCCCCCTCACCATGGTGCCCGAGGGCTCGCCGGTCGTGGGCGACTACCAGACGCTGCCCATCGACACGGGCGCGTCCGCGGCGGTGCCGGTTCCGGCCACGGGCAGCTTGCTGTTCGATTCGCGCTCGGGCGGTGAGCGGCCCCAGCACTGGCCCACCCTCGTTCAGCTGCTCGACGGCGACGGGGCGGTAGCCCAGACCGCGTACCTGTGGCCCGACGACCCGATGATCGCCTACGAAGCGAGCGCGCTCGCGCCGCTACCGGATCCCGATCCGCAGCCCAAGCCCAAGGACCGCCGCTCGCTTGGGGCCCCCCTGCTCGGCGGCGCCATCGCCGCGGGTGTGGCCTCGGGGGCGCTGTACGGCATCTCGGCCAGCAACAAGGCCAAGTGGCGGGATCCCACCACCCCCAACGCCGAGATCGAGACCCTGCAGGGATCCATCAACAGCACGGCGGCGGGCTCGGTGGGCGCGGGCGTGCTGGCGCTGGGCCTTGGGGTCACTGCCGTGGTGGTGTGGTGATGTCGAACGACGACTCCCAGTCGAGCTTCAGCGAAGACCAGCTGCTGCAGCCCGGTCGAGAGATCGGCAACTACCGGGTCGTGGGCTTCATCGGCGAAGGCGGCATGGCGATGGTGTACCAGGTCGAGCACAAGGTCCTGGGTTCGCTGCACGCGCTCAAGGTGCTGTCCGGTGGGGCCAAGGGGGTGCGCGAGCGCCTGCTGCAAGAGGGCCGCGCCCAGGCCACGCTGCAGCACCGCAACGTGGTCTCGGTGACCGACGTGGTGGACGTCGACGGCGACCCGGGCCTGGTGATGCAGTACGTCGAGGGCTACGCGCTCGACGAGATCCTGGACCAGGGACCCATCCCTCGCGATGTCGCTCTGCAGCTGTTCGTCGGCATCATGCGGGGGGTGCGGCACGCCCACAAGCGGGGCCTGGTGCACCGCGATCTGAAGCCCGCCAACATCATGGTCAAGAAGACCGACGACGGCCGCCTGTCGCCCAAGGTGATGGACTTTGGCCTGGTGAAGGCCCTGAATGACACCACGTCGGGCGGCAAGCGCCGGACCCGCACCGGCGCGGCCATGGGCACCCCCGACTACATGGCCCCCGAACAGATCCACGACGCCTCCACCGTCGACCGCCGCGCCGACATGTGGAGCCTGGGCGTCATCTTGTACGAGCTGATGTGCCACGACCGCCCGTTCCAGGGCGAGGCGATGCTGCAGATCTTCAACGCCGTGACCCGCGGCGAGTACATCTCGCCCGTCGAGCACTGCCCCGACCTGGCGCCCGGTATCGTCGAGGCCATCGACAGCATGTTGGTGGTCGACCCCAACGAGCGGCTGGACAACTGCGACGCGGTGATGCAGCTGTTCGCGAACGATCCGTTCACCGGTACCGACGCGGGCACCTCGGGGTCGGGCTGGATGCGCGACAATGCCAGCGGCGAGTGGCGTGCCCTGCCCAACGCGCCGCGCGTCCCGCGGGCGAGCAATGGCGCGGGCACCTGGAGCTCGCGGGCCGACTACAGCTCGTTCGCGCCGCCCGAGGTCGGCCATCCGTGGAAGCTGTACGCGGCCATCGGTGTCGCGAGCGTGCTGTCGATGGTGGTCGGCGCCATCGGCGCCAAGACCTGGCTGGGCGACAAACTACCGCCGCCGGCCCAGGTCGAGGCCGCCTCGCCAGAGCCCATGGACGAGCCGGCGGTCGCCGACGTCGACGAGCCCGCCGCCGAGCCCGAAGCCGACGCCGAAGACGCCCCGAACACCGACCCCGAGCCCATCTCAGCGCCGTCGCCACCGGAACCGGTGGGTTCCGCTGCCCCATCGGCCCCGGCTGTCGCTGAGGCGCCGGCTGAGCCCGTGGCTCAGAAGGCGGCTCCTCCACCGCTGCCGGTGCCCGCGCCGGTTGCGACCGGCAGCGTCACCGCCAAGGGAGATGCCCGCTCGGTGTGGGTCCAGGCCAACGGCCAGCGCATCGATCTTCCGGGCGAAGTGCCGGCGGGCACCTGGACCGTGCATGCCTGGTTCAACGCCCCCGAGCCGGTCGAGGCGGGTACCATCACGGTGAGCGCGGGTGTGCCGCTCGAGCTCAAGTGCAGCAGCTTCGTGAACCGCTGCAAGTAGGAATCCATGCTCTTCCTGCCTCTAGCGGCGGCGGCGATGGCCGCAGAGATCCGTGTCCCCGACGATGAAGCCGACCTGGATGCGGCGGTGCTCGCGGCGGCCGACGGCGACGTGATTCGCATCACGGCGGTTCCGTACACCGATCCGGGCACCGGTGTGGTGCGCGTCACCAACAAGTCCCTCACCATCGTGTCCGATGGCACCACCGCCCAGACGATCGTGCCTTCGATCGCCGCCCTGGTGGGGGCCGAGGTGACGCTCACCGGGGCCACGGTGGTGAACCAGCCCGGTGCCGTGCGAAGCGGCACGTGGTTCAACGGCAGCGGCACCACCGCGTCGTACACCACCGACGTGACCCTGATCGCGCGAAACGGCGGGCGGCTCATCGGCCACGATCTGGTGGTCGACGGGCAGGGGGCTGGTGGGGTCCGGCTCGATCTGAACGCCGAGATGGAGCTGACCGACATCGAGATCACCAACGTGGGACACGATGCCGCGATCAGCGTCAACGATGGCAGCCAGATCACGGTCGTGGGCTGCGACATCCACGACAACAACACCGAAGGCGGTGCCATTGGCGCCACGGGGCTGAACCAGGGGCGCCTGGGTGCGCTGCGGGTCGAAGACTGCACCATCCACGACAACCAGCACGTGTTCTGGAACATCACCATGACCGAGGCCGACTCGGTGGTGCTGCGCAACGTCTCGTGGACGGGCAACGTCAGCGACCACCCCGACGAGGGCGCCGAGCTGTTCTGGACCCGCGACGTGGGCTCCACCACGCTCGAGAACCTGATTGCGGCTGACAACACGCTCGGCAATGGGGTGGTGCTGGGGAGCGATGCGACGATCGATGGCCTGGAGGTCACCCGGAGCGTGGGTGGATTCGGGCAGGGCCTGGTGGTCGGCTCCGGTGCCGCCGTGGGGGCCTCGGGTGTCACCGTCCAGCAGAACACCGGCTGGGGTGCGGTGGCTGTGTTCGACGCAAGCTCGCTCACGCTGACCAACGGCACCTTCATCGACAACGGGGTGGTCGACTTCGGCAACGCCTTCCTCGAGGTCGACGACGCCTCGATCTTCACGGGCTCGGGCATCGACGTGCAGGGCGGCGCGGGCTGGAACCTGGTGTACGTCGCCGAGAGCACGGTGTCGCTTAGCCAGGTGGACTTCGCCGACGTCGACGCCACCGCCTCCAGCAACCTGTGGACGATGTGGCTGCAGGACGCCGACACGACCTTCGATCAGGTGAGCTTCACCGACGTCGAGCACGTCGATGGGGGCATCGCGGTGAACGGCGGCGTGCTTGCGCTGCGCAACTCGAGCTGGACGGGCGGAGGGGGTGGCGTCGGCGGCGGGGTGCGACGCGAGCTGGTACCCGGGGGTGGGCGGCTCGGCCGCGACGGCGTCGTTCGCGACGTGGACGCCGGGTGACTGCGCCGCGAGCCTGGAACTGGCACCGGGCTCGCCCGGGGTCGACGCGGGCGACCCGACCCAGGGCGATGCGGACGGCACCCGGGCGGACGTGGGGTCGACGGGGGCGCTGGCCGGCCCCTGGTCCGATGCCGACATCGACACCGACACCGACAGCGATGCCGACTCGGACAGCGATGCCGACAGCGATGCCGATGCCGACGCCGACAGCGATGCCGATGCCGACGCCGACAGCGATGCCGACAGCGACTCCGATGCCGACAGCGACTCCGATCTGGGCGGTGACGGCGGGGGCCAGGGCAACGACGACCCCGACCCGCCCTCAGCCGGTGTCTGCTCCTGCGCCGCGCAGGGCGGCATGCCCGCTGGGTGGCTGCTCTCGGTGCTCGCCCTGGTGGGGCTGCGCCGTCAGCGGTTGGCCGTGAAGGTCAGGCTGAAGCCATCCAGCGTGCTGCCGTCGAACTGCCGCTGAAGCACCTCGGCGCGGTAGCGCCACCCGTCCGGCAAGGCGGTGCCCACGAGCGAGTTGGCGTCCACCCAGGTGTCGGTGCCGTCGACGTCGATGAGCAGGCGGGCATCCCCTTCTGAGATGTCGAGGCTGACGGCAAGAAGCTCGGTGCGCTGGGTCTGGGGCTGCGACGTGGCGCCCAGCCAGTGCACGACCCCGGCGTCGGTGGGTGGAACGCCGGGATCGACGCCCTCGACCTGCAGCAGCTGACCGTCGGTAGTGCCGGTGCCCGCGACGATCTCGCCATAGGAGCCGGTCACCGAGACCGATCCGCCGACCTGGATGTCGACGTCGCCGCCAACGTCCTGCACCGAGGTGCAGGTGGCGTCGTCTCCAGAGGCTGCGGGCAGCGACAAGCCGCCGTTGAGCCAGCCATCGATGAGGGTGAGGTTGCCACCCGCCCGGAGCTCCAGATCGCCCCCGCGGGCGCACGCCGAGTCGGCGGCGTAGAAGCCCGCGTCCCAGCCGGTGCCGTCCACCAGGATGTCGGTCTCGGAGTGCACCCGGGTGGGCGGTGCGTCGACCCCATCGAGCTTGTCGTTGCCCACGTAGCTGGCGTAGCCCAGCTCGATGAGCGACGCGCGGACCTCGACGGCGTTGTCCTCGGTGGCCACCACGGCCTGGTTGAAGATGCTGAACTCGTCGTCCATGGACAGCGCGCCCTCGGCCACCAGATCCAGGCGAGCGCTGGTGAAGCCGTAGCTGTTGTGCAAGGTCAGGTCGCCCATCGAGCGCAGGGCCAGGGTGCCGCCGCCCAGGTCGCCGTCGCTGATCATGTAGGCGTAGTCGTTGAGGGTGAGGTCGCCCTCGGTCAAGATGTCCAGGTACTCGGCGTAGCCCAGGTCGCCATCGATGATGAAGTAGAAGCCGGACTTCTCGACGGGCGAGACGGCTTGGACGTCTCCGTAGGCGCGGATGTCGATGTGGCCGCAGTCGCCGTTGTTTCCGTCCAGGATGATCCAGCCGTACTCCCCCAGCTCGATGGGCCCCCGTGTCCACAAGTCCACGCTGCCCGCGTGGGCTCCGACGCTGTCGCGCGAGGTGATGATCCACCCGCCGTTGGTGATCGCGATCCCGGCTGTCGATGGCTGTTCGACGTGGAAGTCGCCGCCGTCACCCAGGTAGACGCTGCCCGTGCCGATAACCGAGAACGCGCCGTTGGTTACGATGGTGATGTCGTAGCCGTTGCCCGCCACCAGGGTTCCCGCCACGGTCACGTCGCCCTGGACCTGCAGCACGACGTCGCCCAGGACCTCGAGGGTGGTGCCGGCTGCGACCGTCAGCGACGCGTACTCGTAGGTGCCGGCCGACAGCGCCTCGCTGCCTGCCGTGGTGTAGTCGCCCAAGGTCGCGCCGCCGGCATCGCCGAGCTCGATGAGTCCCTGGACCGACAGTGCCCCGGCGGCGATCGCGATGCCAGTCGACGACGATGCGATGTCGTCGGTGTTGTCCCAGGGCTGGTCGACGGGGGTGTCGTCGATGAGCACGACGCCGGTGTCCCCGGTGTCCGTATCGGAGTCCGAGTCCGAGTCCGAGTCCGAGTCCGAGTCCGAGTCCGCATCGGCGTCAGCGTCAGCGTCAGCGTCGGTGTCCGCGTCGGTCTCGGTTCCGCCGCCGCCTGAGTCGTCGCTGTCATCGGCGGCTGGCGGGTTGCAGGCGATGGCCAGCACGGCCAGGATCGAGTGAAGCTTCAAGGGGTGCTCCCATAGGTGAATCCGTAGCCATCAACACGGGCCCCATCGAACAAGCGCGATGGCACGAGTGCCCGGTGCCTCCATCCGTCCACGATCGGCTCTCCGACGCAATCTGAGCCCAGCAGCCACTCGCCGTCGTCGTTGGGGTCCAGCCACACGCTGCCTGTGCCGCCGTTACCGCTCCAGGCGCCGTCGGTCCACGCCAGGATGGTGTGGGTGCCCGAGGCCAGGGCTGGACCGTCCTGGTCGATGGTCGCGATCTCGACCACGCCGGAGTGCGGGGTGAAGTCGACGGTGGCTCCCTCGGTCAGGGTGATGGCCCCGGTGGCCGCCGACGACGAGCCCGCGACGAAGTGGGCGCTGTCGTCGGGTGTGGTGATCACGCCGCCTGCCTCGACCAGGAGGTCGCCGGGCGTTCCTGCGGTGCACGAGACCTCGTCGGCGTCGCCCCCCCAGATGTAGGCCTCGCCGGTCAGGGTGACGTCGCCGCCGGCTCGAACCGTGACCAGGCCGGCGTCGCCGCACGTGGCATTGCCCCCGTAGAGCTCGCCGTCGGTCAGCGAGAAGTCCTGCTCGACCTCGATGAGCAGGTCGCCGGCACGGGCGTTGGTGGCGTCGGAGGCCCAGATGTACGACTGAGCGGTCATGGTCAGCGACCGGCCCCGAACCGTTGTGTTCGGCGGCAGGCCGTAGCCCTCTTGCGGGTAGATGTACGAGTCCTGGTCGAGGGTGATGTCGCCGTCGACGTGCACATCGATCCACGAGCCGTCACCGGCCAGCAGGTAAGAGTCCTGCTCCATCTGCATGTTGCCGCCCGCGCGAACGTGGATGTTTCCGCCGCCTGGGGCGCCCGAGTCGCCCCCGATCACATAGCTGCCCTCGAGCAGCGAGAGGTCGGACTCGGTCTGCAGCCACGCGCTGCCCGTTGCCCCGATGCTGTCGTCGTCCAGGATGATGTACGAGTTGTCCAGCAGCTCGATGGCACCGTAGGCGCGCATCACCACGTCGCCACCGACCCGGTCGGTGACCGTCGCAGCGTTGTCGATGTCGGTGATGAAGTAGGCCGTGTCGGCGAGTATGCCGCCCCGGGTCCACAGCTCGATCTCGCCGGCGCTGGTGTCGTCGACGCGGCTGCTGTACAGCGTCGCGCTGCCGAAGCTCGCGCCGCACGCGACCGAGATGCCGGCGTCGGTGGTCTGGTAGATGCGGATGTGCCCCCGAGACTCGATGCCGGCACAGTCGACGCTGAACGCTCCCGATGCGACGATCTCGAGCGAGCCGTTCACCGTCCACCACGCTCCATCGCCGAGGGTCACCGGGCCGTCGACCAGCAAGGTGACGTCGCCGTTGCTGGTGAGCCACCCTCCCGCGCCGACCTCGAAGCTGTTGAACTGGTACACGCCGCCGGCGAAGTCGATGGTCTGGTCCGAGAAGAAGCTGCCGTCCGAGCTGTCGCCGACGTCGGTCGGCATGTCGTACTGCGGGTCCGCGGCCGCGAGACCCGCGGACTCGTACCAGTCCCACTGCCAGGGTCCGGTGTCGATGGCCGCCGTGTCGCCGGTGTTGGCTGCGGTGTCGCCGGTGTCCGCGGCGGTGTCGCCGTCGGCATCGGCGTCGCTGTCGGCATCGGCGTCGCTGTCGGCATCGGCGTCGCTGTCGGCGTCGGCGTCGGCGTCGCTGCCGCCTCCCGAGTCGTTGGTGTCGTCGGCTGCGGGGTTGCAGGCAAGGACCAGCAGCACCGCTGTCATCGAGACAGATCGCATGGGTTCTCCGGGTTGCTCGGCCCTTAACCCGCGCGCTCCCCCTCGGACCGTCCCCGCATGCCGCGCAGCGCCTCCGGCGCCTCCCCTTCCATCTGCAGGTCGCTGGCCCCCTCGACCGCGGCGGCGATCAGCCCCTCGATGGCCGCGATCTCGTGCTCCTGGCCGGTCCCGGGCAGCAGCTCGACGCCGTCGGGGCTGACCACCTTCAGCTGCATGCCCACGGCCTGCACAGCCACCTTGTTCAGCGGCCAGGTGCGCGTCTGGATGGGCACGATGCCGCCGATCGACCGGGTGATGGTGAGCGTGTTCAGGTCTGCGGCCAGCTCGACCTCTTCGAGGGCCTCACGAACGCCGTTGGCACCGGCGTAGAAGTGGGCGCCGCCGATGAGCCCTGGGATGATCACGAAGGGCAGCATGAACAGGTCGCCCGTTGCTACCTGTCCGATCGCCCAGAGCCCGGCGCCCATCGCCAGGGTGCCGCTGCCCATGAAGATCGAGCTGAACGCGGCGGTGAGCCAGCGGGAGCCGCCCTTGGCGATGCGCACGCGGATGGCGTCGACGTCAGTCTGGGTGTGGACCTGGGCCAACTAGAGTCCCAGCAAGACGCGCAGGGCGCCGAGGTTGTGCTCGAATCGATGGCATCGTTCGGCATCGCCGATGGCGCCCGTCCGGTACGGGAGAATGCGATCTACGTCTTGCGGGTCGACCATCTGGGCAGTCCGGCGAAAGGGTGGCTGGCGAGGACAGAGCGCAGGGTGGGATCAGCGAGTTCCCAGGTCTCGGGCCTGTCGGTCGAGGACAGCCAGTCCGCCAGTGCATTGGAGCCCAGCAAGCACTCCCGCCACATCCGGTCGATGGCGGGGTTTGGCGAAGGATGGGCAGCGAGCCACGTCACGGCAGCTTGGCGAGGCGCGTCGTCGGCGCACACGGCGGACCAACCCCGGCGTGAGGTGCGGATGAGTCGCTGCAGGCGTTCTTCGGGTGTCTGTCCTGCCATGAAGCGATCCTAACCCGTGGACGTCGCCTTCTTCGACGGAGGCCAGCCGCCAGAGCGCCGCCTCATCCCCACCACTCCCAGGACGAGCACCAGGAGGCCACCGGGTGCTTTCGCCGGACTGGTGTCGCACCCTTGCAGGGGCCCGCGCCGCCGCCGGCCCGTGTCGCTCCAGTCTTCGAAGCAGCAGTCCTCGTCGGTCCAGGGGTCGTCGTCCGGGCTGCCCGTGTCGGGAACCGCCGTCTCGCCGGGATTGGCGGCACCGTCGCAGTCGGAGTCGAGCCCGTCGTCGGCCAGCTCGACCGCGTCGGGGTGAATCGAGGCGTCGTTGTCGTTGCAGTCGTCGGCGTTGTCGGCCCAGCCCGGGCTGGTGGGGCAGCCGATGTGGCTTGCGCCAGCACCAAAGCCGTCACCGTCGTTGTCGCGGTAGGCGATGCCGTCGCCGTCGGTCACCCCATCGTCGGCCACGCCGCTGCAGTCATCGTCGTAGGCGTTGCACACCTCGGTCGCACCGGGATGGATGGTGTCGTCCCAGTCGACGCAGTCGGTGGGCGGCCCGTAGCCGGTGGGTGGGGCCTGACCGCAGGTGAACAGGTACTCGTGGGCGAAGGCGGCGTAGGCGGCGCCCACGATGGTGACGGGATCGCCGTATCCGTCGCCGTCGGCGTCGGGAACGTTGGCGATTGCGGTGCCGTCGGTCAGGCAGCTGGCGGCTGCGGTGACGTCGAGCTTGGCGCGGGCGCCCACGGGGGCGCTGCCGTCGATGGCGAAAGAGAGCCAGACCGGCGCCGTCACGTCATCGACGGTGAGGGGATCGCCAGCGCCGGGAAGCGGAACCGTGATGTGCCCGTCGCTGAACAGCAGCGACTGGGTCGTCGACCAGAGGGGGCTGCCTCCGTTTGGTGCGTCGTAGAGCGCCAGGGTGACTTGGTGCTCGCCGTCGAGGGGCGAGCCAAACCCGTCATAGCCGAGCGTCGGAATCTCCAGCACGACCTGCGCCAGGGCAACACCAGGGCTGCAGCTGAGTGCGGCAAAGAGACAGGTTCGGAACACGGGACCTCCGGATCGTACCTTGGCTCCAGAAGCTTGCCCTTGTCCACGGTCCTCCTGCCTTCTTGACCGCCAAGCCGCTACACTCGGCAGCCACGCCTTGGGGGGTTCCGTGTCCCATCCGCTCAATCAGGTCATTATCTTTGGGGCCTCGGGCGATCTGACCGCTCGCAAGCTCGTGCCCGCCTTGCTGGGCAGCTTTGCCCAGGGCGCATTCGCGGACCGTCCGCTGCAGATCATCGGGGTGGCCCGGCGTGCGAAAGACGCCGACGCGTGGCGCGACGAGCTCGCGGAGTGGCTGCCCGAGCGCCTGAAGGGCCACTGGCCCGCGTTTCGCTCCCAGGTGCACTACGTGCAGGGAGACAGCACGGTGCCCGAGGACGTCGTTCGGCTGCGGCACACCATCGACGAGCTGGCCAATCACGCCGACTGCACCCCGCAGCGGGCGGGTCGCCTGTTCTATCTGGCCCTGAAACCCGCGCTCTTCGGGCCCACGGTCGCCCACCTCGACCAGGCGGGCTTGCTCGCCTGCGAGCTCGGCGATCGCGCTGGCTGGCGCCGCGTCGTGGTCGAGAAGCCCTTTGGCACCGACCTGCCCAGCGCCCAGCGCCTCAACCGCCAGCTGCTCGAGCACCTGCGCGAAGACCAGATCCTGCGCATCGACCACTACCTGGGCAAAGAGACCGTCCAGAACATCTTGGGCTTTCGTTTCCAGAACGCCATCTTCGAGCCGCTGTGGAGCCGCGAGCACGTCGAGTCGGTCGAGATCAGCGTGTGCGAGTCCGTGGGCATCGACGGCGACCGGGGGCGCTACTACGACGGCGCCGGGGCGCTGCGCGACATGGTGCAGAACCACGTGCTGCAGCTGCTGTCGCTCGTCGCCATGGAGCCGCCCAGCTCGATGCACGCAGAGGCCGTGCGCAACGAGAAGGTGAAGGTCTTCGAGGCGCTGGTGCCGCTCACGCCACAGCAAGTGCACGACGACGTGGTGCGCGGCCAATACACGGCGTCGGACAGCCGCGAGCTCGGCTACCGGCAGGCGACGGGTGTGGCCGACGACTCGCGCACCGAGACCTACGTGGCGATTCGGGCTCAGGTGCACAACTGGCGGTGGAACGGGGTGCCCTTCCTGCTGCGAACCGGAAAGTGCCTGCATCGGCGCTACTCCGAGATCGTGCTGCGCTTTCGGGTGCCGCCGGTCGACCTGCTGGCCGGGGTCGGGGCGGGCGAGGTGTGCGCGCTTCGCCCCAACGCGCTGCGCATCCTGATCCAGCCCACCGAGGGCATCCGCCTGGGCTTCCTGGTCAAGGAGCCGGGCAGCGCCAGCATCATGCGGCACGCCACCCTGGGCTTCGACTACAAGGACCTGGAGGGCGCCCGGCCCTCGGCGCCGGCCTACCAGCGCCTGCTGCTCGATGCCATCGACGGCAACCCCACGCTGTTCATCCGAGGCGACGAGGTCGAGGCGGCCTGGCGCTTCGCCGATGCCATCCGAGCCGGCTGGGACCAGGTGGATCCGCCGGTGCATCCCTACGCCGCGGGGTCGACGGGTCCAGTGGCGGCGGACGGGCTATGGCGAGGGAGCGAAGGGTTGTGGGGCGACGTCGAGTAGCGCGCCCGGCCCTCTCTGCGGGAGCCCCATGCAGCTGCACGTCACCACCGACCTCGCCGGAGCGGCCGGACCCATCCTGGCCCGAGGCATTGCCAATGCGATCAACCGCTACGGTCGCTGCCGCATCGGAGTGGCGGGCGGCAGCACACCCCGGGACACCTTTGGGTGGCTCGGCCGCTCGCTGTCGCCGCAGGTGTACAGCAAGCTGTGGGTCACCACCATCGACGAGCGCCACCTGCCCATCGACGCCCGTGAGCCCGGCTGGCTGGCCTACCCCGATGGCAGCAACTACCGCATGCTGCAAGAGCTGTGGCTCGCCAATGTGCCGCACCTGCCCGAGCAGATCCTGCCCATGTCCCGCGGCCTCGAGCTCGGAGCCGACCTCGAGAGCTTTCGGCGCGGCTTCCGCATGTACTTCGACGACAAGCTCGACATCGTGCTGCTCGGCGTGGGTGACGACGGCCACATCGCCTCGCTCTTTCCCAACCACTGGGCACTCGAGAGCCCCGAGCTCGCCGTCGCCATCAGCGACAGCCCCAAGCCCCCCGCCAACCGCATCACCCTGACCGGCCCGGTGCTCGAGAACGCCGACATGGTGGTGCTCATCGCCCGCGGGGCCAGCAAGGCCAGCGTCATCGCCCGCGCCGGCTCCGGCGACGCCAGCCTGCCGCTGGGGCGCCTGCAGCCCAAGGGTGAGGTGCACTGGGTGCTCGACCCGCCCGCGGCCGCGAAGTTGTGAAGACGGGCACGGAGGCCCGTCCTCCTTGCCGGCCCCAAGGAGGACAGGCCTCCGTGCCTGTCGCAACCAGGAGATCCCATGCCCTCAGCAGACATCGCCATCATCGGCCTCGGTGTGATGGGCGCGAACCTCGCCCGCAACTTCCATAGTCGCGGCCTGACCGTGGCCGTGTACAACCGCACCTCCTCGGCGACCGACGCCTTCATGGCCCAGCACGGAGACGAGCGCTTCGTGCCCTGCGCCGACTACGACGAGCTGGTGGCCGCGCTGAAGCCGCCCCGCAAGCTGGTGATCATGGTCACCGCCGGCAAGCCCGTCGACTACGTGATCGACGACCTCGACGAGCGCCTGGCCGACGGCGACATCATCGTGGACGGCGGCAACGCGCACTTCCCCGACACCGAGCGCCGCATCGATCGGTCCGAGTCGCGGCCCTGGCGCTTCATGGGCATGGGCGTGTCCGGCGGCGAGCGGGGCGCGCTCGAGGGCCCGTCCATGATGCCCGGCGGCGATCCGCTCGCCTGGGAGGCGATGCAGCCCATCCTGGAGTCGGCGGCGGCGGTGTCCGACTCGGGCCCGTGCGTGGCCTACTGCGGCAAGCGCTCGGCCGGGCACTTCGTCAAGATGGTGCACAACGGCATCGAGTACGGAGACATGCAGCTCATCGCCGAGGTGTACACCCTGCTGCACGACGGCCTGCACATGGACCCCGACGAGATCGGCGCCATCTTCGCCCGGTGGAACGAGGGGCGGCTCAAGTCCTTCCTGATCGAGATCACCGCGGGCATCTGCACCGTCGAAGACCCGCAGAAGCCTGGCGAGTTCTTGCTCGACGCCATCTTGGACGTGGCGGGCCAGAAGGGCACCGGCCGCTGGACGGCCATCGCGGCGACCGAGGCCGGTGTGCCGCTGTCCACCATCGCGGCGGCGGTCGACGCCCGCGCCCTGTCGGCGATGAAGCCGGTGCGGCGCGAGGCGGCCAAGGCCTTCGCCGACTTGCCGCGCGAGTTGCTGTTCGGCATCGACGTCGCCGACCTCGAGAACGCGCTCTACGCCGCCAAGATCATGAGCTACACACAGGGCTTCGTGCTGCTGCGCACCGCCAGCGACGATCGCGGCTACGACACCGACATGGCGCAGATGGCCCGCATCTGGAAAGCGGGCTGCATCATCCGCGCCGCCTTCCTGGACGACGTGTACGAGGCGTTCCACAAGCGTCCCGACCTGCCGCTGCTGTTCTTGGACCCGAGCTTCGCCGAGCGGCTCACGCCGGCGATTCGCTCGTGGCGCACCGTGGTCGGGGCCGCGGTGGCGGCGGGCATCCCGGTGCCGGCGCTGTCGGCGTCGCTGGCCTGGTTCGACACGGTCATCCGCGAGCGGGGCAGCGCGTTCGTGATCCAGGCCCAGCGCGACTGGTTCGGGGCCCACACCTACCGCCGCGTCGACGACCCCGAGACCGCGGTGCACACCGAGTGGGAGGCGATGGTTCGAAGCCGGGAATGATGAGCTGTCGGGTGCCCTGAGTCGCTGCTACGATGCGACCCGGAGTCCCCCATGCACCATCGCCTCGGCTCCCTGATGCTGCTCGTCGGCTCGCTACTGGCTTGTCGCGGGACTGGCGACGTGGGACTCACCGACCAGCGCTTTCCGCCCAGCTGCGAGGTCACCTGGCCGGCCCAGGACACCGAGCTGCTGTTTGGCCAGGACTTCGAGCTGGCGGTCGCCATCTCGGACTCGGACACCCCGCCCGAGGAGCTGTCCTTTCGGGCCGTGAGCGACCTGGACGGCATCCTGCCCGGCGAGCCCGATCTCGATGACATCGGCGCCACGCTGGACGTGGCGGGCACGCTGCTGCGCGAGGGCTACCACACGCTCACCATCACCGTGTCCGACGAGGCCGAGGTGGCCGAGTGCGAGGCGTCCTTCTTCGTGGTGCCCAACACCGACCCCTCGGTGAACTTCTACGGCCCCAGCGATCAGGACGTGTACCTGTCGTCCGAGAACATCCTGGTGGACATCTCGGTCTTCGACAACGAAGAGACCGACCAGGCGGTGCTCGACCTCGTGTGGAACGGCATCGGGGTCGATCAACCGACGGCGCCCGAGCACCCCGACGGGGACGGTGTCGCCCAGTGGTACCTGCCGTTGTTGCCCGCTGGGAGCTACACCCTGGGCGTGCGGGTGACCGATCCGGTGGGGGGCTCGCGCACTTCCAGCGTCACCTTCTCGGTGATCCCGACCGATGGCGACGGAGACGGGTGGATCTCTCTCGGCGACGGCGGCACCGACTGCGACGACACCAACTTCGCGATCAACCCGTCCCAGCTCGAGGTGTGCAACGGCGTCGACGACGACTGCGACGGGGCGGTCGACGAGGCCGACGCCTTTCAGGCACCTGAGTGGTACCTGGACGGCGATGGCGACGGGCACGGCGATCCGACCACGCTGGTGGTGCAGTGCACTCAACCTCCGGGCTACATCGGCACCGGCGGCGACTGCGACGATGCCGACGTCACCGTGCGTCCCGGTGGCGACGAGTACTGCGATGGCGTCGACAACGACTGCAACGGCGAGATCGACGACGCGCCGCTCGACGGCGACGTCTACTACACCGACGCCGACGGCGACACCTTTGGCGACCTGGCCAGCCCCACCACGGCCTGCGCGCCGAGCGCCGGCGTGTCGACCGACGCGACCGACTGCAACGACGGCGACGCCGCCGCCCACCCGCTTGCCGACGAGCAGTGCGGCAACGGCCAGGACGACGACTGCGACGGGGCGGTCGACGAGGCCTGCTTCATCGACCACTGCGGGCTCATCGACACCGCTGTGGTGTGGGGGCCCGACGCCACGCACCGGGTGACCTGCCCCGTCGAGGTCGAGAGCACGCTGACGGTGCTGGCCGGAACCGAGGTGATGTTCCGCGGCAATGGGCGCATCGAGGTCGCGCGCAGTGCGCCCGGCCGCCTGCTGGTGAATGGCACCGCCAGCGACCCGGTGGTGTTTCGGCCCGAGCTCGCGTCGCTGCCGGCGGGCCAGCTGTGGTTCGGGCGCTTCGACACCGGCAGCGCGCTGGCGCACTTCAGCATCGAGGGCACCGACGACGGGCGCAGCGCGATCTACAGCGAGGCGCCGTACCTCGACCTGGTCGATGGGCAGCTGTCGCTGGGAACGAGCCATGGCATCGAGGTAGCCGACATCGGCGACATCTCGGTGGTCGACTGCCGGGTCGAGCAGATGCTCGGCGACGGCCTGCACATCGATGGATTCCTGTCGGCCCTCGAGGGCACGACGCTCACCGCCAACCTCGGCTACCCGGTGAGCCTGCCCCCCGACGAGGTCAGTGCCATCGGTCTCCTGAACGACCTGACCGGCAACTGGCTGCCCGGCGTCGAGGTGCAAGACGGGTGGGTCAGTCAGGATGCCGTGTGGTCCAAGCTCGACGTGCCCTACCTCATCGACGATGGCCTGCCCATCGGTGGTCTGGCCTCACCGGTGCTCACCATCGAGCCGGGGGCCACGCTTCGGTTCAGCAGCGGGCGAGGGCTGTCGGCGGGCAAGGGTCGGCCGGGAAGCCTGTTCATCGATGCGGCGAGCGACCCGGTGGTGCTCGAGTCCCGGTCGGCCGTGCCCGTCCCAGGTGCGTGGCGCGGTGTCGACTTTGGGGCCTTCGACCAGGGCAGCCAGGTCGATGGGCTGGTGATCCAGCACGCCGACTCGGCCGTTCGCTTGCTGGGGCTCAGCGACACGCCGGCGCCGCTGATCGACCTGCGCAATGTCCAGGTGATCGAGGCGATGGGCATCGGCATCGACGTGGAGCCCTACTCGCTGCTGTCGCTGGTCGACAGCACCATCCGCGGTGGCGACACCACGGGCATGCGGGTCGAGGGCGGGCTCGCGGCCTTCGCCGGCAACCAGATCGTCGACAACAACGGCACGGCGCTGAGCATCGTGAGCTCGGCCATCCCGTCCATGAGCGCCAGCAACACCTTCAGCGGCAACATCTCGGATGTCATCGCGCTGCGCGACTCGCCGGTCTACGACGCCGACTTCACCTGGCCCGACGGCGGCACGGCCTATTCCATGGCCTACGACCCCATCGTGGTGGACGGGGTGAGCCTGCCCACGCTCACCATCGACGACGGGGTCGAGATCCGCTTTGGCCAGTACTCCGGGATCCTGGTGCAGAACGGGTCGCTGCAGGTGGGCGGCGCGGTGCTGCTCACCGGCAAGGGATCGAGCCCATCGCCTGGAGACTGGCCGGGCGTGCGCTTCTACGGCAATGGCCACGTCGGGCCGCTGGGGCTGGACGGGCTGTCCGTGCACTACGCGGGCGGTTCGCCCGGATGGAGCGGGGCCATGCGCATGTCGCGCTCCGACATCGGCGTGATTCGCGGGCTCAGCATTCGCTACAGCAGCGACTACGGGCTGTTCTTGGACGACACGGCCGACGTCCTGCAGCTCGATGCCTGCGTGTTCGAAGGCAACGGCGCCGATGGCCTCCGCGTGATCGACGGGGGGCGCGTTCGGCGCATCACCAACAGCACGATGACCGGCAATCAGCGGCCGATCTACTTCATGAAGGCCGAGAATGCCGATGCGGTCGAGGCGAGCAATGTGCTGTCGGGCAATCAGTTCGACAGCATCTACATCCGTTCGTTCACCGGCTTCAACCAGGTCGACGAGGACACCCGCTTCCGTGCGCTCGACGCCGACTGGATCATCGGTGGCATCGTGCGCGTGGGTGACGCGGTCACGCCTCCTGTCGTCACCATCGACCCCGGCGTCGTGTTGCAGATGGTGCCCGGCGCCGAGATGGTGTTCGGCTGGGGAGGAGGCGCGGAGCTGGTGGCGGTGGGCACGGCCTCGCAGCCCATCCGGGTCACGTCCAGCTCGGCCACCCCGGCGCCGGGCGATTGGGAGTTCTGGGAGTTCGACGCCTCGACCACGGGCACGGTGCGCCACGCGGTCTTCGAGTACGGCGGCAACGCCGACTCCAGCAACGTCACCGGGAACGTGCGCATGGACGTGGCCAGCCCGATCGTGCTCGACCAGGTCGAGCTGAGGGAGTCCGGCGCCTGGGGCCTGTACGGCATGGACCTGAATCAGCCCGAGCGCCCTGATCTGTCGACCGTGACGTTCTCGGGGAACACGCTGGGCGACACGAACTTCTAGTGTGCCCCTACCGCGTCAGCCGAAACAGGTTCAGCTGGGTCAACACCACGTCGTCGGCCCGTTCGCAGTCGGACACCAGGGCCCGCACCTGCTGGAAGTACTGGTTGTGCAGCTCGCGGATGCGCCCGAAGGTGGGCGCGTCACAGCCAAAGAGGTTGTACGAGAAGATGCCCGGGTCGCCGTCGTCTTGGCGCTTGGCCGCCAGCTCGAGCCAGCGATGGCGCACGCGGTGGCTGTCTCGGGACATGGGACCCAGGTCAAGCACCACGTTGGACCCGGGGTGCAGCTTGCCGCGGTCGCGACGCAGGTGTCCGCCGGCCTCGAGCGCTTGCAGGGCCTCGGTCTCGGTCTCGATGGGCATGCCCAGCCGACGGGCCAGCCAGCCCGGCTCGTGCTGCTCCAGGTCTTGGTACTCCGCGAGTTCGAGCGCGCACCAGAAGGCCTGTGCGTAGGGGGCCCGGGCCACGGAGAGGCGGTGGGAGCGCGCCTGTTCCCAGGACTCGGCCAAGGCGGGCACGCTGGCCGGGTCGACGAAGCCCTCGACGAAGTCGGACACACGGTGGGTGGTGGTGTGCACCACGCGCAGCACATCGGCCAGAGAGGGGTGGGCCCCCGCTGAGAGCCAGCGCTGCACGGCATCTCGGCTGCGCCCGATGCGCTCGCCCAGCTGCCGGGCGGACAGTGAGCCCTGCAGCTGCACCAGCAGCGCGCGCACCGCCTCTTCGGGGTCGTCTGCGCCCGCCGATGCGGGCACGGGCACCTTGAAGAAGCGGGCCACCGCGGCACCCACATCGACCCCGCAGCGATCCGCCGCGCGCAGGAAGTCCGAGGCCCGCAGGCGCCTGCGCCCGGACTCCCACCGGTACACGACGTTGGTCTGGAAGCCCAGGCGGCGGCTGAGCATGGTCTGGGAGCGGTGCGCGCGCAGCGCACGCAAGCACTCTCGGCTGATTCGATCGAAGTCCATATCGTCCAATATCGCACAGCTCGGGGCGATGCTGGTTCACGGAAAGTGCCGGGACGGCTGGCGCATTGGCGCGGCTGCGGCCATGATGGGCACGCCTCTGCGAGAACCCATGCGCCAGCTTGCCCTGCTTGGGGGCCTGGTCTTGTTGTGCACGTCGTCCGCGCGCGCTCAAGAAGACCCCGGCTCCGGCCCGACCCCCGGCTCCTCCACGCCCGCCGATGCCACAGCCGATCGGCTGGCTCAGGGCCAGGCCTTGTTCGATGCCGGCGCCTACCCCCAGGCGGCGGAGCTGTGGACCCAGGGATTTCGCGAGACCGGCGAGCTTCACCTGCTGCTCCGGGCGGCCAGCGCCTGGGCGCGCGCTGGCGAGCTCGACAACGCGGCCAACGACATCAGCCGCTTCGACGCCGATCGACCGCAGCCCGACGAGGCTGAGGCCGCGCTGCGCGAGGCCGCCCTGGCCGACGTCGAACAAGCGCGCCTGGTGGCCGACAGCGAGGCTTCCAACCCCCCCGAGGTCGTCGATCTGGGCGATGAGCTGCCCCTGGATGCCGAAGACGTCGAGCTGCCCTCGACCAAGCCGCGTCGCTCGCGCGTGCCCTTGGCTTCGGTGGGGCTGATCGCGGCGGGTGGCATCGGGGTGGGGCTGGGGGTGCAGTCGGGGCAGAAGGCGCTCGAGGCCCGGTCGTACGCGCTCGTCGACTGCAACGAAGAGGTCGGGGTGTGCACCACCGCTGCGGCCGAGTCTCTGGGTGAGGCACGCCGCAGCGCGCTGCTGGCCGACATCGGCGTGGGGCTGGGCTCGGCGGCCATCGCGGCCGGCGCCACACTGCTGGTGAGCCGCAACGTGCGCGGCGTCGACGTGCACGCGGGTGTCGGGCACATCGGACTGCGGGGGGCGTGGTGATGATGTGGCTGTTCTTTGCGCTGGGCTGCTCGCTGGGCAACCCCTCGGTCGGCGCCTGCGACACCCACGGGCAGTGCGCCGAGGCCTTCGGCTTTGCCAGTGTGTGTGGCGGCGACGGCTTCTGCACCGACGCGGGCCTGCCCTCGGGCTGTGGCCGTACCCGGCCGGCCGATCTCTTCGACGATCTGGATGCCTACCGCGACGTCACCCCGGTGGGCAGCCTGCTTCACCGCGACGTCGACCCCTCGGCCTGGGAAGGCGCCGAGACTGCCTTTTTCCAGGTGTCCGCCGCCGGCGGTCTGCGCGGGGCCCCGGTCGCCGTCCTGGAGTGCGAGCTGGATGCGGTCGACGCCCTCACCGATGAGCTCGGCGTCGCCGCGCTGCTGGCACCCACCAACGATCTGCAGGCCGCCGTCGATGCGGTGGCGGGCAGGGCGGTGCTCATGACCGGCGCCGACCGCACCGATGCCTTTGTCGAGCTCGACCCGGCCGGGCCCACCGACGACAGCCCCGGGCTGGTGTGGCGCAGCGTGCCCGCCCACAGCACCCAGGCGACGGCACTGGCCACGGCGGTCGCCGGCGCCGGGATCACCTCGGTCAGCGTGCTCGCCGACCCCGGCACCGACGCGCTCGTCACCGAGGTGCTGGCCGCACTGGGCGCGGGCATCGACGTGCAAGAGGTGAGCGCAGCCTCCGATGCGCTCGCGGCCGATGCCATCGTGCTGGTGCCCTCCGACCCGCCGGGGGCCGTCGCCACGCTCGACGCGCTCGACGCCGCCGGGTGGGACCAGACACCCGTGTTCACCACGTCGATGGGCGTGCACCCCGATGTGCCCACCACGGTCGCCGGCGGCGCCCGGCTGCTGCCGGCGGTGCGCGGTACGGCCCCGCCGTCGCGGCTCGAGGCGGCGTCCTTCGAGGACTACTGGCGCACGGTGGGGGCGCTCACCGGCAACGATCGCCTGCCCACCGACGCCGATGCGCTGGCCTCGTTCGATGCGGCCTGGCTGCTGATGAATGGCGTGGCCTGGGCGACGCGCCCCGAGGTGCAGGCCGGGCCGCACGAGGTGGCGCGGGGCCTGCGCCGCCTGTCGGCCGGCAGCCCCTTCTCGGCGCGCGGCCAGGACTGGCCCGACATCGTCGCCACCTTCGACTACCTGGACGAGGGCATCGACCTCTCCGGGGCGTCTGGCGAGCTGGACTTCGACCCCGAAACCGAGGAGCTGCCTGGCGAATGGCAGCTCTGGCACTACGTCGGCGACGAGCTCGTCGCGGAGGACGCCCCATGATCCGCCACTCGGCATTGCTGTTCATCCTGTTCGCGGCGGGCTGTGGGGATGGGCCGCTCATCACCAACTCGTGCACCCGTGTGTACGACCTGGAGTTCACCGCCCCCGCAGACGGACTGGTCAATCCCAGCGAGACGTGGTGGGTCGAGGCCGCCTATGGCGGGCCCAGCGCCGACGAGGTCACCGAGACGCTGTCGCTGGTGCTCGACGGGGCGCTCGCGCTGTCGGTCGCGGGAGCGGTCGTCGAAGAGAGCATCATCCGCATTCCCATCGAGCCGGGCTCGGTCGACGCGGGCGAGCACACGCTCACCCTGACCGTCGGCACCCCCGAGGACGTGTGCAGCTACGCCGTTGCCACGCTCACCTTCGCGGTGGGCCCCAACACCCGTCCCGTCCCCGCGATCCTGCCGCCCATCGTGAGCGAGTGTGCCGGCTTCTGGGTCGACGTCACGGCCACCGACCCCGACCAGGACGATGGCACCCTGGTGCTGAGCTGGTCGGATCCGCAGGGCTTGGGCGACTACGCGTCGCTGCCCACCAGCGCTCCGGGCGGGTCCGCGTCGTTCTTCGTGCCTCGGGTGCCCGCCAACATCTACCAGCTCACCATGACCGCCACCGACGTGGCCGGGGCGGCGGTGTCGGCCAACGAGGTCATCACCATCCAGCCCAGCGACTGCGACGGCGACGGGCTGGTGTGGTCGCAAGACGATCCCTTGAACGCCGCCACCCTCGACTGCGACGACGGGGATCCCGACATCAGCCCGTTTGCGCTGGAGTACTGCGACGGCGTCGACAACGACTGCGACGGCGATGTCGACGAGCCCGATGCCGAGGACGCGTCCACCTGGTACGCCGACACCGACAACGACACCTACGGCGACCCCGATTCGGCCCTGGTGCAGTGCGCTCAGCCCAGCGGCTACGGCGCCGACGACCAGGACTGCGACGACACCGAGGCGGGCGTGAACCCCGCCGCCACCGAGATCTGCAACGGCCTGGACGACGACTGCGACGGCCGCATCGACGTCGACCCCGACCCCTCCGACCCCGACGCCACCTGGTACTTCGCCGACACCGACGGCGACGGCTGGGGCGACCCCAACGCGCCCACGCTCGGCTGCGGGCAGACGCCGCCGGCCGGCCTTGCCGACGACGACTTCGACTGCGACGACACCAACTTCGACGT
The DNA here is from genome assembly GCA_965216925.1 of Myxococcota bacterium. GTDB lineage: Bacteria > Myxococcota_A > UBA796 > UBA796 > CAYYHT01. Next base: position 4,201,833 of record CBDCGT010000001.1, on the reverse strand, counting down.
CAAGCCGCTGGTGCCCGAGGTGTGCGGCAACGGCATCGACGACGACTGCAACGGCATCGCCGACGACGACTGCGTGGTCAACGAGTGCGATGGGCGCAGCGAGATCCAGCTGCCCGAGACCTGGGGCCCCGACGTCATCCACCACGTCTCGTGCGACCTACTGGTGCACTCCGAGCTCACCATCGAGGACGGCACCACCGTGCAGTTCACCTCGGGCAAGTCCATGCTGGTGGGCCGTGACGCCTTCGGCTCGGTGCAGATCCAGGGCTCGACCGAGGGCGTGACCCTGACGGGGAACACGCCTCAGCCGGCGGGTGGCATCCAGTTCCTGGCCAACACCCAGCCCAGCCTGCTGCAGGGCTTCACCTTCGACAATGCGCAGGGCATCGCCATCTCAGTGCAGGGAGGCGACGTCGAGCTGCGCGACTGCACCATCATGAATGCGCGAAACCACGGTGTGCAGGCGCAAGGCTTCTCTCAGCTGAGGATGTCCGGATGCGATGTGGTCGCGAACTACGGGTACGGCGTGTACGTCGTGCACGACACGACCACCCTGGGCGATGGCACCGGCGGCAGCTTCAGCGGCAACCTCATCGCCGACAACCTCGACCATCCTGTATTCGTGAGGCCCTCCCAGGTGGCCGAGATCGCCGCGGACAACCAGTTCGTCGGCAACTTCCGCAACACGGTGCTGGTGACCTCGGGCCTGCTGGAGCAGGACGCGACCTGGAACGCGCTGCCCGTGCCCTACCAGATGCAGGGACACGTCAACGTGGGCGGTGCCAGTGGCGCCACCCTCACCATCGATCCGGGCGCGGTGTTGGAGTGGGAGGGCGGTGGCCTGTACATCGGCTCGCTGGCTCCGGGCCAGCTGGTGATCGATGCGGCCGCCGACCCCGTCGTGATGACCTCGGCCGCGGTCTCTCCGTTGGCAGGTGACTGGTTCGGCGTTCGCACCGAGGAGTACGACCTGGGCACCACCATCAAGGGCCTCACCACCGAGTACGCCGCGATCGGTGTGAGCGTGGCCGAGGGCGGCGACGTCGCGGTCGAGCAGCTCACGGCGCTGGACAACGAGCTGCACGGCGTGCGCGTCATCGACGCCGACTCCCGGCTCATCGTGGTCGACAGCCACCTGGAGCGCGCCTCGCAGCCGCTCATCTACGCCGCCCACAACGTCGGCGGCGTGACGGTGACCGGCACCACCATCACCGGCGGCCTGGATGTGCCCATTCGCATCGGCAAGGGCCACCCCGAGGGCATGGGCACCGACAATGTGCTGACCGGCAACGCCGACGACCGCATCGAGCTGGTCGGGGGCGAGGTCGAGCGCAGCGCCGCCTGGCCCGATCCCGGCGTCCCCTACCTGGTCGTCGGAGACCTCGAGATCAGCGGGGCGACGTCGCCGGTGCTCACCCTCGAAGACGGCGTCGTGTTGCACATGAACACGCTGATCGACGTGGGCACCACCAATGGCAACCCCGGTGGACTGGCCGTCAATGGGACCAGCCAGGGTGTGCTGGTCACCTCGGCACAGGCCTCGCCCACCATCGGCGACTGGCTGGGCATTCGCATCCGAGACACCGCGACCGACCAGATCCTGGACGGGCTCACCGTCGAGTACGCAGGGCTGTATGGCCTGAACCTGCGCGGCGGCGCCACGCGCATCCAGAACTCGGTGATCGCGCGCAACCTCGAGGGCATCTGGATGAACGGGCCGGGCCCCACGATCGAGATCGCGGACACCGAGGTGCGCGACAACCTGGGCATCGGCGTGCACGTCGAGGCCGGGCTGGTTGCCGAGCTCTCCAACAGCGTGATCACGGGCAACGGCGATGTTCCGCTGCAGGTTCCGCGGACTCGGGCGACCTTCTTCGACGACACATCGACGTACACCGGAAACGGCGACGACCGGGTCCGCGTCGCCGGCTCGGGCAACCTCACCCAAGACGCGGTGTGGCCCATGCTGGACGTGCCCTACCTGCTCGAGTCGGGCGTGGTGCTGCACGCGCCCACCAAGCCCACCTGGACCATCGAGCCCGGCGCCGAGCTGCAGCTCGAGGCGGGTCGCGAGATCAGCATCGCCGACGGCACGCTGATGGCGATTGGAACGGCGGCCTCGCCCATCCGCATCACCTCGGCGGCGGCCTCGCCCGCCCCCGGGGACTGGCGCCGCGTGGTGTTCAGCCAGGGAGCGGTGGCCGACATCCAGCACGCCATCTTCGAGTACGGCGGCAGCGGCGGGCCGAGCACCGGCCAGATCGAGACCCACGTGTCGCCCATCAGCATCGCCGACTCCACGGTCCAGCACGGCGCGCACTGGGGCATCTACCTGCGCTCGGGCGCCAATCCGACGCTGTCGAACATCACCTATGTGTCGAACCCGGATGGGGACGTGAACGGCTAAGGGGCCGACCCCTCGGTCCACGCCTCCTCGACGAGCTCGAACCGCCCAAAGTCGTAGGGCACACCCTCGGCCTCTTCGACGCGCACCAGCCGCTCGCGCAGCCCACGCTTCTTGAGGGTGGCGGCACGGTGGTAGCACCACGGCATGTTGCCGCGGCGGCCGAGCGTGCAGTGCGCCGTGAACGAGCACCCCGCCCGGCAGCTGTCGGCGTAGTCGCAGGTCTTGCAGAAGCCCCACAGCTCGTCGACGGTGCGCTCGCGGGCAAAGCCGATCTCGCCACCGCCCTGCCACAGCTCGTCGAGCGGTGTGTCCCGTAGGTTGCCGGCCACGTAGGGCGCGGTGGGCAGCGACGGACACGGCTTGAGGGTGCCGTCGGACTCGATGCCCAGCGTGTGCATGCCGGCTTTGCAGCCCTGCCACCACTGGGCGCTGCCGCCGGGGTTGCTGCGTACGATCACCTCGTTGGGACCGTGGTAACCGACGTTGTTGCCCGCGCTGATGCGCAACGCAGCGGAGGGTTCGAGGCCCATCGCCCTCACCCGCTCGACCTCTTCGAGCTGCATGGCCGCCATGTCGTCGATGAGATCGAGGATCTGCCAAGGCTGCAGGATCCAGTCGGGCCGGTCGGCCGCACGGCCCATGGGCACGGTGAGCTGCATGCGCCAGGCCTTGACCGCGCTCTGCCTCAACACCTCGCGCAGCCCCCGCAGCTCGCCCAGGTTCTTGCGGTTCACCTGGGTGTTCACCGTGCTGATGAGCCCCGCCGCGCGGCACGAGTCGAGCGCGCGCATGGTGCCGCGCCAGCTGCCCTTGGCGTCGCGAAGCTCGTCGTGCGTCGCCTCGAGCCCGTCGATGGACACCCCCACCGCCGACAGGCCAGCCATCGCGAGCTTGCGGGCCATCGCCTCGGTGAAGCCGCGCCCCCCGGTCTGCATGGTGGCGCGCATGCCGCGGGCCACGATGCGCTCGATGACCGGCACGCAGTCTTGCCGCAGGTAGGCCTCGCCGCCGATGAGCGTGACCTCGCGAATGCCCAGCTCGGCGAGCTGGTCGGCGATGTCGAGCGCCTCGGCCGTGGTGAGCTCGTCGGTGCGGGCCTCGCCGGCCCGGGACCCGCAGTGGGCGCAGGCGTGGTCGCAGGCCAGCGTCAGCTCCCACACCGCGTAGATGGGGGCGACCTGGCCTTGTTCTTCGGGGCGGATGACGCGGGGTGCGGGCATGAACCCCGCCTATGCGGCCGGAACCCCCGTCGCGACCCAGAATGCGCCGATGGCGATGGCGGCAAAGCCGCTGGCATAGAGCATGCCCTTGACGCCGCGAGGACCACCGCGGGACGTGATGGCGCCCAGAACCCAGCCAAAGCCGGCCATCGCACCGATGGCAGCGATGACGTAGGCGGTCAGGTAGATGGCCGCCTGAGCCGGCGGCAGCGCCAGCGAGGGAAGCACACCGAACAGGTGCCCGCTGCCCGCGGCCCCATGAAGCAGGCCGATGCCGAAGGCCCCGTGCGAGTGCACCTCGTGCGACGTGTCGCCGCCCACATGCACGTGGGGATGGGTGTGATCGTGGGTGGCGTGGTCGTGGCCGTGGTCGTGGATGACCACCCCAAAGGCCTGCCGCAGCGACCACAGGCCCACCGCGATGATCAAGAAGCCGACCGCGAACTCGCTCCACTCGGAGAGCACATGGGTGTCGACGAGGCCCGCGGCCCCTGCCCCCAGGGCTCCCAGCAGCGCGACGCCCGTGCCATGGCCCGCGCCCCAGTACGCCCCGAGGCGCACCGCCCGAGCGCGGTCATCGACCGCGATCGGGGCCAGTGCAGCCAGGTGGTCGGGGCCGCTGACGACGTGCAGAACGCCCGCGGCAATGCCGGTGGAGACGGCGAGCACTAGCTAGCGGTGTACCAGGCGACGTCGCGGCCCTTGGTGGCCCAGAAGATGTTGTGGATCTTCTCGATCTCGGCCATCAGCTCTTGGGCGTGCTGCAGGCTGACCTCGACCTTGACCGCCGAGCACAGCTTGGCCGCCTTCCAGAAGGTGTCGTGCAGGTCGGGGTGCTGGGGCTTGAAGTAGTCGGTCCACAGCACCAGCAGCTCTTCTTTGGCCAGGTGGGTCTGCTCTTCTTTGATCTGAACGTAGCGGGACAGCGTGTTCAGGTACTTGGCCCAGGCCGCCGAGTCACCCTGGCTGGGGACCTCGAGGGCGAGGATCTTCTTGGTCATCGACAGGCCCGCCTCGGCGGCGATGCGCGCCGAGGAGGGGTCGTAGACGCCGCAGGGGCCGTCGCAGTGTGCGTGGGCCACGGGGGCGGGGAAGAGGTCGGTGTAGAGGGCGATTGCCTTATCGAGCATCGGGACTCCATCGTCACGAGAGTGGCCGATGGGTTTACCCGGCGATCGGATTGCCGCTACCCCGATGTCGATTCATCGACCCGATGTCGGTATGTCGACATCAGGCCCCTTGGATGGCCCGCATCGCCGCCGACTCGGCCGCCAGTCGGGCGCCCAGCAGGCGGTAGATCGGCATCACATCGGCCGCGGTGGCCGCGACGCCAGCCGCCTTGTCCATGCCGCCCATCACGCCCGGCAGGTACGGCGTCGCCGCGCCGGCGATCTTGTCGACGTTCTTGGCCGTGACCCCGACGATGTTCTCGAGGTTGCCCTTGAGCGCGTTGAGCATGCCCGGCGCTGCCGAGAGGTCGCGGCCGCCCGCCAGCGAGGCCAGCCGGGACATCTGGCTGTCGACGCGGTTGCCCAGCACAGCGTCGAGCCAGCTGCCCGTGCTGGACGCCAGGTTGTCGGCGAAGGGCAGCGCGATCTCGATGGCGCCGAAGTAGTACATCATGGCCTGGCCGGCGGGCAGCTCCATGAACTGCCCGGGCTTCTGCGTCATGGTGCCCGGGGCCGCCTTGTAGGCCATGTACGACAGGGCCAGCGCCTTGGCGATGGCGTCGTTGCGCTGCTCTTCGTCGAGCTCGAGCGCATCGGCCTTGCGGTTGAACAGGCTCCACACCGTCTTGAGGCCGGTGAACACCGCGTAGCCCTTGTCGGCCGAGTCCAGGATGTTGGCCATCCACACCACGTCCTGGACCGCATCGTCGGCGGTGAGGCGCCGTGCCTCGAGGATGAGCGCGTCGCTGGCGTCGGGCTTGAGCGCGCGCACGGCGTCGTCGGTGCTGTTGTAGTGGGGGAAGTCGGGCGCGCCAGGCAGCACCGACAGCACACCCCGCACGAGCTTGGCGCTGGTGGCGTCTTGCGGGTATTCGACGAGCTTCATGGTGACGGGATCGGACATTGGGGGCACCTCCGGGAGCAGGACGGCGACCCTACCCCCAACATTTCAAGAGCCCGACAAAAACCCCGCCCAGCTCTCGTGAACCAGCCATTCCACCGGCGCGTGGTCGTCCGTCAACACACGATCGCCCCCCGGGCAATCCCGGGCCTTGTCGCGCACCTTGCTGCGCACCCCGGCAAAGAGCTTGGCATCGCGCTTGGACGCCCCCCGAGGCGCGAGAATCAAGTGCACGTTTCGCCGCAGATCCGCGAGATCACCGGACGATCGTGTCGCGAACACCAGGGAGTTGCCCACGTCGGTGCCCCGCTCGCCTGCGGGGAGCACGTCCACGACGTACACCGAGGGCAGCGCGGTGGCGACGGTGGCGCACAGGGCGTCGAGCAGCTCGGGGGCCTGGCGGATGCGCAGGCTGTTCACCATGATGGCCCCCGTCGGCTCCAGATGACTCGCGACCAGCGCGAAGAACTCGGCGGTGGCGAGGTGGAAGGGGATGTAGGGCACCTGGTAGGCGTCCACGATGATGAGGTCGTAGCGCCGGTCGGACGCCGCGAGGAACTGGCGCGCGTCCATGGCCACCGGGTGCACGCCGGGCAGCTCGGCCACCCCGAAGTGCTGGAGCGCCAGGTCGCGCAGCTCCGGGTCGAGCTCCACGAGGTCGATGTGAACCCCGGGGTAGGTCGCGGACAGCTGACGGGCCTGCGTGCCGGTGCCGCCGCCCAGGATGGCGATGCGCTGCACCCGGGGCGGCGCGAACTCTGGCGCAAAGGCCGGCGCGAAGCTGGCATAGTCCCAGACGCTGCCGCTGAACAGCCGATCGGGGTGGTACACGCTGTGCACGGCGTTGGGCTCGTTGAGCCGCATCGAGCGCGCGCCGTAGGTGTCGGTGACCTGGATGTAGTTGTAGGGCGACTCGACCTCGACCAGCAGGTGCTCGCGCGACAGGATGGGCTGCCCGACCAGCCGGCCTGCGGCCCCGGCACAGGCGCCGGTCACCACCAACACAGCGAGCACGTCGCCCCCCCGGCGCAGCGCGGCGAGGCCTGTGACGGCCACGGCCGCCAGCGTGGCGGCGATGACCACGAAGGTGCCCCGCGTGCCTAGCGCCGGCACCAGCACCAGGGCCGGCAGGAGCGCGCCGAACAGGCTGCCCAGCGTGCTCAGCGCCGACACCCGACCCGCCACGGTGCCCGCCTCTTGGGCCCGCTCGATGCACAGGCGAAGCACGAAGGGAGACACCGCGCCCAGCAGGGTGACCGGTGCCGCGAACAGCAGCAGGAGCACGACGAAGCTGCCGGCGATGCCCCCCGGCGACAGCTGGGCCGTTGCCAGCGCCGCGCCCGACACCAGCGGAGCCCCAAAGACTGGAATGAGTGCGGTGAAGGCCGCGGCCGCCCCGATGATCTGGAACAGCAGCCGAGGCTCGGGGCGCTGGTCGGCCAGGCGGCCGCCGAGCCAGTAGCCCAGCGCCAGGTACACCATGGTGGAGCTGATGATCGCCGACCACACCGGCATGGACGTGCCAAAGGCCGGCGCGAGCAGGCGACTGGCCGTGAGCTCGAGCGCCAGAGCAGCGCCCCCGCACACGAATGCGGTCAATAGCAGGGGGAAACGGTTCACAGGGGCTGTGTACCTTGATACCCGGCCGCGTGCGCATGCTGTACGCCATGTTCGTGTTTGCGGCGATGACGATCGCCGTTGCATCGCCCTTCTACGAGCTCAACAAGCCCAAGGGGGTCAAGCGCCACGACGGCTTCCCGCTGTCGCACTACCCCATGTTCAGCCGTCCGCGAGGCAAGACCGAGAGCGCGACCTACGTGCTGGCCGTCGAGGCCGACGGCACCCGGCACAACGTGCCCTACACCTACTGGACCACCGGCGGGTGGAACCAGGGGCGGGGCCAGATCCACGCCTACAGGAACGGCCGCAATGGTGGGCTGCCCGCGCTCTGCGAGCGGCTGGTGACGGCCATGCAACAGGCGCGCACGGGCTGGGAATCGAGGGTCGTCGAGCTGCAGATCGTGAAGGGCACCTACAGCCGTGAGCGGTACTTCCGCGATGGTGACCCCTTGCCGCTCAAAGAGAAGCTGCTCTTGTCGTGTGGAAGGGTCCCATGATGCGCCAGTGGCTCGATGCTTCCCTGTTTGGTCCGATGCCCGCCGAGCGCCTTGGCTGGCTCCGCATCATCGTGGGCGGCTTCTTGGTCTACTGGATGATCATCCACGTCGACCTGTTCATCGAGACGGCGGGGTACCCACCGGGCAACTTCAAGCCGGTGGGCATCACCCGCGCGCTGCCCGGTGCCCTGCCGGCGCCTGTCCTGCTGGGCCTGTTCACCGCGGCCTTCCCGCTGTCCGTCGCCTTTACCCTTGGATGGCGGTACCGCATCACAGGGCCCTTGCTCGCGGGCATGTTCTTGTTCTTGGCCGCGTACCGCACCAGCTGGGGGCACCTGAACCACGCGTGGAACCTGGTCGCGCTGCACGCCATCGTGCTGGCGCTGGCGCCGCAGGCCGGAGAGGTGCTGTCCCTCGATGCGCGCGCCGGGCGCAAGCAGATGCGAGACGCCTGGGAGTGGACGTGGCCGATTGCCCTGCTGTGCACGGTCACCGTGATCACCTACTGGCTGGCGGGCATGTCCAAGGTGATGGGCCCGGGCGGCTGGGGCTGGGCGTTGGGCGACAACCTGCGCAACCAGGTGGCCTACGACACCCTCAACAAGCACCTGCTGGGCAACTACGACCCGTCCATGGCCTACTTCTTCTTCGACCATCCCCAGCTGCTGCTGCCCGGCTCGATCATCGCGCTGGGGGTCGAGGTCTTTGCGCCGGTTGCGCTGCTGAATCGCTGGGTTGCCGCGGTGTGGGCGTTTCTGACGTGGTGCATGCACGTCGGCATCTGGTTCATCATGCACATCGGCTTCGTGTACCCGCTGTACGGCGTGGCCTTTGCCGCCTTCCTGCCCGTCGAGCGGCCACTCGGGTGGCTGGCGATGATGCTGGAGCGCAAGTGGATGGCGCGGCGTCTGGCAGCTAGCGGCACGCCGCCACATTCCCGGTCGCCGACACACACAACTTGAGGGCTTTTCCGCTGTCCTTGCCTGCCACGGCCGCGAACGTGTTCCACTCCCGCGCGTAGCGTCCGGTGGCCGCGCGCCAGCGCGAGCTCGCCGGTCCATCCAGGTTCATCTCGGCGCGACGCCACAGCCGCTCGGCAGCCGCAGCGCGGGTCTTGTACAAGGCATTCGACCTGGACAGATGAGTGTTGGTGGACCACAGGTCGCGGCGCGCCAGCGCGCGGTCGGCCCAGTGGATCGCCTCTTCGGACCGCTCCGGCCCCTGCCGGCCCAGGTGGATGGCGTACTTGTACAGGACGTCGGTGTCGTCGTCGCTGACCTCGTCGAGGTGACGCCGCGCGAGCTCACCCCAGCGTTCTTTGTCGCCGCTGGCCCAGGCGTCGGCCATCAACAGGCCCGAGATGCGCTCCCGGTCGACATCGGGCGCGGTCCGGAGGCGGCTCTCCAAGCAGCTCTGGGCTTCCCACGACAGCCGCCCGAGCATCGCCATCGACTCGAGGGCGGTCAGGTCCGAGCACAGCTCCGGGTCGATGACCATCGTCGTTTCCTGGGCCGGGTCGAAGGTCGTGGCTTGGGTGCCCCGGATGATCTGAAGCCCTGGTTCCGCCCCTGCCGTCGGCACGTTGCGCCGCCGGCCGCGCACCACCAGAGGCGTCCCGACGCCGGGCACCTCGACATCGGCCTCGCCGGCGTCCTCGTGCACCTCGGCGCGCGCGCCACCGCAAGGCACCTCGACCGGGCGCAGAACCACGTCGGCGCAGCGGGGCTCGGCCGAGCCGCAGCCCTGGCCCGCCGGCGACGCCGTGACCTCGGCCGTGAGCGTCTTGGGGTCGAAGCAGCGGTGCTCGATGCCATGCAGGTACACCCGCAGCCGAGACGGCTCCTGCGGCCACGTTCCCAGGCAGAACTGGCCCTCCCCCACGTCGGCGGACGACTGCGTGAGCCGGTCGGTGCCCTGCATCACCAGCCGTCCGCTGACGCCCTCGGGCAGCTCGACCCGCCCGGCCACGCATCCCGCATCGGTGATCGGCTCGGCGGCGCTCCACCAGCTGAAGTGGCGCACGCGCCCCACGACGCGCCCGGCCACCACGCGCCCCTCGCTCTCGCGTGTCCACGTGCGTCCCGGCTCGTCGTAGTGGTACAGCCCCACGACGTCCCCTTCGGAGCGTCCGTGCCCGCTCGCGAGCGGGAAGGTGACCTCGGCTTCGCCGTCGAACACCACCGGCGCGCCATCGGATGTCGGCTCGATCTGGACCATGCCAAAGCTCTGCAGCGGCGCCTGGACGCCGTCCACGGTGGTGCTGAGGTCCATCGAGGCCGCGGCAAGGGCCTCGCGGTCGCGGGCCAGCTTCCAGTCCAGGTCCACGGCACCCTCCAAGGCCCCGCCGTCGGCCCGGCGCAGCGAACCGGGCGCGAACGCGACGCGAACGCCCGACTCGCCGCGAGCCACGCCTCCAGCGGCTGCATCGACACGGGTCGTGAGCGGCTCGGTGGCATCGGGGTCGAACGAGGCGAGCGACGCGGGGGGTTCGGCGGGCAGCCCGCCTTCGCCCGCGGGGGTCGATGCCATGTTCTGGGTCAGGCCAAGCCCAACGACGGTCGCCACGCCAACGGCCATCAGCGATGCCGCCGCGAGGGCCCCGAAGCGCACCTGCGACCGGTTGGACCCCTCCACCTGCTGCATCACTCGCCGCTCGAAGGCCGCAGCCTCTCCCGGACGATCCGGCGGCGGCGCGGTCTGCTCCCGAAGCACCTGAATCAGCTCTTCGTCGTTCATCGCTCCTCCTTCACGTCGGCGAGCTCGGCCCGCAGGGTGGTGAGCGCGCGGTGCAGGTGACTCTTGATGGTGCCGGCCGCGCGCTCGGTGATCACGGCGGTCTCGGCGATGGTGAAGCCCTCGAGGTGCACCAGCACGAAGGTCTGGCGCTGCGCGTCACTCAGTCTGCCCATCGCAGCGGCGATGCGCCGTCGCAGCGCGGGATCACCCGTTGGTGGCGGGGCCTGGGCCTCTGGCCGGAACCAGCTCCGGAATCGGTCGCGAACCCCGTTCCAGCGTCGTTTCCGCGACGCCGTGCGCACCAGGATTCGGTAGAACCAGGTTCCGAGCTGCGCCTCCTCCCGAAAGCCCGGGAGCGCCTCCCAGGCCGCAACAAAGGCCTCCTGGGCGACCTCATCGGCCAGGGTGGCGTTGCCGTCACACAGGCGCCACGCCACGCTGCGCGCGCGGGCACTGTGTTGCGCCACGAAGGCGCCGAACTGCGCCGTGCGGTCGGCGTCTGCCATGAGGGTCATCGTGTGGGCCATGGGGTTCCCGGGGACTCACCAGGTTGGTGCCCCCAGCCCCCACATCGGTTTACAGCAATCTGAAGTTCGCGCCCCGTCGGCTACAGCAGCTGCCGAAGCTCTTCGGCCCGAGCCTCGGACGCGGGCCGCACCAGCCAGGGCATGGCGAACCAGGCGACACCGAAGGGCGCGGCGATGATGCAGCTGATGCCGAAGGTGCCGACCGACGACAGCATGCTGATGAAGAAGGTCCAGAACAGGAACGCGCGCACGTAGGCCACCAGCACCGACTTCATGGACAGCGAGATGGAGATGCCCATGTCTTCGTCTTCTTCGAAGATCAGGTAGCTGCCCGTGGGAATCAGCGGGATGTACATGACGTGGATGAAGCTGGTGGCGACGCAGCCCAGGCCAGGCACCTCGTCGACCCAGCCGTACTTGTGCGTTCCGAACACGATCATCGATGACTCCAAAGCGTAGCGACGCCGACGTAACCAGCGGGCTGTGGATGGGGCACGACTTGCAAGATCGCCCCGTCGATCGTGCAGACCGTCCGGCCGCCATCTACACTGCACACCTCTGTGGAGTTCCCATGCGCACATTCCTGCCCTTACTCGCCACCCTCGCGCTCTCGGTCCCCGCCAGCGCGATCCCGACCACGATGGTGCACCAGGGCCGGCTCTTCGATCAGAGCGGTCTGCCCATGAACCAGACGGGGGTCGCCGTCCGCTTTGCGATCTACGACACACCATCCAGCGGGACCGCGCTGTGGAACGAGACCATCCCGGTCGACTTCGACAACGGCTACTTCACCGCGACCATCGGCGGCTCGACAGCTCTGGACGACACGGTGTTCGACGACGATGAGCTGTACCTCGGCGTCACCATCGGCACGGGCACGGAGCTGCCGACACGCATTCGTCTGGCCACCGTTCCCTTCGCCTTCCGCGCTGGCGTCGCCGAGTCCCTGGACGGTGGCATCGTCGACGCGGCCGAGATTCGGGTCAACGGCACCACCGTGATCGACTCGTCGGGGGCGATTCAGGGCTCATCGGACACCCTGCTCGACCTGGGATGCAGCGACGGCGAAATCGCCCGCTTCGACACCGGCTCGTGGACCTGCGCCGCACAAGACGACCACGGCCATACCGCGGGTGACATCACCAGCGGCACCCTCGACCTCGCGCGCCTGCCCACCGGGGACACCGCCGGCACCCTGGCCCTGGGAGACCACACCCACTCCACCGACGACGTCACCACGGGCACCTTCGACATCAACCGCCTGCCGACGGGCTCCACCGCTGGCACCGTCGCGGCAGGCGATCACGCGCATTCCTACACCGACCTGGACGTCGGGGGGCAGCTCGACGTCGGCGGGCTTGTGTTGCTGGGATCCTCTTCTGCCGCCTGCGGTGCGACGATCGAGGGCTCGATCCGCTACGACGAAGTCAACAAGGAGCTGTACTACTGCGACGGCTCCGACTGGATCCTCTTCGGCGGTCGGCCGCTGGGCAGCCTCGCGAATCCCGGCACCAGCTGCAAGGCCATCCTGGACGCGGGCAGCGCCACCGGCGATCACGCGTACTGGCTCGACCCTTCGGCCCCCAAGCTCACCTTCTGCAACATGAGCAGCCCCGCACCCGACTACATGCTGGTCACGCCCGACCAGTTCTACCACGCCGATCAGGGCCAGAAGTTCGGGGCCACCAATGGCGTGAACGTCTTCGACTACGGGTGTGACTACTGCTCGGCAGCGCGCGTGCAGTACGACTACGACTGCCCGGACACCAACTGGGAGGTCAGCTACTACCAGCTGCGCAGCCACTGCAATCACAACAACCACCAGGGCAACGACACGGTGTTCGACCTCACCACATACAGCTCGGGCGGCGTCGAGGGCATCCGCGCGCAACAGATCGGCGACAGCTGCGGCGACCCCAACGAGATGACCTTCGTGGGCGTGTGCCGCGTCGTCGGCACGACCGAGACCGACCCGGGTAGCTGGGACACGCACTTCCGCACCGTGTCCTGGTCGAACTAGAGCCTGGGGCAACACCCTGGGCGATACCTAAGCCGAGCCGAGGGCCCGGATCACACGCTCAGCGGGCGCGCACGCCCCCGGCGGCCCACCGCTGCAGCCCCGCAAGGCAGCCGGCCCACCCCACGCGATGGCGTTCCCGCGAGGCCTGCTGGGCCACCCGTGTGTGCACGACCACCACCTCGGTGCCGCCGTCCACCACCTCGAAGCGCACGGTCACCCGCGAGATCTCGGTGTCCTCGGTGACCGGCTGGTGGGCCCAGGTGAACACCAGGCGCTCGGGCGCCACCACCGCTTCGAAGGTCCCGCCAATCCACAGCACCCCCGACCCGTCGTGGTTGCCGATGCGGTAGGCACCGCCTTCGCGCAGGTCGACTTCGTACCCGGTGCACGTGATGCCCTGGGGACCCCACCACAGCGGCAACAGCTCGGGCTCGGTCCACGCCGCGAACACGCGCTCGCGGGGGGCGTGGATCACGCGCCGCACGATGACCGCCAGCTCGTCCATCACCCACCCCCTTCGAGCAGCTGGGCCAGCCGATCGAGCTGACCGTCCCAGAACGCCCGGGTCTGGCGAATCCACCGGTTGGCGTCGGCCAGGGGCTCGGGATCCAGGCGACAGCGATGCACCCGGCCGTCGACCGAGCGCCGCAAGAGGCCTGCGCGCTCGAGCACGCGAATGTGCTTGGAGACGGCCGGCAGAGACATGTCGAAGGGCTGGGCCAGCTCGGTGACCGACAGGGCCTGCCCCGCGCTTAGCCGATCGAGGATCGCGCGCCGGGTCGGGTCGGCAAGCGCTCGGAACACGAGATCGAGCGGGTCGGGAGCGGTGGCGGCAGCGTTCATACACATTATTTAACCATATGGTTTATCATTCGTCGACCCCAACCCGGAGACCCGATGTCCGAGCCCATTCGCCAGTCCATCACCCTTCCCGTTCCTCCGCAGATGCTGTACTCCGCCTTGATGAGCTCCAAGCACCACGGCGCCTTCACCAACGGCAAGGCCCAGATCCCCGACGAGGTCGGTGCCGCCTTCAGCGCTCACGACGGGCAGATCACCGGCCGCAACCTCGATCTGGTGCCGGGTCAGCGCATCGTGCAGGCGTGGCGTGCCGAGGCCTGGCCGGCCGGCGTGTTCAGCGTGGTGCGATTCGACCTCGAGGCCAGCGGCGAGGGCACCAAGCTCACCCTCACCCACACCGGCGTGCCCGCCGACGCCCATCCCCACATCGAGGTGGGCTGGGGCCGCATGTACTGGGAGCCGATGAAGGTGTACTTCAGCGCACCGGGCTGAGAGAGGGGGCGGGGGGAGCGGGGGTCTGGCAACCAATGGTTGACACCGAACCCGCCATCCATCCACGTTCAGGGGGCCAGGGCCGGCGAATAACCAATGGTCATCGACAAACCCCCAAGAACCGCCCATATCCCGGACCTTTGGTCAATCCACGGGCCCTGGCTCGTAGAGTCGGCATTCATGCCGTTCGACAGGGACCATTGGTTGCCAGACCCCCCGGCCCACCCGGCCCACCCCTCAATCCACCAGCACTCCACGCGTCAGCACAAAGCGCTGCGCGCTGCGCGCCCACTCCACTAGCGTCTCGCTCACCGTTGCCGGTACCCCCGGACAGCGCCGAGCCAGCAGCTCCAGGGCCTCGTCCACGTCGTGCGCACGGAGCCAGGTCACCAGCCCGTCCCGGTTCAGGCGGTAGCGATCGACGGTGTCCCTCGCAAGGCAGCGCCCCAGCCGCTCCAGCTGAAAGCGCTCCCACGGCGTGATCGCGTAGGGCGGCACGACCACCTCCAGATCGCTCGTCACCCACACCGGCGGTCGCGGACCGTCGTGGGCCCCGGCCCAGCGGCGCCCGTCTTCGGTGCCGGCGAACACCCCATCGGCCCGGCGTATCAGGCCCAGCGTCGCGCAGCGGTCGAGCGCGCGGCCGATGAGCCGGCACTCCACCCGCTCCCAGCCCTCGGCGTCGAAAGGCCGCTCGGTCTCGCCCTCGGCCGAGGGGTACACCGCCTGCCCACGACGAGACCACGCCGGAAAGAGCACGTCCCGATGCTGCTCACCGAGCAGCTCCAGGAAGATCATCTCGTCGATGGCGCCCGGGCCGGCCTGGGCCAGCGCTGAGCGCACGGCGGGCAGCACCACGTGCAGGTCGCGGTCCATCAGCCTGTGCACGAAGCGGTCGACCGCGTCGGCGTCCGAACCCTCGAGCGTGGCCTCGAGCCCGACGTCCAGGTGCATGGTGCGCTCGATGGGGTCGACCGACACCGCGCCCAGGGCCTCGATCGCGCGCAGCGCCTTGCCCCAGCGCGGGGAGCTCTCGAGGTTGCCCTGGGCCACCTCGGCGCTGCCGAGCCACTTGCCGATGCGCTTGGAGTCGGCCTTGGCCACCGTGCCCTTGTACGTGCGCTTGGCGCCGGTGTGATCGATGGCCGCCGCCAGTGCCGCGAGATCGTGCAGCAGCTCGACCGGGCCGGCCTCGGGCTCGGACAGGTCGTCGGTCTCGTCCATCACCGCCTCGGCGAAGTCGTAGTCGACCGACGGCGGTGGCGGCAGGTCCGGGTTCAGGCGGTATCGACCGATGATGGGGGCATCGGCGCGCTCGGGCATCAACAGCCCCGCGCCCACCAGCTCGCGCACCTTGCGGGCGTCGTGCTCGGGGTCCCACGCGTGGATGCCCATGACCACCTCGTCGAGGGCGTGACGCTGCGCAGCATGAAGCAGGTCGCGCACGGCGGCACGAAGCTCGGCGATGCGCCGGGAGAGGTCGTCTCGGCTGGCCTCGATCTGCTGGGAGGGCCGCCTCGCGTAGCGCAGCAACACCTTGTCCCCCAGCGCGGGCAGCAGCTCGCGCTCGAAGGTGGGCGTGACGATGCGCCGATGCGGGTCCAACTCCTGGGCCACGTGTTCGGGGGTCAGGCCGAGGGCAGCCAGCTCCGACCACAGGGCAGGGTCGGCGACGCCCAGGACACTGACCGACCTCACGAAGCGAGCTCGATGCGGTAGGGGTAGCCCTGCTCGGCCAGAAAGAGCTGCCGGTGCTCGGACAGGTCGACCTCGCGCGTGTCGGCGCTCACGATGGTGTAGAAGACCGCCTGGTTGCTGCCCTCTTTGGGCCTGAGCACCCGCCCCAGCCGCTGCGCTTCTTCTTGCCGGCTGCCCCAGGTGCCGCTGATCTGGATGGCCACCGACGCGGTGGGCAGGTCGATGGCGAAGTTGCCGACCTTCGACAGCGCCACGATGCGCTCGCGGCCCTCGCGAAAGGCCGCAAAGATGGCCTCTCGCTCGCTAGTGGGCGTCTTGCCGGTGATGACCGGGATCCGAAGCCGGCGCGCCACCCAGTTGAGCTGGTCGAGGTAGGTGCCCAGGATCAGGATGGGCTCGCCCTCGTGCCGCGCGATCAGCTCGTCCACCATGGCGCCCTTGCGCGCGTTCTTGGCCGCGATCATGTACTTGGCCTTGGTCTTGGCAGTGACGTAGCGCTCGCGGTCGGCGGTGGACAAGGGCACGCGCACCTCGACGCAGCGTGCGGTCGCGATCCAGCCCTGCTGCTCGAGTTGCTTCCAGGGCAGGTCGTAGCGCTTGGGCCCAATGAGCGCGAAGACGTCTTCTTCGTGCCCATCTTCGCGAACCAGCGTGGCGGTCAGGCCCAGCCGACGCCGGGCTTGCAGGTAGGCGCTCTCGCGGAACACCGGCGCCGGCAGCAGGTGCACCTCGTCGTAGACCACCAGGCCCCAGTTGGCCTCGTAGAACAACTTGAAGTGCGCCGGTGCGGCGTTCTTGGAGGGCCGCCAGGTCAGGATCTGGTACGTGGTCAGCGTGACCGGGCGCAGCTGCTTGACGTCGCTGGTGTACTCGCCCACGTCGTCGGCGGTGAGCGTGGTGTGCTCCAGGACGGTGCGCTTCCACTGCTTGAGTGCCGTGCGGCCCGTGCACAGAATGAGCGTGCGCATGCCCAGCCGCACCATGGCGCCGACGCCCACCAGCGTCTTGCCCGCGCCACAGGGCAGCACCACCACCCCAGACCCGGCGCTGGGCCCGCCATGGAAGGCGTCGATGGCGTGAACCTGGTAGTCGCGCAGCGACCACGGGGTGCCGTCTGGCAACGCAGGCGTGAGCTGCATCGTGAACGCGTCGCCGTCGGTGAAGCCGGCCAGATCCTGAACCGGATGCCCCAGGTGCACCAGGACCTGCTTGAGCTCGCCACGCTTCTTTGGGCTGATGCGAATGCCGTGCGCATCGAGATCGTGACCGAGCAGGTCGGCGACATTGCCCAGGTGACGCACCTCGTCGAGGTCGGTCTTGTCGTCGGCCTCGAGCCGAAGCCACTCTGCGTCCTGCACCAGTCTGAGGCGGCCGTAGCGCCCCATGCGCTCGGCGATGGACGTCGGAATATTGGGCGGAATGGGGTACTTCGCCAGGGCCGCCAGCTGCGCCACGATGTCGTCTGCGGTGTGGCCCGCCGCCGCCGCGTTCCACAGCGACAGGTTGGTGATGCGCCAGGTGTGGATGTACTCGGGGCTCTTCACCAGCTCGGCGAAGCCCAGCAGCGCGTCGCGGGCCTCGTCGAAGCACGGCGCCAGCGTCTCGACCAGGATGGTGTGGTCGGACTGCACGATGAGCGGATTGGTGGGCACGTACTGCACGGGGCGAGCCACTTTAATCACTCCGCCAGCGCGAGCGCCGATTCGGCAGCCGGACCTGCCGAGGGCGGCGGATGCCTCGGTCGCAGCGCGCTGAACTACCCGGCAAGCCGGGTATTCAGCAGTCTGCTAGGGAGGAGTGAGGCCCGAGTAGGTCGACAGTTCCTTGCTGAGGTACAGCACCGGGTTGGCCGAGTCGGAGACGTCGTAGGTCTCGTCTTTCACCATGCCCAGACCCTCGACGTACCAGTAGGTCGCCTCGGCCACCAGGTCGGCAACCTGACCACCCGACGCCGAGCCGCGGCCCTGCGTGTAGCTGTTCTCGATCTTCCAGGCGTCGAAGGTGCCGGCCGTCACCGTGACCGACTCCATGCCCACGACCGTGTAGGTGCCGTTGGTGGGAATGGCGATGGGTCCCGTGCCCAGGCCCGGGTCCATGTCGAGGTTGTAGGTGTAGGTCCAGGTGTCGTCGGCAGCCATCGTGCTGTAGTCGGGCAGGATGGTGCGCGGCGTCGACGGCGACGCGGTGAAGTTGATGGCCTGACCGCCCAGGTTGAAGGCGCCGGTCATCTCCATCACTCGGAAGGCCCCGTTCAGGCAGTTGGTGTAGACATTGGCCTGGTAGCTGTCGGAGCCGGCCTGGATGTTGACGCTGTAGCTCCACGCCGGGGCGTTGCTGATGGGCGCCGCGGTGCCACCGGTGCCGTTCTCGGTCCACGTGCCGGCGGTGGTGCTGCCGCTGGACAGCAGGTCGATCTCGCCGGTGTACACCCGCTGCCAGCTGCCCGACTGGGGCTCCAGCGGATGGCAGGTGGCGTCCAGGCTGCCCGTGTCGACATCGGCATCGGCGTCGGCGTCGGCGTCCGCGTCGGCATCCGCATCTGCGTCGGCATCCGCATCTGCGTCCGCATCGGCATCGGCATCGCTGTCGGCGTCGGCGTCGGCGTCGCCCATGGCGGTGTCGGTCGAGTCGACCGGGATCACGCGGGGTGGGCAGGCCGTCAAGACCAGTCCGGAAAGAAGAACAAAGAGCGTGTTCGATGCGCGCATAGAGACTCCTCCGCCCCGCTTGATACACGGTTCAGGGCCGTTGCGCCCACCAAAAGCGGTAAAAACGCTGTCGGTGGTCACCCCCAGAACCTAGCCGGTACCGCATTGCTCACCGGTTGCACCGCCTTTACACTGCCGTCGTATGGCCACCCTGCGCTCCCTCGATGACGATCGTCTGCACGCACTCGCAGCCCGCACCTTGTTGGGCCGGGCAGCCACGTCCGCACTCCGGTTGGACGACAGCCGCGTCTCGGGCGAGCACGCCGTCCTGTTGTGGCGCAAGGGCCGGTGGGAAGTCCGCGATCTGGGCTCACGCAACGGCACCTTCCACAACGGCCGGCGCCTCGACGCGGGCGAGGTGGTGCAGCTCACCGCGGGCAGTCGCCTGGCCTTTGGGCACGAGTCCCACGCCTTCGAGCTCGCCGATGCCGGACCGCCCGCTGCCATCGGATTCGCCACCGCGTCGGGACGCGCTGTCGTCGCCACCGACGGCATCCTGGGCTTGCCCAGTGCCGATGACCCCGCTGTGGTCGTGTACCTCGACAGCCGCGGCCGCTGGGTGCTCGAGGCCGACGGCGCGATTCGCCCAGCGGTCGACGGCGAGGTGGTCACCGCGGGCGCGGGCACGTGGCGCATCGCGCTGCCCGCCCAGATCGAAGGCACCGCCACCGTCGACGTGGGCCCCACCATCGACACCATCCAGCTGCGCTTCGCGGTGTCCCGCGACGAGGAGCATGTGCAGATCACGGTGCTGCACCGCGGCAGAGAGACCGTGCTCGAGGCACGCGAGCACGCCTACACCCTGCTCACCCTCGCGCGCCTCCGCCTGAGCGACGCCGCCGAGCCCCACGCCGAGCAGGGCTGGGTCGACCGCGACCAGCTGCTCAAGATGTTGGGCTGCGACGCCAACTCGCTCAACGTGGCGATCTACCGCGCGCGCGGCCAGCTCGGCTCTGCCGGCATCGAGGGCGCCGCCGGGGTTGTCGAGGTGCGGCGCGGGCAGCGACGCATCGGCGTCGAGCCCGCGAACATCGAGGTGGTGCCGCTGTGAGCGGCACCTGATCGGTCAGGGGGCAGGCGCGAGGCCCGCCCCCAGCACCCTGCTAGCGGCTCAGGTCGGCGCAGTTGGCGGCCGAGATCTCGCTCTGGTTGGTGTGGCCGGCGCCGTTGGTCGGCACCTGGCCGGCAAACATGCCGGACACGTCGTGTCCCCAGGCGATGCAGTCGGCGAGGTTGCTGTCGGCGTCGTACACGCGCAGCGCGTAGGTCAGCCCACCCAGATCGTCGGTGTTGAAGGCCGTGGTGGTGTTGGTGACGTTGGCCGTGCTGTCGACATGGTCGATCTTGAGCGAGAGCATGTCGGTGCGGGGGGTGTTCTCGTCGCCATCGGCGGCGAGGGTCGACGCGATGGTGTGCTCCTCGTCCCAGCCGTTGGCCAGATCGGTGACACCGGTCTGGAAGATGTTCAGGTAGGCGTCGCCGGTGATCCAGTCGCAGGTGTAGGCCTCGAAGTCCTGGAAGCCGCCGGCTGCCAGGTTGGGGTTGGCGACCAGGATGGACAGGCCGTCGAGGCCGATGGTGTAGGTGTCACCGTCGATGGTGACCGTCTCGCCCGTCACGCACTCCTTGACGGTGGTGCCCGTGTCGCCGGTGTCGGTGCCGGTGTCTTCGGCGCCAGTGTCCTCGGCGCCGGTGTCGGCCGGACCGGTGTCGTCGGTGGTGGTGCTGCTGTCGGTGCAGGCAGCGCCGAGGGCCAGCAGGGCTAGCGGAATCAGGATGCGGTTCATGTGGGTCTCCTCCAAGAGAGCCCGCGCCCCTAGCCCGCGCCGCCGCCTAATTCAATGCGCCGCCCAACAAGTAGGCGGTCGCCAGCGCAAAGACGATCATCATGCCCGCCACGATGCCGCTTAAAAGCGCCAGATTGCGGGTCGTCTGCCTCTCGGGGCCCACCTCGGTCACCGCACGGTCTTTGAGCTCCTCGAGCACCTCGGACTCGTCCTTGCTCGATGGCTGGGCCGGCTCGCTCTCGAGATCCCGCAGCAGCTGCCAGCGACGGGCCACCACCGAGACCTGGTTGTCGGCGGGCACGCGCGAGGGGGTGATTCCCCGAGGGCCGTACAGCAGTCGGGCCAGCTCTTCGCAGCTTCCCGGGCGATCCGCGGGCTTGCCCGAGATGCAGCGCTCGATCGCCTGGGCCACATCGGCGTCCAGCTCCGGCACCAGCTCACCTGGCCGCGGGTAGTCGCCCTCGACCATGCGCTTGTAGACCGTGGAGTTGTCGTCGCCGAAGCACTTCTGGTGGCAGATGAGCTCGTACAGGATGCAGCCCAGCGAGAAGATGTCGGCGCGCTCGTCGACACGCTTGGCATCGAGCGCCTGCTCTGGGGCCATGTACCGGGGCGTGCCCAGCGCGATGCCCGAGCTGGTCATGTCGACCACCGGGTTCACCAGAAGCTTGGCCAGCCCGAAGTCGGCCACCTTGGGCACCACCTCGTCGCCATCGACGTGCAGCAGCACGTTGGCGGGCTTCAGGTCGCGGTGCATCACCCCGTTCTCGTGCGCGTGGCGGATGGCGCCCAGGATGCAGCCGAACAGCACCAGCGCCTCGTCGACGGTGGGCTTGTGCAGCTGCAGGAAGCGGTGCAGCGTGGGCCCCTGGGCGAGCTCCATCACCAGGGCCGGCCGGTCGTTGTGGATGAGCACGTCGTCGACGGTGACGATGTTGTCGTGGCCCAGGTCGTTCTGGACGCGACCCTCGCGAACCATGCGCTGCTGCACCTCTTCGCTGGACGTGCGCAGCACCTTGATGGCCGCCTTCTTGTCGAGCACCGAGTGGTGCACGGCATACACGCGCGCCATCGCGCCGGCCCCGAGCACGGCATCGACGACCCAGCGATCGATCGCCTCGCCGGGCTCGACCAGGCTGGGATCCTTGAAGGTGGGGTTGCTCATCGACCGAGATCTCGACTGATGATCTGGCTCCCGGCCGCGAGCGCACCCGCAGCACACAGCAACCCGGTGATGGCGACGGCTACCTGCACGACGACACCTTCGCTCAGCAGCACCGCCAGCAGGAAGCCGCAGCCGAAACTCGCAAAGAGCACCGCGAACCACACCGCCTGCTGGGCGGTGCGCACGTCTCGGGCCACGCTGCTGATGATGGCGCAGACGGTGCCCAGAAACAGCGCCCACGCCGGGCCTCCAAGGCAGAAGCTCACCAGCCAGGCCGGGGACGGCGGCAGCCGCTGAGCAAAGCCAGCCGTGGCGGGCAGCAGCGCCATCGCCACGTAGGCCGCCCCGCTGATGAGCAGGTACAGCGCCATCGCCGGCCCGATGCTGCCCACCACCTTGCCCGCCAGCAGCTCGGCCCGGCGCACCGGGGCCAGCAACAGGAAGGGCAGCGCTCCCGTCTGCCGGTCGTGCAAGATGCTGTGGCCCGCGAGCACTGCGCTGATGCCCAGGAACTGGGTGAACAGCAGCCAGTTGGCCAGGCCCACCACGCTGCCCACCATGCCGCGGAGCAGCTCGTCGGGCTGCTCGTCGCCGACCGGGAGCAGGGCCCCCACCTGGGCGGTCAGCGTGGGGTCCGACAGGGCGAACTCCAGCAGCCCCAGCGTGGCCAGCGCCAGGCCGGCGATGAGCGCGAAGGTGGTGGCGACGATGCCCAACATAGCGGGCTGGCGCCGCTGCTCCAGCCACTCCCGGCGCGCGATGAGCAGGACGCGCTTCACCGGACCTCCCGCTTGTACAGCTCGAGCAGGGCGCCCGAGGGAGGGGCTGTGCGCTGGCCTGGCTGGTGGTGGGTGGCGAGCACGGTCTGCTGCAGGAGCACCACCCGCTCGCACAGGCTCTCGGCAGCGTGAAGATCGTGGGTGCAGAGCACGACGGCGACGCCCGCATCGGCCTGCTCGCGCACCGCCTCGTAGATCGTCCAGGCGGCGACGGGGTCGAGGTTGGCCGTGGGCTCGTCGAGCAGCAGGGCCTTGGGCGACAGCAGCAACGCGCGCACCAGGCTGAACTTCTGCCGCATGCCGCTGGACAGGGCACCCACCGGGCGGTCCAGGGCGTCGGCCACGGCCAGTCTGTGCACCAGGGGCATGGCGCGCTCGTCGACAGCGGCAGCGGACAGGTCGAAGAGACCCCCAAAGTAGTGCAGGTTCTCGCGGCCGGTCATCAGCGGGTACAGTCCCGGCTCGGCGGTCACCAGGCCCACCTGCCCCGTCGCCTGCAGGGCCAGCTCGGTGGCGGGGGTGGCGCCCACCAGCACCTCGCCGGCGCTGGGGCTCACCAGGCCAGCCAGCATGAGCAGCAGCGTGCTCTTGCCCCCCCCATTCGGGCCCACCAGGCCCAGCACCTCACCGGCTCGCGCCTCGAGGGACACGTCGCGCAGGACCTCGAGCGCGCCAAATCGGCGGCTGGCGGAGCGGGCCTGGAGTACGGCGGTCACGGCCCCGATGCTACACCGCGGAGATCGGTGCAGCCCGTGGGCCGCATCAGGCCATCACCAGCTGCGCGCCGCGAAGCAGGAACAGGCAGCCGAACAGCGCAAAACCCCCGATGCTCACCTCGCGCTCGCGCCGCTCCAGGAAGTCGCGGAACCGGGCCAGCAACGACTCGGCCCACTGGCCCCCGAGTGCCGCCAGGCCAATCGGACCGAACAGGCACAGGCAGAACACCAGCGTCACCAACACCACCGCCGCCAGCCCCATCGAAGCCGGCGGGCGCTCGCGCACGATGACCTGCACCGCCGACAGGTACAGCGCGACGTTCTTGAGGTTCACCAGGCCCACCACGACGCCGGCGCCCACCAGGCGAGGCAGCGACGCGCGCTCGAGAGACTGGAGCAGCGCCTTGGCGGGGGACTCAGCCGACGCGGGCTGGTACGCACTGCGGAGCATCATGCCCAGCAGGAACACCCCCAGGAGCAGCGAGAACCAGGCCTCGATCCCTGGTCCCTCTCCCTGGACTTGCGCCGGCGGCATGCGGGAGCCCAGCGCCAGCGCGGCCACCCCCAGCACGAACAGGATCCCGGTCACACCGACGCTGTACGCCGACGCCCTACCCAGGCCGCCCCGGGTGCTGAGCAGCACCAGGACGATCAAGATCTGCCCGACGGACAGCACCCCAGCTGACGCTATGACCAGCGCCTCGAGCAGCGCAGCGTACACACCACCTCACCGGGGCAGCCTATGCCCGCGTGCCACGACGTGCTCGCCTACAGACTCTCGACGTAGGCCAGCAGGGCGTCGATCTCGCTGGCGTCGAGGCCCGAGACGTCGCCCATGCGGCCGTCGGCGCCGAACGCCAGCACCGCCCGCAGGCTGGGCTGCGAGCCGTCGCTCATGTAGGGCGCGCTGGCCGCGACGCCTCGCAGGCTCGGCGTGCGCGTCGCGACGCCGTTTCCGGTCACATCGTGCAGCTCGCCGTCGGTGAACACACCGTCGGGGTCGTGGCACGTGGCACAGCCGACGTCTTCGCGCTCGAACAGGGTGCGCCCGAGGGTGACCTGGTTCGACACCTCGCCCCGGCGTGGGTGGTCGGCGGGTCGGCTCCAGTCGATGTAGGCCGCGACGTCGGCGGCCTCGGACTCGGACAGCCCAAAGCCCCCCATGCGCTCTTCGCTGGTGAGCTGCGCCTCGAGAGCCACGGTGGGCACGTCGTCGCGCCAGGTGAAGGGCGCGGTCTCGGACACGCGGCCCGCCAGGGAGGGTGTCTGACGCGGCATGTCCATGAATGGCCAGGTCACGCCGTCGGAGCGGCCGTCGAAGTGGCAGGTGGAGCAGCTGACCCCGGCCCCGGCGCCCGCCATGCGCTCGTCGACCGAGCTGAAGAACATCGCCCGACCGCGCACCACGTCGGCAGGAAGCTCGATGTGGGTGCTGGGGTAGCCCACGCCCGTCGACATGATCTCGTCGCCGGACATCTGCGAGCCGCGGGGGGCCAGATCGGCCACCCGGGCCACGTGCACCCGTCCGCTGGTGAACTGCTGGGCGAACAGGCGCCCTCCACCCCAGGCCAGGCCACGAGCACCGGTTCCGATGCGAACCCAGTAGGCCATCTCGGGCGCCTCGGCGAAGGGCCCGGTGCGCATCTGTGGCGGGGAGTCGGTGGGCACCACGGCGACCACGTCGTTGGCCTCTTGGGTGACGGCCACGAAGTCGCCGTCCGGGCTGTAGGTCACGCTGGTGGGGTAGGTGGCCACGAAGTCGACGTTGCTGCGAATGCCCAGCACGACGCCGCCTCCGTTGCCGGGGTCTCCGCCCGGGTCCACCGGCACGATCACCACGCCGGGCTCGTTGCGGCCCATGCCGCCGTAGCCGCCGCCCTCTTCTTCGAAGCCCATCATCTCGGGGTCGTCGAGCGGTGTCTCGGTGTCGGAGTAGAAGGTCGGCACGGCCAGCCCTCGTCCATCGGGCGCCAGGGCGATGTCACCGGTGATGCGGGGGCTCATGGGCATGCCCGTCATCATCGAGAACTGCTCGGGCAGCTCGATGTGCCGCAGCGCGCCGCTGTCGACCAGATGCAGCTGCCCGCCACGGGCCGAGCCCACGAACAGCTTGCCGCTGGTGTGCAGCGCGAGCCACCGCGGCTCGCCGGGCACGCTGACCCGCTCCTGGATGTCGCCCGTGCGGGTGTCGATGCGCACGACCTCGTCTTGCTGGCTCACCGCGACCCACAGGTCGTTGCCGTCGTCGCTCACGACCACGCCGTAGGGCTCGGCGCCCACCGGGAAGCGGTTGACCTCGGACAGGGAGTCGCCGGCGCCGATGCGAATCACCACGACCGAGCGCTGCGCGCGGTCGCTCACATAGACTAGGTCTTCGTAGCGCGCGACGCGGACCGGCTCTCCACCCAGATCGAGCTCGGAGATCAAGCCCACGTCGGCCGACACCAGCGACACGGTGCCTTCGTCGGCGTTGGCGACCACGACGCCATCCCCGCTGGCGGTTCGCGCCAGGGTGGACGAGGACATGTTGGCCCACTCGCCAGAGTTGGGGGTGCACGCGGCAAGCAGCAGGAGTGAACACGTGAGGAGACGTGGGGACATTCGGAGGACCTCCATACGAATCACTGTACCGGGCTGCGAACCCAAGCGTTTGCTACAAAGTCCGAAGGTAGGCAACCAGCGCGTCGATCTGGCTCTGGTCGAGGTCGGCCGTGTTGCCCATGCGCCCGTTCTGCGCGTACTCCACCACCTCCCGCAGCGTGACTGCCGAGCCATCGCTGAAGTAGGGGGCCGTCGCCGCAATCCCGATCAGCGTGGGCGTGCGGGTGGCCACCTCGGAGCCCAGGATGAAGTGGCGCTCGCCGTCGGTGAAGGCGGTCTGCGGCGCGTGGCAGTCGGCACAGCCCACGGTGGCATCGTGGAACAGCTCGCGTCCGAGCTCGATCTGCGCTGAGGTGGCGCCCAAATCGGCGTGATCGACCGGTCGGGTCCAGTCGACGAAGGCGGCCACGGCGGCGGCATCGCTGGTGAACACCCCGGTGCCGCCCATGCGGCTGGAGCTGGTGATGGTGGCCTCTTCGGCCACGGTGGCCACGTCGTCGGCCCAGGTGAAGGGGGCGGTGGCTGAGACCTGGCCCGCCAGCGAGGGGGTCTGCCGCGGCATGTCGAAGAAGGGCCAGGTGATGCCGTCGGTGCGGCCGTCGAAGTGGCAGGTGGAGCAGCTGACCCCCGATCCCGGCCCCGCCATGCGCGTGTCGACGGCGTTGAAGAACAGATCGCGGCCCAGCTCGATGTCGGGATCGAGGCGCTCGAGGGTGGCGAAGCGGCTGGCATCGCTCCAGGCCAGTGGCCCGTCCGCCACCACATCGTCCCGATCGTCGAGGGCGGCCACCGCCTGGGCGAAGGGCACCGACGTCAGGCGCCGGTCGACGAAGCTGTGCACCCAGGCTTCGTCGTCGCCCGAGAAGACCACACCTCGCGGCCCGCGCGGGGTGCGCACGAAGCCCATGTCGGCGGTGACGAAGCCGTTGATCGAGGCGCTGGGCAGGGCCGTGGAACGAACGACGTACAGCACGTCGCTGGCCTCTTGGGTGACCAGCACGTGGCTGCCATCGGGCGAGAAGGTGGCACTGGTGGGGTAGCTGCCGAAGGCCTCGCCCTGGGTGCGCACCGTCAACGGGTCGGCGCTGCCGTCGAACACACCGCCGCCGCTGCCCAGGTCGTAGAGCACCACCGCCGGCTCGTTGCGCTTGCCACCGTAGTAGGGCGTGGTGGTGACGATGGTGGAGCCGTCGGGGTTGCCCAGCGGGGTGATGGCGTCGATGTACAAGACCGGCACGGCCAGGCGGGAGCCGTTGGGCGCCACCGCCAGGTCGCCGGTGACGCGCGGCGTGCGCTCCGAGACGCCGACCTCGTCGTGCCGGGTGACCGGCAGCTCGATGGGCTCGACCTCACCGGTGTCGAGGTCGAGCGCGAACAGCGACCCGGGTGCCACGCCGCCGACGTAGAGGGACCCTCCCGGGTGACGAGCAAGCCAGCGCGGCTCGCCATCGACCGGGTAGCGCTCGATCACCGACTCGGACGCGGTGTCGAGCACCGCCACCTCGTTGGCCTGGCTGACCGCGACCCACACGCGGGTGCCGTCTTCGTTGGCGACCACCCCGAAGGGCTCGGGCCCCACCTCGATGCGCGCCGTCTCGACCAGGCCCTCGTCGCCGTGCTCGACGATCGCCACCGCCCGCTCCGAGCGCAGCGAGACGAAGATCCGCTCGCCCGCGCGCGCCACACGGACGGGCTCGCCGCCGATGTGCAGCTCGATGGGCGCGCCGCCGTCGGTGGGCAGTGCTGAGAGCACGCCCTCGTCGGCACTGGCCGTGTACACGAAGCGGGCGTCGGCCGAGGTGGCGAGCGTCGACGAGCCGGTGGGGAAGGTGGGATCGCTGAGCCCGGTGCGGCTGCAGCCGGCGAGCGCCGTCATCATGACCCACGCACAGACGGTTCTCATCGGCTCTCTCCTTCGGCGCACACGCCACATTGTACCGCCGACCCCCAGCCACTGTCCGAGGCATTGCAGTACCATGCGGCGGTGTCGGCCAAGGCCCCGGAACAGAGCAGACGTCGCCGCGCAGAGGCAGCCCCCTCGGCGGGCCGTCTGTACGTGGCTGCAGCCTTCCTGGCCCTGGTCATCATCGTGGGCGCAGCCGGCTACAAGGTGATCGGCCACGACAGCTGGACCTGGTTCGACGCGTTCTACATGACGCTCATCACGCTCTCGACCGTGGGCTACGGCGAGACGCTGCCCGGCATGGACACCACGCCCTGGGCGCGCGAGTGGACGCTGGCCCTCATTCTCACCGGTACGGGTAGCCTGCTGTACTTCGTGTCCATGCTCACCGCGTTCGTGGTCGAAGGCGACCTTCGCGGCATGTTGGGAGGAAGGCGCATGAAGCGCATCATCGACAGCTACCGGCAGCACTTCATCGTGTGCGGCGCGGGCACCACCGGTCGCCACATCATTGGCGAGATGATCGCCACCAAGACGCCCTACGTCGCAGTCGAGTCGCACGAGGATCGCATCGCCGAGCTGATCGAGGAGTTCGGCGACGACCTGATCTACGTGCAGGGCGACGCCACCGACGACGACGTGCTCGAGTCGGCCGGAATCCGCCTGGCGTCGGGGCTGCTCTCTGCCCTGCGCGACGACCGCGACAACCTGATGGTCACCATCACCGCACGCTCGCTCAACGACAACATCCGCATCGTGGCCCGCGCGGTCGAGCCCGGCACCGAGCGCAAGCTGCGCAAGGCCGGCGCCGACAGCGTGGTGAGCCCCAACTACATCGGTGGCATGCGCCTGGTGAGCGAGATGATCCGACCTTCGGTGGTCCAGTTCCTGGACGTCATGCTGCGCGACACCAAGAGCAACGTGCGCATCGAGTCGGTCGTCATCCCCCACAACTCCCGGGTGGACGGCATGCCGCTCAAGAACAGCGGCATCCGCGAGCGCACCAACCTGCTGATCATCGCCCTGTCCGAGCCCGATGGCACCTACGTCTACAACCCCACCGGTGACCACCGGCTGGCAAGCGGGCAGACGCTGGTGGTGATGGGCAAGGCCGACGAGGTCAGCGCGCTTGGGGGCGTGGTGGCGATGTGATCACCCGGCCTCGTCCACCAGGTGCTCAACGTACGTATCGAGCTCGCCGAGCTCTTCGGCGAAGGGCGCCTGCACCGGCGGAAAGCGGAAGCCCGTCTTGGGGTCCAGGTCGAAGGCGGCCACGCGAAAGCTGATGGCGAAGCGCTCGCGCTTCCACTGCGCCCGGCAGAACAGCTTCACGAACTTGCGGATGTGGGCGGCGAAGGCCTCGGGGTCGTCGCCGTAGTGGTCGCGCAGCTCGGGCCACAGGGCCTGGAACATCGCCAGCGGCTCCTGGCCCCTCTGGACGAACTGGTACATCAGCCGGTCCAGGATGTGAAACGGCATCAGGTCGGACTCGTCGGTCTGTAGCGAGCCCTTGGGGCGCAGCTCGGCGGTGGCCGGCGCCGCGAAGACGTTGTTGACGGACGTGTAGCCGTGGAAGGCGCCTGCCCAGCGCAGCCAGGACTGCACCAGCGACTTGGGCACGTCGGCGATGAGGCTGATGCCGCCGCTGGTGTCGCCGTCCATTGTGGCGTAGCCCACCGCGGCCTCGGACTTGTTGCTGGTGCTGATGAGCAGGTGGTTGTTGAGGTTGGCGATCATCCAGATCAGGCTGCCGCGAAGGCGCGCCTGCACGTTCTGCAGCGGCACGTCGTGCTCGGGCTGCGTCCAGCTGGGTCGCGTGCCGGTGAGGTCGAGGGTGAGGTCGAGGTGGGTGTCGACGGCGCTCTGGATGTTGGCCTGGTGGTAGACGGCGCCCAGCTCGTTGGCCAGGGACTCGGCGGCGTTTCGCGTCGACTCCCCCGAGTTGTCGGTGGCCATGTACGCGCAGATGAAGTGCTTGCCCACGTGATCGCGCAGGGCCTCGCCTGAGAGCCCGGTGTGGTAGGCGTGCATGCGGTGCACCAGCACGGCGCACATCGAGCTGTCGCGGCCGCCGGACAGCGCCAGGGTGATGCCCCCGATGCCGCACTTGTAGACGTACTCGCGCAGCCCCATGCACAGGGCCAGCTCGAGCTCCAGGTGGGCGAGGTCGACCTCGCTGGGGGCCTTGGGGATGAAGCCCGTCTTGTGCAGCCAGGCCAGGCTGGGGTCGAGCTGGGTGGTGGTGGGCACCCAGTAGGCGGGCTCGGGAGGCGGCGGGGACGACGAGCCGAAGTCGCCCCGGACGTGGATGGTCACCGGCTTGGCGCCGTACGCGCCCCGGTGCAGGGCGTCGACCTGGGTGCGCCAGCTGCCCTCTTCCATGCGGGCACGCCCCAGCGCGTCGAGATCGACGATGCGGTCGATGATCTCGAACTCGGCGTCGAACACGAAGCGGCGGCCCTCGGCCAGCACGTCGCCCGCCTGGGCGATGAACACACTGCCGTCGAACACCAGGCGCGTCGCGTCGCAGCCCAGCAGGCTGGTGTACACGTACACGCTGTAGTCCTCGGCGCTGACCTGCTGGCAGATGCGCCGGCGCCGGGCGTGCTTGCCCAGCACGAACCAGCTCGCCGACGGATTGATGAGGATCTGGGCGCCAGCCAGCGCGTAGATGCTGCCCGGTCGCAGCCCCTTCCACCCGTCTTCGCAGATCTCGACCGCGAAGCAGCCGATGCCGTGCGCGTCGAACATCAGCGTGCCGATGGGGTGCTCGCTGCCGTCGGGCGCCGTGTAGGTCTCGACCACACCGTGGGGCCACCCCGTGTACCAGCGGGACTCGTACTGCACGTCGCCCACCGCCAGGTGCTCCTTGGCCACGATGCCGGCGACCTTTCCGTCGGCCAGCACCGCCACCGCGTTGTACAGCACACCCCGGTGGCGCACCGGCAGACCCAGGCACACCACCAGCCCCTTGGTGGCCGGCAGCAGGTCGACGAGCGACTGCCAGGACCGATCGAGGGTGCCGCGCATGAGCAGGCGATCGCCCAGCGAGTAGCCGGGGATGCACATCTCGGGGAACGCGATCAGCTTGGCGCCGCGCTCGCGACACGCACGGATGGCGTCGGAGATGCGGCGGGCGTTGCCGAACCAGTCACCGACGGTCTGGTTGACCGTGACCGCGGCGACATGGGCGTACGGAGGCATGAACTTGGGTGTCATGCCCCGTGGATATCCGACCGGGCGGCGAATGGCGGGCACCGAGGCCCGCCACCCATGCCTACTTGTCCTTCTTCTTCTTCTTCTTCTTCTTCTTCTTGCCGTCGTCATCGGCATCGGCCGCGGCCGGAGCCTCGGCTTCTTCGGCGGCAGGGGCCTCGGCCGTCTCTTCGGCAGGAGCCTCCTCGGCGGCGGCCTCTTCGGCGGCGGGGGCCTCCTCGGCCGCTTCTTCGGCGGCAGGGGCCTCGGCGGCCTCCTCGGCCTCCTCGGCCTCGTCAGCCTCGTCGGCGGTCTCTTCGGTCTCGGCGGCCTCCTCGGCGGGGGCCTCCTCTTCGGCGGGTGCATCCTCGGCGAATGCAGCCGGGGCCATCAACAGGGCGCCAATCACAAGGTAATGTCTCATTGCTCCTCCGCGGCCCCGCGGGGCCTGCGTCATTGAAGTGCAGGAAGATCCTCCTGGTCAAGCCAGAACTAAAGTTGTTTCGAATTAGTCAATTGACACGTCAAGTGTTTGCGCTCGCTGCGCTGACCAGCTGCGCCGGTCCCGGAACAGCCGTGGATCGATCTCCGCAGGCATCGGATCTGGCCGACGCAACGGCGCTTCTGACCGATCTGGGACCCCGCCTGGTCGCTACACCACAAGAGGCGCTGGCAACCGATGCCGTGGCGCAGGCGTTCATCGACGCGGGCCTCAGCGACGTTCGATCGGAGCCCTTCACCTGGGATGCGTGGCAGCCGGGCAGCGCCTCGATCTCCGTGGGCGAGCAGGTGCACGGCGCGCAGCCGCTGTCGCCGGCCCCCACCACGCAGGTCACGGCGGCCCTGGCCGGCAGCGACGCTTCGAGCAGCAGATCGCCCTGCTGCACAGCAGCGACGGGGGCCGTCCCGACGCGCTGACCACCGCCCTCTTTGGCGGAGCGGCCGCGTTCGTGCGCATCATCGACTTCACCGACGACGACGGCCAGCCCCTGGTGGAGGTCGGCCACACCCTGGAGGGCTCGAGCCTGCCGGGCGTCGTCGTGGACGCGCCCACCGGAGCGGCACTGCAGGCCGCCGTGGGGCAGACCGCGACCCTGGACATCACCTCGTCGACGGTGGCCGATCACGCGTCGGTGAACGTGCTTGGCGAGGTCGCTGGGCACGGCACGGGAAGGGTCATCGTGCTGGCGCACCACGACTCGTGGCACCCGTCCGAGTCGGCCTATGACAACGCGCTCGGGGTGGGGGCCATGATCCTGCTCGCGCAGGAGCTCGCCCATGGCCCACCGCCGCGCCGCAGCGTGCTGTTCATCGCCACCGGGGCCGAAGAGCAGGGCCTGCAGGGCGCGAACGCATGGGTGGCCGCTCACGAGGCCGAGCTGGGCGATGTGTCCCTGGTGCTGAACCTCGACGTGATGTGGGCCGGCGAGGGCACCTACCGGGTGGCGGGCACGGTGCCGGAGCACCGCGAGCGCGCCATGAGCGAGGCCCTGGCCGCCGGCATCCCCGACGCCATCGATGCGGGCCAGCCCGGGCTGGGCAGCGACCACCTGCCCTTCCAGACCCGCGGCATCGACACCTTCTGGGCCGAGCGCTGGCCCTACCGGCACTACCACACGACCCGCGACACCCACGACCGGGTGGACTGGGACGGTGCGTGGGCGGCGTACCAGGTGAATCGCGCGGTGCTGTGGGAGGCGGTGGGGAGGTAGGGTCGCTTCGTGTGGGCTAGAGTGAGGCCATGCTCGACAAGGTGCGAATCCAGAACTTTCGATGCTTGCGGGACGTCACCCTGGACCTGGGTGCGTTTACGGTGTTCGTGGGTCCGAATGCGAGCGGCAAGACGGCAATTGCGGATGCGTTGACGTTTCCCGTCAAGTCTCGGCCAAGCCAATTGGAATGGTGGCGCCGTGGTGGCAGTGAGGCCACGTGGAACGGCAACATTCAGTCAGACGGCCTCGGTCCCGGGCGAGTGGCCTACGGCTTCAAGCCAAGCACCGTCCGCGACCGGCAGACGGCAAACGAGGCCTACGCCCTCACCGAAGGCGCCCAGAATCTCGCCAACCTCTTCGACACCCTTCCGCGTGCCCAACAAGAGGCCTTCGTCGGCGAGTTCACGCGGCTCGTCCCGATGTACGCAGACATCACCGCCCGCGCACGCCAAGGCAAAGCGCACCTCCAGTTCCAAGACCGATGGGCCAAGGACGTCTGGTACACCCCCGAACAGGTCTCGGACGGCACGTTGCTGACGGCCGCCTTCGTGGCGCTGTCGTTTCAGCGGGACGTGCCCGACCTGGCCGTCTTCGAGGATCCCGACCACGCCCTGCACCCCTATCTGCAGCTGCACGTCGTCGACCTTCTGCGCAAGCTGTCCCGCGGCGAGATCGGACCAAAGGCCATCCAGATCGTCTGCACCACCCACTCCAAGGCCTTCCTCGATTTCCTGGAGCCCGACGAGGTGCGCTTCCTGGAACGCGACCGCATGACCGGCGAGACGAAGGTGCACGCCGCGCCGACCGACAGCCCACGATGGAAGGACGTCTACGACAAGTACCAGGGCTCGCTCGGCGACATGTGGATGACCGGCACCCTGGGCGGCGTTCCGGGGGTCTGAGTTGGCTCAGTGGCTGGTTGTACACACCGAAGGCGCCTTGGACTCCGGCGTTCCGGCCGAACACGTCGCGCCGATGCACCCGCTGCTGGAAGACGACCTGGGACCGGTTCACGAGCTCATCCGACGCATCGTCACGGCCGAGCGGAAGGTCCCGGCACCCGCGCTGGACTTCCGCGAGCCGCTGCGAGCCCGCACCGGCCGGCCGCTGACCGGGAGCATGCTCCTGGTGCCCGCCAACCTCGACGACGTCCTGGATGGCTGGCTGGTCGACGCACCTGTCTTCATCCTGGTGGTGGACAGTGACGACAAGCCCGCTCACGAGCGGATGAAGGTGCTCACCGACGCCCTCGCACGAAACTCCGTGAGCGGTGCGGCGGCCGTCGCGATCAAGGAGTTCGAGAGCTGGCTCATCGCAGATCAGGCAGCCCTCGACACCATCCTGAGACCTGGCCATCCGAGCCCTGCGGCCCCTGAGGACCTTGGCCTGCGGGTGGCGAAGCAGCAGGTCAACAGCTGGTGCCAGGCGGTGGCCAACGACAGGCGCCCGCTGCTCGCAGTCCGACGAGAGCTGGCGGCTGCCCTGGACCTGGAAACGGTCAGGAAGAAGTGCCCCAGTTTCGATGCGTTCTGCAAAGAACTCGCGGCACTGGCCATCTGAGCCTTCCGGTCCTCTCACGCCAACGCGTACAAGCTCAGCGCCTCTTCCCTTCCCTTCACCTTCACGCCCTCGTGCACGGTCGCGCCGCCTTCCCGGCCCAGCTCCTGCCAGACCACATCCGACACCAGCAGCACGCTGTCGAGCTCCTTGTTGGCGCTCTCGATGCGGCTCGCGACGTTCACCACATCGCCGATGACGGTGTACTCCTTTCGCCCCTCGCCGCCGATGGTGCCGCAGACGCACGTGCCGGCATGAATGCCGATGCCCACGGACACCTCCCGGCCCGCCATGTGGGCGATGATGGCCTCGGCCGCCGCCACGGCGTCGCGCTCGGGGAACTCGGCGTCGAGCGGGGCCCCGAAGATGGCCATGAAGCCGTCGCCCAGGAACTTGTTGATGACGCCGCCATGCGCGTTGATGTCCTCGATCATGAAGGCGAAGAGCTGGTCGAGCAGGGCCACCACCTCGCGCGGCTCGCGGTTCTCGGACAGCGTGGTGAAGCCGCGGATGTCCAAAAAGAGCACGGCGATGTGCCGCTCCTGGACCCGTCCGGCCTGCTCTTGGGTGAGCAGGGCATCGGCGACCTCGGGCGAGACGTACTGGCCGAAGGTGTGCAGCACACGCGCCCGCTCGGCCGCGTCGTGGAGGGACTGCTGCAGGGCTCGGCGCAGGCCTCGGGTGAGCATCGCGGCGACGCCGCCGGCGATGAGCATCATGCCCACGCGAACCAGGTGCGGGGTTGGGTCCAGGAAGGCGGGGTCGATCATGCCCTGGCTGCGCCCGATCAGCACGAACACGGTCGCGGTGTACAGGACGGCCAGCGTACCCGCGAGGTACAGCGACAGCCAGGGCCGCATGCGCACCGCGCTGGCTCCGATCACCAGGGTGCAGCCGACCGCGGTGGGCCCGTACAGCGCCGCCACGGGCACATCGAAGTGGGCCACGTCGGTCCACACCGTGAACATGCCCACCAGGACCTCGAAGGTGGCGCCCACCAGGATGGTCGCGGTCGGGACGGGCGCGCCGCCAGCGAGTGCCTGCCCCACCCGATGGCGCAGGAAGACCATGACCGCGCACCCCGCCATGCACGTGGCGATCGGGCCGAACGGAAACGCTTCGTAGGCCGCCGCGGGGAGCAGTGCGGTGACGAGCACGAGCACCGCGTACATCGCAGCGATGATGGTCAGGTAGGCGTGCTCCCAGACGAGCGCCTGACGCTCCAGCGGATCGAGGGGATGGGACGCGGCGGCCTTCATTCGCGAGAGGGTACACCCGGCGTACAATCCGCCCCATGCCCACCTACGAGATGTTCTGGGACTGCGGCGCCTGCGGCTCCACCAAGCTGCTGGGCAAGAGCCATCGGCACTGCCCCAACTGCGGGACCGCCCAAGACGCCGAGTGGCGCTACTTCCCCGCCGATCACGAGCGCGTCGCGGTCGAGGATCACGTGTTCGTGGGCATCGACCTGGAGTGCGCGCACTGCGAGACCCCCAACAGCCGCGCCGCCCAGCACTGTGTGAACTGCGGGGCCGCCATCGGCGACGGCGACGACCAGCAGGTGGCCCTGGTGGGCACCGGGCCCGTCGAGCTCGGTGATCCCGGTGAGGTCGACCCCCAGGCCGGCCCGGCCGAAGACGACTGGAAGACCGCCTACCAGGACGATCTGGACGACGTCCTGGCCTACCAGCGCGAGAAGTCCCGGCGCACCGCCAAGCTGGTGATCGGCAGCATTGGCGTGCTGCTGATCAGCGCGCTGGTGCTGTTCTTGGTGTGGAACTTCTGGACGCGCCCTGCGGTGCTGAAGGTGACCCACCACAGCTGGGAGCGCCGGGTGCACGTGGAGCGCCTGCAGGCGGTGCGCGACGGCTCGTGGTGCGACTCGATGCCCTACGACGCCTACAGCGTCTCGCGAAGTCGGCAAGAGCGAAGCACCAACCGCATCCCCGACGGCGAGGTGTGTTCGAGCGTGAACGTCGACAACGGCGACGGCACCTTCAGCACCCAGCAGAGCTGCTCCACGACGTACCGCGAAGAGCCGGTGTACGACGACTACTGCGACTACACCGTCGACCGCTGGCGCCACGACCACACCGAGACGGCCGGCGCGCGCGGCATGAGCCCGCGCTGGCCCAGCGTGTCCGCGTCCGGTTGCTCGAGCCTGGGTTGCACGCGGGAGGGCGGACGCGACGCCGACTACAACGTGCACCTCGTCGAGATCGTGGACGAGCCCCACACCCACGAGTGCGACTACGACGAGGCGACCTGGCGGTCCATGCGCAACGAGACCGAGTGGACCGGCAAGGTGCGAATGCTGACGGGCTCGCTGAAGTGCGGAGGGCTGGACCCGATCTGACCACGAGGGCGCCGGAGCGCCGAGTGCCTCGCCGTCGTAGGGCACGTCGAAGTCGGCCTACTCCCGCCGCGGCCCCAGGTACCAGTCCCGCATCATCTCGGCGCGGTTCTCGAGGAAGCGCGCCAGCAGCTGGAAGTCGCTGCCCTTCTTGATGAAGCGCACCTGAGTGACCAGGGTCTGGGGGTCGACTAGGTCGCGGAAGGGCACGTAGACCAGGTCGAGCTGGCCGGTGGTGCTCACCATATGGCCATCGAGCTGGCGCTCGACCAGCGCGCGGAAGGCCCCGATGCCCAGCTGGCTGCCCAGCATGACGTCGAAGGCGTGCGGGGGCGCGCAGCGGCTCTCGTAGCCCAGCTGCACGCCGGTGAACTTCTTCTTGCGCTCATTGCGTTCGCGGTACCGCTTCTTGCAGATCTCGGCGACCATCTTGCCCAGGTCGATCTTGCCCAGGCTGATGTGGCCGTGCGGATCGCGCGGGATGCTGTCGATGAACGCGGCCGGCAGGTGCTCGGCCAGGCCCTCGGCGATGACCACCGTGCCATAGCCCTTGCCGTTGGCCTCGCGCTCTTCGCACATGTCGATGATGGCATCGGCCAACCGGTCCAGGGACAGGCAGCCCTGGTCGTCGGCGTACTCGCCGATGTCTTCGACCGCGACCACCAGGTTGGCCTCACCGGCGATGGCCACGCCGTACGACAGCCACCCCGCCTTGCGGCCCATGGTCTCGACGATGAACCACGAGCTGGTGGCGATGGCATCGGCCCGCAGGTTCTGCAGCTCCTTGGCCATGGTGTCGACCGCGGTGAAGAAGCCGAAGGTGAAGTCGATGCCCTTGTAGTCGTTGTCGATGGTCTTGGGCAGGTGCACGATCTTGACGCGGCCCGCCTCGGCCGGCAGGTGCTTCTGGAACTCGTACAGGTAGTTGGCGGTCTTGAGCGTGTCGTCGCCGCCGATGCTGATGAGGGCGTCGACCTGCAGGTCGACCAGCGCCTGGTGCACGCGACGCAACCTGGCGGTCTTGTCGGGGTCGGCGAGGTCGGCCGGGCGGGTGATGCCCTTGCCGGGGTTGGCCCGCGCCGTGCCGATGACGATGCCGCGGGTGTTGCGCATGCCCACGACGTCCTTCTCTTCGAGCACGCGGTAGTGCTGATCGCGCACCAGCGGGGCGTCGTCGGCGTCGTAGCGCTGCAGGTTGCTGTAGCCGTGAAAGAAGCCAAGCACCTCGACGCCGGCGTCGATGAACGACACCGCCGCCGAGCTGATGACGGCATTGGCGGCAGGCGCGGGCCCGCCAGAGAAGATCATGCCAACGCGGCGAATGCGGGACTCGGTCATTCGTGACTCACTCGTGGGTCACGATGCTAACGCGCCAGGCGTGGTTAGAGCGAGGCCATGACCTTGCTCGCCCTCCTGTTCGCATCGACGGCACCCGCTGCGCCGCGCTGCACGGGCACGCTCTCGCCGTCGGATCTGGACCACCAGCTCGATGCCTTCGACGCCGCGGTCGCCGAGTTCGACCTGAACGCCGCCACCGAGCAGCTCAAGGCGACCCATGCCGGCTTGTTGTGCATGGACACCATCGTTCCTCCGCAGTCGTTGGGACGGCTCGCCCGGCAGCTCGCCCTGACCTTCTTCTTCGACCAGGACGAAGACGCCACCCGCCGCTGGGGGCTGCTGCAGCGCTACGCCGCCCCCGACCTCCCCTGGTCCGACGAAACCGGCGAAGACCACCCGTTTCGTGAGGCCCTCGAGACCGCCGAAGACCCCATTCAAGGAGGGCCGACCGACCAGTCGCTGGTGGTCCCCAAGAACGGCGGCATCTTCCTGAACGGCCAGTTCCTCGCCGAGCCCCGCTACCACGCCGAGGTGCCGGGCTTCATGCAGGTCGCCGACAAGAAGGGCGTGATCATCGACCAGTTCTGGCAGGACGGCGCCGCCTTCCCCGACCGCCTGCTCGGCCCTCGGTCCGCGTCCCCACGCCCGCCCAAGTGGTGGAACGGACCCACCAAGGCCGTGGAGGCCGTCGCCATCGCCGATGCGGCAGAGCCCGAGATCGAGCCCGAGATCGATCCCGAGATCGAGCCCGAGATCGAGCCCGCGCCCGAGCCCTCCACGCCGCGCGCCCTTCCCGTCGTGTTGGCGGCCGTTCCCGCAGACTACGTCGACCCCTTCGAGGACGCCCGCCTGCGCGCCATCAAGCGCGAGCGCACCGTGCGCGAAGAGTCGGACCGCACCATCGTCTCGGAGGTCACGACCTTCGCCGTGGTCACCGGCGGAGAGTCGGCGGTCCTGCAGCGGGACTTCGCCGAGTTCATCGCGTACAAGCCGGCATGGAAGGCCGACGCCGCCCGCGCGGCAGGCACCGCCGACAAGGGCTACCTCAAGGGATGGAAGGGGGACACGCCTCCCAGGCCCGACGAGCCCGTCATCGGCGTTCCCTTCGGTGCCGCCAAGGCCTACTGCGACGACTGGAGCCAGGGACTGGCGCTGCACGCGTTCGAGGCCGCACAGACCGTGGCCGAGTGGCGCCTGGCCGACGACGGACGTCCGGTTCGACGGCTGGCGAACGGCACCGTGGAGCCTTGGAGCCGACCCGAGTCCGAGTCCGAGTCGAGCACCGGGTTCCGGTGCGTGGACTAGACGCGCCGCCTGACCCACAGCGGTAGCAGGCCGAACAGCCAGAGAGACCCGACCGGCCCGCCGGTGCTGCACAGCAGCCCGCCCTGAACCCACGGCTCTTCGCCCTCATCGAGGCACTCGCCGACCGTCGGGTCGGTGTCGTCGCAGTCGAGGCCATCGCACTCGGGTGCGTCGAGCCCGTCGCCGTCCTGGTCGCA
The DNA here is from genome assembly GCA_965216925.1 of Myxococcota bacterium. GTDB lineage: Bacteria > Myxococcota_A > UBA796 > UBA796 > CAYYHT01. Next base: position 4,162,429 of record CBDCGT010000001.1, on the reverse strand, counting down.
GTCGTTGCCGTCGCAGTCCTGGTCGATGCCGTCGTACCAGACCTCGTCGGCGTCGGGCGTGATGGTGGCGTCGCTGTCGTCGCAGTCGGCCCCGTTGCACTCGGAAGCGCGCCGGCCGTCGCCGTCCTGGTCGCAGGCGTCGCGGCCGTCGCAGTCCTGGTCGATGCCATCGTAGGGGATCTCGGTTCCGCCCGGATTGGCATTGGCGTCGCTGTCATCGCAGTCGTCGTTGGAGCTGGTCCACCCGTCGCCGGGATCGGTGCAGAAGCCGGTGGGCTGGGCGCTCATGTCGCCATACCCGTCGCCGTCGACGTCGGGGTAGTGGTCGGTGAGGGTCGCGTCTTCGTCGACGGTGCCGTCGCAGTCGTTGTCGATGCCATCGCAGTCGTCGGCGTTCACCGGATGGATGGTGTCGTCGGCGTCGTTGCAGTCTTCGGGAATGGGGCTCCACCCCGGGCCGGGGTCGTCGCAGAAGTCGGTGGGCGTCGCGGTCTCGTCGCCCCAGCCGTCGTCGTCGCCGTCGGGCCAGTAGGGGGCGAAGGGAAGGCCGTTGTCGGGGGTGCCGTCGCAGTCGTTGTCGGTGCCGTTGCAGATCTCGGTGGCGCCCAGGTAGATGCTCGCGTCGCCGTCGCCGCAGTCGTCGTTGTTCGCGACGAGGCCGGGGCCCGGATCGCCACACAGGGTCGTGCCCGCAGCGGTGGCGTCGCCCTGCCCATCGCTGTCGACGTCGGGGTACCACGTTGCCTGGTACTCGTTGGCGCTTGCGTCGACGACGAAGCTGTAGCCAACGGGCGGGTACATGTCGACGGGCGAGGGGTCGCTGACGTGCATGAACACCTCGGTGCCGTCCCCCACCAGCGTGGCGGTGCACTCGGTCACGGCACCCCAGGGGCCGCTCACCAAGTCCAGGGTCGAGACCGTGGAGTCGAACACCTCGAGCGTCCAGTCGGTGGGCAGCCCTGGAGTGGTGGGATCGTTGAACCCCGGCCCGAAGCACACGTCGAAGCACAGGTCGCGCTCGGGCGTGAACCGGTACCAGTCCTGGTCGACCTCGAAGCCGAGCAGGGCGTCGAAGCCGTGAGGGTAGTAGTACTGGACGTCCTGAGCCGAGGCGATCTGCAGGTCACCAGCGTGGGACAGGCTGACGGTGTCGGAGCCGTACAGGTACGACGCCGGCGCGCCGGGGGCGAGGTTGGCCGTGTCGAGGGACTGGCCGCCCGCGAGCCCCCCCAGATCGAAGGCCCCACCCTGGGTGTCGTTGCTCACACCCTGCAGGTTGCAGGTGCCCGTGGCCTGGTTGTGGCTGCAGTATTCCTCGGTGGCCTGCCAGTCCTGGAAGGGCCGGGGAAGCGTGAAGGCCGAGGCCGAGAGGGGCGCGAGCAGCGCCAGGAACGCAGCACTGCGGTTCATGCCTCACCTCCGTTCACAGGGTCGCCGTGGCCGGCGGCACGCCTCCGACCGAACACCAGGGGCAGGGCCAGCGCGAACAACCACCCCGAGCCGGGCTGGGCGTTGCCGCAGGTGCAGCGGCCCTCGTCCCAGTCGTCCCCCACGATGACGCAGTCGTCGGCATCGTCGACGGTTCCGTTGCAGTCGCGGTCGATGCCGTCGCAGGCTTCGGTGGCGGCTGGCGAGACGTCGGCGTCGCCATCGTCGCAGTCGCCGCCGACCGTGGTGGAGCCGTCGCCGGGGTCGTCGCACAGCTCGACCCCGGTGCGATCGGCCCCCGCTCCGTCGCCATCGGCGTCGGTGTACCAGGTCTGGGTGTCGAGCCCTTCGTCGACGTCGCCGTCGCAGTCGTCGTCGAGCTCGTTGCAGGCCTCGGCCGCCCCACTGAACACCGCGGCGTCGTCGTCGTCGCAGTCGAGCGCGTTGTCGGCATATCCGGCGCCCGGGTCGTCGCAGTCGAAGATCGGCGCCAGGGTGACGTCGCCCTCGCCATCGCCGTCGACATCGACGTACCAGGCCAGGTCGGTGAGGTTGTCGTCGACCATGGTGTCGCAGTCGTTGTCGACGCCGTCGCACAGCTCGACCGCCTCGGGGTGGGTGGCCGAGTCCGCGTCGTCGCAGTCGGTGGCGTCGGGAGCGAAGCCCGCGCCCGGATCGGCGCAGAAGTCCTGACCAGCGCCGCCTTCTGCGCCAAAGCCATCGCCGTCGCCGTCGGAGTACCAGGTGCTGGTGGGGAGCCCGTCGTCGGCGGTGCCGTTGCAGTCGGTGTCGGCGCCGTCGCACACCTCGGACGCGTCGGGATGCGTGTTGGCGTCGGTGTCGTCGCAGTCGCTGGCGTTGCCGACGTAGCCAAGCGGGGGAACCCCACAGAACTCGACCGCGCTGCCGGCTCCAAAGCCGTCGCCGTCGCCGTCGGCGAAGTACGACGCGGTGACGCCACCCGACGCGAACTCGAACCGGTAGTACTGGTGGGCAAAGCCGGCAACGACGCCGGTTGTCGGCGCCGTGCCCGAGTCGATGTACACGGGTGTCGGGTCGCTGACTTCGATGTAGTGAAGGCCACCGGCAGAGACGTGCGACAGGCAGCCCGGCCCCGAGATGCGGTCGACCTCGTTCAGGGAGCTGTCGTAGACCGCGAGCTCCCAGTCGTCCTGGACGGTGCGCTCGACCGTCGGTGCGTGGCGACGCAGGCACACCTCCAGGCACTGCCCCGCCACCGGCGTGAACGTGTACCAGTCGCGATCGATCTTCATCCCGGAGGATGGATCGATCTCGGCGTGGAAGTACTGGTTGACCAGCCCGTGGGCGGGCATCGCCCCGATGGCGGCGAGCACCTCGTCCTCGCCGTGCGACAGCGTCGCGACGTTGCTCGCGAACGGGGCGCCGCTGGTGTCGAACACGCTGTCGAACACGCCGGCAGACGCCAGCGAATCGAGGGGGAAGGCCCCAGCCGCGGTGTCGTTGGACACTCCTTGCGTGCTCGAACACCCAGCCAGATGACTGCAGTACTCCTCGGTCTCGGCCCAGTCGTAGTTCAGGGCCACCAGCGAAAAGGCCGATGCCGTCTGCGGCAACATGAGGGTCAGCAGGGCGACGCTCGAGAGGGGGCGCATCAGCCGTTCTCCTGGAGGGAAAGGAACATCTGTCGGGTCAGCGTCTCGATGGGCGCGAGATCGTCAGTGAAGACGCGGGCATCGGCGGGCGGGTGGAGCGCTCGAAGGGCACGGGCGGCCTTGTCGGCGCGCTCCTGGACCTGTGGCTGCGCACCCGCACCCGCCAGCGCGCGCTGCACATCGGCGAGGTCGCGGGGCTCGGCGAACGCGAGCACGGTGTGGTTGCCGCTGGGCCGGTGCAAGACCAGGAGCGGACCATCGAACGCGGTCTGCAGCGTCGCGGCGGTGCCGTGCAGCAGCGGGAGCTCGGGATGCACGTCGAACACGTTGAGCATCACGACGCCCCCTGGCGCGAGGTGCCCGCGCACCTGGCCGTAGAACTCGCGCGTGGCCAGGTAGAACGGAACGTGGGGGCCACCGTGGTACAGGTCGATCTGGATGAGGTGCCAGCGCCCATCCTGGCGCGCGAGCCACGGGCGCGCGTCGGCGACGTGCACGTCCAGCCGGGGGTCGCGGTCGCTCACGCGAAAGAAGCGCGCGGCCGCCTGCACCACCACCGGGTCGATCTCGACCGCGTCGATCTGCAGCTGTGGCGCCGCCGCCCACATGGGCCCCAGCGATGCGCCCGCTCCCATCCCCAGAACCAGCGCCGTCCGGGGGGACTCGACCAACAACGGTCCGAGCGCGAAGTCATCGTAATAGCGACCCGACCAGCCGTCTTCGCCCGTCAGGCTGTGCATCGACCACTCGGCGTTGAGCAGCAGCGCGGTCTTGCCGCCTTTCTGCACGACGTGGACCTGGTTGTAGGCGGACTCGCCGCTCCACACCGTGCCGTCGGGAGCCTGGGCGGACACCGCGAAGGGCAGCACACCCAGCAGTCCCAGCGCGGCGCTGGCCGCCATCGATGCAGCCGCGAGCCCAAACACACCGACGCACAGAGTGAGCCCGCACCACAACGCCAGGCTGGTGCTGGTGCCCAGGGTGGGCAGCATCCAGAAGCTCGTCAGTGCGATGCCCACGACACCGCCCATCGTGGACAGGGCCGACACCGTGCCCGAGGCGCGTCCGACATCGCCGTCGGAAGCCAGCAGGCGCACGACGAACGGCGCGATGCCGGCGAGCAGCGCCATGGGCACGACGAAGAGCACGACGCTGGCGACGGCAGGGCCGCTGATCTCGCCAAGCGACGACAGCGCGGCCAAGGTCGGCCGCGCCGACAACAGCGCGGCCAGCTGCCACACGCCGGCGCCGAGCATGGCGGCGAACAACGGCACATCGGAGTCGGCGCGGTCGGCCAGGCGGCCGCCGACGCCGTAGCCGAGGGCCAGGGCCACCAGGATCACGCCGATCATCGCCCCCCAGACGTACACCGAGCTGCCGTACCACGGCGCCAGCAAGCGGATGCCCGCGAGCTCCAGCCCCATGGTTGCCGAACCCGCCACCACGACGGTGACGAGCAGTAGTGCCCGGCGTGCGCCCGTGACCGGCACCTACGGGCCTCCCTCGGGCTGCACCTTGCGCTCCGTCGCCCGCCGCGCGGGGTTGCCATCGTGACACGGGATGCCGTCTGCCGGCGGCGGATCGAGGATGATGAACTGCACGCGGCGGTTGATGGCACGGTTGGTGTTGCTGTCATTGTCCACCAGCGGACAGCCCTCGCCGTACCCAACCGGGGTGATGTGGCCGCGGTCGACGCCCTGGCCCACCAGGTAGTCGACCACCGACTCCATGCGCCGCTGCGACAGGTTGAGGTTGTACGCGTCGGGCCCCTCGCTGTCGGTGTGGCCCTGGATCTCGACGCTGGTGATGCCCGAGGTGCGCAGCCGGTTGGCCACCTCGCGCAGGATGGGCAGGGACTCGTCGGTGATGTCGGCCTTGTCGAAGTCGAACTGGATCTGCTCGAGGATGACGAACTCCTCTTTGGTGACCTCGACCACCGCCGGCTTGAGGATGACCTCGATGACCACGAGCGAGCGCTGGTTCGGCTTGATGGTGAGGTCGTGTCGCTCCATGCCGAAGCTCTCGGCGGTCACGAACAGGGACCAGTTGCCCGGCTCGAGCACGAAGACCTCTTCGCCATCGTCGCCGACGGGGTCGCCCGGCCGGTCGACCGGACCATCGAAGCTCACGTAGCCATCGACGATGGCGCCCTGGTTGGACTTGGTGACCACCTTGACCGCTCCGGGCAGCCACTCCAGCTGGATCTCGCGCTCGACCAGGGCCTCGGTGTAGGTGAGCCCCTCGCCCTGGACGGGGGCAAACCCCGTGCGCTTGTGGGTCTGGAAGTCGACCGCGATCTCGGTGCCGGGCGCAGCGCTGCTCAGCACGATCACGCCGGCATCATCGGTGCGTCCCACCTCGACGCCACCGACCAGGACCTGCACGCCGGGGGCCGACTTGCCGAAGGGATCCTTCACGACGTAGCGAGCGCCACCGAGCGTGTCGGGACAGCCGTCCGTGTCCTGGTAGTCGTTGATCGTCTCGGGCTCGTTGGGGCAGGCATCGACATCGTCGGCCAGGCCATCGTGGTCGGCGTCGAGCACGTAGCTCTTGCCAAAGACCCAGCCCGCACCACCAAAGATGCGGAAGGCGGCCGCCGATGCACCACGGGTGTAGGGAAGCCCCAGGCCACCGGTCCAGGTGAGTCCGTTCGACCGGGCACGCCCCCGGGCCGACAGCACGAGCTCACCAGGGCTCTCGGTCCGGGGCACCGAGTTGGCCACCAGCGCCGGCTGCAGGTCGGCTTCGAGCCGGAGAGCGACGGTGTCGGTGACGCGGTAGGCAGCACCGAGGCCGAACAGCAGGTGCGCGGCGCCGTTGAGGTTCTGGTAGGCGGCCGCCGGGTTGCTGCCAACGCCCGCATTCAGCGCCAGCTGCAGATCGCCACTCGTCCAGCCCGCCGACAACAGCCCGCCGCCGCCAAAGCCACCGGCGCCCAAGAACTTGCCGTTCGCGCCGACGGGGAGGTCGACGAACGGCACCACCGACAGACCGAAGGCCCCACCGGCCCCGGCGCTCAGCTCCGGCAAGACGAGCCCGATCGGCGCGGTGATGCGGGCATCGCCAAGCCCCACGCCCTGCGGCCCCGCGCTGCCGACCGAGGTGAACCACACCGGCATCGACAGCGCGACGCCGACGCGCTCGTGCAGCCCCGCATGCAGGCCGAGGTTCAGTCCGAACAGGTTGTCGAGCAAGGTCTGGTGCTCTCGGGTGCCGTCGACCTCGCGCACCAGCAGCAGCGGGGCCTCGGCGTACTCGAACAGCCCACCCGCCGCAAACGAAGCGGGCGTCTGCACCTCGGGGCGCCACACGCCGTAGAAGTCGAGCGGATCGCCGTCGTCGGGAGCCAAGCGAAAACCATGGGCGTCGAAGCCGGCATCCTGGCCAAGCGCCGGCGCGCTGGTCAGCGCGAGGATGAGCGCCAGAATCACGGGACCTCCGCGGAATGCCGCGACGTAACGGTCCCGTGAGTCGTCGCCATCCCTTGCCCATCTCACGAGGCACCTTTGTGCACGCACGGGTGGGGCAGGCCTACTCGTCAGCGTCGGGCGGCCCACCAGCCGCGCGGTCGGCCTGGAACAGGTGCAGGTTGAGGACCATGAGGTGGTCGCCGACCGTGCAGGTATTCGACAACTCCCGCATGGCACGGATGTGCGACACCTGGAGCTGCCGCGCCTTCTCGAGCGTCTCATCGTCGAACGCATGGATCACCCACGCCTGGACGTCGGGCTGGCCCGCGCCGATGCGCTCGATGCCGCGCTCGGCCCAATAGCGGAGGGTGTCCGAGACTCGCCCGGGCTGGTCGACCGGGCGGACCTGACGCAGGTTGACCGCCCAGTGCCGCCCCACTCGCTCGATGAGTCCGGCCTGCGCCTGGGCCTTCAAGATGTCCGCGACGTCGTCCTCGCCCATGCCGAGGCGCTTGGCCAGCCATCGGTCCGAGTGAGCCGGAAGCGCCCGGTAGCCGCGCAGCGTGAGTGCGGCGCCGACCAGGGCCGACTCTGGATGCGCAAGCGCCACCGATCGCCGCGTGAGTGCCCGGTCGCGAATGGCTCGCGCCGTCGGCAGCTCGTCGAGGTCTGCAAGGCAGGCGACGACGTCGACGAACTTGACCGTCAGTGCATCGATGGCCCTCAAGAACGCCGGGAGCCGCGGCTGCGCGCGGCCGTTCAGCCACCGGCTCCACGCGAAGCGTGAGTCGCCGGTGCGCGAGGCCAACGCACCGACCTGCGTCTTGCCGCGGAGCTCGCTCAACAGGCGCGAGACGCCCTCAGGTGTGGCGATGGGCGTGTGTTCCAGCCAGGGCAAGGGCGCGTGCAGGTGGCTCCGCAGGCGCTCGTGCACATTGCGGCCAGAGGCCACCGCTGCACGCATCGCCTCGTTGGCCCGTGGGAAACGGCGACCACTCTCCCACGGGTAGCAGACGTTGCTCTGGTAGCCGAGTCGTCGACTGAACTGCACCTGAGAGCGGCGTCCTCGCCAGGCTCGGGCGAGCTCCTGGGCGAGCTGTTCGTACGCGATGTCCATGCAGGACATATAGCAAACTCACACATACTTGTGTCCAGTTCGCGCACGAAATGTGTGCTGGTGCACTAGTCGAGCTCGGACCACCCCCATAGAGGCGCGCCCAGAGGCCAAAAGATGCTGATTGCAACGCTCCTTTCCCTGGCGATGGCCGCCGATCGTCCGTCCGTGATGCCGTACGCGATCGACGAGTCCCACACGACCCGCGAGGGGCACCAGCTGACCTCGGTCGACCTGCACCTCACCAAGCGAGCGCTTGCCGGCCGCGTGCTGATCGCCCTTCCGCGGCAGGCCGATGTCTCTGGCATCACCCTGATCACGGACGGCGGCGAGCTGCCTTCTGCGCCGCGGCTGGGCCAGCGGCGCAGCCTGCGCGTCAACGGCGGTCGATACGCTGTGGTGCGCTTCCCACTCGACGCCGTCGACCCCGAGGAACTGGGCACCGTCACCCTTCGAATCCACGGCACGACCAGCGGCGAATCGTGGCAAGTCGACAGCGTCCTGCTGGACCAGGACGTGCCCGGTGACAGGCTCCCGAGCACGAGGAACCGCCACTGGTTCGTCACGATGGGTTCGGGTCTCGGGCTGGACGGAATGTGGGCCACGTCGGGAGCTGGCCTGCTGCTAGGGCCCTTGAAGCTCTTCGCCGATGCCGCGTTGAACTACACGGTGGTGTGCCGCACCCCAAATCCCCACTCGCCATGCGACGAGAACCTCGGAGGCCTGGGAGCCGGCACCGGCTGGACGGTCGGTGGGCGTGTGCCTGTCAGCAGCGGCGTCGAGTTGGTACCCCAAGCCTCGTACCGGTATGTCGGCGGCAAGGCAGGGCAACCGGACACCATCGACCGCCACCGGGTCGGCCTGGAGCTGAGCGTCGACTACGCGCATCGCGAGTCCAAGCACCATCGGAGCGGCATCCGGCAGACCGTGGCACCTGGGGTGCAGCTGCGCCGCGACGCGGACGGCATCTCGGCACCGCAGTTCTACTTCCGCTTCGAGTCGTGGTTTCCCGTCGGAAGCCGGTGGGAACGATGATGCGTCCAGCGCCGGCGATGGTGCTGATGGGGGTGGCGATCACCTCCGGCTGCTCGCCCGCGGAAAACCAGAGCTGCGACGCCCCAATCTCGTCCATCGAGGTCACGGACCCCGAGCAAGTTGCCCTCGACCACCACTTTGACGGCGCGTACCAAGCGCTTGCCGACATGGTGCGCTGGACCGACGACCGCGCCTCCTGCAGCAACGAGGTCCGATTCAAGGAGCTCGTCCCGTCCTCGTTCCTGCCCGAAGGTCAGGCAGGCGGCAACTACACGGGCACGACTGGGTTGATTCAGGTGTCGACCGCGAACGGGCACCCGGTCACGACCACCCGGCACGAGGTGTGCCATGCCATCTTCGCGGCCGAGGAGCCTCCGACTGGCCTCTCCGACCTCGCCGCCACGGCCGAGTTCGACTCGATGTTCGACTTCTACCCGGCGTCGATGTGGGAGACCGAGACCTTTGCGCGTGTCTGCGCGTTGGGCCTACCAGACGACGTCTGGGAGCAGCGCGACTTCGAGTGCAAGGCGGGCGCAGAGCTCGCTGCGCTGGTCCAGGGGCACGCCTTCACAGGTACGGCCTTCGCAGAGATGGAACGCTACCCCGTCCCCGAGAGTCGCCCCTTCTATGACCCGGGTCCAGACACGCAGATTTTTCAGGTTGGCGGCGGACGAGACATCGTCTTCATCGACTACACCAGGCTGCTCGATGACCACGCATTCGAGCAATGGATCGCCTTGATCGACGCCGAGACCGGTGCCGTCCTGCTCGAAACCCCAACGTGGGCGGACGGAGAGGTGCTTGTCGAGCTGTCCTTCTTCATTCCTGGCGACAGGTTGATCCTGTTCGGCACCGTCGATGCGCTTCATCGCTTCGACACGGAACGCGGGTTGACGGCGATCGACACCTCAGGATGGGCCCGTGTGCCATCAAACGGTGTGGTGATGGACGGCATCTGGGTGTTCGGCACCGACACCGGGGTGGCGGCCATCGAGCTGTCGACCGGGCACGAGGCGAAACTCCCGGCAACCCTGGGCGACCCTCCGGAAGGAACATGGTGGGACGTGCGGCCAGGGCGCCACGGCCCGACGCTCGTGGGTGCAGACCAAAGCGCATTCCGCGAGTGGCCCGGAGGCCAATGGCGGAGAGTCGGGCACGCGCAGGGTGGGGTCTCATGGGTGATGGGCGGCGAGCACTACCTCGGCGAAGGCGTGTGGTGGAACCCGGAGGCCGCCACGCTCAGCGCTCCAGATGAGCCCTGCGCGGCCCGGGACTGGCGCTTCGACGGCTTCGTGCGGGGCGAGCCACGCTCGTTCCTGGTCAAGGACACCGCTCTGCACGTCGTGAACTGGGAGTAGCGAGCGATCCAACGGTTGTCGGCGACGCGGACGTCGTGAACGCCGCGTCGCCGACATGGAGCGCAGGCCCCGGCTAGGGGCACTCGTCGAAGGGGTCGCCGCCGTCGTCGCCAGAACCGTCGTTGCCGGAACCGCCGCCGTCGCCTGAGCCACCGTCATCGCCGCTGCCCTGGTCGTCGGGCGGGTCGTCGCAGACCTCGGCACTGCCGGGGTGGATGGCGTCGTCGATGAAGTCGGCCTCACCGCCGAAGTCCAGCAGCACGTCGCAGGCCTCGTCGGCGTCGGCGTCCATGGTGACCACCAGCAAGATGCTGTCGTCCTGGATCTCGAAGGCCATCAGGCCGCAGTCGCCAAAGACGGACACGTCGGTGCACTCGTCCACGTCCTGGCCGTTGTTCGGGGTCACCTCGACGATGATGGTCTCGCCGGGCTCTGCGAAGTTCGGGGTGCAGGTCCAGTCGTCCTGGTCGGCGCCATCGTCGTCGCCGTCGTCCGAGAACTCGTCTCCCCAGTCATCCCAGTCGTCGCCCCATCCGGGGTCGTCCATGTCGGGGTGGTAGCCGCCCTCGTAGTAGGTGCAGCCATTGAGCAGGGCCAGGGCGATGGCTCCCAGCAGGGTCAGGTTCTTCATAGGGTCCTCCGTTCTCACCGGGTGCGTTGTTCACCCTCGCTCGTTGAGACACCGGGGTGTCAGAGCTCCGCTACCGAAAGATCCAGACCGGCGAGATAGGATGGCCGGCATGCGATGCATGCCCTTCATCTGCGCCTTGATGGCGTGCACCGGCAGCGCCGACGACACCTCGTCTTCGGACACGGCGGCCGACACCGGGAGCGACTCGGGCAGCGACACGGGCGCCGACTCCGGGATGGACACCGCCGACCCCTGCTTCGACTGGCAGGCGGAGGGCGTGGTCACCCCCAACTGCGGCCCGGCTCCGCTGACCGTGTCGGGCGACGGCGAGGCGGTGGTCGAGGACAGCGCCCACGAGGACGACCAGTGGGACTGGGGCGACGGCACCGTCGACCCGGGGCTGAACGGCACGCACACCTACGCCGAGCCCGGCGACTACGTGGTCACCTTCTCTACGCGAATGGTGGTGGGCGAGACGCTGGTGGACGTCGATCTGACCGACATCCGCGTGCGGGTGTATTGAGGGCTAGGAGCCCGTAGCGCGTAGCGCTCGGGCTCCCCCGTGCCCGTGCCCGTGCCCGATTGGCCTGCAACAGACTACCGCCTATGCGGGTGCGTTCGCCGCTCTGAAGAGCTTGAGCAGGTTGTGGGTGGCGCAGACCAGCGCCCATTCCTGCCGAACGTTGTCGATGCCACGAAGGAGGAATTGGCGGAAGCCTCGGGCTTCCTTGATTTGCCCGAACACGGGCTCGGCGGTGAACTTTCGGCGTCTGTAGATGTCGTGGCCTTCGGGGGTCTGGAGCTTCGCCGCCATCTCTTCTCGCGGGGACGGCTCGGCCTTGCTGCCGGGGGACCACGCCCCTTCCTTCCCGTCGCGATGTACGCGTCGACGCCGATGGACTCGCAATGCGCGGCGTTGGCCGCTGACCAGTACCCGCTGTCGGCGGTGGTCTTCGATGGCAGTCTGCCCGTGTTCTGCTCGACTTCAGCCAGCGTCGGCGTCAAGTGCCGCGCGTCTGCAGCATTGTTCGACAATGGGCACGCCACGATGATCTGGTGCTTCTCCGTGACCGCTGCCTGGGCGTTGTAGGCCTGCGCGAAGGCACCGGAGCCCTCCACCATGATCTTGCTGTCGGGGTCCGTGAAGTTCCGCTGGGCACTCGGCTTTGGCGTCCCATCTGGATTCACCGGGGGCTCATGGAAGGGAAGCGTCGGGTTCGTCGGCGGCTCGTCGTCATCGTCGCGCTTGGCCAGCTTGTCCGCCTGCTCTCGCTGCTGCGCGGCGCGGGTCTTCGCGGCGCGGCGTTCCCTCTGGGTCGGCGCCTCGACTTCGCGCTTGTCGTTGCCGTCGGCCAGCTCGCGCAGTCGCCGCGCTCGTGCCTGCCGGGCCTCCTCCTCCAGCTCCGCCTTGGCCTGCCGGATGCGCGCCAGCCGCGTGTCCCGTCGCTCGAGCTCATCCGGGATGTCGAGTCCGTCGCTGTCCGCGCCGAACTCCTCGTCCTCGGCGATGTCGAGGATGAAGTAGGCAAGGTGATGCTTCGGCAGCCAGTCCTGCGGGGCCGGGGGCAACAAATACGCCTGTTGGGGCGCCCAGGGTCTGTAGGTCTTCATGGCGTCAGCAGATCACCGACGCGGGAGGGTGTCGATCGCGAATTCGAGGCCCGGCGGATGGGGGCCGAGACTCAGTCGACGGCGCGTGACGCCGCATCGGGCACCGCTTCGCTGGGCACGGGCACGGGCACGGGCACGGGAGGAGCGTGTGAGCGCTACGCGCTTCACGCTCCTAGCCCTCAAGCCGGCTCCAGGTTGCCCTTGCCGTCCCCTCCGCCGATGTGCACGCCCAGCCCCAGCCCGTTGGTGAAGATGGGGGCATCACGCGCGGGGTCGAACTCGAGGCGACCCTCGTACTGCATGAAGTAGCGCGGAGTCGGGTAGTACCGGACGTTGCCGCCCACGCCCAGGATCTCGCGCCAGCGCACCTCGTCGCCGGTGCGTAGCGCGACGCCAGCAGCCACGAAGGCGGCGGGACGGAAGTGCTTGGTGTCGACGCCGAACATGGCGCGACCTCCCATGCGCACGTCGCCCACCTGGGTCTGGGTGTCCTGGATGTAGCCCGTGCGGTCGAGGCCCACGCTGAAGCCCGGAACGACGATCCAGTCGACGGCGGCACCCGAGGCATGGGGTAGGCCTGGGTCGTCGTGCCACACGGTCTCGAGCGACATCGTGAGGCCCGTCGACGGACGATGGAAGGCCAGATCGGGATGGCGCCGCTTCTTGGCGCCGTACGACGCGTCGTGCACATTCCACGCGTACAGCGCGATGCCCGCCCAGGTCAGCAGGTTGGGCCCGGTGACTCCGCCCGCTTCGAAGGTCTCGGGGCGGCCGAACGCCGTCGCGGTCCACACCCCGCCGTTGAGCAGCGAGGTGCCCAGCAAGAAGCCCAGGCCGTCGGCCCAGCGTCCCGTGTACATCTGCCCGGTGCCCGGGATGGCCAGGCTGGCACCCGCGGCGATGCCGCGCCGGTTCTTGAGGTCGTCGGGGTCGAACTTCAGGTTCAGCTTGCCCAGCTCGGGCATGTCCGGAAAGCGCTTGGGAACCCGCAGGACGTAGGCGTCATCGGTGTTCTCGGCGAACTTGCGCTTGTCGCTGACGGGCTCTTCTTCGGTGCCGTAGACGAGCGAGTGCTCGCCGCGCTCGGCGTCTTCGGGCTGGTTGGCGGCCGCCTCGTCGGTGAGCTGGGCCACCTCGGCCTCGTCGACCGGCTCGATGACCCCGTCGGACTCGCCCTTGCTGGTGCCCTCCTCCATCAGCTCGTCGCCCCAGCGGTCGATGGTGACCGAGGCGTTCTCCGCCAGGTGCACCTTCACCGAGCGCAGCTTGCCGTCGGAGCGCTTCTTCATGACGTAGGTGCCCGGCTCCAGCGCCAGGGTGACCTGGCGGTCCGAGAGCTTGGCCACCTCGGCCACGGGCATGCCGTCGGTGCTGCGCAGGACCGTGATCTCGCCCTCGGTGTCGATGGGGAGCACCACATTGGCGCGCGCCGACTGCATCTCGGTCAGGCGAAGATCGCCGTTGCCCTGCAGGCGAAAGTCGTACGACGGGTGCTGGGTTCCGCCGTCGGTGCCGGCGGTGCGGGCCACGGTCCGGTCATAGGCGTAGGCATAAGCCTCGTTCAGGCTCACCCAGCCGTCGCCGGTGTCGGCGGCGCCCCGCATGCCGCTGACGAGGTAGTGCGTGAAGAAGCTGCCCTGCAGGCGGTCGGACTCCTGGGCGTCCTCGTCGGCCGCCGAGGCAGCGAGCCAGGCCTCGCCTTCGGCGTCGAGGCCGTCTTCGAGGAAGGGGGCCTCGATGTAGGCGCCCTTCACCCGGGTGACCGCGCCCGAGCGGCAGGCGTCGAGCACGCCGAGGTGCACGTCGGCATCGACCTGACGGATGGAGGCCTTGAGGTCTTCGTAGGAGTAGACCTGATCGTAGAGCTGCAGACCGCGGGCATCGGCGTGGCCCGAGTAGTAGAAGACGAACAGCGTCTCGCTGTCGGACTCGCGCAGCTCGGTGCCAATCTCGTTCAGCGTGCGCCCGAGCTGCTCGGCCGTGGGTCCGCTGAGCACGGTCACCGAGGACTCGTCGAAGCCGCCCAGGGTGGTGAGCACCTCGGCAAAACGCCAGGCGTCGTTGTGGGCGTAGCGAAGCTCGACGAGGTCGCCGCCACCGTCGTTGGCGCCGACCACCAGCGCGCGGCGGGTGGCGGCATCGGCCGTGGCCGGGCCCAAGAGCGCAAGACCGACCAGTAGAGCGGTCCTCATGGCTTGTTCTCCACCATCACCGTGTCGATTTGATTGGGCTTGGGAACCGCCCCGTGGCTCAGCATCTGCTTGACCGCCTGGGGTTGGGGCTGTGTGTCGGTGTAGACCGCGTGGAACTTCTGCACGCCGGGCGTATCGTCCAGACCCAGGGCAAACGGTGCCTTCTGCCAGCCAGACTCGTCGCGGCTTGCCTGCCAGGAGCCGTAGATCTCGATGGTGCCCTGGGCATCGGTGCCCGCAAGGGTCACCCAGTCGCTCGGCGGACGTCGGTAGCGCAGCTGCAGCCGGTCACCGGGGTGCACGCGGCCGCCGTCCTTCACCTGGGCTGGACCGGTGGGCGTGTCGATCCAGACCTCCAGGTCGTCGCCGGCCCCCTTCGTCTGGGTGCCATCGGAGATGCTGGGCGCGGTGGGCAGCGTGTCCAGCTCCTGGGCCGCGGGAATGACCAGCAGCACAGCGGCCGCCGCGAACACAGCACCCCCGACCCAGGTGAGCCAGCGCGAGGGCTGGTTGGCCGCGGCGGGCACGTTGGCCGCGGCCTGGATGGCCTGAGGCACGGGCTCGAGCTCGAAGGCGGCGCGGTTGTTCTGCTGGGCGCCCAGGCGCTGGCTGCAGCGCTCGCACTCGGCGAGGTGGCTCTGGATCTCGTCGAGCGCGGGGCCCTCGAGCTCGCCGTAGCGGTACTGGTTCAGCTTCAACGTGGAGACATGTGGCATCACTCCACCTCCTGCAGCCAGGCGGGTGGATTGCGCTGGATGGCGCTCCGCCAGGTCGAGATACGCTTGCGGATGGCGGCGGCCGACACCCCCAGAAGATCGCCGATCTCCTGGTGGGTCATGCCGTCGTAGTAGTGGTACAGCACGGCCGCGCGGGTGCCCTCGTCGGCCGTGTCGAGCAGGCGGCGCACCAGGTCGCGCAGCTCGTGGCTGGCCAGCATGCCGTCCTCGACGCCAATGGGCGGGGGCTCCTCGACCGGATCCTCGGGCCGGCGCTTGCGGCTGCGGATGCGGTTGAGGCACGTGGTGGTGGTGATCTTGAAGAGCCAGGTGGACGGGCTGGACTCGCCGCGAAAGCCATCCTGATAGCGGTGGGCCTTCAGGAACACGTCCTGCGCGGCATCCTGGGCGTCGGCCTCGTTGCGAAGCAGCGAACGACAGCGTCCGAGGACCATGTCGCCGTAGCGCCGATACAGCTGGGTGACGTCGAGCTCCATCGAACGCACAGATACCGCGGGCAGGGCTTCAGCGCTGGTCATTGCCATGGCATGTGGCATGTGGTCCCCAGGTTCCATGGATCGCAGTCAACGCGTCGAAGGGGCATTTCTTCGACGTTCGCTGCTTTGGACACCAGGGGTGCGAACAAGCGCTACCAAAAAGATGCACTACCTCTTGGGCAGGCCACCCAATGCAGGCCCGGCACCGGGGTCGCCCTCGCACGCGCCCTTGGCCGAGTAGCGGCCGCCCGGGCATGAGCTGCTGCCGCGGAAGCTCTTGCCGTCGCAGCCGCAGTACATCTTGATGTCGCGGGTGCAGCTGCGCTGGGCCGGCTGGCAGGTCCCCGGCGCGTCCGGGCCGCAGCCCTCGCCCTCGCACACGCCCGAGGCGCACTCGCCGTGCGACAAGCAGGACATGCCCTCGCCGCGGGGCCCGGTCTCGCTGCCCGGCGGACTGGCCGGGGGCTGGTCGGAGGAAGAGTCGGGCGGCACGTCGGGGGGCACGAGCTCGGTGGGTAGCTCGGTGGCCGGGTCGCACAGGGTGCGGCTCTTGAAGCGCCGACCGGGGCAGCTCCCGCTGGAGGTGAAGTCCTCGTTGTCGCAGCTGCAGTAGGTCACGGCGTCCATGGTGCAGATGCGATCGCTCGCCACGCAGATGCCGGGGGCGTCGTCGCCGCAACCCTGGCCCTCGCAGATGCCCGATGAGCACTCGGCGGCGGCCAGGCAAGCATCGCCCTCGGCCTTGAGCTCGGCCTGCTCGCTGGATGGATCGCCGGGGGCGGCCTCGGCGGACGGCTCGGTGGGGTTGGAGGGGCCGGTGCAGGCCAGGAACAAGAACAGCAGGATGGACATGGCGGGAGCATACGCCAGGAGCGCGGCCGGGCGTGCGCAGCGCTCCTCGGCGCCCGGTTAGGAGCGGCGGCCGGAGGACCGATGCCCATTCCCGACGACTTCGCCGCCCTGTGCCTGTACGCCCCCGAGGCCTGGTTCATCCACGACGTGCTGGAGCTGAACCACGACGAGGAGCGGGTGGTCGCCCTCATCGACACCACCCGGCTGGGCTTCCTGGTGGACTCGCAGCGGGCGTTCCAGGGGCACCCCAAGCACCTGCCCGGCGCCATCTGCGTGCAGGTGACCGGCACGCTGGGCGCGCTGATGGCCAACTACGTACATGGCATGCGCATGGACGACGGGTGGGCGGGCTTCGGCACCCACATCCACCACGCGCGCTTCCCCAACATCGGGGTGATCGGGCCGGCGGTGCATGCCGAATGCCGGGTACTGAAGAAGCGAACACTTCGTGGCACGACTTTTGTTCGATACGGATTCGAGTACCGCCAGGGGGACAAGGTCGTGTACGAGAGCGAGCAGACGGCGGGGTGGAGGCGGGGGGCGTAGGGGGGTCAGTGTTCCCCCTTCTCCTATTGTCGGTTGGCGTAGACGTTGAGCGCTGGCCCTCTCAGGTGGGGTCAGTGTTCCCCCATCTCCTATTGAGCCGAATAGCCGGCGTTGGTCCGTGCCCGATGCGTGGGGCCGCTGTGTGAACGCAGGTGCCGGACCAAACTCCGGGTAGCGTGAACCATCGACGGACTTGTGTCCGGAATCCGGACACAAGTCCTGGGATCGGCGGCCATGCACCGAGTTTCGTCCGGAATCCGGACACAAGTCCCGGGATCGATCTCGGTCCTCGGAGTTCGGTCCGGGGTGGCGTCCCCGCGTCCGGTCGGGGTCCGCCCGGCAACGGTCCAACGCCAGCAATGGGCGATATTAGGCGAAAGGGGAACACTGACCCCCCTCCGGGGTGGCGTCCCCGCGTCCGGTCGGGGTCCGCCCCGCAACGGTTCAACGCCAGCAATGGGCGATATTGGGCGAAAGGGGAACACTGACCCCCCTCCGGGACCCCCTCGGGACCCCCTCCGGTTGGCCCCCATCCATCGACGTGTGGCACCCCCCTGGCACCCTCACCTCTCCACCCTGCCCTTCAGCGCACCCACCGCCTGCCCAAGCTCCCGCCGGGCCTCCCGCTCTTGCGCGCGCTCCTCCCGCGTCGGCACCAGCTCGCCCACATGCGTCAGCAGCCAGTCCAGCTCACCACGCCGGAACTCGAGCGGCGGGCTGGTCACCGGGTCGGCGCCGACCCGCTCCACCACCAGGCGGTCGCCACGCACCCACACATCGGCCAGCTGGTGGGACCGCACCTCGATGCCGTCCAGGTGCACACGATCCGCGCGCAGCGCGACCGCCCAGCGTCGCTGCAGCAGCAGCAACACCAGAGCCAGCGGGAACAGCACCAGCGCGGCGCCGCCCAGCCCCACCAGTAGCTTCACCTTGGTCCACCAGCGGGTCTCGGCCTCGTGCCACACCTGCCAGTCTGCGACCGCGTCCAGCTCCAGGCGCCACCTGGCCTGCCGCTGCCAGGCCCGGAACCTCGCCCGCTCCCGCTGGTGCTCGTTCCATCGCTGCTCCATCGCTGCCAGCTCGGCGTCGCTCCACACCCCTTCGGGCACATGGGCGATGGTGTCCTCGAACGAGGGCACAGCCACCTCGCCCTGTGGGCACGTGTCGTTGAGCAGGCACGGGTCCACGCCGGGCTCGGGGCCGGGCCTGGCGGGGCCGAAGACCAGCACCAGCACGAACAGCAGGCCGGGCAGCAGGGCCAGCCAACCCAGCGGCCGCCACCAGGGCCGAACGACGAGCGGGAGCACCGACTTGTCGGGCCCGGTGACCACGGCGGTCGGGATGGCGGGGAAGGGCATCGTGCGGATGTTACTGCGTCCCATGATCCCTGCCCTCCTGCTGCTCGCGTCGTGCCAGTTCCTCGGAAGAACCGCCGTCGAGGTCCTGGATGACCAGGAAGCCTATGGTGCGGTTCCCGGCTCGCTCGAGCCCGAGTTCGACGCGGTGGATGCCAGCAAGGATCGGCTCGAGATCACGCTCGCGGAGGTGGCGACCGGCCTGGAGCAGCTCACCGACGTGCAGTTCGCGCCCGGGGCCTCCGATCGCTTCGTCGCGCTGCAGAAAGGCGGCAAGGCCAGCGTCGTCTCGGTGACCGACGGCAGCAAGGTGCCCTGGTTCAGCGTCGACGTGCTGACCGTGAGCGAGCAGGGCCTGCTGGGCCTGGCCTTCCACCCCGACTTCGCCAAGAATCACCGGTTCTACGTCAACTACACCCCCGCCGACGCCAAGCCCGAGGTCACACGCATCGCCGAGTGGACCGGCGACCTGGACGGCACCCCCAAAGAGACGGCCGTCCTGCTCGAGGTCGAGCAGCCCTACCAGAACCACAACGCCGGGCAGCTCGCCTTCGGCCCCGACGGCATGCTGTACGTCGGCTTTGGCGACGGCGGGCTGCGCAACGACCCCAAGGGCCACGGCCAGCGCGCCGACACCATGCTGGGCGCCATGTTGCGCCTCGACGTCGACCACCCCAGCGACGGCAAGCCCTACGGCATCCCCGCCGACAACCCGGCCAAGCCCGGCTGGCTGCCCGAGACGTGGGCCATCGGCCTGCGCAATCCCTGGCGCTACAGCTTCGCGCCCGACGGCCGCCTGGTCATCGCCGACGTGGGCCAGAACGCCTGGGAGGAGGTCAGCATCGCCGCCGCTGGCGACAACCTGGGCTGGGTGACGCGCGAGGCCGAGCACTGCTTCCCGCCCGACAGCGAGTGCAGCGCCGAGGGCCTCGTCGACCCGGTGTACTCCTACGGCCGCGGCGAGGGCCAGAGCATCACCGGAGGCCACGTCTACACGGGCAGCGGCATTCCCGAGCTGACCGGCAAGTACGTGTTCGGCGACTTCGTGACCGGCCGCATCTGGGCGCTCGACCTTCCGTCGGATCGATCCCGGCGGGCTCCTGTGACCGCGCTCGGCAAGTGGCCCCTGCTCATCAGCACCTTCGCCGTCGACGGCTCCGGGAACGTGTTCGTGGGCGACTTTGGAGCGGGCCGGGTGCTGCGGCTCGCCCCGGCGGACGGGCAGGGCTGACAAGGCACCCGGGCATGAGCCACACTCACCCCCATGGATGACACCGCCGACACCGCTGAGTGTGGCCAAGCCGTCGGCGGTGGCTGTGCCTGGGTGACCGGCGAGGTGGTCGTCCCGCCTTGTGGCGAGGACTCCGCCGACAGCGGCGGGGGCGACGCCGACAGCGGCGTGGACACGGCGGCGAGTACGGGTGGCGCCGAGGTGCGCGGGAGCGGCATCGGCGGAGGCTGTGCCCTGGTCGACGCGGCACCGCTGTGGACCGTGCTGCTGGTGGCGCTGATGGTCGGGCTGCGGCGCCGCCTGGCGCTGATGCTCGCCCTGCTGCTGCTGGCGCCGGGTGCGCTCGCGGGCGTCGAGGGACAGCGCCACCGCCCCCACACCGGCGGACCCTGGACCCAGCTGCGACCCGCCGACCTGGGCGAGAACTGGGGGTTCTCGGGGTCGCTGTCGGCCAGCTACGCACGCAACCCCGTGGTGCTCGCCACCGCGAGCGGCGACCAGCCCCTGCTGTCGGATGTGCTCACCATGTCGGTGGGCGCCGCGCTGCGCATCAAGGGCGGCCCGCAGCTCGGGCTCTACCTGCCCGCGCACTACGGCGTGGTCTTCGAGGGGCAGCGCGAGGGCAATGTGCGCGGCGACGCCGGGCTGTGGCTCGCGATCCCCCTGAACGACCCCGAAGACTCCGAGACCGGCAACCACTGGATGTGGATGGTGCAGGCCGACTTCCCGACAGGGGACGAGGACGTCTACCTGGGCAATCCATCCGGCACCGTGATGGGGGTCCTGGGCTACGAGCGAGGCCTGCCCGCCGGGCTCACCGGCATCGCCAACCTGGGCGTGCGGCTGTTGACGCCCACCACCATCCCGGGCACCCGCTGGGGCAGCCAGGTGGAGTACGGCGTGGGCGCGCGCGGCAACCTGGTGTCGTCGATCCAGGCGGCGCTCGAGGTGGTCGGCTCGGCCAACCAGGCCGACCTGAGGAGCCCCGCGTCGTGGCCGCTCGACCTGTACGCCTCGTCCGAGGTGGCCCTGCCCCTCCCCAACCTGAGCCTGCGCCTGGGCACCGGCGGGGGCCTCACCCGCGGCGTCGGTAGCCCCAGCTTTCGCCTGTTCGCGTCGGTCCAATACTACGAGCGCGACTGGCCCGACTCCGACGGCGATGGCATCGTCGACCCGCGCGACGCCTGCCCGCGCGAGGCCGAGGACATGGACGGCTGGCGCGACGGCGACGGCTGCCCCGAGCCCGACAACGACCGCGATGGATTCGCCGACGCGGTCGACCGCTGCCCCGATCAGGCCGAGGTGCTCAACGGCCTCGACGACGACGACGGCTGCCCCGACCGCGCCTTCCGCCTGGAGCTCGAGGTGCGCTCGACCGATCCCGACCGCCTGCAGCAGGCGACGGTGACCATCGACGACGACCCGCCCATCCAACAGCTCGCCGAGGAGCCGCTGGTCATGGTGCGCCCCAGCAACCTGGCCGTGGTCCGCGTCGATGCGCCGGGCCACGAGTCCTTCGACGACGACGTGCTGCTGCGCGAAGACCAGCGCGTCGTGATCACCCTGGTGGCCATCTACTTCTCTACCCTCGACCTTCGCCTGCAGGACCCGCAAGGGGAGCCACTCGACGGATGGCTGCTCTCGGACGATCTCGCCATCGAGGTTCCGCGCGCCGGCGCCACCTTCGAGGACATGCCGTCCGGGACCCGCTCCCTGACCGTGGGAGCGCCGGGCTACGAGCGTCGAACCGTCGACGTCGAGCTACCCAGGGACGGGCGCCTGGAGGTCACCGTCGACCTGGAGCCCGCCAAGGTCACGCTGACGCGCCACGCCATCGGGGTGAGCGAGGCCATCCACTTCCAGCTGGACTCCGACACCCTCGAGCCCGACTCCCGACCGATGATCGAGGCCATCGCCGAGCTGCTGCTGGCCAACCCCGGCATCGAGCTGATGCGCGTCGAGGGGCATGCCGACGAACGAGGGGTCAGCCGGTACAACCTGGAGCTGTCGCGCCGGCGCGCCGAGAGTGTCGTGGCACAGCTGGTGGAGCTGGGCGTCGATGCCGGCCGGCTGGAGGCCATCGGGACCGGCGAGGGACGCAGCTCGAGCGACGAGAGTCAGCAGCGATCGGTGGAGTTCGTCGTGCTGGTGTGGGACGAGGGTCAGATGCCGCCGGAGCTCGAGGAGTAGGACGGCGCCACACGGGCACCGAGGCCTGAGCTCCCTGGGGTGCCCTACCCCTGCATCAACGCCTCGATCCGGTTCAGCGCGTGCGTCACCGGGGTGGCTCCCTCGTAGTCGCCGGCGCCCCGGTACTGATCGAGGCTCAGCTCGTAGGCGGCGAGGGCGCGCTTGTGGAAGCCCGCTCGCTCGGCCATCTCGCCGGCAAGCAGGGCGATACGGCCGGTGTCGTTGTCGTGGAAGCCCGTCTGCTCGAGCAGGCGGCTGCCCAGCTCGAAGTGGCGGTCGTAGTTGGCCCACTCGCCGGCGATGGCACAGCACGGGGCCAGCAGGATGTGGGCGGCTCCCAGCAGGTGGGGACGCTCCTGCCGCTCCAGGTTCTGGCGCGTCTCTTCGATGACCTGCCGGGCGGGCGCCCACTTGCCCTGCAGCAGGTACACGAGCCCGATGTCCAGACGGGTGCCGCTCGCCTCGGCCGCACCGGTCGAGTTGAAGAGCGACAGCGCCTTCTTGTACTCGTTCTTGGCGCGGTCGAGCTCACCCGCGATGCGCAGGATCTCGGCCCGCTCCTTGAGCGCAATGCCCAGCCCGTCTCGGCTTCCGGTGCGCTTGGCCAGCTTGGCGGCCCGGGTCAGCAGCTCCCAGGCGCGCTTCTTGCTGCCCGTCCTGCGCTCCAGCGTGCCCAGCCGGGTGAGCGCCGTGGACACCATGACCTGGTCGCCGGTCTGCTGAAAGCAGCGCCGCGCGGCCTCGAGCAGGCGACGGGCCTCGTCGATGTCGCGGCTGTGCCCCGAGCACTCCCCCAGCAGCAAGAAGCTCATGCCCAGCAGGTCGAGGTCCTGGCTGGTGGCGGCGAGCTCGTTCACGCGCTTGAGCAGGTCTTCGGCGTCTCGGTAGCGGCGGGCCGCCAGCGCCGCCCGGGCTCGCTCGAACAGGGCCTTGGGCAAGACCTCGTCCCAGCCGTGCGCCCGCGCCGACGTGACCGCGGCCGTGGCGCTGTCATCAGCCTGGATGGGGTCGCCGTGAAAGCAGTGAAGCCGCGCGCGCAGCACCCACAGATCCCCCCAGCGCGGGTCGGAACCGTCGAGCTGCAGGCGATTCATCACCCGCTCGCAGGTCTGCAGCAGGGCCAGGGCCGGCCGGGCACCGCGGCTCTCCCAGGTGCGCGACACACCCCGCATCAGGGGCTCGATCGCATCCTCCAGGCGGCCCGCCGCCACCAGGTGACGGCCGACTCGCTCATCGGCGTGCTGCACGCCCTTTCGCACCAGCATCGACGCGCACGCGCGGTTGTGGTCCTTCCAGCGCCCGGACTCGCGAGCGGTGCGCACCAGGCTCTCTCTCAACATGCCGTGCGCGAAGGTCCAGCCATCATCGCGCTCTTCGACCAGGCTGCTGCTGAGAAGCCGGTCCAACAGGTCTGCACGAGCGCGCAGCCCCTCCATGGACAGGGCCACCCGGTTGCCGCCACCGACCTCGGCGCCCAGGTCGCCCTCGGGGTCGTCGCAGGCCTCTTGCCACTCGGCCTCGTTCACGGACAGGCCCAGCGCGGCGGCGCGCTCGAGGTAGTGCCCGGCGATGGGCTGCAGGCCCTCCAGGAGCTGCTCGACGCGGCCGCTCCAGATGGTGTGCAGGTCGTCGGGCAGCAGCGCGTCTTCGCCCTGGCGCAGCTCGAAGCCCGCGTCGCCGAGCTCGAGCACCCCACGACCGACCCAGTCGCCCACCAGCTCGACGGCGAAGGCGGGGTTGCCGGCACAGCGCTGCTCGACGCGAATGGCGAGCGACTCGTCCAGGCCCAGCAGGTCGCGGACCAGATCCTGCGTCTCGCGGCTGGACAGTGGATCGAGCTGCAGCTGCTCGGTGTTCGGCTGAGCCAGCAGTTCGTCCAGGCGCTCGGCGATGCCGTCGTCGCCCAGGGCCTCGTCGCGCACGGCATGCACCACCAGGATGGCGCTGGGGCTCATGGCCTGCGCCAGCAGCAGCTGCTCGGTGAAGGCCACCGCGTCGGGGCCGTACTGCACGTCGTCGAACCAGGCGATGAGCGGTCGAAAGCTGGCGCAGCGCTCCATGAAGCGACGCACCACCACCAGGCGCTCGGCCTCGGTCTCGAGGCGCACGGTGCGCGCACGGCCCTCGCCCTCGGGGGCGGGCGAGATGAGCTCGGTCAGCGCCAGGATCTCGTCTTCGTCGTCGCACCCCCGCGCATTCAGGAAGTCCTCGACGCGCTCCATGACGTCGGCCCGGTCCAGGCGCTTGCAGCGCAACGCGCGGGTGACCATGCGGCGCAGCCCCTCGCCCGGCCCGTCGTTCGCGTCGTGGGTCAGCCGCAGGATGCCCGCAGCGCCCAGCTCGTGGGAGCGCTCACACAGCCAGTTCACCAGGGTGGTCTTGCCCAGCCCCGCGGCTCCGCGCACCTGCACGTAGTGGGCCACCCCGGTGCGACGCACGTGCTTGAGCGCCTCCCACAGGGCGTTGCGCTCGCGGTGGCGTCCCACCATGGTGATGGCGCGCAGGCCGTACAGGCCCAGGCCCGCGCCCACCAGCGGAATCGGGCGGGCGGGCGGCACCGGACGCCGCCAGGTGCTGGGCATGGGCGGGGGCTCGGGCGGGCGAAAGCCCTCGTCGAAGAGCGAGCTCTCGTCTTCGCGCAGGCGGGCCGCGATGGAGTCCTCGCCCACGCTGGTGGGCGGCTCGTCGGCCACCACGCTCAGCAGGCTGGGGTCGGACAGCAGGGTGGACAGCTCGCCGGTCTCGAACTCGCCGATGGCGGTGGGCCCCTCTTCGTCGGCGAGCTCGTTGGGGGTGAGGAAGGGGTCGGCGCGGGACACCGCGCTCTGGATGTCGAAGGCGGGCGGCCGGGAGGCCTCTTGCGTGGGGTCGCGCAGGTCGAGCAGCTGCCAGGCGGCGTCGGCGGCTCGCTGGAAGCGCGCGAGCGGGTCCTTCTTCATCAGGTTGCCCACCCACTCGGCGAAGCCGTCGGGCATGGGGTGCACGGCGCGCAGCTCGGGAGGATCCTGGTACAGCTGGGCCCTCAGCAGTCCGGGGCCCTTCAAGCCCGTGAACGGCACCTTTCCCGACGCCAGCCGGTACGTGAGGCAGCCCAGGGCGTACAGATCGGTGGCCGGCCCGTAGTCGCGCCACCGCCCCAGCAGCTGCTCGGGCGCCATGTAGTGCAGGGTGCCGGCGGCGCCGCCCATCACCCCGGTCATGCCCTTCACGTCCATTGCGTGGGCAATGCCAAAGTCGGTGAGTTTGAGGCCGGGCCGGCTGTCCTGGTCGGTGCACAGCAGGACGTTGCCCGCCTTCAAGTCGCGGTGGATGACGTTGCGGGCGTGCGCGTGGGCGAGCGCATCCAGCAGCGTGAGCAGGATGGCCTTGGTCTCGGGCCAGGTCAGGCCGTGCCGATGCCCCGCCAGCGAGCCCCCCGACGCGTATTCCATGGCCAGGTAGGGGCTGCCCTCGGTGAGCTGCCCCGCGCTGGCGCTGGCGGCCACCGCATCGACCTTGCCGTGGTCGAGCACCGTGCAGATGGACGGGTGGTCCAGGCTGGCCGCGTTGCGCACCTCGTTGCGGAACGAGGCCAGGTACTTCTCTTGTTTGGCGCCTTCGCCGGCGATGACCTTGACCGCGACCTTGAGCCCGTCGCCGTGCACCGCACGCCACACCGAGCCCATGCCGCCCTTGGCGATGGGCTCCTGAAGCAAGAAGGGGCCGAGGTGGATGGGTCCGGGCATCAGCGCGATGGTAGCAGCGAACGCGGCGCTCAGCCCGCTCCGAGCGCCAACACCGCGTTGGTGCCCCCAAAGCCGAAGCTGTTGGACAGCGCCACCGAGATGCGAGCATCGGTCGGCTCGAGCACGGGCGGGTAGTCGGCAAGCTCGGGGTCCAGGGGCGCGGCGTTGACGCTGGGAGCGACCCAGCCCTGCCTCAACATCTCGACGGTGAGCACCGCTTCGATGGCGCCGGCCCCGGTGATGGTGTGCCCGGTGTAGCCCTTGGTGCTGCTGTAGCGAACGGGCCGGCCGCCCATCACCTCGCGGATGGCGCGCGCCTCGGTGACGTCGCCGGCGGGGGTGCTGGTGGCGTGGGTGTTGATGTAGTCGACGGCATCGGCGCGAATGCCCGCATGGGCGATGGCCTGGCGCATCGCACGGGCAGCCCCCCCGGCATCGGGGGCCACCATCTCGCCCTGGCCGTCCGACGACAGGCCCCAGCCCAGGATTACGGCCTGGATGTCGGCGCCGCGCTTGATGGCGTCGGTCCACCGCTCCAGCACCACCGCGCCGGCCCCCTCGCCCATCACGAAGCCCCGCCGGTCGGCCGCATAGGGGCGGCTGGCCTGCTCGGGTCGGTCGTTGTCGTCGCCGTTGTAGGCGCGCATGCGGTCGAAGCCCGCGTGAAAGTGCGGGTCCCAGACCTCGACCCCGCCGGCGAGCACCGCGCGGGCGTGCCCGGTCATCAGCAAACCCGCCGCGATGGCGATGTTCCAGCTGCCGCCGGCGCAGGCCGCAGCGATCGACGCCGAGGGTCCGGTCGCGCCCGTGAAGCTGGCGAGGTTCGCCGACACCGTCGAGCTCATGATCTTGGGGATGACCGTAGGCGGGACCCGGCGCATCGACCCGGTGCGGGCCAGGCGGTCGGCAATGTCGATGTGCGTGTCGATGTCGCCCGCACCGCTGGCAAACAGCACCGCAAGTCCCTCGCTGGGCACGTCCGCGGCCTTCAGCGCAGGGACGCATGCGGCCAGGGCCAGGCGGCTGGCGCGGCCCATGAAGCGGGAGGCCTTGCGGTCGATGTTCAGGGCTTCATCGGACAGATCACCGGGGTACAGGCCGGCGATGGTGCAGCGCGCGCCCTGCTGCACGGCGAGCTCGATGGGCACGAAGCGCCCAGGCTTGCCAGCGCGCACGTGGGCGGCCACGGACGCGACGTCGGCGCCCAGGTTGCACGCGATGCCGGTGCCGGTGATCGCGATGGGTTCGGCGAGGGGCGTCACGGGGCGGTCAGCGGAACCAGAGCGCCGTGGCACCGGTGCGGTCGTTCTGATCGTGCACCCAGATGCCTCGGTGGTTGTAGTTGCGGCTGCCGTGGGTCACGTCGCACTCGGCGATGTGGGAGCCATAGGTGCCGCCCCCGCCGTGGCCGCTGTGGAAGGACGGCGCGAACACACCCGATGACGTGTTCAGGCAGTCCGAGTCGTTCATGGCGC
Source organism: Myxococcota bacterium (assembly GCA_965216925.1). Classification (GTDB taxonomy): domain Bacteria; phylum Myxococcota_A; class UBA796; order UBA796; genus CAYYHT01. The sequence goes on along the minus strand of CBDCGT010000001.1, from coordinate 4,135,429 downwards.
CGTAGCCCGTGGGGTAGCTGTCGGTCCAGCTGACGCCCATGACGTTGCGCAGGGTGTACAGCGTGCCCGTCCAGGACGTGCCCTGGATGCCCTCGACCGCCGTGGGCACGCACGCCCCGGTCTGGTTTGCGCCGCTGCCCCAGTTGCCCCCGACATAGGAGTGGGACACGAAGTTGAGGTCGGACGGCGACGGAATCGCGATCTTGTAGCCGCGTTGGTAGTCCTCGATGTCTCCCGACGCCTGGGCACCGCCGGCGATGTTCATGCTCACCGCCATGTGGGTGGACTGCTGCGCCAGCGAGACCGCGTCGATGGCCGCGCCGGAGTTGGCGCGGGCGGCGGGCGCAAACGTGCCTCCACCACACTGCAGCGAGCGAATGTTCTCGGCGCTGCCCGTGGTAGCGGACGCGTTGACGTGCCCGTAGGCGGCGAGTGTCCACCCGCCGCCGTCGGTGTCCATGTCGCACCAGGTCTCGAAGGCCGCGCCGTCGCCGTCGGGGTCGAGCCAGTACACCCCGCTCGGAAGCGCGGGGGTGTCCGACAGCAGCGTGTTGCAGGTGACCCCCGCGTCGCCAGGACCGGAGCCCGTGGCCGCGTTGGACTCGAGCGTCCGCCAGCCCGCCGCCGTGCACACGTCGAGCGTGGTGCCCGTCCACCGCAGCGTGCCCCACAGGGAGCTGGTGCCGGAGTCGCAGGTGGCGCTGTTGTCGCCCGGCTGGATGTTGCCGTGGTCGTGGTCGCCATAGGCCACGCCCGCGCCGCCGGTGCCGGACATCGGCAGCTGGGTCAGGGCGACGGTGCCGCCGATGTCGGTGAAGCCGTAGCTGTGGCTGTGATCGCCATAGGCCACCGTGTTCGAGGACGTGCCCATGGGCAGCTGCGTCAGGGCGATGACGCCGCCGATGTCAGTGAATCCATAGCTGTGGGTGTGGTCGCCGAAGGCCAGGGTGTTGGCCGAGGTGCCCACCGCCAGGCGGTCGAGGCTGATGGTGCCCGCACACGACCACGAACCGCTGCCGTAGATCGCGACGTCGCCATCGGCACAGCCAACGATGCTGCCCAGGGCGTCGGCGTCGCCATCGGTGAGATCGGCCGGCTTGTTGGTGATGTTGGACCAGTCGACGTCGCCTGCGAGTCCCGAGCTGTCCAGCATGGTGGTGCCGTTGATCTGGATGCTGTTGACGTTGATGTCGGCACCCGGCGCGATGGCGTCGGCCGTGTCGGCGTAGTCGGCGCGGAAGGCGTACGAGGTGGTGACCAGCTTGGGCCGAGGCGCGAGCTCGTTGCCCGCGTCGACGCGAATTCCGAGGTACAGCGGCGAGCCGTCGAAGATGGCCGAGTCGAGCGCGCTGTTGGAGCCCAGGTTCACCGTGTAGTAGCCGTTGTCGACGTCGACGCCGGTCTGGTCTTCGGTCCACAGGGCGGTGCCGCCGGTGGCCGTGGTGTACAGGCTGAAGGTGAGGTCGGTGGGATCGTCGACGGGGATGCCGAGGGCATCGAAGAGGCGCCCCTGGTGGTTCATCTCGGTGGGAACGGCCGCCGCAGTGAGCGGCATGGCGAGGATCAGGGCGGTCAATCGGCGCATGGGGCCTCCAGCGGGCGGGACACGACCATACCCGGTCAGAGGCGCCCGAGCTTGTCTGGATTGCGCACCGAGCGCACCGCGGTGATGCGGCCCCCCACGATGTCGAAGGACAGTGTGCTGTAGATCGCCCGTCCGTCCCGCAGCACGAAGCCCGGCTGCCCGTTGATGGGCACGAACTCGGTCTGGGGATCGCCCCGGCGGTCCTTGCCGGCCAGGCCGATGAGCAGCTTGGCCACCCGATCGGCGCCCTGCACCACCCGGATCGCCGCCGCCACCTTGCCGCCCCCATCGCTCCAGAACTGCACATCGTGGGCGAGCACGTCCTGCAGCCCCGACAGGTCCCCCGTGACCACCGCCGTCGCGAAGCGCGCCACCAGCAGGTCCCGGTGCTCGCTGTCGGGGTCGAAGCGGGGGCGCTCGGCGTCGATGTGCTGGCGGGCGCGGCGCACCAGCTGCCGCGCGTTGGCCTGCGACGTCTCGAGCACATCCGCCACATCGGCATAGTCGGCCTCGAACAGCTCCCTCAGCACAAACGCCGCGCGCTCCTTGGGATTCAGGCGCTCGAGCAACACCAGGAAGGCCATCGACAGCGACTCGTGCAGCTCCGGACGCGACGCTGTGGCGGTGTACTCCTCGACCAGCAGCGGCTCCGGCAGCCAGGGGCCGACGTAGACCTCGCGCTGGGCCCGGGCGCTCTTGAGCTCGTCCAGGCAGATGCGAGTCACCACCGTGGACAGCCAGGCGCGCGGCCGCTCGATGCCATCGGCGCGGTCCCAGCGCAGCCACGCCTCCTGCAGCACGTCATCGGCCAGGCTCGCGCTGCCCAGCATGCGGTAGGCGATGCTGAACAGCAGCGGTCGATGCTCGGTGAACGGGTCGGGCACGACGCTCATGCTACCTGCCGCCAGCCGTACAGGGGCAGTCCCGTGCGCCCCTCGGCCACGGGCACCCCGGTGGCCATGCGCAGGATGAGTTCCTTGGCCCAGGCAGCGCTGCGGCCGCACAGCCAGGTGGCGGTGGGACGATCCTGCGGGTCGACCAGCTGAAAGATGCCGTCGCGCCGGCCCAGGCTGATGCACTGGGCGACAAAGCCAAACTGAAAGGCTCGCCCCGCCCTTCCCAGCACATCGGCCGCGAGGTTGCGGGCCGCGTGGCTGCCCATCGGCATCGCGCTGGCGCACGACATGCGCACCCAGGGCCGCCCCTCGATGGCGGCGGCGTCTCCCGCGGCCCACACCCCGTGCAGGCCGGGCACACGCAGCTGCTCGTCCACCACCACGCGGCCCTGCGCGTCCACCGGAAGACCCAGCTCGCGCATCACCGGCGAGGCCTCCATGCCGGCGCACCAGACCCACAGGCCGTGGTTCCCGATCTGGTGCACCGCCTCGCCCTCGCGGAGCTGCACCCCCATCGCCACCAGCCTGCCGCGCAGGTAATCGGCGGCGGGCTCGCTGAGGCACCCGGCCACAGGCCGCGAGCTGATCAGCTCGATCTTCGCCGCGGTGGCCTCAGCGAGCTCGGCAGCGAGCTCGATGCCGGTCAGTCCTCCGCCCACGATGGTGACGGCCCCACCGCCGTGGGCGTGCTGCCGCAGCCGCTCGCGGTCGTGGGCCCGGTCCAGGGTCAACAGCCGCTCGGCGCCGACCACCGATGGCCGGGCGGTGCGGCTCCCCAGGGTGAGCAGCAGCCGGTCCCAGGCCAGGCTCGACCCGTCGTCGAAGTACAGGACCCCCTGCTCCACGCGGGTGATGTGGCCCTGCACGTGCGCGACGCCCAGCGGCTCCAGCAGCGGGCCGTACCGTCGCACCAACGGCTCGGCGCCAGCGACCCACTCGTGCAGGCGGGTGCGCTCGATGAACGCCGGGCGGGCATCCACCAGGGTGACCGAGCAGCCGGTCGCGGCGTTGGCGAGCCGCGTGGCGGCCATGATTCCGGCGTATCCGCCGCCGGCGATGACAATGTGCATGACGTACCTCCTCCCATGAGACGAGGCAGGGTCATGCGCTGTGACAGCACGCCGGAAGGCTATCGATTGGGCAGCGAGCCCCCGCGCGGCGTGGAGGGCTTGGTGGTCTCTTCTTTCTGGGGGGCTTCGCCGCGGTTCACCCGGCTGCCACCGGTGGCGGGGGCGGTGCGCGTGCGCCCGCCCGTGCGCCCGGAGCCCGTCATCGCGCCGCCCCGCTCGCCCGCGGCCGGCCGCGCCGAGCTGGAGGTGGCCTTTCCTTTCACCGAGTCGACGAGGTCCTGGCTGCACGCGCCGTTTCCGAGCACCTTGGCATCGGCGTAGGGTGGCGCACCGATGCAGTTGCCGCGCAGGGTCGCGGTGAACTCGCTGGGAACGGCGGCCCCGGGCTCGTCGTAGAAGCCGCAGCACACGGGCTCGCAGTGCTTGGCGTCGGCGGCGGCGCCGCTCTCGCACTGGCCATCGGACTCGGAGTAGGTGGGCGGGCAGCCGTCGCAGTCGGCAGGCCCGGCACAGCACTGGGCGCCGGCGGCAGCCACATCGGTGCCCGCGGCCGCGGCGGTGGCCTCTTCGTCGGGCGGGGCCTCGGCGGCCGGCGGCGGCGCGGCCACGGTGGCCGGGGCCAGCGGCTTGGCGGTGTCTTGCCCGCCGCCGGTGCAGGCGAGGCCGAAGACGAGGGTGACAGAGAGCACGAGGGCGGTGGGTCGCATGGAGTCTCCCGAACTTCGTCGAGAGCGTACTTCAAAGCGGGATCGAAGTGGTTGCGATAGCGCCACCGCATGATCGATGTCGACGACCTGCGCTCCGATACCCCCGCCCTCGCCGAGCGAGTGCACATGCACCACTGTGGCGCCTCGCTCATGCCTCGCCACGTCGTCGACGCCGTCGTGGAGCACACGCGCCTCGAGGCCCAGCTCGGCGGCTATGCGGCGGCCACGGTGCGCGCGCTGGCCCTCGAAGACACCTACGACGCCGTCGCCGAGCTGCTGGGCGCTGGCCGCGACGAGATCGCGCTCACCGAGTCCGCGACCGTCGCCTGGGACCGCGCCTTCTACGCCATCGCGGCCACGCTCGAGCCGGGCGACGTCATCGTCACCTGCACCGCGAGCTATGCCAGCAACTACCTGGCCTTCCTGCAGGCGGCGCGGCGACACGAGCTGCGCATCGAGGTCATGCCCGACGACGCCACGGGCCAGGCGAACACGGCCTGGCTTGCGGGTCGACTAGGCGATGACGTCGGCCTGGTGGCGCTGACACACGTGCCCACCAACGCAGGCCTCGTGAATCCCGCCGCCCGCGTTGGCCGCATCTGCAACGAGGCCGATGTTCCCTACCTGCTCGATGCCTGCCAGTCCGTGGGCCAGCTGCCGGTCGACGTGGGCGCCATCGGCTGCGACTTCTTGTCGGGCACCGGCCGCAAGTACCTGCGCGGGCCGCGCGGCACCGGCTTCTTGTACATCCGCCGCGAGTGGGCCGCCGAGCTCGAGCCGCACACCATCGATCTGCGCGCGGCCACGTGGACGGGCGCCGACCGCTACGAGCTTCGCCCCGACGCCCGCCGCTTCGAGACCTGGGAGAGCAGTATCGCCGCCCGCCTGGGGCTGCGCGTCGCCGTTCGCTACGCCCTGGCCGTCGGGCTCGACGCCATCGCCGAGCGCGTCGGAGGCCTGGCGCACCGGCTGCGCGAAGGGCTCGCCCACAACCCCCACATCACCGTGCGCGACAAGGGCGAGCACCGCTGCGGCATCGTGTCCTTCACCCACGACCGCTGGGCGCCCGAGGCGCTGCGCGATCACCTGCGCACGCAGGGATTCGAGCTGGGGGTCAGCGACGCGAGCAGCACCCTGCTGGACATGAACCAGCGCGGGCTGAGCAGCGTGGTGCGCGTGGGCCTGCACTACGTGAACACCGAGGCCGAGGTCGATGGGTTGATCGAGGCGGTGGGGGCGCTCGAGCAGGTGCAGCGCCTGCCCAGCTAGGAAGGCGTATCGCCTAGCGCTCACACCCTCCTACCGTGCCCGTGCCCGCGCCCGTGCCCAGCGAAGCGGTGCCCGATGCTCCCGCTGCGGCGATCTGCTGAGGCCATGAAGACCTACAGACCCTAGGCGCCTCATCAGGCGTATCTGCTGCCCCCCGCACCGCAGGACTGGCTGCCGAAGAACCACCTTGCCTACTTCGTCCTCGCTACCCACAACCTCCTCAAGCTCTTCAGAGCGGCGAACGCGGCAGGGTAGGCCTAAGTCCGCCCCTCACCGAATCGGGCACGGGCACGGGCGCGGGCACGGGCACGGGGTCGCCCGTGCGCTACGCGCTACACCCTCCTAGTCCACATCCTGCGGATCGTCTTCGCCGTCGCAGTCTGAGTCCACACCGTCGCCGGCCGTCTCGGTGGCGCCGGGATGGCGGGTGGCGTCGTTGTCGTCGCAGTCGTCGGGCGGAGCGTGGCCGTCCATGTCCTCGTCGGTGAACTCGACCCCGTACAGGGCGACGACGCCGCTGTCTTCGGGGTCGCCGTTGCACCCGACGGCGACGGTGAGGCCCATGGCCACCACCGCGATGGCGGCGGCCTTGGCCGCGACGCGGCGCGGGGCCTGGCAAGAGGGACAGGACTCGCCGAGGACGACGGAGCTACAGCGGCTGCAGAGGACAGGAGGCATGCGGCGATTCTACTCGCCGGTGTCGCCGCTGTCGCCCGTGTCTTCGCTTTCGGCGATGCCGTCGACGCCGTCGCAGTTCTGGTCGATGCCGTCGCCCAGCTCGTCATCGGCGTCGGGGTGGATGCTCGCGTCGGTGTCGTCGCAGTCGTCGAGATCGGCGAAGAAGCCGTCCTGGTCGTCGTCGGTGAGCTCGACGCCGTACAGCGCCTGGGAGGTCACACACGCGGGGCCCAGCGCGAGTGCCAGGCCGAGTGCCGCGAGTCTACCGCCCCTGGATGGGCCAGATGCTGGGGCGAGGCAGTGGGGGCAGTGCGCCCCGACGAGCACGGAGTCGCAGTTGGAGCAGATCATGGCATCAATCCTTCTGGCAGAAGAGCATCTCGGCGTAGGCGGGCAGGTTGGCGCCCGACGCGCTGGCGCCGGCGCTGTCGACCGTGACCGACACGCTGTGGTTGTGGGCACCGTCGGTGCCGCTCGTCAGGCTGATGGCGTGGTTGTGGCCTGCGGAGTTGTCGCCCGAGGAGCCCGAGATGGTGTGCCCGTGTGCGCCGCCGCTGTTGACGGTCACCGAGGAGCTGGAGTAGCTGCTGTTCGCGCCAGACGAGTGGGTGTAGTTCGGGTTGTAGCTGCTCGCGTCGGCGGCCAGACCGTGCTGCTGCCCGCCGGTGGTCCCTGTGTAGTTTCGATCGTCGATGGGCATCGAGTAGACGAAGTGGCGGTGCTGACCCACGGTGGTCGAGTGGGTGTGGGCGCCGCCCGACGCCGCCGCGAACGAACCGCCGCCATGGGTGTGGTTGGCGGACTGGTTGCCGCTGGTGCCGGTGACGGCGTGCGAGTGGTCGCCAGCGTCGCCGCTGGAGCCGGACGCGGTGTGCCCGTGGGCCACCACGATCGCGTCGTCGCTTCCGCCCTGATCGAGCGAGCTGGCGTCGCCGGTGGGCTCGCCCCGCGGGATGCGACCGTTCAGGCCGGCGTAGGAACTCCATCCCGAGGGGCAGGCGGCGTCGAACATCGCCACCATGCCGGTGGGCACGGCGCTGGCGGACACCGAAGGCGGCAGCTGGCTGTCGGCGACCTGGCCGGTGATCTGGCCAAATCCATGCAGGTGGTCGCCGGCGGCGACATCGGAGGCACCGCTGCCCACGGGCAGGCGGGCCACGGTGAGCGTGCCGTCCACGATGTCGTCGGCGTGGTGGGAGTGGGCGTCGGCGTCGCCGCAGGCCCAGCCCAGGCTGCCCTGCACGGCGATCTGGCCGTCGGCACAGCCCAGCGCACCCAGGTTCTCGCCCGAGTCGAGGCCGGCAGGCACGTTGCCCAGCGCCGACCAGTCGATCGCACCGCTGCTGTCGATGACCGTGGTGCCGCCAATCTGCACCTCGCTGGCGTCGACCACGCCGCCGGAAACCCCGCCAGCCTTGCGGGCGAAGGGCACGCTCACGAGCTGCAGGCGAGTGGGCAGCGGCGAGCCGGCGCCGACGGTGACCTCGAGCCACAGGTCGGCGTCGAAGAGGGAGTCAGCAAGCGGGTTGCCGCTGGCGTCGGCGCCCAGCTGGGTAGAGAAGTAGCCCTGATCGAAGCTGAGGTTCTGGGTCTCGGTCCACAGCTGGGTGCCGCTGGAGGGCGCATCGAACAAGCTGAAGGTGACGTCCTGTGGACCTGTCAGCGCGTTGCCGCTGCCATCGAAGAGGCGCCCCTGATGGGTGAGCTCCATCGGTACTTCAGCGAGGGCGACAGCGGGTAGGCACAGCAGGGTGGCGGCGAGCAGGGCTTTCATGAGGGGCTCCAGGTGTACCGAGCACCTAGCCGTCCGCAGCGCTCAGGTCACCCGGTCCAGGAACATCGGCAGCATCGTGCGCCAGGTGGGCCAGTCGTGGTGCGCGTCGTGGCCCCAGATCTCCATGTGTACCGGAATCGCCTTGCTGCCCATGATGCCGGCCAGACGCCGGGTCTCGTCGGGGGCCTCGGCGCGGCCCTGGCCAGTCGCCAGGATGAAGAAGCTGCGCCTCAGGGCGGTGAGCTGCTCGGACTCGCCCAGGTTGGGCAGGAAGTACATGGGCATGTTGAAGTAGTAGTTGTCGTCGCGGTGGCCGCCCATCCAGCGGTCGAAGTCGTAGGTGCCGCTCATGGCGATGCAGCGATCGAACCAGAACGGGTGCTTGGCGGCGGCGTTGACGGCGTTGTAGGCGCCAAGGCTGGCCCCGGCCGAGCAGAAGCCACGCGCGCCAGCGCAGTCTTCGCTGATGAACGGCAGCAGCTCGTTGGTGAGGTACAGATCGTATCGGGACTGCAGCCAGGACTTGTGCCACGGCTTCTCGTCGCCGTTCATCCACGCTTCGCGGTTGATGTTGCCCGGCGCGTACACCTTGATGCGTCCGGCCTCGATCAGCGGCGTGAGCACGCGGATCATCAAGAAGCGCTCGCACTCCAGGTAGTCGCCGCCGGCCGTGGGGAACAGCACCACGGGCTTGCCGAAGTGCCCCCAGCTGCACAGCGGCATCTCGCGGTTGAGGTGGGGACTGTACCAAGACCACTCGCGTCGCTTCATCGGGGGACCTCCGGGCGGCGGGTGCCGCCGCTCCTTGCGGTTCGGACGCGGCGGGCTAACCGGGCCGCATGCCCAGTTACCACGCCGCATGTGCACCCGGCCTCGAAGAAGTGCTGATTTCCGAACTCTCAGCGCTCGGAGCCGAAGAATTGACGCGCTCACCTGGCGGTGCAGGCTTCGTCGCGGCCGAGACGACGGCCTGGCGCATCTGCCTGTGGAGCCGCGTCGCGCTGCGTGTCTTCGAGCACCTGATCAGCGGCCAGACCCACCAGCACGACGACGTGTACACCCTGGCCCGCCGCATTCCGTGGGAGAACCACCTCACGGGAACGCACACCATCGCCGTGTTCGCGTCGGCCCCCGAGGGTGTGCACACCAAGTTCATGGCCCAGCGCCTCAAGGACGCAGTGTGCGATCGCATGCGCGACGAGACCGGGCGCCGACCCGACGTCGACATCAAGAACCCGGATGTGCCCATCAAGGTGGTGGTGCGACCGGGCGGACACACCACCATCGGCCGTGATCTGGCTGGCGACAGCCTGCATCGCCGTGGATGGCGGCCGGTTCAGGTGCGAAGCCCCATGAACGAGGCCCTTGCGGCGGGCTTGCTGCTGCTGTCGGGCTGGGACCGCCAGACGCCGCTGGTCGACCCGATGTGCGGCTCGGGCACGCTGCTGATCGAGGCTGCCCACCTTGCGGGTGACCGAGCGCCGGGCCTCGACCGCAGCTTTGCCTTTGAGCGGTGGCCCGACTTCCGCAAGGGTCCGATGCAACAGCTTCGCGACGAGGCTCGCGAGCGGGCCAGGGCGGGTCGAGCCGCTGTGCCACCTCTGCAGGGCGCCGACCGGCATCCGAGTGCGGTGGGCATCGCCAGCAAGAGCGCTGGGCTGGCCGGCGTGGCCGATCAGGTGAGTTTCGCCGAGGCCGATATCGCCAGCTTCAAGCCCCAGCCGCTGCCGGGAATGCTGGTGTGCAACCCGCCGTACGGCAAGCGCATCGGCGAGGGCGACGACCTGATCGAGTCCTGGCGACAGCTGGGCACCTTCATGCACGAGGTGATGCCCGCGGGGTCCGAGGCCTGGATCCTGTCCGGAAACAAGGAGCTGACGCGCCACCTGCGCATGCGGGCGTCGCTTCGCCACGCGGTGAAGAACACCAGCATCGACTGCCGGTGGATTCGCTACGAGATCGGGTAGGTCGCGAATGCGGTCGACGACGCTGCTCGCGTCGTTGGACCGCTCCTCAGCGCTACCGCACCCCGCCAGGATGGCGAGAATCAGGGTTGTTCGCATCTGCTTCCTCCAGGCCACTGGGTGTGGGTGCAGAGGAATCCGTCAGCGATGGAGAGCAACGGCGGTCAGAGGCACGTGGGCGCGGCGTTCGTCAGGATCGCGGGCGCTGAGCAGAAAGGGCCGGCGGCCTTTCAGCCACCGGCCCTCGAGGTCAATCGACCCAGCGGAGCCTACTCGGCAGCGGGCGGAGTCGCGCAGGTGACCACGGCGACGCAGTCGGCCGAGGGGGTGTACTCCTCGGTGCCGCAGACCTGACCGTCGGTCAGATCGGGCTCTTCCTTGCAGGAGACCCAGGTGTCCAGGTCGGCCGAACAGTCCGGGTTGGCAGCGGTCAGCACGCCAGCGAAGTAGGCCTCGCAGTCGGCGATGGTGGCGGCCTCGAGGGTGATCTCGGTGCCGTCGCAGTCGACCGTGCGGTCGGCGGCGTCGGTGTCGACGGCGTGCTTGCAGATGAGCTCGGCGTCGTCAGAGGTGAGGTCCATGAGCGGGGTGTCACCGGGGATACCGCAACCAGCGGCCATGGCGGCGACGACGAAGATGAAAGCGTTGCGCATTGTGGTTCCTCCAAGTTTGAACCGCGGCAGGAGTACCGCATTGTGGAGGTTGGCGCTAGCGGTAGCTGCGACCTTGGCCACATTTTCTTGACGTGGGGGTTAGCGGATCCAGACGGCGAGGTCGACGGGGTCGTTGGTGTGGTTACCGCAGTTCCCACCAAAGAACGCGTTGTTACCGTTGTATCCCTGTCCGTTGGTCCCGTAGGAGCCATGGCTGTCACAGTACCCGTTGAGTGCCGCGGCTTCGTAGTCGGTGCCCCAGCCGCCCCGGAAGTGGCGACCTCCGATGCCGCCGAAGTTGTGGCCGTTGCAGTTGATCGTGGAGCAGACGCTGCTGTAGTTCGTGCCGATTCGGGTCAGGTTCGCCGAGTCGAGGGGCGAGAAGTTGGAGTTCACGATGACGGGGTGTGCATTGTCCACGAAGGCGTCGCCTCCGACCCGCAGGCTTCCGGATGATGCAATGGCCGATCCCACATTGTCCTTCCGTGCGTTGGTGATGGTGGTGTTGGACAGGTTGTTCAGCATCCAGTGAAGCGTCTGTCCGGTGGCCCCCCCGATCAGGTCGTAGTGGGCGGCGCCCATCGGCGCGCCGTCGTTGTGTGCGCTGATCATGAGCTCGGTGCCGGAGTAGTCGTTGAAGGCTTGGGACTTGAAATCCTGGAGCCAGGGGGTGCCCGCGGAGCCGAACGTCGTCGCGCTCGTCCAGAAGGCAGTGTCGGTGTAGTACCGGGTGGCCGTGTCGCTGGTGTCGAGATTGACGATGAGCGTCCAGCCGCCGCCAAACGAGCTCATGTCGCAGTAGGCCTGGAACGGCGACGAGCCGGTAGGATCGATCCAGTATGAGCCGTCCAGTGACGACGGGTAGTCGTTGATGATCGCAGCGCAGTCGGTACCGGCGGTACCAGAGGTCGCACCCGACCCGGGGCCAGTGACGGTGACCGTGAACCAGACCGAGCCGCTGCACACCTGCAGCTCGCCGGCGTTCCACTGAAGTGTTCCGGCGTTGGACGAGGTGCACCCGGCCGAGCTGGCATCGCCGACCCGGACCCCCCCGCTGAACTCGGCCGAGGTTCCCTGCAGGCTCCCAGTCAGGGTCAGGTCGCTGTGGCCGTGGTCGCCCGCCGAGACATGGGCGCTGGTGTTGCCCACGGGAAGCTGACCGACGGTGAGCGACCCGGTGATGTCGCCCGCAACATGTTGGTGGTCGTTGTCGGCGGCGCACGCCCAGTTGCTGCCGTCGAAGCGGGCCACGGTGTCGGCCCCGCTGCAGTTGAGGTCCAGGAGCGTGTCCGAAGATGCCGGCACACCGGTCAGCGCGGTGTAGGGGATGTTTCCGGAGCCGTCGATGACCGTGGTGCCGTTGATCTGCACCTCTGCGGCATTGACCGTGCCCCCGTCGAGCGAGCCGGCCACGATGGCGAAGGGCATCGAGCCGATCTTCTGGCGCATGAGCTCTGGTCCGCCGTTGACCGCGATGGAGATGTAGACGTCATCGGTGTCGAAGATGGCGTCGTCGAGGTCGCTGGTGAGCCCGAGTTCGACGCTGTAGTAGCCCTCGTCGAAGTTGGGCGTGTGGCTCTCGGACCAGATGGCCGAGCCCCCGCTCGGGGTGTCGAAGATGGCGAACTCGACGGCCACCGGACCGCTCATCGGAACGCCGAGCGCGTCGAACAAGCGACCTTGATGCGTCACCTGAGTCGGGACGGCGAAGGCGGTCGAGGAGACCACCAGAGCGGCGATGAGGGCGAGGCTTCGGACGGGATGGTTTCGCATGAGAACTCCAGTTTGACCGGGAGTCTATCTCACATTCGCCATCACCCCAGCTCGACACCCAGCCTGTCTGCTTCGGTCTTGCGCCAGAACTGCACCAGGCCAAAGAAGTGGTCGCTGAAGCTGTCGACCTCGTGCTCGGGGTACAGGCTGCGCACCTTCTCGCGCACGATGCCCTTGAAGCGGGCGCTGCCAAAGAACTCGAGCGCCGCCAGGTCGAGCTCGGCGAGGTGTTCTTCGCAGAAGGCCTCGAAGGCGTCGGTGTCGTAGTAGTCGCGTGCGATGGCGTCGTACTGGTCGAGCTTGGCGTCGAAGTCGAGGGAGTCGTCGTCGCTGATGGCGAAGAAGCGCTCCCACTGCAGGTTGAAGGGCTTCTTGCGCTGGGTGGTGGCGCAGAAGATCGACCACTTGAGCAGGCTCTTCACCAGCCAGGGAAAGTGGTAGTGCAGGCTGGTGACCTGGCTGTCGGGGCAGGCGTTGGCGTAGTCGATGGGGTTGAGAACGCCGTCTTTGCGCAGCATCTCGCAGCTGTTGAAGTCCCAGCCAAAGAAGCAGTTGATCACGCGCGTGATCTTGCGCGCCTTCACCCACTGGTCGCCCTCCAGGAAGTGGAAGTCGACCTGGTACCGGGCGTGAAGCGGCGCGGAGGGGTCGTAGCGAACGACGTGGATCTGCGGGCCCACGCCGATGCAGCGCACGAACAGGTCGAAGTCGTCGACGCCCTTCTGCAGGTGGTGCACGCGCTCGCCAGACTTGTCGTAGGCGGCCAGCAGCTCGTCGGCGTTGTTCACGCGCTGCACGCCCACCCAGCCGCCGCCGTCGTAGGGCTTGATGAACGCGGGGTAGCCCACGGCCTCGCCGACCTTGGACAGGTCGAAGAGCTTGTTGTAGCGATGCACGGTGGCGCGGGTGTCCCAGAACGACTCGTCGTAGTCCTTGGCGGGGATCATCCAGGTCTTGGGAATGGGCATGCCCAGCCGCATCATGGCGCAGTAGCTGGTGTGCTTCTCCATGGACTGGATGGCCCACGGGTTGTTGAGCACGTACACGCCGTCCATCAGGACGATCTTCTTGATCCACTCGCGGCTGATGTTGAACCAATGGGTCAGCCGATCGAGCACCAGATCGTACTTGGGCTTGTACTCCAGATCGAACGGCTCGACCGTGACCCGCTCGACGTCGAAGCGCACCGTGTCGCCGTTGTGCGGGATGTGCAGATCGAGCGTGTCGAGCAGCTCTTCGAACGCGGCCGGCCAACAGATGTCGGCGCCCAGCGAAAGACCGATGTGACGGGTGACTTCAGCCATGGACCGGCGTCTAATGCGCCGGCTTGTCGCGGGCGCGACGAATCGCCAGCGGCAGCACGGCCGCCCACCACCACAGCGGGCCAGGACCGTGGCTGCACGCCGTCTCGAGGCCCGTCGCCGGGTCGTTGAAGCCGTCGCAGTTCTGATCGACCTCGTCGCCGGCAATCTCGTCGGCGCCGGGATGGATCAGCGCCTCGACGTCGTTGCAGTCGGACAGGCCCGCCCGAGCCGAGGTGGTCCAGCCGTCGTTGTCTTGGTCTTCGCTGGCCTCGTCGCGGTCGTTGCAGTCGTCGATCTTGCCGTTGTAGGGCACCTCGGGCGCGCCGGGGTACACGTTGGCATCGGTGTCGTCGCAGTCGGTGCCCCCCTCGACCTCGCCCACGGCGTCGTGGCCGTCGCCGTCGGCATCGAAGTCGGACCCCCCTCCGCAGTCGGTGTCCACCCCGTCGTAGGGCACATCCTGGGCCTCGGGGTGCACGCTGGCGTCGTCGCGATCGCAGTCGTACAGGTCGATGTAGCCGTCGCTGTCGAGATCTTGCCACTGCTGATCGTTGGCGAAGAGCCCGCCGTAGATCCCGATGTCGCGCCGCGTGTTGTCCCAGTCGACCTGGTCGGGGGTGCCGGCGTCCTTGAGCGGGCTCTCCCAGGTCTGGCGCAGGTCGTCGTTGTCGCAGTTGCCATCGGCGCTGTAGGCCGAGAGCAGGGGCGGCTGATCGTCGATGTTGTCCAGGCCGATGGTGAAGCCGTCGAGGGTGCCGTCGTTGTCCCAGAACAGGTTGTAGGTGGCCACCGTGCGGTTGGTGGGCACGCCGGCCTGTGTGGTGGCCGACAGCGCCGGCCCGCGGGTGTAGGCCACCAGGTTGTCGCGGAAGGCGATGTGCGCGTCCTGGGTCATCACCGCCGGGCCGTTGTCGAAGGCCTCGTTGCTCAAGAAGCTGTTGTTCTCGATGGTCATCTCGCGCTGGTTGAGCAGCACGGCACTCGGCGCGGTGGCCGCCTGGTTCTCGACGAAGGCGTTGCCCGCCCACACCGTGTCGGGTCGCGCCCCGCCGGCGATCCCTTGCCAGCGCACAGCGCCGGCCTCGGCCTCGCGGGCGACATTGCCGCAGAACCGGTTCTGCAGCAGGTCGAGCTCGACGCCAAGGGAAGCCATCACTGCCCCAGCGGTGGCCGCATTGTTGGTGTCGAAGGCAGTGTCGTCGATGGACACATCGGCGTCGAAGGCCCAGATGGCGCCACCTTCGCCGTCGGCCTCGTTCTCGGTGAAGCCGGACCGCGTCATGGTCAGCCGGCCTCCGGTGGCGTTGCCCTTGAGGTACATCGCGCCGCCGCGGGTCGCCCGGTTGGACTCGAAGAAGACCGCGTCGACAAAGACGTCGACGTCGCCGTCGATGGCGATGGCGCCGCCGTTGCCGAAGGCCCGGTTGGCCTCGAAGCGGGCGCTGCGTGCCAAGCCCGTGGCCTGCATGCTCAGCTCGGTGGACGGCCCCTGCGCGAAGATCGCGCCGCCGTTGCTGCCGGCGGTGCCGCCCAGAAAGAAGGTGTCCTGACCCGAGAACACCAGCTTGCTGTCCGGTCCCATCCAGATGTGGCCGCCGTTGCCGCTGGCGGTGTTTCCGTTGAACACCACGTCCTGGAGGTCGAGCTCGGTGCCCTGCATCCACAAGCCGCCCCCGTTGGTGGCCAGCGCGTTGCTGCGCACGGTGACGTCGCGCATGTTGCAGCGGCTGTCCAGGATGTGGACCGCACGCGTGTCGGGGCCGAAGATCACCATGTTCTCGAGGCGCACGGTCAGCAGCGGGTCATCCACCTGATCGATCGTGATCACCGCCTCTCGCGGGGTCTGAAGCGGGTCGCCGGTGACGATCACCGACGAGTCGAAGTCGCCGATGAGGGCGACCTGGTGCGTGATCTCGATGTACTCGGCGTAGGTGCCGTCGCCGATGGTGATGATGTCGTGGGCGACCGAGGCATCGACGGCGGCCTGGATCGAGGTGTGGTCGCAGCTGCCGTCGGGGCAGACACTGATGTTGGCGGCAAGCGCCGCGGTGGCCAACAGCAGGGAGATCATGGCTCCCCCAGCAGCAGCGAGAGCTCCGCGCCCAGGCGCAGCTCGGTGACACGAAGCTGGTTGGCGGGAAGGTCCTTTTGCTGCATCAGCGCCGAGGTGATCACCATCTGCGTGCCCAGGCGCAGGCGCTGGCCGCTGTCGCGCTCGCGAAGAGGCAGGCCCGCGCTGCCCACCAGGTGCATCAGCCCGGGGCGAAAGCCAAAGGTGCCGCCGATGTCCCAGGGGCGCTTGGCCGGGCCCCGCAGCTGGCCCGACACCTGGGGGTAGGCCATGAGCTCGACGCGCCAGCAGTAGATCGAGCAGTTGAGCTGTACCTGATCGGCCAGCCCGGACTCGGCCAGGGTCTCGGGAAGCAGCTGCTGGTCGGGGGCGCTGTCCTCGTTGACCTGGTCGCGGTAGGCGGGGTAGCCGCCGGGCACCCCCTCCCACAGGTCGAGGGCGACGATGCCCACCCCGGCACCCCACCAGTTGCGCTTGGGCTTGTAGATGGCCGTGGCTCGGGCATCGACCTGCAGGCCGCCCGAGAAGCGAATGGGGTGCGACAGCTCGCCCGCGACGCCGATGGGCGAGAAGAAGGTCGCGCTGCCGCGCATGTGGCCGCTCAGCGGGAAGCGAGCGCCTGCGCCCGCGATGAAGTCGGACTCCCACACGTCGCCGTCGCGGGTGGTCTTGTCTTGGCCGGTTGCGCGCATGCCGAAGCCAAGCCCCACGTGGCCCTCCAGGATGATGCGCGGCGGGCCCTCTGCGGCGGTGGTCAAGAAGTCGCTGGGAATGGCTTCGTCCACCACGATGGTGCTCGCCCACCACTTGCCGTCGCGGCGCTGCACCAGGTGCATTCCTTGCGTGGGTGGCAGCGTCTCGGCGGGCAGGCCGTCGATGTACAGCAGCACGCCGCTGGGAACCGGGGTGGGCTCGGCTGAGGGCTCGGCGGGGGGCGGCTCCCAGCGGGCAATGGGGTGAGCGCCCGAGACGCCGCGGTCGACCCCGGGTCGAATCTGAAGCGCGGTGAACAGCGCTGGCTGCCAGGGCTTGCCCGCGACAAAGGAGCCGATGGCGACGGTGACGAGGTAGTCGGCCCACAGGCGCGGCGGCGGCGCGAACACCAGGCATGGCAGCCGCTCTTCGAGCTCGTGCTGGATCTGGGCGTTCAGCTCGACGTCGCCGCGGTCGATGGCCGCCTGCGACTGCAGCACGAGTCCGCGAAACTCGGGCTCGTCGGTGGGCTCGCAGCTGGCATCTTGCGCGCTAGCGGGGGCCCCGGCCATGAGCACGACCAAGAGCCAGCCGCGCATCAATCGACCTCGCACGCGAAGGTCAGCACGTTGCAGCGAACCGTGTGGGTGCGCCCGTCACGCACGAACAGGTCTTGGTGCGACGTCCAGCCCGAGCCGAAGTCGGACTGCACCGTGTACTTGCCGGTGGGCACGCTGGCGCCAGGCTGTACCGGGCCTGCGTCGCCCATGAGGCGAACAGAGGCGCCGCCGCGCACCTCGACCGTGCCGTAGCGGATGGGCTCGGGCTCGGGTTCGGGTTCGGGCTCGGGTTCGGGTTCGGGCTCGGGTTCGGGCTCTGGAGGCGGCCGCACCTTGGTGACCGGGCGGGTCTCGGGTGGGGGAGGGGGGACCTCGGCGGCGGGCTCGGGCTCGGGCTCGATGTCGGGCTCGGGCTCGGGCTCGGGCTCGGGTTCGGGCGCGATGTCGGGCTCGATGTCGGGCTCGGTGTCGGGCTGCTCGGCGGGGGTGGTCGGGTCGCCGCCCAGCACCATGCCGCCCACCACCGCGGCACCGACGCCGCCGCCCAGGATCACCAGCAGCAGGGCCGGCGCGATGTACACCCACACCGGCAGCGACGCTTGCTGGGGCGCGAACTCGCCGGTTGCGGTGGGCAGGGGCACGTCGTCGGTGACATCGACAGCGATGACGAAGGTCTCGCTGGTCTGGTTGGGCGGCTTGCGGCCCCGAGGCTTGTCGTCGAAGGTGTCGTCGGGCAGCGGGGGGATGTCGTCGGCCGAGAAGCCCTCGGCCCACGTCTCGGTGGCCAGGATGGTCTCGCCCGTCTTGACCGAGAACTCGGCCGAGGTGTGGCCATCGACGAAGGTCTGGCTGTTCCACCCGCTGTCGAAGGCGGGGGGCGGCGACCAGTTGCGTCGGCGGCACCAGCGCTTGAGCGACAGCCCGCTCATCTCGTCGGCGATTCGCTCGCACTCGACCGCGACTTCGTGGGCCGACGGCCGCTGGGTCTGGTCGTGCAGCAACATGCGGCGCAGCAGCTCACGAATCGGCGCGTCGATGTCGTCGAGGCGGGTGAGGCGCTGGGTGACGTAGGCGTCGTGATCGTCGGGGCTGGCGGCCCGGGTGACCATCTCGATGGCCACTGAGCCAGCAAAGAGCGGCTCGTCGGACAGGCCCTCGTACAGGGTGCAGCCCAGCGCGTAGACGTCGGCCGCGCTGGCGGTCTTGCCCCGCCCGAAGCGCTCCGGCGCCATGTACAGCAGGGAGCCGACGGCGCTGTTGTGGCTGGTCTTGGCCTCGCGCTCGGCCGAGTCGGACCACGCGATGCCGAAGTCGAGCAGGCGAGGCTCGCCGTGGCGGCTGATTCGGATGTTGGTGGGCTTGATGTCGCGGTGCACCAGTCGAAGCTGGGCGCCGGTCTCGGTGGTGCTCGTCCACGCCACCGACAGGGCCTCGCCGACCGTGCCGATGACCTGCAGCAGGGCGCGAGGAGGCATGGGGTCGGCGCCGACGATGCAGTGGTTCAGGTCTTCGCCTTCGACGTACTCGGTGACCAGGGCGATGCGCCCCTCGAGCACCGCGAAGTCCAGGACCCTCAGGATCGCCGGGTGGGCGAGGGTGGCAAGCAGGCGACCCTCGTCGCGCAGCCGCTTGACCGCATCGGACTTGAGATCGACGTCCTGGCGCAACACCTTGACCGCGACATCGCTCTTGAGCCCGGTGCTGCTCTCCATGGTGGCGTGAAAGACCTCACCAAAGCCGCCTCTTCCGAGGCAGCTCTTGATCACGAAGGTCCTCTGCTGAGAGCCGGTTTCCATGCGGGGGAATCCTACCAGCCCGGGTCGGCGCTCCACAGCTTCAGATTGTCGATGTGGAAGATCGTCTCGGCGTCGTACCCCGAGTTCGACCACCCCATCAGGTAGCCCTGCGTGAATGCGTTGCCGACGCTGCCCGTGCCGTAGAAGTCCAGGCCGGTCTTGTGGATGACCGATGTGCCGTCCGACCACAGCTGGTATTCGCCGTCGTTGGCGTCTTCGGCCGATGCGAGCTTCCAGTGCCAGCGGATGCGGGTCCACTGCCCAGGACCGACGCTGTTCCCCGAGCCGTCGTGGAAAGCGGGTGTCCAGTGAGGCTGGTCTTGCCCGGTCAGCATGACGTTGTCGTGGTCGCCCCACTGCCCGTAAACCCACGAGGAGCCTGTCCCGTGGGGGCTGAACGACGCGCCGCCCTTCGGGTTGTTCTCGCCGTAGCCGCCACCCCAGAGGCGAAGGAACTTGTTGTTGGTGCCGTTGCTGGTCTGGGTCCGGTGGTTGAAGTTGGCCGGCAGGTAGAAGTCGTACTCGATCCACAGCTCCGAGATCGGCGTGAGGTCGAAGCGTTGCTCCGCCGTTCCGTCCTGGCCGTTGGGCTTCTGGGGGAAGCGGAAGGCCATGGAGTACGCGCCGTCCTTGGGTTGGGCCGTGCTCACGCTGACGTTCAGGCCAAGCCCCTGCCAGGCGAATCCGCCCGCCGGAGCGGCTTGAGCGCCGCTCTCGAAGTCGTCGCAGAAGAACGGCGCGGGCGTGACAGAGACGGCGCAACCCGTGGCGGGCGATCCGGTGTCGGTGTCGGAGTCGGAGTCGCTGTCGGAGTCGCTGTCGGAGTCCGAGTCGCTGTCTGTGTCCGAGTCGCTGTCTGTGTCCGAGTCGGTATCGGCGTCGCTGTCGGCGTCGGCATCGCTGTCGGCGTCGGCATCGCTGTCGGCGTCGGCATCGCTGTCGGCGTCGGCATCGCTGTCGGCGTCGGCATCGCTGTCGGCGTCGGCATCGCTGTCGGCGTCGGCATCGCTGTCGGCGTCGGTTTCGGTTGGCGTGGAGGTGTCGTCAGCCGCCGTCGGGCAGCCGCCGATCCCCAAGAGCAGGATGGGCAGGAGGTATTTCATGGTTCCGGCACAGTAGACGGACAATCGCCGTTCGGCAAAAAATTTTCTCCGATCAGGCGTACCACATCCACAGGTGCCCTGGAAACAGCGTTACCAGGCCCTCGCGCAGCCGGTCGCGCCAGGCGATCCAGTTGTGGCCGTCGCGGGCCTCGACGAAACGAACCGGCAGCCCAGCGTTGCGCATGAGCGGGAACAGGCTGCGGTTGTAGTAGATGAGGCTCTCGAAGGTGCCGCAGCTCATGTAGATCTTGGCGTCGACCCGGGCCGGGTCCTGGCGGAAGCGGCCCACGAACTCGGCCACCGGGTCCCACAATGGACCGCGGTCGTGGTGGCCCACATCGGTGAACAAGAAGCTGCCCGACTGCAGCAGCAGCTTGCCGAACACCTCGGGCCGCTCGAAGGCCGTGAACAGCGTGCTCACCCCGCCAAAGCTCGCGCCCATCAGCCCGGTCTGCCCACGGTCGGTGGTCACGCCGTACCGCTTGCGCACGGCCGGCAGCAGCTCTTCGCACAGGAACTCGACCTGCTTGGGGTTGGCCCCGTACTCGGCATTGCGGTGCATGCTGCCGTTGGTGAAGGCCACCACCAACGGGGCGACCTCGTGCCGGTGAATCAGGTTGTCGAGCACGGTCTTGAAGGCGGCGAACTTGAGGTAGTCGGCGCCGTCCTGGCACACCAGCAGCGGGTACTGCTTGTGCGGCTTGTACTCGGCTGGCAGGTACACCCGGGTGCGCCGCCGGTCGCCCCACACCTTGCTCCGCAGGTCGAAGGACTCCATGCGGCCCGGTCGCATGCCCACCTCGGGGCGTGTCCACGGGGGAACCGTGTAGCGACCCATCTCGGCCACGCTGTTGCTGCCAAACGGGTCCATCGCCATCTTGGGGTTCAGCGGGTCGCGCACCAGGTAGGTCTTGTAGTCGCGCTGCAGCTCGAACTTGTACTCGACGCGCGCGTCCGAGGGCAGCTCGAGCGGCAGGTAGAAGGCCTGGCTGTCGCCGATGCGCACCAGCTCCTGCCGCGACTCCAGGCCGAACACCCAGTGAATGAGGAAGACCTTGTGCGTGGGCTCGCCATCGAACCAGAAGAACACGGCCTGGTGGTCGTCGACGATGGGAAAGGTCTGCTCGCGCACGAAGGCCCAGGCCGCGTCGTCGCGCTTGTCTGGCTCGGCTTCCATGCTGCGAATCAGTTCGAGGACGCCTCTCATGCCGTGGCGACCTCGCCGCTCTCGCCGGACTCGGTGAACAGCATGGCGCTGGCTTGGTCGCCGCGGCTGATCCACCTTCCGTCGCGCCGCTCGAGCCAGGCCCCCGACTCGAGTCCGATGCAGGGCATGGGCGAGAAGCGCATCGCGAGCCGGGCCATGCGCTCGGGCTGGTCGGTGCGGAGCCGGCGGCGGGCGTGGGGAAAGACGAGCACGTCGTCGATGAGCCCCAGCCCGGTGTCGAGCACCTCGGCCTCGCCGACGCCCTCGGGCGGATCGTCGTAGAACAGCACGATGCGGCCCGACAGCGCCATCGCGCCTGCCGACCAACACACCACCGGTTTGGTGGCCAAGAAGTCGGGCAGCAGCTTGTCGAAGCCAAAGAAGAACAGGCGGTTGCGCAGCACGGCGACGTGTCCGCCGGCCACGACGACCGCCGAGCAGTTGCGCAGCACCGCGGCCACCTCGTCGTGTCGGCGGCGTGCTCCGGGTACGTCCCAAGGCTGGGCAACGTCGGGGAACTGCGTGCGGATGTGGGCCAAGCTGCGCAGCATCTCTTCGTCGATGCGGCGCACGTCGAACAGGGCGCGGGTCAGCTCCTCGGCGACGAGCTCGGGCGAAACGCCCTCGACCCGGCGAAGCTCGGCGACGGCGCCCAGAGCCGCATGCAGGCGCGTGCGGTACAGCCGCTTGAATTCCTTGATGCGCTCCTGCCGAGCGCTGTAGCTGCGGGCGAGCTCGGGCTCGCGCTCCATGACCGACTCGAACCAGTGGTACAGCGGCAGGTGATGCACGGGGTGACCCAGCTGTTCGGCGAGGTCTTCGACTTCGGCCTCGTCCCAGCGAAGGCCCGCGTTGATGAGCGCGACGTGGCCCTCGACCCCGAGGGTCTGCAGCACCTGGCGGGCGTTGGACGTGGGCTGTTGGGGCCCGAGGATGGCGATGGGTGCGGTCATGGCCGGCCGAGCTAACAGCTCGTCAGCGCAGGAGCGCCTCGAGCTCCACCGCCTCCTCGACGAACACGCTGATGATGACGTCGAAGGCGGGCTCCGGGATCTGCAGGATTTGGTTGAGGGGGTCTTCGCGGGCGCGGTCTCGGATGACCTCGCTTGGTTTTCCGTCGGCGAAGTCCTCGGCCATGCGGTCAGCCAGCGCGATCAGCGCGGCGAGCTGCAGCACCGGGTTGGGTTGGCCACGGTTCTTCGCCCGCACGCTGTGGTGCATGCCGATGGCGTCGCCGACCTTGATGCCGATCTGCCACTCGTTGGCCACCTGGGCTCCCAGGGCCGCATGGTCCAGACCAAAGAGCCTTCGTTCGTGCACCAGGATCCGAGGATCCCAGTCCGGCAGCTCGTTGAGCAGCGGGAGCAGGGCGGCTTCCTCGAGCTCCAGGAACAGCTGCGTACCCAGGTCGTGCAGCATTCCCGAGATGAACGCGGTGCCGCCATCGATGCGACGCTGGTACCGCGCCAGACCCATGGCCGCGGCAGCGGTGTGTACGGCGTGGCGCCACAGCCTGTCCCGGTGTGGGGCGGTGCGATCGCCCAGTGCGCCGAGCGCCATGGCCACCGAGATGTCCCGCGTCTGGCGGAAGCCCAGGAACAAGATGGCCGCACGCACGGTCTCGATGCGCTGGCCCATGCCGTAGAAGGCCGAGTTGGCGATCTTCATGATCTTGCCGGTCAGCACCGGATCGAGCCGCACAGCCTGCTCGATGTCGTTCAGGGTGCAGTTGGGGTCTTGCAGGAGCGTCTGCACGCGGCTCGCTGCCTTGGGAAAGACCTTGAGCTGCCCGACGCGCGCCAGCAGGTCGTCTTGGGTGTGGGTGGTGGTCATGCGACCCCATCGGCTCACACCGGCGACGCGTTCACTTCTTCTTCTTGGCCTCTTTGGCCTCGGCGCGCTCGAGGGTGCGCATGTACCCGCCGCTGCGCACGTCGATGGTCTCGCCGGTGACGTGGGGTCGGACCTGCAGCTCGAAGGGGCCGAACACGTAGTTGCCGGCGGGCAGCAGGCCGTCGAAGGTGCCCGTGGCGGTGATCTGCTG
Source organism: Myxococcota bacterium (assembly GCA_965216925.1). Taxonomy (GTDB): domain Bacteria; phylum Myxococcota_A; class UBA796; order UBA796; genus CAYYHT01. The sequence continues at coordinate 4,112,282 of CBDCGT010000001.1, read as the reverse complement.
CTGGGCGAACTCGATGCTCTTGGCCTGGATTGGATCGAAGGGCAGCTGCTCGGGCTGAAGCTCGACCTTGCCTGGATCGCCGTGCAACGTCACCACGCCGTACTGATCTTCGATCTGCGCCAGCCACTCGATGACCTCGCGCTCTTCGCGGATGCGATTGCAGCGCTGGAGCCGCCGCTTGGTGGAGGTGACGTCCCCGATCGAGCGCGCCGAGTGGGCGCCCCACATGTAGTCCTCGAACTCGGGCAGCACGCCGGTGGCCAGCAGCTCGAGGTACGCGCGCTCGACGCCGTCCCAGGCGTTCTTCTGGGCCAGGGCTTTGATCTTGTGCTGCAGCCGCCGGTACTCGGCCATCTGCACGTCGGCGTTGTCGACGTCGGGTGTCGCGGGCGTGGCATCCGCCGCGCCGTCCTTGCGCGCAGATGCGGGGAGGGCGACCAAGCAGAGAGCAGCAACGAGGAGGAGACGTGCCAACACAGCCAGAGTGCAAGAGAGAAGAGGCCGCCAAACGGAGCGGGCTCACGTATCTTAACCCCCGATTGCCCCTGGAGGTTCCATCACGGTCCTGATGCTGGTGGCCAGTCTGGCCTGGAGCGGCCCGGTGTGCGGGCAGGACGAGGTGGGACCGCCGCCGGCGGTGCGCCGATCCAGCCTGGTTCGGCCCCCGTCTGGCGGCACCGGGGTCCGAAACATCGTCTGCGATTGTGAACAATCCCTGCAGAGCGAGCACTTCGTGGCCTGGTGGGGATCCGAGGGCCAGGGGATCGACGCCGATGTGGCCGTGATGCTCGAAGCCTTCGAGGGGGCGTGGAGCCATCACGTCGACGAGCTGGGCTACCCCCCGCCGGCCGGATGCGAGACCGACAAGTTCAACGTGTACATCGGCAACACCGGCTCCGGGACGCCAGCGACCACCGCCACCGGCTACTTCTGGACCGACGACGAGGGCATTCCCTACGTGGTGTTCAACCGCACCAGCCTGGGGGTGCCCGGCTACACCGAGCCGCTCGCCGTGCACGAGTTCTTTCACGCGATGCAGCACAGCACCGGCAACTACCCGTTCGACGTGCACGGCAATCGCTGGTTCTGGGAGGCGACGGCGCAGTGGGCCGCGGGCCTGGTGTACCCCGAGGGGGGCCAGATCACCGCGCTGCCCAGCTACGCGCTGTACCCTCACCAGCCCATCGACTGGTACGTGCAGGGCGAGCAGGATCGCACGCTCGCGGCCCACCACTACGGGGTCTTCGTGTGGCCCGAGCACCTGTCCGAGGTGGCCGGCCACGACGTGATCCGCGATGTGTGGACCGGTCCCCAGGCCAGCGATCCCACCGAGGGCCTGCGGTCCGCGCTCCAGGCGAGGGGCATCGACCACGATGGCGCCCTGCTGGACATGGCGGCGCGCACCGTGACCTGGGACTTCGCGGCGGGCGAGGCCTACGCCGAGCTCGTGCAAGAGGCTGGCGAGCCCGCCGACGACGAGCTTCCCCTTCGCTACGGTACCAACACGATCGCGGTCGAGCTGCCCGACGATCGCTTCGTGGTGGCCTACGTCAGCGGCGATGCGGCTGGCGACATGGGCAGCCCTGCGACCTGGGAGGCTCGCCTGGTGGCGAGCGCCGATGGCGAGCCCCTGTGGACCGAGCCGCTGGTGTTTCGGGACGGTGAGGGCGAGCTGGTCACCAAGCTCACCGGCGACGAGACCGAGCTGCACCTGGTGGTGGGGCCCGCCACGCCGAGCGCCGACAACCGCCTGACCGAGCGCTTCGACTACGGCGCGATCGTGTCTGGTCGGCGTTGTGGCTGCGCGTCGGCGAGGGCGCCGGAGGCCTGGTGGATCGTGGTGCTGATGGGGATCATGGGCAGGCGTCGCACGCGGGCCGAGGCCCGTCCTCCTGCTCTACTTGAAAACGACTTTCAATTTCATTAGACTAGGATCACCATGGGGGCAGCCGTGATTGTCTGCTTGTGTGAAGGGGTCAACGAAGCGCGCATCCGAGACGCCGTCGAGAGCGGCGCCGACACCGTGCGACAGGTGGGGCGCAGCTGTGGCGCGGGTGAGGGCTGCGGCATGTGCCGGCACGATATCCGCGAGATCATCCGCTCACGCCGCATTCGCCAAGAGCAAGACGAAGCACCGCTGTCCAAGTAGGGCGCGCCCCGGCCACCCGGTTACGGCTGCCGTCCGAGTAGGAGGGAGCCCATGGGCCTCAAGGGTGGCAAAGAGATCATCGACGCACTGAACGACGTCCTGGGCGGCGAGCTCGCGGCGATCAACCAGTACTTCCTGCACGCCAAGATGTTCGAGAACTGGGGCTACACCAAGCTGTACGCCAAGGTCTACGCCGAGTCCATCGACGAGATGAAGCACGCCGATCAGCTGATCGCGCGCATCCTGTACCTGGACGGCATCCCCAATGTGCAGCGGCTGGGCCGGGTTCGCATCGGCGAGTCCCCGCGCGAGATGTTCCAGAAGGACCTGGAGCTCGAGCAAGAGGCGATTCCCAAGCTGAACACCTACGTCGAGCTGTGCCGCACCTCGGGCGACAACGGCACCCGCACCCTGCTCGAGGGCATCCTGGTGGCCGAAGAAGAGCACCTCGACTGGCTCGAAGCCCAGCTGGGGCTGATGGAGCGCCTGGGCGACCAGGCGTACCTGGCCGAGCAGATCGGGTAGTCAGCCCGCCTGAACGCTACTCCAGGCAGCACAGCTCGCCGGTCCAGTGTTCTCCGCTGCCGGAGCATGAGCTGGATGTGCCGGACACACACTGCACCACGTCTTCGACGCAGCACTGTTCGCCGGTCCAGTGCTCCTTGCTGTCATCGCAGGACACGTTGTTGCCATCGACGCACATCGTGGCGTCCTGCACGCAGCACAGGTCGCCAGTCCAGTCTTCTCCGGGATCGTCGCACGAGACATTGTCGCCGTCGGTGCACAGCGGCGCCCCGCTCACGCAGCAGTAGTCGCCGGTCCAGTTCTCGCCCGGGTCGTCGCAGGACACGTTGTCTCCGTCCACGCAGGTGACAGGCCCGCTCACGCAGCAGAAGTCCCCGGTCCAGTGCTCGCCCGGGTCGTCGCAGGAGAGGTTGTTCCCGTCGACGCAGTCGCCGACGTTGTCGACGCAGCAGTAGTCGCCGGTCCAGTGTTCTCCCGGGTCGTCACAGGAGAGGTTGTTGCCCGTGGTGCACGCACTGACGTCTTCGACGCAGCAGTAGTCGCCGGTCCAGTGTTCTCCCGGGTCGTCGCAGGAGAGGTTGTTGCCCTCTACGCAGAACGTGACGTCCTGCACACAGCACTCGGTGCCCGTCCACGTCTCTCCCGGGTCGTCGCAAGAGAGGTTGTTGCCGTCCACGCACAGGGTGGTCGCTGGCGGGTTCACCGTGTCGGCATCGGCATCGGCATCGGCGTCTGCGTCGCCATCGGCGTCTGCGTCGCCATCGGCGTCTGCGTCTGCGTCCGCGTCGCCATCGGCGTCTGCGTCGCCATCGGCGTCGCCGTCGACCTCCTCGCACACCTCACCTGTGCACTCCAGGCCCGGGTCGCAGCCGCCTCCCTCGGTGCACTCGCAGTGTTCTTCACCGACGGTGCACTCGGGATCGCCCGTGCAGGACAGGCCCAGGAAGATGAGCAACATCGCGGACGTGAGCAGGGAGGTGCGCATGGGGCGAGCCTACCGCACCTACACCCTGCAGATCGCCATCTTGAGTGGGTGTCTCCCGTCAAAGCTGGGGAAGTCGGCCTCGGGCTCGAGCACGTCGATGTCCTTCAGCGGCCGGCCAGCCTTGTCTGCACACCGGCGGAGGATGTCGAGCCAGTCGACCAGCTCGACGGTAGGCACGTGGTTGGTGGCCAGGATGGTGCCCCCGGGGGCCGTGCACAACACCGCAGGCTTGAACAGGCTGGGGTAGTCGCCCTTGACGTCGATGGCGCCCCACGGCGTCTTGGCCCAACGAGGCGGGTCGAGCACCACCCGATCGAAGGGCTCCGCTTCGAGGGGGGTGAACGGCGGCCGGCGGTGCCCGCGGCCGCCCAGGGACAGGCCCGCGATGTGGCGCATCACGGGCAGGGCGTTCTCGAGGTGGGTGTGCATCGCCACGCCGTTGAGGTCGGCGTTGCGGCGACCGATGGCCAGGGCACTGGCGGCGAAGTCGACATTGACCACCTCGCTGGCACCGCCCGCGGCGGCGGCCACTCCGATGCCGCAGGTGTAGGCGAACAGGTTGAGAACCCGCTTGCCTTGGCTGCGGGTGCGCACCCAGCGCCGCGCCGCGCGGAAGTCGAGGAACAAGTAGGGGTCCAGGCCGCGGTGCAGGGTTGGCGGGGTGACGTCGAAGCGCAGCCCCAGCTCGGTGCCGATGTACTCGGGAGGGTCAGGGGTGTTCTGGACCTGCTTCTGGCGGCGGTGCCACACGATGGTCTGCAGGCCCTCGCCCAGGGTCTCGCGGATGGCTTCCAGCTCGGCCGGGGACACGTCGCCGCGCCACACCTGCACCAGGAGGGTGGGACCGTAGCGGTCGATGGCCAGGCCGGGCCGGCCCTCGCTGACCCCGTGGAACAGGCGCACGCAGTCGGTCGATGTGGCCTGCAGCTCGGCCAGGAGGGGCTTTCGGCGGTCGAGGGCTGCGGTGAGCAGGGACCTGTCGAGGTGAGCATGCTCAGCCATGTCTTGCGTCTTTCCGGGAATATCGCCGGCTGGGCAGCGAAAGTGTTTCAGCTTTTCGACAGACACGACCCCCCTTCGTCGGCTAGAAAGCGCTGTCTTCGGAGGTCGCCTTGCGACGTCGTGTATCGGTTCTGGCTCTGTTCCTCCTCTCGACGCCGGCCCTGGGCCAGCAGGTCGAGATGGTGCACCAGCGAACGCTCAACGGCACCCTGCTGATGACGGGCAACACGCTGGGACTGTCGGGGTACATCGACAACCCCATGGACAGCTCGCCAGAGCTGTCGAACCTGGCCGATCAGCCCGGTCAGTTCCACTCCATCTTCACCTTCATCAACGACCGCACGTCTCCGGTCACTCAAGACAACGGCTCCTGGGGCTCGTACACCACCGGAAACTGGCGCGACAACTTCAGCTACGCCGAGCTCGACCTGCCCAGCAGCAACAGCCGGGTGGTCAAGGCGTGGCTGGTGTGGTCGGGTTCGTGCCGGCAAGGCGACCGCGGCACCGGCACCATCACCGAGGACGTCTCTTCGAACATCGGCGAGGACATCATCTTCGAGTTCCCCGGTGCGGGCGGGCCCACCCAGATCTTCGTCAGCCCCGACGTGGTCGACGACCACTGCGGCGAGACCCCCGACGGCTACGCGAACCTGGCCGAGATCACCGACGAGGTGAAGGTCTGGCAAGAGGGCATGTTTGGCGTGGGCCGGGTGCCCGGCACGCAGACGCGCAACCTGGTGAACTTCGCTGGGTGGACGATGGTGGTCATCGTGGACGACCCGGTGGTCTACCCCGATCCGCACCAAGTCACCTTCTACCGGGGCTGGACGCCGCCCGCGACCACCGAGTCGGCACCGGCTACGGCGGTCGAGGACTTCTGCTACCCCTCCGACGACGAAGAGGGGCGGCTGTTGTTCACGGCGGTCGAGGGCGACGCCACCATCTTTGGCGACTACCTGCTGTTCGGCCGGTCGACGGCGTGGCAGCCCAAGAACGTGATGTGGGGCGCCCGCAACTACCTCGACAACTTCTTTGGCAGCCAGATCGTCGACCGTGGAGGCAACCTGATCGACGGGGCCGTGAACACGTCCTTCCCCGATCACCTGCCCTGGACGGGCTTCGACTGCTGGCTCATCGATGACTACGACGCGCTGGGCGACCTGAACGACGGCATCGACCCCGACTGCCTGAAGGTCGGAGCGCGTCAGGGCTGGGACATCGCCAACATCCCCCTCAACGACACCAACGGCTCCGAGTGCGAGTTCGGCAGCCCCTGCAACCCCGACATCCTGCAGGCGGGCGACACCACGGCGTACTTCCTGCCCATGACCACCGGCGACGAGTACCGCATGGTGGGCGTGGGCCTGGACCTGCCCAGTGAGTCGGCCTCGATCACCACCAACACGACGCCCAGCGTCACCAGCTCGGTCACCGTGAACCCTGGTGCCGGGGTGACCGACGAGATCGACTACGTGCTTCGCCTGCAGAACGTGGGCGATGTCACCGCTCGAAACGTCAAGTACTTCCAGCCGTTTCCGGCCAATGTCGCCAGCCTCGATCGCTTCGTCTACTACGTCGACGGGGCTGGACCCAACAGCCCGACGGCGACCCTGTCGCGGCTGTCGGGCTCGGGCGTGAACCTGCCCGACATCCCCGTGGGCGTCGAGATTCGCGTCGAGCTCACGGTCACCGTCGACGACTACGTGCCGGCCGACCCCATCGAGATGCGGGCGTCGTGGAGCTACGACTGGACGAGCTGCGCCAACACCAACTCCGAGCTCGTCGAGTCCGACATCCTGGTCACCGATGTCGACTACTGCATCGACGCCGACGGCGACGGGCTGTGCCGCGAAGACGAAGACATCATCGGCACCTCCGACACCGACAAGGACAGCGACGACGACGGCCTGCTCGACCCCGAAGAGGTGTTCGACACCGGCACCGACCCGTCCAAGACCGACACCGACGGCGACGGCCTGCAGGACGGCACCGAGCTGGGTGTCGACAGCGGCGACATCGGTCCCGACACCAACCCGGCGGTGTTCAAGCCCGACGCCGACTCGGGCGCCACCACCACCAACCCGCTGGTGGCCGACACCGACAACGGCAGCGTGCCCGACGGCACCGAAGACGCGAACCGCAACGGGCGCGTCGATGCCGGCGAGTGCGATCCCAACAACCCGCTAGACGACGGCACCTGCACCGATGCCGATGGCGACGGCCTCTCAGACGCCGCCGAAGACGATCTGGGCACCGATCCCTTCGACGACGACACCGACGACGACGGTCTGGGCGACGGAACCGAGGTGACCGACGGCACCGATCCCTTGAACAACGACACCGACGGCGACGGCATCCAGGACGGCACCGAGGTGGGCCTGACCGAGCCCGAGGGCGATGACACCGACCCGTCCGCCTTCGTGCCCGACTCCGACCCCACCACCACCACCGATCCGGTCGTCGACGACAGCGACGGCGACGGGCTCGACGACGGTGTCGAGGACGTCGACGGCGACGGCCGCGCCGACCCGGGCGAGACCGACGCCGACGACGACGATTCCGACGACGACGGGCTGATGGACGGCACCGAGGTGCTGGGTGGCACCGATCCTCTGTCCGACGACACCGACGGCGACGGCATCCAGGACGGCACCGAGTCGGGCCTGGCCCAGCCCGAGGGCAACGACACCGACACCAGCAACTTCATCCCCGACGCCGATCCGTCCACGACCACCGACCCCAACGACATCGACACCGACGACGGCTCGATGCCCGACGGCCAAGAAGACCCCAACAGCAACGGCAAGTACGAGCCGGGCGAGCGCAACCCCCTCGACCCGTCCGACGACGTCGATGTCGACGGGGACTGCGATGGTGACGGGCTGTCCGACGCCGTCGAGATCGAGGCGGGCACCGACCCGTGCGACCCGGACACCGATGGCGACGGCCTGTCCGACCCCATCGACGGCATCGACGACGATCACGACGGCGACGGCCTGATCGACGCGCTCGACCCCGACAGCGACGGCGACGGCATCGGCGATGGCGACGAGGACATCGATGGCGACGGCGAGCTCGACCCGGGCGAGACCGACCCCGACGTGCCCAACCGCCTTCAGGGATCGGGAGGCTGTGACAGCAGCGGTGTCGGCGGCGTGGGCTTCGCCGGCTTGCTGATGTTGCTGGGGCTGGGCCGTAGGCAAGGAGGGCGGGCCTCCGTGCCCGCCGAACGATGATCACCCTCCTGCTCACATCGGCGGCGCTCGCGCAGCAGCCGCCGCGCATCGACATCCAGCGCTTCGACCCGATTCCCCAGCCCAATGGTTTTGCCCGGGTGTGGGAAGGCGATCTGCCCGACAAGGGGGCGTGGTCGGCCGGGGTTGCTGCCAACTACGCGATGAACCCCTTCGAGCTGGGACAGACCGATGGGGCGCGGTCGCTGGGTATCGTCGACCACATGGTCGGCGTCGATCTGGCGGCCAGCTACTCGCTGCACGAGCGCTTCATGCTGGGCGGCACCCTGCCGGTGGCGCAGCTGACCTTCGAGTCGATCGACACCGACCTGTATGGCGCCATCGGCGCGAACTCCGGGCTGTTCAGCCTGGGAGACGCCACGCTGTACGCGGCCATCGGCCTGGTGAACAACCGCGAGGCGGGCTTTGGCCTGGCGCTGGTGCCCCACGTGGTGGTGCCCAGCGGCACGGTCGGCTCGCTCACCGCGATGCGCAGCCCGCAGGTCGGCGGCGACATCGCGGTGTCCAGCCGTGGCAAGGTGGCGCGCCTGTCGCTGAACGTCGGCTATCGCTACAACTACACCAGCGCGACGGTGCTGAACCTGCACCCCGACGACGAGCTTCGTGTCGGCCTTGGCATGGGCTTTCCGCTCACCAACGGCGCCGAGATCGGCCTGGAGCTGGTGGCGGCCACGAACGTGTCGCCCTTCCTGATGAGCGAGGTGGGCGCATCGGTGCTCGACCCGGCGCACACCCCAGCCGAGCTGACGCTGTCCTTCCGTCCGCCCGCTGCTGGGCGGCTCATCAAGCCGACCATCGGTGGAGGGCCCGGTCTCACCAAGGGCTTCGGAACCCCCGATGGTCGAGGCTTCGGTATGCTGCGGGTCTCCAACTGGCCGCCCGCCGAAGAAGAGGAGCCGCCGCCGCCGCCGCCCGAGCCCGAAGTGGTCGAGGCACCTCCGCCGCCCCAGCCCACCGTGGCGGACCGCGATGGCGATGGGCTGATCGACACCAAGGACCGCTGCCCGGACGACCCCGAAGACTGGGACAACTGGGAGGACCGCGACGGCTGCCCCGACAACGACAACGACTTCGACAAGCTGTGGGACTGGGACGACCGCTGCCCCAACGAGCCCGAAGACCGCGACGGTTGGGAAGACGAGGACGGCTGCCCCGATCCCGACAACGACATGGACGGCCTGCCCGACCTGATCGACGTGTGCCCCGACGAGGCCGAGATCTACAACGGCTTCGAGGACGACGACGGCTGCCCCGACCAGGGCAAGCCGCTGGTGGCGGTGACCGCGGCGGCCATCGAGATCTTCGAGAAGGTGTACTTCGACTACAACCGCGCCACGATCAAGGAGGTCAGCTACCCGCTGCTCGAGATCGTGGCCGACGTGATCAAGCGGCACCCCGAGATCCTGCTGGTGGAGGTCGGCGGACACACCGACAGCGACGGTGGCGACGACTACAACAAGAAGCTGTCCGACAAGCGCGCCAACGCCGTGCGCAAGTTCCTGATGGACGCCGGCGTGGACGGCGACCGGCTGACGGCGGTGGGCTACGGCGAAGAGCAGCCCATCGACACCAACAGCACCGACGACGGCAAAGCCAACAACCGCCGCGTCGAGTTCCTGATCAAGGCGCGGAGTGATTCGGAGCGGAAGCGGTAGGGGGTCAGTGTTCCCCCTTCTCCTATTGGCGAAAGCCGGGAAGGTGCTTGTGCCGGGCATCGGGGTGGGGTCAGTGTTCCCCCTTCTCCTATTGGCGCCCATTTCTGGCGTTGGCCCGTCGAGGGAGGGCCGGGGGGGCTCTTGGGAGCGAGAGACGTGGCCCCGGACCAAGCCCCGGGCTCTGGCGCGGCGTGATCGAGGACGGATGAACGCCGGGTATCGCCTGTAATAGGCGAAGGGGGAACACTGACCCCCCTCAGACCCCCCGGGCGTGGGGCCGTAGTCACCGCGAACGGACGCCCCGGCCGAGCCGGAAGTTCGTGCCGGTTCTGCGTGCAGAACCGTCCTGGACTTCCGCGCCGGCGAACAGAACCGGGTTCAACTTCCGCATCGGCCGGACTGGGCATAGTCGCCGACGAGGAAAGGCCCAATATCAGTGTCTCAGACGGCTGGGAGCCAGGCTGGAGGCACTGAGGCGGAAGTTCAAGCCACGTCTGCTCTGAGATCCGGAAGTTCAGGGTCATTCTGCGAGCAGAGTTGGCACGAGCTTCCGTGGTAGGTGGTCGCCGAGTGCTCCTCCGGCGATTCCGCGAACACGCTGCCCAGCAAACGCTCCCGGCGTCGCTCTGCGAGGGTGGGTCGGCGTCGCTTTGGAGGCACGGCGCCCGCGAGGAATGCGAACCACAAGCCCGGCAGCCAGCAAGCGGCGATGGCGGTGGCCATGGGCATCAGCAACGACCACTGGTGGCGCTTCAGGCGCTCGGTGGCGTTGTCGTCGTAGGACTCGTCGATGCGAACGACCTCGCCCTTGATGGCGTCGCTGCGCATCACCACCAGGTACAGGGGCCGCCGCTCGGGGATGGTCAGTCGAGCGGTTCGGCCCACGCCCCGGTGGGAGGCGACGATGTTCTCGAGGGCGTCGTCGTCGTAGACGTTGACCGTCCATCCCCACTCTGGAGTCGGGGCGTACGGAAGAATGCTGCGGATGATGTCGCCGGGGACGTTTGGCAGGTTTCGCTCTTGCTGCACCTCGACGTCGAGACGCTCGTTCGACGCCCGCCAGCCGAAGAGTTCGACGGGACCGATGTCGAGCTGTCCCCCACACGTGCCCCAGGTGTTCACGGTCTGGTCGCCCAAGCCGATGTGCAGGCAGGAAGGGGTGCCGCCGTCGCCGGTGACCACCCCGACTTCGAGCGGTCGCGCAAGGCCAACGTCGAACTGACCTCGGCCATCCCAGACCTCGACAACGCGGTCCGGATGATCGGGGTCGGCGTGGACACGAACGCGGACCAGGCAACGCGCAAGCGGAGAACGCTGTTCTCTTGCGCCCTGATCGTGAACCTCGAAGGTGAGTCGACCTTCGTTCAGCTCGGCCTCTTGCAGGGCGAGGGGACCGGTGCACCCTGGGGCGGGCCAGGCCACAGAGACAAGCAAAAGCAGGGACATGCGAGGGCTGACCCCCTGGTGCGGTGGGGGTTCGTCAAGTTGCCGCCAACCGGGCGTACAATGCCGCTGATGCTCCCCATTGTTCTGTCGCTGCTCACCCCGGCACTCGCCGCCCCCTCGGGCTACGCCGAGATCCGCAGCGACACCGGGGTGAAGCTGTGGGAGCAGATCGTGTCTGGCGGCGAGCCCGACTACGTGCTCGAGATCGACCTGGACCACGCCCGGCTGGAGTCGGTGGTCGACCCCACCGGCGGCGCCCTGTGGCGGCACACGGCGCTGGACTGGTGGACCAACCACGGTGCCGCTGACCAGTTCGCCGTGGTGAACGGCGCCTTCTTCTGGCCCGGGGGCGACCCCACCGAGCCGGCCTTCGGCCTGCGGCACCCGAGCTTCGTGCACGATGGCTACGGCACGCACACCGAGTACGTGGGCGAGCAGTTCACGCTGCACCAGGACGGCAACCGGGTGAACCTGTACGGCGCCGACCCGGCCATGATCCATGACGGCGCCGCGGCCCCGGTTCAGACCGTCGCGCTGGGGCCGTACGCCGACAAGAGTGCCGGTTCGTGGGTGGCTCGCACCTTCATCGGCTTCAAGGACCACGACGGAACCGGGCATCGCACGGTGCTCGTGTTTGCGAGCAAGCTGGCGACGCAGCAATACGCCCGCGACGAGCTGGCACGCTGGGGCACCACCACCGTGATCATGTACGACGGCGGAGGCAGCACCCAGCTGGTGGTGCAGGGGCAGGCCTACATCGACAGCACCCGTGGCGTGCCCCACGTGTTCCGGGTGCTCGCCGGAGCCCCCGGCGGCGGCGACGCCGACGCCGATGCCGATGCGGACAGCGACGTCGATGCCGATGCCGACGTCGACTCCGATGTGGACGCGGATGCCGACGCGGACACCGACGCGGATGGCGATGCCGACGCGGACTCAGACGCGGATGGCGACGCCGATGCGGACTCCGACGCCAACTCGGACACCGGCACCGCGGTCACGGCGTCCGGATGCGGGTGTCAGACGCCCACCGCGCCGGCGCTGTGGGTGCTGTGGCTGCTGCCCGTCCTGGGGCTGCGTCGCGGAAACCGGAGCACAACGGGCACGGAGGCCCGGTCTCCTTGAGCCTCGCAAGGCCTCGCAAGGAGCAACTGCCTCCGTGCCTGTGTGGACGTCGCTGTCCTTGAGCCCGCCGCGCTCTTAGTGCCCGTGCCCGGCGGTGCCGTCCGGACCATGGGGATGGCCGTGCTGCAGCTCTTCGGCGGTGGCGTCGCGCAGGCGCAGCACCTCGATCGAGAAGTTGAGGTTCTGGCCGGCCAGCGGGTGGTCGGTGGTGACGTAGAAGCTTGTGTCGTCGACCTTGACGACGTGCAGTACGACCACCTGGCCGTCGGGGGTCTGGGCGCCGAGCTGCATGCCGGGCTGGACCTCGTCGCCGTTGGGCAGCTCGCTCTTGGGGATCTGCTGGGGCGGCGCGCCGCTGGGAAGACCGTAGCCCTTCTCGGGGGGGATGGTGACGTCGAAGCTGTCGCCCGCCTTCTTGCCGGTCATCGCCTCTTCGAGGCCGGGCACGATGTTCTGTGCGCCGTGCAGGTAGGGCATGGGGTCGCGACCCGACGAGGAGTCGATGACGTCACCAGCATCGTTCTTGAGTGTGTAGTGGAAGATGGCGACGACGTTGTCGGCAATGGCTTCGGGCATCGTGGGCTCCTCGTTCGCGTAGAGCCCAGAGATGAGGACCGTACGGGTAGCCGCGCGCTGTAACAGCCATGGCGGTCACTGCACGGTCAGATGCACCTCGCTCGCGCTGTCCTTGATGAACTGGCCGGCGGCGCAGTCGCCGTTCGCGCGCAACGCCATCAAGAAGGTGCCGCGCACCAGGCCAAAGCCCTCGATGTCGGCCGTCTGGCCGGCGGCGACCTCGCCGTCGCGGAACCACCGGTATTGCTGGTCGATGTGCCACACCGACACGGCATCGTCGCTGTCATTGGTGACCGTGACCGAGTCGGGGCGATCCCCGTTGAAGCCCTCGAAGGACGAGCGCTTGGTGCAGCCCGGCCCGCCCAGGATGTCGCCGCTCTGGTCGTTGGCGAGGGTCAGCTCGAGCTCAGATCGCACCAGGTCGTCGCCCAGCGCCATCAGCAGGCGCCCCTCGCTGTCGGTGCCGAAGGTGCGGGGCTCGGGCGCGGCGAGCGGCGGGTTCGGCATCGAGAAGCGCACGCGCGTGGCGTCCTCGAAGGTCATGTCTGGGCGGTAGCTGTTCACCAGCGCGACGGGCAGCGACTCGTAGGGCGTGTTGAGCGGCGTGCCGTCGGCCGTGGTCTTGATGTCCACGATGACCCGGCCGTCGAGCGTGGTGCCGGTGGGCAGGGGGCCGCCGGGCACCGAGCCGATGGGGGTCACCGCTTCGCCCCGCACCTCGAAGGTCTTGCCGGCAAAGGCCCAGTTGGGGCCCGGGTCCTGGTCGCCGACGATGCGCGCGAACACGATGCCATCGGCGTCTTCAGAGAGGACTGCGCCGACGTCTTCGGCGCCGACGTCCAGCTCGAGGCCGGTGGCGATGACCGTCCAGGTGGAGCCGCCGTCGGTTGAGCGCAGCACCTCCAAGTCGCTGACGCCGCCCATGCGCGCGCCGACCAAGGCTCCATCGGTCGCAGCCAGCCACTGCATGGGCTCCTCGGACAGCGAGGTGAAGCTCTGGCCGTCGGCCGACTCCGAGACCCCGTTGGCGCCAGCTGTGACGATCTTGCCGGCCAGGAGAACCGCGTCGCTGGCCGGGGTGATGGCCTCCTGGGAGTCGAGTGCCCACAGGTTGCCGCCGCTCGCCACGAAGACGTCGTCCCCGAGCCCAACGACGCTCCCGATGCCGCCGCCCTGAGCACCGGGCAGGGGCCCTACCGACTCGAAGCGAAAGTGGGGACCGGAGGAAGAAGCGGCAGAACAGCCGTAGAGGCTGATGGACAGGACGATTGGGAGGGCTCTCATGTGGAGGGTTCTATCCTCGTTGGAGACGGTGTCAGGCAACCACTCGCCGGAAGTCTGACCCGGTTGGTCGGCGCCCGAAAAAGTGGTTGCCTGACACCGTCGCTTCAGCCGCAGCTCGGATCCGCGGCGGCGGCGGTCTCGATGTTGCCGCGGTGGTCCCACAGCCGAAACAGCGCCAGGCCCACCATCATCGAGCCCAGGAAGATCAGCGGCGCCGACGCGCCGGACATGCCGGCGACGATGCCGGGCCCCGGGCAGAAGCCGCCCAGGCCCCAGCCGACGCCGAACAGCGCCGAGCCGGCCACCAGGCGGGCGTCCACCCCTTCGTCGACGGAAGGCTCCCAGTCGATGGCCAGGAGCGGCCGGTCCATGGTGCTGCGAAAGCGTTGGGCGATGGCGTGCACACCGATGGCGCCCACCATCACGAAGATCAGCGCCGGGTCCCAGTCACCGGTGATGTCCAGGAAGCCGAAGACCTTGTCGGCGCGGGTCATGCCCGAGATCAGCAGCCCGATGCCGAACACGAAGCCCGCCAGCAGCGACGACAGCCACGCGCTCACAGCGCACCGCCGAAGCCGTGGGTGATCACCGACGCCGTCCCCATGCCCACGGCGATGAAGATGACCGTGGCCGCCATGGAGCGCCGGCTCAGGCGGGCGTTGCCGCACACGCCGTGGCCACTGGTGCAGCCCCCGCCCAGGCGGGTTCCGAAGCCGACCGCCAGGCCGGCGAGCACCAGCGCGCCCGTGGAGCGGGGAAGGGTGTAGGCCGTGGCCTCGGGCATGGCCAGGACGCCCACAGCGCCGGCCAGCAACAGACCCGACACGAAGGACGCCCGTCCACTCCAGCCGTCGGAGCCCAGCGCCAGCAGGCCCTCCAGGCTGCCGCTGATGCCCGCGATTCGCCCGGTGCCAAGCAGCATGATCGACGCCGCAAGGCCGATGAGCCCGCCCCCCAGGGTGGCGAGCACGATGTCGGTCACCATCGTCACCTCCGGCCGCACATGTATGCACGGGTCGGTGGCACCCGCGCGGAACATCCGGTTCCAGATGTGGGGGTGGTCTACCCGCCCGGCTTCTTGGTGGGCTTCAGCGGGATGCGTCCGTCGCCCGGGACCCCCATCGACGAGCTGCGGATGCGGATGGTGACCACGATGTCGCCGATCTCGCCCTCGCTGGTGGCGATGCCCTTGCCGGGCAGGATGATCTGCTGGCCGTCGACGGTCTCGGGCTCCATGGCGACCTTCAGGTGGCGGCCCTCGAGCGTGGGCACCACGATGTGTCCGCCTCGCTGGGCCTGCGGCGCGTCGACCACGATCACGCAGTGCAGATCGAGGCCCTCGCGGGTGAACACATCGTGCTCTTCGATGCGCACCACGTAGTTGCGGCCGTTCACGTTGATGGTGGTGCCCGACGTGACCCCGGCGCTGATGGGGATGTCCACGATGGTGTCGCCGATGAGCGCCTCGTGGTTGCCGCCGAGTGCCGCGCGCTTGAAGGCGATCCACACCTCTATGGGCCCAGCCGGGACGTCCTGGCCGCGCGGTGGGTACTGGGGTTGACCAGGTGCACCGCCGTGAGGGGGCGGGTATCCCGGAGGCGGGTACCCTGGCGGGGGGTACGGGTAGGGGGGCGGGTACGGATACGGGTAGGCGGCCTGGGGCGGCGGGTAACCCGGCGGTGGCGGATACGGCGGGTAGCCCGGCGGCGGGTAGCCCTGGGGGGGCGGGGCCTGGCCGCCGGCACCGTCCTTGCGGGCCTGGTAGGCCGCGACCTTGTCGGGGTCGCCGCCCACGAACTGGCGCAGCTCGGCGTCGGACTTCATCTCTTGCTCGCGCGCCTTCTCGGCTGCGTAGTTGAAGCCCGGCACCAGCGCCCGGTCGCCGTACTCGTCGTACAGGGCGCGCCGCTGCGGGTCACGCAGCACCTCGTAGGCGGCTTGGGCCTCGGCAAGGCGAGCCTCGTCTTTCTTGCGCTCGAGCCGGTCTTTGGTGCGGTTCCAGCCTCGCTCGAGGCCGGCAGGCGAGACGTCGGGCATCAGGCCCAACAGGTCGTAGAGGCGGTTGTTCGGACGCGGCATGTTCCCCCCGGGGAGGGGAGTGTACTACCTGGGTGCGATAGGGAGTCACCTCCGCGGCAACCCCACCCGAAACACCGTCCGTCCCACTTCGCTCTCCACGGCGACCTCGCCGCCGTGGCTGCGGCACACCGCCGCCACCAGCGCCAGGCCCAGGCCCGTGCCGCCGCCCTCGCGGTCGGTGGTGAAGAAGCGGTCGAACACCTTGGGCACGTTCGCCTCGCTGATGCCGGGCCCGTCATCGCTCACGATAAAGCCGGTGGTTCGGCCCTCGGTGAAGGCCCCCACGCGCACTGTGGCCTCGTCGCCGCCGTAGCGCCGTGCGTTGCTGATCAGGTTGTCGAGCACTGTCGCCAGCTGGGCCCGATCGCCCAGGACGCGACCGGCTGATCCCTCGCATTCCACGCCGTGACGAGCGAGCACCTCGTCGATCACCTCCTGAAGATCGACCTCCTGGCGCTCCTGGCCCTCTTCGGCCCGTGCCAGGGCCAGCAGACCGCCCACCAAGCGGTCCAGCCGCGCGACCTCGCTTGCGGCGTTGGCCAGGAAGCGGGCGCGCTGCTCGGGCGGCATCGCGTCGTCGTCTTGCAGCAGCTCGATGGTGCCCTTGAGGGTGGCCAGCGGGGTCTTGAACTCGTGGCTCACGTTGCCGGCGAAGTCGCTGATGTAGCGCAGCCGCTCCTGCAGCCGGCCGGCCATGATGCTGACTGCATCGCCGACGTGGGCCACGTCCAGCACGTGGCTCTCGCGTGGTCGAACCAGGTCGCCCAGCGCGCCCGAGGGGTCGCCCGCGATGCGGTGGCTCGCAGCGGCGAGCGCGTGCAGCGAGCGGCTGAACAAGTACCCGTAGAAGATGGCCAGCCCCAGGGTGAACAGCAGGGCGCCCAGCAGCCCCCAGGACAGCCGGGGAGCCATCTGGTACAGCGCCTGCATCTCTTCGCGCGGGGTGCGGGACAGCACGACGGCGCCCAGCATCTCGCCCTCGCGCTCGATGGGCACCGCCACGAACAGGCGCACCTTGGCGCGCCGGCTCTTGGAGCCCAGGGGCTGGTTGCTGCTCACCGCCGCGCGGGGGCGCACCGAGACGCCCAGCTGCCCGCTCAGGGCGTCGATGACCTCGGGGTCGTGGGACAGGTCCTCGTGCACCACACCATGGTCGGCGCTGCTGGCCTGCACGATGCCCTTCGCGTCGACCACGCGAATGCCAGCCAGGGTGTTCTCTTTGGTGTGCTTGAGCGCGACGTTGAGCGTCGGCGCCACGTTGGCGATGCCGATGGTCTCGTTGGGTGCGGTGCACCCGGCACACAGCTCGCGCGCGTGGCTCACCTCTTCGGCCACCAGCAGGGCCAGCAGCACGCCCTGGTGCTGCAGCGTGTCGCGGGTCTGTGCACGCAGGTCGTAGGCCAGGGCGCGGGTGCCCAGCAAGACCACCAGGGGCAGAACCAGCACCACCAGGTGGGACAGCACGAGCCAGGTGCGCAGCGGCAGGACCACCCAGGGACGGTCGGGTTCGACAGGCACGCGGGCCTGTGCGCCTTGGTTGTCGGCCGTCACCCGCCTCTCAGGCGAAAGCCCAGGCCGTGCACGGTCTCGACCGGGTCGAGCTCGTGGTCGCGGAGCTTCTGGCGGATGCGGCGCACGTGGCTGTCGACGGTGCGGTCCGAGACGTGGTGGTTGCCGGGGTAGGCCAGCTCCACGAGCTCTTCGCGGGTGTAGACCCGGCCCGGGCGCCGCATGAGCACGGCCAGCAGGCGAAACTCGGTGACGGTGAGCTGCAGTTCGTGCTCGCCGGCGAAGGCGCGGAACTCTTCGGTGTCGATGCGCAGCCCGCCGTGGGTCAGATCGGCGTTGGCGCTGGACGACTCGGGGGCCGGCCGGGCGCGGCGCAGCACCGCTTTGACCCGGCTCACCAGCTCTCGGGGCGAGAAGGGCTTGGTGATGTAGTCGTCGCCGCCCAACTCCAGGCCCAGGATGCGGTCGATCTCTTCGGCGCGGCTCGACAGGAAGACGATGGGCACCTGGCTGGTGGAGCGGATGCGGCGGCAGGTCTCGATGCCGTCCAGCTCGGGCATCAGCACGTCGAGCACCACCAGGTCGGGGGTGCCCTTCTGCAGGTCGGCCAGGGCCTCGACGCCGTTCTTGGCCTCGCGCACGGCGAAGCCCTCGCGGGCCAGCGCGTAGCGCACGACCTCACGCAGGTTGGGGTCGTCGTCGACGACCAGGATCTCACCCGATTGCAAGGTCACTGACCTCCGCGAGCGCTCGAGCCCGAGCGTGGAATGCCCGCAGCTGGTCCCGTACCGCCACCGCATTGCCCGACAGCGCCAGCAGGCCCACCTGCAGGCGCAACTCTACCACTCCCGCGAGCACGTCCTCGATCTCGCGGGCCGTGCGCTCCCGCGCCTCGCGCAGGCGCGTCACCGTGCGGGTCTCGTCGGCTCCGGCATCGGCCAGCAGGCGGTCGGCGAAGGCGACGCGCTGATCGGCCTCCTGCAGGGCGGCGCGCAGCGGAACGACGTCCTCGTCCCAGGGCGCATCGCCGGCCGATGGATCGCCCAGGGCGTCCAGCAGGGCTCGAAAGGTGCTCGCGATGCGCCCGGCGAAGGGGCCCCCCACGGCGGCTCGCGGCGGCGCGTTGCCGAGCAGGGGGAGCAGCAGCGGCCAGACGGCGAGCGCCGAGCCGGCCACGGCCCCGTCGCGACCCCGGAAGTGCAGCATCGCTCCGACCCCGATGCCCACCAGCACATACAGCAGCACCACCGTCAGGGTGAGGGTGGAAGCGCTCATCGCGACCCCCTCAGGCCTTCGCCGGCGAGGCCGCCGGCTTCGGCTTCCCAGCCCGGGTAGTAGCCAGCGGCCGAGCTGGTGGTGCTGCCCAGCGCCGAGAAGACGTCCTCTTCGACCGGGCGGAACAGGGCGACGTCGGCGGTCGGCCGCGCGATGAAGGGGCGCAGCAGCCAGCCGGTCTGCGCGGTGGCCAGACCGAGGGTTGCGACCGCTGCCGCCGCAGCCAGCCAGCGCACCGTGCCGCCCTGGGGCACCGCGGCGCCGATGGTCATCAGCCCGGGAATGCCCACGGCGGCCAGGGCGAGCGCGAGCAGCAGCACCGCGTCGTGGTAGCCCAGCAGGCCCGAGTACATCAGCCAGATGAGGGGCCCCAGCGCCGCGGCGAGCACCGCCGACCGCGCTGCACCGGCCAGTCCCGCGACGCCCAGGCGTGCCCAGCTCACGCTGGAGCCAGCGGCATCGCACAGGGCCTTGATGGCCGGAAGCCCGATGATCAGGGGCACGCCGAACAGCAGCGGCATCTTGATGGCGGCGTAGCCGAGCTGGATGCCGCCACGGTAGCTGCCCACGACCAGGCCAAAGACGGCGGCGCCGCCGGCCATCACCCCCAGCAGGCGGGGCACCAGCCAGGCCAGGCGGTCGGGGTCTTCGGCTTGTTCGACGAGCGAGGTGGGGTCGCGCAGCACGGTGGCGACCAGGGAGAGGATGGACATGCGATCTCCAGGGGGAGGCGGGCGGACCCGCTACGGAACGACGAAGAACAGGACGCCGAGCGCCAGGCGCGCGACGATGGCGACAAACAGGCCGGCCCACGTGAAGGTGAGCAGGGCCATGGTTCCCTCGCGGGCGAGCCGGCCCTCCTCGGGGGTGTCGCGCTCGACCACCATCAGCTCGCCGATCAGGCGAATCAGCGAGAACAGGCCCGCGGTCGCGAAGCCCAGCGCCATGATTCCGGGGCCCAGCCGGCTGGTGATGGTGAACAAGCCCACCAGCGGCACCATGCCCAGCGACAGGTCTCCCAGGCGGCAGAAGGAGCGCACCAGCGCGGCGACGAGGTCTTCGGGCCGCCCCTTCAGGCCCAGGAACTGGTGGGCGACCAGCAGGGCGGGGCCGGTGAGCAGCACCGCGCCACCGCCGATGGCCAGGGCCGAGGGGATGGACCGGCCGGCCATGCCCGCGTCGCCGGTGCCCAGGCCGGTGACCGCGCCCAGCAGCACCAGCCCGAACAGGGACTGCAGGATGCGGGGAAAGGGTGGGACGGGCTCCAGGGTGGTGCCTACGGGCTCGGCGGCCTCGTCGAACCCGGGATCGAGGGCGATGGCGATGTCGGACATTCCTTCTCCGTGTGGAATGTCCTTGAATCTAGGGTGCGGAATGGGCGCGGACGTGCGCCCGGTCAGGCGTGACCGCGCGCGGACCGTGCAGGGGTTGTGCAGGCCCAGCCAATGAGGGCCCCCAGCACGATGCCCAGCACGTCGATGCCCACGTCAGCGACGCGCGGGCTGCGCCCGAGGGTGAGGCCCTGCAGCACCTCGGTGACCGGTGCGAACGCCACCACCGCGGCCACCGCCAGCCGGGGGTCCAGGCGATCGCGGCCGGCGGCGAGCCAGGCGCACAGGGCCAGCAGAGCGAAGGCGCCGAAGTGGGCCAGCTTGTCGACGTACAGGCGGAAGGCGGACGGTCGGTCGGTGGCCACCGGGCGTGGCTTGGCCTTGTTGGGCGCCGGGGCCTTGACCGTGTGTTGGGGCGGGGAGGGCTTGGGGGTGACCAGCGGACCCAGCACCGCGGTGGCGATGTGGGCGATCTGGTCGCGGATGGGGTTCATCGCGACATCAGGGGCCAGCGTGCCGGCCAGGATGCCCAGGCTGACCACGACGACGCCTCCGTGGGGCACGCTGGCCAGGGCACGCTGGGCGACGGGCCACAGCAGCACGGCTACCAGCCCCGTCCACGCGAGCACCAGCATCCAGAAGCAGGCCTGCCACCACCGGGCGACGGCCAGCCGGTGCAAGGTGACCTCATCCATCCACACCTCGCCCTCGACGCCGGACAGGTGCAGCCACACGCCCCAGGTGTCGCGATCTCCCCACACAAAGCGATCTTCAGAGAACACGGCCTCGCCGCTGTCATCCACGAGGGTGGGGTGGAAGGCCGTGTGCCACACGCGGTCGCGGCCCTGGCGATGGCTCGACAGGTGCAGCCTTGGCCCGCGATCGCGGGTGTCGTTGCCCAGCACCACGCCCTTCCACCGGATCTTGCCGGTCATGCGCACGTAGGCGGGGCCGGGCCCAGGCACGTCCTGGACCACCTGCGCCCGGCACCAGCCGTCGGGGCAGGAGTCGCGCAGGTTCAGGTGCAGCTCGCCGTCCGTGACGGTGGCGTTGGCGCGCGCAGGGCGCAGGGACCAGCCCATGAGGCCCTGTTCGAAGTCGGCGTTCTGGATGAGGTTGTCGCCCGTGGGCTCGAAGCGATCCATCGCGCCGAGCGCCAGCGAGAGCAGCGTCAGCAGGAAGGCGATGGCGGCGAGGGTGCGGGGCACGCCCTGCAGTATCTACCCGGGGGCCAGGCTGAAGCTCTTGCTGAGCTGAACCGACTCGCTCGAAGCGGGAAAGCGCCAGGCTGCGGCGCTGTGCTCGATGCAGCGCGCGAGGACGCCATCGCGGGTGTTGGTACCGCGCACGACCGCCTTGCGGACCAGGCCGTCCTGGCCGACATCGAGCTCGGCCACCCACGTGCCCCTCAGCTCGGGGCTGGCCTTGAGGCGCTGTTCGTAGCAGCGGCGCACATCGGTGCGGCCGTACTGGCTCAGTAGCGAGGTCACCTGGCGATCGTAGCTGCCGATGCGTGTGCCGCCGATGCCGTCCAGGCCGGACAGATCGACGCCCATGGACCCTCCCATGCCCAGGCTGGCGGTGGGATCCAGGACCGACGCGCTGAGATCGGCTTGGCTGGCTCGGGATCCGCCCATGGCCTCGCGGCGCTCGGCTGCCACCGCGGTGGGCACGACGGTGGCTCCGATGGTCTCGGGCACGGCGGACTTGGCCGACTCGGGTGTTGGGGTGTCCGTGGAATCGGCCTCGGCCACCACGAAGTCGAGCTCGAATGCGTCGCGTCGGTCGTCGACCACGGTGGGCTCGGCCGGGAGCTGAGCACGGTCGGTCAGCGTGGACCACGCGGTGGCGACCAGCCAGGTGCCCAGGAAGGCACCGCCGATGACCACGAGGGCGGTCTGCTTGTTGAGGGTGGTCTGCAAGAAGGCTCCTTGGGGGCCGCGTGTATTCGCTACGTGCCGATTGCGTGCGAATCCTTCAATGCCTTGGGACAGACGCGTTAGCCGGGCGTTCCCCGGAAACGGAGGTGCTTCCGTGCACGTCATCTTCATGGCTCCCCACTTTCCCGCCAACCAACGCCGCTATGTGCGGGGTCTCAAGAACGTGGGGGCGATGGTCACCGGCATCGGCGACGCGCCCGTCGAGTACCTCGACAACGAGCTCAAGGGGCTGCTCGACGGCTACGAGTACGTCAAGCACATCGGCGACGAGCAGCAGGTCTTCGACGCCGTGCGCCGCGTGCAGAAGCGCGGCCCGTGGGTCGACCGCTTCGAGGCCACCATCGAGGCCCACATGCTGGTGACGGCCAAGGTGCGCGAGGCCGCCAAGATCCCTGGGGAGTCCTACGAGATCACCAACTTGTGCCGCGACAAATTCGTGATGAAGAACTTCCTGCGCGAGCGCGGCATCCCGTGTGCGGCCAACGCCGAGGCCAGCAACAGCGAACAGGCCATCGCCTTCGCCAAAGAGGTGGGCTTCCCGCTCATCCTCAAGCCCCGCGACGGCGCCGGGGCCCACGGCACCTACAAGCTGAACAACCTGGCCGAGCTCAAGCAGGCGCTCAAGCTGGTGGGGCTCGATCGCTTCGAGCGCTACTTCACCATCGAAGAGTTCATCGAGGGCCACGAGGGCTTCTTCGACACACTGACCGTGGGCGGAAAGGTCGTGTTCGAGGGTATCTGCCACTACTACCCCAACGTGCTCGAGGGCATGCGCGACCGCCGCTACAGCCCGCAGATCGTGACCACCAACCGCATCGACGAAGAGGGCTACAGCGAGCTTCGCGGCTTTGGTCGCAAGGTCATCGCCGAGCTGGGCATCACCACCGCCGCCACCCACATGGAGTGGTTCTACGGCAACAAGGGCCTGAAGTTCAGCGAGATCGGTGCCCGGCCCCCCGGCTGCAACTTCTGGGACGTGTACTGCGCCGCCAACGAGTTCGACCTGTACACCGAGTGGGCGCGCGGCGTGTGCTGGGGCGACACCTGGGCGCAGCCGTCGCGCCGCATGTCCGGCGGGCTGGTGAGCATTCGTCCCACCGCCGACGGCACCGTGCGGGGCTACTCGGGCCTCGACCAGGTCTTTGCTCAGTACGGCGACAACATCATCACCGCGCACATCCCGCCGGTGGGCAGCCATACCCAGTCGATCGAGGGGGGCTTCCTGGCCAATGCGTGGTTCAAGGTGCGGCACCCCGACTACGACGTGACGCGGGCCATCCTGGACGACATCGGTGCCACCGTGCGCATGTGGGCAGGGTAAGCTCAGGGCATGCGCAATCCCTGCATGATCGGCGTCACGGCTGGCCTGTTGTTGGCGGCCTGCACTGGGTCGGGCGACCCCGAGATCGACGATGGATCCGAGTACGAACGGCCCGTGGGCCAGATGCACTGCGGGTACTGGACCGCCAGCATGGACATCGCGCCGACTGACTTCTGGGCTGGCGTCGAGAGCTGCTTCCTGATCCGCCTCTTCGACGCCGACAACGGCGCGCCGGTCGACGAGATGTTCACCGGGCGCACCGAGGTGCGGTGGTACATGCCCCTTCCTCCGCCGTTCACCGAGGATCCGCCCCAGCACGGCGGCGGCGACTGCTTGTTCTGGGGAATCGACGAGGATGGCGCCGCCAACGGCTGGGAGGCTCCCTTCGACGGCAACAACGGGGTGTGCCGGCTGGGCAACTGGGACACCACAGCGGGCCTGACCACGGCCCGTGGCTGGGCCGCGCGCAGCGGCAGCATCAGGCGGACCGAGTCGGGCAACTGGCAGGTGGCGGGCACGGCGCGGCACATCGACTACAACTTCGCGCCGGACGCACCGTTGCAGGGAACGGTGTTCGAGGACTTCGCCGGCTTTGCCATCGAGGCGAGCCCCCGCGACGCAGACTACGGCTGGCCGGTGGTTCGCTACAGCGGGCACTGCCCCACGCACACCACGTGGACGGCATCGGACTGGAGCTACGAGGTTCTCGACGACGCGATCGGGGGCTGCGAGCCCTACGGTGCCGACACGGTCACCAACATCGGCTCACAGAGCTACTCGCTCGTCGACGATGGCCACGGCCTGCCGTGGAGCGACGGCACCACCAAGAAGCTGGTGAAGGACTTCGATGGCTGCCTGTACGCAGGCGCTACCGACACCAACTGGGTGAACGCCATCGATCTGGACGAGGGGCGCGTTGGCGTCACGTACCGAGGCAACGTCGAGCACAACGGTGGGCTGGGTTGGTGCGAGGTGAGCTTCACCAGCCCGCTGGTGGCGGCTGAATAGGTCTGTGGGCGGCGGTCTGCCGGGGTCCTCTTGTCGCCAACCATTGGTAATCGGGACCTGGCCGTCGCTGTAGACGCTTGAAACATGGGGATCGGCGGGCAACCTTTGGTTGCCAGACCCCACGGCGCCCACGGATCACAGCCCACTCGAGCCCACCACCGCCACGGCGTCCAGGTCGAAGCCGCCGGTGCTGCCGCCGCAGTCATTGAGGCCGGTGTCCACGATGCGTACCTGGGTGACGCCGTCCAGGCCCACATCGGCCAGGTCGAAGCTGTCGCCGCCGGACACCGCCGGGTCGGTGGGGTCGATGCCGTTGCGGTGGTCGGCCAGCACCGGGTTCACGCCGGCGCAGCCCACGCCGGTGTCGGTGTTGCACCCCCAGGTTTGCCAGGTCTCTCCGTCGGCCGAGGCCGAAACGACGCCATACTCGGTGAAGCCCGTGAAGGGGTTCTCGAACACGGTCAGATCGGGACCCTCGAGGTCGGCGATGGGCGGGTCGAAGCCCAGGTTGATGATGCCGCCGCAGCCCAGGGACAGCACGTCCAGGCTGCCCGAGAGCTCACCGCCGCCATCGGGCGCGCCCAGCACCACGTCGGGGAAGGACGACTCGCCGAAGCCGGCGTTGGTGCCTGCCTGGAATTCGAGCACCTCGTGCACGAACTGGCCAGGAATGGTGGGCGCGCAGGCTGTCAGGAAGAGGAGGGGAAATGTCCGCATGCCGACTGGCTATCGGGGCGCTTTGGGTTCGACACCCAGCGAACCGCGTACACCCTGAGGCGAACGCCGACATCTCGCGACAGGGTGCGGCCGAATCGAAGGCGGGCGCAGGCGTCTAGGGCCGCAACGAGGTTCCCGATGCGTACCGTGCTGCTGGCCACCGTCCCCTTCTTCTTGATGCTCAACATCGGCTGCGCCGGCCCCGAAGCCGTCGTCGTTCCCGTGCCCGTGAGCGTGGCCGACCCCGCGGGGCCCGTGATCGACTGGAACATGAACGTCGACGGCGTCACGATGCGCACCCAGGCGGGGACTTCGGGCATGAGCTTCGGCTTCACCACCCCCGAGGGCGAGTCGATCACCATGGGCGCGAGCGAGAGCGGCGTCGTGCTGGATGTGCAGATCCCGCCGCTGTAGGGATGTCGTTGTGAGGCAGGCGCCTTCGCCGCCATCCATCGTACGATGCGCGCATGATCTGGCCCGCACCGCTCGGCTTCCTCAACGCGCCCCCGGGCCTTCCCCCGGCCGAGGCCAAGAAGTACACGGTCCGCGTTGCGCTGCCCACCCTGGGGGCGCTGATGCACGTGGCGCAGGCCCCCATCTTCGTGGCCCTGGGCATTCCGTGGGTGCTCGTGGGGCTGTCGGCGATCGTGTCGCCCCTGTGGTTCGCGAGCGCCGTGTGGATGGTTCGCCGAGGCCACCCACGGCTGGGCATTTGGTGGACGTTCCTGGAGGTGGCACTCCACATGCCCCTGCTGGCGGTGTGTCTGGGCGTCGACGCGGCCTACCCGCTCTACGCGCTGGTGTTGGCGCCGGGCGCCTTCATCGCCTTCGATCGCGAGCTTCGGGGCGACCGCGTCGCCGGCATCGTGCTGTCCTGCTCGCTCATTCCCCTGCTGTATGGCTGGGATGCGTACAGCGGCCCGGTCTTCGCGTCGGATGAGCGCACGATCGCGGTGTTGTTCTGGACCAACGTGGCCGGCGTTGCCTTCGCCCTGGTCGCGATCACCGCCTACTTCAGCAACGCCGCCGACCTCGCCGAAGACGCTGTCGAGGCCGAGCGCGAGCGCTCCGAGCGCCTGCTGCGCAACATCCTGCCCGACGCCATCGCGGTGCGCCTGAAGGCGGGCGAGGAGGGCATCGCCGACCACTTCGACGGGGCCAGCGTGCTGTTTGCCGACCTCGTCGGCTTCACCAAGCTGTCGGCGCGCATCTCGACCGAAGAGCTGATCACCATGCTCAACGACGTCTTCAGCCGCTTCGACGCCCTCGCCGATCAGCACGGCCTCGAGAAGATCAAGACCATCGGCGATGCCTACATGGTGGTGGGCGGGCTGCCCGACGCTTGTGACGATCACGCCGACCGGGTGGTGGCCATGGCGCTGGACATGGCCGATGTCATCCGCGACTACGCCGCCGAGGGAGGCCACGCGCTCGACATCCGCATCGGGGTGCACAGCGGGCCGGTTGTCGCCGGGGTCATCGGCACCCGCAAGTTCGCCTACGATCTGTGGGGCGACACGGTGAACACCGCCAGCCGCATGGAGTCCCATGGCGAGCCCGGCCGCGTGCAGATCAGCGACGCCACCCGCGGCCAGCTGACCGCGGCGGTGCAGGTCGATGAGCGCGGCACCATCGAGGTCAAGGGCAAGGGCACGATGAAGACCTGGTGGGTCAGCCGCCGATGACCGCCTGATCGACCTCGTTGCCGTCGACGTCGTAGCGCAGCAGCTCGATGCTTCCACTGGCGGCGAAGTCCAGGACGGTGAAGCCGTAGGTCTCGCTGACCGCCTGCCGCAGCGCTTGATCGTCCGGGAAGTCGTCGAAGTGTTCGTTCGCGTCGTACAGGAAGGCGCCTCCGCCTCCGTCGACGAGGACGGTGCGCGTGCCGGTGTCGAAGCGCTCGTAGAAGTGGTTGTGGCCGGTGAGCACCAGCGGCACGTCGTGGCCGTCGAAGGCGGCCTCGAGCTGGGCGCGAATGCCGAGCTTGGGCTCGTGCTCGCCCAGGGTGTAGATCGGCCGATGCAGCATGACGACGGCTCTCGTCGAGCCCGATTCGGCCATGGTGTCGAGCTGCTCGTTCAGCCAGACGATCTGCGCATCGGCCGCGTCGTCCAGGGCTTCTTCGCTGGACAGGCTGATGAAGCGCACACCGCTGTAGTCGAAGCTGAACCAGTCGGCGGTGCCGCGCTGTCCCTGGCCCTCGAACAGGCGCCCGTACATCTGGGCGATCTCGTTCTGGCCCTCGTGCTCGTGGTTGCCGATGCACGGGGCGAACAGCCCGGACTGCAGGGCGTCCGCGGCGAGCACGAAGAACTCGTTCCAGGTGTCGCCGGGGAAGCTCTGGTACTGGATGTCGCCGCCGTGCAGGAACAGGTCGGGGCTGTGGGTGGCCAGCGCCGGCAGGGTGTCGGCCTTGTTGGGGGACATCGTGTCGCCGACGAAGGCCACGCGGAAGGCCTCGCCGGCCGCGGGAGGAGCACGGAAGGTGCCCTCGATCACCTGGCTGGGGTCGGGACCAAAGGGCAGCTGCCAGCTCATCCACTCGCCAGCATCGAGCGAATCGAACACGACGTCCTGGCGGGTGTAGGCACCGGGCTCGTCGGGGAAGTCGAGCCCGAGCTGGCCGTCGATGTTGGGCCAGCGGAAGCTGCGGTCGACGGTGTCGGTGGTGGGCGTGAGGGCGGCGGGGCAGGAGGGATCCCCGACGTACAGCGCGAGCGGCGCGTCGTGGGACAGGGTCTCGAAGCGCAGGCGGTACCCGTCGGCGGTGGGCTGCACGAAGGGGCCGTGGCGCACGTCGATGGTCGCGTTCGGGTGAAGCGGAACGCAGGGGTCGATGGGCTCTTCGCCGGGCGGGCACCCGGCCAGGAGCAGCGCGATGAGGGGAGTCGAGCGCATGCTCAAGCCTCGCTGAGGATGCCCTCGATGGTGAACAGGTCCAGGCCCATGCTGCGGCCCAGCGCCACCACCTGCTCGCGGTACACCTTCACGCCGGCGAGCTGGCTGAGCATCACCTGGGCGACGTCGCTGATGCAGCGGGCGACCTCGGCATCGCCCAGGCCCAGGTCGTCGGCGTAGCGGCGAATCATCTCGCCCTCGGCGCGCCCGATCTGGCCGTCGGCGAAGGCCACCAGCACCAGGCTCTTGAGGAAGACCTCTTGCTTGCCCGGGGTGTCGAGGGTGGCGAGGTCGACGGGATGGTCGCCGGTGGCTGCGCCGAGCTCCTTCTCGAGCTCGTCGATGAGCGCCTCTTCGCGGGGGTGCGATCCATCGGCTCGGGCGACGGCACGCATGCCAGCGGCGATGGTGGTGGCCGCGCTCTCGTCGAGGTCGACGGGGTTCTTCACGAGGTCGATCATCGGGCTCTCCAGCAGGGTCGCGCAGTGTAGCGCGCGCGATCCTTCGATCAGGCCTCGTAGTGCACTTTGACCGTCTCGATCAGCTTGAGGAGGGCGGTCTTGACCACCTCGGTGTCCCGGTGGCGCACGATGGCGAAGCCGTCGCCCTCGTACGAATCGGACTTGTGCATGCCCACCTTGGGCAGCTGCGCCTCGACCACCAGCTCGCCCATGATGCGCTGGGCGGCCTCGAGCCCCTCGACACGGGTGATCCGTCCCTTGCCCGGGCCGCGCAGGAAGGCCACGCCCACGCTGTACTTGCGCTCCCAGGGGCCCTCGTAGCGCCCGTGCACCACGGCGTTGGCCCAGTGGTGAAAGAAGTCGGTCTCGTAGGCGTGGCTCATCAGCTTGACGATCTGGGCGCCGGGTGGACGCGCCGCGATCTCGCCGATGGCGATGCTGCCATCGTGGCGCTTGAACCACTCCATGTGGGTCATGCCGTCAGACAGGCCCAGATCGCGCACCGCTCGCGGCCCGACGTCGCGCACCGCGTCGAACGCGGGGCCGGTGATGTCTCGGGGCAGCAGGCACACCCACTGCAGGTGGGGGTTCTGCATGACCTCGAGCGGGCCCGGGTAGTAGCGACCGATGCTGTGGAACAGCACCTCGCCGCCCACGGTCAGCGTCTCGAAGCTGAACTCGGCCCCGGCCAGGAACTCCTCGGCCAGGGTGGGGCGCTGCGGGCTGGGGCGCGCCTCGGCCAGGGCCCGCTTCAGGCTGTCCGGACCGTCGACGCGGTAGGTCGCCTTGCAGCCCGCGCCGGCCGGGGGCTTGAGCACCAGGGGAAAGCCGATGTCGTTGGCGAAGCCCCAGGCGTCGGCGTCGGAGCGCACCGTGCGGTGGGCGGCGCAGGGGAGCCCATGCCTGCGCAGCTCGTCCTTCATCAGCGCCTTGTCGCGGAAGCGCTCGGTGATCGCGACCCCTGGACCCGGCACGCCGTAGTGCTCACGGGCGGCGGCCAGCGACTGCTGCAGCTGCTCCAGGATGCCCAGGATGCGGTCGGGCTTGCCGTACTTCGCGGCCAGCTTGTCGATGGCGGCGACCAGCTTGGCGGGGTTCAGCGCATCGTCTGTGCGCACCATGTCGGTGAAGCCGCGCACGTCCGACGGGGGCTGGTGCACGACCCCCAGCAGGCGCACGTCCGGCAGCTGGGCGACCGCCCGCGCGAAGCTCAGGGTGGTCTGCATGGGGTAGGGAGCGACGAATACGACGGTCTTCATGGAGCCCCCGCTATCTCGGCAGTCCACAGCTCGCCCCTGGGTCGAATCAACCAACGCGACAGCATGGGACGGCCCGGGGACACGCCACGGGGGCGAATCCAGCGGAGATCCTCGCCGCGCATCCAGGCGGCGACGGCCTCGCCGATGGCCACGGAGCAGGTGACGCCGAAGCCACCGAGCCCTGCCGCCCACCACAGCCCGGGCAGCTCGGGGTCGGCGCCGAGCAGCGGTCGCCGGTCGGGCGCGAAGGTGCGCAGGCCGGTCCAGCCGCCGGTGAAGCGGGCATCGGCCAGGGCTGGCATCCACCGGTCGAGCTTGTCGGCGGCCAGGGCACGCAGCTCGGGCTCGAGCGGCCCCCGGCTTCCGGGCCCGAGGGCGGGTGGATCGTGGGCCTCGTCGCAGCCGCTGATCAGCCAGCCCGTGCCCTCGGGGCGCGCGTACACCCCGGCGTCGTCGATCCAGCACCAGGGGTGGTCGGGTTGAGACAGGGCATGGGGCGCGGTGTAGGCCAGGGTGCGCCGCAGCGGGAACAGGGGCCGCCTCAGGCCCGCGCGGGCGGCCAGCGTCCCGCTCCAGGCCCCGGCGGCGAGCACCACCCGGCCGGCGCGACGGACACCCGATGCGGTGCGCACCCCGGTGACGCGCCCACCTTCGACCAGCAGCTCGTCCACGGCCACGCCGCAGTCGAGCCGAGCATCGTGCCGCCTGGCTCCGGCCACGAAGCGCTGCACCAGGCTGTGGGCGTCGGCCACACGCTCGTCGGGCAGGTACCAGGCCGCCTGCAGGGGAGCGCCCGCCAGGGCAGGGGCCACGGCGTCGGCCCGGTCGAGGGCCTGGACGCGAACGCCGGCGGCGCGCAGGTGGGCCACGGCGTCGGTCAGGTGGTGCGGGTCGCGCACCAGGCCCAGCACCGCACCGGTCACCCGCGAGGCCTCGGGCCACTGCTCCGCCAGGCGCGTGGCCGTGCGCATCGCCAGGGCGCGCTCGTACGGGTCTTCGCCCATGCGGCGCACCATGCCGGCGTTGTGGGCGCTGGCCTCGGTGCCCGGATGCGCCGCCTGCTCGACCACCGCCACCCGCTCGTGGGGGGCCAGGTGGAAGGCCACGGACAGGCCGGCGAGGCCTGCTCCGATGACGAGGGTGTCCGGGGTTTTCGGCATGTCGGCAGCTAACCGTTAGCCGCACCTCCCTGCCGAGGTGCGCCATGAAGGTCGTCTTCCTCAACCCGAGCTATCCGCCCGAGATGCTCCACTTCACGCGAGGCCTCGCCGAGGTCGGAGCGACGGTCTACGCCGTGGGCGATCGCCCGTCGGCGCAGCTGCCCGACGCGGTGAAGCCCTACATCGAGCACTACCTGCACGTGCCCAACCTGATGGCCGAGGACGACCTGGTGGAGCGGGTGGTTCGCTGGGTTCGCAGCCAGGGCATCGACCGCGTCGAGTGCGCGTGGGAGCCCCTGGTGCTGGCCGCCGCCCGCATCCGCGAGGCACTGGGCGCGCCCGGCATGTCCGTGGACACGGTGCAGGGCTTTCGCGACAAGGAGCTGATGAAGCAGCGCATCAAGGCCGCCGGGCTCCGTGTTCCCCGGTCCGCGCGCTGCACCACCACCGACCAGGCCCGCGAGGCGGCCGGGCGCATCGGCTACCCCCTCATCATCAAGCCCATCGCGGGCGCCGGCAGTGCCGACACGTACAAGGTGCGCGCCGCCAGCGAGCTCGAGGACATCCTGCAGAAGACCGCGCACGTGCCGGTGGTCAGCGTCGAGGAGTTCATCGAGGGCGAGGAGTTCACCTACGACACGGTGTGCATCGACGGTGTGCCCGCCTTCGAGAACGTGGCCCAGTACATGCCCAAGCCGCTCGAGCAGCGCACCCAGGAGTGGACGAGCCCCATCATCATCACCGTGCGTGACCTGGCGACCCCCAAGATGCAGCGCGGCATCGAGCTGGGCCGCGGGGTGCTGCGTGCCCTGAACATGGGCGACGGCTTCACCCACATGGAGTGGTTCCACACCCCCTCGGGCGAGGCGGTGTTCGGCGAGATCGGCTGCCGCCCGGGCGGCGCGCGCCTGGTCGACCAGATGAACCTCACCTGCGACATCGACGTGTACCGGGAGTGGGCGCGATCGGTGTGCTGGAAGTCCTTCGAGGCGGACACCCGGCGCAAGTACAACGTCGCCATCATCTTCAAGCGCGCGCAGGGCCAGGGCCGCATCGCGCACATCGAGGGGCTAGCCGAGTTCATGGCGGCGCATCCCGCCGCCATCTGCTGGGAAGACCTGCTGCCCGTGGGCGCCCCCCGACGGGACTGGAAGCAGACGCTGGTGAGCGATGGCTTCATCATGCTGCGCAACCCGGACTGGGATCAGGCGTTGGGCTTGGCCAAGAAGGCGGCGGTGCAGATCCGGATGTACGCGCGGTAGGTGGGCAAGGAGAACGGGCCTCCGTGCCCGTTCAAGCGCGGAATCGAGCTCGTCTCGCTAGTGGGTTGAGTTCGAAGTCCGCTTCAGATCCTCGGCCAGTGGTCGGGCGCTTCTTCTTGTAGGTGCGCGCGCTTGAGGATGACGTTCGCGCTCCTTCTCGTAGGCGAAGTCGAAGTCGAAGTCGTTCTCGCCGAGACCGACCTCGAGACCGAGCAGTCGAACTCGAGACCGAGCAGTCGAACTCGAGGCCGAGCAGTCGACCTCGAGACCGAGAATCGACCGCCGCGCTTCGAATTCGCCGTCCAACCTCTCGACTCCGGCCGGCCAGAGGTTCGGGGGATCGACCCTCGCTGCGCGCCGGGGGTGCAGGGCCGGCCCCCCGAACCCCCGGCCTTCAAGGGCTCGGCGGGTGAAGCGTTGGCGGCGCTCGACCTCATCGAGCTGCCAGGCGGCGCCGAGAAGCAGCAGCTGCTGCGGCGGGTCGGCGCGATGCTGCAGCGCATGAAGGGGAGGTGACGCCGTCGTTGTCGAGCCGACTTCTGACTCCAGCCACTAGTTCTCGCGGAACCACAGCGAGTTGAAGCTCACCGCGGCGTTGCTGGGGTCGCCGTTCACCCACCAGCTGCGAACGGTGCGGTCGGCGTGAACCATGCTGTTCTGCCAGCAGTTCGTATACCAGAAGCCGCCGTTGCGGCCGACGTTGTCGTTGGCGCAGTTCGCGCCCCAGATGTCGTTGTCGTTGTCCCAGGTGGTGAAGCGCATGCCCTTCACGGCACCGGCGCTCTCGCCGCCCAGGATCTGGCTGTAGCCGGACACGGCGTTGGCGTACTGCAGGTCGTACTCGGCGGCCCCGTTGCCGATGTCCAGGTCGTTCATGCGCATCTCTTGCCCGGCGTTCCCGTGGTAGATGCGCCACACGTTGTCGGTAAACGTGCTGGTCAGCGTGTTCCAGTGCCGCAGCGGCATCCAGTACATGGTCCCCGAGCTGACGCCCGGCGAGCCGTAGCCCGTCTGCGTGTACGTGTTCCAGTTGCCGTTGCGGCTGGCGTCTTTGTCGGAATTGCTCGCTGCGTTGCTGGAGTAGCCCAGCAGCGTCCAGCCGCCGCCGTCGGTGGTCATGTCGCAGTAGGCCTGGAACGAGGCGATGGGGCCGCTGCCGTCGAGGTCGATGGTGTACACCCCGTCCGGCGTTCCCGGCTCGTTGGTGAGCAGCTCCTGGCAGGTTCGGTAGGTGCCGACGCCGCCTCCGACCTTGATCCAGGCGGCTCCGTTGCACACCTGGACCTGCTTGCTGGTGGCGTTGTAGCGAATCACGCCCTCGTGCGAGGCGTCGCAGGTGGCGTTGGCGCCCATGCCCAGGCTGATCGCGCCCTCGACGGTGAGCTCGGCATTGGCCGACCCTGTTCCCACCACGACGTCGCCACCCGAGACGAGCTCGCTGCCGCTGTCGCTCCACAGGCCGGCGTGGCTGTGGTTGCCGACCGCCACTTGCGAGCCCCCGGTTCCGACCGGCAGCTGGCCGAAGGCAGCGGACCCGCCCAGGTCCGAGAATGCGTAGCTGTGGGTGTGATCGCCGGCCGCGACGTTGTTCGAACCGGTTCCGACCGGCAGCTGGCCGATGGCCGCACTGCCGCCGATGTCGCTGAACCCGTAGCTGTGGGTGTGATCGCCGGCCGCGACGTTGTTTGCGCCGGTGCCGACCGGCAGCTGGCCGATGGCCGCGCTGCCGCCGATGTCGCTGAACCCGTAGCTGTGCGTATGATCGCCGGCCGCTACCTGCGTGGAGCCCCCGCCGATGGGCAGACGGGCGATGTCGAGGACGCCGGCGTCGATCTCGGAGGCCGAGTGCGTGTGCGCGTCCGCCGACCCGCATGCCCAGGCGATGCCGTTGAACACGGCGAGCTCTCCGTTTCCGCAGGTCAGCTCGCCGAGGGTGTCGCCGTCGCCGCCAGGCAAGGACGCGCCGCTGATCTCGCCGGAACTGTCGATGACCGTGGTCCCGTTGATGCGAATCTCGCCCGCATCGATGATCGCGCCAGCGGTCACGTTGGCCGCTTCGTCGGCGTTCGAGGCGCGCACGGCGTAGGGGACGCTGATGAGGTCGACCCGGGTGGGCAGCTCGGCCCCGCTCCCCACCTGGATGGCGAGATACAGCGTGTCGCCGTTGAAGGTGGCCGAGTCGAGCGGAGTGGACTCGCCAAGGGTCGCGGCGAAGTACCCGTCCTGGAAGTCGACGGCGCTGTGCACCTCCTCCCACAGCATGGTGCCGGTGCTGGGCGCGTCGTACAGGCGGAAGGTGACGTCCTCTGGGGCGTCGAGCGGCACGCCGAAGCCATCGAGCAACCGGCCCTGATGCGAGAACTGCATCGGCACGGCGAGGGCGTGGGTGGAGCAGAGAAGACCGAGGATAACGGGAACAATGGTGCGCATGGAGCCTCCGGACCCCGAACATACACGGGCCATTTCTCCATGTCTCCCGTCACGTTCCTTCCCGTTCCGCCTAGACCCGGTGAAGGAGGAACGAAGATGCAGTACGTCATTGCAGCGGCCATCACGGCCACCACCGCTGCCGCCGGTCTCGTGAGCTTGCTCGGAGATTGCGGCTGCGGCGGTTGCCCGTTCTAGGAGGCCAGTCCTGCCCCATCGGACCGAGCTCGATGCGCTTGCGCGGCGTCTCGCCGAGGGGGATCGGTCTGCCTTCGAGCCCCTGTACCGTGGCCTGTGGCCTGCGGTACAGGGGCTCTGTCGCCGGCTCCTGGGCGATGCCTCAGCGGCCGACGATGCCGCTCAGCAGGCCATGATGAAGCTCTTTGCCCAGGCCGCCGACTATGACCCCGATCGCAGCGTGGTCCCCTGGGCCCTGGCCATCGCCGGCTGGGAGTGCCGCACGGCTCGGCGTCGCACCCAGCGTCGCAAGGAGTGTGCCCTCGACGACGACCTTCCCGCGTACGTCGACACCACACTGTCGGCCGAAGATCAGCTGGTTCACGCGGCGCTGCTGGCCGAAGCCCAGCACGCGCTGTCGTTCCTGAGCGACGACGATCGCGAGACCCTGCGCTGGGCATTCTCGAACGCCAAACCCCACGAACGCCCCGTCTCTGGGGCCACCTTTCGCAAGCGGCGCCAGCGAGCCCTGGGCCGCCTGCGTGAGGTGTGGAGGTCGCTGTATGGATGAGCCGATGGGCATGGCGGCCGCCCGAGCCGCGTACGAACAGGGTCGCGTGGGTTTTGGCCTGCGCAGCGCCCCGCTGGGCCTCATCGTGGGCCTGGGCATGGTGGGCGTCGGCGCCAAGCCGGTGGTCGGCATGGCCGCCGGAGTGGCGCTGGCCGGCATCTTGGTGGGGGCGGGCTGGTGGCGAAGCTCGGCGCTCGAGGGCGCCCGGGCGGGGCTTTGGGCGGCGTTGGTGCCCATCGTCGGCGCCATGTGGATGGCGGCGTTCGGTCCCCGCTGCACCGCGGCCGAGTGCCAGGTGGCCTGCGTCGCGATCTCCATGATGGGTGGGGGAGCCCTGGGTCTTTGGATCGGGGCCGCCGCGGCCACGCGTGAGCTGGGACGCTTCGACTACGTGATGGGGGCCCTGGCCACGGCCTCGCTGGCTGGCCTGCTGGGCTGCACCGCGGTGGGCCTGGGCAGCTCGCTGGGGCTGGCGGTCACGTTGCTGGCCTCGACGGCGCCGGGCTACGCGGTGGGGCGAAAGTTGGCCCTGCAGTAGGCGAAGTGCTGGTTAGGGGGCGGCCGTACGGAGGTCCCCATGCAGAAGAAGTGGCTCGCCTATGCAGGCGGTGCTGTCGTTGCCGTCGTGGTCTTGGTGGTCGGAGCGTTCTTTGCCGCGCGCAGCAAGGCTTACGGCGTGCTCGACCAGGCCTTTCCCGAGCTTCAGGGCAAGGATCTGCCGGTACCCTTTCCTTTGACCGACGCCGAGGTGGCCGAGCTGCGCGACGAAGCGAGGGCTCGACTCCAGGCGGAGGCCGCCGCCACGGACGGCACGACCGCCGAGGTGGTCGACAACGGCGATCAGGCGCCCGCCCCCGACCCGTCCGGCAAGGCCGAGCCAGCGGCCGATCCTCTGGAGGGCGTCGACCTCGATGCCCTGGCGCTCGAGCGCGCCGTCGAGCGCGGCAGCCGCATCGCCAACACCCGCGCCGGCTGCGGCGAGTGCCATGGCACCGACGGCGGCGGCAAGACCATCCTGGATGTGGCCATGCTGGGCACCTGGGTGGCGCCCAACATCACCACGGGCCGGCCCAGCCCGCTCACCCCGGCCCAGTGGGACCTGGCGGTTCGCCACGGGGTCGCCGCCGACGGCACGCGCTCGTCCATGCCCAGCAAGGACTACGCGATGTGGGCCGATCGCGATGTGAGCGACCTGATCGCCTACTACCAGAGCCTGCCGCCGCAGGATCGTCAGGGGCCGCCGCTCACCCTGGGCCCCATCTTCACGATGCTGACGCTCCAGGGGCAGATCGGCGAATCCGTCGACCAGATCGACCACGCCGCCGAGCGTCCGACACTTCCGCCGGACCCCGCGGCCTCGGTCGAGTTCGGCGCCTACTTGGGCTCGGTGTGCATGGGCTGCCACGGCAACGAGCTCTCGGGTGGCCCGATTCCCGGAGGCGACCCGGCGTGGCCTCCGGCGCTCAACCTGACGCCCCACGAGACCGGCACCCGGGGCTGGACGCTCGAGCAGTTCGACCAGGCCGTGCGCATGGGACAGGGGAGCAAGGGCACCCTCGACAAGGCGAGCATGCCCTGGCCGACCTTCAACGGGCTCTCCGACGTCGAGGTCGAGGCGCTGTACAAGTGGACCCAGAGCCTGGAGCCTAAGGAGTACGGCGGGAGGTAGGTAGGCGGTGAGTCGCGGTTCGGGCCGCTACTCCCCCGTCCCCGCCAGCTCGCTGAACCCGGGCAGCTGGCTCAGGTCGGGCACCACCACGATCTCGATGCGGCGGTTGCGCGCCTTGCCCTCGGTGGTGCGGTTGGTGTCGACCGGGCGGAACTCGGCGTAGCTGGCCGCGCTGATGCGCTCGGGGGGCATGCCCGAGTCGATCATGTGCTGCACGACGCCGACGGCGCGCTGAGCGCCGAGCATCCAGTTGCTCTGCTTGCCGGGCACGTTGTCGGTGTGGCCCTCGATCTGGAAGTCGCGCTCGGGGATGCTCGCCAGGATGGTGGCGACCTCGGCGATGGCGTCCTTGCCCTCTTTCGAGAGCGACGAGCTGCCCGACGCGAACAGGATGTCCGAGGCCAGCTCGACCACCATGCGGCCGTTGACGATCTTCACCGACAGCGTGCCCGCGTCGATCATGGACTGGAAGCGCGCGACGAGGTCCTGGTACTCCTTCATGCGCGCCTCGGCCTTGGCCTTGCGCCGCTCGAGCTCGTCGAGCGCCTGCTGCATGCGGGTGACCTCGCCCTGCAATCCCTTCTGATCCTTGAGCATGCGGGCGTTGGCGGCGTTGGAGTCTTCGAGCGACTTCTGCGTCACCGCCAGCTCGGCCTCGAGCTTCTTGCGCGTGCCCTCGAGGGCGTCGATCTCGCCCTGCAGCTTCATGATCGTGCCGTCCTGCTCCGAGATCCGTCCCTCGAGCTGGGAGCGGGTGTCGTTGAGCTCGGTCTCGAGCTCGAGGTACTTGCCCTTGGGCACGCAGCCGATGGCAAGACAGAGCAGGGCAGGGACGAGGAGCAGGCGCATTCGGGATTCTCCGGCCGCCCACGTTATCGAACGGGCCCCATGCTGTCTGCCCCGAGCCCATTTCTGCTGCTGTTGATCGGCTGCAGCCCCACGCTCCCAGAGCCCTCGCCGCCCGTGGTGATCCACGAGACCGCGCCCATGCATACGTGCGCAGCGGCCTCGTCCAGCGACGTCGTGCTCGATCTGTCGGGTCCCGAGCTGATGGGGGGCGACCCGGTGCGGGTGCACGGCGGGCGGTTGCTGTCGGCCTCGCGCACCGTCGAGGCCAAGGCGCCGGTGCGGCCCGGACGGTGGCGCGTCGAGGTGTCTGCCGCCACATCGGCCTTCGACGGCGAGCCCGGTGAGCTGTCCATCGAGCTCGACGGTGAGCCCGTCGCGGTGCTCGAGGTGCCCGAGGGCCCGTCCCAGGTGCTCACGGTCGAGTTCGAGACCCAGCGCGCCGGCTGGCTCCCCCTGCGCGTGCGCTTCGCCAACGATGCCTACGATGGGCCTCTGCGCGATCGCAACGTCGAGGTGAGCCGCCTTCGGCTGACGCGCCTCGAGGACTTCCTGACACCCGCCGAGCGGCGCCGCGCACTCCTGGAGCAGCTGAAGGGGGCCAACCTGCTGCTGGTGAGCATCGACACCCTGCGCGCCGATCATCTCTCGGCTTACGGCTACGGCCGCGACACCAGCCCCACCATCGACCGGCTGGCGCAGCACGGGGTGCGCTTCGACAACGCCATCAGCGCCTCGCACTGGACCGCCCCCTCCCATACCACCCTGCTCACCGGCCTGCATCCGCGTGAGCACGGCGTCGTCGACTACCCCAACCCCAAGGCGCTCGGCGACGAGGCCCTCACCCTGGCCGAGCAGCTGGGCCAGTCCGGGTACCAGACGGC
The DNA here is from genome assembly GCA_965216925.1 of Myxococcota bacterium. Lineage (GTDB taxonomy): Bacteria > Myxococcota_A > UBA796 > UBA796 > CAYYHT01. Next base: position 4,073,487 of record CBDCGT010000001.1, on the reverse strand, counting down.
GGGGTTTGTCGGTGGCATCTACGTCTCGGAGCACCTGGGTCTCTCGCAGGGCTTCGATCACTGGCAAGAGGGCCGCCCGCGCGCCGAAGGCACCTTCCCTCCGGCCGGAGACTGGCTGGTGGCCCGCGAGTCGGACGCCCCCTTCTTTGCCTTCTTGCACACCTACGAGGTGCACGAGCCCTACGATCCCCCAGAGCCCTGGGACGGCATGTACGTGGGCGACCGGCCGTCCTTCGGCAAGGAGATCCTCCGAAAGCGGCTCGCCGACAGCTTCTTCGACAACCGCCTGCCCAACCCCGACGAGCTTGCGGTGCAGGTGGGGCTGTACGACGGGGGCATTCGCTACACCGACCACATGCTCGGCAAGCTGATGGCGCGGCTGGACACCCACCAGATCTCGGCGCACACCCTGGTGGTCATCACCAGCGACCACGGCGAGGAGTTCCTGGAGCACGGGGGCATGGGCCACGGCCGGCTCTTCGCGGAGCACATCCGGGTTCCGCTCGTGCTGCAACACCCGGCCCTGCGCGTCTGGGGCCTGGACACCGTCACCGAGGTCACCGGCGGCGTCGATGTGTTCCCCACGCTGGCCGAGCTGCTGAGCGTGCCGCTCCCTGACGGCTTGTCAGGCCGGTCCTCCGTGCCCGCCCTGCTCGGCGAGCGCTGCGATGCCGACAGCCGCGCGTGGTCGTCGGCGCAACAGAGCGGCGTCGTGCGCACAAGCGTGATCGACGAGCGCGCCCACTACATCACCGAAGACACCCGTCCCTTCTTCTTTCGCGTCGACGTCGACCGAGCCGAGACCCTCGACCTCGCCGCCACCGCCGACACGTCCAGCCACGCCGAGGCGCTCACCAGCTGGACCGACGGCCTGTCGCTGCGTCACGCGACCTCGAAAGCGACCTACACCGACGCCGATCTCGAAGCCATGCGAGCCCTGGGCTACGCCGACTGAGCCCCCCTACTTGATCAGGGCGTCCACATCGACGTCCAGGTTGTCGCGCACCAGCACGAACTTGAGCTGCCCGCCCGGCGCCACCATGGTGATGGCGTCTTCGGGGGCGCCCTCGGCGCCGCGCACCGGGGTGAGGCTCTGCACGCCGTTGAGCCGGACGTTGCACTCTTCGACGCTGACCGGCTTGCTCTTCTTGTCATAGCGGCCAACGCGCGACTCGGCCTGCACGCCCTTGGGCAGCAGCAGCGTGCCCTTGCTCCAGCCGATGTCGACGGTGACCTGGGTGGCGCACCACGCGAAGTCGTCGGCGCGAACGGTCTTGCTGCCCTTGGTGGTCTCGCCGCCGTCGGTCTTGTTGAGCACCTGCGACGCCAGCGTGAGCTTGTTGTCGCCGAACATCCACAGCCAGCGGCCGTACACCAGGACCTTGCCCTCGGTCTGCAGGGCGTCGGGGAAAGCGAGGGTCTCTTCGCCGTTGACGACGCTGTGCACGCGCCAAGCGCCCTCGATGTGGCCCTCGTGGGCCGAGGCGGTCTGCGCCAGGAGGGCGCCCAGGATCAGGGTCGCGATGGTCACTTGCGCACCCCCTTGAACGGCGCGGCTTCGGGCGTGGCCGGCACCAGGTTCCACGACACACCGCGGCGGCCGTCGGCGAGCACCAGGGTGCGCGTGCCCTCGAGCTCCTGCAGGGTGATCTGGTAGGCGCCCATGTCCAGGCGAACCCGGCAGCGATCGGCGCGGCGGATGCGGTTCTCGGAGGTGTCGCCGTCGACCGTGGTGGACTCGAGGCGCACGGTCTGGGCCTCGGAGCTGGCCTCGGCGGTGTACGGGACCACCAGCCCGGAGTCGTAGCTGACCGGCACCGTGACCCAGGCCTCGCAGGCGTCCTGGTTCTTGCCGGCCGGGCACACCTGCTGGTGACCGCGGGACAGCTTGTCGTCGGCGAATGCCCACACCTCGCGTGACCAGCACTCGCTGGTCATCAGCTGTTCGGCCGTGCGCGGTCCGTGGGGGTCGGTCATCATCGTGACCTCGTAGAAGCCGTCGAGCGGCCCAGCACTCGCCGTGCCAGCGAACAACAACCAGATGAGCTGAATCATGCGCTCCTCAACCCGGGAAGGCGTGTGGGTATTGCAGGTGGCTTCGGAAGGCCAACCTTCGGCCGGACTGCCCATGACGGTGCGGCAAAACGATCACGCCTCCGGCCCATTGCGGGCGTTGTTTCGTTGCCCCGCCCTGGCACGGCGATTGCGAAGGGGCCGCTGGAACCCAAGCCGCGGGCCGGCCCGCACCGGAAGGAATCCATGATCGTTCAGCTGCAGAAAGACGCCATGAAGGCGGCCGAGCTCTCTGTCGCCGCCGCCATCGTCACCACCGAGGGCCTGGTTGCGCTCGGGGTCATGTGGTTCTTCGTCGGCTGAGCCAGTCGAGCAGCGCGTCCACGAAGGGCCCCGGGTGCTCCCGATGCATGAAGTGCCCGCCCGGGAGCATTCGAACCTCGCAGGGGCCTTCGACGCGGCTGCGGCTTCGTTCGAAGTCGGCCGTTGTCGCGACCCCGTCGGTCAGACCCCCGATGACGAGCGTGTCGGTCTTCACCGATCCCGAGAAGGGCCACAGCCCCAGCGCGCGGTAGTAGCCAAGCGCAGCTCGCGCGCAGCCAGGCTTTCGGTAGGCATTCTTGGCGGCGGCGAACTCGTCGTCGGGCCAGTCGAAGTCGGGAGCCCATCGCTCGTACATGGTGCGAATGGCCGCGAAGTCATGCGCCTCGAAGCGCTGAACGGCGCCGGTTAGGCGAAACGCGACGAAGTGGCGCGCTCCCCACAGCTTCGCCGGGCTCGGGCGCAGCGTCGCCGGGTGCGGGATGGCCATCGCTACCAGGCCGATGATGCGCTCGGGCGCCAGGTGTGCGGCGGCCCAGGCAGCAGAGGCGCCCCAGTCGTGGCCGACCACGAAGGCCCGCGGTTCGCCTAGGGCCTCGATGATGCCCAAGATGTCGGCGCCGAGCTCCTGCGCCCCGTAGGCGTCGCCGGCGGGCGCCTCGCTGGGGGTGATGCCTCGCCCGAAGGGGCGCACAACGCGAAATCCCGCGTGCACGAGCGCTTGCGCGGTGTGGTCCCAGGTGTGCGGGGTGTCTGGAAAGCCGTGCTGAAGGACCACGAGCGGGCCTTCGCCGTCGATGAAACAGGCATGCTGGAGTCCGTTGGCCGTGACGGCGGTCCACCCGGTCTCTGGGCTGTGTTCGGCCATCGACCTCCCCGAGTTCGGGCGTGCACCGAGCGGAGATCTTACCGGGGAGTCATGCGTTTCGCGTCTGCCGTCTCTCTCAATCCAGAAACCGCGGCCGCCGTCGACGAGCTGATCGCGCAGATCGTGAGCCAGCTGGGGTCGATGGAGCCCGATCTGGCCCTGGTGTTCGTGAGCCCCCACCACCGATCAGCGTGGTCGGAGCTGGGTGCCGAGATCCGTCGCCGCCTTGGCGGTGTGCCCCTGGTGGGCTGCTCGGCGGGGGGTGTGATCGGCCACGGGCGCGAGGTCGAAGAGGCTCCCGGGCTGTCGCTGACCGTGGCGGCCATGCCCGGCGTCGACGTGCGCTTGTTTCATCTGCCCGAGGGCATGATCTTGGACGAAGGGGCCGAGCCGGCCGCCTTCCGCTCGCTCTTCGACGTCGACACCGACCCCAAGGCGGTCCTGCTCTTTCCCGACCCCATCACCTTCGACGCGCAGCGCTTCTTGCGTGGGCTCGATGTCGCGTGGCCGGGGGTGCCCAAGGTCGGCGGCCTCGCCAGCGGTGGGGGCTCGCCCGGCGACAACGCCCTGTTCATCGACGACGCCGTCAACCAGACCGGTGCGGTGGGGGTGCTGCTGTCGGGCAACGTGGCGGTGCAGACCGCGGTGGCGCAGGGATGCCGTCCCATCGGCCCGCCCATGATCATCACGCGCTGCGAGAGCAACCGCATCCTCGAGCTCGACGGCGAAGAGCCTTCGGACGCCGTGCGGGCAGTCTTTGCCGGGCTCGACAACGAGCGCGACCGCTACCTGTTCCAGCGCGCTCTGTTCGCGGGCATCGAGATGACCGACCAGGCCGAGTACAAGGCGGGCGACTTCTTGATTCGCAACATCATGGGGGTCGACCGCAAGAACGGCGGCCTGGTGATCGGCGCCGTGCCGCAGCTGTACCAGGTCATGCAGCTGCACCTGCGCGACCCCGAGTCGTCGGCCCTCGACCTCGAGGCCGTGCTCGAGCGCGCCGACACCGAGAGCCCCGGCGCACCGGCGGGGGCCATGCTGTTTTCGTGCATGGGGCGCGGGCATCGCTTCTTTGGCCGGCCGGATCACGACACCGACGTGTTTCGCAGCAAGTTCGGCTACGTACCGCTCGGTGGCTTCTTCTGCAGCGGCGAGATCGGGCCGGTTCAGGGCAAGACCTGGCTGCACGGCTGGACGAGCAGCTTCGCCTTCTTCCGGCCGGCCTACGACGCCTGATCGACCGCACGGCTCGCTCCCGGAGCGCGGATCCAACAACGGTGTCAGGAGACCACTCTTCGGAAATCTAGCCCCCTTGGTCGTGGAACCTCGCTTCGGGAGCGGGGTCCGAGCCTCCATGTGGTTCCCGTCTCCCTCCCGCCGGCCCGCCGGTGACTGGCGCTTCCCCGGCTGGCTCGGCGCGAGCTCCTCCGGAGCCTTCGCCCTGCTGGCCGTCGTGCACACCGCCCAGCTGCCGCCGCTGCCCACGCTGCTCCACATCCCGGACAGCCGCTGCGGAGGGGGCCTCGTGTGGGAGCCCGAGTGGTCGCCCTCGCCGGAGTCCCACCCCGCGATGGTCCCGTCCCACGAGCCCTCCTGCCAGGTGAGCGCGACGATCCACTGGCAGAGCACCGAGCCGGAGGTCGCCCTCGCAGATGGCTGCGGTCGCGGCACCGAGCTGCCCCTGCCCGTGCGCGACGCGTTGGCCGCCTGCGCGCAGACCGGGTCTACCCTCGGTCCGTTCCCGACGCGACGAACGTGGACCTACCAGGGCGGCGCGTTGGTGCACGTCGGCTCCACCGATGCCGTTCCCGACCCGGTTGCGCGCGAATGCGTCGCCCTGGCGCTGGCGGGATGGGTGCCCTGACGGTATATTGGTTGAACCAATCAACCAATGAGCCAATCCCATGTCCGTTCGCGCGCCGCGCACCGTCGATCTGGTCGTTCAGCTGCTGCGCCGGCAGATCCTGCAGGGTCGGTACGGCCCCGGGGAGCGCCTGCCTCCCGAGCGCCAGCTCGCCGAGGATCTGGACATCAACCGGCTCACGCTCAGGAGCGCGCTGGCGCGGCTCGAGGCCGAGGGCCTGACCCAGGCCCGCCAGGGTCGGGGGGTCACGGTCAACAACTGGCGCACCAGCGCCAACGTGGGCTTGCTCCGCCACCTGATCGTCGATGGCAGCGACGAGCTGCTGCCCGCCTTCCTCACCCTGCGGCGTGCCGTCGCCGTCGAGGCCGTCGCCGCCGCCTGCCAGAAGGCCAGCGAACAGGAGCTCGAGGCCTTGTCCGAGATCGCCGACAAGCTGTCGACCGAGGCGGACACCACCGCGCTGGCTCGCGGCGATCTGGGCCTCACCCGTCGCGTGCTGCGGCTGGCCGACAACCTGCCCATGGAGCTGCTGTTCAACACCATCGCCGACGTGTTCGAGCGGCGCCCCGAGCTCATGGCCGTGATGTACGCCCATCCCGAAGAGGTGCGTGCGAGCTTTCCCCTGGTGGTCGCGCTGCTCCGCGGCCGCGATCCCGACGCCGCCCGGACCCTGGTGCGCCAGGCGCTCGAGGCCCTCGATGCCCGCACCATCGCGGAGCTGCAGCGCCGCCGGCAGGAACACCCGTGATCGCCGTGCTCTCAGCGCTGGTGCCCGGCTACCGGGGCGATCCGCTGCCCGACTTCTTCCCCTCCCACGTCCGCTGGGCGCTGTGGCTCTCGGTGATCGCGGTGCTTCCCTTCTCGCTCTGGGCCTTCTGGAGGCCCTTCGGCAGGCTGTCCGTCGATGAGCAAGAGGCCGTCCTGCAGCGCATGAGCAAGCACTGGCTCGCGCCGGTCCGTGGCCTGGTGCAGTGGTGGAAGCTCGTCGCCTGGATGACCAAGTGGTGAGCATCGACTCCGACGTCGATGTCGACGAGGTCGCGGACTTCGTGATCGTGGGCTCGGGCGCCGCTGGAGGCACCGCCGCGCGGGTGCTCGCCGAGGCCGGCCACGAGGTCGTGGTGCTGGAGGAGGGCGGACCCCCATCGCCAGCGGCTTCGACCCGCGAGGCGATGAGGCTCCTATATAGAGACGGAGGCACGCAGGCCGCGCTGGGCATGGACGTGCTTCCATTGCTGCAGGGGTGCGCGCTGGGGGGCACCACCTTCATCAACGGCGCCATCCAGGTGCCCATGCCCCGCGCGGTGTGGGAGGAGTGGGCCCGCGACCCGGCCCTCGCCGAGCGCCTGCCCTGGGACGCGCTGGAGGCTGCTCGCGAGCAGGTGGATGCGGTGATCGGCACCACGCCGACACCCGCTGCCCTGCAGGGGGGCTCAGGCGGTGCCTTGCTACGAGGCCTGGGCGAGCAAGCCCACCCGACCTCGCGCAACGCACCGGGATGCGAGGGCACCGGGCGCTGCATGCTTGGCTGCCCCACCGGCGCCAAGAAGAGCATCGACAAGACGATGATCCCGATGGCGCTCACCGCCGGCGCCCGGATCTATGCCCGGTGCGCGGCCTCGCGGGTGCGGATCGAGCGCGGTCGGGCGGTGGGCGTCGAGGCGCGATTTGCGTCGGGTACCCGCTGTTTTGCGCGAGCTCGCAAGGCCGTCTTCTTGGCGGCGGGCGCCATCCACACGCCATGGCTGCTGCTGCGATCGGGGGTTCGCGTCGGCGCGGGCTTCATGTGCCACCCCGGCGCGGCCATGGCGGGGCTGTTCCCGGACTCGGTGCGGTCGGCGCCCGAGGCCAGCCAGGCCGCCGAGTCGCTGGCCAGGCTCGACGAGGGCATCAAGTTCGAGAGCCTGCTGATGCCGACGGCGCTGCAGCAGGCACGCATCCCGGGAGTCGGTCGCCAGCTGGCCCAGCGCGTCGAGCAGCTCGATCGGGTCGCCGTCTGGGGGGTCGCCGCGCGGGCCCGGGCGCGGGGGCGCGTGGTCCGCGGTCCCTGGGGTCCGCTGGTGCTTTACACCCCGGGGCGCGACGACCGCCAGCTGCTGCTCAACGGCCTGGCGATCATGGCCGAGGCGATGTTGCGCGCCGGTGCCGTCGAGGTGTGGCCGAGTGTGTACGGGGCGCCGGAGGTGGTGCGCGATGTGGCGGCTGCCCGTGCGATCGCCGGTGTCGCTCCGTCTGCAGGGGCCATCCCGATGGTGGCGACGCACCTGTTTGGAGGCGTTCCGGTGCGCGATCGATTCCAGGTGCACGGGGTCGACGGGCTGGTGATCTCGGACGCTGGTCTTTTTCCGTCGAACACGGGGGTGAACCCCATGAACGCGATCATGTCGGTCTCTACGGTCATTTCGGCCAGCTGGGCAGAAAACTGAGGCCAAAGTCGACGGACGATCTGCGAAATCGTTTGACGCGGACGTGACGAAGCGTCAAAGTATCTCTGCGCGTTGGTCCTCTCTGCTTGCGCGTTCCGTGTGCACGGCGACAGCATCCTTTTCAAGCTGTGTGTGCGGTTGGTTCCTTCCGAAGCTGTCAGGAAGGGCTGGAACCTGAGAATTTGAGGTAACTACCTATGCCTACCGAAGAGCTTTTCGGCGCTTACAACTTCCTTCTGGAAGTGTCCGGCATCACCGGCGACAGCAAGACCATCGTTGGCGGCTTCAAGACCGTCTCCGGCATGGACTCCGAGACTGAAGTCATCGAGTTCAAGCAGGGCAACGACCGCGTCGTCCGCAAGAAGCCGGGTCGCACCACCTACGCCAACATCGTCCTCGAGCGCGGCTACACCGCGACCGACGACCTGTGGACCTGGCGCAACAACATCGAGAAGGGCATTATCGACCGCCGCAGCGGCTCGATCATCATTCTCGACCAGGACCTCACCACCGAAGTCGCTCGCTACAACTTCTACGAAGCGTGGCCGGCGAAGTGGTACGTCCCGGACATGGACTCCGACTCCTCCGCCATGGCGATCGAGAAGATCGAGCTGGCTGTCGAGAAGGTCGAGCGCGCCAAGTAGTCTCTACTTGAATGCTTGATGAGGGCCTCCCTCCGCTTCGGCGGAGGGGGGCCCTCTTGCTTTGGATCGGCCCGCCGACCCCTTTGCTGACTCGGTCCTGAAAAAGTGGCGGCTACCCGATCAAACCGCTTGATCGATCCGGATCCTCGCCGTCATACTACTCACCTCCACGGCGGCAGCGTCGTTCACGAAAGCGTTGTGGAGACAATCTGTGTCAGCTCGTCTGCTGCATCGAGCCGAATGAAACAGGAGAATCATCATGCCTACCGAAGAGCTTTTCGGCGCCTACAACTTCCTCCTCGAAGTCTCCGGAATTACCGGCGACTCCAAGACCATCGTCGGCGGTTTCAAGACCGTCTCCGGCATGGACTCCGAGACTGAAGTCATCGAGTTCAAGCAGGGCAACGACCGCGTCGTCCGCAAGAAGCCGGGTCGCACCACCTACGCCAACATCGTCCTCGAGCGCGGCTACACCGCGACCGACGACCTGTGGACCTGGCGCAACAACATCGAGAAGGGCATCATCGACCGCCGCAGCGGCTCGATCATCATTCTCGACCAGGACCTCACCACCGAAGTCGCTCGCTACAACTTCTACGAAGCGTGGCCGGCGAAGTGGTACGTCCCGGACATGGACTCCGACTCCTCCGCCATGGCGATCGAGAAGATCGAGCTGGCTGTCGAGAAGGTCGAGCGCGCCAAGTAGTCTCTACTTGAATGCTTGATGAGGGCCTCCCTCCGCTTCGGCGGAGGGGGGCCCTCTTGCTTTCGGGGCGCTACGGCGCGTTGAGCGCGTGCACCTCGGCGAACACGTCGCCGGTGCTGTAGTAGTCGACGCTGATCGTGTTCGGCGCCTTGCCCACTGCAGCCGTGCACTCGGCGATGCGGTCGGACAGCAGCGGGTTGGTGTTGGCGGTGGTGGCCAGCTCGGGCGATGTGATGGGGTCGGTCAGGGTCTGGTCGAGCTCGAACAGGGCGTGGTCGAACAGCGGGCGGTTGGTGGCGCACGACCAGTCGTCGGGGCTGGCGGCGCCCCAGTCGGTGCGCACCATCAGGCTGTCGCGATCGTGCAGCCACGCTGGCGGGCCGCCGCCGGGCAAGAACAGCAGCAGGCGGGTGTCGGCCTGGATGAGCTGGGCCAGGGTGGGCCAGGGGCCGCCGTCCCACTCGATGGCGATATCGGGGAGGCCGCTCTGCTGGAGCTCGGTGACCAGCCGGTCGACGGTGGTCTCGTTCTGGAAGTCGAGCAGCACCACCTCGCGGGGGTTGTCGCTCAGGAAGGTGTGCAGCCCGGCGAGGATCTCTTGAAAGGGCTGAGAGCCGAAGGTGCAGTAGCCGTGGCACACCAGCAGCGGCTCGCCCTCGACGTCGGACACACCCGCGTCGAAGGGGTCGTACACGTCGAAGTTCAGGGCCCGCACCCCGTCGGCGAGCTGCGTGGGCAGGGCCTCGGTGTGGTTGCGGCTGGCCAGCAGGTAGCCGCGCTCTTCGCTCGCGTTGCTGTTGTGGGTCTTCACCATGCTCACCGCGTCGAGCGGCCGATCACAGAGGTGGTCGTGGCCGTTGCAGCCGGTGGCCTCGGGTTGGGGCGAGGGGTCGGACGCTGAGGTGCAGGCCAGGGCGAGCAGGATCCACATGCGGGCTACTGTACCGCCTCACCACACCAGCGAGACGCCGATGTCGGGGGTGATGTAGATGCCGTCGCCCGTGCCCACCAGCAGCCCGGCGTGGATCTGGATGGGGGCTTCGTCGCCGTATGCGCGCAGGCTGGCGCCGAACAGGGGCCGCACCACGCCCTTGCGCAGGGTGGGTCCGGCGGTCACCTCGAGGCCCCCGCCCTCCCCGCCGAGGGGCAAGACCATGTAGGGCAGCGCCACGGGCTGCAGCGGGGCTCCGGCGCGCCGGTTGTGGAGCACCCCGGCGCGCACACCGAACATCACCGCGTCCAGGTAGCGATGCCGGTCGACGGCCCACTCGGCGCGCACGCCGGTGAGCGTGCCCACCGTGAAGCCGTAGCGCAGGTCGCCGGGGCCCAGGTGGCGGCCATACTCGGCGTCCTCGAGGTCGAAGCGGTACAGGTGCAGCACCGCCATGGCGTTCCAGGTGGGGTTGAGGCCGCGCAGCACCCCGGCGCGCAGCTCGATCATGGGGTGGGTCGGGCCCAGCTCGCCCAGATCGATGGTGGTGCGCAGGCCCAGCCCCCGGGCGGCGCCGTTGCTGGTGAGGTAGTGGCCGGCGCGGATGCCGTCGGCGACGCGGATCGAGGATCCAATCGTGGCGGTGAGCAGGACGGGACCCCGGCCGCCGAGCGAGGTGTAGCTGTGGCGCATGAGCGGCAGGCCCTCGATCCCCACGAACATGAAGCCGAAGTCGCACTGGCTGTTCAGGGCGGGGGTCAACCCCGTCGCCCAGGGGCCGGGCGTCGACAGGTCCCAGCCGCGACCGGCGGGAGCGATCGACGCCGCGGCACCGGCGCCGGCCGAGCAGTACATCCCGTCCTGGGCGTGGCCCAGTGCAGGGATGAGCACCAGCAGCAGCGCGAACAGCCAGCGCAGCGCCACCGCTCAGTCGCCCAGCGAGGCGACGAACACGGCAGTGCCCAGGATGGCGCCGACGCTGGCGCCCACGCCGGCGCCCACCGCCACCAGGTCGGCGGAGTCGCCCGGCACGCCGGCGGGCACGTCGAACAGGTCGACATCTTCGTCGACGACGTAGAAGTAGGTGGCGTCGGGGGTGGCCAGGGCCAGGGCGCCGGCGTCGTCCGAGAAGATCACGTCGGCGGTGCCGGGCAGGGGGTGGGTGGCGAGCCAGTCGCCCAGGCCGTCCAGCAGCTCCAGGTCGCCGGTGCCGTCGAAGCCCTCCACCATCACCGAGGTGACCCCCGTGTCGCTGGCGACCTCGACGTCGACGAGGCTTCCGGTCAGGCTGCGCGTCCACAGGGTCTGCCCGTCCGCATCGATGGCCTGGAGCCACGAGCTGCCGATCGCGCCGAGCACCAGCTGCTGGTTGGCCGGGTCCCACGCGATCCGGTCGGCGTGCACGGCATCCCAGCGGGCGAAGCTTCCGTCGGGCTCGATGCGCGCCAGGCTGTTGCCGTCGGCGAGCCAGGCCACCCCGGTGTCGCGCTCGACCGCGAAGGCCGGCGTGGTGGCGCAGCGGGTCTGGGGCACCACCGCGGCCAGGTGGGCGCCGCCGGCGGTCCAGGTCACGCCGCACTCGCCGTCGATCTCGGACACCACCACCGCACCCCGGTCGAGCAGGCGGCCGGCGAGGGGAGCGAGCTCCCAGCGCTCGCGAACGCCCTCGTCCAGGCGGGTCCTGGGCAGGGAGTAGAGGCTGTGGCCGCTGGTGGCGAGCGCTCGGTCGCCCCAGGCGTCGAGCAGGTACTCGGCGCCGTCCTGGTTGGGGTCGAGGTCGCCGATGACGCCGGCGGTGGTGACGTCCAGGGTGCACACCTGGTCGGACATGCCGGCGTTGGCGACGGCGTCGTCGCGCAGGGCAACCCCCGAGGTGGCCTCGGGCAGCACCGACACCAGGGTGAAGGCGATGTCGGGCTCGGACGAGCAGGCGGTGGTGAGCGCGAGTGCCGCTGTGGCGAGAACGAGTCGATGCATTGGTTTCCTCCGTGACCTCGACCAGAATCACGGATGGGTGGGGACCTCGCGCGGACCGGGATTGAAACGCGTGTGAATCCCCGATTTCAGGGTTCGAAACCGGCGTAATACAGCCACGTCACGCCTCGGAACTCGAGCTTTCGGTACAGGGCCTCGCCGGGGCTGTCGTGCTCGGCGGCGACGTAGGTGATGCCGAAGCTGACCTCCTGGTAGGCCTGCAGGCAGCCGTTCACCAGCTGGCTGGCGAGCCCTCTGCGCTGGTGATCGGGGTGCACCATCACGCTCTGCAGCCGGGCCTCGCGCGAGTCGTACAGCACGGCGCACACCCCCACCAGGTCATCGCCATCGAAGGCCCCGAGCCAGGTGCCCCAGTCGTCGTCGATCCGCTGCAGGAGGCCGTCGATGTACCATCGATGGGACGTCCGCGCGCCCGGGCGGTCGCCCTCGAGGGTGGCGAACAGGCCGTCGATGAGGTCGGCGTCGGCGAGGCCGAGCGGGCGAATGCACTCGGGCAGGTCGATGACCGTCTCTTGGTCGTTCATGAGCACGCGGCTGGTGTGCAGCTCGAAGCCGTCGGGGACCTCGTGCGGCCAGGTCTCGCGGGACTCCCAGACGAGCCACCCCTTGCCGATGCCCTTGCCGGCGTGGTGGGCGCGCCAGGTGTCGCTGAGGCGCTGCAGATCGGCGGGTTGTGGAGGGTGGTGCAGCACCAGGCGGTGGCTGTTCCACGACTCGGGGCAGTCGGGTGCGGTGTAGACGGTGTGGGCGTCGTGGTGGGTGTGCACCACCGAGGGCGGGTGCGCGAAGTGCAGTGTGCGGCAGGCGGGCAGATCGATAGAACGCAGTGGCATCTTCCTTCCCGAGACATTGGATGACGATCCGAGGGGAAACCGTTGAACGTATTCATCCATAGTGAGTCGCGAGAGGTTGGTCCCGTATGACGTCCGTGTCGCCCAATTCCAGACGATTCGAGCTCATCGCGGTGCTCGGGCGAGGTGCCTGGGGCGAGGTGTACCTGGCCGAGCAGGTGTCCTCGGGGGGCTTCCGCCGAAAGGTCGCGGTCAAGATGCTGCACAGCGAGCACGACGGCTTCGAGTTCGCCCAGCAGCGCATGCGCGACGAAGCCCGCATCCTGGGCCGGCTGTCCCACCGCAACATCGTCTCGGCGCTCGATCTGCTTCAGATGCAAGACCGATGGGCGCTCATCATGGACTACGTGCCCGGCGCCGACCTCGAGGTCGTGCTGCAGCACCTGGTTCCTCGCGGCGAGCGGGTGCCGGCCCGGGCGGTCATGGACATCGCGGCGGCGGTCTGCTCGGCGCTGAGCGCGGCGTGGTCGGCGACCGATGGCCAGGGCGGTCAGCTCAAGCTGGTGCACCGGGACATCAAGCCGGCGAACATCCGGGTCACGCCGCAGGGCGAGGTCAAGGTGCTCGACTTTGGCGTGGCCAGCGCCCAGCTCGAGACGCGGGAGTCGCGGACGGGCGTGCGCATGGGCACCGAGAACTACATGGCGCCCGAGCGATTCATCTCGCACGACAACGGCCCCGAGGGCGATGTGTACGCCATCGGGGTGACCCTGGTGGAGCTGCTGACGGGCTGGGAGCCAGGAAGAACCCCGGTTCTCGAAGAGCGCCACCTGGAGTGGCTGCAAGCCGTCCGCGCCAAGCTGGGCGAGCACCAGGTGGGCGACGAGCTCATCGAGGTGCTGGCCAGCATGCTGGCGCACGATCCCACGGCGCGGCCGGGCGCCCGCGACCTCATCGACGTGTTCGAGTCGGCGGCGCGGCAGCTGCCGGAGCCGGGCATCGAGGCCTATGCACGCGAGACCCTGGCCGCGCTCGATGGCCTGTTCGCCGAGGGTGAGCCCACGGACGGCACCCTGGAGTGGGAGCCCATTCCCACCGAGGGCACCTGGATCGACGGCGCGCCGGGGGCGCCGCCGGTGGGAGCCCGCAGCTCGGGCGCGAGCGTGGCCTTCGAGACGGTCGCCGGGCTGCCCCGATGGGCCTTTGGTGCGGCCGCAGCGGCGGTGCTTGCCAGCGTGGGCGTGGCCGGCGCGCTGGGTCTGGTGTTGGCCGGCGCCTTGGCGAAGCCAGAAGCCACGGTCACCGTGGGGCCCGAGTCGTTGCCGGCGATGGCGCTGGAGGGCGAGGCGCCCACGTGGGAGCCGCTCGTTCTGTTTGCGGCAGCCGAGCCCCTCGACGAGGCCGATCAAGAAGAGATCAGCGAGCCCAAGCTGGTCGCCGCAGTCGCGGCACCCCGGCCCATCGTGGGCAAGGCGGCGCCCGCCGAGCTCACGGGTCCGGTCACGCGCGTGAGCCGGGCGCTGTTCGCAGTCGACGACGTGGCCAGCATGAGCGTCACCTGTGGTGACGTCGACGGCCATGGCTCCAACTCGGTGCGCATCAAGCAGTTCCCCGCCGGCTCGTGCGAGGTGGTGGCCATGCTCGACGGGCGAACCTACGAGACCACGGTGTCGGTCGAGCGGCCGACCACGGTCAGCTGCTCGGTGCGGGATGGCGCGCTGGTCTGTCCTTAGCGAGGTAGCCTGTTCCCCTTCCTCGTTGTTCGGAGATTCGATGCGCGCTTCCCTGCTCGTCCTGCTCACCCTCGCAGCCGCCTGCACCGGGGGCGATGAGCCCGAGAGCTGCGGCGAAGAGCCCGTCACTACGGCGGTGTCCATCGAGCACATCGGGGAGGCCTACCGCTTCGCCGATGCGGGGCGCGTCGAGGCGCCCGACGACCTGGGCTTCGAGGGGGCGATCTACCGGGGAGCCGTGGCGACCTGGCAGTTTCGGGCGCCGCCGGGCGCGCACCTTCAGCTGGCATCGGGTCTGTACCACGCGAACGACTGGATGCTCGCGGGACCGGCCGAGGGCATCGCGCTGTGGAACCAGGGCGGCGAGCCGCTGACCGGCGACCGCACCGCTCAGCTGATGATCTGGGATGCCGGAACCGAGGCCGACCAGACCATGGCCCACGGGGTCGAGCAGCTGGGCCGGCAGTCGGCGCCGGGGCAGGGCAATCCCGACCCCGACGCGACCCTGCGCAGCACCACCCTGCCGAGCTCGTTCGAGGTCACCGACATCGTGCGCTTCGAGCTGGCCCTGGAGGGCGAGGTGTGGACGGCGACGCTGAGCAACATCGGGCCGGCGGATGCGCTGCCCGCCGACGAGGTCCAGGGTGTGGACTTCGTGTTCGCGCCTGGTGTGTACGTGGTGCACGCGGCCAACGACCCGCTGTTCGCCGCCGGCGACACCGCCTCGGCGGCGTGGGAGTCCCTGGCCGAAGACGGCGACCCGGCGGCGCTCGCGGCCGAGCTCGACGCCGCGGTTGGCGTCATCGTGCCGCTCGCAAGCCCGTTCTGGGCGCTGAGCACCAGCGAGTACGAGCTCTACCAGGACGGGCAGGCGGCCAGCCCCGAGCTGCAGAGCCTGGCCGAGGATGGCAACGCCGGCATCCTGGCGCAGCAGTACGAAGATCTGAGCGACCGGCCCGAGGTGATCGACGCGGGGCAGCTGCAGCAGCCCGACGAGCAGGAAGGCTACGAGCCGCGGCCGGCGCTGCCCGGCGAGACCTACCTCATCGACCTGAGCTTCGTGCCGCGGCCCAACACGCTGCTGCACGCGGCCTGGATGTACGCCCAGAGCAACGACGTCTTCTTTGGCCTGGCCGATACCGGCGTGCCGATCGTGGATGCAGACTGCACCCTGCTGACCGGCGAGGTCACTCCGATGCTGTGGGATGCGGGCACCGAGGTGAACCAGGAGCCCGGCTTTGGCGCCGATCAGGCACCGCGGCAGCCCAGCGCGAACACCGGGGCCGACGAGGGCGGGGTGGTGCACCTCGTCGACGATGGCTTCGACTACGGCGATCCCGCGCAGGTCGTGCGCATCACGGTGCAATAGGCCGAATGATCTGGGTGATCACCGGACTGCCCGGCACCGGCAAGAGCACGGTGGCGGTGGCGCTGGCGGCGCGCATCGGCGCCCTGGTGCTGCACACCGACCTGCTCAAGGTGACGCTGCGCGAGCACGGTGCCGCGCTGCGCGGACCCAGCTGGGAGGGCGATCTGCGCGCCAAGCTCGCTGCGGTTCGGCCCACGCTCGACGCCCACGTGCACAAGGCCCGCACCGACGGATACGACCTGGTGATCGAGGGCACCCTGGCTGCGGGCCTGGCCGGAGATCACACCGTGCGGCTGGAGGTTGCGGACGAGGTGCGGTCGGCGCGCGTCGCGCAGAAGCATGCAAGCGCGGTGGCCGCCCTCCGGGACGCCGATCTCGCCGGCCTCGCCGGGGCGATGATCGCCCTGGAGCCGGCTGAAACCCGGGTTCAAGATGCCAGCAGGCCCGTCGAGCACGTCGTCGACGCCCTGTTGCGGTAGCATCCGGCCATGCGCTGCAGCATGCAAATCGGCCGCCTGGTGTCCCACCCCTGCGGGCGCCGCACCCGCAACGAGTGTGTGAGCTGCGGCAAGCCCACCTGCCCCGACCACCTGGCCAGCTCGGGCTCGGCGCGATGTGTGCGCTGCGAAGGCACCTATGAGCCACCCGAGGCTCCGGTCTCGGTGAGCTGGGAAGAGATGTGGGACTTCCCCGCCGAAGACGTGCGCGCCTTCGACAGCCGCAGCGGGGGCCCCAGCGATGGCCTGCACGAGCTCGATAGCTGACCTGATCGGCGACCGGCCGCTCATCTACGCGCTGGGCGGGGGCATGGGCCACCTGCAGCGAGCCGCGAACCTGCTGTGGCGCAGCGGGCCGGGCGTGGTGCTGCACCAGGCGCCGCGCGAGGTGGCCGTGCCCGAGGGCTCGACGCTGGTGCGGCTTGCTGCCGATGCCGATGCCGACTGGGTGGACCGCTTCTTGCGCCGGCACCTCGGTGGCGCCAGCGCGCTGGTGGTCGACAGCTTTCCCGGCGGCATCGCCCACGAGCTTCGCCCAGAGCGGCTCGCGGATCGGCCCTCGGTGCTGGTGCAGCGCTACGTCTCGCCGGGGAGCTACCCCGACTACGACGAGCTGGCGGGGCGCTTCGACCGCCGGCTGCTGCCCTACGCGCCCGACCGCTGTGAGTGGGAGGGGGGCTGCGATGGGCAGTATGTGGGTCCGATCGCGCGAGACGTGGGCGTCGAGGGTGGACCCGAGCTGCAGGTGCTGGTGATCGGCGACACGCGGGCGCTACCCGCTGCGTGGCGGCAGGCGCTTGCGGGGTGTGCGGCGGTGAATCGGCCGTTCCAGGCGCTCCCCGTGGCCCGCACCATCGTGGCGGTGGGGGCTGGCTACAACCTGTTCTGGGAGCTGGACGGCCGGTTGGCGTACCATGTGCCCCTGCCGCGGCGCTACGACGACCAGTTTCGGCGCGCCGGGCTCTGGGGCCGCGCGATCACCAGCGGCCACGACCTGCGGAGGGTGCTCGCATGCTGATGGCCGAACACTTCAAGCTGCGCATCGACCAGGTGCACGGGGTGGTGCAGGGCATGCGCGACGAGATCGCCGCCGACCGCAAGCAAGCGTGGACGCTGGCCGGGGCGATCGGCGGCATCGGCTTTGTGGGAGGGCTGGGGGCGCTGTTCGCGATCGGCGACTGGGGGGCCACCCCGGGGGTGCTGTTCTGTGGCGTGTTCCTGGCCATCGTGGTGGGGGCCATCCTGTGGACCGCGCTCGATCGGGCTAAGCGCAAGACCGCCAAGGTCGACTTCTTGGCCGACCTGGTGGATGGCCTCAAAGACGAGCTTCATCCAGATAAAAAGCTCGATCTCCGCTTCGACCTGCGCCAGTACGACGAGACCGACAAGATCACGTGGTCGGGCTACTCGACGCACGGCAACCGCAAGTACCGCTACACCGACAAGTGGCTGCGGCTCAAGGTCACCCTGGCCGACCACACCGAGGTCACCATCGTGCGGCAGCGCGGCCTCAAGGAGCGCAAGGGCTCGCTCATGAAAGAGAAGCGCCGGCTGTTCTTGACCGTGAACCCCGACATGCGCCGCTACGACATCTACGGCAAGAACCACGACCGGCTCGAGAAGGGCCTGGAGGTGGCGGCGCTGGCCCACTTCCACGACCCGCCCGAAGACTTCAGCGCCAAGCTGGGCGCCGAGGTGGGCGAGTTCCGCGTGAAGGTGACCCAGCTGGACGCGCCCATCCTGCCCGAAGAGGTGGTGGCCCTGGTGACCGAGATGGTGCACTACCTGGCCACCAAGCGCATCGACCTGCCGGCATGAACCGGGCTGTAGAGCGACTTCGCGGGGTTTCTCCCGACTCGGAGCTGCGTCAGCAGCACCGCGCTGGGCACAGCCCGTGGATCGTGTCCGCCAAGCTGAAGCTCATCGACGGCTGCAACCTACGCTGCTTCATGTGCGACTACTGGAAAAAAGATCGCGAAGGCGAGCTGTCCACTGACGAAATTTTCGAGATACTGGCGGATTTATCCGCCCTCCAGTGCAGAAAAATCCACCTGACGGGTGGGGAGCTGTTCTTGCGCAAGGATGCCCTGGACGTCGTTCGCAGGGCGACCGAGCTGGGCATGCGCGTCAACCTGACGACCAACGGAACCATTCTTCCCAAGAAGCGGGTCAAGGAACTGGTGAAAATCCCAGCGAGAGGCGTGACCGTATCGTTGGATTCTCCCGTGTCCCGCATCCACGATCAGGTGCGCGGGCAAGAGGGCTCGTGGCGCACGACACGCAAGGCCATCGAGCATCTTCTGCGCTACAGGGGACCCAAGACACGGGTGCGCATCAACACGGTCGTCAGTCGACGTAATTTCCGTTCGCTGGTCGAGATGCCTGGATTTTTGCGGGAACACCCGGTCGACCAATGGTTGCTCATTCCCATGGAGAAGTGGGTCGGCGACGAGGCGGTCATGACGGCCGACGACATCCGCTACTACAACGCCCGAATCGCGCCCATGCTCGCGGACACCATCCGGCTGGTGGGCTTCGATCCGTGGATCTACGGCCACGGGGAAGACAACGTTCGGGCGTCCGAGAAACAAGAGTACGCGCTCGGTCACTATCGGAACAACCTGTGTCACGTTCCTTGGTTTCACACGCTCATCGGGCCTCAGGGCGATGTCTACCCGTGTTGCGGCACGCACCGGCGCATCGAGCCCCTCGGTAATATCCGCAAGGAGCGCCTGGTCGACTTGTTCAACGGTGCCGCCTACCGAGAGTTGCGGGTAAAGATGCTGCGGGAGCGCATGCCGGCCTGCCATCACTGCGACGACTTCTTGAAAGAGAACCGCGCGATCGACGCCACCCTGGCCGAGGCGTCTCGTTGAGGATCGGGCTGGCCAGCTTTGACCGCGTGCCGTCCGCCAAGGGTGCAAGCCAACACATCCTGGCCAACGCGGACATCCTCCGTGCCCAACACGACGTGAGCCTTGTCACGTTGGGCGACAAGCCCATCGCGGGCCTGCGTCACCTCCCCCTGGCCATCGCGGAGCGCAACTGGCTGACGCGTGCGCTTCGCTTCCGCGAGGCGGTCGAGCGGGTGTTCGAGCGCGAGCGCTTCGATGTGCACCACGTGCGGTCCCCTTGGGAGGGGCTAGCCGCCCCGGCGAGCTCGAGGGTGGTGTACGAGGTCAACGCGCTGTACTCCATCGAGATGGCCGACCATCACCCCGGGCTCATCGAGCGGCCCAACGCACGGGCCAAGATGCGTACGTTGGAGTTGGCCCTGATGGATCGCTCCGACCTGGTGGTCACCACCAATCCCGTGACCCGGGACTACCTGCTGGACGTTGGGGTACAGGCCCAGCAGATTCGGCTGGTTCCCAACCGTCCCTCCTTCGAAGCACGCGAGCACATCGAGCACGAAGGCCCCGTCCGATTGGCCTACATAGGGACGCTCACCCGCTGGCAGGGGCTGCACTCCCTGCTCAAGTCCCTGGGCGATCTCCGTGACCTCGATTGGGTGCTGACCATACGTACGCCAACCCGCAAGACCAAGTGGGTGTCCAAGTGGGTTCGCAAGCTGGAGTTGGATGATCGGGTTGTCTTGCTGCCTCCTCTGCCAGCGGCGGAGCTCGGACACTGGCTCGCTACGCAGGACATCGGCTTGGCGCCGCTGACGCCGTGTGAACGCAACCTCATCCAGGGATGCATGCCTATCAAGGTGCTGGACTACGTGTCAGCGGGGTGTGCGGTGTTGGCGCCGGACATGCCGGTCGTGCGGCATGTGTTGGGTGAAGATGTGCTGCTGTACAGGCGCTACAGCCGGGACAGCATGGTGGAGGTGTTGGGTGGGTTGATTCGGGATGAGGGGGAGAGGCAACGTGCGGCGCGGGATGGGTTGGCTTGGGTAGGGCCCAGGTATTCGGCGCAGACCCAACGCGATGCGTTGCTCGCGGCCTACGCGGAGCTCGACGCCTGAGGGTCCAGGGTATTGCCGTGGGCGGGGAGAGCGGCGACGTTTGCGTCTACGTCTACGTCTACGTCTACGTCTACGTCTACGTCGACGCGAGCCAGCCCGTGCCCGGGACCGTGACTGTGCCCGGGCCCGGGACCGGGACCGTCGGCGCCCGGGTGTGCGTCTACGTCGACGGATCGGCTTTCGAGGACGACCTCCACCTCGGCCTCGACCTCGGCCTCGACCTCGGCCTCGACCTCGGCCTCGACCTCGACCTCGGCCTCGACCTCGGCCTCGACCTCGACCTCGGCCTCGAGACCGAGAAGTGGCCCGTCGCGCCCTCCCAGGGAGTTGCACAGCGTTGCATCGACTTGCATCATCAGGGCCGAGAGTGGGCGTTTCACCGCCTGGGCACGGTGGCACGGCGCTTGCTTTTTAGGGGGAGTGTCGCCGTGGAGGCATCATGAAGTCGCTGCTCTTTGCTTTGATCGCAGCATGTGGAGGAACCGTGGGAGCGAACTACGCTGAAGTGAACGTGGACACCCTGGCCGCCGACCTGGAGGCCGGGAAGGTCGCCAAGCTGGTGGACGTGCGCACGCCCGGGGAGTTCGCGTCGGGGCACGTCCCTGGCGCGGTGAACATCCCGCTCGACCAGATCGGGACGCGGGTGTCCGAGCTCGACGCCTACAAGGGCGGGGGGCTGTACCTGGTGTGCAAGTCCGGGGGCCGCTCGGGTGCTGCGGCGGGGCTGCTGGCCCAGCGCGGCTTCGAGCCCATCAACGTATCGGGGGGGACGATGGCCTGGGTGTCGTCGGGACGGGCGACGGAGTAGGGCGGATGTGGTGAACGAGTTCGTCGCTACGGAGGTACAAGCCTGGGACTCGAACTTGGACGTGGTGAAGGACGGGTTGCCCCGGGCGTCACTGACGCATCGCTCGGGAGGGAGGGATGGCTCGTCGGGGATTCGCGCGGTTCACGCAGTTGGCGGTGATCGGGGTCAGCTTGTGGGGGGCTGGGAGCTTTGCAGCCATGGCGGTGGTCAATGTGGCGCTGAGCACGGTCTGTGCCGCATTCTGCTTCACACTGGGCGGGCTGTTGGTGATCGGTGCGGCTGACTTGGCGGGGGTCGCGCTGGGATCGTTCTATGTTGCTGCCAGCCTGCTGATGCTGGTGCTTGGATGGGTCGTGGGCGGGGGCGGTTTCGGGTTGTTGTCGGCTGGCTTGATTGGGTTGGCCAGGGCGAAGGCGGCGGGCTGAGGCTACGCCGCTTCTGGCCGGGCATTTCATGAGACGGCTACAGCAGGCTCCGGATCAGCGCCTCGTACTCGGCGGCTTCGTTGTCGGGGGAGCGCAGCGCCTTGCGGGCGGCCGGCCCGGTGACGGGTGGTTTGTCGAGCACGGCTTGCCAGTCGTCGTCGCTGTGGCACAGGACGCCGGTCACGCCGTGCTGGATGCAGTCTGGGAGCCCTCCGACGGGGCTGGCGGCGACGGTGCGCTCACACGCCATGGCCTCGAGAACGACGTTGGGCATGCCGTCGTGCAGCGAGGGCTGGGCCACCAGGCGGCACAGGCTGTAGGCGGCGCGCAGGGTGGTGTCGTCGTCGATGTACGGGAGGTGGCGGGCACCTGCGGGCATCAGGCGTAGGTTGTCGTCGCGGATGGCGCCGATGACGAGCACCTGCCACTCCGACAAGTCGAGCCGGGACAGCAGATCGAGTCCGCGCTTGCGCTTGAAGACGCCGAACAGACCGAGCACCGGTCGATTGGGCAGCTGCCAGTGCTCGGCGAGCTCGCGTGCGGCGTTGCGATCGAAGTAGAAGCGCTTGGTGTCGACGGAGTTGGCGATGAAGGTGGCCCGTCGGTCGAACAGGCGCCGAATCTTGCCGGCCATCTCGGTGCTGACCGTCGCGATGGCCGAGGCGTGCTGCAGGGTCCAGAACAGCCGGCCGTGGGCGTCGGTGAAGAAGTCCCGGTCGACGTCGTTGCCGCGGCAACACACCAGCGAGGGAATGTTGGCCAGCCGCGCCGCAGCGACGGCTGGGAAGCCGGCACCGCTGGCGTACCAGCCCACGATGGCGTCTGGCTGGAGCGCGCTGGCGGCGGTCAGGACCTCGTCGCAGCGGGCCGCGGCGTCGAGGGGCTCGTGGATCCAGCGCTCGTCGTCGCGCGTGCGATCGCCGGGAAAGAAGCTGGCGTCCGGGTACTGCACGACGACGGTGTGGCCGCAGCGGCGCAGGGCTTCGGTGACGCGGGAGAGAGAGCGGGCTGCGCCACCGCGGGAGGAGGGATCGGGGCCGACGAAGAGGAGTTTCATGATGCTCGGCATTATGCAGGGGCGATGAGCGCTCGTCCGATGTTTGCCGGGTTGTGGCTGGCACTGGTGGCCGAATCCGTGCTGCTGGCGCCCGCGGCGCGGCCGGATCAGACTGCGTGGCTCGTCGCCCTCATGTCGGGGCAGTGGGACGGCATCGACCCCTGGGTGGTGGCCCACTTCAACCTGATGGGCGTGTGGCCCCTGGTGCTGGCGGCGCTGCTGGCGCCGGAGCTGCGCCGGCGACCGGTACCGCTGTGGCCCTTTGCGCTGTCGAGCTTTGCCATCGGGGCTTTTGGCCTGCTGCCGGGGCTGGCGCTCGGCGGCGAGGTGCGGGAGCCCGCGAGGTGGCAGGGCTGGGTCGGGCACCGGGCCGTCGGCGTGCTGGGCTTCACCGCAGCCTCAGCGCTGGTGGGGTGGGCGCTCCTGGCCGGGGACGGCTCGGAGTGGGTGCGCTCGTTCCGTGAGGAGCAGTTCGTGCACATCATGGCGTTCGACTTCGTGGCGCTGTGGGCCACGTCGGTGGTGGTGGCGTGGGAGCGGCACGAGCGGTGGTGGCTGGCGCTGGTGCCGCTTTGGGGGGCGGCCGCGTTGGTGGTGGTGGATGGGCGGTGATCGGGCTGGATGAGCTGGATGCGCGGGCGGAGCGGGAGCGGGTTCGGGGCTCGGTTCGCAGCGTGGCTTCGGCGCTGTCGGTGGTGGGGATGCTGTTTGGGCTGCCGTTGGCCGCGGTAGCGATGCGGGTCTTCCTCGGTCGCGACTCGATTCGGCTGGTGCCGCTGTTGTTTGTCGTTCCGGGCGCCGTCATGGTGTCCATGGCGGTCACCGGCTGGTCTGCGTCGGTTGCCCTGATGCGGCCCGCGATGGTTGCGGTGCTCGGAAGCGCCGAGACAGATGGGGCACTCGCCATCGGCCGTCGAGGTGGGGGCGGGGATCGTCTTGGCCGCTTTGGCGATGGTTACAGCGATGTTCGTGGGGATCGACTTCGGGTGGTCGGAGTTCGCGGTCAAGCTGTCGATGCTCCTGACAGGCTTGGCTGTGGCGCTTGTCACGTTGCTGATGATTCAGTTCGCTGCAACCCGCACGACGCGATGGCGCGCACCATGCTGGCGTGGCTGGACGTCGAACACGGGGGGCACGTGGGCCCCGGGGACGGTCGCGCTGCTGGAGTCGGCGCTGGAGCATCAGGGCAGGCTGCGTCCAGCGCAGTACGAGGCCGCCGATGCGCTGACCTGGCCGGTGCTTGCGGTGGTGCACCGGCGGCTGGGGGAGCCCAAGCAGGAGGTGGAGGCGCGGGTGAGTGCCGAGGCGCGGCTGGACGATGCGCCGGCGCGGGTGGGCGCGCTGGCGAGGAGGGCGCTGGCGTTGCTGGATTGATGGGGGAAGCGGGGCTGGATTGACCGGGGAAGCGGGGATAGGGAGGGAGTCTGGCTCCCATAGCTCAGCTGGATAGAGCATCGGCCTTCTAAGCCGACGGTCGCAGGTTCGAGTCCTGCTGGGGGCGCCATTTTTGGCGCAGCCAAAATGGCGGCGCCGGCGGGATCGGCGAAGGCCGCGCGGCCTGCGGTCGCCAGCTTGCTGGCGGTTGCAGGCGGCGTGGAGCGTAGGGTCCTGCTGGGGGCGCCATTTTTGGCGCAGCCAAAATGGCGGCGCCGGGGGGATCGGCGAAAGCCGGGCCGGCTTCGGTCGCCAGCTTGCTGGCGGTTGCAGGCGGCGTGGAGCGTAGGGTCCTGCTGGGGGCGCCATTTTTGGCGCAGCCCAAATGGCGGCGCCGGGGGGATCGGCGAAAGCCGGGCTGGCTTCGGTCGCCAGCTTGCTGGCGGTTGCAGGCGGCGTGGAGCGTAGGGTCCTGCTGGGGGCGCCATTTTTGGCGCAGCCCAAATGGCGGCGCCGGGGGGATCGGCGAAAGCCGGGCGTGCGAGGCGCCGCAGGCGCGTCGGACGAGGCGTAGCGTAGGGCCGTGTTGGCTGGGAAGGTCGCTGGCGGGGGTGAGGTGGTTTCGGGGATCGGTGGCGAAGGACACAACCCGGAGCATCGTGATCGCTCCCCCGACTTCGGTCCGGAATCCGGACGGAACTCGAGGGATCGGCACCGATGGGCGGAGTTGTGTCCGGAATCCGGACACAACTCCGTGGATGGATCTCCGTCCGGCGAGTTGTGTCCGTTTCGGGCGCCGGCGGGATGCCCGATTGGGGTCGGATGAGGGGCGACCATTGGTAATGGGGTGTGGCCTGTCCGTGTGAACGGCGTCAGATAGCGGATCCGCGGCCGACCATTGGTTGCCAGACCCCACAGCGCCCCACAGCGCCTCGACTACGTTGCAGTGGGCGTCCATTCAGGGCGACTGCGCTCTCTGAGCCAGGACCATTGGTTATCGCGTGGGGCCCGACCACGTAGATGTTGACTGATGGCTGATCCGCGGCTGACCATTGGTTGCCAGACCCCACGATCCCCGGATCACCCCAACCACACGATCGGCCCGGCGATGCACATGGACAGCACCGCGATGAAGATCACGGTGCCCACGGCGACGCCCACCAGCGCACCCAGGCTGCCGCGGCTGGTTCGCAGTCGCGCGCCGTACCCTGGTTCTTGGCGCTCGGCGGGCGGCCCGATGGACTCGGCGGCCTCGATGGCTGTGACCAGCGCCCGCTGCCAGTCGCGGATGGTGGCGGCGTCGAGCTCGCCCAACTGGATGTAGCGCACCACAAAGCGCACACAGTCGGGCATGACGGCGACGCTGCGCAGGGTTCGGCCGTCTTCGGCCAGCAGCAGGGTGAGCTCCTGCTCGACGCCGGGTGCCGCCATCCAGCGGCGAACCCAGTCGAGGTCCGGCCCGCCGCCCAGGTTGTCCCCCATCTGGACCAGATCGGTGCCGCGCAGCTTGGAGGCGATGCGCACGATGTGCCCGTCCTGGCCCACACCGGCGAGGGCACCGGTGTCGCCCGAGACGTAGATCTCGAGCTGGGGTCCGCGCGCGAACCAGGCGTTGACCTGGCGGGCTCCGTCGCTGCCGGCCCAGCCTCTGCCTGCGATGGTGTATTGCTTGCCGGGCCCCAGGTGCTCGAACAGCGGGTCGAGGCGGCCGGCCCGCCAACGGATGGTGATGGTGGCCAGCAGGGTGAAGGCGGTGACGATGATCGTGGGCAGCACGATGGCGAGGCCGCCTAGCACCCACATCTCGCTGCCCGCCGGCGCGCTGTTGGCGATCACCAGGAGTACGGCCAGCAGCACCAGCGCGAAGGGCAGCGCGGCGAGGCGCAGCAGGCAGCCGAAGGCCCCCATGCGTGCGCGCTGTTTTGCGATCTTGGAGACAGCCATGCCTTCCCTCTATTCGGCTGCGCCGACGGCCGAATCCGAGACCTCGGCGAGGTGCGCTATCGTCGGGCCCCCCCTTGAAGCGAGGACCGGCATGGGCCCTAAACTTCCGCAGGACGACTCCGCCCACGAGCGGCGTGAACAGCAGCTGGCAAAGCGGCGTGACGAGTACCACTACGCCTACGACTACCCGGTTGGAGTGGCGACTTGCGCCGAGCTTCAGAAGGCCGATCAGTACTCGGCGGGTTTCTTCGCGAAGTCGTTGCATGCGTACATCGAGATCGGCACGAACCTGGGCGGCATGGCCCTCGAGGGCTTCGAGCGCGGAACGCTGCTGTCGATGGTCGAGCAGAAGTTTGCCGGCATCGAGCCCCACCAGCTGCACGAGCACATCTTTCAGCTGCCCAAGGACCTCGCCGCGTCCATGCCGCACCGGTGGGTGACGTCGTGGACCGACTTCGACGAGCTCTTCGTCACGTGGGAGAAGCCGCCCGTGATGGCCTGGCAGAACACCGACGAGCGCCGCAACCTGGCGTTCGCCTGGCAGCGAATCGCCGGCTTCAATCCCATGATGCTTCAGCGCTGCACCCAGCTGCCCGACAACTTTCGGGTGAGCGACGATGCCTTTCGCCAGGCGATGGGCACGTCGGACAGCCTGGGGGTGGCGCTGGCCGAGGGGCGCGTGTACCTGGTGGACTACGCGCTGCTGGACGGCATCGAAGCGGGCGTGACCGACGGTGTGCAGAAGTACCTGAGCATGCCGCTGGCCCTGTTCGCGGTGCCGCGCGGTGGCGGCGATCTGCACCCGGTGGCCATCCAGGCCGGCCAGAAGCCAGGCGCCGACAACCCCATCGTGACGCCGAGCGATGGGTGGCTGTGGCGGCAAGCCATGGATCTGGTGCAGGTCGCCGACGCATCGGTGCACGAAGCCATCGTTCACCTGGGCCGCACGCACCTGGTGATGGAGGCGGTCACCATCGCGCTCAAGCGCAACCTGGCCGAGGTCCACCCCCTGTACGTGCTGCTCGAGCCGCACACCGAGGGAACGATGGCGATCAACCACTCAGCCAAGACGTCGCTGATTGCGCCGGGCGGGGTGGTGGACCGGTGCTTCTCGCCCCGGATCGAGGACCTGGCGGCCGCGGTTGCCAAGGGCGTCGGCGGCTACGAGCTCGACAAGACCGACCCCATCAAAGACCTGGCGGCTCGAGGGGTCGACGACGACGAGCACCTGAACACCTACCCCTACCGCGACGACGCGATTCCCCACTGGAATGCGCTGAAGACCTTCTTGGGCGAGTACGTGGCCGTCTACTACTCGTCCGACGCCGACGTGGCCGCCGACAGCGAGCTGCAGGGCTTCGTGCGTGAGCTGGGGGCGCAGGACGGAGGCCGGCTCAAGGGCGTGCCCGAGGCGCAGACCATCGAGCAGCTCACCTACCTGCTCACCCGCATCGTGTTCATCGCCGGGCCGCAGCACTCGGCGGTGAACTTTGCCCAGTTCCCGTTCATGGGGCCGCAGGCCAACACGCCGGGTGCCTCGTACCAGCCGCAATACGCCGCCGACACGCCCAACCAAGAAGAGCCCTACACCAAGATGTTGCCGCCATGGCGCATCGCCATCGAGAGCTCGACGATGGTCTACCTGCTGTCGAACGTGCGCGCGTCCGAGCTGGGCCACTATGGCCTGCTGCACTTCACCGATCCCCGCGTGCTGCCTGTGCTGTACCGCTACCAGGCGGCGCTCAAGCAGCTCGAGTCCGACATCCAGGGGCGCGAGAGCACGCGCCTGATGAGCTACCCCTTCCTGCGGCCTTCCCAGGTCCTGCAGTCGATCTCGATCTAGGAGCCCCCATGAACGCCAAGACCTGCCTGCCCGCCCACGAACCGGCGCCGCCGGCCCGCGCCGCCGCCCTCGAGAAGGGACGCAAGGACTACCGCTTCCGGTACGACTACCACGACATCGTGGCGGCCCAGAGCGTGCCCCTGCGCGACAAGTCCGACCCCGAGTGGTGGGCGTCGGTGCTGGGCAAGATGGCCGAGCTCGAGGTGAACAAGGTCGCCAGCAAGTCGCCGGTCGAGAACATCGAGAGCCTGGCCAAGTCGGTGTGGGACAAGCTGTCGTCGCTCGCACCCGAGTCGGTGGCCCGCGACAGCCACAAGCGGTCGCGGTCCGAGCCCCAGGACAGCGACGGGCTGGACTCGTATGCCCGTATGTACGCGACCATCGCGGCCCCCGAGATCGTCAAGGTGTGGGAGCGGGACGACATCTTCAGCTGGCAGGCCGTGGCCGGCTGCAACCCCTACATGATCCGTCGCATGACCCAGGCCAAGACCAACTTCCCGATGACCGAGGACATCTGGGAGCGCGCCACGGGCAGCCGCGGCTACGAGGCGGCGATGAAGGCCGGAAAGCTGTACGTGGCCGACTACGCCATGCTCGACGGCCTGCCGGTGGGCGAGATCGACGGCCGCACCAAGTTCAACTTCGCGCCCATTGCCCTGTACTGGTGGGACGGCAAGGCGCTCACCGCCGTGGCCATCCAGACCAGCCAGACCCCGGGCACCATCTTCACGCCCAAGGACGGCATGAGCTGGCGCATGGCCCGCACCACGGTGATGACCGCCGAGGGCAACGTGCAGGGAATCATCAGCCACTTTGCCCTGTGCCACCAGGTGATGGAGGCGGTCATCCTGTCCGCCAAGCGGCAGCTGGCGCCCAACCACCCGCTGCGCGTCCTGCTCGAGCCGCACTTCGAGAACACGCTCATCACCAACGACATCGCCATGAGCAACCTGATTGGGCCCGATGGCTACATGGAGCGGCTGCAGAGCCCCACGCTCGAGGCCTCGCTGGCGCTTGCCACCCAACAGATCAACGCCTTCGATCTGTCGACCTCGTCCCCCCACGAAGACTACAAGCGCCGCGGGGTCGACGACTTCGAGCTGTTGGGCGACTACCCGGCGCGCGATGACGGCGCCGAGGTGTGGAGCGCGCTCGAGCCCTTCGTCCAGGGCTACATCGAGCTGTACTACACCAGCGCCGCCGACGTGGCTGGCGACCCCGAGCTGCAGGGCTGGGTGCGCGAGATGGGGGCCAGCGATGGCGGTCGGCTCAACGGCTTGAGCCAGCCGTCCACCGTCGACGACGTGGTGTCGCTGCTGTCGCGCATCCTGTTTCGCTGCACCGCCTACCACGCATCCATCAACTACTCGTCCTTCCCGCTGTTCAGCTATGCGCCCAATGTGCAGACCGCGGGCTTCGGTCCGGGGCCCACGGGTGGTCCTGGCGACACCGAGGCTGCACTCGAGGCGATGATCCCGCCCTACGATCTGGCCACCCAGGGACTCGCCCTGTTCTGGGAGATCACGGTCCAGCTCAACCGGCTGGGGCACTACCCGGCCGGGCACTTCAGCGACGACCGGGTGGCGCCGCTGCTCGATGCTTACGGCAAACGCCTCGAAGCAGTCGAGGCGGTGATCACCCAGAAAAACCTGTCCAGGCCTCTGGAATACACGTACCAGCTCCCGTCCAGGGTCTCCCAGAGCATTCACGTGTAGATTCGTTGGTCGAGGTCCCATGAGCTCTCACGAACCCGAACCAGGAATGGCCGTCACCGAGAGGGTGCGCCTGGTGCGCCCCCTCGCCAGCGGTGGCATGGCGCACCTGTGGGTGGGGCGGCACGCGACGCTGGGCATCGACGTGGCGGTGAAGTTCGTGCGCCGGCCCGACGATGCAGTGCACCGCCAGCGCCTGGTTCGCGAGGCACAGCTCACCGTGCAGCTCGACCACCCCCACGCGGTGCGCGTGCTCGACCAGGGGGTGACCGCAGGCGATCAGCCCTTCATGGTGATGGAGCTGCTGTCTGGCGAGTCGCTGAGCGCGCGCCTGAAGCGCGAAGGTCAGCTGCCGCTCGAAGACGTGCGCACCCTGGTTCGGCAGATGGCCAGCGTGTTGGGTGTCGCGCACGCCGCGGGCATCGTGCATCGCGACGTGAAGCCCGCGAACATCGTGCTCATGGACGAGGCGCCCACGCTGCACGCCAAGCTCATCGACTTTGGCATCGCGCGCATGGCGGGGCCCGAGAACACCCTGCTCACCGGCGAGGGCCTGGTGCTGGGCACGCCCGCGTACATGGCTCCGGATCAGCTGATCGAGGGCCGTCCCAGCGGGGCTGCCAGCGACCTGTGGGCGCTGGCGGTGGTCGCGTACGAAGCGCTCACCGGGCGGCGGCCGTTCCGGGGGCCCACCCGCGGTGCCATCGGCGCGGCAATGGTCCTGGGCCGCCTCGATCCGGTCGGACGGGCCAACGCGCGGCTTCCGGCCGAGCTCGACCTGTGGTTCGAGCGGGCGCTGAACATCAACCCCGAGCTGCGCTTTGCCGACGCCAGCGAGCTGGCGCTTGTGTTCGACGAGGCGTCGCGCTCGACGGGCGAGGCGTCGTCCACGGCGCCGGTGCGCATTCGCATTCCCGATCGGCTGTACGGGCGCGAGCGCGAGACCGCGCAGCTGATGCGGGCCTATCGAAAGGCGGCTGGCGGGCGCTCGCGGCTGTTCGTCGTGGAGGGCTACTCCGGCATCGGCAAGACGGCCCTGGTCGAGGCCTTGCGCCGCCGCCTGGCCGGCGATCCGGCGGTGTTCGTGGGCGGCAAGTTCGACCAGTTCGACCGGGGCACGCCCTACAACAGCATCATCCAGGCCTTTCGAGAGCTGATGCGCCGCTCGATGGCCGACGCGACCGCCGCGGTGCGCCAGCGGCGCGAGAAGGTCATCGAGGGGCTGGGCGACAGCGGCAGTGTGCTCATCGAGGTGATCGACGAGCTGGAGCACCTGATCGGGCCGCAGCCAGCCGCTCCAGAGGTCACCCCGGCCGAGGCCCGCAACCGCTTTCTCACCGCCATGACGCGGCTCACCAGCGCGATGGCCTCGCCCGATCAGCCGCTGGTCATCTTCTTGGACGACCTGCAGTGGGCCGACCTGCCGTCCCTCGACCTGATCGAGGCCCTGGTCTCGGACCCCACCAGCACGAATGTGCTCATCGTGGGCGCGTACCGCGACAACGAGATCGGCACCAGCGACCCGCTGTTTCAGACGCTCGCCCAGCTCGAAGGCTCCGATGCCGAGGTCGAGCGCCTGCTGCTGGGGCCCCTTGGCGAGGACGCCATCCTGGACCTGGTGAACGACGTCTTTCCCGGCGCGGTGGGCCGCATGCGGCTGGCGACGGCGTGCTTTCGAAAGACGCGCGGCAACGCCTTCTTCGTGCGGCGCTTCATCGAGAACCTGGTCGAGAGTGGCTCGGTGCGCTTCGACGACGACGCCGAGCTGTGGACCTGGGACGAGAGCTCGGTCGATGTGGGCAACCTGGCCGACGACGTCGTGGCCTTCGTGGCCTCGGAGCTGGACCGGCAGCCCGATCGCGAGCGCCGCGCGGTGGCCGTCGCCGCCTGCGTGGGCGATCACTTCGACCTGCGCACCCTGGCCGCGGCGCTCGACGTCGATCGGCGCGACGCCCTGGAGCTGCTCAAGCCCGCGCTGTCGGCCGACCTGGTGGTGCCCGACACCAGCGAGCTGCTGGGCATCGGCGACCCGTCGGCGGGCCGGCTCATGTTCCGCTTCGCCCACGACCGCATTCGCCAGGCGGCGCGAGCGGCGATCAGCGATGCCGACGCGGCCATCGTGCACCGCAAGATCGGCCGCTTCATGCTGGAGCACCTCGATGCTTCCGAGCGCGAGCGGCGCTTCTTCGAGCTGGTGGAGCATCTGAACCGAGGCCATGGCGGCCAGGCGCGAAAGGCCGAGCGGGCCCAGCTGCGCGGCCTGAACCTGGACGCGGGCCGGAGGGCCATCCGGTCGGCGGCCTACCAGGCCGGGCACGAGCACTTCGCCCAGGCGCGGGCGCTGATGCCGCACGATGCCTGGAGCTCCGACTACCCGCAGACGCTGGCGCTGCACGTCGAAGGGGCGCGCGCCGCCTACCTGGCCGGCGATCACGACGAGATGGACCGCCTGGTCGACGAGGCCGTCGCCAACGCCGTCGAGCAGCTGGAGCGCGTGGCTGCGCTCGAGGTTCGCTGCCAGGCGCGGCTGTCGCAGCAGCGCTTCACCGAGTCGCTGGAGCTGGCGCTCGAGATCCTGGCCGACCTGGGCCTGGAGCTGCCGATTGCACCGACCGACGGAGACGTGGCCGCGGCGGTGGGGGACACCCTGGGCCGGCTGAACGCGCTGAAGCCCGGCGAGGTCGAGGCCCTGGGCATGACCAACGATCCCGTGGTGCTCGCCCGGCAGCGCATCCAGACCGGTGCCATGTCGGCGGCCTACCTGGCGGCGCCCAACCTGCTGCCCATCCTGGGCTGCAACATCGTGCGCTCCACCCTCGACGATGGGGTGTGCCGTGACTCGCCCTATGGCTTTGCCATCGTGGGGCTGGTGCTCAACGCGGCACGGCTCATCGACGCCAGCTACGCGACCGGTCGCATGGCCGTCGACATGCTCGACCGCATCGGCGACCGGGCCATTCGCCCCCGCACGATGCACGTGGTGAACTCGCACGTGGACCTGTTTGTCGACCCGCTGCTCAAGAGCGTGGCCGCCGACAAGTCGGTCACCCGAATCGGCCTGGACACGGGCGACCTGGAGTACGCCTGCTGGGCGCTGCACTGCGAGGTCTGCAACAGCTTCTACGCCGGGCTGCCGGTGCCTCAGCTGGCCACGATGTTCGAGGCCAACCACAAGACCCTCCGGTACTACCAGCAGATGGCGGCGCTGGGCTGCACCACGCAGTACGGGCAGGCGATCGCGGGCTTGCAGGGCCTCACCGAGCGGCCGTCACGGCTGGTGGGCGACATCTACGACGAGACCACCCAGGTGCCCGCGGCCATCCAGACGAACTTCCGAGGTGCCGCCTACATCGCGTCGGCCCTGGGCTGCTTCACCCGCTACCTGTTCGGCGAGCTCGACGACGCGGTGGCGGTGGCCGACGCGGGCGGGCCCTACGCCGACGGGGCGCCGGCCACCTACCACGAGGTGTGGTGGCACCAGTACCGCACCCTCGCAGTGCTGGGGCGCGTGGCCAATGGCGCCGGCGACGACGCCCTGATGGCCGATGTGGGGCCCAGCATCGAGCTGTTGAAGACCTGGCACGCGTTCTCGGCGGCGAATCACGAGCACCGCATCCAGCTGGTGGCCGGCGAGGTCGCGCGCGTGCAGGGGCGCGAGCAAGACGCCCGTGACGCCTACGAGGCCGCGCACCGGGCGGCCACCGACAATGGCTTCGCCCACGAGGCGGCGCTGGCGGTCGAGCTCGAGGCGCGGTTCTTGCGCCGCGCCGGCGCGGGCAGCCGCGAGCGCATCGTCGAGGCGCGCGAGCTGTGGCGGCAGTGGGGGGCCACGGCCAAGGTCGAGCAGCTGAACGAGGAGTTCGGGATCTAGGCGGCCGGACTTGCCGAGCCAGAAGGCGGCGGTGCCGGCAATGGTAGTGCAGGCTGTCGAAATACGAGGAACGAGTATTTCGACGGCCTGCTACAGCGCCGCCGCCGCCGCTCGCACGGCCTCGGCCATGGCCGCGGCGCTGGGGTAGCGGCTCTCGGGCAGCAGCCGGGTGGCGCGGCGGACCACGTCGAGCAGGGGTGCGGGCACCCGGGGAAAGGCTGCGGCGTCGAGCTCGATGAAGTGCAGCATGGGCAGCGCGCCTGGCACCTGTCCGCGGGCCAGCCGGAACAGGGTGGCGCCGGCGGCATAGACGTCGGCGGCCTCGTGGGCCTGCCTGGCGTCGGCGCGCTGTTCGGGGGCGGCGTAGCTGCGCGTTCCCAGGGAGTCGCCGGTGTGGGTCAGCTCGAGCGGGGTCTCGGTGTCGCGCGCGATGCCGAAGTCGCCCAGCTTGAAGTGCTGGGCATCGTGCACGAGCACGTTGCTGGGCTTGACATCACGGTGCACCACGCCGTTTTCGTGGGCGTGGGCGAGGCCGTCGAGGATCTGGGCGATGGCGACGGCGGCGGTGTGCGCTCGCTCGACCTCGGGGTGATCTTTGAGCCACGTGCTCATGGAGCCGCCCGGCGCCAGCTCCATGACGTACCAGGCCATGGGGCCGTCTTCGCCCACGTCGAACACCGGCAGCAGGTTGGGATGGGACAGGTTGGCCATCACCCGCGCCTCGGCCAGGAAGCGCTGCCGGATGCGCCGCTGGGACGCCGTCCAGGTCGACACGACCTTGAGCGCCCGCTCACCCTCGGTCACCCGGTCGTGGCAGCGGTACACGATGCCGAAGGCACCCATGCCGATGGCGCCGGCGATCACGTAGCGGTCGGCGACGATGGTTCCGGACTCGAGCGGTAGCGGGATGTCGGGCAACGGGCCTAGCCGCCCAGGCCCTTCTCGCGAGCGATGTCGCGCACCAGGTCGACAGCCCGCCTCATGCTCTTCTCGAACTGGCCGACCACCGCCTTCTCGATGCGGCCGCCCACCAGGCGCATGCGCACGTTGATCTCGCCGTCGACCACGCGGCGGCTGCCGCCCGAGGTGTCGGTGATGGTGGTGACCCCACCCACGTCGACGCGGTCGGTGAGCACGGGCAGGGCGACCGTCCAGTCCAGCCGGCCCTTCGACGCGTCGAAGCGGTTGGTCTGCACGTAGGTGAGGTTCTTGGAGCCCAGCGCGGTGGCCACCATGCCGGGAAGCTCGGTCTTGCTGGTGTAGCGAAGGCGCCGCACCTTCACGTCGCCCTCCATCTTCTCTTCGAGCAGCTCGCAGGTGATGTTCGCGGCGTCTTCGAGTCGAGCGTCGAACTCGGGGGACTCGAACAGGCTCCAGGCGGTCTTGGCGTCGAAGGGAAGGTCGCTCTGAACAAACAGCTTCACGGCAGGCTCCGAGTAGGTAGAGACGCCGTGTATCACGTCAGCGGGCGGGTAGGGGGTAGCCGCAGCCGGTGAGGGCCGGATCGCAGTCGCCGGTGGCCACCTTGGGCTCGGCGCAGTCCAGGAACAGGTCGTACTGGGTGGTGCACTGCTGGGCCAGGCACTCGCCGGTGGAGCCGCCGAACATCAGGGTGGTGATGAGGCAGTTGGTGATGCAGTCGGAGTCGAGCAGAAAGCCCGCGCCGCACAGGCTCATGCCGCAGTCGAAGCTGTTCTGCAGCACACACACCGCGCAGTCGGCGTCGGCCGCCGGGCACCGCATCAGGCACTCGATGTCGCCCTCGTCGCAGCTGGCGACGCAGGCGTCGGTGCCGGCGCAGGCGACCTCGTCGGGGTCGGGCGGCGGGGTGTAGGGCTCGGCGGTGGTCAGGTACAGGATGCACATCTCGTCGAGGGTGCCGTCGCCCCACTGCACCCGCTGCGGCTCGATGGCTTCGCCGTCGATGATGGGCTGGTTGGCGGCCGAGTTGTCGTAGCCGCAGGTGAGCTCCAGGCCGTCGCCCGGGTCGAGCAGGACGGGCTCGTTGTGGGGGCGCTTGTAGGTGAGCTGCCAGTCGAAGTCCCACTCGGGGATGTCGAGGGCGCACTCGGCGGGCACCGAGGCGTCGGCGCGCAGCACCTGGGTGGTCTGGTGGCTGCCCAGCAGGTGCATGTGGCTGGTGAAGCTGGTGACCGCGATGGGGCGGTCGTTGTAGTTGCGGAACTCGGCGGTGAAGCTGGCGTCGGCCTGCCCCGGCGCGACGTCGATCTCGGGAATGAGCAGCGGCACGGTGCGAACCAGGATGTCCGGGGTGTCCTCGGTGAGCACGGCCTGGAACTCGGTGTGGTCTTCTTGGGGGGTGCCGCCCAGGGGGCTGTAGTGGACCTGGAGCACGATGGTGCTGCCTCCATTTACACGGATGGCGGCCCCTTCTGGCTGCACGGCGGGGTCCAGCCCGGGACCCAGGCGCCGATCTGGTTGGGGAAGCCCTGAGTGACCGTGTCCAGGCTGATGAAGTCCTGGCCGTCGAGCGGCGAGCCGAAGCAGGTGTAGCCGGCGCCCTCCTGCTCCAGGTCCTTCTGGCGCACGAAGTCGCCCTGGGCCTCGTCGAGCGCGTACACCAGGACGTGGTGCACCTGTGCCGAGCCGGCGATCACCTGGGTGGCGGTGAGGTAGCGCGTCTCGGGGATGTCCATGTCCAGCACGAAGCAGCGGTACTCATCGGTGCTATCGGCGCTGGAGACGTAGCCCGGCACAGACGCGCTGTGGGTGGGCGTGATGGTGGCCACGACCGGCGGCGGGACGGGATCGCCCGTGGCCTCGCCCTCGGGGTGGCCGAGTGCCGTCCAGTTGCGGAAGGTCTCGATGTCGGCCGGGTCGAGCGCCCGCGAGTTCTGGAAGGTGCCGCAGTCGGGATCGGCGGGCCATGGGGGCATGCGCCGCTCGTCCATCGCCGCCTGCATCGCGCCGCTGAGCAGGGTCACCTCGTCGAGGGTCTGCAGGGCGAAGGGGCCACCCCCGCCGTCGACGTGGCACCCCTGGCAGTGGGTGGCGACGAGCGGCTGGATGTCGCGGTGCCAGGTGGGATCGACGACGGGCTGGGCCCCGGTGTCGTCGGCGGGCTCGGTGGAGCCGGAACAAGCACCGAGAAACACGAGGGCAACGAAGAGGAGGGTACGCATGGCGTCCATATGCCACACCAGGCACCCCTTCGTGGTCCGCATCGCGCAAATCCGTGCGATGCTCTGCTCTTCCATCGAAACGGAGGTCCTCATGCTCTCTCGTGCTTCACTCGCCCTTGCCCTGCTGCTCACCTCGACGTCGGCCCTGGCCGTGCCACAGACCATGGCGCACCAGGGGCGCATGTTCGACTCCAGCGGCGACTCGCTCGACGGGGCCCATGACGTGACCTTCTCGCTGTTCGACGGCGCCACCGGCGGCACGGCGCTGTGGAGCGAGACCCACAGCAGCCTGTCCTTCGACAACGGCTACTACTTCGCCCAGCTGGGGGCATTGACCCCCATGAGCGACGGCTCTGCCTTCGACGGCGACCTGTTCTTGGAGATCTCGGTCGACTCCGGCGCACCCATGGCTCGCATCCCGGTGGACAGCGTGGCCTTCGCACGACGGGCCGACGTGACCACCGACCTGATGGGCGGCATCGTGGATGCCACCGAGATTCGCGTGAACGGCACCACCATCGTGGACAGCAGCGGCGATCTGCAGACCGGGGTGTCGTGGAACGACATCAGCGACCTGCCCAGCGGGCTCGGGAGCGCCAGCCTGGGGCAGCTGGCCTGCTCGGGATCGGGCCAGATCGCGCTGTTCGATGGCAGTGCGTGGACCTGTGCCGGCGCGAACACCCACCTGCACGACGCGGCCGACGTCAGCACGGGCACGATGAGCATCGACCGGCTTCCGGTGGGCGGGGGTTCGAGCCAGGTCGCCGCGGGTGATCACGGGCACGACCTGGTGGCCATGGGCGGGGTTCCCTTCATCACAGCCGATACCACCTGGACGGTGGGGTCGGGCGGCGACCATGCCACGCTGCAAGACGCGCTCGACGCCCTGCAGATGAGCCTGATCAGCCCGGCGGCGACGGTGACGCTGCAGGTGCTGGACGGCACCTACGCGATCACGGCGCCGATCACGGTGGCGCACCCCAACGGCGACCGCATCCACGTCGTGGGCAACACCGGCAACCCCAACGCGGTCACCTTCTCGGTGGTCGACAGCACTGCCCTGAACGTGACGGACGGCAACAAGCTGGGGCGCTTCGACGGGATTCGCCTGCTGGGCAACAACAGCGCCTACAACGGGGTCAGCATCTCTCGTGGGGCGCACGCGAACCTTGGGCCCAACCTGGTGGTCGACCAGTTTGGCGGCCACGGCATCCTGGTGCGCGACGGGAGCTACCTGCGTGCGCCGAGCATCACCGTCACCAACAGCGGTTCTCGCGGCATCTACGCACTGTATGGCAGCTTCCTGCACCTGAGCGGGGCGACCATCAGCGACAGCGGCAGCAGCGGGGTGGAGGTCGCCTTCACCTCGACGCTCGAGGGCGCGGGCCTGACCGTGAACGACAACTACGGCCACGGCGTGGTGACTCACGGCGGCTCGTCCGCCTACGTGGGCACCTCGACAGGATCTGGCAACCGCTTTGCCACCTTCCAGGCCAACTGGAACAGCTACACCGACGCCAACAACACGACGTCGGCGGCGACCACCGAGGGCCCCGGCATTGGCGCCTCGTACAGTTCTGCGCTGCTGGGCTCGGTGGCCACGATCACCGACTCGGCACACGCTGGTGTGAACATCTCCTGGGGCTCCGCAGCACAGCTCAACACCGCCACCGTCGAGCGGTCCGGCCATGCGGGCCTCAACGCGAACTGGGGTTCCGATGTCAGCATGACCAGCGCGACCATCACCGACGCCGGTCATGCCGGCGCCAACGCCAACTGGAACTCGACGGCCTACCTGCACCAGGCCGTGGTCACCGACGCGGGCCATTCGGGCATCAACGCCAACTGGGACAGCGCGATCCAGGCCTACCAGGCTCAGGTGACCGGGTCGGGCCACGCGGGCCTCACCCCCAACTGGGGCTCGGTCATGTACGCGCAAGAGGCCACGGCGACCGGAAGCGGCCAGACAGGCTTGTCGAGCAGCTGGGAGAGCCTGCTGCACGCCTACCGCAGCACCTCCACCGGCAACGCCGGAAATGGGCTGTACACCGGCCCAAACAGCTCGAGCTACGCGGCCGAGTCGAACCTGTCCAACAACACCAGCAGCGGCGCCACCGGCGACTGGGCCAGCTACTTCGACCTCAACAGCGCGACGGTCACCGGAAACGGTGCCCATGGCATTGGTTCGGCGTGGAACTCGGTTGTGCACGCGCCCAGCTCGAACACCAGCAACAACGGGCAGCACGGCCAGTACGCCGCGCATGGTGGCATCCTGTACAGCAACAGCAGCACGTCCCAGGGCAACGGCTCCAATGGCCAGGCAGTGTGGGATGGGGGATACATCCACTCCAGCGGGTCGAGCGTGCAGAACACCAACTACGGTGTGAACAGCGACGAGGTCGACAGCTACGGCTCGTTGATCCGCCAGTGATGGGCCTGCGTCGTCGCCTGCTCGATGCCCTGCGCCAGCGCCTCTTCGCCGCCGAGAAGAGTGCTCGCCAGGCGGTGCCCTTCGCGTTCGACGTCGACCTGGACGAAGAGCTCGAGGTCGAGCTCGCCGGGAGGGTGCCCGTGCGGGGGCGGCTGTCGCAGCAGGTGGATGTGGGGGTGCCCAGCTCGCTGTCGGCGACGGCCGCGATGAACCACGTGCTCGAGGTGCCCCTGGACGAGACGCTGGAGGTGCCCCTCGACATCGTGCTGCGCATCCCGCTGGACACCAACGTGCTGGTGCAGGACACGCTGCTGATCCAGACCGAGGTCGAGATCGACACCGTGGTACGGGCCATGGGGGTGGCTCCGATCCCCATCCAAGCGACGCTGCCGCTGCGGCTCGAGGTGCCCCTGAATCAGACCGTGCATGTGAAGGCGGCGGTCGAGGTGCCCGTGCAGCAGACCCTTCAGGTTCGGGTGCAGAAGACCATCCGGGCACCGGTCAGCGCAGACTTGCCGGTCACGGTTCGGCTGCAGGGGCGCATGCCCGTCGAGCTCGATCTGGATGTGGAGACCGAGGTCGAGATCGCCCAGAAGCTCCCCGTCCGGCTTCAGAAGACGCTGCGCTTCACCGGCGAGAAGGTCCGGGTGGTCACCAAGGGCTGATCGATCTGTCGCGGTCTCGCGGCGCCTCAGCGCGTTCTGCTGCGATATGCCCGCTTCTACCTGACTGGCATGATCCATGCTGTTCGGTGACCCAGGAGGATTCCCATGACCCGCTCCATCGCTCTCTCGATTCCCGCCCTGACCCTGGTGCTCGCCCTCGGCTGCCAAGACGAAGACGAAGGCACGATCTGCACCGACCAGTTCGTGTCGTCGGTGGTGCTGTCCATCGCCGACGAAGCCGGCGACCCCATCGACACGGCGACGGCTACCTACGCCGTCGACGGGGGGGCCCCCCAGGACTGCGTCGGCGAGGGCGCCGAGCTGGTCTGCGGCGGCGAAGAGGCCGGCGAGTTCGAGATCATCGTCGACGGCTTCGGCTACGGCGCCGAGACCATCGAGCTCACCGTCGGCGAAGACGAGTGCCACGTCATCCAGGAGCTGGTGGACGTG
Source organism: Myxococcota bacterium (assembly GCA_965216925.1). GTDB lineage: Bacteria > Myxococcota_A > UBA796 > UBA796 > CAYYHT01. The sequence goes on along the minus strand of CBDCGT010000001.1, from coordinate 4,033,636 downwards.
ACGCTGTACCCGGTGGCCTGCACCGAAGAGGAGGTGCCGAGCGTGATCGTGACGGTGGTCGACGACTCCGGAGAGGCGGTCACCACCGACATCGAGGTGGCCTGGAACATGGACGCCGAGGACGACCTGCCCGACCCGTGCTTCAACGTCGTGGACAACGAGTGGGCCTGCGCCGGCGAGGTCAGCGGTGACCTGGCCATCGAGGTCGACGCCACGGGCTACCTGCACCACCGCGAGGTCGTGACGGTGGGCTTCGACGAGTGCCACGTCATCACCGAGGACATCCTGGTCGAGCTCACCCCAGACACCTGACGGGACCCGGCGTGCCTCGCGAGATACCTCGCGGGCGTGAAGGATGCGCCCACCAACGAAGAGCTGATGGCCCGCTACGTCGACGGCGATGATGCCGCCGCCGACGAGCTCTTCGACCGGTTGGCGCCCTCGGTGCTTCGCGTGCTGCAGCGCACCGTGCCCGACAGCCAGAGCGCGCTGGAGCTGGCCCAGCAGACCTTCTTGCAGGTGCACCGCAGCCGCGCCGACTGGGACGGGCAGCGCCTGGTGCGTCCCTGGGTACTGGCCATCGCCACCAACGTGCGCCGCGACCACCACCGGCGTCGCGTGCGGCGGCCCGAGGGCTACACCGCCGGCTGCTTCGAGCTCGAGCGCCTGAGTGGCGCGGGCGAGCAAGAGGCCAAGGTGACGGCGGGCGAGGTTCGCCGGGCGGTGGCCGCCTTGCCGCACGATCAGCGCGCGGTCGTTGAGATGCACTGGCTCGAGGGCTTCAGCATGCGCGAGGTGGGCGAGATGTTGGGCATCAGCCGCTCTGCGGCCAAGCTGCGGGCGTTTCGGGCCTACGAGTTGCTCCGGGGCGCGCTTGGTGATCACGCGCGAAACCACTTGCCCGCCCTCGACGAAGAGGGGGGCTGAGATGTCCGACCTGCCCATCGACATGGCTGCCCTCAAAGAGAGGGTGCGCGCTGACCGCAGCGCTGCACCGGCTGTGGGGCTGGGCACCGCGGCGCGGCTGGTGGCCGCGGCGGGCTTTGGGGTGCTGTTCCCCGCGGCGGTGGGTCTGCTGAGCCTTCGGCCCGACTACCGCGTTCACCCTCTGTTTCAGCTGAGCATCTACGGGGCCGTGCTCATCGCGCTGGCGGTGATGCTCGCGTGGCGGGCCACCCGGCCGGAGCACATCGTCGAGCGTCCGCGTACCTGGCTGTGGGTGGCGCTGGCGCTGGTGGGGCCGGTGTTGCTGGCGTTGCTGCCGCCCGCCCACCATGCGCACCCCATCTCGCTCATCGGCGCGGGGCCCAACATGGTGCCCATCGCGCTGGGCTGCCTGGGCTTTGGGGTGTTCATCGGGGTGCTGCCCTTCTTGGTGACGCGCCTGGTCGATCGCGGCGAGCGCTGGATGGGCGATGGCCTGTTTGCCGCCGCGATGATGGGCGGGGTCGCTGGAAACCTGGCCCTGGTGCTGCACTGTCCGGTGGTGTGGACCTCGCACCAGCTGCTGGGGCACGCAACGGTGGGCCTGGTGTACCTGGGCGGCGTCGCGGCATGGTGGGGGCTGTCCCGCCCCCGCTGACCCGCGGTACGGTGTCGCATGCTCGCCCTGCTCTTGTCTGCTTGCAGCCCGTGGTCCCAGGTCACGGCCCGCGAGGCCGTGTGGTGGGGGCCGGCCGACGAGCTGGCTGCCAGCGCCGACCTGAGCCTGGTGCCGCTGGCCTCTGGGGAGCCCGTCGGGCGCTGGACCCGGGTGGTGGTGCGGCAAGACCGAATCGACGTCGACAACCGCGCCTGGTTCCTGACGCTGCCGCCGACGTTCTTTCGCGACGACGACATCGCGATGACGGGCAGCCTGTTGGTGGACGACGAGGGTGTGGTCGAGCTGCAGGAGGGGCATGTCCCGGCAAGCGACAAGAAGGGCTCCTTCGTGCAGCCCCTGTTCGATCGGCTGTTGGTGGCAGCCGAGGCGCAGAAGAGCGTGGTGGGTCAGGGCGGTCCCGAGTTCGACGGCAACCTGGTGATCGTGCCCGAGCCGGGCGTGCCCGCATCGACGATTCGCGAGGTGATGTACACCGCAGGCCAGGCCCAGTTCGGCGGGCTGAACCTGGCGGGCGCGCACCACGGGCGGCTTCGGCGCGCGACCGCCGGTGCCCCCTCGAGCTGCGCGCTCTCGCTGGCGCTGGAAGGCAAGGCCGATGGGCGTGTGCAGCTTCGTCCCCAACAAGCGGCGGGCCCCAACCCGTGCCTGGCCCCGGACGAGCTGGGCCGGTGGCTCCGCGATCTTCCGGCCACCTGCCAGGATCGGTGGGACGGCATCGGTGCCGAGGTCTTTGCTCAGTACCCGGGTGTCGATGCGCCGGAGCTCGAGCAGTGGCAGTGTGTGACCATCGACCTGTCCCTGAACGACGCCGCGATCGGCCCCTCGCTGGAGGCTATGTCGGTGGTTCACGGGGCCTACCCCCGGCTGCGGCAGCGAGCCTTCACCAGCGGCCTGCCACGCAGCTGTGCCGCCGGCGAGGTGCCGCTACAGGGCATGTGCGGCGACGAGGCCGTGCGCGCCCACCTGTTGGCCACCATGGACGCCATCGCGTCGGGGGAGTCCGCGCAGGGGGTGCTGCAGCGCTTGATCCAACACGGCACCATCGGCGACGGAACCATCGTGGTCGACGAGCTGTTCGACGGGGAGCCCTGATGCACGCCCTGCTGCTGTTGTCCTGCCTCTCAGCGCCGGCGCTGGCCGACATCGCGCCTCCCGGGCCCAGCTCCCGCGGCGAGATCGCCGAGGACCTGCCCCCCCCGAGCGATCCGGGAGCCCGCCCGGCTTGGGTGGTGCCAGCCGGGGTCGCCGTGACCGGAGGGCTGATGCTGGCGGTGCTGGTGGTGGTGCGGGTTCGGGGGTAGGGCGCTCGATCCCTACTCCTCCTTCGCCGTCCCTCCCTCTTCGTCGGGCAGCTCCTCGGGCTCGTCTTCGGGCTGCTCTGGCTCCTCCTCCGGCTCCTCGTCCAGTGGACTGGTGGCGTACAGCGTCTCGAGGTCGGGGTCAGGGGTGAGCCAGATCTCGATGCGGGAGTTCTTGCGGCGCCCCTCTTCGGTGTTGTTGTCGCCGATGGGCTGGGTGTCGGCGAAGCTGGCGGCGCTGGGCCGGTTGGGCAGGTCGGCGACGTTCAGGCTCCGCACCACGGTGACCGCGCGGGCGAAGCCCAGCTCCCAGTTGGACTGGTGTTCGGCGCTGTGGAAGGGGTGGTCGTCGGTGTGGCCGCGCACCTGAACCACGAACTCGGGCATCTCGACCAGGGCCGCGCGCACGGTCTTGGTGATCTCGCGTCCGCGGGGCGACAGGCTGACGCGCCCCTCGGAGAACAGCTTGCGAGCGGGGATTCGGATGACCGTGCTCTCGTGCACGTCCAACACCTCGGCGTACCCGCCCTCCACCAGCTCCGAGAGCTTGTCTTTGGCGGTGCTTCGGTGGAACTCGCGCTGCTCGGCTGCGTACTCGTGCTCGGCGTAGTGGCGCATGGCGGTGAGGGTGGTGTCGAGCTCGGCGGCGATCCAGGGGGCTGGCGCCGGGGTGACGGGATCGTCGGTGGGGGGAGCGACCGGGCACTCCGGTGGCGTGGTCAGCCACACACTGCGGTCGGCGAGCAGCTGCTCGTTGTCGTGCTTGAGGTGCTCGATGCGCACGTCCAGGGTGTCCAGCTGCGACTGGCGTCGACCGATCTCGGACTGCAGGCGCTGGATGGTCGAGCTTCGGTCGTTGAGGTCCATCTGGCACTGCCCTTGACGGGCGTTGAGCGCCGCACGCGTCGCCTCGAGCTGCACGAGCACCAGCTCGTGTCGGCCCTTGGTGACGATGCAGCCCCCCAGGAGTGGGAGGACGGCCAGCAGGATGGTGGATCCGAGTCTCATCGCATCCTCCTAGAACACCGCGAAGGACGCGCGGAGCAAGATGCTCTGGTCGGTCTGCAGCGGGTTGTCGATGGTGTCGGGGTCGCCGTCGTCGGGCAGCAGGTTGAGCTGCGTGAAGTTGGCGAAGTAGTTGAACGAGAGGTTTCTCGTGAGCCGCAGGGTGAGCGTGTTGCGCCACTCGGCGATGGGCTTGCCCAGGGTGTTGATGTCGGCGAACAGCTCGATCTGGGTGGCGTAGATCAGCCAGCCCGGACCGCGCACCTGGGCCACGATGGTGCTCTCGAAGCCCTCGGAGAGCTGGGTCTCGATCTCGAAGTACTCGATGGCCGCTGTGTCCGGGTCGTCGCGTCGCTGCCAGGCGTTGTTGTACAGGTTCTGGCGGAGGCCAAGGCCAAGGCGGAAGTTGAGGTTGAACCACCGGTTGTTGGCGACGCGGGTGTTCACGCCGGCGCCCTCCCGGATGATGGTGGGGCTCCAGGGATTGGCGACGTGGAAGGTGTCGCCGGCGGTGACCGGCTCGAGCTCGGTGCTGCCATCGGCGAAGGTTCGGTGGAAGGTGACGTCCTGGGTCGCCAGCAGGTTGGACTGAAACGCCTGGGTCTCGGCGGCGGCACGCACGTATGGGCCGATGTCGTCGCGCAGGAAGCGCACGCCCAGCAGGTCCAGGCGCCAGCGGTCTCGGCTCTTCACGAAGGGCAGGGGGTCGGAGCCCTGCGGCCTCAGCTGGGTGGCGCCCGCCTCGATCTGCATCAGGCCGGTGAGCAGCGTCTCGTCCTTCTTCCACGACAGCTGCCCGTCCAAGAACACATTGCCCGAGAGCACCGTCTGGTTGGCGAGTCCCACCAGGTTGCGCTGGGTGGCGAAGGAGCCGTCGGCGCCCAGGATCAGCGAGCGAACCCAGGGAGAGTCGGTGGTGCCGAAGCTGCCGATCTCGTCGGGCAACAGCACGCCCGAGCCCAGGAACTCGCCCGTCTCGCGGTCCATCACCAGGCGGTAGCGAACGAAGCCCGAGGGCGGCACGTACACCGTCGCGAAGTTGTCTTGGGTTCGGTAGTTCTCGCCGGGGCGCACGATGCGGTACACGCCCGGCGGCAGCAGCCAGGTGAGCAGGCTCTCGCCGCCCAGGGTGTCGGCGCCGAAGCCGGTGCCGTAGGGCTCGCGGGTGTCGGCTCGAATCAGCTCGTACCCGCCACGGTGGGGGATGCGCCGCGTGTCCGTCACCTCGATGCGCAGCGCTCCCCAGGTGACGGGCACCAAGGTGGTCTCGCCCTCCACCACGTCGACCGCCACGCCGGTGCCCTGGCCGGGCGAGCCCGACGACACGATGAGCGTGTAGGGACCGGGGTCCAGGATGACGCGCTGTCCCGTGGGCACGTCGAGCACCGTGTCCCCCGACACCAGGATGACCGGTGGCTCAGACAAGGGGTCGGTCATGACCGGGACAAAGACGGCGCCCTTGTCGAGCGGGATCTCCGTGTCATCGTTGGCGAGCTGCTCTTCGGGGGGAGGGGTGCTCCACTCGAAGGGGTCGCTCGCGTGTGCGGTGCCATGCAGGCACAGCATCACGAAGCTCAGGAGCACGATCATTGGATGGGGCATGACGGGTTGCCCTCCTTCGCGAACTTGCGCATCGATTCCATGGCATTTCGCACGCCCTTGCTGGCCTGCGAATTGGCAATGCTCTGGGGAATGCCCGAGCCGGGATCGGTCTGCTGGTAGTACTCGACCCACGTCTCGCGGGGTCCGATGGCGACCATGAACCAGGCGCCCTTGGTGTAGCCGATGGGCACGGCGTTCTTGGTCATCTTCTTGCCGTGCTCCGTGGTGACGCGGGACTCGTCGATGGTGCTGGTCCACTTGATCTCGCGCACCGAGCCGCCGGACTCGCGCAGCAGCTCGTCGTTGCTGTGCTTGATGCCAATCCACCAGCGATTCGAGAAGCCCCACACCGGGATCTCGATGACCTGCAGGATCTCGCGGCCGTTCTGGCAGGCTCGGCCCTTCTGGATCTCGCTGTAGGCCATCGCGTTGACGTAGTCGCCGTGGCGGGTCTCGTCGTTGATGCCGGCGTAGAACTCGGCGATGGGCACGTCGAGCAGCGCGGCACCGTAGACCTTGTTGCCGTCGCTCGTCGACTGCTGGCCGGTGATGATCGTGCCGCCCGCGGCCTTCTTGATCTCGGACTCGCTGAGCGCTGGCGCCGAGACCATGCGCATGCTGCGCAGGTCCTCGATCTCGGCCAGGCGTGACTCCACCTCGTCGACGGTCGCCGCCTGGGCGAGTCCGATCAGGAGCCAGAGCAGCGCGAACAGGGTGGATGTCTCCGCAAGAGAGGTCAGTGGACGTGGCAGCTTTGCACAAAAACCGCGCGCGGGCCGCTTACTCCGCACACTCCACAGGTTCCCCGTAGTCCAGGCTGTGCTGCCAATCGCCGTCGGCCACGCACTGACGCCAGTCGTACAGCTCGTGCACGCCCACCAGCTGGCCATTGCCGTCGAAGTACTTGGACGTGGTGGTGTACCCGTCGTCGAGCACCAGGATCGTGCCCGCTTCGCAGCCGTACTCGAAGCAGTTGAAGCCGTCGCCGCCGCTGCAGCTCGCCGCATGGGTGTCGCGGGTGAGCTCGAGGTCGGGGCACCCCCTGCCGTCCTGGCATCCCCACCAGTTGCCGACGGGCTCGTTCTGAGGGCACTCCCACGCCCACCAGGGTGGGCCGCAGCCGGTGAGCAGCAGGAGCGGGAGCAGCCTCATGGGGTCACGGTGACGTTCACCAGCACGAAGTTGTTGAGCATCTGGGCCAGCACGCCCACGATGCTCACGCCAGCGATGATGCCGCTGCTGATGGGCACCACGTATTCCTTGGCATTGTCGGGCCAGCGGAAGGTCCAGGCGGCGGTGATGAGCGCGCCCACGAACATCGACAAGGGGTACTGGAAGGGCAGGATGAAGCCCAGGCCCAGGCCCGTCGCGCTGGGAAGCGCCCAGATGCGCTTGTCTTTGGGCACGAACTGCTCGATGGCCACCAGCACGAAGCCCACCAGCAGGCCCACCGCGATGGCGTTCTGGTGCATGGGGTGCATGTTCTCGATGCCCTCCTTGAACACCTTGGCCACGGCCATCCACGCCTGGGCGGCGGGCGCGGGGAAGTCCGGGGCCTTGTCGGCGGTGCCGGTGAGCGCGGTGGCGTCGGGCACCAGCGCGTAGAAGCCGATGACCGTGGCGATGGTGCCGGGAATGATGCCGAAGGCCTGGGCCATGAACTGCCGCCTGGGGTTCGCCCCAAGAAGGTAGCCGGACTTCAGGTCGTTCAGCAGGTCGGCCGTCGCGCCGGCTGCCCCCGCGGTGATGCCGGCGGTCATCAGGTTGGCGGTGGCCGACTGCGGGATGAGCACGCCGTAGGTCAGCTGCATGATCTTGCCCATGGCGCCGGTGGGCGTGATGTCGGACTCGCCTGTGGCCCGGGCAGCGACGAGCGCCAAGAAGAAGGTGAGCACCACCGCCAGGATGCCGAAGAAAGGCGGCACCTCGAAGAACTGCCAGGCCAGCAGCACGACGCCCGAGCCGGCAAACAGGGCGCCCGCGGCGAACCAGGAGCCCGGGACCTCGACGTCGGAGTGGTCGACGGCGCCGGCATCGGCCTCGCCGCCGCGAAGGCTCTGGAAGGCCCGCAGGATGGTGCGCCACTGGAAGGCGAAGCTCATCAAGCCCGATGCGACCATCATGGGTGCGCCGATCCACAGGCCGATCTCCTTCCAGGCCTTGTACGGCTTGGAGGTGGCGAAGACGGTCTCGCCCAGCGCGTTCTGCCAGCCCTCGGTGTATCCGGCGGGACCGACGCCGTAGGCCAGCACCAGGCCACCGATCAACATCCACAGGGTGATGCGCACACCCACCAGGGCGCCGGCGGCGATCATGACGGGGTTCAGGTCCCAGGTGATCGTCCAGTCGCTGGGCTGGAACGCCTTGCCCGTGTCGCGGTCGACACCCAGGGCCGGCAGCCAGTCGAACAGGTCGAGGTGGCCCGGAAGCAAGGGCTCCAGCCCGCCAGTCACCGCGCCGTCGGCGAAGGCCGTGTTCAGCTCGGAGCCGCCCAGTGCGGTCACCTCGCCGGTACCGGCGTCGCGGAAGGTGGGCAGGATGGGGAGGTCGAGCAGCAGCGGGAAGGCGGCACCGAAGGCCGCTGAGAGCGCGAGCGCCTTGGCCTTTCGTGTGGCCTCCTCACCTGACGCGTACAGCGACTGCAGCGTGGTGGCCGCGGCCAGCCCCGACGGGAACTTGAGGCGCTCCTGGTTGATCATGTTGCGCTTCATCGGGATGGCCAGGCACACGCCCAGGATGGCGAGCAGGGCCGTCCAGGCGGCGAGCACGGGCCACGGGATGTGCGTGCCGGTGGGGTCGGCTGCGGTGACCGAGAGCATCAGCAGGGCCGGGATGGCGCTGACCATGGTGCCGCCCGTCGAGTAGCCGGCAGCCGACGCCGTGGACTGCATGCAGTTGTTCTCGAGGATCGTCATCGGCGTCTTGGCGAGCCCGATCTTCTCGGCGGTGCTCCACAGCGCGAAGGACAGAATGCAGGCGGTGATCGCCACACCCAGGTGCCAGCCCGTCTTGAGCCCGATGTACAGGTTGGTGAAGGCCAGAAAGAAGCCCAGCACCGTGCCCATGCCGATGGCCCGCAGCGTGAGCTGGGGTGCGTCGTCGCCCTGGTAGGCGCGTGTGTACCAGTCCTCTTCGTCCATCTCGGCGACTTCGCCGGGTGGGATGGCCAAAGGCGTGCACTTGTCGACGTCGGCCTGGTTCTGGGGGGCTTGCTGGATGAGCGCCATGGGGTCCTCTCGGTGGCGCCTGATAGCACGTCTGTGGCCCTGTGGGTTGGGCGTCCCGCCACCCTTCACTCCTGCCACCCATGTCACGTTCAATCATCTGATTGGGCAGCCCTGAGCCGAGGCGCTAGAGTGCCGCCGATGACAGAATCCTCCCAGCGCATTCTCAAGCCCGTAGCGGTCGTATTGGGGCTCGTGCTCCTGGCCGGTGCGGGCTCGCAGATCACGCTCGAGCAGGCCGAAGCCACCATCGAGTGGATTCGCAGCGCCGGAGCCGTTGGCGCCCTGGTGTACTCGGTCATCTACGCGCTGGGCACGGTCACGGCGATGCCCGCATCTTGGCTGCAGGGCGGCGCGGGCTTCTTGTACGGCCCCTTCTACGGGCCGCTCTTTGCCTGGCTGGTGGGCACCGGCATCGGTGTGCTCAACTTCGTGCTGGGCCGCACCCTGCTGCGCAGCTGGGTCGAGGCCCGCATGGCCAACCACCCCCGCTTCCAGGCCATCGACTCGCGCATCGGCCAGGACGGCATCTGGCTGGTGGCGCTGCTGCGCCTGCCGCCCCTGTCGCCGCACAACCCGCTGTCGTACGCGCTGGGCCTCACGCAGATCCGCACCCGCGACTACATCCTGGGCACGCTGCTGGGCAGCCTTCCCGCAGTGGCCATCTGGGCCAACGTCGGCGCCAGCCTCGAGGCCATCGGCGCGCTCATCGACGGAAGCGCCTCCAGCAGCCAGAGCTACGTGTCGCTGGTGGGCTTGTCGCTCACGCTGGCGGCCACCGTGGCGGTCACGCTCTACGCGCGCAAGGCCCTCAACGAAGCCCTGGTGACCGAAGAGGCGTAGTACCGTCGGGCGATGAACGACATCGTCCGTGGCCTGCGCAAGTTCCGAGTCGGGGTGTTTCCCCGGATGAAGCGCCTGTTCGCGGATCTGGCCAGCGGTCAGGACCCGACGGCCCTGTTCATCACCTGCGCCGACAGCCGCGTCGACCCCAGCCTGCTCACCCAGTCCGAGCCAGGCACGCTGTTCGTCATCCGCAACGCCGGGAACGTCGTCCCGCCGAGCGGCCGCGGAGGCGAGGGCGCCACCATCGAGTACGCGGTGCGGGTGCTCGGTGTGCGCCACATCATCGTGTGCGGCCACTACGGCTGCGGCGCCATGCACGCCTTGCTCGAGCCCGACAAGACCGTCGATCTTCCCCTGGTGCGCGAGTGGCTGCGCCACAGCGGCGAGGTGACCGACGAGATGATCCGCGCCATCGATGCCATCGCCGACCGCGATCTCGAGGAGGTGGCGGTCGAGGCGAACGTGGTGCTGCAGCTGCTGCACCTGCAGGAGCATCCCGCCGTGCTCGCGACGGGCGATGCCTCCGTCGCCCTTCACGGCTGGGCCTACGACATGAGGACGGGCCTGGTGAAGGGCTACGACTGGGAGCGCGAGGTGTGGCGCGCGCTCAATGGTTGAGGCTCACCACGGGTCGACGGGCAAATCGTCGTGGTAGAAGCGGATCTCTTGCGGCAGGTCCGGGTCGTCGAAGACAGCGGTGACATCCAGACCCAGCCGCGCGGGGTACCCCCACTCGCCGGTGCCCGCGAAGGTGATCTCGCCGGTGGCCGACCCCGCCTGGGTGCCCTGCCAGCCGGGTGGCTCGCCGCAGGTCGCGCCGACCCAGAAGGCACCGATGCTCTCGACCGACCAGCCCACCGGGGTCTGCACCTCGAAGGGCGACCAGTCCGTGGGTGAGGCCACAGAGATGGTGGCGCACAGGCCAGGACCCACCTCGTGGCGCACGATGTGCACGCGGTCCAGCGCGGTGGGCACGGCTGTGGCGCTGTACTGGGCGTCGTCGGTGGGCGGTGGCTCGTCGATGGCGGTGTCGACGGTGTCCTGGGGCAGCCCCGAGTCGTGCACAACTCCCGTGGCCGGCCCAAAGACGGAGCCCCCCTGGCAGGCCAACAGGAACGGGAAGGGAAGGACGCGAAGCATGACCCAGCCTAACGAATCACCCCGTACACCCGCGCCAGCGTCTCGGTGCTCACCCCGAGTCGATACAGCATCGGGAAGGTGTTCATCACCGCGATGGTGAAGAGCGGACGCTGCTGCCAGCGGCGTCCGCTCACGCGCACCCGGGCGGGGGCGACACGAATGCGGCCGTGGGCGGTCAGGATGTGGGAGAAGGCGAGGTCTTCCATCAGTGCGACGTCGGGAAAGCCCCCCAAGCCCTCGAAGTCGGCTCGCCGCACGAACAGGCCCTGATCGCCGTACGGGTAGCGGGTCAGCCGGCTGCGAAGGTCGGCGACGTGGATGAGCGGGCCGAAGCGCCAGGCGCCCTCGGCCCGGGGGTCGTTGTAGGTCCAGGTGCGGAACACGCCGGCGATCCAGCGGTCGTCCTGCAGGGTCTGGCGGATGTGCAGGGCCGCGGCCGGGGGCAGCTCGACGTCGGCGTGCAGGAAGAACAGCGCGTCACCGGTGACGGCGGCGGCCCCCGCGTTCATCTGGCGGGCCCGGCCGCGGGGCGCGGACACGACGCGGGCTCCGGCGGTGCTCGCGTGGTGGGCGGTGGCGTCATCGCTGCCGCCGTCCACCACGATCACCTCGTGAAAACCGGGCTGATCGAGGACCGATCGCACAGCCGCGGCGATGCGCGCGGCCTCGTTGTAGGCGGGGATGACGACCGAGATCTTCATGGCCGGTTGGCTACCGTCGCCAGCTCAGCAGGGTCTTGATCGCGCGGGCCACCGTGGGCGTCAGCCGGGTCTTGTTCCACGCCGCGGCGACCTTGAAGACCACCTCGGACTGGGTGGGGTAGGGGTGGATGGTGGACTGGATGTGCCCGAGCTTGAGGCCGTGGGTCATGGCGAGGGTCAGCTCGGCCAGCAGCTCGCCGGCGTGGGAGCCCACGATGGTGGCGCCGTGGATGGTGCCGCCGGCGTCGGTGTAGACGCGGCAGTAGCCCGACTCGGAGTCGGTGCGGCCCCGGTCGGTCTCGTCGAGGCCCACGGTGAACTCGAGCAGGTCGTCGCGCTGGGCGAAGGTCTCGTGGGTCATGCCGACGTGGGCGATCTCGGGCTGGGTGTAGGTGGCCCAGGGGATCACCAGCGCGCTGGCCCGGGCTCGGCCAAAGAACAGGGCATTGCGAATGACGATGCGCGCCTGGTGGTCGGCCGAGTGGGTGAACTGGTACGAGCTGGCGACATCGCCGCAGGCGTAGATGGCCGGGTTGGCGGTCTGCAGCCAGTCGTTGACCTGGATGCCGCGCTTGTGGGTGGTGACCCCGGCCTTGTCCAGGTCCATGCCCTCGGTGTTGGGCTGGCGACCGATGGCCAGCAGGATGTGGTCGCCGGTGATGTGGGCCTGCTGCCCGTCGCGCGAGATCACTGTGATCTTGCCGTCCGCACCGCTCTCGAAGCGCTCGACCTTGGCCCCGAGCTGCAGCTGCACGCCGTCGGCGAGCAGCTGCTCGGTGAGCAGCGCGCTGGCATCGGGCTCTTCGCGGGGCAGCACCCGGTCGGACATGTCGATGAGCGTCACCTCGCTGCCAAAGCGCGCGAAACACTGGGCCATCTCGCAGCCGATGACCCCGCCGCCCACGATGGTGAGCCGCGCCGGCAGCTCGGTGAGCTGGAACAGCGTCTCGTTGGTGAGTACCCCCACCTCGCTGATGCCCGGGATGGGGGGCACCAGCGCACGCGCCCCGGTTGCGATGCAGCAGCGGCTGAACGACAGGGTCACCCCGTTGACCGCCACCTGGCTGGGACCCACGAAGGTGGCCGGCCCCAAGAACACGTCGATGCCGGCATCTTTTAGTCGCTGCGCGCTGTCGTGGTGGCTGATCTCGCTGCGAATGCGGCGCATGCGCTCCATCATCGCGCCAAAGTCGAAGCCCACCTCGCCCACGGTCACCCCGAAGCGGTGCGCATCCCGCACGTCGCCCAGCGCGTGGGCCGCCCGCAGCAGGGCCTTGCTGGGCACACATCCCCCGTTCAAACAGTCGCCGCCCAGCAGGTGCTTCTCGATGAGCGCGACCTTGGCGCCCAGGCCAGCGGCTCCGAACGCCGCCACCAGTCCAGCGGGCCCACCGCCGATGACCACCAGGTTGTAGCGACCCTGCGGCTGGATCACGGGCCAGTCGGCCGGGTGGGTGTTGGCGACCAGGTGCCGGTTGTGCTCGTCGTCGGGGAGGATGGGGTCGTTCACGCGCTGCCTTCCTGGTCGATCTGGGCTTCGAGGGCCCGGCGTGCCGAGCGGGTAACCACCACGGTCACCGCGATGGTGGCGACGAGTCCCAGCCAGTACACCGCCTGGCCCGCCGAGCCGGCGTCGCCGCCGCCAGACAGCAGCTGGCCCACCTCGCTGACCGTGCTGCCCAGGTAGACGAACAGCGCGATGCCGGGCGCCATGCCGATCACCCCGCCCAGCACGTACTCCCACAGGGTGAGCCGCGTGAGCCCCAGGCCGTAGTTGATGAGGTTGAAGGGGAAGATGGGCGACAGGCGAATCAGGGTCACCAGCTTGAGCCCCTCGTCGCCCATGGCCTTGTCGAGGGCGGCGAAGCGGGGACGGCCCTCGACCCAGCCCTCGACCGTGCTGCGCATGAGGGTGCGCCCCAGCAAGAAGGCGGCCGCCGCGCCCAGGTTCGCGCCCAGGGTGACTACCACGAAGCCGCCCACCGGTCCGTACACGAAGCCGGCGCCCAGCGTCAGGATGCTGCCCGGCAGCATGAGCACCGTGGATACGGCGTAGAGCGCGATGTAGGCGAGGGCGCCGGCGGTTCCAGCGCCCTGCATCCACGCCACCGCCGCCAGCAGCCCGTCCTTGACCGGAAGCACCAAGACCGCCACCAGCAGCACGATCGCGGCGGCAACGGCCAGCAGGGGCGAGCGCCCTCCGGGAGCCGGGCCGGCTGCGCTGGCGGGGTCAGTGCCCATTGAGGCCCCAGTCGTAGTCCTGGTAGGTGATGGGCTGGTTGGTCGCTCCCGGAAGGTACTTCTGGGCCCAGGCGCGCACGCCACCCGTGGCGTCGAAGTCGCTGCCGTACCACTTGAAGATCTTGGACAGCTCGAGGACCGTCGGCGTGGCGCGGTTCTTGGTGGGGTCGGCGAAGAAGGCGCGGGTCTGGTCTTCGAGCTGGGCATCCAGCTTGGCGGCGACGAATGCCTCGCTGCGCAGCGGGGGGCAGCCGACGCTGGCACACACCAGCGCGAAGTGGATGCGCGGCTCGTCGAACTGCTCGCGGATGATGGCGTGCTCGATGTCGTCGAGGCTGGTGGCCGATCGCGGCAGGTCGAAGCGCGACAGCTTCCACGGGCCCAGGACGGGAATGCCCAGGTTGCGGATGCTGTTCACCGGCAGGTTGTCGACGATCAGGTCGACGGTGTGCGCGTTGTAGGCGTTGATCCAGAAGGCGAGCTGCTGTTCTTTGCTCCAGGCATCGACGGACTCGACGCGGTCGAGCGCGGTGAGGTAGGCATCGAGCGTGCCTTCGGCCTTGATCGCCGTGTAGTCGACCGTTCCATCGTGCACATGCGCACGCACGATCGCGTCCCACTGCGCATGGGAGTGGTCGAAGCCCTGTGCCCAGGCGGCGTTGGCGAGCACGAGCAGCGCGGACAGCGCAATCATGGGACCCTCGGATGTGTTCTTGTAAGCGAGCGCTGTTGGTTACGGGCGCGACCGTGCCACGGTTACCGCATCCTCGTCTTCAGATGTCCCCGGGGGTCGTCATGAGAGAGCGCTTCGCCGCCGAGTTTCCGAATGCCTATTTCTTGGACGAGGCCGACATCGCCGGCCTGTCGTCGTGGCTTCGCATCCACGCGTGGATCGACGCCGACACCACGGTGCACCACCTCGAGTCGGCGGGCGAGGGCAATATGAACCTCACCCTGCGCGCCGAGGTGGGGGGGCGCACCATCATCCTCAAGCAGTGTCGCCCCTGGGTCGAGAAATACCCGATGATCGCCGCGCCCGCCGACCGGGCCCTGGTCGAGGCGCGCTTCTACGAGCTCACCGCGCTGCAGCCATTGCTCACATCGCGCATGGCGCGCCTGCTGTTCAGCGACGCCGAGTCGCGCATGCTGTGCATCGAAGACCTGGGCGAGGCGTCGGACATGTCCGACCTGTACCGCGCCGACTTCATCTACGGCGAAGGCGAGATCGAAGACCTGCTCGACTGGTTGGGCAAGCTGCACCGGCTGCCGGTGACGGCCGAGCCCTTGCTGCTCAACCGGGGCATGCGCGCCCTCAACCACGCGCACATCTTTCGCATTCCGCTCGACCCCGACAACGGGCTCGACCTCGACGGCATTCGCCCTGGCCTCGCCGAGCTTGCCGCCCGGGCCCAGGCCGACACCGCCTTCGTCGAGCACGTGCACACCCTGGGCGACGTCTACCTGGGCGACGGCACGGTGCTGCAGCACGGCGACTTCTACCCGGGCAGCTTTCTGCGCACCGACGATGGCGTGCGCATCATCGACCCGGAGTTCTGCTTCTTGGGCCGCCCCGAGTTCGACATGGGTGTGTTCGTCGCGCACTTCCTGCTGTCGTGCCACAGCCCGGGCGAGGTCGACGGCCTGTTCGCGACCTACGACGCCCCCGCGGGCTTCGATCGGCGCCTGGCCGAGAAGTTCGCCGGGGTCGAGATCATGCGCCGCCTCATCGGGGTGGCCCAGCTGCCCATCGACTGCGACGACGACAAGCTCGTCGAGCTCATGGGCATCAGCCGGCAGTGGGTGATGGGCTGCTGATCGGGCTGTTGGCTGCACTCGCGGCCGCGGCACCGCTGCGGGTGTGGATCGATGCCGACACCTCGGCGGGGGTCGAGCACCGCGACATCGACGACGCCGTGGCGCTGATTCAGGCCTTTCACAGCGACGAGCTGGACGTGGTGGGCGTGTCGACGGTGTTCGGCAACAGCAGCCTGAGCGACACCGACCGCATCGGGCGCGAGGTCGTGCATCGATTCGGTCCCAAGGGCCTGCCCGTGCACACCGGGGCCTCGGCCGCCGGCGAGCACGACACCCCGGCGGTCGCGGCCCTGTCGGCGGCCCTGGATCGCGAGCCGCTCACCCTGCTGGTGCTCGGGCCGGGCACCAATGTCGCCGGGGTGCTGAGCCGGCGTCCCGAGCTGGCCAGCAGGGTGGTGGAGGTGGTGGCCGTGGCGGGCCGGCGGCCGGGGCAGCGCTTCGTGACGGGCACCACCAACCGCAAGGGCCACCGCGACTTCAACTTCGAGCAGGATGCCGGGGCATTCCAGATCCTCGTCGAGTCTGGGGTGCCGCTGACGCTGACGCCTTGGGAGATCAGCAGCCAGGTGTGGATCACCGAGGCCGAGATCGCGCGCTGGAGGGCCGGCAACGACGCCACCCGGTGGCTCGCGACCGCCGTGCCGAGCTGGATCGGCCTGTGGAAGGAGCGCTTCGCGGTCGACGGCTTCAACCCCTTCGACACCCTCGCCGTTGGCTACCTGACCCATCCGCAGTTGATGCAGTGCGAGGCCTGGCCCGTGCGCATCGACACGCTGCCCAACGACGTGACCGACCCGGCGCTACAGGGCGACCAGACCCCCCAAGACAAGCCCTACCTGCTGCTCTCAGCGCAGCTCGAGTCCAAGCACACCGCCAAGTACTGCCACACCGCCGACCCCCGCTTCGGTGAGGTGCTGATGGAGCAGCTGCTGCGGTAGCGATGTCCAGCTGTTCCTTGGCGGGCTTGCCCTTCCGCGGGGGTCCCTGGTGGGTTGAGTTCGAAGTCCGCTTCAATCCGCCGTCCAGCCTCTCGACTCCAGCCGGCCAGAGGTCCGGGGGACCGACCCTCGCTGCGCGCCGGAGGTGCAGGGCCGGCCCCCGAACCCCCGGCCTTCGTCGCTACCTGACCCCGAGCAAGGTCTAGAAATAGTCCCCGGTCACCGCCACATACACGAGCACGGCGGCGATCGCGACGGGGCACAGGAACTTGAGCAAGCCGGCCCACACCGGGGCCACGGGCATGGCATCGCCGCTCTGGCTGACCTCTTGCAGCGCCTTGTCGGTGCCCCAGACCCAGCCCACGAACACCGCGATGGCCAGGGCTCCGAGCGACAGCGAGTAGTTGCCCCACAGGTTGTTCTGGAAGTCCAGGAAGCCGATGCCGAGCCCCGGCAGCTTGCTGAAGAAGCCCACCGCGCCGTTGCCCAGGGCCGAAGGAACCGCCAGCACGAAGCAGGCAGCGGTGGTGCCCCACACCGCCAGCTCTCGGTCGACACCGAGCTCGTCGACGAGGTAGGCCACCACGACCTCGAGCAGGCTGATGGTGGAGGTGAGCGCGGCGATGGCCAGCAGCCCGTAGAAGGCGATGGCGAAGGCCTGGCCGGCGGGCATGGCCTGGAAGATGGTGGGCAGCACCACGAACACGAGTCCGGCCCCCCCGGCGGGGTCGGCGCCGGTGGCGAACACCGCGGGAAAGATGATCAGGCCGGCGAGCAGCGCAATCGCGGTGTCGAAGAAGGCGACGCTGGCGCCGGCGAGGGGCAGGTTGTTCTTGCGGTCGAGGTAGCTGCCGTAGGTCATCATCGCGCCCATGCCCAGCGACAGGCTGAACAGCGCCTGGCCCAGCGCCTTCACCACGACGGTGGGGGTGACCTTGCTGAAGTCGGGGCTGAAGATGAACTCGATGCCGGCACCCGCGCCGGGCAGGGTCACGGCCCGCGCCGCCAGGATGACCAGCAGCAAGAAGAACATGGGCATGAGCACGGTGGTGGTGCGCTCGATGCCCTTCTGAACGCCGCCCCGCACGACCAGGGCCGTGAGCGCCAGGAAGCCACCGGCGCCGGCCACCGAGATGGCACCATCGCCGATGTAGGAGGTGAAGATCGCGGTGCTGGCGTCGGCGTCGAGCTGGCCGGCGAAGTCGCCGCTGATGGCCATGGCCATGTAGCCCAGGGTCCACCCCGCCACGACGCTGTAGAAGGCCAGGATGCCAAAGCCGGTGACCACGCCGAGCGCCCCCACCAGCCAGAACATCGAGCCGGGAGCCAGCGCCTTGAACGCGCCGACCGGATTCTTCTGGCTGGCGCGGCCCATCATGAGCTCGGCGAACAGCACGGGCACGCCGATGAGCAGCACGAAGAACAGGTAGATGGCGATGAAGGCGCCGCCGCCGGACTCGCCGGCGGTGTAGGGGAAACGCCAGATATTGCCCAGACCGATGGCCGAGCCGGCTCCAGCCATGATGAAGCCCAACATCGAGCCGAAGTTGCCGCGCTCGTCGTTCTGCGGGATGGCGGACATGGTGCTCCTGGTGCCGGTAGAATGCCGCTGATCGGGGCGCGGCTATCGCGGAAGGGTCACTGTGGCCATGCCGGTAATCTGGGGCCGTTGGTACCCGGTCGTGGTCCGTCGCCAGATAGCGTGTCGGACCTGGGAGGTGCTTCGTGTCCAGTCTGCTCGTGTTCTTCGCTCTCGCCTGCGTGAGCCCCGACGAGGTCAACGACATCGCCGATCGCGATGGTGACGGCTTTGGCGCGGTCGAAGCGGGCTGCGCCACCTGCACCGACTGCGACGACGACGACGCAACCGTGCACCCCGATGCGGCCGAGGTGTGCAACGGCATCGACGACGACTGCGACGGCGACGTCGACAGCACGGCGCCGGACCTCATGACCTTCTACATCGACCGCGACGCCGACGGCTTCGGCGACCTGGGCTCCCCCATCGACGACTGCGAGGCGCCGCAGGGCTACGTCGACAACTCAGCCGACTGCGACGACACCAATGGCGCGCGCAAGCCGGGGGCCGACGAGACCTGCAACGACCTGGACGACGACTGCGACGGGGAGGTGGACGAGGAGCCGGTGGATGGGGTGCTGAACTGGTTTGATGGCGACTGGGACGGCTTCACGGTCGGTGAGGCCGTCATCACTTGTGACTACATTGGCGCGCCCTACACCGATGCGTGGTCAGACCCCGACGACTGCGACGACGCCAATCCTGATGTGAACCCCGAGGAAACCGAGACGTGCAACGGCATCGACGACGACTGCGATGGCGACGTCGACGAGGGCTGCTGAGCAGAAGAGGCGGGCCCTGGGGACCCGCCTCTGCAACCACGGCGACCCTACTTAGTAGGTGTTGTCGTCGATCTCGACGGTCCAGTCGAAGGTCACGAGGCAGTACTTGGCCTGGACGGCACCACCGGTCTCGACCGAGAACTCACAGCGACGTCGTCCACAGTTCCAGGTGCCATTCCAGTAGTTGCCCTGACCCAGGGAGTTGCGAGTTCCCTGCACGTCGCCACCGCCGTTGTAGTAGTCGACGCAGTAGTAGCTGACGTTGCGGGTGTCAGTGAGCTCGGTCCGGCCGTTGGCTTTGTAGCTGGTGAAGCGGATGGTGCCGTCGTTGCCCGCGGGTCCGTTCTCCAGGGCGTCATGCGTGTACAGCTGCGTCTGCCCCTCTTCGTACCAACGAAGGAGGCGCGCTTCGGCATCCACCGGGTTGAGGGGCACGTAGGCCACGCCGCTGCTGTAGTCGCCCAACAGGAGCATCGCGTCGTCGAAGAAGCTGCCCGACGCGTTGCCGTACAGCTTGATGGCCAGCTTGTCGGCGCCAGCGGCGACGGTGTGGCTGACCGTGACACGGTTGAAGCCGGCCTGAACAGGAACCGCCTGGCTCGTGCTGCTTGCGCCGTCGTCGATCTCGATGATGGCGCCGTCACCGCCGACCTTGACATCGATCGACAGCGTGACGGTGCGGCCGACGTAGTCTTGCCAGCGCTCGATGGGCTGGTAGACGAAGGCATCGGCGGGGCCGGCATGGTTGAGGCCCTGCGTGCCGCCGGTGTGGTCGCCAGCGTCGCTGTCGAGGGCCAGTGTCGTGGCCGTCCCGGCCGCGTACCAACGGGCCGCCGGGGTGCCCGCGGTGGTCGCGTTCCATCCGTCTTCGAACCCGCCGTTGTCCAGGATGTTGGACAAGAAACCGAGCGCCAGCAGGCCGTCGTTCAGCTCATTCGGATCGTGCGCGTGGAAGCGGGTGTCATCACCGGCGGCCACCGTGTTGTTGGACGTGCCGACGGGCAGGGCGCCGATGGCCACGGTGCCGGTGAGGTTGCCGGCCCCGACGGCGAGGTTGGACTGGTTGGTGCAGGTCCAGTCGCTGCCGTTGAACAGGGCGACGTCGCCGTTGGTGGAGCAGTTCAGGTCTTGCAGCGTGTCGCTGCCGGCCGGCATGTTGACGATCTGGCTGGCATCGATGTTGCCGCTGCTGTCGATGACGGTGCTGCCGTTGACTTCGACCGAGTTGACGTTGATGTCGGCGCCGTCGACGAGGTTCATGGACACGCCGGCGTTGAGCGCGTACGGCACGCTCAGCACCGGGATGGCCGGCAGCTGGGCGCCGCTGTCGACGGTGATGCCCAGGTAGAAGGTGCCGCCGTCGAAGGTGCTGTCATCGAGGGGGCTGGTGGAGCCCAGGGTGACCGCGAAGTAGCCGTTGTCGAAGTCGACGCCGGTGTGGTTCTCGGTCCACACCGCGGTGCCGGCTCCGGCCGCGTTGTCGTACAGGGCGAAGCTGAGGTCGTGGGTGGAGGTGAGCGGGTTGCCGAGCGCGTCCATCAGGCGGCCCTGGTGGGGGACGGCGGTGGGTGCGGCAAGCGCCGAGGTGGACAGGACGGCGAGGCCGAGAAGCAGTGCGGTTCGCATGGTGGCTCCGGGTTGGAAGAGGTCGGGCGCCTTTTAGCGTGGAAGTGCGCCATCGCCCACTACCATGGCCGGTCGTTGCCCCTCCACCAGATGTCCAGCATCACCCCGGCGCGCAGATCGAGCGGCTGATCGGCCGTCCAGCGCGCATCCGCGGTGAGGTCCAAGGTCATGTCCGGCGGCAGCCACACCAGCTCGTACTCCAGGTGGGCGCTCGTGGTCGGCACCGGCGTGGGCTTGTCGGTCCATGGCATGGCGACGCCGGCCGTGAGGTCGGCCCAGAACAGCCACATCGTGGCCCGCACCGCCGCCTCGGTGTTCAGTCCGTCCTGGGCGCCCTCCAGGTTGGCGCCGAACCACAGGTCCACGGGGCCCGCGTACACCGATCGCGAGTAGAAGATTCGGGCGCCGACCCAGCTGTTGTCGGGCTGCACGTGGAAGTGCAGCTCGGTGAAGCCCATGCCGCCGAGCTGAAGTCGGGTGCCCACGGTGAGGCGCGGCTGCAGATCGATGCCAAAGCTGCCGCCCAGCCTCCAGGCCTGAATCGCCATGGGCGTGCGCTCGTTGTCCGGCACGAAGTCGACCGGCTGCTCCATCCACTCGCCGTTGGGCACGTCGTTGAGGAAGAACTGCGGGTCGGTGCCCAGCGGCGAGTCGATGCAGCTGTGGGCCTCTTGCGCCAGCCGCTCGGCCTGGGCGCGGGCGGTGGCGGTGTGCTCGACGGGCACCTCGCTGGTGATCATCGCTGCCTGGGCGAAGTCCTGCTGCATCTCGATGGCGGTGAGCCGATCCTCGATGCACCACAGCACCCGCTGGTCGCGGGTCACCACCTGGGCGTCGGCGTACAGCAGGGACACGCTGGCGTGGGCAGCGGCGATGGCCGCGACGTGGTCGTCGGCGAGCTGGAGGGTGTCGTCGGCGTGGGCAGAGCCGAGCGCGAGCAGGAGGAGGACCACGCGTCAGTTTGTCACGGGTTCAGCCACAAGGTTCCGTGCAGATGTTGTGCATCACTCCGCGGCCATCAATGCCTGGACGTCGGGCTCGAGCTGGGCCTTGGCGCTCTCGTGGTAGCCGACCGAGCGCTGCCGGATCTCGCCGGAGCGCGTGATCCAGAAAGACGTGGGCACGCCGCGGGTGTCGAAGCGCTCCATGAACGCGCTGTCGGCATCGACGGCGATGGGGAAGGTCACCGGGGTCTGGCGCAGGAAGGCCTTGGCCTTGGGCGTGACCTTGTCGACGTTGACGCCCACCACCACCAGGCCCTCATCGCGGTACTTGTCGTACATCTCGGACAGGGCGGGCATCTCTTGCCGGCAGGGGCCGCACCAGCTCGCCCAGAAGGTCAGGATGGCGGGCTTGCCCTTTAGATCGGCGCGGGAGAGCGTGCCGCCGTCGAGGGTGGGCAGCTCGAAGTCGAGCAGCGCATCGCCCACCTTGCCGCCGGGGTGGTGCTTGGCGGTCAGCGCGGCGGGAAGGGGTCCCTCGCAGCACCGGAAGCCGGTGGATGGGTCTTGCAGATCCGGCGGCAGCGAGTCCTTGAAGTAGCCACAGCGGGCACTGCCGATGCTGTAGTACGACCCTCCCTTGACCCCGGCCGAGCTGGGATCGAGGCCGACCCATTCCTTGACCACCCCCTCCAGGTCGTAGATGCCGGTCGGGGTGACACACTGGGGGTGGTTGCCGGTGATGAGCGGACGGGGGTCGTCCTTCTTGCGGCTGGCCGCGCACAAGGATTCCTGGGGGTACATGCCGTACGGGTGCAGCCGGCCCTGGATGGGGTCGTCGCTGTACAGGCCGTCGCCGTCGGCGTCGATGGGGTTGGCGCCGGTGCATGCGGCGAGCCACTCCTCTTCGGTGCACAGGCGCTTGCCGGCGGCCTCGCAGGCCTTCTGCGCGTCGTACCAGCTGATGTTGCGGGCGGGCTCGACGCCGGGCTTGGACACCGCCTTGCCGGCCTCGATGGAGGCCTCGAAGGCATCGATGCGGACCGGACCGTAGGGCCCGGGTACCTGGACGGTCGCGGGCTTGCCGCGCACCTCGCCGGTGACCTCGCCCACCATCTCGACATCGAGCAGCACCCGGTCGTCGGGATTGGCGGCGATGGCGTCGATGATGGCGCGGATGGCCTCGGGCGGCTGGGCGCCCGAGAAGCGCCGGCCGTTGACGAAGAAGGCGGGTGTTCCGCGCACCTTCAGGTCGGCACCCACCGCGGTGTCGGCCATGACCTTGTCGAGCGTCTTGGTGTCGCGCATGCATGCCCCGAAGCGGCCCATGTCCAGACCCACCTCCTGGGCGTAGCGCTGCAGGTCGCGCGCCTTGAGGTGGGCGCTGTTGTGGAACAGCTGGTCGTGCATGGGCCAGAACTGGTCTTGCTGGCGCGCACACTCGCTGGCCTTGGCCGCGTCACAGGCGAATGGATGCAGACTCTTGGCGAGCTCGGCGACGTTGCAGTCCTGGTGCATGGGGAAGTGGTACCAGGCGAAGCGCACCTGATCGGGGCGTTCGTTGGCGATGAGCTCGAGGTTGCCGGCCAGCTTTCGGCAGAAGGGGCACTGGAAGTCCTCGAACATCACGATGGTGATGGGGGCGTCTGCCTTGCCCTTGACGGGGATGGTCGGGCCCAGCGGTATGTCGGCGACCTCTTTGGGAATGACGACTCGGCGGGTCTTGGGCGGCTCGGCGGCGGTGGGCTTGGCAGGGGGCTCGTTGGCGGACGGTGGCGCTGGAGGGGCGTCTTCTTCTTCGACCACGACGACCACGGGCTCCGAGGGCGGCTCGGGCTCGGGCAGTGCCAGGGTGACGATGGGGGTGAACACGATGGCGGCGCCCACCAGGGCCAGCTCGGGGCCGGGGGTGGCGAGCTTGGCCAGGGTGCCGCCCAGCTCCTTGAAGGCGGCGACGAAGCCGTCGGGGTGCATCGCGGCGCCGGTGAGCAGCACTCCCAGGGTCAGCGCGTCCATGACCAGGCAGTACTGGCAGATCTGCTGGATGTTCACCAGCATCTGGAAGAGCAAGAAACCGCCGAAGCCGATGCCGGCGAGGCCGATGAGCGTCGCGAGCCCCGAGACGCGCTCGACCTCGACCTTGTTGGCCAGGGCCAGCCCTCCGAGCACGGCCAGCACCGCGAAGACCGGGGCGGCGGGTGCGCTCACCGCGATGCCTCCGATGGTGGCCCACTCGGACGCGAGCACGGCGCCGCAGCTGCCGTCGGAGCAGAGCGCGCCCGGTTCGAGCAGGTGGGCCACCGCATCGTTGTGGAGTTGGACGAGGTACAGGGCCCAGCCACTCGCGAGGGCGGACAGGGCGGTAAAGGCCAGCAGCAGCGGTCGATTCATGCGCGCCGATCTATCCCCGGACGGCGCTCTGCGGTAGAGTCCGGTCCCGCAAACGGACCCCACGGAGGATGGCTTCCCCATGGCAGAGGACCCCAAGAAAGTCCTGACCCTCGAAGACGACGGCCCCCCTGAGCCGCCGCCGCCCGACCCCCCGGTGCCCATCGCCCAGCAGGTCATGAAGGTGGCCGTGCTGGGCTTCGCCACCGTCGGCCTGTTCGGCCTGTTCTTCGGTGGCGGCATGGCCGTCACCTACCTCATGAAAGACCCCCCCAAAGAGGTCATCCGCGGCGGCAAGGTGCTGGTGATGCCGGTGGTTCCCCGCACCGAGGGCTACGACGGCGCGGCCGATGCCATCACGGGTGTGCTGGTCGAGCGCCTGTCCAAGGTCGAGGGCCTCGAGGTCAGCCCGCTGTCCAAGACCAACGGGTTGAAGGACGACGAGCGCAAGGCCGACGAGATCGCCAAGGCCGAGGGCGTTCGCTACGTGGTGCAGCCCGGGCTTCGCTGGTCGGACGGCAACGTGGGCCTGGACGTCGTGCTGGTGTTGAGCGGCGGCGAGGGCGAACAGTCCGGCGGCAAGCTCTCCGAGACCTACAAGAAGCCCGAGAGCGAGTTCTACGGCGCCCTCGACCAGGCGCTCACGGCGATCGCCAAGGGCACCGACCTCGAGCTCGAGGGCGCGGTCAGCATGGATCGCCCCACCGAGAAGCCCGATCACTGGCTCAAGGCGCACCGCGAGGGCTTCAACTGCGTGAACCCCTCTGGTGAGGGCGACGACGCCAAGGCCAAGGCCACCGAGGCGGCGACCGCGCTGGCGGCCACCGCTGCCAGCGTCAACGACTGGCCCGGTGCCCACGAGTGGCTGGCCAAGTGCCAGGCCAAGCTCGGCGACCCTGCCAAGGCCGCCGAAGCGGCAGCCAAGGCCGTCGAGCTGGGCAGCACCGACGCCGAGGTCAAGGGGCTGGCCAAGCCACAGCCGTAGCCCTGCACGTCGCCTGCACAGCAAGCCGGGTTCTTCCGCACAGGCGGGAACCCGGCTTCTGCGTATGTTGGGGCATGACCACGACACGACGCGATCTGTTGACGGGACTGGGCTGCTTCGCGGCGGCGGGCACGGGCTGGGTGGCGGCGGCGCCCTGGGTGTTCGGGCGCTCCACGGGCAGCATGTTCGACGCCGACGGCGAGCTGCCCGACTGGGCGCTCGCCCTGGTGGAGCGCCACTGCCGCATGTGGGAGCAAGGGGACGGCGGGGACATCTCGCTGATGCGCTCCAGCAATCCCGAGTGGGACTTCATGGGGCGCACCTTCCTGGTGCTGGCGCTGGCCAACCTGGCGCTGCGCCGTCCCGCGGATGCGCCGCGCTACCTGGCGGTCATCGACAAGGCCATCGCCGACACGCTCGAGGCCGAGGCGTGGGAGGGCATGCACTTCTTCTTGCTGTCGTACTCCCGGGTGGGGCGGTGGCACAGCGAGCCCGATCGCAGCCTGTTCGTGGACGGCGAGATCGCCGCGATGATGGCCGCCTACGAGCTGGTGGCCCCGGGCAGCCGCTACCGGCCCGCGCTGGCCGCCCGCTTGGAGCTGGTGGCCCGCCAGATGCGCGAGGGGCCGGTGCTGTCCGGCGAGAGCTACCCCGACGAGTGCTGGACCTTCTGCAACACCACGGCGCTGGCGGCACTACGCATGGGCGAAGCGGCGGGCATCTCGGTCGACCGCACCCTGCCCGACGACTGGGTCGCGCAAGCCAAGCATGCTCTGGTGAGCGACAAGACCGGCTTGCTGGTGTCCAGCTATCGATGGGATGGCACGCCGCTCGATGGCCCCGAGGGCAGCTCGCTGTGGATGAGCCTGCACAACCTGCTGCTGGTTGACCCGGTGTTCGCGCGGCAGCAGTACAGCCTCGCCCGAGACGAGCTGGGCTCCCACCTGTTGGGCTTCGGCTACGCCAAGGAATGGCCGGCCAGCGAGCGCAACGTGGTGGACGTCGACTCGGGGCCGGTGGTGCCCGTCCTGGACGCCAGTCCCGGGAGCAGCGGGCTGGCGGTGCTGGGGGCTCGGGCCTTCGGGGACGAGCGCTGGTACCGGCAGCTACTGTCGTCGCTGGAGCTGGCCGCCTTCCCCGAAGATCGGGACGGAGCGCTGCGCTACCGGGCGAGCAACCAGGTTGGGGACGCCGTGCTGGCCTATGCGGCCTGCTTCGGACCGCTGTGGCAGCTGGTGAACGGGAGGATCGCATGACACGCGCGCTGCCCTGGGTCGGGATGCTCGTCGCCGCCTTGCTGGTGGGGGCCTGGGCTGGAATGCTGGTGCAGGGCTGGGATGCCTACACGGTGGTGTTGAGCGGCACGCGGGTGCCGTCGGACCCGGACGGTGCCATCGTGAAGGGCGCGCTGTACGGCTTGTCATGGATGGCCATGGTGGTCTGTGCACCGGTGCTGGCCGGGGGATCGGGCCTGTGGCTGGTCATGCGTCAGCTGCGACCGGCGCCCTGAGCAAGGCCCAGCGCTCGCCCTACCAGGCGTACTGCAGCTGCAGCGTGTCGTCGACGATCACCACCATGCGGTCGGCGCCGTTGTCGTGCGAGTCGTCGTAGTCGGCGCGGATCGGGGCGATGTCGAAGGTGCGCGTCTCGGTGATCTCGGCCTCGGCCGAGTCGTTGTTGGCGTCGTGGCCCACGGTCAGGTGGGTGCGGGGCGGGTTGGCCTCGACGAACACCTCGGGGTCGTTCTCTTCGTAGAAGCCGGCCCAGCAGATGTAGAAGACGTGCTCTTTGGCACCACCGCTGTAGGTGACGTCGATGGACAGGGTGTCGCCGTCGATGGCCGCGCTGTCGAGCGTGTAGGCGTCGTGGTGGCTCACGCTGCAGAAGGTCGCCATGACGTCGGCATCTTTGGGGATGTCGCTGCCGCAGGCGGTGAGCGCCGCCAGCGGTGCCGCGGCGAAGGCGATGGTGAGCAGGCGCCTCATGCGTCGTCGGCCCAGCACCAGTCATCGAAGCCCAGGCGCAAGAACTCGGCGATCGCCACCTGGTACTGCACCATCGCGACGTGATCGCTGGGGGACATGATGGTGGGCGGCATGGTGCGCATCGCGGTGTACGGGTCCAAGAAGTTGGCGCACACGCGGTGGCCGGGGCTCTTGGGGTGCTTGGCCTTCTCGAGCGTGATCTGGCGCCGCACGCGCGCGAGCTCCATGTCGACCGTGCGCTGGCGATCGGGATCGTCTTCGAGCTGGCTGGTGGCTCGGATCACGCAGCTGCGACCCTTGGCGCCCCACTTCACCCCGAAGCCCTCCCAGGCCGTGCCCGTCATGGCGCCAAAGAACCGCGAGTAGCTGCTCTCGCCGATGAAGAACACGCGCGGGATGCCCTCGAGTTGATCGGCGTAGCCCTCGAGATCTTTGGGGAACCACAAGGCGCACTCGTAGAACTCCGCCAGGCTCTGGCGCAGCAGGAATGCTCCGTTGAGCATGATGTCGTCCGCCACGATGGCAAAATCGAACTCTTCGACCACGGTCGCTCCGGGCCGTGTGCATAACGTTCTGCGCGCGAGCGACACGGGCCTGACAATGCCGTGACCGTGCTGAGCCGTCCAAGTTTGATACCCTGCGCCGTCAAACGCCCCAGGGGTTTCGCGTGGAGGAACCAAGGTGTCGGTGATTGCAGAGGGTGGAACCATCATGTACGTCCTGGCCGGACTCGGCGGCCTGGGTGTGCTCGTGGCACTTGGACTCACGGCAATGGGCATCGCGCAGCGACGCGTGCCCCTCGCGGTGTGGTTGTTGGTGCCGTTGCTCGCACTTTCGGTCGGAGCCATTGGCGCTTGGATGGGGTCCGGGACGGCCTTGGCCGCGCTCGACTCCGCCTCCGCCGAGGTCCTGCCCAGCATGGCCAAGAGCGGCTACGCCAGCGCCTTGCTGCCCGACTGGTTCGGCCGGTGGGTCGGCGCAGGCCTCATGGTGCTCGCCGCCTGGGGTGCCGGTCTCGGCGCTGCACTGCGCGGCGACGAAGACTCGCGAACCACCTGGTTCTCGGCGGTCATGGCCGCTGTGGTGGCCATCGCCACCGCCGTCGGCTGTGCTGTGTTCGCGGCCACCAAGGGCCTGGGCACGCCGGGCTTCGCGATCGCCGCCGTCATCGGCTTTGGCGGCATCGGCGTGGCCGTGGGCTCGTTCCGCCGGCACCTGCACGATCACGCCTTCCGTGTGGCGGGCATGCGCTTTGCGTCGGGCCTGGCCCTGATCTTCGCGGTCAGCTGGGCCGGCAAGGCCGTCCTGCTGGGCAACAGCATCGATCTGGCCAACAAGCTGTCGTCCGCCAGCGGCGCCAGCTATGCCGAGTTCTTGCAGGCCGGCGTCAGCCACGGGGCCGATCTGGCCACCCTGGGGTGGATCGCGCTCGTGGGCGCCTGGGTGATCGCCCTGTTCGCGTTCTTTGCCGAGCTCGGCGACGTGGTTCAGAAGGGCACGCTCTTCGACATGTTCGGCGTCATCCTGCTGCTGCTGTTCACCTTCAGTGTGCGCCTGGTCGAGGGCACCGCCACCGAGACCCTCAAGGCCGTCAGCGATCTGGGGCCCCTGGCCGACGTGATCGACGAGCTCGGCTACGATCTTCCCGGTTCGATGGCCTACGACCCCGACGGCAACATCCAGAACGCCCGCCCCACCGAGGGAGGCTTCGGCGACGTCCTGCTGTGGAGCAAAGACGACGGCTGGGGCCGCGCCTACACGTGGAACGGCCAAGGCTGGACCAAAGAAGCCAAGCCCGTGCCCCTCGCCAACCTTCAGCTGAGCGACAAGAAGGTGCTGCTGGTCGCGGTGGGCGACGCCCCCGGCAAAGACCTGTTCGAGCCGCTCGAGAAGGCCGGCGGCGAGGCCCTGTTGCTGGCCCGCGTCGAAGAGCTCTCGGGCAGCGACGACCCCGAGGTCGTGGCCCGCGATGGCGTGCTGTTCCCCATCACCCTCGACGCCGACGGCCCGGACTTCACCGAAGAGCTGTGGATGGACGGCGACAAGGGCAAGATCTACGAGGGCCCCGTGCAGTGGTACGGCGAGGGCTGGGATGCCCGCAAGCTCTACCAGCGCCTGGCCGCCGCCTACGCCGTCGACGAGCTCGCCGAGGGCGAGACCCCTCCCGAGCCCCAAGAAGGCGAGGCCACCCCCAACCCGCGCAAGAACCTGCACGTGGTGGTGGGCGAGCGCATGCGCGTCCGCTCCCTGCTCGAGGAGTGTGCCCCGGTCATCACCCACGAGGTCGATGGCAAGTACGTGGGCAACGGCAAGTTGTGCGAGATCTCCACGGTCGAAGTGCCCGAAGACGCCGACCCCAAAGAGGTCACCGCGGTCACGCTCACCGTCGACAAGGCCATGGAGGGCTGGGAGCCGCCCGAGCCCAAGAACCTGCGCATGAGCTACGACGTGCCGCGCGAGCTCGACAGAGAGATCGTCTCGACGGTGCTCGACCGCGAGATCGGCGCCTTCGCCTACTGCGGCACCATCCTGGGCCCCGAGGCCGAGGTCGAGGGCCTGCACCAGACCAAGATCTACATCGACATGTCCGGCGTGATCAACAGCTACAGCAATGGTGAGCGCACCAAGCTCGAGAGCCCCGAGATCACCGACTGCGTGCGCAGCCGCCTGCGCCCCATGCGCTTCTCGAAGCACGAGATCGAAGAAGAAGACAAGATGCCGTACATCACGCTCAACCTGGACTACCGGCAGTAGGCAGGCGTGGGAGGGTGCCGTGCACGCGGCACCCCCGTCAGAACTTGAAGCTGGTGCCCAGGTGCACGTTGGACAGCGGCGTCAGCTGACCCAGCGCGGTGTCGGGTGGTGCGATGGCGAAGGTGCCGCCCACGGTGATGGTGAGCGCGTCGCCGTGTAGGACGTCGAGCTGGCCGGCGGCGAGCACGCCGGTGGTGAAGTCGCTGGTGCCGCGCGTGGTCAGCTTCACGGTGTCCGAGATGGTGAACAGCATGGCCAGGGCACCGTAGTCGCGGATGTCGCCGGCGCTGCGCTCGGTGGGCAGGCCATGCAGCCACTGGGCGTTCACCTGGACGCGCCCAAAGAAGCGCTCCAGACCCACCACCGAGCGAACATAGGGCCGGCCGTCCTGGATGACCGTCCTGGGCACGGGGTCGGGCACCTCGTCGATGATGTTGAGGCGCACCAGCGACTCGAGCTGGGCCACATTGGACGTGACCACGAGCTCCTGGGGCAGCACCAGCGCGCCTTCGACCCAGCCCGCGATGTCCCAGAACAAGGGAGCGCGTGTCTCGAGGCCTGCGAGCGTGACGCTGGGCCACACCACGGGAATGCCCACGTCGACGCGATCGTCGACGGAGCCAAAGCCCACCAGGCGGGACTCGCCGCCCACGTTGGGGAGGCTGTCCTTTCCGGTGTAGAAGACGACGGCCAGATCGGCCCATGGCGCGGCGACCGAGGCGCGAAGGCCCACGCTGTTGAAGCCGATGCGGTTGTCGGGCACCGTGGTGCGGGTCTCGAGCTCACCCAGCTCGATGTCGCCGCCTCCGACGTCGCTGAAGTCGAAGAGGGAGTCGGCGTTCTCGAGGATGTCCAGGGCCTCGGGCAGCCGCGCCGGCCGGAACAGGGGCACGTACACGACCTCGAAGGCGGCCTGCTTGTGGTGCAGCCGTGCGGTGGCGGCCACGGTGCCCAGGCGCTTGTCGAAGCGCATGGGGTCGCGCAGATCGTAGGGGTTCACCACGTTGACGGGGTTCATGCCGTCGGCCACGCCCCATGCGATCTGCTGCTGGCCGACCCGCACATCGAGCCAGTCGCCACGCGCCTCGACCCAGGCCTCGTTGATGTCGAGGGTGAACGGCTGGATGAGCCGGTACTGCTCGCTGTCGATGGCCTCGACGATGCCCGTCTGCTGGTGCAGGCGCAGCAGCCCGTCGACGCGGTAGCCCACATCGGTGCTGGTCTCGCCCTCGATGTAGCCGCCCGCGGTCGCCAGGTCCTGGAACTCGAGCCAGGGGCAGTCCCCCGCGTAGCCGCCACAGCCCAGGACACCCAGATGCAGGTTCGCCCCGACGACGCCCCCGGACTCGAAGTCCTGGGCCGTCGCCGGGGCGAGACCGAGCAGCGCGAGCGCGAGCAGCCGCTACGAGCCGGCGCGGGTGCCCGAGATGTCGAGCGTCACGGTGCAGGGATCGCTGTCGAAGGTCGGGCAGTCGGCGCCGGTCGCGCTGCTCATCTCGAGCGTTGCGGTGCACGCGATGGCGTCGGCGCCCGACAGGGTGCAGTCGGCCGCGATGCCGATGTCGACCTTGCAGTCGGCGTAGGTGTCGGGGTCGAGGTCGACCTGGGTGTTCTGCGCGCCGGCGAAGGCGCGGGTGCCCGCGGTGGCGTCGCCGGTGATGTCGACGGTGACGTCGGTGAACGGGTCGGGCAGGTCGACGCTGCCGTTGTACGGAAGCTCGTCGTCGCCCGGGATGTAGATGGGTGCACCAAAGTCGTTGGTGGTGCCGGCGCCATCGGGCAAGTACACGACGTTGAGGGCGCCGTCACTGCACTGGTCGTCGACGCCGGTGGTCATGAAGTCGAAGTTGCCGCCGGCGACGCCTTCGCTGGCGCCGGTGTCATCGCCTTCGGAGGGAGGGCAGGCGAAGAGGAATGGGAGGAGGAGGAGGGGAGCGAGGTTTCGCATTGTGGGGAGTGTCCTACCGTTGCAGGTTGGTGATGGTGAACAGGGTGTCTTCGAGACCCCTGTCGAACTCGGCCGAAGAGACGGTTGCACGCGTGGTGCGCCCCGACTCCATGTTCTCGACCGAGATGGAGTGTGCCAGAGGGATGCCATCGATGTCACGCACCTCGGCGAAGGTCAGCTCGCGCAGGCGCTGCCCATCCTTGTCGAAGTGCACGATGCGCTCGGGCAGATGGTCGCCCGGCCGCACCGTCAGCTCGATTCGGGCCGACGAAGTCTTCTTGTCGGGAAGGGGCGTGAGCGAGAGCACGTTGTCGGCGGTCTGCTCGGGCTTCCACTCTTCTGAGAAGCGCGTCGCGGCCAGATCTTCCATGGCGAAGTCGGTGCCCACGAAGGCGTCGCCGCGCGCTTCGCCCACGATGCGGCGGGCACGCCCGTAGGCGGGCAGGTACAGGTAGATGGTGTCGCCGTCGGGCACCAGCATGGCGGTGCCGGCGAGCCTGGCGGGCTCGCTGAAGCGCACCAGGCGCTTGTCGTCGCCCTTCTGCCACGTCTCGATGGTGCGCTCGACGGGGCGCCCCTTCTTGTCGGTGGTCTGAAGGTGCAGGATGACGTGGGCGTCGGCCGCCCGGGTCACCGCCTCGTCGACCTTGGTGAGCAGCTCGTCGGCCGGGCCCGCGAGGGCGGCCGAACAGAGGATCCAGAGCATGGCTAGTCGTCCTCGGTGGCGCTGAACACCACCGAGATCGAAACGATCTCCTGGGTGTTCCCGTTGCCCAACCCGTTGCCGCCGTTGAGCGTTCCCTCGAAGGTGGAGCCCGTCGACGTGATGTCGAGCTGCCCATAGCTCCAGTTGTCGTTGACCACGGAGTACGGCTCGTCCAGAGCGAAGAGCTCGAGGTCGATGGAGTGACCACCGGCCTCGCCGGCCACGAAGCTGCCCACCGTGCTGGAGCGGATGGTGAGCTGGCCGAAGGGCGCGTCGTCGATGGTGAACCGCCAGCTGGCACCGTCGCCGTCGGTGCTCACACAGGCGGTCTGCCGGGCGCCTGTGTCGTCAAAGGAGTTGAACTCGGGAATCGTCGTGGTTCCGGCCCGTGAGAACTGGTTGAAGGTGAGCTCGGACTGCTCGGTGGGCACCATGCCGCAGGGGCAGGTGTTGTCTTCGAAGTCGACACAGGTGCTGGGGCAGCCGTCGCGGTAGAAGGCGCCGGCGCCGGTGTCGGCGCCGCCCTCGGGCACGGTCTCTGGCTGCCACCAGATGCTGCCGCCGTCACCGTCGTAGGCGCTCGGGTTGCCGACCCCGGGTGTGCCTTCACCGCGCCGCTGCACGTTCCAGCGGGTGAACGAGTCGGCGGTGCACCAGTCGACGGCGGTGTCTTCGACGGTGGGCGTGCCGTCGGTGCAGCCGAACAGGGCGAGGGGGGCAAGAAGCAGAAACGGACGCATGCGGCTCCCGGGTGTCGATGCGTTACGCGACCCCTGCAAGGTGCCACGATCGCCGCCCGTTCGCCAGGGGGCCGTGCCGGCGCCTCCGGGAGGCCCATGCCCGCGCCGTTCTCCGAGCGTCTCGCCGATGCCACCGCCCGTTGTGGTGCCCCAGCCTGTGTGGGCATCGACCCGCATCTCGATCGGCTGCCGGTGTCCCTGCGTCGCCGGTATGAGGGGCTGCGGGGTGACACGTTCCGCGAAGCCGCGGCGGCAGCGGTGCGCGAGTGGGCGCTGGGTGTCGTCGACGTGGTGGCCGGCCAGGTGCCCATCGTCAAGCCGCAGAGCGCCTTCTTCGAGGCACTGGGCGCCCGCGGCGTGGCCGTGCTCGAAGAGGTGGTCGCCGAGGCCAGGCGCGCGGGGCTGATGGTGCTGCTGGACAACAAGCGGGGCGACATCGGGTCCACGGCGGCCGCCTATGCCCGGGTCACCATGGAGCCTGGGGCACCGTGCGAGTCCGACGCGGTGACCTTGTCGCCCTACCTCGGCATCGAGTCGCTGACGCCGTTCCTCGACGCGTGCGATGCCCATGGCAAGGGCATGTTCGTGCTGGTGCGCACCAGCAACCCGGGCTCGTACCAGTGGCAGCTGGAGCGCTCGATCGCGCCGGCGGTGGCCGATCAGCTCGAGGCCTGGAGCGCGCAGCGGGCCGACGTGCACGGCTACGGGCCGGTGGGTGCGGTGGTGGCCGCGAACCTGCCCGACGAAATCGACGGGTGGCGCGCCCGGATGGGTCACTGCTGGTTCTTGATGCCCGGGTTCGGCGCTCAGGGGGCGACGGCCAGCGACGTCGCACCCCTGGTTGCCGGCGGTCGAGGCGCACTCATCGCGGCTTCACGCAGCGTACTCTTCCCGCCCGCCGGCGCCGTCGAGCCCGATTGGAAGGCGGGCGTCGACGAGCGATGTCGTGCTTTTGTGGTAGATTTACGCGGGGTTTGCTAGGGGTCGGGAAGCTTCACATCCAACGAAGGATTCCGCGATGCGCTCTTTTCCTCTCCTGGGAGCTCTGCTCCTTGCCTCCTGTGGCTCTTCCAGCCTCGAAGGGTCGCTCAAGGATGACCAGGGCAACGCGATTGCCGAGGTCACCCTCACCCTGTCGGCGGTCGACGACGTCGGCATGACCTGCCAGAAGTTCGGAGCCACCACTGGCGAAGACGGCAGCTTCGTGATCGAGGGGGTCTGCTCCAGCCAGACCGCCTACACCGTCAAGCTGTCCGACGAAGGCCTGTGGCTTCCCGCCGGCGGCACCATCGAGAAGGGTGCGGGTGGGCCCATCACGCTCGAGGCGATTCGCAGCGGCGGTGGCCCCGGCGTGTACTTCGACAATGGCAAGGGTGAAGTGACGGCGATCCGCACCAGCACCGACATCAAGGAGTACCCAGTCGGCGACACCAAGTTCAACTACCTCAAGAAGGCCAAGCGCGTTCAGGTGGTCGGGCCCGGCGAGAAGGTGCTGCTCAACGGCGACGACAACATCAACGGCTTCAAGTGGCACAAGGTCACCTGGGCGGCCGGTCCGATGGAGTTCAAGAAGGGCACCGAGACCTGGAGCATCCCCGAGGGTGGTGGTCTGTGGGTCGTGGGCGGCACGCTCACCACCGACTCGTGGACGCCGAGCCCGCCGCTCACCCCCGATGCCGGCAAGGTCACCAGCAAAGAGGCCGGCGACGTCAAGTTGGCCTGGATTGCCTCCGATGCTCTGCCTGAGGGCCGCTACGCCGCCCTTCGTCCCGATGGGCGCCGCGCGCTCATCATCGACATGGGCAAAGAGCAGAAGGAACCCGAGGCTCCGCCGCCGGCGCCCGAGGAGTAGCGCGAGCCGCTACCTGCGGCGCCGCAGCAGGAGCGGAAGCAGCGCGAGCGGGAGCCAGGCGGCCCCGCTGGTGCTGTCGCAGCCGCACCCGCGTGCGCCCTTCACCTCTTCGCTGATCCAGCCCGTGTCGGGGATGACGTCGGTGTCCGCATCGGCGTCGGCATCTGCGTCGGCGTCGGCATCTGCGTCGGCGTCGCCCTCTCCGTCGTCGCAGACGTCGCCGATGCCGTCGCCGTCGGCGTCGGCCTGGTCGGTGTTGGCGGCCAGTTCGCAGTTGTCTTCGTCGTCGACGACCCCGTCGTCGTCTTCGTCGATCTGGTACACGACGATGTCGTCGAAGACCACGCGAGAGCGATTGCCGGGGCTGCTCCCGTCGAAGCCAGCGTCGTAGGCGTACAGGCCCACCTGGCCGGCGGGGAGCAGGTCGCCGTCGGTCAGGTTGATGTACCGGGTTCCGTCGATGACCACGCGGATGGCCCCGTTGTTCACGACCACGCGTAGCTGATGGTTGGGCTGCGCCTCGAACTCGTCCCAGTCGTCGTTGTTGTTCTCTTCGAGGTCGGGGCCGTCTTCTTCGGCGAGCACGTCGACGCTGCCGCCGTCGATCTTGAGCAGGAAGACCTTGGCAGACGGCATGTCGCCGTGCGGCGCGCGGTCGGCGCTCCAGCCCGCCAGGTACATGGTGTCGTTGGCGCTGTTGCCGAACACCACGCCGATGGTGTCGTCGTCGCTGGTCTTGAAGCTGGCGTCGATGACGGTCTGCTGGACGTCTTCGCCGCGAACCAGCCAGTTGTTGACCGCTCCGTTGACGCCCCAGGTGCCGCCGCCGTCGTCGAAGTTGCTGCGCGCGTAGCCGTCGACGCGGCCCCAGGCGTCGGACCGGTAGCCGGCGACCCAGCCGTCGTAGCCGTCGATGTCGTCGATGTTCCCCTGCCCGAAGTCGTCGCGGCTCCACACCTCGATGTTGGCGGCCTGAACGGGAGTGGAGAGAAGCAGCGCGAGCGTCAGCATGGGGCACCTGGGTTGTCGCACAGCTTTGTCTGCTGCCCACTTGTCGTCAAGCGGGTTTGCGTTTACTTCGCGGGCTTCAACGGAGGTGCCCGTGTTCTCTGCCGACCGCATCAAGAAGCTCGTCGAGGGTGCCCTTCCGGACTGCACCGCCCTGGTGAACGACGACGCCAACGACGGCGAACACTTCAGCGCCGAGGTCGTGTCCAGCGCCTTCGAGGGCAAGCGACTGGTGCAGCAGCATCAGCTCGTGTACGGCGCCCTGGGCCAGCACATGTACAACGACATCCATGCGCTGGCGCTCAAGACCTACACCCCCGATTCTTGGCCCCATTAGTGACGGGCACGGAGGCCCGTCCTCCGGCCCTTTGGAGTGTGTGATGAGTGACCCCCAGACCCGCATCAAGTCCTTGGTCGACGACAACCGCGTCATGCTGTTCATGAAGGGAACCAAGTACTTCCCCCAGTGCGGCTTCTCGATGCGCGCTTCGAACGTGCTGAGCCACCTCGGCGTGCAGTTCGAGACCTTCAACGTGCTCGAGGACCCCGAGGTCCGTCAGGGCATCAAGCAGTTCTCGAACTGGCCCACCATTCCGCAGCTGTACGTCGACGGCCAGTTCGTGGGTGGATCGGACATCATGATGGAGATGTTCGAGAACGGCGAGCTCGCCGAGCTGCTCAAGGACCTTCCCAAGGATCAGGGCGCTCCGGCGTGATTCCGGCCGTTCGTGAGGTCAGCGCTCTCGAGACGCTGTCCACCGCGCTCGACGCGGCCAGCCACGAAGACCGTGTCGCGTGGATGCACG
This sequence comes from Myxococcota bacterium, assembly GCA_965216925.1. Classification (GTDB taxonomy): domain Bacteria; phylum Myxococcota_A; class UBA796; order UBA796; genus CAYYHT01. Next base: position 3,997,123 of record CBDCGT010000001.1, on the reverse strand, counting down.
CGCTGCCCATGGCCCAGTACTGGGACCTGTGGGAGCTCGCCAAGGGCCGTCCGGTCGACGAAGACTACTTCCTGCACGCCGATGGGCGTGTCCGCATCCACGAGGGGGGCAACACCGCGCCGCCCTTCCGCTGGTTCCAGAAGCGCTTTGCCCGGCACTCCGATGGATCGATCGTCGGGTACAACCACCCCGGCGGCCTGGGACGCTACGTGGTGTGGTTCCAGGGCTACGGGCCGTTCATCGCGCGCCAGTCGCCCGAGGTGCCCGACGAGGTCTGGGTCGACTACACCACCCTGCCGGCCCAGCATCCCGAGTTTCCCGAGGTTCGCCCGATTCGTTGGACGAACTACCTGATCTACGGCGGCATGATCGACGTGATGCGCCGCGTGAGCGAAGACGTCACCATCGGATCGACCGAAGTGAAGGGCTTCCCAATCGGCCTCGGCGCCAAATTCATGCTCATACGTCAACCCTAGGCCGGCGCGGCCCCCGCCACCGAAACGACACGTACCCGGGTGGGCGTGGCCTCGTTAGGGCGTCGGGATGGGGATCGAATCATTGCTCGCCAATGTCCGGGATGCGGTCGACGACCGCGTCTGGGGCACGGCCGTACAGCTCGCCCGCGAGGGCGCCGTTCGCGGCCTGTCCGACGACGGCGACGAGATCGAGCTGCGCGTCAAGGCACCGGGGCGCGCCATCGCCCACGAGGTGTTCTTGTGGCCGGCAGACCCGGACTGGGGCTGTGATTGCGAGACGCCGGGCGAGGCCTGTGTGCACGTCGCTGCCGCGATCATCAGCATGCAGAAGGGGCGCAAGATCGGCAAGAAGCTGCCCGAGCCCGACGACGCCTACAAGGTCGAGCTGCGCTACGACTTCGCCCGCAAGGGCTCGGCGCTCGAGCTGTCGCGCACCATCCTGTACGCCGACGGCAAGAGCGAGCCGCTGGTGGGCACGCTGGCCGACTCGCGCTTCATCACGCGTCGGGGCGATGCCCACGCCGAGGGCCTGCTGGCGCTCCAGTCGCCGGGGCCGCTGGCGGCCGACGCGCTGCGCCGGCTGTTGGTGCTCATCGAGCCCAAGACCAAGGGCACGCTCGACGGCAAGGCCGTGCGCCTGTCGGCCGAGGACGTGAGCTTCGAGGTGCGCGTCGTCGACGACGGCGAGGGCTTCAAGCTGGGGCTGTACCGGCCTTCGGGCATCGACGAGCTGTTTCGGGGGGCGGCGCTGGTGGGCAACACCCTGCACCCGACCTCCCACGGCTCGCTCACGCCCGAGCAGCGGCGGCGGCTGGTTCGCGGGGTCCCGTACAGCCAGAGCGACGTGACCCGGCTGGTGGCCCACGACATCCCGCGCCTGCGTGAGCGCATCGACGTGGTGATCGCGAGCGACCGCCTGCCCCGCGACGAACAGATTCGCCCGCAGGTCGAGATCACCCTGCAAGAGACGGTGGCCGGGCTGCAGGTGGCGACCGCGCTGGTGTACGGCACGCCTGCCGTGGCGCGGGTCGAGAAGGGCACCTTCAAGATCCTGGGCGATGTCGTTCCCGGGCGCGACTACGCCGCCGAGCGCATCGTGGCGCGCGAGTTCGAGCAGCGCATGAACATGGTGGTGGGCTTCCCCCATGTGCTGCCTCCCGAGCAGGCGGCTGCCTTCTTGCGCGACAAGCTGCCCCTGTGGAAGGGCATCGTGCGCGGGCGGGTCGATCCCGAGCGCTTCGCCATCAGCCACGACCCCATCCGGGCCGCCATCACCGTGGCCCAGCGCCCCGATGGCCGCTGGCAGCTCGACGTGAGCTTCGAGGGCGGGTCGGGCGAGGCCGACGTCGAGGCCGTGCTGCGTGCCTGGCAGATGGGCCGCTCGCTGGTGCCCCTGTTCGAGGGTGGCTACGCGCCGCTGCCCATGGACTGGCTGTCGACGCACGGCCCCATCCTGCGCGAGCTGATGGACGCCCGCGACGCCACCGGCGGCATCGACCGCAATGCCACCACCTCGCTGGTCGAGCTGCTCGAGAGCGAGCCCAACGTCGAGGTTCCCCCCGACCTGCGCAAGCTCCAGGACTTCCTGGTTGCCAGCGGCGGGCTGCCCGACATCCCGCTGCCCGACGGCTTCACCGGCGAGCTGCGCGGCTACCAGGACGTCGGCTACCGCTGGCTGCGCTTCCTGCGCGACGTCGAGCTGGGCGGAATCCTGGCCGACGACATGGGCCTGGGCAAGACCATCCAGGCGCTCGCCGCCATCTCGGACGCCGGCGGGCAGAGCATCGTGGTGGCGCCCACCAGCGTGCTTCGCAACTGGGAGCGCGAGGCGGGGCGCTTCACCCCCAACCTCTCGGTCAACGTGTACCACGGCCCGCAACGCCAGCTCGACGACAGCGACCTCATCCTCACCAGCTACGCGCTGCTCCGCAAGGATCTGCCGTCGCTGCAGCAGCGCCGCTTCGCCTATGCGGTGCTCGACGAAGCCCAGAGCATCAAGAACCCCCAGTCCCAGACGGCCAAGGCGGCATGCCGGCTCAACGCCGACAACCGGCTCTGCCTCACGGGTACCCCGGTCGAGAACAGCCTCGATGAGCTGTGGAGCCTGTTCCGCTACCTGATGCCCGGCTTCCTGGGCAGCCGCGAGTCGTTCCGGGACCGCTACAGCCGCCCCATCGAGAACGGCGACAGCAGCGCGCGCACCGCCCTTCGCAAGAAGGTGCGGCCCTACGTGCTTCGCCGCCTCAAGAAGCAGGTCGCCGCCGAGCTGCCCTCGCTCACCGACATGGTCGAGCGCTGCGAGATGGGCACCGAGCAGCGCAAGACCTACGACGCGGTGCGCATGGCGGCTCGGGCCGACGTGCAGAAGGCCATCGCCGAGCGGGGCCAGGGTGGGGCCACCATGCACATCCTCGAGGCGCTGCTGCGCATGCGCCAGGCCTGCTGCGATCCCACGCTGCTGCCCGGCGAACACCCCGCCGGCAGCGCCAAGCTCGACCGCCTCGAAGAGATCATCGTGGAGCTGGTGACCGAGGGGCACAAGGCGCTGGTGTTCTCGCAGTGGACGGGCCTGCTCGATCGCGTCGAACCGCGCTTGCGCGAGCTCGATGTGGGGTGGGCGCGCCTGGATGGCAGCACCCGCAATCGCCAGGCGGTCATCGACCACTTCCAGAGCGACGAGGGGCCCCCGGTGTTCCTGCTCTCGCTCAAGGCGGGTGGCACGGGCCTGAACCTGACGGCGGCCGACTACGTCATCCACCTGGACCCGTGGTGGAACCCGGCGGTCCAGCAGCAGGCGACCGACCGCGCCCACCGCATCGGGCAAGACAAGCCGGTGGTGTCCATTCGCCTGGTGGCGGCCCACACCGTCGAGGAGCGCATCCTGGACCTGCAGGACGCCAAGCGCGAGCTGGCCGAGGCGGCGCTGGGCACCGAGGGCGGCTTCGTGAAGAAGCTCAGCGCCACCGAGCTGCGTGCGCTGTTCGAGTAGGCTCGGCCGTTTCGCCCGGCAGTCGGGGAACCGAAGTCATGCTCGTGTGTCTTCCGTTGACGTAGGCGATCCGCTACACTGACGCGAACCCCCAAACCAGAATCGCCGCTGCGAGCGGCGCGAAGGGAGACCTTGCATGGCAAGGAAGAAGGGACGGAAGAACGACGATGAGGGCGCCGCGCGCGGCGGCTCCAGCTCCCGCGCGCTGATCTTCGGTGCGGTGGCGCTGATCGCAGGCCTGTCTGCGACCGTCGTCCTGTGGAAGATGGTCGAAAACTACGAGAAGCGCATCGCCATGGCCCAGGCGCCTGATCCGACGGTGACCGCCATCGTGGCCCAGCGCGATCTGTATCAGGGCATCACCATCACCGAAGACGACATCCTGGCGCTGCCGATCGAGCCCGAGTACCTGCCCGGTGGCAACGAAGACCTGGTCTTCCTGGCGCCCGAGCACATCATCGGCCGCACGCCCAAAGAGCGCATCCTGGCCAACGAGTGGATTCGCGAAGACCGGCTCGCGGACTTCCAGCGCGGTGCGGGGCTCAACGCCCTGATTCCACGCGGCATGCGGGCCATCTCGCTGCAGGTGGCCGAAGGCGCGGCGCTCTCGGGCTTCTTGAACCCGGGCGACTACGTCGACGTGGTGGTCACGATCTACCCCGAGGAAGGCGACAAGCTCGCCGAGACGCGCACCCTGGTGCAGGCCGTCTACGTGCTCGCGGTCAACGACCGCAAAGACAACGAGCAAGAAGAAGAAGAAGACGAAGACGGCAAGAAGAAGAAGAAGAAGAAGAAGAAGAAGAGCACCAAGCGCAAGAAGCCGACCACCACGCTCGCGGTCACGCCCGAGCAGGCCGAAGAGATCGCCTACGCCGCCGCGCAGGGTGAGATCACGCTGTCGCTGCGCAACCAGGCCGACCTCGAGTTCGAAGAGGCCATCGCCGGCGGCTCCGACATCTGGGACGTGCTCGGCGAAGAGCGCCCCGAAGACAAGCCCGAACCCCCTCCGGTCAAGTCCACGCCCAAGCCGCCGCCGGTGGCCGCGCCCGAGCCCGAAGAAGAAACCGGGCCCACGCTGCAGATCATCAAGGGCACCAACTCTACGACGAAGGAACTCGGCGGCTAAGCACGATGGCGCCCACCGTGGCCACCATCGACACGCCCGCCAAGGTCTCGAAGAGCCCGCTGGTTCCCAGCGGGCTCATCAGCACGGAGGCCAGTCCCATCGCTGCCAGGGTGCCCACACCGAAGGTCGTGGCCGGCAGCATGGCTTGCGCAGAGCCCTCGAGCCCCTCGGGGGCGCGCTCGGCCACCAGGTGCACCCCGGCCAGCCAGAAGGCCCCGAAGCCCAGGCCGTGCAGGGCCTGCACAGCCACCAGCAGCCAGGGCTCGGTCACCGCGCCCGTGAGCAGCCAGCGTGGGATGCCCGACGCCACCCCGGCCACCAGCAGGGCATGGGGTCCGAAGCGCACCATCAGGCGGGGTCCTAGCGCCAGGACGAGCACCTCGGCGGCGACGCCGATGGCGGTGCCGGTTGCGGCGACGCGCGAGCTCATGCCCAGCCTCTCGACGTGCAGCGCGAACAGGTGGTCGTATGTGGCGATGGTGAGCCCATGCAGGGCGGCGATGGCGTACAGCGGCCTGAGCTCGGGTTGCTTCAGCAGGGTGGACAGCGATGCACGGGTGCGCGCCGGCACGTCCGCGCGCGGCAGCCTTGGCAGGGTGAAGGTGGACAGGGCGGCCAGGGCCAGCAGGCCGGTCGCGATCCACAGGGGTGCGCGCGGCCAGGTGTCGCGCAGGGTGCCCGCCACCAGCACCGAGCCGATGTACGCCACCGAGCCCCACACACGAACGCGGCCGTACCCGCGCGGACCATCGGGCAAGACCCGCACCGTCAGTGCGTCCACCAGCGGGAACTGCCCGGCGCGCGCCAGGGCGAAGGCACACACCGCCACCACCATGACGGCGGCGTCGGACTGGCTGGCGAGCATCAGGCCGGCCGCCGCGGCCGAGACCCCCAGCACCTGCAGCACCCTGTCTTCGCGCCCCGATCGGTCGGCCATCCAGCTCCACAGCGGACCGCCAAAGAGCTTGGCCAGGGGCAGCATCGCCAGGACGCCCAGCACGGCGCGGTCGCTCATGCCGGCCTCGCCCAGCAGCGGGGCGAGGAATGGGTAGATGGTGATCGAGCCGACCGCGAAGGTGTACCAGGCGACCAGGCGCGGCGGCGTGCGTGGGGTGGGCATGTGGCTGACAGCCCTATTGCTCTGCGGCTGCCCGCCCAAGAACGACATTCTGCGCCAGCTCGACCCCAAGCTCCCAGATGCCGCCGCGACCGGGGGATCCGACACATCGCGGCGTGCGGTGGTTCGTGGCCGGTACCTGGCGGCGGCGGTGGCGACCGAGCGCGGCGACTTCGAGCAGGCCCTGCACGAGCTGGAGTGGGTGCGTCGGCTCGAGGAGGCGGGCAGCCCGTGGCCGCATGTGGCCCTGGGCCGGCTGCACGAGCGCACCGGCGACTGGCAGGCCGCGATCGCCGCCTACGAGCTGGCCATCGAGCTGGACGACGACTGCGCCGAGGCGCACCTGGGGCTGGGCCGGGTGATGCTGGGCCGTGGGGTGGCGGTGGCGGCGGTGCACCACCTGCAGCGGGCCGAGCAGCTGGCCCCGACCGCCGAGGGCTACGAGCTCATGGTGCGCGCCAGCTTGGCCACCGACGAGCTGGAGGGCGCCCACGCGGCCCTCGCCGGGTGGGTCCGCGTGTCGGAGCTGTCGCGCGACGAGGGACTCCGGCAGGCCCGCATGGCCCGTGACGTGGGCTGTGGGGCGCTGGACGTCGTGCAGCGGCTCGAGACCCGCTGGCGTGGCTCCCCGGACGTGCTGCGCGTTGCTGCGGCCGCCTACGAGGACTGCGAGCAGGCCGAGAAGGCAGCGTTGCTGCGGCAGCGCGCCCAGGCGCTGGAGGGGCCCTCATGAGGGCTGGCCTGGCTCTGATGCTGGCCGTGGTGCTCGGTCTGGCGCTGGCGCCCGCGGAGCGGCCCGCTCAGGACTGGTCGCCGGAGCGGGTGCTGTGGGCGGCCCGCACCCGCGAGGTGCCGGCGTCGGTGCGCACCCGGGTGCGGCTCCGGGCCCACACCGAGCTGGGAGCGGCGTCGACCAGCAGTGCTCCTGGGGCCCTGGCCCTGCAGCGCCCCGGGCGAGCGCGGCTGGACGTGTCGGGGCCGCTGGGCGGGGCGCCGGTGCTGTCCATCGCGAGCGATGGGGAGCGCGTGTCGGTGCGGTTACCGCGCGGGGGCGACCCGTGGGTGGCCAGGCACGCCGAGGGGCTGATTCGCGGACTGACCGACGGGCTCGGCAGCGTGGACGACGCCGTGGCCGTGCTGCTGGGGGACCTCGCGCTCCGCGATGCGCCGGTGATCGACCTGGCGCGCTTGCCGGATGGCTCGACGCAGGTGGTGGTGGCGGGCCCTGCCCAGAGCCGAATGGTCGCCCAGCTCGACGCGCTCACCGCGACGCCGCGGCGGGTGGAGCTGCACAGCCGGCTGGGGGAGCGCCTGATCCGGGTTCGCTACGGGGCCTTCGTGCCTGTGCCGTCTGGGGCGCTGGCTCCTCGGGCGGTGGTGGTGGAGCTGCCCGCGCTGGAGGGCACCCTGGAGCTGCAGTACGAGGGCTGGGACGCCGTGGCGCTCGCGGCGGGGGTGTTTGAGCTGTAGGCCCCGTCAGGCGGTCGTGGAGCGCGCGTCGTCGAGCTTGAACTGCAGGTTGCGGCGGCCGCGCCACTCGTTGATCTCGAGCGTGCCCAGCAGGTCGACCGGGCCGTCTTTCAGCGCTGGCGCGAGGTCGCCCCGGCCCCACCACAGCAGGTCGATGCCGCCCCCTCCGTCGCGAGGCAACAAGCCCTTGAGGCGCGAGCCATCGCCCTCGCTGCGCACGGCGACGGGGTGAACACCGGGCACCATGAGCCTGGGGCGCGGATTGCCCATGCCAAAGGGTCCCAGCGCGGCGAGCTCTTGCACCAGCTGGGGGCCGAGCTCGCTGGCCTGGACCGACACATCGACGCGCCGCACCGGCACCAGGTCTTGGGCCTGGGTGTGCTGCGTGACGTAGTCGCACAGCGCCTGGCGCAGGGCGTCGAGGTGCTGGGTGGGCACGGTGAAGCCGGCCGCGGCGGGGTGACCGCCGTACTTGACCAGCAGCGGGTCGGCGCTGGCCAGCGCGGTGACGGCATGCACGCCGGGGATGCTGCGCATGCTGCCGACGGCGTGGTCGCCCTGGATGCTGACCACCGCGACGGGGCGATGAAACTCGTCTTTCAGCCGACTGGCGACGATGCCGACCACGCCACGATGCCAGCCATCGGACTCGTCGCCCGCCACCACGATGAACGGGGGTGGGGAGTCGCCGACGCGCTGCAGGGCGTCTTTGACCAGGCGCTTCTGGATGTCCCGACGGTCGCGGTTGAGGGCGTCGAGGCGTTCGGCCAGGGTGGTGGCGGTGGCGGCGTCGCGGCAGTTGAGCAGGTCGATGACCAGCTTGGCATCGGCGACCCGGCCGGCGGCGTTGATGCGCGGCCCGATGCGGTAGCCCAGGTCGGTCTCGGAGATGCGGCCGGGCTGGCTGCCGGACACCTGGAGCAGGGCGGCGAGCCCGGCGTGGTGGCGCCCGCTGTTGAGGGACTGCAGGCCCAGGGCGACGATGGCTCGGTTTTCGAGGGTGTGGAGCTTGACGAGGTCGGCGACGGTTCCGATGGCGGCGAGCTTGAGCAGCGAGGCGAGGATGGCGTCGAAGCGGCTGTGGGATGACAGCATGGCCGTGGCCAGCTTGAGGCTGACCCCGCACGCGGCGAGCTGCGGGTTGGGGTAGGTGCAGCCGGCCTGGGGAGGGCAGAGCACCAGCGCGTTGGCGGGCACGCTCTCGCCGCTGGGGAGGTGGTGGTCGCAGATGAGCACGTCGATGCCGGCGTCTCGGGCGGCGTCGACGGCGGCGTGGTCGCGCACACCGATGTCGGCGGTGACGATGAGCTGCACGCCGTCTGCCGCGGCTTGCTGAGCGGCGACCACCGAGAATCCGTAGCCTTCGCCGAAGCGGTTGGGGATGTGGAAGTCGAGCTGCAGATCGGGGCGCCGCATGCGCAGCGTGGCCTGCAGGATGAGCGACGAGGTGGTGCCGTCGACGTCGTAGTCGGTGATGATGCGCACGCGCTGGCCGTCGCGCACGGCCTGCTGCAGCCGATCGACGGCGGCGTGCATGCCCAGCATGGCAAAGGGGTCGTGCAGGTGATCGCGCGTGGGGTTGAGCCAGTCGTTGGGGGGCACCCGGTCGGTGCAGCGAATGGCCATGCACCGGGCGGCCGCCTGGGACACGGGTGCCGTGCGGGCCACGTCGAGGTGGCTGGCTTGGACGTCGACGGGCTGCCAGATGGCGCCGGTGAGGGAGCGGTGGCTCATGGCTACAGGCGTAACCGTGGGATCGGCCAGGAACTGTCCGCTTTGGCGCTACATGAACATCAGCACGCCGAGAAGCAGCCCGATCGTGACGCCGCCCACCAGGCCAATGACCCCGTACCAGGCGGGAGACGCGTCGACGGGAGGGTGCGCGATGTGGATCTTTTCGGGCAGGACAGCCCCCACCGAGGTGCTCGCCTCGAGCTCGGTCACCTTCTCGGCCTTGGTGATGGACGGCAGGGACTCGACACCGATGGGTCGGCTGGCCAGGCGCAGGGTCAGGCGGCGCGGGTCGGCCCCCGACAGGCGTGTCATCACCACGTCCACCAGGATTCCCTCGTCGGCGATGTGCACGGCCAGGAGCTGCGCGGGTCGGTTGCCGATGAACTCTTCGGTGAGGAAGGGCAGATCGATGATGGGGCCGGGCGGCAGGGAGCGGTACTCGGCCTCGCGCGCGGGGGTGGGGCCGCCGCGGGTGGCGCTCTCGATGCGGCTGATGTGGCGGTCGATGACCTGCGACGCCTGCTCGCGCTGCAGCCGGTGGTGGGCGTAGAGCCGCAGCCCGGTGGGGCCTCCGGTGAGCGCGCCGGTCAGCGCCTCGCGCACGGCCGCGCTGATGGCCGTCTGGGTCTCGAGCACGCCCTTGCCGGCCTTGGCGGTCGCGGTGGTGACCGGAAATCCGTAGGGATTGAGATCGAAGACCACGCGGTCGGCGCTGCGGCGGCCCTCGGCGTCGACATGGTTGACCTGGATCACCGCCGGCAGGGACGAGATCTCCTGGCCGGACTCGGACAGCATGCGCTCGAGCTCGAGCAGGCTCTCGACGTTGGCCTGTGCGCGATCCTTGCGAGCGTCGGACACGAAGACCAGGCCGTCGACCCCATCCAGGATCTCGCGACGGTGGGCCTGGTGCTGGATGCCGCCCGGCAGGGAGTACACCCGAAAGCGCGTGGTGAAGTCGGGCAGGGGCTGGCAGTCGGGGGCCAGGAACTCGAAGAAGCGGCTGTGATCGGGGCTGTCCGGGGGGCCGAACTCGAACAGCTCGGATCGCTCGGACTGCTCGAGCATGGCGTGCAGCTCACGCACGTTGGTGTTCGTTCCGGCGCCGGTTGCGCCGAAGTAAACGAGCTTGGCGTGCACCTCTCGGTGCGCGAAGTTGATGACCGCCATCGCTCGGGAGTTTATACGCCCCGCATGCAGCCACTCATCCCCTACTTCGAACAGCCGTCCATCGACATCCCTCTTCCCGGTGGCAACGGCGTCACTCTGTGGGGATTCGGCGTCATGGTCGCGCTTGGATTCCTACTCGGGGGGCGCGTGGCCATGAATCGCGCGTCCTCGATCGGCCTCGACCCCGAGGCCATCAACCGGCTGATCGGCTGGCTGGTGCTCGGCACCTTCGTGGGGGGCCACCTGGGCTACATCTTGATGTACGAGCCCGCCATCCTCCAGGCCCCGATCGACTGGTTCAAGGTGATCAACGTCTTTGACGGCCTGTCGAGCTACGGCGGATTCATCGCCTGCGTGCCCATCACGGTGTGGTTCTTTCGCAGCAACAAGCTGCCTCTATGGCCCTACCTCGACTGCATCGCCATCGGCCTCGCGCTGGGCTGGGGGCTGGGGCGCACGGGCTGCTTCATCGCCCACGACCACATCGGGTCGGTGACCGAGACCTTCCCGCTGGCGCTGTATGGCGCGCCAGCCAGCAAGTGTCCGGGGCCCGCTTGCCACGACATGGGCCTGTACGAGGCGCTGTGGAGCTACAGCATGTTCCTGCTGTTCCTGGCGCTCGACCGCAAGCCGCGGGTGCCCGGCTTCTACCCCGCTCTGCTGGGCCTGATCTACGGGCCGACCCGGTTCGTGATGGACTTTGCGCGGCCGCTCGATCACGACCCACGCTACTTCTTTGGCCTCACGGGCGCCCAGTTCTGGAGCCTGGTGGCCACGCTGCTGTGTGCCTACCTGCTGTTCAACCGCATGGGCTCCAACGATGAGCCCGTGTGGAAAGACCGGGCCGACTGGGTGCCGCCCGATGAACGCGAGAAGAGCGTTCAGGGGTAGGGGTTGGTGCAAGGAGAACGGGCCTCCGTGCCCGTTGTTCGAGGCTTGGGCACAGGCACGGAGGCCTGTGCTCCTTGGGGAGGAGGCCTGTGCTCCTTGGGGAGGGCCTTAGGCGTACGCCGGGCCTGGCCCCTCGTCGGGCATGCCGGGCTCGTCGTCGAGGGGCTCTTCGCCCTCGGGGGGGAGCAGGTACTCGGTGGGGGCCCGGTAGGGCTGGGCACGCACCTTCGCTCGCTGCAGCTCACCCGCGGTGCTGAACGCCTCTTCGAAGGCGGCGTCGAGCGCGGCCTGGACCTCGTCGGGCTGCTTCACGTGGCCCTCGGGGATCTCGGCTTCGACCACCAGCATCTCGTGGTGCTCGCCAAAGAAGCACTGTGACTCGGGGATGCCCAGCAGGTGGAAGCCCTGGTACACACCCTGGACCGCGCGTGCCGCGAGGTGGGTGTGCAGGTCTTCGGCGCGCTCGGCCCAGGCCACCTGCACCGATGCGGGCACGGGGATGATCAGCGTGATGAGCTCGGCCGGGCCATCTGGCGCGTCGATGGCGTAGGCCACTTCGACCACGATGGGGTCTTCGTCGGAGGTGACGGGGCCCCCGCGGGCGGCCTCGACATGGGCGGCGAGGGCGGCCTTGGTCTCGTCGTGCTTGGCCAGCAGCAGCGGGCGGTACGACTCGGGCAGGGCTTCGAGCACCGGCATGGTCTCGGTCTCGAACTTGTTGTAGTCGGACATCAGCTTGGAGCCCGTCTCGTCGATGAGGGCCTCGGCGACGCGCTGGTCGCGCTGCTGGTTGAGTTGCACCAGCTCCTGGTTTCGCTCGACCAGGGCGGCGGCACGGGCCTGCAGCGTCTCGAACAAGAGCTGGTTGCCGGCCTCGACCTTGGTGATCGACTGCGACTCGGCGGCTTCGAGGGCCGACTTGGTGGCGCGGAGCTGCTCGAGCTGGCTCTGCAGGCTCTCGAGGGCCTCTTGAATTCGCTCGATCTCGCCGCCCACCTCGACCAGCTGCTCGCCGCGCTCGGCGATCTGCTTGTCGTAGTCGTTGTCGAACGAGGTCATGCGCTCTGCGAGCGTGCGGTCGCCTTCGGACATCCCGATCTCCCTTCCAGACAGGTAGCGACACTACCACCAATCGGGGGAGGGAGATCCAGCCCTGTTGCCGGAAGCACGCCGGCGCCTCACCTGTGGAACAGCGCGGCTGCGACCAGCTGCGGCAATCGCTCGATCACCGCCGTGGCGAGCTCGGCCTGGGCACGTTGCGGTAGCGCGGCCGAGAGGTCGGCCATCAGCGTTGCGCGGTCGCGGGTGCCGTCCAACAGGGGGATCAGCGCCCGGTCGAAGGCATCGATGCCGACGGGGCGATGGTGCAGGCTGGCCACGAATGGGCCGCCGGCTGCGGCCTGTTCGCGGGCGACCCTCCAGACCAGCGGCTTCGGACCCAGCTGAGCGGCGGCGGCTGGGTCTCGGGCCAGCAGGCCGGCGAAGTTGTGGGTGACCACGGCCATCAGCGTGCTCTGCAGGTAGTCGCGCGCCTCGTCCGGGCAGCGACCGGTCTGCCCCAGCCGATGCCAGGCGCCGTCACAGAGCTGGTCGAAGCTGCGGGCGGCGGGCATGTGGGCCGCCAGTTCGGCGAGGGCGGCCTTGAGCATGGGGGTGTCGGTGCTCATCACCGGCTCGCCATCGCGCACGAAGGTGAGGGTGTTGTCGCTGGTGAGGTCGTAGGAGGCGACCTCGGGCGTCATGCGGCCCACGAAGTACAGCTGGCGGAGCGCCGAGGCGTCGGGCTCGCCGCGCAGCCCGGCCTCGTCGAGGCACAGCAGCGAGCGTCGAAAGGTCCGGTTGCGCACGAAATCGGCGAACTGGTGGCCGGCAAAGCCGTCGTCCGGAAGCTGCTGCAACAGCCGCTGGCCACCGTCTGCGAGGTGGGCGGTGTTGCTGGCCCCCAGCTCGGCCTCGGCGATCCAGGTCATTCCGTGCTCGTGGGCGTGCTCGACGAAGGTGTGGAAGTGGACGGGGTGGTTGTCGTCGGCGAGGTAGTCGTGCAGCAGGTACGAGTCGGCGGCGCCAACGAGGTCGCGAGCCACTTCGACCATCAGGCTGGCGAATCGCTCGCCTGGCGCGCTCGCCGCCAGGGTGCCGAGCAGCTGACGGGCCCGCGCGACCCGAGCGCTGGGCTCGGCCACCTCGCGGGTGTGAAAGCGCAGCAGCTCTCGAAGCGCGCCTCGGATGTGCCAGCCGGGCAGGGTGTTGTACGACACGACGGCGACCCCTTGTGGAGCCAGGCTGCGGCGAATCAGGGCCATCAGGGCATCGCGCGCGCCCTCCGGGAGCCAGGAGTACACGCCGTGCACCACCACGTGATCGAATGGGGCGTCGGGCTGCCAGGTGGTCAGGTCGGCGGTGTGCAGGTGGAGGTTCTGCAGGTCCAGGGACGTCGCCGCGGCCTGACCCATGCGGATCTGAACCGGCGAGAGGTCGATGCCCACGAAGGTGCTTCCCGGAAGCGCCGCCGCCATGGGAAGCAGGTTTGCACCGGTACCGCAGCCGATCTCGAGCACCCGGCACTGCGTGGGCTCGGCGGTGGCGAGGCCGTAGAGCCTGGCCACCGCGGTGATGCGGTCGGGGTGGGTGAGGAAGGAGGGCTTGGTGTCGTACGGCAGGGCGTCGTAGGTGAGCATGGCTTCCCGTACCCCGCTGGGCGTACACTGGCGGCATGATTCCCACCTTGCTCGCGCTCGTCCTGGCCTGCGGAGGCACCTCCAAGGCCCCAGCCACAGCGGAGGCCGCCATGACCCACCCCGACGTCTGGATCACCTTTCGCGATGCGCGCCTGGTGCTTCCCCAAGAGGGCGAGGACGCCTCTGGCCGCCTGGAGCTGGTGGTCGAGAACCACGGCGAGGTGCTCATGGACTACCCGGGCATGTACGTGCAGACCGACGACAAGCGCATCACCCTGGCCGATGGCAACAAGACGCTGTACGGGCTGGGCACGGGGGACACGCCGGTCTCGTGGCGGTTCACCGTCAGCGAGGCCGTGGAGCCCGGCAACACACTGTTGTTCGAGGTGCGCGCGTACGAGAACGCGCTCTCCGCCTCCGAGCAGCCGCCCATCGGCGCGACCAAGCTGGAGCTGCCCGTGACGGAGCGCCTGGCGCCCTTATGAGGTGACCAGGAGGTGGCGATGCGCATGCCCACCCTGTTCGTGACCCACGGCGGCGGGCCGTGGCCGCTGATGGACCTGCCGATGATGCCGGCCAGCGAGACCGGACCGCTGCTGGCCTATCTGAAGGGGCTCGGGGACGGCTTGCCGGCTTTGCCCAAGGCCCTGCTGGTGGTGAGCGCGCACTGGGAGCGGCCCGTCCCCACCATACAGACCGCCGAGAAGCCGCCCATGCTCTTCGACTACTACGGCTTCCCCGAGCAGGCCTACCAGCTGTCCTACCCGGCTCCAGGCGCACCGGTTGTGGCCAAGCGGGTTCGCGGGCTGCTGCAGGCCGCTGGCTTCGAGACGGCCGAGGACGGCGAGCGCGGCTTCGACCATGGCGTGTACGTGCCCCTGCTGCCCGCATTCGGAGCGTCCAACATCCCGACCCTGCAGCTGTCGCTGCTCTCGAGCCTGCACGCCGAGACCCACATCGGGCTGGGGCGGGCGCTGGCCCCACTCCGGGACGAGGGCGTGCTGATCGTGGGGAGCGGGAACAGCTACCACAACCTGCGGGCCCTGCTACGGGGGAACTCCGCGGCGATTCCGGCCGGAGAGCCCTTCGATGCCTGGCTTCAGGCCGCCGTGACCGCGAGCCCTGCGGTGCGCGATCAGCAGCTGATCGACTGGACGTCCGCGCCTCACGCCCGGGTGGTCCATCCCCGAGAGGAGCACCTGCTGCCGCTGCACGTCGCGGCGGGGGCCGCGGGGGAGGATCGAGGGGCGGTGGCCTGGGAGGGGCGCATGGGTGGGGCGAAGCTCACCGCGGTGCGCTTCGGGTAGAGCCGACCTCGGGGCCGAGAATCGACCTCGAGGCCGAGCCCCGGCGTTTCGCGTTGTGCCGGGATGTCGCAGCCTGTTTCGTCGCGAGCGACACCATGAGACGCGCGGCCTGGATGCTGGGCTTCAACGGTACTGACGCCTTGGCATGGCGCTTGAAACATCGTTCCTCGACACCCGAGGACGGCACCATGATCATTCGCGACTTTCACCACGGCCGGTCGAACACCCGCAGCTACCTGGTTGCGCACCCCCGTAGCCGGGTGGCCGCCATCATCGACCCGGTACTGGAGCAGGTTCCGGAGTACAGCGATGTCATCACTCGGCTTGGCATGCGGCTGGCCTACACCGTCGAGACGCACCTGCACGACGACCACGTCACCGGCGCCTTTCAGCTGAGGGCGCGGTTTGGGAGCGCTGCGGTCTTTCCTGCGGGCCTTGGCGCCATCGGGGTCGATCGGCAGGTGCAAGAGGGGGACGTCCTGGCGCTGGGACCGGCAGCGCTGCGGGTGCTGTCGACTCCTGGACAGACGGCCTGCGCCATCAGCCTGTACCTGAGCACCCCGCGCCAGAGCGCCGTGTTCACAGGGGATCTGACGCACGCGGCGGGCGTGCCCCTTCCGGACGAGCCGTGCCTGTACCGAACCCTGTTGACCACCATCCGCGAGCGCATCTACACGCTGCCGGAGTCGACGCTCATCCATCCGGGGCACGACCTCGCCGGCACCCTGTTCACCACGGTGGGCCAGGAGCGACGATTCAACCCCTTTGCCGGTGGCACCCGGTCGTTCGAGACCTTCCTGGAGGTCATGGGAGCGGCGTCGACGCGACCCCACTACACGCTCGAGGGTGCGGCGCGCCAGAACCTGATCGGCGGCGCGCTGAGCTCGACGCCGTCGGTGGGGCACAGCCGTGTGGCCCATCGACTGCAGGCGGTGACCGGACCCATGGAGGTGAGCGCGGCGTGGCTCGCCCATCGCCTGCAAGACGTTCGTGTGGTCGACTTTCGACCCGAGGCCGAGTTCGTGCAGGGGCACGTCGTGGGATCGATCCGTGGGGGCGCGTCGCTGTGTGACGACGCCCGTCCGTGGTCGCGTGACACGACGCTCGTGTGTCTTGGCGCGACCGCCGACCACCTGCGTGTGCTCGAACAGCTCGGATTCGACCGACTGCTGCGGCTGAGCAGCGCGACCGAGACGCTTCGTGCCGCGGGTGTTCCCATGACCGGCGGGGGGACGAAGACGACGCAGCGGCGCGAAATCGCGCTGGCCTGAGGGCGGCTGCGGCGTGGGGGACGGGCACGGAGGGCTGTGATCCTTGGGGTGATCCAAGGAGAACGGGCCTCCGTGCCCGTTGTTTTTGGCTTGGGCACAGGCACGGAGGCAGTCGCTCCTTGGGGGAGGGCTGTGCTCTTGGCCGAACGCTAGGAGCCAGTAGCGCATAGCGCTCGGGCTCCCCCGTGCCCGTGCCCGTGCCCGTGCCCGTGCCCGATTGGCCTGCAACTCGCGGGGACGGCTCGGCGCTTGCTGCCGGGGGACCACGCCCCTTCCTTCCCGTCGCGATGTACGCGTCGACGCCGATGGACTCGCAATGCGCGGCGTTGGCCGCTGACCAGTACCCGCTGTCGGCGGTGGTCTTCGATGGCAGTCTGCCCGTGTTCTGCTCGACTTCAGCCAGCGTCGGCGCCAAGTGCCGCGCGTCTGCAGCATTGTTCGACAATGGGCACGCCACGATGATCTGGTGCTGCTCCGTGACCGCTGCCCGGGGCGTTGTAGGCCTGCGCGAAGGCACCGGAGCCCTCTGCCGGATGCGCGCCAGCCGCGTGTCCCGTCGCTTGAGCTCATCCGGGATGTCGAGTCCGTCGCTGTCCGCGCCGAACTCCTCGTCCTCGGCGGCATCGACCCCCTCCGCCTTCGCGAGCAGCGCGCGAATCTCTTCCTTCAGCCTGGCCACCGTCTGCACGAATAGCCCGCCCAGCGCGTCCAGGTGCTGCCGACGAAACGCCGCGATGCGCGTGAAATGCGGATGCTGATCGCCACTGATGAAGCGCACTGCGACATCCTCGAACGTCGCCCGCGCAATCCGTCGTGAGGAGAACAAGCCCACGCAGTACGCATACAGCAGCACAGCCACCATCATCCACGGGTCGTAGGCCCTTTCCCCACGAGGGTCCTTCGCTTGCAGAACGTCCTCGATCGCCGACAAGTCGAGTTCGCCGACGATGTCGAGGATGAAGTAGGGCAAGGTGATGCTTCGGCAGCCAGTCCTGCGGGGCCGGGGGCAACAAGTACGCCTGATGAGGCGCCCAGGGTCTGTAGGTCTTCATGGCCTCAGCAGATCACCGACGCGGGAGCGTGTCGATCGCGAATTCGAGGCCCGGCGGATGGGGCCCGGGACTCAGTCGACGGGGCGTGACGCCGCATCGGGCACCGCTTCGCTGGGCACGGGCACGGGCACGGGCACGGGAGGAGCGTGTGAGCGCTACGCGCTACACGCTCCTAGGACGGCTCGCAGTTGGCGGCGGCCCAGTCGGCCAGGGCGGTCAGATGGGCAGACATCTGTTCGGCGCCCAGCTGGAGCTGCGTCAGGCAGCGCTTGACCTCGTCGAAGTCTCTCGCCGTCGCGTCGGCCCGGCTGGAATCGGTCGCGCCCTGTTGCAGGCGCTCGAGCGCCAGGTTCGCCAGGTGCACGTCGACGAAGGGGCTGCCCTGGGCGTTGCTGATGTCGTGCACGAGCTGGCCCAAGACCCGACCCAGGCTCTGGCGCTGGGCCGGCGACCAAGCTTCTGCCTCGCGATCGAGGAGGGCGCAGAGGTGTCGCACACGTTCGTCCGCGTTCATGCCATGCTCCAAGCAGCGGGCCCTTAAGCCCTCGCCGGCATCAGAACCACCTCGATGGGCTTCATTCGGGAGAGATGCCGCGGCTGGCAAGGCCGGGTACTCCGCGGTGTGCACGGAAAGAGGCCCCCGACTGCGCTCGTGGCAGTCGGGGGCCTTGGGGCCTGTTCGGACGCTAGCCGGCCCAGGCCGCTCCGGTGAGGAAGCCGGAGAGCGAGACCATCAGGGCCAGCGCCGGCGAGAGCCCGAGCAGGGTCATGCGGCGCGCGGACGGGCCGGGCGGCAGCGCCAGGTGTTCCGCCGTCTTGCGCTGTCCCACCTCGAACCAGTCGGTGTCCTGGCGATCGAAGTCGTCGATCTCCTGGTCATCCACCCAGGCCGACTCGGTCGCGACGTGGCGCGCCGACGAGAGCCGATCCTGCCGGATGGGCGGTGGGCCGCTCTGGATCTGCGAAGGGTCGATCTGAACGGCACTGTTGGGCGATTTGGAGTTGGGTGTGTTCATGGGTTTCCCTCGGGTGGTGACGGTTGGTCGGTCAGGATGGAGGTCTGGTCGAGCCAGTCCTCCCAGTTCTCTCCGCACAGGTCGACGAGCTGCGTTCCTCGAAGCTCGGCGAGCCCTGCGAGTCGGGCGGGGTCTTCGGAACCGCAGGTTCCGGAGACATCGGCGATGGCGACGACATCGACGATCGCGTCGTCGTCCTTGAGCGAGTCGAGCCACTCGTCGAACTGGGGGACGGTGACGCCGAACGTGTGGTCGTCCTCGTCGGTGACCATGAACACCAGCAGGTCTCGGGACCGCGGGAATAGATCACCGTTGGAGAGGAACGTGCTGTAGAGCGCGCCGAAGGGGAGCTCCACGCCGGTGACCGGCAGCATGAATGGAGCCGTCGCCAAGGTGGCGGGGCTGTCATCGGGTCCGAACGGCCCGACCAGGCCCAGCTCGCCGGGATCGGAGGTGACGAACGTGATGGACCAGTTCTGGGCCCGCTCGCGGATGTCGTCGCTGAGCAGCGTCACACCGCGGGCGACCCGCTCGCGGTCGTCTTGCATCGAACCGGAGCCGTCCATCACCACCACCACGTCGAGATCGCGCATCGAGTACTCGGGGATGGGGTCGGGGTTGGCTTCCTGCTCCACAGGCGCAGAGGCGTGCTGGGGCGGCGTGTGCTCCAGCGTGTAGTCCTGGGCGCAGCCCACCAGGGCGAAGGCGGCCAGCAGGGGCAAGCGGGTCATGGGCTTTCTCCGGACAGCAGCTCTTCGAGATCGACGAGCGTCGTAGGCACATCGGATCGATGCAGCGGGTCGATGAGGACCTGATCGGACAGGGTGAAGACCCCGCTGGTGCTTGGCGCACCGTCGGCCGGAAGGACGATGACGACGTCGTCACCGAGCTCCCATCGAGGCACGCCGACGACATCGGCCACGAACGCGCCCAGATCGGCGCCGGGCAGCTCGAGCCACAGCGTCGGGCCCGACTCGCCCACAAGCACCTCTTCGACGTCGACGCGGTAGCGGGTGTGGGGCACCACGCGGTCGGCTTCGACCACCGAGAGGTCGGTCACACAGCCGCGGACAACGGCTCCGTCGGTGCCGGCGTCGGGCCAGCCATCGGAGTGCACGGGCGAAGCAACCGCCGCCGAGACACCCAACATCATCGGAATTGTGAACAAATCCACCTCCCAGCCGAGTCAACTGCACGAGCCGTGCCAAGTCCCACACGCGAGCGTCTCGCGGGCGCCTCGCGCGCGCGTCGACCTGTGCCACCGGGCGCAGGGTGTGCGAGCCCTGGACGGGCCTGTGTCGACACGATCTGAAACATGCGTTCGTGTTGTTTCACGTTGTCGCATCGGGCGTGGCCGATCTTGTTTCACGCGACGATAACCGGCGTTTCACCGTTCAAGAGAGCTTGGCACGGGACTTGAATTGAACCGATGCGACGAAGGGGGTTCCCATGAATCTGTTCATTCTTGCAATGTTGGTGTTGGGTGCCGACGCTGCGCCTACGAGCGACGCGGCTGCCGATGGGGGCCAGGGACATGCCTGTGCCCTCGTGGTCGAAGCCTCGCCCCTGGTGCGGGGAACGCACCAGTCGCGTATCGTGCACCTGGGCATCGTCGACGACGACGGGCCGACGCGCATGTCGGTGCACCTGGTGCGTGAGAAGGTCGAGCGGGCCCCGGTCTGGGGCGATGTCGTGAGCATCTCCTTCGAGGACCTGGAGTCCGCCTCGAGGACGGTCGCTCAGGACGACGAGGTCACCGGCGAGCTCGTGCCGCCGTCCACCCATTGCCAGTCCACGGATGGACCGCAGATGCCCTTCGCCAAGCTCGAGGTGCTCGCGCCGGTCTCGGGGGTGTCCCAGTGATCGTGCAGCCCTTCCATCACGCCGAGACGCTGGCGCGCAGCTACCTGCTGGCTCACCCGACGACCGGTTGTGCGCTCATCATCGACCCCGTCCTGGAGCAGGTCGATGCCTACTGCGAGGCCATCGAGGTCCTGCGCCTGAAGCTCCTGGCCACCGTCGAGACGCACCTGCATGACGACCACGTCACGGGGGCCTTCCAGCTGCGGGCGCGCTACGGCTCCCGCGCGCTCTTCCCGACGAACCTCGGGGCCATGGGCATCGACGGAGAGCTCGGCCATGGCGACGAGATCGATCTGGGCCTGTCGACCGTGCGGGTGCTCGAGACCCCGGGCCAGACCGCGCAAGCCATCAGCCTGTTCGTGGACGGGGACGGGACCCTCGCCGTGTTCACGGGCGACCTGACCCACGCCGCGGGTGTGCCCACTCCCGATGACCGCGGCCTCTATGCAACCCAATACGCCAGCATTCGGGAGCAACTCTTCACCCTTCCCGGAAGCACGGTGATGTACCCCGGGCACGATCTCGCCGATGCGCGCTTCACCAAGGTGGCGACGGAGCGCGCGTTCAACCCCTTCATCGGGGCCGACCGATCCTTCTCTCGCTTCGTCGAGGTCATGGAAGAAGCGTCGACGCGCCCTCACTTCACCATGGCCGATGCGGCACGCCGCAACCTGCTTGGCGGGGTGCTCGCGGCGGATGCGAAGACGGTGGGCCGCGCCCGCGCGCTGCACCGCCTGGAACAGTTCGTCGGTCCTCGCTCGGTGAGCCTGGCGTGGCTGTGCGCGAACCAGGGCTCGACGCAGGTCGTCGACTTCCGGCACGAGCGGCTGTACCGCGAGGCACACATCTTTGGCTCGGTGCTGGCGGGGCCGTCCCTGGCCCAGGTCGCACGAGAGTGGTCACGAAGCACCGATGTCGTGTGCATCGGTCAGACCGAGGCCGACTGTGAGCTGCTGCGCAAGTTGGGCTTCGACCGGCTGTACCGCATCGACGCCGACCCGGCGCTGTGGCGGGCACAGGGGCTTCCCCTGGCCAACATCTCGTCCGAGACCCACAACCTGGCGGTGGCATGATGCGCACGATTGCTCTCTTGGGCCTGGTTGTGTTGCAGGCCTGTGGCCCTGTCCCCGATGCTGACCCCACCTGCAACGAGGCCTGGTTCATGGACGCCGACCAGGACGGCTTCGGCGACCCCGACGTGGAGCCGCGCATCGCCTGCGCTCCCAACTGCACCTACAGCGCCGTCAACGCGCTCGACTGCGACGACGACAAGCCTGATGTCAGCGCGATCACCCACGCGTCGTGCCCTCAGGACACCTTCAGCGATGCCGACTCCTACTTCTCGGTGCAGACCCCGAACGACGAGTATGTCGCGTACTACGGCGACACCCCCCGTGTCGGGCCCGAAGATGCGGCCCTGGGCTGCGAGGACTGGGGTGGGCGCCTGGCCGCCTGGCGCCACGCCTCCGAGATGGTCAAGGTGACCGCGGAGCTGTCGAGCCTGCACATCTATGCGGCCTACATCGGCATCGAGCCGGACGGAGACAGCGGCTGGAAGTGGTCGGGTGAATCGTCCATGCGCATCGAGCACCTGCAGTGGTGCAACGGCGAGCCTCCGCTGCCCGAAGGCCCGAGCGACCGCCTTGCCCTGGTGAAGAACGGCGCCGAGTACTGCATCGGTCGCCCAGAAGATGCCGCGACCGTCTCTGCGGCTTCGGAATATCGTCCAGGTGAGGCCTACGCCATCTGTGAACGCAATCGTCCATACCCAACTGATATCGAATAGGAGAGTCAAGATGCTACGTTCAATCGCCTTGATGGTGACTGCCCTGATGGTGACCGTGCCCGCAACCGGCGCGCCCGCCGCGAAGGAGCCGGAGTTCACGTTCGACTCTCTGCGCAACCGGTGCACGAACAAAGATGGCGAGCAAGGCCACGACCGGGAGCGGTTGGGCGACTGCGGGTCGGTCCGTAGGGCCAAGCTGCCCAATGCGCTGATGGAGAACTCGAGCCTGCGCGGCGCGCGTCTGCGCAAGGCCGAGCTGCCCTCGGTGCACCTCGAGGAGGCGAGACTGCGCGGGGCCGACCTGTCCCACGCCAACCTGGAGTGGGCCGACCTGTACCACGCCGATCTGTTTCAGGCCAACCTGAGCGGAGCTCGGCTGGTGGGGGCGGATCTTCGCCGGGCGAACCTGTTGGGGGTCGACTTTCGGGGCGCCAACCTGACCGGAGCCGACTTGCGCGGAGCCTTCTTGCAGGGGGCCCTCTTTGACGGCGCCTCGCTGGTGGGGGCGGACCTGCGTGGGTCCCGCTTGCTCTTCACCGACCTGTCGGGCGCCGACCTCAGGCAGGCCCTCATCGACGAACACCCTGACCAGGCGGGTCCCCTGGTGGACCTGCGTCTGGCCGCGGACTGACGCTACCTGTGGTGTGGTGAGGCCAACCCAACCCTTCACCCATCGCTCGACTGGAATCACCGAACACCCCGGTCTCAGCACGCCACGCACCCAGGGGCGGGCGACCTCGTGTCGTCCGCCCCTCTGGAGTCAACCATGCTCACACTCATCGTCTGCAGCCAAGCGCTTGCCTACCAGTTCGCCTACTCCGATCAGGGTGAGGCGCATCGGTGGAAGCTGACCCCCATCTCTTGGTACAGCGAGGACGGGCAGGTGCCCGAGTCGTTGCCGCTGGACCAGACGCGCCAAGCCGTTCGGGAGGCCGTTGCGGTCTGGCAGGACGTCCCTGCAGCGGACATCGGCTTTGTGGAGACGCCCGCTTCGGAGCGGGGCCCGTTCGACAACCGCATCGTCTGGTTGGACGAGTGGCCCTTCGGCGAGGACCAGCTCGCCGTGACGACGCGCTACGCGCGTCCGAGCGGCGAGGTGCTGGGCTTCGAGATCATGTTCGACGGCACCCGCGACGACTGGGCGATCGGGGGCCGGGGTTTTGACGTGCAGGCTGCCGCCACCCATGAGGTGGGTCACGCGTTGGGGCTGGAGCACTCGGAGGTGTCTGAGGCCACGATGTTTGCGACGACCGGCGAGCGTGATGTCGAACGGCGCTGGCTGTCGACCGACGACCGGCTCGCGGTGCAGGATCTGTACCCGGTTCAGGCCGCGTCGTGCGACATCTCGCACCTGCCCTCGGGAAGTTGGGCATTCTTGGTTCCAGCCCTGCTGGTGGCAGCGCGCCCACGCTTTGCACGCGGAACGCCGCGGTCTACTGGTCGAGTCCCAGAGTCTTGATTCGGCGCCACAGCGTCGATCGAGACATGCCGAGCCGCTCGGCAGCGAGGTTGCGCCGTCCGCCCACCTCGGCCAGCGCCTGCAGGATTCGCTCCTTCTCGAGTTCTTCGAGGCTCTGAGGGGGGAGCGACCACAAGGCGGGACGAGCCACTGGGGCGGCGAGGGGCACCGGCGTGGCCGCCGGTGCACTGGGGAAGGCCGAGAGCACGGCCGCCTCGTCGATCAGCGACGAGTCGGACAGGATGGCCAGTCGCTGAAGCATGTTGCGGAGCTCCCGGACGTTGCCCGGGAAGGGGTACGCCGACAGCGCGCGCATGGCTCCGGTGGTGAAGCGAAGTCCGAGGCCGTCGTCCTGAACGAGGCAGCGCACCAGCAGTGGCACGTCGCCGCGGCGCTCCCGCAGGGGCGGAGGCCGAATGGTGACGACGTTGAGTCGGTAGAAAAGGTCTTGGCGAAACTCACCTAGAACCACCATCTGAGCGAGGTCCTTGTTGGTGGCGGCGATCACGCGCACGTCCACGGTGATGGTCTCGGTGCCGCCCACGCGCTCGAACTGGCCCTCTTGAAGCACCCGCAGGATCTTGGCCTGCATGTCCAGGGGCATGTCGCCGACTTCGTCCAAGAAGAGCGTGCCACCGTTCGCCCTTTCGAAGCGACCCTTCCGTCGGCGGTCTGCCCCGGTGAAGGCCCCTCGTTCGTGGCCGAACAGCTCGCTCTCGAGCAGCTGGGCCGCGACGGCGGAGCAATTGAGCTTCACCAGGGGGCCAGACGCCCGAGCGGATCCCTCGTGGATCGCGTTGGCGACCAGCTCTTTGCCGGTGCCGTTCTCGCCCAGGATCAACACGCGCGCGTCGGTTGTTGCCACGCGCTTGATCATGGCCAGCATGTGGCGAACCGGCTCGGACTGGCCAACGATGGCGCGGGTCGGATCGACCTCGTGAGACAGGTCGGGGGCCGGCTCGTCGTCGGCGTCGACACCCTTTGCATCGAAGAGCCGCTCCAGGACGGCGGCGAGCACGTGGGGCCGCACCGGCTTCTCGACGAAGTCGAAGGCGCCTCGCCGCATCGCATCGACGGCTCCCGAGACACTCCCGGCCCCGGACAGGACCACGACCGGAGTCGGCGCGTCGCTCTCCCTCACCCTGGAGATGAACTGCAGGCCCGACATGCCGGGCATCACCAGGTCGGTGACCGCGACGTCGAAGGAGTGCTCGGCCATGGCGCGCAGCGCACGCTCCGCGGAGCTCTCAGCCGAGACGGTGAAGCCCCAGCTGCGCAGCAACGAGCCCACCGCGCGCAGGATTCCTTCGTCGTCATCGACTAGCAGCACCGCGCGGGACATGTGGCCTCCTTCGTGGTTCAGATCTATCAGCTGGCGGAGGGGTCCCGCTGCGACCGGGGCGGGCGTCTTGCGCATTTCGGTCCCTGACATCTCCATGTCTCGGGAGGCGCGAGTTCGGCTGTTGGAGCCGATGTGGCGCGCTCGCGTGCCCCTCGGGACGGCTTGGGGGGCGTACCCTGGCCTGACGGATGAAGCGCTACTTGGCAGGTGGTCAATTGCGGTAACTGCTCACCATCAGCTGGTTCGAGGGACTCCTGGCGGGACCGGGCGCCGGACCCCCGATATCAGGACCGTTTCATGCGCGGGGGCCGGGCGATCACGGGCGCGTGCCGCGCCGACGCCATACGGCGGCCAGCACCCGGGCGACGGGCACGAAGAGTTCCTCGGGAATCGCGTCCCCCACCTTGCATCGAGCGTGCAGCGCGCGCGCCAGGGAACGGCGCTCGACCTGCTCGACCCGCAAGCGCCGAGCCTCGCTGCGAATGCGCATGGCTGCGGCGTCGATGCCCTTGGCGACGACGACGGGTGCGGCGTCGCGGGACCGGTCGTAGCGCAGCACCACCGCGAAGTGCGTGGGATTGGTGATCACCACCTCGGCATCGGCCAGGGCGGCGAGCCCGCCCGACACGGCCAGCTCCCGTGCGCGCGCCCGGCGCTTGGCCTTGAGGTGGGGGTCGCCATCGCTCTCCTTTCGCTCGTCCTTGGCCTGCTGGTCGGTCTTCATGAGCTGTTCGCGCAGCTTCCACCAGCTCCAGCCGTAGTCGACGACGCCGATGGCCAGCACCGCAGGGCCCGCAAAGATGGCCAGCTCGAAGCCCAGGTCGGCGAGCAGGCCGGGCAACGCGTCGGCGGGCATCATGGCCGTGGAGGGCAGCTCGCCGATTCGAGGTGCCAGGGCGGCTGCCAAGGCCAGGCCGACCAGCCCCACCCGGCCCAGGTTCTTGGCCAGCTCGACCCAGGGCTGGGCGCCGCCCAGGAGGTTGGAGAGGCCGGTGATGGGGTTCAGGCGATCGAACTTGGGCTCGAGCGACTCGAAGGCGAGCTGTCCTTGCGTCTGGGCCAGCCCCACGGCGAGCGCTGCGGTGGCGGCGGCGCCCAGCGGCAGGGCAAGCGCCCGCAGGATGTCGGCCATGGCGACGTGCCCCAGGCTGACGGCATCGCCCAGGTCGAAGCGGCCGTGCACCGGGGCCAGCGAGGTCACCAGCACGTCCGAGATGGCCCCCGAGAGCACGTCGCCCGACGCGTACAGCGCGCCGGCGGCTGCCAGCACCGAGAATGCGGCTCCCAGGTCCGCCGACCTGGGCAGCTGACCGCGTCCGGCGGCATCCGACCAGTCCTTGTCGGAGGGCTCGTGTTTCTTCTCGCCGGCCTCGTCTTCGGCCACCTAGCTGGCCCAGGCCGCCGTCAGCGCGCGCACCACCCGGGCCAGCTGATCGCCCTGGGCGGCGAGCAACCAGGGCAGGCTGGCCGCGAGCATGCCCAGCCCACCCACCAGGCTCAGGATGGGGCCAAAGGACAGGAAGGCGTTCATGCGCGGTGCGATGCGGCCCAACAGACCGATGCTGCAGTTCGCGGCGAAGGTGATGGCGATGACGGGGGTGGCCAGCTGCAGGCCCACCGCCAGGGCCAGGTAGGCGACGTCCAGGGCCATGGGCACCAGCGCCGAAGACCAGGGCAGCGAGCCGGCGGGCTGGCTCCAGAACGAGGCGCCGACGATCTCGATGGCGCGCAGGTGGAGGTCGGCGCCGATGAACACGAGCCCCATCAGCAACGAGGTCAGCGTCGAGAGCACCCCGGACGAGGTTCCGTCGACGGGGTTGAACTGCGAGGCCATCGCGAGCCCCGACTGGTACGCGATGATCTCTGAGGCCGAGCCAACGGCGCTGAACATGGCCGCCACCAGCCACCCGCCCGCAAGCCCGAAGCCGAGCTCGAACACCATGGCGAGGACGAGCGCTCCGGCCGAAGGGGGCACGACGAAGGGCACCACCGGGGTGAGCGTGCCGGCGATGGCCAGCGACACGAACACGCGCACGGTTCGCGGCACACCCGCTGCCGACAGCACGGGCAGGGACCACACGAGCCCGCCGACGCGGGCGAACACCAGGAGCAGCACCAGGAAGACGCTGCTCATGCCCCGATGCTCTGGAACATGATCGTGCCGAAGGCCACCATCTGGCGAAGCATCCAGCCGCCCAGCACCGCCAGCACGGCGAACACGGCCACCGTCTTGGGCACGAAGACCAGGGTCATCTCTTGCACCTGGGTCACGCTCTGCAGCAGTGACACCGCGGTTCCGACCACCAGGGCGGTGAGCAGCAGCGGTCCGCCGACGTACATCGCCGTGACCAGCGCACCCTGTCCCCAGGCGACCACGAGCTCTTCGGTCATCAGGACACCGACTGCACGAGGCCGACGACCAGCAGGCCCCAGCCGTCCATGAGCACGAAGACACACAGCTTGAAGGGCACGCTCACCACGACGGGCGGCAGCATCATCATGCCCATGCCCAGGAGCACCGAGGCCACGATGATGTCGACGACCAGGAAGGGAATGTAGACCTTGACCCCGATGACGAAGGCGGTGCGCAGCTCGGAGAGCAGGTACGCGGTGAGGATGACGGGCGTGCCGATGTCGTCGAGGGACCCGGGTCTGGGTGCGCGGGCGAGCTTGAGCGCCGTCGAGAGGTCCTCACGCCGGGTGTTGCGCAGCATGTGGGTGCGCATGGGCCCCAGGAAGGCGTCTGTGGCCTCTGCGGTGGTGATCTGCCCCTCCATGTAGGGGGACACGGCCGTGTCGTGAACCACGCCCAGGGTGGGCGACATGACCAGCAGCGTGAGCGCGACCGACAGGCCCACGATCACCTGGTTGGGTGGGGACTGCTGCAGGCCCAGCGCCTGGCGCAGCAGCGCGAAGACGATGACGAAGCGCGTGAACGGGGTCATCACCATCAGCAGGCCGGGCAGGATGGCCAGCACCGAGAGCGCGACCACCAGGCGGATGGCACCGCTGGTCGCCTCCATGTCGCCTCCCTGGGCGACCGAGGTCACCGCCTCGCTGACGGCCAGGCCGAGCTCGGGGTTCATGGGGCCTCCTCGAAGATCTCGGTGAGCAGGGTGGGCCCCTGGCTGCCGGTGCCCAGCACCAGCACGCGGCTCGCCCCTCGGGCGTCGATGTGCACCATGGTGACCGAGGTGCCATCTCCGAGCGATGCGCGCCCCAGCACCTGCACGGCGGTGTCGCTGGTGGCGATGGGCGGCCGGAGCTTGTCCCGCAGCCCCCAGGCCGCGGCGGCTCCGAGCCCCAGGACCGCAAGCCAGCTCCAGCCGACCTCGGCGGGGGGCTCAGCGAGCGCGACCGCGGGCTCGGGACCCAGCAGCCGGGACTCCATCTCTGGGGTCTCGGCGTGGGCGGCCCACATCAGGAGCAGGGCGGCGATCACCGTGCGGCCTTGCCATCGGCGAACTCGACAAAGCGAATCCCGACGCGCTCGTCCTCGACGATGAGCTCGCCACGGCCAAAGAGCTTTCCGCCCACCAGGACGTCGAGCGGCTGCCCGACGAGCTGTTCGAGGGGCAGGACGTCCGAGGAGTCCAGGCCAGCGAGCTCGCGGACGGTGAGCCGGGCTCTGCCGAGCTCGACGACGAGCTCGACGGGGATGTCGTACAGGAAGGCAACATTGTCGTCAGACGCGGTCAAGAGAACCTCCGGGCAGCCTTCCATCGGCCACCCGGGTCAAACCTTTAGACGCGTGCTCCGATCCGTACGCAGCGCCGGCCGTCCGCCTCTCCTGGCTCACCCATGAGGGCCAGGCTGTCGCCCACACGAACCTCGACGCGGGGTGCCGGACCCAGGTCGACCACCGCGCCCGATGTCAGGCGCTCCAGGTCGGCGATGGACATGCGCACGCGGGCCAGCTCGGCGACCACCTCGAGTGACACGGGCAGCACCCGGTCGGCGCTGGTCGCTCGGCTGTCGGCGGCGTGACGTCGAGGCACCGAGATCAGGCGCTGCGCCAGCTCGGCCGGGAGCAAGATGACCGCGAGCCCCATGGGCACCTCGGGGTCGCCGAGCTCGATCTCGATGACCATGGTGAGCTTGGAAGGGGGCAGGAGCGAGGCGGTCATGCCCATGGCCGCGACCTTTCGCAGGGACATCTGGAGTGCCGGCATGGAGCAGCCCTCGCCGAAGGCGCCCACCAGGTCGCTGGTGAGGCGCTCGGCGATGCGCATGTCGAAGCGGGTCAGCGGCCGAACCTCGTCGTTCACCGCCGCCGCGAGCATGTCTTCGCCCAGGAACATGCCCAGCATGCCGTTGACCAGCGATCCCTGGAGCACGATGCAGCCCCGCTCGCCGGTGCGGCCGCCCAGCTCGACGAGCCCGGCCACCGTGTTGGTGCTGCGCAGCGGGTCGACGACGTCTTCGAACACGGCGGTTCGAACGCCCAGCAGCCGGGCCGGCACGCTGCGAGAGGCTCGGTTGGAGAGCGCGCTGCGGAAGCACCGCACGACGCCGCCCATGGCGTCCTCGAGCAGGCCCAGGACGGCGGGGTTCGGCTTGGCTTGAAGGTCTGCGGTTGCCATCACTGCACCAGGAAGTGGGTGAAGTACACGCGCTGGACCGCCGCGCCGTCGAGCGTGGCGTTGAGCCGCCCGAGCAGCTCGTCCCGCAGCCGCAGCTTGCCGTCCAGGCCCTCGAGCTCGGACGCGGCATAGTCGCTGGCCAGGAACACCGTCGCGTCGCGGAGCTTGGGGGTCTGGCCGGTGATGTCATCCAGGTTGGACGCATCGACCTCGAGCTGGACCTCGAGCACCAGCAGTCGGCCCTCGCCGCCCCGCAGGTTCAGGGTGAAGGGCTCGAGTGCCAGCATGGCCCTGTCGGCGGTGGTCGCTTCGTCGGCGACGGGCGCCTCGACCTCTTCGGTGGCGCCCATGGCCATGGGAATGCCGACTCCGGCGCCGATTCCGACCACGAAGCCGACGATGGCCAGCACGATGCCGCCCCGCCCCGATGGCGCTGGCGGTGCGTCTTCGGTCTCATCCATGGGACCCTCCGAGCAGCGGTTGCAGATCCGAGCGTGAGGCCGGATCGTGGGCTTTCAGCACGATTTCGACGCGGCGTGCCCAGGCCGGGTCGGTGCCCGATGCGTGGTGTGGACCCAGGCCCACGGCCTCGATGCGCTCACCGTCGACGGGGCCGCGGTTGCGCAGGGCCAGCACCACGGCGACGGCGCGGTCGGTGGACAGCTTCCAGTTGTCGCGCTCGTCGCCGGACAGGTCGCTGTAGCCCTCGACGCGGATGGACACGTCGGCGGTGGCGAGCACCCCGGCGATGTCGCTCATCACGGTGTACGCGGCCGGGTGCAGCTCGGCGGAGCCCTTGCGGAAGAAGGCGCGCTCGTCCAGGCGCAGGCGGACCTCCTGTTCCTTCTCGACCATCTTCACGAAGTCGTTGCTGACCTGCTTCGAGAAGGCCTCGCGCAGACGCACGATGACGGGCTGCAGGGCCTGGGTCTCGTGGGTCTCGAGGGTGAAGGCGACCTGGTCGCTGGAGCCGAGCAGCCGCCGCTCGTAGCCGCGGGGGTCGAGGGCTTCCTGGATCGACTCGATCACGGCGTCGACCTTGGCGGTGTCGTCGAAGTTGGCCATCGACATCATCAACACGAAGAAGGTGAGCAGCAGGGTCACGAGGTCCGAGAAGGTGGCCATCCACAGCGGCGCTCCCTTCTTGGGCTCGGGCGGCTTGCGCTTGCGACCCATCAGGCGGCCTCGGCGCGGTCGCCAGGCGGCAGGGCGGCGTTCAGGCGCACCACCATGAGGCGGGGGTTCTCGCCGCCGAGGATCGAGACCAGGCCGGCGGCGACGAGCTCCTTCTGGGCGAGCTCCTTCGCGGAGCGCTGCTTGAGCTTGTTGGCGAGCGGCATGCCGATGAGGTTGGCCAGCAGCGCGCCGTAGAAGGTGGTGAGCAGCGCGACGGCCATGGCCGGGCCGATCTTGGAGGGGTCGTCCATCTGCTGGAGCATCTGCACCAGGCCGATCAGGGTTCCGATCAGGCCCATGGCGGGTGCGTAGTCAGCGATGCCCTCGAAGATGGACGCGGCCTGGCGATGCCGCTCGTCCATCTTTCCGATCTCTTCGAACAGCACGCCCTCGATGGCGCTGGGCTCGTAGCCGTCGGCGATCATGCGCAGGCCGCTCGCCAGGAAGGGGTCGTCGACCTTCTCGGCGGCCTCTTCGAGCGAGAGCAGGCCATCGGTCCGGGCGCGCTTCGACAGCTGCTCGAGCGTGACCACGGTGGCGCCCAGGTCGAGCGGAGTGGTGAAGAAGGCGTTGCGCACGGCCTTGATGCCGCCCACCACCGACTCGGCGGGAAAGCCGATGAACAGCGTCGCCAGGGTGCCACCGAACACGATGACGACCGACGGGGGGTCGACGAAGATCACCAGGCTGCTGCCAAGCAGGATGCCGATGGTGATCAGGCCCCAGACGACGACGGTTCCGAAGACGGTGGACTTGTCCATGGAGGTGCGCTCCTACTCCCCCATCGGACAGGGGCCGCGTGCCTTGAGGGTGCGATCAGACGAGGTTGACCAGCTCTTGCAGCGTCTCGTCGGCGGTGCGCACCACGCCTGCGTTGGCCTGGTAGGAGCGCTGCACGCGGATCATCCGCACGAACTCGTCTTCGAGGTCGACGTTGCTGCCCTCGAGCGCGTAGCCGGTGGTGGTGCCGCGGGTGCCGGTGCCCGCCATGCCCAGCGCCGCTTCGCCGCTGCCTTGGCTGGCCGAGAACAGGTTGCCGCCGACGCCCTCGAGCCCGGACTCGGCCGAGAAGGTGGCGATGGCCAGGGCTCCCAGGTCGCGCTCGACGCCGTTGGTGTAGGTGCCGCGAAGCACGCCGTCCACGTCGACCGAGATGCCCGCCAGATCGCCGATGGGCGAGCCATCTTGCTGGATGGAGCGCAGGGCGTCGTCGCTGCCATAGGCCGACAGCGAGCCGTCGGTCGGGTTTCCAGCGGCGTCCAGGCCGACGTCGAGCTCGAGCGTCATGGGCGCCGAGCCGGGGAAGGTCCAGCCGATGGCGTCGATCTGCGTGAAGGCGGTGAGCGCGCCGTCGGTGTCGAAGTCGAGGGTTCCGTTGGCCATCTCGTAGGCCATGCCCGGGCTGCTGCCCGCCAGGTCGGTCTCTCCAGCGTCGATGATGGCCGACCACGCCCACGAGGTTCCGGTCGCTCCCTCGCTCTGCTGCTCGAAGTTGAGCACCACGTCGTGGGCCCGTCCCAGCGAGTCGTAGACCGTGATCGAGGTCGAGAAGTCGGCCCGCTGGGACGCGTCGGCGACGGTCTCGCTGGCGCCATCCAGGAGCTGCACCGTGTAGTCCACCTGCAGTGGATCGAAGTCCTGGGAGGACAGCACGGCGTCCAGGGTGATCTGGGTCGAGGTCACCGGCGGAACCGGGCCCAGGTCCACCTGCACGTCGGCCACGACCGGCGACAGCACACCCTGCTGGGCGCCGTAGCCCTGCACGCGCAGCCCCTGGCCGTTCACCAGCCAGCCCTGCTCGTCGAGGCCGAAGTTGCCGTCGCGGGTGAAGTACTGCTGCCCGCCGTCGTTCACGGCAAACCAGCCCTCGCCCTGCAGCGCGACGTTGAGCGCCGAGCCCGACCCGATCAGCGAGCCCTGCTCGAACTCGCGGTTCATGCCGCCGGTCACCACGCCGGTGCCCAGCTGCGACGAGCCGCCGAGCGTGCCGATGCCACCGGGAATGGCGTCTGCGAAGCTCGCGCGGCTTCGCTTGAAGCCCGTGGTGTTCATGTTGGCGATGTTGTCGCCGATGACCGAGAGACCGACGCCGCTGGCGGTCAGGCCGCTGGCGCCGGTGTTGAGCGTGTTGAACAGACCCATGAGGGACCTCCTGGTGGTTGAGTTCGGCAGAAGCGCCGTTGTGGTTCAGATGGCTTCGGTGAGCCGCAGAATGGCGTCGAGACTGACGGGCACACCGTCCACAGAGGGCAGCGGCACGCCGTCGCTGTAGTCGACCTCGGTGACCGTGCCGGTGATCAGCGTGTCGACGTGGACCGGGTCTCCGGATGCGTCGCTGGCGTCGATCGAGAAGGTGTAGGTGCCCGGGGGCAGCGTGCCGCCGTCGTCGCCGCGTCCGTCCCAGTGCACGGCATGTTCGCCCTGCGATCTGGCGCCGAAGTCGACGTTCGCGACGATGCGGCCCGACTCGTCTCGCACCACGGCCGTGCCACTGCTGACATCGGCCGAGGCGTCGAAGCGCAGGTCGACACCGCCTTCTTCGGGCAGCTGGACGCTGTCGCCGCGGGCAACCACGCCCCGGCCCAGCAGGCTGGACATCGAGGCGTTGTTCATGGATGCGATGCCGCCGTACAGGGCTCCGACGCCGTCCTCGATGCCCATCAGGCGCTCGACGCTGGCGAACTGGGCCAGCTGCGCGATGAAGTCCTCGTTGGCCATGGGGTCGAGCGGGTCTTGGTTCTGCAGCTGCGTGGTGAGCAGCTTGAGGAAGGCCTGCGGACCCAGGTCCGGCGTGGCGGACGAGGTGGCAGGGCGGGACGAGGGGGGCAGGGCGGCCAGGTCGATGGGGTCCATTCGGGGGTCCTAGGCGAGGGTCGAGAGCAGGCCGCGGCGGGCAGGCTGCTGGGGCTGTGGTGGGGTGTCGGCGCTGGCGTCGCTCGCATCACCGGACTGGCCGGGCCGCGGGGCAGCAGGAGCCGTCGGGCGCCGGCGATCTCCGTTGCCGGCCTCGCCGCGCTGGTGCATCGAGAAGTCCAGCAGCGAGCTGCCGTCGTCGCGCAGCTGCTGCGACAGCTCGGCCGCCAGGTCTTGCATCGGTGCGATGGCGTCGGGGGTGCCGTCGAGGCGCACGGCCACGCCGCCGCGCCGCAGGGTGAGGTCCATCGACAGCTGCTCGTCGATGTCGATGCGTAGGCGAACCGGCGCCGAGGGGTCGCGCATCGGCTCGGCGAGGGCGGGCTCGGTGGTGGGGGCCGGCGGGAGCTCGGCCGAGAGGTTGGGCTCGGCGGTCGGGGCCGAGGGCAGGGGGGGCGCCGCGGAGTGGGGCGTCGAGCTGGTCTGGGGGCTGGACCGCGGGACGTCGATGGGCCGGGCCTCGGCCTCGGCTGCTGTGGGATCGAGGTCGAGGGGGTCGGAGGGCTGCTCGCGGGGAGGGGAGTCGTGCTCGACGGCTGGGGAGGCGGCCTGGATCGGCGGGGAGGCGGCCTGGATGGACCAGGATTGGACCGCGACGGGCATGGGTTGGGGCTGGGGCGGGGTGGGCGTTGGGTGGGCTTGGATCGGGGTGGGCTGGGCTTCGGGCACGGGCACGGGCCCGGGCGCGGGCGCGGGCTGGGCCTGGATGGGGGTGGGCATTTGGTGGGCTTGGATCGGGGTGGGCTGGGCTTCGGCACGAGCACGGGCACGGGCACGGGCCCGGGCTCGAGTTGGAGGTCGGGCATGGACTCGAGGACGGGCTCGAGGTCGAGGTCGGGCTCGAGGAGGTCGGGCTCGAGTTCGAGGTCGAGGTCGAGGTCGAGGTCGAGTTCAGAGTCGAGTTCGAGGCTGTCGAGCCGCTCCATGACCTGCGCAAAGCCCTGTGGGGCCCCTGGCGTCGGAGCGGGCGTCGGCGTCGGCGTCGGCAGCTTGGGCTGCGCCGGCGCGGGCGACAGCAGTGGCTGCAACAGCAGCGTCACGATCATGAGGTCTCCTCGCCGGCGATGTAGGTGGCCAGGCGGGCGGCAGAGCCAGGGGGCATGGCCCCCAGCAGGCCCGCGGCCGATCGGGGATCGAGCCGCAGCAGCACCTGGCCCGCGAGCTCGGTGTCCACCTGGGTCAGCACGGCGGCTCCGGCCTTGGCGCGCATCACCTTCATGCGAGCGACCAGGGCGTCGACGCGCTCGTCGCGGGCGGTCTCGAGGCGCTCCAGATCGGCCTCGATCTCGCCCCGCAGCGAGGTGAGCTCGCTGATGCGGCTGCCGATGAGGGACTCCATCTCGGTCAGGTCGCGTGCTCGCTCTTTCAGGGCTTGTTCCCGGCTGGCGAGCACGGCTTCGCGGGTGCGCACCTTGCGCGCCACCTCTTCGATCTGCGCGGTGCGCGCGCCACAAGACGCCATGGTGGGTGCCGCGGCGACGGCGGTGGTGGCCTCGTCGGGCGTGTCCTGCCCGTACGCCATCTGCGCGGCGAACAAGACCAGCCAGACCACCAGCAAGGTGCGTGCGTTCACGAGCGGCTCCGGATCCAGGCGGTCCCGTTCTGTTCGTCGGCCTCGACGGCCTCGGCGCGGCGTTGCTCGTTGCGGGCCTCGAGCTCGAGCCGGTCGCCCCACTCCCGGGCCACGTTGTGCTCGCGCACCGCGGCCATGAGCACCTCCTCGCGACGGTTCGCCTCGTCTTGCATGCTCGCGAGCCCGGCCTGGCGCTGACGCAGCCGCATCTCGGTGTGCAGCGAGAACTCGTGGGTCAGCCGAAGCTCGGAGGCGCTGGTGGCTGCGGCCTGGGCGCGCACCCGAACCAACTGGTCCCGCGTGGCGTCGATCGCCAGTTGTTCGTGGGCCACGGCCTGGCGCGCGGCGGCAAGCTCCACCTGAGCTCGCTGCTCGTCGCATTCACGCATTCGGGTGAGCTTGAACAGCAGTGCACGTGTCATCGGGCCTCCTGCCGAATGCATCGGACCCGCCCAACCCGCCTTGACCAAAAAGATGATCGCTAAAGCCGGAGCGGCATCGGCCGATGGTGGCTCGGAGGACGCGTGGACACTTCGCGGCTGGCCAGTCTGTTGCTTCGCGGAGATGCCGCGCTCGCCGTGCTCGGCCTGGGCCTCGTGCTCATCATGATCGCGCCGCTTCCGGTGTTCGCGCTGGACATGCTGCTGGCCCTGTCCTTCAGCCTGTCCTTGCTGGTGTTCATGGTGGCGCTGCAGGCCAAGAAGCCTGTCGACGTCAGCGTGTTTCCTACGGTGCTCCTGGGTGCCACCCTGCTTCGGCTGGGCTTGAACGTGGCGAGCACGCGGCTCATCCTGCTGGGCGGCGCAGAGGGCGGTGCCTCGGCGGCCGGCCGCATCATCGAAACCTTCGGCCAGGTGGTGGTGGGCGGCGACTACTTCGTGGGCGCCATCGCGTTCATCATCCTGGTGGTCATCAACTTCGTGGTCATCACCAAGGGTGCTGGGCGCATTGCCGAGGTCTCGGCGCGCTTCACTCTGGACGCGATGCCCGGCAAGCAGATGGCCATCGACGCCGAGCTCAATGCGGGCTTCATCGACGAGGTCGAGGCCCGGTCCCGTCGCGACGAGCTGTCCCGCGAGACCGAGTTCTACGGGGCCATGGATGGTGCCAGCAAGTTCATTCGCGGCGACGCGATGGCCGGGCTGGCGATCACCGCGATCAACTTCGTGGGCGGCGCCCTGCTGGGGGTGGTGGCGCACGGCCTGAGCGTCGGCGAGGCCCTGTCGACCTATGGCGTGCTCACCATCGGCGATGGGCTGGCCGGCCAGATGCCCGCGCTGGTGCTGTCCACCGCAGCGGGCATCCTGGTCACCCGCGTGAAGGACGTGAACGACGCGCCGCTGCACCAGCAGATGGAGAACCAGCTGCTGGGCGACGGGCGCGTGCCGATGTTGGTGGGGGGCAGCCTGCTGCTGCTGGGGCTGGTTCCGGGGCTCGCCTTTCCGTTCATTCCCATCGGGGGAGCGGTGGCAGGGCTGGGCTGGGTGCGGGCTGGTCGCCCCGAGACCCCGGAGGCGGTGGCGGCGGACGAACCGAAGCCCGAGGCGTCCACGGGGGTCGACGCGCTGCTGCTGGTGGAGCCTCTGTCGCTCGAGATCGCGGTGGACCTGCTTCCGCTCGTCGAGGCGACCGGCGGCGATCTGATTGCCCGCATTCAGCGGGTGCGCGAGGAGTTCGCCAAAGACCGGGGCATCATCCTTCCGTCCATGCACATCCGCGACAACCTCGACCTGGACCACGGGACATACGTGTTGCGGCTGCGGGGCGAGGAGATCGGACGCGGCAAGGTGATGCCGCGCCAGCACCTGGCGCTCGACCCGGGTACCGGACAGGGCGAGCTCGAGGGGCTGCCGACGACGGATCCGGCCTTTGGCCTGGACGCGTGGTGGATTCCGGACCGCGAGGTGCTCAACGCGCAGCGCCAGGGCTTCACGGTGGTGGACGTGCCGACGGTGCTCACCACGCACCTGGTGGAGCTGCTGTCGGTGCACGCCCACGAGCTGTTCGGGGGCGACCAGCTCGACGCACTGCTGGACCGTGTCGCCGGCTCGGAACGCAACCTGGTCGACGAGCTCGCTCCCGACAAGGTGCCGCGGGCCACGCTGCTGCGCATCTTGCGGCAGCTCGTGGCCGAGGGCCTGTCGATCCGCGACGCGAACACCATCTTCGAGGCCGTCGTCGAGCACCTGGGACGCACCCGCGACCCGGCGGTGCTCACCGAGCTGGTGCGGCAGCGCATGGCCCGGCACATCACGGGTCGCTACGCGGATCCCGAGGGACGCATCCACTACGTGGGGCTGGCCCCCAAGACCGAGTCGGCGGTGCTCGGCGGCCTCAAGAGCCAAGAGGGGCGTGCGCCGGCGCTGCTGGTGCCCCCCGACGTAGCAAGGCGCCTGATCGTCGAGGCCAAGCTCAAGACCGCCGCCTACGACGGACCCGGGCAGGCGGTGCTGATCTGCCCACCCCTGGCCCGCGGGGCGGTGCGCCGCCTACTCGAGCGCGTGGCGCCCCGCATCCCGGTGCTGTCCAGTGCCGAGGTGCTGTCCACCGCCAAGCTGGTGCCAATCGCGATGATCGAGGCGGTGTAGCGCGCCCGGCCCCGCGGCCAATGGGGGGTAGGTCGCTTGCGACCGGACGGGACCCCATTGGCCGCGCTGAGGGGCCGCGGTGCGCGTTAGTGGGTAGCGCGCCCGGCCCCGCGGCCAATGGGGGGTAGGTCGCTTGCGACCGGACGGGACCCCATTGGCCGCGCTGAGGGGCCGCGGTGCGCGTTAGTGGGTAGCGCGCCAGCATCAACGGGCACGGAGGCCCGTTCTCCTTGCGACAAACCAAGGAGCACAGGCCTCCGTGCCTGTGCAAGAGCCAGCATCAACGGGCACGGAGGCCCGTTCTCCTTGCGACAAACCAAGGAGCACAGGCCTCCGTGCCTGTGCAAGAGCCAGCATCAACGGGCACGGAGGCCCGTTCTCCTTGCGACAAACCAAGGAGCACAGGCCTCCGTGCCTGTGCAAGAGCCAGCATCAACGGGCACGGAGGCCCGTTCTCCTTGCGACAAACCAAGGAGCACAGGCCTCCGTGCCTGTGCAAGAGCCAGCATCAACGGGCACGGAGGCCCGTTCTCCTTGCGACAAACCAAGGAGCACAGGCCTCCGTGCCTGTGCAAGAGCCAGCATCAACGGGCACGGAGGCCCGTTCTCCTTGCGACAAACCAAGGAGCACAGGCCTCCGTGCCTGTGCAAGAGCCAGCATCAACGGGCACGGAGGCCCGTTCTCCTTGCGACAAACCAAGGAGCACAGGCCTCCGTGCCTGTGCACAGGCACGGAGGCAGTCGCTCCTTGCCAGGACCAAGGACTTCTCGCTCAAGCCCCGCGCCCCAGGGCCGATGAGCGACCATGATCGATCCATCGCGACCTGCGTTGCTCTTCGTTGGCGAGGCCCCGCCGGCGGCGCTCACGGCCGTCATGTCTCGGTTGGCGGTGCACTACGAGGTCGCCAGCGTGCCTTCGATGAGGGCTGCTCGGGCGCTTGGTGACCGATTCGAGTGCGCGCTGGTGCACGGTGACGCGGCCACCGACGATCGCCTCGATCTGGGGCAGGTGCCCGTGGTGGTGCTCGTGCATTCCGAGCAAGAGGGCGCCGCGGCCTGCAAGCGCGGCGCCGTCGACTCCCTGTGCTTGGACCTGCTCGATGCCGATCGGGTGCGGCGGATCGCTCGCTGGACCTCCCAGCTGCGGCGCACGGCGCACCTGGCCATGCGGCTGCAAGAGGCCGATCGCTTGGCGGTCATCGGCCGCATGGCGGCGGGCATCGCCCACGAACTCAACAACCCCATCGCCTGGCTGCGGGTGAACCAAGACACGCTGACCCGCCGCATCGAACAGGCCGATCTGGCCGTCGAGAAGCTGCATCATGCCAGCCGTTCCTGGGGCTCGGAGCCTCGCGCCGACCTGCGACGGCTGTTGGCCGAGGGAGGCATCGCATCGGGCTTTGGCGATACCTTGGCGATGATCGAAGAGAACCACAGCGGGCTGGCTCGGGTGGCCCGGGTGAGCTCGCGATTCTCGGCCTTCGTGCGCGCATCGGACAGCGATGTCGAGCGCATCGACATCACGCAGATCGTGCGCGAGGCCGTCGAGTTCGCGCGGCCCGAGCTGCGCCACCGCGCCACCGTCGAGGTGGACCTGCCGCGCGCGCTGCGCGTCAACGGCCGCCGCGGCGAGCTCACCCACCTGCTCGTCAACCTGCTGGGCAACGCGTGCCGCGCCCTGGATCGAACCCCCGCTCCCCGCGGTGGCCACCGGGTCCACCTGTCGGCCGTGCGCGAGGGTGAGGAAGTGGTGGTGCGCGTCGAAGACACCGGCATGGGCATCCCCGAGGCGGTGCGAGACAAGGTCTTCGAGCCCTTCTTCTCGACCTGGACCGACCTGGGTGCCCTGGGGCTGGGCTTGAGCACCAGCCGAGACCTCGCCACCCAGCACGGCGGCTCGATGCACGTCGACGCCTCGGAGCTGGGTGGGGCCCTGTTCGAGCTGCGCTTGCCGCGTCGCTCGCGGCTGCGCATCACGCGCGCACCATCGATCGCTCCCGACGCCTCCGACAAGCCGTCGTCACGGCTGCGCCTGCTGTTGGTCGACGACGAGCCCAACTTCCTGGCGGCCATGCGCCGCTGCCTGCGCCGGCACGACGTGCAGACGGCCAACTCGGCCGAAGAGGCGCTGCAGCTGTTGGCCGGGGTGAGCGACTTCGACGGCGTGCTGTGCGACCTGATGATGGACGGCATGGACGGCATCGCGTTCTGCGCCGCCGTGCGCAAGTGGCACCCACACCTGGCCGACAGCCTGGTGCTGTGCACCGGCGGCGCGGTCACGCCCCGCATCCAGAGCTACCTGGAGCGGCATCCGACGCTGCAGCGGCTGCACAAGCCGGTAGAGCCCACCCAACTCGACACCCTCCTCGCGCACTGGGCGAGCTGACCCAACCACGGCTGGAGCCCGCATGAAGCCCTCCTTTCTGTTCATCGATGACGACAAGATGGTTCTGGAGGGCATCCGGCGTGTGCTGTTTCGGCACCGCGCCGCCTGGGATCTGGACTTCGCCGTGGGTGGCTCAGCCGGCCTCGACGCCGTGCGCCGGCGGG
This sequence comes from Myxococcota bacterium, assembly GCA_965216925.1. Classification (GTDB taxonomy): domain Bacteria; phylum Myxococcota_A; class UBA796; order UBA796; genus CAYYHT01. Next base: position 3,956,996 of record CBDCGT010000001.1, on the reverse strand, counting down.
CCTACGACGTGGTGGTGACCGACATTCGCATGCCCGACGTCGACGGCATCGCCGTGCTCGAGTTCGTGCGCCAGCATCACCCCGACACCGTGCGACTGGTGCTGTCCGGTCACTCCGATCTCGAGCAGTCCCTGCGCTCGATCCAGCTTGCCCACCAGTACCTGTGCAAGCCCTGTGAGCCGGTCGCCCTCATCGCGCTGCTCGAGGACCTGACTCAGCTCGTGGCCGTGCTGCGGACCGCCACGGGTGGTGCCGGCATCGCGGCGACGCTGCCACCGTGCCCCCAGACCTACCTCGAGGTGAGTCGCGCGCTCGAAGACGGCGAGAGCCTGGTTCGCGTGGGTGCCGTCGTGGGGCGCGACGTCGCGTCGTCGGCGCTGATGCTGAAGGTGACGAACTCGGCCTTCTTGGGCATGCGCCGCGAGGTGAACTCGGTGTCGCGTGCCGTGCAGATCCTGGGCGCGCGCACCACCCGGGCCATCGTGCTCGCGGCGGGCGCCGTCGACAGCATGGGTCCGCAGCCCCGCGACTGCGAGGCCTTCCAGCGGCACGCGCTCGACGTCGCCACCATCGCACGCATCATCCATGGCGGCGACGACGACGCGCTGCTGACCGCCGCCTTCTTGCACGAGCTGGGTGGCCTCTTTGCCCACGCCAACGGCCTGCCCGCCGAACGGCAGCTGAACGCGGCCGACATCGGGGGATTCATGCTGGGCCTGTGGGGCCTGCCCCTGCGCATCGTGGACGGTGTCGCCAACCACGCGCGGCCTGGCCGCAGCGGCCAGTTCGGCGTTCCCGAGAAGGTGCACATCGCCGACTGGATTGCGCACCAGGTGAACGGTGCGGCGCGGTGGAGCCCCCAGCCGGAACTCGACGAGGTGACCCTCGAGCTCGCTGGCGGCGAGTCGGTGGTGGCCGAGTGGCGCCGCCGGGCCGAGGCCGCGCTCTTTGGTGCCGTGCAATGACCGACAGCGGCAATCCGGTGCCGCCGCTTGGCCATCGCATCGCGCACGAGCTCAACACGCCGCTGCAGTTCCTGAACGACAACCTGTACTTCGTCGAACAGGTACTACCGGAAATGCTTGATCGAGAAGATATCGATCGAGAGGAGGTAGAAGCCGTACTGCAGGCGCTAGCCGCGGCCCGGGTGGGCGTTCGCCGCATGGCCCAGAGCATCGATCGTGCGGTCCAGGAGCTGGGCGTGCCGGGTTTTTCGTCGGCTGGCTAAAGCGCCGAACGGACGGGTGAGTTCGGCCCCCACAGCTTGAGCGCTACCGCTTGAGCCTCCACAGCATCTGCCCCACGCGCCGCAGCTTCGCTTGCTGCTCTTCCGCCCCCTCCAGGCGACTCAGCCGCAGAGCCGCGTTGGCCTCGCCAGCACTCGCGAAAGCGATGTCGAGCTGGTTCTTGCCGGCCTTGCCCTTGCGTAGGAGGCCCTCGGCGGTGTTCAGCACTGCCGACTGGATGGAGCGCAGCGCCTGGTCTTTGAGCCAGTGCGACCCCGAGGGCCACTTGGCATCGGCGATCCAGTCGGCCACCTCGGTGAGTAGACGGTAGACATCGAGCTTTTCGTACGAGAAGGACATGGTTGTTGACTCCAGGCCGGGCCGGTGTGGCCCTGCGACGGATTGCGCCGCCAGCCGTCGAGCTGGCCGCGGGGTCCCGTTCGGTCGCAAGCTTCCTTCCCCCCACGGCCAGGGCTGGCGGCTGGACCTACGCCGCCCCAGCCGCGCCGACGGCGCCGGGTCAACCTCCGCGGGAACCCCTGGCAGGCGGGAGGCTAAGCCGACCGCCGAAGGGGTCGCGGAGGTTGACGCGGGGCCGGCGGTGCGGCATCCCAGCGGCATGGTGACAGGGCCACACCGGCCCGGCCGGCGACGGCGAATCGTCGACGGGATTCGTCGACGTCAAGTCGCGGGGGCGTTCACGTGGACGTGGACGGTCACGGTGACGTGGACGTGGACGTGGACGTGGACGTGGACGTGGACGTGGACGTGGACGTGGACGTGGACGTGGACGTCTACCCGTTCGGTGCCCTAACAGGCCGATGAAATGCTCGTTCCTCGCATTTCAGCGGCCTGCTTCTACCATTGCCGGCACCGCCGCCTTCAGACTCGGCAAGTCCGGCTGCCGACTCGACGATAGAGTTTGGCCGGTGGTTTTCGCATTTTCGAGGAATCGCCGATTCGGCAGCCGGACCTGCCGAGGGCGGCGGATGCCTCGGTCGCAGCGCCCTGAAGAGCCCGGCAAGACGGGTTTTTCAGCACCCGGCTAAAGCCCCGGATCGTCCGGCCGATGGAGGGGGGAACGCATCTGGAGGCCCGTTGTCGATGTCCCCCTGGCAAGACCGCCAGCACTCCCGCCTGGTCGAGGGCCGCACCCGCGATCAGACCTGCGTCGCGTTTCGCGGCAAAGTTGCCCTGCTCGCCAGGCGCGTCTCCGAGCGACTGCCCGCTGGGGCCACGCTCGACTACGACGACCTGGTGTCGTGGGGTGCCATTGGCCTGCTCGAAGCCTTCGAACGCTTCGACCCGGCTCAGGGCGTGCGCTTCTCGACCTTCGCCGAGCACCGCATTCGTGGTGCCATCTACGACGCTCTGCGCGGGCAGGACACCATGTCCAGGCGCCGGCGGCAGATGTCCCGCCGAATCGAGCGCGCCGCCGCCGAGCTTCGTCGCCGGCTGGACCGAGAGCCGGCGCCGGGCGAGGTGGCCACCTACCTGGACATGACGCTCGACGACTACCACAAGGCGCGGCTCAACACCGAGGAAGTGACGGCGTTCTCGCTCGATGCGAAGGACGACGACGGGCTCACCCTGCACGAAGTCATCGACAACGAAGACCGCGACGCCCTTCAGCTGCTGGGTCGGGTCGAGGTGCGCCGGGCCGTGGTGGACGCGGTCAAAGCCCTGCCCGAGCGGCATCGGCACTGCATCATCATGTACTACGAGCGCGACCTGTCGCTGTCCGAGATCGGCGCCGTGTATGGAGTGAGCCAGAGCCGCATCTCGCAGATCCTCACCGATGCACGCAACAAGCTGCGCAAGAGGCTTCGTCCCCTGCTCACCGAGCAGGATCTGGCCGAGATGGGTGCGGCATGAACGACCACGGCGTCTACTCGGGCTTGTCGGCGAGTCACGCGGCGGCACGTCAGCTCGACGTGGTGAGCAACAACGTCGCCAACCTGTCGACGCCGGGCTTTCGGGCCGGCCGGGTGGCGTTCCAGGCCGAGGTCGAGGGCCAGTACCAGAAGGCGCAGAGCGCGCTGGCGGTGGTCACCCCGGTGGCCAGCGATGGGCCGCTCATCGACTCGGGCCGAGCCACGGACATGGCGCTTCGCGGCGACGGCTGGTTCTCGGTCGAGGGCGCCGACGGCGAGGTGCAGCTCACCCGCGACGGTCGCTTCCGGGTGGACGAGTCGGGCCTGCTGGTGGCCGATGATGGGGCCGCCCTGCTGGGAACCCAGGGCCCCATCCAGCTGGCCGTCGGCGAGCAGGTTCGTGTCGACGGCGAGGGGCGCGTCTTTGGCTCGCTGTCTGGCGAGATCGACCAGCTGCAGCTGCTCGTGGGCCCGGCCACTCACCTGGGCGGCAACCGCTGGACGGGCACCGGCGAGCTCGAGCCCGCCACCCCCACGGTCGTGCAGGGCTCCTACGAGGGCAGCAATGTCGACCCGGCCCAGGCCATGACCGAGCTGGTCGAGGCCACCCGCTACTTCGAGGCCTATCAGAAGGCCATGCAGGCCAGCGATGAGCTGACCGCCCGTCTCAACCAAACCGGAGGTCGCTGATGCGCTCACTCTATGTCGCAGCATCGGGCATGGCAGCCCAGCAGGTTCGCCTGGACACCGTCGCCAACAACGTGGCCAACGTCGGAACCACGGGGTTCAAGCGGCAGCGCAGCGTGTTCGAGGATGTGGCCTACCAGCAGGTCGCGGTGCGCTCCCAAGACCCCGACGGCGGCTTGGCCGAGCTGGGCGGCGGGGTTCGCGTCACCGATGTGGAGCGAGACCTGTCCAACGGTGCCTTCGAAGAGACCGGAAACCCTCTGCACATCGCCATCCAGGGTCCTGCCTGGCTGTCGGTGCAGATGCCCGACGGCACCACCGCCTTCACCCGGGACGGCGCACTGGCCCGCACCGTCGACGGCACCCTGAGCACGGCGACGGGCCTTCCACTGGCGGGCGACATCCTGATTCCCGACGACGTGTCCGCCATCCGCATCGAGCCCGACGGCACGGTGATGGGCTCCTTTGCCGGAGGGGTCGACGCCGTGACCCTGGGCCAGCTCGAGCTGGCGACCTTCAGCAACGCCGAGGGGCTCGCCGCCAAGGGCGGCAACCTGTTCACCGAGACCGCGCAGAGCGGCGAGCCGGTCCGGGCCGAGCCCGAGGACGGCCTGGTGCAGCAGGGATTCCTGGAGCGCAGCAACGTCGACATCGCCAGCGAGCTGATCGAGCTCATCTTGGCCCAGCGTGCCTTCGAGCTGAACAGCAAGGTGGTCCAGGCGGCCGACGAGACGCTCCAGACCGCTGCGAACCTGCGGAGGTAGGCGTGATCCTGCTCCTGCTGTCCAGCGCGCTCGCGGCCTCGCCGGCCGATGAGTTGGCGTCCTACGCCGCAGACCGCTGCGAGGCGACGCGCGTCGAGGTGCTTCACCTGGGCTTGCCGGACCCTTCGCAGCTGGCTTCGGTGACGTTCGAAGGCAACCCCTGTCGCGGCCGGCCGAACCTGGTGGTGACCACCGAAGAGGCCGGCGGCGCACGCCGGCGCATGGCGCTGCGGCCACACCTTGCCCTGTACGGGGCTGTGCCGGTCGCGGCTGGGCCGGCGGCCCAGGGACAGCTCGTGGAGGTGCGGCACGAGGAGCGCCGGCTCGACCAGCTGTCTGGCAAGCCGTTCGTGGGGGCTGGGCCCTGGCGCGCCAGGACCGACATGCGCGCTGGCACGCCCATCACCGCGCGCTGGGCCGAGCCGGTGCCCACCGCCCAGAACGGAGCCGACATCACCGTGGTGACGGCCCGAGGCGGCCTGCGCATCGCGGCCAACGGGCGCCTGCTGCAAGACGCCGCCGAGGGACAGATGGTGCGCGCGCTCGTCGAAGCGACCGGGGCCGTCGTTCGCGGCCGGCTTACCAACGCCAAGACGGTGGTGATGCAATGACGCTCACGATGCTCATCCTGGTGTCGCTCGCCGTGGGCTCGCCCGGCGATCCCACACCCCCGGTTCGTCCCGAAGCGCTGGCCCGCGTCGAAGCCCCGGCTCCCAGCGCCGGCAGCCTGTGGTCCGAGGTCCAGGCCCGCCAGCTGATGGGGCTCGACGGCAGTGCGCGCCAGCCCGGCGACCTCATCACCGTCGTGCTCTACGAGTCGCTCGACACCAGCCTTGGTGCCGACACCCGCACCGGGCGCCAGTCGGGTGCCAATGCGAGCATCGAGGCCGCGGCTGGCCTCGAGAACCTGGCTGGACCGGTGGGCGGCGCGGGCATCAGCGGCTCGTCGGGGTCGACGTTCACGGGCGATGGTGCCACCTCTCGCGGCGCGGCGCTGTCGGGGGTGTTGACCTGCGAGATCATCGAGGTGCTTCCCAGCGGAAACCTTCGCATCTGGGGCTGGAAAGAGGTGCGCGTCAACCGCGAGACCCAGTTCCTGGTGGTGGAAGGGGTGGTGCGTCCGCGCGACATCCGCATGGACAACACCGTGGGCTCCGAGCTGCTGGCCCAGGCCCACATCGAGGTCACCGGCAGCGGCGTGGTCTCGGACAAGCAGGGGCCCGGCTGGGGCGCTCGGCTCCTCGACATCCTCTGGCCGTTCTAGGAGGCAGCATGTGGTTGCTCATGGCGCTGTTGGCGACCTCGTCGGCCGACACTCGGGTGAAGGACGTGGGCTCCTTCCACGGGGTGCGCGACAACGCGCTCTCGGGAGCTGGGCTGGTGGTGGGCTTGCGCCGCACCGGGGATACGCTGCGCAACGAGGCGGCGATCCGGGCCCTGTCCAACCGACTGCAGGGGCTGGGCATCGGCTTGGAGCTCCAGGACATCAGCAGCCGCAATGTGGCGCTGGTGATGGTGTCGGCCACCCTGGGGCCGGATGCCCGAACCGGTGCGCGCCTGGACGTGACCGTGGCGTCGTCGGGTGACGCGTCGAGCCTGGAGGGCGGGGTGCTGCTGATGACCCCGCTCATGGGGCCCGATGGCCAGGTTCACGCCGTCGCCGAGGGCTCGCTGGTGGTGGGCGGCTACCAGGTCGAGGCCGGTGGAAACAGCAAGCGCCGAAACATGCCCACGGTCGGCCGCATCAGCGGCGGCGCCGTGGTGGAGCGCGAGGTGCCCAGCTCACTGGACTACCGCACGCTCGAGCAGATCGACTTCGTGCTGCGCACCCCAGACTTCACCACCGCCAACCAGCTGGCCGAAGCCGTCGACACCGCCTTCGAGCTGGACGTCGCCAGTGCGGTGAGCAGCTCGACGGTCGAGCTGGTGCTGCCGCCCGAGTTCGTAGGCAACTTCGCGGCCTTCGCGGCCCGGGTCGAGGCCATCGAGCTGTCGGTAGACGCTCCCGCCCGGGTGGTGGTGAACGAGCGCACCGGCACGGTGGTGATGGGCGCCGACGTGCGCATCTCGGCGGTGGCCATTGCCCACGGCGGCCTGACCATCGAGGTGCGGCGCCGCGTCGATGCCACCCAACCGGCCCCGCTGTCGGCGGGCACGACCACCGTCATCGAGAACACGACCGTCGAGGGTGAGGAGGGCGAGGGGCGGCTGGTGCTCGTGGAGGGGGTCGAGATCGGCGAGCTGGTGAGCAGCCTGAACGACCTTGGGGTGAAGCCGCGCGATCTGGTGATCATCCTGGAGGCGATCCGCTCGGCCGGCGCCCTGCACGCCGAGATCGTGACGCAATGAACGAGTTCAGCACCATCGGGGTGGCGGCGCTGGGCGCCGGGTACGACCGAGGTCCGGCGGCGACACCCGAGGCCGGCTCGGACCCGGCCGGCACCTTCGGTCGCATCCTGGCCCAGACGTTGGTGAAGGAGCTCGGAAAGTCGCTTCCAGAGGCCGAAATGGCGCTTCCTGCCCTCACCGATCACCTCGCTGATTTGCTGAAAGACGATCTACTTCCTCAACAATCGGCAAACGGATCCGATGAGGGAACGTAGAACCTCCTGGGGGAACCATGAAGGTCCACGCTTCCGCACCCATCGTGGCGACAGCCGCCACCCAAAAGACCTCGAGCGCCAAGCCAACGGTCGAGCGCAGCGCTCCGGTCGATCGTGTCGTGCTGTCGGACGGTGCTCGCGCGCTGCAGACCGTGCGGGACGCGGCCAAGCCCGCAGACCTCCGGCCCGAAGTGGTCGACGACATTCGCGCCCAGCTGGCCGACGGCTCCTTCGAGGCGAACACCGACTGGGAGTCCCTGGCAGGGTCGCTGTGGTTTGACCTGTGATCGCCCTGCTTCGACGGGTCCGCGAGATCGCCGAGCGACAGGCCGAGGTGGCCCTGGCAGTTGATCCAGCCGAGCTCGACGTGCTCACGGCTGCCCGATCCGACCTGCTCTTCGAGCTGCAGGTGGCCATGCGTGGCGGGGCCATCGAGTCCTTCGAGCGTGAGGAGGCCCGTGGGATCTGCGAGGCCATTCGAGCGGCGGACCGACGCACCGAGCTGGCCGCCGCCATCGTGCTCGGCGTCACCAGCCAGGCCGCCCAATCGTCGACACCGACGTACGGTCGCCACGGCCGTGTGAGGTAGGCCATGGGCCTGCTGGACGCCCTGGGGGCCGGACGAGCAGGCCTGGCGGCGGCCACCGCCGGGGTCACCGCCACCTCGCACAACGTCGCCAACGCGTCGACCCCTGGCTTCACCCGCCGGGCGGTCGAGCAGAGCACCGCGGCCTCGGTGGTTCGCAGCGGCGTGCACATCGGCCGCGGCCCCACCGTCGACGGGATCACACGGCAGGCCGACAGCCTGCTGGGCATGCGGCGCATTGGCGCCACCGGTGACGAGGCCCGAAGCGGCGAGCGCCTGTCGTTGCTGCGGCAGGCCGAAGAGGTCCTGGGCACCGACGTGGGCTCGGTGCGCCACGCCGTCGATGGCGTGTTCGATGCGCTCACCCGCGCCACCCAGGACCCGGCCGACGTGGGCCTGCGCGGTGAGGTCGTGGCAGCCCTGGATGGCCTGGCGACGAGCTTCGCAGGCACCGCCACCCACCTGGCAGCGATTCGCGACGTGCAGCCCCAGCGCGTGGTCGCCGCCGTGGGCCAGGCCAACGAGACTCTGCAGGACGTGGCCTCGCTCAACGCCCAGATCGAGGCGGCGGGCGGGGCGAGCGTGGCCGGCGACCTCGCCGACGAGCGCGACCGGCTGGTGACCGAGCTGGCCCGTGAGCTCGGGGCCGAGGCCCACCTGGACGGCGAGGGGAACGCGACCGTTCTCTTGGACGGCCATGCGCTGGTCTCGGGCGCCGAGGCACGCAGCCTGTCGGTGGACACCACCGGCGACGTGCCCACGCTGCTGGTGGACGTCGACCGCGGGCAGGTGCGGGTCGAGGCTGGGGGCCGCGTGGGCGGGGCCATCGACGGCGCCGCGCAGGTGCAGGGCACGCTCGACGCGCTCGACACCCTGGCCCAGGAGCTCGGCACGGCGCTCAACGATGCCCATGGCCAGGGCTTCGCGCGCGACGGCAGTGGGGGCGGAGCGCTGCTCAGCTGGGATCCCGCCGACGCGGCGGCGTCCCTGGCGGTCGCGGCGGCGGTGGCCGCCGACCCCGATCAGCTCGCCTTCGCCGGCGCCAGCAGCGCCGCGGCGGGCGATGGCGACAACCTGGCGGTGCTGCTCGGCGTCGAGGGGCAGGATCTGCCGTCGGGCCAGCCGCCAGGCGCGGCGATGAGCAGCATCGTCAGCGACATCGGCCGAGCCTCGGCCTCGGCCCAGCGCGCCAACGCCCAGCACACCACCGTGCTGTCCGACCTCGAGGCCATGACCGCCAACCTCGAGGGCGTGGACCTGGACCAGGAGGCCGCCGAGCTGATTCGCTACCAGGCGGCCTACCAGGCGGCGGCACGCGTCATGACTGCCACGGATCGCCTGCTCGGCACGCTGCTCGAGCTCGTCTGACGGAGCCCCCATGTCCCTGCCCATTCGCAACTCCCTGCTCTTGCGCACCCAACAGACGATCGATCGCCTGAGCGAGCGCCGGGCCGAGGTGGCCCGGGCCGAGCGCCAGGCGCTGACCGGAGAGCGCATCGCCCGGCCGTCCGACGACGCGGCGGCGCTGCCCGAGCTGCACCAGGTGCAGGCCAGCCTGTCTCGGCAGTCGACCTACAAGGCCGGCGCCGACCGGGTCGCGTCGCTGAGGGACACGGCCGACCGCTCCCTGGGCCAAGCCGAAGACTTGCTGACGCGCGCCCGCGAGATCGCGGTGCAGGCCAGCTCAGAGACGATGACCGTGCAAGACCGCCAGGTGATGGGCCGCGAGGTGACCCAGATCTACCAGCAGCTCGTCAGCGTGGGCAACGTCGAGGTGGGGGGCCGCCACCTGTTTGGCGGCACCGCTTCGGACGCGCCGCCGTTCTCGTCGATCGGGGTGTACCAGGGCGACCATGCGTCCAGCCGCGTCCTGGTGGCCCCTGGTGTCGAGATCGACGCCACGATCGATGGCAGCCTGGCGTTCAGCCCCGCCCTCGACGCGCTGGCCGACTTGTCGGTGGCCCTCAATGGCGGAGACGCCGATCAAGTGCATGCCACCCTCGGGGATCTGGAGGCTGCGGGTCGGCGCTTCAACGGAGCGCGCATCGATGCTGGACTGGACTACCAGGCGGCCGACCGCGCTCGCTCGGTGGTCACCTCCGTGCAAGAGAACCTGGCCACCCGGCTGGACGCCATCGCCGGGGTCGACCCCATCGAGAGCTACACGCGCCTGGTCGAGATGCGAACCGCCTACGAGGCGGCGGTGAAGGTCGCGGGATCCAGCCAGAGCACGAGCCTGTTCGACCTGATGCGGTAGCAAAAGCATGCGGATCGACACCGATTCGAGAAAAGGCTCAAACGCAACTACGAGGCGATCCGAAGAGAAGGCGAGGCAGCGAGTGAGACCCACTGAACTGCCTTCCCAACCCAACCATACTGGAGCTACGGATGGCACTCACCGTCAACACCAACCTGACCGCGATGAACTCGGTCAACAGCCTCAACCGCAACAGCCGCGCGCTGCAGAGCACCCTGGGCCGCATCGCCTCGGGCACTCGCATCAACCGGGCTGGCGACGACGCCGCGGGACTCGCCGTGGCCGAGAACCTCGACGCCTCCACCCGCTCGCTGGCGGTGGCCAAGCGCAACGCCAACGACGGCCTGAGCGTCATCCAGACCGCCGAAGGAGCCACCGGCGAGGTCGGCAACATCCTCAAGCGCATGCGTGAGCTCGCCGTGCAGTCCGCTTCGGACACCCTGGCCGACGACGAGCGTGCCTACATCCAGGACGAGTTCACCGAGCTCACCGGCGAGGTCGACCGCATCGCGAACGTGACCGAGTTCAACGGGGTCGCCCTCGGTGACGGCAGCAACGCCACCCTGGACGTGCAGGTGGGCATCCACGACACCGCCGACGACCGCATCGCTATCACCCTCGGTGACCTGCGTGGCGCCACGCTCGGCGTCGACGCCGGCAGCATCGATCTGTCCACGTCGGCGGGTGGCCAGGCTGCCCTGACCACGCTCGACACCGCCATCGACACGGTCAACGGCTACCGTTCCGACTACGGTGCGGTCAGCAACCGCCTGGACAGCGCGGTGCGCAACCTCGACACCTACACCGAGAGCCTGACGTCGGCCGAGTCGGTCATCCGCGATGCCGACTTCGCGTACGAAGCCGCCGAGATGTCGCGGTACCAGATCATGCAGCAGGCTGGCCAGTCGGTGCTCGCCCAGGCCAACCAGATCAACTCGGGTGCCGTCCGTCTCATCGGGTAGCCCTTCCCCGACCCCGGTCATGCCCCTGGTGGGCGCGTGACCGGGGTCTTCTTCTCTCGCCTCAGGAGGAATCATGCCGGCCATCGATGGCGTGGTGTCGGGCTTCGACACGACGGGCCTGATTCAGGCCATCACCGGCACGATGCGCGTGCCCATCGACCGCATGGGCGACGAGCTCGGCACCCTCGATGAGCGCAAAGAGGCGGTCACCGAGCTGTCCAACAAGCTCGAGGCCCTCGCGACGGCGGCCGAAGCCCTGGACGAGGAGCAGGAAGCCTGGGGCTGGACCCCCTCGACCACCGACGAATCCGTGGTCACCGTCGAGGCCAGCGGCGAGCTGCAGCCCGGGGAGTGGAGCCTGGAGGTGAGCTCGCTCGCCCGTGCATCGGTCCTGGCCAGCGACGGCGTGGCCGACCCGGACTCCAGCTCGGGCATCCGCACGGGGCGCCTCACGGTGACCGTGGGCGATGTCGAGCACGAAGTCCGGATCAACAACAGCAACCGCTCCATGAACGGCATCGCCGAGGCGCTCTCGCAGATCGAGGGACTCACCGCGACCGTGCTCGACGACGGCAGCGGCGACGACCCTTTTCGGCTGGTGGTGCGGGCGACCGACACCGGCGAGGCCAACGCGGTGAGCATCCGGGGCCGACCCCTGGACTTCACCGAGACGGTGCAGGCCGCCGACACGGTGGTGGAGCTCGACGGCATCGAGCTGCGCAGCGCCACCAACCAGATCGAGAACATCGGCGGGGTCACCATGACGGTGAACGCGCTGTCGACCGAGCCCGTGCGCGTGGGGGTCTCGGCCGACGGCACCGCCCTCGAAGAGAAGCTGCAGACCCTGGTCGATGCCTACAACGAGGTGCGCAGCCACTACCGCAAGCAGACGGTGTTCAACCCCGAGATCGGCCTGCAGGGCGGCCTGGCATCCGACGGCACGGCCCGTCGGGTGATGACGGATCTGTCCCGCACCTGGGGGGATACCTACACCGACGGCACCTTCGTCTCGATGAGCCAGCTGGGCATCGCGACCCAGCAGAACGGCGATCTGGCGCTCGATACCGAGGCGCTGGCCCAGGCCACTGCGGACAACCCCGGTGCCGTCCGCGGGCTGCTGACCGACCCCGACGGACCGCTGGCGGCCCTGTCGTCGCGCATCCGAGACGTGTTCATCGATAGCGACAATGGCATCCTCAAGAGCCGAACCGACGCCATCGAGTCGTCCCAGGAGACGCTCCGGGAGCGTATCGAGGCGCGCGAGAGCCAGCTCGAGAACACCGTCGACCGCCTGCGCATCCAGTTCGGCCGCATGGAGCAGACGATGGGACGCATGCAGAGCACGGGGCTGATGTTGGTGGGCTTGCTCGCCGGCGCGGCGCCGTCGAACAGTTCACTGTGAGGAGAAGCCCATGAGCTATCGGTCCTACCAGCGCCACGACGTGCAGACGGCTTCACGGCCTCGGCTGCTGGTGCTGCTGATGCAGGAGGCTGGCCAGCGAATCCGCCAGGCGAAGGGACTCACGGCGGGGACGCCGCCCTACATCGAGCACCTTCATCGCGCCCGAGCCATCTACATGGAGCTGCTCACAGCCATCGACGCCGCCAGCGCTCCCGAGCTCGCTCGCCAGCTCGTGCCGCTGTACCGCTGGTGCATCAGCGAGCTGATCGCCGCCGGGCAGGAACCCGAGCGGCTCGCCGCCGTCGAGGGCGTGACCGACACGCTCACCTCGGCGTGGTTCGACGCGGTTCGGGCATCATGAGCGGCCTGCGCGAGCGGGCCATCCAGCTGGCGTGCGACCTGGACGCCGACCGCGCCTTCGACGTCGAGGCCCTCGAGTCACTGAGGGCGGCGGTGGAGCGGGTGGCACCCGAGCTGTCCCGCGTCGAGCTCGAGCAGCTGAGTGCGGCCTGGAGCGAGCTCATCGCCGCCGCCGAGGCCTACAAGCAGCGCCTTCAGATTCAGCTGGGGCGTGCGCGGAGTGGACGCCGAGCGCTGCAGGGCTACGCGCCCGATCGCGTCGGCCGGCGAGGGCAGCGGCTGTTCCGGCGCCTGTAGCGCAGCCGGGTATTTCGTCGCACCGCTAAAGGATGCGGAAATTCGGCCGATGTCCCAGGTGGGAGATTCGATGCCCTTCACCGTCCTCACGCTGCTGCTCTTGGCGTCGCCCGTCTGGGCCGACACCGGTGCCTTGTCGGACACCGGGGAGGGTGCGGACACCGGCCAGGTGGAGGACACGGCTGATGCCGGGGACAGCGGTGCCTCAGCGGACACGGCGTCCACGGGGCCTGCCGCGACGTCGCCTGCGGCGGCGGACGGTCCGAGTGCCGCGCTGTTGGCGGGTGAGACGGGCGGCTTGTCCTGCAGCACCGCCCAGCCGGGCGCGTGGCTGGCGGCCGCTCCGCTGCTCGTCCTGCTGCTGCTGAGGCGTCCATGAGCTCGACGCCACACGCCGTCGTTCAGCTGGCGATCGTGGACGCCGCACGGGCGGAGCGCCCGGTGGTGCGGCGCACGGGCCACGTGGCCCGCGCCCGGTCGGTCCTGAACCGGCTGCTGGTGCGCGACCACGACGTCCGCGAGGCCCTGGGCACGCTCATGAACGCGATGGGGGACCTGGAGAACGAGCTGGACGAGATGCGAAACCGACTGGCGCTGGCCCATGCCGGCGTGGATTTCGGCGCCGAGCTGGTCGAGCTTCTGCCCGACGGTCTGCGGCTGCAGCGCGAGGTGGGCATGCCCCCGGGCGCGCCCGTGATCGTGCACATCGACCTGACCGTGTGGAACACCCGTCGCCTGCTGTCGCTGGCGGCGAACGTGGCCGACGACCGCCGCACCCTGGCTTGGGGCGACATCACCGAGGAGGAACGAGATGTTCTCGTGGGATTTTCTTTCCAGGAACAGTCTCGTGAGCGCCGCCGCGCTCGCGATCTCGACCCTGTCTAGCCCGGCAGCGGCTGGCCCTGCGCTGGCCCTGCGCGTCGTGGCCGAGGCGCGCGACGACGTGTCGATCGCGTCGGTCTACGGTCCAGGCGGCGCCGCTGGGGGCGGTGCGCTGCAGCTGGGCCTGGTGGGCCGACTGGGCATGAGCCTGGACGCCGAGTGGAGCCGCAAGCAGCCGCGGGAGGGGGGGGACGCCTCGCTCGACTTCTTGCCCTTCGCGGCCCTGGTGACCTGGCGCCTGGTGGACGAGCCAGAGCGCTTCCGTCTGGGTGTGGCGCTAGGGCCCACCCTCACGGTCTTCTCGGAGCGGGCCGGTCGGGTGAACGGGCCCGACCTGGTCACCACCGGTACCCGCATGGGGGCCGAGAGCCGCCTGGTGCTGCAGATCGACACCGGGCTGGTGAGGCCCCGCATGGAGCCGGCCACCAACCTCGTCGAGGCCGTCCTGGTGGAGCTGTACGGAGCCCGCCGCTTTCAGCTGCCCGGGGGGGAGCCGCGCTTTCAGCTGGGTGCCTGGCGGGCTGGTCTGGGGCTGGTGGTGCAGCTTTGATCGTCGCGCTGCTGTCGCTGGCGTTCGCGCAGCCTCCCATCCCCTCCTCGCAGTGGACGGTGGACCTCGACAGCGACGCCCGGGTGGTGGTCTTTCCGCGCAGCAGCCCGGGTCGCATCGAGGTCGGCGTCTACCACAACACGGTGTCGCTGCGCGGACAGCTCGAGGGCGAACGCAACCTCGTGCCCTTTGTGGACACGGCCAGCGTGGGGCATGGCACCACCTACGTCAGCTTTGCGGTCGCGCCCGGGGGTGTCGAGCTGGACGTTGCTCGCACCGTGACCGGCGCCGTGTTCACCTTCACGAGCCCCGACGGGGCGCGACCTTCGCCCGCCCGCGCAGACAGTCCGCCGCTCACCCCGCTCGACGCCCAGGTCGTCGGCACAGCCCTGCTGGCGTCGCCGGGAGCACCGTGGACGCCGCCGGTCGCGGCCGACCCGGCGCTGCTGGTGGCTCCAGACAGCTGGGCGGCCATCGAGGGCTATCGAGGCTGGCTCGGAGCCCATCCCGACCACGAACACGTGCCATGGGCACGGTATCAGCTGGCTCGCGCCCACGAGGCTGTCGGGCTGCCGCGCGAGGCCCACAGCTATTACCAGGGGCTCGATCAGCGCGGCGCGCCCGCGGCGCAGATTCACCTGGCGCGGGCCCGCACCCGCATGGTGGTGGGCGACTGGGACGGCGCCCGCCAGGCCTGCGACGCCGCTGCGGGAGCCGGCCTGCAACGACCGGTGCTGCTGCAGTGCACCGCCCGGGTCGCCCTGCACGCGCCCCGGGGAGATGCCGCCCGCCGCGGGGCCGAGCTCGCGGCCGTGGCCCAGGACGCCCAGAGCCTGCTGCTGGCGGCGCAGCTGCTGCAGTCGGAACACCAGCACGGGGTGGCATTGCCCCTGCTGGAGCGGGCGCTGAGCACCGCAGGGCGGCACGACGTCGACGCCGTGAGGCTGGCCATGGGCGACGCCCTGTGGGCCACCGGTGCCCTCGACGAGGCCTACCCCATGTGGGCGGGCGTGCAGGGGCCGCTGGGGCCGTCGGCGCGCGTGCGCACCCGCATGGCCGAGATGGTGCGTGAAGGAACGCGTTCGTGGGCACGGGCGGTGCCAGAGCTCGAGCGGATGGGCCGCGACCAGGGGCGACCCGCCCTCGAGGCGCTGTGGCTGCTGCACCAGATCCACCTGGCCTACGGCGATGTCGAGGCCGCGGTGGCCACCCTCATCGAGCTGCGCGGCAAGTCCCGCGCCGTTGCGGAGCGCCAGGGCGTCGACCCCATGATTCGGGGTCTGTGTTCAGACCTGATCGACCGCCATGCGGTGGGGGATCGACCGGTCGAGGTGCTCGCGACCGCGGGCCTGTGCTGGACGAGCCAGCTCGATGCCCTCCCGGGCAGCGCGCAGACCCTGTTGTTGGTGGCCGATGCCGCCCACGAGCTGGGTCTGCCGGGCGAGGCCGTCGCCTGGCAGCGCCGCGCGGTGGCGGCACAGAGCAACGCCGATGTCGATGACCCCGATGCCCTGCTGCGCTTGGCGATGATGTATGCCCGGGCAGGGCGCGGCCGCGAGGCGCTCGAGACCGTCGAGTACCTGGATCGCACCGCCGACATGGGCCCCTGGTCGGTGCCCGCGGCCGCCGTCGAGGCCGAGGCTTGGCTGAGCCTGGGCCTGCTCGACGACGCACAGCGCACGCTCGGCCACGTAGCGGGAGCGCGCGGACCCGCAGGCACCGTCGACCGCCGTCAGCGGGCGCTGCTGCTGCGCCGCATGGGCCGCTGCGACCAGGCGCTGCCGCTGCTGCACGCGCTCGCGCCCGACCCGGTTCGGGACCTGGCACTGGCCCGCTGTGAGTTCGAGGCCGGCAACGCGACCGCGGCCCTGGCGCTCGCCGAACCCTTGCTGGCTACGGCAGAAACCTCCACAGAAGCCTCGTGGACGACCGACGCGGCCAGCCTCGCGCTCGGACTGTCCACGGCCTCGCCCGACCCCGCTGGTCGCTGGGAGCCGGTTCGTCAGGAACTGCTCGCCGCCGACCGGCTCGCCTCCCGAGTGCGCCGATGACCCAGATTGGACCCCCGCCACATGGCCCTGCCCACCCCCCCTCGGCGGCTCAGCCGTCGTCGTCGCGCAACGACCGGGCGACGTCAGAGACCGTGCTCATCGTCGACGACGAAGAGGGCATCCTGCGGGCCGTGAGCAAGCTCCTGCGGCGCGAGGGCTACGGCGTGCGCACCGCGAATGCCGCCGAGATCGCGCTCGACGACCTGAGCCGTCGAGCCTGCGACGTCGCCCTCGTCGATCTGCAGATGCCGGGGGCGTCCGGGCTCGAGTTCCTCGAACAGATGAGCCATCGCCACCCCGACATCCCGGTGATCATCATGTCCGGCAGCGGCACCATCTCGCACGCCGTCGAGGCCATGCGCTTCGGCGCGGTGGACTTCGTCGAGAAGCCGGTGCAGCCGCTGCGCCTGACCGCCTGCATCCGCAAGGCGCTCGACCACGCCTCGCTGCAGCGGCGCCACGAGCGGCTGCTCGAGGACATCGGTGCCCAGCGCAAGCTCATCGGAAGCTCCGAGGCCATGGCCCGGCTGCGACGCCTCATCAACCGCGTGGCCTGCACCGACGCCCGCGTGCTCATCCTGGGCGAGAACGGAACCGGAAAGGAGCTGATCGCCAGTGCGCTGCACGAGGTGTCGCCGCGGGCGTCGCATCCCTTCATCAAGCTCAACTGCTCGGCGCTGCCCGAACACCTGCTCGAGAGCGAGCTCTTTGGCCACGAGCGCGGCGCGTTCACCGGAGCGCACGCCCGGCGCCGTGGGCGCTTCGAGCTGGCCAATCGCGGCACGCTCTTTCTGGACGAGGTCGGCGACATGCCGCTGTCGATGCAGGCCAAGATCCTGCGCGCTCTGCAAGAGGGCGAGTTCGAGCGGGTCGGCGGCGCCGAGACCGTCCGCGTCGACGTCCGCGTGGTGGCCGCCACCAACAAGGACATCGTGCAGATGGTCGCGGAGGGCAGCTTTCGCGAGGACCTGTACTACCGCCTGAATGTGTTCACCCTGCGGCCACCGCCGCTGCGTGAGCGCTTCGGCGACATTCCCGAGCTGGTGGAGCACCTGCTGAGCCAGCGTGGGGTGCACAGTCGGCTGACGCCGGCGGCCATGCAGCGGCTCGAGTCGCACCCCTTCCTGGGCAATGTGCGCGAGCTGCAGAACATCATCGAGCGCCTGCTCATCATGTCCGACGGCCCCACGATCGGTCGCGACGACGTCGAGGCGGCGCTCCCGGCCGCTCCACCCAAGGTCGCGCCGCCGGTGCGCAAGCAGGTGGCACCGTCCGCCTCGCCTTCGGTCAACGTGCCCCGGCCGGAGGCGTCGGGTGCCGCCAATGAGCAGCCCGAGTCGCACACCTTCCGCTCGCTCCAGGAGTTCGAGCGCCACCGCATCATGGTCGCGCTGCAGCAGACCAAGGGCCGCCGCGGAGAGGCCGCCGAGCTGCTGGGCATGTCGCGCTCGACCCTGTGGCGGCGTGTGAAGGCGCTCGGGCTGGACTGAGGACGCCTCGGCAAGGAGCGACTGCCTCCGTGCCTGTGCAGGTGGCATGAGCAATGGGCACGGAGGCCCGTTCTCCTTGCAGCAAAGCAAGGAGCGACTGCCTCCGTGCCTGTGCCTGTGGCAGGCCTACTCTTCGCTACGCGTCGCCGCGACCACCGACGGAATCCGTCGCCACGCCGCCCGCGGCTCGGGCGTGAGGCACCACGGCACCGGTGCGCTCTCGTTGGCCAGCGACGACGCGATGTGCACCGACCCCGAGGCCTCGAGCTCGACGTTCAGGGCGGGGGGCTCGGCCGATCGATGCACGGTCTCGATGAGGGGCCGCGGCAGGCCCCACAGATCCAGGATGTGCCCGGCAAGCTCGGCCTGGCTCATGCCGATGTCGCGTTCCTGGAGGGCTGCCAGTGGCACCCCGGTCTTGGCGCTCTCGTGCACGGCCTGCTTCATCTCGGCCGGTCGACGGATCCACAGGAGCATGCCTCCGATGCTGTGCAGCAGGCCAGCGGTGCGCGCCACGTCTCGGTCTCGGCGGCGGCCGATCTTGCCGGCCAGGGTCGAGGTGGTGACCGCGTGCCGCTGGAAGGCGTCGCACAGGGCAGGCGGCACCGTGCCGATGGCCTCGCTGGCACCCAGCGCGAGCACCAGGTCGGCGAGCGGTCGCAGGCCGATGATCATGACCGCGTCGCGAACCCCGTGCACCGGCCGAGAGAAGCCAAAGAAGGCCGAGTTGACCAACTTGAGCAGCGTCCCCGCCAGCGCGGGGGATTCCTCGACGGCGCCTGCGATCTCGTTGATCGTCGCGTCGCGCGCGATCATCGTGGTGAGCTGGATGTACTTGGGTGGGCACATCGGCAGGTGGTCGAGCAGCCCGGCGTCCTGGAGCTTTGCCGTGGCCAAGACCGCGGCGATGCGCTGAACACCGGCGAGCGTCTCTTCCAACAACGCCGCGCCGGCGGGCTTGTTGATGAGTCGGTGGGCATGCCGGGCGCTGCGGGCCACCATCGTCAAGTTGGCCGAGCCCGACAGGACCACGCGCACGGTCGCCGGTCGGGCGTTGCTCACGTGTTCCAGCACGTCCAGCCCCGACGCGCCGGGCATGTCCAGGTCGGTGACCACCACGTCGGGGTGGGCCTCGTCGAAGGCCTCGATGCCTTGTTGCCCTCCGATGGCGAACTGGGCGGTGTACGAGTGCCCGCGGTGTTCGAGCAGCCGCTGAAGCGCCCGCAGAATCAGCGCGTCGTCGTCGATGAACAGGATTCGTGTCATGGAGCTTCCTCGTCGACCCAGATGCGGATGGGCTCGCGGATGCGGCCCCCAGAGAAGTTGTGGCTTCGAGCAAGGAATGCGGTGGTGACCGGCTGGCCCGCGTTGACCAGCAGCACTCCGGAGTCGATGTAGATGTCTTCGGCAAAGCGCATGCCGGGCTGCAGCGCGATCAGGGGCAGCTCTCGCACCAGCCCCGAGCTCTCGTGCGAGGCGAGGGTGCTGAAGCACCGCATCACCTCGAAGTCGTACACCTGGTGGCGGCCCAGCATGGTGTCCAGGGCCAGCGTGGGGCATCCGCCAGCGGTGAGCAGCTCGTCGTAGTCTTGGGCGATCGCCACGACGTTGGCCAGCAGGTGCCCATCTCCATCGCCTGGCGAGCGGGCAAGGCGGCGGTGGCGGATTCGCTGCAGCGCGTCGTTGACCGGGCGCAGCGCCCCGACCTTGGCCAGCCGGCTGCGGACCGCCTCGTGTGCTGCCTCCAGGCGCTTGCTCTCGTCGCGGTCCAGCGGCATCACGCCGGCGAGCTTGTCGCTCACGGTGCGCTCCACCAACAGGCGATCCAGGCGGCCAGCGATGACCGCGGCATCCACCAGGCCCGCTCGCACCCCCACCAGCTCGGCCAGCGAACCGGCCAGGCGGCGCACGCGCACGATCTGGGCGGCGGTGGTCGGCCTCGTATGGGCCATGACCTCGGCCAGCAGCTCCAACAGGTTCTGGATGGAGGTCCACTCGGCCTCGATGGCGGCCTGGACGCCGGCATAGCCCGCCGCCGCGTCACCCACCGCACTCAGCAGCTGGGTTGGACGATACGGCTTGGGCAGCACGTGCTGCACGCCTCCCTCGTTGACCGCGCTGACCAGGTCGGCGGCCGACAGGTTGCCCGAGATCACCAGGCGCCGGGTGTGGGGCGATGCCTTTCGTGCCCGACGCACGAGCTCCAGCCCATTCATGACCGGCATGTGCAGATCGGTGAGCAGGACGGCGTAGGGGCCGTCCTCGTCCAACCGCCGCAACGCCTGCTCGGGAGACGTCGTCGACTCGAAGATGAAGCGTCGACGCAGGTGCAGGGCCATGCCGCTCAGCACGCGCGGCTCGTCGTCGACGGCCAGGACTCTTGGGCGTGTGTCGGTCATTGCACGCCCCCCATGGCGAGGGCCGGGGGCTCGGGTGTCTCGCAGGTTCCGTGGTCTTCGCTGCTGTGGGACCACGCGTCTGCGAAACGCAGGGCCTCCGAGACGGTCAGGTCACCCTGCGCGACGCGCTCGCGGGAGGGAGGGTCGTCGTGGTGGTGCAGCACCGCGTCCACGATGTCGAGGTCCAGGCCCCACATGCCGAGCAGGTAGCCGCCGATGTGGGCGTGGGTGGTGCCGAAGACCTCGGCCTCGACCACGCGACGCGGGACACCGCGCGCCAGGGCGATGTCGCACACACGGGCGTATTCCTTGGGCAGGTGGGCCGACAGCAGCAGGGTGCCGACGTCGTGCAGCATGCCTGCCACGAAGGCGGCGTTGCGATGTTCGCGGCCCGCGACGCTTCGCGCCATCCGGGCCGTGCGAATCGCGTGCAGGCGTCGGGCCTCCACAAACGTGGCGTCGTTCCCATCGACGCACTCGAAGGCCTTCACCGCCAGCACCAGATGTCGGATGGTCTCGGTGCCCAGGTAGCTGACCGCCGTCTTCACCCCGGTGATCTTGCGGGGCAGGCCAAAGAAGGCCGAGTTCACGATCTGAAGCACCTTGGCGGTCATCGCCGGATCCTGTTCGACGACCGCCGCCACCTGGCCCGCAGACGATGTCTCGGACGTCAGCACCTCCACCAGATCCAGGTACACGCGCGGCGGCGATGGCAGCGACCGTGCACTCCCCGCCAGGCGCGCGATCCGGGGGTCGGTCATCACCTGGCGCAGCTCGTCGGCGCGGCACAGGGCGTGGTAGATCTGGGTGACGTCGCACGGCTTCATCAGCACCTGATGGGCGATGGGCACCACCCGCAGCGCCGATGCGGTGTCGGTGTACCCAGACAGCACGAAGCGCAGCGTGTCGGGCGAGTGCTCCTTGACGTGCCGCAAGATGTCCACGCCGTCGACGGTGGGCATGCGCATGTCCGAGACGACCACGTCGAAGTGCTGCTTGCCGAGCAGCTCGAGCGCCTGGGCTCCGCCTTCCGCGAAGGTCATGTCCCAGCGGTGCCGGTACCTCCGAAAGACGTTCCGGAGAGCCTCCAGAATGCGAGCCTCATCGTCCACGAACAGGATGCGGGTCATCGTTGCCCCCGCTCCACCCTTCGGCAGAAATCGGCACAGATTTAGGGTCGAAAGCGGAAGGCGAGGTCCCGAAGAGTGGGCATGGTTCGCCGCTTCACATCGCTGGATCCGGTTCGCGTTTCACACACGTCGCGCCCACGTTTCATGGGTGAAACGTCCTGCGACGCGGGCGTCGTGACACCGATCTGTCACGGTTCGATCAGGCCCTGGGCACGGGGAGGTGGGGTGCTGGCACGCGGGGTGCAAAGGTCCGGTGGGCTGTCTACTTCAACCCATGCGGAGCGTGCTCATGTCCAGCATTCTGGCCGTGGCGGTGCAACCTACGCCGCCCCCTACCTCTACCCGGATCCTCCAGACCTGGTACCCGACCATCGAGCAGATGGCTCGCTCGATCAGCCGACGCCTCCCGCGCCACGTCCCGGTCGAGGATCTCACCCAGGCTGGCGTGCTCGGCTTGGCATCGGCCATCGAGCGCATCGACCCCGAGCGCCTCGACTCCTTCGATGGATACGCCAAGATGCGCATCCGCGGCGCGATGTTCGACTGGATGCGCGCCCAGGACTGGGTTCCGCGCTCGGTCCGTCGCAAGGCCAACGAGCTCGACCGCGCCCGTCAGCACCTTCGCGAGCGCAACGGCGAGGCCCCGAGCCGCGCTCAGGTTGCGGAGTACCTGGAGCTCGACTCCGCGTCCTTCGATCGCTACGAGGCGGACTCGGCGACGCACAAGCTGATGTCGCTCGATGCCCCCACCGTCGAGAACGGCTCCCCCCTCGGCGAGCAGATTGCCTGCGACGACGACACCGAAGAGATCTTCATGGCCTCCGAGCGCCGTGGGGCGGTGCTTCGGGCGGTCCAGCAGCTGCCGGACCGCGAGCGCATCGCCGTGTCCTTGTTCTACTTGCGTGGGCTCAAGCTCACCGAGATCGGTCGCGTGCTCGGGGTCTCCGAGTCTCGCGCCTGTCAGCTCCGCTCGCAAGGTGTCAAGCGCCTGCGCCAGCGACTCACCGCCTTCTTGCGAGACTGAAGGCTTCAGGAGTGCCCTTGCCACCCAGAGGGATACAATGCACGTGGGAGCAAGGTCAGACCCACGTGCCAAACCGCGAGCCGAACCCCGAAGAACAAGCCCGGCGTGAGCGCCTTGTCGAAGAGCTCCGCCGTCGGTACATCGAGGGTACGCTCGACGACGTGCTGATTCCCGACGACGTCGACATTCAGCCCCTGCTCGATGAGCTGCGGCGCGAAGAGCCCGGCGCGAACCGCCCGAGCTAGCTCGACGGTCGACGGTCGGGCTCGGGCTCGACGTCGAGACCGAGAAGCGGAAGCTGGTGTGCGTTCTGCGAGCAGAAGGGCACCGAAATCCGCTTCGGGGAACAGAACGGGGTTGAACTTCCGCTTTGAGGCCGATGGACGCCTGGTGGTGCACCGGGACCTCGCGAGAACGGGCGTTCTCCCGTGTCCGGCCGCCACCGCAGCCCTTCGTAGCGGAAGTTCGGCGCCGTTCTGTTTCGGCCATCGGAAGTTCAGGGCCGCTCTGTTGCGCACAGAGGCGATGAACTTCCGCCCGTGAGGCCTCGGCTACGCGCTGGTCAGGTCCCTCATGGCGGCCACGGTGCCCTCCAGCGCACTGACGTCGTCGGGCGCTTGGCGCAGCAGCTCCAGGTTCCGGGGCGCACGCTGCAGCGCCCGGTCGACCTCGGGCTCGGGCTCGGGCTCGGCCTCGGGCTCGACCTCGAGGCCGAGAAGCGGAAGCTGGTGTGCGTTCTGCGAGCAGAAGGGCACCGAACTTCCGCTTCGGGGAACAGAACGGGGTTGAACTTCCGCTTTGAGGCCGATGGACGCCTGGTGGTGCACCGGGACCTCGCGAGAACGGGCGTTCTCCCGTGTCCGGCCGCCACCGCAGCCCTTCGTAGCGGAAGTTCGGCGCCGTTCTGTTTCGGCCATTGGAAGTTCAGGGCCGGTCTGTTGCGCACAGAGGCGATGAACTTCCGCCGCCAAGGCCTCGGCTATGCGCTGGTCAGGTCCCTCATGGCGGCCACGGTGCCCTCCAGCGCACTGACGTCGTCGGGCGCCTGGCGCAGCAGCTCCAGGATCCGGGGCGCACGCTGCAGCGCCCGGTCGACCTCGGGCACGGTCCCCGGGCGGTAGGCGCCCAGACGCACCAGCTCTTCGTTGTCCTGGTACACAGCGAGCAGTCGGCGGGCCTCGGTCGCTGCGTCCACGTGCTCGGTGTCGGCCACGCGGCGCATCAAGCGAGACAGGCTGGCCAGCGGGTCGACCGCGGGGAAGTGGCCGCGGTCGGCGTAGCGGCGCGAGAGCACCACGTGGCCGTCCACCAGGCCGCGAACGGCGTCCGCGATGGGGTCGTCGTGGGCATCCCCGTCCACCAGCACGGTGTAGATGCCCGTGATGGATCCACCCTCCACCCGTCCGGCTCGTTCGAGCAGGCGGGGCAGCAGCGAGAACACGCTGGGCGGGTAGCCTCGGGTTGTCGGCGGCTCTCCGGCGGCCAAACCCACTTGTCGGCGTGCGTGGGCAAGTCGGGTGAGCGAGTCCACCAGCAGGAGCACGTCCTTGCCCTGGTCGCGAAAGGCTTCGGCTACGGCGGTTGCCGTGCGAACCGATGCAATCTGCAACGCGGGCGGCCGATCCGATGTGGCGACCACCACAACCGAGCGGGCCAGCCCCTCGGGACCGAGGGTGTGCTCGATGAACTCGCGCACCTCGCGGCCGCGCTCGCCCACCAGGCAGACCACGATCACGTCGGCGCTCACGCCCCGGGCGAGCATGGCCAGCAGCGTGGACTTGCCGACGCCGCTGCCAGCGGCAATCGAGATGCGCTGCCCGCGCCCCAGGGTGCAAAGGCCATCGATGGCGCGCACCCCCGTGAGCAGTGGCTCGTCGATCGGCAGGCGCCGCATGGGCGCGGGCGCGGGGGCATCCACCGCCCGCGGCCGGCCGGCGATGGGCGGGCCGCCGTCCAGGGGGTGCCCCAGAGCGTCGATGACCCGCCCGGTGAGCTCGTCGCTCACGCGAATGCGAAGGTGCGAGTCCATGGTGCGAACCGGCGAGCCCAGCGCGATGCCGCTCGACGAGCCCAACAGCACCAGCAGGGCCCGCGACCCTCGAAAGCCCACCACCTCGGCCGGACGGCCGGCGACATCGCACAGGCCGCCCACCTCGGCTCCGGGCAGCTCGGCCTCGATGAGCTCGCCCACCACGTTGACCACGCGCCCGCGTCCACACCACTTGGGCGCGCCCAGGGCCAGATCGGCCAGCCGCGACAGGTCCAGGGGGCTCATTGCTCGGCGAGCCAGTCCTGGACGGCGGCGTCGACGCCCGCCATCAGGACCGGCAGGGCCATGTCCAGCGACGTGTGCGCCGTTCGGACACGGCAGCCATCGCACAGCTCGGCGTCACCGACGACCCGCGAGGCCATCTCGTCTGAGAGCTGCTCGCGCACGGTGTCCACGCGGTCGACGGGCACGGCGATCTGGTAGGGCTGGTCGGCGGGAAGGCGAGCCACGGCGTCGTGGATCAACGCGGGGATGGCGTCGGGGTGCAGCGCCATCGACGCGCCCACCACCCGCCGCGTGAGCGCCACCACCAGCTCGCCCACGTCCGCGGCCGCTTGGAGCAGCGTCTGCCGGCGCAGTGTGCGGGCCTCGTCCAGCAGCTGGCGCGCTTCGTCCCGGGCTCGCTCGGCCTCTTGCCGCGTGCTCTCGATCTCGGCCAGCGCCTCGTTGATGAGCTCGGTCTCGCCAGCCGAATACTCGACCGGCGCCTCGGCAGCGGGCGGTTCTTCGCATGGCGTGGCCACGTCGGCGAGCCCGTCCAGCGCCAGCTCGACCGGCGCGGCGGTGTCCGCGCACCGATGCAGCAACGAGCGGTACCCCTCGCTGCGAGCCGTCGCGAGCGGTCGAAAGGCGCCGCTCACAGCATCTCCGCGCCGGTGCCCGGCATGTGGATGGCGCCCTCGTCAGCCAGGCGCCGCGCCGAGGCGATGATCTCGTTGCGGGCTGCGTCGACCTTGGAGCGGGGCAGGGCGCCGCGCACCTCGATCTCTTCCACCAGGTCGTCGGCAGCACGGCTCGACATGTTCTTGGTGAAGCGCTCCAGCAGGCTCTTGGGCACGCCGCGCAGGGCGGTGACCAGCGCCTCGCGCGGAATCTCGCGCATGAGGGCCTGCATGTGGCGGTCGGACAGCTCGGTGAGGTCATCGAACACGAACAGGCGCCGGCGCAGCTCCTCGGACAGGGCTGGCTCGTCGTCGGCAATGCCATCGAGCAGGCTCTGCCGATCCATGGCCTCGAGCTTGCTAAGCGCCTTCGCCGTGCGTTCGACCCCGGGGAGCTTGAGCTGCATGCGGTCCCCGCCGGCCAGCGAGCTGCGAACGGCCTGCTCGACGTCCTCGGCGGCCTCTTCGGTCACCATGTCGATGCGCGCCATGCGCGCCACGATGCGCTGGCGTCGATCTTCGTCCATCTGGGCGAGCACCCCGCCGGCGCTCTCGGGTCCCATCAACAACAGCGCCACGGCCTGCACCTGCGGGTGCTCGTCGGCGATGGCGGCGGACACCGCCGCAGGGGCACGCCCCGAGATGAATCGCTCGAACTCCGTCGACAGCGCTCGCTTGAGCGACGAGGTGAGCTGCTCGCGGCTGGTGTCGTCCACCAGGCTGGGCAGCACGTTCAGGGCGAACTCCTCGCCGCGGGAGGGCAGCAAGGCGGTGCGGTTGAGGTCGACGACGAAGGCCCCGACCAGCTGCTCGATGACCGCCTCGGACACGCGGTTCAGCGTCGACATGGCCATCCCGATGTCGTGCAGATCGGCCGGGGCCATGTGCGCCACCACCGACTTGGCGGTGTCGCGGTCCAGGTACATCAGCAGCAGCGCCGCCCGCTGGGGGCCGTTCAGCATCTCGACGTCGGTGATGAGCTTGCGGTCGTTCACGCGCCACCTCCGGCGGCGTCCTTCCAGTCCCGCAGCACCTGAGCCGCCGCCGTGCTCTCACGCTGGGCCAGCCGGTTGAGGTCGCTGGCGTCGACGGGCTGGAAGTTGGCGATCATCGTGGTGAGGCGCTCCGCCAGGTCGTCGTCCGGGTCGGCCTCGACGGCCGGGTCTTCTTCTTCGGCCTCGGCCTTCTCGACCCGGTCGAGGCGCGCCATCAGTGGACGAATGACGAAGGCGAACACCAGCACCAGGGTCAGCAACATCATCGCCCAGGGGGCCAGGCGCTCGATGGTGGAGACGTCGATGGGCGCGGCCGAGGCGGCGGCAGTGCCCTCGACCCAGGCGCGCTCGGCGAAGGGAACGACCTGCACCGAGACCAGGTCCTTGCGGCGCTCATCGAAGCCGACCGCGGCCCGCACCGCGTCCTGCACCCGCTGCTCCAGCGCCTCGATCTCGACGCCCGAGGCCTCGGCCAGGGCCGCCAGCCGGGTCGCATCGACCTGAACCGCGACGCTCACCCGCTGGACCGATCCCGCCGGGACGGTCTTGTGTTCCGTGGCCCGCGGGTAGGTGTAGCTGGTCGCGGTCTCGCTCTTCTGGGTGGTGCGGCTGTTGCCCTTCAGGCCTCCGCGCTCGGGCAGGTTGGCGTCGGCACCGGGCACGCCGCCCGCCTCGGACGCGCCGTCGGCCATGGTCAGCTCGTTGAGGGCCTCTTCGACCACGGCGGGTTGCTCGTTGTGCACCTGGTGCTGCACCACCTCGGTGGTCGCCAGGTCCAGGTCCACGGTGGCGGTCACACTCATGGCCGCTTCGTCGCCCAGGATGGGCAACAGGGCGCGCTCGACGCTGCGCTCGTGGTCGACCTCCAGCTGGCGCTTCAGCTCCAGCATGCGCCGTCCCGACTGCGCGCCCTCGCCGCTTGCCGAGATCTCGCCCTCGTGCAGCACGCGCCCGCCGTCGTCCACCACCGAGACGGCCTCGGCGGTCAGGCCCTCGACCGAGTGCGCCACCAGGTTCACGATGGCGCGCACCTGTTGCAGGGCCAGGCTCTGCCCCGGGCGAAGGCGCACGAAGACCGAGGCCCGCGCGGGGGCGCCGTCGCCGACGAACAGCGACTCGCGCTCGGGCACGATGCGAACCTGGCTGCTTGCCACGCCGTCGATGCCGTTGACCATGCGCGCCAGGTCGCCCTCGCGGGAGCGCACGAAGGCCCAGTCCTGCGCGGCCGGCGTCAGGCCGATGCGCAGCGCGCCGACGTCCTCGAGGCCGGGCAGCTTCTCGGCCCCG
Source organism: Myxococcota bacterium (assembly GCA_965216925.1). Taxonomy (GTDB): domain Bacteria; phylum Myxococcota_A; class UBA796; order UBA796; genus CAYYHT01. Next base: position 3,929,239 of record CBDCGT010000001.1, on the reverse strand, counting down.
GCCAAGGCGCCGCGCGCACGCCCGACGTGGTCGATCGGCACCATCAGGCGACCGTCGTCGAGCTCGTAGTCCACGCCCGCATTGTCGAGGGCCGCGGCGGCGTCCAGCACCTCTTCGTAGCTGCGGCCGGTGAGCAGCGGTTGCCACGTGGTCAGGCTGGACCAGTAGCCCACGGCCAGGCTCACCCCGATGGCCAGGGCCAGGGCCGCGTACAGCCGATGGCGCTGCCCCGGCTCCAGGCCGTCGTGGTAGTCGCGAAGCGCTTTGATCCGGGAGTTCATCAGGTCAGACGCCCATGTTCATGATCTGCTCGTACGCGCCGATCACCCGGTTTCGCACCGACACCATCGTGCGCAGGGCCACGTCGGCCTTCTCGAGCTCGATCATCGCTCCGTGCAGGTCGACCTCTTCGCCCGTGGCCAGCAGCTTCAGCGCGTCGTCGGCCGCCTGGTGCTGGGTCTCGACCGAGCCGACCGCGGACTGCAGCTGATCGCCGAAGCCCTCGCCGCCGTCGGGCCCCTTGGCGGCCCCGGCTCCGGTCGATGGCTGTGTCGGCTGGACCGCGTGGGGCCCAAGTCCGGTGATGAGCGGGTCCATCAGCCACCCCCGATGCGCAGGGCTCGCATGGCCAGATCCGAGGTGACGTCCAGCACGTTGGCGTTGGCCTCGTACGCGCGGGATGCCGACATCAGGTCCACCATCTCGGTGAGGATCTCGACGTTGGGCAGCATCACGAAGCCTTCGTCGTCGGCGTCGGGATGGGCGGGGTCGTAGATGCGCTGGCCCGGCGAGGTGTCGACCTCGATCTCGGCCACCTCGACCATCGCGAGCTCCTGGTCCAGCGCGCTCCCGAAGGGGTCGATGGGCGCGGTCTTGAACACCGGAACGCGGCGCTGGTACGGGCCTCCCTCTTCGGTGCGCGTGGTGCGGGCGTTGGCCAGGTTCGCCGCCGAGGTCTGAACGCGGGTGCGCTGGGCGGCCAGGCCGCTGGCGGTGATGTTGAAGGTGTCGATGAGATCCATGCCTACCTCCCGTCGTTGGCGGCGAACTTGAGCAGAGCCAGGCGGCGGCCGATGCCCTCGGCGACGGCCTCGTACATCAGGCGGTTCTCCATCAGGCGGGCGGCCTCGCGCTCGGCGTTCACCGAGTTGCCGTCGACCGCCCAGTCCGGCGCCTCGAGCTCCACCATGGGCATGGACTCGTCGGCCGGCATCTCGCCGTGCTCCTGGAAGGCGCCGGCGATGGCCGCGTCGAAGTCGACGACCCGGGCGCGGTAGCCGGGCGTCTCGCTGTTGGCGATGTTCGCCGCGCTGGCCGTGTGCTGGGCGAAGCGGGTGTCGAGCACACGCTGAAGTCCAGTGAACATCGGGTCGTTCAGGAATGCAGACATCCGGGCCTCCGACCCTCCTTCGGACACCTGCGTGAATCCTTTAGCAGGGTGCTGAAAAACCCGGCTTGCCGGGCTTGTGGTGCTCATGCGTGCGACAAGTTGAACCGCATGTGTCAGCGCCGGCACGTCCCGCGACACGCCCCTCGGACGTCGGCGAATAGTCCAGTTTCGTTGGTAGAAACACGGGTGGTATGCCGCTTGCAATGTCCTCAAGCGACGCCAGCGCGTCGGCATCGGACCGGGCGCTCTGCGGCTCCCAAACCCGTCCAGGAGCACTTCCGCCGCAGACGTTCACGGTCCACGAGCACGGCAAGACAGCAACGGGGGCGCACGAACGCTGGTTCGTGCGCCCCCACTCGCTGAGGCCAGGAGAACGGGCTGCCAACAAGGAGAACGGGCCTCCGTGCCCGTTGCCCGTTTCCGCTGCCGCGTTCCTCACTCCCCGTCGAACCCCGCTCCAGACCGCCGCGCGCTCAGATGCAGCGATTCACGAGCATGCCGACCTCGGCCAGCAGGCTGCTGGCGTCTCGGGCGCCGCCGGCCATGCGCGTCACGCACGTGGCCGCCTCTTCCAGCTCCTCCTGAGCCCGCTCGGTGTCACCCTCACGGGTGGCCGCCGCCGCCTCGTCCAGGCAGCTCCGCGTGACGTGCGCGTCGATCGATGAGGTGGCCAGGGCGTTGCGAATGTCGTGGATGAGCTGGCCGATCACCTCGGCTATCGCCGCCTTCTGAAGCGAGTCCATGTCCGCGGTCTTGCCGACGTACAGGTCTTCGAAGCGACGCGCGCGCTGCTCAATGTCCACGGGCGGCCTGCACGGGAATGGTGATCGCAATCTCGGTGCCCACGCCCGGCTCGCTGCTCACCGACACCTGGCCGCGGTGATCTCGCACCACCTGGGCGACGAGCGCCAACCCCTGGCCCGAGCCGCGCCCCACTTCCTTGGTGGTGAAGAAGGGCTCGAAGATGTGGGCTCGGACGTCGTCGGGAATGCCGGCGCCGTTGTCGTGAAACGAGATGTGCACCTTGTCTCCGTGCAGCTCGCTTCGCACACGGATGAGGCCGTTTCGGGTGCCCTCGTGCCGCTCACGCACGGCGTCGGCGGCGTTCACCAGTAGGTTGAGGAACAGCTGTCCCAGCGCCGACCGGTCGCAGATGACCGGAGGAAGCTCGCCGTATTCCTGCTCGACCTCAGCCACGAAGCGGTACTCGCACGCGGCAACAAGCAGGGTGTCCTCGAGCAGCTGGTTGATGTCCGTCGACGTGCGGCGGCGGGGGTCTTCGTGGGCGATGCGCTTCATCGCCTGGGCGATCTCGGCCACGCGGGACAGGCCCTCGACCGAGCGCTCGAGCGCGGGGCCGGCGTGCTCCTTCACATAGTCGAAGTCGCTGCGCGTCCGGGCCTCGTCGATGCGGGTGAGCGCGTCCACATCGCCCGACGCGATGGCCATCTGCCGCGCGATGTGTTCGAGGGCTCCGCAGTACTCCAGCAGGTCTTCGACGCTGCTGTTCACGAAGAACACGCTGTCGCTCACGTACTGCACCGGCGTGTTGATCTCGTGCGCGATGCCGGCGGCCAACTTGCCGAGCGACGCCAGTCGCTGCACCCTCTGCTGCTCCCACGGTTTGACCAACAGTACCTCCGCTGGTCTTCTCATCGGCAGCGGGGATGGGGACTTGAGGGTGTGGGTGTGTGGCAGCGCTCTGTTTGGGAATGACCGCGATCATCGCCCGTTGAGCGCCACGAAGCAGGGGATCCATCGCATGCGAACCTCCTGGTGGAGTGTACCGCCAACGACGAACGGCCCGAGTCCGAAGACCCGAGCCGCCGTTTGTGTGGTGCGGAAGGGGGGACTCGAACCCCCACACCCTTACGGGCACAAGCTCCTGAGGCTTGCGCGTCTACCAATTCCGCCACTTCCGCAGAACGGTGGCCGTCTAATGCCGCCCCGAAATTGCGGCAAGAGGTTATCTGCACCGGCCGGAGGACGCTGCTCGATGGGCATGCTCGACTTCATGATCCCCGAATTCCTGATGAGCGAAGAGAAGGTGCGCGCCAACCGCATCCGCTCCCTCACCGATCGCGACTCCCAGCCCGAGGACCGCGAGGCCGCCGCCCACTGGCTGGCCTCCGACGGCGATCCCCAGTCCCTGCTGGGCCTGCTGTCTCGGTTCGACATGCAGCTCGACAACCAGATGAAGGACGCCACCGAAAAAGACCAGGTGCAGAGCCTGGCGCTGTCGCTGGGGCCCGAAAAGCTCAAGGCACCGCTCGAGGCGTGGCTCAAGAAGTGCCGGGTCTTTGCCCGCCCGCTCAACATGTACGTGCAGCTGTTCGGGCTGCCCGCGGCCATCGCTGCCGCCATGGACGTGCTCGAGGTCGAGTTCCTCAAAGACGACCTCAACAAGCCGCAGAAGAAGCGCGAGCTGCTCATCTGGCTGGCCGACAACCAAGACGAGCGGCTGCTCGACTACGTCATCAAGTTCCTCGACGACTTCGATGAGGGCGTGCGCTACGCCGCGGCCGAGGTGATCATCTCGCAAGAGACCGACGACGGCCGCATGCCGCTGCTCGAGCGTCTCGCCCACCCCGACGAAGACAGCAACCGCCTCAAGACCCGCCTGGCCGAGGTGTTCATCGCCCGCCGCTGGTCGGTCGCCGACAAAGAATCCGAGTTGGCAGAGCGCCCTCCGCACGGCTACACCGTCGCGGACGGACGAATCGCCAAGGCATAGGAGATCGCCCGATGACCGAGCTCGAACACTCCAAGAAGGGCCGCCGCCCGCTTCCCAAGACCCCCCGCCTCGCCGAAAAGGCGAAGCCAGCGGCCACCGGCTGGTCTCCCGCCGCGTGGAAGTCCAGGAAGGACAAGTGAAGCGCGGGTTCCTCGTGCTGGGTGCGGCGGGGCTGCTCGGCCTCACCTCGGCCTGTGGCGCCAACTGCCAGTCCACCTGCCAGCGCATCTACTCCAGCTCCGAGTGCAACATCGCCGTGGCCGGCTTCAACGACGCCAACGGCCGCGCCGAGCTCATCCGCGAGTGCGTGACCCGGTGCGAGGGCGCCCTCGATCACCCCGGCGAGCTGGGCAACTACGACCCCAACGACCGCACCACCTCCGGCGACACCGTCGAACTGCGCAACGAAGTGCAGGCCGCCGCCTGGATGGACTGCGTCGAATCCACCGCCTGCGAGCAGCTCTCCCAAGGGTTCTGCGCGCCGATCTAGGTTCTCCGGTCGCTGTCGCTCCCTGCCAGGGGGCGCCGCCCCCTGGAACCCCCGGCTCCTCGCGGAGGGCGGTTGCGCTCGATTGGCTCGCCGCGCTCCCTGGCTACAAGGAGGACGGGCCTCCGTGCCCGTCGCGAGCGACGTCGGACACCGCGGAGGGGCAGTCTCCTTGGTCGAGACCGTTCCGGGTCGAGCTGCGATGAGTTAACCGTTTCCGGTGAAAGTATCGGTACCGGACGTCGCTTTCTGGGCAGGGCTCGCGATGCTCGCCGCGTCCTCGTGTGTGCAAGAGCCGAACTGTGAGCTCGGTACCTGGCCCATTCCAGAGGACTGTCCCATCAGTCGCCACGAGGTCTGCATCGGAACGGCGGCCGCGGTCGTTGCCTTCAGCGACGGGTCAGAGCGGTCGTGCATCGACTACGTGTGCAGCGATGAGTGGAGAGTCGTCGAGGCGCGGTGCACGGCGCTCGGCGGCGGCAGTGGCGGTGGCGGTGGCGGCGAAGAATGCGTCGATTCCTCCAGCTGTTGCCGCGTGTGCGACCAGGGCCAGGCCTGTGGTGACACCTGTATCGACCTCGACCTGACCTGCAGCGCCGGCGACGGATGCGCCTGCAATCCCTCCGAGCTGTGTCGGTAGCTGGGGCTCCCGGGGTCGGGCTCCCGGGGTCAGGTAGCGACGATTGTCCTATTCCGTTGGGCCTCCGATCGCGGCAGACCCCGGCACGAATAGGACAAGCGTCGCTACCTGACCCCCTTGGTCGGTCAGAACGAGAACAGCCGCTCGTCGTAACAAACACCCGCGGCGATCTCTTCGCAGGTCGAGCTGGTGACGCAGCGCTTGTGCTCGTCGAAGGCCGTCTCGAGCTCTTCGTCTTCCCAGTCGCCCAGCAGGTCGTCCTGGCTGTTGCAGGACAGCTCGCACTCGTCCTGGGCCAGGCGCTCGGCGACGCCACAGGTGCGGGCCTTGCGGCAGACCTGCTCGCACGTGGGCGTGCAGGCGGCGGCGAGGGTCAGCAGGAGGGCGATGGGCAGGAGTGTGCGCACGAGCGTGAAACACCGCGGAAGGTGAGGGGTGTCACGCCGGGTAACGCACCTACCCGGCGATGGCGGCTGCGATGGCGCCGGCCGCCACCAACGTGGACAGCAGCAGCACCCCGCCGGCAATGCTCGCGGCCAGCATCAGGTCTGGCGCCGAGGCGACGCGACCGGGAGCCGGCTCGACGGTGAAGTCCGAGAGGTCGGCCTCGGCGTCGAACCAGTCGTGTTCGCTGCCTCGGAAGTCGCTGGGGATGCCCGCCTCGTCGAACTCGATGGGCCGTGGCTGCGCCACCGCTGAGGCCAGGGTCTCTTGGGGTTCGTCGAGGTGCACCGGCGGTGCGTAGTCCAGGCCGGCGGCGGGCTCGGCGACCGCCTCGGTGTGCAGGGCGCGGGGCTTGACGGTGCGGCTGGGACGCATCGGCGTCCACGACGGCGGCCGCTTCTGCGGAGGCGGCCCGGACTCGACCTGCAGGTCGGCGGTGCGCCGGATGGGCGCGGGCCCCGGGGTGAAGCTTCCGACGCGGCCGCGGAGGGTCACGGGGTCGGCGGGTTCCCACATGGGCAGGCTCTTGCTCATCGGCTTCTCCGAAGGTCTCTACTGTGCGCCAAAGACGACGAATCACGAAGTCAGGGATTCGTGGATGAACGTCAAGATGTTGTTCATCGCTCGTTGGACACCGGCAACGCCGCAAACCGGGAACGGAAGTCAGCCGCGCAGGTAGGCGGTGGCGGCGGCTCCGGCTTCTTGGGGGGTCGCCTGGCCAAAGATCCCACCCATCATCGCGGCGCCGTGGGCACCGATCTCGCGCAGGATCAGCATGTGGCCCGGTCGCACCCCGCCCAGGGCGTACACGGGCCGCCCGGCCGCCAGTCGCTCGAAGCCGGCGATGCCCAGGCCCCGGCGGTCGTCTCCGGGCTTGCTGGTGCGCCAGACCGGCGACAGCAGGGCGTAGTCGGCGCCGGCCTCGAAGGCGCGGTCGAGCTGCGCGGCGTCGTGGCACGAGGCGCCGAATGCCCGAGACGGGGGCGCGAAGCCGGGCTGCGGGGCCGGCGTGTGCACCGGCAGGGCCAGCTCGGCCGCCACGGCGGCGGCGTGGGGGTTGCGCGTGTGCACGATGACCCGACGCACCCACCGGTTGGCCTCCTCGCACAGGGCGTGCAGCTCGTCCTCGGTCAGGCCTGGCTCGCGGATCAGCACCTCGTGCCAGCCCGCGCGTCCGATGGCCTCGAGCCAGGGCGCGAGGTCGCGGGCGTCGCCCGGGGTGATGGCCATCAGGCGCATCAGCGGCCGGCGACCCCGCCCAAGGGCGAGCTGGCGCTGGCGTACAGCTTGCGCGGGATGCGGCCGGCGTTGCGCGCCAGGTGGCCGGCCTGGACGGCGAGCTTGAAGGCGGTGGCCATGGCGACGGGATCGGCCGCGCCGGCGATGGCCGTGTTCAGCAGCACCCCTGCGGCGCCGAGCTCCATGGCGACGGCCGCGTCGCTCGCGGTGCCCAGGCCCGCGTCGATGATCACGGGCACACCCGCGCGCTCGATGATGATCTGGAGCGTGTACGGGTTGCAGATGCCCAGTCCGCTGCCGATGGGCCCGGCCAGGGGCATCACCGCCGCACACCCGATGTCTTCGAGGCGCTTGCACAGCACCGGGTCGTCCTGGCAGTAGGGCAGCACCACAAAGCCGTCGTTCACCAGCACACGCGCGGCCTCGAGCGTGCCCTCGGCGTCGGGGAACAAGGTGCGATCGTCGCCGATGACCTCGAGCTTGAGCAGGTTGGTGCCCAGCAGCTCGCGCGCCAGGCGCGCCGTCAGCACCGCGTCGTCGGGGGTGTAGCAGCCCGCGGTGTTGGGCAGCAGGTGGATGCGCTCGCGGTCGATGAAGTCGAGGATCGAGGGCCCGTCCAGCCCGTCTAGATCGACGCGGCGGATGGCCACCGTGACCATCTGCGTGCCCGAGGCCTCGTGGCACGCACGCATGGTCTCGAAGCTCGGGTATTTGCCGGTTCCGACGATGAGTCGGCTCTCGAGTTCCAGGTCGCCCAGGGTCAACATGGCGCTGACTTAGCGCCGCCGATCCGCGCCTGCTACCTTCGCCCCATGAGAATCCTGATGCTTGGTCTGGCCGTCCTCCTCACCACCGCGTGTGGCGTCAAGAAGTACATGCCCGAGGGCCCCGTGCTCACGGCCGAGCAGCGGGCCGCCGACTTCGGCACGCCCGAGACCTCGGGCACCGCCTACCTGGGCGATGCCGAGGTGCTGTTCCCGGTCCTGCCGCTGCAGGCCTGGGGCGTGCACTACGACCTCGACCTCGTGCTGGTGTCCAAGCACCCCGACTACGACATGCACGAGTACGCGCGCATCAACGGCCCCGACGGGCCCATCTGGCTGGCCAAGGACGCCGACGCAGAGACGCTCACCCAGACGGTCGTCGCGGACATCGACAACCTCGACCGCTGGGTGCCCGAGCTGCCCATCGCCCGCAAGCAGAGCCCGGTCAAGGTGACCGATCGCGGCAGCGAGGGCCAGCTCGATCTGACCATCGAATACTCCAGCTTCAAAGGCGAGAAGGTGGTGGTCACCTATGCGGGGCCCGAGCCCACCAGCGCGCAAAAGAAGCGCAACGGCAACACCATGGGGCACAGCGCCGACATCGTGATGGCCGTGCTCGACATTCCCGCCCGCGACTTCGCCAAGCGGGCCAGCATCACCATCGACGGGGCGCCGGTCAAGATCCAGAAGGCCGCTGGGCTCAAGCCGCTGCAGCTGGCGCTCGTGCAGACTCAGGCGGGCTTCGCGGTCAGCCAGTTCACCCAGGAGCCCGCCCCCGAAGAAGACGTCGCCTTCACCCAGTTCCACAAGATGCAGGGCGGGGGGCTGTCGCGCCTCGACTGGACCTTCCGGCGCGGCACCGGCAAGCACAAGGTCATGCAGAGCGACGGCCTGCGCACCATCTCGTACATCTACTCGGTGGGCCAGGGTGCGGTCGAGCTCGCGGCCATCGACGTCGAGCAGCACGGCATCGACGAGCCCATCCTGCACGTCGACATCAACCCCAGCCTGCCCGATCTACGCCGCAAGTGGGCGGGCAAGCGCACCAGCCGCTTCGTGGTCGACGTGGGCGGCAGCCAGTCCCATGCCACCGGCACCCTCGAGGCGTGGTGGGACGGCGACGCGGTGAAGGTGCAGATGACGCCCGACGCGCCCGACTGGGTGCTCGACCGGCCCATGCTCACCACCGTCAAGTACGGCGAGGGCAAGGCGCTGGTGAGCATCGTGAAACATGCGGTGCCGATCGCCGAGTGAGCGCGACCGTCAGCTGTTCCACAGGTAGAAGCCGACCCCGGCCTTCTTGCCCAGCTTGCCCTCGGCCACCATCTCGCGCATCAGCGCGGGGGGCTCGAAGGCGGGGTTGCCCAGCTCGGCCGCCAGGTACTCGCCGATGTGCATGCGCACATCCAGGCCCACCAGGTCGGTGAGCCGCAGCGGGCCCATCGGGTGGCGGTAGCCAAGGGTCATGGCCTTGTCGATGTCGGCGGGGCTGGCGACGCCCTGCTCCACCATGCGAATCGCCTCCATGCCCAGGCACACGCCCAGCCGAGAGGTGGCGAAGCCGGGGAAGTCGCGCACCACGATGGGCTCCTTGCCAATGGCCTCGGCGAAGCCCTTCACCGACTCGAGCACGTGCTCGTGGGTCTGCTCGGACACGATGATCTCGAGCAGGGCCATGATGTGCACGGGGTTGAAGAAGTGCGTGCCGATGACGCGACCGGGATCGGGCACGGTCTCGGCGATGGCGGCCACCGACAGCGACGAGGTGTTGGTGCCCAGGATGCAGTGCTCGGGCGCGTACTTGACCACTTCGTCGAACAGGTTCTGCTTCCACTCCAGGCGCTCGGGGATGGCCTCGATGACGATGTCGGCGCCGTCGGCCACCTGACCGATGCCGCTCACCGCGATGAGCTTGCTGACGGCCCGATCGCGCACCTCGGCGCTCACCTTGCCGCGCTCGACGCCCTTGTCGAGGTTGGCGCGCACCTTGGCCATGCCGCGCTGCAGCCCCGGCTCGTCGTTGTCGGTGAGGCGAACCTCCAGGCCCGCCATGGCGCACACCTGGGCAATGCCGTGCCCCATCGTTCCTGCTCCGATCACCCCGACGACGTTCATGTTCCCTCCTAGCCAAGGGGGATTAATGAGTTCGTCTTCTCCGGAGTGTGGATGGCCGACAGGATTGCCTACGAGCAGGGTATTCGCTGGGCCGTGCGTGGCGCCCAGGCGCGGCCCTTCCAAGACGTCTTCCACCGACTCATGCAGATGCACTGGGGCACGGTCATCGCGCTGGCCGCGGCCGCCTACCTGCTGTCGGCGCTCGTCTTCGCCCTGGCCTTCTGGGCGCTGCCCGGGAGCATCCACGGCGGCGACGACAGCTTTGTCGTGGCCTACTGGTTCTCGATCCAGACCCTGTCCACCATCGGGTACGGCACCCTTTCACCCATCGGCTGGTGGTCCAACCTGCTGGTGACCGTCGAGTCCTTCGTAGGGCTGGCTGGTGTGGCGGTGATCACGGCCCTGCTGTACGCCAAGTTCAGCAAGCCGTCCGCCCGCGTCGACTTCAGCGATGTGGCCCTCATCCACGAGCGCGACGGCCAGCCCACGCTGCACATCCGCCTCGCCAACGAGCGCACCACGCCCATCCTGGACGCCCGGCTGCACCTGGGCATCCTGGTCGACGAGACCGAGCGCCATGGCCACAGCTTTCGGCGCATGTACGACCTCGAGCTGGTGCGCGACCGCATCCCCATGTTCGCGATGACCTTCACCGCCATGCACGTCATCGACCAGGACAGCCCCCTGTACGGCCTGCCGCCCGACCAGATCGTCTTCATGATCCTGACCTTCTCGGGCACCGACGACGTGCTGATGCAGCCCGTCTTCGGCCGCCACGTCTACCAGACCGACGACTTTCGCCTGGGCTGCCGCTTTGGCAACGCCGTCGACACCGGCCCCGATGGGTCGCTGATCCTCGATGTCGCCCGGCTGCACGACTTCGTCGAGCTCGGCGACGAGGAACCCCAAGAGCAAGAGGAGACCGCATGAACACCGCCGTCATCGTCGACGCCGTCCGCACCCCCATCGGGCGCTTTCAAGGGGGCCTGTCCGGCGTTCGCCCCGACGATCTGGCCTCGCACGCCATCGCCGCGGTGGTCGAGCGGGCGGGCATCGACCCCGCCGCGGTCGACGAGGTCTTCTTCGGCTGCGCCAACCAGGCCGGCGAAGACAACCGCAACGTCGCCCGCATGGCCCTGCTGCTCGCGGGCCTGCCCCAGTCGGTGCCCGGCGTCACCGTCAATCGCCTGTGCGCGTCCGGGCTCGAGGCGGTCAACCAGGCGGCCCGCATGATCCAGGTCGGCGATGGCGCCCTGTGCGTCGCCGGCGGCGTCGAGTCGATGAGCCGCGCGCCCTACTCGGTCCCGCGCGGCCCCACGGCACCCAAGGCCGGTAACCTCATCGCCTGGGACACCTCGCTGGGCTGGCGCTACCCCAACCCGCGCATGGCCGCGCTGTTCGAGCTCGAGGCCATGGGCTGCACCGCCGAGAACATCGTCGACGACCTGGGCATCGGCCGCCAGGAGCAAGACGCCTTTGCCCTGCGCAGCCACCAGAAGGCCCTCGCCGCCGCCGAGCAGGGCTGGTTCGACGGCGAGATCGTGCCGGTCACCATCCCAGGGCGCAAGGGCAGCACCACGGTCGCCGCCGACGAAGGCCCGCGACCGGGCACCAGCCTCGACAAGCTCGCCAAGCTGCGCGCAGCCTTCCGCGATGGCGGCTCGGTGACCGCCGGCAACAGCTCCACCCTCAACGACGGCTCGGCGGCGCTGGTGGTGGCCAGCGAGGCCTATGCCCGCGCCCACGGGCTGCCCATCCGCGCACGCATCCGCGGCATGGCCTCGGCCGGCGTCGATCCCACCCGCATGGGCCTGGGCCCCGTGCCCGCCTCGCGCAAGGCCCTGGCCCGCGCCGGCGTCCAGAGCTCCGACATCGATGTGTGGGAGCTCAACGAGGCCTTTGCAGCGCAGTCCATCGGCGTGCTGCGCCAGCTCGAGCTCTCAGAAGAGCGGGTCAATCTTCACGGCGGCGCCATCGCGCTGGGACACCCCCTGGGCTGCTCCGGCGCGCGCATCCTCACCACCCTGCTGGGCGCCATGGAGCGCACCGGCGGCACGCTCGGCGTGGCCACCCTGTGCGTTGGCGTGGGTCAGGGCGTGGCGACGGTGATCGAGCGCGTGTAGACAAGACCGTGGGGCAGGCGCCCCGCCTGCCATGACCTTGCTCTACTCCGAACCCTCTACTCCGAACCCTCTTCTTCGTCCTCACCGGTGCGCGGCTCCTCGGGCACATCCCAGGGAGCGGGTTCTTCGGTGGGGTCGACGGGCTGGATGGACTCGAGATCGATCAGCCGCAGCGGGTCGAGTGCGTCGGGCAGATCGCTGCTGTCGTTGCCCTTCTTGCCCTTCTTCTTCTTCTTCTTGCCGCGGCGGCCGGCGGGCTCGGGAGGCGGCGGCGGCGTGGGCTCGGTGAAGGCTTCGTCGATGAGCTCGAGGTCGGGGTCCTGCGGGGTGACCACGTCCCAGGGCTCGTCGGCGGGGCGCTCGGGCGCGGGGTCTGGCGCGGCCTCGGGCTCGACGGGCGCCACGTCGATGGGCGTCTCGGGCTCGGCGGCCTTGGGCTCGGTGGCCTCGGGCTCGGCCGGCTTGGGAACGACGCGCACCTCGGGAGCCGGGCGGCTGGCGTCTTTGTCGGGATCGAAGGCGCGCTCACGCTTGGGCGGCGTCTGCTCGCTGATGTTGAACTCGACCCGCCGGTTCTTGGCGCGGCCCACCGGCGTGCGGTTGGTGGCGATGGGCTGGGCCTCGCCGTAGCCCTTGGCGGTCAGGCGGTGCTCGCCCACACCCTTGCCCACCAGGTAGGACATGACGGCCTTGGCGCGCCGCTCGGACAGGCCCTGGTTCATCTCTTCGCTGCCCTGGCTGTCGGTGTGGCCGCCGATCTCGACCTTCTGGATCCAGTTGTTGTTCTTGAAGATGTCGGCGACTTCGTCGAGCAGGGGGAAGGACGCGGACTGGATGCGCGCCTTGCCCGATGCGAACAGCACCTTGTCGGTGATGGTGATGCTCTTGCCGCTGTAGAACACGCGCTTGGGGCAGCCATCGGAGAAGGCGGGGTCTTCTTCGGCCGGGCGCGGGTCGTCGGGGCAGCGGTCGCGGTAGTCGGGCACCAGATCGTCGTCGCGATCGGGGCAGCCGTTGGTCTTTTCGGGGCCGGGCTCGTCGGGGCACTCGTCGACGTCGTCGAGCAGGCCATCCTCGTCGCGATCCGGGGGCACGGGGCAGCCGTTGCGCTCGGGCACACCGGGCTCGAGGGGGCACTCGTCGTCGGGGTCCAGGATGTCGTCGAGGTCGTTGTCGAGCTCGGGGCAGCCGTCGTCGTCTTCGAAGTCGTCGAAGTCCTCGGGCTCGTTCGGGCATCGGTCGATGTCGTCGATCAGGCCGTCGCCGTCGTTGTCGGCCTCGGGGCAGCCGTCGTCGTCCTCGAACTCGTCGAAGTCTTCGGGCTCGAGCGGGCAGGAGTCTTCGTCGTCTTTGTAGCCGTCTTTGTCGGTGTCACGGGTGATCGGCGCGTAGCCCACCCCCAGGTACAGGCGGTAGCCCGGCGCACCGATGCCGCCGCCCGCGCGCATGACGTCGCCAGTGGTGTCGTCGTACAGGGTGCGCCGGCCGGCGTTGATGCCCGTGCCGCCGCCCACCGACATGGTGAGGCCGTTGTCGTTGATGGTCTGCGCAAAGGCGTCGATCGTGCCCCACAGGTTCATGATCTCGGCGTCGTCACCGCTGGGCAGGCCCAGGTGCAGGTCGTAGTCACCGCCAACGCGGAAGTTGTCGTTGAGCCGGTAGTACGCGCCCGTGGTGAGGTCGATCGTGCTGCCCAGCTTGATGTTGCCCAGGTTGTCGGTGGGTGCGACGGTGATGCCCACGTTGCCCAGGTAGCCGAAGCCCTGGTACTCGCCGCTGGCGTTGACGTCGAGGCCGCCGTGGGTGCCGCGGTGCAGCAGCGCCCGCTTGGTGCCGGTGGGCAGCGAGAAGTGGGGCGCGACCGACAAGAAGAACAAGTCGTCGCCGGTGTCGAACAGCGGGATGTGGCCCTTGATGCGGGCGTCGCCCATGGCCGGTGCACGATAGGGCGCGACCGGCGCCTCGGCGTAGGCGTAGATGGGCAGGTAGACGTCGACCCGGAACAGGTCGGAGTAGGTGTAGCCGCCGTACAGGGTAGTGCCGACGGTCTCGGACACCACCGGCGCCGTGGCTCCGTCGTCGTAGGACAGCTCGAGCAGGTCGCCGGCCACGTGGCCCAGCAGCCCGAAGGACACGCCCTCTCCCATGAGCTGAGCCGACTCGCCCTGCACCGTGCCGTTGGTGAACAGCATGCCGGCGGCGGGCTCGAAGGGGTCGGCGTCGATGGCCGTCAGATCCTGGGCCTGAGCGGCGGACAGCGTCAACAAGAGGGTCAGCAAGTGGAGTCGTCTCCCAGGTCCACGTCCGGGGCATCATAGAGGACACGCTGGCGGCTGTCAGTCGTCCGATGTCACGCGGTCGTACAGAGGGCCCCGCCTGGCATCAGAAACAGGCCACGTCGTAGCCCGAGTAGTTGGGCAGGACATTGTTGAAGTAGCCTTCGTTGCGGATCAACGCGGTGCTGGTGCTGTCGTTGCCCCAGATGCTGGTGCAGCAGTTGCCCGCGTCGGTGCCCAGCCACAACGGAGCGCGCGCGCCGTCGTCTTCTTCGTGCAACAGCACACACGAATAGCGCCCGCCTTCGATGTTGAGGTACAGCTGCGACGATGTGGGCCCCGCGGCGTTGCCCCGCCTGAAGCCGATGGTGCCCTCGGGATTCACGAACAGGTCGCCCGGGTTCGGCGCATTGGCGATGTCCAGGTTCCAGGAGCCGGTGGGGCCGCTGAAGAAGATCACGCCAGCGTCGTTGGTGCTCAGGTTCCAGCGGGTGAACTGCAGCGTGCCGCCCGGCATGGTGACGTCGTCGGTGGCGAAGGAGCCGCCCACGTCCAGGTCGCCGCTCAGGTTCAGCGCCGACGCGCCCTCGACCGCGGCGGTGATCACCGTGTCCATGGTGCCCGGCAGCTGCGACTCGGCGAGCTGTCCGGTGAGGGTCGACACGTCGTGCAGATGGTCGCCCGCGGCCACGTCGGCGTTGGAGGTGCCCACGGGAATGCGCAGGATGTCGAGCGTGCCGCTGACCACCTCGGTGGCGTCGTGGTCGTGGGCTGCCGGGGCGGGAGCCGTCACCAGGCCGCCGGTGCTGTCGATGACCGTGGTGCCGTTGACCTGGATCTCGGTGGCGTTGATCACGCTGCCCGCGGCGACCTCGGTCGCGATGGCGGCCGTATCGGCGGTGGCCGCGCTGCCCGCGCGGATGGCAAAGGGAACGCTGACCACCTGGGTGCGGGGCATGGGCGGGCCCGAGTCGACGGCCAGCTCCAGCCACACGTCGTCGCCGGCCATCACGCTGGCGTCGAGCGCCGTCCCGGAGCCCAGGGTGAGCGTGTAGTAGCCCTGGTCGAAGGTGGTCGAGAAGGTGTCGGTCCACAGCTGGCTGCCCGTGGCGGCGTCGTCGTACAGGGCGACGGACACGTCGACGGTTCCGGTCAGCGGAGCCCCGAGCGCGTCGAACAGGCGACCCTGGTGGGTGACCTGGAGCGGGACGGCCGAGGCGGTGAGCGGAAGCAGAAGGGCGAGCGCGAGGATGCGGTTCATCAGGGACTCCTAGATGGGGGATGTATACCCCGAATAGGCAATCACTCGTCGATCTCCACCACGTACACCCAGTCGACCGCGTTCATGCGGTTGAACACGATGCTGCCCGTCGGGGTCTCGTGACGCCCAAAGGGCTCGCCGGCCACGATCGCCTGCCGGACTGCGGCCACCGGGAAGGGCTCGTCGGGCAGGCTGGCATTGCCGTGGGTGCCCACGTCGGTCTGCATGCCGCGCTGACGGCTGTCGACCACGATGGTGCCCTGGGCGTTCACCAGCCAGGTCTCGGCCACCCCCTCCAGCTCGGGCAGCGCCAGCAGGTCGACCACCGCATCGAGCCCGAAGTCCAGGCCGGTCACCCCGAACATCTTGCCGTCGGGGCCGTACAGCGCCTTGTTCACGCCGATGAGGATCGCCTCGCCCGAGGCGTCGGCGTAGGGCTCGCCAAACACCGCGTGGTGCTTGCCCTTGGCGGCCAGGTACCAGGGCCGCTGCCGCGGGTCGTAGTCGGCGGGCATGCGGGCGAGCGCCGGGTAGTTGATCAGCACCCCGTTCTCGAGCCCGATGTACGACCACGTGGGGGTCACGCCGGTGTGGGCCAGCAGCCGGGCCTGCTTGTTGGCGTCCCAGGCCACGGCCTCGTCGGCGTGGCTGCGCAGGAACATGCTGCGCATGCGGCCGTTGAGCGGCGCCAGGCGCCGCACATCGGCCTCGACCTTCGAGGCGTCGACCCTGGGAGCCCGCAAGAACAGGCTGTCGGTGAAGCTGACGGGCTGGTCGTAGGTCTTGGGTTTGGCCCAGTCGGCGGGGGTCTGCCCGCCCGCGAGCATCTGGCGGTCGTACAGCACCGTCGCAGTGTCTACGGCGCCGTTGGCCCACAGCGCCTCGGCACTGTCGGACAGCCCCTCGAGCAGGCTGCGGTAGCGCAGCAGCACGTCGTCGATCTCGTGGCTGCGCCGGGCAACGGTGCTGATGAGCTCGGTGGTGTGCTGCGCCTCGCGCGCGGCACGCTGCTGCACGCCCAGCACGGCCGACATGCTGCCCATCACGATCAGCGCCGAGCCCGCCACCACGGTGGCAAAGCTGCCCACGATGGCACCGGGGTGCTGCCGCGACCAGCGGCCAAAGCGGCGCAGCATCGAGTCGGGCCGGGCCAGCACGGCCTCACCGCGCTGAAAGCGCTCGATGTCGGCGGCGAAGGCGGCCACGTCGGCGTAGCGGTCGTCTGGATCGAGGCTGGTGGCCTTGTGGATGATGGCCGCCAGGTCTGGCGGAATGGCCACCCCGTCGAAGCGCTCGAGCTTGCGGTTGCGGTTGCCTCGCGCCATGGCGATGGCGTCGCGCCCGGTCTTGGCCATGCGCGCGGGCTGCAGGCACACCATCTCCCACAGCACCAGGCCCAGGCTGTACTGGTCGGACGCCGGCCCCAGCTCTTTGTCGGCCATCGCCTGCTCGGGCGACATGTACAGCGGGGTGCCCAGGATCAGGCCGTCGGCGGTGCCGGTGACCTGCATCACCGCCTGGCCCGCGTCGGCGAGCATCTGCTGCAGGGCGTCGAGCTTGGGATCGGGCGGTCCGCCCATCACCTTGGCGATGCCCCAGTCCATCACGTAGACCTCGCCAAAGGGCCCCAGCATGAAGTTCTCGGGCTTCAGATCGCGGTGCAGCACCCCGCGGTTGTGGGCGTAGGCAATGGCCTCGCACACGCGCAAGAAGGCGTCCAGGCGCTCGTTGAGCGTCTCGCTGGGGGCGAGTGGGCGCTTGTCGACCATCTTCTCGGCGATGTCGCCGATGTAGTCCTGGAAGGTGCGGCCGCGCACCAGCTTCATGGCGATGGCCGGCTGACCCTCTTCGGTGTGCTCCAGGCCGTAGATGGGCACGATGTTGGGGTGGTCGAGCTGGGCGGTGACCTGGGCCTCGGTCAAGAAGCGGTGCCGGCGCATGCGGTTGCCGCGCTTGCCCCTGGACAGCACCTTGAGCGCCACGTCGCGGGACAGGCTGGGGTCGTGCACACGATGCACGGTGCCCATGCCGCCCTTGCCCACCTGGTCGCGAAAGACGTAGTGGGAGTCGGCCGGCGGGCGCTCCTCGTCGTCGAGTTCCCCATCGTGGGTCACTCGGACGGGATCACGGGTGTCCTTCACCTACCGACGCGGCGGGTACTTGCGCAGCTTGCGCTGCAGGCTCTGGCGGTGCAGGCCCAGGCGACGCGCCGCCTCGCTGATGTTGCCGCCGGTGGCCGACAGCACGTACTCGATGTACTCGCGCTCGTGGCGGGCCAGGGAGGGCGGCTTGTCGGGGATGTCGATGGAGGG
Source organism: Myxococcota bacterium (assembly GCA_965216925.1). Classification (GTDB taxonomy): domain Bacteria; phylum Myxococcota_A; class UBA796; order UBA796; genus CAYYHT01. Next base: position 3,911,454 of record CBDCGT010000001.1, on the reverse strand, counting down.
GTCGCCGGGCTCGCCCTCGAAGCCGGACTCGATGGCGTCGGGGTCGCAGGGCTTGGTGAGGTACTGGCTGGCGCCGAGCTTCACCGCCTCGACGGCGGTGGCGATGCTGCCGTAGCCGGTGAGCACCACGGCGCGAATCTCGGGCAGGCGCTCGACCAGATCCTTGAGCACCTCGAGGCCACGCTCGCCCTGCAGGCGAAGGTCGACCACGGCGAACTGCGGGCGGTGCACGGCGGCGAGCTGCAGGGCGGTGCGGTGATCGGGCGCCAGCAAGACCTGGTAGCCGCGATCGCTGAACTCGAGGTCCATGGACTCGCGGAAGGCCTCGTCGTCGTCAACGACCAAAAGCTTGGGTTGTCCCCTCTTCATCGCGAATCACCTCCTGCACACACCGGGAAAGACCACAGGGCCTCGGTCACACCATTGTCATCGCTATAACGCAGTGAACCGCCTGAGCCGTCGGCGACCGCCCGGGCCACGAACACCCCCAGCCCGGTGCCGCTGGCCTTGGTGGTGAAGAAGGGGTCGCCCACCCGGTGCTCGGATTCTTCGGGCAGGCCCACGCCTCGGTCGATCACGGCGATGTTGACGGTGCCGTTGACCCGGGAGGTGCGCACCAGCACGGGCGCGTCGACCTGGGCCTCGTCTTGGGCCTCGCGCGCGTTCTCGAGCAGGTTGACCAGCGCCTGGGTGAACGCCACCCGCGGCACCTCGATGCGGGTGTTGGGGGCGACGTCTTCTTGCAGGTCCACCAGGGTGTCGCTGCCGCGCGTCCACCACTTGACGGTCTCGCCCACCAGCTCGTGCACGTCGTAGCGGTCGATGTCGGACGCGGTGGGGTCGCCCGCGCCCACCAGCAGGCGCTCGACGATCTGGGCGCAGCGATCGAGCTGGCCGCGAATGGCCTCGACGTCCTTCTGGGTGTCGTCGTCGGCGTAGCGGCGGCCGATGCGGCGCAGGCGCAGGCCCATGGTGGACAGCGGGGTGTTCAGCTCGTGGGCGGCGCCGGCCGCCAGGGTGCCCACAGCCCGCAGCCGATCGGTGGCCGCGGTGCGCTCGCGGGCCTCTGAGAGCTGGCGGCTGCGGCGCCGAAGCGTCTGGGCCACGCCCACCACGAACACCGCGATGCTGCCCGCGGTGATGCCCATCGCCACCAGGTGCCCCAGCGAGATGAGCGTGCTGGCGCTGAAGCTGTGGTGATCGAGGTCGAGCGGCAGGTGCACGAAGTGGATCAGCACGTAGCAGAGCAGGATGAAGACCGTGAGCACCGCCGCGCTGCCGGTGGGCATCATCACCGCCGCCATGGCGATGTGGATGAGGTACAGGGTGGTGAACGGGTTCGCCGGGCCGCCCGCCAGGCCGAAGTAGGCCGTGAGCACCAGCACATCGAGGGCCAGCTGCAGCAGCAGGCTTCCGCCCTGCACCTTCTCGTCGCGGTGCAGCACCTGGATGGCGCGCAGGTTGCCGAGCACCAGCACCGCGGTGACCGCCAGCAGGGGGAAGGTGAGCCACGGGGTGGTCAGGATGCGGCTGGCGAAGGACAGCGTGACCAGCTGCGCCACGATGGCCACCCAGCGCAGGCGCACCAGCCAGCTGAGCCAGACGCGCTCTTCGGAGGCGCTGGTCTCGTCGAGGGAGGGCCAGAAGTCGGACGCGGAACGAGCCATTGGGGCAGGGCTAACCAGGGTGGGAGGGAGCGGTGCACCGACGCGGCCGACTGGGACGACGGGCCGGTCGATCCATGACCCGGGTGCTGCTGGACACGCACGTGTTCGTGTGGGCGCCGAGGTCGAGCGCCTGCCCCATCACCACCGCGACCCCTTCGACCGCATGTTGGTGGCTCAGGCCCGGGTCGAGGGCATGGGGTTGTTGTCGTTCGATGCCGCGATCGATGGGTATGAGGTGGCGCGGGTGGGGTGAGGGGGGTGGCCATCACCCAGGAACAACGAAGACCGCCCCTCCCTTTGACTTCCTGCCGGCGCAATGCGCGTGGAACCCTCCGGTTCGGTCGACTGCGTATACGACGGCTCCCTCCAGTTCGGCACACTGCTGTTCGAAAGACGGACACCGATTCAACGCCGCCTGAACCATCGAGGCCAGGGGCGGCACATCGTCCGTCGCAGGCCGCACATAGAGGAGAGCACTCAGGCCCTCGACTCCTTCTGTCAGGTGGTCCGCAATCTCGGGGGCGCAGTGTCTGCGCAGCTCGGTGTGCAGGCGCCCCCAGCTCCAGTTCGTTGTCCAGAGTTCTGGAATCAGAGGCTTCAACGTCTCAAAGAGCAAAGCTGAATAGTAGTAGGACTCCTCCCAACCGGGGTCCTTCGGGCTCGGGTGGAGCAGGTCAGGAACTTCCAGACCGTTTGCCTCCAGGGGGTAGCTCGGCCCGAACCCCTCGCCTGTTTCGTGAATACATCGAGTCAGGGACTCAGCTTGCCCCTCTCCCAGCAAGCCGGCGCTGTCGGGCGTCCACAGGTGCGCCACCTCGTGGCTAAGAATTGCTCGTGAGTGCCGTTCGTCGGCGTCGAAGCGGATTCGAATGGTCCCTCGGCGACCATCCCGCCCGCGGCGCAGCGCCCGGCCCGCCGGTCGTCTTCTACGAGTGGCTCGCTTGCGCACCGTCACGACTTGCAGGTCCGCTTGCGGTGAGGGTCTGCCGGCGCACTCGGAAGCCGCCAACCAGGCCTGCTCGGCATGGGCGGCGTAGGGACGCTTGCCCTTGAACACCGGTGAGCCGAGGGCGACGCTGCCAAAGGCCAACAAGAAGGGCACGGGTGATATCATCGATACATGGCTACCAGAAGTCGTGAGGGGATTGCCAGTCCACGGGCTCGGTGGCCAGGTGGATGCGGACCGAGCGCGGGAAGATCAGCACAGCGCGTCCACCGGCGGGCGAACTCGCACCGCGACAGTCCAGAGGTCTGCCAGAGGCTCGCCTGTGATTCTCGGACGCACACTATTGGGGAGTCGAACTGTTGAGCGGCATGCCCTCATTGGAGGGAGTGTCCACCCCTCCCAGAACTCGCTTCAGGAGCTGATAGTCCCAACGGTACTCTGGATGGGCATCGTGATCGAAACCAATCAATCCATCCTGGCTTGCGCTCGGGCACCGCGAGATGTGTCGGGCGGTCCAAACGGGAGACTCCTTGCCAACAGAAATGCGAAGGCTGGTGGTCGTATGGAGGTACTCGTTGTGTGCTTGCGCCCAATGCTTGGTGCTATTCGGCGGTAGCAGGTAGTTCTCTGTCGTGCCGACCACCTGGGCCGCGTACAGTCCGCTTTCGCAGTAGCAGTGGACCACCACGAGAGACGTGCCGCGCGGGTGGGCGGAAACCTCGCAGCGGGCGGCCCCCTGCTTCAACGCTTCGCCTGGGGCAGGCGCGCCCCACGAAAGGGACTGCGCCCACGCAACTGGAGGTGAGGTAGCTGGTACCGCGGTCTGAGCCGGTGCGTTCGAAGGCGTCGGCGACGAGTATCCGAAGCATTGAACGAACGTCGTGGTGGTGACGACGAAGAGAGCTATCCCTCTCAAGCCCGGGATGGGCCGTTCAAACACCGGGTACGTCTGGAGCGTCTTGGAGCGACACGCACGCCAGTTCCGCGGCGCGATCGGCAACTTCTACGGCGCTCCATGCGTCATCGTACGCCTGCTGCAATTTGTCTTCTTTGCTTTCTGGACAGGTCGGATCGTTCACGCAGTTGTCGAGGTTGTTGGCGCGTCTGAGGGCCTCCGCCAAAGCTCCCAAGAGTACGCCTAGAGCCGCTGCACAAGCGGCCGGAAACAGGGGCAGGAACGGCAACTGAAGAACGTGGTCAGGGTCTTCTTCTGCGGGAGTGTCGCTGGCCGGCGGAAGGTCATCCCCGGGTTCAGGGACGCCATGGTTACCCCCCCCGATGTCGTCAACTCCCCTTCCAGGCGAGCCGCCGCCAATGGGTCGGGTGCCATAGACAACGATTTCGTCCGGGTCGTTGAGGAGCGGCTTCTTGTCCTTCTTCTTGTCCTTCTTCTTGTCCTTCTTCTTCCTGGCGAAGGCACCCGGTCCAGTCGCCCAAATGGCACTCAGCAATGAGTCCCGCGCAAGCTCCGCCTGGCCCAGGGTTGAAGTTTCGCCCAGTAGGTGGCGGAAGCCACAGTCCGGGCACACTTCCGCCGCCGGCACGGGCTCGGAGGTCTTTGACAACGTCAAGAACATCGCCGGCTGGCGGATCCACCGTGAGTCGTTGTGCAGCACACTCACGACCGCACCCCCACCGTCACTTCGACCTCCCCGCGCTCGGGCCCCTCGCACTTCGCGCTCACCCCAAAGCGAACCCAGAAGTAGTCGTCGGTGCCGCTGGTGATGTACCCGCTCCCGGTCACGTCCACGAAGTCGGGATCGGTGGCGGCGAACTGGATAGCCGGGCTGATCTTCACGCCGGTGGTGCCTGTCACCTGGCGCAGCAGGATGAGCATGTTCGCCTCCTTCGCGTGAATCCCTGGCATCCAGTCGGTCGTGGGGAGGTAGCGCTCGGTGGTGGAGGCTCGTCGATTGAGGAGACGGAGGAGTACAACCGTTGGACCGTCCGGATGGCGTCAGCCTTGCCCATGAGCGCCATCCGTGCGTGTCTGCGAAATGGGCTTACCGTAGACTACAACGAATGCATCGGACCGCCTCCCAATCACGACAGGGAGCAGCTCGCCGTCCGGAATGGGAAGCGGCACATGACCTTCTTGTAGCCACCTTCGGACCACATTATTTGTATTGGCCAGAGTTGGGGATTGTGCCCACGGTTTCACCTCGGCTAGCTCGGACACGAGCCCCAGTTTCTCGAGGACGGCTAGTACGCCGATTGCTCTGGTGGCGCAGCGTGTGCGTTCGCTCGGTGTGTCGAGGGTCCGATGGTACGCGGCGATCGTTACTCGTTCAAGAGTTCGGCAGCGTGCGAGTATCTCCATGCAGCCAAGGCGGGCTCCTTGACCAGGTATAGTCACCCCATCTCCCTCGTAGTAGATGACGCCGGCAGCGACCGGCAGCGGCTTTAGTTCCCGTCCCAAATGATCTCCGGAATATCTTGGGGGTCTCCCCCCTCCATACACTGGCAGGCGCACTGCTCTGTGGACGCGCATGGCTGTTCTTCTGGAGCCCCATTGCAGATTTGATACTGCACCCAGCATCCCGGATCGCAATCGACACCGTCACAGTGTCCTTCTTCATCTTCGGCGTCCTGGCATCCCCCGTTGCACGGCGGCTCGAGGCTGATGACGATGTCACCTTCCAACGGTGGCTTGGGTATGCTATCGCGGCAAAGGTCTGGGAAGTAGTGACAGAGCCAACCAAAGAAGTTGTCCCCCCATGCTCCTTCGTCGGAAGTCTGCGGAGATCCAGCGCAGGTGGAAATCTGTCCAGGCCGACGTGTGGTGCTCGCGACCAGAAGTGCGGCGCCGCTACGATCCGATTGTGATGCGCGCAGCAAGGAGGACTTCGGAGGCCTTGCGACCTCCATGCCTACGCCCTCGACCAACCCCGAACAACTGGTGCAAACCCGACTCGCCGGGATGGGACGTTGCCGGTCGGAACCTGGATGGGCCAGACGCCCCAACTTGCCGAAGTCGCCGCGAACCACACTCACGACCGCACCCCAACCGTCACTTCGACCTCCCCGCGCTCCGGCCCCTCGCACTTCGCGCTCACCCCAAAGCGAACCCAGAAGTAGTCGTCGGTGCCGCTGGTGATGTACCCGCTCCCAGTCACGTCCACGAAGTTCGTCGCGATGCGCGTGCCTGCGGTGTCGATCTCATCCAGCGTCGCCGAATCCTGCAGGCCTTCCCATGGCTGTGGAGAGTCGGGATCGGTGGCGGCGAACTGGATCGCCGGGCTGATCTTCAGGCCGGTGGTGCCCGTCACCTGGCGCAGCAGGATCAGCATGTTCGCCTCCTTCGCGTGGATCCCTGGCATCCAGTCGGTCATGGGAAAGTAGCGCTTGGTGGTGTCGTCCATGAGGATCATCTTCGTTCGTGTCGGAAGCTGCATTGTACCTGCTCCTTTCAGCAGCGGTAGGCGAAGGTCGCGAGGACCTCGCCGCGCGCAGGAGGATTGCCGCCACTCGCGGAGTTCACGGCCACACCGAACCTCGCCCACATGTTCTTGTTGACGGACTGGGATGTCGTCAGGTGGCCGGAGGTCAAGTCCTGCATCGTCGACGTGATTCGGCCCTCCGTTGCGGTACTCGTGGAGCCGAGCAGCTGAGGTGAACGCGGTGCGTCAGTGTCCGTCTCGGCGAGCTGGTAGGCCGGCTGCACCGTGAAGCCGGTGGCGGGTTCTCTCAGCTCTAGCAGCGAATTCACGTCGACGATCTGGGAACATGGAATCCACCCTGTGAGAGGGAACCACTGGTTGGTGGACCCGTCGACCAGGATCACCCTCCTGCCCTTGACCACCTTGCTACACATCAGCCCCTCCCGGACACGATGAACGTGATCTGGGCGCGCTTCCACTTGTCGTTCTGGCCGGTCGTGTTCTGAACCAGCACCCCAAAACGAATGAAGTTCTTGCCCGACAGGCTCGGGGAAGAGTCGCGGCCAAAGCGGTCTGGGGTGGTCGCGTCGGCGGCACTCCCAAAGGTCGTCCAGGCGTCGGGGGCGTCCGTGTCGGTCGTTGCCGTCTGGTAGGCGGCGGTGGCCTCGACAACGTCGGTGTCTTCGATGTCGCGGATGCGCACCACTGCCCGGATGTCAGAGACGCCGATGGCGGGAATCCAGGGCGTGAATGGGATGCCCTTGTCGGACACGAGTGCCGAATCGATCATGACGGTGCGGGCGGGGAACGAGAATACGCTCATGGGACCTCCTATTGATCGCTGCCGGAGACCGACAGGTGCACTTCGGACTGGCCGTAGCCGGTCGACGACAGGTAGCAAATCACGCCGAAGCGTACCCACATGTGCCCGTCGATGAACGTGGTTGAACTAAGGTCGTCAACATACTTTCCGTCCGATCCGCGGTAGCTGCCGATTTCGTATCGGGAGCCGGGTGATTTCGTCGTGGTGGTAGCCACCTGGTACCCCGGCTTTGCCTGGAGGTTTCCGACGGTGTCTTCGAGTTGCATGAGAATGCGACACTTCTTCACGGAAATCGCCGGGATCCAACCGGTCATCGGTACCCATTGAGCTGGTAGGGTCGCCCCACTCTGAACCACCTGTCTCGCCGTCGGAAGCACAAATGAAGCCATCTTCCCTCCCTCAGTCCCGACCGGACACGATGAGTGTCACGTCAGCGTTCTTGGTCAGCCCACCGGAGTCGACCTTGGCCAGCACGCCGAAGCGCACGTAGAAGTTGTCTTCGAACGCTGTCCCGAAGTCACCGGAGTCGCAGATGCCGGTGCAGATCTGCTCGTTGCTTCCCGTGATGGTGGTGGGCGTGGCCTCGAGCTCGGCCCAGGCGCTGGGCTTGTCGGTCTCCTTCTCGGCCACCTGGTAGGCGATCGACAGCGTCATGAGGTCGTTCGACATGTACCGGCAGCGAAGAACGGCCTTCACGTCTTTCACGCTCGCGGCGGGGATCCAGTCGGTGCCGGGGTAGTAGGTGCCCGTCGTATCGGACGCCTGGACGTCGAAGCTGCGGGCAGGCAGCAGCCATGAGGCCATGGTGGGCTCCTTCAGTCCGAGACGCCGACGGACAGGGTCACGTCGCCGCGCTCGTAGCTGTACACGGTGTTGGTGTTGGTGGCGATGACGCCGAAGCGAATCCAGAAGTCGCCGGCAATGGGCGTCGACAGATCGACCTCGGCGGTCTCGCGGTCTTGACTCGTCACGGCGCTGCCGAACGCCGTCCAGGCACCTGGCGAGGACGTGTCTGTGGCGGCGAGCTGGTACGCCGCCTGGGCCTGGAAGTCGCTCGTGGGTTGTGTCACCTGCAGCAAGGCACGGGCGGAGGTGATGCCGTTGGTGGGAATCCACGCCGTGAAGGGGTACGGCGTCGGGTCCGCGGCTGGCGTGCCGTTGGGGTCGCCACCGGTCACGATGGTCATGCGCTTGGTGGGCAGTACGCGCGAGCTCATGAGCCCTCCTTTCAGTTGCTGGAGCCAGAGAAGGTGGCGGTGACCGTGGCGCTGCACCACTCGCCGTCGGTGACCGACCGGGTCAACACGCCAAAGCGGATGAAATAGCGAGAAGGCGTGTTGGCATCGAGCGTGGTCATCGACTGCAGACTCAGCAGGTGAACCCCATCGGCACTGATGCTGTTTGGCGCCCCCGCACTGGCGGGCGTGTCGGGCTCATCGGTGTCGGTCTCGGCCAGCTGCCACGCGGGGTATAGCCGAATGGCACCTGCCAGATCCTGGACCTCGACCAGTGCCGAGATGTTCTCGACGGCGGCGGTGGGCATCCAGCGCGTAAATGGCGTGAACTGGGTCCACGCGTTCTCCGATGTGGTGAGCACCTTCGTGACCGGTGGCGTGACGAACGAAGCCATCGGGTTCCTCCTGTCGGGACGGGAGGTGTACCGTGAGACGAGGCTTCGTAGCAAACCGATGGTCGTATGATCATTTGGCAGGATTGACATGGATCAACGCGAATACCGATTGGGGGGGGTACGCGAAGATGTCAGGTTTGTGTGTGCGCGATCGCCAGACCCCTCTCCGCCCACGGGGGTTCTGTCCGCCGCTCCCCAACCCTCAAACCCGCTCCACCCTGACCCTCAGCACCCCCGGCCCGCGCACCGGATCCCGCTCCTCGGGACGCAGCTCCGCGGTCAGCTCGCGTGACTGCAGCATGCCCAGGGTGGGGTCCCACCGCGTCGTGCCGCGCAGTGCGATGGCCGGGCCGCCGTCGGCGCGCGCGTGGCCGCTGGACTCCAGCAGCACCACGCCATCGGGGTCGACGCCCACGAATCGGGTCTCGCCGCGCATGCGCGTGGCCATGTCGATGGGAAAGAGGTCGGTGAAGGCACGGGGCAGGGCGGTGTCACTCCAGGGGTCGCCCGGCAGCACCGCGTGCCCCGGCAGCACCTGGGCCAGCAGGCGATGGGGCAGGCTTGCTGAGAAGCCGGTCGCGTCGAGGTCGTGGAGGCGGCCGTCGATGCCCATGCGCATGGTGACGGGGGCTTCGGCCTGCTGCTCGGCTGAGAGCGCGGCGTTCAGCAGGTCGTCGGGCATGGGCTCGTCGTCGATGTCGACGCCGGCTCCCAGGCCGGTCAGGCGCCCCTCGAGCAGCGCGTGGCCCTGGCCGTCGATGCCGCGCACCAACCACGTCCACTCCTCGGCGCGCTGCACCTGGACGCGGGGTGTGTCGCGCTGCATCACCACGCGCCACACGTGCTCGGCGCCGGGCACCCAGCGCCAGCCCAGGTTCAGCGGCTCGACGTCGGGGGGAGGTGGGATGCGCTCGATGCGTGGGCGGCACGCGGTCAGCGCGGCGAGTCCGGCCAGCAGCAGCCGCCGCGTGATCAGGTGTGCTTCTCGACGGCCATGAAGGTGCCGTTGAGGTAGATCACGCCGTGGCGGCGCGCAAAGTCCATGATCGAGATGAAGCGGTCGAGCTCGGTGCCGTCGCTGAACTCGGGCTCGTGCTGGATGAGCTCTTCGGGCTTGGTGTTGGGGTCTTGCAGCGGGATGGGCGGCGTCCAGTCGACCCCGGGCATCTGCTCGAGCGCGATGAGCTCGACCAGGCAGTGCAGGGCGACGCGCTCTTGGCGCCGGTACTTCTCGGCCTGGCGGAGCTCGTTGGGCAGCAGGGCCAGCTGTTCGTCGTCGAGGCGGTCGATGGCGAAGACGTAGGGCGGCAGGCCTTCGAGCCTCGCGGCGTGCACCTTGACCAGTTCTTCGACCTTGTCGAAGGCGGCCTGGTAGCGCCCCATCACCGCGGCGAGCGACTTCTGGAGTTCTCGGCTGTTGACGATGCTCTGACTCATGAGGTGCTAGACCATACCACCGTCACGGACAGGGGAAGTCGGCCAAGGTGATGGCGTTGTTGCTCTCGTCGCACTCGGCCTCGATTCCGCCGCCGCTGCCGTCGTCATCGACCACGATGCGCAGGCCGTCGGGGCCAAAGTCGGTGCGGGTCAGCTCGATGGCGGCGGTGGTGATCGTCGCGCCGGCGGGCACGACGTCGACGGCCGACTGCTCGCGCAGGGTCAGGTTGGCCCCGTCCACCGAGTACAGCGCGACGTCGACGGCCACGCTGTCGGCCTCGCCGGCGTTGCCCACCGGCACGTAGATGGTGGCCGTGTCGCGCGTCTCGCAGGTGAGCAGGCAGCTGTCGACGTCGCCCAGCACCAGATCGGCCTGGGCCAGCCCGGTGCGCGCGTGGCTGTTGCCCGCGCGGAAGGAGTTGCCCGCGCGCCAGTTGGCGGTCGGCCCGGAGGGGATCTTGCCGTCGTCGTCGACGTTGCCCACGCTGTAGGCGTGCTGGTTCCACACCGGGCGGGCGGCGTCCCACGAGCTGGCCTGGTCGCCGATGACGGTGATGCCCTGCGAGCCCGGCCGGCTGTAGTTGTTGCTGGCCACCACGATCTCGGACGAGCCGTCGTTGTCGACGTCGACCACCAGCGGGTACTCGTACAGCGTGCCCGAGGCGTGGCTGTCCCACTGCAGCTCGACCGTGCCGGTGCCGCCGTCGTACACCCACAGCGTCTCTTCGTCGGCGTACACCACCTCGGCCGCGCCATCGCCCTCGAAGTCGAACACCGATGATCCCGTCCGCGACGAGCTGAAGTCCTGGACCGTGTTGCTCCACAAGAAGCTGCCATTGCCGTCGATGACCCGGTACACCTCGCGGCTGGCCACGCCGATCTCGGCCTGCCCGTCGCCGTCGAAGTCGGCCACCGTGGGCGGTCCGCCACCACCATCGGCGAGGCCGGCCTCCCACTTCTTGATGCCCGAGATGGCGTCGGTCACGCTCACCCGGCCGGAGTGCACGCGCACCACATCGGGGCGGCCGTCGCCGTCCATGTCGCCCAGGGCGGGCCAGCCGATGTCGCCATCGCTCCAGCGCTCGCTTCCGTCGGCGTTGAACACCTCGGAGCCGGTGATGATCTCTTGAATGCCGTCGTCGTCGAGGTCCATGGCAAAGCTGTTGTAGTCTTGCCGGGTGCCCCCGCCGTTCGACCAGCGCACGTCGCCGTCGGCCTCGATGAGCTGCCGCCCGAACACGATCTCGGCCACGCTGTCGCCGTCGACATCGGCCACCGCGGGGTGTCCGTACGCGTCGGTGGGGACCTCGGCATGCCAGCGGAAGGTGCCGTTGCTGCCGTTGAGGCACAGCAGACCGTCGGTAGCCGACACCAGCACGGCCATGCCCTGGCCATCGCCCAGGTCGGCGAGCGCCACCCCCGACGAGGCATAGGGCTTGATGCCGCCGAAGTCGTAGTGGCTCCAGTGCACGGCCCCGGTGGCGCCGTCGAGCGCGATGATGGCGCCGGGCGACGAGTACGCGCTGCCCGTGAAGGCGGTGAACACGATGTCGGGGATGTCGTTGCGGTCGACCACGCCGTCGCCGTTGTCGTCGGTCAGGTTGGCCACGGCTGGCGCGGCCATGATCTGGTTGTAGGGCGCGGGGAGCGGGTTGTTCCACTCGACCACCGGCGTGAAGCTGCCGATGATGGCTTCTTGTGCGCAGTCGGGTGTGGCACCCGGCGTGAAGTCCGAGGCCTGCTCGACCGGGCACTCGTCGTCTGGCGGCGCATCGACGTCGGTGGCGGGGGTGAACTCGTAGTCGGAGCACGCTGTAGAGGACAGCAGCGCCGCGACAACGACGGCTCGGCGAAACATAGAGGCCTCGAAATCAGATAGAGGGCTGCAGCTTATCCGGAAAGGACGTCCCCATGAAGCGAATCCTGCTGCCCCTCGTCGCCCTCATCCTCGCGTGCAACCCCAACGAGCCGCCCGTCGTGGCCGACCAGGTGGCCACCACCGACGAGGACACGCCGGTCACCATCACGCTGCAGGCCAGCGATGCCGATGGCGACGCGCTGAGCGTGATCATCACCTCGGGGCCCAGCAACGGCACGCTGGGCGAGGTCTCGGGGCTCACCGTCGAGTACACGCCCAACCCCGACTACAACGGCGGTGACAGCTTCAGCTACACCGTCAGCGATGGCGGCGACGACGGCGACATCGGCCCGGGCAACGTGTCCATCACCATCGAGCCGGTCAACGACCCGCCCGAGTTCAGCGCCGAGGGCGACGAGCTGGGCTTCGTGGGGCGCCTGGCCGAGTGGACCGCCCAGGCGACCGACGTCGACGGCGACCAGCTCGAGTTCACCTGGACCGTCGACTGGGACAGCACCACGTTCAACGGCGAGACGCTGCTGTGGCGGCCGCGCCACGCGGGAAGCTACGGCGTGAGCGTGACCGTGAGCGACGGCACCGTCGACAGCGACCCGGTGGCTTTCGAGCTGCCGGTTCACCAGATCGAGGGCGGCCAGGAGCACACGCTCTGGCTCAAGCCGGATGGCACGGTGTGGGCCTGGGGCGACAACGGGCAGGGCCAGCTGGGCACCGGCTTCGATCGCGACTCGGCGATTCCGCAGCCGGTCTGTGCGACCGCGGGCACTGCGCCGGGCGAGCCCTGCGCCACGGTGTTGTCGGATGTGGTCCAGGTGGCCGCCGGCGCCGATTTCTCGATGGCGCTGCAGGCCGACGGCACGGTGCTGGCCTGGGGCGACAACACCGACGGTCAGCTCGGTGACGGCTGCACCGTGGGGGTCGACTGTGTCGCTCGGTGGCTGCCCACCGCGGTCTCGGTGCCCGCTGGTGGTCAGGACATCGGTGCGGGGCCGCTGTCTGGCTACACGGTCAACAACGACGGCACGGTGTTCGCCTGGGGCTACAACGAGACCGGCGAGCTGGGCCGCGGCGACCTGATCAGCAGCGCGTCTCCGCTCGAGGTGTGCATGGACTGGGACGCCACCGGCGGCACCTGCACCATGCCGCTCACCGGGGCCATCCAGGTCGCGGGGGGGCTCGACGATGCCGAGCACGCCGGCGCCATCCGCGAGGACGGCACGGTGTGGATGTGGGGCGATGGCGACGACGGCAAGCGCGGCGACGGCTGCGACAACTGCGACGCACAGCCCTACGCGGGTCAGGTGTGCACCTTCGCCGACCCGTCGGGCACCTGCACCGGCTTCTTCCAGGACGCCGAGTGGCTCGACGTGGGCGAAGACCACACCCTGGTGCTGGGCCTGGACGGGCGCCTGTACGCCTTCGGCGACAACAACGCGGGCCAGCTCGGCACGCGCTGCGTCGACGGCAACTGCGACGACGTGGCCATCCCCGAGCCGGTGTGCGGGTCGATCAACGGCGACATCTGCACCTCGTATATGGAGGACATCCGCTCCTTCGCCGCCGGCGAAGACCACACCGTCATCATCCTGGGCGACGGCACCATCTTCACGATGGGCGACAACAACGACGGGCAGCTGGGCAATGGCTGCGATGGCGGCACCACCGACTGCCCCGACCAGACCGAGCCCATCCCGCCCTGCGCGCTCGAGGCCGATGGCGGCTGCCCCAACCCGCTCACCGGGGCCTTTGGCGCCGCCGCGGGCACCGACCACGTCGTGGTGATGCTCGACGACGGCACGCTGGTGGCCTGGGGCGACAACAACGACGGGCAGGTCGGCGACGGCACGGCGTGGAGCTCGGTCGCGCGGCCGTCGCACCCGGGCAGCGACTGGGCCCACATCGGCGCCGGCGAGGACTTCAGCGTCGCCCGCACCACTGGCGGTGCCGTGCTCACCTGGGGCAGCCTGGAGGACGGCGTGCTGGGCGACGGCTGCACCACTTGCGACGACTTCCGCGCCGAGCCCAGCGACGCGCTCATCGAGGGCGCCGCGCTCACCGACTGGGACGGCGTCTCGGCCGGCGAGAAGTGGGTGCTGGGGCGCCGCAGCGTGAACCTGCACGCCTGGGGCAACAACGAAGACAACCAGCTGAGCGGCGGCTTTGTGGGCGACTTCAGCTCGCTGGCCAACCCCATGATCACCGCCGATGACGGGGCCACCCCCACCTGGGTGGCGGCCTGGGCGGGGGCCTGGCACGGGGTGGCGCGGCGCGCTGACGGCAGCCTGTGGGCCTGGGGGCAGGGCGGCGACGGCCAGCTCGGCGACGGGCTCGAGAGCGATGCCACCGCCGCGGTGCAGGTGCTGGGCGCCGACGGCTCGACCTACGACACCGACTGGGACATCGCCGCACCGGGCTTCGAGCACACCCTGGCCCTCAAGACCGACGGCACACTGTGGGCTTGGGGCGAGGGCAGCGACGGGCAGATCGGCGACGGTCTCGAAGACGACACGCCGGCGCCGGCTCAGGTGGGCACCAGCACCTGGACGGCCATTGCTGCGGGCTGGGACTTCAGCTTGGGTGTGCAGTCCGACGGCACGCTGTGGGCGTGGGGTGGCGACGGCGACGGCGCGCTGGCGCAGCCCTGCAGCCCCGACTGCGACGACCAGCTGGTGCCCATCCAGATCGGCACCGACACCGACTGGGCCGGCGTCGCCGCCGGCGAGGAGCGCGCCTTCGCGTGGAAGACCGACGGCAGCTTGTTCGCATGGGGCGAAGACCGTGACGGCAACCTGGGCATCGGCGTCATGAGCGACGTCTACACGCCGCAGCCCGTGTGCGCCGAGTTCGACTGGACGGCGCGCTCTTGCACCACGCCCATGACCGGGGTGAGCGCGGTGGCGGTGTCCGAGACCCACACCCTGGCGCTCAAGACCGACGGCAGCCTGTGGGCCTGGGGCGACAACTGCAGCCGTCAGCTCGGAATCGGCGGTGGCTGCCAGGTGGCCAGCGTGGCGCTGGTCGTGGTGCCGTAGGCTGGCTACGTGGGGTGCATGCCCGACGTATCCATCCGCTACTGCCTGTCTTGAAACTACAAGCCTCGTGCTGCCCGTGCGGCAGCCGCCATCGAAGAGGCGCTCGGGGTGTCCGTCGAGATCACGCCGGGCTCGCGGGGTGAGTTCAGCGTGTGGGTCGGCGACCAGATCGTCGCCAAGAAGACCCTGGATGGCTTCCCCACGCCCGAGCAGTGTGTCGAGGCGGTGAGGGGGGCGCAGTAGTTTGGGACCGCGGCCCCCGCGCTAAACCCCGTCCCCATCCCCCAGCACGGCGATGTCGCGGCACATCGTCTTCACGAAGGGCATGTGCGGCTCGAGCTGCTGGCGGCCCCAGCGCATGGCCAGCAGCAGGTCGCGCAGCGGCGGCACCAGGTTGAGCGGCGACAGCGTCTTGGTGAGCGGCAGGTAGACGTCGGCGAAGGCGTTGTGGGCGGCGACGTTGGCCGAGTGCACCGCCTGCTGGAAGGGGTACCAGGCCAGGTTGGACACGCTGGGAGCGAAGCAGTCCAGCGCCAGCACGAAGCTGTTGCGCCGGCCGCCGATCTCTCCGGCGGTGACGCTCTCCCAGGCGACGCGGCTGGCCACGTTGGCGACCATGCCGCCCTCGCCCAGCCGGGTGATGCCGTGGGTGGCGTACAGCTGGTCGAGCAGCCGCGTCATGTGCT
Source organism: Myxococcota bacterium (assembly GCA_965216925.1). Lineage (GTDB taxonomy): Bacteria > Myxococcota_A > UBA796 > UBA796 > CAYYHT01. Next base: position 3,895,977 of record CBDCGT010000001.1, on the reverse strand, counting down.
CGTCCTTGCGCAGCACGTCGTAGTGGATGACGCCGGGGATGGCCGCCGAGAAGCCCGCCGCGTCCAGCACGTCGAACTCCTGGGTTCCCTCGTCGCGGCCGATGACGATCTCTTTGAGCGCCTCGCGCCGCGACAGGAACTCGCGCAGGATGCCCAGCGACTTGATGATGCCGCGCGCCCGACCGCGGGTGCCACGCCCGATGAGCTCGGGGTCGAGCACGTGCTCGTAGTAGTCCATGTCGTGCTTGAGCGCGTCGACGGTGATGCCCGTGACCATGACGTACAGCGGGATGCCGCAGTCGTTCATGAGCATGGGACGGTCTTCGTCGGGGTGGGTGAACAGGTTGCCGAGCGCGGCCCGCAGGTACAGGCGCAGGGTCGCCGGCAGGCCGTAGCGGTTCTCGGTCTGCAGCACGCGAAACACGGTGCTCCACGACAGCTGCTTGGCGGCCCGGATCTGCGGCGCCGGGTCGTAGCGCGACACCCGGGCGCGAAACATGCTGGTGAGCGCGCCGATGCTGGTTCCGACCATCAGATCGGGCTGCAGCCCGTTGCGCTCGAGCAGCTCGAAGCAGCCCGGGTAGACGTAGCCGGCGCCGCCGCCGCCGCCGCTGACCACCGCCAGCTGGCGCGTGGTGACCTCGGCCTCCAGGCTGTCGCGGTCGAGTGGCAGGTGGTCGAGCACACTCGAGCGCGCGTCGCGGGTCTTGCGCAGCAGGTCGGGCAGGGCGCGGACGGCATCCCAGTTGGTGTCGCCGGTGGCCAGGCGCTTGCTCAGCTCGTCGCGGATGGTCTGGGCGTGCAGCGCGTTGATGCCGCCCACGTCGACGTCCTTGCCCTCCTGGTTTCGCACCAGGGTCAGCCGCGCGAAGCTGATCACGTAGCGCAGCGCGTCGACGATCTCGGGGTCGTCTTCGTGCTTCAGCGCGCGCTTCACCACGTCGGCCTCGAGCTTGTCGAAGGGGCGCCGCTGGCTGGCCCAGCGCTCGGTGTCGTAGCGGCGGCTCATGCGCTCGCCTCGGCCCAGAATGCGTCGATCTCGGACCACGGCTCGTCGCTGACGCGCGCCTGCCAGGTCTCGGGCAGCAGGTCGGCGTAGTCACGCCAGCGGAAGCGCCGACCGATCAGCACCACCACGCCGCGGTCCTCGGGGCGGCGCAGCAATCGTCCGGCTGCCTGCACCACCCGTGTCATGCCTGGAACCAGCGATGCGTACAGAAAGCCCTCCTCGTACCTGTCGTCGTAGTAAGCACGCAACAGATCGCGCTCCAGCCCGACGGGGGGCAGGGCTGGCCCGCAGACCAGCACCGCGCGCAGGGCACCCTCCGGTAGGTCGATGCCCTCGGCGAAGATACCCCCGAGCGCGGCCGCCAGCACCACGGGACGCTCCGCATCCGACAGCCGGAGCAGCCACTTTCGGCGGTCTTCCTCGCCCATTCCGGGCTCCTGAAGCAGCAGCTCACGGTCGTCGAAGCGCCACCGCCCGGCGATGTCCCGGAGCATGGCGAAGCTCGGGAAGTAGGCGGCCACGTTGCCGGGCGTGGCGCGGATGCAGCGCGCCATCAGCTCGGCGGTGCGGTCGGCGTGGGCTCGGCGGTCCTTGAAAGCCGTGGATACCCGCGGTGCAACCAGCACATCCAGGTTCTCGGGCGCAAAGAAGCCGGGCACGTCCAGGAAGTCCCACGTGTCTGGCAGGCCCAGCAGGTCCTTGTAGAAGCGCACCGGGGTGAGCGTCGCCGAGGCACCGACGAAGCCGCCCAGCTCGGCCAGGAAGGGGCGCAGCCACGGGGAGGGGTCCAGGCACAGCAGGCCCACGGACTCTTCGCCGGTGCGGGCGCACACCAGCTCCTTGGTCTCGTCGCCGATGGCGCCCAGCACACGCACGAAGCGCAGCACACTGCGCGCCAGGTCGATCCACGGGTCGCGCTCGCCGGGCTGCACCAGGGGGGCCTCGGCCTTGAGCAGGGCGTAGTCCAGGCCCAGCTCGTCGATGCGGTCGGACAGGTCGGTCCATACGCGTCGGTCGAGCTCACACACCGCCTCGTCGTCGCGCCAGGGGCCGCTGGCCTTCTCGGCGGCCTCGGTCACGCGGTAGTCGACCTCGCGGGCAATGGCGGCGAAGGCGGCGTAGGCGGCACCACCCGGGGCCAGCATGGCGGCGGCCTGACGAGCGAGCGCGGCCGAGATGCGTGGCGAGCCGTAGCTGCGGGCGCGGTCGACCAGCTGGTGCACCTCGTCGGTGACCACGATCCAGTCGGACAGATCGCCGTCGGCGAACAGGCGGCGGCTGCGCACATCGGGGTCGAAGGCGTAGTTGTAGTCGGCGACCACCACATCGACGTGGGACGACACCTCCATCTGCAGCTCGAAGGGGCACACGACCGACAGCTCGGCCAGGGCGACGACCGCGCTGCGGTTGGAGCAGCCGATGTCGATGGCGCGCTTCACGATCTGCCCGTCGCGCAGCTTGTCGTAGTAGTCGACGGCGAAGCGGCAGGCCTCGGGCCGGCAGCTCACCACGTCGTTGAGGCACACCTTGTCTTTGGCGGTGAGCGTGACCGAGCGCAGCGGCAGGCCCTGGTCGGCGAAGCGCTGCAGGGTGGTCTCGACGGCCACCTGGTGCGTGGTGCGCGCCGTGGCCCAGAAGATGCGCTTGTCGTGCGCCATGGCGTAGCGCAGCACCGCGTACAGCACCGCGGCCGTCTTGCCCAGGCCGGTGGGCGCCTGCACCAGCAGCGACGTTCCCTTGTCCAGGCTGTCGCCGATCAGGTCGACGATGTCCTGCTGACCGGGGCGCCACCCCTCGAAGGGCTGGGGCACGGTGGCGGCGCGGCGCTCGGCCATCCAGGCCAGGTGGCGGTCGCGCTCGTCGCACAGCTCGGCCAGCCGGGACCGGATGAAGCGCTCGATGCGCTCGCGCTCGAGCGGCACACCGATGAGGTGGGTGGCGCCGTCGGCGACGGACACCAGGATCAAGCGACCGGTCGGGCTGGCGTACTGCTCCTGGGCCAGCATCCACAGGTAGACGTCGAGCTGGGCCGTGTGCGACGGCCACTCAGCGCGTGTCGTCTCGAACAGCCGGGTGGCGTCGAGTGCTGTGGACTTCACCTCTTCCACGATGGTGTGCCCGCCTTCCTCGGTGAGCCCGTCCACCCGGCCGTGCAGCTTCACCGTCCACGGGCCGACGGCCACCTGCTGCTGCACCCGCACCTCGGCCCGGTACAAGGGGTCGCTCTTGGCCTGCTGGGCCTGCCACTGCAGGTGCACCGCGCGGCCCTCGGCCATGCGGCTGGTGCGCAGCTGCACGATCTCGAGCTGCAGGTGCCCCGACGGCTGGCCCGCGGCAACCAGGTCGCGGACCGAGAGCGAGAGGGTGCGATCTGCGTCGTTCCAGCGGAGGGCCATCGCGGGTCAGGTATCGCAGGAGGGCGCCCGCGGCTGGCCGGGCGACGCGTGTACGATGGTGCTGGAGAATGGTCCAATGAAGAGGCGGATTCGGGTGGCCGCCTTCCCGCTCGCGGCGGCTGCGACGCTCTTTGCGTCCTGCGTGCTGATGTCTTGCGCCGGGAATCCAGGCCCGCAGACCGGCGACAGCCAGGACACCGACACCGACACCGACACCGTCGCCGACTGCCCGGACCTCCCGCGAATCGACTGGCTGTCCGAGCCGGGTGCCGATCCGCTGGTCGACGGCGACACGGTCACCATGGTGCACGGTCCACAGGGAGGCTGGCACATCGGTTTGAACGCGGGCATTCGCGGCAACCGGGCACTGGTCTTTCACCCGTACGTGGAGCGGGTCCTGTCTGGCGAACAGCTGGCCGGCGACGGCAACGCCTACGAGCTGGTCCTCGCGGACTGGGATGGGGAGGCCTGCACCGGAAGGATGATCGGGATGGTCGCCTACCTGGACGACCCGGAGGGGGTGAACCAGGAGGTCATCTGTGGGTTGGTTGGCCAGCAGCTGCGGCTGGGATTGACGGCGACCGATCCTGCAGCGCAAGAGACGGTCGAGGCTTCGGTGCTCGTGGTGGCGCAAGCGGACCCCACAGACGACTGCGGCTGACGGACCCTCCGCTGCTGCAGCATGCCCCCAGAGGGTGGTGGTGCAGCTCAGCCCCGGACAACGCGTCGATCGCTAGAAGGCTGCGGCCGCCGCCCCTCCCACAGGTCGCGCTCATCCGCGACGATGGCGCGAACGAAGCCCATCAGCGCCGAGATCCGGGCGGTGCCTCGAAGGTCGGGGTGGGTGAGCACCCACAGGTGGCTCAGGCCGGCGTCGGCTGGACCGATGCGGCGAAGCCTGGGGTTGGAGTCGCCTGCATGGCAGTTCAGGATCCCGATGCCGACCCCGCTCTCGATGGCGGCGAGCAGCAGGTCGATTCGCGGAACGCGCATGGCGACGCGCGCCTGGGGGTGGCGGGCTGCCAAGAAGCGGTCGATGCCGCGAAAGACCGACAGGTCGTAGGCAATCCACGGGAAGTCGCCGCGGCCGGCATCGGGGCCGTACGCCTCCAGGAGCTCCTGCGAGGCGTAGACCCCGTGGGCCACGTCGCAGAGCTTGGAACCGATGAGGTGCTCGGGCGCGCTGCCGGCAATGCGCACGGCCACGTCGGCCTCGCGCCGCGTGAGGTTGGCCATGTCCAGGGCAGAGGACAGCTCGAGCTGGATGTCGGGATAGCGCTGCCGGAAGGTGGCGAAGTGCTTCATCCACCGGCTCAGGATGCTGTCCACCGACGTCACGCGGATGCTGCCCGACAGATGGGTGTCGCGCCCCTGAAGTCGCGCGGACACGGCGTCGACGATTTGACGCACCTCCCGGGCCGCCTCGACCGCCTCTTTGCCGGCGGGCGTCAGCACCACCCCGTGGCGGTAGCGCTCGAAGATTCGCACCCGCTGGTCGGCCTCGATCTCCCGGATGCGACGCGACACGGTGGTGGGGTGGATGCCCAGATCAGCCGCTCCCCCGCCGATGCCGCCGTGCTCGGCCACGGCGAGCAGCGTCCGAAGATCGTTCCATTCCATGGCCCACTCCTCCACAAAACTGCGAATGTGCAGATTTTGGGTGCGAAGACGCTGCTACGCAAGCGTTGTTGCAGTTTTAGGATGATTCGGCGGCGGGTCCTACCACCCATCGCAGGAGAAGCCGATGTCGAGTCATGCCCAGAACCTGTGCAACCAGCGCATCCTGATCACGGGAGCCAACGGCGGGCTCGGCCTCGCGACCACGATCGGTGCGCTCCGGGAGGGCGCCACGGTGGTGCTCGCGTGCCGCACCGATGCCAAGGCCCAGAGCGCCCGGGAGCGGGCACTGGCCGGCGCCCAAGCCCCGCCCAACCACGCGTTGGCGGCCGGAGGCTTCGACATGCTTCGCCCGTCGGCCATCGAGGCCGCGGTGGCCGAGCTGCCTCCCGAGCCCTTCGACGTCGTGTTCCTCCAGGCCGGCGGCTGGGTGTGGAGCGACGCCGCGCAGACCACCCGGTTCGCAGGTGTCGCGGTCGAGCGAACCGTGGCCCAGAACATCGTGGGGGCCCACGCCACCCTCCGCGCCTTGCTCGCCTCGGGGCGCGTCGCTCCCGGGGCTCGTGTCGTCATCATCGGGGGTGAGGGAGCGCGTGGTGTCCCTGGAGGCATCCGCAAGCCGTCTTTCGCCGATGTGCACGACTTCGAGCGCTACCTCGCGGGCGACTGGGCGGGCCGTTCCGCCTACGTCCCGGTGGACGCCCTGGGGGTGTCGAAGCTCTGCGCCGCGCTGTGGTCGCTGCACCTCGCCAAGCAAGAGCACGACTTCGACGTGGTCTGGTTCAGCCCCGGCCTCATCGGCGGCACCGGTGGCACGCGAGGCATGCCGGCATGGAAGGAGTTCTTGTTCCAGCGCATGGCCTTCCCCTTCCTGGTCCTGTTGGGCAAGGCGCAGTGGCCCGAGCATGCGGCCCGCAAGTGCCTTGACTGCCTCGCTCGCCGGGTGGGGGCGAACGGCGATCTGCTGGGCGCCCCCGAGGGCACGGCTCTCGGCCCGCTCACCGACCAGACGCCGATGCAGCACCACTTCGGTGACGCCGCCTTCCAGCGGGCCCTGTGGCAGCTGTGCGAGTCGGCCGCGGGTGCGATGCCCGTGCCCGCCCAGGTCCATCCCAACGCCATCGCTTCCTAAGGAGTCATCATGTCCAAGCTTGCCATCCGAGTGCTCTTCGGCCTGCCGGGCCTCTTCATCCTCGCCACGGGACTGGTGTTCGTGGCCAGTCCCGACCGGGCCCTCGACAAGCTGCAGCTCGCAGCAAGCGGTGCCGAAGGCCTGTCCAACGTGCGTGGCCTGGCCGGGGCCCCCCTGGTGGCCGTCGGGCTTTCCCTGTTGCTCGGCGCCGCGACCCAGAAGCTGGAGTACGTCCGCCCGGCCGTGTTCTTCGTGCTGACCCTGTTGGGCGCCCGGGTGCTCTCCTACGTCGTCGACGGCCCCATCGACAGCATCGGTCTGTTCCTGGCCATCCCGACCGCGGTGTTCGCCATGATGGTGGCCGGCCACGTGCTCCTGGCCCGCTCCGAGGGCGAGGCCGACCCTACTCCTTCCCGTTGAACGCGCCCCACTCCATGTTCACGGCGTTGATGCCGCACAGGGTGAGCACCAGCCCCGCCAGCCCGCCAAAGATCGCCCCCGAGAGCACCGCGGCCACGGGCTCGATGTCGCTGAAGCTGCTGGGAAACAGGGCGATCAGCGTCGCGTAGGCGGCCGCACCCACGGCCCCGTGGGCCACCCCCGCTCGGGGTGCCAGCCAGCGCACCTGCTCGCGGCTCATCCAGCCCCGTCGGTGGCCCCGAAGGGCGGTCCACAGCGCCGCACCAGTCAGCATCGCGATCGCGGGAACGGCGGCGCTCAGAACGCCGGTGAGCAGGCCCACGGATGCGGTCGCGCCGACCATCAAGGCCCACTGCGCCAGCACCAGCGACGACACGGAATACAGGCTCATACCGATGCGTATACGCTGCCCGCACGGGAGGCAGCGGTGCAAGACGAAGAAGAGGACACCCCGGGTACCCTCATCGGCGCCGGAGTGGTGCAGATCCTGTCTGGCGTGGTGAACCTGTTCATCATGAGCTGGATGGTGTCGGCACTGTGGGCGACGGTGGGCTCGTTTGTCACCGGCATGATCCTGGCCATCTGCACCCTTGGGCTCTGCCCGCTGCCGATTGGCATGGTGGGTGCGCTGGCGTGGATCGTCATCGTGCCCGTGGCCCTGATCGAGATCACCTCGGGCATCCTCGTCATCGTCATGGGGCGTCGCATGAAGGCCTTCGCGCTGGTCACCAGCATCCTGGAGGGCCTCACCACGCTGGTGGGCAACCCGGTGGGCGCTGTGGCTGGGCTGGTGAGCCTGATCCTGGCGGTGATGTCGTGAAAGGGCCCTGTCCGCAGTGCAGCGAGCCGCTCCGAGAAGTGGTCACCAGGGACAACATCGAGGTCGACCGCTGCGACGGTTGCCAGGGCACCTACTTCGACGCCGGCGAGCTTCAGCAGGCGGCCCAGGTGGCCGAAGCGGCGCTGACGCCCAGCATCGACCGGCCCGGCGGCGCGCACACCTGCCCGGGCTGCAGCCAGCCGATGGGGGTGGCGGAGGTGTGGGGGCACTGGGTCGACGTGTGCCCGGACTGCCGCGGGGTGTTCGTGTCGCTGACGGTGATGGCTGCGCTCAAGCAGAACAAGGCCGCGGCCGGCGTCGACGAGCCGATTCCCGAGGTGGCGAACCATGTGAAGGGACGACCGGGCAGCACCACCGAGGCCGTGGCCTGGTACTGGCAGCTGCTCGACATGGTGCTGGACGTCGTGTAGCGATCGTGCATCCAGGAGTCACGGGCCCAGCTCCAGATCCTGCACCCTCACGTAGCCGTCGCCGTCCACGAAGAGCCCGACGTGGCCGGCCTCGTAGTCGGGCACGGTGAAGCTGTACTTCTTTCCGGCGACGTGAACGGTGAGCGCCCCCGCTGAGGTGAGCGCGACATCGACCTGGGCCGAGCCTCCTTTGTCTTTGCGGTCCTTGCTGTCGAGCTCCTGGGTCTCGAACACCTGGTCGATGCTGGTGGGCATGGAGCCCACCTTCTGCAGGGACACGGTGTCGGCCGTGATCTGAACCATCCAGCCCAGGAAGGGCCGGTCCAGGTCGCGGGCCTTGGGCACCTGCCAGTCGCGGGCGCCGAACACAAAGCCGAAGCTGGGCTTGTCGCCATCGAGCTTCACGTCGCGCCAGGTCTGCTCGTCGTTGTCGGGCCACACCTGCAGCGGCCAGAAGTGCTCGTCGGGCTCGGGATCCAGCGTGAAGCTGGCCGTCAGCTCGGCGCGCGGCTGGCCGCCCATCAGGGCCAGGCTCCACGTGGGCGAACGCGGCTGCAGCTTGCCGCGGTCGTCGGACCGGTAGTAGGCCAGCGACTCGGTGCGCAGCCCGTTGGTGCGGGGCCCCGTGGTCCAGTTGTCGCGCCCCTTCAGCGGCCACAGGGGCACGTCGCTCAAGAATATGAGGTCGCGCTCGGTGCTCCACATCAGGTTGCGGATCTTCTGCATCACCTGCCGACCAAAGGCGGTGGGCTCGGCGCCGCTGAGGTGGGCCTCGGCGAACTCGTCGGGCTGCATGCGCCAGAAGCCGGCGTTGCTGCGGTGCATCGCTCGAAGCACGTAGTACTCCCGCACGCGGTCGGGGTCCCGGGCAGCGCCGATGATGCGCTCGGCCTCTTTTGCGAGCTCGATGGAGCGCTTGTAGTTGTCGATCCACTTCGAGTTGCTCTCGGTCTCGGCGAGCTTCGCGTACACGCGGGTGGCCTCGTCGAACCGGCCGGCCGCGACCATGCGGTGCGCGATGCTGCGGTCGAAGCTGTGCCGCCAGTCGGCGTCGCCGTCGAGCTCTTCGACGCCCAGCTCGCGGGCCTCCTGCATCAGGGCCACGTAGCCGGCGTAGTCGACGTGGTAGCGCTCCATCGCGCTCCAGTTGCTGGTGAGCCCGTCCAGGTTGTTGAGCACGTACTTGCGCCGCCGCTCGGCGTCCGCGCCCTCCTTGCCCCACACCCGCTCTCGATGTTCGCCGAAGTAGCGGTCGAACTGGTCGGGCTTGAGGTAGCCGCCGGTGGGCCAGTACAGGCAATCCGGGAAGCACTCGCGCGACTCGGTGACGTAGCGCTGGGCGTAGTGCTCTCCCAAGCGGCGGCGCTGGTAGCGGTCGAGCGTCATGCCGAACTCGCCCAGCTTGTTCTGGCCGTTGTCGTACAGGGTGGCCAGTAGCGCCAGTGCGGTCAGCCGGTCGACGAGCGCCTCGTCGCCGGGGGTGTTCGCCAGCTCGGTCAGCCGCTGCACCATGCCCAGCTCGGCGCTGGCCTTCTGCGCCTTCTCGAGCAGGCGCGCCTCTTCTTTGGCCACCCGCATCGCGTCGGTCTTGGTGTCCAGGCGCTGGATGATCTCGGCGTACTGCTGCTGGGTGAGCTTGGCGAGGGTGAACTCGCCGTCGCGCACGATGGCCCGGTCCATGGCGGCCACGGCGTCGTCGTATCGGTCGGCGTCGAAGAGTGCGATGCCCTTGCTGAACTCGCTGAAGGCCTCGAAGTCGGCGGTGTGCAGGCGCCCGATGGCCGCCCGGTCTTTGGGAGCGAGCTCCACGCCGATGCCCTTCACGAACACCTTGACCAGGTCTTTCTCGAGCTCGAAGAAGGCGTCCCGCTCGCCCTCGACGGCCTCGCCCACCACCACCTCGCCCGACTCGACCTCTACCAGTCGAGCATCCAGGCGCATGGTGGCTCCCACCACGGTGAAGCTGCCGTCCACCAGGTGCGTGGCCCCCGACAGCTTGCCGATCTTCGCGGCCGTGGCGGGGTCGACCTTGCCCGACTCGCCCAGCTCGAGCTCGTCCAGGATCTCTTGAAGTCGAGCGCGCTCGACCATCTCGGCGTCGGGCACCTTGGAGAGGTCGGTCGTCAGCATGGACTGGAGGCCCTTTCCGAGCGCGGAGTGGTCGGCGTCCGAGGAGGCGTCCTGGAACTCGAGCACCGCCAGGCGCACGTCGGCGGCCAGGGCGGGATCGGACAGCAAGGCGAGAAGAAGCGTCAGCATCGCTCTACGCTAATGCGTGAGCCGCCCGCGTCTTCCGATGCGCAAGGCTCAAGCCGATTCTTGCGCCCGTCCTGCCCGAGCGGTGGCGGGCCCGGCCAGCACGATCGCGAGCATCATCACCCCCGCGGCCACGAAGAAGGGCATCGCCCGGCTGAACCCATACAGCAGGCTGGCGATCCAGGGAGCGGTGGCCCGCGCGAGCGCTCCCAGCGACTGCATCACGCCCAGCACACTGCCCTGGCTGTCGGCGTCGACACCCTTGCTCACCAGGGCGCGCAGGGACGGATTGGCCAGCGAGGTGCCCACCGCCAGCACCGCAAAGATGGGCCAGACCTCCGGCCCGCCACTGGCGAAGGGCAGGGCCGCGAGGCCCGCAACGGTCAGCAGGTAGCCCACGATCACCAAGGCGGGCTCTCCGAAGCGCTTCACCAGCGGTCCGATGAGCCCTCCCTGGATGATGATGCCCAAGATGCCAATCATTCCGAGGTAGCGACCCACGGCCATGGCCACCTCGCGGCGGGTCAGGTCGGGGAACCACACGTGCTCCGCCACCAGGTTGAAGCTCACCTCCATCATCGAGAAGGCGAGGGTGGCCACGAAGGTGAGCACCAGGGCGCCGCCCACCACGGGATGGGTCACCGCGCGCCAGACCTCGCCCGGTCCCGGAAGCCGTCGCGGAACGCCCTTGTCGCCGACCGGGCGTGACTCGGGCAGGCCCCACAGCGCCCACACGAAGTTCAGCGCCGACAGCCCCGAGGCCAGCAGCATGGGGGCCGCCAGGCCGTAGCGGCCGCCCAGCTCGCCCCCGAGCAGGGGTCCGATGGTGAAGCCCACTCCGAACGAGGCGCCGAACAAGCCCATGCCCATGGCCCGCTTCTCGGGGGTGGTGACGTCGGCGATGTAGGCCTGCGCGACGGTCAGGTTGGCCGCCGCCGCGCCGTGCAAGAAGCGAAAGACGAACAGCGCGCCCAGGCTGGGCGCAAACGCGTAGCCGGCCAAGAAGATGGCGGTCATGGCGATGCTGATGAGCATGACCGGGCGTCGGCCCACCCGGTCCGACCAGGCACCCCACAGCGGCGCGAAGAAGAACTGCGCCAGGCTGTACATGCCCAGCAACAGGATGGCCTGCTGTTCGGTGGCGCCGTAGTCTTCGGCGTACATCGCCATCAATGGAATGACGATGGCGAAGCCCACCAGGTCGAGCAAGACCGTGAGCAACACCGGCCCGAGGGCCTTCACCGGTTCATCAGATCCAGGATGGCGTCGAAGATGGGGCCGTTGGTCCCCACCACCCCGTGGTGCAGGGGGTCGGGCCGGTTGAAGCTGTAGGGCTGGCGCTTGCCGTCGCTGCAGCGGCCCCCGGCGGCGAGCACGCAGGCGACGCCGCCGATGAGGTCCCACTCATTGCGCGGCTTGGGCGTAAACGTGGCCTCGGCCAGACCGGCGGCCACCAGCCCGAACTTGTAGGCGACCGAGCCGCAGGGGCGCAGCTTGGCGGTGTCTTCGTAGTCTTCGAACCAGCCCTTGGCGTGCTCGGACCGGCTCACGAGCAGGCGCGAGCCCTCGATGGTGGCGTGATCGCTGACGTGACAAGGGCGCCGGTTGTAGGTCGCGCCCACGCCGACGACGCCGGTGAACAGCTCTTCGGTCGCGGGGTTGAACAGTACGCCCAGCTTGGCCTGGCCGTCGATGGACAGGCCGATGCTGACGACGAACTCGGGGATGCCCATGGTGAACTCGCGCGTGCCGTCGAGCGGATCGATGATCCAGCAGCGGGTGTTCTTGAGGCGGGCGGGGCTGTCGGCCGTCTCTTCGCTCAGGATGGCGTCGTCGGGGAAGGCCGAGAGCAACGTCTCGATGATGATCGTGTTCGCGGCGAGGTCGGCTTCGGTCAACGGCCCTCGGCCGCCCGACTTCTGGGTGACCTCGTAGTCGTCGCGCTCTTCGTAGATGGCGCGCACCGCCTCACCGGCCCGGGTGGCGGCGTGGGTGGCGACTTCGAGCTCACGCTCCAGCATTCGTTCTCCCTGTCGAGGGGCGGACGTATCCCCGTCACGGCGCGCGAACACCCATGAAACCGAGCGGTGGCGGGCTGGACTCGCGGTAGCATCGGGGTCTCGCGGGGGATTCATGCAGGGCACCATCACTGTCGTTCTGGGCGGCGGGCGCGGAACACGGCTGTTTCCGCTCACCTCGGTCCGGGCCAAGCCGGCGGTGCCGCTGGGCGGCAAGTACCGCCTGATCGACATCCCCATCAGCAACGCCATCAACTCGGGTCTGCGCGAGATCTTCGTGCTCACGCAGTTCAACTCGGCGTCGCTCAACAGCCACCTGGCCCAGTCCTACCGCTTCGACCACTTCTCGGGCGGCTTCGTCGAGGTGCTCGCCGCCGAGCAGACCGCCGAGTCGGGCGACTGGTACCAGGGCACCGCCGACGCCATTCGCCAGCAGATGCAGCAGCTGGACCGCCTGGGCGTGCGCAACGTGCTCATCTTGTCGGGCGACCACCTGTACCGCATGGACTACGCCGAGCTGCTCGAGCGGCACGAAGAGGCGAACGCCGACATCACCGTCAGCGCCATCCCGCTGTCCCGCCAGGCATGCACGGGCTTTGGGGTGATGGGCTGCGACTCGGACGGCATGATCAACGGCTTCACCGAGAAGCCCGAGCCGGGCGACGACATCAGCCACCTGCGCGTGCCCAATGTGCTGCGCGAGATGTGGGGGCTCGGCGACCGGGCGCACCTGGCGTCCATGGGCATCTACGTGTTTCGCCTCGAGACCCTCAAGGAGCTGCTGGCCGACAAGAACAACGTCGACTTCGGCAAGGACATCCTGCCCAAGGCCATCGACACCCACGCCGTGGCCGTGCACCTGTTCGACGACTACTGGGCCGACATCGGCACCATCAAGGCCTTCTACGAGGCCAACCTGGCGATGTGCAGCGACAACCCTCCGTTTCGCTTCTACGACATCGCGGCGCCCATCTACACGCGCCCCCGCTACCTGCCCCCCTCGGTCATCGGCGGCGCCGACATTCGCGGCAGCCTGCTGGCCGACGGCTGCCTCATCGAGGGCGCCACGGTGCGCAACAGCATCATCGGGCTGCGCAGCCGCATCGAGCCGGGTGCGGTGATCGAGGACTCCATCGTGATGGGCGCCGACTGGTACGAGTCGCCCGAGCGCATCGAAGAGCTGGCCGCCAAGGGCCGGCAGTCCATCTGCATCGGCGAGGGCGCCAGCATCAAGCGCGCCATCCTCGACAAGAACGTGCGCATCGGCGCCGGCGCAGTCATCCACGGCGGCGAAGACCGAGCCGACCAAGAGGGCGACCAGTGGTACGTGCGCGACGGCATCGTGATCCTGGAGAAAGGGGCGGTGATCCCGCCTGGCGCGGTGCTGTAGCCGGGGTGTGGGCTGCGCCCCACGCGCCAACCACGCCGGACCTGCCGCCAGGTCCCGCCCAACTGGCGCCCCACGCGCCAACCACGCCGGACCTGCCGCCAGGTCTCGCCCAACTGGCGCCCCACGCGCCAACCACGCCGGACCTGCCGCCAGGTCCCGCCCAACTGGCGCCCCACGCGCCAACCACGCCGGACCTGCCGCCAGGTCTCGCCCAACTGGCGCCCCACGCGCCAACCACGCCGGACCTGCCGCCAGGTCCTGCCCAACTGGCGCCCCACGCGCCAACCACGCCGGACCTGCCGCCAGGTCCCGCCCAACTGGCGCCCCACGCGCCAACCACGCCGGACCTGCCGCCAGGTCCCGCCCAACGTAAACGATCAACGAAGCCCCCAATGGCTCGCCGATCGGCCCCGATACCCAGTTGCTCATGGACCCATCCGCCCCGAGCATCGCGTTCTCGCTACTCGCTGGCCTGCTTGAACGCGGCGGGCGTGCTGCCGATGGCCGTGTGGCCGTCGGGTTTTCGGCGGGTACCGAGGCGGTCGAATGCCCAGGTCATGTAGGCCATCGGGTCGACCCCGGACAGACGGCAGGTCGCGATGATGCCCATCAGCACGGTCGCCCGGTGGGCGCCCTCGGTGCTGCCGGCGAAGACCCAGTTGTTTCGGCCCAACGCGAGCGGCCTCAACAGTCTCTCGGACAGGTTGTTGTCCGGGGGCAACGCCGGGTCGTCCAGGAACCGTGTCAGCGCCGCCCAGTGGTTCCGCGCGTAGCGGACGGCCTTCCCCAGCGGGTCTTTGGGCAAGAGCTTCGGCTCCATGATGTCGAGCCAGACCTTGAAGTCCTCGATGATGGGCTTCTCTTCGTTCTGCCGCCATGCAAGGAGCGCGTCGCCCTCGAGGCCGTTTTCGCGCGCCTCCCGTTCCTTGAGGTAGACGGCGGACAGAAAGCGGCCCGCCTCTTCCGCGAGCTCGGGCTGCACGGCCTCCGCGACGCGGAACTTGCGACGACCGTGCGCGTTGCAGCCGGCCTCGGTGACATCGAGCTGCGTGTAGATGGCGCTCAGCCGGCTCTCGGCGTCCGCGACCAGGGTGCCGGCGAACGGCCGCAGCTTCGCAACCAGCTCCTGGCCGTCCTTGGCGGTGCTGTACTGGTAGACCGCGATGTCGTCCCACGCGAAGACGTCGACCACGCCCCGATGCGTACCGGCGCCGGGCACCACCACCGGCAGCCCGGAGCCGTCCGTGTGCATGTGGCTGCCGCCGAGCAGCTGCTTCCAGTGCACGCCGTCCACGCCCTCCAGCAGGCCGGCGCCGCGCTCGATCAGCTTCACCAGGAAGCCCATCGCCAAGTCTACGCCCTGATCCGCCAGCTCTCGCCGAATGCGGTCCAGCGGCAGGTGCAGACCGTACTTCTGGTACACCAGCCAGGCCAGGAACTCCGACGTCACCTTCGAGCGCGGGTACGGCGCTGGAGGCGCCTTGGCCGTGGTCCGCCGCAGGCAGTGCGTGCACTCGCAGGTCTTGCGGATCCACCGCTTCGTCCGCGTGTGCTGCTTCACGATGGTGAGC
The DNA here is from genome assembly GCA_965216925.1 of Myxococcota bacterium. Taxonomy (GTDB): domain Bacteria; phylum Myxococcota_A; class UBA796; order UBA796; genus CAYYHT01. The sequence continues at coordinate 3,880,917 of CBDCGT010000001.1, read as the reverse complement.
TTCTCGGCGACGACCTGGTCGACGATGCGAAGCTCGGCCCCACCGCAGTGCCCGCAGGTGTCGGGCCGCAGCGTCTCCTCCTCGACCTCGAGTTCCTCGGGAAGCGGCTTGCGACCCGTCTGGTAGCCGGACTTCGGCTCGGTCTTGTCGCGCTCGGGCAGCTCTGGCGGCGTCGGCCGCATCGCAATCTCGGAGGCCTCGACCTCGGACTTCTCGACGACCGCTGGCTTCCTGCGCGGCCGCTTCTTCTTGGCGAGCATCGCGGTGAGCTCTTCGACCTTCTCGAGCAGCTGTGCGTTCTGCTCGGTCAGCCGGGCCAGCGACGCTGCCATCGAGGCGATGGTGGCCTGCTGCTTCGCGATGATCTGCTCGTTGCTCACCTTCGAAGCAGATCATCTTCGCGAGATTGCCGCTACCCCCTCGCTGAGAGCGATCCTTGAAGCTCAGCTTCCGGCTGGTGCGTCTCGGGCGTATCTCCGCCGTCGCGGGGCGCGCAGGTTGACGCCCTCCAGCCACATCGCGAGTGCGGTCGGGTCGAGCCGGAGCTGCTGGACGCCCTCATCCACGGTCGGGCGCTCGAAGGTGCCCCTCTCGAGCCGCTTCGCCAGGACACAGAAGCCCGAGCGGTCGAAGAACAAGAGCTTCATCAGGTTTCGGCGGCGGTTCACGAAGACGTAGAGATGCCCGTCCACCGGGTCGTGGCCCAGGCGGCGGACGTGGCCAGAGAGCGCATCGAACGAGCCGCGCATGTCGACGGGCTCGACCGCAAGCCAGATCCGCACCGAGCCAGGGATGGTCAGCACGCGCGAGCCAGGTCGAGGAGGCGCAGGACGACCTCGTCGTCGAAGTCCGCGGACAGTTCGAGCGTGACGTCCGCGACGTGCACGCGGTAGGTCGCGGCCACGGTCGGCTTGGTGGTGACGAGCTCGACGAATCGAACCGTCTCCGTCTGCTCGCTCCGAGCGCGTCGAGCGAAGTTGTGCTTCCAGCACTGCAGCGAGCGGCCGTCCACGTCGTACCTCGCTGCAAAGTCGGCCACGGACAGCATCGACGCCTCCATCGCGTCCAGCAGCACCTTGGCATCGGCCTCATCACGAACCTTGCGACCGGGCATGGGTCACCTCCACGCCCTCGGATCACACGGACGCGCTCAGGAGGCTTGGGGGCGTCGTTGATGGTTTACCGCCCAACTGGCGCCCCACGCGCCAACCACGCCGGACCTGCCGCCAGGTCTCGCCCAACTGGCGCCCCACGCGCCAACCACGCCGGACCTGCCGCCAGGTCTCTCCCAACTGGCGCCCCACGCGCCGACCACGCCGGACCTGCCGCCAGGTCCTGCCCAACTGGCGCCCCACGCGCCAACCACGCCGGACCTGCCGCCAGGTCTCGCCCAACTGGCGCCCCACGCGCCAACCACGCCGGACCTGCCGCCAGGTCCTGCCCAACTGGCGCCCCACGCGCCGACCACGCCGGACCTGCCGCCAGGTCCTGCCCAACTGGCGCCCCACGCGCCGACCACGCCGGACCTGCCGCCAGGTCCTGCCCAACTGGCGCCCCACGCGCCGACCACGCCGGACCTGCCGCCAGGTCCCGCCCAACTGGCGCCCCACGCGCCGACCACGCCGGACCTGCCGCCAGGTCCTTGACCTTGCTTCGCTGAGCCGGACCACCTGGTAGGTAAGAACCAGGAGGCCGACAATGGCCAGGACGAGAAGGTCGTACACGGACGAGTTCAAGCAGGAGGCCGTGCGGTTGGTGCGCGAGCAGGGGCTGACGGTCGCCCAGGTCGGGCGCGATCTGGACATTTGCCGGTCGGTCATCCGCGCTTGGGTGAAGCGGGCGGACGCGGGAGACCTGCCAGCGGGGCAGGAGTCCGATGAGGCCCTGCATGCGGAGATCCGTGGACTTCGCCGTGAGCTGTCGATCGTGAAGGAAGAGAGGGAGATCCTAAAAGAAGCCGCGGCCTTCTTCGCGAAGGAGAGCCGGTGAGCGCGTACCGGTTCATCGAGTCGGAGAAGGCGAATCACAGGATTGGGAGGTTGTGCAGCGCCGTTCGGGTGAGCCGATCGGCGTACTACGTGTGGGCTTGCGGCCAGACCTGGACCGGGCATGAGGACGACGCCGACCTGGTCCGCATCAAGGCGATCCATCGTCGAAGCCGGGGGACATACGGCAGTCCGCGGGTCGCGGCGGAGCTGCGCGCCGATGGGGAGTCCATCGGCCGTCGCCGTGTGGCTCGACTGATGCGAGAGAACGGGCTGTCCGGGAAGCCGAAAAGGCGTTTCCGCGGGACGACCACGGACTCGAACCACGACCAGCCAGTGGCGGCCAACCACCTGGCCCGCCAGTTCGCCGTCACAGCTCCGAACGTCGTCTGGGCCGGCGACATCACATACCTGCCGGTCGACGGTGGCTGGGTCTACCTCGCCGTCCTCATCGACCTGTTCAGCCGCAAGGTCGTCGGCTGGTCCGTCGCCGAGACCATGCAGACCGAGCTGTGCCTCGACGCCCTCCGTATGGCCACCGTCACCCGCTCGATCCGTCCCGGCCTGCTCCACCACACCGATCGCGGATCGCAGTACACAAGCGGCTCCTATCGAGCTGCGCTGAAGCGCCACGAGATGGTCCAGAGCATGAGCCGGAAGGGCAACGGCTGGGACAACGCGGTGGTCGAGTCGTTCTTCGGAACCCTCGAGCAGGAGCTCGTTGGCGACACACGCTGGCAGAGTGTCGAGCACGCCAGAAAGGCCGTTGGCGACTACATCCACGGCTTCTACAACGCAGAACGCAGACACTCCACCCTGGGGCAGATCAGCCCTGTCGAGTTCGAGAACCTCAACCAGGCTGCCTGAGGGCAAGCCGGCCTACTGAGTGGTCCGTCAAACCGGTGCAAGGTCACCTGCCCAACTGGCGCCCCACGCGCCAACCACGCCGGACCTGCCGCCAGGTCTCGCCCAACTGGCGCCCCACGCGCCAACCACGCCGGACCTGCCGCCAGGTCCCGCCCAACTGGCGCCCCACGCGCCAACCACGCCGGACCTGCCGCCAGGTCCCGCCCAACTGGCGCCCCACGCGCCAACCACGCCGGACCTGCCGCCAGGTCCCGCCCAACTGGCGCCCCACGCGCCAACCACGCCGGACCTGCCGCCAGGTCTCGCCCAACTGGCGCCCCACGCGCCAACCACGCCGGACCTGCCGCCAGGTCTCTCCTGAGTGTCGCTCCACGCGCCAACGCCCCGCGAGTTCCGCGCCTCTAGTGATCAGACCCCATGACCACACGCCCCGCGAGTTCCGCGCCTCTAGTACCTCTCCACAGGGGTTTTGATCGATTCGCCGGCGCAGACGATGCAGGGGAGGTCCGAGGGCGCGAGGGTCACGTGAATGGTCCGGGCCGCGCCGGGCGTCTTGGTGATGAGGCCCTTCTTCTCGAGCTGGTTGACCATGCCCTGCGCAGAGGGTGGTCTGACGTTGAAGAAGCGGGCGATGTCATTGACTGCGGGCGGGCGGCCGTTGAGGACGGTGTAGGCCTGGATGAACGCCAGGTACCGGCCCTGTTTCTCGGTGTAGGTGGGCTTCACGTGGGTGCTCGCCGTGGGGGCGTGAATGGGTGATCCGGGTGCCGGAGGACCCATGGTCGCACGCTACATCGTTGACCTGACCGAAGCCGAAGAAGCCAAGCTGCGGAGCACACTCCGCGGAGGCCGTCACCGGTCCCGCATGCTGATGCGGGTCCAGATTCTTCTGTTGGCCAATGAGGGTCGCAGGCCCGGCGAAATCCTGGACTCACTACCGACCAGTTCTTCGACGATTTATCGGTGTTGTCGGCGTTTCGTGGAGGGCGGACTGGAACACGCGCTGTCCGAGGGCTCTCGGGTTGGCGGGAGTCGAAAGCTCACGGCGGCGGACGAGGCCACACTGGTGGCCGTCGCGTGTAGCGAGCCTCCTGAAGGCCGAGCTCGCTGGACTCTTCAGCTGTTGGCGGACCGTCTGGTGGCACTCACCGACCTCGACGCCGTCTCCACCGAGACAGTTCGCCGCCGACTCAACGAGCTGGAGCTGAAGCCGTGGCAAAGGCGGATGTGGTGCATCAAGAAGGTCACCCCGGAGTTCGTCGCGCGAATGGAACACATCCTGGAGCTCTACCGACAGCCCCACAATCCCAAGTGTCAAGCGACACCAGAAACTGACCCCCTGGCGACATTGAAAACTGACCCCCCTCATGTCGCCGTTGTTTGGTTGACCCGATCTGCCTTCAACAGGCCTGACCGGCGTTTCTCGCGCAGACGGTAGCTGTCTCCGCGAATGGTGATGACATGGCTGTGGTGAAGCAGCCGGTCCAAGATGGCGGTCGCGACGACGGCGTCGGTGAAGACCTGGCCCCACTCGCCGACACTACGGTTGCTCGTGATCAGCACGCTGCCGCGCTCGTAGCGGCGCGACACCAGCTGGAAGAACAGGTGTGCCGCGTTCGCCTCGAACGGCAGGTAGCCCAGCTCGTCGATGATCAGCAGCTTCGGCTTCGTGAAGTGCCGCAGGCGCTCCTCCAGCGTGCCGTCGGCGTGCGCCTTCGCCAGGGCCGCGACCAGGTGCGTGGCCTGCGTGAACAGCACGCTGTGCCCACGAACGATGGCTTCTCGGCCCAGCGCCACGGCTAGGTGCGTCTTGCCGACACCGGGCGGGCCCTGCAGTAGCAGCGTGTCTCCGTTCGCCACCCACCGGCTCGTCGCAAGCTCACGGATCTGCTTCGCGTCCACGCTCGGCTGCGCTTCGTAGTCGAAGCCTTCCAGCGTCCGCACGAACGGGAACTTCGCGATGCTCGTTCCCATCGTGATCCGCCGCTGGTCCTTCCGCGCGATCTCGGCCTCGCACAGGAAGACGAGGGCCTCGCGCAGGTTCATCTCGCCGCGGGCTGCCTCGTCCAGCAGCGTGTCCAGCTGGTCCCGAATCAGGGTCAGCTTCAGCCGCGACAGCATCGCCTCGAGGTGCTCGGAATCGACGTTCACAGCGCACCTCCGACCGCTTCCTCGTAGATGCTCAGCGGCCTCAACAGCTCGGCTGGGGGCTGGGGCTCCTCGGGGGCGGCGGCGGCGGCCTGCACCTGTGCAGGATGGCCGACGACGACGCCCTCGAGGTGCTCCCGCCTGACGAACCACTCCCGCCTCCCACGGCCCTGCAAGTGCGTGGCGATGACCTCGCCGGCGTGTCGGATCTCCACCTGCTGCCCCGCCAGCATCACGCTCACCTGGGCGCCGATGAAGCGGTACGGGACGCTGTAGCGGTTGGTGTCGAGTTCGACGCAGAAGTCGGTGCCGACCTTGCGAACCACCTCGCGGGGACGCTGGAAGGCGACGCGGCCTCGGAGGGGCTGCAGGGCGCTCTGCTCGCTCGCGACGAAGCGATCGATGGGTCGCTCGCCCGTGGTGCCGTGAACGCGCACATCCGCGACGTCGCGGCACCACCGGTCGAGGTGGTCCTGCAGGTCGTTCCAGCTCGCGAACTCGCGGCCGGCGATGGCGTTGCGCTTCACGTACCCGACGGCCCGCTCGTCCTTGCCTTTCGTGCGGGCCCGGTACGGTGCGCAGGCCTTCGGCGTGATGCCCCAGTGACGGCAGAAGGCCGCGAAGGTGCCGTTGAACTCGACCTCGCGGGTCTCGGCGTTGTGGTGCTTGACCAGCGCTCGCGCGTTGTCGATCAGCATCTGCAGCGGCACGCCACCGAACCACACGAACGCCGCCTCGAAGCTCATCAGCCAGTTCGCCTGCCGCTCGCGGGCATGCGCGACGACGTAGATTCGCCGCGAGTGGCCCAGCGTCATCACGCACAGCTGGACCTTCACCGGCTCTCCGCCGATCCCAACCGTGACCTGTCCGAAGTCGCACTGCATCTGCTTCCCCGGCGGGGTCTCGAAGCGGACCGTCGCCTTGGCCTCGGCGGCCATCTCGCGACGAATCGGCTGCACAGCCCGCTCGACGGTGCGCAGCGACACCTCCGATCCCGTGAACGCGCCGCAGCTCCTGATGGACGACATCGGCGTTGCCCTTGTGCTTCCGGAACTCGGCCTCGAGCCAGGCTTCGAGGCCGTCGAGGGCACGTTCGCGACGTGGTCGCGTGTACGGACGCCACCCATCGGCGCGAACGTAGCGTCGCACCGTGTTCTTGCTGATCTTCAACTCCCGCGCGATGCGCTTGACCCCCCAGCCGAGCTCGTGAAGCCGCAGCATGACGGTCACGTCCTCGGGTGTGTGCATGAATCCCCTCCTCAGGCTGTTCCAGCGCCTGAGTAGGTCGTTCTCTGACTTCGTTCTCATCCTCTGTCCCTCCCGGCGGGAGGGGGGTCAATTTTCGTGTCGCCGGGGGGTCAGTTTTGGATGTCGTCTGACATGCGAGGGCGCGCTCTACCGAACGTTCCCGCCCGAGGAGGCCAGACGCATCCTCAACCGGCTCCAGTTCCACTTCACTCCGAAGCACGCGAGCTGGCTGAACATGGTCGAGATTGAGATCGGCGTGTTGGTTCGCCAATGTCTCGATCGACGCATCGCGGATGTGGACGCCTTGGCACGCGAAGTTGCCGCTTGGTCCAAGCTCCGAAACCAAGAGAAAGCCACTATCGAGTGGCTCTTGCGTGTCGCACATGCTCGCGAGAAGCTCTGTCGGCACTACCCCGACTGGCAGGCGACCAACGAGGCCGCCTGATCCAGTCAAAACCCCTGTGGAGAGGTACTAGTGATCAGACCCCATGACCACAGACCCCATGACCAACGCCCCGCGATTTCCGCGCCTCTAGCGATCAGACCCCATGACCAACGCCCCGCGATTTCCGCGCCTCTAGTGATCAGACCCCATGACCACCCATCACCCCACCACGCCGCGAGCAGACCGCCAACGAACTTCCGCTTCAGCGACCAGAGCCGGCTTCAACTTCCGTTCTGACCCACTCACCGCCTCCGCGCGCTCGGCGAATCGCTGAAAACGATGGTTCGCTCGAATGGCGCAGGGCCCGCGCGGGTGCGATGCGGAAGTTCGGGGCCGCTCTGTTCGCCCGGTCGGAAGGTCACATCGGCTCTGCGCGCAGAACCATGTCGAACTTCCGACCCTACTGCTGTTCGGCAGGCCAGTTGGGCCCGCCCAGTGCGTCGAGCGAGATGTCGGCGGGGGCGCCGTCGGGGGAGGTGGGTGATGGTGGATAGCCCAGGCCGTGGGCATAGAAGGCGTTCTTGTGGTTCGAGCGGGTCAACTCGAGCACGTGCATGGCCTGTGACCATGACAGGTCAGGGTTGGCCACGAGCCAGTACGAGCCTCCCCCAAGTCGCTTCAGTGCGTCGAGCAGCTCCTGGTCGGGGTACCCGTCGGCGCAGTCTGTAGCGCATGGAATCAGGTGTCCAGGTGAGTCGGGGCTGGGGAAGTACCCGGGCTCACCGGATCGCAGGGCGGCCTGTAGCAGATAGCCATCGTCGCGAATGACGAGGGCCATGTCCGCTGGCTCCGGCCGTCCGTCGTGGGTCGACATCATCATCGGAACCGCCCCCAATTGCCGGGACCCGTAGCCGCCGAGGTATGCCACGTGGAAGTCGGCCTCTCTTGCGATGGTCAATGCATCGACCACGGTCGAGAACGGCACGGAGTTGTCGACCCAGAGCAGGAAGGCCGTGCGAGCGTTGTGTACCTTCGACGGATGAGCAACCATCCGGGACTGCTCGTCGGCCAAGCGCTGCCTGATCGTGGGTAGGTCAAGGTCGCTTCGCAGCACAACGGCGAGATCGTCGCGGAGTCGGATGGCGCCCTGAATGTGTGAGAGGGCCACATCCGTTGGTGGCCTCAACGGCCGTCGAATCTCGGCCGCGGTGGCGATGGCGATGCGCCCGTGGGTGGGCAGGGATGCGGTGCACCACACCGCGAACATCGGGGGGGTCGCCAGCATCGCCCACGAGCTGTGCCGAAGCTGGCGTCCGAGGGCGATGCACGTCAGGCCCAGGGTCCAGAACGCGATGGCCCAGGAGGCTCCGCCCGCGGCCACGAACGTGATGCCAGCCACGCGGGCGCCCGACACGGCGCCGATGGCGAACAGGAGTGCCGCCGTCAGGGCAAGGTCGCCACTGCGGTCGTCGTCGTTGCCGCCGGTCTGAGCGACGGTCGCCAGACCGCCGAGGAGAGCCGCTCCTGCGCACAGCGCTCCCCCGATGATCGCGGCATCCCACCACCTCGCGTACCCGCTGGACATGGAGACCCGCACGGCCACCCCCCCCACCGCCGCCCAGGCCAGCACTCCGGGAACGGCCCACCTCCAGCTCCGCCGGCTCTCGCCGATCGAGGCCACGACCACGACGGCCAGCAGAAAGAGGGACGTTCCTACCGAGCTCGCGAATGCGAAGCCGGTCTCGGTGCCGTTGTGCTGAAGCAGGGCCATCGCCGCGTCGAGCTTGGCGCGCCCCGGTTCGTGTTCCACGGCGGCAACGAGGGCGGCGGGGTAGGCTCCCACAGCGATGCCCCAGGCTCCAGCCAGCAGCCCGACCAGGGCAGGCAAGCAGGCGACAGCGGCGGGCACCCTCTTGCCCGCGACCAACAACGTCGCGACGATGCCGGCTGACACGAGGGATGCCGCGACTACCACCACAGGAACGCGTCCAGGACCAGGTGCGCCACCGCCGTGCTGTCGGCCACCCAGCTCGCCGAGGCCGCGATGCTGCCGATCAGTGCGCAACCGCCTACCGCGGCGCGCCAGTCTTCGTCCCACCGCGTCTGCTGCAGTCGAACCAGAAGGGCAACCGTCGGGACCGCAAGCGCCGCCCACTGCCAGGGTCGGCACACCTCGATGTAGGGAAGGGAAGCATCCAGGAGCCGTTCGCGGCGCTCGGTCGGCACCATGTCCAGGGCCGAGAGCGACTCGGTGACCGCGTGGCTCGTCCACCAGAGCTCCACGAAGCCGACGCTGAGCGCGATCGACCCGAACGCGATGAGCGGACGCTCGCGGTCACCCTGCTCGCCCGCGCCGATGCCCGCGAGAAGGGACGCGACGGCAACCACCCCGGCTCGTCGCTTACCCAGGAAGAGCTCTTCGCCTGCCCATCCGGCCATCAAGACCAGTCCTGCAGCCAGCAAGCCCACCACGAGCACCGGTGTGGCGGTGCGCCAAGAGGGCCGGGAGCTGGCGACCCCGGCGATCGCCAGGCCCCCCAGCATCACGAACAGGCCGGGCAGGCCGACCATCGCAGCGAGCATGCCGACTCGTGCCGTGGGTTGGAGCGCGTGCAGGACCCGCATGGCGGACGTGCCCATTGTCACGTCGTCCACCCCCACCGACACCGCATGCACCGCCAACATCGCCGGCAGGCTGAACACGAACATCGGCACCACCGGCCAGATCCGCCCCTTGTGGCTCCACCAGCCGCACAGCAGGCCGGTGATCACACCCACGGGCGCAAACGCCACCAGCAGCCAGCCAGTGGGGCCGAGCTCGTGGACCGTGGGCCAGAGCCAGTCCAGTGTCTAGCGGGCCGGAACGCCGGGGGCGGGCATGCCCAGCGGCGTGATGCCGGGCGACCGGGGCAGGGGGTCGGGCTTGTCGAGGGTGTTGGCCGTCGTGGCCAGGCTGAAGCCGTTGGCCCAGGTGAAGCCGATCTCGTAGGCGCCGGCGGTCACGTTGTGCACGTAGCCCGTGGCGTAGGGACCGATGATGCCCACCTTCTCGCCGTTGATGGTGACCTCGGCCCAGCTGCTGCGGGCGTTGTCGACGGGCAGCACCGAACCCGCGCCGGCGGCGGCGAGCGTCTTGGGGGCGTACCCGACCTTGATGCGCTCGGTCTCGACCACGGCGTCCTCGCCGTCGCCAGCCTCGCCCTCGTCGGTGGCTTCGTCGGGGGCCGCTGGGGCCTCGGCGTCTTCGCCCTCGGGCGCGTCGCTGACGACGGGCACCTCGGCCGAGACCGTGCCGATGTCGACCACCCGCACAAAGCGATTGCCGTCGCGCAGGACGAGGTTCATCAGGCCCGTCCAGCCCGACTCGCCGACCGTGAAGGCAATGCCGTCGTCGCTCGCCTCGCTGACCGTGTGGCCGGCGCCCTCGACCATCTTGGCGACGGCATCGGTGGTGAGCTTGCCCAGCTTCTTGGGGTTGATCGCCAGGAAACCTTCGGTGGTCGCGCCCTCGGGCACCTCGACCTTGTCGAGCTTGGCGGGCCGAAGCGGCGTCTTGGGCTTGAGTCCCTTGGCAAAGCTGTCGGGGTCGACGTACAGCTCGCGGAAGGACTCGATGCGGCCGTCGGTGAGGCCACGCATGTGCGTGTAGGGATCGTTTTCGATGCCGCGGTCGTAGATGAAGTCCTTGCGGTGCTTCATGGCCTTGGCGATCTTGGCGGGCTCTTCGGCCTCGGTGTCGGCTTCGGCCGCCGGGACTTCTTCTTCTTGAGCCAGTGCCGGGCCCGCGAGGCCCAGGGCCATCACGAGCGGAAGGATGCGGGTAATGCCCATTATTTCGGCGCCAGTCCCGTGTAGGAAGTGAGTTCTTTCTGCATGTACACGACGGTGGTGTCGTTGAGGTCGGTGGTGACCTCTTTGACCAGGCCCAGGCCTTCGACGTACCACAGCTCGGAGTAGCCATCGACGTCGGACAACCCGGACAGGCCGGCGGCGCTGAGCTTGGACCACTCCTGGGTGTACTGGTTGACGACGTAGTAGGCGTTGTAGGTGGTGCCGTTGACCGTCACCGCCTGCTGGCCCCACGCCTGGTAGGTGCCCGAGGTGGGCACCGGCGTGGTGGGTGCGCTCTGGCCCGACGAGTCGGTCGCCGAGATGTTGAGCTGGTAGGTGTACGTCCAGGTGCCGCCGTTCTTGAGCTTGTTCATGTCGGGCAGGTAGGGACGGGGCGTGCTGGGCGTGGCGATGGTGGTGTAGCCGCCGCCGCCGCCGATGGCCGAGCCGATGCCAAAGATGCCGTTCTGCGCCAGGGTGACCTGGCCCGACCAGCCGGTCTGCAGCGCCTCGCCCGACGAGTTGCACGAGTGCGTGGCGGTGACGTTCCAGTTGTTCTGCCCGGCGCTGAGCACCGAGCTGTAGGCGCCGCCGCCCTGGCCCGTCTGGGTCTCGGTGCCGGTGGATCCGACGTAGCTGACCGTGTAGTTGCGCGTCCAGCCGGCGGACTCCATGGGGTCTGCCGGGTGGCAGACGTCGTCCCAGTCGGTGTCTGCATCGGCGTCTGCGTCTGCATCGGCGTCTGCGTCTGCGTCTGCATCGGCGTCGGCATCCGCGTCAGCGTCGGCATCGGCGTCCGCGTCGGCCGTGTCGATGCTGGTGTCGGTGAGACACTCCTCGCCCTGGCAGTACGCGTCGATGCCACCGTCGCAGGCGGTGAATGCGATGATGGTCGCGGCGGGGAGGAAGACGCCGGCGGTGCGGAGCGACATGGGAACCTCTCAGAGTCCGATTAGCCCGTTGCCCAGAAGAAAAGAGCGGCACTATGTAGCATCCGCCCGGTGCCGCCTGCAAGGGAAACCCCGTCCATGACGACGCTCGTCCACAGCTTCTACAGCCTCTTGACCATGGATCCGGAGCTCGGAGACGGCCCGCTGGGGGCTGTGCCTGACGGCTCGGTGCTGATCGACGGTGGCCGGGTGGCCTGGATTGGGCCCACGGCGGCCGCTCCCGCCGCCGAGCACCGAATCGACGCCGGTGGGCGGCTGGGCATGCCCGCACTGGTGGACTGCCACACCCACGCGGTATGGGCTGGGTCTCGGGCCGACGAGTGGCGCCGCCGACTCGCTGGCGAAGACTACAGTGCGATCCTTGAGGCCGGCGGCGGCATCCTGTCCACGGTCACCGCCACGCGTGCGGCCTCGGACGAGCAGCTCGTCGATCTGTGCACGGGCAGGCTGCGCCGCATGCGGGCCAAGGGCGTGGGCACCATCGAGATCAAGTCTGGCTATGGGCTCAGCCCCCACCACGAAGCGCGCCTGCTGCGAGCGGCTCGTGCCGCGGGAGAGGCCGCCGGGATGCGCGTGATGACGACCTTCCTGGGTGCGCACACCGTTCCCGCCGAGCTGCGCCACGATCGCTCCGCTTATGTGCGGCAGATCATCGAGCAGCAACTGCCTGCGGTGCGCGGCCTCGCCGACTTCGTCGATGTCTACGTCGACCGCGGCGCCTTCACCGTCGACGAGGGGCGCGCGATCTTGCAGGCCGGTGCGGCGGCGGGCCTCACCCCGCGCATCCACGCCGAGCAGGTGACCTACACCGGTGCCGCAGCCATGGCCGCGCAGCTGCGCGCGTCGTCGGCCGATCACCTCGAACGCATCGATGCCGCTGGCATCGCCGCCCTGGCCGCCGCCGGCACCGTCGCGGTGCTGCTGCCCGGCGCCATGCTGTACCTGCGCGACCCATCGCCCCCGGTCGCCGAGCTGCGCGCGGCGGGGGTGCCCCTGGCCGTGGCCACCGACCTGAATCCGGGCACCTCGCCCATCGAGGACCTGTGGACGTGCGCCACGCTGGCCTGCCTGCACATGGGCCTGACCGTCGAGGAGGCCTTGCGGGGCATCACCGTGGAGGCCGCGCGGGCGCTCGGACGCAGCGACGTGGGCGTGCTCCGGCCGGGCGCCGTGGGGGAGGTGCTGATGGTCACCCCCAGGCCTGGCGAGGGGCCGGATCCAGCGGCCCTTCTGCAGCACCTGGGTGCGCCGGACGTGGAATGGGTCGCGGGCTACAGCGGCCCGACGTAGCTGAACTGCATACGGCTGTGCGAGCCGTTGGCGTTGCCGGAGTGGTAGTTGTAGTTGCTGCCGCCGCTGCTGTAGATGCGCACCTCGAAGGTGTCGCCCGCGTCGAAGGGCCACATCAGGTTCGCGTGCACGTCTTCCCACTGGTTGCCGGAGTACTCGTGTCCGTTCTGGAACTGCGTGCCGTTCTTGAGCAGCTGCATGTGGGGGCTGGAGGACACGTTCGCGATGGCCCACATGTCGATTCGGTAGTAGCCGGGGGTGCTGACCGTGATCACGCCGCTGCTGGCGACGCTGAAGTGGCTGCCGCTGGTGTCGTACTCGGTGTTGGACAAGCAGTAGCGAAGGTAGGTCCCCGCCGATTGCCCGTGCGTGTTGCAATAGCCCGAGAAGGCGATCGGTCGCTGAAACACGGTGCTCGTGGTGACGGCGCCGCTCGCGCCATCGATGGCGAACACCGTGGTGCCCGACGAGTCTTTCACCTCGAGGTCGCCGTGGATGGTGAGCGCGCCGCCGACCTGCGATCCGTCGGCCAGCGTGATGGCTCCGGCCTCGATCGCCGAGACGATCTCGGCGTCGGATCGCTCGTCATCGATGTCGTCGGCGAACCCGCCAGGCTTGCCAGCGAGGTTGCCCCAGGTGATGTCGCTCGTGGTCGCGATGGTGGCGCCGCCCAGGGTGGTCCCCGCATCGAGGGTGAGCGCGCTGCCCTCCACGGCGGCGATGGCGTCGGTGCTGGTCATGGTGCTGATCGGTGCGCCGCCCACCGTGGAGCCGCTGGCCAGTGCCAAGGGGGAGGCTTCTGCCGCAGCCCGGGCCGCCGACGCGTCCATGGTGCTGATCGGCGTTCCGCCGATGGTGCTGCCTGCCGACAAGTCGACGGTGGCGGCCTAGACCGCGGCGACGGCATCGCCCCCGGTCATGGTGCTCACCAGCTCGCCGTTGACCGTCGAGCCGATCGCGAGGTCGAGAGGGGCGCCGGTCACGATGCCCAGCACATCGCTGTCCGACAGCACCCGGTCGGCATCGCAGTACCACTGGCTGAAGGTGGTGCTGTACCGGGCCAGCTCGCCGTCATCGCAGCCGAGGGTGTCGAGCGTGTCCTCGACCGCCGAGGGGGTGTTGTCGATCTGGCTCCAGTCGATGGATGCGCTCCCGGACAGCGCGTCGGCCACGTTGGCGCGAATCGCGAAGGGGCTGCTCGAGACTTCGGAGCGATCGCTGGGCGTTCCGCCGTCGATGGCGATGGACAGGAACAGGTTGCCGTCGAAGTGCGGGTCGGTCAGCGGGTTGGTCGAGCGCTCACCGAGCGTGATCTGGAAGTACCCGTTGTCGAAGGTGGCGTCGATCTCTTCTTGCCACACCGGGGAGCCGCCAAGGTCCGAGTCGAACAGCTGAGCGGTCACGGTGTGGTCGCCGGACATCGGCAGGCCGTTGCTGTCCAGGATGCGGCCTTGATGATGCACGATCATCGGGACGGCGAGGGCGGACTGAGAGAGGAACAGGAACAGGGCCAGGGGTAGACGATGCATGAGGGCTCCAGGGGTGCCTCAGCATGGTCTGCGATGGACGGTCGGATCAAGGGGAATCGAGCTTGCTAGAACGGAATCTCGTCGTCGTCGCCGCCCGCGGGCACCGCGTCGGGCATGGCCCGCATTGGCTCGTCGTCGTCGCTGGGCGCGTCGTCGATCGCCGTCACGAAGCGCGCGTCCATGAACACCGCGTCGTCGAGGGCGTCGTCTTTGACGCCGACGCGCGTGCCCGGCCCGCGCTTGTTCTCGCCTAGCCAGATCACCACGCCCTCGCCCACGTCGCCGTCTTTCTCCCACCGAACGCGCATGCCCTTGCTCAGGTCGGCGCCGGGGTCGTCGGGCACGTAGTCGGGGTCGTCCTTGGACAGCTCGGCGACGTTGTCGGTGTTGATCCAGTAGGTCTCGCCGTCATCGCCCTGGATGCCGATGCGGGTGCCTTCGCCCCACTTGTTGGGGCCTTCCCAGAACATCGTGCCGGTCTGGCCTTTGCCCTTGCGCCCCTTCACGATGCGGACGCGGGTGCCCTTCTGCATCGCTCGCTAAACCTCTTCGGCCTCGTCGGGGATGGCCTTGGGCCGCGGCGTGCCGTCCAGCGCTTCGTCTTTCTGGGCGTCCTTGAACTCTTTGACGCCCTGACCCAGCGAGCGGAACACCTGCGGCAGCTTGCCCACGCCGAAGAAGATCAGCACGATGACAAGGATGATGCCCAGTTCCCAGGGGCCCAGCATTCCAATGGCGAACGTGACCATGTGGTCTCCAGTGCCCTCAGCCTAACAGCAGTCGCCGCGGCACCGCGTGCTGTTGTGTCAATGCGCGGGCGTCCACAGACCCGTCTCGGTGACCCAGGCCGTCACCAGGGCCGCCGGAGTGACGTCGAAGCCGGGGTTGAACACCGGCACATCGGCCGCCCACACCACGCCGGCATGGCCCATGACCTCGCTGGCGGCGCGCTGCTCGATGGGGATGTCGGCGCCACGGGCGCACTGCAGGTCCAGGGTGGACGTGGGCACGGCCACGATGAAGTCGACGCCGTAGTGCCGGGCCAGGACCGCCAGGCCCAGGGTGCCGATCTTGTTGGCGACGTCGCCATTGGCGGCGACGCGGTCGGCGCCCACCAGCACCGCGTCGACCTTGCCCGCGGCCATGAGCGACGCGGCCACCGAGTCGCAGACGAGCGTGCAGGGAACCCCGTCCCGGTCGAGCTCCCAAGCGGTCAGGCGCGCGCCCTGCAGGTACGGGCGCGTCTCTCCGACCCACACGTTGCTGATCTTGCCCTGCTGGTGCGCCGTTCGGATGATGCCCAGGCTGGTGCCCCAGCCCCCGGTCGCGAGCGCTCCGGCGTTGCAGTGGGAGTAGCAGCGCGCCCCCTGGGGCAGCAGCGGAGCGCCGTGGGTGCCGATGGCCTGGTTGATGGCGATGTCTTCGGCGTGAATGGCCTGGGCCTCGGCGGTCCAGCGGTCCACCGGGGTGGCCGCCATGCGCTCGACGGCCCAGCGCAGGTTCACGGCGGTCGGCCGCGCCTGCAGCAGGTGCTCGCTGGCCGCCTGCACGTCGCCGCCGCGACTGGCCTCGAGCGCGAGCCCGTACGCGGCGGTGATGCCGATGGCGGGAGCCCCGCGGATGACCATGTCGCGGATGGCGTGGAAGGCCGTGTCGGCGTCGGTGACGCGCACGTGTTCGACCTTGCGCGGAAGCACCCGCTGGTCCAGGAGGAGCAAGGCGTCGCCTTGCCAGTCGATGTGGTCTTGCATCGGGCACGGATAACGTCGCGAGCGCTGTGGCGGGGCCTCGGCCACCGCGCAGGCTCCGCGGCCAAGCCCACGCGGCTTTCGCCGACCTGGCGACTGCTGCGAGCAGCAGTCCCCATGCCCTACGGTCCACGCGGCCTCGGCCACGTCGCAGGCTCCGCGGCCAAGCCCACGCGGCTTTCGCCGACTTGGGGACCCCCGCAGGCGGCGGTCCCCATGCCCTACGGTCCACGCGGCCTCGGCCACGTCGCAGGCTCCGCGGCCAAGCCCACGCGGCTTTCGCCGACCTGGCGACTGCTGCGAGCAGCAGTCCCCATGCCCTACGGTCCACGCGGCCTCGGCCACGTCGCAGGCTCCGCGGCCAAGCCCACGCGGCTTTCGCCGACCTGGCGACTGCTGCGAGCAGCAGTCCCCATGCTCCCGCCCACCGTGCTCCTCATGTCGGTTCAAAAAGAGAATCGACACACGGGGGCGGGAGTGGAGACCGTTTGGGGTCTACCCAATCCCGTTGAGGCCGGACGACCTCGATGTCCTCATCTTAGCGCGAGCGGAAACGGCCGACAACCCGTTCGAGCACTCGGTGCAGTTCTTCGACGCCGAGCAGCCACGAAAGCCCCAGGTAGAGGCATCCGGCCGACCCGAGCGATCCGCCCAGCACCACGAAGTTTCGGAGCTCGGTGGGGCCCGCCTCCCAGTTGCCGAAGCCGTGGGCCCAGGCGAGCAGCAGCGCAACCGGGGCCGAGGCCGCGCTCATCTTGGCCAGGGGCACGATCGCGAGGCCCAGGCCCAGCGCCTCGCCGAGGCGCGATCGCAGCACCGCCAGGTACACACCCAGCTGAACCGTCGTCGACAGCGACAGCGCCACCGCGAGTCCCACCACGCCCCAGCTAGCCACCGTGATCCACCCCAGGCCGGCGGTCAGCAGCACGCCCAGGCCCCCCACCCACAGCAGCGTGTTGCGTTCTTCGAGGGCGAAGTAGACCTTCTTGATGATGTTGATGCCGGCCACCGACAGCATGAAGGGCACCATGGCCACCAGGGTTGCCGCCGTGACCTGGGTGTCGTGCCAGGTGTAGGCCCCGTGGCGAAACAGAATCGCGGTGATGGGCTCGGCGAAGGCCAGCAGCACGGCGGCCACCGGCAACAGCAGAAAGCCCGCCAGGCGAATGGCGCGCACCAGCTCCACCCGGAAGGTCTGCCAGTCGGCGTCCACCACCGCGCGCGTCACCCCCGGCAGCAGGGCGCTGCCGATGGCCACGGCGATGATGCCCTGCGACAGGTCCACCAGGCGGTTGGCGTACCAGTAGCGGGTGACCGAGCCATCCTCGAGCAGCGCCGCGAGCTGCCGCAGCACCAGGATGTTGACCTGCGCGAAGACCCCGATGGCGATGACCTTGGACAGCTCGCGCATCACCGCGCGAAAACGAGGGTCGCCGAAGTCGAAGGACAGGCCCAGCGGGCCCCACAGCCGCCAGGTGAAGGGCACGTTCACCAGCACGTGCGCCACGCCCCCCACCAGCAGGCCGGCCACCAGCGACCACGCCGGCTCATCGAACACGCCGGCCAGCACGAAGGCACCGGCGGCGATGCCCGCCGACACCAGGCCCGGCGCCAGCTTGGGCACGAAGAAGTGCTGCCGGTGGTTCAGCAGCCCCTCCATGAGGCTCACCAGGCTGACCATGCCGACGAACGGCATCATGTAGCGGGTGAGCTGGGCGGTCAGCTCGAACTTGGCGGGGTCGTCGGCGAACTTCGCGGCAAACAGGTACACGAGCGCGTCGGCGCCAAAGAAGCCCGCGACGCACAGACCCAGGTTGGCGATGATCAAGGCGGTCAGCACCGAGTTGGCGAGGTGCCTTGCGGTGGACGGGTCTTCTTCGGACTCGGCGCGTGCGACGGCGGGGATCAGCGCGCCCGTGAGCCCCTCGTCGGCGACGAAGCGTCGGAACACGCTGGGCACGGTGAACGCCACCCAGAAGGCATCCGACGAGGCCCCGGCGCCCAGGACAGCGGCGATGATGATGTCGCGGACCGCCCCCAGCACGCGCGACAGCCCGGTTCCCAAGACTGAGACCAGGAAGGCGCGCACAAAACCCGAGGGCTTGGGAGGGGTGGGTGGGGTGGTCATGGGGGGGAGGGAAGCAAGGTCGGTGCCAGCGTTATCACTCCGTACGATCCGCGGGGCAACCGGATCGTGCGAGGTTGCACACACAAGGCGATCTGCGATTTCACGAATCCCCGACAAAAAAAGTTGATGGCTCGGCGGGCGACCGCGCATACTCTTTCGACAGTCAACCGCTTTTGCGGTCGGCTTTTTTGAAAGCATCGATTCGAGACAGCCTCCCCCGCCGGCATCACACCTGGCAAAGCTCTTGCGTCTCCTCCATCTCTTGCGGTGGATACGGGCGAGGGGGGCTCTCGCGTCACCGACTTCGCTGGGCCGCGCGCTACCCCGCCTCGGGGCTCCGCACGCCGCTGGGCACTGGTGTGTCCCCGGTGCGCTTCTGCTCGCGCCACGGGGCGATGAAGCCGGCTGCGGCGAGCCCCAGCATGCACAGGTACACGAACCAGTCGCCGAAGCGGGCGTAGATGGTGTCGACGCGGGCCATGCGCACGCCGACAGGCCGGTTCACGCGCTCCATCGACTGGGTCTGCGCGTAGACGTGGCCGTGGGGCTCGGCGATGAGCGACGAGCCGGTGTAGGCCGCGCGAAACAGCGGGGTGCCCAGCTCGGTGGCGCGGATGGTGGCGAGCATGCCGTGCTGGTAGGTGGCGGGCCCGGTGAACCACGCGTCGTTGGTGACGTTGACCAGCATGTCGGGGCGATCGAAGGACCGGCACACCGAGGGCAGGATGGCCTCGTAGCAGATGGGCGAAGCGAAGCGGTGGTCGGCGCCCTCGAGGGTGTGGGTGCCGGTGCCGGCCTTGAAGTTGCCCGGGCCCTCGATGAGGTCGGCGAGCCACGGGAACACCCCCGACAGCGGCAGGTACTCGCCGAAGGGCAGGGGCACGTTCTTGTCGTAGCGGCCCAGCACGGTGCCGTCGCGGCCGATCAGGTACACCGAGTTGAAGGCCTCGTAGTCGATGTTGCCGTTGGGCTTGGTGAGCGGGCGGCCCTGGGCGTCGCGAAAGATGGTGAGCGTGCCGCCGCCGAGCAGCAGCTCGAAGTCGCCGTCGCGGGTGAGCGCCGACAGGTCGCGGTGGCGGTTGTTCTCGTCTTCGGGGCGCACGTTGTAGGCGCTCGATCCCTCGCTCCACACCACCAGATCCACCGACCCGCGCGGCACCTTGCGGGTCTCTGAGAACCAGTCGATGAAGGCCTTCTTGCGGCCCGTGGACATGCGGTGCTGCATGGTGGTGTCGAGCTGGATCTGCTGCACGTACAGCACCGGCGCGTCGCGCAGCTGCTGCTCGATGCGGTTGAAGCGCGCGGTGCCCCACATGGCCAGCAGGCTGGCGGTGATGAGGCTGGCGCCCACCCACCGAATGGGGAAGGGCCGGCCCTCGCGCTCGCGGTAGATGCCCTCGGCGAGTGCGCAGTTCACGAAGTACACCAGGAAGGACAGGCCCCACACGCCGGTGACCGAGGCCAGTTGGAACACGGGCGGGTTGCCGAACTGGGCGACGCCTTGCTGGTACGGGAACAGCAGCAGCCACATCGACAGGAACTCGATCACCACCAGCCACGCCGGCAGCGCCAGGATCCACAGGTCGCCGAGGCGCCGACGCAGGGGGTGGACCGCGCTGAAGACGAAGAAGTAGGGAAGGCCGAAGGTGGCGCTGAACAGCACGTGCAGCGCGTAGGCGCCCACCATGGGGATGTTCGAGAAGATGCCGATGGTGTGCGGCACCCAGCGAAAGATCACCGCCACGCTCATGAAGCCGAACAGGAACGCGAACCAGCGGTTCTCTTTGGTGGTCTCTTCGCGCAGCACCCAGAAGAAGGGCAGGTAGGCGAACCACTGGGCCCAGTGCCAGTTGGCGGGGGCCGACATCATGGACAGGAAGGACGCCACGGCCAGGGTGACAGCGATGCGCGTCGCGCGGTCTTGCGTCATTCGGAGGGCCACCGGGGTTCGCGCTTCTGGATGAAGGCCTGGGTGCCCTCCATGAACTCGCCCGAGCACAGCGCGCGGATGCCGGCCTGGGTCTCGAGCTCGAAGGCCGCTTCGTCCGAGAGCTCGGGCACGGCGCGGATCACCGACAAAGCCTGGCGCGAAGACTCCGGCCCGCCCGCCCTCATGAGCTTGGCGAACGCGATGGCCGCGTCGAGGGCGGCGTCTTTCGGGGCATCGTCGACAACGCGGTCGACCAGACCCCAGCGAGCGGCGGTGCGGGTGTCGATGCGGCGGCCGGTGAGGATGAGGTCGGTGGCGTGGGAGGTGCCCACCAGGCGCGTGAGCCGCACGGTGCCGCCGACGTCGGGCACGAAGCCGATGCGGGTCTCGGGCAGGGCAAAGCGCGCGCTGTCGCTGGCGATGCGCAGGTCGCAGGCCAGCGCCAGCTCGAGTCCCGCCCCGACGCACACGCCATCGATCGCGGCGATGGTGACACAAGGCATGGTGGCGACGGCGTGCATGGTCTGCTTGAGCTCGTCGATGAGGTCGCGCAGGGCTGCGGTGTCCTGGGCGGCGGCGGCGGGGGCCATGCGGGCCAGCAGGGGGTTGTCGAGCGACAGGTCCATGCCCGAGCAGAAGTGGCCGCCCGCGCCGGTGACGATGCACACCCGGGGAGGCTTGGCGTGCAGCGCGCGCGCCTTGTCGCGCAGCTCGGTCCACGACGATCCGGTCAGCGCGTTGCGCTTGTGTGGCCGGTGGATGCGCAGGACGACAACGTCGCCGCGGTGCTCGGTGTGGATGTGCTCATTGGATTCGGCCATGGTCGCTGGGCCATACTCCGCTGCCCGCACAGGAGCCACCGTGATCGACCCCGTTCCCAGCCCCTACCTCGTTCCCTTCGAGGGCGGCTTTCGCATTGCCGATGCTGCCACGGCTCCTCCAGACGATGCGCCCGGAAAGAAGAAGGCCAAGAAAGAACTCGAGGCCGAGGTCGACGCCCTGCACGAGCACCAGCGCTGCCTGTATGCGCAAGACCGATTCTCGCTGCTGCTGGTGTTCCAGGCCATGGACGCCGCCGGCAAGGACAGCACCATCCGCGCGGTGATGAGCGGCGTGAACCCGGCCGGATGCCAGGTCTACTCCTTCAAGCAGCCCAGCAAGGAGGAGCTCGACCACGACTTCCTGTGGCGCACCGCCAAGAACATGCCCGAGCGCGGTCGCATCGGCATCTTCAACCGCAGCTACTACGAAGAGGTGCTGGTGGTGAAGGTGCATCCCGAGTACCTGGCCGGGCAGCGGCTTCCGGACATGCCCGAGCTCGATGAGCTGTGGCGGCAGCGCTACGAGTCGATTCGCGATCACGAGAAGCACCTCGCCCGCAACGGCACGGTGATCATGAAGTTCTGGCTCAACGTGTCCAAAGAAGAGCAGAAGAACCGCTTCATCGCCCGCATCGACGAGGCCGACAAGAACTGGAAGTTCAGCGGCGGCGACGTCAAGGAGCGCGGGCACTGGGACAGCTACATGGCGGCCTACCAGGACGCGCTCAACGAGACGAGTCGCCCCTGGGCGCCGTGGTACGCCATCCCCGCCGACAGCAAGCCGGTCATGCGGCTGACCGTCGCGCGGCTGGTGAACCAGCGGCTGGCATCGCTCGGGCTGGCCTACCCGACGCTGCCCCAAGACGAGATCGACGAGCTGGGCATGTGGCGAAAGAAGCTGCTGGCGGAGTGATGGATCCTCCCAGGCGGCTACACTGACCCGCCAGGAGACCCCCATGCGCTTGCTCTGCCTTGCTTCTACGCTGGCGATCGCCGCGGCCTGTACATCCGGACAGGCCGACGACACCGCCCCGATCGACACCGAGACCGATGCGGACGCCGATGCCGACTCCGACGCCGACGCCGATGCGGACGCCGATGCGGACGCCGACGCCGACGCCGATGCGGACGCCGATGCCGACACCGACACCGGTGCGACCGACACGGGCACGACCGACACGGGCACGACCGACACCGGCACGACCGACACGGGCACGACCGACACCGGCACGACCGACACCGGACAGCCGCATCCCAGCACCGAGCAGTCGTGCACCGACGGCAGCGATGACGACGTGGACGGGCTGATCGACTGCGAAGACGGGGATTGCTTTGGCTCCATTGCCTGCGACGACACCGAGGCCAGCACCTGGGTGACCGGCGCCGATCGCCTGACCCTGCACCAGCAGCCCTACCTGGGCACCTACTGCACGTGGAGCTCGGCCTCGACCGACATGGAGGTCACCCAACCGACCGGCAAGCTGCGGGTGCCCAATCCCATCGCCAGCACGGTCACGACCTGCGACTGGAGCGCGGACGGCGCCTACATCCAGTCGGGCTTCGGGGGCTACCAGGTGTACCGGGTGGGCTTCCAGATCGACTCGGGCTGTGGCACCAGCGGCAGCGCCTTCCTGCCCACGTACCTGCGGCCCACGGGGACGGGCGCCATGGCCACCTACGATGGGGCGGTCTGGTACCAGGGCGACGTGCAGCTGCACGCGGTGAACACCGCCGCGACCTTCACCTGCGCCGGGTACTACTACTTCACCTCGGGCACCACCTCGTACCGGGTGGACACCACGTACAACACCTACCGCAGCACCACGAGCACGGTGGTCGAGCCGCTGGGTGAGGGTGAGCCGGTCGAAGCGTACTTCTATACGCCGTGATGGGGGTGCGGGGCCCGCAAGGAGCACAGGCCTCCGTGCCTGTGTGTCCCTACTCAGCGACCCGCTTCAACTGCACGGTCCCCGCGCAGCCACACTCCTCGGCCGTCCAGGAACCGGTGAGCGCACGAACCCCATCGACCTGGGCTTCTTGCAGCTCGAGGGCGCCAAAGCACCAGTCGGCCGAGCCCTTCAGCTCGTCGGCGTTGAGCAGGCTCTTCTGTTCGAGCTTCCAGACGCCGGCCGATCTCGTGCCCTCGACCTGGTACAGCGCCTTGACGCCCTCGTTGGGGTCGCCGTCGAGGTCGGCCACGAAGCTGTAGGTGCCGGTGACCGCTGACCCGGTGTGGTCGGTGGTGAGCGCCACCTTGCCGTCCAGGCAGCCGGGCCCGGAGTAGCGGCCCTGCCAGTCGTTGTGCACGGCGGCCTGCACCGGCTCCACGGGCTTGGGTTTGGCGGGTTCGGGTTCGGGTGCGGGTTGGCCCGCGAGGGCGAGGCTTGCGAGGATCAAGAACGAGGACATGGAGTTGCTCTATCGCAAAGAGAGAAGGCCCCCCGACCGGCTGGGTCGAGGGGCCTTCGAAGATCGAGCGGCCGAGGCTACTCGTCGTCGCTGTCGGCCTTGGTGGCGATCATGGCCTCGGTGGTGAGCAGCAGGCCCGCGACGCTGGCCGCGTTCTGCAGGGCGCTGCGCGTGACCTTGACCGGGTCGATGATGCCCATGTCGAACATGTCGCCGTACACATCGTCGGCGCCGTTCCAGCCGTAGCCACCCTCACCCTCGCGCACCAGGTGCACGATGATGGACGCATCTTTGCCGGCGTTGCTGGCGATGATGCGCAGGGGCGACTCGATGGCCGCGCGGATGATGTCGACGCCGAAGCGCTGGTCGTCGTTGTCGGTGTCGACCCCGGCGAGCGTCTTCTGGGCGCGGATGAGGGCCACACCACCACCGGCGACGATGCCCTCTTCGGCAGCGGCACGGGTGGCGTTGAGCGCGTCGTCGACGCGGTCCTTCTTCTCTTTGAGGGCGACCTCGGAGGCGGCGCCGACGTAGATGACGGCCACACCGCCGACCAGCTTGGCCAGCCGCTCGGACAGCTTTTCGCGGTCGTAGTCGGAGCTGGTCTCTTCGATCTGGGCGCGGATCTGCTTGACCCGGGCGTTGAGCTCTTTCTTGGAGCCCACGCCGCCCTTGATGACGGTGTTGTCTTTGCCGATGACCACGCGCTCGGCCGAGCCCAGGTCGTCGATGGTGATGTTCTCGAGCTTGCCGCCGAGGTCTTCCATCACCGCGGTGGCGCCGGTGAGGGTGGCGATGTCACCCAGCATGGCCTTGCGGCGGTCGCCGAAGCCCGGGGCCTTGACCGCGCAGGCGACCATGGTCTTGCGCAGGTTGTTGACCACCAGGGTGGCCAGCGCGTCGCCCTCGATGTCCTCGGCGATGAGCAGCAGCGGACGCTTGGAGTCGGCCACCTTCTCGAGCACGGGGAGCAGGTCCTTCATGTTCGAGATCTTCTTCTCGTGCACGAGGATGTAGGGGTTGTCGAGCACGCACTCCATGCGGTCGGGGTCGGTGACGAAGTACGGCGACAGGTAGCCGCGGTCGAACTGCATGCCCTCGACGATGTCGTGGGTGGTCTCGAGGCTCTTGGCCTCTTCGACCGTGATGACGCCCTCGAGGCCGACCTTCTTGAGGCAGGCGGCCAGGATGGAGCCGATCTCTTCGTCGCCGTTGGCGCTGATGACGCCCACGCGCTTGATGGACTCGGTGTCGTCGGTCTTGACCGGCTGGGCCTGGGCCTTGAGGTCTTCGGTGATCGCGCGAACGGCCTTGTCGATGCCGATCTTGAGCTCCATCGGGTTGGCGCCGGCGGCGACCAGCTTGGAGCCGTGGGTGAAGATCGCCTGGGCCAGGACGGTGGCGGTGGTGGTGCCGTCACCGGCGACATCGCTGGTCTTGGAGGCGACCTCCTTGACCATCTGCGCGCCCATGTTCTGGAACTTGTCCTTGAGCTCGATCTCTTTGGCGACGGTGACGCCGTCCTTGGTGATGACCGGAGCGCCGAAGCTCTTCTGCAGGACGACGTTGCGGCCCTTGGGCCCCAGCGTGACGCGCACGGTGTTGGCGAGCTGGTTCACGCCGTCGAGGACTTCGCCGCGGGCGGATTCACGGAAGTGGATTTCTTTGGCCATGATGAGCTACTCCACGATCGCGAGAATGTCTTCTTCGCGCAGGATGATGTGATCGATGCCGTCGAGCTTGATCTCGTCGCCGGCGTACTTGCCGAACAGGACCTTGTCGCCGGCCTGGACGGTCAGCGGACGAACGTCGTTGCTCTTGGTGATGCGCCCGGTGCCGACGGCGATGACCTCGGCGGTCTGGGGCTTCTCTTTGGCGGTCTCGGGAATGAACAGGCCACTGGCAGTCTTGTCTGCCGAGGCGACCCGCTTGACCAGGACACGGTCGTAGAGGGGACGGAAGCTAGCCATTGGATCCTCCAGGGATTGGAATGCAGGGCCGGCAGGGGTATGCACTGCCTCAGGGCGCGTCAAGGGGGTGACACGACGTCAGCTGTGGCTACCGTTTGTGTCGAGAGCTGCCAGGCGGGGTGAAGCCCTGTCGCCTTGACGCGGAAAACGCGGGGCTTACTCAACCCCCGCCGCACCGCCGGGCCCAGGAAACACCCTGCCAGGCGCAAGTGCAAAACAGCATTTCATCCGAAGGATCCACATCATGGGCAAGATCATCGGCATCGACCTCGGCACCACCAACTCGGTCGTTGCGATCATGGAAGGCGACTCGCCGACCGTCATCGTGAACGAAGAAGGCGAGCGCACCACCCCCTCGGTGGTGGCCTTCACCAAGGACGGCGATCGCCTCGTGGGCAAGCGCGCTCGCAACCAGGCCATCACCAACCCCGAGAACACGGTCTTCTCGGCCAAGCGCCTCATCGGGCGTCGCTTCGACGAGTCCGGCAAAGAGGTGGCGCGCCTGCCGTACGAAGTCACCAAGGCCGACGGCGGCGGGTGCCGCATCAAGATCCAGGGCAAGCACTACAGCCCGCCCGAGATCAGCGCCATGGTGCTCCAGAAGCTCAAGCGCCAGGCCGAAGCCTACCTGGGCCAGCCGGTCAAAGAGGCGGTCATCACCGTGCCCGCCTACTTCAACGACTCCCAGCGCCAGGCCACCAAGGACGCCGGCAAGATCGCGGGCCTCGAGGTCAAGCGCATCATCAACGAGCCCACGGCCGCGGCCCTGGCCTACGGCATGAACAAGAAGACCGACGAGACCATCGCCGTCTACGACTTTGGCGGCGGCACCTTCGACATCTCGATCCTCGAGGTGTCCGAAGAGATGGTCGAGGTCAAGGCCACCAACGGCGACACGCACCTGGGTGGCGACGACGTCGACCACGTGCTCATCGACTGGCTCGCCGACGCCTTCAAGAAGGACACGGGCATCGATGTCTCGTCCGACAAGCTCGTGCTGCAGCGCCTGAAGGACGCGGCCGAGAAGGCCAAGAAGGAGCTGTCTTCGGGCCCCACCTCCGAGATCAACCTGCCCTTCCTCACCGCCGACGCCAGCGGTCCCAAGCACCTGCAGGTCACGCTCACCCGCGCCGAGTTCGAGCGCATGATCGAGCCCATCATCGACCGCACCCTCGACCCGTGCCGCAAGGCCCTCAAAGACGCCGGCGTCAGCGCCAGCGAGGTCGACGAGGTCATCCTGGTCGGCGGCTCCACCCGCATCCCGCTGGTGCAGAAGAAGGTCGAAGAGCTGTTCGGCAAGGCCGTGAACCGCTCGGTGAACCCCGACGAGGTCGTGGCCATGGGTGCTGCCATCCAGGGCGGCGTGCTCGCCGGCGACGTCACCAGCATGCTGCTGCTCGACGTCACCCCGCTGTCGCTGGGCATCGAGACCCTGGGCGGCGTGATGACCACGCTCATCCCGCGCAACACCACCATCCCGCACTCCAAGAGCGAGATCTTCAGCACCGCGGCCGACAGCCAGTCGGCGGTCGATGTCTTCGTCTTCCAGGGCGAGCGCCAGATGGCGCGCGACAACAAGATGATCGGCAACTTCCGCCTGGACGGACTGCCGCCCGCTCCGCGCGGCGTGCCGCAGATCGAGGTCACCTTCGACATCGATGCCAACGGCATCTTGTCGGTGTCCGCCAAAGACAAGGCGACCAACAAAGAGCAGAACATCCGCATCGAGGCGCAGTCCGGACTGTCCGAGGCCGACATCGAGCGCATGGTCAACGACGCCAAGTCGCACGAAGACGAAGACAAGAGCAAGCGCGAGATCATCGAGCAGCGCAACAACCTCGACGCCTTGGTCTACCAGACCGAGAAGACCCTGTCCGAGCACGGCGACAAGCTCGATGCCGGCGAGAAGGGCAACGTCGAGACCGCGCTCGAGGGCGCCAAGGCGGCGCTCGACTCCGACGACGTCGACCAGCTCAAGGCCGCGTACGAACAGCTCACCACCGCCAGCCACAAGCTGGCCGAGATCATGTACCAGTCGGCCGGTGGCGCAGGCGCGCCCGGGGCAGATCCCGGTGGTCCCGCCCCCGGCGGTGACTCCGGTGGTGGCGACGACGGCGGCGGCGGCGATGACGTGATCGACGCCGAGTACGAAGACGCGTGACCGATCCATTGCGCGCAGGCCGAGATCGCCTGCGCGCAGGCCGAGATCGCCTGCGCTGGGAAACGGGTTCTGGTTCGTTCTGACTGTGGGGGCGGCGGTGCGCCGCCCCTCTCGTGTGAAGGGGTTACCGGGGCGCCATGCCGCGTGATTACTACGAAGTCCTAGGGGTAGCTCGGGATGCCGATGCGAAGGCCATCAAGAAGGCCTACCGCAAGAAGGCGATCGAGTTCCACCCCGACAAGAACCCCGACAACCCTGAGGCCGAGGTCGCCTTCAAAGAGGCGAGCGAGGCCTACCAGGTCCTGTCCGACGACGACAAGCGCCGCATCTACGACCAGTTCGGCCACGACGGGCTGAAGGGGCGTGGCTTCGAGCCCAACTTCACCGATCTGGGCGACATCTTCAGCGCCTTCGGCGACCTGTTCGGCTTTGGCGACCTGTTCGGTGGCGGGCGCGGAGGCGGCCGGCGCGGCGGCCCCAGCCGTGGGCGTGACCTGGAATACCGCCTGCAGCTCGACTTCATGGAAGCCGCGCTGGGCACCAGCCAGGACATCACCATCACCCGCCGGGTGCACTGCGACACCTGCGAGGGTGACGGGCTCAAGGCCGGGGCCAAGGCATCGACCTGCGGCACCTGCGGTGGGCGCGGCGAGGTGGTGCAGGCCCAGGGCTTCTTGCGCATCCGCGCGGTCTGCCCGACGTGCCAGGGCCAGGGCGCTTCGGTCAGCCCAGACGACCGGTGCGAGGCATGCAGCGGCCAGGGACTGGTGCGCAGCACCGAGACCGTGAGCATCACCATTCCTGCCGGTGCCTACACCGGCCTGCAGCTGCGGCTGGTGGGCAAGGGCGAGGCGGGCGGCAAGGGGGGCCCGCCGGGCAACCTGTTCATCACCATCCTGGTGCGCGAACACAACCTGTTCAAGCGCGATGGCTTCGACACCATCTGCAGCATCGACGTGCCCTACGCCACCATGGTGTTGGGGGGCACCATCACGGTGCCCACGGTGCACGGCGAGGAGCAGCTCGAGGTGCAGCCGGGCACGCGCTCCGGGCATGTCGAGACCCTTCGTGGCAAGGGCATCACCCACCCGCAGCGCCGCGGCGCCATGGGCGACCACCACATCCAGCTGGTGGTGCACGTGCCCAACCAGGTCTCGGGCGACGAAGAAGAGGTCATCCGCCAGCTGGCCGAGCTTCAGGGCACCGAGGTGCAAGAGAAGGGCTTCTGGAAGAAGCTCTTCGGGGGTTGATTCGCTGAGAGCCGGGTAGGATGCGGCCATGCTGCTCTTGCTCGCCCTTGCCGCGACCGTCGCTTCGGCCGACGTCCTGGTCGTCGACGGCACCACCTACGCCACGATCGCCGACGCCATCGCCGCTGCGGCCGACGGCGACGAGATCGAGGTGCCGGATGACCTTGGGCTGCAGCCCGCCATGGTCATCGATGGCCGCTTCGACACGGCGGGGCTCACCATTCGCGCGGTTGCGAGCACCGCTATCGTCGCGTCGGCCGAGGCCAACGTGTTCGACGTGCGCGCCGGCGCGGTGGTTCGCTTCGAGAACCTGCAGATCGAGGCAGGCGGTGGCGACAGCCGGGCCTTCGAGATCGGCTCCGACGGCGCGGCCCAGGTGACGCTGACCAGCGTGTACGCGTCGAGCTTCGACTTGTCCGGCAACGGGGCTGTGGCCCGGGTGGCCAATGGATCGAGCCTGTCGATCGATGGAGGCGCCTTCTCGGGGAATCAGGCCTTCATGGGCGGCGCGATCGACGCGCAGTGTGTGGCGGCGCAGCCCTGCGTCATCGACGTGCACGACGCGATGTTCTCGGACAACACCGCGGGCACGGGTGGCGCGATCCATGCTGTCAACAGCGCGGTCACCGTCGATGGGGGCGCCTTCAACGGCAACATCGCTGGCTTTGCAGCGGGCTCCATCGCCGTCGAGGCCTCGAGCCTTGGGCTCACCGATGTGCAGTTCAAGTCGGGCAGCGCCGGGACCCTGGGGGGCTACCTCACGGTGACCGAGGGCTCGACCGCGGACGTGTCGGGAGGGTCCTTCGAGGGCGGGAGCGCCGCGATGGGCGGGGCAATCTATGCCTACTGCCTGTCGCGATGTGTGCTGACGGTGGAAGGGGTGCTGTTCGATGGGTCGGCGGCGACCACCGCGGGCGGCGGCATCTGGGCCAACAACGCCACGCTGACCGTGCAGGACAGCGACTTCCAGCAGACCTCGGCGGAAGGCCGGGGAGGGGCCATGCTCGTGGCGGACTCGTCGGTGGCCCTGAACACCGTCGCGTTCACCGATGTGCTCTCGGTCGACCAGGCGTCGGCGGGCCTCGACTGCCAGCAGTGCGAGACCGTCACCCTGACCGGGCTGGACTGTGTGGGGGCCACCGGGAGCTCCGCCGTCGACAAGAACGGGGGCTGCGTGAACGTCTGGGACGGTGGTGACCTGACCATTGCCGACTCACTGCTGCAGGACGCCACGGTGGGCGGTGGGGGGGCCGGGATCCGATTTGGGGGCGACACCTTGAGTGTCACCGCCACCGAGTTTCGCGACCTGACCGCGGCTCACGGCGCCGGCATTGCCATCGATGGTGGATCGGATTGGGCGGTCTTGGACTCCACCTTCGCGGGCAACCGGGCCACGGGAGGGGGCTTCGGGCGTGGTGCCGCCATCCATGTCGACGGCGCAGGGGTGTCGGGCCCCCTCGACGTGAGCGGCAACACCTTCCAGGACAACGCGAGCGACGACAACGGCGGTGCCCTGTACGTGGAGCAGTTCTCGGGGTCCGTGCAGGTGATTCGCAACGTGTTCTGCAACAACCACGCGCTGGGCGCCGACGACAGCGGGGGCGCGGTCTGGCTCGGCGAGCTGACCCAGGGCGTGGTGCTGGCCGAGAACTCGTTCGTGGGCAACAGCGCCGCCGAGTCGGGAGCCTTCGCGATGGACCAAGTGAGCGGCAATGTGTTCGTGGGGGACAACACCATCCTGGACAACGGCTCGGGCGACCCCAGCGCGGTGGGCTTCCCCGGCAGCAGCGGATCCGTCACCTTCGCGAACAACCTGGTGGCGTACAACCAGGGCGGGTTCGCCGTCGGGGACACCGGCGACATCGGGGGCGCGACCTTCGACCACAACCTGTGGTTCGGCAACAGCAGCGCTGACCTGGACGGGATCATCGGCGGCGCCAGCCTGGTGGGCAGCGACCCCTTGCTGGTGGGCTTCACCCCGGGCTCGGGCAGCTGCGACCCCGCCCTGTGGAGGCCCACCGACGCCAGCCCTGCCATTGGAGCGGGCAGCGTCGTCTTCGGGGACACCACCATCGGGGCCCTCGAGCCCCCCGATGGCGACGCCGACACCGACAGCGACACCGACTCGGACAGCGATGCCGATGCCGACGCGGACTCCGACGTCGATGCCGATGCAGACAGCGACGCCGACGCCGACAGCGACGCCGATGCCGACAGCGACACCGACTCGGATGCCGATGCCGACGCGGACTCAGACGCCGACACGGACGCCGACACCGACGCCGACCCGGTGGTGGTGCAGCGACACGTCGGTGGAGCCGGCTGCACCTGCGCGTCGGACGGTGGCTCGTCTGGCTGGCCGGCGCTGGCGTTGTTGGCGATGGTGGCGGGCAGACGCGGTCGCGGTCAGTTGGCGAACAGCCAGTCGGAGCCCAGAGCGAAGTCGTGATCCGAGTCCGGCTCGCTGACGAAGGCCGAGAACGCGAGCTCGATGCGGTTGCCGCCCAAGACCCCGTCCTCGCCGGACACGACCCAGGGGGTGGCGCTGACCCCATCGACGAATGGCTCGCCCGTGAACGAGTCGACCCGGTCGTTGCCCGAGAGGTCGTTTCCGACCTCGCTGATGCTCAGGTGAGGCGGGTCGTAGTCGGCGGTCGAGCGTACGACCAGCTGCACATCCTGACCGCGACTGGCCCCGGCGATCTGGTCGCCCTCCAGGTTCGACCAGTAGGCGCAGACCAGACCGCCTCCCCCGTCCGAATCCGGGTCTGGGCGGTGTTTCCAGCGAAGCGGGTAGGCGTATTCGCCGTCGACGAGCAGCCCGATGTTGGACAGGCCGGTGGGGTCCACCGTCAAGGTGAAGGCGCCGGATGCATCGGTGCTCGACGCGTCGAGCTCGGCGATGGGCTCCAGCGTATCGAGGGTGTACGACCACACCGACACCTCGGTGCCTTCGTTGGCGGTGAGGCCACGAACCATGGCGTCATCGACGTACAGGCTCTCGACCAGCACTCCCGAGAGGTCGAAGGGGTCGGAGCCCACGACGTGCACGGTCTGCGAGGCCTCGGTGCCCGGCGGAATGCAGACGGTGGGGGAGTCCGAGGCCAGGTCGTGGGCCGTGAGCAGCTCGGTGTCGACGCGCGGGGCGAAGGAGCAGGCGGTAGCGAGGGTGAGGGCGAAAACGAGCATGGTGGATGCCTCCAGCGGCCACAGTAGGGGGTGCCCACGGCCAAATCGATGACACGGCATTTCAGGGCCGGTTAGCCCCCGGGGCATGTCCACTGTCGAAGCACTCGAAGCTGAGGTCGCCCGCGTCGCTCCTGTGTTCGAGCAGGTCCGTCGCGAGATGGGCCGTGTGCTCGTGGGGCAGCGCTACATGGTCGATCGCCTGCTCATCGGGCTGTTGGCCGATGGCCACGTGCTGCTCGAGGGCGTGCCCGGCCTGGCCAAGACCACCGCGGTCAAGGCGCTGGCGCAGTCCATGCACATGGCCTTCAGCCGCATCCAGTTCACCCCCGACCTTCTGCCCGCCGACCTGGTGGGCACGCAGATCTACCAGCCCAGCAGCGGCGAGTTCACGACGCGGCAGGGGCCGGTCTTCTGCAACGTGCTGCTGGCC
Organism: Myxococcota bacterium; assembly: GCA_965216925.1. GTDB lineage: Bacteria > Myxococcota_A > UBA796 > UBA796 > CAYYHT01. The sequence goes on along the minus strand of CBDCGT010000001.1, from coordinate 3,848,648 downwards.
GACGAGATCAACCGGGCGCCGGCCAAGGTGCAGTCGGCGCTGCTCGAGGCCATGCAAGAGCGCCAGGTCACCATCGGCGACCAGACCTTCAAGCTGCCGCGCCCCTTCCTGGTGCTGGCCACGCAGAACCCGGTCGAGCAAGAGGGCACCTACCCGCTGCCCGAGGCGCAGGTCGACCGCTTCATGCTCAAGCTGTCCATCACCTACCCCTCGGTCGAAGAAGAGCTGCTCATCGTGCAGCGCGCCAGCGAGCCCGCTCCCCAGCTCGACGCGGTCTGCTCTCGAGAAGAGGTCGACGAGGCCCGCCGCATCGTGTCCAGCATCAAGGTCACCGACGTGCTCATGCGGTACATCGTCGATCTGGTGCGCGCCACGCGCGACCCGGGCTCGGTCGACGCCGAGCTGGGCCGCACCATCGAGTTCGGCGCCTCGCCACGCGCCTCCATCTCGCTCGCCGCCGCGTCCCGGGCCCATGCCTTCCTGGACGGCCGAGGCTACACGCTGCCCGAAGACGTCAAGAGCATCGCCCCCGACGTGCTGCGTCACCGCGTCATGCCCACCTACGAGGCCGAGGCCGACGGGCTCACCCGCGACGACCTGGTCGCCCGCATCCTCGACCGCGTGCAGATGCCATAGGGGGCGGGCTTGGCGCGGCTGACCGCCGAAGAACTCCGTGAGCTTCGCCTGGTGCACGTGCACGCGGGGCGCCGGGTCGACTCGCTGTTCGCGGGGGACTACCGCTCGGCGGTGCGCGGGCAGGGCATGGAGTTCGAAGAGGTGCGCGAGTACCAGCCCGGCGACGATGTGCGGCACATCGACTGGAACGTGACCGCGCGCACCGGCGAGCCCTTCGTCAAGGTGTTCCGCGAGGAGCGCCAGATGACGGTGATCCTGGTGGTGGACGTGTCCGGCTCCACCAAGGTGGGCAGCGGCGGCGCCGACGGCCGCACCGACCGAAAGCTGCAGATCGCGCGCATCGCGGGGGGCATGGCCTACGCGGGCATCCGGAACCGCGACCAGATCGGGCTGGTCACCTTCAGCGACACCGTCGAGACCTTCCTTCCCCCGCGGCGCACCCGCGGGCACGTGTGGCACGTCATCCAGACCATCTTTCAGGCCCGCGGCCAGCAGCGCGGCACCGACATCGAGGCTGCCCTGCGCTTCGTGGCGCGCACCCAGAAGCGCAAGGCGGTGGTAGTGGTGGTGAGCGACTTCCTCGACCAGCCGGGCCGCGGCGAGGCCGGGTGGCACGGCGCGCTGCGCACCCTGTCGGCGCGGCACCAGGTGCACGCGGTGCTCGTGGACGATCCGCTGGATCGGGGGCTGTTCGGGCTGGGCCTCGTCGACATCGTCGACGCCGAGACCGGGCGCCGCATGCTGGTGGACGGCGCGGCCTACATGTCCGATCTCGCCACCGACGAGCGCATCCGTGCCCTGCGTCGCTGCGGCGCGCATGCCCTGCACATCTCGACCGGCGACGACCCCTTTCGCAAGCTGCACCGGCACTTCGCCGAGATGTCCGTGAGGCGCCGATGAGCCCCGCGGTGCGACGGGCCCTGTGGCGAGCCGTGTTCAGCGTGCCCATCCTGCTGGCCATGGGGCTGTACGCCGCCATCACCGTGCTGGGCAGCGGGCGGGCACGTCCAGGCGACCTGACCCTGGTCGACCCTGGGGAACCCACGCTCTCGGTGTGGATCGACGGCCAGGTCAGCGCTGGCGGAGGTGAGCTGGTGGTGCAGCTCTCAGCGCCGACGGGGGCCGAGGTGCAGCTGCCCGAGCCCCAGGTCGAGGGCCTGGACTTCCGTGAAGACGGCGAGGCCCGGTTCGAACAGCTGGGCGAGCGCTCGGTGATCACGCGCCGGTACGACTTCAGCGGCAACAAGAACAGCTACGAGGTGCCGGCGCTGAAGGCCACCTGGGCCGAGGGCGAAGACGAGCGCGTGGTGACGTCCGACCCGCTGTGGATCGACATAGGCGTGGACGGCCCGCAGATCGGCGAGCTCGCCGACATCCGGGAGCCCAAGCACGTGTACGCGATCCCGTGGGGCCTGATGGCCGGCGGGCTGGTGCTCGGATCGCTGCTGGTGGCGGGCGGGGTGCTGGTCATGGTGCGCCGGCAGCCTCCCCCAGCCTCGCGTGTGCTGCACGTGCGACCCGACAAGAAGGCCCTCGAGGCCTGGATGCTGGTGCGTGCCAGCACCCGGCTGAGCAACCACGAGCGCGCGGTGCAGCTGTCGGCGCTGTTTCGCGAGTACGTCGAGAGCGCGCTGTCCTTCCCGGCGCAGAAGTGGACCACCAGCGAGACCCTGCGCCAGCTGCAGGGCATGACGCACCTGCCCGACGCCAACGTGGCCCGCGCCAAGCGCCTGCTCCGCGCCACCGACCTGGTGAAGTTCGCCGATCGCGAGGTCGACGACGCCTTCTTTGACGAGCTCGACGGCGACCTGCGCTCCTTCATCGCCGACACCCGTCCCGTGCACTGGGACCCGGTGGCCGGCGCCCCGGGCAGGGCCGCATGATCGAGTGGGCATCCCCCGAGGCGCTGCTGTTGCTGCCCGCCGCCCTGCTGCTGCCGCTGCAGGGGTGGGTCACCGGCCACAACCGCCTGGCGGTTCCGGCGTCGTCGGTGCCCGAGCGCCGGTGGACGCTCCGGCTGCTGCTCGCCTGGGTGCCGCGGGCGTGCCAGGTGCTCGGCCTGGTGCTGTGCGTGGTGGCGATGGCCCGGCCGCGCATCACCCATCGCGATGTGGTGCTCGAGAGCGAGGGCCTGGACATCTTGCTGGCGGTCGACACCTCGGGCTCGATGCACGCCGAGGACTTCGCCATCGGCACGCGCGCGGTCAACCGGCTGCAGGTGGCCAAGGGCGTGATGGCCGAGTTCGTGCAGGACCGCGAGCACGACCGCATCGGCGTGGTGGTGTTCGGCGAAGAGGCATTCACCCACGTGCCGCTCACCCTCGACCACGACACCCTGGCGAGCGTGCTGCAGCACGTCGACATCGGGCTGGCGGGGCCGTCGGCGACGGCGATTGGCCAGGCCATCGCGGTCTCGGCGCGGCGGCTCAAGCAGGTCGAGGCCAAGGAGCGCATCGTCATCCTGCTGACCGACGGCCGCAACAACGCCGGCGACCTCACGCCCAAGCAGGCGGCGCAGATGGCGGCGGCGCTCGACATCCGCATCTACACGGTGGGCATCGGCGCCCGGGCCACCGGCTTCCGCCTGATGGGCGACGGCCTCGACGAGGATGCCCTGCGCGAGATCGCCAAGATCACCGGCGGGCAGTACTTCCGCGCCACCGACTCCAGCGGCCTGGCCGAGATCTACGCCCGCATCGACGAGCTCGAGACCAGTCCCGCCAAGGTGCGCGAGCTCGTCGAGCACGAAGAGCTGTACCGCAAGCCGCTGCTGCCGGGCATGGCGCTGCTGTTCCTGCACCTGCTGCTGGGCAGCACGCTGCTGCGGAGGTTCCCATGAGCTGGGGAGCCGGGGAGTGGCTGTGGGTGCTGCCGCTGGCCTGCGTCGTCGGCGTGATCGTGCTGTACGCGGGGTGGATGCACGCCCGGCGCCTGCAGGGGCTGTTCAGCGGCGCCATGCTGGAGCGCATCTTGCCGCGCTCGGTGCGAATCCGGCGCTGGATCCGCGATGGGGCCGGGGTGATCGCCTTGTTCGCGCTGGTGATCGCCATGGCCGAGCCGCGCTTTGGCAAGACGGTGGTCGAGATCGAGCGCAAGGGCGTCGACATCGTGCTGTGCCTCGATCTGTCGCGCTCGATGGACGCCCGCGACGTGAGCCCCTCGCGGCTCGAGCGCATGCGCCGCGAGGTGTTCGACCTGGTCGATCGCATGGAGGGCGACCGCGTGGGCATGGTGATCTACGCGGGCGGGGCCTGGCCTCGCATGCCGCTCACCCGCGACACCGACGCCCTGTCGCTGCTGGTTCGCGAGCTGGACACCTCGGTGTTCCAGGCCCAGGGCAGCGAGCTGGGCATGGCCATTCGCACCGCGGTCGAGCTGCTGGACGACCCCGCGAGTGCCGCCGGCAAGGCCATCCTGGTGATGAGCGATGGCGAAGTGCACCGCGCCGACGATGCCCTGGCGGCGGCAGGTGAGGCAAAGGCCCAGGGAATCCGCATCTACGGCATGGGCATTGGTCAGGAGCCTGCCCGGGTGCCGCTGCCCGACGGCACCTTTCTTCAGCACGAGGGTGGAACCGTCATCAGCGCACCCAGTCACGACGTGCTCAAGGACGTCGCACGCCTGACCGGGGGGGCCTACGTGGACAGCGTCGCCAGTGGCGCCGACATCGAGCAGCTGTACGGCCGAGAGATTCGCGGCACGCTGAAGTCGGTGTCGACGGGCACCCTGCAGCGCGAGGTGTGGAACACGGGCTTTCAGTGGCCGCTGGGCCTGGGGCTGCTGCTGGTGTTCGTGGCCGGCTGGCTGGGCGACGGGCGCAAGCGGGCCGCAGGTGGCCTGGCGGCGGTGGTGCTGGCGGTGGCCATGCTCGCTCCGGGGCCGGCCTGGGCCGAAGACAAGGCCATGGCCGACAAGGCCTACCGCAACGGCAACTATCCGCGGGCCATGCGCATCCTCGAAGACCTCGCCGCCCAGAATCCCTCCGACTCCGATGTCTACGGCCGGCTGGGAGCCGCGCGCTACCGCTCGGGCGACTTCGATGGGGCGGCGCGCGCCTTCGAGACCCAGGCCCGGCTGCTGGGCGACTCCAGCGAGGCCTGGTACAACGCAGGCAATGCCCACTACAAGGCCGGTCGGCTCGAGAAGGCGCTGCAGAGCTACGACCGGGTGCTGACCAGCCGCCCCAAGCACGAGCGCGCGCAGGCCAACTTCGACCTGGTGACCCAGGAGCTCGAGGCGCGGCGGCAGAAGCAGCAGGAGCAGCAGCAGCAGCAAGAGGGCGAGGGCGGGCAGGCCCCCGAAGAGGGCGGCGACGAGACCCAAGACCAGCAGCAGCAGAAGTCGGCCGGCGAGCAGGAGGGCGACGAGCAAGAGAGCAACGACCAGCAGCAGGGCGAGGGCGAGTCGGGCGAGGGCGAGAACGACGACCCGAGCGGCCAGCCCAGCAACCCGCAAGACCAGAAGGGGGGCGGCGAGAACCCCGAGGACGAGTCCGAGGCGGTCGGCCTGGACGAGCTCGAGTCCAAGGACGAGGGCGACGAAGGCGACGAGGGCGAAGGCACCACCGATCAGACCGCCGAAGAGGGCGCGATGACCACCGAGCAGGCCGAGCGGCTGCTGGAGGGCGTCGAAGAGGGCACGCCGCGCATCCAGGTCGAGGGTCGCAAGGGGAGCAAGCCTTGGTGAGGTGGCTGTGCGCCCTGCTGGTGCTGCTGGTGTCGCTTCCGGCGCTGGCGGCCACCGTGCAGCTGAGCGTGCCCCTGCAGGAGGTGCGCGTGGGTCAGAGCATGTTCATCAGCGTGCAGCTGGTGAACGGCTCGGCGGCCGCGGTGCCCCGCATCGAGGTGCCCTCGGGCCTGCGGGTGAGCGAGGAGCGGCAGGAGCAGAACACCCACAAGTCCATCCGAAACGGGCGTGTGGGCGTCGAGGTCACCCGGTCCTTCGTGTACCGACTCACCGCGCTCTCAGAAGGCACCTACACGCTCGGCCCCGTCCCGGTCGAGGTCATCGGCAAGGGCGGTTCCACCACCGTGATGAACACGGGCAGCGTGCAGCTCGTGGTGTCTCCCCGTCCCGAGCAAGACAGCGCCGCCTTCGTGGCCGAAGCGGGCTTCGACGTGACCCAGGCCTGGGAGGGCCAGGTGGTGGTGTACCGGGTGGGCCTCAAGAGCCGGGTGCGGGTGCTGCGCAAGGGCTGGAGCTTCCCCGAGTTCGAGGGGCTGGTGGCGCCGCGCGACGGCAACCGCCCGCAGCGAGCCACCACCCTCACCGAGCCCGACGGCACCCGCGTCGACGTCGAAGAGGTGTGGTTCCCCTTCGTGGTCACCGGCACCGGCACCCTCGACCAGCCCCCCACGGTGGTGCGCGTCGACCTCCCCTCGGAGCAGCAGTCGCGCAGCCCGTTTGCCGGCCTGTTCATGAACACGCGCACCGAGGTGTTCGCCACCGAGCCGGCCGAGCTGGCCAGCCGCCCGCTGCCGCCGCCCCCCGAGGGCTTCAGCGGCCTGGTGGGCGACTTCGAGTTCACCTCGCACCTCGACAAGACCACCGCGGCCGTGGGCGAGTCGGCCAACTGGACGGTGCGGGTGACCGGCAACGGAACGCTGGAGGGCTTCTCGCTGCCGCAGCCCCAAGACCTCGACTGGGCCCAGGTCTACGACAACGGACCGTCGGTGCGGGGCGAGGTGCTGGGCGGGCGCTACACTGCGGTGGGCGACTTCTTGCGCGTGGTCGTGCCGACCGCCGAGGGGGTGCACGCGCTGCCCGACCTGCCCATCATCGTGTTCTCGCCATCCGAGGGGCGCTACGTCACCAAGCGGGTTCCGGGCGGCACGCTCGAGGTGACACCGGGCACCGAGGGGGCCGCCGTGGTCGAGAGCTTTGGCCTGGCGAGCAGCGGGCCCACCGAGCACGCCGCCGAGGACATCCGCCCGCCGCGCACCTCGGGTCGCGACACCAGCCCGTGGCTGGGCGGCTGGATGCGCGGCCTGCTGCCGATGGGGGCCCTGCCGGGTCTGCTGCTGCTGGGGGTCATCGGCCGCGAGCGGTTTGCGCAGTGGACGGCCGAGCGCCAGGCGGCCATCGCCCCCACCCCGGCCCAGCGGCTGGCCCAGCTGCCCAACGACCCGGCCGAGCGGCTGGCGGTGCTCGATGGGGCGCTGCGCGAGGCGGTGGGCCAGGCCGCCCTCGACGATGCCACCGCCGTCGAGGTCGACGAGGTGCAGCGGGCCCTGAACCGGGCGCGCTTCGCGGGCTCGGTGGCCACCGACATCGAAGAGCGCGTGCGCCAGCTCGTGCTGCGGCTGGAGGCGGCGGCATGATGGTGCTCCTGCTCGCACAGCTGGCTGGCGCTGGGGCGCTCGAGGACGGGCTCTCAGCGTTCGAGGCGCGCGATCTGCCCGCGGCGGTCGAGGCCTGGGAGTCGGTCGACGGCCGAGGCTCCGCTGCGCTGCACTTCAACGCAGGTGTGGCCCGCTACCGGCAGGGCGACATGCCCAGGGCGGTGGCGCACTGGCGGGCCGCCCGGCAGCAGCGGCCGCGCGATGCCGACGTGCTGCACAACCTGGCGCTTGCCCGCAGCCGCCTGAAGGGCGCCGGCGGCACCCCGGTGGGCGAGCCCGTGGGCTGGATGGCGCTGGTGACCCCGGGCGAGCTGGGGCTGGTGAGCCTGTTCTTGCTGCTGGTCGCCGGCGGAGGTGGCTGGGCGCATCGCCTGGGCAAGCGCGTGGCGTCGTGGTGGGTGTGGGCCGCGCTGGGTGTGCTGGCGGTGGTGCTGTCCATCGTGACCCTGGATGGGGTGTGGGCGGTCGAGAACCGGCCGGTGGCCGTGGTGGTCGATGCCCCGGCGGTCGTGCGCGACGCCGCCGCGGTGCAGGCCAAAGAGATCGCGGTGCTGGAGCCCGGAACCGAGGTCGCCGTGCGCCGGCAGCTGGGCGACTTCTTGCTGGTATCGACCGGCGACGGCGACGGCGGCTGGATTCCCAGGGATTCCACGGTGTTGGTGGGGTTGCGTTAAACGCCGTTCTCGCGTTTTCGGAGGTTCGATGCGTCGCCTGGTCCTCGTCCTGTTCGCCGGCAGCCTGCTCATGGGCTGCGGCAACAAGATCAAGAAGCTCTCAGCGCCCGAACAAGACCACTACTACGCGCTCAAGGTCTGGATGAACAAGGACCAAGAGAAGGCCTTCTTCAAGTACAAGACCACCGACGAGCGCGACGCCTACCTCAAAGACAGCGGCCTGTGGGACCGCTTCTACAAGTACGACGCCGACATGCGCGGCAAGATCGTGGCCGGCGAGGTCGAAGACGGCTGGCCCGAAGACGCGGTGTTCATGGCCTGGGGCAACCCCATCGCCCGGCGCCGACTCACCGGGCGTCCCGCCGCGCGCAGCGAGCTGTTCACCTGGCGCTTCGAGGTCGATCAAGACGGCATCGTGCGCGTCTGGGTGCCCAAGTCCAACACGTCGTACAAGGCGGTTCATCAGTACGAGATGGACGTGTACATCGACGACATGGTGGTCACCGAGATGGTCAAGCGCGACAAGTGGTAGCGGCGGCATGATCGTCGAGCCCGCCGTGCCCGAGGATGCACCCGCGACGCTGCTGCTGCACCGCAACGTGCTGTCCGAGGGGCAGTTCTTCATCACCGAGGCCCGCGAGTTCGCGATGACGCTCGAGCAGCGGCGCGACGAGATTCGGCAGCTCGGCGCCAGCGACAACTCCACCTTCCTGGTGTGCCGCGAGGGTCGCTCGATCCTGGGCTTTTTGACCATCCACGGCGGGCGGCTGGCGCGCATGCAGCACACGGGAAAGCTGGCAATCATGGTCGACAGCCGCCACCGGGGCTTCGGCGTGGGCCGCGCGCTCATGGACGCTGTCGTCGCCTGGGCCGACGCCAGCGAGGTGGTGCACAAGCTGGGCCTGGCGGTGTTCGCCGACAACGAGCCCGCCATCGCGCTGTACCGGCGCTACGGCTTCGTCGACGAGGGGCGCCGCATCCGCGAATACCGCATGGCCGACGGCACCTGGCGCGACGATCTGCTGATGTACCGGTGGTGCCCGCCGGGGGCCCTGCCGTGAGCGGCGACAGCCGGGTGCTGCTCGAGGGTTCGCTGCAGAAGCCGCTGGTTGGTGAGGCCATCGGCTGCTTGGGCGCGCTGGCCTTGATTCCCCTGGTGGCCGTGGCGGTGAACCTGTTCGTGGGCGAGGCAGGGCTGCCGCGCGAGGTCCGCGGGACCACCCCCTGGTTCGGGGCTGCTGCCGTGCTCTTTGGGGCGATCACCGCGGTGGTGTGGGCCAAGACGCGGGTGCGGCTCACCGTTGTAGAGCGCGATGGCGAGCGCTACGTCGAGGTGTACGACAGCGGCGCGCCGCTGGTGCTGAAGGGTCCCTTTGACGTGCGCTATGGCTGGGCGTGGGTGCCCATGCCCCAGGTGGGCCGCGTGCCGCTGCTGGTGGTGGGGCTGTACGAGGACGATCGGCTGGTGCTCGCGCTCAGCGAGCAGCGGGGTGCGCTGTACACGCCCCCTCCAGACTGGCCCCAGGACTACGCGCTGGGCGGCGGGCCGGCCCAGGCGGCGTACACGGTGGGCGGCATGGGATTCGTGCCCGAGCTGGTCGAGCTGGCGCGCGAGCGCTAGCGCCCCTTGCCTCGCTGGCTGGCCACGGCTCGGCCTCGTGGGCGGGCGGCAGGCTTGGCCGGCTGGGGGTCGACGGTGCCGTCGGCATCGAGGCGGGCCACGGCGGTGAGCTGGGCGGTGCGCTGCAGCGCCTGCTGGTGGGCGGCGTATGAGCGCGCGACCCCGGCCAGGACCGGATCATCGAGCCATGCGGGGTCGATCGCCCCGGCGGCATCCAGGCGACCCCACGCCACCTCGGCAAGGATCGAGCTGGGATGGGCCTGCACGAAGCTCGACCACGCTGCGATCGCGGGGTCGCCCTGGAGCTGGCGCGCGCACAGCTGCCGCCAGTCGGCAATATCGTCGCCGGCCAGTGCCGGAGAGGATGCCGTGAGGGCGAGCAGCAGGGCGATCGCGATGCGGATGGACGTCTCCACTGAGGACCCGCTGGGTATTGCGGGGGTGGCATCGTGACAAGCTCTGTCTTGCGGCAGCGGTCGCCCGTGATCAAGGAATGGGGGTCACCACGGCGGGGGGTCGTGGTGGGAACCCGCCGGTGTCACGGGAGTCAATCCGGACATGGCCATCGTGCTCGTCCTGTCCCTGCTCGTCCTCGTGGCCGCCTGTGTGCTGGCCGTGGTGGCTGGTGCTGGGCGGCACGTGCCCCTGGCCCTGTGGGTGTTTCCGCCGGCCCTGGGGTTTGGCATCGCGGGCCGGTGGATCGCCGGCGACGTGGCCACGGGCCTCGAGGTGGCTTGGGTGGCCATGCTGCTGTCCACGCTGTGGTTTGCGACCGCGGCCGGCCTGGCGCGGTGGATCCTGTGGCTGCAGCGAAGCGCCGGCGACCCCGATGCCGCGCGCCGCAACGCCCACCACCGGGGTGTGATGTGGGGCAGCATGGCGCTGTCGCTGCTGGGCCTGGCGGGCTGGCTGGTGGTGGGCGATCTGCTGGCCTACCTGGCGCCGGCCCTGTCCATGCCGCCACAGCCCGCGAGCGATCCCGGCGGCATCTCGGTGGCCATGTGGCTGGCCGGCGGGGCCGGGCTGGTGGCGCTGCTGTGGGCCGTCGTGGGGTTGCGCGCTCGCCGTGACCTGGGCGGCCGCGGGGTCGCCGACGTGGCGTTGGTGCTGGGCATGCTGGGCATCGCCGCGCTGGGCGCGCCCATGGCCCGCGACGCCGTGCTGGGCGCGCTGACGGCCCAGGGCGGGGCCTCGTTGCAGGCCAGTGCCCTGCAGCGGCGCGGGCTGGTGCTGCCTCAGGTCCCGGGCGTGGCCCAGGTCGAGCTCCCCGCGGCGGTCGACGTGGTGGAGCTGGCCGCCGACGGCAGCGCCACTTGGCACGAGCACCCCGACGCCCAGATGATCGTGGTGTACGCCGATCGAACCCTCGCTTGGTGGCAGATCGACGCGGCCATTCGTCCCAAGGCCCGCAACGGCCACAGCCGCGTATACGCCATGGTGCACTCCGATGCGTCGCCCTGGCCGGTGCCGGTGTCCATTCCGCTGTCGGCGCGCACCCATCGCCTGCGCTTGCGCGAGGCCCGCTTCGGCGGCGTCGAGATCGCCCGAGGGCCGCGAATTGTCGCACCGGGCGCGCTCATCAGCCAGAGCGGTGCCGCCTGGGTGGTGGGGGTCGACGACGGCGTCACCTGGTCCGATACCGTCGCCGCCATCGCGGCGATGCAGGCCGATGGGGTCGAGCCGCAGGTGTACCTCGATGGCTTGTTGCTGGAGCGAGACTTCGTGGTGCGGTAGCGTCCCTCCATGCTGTTGTTGTTGGCCACCCTGGCGGTTGCTCAAGACACCTGCCCCGAGGGGTGGGGCTTTCCCGCTGCCGACTGGCCCCAGGAGCGGGTGAGCTCCCAGGCCGCGGCCGCGCTCGAGGCGCACCTGTACCCGCCCGGGCTCGACCGATCCGACAAAGAACGGGCCGGCACGCGCACCGACGGCTTCGTGGTCATCCACCAGGGCAAGCTGGTGCACGAGAGCTATGGCGGCGGCTACGACGCGCAGCAGCGGCACCTGGCGTGGTCGGTCACCAAGAGCTTCACCAACGCGCTGACCGGCATCGCGGTTCGCGAGGGCAAGATCACCCTCGACGACAGCATCTGCGACCACCTGCAGGGCTTGCCCGAGGCCAGCTGCGCGGTGCACATCCAGGACGTGCTCGAGTTCGCCACGGGCTTCGACTGGCTCGAGACCTACGAGGGCTTCTCGCCCACCGCCTCGTCGGTGCTGGCGATGCTCTACGGCGAGGGCCGCGCCGACAAGGCGGCCTTCGTGGCTGGGCACGCGCTGCGCGACCCGCCGGGCAGCTCGTACATGTACAGCTCTGGCGACACCAACGTGCTGGCCAAGGTCGTGGGTGCCGCGCTTCAGCCCGACCACGGCGAGCACTTCCCGTGGAAGCTCCTGTTCGAGCCCATCGGCATGAAATCGGCGGTGTGGGAACGCGATGCCGCCGGGACCTACGTCGGGTCGAGCTACTTGTACGCCACCCCACGCGATCTGGCGCGGTTTGGCTACCTGTTGCTCAACGACGGTTGCTGGGAGCAGGAGCGCATCCTGCCCCCCGGCTGGGTCGAGGCCTCCACACGCGTCAGCGAGGCCTACCGCACCAAGGCGCTCGGGACCTCGCCGGGCGACGTGCAGGGGCGGCAGTTCTGGCTCAACCAGCCCGTCCCCGAGCAGGGGCAGCCCGAGCCCAAGTGGCCGTCCGTGCCCACCAATGCCTATGCGGCGCTGGGGCACTGGAAGCAGTCGATCGTGGTCATCCCCGACCTGGATTTGGTGGTGGTGCGCACCGGCGACGATCGTGACGGCAGCTATGACCACGACACCACCCTCAGGCTGGCCATGGCGCTGGTGCAGGAGGCGCCGTGAGCTTCGCGCTGGTGGCCATGCTGTTGGTGGGCTGTGGCGGCAACAAGGACGTGCACACCTACGACAACTCGCTGTTCCAGCTCGCCTCGGGCTTCTCGGCCAAAGAGATGTGCTCGTGCCTGTTCGTGATGCAGCGCCCAGAGAGCGACTGCGCCGAGTGGACGCGGGTGAGCCCCGACGTCGCCAAGTACAAGGTCGACCACGATGCCAAGTCGGTTCGCAGCCGTGCGCTGGGCATGGGCAAGACCGTGGCGCGGTGGGAGAGCGAGCGCACGGGCTGTGTGATCGTCGAGGATGAGAACGGCCGATGAGCGACGCGAGAGCGCCCGAAGAGATCGAGTTCGACGAGTTTCGCGACCGGTTCCTCTCGCGAGCCGCGATGATGATCATCGGCATCTGCGTCATCTTGATCCCGCCGCTGTTCCTGACGCATCAGGCCTGGCAGGCGGTGTACCCGGCGCTGGGTGCAGCCATGATGTTCATGGCGCTGTGGTTTCTGCGCCGGGGCAATGCGCAAGCGACCGGGCTGGTGTTCGTGGTGGGCGCCATCGGCGTGCTGGGCATCTACGACTTCATCGACAAAGACGACAACGGCATCGGCACCGCCATGCTGCTGGTTGTGATCTTCACCACGGCGCTGCTGTTCTCTGAGCGGCTGGCGTGGATCACCACGGGGCTCGTGTGCGCCGGGTACGCCATCGGGGAGTGGAACCAGTACGAGGTCAAGGGCCTGCTCAAGGTGCTCTCGGTGATCTTCGAGAGCGGGAGCACCATCACCGCCTGCTACGTGTCGGTGCTGTTCAGCCGGCGGCAGCGCGAGAACCGAGCGGCGGCCATCGCGCGCCGCGAAGAGCTCGAGATCGCGCTGGGCGCGGCCGAGGCGATCGCGCGCGGCAACCTGACGCGCCGCGTCGAGGGGCAGGACGACGTGTCGCAGGCGGTGCAGAAGATGCAGGGTCGCCTCGCCGGCGTGGTGGGCGACCTGCAGAAGGCGGCGGGGGTCATTGCGCCCACCAGCGCCGAGATCGCCGCCATGGCGCAACAGAACCAGCACCTGGCCACCGAGCAGGCCGGCGCGGTGATGGAGACCCGCGCATCGCTCGAGTCGGTGGCGGCGACGGCGCAGCGCATCGCCGATAGTGCAGGCGGGGTGCTCGACAACGCCGAAGCCACCAGTGAGATGAACCGCCGCGTCGCCGACCGGCTGCAGCGCCTGGTCGAGGTGTACCAGCGCATCAACAAGCTGTTGGGGGTCATCGGCGGCGTGTCCCGAAAGTCCGAGATCCTGGCGTTGAACGCCGCTCTAGAGGGCATTCGCGCCGGCGAAGCGGGGCGCGGCTTTGGCCTGGTGGCCAACGAGATGCAGCAGCTGGCCGAGCAGGTGCAAGAGGCGGCCGACGACGCCGCCACCCTGGTGTTCGACATCCAGGAGGCGACCGCCGAGGCGAACGAGACCTTCCAGGAGTCGGCCAGGCGCGCCGAGAACACCACCACAGCCGCCCGGTCCATCAACATGGCCACCCAGCAGCAGCGCTCGGCGACCCAGCAGCTGTTGATGGCCATCGGCGAGCTCGAGAAGGCCAGCCGCGAGCTCGCGGACGGCTCCAAGCAGACCCTCGAGTCGGTCGATCACCTGCGCGATCTGTCCGGGACCTTGGGCACGACCCTGTCCAAGTTCGAGGTGGGCAAGGGGTAGGGGGTGGGGGTCGGAGGGGGGTCAGTGTTCCCCCTTCTCCTATTGGCGACTGCCGTCGATGCGCTGATGCTGGGCACGCGGATGGGGTCAGTGTTCCCCCTTCTCCTATTACCGCGAATATGCCCCTTCCTTCCGTTGCCGCGGATCGCGGGACGGAGCAAAGCTGGTTTTTGCCTGTAATAGGAGAAGGGGGAACGCTGACCCCCTGAGCCGTGGCGAAGATCACCGCCAGGCGGCGAAACTCGCGGAGTTGGCGTCCTTTCTGGGCGAGGATCACCGCTGTGCGGCGAAACTCGTGGAGTTGGCGTCCTTCTGGGCGAGGATCACCGCCAGGCGGCGAAACTCGCCGAGTTGGCGTCCTTTCTGGGCGAGGATCACCGCTGTGCGGCGAAACTCGCGGAGTTGGCGTCCTTTCTGGGCGAGGATCACCGCTGTGCGGCGAAACTCGCCGAGTTGGGGGCCGAGCGGGCGCAGGATCACCGCTGTGCGGCGAAACTCGTGGAGTTGGCGTCCTTCTGGGCGAGGATCACCGCCAGGCGGCGAAACTCGCCGAGTTGGCGTCCTTTCTGGGCGAGGATCACCGCTGTGCGGCGAAACTCGTGGAGTTGGCGTCCTTCTGGGCGAAGATCACCGCCAGGCGGCGAAACTCGCGGAGTTGGCGTCCTTTCTGGGCGAGGATCACCGCTGTGCGGCGAAACTCGCGGAGTTGGCGTCCTTTCTGGGCGAGGATCACCGCTGTGCGGCGAAACTCGCCGAGTTGGCGTCCTTTCTGGGCGAGGATCACCGCTGTGCGGCGAAACTCGCCGAGTTGGCGTCCTTTCTGGGCGAGGATCACCGCTGTGCGGCGAAACTCGCGGAGTTGGCGTCCTTTCTGGGCGAGGATCACCGCTGTGCGGCGAAACTCGCGGAGTTGGGGGTCGAGCGGGCGCTCGAACCTCGGACCAAAGCCGATTTTCCCCGATATTAGGCGATAGGGGAACACTGACCCCCCGCGCCCGGACCCCCCGCCCCGACCCCCTGCGCCCTGACCCCCTGCGCCCCCCCTGGGCGGCGGTACCCCCACGCCCCCCTGGTGGGCGGTGCGCCCCCCCTGCGCCCCTTCCCTTGCGCCCCCTGCCAATTGGCAATACCAATTGGCATGACCAATTCTTCTGTCGATCGTACCGCCGCCCGCCTGAGGTCCGCCATCCTCTCGGACCGGTGGAGCCCTGGTGACCGACTTCCTCCCGAGCGCACCCTGGCTCTCGAGCTGGAGGTCAGCCGGCCGTCTCTCCGTTCGGCGCTGTCCAGGCTGTCTTCCGAGGGGCTGGTGCGCTCGCGCCAGGGATCGGGCGTCACGGTGCTCGACTGGCGCGTCGAGGGGGATGTCTCGCTGCTGCCCCACCTGGTCGCCGCCGGCCGCATGGACTTGCTGGAGCCCTTCCTGGAGCTTCGCCGCGCCATCGCCGTCGACGCGGTGGCGCTGGTGTGCGAGCGCGCCAGCGAAGCGGAGCTCGATGACCTCGCCGCCTTCGCCCAGCGGCTCGCCGTGGAGTCCGACCGCGAGCGCCTGGTGGCTGGCAACCTGGAGTTCTCGCGCCGGGTGGTGCGCCTCGCCGGCAACCTGCCCATGAACCTGCTGTTCAACACCGTGGCGCGCGTCTACCAGGCCCGTCCCGAGCTCGCGCGCGCCCTGCTGGTCGACGACGACCTGGTGCGCCAGAGCTTCCCCGCCATCGTGGCCCTGCTGAGGCAGCGCGACCCTCAGCTGGCCCGAGCCGCCGTCCGCTCCACCCTCGAGGCCATCGACGCCCGCACCACCGCCATCCTGGAGACCGCATGAGTCCGCTCTGGAACCTGCTTCACTTCCGGCCGCGCCAGATCGAGCGCCGACTGGGTCAGCTGCACGACGCGGGCATCGTGGCCCAGCGCCCCACCCTGTGGCAGCTGTGGCTGGGCACGGTCTACATGTACCACCGGGCGGTGTTCAGGCCGCAGACCATCGGCGTCGACCCCTCCTCGGTGGTGCGGGACACGCTCCGCGCACGGCTGTGGACGGTGCGCCCGCTGCGCGCGCCCTTCGTGCTGGGCTGGGCGGTGAACCCGCTCGACCACACCGGCCTGGGCAGCTCCACCCGGCACGTGATCCGGCACCTGCTGGGTGCCTTTCACCCCGGCGACAACCTGCACTACGACCTGCAGATCATCGCCCAGGACCCGGGCGCGCTGGAGCAGCTGCGCGACGAGCTGGCCGCAGTCGTCGACGGCACCCACCCCTGGGCCGAGTTCTACCGTGACGTGGTGGTGTACGACGGCTACCACGCCCGTGCGCTGCAGATCGTGGAGGGGTGGATCGCCCGCGGCAACCGCGAACCCGACGGCATGCGCCACAACCATGCCGACACCACGCTCACCGGCTTCGTGGCGTGGTGCTGCCGCCAGCCCTCGACGCCACGGGCCACGCTGGCGGCGCTGATGAGCGGCGAGCGCATCGACTTCTCGCCCGAGCTGGAGGCGGCATGACCCTGCAAGACCTGGTACAGATGCGGCCGCGCGAGCTGCGCGAGGTGCTCGAAGGCGGCCATCCCGTCGCGCTGTCGTCGCTGCACGACGTCGAGTACCACGGGGTCTCGTTGGGTCAGCCGCGCGTGATCACCGCGCTGACCTGGACCAAGTTCAAGAAGGTCTTCCAGAAGACCGCGGACGGGCGCATCCGCGGGTGGAACGTGTCGGTCGAGCAGACGCCGCTTGGCGAGCCCTGGGTCGATCGGCTCAAGCGCGGCGAGCGCATGACCTACGGCTACTACGGCGTGCGCGAGGCCCACCACTACCCCGAGGTGCCCGAGCGCCAGCGACAGGGCCTGGTGATCGACTACGGCCTGGAGGAGTGGGGCCCCATGAAGTGGCTGGGCCTTCGGGATCCGCTGGTGGCGGTCAACGAGGGCAGCGACGAGCTGCTGCTGGGCTACACCTACGCCACGCTCGCGGGTCGGGCCGTGCAGACGCCCACCTTCTTCAGCCTGAGCCGGGGAGGCGAGCTGCGCTATTCGGCATAGGTTGGGTCATGCCCTTCGTTGCCAACAGCGCGCCGCCCCCCGGAGCCGACCACCTGCTGGTCGTGCTGAGCGACATCGAGATGGGTGCGGGGGGCGTCACCGACGACTTTCCACACCCCGAGTGGCTGGGCGAGCTGGTGCTGCAGTACGCGGCGCCGCCCTTCGACACGGTGAGCGTCGACTTCGTCTTCAACGGCGACACCTTCGACCTGCTCAAGACCGCGCTCGATGACGGCACCTACCCCACGCACATCACCGCCGAGCTGGCCGTGCAGAAGTGGGAGCGCATCGAGCGTGCCCACGGCCCCTTCCTGGACGCGCTGCGGCTGGCGCTTCAGAGCCCGAACACCCGCGCGCTCTTCGTGTACGGCAACCACGACCAGGACCTGATGTTCCCCCAGGTGCAGGAGCGTGTGCGCGAGCGACTGGGGGGCGAGCGCGTGCTCTTTCCCGGCTTTGGTGTGAGCATCGGCGACTGCTGGATCGAGCACGGCAGCCAGCAAGACTCGCTGTTTCGTGTCGAGCCCGACCAACCCTTCATCGACATCGACGGCCAGCTGGTGCTCAACCTGCCCTGGGGCGCCACCACCATCATCGAAGCGATGCTGCCCTACCAGCCCGTCCTGTACCACCAGGAGCGCTGCAAGCCCCGCGAGCGCGTGCTCGAGCTGCTGCCCGAGGTGCGCGAGTTCCTGCTCGAGCGCACCTGGAACTACTGGACCAACGACTACGTCAGCAGCTGGCTCTCAGGACGCGACCCGCTCAAGAAGCTGGACTGGACGATGTTTCGCGAGGTCGTCTATCGGTATGCCACCGACGACGCGGGTGTGCACATCGGCGGCGACTGGGTGCACCGCATGCAGACCGACCCGCTGCACCGCATCTTTCTGCTGGGGCACGAGCACAAGGCCGACTGGACCAGCTGGACCGACCGCAAAGTGCTGCGCACCGGCGCGATGCGCAACGAGTACGTCATCGGCAAGGACGGCATCGGCCACACGGTGATGCCCAAGGTGTACGCCCATGTCTGGCAGAAGCGCTTCTGCACCGTGTCCAGCGAGCTGGTCGAGGTGACCGGACCCGAGCTGCCCGAGGGCTACTGCCCCTCCACCCTGTACGAGGTGCTGGGCCCGGTGCGGCGGCTGCAGACGCAGCTTCAGACCGAGGTGATGCGCGAGCGGGCCCGTGCCGAGCGCGAGGCCCAGGAGCGGCGCGAGACGCGTGGGCGCTTTGGCTGGCCGTTCGGGTAGCGGGATGTGGGCCAGGGGCCCGGCGGCCGAGGCTTGTCAGCGAATCCAGTATTCCTGGCCGTCGAACTGCAGGTAGATGCCCCAGTTTGCTTGGTAGGTCAGATCGATGTGGCGCAGGATGCGAGCGTCCTCGACGTACGCCCCGGCGCGTGCCGTGAGGTCGGCCCAGGTCTCGTTGGCGGTGGTGGCACAGCAGAAGTCGGTGCTCGGGCCCGCGGTGTCGCCGTTGTAGTAGACGGCTGCGGCCCGGTAGGCGGTGCTCTGGCCGTCGAACTCCCACAGCAGGTAGCTCAGGTTGGTCTCGCTGGACAGGGAGGCCAGGGCGCTGAGCTGGCTGTCCGAGATCGTCGATCCGGTCTCGTCCTGGTACACGATGTCGCCCACGACGCCTTGTCCGAACTCCATGTGTGGGTTTGAGCCGCTGGGCACGGGGTTGGGGCGGCAGTCGCCGTCGTTGGTCCCTCCGCACGACGTGTTCTGCCAGGAGTAGCTGGCGAACTCGGTCACCAGGCGTGTGTAGCCGCCACCGCTCATGTCGCAGCGCACCTGGAAGGCGTCGCCGGACGACCCACCGTTGGGGTCGATCCAGTACACGTCGTCGGGTGAGCTGGGGTACCGGGCCAGCAGGTCTTTGCAGTCGGCACCGGCGTCGCCGGGAGACTGCCCGCCCAGGTTGCTGTTGAGCGCCGTCCAGGCGCTCCCGTCGCAGACCTGGAGCTCGCTGGTGCTGGCGTCCCAGCGCAGGGTGCCCGCCGCGCCGCTGGTGCAGCTGGAGGTGGTGGCGCCGACCTGCACCGAGCCCGAGAAGTCGGCGTCGGTGCCCGACAGGCTGCCCGTGAGCGTGCCACCGCCCGAGGGCAGGGCGCCCACGTCGGCGGCGGTGTGGCCGTGGTCGCCGTAGGCCGCGTTGCTGTTGCCAGTGCCCATGGGCAGCTGCAGGATGTCCAGGGTGCCCGTGATCTGACCGGCCGAGATGACCAACGCCGACTCGTCGACGCAGGTCCAGGTGGTGCTGCTGACGATGGCCAGCTGGCCGTCGGAGCAGCCCAGGTCGGCGAGCGTGTCGCTGACCCCGCCGCCGATGGCGCTGCCGTCGATGGTGCCGCTGCTGTCGATGACGGTCACGCCGTTGATCTGCACCTCGGTGGCGTTGACGATGCCGCCGGCCAGCGATGTGGCGGCGTCGGCGGTGGCGGCGTGGTCGGCCTGGTCGGCGAAGTCGGCGTTGCCCGCCCGGAAGGCGTAGGGCACCGAGATGAGCGGCAGCCGCCCGGGAAGCTCGGCCCCACCGTTGACGGCGACCCCCAGGTACAGCGTGGTGCCGTCGAAGACGTCGATGTCGAGCGGCGTGTTCTCGCCCAGGACCACGGTGTAGAAGCCCAGGTCGGCGTTCACCGTGCGCTGGCTGCTCCACACCGAGGTGGTGCCCGCCGGGTCGTCGTAGATGGAGAAGTCGAGCGTCAGGGCGCCATCGAGCGGCGTGCCGAACGAGTCGTAGAGCTTGCCCTGGTGGGTGATCTCGAGCGGCACCGCCGAGGCGACGGCCGAGGTGAGCAACAGCGGGAGAAGAGCGATTGAGCGCATGGGGCCTCCGAACGGGGACTATAGCGGATCGTGGAGGCCATCCGGGCGGTCGGTGAAGGAAGGCCGCGCTGAGTACACTCGGGAGACATGAGCCCCCCCTCACCCAAGACGACATCGACGAGCTCCTGCCATGATCGCCCTGCTCCCCTTCCTCCTCTCGGCACTCCCGCTCGGCTGCACCCGCTCCATCACGCCAGCCGATGACAGTGGGGTCGGTGACTCGGGCACGACCGACAGCGGCGGCATCGACATCCTGGAGATCGAGCCGGCGGTGTCCGCGGGACCCGGGTGGAAGCAGGTTTCGATCGCGTTCGAATCACTTTGTGCGTTGCGTGTGGACGGTGAGGTCGTGTGTTTTGGCACCGTGCACGGTCCCCAGGACCCGATCCCACTCGAGCCGCCAGACGGTGTCACCTTCCAACAGATCGACGCCGGCTGGAAGGGGGCCTGCGGCGTCGACGATGCGCAGAAGGTGCACTGCTGGGGAAATCAGCCCACACCCGACACCGGTGGCCAGCCGGTGACTCAGGTGTCGGTGGGTACCAACATGGCGTGTGCGGTCACGGTGGACGGCGGCACCCACTGCGCCAGGTTCAATGGCGATGAGCCAGACCTGGACTACGTCAACACCTTGGAGGCTGCCGAGGTGAGGGTCGGCTTTGCAACGGAGGGCGCTGTGCTCACCGGCGACGGGCGGGCGGTGGTGTTTGGCAACCATGCGGTTTGCACCTCGATCGCCGACGAGTCTCACCAGCCGGATGCCAACTGGCGCCTTCGAGACATCGACACGACTCGCTGTGGCGGTCTCGGCGTCGACCGTGAAACAGGGGCCATCTTGGAGTGGGGTTTGTACGCGTATGCACCACCGCCAGGGAACTGGTTGGCGGTGGACACAGAGCAGGGGGGGGGGGGCGTGCCTGTGGAATCACTGTAGATGGCGACCTTCGGTGCTGGGGGCCGTTGATCCAGGACATCCACGGAGAATGGGCGGTCTCGCTCCCCGACGCTTGGGTGGATGTGGATAGTGAAGCCGGCCCCACTTGCGGTGTGACCGCGGATTCCACGCTCGCCTGTTGGCTATGTGACCCCGATCAACCACCCTGTGATCAGGTCGCCGCATACACGAATGAATAGCTGGACGGAGGCTGTGCATGCTGTGGCATGACTTCATCGACGCGGCCGAGTGCCCGCTCCCGGAGTGGACGCCGCCGTACACCACCGACGAGCTGGGGCTTGCCCTGTTGGACCTGTCCATCGCTTGGCGGCCGTACTATCCAGAGGTGCCAGAGAGCACGTGGCCGCCGGTCCGGGACAGGAGCCAATGGCCCCCGCGGTAGTTTCTGCCGCGAGCCCTACTCCTCCCCCCACTCCGCCTCCCTCCGGTAGATCGTCCGCGCCGTGATGCCCAACAGGTTCGCGGCCAGGCTCTTGTCGCCCCCCGTTCCGGCGAGCGTCGCCTCGATCATCGCGCGCTCCATGGCCTTGAGCGGGGTGGGCACGTCGAAGGTCAGCTGCTCGGCGCCGCCTTGGGCCTGGCGGATGTCGGTGGGCAGGTCGCCCAGGTCGATGCGGTCGCCCCGGCACAAGACGACGGCACGCTCGATGGCGTTCTCGAGCTCGCGCACGTTGCCGGGCCATCCCCAGGCGGCCAGGGCCTCGAGGGCGGCAGGGGTGAAGCCGGCGAGGCTCTTGTTGTTCTTGATGCCAAAGCGCACCAAGAAATGCTGGGCCAGCAGCGGCACGTCGTCGCGCCGGCTCGAGAGCGGCGGCACCTCGATGGGAATGACGTTCAGGCGGTAGTACAGGTCTTGCCGGAACGTGCCCTTGTCGACCTCGGCCTCGATGTCGCGGTTGCTCGCTGCGATCACGCGCACATCGGCGATCAGGGTCTCGGTGGCGCCGACGCGCTCGTACTCGCCATCCTGGAGCACGCGCAGCAGCTTGACCTGCACCGCCGGCGAGATCTCGGTGATCTCGTCCAAGAACAGCGTGCCGCCCTGGGCCAGATCGAAGCGGCCCTCTTTTCGCGCGGCTGCACCGGTGAAGGCACCGCGCTCGTAGCCGAACAGCTCGCTCTCGAGCAGGTTCTCGGGCAGCGCGGCACAGTTCACCGTGACCATGCGCTTGTCCTTGCGACGGCTCATGCCGTGAAGCATGCGCGCCAGGCGGCCCTTGCCGGTGCCCGACTGCCCCTTGAGCAGCACGGTGGCGTCGGAGGGGGCCACCTGTTCGACCTCGTCGAGCAGCGCCGTCCACGCCTGGCTGCGCCCCACCAGCTGGCCCTCACCCACGGTGCCCAGCTGCTCGCGCAGGCGCCGGTTCTCGACCTGCAGGCTGCGCTTCTCGAGCGCCTTGCGCACGGTGTTCACCAGCTCGATGCGCTTGAGCGGCTTGCTCACGAAGTCGTACGCCCCCTGCTTCATGGCCTCGACCGCGGTCTCGACCGTGCCGTAGGCGGTCATCACCACCACCTCGATGTCGGGGTCGACCGCGCGCAGGGCCTTGAGCAGCTCGATGCCCGACATGCCGGGCATCTTGAGGTCGGTCACCACCATGTCGGCGGCCGTGGCGCGAAACTGCTCCATCGCGTCGCGGCCATTCGCCGAGTGGCTCACGTCGTAGCCCTCGCGCCCCAGGATGCGCTCGAGGGTGACGCGGTTGGAGGCGTCGTCGTCCACGACCAGGATGCGTTGGGTCATCAGGCGGTTCTCGCGTCATCGAGCGTCGTCGGGCGGTTGGGGAGCACCAGGGTGACGGTTGTGCCCTGGTTGGTAGCCGAGTCGACCACCAGCGAGCCGTCATGGTCTTCCAGGATCTGTCGCGTGATCGCGAGACCCAGCCCCGTGCCGCTGGCTTTGGTGGTGAAGAAGGGGTCGGTGGCGCGCGCGATCTCTTCGTCGGACATGCCGGGGCCGTCGTCGACCAGGCGCAGGCGAAGCTCGTGGGCATCGGCCACGACCGACAGCTCCAGGTGCCGGCCCCCCGCCTCGACCGCGTTGCGCACCACGTTGAGCAGGGCCTGCCGCAGCTGGTTTCCGTCCACGAGCTGAGGGCCGATGTTCACCGTGTGCAGCTGCATCACCGCGCCGTGCTGCTCGATCTCGGGCTCGAGCAGGCGCGCCACGTCGGCCACCACCTCTGAGACGTCGTTGGGAACGAGCTCGGCGGGGGGGCGACGCGCCAGCTGCAGGTAGTGCCCGGTGAGCTGGGTCAGGCGCTCGATCTCGCCCGCGATCATCTCTTGCAGGTCCCAGGCCTCGGTCTTGCGGTCGGGGTCGAGCTGGCCCAGCTCGTCGGTGAGCAGGTCGGCGTTGAGCGACAGGCTGTTGAGCGGGTTGCGCACCTCGTGGGTGATCTGCGCCAGCATCTGCCCCACCAGGGCCAGGCGCTCGCTTCGGGCCAGGGCCTGCTTGGCGCGGGTCTGCTCGGTGACGTCGGTGGCCACCACCACCACGCCGTCGTCACCAAAGGGCGTGACGCGCAGCTCGTGCAGGGTGCGGTCGGGGCCCTGCACCTCGTGGCGGCCCGGCTGCGACAGCACCTCGGCCAGCGCGTCGGGGGGAGGGCCATGGGTGTGGGCGCCCCAGCGGCGGCCGGCGGCGGGATTGGCCAGGGTGACGTTCCCGGCCTCGACCACGAACAGGCCCTCTTGCAGGCTGTCGAGCACGCTGCCCAGGTACAGCGACAGGCGGTTGAGCTCTTCGGCGCGCTCGACCAGGGTGCGGTCGCGCAGCTGCAGGGCCTGCACCATCTTGTTGAACTCGTCGGCCAGCACGGCGATCTCGTGCTGGCCCACCACCTCGGCCCGCCCGGTGTAGTCACCACCGGCGATGCGCTGAACCTGCTGGGTCAGGCGCCCCAGCGGCGCCAGCGCGATCAGGATGGCGGCGATGAGCAGCATCGAGAACACCAGCGCCAGCAGGGTCAGGCCGCCGGCCACCGCGTTGGCGCGCACCTGCGCCTGCTCGGTGGCGCGCGTCAGGTCGGCGATGCGGGCATCGAGCAGCCGCTGCACCTTGTCCATCTCGTCGCGCAGCTCGTTGCCCGTGCCCGTGAGCTGCTTGCCCCGGGTGGTGACCGGATCGGGGTCGCCCACCTCGACCAGCGCTGCCAGCTCCTGCGCGCCTCGCTGGTAGGCGTCGAACAGCACGTCGATACGCTCGAGCTGGTTGTCGAGCTTGTGGAACACCGCGCGCTCCTCGGGGGTGCGCGTGAGCCGCGCGGCGGACCGGGCGTGGATGCGCGCAATCGCCAGGTTCTCGCTCACCTTCTCGCTGTACACGTCGGTGGGTGAGACCACGCGTCGGCCGGGGCCTGGGGTGCGGGCCAGCAGGCGGCGCACATCGTTGTCGACGCGCTGCCGGTCGCGCTCGAGCTGCGCCGTGAGCTTGGACAGCGGCAGGTAGCCGTCGGTGATGAGGGTGAGGCTGCGGCCCACCGCCTGGTTCTGCCAGATCAAGAAGGCCTGCGCGCTGATCAGCGACACGAGCGCCAGCACGAAGGCGGCGACGATTCGGAAGCGGATGGAGCGCACGTTCATGCGGTCAGAAGCTCCCCCCCTCCCAACGACCGTCGCGGCCCGCCACCTCGGGGGAGCGCCCCTCGGCGAGCTGCACGATCACCTCGGTGTCGCCCGACAGCGACAGCTGCCCTTGGGCCCAGATGGTGAGGCCGTCGGCGCTGCGCACCTTGACCGGGTGCTTGCCCTGCGCGAGCTCGAGGACGAGCGGGGTGTCGGGCCGCACCAGGTGCCGCTGGCCCTCGAGCTGCAGCAGCACCGTCTCGACGGCGCGGAACTCGACGGAGGTGGGGGTGTCGCCCACCTCGGTGTTCTTGGCCTCGGTGGTGATGCCCGACTTGCCCACGATCACCCAGGCCTCGCCGGCCTCGGGAATGTCGACCTGCACGTCGTTGGGCTTGCCGTCGACCCACACCTGGAAGGTGGTGGAGCCGGCGTCGGCGGTGACGCGCAGCTGGCCGGGCCAGGTGAGGGAGGCCACGGGGAAGCCATCGACGCGGATCTCGGTGGGGACCTTGGCGTCGACGACGAGGGTGCCGGCCGAAGCCAGCGAAAGAAGGAGGGCGAGGGTCATCTTGCGGGCCTAACCGAACATCGGTGGCGTCGGGGCGCCAGTTCGGCCATAGTCTTGGCGATCAGGAGAATCCCATGCGCATCTGTGCCTTGCTGGCAGCCGTGTTCGTGTCGGCGCCGGCCCTCGCCGTCCCGACCACCTTCACCCATCAGGGCTACATCGCCGACCAGACCGGCGGCCCGCTGCAGGGCCAGCAGGACGTGACGTTCACCATCTACGACGCGCCCGCGAGCGGCGCCGTGCTGTGGACCGAGACCCTCACGCTCGACTTCGAAGACGGCGTGTACAGCACCAGCCTGGGCGAGGTCACCACCCTCGATCCCGCCGAGTTTGCCGCCAACGAGGACTGGTTCCTGGGCATCGCCGTCGGAACCAGCCCCGAGCTGCCGGGCCGCGCCCAGCTGGTGAGCGTGCCCTACGCGTTTGTGGCCGAGCATGCGGGCACGGCGACGGCGGTGGCGGGTGGCGGCGTCGTCGACGCGAGCGAGATCCAGGTGAACGGCTCCACCGTGATCGATTCCAGCGGCAACATCGACTGGTCGAGCATCAGCAACGCGCCGCCGGACACGCTGGCCGCGCTCGGCTGCGGCGCCACCCAGATCGCCGTCTTTGACGGGGCCGTCTGGTCGTGCGGCGATGCCAGTGCGCACGCCCATGATGCGTCCCAGATCGCGACCGGCACCATCGACATCGGTCGCCTGCCCATTGGCAATGGGGCCAACGAAGCGGCGCCAGGCGACCACCTGCACACCGCATCGGACACCACCAGCGGGGTCTTTGGTGCCGCACTCATTCCAGACCTGGACGCGGCAAAGATCGCGACGGGCACGCTGTCCTTCGCCTTGCTGCCTGTGGGCACCGGGGCCACCGAGATCGCGGCCGGCGACCACAACCACGACACCGCCTACCTGCAGCTGTCCGACCTGTCGGCCGCCGACGCGGGAACCCTGACGGGTGGCGGCGATGCCAGCACCCTGCACACCCACGCCGCCGAGCCGAATCCCTGGGTGGCCTGCGGCGATCTGGGGGATTTCGCGGCCAACAGCTGCACGATCGCTGCGTTTCCACCCGATGAATATGAATATGGATTCAAGTACAACACCCAAGAGGTCCAGAGCGCCAAGTGCACGTTCTGGAATGCCGGTCAGCGGCTGTACAACCGCTGGCCGTACCTGACCTACGCCGACAACCCCGACAACGGCATGCGCTGGGGCGGCGCCATGTTCTACCGAAACACCAGCGCGTCGTCCGATGACGGGTGCAACGGCACCACCCAGTGGCGGCACGCCTACTGGTCGATGAACTCGGTGGGCGCCGTCTCCATCGATGGGTCGAACGGATGCACGACGCGCCCGATCTTTTGCCGCGAGCGGCGCTGATCGGCTTGCTGGCCGTGCTTGCCTGGGCGCCGGTGGCCTTCGCCGACGGCCCGGGCCCGGGCGCGGGCGCGTTGCCGGTCGAGGACGAGGTCCTCAAGGCCGAGCGGCGCGTGCCCGTCTTGTTCCAGCGACAGTCGCCGCTGTGCCTGCCCACGGCCGCGGTGGCGCTGGCCAGGTACCACGGGCACCAGCTCGAGCTGATGGACGTCGCACGCTCGGTCCCCGTGAGTGTCGACGGCGTGGCGTGGGACGACGTGCTGCGTTCGCTGCACAACCGGGGCATCGAGGCGCGGTACTTCCGGGCCGATCCGGCTGGTCTTCGCGCGGTGCTCGCGGCGGGGCACGGGGCGGTGGTGGGACAGGCCAAGGGCACCCGCGGCCACGCCATCGTGGTGGAGCGCTACGACGCCGCTCGGGGCATCTACGTGGTGATGGATCCGGCGAATCCCGGAGTCGAGGCGCTCGAGGCAACCGAGCTCGAAGCACGCGCCGCGCCAACCGGGTATCGAGGCTTCGTGGTGCCCGACGCCAGGTGACACGAACACGGCCGGCTGGTGTTCTACCGCCAATGCCACACGCAAGCGCCCATGGAGTGCAGGTTTGCCGGGGATCCGGGCTCGTGATACGCGATTCGGCCGTCAGCAACGACACCAAGAGGTCCGTATGCGCATCATGAGCCACGCCACTGTCACCCTCGCCCTCGCGGCCGCCCTCGCCGGCTGCGGAGGCGGCGACGCCAAGACCGGCGGCGACGGGGCCAACACCCCCTCCACCGACGCCGATGTCACCGTCGACATGCCCCAAGAAGACCTGGGCGAGGTGCTCGCCGAGGTCGGCGGCATCAAGGTGGGCAGCAACGAGTTCCAGCTCGAAGCCCAGCGCAAGGCTCCGGCCGACGGCAAGGAGCTCTCGCTCGAAGAACGCAAAGAGATCCTCGACAAGCTCGTCGTCGAAAAGATGCTCTACGCCGAGGCCAAGAAGAAGCGCATCGATCTCGATCCCAAGATCCAGAAGGTGATGATCAACACGCTGCTGCGCCAAGACGTCTACAACAACGTGCGCAACAGCGACTTCACCGAAGAAGAGCTCGAGGCCTACTTCAACACCAACAAAGAAGAGTTCGTGGTGCCCGAGAAGGTGCAGATCAAGCGCATCTTCATCAAGGTCAGCGAGCGCCGCCCCGACGCCGAGGCCAAGAAGCTCGCCCAAGACCTGCACGCCAAGGTCAAGGCCGACCCCACCAGCTTCAAAGAGCTCGCCGCCGAACACAGCGAAGACCCGTACCGCCGTCGTGGCGGCGATCTGGGCTTCATCAGCAAGGACGGCAAGCCCGGCATCGATCCCAAGGTCATCGACATGGCCTTCACCCTCCCCGAACAAGGAATCTCCGACGTCTTCGAGGCGGGCGGTGGCTACAACATCGTGGTCGCGGCCGCGCGTCGCGAGCGCGTCGAGCGCACCTTCGATCAGATGAAGGGCTCGGTGCTTCGCAAGGTCAAGAACGACCGCTACGAAGAGCTGTACGACCAGTACGTCGACAAGGTTCGCGGCGGCTACCAGGTCGACGTGCGCGAAGACGCGCTCGAGGCCGTCGAGGTCAAGTCCGCGCGTCGCCTGTCGCTGGGCGCTCCGGGCCGCGGCGGCATGGCCGGGCCTCGTGCCGGGGGCGGCGACGAGTGAGCTGGCTCGTCCTGCTGGCCACCTTCGCGAGCGGCGCGGTCGTCGACCGGGTCGCCGCCGTGGTCAACGACGAGGTCATCACGCTGTCCGAGGTGTACGACCTGGGCGGCCCCTTCATCGACGAGCGCTGCCGCAGCACCGCTCAGCCCAAGCAGTGTGAGCGCGAGGCCGAGCTCGAGGTGCTCGACAGCCTCATCCTGCAGACGCTCATCCGCCAGCAGCTCCAGAAGCTCTCGCTCGACGTCACCACCGACGAGATCGACCGCACCATCGACCAGATCGGCCGCGAGAACGGCATCGAAGACCGCGAGACCTTCAAGGCCGCCATCGAGACCCAGGGCGTCACCTGGGGCGACTACCGCGAGCAGCTCACCGAACAGATTCGCCAGATGAAGTTCAACGAGTCGGTGCTGCGGCCCCGCATCGCCGTCAGCGACGACGAGGTTCGCGACCGCTACAACCGCACCGTGCGCGAGTTCGAACAGCCCGCGGCCTACACCCTCGAGGCCATCGGCTTTCGCGTTGAGGTGCCCGAGCCCGACGCCCCCCAAGACCCCGGCGACGAGCCCCCCTCAGACGAGCCCCCCGCCGACGCCCCCGATCCCACCGAGGCACTCGTAGCCACGGTCGCCCGTGCCACCGAGGTGCTGGGGCAGATCACCGCCGGCGAGCTCGAGTGGGCCGCCGCCATCGAGGCCCACGACACCCTGGGCCGCGGCGGCAAGCTGGGCACGCTCAAGCTGTCCGAGATGTCGCCGGCCATCGCCAAGACGGTCGAGAAGATGAAGGTCGGCGACATCAGCGCGCCGCTGGTGATGGGCCAGCTGGTGTTCCTCATCAAGCCAACCCAGAAGTCCGAGCCCGAGGTGCAGTCCTTCGACGCCGTGCAAGACCGCATCCGCGTCGCCGTCTACGAAGAGAAGATCGAAGACGAGCTCGAGCAGTGGTACCAGGTCGAGCGGCGCCAGGCGGCCCTTCGCATCTTGCTCGAGGTGGAGTGACCGCGCCGCTGGTCATCACGCCGGGCGACCCCGAGGGCATCGGCCCCGAGGTGGTCGCAGGTGCGCTGCTGCGCCGCGAACAAGAAGGCTCCCCGGTTGCGTGTGTGCTGGTGGGCGACGGGCCGGCCATTCGCCGTGCCGCCGAAGACGCCGGGCTGGCCGTCGAGCAGGTCGATCGGGTGGGTGCCCAGCCTTCCTCAGCGGCGGTGCCCTACGTGCACCCCCAGCGCGACGAGCCCATCGAGGTCGCCTCGCTCATCACCGCGGTCGATGCCATCTACGCGGGGGCGGCGAGCGCGCTGGTGACGGGCCCGGTCACCAAGGTCAGCATCACCGAGCGCGGCTACCCCTTCTTGGGGCACACCGAGCTGCTGGGCGAGCTGTGCGGCGGTGCCAGGCCGGTGATGGGCTTTGCCGGCGGCCGCTTCAAGGTGGTGCTGGTCACCACGCACCTGCCGCTGCGCCGCGTGGCCGACAAGATCACCGCCAGCCGGGTGCTGCGCGTCATCCGCACCACCGCACAGGCCATGCGCCAGCAGCTCGACACCGAGCCGCGCCTCATCGTGTGCGGGCTCAACCCCCACGCGGGCGAGGGTGGCTTGCTGGGCCAAGAAGACGCCGACGAGATCGCGCCAGCGGTGGTGCGCGCGCGGCTGGAGGGCATCGAGGCCGTGGGCCCCATCAGCTCCGAGGCGGCGTTTCGCATGGCGCACGACGAGCGCGACGTCATCGTGGCGATGTACCACGACCAGGGGCTGGCCCCGCTCAAGCTGGTGGACTGGGGCAAGTCGGTGAACTGGACGCTGGGCCTGCCCATCATCCGCACCAGCGTCGACCACGGCACCGCCCGCGACATCGCCTGGCAGGGCAAGGCCGACTGCAGCGGCATGCTGGCCGCCATCGCCTGGGCGCAGCAGCTCAGCCTTCGTCAGGCAGCGCCGCCGAGCAGGTGAGCTCGGTGGTGTCGGGCACGTCATCCCAGATGGCGATGTTCGGGCCCCACAGCTGGCACTCGCGCTCGGTGTCGCCATCGGGGTCGAGCAGCACGAACAGCGCGCTGGGCTGCGTGGCGCAGGTGAAGGCAGTGGTGGAGCCTGGGCTCACGTCTCGAAAGTCGGCCACGAAGCCAAGGTCCAGCCGCAGCAGGTCGCTGGTGCCGTCGCCAGCAGCGCGGATGCTGCGCACGGCGTGCTGCTCGATGTACTCGCCATCGGCGGTCATCAGCAGCCGCCCACCCCCGGTCCACCAGGCGGTCTCGACCTCCAGCCGCCAGCGCTCCCGGTCGACATCGCACTCCATCGACAGCGTCTCGATGAAGGGCGGCTCGAGCTCGGCGAGCTCGGGGATGTCGGCGGGAGGGATGGGGCCCGGCAAGCAGGCGGTGAGCAGGAAGGGGAGCACGGGGGGAGTGTACTCAGTTCCAGTTCAGGCAGTCGCTGTACCCACGGTCGCTGGTCCAGTAGCTGGGGCGGTGCCCCCACACGGCGCAGTCGGCGACGCGGCCGTCCTCGTCGTAGCTGGTCATCATCCACGTGAGCGAGTCGTCGGCGTGGTAGCCGCAGCGGAACAGCGTGCTCGAGTTCGACACCACCGAGCCGGCGTTTTCGACCTCGTTCAGGCTGATCTCCCACTGGTCCCAGCTGCCGTCGTCGGCGTAGCCGATGTTGCGCAGGTCGTGGCTCTCTTGCCAGGGGTAGGTCGAGCCGGTCTCGAACACGTCCAGCGTGATGTCGGACGCCCAGCCGCTCGTCTCGGCGTAGTAGGTCCAGGTGCCCGAGTAGGGGTCGCACTGCCAGTCGATGGCGCTGATCAGCGGCGCGCTGGCGGCGTCGGGGGTGGCCGTGTCCCACAGGCCCGAGTCGTCCCAGTAGGGGTCGTCGTCGCCGCCCAGGTCGAAGTCGGGGAGGGTGGTGTCACACGCGGTGACGGCGAGCAGGGCAGTGGCCAACGTTGCCAGGGGGAGCTTGTACATGTCGCCTCCAGGGTTCGCCGGGCACTGACGAACGAGGAGCGACGGACTTCGAGGGCGGCACATCAGATGACAGGTGGGTCATGGGATGTCGTTGGCTCAGATCCCCCGGCACCCATCCGCGGCGAAGAACCCCACGTCGTGGCCCCAGACCACGCACTCCACCGGCGAGCTCAGGTCGTCGAGCAGCATCATGTGGAAGGTCAGGTCGTCTTCGTCGTGCAGGCCGCAGCGAAAGTTGGTGCTGACGCCGCCGACCCAGGGGTTGTCGCGGGGAATGGTGGTGAGATCGAGCGCCCAGAAGTCCTGGGTCTCGTCGTAGTCGACGTGCACCAGACCGTGCTCTTCGAGGGGTTTGGGGTCGTTGGGCGCGGCCGTGTGCACGATGGTGAGGTCGACGCCTCCGGCCCAGCCGTCGACGACGGCGTCGAAGTGAAAGCTGCCCACCGGGGGCTCGCCCTCTTTGCTGTCGTCGCCCTCGCAAGACCACTCGGCGCTGGCGATGCGGCTGTCGCCGGCCCCCAGGCACTCTTCGCCGTCGCAGTCCTGCCACCCGGTGACGCCAGAGTCGCACGCGGCGAACGAGAGCAGGAGCGACAGCAGGGTGGGGAATCTCAACGGCGTCTCCGGGCGGCCAGCAGCCCAAGTGCGAGCCACGTCCAGCTCACCGGTGATCCTCGACTATCACAGCTGCACCCCGAGCCGCCCACCTTGAAGCCGACCGGCACGTCGCTGTCCACGTCCGAGTCGGCATCGCCGTCGGCATCCGAGTCGGCATCGCTGTCGGCATCCGAGTCCGAGTCCGAGTCCGAGTCCGAGTCCGAGTCCGAGTCCGAGTCCGAATCCGAATCCGAATCCGAGTCCGAGTCCGAGTCCGAGTCCGCATCCACGTCACTGTCGGAGTCGGTGTCCGTGTCGCTGTCCGAGTCGGTGTCCGTGTCCGTGTCGGCATCGCCGTCGACGGGGTCGAGGGCGCCCACCCGGTCGCCGGCGGCACCGGCATCGAGCAGGGCCGAGCCCGATGTCGGGTGCCAGTCGCCGGGGGCTTCGCAGGTGAAGGGCGGTGTGCCGGCGAGCGCCACCTGAGTGCCCGTGAACGCGCGGTCGCCGTTGCTCCCGACGGAGCCACCCTGCCACGGAGCCCCGGTGTTCCCGGTGAAGCCCAGGTACTGATTGCTGATGCTGCCGCCGTCCACCTCGATGACCACAGCGGTGGTGTTCCAGCCAAAGAAGCTGTCGCCCAGGTACTCGTTGCCGTCCACGCTGCCGAAGGTCGACTCGCCACCGCCGTTGGACAGCATGGTGAGCTGGTTGAGCGTGACGTCTGAGTTGTCGGTGGCCAGAGCGGCGCCGTACCCCGTGGCCGAGACGGTGTTGGCCACGAAGGTGGTGTTGTACACGGAGCCGTCGGTGAGCACGAGGGATGCGCCCCCGCCGTCGTACTCGGCCGAGTTGCCGCACAGCGTGTTGGCGGCCGCGTCGAGGTTGACGTTGTAGGTGTAGATGGCCCCGCCCGAACCATCGGTGGTGTTGCCCTCGAAGTGCGAGAAGGCCACTTGGCCGGTCGCTCCACCGGTGGCGTACCAGAACAGGGCTCCTCCCTGTTGGTTGGCCGAGTTGCCGAAGAAGTCGCTGGAGTAGATGAACGCTGGCCCGTCCACCACACCGATGGCGCCTCCGTGATTGCCGGCCTCGTTGTTGAAGAAGATCGAGTTGTCGTCGACCGTGAGCTGGCCGCCGGTGGTCCAGATGGCCCCGCCCTCGTCGCTGCTGAGATTCAGGTTGAAGACCGAGCCCGTCACCCCGACCGTGGGCACGCCAACGGCCGCGATGGCACCGCCGCCCGCGACGGCCTGGTTTGCCGAGAACATGCTCTGCACGACCGACAGGCTGTCTACGCCCGAAAAGGCCACCAGCGCCCCGTTGCCGGTGTTGTTGGTGAACTCGGTGTCGGTGACCGAGACGGTGTCGGCGGTGCTGATGGTGAATGAGCCATTGCTCTGGCCTTGGTCGAAGGACGACCCGCTGACCGAGACGGTCAGGTTGGCTCGATCGACGTAGAGGTGGGCGCCCTGCGCGGTGGTGTTCTGAGCCTGGAAGGTGGTGTCGGTGAGGGACAAGGTCGCGGGCACGGAGGTGCCCAGGACGCACACGGCGCCGCCGTCGATGGACTGCTGGTTGTGGTAGGCGGCGAAGGTCACGCTGGAGAGGCTCAGGCTGCCCGAGTGGGTCGCCTCGGCGGTGACGGAGCGGTACTCGTGGGCATTGCAGCCCAGCGTCAGACCCTGCAAGGCCACGTCTGCCGAGCCCGTGATGGTGAGGGTGTCGGCGTCGCTGTCGCAATACCAGCTCGTGTTCCCCTGGCCGTCCCCCATGATCAGCACGTCGCCGTCGCCCACAACCACCGACTCGACCCACACGGGCTCGCTGATGTAGATGTCGGTTGCACCGGCGTTGATGGCGTCCTGGACCGAGTCCTGGTCGCAGCCGGTTGCACACACCTCGACCAGGGGGGCGGCGTGTGCGGGCGCGGTCAGGAGTGCCAGGAGTGCGGTGTTCACCGGGTCAGTCTACTTGCCCGCAGCGCGAGCCGCCTCGTCTGAGGACGCGTGGGCATCGCGCACACGGAAGAGCTGCCGCTCGATGTGGTCGAGCAGACGCTCGAGTCCCTGCCCCGACACCGCTGAGACCGGCAGGCCACCGTGCTCGTTGGTGAGCCGATTCAGCACCTCGGGGTGGGTGGCGTCGGCCTTGTTCCACACCAGCACGACGGGCTTGTCGTCCAGGTCGAGCTGCTCGACGATGGCCTCGACGCTGGCTTTGTGGTGCTCGACGTTGGGGTCGCTGGCGTCGAGCACGTGCAGCAGCAGATCGGCCTCGTCGAGCTCTTCGAGGGTCGCCTTGAAGGCCTGCACCAGGGTGTTGGGCAGGTCGTGGATGAAGCCCACCGTGTCGGTGATCAGGATCTCGCGCTCTTCGGGGAAGCGGAAGCGCCGGCTGGTGGGGTCGAGGGTGGCGAAGAGCTTGTCTTCGGCGATGACCTCGCTCCGTGTGAGCTGGTTGAGCAGCGTGGACTTGCCCGCGTTGGTGTAGCCCACGATGGACACGACCGGGACGCGGTTCTTCTGGCGGCGGCGGCGGCGCAGCTCACGGTCGCTGGCCACCTTGTCGAGCTGCTTCTCGAGCCGGGCCAGGCGCTCGTTGGCACGCCGCCGGTTGATCTCGAGCTTGGTCTCGCCGGGCCCGCGGCCGCCGATGCCACCGGTGAGGCGGGACATGGCGGTGGGCATCAGCTTGAGGCGCGGCATACGGTAGCGCAGCTGCGCCAGCTCGATCTGCAGCTTGCCGGCCTTGGACTGGGCATGCTGGGCAAAGATGTCCAGGATGAGCTGGGTGCGGTCGAGCACCTTGAGGTCCATGCTCTGGGCGATGTTTCGCAGCTGGCTGGGGGACAGCTCGCGGTCGAAGACCAGGGCCTCGGCGCCGGTGTGCATGGAGCGCACCACCAGCTCCTGCAGCTTGCCCGAGCCGATCACCGTGCGGCCGTCGAGCTTGTCGCGGCGGGCCAGCACGCTGTCGATGATGCGAAAGCCCGCGGTCTCGGCCAGGCGCTCGAGCTCGGCCAGGCTGCGGCGCGCGCGGTCGGGCTTGCGCAGGGTGAGGCCCACCAGGATGGCTCCGGGCCGCTGCTCGATCTCTTTCAGGCGAGGGGAGCGCGCGAACTGGGCCTCGAGGTCGCTGATGATCGCGAGCCAGTCGGCGTCCCAGTCGTAGACCGAGCGCACGTCCTCGATGCGCCAGTTCTTGTCGGCCTCGGGCGGCAGCAGGGTGGCGTACTGAAGCGCGCCGGGCAGGCCGTCGTCGAGCACGTGGATGGTGGCCACCGCGTCGAGCTGCAGCAGCGACAGGTCGGTGAGGTCGTCTTCGGTCAGGCCCTCGGGGCGCAGCGAGGTGTGCACCAGGCGCACGCCACGAAAGCGATCGGCACCGGCGCGCTTGGCGCCCAGATCGGGCAAGAAGACCCGGTGCGCGTCGCCGATGATGACCTTGTCGATCTCGCCGCTGCGATCGACCAGCACCGCGATGCGGCGCCCGGTCTCGCGCGACAGCTCGGTGAGGGCGCGAGCCAGCGTGGGCGAGATCAGGTCGGTCTTGTCGACGCGACGGCGGTACAGGGCGCGGAGGCGGCGGCTCTGAGCGGACTTCAGGCCGGTGGTGTTGCCGAAGAGGGTCTGGATGGTGGGGCTCCTACAGCGGCGTGGCTAACCGCTCGGCTGCATGGCGCGGACCACCGACTGGCGAAGCCATCGATGGCCGGGGTCTTCGTGGTTGCGCTCGTGCCACAGCATGCTGGCCTGGAAGGCCTCGGCGTGCACGGGAGGCTCCAGCAGGCGCACGGGGGCCAGCGGGACGAAGGCCTCGAGCAGATCGCGGGGGCCGGTCAGCACCATGTTGGAGCGCGCGATGAGCAGCGGTGCGGCCAGAAAGAAGCGGATGCGCAGGTGCACGCGGCGACTGCGGCCGATCTTGGCGAGCTCGCCGTCGATGATGCCGGGACCGCTGCCCAATGGGCTCATCAGCGCGTGGGGCAGGGCGCAATAGGTGTCCAGGTCGAGCTCGTCGCTCACCTCCGGGTGATCGCGGCGCACGATGCACGCGAGCCGCCCGTCGAACAGCGTTCGCTTGCGCAGCGAGGGCGAGAACGCGCGCTTGCCCACCACGAAGCTCAGGTCGGCATCGCCGCCCTCCAGGCCGCTGCCGCCCAGGGGTGGGGGTCGCACATCCAGGTCGACCCCCGGCGCCTCGCTGGCCAGCAGGTCGAGGAGCCCTGGCAGCACGCTGAGCGTGAAGCTGTCGGGCATCAGCAGGCGAAAGGTGCGGGTGGAGGTGGCCGGGTCGAAGGTCGGGCCATCCGAGAGCGCGGCCTCCAGGTCGTTGAGTGCACGGTGCAGGGGCTGCTGCAGGGCGAGGGCACGGGGGGTGGGCACCATTCCACCGGCGCCTCGGACGAGCAGGGGGTCTTCGAGGGCGTCGCGCAGCCCACGAAGCGCATGGGACACTGCCGACTGGGTGATTCCCAGCCGCACAGCGGCGCGGGTCACGCTGCGCTCGGCGAGGATGGCGTCCAGGGCACGCAGGTGGTGCACGTTGAGCTGTTCGAGAGGCGACATGAGCAACCTTCATGTTGAGATGAAGAACATGAGCTAGATGACGGGTCAGCGCAAGCCTAGCTTGAAGGTGTCCGGCGGGCATGGCGCTCGCCGCTCACCACAACGACTGGAGAACCCCATGACCAAGCACATCCTCGTCCTCGGAAGCACCGGAACCACCGGCCGCGAGACCGTCCGCGCTCTGCTCGCTCGCGGAGCCCGGGTGCGCGCCGCCACCCGCGATCCCGCCAAGCACACGCTGGCCGGCGCCGAGCTCGTCGCCTTCAGCTACGACGACCGCAGCACCTGGGCCCCGGCCTTCGAGGGCATCGACGCCGTCTACCTGGTGATCCCAGGCTTCCGCCCCGACGAGGTCCAGGTGGGCGCCGCGTTGATCGACGCCGCCCAACAGGCCGGCGTGAAGCGCCTGGTCAAGCTGTCGGCGATGGGCGTCGAGCACAACCCCGAGTCGGGGCACCGCCAGGTCGAGCAGCTCATCGAGGGCAGCGGCCTTCAGTGGGTGCACCTGCGCCCCACCTTCTTCATGGACAACTTCGTCAGCTTCTACGGCGAGGGCATCCGCAGCGAGGGCGCCATCGCGCTGCCGGCTGGCGCCGGGCGCACGGGCTTCGTCGCGGCCTCGGACATCGGCGATGCCGCTGCCGAGGCCCTGCTGGGCGGCGTGACCGGTGAGGCCTGGGAGCTGACCGGCCCCGAGAGCCTCGACCACGGACAGGTGGCCGACATCCTGACCGACGTGGTGGGCAAGCCCGTGCAGTTCGTGGACATCGCCCCCCAGGCGCACATCGAGGGCATGAAGCAGTGGGGCATGCCCGAGCTGGCGGTGGCCACGATGAGTGGCCTGTACCAGGCGGTCCGCGCCGGGCAGACCGCGGCCGTCACCCCGACGGTGGGGGCGGTGACCGGACACCCGCCGGTGCGCTTCCGCGAGTGGGCCAAGAGCCACGCTGAGGCGTGGTCGTAGGCCCTACTCCCCCACCCGAACCCAGGGCGGGTGGGCGAACAGATCCAACGTCGCGTCGTCGATGCCGTCTCCGACCAGGAGGCGGTACTCGACGTCCTTGCCCGACCAGTCGGGGGCCGCGGGCTGGAAGGTGTCGGCCACCAGGGGGGTGACGAGGTCGCCGATGCCGTGGCCGCCGGTGCGGCGGGACTCGTGCCAGGGCGGATCGCCGTACAGGGTGCCCATGGGCGCCAGCACGCCGGCGCCGCCCTCGTTGCTCAGGGGCAGGAAGGCGGGGGAGGTGCGGGTGGTGGTGTCGTGGCTGATCTGCACGCGGCTGGTGTCGGTGCAGCCCACGTCCACCCAGCCGTCCGGGGACTGGCCGTTCCAGGTCTCGACGTCTTGCCGCGCCGGACGCTCGCGCACCGTTCCGCCGTGGGTCTGGTAGCGCACGTCGGCCACGCCGCCCTCGCAGGCGATGGGCGACAGCACCACCGACTGCAGATCGGTCTCGGTGGTGGCGGTGCCCAGGGTGGCCTGCACGTCCACCACGGTGCCCGGCAGGCCGTCCCATCGGGACAGGCTCTGGGTCACGGTGCCGGCGCCATCGCAGGCGTCGAGGGTGAAGTCCTCGCTCACCCAGGCGCGCAGCCCGTCCGACGCCTCGGCGGCGCTCGTTGCGGTGGACGTGCCCGAAGACACGGCGCCTGCGCATTGTGTCCACGGCGCCTGCACGATCCCGGTTGCGGGAGCCTCCGTGGCCGTCAGGGTGCCCGTCGCGGCGTTGGGTCCGTCCATGTCGTAGGTCCAGGTGAGCGTCTCGCGGCTGTTGGCGGCGACGTCGCGCACCATCTCGACGCGGATGACCTCGTCGGTGCCATCGGTCTGCATGTGCTGGGCGATGCGCGGCACCTGTGCGCCGCCGTCCAGGATGACCACGCCGGTGGGGTCGACATAGTCGGCGGTGGGCACGCGCACCGTGAACGCCAGCAGGGCCGGGCCCGCGCTGTCGCGAGGGTTGACCACCTCGAGCTCGCCGGCGACCAGCGCGTCCAGGTCGAGCGCGGTGGCCAGCGCCGTCTCGGCCAGGGTTTTGGCCTGGTTGGCCTGGGCGGTGGCACTCACCACGCGGTCGTCGGCCAGGTAGGGCATCGCGAGCCCGTAGTTGGTGGTGGACAGCGCCAGCAGGCGTGGCTCCAGGGCCTCGGCCAGCTCGTCCTCGACGTTGGTGTCGCCGTCGCCCAGGAATCGGGCCAGGTCGGCGGTGCGCCGCGCAGCTACAACCCGCGTCCACTGCTGGTGGTTGAAGTCCTTCTCGGCCCAGGACTGGAAGCCGTCGCCGGTGCCGTCGGCGATGTCGCCCTGGATGGGCACCGAGGCGACCGGGGTGTGGGCGTCGAGGTAGGTCTGGATGTTGGTCCACACCAGGTGCTCTTCGTCGGCGACGGCCGTGATCTCTTGGTCGAAGTTCTCCCAGCTCTCGGAGTCGGCGTCGAAGTGGATGACCAGCAGTACCGTGCCGCGGTACTGCGCCGACAGCTGCCGCACCCAGCCCTTCAGGCCGCCGTGGTCGACCAGATCGGCGTGGTGGTACACCGGCACCAGCGTCATCTCGCGGCCGGAGTCGGGGTCGGTCAGGGTGACCGGGTTGTACAGCTCGTAGCCCTCGAGCGCGATGTCCTCGCGAATGCCCGTGAAGGGGTTGGCGGCGTTGAACAGCGTGATCCACTCGACGCCGGCGTCGCGGTACCACCCGATGTGCTCGGGGGTGAACATGTTCTCTTGCGGCTGCACGCCGTTGACCACGCGCCCGAACGCCGCCTCGTTGCTGTCGTAGGCCCGGCGGATGCTCTCGTCGAACTCCTCGCGGGTCGACATGCTCATGGCGCCGTTGTTCCAGCTCATCAGCCGCACATCGTCGGTTCCGGCGCTGACGCGCTCCTCGATGGTGGTCAGGATGTCGGGGCTGTGCTCGACCATCCAGTCGTCGGTCGAGAACGCGTTGTCCATGTCCCAGTCGGCGTGAACCTCGGGGTTCGCCGCCAGCCACTCCAGGCTGCGCTCGATGACGCGGATGTCCTGGCCAAAGCCCTCGTCGTCGTTCGTGTCGCCCCGGTACGAGTGGTAGTAGTTGACGTGGAAGGACAGGGCGACGTGCACGGTGCCCTCCTCGTCTTCGGGGGGCTCGGGCCCGTCGCCCTCCACCACCTGGCTCACCGCGCCGTCGTAGGCCACCGCCAGATCGCCGGCCAGGCCGGCCATCGGGCCTACATCGGTGGCGGTCCACGTGTCGCCATCCAGGCGCCACAGCCCGCGCGTCGCCGACGCCACCGACAGACCGCCGTCCACCCACTCGACGTCGACGACATCGGTGGGGCCGTAGACCTCCAGCCAGGAGTCACCGTCGGCCATCAGCACGCCCATGTCCATGGTGCCGATGTACGCGGTGCCATCGGCCGACAGGGCCACCGATGTGGCGTGGTTGCTGGGGAAGTTGGCGCTGCTGTCGCTGAAGGTGGCGCCCCCATCGGTGCTGCGGAACACCGTCCCCACGATCAGGTTCGAGAAGGCGTCGGGAATCAGCGTGCTGGGCAGCATGGACACGGCCACCACGTGGTCGCCCGATGCGGCGATGCCCGTGTAGGCCAGGTTGCCGGTGCCCTCCGACGGCACGTCCACGCTGGTCCAGGTCTGGCCCAGGTCGTCGCTGCGGTACACGCCTCCGAGCGCGGCCAGCCAGGTGGTGCCGCCCTCCTGCGCGGCGGCCATCGGCACGGGCTTGGCCCCGGGGTTCAGGAAGTCGAGCGCGGGGTTGGCCAGGCCGTCGTCGGCGAGGCGCCAGGTGTCGCTGCCCACGGTGGTGCGGTACAAGCCCTTGCCGTGCACCCGGGCGAGCAAGATCGCCTCGCTGGGAGCGTGCAGGAAGGTGACCACCCCGGGAGGTCGGTCGCCCTGGGCCAGCTGGGTCACCGTGCCGTCGGCGGCCACCGCCTGGATGCCGGCATCGGTGGCCACGTACAGCGTGCCGTCGGGGCTGGCGGTGGTGGCGTGGCTTGGCGATGCCAGGGCCGCCAAATCCTGGAAGGTGTGGGGTGTGCCGGCATCGGCCGACGTGTCGTCGGCAGAGGGCGGGCAGGCAGCGAGCAGGGCGAGGGCGGCGATGAGGGGCGTTCTGATCATGGCGCAACCTACCTTGCGCAGCGCGCCCCTGTGAAGCCGTTGCCCTTGCGATCGATGTCGCCCTTGTTGGCGCCGTCGAACTGGCGCGCACCGCCGGCCCGCCACTCGCTGAAGGGCGCGCTGTCGGTGCTCCAGGTGCTCGGCGCGGCGTCCATGGCCGCCAGACCGCCACGGCCCACGCAGAACGCCGCGGCGGCGTCGTAGGGAAGGTTGGTCATCGGCGCGCCCGCGTCGGGGGGCACGAGCCCGGTCCAGCCATCGAGGTACTGGCCGTTCACATGGCCGGTGACGGCCGCCTCGCGCTTGTGCCACTGCGGGTGCTGGCCCAGCCACGTGGCGTACAGGCCCTGGGTGATCAGGGTGCCCGGACCCGGCTGCGCGGACGGCTCCTCAGCGGCGGTGGCCGGTGGCTGGGCGTCGGGCACGGGCTCCGCGGCGGTGCCCTGCGCTGAGACCTGGCCATCGGCGGCATCATCGGGGGTGTCGCTGTCGACCGGTTCGTC
Organism: Myxococcota bacterium; assembly: GCA_965216925.1. Classification (GTDB taxonomy): domain Bacteria; phylum Myxococcota_A; class UBA796; order UBA796; genus CAYYHT01. The sequence continues at coordinate 3,808,030 of CBDCGT010000001.1, read as the reverse complement.
CGGGGCTGGCTCGGGGGTGAGGGCGGGCTCGGGGCTCGGCTCGGCCTGGGCTGTCGGCGGCTCGGCGGGCTCGGCGGCGCGCTGCTGGCTACCGAGCCAGAACGAGCCGGCACCCACCAGGCCCACGGTCGCCAGCACTGCGATGCCGGCCAAGGCCCCCATGAGCACGGGAACCACCGGGCTGGCCGCCGGACGCGCCGACGCGGTGGGGTCTTCGAACAGCACGCGGCCGGTCAGGACCTCGGTCTCGGGCAGCTGTTTGGCGTCCTGCCCCTCGATGAGGGTCATGCCGCACAGGCTGTCTTCGTTGTCTTGCAGGGTGGGCAGGCCCTCGAGCACGCCGTGCACGTTGTCTTCGGCCCACTCGCGCAGGTAGCCGTTGCCGGCCTTGTAGCGCAGCTCGCGGCACAGGCGCTCGACCTCCTTGGCGGTGGGCCGATCGTCGGGGTCGTAGGCCAGCATGGACAGCAGCAGGGGCTCGACCACCGAGAGCTTGGCGCCGAGCGCCTCGTCGAGCTGGTCCATGCGTTCTTCGAGGTACCTGGCGTGCTTGGCCGGCACCGCCGAGGTCTTGCCCAGGCGGCCCCCGAGCAGCCCCTCGGCCAGCACCACACCCAGGGCGTAGACGTCGCCCGGCGCGCCATGGGTGCCGTCCAGGCGCTCGGGGGACATGTAGCCGGGGGTTCCGATCACCCCCACGAAGGTCTCGGACTCGCGGCCGGCGAACTCTCCGCGAGCCACGCCGAAGTCGAGCAGCTTCACCTCGCCCACCTTGGTGACCTGGATGTTGGACGGCTTCACGTCGCGGTGCACCAGCCGTAGGGGCTGGCCGTCGGGGGTGGCGCCGCTGTAGGCGATGTGCAGCCCCCCGGCGACCTCGCCGATGATCTCGAGCATCACGCCCATGGGGACGGGGGTCGCGCGCAGGATGTCGCGCAGGCTGCAGCCGTCCAGGAACTCGGTGATCACCGCCCAGCGGCCGTCCAGCTGCACCAGGCCGTCGACCTGCAGCAGCACGTTGTGCCGCACCATGCCCAACAGCCGCGCCTCGTCGCGCAAGCGAGCGGCGGTCTCGTCCCAGTGCTGGGTCTGGTTGAGCACCTTGACCGCGACCGTCTTGGCAAAGCCGCCTCGACCCTCGAGGGTCGCGCGGTACACGGTTCCAAAGGCTCCACGGCCGATGGTCTCGTGGATTCGGTAGCGGCGGCTGACATCCATGAAGGGCGAGTCTAGCCCGGTGGGGGAAAAACCCTCCTGTCCTTGACGTGGCTTGGTGCATCTTGACGCAAGCAACGGGCTCGTGTTGCCGATCTGCACCGTTGCGGGGTACCGTCCGGCCGGAATGCTCTCGCGCTGATCCCACTGTTGCTGGCACTGGTCCCCGGTGTACACGCCGCTTCGTACGACGTGTGTGCGAGTGCTTGTGACTTCGCCAGCATCGATGCCGCGCTGGTGTCGGGCACCCTGGTGGGGGACGACGAGCTGCTGTTGGCCGCCGAGACCTACGTGGTCGACAGCGAGGCCATCGACATCGACCTCACGCTGACCGGCGTGGGTCCCTCCACCATCGTGTCGGCGTCGACGACCACGGGGCTGGTGGCCTCGAGCGGAGCGCACCTGGTGCTGCAGGATCTGTCGCTGGTGCCCGGCAGCGACCACGCCGTCGAGGTGGTCGACGCCGCTACGCGACTCGTGCTTCGGCGGGTCAGCGCCAGCGCGGTGTCCGGGGCGGGCGACGGACTGGTGGCCACGGCGGGCGCGGGCACCGAGCTGGTGGTCGAGGACTGCGACTTCAGCGACATCGAGAGCACCGGCGGCTCAGGAGCGGTCATCGCCACCGACGACGCCATCGTGCAGATCGTCGACACCCGCTTCATCCGAAGCACCGCAGCTGGCGGGGCCGGCGCGGTGTGGTTGCGCGGCGGAAGTGCCGATGTGGTGCGCTCGACCTTCTGTGGAGGAGGCTCGGGCGCCCAGGCCGGCGGCCTGTGGCTCGACGGCGTGAGCACGGGCACGGGCGTGTGGGCCAGCGGCTTCGCATCGCTGTCGGCGGTCGACGGCGGCGCGCTGGTGATCAGCGGCGACGGCGCGTTCGTGGCCAACAACACCTTCGCGGCCACCAGTGCCTCGGGCGATGGCGGCGCGCTGGCCGCCTACTCGGACACCATCGATGTGGTGAACAACCTGTTCTACGGCGTGAGCGGCGCGTCGGCCCTGTACCTCGAGGGCGCGGCCGCGACGGGCTGGACCCTGTCCAACAACGCGCTGTTCGCCAACGCGGCGGGCGACCTGGCGTCCAGCCCGGCAGCGGTGCTCGATGGCAGCCACCTGGTGGGCGTCGACCCACAGGTGCTCGACCCGGTGGTCGACTGCGATGCCGACGACTGGTTCCTGCCGGGCCTGTCGAGCCCGCTCGTCGGCGCCGGAGTGGGCACCGACACCGATGGCAGCACCGCTGACATCGGGGCCACCGGTGGGCTCGATGCCGACCCGGGCTGGCACCTCGACGGCGACAGCGACGGGGTGGTGGAGTACCTCGACTGCGACGACGGCGATGGCGCCCGCTACCCGGGAGCCACCGAGGTCTGCGACAGCGGCGACGTCGACGAAGACTGCGACGGCCAGGCCGACGACGCCGACCCCGACATCGACTACGGCATGGCGGGTGCCAGCACCTTCTTTGTCGACGCCGACGGCGACGGCTGGGGCAGCACCGCGACGGTCCTGGCCTGCGACGACTCGGGCACCACCTCCACCAACGATCAGGACTGCGACGACACCGCCTCGGGCGTGCGTCCCGACGGCACCGAGGTGTGCGACACCCTGCTGGTCGACGAAGACTGCGACAGCCTGATCAACGACGCCGACCCGTCGGTTGTGGGCACGTCCACCTTCTACGCCGACGCCGACGCCGACGGCCACGGCGACGCCGGCAGCCCCGTGCAGCTGTGCGCCATCGTGGCGGGCTACGCCACCACCGATGACGACTGCGACGACAGCGACGAGCTGCGCTCCCCATCGGTGGCCGAGGTGTGCGATCCGGCCGATGTCGACGAAGACTGCGACGGCCTGTCCGACAACGACGACCCCGACGCGGTCGGCAACGTGCTGTGGTACGACGACGGCGACGCCGATGGCTTTGGCGACGATCAAGACCCCGGTGTGCAGACCTGCGACCCGCCCACGGGCACCGTCGCCGACAACACCGACTGCGACGACTCCGATGCCGCCAGCTACCCCGGCGCCGACGAGGTCTGGTACGACGGGGCCGACCAGGCCTGCGACGGCGGCGACGACTACGATCAAGACGGCGACGGCCACCAGCGCCTCGACCCCGGCGACGACTGCGACGATCTGGACGCGGGCATCAACCCGTCGGTGCCCGAGGTGCTCGACGACGGCATCGACCAAGACTGCACGGGCTTCGACCGCACCACGCGGGTGGTGGGCGGCAAGTGGGGCTGCAGCACGGCCCCGACGGCGCCCCCGTGGCTCGCGCTGCCGCTTTTGCTGCTGCTGCGGCGCCGCCGATGAGGGGGCCCGTGCTCACCACCCTGGCGCTGCTGGCGAGCCATGCGTCGGCGCAAGAGGCGCAGGACTTCAGCGGTCCCGCGGTCGGCGTCGATCACGTGGCGGCGCCCTTGTTGAACCCCAGCGGCCGGCTGCTGCCCTTTGGGCACGTCGCCGGAGGCCTGGCCATTGGCTACGCCGACGCGCCGGCACTGCGCCTGTACGAAGATGGAACCGACGTCGTGAGCGAAGAGGTGCTCGCTGGGGTGCTGGGCGCCCAGCTGTCGGCAGGGGTGGGCGTTCACGATCGCGTGTCCGTCGGGCTGTCGGCGCCGCTCTTTGTCTCGGCCAAGGGCACCCAGGGCGACGGCGGCGCCACCCTGGGCGACCTGTCGCTGCAGGTGCCGGTGAGCATCCTGGGGGTCGATGACGACGGCCTGGGCCTGGCGCTGGCGGCGATTCCCAGCCTGCGCCTGCCCACCGGCGATGCCGAGCGGCTGCTGGGCAGCCCCGGGGTGGGCGGCGGGCTGGATCTGGCTGCCGGTCTGCACACCAAGTCGGTGGGGCTGGGCGTCAACGCTGGCGTTGGCCTGAACCCCGGCGCGGCGCTTCGTGCGGGGGGCTGGGTCGCGGTGATGCCTGCCGAGGGCCTGTCGATGACGGTCGAGAGCCGGCTGTGGCAGCTGCCCATCGACTTCGAGGGCCGCGGCTTGCCCGTCGAGGTGCTGGGCGGCGTTCGGTACCGGATGGCCAACGGGGCCTGGCTGGGGGCCACCGGAGGCGGTGCGCTCAGCGAGGCGCCGGGGTCGTCGCCGCTGCGCTTCGTGCTCGCTGGCGGGTGGACCGGCGAGGTTTTTGGCCAGCCCGAGCCCGAGCCGCCGCCGGTGCCCAGCCTGGTGGCGCGGGCGGTGGATGGGCAGGGCCACGTGGTTCGCGGTGCGGCGGTGTGGGTGGACGGCCACGAGGTCGGCCGCACCGACCACGAGGGGCGCCTGGACCTGGGCAACGAGCTGGCCGCGGGCACCCGCATCGAGGTGCGCCGCCCCGGGTACGAGCCCGCCCAGGCGACGGTGGGCGAGACCGGGGTTCCCCTGGGCGATCTGGTGTTGGCCTGGAAGCCCGTTCGGTGCGAGGTGCGTGTCTTCGACACGCGAGGCAAGATCCTGCCGGCCAACGTCGTGATCCAGGGTGAAGGCGAGGCCCCCAGGCTCGAGCGCGACGACGTGGGCACCTACGCCACCTGGCTGCCCGTCGGCGACTGGGTGCTCGACGTCGAGTCCGAGGGCATGGGCGGCCAGCAGCGCACCATCCGGGTGGAGCCGGGGCGGCAGCGCGCCATGCGCGTGGCGGTGGTGCTGTTCGAGAGCCAGGACGACACCGAGCTGTCGCTCGAGGTGCAGAGCCCGGACGGCCGCGCGGTCGAAGACGCCTACGTCGTCATCGGCGGGGTGCCCATCGGAACCACCGGCTCGGGCGGAGCGGTGACCGTGCGCGGACTCAAGCGCGGCAGCACCACCATCGACATCGAGAGCAGCGAGCTCGCCGACAGCCTGGCCAGCTCCGTCGACGTGGGCGACGAGCCCACCGAGGCCAAGCTGACCCTCGACTGGCTGCCGGGCTCGGTCAAGGTGCGTGCGCTGGGCCCCGATGGCTGGCCCACCGACGCGCTGGTGGCGCTGACAGGGCCCACCCGCTTGCCGCCGAGCGATCTGGGGCCGTCGGGCGAGCGGGTGTTCGTGCTGCGGCCCGGCACCTGGACGCTGGTGTTGTCGTCGCCGGCCCTGGGCCTGCAAGAACGCGAGTTCGTGGTGCCCGACAATGCCACCTCGATGATCGAGATGGCGGTGATGTTCGGCCCCGACGAGGGCGGCAGCGCCGAGCTGGCCGTGCAGGTGCTGACTCCCGAGGGCACGCCGGTGCCGGGTGCCGCGGTCTTCTTGGGCCAGGCGCCCATCGGCACCACCTCCAACCGCGGCACCGTTCGCATGGTCGATCTGGTTCCCGGTCCGCGCACGGTGCGCATCGAGGCGCCGGGCATGCGCGACCTGAACCTGGACCTCGACCTGCACGAGGGTGTGCAGGAGCGCAAGGCGTTGATGGGCTGGAAGCCTGGCACCATCGACGTGCAGACCATCGATCCCCGAGGGCAGCCCGTCGATGCGCTGGTGCTGCTCAACGGCCCGGCGCCGGGGCAGCCCATCCAGCTGGGCGACGACGGCTACCACCGCTTCGCGCTCGACCCTGGCACCTGGGAGATGGTGGTGTCCACCACCGACTACGGCATGCAGTCGCGCGACATCCTGGTGCGCCCCGAGGACATCCGTCGCTCCAGGGTGGACGTGCGGCTCGACAAGCCCGTCGAGGGCGGCGGCCAGCTGGTGCTCACGGTCATCGGCCCCGACACCGTTCCCGTCGACGGGGCAGACGTCGCGCTGGACGGAAAGCCGCTGGGAACCACCTCGTCACTGGGCACGCTGCGAGTGAGCGGGCTGGCGCCGGGTCCCCGCAAGCTCGCCGTTCATGCGCCCGCTCTGCAGCCCATGACCGTCGAGGTCGACCTGCAGCCCAGCACCGGTGACGAGGGCGACGTGGGCACCGCGGTTCCCGTCGAGCCGCAGTGGGCGCCAGGAGCGCTGCGTGTCAGCGTCGAGGCGCCCGACGGCCCGCTCACCGAGGCGCTGGTGGCGCTCACCGGGCCGCGTCCGGTGCCCCCGCAGCGCCCCGACATCGATGGCCGGGCCCTGTTCGAGCTCGATCCGGGCGACTGGCAGGTGCTGGTGTCGTCGACCGAGTTCGGCATGGTCGAGAAGAGCGTGTTCATCCCCGAAGACGCGGTGCTCACCAAGGCCGACTTCAAGCTGCGCCCCCCCGAAGACAACCGGGCCGTGCTGCTGCTCTGGGTGCGCGACTCCGAGCGTCGCCCGCTGGCCGGCGCGGGGGTGTTCCTGGGCGACACCAAGCTGGGCACCACCAGCCGCGGCGGCGCGCTGCTGATGGACCAGCTGCCCCTGGGCGAGGTCTCGCTGCGCATCGAGCCTCCCGTGGGGCACACCGGCGGTTCCCGCACCTACAACCTGCGCGCGGGCTCGCAAGAACGCTTCATCGAGCTGCCGTGGCAGCTGGCGCGCACCACAGTGACCGTGACCAATGACGCCAACCTGCCTGCCCAGGCCGAGGTGGTTTTCGAGGGGCCCGAGGTGCTCAAGGCGCGGCAGACGGGCCCCAGCGGCACCGAGACCTTCGCGTTGCGGCCGGGAACCTGGCACATCTACGCCAGCGCGCCCGACTTCGCGCCAACCGAGGCGGTGCTCCAGATCGAGCCCGGCCAAGAACAGGCCAAGGTGGACATCCAGCTGGAGCGGGCGCAGACCCGGATCGAGGGCAACAAGATCGTGCTCGATCGCCCGTTGATCTTCCCCAGCGGCACCGCCAACCTGGTGGGCGAGGCGCCCGCGCTCATCGACGAGGTGGCCCGGCGCGTGCTGGCCAACGCCAGCATCGTGCGCCTGGAGATCCAGGGCCACACCGACGACGTGGGCGGCATCACCAGCAACAAGGCCTTGTCCGACCGCCGCGCCAACGCCGTGCGCGACGCGCTCATCGCACGCGGGGTGCCGCCCGAGCGCCTGGTGTCCCGCGGCTACGGGGTCATGCGCCCCATCACCGACAACTCCACCCGCGATGCCCGGGCCAAGAACCGGCGCGTCGACTTCGTCATCGCCGAGTTCGCGGAATAGGCCGCCCCACGCCCCGTGGCGCAGGCCTCCCGCCTGCGCTCCAGCTCAGCCGCTCCACGACCAGCTGTACTCCCGGCTCGCGCCGCCCAGCTCGACGGTGATGTCGCAGGTGCCGCCCTGGCTGAAGGCCAGCACGCCCTGCGCGCCATCGACGCCCGCCTCGTAGCTGCAGACCGACGGCGTGTGCACCGTCACGGCGTACTCCATGGTGCCGGTGCACACCGGCTGGGCGCTCGCCGTCACCGTGGCCTGGCCCATCAACACCAGGCCCCCCAAGGCTTCGTCGCCCTCGGACAGCGGCACCTGGCAGCGACCCCCCGCGCCGGCGAAGGTCACCTCCACCGAGTCGATTTCGCTCGGCTGCACGATGTCCACGTCCAGGGCCGCGCCCAGGTGCGAGTAGACGTGCCCCCAGCCCGGGTCTTGAGCCTGCACCTGAACCGCCGAGGTGTAGGGACTGTCGACGGCGACCATCGAGGCGCGGCCCACCTCGAAGCTCGCGCCCTGGTGCCAGTTCGCCGCGCGGCTGACCTCGCGGCCCTCGGTGTCCCAGACCTGGTAGGGCACAGTGGCCAGCGTGTACGGCAGCATGCGCAGGGTGTTGGTGCCGCAGGCGCTGGCCACGTCGAACTCCAGGTTCTGGGCCCAGGCCACGTCGACGTGCCAGGTCAGGTCGGCGGGGGTGCCGATAAGCTCGGTCCAGCGCTGCTCACAGGCGAGCTGCTCGGCGTCGTCCAGCATCCACTCGATGCCCTCGATGGGCGTGCTCTCCATCAGGGTGGCCGCGACGTGCACAGCGGTCTGCCCGACGCCTCCGGTCTGCAGCACGAAGCTGCCCTCGCCCGTGGTCTCGGCGCTCACCACGGTGGGGTCGTCGCTGGCGATGGTGTCGATGCGGAAGCGAGCGGTGCGGAAGCAGTCGACCGAGACGCTGTCGACCGAGCCCTCGATGGGGCCGTAGCCCCCGGTCAGCGCGAGCAGGTCGCGGCTACCGGTGAAGTGCGTGCCGTCGGCAGACAGCTCGACGTCGACGCCGCCGGCCCACGAGTCGGGGACCGGGGGCAGCAGGTCGGGGGCGTCGTCGACGCTGGGGGTGGGTTCGAGGTCGCAGGCGAACAGGGCGAGCAGGATGAGCATGATTCCTCCGGTTGGGTGCTTTGGAGGGTATGGATGGCCGTCGTCGCCGTCTGCTGAAATTGGGCGCGGAGCCACTTAAAGCCGAGCCGTGGCGAGCCCGGTGCGGTACCCATGGGGTGTGGAGCTGCTTGGACGCCAAGACCAGGTGAGGGCCGTGCTCGAGCGATTCGAGCACGCGCAGCTGGTGTGCGTCTTTGGGCCTGCGGGCATCGGCAAGACGGCGCTGGCGGTGGCCGTGGTGGCCGCCGCGGGTCCAGACCGCCCCATCCAGCTGCTCGAGGCCGACCGCCTGGATGCGGGCCTGCTGGACATGGTGCCGCGCATGGTCGCCGCGGGCCCGGACGCCCGCTGGGTCGTGGTGTCACGCCGGCGCCTCCGCATCCCCGGCGAGTCGGTGTACGTGCTCGGCCCCCTCGACAGCGAGGCCGGGGTCGCGGTGCTGGCCCAGGCGCTGAACCGCGCCGGGCTGCGCTACAGCCCCGACGAGGTCCGACCCCTCGCCGAGCGCCTGGGAGGGCATCCGCTGGCGCTCATCGAGGCGGCCAGGGCCATCGAGCTTCACGGCCTGGTGGGGGTCTTTGCCCGGGTCGATACCGACGGTGTACGGGCGCTTCCCCGGGTGGTCGACGCCCTGCAGCAGACCTGGAGCGAGCTGGGGCCGCGGGCGCGCGCGGTGTTCGCCGTTGCCCGCTGCTTCGCCCGGCCCGCCTCGGCCCAGGCCCTGCTGGTCACCACCGGGGCCACCGACGACGACCTGCGCGCGGTGCTCGACCGGGCCCTGCTGGTGCGCACCCCCAGCGACCCGCCGGGCTTCTCGCCGGCCGCCGTGTGGGACGAGGTCGCGCCGCTGCTGGACGGCTTGCCTGACGCAGGCGACGCCCACGCCCGGTGGGCCATCGACCGGGGTGACACGCGCGAGCGGCTGGCTGCCTGGGACCGGGGTGAGGCCGCTGCCCAGGCCGTGCCGGTGCTCGTCGACGTGGCCAGCCGAGCGCTGCGCGCCGGCGATCGGGCACAGAGCGAGCGGCTGCTGGCCCAGGCCGACGCCATGGCCAGCGCGCCGTCCGAGCGAGCCCGAGTCCTGGCCCTGGATGCGCTGTTGCAGCGTCCAGACGACCCGGCGTCGGCGGCGGCGCTGTACAGCCAGGCCATCGACCTGCTGCCCCCCGACGATCGGCTTCGGGAGGTGCTGAGCGGGGAGCTCGCCGCCGCACGCTGGGAGGCGGGGCAGCACGCCGAGGGCATCGTGGCGCTCGAGGCCGCCCGCCACGCGGCCCAGCTCGCCGGCGACGTGCGCGCCGAGGGCGTCGCCACCTCCAACCTGGGGGTGATGCGGCACCTGGCGGGCCTGTTGCCCCGGGCTCGGGAGCTGCACGAGCGAGCGCTCGAGCTGCACGGGCAGGCCGAGCACCCGCGCTTCGAGGCCATCGCCCACCTGGACCTGGGCGGGCTGGCCCTGGACGAGGGTGCGGCGGTGCTGGCCGTCCGGCACTACCGGGCCGCCATCGACGGCTTGGCGGACGTCGGCGATCGACGCCTGGAGCTGCTCGCACGTGCGGCCTGCCGGGCGGCCCAGGCAAGGCTGGGGGAGGTCGATCTCCCCTCCCAGGCCACCGAGCTCGACCAGCTGGGTCACCCGATGTTCGCCGAGGCCGCGCGCCTGTACGAGCGCCTCGCCCAGGGTGCCGCAGCCCCCCTCGACTTCGACGCCGCGCCCTACACCGCGCGCCCCGACGAGGTGCAGCTCCCCGCACGCCTGCTGGGCCAGCTCGCCGCCGCGTGGTCGCGCGGCCGGGTCATCGTGGTGCCCGACGATCGGTCCGGTTTTCGGCTCGGGCCCCACGCGGTCGACCTGACCCGCCGCGTGGCCTACCGCCGCGTGTTCGCCATGTTCATCGAGCGTCGGCTGAACGGCGAGGGGCCCGCCGACCTGGACACGGTGATCGGCGCGGGCTGGCGCGGCGAGCGCATGGCCGCCGCGGCGGCGAAGAACCGCGCGCACGTGGCGATGAGCTCGCTGCGGCGTCTGGGCCTCGCCGACGTGCTCGAGACCGTGGCCCAGGGCTGGCAGCTGGCGCCTGACGTGGTGATCACTCGATCACCGAGTCGGTGACCCGAATCGGTGTCTCGGCGTGGCCCGAGATCTGGGGCAGGGTGGGGTACCAGCTGCCCCCGGTGTTTTGCGTGATCACCGAACGGTCGATCGCGATGTCCCCCGAGCGGTCGTTGCTCACGAAGAAGATGGCGCTGCCGTGCTGCACCACCTGGTTGTGCTCGATGCGGGTGCCACACAGCGACAGGGTCATCGTGTTGCCGTCGTTGTAGATGGCGCCGCCGCTGCCCCCGCCCGGAGTGCCGTCCTGGGCGGGGTTGCCGCCGTTGCCCACCGCCTGGTTGTGGCTGAACCAGCTGTTGTAGATGTTCCAGGACACGCCGATGCTGCTGATGGCGCCGCCGTTGCTGCCCACGTTCGCGAAGTCCTCGCCGCCGCCAAAGGTGCTGTTCACCACGTACACCGGGCTGTCCTGGTGCTGGTCGAACACCCTGATGGCGGCGCCGCCCACATCGGGCCCCTGCATCGCGGTGCGGTTGCCAAAGAAGCGGCTGTTCACCACCTTCAGTCGACCACCCCGTGCCCAGATGGCCCCGCCGCCGTCGTACTCCTCGTCGCTCGACGAGTCGGCGTCGATGAAAGTGAGGTTCTGCACGGTGAGGCGAGGGTGGTCCTGGTCGTTGCACTCCGGCGTGGTCCACACCTGGTCGGGGTCGCAGGTGTTCATGTACAGGATGCGTCGCTCGCCGCCGCCCGACAGGGTCACCAGCCCGCCCCCGTCGATCACGATGTCTGGCCCCGTGTCGTTGAAGACCTTGGCCGTCTCTTGCAGCGGGATCACCACGGGCTCAGCGCCGCAGTCGAAGGTGATCACGCCGCCGCCGGCCACCGCGGCCACCACCGCCGCTGAGGTGCAGCTCTCGGGCGTGCCATCCCCCACGACCGTGCGGGGCGACGACACGTCGGCCAGCCCGCCGTCTTCGGGCACCTCGCAGGCCCGATCGGCGTCCGGCGAGCCCGCCGCCGGCCCGTCATCGGGGTCGGTCAGCGGGTTGGGCACGTCGACAGTGGGGCCGGGGCCGCATGCGAGTAGCAGGGCGAGGAGCATGCCCCAGGGTACCGCGGGGATGGCCTACGCCTCTTTGCGGGTCACGTCCGTCAGCATCTTGGGCAGGTCGACCCCGATGGCCGCCTTGAGCTCTTCGACCAACTTCACCGCCTGCATGCTGGTGCTTCCGCCATCGTGGGCACCCTCGGGCAGCATGGTGATGCGGTCGACCTTCACGTTGTCGATGGTGGACACGAGCGCGCCCATCACCACGTCCATCTTCTGCATCAAGAAGATGTCGCGCGCGTTGTCGCCGGCCTCTTGCCAGACGTTGATCATCTCTTCGAGGACCTGCACGGTGGCGCGGCCTTCTTCGAGGATCTTGGATGCGCGGCCCTTGGCCTCGTTGATCTCTTTTTCCATGTCGGCGCGGGCGGGCTCGAGCACGTCGGCCTCGAGCTGCTTGCGAACCTGCTCGACGCGAGCGGTCTCGGCCTTGATGGAGCCCTCGGCCTTGGCGATCTCGGCCTGCACGATGCCTCGCTGCTCGGCCACCATGGCGGTGGACTTGGTCTCGGCGTCTTGGATGCGGCGCTCGGCCTGCGCGGTGACGATCTGGGCCTCGGCCTCGACCTCTTTGAGGCGGGCCCGCTCGCGGTTGTTCGCGTCGCGCAGGGTGGCCTCGGCACGGGCGTTGGCCTCGGCAATACGGGCCTTCTTGATGATCTCGGCGGACTGCACACGGCCGATGCTGTTGAGGTAGCCGCGATCGTCGTGCACGTTCTGGATCTTCATGGTGTCGAGCACCAGACCCAGGCGCGTGAGGTCGATCTCGGCCTCGGACAGCAGCTGCTCGGCAAACGCCATCTTGTCTTCGTTGACCTGCTCGGGGGTGAGCTTGGACAGGACGCCGCGCAGCGTGCCTTCGAGCACGTCCTTGGCCATGCGGATGACCTCTTCGCGGTCTTTGCCCAGCAGGCGCTCGACGGCGTGCTCGAGCACGTGCTCGTGGCTGCCAATCTTGAGGTTGGCCACGCCCTGAACCGTGAGCGGGATGCCGCCCTTGGAGTAGGCATTCTCGACGTGCACGTCGATGATCATGTTGGTGAGGTCGATGCGATCGACCTTCTCGATCAAGGGCACGCGGAAGCGGCGGCCGCCCTTGATGACCTGATAGCCGCGGGGCCCACGGCCGCTGAAGATCAGCACCTCGTTGGGCTCGCAGATGTACAGCAGGTTGCCCGCCATGCCGACGAAAGCGACGCCGGCCACGACGGCCAGCACGGGAACGACCAGAGCCAGGGCAATGAGGATCTCGATCATCACTTGCCTCCAGAGGCGGCGGGGGTGGACGTGAGCCGGCGGGGCGGCTTGCCCGGGGGTGGTGTGTCGGTGAGGGCCTTTCTGACGTCGCCTTCGGACAAGATGCCCGTGACGTCGACGCCGGTGGTGGCCTTGAAGGCGTCGAGCACCGCGGCGACCGTGCCGGGCAGCGCGGCGATGTGCTGGGGCAGCGCCTGGCCATTGCCGCCATCGATGAGGGTGACCTCGCCGATGTCGATGGAGTTGACCCGGTCGGTGACCGTGCGCAGCACCGTCTCGAGCTGCTGGATCAAGAAGATGTCCTTGGCGTCGTCGCCGGCCTTGAGCCACGTCTCGGTGAGCATGCGCAGCACCTCGGCCATGGCCTGACCGTCGGCGGCGGTGGTGGCGGCGTCGGCGCGGCTGCGAAGCTCGGTGGCCTTGCGCTGGGCCTCGGCGGGCAGGACGACCTCGGCCGACAAGCGCAGGTGCTCGAGTCGGGCGCGGATCTCTTGCAGCTTCTGTTCGGCCTGGGCGCGGGCGGTGCGCGCCTCTTGCGTGGCGGTCTCTTCGGCCGACTTGGCCTTGGCCTCGAGGTCGGCGACCACCGCGCGAAGGCGGTTTTCGGCCATCTTGATGTTCTTTTCGGCCTGCTCGGTGGCGACCTGGCCCTTCTGGTTGGCAGCGGCCTGGGCCGCCTCGGCGTCGGCCTTGGCGGTGGACTCGGCGATCTCGGCCGTCTGGATGACCATGGCGAGCTGTTCGCGGCCGATGCTGTCGAGGTAGCGCACGTCGTCACTGACGCTCTGCACCTTGATGGCGTCGAGCTGAATGCCCAGGCGGTCGAGGTCTTCGCCGGCCTCGTGCATGAGCTCCTTGGCGAACTTCAGGCGGTCCTCGTTGACCTCTTCGGGGGTCATTCGCGCCAGAACGCCACGGATGTGGCCTTCGAGCGACTCCTTGGCGACCCGCTGGATCTCGGAGCTGTCGCGGCCCAGGAAGCGCTCGATGGCGTTGGCCAGGATGAGCGGCTCGCTGCTGACCTTGACGTAGGCGACGGCCGACACCGACAGTGGGATGTTGCCCTTGGAGTACGCGTTGGTGACGCGGATGTCGATGGGGATGGTGGTGAGGTCCATCCGGTCGACCTTTTCGAGGATGGGGTAGCGGAACGACCAGCCACCATGCGCCACGCGGTAGCCGACCTGGCTGCCGTCCTCGAGCTGCATCTGGCGACCCGAGAAGATCAGGATCTCGTTGGGGCGACACACATACAGGAACTGCTTGGCAACGATGACGCCGCCCAGCACGGCTGCGCCGCCCACGGCACCACCAACCAAAAAGAGAAGCTCGAACAAGGGGCCTCCGGCAGAGAGAAGTCGGGGAGACTAACAGAACTATCGAATGGCAACGCTCTTGGATTGCGCCGCGCGCTGCGGCTTGCCGTCCAGATCGGGCAGCGAGGTCACCAGAGCGACGCCGCCGCCGTCGATGTGCGCGCAAAGAACGGTGGTTCCGGCCTCGATGATCGCGTCGTCGCGCGAGCGCGCCAGCAGCTCGACCCGCCCGCCCAGGGTCTGGAAGGCGATCTTGCCCGTCTCGCCGGGGCGGATGGGCACGATCACCTTGGCGTCGCGGTTGATGAAGCGGTCGAGCTTGACCTCGCCGGTGGCGGCGTCGCTCTTGAGGTAGCGGAAGGCCCACGCCATCACCGTGCCGATGCCCAGGCCCAGCGTGGCGGCCAGCACCAGCACCGTGGTGGTGCCCGACAGCATGAGCTCGAGCAGGGTGCCTGCCAGACCGAAGCAGAAGGTGCCGAAGCTCCAGAAGCGCATCGATGTGAACGGCAGGTAGCGCAGCACGGCAGCCGCGCCGCCGATGTCGTCACCGACCGCCGACGGGCTCGACGGCCCGACGTCGAAGTCCTTGTCGACATCGAGGTCGGCATCGGCATCGGCATCGACGTCCATGTCGACGTCGCCGTCGACCTCGAAGTCGGTGTCCAGATCGCCGTCGACCTCGAGATCGAGATCGCCGTCGTGGTCGACGTCGAAGTCTTTGTCGAGGTCTTTGTCGGCGTCGCCCCCGAAGAAGAAGGACGCACCGATCAGCGAACCACCGAATCCGAGAGCTGAGAGGTAGAGCCAGAGCATGCGAGTACCGGGGGGTTGCGCCGATCTAAGCACGGTAGGCGCCGTTTCCAAACGCATTCCCCAGCCCGCCGCGACCGATCCTGATGGCCGCGCGTGTGTACGATGCTTTCGAGGTCGGCCGCACGCGTGCTCGACCTCCGGCGAGAGGAGCAGGGCAAGCCATGAAGGGTGTCATCGTCGCGGCCGGCTACGGCACTCGCTTTCTGCCGATCACCCGCACCGTGCCCAAAGAGATGCTGCCGCTGCTCACGCGGCCGAGCCTCGACTTCATCGTGCAAGAGATGGTCGACGCGGGCATCACCGACATCCTGGTGATCAGCAGCCGCCGCAAGCGCACCCTCGAAGACTGGTTCGACTGGGACAAGGAGCTCGAGGCGGTGTTCGAGCGCGAGGGGGCGGCTCACAAGCTCTCCAAGCTCACGCCGCCAGCCGCCAATGTGGTGTTCGTGCGCCAGCACGAGATGAAGGGCACGGGGCACGCCATCTTGCTGGCCCGCAGCTTCGTGGGCTCCGATCCCTTCGTCGTTGCCTACCCCGACGACCTCTTTGGCGAGCCCAACTGCACCGCCCAGCTCATCGCGGCCCACGAGACCACGGGTCGAAGCGTGCTGGCCGCCCACGACCTGACGGGCCAGGACGTGTCCCGCTACGGCGTGCTGGACGTGGCCCAGGACGAGGGCGGGCTGCGGCTCGAGCGCATTGTCGAGAAGCCACCCCCGGGCTCCGAACCCAGCACGCTCATCAGCCTGGGGCGGTACCTGTTCACGCCCACCCTGTTCGACGAGCTCGAGCGCGGCCTGCAGCGCCACGAGGGCGGCGAGTACTACCACATCGACGCCATCAACCACCTGGCCACCCTGGGTGAAGTGGGGGTGCAGATCGTCGACGCCGAGCGCTGGGACACTGGCGCGCCGCTGGGCTACGCCAAGGCCTTCATCGAGGTCGCGCTGCAAGACCGCGAGGTGGGTGCGACCCTGCGCGAGTGGCTGAAGCAGCGGCTGTAGGCGCCCGCGCTCCTACCAGGTCGCAGACAGGCGCAGGCCCGCGTACTCGGCGCCGAGCTCGGGGCTGACGTCCCAGTCGACGCGCGCGGTGTCGAGCTCGGGCAGCATCTGGTCGCGGTACTTGCTGATCATGGAGTGCTGCGCGATGCCCAGCCCCCAGGCCGCGGCGAGCAGCACGTGGTCGGCGATCAGGAACTGGCGACTGCCCACGTAGGGGAAGGGAGGCAGGGCATCGGTGGGCTTGGCCACGCCGAACCATCCGACGGCACTGCCCATGGCGCCCAGCCACAGCACGACACCAAAGGTGCCCGGCAGCGCTGAGACCTGGGCCACGCCGGACTGCTTGAGGGCCTTGCGCGCCTTGAGCGAGCCGACGTTCTGGGCGATGACCGAGGCGTGGCCCACCAGGGCGCCAAAGGTCATGAAGCCATCGCCGATCCAGGAGTTGGTGCACACCCCGTCGACCGGAGCGCACCCGTTGGGACCGGCCAGAGCCACGCCCACGCCCACGGCGGCGAGGCCGACGCCGGCACCGATGCTGCCCCCCAGGCCCGACGAGTGCCCCTGCCGGTAGATATCCTTCCAGGGGCGTTCCTTGGCGTCGGTGACGTACGAGAACTCGGAGGCGTCCTCGTCTTCGGCGTCTTCGGCGTCTTCGGCGTCTTTGGCGTCGTCTGGCGGCGCTTCTTGGGCAGCGGCGATGGGCGCGGCGAGCAGCAGGCTCGTGAGCAGGAGCGATCGGTGCATGGGCAGAGCCTACCCCAGGTTCGAGGCGCTGGGCGTGCTACTGCGCACCCACGAACTCCACCTCGGTCCCGCGCAGGGCGATGCCATAGCGCCCCCTCAGCTCGGCGATGATTCGGGCCGGCTCGGCGTCGAGCGCCGACAGGTCCCATGCGCGGGCGGTGTGGTCCCAGCCCGATGACCACAGCAGGTCCCGCGTCGTGGCGAGCGCGCTCACCCGGTGCTCGTGCCCGCGCAGGGTCGCGACCAGGCGCTGCTCGCGCCAGTTCCACACCCGGATGGTTCGGTCGATCGACCCGGTGGCGACGGTGTCTTCGTCGATGAACACCGACGACGCGATGAGGTGTTCGTGCCCCCAGAGCACGGCCAGGTCGGTCTCCGACCCCCGAGCCCGGACGCGCACGCTTCGGTCCTCGAGGGCCAGGACGACGTGCTCGTCCGATGGCGAGAATGCCAGGGTCGTGGGCTCCGACGGCAGGACGTGCGTCGCGCCGCGCTTGGCGGGTTCGACCCGGGCATCCCAGAAGGTCATCTGGTCGCCCTCGAAGCTCGCCCACCACGAGCGGCCGGCCGCCATCGCCGTCCACGGCCCCTGGGCCAGGGGATCGGGCAGGTCTTGCAGCGACTGGTCGATGGTCCAGGAGCTGGTGCCGTACACCTCGATGCGAGCTCCGTAGTCGTAGGTCAACAATGACTGCCCGGACCGGGACCACAGTAGATCGCGGAGCCCGCGCTCGAGCGGCAGGGTGTTGGTGCGCTGCCACGTCGATGTGTCGAAGATGGCCATGCCGTTGGGCGCGCGCGTCGTGACGGCGAAGCGGGTGCCGTCGGGGCTGAACTGACCCGCCATGACCACGTGATCGGACAGGGTCTCGGCGTGGCGCTCCATCCCGGTTGCCGCGTCGAAGGCGCGCAGGCGTCCTCCGCCGGTGAGGGTGACCAGCTGGTCGGCCGAGGTGCTGAGGGCAGAGAGGCCGTGCTCGTGCAACAAGACCGCCCGGCGGTGTTCTGGCAGTGTCCAGGCGCGCACCTGCTCGGACTCGTGGCCCGAGGTGAGGAGGGTTTGGTTGCCCAGGAACTGCACCGAGGGCAACAGCCCGTCCGTGGGCAGCGTCTCGAGCGCCTGGCCCGTGTCGCCTTCCCACAGCCGGGCGGTACGGTCGGCCCCGGATGTGGCGATGTGGCGGCCGTCTCCCGACCAGATCACCTCGCGCGGAGGCACCACGTGGCCATCGAGGGTGAACAGGAGGGCGGCGTCGGCCCCGACCGACCACACCTGGGGTTGCGTGTCCAGACTGGCGAAGAGCAGCCGCGTGCCGTCGGGTGACCAGCGGGCGCGCCACAGCGCGACGGGCACGCCGGCCAGCACCCGCGTCGGTGCGCCGCTGGCGGCGTCGTAGATGTGCACGATGCCCTCGGTGCAGGCGACGGCGACGTGGCCGTGGATCGACAGATCCAGATCCGACGCGTTCTGCGTGCACAGGCGATCAGACCTCACCTCACTGCCGGGCGTGATCCAGGAAAGGGATTGGTTTCGGATGGCCAGGATGCGGTTGTCGGGCATGTACACCAGGGTGTCGGCTGGCGCGTCGTGGCGGGCCAGCTCGCTCCCGTCCCGCGCGTCGAGCTCGACCACCTGGCTCTTGGTGCCCACGGCCAGGCGTGTGTCGTCCCCGTTGAACGCCGCCCGCGTCCAGCGGCCTTGCAGGGTCCACCGCTCCGACCAGTCCTGCGCGGAGCGAACGGTCACCGCGTCGGCCCCGACGCACGCCACGCTCAGGCCGTCGGCCGAGACCGTCGGGCTGCGGCAGCCGTCGACCGGCCGCACCCACTTCAGCGAGGCGTACCACCCCGCCCGCGCAGCGGCGAGGGCTCCTCGGGCACGCGGATTCTCGACACGCGTCAGCGAGGCCGCCGCGTACAGGGCCGCCGATGCCTTGGAGCGCGCCAGCTCGTCGACCGCGCGGTCGGCGAACGAGCCCGCGAGCAGCTGGACGGCCTCGCCCTCGGCCGCGACGGCGCGGTCTCGCTCGGCCAGGGTCTCGGAATAGCCCACCACCGCCGTGGCGAGGGCGGCCGCCAGGCCCAGGGCAGCCGTGGCGACCGACGCGCGGTGGTTTCGCACCCACCGCAGCACCTGCTCACGGGTGCTGTACTCGTAGGCCGCCACCAGCGCGCCAGACAAGAAGGCGTCGACATCCCGGGCCAGCGCTCCGGCGTCGGTGTAGCGGTCCTGCCGCTCCCGCATGAGCGCCTTCTCGGCGATGGCGGCGAGGTCCTGTGGCACGTCGGGCTGGCGGCTACGAACCGGCGGCACCCGGTCGCGGCGCACCTGCTCGAGAACCAGCACGGCGGCGTCCCCATAGAACGGGGGCTTGCCGGTGAGGATCTCGTACAGGATGGCCCCCAGCCCCCACACATCCGAGCGCTCGTCGATCTCTGTGATGCGCCCGTGGGCCTGCTCGGGGCTCATGTACGACGGCGTGCCCATCACTTGCCCCGTGACCGTCTCGGACGCCGACGCGCCCAGGCTGGTGCGCTCGTCGGTCACCTCGGCCTCGTCTTGCAGCTTGGCCAGGCCCCAGTCCACCACCAGCGTCTCGCCGAACTCGCCCACCATGACGTTCGCCGGTTTGAGATCCCGGTGCACCACCCCCCGGCTGTGGGCGTAGGCGATGGCATTGCACACGTCCCGAAAGCGGTCGAGCAGGGCAAGCCGCTGTTCGAGCGTGTCGCAGTCGCGAATGGCCTCGCTGAGCGATCGCCCCCGCACGAACTTCATCGTGTAGTACCAGGTGCCGTCGGCGCGGCGTCCGGCGTCGTGCACCGGCACGATGCCCGGGTGTTCGAGCTGTGCGGTGACGCGCGCCTCGCGCACGAAGCGGTCGACGGCGGTGGTGCGGACGGTCTTGAGTGTCTTGTACGCGACCTGGCGCCCCAGACGGGGATCGAACACCGCTGAGACCAGCCCCAGACCGCCCTCTCCGATGGTCTTCGGGTCGGCGAAGCGGCGCTCCGAGCGCACGTCGAAAGGGTGCGAGGGCGCGTCGGTGTCCCGCTGCACCTCCGGCCCCAGGCCGGCCGTGGTGGCGGTCGGATCGGTGTAGGTCGCCGAGGGATCATCCTCGCGCCAGGTGTCGTCTTCGCCGCCCAGGCACCCCTCCGCAACCTGCTAAGGGTACCCGAGCAACGAGGTGCACGTGCGTGAACGCATGAAGGCGATGGTCGAGGCGGCCCAGGACCGCATCACCCAGGCGATGAGCGAGGTCGATGGGCAGGCCTTTCGCGAAGACCACTGGCAGCGGCCCGGTGGTGGTGGCGGACGAACGCGCGTGCTTCAGGACGGCCACGTGTTCGAGAAGGCCGGGGTGAACACCAGCGCCGTACACGGCGAGCTCAACGCCCAGGCGGCGGTCGCGATGCGCGCTCGCCGCGACATCGACGTGCCCGAGGGCGCGCCCTTCTACGCGACCGGCATCAGCCTGGTGCTGCACCCGCGCAACCCCATGGCGCCCACGGTGCACGCCAACTACCGCTACTTCGAGCTGATGGACGGCCAGCACTGGTGGTTCGGCGGGGGCGCCGACCTGACCCCCAGCTACCTGTTCAGCGACGACGCGGCGCACTTCCACCAGACCCTGAAGGCCGCCGCCGACCGCACCGATCCCAGCTTCTACCCGCGGTTCAAGGCCTGGTGCGATGAGTACTTCTTCATCCCCCACCGCGGCGAGGCCAGGGGGGTGGGTGGCGTGTTCTACGACGACCTCGCCGATCGCGATGCCGACGCCCTGCTGGCCTTCCAGACCGACATGGCGGGCTGCTTCGTGGAGGCCTACCGCCCCATCATCGAGCGGCGAAAGGACAGCCCCTTCACGGGGGCCAACAAGGCCTGGCAGCAGCTGCGCCGGGGCCGCTACGTCGAGTTCAACCTGGTGTGGGACCGAGGCACCACCTTCGGGCTCAAGACCGGTGCCCGGACCGAGAGTGTGCTGATGAGCTTGCCGCTGACGGCCCGATGGGAGTACGACCACGTGCCCAGCCCCGAGAGCCCTGAAGGACAGATGCTCGAGGTGCTGAAGAACCCGAGGGAGTGGGCCTGATGAGAGCCGTGTTTGTGGTGCTGGCGCTCGCGGGCTGTGGCGTGCACCCCGCCGCCGTCGAAGGTTGCCGCGCCCTGTGCGACTGCCAGACCTGCTCCGAGCAAGACGTCGGCGAGTGCGAGTCGGGCTTCGACGCCCAAGCCAAGGCCGCCAAGCAGGGAGGCTGCGAGCCCCAGTGGGAGGCGTGGATGAGCTGCCGCTCGGCCGAAGGCGTGTGCGACGACGGCTTCTGGGAGCAGTTCCCGGCCGACTGCACCGACCTGGGCTCGACCTACTCCGAGTGCCTGGGCAGTTTGTAGGGGGCCGTGGGGGGGGGCCGTGGGGGGGGGGGGGCCGTGGGGTCTGGCAACCAATGGTCCGCCCTGAATCCCCATCAACAGGGCATCTGCGCCGACGCGGGGTGGCCGATTACCAATGGTCGGCGTTGGAGCGGGGCCTTGGGCCCCCAGCGCCTGGGCCCAGCGGAAGCTCGAGCGCTCTCTGCCAGCAGAGAGCACTCGAGCTTCCGCAGCCGGGAACAGACCCGTGCTGAACTTCCGCCTTTGGCGGGAAATCTGCGCCCGGGCCCGAGGGGCCAGCCCGAAACCCGGCGTTGGCGCGTGGCCGAGTGCGGCGTGCACGCCGAGTCCGGAAGTACGACGCCGTTCTGATCGGCCAAGCGGAAGTTCACGCCCGCTCTGCCCGCAGAAGGGGCCGCAACTTCCGCTCCCCCGCCGCGCCGCGGCGGGCGCCGCGGCGGCTACAGCCCGCTCAGGTACTCCGCCATCGCCCGCCGTTCCTCGGCGCTGAGCTTGCTGGTGCCCTTGTCGACGACGTCGTACATCACCCCGCCCACGAAGTCGCTCTCGGCGGTCATGCCCATCTCCAGGAAGGTCTCCCAGTCGCTCGTGGACCAGTCCAGGTCGACCAGGTCCGGCCCGCCCTCGGGGCCCTTGGCATCGCCCTGCAGATACCGCCGTCTCTTGGTGCCCCCCAGGCCGCCGCGCGGGGTGTGGCACTCGTTGCAGTGCCCGGCGCTGTCCACCAGGTACTGCCCCACATCGTCGGTCTGCAGCGGCCCCTCGCGAA
Organism: Myxococcota bacterium; assembly: GCA_965216925.1. GTDB lineage: Bacteria > Myxococcota_A > UBA796 > UBA796 > CAYYHT01. Next base: position 3,786,174 of record CBDCGT010000001.1, on the reverse strand, counting down.
AGCTGCCGACCCGCCAGAATGCCAGCTTCCAGCGTCCGCGCCACAGCCACTTGATGTTGTGCTGGTCGTTGGGGCGGCTGCTGGGCTCGAGGGTCTGCAGCCACGACCACACGTCGCGCAGGTCGTCGTCGCGCATGTTCGTGAACGCGGTGGTGGGGAAGGCAGGCCAGTAGAAGTGCCCATCTGGACTGCGTCCCCGACGCATCGCCCCCACGAAGTCGGCCTCGGACCAGCCCCCGATGCCGTGCTCGGCGTCAGGAGTCAGGTTGCTGCCGTAGAAGGTGCCGAAGCGCGTCTCGATGGCGTGGCCGCCGGCATAGGGCTGGCCGCCGTCTGCGGTGTGGCACGACTCGCACAGCCCCATGCCGGCGAGCACTTCGCCGCGAGCCGGGTCGCCCGCCAGCGCCACCGAGAACCAGAGCCAGATCAGTGGTCGTCCACCGTGAACGGCTTGTGGCAGCCGCCGCAGCTCTTTCCGACCTCGCCAAAGGCCAGCTTTGCGGCGTCGATGTCGTTGCGCTTGGCCGCCTCCATGAGCTTGGCGGTGGCCTCGAGGAAGGCATCGTTGGCGGCCGCGAACTCCTCGGGCTTCTCCCAGATGGCGGGGGCGGCGTCGGTCTTTCCGGCGTCGGGGCCACTCCCCTCGGGGAACAGCTCCCGGAAGATGTGGGCGGTCTCGTTCATGGCCGTGGCATGGGCCAGAATGTCGCGCGCTGGCCGGTCGACCTCGCCCTTGATGATGGCCTTGGTGGCGCCCATGTGCGCGCCCGTCGCCTCCATCACCTCGTGGCGGTAGTGCTGGATGGGGGTTCGCGTGGGCGCGTCGTCGCCCTTCTTGGGCTTGTCGGCCGATGCCGGGAGGGCGAGGAGCAAGACGAGGAGGGCGAGGGAACGCTTCATGGGATTCGGGTCTCCGTGCGGGGCCTGGCGTTAACCGATCCGCATGCCTCAGGATTCCCAGGAGTGGCTCTGCTGAACTGGACCGCTCTGATGCTCGGCAACCGCCCTCCCCGAGGGGCCGATCGTGGTCGCCTCGACGAGGAGCGACGGTGTCAGGCAACCACTTTCCGGAAATCCGAGGGCGCTGGTGACGGATGCCGGGAAACACCGGGCGGAGAGTGGTTGCCTGACACCGTCCGGCCCGGCACCGTCTGGTCCGCTCGCCACCGTGATAGAAACCAGTATGGATGCGGATCCCGGCTCAGGTGCCTCCGATCGGGCCGACACTTCCCTCCCTCGCCGACTCCCATTCCGGGCACTCAGCAGCGAGGACGGGGTGCGCTTCGTCCTGCGCGACAAGGTGCGGTCGTTACCCGTGGACTGGAAGGAGTGGGGCTCCATCTTGCTCGGCCTCATGATGCTGACGTCCGTGCCGCTCGCGCTGGGTCTTGGCGTCGCCGCGCCATCGAACGGCGTGCTCGTCGCGGCGGCTCTGCTGGCGTCCGTCGCCATTGCGGGCACCGCGGTGTTCAGGCCGGGGCTGCGGCTGATCATGGCCAGACTGGATGCGGCCCGGCAGAACACCGGCACCACCATGATCATCGGAGACCGCGGCGTCGCGATCGACGGGGTGCTGATCACCTGGGGCAGCCTGGCCGACGTGCGTGTCGACTCTGCGGGGCTCGTGTTCGATGTGACCGGTGCCCCACCGGTCCGGGTGGGCGTCGGGGGCGAAGACCGCGGGGACATCGATCGGCTCGCCAACGAGTTTTGAGCCGAAATCGCTCGTCGAAACGGCGATCAGCGCATGAAGGTCGAACAGGCCGCCGAGTTGCTGCTGGGCGCTGGCCGCACCAGGAACGACCCCGAAGCTCAGTGAATCTCGATGTCCGGCTCGTAGTAGAAGTACCCGATCGCCGCCGAGTCCAGGTCTTCGTAGTAGTCGCCGACCCACACGTGGATGCGCTCGCCCACGACCTGCGCGCCCACACTACCGATGGCGGCAGGCGTCGTGAGGTTCACCGGCAAGGGGTTGTTCGCCGCCCGGTTCCACGTGAGCCCCGAGTCGAAGCTGGTGGCCAGGTTGAGCGTGGTGTTGGTGGCGCTGCGCACGTTGTTGGCCTGGTCTTCGGTCCACGAGTCGAAGCCGACGTAGAACATGTACAGGATGCCTTCGTACTCGACCACGGCGGCCGAGGTCATGCCCATGCCGTCGGGCAGGTTGGTGGTGACCGTGTCCGTCCACAGGTCGTACTCGGCGTCGCCAGCCAGGACCGGGTTGGGATTGATGTTCCAGTTCACCAGATCGAGCGAGCTCATCGCGTAGATGTCGCAGCGACCGGCACCAAAGATGTCGGCGGCGTCGGAGCCCGTGATGTAGGCGGTGAACCCGCCGGCCGTGCGCGTGAGCGTGAGCGGCCAGCAGGGCTGAACCCCCTGGCTCAGGGCCACTTCTTGGAAGTCGATGACCGGGTTGGCGGGGTTCTTGGTCCAGTTGACGCCGTCGGGGCTGGTGGCGACGCCGATGCCGGAGTTGCCCGAGCCGATGGTGAAGCCGCCCCACATCATCACGTACTGATCGAAGTCGGCGTCCCACACGATGCTCTGACCCTGGAAGACGTCGCTGTCCCAGGCGGTGGAGTCGGCCTGGAACAAGGGGTTGTCGTTGTTGGACTGCCAGTTGGTGCCGTCGGCCGACACCGCGTAGCCCAGCCCGTAGTCGCCCCAGCCCGACCCCGGAGGCGAGGCCGTGTACCACATCTGGTAGAACGGGTGCCCAAGCACGTCGGTGACGTGGAAGCCGACCGAGCCCACGCTGCTTCCCCACTCTTCGTCCGTGGAGTGGAACACGGGATTGCAGTCGTAGGTGCTCATCTTGGTGCCCACGATGGGCGAGAAGTCGCACGCCGTGACGTCGCCCGGATCGAGGTTCACCGGTCCGTCGGTGAGCGCGTAGTCCTGCTGGCAAGCCACCCCGATGGCCAGGAAGCCGACGAGGGGGGCGAGAATCAGGCTATTCCGGGCCGTAGGCATTGCTGCACTCCACGATGGTGAAGGTGTCGCACTCACCGTCATCGACGGGCACAGCACCCTGGATGCACTCGGTGAGCAGCGTGATGTCGGAGCCCTGCTCGCGGTCGTAGGCACAACCCTGGATGCAGGAATCGAACTCTGGATACGCCTGAAAGCCGCAGTCCTGAACCAGCAGTCGGCACAGTGGCGAGCACTCGGGGTCGCCGCCGCTCGAGCCCGCGCAGGCCACCAGAAGGCCAATCGCTGCGGGGATGGCCAACATTCGTCGGGTGCCGTTCAAGCTCGCCTCCATGACGCCGCGCAACCTAGCTTCTGGATGAGCAACCCGCCACAGGGCGCATTACGCACGACAACTACTGGCAAACCGATGGAGACAGCCGTGGCTCGCTACGATCACACCGAGGTCGAGGCCAAGTGGCAGAAGTACTGGGTCGATCACGACAGCTTCGCCACCCCCACCGACCGCACCAAGCCCAAGTTCTACGTGCTCGACATGTTTCCCTACCCCTCGGGCTCGGGACTGCACGTGGGACACCCCAAGGGCTACGTGGCCAGCGACATCGTGGCCCGCGCCAAGCGCATGATGGGCTTCAACGTGCTGCACCCGATGGGTTGGGACAGCTTTGGCCTGCCCGCCGAGCGCCAGGCCGTCAAAGAAGGCATTCACCCGCGTGAAGTCACCCAGCGCAACGTGGCCACCTTCAAGGGCCAGCTCATGCGCCTGGGCCTGTCCTACGACTGGAACCGCGAGCTCGCGACGTCCAACGCCGACTACTACAAGTGGACGCAGTGGATCTTCAAGCAGCTGTACGACCAGGGGCTGGCCTACCGCGCCGATGTGCCGGTGAACTGGTGCCCGGCGCTGGGCACCGTGCTGTCCAACGAAGAGGTCAACGACGGCAAGTACGTCGAGACCGGTGATCCGGTCGAGCAGCGCCTGATGAAGCAGTGGATGTTCAAGATCACCGAGTACGCCGATCGGCTGCTGGCCGGGCTCGACGACGTCGACTGGCCCGAGAGCACCGAGAAGGCGCAGCGCGAGTGGATCGGCCGCAGCGAGGGCGCGCACATCCACTTCGTCATTCCCGAGTCCAACCGCTTCTTCACGGTGTTCACCACCCGTCCGGACACGCTCTTTGGCTGCACCTACGCGGTGCTGGCCCCCGAGCACCCGCTGGTCGACGAGATCACCGCCGATGGCCAGAAGGCGGCGGTGGCCGGGTACCGCGAGGCCGCGTCCAAGCTCACCGATCGCGACCGCATCAGCCAGGCCGCAGATGGCGTCAAGACCGGCGCCTTCACCGGGGCGTACTGCATCAACCCCGTCAACGGCGAGCGAGTCCCGGTGTGGGTTGCCGACTACGTGCTCGCTACCTACGGAACCGGGGCGGTGTTTGCCTGCCCGGCGCACGACGAGCGCGACTGGCACTTCGCCCAGACCTTCGACCTGCCCATCCGGCGCGTGATCGAGGGCGGCGACATCACCCGCGAGGCCTACACCAAGGATGGCCCGCACGTGAACTCCGAGTTCCTGGATGGCCTGCGCATCGACGACGCCAAGAAGCGCATCATCGCGTGGCTGCAAGACAACCAGCACGGCGAGGGCACCATCCAGTACAAGCTGCGCGACTGGCTGTTCAGCCGGCAGCGCTACTGGGGCGAGCCCTTCCCCATCATCGAGCTCGAGGACGGCACGGTGAAGGTGCTGCCCGAGTCAGCCCTGCCGGTCGAGATCCCCCACATCGACGAGTACAAGCCCACCGCCGACGGGCGCCCACCGCTGGCGCGCGCCACCGACTGGCTGCACACGACCGACCCCGACACCGGCGCCCCCGCACGCCGCGAGACCAATACGATGCCGCAGTGGGCGGGATCGTGCTGGTACTACCTGCGCTTCATCGATCCACACAACGCCGAGCGCGGCTGGAGCAAAGAAGAAGAGGACTACTGGATGCCGGTCGACCTCTACATCGGCGGCTCCGAGCACGCGGTGCTGCACCTGCTGTACGCACGTTTCTGGCACCAGGTCCTGTACGACCAGGGGCACGTGAGCACGCCCGAGCCATTCCAGCGGCTGTACCACCAGGGCATGATCCACGCGATCGCGTACAACGACGACCCCGACATGGACGGCAAGTACTTCTACCCGCACGAGGTGGTCGAGCAGGACGACGGCACCTTCGTAGCCAAGTCCGACGGACGGCGGCTGTTCACCAAGAACATGAAGATGAGCAAGAGCCGCTACAACGTCACCAACCCCGACGACATGTGCGAGCAGTACGGGGCCGACTCGCTGCGCCTGTACGAGCTGTTCATGACCCCGCTCGACGAGGGCGGTCAGTGGGCCGACGACGACGTGTCCGGTTGCCGGCGATTCCTGGACCGATCCTGGCGCCTGGCCGACACGCTGCAAGACGACGACGTGCCCGAGCTGGACTTCGCGCTGCACACCGCCATCAAGAAGGTGACCGAGTCCATCGACTCGCTGCGCTTCAACACGGCCATCGCCGACATGATGGTGTTCACCAACGAGGCCACCAAGGCGGGCAAGGTGGGCCGTCAGCAGTTCGCCAGCTTCGTGCGCATCCTGGCGCCGTTCGCGCCCCACCTGTGCGAGGAGCTCTGGGAGCAGCTGGGCCACGCCGATGGCGTGACCTATGCCCCGTGGCCCGCGCACGACGAGTCCAAGCTGGTGGTGCAGACCACCACCATGCCCGTCCAGATCAACGGCAAGCTGCGCGCCAAGATCAACGTCGCGCCCGATGTGGCCAAAGACGACGCCCTGGCTCTGGCGAAGGCCGACCCCAACGTGGCAAAGTACCTGGCCGAAGGCGACCTCAAACGCGAGATCTTCGTGCCGGGCCGCCTCATCAACCTGGTGGTGAAGTGACATGCGCAGCTGGACGATGTGGCTAGGGCTGGGAGCGGCGGTGACCGCGTGTACGGGCACCACCGACCCGGGCGACGACACGGGCGGCGGGGGCGGGGATGCCGACACCGACGCCGACTCGGATGCCGATGCCGACGCCGACGCCGACACCGATGCCGACGCGGACACCGATGCCGACGCGGACACCGACACCGGAGCGTCCGATACCGGCGACACGGGGAGCGCCGACACCGGCGACACGGGCGACCCTGGCCCCGTGCTGGTGGACATCGCACTGGTCGCCTCGGACTACGTCACCTCGGGCGGCCGGCACATCGTCGCCGTGTTGGTGGCCGACTCCGACCGCTCGATCGTGGGCAATGTCGAGACCGACATCGCCACCGACGGCACCTTCACCCTCGACTTCGGCACCGTCGGGCAGGTCGGCGAGTCCTACAAGGTGATCTTCCTGGTGGACTACACGGGCGAGGGCAGCTGCAACGACAACACCGCCGATGTCATCGTGACCGTCGAGATCAGCGCGCTGACGGGGGCCACCACCGTCAACTACTCCAAGGATGTGGCCGACGAGCTCAACTACGGTTGCGACGATCTGGAGCCCAAGCAGTCGCTGCTGGTCGAGGGCGCGGGCTACACGGCGTACGCGGGTCTGCCCGTCACGGCCATCCTGGTGCACGAGAACTACTACCGAGAAGAGGCCCGCATCACCTCGGCCATCGGCAGCGGGGGCGAGCTGTCGCTCGACTTCGGGCCCAACATCGCACCCAGCGGCACCTACCTGTCGGTGCGCTTCTTCATCGATGGAGACTCCGACTCCGCCTGCACGGACGACAACGCCGATCCGGCTCGCATGGTCGATTTCGACCCCTTCGATGGCACATCGCCGCAGACCGTCGACTACGATGCCGCAGAGTTCGACCTGCTGGCCTGCTCACTCATGAGCTTGCCCTGACCCTGCAGGTCGCTCCCTTCGCTGCTACACTCCCCACTCGGGGCGTATCAGGAGTCTTCGATGCGTAGGATCTGCTTGGCAGCCGCTCTCCTCATGGGTGCCGCAGCGTGTGACCAGGAATTCAGTCCGGACTCGGGCATCGCACCGCCCGAGACCGATGCGGATGCGGATGCCGACGCGGATGCCGACGCCGACGCCGATGCGGATGCCGACGCCGATGCCGACGCCGATGCCGACGCGGACACCGACACCGGTCCGGGCTTCTGCGACATCCCCATCCCCGGGGTCCCCGCACACGGTGCGTTCGGAGACTGCGTCACCGCCGAGATCTTCATCGGCGATAGCATCGACAGCACCAACGAGAACGGCGGCACTTACTACGACAAGCCGATGTACACCGACTGGGGTTGTGCCAGCACCGAGTCATCGTCGTCCCACTACGACGGGCCCGAGCGGGTCTACGGGTTCCTGCAGCCTCCCAATAAGCAGTGCACCGTTACACTCGAGAAGGACTGCGATCGCGACCTCGAGATGCGCATCTTCCGGCATTACCAGGGCACCGACCTCACGCCCAACGACTGCCCACAAGCCGGCGATGTCACCACATCTTGTGAGCGGGATGCCTCGGCGGGCCCATTCGACGACCAGGAGGTCCTGCTCACCACGGCGGGCAACGCCTACGCCTGGTACATCGTCATCGACGGCCGTGGAGACGACGCAATCGCAAACTTCACCCTGAGCATCTCCTGTTCGCCGTAGAGCACACTCTACTGGTGCGACGCTCTCGGGTGCGGTAAGGCGCGTGGACGCCGACATGCGCTAGACTGCGGCGAAACAGGGACGCGTTGCTCCAGGTAGGCCAGACCATCGATCGCTACAAGGTCGACTCCGTCATCGGGACGGGTGGTACGGCCGTGGTGTATCTGGTGCATCACACGTCGCTGGGCACCAAGCACGCGCTCAAGCTGCTCACGGTCACCAGCGATGTCATCCGCGAGCGCATGCTGCAAGAGGGGCGGGTGCAGGCCACCCTGGTGCACCCCAATGTGGTGGCGGTCACCGACGTGCTCGACATCGATGGGCAGCCGGGGCTGCTCATGGAGTTCATCGAGGGCCCGTCGCTGCAGAAGGCGATGCGCGAGTACAAGCTGCCGCTCGAGGCGGCCGAGGTGCTGTTCCTGGGCCTGCTGGCAGGCGTGAAGGCGGCGCACGACCGGGGCTTCATCCACCGCGACATCAAGCCCGCCAACGTGCTGCTCAAGCAGACCGAGTCGGGCTTCGTGCCCAAGGTCACTGACTTCGGCCTGGCCAAGATCCTGCGCGAAGAGGGCGAAGACGCCGGCCGCGGCAAGACACGCGCCGGAGTGGCGATGGGCACGCCGGCCTACATGGCGTCCGAGCAGATCCGCGACGCCGCAAACGTCGATCGACGCGCCGACATCTTCAGCCTGGGCTGCATCCTGTACGAGCTGGTCTGTGGCCAGCGCGCCTTCCCCGGCGACGACGCGATTCGCATCTACAACAGCATCATGGGCAACGACTTCCGGCCTCCCCGTGAGCTCAAGCCCGACCTGCCCGATCGCCTGGTGAGCGCCATCGAGGGCTGCCTGGTGCTCGAGCGGCGGGCGCGCATTCCCGACTGCGACACCCTCATCGCCGTCATCAGCGGCGAGCAGACCTTCGAGATCCGGGACATCGAGCCCGAGTTCGAAGAAGATCCCCCCACCATCGAGACCGCACGCCCGGCCAATCCCCACGCGCCCGAGATGCAGGTCGCCGTGGCCGACAGCGATGCCCCCCTCGGCGAAGACGACCCCACCAACGTGGGCGAGAGCAACCAGCCCGGTCGGGTGGTGGCCAAGCTCGACAAGTTCTCGGCGAAGAACAAGCGCAACGTCGACGACACCATCCTGCACGACAAGGTGCAGCCCGACGTCGACCCCCTGTACGGGCCACTCGGCAACAGCATCGTGCCCACGGGCGAGCCCGACATGGACACCATCGTGCAAGAGGACGGCCCCGACGACGCCCCCTCAGAGCAGGTGCAGGTCGTTCAGAAGGGCGCCCTGGGGCTGTTTGGCTGGATGGTCATCGGTCTCATCGCCATGGGCGTCATGGGCTTTGCCGGCGGTGGCTTGGTGGTGACCTACTACACCGAGCAAGGTGGCTTCGCGGGGCTGGGCCTCACCGATGTGGTCCCGGGCGACACCGACCCCGCAGGCGACACCGACCCGACCACCGACACCGACCCCGCGGGCGACACCGACCCGACCACCGACACCGACCCCGCGGGCGACACCGACCCGGCCACGGACACCGATCCTGCCGGCGACACCGACCCCGACGCTGCGGGCGACACCGACACCGATGCCGGCACCGATGAGCCCCAGGACACCGACCCCGGCACCCAGGTGGCCGGTCCCCCCGTCGAGCCCCCGCCCGACGTGCCCAGCATTCACCCCACCCCCGACATCGGGGTGGTGACGCCTCCCAAGCCGCCGCCAGCGGGTCCGGTGACCGTCAAGATCCTCTCCAAGCCGCCGACGGCTGCGCTGTCGATCGATGGCGAAGACCATGGCCGAACCCCAGCCAAGCTCGAGCTGCTGCCCGGGCAGCATACGGTCGAGGTCACCAGTGCCGGCAGCACCGGTTCGTTCACCATCAAGGTGGCCCGCAGCGGTACCAACAAGTGGTGCTACGCCTTCGACGGCGGGCAGAAGCACGACGGAAGTTGCCCGTAGCAGGCTGCTAAGCCTGGAAGTTTGCCCTTTTGCGCGGTTTTAGGGTTAACTGGCGGCAGCTTGCACGGAGATCCGCATGGTTTTGTGGTGGCTCGCCACCACGGTCGCTCAGGCCGAGGAGCCTGTCTGCGCCCAGATTCCTGATCTGACGGAATCGGCGTGGGACAGCTTCAACGACGCTGAGCTCGAGGCCGCCAAGGCAAAGCTCGCTCAGGCGAACGATGCCATCGGCTGCCAGACCGAGCCGGTCTCGACCGAGGAGCTGATGGCCATGCATCAGCTCGATGCCCTGGTGTCTCTGTCGCAAGAAGACCGCAAGGGCGCGGTCTACGCCACCATTCGCATGGTCACCATCGACCCGGATACCAAGCCCAGCGAAGACCTGGGTCCCGAGCTGCAAGACCTGCATGCCACCTGGGTGACGCGCCTGTCCGAGTCCACGGTCGACGTGACCGTCAAGGGGGCCGGCGCCGCCTGGCTCGACGGGCGCCGCGTGGGCGGCGGCGAGCGCATCTCGGGTCTGGCGGGCGAGCACGTCATTCAGGTTCGAAACAACGATGGCAGCTTCAGCTCGCGCGTCCAGGATCTGGCCACCGATCTGGTGCTCATGACCGGCGGCGAGACCCCTGGCGGCGAGCCACCGCCGCCCGACAAGCCCATCAAGCCAGACAAGCCGCCCAAGCCCCCGAAAGAAAAGACCGGCCCCAAGGTCAGCGTTCCGCTGGTGCTCGTGGGCCTGGCAACGGCCGCGGCTGGCGGCGCGCTGGTGGCGCTGGGCAACCAGAGCGAGCAGCGCTTCCTGGGCAATCCGTACAGCGACGACCAATACACCGACCCCAAGTCGGGGGTCGTGTGCGCCCTGGGCGACGAGTGCTACCCCACCGCCCGCGACGAGCAGATTCGCCTCGACGCCAACCGCATCCGGGCCACCTACATCGGCGGCTATGCGTCCGGGGTCACCGGTGCGGCGTTGGTCACCTCGGGGCTGCTCATCACCCCCGATCCCACGTCGGGCCGCATCACCGTCGGGCTGCGAGGGCGCTGGTGAAGCGACTCGTCCTGATGGGCGCATCGCTGCTGGGGTCCAGCGGCTGCTGGGTCACCAACGACGAGATCGCCGGCAAGCTGGGACTCGGCGATGACACCGGCGACACGGCGATCATCGGCGACCCCATCCAGGTGGCCTCGGTCAGCCCGTCCTTTGGCAGCACGGCCGGCGGCACCCAGGTCCAGATCATCGTCGATGGCCTGGGCGGCGCCGGCGCCACCGTGTCCTTCGCGGGCGTCGACGCCAACGTGGTGGCCGTCACCGACAACGAGATCACCGCCATTACCCCAGCGTCCAGTCCCGGCTTCGCCGACATTGCAGTGGTGTCCGGCTCGCGGCGCGACACCCTGTCCAACGGCTTTCGCTACTACCCCGATCAGGCGGGCCAAACCGGCGTACTGGGGGTGATGGAATGGATCGATCGTCCCGCAGCCGGCGTCGACGACGGGCAGCTGTGGCTCGCCATCACCCAGCCCACACCGGTCGACTACCGCTTCTACGCATTCGGCACGTCCACCCTCGACACGTGCGTGCTCAACACCGGTCAGGGCTCGGTGAGCCGAATCGACCCCGGAGTCGCCACGGCGAACCTGTCGGGTCCGGCCGACCTCTCGCTGACCTGGAACGCCAGCCAGACCCGGTACGAGCTGCCGATCACCGTCGACGACTTCGTGTCCGGCGCCACTTTCGATCTCGAGCCCTTCGCCTCGGGCGATCTCGAGGGCATCGGCTTTCCCGGCCTGCTCGATGTGCCCTTCCCCATCACCGTCAGCGAGCCAGTCCTGGACGGCACCCAGGTGGTGCCGCGGGACGTCACCTTCGAGTGGAACGACGACGACGCCGGCGACTGGGTGGGCATGCAGCTGCAGCGCTACCGCACCGACATCTTTGGGAACACCGGCCTGGCCGATGTGGTCACCTGTGTCGTAGAGGACGACGGCTTGTTCACGGTTCCCGAGACAGCGTGGTCGGGCTGGAGCCCGTTCGATCAGATCACCGTCTTCGTGGGCCGAGCCGAGCAGTCCGACGAGCTCGCTCCCCACGACAACAGCCGCTCACAGGTGATCGGACTCTGGTGGACGGCCGGCGCCGTGTTCCAAGAGTTCGACTTCTAGAGGGGCGATGCTTCCACCGGGCCAACGCATCGGGAAGTACCAGGTCGAGGAGTACATCGGCCAGGGCGGCATGGCGGTGGTGTACCGCGTGCGGCACGCCGAGCTCGACAGTGTGTTCGCCCTCAAGCTGCTCACCGCGCCTCGGCCCGATGTGCGCGACCGCCTGGTTCGCGAGGGTCGCTTCCAGGCCACGCTGCGGCACCCCAACGTGGTGGCCGTGCACGACATCCTGGAGGTGGGCGGCTCCACGGCCCTGCTGATGGAGCTGGTGGAGGGGCCCACCCTCGATCGGTGGCTGCGCCGTCACCAGCCCACGCTCGACGAGGCCGAGAGCCTGTTTCGCGGGATCGTGCAGGGCGTCGCCGAGGCCCACCACCAGGGACTGGTGCACCGCGATCTGAAGCCCAGCAACGTGCTGCTGGCCCCGACGGCCGCCGGCTTCGTTCCCAAGGTCTGCGACTTCGGCATCGCCAAGATCCTCGAGTCCGAGAGCGAGGCCGACACCCGCGCCAACGTGGCCATGGGCACGCCCTACTACATGGCGCCCGAGCAGATCCGCGACGCCAAGACCGTCGACCAGCGCGCCGACATCTTCAGCCTGGGCTGCATCTTGTTCGAGCTGGTGTGCGGCGGCGAGCGCTCGTTCGTGGGCAACGACATCCTGACGGTGCTCAACGCCGTGGTTCAGGGCAAGCACCTCGACCCGCGCGACTACATTCCCACCCTCGAAGACCGCGTCGTCCGCGTGATCGACGGGTGCCTCAAGGTCGACCGCGAAGACCGCTTTCAAGACTGCCTGGCCCTGCTCGACGCCATGGGGGACGACCGGGGTCGCGGCCGGGTGACGCGTGGGCTCGGCGACTCCAGCACCGAGTGGGAGACCGACGAAGATCGGCTGAACCGCGAACGTTGGCGCGGCAACGCCCAGGCGGCCACCACGCTGCCCAAGCTCAAGCTCGGCGATCTGTCCACCGCCGACGAAGAGACCACCCAGCCGCCCTGGCTGTTCCCCGACCCCGACGAGACCACGCTTCCGCGGCTGGTGCCGCCGGCTGGGCTGCGCGCCGGCCTGCACAGCGAAGAACCCACCGACCTGCTCGAAGAGCCCACGGTGCCACCCCTGGGCGACGTGCCCAACCTGGCCGCCGACCCGCTCGACGGCGACGCCTTCACCCAGCCGCCCTTGTCCCGGCGCCAGTCCATGGCGGGCTTCGAGACCGAAGACGGCGAGACCACCGAGCCGCGGGCCTTCCAGCGCGAGGCTCCAGCATCGACGCAGAGCATCGTGCTGGCCGTGCTGTTCGGCATGGTGCTGGGCATGCTGCTGCTGGGCGGCGGCGTGTTCGTGTGGCAGGGATACGCTTCGTGACTCTGTAAAGAGTTACGCAGCCCCCGCGCCGTTGGCGCGCAAACGACTTACAAGCGGCGCCATGGCCACACTCGAGATGCGAGCGCTGCACAAGTCGTATGGCGACGTCGAGGTCCTCAAGGGCGTCGATCTCGCCTCGGCCGAGGGCGAGTACGTGGTGTTGGTGGGGCCGTCGGGCTGCGGCAAGTCCACCTTGCTGCGCTGCATCGCCGGCCTCGAAGAGATCACCGCCGGCGAGCTTCACATCGGCGGACGCAAGGTCAACGACGTGCACCCGCGCGACCGCAACGTGGCCATGGTGTTCCAGAGCTACGCGCTGTACCCCCACATGACGGTTCGGCAGAACATGGGCTTCGCACTGAGGGTGGCCAAGCAGCCCCAAGCCCAGATCGACGAAGCGGTGAACGCCGCGGCCCAGATGCTTGACCTGACGCCGCTTCTGGACCGGCTGCCGGCGCAGCTGTCCGGCGGCCAGCGGCAGCGCGTCGCCATGGGCCGGGCCATCGTGCGCCGCCCGGCGATCTTCCTGTTCGACGAGCCCCTGTCCAACCTCGACGCCGCGCTTCGCCACCACATGCGGGTCGAGCTCAAGCGCCTGCACCGGTCGCTGGGCGCCACCATCGTGCACGTCACCCACGACCAGGTCGAGGCGCTCACCCTGGCCGACCGCATCCTGGTGCTCGACCAGGGCGTGGTTCAGCAGTTCGGCACGCCGCGCGAGCTGTTCGACACGCCCGCCAACACCTTCGTGGCCCAGTTCATCGGCTCCCCCAAGATGAACCTGCTCGAGCGCGACGACCACACCTTGGGCGTGCGCCCCACCGATGTGCGCGTCGGCGACGGCGAGCACACCGCGCTGGTGGACGTCATCGAGTCGATGGGGGCCGAGGCCCTGCTTCACCTCGAGCTCGAGGGCAGTGCCTTCATCGCCCAGGTCAAGGAGCCGGTCGACGTGCGCGAGGGCGACCGCATCCGCCTGTCGTTCACCACCACCCATCGCTTCGACAAGGCCTCCGGGGTTCGGCTGTGATCGCGGCTGCAGAGGCCGGCGCGCGCGCCTGCCTCGCCCTTCTGCTGTGCTGCCTGTTGCTCGCCACGCCCGCGCGCGCCGAAGAGATCGTGCTGTGGCACGCGTGGCGAGATGCCGAGCAGGACGCCCTCGAGCAGGCCGCCCGCACCTGGTCCAGCGAGACGGGGCACTCGGTGTCGCTGGTGGCCGTGCCCTTCGGCGCCTTCGGCAGCAAGCTCGAGACCGCCATCCCGCGTGGCAACGGCCCGGATCTGTTCATCGCGGCCCACGACAACCTGGGCAAGTGGACGTCCATGGGCGTGGTCGACGAGCCGCCCGGCATCGGCTCGGGGCACATTCCCGCGACCGTGCAGGCGCTCACCTGGGAGGGCACGACCTGGGGCTGGCCGCTGGCCTACAAGTCAGTGCTGCTGCTCTACGATCCCGTCAAGATCGGCACGCCGCCCGCCACCACCGACGAGCTGGTGGCCATGGCGCGGCAGCACACCGGCGACGGCCACTACGGCCTGGCCTACCAAGGGTCCGAGCCGTACTTTCACGCGGGCTGGATGCATGGCTACGGGGCGGCGGCCTACGACGCCGATGGCCAGGTGCACCTGGACTCGCGCCAGCACGCCGCAGCCCTCGGCTTTGCCAAGCGGCTGGCGGTCGACGAGGGCGTGATGCCCCGCCAGCCCACCGCCGAGCTGATGACCCGGCTGTACAACGACGGGCGCGCAGCCTTTGTCATCTCGGGGCCGTGGTTCCTGGGTGGGCTCGAGCGCGAGATCGCCGCGGCCCCGCTGCCCGTGGTCAGCGAGACCGGTGAGCCCGCGCGCCCCTACCTGGGCGTCGACGCGGTCTTCGTGGCCCAGCAGGCCAGCCAGCCCGCCGTGGCCGCCCAGTTCGCGGCCTGGCTGTCCGGGCCCCGGGGTGCGCGCATTCGCCAGGAGGTCGGGCGACAGGCCGTGAGCCTGGAGGGCATGACCTCGACCGACCCGTTGCTGGTCGCGCTGGCCAAGCAAGCCCAGACCGCGGTGCCCATGCCGGCCACGCCCGATGTGGCCAATGTGTTCGAGGCCCAGGCCCGCGCCCTGCGCCGGGTGACCCGCGGCGCCGTCGAGCCCTCGTCTGCCGCCTACGAAGCGCAGATCTACTACGACAACCTCACCCGACCGCCTGCCAAGGCCGCCAACCCGCTGCCGTACCTGGTGCTGCTGGCGATGGTGGTGCTGGGTGCGCTCGCGGTCGTCGCGGCCCCGCTGCGCGACCCCTACGAGCGGGCGCGGGTGTGGCGTCATCGCTGGGACTACCTGTGGGTCGCGCCAGCGGCACTCACCATGGTGGCGCTGGTCGTGGTTCCCTTCCTCACGGGCGCCACCGTCGCCTTCTTTGCCCACGACGCTGGTGAGTGGACCTTCGTGGGCTTTCAGCACTTCTGGGACATCCTGACGGCCCGCGACTGGCCGGTCAGCTCGCCCATGAGCTTCTTCTACACCCTCGCGGTCACCGTGGTGTGGACCGTCACCAACCTCACGCTGCACGTGGGGCTGGGGGTCGCCCTGGCGCTGGTCTTGCGCGAGCCCTGGATTCGCATGCGGGGTGTGTGGCGGGCGCTGCTCATCATCCCGTGGGCCGTTCCCAACTACATCACCGCCCTGATCTGGAAGGGCATGTTCCACGCCCAGTACGGCGCCGTGAACGCGCTGCTGGGCATCGCCGTGGGGTCCAGCGGCCCCGTCGAGATCGACTGGTTCGGCCGCTTCGCCACCAGCTTCTGCGCCAACCTCACCACCAACACCTGGCTGGGCTTCCCGTTCATGATGGTGGTCACCCTGGGCGCCCTGCAGTCCATCCCGCGTGAGCTCGAAGAGGCCGCCGAGGTCGATGGCGCCAGCTGGTGGTTCCGCTTTCGCCACGTGATCTGGCCCATGCTCCAGCCCGCGCTGCTGCCCGCCATCATCTTGGGCTCGGTGTGGACCTTCAACATGTTCAACGTCATCTACCTGGTGAGCGCGGGTGAGCCAGACGGCAGCACCGAGATCCTGATCAGCGAGGCCTACCGCTGGGCCTTCAGCCGCGGCAATCGCTATGGCTACGCCGCGGCCTACGCGGTGCTGATCTTCTTCGTGTTGCTCGCCTACAGCCGCGGAGCCAACGCGCTCGCCGGCAAGAAGGTCCTGTGAGGGGCCATGAGTAGCCGCAGCCCGGGCCGTGCCCCGTCCATGTGGCAGGTCGTGGCCACGCACGCCTTCCTGCTCGTGTTCACGGTGGCCACCCTGTACCCCGTGCTCTGGGTGGTCAAGATGGCGCTCACACCGTCCCAGGCCTTCTCGATGGATCCGTGGCCTCTGCCCGACCCTTCCACCATGTCGCTGCAGAACTTTGCCGATGTCATCGGCACCACCGACGATGCCGGTGCCTGGTTGTTCGGTCGGCAGCTGATGAACAGCCTCATCGTCTCCGTGGCGACCGCACTCCTGGGCCTGGGGCTGTCCACGATGGCGGCCTACGCGCTGTCGCGCTGGAACTTCCCTGGCAAGGAGCGCAGCATGGCCGCGTTCCTGGTCACGCAGATGTTCCCGGGCGTGGTCATGCTCATCCCGCTGTACATCCTGCTCGACGCTGTGGGGCTGCTCGATCAGCTGATGGGGCTGGTGCTCGTGTACGCCACCACCTCGGTGCCCTTCAGCGTGTGGACGCTCAAGGGCTACTTCGACACCATCCCCAAAGACCTCGAAGAGGCCGCTCTGCTCGATGGCTGCTCACGCTGGCAGACCTTCTTCTGGATCATCCTGCCGCTCACGCGCCCCGCGCTGGCGGTCACCGGGCTGTTCAGTTTCATGACCGCGTGGAACGAGTTCATCCTGGCGGCGACCCTGATGGGCGACCCCCACGGCTACACCCTGCCCGTCGTGCTGCAGCAGTACGTGCACGACTACGGTGCCGAGTGGGGCCACTTCGCCGCCGGTGCCATCCTGGTGAGCCTGCCGGTGATGGCGCTGTTCTTTGCGCTGCAGCGCCACTTCGTGGAAGGGCTCACGGCGGGTGGGGTGAAGGGCTAGGAGTCCGTAGCGCGTAGCGCACGGGCGACCCCGTGCCCGTGCCCGTGCCCGTGCCGAACGCGGTGGCGCGGGCCTTCGCCTATGTGTTCGACAGCGGGCAAGCCACGATGATCTGCGTGTCCTCGGTCACCGCCGCCTGCGCGCTGTAGGCCTGTGCGAATGCGCCCGGACCCCTCGACCATGATCTTGCTGTCTGAATCCTTGAAATTCCGCTGGGCGCCCGGCTTCGGCGCCCCGTCCTGTTCGGTCTTGGGCTGATGGAAAGGTAGCGACGGCCCGCGGGTGGCTCGTCGTCGTCGTCGTGGTCACGTGGAGCCAGTTCCTCCGCCTGCCCCCTCCGGGCCTCGGTCGACAAGGCGCAACGTCCCATCGGGCACCGCTTCGCTGCGCACGGGCACGGGCCCCGGCACGGGAGGAGCGTGTGAGCGCTACGCGCTACACGCTCCTAACGCACCCAGACTCCCACCTGGTTGCCCGAGGTGTCGCCCACCGTGCCGTCTCCGGCGACCTGGTACTCCGACCCGATGTCGCCGTTGGTGACGCTGAAGTCGGATGTGGCCCCACCCGCGTAGAAGATGGCCATGTCGTACGAGTTGTTGAAGGCCTCGGTCGACGTGCCATCGTTGTCGCAGGTCTTGATGTGCAGCGAAGAGCCGCTGAACCACGTGCCCGAGGTGACGCTGCCGCTGTAGGCCTGGGGCGTGTTGGTGAGCTGACGGCCGCTGCAGGTCGTGATCTCGGCGCCCACCAGCGTCAGCATGTCCGACTGCAGTGAGCCGGTGTCGGCCTCGAAGGCCGAGCCGCCGCCAGCGCTCGCTGTGATGCGGATCTCCTGGAAGCCCATCTGGTCGTAGGCGGCGGACTTTCCGGTGTCGGAGGGGGAGGTGAGCGTGGCGGTGGAGCCGGCGTTGAACCAACCGTTCCACCCGCTAACGTGGGTGGTGTTGCCGCCATCGGCTGCGAACAGGAGTGTCCAGCCGCCGTTGCCCATGTCGCAGTAGTTCTGGTAGGCGCCCGTCCCGTCGGGATCTAGCCAGTAGGCGCCGTCGCTCGCGCCGGGCACCGCCGACAGGATGGCGCTGCACGAGCTGGCGGGGCAGGTGTCCAGATCGCCGGTGTTGCCCGGACCCGACACGGTGTCGTCGCAGTCGCTGGCGTTGTCGACGTAGCCCGTCGGTTGGCTGCAGGACGTCGTGTTGTCGGCGGCGTCGCCGAAGCCGTCGCCGTCGGTGTCGACCCACCAGGTGGGCGCGTCGAGCGCGGTGTCGTCGTCGACGGTGCCGTTGCAGTCGTTGTCGGCCCCGTCGCAGTACTCGGGCACGCCGGGCTTGACGTCGAAGTCGCCATCGTCGCAGTCCCAGTCGTTGCTGAGGGTGCCGATGGGCTGGGAGCACGCGCGAATCGGGGTGGCGGCGTCGCCAAAGCCGTCGGCGTCGGCGTCGGGCCACCAGGTGCCCGGGTTGATGGGGTTGTCGTCGATGGTGCCGCTGCAGTCGTCGTCGACGCCGTTGCAGTATTCCGGGGCGAGGGGACGCACGCCGGCGGCACCGTCGTTGCAGTCACCGTCGAGCTCGACGTAGCCGGCCGGAGCCTCGCAGGCGGTCACCGAGTCGTTGGTGTCGCCATAGCCGTCGCCGTCGGCATCCCGGTACCAGGTGCCCACATCGGGCGCGCCGTCGTCGACCGAGCCATTGCAGTCGTTGTCGGCGCCATCGCAGACCTCGGCGTTGCCAGGGAAGGCGTCGGCGTCCAGGTCGTCGCAGTCGGTCGCGCTGTCCACGAAGCCGCTGGGCTGCGTGCACGACTCGATGACGAAGCCGCTGCCACCGTAGCCATCGCCGTCGGCGTCGGCGTACCAGGTGGTGGGATCGCTCGCCTCTTCGTCGATGTGGCCGTCGCAGTCGTTGTCGGCGCCGTCGCAGAGCTCGCCCGCGCCGGGAAAAATCGTGTCCAAGGCGTCGTCGCAGTCGCCGGCCTGGTCGATCGCGCCCTCGGGCGGGTCGCAGGCCTCGATGGCCGTGTCCGGATCGCCATGGCCGTCGCCGTCGACGTCGTCGTACCAGACGGTGGCGTCGATAGCGCCGACGTCGACCTCGCCGTCGCAGTCGTTGTCGGCGCCGTCACAGACCTCGATGCCACCGGGCAGGGCGCTGGGGTCGGCATCATCGCAGTCTTCGCACGCCGGGAAGCCGTCGCCGTCGCTGTCTTCGTAGCCGACGCTGCCGTCGCAGTTGTAGTCGACCGGGTCGGTGCAGTCGGACTCGTCGGCGCCGGGGTGGATGTCGGGATCGAAGTCGTGGCAATCGGTGCTGTCGTCGACGAAGCCCGATGGCGCCGAGCAGGCCGACTCCGAGGTGCCGGCGTTTCCGTAGCCGTCGCCGTCGGCGTCCTCGAACCAGGCCGTGGCGTCGACGGGCATCTCGTCGGTGTCGCCGTTGCAGTTGTTGTCGACGCCGTCGCAGGTCTCGTCGGCGCCGGGAAAGATCGCGGCGTTGTTGTCGTCGCAGTCTTCGTACCCCAGGAACCCGTCCAGATCGATGTCCTCGGTGAGCGGGTCGTTGGCACGGCACGAGATCAGGGCCAGAGCGGCGAGCAGGGCTGTGTTGCGCAAGACGGGAACCTCCAGGAGGGGCACGGTACACACCCTATGGGCCGCCTGCCACTGCGCCAACTACCGGGGTCGCCAGTTCATTCCCGTCTTGGGGTAGGGCTGCAGGGCCTCGATGCTGCCCACGGTCGACCACGTCCAGCGGCCATCCAGGCGGCTCTGCCAGGACGGCGCCTGGGTTTCGATGTCCAGCTCGCCCCAGGGCGAGGCGGTCGTCCAGCCCTGTTGCGCCGACTCGACCTTCAAGTCGGTGCCCGGCAAGTTGTGAATCGCCACGCCCTCGACGACGATGCGCCAGTCCGCCGGCCGCGGCCTCAGCCGGACCAGGGTCACGATGGGACGATCATCGGCCGCCTCATGCTGGGTCACCGCCGACAGTGGGGGGCCCTCCAGGCGGACCACCAGATCGACGCCCTGCACCACCAGCTCGGCCGAGCGCACCGCAACCTCGGGGAAGGGCACCGCGATCATTGGCCACTCCGAGCCTTCGTCACTGACCCACAGTGTGCGTCCCGCGCGGATGGGGGACACGCCAGGCACGCGCCCGAGCTCGTCGCGGGCGAGCTGCACGCGCACCCCATCGGCCGAGTCGCCGAGCTGCAGCGAAAGGCCGGCCGCGTCCTGGTCGGCGACGCGCCAAGGAGCTGCGAGGCGCAGCTCGGGCTCGGGCGCCGCCGGGCTCTCGGGCACGGATGGGTTGGGCCTTTCACAGCCGATGAGGGATAGCCACAGCAGCCACATGGCCGCTCGTATACACTGTGCGCCTTCGATGCGCCCCCTCCACGCCACCGTCGCGCTCTTGCCGCTCCTCGCCGGGTGCTTCTACGACGTGCGCGCGCCGCAGCTCAACGAGACGCCCGAGAGCTGGCCCAACGAGGTGCCTGTGGTGGCGGATGGCGCGTGTGCGCCGGACACCTTCACCTGGGTGGCCTGCGTCATCGACGGCGACACTTTCGACACGCTGTCGTGCGGTGAACAGTTCGGCGATCGCGTTCGCATGCTCGGCATCGATGCCCCAGAGACGGCCAAAGAAGATGCGCCGGCCGAGTGCTACGCCGACGCCGCCACCGCCGAGCTGCGTCGCCTGATCGACGGCCGCGAGGTGCTGCTCACTTTCGACAAGGAGTGCGTCGGCACATTCGGCCGCAAGCTGGCCTACGTGTGGGTTCCGGCCGACGACGGCGACCTGATCGAGATCGACGACAACGACGACGTCTCCATCAACATCGACAACCTCGCGCTGGTGAACCTGGCCATGCTGTCCAACGGCTTCGCGCGGGTCTTTCCCGAAGAGCAGTTTGGTGCCATCCGGCTCCAGAGCCAGTTCGAGGCCGCCGAGGCCGAGGCCCAGTCGCGAGGCATCGGCCTTTGGGCCGAGTGCGAGTAGGCCAGCACAGCGTCTCGGGCCGGTTTCAGACCAAGGATAGTGTGGATCGCTTCCCCCGCTCGGGGCGCACTGGTATGGTCCCGGTCCGGGAAGGAGAAACCCATGGACACAGCAAGCGTCCGCACCGTGGCTTCAGCCATGGAAGACGTGGCGAAGTGGCGAGCCGAGGCCGAGGGCAAGGCATCGGCCGAGCTCACCGAGGCCGACCAAGAAATCGGTAGCCTCACCACTGCGATCGCCAACCTGCAGCAGCAGCTCGAGGCGCTGCAGAAGTTCCGCGAAGAGCTGGTGGTCAAGCAGTCCTCGGTCAACGAGGGCGAGGGCGCCAAGATCTACAACGGCATCTTCGAGGCCCTGCGCAGCCAGGCCGGTGCGTTGACCGAGCGCGCCAAGATCATGTCCAGCATGCAGTCCGCCCGCTCGGCGGCGCTGGCAGCGGTGCTCAACGACCCTGCGGTCAAGCAGCTCAACGACGAGTATGCCGCCTTCAAGACCACGATCGAGCCCACGCTCTCGGCCATGCCCGAGAGCTTCCGCGACGTCATCATGGCGAAGCACAACGAGATCGAGGCCCAGCTCAAGGCCAAGGTGGCCGAGGCCGATCCGGGCCTGCCCACCATCGAGGGCGACACGCTCACGCTCGACATCGTCTTCGGCGTCGATGCGCCCGAGGGCACCGCCGAGATCATCATGGTGGTGTTGCCCGTCCCCGAAGAGACCCAGGCGCACTGGTTCAACCGCGCCGACGACCTGCAGACCTGGCTTGCCGCCCGCGCCGTGCAGGCCGTCTACCAGGCCTGCCACAGCGTGGGCCTGCCCACCGCTCAGGCGATGTTCGGCGGCCACCAGGGCCTGATGGCCATCGAGCTCGAGCTCGGCGGCGGCGACCCCGGCCCCATCCAGTCCGCACTTCAGACCGCTTTCGACCAGATCCTCGGCGATTCCACGGAGCTCAACGCTTCCAAGGTCTCGGCCCGCGGCTACTACGCCCTCGTAGACCACCTGCTTCCTCCCGAGGAAGAGCCCGTTCAGCAGGAGATGAGCAATGCTTGATTCGCTTCAACCCAAAGGCCTCTCCGATGTCGCCAAAGAGTTGGGGGTCGACCCGTTCGAGGTCGTTCGTCTGCTGGTCGCATCCGGAGCCGTGCCCGAGAGCCTGACCTTCAGCGACGACCAGATTGCGGCCGTCAAGCAGTACGGCGGCATTCAGCACTGGTGGGCAGACAACGCACCGCCCGCCGACTCCAACCCCAAGCGCGGCCGTGTCCGCGGTGCGGTCAAGGCTCTGCTCGACAGCGGTGCCGTGGGCGACACCACCACCCGCCTCGACAACATGTGGCGCGGGCTCGGCCCCGAAGACCAGCTGCTGCTCGAACAAGCGGTCTCGCTGCTGATGCAAGATGGCCACGTTCGTACGTTCGCCGCTGTGCAAGGCGCGCAGATCTCCGTTTCTGCGGGCGCCGCCGACACCCTTCGTGCCTTCGCCGATGGCGGAGCCGAGCCGCCCTCGCTCGCCGCTCTCTGGTAGGCTAGCGAGGTCAGAGGTATTGCATGGGGCGAAGGCGCCGCCTTCTAGGTAAGAAGAGCAACACGGTTCTCACGGCTGCCCCGGCGCCCGCTGCGCCGCCCGAGGCGCCTGCGGCGCCGGAGGCCGAGCCTGCTGCGGGTCCGCCTGCCGAGACCGCGCCTGCCGAGACCGCGCCTGCCGAGGCCGCCGCTCCGCCGGCGGTGACTCCGCCGCCCGAGCCGCCACCGCCCGAGCCGCCGCGCGCCGAAGATCCCGGAGTCGCCGGCCTCGAAGGCGCGGTCGGCGTGCCCGAGTCGCTCCCGGGCGCCCCGTCCGAGCTCGAGCAGCCCTCGGGGTTCGCCGACACCGTGCCCTCCGCCCCCGCGGGCTCTCCCGACCCCATGGCGGGCATGGGCTTCGACCCGCTGGGTGATGCCTTGATGGGTGGCGCCAGCGGTCCCCCCGAGCCCCCGTCGCCGCCGCGCGACTCCGCCGAGCCGAGCGCGGCCCAAGGCACCGACGACGGCTCCGACTGGGTCAGCGAGGCCGAGTACAGCACCGGCACGCACCAAGCTCCCCCTGTCGACACCACCGACGAAGGCTGGAACGAGCCCGACAGCGGGCACCATCGGCCGCCGCCAACCCCCACCGGGCCCCCTGTCGATGTGGGCGGCGGTGATGGGTCCGGTCTGCTCGACAAGCTCAAGGGAGGCGGTGGCGGCGACCCCGCTGACTACACGGCTCCTGCGGGACCGCCGGTGTCCACGCCCGAGATGCCGCTGTTTGGCGACGACGTGCTGGGTCCGGGCGAGTCGGCCGGGCTGATGGGGTCGGCCAACCCGGCAGGTGACTTTACCGCCGACGAGCCGCCCACCGAAGAGGTGCCCAGCGCGGTGCTTCAGGACCTGTCTCAGCTCTACAACGCGCCCATGGATGTGCCGCAGCCGCCGCCCATGCCGGGCATCTTCGACGATCCGGCCATGGGCGGGCCCATTGGTGGTCCTCCGCCTCTCGGCGGCGCGATCGGCCAGCCTCAGGGCGACCCCTTCCGGTCATCGCCCGAGCCATCCACTGGCAGCCAGCCCTTCGCGCAGCCCGAGGCGCCGCGCCCCGGGCTGCCCACCACCCAGCCGCCCGATCGCCCCATCTCGTACGACGAAGAAGACGACGACGAGTGGGAAGACGAAGACTCCGACGAAGACGAGGCACCCTTCGGGCTGTCCCGGACCGCCTTCCTGGCGGTGGCCGGGGGCATCAGCGTGCTGGCTGCGATGATCATCGTGGGCACGGTCATCGTGCTCACGGCCGGTGGTTTCGCCGCTGGCGGCGGAGGCGAGACCCCCACCGATGCTGGCGCCACGCCGCCCACCGACACACCCCCTGTCGCGGCTCCCGCCGACACACCCACCGACCGGCCTCCGGTCGATGGCCCCGAGGGGCCCGAGGGCGAAGGCGAGGGTGAGGGCGACGACACCGATGCCCAGGCCGACGACACCGACGATCAGGCCAAAGAGCCCGAGCCCCCGCCTGTCAGCAAGAAAAAGAAGCCGCCGGTTCGCACCCAGGTCACCAAGAAGAAGGTGGTCGAGCCGCCGCCACCCAAGCGCGACACGACCGGCAAGGGCACCCTCAAGGTGCGCAGCAACAAGCGGGTGCTGGTGATGGTCGACGGACGGCCGGTCGACTTCTCGCCGCTCGAGCTCCCACTGGCCGTCGGCGTACACACCATCAGCGCCATGCAGCCCGGACGTCGCGACACCAAGCAAGACAAAGAAGTCACCATCGAGGGCGGGACCGTCTCGGACATCGAGTTCACGTTCTAGGCTCCCGCCGAGGGCAACGGGATCGGGAGCCCGCTCCGCCGCGGAGCGCTGGCCTGGGGGGGCCCTACCGGGCCCCGAAGATCGCCGTGCCGACGCGCACCCACGTGGCGCCGTGGGCGACGGCGGTGGCGTAGTCGCCGCTCATGCCCATCGACAGCTCGTGGAGCGGCAGCCCGTCGGCCCGGCCCCGCTGGGCGAGGTCGGCGAGCTCCTGGTAGAAGGGGGCGGGGTCGACGCCTGCCGGGGGCAGGCACATCAGGCCGCACAGCTGCACCGACCCGGCGGTGACGAGCTCGCGGCACCGGTCCAGCGCCTGTTCGGGCAATACCCCGCTCTTCTGGGCCTCGCGGCCGATGTTCACGGCAAGCAGACAGTGCAGCGGCGCCGGCGCCCGAGCCGCCAGGGCGTGGGCCTGGTCTTGGGTCTCGAGCGCGTGCACGCGAAAGGCGTTGGGCGCGATGTACTTGGCCTTGTTGCTCTGGATCCGGCCGATGTAGTGCCAGCGCAGGTCCAGGTGGGCGAGCTCGCGGGCCTTGTCGCGCAGTTCCTGGCCGCGGCTCTCGCCGAAGTGCACCTGACCCAGGGTGTGGGCCTCGACCATGGGTGCGGTCGGAAAGGTCTTGGACACGGCGATGAGCGTGACATCAGCCGGATCGCGGCCCGCGGCCCGCGCGGCATCGGCGACCCCGGCCCGAACCTGGGCCAGCCGCTCAAGCACGCCCACGGTCGGCCTCCAGCGACGCATCGCCCAGGGCGCGCAAGGCGGCGATCGTAGGCTCCAGCGGCAGCCCGACGACGTTCGTCCACGAGCCTTGCACTTCAGCCACCAGAAAGCCGCCGGTGCCCTGGATGCCGTAGGCGCCGGCCTTGTCATCGCCCTCGCCGCTGCGCGCGTAGCGAGCGATCTCGCCTGGGGTGAGCTCGCGAAAGCGCACCCGGGTGGTCGAGGTGAAGGCCTGCTGACGGATGCCCCGTCGCACCGCCACCCCGGTGGTGACCTGATGCCAGCGCCCCGAGAGCGCTGAGAGGTGGGCGATCGCCTCGTCGACGCTGCCGGGCTTCTCGAAGATGCGGTCGCCCAGGTGCACCACGGTGTCGGCCGCAACAACCAGCCGATCCGCCGGCGCCGAGGCCGCCTTGGCGACCGCCAGGCGCCGGGCGTGGGCCACGGGGTCGTCGCCTGGGTCGCGCGTCTCGTCGATGTTGGCGGGGCGCACGTCCAGCATGTAGCCGGCGAGCTCCAGCAGGTCGCGGCGCCGGGGCGAGCCGCTGGCGAGCCAGATCCTCACGAGCCGTGCTCGCGGTCTTCTTGCCGCCACTGCAGGCGGCGCTGCCGCCGCCGCTCGGCGTTCTCGCAGCGGCGCGCCTCGTCGGGGGTCTCGGCCACGAGCTTGGGCACGCGCTTCTTCTTGCCTTGATCGTCGAGCGCCACGAAGGTGAGGTACGCGGTGGATGTGTGGATGCGCTCACCGGTCATGGGGTCTTCGCTCTCGACGCGCACACCCACCTCCATCGACGTGTTCCAGGCTGCATTCACCGACGCGCGCAGCACCACCACCTGGCCCTGCTTGACCGGGGCGCGGAACAGCAGGTTGTCCATGGACGCGGTGACCACCGTCGAGCGGGCGAAGCGCTGGCAGCTGACCGCCGCACAGACATCGATCCAGGCCATGATCTGCCCGCCAAAGACCGTGCCCAGGGCGTTGGCCTGGGACGGCATGACGATCCAGGTCATCTCGCAGTGGGTCTCGGACGGGTGAACGGTGCGGGTGCTCATGCCACCGGCTAACCGTCCTGCATGACCAAGAACTTCCCCATCCCGTCCGCCCTCGCGTCGATTGCCTTCCTGGGCTTTGCCCTCGCTTGCGGCGGCGGCCCTGCGGCTCAGCTCGACCAGACCTTCGACGAGATTGCCGCCGACATCGAGGCCGACAACGCGTCCGGCTCGATGGGCGCGGTCAAGTCGGCCTGCGACCAGATCGGCGACATCAGCCAGTGCACCGAGAACGGCGAGGACGCCTACATGCTGGGCGAAGACTTCGTGAAGGACCTGTGCATGATCCTCGAGGACAGCACCTTCACCCCCGGCGGCACCTGCCCGACCGAAGGCCGCGTCGGCAGCTGCTACGACGGCGCCGGCTCCACGACGTACTACTACTCGACGGGCGGCCTGGGCTATGACGCCAACATGGCGAAAGAGAGCTGCTCGGCGCTCGACGGGGCATGGAAGTAGCCGCGACGTCCCCGCCCATCACCCCACACTGCCCAGCAGCTCCGCCCACCGGCCCGGCGCGACCTCACGCACCTCGACCGAGCAGTTCTTCACGCGGCGGTACGCGAAGTCCTTTCGCTCCAGACCGTCGAGCAAGCCCAGCAGCGTGCGCAGCACCCCACCGTGCACCACAAGCAGCGTGTCGACCGGTCGGTCGTTGTCGGCCAGCCAGGTCAGCACCCGCCGCGCCACCTGAACCTGGCTCTCGCCGCCCGGCGGGGAGCCCTCCCAGGTGAGCACGCTCGCCTCCCACACAGGCGTGTGAAACAGCTCGGACGTCGGCACGCGAGCCCACTCGCCGATGTTGCGCTCCACCAGGGCATCGGCGGTCTCGACGGGAAGGTCTCGGTCGCCCTTGGCCAGCTCGGCGGTGTCGATGGCGCGAGACAGCGTGGAAGCGATGATGCGCTCGAATGGCTCGTCACAAAGACGCTCGGCGAGCTGTGCCGCCTGCTGACGGCCCGTCTGGGTCAGAGGGCTGTCGATGTGCCCGGCCAGCCAGCCTTCTTGGTTGGCCACGGACTCGCCGTGGCGCACCAGCAACCATCGCGCCACTACTTGCCCATGCGGCGAATCGCGCCTGCCAGGCGCTCCTCGAGCACCAGCAGGGTCGACAGCGCGGGCTCGGACTCGGTCTCCAGGAACTCGTCCATCACGGCGCGCACATCAGCCAGCTCGTTCTCGGCCAGCGCCGGGGTGAGCACGTCGACGGTGTCGCCGTGGCCATTGACCTGCGTCTTCTGCACCATCTGTCGCAGCAGCGCGGTGTAGCGCCCCCGCAGGATCTGCAGGGCAATGGGCTCCCACAGGCCCTCAGCCGGGCGGCTGCCCAGGTCGTCGATCACCTCTTGCACCCGGCTCGCGTTGGCCACGGCCAGGTGGCGGACGGTGAGCTGCTGCAGGGTGCTGTCGGCGCGCTTGGCGTCCGCGAAGATCATCAGCGCGGTGCTGAGGTACTGGCTCTTGAGCACGCGCAGGGCGACGCTCTCAGGGATGTCGTTGGCGCGCATCTCGTCGAGCAGGTCGCGGTTTCGCGCGGTCACCTCCGAGCTCTGAAGCTCGTAGGCCCGGTTCACCGCACCGGCCATCTCGTCGAGCTCCTCGTCACGGGGAATGCGCCCTCGGGACGATAGCCAGTGCATGGCCACGGCGCAGGCACCGTCGTCGACCCGCACCCAGGCGCGGTTGAGCGCCGTGAGCGACACGGACGTGCGCAGCTCTTCGAGGGCAGAGCGCACCTCGCTGGCCTTGGCCAGCCGCTGGGCCCGCAGGTAGGCGGTGGCGATGGCCGGCACGCTGCGGCCGGTGGTCTCGATGGCCAGGGGAAAGAACGAGACCCCGGCATCGGCGATGATGCGGGTGGTCGCCATGGTCATGGCGATCTCGTCCTTGAGCATGTGCTTCTGGATCTCGGCCGGGTACTCCCGCTGGATGCGCTCCGGGAAGTACCCGGTGAGCAGCTCCTGGTAGCCGGGCATCTTGCGAGGCTTTCCGGCCAGCAGCTCGTTGTACACGAACATCTTCATGTAGCTGGACAGCACGGCCAGCTCGCTGCGCGTGAGCCCGACCCCGTCTTCGGCGCGCTCGGCCAGCTCGAGGTGGCCTGGCAGGAACAAGGCCTTGCGGTGCACCTTGAACTGCTTGGAGACGAAGTCGATGACGCGACCAAAGGCAAAGATGTTGCGCTGGCTGCGCACCACGTCGCGCGACAGCTGCCGACCCTGGGTGTCGTTGTTGGTCAGCACCAGGCTGGCCACCTCGTCGGTCATCTCTTCGAGCACCTGGTTTCGCGTCGCGATGTCCAGGGCACCGCGCTGGACCACCTGGTCGAGCAGGATCTTGAGGTTGACCTCGTGGTCGGACATGTCGACGCCGGCGGAGTTGTCGATGAAGTCGGTGTTCAGCCGTACACCGCGCAGCGCCGCCTCGATTCGGCCGCGCTGGGTCATGCCCAGGTTGCCGCCCTCGCCGATGATGCGCGCGCCCAGCTCGGTGGCATTGACCCGCACCGCGTCGTTGCTGCGGTCGTCGGCGTCGGCGTCGGTCTCGCGCTCGGCCTTGACGTAGGTGCCGATGCCGCCGTTCCACAGCAGGTCGGCGTCCATCTTCAGGATGTGGCGGATGACCTCCTCGGGCCCAGCTTCGACGGTGTCTTCGTCGAAGGCGAGCATGGCTCGAACCTGCGGCGACAGCGGGATGGACTTGCTGCTGCGCTCGTACACGCCGCCGCCTTCGCTGATCTTCGAGGTGTCGTAGGCCTGCCAACCTCCGCCGCGGCCCAAGGCGAACAGCCGCTTGCGCTCCTGGAACGACGACGCCGGGTCGGGGTCGGGGTCCAGGAAGACGTGCATGTGGTTGAACGCGGCCAGCAGCTTGGCGTGCGGCGTCTCGACCAGGCCGTTGCCAAACACATCGCCACCCATGTCGCCGATGCCCACCACCGTGAAGGGCTGACTGTAGGGATCGCGCTGAAGCTCCGCGAAGTGACGCTTCACCAGCACCCAGGCACCCCTGGCGGTGATGGCGACGCCCTTGTGGTCGTAGCCATTGGAGCCACCGGACGCGAAGGCATCGCCCAGCCAGAAGCCGTACTCGAGGGACAGCTTGTTGGCGGTGTCGGACAGGTGCGCTGTGCCCTTGTCGGCGGCGACCACCAGGTAGGGGTCGTCGCCGTCGTGCCGCACGACGCGCGCGGGTGGCACCACCCGGCCCTCGACCGCGTTGTCGGTGAGGTCGAGCAGCCCACGGATGAAGGTCTGGTAGTGCCGATCGGCTTCCATGCGACGAACCGCAGGGTCGCGGCTGGCGTCCTTGAGCATGAAGCCGCCCTTGGCGCCCACAGGCACGATGACGACGTTCTTGACCACCTGTGTGGTGGCCAGGCCCATCACCTCGGTGCGGTAGTCATCGCGGTCGGACCAGCGCAGGCCGCCGCGGGCCACCATGCCAAAGCGGATGTGCACGCCCTCGACGTCCTTGTTGTGCACGAAGATCTCGTACAGCGGCCGCCGCGCGCCCATGGCGTCCACCTTGCTGCAGTCGACCTTGAAGGAGTGGTACTGCAGCTTGCGGTCGGTTCGGTAGAAGTTGGTTCGCGTGGTTGCCATGCACAGCTGGTACAGGGTGCTGAACAGCAGGTCTTCGTCGTGGGCGTGCACCAGGCGAATGGCCTCGGCCAGGCGGCCCGCTGCTCCGGCAACGGCGGCGTCCCGGTCGCCGGGCAGGTCGGGGTCGAAGCGGGCGTGCCACAGGTCGACCAGCATCGAGCACAGGTCGGGACGCTGCAGGATGAGCTCGCGCATTCGAGTGTGCGAAACGGCGATCTTGAGCTGCCGGCAGTACTTGACGTACGCCCGGATCACCTCGACCTCCTGCCAGGTCAGGCCGGCCGCCACCACCAGCTGGTTGGTGCCGTCGTCGGTCACCCGCCCGGCGAATGTCGCGGCCAGGGCCTCGCACAGCAGGTCGGCGCGCTCGATGAGCACCTCGCGCCCCACGCCCGTCGCGCCCAGCAGCTGGAAGGTGTCCATGTGCAGGCTTCCGCCGCGCGCATCGATGGTGGTGGCGTAGGAGTCCTGCACCACCAGGCCGAAGTGATCGAGCACGGGGAGCAGGTCCGAGAGGTAGACGTTGGCGGCCTCGTAGAGCCTGAGCACCAGCGCGCCCTTGTCGTCGACATACAGGTCGGCGGTCAGCTGGTTGGTGGCCGAGAGCTCCTCGAGCAGCTCGATGTCGCGCACGGCCCGCTCGGCGCCAGAGTCGCGCTGCATCTCTTCGGGGAAGGCGCGGCCGTACACCTCGCTGAGCTCGTCGGCCCTCTCTTCGCCGTACTTCGCGTTCAGCGCCCGCCAGAGCCGGCTCATCCAAGGGGTGGCGGCCTCGCGGATGCGGCCGGTGAGCGCCTCGATGGCCTCGTCCGGCGGAAAGTCCACGCCGGTCAGGTAGTAGTGCAGCAGCACCGTGTCGTAGCGCCCCACAAAGATGCCGTGGTCGCTGTAGGTGGCCGACAGGCTGTGCACGATGTCGGCCTCGACCGCCCGGCGCAGGTCGTCCGAGAACTGGGTCTTGGGCATGGCTACCAGGCAGAACGCGCTGTACGGGCTGGTTCGCAAGAAGGTGACGCCCGTGTCCTGCTGCTGCTCGGACTCGAAGATCAGCTCGAGGGTGTCGTGGATGGCCTTGCGCGACGCCGTGAACAGGAACTCGGTGGGCAGGCTGTCGAAGCCGTTGGCGATGCCCTTGTAGCGGAAGCTGCCGGGGTCGGTGCCCGTGGCCGCCAGGATGCTGCCCAGGACGCGCCGCAAGATGGGCACGTTGCGGCACGGCTGGGTGACGGCACGGTAGGTGAACATGCCGCGCACGAACAGCGCCTGGTCGAAGCGGTCGCTGGCGGGCGGGGTGATGAGGATCTCGTCGATGCGGCCGGCTCGATGCACCGGCGACTCCAGCGCGCTCTTGCGCACCCGGACGGTGCCGGGCTCGTGCGCCTCGGGCCACTCGCCGCCCTGGTCGCCCTGGTGCCGGCCGGCGATGCGCTCGAGCCCCAGGGGCTCGCCGCTGTCGACACCCATGAACACGAAGTTCTCGGCCAGGAGCCACTTCAGGAAAGCCGCCGTCTCGCGCAGGGCATCGACCTTGTCGGGCTGACGGTCGGCCAGCACCTCGAGCTTCTCGATGTAGCGCTCCACCGAGCGGGTCATCGGTCGGAAGTCCTCTACGACGGCCCGTGCCGTGACCAGGTTCGTCTTGAGGCTGCCGGACGCGCCGTCCAGGTCGTCGACGTTGGACCCGTCGGCTTCGACCATCACCAGCGACTCGCGTCGCCCCTGCTCGCCACCCACGCCCGTCAGCTTGCCCTTGCTGTCGCGCTCGGCCACGAAGGTCAGGTTGAAGCCGCCGTAGTAGTCGGCCCCGGTGCGCTTCAAGAACAGCCGCACGGTGTCGACGATGAACGGCTGGTCGTCCATGCTGGTGAGTGCCACGACGGTGCGCCCAGCCCCGCGGCGAACCTCGGTGAGCACGTCGCCGTTGCGGCGGTGGCTGGCGAACTGGAAGCCCACCTCGAGCGAGTTCAGGACCTGGGTTGCCGGATGTTGGGCCAGGTAGGG
Source organism: Myxococcota bacterium (assembly GCA_965216925.1). GTDB lineage: Bacteria > Myxococcota_A > UBA796 > UBA796 > CAYYHT01. The sequence goes on along the minus strand of CBDCGT010000001.1, from coordinate 3,754,307 downwards.
CCCGCGAATGCGCGGGAGCGTGTCCTCGACGAAGGACCGAAACAACGGGATCTGGGCTTCGTCGAGCTGCCCGCGCCAGCGGCCGAGCAACTTCAGGATCTGCTTCTTGGTCGTCGAAGCCGCGTTGGCGACCGACATCGTGCCCCCAGGGTAGAAGGAGGCGAGCATACCGCCCGCGCCCCACCGCGTCTGCGAGGGGTGGGCCGGGGTCGAGCTTGCTCGGAGCAAAGCGACGAATCCTTGTTGGTGGGCTGCTGGGAAGTGCGCGCTGAGGCGGGGCTCAGCGCATCGCGATACAGTGCGCACCCCTCGGAGGCCCCTCCATGCGCTCTGCCGCCTTGTTCGTCGTACTGCCGCTGCTCGCCTGCACCGGAGGCGAACCCGAGGACACCGGCCCCACCCAGCTCGAGTGCATCGAAGACGGCACCTACGACATCGACGTGCATGGCAGCGTCGACGACGCCTCGGGCAATCCCGTGGCCGGCGCCGCCGTCGACCTCAGGGACTACGGCTGGTCGCAAGGGGCGTCCCTGGGCACCGCCACCACCGACGCCAGCGGCGAGTTCACCATCATGGCGGTCGGCGTGACCGACGTGCCCAACTGCTGGGGAACGCTGCTCGACTACACCATCGAGGCCAGCGAGGGGGGCCGCACCGGCGAGCGCTCCATCAACTCGTTCCTGCACGGCGCCATCACCGACGCGTCGCTCGAGACCGACATGCGCTCGTTCCCCGTCACCATCGAGTAGGCGGCCGGCATCGGGCTCACTCGGCGGTGAACCCGTCCACCACGATGCCCGGCGCGTCGATGTAGCCGTGCCGGTCGGTGTCCGATGCCAGCTCCACCACCGCGCGGAACACCTCGCGCAGGTTGCCGCGCAGGCGCACGCTGCGCACGGGACCCTTGGCCTCGGTGCCCACCTTGAGCTCGCCATGGGTGAGGGCGCTGAGCTCGCCAGTGACGATGTCCAGGCCGTCGAGATCGACGAAGTGGTCCACCACGTACACCGTGTCGCCCAGGTCGCTGAGGATCGCGTTCATCGAGCGCGTGCCGGGGCGCATGGCCAGGTTGCGAGGAATGAGCGCGCCGTGGCTGAGGTGCCCGGTGGGGCGGGTCTCGTGGCGACGGGCCTCGCGGCTCGACAGGAAGCGTCCCGACAGCTGGCCATCGCGAATGAGGGTGAGGGGAACCGGCCCGATGCCACGGTCGTCGAAGGCCGTCGTGCGCAGGGCGCCGGGCAAGCTGCCGTCGTCGAGCAGGTGGATGCGGTCGTCCAGGGTGTGCCCGGCCAAGAAGTTCTGGCCATCCGCGATGGCGGCCGCGGTGAACGCCGGCGCGATGCGCTCGATGATCTGGGCGACGGCCAGCGGCGGCAGCAGCACACGCACCGGCCCGTTCACGGTGGGCCCGGCCCCCAGCAGAGCGATGGCGCGGCGCGACAGCTGCACACCAAAGGGCAGCGAGCTGATGCTGGCGAAGGTCCGGCCCTGGGTGCCGCCCGCGAGGCGCAGCTCCTGGCCGTCGGCGCTCACGCGCACCGCCCCGCTGCACTCGTACACGGTGCCCGCCTCTTCGATCGCCGTGCCCTTGGTGTCCAGAAAGACGCGGTGCACGCGCTTGTCTTCGTACCGGAACGGATCGGTGAGCACGGAACGATCGACGTCCCGGGCTCCCCGTTCGGCGTCGAGCACCACGTCCAGGCGCATCTCGGGCGTGAGCCCGTCGTAGCGGCGGTCTTCGAGCCCAAGGCCGCGAGGGCTGCCCGCCAGGCGGCCCCAAGGCCCCGAGTGGGGGTCGGCCTTGGCCTTGCCCGCCAGGGCGAGCGCCTCGTCCCACAGCCCGTCGAGGGTGGCGGCTGTGGCCTCGACGCCCTCGGCCGAGGCCTCGCCGTACTTGCCGCCGTCCAGCCACGCACGGGCAACCAGGCGCTGGTGCTGGGTGGGGGTGTTCCGCAGCACCCGGGAGCGGTGCACCTCGGCCGAGTGACCGGTCGAGCTCTCGTACAGGATCTCGGCCGCTGAGGCCCCTTTGTTGCGGGCTGCGTCGAGCGCGTTGCCCAGCTCTCGGAAGTCTGTCGCCATGGCCTACTCCGGGTTTCCACGCTACAGCGCCGCGATCCGCGCGCCGCCGTTGTGTGGTCGCACATTGGCCCAAGAGGGGTCCAAGCGCCAAGTCCCCCGCAGGAACATGCCGAAAAGCCCGCTCTCAGCGTTGTTGCTCCTGGTGCTCGTCGCCGCCCCCGCCTGTGCGGGAGAGGCAGACGAGCCGGGCGCCGGCGTGGCCGAGTCCCCGCGTGTGGTCGCCATCGGGGATCTCCATGGCGATCTTGACAATGCCCTTGCAACCCTGCGACTGGCTGGAATCATCGACGACTCCGGCGCTTGGGCCGCCGGCACCACCACGCTGGTGCAGACGGGCGATGTCACCGACCGCGGGCCCGACTCCAAGCAGCTGCTCGATCTGCTGTGGAGGCTCCAGGACGAGGCCAAGGCAGCCGGGGGCCAGGTGCTCCCTCTGCTCGGCAATCACGAGGTCATGAACCTGCAGGGCGACCTGCGCTACGTGCATCCCGGCGACTTCGACACCTTTGGTGGCAAAGATGCCCGTTCCAAGGCCTTTTCTGCGCAGGGCGACTACGGGCGGCGCATGGCCACCATGAACATCGCCGCCACCGCGGGTGACGCGGTCTTCGTGCACGGCGGAATCCGTCCAGAGTGGGCTGCTGGCGGCCTCGACGCCCTCAACGAACGCGGCCGAAAGGGCTATTTCGACTCGGGCGCCGCCATCATCGGCGAGACGGGCCCGCTGTGGTACCGCGGCTACGCGAACAACGACGAGTCGACCGCGTGCGTCACCCTTCGAGATGCGCTCGACAAGCTCGGCGTGAAGCGCATGGTGGTGGGGCATACCACCCAGCGAACCGGCAAGATCGCGACCCGCTGCGGAGGGCGGCTCCACCTGATCGATGTGGGCATCGCGGCCCACTACGGCGGGAACCTCGCCGCCTGGGAGTGGTCCAAGGGCGACGCCCGTGCAATCTACCCCTCTGGCCCCGTGGATCTCGAGGATCCAACGTGATCAACTCCCTCCTCATTGCTGTCGCGCTTGCCGGCCCGGCTCACGCCGAGACCGTCGCTGTGTCCATTCAATGCGAAGACCGCGCCATGCCCTGCGAGGCGGCGCAGTCGGTGGTGTGGCACGCCCTGTGGGACCGCCACGCCCATGACGCCCTGGTGGTCGAGCGCACCCCCGACACGCCGGTTGGCCTGCTCAAGCGCCAGGAACTCACCACCCTGTACGAGGTCGACATCGGCTGGGAGGGCAAGAGCACCAAGCACGGCGAGCAGTTCCTGTTCGGCTGGGCGCCCGTGGTCGACGTGCGCGAGTTCGTACTGGCCGACGACCGGCTGCAGCTGCGGCGCAGCTGGATCACCTGGGGCACCATGGCGCTGTACGCGCCCGAGGTCGACGGCGACGCCATCGTGAACCTGCCGCAGGTGGCGCTGCAAGAGGCCATGGATCTCGCCGTCAAGCCGGTCGAGCCCCCCGTCTGGACCCAGCGCCCCGACACGGTGCGCATCCCGGTCGTGGTTCGCGCCGACGAGGAATACCGCGCCTACTACGGCAACCGCTGGAAGTTCGCCGCCGACGTCCGCCTCGAGCGCGCCAGTGCGCTCCTGGCACGCGCGGGCATCCAGCTCGAGCCCATCGATCACCGCGGCTGGCACTCCCCCGACACCGCCACCGAGCTCGACGGCCTGCTCGATGCCTTCGCCCTGCAGGTGGGGTCGCGCACCGACGTGCTGCACGTGGGCTTCACCCAGCAGACCGAGCTCGCGAGCCTGTGGGACGGCGACATCGAGGACGTCGGCCGGGCCTACATGCCCGGCACCGCAGTGCTCGTCGCCGACCAGGCCTCGCTGCCGGGCACCCGCAACGGCTGGGACGAGGCCAGCGAGGCCACCGCCATCGCCCACGAGGTGCTGCACGCGCTGGGCGTGGCTCACCGCGACGACGACAACTGGCTGATGTCCGAGACCAAGAAGTGGACCACCTACCGCATGTCCGACTCCACGGTGGGGCTGGCCCGGGCGGCGGCGGCGGCCCGCTTCGACAGCGACGACCCCTGGGACGCCTTCCAGAACCTCGAACAGGCGGCTCAGGCCCACATCGTCGACCCCGAATACCAGCTGCAGTACATCACGCAGAACCTGGCCGCGACCGAGCTCGAGTAAAGCTGAGGCAACTGCGTTCGAATGTTCGTCGGGTAGAGTCGTCCTTGCGACATTCGAGGGGTTCCCGATGAAGCGCATCCTGATGCTGACCATTCCCGTCCTGGCGCTGACCACCGGCTGCGAAGAGCTCGAGCCGTTCACGCCCACCGTCGAGTTCGACACCATGACGCTTGAGGGCCTCAGCTTCGAAGCCGCCGAGGTCGACTTCGTGTTCGAGGTGCACAACCCGAACCCGGTCAACATCGGCCTCGCCAGCTTCAGCTACGACCTCGGGCTCGAGGGCATCTCGCTGGTGACCGGCGACGACCCCGACGGTTTCCAGCTCCCCGCCGAGGAGTTCGCCGAGCTTCGCTTGCCCGTTCGCCTCGACTACACCGACACCTACGACGCCATCAGCGCCACCCGCGGCCAAGACTTCGTGGGCTTCAACATGGCGGGCGACTTCGGCTTCGACACGCCCATCGGCGAGATCGCGATCCCCTACGACGAGGGCGGCGACTTTCCCGCGCTGCGCACGCCCAAGTTCAAGATGAAGAAGCTCCGCGTCGCCAACGTGAACCTGCTCCAAAACCGCGCCACGGTCGAGCTCGACATCGACGTCGACAACGACCACGGCAGCAACCTGCAGTTCGACAACCTGAACTACGACCTCAACCTGGCCGGTGTCAACGTGGGCAGCGGCGCCATCTCGCCGTTCGATGTCGACGGTGCCCTCAGCAAGCAGATCTCCATTCCCTTCGAGATCAACCTGCTCAACGCCGGGTCCACGGTGGTGAACGCGGTCACCAACAAGCAACCGCTGAACGCGGGCTTGGACGTCGACATGGACGTGCTGGTGCCCTTCCTCGACAACCCCATCCCGCTCACCGTCAACGAGTCCGGCGACATCGAGGTGCAGTAGGCCGGGCTCGCCCAGGCCCCACCGCTACCGGAAGATCCCCTCCGCGCCGACGACCTTGGCGCCCGGGGTGATGTTCAGCGCCTTGCCGGCCACCTCCTGGTCGCGCTTCGCCTGCGCTTCGCTGGGCTCCACGTCCGAGTACACGATGGGGGTCGGCTCGTCGCCCTCCAGGGCCGCCACCAACGCTTTCGCCTCGCCGCTGACCGCCACGATGCGCAGGTCGTCGGGCCGAAGGTGCGCCTTCAGCGCGGCGTTCACCTGCTCCAGCGTCACCGCATCCAAGCGCTCCAGCAGCGCGCCTTGGTTGTCGGGGGTGCCCGTGGCAGCGGCCTCGAGCGCGTAGGCCAGCCGCCGGCCCGGGTCACGGGCAGACAGGGGGGTGCCCAGGCGCAGGTTGCGCTTCACCGCGGCGAACTCGTCTTCTGAGAGGCCGTCCGCGACGAGCTTCTCGACCTCGTCGATCGCGAGCTTGAGGGCGAAGGGACCGTTGTCGGTGCTGGTGGGCCGAATCCACACGTAGAAGTAGTTCTGGCGCCGAACCGCGCCCTGCTCGGGCAGGCTCGTCCACCCCCGCTGCACGAAGGGCTCGACGTAGGCGTAGTCGCCGTAGTTCAGGCCGCGTGCCGTACGCATGGTGCGGAACAGCCGCCCATGGCTCTGGCGGTGGGCACCGAATGCGTACAGGCCCAGGTGCAGGGGCACGTAGTCTGCGTGGCTGCGGCCCAGCGCGATGGGGTGGCCGAAGTGAAAGCCGGTGACCGGCGTCTCGGTGTCCACGGCCAGCAGCGCGCGCCCCTGGACTGGAACCGGTGCCTGCAGCGGCAGCTCCGGCGCGCGGGTCCCAGGCAGGTCCGAGAGCCGGTCCTGGAAGTGGGCCAGCAGCTCATCGTCGAAGTTTCCCCCGATGCCCGCCAGGACCGCCTCCCGCACGTAGTGGTCGCCATGAAAGCGGCGGGCGTCGGAGGCGTCGAGGGTGGGCAGGGTCCCGGCGCGGCCCTGGATGGGGTGCCCATAGGGGTGGGCGTCGAAGATCCAGTTGTCGAACACCTCGTGGCCCAGGGCTTCCTCGTCGGACAGCACCTCGTCGGTCACCGCGTACAGCGCGTCGTCGCGGCTGCGCTCGACATCGGCGCTGTCGAACCGGGGGTGCACCAGGGCATCGGCAAAGCGATCGACGCACAGCTCGGCCTGGTCAGTGTGGCAGGTGAGCCGCAGCGACACCCACTCCCGGTCCACCAGGACGTCCAGGTCGTTGCCGGTGGGGTACAGCGCCTCGGTGAAGGCGGCGCCGTCCAGGTCGCCGGCGCCGGCTTCGCGCAGGCTCACGGCGACCAGGTGGGCGAGGCCCTCTTCGCCGGTGCGGTCGTAGGCGCTGCCGGCGCGCACCATCGCCTGCAGGTACACGTTGGGAGCGGCGGTGTCTCGCTCCTGCAGCACGCGCACCGGCTGCTGCGCCACCTGGTTGGCGGCCGGACCGGGGGCAACCTTGGGCGGGCATGCGAGCAGGGTCCACAGCAGCAGGCTCATGGCTCACCTCCGGCATCCTCAGGGGGAGCTTCTGTGGGGGGCTCGCTGGGTTCTGGGGGCGCCTTCTTCGCTGCCTCGGCGGCCGCGGCGGCCTCGGGGTCGGTCTTGAGCACCACCTCGGTGCGGCGCGCGTCGGTGAGCCAGGTGGCGACGGCCTGGCTGACGTCGGCGGGCTGCACCGCGTCGTAGCTCGCGTAGAAGCGGTCGATGGCGTCGGGTCCGCCGCCTCGGCGGTGGCTCCAGCCCAGCTCCTCGGCCACGGTCTTGGGGTCGTCCAGCCCGGTCAGGAAGCCATAGCGGCTGTGGCTGCGGGTGCGCTCGAGCGTCGTGGGATCCACCGACTCGGACATCGACGCGATGGCGTCGAGCACCGCGGCCCGCACGGCGTCGAGGTGCTCCGGCTCCTTGATCTCGACGATCACCTTGAACAGGCCCGGGTCCACCAGATCGTCGCGGCCGACGTACAGGTCGTAGGCCAGGCCCTCGTCCTTGATCAGGCGTGTGTACAGCGGGCCGGTCTTGGCGCCCAGCATCTGCGCCGCGAGCTGCAGCGCCGCCAGGTCGGCGTTGTCGGGGTCGGCGGCGGCAATGGGCCATGCCAGCCCCAGCTGGGTGGCGGTGGGCGTGGGCCAGGGCACGTACGCCTGCCGGGGCTCGGTCTGCTCCGGCTCGACGGGAATGACGTTGGGCGGCACCGTGGCGGGCTTCCAGTCGCTGTAGGCCCCGCGGATCAGCTCGAAGGTCTGGTCGGGCTGCACGTCGCCGGCCACCACGATCACCGCGTGTTCGGGGCGGTAGTACTTGTCGAAGAAGCCCATGGCGTGGTCGTAGGCGGTGGGCATGGCCGCGATGTCGGCCTCGTAGCCGATGGTGTCGTGCGCGTAGGTGTGCGTAGTGAAGGCGGTCGCGTACAGCTCCTCCCACATGCGGTTGCCCGGACTGGCGCGGCCCTTGCGAAACTCGCCGTACACGGCCCCCGACTCGCGCTCGATGTCGTCGGGCGTGAGCTGGAGGTTCTGGAAGCGATCGGCCTCGATCTCCACCAGCCTGGGGAGCTCGGAGGTGGCGATCACCTGGTGGTAGACGGTGTCGTCGAACCAGGTCCACGCGTTCTCGTCGGCGCCCAGGCGCAGGATCTCGTTCTCGCGATCCTCGCCCCCCAGCGTCTCGGTGCCGTAGAACATGAGGTGCTCGAAGAAGTGGGCAAAGCCGGTGCGGCCGGGCTCGATCTCGTCGCGGGAGCCGACGGCCATCCAGGTCTGGTAGGCGACGACCCCTGGAGCCGGCATGGGCACCACCAACACGGTGAGCCCGTTGTCGAGCGTGTCGGTGTGCACCTCGTAGGGGAACACGCCGGCGCTCGCTGTCGAGGCCATCCCGATCCAGACGAGTGGAAAGATGAGGGTCATTTTGCAGGTCCCTGACGAGAATAGGGAAGGGGAAGAAGTGCGCTCGGGGCGCGCGATAGTGTGCATTGGCCGGAGCCGCGAACCTCGTTCGACGGGCCGATCGGCGTTTTCCGTTGGTGGTCGCTGGACGTCGTGGTACTCTGTCGCACGCAGAGAAGACGTGACAGCCCGTCCGGCACCGGCCGATAGACTGGGTTGATCGTCGATTTTGACGGAGGATGCATGACGGCAACCGAGGTGGTGGACAAGAGCCTGACCAACCGAGAGCTCCTGCGGGCACTACGACGCGGAGTGAACCATACAGGAGGCGAGGCGGTGCTTCCCGAGTCCGTCGCCTGGCACATCTACCTCGAGCTTCGGAAGCGCAGCGAGCCCTCCGCCGAGCAGATCTTCCTGAACACCATCCGTGGGCTGCACTCCCGCCGCTCGCTGGCTGGCGTCGAGCTTCCCTGCGGTGACAGCCACCCCGAAGAGCACCGACTGGTCGAAGACGACCCCTTCCTGGGCGACCTGTGGAAGGCCTACAAGAAGTGCATCCGCAACAACCGCACCGGGCCGGCCGCCCAGCTGCTTCGTGACATCGAAGAGCAGCTGCAGACGGCGCCGCTCGAGAACAAGTAGCCACGAGCTCGCTCACGGCCGTGGTCGTCGCGGTGTTGCCCGACTGGCAGCACGCGCAAGCGCACTCGCCCCTTCGCGGTGAGGGCCTGGCCACGGCCATGTCCGAGCGGCGAGCGGTGCTGCAGTCCTGCCTGGCCGAGCGCGGTGGCCGGGCGCTGGCGGGCGACGAAGCCACCGTCGTGGCCGCCTTCTCAGCGCCGAGCGATGCCTTCGAGGCCGGCCTGGACGCGGTGAGGGCAGGGGCGAGCGTCGGTCTGTCGCTCGGTCAGCTGCACGACGCCGGAGCGCACTGCTACGGCGCGCCCCTCTCGGCGGCCCGACGCATGGCCGCGCAGCTGCAGCATGACCTCGCCATCGACCTGGCGGCCTCCCAGCATGTCGAGGTGCCCGCGGGCGTGGGTTCGTTCCGCGCTCCCGAGCACCGCGAACAGGCGGCCGGCGTGCAGATGCTGGTGTTGGCCGACTACCGTCACCAGGCGTAATCCCTGTGGGCAGCCCGCCCGGCGTACACTGGCGCTCGCCTGAGGTCTTGTGGTTCGAGAGCTGCTGGAGTCGATGTCCGGGTATCCGGGCTTGTTCGCCATCTGTGCACTGGCGGGCGTGATCCTTCCCTTTCCCGAGGACATCGCCCTGCTGTACGCGGGGATCCGCGTGGCCGACGGGCACTTCGGCTGGGCCGGTGCGGCGGCCGTGGCCTGCACGGCCACCCTGCTGCGCGACGTCGGCGTCTACCTGCTGGGCCGGGCGCTGGGTGAGTCCCTGCTCACCTGGCCGCGGGTGGTGAGCATCCTGGGCGAGGCCAAGATCGAGCGGGCGCGCGGCCTGGTAGAGAAGCACGGCACCGCGTCGGTGCTCATCGGGCGCTTCTTGCCAGGGGGACGCACCCCGGTCTTCCTGGTTGCCGGCGCCGCTGGAGTGGGCTTCCGCAAGTTCGTCGGGGTCGACGCGCTGGGCATCTTGGTGGCGGTGCCTGGCATGATGCTGGTGGGCGTGTGGGTGGGCGCCCCCATCCTGGACACCGCCTTCTGGCTCATGCGCAGCAGCCGCTGGGCGATGGGCACGGTGGTGGTGCTGGTGCTGGCCTACATCGCTTGGACGGCCTCACGGCGGGGGATGACCCAGAGCTAGGGCAGGCGAGAGGCTTGCCCAGTGCCTCGCACGCTCCTACCGCTCCCAGGGCAGCTTGCCCGTGCTCGCCCGGGCCTCCTCCTTCACGAAGGGCTGCAGCAGACGAAACCACTCGCGGGCGTCGTCGACGGTGATCTCGAACCGGTACAGGCCCTGGCCGATCTCGCCCTCGATGACCAGGCGACCAGGGCCCGTGCAGCGCACGCTGCTGAACTCGGTGCCGGTGTGGGGGCCCACATCGGCCATCAGCCCGCGGTCGCTGCCCAGCACGAAGCGATCGGCGAACAGCACCAGGTCGCCGATCATCATGTTTCGGCGACGCGGGTTGAGGCCCTTCATCGGCGGCAGGTTCTCGAGCAGGCCGGCGACACGAACCCCGCGGGCTTGCCGCACGGCGTCGTTCACCGGGATGCCGGCCAGAGCGCGCCGCCGACGCAGGGTTCGCCAGGCGCGTCGGCTGACGAGCACGACGGTCAACAGGGCCAGGACGATGGCGGCAGACTGCCAGGTCATGATGGGTGGATTACCCCGGCTGCGGAGGTGGCGTTGTCTGCACCGAGTGAACCCCTGCTGAGCTGGCTCCGTGAGCTGCTCGACAAGCGCGGCATGACCATTTCGGTGGTGGCCGGCAAGACCGGGCTCGACCGCAAGCGGGTCAAGAAGATCCTCGCCGGGTCCGAGCCCATGATGGTCGACGAGCTGCTGACGATCACCAACCTGCTCGAGGTGTCGCCCACCGACCTCGGGCTCGCTCCCGCCGCCGAAGCCGCGCCGGCTCCGGCCCCCCCCAAGCCGCTGCCGCCCGGCGTGGTGGGCTTCGACGACGTCAGCGCCGAGCAAGCCGCCATGCTGGTCGAGTGTGGCTTTCTGCTGGGCTGTACCTTCATGGTGCTCATCGACACGGGCTCGTTGGGCGCTGACTCGGGCCTGCCAGAGGCCACGCTGGCCCAGTACAGCGACACGCCGCTGCCCATCAAGTTCGAGCACGAATACCAGAAGTACAACGAGCCCGACTTCTTTCCCGATTCGGTCCAGGTCACGCTGTCCTTTGACGCGCTGTACCGATGCACGTTCCCGTGGAACAGCGTTCAGCGCATGTTGTTCTGGCCCAAGCCCATCGAAGCGCCCCCGCAACCCGAAGAAACGCCGACCCCGGCCAAGCCGGGCGCGCCCTTCCTCAAGCTGGTCGAATAGGATCCGCGCGTGGTCGGGAGGATTGCGTGATCGCCGACATTCCCACCGTCGATCTCTCGGAAGTGGGCTCCGCTACTCATCCTCAGATGGTCGCGGCTCTGGGTGCGGGCCTGGAGCGATGGGGTTTCGTGTTCGTGGTCGGTCACGGCGTGAATGCCGGCATCGTCGACGCCGCCTATGCCTCGGCTCGGCGTGTCTGGCAGCTGCCCTTCGAGGTCAAGCTCGGCTACGAGCGGCCCGATGATGGTCGGCAGCGCGGCTACACCGGCTTTGGGGTGGAGCACGCGCGAGACTCGGCGGTGCCCGACCTCAAGGAGTTCTGGCATGTCGGCCGCGATCTGCCGTTCGAACACCCGCTAGCGGGCGAGATCCCGGCCAATGTGTTGCCCGCCGAGGTGCCCGAGTTCGGCGAGGCCACCCGGCGGTTGTTCGAGGCGATGGAGGCGACGTCCCAGCAACTGCTCGTGCTCATCGCCGAGCACCTGGGCGAGTCGGCGCGCTTCTTCGAGCCCATCGTGCGGGACGGCAACTCGGTGCTGCGCCTCATCCACTACCCCGACGTGGGCACCCCCGAGCCCGGTGCGGTGCGCGCAGCCGCCCACGAGGACATCAACCTGATCACGCTGCTGGTGGCGGCCACCAAGCCGGGGCTTCAGCTGCAGACCCCGGACGGGCGCTGGCTCGACGTGGCGGCTCCGCCGGGATCCATCGTGGCCGACACCGGCGACATGATGAAGCTGCTCACCGGCGGTCGGCTGGGGGCCACCCGGCACCGCGTCGTGAACCCCGAGGGGGCCGACGGCGGGCGTATGTCCATGCCCTTCTTCGTGCACCCGCGGCCCGATGCGGTGCTGTGCCACCAGGACGGGCTGCAGGTCACGGCACAGTCGTACTTCGAGCGGCGACAGCTCGAGACCGGGGTGCTGCACGACGGCCGTGCCTACACCGAGGAGTGGTAGGCACGGCAAAACCGGATATCCGGCCACCCATCTGGAGGATTCGATGAGCATCCGGACCGCCGCCCTGGTCGCCGTTCCCGCCCTGGCCGTCATCTCGACCGCGTGCAAGCCCCCGGTCGAGGCGCCCGAAGATCTGGGCCAGGCCAGCCGCTTCGCGTTTCAGCACTTCGACACCGAGGGTGGCGAAGAGGTCGTGGCCGCCGTGCTAGACACCATCGAGCCCCACATCCTGGGCATCGAGGATCTGTCCGGGAACTCCGCGGATCGCACCGTCGCGCCGCCCCCCCTGCTGCCCGATCACTGGGGCACGATCACCGGCAACGCCGACGCCGACCCGCAAGAACAGGTCCCGGTTGCGGTCGCCGGCGAGAGCATCCACGGCATCGCCGCCCACGTCGGGTTGGTGGCCGAGCCCAACTACGTGTGCGTCGAGTCCGACACCACCGTGTACGCCCAGCGCACCTTCACCACCGACGTGGCCTGCTTCGTCGACGGCAGCTGCGACAAGGTCGAGACGGTGCAAGAGACGCGCAAAGAGAGCGCGCTCGCCGACGTCTGGTACGACTGGAACAAGGACTACCGCACCTTCGAGCTCGAAGATGGCCGCCAGCTGATGGTGGGGCGCGGCTGGGTCGACCAGGCGTGGACCACCGACGGCGGCAACGGCAGCTGGGACCAGTCCTACACTCTCGACATCTGGCTGCAAGACGGCGATCGCACGCTCCGCTACGTGTCCAACTGGAGCTCGGTCACGCTCAGCACGGTCAACGACGGCATCTGGGCCAGCCTGGTCGAGAGCGGCACCGTCGAGGCCGGCGAGAACGCCGATGCCTTCCTCACCGACGGCTTCCCCGACTGCAAGAACGACCGGGACGAGACCTTCGAGCGGCCGGAGTAGGTCGGGCCTACCGCCACTCCCCGCTCGACACGAACGCCGCCCACCAGCGCGGCATGGCCTCGCCCTGCTCCTGGCGGGCGCGCTCGAGCAGGTCGAGCTGGGCCTGGCGCAGCGCGTCGGCGGCTCCCAGCGGGTCGTCGGCGTACAGGTGGCCGTACATGGCCTCCATGAGCTGCCGTGTCGGGTCGTCGTCCACAGGCCACAGGGACATCACCGAGGTCTGAACCCCGGCCACCGACAGGGCCCGGCGCAGCCCCAGGACACCCTCGGAGCCACCGGCCTGGCCCAGCGCGGTCTCGCAGGCCGACAGCACCACCAGCTCGGTGCCGTCCAGATCCAGGTCGCTCATCTCTTCGGCGGTCCACAGGCCGTCGGTGCCGTCAGCGCCGCCGGTGTTCACCCCGGTCAGCGCCAGCCCGCTGGTGGCCATCGGGTTCATGGCCCCGGCGTGGTTCGCGGCCTCGCCGCAGTCGGCGGCGTCTCCGCCCACAAAGAAGCCGTGGGTCGCGATGTGCACCACCGACTTGCCGGCCACGGCCTCACGCAGGGCCGCCTCGGTGGCGCCGGCGCCGGTGAGCGAGGTGACCGGCACGTGCCCGTCCAGGGTGGCCAGGATGGCACGGGCCTCGTCAGCGGTCGCTGGAAGCGGCGCGAAGGCCGACAGCGAGCAGGTGTTGCCCCCGCGGGTCGAGAGTGTGGGGGCCTCGGTGTCGCCGCCGTAGTCGACACCGCCCACCACCAGCGCGGCACCTCGTGCGGTCGGGGTGGACCCCTTCAGGGTGAGCAGCTGCTGAGCGCTCTCGAGGTAGGCCAGGCGCACGTCTTCGAGCAGGTAGCGGCCATCGCCCACGGGCAGTCCGGCCCAGGGCAGGCCGACGGTGTAGGCGTCGGGAACGATGAGCACGGTGTCGGCATCGCCCACCAGGGGCTGCAGCGGGGTCCACACCTGCTCGGCGACGGCGGCCCCGGCCTTGTCGATGGCCGCGGTGGGCACGCCGGTGGCAGACAGGGTGCGCCGCCACCGCTTGCTGCGCTCGGCGAGCAGATTGGTGCTGCCCAGCGACACTTCCTGCACCCGGTCGCAGTCGCCGCCGGTGAGCACGAAGGCGGACAGGACGCGGTCGGTCGAGATGAGCTCACCAGGAGCGTCGTGCGCGAAGAGGTCGACGAGCACGGTGCCCTTGGGGAGGGACTGGCAGATCTGGGCCGGCTTGACGCTCATCGCGTCGAGCTGGGCACCCCGGGACCGCGCCAGACCGGACAGCTCGCGCTCCAGTTCTTCTTTGCGCTCCACCAGCCACACCGCGCTGGCTCGGTCGTCTTCGCCGCCACGACCGGACAGCGTCAGGCGCGCCAGCGCCGAGCGAATGGACGCGAGCTCGTCGAGTCGGCGCTGCACCTCGGGATCGTCGGACTGGGCGCGTGCTCGGCGCTCGGTGAGCGAAGAGACCGCCACCAGGCCCTTCCACGACAGCAGCTCGTCGTAGCGATCGGCCGCGTCCTCGGGGCGGTTCGTGACCATCAGCCAGGTGTCGAGGGCCGGCCGGCGCTCGGTGATGAACGCGCGTCGCTCGCGCTCGCTCGCGAGGTCCAGCAGGGCCTGGAGCTGCTGGTGGTGGTGGTCGATGGCCTCTTTGGCCAGCGCGCGGGCCTCGTCTTCTTGGCCCTGGATGGACAGGACGCGGGCCAGCGAGGTCAGCGTGGTGGTGCGCTTGGCCGCATCGAGCTCGCGGGTGTCGAGCACCCGGCGAAACAGCGGAATCGCCGCGTCGTAGTCACCCGCGGTCGCGTGCGCGGTGGCCAGGTTGTTGAGGGTGGTCGACATCTCGGGGTGGCTGTCCGAGAGGGTGGCTTCCAGGATGGCCAGCGCGGCGGCGTACTGCTCGATGGCCATGCTGGGGCGCCCGTGCATCTGGTGCACATCGGCGATTCCGCGGAGCACCAGGCCGATCTCGGGGTGTTCCCGCGTGCCGTAGGCAGCCTCGAAGGTCTGCATGGCCAGGCCATACAGCTCGATGGACAGCTCGTCGAGGCTGGCCGAGCCGGCGGCGGCCTGGTTCATGAACATGCGCCCCGTGTCCGGGTGGTGGTCCAGGCCGAGCGCGTGCTGGATGTCGATGGCCTGCCGAAACCGCAGCACCGCGCCCTCGCGGTCGCCCAGCTCGGACAGCAGCTGCGCGTAGTTGTTCAGGGCCACCGCGGTCTTGGGGTGGCTCGGACCCAGGGCACGCTCCGACAGCTTGGCAGCGGCCTCGAGCCGGATGCGAGCCGTCCTCATGTCGCCCTGGCGCTGCGATGCCGCACCGGCCACCTGCAGGGCCATGAGCCGGAGCGGGCTGTCTTCGCCACCGGTCGCGGTCAGGTCGTCGAGGGCTTGCTCGGACATCGACAGGGCCAGATCGCTGCGGCCCATCAGCAGCAGGATCTGGGCCATCGATGTGCGGGTGATCGCAGTCTCGACCGCGCTTGGGCCGGACTCGCGCTCCAGGATGCGCAGGGCGCGACTGGTCAGCGCCATGGCGGTGGCGTGGTCGCCGGCCTCGAGCGCGACGTCGCCAGCGACGGACAGCGGGACGGCGAGCCTCTTGTCATGGGCGCCCCAGGCACCCTCCAGCTGGGCAATGGCCTGCTGCGAGGCCTCGACGCCCCGGCTCACGTCGGCCATGTCGACGTACAGGCCCGCGAGATCCAGCAGGGCCAGCGCCGCCTCGGGTGAGCCCTCGCCCCCGGCCTCGACCAGGCGCCCGTGCCGCTCACGGGCCAGCTCCAGCGCGGCACTCAGCTGCCCGATCTGCTGCAGGTCCGACACCACCTGCCCCATCGTGTACAGGGTGTTCGGGTGGCTCGGTCCGAAGCTGGCCTCGTAGATCGGCAGCGCCTGCTGGTTGAGCATCGCCGCGGCACCGGGGTTGCCCGACAGGGACAGCGCCGTGGCCTGCTCCACCATCAGGTAGGCGACCTTGGCGTGCTCCGGACCGAGGACCTCGGCGAAGATGCGCCGCGACTCGGCGAAGGCATTGACCGCCAGGCCGTACTGCTCGACCTCGAGCTGGGCCAGGCCGAGCACCAGCCAGGCCTCACCGGTCTCGCCAGCGTCGGGACCCAGAGCCAGGATGGTCTCGTCGAGCGAGGCCTTGGCCAGGACCGCCGCCCCCCGCGCATCCCCCGCCGCGGTCATCGCCTCGGACAGGGCACTCTTGGCCGAGCGCGTCATGTTGTCGCCGGCGCCGACCGTGGCGGTCAGCAAGTCGGCGGCGCGCTGCAGGTGCGGGATGGCCGCACCCGGGTTTCCGGTGCCCACCTCGATCTGGCCCAGCTGGTAGCTGGCGAGCGCGGTCTCGAGCGGGTCGGCGCTTCCGGGGCTCTCGTAGATCTCGACGACTCGGCCGTGGTGGTACCGGGCCACCTCGGGCAGGCCCGCGTCGAAGGCCAGCGTGCCCAGCTCCATGTGCGCGCTGGCGGCCACCCAGTCGTCGGCCACTCCGGCCTCGGCGAACAGGTTGATGGCCCGATCGAGCTCGCCGACCGCTTGCTCGATGTCGCCCACCCGGGCTCGGGCCTGGCCCACGCGAAACACGGTGATGGCCAGGTCACGGCCGTTGGGCGCCGCCTGGGCCTCGCGAATCGCCACGGCCCGCTGCCCGTGCAGCAGCGCGGCCTCGAACTCGCCCAGGCTGCCCTCGAGGTACAGCACCAGATCCAGGGTCTCGAGCAGCGCGGGGTGGTCGGGCCCCAGCACGTCGGCGCGCGCGTCGAGCATCTGCCGGGCGAGCACCAGGGCGTCGCCCCACTGCCCCCGGGTGGTGGCCCGGTCGACCTTGCGCTGCAGCTTCTCGGCGGGCCTGAGCAGCTTCTGCTGCTCGCGGGACAGCTCCTGAGCCAGGGCGGGGGGAGCGAGCGCGAGCAGCAGGGCGAGGATGCGGAGCATGCCCCAGGGCTATCCCTCTGGGCAGAACTCGGTGGTGAAGGTGCCGTTGAGCTCGAAGTCGTCATCGACGTAGCCCACGATCCCCACGGTGATCTCGGTGTCCGAGATGGCATCGACGGTCACCGCACCGTTGGTGACGATGTAGTTGTCGGACGGCGGCACCACGTAGGTGATGGTTCGGCTGCCCTCGAGGTCGGTGAGCGACAGCGACAGCGGGTACACGCCCTCCTCGGCCGGCAGGCTGAAGATGACGTAGGGCGATGTGTTCTCGTTGAAGCCGCAGGCGTCGCCGTCCTCGCCCAGCAGGTCGAAGGAGAGCTCGGTCTCGTCGAAGGGGTCGACGCTGACGCCGGCGCTGGCCAGCTCCCAGGCCTCACCGTTGAGCGTGCCCTGCAGAGGTTGGTCGATAATGTCGGACTCGTCGAAGTTCTTGCCGCCGCAGGCGGTGCCGAGGGCGAGTGAGACGAGGGCAATAGGAAGCAGGCGCTTCATGGGGGTTCTCCTGTCACGGATTGTCTGTGGCTGAATGCCGCTGGTGCGACGACGGAACAGCCATGTCATTCGGAATTCGATTGTTTCAATCGTGAAACAGGACTGCGGATCCGCGCCACCCACGCGTGCGCACCGTCCCAGCGCTCGCCCCCGGGCAACACCGTGTGGTACCTGCCGGGCTCGAGGGAGTCGATCATCCAGTCGCCACCAAAGAGATCGCGGAGCTCGGCCTCGGTGACCCGCCGGGGGTAGCCGTCTCCGGGTTGTCGATCGCTGAAGCACAGCAGCAGAAGCGTGCCGCCGGGCCTCAATGCGCCGGCTGCCCAGGCTCGGTAGGTCCGTCGCGCCTCGTCGGACAGGGCGTGGAACAGACCCACGTCCACGATGGTGCCGTAGGGCTCTTCGGGCTGGTGCACCAGGACGTCAGCCACCTCGAAGTGCACGTCCAGCCCGCGCTCGGCGGCCTTGGCCCGGCCCAGCTCGATGGCCGCGGGCACGAAGTCGATTGCCACCGCGGTCAGCCCGCGCTCGGCGGCCAGCAGCGCGTGCTCGCCGGATCCGGATCCGGCGTCCAGGACGGGTCCCTCCAGGCCGCCTGCGTCGAAGGCGGCGGTGATGTCTGGCTGGGGGCCGCCGATCTCCCAGGGGGCCTCCTCGGCCCAGGCGGCGGCAAAGAACTCGGCGTCCGACCCGCCGGCGGCGACCTTGTCGGATCGGCTCAATCCTGCCTCGCAGGCCGCAGCCAGGGCACCAGCACGTCGGTGCGCTCCTTCCACGGGTAGGGGTCGGCCCCGGCCACCATCTCGAAGTCGCGGCAGTCGGCGCCCCCGATCTCGGCCTCCTGCTCGGCGCCCATCCACGGCAGCAGCGTCTCGGCGCGGGCGCTGTGCAGGCCCAGCGACCGGCGAAAGCCCGATGCCGCCTGGTTGTTCAGCGAGCGGTGCAGCAGGTAGCCGTTGAACACCAGCAGATCGCCGGGCTCGGTCTCCAGGGCCACGGCGTCGGCCTCGTCGTAGGGCAGATGAGCGGCTTGGCCGACGGGGTCGAAGCGGGGGTCGTCGTGCGGCACGTGTGGCCAGATCATGCCGGCGCGGTGGCTTCCGGGAAACACCCACAAGCACCCGTTGTCACGGGTTGCGCGGTCCAGGCTCACCCAGCTCGCGGTCACGCTGCGGTCGCGGCTGGGGATGTAGTACTCGTCCTGGTGCCAGGCCTGGCCAGGCCCGCCCGCAGGTCGCACGAAGAACATCGTCTGCACGCACTTGATGTTGGGGCCCAGCAGGGCGGTGAGCACCGATGCGAACACCGGGTGGCGCACGAAATCCCGCACCGGCTCGGACAGCTTGTGGGGGAAGTGCACCGCGACGCAGCGCTTCAGGCGGTCTTCGGTGCTCTCTTCGGGCCGGATGAAGTCGTCGCCGTGCACGTCGCCGCACTCGCCGTCGATGATGCGGTTCAGCTCGCCGAGCAGCATGTCCACCACGTCGGCACCGAAGGCGGCCGGCAGGTGCAGGTACCCGTCCCGGTCGTAGGCTTGGAGCTGGTCGGCCGTGAGCATCGCCGGGATCGTACACTCCGGCCGTGGCCTACCCCGAGCCAACTCCCCAGCAGATCGAGCACTACCGTGAGCGCGGCTGGCTCACCATCGACCACGCCGTCCCGCACGGCGATGTGACCGACCTGCTGGGGCGCTGCCAGGCGGTGCTCGACGATCCCAGCCTGTCCTTCGACCCGTCGCGCATCGCCGGGCAAGAGCTCGACAAGCCCGACGATCCCGTGCTCATGAGCATGCTGTTGATGGTGTGGCCCGACTGGCAGCAGTCGCCGCTGCACACGTGGACCGCGCGCTGGGCCGCCGCCCTGGCCGGCAAGCCCGTCACCTTCTGGTACGACCAGCTCCTGTTCAAGCCGCCGCAGAATGGCGCGCCCACGTACTGGCACCAGGACGAGGCCTACCTCGGGGCCGGCGACGACGACCTGCTGGTGAGCTGCTGGCTCACGCTTCAGGACGTTCCCGTCGAGGGCGGCGCGATGCAGTTTGCCGATCGTGCCCACAAACAGGGCATCATCCCGGCCCTGCTCACCCCCGACTACGCCGATCACGGCTGGCAGCCCGACACCCAGACGGTGGCCTGTCCACTTGCGGCCGGCGGGGTGACCTTCCACCACGGCAAGATGCCGCACATGACGCTCGGCAACACCACCGACATCTGGCGCATGGCCGTCATCCAGCGCTTCACCATCGACGGGGTGGCGCGGCCCACCGGGCACGCCGAGTGGCCCGAATGAGCCGTGTCCTCCTGATCTCGCCTCCCTGGATGACCCCGTCCCAGACCAGCATCGCGCTGGCCACCCTGCGTCCCATCCTGGCCGCCGAGGGCATCGCCGCCGACGAGCTGCACGGCTCGCTGCTGTTTCCCCGGGTCACGGCCCTTCCCTTCATGTCGGGCTTCGCGGCGCACTTCTTCGCGCCGCTCATCGACGAGTCGCTGACGGAGCCCTCGCTCGAGGCGCTCATCGAGCGCTTTGCCGACGAGGTGAACCAGTACGGGCTGCTGCTGCCGGGCCGGCCCAGCCTCGACGAGCTGGGACGCGACGAAGCCGCCGTGCGCCGCGACTTCCCCGAGCTCGTCGCCAAGGCCGACCTGTGCCTGAGCCGCTGCATGCAGGTGGCCGGGGCCGACCACTACGACGTGGTGCTGTTCTCGGTGACCTTCGAGAGCCAGCTGCCCGCGGCGCTCGCCCTCGCCAAGCGCATCCACGCGGCGCGCCCCGACGCGCGCATCGCGTTCGGTGGCCCGGCCTGTTTCGGGAGCGCGGCGGATGCGCTGGTGGAGGGCATGGCCGCGCTCTCAGCGGTGTGCCACTGCGAAGGCGACGACGTGGTGGTGCCCCTGGTGCGGGCGCTGCGCGGTGAGCAGCCCCTCGACGAGGTTCCCGGAATTGCCTTCGTGCGCGACGGCGAGCTGGTGCGCACCCCCGCGCCGCCGCTGCTGCGCGACATGAACCGCCTTCCTGTGCCCGACTATGGCCCCTGGGTCCAACAGCACGCGCAGAGCGAGTGGCGCGACGTGTCCCCGCTGTTCTTCATGGAGGCCAGCCGCGGCTGCTGGTGGGGGCAGCACACGACCTGCGTGTTCTGCGGGCTGAACGCCGAGGGCATGCTGTTTCGCAGCAAGACGCCCGAGCGCGTGGTCGACGAGGTGAGCCACTTCTACACCCACTACCCGTGGCTCGACGACCTGCACCTGACCGACAACATCCTGGACAAGCAGCTGTGGAAGGCCGCCATTCCTCGCATCGCCGAGGTCACCGCCGATCGCAGCCGCGAGTGGCACATGTTCGCCGAGGTGCGCAGCGACCTGACCTACGCCGAGCTGGTGGCGCTGCGCGACGCACGCATCGACGAGCTTCAGCCGGGCATCGAGAGCCTGCACGACGGCGTGCTCAAAGAGATGGCCAAGGGGGCGGCGGGCCTGCGGCAGGTGCAGTTCATGAAGTGGGCCGCCGAGCTGGACATCGTGCTCGCGTGGAACCTGCTCATCGGCAATCCCGGCGAGAAGGCGCAGTGGTACGACGAGATGACCGAGCTGGTCGACCACGTCGATCACCTGCCGCCGCCCGGTCACATCGGCGTGACCAAGCTGGAGCGCTTCAGCCCCTACCACACCGACCCCGGCCGCTTTGGCATGACGAACTTGCGCCCAGCGCAGTTCTACGAGGGGCTCTTTCCCGCGTCCTTCGATCTGCAGCGCCTGGCCTACATGTTCGACTACGACCACGACATGTGGCAGGACGAGCGGCTGGCCACGGCGCTGCGGCGCTTCACCTGGCGAGCGCTGACCTGGCAGCAGCACTGGCAGCCGGGCTTGCTGACCTGGCGCGAGGAGGGGGACGTGGTGTGGGTCACCGACCGACGCGCGGACGGCGCGGGCGAGGTCAAGCTGGTGGACAACGCGGCGCGCCTTTACCGCTTCCTGGACGAGGTGCGGACCCGCAAGGCGGTCGGCAAGGAGCTCGAAGGGGTCGATGTCGACGCGATCCTGGCTGCGCTGAAGCAGCACCGGCTGGTGGCGACCGACAGCAAGGACCGGTGGCTGGCGGTGGCGGTGAGGGCAAACGCCGAGCGGGGTGACTGAGGCACCGGTTACCTTCGCGCCCCGGAGGTTCCATGCGCTCTTTGCTCATCTCGACGCTGGTGCTCGCCGTGGCCTGTCGTCCGGCCACGGTCAGCGGGCCCATCATCGATGACACAGCGGACACCGATGTCGCCAACGCGGACGACAACGACAACGACGGCTACTCCCCGGCCGACGGCGACTGCAACGACGACAACGCGGCCATCAACCCCGAAGCGACCGACGTCGTGGGCGATGGGGGCGACCAGAACTGCGATGGGGTCGATGGTATCGACGGCGATCAGGACGGGGTCGCCAGCGAAGCAAGCGGCGGCAACGACTGCGACGATGCCGATGCCGAGCGCTTCCCTGGCAACCATGAGGTTCCCTACGACGGGATCGACCAGGACTGCACCAACTCCGACCTGGTCGACGTCGATGGCGACGGCGTGCCGTACCCGACCGACTGCGACGACAACGACTTCACGGTGCAGGACAACCCGGTAGAAGCGGTGTTTCCTGCCGACGGCGCCAACGACGCCTACTACCGCACCAGCGTCGAAGCCGAGCTCGACTCACAGGACGCGACGGCGGTGGTGACGCTTCAGGACGGCGCCGGCGGCGCGGTCGCCGGGCAGTCCTGGGTGGATGGGAAGGTCGCGGGCTTCACGCCCACCGACGCGCTACAGCCCAGCTCGTCCTACACCGCCTCGCTGTCGTCTGCGTGCACCAGTGCAACCTGGAGCTTCACCACCTCCGAGGTGGGGGGCGCCACCACGACGTCGGTCATCGAGGGGGAGGTCTACGAGATCGATCTCGCCTCTGGGCGGATCGTGCAACCGGCTGGCGTGGGCGGACTGTTGGCGAACTACCTCACCAACGGCCTGCTGCTGTCGGTGGATGGGGTGAGCGGCAACACGCTCACGGTGACGACGGCGCTCACCGAGGAGGGAGCCAACCCCGCCCAACAAGAGGTCTGCGGCCCTACGACGACGTTCGCGGGCGCAGACTTCAGCAACAACCCGTTCTTCGAGCTCGGGCCTCAGACGCTCGATCTGAACATCCAGGGCGTGGTCATTCCCGTCGAGGACATGTACGTCAGCGGGGCGTTTGCGCCCGACGCCAGCTACATCCAGGGGGCCACGTTCAAGGGCAGCCTGGACACGCGGCCCATGGTCCCGCTCGTCAACCCAGGCGGGGGAGATGACGCCGTGTGCAACCTGGTGCTCATCCTCGGGGTTGCTTGCGTGCCGTGCTCCGATGGTGCCAGCTACTGCCTGGACCTGGAGATCGACAGCCTGGATGCCGACGCGGTGAGCGCGATGGTTCAGCGCCAGCACCTGCCCGGCGAGACGGGCGCTGCCGGATCGAGCGACGTGTGCACCAAGCCGGCGTGCTCGGGCGACGATGTGTGCCTGCCGTAGCGGGGGTCGGTCACCTGCGTGTCGAACGGTGTCAGGAGACCACTTTTCGGAAATCTAAGAGCGTTGGTGTGCTGCCCAGGCCACCCTGGCGCGGGGGCCCGTCGCGCCGACCAAGCCGGTCAGATTTCCGAAAAGTGGTCTCCTGACACCGTCCCGGACTACTTCGCCGCCGCATCCCTCGCGGACAGGTGCTTGCGCTGCACCTCGAGGATGCGCAGGTAGTCGAGGTAGATCTCGTCGGCGGAGTAGTTCTCGAGCTCGCAGATGGGCCGATTGCTGCGGCGCCACTTGCTCCACTCGCGCGACAGGATGCGCACGCCGAACTTCTCGCCGTGGCTGTAGTACGGCGTGCCCGGGTACGGCGTGAAGATCGACTCGTCGGTCCACTGCACGATGTCGCGCTTGAACAGGTCGTCGATGAAGTCGCGGGTGATCATCTCGTCTTCGTGGGACGAGCCCGGGTGCCCGATGATGAAGAAGGCGTTCACGTACACGCCGTGCCCCGCCGCGCGAATCAGCGAATCCTCGGTGGTCTCGAGGGTGAGCCCCTTGTTCATGGCCTCGAGCACCCGCGGAGAGCCGCTCTCGGCGCCCACACTCAACGAGTTGATGCCCGCTTTGCGCATGGCCACGAGGCCCTCTTCGGCGACCGTGTCCAGGCGCGTGAGGAAACCGAACTGATCGGGCAGCCAGTCGCTGCGGGCGAGCTGGTCGACCAGATCGAGGAAGTAGGGCGTGCCCATGTCCAGCATGGAGTCGTCGATGCCCTGCATGCGGTTGCCCAGATCACGGCCGATGGCCTCCATCTCGGCGACGATGCGCTCGGCGGGGTGCTCGCGCACGACCCCACCCCAGTAGCGGAACTCGTGGCAGTAGCGGCAGCGGAAGGTGCAGCCGCGACTGGTGAGCGCCGAGACCTCCATCTTCTTGGCGAAGTCGGCAGGCAGCAGCGCGAAGTCGGTGGGCGGCAGCTCGAGCACATTGCCGAGCTTGCGGTGCTTGTTGCGATGGATGCCGCCCTCGGGATCGCGCCAGGTCACGCCCTCGATGTCGGCCAGGGGCTCACCCGCGTCGAGCGCGCGAAACAGCTCCAGCGCCGTCCACTCGCCCTCGCCACGCACCACCGCGTCGATGTTCGGCTCTTCGTCCAGGCACTCGCGGTCGTAGTAGGTGACGTGCGGCCCACCCATCACGATGGGAATGTCCGGCCGCAGCCGCTTGATCATCTGCGCGATCTCGCGACCGCGCGGGTACAGGTAGGTGAAGGTGATGGACAGGCCGATGGCCCGTGGATTCAGCGTGTCCAGCGCGTCGGCGAGCACCTCTTCGGTGCGTCGGCGGGCGGCATCGGCACCAGCGAAGTCGTCGACGTACTCGCCCAGCGGCAGCACCGCCGCCGGCACGCCGTGCGCGTTGAGGTACGACGCCACGGCTGTGGCCCCGCGCGGGAACAGCGGGCCGAACACGCCATAGGCCGGCGGGGTCATCATCAACACCGGCCCGCGCTTGCCCGACAAGGCACGCTTCTGCAGGTGCTCGCGCGGCATCGCGACGGTGTCGGCCTCGTACATCAGCCGGCCACCCTCGGTGAGCTTGGCCTTGCCCTCGGCGGCGCTGAACAGCGACAGCGAGCGGTCTTCGAGCGCCGAGTACATCAGCCCGTCGGGCTCCTCGACCTTGAAGCCGTGCTCGGCTTCGAGGGCCATGACCTGCTCGTGCAGATCGATGGCGCTCTGCAGGTCGCCCGTGTACCGGCCCAGGTTGGACAGCGCCGCCAGCTGGTGGGCCTGCAGCTTGGGCTGCTCCGCCGCCTTGTAGCCGTCGACGGCGGCCTGAAGGCAGGTGCGGGCGTCGTCGAAGTCGCCGCGCACCAGCAGGGCCAGGCCGCGGTTGCCCAGCAGCACCGTCTCGGCGTACGAGCCGCGTGACTCTTCCGGGAAGATCTCTAGGGCCTCGTCGAAGGCTTGCAGGGCCAGCACGTGGTCCTTGAGCTCGTAGCAGGTGCCGCCAAGGTTCGAGAGCAGCACCACGAGGTTGGCCGGATCGACCATCTGGCGCAGCATCGGCAGCGCTTCGCTCCACCGCTCGACGGCGCCCTGCTTGTCGCCGGTGTTGTAGCAAGCGTTGCCCAGCATCACCCGGCACTGGGCCGCCTCGCCGTGCATGCCGGCCCGCATGAAGCCGTCGACGGCCTGCACCAGCGTGGGCACCGCCTCGGCGTTGCGGCCATCCTCGAGCTGCATCTGGGCCCGCGTCGACCACGCCTCGCCCTCGGCGTAGGCATTGCCCTGCTCGGCCGCCAGCAAGGCCGCACGGCCGGCCCGTTCGATGGCCTCGTCCTTGTTGCCCAGGCGATACAGCGCTGTGGCCAGGTTGGTCGCCAGCACCGGGTCTTCGGCAAGGTCGGCCTCGGCGAGCAAGGCCAGCGCGGCCTGAAATCCGGCGGCCGCGTCCACCAGGCGCTCCAGACCCAGGTCCATGGCGGCCTGGTTGCCTCGGGCGCTGGCGGCGCCGGCGATGTCCCCTTCGGCCACGAACGCGGTGTGGGCGCTGGCGAAGGCCGAGGCGGCGGCCTCGAGGTCCTGCTCGTCGATCAGCGCCAGGCCCCGGGCCTGCCACTCGGCCCCGCTATTTGGCGGCATGGATCGTCCTCTCCGCTTCGGGGAAGTCGGTGGTCACATTGCCCTCTCGGAACACCAGGCACATGCCGTGGCAGTCGACGTTGAAGTGGGGGCAGTTGTTGCACACGTCGAACTTGCTGGGCAGCACGCGCAGCTTCTCGATGAGTCCGAATGCCCAGGTGTGCAGCTCTTCGAGGCTGCTGAACTCGGTGACGTGCCGCGGTTCCTTGGTGCTGAAGTACTCGCCGCCGCAGATGCTCATGAAGCCCTTGGAGTCCATCACCGGCACGCTGGTGCAGCGCGTCTGCGCGACCGCCTCGTCGACACACAGCGGGAAGCTGCAGTCGTAGCCCAGGTGGATCTCGTTCTCGGCGCAGAAGTCCTTGGCCAGGGCGTTGAAGTGCTGCATCTGCTCCAGATCATTGGGCGTGAAGAACTTGGCCCGGCTGCCGCCCGCCGGGGTGGCAAAGGCCAAGAAGATGCCCTTGATGCCGGCATCGCGCACCACCGTCAGCCGCTTGATGATGTCGTCGGTGGGCCGGATGGGCAGGTTGGCGAAGATGCGGTTGCGGTCGAAAGGCAGGTCGGGCGCGCGGAACGCGAACAGGCCGTTCATCGTGATCGACCACAGCTTGTCCTTGACCTTGTCGACCACCTTGGGCGTGCTGCCGTTGGTGAACATGATCACGCCCAGGCCGTGCCCGTGCACGTGCTCGACGACATCGGTGAAGTACGGGTGCAGCGTGGGCTCGCCGCCCATCAGGTTCACGACGCGGCTGGCCCGGTACGTCTCGGTGAGCTCGTCGACATCGGCGTCCCACGGGGGCAGGGGAGGTGCGTCGGCCACCAGCATGGCGTAGTGATCGAGCGCGCTGGTGATCTCGTGCAGCTCGCCAGGACCGGCGATGGTCTCGGCCTTGAAGAAGTCGTCGGCGTAGCAGAACGCACACTTCTCGTTGCACGAGTTGGTGAGCATGAGGTTCATGTTTGCCTCCTGCTCTGTTCGAGCGTCACGCTACCCGCCGATGATGACGTTCGGCGAACCTGCGATGATCATGCCCGGAATGCTGCCACAGTGCTGCGTCATGTCACCCAGACGGGCGGCGGGCAGGCTGTTGACCTTGACCGTGCCAGAGCCCTTGGTGATCTTGTAGGTGTTGGGCCCACAACAGGCGGCGTGCACACCCTGATCCGAGACGCGGGCCTGGGGCAGGAAGTTGGTGAGCACATTGGGCGAGCCCTTGATGATCGGGCCCGTGTTGGGGTGGGGCACCGGAGACCACGGGTGGACCGAGTGGCAGTGCGGCGTGCCCTGCGTATTGTCGCTGATGCGTGATGCGGGAGGCATAGGCAGGTCCTCACAAAACGAAGAAGATCAAAGAGGAGAGTCCCGGCCAGTATATCACCATCGGCCGGTGCCTCGCCGCCCTCAAGGCTTGTTGGCCTCGACGTAGTGGGTCAGGAACACGTGGAAGCTGCGTTCGTGGCGTTCGAGCACCCATGGCAGGTCGAGCTGCTCGTGGTGGATGTCGAAGGCCACGCCGGGGGCCAGGCCCGGCAGCTGGCCGGTGAGCAGCTCGCGGTAGGCGGTCGCAGGATCGGGCGCGCGGTCGACCCGGGTGCGGATGGACTCGCCCAGGCGGTTCCAGCGCGGGGTGGCGGCCGAGACCCAGTCGTAGGGGCTCGACGTGACCAGCCGCCCGCCCGAGCGCAGCGCGCCCCAAATCTGCCGGATGAGCACGATGGGATCTTTGACGTTGTCGAGCAGGTTGTAGGCGCACACCCCGTCGAGGGTGCCGGCGCGGAAGGGTGGATCGAGGGCGTCGGCCGCAATCGGAGCGATGGCCAGCACCTCGTCGCCGATGTCGATCTCGGCCGGGACGTAGTCGTTGCCGGCGTGCCGCCAGTGCGGAACGGTGGCGCCGCCCTCGCGCAGCAGCCGGGCCAGCAGCCGCAGCACGCCAAAGTCGTGGTCGACGGCGATCACCTGGGCGCCAGCGCGGGCGAGCTGCACGCTCGAACGGCCGACGGCGCAGCCCAGGTCGGCGATGAGCGGGCTGCCGCCCAGGTCGGCGACCAGCTTCTGCTGGCGATCGGCGTGGAACTCGCGGGTGGCGGCGGCCCGATCGCGCAGCTCGGCCTGCAGGCCGTCCCCGGATGTCGCGGGCAGTTCGGCGTGGTCGCGGGCGTAGATGCTGACCATCTGCCGGCGCCAGTTTCGATCTTCGGAGTCGTCCCACGCGGCCAGCAGCCAGCCTTCGAGGGTTGGGTCCAGGTCGCTGCGCCCGAACACCGCGTTCTGCTGGCTGCGAACCCAGCCGGCAACGTCTTGCAGCACGATCGCCACCCCGTCGATGACCGGGTAGCGCGTGCGGCAGTTGGGGCAGGCCAGCAGGCCCTGCTGCACGGTCTCGCCATGCTCCACCATCGCCTGCACGACGTACAGAGCGTGGTCTCGGACCCCACCCTCGCCGGCGCTTCGGCAGGTGGGGCAGGCCAGGAGTTCACGTTCGAGGAGGGTGCGAAGCATCGGGGGATGCTACCTCACGATTCTGGAGTGCAGATGGCCCTTCCCCTGTTCGACGAGATCCGCGCCAAGCGCGCCGAGCACGCCCTGGCCACGGTGGCGCACAACGATGTGCACGCCATCAACGAGCTGATCAGCGAGCTCGAGCGCTGGACCGACGAGTGGGCCCGCGACTACGCCCTGCCGGGCCTCGATGCGCTCGATGGCTTCGAGCAGAAGTGGGCGAGCACCTTCGACGCCGTCGAGCTTCCGCCCGCGACCGATCCGCTCACCCTCGAGGTGCATCGGGCCCGGCTGAAGCACGCCTCGGAGCTGCTGATGCCCCTGGCCACGCGCCACCACCACCTCGAGCACGAGCTGGAGCACATGCTCAAGGAGCAGTACGACCAGCTGATGGCCGACGACGCGCACGCCGCCGTCAAGGCCGTTCTGGTGCCGCTGTACCAGGAACGGCAGGAGCTGTTCGACCAGCTGTACCCGGCCTGGAACGACTTTGGCCTGTACCGCTCCGGCGTCGAGCAGCTCGAGCGGCAGATGCAGCAGGCCAGCGAGTCGGCGGCGACGCATGCCCAGGACGACCACCGGCACATCCAGGCGCAGATCACGTTCAGCCACGTGCAGACCGCCATCGACGTGCTCACCAAGACGCTCGGCGAGTTCGGCCTGGAGGGGCCCTACCCGGCGCGCTCCGAGCTCGACTCGTGGAACGTCGAACAGCCCGAGCAGTTCAAGGCCGAGGCCGAGCGGCTGCTGGCCGAGATGCTCGAGTACCTGCAGCGGGTCCAAGCCATCGCCGCCGAGCGCAAGATCGAGGTCGAGGCGATGTACGCGCGCTGGCAGGACATCGAGGCCGCCATCCACGAGCACACGGGCTGATGACCGACACGCTGCGGCGTCGCTACGACCAGTGGCTGTACCCCACGGCCCCGGTGCCCACCTCGCGGCCGGATCACCTGGCCGTGCTCGCGCGTCTGTGCGGCCTGCAGCCAGCGCCGGTGCACTCGGCGCGGGTGCTCGAGTTGGGCTGCGGCGACGGCGCCAACCTGATTCCCCGGGCATCGCAGCACCCCGAGGGCCGCTTCGTGGGTCTGGATCTGTCGCCTCGGCAGGTCGCCCGCGGCCGGGCGGACATCGATGCGCTGGGGCTGCCCAACATCGAGCTGCACGCGGGCGACTTCGCCGACGCCGAGCTGGGCACCTTCGACTACGTGCTGGCGGTCGGCGTGCTGTCGTGGGTCTCTCCCGATGCCCAGGATGCCCTGTTTGCCGCCGTGGCTAGGCACCTCGATGAGGGCGGAATCGCCACGCTCTCGTTCAACTGCTGGCCCGGCTGGCAGCCCCACGACGCGCTCAGGAACGAGCTGCTCGCTCATGTGGCCGGCGAGACCGAGCCCTCGGCGATGCTGGCTGCTGGGCGGGAGCACCTGGCGGCGCACCCGCCCTTCGCCGGGGCCGCGGCGCGGCTGGATGCCGGCGGCGACGCGTACCTGCTGCACGAATACCTGGCGCCGCACAACCACGGCTTCTGGCTCGACCAGGTGGTGGCGATGGCGGCCCGGCACGGGCTGCAGTTCCTGGGCACGGCGTCCGTCGCCGACCTCGCCCACCCCGGGCACGAGCAGCAGCGAGCCCAGGCCCAGGGCCGGGCGTCCGACGCGGTGGTCCTGGCCAAGCAGGATCGCGGCTCGGTGCTTGCCGCAGACGTGGTGCACGGGCTGTTCGCCACGGCCCAGCTCGAGCGCTACGGCGATGCCTTCCACAGCCTGGCCGGCGAGATCCGCTCGCCGCATGCACCCACCATGGCGGCGCTGGATCGGCTGGCGGCGGCCTTCCCGGCTGCGCAGCCGGTTGCCGAGCTCACCGCCGACGACGAGACCGTGCTCGACGACCTCACCGTGCTCGCCTTCGCCGGCGTCGTCGAGCTGCACACCGTTTCGATTCCCGTCACCAACGCCGTCTCGGCCCGCCCCACCGCGTCGCCGCTGGCCCGGCTGCAGGCCTCCCGTCAACCGTGGGCCACCGATGTGTGGCATCGCAAGCTGCTGCTGCGGCCCGACCAGGCTCAGCTGCTGGCTCGACTCGACGGCACGGCCACCGCTCTGGCATTGTCGGGCGAGCTGGGGCGCGACGTCATGCCCACGCTGCACACCTTCGCGCGCAATGGACTGTTGATCGCATGACGAGCCCCCGATCGTGAGCATCGAAGACGCCATCTCGCTGCACCAGCAGGGCCAGCTCGACGAGGCACGCGCCCTGTACGAGGCCGCGCTGCAGGCCAATCCCCGAGACCCGCTGGCCATGCGCCTGCTGGGCACCCTGTGCCTGCAGCAGGGGGCCGTGTACGAGGCGGTCTCGCGGCTGCGCGCGTCGCTGGCGCTAGACCCCAGTCCAGCCGAGGGCTGGGAGCACCTGGGCCAGGCCCAGCGCGTGATGGGTGACGTCGAAGAGGCCGCCGACAGCCTTCGAAATGCCCTGGAGCGCGAGCCCGACCGCGGCAACGCCTGGGCCAACTACTGCCTGGTGCTGGTGGAGCTCGGGGAGCTCGGTCGCGCCGTGCACGCCGGCCAGACCGCGGTGCAGCACGCACCCGAGCTCGCGGATGCGCACACCAACCTGGGCCTGGCCTACAAGGAGCTCGGTCGCATCGACGAGTCCGAGGCGTCGTACCGCCTGGGCATCGCGCTCGACCGGCGCAATGTCTTTGCCTGGGGCGGCCTGGCCGAGCTGCACACCATCCAGGCTGGGGATCCCTCCATCGACGCGCTCGACAGGCTGTTCCACGGCGGTGAGCTCGGCCCGTACGAGGTCGAGGTCGCCGGCTTCGCGCTAGGACGCTTTCGCGAGGACACCGGCGCCTATGAGCGGGCTTTCCTGGCCTACCAGGCCGCCAACGAGGCCCGTCGGCTGCGCATGCCCCCCTTCGACCGCGCCGCCCTGGCCAGGCGCTTCGCGGCCATCGGTGCCCTGTCCGATCTCACCCCCATCGGCGATGCAGGCGAGGCACCGATCTTCGTGGTGGGCTTTCCGCGCACCGGCACCACCCTGGTCGAGAGCATCCTGGCAGAGCACCGCGATGTGGTGGGCGCCGGCGAGCTGCCGTTCATGCCGGCCGCGGTCGAGCGCATGGGGCTGCGCATCGACCCGGCCCAGGTGGCGGCCACCCGCAGCCCCTACGAGCGGCTCGCCGGCCGGCGCATCGCCGACAAGATGCCGCACAACTTCGAGCACCTGTGGCTCATCGCCCGGCTGTTTCCCGACGCCACCATCGTGCACTGCAAGCGCGACCGACGCGATGCCCTGGTGAGCGTCTACGCCCAGGACTTCGCCAGCGAGCACGCCTACAAGCACGACCTGGACGACCTGCGCTTCGCCTGGGATCGCTACCAGGAGCTGATGGAGCACTGGCGCCGGGTGCTGCCCATCCCGATGCACGAGGTGGAGTACGAGGCGCTCGTGGCCCAGCCTCGGCCGCACGTCGAGGCGCTGTTGAAGGCAGTGGACCTGGACTGGCAGGAAGCGTGCATGCACCCGGGGCAGGGCTACCAGCGCACGGCGGATGCGCATCGGCGAGCGGGCTTCACGACGGCGTCGGTGGGTCGGTACAAGCGCTTCGAGCCGTGGATCGGGCCGCTGCTGTGAGGCGTGGCTGCGCGGGGTATTCGGAGGGCATGCGCGCATCCGTCCCCGTCGTCGTCGTCTCCGTTCTTGCCCTGGCCTGTGCTGCCGGCGAGCCTCCGCCAGACGGCCCCACTCGGCTCGAGGTGACGTTGGGCGCCGACGGAACCGAGACGGTGCGCGAGGTCGCGGTCGAAGCTCCGGAGGCCGCGACCGCAGTGGAGTGGCCCGCCGAGTGCACGGCGCCCGCGGGCATCGTGGTGCAGCTGGCATGCGCGGGCGGGGGCCGAGCGCTCGTGGACGGTTTCGTCGCCGACGCGCCGGAACTGCCGGGCTGTGAGTTCCTGCCCGGGCTCGGTGAGCGAATGCCCGGTCCATCTTTCGGGTCGGATGCGGGGTTCGCCATCGCGCTCGACACCGCCTTCGAGGCCCTGCTTCGGACGGCGGGCGACATGTACCCCAACGGCAAGACCGACGACGCGCAGGTCAGGTTCGGTGAGTACAGCAACGCGGCCGGAGGCTCGTACATGCTGATTCGTTCGAGCCCGAACCTGCACTACAACGCGATGAATGGCCTCGCGATGCTGGATACCTCGCGGTCGTACAGCGCGGATGCCGACGCCCGACGCAAGCGCGACTTTCAGGATCTCCAGATGTCGGCCGAAGACTCCGACCGCGCCTTTGCCAGCTCGATCGGGAGCTCGCTCGGGGACGTGGCCATCGGCATGAAGAACAGCCAATACGGAGCGTCGAGGGCGGCCCAGACCCTTTGTGGCGGGAGGTGAGCCTGCGGCTGCCCCACGTCGCTACGGCACCAGCTCGGCGCGCTCCACGCCCCAGGTCCCCAGCTCGAGGTAGATCTCGCGGATGTCGATCATCCCGTCCTCGCAGGGCCACAGACAGGCCTGCACGACCGGTTCGCAGCCGGAACCCGTGGGCAGCAGATCGACCGACAGCTCGGCGCCGATCGAGCCGGTCAGGGTCGCGTCCAGGTGGCTGCCGTCCACCCACAGCTCGTCGAGCGGCAGCAGCGAGCGCCCGAACCCGCTGATCTCCTGGAAGCCGAGCGGCTCCTGGCGATCGCGCTGGGGGAAGTGGGCCGGAACCACGGCATCTCCCGCAAAGAAGACGTCGGTGAACCCCTCCAGCACGGGCTCGTCCAGCCACGGATCGTGGATGACCCAGAAGCTCTGCAGCGGCGGGAAGGCCGTCGTTGCGTCGTCGACCCGCGGGTCGATGAACGAGCACTCGGCGTCGGCCCCGGCCTGCAGCGCGATGACATCGGGCCAGGCATCGAAGGACAGCACGCCGACGTCGACGCGCTCGCCGTCCGCCGGCAGCTGGCCGGGAGGTGAGACCGAGGGACTTCCACACGCGATGAGGGCGAGCAACCACATGGCCTGAAGGTACCGGTGGTGCCTCGCCGCCGGGTGAACGGGAGTTGAAACGCGTGTGAAACGGCTACGCGGAGGTGAATGGGCCTACTCTGGACCTGCCCCGTCCCGCCCTGCAGCCTTCTGCTCGGTGTTGTGCTGGGCCACCAGCGAGCGCAGCTCCTCGCGCTCGTACCAGTTCCGGGGGTCTTCGATGCGGCCCTTGCGCGCATGCACCGCAGGCAACACCACCGCGAACAGGAGCGTGCCAGTCCCGATGGCGGCGACGCTTGCCGGGGTGGCCAGCCACGGTCCGGTCGGTCCGTCGATCCGGAACGACCACACGCTCGTCACCCCGAGTCCGAACAGCGCGCTGGCGGCGAGCACAGCGAGATCGCGCTGGGTTCGCGCCGAGCGGCGAGCTCGCTCGTACCGGCGGGTCATCCTGGGGTCGAACGAGCCAGCGCGCGCCATCAGGTGGGCCATTCCAAGTACTCCGGTGGCTCCGCGAACCCGCCCGGCTCCGTCGATGGCGAGCAGGTAGGGACGCTGGCCGATCCGCTCGTAGCGCCGATTGTGCTCGACCAGCCAGTCGGCCACCACGTCTTGCGAGGCCCAGTGTCCGAGCCGACCGCGCGGGTTCGCGAACATCCACAGCGCGCTGATGCCTGCTGCAAATGTGAGCGCGGGCACGATGAGTCCAGGACGGCCTTCGATGCCGAGGTCTTCGCCCAGGAACCACAGGCCCGCGGCCGCGCTCACCGTGAGCGACACCCCGGTATAGATCCGCGTGTAGCCGTAGGTATGCTGCCGCTCATAGGCCCCGTGGTCGCCCAGCAGGGTCAGCGCCTGGTCGGTGTGCACGGGATGGGGTTCGTGCACCGTCATGCCGCCCCACCATCCCCGGGCGTCGTGTGGATCCGGGGCCAGAAGCTCGAGACGCCGCCCCACTTCGTGCGTGGTCAGCGGCGTGTTGTAGTGGAACTCGAGATCCTCGATGGGTCGAGGTGGGTCTGCTCTCGCGGGTGCGGCTGCGAGCAGCGTGGCTGCCAGCAGCCAGGTGTGCACCACCGGCATCACCTAGTTGATGTTGATCGTGCCGGCCTTGAGCGTCATGGACGGCCCGGCCTTGAGCGTGGCGGCGGCGCCTGCGTGCATGTCGTAGGTGCTGCCGGCCTTGATCTTGAAGGCGGAGCCGGACTTGTGGTCCTGGTTGCTGCCGGCCTGGGTCTTGATGTCGGTGCCGGCTTTCTCTTCGATGTTGTTGCCGGCTTCGCCCTTGAGGTCGTTGCCCGCCTTCCACTTGATGTCGTTTCCGGCCTCGAGGTACAGGTCGGTCTCGGTGCGGATGTGGATGTCGCCCACCGAGTTGCGCATGACGATGCGGTCGGATGCGGTGTCGAACACCAGGCACAGCGTGTGCGTGTTGTTCCAGATCTGCACGCCTTCTTGGCCGTCGGTGTCGTCGAAGATGAAGATGTGGCCGCTGCGGGACTTCCAGAAGCGGCGATCGTTCTTTTCGATGTCGCCCGAGCCGGCTTCCCAGCCGTCGGTCGACCACTTCATGGCGTGGGGCTCTTCTTCGTGGGTGTCCCAGGCTTCGCGCGGGACGAAGTCGACGCCGTTCCAGAACTGGCCGATGATCACGCCGACGTCCTGGCTGCCCTGCATGAAGATGACGAGGACCTCGTCCTTCTTCTCTGGCAGGGCGTAGAAGCCGCGATCCTTGCCGGCGTTCGGAGACGCCTGGCGGAGCCAGAACGAGACCGGCTCCTGGTGCAGGGTGGGGAAGTTGACCTGAATCCGGCCCAACTCGTCGGGATCGACATTGTCTTTGACGATGCCCACGACGGCGAAGGGGACCTGACCCGAGTGCGGACGGCCGAGGAAATCCGTCAGCTTGGCCATGACAGAGCCTCCAAAAAGAAAGAGCTACACAAAGTCAGTAAGATCTGACGCGATCGAAGAAGAAAACACTGGTGAGAGATTAGGGCATTCTCGCGTCCGGAGTCAACAACGCGAGAACGCGTCTCTGAGCTCGGGAGAGAGAGGGCCCTGTCCATGCACATTGTGTCCGGTCCAGCGACGGTTGTCGAGAGCGGAATGGTGACCGGCTTCATGGGGCACGCGATCCGCCTGCAGATCGACGCCGGCGCGATCGTCGAGCTGGCCTTCGAGAGCGATCCCGATCGCCCCGAGCCGCGCGCCGAGACCGAGTGGACCGACTTCGGCATCCGCTTCCGCCTGTTCAACTTCGACGACACCCCTGGGCGCGGCAGCCGCGAGCCGGCCATGCTGGGCGAGATGGGGGATGGCTACCTCTTCTTCCACTTCCGGGCCTTTCGGTGGGGCACCAGCCCGGACTTCACGGTGCACTACACCTTCTACACGGTGCCGGCCGACTCGGTGAGCTGGGAGCAGGGTTGAGTTGCCGGCCGGTCGTTCGTCGCAGCGGAGACTGGACCAGCCGGGGGCGACGGACATCAAACCGGGTGAACGCCATCGACGTGAGCCGTGCCTGCTCGTAGCAGGGTGCTGAAAAAGCCGGCTTGCCGGGTTTTTCAGGGCGCTGCGACCGAGGCATCCGCCGCCCTCGGCAGGTCCGGCTGCCGAATCGGCGATTCCTCGAGAATGCGAAAACCACCGGCCAAACACAATCGTCGAGTCGGCGGCCGGACTTGCCGAGTCTGAAGGCGGCGGTGCCGGCCTGCTAGGCGTCGTTGGCGCGAACCATTGGTAATCGGGACTGGCCCGTCGCTGTAAGTATGCGGTTCGTCGGGATCGGCGGGCGACCATTGGTTGCCAGACCCCGCGGCGCACCCGTTGCGCAGGCGCTGCGGCGTCGTGAGGGCCGGCGTAGTCCTTCCGAAGTTGACGGCGACGCGGCGTAGTCCTTCCGAAGTTGACAGGAGCGTCGCGCGTCGCGGCGCGCGATCGCGCCAAGCCCCATTGTCGGGAACTGCGGGGCGCACCCTGCGGCTGGTCGTCAACTTCGAGCCGGCTACGCTCGAGGTGCGTCAACATGGGGGCGACTACGCCCGCTCGCGGCGCGCCCGAGCCAACGACCGCCATGGCATCCTGGCCAAGCGACCGGCGCCGCCGCAGTCCGGGTTGAGCCCGGGTCGGGCTGGGAACGGAGGCCCGCCCTCATTGCTAGGGAAGCCTGTCGGCGATCGCGTGATTACCCGGACTCCCCTCCAGGAGTCCCCCCGATGAGTGAGCAGGACAACGAGCTTCAGGCGCTGCTTCAGGCCGAGCCCGTCCCCACCCGCCGCGCCACCGTGCCCGCCCTCGAAGAAGAGCTGTTCAAGATGAACCGGGTGCTCGACCACGGCTTCGTGCGTGTGGTCGACTACATGGGCGACGACGGCGCCATCGTGCAGGCGGCGCGGGTCTCGTACGGCAAGGGCACGCGCAAGGCCAGCAACGATCGGGGCCTGATTCGGTACTTGATGCGGCACCGGCACTGCTACGACGAGCAGACCGAGGTGCTGACCGACCATGGCTTTCGCCCGTGGCGCGAGGTGCGCGACACCATGCGGCTGGGCATCTGGGATGACGCCGCGGGCTCGCTGACGTACGAGCGACCTCGCTACGTGACGGCCCACCACTACGACGGGCCCATGTACAAGGTCGCCCATGGCGGCGTCGATCTGATGGTGACCCCGGATCACAAGATGTGGGTCGCCAAGAAGCGCTGGGACAAGGCTACCAAGCGGCAACCGTACGGTTCATACGGGCTGGTGCCGGCCAGTGAGCTCGGGGATGCTTCGTGTGTTCGCTACAACAAGCTCGCGCCGTTCAAGGCGGCCAAGTGGGATGGGGCCGGCTTCCCCAAGCACGCCGATACCAGTGCGCTTCTAGAGTTCTTGGGCTTCTTCGTGGGCGATGGGTCCGCCAGCGGTTCCCGTGTCAACGGGGTCGAGTTCCATCTTCGCAAAGAGTGCGAGATCGGCTTCCTGGGCAGCGTGGTTCGCCGCATGGGCTGGAAGATGAAGGCCACCGAGTCCTACGGCGGGCGTCAGCGCTTCGTGGTGTATGGCGATGGGATTGGGCGGCTGTTCCGTCAGCAGTTCTACGCGGGCAAAGAGAAGAACCTCCCCGACTGGATGCTCATGCTCGGCCGAGAAGACGCGGCTGCGGTGCTGCGGGGGCTGCGCGCATCGGACGGCACGACCAAGCGCGGCGCATGGGAGCTGTCGACCCGGTACGACACGCTGGCCGACCAGGTTCAGCGGCTCGCGCTGCACGCTGGCGAGGCCGCCCACATCAACAAGCGCAACAACGGCATGAACGGTGTGATGATGCTGTCGCGCATGCAGCAGCCCGTGGTCAACCAGGGCAGCCGTCAGACGTCGATGGTGCCGTACAGGGGAATGGTGTACTGCGCCAACACCCGCACCGGCGTGCTGGTGGTGCGCCGAAACGGCAAGATCGTGCTCTCGGGCAACACCACGCCGTTCGAGATGTGCGAGATCAAGCTGCACGTGAAGCTTCCCATCTTCGTGGCTCGGCAGTGGATCCGGCACCGCACCGCGAACGTCAACGAGTACAGCGCGCGCTACTCGATCCTCGACAACGAGTTCTACGTGCCCGACCCGGCCCACCTCGCCGAGCAGAGCACCGACAACAAGCAGGGCCGCAAAGAAGCGGCGATCACCGCCGAGCAGTCGGCGGCGGTGCTCGAGCTGCTCAAGGCCGACGGCTCACGCACGTACGAGACGTACACCAAGCTCATCAACGATCAAGGAGATGGCACGCCCATCACCGAGGGGGACCCCCAGATCGCCCGTGAGCTCGCGCGCATCAACCTGGGCGTCAACTACTACACGCAGTGGTACTGGAAGACCGACCTGCACAACCTCTTCCACTTCCTGTCGCTGCGCATGCACCCGCACGCCCAGTACGAGATTCGCGTGTACGCCGAGATCATCGGTGACATCGTGAAGAAGTGGGTGCCTGACGCCTACGGCGCCTTCGAGGACTACCGCCTCAACGGCGGCTTCTTCAGCGGCAAAGAGATGGAGATCCTGCGCGCCATCATCAACGAGGGTGGCGACCCGGACGAGCTGCTGCCAGCCAGCGGCATGAGCTTCCGCGAGCGCAAGGGATTCCGGGACAAGCTGAACATTCCGCCGCCGCGGAAGAAGTAAGAGATGCCGCCGCGGAAGAAGTCGCACTAGCCGTCGCGGAAGAGGTCTGGGCGCCCTACGGGCTGCACCCGCCCGTGCCGGCACCGCCACCGGTCCAGCAGGTGCCGTTCGTGGGGGCCTGCTCGAAGTACGGTCCAAAGGACGCAATGTCCCGATTGTAGTTGTCGGTGCCGTCCGACTCGTTGCCGAAGTCGCAGCCAGCGAAGTCGAAAGTCGAGTCGTACCAGAGCATGACACCGTGGGAGCCGACCGAGTAGTCGTTGAGCTCGCCCGCTGTCGCGCCTGTGAAGCCGTTGCGCGTGATGCTGGAGTCCTCGCAGAGCAGGGTGGACTCTTGTAGACCGACGCCGCCACCGAGGAGGTCCAGGTAGCCCGCGGTGAAATGTTTGGCCTCATTGAAGTCAATGGAGCTCCCGTTGCGAATCTCGACGCTCGCGCGGTTTGCGAACACGCCACCGCCGCCGTTGTAGGCGTTGCTCGAGCCGGGCTTGGCGAGGTAGTTCGCCTCGACGGTGGTGTTGTCGAGCAGCAGGCTACCGTCTTCGATGTAGATGCCGCCGCCCATGCCGCTGCCGCGGTTGTTCGACACCATGCTGTCGTAGAACTCGGCGTCGCACCCGTCGCCGTAGAAGCCGCCGCCGCGGTGTTGCCAGTCGCCAGGCGAATTTTCATTGCCGCTGATGGTGACCCGCTCACCGATGAATCGGCCTCCATAGCAGGCCACGCCGCCACCATTCGGTGCCACCCCGTCCACGATGTTGAGGTCGCGTACCGTGACCAGGCCGCTCACATCGAGCACGGTTCCGGCGCCATCCCCGTTCAAGGTCGCGGCACCCCCGCCGAGGACCTGCAGGGTTGCGTGGTCGACGGTGAGCCGGCCAAGGATGCCCACGGTGCTGCCGTCGGAGCAGAAGTTCACCTCGCCGCTGCTGACCGCCGCGTGCCCCCCTTGAATCGCCTGGTCGGAGGCGCCCGCGAAGGTGCCCGTGAGCACATCCCAGGTGCCGTTGTAGTGGTGAGAAACGACGCCGAATTCGCTGGTGCTCGGGTCACAGTCGGTGTCGATGCCATCGCACTGTTCGGGCGCGCCCGGGTAGACATGGGGGACCGTGTCCTCGCAGTCGGGTCCGCCATCTCCCTGCACGCCGTCGCCGTCTTGGTCGTAGTCGTCGTTGCCGGCGCAGTCACCGTCGACGCCGTCGTACCAAGTGTCGGGCGCGCCGGGGTAGGTGGTGCTCTCGGTGTCGTCGCAATCGCTGCCGTCGAGGGTGTGGGCCTCGGGCACGTCACAGCTGTCGAAGTACAACGGCGTATCGGTATCGCCGAAGCCGTCGCCGTCGACATCTGGGAATACCGGCCCGGGCCGGGTGCTCGTATCGAGGCTGTCGTCGGCATCGTCGACCAGCAAGTCGCAGTCGTCGTCGGTGTCGTTGCACCGCTCGGTCGCCGAAGGCGAGACGCTGCCGTTCAGATCGTCGCAGTCGTCGCCACCCAGGTCGGCGTCGACGTGGCCGTCGCCGTCGGAATCTGGTCGGCAGTCGTTGTCGAGCCCGTCGCCGGCAACCTCGGGCTCATTGGGATTCACCGCGTCGTCGTCGTCGTCACAGTCGCCGTCGATGGCTGCCCATCCCGGCTCGGGGTTGCAGGTCGTACCCGCGTAGCCCGGACCTGTACCGTAGCCGTCGTCGTCGGCGTCGACGTAGAACTCACGGTCGGCGATGTACAGATCGTCGTCGGCGTCGTCGGTGCGGCCGTCGCAATCGTTGTCGACGCCGTCGCAGACTTCGGCAGCATGTGGTCCTACGCTGGAGGTCAATTCGGCACAGTCTCCTAGGGCCGTCGTGAAGTTGCACTCTGGCCAGCCGCCGCGCGTGTCAGGGTAGACCGAACGCCAGCCGTCGCAGTTTTCTCTCTCCCACTCCCAGCAGACGACATAGAGGTCACCGACGATGTACGAGGCATTGCTCGTGCCGTCGCCGTCGAAGTCTAGGTAGAACACGCCCAAATTCTCGCCGTCGTTTTCGTAGTACCACCAGTCCTCGTCGTCGGTCCGGCCGTTGCAGTTGTTGTCCGCGTTGCTGTCGTTTTTGTTGCAGCTGGGCGGCATGGCGGGATTGACGTGGATGTTGTCGTCTTCGCAGTCGCCATCCACAGGTGCCCAGGCGTTGTTGTATTCGCACACGGTCTGCGCGGGTCCCGAACCGAAGCCGTCTGAGTCGCCGTCGGCGTAGGCGAGCACGCCACCGATGTCGGAGTCGTCGAGATCGATGTCCCCATCGCAGTCGTCGTCGATGCCGTTGCATCGTTCGATGGCTGACGGCTTGATGTTGCGGACGGTGTCGTCGCAGTCGGTGTTGTCGGCGACGTGGTCGGCGGGGGCGAGGCAGGCGTCGGTGCTCACGTCGGGGTCGCCAAAGGCGTCCTCGTCGGTGTCGGCGTACCAGGTCGTACGCGTCGTCAGGTCGAGGCTGTCGTCGAAGTCGTCGCGGTCGTTGTCGCAGTCGTCGTCGATGGTGTTGCAGACCTCGACAGCACTCGGGTTCACCGCGTCGTTGTCGTCGTCGCAGTCGGTGCCGTCCGCGACGTTTCCGGCGGGACGGATGCACTGGACCGCCTCGGTGGCCGGGTTGCCGAACCCATCGCCGTCGACGTCGGCGTAGGACGTGTCCAGACCCGTCACGGCGGGGTCGAGGTCGTCGGCGAGGCCGTTGCAGTCGTCGTCGACGTCGCCGTTGCAGACTTCGGTGGCGCCCGGGTGCACGTTGTCGTCGGTGTCGTCGCAGTCGGTGCCGTCCGTGACGTGGTCGGCAGGCTGGTCGCAGGCCAGCGTGGTCGCGTCGGCGTCGCCGAAGCCGTCGTCGTCGGTGTCGGCGTACCAGCTGGACTGGGAGCTCGTGTCGATACTGTCGTCGGCGTCGTCGGTCAGCCCGTCGCAGTCGTCGTCGATGGTGTTGCAGGTCTCGGTGGCGCCGGGATGGACGGCTGCGTCGTTGTCGTCGCAGTCGACGTCGGAGGCGTGGCCATCGCCGTCGGCGTCGATCGGGGCGACGTCGGTGTCGGAGTCTGCGTCTGCGTCGGCATCCGCGTCTGCGTCAGCGTCTGCGTCAGCGTCGGCGTCTGCATCTGCGTCCGCATCTGCGTCCGCGTCTGCATCGCTCTCGACCAGACCGGTGTCGTCACCATCGAAGGTGGGACAGGCCGTGGACAGCAAGAGCAGGGCGATGGGGAGGAGGAGGCGCATGGAGGCAACGATAGCCCAGCCAGGCGCCGATGTCCGCTGCATCGAGCAACCGTTTCAGCCCGCTGGGGCTCTACCGATGCGTCGGCGAGGGTGCCTACGGTGTACAACCGTGCTGGTTTGCCCGTGGCGGATTTTTCTTGGCCGTGCCTGTAAGTCCCCGGCGCCCTCCTCCGTTCGGCCACCGCAACAGGCCCTCTGAACGGAGAACATCCCATGAACCGCACCCCCGTCTTCTTCACCGTCGTCGCTGGAATCGCCCTCTTCACCGCTTGCAACGGCAAGCACGCTCCCGAGGACGTGTCCACCCTCGACGGCGCTGTCGACGCCACCGAGGTGACCGTGGGCCTCGACCACGGCGAGGACGGACACGCCGAGGGGGGAGAGAAGGCCGAGGAGCAGAGCCAGAAGCTCGCCGTGCTCGAGACCAAGGAGAGCAACGACCCCGCGCCTCCCGAAGAGCCCGAGGCCGAGGAAGCGGACGACGACTTCGACTATGCCGTCGCCGACGCCACCGCGGCGCCCGCGCCGAGAGCGCCGGAGTCCAAGCCCGAGCCGTCTCGGACGCGCAATCGGCCCTCGCTGCAGATCGCCACGGGCAGCAAAGACAAGCGCAAGAAGGGCACCGGTATCGGCGGTCTGGGCACCGCCGGTCGCGGCGATGGTGCTGGAGGAGCGGCCTACGGTGCCGGCATCTCGGGTCTGGCCGGCCACGCCACCCCGCATCAGGTGGTCACCGTGCCCACCGTGCCCGCCCCGGACGTGGTGTCGAGCAACGAGGACTACACCAACTACGGCATCAACGACTTCACCATCACCGACAAGGACGCCCTGTCCACCTTCGCCATCGACGTGGACACCGCCAGCTACGCCATCACGCGCAGCAAGCTGCGAGGCGGATACCTGCCCAGCACCTCGGCGGTCCGCGTCGAGGAGTTCGTGAACTACTTCGACTACGAGTACAAGCGCCCGGCCAAGTCCGACCCCTTCACCGTCGACTTCGAGGCCTCGCCCTCACCCTACAACCCCCGCAACACGCTGGTTCGGGTCGGTGTGCAGGGCAAGCGCGTCAGCTACGACACCCGCAAGCCGGTGCACCTGACCTTCTTGGTGGATGTGTCGGGCTCGATGCAGAACACCAACAAGATCGGTATGGTCAAGAAGACGCTCACCATGCTGACCGAGGAGCTCGAGGACGGCGACACGGTGGCCATCGCCACCTACGCCGGCCGCACCGAGGTGGTGCTCGAGCCCACGCCGATGTCCAAGAAGGGCGACATCATTCGGGCGCTCAACCGCCTGTCGGCCGGTGGCAGCACGGCCATGTCGTCGGGCATCGACCTGGCCTACCGCCTCGCTGACTCCTCGTACCGCGAGGGGGCGGTCAACCGCGTCATCGTGTGCAGCGACGGCGACGCCAACGTGGGTCCCAGCAGCCACGACGTCATCAGCAAGCAGATCAAGGGCTACGCCAACAAGGGCATCACGCTCACCACGGTCGGCGTGGGCAACGGCAACTACAAGGACACGA
Source organism: Myxococcota bacterium (assembly GCA_965216925.1). Lineage (GTDB taxonomy): Bacteria > Myxococcota_A > UBA796 > UBA796 > CAYYHT01. The sequence goes on along the minus strand of CBDCGT010000001.1, from coordinate 3,711,414 downwards.
TGATGGAGCGCCTCGCCAACGACGGCGACGGCAACTACTACTACATCGACTCCGAGGCCGAGGCGCGCCGGGTCTTCGTGGACAAGCTCACCGGCACCATGGAGGTCATCGCCAAGGACGTGAAGATCCAGGTGGAGTGGAACCCTGAGGACGTCGTGGCCTACCGCTTGATTGGCTACGAGAACCGCGACGTGGCCGACAAGGACTTCCGCAACGACAAGGTCGATGCGGGCGAGATCGGCGCCGGGCACCAGGTCACCGCCATCTACGAGCTGGCCCTCGCCGACGGGGCGTCCGGTCAGCTGGGCACGGTGCGGGTGCGCAACAAGGCGCCCGGCCCGGACAGCCCCGCCGTCGAGCGCAGCTTCGCGCTGAGCTCGGACACCATCCGTACCACCTTCGCCGAGACCAGCGACCAGTACCGCATCGCGGTGGCCGCGATGGGCTTTGCCGAGATCCTGCGCGGCAGCCCCCACATGGCCGAGACGAGCCTGGGTCAGGTGGCGAGCATCGCCAAGGGCGCCGCGCGCGCCGAGTACCACGCCGACGCCGAGCTGGTCGAGCTCATCGAGACCGCGGCGCGGCTGAAGGGTGAGGGGGCGTACACCGCGCGGTAGGTCGACGTACGGATTCGTGTGTGGGCAGCCGTCTCGGCTGCCCTTTTCTTTTCTGGCAGGCGGGACGCCTGCCCCACATGGCCTACTGTGGGGCCATGAACGTCGTGCTCTTCGCCATCCCGTTCCACCTGGGCGGCCAGTTCGAGGGAGCCAGCATCGCGCTGTACTCCCTCGAGCTCTATTGCCGCCAGGACAGCGAGCTCTGCGAGCGGGTCACCTTCCACATCGTGGACCCCCACGCCCCCGACGACGACGAGGCCATCCTGCAGCAGCTGCTGGACCTCGAGCCCGATGTGCTCGGGGTCTCTTGCTACTTGTGGACGCGGGAGCGCAGCATGGCCGTGGTTCAGCGCGCCTCAGCAGCGCGGCCGTCGATGACGGTGCTGGCTGGCGGGCCGGACATCGGTCGCGTCGCTGAGCGCACGCTGCGCAGCCACCCCTTCGTCGACGCCGTGTGCCAGTGGGAGGGCGAGGAGGCGCTGCGGCTGCTGCTGCGGCGGACGGTCGGGCTCGACGAGGGCGACTGGCGGGACACGCCCGGCTGGACGGTGCGCAAGCAGGGGAAAGAGGTGGCCAATGCACCGGCGCCGGCGGTGGTGCTGGACGAGGTGCCCAGCATCCAGGAACACCCGGGCTACGTGGCCCGGTACCCGACGCTGTTCATCCAGACGAGCCGTGGCTGCCACTACGGCTGCACCTTCTGCCTGTACAACAAGACGGCGCGCTCGGTGCGCAGCCTGGAGCTCATCGCCCGGGAGATGGACGACTGGGCGGCGAAGGGCCGGCGCCAGATCGAGTTCATCGACGCGGGTCTGAACCAGTTTCCCGACCGCTTTCGCGGGATCCTGGGCATGCTGCGCGACCGTCCGGGCCTGTTCTCGCCCTTCGTCGAGCTCAACGTCGAGATGATGAAGCAGGAGGATGCCGCGCTGGTGGCGGCCACGGCGGCCCGCGCAGCCATCGGGCTGCAGTCCGCCGACCGGCAGATCAACAAGAACGTGGTGCGGCCGTACCGGCAGAACCGATTCCGGGAGCGGGTGCTCTGGCTCAAGGACGCTGGCCTGGAGTACAGCTTCGACCTGATCTACGGACTGCCGGGCGACACCCTGGACGCCTACCGGGCGACCCTCGACGAGGCCTACAGCATGGACCCCGTGCTGGTGGCGCCGTTCTGCCTGCAGGTGCTTCCGGGCAGCACGCTGGAGGGCGAAGCGAAGGACAAGTGGGGCATGCGGTGGCAGGAGGAGCCCTGGTACTGGCTGCACCACAGCGACACCTTCCCCGCGGCCGACCTGCAGCGGGCTGCTCGCATCGCCCAGGCCAACGACCTGCTGCACACCTTCACCTTCCGCTCCACCGCATTTCAGCAGATGCTGGCCATCACCGGAGTGGGGGCCGCGGCGGCGCTGGAGTCCTTCATCGACGGGGCCTGGCGCGGCAGGGCGGTCGCCGACGAAGAGCTGGTGCTGTGGAGCCGCGCGGACGGCCTGGAGCCGCTGAGGCAGGCGATTCGTGGCTGGGTGGAGCATGTCGCTGCTGAGGGGCAGGTCGGGCCGGTGCTCCAGGCCTGGGAGGTGCAGCTGGCGATGGCGCGGGTGGTGGTGCGGCCCATGCAGCCGCGCGAGCGGTGCACCGTGCCCAGGCTGTCTCCGAATGCCGAGGTGCTGCACGCGCCGCCCATGGTGGTGGTCATGGGCGAGGGCGGGGTGTACGACCTGGGCGTGAGCGACTTTCTGGCGGCGGTGCTGGAGCGGTGTGATGGCCAGCGCGACATCGACGCGGTGCTGGAGCCGTGGCGTCAGGAGCGGCCGACCCCGGCACAGTGGGACGAGCTGGTGGGCGCGGTGACTGGCGAGCTGCGCAAGCTGGAGGGGTTCGGGATGGTGTGGTGGGATGGCGGGGAACCGGGACCGCTGCTGCCGGTCTAGGGATGTCATGTCCCCTCTGATCGTGTTGGTGGCCGCCCTCGCGTCTGCCACGAGCTACACGTGCCCGGGCACACCAGCCGTGTGGCCTCCGGTCGCGACCGAGATTCCTGCCAACGCACGACTGTGGGTGGAGTGGCCCCGCGGTGACGGCGCGCTGCCGATGTGGCCGGTCACGGTGGCGGGGGAGCCGATGGAGGTGGACGTGGTGCGTCGACGCGCCGCGGTTCCGGGGTGGCTGCAGATGGGCCACAGTCCCGAGTCCTGGTTCGTCCAGCCCACGACGCCCCTGTCGATGGGCAGCGTGGCCCGGCTCCAGCTGCGGGACGACGACCTGATGCTCTACGAGTGGCGGGTCGGTGCCGCGGACACCGAGAGGCCGACCCTGCGAAGTCCACCGCGCGCCGCGGGGGCGCGGACGATCCTGCTCGACATCGACGACGCCTCGGCGGTGCACGTCGAAGTGCTCGTGGACGCGGGGACCGGCAGGGGAAGCCAGACCTACCCGGTCGTCGTCCGGGACGGCAGAGCAGAGCTGAAGGGGAACCGGTGTTATGCGCCCTTCTTCACCGGGGCCTCGACCGGGCTTCGGGTCTCGCTGCGTCCGGTCGATGCGGCTGGCAACCGGGGTGAGTGGGTGACCCTCTTGTTGCCGCCTCGAGAGGCGGGCCTCGGCACGGTCCGGGGTATGGGCGGTCCGACCACGGCCCGCCGACGGCGAGAGGCGGGTGGCGATGCCTTCGGCACGGCGGGGACGGACACGCTGCTGCCGCCCTTCAAGGGGAGCACGCCGGCCCAGACGGTGACCGGCCCCGACGGAACGCGCTGGGACTTCTTGGACGGCCTCGTGCGCATGCCCGCGGGTGGGACTGCGGTGTTGTTCGATCTGTCGCCCTGGAGTGCTCGTGTGACCGACATCGCGCCCTTGGCCAACGGTGAGGCCTGGGTGGTCGCCAACCATCGCCTGGGCAAGGCATCGGGCGGCACGCTGGTGTTCGAGAGCTCCCCGACGGTGTTCGGGATCGACCTGGACGAGCAGGGGCTTTGGGTGGAGCTGGAAGGAGGCTCGGTGCTGTGGGATTCCGAGCGGGATGGGCTGCGATGAGGACGCGACACGGAGCCGTCGCTCATGGGGTGGTGAGCCAGGTGCGGCGGGGGTTCGAAGGCTTGCGTCGCCATGTGGTGCTCTCGCTCGTGCTCGCGACCGGTCCCGCGCAGGCCTTCACCTACTCCTGTGACACTCCACCGAGCGTGCTCCCGCGGCCAGGAAGCGAGCTTCCGACGAATGGGCACGTGTTCGTGGAGTGGCCTCAAGGGGAAACAGCGGCACGCGTGGCGCTGCGGGTGGAGGGCAGCGAACAGGAGTTGGACGTCGAGGTTCGCCATCACTCGCCGCCGTATCGAGTGGCGGCGTGGGAGCTGCGTCCTTTGTGGGTGGAGTTGATTCCGCGTGTTCCGCTCCCGGTCGGGGAGACCGTTCGGCTGGACGTCTGGCACTCGTTTCGCGACGTCCATGATCCCCGCGTCGTCACCGACCACTCCCTGTGGGACGATGACGCCCCCAGCTGGATTGTGGCTCCGCAGTCCGACGACAGCCCGCCAACTTGGGCGGGGGACCCAGTAGCCACCGGCGTCGTGGCGGAGTGGGGCAGCGTGGTGGTGGACACGGCACGGTGGAGTCGTTTGGAAGGCGGGCTCGGTGCCTTTCACGTGATGATGTCAGCTCCCGTTCTCGATGCGCACGATGTGCTCCTGTTTGCACGGCCGACAGGCGCTGATGGGCCGGACTGGGGGTACCCATTGGCGTTGCAGGAGGATGGTCGTGTCGACATGGTGAGGCCCGTCGGCGACCCGTGCCGTGGGCGCACGCACGCGGTCAGCACCAGGGCCTCGCGGATCAGCGTGCGGCCGGTCGACATCGCGGGCAACGAGGGGCCGCCGCGGGATCTGTTGCTGCCACCGTCGACCGGCATGGAAGTGGGCTCGGTGGTGGGAGATGGCCGTCCGCGTGACCGTCCTGAGGTTGCGTCGCGTCGCGCTGCTCTCGATGTCTGGATCGATGGGGATGGTGCGGTCTGCGTGCCCAGGCGACGTCGGGGAGCCTGTCTGGACGCGGACTTCACAGGGCTTCGAGGACGATCCACTCGACGTCTGGACCCCGTCGTCCGTGACGGGCCGATCTCGGCGGCCGATGATTCGGCCCTGCCACCGCACCTCACGGACCTCGACTGGGAGGAGCCGGTGGTGACGCAGAGCATGTGGCAGCGCCAAGGCGGCGACGGCTCCGAGTGGATCTTCGGTGACTCGATCGTGCGCGTGCTTCCCGGCCACCAGGACTCCGTGCTGTTCGATTTGCTTCGCTTCGGTGCCCGCGTCGACGACGTGTACTTTGGCGATGGCGACGATGCCTGGGTGCTCGCTGGCGGTCGTGTGGCCGTGATTCGCGACGATGTCATGACCTTCGTGGATGTGAAGCCGTATGTGTACGACCTCGAGGCGTCCTCCCGCGGGGCTTGGCTGGCGACGGAGGTGGGGCTGCTTCATGTCGACAATGACCTCGTCACGCACACCTTTCGGTGACGTCCACGCGTTACAGCGGGCCCCTCCCGGAGCTGCCCTTGCCTGACACCGTCCCTGTCTGGTCGTCGCTGACCACCCACATGACCGAGCTGGCGGCGCTGCGTGGCGCGATCTCGCTGCTGCACTGGGACCAACAGACGAACATGCCCAAGGCCGCGGCGGCGACCCGGGGTGGGCAGCTCGCAATCCTGTCGAAGATCGCGCACGAGAAGGCCACCGACCCGGCGATCGCGGGCTGGCTGGCGGATCTCGAGGGCGCCGACCTCGACGAGGCCCAGCAGGGCGGGCTGCGCAACATCGGCCGTGACTACGAGCGCGCCACCAAGCTGTCTTCCGACCTGGTGGAGCGCTTCGCCCATGCCGAGGCGGCGGGCTTTCAGGCCTGGGTCCAAGCCAAGGCTGCCTCCGACTTCTCGATGTTTGCGCCGCACCTGCAGACGCTGCTGGATCTGACCGTCGAGAAGTGCCGCGCCATCGACCCCGACCGCCACCCCTACGACGTGTTGCTCGAGGGCTTCGACCCGGGCATGACCGTGGCCCAGCTGCGGCCGCTGTTCGCGCGGCTTCGGGATGGCCTGGTCGAGCTCATCGAGGCGGTGGCGTCGGCCGATCCTCTGCCCGCCTTCGAGGGCCGCTTCGACACCGAGGGGCAGCGCCGGCTGCACCAGGAGCTGCTCACCGCGCTTGGCTACGACCTGGACGGCGGCCGCCTGGACCCCGCCGAGCACCCCTTCACCATCGGCATCGGCGTGGGCGATGTGCGCATCACCACCCACCTGTACGAGGACGACCTGCTGTCGGGCCTGGGCGGCACCATCCACGAGGCCGGGCACGGCATGTACGAGCAGGGGCTGCCCGAGCACCTGCTGGGCACGGGCGCCCGCAGCGCCGCCAGCCTGGGCCTGCACGAGTCCCAGTCGCGCTTCTGGGAGAACTTCATCGGGCGCAGCGAGCCCTTCTTCGGCTGGTTCGAGGGCAAGCTGCGCGAGCACTTCCCCGGTGCCGGCGTCACCGGCCAGCAGATGTTCCGCGGCGCCAACCGGGTGCAGCCCGGACTCATCCGCATCTCGGCCGACGAGGTCACCTACAACCTGCACATCATCGTGCGCTTCGAGATCGAGCTGGCGATGCTCGAGGGCAAGCTGGCGGTCGCCGACGTGCCCGCCGCCTGGAACGCCAAGTACCAGGAATACCTGGGCATCACGCCCCCGGACGACGCGCGGGGCTGCCTGCAGGACGTGCACTGGAGCGGCGCCGCCTTCGGGTATTTCCCCAGCTACACCCTGGGCAACCTGTACGCCGCGTCGCTGGGGCACGCGATGAGCGAGGCCATCCCGGATCTGTGGGATCGGGTGCGTGCCGGCGACTTCGCCCCGGTGCTCGGCTGGCTGCGCGACAAGGTGCATCATCGCGCCCACATCGTGGACGCGCCCCAGATCATGGCGGCGGCGGTTGGCGACCGCGACTCGGTCGAAGACCTGCTGAACTACCTGTGGGACCGTCACGGGAGGCTGTATGGCGTCACCCGACCTCGCTAGCCGCTACCAGGCCGTCGCTTACCCCAGCGCCGCCTTCGCGCGCAGCCACCCGGATCGGCTGGCAGCGATCGCGGCGGTTCACGGGGTTCAGGCGCCCGATCCGCGCACCGCCCGCGTGCTGGAGCTGGGCTGCGCCGGCGGCGGGAACCTGGTGCCCATGGCGGTCGAGGCGCCGGACGGTGTGTTTGTGGGCATCGACCTGTCCCAGGCCCAGATCGACGTCGCGCGCGAGCAAGCAGCCGCCGTCGGCGCCGACAATGTGCGCTTCGAGGTGGCCGACCTGGACGGCCTCACCGACGAGGCGGGCTTCGACTACATCATCGGGCACGGCATCTACAGCTGGGTGAGTCCCCAAAAGCGGGCGGCGCTGTGGCAGACGGCGGTGCGACTGCTGCGCCCGAATGGGCTGCTGTACCTGTCGTACAACGCCATGCCGGGCTGGCATGCGCGGGGTGCACTGCGCGAGATGATGACCTACCACACCGCCCGCATCGACGACCCCAAGATGGCGGTCGACCAGTCGCGCGCGCTTTTGCACTTCCTGACCGCGCACGTGCCCACCGACGACGACCCCTGGGGGCAGTGGCTCGCCCGGGCGCGCAAGCACCTCGACAAGACCGAAGACGCCTTCGTCTTTCACGACTTGCTCGAGCCCGACAACCACGCCTTCGCCATCACCGAGGTGATCGACGAGGCCGGGGGGCATGGCTTCAACCACGTGGGCGAGGCCGACAGTTCGCACTGGACCGACCACGTCGTCAACGCCGACGTGGTGGCCGCCCTCGAGCCCTTCACCGGCAGCCGGGCGCGGCTGCTGGCGGCCTTCGACCTGCTGCGCGATCGCACCTTCCGGTGGAGCCTGTTCAGCAAGGCCGAGGTGAGCGAGGACCCGCTGCTCGATCGTGTCGGCTCCCTGTTCGTGGCTCCGGTTGTCGACCCCGACGAGCGCAGCTACAGCGACGATCTGCAGGCGGCGGTCGAGGCCGTGCTGGCGCGGCGACCGGCAGACGTGCGGGCGTCAGAGGTGCCGCTGGACCCCGGCCGATTGCTGGGGCTGTGCTCCGATGGGGCGCTCGAGCTGGTGATCCGCGATCGGGGCCTCCCTGTGCGGCTTGCGGAGCGCCCGTCCGTGACCCGGCTGGCTCGCTGGCAGCTCGACAACCGCTGGAAGGCGGTGACCAACCGTCGTCACGAGGCCGTCGAGACCGACCGACTCGACCGCGAGCTGATGCCGTTGGTGGACGGCACGAGCACCCAGGAGCAGCTGGTGGAGCGCATGCTCGATCGGGTGCGCGATGGCCGCTTCAGGGTGCAGGCCAAGGGGGCTGACGTCGACGAGGCTCAGGTGCGGCGCGCGATCGGTGGCGCGGTCGACCATCGCTTGCAGCTGTACCTGCAGCGGGCGCTGCTGGTCTGATCCAACAGAAAGAGCCGGCAACGAGGCCGGCTCTCTTGGGCGTCAGGGAGTCTAGGTGACTACCAGCTGGCCTTGTGGATGCCAGGCAGCTGACCGACGTGGGCCAGCTCGCGGAACTTGATGCGCGACAGCATGAACTTGCGGTACACGCCGCGGGGGCGGCCGGTGACCATGCAGCGGTTGCGCAGGCGCACGGGGCTGCTGTTGCGGGGCAGCTTGGACAGCTTGGCGCGGGCGTCCTGACGCTCTTCGGCGGACAGGGACATGTCGATCGAGCGGCGCTTGAGCTCTGCACGCTTGGCGGCAAAGCGGCGCACGAGCTTTTCGCGCTTCTTCTGACGGTTGAGGCTGGAAGTCTTGGCCATGGGAATCCTCGGGCGTGCGATCGGTAGCGCACGCGAACCGTCGCCTTGTATTGCACCCAGACGCGCTGTCAAGATCCAGGACGGCGGTAGAACACGTCGGTGCGCAGCACGATCTTGGTTGCCCCTCCGGTGACGGCGAGTCCGGCGTGCCGGATGGGCTGGTCGTGGCGAAACGCGCACATGCGGCCCAGCTTGGCGTCGACCGGGTAGTAGGGCGGCAATCCAGGCGCGTGCTGGAACGCCGTCTGGCCGCCCTCGAAGCCGTCGGTCAGGTAGAACAGCACCGTGAAGCGCGTGATTCTTCGGGGCAGCGGCACGATGCCGTCGTAGTGCCAGTTGAAGCTCTGGCCCGGGGTGTACTGGTAGAAGCGGATGCGCTCGTTGAGTCCGATGGGGCTGGTACCGAGGACGTCTGGGAACACGTCGCGGACCGCCGGCCACAGCGAGGCCGCGAGCTCGACATCGTCGAACATGACCCGGGTGTTGTTGCGCACCTCGGGCGCGATCACGACCTGGGCGATGGGCGCGGGCTCGAAGCGGTGCCGCTGGGCCAGCGCCACCAGCTCGGCGCAGCGACCAGGGGTGAGCGCGTCATCGACGATGACGACATGCTCGCTTGGCCAGTGACCCCGTTGCCCACTCATCCGTGCTCCCTAATCCGGTTATGCACGCCGGCTGGAGACGCGACGCATGAAGATCGACGCAAACTGGATTGGCCTGGGCATTCTTGTCCTCGTGGGTGGCGTCGTCCTGTGGGCGAACCCCGGCATCCTGTCCCCGAGCTCGAGCGGCGGAGGCGACGACAGCATCCGGGTCATGACCACGCCCGACCGCGCGCCGTCGTGCAAGGGCCTCGCTGGCGAGCCGATCGATCGGCTGAACGACTGCTTTGGCCAGCTGTCGGCCAAGGTCAAGCTCAGCCGCGGCGCCACCGACGAGCTGGCCAAGTTGGCCAAGAGCGGCCCCGTCTTTTCGGTGGGGGCGCCGCTCGACACCACCACCCCGCACACCGTGCTCAACGACGACGCCCCCATCATCGACGTCTTGATGCGCCGCGACGAGAAAGCCGCCAACCAGGCGCTTCGTGACAAGGGTGCGCGCGTCGTGGTCGTGCACCGCGACCTCACCGGAGCGCTCGACCGTACCAACAAGGTGCTGTCGCGGTTGGCGCAGCACGACCACCTCGAGTGGTTCCAGCTGCGCTACGTCACCGAAGAGCTGATGATCTACACGGTGCGCACCTCGGCCACGCGCATGCCCGACTCCACCGGCGACAGCCTGATCAAGGGGCTGCGAGCCCGCCTCGAGGGCAAGAAGCCGGCCAAGCAGACGTGGAACCCCAGCGCGGTGCGCATCATCGCCTCGGTGCGCCTGCAGGGCGCCACGCTGGCCAGCCGGCACTCGGTGGGAACCAACCTCGAGCGGGTGCTCGACGAGCTCGCCGCCAAGCTCAAGAAGCGCTGGAACCGCGAGGTGCTGGTGCAGGGCCACGGCTACCTGCGCGACCGCCTGCCCGACGCGCGTCTGGAGGTGCACGTCGTCATGGAGCGGGCCCGCATCGAGCCCCGCAGCCGCTTCCAGATCTTCGACCTGTGGGAGATGGGCATCGACGGCATGATGTTCAGCCACCGTGAAGGCGTGAAGAACCAGAAGTTCACCTACATGCCCGGCAGTGAGCTGGTGACGCACTCGCACCGCTCCGCCGATCAGTTCTTGCAGTACGCCGTGCAGAAGGGCGACTGGCGCGACAAGCGCCCGTGGGAAGACCCCACCACACGGCTCGACCTGATTCGCGACCAGCACTTCATCGAGGACCGCCCAGGTGGCGGCGGCAAGACGGTGCGCCTGGTGCGCGGCTTCCCCGAGACCACCATGGACGACATCACCGACGATGGCATCCGGCAGATGCTCATCGACGGGGGCGAGTGGTGGCTGCGCAACTTCCGGCCCGACAACTCCTTCAACTACAAGTACTGGCCCACCCAGGGCCGCATGTCGACCGACTACAACGAGGTGCGGCACATCCTGGGCACCCGCGACCTCGCCGACGTGTACCGCTACCGCAAAGACGAGCGCTACCTGGTGGGCGCCAAGCGGGCCATGGACTGGCTCATGCAGTACGCGGTGCACGACACCGACGTCAAGCACCGGTCGCTGCTGCATCCACCGGATGGCACCATGCTCTTCCGGGTCGACAACAACCAGAAGCTCGGCACCGTCGCCGTGGCCCTGCTGGGATGGATCGAGTGGGCCCGCCAGAGCGGCGACCACAGCCAGGACGAGAACATCCGCAAGATGGCCAAGTTCACGATGTTCCGCAACCTCGAGAACGGCAAGTTCGACCCGTACTACGTGCCCAAGGGCCACTCGTACTATGGCTCGGTCAACGACATCGTTCCCGGCGAGGCGGCCCTGGCCCTGGGCGAGGTAGCCGAGTACTTCGGCGAGACCTCGCCGTGGCTCGACTTCTGGCCCAAGTACATCGACTTCTACGAGCCCTGGTTCCGCAAGCGCGCGGCCAAGAAGAAGGCCCACGGTCGCTGGCCCACCGACCACTACAACAACGCCGATCGGCTCGAGATCGTGCAGTTCGGCCCCTGGTCGGTCATGGCGGCGCGGCAGTACTACGAGCTCACCGGCGACGAGCGCGCCGCCGACTTTGGTCTCGAGGTCGCCGACTGGATCATCGACAACTACCAGTGGAGCTCGGACCGCACGCCCTTCCCCGACTACACCGGCGGCTACTACAAGCTGCCCAACGAGACGCCGGCCATGCAGACCTTCTGCTACGCCGAGGGCACGGCTGCCGCGTACCGCCTGGCGGCGCAGCACGCGCCCGAGCGCAAAGACAAGTACGACCGCTCCACCCGCGAGGCCATCCGCTTCCTCAAGGTGATGCAGTACGACGACGTCAACGCCTACTTCGTGCCCGACCCCGAGCTGGTGCACGGCGGCATCAAGTACACGATGAACGAGAACAAGATCCGCATCGACTACGAGGGCCACGGCCTGTCGACGCTGTCGCAATACCTCGACGCCATGGAGATCGACCCGGCTCGCGAGCGTGAGCTGTCGCCCATCGATCTGGACGGTCCGCCCAACCCCGGTCGCATCAACCAGCCGGCGCAGTGGCGAAACCACGACCTCGACGACGGCCGCGCGCCCGACGACAAGGTGGGCAACGTCGAGACGAGCGATGAGGGTGCTGGGGAGGACGAGGGGGCGGAGTAGGGGGTAGGGCTATTCCCCCCCTTCCAACACCCCCTCCAACCTCAGCAACGCCTCGTGCATCGCCGCCCAACTCTCTTCGCCGACCTCGGCCGCCAGCTCGGCCTCGAGGCTCATCAGCCGCCCCAGCCCGTCCGCAAGGGCGTCCTGACCGCCCACCCAGCGGATCAGCTTGGCGCGACCGTCGTCGGGGTCGGGCACCCTCTCCATCATGCCCATGTGCACGAGCTCGTCGACCAGCGGAGCCACGGCCTGCTTGGTGACCCCCAGCCGGTGGGCGACGTCGGTGAGGCGGCTGCCCTCGGGGATCTTCACATGAGGAAACAGCGCTGTATGGGCCAGTCGAATGGGCAGACCGGTGTCCTGGCGCACGCGCTCGATGGCGCGCTCGTTGAGCAGGCGCGCACACTTGAACAGCAGCTGCCCGGCACTCCGGCGCTTCTCGGCTTCCCAGTCCATGTCGTCAAGATACCTTGACGGCATGGTCAAGGCAACCTTACTATCTTGGGCATGAAGAAGCTCGACGATGACCTTTGGGTGGTGGACTGGCGGCCCGTGCTGCCGGGCGGCGTGGACTTTCCGGCGCGCATGACCGTGGTGCGGCTGCCCGACGGCTCGCTGTGGCTGCACTCGGCGTGCACCATCGACGACACCCTGGCGGCGCAGCTCGCCGAGCTGGGGCCGGTTCGGCACATCGTGGTGCCGAGCCTATTTCACGATCTGGGCGGGGCCGGTGCCAAGGCTCGGTACCCCGACGCGACGCTGTGGTCGGCGCCCGGCTGGAGTACACCAGCGGGTGTCGACGCCGTCGAGCTCGCCGACGGCGCGCCCGAAGCCTGGGGAGGGGTGATCGAGGGCATGCGCATCGCGGGGGCGCCCCGGGTGAACGAGGTGGTCTTCCACCACCGGCCCAGCAAGACCCTGGTGGTCTGCGACCTGGTGTTCAATCTCGATGAGCGCTTCGGGTGCCTGCTGGGCGCGTTCTTCTCGATGCTCGGGGTCAACGGCCGCTTTGCGCTGAGCCGCAGCTGGAAGGTCTGGTTCGTGCGGGACAAGCCGGCGGCCAGTGCGGCGGTTCAGCGCGTGCTGGCCTGGGACTTCGAGCGCCTGATCGTGGGGCACGGCGAGGTGCTCGAGCAGCGAGCAAAGGAGCGGCTGCGCGAGGCGCTGAGCTGGTTTGGGTAGGGTGCAGACCCGTCCTACGGATACACGACCACGCCGTGGCTCAGAAGATGATGACCGGTGCCAGGACACCGATGTCACACCACTGGGCCTCGAACTCACCCGCGATGTTCCCGACGCTGGAGCCGGTGGTGTCGGCGAGGTCGCCGGCGAAGGACCCCGATAGGCTCTGGTCGGCTTCGACGCTCGAGATCAGCAGGTCGATGGTGTCGGCTCGGTAGCGGGTGCTGCCTTCGTCGGCGCCCAGCCCCGGCTCGCAGGCCGACTCGTTCCAGGACTCCACCATCGCCTGGCCCCAGCTTGGAGCGCCGGACTCGACGACGACGTAGGAGCCCGTGGCCTCGCCGATGCCCCCCACCTCGGGAGCGCCACAGTCTTCACCGGCAAGGCAGAAGCTGATGTGCACCGCGGAGCCCCCCGGGCCGCCATCGGCGGCCTGGAAGTACTCTGGCATCCGCGAGCAGAGGGCGTCGCCGTCGCTGCCGTCGTCGGTGGCGTTCAGCAGGTCGTAGACCGCCTCGGCGCGCTGCTCTTCCAGGCGTTGCAGCTCGCCGCAAGACGTGCCTGCGGTGAACAGCGTGAGGGTGTGGGTGCGCGTGTAGGTGCCGCTCGGGGACGGAGTCGCGTCGGCAAGGCCCGTGGGGGTCACCAACAGGACGGGCTCGGTGACGGTGATGGCGGGCGTGTACACGGCGGCCCGCACCGGGCCGATGTCGGGGACCGAGCCGAACGACTCGACGATGCCGCCGCTGCTGGAACAGGCGGTCGCCAGCACGAAGGGCGACAGGATCAGAGAGCGGGTCATGAACGGGGGTCCTCGGGGGGGGTGGTGTCGTCGATCTCTTCGAATTCGGCATCGGGCCCGCGCAGGACGCGCTGAAAGATGTAGAAGAGCACCGCGAAGCAGGGAATCAGCAACGGGATGGTGAAGCACAGCGAGCCCACGGTCTCGATGGGGCCGGGGGCCAGGTCGGCGAAGACGATCACTGGATGCCGATGGGGTTGAAGGGCATGGCAGGGGTCAGGTTGCCCGCCAGCTCGGCGGCGATCTCGTTGGGCAGCGGGAACCAGCGCAGCGACTCGAAGTCGGTGGTGAGCTCGGGCAGCGCCACGTTCTGGGCGCCGTGGGCTGCTTCGGCGGCGGCGATGATGGTGCGGGCATCGTCGAGGTACCCGCCCAGGGCCCACTCGGGCTCGGTGGCGTGACGACTTCGGTACTCGAGCTTGCCGCTGCGGTAGGTGACGTCGGTGAGGCGCAGCTTGGCCTCGCGACGGCCGCCCCGGTGCCACCACTGCCCGCTCTCGGGGCAGAAGTCGTAGTCGGGCAGCAGCTTCCAGCCCTGATCGGCGATGATCTCGACGGCGTCGAGGATGAAGTCGAAGACGTTGTCGCTGATGAAGTAGTTGAAGTTCACCCGCACCCAGCCCGGCTTCACGCCCTCGCATCCGCGCAGGATCTCGCGCTCGAAGGCCCGGCTGGTGGTCAGGTCGATGCCCAGCAGACGGTGTCCGTACGGGCCCGCGCAGCTGCATCCGCCGCGGCTCTGGATGCCGAACAGGTCGTTGAGCAGCGCCACCACGAAGTTGTGGTGCAGGAACTTGTCGCCGTGGCCCACGATGAAGCTCAGGATCGACAGGCGCCAGGCGTCGGGGTTGCCCAGGATGCGGATGTTGGGGTGCTTGCTCCAGCGGCTGACGGCGCGCTGAATGAAGGCGTGCTCGCGCTCGCGGATGACGTCGTATCCGACGGCCTCTTTGAGCTGGAACACCAGCCCTGCCCGGATGGAGCCGATGATCTCGGGCGTGCCGCCCTCTTCGCGGTGCTCGATGTCGTCGAGGTAGCGGTGCTCCTGGTGGTTCACGTAGGCGACCGTGCCGCCGCCGGGCACGCTGGGCACGCGGTTGGTGAACAGGTGCTTCTTGGCGATGAGCACGCCGGGGGTGCCCGGGCCGCCGATGAACTTGTGCGGCGAGATGAACACGGCGTCTTTGTAGACGAGGTCGCCCCCCGGATTGTCGTCGCTCATGTTCATCTCGATCTTCACGTACGGGCCGGCGGCCGCGAAGTCCCAGAACGACAGGGCTCCGTGCTGATGCAGGACGCGCGCCACGTTGCGTGTGTCGCTGCCGATGCCGGTGACGTTGCTGGCCGCCGAGAACGAGCCGATCTTGAGTGGCCGATCGGCGTACTCGAGCAGCTGCGCCTCGAGGTGCTTGAGGTCGACGCGGCCGTCGGCGTCTTCGTCGATGGTGACCACGTCGGCGATGGTCTCGCGCCAGGACAGCTCGTTGCTGTGGTGCTCGTAGGGGCCGATGAACACCACCGGGCGCTGGCCGGCAGGGATGTGGGCGGACAGCCCGTACTGGTCGTCGAGATTGGCGGGGATGCGCAGGTTCAGGCAGTCGATGAGCTTCTGTACGGCACCCGTCGCCCCTGAGCCGCAGAAGAGCACGACGTCGTCGGGGCCCCCACCCACGGCGTCGTGGATGATCTGGCGGGCGTCTTCGCGAAAGCGGGTGGTCTGCAGGCCCGTGCCCGATGTCTCGGTGTGGGTGTTCGCGTACAAAGGCATGACCTCGCCGCGAATGAAGTCTTCGATGAACGACAGGGACCGGCCGCTGGCGGTGTAGTCGGCATAGGTGACGCGGCGCGGGCCGTAGGGGCCGTCCAGCACCTGATCGTCGCCGATGATGCCTTGGCGAATCGTCTCGATGAGGCGCTGGGAAGAGGTGGACATGTAGGCCTCCATCGGTGTTCTAACGTAGACTGCACGCGGATCGGAGGTGGGATGTCCACGCCATTTCTGCTGGGCTTTGCCGAGGCGCTCGTCGCGCGCTTGCTCAAAGAGCGCGAGATCGAGGTCAGGCCGGGATCCGGCGAGGCGGTGGCGGCCTTTCTGGCGCGCGGCCTCGCGGAGGCCAGTGAAGGCAAGTCGCTCATCTCGCTGACCAGCCAGGTGCTGCTGCAGTGCGACGACGTCGAGGAGCTGTGGGCCGACGACGAGCGCCTGAAAGAGATTGTGCAGGATCTCAAGCGCTGATGCGGCTCACCCGCTCCACCTTTGCCATTCCCCAACACGGCGAGGGGCCCATCCGGTGGGACTACTACGTGCTGCAGGCCGCGCGAGGCAGCGTGAAGGTGCCCCGCATGCTGCTGCTGGCCTTGCCCGTCGTGGTGGGCGAGCGGCTCGGCGTGGCGGCGGCTGCGGTGGAGCAGGGGCACATCGATCGGTTTGTCGATGCGCTGCCGTCGGATCCGATGCCGCTGGTGCGGGCGCTGCTCAAGAACGCCGAGGTGGTGGTGCCGGTGCCCGGAACCAGCGAGCCCCGGCTGTCGGTGGGGGAGCGCACCGGCCACCGGCGCGAGGCGGTGGGATCACCGGATCTGCTGCACGACGCGGCGCTGACGCTGCTGGCGGGGTACGGCCGGGCGGGCTTCTTTGCGGCCTTCGACGGCGCCGCGGACGGCCCTGGGTGGGACGCGACGGCGGCGGTAGCGGCCATGATGTACCTGATGCTGGGCCGAACCATGCCGGTCGACTCGGCGCCGGGTGTCATCCGCGGGTAAGCGCTGCTCGCTGGATCCTGCCGTACTCTCTTGATGTTGAAGAAGGGAGGTCGACATGTCGGGTGTCGTCGCCATTGCCTTGGCAATTGGGTTTGGTACCGCAGCGGGCTCGTTCGCCGCTGTGATGGTTGCGTCACGCATGCGTGAGGCCCACGAGCCCCCGTCCGAGCCCGCAGAAGGCCCTTCGATGCTTGGCCCCGCCATCTCACCGTTGGTGAGCCCCGAGGCGCCGATGTTGGTGGACGATCGGGTGGACGACCTGTTCGACGAGTGCACGCTCGAGTCGCCCACCGACTACCAGGCTGGCGCCCCGCGCCGGGCCAGCAACATGGCGTACCCGAACATCGACGAGGGAGCCACCAACCCCGACCCCAACCACTTCGTGGACGAAGACCAAGAAGACGCGCCTACGGTTCTTCTGGGCCGGGGGGACTGGGGTCAGGACGTGGCGGATCTGGTGGCGGAGCTGGATCTGTAGGCGAGGCAGACGCCAGGCTCTCGAGCTCGTCGTCCTCTTCTTCGTCGTCGAGCAGACCGGCCTGACGCACCAGTACGTAGCCGCGGAACAGCGCGAGCACGATGACCAGCAGCCCGGGACCCTTCTGGCCCTCGGTGAGCATCGCGAGCCCGATGGCCGCCAGGATGGTGGTGGTGGCGATGCCGGTGAACAGCCTGGCGCGGTGGGTCATACGAGGGGTGCCATGGTGGGAGGAAGCTCGCTGTTGGCGGCCTGAGCGTCGACCATGCTGGGCAGGCGCACGGTGAAGGTCGATCCGACGTTGGGCTCGGAGGTGACCGACAGGTCGCCGCCCATCAGCTCGACGAACTGCTTGCTCACCGACAGGCCCAGCCCCGTGCCGCCGTACTTGCGGGTGGTGCTGGCGTCGGCCTGCACGAAGGGGGTGAAGATGCGGCCGACCTGCTCCTGGCTCATGCCGATTCCGCTGTCGGCGACGTCGAAGACGACCTCGTCGCCGTCTCGGCGCGCTCGCAGGGCGATGGTGCCGCCCTCGGTGAACTTGCAGGCGTTTCCGATGAGGTTGATGAGCACCTGGCGCAGCTTGGTGTCGTCGGCGGTCATCGACCCCAGCTCGGCGGGCACGTCGAGCTCGAAGGTGTTGCGGTTGGTGCCCACGAGCGGGTGCACGGTGTTGGCGACCTCGCGGCACAGGTTGTGGATCTGGAACTCGATGACGTCCAGGACCACCTGCCCGCTCTCGACCTTGGCCAGATCCAGCACGGTGTTGATCAGCGACAGGAGGTGCTTGCCGGCCGAGCGGATCTTGTCGAGGTCGTCGACCATGGCGGGCTGGCTGGCGTCTTCGGCGTCTTCGCGCAGCAGCTCCGAGTAGCCGATGATGGCGTTGAGCGGCGTGCGCAGCTCGTGGCTCATGTTGGCCAGGAACTCGGTCTTGATGCGGCTGGCCTCGAGGGCTTCGTTGCGGGCGGCCTCGAGCTCGCGCTGGATGCGGTGGTTCTGTTCGTCGACGCGAATGCGCTCGACCGCGACACCGATCTGCTGGCCAAAGCTCGCGAGCATCTTGTACCAGCGACGTCCCCAGCGGGCGCTGGACTCGGGCACCAGCGACAGCGCGCCCACGGTGGATCCGGTGGCCACCAGCGGCACGATGAAGTGCCCGTCTGGGGGCTCCAGCACGTCGCGGGTGGGGTCGTAGCCCCCGACGGTGGGGTTGTGGGCGGCGTCGAGGAAGGCCTGGATGGCGCCGGCGCGCTCTTGCACCTGCGCAGGGTCGGGGTCGCCCCGGATGGTGCCCATGCGAATCTCGCTGCCGCCATCGGGACCCACCAAGAAGGCGCCGATCTCGGGCTGCAGCTTGAGCGCGGCGGTGTCGAGCAGCGCGTCCATGGTGCGGTCCATCAGCAGCTCGATGCTGTTGGTCTGGATGACGATGCGATCGATGCGGGCGCGCAGGCGAAGCCACACCCGCGCCTGGTCTAGAAGAACCTCGGCGCGGCGATTGCGCTTGGCGAGGGCGTCGGCGTCGGTCAGTGGCCGACCGGGCTCGGGGGCGAGTCGAAGGCGCGGCGCTTGAGCCAGTCGGGGAAGGCGTCGCCCATGCCGGTGCCGGCCCAGTTGTTGGTGAACTGGCCCACAAAGAGGCGGTCACCCTTGTCGAACTTGAGGTGCGGCTTGAGCAGGTCGCGGATGCGGCGGCTGCTGAACGGCGTCTCGACCAGCCACACCTTCTGCAGGCGGTTGGACCACGGTCCGAGCGCCTTGATGGCGGTGACGAGGTCTTCGTATTCCTCGTCGTCGCCGTTGATGCTGGTGGCGATGAAGTACATCATGGGGGGCTCCGTCGGGATGGGCGAGTCGTGCGTGCACCTGGGCGCGCCAGGTGTTCCTGCACCCTGCTAATCACTCATCGGGGTCGGGCACCGGATCGGGCTCGGGGATGTCTTCTTGCAGGCCGTCTTCGGGCGTGAACAGGGGCCTGTCAGGGATCTCGACCTCGGAGGTGTACCAGCCGGTGTCCTCTTTGCTGCCCAGGTCGTCGCCCTCGGGCAGATCGGTCGACTCGTTGGGATCGATGCGCGGCGTCTCGGCGGTGCGCGGCTCGGTGTCGTCGTAGCCGGGCACATCGACAGCAGGGCCCCCCAAGAAGGGAGGTGGGGGTGGCGTCTCGCGCACCTCGAGCTTGACCTCGACGGTGTCGACCTCGCTGGTGATCTCGGCCAGCTCGGCTCCGTGCTCGCCCGTGTGCAGGTCTTCCTGCCAGTACAGGTTGTAGATGGTGCGGCCCAGGTCGAGGAACAGGCCGTCGAGGGCGCGCTGCACCGGGTCCCGGGACGACGCATCGACCTCGGCGACCAGGCGCATGGCCTTCTCGCACTCCTCGAGGAGATGCTGAACCTTCTCTTCGCGTACCAGGTCGTCGAGTTCGCCCATGGCCGTAGCTTAGTACAAGTACGCGGCGAAATAGCGCTGAAGGGCGACGACCGCGAGGGCGTGGGTGATGGCACCACTGGCGACCAGTTGGCGCGCGTCTTGGCCGCGCACGAGCTCGGTGCTGATGTCCTCGGACTCGTCGAGCTGGGGCTCGCCCTGCCAGGCGACGGCTCGCGCGACGAACAGGTGCACGCGGTTGGTCTGGATGGCGGGGTTGGGGTGCAGCCATCCCAGTGAGACCAGCTCGCCGCCACCGTACCCGGTCTCTTCGCGCAGCTCGCGGAGCGCGGCCTGCTCGGGCGTCTCGCCGGGATCGATGACGCCGCCCGGGATCTCGAGTGTGGGCTCGTCGATGCCCCAGCGGTGCTGGCGGATGAGCACCAGCCGATGGTCGGTGGTCTCGGCCACCACGTTGACCCAGTCGGGCATGCGCAAGCGCACGAAATCGGCGGTTCCGGACCGGGTCTGAACCGGAAAGCCGTCGACGGACAGCACCGGGTGCTCGAACAGGGTGCGGCTCATGTGAGCGAGCGGCTCACGCGGCAGACGTCGCCACTTGCGGGGCGTGCTCGCGCCGCTCGACCAGGCCCTTGCGCACGCCGCAGGTGCGCTGGACGCGGTGCTTGAGGAAGGCGACCTTCGCTTCGTGGGTGGGACGCCGACCGCCGATGTCGACGAGGTGACGCGCCAGGTAGTCGTAGTCGCCGGTCATCAGCTTGAACCAGATCTTCTGGTTGTTCTGGATGCCGTCGAAGATGATGCTGTCGTTGTCGACGAACTTTTGGAGGTTCTTGCGGAACCAGGGCACCGTGTCGGCCCAGTGCAGGCCCATCACCCGGTGATGAACCAGATGGTAGCCGGCGTTGTAGCACTTGTGGTTGTACGGCGTGTTGAGCAGGCAGGTGCTGTTGCGCCAGTCGTTGGCGGGCTCGTCGACGTCGACGAAGGCGTGCTCGGTCCAGTTGCCGGCCATCAAGAAGAACCGCATCATGCAGAACGGAACGATGAGCACGAAGAAGGTGGGCACCGGCGCGACAAAGAGCAGGGCGGCGTAGAGCGCGAAGATGACCGCCTCGCCGATGAGCAGGCGAACCGCGATCTCGGTCTTGTCGCGTCGGATCAGCCACGACGTCATGTGCCAGTAGCCAAAGAAGGTGAAGCGGGCCCAGTAGTGCAGGAAGTGCCAGATGTTGTCGCGCTGGTATTCGCCGGTGCCGGACAGGTCGTGTTCGCTGTTGCCCTCGACGTGGTGCATCATGACGTGGTGGGGCTTGTAGGCGAACGGCGTCACCCCGATGAACGGCGGCAACACGTAGGTCATGATGCGGTCGAGGTACCGGTAGCGCTTGGTGAACAGCGGCCGGTGGGTGACCTGGTGCAGGCCCAGGACGGTGCGACCGCCGAAACGAGCCAGCGCGTACGCGATGTACGGGACGCCGAGCGCTGCCGCGAGCCACGTGGGCAAGAAGAACATGGCCACCGACAGCGGAAGCAGCTGCGTGAGCATGCGGGCCATGTGCCGCGTATAGATGACGTCGCGTTCGTCGACCAGGTAGGGCAGCACGATGCGGTCGGTGATGCGGTCGAAGGCGTTGGCGGGGGCGGGACCCAGGGGGTCTGTGATCGCGGGGAGCACGGACGTCGGGTCGACGACAGCTTGCATGGGGCTCGTTGACATGCGTCAGCCTAACAAGAGTTAGAGGCGCCCCATGACCGAAGAACGCAAAGAGCGCCACGATGCCGCTGTCGCAGCCGGGGAGTGGGGATACCGCGACCCTGTAACCGGCCTCTTCGTGATGACGTCCGCATATCTGCAGCAACGCGGATACTGCTGTGGCAAGGGTTGCCGACATTGCCCGTGGCCGCCCGATGTTCAGCGTGCGGCCGGCCGGCCGGGTTCCTAGCCATGGGACGACGTAAAAAGCGCCTCGATCCGTTCGAGATGGACGTTCAGCGCCTGGGCAAGGGCGGGGTGGGCGAGGGGAGCGCGCCCGACGGCAAGACCATGAAGGTGCGGTGGGCTCCGCCAGGCTCCCGGGTCGCGGTGCGGCCGACGGGCCTGCGCAAGGGCGCGTGGAGCGGTGCCCGCACCGCGCTGATCCGCAAGCCCCCGGGCTTCACCGAGCCGCGCTGCTCGCTGTTCGCGCTGTGCGGGGGCTGCGCGCTGCAGGAGCTCGAGCTCCCGGTGCAGCGTGGGCACAAGGTGGCGTGGGCGCTGTCGCAGGTGGGCTCGCTCGCCGGCGTTCAGGTGAACCGGGTTCGGGGCGCCGACGAGGCCTATGGCTACCGCAACAAGGTGGAGCTGTCCTTTGGGCCGGTTCGCTACCTCACCCAGGCCGATCTGGACGCCGGGGTGCCCCTGGACGGCAAGTTCCTGGGCTTTCATGCGCCTGGGCGCTGGGACCGCGTGGTCGACGCCGAGCGATGTGAGCTGATCAGCGAGGCGGCCAACGCCGCGCTGGGCATCGTGCGCAAGTGTGCGCTCGCTGAGGCCTCGCCGGTTCCATGGTCTCAGCGAGAGCACAGCGGATTCTGGCGCCACCTGGTGCTTCGTCAGGGCTTTGCCACCGGTGAGCTGCTGGTGGTGCTGTACACCGCAAGCGATGCCCACGGCGAGATCGTGAGCGCGCTGGCCCAGGAGCTGATGGCCGCGGAGCTGCCCGATGGGGTGCGGGTGGTCGGCGTGCTGTGGGGGCAGAACGCGGGGGTGGCCGACGTCGCACGCGGCGAGACGGTCATGACCTGGGGCCGCGACTGGCTCGAGGAGCGGCTCGACGGGGTGAGCTTTCGGCTGTCGGCGACGAGCTTCTTTCAGACGTCCTCCCGCGGCGCCGAGATCCTGTACGCGACGGTTGGCGAGGCGGTCGACGGTGGGCAGGCGGCGGGCGGCACGCTGTACGACCTGTACTGTGGCACGGGCACCATCGGGCAAGTGCTGAGGGGCCGCTTTGACCGGGTCATCGGCATCGAGGAGCGGCCCGAGGCGGTCACCGATGCCATCGCCAACGCCGAGCGCAACGGTATTGAGGGCACGAGCTACATCGCGGCCCGGGTCGAGGACGCGCTCGATGCGCTGGAGCTGCAGACCGGCAAACGCACGCTGGTGGTGGACCCGCCGCGGGCGGGCCTGCATCCCAAGGTGGCCAAGGCGCTGGCCGCGGCATCGGCCGAGGTGCTGGTGTACGTGGCCTGCAACCCCGCGTCGCTGGGGCGCGACCGCGAGGCACTCGAGGCGGGGGGATGGCGCATGACCGCCCTGTGGACGGTCGATCTCTTTCCACAGACCGGCCACATCGAGGTGGTCGGGCGCTTCGAGCGCTAGAAGTCCGGCTCGCAGATCACGGGGACCTTGGCCGGGTACACCATGCCGAAGGTGACGCACATCTCTTGCGGGAACTCGAGGTCGTGGTCTTCGTCGTTGAACCAGTTGCACGACGTGGTCATGGTGTCGCCAGGACCCACGGTGAACTCGCCGTCGGCGTAGTTGGTGAAGGGCGGGGCGTCGCGCATGTACGGGTCCCACTCGGGCACGTCGTACACGACCTCGGTGTCGCCGTCGGCCGGGGTGAAGCGCGTCTGGAACTTGGTGCCCCACTCGTGCATGTGCCCGCCGATGAACAGCAGGGTGTAGTCCTCGTCGAAGCCGCAGTCGAACGTGAGGTTGTAGTCCTCGGCACCCATGGGGATGGACAGCTCGTCGGTGACGGTGTTCACCAGCGGCGCGGCCCAGGTGGTGATCTCGTCTTCGGGCACGACCTCGAGCTGGGCTTGATCGCGGATGAGGAAGTCGTTCGCCGTGGGGTTGATGTAGTGAGACTGGATGACGATGCGGGTGCCATTGTCGAGCGGCGCACCCATGCCCTCGGGCAGCTCGAAGCGGTTGGTGACCGAGCCGTCGGGGTTGTCTTCGACCTCGCCGCCGATGATGATCGGGTCGAGGTCGGCCATGCCCAGGTCTTCGGTCTCGGTGCAGTCCCACTCGAAGCCGTCTTCGAGGTCGCGCTCGGTGGCGGTGGTGCCAAAGATGACGATGTGGTGCCCGTTCTGGGCCTGGTAGTTGGCCTGGGCAACGATGCCGACGTCATCGCCCTGGTAGGTGTCGACGACGCAGAACTGCTTCTCGCTGTAGGCGGGGATGACCCACTCGGGGGTGTCCCACACCAGGGCGTTTTCGGCCGGGGCGGGGAAGTCCTGGCGAAGGTCGATCAGCTCGGGCTCGGTCTCGGGGGGCTGACAGGCGGCCAGGAGCACCACGGCGAGCATCGGGATTCGGTTCATCGGGGACCTCACGGATTGAGCAGGCCGAAGAAGACCTGCGCGGGCGTCTCTGCGTCGTGCACGACGAGGAACTCGTTGTCGTTGGGCAATGTAACGGGATCTTTGCGGTCGGGGCCGTGGGGCTCGACGGAGTTGCCGTCGGAGTCCATGAAGCCCAGGATGGTGACCCACACGTTGGGCATGGGGTCGGTGACCAACAGGACTGCGGTGGGCTCGCCAGTGGTGAGGTCGACGGTGTCCACCACGATGTCGCCGTATTCCCGGGCGCCGTCGGCGGGTCCGATGCCGCTCACGTCGTCGGCGTTGTAGATGGTGGCGCGGAAGGGGCCGGTGGCCGGCTCTTCCATGGCGTCGAAGTAGTCGTCGTCGATGGCAAAGGACAGGGCGAGCGTGCCCATGCCCTCGCCCGCGGCCACGCCGCCCGTGTCGGTGGCGCCGGTGTCGTCGTTGCTCCCGCCGGTGCAGGCGAGCATCAGCCACAGCAGCATGGTCGCTCCCTTGAAGAGCAAGCATGTAGCCTGAGGTCAGCGCGACCGGGAAGCCTGAACCATCCCTTCACACAATCTGAGGCGACTTGTTGCGGCGCAGGCCGATGAGCACCAGCGGCAGGGCCCACCAGGCGGCTGGAGTGCCCGTGGTGGCGCAGCCGAATCCGTAGTCGACGGCATCGCTGGGCACGCCGCCGGCACCCCCGCCGCCATTGTCGGTGCGGTAGCCCTCGCCCTCGGCGGCGTCGGCGACACCGTCGTTGTCGCTGTCGGTGTCGAGGTGGTCGGGAATGCCGTCGCCGTCGGTGTCTCCGCTGCCCTCGACGTTGGAGGGCACGCCGTCGCCGTCGTCGTCGGTGTCGAGGGCGTCGATGATGCCGTCGCCATCGGAGTCGATGGTGCCCTCTTCGCCGTCGTCGATGCCATCGCCGTCGGAGTCGGCGAGGTTGGGGTCGGTGCCCATGGCGACCTCTTCGTGGTCGAGGATGCCGTCGCCGTCGGTGTCGATGTTGGGCGGGGTGGGCTCGGTGGGGTCGAGGTAGGCGGGGATGTCGTTGCCGTTGGCGTCGTCGTTGGTGGGGTCACCGTCGCCGTCGAGGTCTTCGTCGATGGTGAGCTCGCCGTCGCCGTCGTCGTCGTTGTCGAGGTAGTCGGGGATGGTGTCGCCGTCGGTGTCGCCGTCGCCCTCGACGAGCGTGGGCACGCCGTCGCCGTCGTCATCGGTGTCGGACTCGTCGCGGATGGTGTCGCCGTCGGTGTCCAGGCCGAGCTCTAGGCCGTCATCGATGCCGTCGCCGTCGCTGTCTGGGTCGCAGGGGTCGGACCAGCCCCACTCCTGGTTCCAGGTGGCGCCGTCGGCGTCTTCGTCGTCGTCGGGACCGCCGCTGCCATCGCAGTCGTGGTCGATGCCATCGCCACAGACGTCGGCGGCGGAGGGGTAGACGAAGGGATTGCCGTCGTCGCAGTCTCCGTCGCTCTCGGAGTAGCCAGGCAAGACCTCGCAGGCCTGGATGCCGGCGTCGGTGTCGCCGTAGCCGTCGCCGTCGTTGTCGGGGTACCACCAGGCATCGGGCACGATGGAGGCATCGCCGTCGTCGCAGTCCCAGTTGTTGGTGACGTAGCCGCTGATGGGCTCGCACTGCTGGATGGCGTCCAGATCGGTGCCAAAGCCATCGGCGTCGAGATCGAGGTACCAGATGGTGTCGGGGTGCACCTCGCTGTCGGCGTCATCGCAGTCGCTGTTGTCGAGCACGTATCCCGCGGGCTGATCACACTGCGGGGTGCCGAAGGCGGTGTCCAGGTCGCCAAAGCCGTCGCCGTCGGCGTCGGCGTACCACTCCGAGTCGGGGTTCACGCGTGGGTCAGCGTCGTCGCAGTCGGTGTCGTCGTCGGTGAAGCCCGTGGGCTGCTCGCAGGACTCGACACTGGTGTCGGCGTCGCCGAAGCCGTCGCCGTCGGAGTCGGCGTACCACTCTGCATCCGGAACGATTGCGGCATCGGAGTCGTCGCAGTCGAAGTCGTTTTCGACGTAGTTGCTGGGCTGGTCGCACTGGAACAGGACGTCGTCGGGGTCGCCGTAGGTGTCGCCGTCGGCGTCGGCCCACCAGGGGGTGTCCGGGTTGTAGACCGGGTCGCTGTCGTTGCAGTCGCCGTCGACGCGCACGTAGCCGTTGGGGCCGATGCACTGCACGAGGGCAGCGCCAGCCCCGTAGCCGTCGCCGTCGCCGTCGCCGTACCACTGGGTGTCGGGGTTGAGCGTGTTGTCGCTGTCGTTGCAGTCGCTGGCGTCGGTGGTGTAGCCGGTGGGCGCTTCACACGAGCCGGCCGTCGAGCCCGGATCGCCGTAGCCGTCGCCGTCGAAGTCGGCGTAGAAGGTCGAGAAGGTGCTGGTGTCCAGGTTGGTGTCGTTGTCGTCGATCAACCCGTCGCAGTCCTCGTCGCCGCCGCCGCATCGCTCCAGGGCGGCAGGGTGGATGGAGGCGTCGCTGTCGTCGCAGTCGGTGTCGTTGAGCACGCGGTCTGGGACGGCCAAGCAGGACTCGACCCAGTCGTTGGTGTCGCCGTAGTTGTCGGTGTCGCTGTCCAGGTACCAGCGCGCCTGAGAGCCCGCGTCGATCGACGGGTCGTCGTTGTCGAACAGGTTGTCGCAGTCGTCGTCGATGGTGTTGCAGACCTCTTGGGCGTTGGGGTGCACGTTGCCGTTGGTGTCGTCGCAGTCCTGGTCGTCGGTGGTGTGCTGACTGGAGGGCTGGAGGCAGGCGAGAAGGGCGTTGCCGGGGTCGCCGAAGCCGTCGTTGTCGGCGTCGTAGAACCAGTCGGTCTGGGTGCTGGCGCGCACACTGGGATCGTTGTCGTCGATCAGGCCATCGCAGTCTTCGTCGCCGCCGCCGCACACCTCGATGCCGCCTGGCGTGTTGCCGGCGTCGGTGTCGTCGCAGTCGCCGGCGCAGGCCGTGACGCCGTCGCCGTCGCGGTCGAGGCACAGCGACGCGTCGTGGCTGTAGCTGTAGGTGCCCTTGAAGCCCGACTGCCCGCCAGCGTCGGGACCGCCGTCGTAGTAGTTGCTCCAGCTCGAGCCGCTGATGCGTTCGCCGTAGCGAATCTTGATGCGGCCGCCGCCGCCGCCGCCGCCGTTGGCCACGCCGCCGGGGCCGCCGTCGACGATGAGCACGCCGTTGAGGTTGATCTCGCCGGCCCGGATGTAGATCGAGCCGCCCGCGCCGCCGCCCCCACCGATGGGCCCGATGGGCGAGTTCACGGTGTCGCCTTGCTCACCCATGGTCTCGATCGCGCCGGCGCTGCTGAGGGTCAGCGTCTCTTCGATGTCGAGCAGGATGCCGGCACCCCCATCGCCCCCACGGCCGCCCGGCGCTGAGTAGGAACCCGACCAGCAGGTGAACGGGAAGATCTCGAGGTGGGTGCCGCCGCCGCCGCCGCTGCCCGCCTCGTAGTCGGTGCCGCCCGAGGTGCCATAGCTGTTGCCGCCCTGCCCTGGAGGACCGCCGCCCTGGCCGCCGCGGCCGCCGTGGCCGCCCCCGCCGCCGCCGCCGATGGCGCACAGCTCGGCGCCGTAGAAACCACCGCCTCCAGGCCCGTCACCGGGCCCGGCGTAGCCACCGTCATAGCCATAGCCGGTGCCCGTCAGCGTACCGTTGATGGTGAGGTCGCGGGCGATGACCTCGACCTGCTGGCTGTAGGCGACCACGGTGCCGTTCATGGTGATGGCCCCGCTGGTGGAGACCGTTCCGATGATGCGGTCACCGCTGTTCATCACGATGTTCTGGGAGCCGTAGCCACCGGACCACGTGGCGGCGGGCGCAGACGTGGCCAGGAACAAGAGGGCCGTGGCGGCGAGTCGGTACAGGGTGGACCTCCGAGCGCACTGTATCCGCCCGGCAGGGCGGGTGGCAGGGCGTTGTTGGGCGACCACCCTGTTCCTCGGCTATCGCCGGCGAAGACCCATCAGCAGCAGAGGCAGCGCCCACCACGGTCCTGGGCTGCCGGTCGTCGCGCAGCCGAAGCCGTAGTCGACGGCGTCGTTGGGCACGCCGCCGGCGCCCCCGCCGCCGTTGTCGGTGCGGTAGCCCTCGCCCTCGGCGGCGTCGGCGACACCGTCGTTGTCGCTGTCGGTGTCGAGGTGGTCGGGAATGCCGTCGCCGTCGGTGTCTCCGCTGCCCTCGACGTTGGAGGGCACGCCGTCGCCGTCGTCGTCGGTGTCGAGCGCGTCGATGATGCCGTCGCCATCGGAGTCGATGGTGCCCTCTTCGCCGTCGTCGATGCCATCGCCGTCGGAGTCGGCGAGGTTGGGGTCGGTGCCCATGGCGACCTCTTCGTGGTCGAGGATGCCGTCGCCGTCGGTGTCGATGTTGGGCGGGGTGGGCTCGGTGGGGTCGAGGTAGGCGGGGATGTCGTTGCCGTTGGCGTCGTCGTTGGTGGGGTCACCGTCGCCGTCGAGGTCTTCGTCGATGGTGAGCTCGCCGTCGCCGTCGTCGTCGTTGTCGAGGTAGTCGGGGATGGTGTCGCCGTCGGTGTCGCCGTCGCCCTCGACGAGCGTGGGCACGCCGTCGCCGTCGTCATCGGTGTCGGACTCGTCGCGGATGGTGTCGCCGTCGGTGTCCAGGCCGAGCTCTAGGCCGTCTTCGATGCCGTCGCCGTCGCTGTCTGGGTCGCAGGGGTCGGACCAGCCCCACTCCTGGTTCCAGGTGGCGCCGTCGGCGTCTTCGTCGTCGTCGGGACCGCCGCTGCCGTCGCAGTCGTGGTCGATGCCATCGCCACAGACGTCGGCGGCGGTGGGGTAGACGAAGGGATTGCCGTCGTCGCAGTCTCCGTCGCTCTCGGAGTAGCCAGGCAAGACCTCGCAGGCCTGGATGCCGGCGTCGGTGTCGCCATAGCCGTCACCGTCGTTGTCGGGGTACCACCAGGCATCGGGCACCACCGCGGCGTTGGTGTCGTCGCAGTCCCAGTTGTTGGTGACGTAGCCGCTGATGGGCTCGCACTGGGCCACGGTGTCGTCGTCGGTGCCGTAGCCATCGGTGTCGAGGTCGAGGTACCAGATGGTGTCGGGGTGAACCTCGCCGTCGGTGTCGTCGCAGTCGCCGTCGTCGAGCACGTAGCCGGGCGGCTGATCACACTGCGGGGTGCCGAAAGGGGTGTCCAGGTCGCCGAAGCCGTCACCGTCGGAGTCGGCGTACCACTCCGAGTCGGGGTTCACGCTCCACTCGGTGTCGTCGCAGTCGGTGTCGTCGTCGGTGAAGCCCGTGGGCTGCTCGCAGGACTGGATGCTGTCGTCCGGGTCGCCAAAGCCGTCGCCGTCGGCGTCGGCAAACCACCAGGCGTCGGGAAGCATGCTCGCATCGCCGTCGTCGCAGTCCCAGTCGTTGTCGACGTAGTTGGTGGGCTGGTCGCATTGGTGAAGCACGTCACCGGGGTCGCCGAAGGTGTCGCCGTCGGCGTCGGCCCACCAGGGGGTGTCGGGGTTGTAGGTGGCGTCGCTGTCGTTGCAGTCGCCGTCGACGCGCACGTAGCCGTTGGGGCCGATGCACTGCACCAGGGCCGCTCCGGACCCGTAGCCGTCGCCATCGCCATCCGCGTACCACTGGGTATCGGGGTTGAGGGTGTCGTCGTTGTCGTCGCAGTCGCTGGTGTCGGTGGTGTAGCCGCGAGGCGCGCTGCAGGCGCCGGTGGTGTCGTTGACATTGCCGTAGCCGTCGTCATCGTCGTCGGCGTACCAGGTGGTGAAGCTGGCCGGGTCGACGCTGCTGTCGTCGTCGTCGGTCAGGCCGTCGCAGTCTTCGTCGACGCCGCCGCAGACCTCGGTGCCCGCGGGACTCACAGCGGGATCGGTGTCGTCGCAGTCGGCGGAGTTGAGCACATGGTCGGCGATGGGGTCGCAGGACTCGACCCAGGTCGCCGCATGGCCGAAGTTGTCGCTGTCGTCGTCGAGGTACCAGCGCGCCTGGGAGTTGGGGTCGATGTCGTCGTCGTCGTTGTCGGTGAGCCCATCGCAGTCATCGTCGATGGTGTTGCAGATCTCTTGGGCGCTGGGATGCACGTTGTTGTTGGTGTCGTCGCAGTCTTGATCGTCGGTGGTGTGGTTGGACGGCTGATCGCAGGCGTAGGTCGCGTCGTTGATGTCGCCGTAGCTGTCGTTGTCGGCGTCGTGGAACCACTCGATCTGGGAGCTGAGCAGCACGCCGGGGTCGTCGTCGTCGGTCAGGCCGTCGCAGTCGTCGTCGACGCCGCTGCAGACCTCGTTGTTGCCTGGAAAGCGGCTGGCGTCGTGGTCGTCGCAGTCGCTGTCGCACAGGGTGACGCCGTCGCCGTCCTGGTCGGGGCACAGGCCGGCGTCGATGGTGGAGTAGAAGCTGCCCTTCTTGCCGTCGCGTCCGCCCTGCTGGCCCAGCCCGAAGTCGATCTCGTACGACCACCCGGACCCCGTGGCGAGCTGGCCGTATCGCAGCTTGATGCGGCCGCCGCCGCCGCCGCCGCCGCCGCGTGGAAAGCTGGAGCCGGGTGCCAGGCCGCCATCGCCCCCGTTGGCCCTGAATGTGCCGTGGATGTCGGCCACACCTGCCTCGATGACGATGGCGCCGCCGGAACCGCCCCCCCCACCGCCGGTGGCGCCGCCATAGAAGGTGTTGTAGCCGCTGGAGCCGGCGAAACCGTTCATTCGGATGACCGAGGCCGAGGTCATGCTGAACTCGCCGATGGCGATGAGGCGCAGTGCCGCACCTCCCGCGCCGCCCGGCCCACCGGGAACCGAGGCCGGCGAACCGAAGCAGGCACCCGGGGGCGTGTAGTGGGTGGTGCCCGCGCCGCCGCCGCTGCCCGCCTCCCAGTCGGTGCCCGAGGTGCTCCCGAACTGGCCGCCGCCCAAGCCGTACTCGACGTCCTCGGAGTCGCCACGGCCCCCCACGCCGCCGTAGCCGCCGCCGCCCCCGCCGCCGGAGTTGCAGATGGTCGAGTCATGGGTCTGGCCGCCCTGGGGTCCAGCGCCGTCCGCCCCCTGGGTCACCGCGATCGACGTCGGGGCGGGCACGCCGCCCGCGTAGCCCCCGCCATTGCCGTTGATGTTGGCGTGGATGTGGATTTCGTCACCCTGGATGGTGAGCTTGGTTCCGGTGATGCTCACGGCGCCCGCGATGTCGATGGCGCCACTGGCGGTGACGTTGCCGCTGATCGTGTCGCCGTTCTTGATGTTGATGTCGCCGGAGTAGGCGCCGGACCAGTTGGTGGCGGCAGCACACGGCGAGAGCAGCGCGACGAGCGAGAGGGTGGCGAAGCGGGTCAGGGGAACCTCCAGCACCACCGTAGCCGGGTGAGCGGCCCTACGGCACCTGCAACTCGATGACGAGCGGAGCGTGGTCGCTGATGTCGAAGCGATCGGTCAGGACACGGAATGCCGTCTGCTGCACGCCGCTGTGGAACACGTAGTCCAGCGTGCGATCCGGCCCGGCGTGATCGAGCGGAGCGTAGGTACCCCACCTGGGAACATCGGCGGCGTAGGCATCTGCCGGCAGGCTGCTGGCGAAGCGCTCGAACAGCGGAGCGAGCGGGGTCTCGCTCTCTGCGTACCACTCCTGGCTGCGGGCATCGAGCGTGGTCTTGTCGAAGCCCGGCGGCAGGCTGTTGAAGTCGCCGGCGAGCAACCACGGAATGCCCTGCTCATCCAGGCGCGAGGCGTGTTCTTGCAGGAGGTCGATCTGCTCCCGAAGGGTGCCATCGCCGCGAGAGAACGCCGAGAGGTGGGTGTCGAGCAGCGCGAGCTCGCCGCCGCCGGCCAGGGGCAGGCGCACGTCGAAGAGCGCCCGGCGCAGGTTGAACAGCCTGCGATGCACGGGCTCCTTGAGCTGGGGCAGCTGATAGCGGGTCGCTCGGCCGATCTGGAAGCGCGAGAACACCGACAGGTGCATGTCCACCCGGCCCATGTGCTGCTCGGGGGGATGAGGCACGTAGCGCACACGGTGGTAGGGCGTGCTGGTGTGGCAGGGGTAGCCCAGCTCCTTGACCAGCCACGCGTGCTGGTCGATCCGGTGGGTGCGGTCACTGTCGCGATCGATCTCCTGCCACAGGATCACGTCCGGGTCGATGTCGCGAACGACGTCGCGAATCCGCACCAGAGTGCCATCCACATCCGACCGGTCGACGTGCACCACGCTGCCGCCGTCGTAGAAGAACAGGTGGCGCCCGGCCGCGAACTGCGCATTCCACACCAGGACCTTCAGGGCCTGCCCGCGCTCGAGCCGAGGCGCGTCGGCCGCGCACACCGCGGACTCGCTCACGACGGCGGGCGGAACGTAGAACAGCGCGCGAAGCGCGAGCAGGGCCACGCCGGTGATGGCGCCGGTGACGGCGAGGGAGATGCGGCGACGGCGGGACATGGGCCTCGCTAACCGGCCGAACAGGGGCTGGTTCGCGGCGTTCCGGCGGCGGGCTGCCACAATGGTGACACCATTGGACTTGGAGGGTGTCCAATGGGTGTGCACCATGAGGCAACAGGGAGAGCGTGTGTTCATCGGCCGAATCTCGGGCATCCCCATCCGGCTCCACTGGAGCTTCTTGATCCTGATGGTGGGGTTCGTGGCCCAGTCGTGGTGGGCTGGTGGCTTCGCGCAGGTGCTCACCACCGGCACCCTGATGACCGGTCTGTTCACCTCGGTCCTGCTGCACGAGCTGGGACACGCGCTCACCGCGCAGGCCTACGGGATCCGAACCCGCGACATCACGCTGTACCCCTTTGGCGGCGCTGCCGCGCTCGAGAACATGCCCAACGACCCGCTCAAAGAGATGGTCGTGGCGCTCGCCGGGCCGGCGATGAACCTGGCGCTGGCTGCGGGTCTGGGGCTCGGGTGGGCGATTGCGGGGTGGTGGGCGCTCGCCGCGCTGGCGATGGTGAACCTGCTGCTGGGGCTGTCCAACCTCATCCCGGCCTTTCCCATGGACGGCGGGCGGGTCTTGCGCGCCGCCCTGGCCAGCAAGATGGGATGGTTGCCGGCCAGCAAGCTGGCCATCCGCATCGGCTACGGCTTCGCCCTTCTATTCGGCGTGGGTGGGGCGGTCTCGGGCTGGTGGAGCGTCGCGCTGATGGGCGGCATGCTGGTGTTCGCTCTTCGCTACGAAGAGCAGCGCCTGCAGCATGATGTGTTCATGGGTCGCGTTCCGAGGGGATTCAGCGGCCGCGGGCCCCGTCGCTATGTCGCGAGGATCACGCGGGGGCGGTAGGCTGGTCCATGCTGCTGCTCTCGCTGCTCGTCGGTTGCCCGTCACCGGAGCCCGCCCCGGATCCCGAGCCCTTCGTGCCCACCCTCGAGACGGGCGGCTGCGGGCTCGAGCCCTACGACTGGGCAGCGATGGACCGCATGGGCGAGATCGTGGACTGGGAATACCAGCCCGACGCGAGCTTCTCGGCCGATGCCATCAGCGGCCTCATCGGGCCACTGGGCCTCGAGGAGTTCACCCCGGTTCCCCACGGCGTGGACGTGTACCGCATTCGCTACCTCACCCAGGACCGCGGCCAGCCCATCGAGGCGACGGCACTGCTCGCCTTCCCCACCCTGGACGAACCCGCCACGGTGCCCACCCTGCTGTGGGTCCGACCCACGGTGGGTTTCTCGGATGACTGCGCCCCGAGCGGGGGCACGCCGCTGGAGCAGCTGGCCCACGTGTTGACGGCGAGCTTTGGCTATGCGGTGGTGGCGCCCGATCTGCTGGGCATGAACGGCTGGGGAGAGCCGGCGCCCTTCCTGCATCCCTACGTGGTGCCCGAGCCGACCGCGGTGGCTTCCCTGGATGGGATTCGTGCGCTGTGGAGCTTCGCCGAGAGCGAAGGGGTTCGTGCCCGTCCCGAGCCGCGCGCGCTGTTCATCGGTGCGAGCGAGGGGGGCTTCGGCGCGCTGTGGGCGGACCGCTATGCCAGCGGCTACCTGCCCGAGGTGCACGTCGAGGCGGTGGTGGCTGCGGTGCCGCCCACGGACATGCGCGGGCTCGCGCGCGGTGCGGTTGCCGACTACCGCGACACCACCGGTGGCCTGGTGGCGGTGCTCGCCACCTCGAACCTCTGGTACGGCGAGCCCGGCGACCTGGACCAGCTGCTGACCGACCAGGAGCCCGGTCACATCGCCAGCACGGTGATCGAGGCGCTGGCGACGCAGTGCTCGGGAGGGGGGAATCCCCTGGATGGGACCTCGACCGTCCAGGAGGTCTACCGGCAGGACTTCATCGACGCGGTGCTCGCTGATGACTGGGCCTCAGCGGAGCCGTGGGCGTGCATGCTGGAGCGGGCGCAGCTGTCGGAGTCGGTGATCCCCCGCGGCAGCGGCGCGCCGGTGCTGTACCAGGTGTCCGAGAACGACGAACTGGTGGTGGGAGCCACCGGGCGAGCCGACGCGCCGCGGCTGTGCGAGGCCGGCTACGAGCTGGAGTACCTGGAATGCGCCGGCGCGGACCACGTCAGCGGCGCGGCAGACAGCCTTCCCTACCAGCTGCGCTGGGCCTTCGACCGCATGGCAGGCGAGCCCATCGTGCCATGCGAGCTCGGGGAGCCGGTGGTGTGTTCGGAGCTGTGACGGACGACATGGGGTCAGATCACTAGAGGCGCGGAAATTCCGGGCCGCTGGTCCGCTCGACCAAGGGGTCTGCATTTCCGCGCCTCTAGTGATCTGACCCCATTTCGATGTATTGACGCGTCAACATTGAACTTCATGTAATTTCGATCTACGGTGCGTGAGTCGGCGCCACAGAACCGCACGCGCCGCCGGGGGATTCCATGTTCACCAAGCAGTCGACCCGCACCGTCGTGTTCCTGACCTTGTCCATCGTGATTGGGGGTCTTGGGGCGATTCTGTAGTCGCGCCTTCGGTTTCAGGTTCCTGTCACGGCACCACCGGGCGGCGAAAACTAGATGGCGGCCAACCAGACCTCTCACCGAGGAGCCCGCCATGTCCCAGAAGCTGTTCGTTGCCGTTGGAACGCCCAAGTCGGACGACCAACCTCGGCTGTCGGTGGTGCTTCAGAGTCCTGGCGAGCTGCGCGATCCCATCATCGTGCGGGATGTGCCGGTGAAGTCCAAGTGGGTCAACGCCCCCAGCGCGCGCCTGTGCATCGACTACGGGCCCATCAAGGCGGTGCCCGCCCACGGTTGGCTCGACGCCCAGGGCTGGTGGCCGAACGCCGCCTGGGGTGTGGCCATGAAGGGCCTCGACGCCAGCTCGCAGTACCTTTGGAAGCCGTCCACCCTGCTCGGCGAGAACACCCCGATCAAGGTCGTCATGGTCGAGGCCGAGCACGCGTCTGAGAAGCTGCTGGATCCGGACTTCCTCGAGGAGGCGCAGCGACTGCTCAAGACCGAGGTCGTGGCCGTGGCTGTGCCCCGCCGCGGGGTCATCTACGCGTCTGACGCCAAGGCGGGCCCGCAGGAGGTGCGCGACTTCGTTCGGCTCATGAAAGAGCTGTACTGGGATGCGCCCGAGAGCGAGCGGCTCACCGAGAGCCCGGTGCTCGTCAGCGGCCGCCGCTTGATGGCGTGGATGCAGTCCGACGAGGCTGCGGTCGAGGCTCCCCGGCTGGGCGTGACGACCGCCCCCGGTGGCCGCCCTTCCCGCCGTCGCCTGACGATGCCCAAGCCCAGCATCGGTCGCTCACGCCCGCTGCCGTCGCTGTCCATGCCCGCTCCCGGATTGATGCACAAGCAGTGGTGGACCAAGCGGTAGACTGGCGCTCCTCTACAGGAGCTTCGATGCGCGCGTCCCACATCCTTCTCGAGCACCAGATGCGTTGGCCGCCGGCCAAGCAGAACCACCCGCGAAGCAAGGCGGCCGCCGAGCAGCTGCTCGAAGAGATTCGGCAGCGCTTGTCGGACGGCGAGTCCTTCTACGATCTGGCGATGATGTACTCCGATTGCCCCAGCAAGATGGAAGGCGGCGATCTGGGCCGCTTTTCGTTCGAGCAGATGGCCAAGCCCTTCAGCGAGGCCGCTTTCGCGCTGGAGGTGGGGCAGCTCTCGCACGCCGTGCACACCGAGTTCGGGGTGCACCTCATCAAGCGCACCGAGTAGCGGCGCGCAGGTCAAGCTCGGGGACGCGCTAAGGGTCACCCCGTGTTCCAGCCGTAAACGCCGGTCAAGGAGACCACTCGCATGGTGATCGCTCTGCTTCTTTCCCAGCTCGCAGCTGCCGACCCGCTGGCCACCCAGGGATGGGACGAGGTCGCGCAGACCTCGGGCATGAGCGTCGATGAGTGCAAGGCGCTGATGCAGGGGGTGGACAAGGATCAGAGCATCCTGGACCGCATGGCGACGCCGTGGGAGCGCAAGCCGTGGCACCAGTACCGCGCCATCTTCATCAAGCAGCACCGCATCGACAAGGGCGTCGCTTTCTGGAACGAGCACGAGGCGAAGCTCGACGAGGTGGCCGCTGCGACCGGTGTTCCCGCGAAGGTGATCGTCGGGATCCTGGGTGTCGAGACCACCTTCGGCGGCAACATGGGTGACGACGCGGTCACCACCGCGCTGTACACCCTGGGCTTCTTTCACAGCGGCCGCGGCACCTTCTTTCGAAAGGAGCTCGGGCACTACCTGCGGCTCGCCACCGACGAGGGGTGGGATGTACACGGCCGAAAGGGCAGCTACGCAGGGGCAATGGGCATGGGCCAGTTCATCCCGTCGAGCTATCGCAACTATGCGGCCGACGGCGACGGCGACGGCAAGCGCGACCTGTTCGGCAGCACCGACGACGCCATCGCGAGCATCGCGAACTACTTCGTGGAGCACGGCTGGGTGAAGGGCGGGGGCACGCTACTTCCGGCCGAGGGCGAGGCCGCCCGCCTCGAGGCCCTGGCCCAGAGCAAGCTGGGGCTGGACAAGACCTGGGGCGATCTGAAGCAGGGCGGGCTGACCACCGAGGCCGCGCTCAGCGATCAGGCGGCGGCTGGCGTCTTCGCCTTCGACGGCGCCGATGGGCCCGAGTACCAGGTCGCCCTGCACAACTTCTACGTCGTGACCCGCTACAACCACTCCAAGCTGTACGCCCGAGTGGTGCTGGAGCTGGCCGACGCGGTCGAGAGCGCCCGGTGACAACAGGCTGGGTGCCTGCCCGGCTACGGCTCGATCGGGTACGAGAAGGTCGCGGTCACGCCGTCGCCGTTGGACCCATCGGGGAAGGTGACGGAGTACTCGCAGGTGCCCTCTGCCACGCCCTCGACCTCGAACCAGCCGAACTCGTACTGGACGATGGACTGTGCGTTCGTGTCGCGCACATCGCAGATCTCGGGGGTGAGTGAAGCGACCGTCTTGGTGATGTCGGCCTGGCACACCGTGACGCCGCCGACCGTGGGACGCACGTAGAACGCGTTGATGTCGCCCACGTCGATGTCTTCGATGACGCCGGCGATGGGGTCTTCGATGCCGTCGATCGCAGCGGGCGCCACCACCTCCATGGTGAGCGTGGTGTCGTCGATGTCGCTGGTGAGCGTCGCGGTGCCGGCGGTGGCTGCGGTGTCGAAGGCCATCCACTGCTGGGTGCTGTCGGCGCTGGTGTGCGTCGCCGAGCCGTCGACCGCGACCGGGTAGTACCCGTAGCCGACGACCGGCTGGGTGTTGGCCATGGTCATCTCGAAGGGCATCCACACGCGCTGGCTGGTGATGTAGTACGCGGGGTCGTCCTCGGTGCAGCTGTGCCACAGCGACAGCACCTCGGGCACCGCGGCCAGCATGTTGACCGAGTCGGTGAGGGTGGTGCCCCCGGGGGCGGCGCCTTCGACGGACAGCAGCGCGGCGCCGTCGCCGGTGCCCTCGATGGTGATGGTGCTGCCTTCGGTGCTGACCACGTCGAGCACGGCGGTGTCGTCGAAGCTGGCCGCGCTGAGCGTGACCGCCTCGTTGGTGCCGACGGCTGTGACCCGGAGGTCGAGCTTGGCTCCGACGGCGACGGGCTTGTTGAAGTCGCCGATGGCGTCGTCGGCGGTGTACGAGAATCGGAAGTTGCCCTCGTTGCCGGTGATCGTCGACTGGCAGGCGGTGCCTGCGACGATGGCAACGAGCGCGATGGTGAAGCGCTTCGTCATGGTGGTTTCCTCCGGGCGGAATGTACCCAATGCTTGGACCCGCCGCACGGGGTTGGCAGAAACCGAAACTTCTGGCCGCGGTCTGATGGATCTGTCCCGTGGTCGACACCGAGTCGATGGAGGAACCCCCGGTGCGCGTGTCTTGGCTCCCCGTTCTGCTGGTCATCGTCGCTGCCTGTGGCAGCAGCGAAGACACGGCGCTGCCCAACGACTGGGCCGAGACGTCGTTCACCGACGAGCGGGGGCTGCGCTGGATCGCGGCGGTGAGTGTGGTGGATGACGGGGCGATCGTGCAGGGATGGGCCGGGGTGCAGAATGCTTCGGGCGTGCCCATGCTGATCGACGGCGTGCAGAACTGCGGCCTTCGCAACCCGGTGGAGCTGCGCGACGCGCAGGGTCGGGCCGTCGTCTTCGACCCCTTCGACGGCAACGAGGCCGCTGTCGACGACAAGCGCTGCGAGCCTGGCCCGCTCACCCTCCCGCAGGGCGAGACGCTGTGGCTGTCGACGGTCGATTGGCGAGACGTCGAGGCGGGTTCGTACGAGCTGTTCGCCAGCTACTGGTCTGGCCAGGCGGCCGCCCTGCGCTTCGACATCGAATACTGATAGACTGCGCGCTCATCCAAAGAGAGAGTGCGCATCATGGACGAGACCACCGAGGTCCCCAGCCAGCTCAAGACCGCTTCGATCGTGCAGCTGATCGCCGGGCTGGTGAACTTCTTCTTTGTGGGCTGGATGGCCTCGTTCTTCTGGGGCGGGATGGGCGGCACGATCACCACCATCTGCACCCTGGGCATGTGCCCCATCGGTGGGCTGTGCGGCTTTGTGGGCTGCCTCATCGCGCCCATCGCCATCGCCGAGATCGCCAGTGGCGCCATGGGCCTGTCCAACCCCGAAGAAGCCGGCGGTCTGCAGAAGATCGTGGCCTTCCTCGAGGTGGCGTCGCTGCTCATTGGCAACCCGGTCGCGGTCATCGCCGGCGCCGTGGTGCTGTTCATGCTGAACAACGACGAGGTCACCGAGTACATGGAAGCCCGGGACGGGTAGTTCCGGCCTTTACTCGGCTACGGCATCAGCTCGGGAAGCGGGTTGATGCCCATGCTGATGCGCATCAGCCAGAAGGCGGTGTAGGGCACCAGCATCCAGAACACCGCCCAGCCGGCCAGCACCAGGTTGGGCGTCTTGAGCAGGGCGTAGTTGCCGGT
This sequence comes from Myxococcota bacterium, assembly GCA_965216925.1. Taxonomy (GTDB): domain Bacteria; phylum Myxococcota_A; class UBA796; order UBA796; genus CAYYHT01. The sequence continues at coordinate 3,672,556 of CBDCGT010000001.1, read as the reverse complement.
GACGAGCCGCAGCCCGCCCAGGATGCCGGCCACCACCAGCCACCAGAACAGCAGGGCCCCCGCCGGATTGAAGATCATGCCGGTGAGGATGTGGCCCTGGCTGCTGTGGATCCAGCTGCGGGTCATGCCGCAGCTGGGGCAGGGAAAGCCCGTCTGTTCGAGGAAGGAGCAGGTGCCCTGCAGGTCGCGGCCCAAGAAGGTGACCTGGGTGGGGCTGGTGACGTCGAAGAGCAGGGTCATGCCGACGGCGATGGCCCCCAGCGCGAACAGGGCGGCCGGCCAGATCCAGTCGGGCGGCTTGTAGTCGAGCAGGCTCTCGAGGCGTTTCAGCAGGGGTTGGGCAGTCTCGCTCATCGGGCCTCACTGTGTTCACCGGCACTAACCGCGGCAAGTGCTGGGGCGACTTCGCTCCACCAGGGCATGCGCGTCAGGACATCCAGCAGATCCCGCGGAAGGGGAGCGGTTGCAGACAGGTCCACCGCCGGCAGGGTCAGCTTCCAGCAGTGAAGGGCCAGGCGAGGCAGATTCCAGGTGTCTCTCCACAGCCGGTTCTCTCGGGTGTCGCCGTGGCTGGAGTCGCCGAGCACGGGGTGGTGCACGCCGCCGAGGTGGCGTCGGACCTGGTGGAAGCGGCCGCTGTGGGTGCGGACCATCACCAGGCTGCACCGGGGCTCGCTGCTGGACGCCAGCGGCCAGGCCTCGGAGTGGGCCTCGCGCTCGACCTTCTGGGTGTCTTTGAGGGGGCGATCGATGCTCAGGTGCTCGCCGTGCTTCCACTTGCCGCGCACCAGGGCCAGGTATCGCTTGTCGGCGGCCGGATCGCTCATTGCCGCCTGCAGCTCGGTGCAGCGGCCGGGGTTGAGCGCGAACAGCAGGCACCCCGACGTGGGACGGTCGAGGCGATGCACGGGGTAGACCTTGCAACCCAGCTGCTTCTGCAGCTCGGTGACCGCGTAGGGGCCCTCGTGCGAGAGCTTGCTGCGGTGCACCGCCATGGCGGCGGGCTTGTTGATGACCACGGTGTCGTCGGTGTGGTGGAGCAACTCGAGCATCAGTTGGCCCGCTGCAGGCGGATCTCGACCTTGCCGCCGAACATGTGCCCGAACATGCGCAGGCGCTGGGCGCCGTCGGCCTCCCACCTCCAGTCGGTCTGCATGGCGGCGAGCCAGTCGGGCATGCCGGCGGTGGGCAGCACGAACGAGGCCTCGCGGTTGTCGTGCATGGTCATGCCTTGCGGCACCAGCCCCTGCAGCCGCACGGTGGACTCGCCAGACACGGCCCAGCGGCCGCGCGCGACCCCCGAGGTACCCACGGCCGACGCGTCGTGCACCGCCGCGGTGGGGCCCGCGTAGGCGTCGGCGAGCACCACGTCGATGGCCCCGGAGCCGCGAAATCCGAACTGCACCCCGTGCACGCCCATGATCTGGCCGAAGGCGTGGGCGCTCATGATGGTCCACTCGCCCAGGGGGCCGCCGGTCTCGGGCACCAGGCGCGCGGCTCCGGTGGCCGCGGCCAGGGTGGTCAGCGGCTTGCCCGCTACCGCGTAGCGCTGGGTCACGGCCGCGGGGCCGTCGATGCGAATGGCGCCGCCTCGGGGGTGTGGGGGCACCGCCAGCGGCTGCCAGCACCAGGGGCCCAGATCGACGGGGATGTCCACCGCGCTGGCCGCGGCGACGGGCACGGGCAGCTCGGCAGCGAGCTCGGGGCCGAGCACCAGGCGTCCCAGGGCCAGCCACTCGGCCTCGTCGATGGCATCGCCGCTGAGATGCCGGCGGATACGGGCAGAGACGTCGATGCCCATCTGGTGCATCGCCCAGCAAGCGGCCACGCCCTGGCGGGGGTGAACGCCGAGCTGGGCGTGCTGGCGCGCGGTGGCCAGGTCGGCCCAGGCCAGCCCCATCTGGGGCGCGGCCAGGTGGGCGGTCCACTGCGCCAGGCCCGACCACGCCCAGTCATCGCCGACGGGCTGGTTCAGGTCGAGCGCGAGCGCCTGGCGATGGGCCCCCTCCAGCACGCACGAGGCGGCACGCCGCCAGCGGTCGAGGCCCAGCGGCCCCTCGGGCTCGTGGGGGTGACGAACATCGGGGCCGGCGAGTGCCGTGCACAGCACGATGCCCGGGCCATCCAGCGCGTAGTAGCCGTCGACGTCGCCCAGCGCGATGGGCGGCAGCTCACCCAGGGCGGCGGTCAGCGGGGCCAGCACCGGCTCGAGCAGGGTCTGGGCCTGGGGTGTCAGGGGCAGGCTCCGTTGGCCGCGCCCGGCGATGCGGCGGCGTAGCACCAGTCGGCATCGGTGTCGCCATCGCTGGCGGCGGGATCGCGCGTGAGCGTCTCGCTGTTGGATGGCGCGGCGAGCGCGCTGCCCTCGGTCCAGGATGTGCCCGTGGGCGGGGTCTCGGTGTTGCCTCCCCAGCGCACGAAGTCGACCCCCGAGCCGAGCGCCCCCTCGAGCGAGACGGCGCCGTCGGAGGTCTCGTCCCAGGCCCAGTTCACGCCGGTGTACAGGTCGGTCGCCGAGTCGGTGCCCCCGTACTCGTGGATGACGGCGTACGCGCCCGGGCCCAGGCTGAAGCGGGGAAAGACGTAGGTCGCGCCTCCGTCCTGGTCGTCGGCGGCGATGAACCAGTGGGTGAGGTCGACGGTGGTCGAGGTGGGGTTGTGCACCTCGATCCAGTCGTCGTCGCCGCCGAACACCTCGTTGATCACGATGCCGGTGGCGGCGTCGTCGTCGGGCAGGCAGCCGTTGGAGGGGGCCAGCGGCGTGGCCCTTCCCAGGCACCAGTCCGAGCTGTCGTTGGTGTCGGGCTCGCCCGAGATGCGGGTGATGGACACGTCGTCGACGAGGGGCGCCTGGATGAGGTCGAAACCGGTGTAGGCGTCGGGACCGGGAGGCAGGGTGGTGTTGCCCTCCCAGCGCACGAAGTCGATGCCGTTGGTGAGCGGGTCGACCAGGGCCAGCGAGCCCACCGCGCCGAGCCCCCACTCGAACGAGTCGGGGATCTCGAGGTCGCCGGTCTGAGCGGCGGAACCGCCATCGTCGATCAGGCGAACCCGGTCGCCGGGCGCCAGCTCGTAGCCAGGAATGGGCACGTCGACGGTGAAGCCGCCGTCTTCGATGCGCAGCAGCCAGTTGGCCAGGTTGACGGGATCGGAGCCGGTGTTCAGCAGCTCGACCCAGTCCTCGGGGTCGCCCAGGTTGACCTCGGTGAGCATCACCCCCGAGCCGAGGCCGTCGGACAGGCAACCCCACTCCAGATCCGCGGGCGAGGGCGGCTGCAGGCACCAGTCGGCCGCCGTGTTGGTGTCGCCGCCGCCCATGCGGGCGAGCACCGAGTAGTCGTAGGGCGTGGGCAGCGCGGCGAGCTCGGACCAGCTCGTCCACTGGGGCGCCACATCGGTGCTGCCGTTCCAGCGCACGAAGTCGATGCCCTGGTCGCCTGGATCGACCAGGGCCGCGCTTCCGCCGTCGCCCAGGCCCCACTCGAGGTTGCTGCCCAGGTACAGGTGCGTTCCATCGTCGGTGCCGCTGTTCTCGACCAGCACCACACGATCGCCGGCGCGCAGCAGGAAGTTGGGCAGGACCCACTGGCCCGAGTTGCCCTCGGTGTCCGTCCACAGCATGCGGTAGTTCAGCAGCGAGAGGTCGGAGCCGGTGCCGTTGTGCAGCTCGACATAGTCGACGTCTCCGGTGTCGATCTCGGTGATGCGCAGCCCCTGCACGCCCACTCCGGCATTGACCACGCTGAAGACCGCGGTGGTGGCGGTGTTTCCGTCGTCTTGTCCGTCGTTCGGGGTGAAGCGCAGGCGCACGGTGTCGCTGTTGCCGAACACATCGGAGCCGCTGGCCCAGACCCAGGTGTGGGAGACGCCCGTGGAGGAGCTGGCCAGCCCCGTGCTGCCGCCGCTGGCGCTGCTCTCGGTGGCGGGCTGCCAGGTGGTGCCGTCGAGCGACCACTCGACCGTGAGCGCGATGTCGTCGGACTGCGCATCGGTGAGCAGGTGGCCGATGCTGACGTCGCCGGACTGCACGCCGCTGGGGTCGATCAGGGCGATGGCAGGCGCATCGTTGGGGGGCGCGTTGTCGACGGTGAAGGCACTCGTGGACGCCGGCGCGCTGGTGCCGTCGTCGTCGGTGGCCACGATGGTGAGCACGACGTTGGCGCCCCCCAGCGGGATGTCCGCGGCCGAGTCCCAGGTGAAGCTGTGGCTCTCGCCCGATGCCGAGCTGGACAGGCCGGTGAGGCCCTCGGTGCCCGGCGCCCGAGTGGCCAACGCCGAGGCCCCTCCGTCGACCGTGTAGCTGACCTCGATGGCGATGCTGTCGGCATCGTCATCGAGCAGGGTGTACGCGACGGCCGTCTGACCCGACAGCGGGGAGGTGGGGTCGGTGATCTGCACGCTCACGACGGTCTGCTGGGGGTCCGTGTCGGCATCGGCGTCGGCGTCGGCGTCGGCGTCGGCGTCGGCGTCGGCATCGGCATCGGCATCGGCATCGGCATCGGCATCGGCGTCGGCATCGGTGTCGGCGTCGGTGTCGACGGGCAGGCCGGTGTCATCGCCTTGGGGCTCGCCGTTGCAGGCGGTGAGCAGGACAAGGGCCAGCAGCAGGGGTCGGGTCACGGAGCTCTCCAGGTTGGGCGCAGCTAACCCACGTGGTGCTCCGAACGTTCCTTCTGACGGTTAGCGTGTGTCATGGAAGCAGCCCCCGACTGGGAGGAGGCCCGCAGCCTCGATGGCCGCAAGGCGCTCACCCGCGCGCTCGGTGTCGAGCAGGTGCGCGCCTGGCACCAGCCCAGCCCGTGGCTGGACGCGCTGACCATCGTGGGGGGGCTCGGTCAGATGGCCGTGGCCGTGGCGGGCACGGCCCTGCTCCCGTTTGGGCCTCTGTGGCTACTGTGCGCCTTGATCCAGCCGGTCCTGCTGTACCAGTGGACCATGATCAGCCACGACCTCTTTGCGCACCGCCAGGTCGGAGGCTCGTTCTGGGCCTGGGTTGGCTCGATGGTCTTCACCATCCCCCGGCTCACGCTGCCGTCGCGCTACCTGCACAGCCACCGGCTGCACCACCGCTACATCGGCACCGAGCGCGACGGCGAGCTGTACAAGCAGGCGCTGGACACCCCCGCGCGGCGCTGGTGGTTTCTGACCATCGACGGGGCCTTTCGCGCTCCCGGCCTGGCGCGGGAGCTGGGGCCGCCGATGCCCGCTCCCGAGGGCACCCTCGCCCGGCGCATCGCCATCGAGAAGGGGGTGCGGTGGCTGTACCTGGCTCTGCTGCTGGCCGGATGTGTGGGTTGGCCCAAGGTCTTCCTGTTCGGCCACCTGCTGCCCTACCTGGTGCTCGGCCCCATCGTGAATGTGCTGCGCATCCTGGTGGAGCACCCCGAGGCCGACGACGCCAACCCCTTGTTCCTGGGGGTCAACTACAAGAGCGGGTGGTTGCTGCGCTGGGCGAGCTGCTGCAACGGCGGCGACTGCCACATCATCCACCACCTGTACCCCAACATGCCCTGGTACCGGGTTCCGGCGGCGGTGGCGGCGGCGGCCCCGCTGCTGCGCGACAGCGGTGTGACCGAGCGCAGCAGCTTCTGGTGGGTGGTGCATGGGTGGTTCATCGAGGGCAAGGCCCACCGCACCGTCTGGTAAGGGTGGCCACCGGGGCGTGGCTGAGGTCAGCCGCCCACCATGAAGGCCACGCCGCCGCCCATGAAGGCCAGACCGAGCAGGATGTAGAAGCCACGCGCGCCCTGCCGGCCGAAGATGGCGGTGACGAGCGCCGCTCGGCGGTTGTTCATGAACCAGTCGAAGTCGGCGGCGGCGCAGCCGGCCGAGAACAGACCGACCGAGATGAGTAGAAGACCTTCCATCGGGAGCTCCAGGTTGATTGCCAGCCTTCTATGAGCGACCCGCGTGACCTGCGAGGCAGGCACAAGTGTGGGGCGGTGTTCTTGGGCGTCGGTCGGCTTGCAAAACTACAAGCATTAGTTTAATAAACGAATACCCTTAGTTCCACGGAGCCCATCCATGACCGCCCACCGAGTCACGACGCCTCAAGGCATGCTCGCCGTCCACCAGTACGGCACCACCGGCCAGCCGATGATCTGCGTCCCCGGCCTGGGCGACCTGCGCAGCACCTGGCGTGCCTTTGGCCCCGCCATGGCCGAGCAGGGCTACGTCGTCTACGCCATGGACCTGCGTGGCCACGGCGAGTCCGACACCGGGTTTTCGTCGTACACGACCGAGGACATCGGCGATGACATCGTGGCTGTGCTGCGCCACTTCGACCTGAGCGATGCGGTGGTGGTCGGCAACAGCATTGGCGGTGGCGCGGCGGTGCACGCGGCCCTGGCGGCTCCGGACCGTGTTCAACGCCTGGTGCTCGTGAACCCCTTCGTGCGCGACATGCCCAACAGCAAGTTCATGCGTGTGCTGGTGCCGTTCCTGTTCTTCTGGCTGTGGGGGGCGTGGTTGTGGGCCTGGTTCTACGGCACCCTGTTCAAGAGCCCGCCCGCCGATCATGCCGACCACCACGCCCTGGTCAGGGCGAACTTCGGTGATCGTGCCCGACTGGCCGCGGTGAGGGACATGATGCGGGCCAGCAAGGCCGGCGTGGGCGAGCGCCTCGGCGAGCTCTGCGTCCCCAGCCTGGTGATCATGGGCAGCCAAGACCCCGACTTCCCGGACCCCGCGGCCGAGGGCGAGAACCTGCGAAGGATGCTGGGCGGCGAGGTCACGGTGCGCATGGTCGACGACGCAGGCCACTACCCGCAGATCGAGCAGCCCGACGCGACGGTGCGCATCGTCGCCGATGAGCTGAAGGCCGAGGTGCGGCTTGGCGCGTAGAAAGGGGCCCAGCCTCACACCGCAGCAGGTGGTGGCCGCCGCGATCGAGGTGGTGGCCGCAGACGGCCCCGACGCCGTGGGCGTGAGCCGCGTCGCCCGCGCGCTCGGCATCCAGCCGCCGTCCATCTACAACCACGTGGGAAAGGGCGATGCGCTGGCCCGCGCGGTGGTGATCGAGTGCAGTCGGCGCCTGCTCGACGCCCAGGAGCAGGCGGTCACCGGCGTCGACGATCCTCGCGAGCAGCTGAGGGGGCTCGCCGTCGCCACCCGGGCCTGGGCCCTCGCCAACCCGCACCTGTACGCCCTGATGTCGCGCATCGAGCCCGACAACGAGGACCCGGTCTGGGGTCCGGTCATCCGCGACACGCTCGACCTGTTTCGGCGGCCGCTGGGCCGGCTCGGAGTGGTCGGCGACGATGCGGTGCACGCGATGCGCGCGCTGCGGGCCGCCATGCACGGGTTCCTGCTGCTCGAGTCGAACGGGCAGCTCCAGCTGCAGGTGCGCAGCGCCGAGAGCTTTCAGTGGACGGTGGACACGCTGCTGCGAGGCCTCAGCCCGTAGGCATCGGCAGAGGCTTGTCGCGCTTGCGCTGGATCCCGATGGCCAGCGTGGGCATGACGGTCCAGGTGTTGTAGTCGAAGCGCCGCCAGCCGGTGGGCGTGATGGCGCTGACCCCGAGCTCGAAGCGCACCGGGCCGGCGATGGCCGCGGCGCCGACGCGCAGACCCCGAGGGGCCAGCAGCGAGGTCTCGAGGGCGGCGACGTAGTTGACCGGCCACTGCTCGCGGATGGGGGCGTCCCAGATGAGGCTCTGGCTGGTGATCGACGTGCCGACATACAGGTGCTCGACGGGCGTGCGCCACACCGGCTGGACCTGCTCGACGAAGCGGATGGCGCTGCGTGTCACGTCGCTGCCAAAGACCGGGACGTCGTAGTTCACGAACGTGCCTGGACCCGCCGCGATCAGGTCGACGCGGTCGAGGGATACCGAGCCGGCCCAGGCCACCGAGAGCAGGAGCGTGATCATGGGCGCAGCTCCGGGTCGTCCGTGATCAGGCTTCGCACCGGGAACTTGCTGTAGGTCTTCAGCAGGTCGGCGTCGTTGATGGTCCACAGGCTCACGAAGTAGCCGTGGTCGACGACCTCCTGAACCTGGCGGCGGTCGATGATGCGGTGGGTCGCCGCAACCCCGTCGGCCTGGGCTGCGCGGATGACCTGCACGAGGTCGACGGTGCCCGCTGCCGCGCCGAACTCGTTGCCCAGCCCGATGGCCGTGCTGCTGCTGCCAGGCGGGAAGGTGGGCCACGCGATGGAGGTGGGCACGTCGACGCCGTTGTCGTCGCCCCACTGCTCGAAGGCGATGATGGCTTCGGCGGTGTTGGCCGAGACGTAGAAGTCGTTGGGCAGGTCGGCCTGGACCCACAGCGGCATGACCGCCTGGGCGAAGTCGTCTGCCGGCGGTGTGAGGCCCGGCTCGTACTTGATGTCGATGTGCACGAGCATGTCGGGGGACATCTCGGCTTGCATGACGTCGAACAGCTCCTGCACCGACATGACGGGTTCCGAGAAGAAGGCGGCGTCGGGGAAGGCGGGGTCGGGCTTGCCTCCGCAGCGGATCTGGGCGGTCGCCTCTTCGTAGGTCAGGGTGTCGATGCGCACGTCCTCGACCAGGTCGCTGCCGTTCGAGTTCGTGCACAGGGGGTCGTGGAACCAGGGGTCGTGCGCGATGATCGGGACACCGTCGGCGGTGAGCACGACGTCGAACTCGAGTGCGTCGTAGTCGGCGCGCATGGACTCGATCATCGCGGTGCGCGAGTTCTGGGCCCAGTGCGCCGCGGCGCCTCGGTGGGCCTCGTACAGGGGCTCACCTGGCGCATCGACGAAGCCGCATCCGCTGGTCGCCACGAGCAGGAAGGGGAGGGGGAGCAGTCTCATCGCGACAGGATACCGGCGGCGGCCGCTCGGTGTGGGCCGGTCACTCGGCGCGGGCGGTCACGATGCCCTCGCGGGCGGCCCACGCGGCGATGTCGCCGCCGCGGATGGCGGTCGCGATGAGGTCGGGGAACTGGTCGGGGGTGGCGGCGAAGGTGGGGATGCCCAGGGCGGCGAACTGGCCCGCGTTGCGGCTGTCGTACATCGGCGCGCCGGCATCGGACAGGGCGAGCAGGCACACCAGGTTCACCCCCGAGTCCACGAGCGAACGCGCCCTGGCCAGCATCTGCAGCCGATCTCCGCCCTCGTACAGGTCGGTGATCAGCACCATCACGGTCTTCTCGGGGCGCGTCACGATGGACTGGCAGTAGGCGAGGGCCTGGTTGATGTCGGTGCCACCTCCGAGCTGGGTGCCAAACAGCAGGTCGACGGGGTCATCGAGCTCGGCGGTCAGGTCGACGACCGCGGTGTCGAAGACCACCATGTGGGTGCGGACCGCGCGCAGGCTGGCGATGACCGCTCCAAAGATGCCGGCGTACACCACCGAGGTGGCCATGGACCCGGACTGGTCGACGCACAGCACCACGTCCACCAGCGAGCTCTGCCGGCGGCCGTAGCCGATGAGCTGCTCGGCGATGATGCGCTTGCGGTCGGGCAGGTAGTTGTGAAGGTTCTTGCGGATGGTTCGGTCGAAGTCGAGATCGCCCTTGGGCCGGCGCGTGCGGCTGGCCTTGTGCAGGGCGCCTCGAACCGCGTCGAGCATCTTGCTGCGCAGCCGCTTCTCGACCTCGTCGACGACTCGGCGAACCACGCGACGAGCACTGTCCTTGGCCTTGTCGGGGATGACCTTGGCCATCGAGATGAGCGTGGCGGCCAGGTGCACGTCGGGCTCGACCTCGTCGAGCAGCTCGGGCTCGAGCAGCAGGCGGGTGAGCCCCAGTCGCTCGACCGCATCCTTCTGCATGATGCGTACGGCGGCGGCGGGGAAGTAGCTGCGGATGTCGCCCAGCCAGCGCGCGACGCGGGGGCTGCTGAGCGACAGGTCGGCGCCGCGCTCGTTGCTGTCGCCGCCGTACAGGCGGTTCAGGGCCTCGTCCATCTTCTGCTGGTCGGCATCGAGTGGCGTGCCGAGTGCGCGGTCGGCAGGCTTGCCCAACACCAAGCGCCAGCGTTCGTCGCGGGTGCTCATGGGGCTCCCAGGAGCAGGGCGAGGGTGGGCAACACGATGGAGCCGCGCTCGAGATCGAGCCCCTCGGCCGGAGAGACGGCCATCGCTGAGGCTCCGGTTTTGCCCAGGTTGCGGACGTGCTCGCCCATCTTGCGCCGCTCGGACGGGCTGAAGGTGCTGAACGCCCTCCGAACTAGCGGTAGCGCCTCGTGGAAACCGTCATCGGGCTGCGCCAGCAACCACGCGTCCAGGGCGCTCCACAGGCCGTCGTGGTGGAGCATCTGCAGCCCGCTGCCGTGCAGCAGGCCCTCGAGCCATGCGGCCGCCTGGGGCGCTGGGGTGGCCGGAGCGAGCGCGTGGGCGGCTCGGGTCTGGAGCTGTTCGCTGGTGAGCCGCTCTGCGTCCAACAGGGCGCGGCTGGCGTAGCCCCGTACCAGGCCGTGCACCCCGTCGTCGTCGGCCAGGCGAGCGAGCACGCTGTACCACTCGTCGCGGTGGGCGGTGTCGTCCAGCACGGTGAGTGCGTTCTGCACGCCCACGATGGCACCCATGCGCTCGGTCGCGGCGTTGTCGTCCAGGTTGCGGCAGGCCCCGGCCAAGCCCACCACGATGCGGGCGAACAGGCCGTCGATGACCGGCAGGATGGCGTCGGTGGGCGTGTCGCGCACGTCGCCGTAGCGAACGACGTTGGCCAGAGGCGGCAGGGCGGCCATCAAGTGGCGCACGTCGGCGGCCACCGCGGCCTGATCGCGCAGCCGGTCCAGCAGCACCGCGGTCGCGTCGGGCAACGCCGCCAGGATGCTGGTGTCGAGGTGGGCGCACAGCGGCGCCAGCTCGGCCTCGGCGGCGGCGTGCACCAGGGCAGCCGTGGCTGCGGTCTGCACCGTGTTTCCCCAGCGTGCCGCCTCGACGATGCTCACCGAGAGCACCGGGTCCCACTGCAGCTTCCAGCCCTCCTTGAAGGTGCCCTTGCCGCTCAGCTCGACGGGCTCGCCCCAGTCGATCGACAGGATGCGCAGGCGATGCAGCAGCTGTGAGCGGGCCCGCCCGATGTCCTTGCGAAGGTCGAGCTCCAGCACCCGCTCGTCGGCGCTGGGCTTCAGGCGCAGGCTGCGCTGCTGGCGATCGAGGTCTTCTTGCAGGGGCACGACCGGCATCCCCTGAGGCACCGCGCCCAGGCGTTCGCCGATCTCGAGCTTGCGGCGCACCAGCTCCATCGGCTCGGGCTGTCCGTGGCACAGCACGGTGAGCATCGCCTCGGACAGCTCGTCCAGTCCGGGCGCCGACAGCTCCCGGATGGCGGCCAGGGCGTCGGCCAGGCGCACCGCCTCGATCACGCTGGCGCTGCTGGCGTCCAGGCCCTCGTCGCGCATCAGGTGGGCGGCTCGCGCCACCCAGGCCGTCGACGCGCCGTTCGGGCGGCGCCACAGGTGCTCGTACCAACCCGGCGAATACACCCCTGCTCCATAGCCCGAGCGCATCGCCAGCCGGCCATGGGTCCACGGAATCCAGGTGGAGCGCACGCGCGTCTTGAGCATGCTCTTGAGCAGGGCGTTGTCGGCGCCCGCTCCCTTGAGGTCCTGCAGCGCGGGAGCGTGCCAGGCCCCGCACACCACTGCGACACGCGGGTGTTCCTTGACCGCCGCGCGGATGATCTTGCGCATCGAGGCCTCGCGTCGGGCTTCGCGCTGGGTCAGCTCCACAGCACTGGCCTCGCGTGCCGCGGCCATCATGGTGCCGATGGCGTCGAACAGCCCCTCGGTGTGCAGCCGCATCTCGACGAAGCGGTCCCAGAAGCGCTCGTGGTGGTCGAAGCCGGCGGCCTTGGCCAGCAGGGTGAGCGCGTGTTCCTCACGATCGAGGGCCTCGCTGGGGACGGCAAGCACCGCGTCGTCGTCGCCTTCGCTCGCTGAGAGCGCGTCCAGATCGGTGCGAAAGCGGTACGTCTGGGCGAGGTCCATGAAGCGGGCCGGGCGGCCGTTCGTGGCCGCCCACTTGAGCGCCACCCACTCCGGGGAGTAGCTGGTGAAGGGGTACATCGCCGCGCGGCTGGGGTCGTCCTGGGCATACACCAACAGCGCGACCGGCGGGAACAGGTCGGCGTTGGCGACCCACTCGATGGCCTCGTCGGCGTCCGGGGGGCCCTCGACCAGGACCACGTCGGGCTGCCAGGCCTCGAGCGCGTGGCCGAGTGCTCGCGCACAGCCCGGCCCGTGGTGCCGCACGCCAAAGACACGGTGCTCGCCCCGGGCGGCCACGGCCTACAGCACTCCCTGGCAGGCGCGGTACAGGTCGGACCAGCCGTCGCGTTCCTTGACCACGGTGCGCAGGTACTCCAGCCACACCACCTTGTCTTGCACCGGGTCCTTCACGATGGCGCCGGTGATCGCGGCAGCCATGTCGTCGGCGCGCAGGTGCCCGTCGCCGTAGTAGCCCGCCATCGCCAGGCCGCTGTTCAGCACGCTGATGGCCTCGGCGGTGGACAGGGTGCCGCTGGGCACCTTGACCTTGGTCTTGCCGTCCTCGGTCACCCCGTGGCGCAGCTCGCGAAAGATGGTGACGATGCGCTCGATCTCGGCCACGGGCGCCTGCTCGGCGGGCAGCTCGAGCGCGAGGCCCAGCGACGCCACCCGCTGCTCCACGATCTCGATCTCCTCTTTCAGGGTGGCGGGCGTCGGCAGGATGACGGTGTTGAACCGCCGCATCAGGGCGCTGGACAGCTCGTTCACGCCCTTGTCGCGGTTGTTGGCGGTGGCGATGACGTTGAAGCCCTTCTGGGCCTGGATCTCGATGTCCAGCTCGGGCACGGGCAGGGTCTTCTCGGACAGGATGGTGATGAGCGTGTCCTGCACCTCGCTCGAGATGCGGGTCAGCTCCTCGACGCGGCACAGCTTGCCGTCGTTCATGGCACGCATCATGGGGCTGCTGACCATCGCCTCGCGGCTGGGACCCTCGGCCAGCAGGCGCGCGTAGTTCCAGCCGTAGCGGATGGCCCCCTCGTCGGTGCCCGCGGTGCCCTGCACCAGCAGGGTCGAGTCGCCGGCGATGGCGGCGGCGAGGTGCTCCGAGACCCACGACTTGCCCGTGCCGGGCACGCCGTACAGCAGCAGCGCGCGGTCGGTGGCCAGCGTCGCCACCGCGATCTCGATCAGGCGGCTGCTGCCGATGTACTTGGCGCTCACCTCGAAGCCGTTGTCCAGGGTGCCCCCCAACACGTAGGTGCGGACGGCCCACGGTGACAGCGCCCAGCCGGGTGGGCGGGTGCGGCTGTCGGCCTTGGCGAGCTCGGCGAGCTCGTGGGCGAAGAGCTCTTCGGCGTGGGGTCTGAGCGTGCTCATGGGGTCTCCATCACAGCGGGATCTCGTCGATCAGGCGCTGGCGGGTGCGGAGCTGGTTCTGGAATCGGTCGAAGCGGGTGATGAACTGCCGAGCGGGCCAGTCGGGCTCGTCGGGTGTGGCCAGGGGGCGCAGACCCTCGGCGATGGAGGCGTCGGGCAGGGCGAGGCCAGCAAAGCCGAGGCCGCTGGGCGTCGTGCGCACGAGGTCGGACTTGGTGTTGAGCACGGCGGCCGTCTGGCGCAGCACACCGAGCCAGGCCTGGGCGACGGGCGGCTTCCACGGGCGCGGCAGCGCCGACAGCAGCGCGATGAGCGCTGCTGCGTCGTTGGCATCGCTCGAGGCGAGCAGCTGGACGGCGAGGTCGGAGGCCACGTCTGGCGGCATCAGCCGCACCAGCTCCAGGCGGTACCGGGTCTGCTGGGCGGATCGCGTCTGCTCCGGGTGGGCGCGCCACCAGTCGAACAAGGGGCTGGCCCACTCGCTGTTGCGGTGCGTGGCGGCCGCCAGCGACAAGGCGTGGGCCAGCTCCCAGCTGTCTTCGTCGATGCCGGCCACGAGCTGTCTCGCCGTCGCGTCGAAGGCCTGGCACCAGGCGTTCGGATCGACCCGGCTGACGAGCTGAACCAGCCACCACGTACGAGGGCCCATGCCGACGGGCGGCTTGTCTTCGCGGATGCCGTCCTGGGCCCACTCCCCAGGCAGGGACGGCGGCCCCTCCCACGACAAGGCTGCGGGCGTCTCGTCGGTGCCCCCTATGACGCGGGAGAGCAGGTTGCGGGCGGGCACTGTGGCCGGCTGTCGCCAGCGCAGCACGGTGCGCGCGCGGCTGCGAATTCGGCTTGCCACAGCGCTCTGGGGCAGTCGGTCGAGCAGGGCGAACACCGCGGCGCGCACGGACTGGGCGCGGTCTTTGGTGAGGCCCAACAGCATCGGCTCGTCATCGGCCGTGACCGTGTCGGCGATGCTGAGCAGCAGTCGCTCCCGCTCGCTGGCCCCTTCCTCTTTCATCGCCGCCGTGATCCACCTGCGCGCTCGCTCGGGCTCAACGCGGTGGGCCATGGCCAGGAGCGACAGCCGCGAGCGCCACGGGTCGGTCTGCCAGCGCTCGTCGGCGTCGGCCGGGAGGGCGTCGCCCGTGGTGGCCGTCACCCAGGCCCACTCGGGGTTCTGGGCGGCGAGCCAGCGAGCGCGGGGGCCCAGGATGCCCCGGACAGCGTCGGCATGCTCGGTGCCACCCAGCTCGAACACCTTGGGAAGCAGGCGCCCCGGCAGGCGCTGTCCGGCGCGTTCCAGTCGGTCGATGGCCAGCGGTAGCAGCTCGCGCTGAGTGCCATGGACCATGGACTCGATGAGCACCGCCGCTCCTGCCGAGCAGGGTGGGCGCGGGTCGGCGGACGCCTTGCCGGGCAGGGGTGGAGCGGGTGCCGGTCGACGCGCTGCCGCAGCGAACACCGACCAGGCGCCCGCGGTCAGCAACAGGCGCCGCTCGGGGCTGAGCTCGGGTCGATGCACCAGCAGCCCGTCGATGGCCTCGATGGTGGGGGGCACCTCGCCGTGGCGGGCGGTGCCCAGCAGGGCGGCACGGGCCAAGGGGTGCATCAGCGCCACCCCGTGAACAGGCGGGTGTAGCCCTCGGACGAGAAGCAGCCGAGCGGGCGCAGGAAGGCGCCGTTCCACTCTCCGCCCACGTCGACGGCACCGCCGGCCGACAGGGAGGCCAGCGTCCACTGCTCGTGCTTGTCGAGCGGCAGGGCCGAGCCGGACTCGTCGACGACGAACCAGCGCCCATCGGGGTCACGGACGGGCACCACCCCGCGCAGCACGCACGGCACCCGGCCCGCCCAGGGGTGCCTGCCTGAGATGCGGGCCGCGTCGTCCAGGAAGGCGGGCACGCTGTCGTGGCCGAAGGGGGCCGCGGTGGCCGGCTGGCGGATCTCGCCTACCCGTGCGCGCATGGCCTCGGCGCCGGGGTAGAAGTGCAGCTCGGCGTCGATGCCGCGCCCCAGCACGAAGGTCGTCTTCCAGGCGGCGCGGCGAAAGCTGAACTGAAGGATGAGCGCCGACCGGCCCGTGTTCTGGCCCCACAGCCAGGTGCGCTGCCCGGTGACGTGGTCGTCGACCTGCCACTCGATCTGGCCCCACGGAACCCACACGTCGGCCACCGCGGGCTGCGTGGCCAGGACCTCGTCGCGCTGGGTGCGAATGCCCACGTCGGAGCGGATGTCCTCGGCGAGGTCGGGGGGCAGCTCGTCGATGCGCTGCCATGCGTCGCACAGCAAGGCCAGGCGTCCCAGCCGCCACAGCATGCGCTCCGGCCAGTCGTCGCCCGTGCCCACCACCTCGGCGAGGCCACGAACCTGGCCAGCCAGCCCCGGTGCCTGGGCATCGACCAGTCGCGCCGCCACCCGCTCGAAGAAGCTGTCTGGCTCGGACTCGACCCGGGCCAGGCCGTGGCGCACCAGGTCATCCATCCACAGCTGCAGGCCCTCGACGCCGGCGCTGATGAGCGCGTCGCGATCTTGCTGGCGCTTGGCCTGCGCGCCCTCGTCGACGCCCTTGGCCGCCTTGGCCTGGGCCTTCTCTTGAGCGGCCTGGGCCCGAGCGTTGCGCGCCGCGATCCAGTCGGCCACCCAGGCTGGAGCGGCGCCCGCTGTGGCCAAGGCCGGGTCGCGCGCGACCACCAGGAGCATCGCCAGGCTGTGCTTGCAGGGAAACTTCCGGCTGGGGCAGCTGCACTTGAAGGACATGGTTCGCAGGTCGCAGCGCACCTGGTAGGGCGTCTTGCCGCTGCCCTTGCACTGGCCCCATAGCGCGATCTCATCGGTGCCCAGCTCGCTCCACTTGCTGGGTGAGGCCGTCCTCTCGGCGCCCTTGAGGGAGCGTGCGTCCGGCGCCAAGGCGTGGACCTGATCGAGGGTGACCTGCATCAGGGCGGCATATCATCACACCATGGGATGGACCCAGCTGCGCATCGATCGTCGCGTCGCCATGGTGCTCGCGCTCGCGCTGCTGATCGCGGCCGCGGCCACCGCGCAGGGCCACTTGCGGGCCCTGGGTCGCTTCGACGGCGACCTGGCCTGGCAGCGCCCGCACGCCGACGCCGTCGCCGACTGGGCCCTGAACTCGGCGGGTGCCCGGTACAGCAGCGGCGCCGGCGATCTGTTCGATCACGAGTGGACGCTGGTGAGCTGCCAGATGGCGGTGCTGGGGCTGGGGCAGCTGACGTTGGAACACCCCGAGCTGGGCGACACCTACCTGCCGGCCATGGCGTCGTGCTCGGACTGGCTGGTGAGCGAGGGGGCGAGGCGCTTCGGCACGGCAAAGTGGGGCGAAGACTTCCTGTCGGACGAGGCACCTGCGGGAAGCCACGCCTACATGGGCTACATCGCGCTCGCGTTGTCCATGCACCGCCGCGTGCAGGCCGATCCGAGCTGGGCGCCCGTGCACGATCGCATGCTCGATCGGCTGGAGGTCGTTCTCCAACGGCCCATCCACCAGATCGAGACCTACCCCGGCGAGGTGTACCCGGCCGACATCGCCTCGGCCATTGGCGCGGTGGGCCTCGCCGGCCGGCCGGTGCATTCCGTCGCGGCTCGCTTTCGCGCCGCCGCTGTCGATCCCGACTCTGGCCTGCTCTACCAGGCGCTGCGTGCCACGACAGGGGGCGCGGCCGATGACCCACGTGGGTCGGGCACCGCCATCGCGTCCTACTTCCTGGGGCACGCCGATCCCGGGCTGTCTGCGGATCTATGCCGTTCGCTGAAGGTGGATCGCGTCGTGGGGATCAGCGGCGTGCGGGAGTACCGGGAGGGTGCGCACGGTTGGGGGGACGTGGACAGCGGACCTGTGGTGTTCGGGCTCGGGGTGTCGGCGACGGGCTTCGCGCTGGGATGCAGCCGCATGCACGGTGACCGCGGGCGCTTCGTGCGCATGCATCGGACCGCGGGCATCTTTGGCGTGCCCACGTCGACGCGCCGGGGGCGCTGGTATTGGACGGGGGGCAGCATCGGAAACAGCATCTTGCTGGCGATGATGACGGCGCCGCCGGTGCAAGGAGCGGGCGCGGAGTAGGCAGGGGGCCTGGACGATCGTCGACTCGGTTGTAGGCTCTTGCATGTCCTCACCGCCTCCAG
Organism: Myxococcota bacterium; assembly: GCA_965216925.1. Classification (GTDB taxonomy): domain Bacteria; phylum Myxococcota_A; class UBA796; order UBA796; genus CAYYHT01. The sequence goes on along the minus strand of CBDCGT010000001.1, from coordinate 3,655,140 downwards.
AGCTGGGTGCCGTCGTCGGTCCCGATGGCATCCGCGCCGATGTGCTCAATCAGAGCATGGACGGCGACGCCATCACCACGGGGCTGATGCTCGGCATCGTCAGCTTTGGCGCCATCGGGGGGCTCGCCGGGTTCATGGCTGACAGCTGGCTGCTGGCGGCGGTGGCGATTGGCGGCGCCGTGGGCCTGTCGGTGCTGACGCTGCGCAACGCCAGGCGCTGGGCCGTGCAGACCCGGATTCTCATCGACAGCCGTGGCCTGGACATCGGCGGGCACCTCTTCAAGCCGTCCGAGATCGTGTCGGCGGGGGTGGAGCACACCGGTGGGGGCATTCCGACGCTTCGGCTGCACCTGCGGGTCCCGGACCGCCGGCTGGGATTCCCGCTGCGAACGTCGCTTCGGGCGGTGACCTGGCTCGCCGAGCGCATCAACGAGCTGGCCCCCGAGACGGCCGAAGAGGGGGAACGACTGGCCCGTGAGGAGGGCGAGGGCAAGCAGCAGGTCACGACGGCAGCCGCCGGCTTGAAGAAGCGGGGCCGCTCAGCCGCCCCCTGAGGCCTCCAACACGCGGAGCGCAGACCCCTCTTTGTCCCAGTACTCCCGACGATCATGATCGGCGCATGCGTCCTGCAGCTCAGCGAGCACGATCGCTCGGACCTCGTCGGATGCGTGCTCATCGACCCACTGCGCTGCCCAGATGCCGATCTGATCGAGCTCGTCGAGCGCCGTGCGGCTGCCGTTGCCCATCTGTGGCTGCTGGGCCATGCGGCGGCGGTACTCGCGGTACACCGGGTGCTGGCGCGGATCGGTCGAGTCGACCGGGAAGTCCATCAGCACGTCCAGGTTGTCCCACAGTGCGGCCTCGACCCCGTGGGGCCTTACGGGGTGTAAGGCTGCTCGAAAGTGAGGGTATTCCTTGCGATACATCCCGATCTTGGCCGAGCCATTGTCGAAGCAGGCGGCCACGTTGGCCAGGCGGTCGCATAGCTTGAGCGTGACGCCACCTGGGATGCGTCGTGTCTTGGGCCACGTCGCGGCGTGCCGCTGGGCTCGGTTCTTCCCGGGTTCGTCGGTGACCGCGTCGACCAGCTCGGCCACACGATCGCCAAAGCGCTGGCGCACGTCGTCGAGGGTGAGCTCGGTGTCCTCGACCGCGTCGTGGAGCCAGGCGGCCACCTGGGTGTCGGCGTCGGCGCCGAAGTTCTTGGCGTTGCTGAACACGCGCACCAGGTGGTGGCGGTAGGGCTGGTCGCCGTACAGCTGGTCGCCGTGGGCCGTCAGGGCCACATTCTCGGCCGCGGCGAGCCGCTCGGACAGGTCGGTCATACCCAGGGCGTATCGTGTCGGCGCCGGCACTGGAGGCCACCATGACGTCCTTTGAAGAGCTTCACCAGATGGCGCTGGCCCGAAAGGGCGGCGCGCTCGCCGAGCGATTCCGTGATCCCCTCGACGCCGATGCCTTGAGCCGCACCACCGATGACCGGTGGCTTTCGGCCATGACCCAGCGTGTGTTCTCGGCGGGCTTCGTGTGGCGCGTGATCGAGGCGAAGTGGGATGGCTTCGAGACGGCCTTCGAAGGCTTCGATCCCGTGGCGGTCAGCGAGTACGGGGTGGACGAGATCGAGGCCCTTCGCCAGGACACGCGTATCGTGCGCAACCCGCAGAAGATCAAGAGCACCGTCGACAACGCCCGCTTCGTGCTGGATGTGGCCCGCGAACACGGGAGCTTTGGGCGCTGGGTGGCGCAATGGCCCGACGACGACCTGGTGGGGCTGTACAAGCAGCTCGGCAAGCGCGGGTCGCGGCTGGGCGGCATGACAGGGCAATACCTGCTGCGCTTCATGGGCAAGGACGCGTTCATGCTCACCAAGGACGTGACCGCGGCGTTGGTGCGCGAGGGTGTCGTGGCCAAGGCGGTCACCAGCCAGCGAGACCTGGCGGCTGCGCAGGCGGCGTTCAATGCGTGGAAGGCCGAGTCTGGTCGGCCCTTCAACCACATCAGCGTGGTGCTGGCGTGCACCGTCGAGGGTTGACTAGCCGGCGGCGATCACATCGCGAACGCCGGCCTCGAGGCTGCGGGGCACGAAACCGAGATCGCGCCGCGCCGCCTGGTCGTCGAAGCGGACCCCGAGGGGCACAGGCACCGGCACGAGCACGGGCCCTTCGCCGCTTAGGCGCTTCCAGGTCTTGAGCAGCTCGTACACGCTCACCGCGTCGGCGGCCAGGTTGTAGGCGCGTCCGATGGCGCTGGCGTTCACCAGGGCACCGCCCACGGCCACGGCCACGTCTCGGCCATGCACGTGCGGGATGCGCACGGTGGGAGCCAGACGCACGCGGCTGGTCATCCAGCGGGCGTAGCGGGCGGTGAGCTTGGTGTCGCGGGGGCCATAGATGGGCCCCGGGCGCAGCGTGGTGAGCTGGAGACCGCGCTCGTCGGCGAGCTTCCAGGCGCGCTGTTCGGCGGCCGCCTTGGTACGGCTGTACATGGGGTCGGTCGTGAGCCGGTTGAGGTCGAAGCTGGGTTTATCGGGGTTGATCTGCTGGCCGTCCTCGGCCACCGAGTGGAACAGGCGGGTGCGGTAGACCGCGACCGAGCTGATGTACACGACCCGGGTGACGCCGGCGTCGGCGGCTGCGTTGAGCGTGTTGACCGTGCCCCCGATGTTGGCCTCGATGAACTCGGACTCGGTGTGCTGCTGCCAGCCAGCTGCCAGGGCGGCGTTGGCCACCACGGCGTCGACGCCCTCGAAGGCCAGCCGCAGGCTGTCCGGGTCGGCCAGATCGGCCTTGCGGAACGAGACCTGAGGCCCTTCCAGGAAGGCGCCTTTGTGCGGGCTGCGGACGACGCCGATGACGGTCGCCCCGCGCTCGACGAGCTCTTCGGTGATGTGGCTCCCTAGAAAGCCGGTGGCACCGGTCACGGCGATGGTCTGACCCTCGAGGTCTCGGACGGGCATGCACACTCCCAATCAATTGATTGGTTTGCATATATGGCCTCGACCAAGATTGGGCACTTACCCATGATGTCGCGTTTCGTCTGCGATACCATCGGGTCGTGGATCCCAAGCACCTTCCCCCCGCCGTCCTGTTGGCACTCGGCCTCACTGTGACCGCTGATGGGTGCTGCCCGTGGATTCCCGAGGTGTCGGACACGCCGTGCCTGTCGGTGCCCCTCAACGTGTGCCTGTCGCCCCCGGTCGACACCGGCGTGGGCCCCTGCCTCGAGCCCATGCCGGTCGATCCTCCTCCGGCCGACGAGCCTCCCGCCGACGAGCCTCCCGCCGACGAGCCTCCGCCGGACGAGCCTCCGCTGGGTCCCTGCCTCAAGCCGCTGCCGCCCCCGGAACACCAGGTCTGCCTGTCGCCCCCGCTACCGCCCAAGCCTGCTCCCGCGGGCGATCAGGGTCAGCTCGACGAGCCGCAGCCGGGGACGCGCCGCGCCGCGCTGCTCAAGGTGATCGGGTCCGGCGTGCTTCCGCCCGACGTCGCGGACCGCGTTCGAAAGGGGTAGAATGCCCGCGCACGGATGACCGCAGGAGTCGCGCTTTGCCCCCCTATGAACTGCCCAAGTCGGTGCTGGTCGCGCTCGGCCTCGCCGCCGCGACCGGAACCGCCACCTCCTGTGGCCCGTGCCTCGACATCGCCGAGACGGGCCTGGGCGATGCGGACACCGATGCCGATGCCGATGCCGATGCCGATGCCGACGCCGATGCCGACTCGGATGCCGACACCGACACCGGTGCCTCGGCGTCACGGCGCGATGTGCGCGAGCGCGTGATCGACGGTGGGGGCCTTCCCCACGATGTCGCCGCCCGCCTGAAGGACGCCTGATGCCACCCGAAGGGCTGCCCAAGTCGGTGCTCGCCGCGCTGGGTCTCGGCCTGTCGGCGGCGTGCACCACGGTCACCGCCTGCTTGTCCATCGCCCCAGACACGGCCGACGCTGACGCCGATGCCGACAGCGATGCCGATGCCGACAGCGATGCCGATGCCGACAGCGATGCCGACGCCGACGCCGACAGCGATGCCGACACCGACACCGGGGTGGGCCCCTGCCTCGACCCGCCCGAAGACCGCTCAGAGCGCGGGGAGGAGCCCAGATCCGACGCTTCGGACAAGGCCGGTACCCGCGACGAGGTTCGCCAGCGGGTGCTCGACGGCCACACCCTCCCCGACGACGTCGCGAAGCGCCTGAAGGGCGAGTAGGTGTCCATCGACCTCGAGGGCCTCGAGCCCGCCGACGGCACCATTCCTCGCCTCGACTTCGAGCTCACCGAGGGCTGCGACCACGGCTGTTCGCACTGCTACAACGTGTGGAACGGCGACTCGGCGCCGCCTCCCAACGCCGAGCCCGCGCTCGACACCCCCGCGCTCCAGGAGCTGATGAGCAAGGCCGTTGCCGTCAGCGGCGCCCGGCACATCACGCTCACCGGCGGTGAGCCTCTGCTGCGCAAACAAGCCATGCAGATCGTGCGGCACGCGACCGAGCTGGTGCCGTCGGTCACGCTCATCACCAACGGCTCCCACGTGGGGCCCGACACCGCGGCCAAGTTCGCGGAGTGGGGGGTTCGCGGCGTCCAGCTCACGCTGCTCGCTGGCGACCGCGAGCTGCACGATCGCCTGAAGGGAGCGGTGTGCTTCGACGACACCGTGCGAGCCGCCCTCGACCTGATCGACGCCGGGGTGCGCGTGCAGGTGTGCTTCGTGGCCATGGCCGAGAACCGGCGCGAGTTCCGCAAGGTGATGGAGCTTTGTGTGGCGCTGGGCATCGACGACATCTCGTACAACCGCATGTCGCCCACCGGCCGCGCCATCCACCACATGGCCAGGCTGATGCCGACGCCGGCCCAGATCGAGGCCGATCTCGAGACCGCCGAGGTGTACGGCCGCGCCTGGGGTGTGCGGGTGGCCACCGCGATGCCCATTCCTCCGTGCATCGTGCGCACCTCGCACCTGACCTGGGTTCGCACCGGCGCGTGCAGCACGGGCTCCAAGTCGCCCAACATCGTGCTCGACGCCCGCGGCAACGTGCGCTCCTGCAACCTGTCGGCCAACGAGCTGGGCAACCTGCTGACAGACGAGTGGTCCGACATCATCGGCAACAGCTACTTCCGCACCTTCAAGGCGACGGTGCCCGAGATGTGCCGCGGCTGCACCTACGAGGCCAGCTGCCAGGGAGGCTGCAAAGAGAGCGGTCACTCTGCCTTTGGCAGCCACTCCCAGCCCGAGCCGCTGCTGTGGATGGCCACGCAGAAGGGAGCGCGCCAGCTGGTCGCCGACCGGGTCCGCCAAGAAGAGGGTCCGTGAAGCGCAAGCCGGCGGTCCTGCTGCTTTCGCCGGGCATCTTGAAGTGGACCGACCTGGACTTCGGCCTGCCGCACCTGGTGTCGATGGGGGGCTGGGTGCGCGAGCACACCGGCGTTCGTGTCGAGATCCTGGACCTGAACTACGAAGGCGGCGACCACCGAGATCTCGAGCGCACCCTCGATGACCTGGGCCCGTTCCTGGTCATCGGCATCGCGACCTACTCCAGCTTCGATCGCATGCGCACGCTCGCGGTGGCTCGCTTCTTGCGCGAGGCCTACCCGGGCGTGCCCATCGTCACCGGCGGCTACCACGCGAGCGCGGTGCCCGACGACGTCATGGGCGACGACTCCCCCTTCGACTCGGTGATCCTGTCCGAGGGCGAGCGTCCCCTGCAGCGCATCGTCGAGACCCTGCTGGGCGGCGGCACCATCGAGCCCGTGTACACCGCCGACCTGGTGCAGAAGCTCGACGACCTGCCGCCCATGCAGTGGGACCTGCTCGACCGGTACTGGCCGCGGGCCCACCTCATCGGGCGCAAGCTGCAGGTGTACCTGTCGCGGGGCTGCCCCTACCGCTGCACCTTCTGCATGGAGCGCAGCAAGGGCACGTACTTCTGGAGGGCGCACAGCCCGGAGCGCGCGGTCGACGAGCTGGCCCGGCTGGGCACGTTCACCGATCTGTCGCGGTGGGTCGTGAACCTGGCCGACCCGCTGTTCGGCTTTCGGCGGCGGTGGCGGCGCGAGGTGCTCGAGGGCATCGCGCGCCGAGGCCTGTTCCCTCGCCAATACTGGACGCTCACCCGCAGCGACGATCTGGACGACACCGACATCGAGCTGCTGGGCAAGGCGCGCTTCTCGATCGGCATCGGCCTGGAGTCGGGCAGCCCCACCATGCTGCGGCTCATGGACAAGGGCAACACCCCCGACAAGTACCTGGCCGCGGTCACCCGGCTGGCTCGGCTGTCGCAGAAGCACGGCCTGCACTGGGCCACCAACGTCATCGTGGGCCACCCCGGCGAGACGCCCGAGACCATGGCCGAGACGCGGGACTTCCTGCAGGAGCTGTTCCTGGGCACGCCGCGCACCAACGGCTGGCTGAGCATCGACCCCTTCCGCCTGTACCCGGGCAGCCACGTCTTCGAGAACCACCAGGAGTGGAGCGAGCGCACTGGGGCGGTCTTCCATCACCTGGACTGGTGGCGGGCCTGGTACGACCAGGGATTTCTGGCCCAGCACCTGGAGCCCAGCTCGTCGCTGTCGTACGCGGAGCGGGTGCGCTTCATGTACGACACCTACCGACCCATGGTCGAGGCCATCGGCGAGCGCTTCCAGGGCGACGGCACCGACATCGATCGGGTGTACGCCAAGAGCATCGAGGGGCAGATCGCGCAGCTGGCACCCGAGGTGCGCGACGCCCACCTGGAGCGCGGGCGAAAGGCGCTGGGTGCGTCGGCGCGCATGCCCGATCTGCGCGTGCCCATCGGGCTCAACCTCAAGGACCCCTGGGTGCGCCGCCGCGAAGAAGCGGTGCGGCGCCTGCTTCACAGCGGCGTGCTGCGCTCCGAGGCGCTGACCCAGGCACTGATCGAGGTGTCCCCCGAGCGCTTCATGAGCGCGGCCGAGGCCGAGGCCATCTTGCTGGACCGTCCGCTGGCGCCGGCCGCCGAAGGCCTGCTGCCCGCCGGCATCGGCATCACCGCGGTGGCCACCGCCCTCGAGGCGCTCGAGCCGGATGAAGGCTCGGTGGTGCTCGAGGCCACCGCGCAGACCGGCTGGGTGACCGCGCTGCTGGCGCACCTGGTGGGGCCGATGGGCACGGTGGTGGCGATGCACCCGGGCGATGGCGACGAGCTGGCCCGGCGCTTGGAAGGGGTCGGCAACGTCGAGCTGCGCTGCACCTCGCTGGGGGGCCTGTTCGAGGCGAAGGGCCCCTTCGACCGCATCTTCGTGGGCGCGGGTCTGCCCCGATTCCCGCATGCGCTGGGTGAGCAGCTGGCCCCCGGCGGTCGCGCGGTCGCCTTCATCGGGCCACGCTTCCGTCCCCAGGATCTGTCGCTGCTCACCCCGGGCCCCGACGGCCTGGACGAGCGCCGGGTCGCTCGCTTTCAGGTGCCCATCGTGGCGGGGCCGCGGGGCTGGATTCGGCGTCCGGTGGTGCCCGAGAGCAAGCCCGGCCCGGTGCGCTTCAGCCGCCGGCTGGCACCTGCCCTCTGTGCGCACATCCTGGCCCACCTGGATCTGGGTCGGGATGCCGCGTCGCTGCACGATCCCCGGCTGCCGGCGCGGCCCTGGGCAGAGGCGCTGGCGGCGGCGTACCAGGCCGCACCGGGACGGCTGATGATCCAGGTGTGTGCCATGCCCTTCCGCGCGGTCGACGAGTGGATCGAGGCGCTGAGGACCCGTCCCCCACGGGCTCTCAGCGATGCGGCTGGTGTCGCACTGATCGAGGCGGTGCTGGCCGCGGTCGACGCCGAGCGCGAGCCCTTCGAGGCCCGCTGGAAGGCCGATGCCGAGGACGCGCGGGTGCGGGCGGCGAGGGTTGGGTCGGCGGTCACGCCGCTGCTCGATCGGCTTCGGCAGCAGATGTGGGCGAACCAGCCCGAGTCTGCCCCTGCGCTGGTGATCATGGATGTGCCGGCGATGGGGTCTCGGGGGCGCGCGACGACGGCCGATGGGGTGCGGCTGGTGGCGGTGTCCCTGGCCGAGGGCACCTCCCACGTGCTGTGCCAGGTGCTGCACGAAGAGATGCACGCGATCACCGACCCGCTGGTGCGTGCCGAGGTGAGCGGGAGCCAGGACACCCGCGTCGGCAGCGACGGCTGGGCATTGCACGCGGCGCTGGAGGCCACCGCTGTCGGGGCCACCGCGGCGATCTTGCAGGCCCGCGCGCCCGAGCTGATGACCGACTTCGAGACGTGGCGGGTGCGCGTAGGCGCGTGAGCCGGTAGAGTGGCGGACCCCATGTTTGTCGGAGAGAGCTGATGCCTCGCTCGTTGTCTGTCCTGTCCTTGCTCGCGCTCGCGGGCTGTTCGTCCCTCGAGTGCGGATTTGGCACGGTCGAGCGCGATGGCGCCTGCGTCCAGGCGGTTCCACCCCTCGAGTGCGGCGCCGGCACCCTGCAGGCGGGCACCGAGTGCGTCGCGACCTGTGGTGATGGCACCGTGGTGAGCCAAGACGGCCTCTCCTGTGTGGCCGAGTGCGAGGGCGGAGCGGTGCTCAACGTGCAGAAGAATGCGTGTGTGGCCGAGTGCACCGACGGGGCCATCCTCAATGGTGCGGGCACGGCGTGCGTGGCCGACATCGCCAACCTGTGCGACGAGGGCACCTTCGTCTCGAGCGACGACACCTGTGTCGACTGGTCGGGCTTGCTGATCGACGGGGCCTACGAGGTGGTCGACTCGACCGACAGCGAGACGGTGGTCGACGATCCCTTCCTGTTCGACCTGACCTTCGACTGCGTCGACGACATCTGGGGAGGCACGGTGTGCACCGCTACCGCGGGGCCCCGCGTGGGCAACGCTGCCACGCCGCTGACCCTGCCCCCGGCCGGCGAGACCTCGGTTCTTAGCGGCAACATCTCGCTCATCGGCGACCTGTCGGGCGATGGCTACGAGGACGTCGACTGGGACGTGTTCGCGTTCGAGGCGTCCGCAGGCGATCGGCTTCGCATCACCCCGTCGAGCACCGGCGATGCGCTGCCCTGGTTCCAGCTTGCTCGCTTCGACGACGTGCCGTCCGGGTCCAGCCTGACGGACACGTCGCTGTTGCCGACGATCGAGTCGTGGCTCGCAGCCACCGGTTGGGAGCGCCGCCATGCATCCTGGGGCAGCGCCATGCGGGCCCGCGACGTGCTGATCGAGCAGGACGGCCTGTACTTCATGCGCGTCACCGACCGCGACACCGTCGCCATGCAGTTCAATTTCGGAGACTTCAATGGCGACGGCGACGACGAGGCGCAGCTGGTGCAGACCGCGCTTCCCAGCGGCGGAAACGACTACGGCTACCTGATCGCGGTCGAGAACCTGGGTCCGCTCGACGTCTCGGCGCTCGAGACGACGACCGGCCGCTTCTTGGAGCTCGGTGCGGGGGCGGCCCCGATCCAGATCATGGGTAGCCGAGGCGACTACGGCCGGGTGCACGACGAGACCTACCTGCTCAAGACCAGCGACGACAGCTTTGGCTTCGCACAGCTCGACATCAACGGGTACGCGGGCCAACCCATTGGTCTTTTCTCGGCGTTTCATGCGGATCTCACGGGGTTCGTTGCTTCGTTTGGCCTGAACGGGACCGGCACCGCCCTGGTGCCTGTGCCGGCTGGAGGCGTGGTGATGAGCCATGACTTCGCGAGCTGGGATTCCGTGGCCGACGCCGGGTACGACCTGATGCTGTCCGACCCCACCGTCATTCAGCCCAACACCGCCACCCCGATGCGGTTCGACGCACCGGGAGGCTTCGAGGTCCTTGTTCTCCGTGCCAACGCGGGTGACCTGGTGGAGCTGTCCTTCGACGACTTCGATTCGCTGCTCGACCCCGCAGTGATCATCTACCGCTGGGATGACGAGCAGGGGGCCTGGATCGTGGACGGTTGTGGCGTGTCGGTCAACCTGGGCGGTTCCCGCGTCGACAACACCCAGTGCAGCACCTCGTCCACCCTGTTCGCCAGCGTTGCTCGGTACTACGAGACCGACACCTGGGTTCAGGTGGTCGTGCAGGACGTGATGGCCGATCCCGCCAACACCGAGCTCGACTTCACCCTGCGCTCGTCGGTCTTTCAGCCGACGGTCCTGTCGGCAGACGGGGTGACCACCACCAGCGCATCGGGCTCGACGGGATCCCTCGATGCGGGCGACACCGAGTGGGTGGTGCTCGACCTGACCGTCGTGGACACCAACAGCAACGAAGCCACCTTGGCCATCGCGGCGAACGACGGCTCGACGGGCATCGATCTGGCCCAGTGGGTGCAGAACGACATCGAGTCGGTGGTGCGCACCGACATCGAGGTCGCGCCTGGCGCCTCGTACGGCACCTTGGAGTACCCCACCGAAGACACCACGTACCTGTTGCGCCTCGCGCACCGCTTGGGCCCGGCGTCCACCGCCTCGGTCGACCTGACCTTCGGTCCGCCCGCCCTGCCCGACATCTCCGAGAGCTCGAACCCGGGCTTCGGCATCGACCTGTCCGGCAACGGCGATGACGTGTACTTCGAGGACTACATCACCATCGGCGATTCTTGCTCGGTGGCCACGCTTCGCGTGCCCATGGACATGACGCACAGCTGGGTGGGCGATCTCGACATCGAGCTCTGGGCACCGGATGGGACGTACGCGGTGCTCCAGGCCGCCGACGGAAACTCCAGCACCGACCTCATCGGCGTGTACCCCACGACGCTGACCCCGGCCGACTCCCTCGACGTCTTCCAGGGCGTGAACAGCAGCGGCACGTGGGCCGTCTACGTCACCGACACCTACCCGGGACTCGACGGGGGAACCTGGAACTCCTGGGGGCTCGACATCGTCTGCGAGTAGCGCTGGTGGCCAAGCTGCAGCTCGTCGTGGACCGCACCTGGGATGGGGATCCCGCCCTGCCGGGCGAGCGGGTCCAGCTCGACGTGCGACTCACCGATGAGGCGCTTGCCATCGAGGTCTCAGCGCCCTTCCATGGCGATCCGGCACCCCCTGGGCCTGCTGGAGCCCTGGATGGGCTCTGGGAGCACGAGGTGGTCGAGATCTTCGTGCTGGGCGATGGCGAGCGGTACACCGAGATCGAGCTGGGCCCCTACGGCCATCACCTGGTGCTCCAGCTGGATGGTGTGCGCAACGCCGTGGCGCGCTGCCTTCCGCTGACCTTCGCGGCTCGCCAGACCGGCGATCGCTGGCTGGGGCGAGCGAGCCTGGATCGTTCGTGGTTGCCCGCCGGAGCCTTGCGCGTCAATGCGTACGCCATCCACGGCATCGGGCCCGAACGACGTTACCTCGCCATGACCCCGGTGCCGGGACCCCACCCGGACTTCCACCGCATTGGTGTCTTCGAGGTTCCGCTTGCAGCGCATCGTGATTCCCCGCACGGGTGACCCCTCCGTCCTCGTCATCGAAGAGGCTCCCGACCCCACCCCCGGCCCCGGCGAGGTTCGCATCGCCGTGCGGGCGTCGGGCATCAACTTCGCCGACCTGATGGCGCGCATGGGGCTGTACCCGGACGCACCGCCCCTTCCCATGGTGGTCGGCTACGAGGTGGGGGGAACCATCGACGCCGTGGGCGAAGGCGTCGATCCTGGCCGCGTCGGTCAGGCGGTCATCGCGATGACGCGCTTTGGCGGCTACGCGTCGAGCGTGGTCACGACGTCGCTGGCGGCGGTGCCCCGTCCCGAGGGCATGAGCGCCATCACCGGTGCTGCGATTCCGGTGGTCGGGCTGACGGCGTGGATGATGTGCGAGGTGCATGGGCGCGTGCGCGAGGGCGACCGCGTGCTGGTGCACTCGGCCGGTGGAGGTGTCGGCCTGGCCGCGCTCGACCTCATCAAGTGGCGGGGTGCCACCGCGATCGGCACGGCCAGCGCGGGCAAGCACGCCTTCCTCACCGAGCGCGGCTACGACCAGCTCATCGACTACCGCAACCACGACTTCGAGCAGGTGCTGAAGGACGATGTCGGCCTGGACTTGATCCTCGACCCGGTCGGCGGCGACTCCTGGGCCAAGGGCCTGCGCCTGTTGCGCGCGGGTGGACGCCTGGTGGTGTTTGGCTTCAGCGCCCGCAGCGCCGGCAACAATAGCACGCTGTACGGCAGCATCCGCCCGCTGTTCGATGTGCCCTGGCTCAAGTTCAACCCGATCACCCTCATGAATGAGAACAAGGGGGTCATGGGCGTGAACATGGGCCACCTGTGGGACGAGGCCGAGCGCGTCACCGGCTGGCTGGCCGAGCTCATGAAGCTGACCGATCAGGGCATCTTTCGCCCGGTGGTCGACGCGACCTTTCCGTTCAGTCGGGTCGCCGAAGCCCACCAGTACATCCACGACCGCAAGAACGTGGGCAAGGTCATCCTGGTGCCCGATGAGCACTACGTCGAAGGAGCCTCGTGATCGATGTCGGATGTCTGGCTCTTTCTCAAGGAGTTCGCCCGCAACCCAGGGCAGCTGGGGGCGGTCACCCCATCCAGCCGTAAGCTCGCCGAGTCCGTGGTCGCCGCCGCCGGCCTCACCGACGAGCAGATCATCGTCGAGCTCGGTGCCGGCACCGGTCCCTTCACCCGTGCCGTCCGTGAGGCCGTACCCAGCGCGACCTTCGTGGCGCTCGAGCCCTCGGAGCCCATGGCCAAGCGCCTGCGCGAGCAGATGCCCGATCTCGATGTCGATGGTCGCTACGCCAGCGAGCTGCGCGCCATCCTGAGCGACCGTGAGCTGCCCCACTGCGATCGGGTGATCAGCGGCCTGCCGTGGGCGGTGTTTCCCGACGAAGCCCAGCGGCAGACGCTGCGGGCGGTGTGCGACTGCCTGACCCCGGACGGCCGCTTCGTCACCTTCCAGTACGTGCACAGCCAGGTGCTTCCCGCGGCCCGCAAGTTTCGAGCGCTGCTCGACGAGCACTTCGAGCGGGTTCAGAAGTCCGAGGTGACCTGGCGCAACGTGCCGCCGGCGTTTCTGTTCGTGTGCGAGGGCGCGAGGGGCCAGGGGTGAACCTCGGCTGTTCGGGGCTCACCAGGGTTGTTCGATGGCCAGGACCGAAGCCGGGATCGGGTCTTCGAGGTCCACCGCGAGAAGAATGCCCCGGGCAACCGCCTCGCCCAGTGCATCGATCGCCGCGTCGAGGGCGGCTCGTCGGGCCTCCTTGCGCGCCGCCAGTGGTTGCTGCCCGGGACGAGGGTCGCCGCCGGGCCCCCAGGTGGTGCTGGCCACCGACGGCCCATACATCCCGCTGTAGGTGTAGCCCACGGTGCGGCCAAGCCAGGCGGCCTCCGATCGGCCATCGCCAATCGCGTGCGAGGTGCTGCGCTCGGCGCGGCCAGGAGGGATGTGGGTGACGGTGGCCGACAGGCGAGCGGTCGCGGGCTCGACGATCTCTTCCCAGGTGATGTGGCCCATGGCTGGCTCGAAGCCGTGGGTCCAGGCCATCTGGACCGGCATGGTGTGCAGCTGGCGGCGCGGGACCTCGCTCGCGTGGCGCAGCGTGCGCACGGTGACGTCGACCTCGAAGGGACCGCGAGGCGGCGGCAGACCGGGGCTGGCGGGGCTCTGAGCGGGCTGGGGGCCGAGCTGCACGAAGCGGGAGGCCCTCTCTCCCAGGGTCGCCAGGGCGGCCTGCTCCACCCGCTCGGCGAGCCGCGTGACCGGGGGGCTGACCTGGCTCGACACGCGCAGCTCCACCGCGGTGGTGGCGCAGCGTCTGGCCGTCGCAAGCGCCGGATCGGCCCCGGCGGACCCGATTGCGGCCTCCAGGTGGCCGACCGCCGCACGGCACGCACCCAGCTCGAGCAGGCGAAGCCCGATTCGCCGATTGAGGTCCGCAGAGCGCTGCTTCCAGTCGGGTCGGGGGTCGGCGGCGACGGCGCTCACCAGGTGGAATGCGGTGGCGTAGAGGTCGCCCTCGGCCGCGCTGCGGTCGGCCCACGCCACATGGGTCTCGCCGCGCACCGGGCGGCTCTCGGGGGTCGGCTGCAGCTCGTCGGCCGCGTCGAGCCGCGCCAGCGCCTCGGCCAGCAAGCCCTGCTCGAGGGCCAGCCGCGCGCCCTGGACGTGGAAGGCGCTGCCCGAGGCCCGCACGCTCGCGATGCGCTCTTCGACCCGGTGATCGAGCGATTCGTAGCCCAGCTTCTTGGCGCCGGCGATGCGGGCTCGCGCGGCCCTTAGCTCCAGGAGGGCCTCGGCCCACCGATCCTGCGACTCGAGCTCCGAAGCCCGCGCCAGGCGCACCTCGACGAGGGCATCCGTCACGCGCCCCAGCCGGCGGACCGGGACGACGCGCTTGTCGGCCAGCCGCGCGAAGCGCTGGTCGAGCTTGGCCGGGGCCGGGGTTGCCGCGGGAGCGTTCGCGGCGGCCATCGAAGCCAACAACAGGAGGGTGGTGAGCATGCGCGCGGCTAACGCCGATCGGGTGGGGCCGATGCCCCCAAGATCGGAGGCGGTGACCCACGTGGGTCATCGGCCGGATCGGGAACAGCGCGCCCGCCCCGAGGTCAGATTCGATATGCTGCGGCTCGCCTTGGAGGCTCGCGTGATCCATCGCCCCCGTCTGTCCGTCGTCGTGCTGCTCACCAGCGGTGTCCTGGCGCTTGCCTGCGGCCCTCTGGAGGGGTTGATGGGCGGGTCGTCGACCGACACCTTCTCGGGCGGTGAGGGGGGCGGATCGTCCGAGCCCCGCGAGATCGGCGAGAAGTTCGAGCCGCCAGAGCCCACCGCGTCCGAGAAGGCCAAGATGATCCTTCAAGGGGTCAACAGCGATCTGCCCTGGCCCGGCGCGGTGCTCAGCAGCTCCCAGTGCAACGATCTGCGCGATGGCGGCGATCTCAAGGGCCCGGGCGACTGTGTCACCGATGTCATCGAGTGCGATCAGAGCATCATCGGCCACACTCGCGGCGGCGTGAAGCGCTTCAACACCCGCTGGTACGAGCGCAACTTCTGCACGCCAGCCACCACCCAGCACCAGGGCGGCAACGAGCGCGTCTACAAGTTCCGCTTCCCCGACGACGGCGAGTGGCGCGCGTGGTTCACCCTCGACACCCCGTGCACCGACCTGGACCTGTTCGTGATCCAGTGGGACGACACCTCGTGCCCCGGCGACAAGACCAACGTCAACGAGTGCGATGCGCAGGTCAAGGACGGTACCGCTCGCGAGCGCGCCGAGGCGGTCAGCGACGGCAACTGGGTCGACTGGCTGGTGGTGGTCGAGGCCAAAGACGGCGAAGACCCGGGTGCCTTCGGCCTGACCGCCCAGTGCCGCCGCGGGCTGCGCTGATCGACGCCGGCTGGGCAGACGCCCTCGAGCGGCGCGCCGTGGCGCTGTGGACGCCCGAGTACACGCGCGCGGTGCTCGGCGACAAGCGGCTGCTGCTGATGCCCGCCGAGGCCCCCGTGCTGCTGCGCGCGCTTGGCCTGATGAACGGGGACGGCTCGATCCCGCCCGAGCGCGTGCGCAAGTTCCGGCAGATCAACCACCTGCTGCGGGCCGTTGTGCCCAACCTCGCCGAGCTGGCCCGGCAGTATCCGACCGTGACCCTGCTCGATGCGGGCTGCGGGCGCTCGTACCTGACCTTGCTGGTGGCCTGGTGGTTCGAGCGCATCCAACGCCATCCGGTGCGCATCCTGGGCGTCGATCAGGCGCCAGCGCTGGTGGAGTCGTGCCGGCAGCGAGCGGCGTCGGCGGGTCTGCGGTCCCTGCGCTTCGCCGCCGCCCCGCTGGACGAGCTGGAGCTCGCCACGGCCTGGCAGCAGGCCTTCGAGGGCCAGCTCGCCGAGCTGCACGGCGTCATCGCGCTGCATGCCTGCGACACGGCCACCGACGACGCGCTGGTGCTGGCGGTTCGGCACGGTGCCCGCTTTGTCGCGGTGGCGCCGTGCTGCCAGGCCGAGCTGTCGGCGGCCTACGCTCGGCGTGCCTCTGCTGAGAGCGCGCTCGCACCGCTGTTCCTGGAGCCCCACCTGCGGCGCACCGCCGCCGCCACGCTCACCGATGCCCAGCGCCTGCTGCTGCTGCGCGCGGTGGGCTACGAGGCCAGCGCGAACGAGTTCGTCGAGGCGGTGCACACGCCCAAGAACACGCTCATTCGTGCGATGCGTCGCGGGGAGGGGAGCGGCACGGGGTGGAGCGCGTTCGACGACTTCGTCGCGGCGACGGGTGGTGTTGCGATTGGGCTGGCCGAGCGGCTGCACAGCATCTGCACGAACGCCTGATGTGGGCCGTGGTCGCATGGGGGGGGGAGGTCCCATGCCACTGCTGCTGCTGCTGTTCTGTTCGTCGTTTGCGTTTGCGGATGATGGTGTCGAGGTCCGCAAGGTCCGGCATGCTGGTGAGGCCTGGACGGTGGCCACCGTCGACCTGAACGAGGCCCAGCTGGGGCTGTTTGGCCAGGCGGCGCCCTTTCCCAAGACCTTCGACGACCTGGAGCAGCACCTGCAAGCCCAGGACCGCGAGCTGGTGCTGGCCATGAACGGTGGCATGTACAACCACGGCTACACCCCCACCGGGCTTCACGTGGAGCGGGGCAAGGCGTACGGCAAGCTCGTCGTGGGCGAGGGCGGCGGCAACTTCCACCTGCTGCCCAACGGCGTGTTCGTGCTGACGTCGGAGGGCGCGCGGGTGATCGAGACGCTGCAGTACGACGTGCCCGTCGAAGAGGTCGTCGCGGCCACCCAGTCGGGCCCGATGTTGCTCATCGATGGCGAGATCCACCCGGCCTTCCGGGAGAACTCCGCCAACAAGCTGCCTCGCAACGGCATCTGCGCGTCCGATCCCCGCACGGTGCACCTGGTCATCAGCGAGGGCTCGGTGCGGTTCTGGGACTTCGCAACGCTCATGCGCGACGAGCTGGGGTGCCGCGATGCGTTGTTCCTGGACGGCGTCGTGAGTGCCATGCGGCACAAGAGCCGAAAGTCCGCCGATCATGGGCACTTTGGGAGTATTCTGGCGGTAACGAGGCCCGTCGAGCACTGAGAGTGCTGAAGGGGATGCGGTCTCGTGCCGAATGGGTATAGTCCGACCCCCCACCCCCGGAGTTGCTTCATGCGTCGTCTCGTTCTGTTCGCCCTCGCCATCTGCTCGACCACGGCCGCCGCGGTTCCACTGGAGATCAGCCACCAGGGTCGGCTCTGGGACGCGCTGGGCACTCCGCTCAATGGCGACCACGACGTCAGCTTTGCGCTGTACGACGACCCAGCGACGGGCACTCAGCTGTGGTCCGAGACGCACGTCGACCTGGGCTTCGACAACGGGTACTTCGCGGCCGGGCTGGGCACGGTCACCGCACTCGAGCTCGACGACTTCCCCGGCGATGTCGTGTACCTGGCCATCGCGGTCGACGGCGGCTCCGAGCTGGCAACCCGAATTCCCGTGGTCAGCGTGCCCTATGCGCTCAAGGCGACGATGGCCGACTCGGCGACCAGCGCGGATTCGGCGTCCACCGCCGACACGGCGACGAACCTCTCCGGGGGCACCGTCGATGCCTCTTCGATCGTGGTCGGTGGATCGACCGTGATCGATGGCTCCGGCGTGCTCAACGTCACCGAGATCCAGGTGAACGGCACCACGGTCATCGATGGCTCGGGGGCCTTCCCGGCCGGCGTGGCCTGGACCGATGTCAGCGGCGTTCCCGCCGATCTCGCCGATGGCGACGGCGACGCGCTGGGCGCGCTCGGTGCCGCGGGCTCGTGCACCGACGGACAAGTGGTCACGTACCAGAGCGGCGCGTGGGTCTGCGCCGACGACGCGGACACCGTGGATCCGAACACCGACGCGCTGGCCGACCTCGCGGGCAGCTGTTCCGACGGCGAAGCGGTTGTCTGGAACGACAGCGCAGGGGCCTTCGAGTGCGCGTCGGTCGCCGAAGACCCGAACCCGGCGAACCGCCGTTGCGAGACGGGATGGGTCGACCTGGGCCCCACCTGCATCAACCCGGACTTCAGCCGGACGGCCGACTGGTACGGCGCGCTGGACACCTGCTTCGCCGAGGGCGCCAAGCTCTGTGTCTACGACGAGCTGATGTACGCGTGCGAGAACCAGGGGGGGCTGGGCCTGTCCTTCCCCGACTCCACCTACATCTACCTCAACCGAGCCAGCCTGCGCTACTGGAGCAACGGGCAGACCTACGTCGGCATGGACATGATTCGCAGCATCTCGGGCAGCTGCCGCAGCAACTACAACGACACCGGGGGCAGCGGCCGCAAGACCAGCTGGACCAATCCCACGACCGTTCAGCCTTTCGCCTGCTGCCGCCGCAAGTAGCGGGGGTCTACAGCCGCCCGGTGATCTCGGCCTCGGCCCGCAAACGGCGAGCCAGGGCCATGTTCATGCCCTCACGGCCCATGCGCCAGCCCCAGTTGCCCATGGCTTCGCCTGGGGTGTTCATGCGCGCGGTGTCGTCGAGGCTGAGCGCGTCTTGCATGGCGACGATGGCCGTGTCGGCCACGCTCCGCCACGCCGCTCGGTTGATGTCCCACGCGATGTCGCCGCCGTCGCAGGACAGGTAGCGGCGCGCGAAGTCCCGGCTCTCTTCTCCAGCACCCTGGTACCAGCCCGTGGTGGTCTGGTTGTCGTGGGTGCCCGGGTACACCACCAGCTTGTCGCGGTGGTTGTGGGGCAGGTACGGGTGGTCGGGCTCGCCCACGAAGGCGAACTGCAAGATGGCCATGCCCGCCAGCCCGAAGTCGTCGCGCAGGGCCTGCACCCCAGGCGTGATGACGCCGAGGTCTTCGGCGATGATGGGGAGCTGCCCCCCCATGCGATCGCGCAGCGCGGCGAGCAGGGGTGCGCCCAGACCGGGCTCCCAGTGCCCCCCTGTCGCGTCGACGGCGTCAGCGTCGACTTCCCAGGCCGCCTCGAGGCCACGGAAGTGGTCGAGCCGCACGGCGTCGACGTGGTCGAACAGGCTGGCGAAGCGCTCGCGCCACCAGGCGAAGCCGCTGGCGGCGTGGGCGGCGTTGTCGTAGTGCGGGTGGCCCCACTTCTGGCCCGTCGGTGTGAACGCGTCGGGCGGCGCCCCGGTGACCACCGTGGGTCGACCGTCGGAGCCCAGGCGGAACAGCTCCTGGTGGGCCCACACGTCGGCGCTGCCCAGGCTCACGAAGATGGGAAGGTCTCCCCATAGCTCGATGCCGCGGGATGTCGTCTCGGCGCGCAGGCGCTGCCACTGTTGGCGGAAGAGCCACTGCAGTGCGGCGTGGCGGGCAAGGCCCGGGGCGTAGCGCTCCCGCGCCGCTGAGAGCGCGTGGCTGTCGCGGCTTCGGAGATCGTCGGGCCACTGGGTCCAGTCGCCACCGAGCTCGTCGGCGATGGCTGCGAACGTGACCCAGTCATCGAGCCAAGGATGGGCGCGGGCGAAGGCGGCGAGATCGATCTGGTCGGCGACCCGCTCGGCCGCGGCGTCGAGCGCCGGCTGGCGGATGGCAGCGACCTTGCTGTACTCGAAGCGCCGCTCGGACCCGGCCACGTAGGGCTTGTCGCTGTGGGTGAGCCAGCCATCGGCGACCAGGTCGTCGATGGAGAGCAAGAAGGGGTTCCCTGCGAATGCCGAGGGCGAGGCGTAGGGCGAGCCGTGCCCGTCGACGGGGTTCAGCGGGAGCATCTGCCAGATGCGCTGGCCTGCGGCCTCGAGCCACGCCGCGAACTCACGCGCGCCCGGACCGATGTCGCCGGCACCATAGGGCCCCGGAAGGCTGGTGGGATGAAGCAGGATGCCGGCGCGTCTCATGCGTCGGATCCCCGACGCGCCCGCCAGGTGGCTGTGGGCCCGTGGCCCTCGCGCACCGCCCGGCCGGACTCGACGAGGTGTTCGAGGATGTAAAAGACCTCGAGCGGGTCGGCGTCGAGGCGATGGGCCGAGTCGGGCAGGGTGACCTTGCCGGCCGTCAGCGCCTTGCGAATGGCGGTGGACAGCTCGAGCACCTGAACTGCGGCCTTCTTGCCGGCCTCGACCCCGGGCTGGTGGTAGGCGTTGATGTTCACCAGCGATGCGTACAAGCCCACCGCGCGCTCGTACAGGGCGATGAGCGCGCCGATGCCAAAGGCATCGACCCGGGGCAGCGTGATGGTGACGCTGGGCCGCCCGGCCTCGGTCAGGGCTCGGCGCGTGCCCAGCAGGAAGCCCTGCAGGAAGTCGCCGGCGGTGGCGTCTCCCTCGACGATCTGCTGGCTTCCGGAGCCGTCGCCGGTCACCTGGACGAAGGTGCAGAAGAAGTCGTTTCGGCCGTCCCGGAGCTGCTGAACGAAGGCGTGTTGATCGGTGCTGCCCTTGTTGCCGTACACCGCGATGCCTTGGTGCACCACGTTGCCGTCGAGATCGAGCCGCTTGCCCAGGGACTCCATGACGAGTTGCTGCAGGTAGCGCGACAGCGTGAGCAGGCGGTCGGAGTAGGGCAAGACCACCATGGACCGTTCGCCCCGCCCGTTGCCGGCCGCGTGCCAGATGCCGGCGAGCAGGGCCGCCGGGTTCTCACGCCAGTCGCCGGCCCGCGTCCACGCGTCCATCTCGCGCGCGCCAGCAAGCAGCGGCTGGGTGTCGACCCCGGCAAGCTCGGCCAGCAGCATGCCCACCGCCGACATGATGCTGTTGCGGCCGCCGACCCAGTCCCACATCGGGAAGATCTGCAGCCAGCCGTCCTGTTTGGCCGTCTTGTACAGCCTGCTGCCCTCGCCGGTGACCGCCACCATGTGGCCGGGCACGTCGACGGCGCGCTCTTGCAGGGCCGCCATCACCAATGCCGCACCGTTGCGCGTCTCGGGTGTGCCCCCCGACTTGCTGACCACCAGCACCAGGGTGGTCGCCAGCCTTGGGCCGAGGTCGGCCAGCGCCGCGGCAATGCCGTCAGGATCGGTGTTGTCGACGAAGTGCGCGCCCAGTGCGCCCTCGGTGAGCCGGCGCCCGGGTGTGAGCGCGTTGACCAGCAGCTGCGGACCGAGCGCGGAGCCTCCGATGCCGACCTGCAGCACGTCGGTGAAGCGTTCACCCGAGGCGGTGCGGATGCCGCCGGTGCGGACCTTGGCCGCAAAGTGCCGTACCCGTTCGGCGGTCTCGCCGATCTCGCGCGCCTGGCCCACCGTGGGTGCCAGCTCGGCGGCGCGAAGCCAATAGTGGCCGACCTGACGCTGCTCGTCGGGGTTGGCGATGGCGCCGCCCTCGAGCTCGGCCATGTGCTGCAGCGCACTTGCCCACGGCAGCGCGTCGAGGGTGGCGACGTCGAGGTTCATTCGACTGCCGTCGACCATCCAGGGGGTACGCGGATGGTGAAGCACGAACGGGGGCAGCCAATGGCTCAACGAAACAACTCCTGGCGGCGGTTCGGGTATCCTGACGGCATGGATCGCGAAAGCGCACTGGCCCTCCTGCGCGAAAACCATGACTTCCCCGGACCCTATGAGTTTCGCGTGGTGGCGATGCCTTCAGCCGCAAGCGCGATCGTCACCGCCATGGGCGCCGCGGCAGGAACCGACGGCCGCATCGATGACGTTCGGCGCCGCGAGTCGCGTACGGGGAAGTACATCTCTCTGCGGGTGCGCATGCAGATCGACACCGCCGAGCGCGTGCTCGACGTATACGAAGTGCTCAACGCGCTAGACGGCGTGCTCACCACTATGTGACTCTCCCGGTTCGCCATGGTCCGCTGCATCCTCACTACCTATGGCTCTTCGGGAGCGCCGTCGGCGCAGCTGAAGGTCGAGGTGCCCGACGAGCTCGAGCACGCCACCCTCGTTCGCTTGTACAGCAAGGGAATCCTGGGGCGCGACTGCCGGTACGCCGTGCTTCGCGAGGGTCGTCGGGTACGAGCGGTCTTCCTGGCCAACGATCTGGTGCCCGAGTCGGCGGTGACGTTCGCTCCACCCTCACGCATTCGCGGCAAGTGGCTCACCGCCGCGATGCGCATGGGAGATTGGGGTGGAGGCCGGGTGTTCTTGGGGCCCGCCACCTTCTTTCGGCAGGTCGATCTCAAGCCCCGTGAGGCCTGGCTGGCTCCGGTACTGATGGGCTTTCGCTGTGCCGATGACCTCACCGGCGCCAAGATGGGCAAAGAGACCGTCTACCAGCTCAACCTGGCCGGCAGCCGGTACTACTACGTGCTCCAGGGCAGCAAGTGGCGCTTCTACGGCGCCGGCAACACCAGCGACGCCGCCCTGCGCGCGGCCATCGCGGCCATCCAGCCAGCAGATGCAGACGCGCTGCTGTGGAGCGTAGGTGCCATCCCGCTGGGCAGCAGCAAGAAGGCTACGTCGCCGGCTACTTGACCCACATCGTGATCTGGGTGTCGGTGTACTCGACGCCCGTGCCGGCGTTGCGCCAGTAGACCCGTCCGCTGCTGCTGCCGGCCATCGTCATGTGGTAGCACTGCTGGTACCACCATCCCGACGAGTAGTCCGATGCGCAGTTGGTGCTGTGCGCGTCGTTGTCGTTGTCGTACGTGCTGAAGCGGTACCCGTTGTGGTAGGCGAGCATGTTGCCGTCGTTGGAGCTCGGTGAGCCTCCAGCCGTCGCGTAGGTCATGACGTACTCGCCCGAGGCGGGGCCCACGTTGAAGTTCTCGTAGATGTGCTTGTCGGCGTCGTTGAGCACACGCATCTGGGTGGTGCCGAGCGTGGTCAGCTCGTGGATGTGGTCGAGCCCCAAGAAGCCACGCTGGTTGCTAGCGACCGAACCGAAGCCGCTCTGGTACTCGGCCCAGCTCTTGTTGAAGTTGCTGAAGGTGGTGGGCTGATCGTTGTGCCAGATGAGCGTCCACCCGCCGCCGTCCGCGGTCATGTCGCAGTAGGCCTGAAACGCGCTACCGCCCGCCTGGAGCCAGTAGGTCGTGCTGGGGAGGGATGGGTAGTCGATGTGCAGCTGGTTGCAGCTGAGCGCGGCGGCGGTGGGCGAAGAGCCGTTGGGCAGGCCCGATGCGAAGGGGATCCACCCGAAGTCGGTGCAGCCCTCGAAGTCGGTGCCCGTGTAGCGCAAGGCGCCTCGCGTTCCGGCGTTGCAGGCCGTGCCGTCGTCGCTGATGACCACTGTGCCCAGATCGGCCGGCAGCATCGCGGCCGTGATGGCGCCGCCGAGGTCGGCGAAGTCGTGGCTGTGGTCGCCCGCCGCGACCTGGGAGCTGCTGGTGCCGACGGGAAGCCGAGCCAGGGCGAGCGTGCCGCCGGTGATCTTGGCGGCGTCCAGGTCGGGAATCTGGGCGGTGGTGGCCACGCCCGTGAGCGCCGACACGGCGTGCAGGTGGTCGCCGGCGGCGACCTGCCCCGACCCGGAGCCCACCGACAGACGGTTGATGTCCATGGTGCCGCTGGTGATCTTGCTGGCGTCGAGATCCGGGATCTGGGCGGTGTCGGCCACGCCGGTCACCTCGGCAAACGGATGCAGGTGATCGCCGGCCGCCACCGAGTTGGCGTCGTCGCCGATGGGCAGTCGCGCGATGGCCACGGTGCCGGTGAGGATGTCGCCAGCGTCGACCGGCCCTCCCGCGAGGGAGCCACAGGCCCAGTCCAGCCCGTCGAAGATCGCCAGGTCCCCGTTGCCGCAGGCGGCCCCCAGGCTGGCCAGGGTGTCGTTGTCGACATCGTCGTCGAAGTCGGCGGGCTTGCTGGTGATGGATGACCAGTCGACGGGCGCGCTGACCGCTCCGCTGCTGTCGATGACGGTGGTGCCGTTGACGCGGATTTCGCTGGCATCGACGATGCCACCCGAGACGTTGGCCGCGGTGGTGGCACGGATGGCGAAGGGCACGCTGCTGATCTTGAGCCTGGTCGGAAGCGGAGCCCCACTCCCCACCGTCATCTCGAGCCAGACGTCGTCATCGTCGAAGACCGAGGCATCGAGCGATGAGCCCGATCCCAAGGTGACGGCGAAGTACCCGTTGTCGAAGTCGACCGCCGTGATCGTCTCTTCCCACAGCAGGGATCCGCTCGCGGACGCGTCGTACAGGGCGAAGCGAACGTCGCTCGGGGTGTCCAGGGCGATTCCGGTCTGGTCGAAGACCCGTCCCTGGTGGGTGAGCTCCATCGGAACCGCGGATGCGGGAAGCGAAAAGAGCAGGAACAGAGCGGTGAGTGCACGCATGGAAGCCTCCGAGGGCTCCACGATACAGGTCTTTGCCTGCCTACCGCGGACGGATCTCGCGAAGAATGCGCTGCGCCTCGTCTGCGTGGGCCGAGATCGCTGAGAACAGCTCCCACTGGCCCACAGCGCGCACCAGGTTGTGGTCGCCTCGGGTGCCGAATCGCGGCTTCCAACCGAAGTAGGACTCCTGCAGCGCATCGGCGGCGAAGCGCGCGGTCAGGTTCAGGGTGATGCGCGCCACCCCGCCCACGATGCTGTGCCACTCGGCAGCGGTGACGTCGGCTGCGTCGGAGGCATAGCCGCGCATCGCGGCCTCGAACAGCGCCAGGTCGAAGCGAGCGGCCGAGCTGTCCTCGGTCGTGGGGTTGCACCAGCTACGCAGCGCATCGCCCAGATCGACCTCGAGGCTTCCCCAGGCGAGGGTGTCGAGATCGATGAGGGCGGTCGCGTCGGTGCCGGTGAAGCGAAGGTTGCTGATCTTCAGGTCGCCGTGGATGATGCGGCGCGGCAGGTCGGGCACGGCGATCCGTGCGCCGGCGTCGAGCACGGACGCGGCGAGTGGCGCGACCCGGTCGTACAGACGGTGGGCACGGTGATCGTCGAGCGCCTTGGCGAGGTTGGCCAGGTGTTTGGCCGTGTCCTGGGCGCCGGCGCGCACACTCCGGAAGTCCCACTGAAGATCGGCCGTCGCCGCGTGGAAGCGTGCCACCAGCGCGCCTGCGGAGTGGGCGTCGGCCGTGTCGGTCAGCGAGTCGATGGTGCGATCGCCGACGGGGGTGAGCATGCGCCATGCACCGCCTGTCTCGTCGGTGGCCCACAGGCCGCCCGTGCGGGTGCGGAGCAGCCGCGTGGTGGGCAGCCCCTTGCTGGCGAGGTGTTGGGTGACCGCCTCGATGTCCTCGTGTACCTCGGGCACGAAGATGTCGGTGTTCAGCCGCTGCAACACCGCGAAGAGATGTGCGCCGCTCCACACTCCGAAGGTCTGGTTGATGAGCCCACCGGGCGTCGCCTCGATGCGGGCGCCTGCGGGGGTGTCCCAGGACCGTGAGATCTCGTTCGCAACCAACATGGGCGGTCGCTTATACCGGGGGCATGCCGCGCGTCGATGACTACCTGGACCTCGTGGACGATCCCGCTCGCCGGGCGCTCACTCCTGGCGATCCCGCCGATGATGCCCTCCTGGCCTTGCTGGCCCATGTGGCCTTCTCGGATCGCGAGCTCGATCCGGGTGAGCTGGCCTTCTTGGGCAGGGTGCTGCCCGGCCGCGAAGAGGCCGACATCCGCGACTGGGTGCGCGGCGCAGGAAGCCGTCCGCTGGATCTCCAGCAGGTCGCCGGGGCCCTGCCCACGGTCGAAGAGCGTTGGAAGGGGCTTCGTTTTGCCGTGCGCATGGCGTGGAAAGACGGGGTGGTGCAAGACGAAGAGCGCACCCTCCTGCAAAAGCTCGTCTGGGCTCTCGAGCTGCCCGAGGGGGCCCTGGATCGCGTCATCGACGAGGTCCAGGCACAGGTGCAGGGGCAGGTCACCGCCGACAAGCTCAGCCGAGCCCTCCAGCGCACCCCTTGGGGAGCGGTTCAGCTGGCCGACGGCGGGTGCCGGCAGAAGCTCAAGCTCACGACGCCCGAGGGATGGTCGGGGGTGGCCCGGGTCGGGCTCGAGCGGCACGAGGTGATCGGCTTCTATGTCGAGGGCCTGGTCGCCCAGTTCCTGGAGGGACCGGTCGCGCTGCGCTGGTCGGACATCGTGGCCTACACGCGCGTTCCGACGCTGGGCGCGGCCGTGCAGCTGCACACCGAGGATGGGCGCACGCTGACGTTGGTCGACCATCGGCTCCGTGGCCTCGTCGCCCTCCTCGACCGCCTGTTCCGCGAGCCTGGCAAGGCCACCGTGCCGCCCCCCGCCGTGCGCCAGGTCCGTGGCAGCGGCACCCCCATCCCGGCCGAGCTGCGCAAGAAGCTCGACGAGTGATGGGCGGCCAGGTCGCCTTCTTCGACCTCGATCGCACGCTGGTGGACTGCAACAGCGCGGGTCTGTGGATTCGACACGAGCTGCGGGCGGGGCGCATCTCGTGGGCCGAGGCCGCGTGGGGTACCTGGTGGATGCTGCGGTACAAGCTGGGGCACAGCGAGGTCGAGCGAGCCTTCGAGGCCGCCGTCGAGACGCTGAAGGGCGCCCGGGAAGACGAGGTGCGAGCCCGCACCGATGCCTGGTTCGACGAGCGGGTAGCGCCGCGGGTGCGTCCGGGCGCACTCCGGGCCCTGGACCTGCATCGAGAGCGCGGGGAGCAGCTGGTGATCGCGACGAGCAGCTCGCCCTACGCGGCCGAAGCGGCCCGGCGCACGTGGGGGCTGGACGACCGCATCCACTCCAGCTTCGAGGTCCACGATGGCGTGTTCACGGGGGCGATCGACAAGAGTGCCTACGGCGATGCCAAGGCCGATCGCATGCGAGACTGGGCCAAGGTCCACGGGGTCGACCTGCGGCGGTGCGTGCTGTACACCGACTCGGTGAGCGACCTCGCCGCGCTCGAGGCGGTCGGGCGCCCGGTGGCGGTGAACCCTGACCGAAAGCTCGCGCGTGAGGCCCGGCTGAGAGGATGGGAGGTCGTCGACTGGGGACGCTCGAGCTGACGACAAGGCGATGGATCGCTGCGGTAGAGGTCGAGGACTGGGCGATGGTACCTTTTCTTGCCGAAAGCGGACAGATCCTGTCCGGGCAGAGTTGAGCCGCGCGGATCGCGGGCATACGGTGGGGTTCCCAAGCCCTCTCGGTGATTGCATTGTCCGATCCTCATCTTCTGGCCTCCGCCCGCAACAACCATCGGTGTCTACTCGACGCCACCAAGCGCCAGCTCCAAGCGGAGTACGAACAGGCGATCCTGCTCCTGCGAGCGCAAGAACAGCGATTTCACAGGGTGCTCGGCTTCGCGTCGGTGACCGAGTACGCCCAGGCCGAGTTCGACCTCTCGCCGCGAAAGGTGCGCGCGCTGCTGCGCATAGGTCGCAGCCTCGGCGACTTTCCCGTGATGGCCGAGCGATTCCGCTTGGGCGAGCTCGGGTGGACGAAGGCCCGCGAGCTGCTGGGGGTGATGACGCCCGACACCGAGGCGGCCTGGGTCGAGCGTGCCCACCACGCGAGCAGCCGCGAGCTCGAAGATCTGGTTGCGACCACGGTATTCGGCGAGGGGCCGCCCGATGAACATGACCCACGTGGGTCAGAACCGCGCCGCCGCTTCCAGGTCACGGTCTCCCAGGCCGATCACGACATGCTCACCGCCGCCCTGCAGCTGCTCAAGGGGCAGAGCGGCATGAGCGACGACGAGTTCGATCCGGGCGCTGCGCTCGCGCAGATGGCGCAGCGGTACATCCACGATGCAGATGGCGCCGATGCGCCGACCGCTCCGCGCTACCAAAAGGTCGTCGAGACCTGCCCAAGGTGCGCCACCAGCAGCGGCGAGGGCTTCGCGGTCACCGACGCCGAGGCCTCGATGGCCGATGATGATGCCCAGGTCGTGGACATGCGACCGGGGCCAGGGAAGGGTGGAGCCACGCGCACCATCCCACCCCGAGTCCGGCGCGCGGTGATCGCTCGCGACCGACGGTCCTGCGTGGTCCCGAGCTGCCGCAATCGAATCTGGCTCGATCTGCACCACCTCACCCCGCGCAGCCAGGGCGGCACCCACAGCGAGGACAACCTGGTCACGCTGTGCAGCGGCCACCATCGCCTGCTTCACGAAGGCCACCTGGCGATTGCACGCCATGGGGATCAGCTGCGAATCGAGCGCGCCAATGGGCAGCGTTGGACCCTACCGATGACCCACGTGGGTCGCGGGCCGGGGTTGCGCGAGCCGCCGTGAGTGCCGCGGGCACCGTGGGCCGGCGGCGGGTTCAGCCGCGTTCCTGCATCGATGCCCGCTGGCGGCGCGCGCGGTCGAGCTGCGCACGCTCCTGTTCCGGCCGGTCGCCCAGCTCGTGATCGAGCCGCGCCATCAGCCACCCGAGCGACTCGGCGTCGTGGGCGGTGGGTCCGCTTCGCAGCGCCGTGCCGTCCACCAGATCGAGGGCCAGGCCATTCCCTTCGATGCGGCAGCTGGCGATGTCCAGGCGCCGGATCGGCCGACCGTTCCAGGTCAGGGACTCGGCGCGCAGCTCTAGAGGGGTCGGGTGGCGATCGCGGCGCAGCGGTCGGGCCGCCGCAGTCCGGGTCCCCCGGTGAGGCCGATTCCGTCGAAGTGCTCGAGTCCGACGACGACCTCGACGCCGTCGCCCGGGAGCTGCTCGAAGACCCGAACACCCACGTGGTCTGCGATCTCGCCATTCCCATCGAGCGCGCGCAGGCCTACCTGGCCATCGGCGATCACTCCGGCTTCAACGGCCGCATGGTGCAGGTGGTCGACGGCAAGGCCTACATGCCGCTGGTCTACGACCTCGGCGACATGGGGGACGCGGTGTTCGACGAGCGCTCGGGTGTCTTCGCGCTCGAGGGCTACGGGCCCGCCCGCATCTCGTGGACCGATCCGCCCCAGGACGGCTCAAAGGGCGCCTGCACCGCCACCATCGAGCCCGAGCCCGGGACCGCGTCGATCACAGGCATGCTGCTGCTGTCCCCCAGCGGGGCCCCCGCCGCAGGCGGCTGGATCGAGGGGTGCGGGAACATGGCCTTCGCCGATCAGCTGGGCGTGGTGCACATGGACATCGTCGCCGAGCCGTGCACCGTGCTGGCGATGCGTCGGGACGGGCTGCTGCGCACCATGAGCGAGCCGGTCGCCATCGAGCCCACGCCCGGCCAGGACGTCGTCATCGACATCACCATCCCCGAGGCCAGGCGCGGCGGGCTGGGCATCCAGATCTCGCAGACCGACGCCGGAGTGATCGTCGACGGGCTCGTGGACGGTGGGCCTGCCACCGATGCGGGCCTCGAGGCCGGCGACCGGATCGTCGCCGTGGACGGCGAGTCCGCCGACGACTTGGACCTGGGCGAGCTGGTTCAGGCGATTGGCGGTGACGCTGGCACCGAGGTGGCGATCGCCGTCGACCGTGCAGGCGAGCGCCTCGAGTTCACGATCATGCGGCGGGTGTTGGGCGAGGACGGCTGAGGCTACACTGCGCGCTTGCTGGAGCTCCCAATGCGCAACGTCTTGTTCTCTCTCCTCTTCGTGTCCTCGTCGGCTCTTGCGGTGCCGCTCGAGTTCCAGCACCAGGGACGCCTCTTCGACGGCAGCGGGGTGGCGCTGACGGCCAACCACGACCTCACCTTCAGCTTCTACGACACCGCAACCGGGGGCAGCGCGTTGTGGACCGAGACGCACACCCAGGTTCTGTTCGACGAGGGCTACTTCGCGGTGCAGCTGGGCTCGATCGCGAACCTGGACGCCGATGTGTTCGACGGCACCATGCTGTACATGGAGATCGCCGTCGACTCGGCGTCGCCACTGCCCGATCGCATCGCCGTGGTGAGCGTGCCCTACGCCATTCGCGCGCTGAACGCCGGCCAGGCCGACAACGCCACCAACGCTGAGACGGCGGTGAATGTGAGTGGCGGATCGGTCGATGCCACCGAGATCCTCATCAACGGCACCACGGTGATCGACGGCAGCGGGGCCATCTCGGGCTCGCTGCCCGCTCACGACCACGATGCGGCGCAGGTGGCGACGGGCGTCCTGGACATCCAGCGCATCCCCGTGGGCACGGCCTCGACCGACGTGGCCGCGGGCGACCACCTGCACACCATGAGCGACATCACCGGCGGTGTCGTGCCCATCGCCATGCTGCCGGTGGGCACCGACGCCACCGACGTCGCCGCGGGCGACCACGTGCACGATGCGGCCCACACGACCACAGGGATCTTCGACGTGCTGCGCCTGCCGGTGGGTGTCTCGTCCGGCGAGGTGGCCGCCGGCGACCACGCACACGACTACGGCTCCCTGACAGGGCTCCCGGTCATTCCGGCCGCGTCCGACACCTGTGCAGCGGGCATCGCGGGCGCGATTCGCTGGAACGATCCGGTGATGGAGTACTGCGACGGCGCCGACTGGATTGCCATCGGCAAAGACCAGCCGCCAGGGCTCACCGTCGGCGACCCGGCGTCGTCGTGCCAGCAGATCAAGTTCTCGGATCCGGCGCTGCCCAGCGGCGTCTACTGGCTCGAGACCGGCACGACCCCCTACCAGGCCTACTGCGAGATGGACATCGACGGCGGCGGCTGGACGCTGGTGGCCAGCATGGCCGACGACGGCAATAACTACTGGATCGGCAACAACTGGGCGTTTCTGGCCAACGGCAACGAGACCGGCGACCCCGCCGACCCGGGCTCCGACCACCAGTCCCGTGCGTGGACCGAGCTCGCCGGGAACGAGGTCATGCTCAATGCCTTCGGCGACGCCACCAAGTACGCCGTCTACGGCTCGATCCTGAGCGCCGAGACCATGGCCAGCCAGTACTCGACCACCGGCAACACCGGGCCCGAGTACGCGGCGGACACCATCTCGGGTTCCTGGTGGCAGCAGTGCGGCAGCGGGCTGCACATCCGGCTCGAGACCCAGGACAGCGATGGCAACGCCAACTTCGGCAAGGGCATCATCGGCCGCAGCAACAACAACAACGGCTGCAACTACGACGACGTGTACGGCGGCTTGCAAGGCGACATGGCCAACTCGGACACCACCGAGGCGGGCTGGAACGTCTTGTACTGGTACCACCAGAACTTCGACAACGGCGCGCTCAACGTCTACGTGCGCTAGCCGCCGGCCAGACCCGCTACTCGACTTTGAGCCCCTCGGGGATGCCCGTGATCATGGCGCCCGCGGCCACCTGGTGCCGATCGAACCATCCCTGGTTCATCTCAAGGGCGTAGGTGGCCGGGTACAGGCTCTGCACCGCCGACTTGTCGAGCGGCGTCATGTCGGCGATGCGCACGATCTTGCCGGTTCGGTCTGCGAAGGCGATGGACAGGGGGATGCGCGTGTCCTTCATCCAGAACGAGAGCGTGCGCTGCTCGGGGTAGATGAACAGCATCCCGCGCTCTTCGGGCATCGTCTCGCGGAACATCAGGCCGCGGCTGCGCTGCTCGGAGTTGTGGGCGAGCTCGACCTTGACCGAGTGGCCGCCCACGTCGATGGTTGCCGTGTCGAAGCCCTTCTTGCCACACCCGGTGAGCGCGGCGACGACCAGCAGAGGGGCCAGCTTCAAATCAGC
Source organism: Myxococcota bacterium (assembly GCA_965216925.1). GTDB lineage: Bacteria > Myxococcota_A > UBA796 > UBA796 > CAYYHT01. The sequence goes on along the minus strand of CBDCGT010000001.1, from coordinate 3,623,913 downwards.
GACCCCTGTCCGCCGTCGCCCTCGTAGCGGAGACCCAGGTGCTTGTACCCGCGTGGGGTGACGACCCGGCCGCGCGGCGTGCGCTTGAGGAATCCCTGCTGCAGCAGGAAGGGCTCGGTGGTGTCTTCGATGGTGTCTTTGCTCTCACCGATCGAGGCAGAGAGGGTGTCCAGGCCTACGGGCCCCCCGCTGAACTTGATGGCGATGGTCTCGAGGATGCGGCGGTCCATCTTGGTGAGTCCGGCGTCGTCGACCTCCAGCCGATCGAGGGCCGCAGCGGTGGTCTCGGTGTCGACGGTGCCGTCGCCATCGACCTCGGCGAAGTCGCGCACTCGGCGCAGCAGTCGATTGGCCACGCGCGGGGTGCCCCGGGAGCGCTTGGCCAGCTCGCGCGCGCCGCCGGGGGTGAGCACGACGCCGAGCTGATGGGCACTGCGGGTGAGGATCTTCTGCAGCTCGTCGGGGCTGTAGAAGTCGAAGGTCGCTGAGATGCCGAAACGAGCACGCAGAGGTGAGGTGAGCAGCCCGGACCGGGTGGTGGCGCCCACCAGCGTGAAGCGCTGCAGCGGGATCTTGATCGAGCTCGCGCCGGGGCCCTGGCCCAGCACGATGTCGACCTCGTAGTCTTCCATCGCGGGGTACAGGATCTCTTCGACGGCGCGGTTCAGGCGATGGATCTCGTCGATGAACAGCACGTCGCCGTCTTCGAGCTGGGACAGGATGGCCGAGAGATCGCCCTTGTGGTCGAGCACCGGCCCACTGGCGGTGCGGCACTGGGCGCCCATCTCTTCGGCGATGATGTAGGCCAGGCTGGTCTTTCCGAGCCCGGGGGGCCCGGCCAGCAGCACGTGGTCGAGGGCCTGCCCGCGCTGCTTGGCGGCTTGGATGTACACACCCAGGTTGTCGACGATGCGCGGCTGCCCCACGAACTCGGCGAGGCTGCGGGGGCGCAGCGCGGGGTCGTTGTCGTCTTCTTCGAGGCCGGTCGGATCCATCATCGGGCTCACCTACGCGCGTACAGGATGCGTAGCGCGGCCTTGAGGCGGGCGCTGATGTCGTCGGTGGCCGTGACGCCCTGTTTGGGCAGCTCGTCCTGCACCATGGTGATCTCGGCCTTGTTGTATCCGAGCCGGGACAGGGCGATCTCGAGGGTGTCGGCGGCTTCGGCGGGGCGATGCTGGACCTGGAGGTGATCGCTGGGGCTCAGCGGTGCGATGGCCAGCTTGCCGCGCAGCTCGAGCGCGATGCGCTGTGCCGTGCGCTTTCCGATGCCCGAGATGCGGGTGAGCGCCTTGACGTCCTCGGTCTCGACCGCTCGGCGCAGCTCCTCGACGCTCATCGTGTCCAGGCAGGCCAGCGCCAGCTTTGGACCGACGCCGCTGACCGACAGCAGCGTCTGGAAGCCGATGCGATCGGCGTCGCTGCTGAAGCCGTACAGGGTGAAGCTGTCTTCGCGAACCTGGGTGCTGATGAAGGCGGTGACGGCCTCTTCGGCGCGGGACCACACCTCGAGCGTGCGGGCCGGGGCGTAGACCTCGTAGCCGACGTCGCGCACGTCCAGGATGCCGCGGTTGCCGGCGAAGGTGGTGAGGGAGCCCTTGAGCATCGCGATCATCGGCGGCTCACTTCGCTGCGCGCGCAGCCATGGCGTGGCTGCGGGCGTGCATGCAGTGGGTGATGGCGATGGCCACGGCGTCGGAGACGTCGGCCGGGCCCGGGACCTCTCGGCCCACCAGCATGGTGACCATCTTGGCCACCGCCTTCTTGTCGGCCCGGCCGTGGGCGCCCACGGAGCGCTTGATCGTCATCGGGTTGTACTCGAAGGGCTCGTAGCCGGCCTGGGTGGCGGCCAGAAGGGCGACGCCGCGCGCCTGGCCCAGTCGCAGCGCGCTCTCGGAGGACTTGTGCCGGAAGATGGCCTCGATGGCGACAGCATCGTAGGGAGCGTGCGCCATCAGCGCGGCTACCAGCCCGTCGTGGATGGCCTTGAGGCGGTCGCCCATGGCCATCTTGGGCGTGGTGCGGATGCAGCCGCCGTGCACGAGCTTCATGCGGCCGCGCTGGGACTCGACCACGCCAAAGCCGGTGACGGTGCTGCCGGGGTCGATGCCGAAGACGCGCATGTGGGCTCGCGGAGATGTGCCGTCAGGGGCCTGACTGCGGAGGGAGCCCGATTGTAACAGCTGGCGTCGGGGCTACCGAAGCCGGAGCTTCGCGATAGACTCTCGCCCCATGAGTGACGACTTCGCGCCGCCAGCGCACGATGACTACAACGCCGACCTCGAGTCACCCGCGCGCAGCGCCGCGATCCTTGGGGTGATCGGGCTCACGATGCACGCCATGATGTGCTGCACCAGCATCTTTGGCAGCATGGTGGGCACCGTGCTGGGCGGCGTGGCCTTCTTCATGGCCAAGGGAATCCTGGAGCAGGACCCTCGGGGCGAGGCGCTGGCCTACGGCAATGTCGGCTACTGGACAGGCATCATCAGCATGATCTGGGGCACGGTCATCGCCATCGCGATCACGGCGTACATCGGTCTGTATGTCGTGCTCTTTGGCGTGATCATCGCTTCTGGCGCGTAGCGCGGGGACCTTGCGGCCAGCCCGCAATCGAATACCCCGTCGCTCGGAGGACGCGTGAAGGTCGGCATCCCCAAAGAGAGCTTTCCCGGTGAGCGGCGTGTGGCCGGCACCCCCAACACGGTCGGAAAGCTCGTCGAGATGGGGTTCGAGGTGCTGGTCGAGCAGGGCGCTGGCACGCTGGCGAACTACCCCGACGCGGCCTACGCGCAGGCTGGGGCCACCCTGGTCGATAGCGCGGCGCTGTGGGCCGACGCCGACATCCTCACCAAGGTTCGAGCCCCGAACGATGCCGAGATCGAGCTGCACCACGAGGGGCAGCTGCTCATCAGCCTGCTGTTCCCCGGCCTGAACCCCGACCTCGTCGACAAGCTGGCCGCGCGCGACGGCTCGGTGGTCGCGCTCGACAAGATCCCGCGCATCAGCCGGGCCCAGAAGATGGACGTGCTGTCGTCGATGGCCAACATCGCCGGCTACCGGGCGGTGCTCGAGGCGGCCAACGTGTTCGGCAGCTTCTTTGGGGGCCAGATCACCGCGGCAGGGCGCACGCGGCCGGCCCGTGTGCTGGTCATCGGCGCTGGTGTCGCCGGCCTGGCCGCCATCGCGGCGGCTCGCTCCCTGGGCGCCGAGGTGCGCAGCTTCGACGTGCGTCCGGCGGTCAAAGAGCAGATCGAGAGCCTGGGCGCGACCTTCTTGATGCTCGACTTCCCGGCCGAAGACGGCGAGACCGCCGGTGGCTACGCCAAGACGATGAGCAAGGAGTTCATCGACGCCGAGATGGCACTGTTCGCCGAACAGGCGCGCGAGATCGACGTCATCATCACCACCGCGCTGATTCCGGGAAAGCGCGCGCCCATCCTCATCACCAAGGCGATGGTGGACTCCATGAACCCCGGAGGCGTGGTCGTGGACCTCGCTGCCGAACAGGGCGGCAACTGCGAATACACGCAGAAAGACGAGGTCGTGGACGTGGGTGGGGTCAAGGTCATCGGCTACACCGACCTCACCAGCCGGCTGGCCACTCATGCGTCGCAGTTCTTCGGCACCAACGTGGTCAACCTGCTCGACGACATGGGGGGCGGAACCGCATTCACGCACGACCTGAACGACGAGGTCCTGCGCAAGTCCACCGTGGTGCACCAGGGCACCATCACGTGGCCGCCGCCGCCCGATCCTCCCAAGTCCGCCCCTGACCCCTCGAAGGCGGCGGCCGGTGCCAAGATCGAGCGCCGTCAGAGCCAGCCTGCGCCCGTGGTTCCAGCTCCCAAGAAGCCCAAGAAGAAGAAAGAGGTGGCCCACTCCAGCCACTCCGCCGGCATCAGCTCGGGCACCGAGCTCGCGGGGCTCGGGGTCATGGGGGTGGTGCTGTTGGCGCTCGGCACGGTCGCGCCGCCCGAGTTCATCCAGCACGTCACGGTGTTCATCCTGGCCTGCTTCATCGGCTGGCGCGTCGTGTGGAACGTCACCCCGGCGCTGCACACCCCGCTCATGAGCGTCACCAACGCCATCTCGGGCATCATCGTGGTGGGCGGCATCCTGCAGACGGCCAGTGGCCAGCTCGACCTGCCCGCTGGGCTGGGCGCGGTCGCCATCCTGGTCGCGGCGATCAACATTGCCGGCGGTTTCCTGGTCACCCAGCGCATGCTCGCGATGTTCAGGAAGGACGCATGACCGAAGGCCTCTCGACGGTCGCGTACCTCATCGCGGCGGTGCTGTTCATCCAGTCGCTGGGCGGCCTCTCCAACCAAGAGAGCGCCCGACGCGGCAACACCTTCGGGCTCGTGGGCATGGTGCTCGCGATGGTGGCCACCTTCGCCATCGCGGGGCTGGCCGGTTGGTCGGGCAGCACCTGGGGTCTGGTGGTGGGGCCCATCGTCATCGGTGGCGCCATCGGCGCGGTGCTGGCCGCGCGGGTAGCCATGACCGGCATGCCCCAGCTGGTCGCCATCCTGCACAGCTTCGTGGGTCTGGCGGCCGTCCTGGTGGGCCTGTCGAGCTTCTTGAACCCCGCCGACGCCGACATGTCCCAGGGCGAGCACATCGTGCACCTGCTCGAGATCTGGGCGGGGGTCGGCATCGGGAGCATCACCTTCACGGGCTCCATCGTGGCGTGGGCCAAGCTTCGCGGCAGCCTGTCGGGCAAGCCCTTGCTGCTGCCTGGCCGTCATCTGCTCAACCTGGTGGTCGTGCTGGCCATCCTGGGGGCGGCCGTGCCCTTTGTCACCGGCACCCTGGATCTGCATGGCACGGCCGAGCTGATGGCCAGCAACAGCTGGTTGATCTTGCTGGCCATGACGGTGCTCTCGGGCCTGCTGGGCATCCACCTGGTGGCGGCCATCGGCGGCGCGGACATGCCCGTCGTGGTGAGCCTGCTCAACAGCTACTCGGGCTGGGCAGCGGCCGCCGCGGGCTTCATGCTGTCCAACGACCTGCTCATCGTCACCGGCGCGCTGGTGGGCAGCTCGGGCGCCATCCTGTCCTACATCATGTGCCGGGCGATGAACCGCTCGATCTGGAACGTGGTTTTCGGCGGCTTCGGCTCCGACTCGGGCAGCAAGCCCAAGGCGGCACCCACCGGCGACGAGCCTCAGCTCGAGGTGCAGCAGGTCGATGTCGACGACGTCGCCGAGCTGGCCCGCGACGCCCAGAGCATCATGATCGTGCCCGGGTACGGCATGGCGGTGGCTCGGGCCCAGCACCTCGTGCACGAGTTCAGCCGTGCCTTGCGCGCCCGGGGCAAGGACGTGCGCTACGCCATTCACCCGGTCGCGGGCCGCCTGCCCGGGCACATGAACGTGCTGCTGGCCGAGGCCGGCGTTCCCTACGACATCGTGCTCGAGATGGACGAGATCCAGGCCGACTGCCCCGACACCGATCTGGTGCTGGTCATCGGCGCCAACGACATCGTCAACCCCGGCGCCGAGACCGACGAGTCCAGCCCCATCTACGGCATGCCCGTCATCCAGGTGTGGAACGCCGGTACCGTCGTGGTGTTCAAGCGCGGCATGAGCGCGGGCTATGCCGGGGTGCAGAATCCGTTGTTCTTCCGCGACAATACCCGCATGTTCTTTGGCGATGCCACGGCGAGCATGACCGGACTCAACGCGGCGTTGGCATCGGACGAGGCATGACGCCGCGTCGGCGCACTGTCGCCACCGGGTTCTCGCTGGATGGGGTCGGGGTGCACACGGCTGCCCCGTGCACGGCGCTGGTTCAGCCGACCGAGCGCATGGGCGCGGGCATCATCTTCACCACGCCCGCGGGGCGGCGCATGCGCGCGAGCCCGTACGGTGCGGTGGCGGTGCCCGGCATGACCGCCCTGAAGAACGGCTCGGTCTCGGTGGGCGTCATCGAGCACCTGATGGCCGCGTTCGTGGGCACGGGCATCACCGACGCCGAGGTGACCGTGTTCGGGCCCGAGCTGCCCATCCTGGACGGTTCGGCGGCGCCTTGGTGCAAGGCCATCCGCGACGTGGGGGTGCGGGAGGGCGAGCCCCTCGAGCCGCTGCGGGTGACCCGGGTGGTGCGCGTCGAAGACGGGGACTCCTGGGCCGAGATGCGCCCCTGCGAACGGGGCGAGGTGACTGTTCATGTCGACTTCGGCGGCGCGGTTCGGGGCGATGCCACGGTGGTGCTCGAGGGCGACAACTTTGTGCGCGAGGTGGCCTGGGCGCGCACCTTCGCGCTCGAGCGCGACATCAGCCCGATGCGCAGGGCACGGCGTGGGCGAGGGGCCGACCTGAGCAACACCCTGGTGGTGCGCGATGATGGAACCGTGCTGAACCCCGGTGGCACGCGATCGGCCGACGAGGTGGTGCGCCACAAGCTGCTGGACGCCGTGGGCGATCTAGGCCTGCTCGGCCGTCCGGTGCTGGGGCAGATGACCGTGCACAAGGGCTCGCACCGGCTGCATCTGGCGCTGGTTCAGGCCGTGGCGAAGCGGGGTTGACGAACTGCTGAAAGGCAGCGCTCGGGTGCCTACCGCACCCAGGCCTCGCCATCGAGGTAGTGCACGAACACGCCCAGGTTGTCCTGCTGGGGCAGCATGCCGGTGAAGATGCCGGCATTCTGGATGTGGCTGCTGTACGTGGCGGTATCGTCCCGCCAGCAGTTGTTGCAGAACTGGCCGGGCGGCGTCACGACAGCGGACGAGCCGTCGGCGTAGTCGAAGCGGATGGGCCAGGGGTTGGCCGTGTCGGGGTCGTACAGCCAGGTCTCGTGGTTGGCTGTCACCGTCGAAACGCGGCCGGCCAAGGCGGTGAGCTGGGCGGTCGGGATCGGGTTGTCGTTGGCGTCGAGGTAGGTGACGACCCCGGCGGTGCTGGCGCCGAAGTACTGATGCGGCGTGTGACCGCTCACCCCGGAGTTGGGCACACAGTCGGCGTCGGGCGATCCGCCGCAGTTGGCACTCCGCCACGAATAGCTCTTGAACTCCGGAACGAGCCGTGTCCACCCGCCGCCGCTCGACGTCATGTCACACACGGCTTGAAAGGGCGTGGCGGTGTTGGCGGGATCGAGCCAGTAGACACCGGTGGCGGAGGACGAGTCGAAGGCCAGGATGTCGGCGCAGTCGAGGCCAGGGTTGAGCTGGGACAAGCCCTTTCGGTTCAGGGCGATGCCGGTCCAGCCTCCGCCGATGCACAGCTCCAGGCCCGCCGAGCCGTAGCGCAGGGTGCCGTCGTTGCCGTTGGTGCATGACGAGCTGGTGTCCCCCACAGCCAGCGGCCCCGACAGCGTGCCGCCCGAGATCGGGAGCGCGCCGACATCTGCGGCGGTGTGGGAGTGGTCGCCGGCAGCCACCTGGTTGCTACCGGTGCCCACCGGGATCTGCGCCACCGCCAGGATGCCGGTGACGTCGGAGGCGTCGTGGGTGTGGTCGCCAGCCGACACCTGGCTCGACCCCGTTCCCACAGGAATCTGGCCGATGTCGAGCACGCCGGTGACGTCGGAGGCGTCGTGGCTGTGGGTGCCCACCGCGATGGTTGCGCAGGCCCACGAACCGGCCTGAAGCTGCGCGACGTCGCCGTTCGAACACACCAGATCGGCCAGGGTGTCGGAGTCGGCGCCCGACGGAAGGGCCGCTGCGGCCAGCGTTCCCGAGCTGTCGATCACCGTCGTTCCGTTGATCTGCAGCTCGGTGGCATCGACGGTGCCTCCGGAAACCGAGCCGGCGCGCAGGGCGTAGGGCACGCTCGTGACGGCCACTCGGTTGGCCAGCGGGGCCCCCGCGTCGACCGTCAGCTCCAGGTACATGACGTCGCCGGAGAGATCGTCGCTGTCGAGTGCGTTGCTTGTTCCCAGGCGCGCACTGAAGTAGCCGTCGTCGAAGTCGACGTCTTGGGTCTCGGACCAGGCGGCCGTTCCGCCGCTGGGGGCGTCGAAGAGGGCAAAGCCGAGGCTGTGTTGTCCGTCGAGAGGCTGGGCGAGCCCGTCGAAGAGGCGTCCCTGGTGGGTGATCTCGGTCGGCGCCGCGAGGGACGTCATGGGGAAAAGCAGGACAAGGACCAGGGATCGCATGGGCTGGGAACCTCCGTTTCACCAACCATACAGCGCGGCGTCTTGCGTTGCTCAGCCTTCATCCGGCGCGAAGGTCCACTCCTGCTCGAACGTGCCCGTGAACCCCGCGGGTGCTCGCCAGCGCCGCACCTTTGCCGCAATACAGCGCTCGACGTTCTCGTCGCCGATGGTGCTGGCCGTCACGGTTGTCTGGGTCACGATGCCATCGTCCAGCGTGGCCTGGACGGTGACCGCGCCGGCGAGGTCGGCGGTGACCCGGAGGCGCTGCTCGTAGCAGTACTTGATGGCGTTCAGGCGCTGGCGGGCGATGCGGTTCAGCACGTCCAGGTCGAGCTCGCCGGCGACGAGTGTGGGCTTGCTCAGCTGGGCTTGGCCTTCGGGGACCTGGGGAGCAGCCCGGCCCACTCCGTCGGCGGGCACCACCGGCTGTCCGCCGATCTCGCCCAGGCCATGGGGCTCGGTGGGCCGGGGCTCGTCGGGAGTTCCGGGGGTCTCGACGGCGGGCGTCTCGGCGATGGGCTCGGACTCGGCGACCGGAGCCGGTGGATTGCGCGGCGGCTCGGGCTTGGTGAGCGCGCAACCCGCGGCTGTGAGCGTGGTGACGAAGATCGGGAGCAGCCGGTTCATCGCGGGAGTGTACCGCGCTTCGCGGGGCGACCACGGCGTTTGCAAGCACCAGGCTGCAATCCAGGTGCCAAGCGGCTAGCCTCGGGTATGCGTCCCGTCCTCGCCCTGGCCCTCCTCTTTGCTCCGACCCTTGCTTGGGGAGGCTGCGACGAGGGGGTGTCGGTCGATGCGTTTGAGCAGACGGCCGATGGCGCCCTCCGGGCGTTTGGGAAAGAGGGCGAAGGCGCGCTCAACGCCCACTTCAAGCGGCTCGCTGCCGATCTCAAGTGTGTCGCCGAGCCGCTCACGCCCGGGGCGGCCGCTCGTTACCACCGCCTGGTCGCGATCCTGAGCTGGACGGGCGAGAAGCCCGAGCGCGCCAGGCTGGCTGCCCAGGCGGCTGCAGCGCTCGACCCGGGGTACACGGCGCCCGGGTACGTGCTCGACGAGGGCGATCCGCTGCGCGAGGTGCTCGAGGCCCCGGCTTCCGAGGTGTCCTCGGTCGACGTTCCGGTGGGCGATGGGCTGGTGCTGCTGATCGATGGCCGCGAGCGTTCCAGGCGTCCCGAGGGGCGGCCGTTCGTGGCCCAGCTGGTCCAGGATGGTCGAGTGGTGTGGAATCGCTACCTCCCGCCCACCGGCAAGGTGCCCCTGTCGGTCGACCTCGACGAGGCGCCCCCTCGCTTGCCTGAGCCAGTCGATGACTCCGACTGGGACGACCTCGATGCGATCGGCGGCAGCGATGCCGACGCCGATGCCGACAGCGACTGGGATGACGCCACGCCGAGTGGTCCCGATCTTGGGCCGGGCGACACCGCTGCCATCGGGTTCACCAAGCTGATCATCCGCGACGACGAGGGCACCATTCGGGCCGCGGCCGCGGGCGAGCTGCGCATCATGTTGCTGGAGCACCTGCGAAAGCTCGGCTTCGATGCAAAGGGTGCCGAGAACACGCTCTTCGACCAGGACGCCAGCGGCGACGCCCGCTTCTTCTTGGGGGGAACGGTCGAGGAGGTGCAGTACGTCGACGGGGTGCACGACCACGAGCTCGAGGTGACCGTCGAGTGGCAGGTGTTCGACGCCGCCAACGACGTGGTGGTGTACACCGGCACCAGCCGAGGCCACGCCACCGACGACCGCGACCAGGAGATCGATCGGCTGATCCACCGCTCGCTCAAGCGTGCCGTCGAGAACGTGAGCGAGCGCGACAGCTTCTTGCGCACCATCGCGGGCAATGGCGGCTCCGAACCCAACTGGGAGGCCAAGCCCAGCTGGTCGGGCCCGCTGATGGTGAAGACGTGCGGCAGCCCGTCGGTCGTGCTTCCGGCGGGGCTCGAGTCCGCCATGGATGCCGCCGTTGTCATCAAGGCCGGCCAGGGTACCGGCAGCGGTGTGCTCATCTCCGAGGACGGCTTCGTGATCACCGCCGCGCACGTCGTGGCCGACCAGGACGACATCGAGGCCAGCACGCGTGACCACCTCACCCTGCCCGCCCAGGTGGTCCGCATCGACGAGGTCCAGGACGTCGCGGTGCTCAAGATGGCGGGCTCCGGGCATCCGTGCCGGCCGCTGGCCCGCGGCGACGCTGGCATCGGCACCGAGCTGTACACGGTGGGCGCGCCGGCCGGGACCGACCTCGAGTTCTCGGTGAGCAAGGGCATCGTGAGCGGCCTGCGCAGCTTCCACGGCAACCGCTACCTGCAGACCGACGCGTCGATCAACTTCGGCAACTCCGGTGGGCCGCTGCTCGATGGCCAGGGCGCCATCCTGGGCGTCGTCAGCTGGAAGATCGCCGCCCCCGGCTTCGAGGGCCTGGGCTTTGGTGTGCCCACCGATGCGCTGGTCGAGCGCCTGGACCTGGAGTTCGGCACGGCGTCGAGCGACGACCTCGACGCGCTGCGCGGCGAGGTGGGGGCGGGCCTGGACCAGGTGGCGGGCGTTCAGGACAGCCACGTCGAGGCCAGCAAGATGAAGCTGCAGCCGCGCCGGGCGCAGAGCGCCGCCGCGAGCAATCAGCTGGGCTATTACAACACCAAGAGCTTCGGCGACGCGCCGATGACCTACTCGGGCACCATCCTGGCCACCACCGGTCTGGCCATGGTGGGCATCACCTGGGGCCTGCACCTGGCGGCCAACGACGCCACGGGAACGCCGATGACGCGCGACGAGTGGTACGCCAACCGCGGGGTCAACACCGCCGGCTGGGTGCTCACACTGGGTGGCGGCACGCTGCTGGGCGCGGGGCTGGTCAAGGAGTTCTGAGCGGCGGCCGGGGCGGCGCTACCGGCAGAAGCCCGGCTCGTCGTCGAGGATCTCGGCCGAGCACTCGTAGCCGTCGCCGCAGTGGAAGTCGTATTCGCACTCGGTGTAGCACTCGTTTTCGAGGATATCGCAGGTATATGCGCCGCACTCGGAGTCCTGGCAGTCGTGCTCGCACTCGTCGGTCTCGTAGTCGCAGCTCGCGTCGAACTTGCAGTCGCTGCCGGTTCGACACGACGTCGGACAGCGCCCGTTGTCGCACGCGTACTCACCCGGGCAGTCCGCGTCTGTGGAGCAGGCCGCAGCGAGGCGTGGCGGCTCGGCGACGGCCAGACAGCCGGCGACGAACACGAGGCCAGACAAGGCCATGGCGGCGCGAAGACTCATGCTTCAGCCACTAGCCCGGCTTGATGGCCACGGCCGCCCACATCCGGTTCAGGCGACCCCAGACCGGGTGAGCGCGGCAGCGCTCTTCGTAGGCCAGCAGCTGCTCCAGGCTGGCGCTTGGCGGCAGGGTTCGCTCGAGCGGGCCGTCGGTGATGTAGAAGAGCGGCACCACATGCTGCACCTCGAAGCCGGCCTGCATCAGCAGGTCGACGACGTCTTGCTGCTCGTAGGTGCGCACCCAGCGCTCGCCGGGCTCGTGGAGGATGCCCGTGCCCTCGAGGGCCTCGTCGAGCGAGCCGGGCGGCGCGTCCTCGCTGGTGGCCCATCCCCAGCGCGCCTCGAGCGATACCAGGAAGGCGCCTCCGGGACGCAGCTTGTCGAAGATCGAGGCCACGACGGGCTCGACGTCGGGCACATAGCAGAGGACCTCGCAGCTGATCACCGCGTCGAAGTCGCCCCCGGGGGGCAGTCGATGCACCGAAGACCAGTGCAGATCGACCTTTCCAGGGCGTCCACCCGCGTGCCAGGCCGCGTGCTGCAGGCTCTGGGCATCGCCGTCCACGCCGATCACGGTGGCGCCTCGGTCCAGGAAGGCGGCGAGCATTCGCCCCACCCCGCAGCCGACGTCGAGCACCCGATCGGAGTCGAGCCAGTCGCGCCACCAATACAGGTACAGGTCGCGCTCGGCGGTCTTGAGGTCGTAGGCGGGAGAGCCGACGTCGGCGACGTCCATCCACTCGGGGAACTCGCTCCACCCGCGGCGAGCGCCGTCCAGGTAGGCGTGCGCTTCGTCGCCCTGGGCCTGCAGCCAGGGGTCCTCGCAGCGAAACACCAGGGGCACGCCGCGCAGGGGCTGCAGCTGCTCGGCCGGGTACGGCGCATCGCCGGGGAGATCGAGCGGCGCGCCGTCTGCGGTTGTGGCTCGGGACAGGCTCATGGGCCCTTGCTAAGGTACCCGTCCCTGGAGGACACCCCCGATGCGCATCTCGCTGGTTCTTGCCCTGTCGATCCTCGCTGGCTGCGGAGGGAGCGCCGCTCCCACCCCTGAGGCCTGCGCCGACATCTGTGCCCAAGAAGGAGACGCGGCGCCGGCCGACGAGGCGGCGGAGGCCGCAGAGGCCCCCGCTTCCGCCGGCGCCAGCGACGTGAAGCTCACCCAGTTCCAGGCCGATCTGCTCGCATCGAGCATCGAGGACATCGCGGGCGGCGTTCGCCCCTTCGAGCCCACGGCCATCGGCATCTGCAAGGGACAGCGCACCTGCGACGAGTTCGTCGGCACCGACGTCGGCGAGCTGCCCGAAGGCGACTACATCATCAAGGCCGAGCTGCGGGTGCCCAACCACGGCGATCCCGGCACCTGGAAGGTCCAGTTCTCGACCTCGTGCACGACCACGCGCACCACCGACAACGGCGAGAGCAGCAGCTCGTCCGAGAGCAGCCGCGAGTACGACGTGCGCTATGCGGGCAAGGAGCGCGGCTACCGGCTCATGCCCCTGCGCACCATCCAGAGCCCCAGCCAGGGCGGCAAGCGCGAGTGCACCTACACCATCACCGCCCCCCATCCCGATGGCGACAAGGTGTACGGCGGTAGCTGGAGCGTGCCCGACGCGGGGTAGGGCCCGTAGCGCTGGGCGGGCGAGACGCCTGCCCCACAGGACCCTCCGACTGCCTCTTGCTTAGTCCACCACCAGGGTGATGTTGCCGTTGTTCACGATGCCCTTGTCGCTGGTGGCGTAGAGCACCGCCCCGGTGGCGGCCCCGGCGACGGCCACGCCGATGACGCCGGCGGCCCACACCGGGATGCCCCGACCTTTGGGCTGGATCGCCGCGCCCGCGTCGGGGTTGAGCAGCATGGTGGCCAGCAGCTTGTTGGAGCCGACGTCGAGCGGGCTGGCCAGGGGGGCGGTCTGGCTGTCGAAGAAGGTGCCGTCGTCGCGGACCTTCTTGAACAGGTCGGGAATGCTGGCCGCGACCTCGTCTTCGATGGATCCGTTGAACTCGAGCTCGACGGGCGTGCTGAATGCGGCGGTGCGCGGCGAGTACAGCTGCAGCTGCGCGGTGCCGTCGGTGGTTCCGGCCAAGAGCACCAGGTCGACGCCGCTGTGCTCACCGAAGCTGCGGTACAGGGTGGCGGTCTGTCGGCTGCGGGCGATGGGCGTGCCGGCGGCGCTTCCCAGGGAGGGCTCGGCCATGCGCATGACCGCGACGTCGCTGCCACCCTCGTCCATCACGATGGCCCGGTAGGCGTGGCTTCCGCTGGCGCCGCGGGCCACGATGTGGTTCTCGCCCGGAATGACGTCGCGGATGACCGCGGGAGACAGCCCCTGATCCTCGCCGTTCAGGAAGATGCGCACGTTCTCTTCGTCGGCCTTGACGCGCAGGGTGCTCGAGACACGTCGCAGGTCGTCTCGGGTGTCGTTGTACAGCCACAGCACGTCGGGCGGGTAGTGAGCCGCATTGGGGGTGCGTGCCGGGTTCAGGGCGATCGCCTGGGCGAAGGCATCGGCGGCGCCTTGTTTGTTCTCGAGCAGCAGGCGAATGGTGCCCAGCACCGTGTAGGCCTCCCACAGCGCGCCGGCCGAGTTGGCCGAGCCCACGCCGAGCGTCAGCGTCTCGATTGCCTCGAGCAGCACGGGCTCGGCCTCTTCGAAGGCGGCCTGCTGGTACAGATCGCGCCCATCTTCGAGCAACTTCTCGCCGGGGCCCAGGAAGGCCTCTTTGAGGATGACACCCTCGCGGCCGCGAATGGCCGCGGCGAGCTCGGCGCCGGCGACGGGGTCGACGCCCTGCTTCTTGACCGCCTTCTCGATCTTCTCGTTGGCGACGGCCTGATCGTTGGTGGACAGGTCGCCCTGGTGCACACCCACAATGGCGACGCGGGGAGCGCCTTGGGCGGAGAGAGCGGCGACGAGCAGGAGCAGGGTGGCCATGACACCAGGGATACTACGTTAAGCGCGGGGGCATGCGCATGATTCCCGCTGTTCTGCTAGCTATGGTTTTGGGGTCGACGTCGGCGCGGGCCAACGAGGCGCCCGCAGGCGAAGAAGCGGCGAGCGTCGAGGCGTCGCCCGCGCGGCTTCGCGAGTACAAGCGACAACACCTCGAGCGACGCGGCTACTCCGAGACGGTGAGCGAAGTGTTCGTGATGGGTGGAACGGCCATGGCGGGCACCACGTCCCGGCAGGCTTGGGGGGTCTTCGACGGCCGCGGCGGGCAGTACAACGTGCCTCGTTTTGCCCAGCTCGTAGGCGATGAAGAGACCCAGCTCCGGCTGCGGCGTCGGTGGCGCAACTGGTGGCTGGTCGGCGGTGGGGCGCTCGCGGGCACCGTCCCTGCGACGTGGTATGCGATCAACCAGGTGAAGCTCGCCGAGGAGCTCTTCGACCAGGGGCGGCGGTTCGAGGCCGCGTCCGATGCCGCAATGATTCGTGGGATGGGTGGCGTGCTGGCAGGCATGACCTGTCTGCTGGTTGCGACGGCGGCGTTCAGTGCACCTTTTGGTGGTCGGAAGCGCATCAAGGCCTACTACTCCCCCGAAGAGGCCGACCACTGGGTCGACGACTACAACCAAGCACTGCGAAGCGAGCTTGGTCTGTCCGAACGCGACGTGCTGTCCATCGATCTGGATTGACGACCGGCCGCTTCGTGTTCCATTCCTCTGAGAGACGCTCCTGACCTGGCTCCTTCCCCTGTTCGCCGCCTTTGGGCTCGCCGCCACCCCCGGCGAGAAGCTCATGCTCGGCGGGCACCTCGATCGGGCCCTGCCGGTCGTGCAGCAAGAGGCGCGCGCCGATCCCTCCGACATCGACGCCCAGGAACGCTACATCGACCTGATGCTGTCGATGGAGCTGGGGAGCGTGGCCGAGGCGAACATCCGGCGTCGGCTCGCTGCGAACCCCCAGTCCGCCGATGCGCACTACTTGCTGGGTCGCGTGGTGCCCACGGCCGAGAAGGCGACGGCCTCGTACCGCGAGGCGCTCACCATCGATCCGGAGCACGCGCGCGCCTTCATGGGGCTCGCGGCGGTGTACCGGGCAGTGGGCCAGTACGCCGATGCGGTGCAGGCCTACAAGACGGCGCTGAGCTTCGACGCGACGCTGGGCGAGGCGTGGGCTGGCCTCACCACCACGCTGCTCATCCAGGGGCGGCGCGACGAGGCCCTCGAGTCGGCCCGGCTGTCCATTGTCAACGTTCCAGGCGAGGCCGAGGGCTACCTCACCATCTCGGAGCTGGCGCCGCAGGAGGCGCTGACGATCCTGAGGCAGGCGCAGACCCAGGTGCCCGACGATCCCCGTCCCAGCGCCCGGCTGGCCGAGCTGCTGCTCGAAGCCGGCGACGGGCCCGGGGCCAAGACCGCGGCCGAGCGCGCCGTCCAGCTGGCCCCGGGCCTGGGCAGCGCGCAGCTCACGCTGCTGTTCGCCGACGCCCTGGCCACCGGCACCCTCGATGCGGCGGGCTACCGATCCCTCATCAGCGCCCGTGCCCTCGAGGGCGACCCCGCCAAGGCGCGCGCTCAGTACGATGTGCTGGCCAGCAGCTACCCGCGCTGCAGCCTGGTGTTCATGGCCCGCGCGGCGGTGCAGCCGACGTCGGCGGCCTCGGTCGCCGACCTTCGCAAGGCCGTGCAGCTCGATCCGGGCAATGTCGAGGCCCAGGCCGCGCTGGGCCTGGCGCTGCTGCAGACCGGCGACCCAGAAGGCGCGCTGGCGGCCCTAGATGCGGCCCTGCAGCACCGGCCCAACGATGTGAGCTTGCTGATCGCGGCATCGACGGCCTCGGGCAGGGTTCGGCCGGGCACGGGCCTCGCGCGGCTCGACAAGGCCTGGGCCAACATCCAGACCGATGTGCGCCTGTCGCTCGTGTTCGCGTCGGAGCTGGTGAAGGCCGGGGCCAGCGACCGGGCCCTGGATGTGCTCGAGACCAGCGCCAAGCAGGTGCCCGATGGCCGCCTTGGCGTGGCCTTCGCGTCGATCGCCAAGCAGTCCGAGCAGGTGCAGCAGGGGGCCGACCGGCTCGACGCGCTGACTCAGCAGACCCGCAACCCCGCGTTCGCACAGGCGGCGGCCGAGCTCCGCAAGTAGGACGTGCCCACGCGTAGTGCCGCTAGCCGCCGCTCGCGCGCACCGTGACGTTGCCGCCGCCCACCACGTTGACCGTCTCGGTGTGGTCGAGGCCCATGGCGGCGTTCTCGACGCGGATCTCGTGCTTGCCGCCGGCGAGGGGGTGGTTGCGCAGCGGCGCGGGCTTGGGCAGCTTCTCGCCGTCCACGTAGACATTGGCCCAGCCGACGCCCACCACCACCACCGTCAGCGTGCCCGGCGCGGTGGCCTTGGGGGTGAGCTCGAGGCTGTAGCTCTTGGCCTGCCCACCCTTGAGCCCATTGAGCGTGCCGAAGGAGCTGTCGTAGCCGTCTTTGCGGTATTCGATCTTGTAGCTGCGGCCCGCGGCGCCCTTGTCCCAGCGCAGCGGCGTGGAGCCCACGCGGCGGCCGTTGACGTAGACCTCGGCGCCCGCAGGATCGCTGGTGAACGCCACCATGGGAGGGGGACCCGAGGGTTGGGCCGGTTGTTTGGGGGTGGTGGTGTCGCCGCCGTTCTGAGGGGCGGCTTCGGGCGGCTTCTCGCCCACCTTGTACAGCTTCTCGCGGATCTGCACCGCCTGGCCGGCCACCACGTCGACGGGGAACTCCCAGGGTTCGTGGCCGTCGGCCGCGAGCACCACCTCGTAGGTGCCAGGAGCCAGGTCGTCGATCACCAGCCGCTCGTGCTCACCCCGGTCTTCGCCATTGATGCGGATGGCCGCCTTGGGCTTGACGATGATGTCGATGGAGCCCACCGTCGCGACCTCGACCGGGTCTTCGCCGCCAGCGGTGACCACCCAGGCCAGCACGCCCACCGTGCCCAGCAGCAGGGGCACCAGCAACAACACGGGGATGAGCGCCACGAACAGCGGCCACAGGGCTCGCCGCTGGGGCTGGCCGGCCATGGTGGAGGCGGTGACCTCCCAGTTCTGCTCGGGGGGAGCGGTGGCGTACATCTGCTCGGCGATGGCGCTGCCCGCCTCGAGCCGCTGGCGCTCGGCGCCGATGTGTTCGACGAACAGGTCTTCCATGAAGGCGTGCAGGCCGTGCTGGAGCTCCTCGCTGGGCTTGTCGAGCCAGTTGGCCAGGTCGGCGCGAAGGTCGGCGGCGGTGTGGTAGCGGTGCTCGGGGTCGCGCGTCAGCGCCTTGATGATGATGTCTTCGAGGTCTTCGGGCACGCGGCTGTGCACAGCCGACGGATCGTCGAAGTCGCAGGAGCGGATCTTGTTGAGGGTGAGCACGTCGCTGTTGGTCTTGAACAGCCGCTGGCCGGTCACCATCTCCCACAGGATGATGCCCACCGCAAAGATGTCGGACTGCGACGTGACCGCCTTGCCCTCGACCTGCTCGGGGCTCATGTACTCGAACTTGCCCTTGAGCACGCCGTCGCGCGTCTGGTAGCTGTTGGACTCGGCCTTGGCGATGCCGAAGTCGGCCACCTTGACCTGGCCTTCGTAGCTCACCAGGATGTTGGAAGGGCTGATGTCGCGGTGCACGATGCCGTAGCTTCGACCGCCGATGTCGGTCTTCTTGTGGGCGTAGTCCAGGCCCTTGCAGGCCTCTTGTGCGATGTACACCGCGTACTCGAGCGGCAGGAACTCGCCCTTCTTGGCGAGGGCACGCATGACGCCGCGCACGTCCTTGCCCTCGACGCACTCCATCGCGATGAAGTAGTTGTCGTGGATCTTGCCGAAGTCGAAGATGCGCACGATGTTGGGGTGCTGCAGCGCGACCGAGACCTTGGCCTCGTCGATGAACATCTCGACGAACTCGTCGTTCTCGCCCAGGTGCGACAGGATGCGCTTGATGACGACGAGGTTCTCGAAGCCACCGTGGCTGTACGTCTTGGCCTTGAAGATCTCGGCCATGCCACCCACGGCGATCTTGTCGACGAGGTAGTACTTGCCGAATGCTTCTGGCGAGAAGTCGAGCAATGCTCTCCGGTGCCTGGCGGCAGAAAACGCGCGCGGATCCTAGTAGACAGTCTACTGGAGGGTCAAACCCCGCCGGCCCGCCGGCCGTCCTGCTGGCGCCCTGCTTGCCGTCACGCAGTACGAGACAGCGGCACTACTGGATCGTTCCAGCCGTATCGAGGCGCACCACGAAGCCGTCGGATCCTCCGGAGCTGGTGGCTCCTGCGAAGGCGCCGTCGGTGCGTCCGGTGACGATGAGATCGTCGCCGCTGTCCACGACCTGGAAGCCCACCGTGAAGCCGGCGCTCACGGGCGTGAGCGGCGTGACCCACTTGAGTCCGCCGGTGCTGGTGTCGTACGAAGCCACGAAGCCCTCGCTGGGGCCCGACGAGCCGCCCCGGCCCCAGTAGCCCGAGAGGTAGGCGGTCTGGCCGTCGTCGGACATGTCGACGTCGTAGCAGCTGTCCCAGCCGGTGGTGCCCGTCTGCACCGTCCACTGCACGGTGCCGGCGCTGTCGTACTTGCGCAAGAAGACGTCGAAGCCGCCGGGAGTGGGCTCGGTGCCCAGGTTGGTGTTGGTGCCTCCGCAGACGTAGACATTGCCGGCGTCATCGGCGGCCACCCCGGACACCCACTGATCGCCGGCGGCGCCGATGTGGTCGGTCCACAGGGGCGCGCCGGTGGGGTCGAGCATCTGCACCCAGCTGTCGATTCCTCCAGCGTTGCTGTCCCCGGCCTCGTCGGACGCGGACGCGAAGGAGACCGCGGTGTTGGCGCCCACGAACGCCACGCCCAGGCCCCGTCGGCTGGTGGTGCCCGTGCTGGTGATGGGCGTGTTGAAGACCTCGGCTCCGCTGGCGTCGATGCGAATGGCACGGGCGTGCTGATCGACCCCCGTCGAGCCGTGTCCCGCGATGGCGATGCTGCCGTCGTCGGCCCGGTCGTGGTCGCCGGCGACGCTGTAGTCGGACGCGCCGCCGCCGTAGTAGTCGAGCACGGCGAGCTCGGTGGGGCCGGCGCCTGCGGCGTCGAAGGTGCCCAGGTAGATCTTCTGTTGGTTGCTGCCGGGATCGAGCTTGGACTGAGCCACCATCAGGGCACCGCCGTCTGGCAACGCAGAGACCGTGCGTGCTTGGGTGTCCAGGGCGATGTCGTGGTAGCCGGTCCAGGCAACCTGGCCGTCCAGATCCAGCTTCTTGACCCAGCCGACGTAGCGCCCGTCGGGGTTGGCGTAGCCGGTGACGAACACCTCGCCGTTGGGGCCGACCGCGGCGCCTTCGGAGCTGGTCATGGACCCCTCGTTGAACTGCAAGAAGCCCGTCCACGCGGACCGGTCGAAGCTGGGGACCGGGGTTCCGGTGTCTCCGGTGTCGCCGCTGCCTCCGCTGTCGCCGGTGTCGCTGGTGTCGCTGGTGTCGCCGGTGTCGCTGTCGGCATCGGCGTCCGCGTCCGCATCGCTGTCGGCATCGGCGTCCGCGTCGGCATCGCTGTCGGCATCGGCGTCGGCATCGCTGTCGGCGTCGGCATCGGTGTCGACGTCGGCATCGGTGTCGATCGGCAGTCCGGTGTCGTCGGGCTCGGTGCTGGGGCAGGCGATGAGCGCGAGGGTGGTCATCGCGAACAGGGTGGCGCGCATGGGTAGCTCCGTCGGTTCTACAGCTTTACGCGCCGGCCCGGCAGCCGCATCCCTCCCGCATCTCACGGCCCTGTGGTACTGGTGTAGGAGGGGAGGGACGCGCGACACCCTGGCTGCAAGGACTGTGGGTCGGAGAGCCGCTCGACGCCGACGAAGAGGCACGATTCGTCGACGAGACCGCGGCCGTCAACCAGGGTCGCATGCGCCCGCTCCTGGTGGCCATGCTCCTGCTGCACATCGGACATGTCATCGCGTTTCGTGTGGGGGCCGAGGAGCAGCTGACCGAGCAGCTGCTCGCCTGGCGCCACGCGGTGGTCTACACCCACGCGGCCACGGTGCTCGTGGTTGCGCTGTTGGCCCTGGGCGCGTGGCTGTTGCCGGCCCGCGCGATGCGGTGGCTCACGCCCCTGGCCGCCGCCAGCTACCTGGTTCACGGAGCCGCCATCGCCGGCGCCGATCAGCTCAACACGCCCACGACGGGGCCGTACATGGCCTTTTCGTTCGTGATCGCCGTGGTGTTGGTGATGCCGACCTCCCATGCCATCGGTGTGTACCTGCTGGGCACGGCCTCGCTCCTCTTGGCGCTGTACACGATGCAGCCCGACCCCGAGGTACGGCGCTTTCAGCTGCCGCACGGCCCGACGACCGCGGTGACCTCGGTGGTCATGCTCTGGTATTTCTGGAATGCCCGGCGCCGTGACTTTCGGCAGCGCAGCACCATCGCCACGCAGCAGGCCGAGCTCGGCGCGCTCAACCAGCAGCTCGAGATGCGCGTGGTCGAGCAGGTCGAAGAGATCGTCGCGCGCGCCGACGAGGTCGAGCGGCTCAACGCCCAGCTGCGTGCCCAGGTCAACCGCCGCACGCGCCAGCTCTCCGAGGCGCTCGAACAGCTGGGACAGGCTGTCCCCGACGACTCCACCGACCTCCTGGGCCAGGTGCTCGCCGGCCGCTTCGAGCTGCAGCGCGTGGTCGGGCGAGGGGGCATGGGCGAGGTCTACGCTGGGGCCGATCGCGACAGTGGCCGCCCGGTCGCGGTGAAGCTCATCCGCACCGAGCACTCGGCCCGGGTCGAAGCCCTGCAGCGCTTCTTGCAAGAGGCCGAGGCGGTGGCCAAGCTGGGCCACCCCGCGGTCGTGCGCATGCTGCATGTCGACGTCACCGACGACGGCGCGCTGTTTCAGGTGCAAGAGCTGGTCGACGGCGTGCCGATGAGCGAGGTCTTGCAGGACCGGTTGACCCTGCCCGCCGCGATGGTGGCGCGGCTGTGCGCGGTGCTCGCCGAGGCGCTCGCGGCGGCCCACGCCGAGCGCATGGTGCACCGCGACGTCAAGCCCAGCAACGTGATGCTCATCGGCACCTACCCGGGGCTCAAGCTGCTGGACTTCGGCATCGCCAAGGTCATCGCCGAGGTGGGTGCCGACCCCGACGAAGAGTCGAGCCTGTCGACGCCTCGAACGCGCACCGGGCTGGTGGTGGGCAGCCCCGGGTACATGTCGCCGGAGCAGCGGATGGGAGCACGCGACGTCGGCGACCGCGCCGACATCTACGCCTTGGGGGTGCTGGGCTACCGCAGCCTCACGGGAATGCCCCCTGCCTACGGCACCGAGCCCCAGGTGCCCGACTCGGGCTCACCGCTGGTTCCGGACCTGCTGGAGCTGTTTGCGCGGTGCCTGTCCATCAAGCCCGAGCTTCGCCCCAGCGCCGCCGAGGTCGCCGCCGAGCTGCACGCTCTAGCCGAGGCTGTGAGTGCGCCCGCGCTGCAGATGCAGGTGCGAGCGCTTCAGTTGCAGGCAGAGCCGTCGAAGGGCGCGTAGTCCTCGAGATCGTTGCAGGACCACGTGTCTTCGATCTGCGACAGCCCGCCGAATTGGCGGCAGGTGGCGCGGTCGTCGGAGCTGCCCGAGCCGGCCTGCCCCTCGATGCAGCACGAGATCGCATCGGAGGTGACCGTGAAGCCGCACTCCTGCTCGGCGAACTTGGCCATGCGCACGCAGACGCGCTGGCAGCTGTTTCGGCAGCCGCCGATGGCAGGCAGGAGGAGGAGCAGCGTGAGGGTGAGGGCTCGCATGCCCGGCGACTGTATCGCTTATGCTCGGCCCATGACCACCAACATCCGCACGCCCGAGGGCGTCAAGTGGGACTGCTCGGCCTGCGGCGCTTGCTGCCGGGGCTACGAGTTCGGGCCCATCTCGCCCCGAATCATCGCCGGCCTGCGCGAGCTCGAGATCGAGAAGCACTGGGCGCCCGCCGCCGAACAGCCCTGGGTCACGGCCCGGCCCGACGGCAACGGCGGCGAGCTGCTGTACTTCAACAAGGTCGACGACCACTGCATCTTTCTGCAGGACGACAACCTGTGCGCCATCCACGGCCGCTTCGGCGCCGAGGCCAAGCCGTCCTTCTGCCGCGAGTTCCCCTTCCACACGGTGCAAGACCCCACGGGACTGGTGGCCATCGTGCGGGCTGACTGCGCGGGCTTCCACAAGCGCTTCGACGATGCCGGCAGCATCGAACAGGGGGCTGCCGAGGCGGCGGCGCTGCCACGGGTGATTCCCCAGCGGGTCTTCAACCCCCTGTCCATCGATGTGTTTGCCGGCTTCGACGTGGGCCTGGACGAGTGGCTGCAGTGGGAGGGCGAGATCCAGTCGCTGCTCGACGCCCAGGTTCGGCCTCCGGAGGACGGAATCGCGCTGATTCGCGCCGAGCTCGCTCGACGGAGCGCTCGGGCACTGCCCGCCGCCGACCCCGAGCGTGGGCGCATGGCCGTGCGCGCGGTGCTGCAGGCGATGCGCATGGTGATGGACAAGGTGCTGTCCACCAACCAAGACGGCAGCGCCGAGCAGATCGCCTTCGCGCAGATGCTCTCGGGCTGGATCGACATCGCACGAGACCGCGCCGAGGCCGGTCCGCCGCCGCCGCTCGACGACCGGGGCCGCGAGTACCTGAGCATATTGCTGCGAAGCTTCTGGATGGCCCGCCAGTGGCAGAGCGCGGGCAGCGTCAGCGCGGGGCTGGGCCGATGGCTCTTTCACAGCACGGTGTGCCGCTACCTGGCCGACGAGCAGCCGGTCACCCCCGCCGCGTGGTCGCAGAAGTACACCAAGTGGAACCGCTTCTCGGTGAACCGCACGGTTGAGTGGGTGATGGACAAGGCCACGCCGGCGTTCGTGGATGTGTACCGAAACGGGGTGTAGGGCGCGGCTCCAGCTTTCCGGGTGCGCTAGCTCAGCGCGATCAACACCAGCGCCAGCACCACCGCCCCCCCGAAGCCCAGGGCCAGGATGGCCGCCAGGCCGATGCCCCCGGCCGCGCCCGCGACGGCAGCGGTGCTCACCCGGCGACGGATGACCGCCGGCGTGGGTGTGGGCGCCTTGAGGCGATGCAGCCGCTCGCGAAGCTCGTCGCTGATGTCCAGCCGGCCGTCCACGGCGTTGAGGGAGTGCTCGTCGTCGATCTCGCCGTCGCCCTGCAGCTCACAGAAGCGCAGGGCCAGCCTGAGCTCGTTGACGTCTGCGAAGCGGTCTTCGCGGGTCTTGTGCATGCAGGTGCGCACGACCCACTCGAGGTTGCGGGGGATCTTCACGTCGGGATTGACGGTGGCGATGGCCGGCACGGGCTTTCGCAGGTGGCCCTGCATCACCTCGGCAGGGTGCTTGCCGCCGAAGGGGCGCTTGTTGGTGAGGCCGCGAAACAGCATCACCCCCAGGGAGTAGATGTCGGCGCGGTGATCGACGCTGGCGGCGCCTTCGATCTGCTCGGGGGCCATGTAGGTGGGGGTGCCCATCACCGAGCCGGCCCGCGTCAGGGTGATGTCGGCATCGAGGTGCTTGGCCAGGCCGAAGTCGAGCAGCTTGACGAAGTCCCCGCCGCCCACCGCCGGCACCAGCAGCACATTGCCGGGCTTCAGGTCGCGGTGCACGATGCCCGCGCCGTGGGCCTCGGACAGCGCGTGGCACAGCTGGATGAAGATGCGAATCAGGCTGGCTGGCTTGCCCGCGCCCTGGCTGCGCATGCGGTCGTGCAGCGTCTCGCCCTCGGCCCACTCGGTGGCGATGTAGTGCAGCGACTGGTCGACGGTGCCGTAGTCGGTCATGCGCGCGAAGTGCGGCGAGCTGAGCCCTCGGCAGGCCTCGGCCTCGCGGTCGAAGCGATTCTTGAGCTCTTCGACGCGGTCTTTGTCGGCATGGCGCGTGTCCAGCACCTTGACCGCGACGTGGGCCTGGGTCTGGGTGTCGACGCCTCGGTACACCGCAGCAATGCCCCCCGAGACGAGGTGCTCGTGTAGCTCGTAGCGGTCGCCGAACAGACTACCGGCGAGGCCGAGCACGTCGGGGGAGGTGGCGGTCACAGGCCACAGGATAGCGCGCGAAGCGCCCTCAGAGGCCCAGAACGTCGGTCATGCCGTACCAACCTGCGCCCTGACCGTGCAGCCACCTGGCGGCCCGCAGCGAGCCGGTCGCGAAGGTCTGGCGCGAGGTCGCGACGTGGCCCAGCTGCACCCGGTCTCCGTCGCCAAGGAGCCACACGGTGTGGTCGCCAACCACATCGCCGCCGCGCAGCGCATGCATGCCGATCTGGCCGGCGGGGCGCTGACCGGTGCGGCCTTCGCGACCGTGGCGGGCGCGGTCGGCGAGGGCGTGACCTCTGGCCTGGGCGGCGCGCTCGGCCAGGTACAGCGCGGTGCCGCTGGGGGCGTCGAGCTTGTGGCGGTGGTGGGCTTCGACCACCTCGATGTCGTAGTCGGGCAGGGCGCGTGCGGCGGTGGCTACCAGCTCGCCCAGCAGGGTGACGCCGGTGCTGAAGTTGTCGGCGCGCAGCACCGGGTGAGCCTGCGAGCGTGCCCTCAGGCGCTCGGTGAGCCCGGCGTCGAGGCCGGTGGTGCCGCTGACCAGCGCCGCAGCACCCAGGTGGGGCAGTGCGGCGGCGAGCGCCTCGGGCAGGCTGAAGTCGATCACCACATCGGCGTCGACAAAGCAGCCGGCCCCCAGGTTGGAGCGCCCGATCTGGGCGACGAGCTCGATGTCGCTGGCGGTTGCCGCGGCGTCGACCACGAGCTTGCCGACGCGCCCACCGGCGCCGAGGACCGCCAGCTTCACAGCAGGCCCAGCCGATCGAGCAGCGGGGCGCAGGCGTCGCCGGTGTAGGGCGCCAGCGGCAGCCGCACCCGGCGATGGCACAGGTCGAGCTCGTGCATGGCGGCCTTGCATGGCGCCGGGTTGGTGTCGCTGAACAAGAAGTCGACGAGGTCGAGCAGCGCGTGGTTGAGCGCGTGGGCCTCGTGGATGCGGCCGTTGGTGAAGTCTTCGTACACCTCGACGGTCTGGGCGGGTGCGACGTTGCTCACCACGCTGATCACCCCGTCGCCGCCGATGGCCAGCAGGGCCAGGAAGGTGAAGTCGTCGCCCGACAGGATGGGCGTGTCGGTCTGGCGCAGCACCTCGCCGCCGTACTTCAGGTCGCCCGTGGCCTCTTTGACGGCGATGACGCCGTCGCGCTCGGCCAGCTCGGCGAGCAGGTCGGACTTGAGCGTCTGGCCCGTGCGGCCGGGCACGTGGTACAGCACCAGCGGCAGCCCCACCTCGAGCACGGCGTCGACGTGGGCGCGGTGCCCGTCGGCGTTGGGCTTGTTGTAGTAGGGGAACACCATCAGGCCGGCGGTGACGCCCAGCTCTTTGGCCCGCCGGGCGTTTTCGACCGTGGTGCGGGTGCAGTTGGTGCCGATGCCAGCGGTGACCGGCACCTGCCCGCCTGCCACCTGCACCGCAGTGCGCACCAGGGCCTCCCACTCACCGTCGGTGAGCGTGGGCGTCTCGCCGGTGGTGCCACACGGAACCAGGCCGTGCACCCCCGAGTCGAGCTGCCGTCGGCACAGGCGCTCGAAGGCGGTGATGTCGACCGAGCCGTCGGCAGCGAATGGGGTGACGAGGGCGGTGTGCACGCCGTGCAGGTTCATCGGGCCTCCCGCGGGGGACGTGGCGCGTAACGCGATACGACCCCGCATGATCGCGGTCACCGATGTGCACTACGACGACGCCACGGGCACGGCGGTGGCCGCCGCGGTGCTGGTGGACCGCTGGACGGCCGAGCAGCCCGTTGCGAACCATGTCGTGACGGTTCATGGCATCGAAGCGTACGTGCCGGGCGAGTTCTATCGACGGGAGCTGCCCTGTCTGCTCGCGGTGCTGGGCGTGATCGACGAGCCGCTACGCGCCGTGGTGGTGGACGGGCACGTGTGGCTGGGGCAGCGACCCGGCCTGGGTCACCACCTGTGGCAGGCGCTCGGGCGGCGCGTGGCCGTCGTGGGCATCGCCAAGAACCGCTTTCACGCCGGTGGGCACGTCGATGTGCGGCGCGGAAGCAGCGAGCGGCCGCTGTGTGTCACCGCCGTCGGCATGGATGCCCAGGCCGCCGCCCGCGAGGTGGCGAGCATGACTGGCGAGCACCGCATCCCGGATCTGTGCCGCGCGGTCGACGCGCTGGCGAGAGGCAGAGCTTAGAAGCGAATCGCCGTCACCACCTGGCCGCCGAAGGCCGGGTCGGACAGGTCGAAGTTGTCGGTGTCGTAGTTGCGGTACCAGGTTCCGGGCAGGAAGACCCCGAAGGTGCCCTGAATCTCGACGTGCTCGTAGGGCTCGTACATCACGTGCAGGTCGATCTCTTGCCCGTAGCCAACGCGGTCGCCCAGCTCTTCGGGGGTCACGACGGTGCGGGCGATCAGCACGCTGGCGCCGGCCTCGAAGTTGTCGAAGAACTCGCGGCTGACCTTGGGCTTGAGGAAGAAGGCGTTGGAGATCGCCGGGCCGGTCTGGGTGATCTCGTAGCTGCGACCGGTGCCCGTGCCGCCCGTGGACAGCACCGGCATGGGCTGCTCGAACATGAACAGGCCCACGTTGTAGTCGCGGTCGAAGGCGAAGGTGTGCACCGCGGCGTCGGAGGTGTCGCCGTCGCCCGTTGCGGCACCCACCAGGGCCTCGAGCCGGTTCTTGGACCCGCCCAGCACGAACTGAACCACACCGCCGCCAGCGCTGACGCGCACGTCGTTGAGGCCGTTGTCGAAGTCGCCGCTGCCGAACTGCCCCAGGATCTCGGCGTGCAGCTCGATGTTGCCCAGCTGGGCGTCGAAGTTGGCGTCGAAGGTGACCAGGTTGAGGCTGTCGGTGGGACGGGTGCGGTACTGGGCGTACAGGCCCGCCACGATGGACTCGGTACGGTAGGCGGCGCCGAGGTTGACCGACAGGGTGTCGTCGTCGAGGTTGATGAAGCCTTCGCTGTTCACGTCGAAGGCCGCCATCACGTAGACGGTGTCGTCGACCAGGTGTTCCCACTTGATGCGGTCGGCGGTGTCGCCGTGGTCGCGAAAGCCGTCGTCGTCGGTGGTGCCGTCATTGAGCCAGATGCCCTGGCCCCAGTGCATCGGCATGCGGCCGGCACTGAAGCGGCCATAATCGGTGTGCACCTCGCCCCAGGCCCGCCACAGGGTGAAGTCGAGCTGGCTGGCGCCCGCCCGCTCGCCGGTGGTCAGGGTGACCGAGGGCGCGCCCAGGCTGTCGCTGTACACCGAAGCGATGTCTGTGCCGGCGACCGGATCGAAGTAGGGAGCCGGCTCGTCGCCCCAGGTGACGCCGTCGAGGCCGCGAAACTCGACGAAGACGGCGGCTTTTTCGGACAACACGAAGCGTGGACGCAACCACAGGCGGTGCTGCACGTAGGTGGAGAGGCCCTCGCTGTTGGCGAGATCGCGCTGCAGGGACAGGGTGTCGAAAGCGCGACCGCGAGCGCGGTAGAAGCCTTCCCACTGCACCTCGGCGGCGGTTGCGTCGGGAATCGCGCCAAACAGGGCGATCGTGAGCGACAGTGCCGCTGCAATCCGCTTCAAAAGGGTCTCCTCCGGGTCACGGGCAGCTAGCACACCCGCGCTGATTCGCAAGCCGCGGGGACCGGATGCGACAAGACATCCGGCCCACGGCCCCCGGAGGAACACCGCGAGAGGGAGTTGGTGACACCCCTCTCATGTGTCGGGTGGAGCTACCACCAGTGGGTGGCGACCGCTCCCCAGTAGCTGCCGGACACCCCGGCCTCGCCCTGCAGCCACAGGGCGGCGCTGGCGTGGTCGCCGTCGATGAGCATGAGGCCGCGCGCGGTCTTGTCGACAGGGCGGTTCGGGTCGATGTCGCCCCAGAAGTCGACCTCTCCGACGGTCTCGGTGCCGTCCAGCGAGCCCATCCAGCCGCCGGCGGCGTCGAAGGTCTCATAGGCCGGGGCGCCGCAGGTGGGCTCGTAGTGGGTGATGTCGAACACCATGTCCGCGTCGCCGTCCACCGCGCCCATCAGCGCGAAGGTCGCGGCGAGCGTGATCTCGCAGTTCTCGGGCCCCGGAACCACCGCCAGTGGCATGGCGTGGGTGACCACGAAGTCGCCCTGCACCCAGCGTGCCCGTCCGTCCTCGAGGTCTTGTTCCCAGCTTCCGGGCAGGGCCAGCTGCTCGTCGACACGCTGTGGCTCGGGGGCACACCCCAACGTCAAAGCCAACATACAAACCGGTATTGTTGCGCGTAGCACATGAACCTCCCTGCTTCGATGAACCTGAGTCAGCCGGCCACTTCGACCTCGACCTTGGCGTACAGACGCTTGAGCAGCGTCAGTGTGCGCTCTTGCCAGGCGATGGAGCGGTTGATTCGAAAGACCAGTCCCTTGTCTTCGGACCGCGCTTGCACGACCAGGCGGGACAGGGCGGTGATGCCCGAGCTGTTGATGAACTGCAGGTCGGTGACGTCGACGGTGTAGACGGCGGCGGCATTGGAGAGGCCGCTTCGAACGGGCTCGAGCGCCGATTCGTAGGCCTTCAGGCTCGGCAAGCGCAGCACCCCGCTGACCGATGCGCGGCCGGCTTCTTCACACACGACGCGGTAGTCGGCGCTCATGCTGTGGCTCCCATGCTCTCGGTTCCCAAGATGACCTGGACGCTGACTCGCACTCGGTTCTCCTCGTTCTGGCTTGGCTCGACGCGGACCCCGAGTCGGGCTCCGTAGTCCTTCTTGATGGTGATGAAGCCCAGGCCGGATGCGTGTGTCGCATTGTTGGCCGTGTGCTCGAGCTGCTCGAGAAAGAGCAGCTCCAGATCTTCGTTCTCGATGCGGGTGACGCCCTCCAGCAGCTTGAAGGCGCTGTCGGAGTGGGCGACGTTGGCCGTCTCCATCACCACTTCGTCGTCGAAGTAGGCGATGGACAGCTTGACCTGGTCTTCGCCGCCGATCGAGAACTTCACGGCGTTCTCGAGCAGCTCGTTGAGCACCGTGGACAGGGTGTTGTAGGCATTGTCGGAGTCTTCGTAGTTGTAGGACAGGAAGCGCCCGAAGCAGTCGGCCGCCTGGCCGCAGCGCTGCCAGTTCGCGACGAGATCCAGCCGAAGACTGCTGAGGTCCACGGCATGCTTCGGTACTTCGATCCCTGGTTCGACATAGGTGCCTATCGACTGGACTTCGGACAACTCGCCTCCTGGTGATATGAGCTTATCGATCGAGCGCGGTACTTGGATGACAGCCTTCTTTCTTGCCTTGATGTGTGGCCTCGACCGTCAGGTTTCCGTCGGAAGACGTGGTCGCAGCCAGGGAGCATCGCCCCTCATGGGCGATGCGTACGAGGCCCAGGCCGCCAGATGCAGAGGAATCACGGCCGGTATCAGCCGATCGCTGCAGCACCTCCAGGTACGCGTCCCCGCTGTCTTCGAAGGACTCCAGCCACGCGATCAATGCCACCAGCCGGTCGTAGTTCGTGAGGTCGAGCGCCTGGCCGTTGCTGACCGACACACAGTACCGACCAGGCGAGACGTTCACCCGGAGCTCGATGGGCGTGTCGCGTCGGCCGTACTTCACCGCGTTCTCGAGCAGCTCGGCGGCGACCATCGCGATGATCTCGGCCTCGTAGCAGTCGGCGAGGCGTCGGGCCACGAACTTGCGCGCGCGGTCGACGCGGTCCCACTGCGGAAGCAGGGTGAGGTAGAAGTCGAGCTCGGCCATCAGTCTGCGACCACCTCGAGGGGAACCCCGGCATCCGTCAGCCGATGCAGGACGGCGAAGGACATGCGCTGCCAGCGGCTGTCCCCGTCGTAGACGACGCGAACCGCGAGCCCCCGTGCCCGAGCCTCGGTGATGAAGCGCATCAGCACCACGAGTGAAGACGAATTCATGTGCTCCAGCTTGGCCAGACGATGTTCGACCAAGGTGCCGGCCGACTTGGCCATGTCGGCGAGCTCCGTGAGCCACGGTACTAGGGTTTTTCCCGGTTGGCGTGCGTCAGAGCGCCCGGACCACACCACTGTCCAACACGATGACCCCCTCTCTACCGTCAATGTCAGGTTCTCGGACGTCAGATCGTTCATGGGCCCCCCACCACAGCCTAGTCGATGTGAAGGCGGATGACACCGGGGTGTAAGAGAAGTGGCAGTGAAATGGTGCATGATGAGATCGCCATTTCCGCGGGGTGGGTTCTGGATTTCGATTGGTCCGATACCCAATGTGAGCTCTATGAAGAAACGCTGTCGTTCTGTAGGGCCCACCTGAACGTCGATCTGGATGTCAGGCTGGCGGAGCGGCGCCTGGACCGCGAGGCATGGAGGCGGGCGGGCGAGTACGGCTTGTTGGGCCTGCCGGTCCCCGAACACCTGGGTGGCATGGGGCTGGACGCGCTCTCGACGGCGCGCCTGGTCGAGGCCTTCGGTCGGGGCTGCGAGGACGGGGGCCTGGTGTTCTCGGCCTGTGCCCACCTGTTTGCGGCGGTGATGCCCATCGTCGAGCACGGCTCGGTTCAGCTGCAGCGGCGGCTGGTGCCGGCGCTGGTGTCGGGGGAGCGCGTCGCGGCGAATGCGATCACCGAGGCCGGGGCTGGCTCCGACGTGCTCGCACTGAAGGCGACTGCGAGTCGAGAAGGTGGGGAGTATCGGATCAATGGTGCAAAAAGCTACGTGACGAACGGGCCTGTGGCCGATGTTATCGTTGTGTACGCAAAGACGGCCCCAGAGCACGGATACCTGGGAATCAGCGCATTCGCAGTGGAGCGCGAGACGCCCGGTGTGGTCGTGGGCGAGCCCTTCGACAAGATGGGCCTGCAGACGTCGCCTATCAGCTCGATCTACTTCGACGACTGCCGGGTGCCCGCCTCGGCGCTGCTGGGCGCTGAGGGGGAAGGCGCGGCGATCTTTCGCTCGTCGATGCACTGGGAGCGGGCGGCGCTCTTTGCGGGGTACACGGGCAGCATGGAGCGGCAGCTCGAGCGGGTTGTCGAGCACGCGCGCACACGCCGGCAACACCGCAAGCCCATCGGGCGCTTTCAGGCCGTGGCCCACCGCATCGCCGACATGAAGCTGCGCCTGGAGGGGGCGCGAATGCTGTTGTACCGGGCGTGCTGGCTCCGCGACCAGGGAAAGCAGGCCACCCTCGAGGTGAGCCTGGCCAAGCTGGCCATCTCGGAGGCCGCCATTCGTTCATCGCTGGACGCCATCCAGATCTTCGGTGGCATGGGGTACACCGGCGACGTGGGCATCGAACGCATGCTGCGCGATGCGGTTCCGTCCACCATCTTCTCGGGCACCTCCGAGGTCCAGCGCGATCTGATCGCCAAGGAGCTGGGCCTGTGATGTTGATGGACCGACTGGCCAGCTCGGCGGCGAGGTACCCGCAGCGAACCGCGGTCGAGGGACCGGACGGGCACTTCTCGTACCTGGACATGGCCCTGTTGGCCGACGAAGCGGCGGTGGCGCTCGACGAGCGGGATGTGGGTCGCGGCGACCGCGTGGGTGTGTGGCTGGACAAGTCTGCGACCGCAATCGCCGCCATGCAGGGCGTGCTACGCGTCGGCGCCGCCTATGTGCCGCTGGACCCCATGAGTCCGACCGCGCGCATTGCGTCGATCGTGGCGGACTGCGGCCTGGCAGCGGTGTTCGTGTCGGCCGATCGCGCCGCGCAGCTGCTGGCGCACGGGGTCGATGTGCCGCTGGTGATCACGGGTTCCGGGGCGCGCCCGTGGCCGGTCAAAGAGAGGACGCTGCCCGTGCGGCAGCGGGCCCAGCCCGACGATCTCGCCTACATCTTGTACACATCGGGATCCACCGGGACGCCCAAGGGCGTGTGCATCTCGGAGCAGAACGCCGCGGCCTTCATCGACTGGGCCGTGGCCGAGATCGAGCCGCGCCCAGACGACCGCCTGGCCAGCCACGCGCCGCTGCACTTCGATCTGTCCGTCTTTGACGTGTACGCGGCGTTCACGGTGGGCGCCACGGTGTGCCTGGTGCCCGAGGGCATCGCCTACACCGCACCCCGCCTCGCCGAGTGGATCGCGGCCGAGGCGATCAGCATCTGGTACTCGGTGCCCTCGGCGCTGGTGCTCATGATGTCGGCGGGTGGGCTGCTGGAGCGCCCCTTGCCGCGCCTGCACACGGTGGTGTTCGCGGGCGAGCCCTTTCCGTTGCCACGCCTGAAGGAGCTGGTGGGGGCGTGGCCCGGGGTCCAGTTCCACAACTGGTATGGCCCCACCGAGACCAACGTGTGCACCGCATGGCGCGTCGCGGAGTTGGGTGCGCGGACGTGCGTGCCGATTGGCCGGGCGACGTGTGGAGACCGCGTGTGGCTGAGAGGCCAGGACGGCGGGCCCGTGGCCGATGGTGAGCTGGGCGAGGTGATGGTCGATGGGCCCACGGTCATGCTCGGCTACTGGGGCCGCAAGCCGCAGCGGGGGCCGTACCCCACCGGCGATCTGGCCAGGGTCGACGCCGACGGAGAGCTGGTGTACGCCGGGCGGCTCGACCACATGTGCAAGGTGCGTGGCCACCGCGTCGAGCTGGGGGAGATCGAGTCTGGCTTGCTTCGCCATCCTGCGGTGCGCGAGGCGGTGGTCGTCGTTCGCGGAGAGGGGCTGGACGCCCGGCTGGTGGGCTTCGTGGTGACCGGCGAACGCCTGGGATTGCTGTCGGCGAAACGGCATCTTGCGGGCTTGGTGCCCCGGTACATGATCGTGGACGAGGTGGTGGCGGTCGATGCCCTGCCACGCACACGCAACGGAAAGGTCGACCGGCGTGCGCTGGTTGCGGGAACAACTGCCGTGGGAGGGCATGATGGGTCGTGATGAGCTGGTGGAGCAGCTGCTGCGGTATGTCGCAGACGAGCTGCTGGATGGGGATGATCAAGACCTCGACGAGCACACGCCGCTGCTCGAGTGGGGGGTCATCGACTCGATGTCGATGGTGGGGATGCTGAGCTTCATCGAGGGCGAGCTGGGCATCACCGTGCCCGACGAGCACGTGCGCCCGGAGCACTTCACCACCGTGGCCGCGCTGGTGGCGCTGCTCGTGCGGCTGACCGACCACAGGAGCGTGGCATGAAACCCGAGCAGACCCAGGTCGTGATCATCGGCTGCGGCCCGGCTGGCGCCACGACGGCCGCCTACCTGGCGCGATCAGGCGCGGACGTGGTGGTGATCGAGCGCCAGCGCTTCCCGCGGTACCACGTGGGCGAGTCGTTGACGTCGATCGCGGCGGACTACCTGCGGGACCTGGGGGTCGCGCACGAGATGGACGAGCGGCAGATGCCCGTGAAGACGGGGGTCAAGGTCATCGGCGCCAACGCGCGCTCCGACTTCTTTGTGCCGGTGCTGCGGCCCACCTGGCAGGTTCGCCGCGACGAGTTCGACGAGGTGCTCATGCGCCGGGCCGTCGAGCTGGGCGCGGACATTCGGCAGGGGAGCGTGCGCGAGGTGATGCGCGAGGGCGGAAAGGTCACGGGTGTTCGGTGGAAACACGCCGATGATGCCGATGAGATGCCCCTGAGAGAGCTGCGGGCCCGTGTGGTCGTCGACTGCAGCGGGTCGCGGTGCCTGCTGTCGCGGCAGGGCATCGCCGGGCCCAAGCAGCTCGACGAGTTCGGCCGCCAGATCGCCGTGTTCACGCAGTACGAGCACGCTGTCCGCGATCACGGCGACATGGGCAACAACACCTTCATCTTCTACTCGGAGCTGCAGCACTGGGCGTGGTTCATCCCGCTGTCGCCCACCCTGACCTCGGTGGGCGTGGTGGTGCCCACCAGCACCTACAAGCGGGTCAGCCGCGATCCGGAGGCCGCCATGGCCTGGGGAGCGCGCCACATCAACCCCGACCTGCGTCGGCGCCTGGCCGGGCTCGAGCCCGTCGAGCCCGTCCGCGTGGTGAACAACTACAGCTACCGCGTCGAGCCCTATGTCGGCGACGGCTGGCTGTGCGTGGCCGACGCGCACCGCTTCGTCGACCCCATCTTCAGCTTTGGCGTGGCGGCCGCGATGACCGAGGGCGAGGCTGCGGCTCGGGCGGTTCGGGAGGCGCTTGCGACCGGAGACTGCCGGGTGCCCTTCGAGCGCTTTCGCGAGATGTCCGACCGCGGACAGGACGCCGTGTACGACTTGATCCGCTACTTCTGGCGCTTCCCGGCCTTCTTTGCGTACCAGACCCGAGGCGAGCGACAGCCCGACTTCATCCGCATGATGAGCGGCGACCTGTTCGGCACCGATCGCATCGCCACGCTGGAGTCGATGCGCCAGAGCCTGGCGGTCGTGAACCTGAACGTCACGTCCCAGCGCACCGCCGACGGGGTGACGCGCATGGTGCAGGACCGGGCCTCGGACCTGCAGGGCGTCTCGGCGGCCTTCATCGACGCCAGCGAAGACGGGGTGCGCCTGGCCCTCGTGCTCGAGTCGGAGTCCGAGCTGGCGTGGAACCAGGTGGGCGCCTTCGAGGATCGGCTGTACGACGACTTCGGTCGAGACGGGCTGGCCATCGTGGCCCTCCCGCAAGACCTCGTGGACTCGCTTCGGGGGGATCCGCTGCTTCCAGGGCACGCGATCTTCGATCGGAGGGTGGCTTGAGCGACCGATTCTGGCTGCGCGCGCTGGGCACCGAAGCCGGGCGGCACACCATCGCCCAGATGGACCTCGCCGCCGCGCTGCGCCGCAGGCTCGAGACGCTGCCGGACAGCAAGTCGGTGCGCCAGATGGTGGGCTTCATCTACGAGCGCTCCGAGATCCGCCAGCGGCACCTCGAGCTGTCCCTGGACACGCTGGATCAGCGCACCGACTGGTACCAAGCCGTCAACGAGGCCACGGTCTCGCTGGCCGAGCGCGCGCTGCACACCGTCGCCGATCACATCCCGCAGACCGACGTGTTGATCACGGTCAGCAGCTCGTTCCAGGGCTTCCCCAGCCTGTCCCGCCAGCTGCAGCAGCGCCACGGATTCTCGCCGGACACCGCCTGCTTCGACCTGACCGGGCTGGGCTGTGCGGGGCCGACGCAGGGCATCCACCTGGCCCAGCGGCTGCTGTCGGGCGACGGGCACCGCACCGCGATGGTGCTGGCGGCGGATGTCATGGGAACCCACGGAGCGAGCCGGCGCCACAGCCAGGCGCCGGACCTGTCGCAGGTCGTGGCCCACTGCCTGGCGTCGGACGGCGCCGCGGTGGCGGTGCTCGGACGGGAACCCGGGCCCAGTCCGTGCTTCTCGTACGCCGCGACCGAGCTGCGCACGCGGCTGTGGGACGACGCCCTGGGCGAGAACGACTACACCGCCGACCAGGCGAATCAGCCCTACATGAGTGTGGGCAAGCAGATCCGCACCCGCTTGCTCAGCGAGACCGAGCCCTTCTTCGCGCCGGAGGTGCTGGCGCAGCCACTGTTCCTGCACCCGGGAGGGGCCGCGCTGATGCGCATGCTGGAGGTTGCGCTGCCGCAGCTGTCCCAGACCATCTCGGTGTCCAACGGTGTGCTGCGCGACAACGGCAACGTGGGCTCGGCCTCGGTGCTGTGGGTGCTCGAGCGGGCGCTGCGCGAGGGCATGCCGGTCGCTCCGGAGCTGGGCCTGTTTGCGCTGGGTCCGGGCATCGTCACCACCCTGCTGCAGTTCCACGACGTGGAGGCGCCGTGACGGTCCTGGACGAGCCCGCCACAGCCAGCCCGCTGGCCGATGTCTGGCACGCCCAGCGCCGCTGGGAGGAGGCCGGGCTCGCCGCCAGGCTGGCGGTGCTGCAAGAGGCCGGGCGCCGCCTGGCCGAGCGTCGCAGCGAGCTCGATGCGTGGCTGCGCGCCGACGGCCTGTCCCAGCGGCTGGCGGCCTACTATGGCGACTGGATCGTGCACCAGGGCGATGCCACGCTGCTGCAGCGCTATGCGTGGCACCACACCCGTCACGAAGACGTCGGCGGGGGCGGAGAGCTGCTGTTTCTGCGGCCCGATGGCGTGGTGCTGCTCGTGGTGCCCGGCAACTCCCCCACCATCAACACCGCACCGCTGTTTTCGCTGCTGCTGCCGGGCAACGCGGTGCTCGCCCGCGCTCCCCAGAACGACGGCGGCATGCGCTTCATCGCGCACGACATCGTGGGTGCGACCCTGGCCGACCACGGCTTCGACGCGCGGCTGGTGGGGGTGGTGACCGGCCGCACGCGGCCCTTCCTCGATCGCTTCCTGCCGGCGCCCGAGGCCCGGACGGTGGTGTTCTTTGGCAACAGCACCGCCGGACACAGCGTGGCCGAGCGTGCGCTGGCGCTGGGCAAGAAGGCGGTGCTCGAGCTCGAGGGCAGCGACCACATGCTCATATGGCGCGACGCCGACGTCGACGCGGCGGCGGCCTCGGCCCTGCGGGCCTTCGACTTCTCGACGCAGCCCTGCCCCATCCCCAAGCACCTGCTGGTGCATGGCTCGGCGGCCGACGCCGTGCTGGAGCGCTTCCTGCAGCTGGTGCCCTTCGTGTCCCGCACCGTGCCTGCCGATCCCGTGGACGGCATGCTGGTGCCGGTGGGCCGGCCCGACGCCTTCGAAATTGCCCTGGCCGAGGTGCGCGACCTGGGCCACATCCGCTGCGGCGGCTACCGCATGGACGAGCATGGCGAGCGGCGTGACGATGGCCGCTTCGTGGCCCCCACCGTGGTCGAGCTCGATGCCTCGACGGTGCTGTCCCGGCCGCTTCGCTGCTTCGACGAAGAGATCACCTTCCCCCTCATCCCCCTGGTGCGCTGCGCCACCGACGACGAGCTGGCCCTGCAGCAGATGACGTCGATCGCGTCGAGCAGCGCATTCGGGCTGCGCGCCAGCGTGTGGACCCGGGAGCCCGAGCGCATTGCGGCCTTCACACGGGCGCTAGGGGG
The DNA here is from genome assembly GCA_965216925.1 of Myxococcota bacterium. Classification (GTDB taxonomy): domain Bacteria; phylum Myxococcota_A; class UBA796; order UBA796; genus CAYYHT01. Next base: position 3,586,787 of record CBDCGT010000001.1, on the reverse strand, counting down.
CACGGGCTTGCTGCTGTTCAACGACGACCACGCCCAGTGCCCGGTGTTCGTGAGTCCGTGGGGCGGGCCGGGGCGCAGCGGGGGAGCCAGCGGCGAGCATCACCTGTTCTGGCAGAAGACCAGCCGTCTGCAGGCCATCGGCGCGCGGCAGCTCGATCGAGGCGGCCTGGACGCCGTGCTGGGCGCGCTTGGCGTGGTGGGGGACGCGCGGCGCCCCGGGGCGGTGCACGCGCCCGAGCTGGCTGCGGGGGTTCGGCTGAGCATCGCCGACTCGGTCGCCACCCTCATGCTCGACCGACCGGACCGCCACAATGCCGTCGATGGCGAGATGGTGCGGGCGCTGGCCCGGGCGCTCGACGAAGTCGAAGCCGATGACCAGGTGGGCGCCGTGCTGGTGATGGGCAGTGGCCGCAGCTTCTGCAGCGGTGCGGATCTGGCGATGCTGAGCCAGCTCGATGCTTCGGGCGCACGGCGCTTCATGCTCGACGCGACCTGGGTGTTCCGCCGGCTGCAGCGGCTCCCGATTCCGGTGCTCGCGGCGGTGCACGGCTACTGCCTGGGCGGCGGCCTGGAGCTGGCGCTGCACTGCGACGAGATCGTGGTGGACGACACCGCCGTGTTTGGCCTTCCCGAGGTGGGCGCGGGCTTTGTCACCACCGCGGGCTCGGTGCAGCGGCTGAGCGACGCGCTGGGCAGCTTTGCGGCGCGGCGCCTGCTGCTCGGGGCCGACCGCCTGGATGCCGCAGGTGCCGTGGCCCAGGGACTGGCTTCGGCGATTGCGCCTGGCGAGTTGCTGGCCGAGGCCGCCACTGCCCGAGCACGGCAGCTGGCCGCGCTGCCGAGGCACTCGGTGGCGGCGATGAAGGGCCTGTTGCTGCGAGGCACGCAGGGACGCGACGACGCGAGCTGGGTGTCCGAGCTGGCGGCCTTCGATGGGCTCATCCGCCGGCAGCGGCCATGAGCGAGCCCTCGACCGTCGTGGTCACCGGGGCGACCCGGGGCATCGGGCGCGCGATCGCCGTCGAGTTCGCCGCGCACGGCGCCTCAGTGGTGGTGAATGGTCGACGTGCCGTGCACGAGGCCGAGCGTACCGCTGGCCTCGTCCGAGACGCCGGCGCAGACGCGCTGGTGGTGATGGCGGACGTCTCGCAGCCCGCGGGAGCGGACGCGCTGATCGCGGCGACCCTGGAGTGGACCGGACGGCTGGACGTGCTGGTGAACAACGCCGGCATCCAGCGCTCGGCGATGGCCCATCGCATGGGCGACGAAGACTGGCTGGACGTCGTGCACACCAACCTCAGCGCGCCGTTCTGGCTTAGCCGGGCCGCGCTGCGCCACATGCGCGAGGCCAGGACGGGCGCCATCGTGAACGTCGCCAGCGCGTCGAGCTTCGTCGCCCAGGTGGGGGCAGCCAGCTACGTCGCCAGCAAGCACGGCCTCATCGGGCTCACCAAGGCGCTGGCGCTCGAGGCGGCGAGCCGCGGGATTCGCGTGAACGCCGTTGCGCCGGGCCTGACCGACACCGACATGGTGCGATCGCTGTCGGCCGAACAAATGGTTCCGTTGAAGCAGATGATTCCAATGGGCCGGATTGCAACGCCCGTAGAAGTTGCGAAAATGGTGTACTGGGTGGCAGAAGAGGCCACGTACAGCACGGGCAACGTCTTTCATGTCAGCGGTGGGGTCGCCACGTGAGCGAGCAAGCAGCACATCCCGAGCCTGGGCTGACCACCGACGACGGTGGTCGAGACTCGCTGCGGCCCAGCAAGCCGGGCCCCCCGTCGCTCAGCGAGTCCCTGCACCTGGGCGATGACGAGTGGCACCTGAGCAAGGCGCACGACGTGGTGGTGTCGGCCACCGACGCCTTCTTTGGGGGCTTCTGTGTGCTGTCGCTGCTGCTGGCGGGGGCGTCGTGGTACGCGGGTGACGCGACGTGGCGGGCTGCGGCGGGCGTGGGCGTGTTCTTGATCGCCAACATCGTGGTGTCGCAGCTGTCGCTGCGCAGCTCCCGTCCGTACCACGTCGAGATCGGTCGCGCGGTCACCGGCGGGCTCATCGCGCCGCTGGCCTACGTGCTCACCGATGGGCCTGTGGCCCCGTTCTGGCCGGGCTTCCTGATCATGTGCCTGGGCGGCAGCATGGTGCTGGGCCTGCTGACGGGGCTGGCGTTCTGGGGCCGGGTGCTGGTGGCCTATTACTGCGTGCTGATGGTGATCACGAAGGTGGTCTTCCTGCCCGACGTGGGGCTGATCTCGCTGGCGCTGCAGGCCGGTGTGGTGGCGATGGTCGGGCTGCTCTTTGCGCAGATCATGAGCTTGCTCGGGGGCTCCATTCGGCAGGAGGCGGCCAGGGCCCGCGAGCTTCAGCGCGCCCGGGATGCGCTCTTCGCCGAGGTCGAGGTGGCCCACGAGATCCAGACCCTGCTCATTCCCGAGGCCCCCGTCGTGGGCGGGCACGGGGTGGCGGGCTGCATGATCCCGGCCGAAGACGTCGGCGGCGACTACTACGACGTCATCCACACCCAGAACGGGCGCGAGCTGCTGGCCATCGGCGATGTGTCGGGTCACGGTGTCACCTCGGGCCTGGCGATGATGATGGCGCGCTCGTCGTTGCTTGGGGTGCTCGAGTCGCGGCCAGACACCACGCTCACCGCCGCCTACGTGGCGCTGAACCGCTGCCTGTGCCGAAACATCGAGCGCATGGGCGTGCACATGTTCATGACCTTCAACCTGCTGGAGCACCGCGGCAACGGTCGCTTCACCGCCGTGGGCCTTCACCTGCCCCTGCTCGTGTACCGCGCGGACTCCGGCGAAGTCGAGGAGCTCGAGACCGACGGCATGTGGCTGGGGCTCATGGACGACTTCGAAGAGGCCATCCTGACCGAGCTGAGCTTCGTGCTGCGGCCAGGCGATCTGCTGATGCTGTACACCGATGGCATCGTCGAGCGCTTCTGTGGAGCCGACATGTACGGGCAGCCGCGGTTGGTCCAGATGGTGCGCCAGCACGGCCGTCGTGGAGCGGCGGCCGTGGTCGAGGCCGTGGTTGCCGACCTCGAGGCCTTCTCGCCCGAGCCCGCCAGCGACGACATCACCATGCTGGTGCTCGATCATCGCGGGTCGCCGGTGGGGGCCTGAGTGTCTCGCCGCCGCGTCATCGAGCTGTGCGATCAGCTGGCCCGGTTGACGCGCGAGCGCGGTCAGCACGACCTCACCGCCCTGGCCGAGGCCCTGCGGGAGTATGCGGGCGCGTCGACCGAAGCGGGGGTGACGCTGGCCGAGGCCGACCTCAGGCGCGTCGAGGCGAGGCCCGAGGTCACGATGACCCAGATGCCCACCCGCACCGACAGCGGGGCCACCTTCGTGGACAGCATCAGCAGCTTGCCGCGCGGTGACCTGGCGACGGCCTCGCAGGTCGAGAGCGACGACCCCGACGTGAGCCTGACCGACTCGGGAACCGCGCGGTACATCGTGCTTCGCGAGATTGCCCGAGGCGGAATGGGGCGCATCGTCGAGGCGGTCGACCGCGACCTGCGGCGCACCGTGGCCATGAAGCTGGTGCCGCAGTCGAGCATGAACCGGCGGTCGGTCGAGCAGTTCCTTCAAGAGGCCCAGATCACCGCTCAGCTGGAGCACCCTGGCGTCGTGCCGGTGTACGACCTGGGGCGCCTTCGCGTCGATGGCGAGCCCCACCTGTACTACACGATGAAGCGCGTGCCCGGCCGACCGCTGTCTGCCAGCATCCGCGCACTTCATGCCGAGCCCGACGAGGCGGTCTTCGACGCCGAGCTTCGCCGCCTGGTGCGCACCGTGGCCGCGGTGTGCCAGGTGCTCGACTACGCCCACGCCCGCGACGTGCTGCACCTCGATCTGAAACCCGCCAACATCATGATCGGCGACTTTGGCGAGGTCTACCTGGTGGACTGGGGCATCGCCGAGGTGCGCGAGGTCGATGATGCCGGCCTTCGCACGGTGCTCACCGAGGCCGGCCTGGGCACCCGTGCCGGCCGGGTGTCGGGCACACCGCAGTTCATGGCGCCGGAGCTGCTGGAGGGCGAGGTCTCGGTTCGCTGCGATGTGTATGGGATGGGGGCCGTCTTGTACTCGGTGCTGTGCGGCCAGCCGCCGTTCCCGGGCATGGCGCCGCTGGTGGTGTTGGCCTCGGCGGCCCAGGGCGAGCTGGTGCCGCCCTCCGAGGCTCGGCCCGATCTGGAGCTGCCGGCCCGGCTGGTGGAGCTGTGCGTGCACGCGCTCGCGCCCAAGCCGGCCGAGCGGGTCGCGTCCATGCGCGAGCTCCACGAGCGTCTGGTCGACTGGCTCGACGGCTACGAGCATCGCCAGAGGCGCACGGGCGAGGCGGTCGAGCTCACCGAGCGCGGCGTCGAGCTGGTGGCCAGCCACCTGGCCCTGGCGTCCCGGCTCAAGCTCGCCGGCGCGGTCGACACCGATGCCCTGCTCGATGGCCAGACCTGGGACCGCGATCGGCTGCGCAGCGAGGCTCGGTCCCTGTTCGTTGCCGCCGAGAGGGCGCTGTGCGGAGCGCTCGAGGTCTCTGAGAACGAGGTGGCTCGCCGCTCCCTGAGCGATCTGTACGCCGACCGCACGCGCAACGCCGCGCTTCTTGGGGTCGGCGTCGCTGAGGCGGCGTACCTGGCCCAGCAAGGTGCGGACGGCTCGTCTTCGTCGCTCGTGGGTGGCGGCACGCTGCGCATCCGCACCCCAGTGCCCGGGGTGATGCTGGAGCTGAGGGCGCTCGACTCCAATGAGGTCCGGGTGCTCGGCGGCTCGCCACAGGTCGCCCTGGACGTGCCTCGAGGGGACTACATGCTGGTCGGGCGCCTGGCCGGCTACGAGCCCATCCAGTGGGCGTTCACACTGGCGCCCGATCAAGACCTCGACGTGCGGCTGCCCCTACTGGCCCCGCTGTCTGCCCCGCTCGACGTGGTGGCCATCACCATGGCAGCGGGGCCCGACCAGCCGGCCTCGGCGGGCTTCTTTGCCACACGCGAGGCCATCGGCGCCGAGGCCTACCTGGAGTTCCTCAACGCGCTGGCGCCCGGCGAGTCGGCTCGGCGTGTGCCGCGTACCCCGGCGGGCGACCCGCTGTGGGTGTGGGTGGGCACGGGCTGGCGAACCCCGCGCGGCGCAGATGCGCTGGGCGTGCACTGGCGACCGCGGGTGCCCGTGGTGGCGATCTCGCGCGACGACGCGCGCGCCTTCTGCGCCTGGAACACCGAGCGCACCGGGCGCGCCTGGCGGCTGCCGAGCGACCAGGAGTGGGAGTTCATGGTGCGCGGCGCCCTGGAGTGGTCCTTCCCGTGGGGGCGCGAGCCCCGACGCTGGCGCGGTCGTCGCTTCGGTCCCTCGGTCCCGGGCGAGACCGCCCACGACCGCAGCGTGCTGGGGCTCACCGACGCGGTGGGCAATGTCGCGCAGTGGGTCGAGTCCGAGGGCTGGCCGGTGGCGCGGGGCGGCTCCTGGCTCGACGAGGCCGAGCAGCGCACCGTCGCTGCCCGGCGCGTGGTGCCGCCGGGCTCCATCTCACCCGGCGTCGGCTTTCGCTGCGTCATCGACTGACGCGCCCAGGCGCCGCACGGCCTCGACAGCGCGCCCGCGCAGCTCCCGTCGGGCGGGGTCCAGGTGGTGCAGCACGTCCAGCAACACGGTGAGCGCCTCTTCGTGGCGGCCCCGCTGCGCCAGGATGTCGGCCAGCAGCAGGCGCGCCCGCCCCACCAGCTCGATCTCGCCCAGGGTCTCTGCCCGGGCGAGCACGCCGTCCACAGCGGGGCGCGCCAGGGTGGGGCGCCCGCGCCGTGTGGCCACCTCGGCGGCCAGGAGCTGGGCCTCGAGCTCGAGCAGCGGAGCCCCGGAGCGTGCGGCCAGCCGGGCGGCGTTGTCCAGCTCGGCCTCGGCCGACTCGACCGAGCCGCTGGCCAGCTCGACGCGCACGAAACACAGGGTCAGCACCGCGGCCAGGGCCGGGTCCTCGACGGCGCCGCCCAGCGCCATGCCGCCCATGGCCTCGCCCAGGGCCGAGTCGGCGTCGGCCCGGGCCAGGTGCAGCATGGCCATGGCGGCGTGCGTCCGGGCCTGCCCGGCCACGTCGTCGGCTCGGGTGGACGCGGTGGCGGCACGGATCAGGTAGCGCTGAGCCGCGTCGTGGCGGCCCATCTGCGACAGAGCTCGGCCCAGGCCCCGGAGCAGATCGCTGCGCGCGGCGTGTTCGTCGGCGGCGACCGAGCAGTCGAGCCCGCGCTCCAGCACCACCAGCGCCTTGTCGGGCTCGGCGCGGCGCAGGTACCAGGCCCCGATCACCGACGCCAGCTGCGCCTCGACCTCGGTGCGCAGGGCCTCCGAAGTCTCTTGCCGGGCGAGCTCGCGACCACGAATGAGCGCGCTGCGCGCGGCGTCGAGCTGGCTCTGGCGGATGTGCGAGGCGGCCTCGACGGCGGCCACCCAGGCCTCCTCGGCGCGGTGGCGCTTGCCGCAGTGGCGCCGTGCCATCGCGCACAGGGACAGGGCGCGGCGCTGGTTGCCCAGGTGCAGGGCCACCGCCGCTGCCTTGCGCATGCGCCGAGCGGTGGTCGCCGCGCCCGGATCGGTGTGCTCGGCGGACTGCTCCTCGGCGGCCTCGTAGGCCTCGGCGGCAGCCCGGTAGTCGCCTCGATTGAGGTAGACGTCGCCGAGCTGCTCCCACAGCTCGGGGTGAAGCTCCAGATCCCCGCTCGATCCGGAGCGCACGATGTCGATGGCACGCCGATACAGCGCCTCGGCGCCGTCGTGGTCGAACACGCGGCGGTGCTCGGCCGCGGCGGTGACCAGGTACGGCAGCGCGCGCTCCGGCACCCCGGCTTCTTGCCAGTGATGCGCCAGCCGCTCGGCGTGGGTCGAGCCGTTGGCCTCGAGGGCACGAGCCACCGCGGCGTGGGTGCGGGCGCGCCGCTCGGGCTCCAGCCCTCGGGCCGCCACGTCGGCCAGCGCGGTCTCGGCGACCTCGATCGACCCGGCCACCCGCTCCACGAGCTTCTGGGCGCCCAGCGACTGCAGCGTGTTGCGGATGCCCGAGGTGTCGGACTCGAACAGCTCGCTGGCCGCCGCCGTCAGCGCGCCGCTGCTCGTCGACCCGGCCACCGCGAGCATGCGCAGCAGCTGGCGCTCGCGCTCGGGAAGGCGCTCGATGCGCTCCTCGAGCGCCATGTCCAGGGACTCTGGCAGGCGCAGCGCCTTGTCGGTGCGGCACACCCGAAAGCCGCCGCCCGACGGCTCCAGCACGCCGTCTTCGACCCAGGCCTCCAGGATCTGGTCCAGGAAGTACGGGTTGCCGGCCACCTTGTCCACCAGCTGGCGCACGGTGGCGGCCGGGAGCTGGCGCACGTCCAGCCGCGCCTGCACCAGCTCGGTGGACGCGTCGGCGGTGAGCGGCTGCAGGCGCAGCACGTGCCAGCCCGGCCGCCGCGATGCCCGCTGCCGCCCGGGGCGCTCCACCACCACGAACATCGCCCCCCGTCGTCGAACCTCCTGGGCCGCGTGCTCGACCACCTCGCGCACCAGGGGGCCGGCGTGCTCGAAGTCCTCGAAGACGATCGCGCGGGGCTCGTCACCCACCAGCAGCAGCTCGGTCAGCGCGCTGCGCAGTGCCTCGCGGTGCATCCCCTCGTCGTCGTCGGCGCTCAAGAACTGGGCGACCTGCTCGCGCTGGGACTCGGTCCACGCCAGCGTCGCCGATAGCTCGGCCAGGCCCAGCTGATCGACCGCGGTCTCGAGCACCGCCGCCAGCACCCCCAGCGGTGGGCCCGACGGCGTCGAGCGCAGCTCCAACACGGTGACCTCGCGCCGCCGAAGCTCGGCGATCAGGCTGTCCTTGAGCAGTGACTTGCCCAGGCCCCGCTCGCCCACGAGGTGAACCACGCAGCCCTCGCCGTCGGCCAGGCGCCCGGCGGCTTCTAGAAGGCGCGCCCGCTCACGCTCGCGGCCGATGATCTCGGGCAAGGTGCCCGGGCTCATCTCTTCGAGCGTTGGAATGGTGGGGGTGGTCACGGTGGCTCCACACCCACTGTACCGGCTGCGCGGGACCCCAGAATGACGCTGATAGAGCAGTGTCACGGGCGTTGGTACTTCGCCCGGTACTATCTGTGGATGCAGCCTCGCTCTCTCGTGGGTCACCAGGTGGGTCGCTACCGGGTCACCGAGTGCATCTCGGAGCACGGAGACGTCGCCGTGTACGAGCTGCTGCACCTGCACCTGCGCTCGCGGCACGTGCTGCGGCTGTGGGCGGGGGATGGCCAGGCCCAGGACCGCATGCGGCGCGATGCCCGTGTGCAGGCCCACCTGCGCCACCGCGCGCTGGTGCCCGTCTCGGATGTGATCGAGGTGAGGGGACGGCTGGGCGTGATCCGCGAGCGTGTGCTGGGCCCCACCCTGGATGCCTGGATCGCGGGCGAGCCGGTGCGCCCTGCCGTCGCACGCCGCGTGACCATCCTGCTGGCCGAGGGGCTGGGCCACGCTCACGCGCGGGGGCTGGTGCACCGAGACCTGGCGCCACACAACGTGCGCATGCAGCGCATCGACGACGGCTGGCTGCCGCGCATCACCGACTTTGGGGTGGTGAAGGTCGACGGCGATCCCATGGACACCGACCTGGACTGGATGGACCGGTGGATGGGGACCGTGGGCTACGTCGCGCCGGAGCAGCTGGCCGCGCCCGCGTCGGTCGACCATCGAGCCGACCTGTTCTCGCTGGGCTGCCTGCTGTACGAGATGCTGTACGCCCGACCGGTGTTCGCGGGTTTGCTGCACGAGCGGGTGGCGGCGACGGTATCGGGCCACGTTCCGCTGCCGCAGGGCCCACCCCGCGACCTGCTGGAGGTGCTGCGATCGCTGCTGGCAGCCGACCCCGACGACCGCCCCGCGAGCTGCGCGCAGCTGGTGCAACGCTTGCTTGACAGGACCGTGACTCATCCGTGAGTTACGATGCGGGCATGCGCCGCTCGCTCCTCGTCCCCGCCCTGGTTCTCGCGGGCTGTTGCTCCCAGGAGCACGCCCCGGTCTTGGCTGCCCCCAGCACCCCCTACACCGACATCGACGCGGTCTGGGAGGTGCCCGTCGCCGACCTGGTGCTCGAGTCCCGGTGCCCGGTGTCCGAGCTCGAGTTCGCCGCCAGCAGCGGCGACAACCTGGACGTGGGCATCTCCGGAGACGACCTGTACGCGATCCCCGCCCAGGGCTTCAGCGGCCGCGAAGCCATCACCGTCACGGCGACCGACCGCTGTGCGGCGTCGGAGCTCAGCTTCGAGCTCGCGGTGGGCGCGCTGGCTGGCGACTGCGGCACCGAGTTCCGGTGGGTCGGGGCGGCCAGCTCGGTCCAGATCGCCGGCGCCTTCAGCGACTGGGAACCCCTGCCGATGGCGCAGCAGGACGGGGCCTGGGTGACCTCGCTCGACCTGGCGCCCGGCGATCACGCCTACAAGTTCATCGTCGACGGCATGTGGACGTGCGATCCCAGCGCCTCGGGCATGCAGTGCGACAGCGGCTACGACGCCGGCACCTGGGCCGCGTGCGGCTCGGACGGCACCTGCAACTCGGTGGTTCACGTCGACGCCTGCGAGCAGCCCGAGCTGTTGCTCACCCGGCTCGACATCGATCGGCAGGCCAACACCGTCGAGATGACCGTTGCCTGGCAGCCGGGCACCAGTGAGGCGGCGGTGGGTGCCGTCGACCTTACCCTCGACGGGCAGCCCCTGGCGGCGGCCCAGGGCTGGACCGGTGCCGAGCCGCTCGAGCTCTCCCTCGACGGTCTCGCCGATGGGCGCCACACCGTGCGCGTGGGCGCGTCCGACGCCGAGGGCCACTCGGCTCCCGAGCTGTACGTGCCCATGTGGCTCGACGACCGAGGCTGGGACGGCGGCGTCATGTACTACGCCTTCGTCGACCGCTTCGACAACGGCGACCCCAGCAACGACAACCCCTACGGCAGCAGCCACGCCTGGACCGACTACATGGGGGGCGACTGGCAGGGCATCATCGACCGCCTGGACTACCTGGACGGGCTGGGCGTGACAGCCATCTGGCTCACGGCTCCCCAGAACAACGGCGACGGCGTGTTTGGCGACAAGTGCGGCGCCACCTTCACCGGGTACCACGGCTACTGGCCCAGCGACCCGTGGCAGCCCGAAGAGCACTTCGGCACCGAGGCCAAGCTGCGCGAGCTCATCGACAAGGCCCACGCCCGCGGCATGCGCGTGCTCGTCGACTGGGTGGCCAACCACGTGCACGACGAGCACCCCTACGCCACCGAGCACCCCGAGTGGTTCAACGAACAGCGGCTGTGCAACGACGCGAACAACTGGGACGACATTCCCGAGACCTGCTGGTTCGATCCCTTCCTTCCCGACATCGACTACTACCGGGTCGACAGCTCGGCGCAGATGGTCGACGACGCCATCGCCTTCGCCAAGGAGTACGAGCTGGACGGGTACCGGGTCGACGCGGTCAAGCACATGCCGCACTCGGTGTTCTTCAACCTGCAGCAGCGCATCAAGGGCGAGATCGAGCACCGGGCCGCCGGCGGCGACGAAGACTTCTACACCGTGGGCGAGACCTTCGACGGCCGCCGCGACCTGATCGGCAGCTACGTCAACGACGACGAGCTCGACGCGCAGTTCGACTTCCCCTTCTACTTCACCCTGCGCTCGGCGCTCATCGACCAGGGGGCGAGCTTCGCCGACCTCGAGAGCAGCTGGAACGACAGCCGCACGGCCTTCAGCGGCCACACCATGTCCACCTTCCTGGGCAACCACGACGTGCCGCGCTTCGTCACCGTCGCCAACGAGGGCGACCAGGGGCCCTGCGCCAGCGGCAGCGAGATCCGGCAACCCGCCGCGGCGCCCGACTGGGACGTGCCCTACGACAAGCTCGAGCTCGGCTGGACCTTCCTGCTCACCCACGAAGGCCTGCCGCTCATCTACTACGGCGACGAGCTGGGCCTGCCCGGGCATCAAGACCCCGACAACCGGCAGTTCATGCGCTTCTCGGGGCTATCGGCCCGCGAGAGCGGCGTGCTCGACCACGTGACCGCGCTCGGGCAGGCCCGTCGCCAGCACCCGGTGCTGTCCCGGGGCACGCGCAGCAACTGGTGGCAAGAAGACGACGTGCTGGCGTGGTCTCGCGAGCACGATGGCGCCGCCATGGTGGCCGCCATCAACCGCAGCGGTGCCGATCGTCAGCTGTCCAACGGCCTGAGCTTCGCCGGGCTTCCAACGGGCGGCACCTGGCGGGACGTGCTCACCGGCGACACCGTGGTGGCCTCGGGAGACAACCTGACCTTCACCGTGGCGGCGGGGGGGAGTCGGGTGTGGCTGCGGGAGTAGGCGCGTCGGTGTAGCTGCGCACCAGCCGGGGAACCCCCAGCAGCAGCGCCAGAAGCAGCAGCGCACCGAGCCACGGCCAGATGTCGCCCAAGCGCACGTGTCCCTCCGCAACGAGCACCAGTGCTAACGTGGCGCCCATGCTGATCGCGCTGATTGCCGCCCTGCTCACCCCCGCGACCGCCCAGGATCGCTCCGCCGAGGCGCTGTGCTACGCCTGCACCATCGGCCTCACCAGCGGCTCCGAGGCCTTGCGCGACACCCTGGCCTGCAACGGCCACCAGCTGCTGCCCGAGTCGGGTGCCGTCGACCTGTACAAGGACGCGCCTCGCCTGCGGCTGCACACCTCGGACGGGGTGGTGCTCGGCGTCGACGTCGAGCACGACGACGTGGCCGCCACCTGGGCGCAGACCCAGGGCCTGACCGAGCACCTGGGCGTCAAGACCAAGCTTGGAGCGACGCGAAAGGCGATTGCGGGCGACAAGACGCGCACCGACACGGGCTTGAAGGCCCGTGGCTACTTCACCATCGAGGTGGAGTGGGACAAGCCGGCCCAGAGCCTCTCGATTCGTGGCGGTGATGGTGCCGGGCCGGCGTGCTCCGACGCTTGCCCCGCCTGCCCGCAGCCCGAGTGGAGCTTCGACCCGCAGCGCCTGAGCGACCTGCTGTACGTGCTCGGCGCGCCGGTCGACGTCACCCCCGTCGATCTGCTCAACCGCTTGATGGCGGCGGGCTACCAAAGCGAAGACGGCGACCTGTGGCGCCACGACGAGTTCGGCGCCGAGCTGATCTTCGACAACGGCCGCCTGGTGCACATCGTGGCCGGTGAGTACGCGTTCGGCGACCTTCCGGTCGAGCTGCCCCGCCGCCGCGAGATGCTCGAGCACGTGGGGCTGGTTCGGCGCCCGGAGCTGGTGGGCGAGCCGGCGGTGGTGGTGTACGACGCCTCGACCACCGCGGTGGAACGCTTCTTGGTGTTCGAGGTGGGCTTCGAGGCCAAGGGCTACACCGAGCGTGTGCGGGTGACCGCGGTGCAGGATCGCTGGGCGCCCACCGGGCCACGCATTGCCGATGCCCAGGTCATCGAGCGCTACCTGGTTCGCGAGGGCATGCTGCGCCGGTCGGGCGACCTCCCGCTCATCGACGCGATGGGCACCGAGGTGTGGGTCGCGCCGCCCCAGGGCTGGGCGTGTGATCCCGTCGATCGCACCGATGGCCGATGCTTTGCCCCGCCCGACCACGGGCTCGACTTCGAGATCGGCATGCGCGCTCAGACCGCCGACGAGCTGGTGGTCGAGGTCATGGCCGAGGTCTCGCGCAAGTACGGCACCTGCGATTCGCCCACCATCGACGGGCGTGAGGGGCGCATGGACTGCGCGGCCGAGGGCTCGGGGCACGTGCTGGTGTGGGCCAGCGAGGTGGGCGAGCACACCGCGGTCGTGGTCGAGGGCCACGTCAAGAGCTGGGAGCCCGGCAGCGAGGGTGCGACGCGCTCGGCCTTCGAGGCCTTTCGCGACCACGTGCGCATCGTGGTGCCGTAGCCGCTTTACACGCGGCGGGTGGCCTCGTCGACGTCGGGGCGGCTGGCTCCCCAGCCCACCAGCAGATCGCGCAGCAGCTGATCCGAGAGCGTGTCGGAGTGCAGCTCGGGGGGCAGGCGGGCGTCGCGCTTTTTGAAGTGCCGCAGGCCATGCACCGCTCCCCAAAGGATGTGGGTGCGGGCCAGCGCGTCGCCCTCGGACAGGGCGCCCTTGAGCGCGGCGTCGGCCAGCACCGAGGCGGCGCGCTCCAAGATGGGGCCCAGCACGCCCTGGATCGCCGCGGCTTCGTCGTCGTCGAGCAGGGGTCGCGGCTCGGAGATGCTGCGGTCGATCAGCGCGAACAAGGCGGGCTCGCTGTCGCCAAAGCGCCTGTACGCGCGAAAGGCGGCCAGCACCGGCAACAGGGCCAGCACCTCGCGGCGCTCCCACGACTCGGCGTCGCCCGCGCTGCGGGTGCGCTCGATCTCGGCGTCCATGAAGGTGCCGAACGAAGCGATGGCCCGTTCCTGCAGCGCGACCATCAACGCCCCCTTGCCGGGGAAATAGCGATACAGTGCTCCCACCGCGGCGTCGAGGTCGCTCGCCAGGCGCGAGATGGTCAGGTGTTCGATGCCGTCGCCGACCACGATCTCCATGGCGGCGTCGAGCATCTCGTTCTTGCGGGCCTCACGGCGACGGGCCCGGCGGCGGGCACCGGGCGTGGCAGTCTCATGAATCATGTTCGTATTGTGAACGGCGTTCGCCAAGAAATCAAGAGCAGGCCGGGAACTCACCAGCTCAGGCTGGTTTCGAGCGGCCCCGATCCAGTAGGCACGTGCACGTAGCGGTTGGCTCCCGCTTGCCACTCGTCGCTGGGGCCGCGCAGCACCACCTTGGCCTCGAGCACCCCCGGCGTCGGCACGGTGATCGTGGCCAGGCCGGCGTCGATGGGCACGCCGGCGTCGGGGTTCCAGTTGCCCAGCTGTGGTCCGGTGCCGGTCAGGACGGCGGGCCGGTCGGCGGGCAGGCCCTCGATGCGCAGCTGGACCTGGCGCTGTCCCCGAATGGGCTGCGAGGCCTGGGCGAACTGCACGTCGACGGACGGGGTGGTGCCGCCGGTCACGGTGATCACGGCCGTCTCGCTGGGGCTCGCGCGGTGCAGCACCAGCCGGTCGGCGGTCAGCTCGTGCACCCAGGTGGTGCCCTCGCGCAGGGCGGGGTGCTCGGCTCGGCGCTGCAGCCCTGCGCGGATGCGCTCGCGCAGGGGGTGGGGCTCGAAGCGCATGTCGGCCCGGTTGTGGGGCTCGCTGGCGCCTTGCAGGCCCACCTCGGTGCCGTAGGTGAGCGACGGCACGCCGCGCGCCGCCAGCAAGAAGTCGATGCCGGCGCCGGTACGGGACGCGCTGCCGCACTCGCTGGCCACGCGGCTGACGTCGTGGTTGTCGAGCATGGTGACCAGGGCGTTGGGGTCGTCGTACAGCGGGTCCATGGCCAGCACGGCGCCCAGCCGCCCCACGGGTGCCTGCTTGCAGAACACGTCGATCATCGCGTAGCGCAGCGGAAAGTCGAAGGCGCCGTCGAATCCGCCGGCCTTCCAGTCGTGGGCGAGGGTGACCGGGTCTCCATCGAAGATCTCGCCGATCAGGCGAAAGTCCCGCCCGCTGGCGGCTCGGGCCTCGGCGCCCAGCCGTGCTTGCACGTCCAGTGGCATGTGCCGCACGGCGTCGACCCGGAATCCATCGGGATCGATGCGCTCGATCCACCCCAGGCTGCGCTCGCGCAGGTAGCTGTAGACCTGGGGGTTCTCTTGCGCGAGGTCGGGCAGGCCGTGCACCTCGCGCTGGATGCGCTGGTCGGGGTCGTCCCAGTCTTCGATCTGCAGGGAGGGGTGAAACCAGTCGGGATGCTGCTCGCGCAGGGGGCTGTCGAAGGACACGTGGTTCCACACCACGTCCAGGTACAGGCGCATGCCGCGGGCGTGCAGGTCGTCGGACAGGGCGCGCAGCTCGGCCTCGTCGCCCATGCGGGGCTCCACCTCGCCCAGATCGTGCACCCAGTAGCCGTGGAATGCGCCCCACTCGTCCAGCTTGTCGGTGCGCATCCGCCAGACGGGCGACAGCCACACCGACGTGAAGCCCAGGTCCTGGATGTGGTCGAGCTTGTCGCGCACGCCGCGGATGTCGCCGCCGTGGAAGGCCTGCGGGTCGGCGAGGTCGATGGCGGCGTCGTTGCTGGGGTCGCCGTTGTGGAAGCGGTCGACGAGCACGAAGTAGATCGCTTCGGGCGGGGCCGGGGCCTCGGCCGGTGCCGGGGCCGGCGCGGACACCGGGGGCTGGGCCGGGCCGCAGGCCAGGATGGTGATCAGCGTGTGCACGGCCGGAGTGTACGATGAGCCGTGCTGCACGACGCCTCGACCTTGCACCCACGCCTGCGGGACCCCGCGGTGATCGCCGCGATTCGCGAGGACTGGCACCAGACGCGCTGCCTGCGAATCCCCGCGGTTCTACGGCCCGGTCTGGCGGACGAGTTCCACGCTTCGGCCCTGGACGGTGCGTTCGAGCTGTTCGAGCGTCGTGAGGCCGATGTGAGCGTGCTGATCTGGCGGCGCTTCGTCTCCTGGGCGGGCACCCATCCGGAGTGTGAGGCGCTGATCACCCGGGACATCCCAGCCCTGCTGTCGGAGCTCTCGGGCCGCGACCTGCAGGCTCCCGAGGGCGAAGGAGTGGCGTGGGATCTGTTCCGCAAGGGCTGCTACCTGGACGCGCACACCGACCAGGCGCCGCACCGGGTGGTCGCCTGGGTGGTGGGGCTCACCCGCGAGTCGTGGCCAGCCAGCGAGGGGGGCCACCTCGAGTTCCTGGAACCCGACCACCGGACCGTGCGCGACCGCCGGCCTCCGGGCTTCGACACGCTCGACGCCTACAGCATCTACCCCATGCTGCGGCCGCACCGCGTCCCGCTGCTCACGACCCACCACACCCGCCTGGCCACGAACGGGTGGGTGAGCGGTCCGGTCCGCGATCCGCTGGAGGGCGGGTGATCCAGGCGCGCCACCTCCACGATGCCGCCATCGCCCCGCTCGCGCAGGCCTTCGCGACCGAGGGGGCCGTGCGCATCGAGCGCGCCTTCGACGAGGCGGTGGCCGCGGCGGCGCTCGAGGCCCTGCGCGGCGAGGCCCACATCCCCGATCTGCATCCGCACGAGCACGGCTACCAGCTGTGGCGGTCGTCGTGGGTGCCCGAGCCGGCGTGCGCCCACGACCTGTGCGGCCTGGGGCGCTGGCTCTTTGCCGAAGGACGTCAGCTCGCCGAGCGTGTGAGCGGGCTTCAGCTGGGGGTGGGCGAGGGGGGTGTTCTCGTCAGCGACCGGCACCACAAGGGCATGTACGTCGAGCCCTACGACGAGGCGGATGGGGTTCGCGCCGTCGCCTTCCAGGTCGGACTCACGCCGTGCACCTGGCCGGCCGAGTGGGGCGGACACGTCCAGGTGCTGGGCCCCGATGACGCCGTGCGCTCCTCGTGGGCACCCGACTGGAACACGCTGGATCTGTTCGACGTGCGTGTGCAGGCCCGACGGCGGCTTCCCATCTTGCGCGAACACACCGAAGGCTTCGTAATCTCGGGCTGGTACACCCTGGAGTCCTGATGATCGCGCTGCTCTGGATGCTCGGCTGCCCCAAGGACGCGCCGCAGCCGGCCTTCGTCGCGGTTCAGCTCGACCCCGAGGACGCCGACGACGCGCCGGTCGACGCGCCCACCGCGCCCGCTGCGCAGGACGGTGCCCACGACCCCGTCGCCGCCGAGCTGATCGCGCTGGCCCAGGACGGCCTGTCGGGCTCGACCCGCTTCGTGCTCGACCAGCCCGCGATCGAGCTGCTCGAAGCCGGAGGATGGGCGTCGACCGGGGCCCCCGGAGCGCTCGTCATCCCCGACGACTGCGGCCCGGTGAGTTGGTACACGGGCGATGGATACGGCGCCATCGCGGTTCCGCCCCCGATGACCGACGACGGCCCCGAGCAGGTCGCGGCCGTCGAGTCCACCATCGCGCTGCTGCGGGACACGGTCGAGGTTGGGGCCGACTGCACCGTCCAGGTGCACGAAGAGGAGTGCTGGGAGGCCACCCCCGACGTCGAGGCTGGCTGCGAGACCATCGACGACGTGTACGAGCGCCCGCTCTTCGCCATCGCCATGCACCAAGCGGACGGCGGCTGGAAGGTGGTGGGCTGGCGGGACTTCACCCAAGAGACCGGCCTGGATCACTGAGGCAAGGAATATCCGCCGGCGGGCTGCGTTTGTCTCTTAGAATGCACCCCTTCCCCGGAGGATTCCCCATGTCTCGATTCCGGTTCGTGCTCGCCTCGGCCGCCTTGATGGCCCTGTCTCTTCCCGCCCTGGCGCTGCAGCCCAGCGACTTTCAGGGCAAGCCCGACTTTGCTGCCGAAGAGGGCGCCGGCGCGTTCGTGTGGAAGGACGGGGACGGGCTGCACGTCCGCTTCAGCACCAAGGGCAAGCCGCGTCGGCTGCACGGCAAGGTGTGCACGCCGGGGCAGGCCGTCGACTGGCACCCGGTGCGCGCCGACTACGGCGACAAGGTCAGGAAGGGTCCCGAGGGCCACTGCGTGCACTACGACTTCCTGACCGCCGACGGGGTCGATGGCTTCGACCTGCGGGCCCCGGGGCCGGTGGTGAAGTTCGACTTCCACGTGGGCGACAACCAGCTGGCGACCGAGCACATCCACGTCGGTGCCAGCAACAAGCACCCCGCGAACAGCCCCTTCGTGCTCAACCGCACCGACGCGGGCCCGGGCAAGAAGAAGGGCAAGGCCCCGGGTCGATAGTGACCCCCGCAGCGCGGCTCGATGCGCTGCGTCGCGAGATGAGCAGCTGGCCACGGCCGACGCCCGAGTCGCCGTGGCCGGTGCTGTTCAGTGGCTGCCTCGCCGGATGGCTGTGCGGCGTCGATGGCACGGCCTACGGGGGCTACCCCACCGCGCAGAAGCTCATCGCGATTCCGGGCATCCGCGCGGTTCCCTTCTGCCCCGAAGAGGTCGCGTACGGGGTGCCGCGGCCCATGCCGGACCTGTACGGCGGCGACGGACATGCCGTGCTCGACGGCACAGCCACGGTGCGGCTCGACGGCAGGGCCGACGGAACCGAGGCCATGGTCGCCGCAGCCCGTCAGATGGTCGAGGTGGCGCGGCTCAGCGAGGTGCGCTTCGCCTTGCTGATGGACATGTCAGGTGCGTGCGGCAGCCAGGTGGTCAGCGATGGCAATCGGCTGGTGCCGCAGCACGAGCGGCGGTACCAGAAGGGCTTTGGTGTTGCGGCTGCCGCGCTGGTCCGCGCGGGCATTCCGGTGGTGAGCCAGCGGGACTTTCGAACCCTGGACCACCTGTTTGCCCTCCTGGACGACACCCACGTGCCCGACCCGGCAGCGCTCGACCATCACGAGAAGGAGTGGTATCGGTCCTACTTCCAGGAGCCTTGATGCACGACCCCTCTGTCGCCCCCAACCCCAGCGCGTGGCTGGCCCTCGACGAGATCAGCCGCGGCGACCAGATGCGCGAGTGGCACGCCGCGCATCCGAACCCCGCCTTGCACGGGGCCATCCCCAACCCCGACCTGCACGCCAGCGTGCACGCGGTGATCGAGACCCAGATCGCCGAGAACGACCCGCCTGTGGTCGCGCAGACCGTGGACCGACTGACCGCCGAGGGCGTGAACCGCCACGCCGTGGTTCACGCCATCATGGACGCGCTGGTCATGCAGATGCACGCGTCGATGACCAGCGGCGCGGAGTTCGACGTGGCGGCCTACGCGATGGCGTTGAGCCGCATGGAGGGCGCCGACATCGTGGCCAGGGGGCTCCGGCGGGCCCAGGCCGTACTGGCGGCCGACGAGGGGGACGGCCCCGGCAGAGGGCCGAACCGGGCGAAGCGGAGAGAGGCGAAGAAGAGGAGGTAGCGGGGCGGGGAGGGGTCAGTGTTCCCCCTTCTCCTAATGGGGATCGCTGTGGACCGGCTTGGGTGCTGGGCTCGGGTGGGGTCAGTGTTCCCCTATCTCCTATTATCAGCGATATGAGGCATTTGTCCGTACCGGGGCGGGAATGGGCGGGCCGACGGGCTGTTCGGGACGGGCTTCGGAGGGCGGGCGGACAAAACTCGGGGGATCGGGATCGATGGGGGGACTTGTGTCCGAATTCCGGACTCAACTCCGAGGATGGGCGCCGATGAACGGGTTTCAGTCCGGAATCCGGACAGAACTCCGGGGACCGCTATCCGTCCCGGCACTTTGGTCCGCGAGACAAGGAGCGCCCACGCTGTAACCAGCATTTTCGCCCGAATTAGGAGATAGGGGAACACTGACCCCCTCCGCGTCCGGACCCCCTCCGCGTCCGCTGACCCCTCTCCGCCTGAGAAGCGGACGCCGGCCGCGTTGAGGTACGGTGTCGCGCGGAGACCCCATGCGACCCATTCCTCTCTTGCTCGCCCTGGCGGCCTGCACCGGCGGTGCCGACCCCGACGACACATCCGTCCCCGTCACCGGGGTGGACTGCCCCGATGGCAGCGCGGACGGCGACCCGCTCGCGCCCGAGCTGTGTGACGGCATCGACAACGACTGCGACGGGCTCGTCGACGACGCGGACGACGACTGGGCCGGCAGCTCCGGCGTGGTGGTGTACACCGATGGCGATGGAGACGGCTACGGCGATGGCTCCACTGCTGTACCGGCTTGCGGGGTCGGGGAGGGGCAGGCGCTGGTCGACGGTGACTGCAACGACGCCGATGCAGGCATCTCGCCGGATGCGGTCGAGCTCTGTGATGCCGACAACGTCGACGAGGACTGCGATGGGGCGGCAGATGACGCCGATCCTGGCGGTGCGGAAGGCGCGACCGACTTCTGGGCCGACGCCGACAACGATGGCTACGGAAACCCGGACGTCGGCGTCACCGCCTGCGACGCACCAGTCGGCTTCGCCGACGTCGACACCGACTGCAACGACGTCGATGCGGCCCTGTCGCCGGACACGGTTTGGTACGCCGATGTCGATGGCGACGGCTTTGGCGATACGGCGGCCACGGCGACGGGCTGCGAAGCGCCAGCGGGGCACGTGGCCGACGACACGGACTGCGACGACACGGTGGGCACCGGTGCGGCGGTGAACCCGGCTGCGGCCGAGATCTGCGACACCCTGGACAACGACTGCGACGGCGACGTCGACGACGCCGACGGCGACGTGGACCCGGGAACCTACCTGTTCTTCGAGGATGGCGACGGCGACGGCTTTGGGGGGGACACCGGCGGGGCGTGCACCGCGGCGGCCCTCACCAACGGCGTCGACAACACCGATGACTGCGATGACGCTGACGCCGGCGTCTACCCCGGCGCGATCGAGCTGTGCGACGGGGTGGCGAGCGACTGCCTGAACACGGCGTGGACCCCATTCGACGAGCCCGACTTCACCCACACGCCACCGGGCGGGAGTCCGGTGAACGGGCTGCTGGTGATTCCTGCCGAGGCGGGGGTGTTCGACGTGTGCCAGGACGTGGAGGTCACGGGACGTGACCCGACGATTCCTGGTTGGCCCGCTTTGAACAGCGGCACCTACGAGCTGCGTGGGCACGGCAACCCGACCGTGCTCGTGCCGAACACGTTCGAGAGTCGGGACCTGCCCCACTTCGAGCACCTTCGCTTGTCCGGCCTGACCCTGATCGGTGAGGCCGACGCGCCGTCTACCCCGGTTGTCGCGGCCTGGGTGCACACGTCGGCCGAGGTCGCAGACGTCGCCTTCGCCGATGCCACGAGCTTCGTCGGGGTTTCAGCGATCGACGACTCGGTCGAGACGACGATCACGATCACCGACGTGAGCGTCGCGGGAACCCTCACGGTCAGTGGTTCTGACGTCCGGCTGGTCAGGGTGGAGGGAATCGCGGCTTCGCCCGTCCTCAGGTCCCTGTCGCTGGCCCACTCGACCGCCAACGTCGTGATCACGGATTCCAGCTTTGTCGGACGCGCTCAAATGGCGGGTTCCGTTCAGGCCATCGACACCACCTTCTCGCTGCTGCCGGGATGGTCGACGGCCCACACCATCCTGGACGCGGACTTCGAATGCCTCGGCTGCGTGTTCGACGGGACCACAGACGCGACCGACGCCCTCACCATCGACGGCGAGGGCTCGGTCACCTTCGCCGAGCACGATGGCAACCCCGCCCGTTTCGACGTCACACCCGGCACCATCCTCTCCGCGAACACCGGGACGGTCACAACGGTGTCTGGCGAGGTGGAAGGCAGCTGCGACGCAGATGGGTGCAGCCTGACGCCGTAGCGGAATTGGGGCAGGCCGCGGAGGAGCAGAACAGGGCAACTGGGGTACGGTGGCTGCCTGGAGAACCCCATGCGACCCCTTCCTGTCTTGCTTGCCCTGGCGGCCTGCACTGGCGGTGCGGATCCGGACGACACCTCTGTTCCCGTCACCGGGGTGGACTGCCCCGATGGCAGCGCCGACGGCGACCCGCTCGCGCCGGAGCTCTGCGACGGCATCGACAACGACTGCGACGGGCTGATCGACGACGCGGATGACTTCTGGTCGGGGAGCTCCGGCGTCGTTGTGTACACCGACGCCGATGGCGACGGCTACGGCGATGCCTCCACCGGCGCCCCCGCTTGCGAGGCCGGTGAGGGCGAGTCCCTTGTGGCAGGAGACTGCAACGACGCCGACGCGGCCATCTCGCCGGATGCGGTCGAGCTCTGTGATGCCGACGACGTCGACGAGGACTGCGATGGGGCGGCAGATGATGCCGATGCGGACGGTGCGGAAGGCGCCGCCGACTTCTGGGCCGACGCCGACAACGATGGCTACGGCAACCCTGACGTCGGCGTCACCGCCTGCGACGCACCAGTCGGATTCGCCGACGTCGACACCGACTGCAACGACGTCGACGCCACCCTGTCGCCGGACACGGTTTGGTACGCCGATGCCGACGGCGACGGCTTTGGCGACGCCGCTGCCACGGCGACGGGCTGCGAAGCGCCAGCGGGGCACGTGGCTGACGACGCGGACTGCGACGACGCGGTGGGCACCGGTGCGGCGGTGAACCCGACTGCGGCCGAGATCTGCGACACCCTGGACAACGACTGCGACGGCGCCATCGACGACGCCGACGGTGATGTGGACCCGGGCTCGTACCTGTTTTTCGAGGATGGCGATGGCGACGGCTTTGGAGGGGACTCCGTCGGCGCCTGCACCGCGGCGGCCCTCACCAACGGCGTCGACAACACCGATGACTGTGACGATGCCAACGCTGGCGTCTACCCGGGCGCCGCCGAGCTGTGCGACGGGGTGGCGAGCGACTGCCTGAACACGGCGTGGACCCCGTTCGACGAGCCCGACTTCACCCACACGCCGCCAGGGGGAAGTCCGGTAAATGGGCTGCTGGTGATTCCAGCCGAGGCGGGGCGGTTCGACGTGTGCCAGGACGTGACGTTGGAGGGGACGTCGCTGTCGGGCTCGGTTCCTACCCCTGGGAGTGGCCGGTACGAGATCGTGGGGCATCGCTCGCCGACGGTCACCGGGGGTACGGAGTCGGTGGACATCCCATACTTCGAGGCGGTCTCGATCGAAGGCGTCACGCTGGTTCATCAGCCGGATGCCTCGTCACAGCAGATCTCGGTGCTGGTCGAGGACGAGTTCACGTTGGTGGATTCCACGGTCGTGGGGTGGCTTCGGCCGACAGCGGTGTCGCAGAGCGCCGTGTCTCAGGTGACCGTGGAGGACGTGTCGTTCCTGGAACGAGGGTTGAACGTGGGGGCCTTTGCTGGTTCGGCAGCGGAGCTGACAGCGAGGCGTGTGCACGTTCCTGATCCGGGCCTCTACGCCGCTCTCGACCTCCGCGATGTGGATGCCGTCATCGAGGACTCCGTCTTCGAGGGACGCATGTTGATTGTAGACGGCAGCATCGACCTGGTGCTGACGGAGCTGGTCGCGCCAACGCAGGCAGGGACGGCGTCATCCTCACTGCGTGACGAGGCCGACGTTCGGTGCCTGGGGTGCAGCTTCGTCGGGGTGAGCGCAGCGGATCCGGTGGTGTCGGTCTCGGACGACGCTTCTTTGACCTTCGCTCCCCACGAGGGCACGCCGGCGCGCTTTGACACGAGTCCCGGCAACCTGCTGTCGGAAACCTCAGGTGCGGTGACGGCGCTCTCCGGCGAGGTCGAAGGTACCTGCGATGCCGACGGCTGCACCCTGACGCCGTAGGCGGGGGGCAGGCGGGGGTCAGTGTTCCCCCTTCTCCTATTGGGGATCGCTGTGGAACGGCTTGGGTGCCGGGCTCGGGTGGGGTCAGTGTTCCCCCTTCTCCTATTGTCGGCGATAAGTGGCGGTTGTCCGTGTTGGGGCGGAAACAGAGGGCCAACGGGCTATTCGGGACGTGCTCCCACGGCGGGCGGACAGAACTCGGGGGATCGGGATCACTGGGCCGAATCTGGTCCGGAATCTGGACACAACTCCGGGGATGGGCGCCGGTGCGCGGGCTTCTGTCCGGAATCCGGACAGAACTCCGGGGACCGATCTCCGTCCCGGCACTTTGGTCCGCCAGACAAGGAGCGCCCAAGCTGCAACCAGCATTTTCGCCCGAATTAGGAGATAGGGGAACACTGACCCCCCTCCGCGTCCGCGGACCCCCCTCCGCCGGACCCACGCGGCCCACGCTGAAACCATCCTTTTCGCCCGAATTAGGAGATAGGGGAACACTGACCCCCTTCCGATCCACAACCCCCGCCCGACCCAGCACACGCCCGTCCGGCGCCCCCCTACAACCCGCGCAGGAACTCATCCAGCGCGCGATCCAGCCGGCGCTCGATCATCGGGGTGGCCTCGGCCAGGGCCTCGGGCTCCTGCTGGTGGTAGAACTGCAGGAACACGGGGATCGACCACTCGATGGTGGCTGCCGTGGCCAGGTCTTCGCGCTTGGCCAGCGTGAGCTCGACGGCCACCGACCAGCGGAATCGGCCGGCGATCTGCGAGTCGAACACGGGCTTGGCTTCGAGCAACAGCAGCAGGTCGGTGTCGGTGGCGCTGGCCAGGGCGGCCAGGCGACCGGCGGTGTCCCCTGAGGTGCCGAAGCTGGCGGGTAGATCGGCGGCCACCGTCGCGGACAGCTTGCGGGCCTTCAGCTGCTGATCGAGCGCCTTGGCCAGGCGCTCGGGCGCTTCGGCGCGGGTCTGCTCGTCCACGAAGTCCAGGGCCGTGGCCACGCCGATGGACTGGCCGTCGGCCAGCACCTCGGGCGCCTTGCCGCCCATGGGGGGGCATCCGGCGAGCAACACCAGGCACAGCCATGCGATGCGCATCAGAACCACACCTCGGTCTCGAGGCTCACCACGTGGTGCAGGTGCCGGTCGACGTTGCCGAAGTCGTTGAACTGGTCGAGCGACTCGACGAAGTCGTTGCCAAAGGCGTTGTTCTGGGTGGAGTACTGGGCCCCATAGAGCAGGCGCAGGCTGGGCCGGGTGAAGATGCCTGGACCCAGCGGGTTGAGCACCACGCCGCCCTTGCCCTGCACCGTCGAGCGCGTGTCGCTGTCGCCATACTCCAGGCCGTCGGCGTCGGCCGTGCCGCCGCTGTTGGCAAAGATGCTGGTGGAGGTGTTGCGGAAGGTGTTGCCGTTGCGGCTGACCTCGTGCGCGACCGAGCCCTCGACCAGGATGTGCACGGTGGGCGTCACGTAGATCTGGTTGCGCAGCACCGTCGACGCGAAGACGCGGTCGAAGTCGGTGGGGGTGATGTCGTTGTCGCCATCGGTGTAGTTGCCGTAGTACATCGCCCAGGCGATGTCGTACTTGTCGGGCACGATGCGCAGCTGCAGCTCGTTGCCGAGGTTCAGCTCGAAGCGCTCGTCGGTGAGCTCGGTGGTGTAGATGTCGTAGTCGCGGCCGGCCACGGTCTCGGAGCTCTGCAGCTCGGGGTGCACCTGGCGGTAGTTCATGAAGAAGTTGTTCCAGATCACGGGGCCAAAGCCGCCAAAGCCCATGTAGCCGACCACCTTGAAGCTCGTGGCCCCGGTGGGGACCGGGTCGGTGAACTGGTTCTCGAGCCCGGGGTTGTCGGCCAGGAAGTTCTCGACCACCTCGCCGCGAACCCAGTCCTCGTAGGCGACGTCGGGGGTGGTGTGCGGAGCCGAGCGCTTGCCCTGGACCTTGGGCTCGATGTAGGCCTGCCCACCGCCGCCGACCTCGAACTTCTTGCCAAGGCGCACCCGCAGCGTGCCGCCGGGGGTCAGGATGGTGTTGTAGGCCTGGGGTCGCATGAAGTAGCCGGCGTCGCCCACGCCCAGCACCAGCTCGATGCGGTCGGTGTCGACGCGGCCCGAGATGCCCGCGCTCTCGAAGAAGATGTTCGCCGGCCGAAAGTCGTACAGCCCCAGGTCGCCCATGTACCAGTCGAGCGTGCCGACCTGCCAGGTGACGCCGGGAACGAGCACGTTGCCGGCCTTCACGTACACCTGCGACAGGCGCAGGTTCGACAGCCGGCCGTTGCCCGGGTCGGTCGAGCCGATGGACCCCCCCTCGATGCGGGCGTGCACGCTCGTCCAGATCTCGTCGCTGCCCTGCTCGGGCTCCAGCAAGCCCAAGCGCAGGTTGAGCAGCCCGTAGCTGCGCTCGTTCATCAGCCGGCCGTACAGGTTCCAGTAGCCGAGCTGCCCGTTGCCGCCCTGCAGATCGGGGCGCGCCGACACCCTGAAGTAGCCGCCGACGTCGTTTCCGGCGTGGGCGGTTCCCGAGAGGGTGAGCAGCGATGCGAGGAGCAAGGAGCGCATGAGGTCCCGACCGTGACCGGCGCAAGCTAGCACCTTCTTGAGCGTGACTCAAACAGGAGTTACGATGCTCCCGCCTTTGGGAGGTCCGTCCGTGAGTGCAGCCAACGATGCCGTCGCCATGCTGGTCGAGCTGGGGCTGAACCGCAACGAGGCGCTGGCCTACGTGGGGCTGCTGGAGCACGCCGGGCCGCAGGGAGCCACCGGCTACGAGCTGGGCACCATCTCGGGGGTGCCTCGCAGCGCCATCTACAAGATCCTGCACCGGCTCGAGCAGATGGGTGCGGTGTTTCCGGTGGGCGACAACCCCGTTCGCTACGTGCCCACCGACGCCAAGACCTTTGTGGTCGAGATGTCGCGCAGCTTCGAGGGGCGGGCCACCAAGGCCGCCGCCAGCCTGTCCAAGCTAAGCGTGCGCGAGCGGCCCGAGCCGGTGTGGACGCTGTCGCGCTACGACGACGTCATGGACCGCATCGAGTCGATGATCCGCGGCGCCGAGCACTCCATCTACCTGTCGATCTGGCAGCGCGAGCTCGATCGTCTGGCGGGCGCCTTCGCCGCGGTCGCCGACCGCGACCTGCACCGGGTGGTGCACAGCCCCGCACGCCTGGCAGGGGTGCCCAAGGGATTTGTGACCTGGGACGCCGATGTCGCCGTCGACGAGCCCAAGGCGGGCTGGTCGCACAAGGCACTGGTGGTCGTCGACCGCGTCCAGGCCCTCATCGGCGGCACCGAGCCCAACGCCGACAACCACGCCGTGTGGACGAGCAACCCCAGCATCGTCGACACCACCACCAACCACATCGTGTTGGACATCACCCTGCTGGCCAAGGCCCAGGGCCGGGACTGCAGCCAGGATGTGTCGCCGATGATGCGGCCTCACCTGGAGCGGTTGTAGGTTGGCCCCATGAACCCTCGCTACGCCGTCGCGCTCCTCGCTGCCTCGCTCCTCCTCGCCGCCTGCAAGCCGGGAGACTTCGCCGAGCTCTACGCCACCGAGGCCAAGGCACCCTCGCTCGAGTTCGATGCCATCGAGGGGCTCGATCACATGGGCCCCACGGTGATCGATCAGGGGGTGAACTTCGCGGTCTATTCGGCCAACGCCGAGCGGGTCGACGTGCTGCTCTTCGACGACCCCGAGTCCGAGCGCCCGGTCCAGCAGTTCGAGATGACCCGGGTGGGCGACGTGTGGAACCTGTACGTCGAGGGCGTCGGCTACGGCCAGCACTACGGCTACATCGCCTGGGGCCCCAACTGGACCTACGACGAGGCCTGGGTACCGGGGCAGATCGACGGCTTTCAGGCCGACGTCGACGCGCTGGGCAACCGCTTCAACCCCAACAAGCTGCTCATCGACCCCTACGCCAAGGCCGTGCACCGCGACCACGACTGGAGCAAGGGCAGCACGGCGACGGGCCCCGGTCGCACGCAGTCCACGTGGGCGGCGGCGGCCAAGAGCATCGTGATCGACACCGACACCTACGAGTGGTCGGCCAACGAGGACGCGTGGCGGCAGATGCGGCGCGACCCGGACGCGCCCGGCCACAGCTGGCGAGACCTCATCCTGTACGAGGTGCACCCCAAGGGCTTCACCAAGAACCCGGCCAGTGGCGTCGACCACCCCGGCACCTACCGCGGCATCGGCGAAAACGCGGCCTACCTGCAAGACCTGGGCATCACTGCCGTCGAGCTGCTGCCCGTGCACGAGAAGCCGCTCGATGGCGGGTACTGGGGCTACAACAACCTCAACTACTTCGCACCCGAGCTGCAGTACTCGGCGGCGTTCACGGTTCACCAGGAGCCCGACGAGGTCATCGAAGAGTTCAAGTGGATGGTCGATCAGCTGCACCAGCACGACATCGAGGTGGTGGTCGACGTGGTCTACAACCACACGGGTGAGGGTGGATTCTGGCGGTCCAAGCTCTTCTACAACGACATCGACCTCGACCCCGGCGTCACCGCCGAGTCGATCAACCTCGACCCCAAAGAGGTGGTGGGGCTGTACAGCTTTCGCGGCCTGGACAACTCCGAGTTCTACGCGCTCACCGAAGACAACCAGTCGTACTGGAACAACACGGGCGTGGGCAACCAGACGCGGCCCAACCACACGCCGATGGAGCACCTGATCCTCGACTCGCTGCGCTTCTACGTCGAAGAGCTGCACGTCGACGGCTTTCGCTTCGACCTCGCCGGCATCCTGGGCGAGAAGGACCTCGACTACAACAACTGGCACGAAGACCCCAACGACTCCGTGCTGGGCGACATCATCCACGACCCGGTCATGGTCGAGTACAACGTGCGCATGATCGCCGAGCCGTGGACCGCGGGCGGCAACTACGGCGCGCTCATCGGGGCCTACCCGAACTCCCAGGACACCGACGGCTACGGCATGCTCGAGTGGAACGCCAACTTCCGCGACTGGTGGCGCGAGTTCCTGAACGAGGGCATTGCGCTGAACAAGCAGGTGGGCCGCGACGGGGGAGCGGTGATCACGGGCAGCTACGACAACTACGCCTGGAACGGCCGCAAGCCCTACCACTCGGTGAACTTCATCACCGCCCACGACGGCTTCACGCTGTACGACCTGTTCAGCTTCTACGAGAAGCAGAACAACTGCGGCGTGCTCAACCCCGTGTGCTGCGACGATCCGGCCAGCGCCTGGTGCGAGACCGAGTCGGGCGACAGCCACAACCGGTCCAAGGACTGGGTCGACGAGGGCATGAAGCGCCAGATGATGCGCAACGCCTTCACCGCGATGATGATCAGCCACGGCTCGCCGATGATCCTGGGCGGCGACGAGTGGATGCGCACGCAGTATGGCAACAACAACGCGTACAGCACCCAGGCCGACAACGAGTGGAACTGGTTCCGCTGGGGCGAGTGGCAGGCGACGACCGCCACCGAGCGCCACCGCATGCACGACTTCGTGCGCCGCATGACGGCCTTCCGCCTGGCCCACATCGACGCCCTTTCCCCCGGCGAGTACGGCGAGCACACGCCCCTGGCCTGGAAGAACCCCGGCAACACGGGCGACCCCGACTGGGGCAGCCGGCAGCTGATGATGCACTACTACGACGACGGAACCGGCCACGAAGAGCTGCTGATCCTCATCAACATGGAAGACCACGACGTCGACTTCACGCTGCCCGGCGGCCGAGACTGGTACCGCGTGGTGGACACGCAGGCGTACTGGGACTCTCAGCAGTTCCTGGGCGAGGACGCGACGCTCGACCCGATGATGAGCCACAATGTGTGGGGCGAGGACGCCGAGCTGATGAGCGAGGCGGTGTATGGGGTGAGCTCGATGAGCATGGTGATCATGGAGGCGCGGTAACCGGGTAGACTGGGGGACTTCTGCGAGGTCTCCCATGAAGCGTTCCCTGTTCGTGCTCGGTCTGCTGTTGTCTACGTCGCCCGCGTGGGCGTTCCCCCGTGAGCTGGTTCACCAGGGGCGCATGTTCGACTCGAACGGCGACCCGCTGCAGGGGCCACAGAATCTGGAGTTCAAGCTGTTCGACAGTGCGACGGCTGGGACCGAGCTGTGGAGCCAGGCCTACGTGGGCCACAGCTTCGACGACGGCTACTTCACCGTCACGCTGGGCACCGACGCCGGGTCGCCGCTGCAGGACGACTGGTTCCTGGACAACGAGACGCTGTTCGTCGAGGTGGTGGTCAACGGCGCGCCGCTCGGCAGCCGGATCCAGCTCAAGGCGGCGCCCTACGCCATCGTGGCGGGACGAGTCGAGGGAGGAACCGTCGACGCCGCCGAGGTGCAGGTCAACGGCACGACCGTGATCGATGGCGACGGAAACATCGACTACTCCCACATCGTTGGGGCCCCCGCCGACCAGGACACCGTCGGCGCGCTGCTGTGCTCGGTCGACGAGGTGGCACGCTTCGATGGGTCCAGCTGGGGCTGCGCGGCCGCCAACGCGCACGCGCACGACGCCGGACAGCTGGCGACCGGCACGCTGGACATCCTTCGGCTTCCGGTCGGTGGCTCGGCGGGCACGGTCGCGGCCGGTGACCACCTGCACACGGCCGCCGACGTGACCACCGGCGTGTTCGACATCAACCGGGTGCCGGTGGGCACGGGCGTCGACCAGGTCGCAGCGGGCGATCACGGGCACACGGCGGCCGACGTCGGCGCGGTGCCGGCGACGGGCGGATCGTACTCGGGCGACGTGGACGTGACCGGCGCCCTGTCGGCCACGGGCGGGGTGAGCGTCGGGGACACCAGCGCCAACTGCGACTCGAGCCTCGTCGGCACGCTGCGCTACGTTCCGGACACGGGGCTCGATGTGTGCACCGAGGCAGGGTGGACGGCCATTGTGGGTCCGGTCCCGGACGGGTCATCCGCCGACGATGCCGGGGCGAGCTGCGCTCAGCTCCTGAGCGACCATCCGGGTTCGCCCTCCGGCGTGTACTGGGTCGACCCGAATGGTGGAAGCACGGCCGATGCCCAACGAGCCTATTGTGACATGGTCACGGACGGCGGCGGGTGGACCCTGCTCATGCGCATCCACGCCGGCGATGACGTACAGGGAGCCGGGTACTCCGACGCCATGTGGACGAACTCCGCAGAGATCGGCGCCGTGCCGACCGGCACCGGCGATCTAGCGACACGCGCGCTCTATGGGTCGCCGCTGCGTGGTTCGATGGCCATCGACCGTTTCGTGGTGCGCGACGAGACCGACCCCTCCAACCGCGTCACGCGGCGAACGATCTGGAGCGATCTGCGCACCACCTACGCGGGACGCACGTTCATGCAGTGGATGGCGACGCCCCAGGACGCCACCAACAAGGACTGCACCCACGTGAACCGAATCGACGACCCCGCCTCGCCCGCCGACGGACGATGGGCCATGTTCCAGGAGGGGACCGGTGGCACGCAGACCGACGCCAACGCCTGGGGCCTGTTTGTGAACATCGGCAACACGGGAAGTCGATGGGGTCGTGTGAATGCCCACAACTGCCTGTCCACCAACGTGACCGAATGGCCCGGCTTCGGCGCGGCGTCAAGCGACCATGAGTGCAACTTCGCCGGCGTGACCCAGGGTGGCTACACCCAGCGCCGTGACATGGCCTTCGATGCCACGGCCGTGGCGCGCCACCGTTGTGCCGACGGCCTGATTCAGCCGACGGTCTGGACGTTCTGGGCCAAGTAGCGCCTGGGGTGGGGGCTCCTGGACCAGCGGCCTACAGCGAGCTGTCGAAGTGCCAGTTGAACTGGGCCCACACCTCGTACTGTCCGTTCACTAGCGCGTCGGTGGAGGTCACGGCGTCGGACGCCAGCGGGTTGCGGGCGCCGTCGGTGCCCTGGGTCACCACGAAGCTGTCGTCGTCGAAGGTGTATCCCCAGACCGCCACCTCCTCGATGGAGGGCTCGGTCTCGCCGTCCTGGTAGGGCAGCCGGATCTGGCCGCCGAAGGCGTTGGCGGTGTCGCGCTCTTCGGTGATGTCGTTGTCGAGGGCGGTCTTGAGGTCAGCGTCGATGGCCCCACCGAGGGCCAGGCGCACGGTCCAGTCGGAGACGTCGATGGAGGCGCTCTCCTGGAAGTTGCTCTCGGCGAACACGGTGCCCACGCGGTTGCTGCAGGTGTCGTCGATGAGCTTGAC
Source organism: Myxococcota bacterium (assembly GCA_965216925.1). Taxonomy (GTDB): domain Bacteria; phylum Myxococcota_A; class UBA796; order UBA796; genus CAYYHT01. The sequence continues at coordinate 3,555,478 of CBDCGT010000001.1, read as the reverse complement.
GTGGTCGAGGGTGAACTCGAGGGTCAGTGCGTAGCCCTCGGAGCCCTCGAAGGTGGCCTCGGTCAGGCCGTTGATGTCGTACTTCAGAATGCAGCGGACGTCGGGCGACTCGGGCTCGAAGATGAAGTCGGGCGTCAGCAGCTCGAGCTCGATGGTGGACGGCACCTCGGCGCCGTCGACGGTGTACGAGCGCGTCTGGCCCGTGGTGTCGTCCCATGCCAGCTGTACGAGGTAGCCGTGCTGGGTCAGCGTGGCGAGCTCGACGCCGGTGTCTTCGGTGCCGGTGTCCTGCCCCGTGTCTTCGGTGCCGGTATCGCCGGTCTCTTCGGGGGTTCCGTTGCAGGCGAAGGCAGAGAGCAGGCAGACGAGTGCCAGGGTGCGCATGGGGATCTCCAGGATGAGCTGCGCGGCTAACGGTGCGGCCGCGGCGGCGCATCCACTACGGAGGCGCGCCCTCGGTGATCCACGTGCGCACGATCTCGAGGTCGCCGGCCGAGAGGCTCCCCCCCTTGGGCATCTTGCCGCCAAAGCCGCCGACGCTCGTCTGGGTGCCGTCGAGCTTGTGCATCAGGTAGCTGGCGTCGGGGTCGCCGGGAACGACGCGCCGCATGCCGCTGACCTGCGTGGACACCACGTTGATGAGCGCGCCGTAGCCGTTGCTGGGCGTGATGGTGAGGTTGCTCGAGAAGCCGTGGCACCCCGAGCACTGCGCGTCCCAGATGGGCTGGATGTCGCGGCTGTGCACGTAGGTGAAGAAGGCCTCGTCGATGTGGCCGTCGCAGTTTTGGTCTTTGCCGTCCTGCACCTCGGTGTTGCCGGGGTAGTTGGTGCCGTCGCTGTCGTCGCAGTCGTCGGCCACACCCGCGGTGCCGCTGGGCTGGAAGCAGGCCTCGATGTTCTGGGTCATCGAGCCGTGGCCGTCACCGTCGGCGTCGACCGGCCAGCGCGGCAGGGTGGCGGCGTCATCGACGGTGCCGTTGCAGTCGTTGTCGGCCATGTCGCAGATCTCGGCGGCACCGGGCTTGATGGACGAGCTGTTGTCGTTGCAGTCGCCATCGGTGGCGACGTAGCCGAGCGGAGCGGCACACGCGGTGGTGGAGTCGTTGGTGTCGCCCACCCCATCGCCGTCGTTGTCGAAGTAGAAGGTGGCCTCGCCGGTGGCGCCGGCCTCGTCGGCGCTGCCGTCGCAGTCGTTGTCGACCCCGTCGCACGCCTCGGTGGCGTCGTCGTTGATGGCGGCGTCGGCGTCGTTGCAGTCTTCGCACGCGAAGAAGCCGTCGCTGTCGCCGTCGACGGCGCCCACCACCCCGTCGCAGTTGTAGTCGGTCGGGTCGGAGCAGTTGTCTTCGACCGCGCCGGGGAAGATGGTGTTGTCGGCGTCGTTGCAGTCGCCGGTGGCTTGCACCAGGCCGCCGGGGTTGTCGCAGGCGAGGGTGGCGGTGCCGGTGCCCACGCCGTCGCTGTCGCCGTCGCTGTACCAGCTGCGCGCGTCGGTGGCCCCGTCATCGACCGAGCCGCTGCAGTCGTTGTCGATGCCGTCGCACACCTCGGTGCCGCCGGGCAGCGCGCTGGCATCCAGATCGTCGCAGTCGGTGTTGTCGTCGACGTGGTTCGCCGGGGCGTTGCACTTGACCACGGCGGTGCCGCTGGCGTCGCCAAAGCTGTCGCCATCGGCGTCGAGGTACCAGCTGGTGGCGTCGTCGGCGTCGTCTTCGTCGATGGTGCCGTCGCAGTCGTTGTCGGTGCCGTCGCACAGCTCGGCGGCGTCGGGGTTCACCGCGGCGTCGGCGTCGTCGCAGTCGTCGATGCCATCCAAGAAGCCGTCGCTGTCGGCGTCGGGCGGGCCATCACCGATGTTGGCGCCGGCCTCGATCCAGTCGGCCACGTGCTGGATGTGGGTGTCGGGCAGTAGACCCGCCAGCGGCATCTGGCCAAAGTCCTCGTCGGTGGTCTCGCCCGACAGGGTGCGCCACAGGCGGCTTCCGGCCAGGTCGCCGGGCACGACGTAGTACCCGCCGCCGCCCACGATGTCCTGCTCGATCAGGTCGGGCAGCACGTGGCGGTTGTTGCGACCCTCGCCGTGGCAGACCAGGCAGTGATCGGTGAGCAGGGCTTGCACGCCGTCCCAGTCGGGGGTGTACTCCTCGGGAGCACCATCCCCGACATCGACCGAGCCGTGGCTCGGGTAGACCGTGTCGTCGCAAGAGATCGTGCCGCCCAACAACAGGGCGGCGATGAGCGTGGGGCGATTCATGCCGCGGAGGGTACCCCCGACCCGGGCCACCCTCAAGGAGTCATTGTCTCTTCCACAATGCAGCTACCGCCGCCCTTGTGGACAGGCCGGTCTTGGACAGGATGTTGTGCACGTGGTCTTTCACCGTGGCCACGCTGATGAACAGCTCGGCGGCGATGTCCTTGTTGCGCGCCCCCCTGGCCACCAGCGCGGCAACCTCTCGCTCGCGGGGGGACAAGTCGGCGAAGCGTGGATCGGGGCGGGTGGCCTGGGGCACGCGCAGCACCACCATCGGCTGGCCCAGCTGCTCGGCGGCCTCGAAGTCGATGGTCAGGCCCGCTCCGGCGGGCGCATGGGCGGCCAGCCGGGTGAGCTCGGCCCGGGGCAGCGACCCCTCGTCGTGCTGACTCACCGCCTGGAGCGCCTCGCGCAGGCCCTGGAGCTGATTCTTGTCGAGGTGTGGCATGCAGAACCCATCCAAGGATGGATTGTAGCGCCAAGCCGGGACGCGTACATTCGCTCCATGAAGCCTTCAGACGTCGTCGATCGCTACTTTCGCGCCATGGCCGCCGGCCCCGCGGGCGCGTCCGACCTGCTCGCCCTGTTCGCCGCCGACGCGGTGTACACTGAGCCGTTCAGCGGCTCCACGCTGACCCATTCGGGCATCGAGGCCATTCGTGCCTACCTGGCCAGCTCCTGGGAGAGCGCGCCTCCCGACCTGCGGCTCACGGTCGACCGGGTCGATGTCGACGGCGAGGTCGTTCGCAGCGAGTGGACCTGCACCTCGCCGGCCTTTCCGGCTCCCATGCGCGGCCTCGACGTCTGCACCGTGCGCGGTGGGCTCATCCACCGCCTGGATGTGAGCTTCTTGCCATGAAGATCGCCCTGCTCATCAACCGGGGCCTGCTCACCCTGCTTTCGGTCATGACCGGGGTGGTCAAGCTGGTTCAGATGCACGAAGAGATGGTCATCTTTCGCCAGGCGGGCTTCCCGGATGGGCTCACGATGGCCTTTGGGCTGGTGCAGCTGGTGGGTGGCTTGCTGCTGCTCCCTGGGGCGACGCGCCGGGCGGGGGCGAGCATCATGGCGGTGACCTTCGTGATCGCGACGGGCGTGCTGTTCGTGAACGGCATGGTGCCCTTTGGCGTGTTCAGCCTGCTGTTCATCGCCAGCGCCGTCGTGGCCGCTATGTACGACGTCGAAGCGCCTCGGCCTGACGCTTCAGCGTGAGCTGTTCGTCCTCTTCGCCGGGGTGGCAGTAGCGATCGTTGATGGTGTCGGCGAGCCACTCGATGTCGCGGCTGTCGGCCAGGACGGCGTTGAGCCACAGGATGTCCGGGGGGAACATCAGCTCGATGCGCAGCGACTGCCGAGCCCCCGCGTCGTCCTCGAGGGTCGCGCGACCGATACGGCCGGGCCGCAGCTGGATCGCGTGCTCGGGACCGTCGATGCGAATGCCTCCCTCGTGCAGCACGACCTGGTGTTCGATGTGCTCCTCGACGTCGGGCAGGGTGTCGACGAGCCTCGCGGCACGGTAGGCGCCGTTGACGAACACGCTCAGGATCAGGAAGATCTGGCCCCACAGGGTGGCATCGCCGCCCAGCGGCAGCGTGAGCACGGCGACGGCGATGCCCAGGGTGAGCAACGCCACCATGCCCTGGGCCAGCTGGTCGGTCTCGGGCTTGCGGGCGCCTCGCACGGTCAGGTGCAGGGCATCGACCTCGGCCTTGGGCTGGAGCCCGCGGGGAGGGGGACGCTCACCGGTGCTCACGCGGCGACACCGGGGGCGGAGCGGTGCTGGTCCATGCGGGCGAGCAGGTCGTCGACCAGCACACGAATGGGCAGGCGCAGCTGGGCGGGAGCCTGCGAGGCCACGGAGCGGTCGTTGATCTGGGCGGTGTAGGCGGGGTCGAATCGCAGCCCGATGTGGTCGAAGAGGGCGGTGGCCACGGGCTCGGGGTCGCGGGCGAGGTCGGCGTAGCGCAGGGTGTGCATCGCAGGGTGCCGGTCGAGGCCCTGGCTGAAGTAGTACGTGTTGCGCATCCACCAGAACAGGGCGCTGCCCTCTTCGACGGTGAGATCCGGACGCACCTGCTTGCGCAGCTCGGCGATGACGTCGCTTGGGACACGCTTGCGCTGCCAGATGAGCCAGTCGGTGTCGCCGCTGGCCAGGGACTGCACCACCTGCAGCTGGTGGTCGCCCCACTTGCGGATGCTGCTGTGCACCACGTCGGCCCAGTGGCGGTAGATCCACACGCCGCGGGCGTCGGGGTGGGTGTCCAGGATGCTCGCGGCGCGCTGGTTGTCGCAGATCGGCTTGAAGATGAGCACCGGCGCGCCATTGATCGCCCTCAGCCCGCGGATCACCGGCGCCGAGCGCAGCTCGTAGCCCCCGAAGGCCGCCTTGTGGTGCTCGTGGTAGATGCGCACCTCGGGAGCCTGATCGAGCACGCGCATGAGCATCTTGGTGCCCGAGCGCTGGCAGCCGAACACGAACACCAGCTGCCGGCTGCCCAGGCCCCAGCGCCAGCGCTGCTGCCAGTGCTTGCGTGTGCGCTCGATGCGGCCCGGGATGGCCTCGAGCGCCCGGCTGATCTGCTGGGCCGGGGTCTTGTGCGCGTGGCGGCGCCCGCTCAAGCGCGAACCTCGGCGCCGATGACGCTGGCGAGCTCGGCGCACATGCGGTCTTTGCTGAAGCGATCTTCGGCGAGCTGCCGGCTGGTCTTGCCCATGCTGGCGCGCAGCTTGGTGTCGTCGGCCAGGCGTGCGATGGCCTCGGCCATGCGGGCGGTGTCGCCCACCGGCACCACGATGCCGTTTCGGCCGTCGGGCACCAGCGCGGTGATGCCCTCGGTGGCCGTGCACACCAGGGGCAACGATGCCGCCATGGCCTCGATCGTGGACAGGGGCATGCCCTCCCAGTTCGAGCAGTTCAGGTAGATGTCGCTGGCCATCAGCAAGTCGGGCACATCTTTGCGCTTGAGCAGCAGGCGAACCTGCTCGTGCACGCCGTGCTCGGCGATGAGGCTGCGCAGCTCGGGCTCACGCTCGCCGTAGCCGATGATGCCGAAGCGCAGGTGGGGGTGGGTGGCCTTGAGCTTGGCCGCCATGTGCACGATGTGGTGCTGGGCCTTCTGCGTGGCGTAGCGGCCGGTGTTGGTGATGACGACGTGCTTGTCGGTGGCGTCGAAGACGTCCTTGCGGATGCGTCGCCGCTCGGCCTTGGTGCGGGCCTCGAACGGCCCCAGCTCGATGCCATTGGCGACGGTGCGCATCTTGCGCTGGGGCAGGCCCCCGTCCAACAGGCGGCGCTCCACCTCGGTGGACACCGGCACCACCAGGTCGTTGACGCGCATCAGCTTGGCCACGGTGCCGTAGCGGGCGACGGGCCAGCCGTGGGCCACCTCGAGGATGGGCGTGCGCTCGGGCAGGGTGGCCAGACGCGCGATCCAGGCGGTCACCAGCGAGTTGGCCACGATGGCGCGCGGCCGAATCTGGTGGGCCAGGCCGCGGATGCGCTGCACGGCCACCGGGAGCGTCCAGCGGATGTCGGACAGCGGCACCGGGTAGTAGTCGACGTCGGGGTGCAGCTTCTCGACGAGGTCGCCGGGCGTGGCCGCCACCGACACCTGCACGCCCTGCTCGGCCAGCCACCGGGACACGGTGACCACATAGACCTCGGCGCCGCCCACGGTGAGCTGGTTGGTGAGGATGAGCAGCGGCGAGATGGCAGAGAGGTCGGACACGTGGGGCTCCTAACAGGCGGCGGCATGCAGGAGCTTGGTGTGTGAGGCGGGGCGATGCTTCAGGGCGACGAGGTGCGCCAGCTGCCCACGGCCTCGTTGCCGGCGGTGTCGGCGCTGCGCACCCGGTAGCGGTAGGTGCCGCCGGCGCTGATGGTGAAGCGGCGCTCGTGGCTGCTGGCCAGCGAGCCATCGCCGGCGAAGACCGGGTAGCCCTCGAACTCCACCGCGCTGGTGGCGAGCTCGTCGGTGGCCCAGGTGACGGTGAGCGACTCGCCCGAGCGGGTGTGCGAGACGGCGAACAGCGAGGGAGCGGCGGTGTCGATCGTGTCGGCGGGAGGCGGGTCGTCAGCGGGGGGCCCGGCCAGCGAGCCAAGCGCCGCGACGGGATCGATGAGGCCGTGGCCGAAGATCTCGTCCCAGCCGGGATCTCCGAGGTCGGTGCTGGTGTCGGCCAGGATGTCGTCGACCTCGTCGGGCTCGGCGCCGGCCTCGATGAGCAGCGCGGCCAGGGCGGCGACGTGGGGCGATGCCATCGACGTCCCGTTCAGGTACTGGTAGCCGGCCGACCCGTGCTGCACCGTCTCTTGCAGGATGCCCGCGCCATAGGTGCCGCCCGGGGCCACCACATCCAGCGCCGAGCCGGTGTTGGAGTAGCTCGCGATGCGGCGGTCGTCGCCCACCGCGCCCACGGCGATGACCCCGTCGAACCCGGCCGGGTAGCCCACCTCGGTGGCGTACTCGTTGCCCGACGCGGCCACCACCACCACCCCGTTGTCGACGGCGTAGTCGATGGCCTGCTTGTAGATGGCCGCGGGGTAGGGGCTGCCCAGCGACAGGTTGATGACGTCGGCGCCGTGGTCGACGGCGTACACGATGCCCTGGGCCACGTCCCAGCTGCTGCCGCTGCCGTCGTCGCCCAGCACGCGCACCGGCATCACGGTGGCGTCCGGGGCCATGCCCGCCACGCCGCGCCCGTTGTTGGTGGCCTGGGCGATGGTGCCGGCCACGTGGGTGCCGTGCCCGCCGACGTCGCTGGGGTCGTCGTCGCCGGCGGCGAAGTCGTAGCCGTCGGTCATGCGCGCGGGGGTGTCCTCGCCATCGCGCGAGACGCCGGTGTCGATCACCGCGACGGTCACGCCGTCTCCGGTGGCGGTGACCCAGGCCGACTCGACAGACAGCATGTCGAAGTTCCATTGATAGGGCCGATACGGGTCATTGACGGCGTACGCGTACGCGATGACGTTGTGCTCCACCAGCTCGATGCCGCGCCCCTCCGAGGCCAGCTCGTGCACAACCTCCCCGAGGGTCGCGCCATCCACGGCCTGGTACAGGCCAGCGCCCAGTACCTCGTTGTACCCGAGCCCCGAGAGGCCCAGCTCGGCGGCACGCGCCGCGTCCAGCTCGCCGCCGATGACGAACTGGCCCTGCACGACCTCGTCGTCGTCGACGTCGGGGGCGATGTAGGGCGTGGGTCCACAGGCCGTGAGGGCGGCGATGGACAGCGTCAGGAAGGGGACTCGCATCGGGGACTCCAGGTCGGTTCGCCAGCCGCGGGCGCACCAGTCCTGGCCGGTGTCATGGGCTTGTCAAGGCGCCACTGGACCGGATCGACCTGGTTTGCACGCGAGAAGGTCACCGTGTTCTTCAGCAAGCTCCGTGCCGGAGATGCGCTGGGCGAAAAACAGCCGCGTTCCGTTGGGAGATGGAACTAAATGTCGCAGAGTCACGGGGCGGTGGTATACGCCTTGTCTACTTGTTGTGAGACCGCTGTCCAGGGCTTGATCCGCCGATCCGCTTCGCGTATTTACGCGCGCACCAGCATGGCCGCCCAGGCGATCTGCGGTAGGCTCCGGCCAAGTGAGGTGGCATTGATGTCTGCTGTGGTGTTCGTGGGTCTCTTGTTCGTCGCGTGCGGTGGTTCCGACGCGCCCCCCGAGCCTGCCAACGAGGCTCCCACCCAGGTCGACGCGCCTGCCGCCGAGCCCGAGGCCACGCCCGCTGCGGCTCCTGTGGCCAAGGCCGAGGCCGGGCCCGTCGGCAAGCTGGTGTCGCTGCAGAACGGCGATGCGGCTTGCTACGTGGTGATCCAGGGGTCTGCCGGCGAGGCGTCGTACCCCGGCGACTTCGACCTGTGCGGGCCCGAGGGTGAAGCCTTGGTGGGCAAGGATGTGCAGCTGCGCCTCGAGACGGGCACCGTCATGGCGGCCACCTGCGAGGGCGACCCGGCCTGCACCGACACCGAAGAGGTGCAGCAGGTCAAGGAGCTCGTCCCGCAGTAGCCGTGCTAGCGTCGGCGTCTGGAGATGCCATGGCGGTGAAGGTCCTGCTGGTCGAGGACAACGAGATGAACCGGGACATGCTGTCCCGGCGTCTGCAGCGGCGGAAGTTCGAGGTCATCATGGCCAGCGACGGCCAGATGGGCGTCGACATGGCGCGCGAGCACAAGCCCCAGCTGATCCTGATGGACCTGAGCCTGCCCGTGCTGGATGGCTGGGAGGCCACCCGGCGCATCAAGGCCGACCCCGAGACGGCGGGCATCCACATCATCGCGCTGACCGCACACGCCATGCCCGGCGACCGCCTGCGCGCCATCCAGGCCGGCGTCGACGACTACGACACCAAGCCGGTGGAGTTCGAGCGCCTGCTGGGCAAGATGAACGCGCTGCTGGGCGGGAGCGAGGCGTGATCCTCAAGCTGCTGCTGCTGCTGCTGGGCGGGGTGGTCGGGTCGGGGCTGACCTGGCTCGCGCTGCAAGACCGCCAGCCCCCGCCTCCCAAGCTCCTGCCCCGCAAGCGCAGCATGTCCGGCGTGTCGGGCAACGACGTGCTGCTGGCGATGATGAGCCACCAGCTGCGCACGCCGCTCAACAGCATCATCGGCTATGCCGAGCTGTTGCAAGAGGACGCGGTCTTCTTGGAGCAGAACGACTTCGTGCCCGACCTGGTTCGCATCAAGCGGTCCGGGCAGCACGTCCTGGCCCTGCTCGACGACGTCATCGACCTGGCCCACATCGCCAGCGAGCGGGCCCACCCCGACCTGGGGCACGTCGATGTGGCCGCCCTGCTCGCATCGATCGAAGAAGACCTGCAGCCGCTCATGCGTCGCACCTTGGCCAGGCTCACGGTCGAGGTGGCCGATGGCGTGGGCACCGTCACCACCGACGGAGGCCGGCTGGAGCGGGCGCTGTCCAACCTGGTGCGCCAGGTGATCGCGCTCACCGCGCAGGGCGAGATGAAGCTCGTGGCCAGCAAAGAGGGCGAGTACCTGGTGTTTCGCCTGACCCAGGACGCGCTGGTGCTCGAAAAAGCCCAGATCGAGGCCTTGCTGCTGGACATGGCCGACGGCCCAGAAGGTGCTGTGGAGGGAGCCCACGGCGCCGGCCTGGGCCTGGTGACCACCAAGGAGTTCGCCAAGCTGCTGGGCGGCAACATGGTGATCGAGCCCAAGCCGGGGGAGGGCGTGGACTTCGTGGTGCTGGTGCGCGTGGGGTAGGTCGTGGGGTCTGGCAACCAGTGGTTGACCGCCGGGATCGGGGGGTCTGGCAACCAATGGTTGATCGCCGACTCGCTGTTCATGGTGATTTACAGGGTGGGCTGCCATCCGATTACCAAAGGTCGGGCCTGACACGCAGGCTCGTTGCTACCCCTGCAGCACGAACCTTTCCTGCTGCCGACGCCCCGACGCCCGGTCGGTCATCTCGACCTCGACAGCGTTCTCGGTGCGCCGCAGCACGACATCGAGGCGCTCATCCGCCCCTCCGACCGCGAGGCCCGTCATTTCGAGCTCCGCGAACACCACCACGTCTTCGCGGCGGCTGCCCTCGCCGATGGTGAGCTCCAGGCGCACCGCAGTCAGGCCCGCGTACGCCCGTCCCATCACCAAGGCGAACTCGGAGGGCAGCTCGGAATCGGCGGGGATGACCTGGACGACGCGCTCCTGGCGGTCCTGGTCGAGCACGATGATGCCGATGGGGCCGTCGGGATCGAAGGGCGGGGCAGCACCCGGCGGCGGGCCATCTGGCGGTTCGGGGGCGCGATTGGAGAGCAGCTGGAGCTTCGGCATGGATCTCAGACTACGGGGCCGATCTCGTCCTTGGCGGGCCAAAACTGCACGACGATTGGTAATTGCCTGAGCCGGACCACCGTGAACGCGCTGAACATCGGGGTTAAGGGTCAACCATTGGTTGCCAGACCCCCCGATCCCGTCTCCTCCACCAACAGCACTTCGCCAGAGCTGATCACGTCGAAGGTCCATTTCGGGCCCCACAACAGGAAGGTGCCGCGCTGTCGGTGTTGACCAACTCGACGCCTGCACACGCCAGCCGGATGCCGCGCTACCGCCGCTTGCACACCGCCACCGACCCCTGGAAGCCGCAGCCCCAGTCGCCGAAGGAGATCTCGCACTCGATCTCGGCGACGTCGGGGCCGACCTCGATGACCAGGGGGCTTCTTCGGGGGGTCTGGCAACCAATGGTCCGCGCTGGAGCCGGGTTTCATGCGAATCTGGGGAGATCGGCCTCACGCAAATACCAATGGTCGCGGTGTGAGCTACGGGCGCAGCGGGTAGCACTGCCTGCGATGCGGCCCGAGGCTTGGTCGGTCTGGTCGCCGAGGCCACCCTGTGTCCCTGGCTAAGGCCGGTCGCGGCGCCCGCTCGAGCGCGACCATTGGTATTTGCCTCAGTCCGATCTCTGTGAACGTGGATTTCATCGGGTTCTGCGAGCGACCATTGGTTGCCAGACCCCCCGATCCCCGACCCCTACACCCCTCCCTCGCTCTTCAGAGCCACCCTTCCGTTGGCGTCCACGTCGAAGGTCCACTGCTCGTTGTCCAGGGTGACGAGCAAGCGCCAGCCCTTCAACGTGCGGCTGGGTTGCACGCTCGCGGCGCCCAGTTCCCAGCTCCCATCGCCCCACACGTTGCTCCAGTCGGCGCTGTGGCTGCAGTCGACGATGCCCTCCTCGCTGCACAGGCCTGCGCGAACGTTGTAGAGGTTCCAGGGGTCCTCCGATACCATCCACCAGCGGTCGTCGACGTCGGCTCCGGGCTCGGCAACCACGAAGCCGTACTCCTGCATGAACGCGTCGATGGTGGGATCGCCGACGGCCGTGTTGCCTGGCCAGAGGTCTTGCGCCCAGTACACGGTAGGGTCGACGTCGATGCGCAGGCGGCGGGTCTGGCGTCGGCTGGCCAACAGGTCGGCCTCCACCTCACGATCGAAGGCCGGTACGGCCGCGGTCCAGCTGGGTGAGCCATCGAAGGTGCGGATCATCAGCAAGCTGCCCGTCACGGATGCGGCCAGGTCGTGGTCGATGTTGTCGCCAAGCTCGTAGGGCCGCATCCAGGTGCTCATGGCCATGCCCAGCTCGTCGTAGGCGTCGAGCTGGTCGGGGACGAGACCGTCGTCGGGGGAATCGAAGGAGGGGGGACCGCAGGCGATGAGGGCGAGAAGAAGCACGGGGCGGCTCCTTGCGTGATCGGCCAGTGGGTGTCGGGCACCCAAGCAATCCTTCAGCCCCGCGCTACCGCCGCTTGCACACCGCCACCGACCCCTGGAAGCCACAGCCCCAGTCGCCGAAGGTGATGGGCCGGTATTTGGCCGGCGTGCCCCCTTTGAACAGCAGGGTGCACGAGTCGTCGGGCACGTCATCGAAGGTGGCGCGCTGCTCGATCACGGTGACGCGCTTGCGGTAGCCGTTCTCGCAGTCGATCTCGAGTGCCATCGCATGGGCGCCCGGGTCGAGCAGGATTCCGACGTGCCCGGCCTTGGCGGGCGCCCCCACCGGACCGCCTCCCGTGGACTCGGTGCAGCCCGCGTCGGTGCACGCCCAGGAGCCGCCGCCTTTGACGGTTCCGACCCGCTTGGACAGCATGACCTCGCAGTCGGCGGGCGGCGGGGGCGTGATGGTGGCTTTGCCGCCGATGACCCGGTAGCGCTCCTCGCGCAGGCCGCAGTCCAGGAAGACCTCGGCGACGTCGGGGCCCACCTCGATGACCAGGGGCTCGGCTTGGGCCAGCGCGGCCAGCAGCAGGATCATTTGGCGTTCGCCAGCGCCGGTGCGACGCGGCCCTTGAGCTCGGGAAAGCCGTCTTCGGTCACATAGGCGGTGAGGTCGCGGGTGCTCATCACCACCTCGATGACCTCGCCCGACTCGTCGTCGACCGACGCCCGCGTGACCATCTCGACCCAGACGTAGCTGCCATCTTGGCGCTGCAGCCGGGCCACCAGCGTGTGCACCGTGGGGCGCGCGGGGTCTTGCAGGGCCATGGCCTGGCGATCGGCGGGGTGCAGCAGCTCGGGGATGCTGTGCTGCTCGAGCTCGCCTTGGCTGTAGCCGAGCAGCTCGGTGGCCGCGGCGTTGGCCCAGGTGAAGGTGCCGTCGGGGGTGTGCAGCGACTGCATGTCGACGGAGTGATCGACGATGTAGCGGTTGCGCTGCGCCTCGTCGGACTCGTCGCCGTCGCTCGCCTGGTCGGCAGCGGCGAACTTGACGGTGAGCACGTTCTGCACCCGCGCCAGCGCGACGTCGAAGTTGATGGGCTTGGTGATGTAGTCGTTGGCGCCCAGCTTGAGGGCCTGCAAGATGTCTTCGGTCTCGGCCTTGGCCGTGGCCACCACCACCGGCAGCTTGAGCGGGCTCTGCGTCTTGCGGATGGTGTGCAGCACCTCGAGGCCCGATAGCTTGGGCATCATCACGTCGAGCAGCACCAGGTCGAAGTCGGTCTGCTCGATGAGCTCGAGGGCCTCGAAGCCGTCGACGGCCGAGCGGGTCTGGAAGCCCTTTCGCTCGAGGCGGCGACACAGCATGTCGCGGTTCATCTCTTCGTCGTCGACGACGAGGATGGTGCACTCGGAGGGCTCGAAGGAGAGGCGAATCATGCCTCGCACCATATCGCGGCCGGGGCCCGGCGGGTCAGCCGAAGAGCACGAGCACGCCGATCAACGCCACCACGGCGACCAGGCCGAACACGATGCCGATGGCGTTGGAGCCGGTGGGATCGGGCGGGGGCAGCGGCGCGGTCACCGGTTCCATCTGCGCCACCGGGCCTGTCGCCACCTGCTGGACGGTGTCGTCGGCGGTGATGTTGGTGTCGACCTCGAACATCTGCGCCGCCTCGGGCACCCAGTTGTAGGCCGCCATGGCCAGACCTTCGTCGGGCTGGTCGCTGGCCAGCTCGTCGGCGCGGGCCCGGATCTGCGCGGCGTCGGGGCGGGCCTCGGGGTCGGCGGCGAGCATGTCGATCAGCAGGGCGCGAACCCGATCGTCGCCGATGGCGAGCTCGGCCACCATGGCGGCGACACGCTCGGTGTGGGTCTCGGGGTCGAGCTCGGCGTTGCCGAAGGGGCGCAGTGCGAGCAGCTCGTACAGCACACAGCCCAGGGCGTAGACGTCGCTGGGGGGCGCGCTCTCACCCCCGGCGCGACGCTCGGGGCTTCGGTAGCGCAGCGATCCGTACCGCACCGAGGTGGTGTACGCCTCGGCGTCGTCGAAGTCGTCGCGCGCGATGCCGAAGTCGAGCACACGAGCCAGGGCATCGGCTGTGAGCATGACGTTGGTGGGCTTGAGATCGCGGTGCAGCACGCCTCGGCTGTGGGCGGCATCGAGCGCGGCGGCGACCTGGCCGCAGACCTCGAGGGCGGCGCGCGCGGGGAACACGTCGTCGTCGGTGCGCAGCCGGCGCACCAGCGCTCCCACATCGATCCCCTCCACCAGCTCCATGACCAGCGCGCTGCGGCCGGACAGGGTCACCAGGCCCTCGACGCGCCCGATGTTGGGATGGTCGATCGCCTGGAGTCGCTCGACGTCGGTGGTCAGCGCCCCGGCCGCTGTCTGGTGACGCTCCCACACGGGGTGCAGCACCTTGATGGCGACAGCCCGGTCGGAGCCGCCGGTGGCGACGGCCTCGTAGACCGTGCCCCACGTCCCCGTTCCGAGCTCGCGCACCAGCGTGTAGGGTTCGGTCGCCATCAGAAGCCCAGCATATCAACGTCGCGTGGGGTAAGTACCCACGGAACGGAGTCTCGCGATGCGCCCCTTGATTCTTGCCTTTGTTGCCCTCTCGGCCTGCACCGGAAACTACGAAGAGCCCGAGTTCCCCGAGCCGGGCGAGCTGCGCGCCGGCGTCGCCCGGGTGCGCATGCCCGTCCCGGTGGGCATCGGCACGGTCGGAAACGGAGGCTTCGGCGTCGACTCCAACCCCTCGCCCTTCAGCGAGATCTACCCCTCCACCGAGCACATTCATGCCCACCCCGACTTCAAGGCGGTGGTGGTGTCGCGGGGCGACGGGCACGAGCTGGTGTTCGTGCGTTCCGACACCGTGGGTGTGTTCCAGCAGTTCCGCCGGGCGGTGGTGCTCGAGGTGGCCGAGCGCACCGGACGCGACATCGACGACGCGCTGCTCTTCGGCGGCACCCACACCCACAGCGGCCCTGGCCGGGTGATCGACGGCGGCGGACCCTACGACCTCATCGCCGACCGCTTCTTTCCCGAGTTCTACGACAACATGGTCGACAGCGTCGCCGACGCCATCGAGGCCGCGTATGAGGATCTGCAGCCTGCCCGCGTGGGCTACGCCATCGCCGAGTCCGATGACGGCCACAACGATCGCCGCTGCGAAGACGACGGCGGCAGCGAGGCGGGCAAGTACCAGAACCCCGACATGCCCTTCATCGCCATCGAGCGCAACGGCGAGGTCGACGCGGTGGTGTTCAGCTACGCGGTGCACGGCACGGTCATCGGCATCGACGACCTGACCCTGTCGCAGGATGTGTCCGGCGGCATCGAGCAGGCCATCGAGGCGCGCTTCGATCACCCCGTCGAGGCCCTGTTCTTCAACTCCTGGGGCGCCGACATGTCCCCGGGCTCGCCCGAGGTGCCCACCCAGGAGGGCGCCGCGGTGCCCGGCGAGTACACCAAGATCCGGCAGGTCGGGTACGAGCTGGGGGAGGCTCTTCACGCGAGCATCGGCGACGTCGCGTGGCAAGAAGACCCGGTCATCCAGGCCGAGATCCACCGCGTTCCGCTGTCGATCGGGGACATCGGCTACCCCGAGGGGCTGTACCCCTACGACTTCGGCGGCGTGTACTGCGGGCAGGGGTCCGAGCAAGACTGCGACAACGTCGTGCCGTGGACCGAGGTGCCCGCCTGTGTCTCGTTCAGCGAGGAGTTCCCGGCGCCGTGGCAGACCCAGATCACCGCTGGCCGCCTGGGCGATCTGCACTTCGTCACCTTCCCGGGCGAGCCGGGCACCAAGCTCGCCGAGGCCGTCATGGACGGCATCCGCGCCGATCAGCCCGGCGTCACCGACCTGATGTTCTTTGGCTACACTCAGGACTACATCGGCTACTCGATCCTCGAAGACGACTGGTGGAACGGCGGGTACGAGGCCGGCGGCGCCCTGTGGGGCCCGTGGCAGGGCGAGTACCTCAAAGAAAACGCCATCGACAAGTTCGGGTCGACCTTTGGGCCCAGCCCGGTCTCGGACCTGCTCGAGCCGGCCCCGGTCGAGCCCTTCACCGGCGGCGAGTACACCCCGTGGGTGACCACGCCGGCCGTCGATGTGGGTGGCGTGGTCACGCAGGTCAACGCCAGCTACGCGCTCACCGAGGTGGTCGAGTTTGCCGTCAAGGGCACCGACCCGTGGCTGGGCGCGCCGCTCGCCCGCCTCGAGACCGACGCGGGCGATCCCGTCACCTGGCCCAACGGCGTGGCCGTCGACTCCGACGACCAGAGCTTCTGGGTCGATCTCAGCGTCGAGCCGGCCTACGGCGACGACGAGAACGCCAGCGAGCGCACCTTCACCTGGACGTACCACCTGCCGACCCAGGCCACGGTGCCCGGGTCCACCTCGCTGTCCGGGGGCAGCTACCGCCTGCGCGTGTCCATTCCCGGAAGTGCCGACGTGATCAGCAGCGTGTTTGCTGTCGAGTAATGCGCACCTTCTTCGCCTCGGGTGAGTCCATCGGGCAGTACACCGTCGACAAGCTCGTCGGGCCGGGGCACCACACGATCGCCTACCGGGCGCACGACGCCTTCGGCAACACCTGCATGCTCAAGGTGCTGCTGTCCGGGCGTGCCGATGACCTCGACGCCGAACGGGCCGCCGACACCCATGTCTCGGGGCTGCGCCATCCCCACCTGGCCGCGCGGCTGGGCACCGTCGAGGCCGACGACGTGTTCGCCGTGGCCACCGACTACATCGACGGCCCGTCGCTTCGCCGCTGGCTCGAGGCGTACCGGCCCACCCCCGATGAGGTGCTTGCCCTGTTTCGCGGCGTGATCGCCGGAGTCGATGCCCTACACCAGTCGCGCATCACGCACGGAGCCCTGAACCCGGGCAATGTCCTGCTGGGCCCCACCGACGACGGCCTGGTCACCAAGGTGGCCGACTTCGGCGTGGTGCGACCGCCGTCCGAGATGAGCCTGTATGCAGCCCGGTACCTGGCCCCCGAGGTGCTCGCGGGCGGCCCCGCCACCGACGAGTCCGACCTTTGGTCCCTCGGCGCCATCCTGTACGAGCTGGCCGCGGGGCTGCCTCCGTACTCAGGGATGAACCTGGACGAGCTGCAAACCCTGGTGTCCACCACAGCACCCACGCCCATCGATCCCAAGGTCAGCGAGATTCCCCCGGCCGCCCTGCTGGCCATCGAGCAGTGCCTCAAGCGCGACCCCACGCTGCGCCCGCAGTCGTGCGACGACCTGTCCGAGATGCTGTACGGCAACACCATCATCAAGCGCATCGCCGCCAGCCGCGAGCAAGCTCCCCGAGGCGCCGGCCTGGCCTTCGCGTCGTCGGTGGGCCTGGCGGTGGCCCGCAGCCTGGGGCCGGGCGAGGGCAAGCTCGAGGAGCCGTCGCACAAGGGAACCGCCAGCGTCGAGGCCGTCGCCCAGCGCAACTACAAGCCCAGGCCCGAGCCCGCGCCCGACCACACCCTTGGGCTGGCGGCGGGCGCATCCTTCGTGGGCTTCGGGCTCATCAGCCTGTTCTGCGCCCTGGGAATGCTGGGCCTTTCTCTGGGTTAGATAGAATCTGGTTCTCGGAGTGTCCTATGCGTGCTTTTGTGCTCTCAGTCGCCCTATTTGCGGTGCCGCTCGTCGGTCATGCCGAACCCACCTGGCCCGACATGAAGGCTGCCACCTGGTCGACCGCCGGCAAGGCGAGCCACAAAGAGGTCGGCGACTTCGAGCTCAAGAAGGCCACGGTCAAAGACCTGGAGTGCTGGGGCGCCGAGGCCAAGGTGGGCGTGTCGATGGACAAGATCCTCGAGGTGGTGCAAGACGTCGAGGCGGCCAAGGACTGGTCGACGGCCGGCGTGACCGTCGCCGAGAAGCTCGGTTCGAGCGGCACGAAGGTCTACTACTACCAGTACCTCGACGTCCCGGGCTGGACGATGAGCAGCGACCGCTTCTGGTTCCTCGAGGGCGACACCACCCGGTCGGGCGACGAGGTCATCTTTCAGTGGAAGAAGCTCGCCGACGGCGGCGACTACGGCACCCGCTACCAGGCGGTCAAGAAAGAAAACCCCAGCGCGGTCGAGCCGCCCATCAACGTCGGCGCCTGGTGGCTGTCCAAGGCCGATGGCCAGACGCGCATCCGCTACTACATCTGCACCGACACCGGCGGCTCGATTCCCGGCTTCGTGCAGTCCGCCGCCACCAAGCAGACGCTGCCCGACACCGTGGGCGATGTCGTTCGTGAGGCCAAGAAGCGCGGCGGGTGAGCGCACGGGTCCTCCAGCGCGAGCCGCAGCGCCCGCGGAGGTAAACTCCAGCCATGTTGTCCGAACAGGTGCGCCTGGTCCTCGAACCCCTCGTCGGTGACGAGCTCGATGGCCTGTACCAGAGGTGGCGCTCAGCCCGGCCGCACGCGCACATCTCGCTGTTCGTGCGTGACCTGCTGGAGCAGCACTGGATCGGGCAAGACCAGGTGCTCGATCTGGCCCTGGCCGTCGAACGCGCCATCCACCTGCCGGCCTCGCCCGAGGTCCACGATCTGGATGGCCGGCTCGACCCGCTGAGCGAGGTCGACCGCGGCGGCCAGGGCGAGATCCTGCTGGCCCACGACCCGGTGCTCGCCCGAAACGTCGCCTACAAGCGCATGCACCCCACCGTCGCGCGCAAGCCCGACGCCGTGCGCCGCTTCTTGAACGAGGCACTCATCACCGCTCAGCTCGATCATCCCGGCATCGTGCCGGTGTACACGCTCGAGCGAACCGCCGACAGGGCCTTCGCCTACTCCATGAAGATGATCCGCGGCCGCCAGCTGGCCGCGGTCATCCGGACCGCCCGGCAGGACCACGAGGCCGGCGGCTGGCCCGACGAGGAGCACGACCTGCCCGCCCGGCTGGCGCTCTTTCTGCAGGTGTGCTCGGCGATCCACTACGCGCACGAGCGCGGCGTGATCCATCGCGATCTCAAGCCGGGCAACATCATGGTGGGTCCGCACGACGACGTGGTGGTGATGGACTGGGGACTGGCCAAGGTGCTGGGCTCCAACGAGGTGTGGGACCCCACGTCCACCTTCGACGAGAACACCATGAGCAGCGGCGGCACCGCGGCCGGCGCCGTGCTGGGCACGCCTCAGTACATGTCTCCCGAACAAGCGCTGGGCATGATCGACAGCCTGGACGAGAAGTCCGACCAGTACGCGCTGGGGCTCATCCTGTTCGAGCTGGTGACGCTGCGGGTGGCCTACCCCGGCAAGATCGTCAACGTGCAGCTCATGCGCGCTCGGGAGGGTCAGCTGGCCCCGCTCGAGCACATCGACCCGTCAGAGCGCATTCCGCGTGAGCTGCGCGGCATCATTCGGCGGGCCACCGCGCAGCTGCCCGACGAGCGCTACCCGAGCGTGCGCGAGCTGGCCCGCGACGTGCGCCGCTACCTGCGCGACGACCCGGTCAAGGCCGCGCCCGATGGCTTGCTGCAGGCGCTGCAGCGCCGGGTGGCGCGCAACCGCGGCA
Source organism: Myxococcota bacterium (assembly GCA_965216925.1). Classification (GTDB taxonomy): domain Bacteria; phylum Myxococcota_A; class UBA796; order UBA796; genus CAYYHT01. The sequence continues at coordinate 3,536,539 of CBDCGT010000001.1, read as the reverse complement.
TGGTGCTGGCGGCGCTGATGTCGCTGCTGCTGATGCTCACGGTAGGCGCCTTCGCGGCGGTCGTGGGCACGGTGGTGGTGGGCGATCTGCGCCGGCGCGCCGCCCAGGCACGCGAAGATGCGCTCACCGATCTGGTGGGGGCGGCGACCTTCCAGGCGCAACAGATCGACGTGCGCTTTCTTCGCACCGAGTCGCTGCTCGAAGGCGTCGCCGGACAGGCCGCGACCGCGCTTCAGGTCCCCGCCGAGCCCGTCGATGTCTACACCTCGGCCCAGTTCGACGACGGTCGCACGCGTCCGCGCGAGGCGATCGAGGTGCCGCACTACGCCGACCCGGTGACCTGGAGCCACCCGGTGTTCAAGCTGGCCCCCGGCGTCGAGCAGGCCGACGTGGCTGCGCAGATGCACCAGCTGGCGGCGGTGCGGCCGGCCATGTACCGCGCCCTGCTCAAGAGCTACGGCGACGACACCCCCTCCCGCTCGCGGCTGCAGCAGCGAAACGCGCTCCTGGGTCGGCCCACACCGGTCATCTGGGTGTTCCTGAGCACCGTCGAGGGCGTGCACGTGAAGCTTCCTGGCAAGGGTGGCTACCACGACGACTTCGATGGCCGGAAGCGGGAGTGGTACCGGCTCGCCCAGGATGTTCACCACCCCGTCTGGGGGGCCACCTATGCCGACTCGGACGAGACGCAGCTGCTCATCCCCTGCTCGCTGTCGGTGCGCGATGACGACGGTCAGCTGTTGGGTGTGGCGGGCATCGACCTGTCCGTCGAGGCGGTCATCGACGAGCTGCTCGAGCCCGATGTCGATGAGCCGGTCGACACCTACGTCGTCGATGGTCGCGGGCGAATCGTGGTGTCCAATCGCTACCACGGCAAGTCGGCGGTCGACCGCCTGACCGCGAGCTTCCCCTACTTCGATGCCCTGCAGGCCAAGCGCGGCGAAGGGCATGTCGGCCACTTCGAGCTGGTGGACATGAACGACGACAAGCTGATCGTGTGGGCCGATCTGGACGTCATGGACTGGACCTACGTGGTGGTGGGGCGGACCGAGGACATCCTGCATTGAGCCGCGGCCTGTTGGTGCGGCTGGCACTCACCCTGCTGGTCGCGGCCGGGTGCCTGCTGTGGGTGCTGTGGGGCCTCGATCTGGGCGAGCTCGCCTCGGAGGTGGCGCGTGTTCCGGCGCTGTCGGTGCTGGCGGCCCTGGCGGCCCTGGCCGGCGCCTTCGTGCTGCGAGTGGTGCGCTTTCAGCTGCTGCTGGGCGAGCACCGGCCCAGCTTTGGCCGCCAGTTCGTGGCCTCGGGCATCGGGTTCATGGCGCTGAACGTGGTGCCGCTGCGCCTGGGTGAGCTGGTGCGTCCGCTGTACCTCGAGCGCGACGGCGTGAGCTGGGGAACCTGCATCGGCGCCATCGCGCTCGAGCGCATCGCCGACCTGCTGGCCCTCATCGTGATGCTGGCGCTGTGCGCCTGGGTGGTCGAGGTTCCGGGCACGGTGATGATGGGCGGCGTCGACGTGCTCGCCGCCGGTCAGCAAGCCGCCGGCGTGCTGGTGTTGGTGCTGGCTGGCGGCCTGACCGCGGTCGCCTTCGCCGCCGGGGCCGTCGAGCACTGGCTGAGGGCCCTGCCGGTCGTCGGAGATCGCGCTGCCGACTTCGCCCTCCGCTTTCGGGACGCCCTGGCCGATCTGCTGGCCCGGCCGGGCACCGCGGCCCTGGTGCTGCTCACCACCATCCCCATCTGGGCGGGCTCGGTCGCCGCGGTGGCCATCTTGCTGAACGCCTTCGACGGACTGCCCACCGGGCCGGGCAGCGCCCTGTTCGTGAGCACGCTCACCATGGCGGGCGCGCTGGCGGTGCCAACCCCGGGAGGCTTCGGGCCCTTCGAAGCCTTCTGCCAGGCCAGCTTGGCACTGTGGGAGGTGGAGCCGGTGACAGCCACGGCCTTCGCCGGGGTCTGGCACCTGCACATCTTTGGCTTTCACACCGTGCTGGGCGCCGCCTTGGTGGCGCTGGAGGGCGTGAGCCTGGCGGGACTGGTGCGCGAGGGGATGGCTCGGGGCTAGGAGCGTGTAGCGCGTAGCGCTCACACGCTCCTCCCGTGCCCGTGCCCGTGCCCGTGCCCAGCGAAGCGGTGCCCGATGCGGCGTCACGCCCCGTCGACTGAGTCCCGGGCCCCATCCGCCGGGCCTCGAATTCGCGATCGACACGCTCCCGCGTCGGTGATCTGCTGAGGCCATGAAGACCTACAGACCCTGGGCGCCTCATCAGGCGTATTTGTTGCCCCCGGCCCCGACTGGCTGCCGAAGCATCACCTTGCCTACTTCATCCTCGACATCGTCGGCGAACTCGACTTGTCGGCGATCGAGGACGTCCTGCAAGCGAAGGACCCTCGTGGGGAAAAGGCCTACGACCCGCGGATGATGGTGGCTGTGCTGCTGTACGCGTACTGCGTGGGCTTGTTCTCCTCACGACGGATTGCGCGGGCGACGTTCGAGGATGTCGCAGTGCGCTTCATCAGTGGCGATCAGCATCCGCATTTCACGCGCATCGCGGCGTTTCGTCGGCAGCACCTGGACGCGCTGGGCGCGCTATTCGTGCAGACGGTGGCCAGGCTGAAGGAAGAGATTCGCGCGCTGCTCGCGAAGGCGGAGACGGTCGATGCCGCCGAGGACGAGGAGTTCGGCGCGGACAGCGACGGACTAGACATCCCGGATGAGCTCGAGCGACGGGACACGCGGCTGGCGCGCATCCGGCAGAGGGCTCCGGTGCCTTCGCGCAGGCCTACAACGCCCAGGCAGCGGTCACGGAGAAGCACCAGATCATCGTGGCGTGCCCATTGTCGAACAATCTGCAGACGCGCGGCACTTGGCGCCGTCAGAGCGGCGAACGCACCCGCATAGGCGGTAGTCTGTTGCAGGCCAATCGGGCACGGGCACGGGCACGGGGGAGCCCGAGCGCTACGCGCTACGGGCTCCTAGCGAATGAACACGGCCCCGGAGGTGTTCCACGACGTGTTGCGCCCGTCGAAGAGGCCACCCTGGCTCGACGCGGCGCAGGCCGAGTCCTGCGTGAAGGTGCCGCTGCTGAAGGCACCGATGCCGAGCATGACCGTCCACGCACTGCCCACCCGGCTACCCAGCATGCAGGGGCCGTTTCCGGCGGTGCAGCCGCTGCCGGCATTGGACAGCGCGGTCCAGCTGGACTCGTCGGACCAGCGGCCCTGGGCGGCATAGCCGTCGAGGTTGCTGGTGTTGATGGTTCCGTCGGCGATGTTGGCCCAGGTCCAGTTGCTGTCGCTGCTCTGGAATCGGTAGTGCAGGCCGGTGTCGAGCGTGGCCAGCACCTCGCCGTCCAAGAAGCCGATGGTGTCGACGGTGGTCGCGTCGAGCCAGGTGCCGGGGATGCCGTTCTTGACGTCGTCGGCGCTGCCGTTGCCGCTGGTGTAGTTGCACAGGGGCACGCTGCCGTCGATCACGGCGATGCGCGTCCAGCCACCGCCAGCGGTGCTCATGTCGCAGTACACCTCGAAGGCGTTGTCGGTGTCGCCGCCGTCGGGATCGATGGTGTAGACGCCGTCGCCCTGGTTGCCGCCGCCATCGAGGATGGCCTTGCACGAGGCGAAGACGCTCTGGGCGCGGGCCAGGGACTTCCACAGCGTGCCGGTGCACACATCGAGCGACTCGTCGGTCGCGTTCCAGCGCACGGCACCGGCGTTGCCCGAGGCACAGCTGGAGGTGTCGTCGCCGAACTGCAGGGAGCCGGGGAGCACGGTGACGGCGGCGGGCGCGGTGCAGTCCCAGCCCGTGCCGTCCCAGGTGAGCACGTCGCCGCTGGTGCAGCCGGTGACCGCGGCCAGCGAGTCGGCGTCGGCCGGCGCGTCGCTGATCTGGCTGTAGGTGATGGTGCCGTCGAGGGTGGCGGCGGTGCCGGCGCGAATCGCCCACGGCACGCTCTTGAGCGGGATGCGGTCGAGGGGGGCGCTGCCGCTGACGGTGACCTCCATCCACAGATCGTCGCTGGCGAAGGTGGTGTCGGACAGCGGCGTGGAGGAGCCGAGGTCGACCACGAAGTAGCCGTTGTTGAAGACCACGCCCGTCTGCGTCTCGGTCCACACCTCGGTGCCCGCAGTCTGGGCGTCGAACAGCTTGAAGTCGACGTCGCTGGTGGTGTCCAGGGCATCGCCGTTGCTGTCGAACACCCGACCCTGGTGGGTCAGCTCGAGCGGCACGGCCGAAGCGGTGGTGGCGGCAAGAAGCAGGGAAACGGCGAGCAACGTACGCATGGGACAATCCTCCGGAAGACGGCAGGGGGTAACAGGGCAGCGCGGGTATGTGTCCTGGGACCGGCTGGTGCTTCAGTGCCCACGCCAGAAAATCAATAGCCCAGCGCCGTCGTCAGGCTGCCGCACACCCGCTTCACGTCCTTGTCGGGCACCTCGATCGCGCTGCTGCGTGGACTCGGGTTCGCCCGCTCGCGCTCGAAGAGCACCCCCTCATCGGCAGGAGGGTCCAGGCCGATGACACCGAACAGCTGGCTCACCGCCTGGGTTCGGGCGACGCTGGGACCGCCGAACAGATCTTCGTAGCGAACCAGGGCGTAGGCGTCGGCCACCGGCTGCAGGCTCAGGATCTGCTCGTTGCAGTACACCCACCGGTGCAGCGCCCGCTCCACCCGGTTCGCTCGCCACCAGCCCGGGGGGCGCGGCGAGGGGTAGGGATTGGCGAAGGGCACGTGATCGATGACGTTGCGGAAGCGCGTCGATGCCCGGAACGTGCGAATCGAACGCACCCAACTGGCGGGATGGCGCACCAGGTGCACCACCCGCAGCGGCTGCACCAGCTCGGGCAGCAGCTCGGCGACGGGGCACAGCATCGGGTTCACCTCGAGCCCGATCTGACCCGGCTGCAGCCCAGACCAGCGCTCGCTGAGCTGCCGGCGCAGCCGACGCCTCAGCAACAGGGTTCCCGCTCCGGACCAGTTTCGCGCGTTGCCGAGCATCAGGGTGGTCCGAGACCCAGCTGGCTCGTGCATCGCGACGAGCTGGGGAAACAGGTCGGGGAGCGTCCGGGTGAGGAAGACGGTGCCGGTGCGACCGGCAGAGAGCACGAGGATCGGCGTCATTACGCCTTCTGCCACCCCGAGATCCGAAACAACGGAGCCCCCATGGGCACGGTCCAGGCCTCCACCATGCGCATGGTCTTGGTGGCGGCCTCTTCGATCGCGTAGATGTTCGTCTCGTGGTAGTGGCCGTCGTAACCGGCGATTCGCCTTCCGAGCACGTACAGGCGATTCTCTGTGGGCCCGGACAGCACCAGCAGCCCTCCTGGCCTGAGCTTGCTCGCCAGCACCTCGAGCAGCGCCGCGTACTCCTCGTTGTGCTCCAGGCTGTCCAGCGCAAAGACCACCGAGTAGTGTCCCTCTGGCGCGTCTTCGAGGGTTCGGCGCACCGCGTCGGGCCGGTTGGCCATCAGCACGTCCACAGCGTGTTCTTCGATCTCGCAGAACTCGTAGGGTCCGGCCCCGTCGGGCAGCACGTGCGCCAGCTCGCCGACGGAGCTGCCGAAGTCGAGCACCGGACCCCAGTGGGCGTGGCGCTTGGCCAGATCGACGGCGGCGAACAGCCTCCACCAGCTCACCAGGGCCGCGGCGCGGTTGGGGTGCACGTACGATGGCACGCAGGTCTCTTCCCAGGCTGCGAACTGGCCAAAGGCGTCGATGCGCTGGCGCAGGGCGCGGCGTCGCTCACGAATATGGCGGATGCGTTCGAGATTCATCGGGAGGGCTCCTTTCGGCTGGGGACCGGCCTGGGCGGGTCGGCCACCTTGTCTGGGGCGTTGCAGCTGGACGCATCGCGCATCCAGAACTGGTAGCCCGCCGTGTGCCTGCGCACCGGTACACGGATGAAGTGGCGGCGTTTGAGGCGCTCGGTGACCTGGGGGAAGTGCTTTCTGAGCGCCGGCTTGAAGGTCACCCCGGTGACGCAGCGCTCGTCGAACAGCCGGAAGGCGGCCTCGAAGTCGGTGCGCTTGAGTCCGTCGCCGAAGTCCAGGAACACCCGGTGCGCGTGGAACTCCTCGTCGCCGATGATGGGGCGCAGGTGCTCGCTGTAGATGCGCCGCACCGCCGCCGGATTGGGCTTGCCCTCGTACATCGCCAGCCGCAGCATCACCGTGTCGGGGCCCACCACCAGGTCGTCTGGGCCGAGCTTGCGCATGATCGTCTTGGCCACCAGGTTCTGCTGGTAGCGGATCTTGTGCTCCATCCACGCGACGCGCGCGTTGTTGGGCTTTTCCCAGGTGGCGGGGCCGGCCACCGCGAAGGCCGCCCCCCAGGCGACCAGGGTGCCCAGGGCAAGGCGGCGCATGCTCGCTGGCGCGTCGCCCACGGTCAGCTCGGCGGTGGCTCCGAGCCCCGCGGCCATCAGCGCGCCGACGGGCAGGGCCCAGTAGGTGCGCCAAGACAGCAGATCGCCGCCGCGATCGGCGATGAAGCCGGTGGTGTACTCGTTGACCAGCAGCAGGAAGGCCAGGAACAGGTAGCGCGTGACCCAGCTGGCCGCGTTTCCCCTCCACAGGCGCACCAACAGCGGCACCAGCAGCAACAGCATGAAGGCCGCCGCCGAGTGCCCGTCGCCCCCCAGCCACTCGCGCACGCCGCGGCGCAGGCCCGTGCTGGCGCGGTCGCTGATGCCGTCCACATCGAGCTTCACCAGCCACAGCATGAGCACGACGGGCACCGCCGACATCAGCCCCCCCACCGCCAGCAGCGCACCCTTCTTGTCGGGGGTGAGCCCGGCGAGCACCACGAAGGCCGCGCAGATGGGGGCCACCACCAGGGCGGTGCTGGTGCAGAAGGCGGCCGCACACTGGGCGAGCAGGAGCATCCACCAGGTCTGCGCCGTGGGCTCGGCGGTGAAGTGCAGCGCCCGATGGGCCAGCAGCGGCAAGAACACGCCCACCAGCACGCCCTTGCCCTGAAAGATGCGCGCGTAGCTGAAGTTGCCCACGCCGTAGTAGGCCCCGCCCCAGAGAACCAGCACGCCCAGCACCAGCAGCGTGCCCATGGCGGCGGCGCGCTTGCCCACCAGCGCCCGGGCGAACACGAAGTTGGCCACCGCGATGCAGCAGGCAAAGAAGAAGGGCTGCCACAGGTAGTACAGGTCGAAGTGGGGCAGGGGAATCAGCTCGAACAGCACCGAGCACCACGTCTCGAAGCCCTGCGCCTTGTGCGCGACCTGCTGCACCGGCCAGTCCAGCCGGTTGTGCATGGTGTCGAAGGACATCAGCGCCAGCTCGGGGTGCTCGGTCGTGCCGATGGCCTGCGACACGTAGTAGCCGTCGTCGCCCTCGGGGCGGTTGATGGCCAGCGAGGCGAGCCCGCCACCGATCATGGCGATGAGCAGCAGCAGGCCAGAGCCCAGATCCAGCCGCTCGCGGTTCCAGCTCATCCCGCTGGTGGTGCCCGGCAGCTGCAGGCCCAGGTGCAGGATCACCACGCCCCACAGGGTGCGGTAGCCGATGACGTCGGCGTCCCACAGCACCGCTCCCAGGATCAGCAACGGAGCGGTCAGCCACATCGCTCGGGCCTGCCAACGAGCGAAGTCGGCCGGCTGGGACACCGGCTGGGGCGGGCTGTCGGGGGGACGGTTCACCCAGTACACCGTCGCCGCCGTGCCAATCAGCACGGGGATCTGCAGCCACCACAGCGTGTTGAAGCTCCAGCCCAGCCGCACCGTGGCCGTGAAGGCCAGCTGGAACAGGCCAAAGAAGGCCACCAGGATGTCGACGAGCAGGGTGACCCAGGCCACCCCCTTGAGGGAGTCAGGCATGCGGGGTGCGAACGCGGATGGTCGACAGACGGGTGTGGATGGGCTCGCTGGGCGTGGCGCCGATGTCGAAGTGCAGGAAGGACAGCAGCAGCTGCACTCCCAGGAGCACCGGCAGCGCGGCGAGCATGACTGTGCCCGAGGTGCTTGCCGCATCACCCTGGTAGGCCAGCACCCAGCGCCACAGGCCGAATGCCGTGCCAAAGGCCAGCAGCCCGCTGCCGGCGATCAGCTCGATGCTGGCGGTGCTGAAGTTGCGCACGAAGTAGTTGAACACGATGCGGCGCACGAAGTTGCGCCCGTGCCAGATGGGGAAGGTGAGCAGGGCGTTGAGCTCGGACAGGCCGCTCTGCTCGTTCTCGTACACCGCCATCTGGGGCATCTCGAGCACGCGCGCCCGCAGGATGCTGAGGTGGTAGAGCATGTCCGACTCGAAGAAGTACCGGGTGTGGATGTCGTCGAGCGGGAGCTCGGCCGCGACGTCGGCCATGATGGCGGTGAAGCCGTTGGTGGGGTCGAACAGGTTCCAGTAGCCGGTGGACAGCTTGGTCATGAACGACAGGCCGGCGTTGCCCACCAGGCGCTTGACCGGCATGGCCGCGATGGTGCGTGCACTGAAGAAGCGGTTGCCCTTGGTGTAGTCGGCCTGGTGCTTCACCAGCGGCTGCACCAGGTCGGGCACCAGCCGGGGGTCCATCTGCCCGTCGCCGTCGACCTTCACCAGGATGTCGTGGCCGTCGGCAATCGCCGCCTTGTAGCCCGACATCGTGGCGGCGCCGACCCCCCCGTTTTGCTCGCGGAACACCACCTGCACCCGGGGGTCGGTGTTGTGTTCCTGGATGAAGGCCCCGCTGCCGGTGGGGCACTTGTCGTCGACGCAGTAGATCGCCGCCACAGAGGGGCCGATGCCCGCGATCACCCCAAGGATCGCGTCGTTGACCTTGTAGCAGGGAATGACGACCGCGATGCTGAGCGCCGGAGCGGGAACAAGCCTGGCATGGGGTTCGGTGGCAGACGACAAGACGGGAGCATCCTCGCGATGCCTACTACCCGACTTGGCGCGATTCCTCTACCGGTTGGGCACTCTCTACCGATTGGGCACGCGGGTGGTGCGCGCCGGGCGGCCGGGTCGCTTCTTGACATCGCCCGGGCGGCCCATGGTGGTGGACGCGGGCTTGTTGTTGGGGCGGGATGGGGGCCCCGAGCCACCGAGCTCGGCCTGAATGGCGTCGGCCATGCCGTCGGCGGTGTAGGCGAAGTACCACTTCCACTCGCCCCCCACCTTGTGGAACTTGCCGTTGCCGATCCAGGCGTTGCCCTCGGCCAGCTGGGCTTTGTCGTGGTCGCGGCTCAGCTCCTTGTCGAGGTCGGCCTGCAGCCAGTCGTCCAGGGCGGTGCCGTTGTCGATGCGCTGGGAGGTCTGACCGAGCCAGTGCTTCGCAAACACGGGGAACTCCTTCGCGTCGAAGGTGATCTCGGCGTCGGAGTCCATCGGGCCGCGGGTCGTGAAGGGCATCTCGCTCATGGACGCGAGCTTGTCGTAGTCCTTGGCCTTGGCGGCGGCCTTGAGCTCGTCGAACCAGGCCACGAACACCTCCTGATCGGACTGGGGAGCGGCGGCGGCCGGGGCAGGGGCTGCGCTCGGGGCCGCGACGGTCGGTGCCGGGGCATCGCCCGAGCCACAGGCGATGGCGAAGAGCACGGCGATGGAAAGGGCAATGCGGGACATTCGGGATCCTCCACGGGGCCGCAGCCTACACCGAGCACCAAGACGGGGGTGGACAGGCGGGGCGGGCCGGGGCATATTGCGCAGGCACGGTGCACGGAGAGCAGGACTTCCACGGACGAACGATCGCGTTCCGTCCGTGCCGGAGGACCCATGCGCACCGCTACGCCCTTTTTGATCATCCTGGTGCTCTTTGGCTGTCGAGCCGCTGAATTCGACCTGGATCCCGGCTACGAGGATCGCGCCGGCGACGCCGATGCCGATGCCGATGCCGACGGCGACGCCGACGCCGATGCCGACGCCGACCCCGAGATCGAGGACGACTTCCTGGAGCTGACCCCAGCCCAGACCGACACCCACGTGTACATCGCCAACCCGGGCCGCGACACGCTGGTGCGCGTCGACGCCTTCACCCAGGAGGTGGTGACCATCCCCGTGGGCCGCGGCCCCGCCGAGGTGTGGACCAGCCCCGACAACGCCACCGTGGCCGTGTTCAACGCCATCGGCGACTCGGTCAGCCTGGTGGACACGGCCACCCTCGAGACCACCGAGGTGCCGGTTCGCGACGAGCTCAACCGCATGGTGCCCTCGCCGGATGGCCGCTGGCTCGTGCTCTTCCACGACCAGAACGCCGTGTCCGTCGACGATCCGGCGCCCAGCGGGCTGCAGTCCTTCAACGAGGTCTCGTTCGTGGACGTGGAGCAGGGCGAGCATCAGGCCATGGCGGTGGGCTTCAACCCCCGCGACGTGCAGTTCACCCCCGACGGCTCGCTTGCAGCCATCATCTCGGACGAGTCGCTGGCGCTGGTCGATCTGGACGCCGACCCGCTCACCCCCACCATCATCCGGGTGACCGACGTGCTCGTCGATCCACCAATCGCCGAGGAGGTCGTGCTCTCACCCGACGGGTCCTGGGCCTTCGTCCGACAGTTCGGCGCGGACTGGCTGGTGCTGGTCGACCTCTCCACCGCCGAGATCATCGAAGTGCCGATGGGAGCGAACCCCACCGACATGGACCTGTCTCCCGATGGCAGCACCCTGGCGGTGGTGGCGCGCACGTCTTCGGAGCTGTGGCTCTTCGACATCGACGACCCCCGCCTGACGCCCACGGTCGTGCCGCTGCCGCTCGATCTCGGTCTGGGATCGCTGCAGTACACGCCCGATGGCCGCAAGGGCATCCTGTACACCAACGGCGCCCTGGTCGACCGCTACGCCACCTGGGACACCGCCACCGACGAGGTGGTGCTGCGGTCGCTGGTCAAGCCGGTGCGCTCGGTGGGCATCGCGCCCGACAGCGAGACCCTGCTGGTCTTCCACACGCAGGACGACGCACCCGACGCCGAGCACACCTCGCCCTTCTTCGGCCACTGGGCGCTCACGATGATCGACCTCACCCAGGAGCGCAGCAATCCCCTGCTGCTGCCCGCCGAGCCCCGCGGCTACGCGAACTCCGACTCGGGGGACGTGGGCTACTTCGTGATGCGCGACCAGTCCTGGCTCGAGGTGCTGCACTACGGTCCGCTGCTGCACGACGAGGTGCCGCTGAAGTCCGACCCGGTGTGGCTGGGGGTGATGCCCGACGACGACCCCGACGACGGCATCGAGCCGCCGGCCTGGGTGAGCCAGGAGCACGCGCTGGGGCGCATCAGCTTCTTCGAGGACGACACCGCCACGCTCGAGACCATCACCGGCTTCGAGCTCAACTCCGCGATCGAGGACTGACCCATGAACAAGCTCCCTTTGTTGGGCCTGCTGGGCCTGTCTGCGTGCGGCTGGAACCTCACCCCTCGGGCCACCGTGGTGGTGTCCCCGCTGTGGGACGCGCACACGCCGGTGTCCGCCACCGATGGCCTGTATGTCGAGCTTCCGCACCGCGGCCGCCTGGTGCGGGTCACGCCGGACGGAGCGTGGACCGAGGTCGAGCTCGGTGACGGGCGCCTGGCCGCGCTGTCGACCGACGGAAGCGGCGAGCGCGTCGCGGCCTTCGTCGATCGATTCCGCTGTGAGGCCGAGGATCCGCGGCTCGTCCGCAAGGTCGAATACGTCGAGGACTGCGACCATGAGCTCGTGGTCTCGCGCGACGTGATGCTGGTCGAGGACGGCGTCGCCGGCGAGCCCCTGGCCATTCCCGGCGAGTTCTACAACGCCCTGGCGTGGAGCCCGGACGGGTCCACCGCGGTGGCGTGGCTGGACGTCGAGCAAGAGGTCGAGCTCAGCGGCGTCGTCGACCTGTCCTCGGTGGCGGTGCTCGACCTCACCACCGGCGAGGCCCAGACCGTGAACATCGGCTTTGCGGCGTCGGGGCTGCTGTACACCGACGACGGGTCCAAGCTGGTGGTGCTGTCGCGCAGCGAGGTGGCGCTCATCGACCTGGCCGCCAGCCCGCCAGTGCGCGAGGTCAGCTTCCCGCTCACCCTCGACCCCGACGACGACGTCGATCCCGTGGGCGTGGCCCTCACGCCCAGCCAGGAGCACGCGCTCATCTCGGTGTCGGGCTCGCTCGACCTGTACATCCTGGACCTGGTCGACCACAGCGTGAACCTGGTGGCGCTGTCGGGCACCCCGTCGGCGATGCTCGTCGATGCCGACACCGACCAGACGGTGATCACCTACACCAACCAGCCTCGCGTCGACGTGCTGGAGCACACCCTGTTCGACCTCGAGTCCATCGAGCTCGACGCGGCGATGGGCGGCATCCTGGACCGAGGCACCTCGGTGGTGCTGTACAACACCGGGTCGGGCAACAAGGACGCCTACCTGCTCGACCTCGAGAGCCTGAAGACCTGGGAGTTCCGCCTCGAGAACCCGCCGGTGGACATGCAGCTGGCGCCGGGCGGTGACTTCGCGGTCGCGCTCACCCGCGCCGAGTCGGGCTTCGGCGAGGGGGTCGAGGCCTTGTACGACGCCAACCCGGGCATGGAGGTGCTCGACCTGCGCGCCGACGAGACCGGGCGGGTCGACACCGACACCCACCCGCTGCTGCTCGAGGCCGACGGTCTGGGCCTGGCCTTCGCGGCGGGCGACACCGCCCTCGAGGCGCTCGTGCTGCAGAAGGACACCGGCTACCTCTACGCCCTCGACCTGTACTCGGGCGACGGCCGGGAGATCGAGCTCGAGGCGGCGCCGGTGGCCATCGGCGCGCTTCCGGGCGGCGCCTTCTGGGTGACCCAGGACGAAGACCTGGGCACGGTGTCTTTCGTAGAGCCCCTGGACGACCAGCTGGTCACGGCGGGTGGCTTTGCCGTTGCGGGGTTGTTCGCGCCCACCCGGCTGGTCGCTGCCGACGAAGGAGGTGAGTGATGTGGTTGTTGTTGATCTCGCTGCTCAGTGCAAGCGCCACCGAGAGTGAGCTGTCCCTGCAGATGGGAATCGGCGGCGCGCCGGCGTCGAGCTGGGAGCACATCGGCGGACCCAGCGCGGCCGTGCCGGTTCGGGGAGGCTTTCGCGTGGGCATCAAGGTCGCCGAGCCCCTGCTGATCATGGGCGAGTGGGGCATGGGCGGCAGCACCTTCTCGATGTCCGACGGAGACAGCGCCGTCGCCTTGGCCACGCGCCACCACCAGGCGGGGCTGGGGCTCAAGCTGGCGCCCTTCCCCAACGTCCCGGTCATCGACCCCTACGTCCTGGGCGAGGCCACCGTCGGTGCCGCCCTGCTGCGCCTGGACGACGACCTCAGCACCTCGTTCAACGGCAACCAGCTGCGCTACCGCCGCGCCTCACCGGGTGGCTACGCCGCACTGGGCATCATGGTGGGCCCGCCGCACGACTTCGTGGACGTCGGCGTCGGTGGCTTCGCCGAGCTGGGCTACAGCCTGCAGATGCCGTACGACTTCGCCGAGCTGGGCGAGGTGAAGGCGAGCGGGGTGGTGTTCAAGCTCGGGTTCGGCATGCGGTTTGGGAAGGCGGAGTGAGGGGAGGGGCGCATCACGCCGTGGGGCGCTGCCAGCCCGTCACTCTTCGAACGCGAGCCCAGGCTCCAGCAGGAGCCTTCGCACCCGTTCCTCTCCGTCTCCGGTGACCTCGCCCACGAGGATCACGATGCCCTCCTCGGTTTGGACCGCGAACAGGCTGATCATCACGGTGCCGCTGTCGTCTGGCTCGACGAGCGGCGGTCCCGTGTGCGCCACCCAGGTCGTGCCGGCCGCATCCATGGTCGCCACGTGGAGCGTGACGGCGTTCGCCGAGACCTGGTTGAAGCCGGCAACGCGGTGCCACTCGCCGAATCCCAGGTAGAACAGCCAGTCGGCACCGTCTACGTCGGCAACCGTAGCGTCGACGAACCCCAGCGCCGCGTGGGCCTCGCCTGCGTCGGCGTGCATGGCGACTTCATCGTCGAAGCGCCACTCGCCGTCGGACGATTCTTCGAAGCCTCTCAGCTCGCACGCAGGCGGCACACCGTCGGGCTGCTCCAGTGCGATCTGGAGCGCGTCCTGGGTGGCGACCAGCCCGCGGACGGGCACACCGCTGCTGCTGCGAAGGTCGATTGGCCAACACAGCTCGAAACCGTCGCCGTGTGGATCGTCGAGCTCCAGGAACGGCTCCTCTTCGGCGTTCCATTCCACCCCGTCCTCAGAGGTCGCCTTCCCGAACCCCCATCGACGCTCCAGGCCGAAGGCCCGACGCCACTGCCAGACCATCAGATACCGCTCTTCTGCGGCGACCCAGGCGACATCCGGGCTGACGAATCCCTTCCAGTCGAAATACCAGCCCATGTCCAGCTCGGCCTCTACGTCCCAGGTTCGACCTAGATCGCCAGACACTGCGTACTCGAGCGCTGTCGTATGGCCGGCGTCGTCGGCGACTGCGTGCCAGAGCTGCAGCAACTCGCCGCCAGCCAGGTCCACCTTGTTGGCGCCGAAACGGCTGCTCCCCGCCCCGGAGAGCACCGCTCCGCACGAGTCTTCGTACAGCCCCTGGCGCTCGGTCTCGCTCCAGGGGCAAGCCGTGGATGCTGGGTTGGCGCTCGGGCCGGCACATGCCCAGGCTAGAAGAAGCAGCACGGTTCCCCCCGCTACTCAGAGGATACCAACGACCTGGACAACCACGAATTATCAGAACGCAGCACCGGAGGAAGAGATGACGAAGTGGCAGGCATGCGCGGTCCTGGCAGACCTCGAGGAACTTCAGAAGGCGAGCGCCGACGGAGCGCCAGTGTCCGGCTCCCGGCTCGCGGCTCTGCTGTCCGAGGGCTGGGAGCCCTACGCGGTCATTCCCCATAGCGCCAAGGTCTGGGTGCACCTGCGTCGTAGCCGCGAGGGCTAGCCCTCACCGCCCCGACGCCCGCACCCGCTCCCCCGGATGCACGAACGCCGCATCCTCGAACGCAGGCGGGCCCAGAAAGGCCGGGGCGTCGTTGCTGACGCCCCACGCCTCCTTGGGCAGCCCCAGCCAGTTGGTGTCCATGTCCTGGTTGCTGTTGGCGTCGTGCAGGAAGGTCGCGGCGTAGGTTCCGGGGGGCACGTCGTCGAAGGTGCAGGTGGCCTTTCCGCCGTCCTCGGGCCGCGACTCGGCGGTCGCGATGTAGCCCGGGTCGGCCAGCCAGAGGGCCGGGTCGCCGTACAGGGTGCACAGCACGGTGCCCTCGGCTGACGGCAGGCCGGTGATGTTCAGGATGACGGGCGGATGCGCGAGCGCGGTCCCCAGCAGCAGGGCGATCATGAGCGCACCTCCTCGTCCAGCCAGTCGAACAGCCGAGCGGTGGCCAGCACCGTGCCTCCGCCCTGGCAGTGGGTCTGGCTGCCCGAGCGCTCGTCGAACTCGATGAGGGTCTTGGGGCACTGCAGGGCGTCGTACAGCTTGTTGGACTGCCCCGGCGTGGCGTCCTCGCCCACACCCTCGAGGATCAGCGTTTTGCACCGGATGCGGTGCACATGGTCGTGGTTGTCGTACTTGCGCAGCTCGTCGATGACGTCGTGAGGCGTGTCCACGCCGTGTTTCCAGGTCACGTCGTTGAAGTACCAGTCCGCGTCGGGCATCACCGTCGAGATGGCGGCGATGGCCCGATCGAAGGCGGCGGGGCCCTTGGCGTGCAGGGGCAGGATGCCGGGGATGTCCTCGAAGTGCCGCAGCATCGACTCGGCCCAGCTCAGCACGCCGGGGTCGGCCACCAGCGCATACAGGCGAGGCTCGAAGGCCGCGGCTCGCGGGGCCAGGTAGCCGCCGAAAGACAGGCCCATCAGCACCGCCCGCTGCATGTCCAGGCGCGGCAGCCCCTCGGCGAAGTCGAGCGCCGCGGCCACGGCGACCTCCCAGTCGGGCCGGAACGGGTGCCCGTGCAGCCGCAGCGAGGCCCCCTGACCGGGGCCGTGCATCGCGAGCACGTGGTAGCCCCGCGCCATCGCCCCGTCGATCACCCACATCGTGTCCTCGGGCCAGGCGTGCAGGCCCTGGTGCAGCACCAGGAAGGGGGCGCGGCCGACGTCGGGTGCGTAGTGCACACGCCCGGTCAGCACGCTGCCTTCGTAGGGGATCTGGACCGCCTCGGAGTCGTAGCCGCGCAGGCGCAGCGCCTTGTCGTGGCAGGCCAGCGTGCGCTCGGTGGTGGTCACCATGCGCGGGTCGGTGTGATCGGCGTAGCGGATGAGTCCGGCCCGGTAGTAGGCGCCCGCGCGCAGGTAGTGCGACCCGGCACTCACCATGTGCCCGCTCTCTTCGGCCTCCTTGGCCCACCCATGCACGCGCTCCGCGGTCTGCAGCCAGCCCTCGAACCACGACAGCTCGTTGCCCGACTCGATGCGGCCCGCCGTGTCCAGAACCTCGCCGATGTCGGTCAGCCCGTTGGGCGCGAGCCCCAGGTAGAACAAGGTCTGCGCGTCCATCACCGGCTGGCCGGTGAACTTGTAGCGGTACCAGAGCTTGGCGGCGTCGCCCTGCCCCAGCATGTTGTCGGCGTGGTAGCGGGCGTCCAGCACCGCGCCACGCTTGCCGCTGGCTCCGGCGCCAAAGCCGGCCGCCGCTCCGCCGCCCAGCAGGGCGGTCGTGGTCAAGAAGTCTCGTCGGTTCATCAGAATGCCTCTCCGAAGTTGAAGATGAAGCCCATGCCGTCAGGACCCCCGGCGACGTCCATGCGAATGACGCTGTGCTCGTCCGGGTCCAGCTCGAAGCGAAGGCCGCCGCCGGCGGTCCACCGGGGACGCGGCTGCAGCAGGTCGGCGGGGGCCGAGAAGACCTGGCCCATGCTCGCGAAGCCAACCCCGCGAAAGCGCCAGTAGATGGGGAAGCGTAGCTCGCCTTGCAGCGCGGTAAGGCTCTTGTCGCGGTAGCGACCCTCGAACATGCCGCGCAGCACGTTGTCGCCGCCGAGCTCGGCCATGTGCGTGAAGGGCACGTCGCCGTGCCGCAGCTCGGTGAGCCACTGACCGGCGAAGGTCCAGCTCTTGCCGGCCGTGTGGAAGGCGCGCACGTCGGCGATGCCCTCCACGAAGGCGTGATCCGACCCCAGCCAGTCCGGATGCCCGTTCAGGCGCACGTCGACGTAGGTGCCGTCTCGGGTGGACTGCGCGTTGTCGCGGCCCTCGAAGCGCATGCGCACCCCCCAGCCGTGCACCACGCCGCCCGTGTCGCCGCGCACCGGGTCGACACCCAGCTGGTCGGCGCCATCCCAGGTGGCGGGGCTCTTGTCGTCGCCCAGCTGCGCCCCCGACGGGTCGCGCACCCCGGTCACCGATAGCGCGTGGGACACGCCCAGGTACAGCGGCCCGTCGACCCGGCGCAGCAGCGAGCTCTCGGTCAGCAGCCAGCGCCGGGTGTAGTCCTGGTACACCGGGCTGCTGTGCGGTCCCAGGCCGTAGTAGCGGGTGGGGAAGTGCGAGGTGATGTAGCTGCCGTTGAGCACCCAGTCGTTGTCGGCCCCCAGGTACAGCGATGGCCACGCGGCGAGGCTGGCCTGGGAGCGCAGTGTGCCCACCACAGCGGCGCTCACCGTCGACGGCCAGGTGCGCTCGCCGGTGCCCCGGATGCGAAAGGTCGCGCTGCCGAAGGCCGCGAAGCCGACGCTGGTCTCTTGGGAGTAGAAGGCGCCGGGCAGCAGCATCCACGAGCGACCAAAGCCGCGCTCTTGTGTCGCCTCGGCGGGGTCTTCGGCGGGCGGCGGGACGTCCTGGGCCAGGGCGAGCACGCCGAGCAGCACGAGCAGCATGGGGAACCTCAAGAAAACGAATGTTCGTTTTCTTGGACACCGCGGGTCGACAAAGCGCTACCGAAACCCTAGTGAAGGCCATGCCCAAGGTCTCGAAAGCCCACATCGAAGCTCGGCGAGCGCAGATCCTCGACGCCGCCACCATCTGCTTTGCCGAGCACGGGGTGCGCGGCACCACCATGCAGCGCATCTGTGCCCAGGCCGGGCTGTCGGCCGGCGCCGTGTACAGCTACTTTGCCGGCAAAGAGGCGATCTTCGAGGCGGTGTACACCCGCAGCATCGC
This sequence comes from Myxococcota bacterium, assembly GCA_965216925.1. Classification (GTDB taxonomy): domain Bacteria; phylum Myxococcota_A; class UBA796; order UBA796; genus CAYYHT01. The sequence goes on along the minus strand of CBDCGT010000001.1, from coordinate 3,518,566 downwards.
CAAGAACCGCCAGCTGGGCGAGCAGATCAAGGCAGCCCCCGACCCGCTGGCGGCCATGACGCAGATGGTGGCGGGCATGGTGCACTTCATCGGCGACCCGGCGCTGCGCACCGAGCACCACTTGAGCCTGCAGGTGCATGCCGAGGGTCTCTCGGACCCCGCCATCGCGGCGAGCTACGTCAAGATCCACCGCGACATGGTGAGCCAGATGACCCCGCTGCTGCGCCAGCTGCAGCAGCAAGGCCGCGTGCCCGCCGACCTCGACGCCGAGTACTTCCTGTGGGTGCTGATGGCGGCCTACCAGGGGCTCCGCGTGCACGGCATGCTGGACCCCGACCTGGACCTGCAGCGCTTCGGCGACGCCTTGTCGGCCATGGTTCAGGCGGCGTTGACCGGGGAGCGCGGGTAGGGGTGCGGCGGCGCGCGTGGGTCAGTGTCCCGGCGCCAAAGCCCTCACTTCGTGGGTGTCCCGAGTCGGCAGCTGTACGGAGGAGGAACGTCCGCGTCGACCTTCACCGAAACGACCGAGATCCAGTCGGTGGGCTTGACTGTCGTGCTGGTCGTCGGCTCGGCGCCAGCGCCCCGATCCTCGCTGTTGGCTGGAACCCCACCAAAGGACAACCACAGCCCAACAGACTCCGGTCGCGGTGGGCCCTCCTGGGCAGCGGCCGCGCATCGTGCGGGAGCTCCGTTGTTCGAGGGCGCCTCGGATGCGGGTGCCTGGACCGCCAAGTGGACCTCGGTGAAGTGCGCCTGGGAGGCGGTATACACGACCTGTTCGATGGTCGAGGTGGGAACGTCTCGGGCCGCCACCACCAGCAGCTCCGGTCGGTGCTCGACACCTGGACAAGGGGGTTTCGATCCGGCGTCCATCGACTTGCCCATGACCTCTGAGCCCTCGAGGTGCAGGATGATGAGGTGATCGAACAGCTTGGTGATGAGCGCACCTCGTCGCTCGCTCTCTGGAACGAGGCCTGATTCTAGGGAGAGCAGCGTGCCGTCCGGCATGATCAACGCGTTCTGGCTGACCTGCAGGACCTTGGTGGTCGTCTGCACCGAGGCGCGCAGGTCCTCGCCGCCCGAGAAGCACTTTGTCAGCGCTGCATCCGAGACCGCCGCACCCGGTGCGAGCACGATGAACTCCTGGGCCTGACGGCGACCGCTGGGGTGGGCCAACGGGGGGGCCACCGTCCACTCTTGCGTGGGCAGGGGCGACGCCCAACTGGGGCTCGCATTGCCGCAGGCAGCGAGCAACAACCACAGTAGTGCCCATCGTCTCATGCCACCTCCATCGTCTGGGTAGGCGCGTATGGTACGCCCACGGTGGACGATCGACCAACCACGTCGGCGGTCACGGTCGTGGCGCCACCCACCACCACCCGCTCACCACATACCCCTGAAGGTGCTCGGTGATCACCGGCCCACGGCGCCAGGCCCCGGGCCGGCTCACGTCGAACAGCTCCAGCACGTTCCACCCGGGTGCCCGTTGCTCGCGAACCGGGCCATCGGGCCCGTCCAGCAACTGCAGGTGCCCACCCCAGCTCTGGGGCCAGTCGCTGGGTGCCAGGTGCAGCTGGAAGGCGACGGCCCGACCGGGCTCGTGGTCGTCGTAGGCCTCGAAGAAGGACCCCTTGGCGAAGCGGTCGCTGACGAGCTGACGGGAGGGGTCGGGCCCGAGTGGCCGCCCGGTGACGGCACTGGCCCACACAGCCCCGTCCGTCCACAGCCAGCGACCGAGCTCACAGAGATCGTGCTGGCAAGCCACCTCGGGTACCCAGGCGAAGCGCCACAGCTGGTAGCCATGGGTGGGGTCGGGCTCGATCTGGGGCCCGTGGGGCTCCTCGCGCAGGCCCTCGAGCAGGCGCGCAGCCAGGGCGGTGGGCAGGGCGTGCTCGATGCGCACGGCGCCGGTCTTCCACTGCTCCTGCAGCGTGCCCATGGCCTCGTCGGTCCGGTGCCTGGGGTCGATCATCCGCTCATCCAGCCGTTGATGGTGAGCCGGTCGTGGGGCTGCTTCAGCACCGGAATCTCGTGCCACATCATCACCGGGTAGAAGTGCAGGATGTCGAGCGTGCCCATGCCGGGCGGCCAGCGCTCGCGCACGGTGTGCATGTCGGGCTCCAGGAACTCGAGCCAGCCGCCGTCGGTGTGAGGCCAGCTGCCCGGCGTGAGCCCCACCACGAAGCCGGCGAGGCGCTCGGGCAGGTGATCGCTGTGGGGGTCCAGGTAGCTGCCCTTTCGCAGCAGGTTGAACGTGAGCTCGTGCCACGGCGGCGGCTGGTGCGTCACCCCGGTGAGCGCGCCCATGAACCCCGGGATGTCGCGCATCACCAGCTGCTCGCCGCGCTTCACGAAGCCCGGCGCGCCGTCGAAGGGGTGCACCTGGTGCCAGTACACGAAGCGCGTGCCCTCGTGCTGCTGGTACAGGTCGAAGGGCCGGGCGGCGGACTCGCGGCGCAGCTCATCGGCCAGCCCGGGGGCGTAGGCATCGTGGATGCGGATGCGGCGGTGCTGGCGAAACTGCTCGCGCAGGCGGGCCAGCACGTCGGGCTCGGACAGGCGGGGATGCAGGGTGGGCCAGCTCACTCGGCGGCCTCGAGGTGGTCTTTGGGCCTGAACTCGACCACGTACTTGACGGTGGCCTCGCTGGTGAGGTCGGCGGCCGGGCTCCACAGCGAGCGGTGAGCGGCCTCGAAGGCCAGCTCGTGCAGCTCTTCGGGGCAGTCGCGCACCTTCATGCCCACCGCGTGGCCCGCGCCGTCCACGGTCACGTGCAGCACGCAGTCGACCACGCCCAGCTCCTTGCGCAGCTTGCGCGGGTAGCGGGGGTCGGCGGGCTCGAGCAGGTCGCGCCCCGGGGGCAGACGAATGGGGCGACCCATGCCCATGAAGCCCATGCCAAAGCTGCTCATGGACATCGTGTAGCCGCCGCCGCTGCCCTTCTCGCCGCGCAGCTCGTCGACGGTGCCGTCGGTGAGCGCCGCCAGCAGCACGTGCGAGTCGCGCGGGCCAAAGACCCCGTCCCAGCGTCGGCCGTCGGTGTAGCCCGGGTCGAGCTCGGTGCGGTCGAAGCCCAGGTCGCCCAGCGACAGCATTCCCTCGACGCGCGCGTCGGCCAGGGCCTCGATGCGCTCGCGGCGTTCTTGCTTGGCGGCCTCGCTGGCTCGGGCAGCCACCAGCTCGGGGTCGTCCTCGCCCTCTGGATCGCCGTCGATGGCGGCATCGGCGACCTCATCGGTCTGGGGCTCGTCCAGCTCGGCGACGGCTTCGGACATGGTCTCGGGGGAGGGGTCGTCTTCGCCCGCCGGCGCGGGTGCCGGAGTGGCCGGGTCGGTCGAGGCCTGGACGTCGGGCTCGGAGGAGGAGGGGTCTTCGGGCTCGTCGTTGGGCGGCTCTTCTTCGGGCGCCTGGGGCGGCGGCGGAGGCGCCACCGGAATGTCGGCGTCGGTGAGCTCTTGCGGCTCGTCGGCGAGCACGTACTCGATCATCTCGATGTCGGCGCCGGTCAGCTCGATGGGCGGAGGCCGAGGTGGGGGCGGGGACCACAGCGCGAACAGGCGCAGGGTCAGCGTCACGATCGCCGCCGAGAGCCACAGGGCCGGAGGCACGGCGAGCATGCCGCCTCCGGTCAGCACGGTGGCGAATGCGGTGCGCCTGCGATGTGCGGGGTCGAGGTCTCGACCGATGTGCTCGAACATGCTCCCATGCGGTATACCCGGGTAGAGCGGAGTCGTCCCTTGCCCTTTCCCGATGACATCGATGCAAACAACCTGGGCCGCCTGGACCGGTTGAAGATCGCCTACGGTCTGCACGTGAGTCGCAAGGTCATGGAGGCCGACGAGATCCTGGACATGCGCGAGATCGAGCTGTTGATGGATGCCTTCCCCGAGTCGCTGCTGCGCGCCTGCGGCTTCATCGACGACACCGGCGGCCTGACCGCCGAGTGGAAGGCCCAGCTCACCGAGGGGGCCGCCCTGCTGCCCATCGAGATGTCGCTCACCGAGAAGCTCGACATGCTCACGCTGTTTCACCGCATCCGCGCCATCGACGACGAGATCGACGAGCGCGAAGACAGCGTGGTCGCGGCCGCTGCCCAACAACTCGGAGTCACGCGCGGTCAGCTCGCCGCGCACCTCAAGAAGCTCGGCTTGTGAGCTCGCTCCAGCGCTGGACAGGCCGGGTGGCGCTCGTCACCGGGGCCAGCAGCGGCATTGGCGAGTGCGTGGCGCGCTCCCTGGCCAGGGCAGGCATGCGGGTGGTGCTGGTGGCGCGCCGCGCCGAGGCCCTGCACGCCCTGGCCGCCGAGCTTCCCGAGGGCCACACCATGGTGGTGCCCACCGATCTGCGCGACCCCGACAGCATCGGCGCCTTGTTCGATCGGGTTCGTGGCCACTGGGGCGGCGTCGACGTGCTGGTGAACAACGCCGGCCTGGGCCACATGGCGCCCCTGCTCGATGGCGACACCGAGCAGTGGCGCGAGATGCTCGACGTCAACGTGCTGGCGCTGTGCATCTGCACCCGCGAGGCCGTGCGCGATATGGCCGCCCGCGGCACCGAGGGCCACGTCATCCACATCAACTCGATGTCGGGGCACCGGGTCACCGATGGCGCCGGCATCTACGGCGCCAGCAAGTACGCGGTCACCTCGCTCACCGAGTCCCTGCGTCGTGAGCTGCACGAGGCCGAGCTGCCGGTGCGTGTCAGCGCCGTGAGCCCCGGCATCGTGAGGACGGGCTTTCACGCGCAGTTCTTTGGCGACGCCCAGCAAGCCCTCGACAACTACGCCGCCTTCCGCCCCCTCGATGCCCAGGATGTGGCCGACGCCGTGCTCTACGCGCTCGGCACCCCTGCGCACGTCGCGGTTCACGACGTGCTGCTTCGCCCGCGCGCCCAGCGTTCCTGACGCGGCGCTCTCGTTCCCCTCTCCCCGAGGCTTCATGCCACCCCTGCGGTATCGCTACCAGACCATCAGCATTCAAGAACTCGACATCCACCTGCGCACGCTCAAGAACCGCAACCAGTTCCACGATCCAGACGGCGAGGCCGAAGACGCGGGCGTGCATGAGGGCACCTGGGCCCTGTTTGGCGTCGTGTGGGACGCCAGCCGGGTGCTGGCCGAGCTGATGAACCGCAGGGACATCGAAGGCATCCGCATCTTGGAGATGGGGTGCGGCATCGGGCTTCCGAGCCTGCTGCTGCACATGCGCGGCGCCGACATCACCGCCAGCGACTACCACCCCGAGTCCGGCACCTTCCTGGAGGGCAACGTCGAGCTCAACGAGCTGGAGCCGCTGCCGTGGGTGCAGGCCGACTGGGACGGCAAGAACGCCGAGCTGGGCCGCTTCGACCTGATGATCGGCAGCGACATCCTGTACGAGCGCGACCAGGTCGAGGTGCTCGCCGGCTTCGTGGAGCGCCACGCCAACCCCACCTGCCACGTTGTGCTGGTGGATGCCGGGCGCGGCCACAGCAATCACTTCGCTCGGGCGCTCGAGGCGCGGGGCTTCACCCTACTCTCGAAGGTGCGCGCCGACGAAGGGGAGCACCTGAACGAGGCCTTCGGCGGGTGGGTGTACGAGCTACGCCGTGGCCTCGAGCAGTAGCCGAATCGTGCGCAGCTGCATGCCGGCCGCCACCCAGCGGCAGATGTCTTCGGTGTGCTGGGCGTCGCCGCCGACCTGTTCTTGCAGGCGCGGGTTGGCCGGCGAGTTCGCCTGGGCGCGCAGCAGGCGGCGCGCGTCGCGGGGGGCGAAGCCGGTCATGGGGGTGTAGACCGCCACCAGCTCGCCCTCGGCGCTGCCCCACCACACGCTGCCGGCGTCGCACTCCACCAGGGTGGGCACGCCGTCGAGGTTCACGCCGATGTGGCCCCGGCCCACGGGCGGGGGCAGGGCGTTGTGCAGGCGCTGGGCCGCGCGCATCAGGCGGCCGTGGCGGTCCCAGCGGCTGACCTCGACCGCCCTTCGGGTCAGGTCCTGGCGGATCTGCAGCAGGTGGTCGTGCAGCGCCTGCAGGTACAGCTCGCGGGCCTCGGAGTAGCTGTGAGGCGGAAAGGCGCTGAAGCCGGCCACCAGGCGGTCGACCGGGGTGTCGCCGCCCTTGGCCTGGGGGTCGAGCAGGGCGCTGACATCGGCGAACAGGTTGGCGGTGTCGGTGTCTCGGGTGGCGGTGAGGCACACGATTACGAAGCGATCGCCGGTGTTGCGCAGCTCGTCGAAGCCCAGCGGGGGCAGGCCCATGCCGGCTTCGTCCCACGTGCGCAGCGCGGCCAGCACCTGCTCGAGCACCCGCGCGCGTGTGCCCGAGTCCTGGGTGCCGAAGTGGCCCTCGACCGCAACGTGGCCGGGCAGGGGCACCACCAGCGCGGGCTGCGGACCGTCGTGCACCTCGAGCTCGGGCAGCACCGTGCCCAGCGCCTTGCCCTCGCGAATCAGCGCGCGGCGCAGCACCGGGTCTTTGGCGGCGTGGGGGCGCAGGGTGCGCACATGGGCGCTGGATGCGCGCTGCAGGTGGGTGCCCTCGAAGGTGACCGTCCAGGGATCCCAGCGGACCACTCGCTCGCGTCGAACCCCGCCGATGACCGAGGGCAGGCCCATGCCGGCGCTCACCAGCGCGTGCACGTGCACCACCGCCTCTGAGAGCAGCCGATCACCGGGATCTTTGTCGGCGGCCACCTCGAGCGCGCGCAGCAGGTCGAGGGGCTTCTGGACCGGCGGCCAGGAAGTCGAAGGGAAGCGGTCGTCGAGCAGGGCGGCGAGGCGATCGGGGGTCATTGAGGCGACGGTAACCCAGGCGATCCCCCCAACAAGCCCTTGACACACCGGGACGGCACCTTTTCGGAGCCACGCGTACTCTGAGTGCAGGAGAGCCCACTGCCCAGTCCCTTCGAGATCGCGCTGCTGATGGCCTCGGTGCCGCTGCTGGTGCTGCTTCACGAGGCGGGGCACGCGCTGTTCGCGCGGTGGGGTGGGTTTCGGGTGACCTCGTTCGCGATCGGGGTGGGGCGACCGCTGTGGCACGTGCGCATCGGGCAGGTGGTGGTGCACGTCGATCGCTGGTTCCTGGCGGGCGGCCACTGCATCGCCATTCCCACCGAGGCGGCGTCGATTCGGCGCATGTGGTTCCACGGCGGCGGGCTCATCGCTCAGGCCGTGCTGGGGCTGTTCTTGATGCTGCTGCCCGACGGCACGGTGGTCGACCGCATCGAGATCTTCAACGGGCTGGTCGCCCTCACCAACGCCATCCCCTGGCGCTACCGCGGCAATGCCTCGGACGGCTGGTACCTGCTCGACGCGCTGACGGGCGGCACCCGCGGCGGCGAGGTCGTGGCCCAGCGAGCCGCACTCGAGAAGCTCGCCGCGCGCGAGTCCGCCGTCGAGAGCCCCATCGGACGGCTGTACGCCGACGTGTGCCTGGCCTGGATCGACGTGCTGTGCGGCCGCACCGCCGAGGCCGGCTACTTCTTCAACGTCGACCCCCCCGAGTCGGTGGTGGAGCCCTGGGTCGACGCGCTGTACCACTACGTGCACGCCGAGTGGCACCGCCTCGAGGGGCGCCCCCTGGCGGCGCTGCGCACCATTCGCCAGACCCGCAGCGCCTACACGGGCGAGCTCGACGATCAGCCCGCGGGCATGCTGGCCGTGGCCGAGGCACGCTGCCTGCTCGATCTCGACGCCCCCGAGCAGGCCCAGCGCTCGCTGGCCCGGGTGGCCGGTCTGGGAGGCCCCATCGGCCGGCAGGCCGCGGCGGTGCACCTGGCGGCGGTGCTCGACGGCGAGCCCGGCGAGCTCGAGTTCGCCACGTGGCGCGTGGTGCGGCAGGTGCGCGAGCCGCTGCTCGACGCCCCCGACGTGGCGATGATCCTGTGGGAGGCGGCCAGCCAGCTCGACGAGCACCGCAAGATGCGGGCCGCCGATGGGGCCCGGGCCGCCGCGCGCCAGCTCGCCCAGCGCACCCTGGCCGTGTGCGAGCCCGAAGATCGCCTGCCCATCATGCGCCGCATCGGAGAGGCTGCCGGGTACGCCCAGCGCAATGCCGCAGAGCAGGGGTAGGCGTCAGCCCCGTGTCAGGCACAAAGCCCAGCGCAGAGCCGATCGAGATGGCACCATGGCCGCCATGCGAATGGTCCTGGGTCTGTTGCTTGCCGTGGGATGCTCCCCCGGCTCGGTCGAGCCGCTCGAAGGGGCGCTGGAGTTCGAGGCGCTGCCGCTGACGCTCGATCAGGCCGTCGACACGCGCCTGGGCCTGGACACGAACGGCCGAGAGCAGTTCGCCGCCCGCGGTGACGAGCTGCTGTACGCGGCGCTCGAGGGCTCCTCGGGCGACTACCTGCTGGCCTACAGCGCCGACCGTGGGCGCACCTGGACCCAGGTGTGGCAAGACAGCCGGCGCCTGACCCCGCTGATGATCTTCGACAACGGCAGTGCCGCGGTCGCCGCCGACGATGGGTCCGGGGGCCGGCTGTACCTCGACAGCGGCAGCCTCGAGACCATGCAGCTGCCCACGGGGCAGGGCTCCACGGTGCACCAAGGGCTCGACACGTGGGTGTCGGCGTCGCCGTCGGTGGGCCGCATCGACCTGCCCATCACCAACTCCAGCGGCTACGACGTGCGCGGCGGCCCGATCTCGGGCGATCCCGGCGACGTGCAGCAGATCTCGGGCCACCACAGCGTGGTCATCCTCACCGTCAACGGCATCTACGAGACGGCGGACCTGCGCACCTTCACCGAGCACCCGCGGCCCGAGTCCTGGACCTGCAACAAGCTGGTGGCCAACGACCACACCTGGCTGTTTCCCAGCTGTCCCGGGCAGGACATGCTCACCATCAGCATCGACAAGGGCCAGAGCTTCGAGACCCTCCAGGTGGGCGACATCGTGGCCTCGGACGTGCTCACCGGCGCCAACCTGTTGCGCGTCGACGACGACGGCCGCTTCCGCTCGCGGGGCTGGGTGTCCGACGACGGCCGGGACTGGCACCCGCTGGCGTCGATCCACCACCCCTGGGTTCGCGGCGAGGTGCCCGGGCTGCACCGCGTGACCTCGACCGGGCTGCACCTGCTGGGCAGCACCCTCTCGGACGACCCCACCAAGACCGTGCGCCTGCTGCCGGGACCCTGGGATCACACCGGGTTCTACGGCCCGTCCGGCAACGCCGCGCTGATCGGCCTGCCCATGGCCATCTCGGACGACGCCATCGCCGCGCGTGGCTTCGTGGCGGCCGATCAGTTCGCGTCGGGCAACGCCGTGGGCTGGGCCACCTACAACCGCGCCAACGGCGGCATCGAGCTGCACCTGGACGGGCGCGCCGAGTACAGCAACCTGTCGGCCCATCGCTGGCACATACGCCGCGCCCCCGACGGACGCGTCGCCCGCATGGACGACCACACCATCGCGTGGTCCGATGACGACGGCCTCAGCTTCGGTGAGGCCACGGTCCTGTGGCCCGACGCGCCCGGACCCCCGCCGGTGGGCGCGCTGTGGGCCTATGGACCCATCCTGGAGCACGACGGCCAGCTGGTGGTCGGTGCGCTCGCCGCTGTCGACGCGCTCGACCTGCGCAGCGCGGTGCTGGTGAGCGACGACGGCGCCAGCTGGACGCCCCTCGAGCACGACATCGACGCCGCGCTGGTGATTCCCACCGCCAGCCACGACGGCGTGCTGTGGGCCATGGCCTTTGGCCAGAACGGCGAGGATCTGGGCATCGGCCGCAGCGACGACGCGCGCAGCTGGGACCTGTTCGGCCTCGACCACCCCCTGCCCATCGGCGTCTCGCCCTCGGGGCGGCTGGTGGGGCTGCTGCACGTGCAGGGCGAGGCCGATCCCGACGTCGAGGTGCACCTGTCCAACAGCGGCAAGACCTGGCAACACTGGGCCACCACCCCCGCGGCCTCGCTGCACGGGGTCCCCGTCCTCGACGACGAGGGCACCATCTGGGCCGCGGTCGAGCGGGCCGATCGCATGGAGCTGTACCGCAGCTCAGCGGCGGTGCCATGAGGGCGGCGCTCCTGCTCTTGCTCGCGGGCTGCACGGGCTCGGTCTCGGGGCCCGACGCGGGCTTCGAGGGCGTGTCCTCGGACTGGCGGCAGGTCCTGTGGGCCTCGGACATGGCCGCCGATGGAACCATCGTGGGCAACGGCGGCTTCGAGCGTCCGACGTCGGTCGTGCCGGAGTTCTGGCCCTCGTACGTGTTCGGCGAGCCGTCGGGGCAGTCGCTCACCCCCGACGCGTCCACCCTGGTGGTGTTCGGCAACCACCCCCACCACCTCGAGCACAGCCTGTTCTTCTGGGAGGAGTCCGTGTGGGACTTCCGCCCGGTGCTCGACGAGCCCATGGAGTACGGCTTCTTTGCCACGCCCAGGCCGCCGCTGATCTCCCAGGACGCCCGCTACGTGGGCATGAGCTCGGCCCTGCGCCTGTTCACCATCGACGCCGTCAACCAGGAGGTCACCGTGCTGTACGGCGACGATGGCTCGGCGGTGGAGCTGTCGTGGATGAGCCTGGACGGCCAGTGGCTGGCCGCCGACACCCGATTCCAGGAGCCTCTGCTGTCGCCCTTCGCCGGCGACCGCATGCGCCTGTACAACCGCGACGGCAGCTTCGAGACCATCGAGGTGCTCGACGCCAGCGGCGAGCCCTACCCCGAGTCGCTGGCCACCGGCGTGCGGGCGCCCGTCTTCTCGCAAGACCGCAGCCGGCTGCTGTTCGCGCGCTCCTACTTCGGCGAGATGGCCCTGTACCTGTACGACCGCGACACCCGCGAGCTGACCTCGCTGCTCGACGTGGCCGTGACCGACCTGCTCGCCCGCCGCGGGTACCCCGAGTCCGTCGCCAGCATCCGCAGCCTGGACGTCACCCCGGACCTGTCCCGGGTGACCGTGGGCATGGCGGCGGTTCGCGGCGGGGCAAGCGGCTTTCTGTACGATGCCTCGACGGTGGTGGTGATCGACACCGACACCGGCCAGACCTGGCTGGCCTCGGTCGACGCCACCGGCGAGCCCTTTGGCCTCGACGCCCCCCAGGTCATCCTGCGCCCCGATGGCGCCGAGATGGCCTACACCACCGCGCTGGTCGACGAGATCACCGGCGATCCCTACTTCCAGACCCAGTCCGTTCGGGAGGCCCTGTGGCTCGAGCTGCCCTTGCCGTGATTCCGCTGCTGGCCGCCTGCGGTGGGCCCTCCGACCCCGAGGTCTTCTGCGGCACCCTCAGCCACGACCGCGAGGTCTGGGTGCAGGGCGGCCTGGTGCCTGCGCCCACCTCGCGAGACCTGTGCCTCACCTACGACAGCAAGGCCCAGCGCCTGGTGTCCGACGACGAGCTGGGCCAGTGCCTCTTTCAGGGCGACCCGGCCGAGGGTGCCTGCTACACGACGGCGGGCGCGACGCAGACCTGGGTGCACCCCACCACCACCCTGGTCGTCGAGCGCGAGGTGAACGACGACAGCGACTTCCCCACCGGCTCGCTCGGCCTGTCGGGCGAGGCCCGCACCTCGGAGTGGGACACCTCGACCGTCGTGTACGGCCTGGGGGAGCTCACCTTCCAGGGCACCCTGCAGCCGGTGGGCGAGCCCGTCGAGCTGGGCGACTACGACCTTCCCGCCTGCGACCTGTCCGCGTGCCAGACCGGCGCCTGGAACATGACCCAGTGGAGCGGTCCCGACGACTGCCAAGAGGTCATCGACCGCAACCAGGACGTCTCCCACACCTTCTGGATCGACGCCCAGACGCGGGACTTCGTCATCGACGACGTGCCCACCCTGGCCCACCGCGACACCGGCGAGTGCGCCTGGCACATGGCGCGCGACGGCAACGCCTTCAACATCTGGAACTACACGCTCACCGACGGCCGCGTCACCGCCAACCAGGTCGAGCGCTGGACCACCACCGGTGGGTCCGCCGTGGTCTGCAACATCAGCTACGAGGCGGTTCTGTCGGGCTGCTGACTCACAGCAGCTGCTTGCCGTTGTCCCACTTCTCGAACAGGTCGAGCTCGCCGTCCTCGGACCACCACTGCCACTCGCCGTCCTTCTGGTCGTTGCGGTAGGTGCCCTCGACCTTCTTCTTGCCCGACGGGTGGTACTCGGTCCATGTGCCGGTCTTCATGCCGGCCAGGTACTGCCCGCGCTCGGACGGCTGCCCGTTCTCGTAGAACGACGTCCACTCGCCGACGAGCTTGCCCTTGTTGTACTCCATCGACGACTTCTGGCGTCCCGACTCGAACCACCAGCTCCACTTCTTGTCGGGCTCGTTGAAGAAGTAGGTGCCCTCGGTCTTCTTCTTGCCGGTGAGGTGCCACACCACGTACTGGCCGTGCATCTTGTCGCCCACCTGGCACCACTGCTCGAGCCCCTTCTCGGTCTGGCCCATCTTGGCCTCGCCCTTGGCGCAGGGCAGGGGATCGGGCAGGTTCTTGAGGATCTCGGGCCGGTTGTCCTCTGGCGGAGGCTCGCCACCACCGCAGGCAGTGAGGGTCAGCATCGCAAGGGTCGTGAGCAGTCGCATGGCGGCATGTTCGCACAGGGCTCCCGCATTAGGTCTGACGTCGAGCACACGGAGGCGAGCTTGGGTGCACTCGACGGAAAGGTTGCGCTGATCACCGGCGCCGGAGGCGGCATCGGCCGCGAACACGCCCTGGCCTTCGCCGCCGAGGGAGCCCGCGTCGTGGTCAACGACCTGGGCGGAGCCCGCGATGGCACCGGGGCGAGCGGGTCGATGGCCGACCGGGTGGCGGCCGAGATCGTGGCGGCCGGCGGGCAGGCCATCGCCAACCACGACTCGGTCACCGACCCCGACGGCTGCGCGCGCATGGTGGCCGCGGCGGTGAACACCTGGGGCAAGCTCGACGTGGTGGTCAACAACGCGGGCATCCTGCGCGACCGCACCTTCGCCAAGATGACCCCCGCCGAGTGGGATGCGGTCATCGACGTGCACCTCACCGGCACGCGCAACGTCGTGCGTGCCGCCCTCGACGCCCTCAAGAAGCAGGGCGGCAGCATCATCAACACCAGCAGCTACTCGGGCCTCATCGGCAACTTCGGCCAGAGCAACTACGGGGCGGCCAAGGCGGGCATCTACGGCCTGTCGCGGGTGCTTGCCCTCGAGCTGCGCAAGCACGGCGTCACCGTCAACTGCATCGCGCCCGTCGCCAAGACGCGCATGACCCAAGACCTCGAGTTCGTCAGCGACCAGCTCCTGCCGCAGCAGATCTCGCCCATCGTCGTGTACCTGGCCAGCGACCGCGCCCAAGACATCACCGGCCAGGTGTTCGGCATCGAGGGCCAGCGCATCCACGTCTACGAGGTCAAGCGCAACCAGGGCGTCACCAAGCCCGGCCAGGACCTGTGGACGCAAGACGAGCTTCACGCCGCCATCTCGGACATCCAGCGCTTCGACGAGTCCGCCGTCGACCTGATCGCCCGCGACGACGATGTCATCACCACGGTCTTCGCGAGCCTTCCGGCGGGATTCCGTCCGAGTGCCGCCGCCGGCTGGCGCGCGGTGGTGCACTTCATCATCGAGGGCGGCATCGACCAGACCCTGGTCATCGCCGACGGGCAGGCGGGGGTTCAGCCCGGGCGCATCGGCCAGGCCACCACCACCATCACCATCGACGCCGACACCATGATGCAGCTGCTGTCCGGCGAGCTCGACCCCACCACGGCCTTCACCTCGGGCCGGGCCAAGGGCACCGATGCCGGCGCGGTGCTGCGGCTGCTGGGCGCCTTCGACTTCACCGCCGTGGCCCGAGCCGCTGGGTACAGCCGCTGAGTGGTGCGCCGCCCGGTCGCTGGAAGCTCGCGGTCGCCCTGGTGGCCATCGGCACGCTGAGCGCGCTGGCCGGCGCGCTCGCCTTCCAGCGCTACACCCACCGCCCGCCCCGTCAGGCGCTGCAGTTCCAGCCCGCCAGCGGCGCCGCCACCGCGCAGACCAACGTCGTGGTGGTCATCGGCTGCACCGTGCGCGCCGACCAGACCACCCCCTACGGCGCGCCCACCCACGTCACGCCCTTCCTGGAGTCCGTGGCCCAGGACGGCACGCGCATGGCCGGCATGATCAGCCAGGCGCCTTGGACACGGCCGGCGGTGACCGCGCTCACCACCTCGCGGCACGCGCTGGGCATCGGCCTCACCGAGCCGGGCCCCGACATGAACGACCGCGCGCTACCCCAGGGCGTCGTGACCCTGGCCGAGCACATGGCCGCCTCGGGCCGGGCCACCTACGGCTGGACCGCCAACCCCAATGCCAGCGAGCTGTTCGACTTCCACCAGGGCTTCGACGAGTTCGGCGAGGGCAAGACCGTGCGCTGGGCCACGGGCGGGGTGCAGAAGGCCGACGGCACGGCGCTCGCGCAGACGGCGCTCCGGCGTATTGCTCAGCACGACGCCACCGACGGACGCCCCTTCTACCTGCAGGTCCTGTTCGTCGACGCCCATCAGCCCGACCCCACCCACACCCTCGAGAAGGCGCGCTTTCGCGAGGCGGGCGTGCCCAACCGCGCCGCCGCCTACCGGGCCCGGCTGCGGCGGCTCGACACGGCGGTGCAGGCGCTGTGGGACGGGCTGGGCAAGCTGGGGCACGACGAGTCGAACACGGTGTTCGTGTTCGTGGGTGACCACGGCGAGGGGCTGTCCTGGCCCGCTCACCACGGCCGCGCCCACGGCCGCTACCTGTACGGCTCGGTCGCGCACGTTCCCTGGCTGATGCGCGGCCCCGGGGTGGCGCGCGGTCACGTGGTGAACGGCATCGCACGCTCGGTCGACCTGGTGCCCACCCTGCTGGCGCACCTGGGCCTTCCAGAGGCGCCCGATGCCAAGGGCGTGGCCCTGGCCCAGCAGATCCGCGGCGACGCGTCCCAGACCCCGACGCAGCGCGCCTTCATCGACACCTGGTTCCGCCAGTCCAATCGCACCGCGGTCTACACCCCCACCCACATGTGCCAGCGCGACTGGGCGCCCATGGCCACCGAGGCCTGGGAGACCCAGCGTCGCAACCGCGGCCAGTCCGTGCCCCGCTTCCGCGATGCCTGCTTCGAGCGCGCCGACCCGCGCATGAAGACCGATGTGGCCGATCCATCCGGCCTGAGGATCGAGCTCGAGGTGTGGCGCAAGGAGCGCCTGGCCGAGCGCAAGGCCGCCGAGGCCCTGGGAGCCGGCGCCGTCGAGGTCGACCGCGAGACCATCGAGGCGCTGCAGGCGCTGGGCTACGCCGGCGACTGAGGCCCGGGCCCGCTACTCCTTGATGATGCAGCCGAGCACCAGGCTGGGCTGGCTGAGGGCATGGGCCGCCCCGTTCAGTCCGGCGCCGCCGTCGGTGGTGAAGCCGTGGTCGTGGGCGCTGCTGTTGTTGACGGTCACGGTGTGGGCGTGATCGCCCGCATTGCCCACGCTGACGGCGTGGTTGTGGCTGCCGCCGCTGTTCACGGTGACCGCGTGGTTGTGGTTGCCGCCGTTGGGTAGGGCGCTCGTGGGTCCGTCCTCGGGTGGAACTCCGGTACGAACGTCCCCCAGGTGTTACCGCGCGAATCCGGAGGCGCCGTGATCGGGTTGTTGTTTGCTGTTGCCGCATTGTCGGCGCCCAGGTTCGAGCTGTCGGCGCCGGCGTACCTGGTCGAGGGCTACGAGCTCTGCCTGCCGTCCGACATGAGGGTGGTCATCGAACGCGACGACCGGGTCCCCGCGGTGGCCATCACCACGGTGGTGGGGGCCGGCGCAGTCGACGATCCGCCCGGCAAAGAGGGGGTGGCCCACCTACTCGAGCACCTGGCCCTGCGCCCCACCCGCGACGCGGTGCTCGACACGGGTGGGCGCTACAACGGCTCCACCTGGCCCGAGGCCACCCTGTACACCACGCTAGTGCCCATGAGTCAGTTCGAGGATGCGCTGCGCATCGAGGCCCGACGCATGCTCGACCCGCTTGCGGGCATCGACGAAGCCGACGTCGCCGTCGAGCGGCAGGTGGTCGCCAACGAGCTGAACTGGCGAGGCGAACAGACCGATCGCAAGGCCATGTCGGCCGTGTATCAGGCACTGTACCCGGCCGAACACCCTTTCCATCGCGGCTTCGCCTCGGCGTCGGACACCACCGACAGCATCGATCTCGCCGACGTGCGCGCCTTCGCGCGCGAGCACTACCGCCCCCACAACATGAGCCTGCACATCGTGGGGCCGGTCGACCCCGATGCTGTGCAGCAGATGCTGCAAGACGACTTCGACCGAGAGCTCGTGTTCGAGCCTGGGCCACACAAGGGACGGTGCCCGCCCACGCGCCCCACCGCGCAGCCCCAGCCACCTCCGCCGGCCACCAATGACGTCCAGCGCGTCAAGGGCCCCACCGTGCACCGCACCCTGTACCTGGCGTGGTCGCTGCCCGGGGGCTTTCGTGCCGACGATGCGCTGGCCTCCATGGCGGTCGACTACCTGGAGTCGGCGGTCGCCTCGCGGCTGCACCGCGTGCGCGGGCGGACGCGCGACGAATACTTTGGGGTGGGCTGCTCGTTGTTCGCCGGCGTCGCGGCGTCCACAGCCATGTGCACCCTGCAGCTGCCCGACGGCGTGAACGTCACCGAGGTGGTGCAAGAGGCGCGCAAGGGGCTCAGCGAGATGGAGGGCGCGGGCGAGCAGGTTCAGCGCGAGTTCTGGTTCGCGCGCAGCCGCATGCGGGCCTTCGCCTGGACCATGGAGACCGCCGAAGACCGCGTCGACCCCATGTCCTTCGCGGCCGAGACCCGCGCCAGGCACAGCCACTTCGCGTCCAAGGAAACCTGGTACGAAGAGCGTGTCGAGTTCTTGAGCAAGACCAACGAGTCCCAGCTCGATCGCTTCGCCGGCAAGTGGCTCACGGCCGAGCGCTCGGTGGCGGTGGTGCTGGAGCCCAGCGGGCTCTCAGCGGCGTCGGGGGCCGCCGAGCTGGTCGAGGGCGAGGCCCATGAGCTGCCGCCGCTCCAGAACATCGATGTGGTGCAGGTGGTTCAGGGCCTGCCCGCCGACGCGATTCGCGAAGAGACCCTGCCCTCCGGGCTGCGCATCGTGGCGGCCCAGTTCGGCGACGTGCCGCTCAGCCACGCGAGCATGGTGGTGAATGGCGGTCGGTACACGGGCCTCCTGCACCAGGCCAGCCTGGCCCAGTTCGAGTACAAGTGGACGTCGGTGGGCATGCCCTTCCACCGCGCGGCGCTGAACATCGGCGGGCGCTTCTCGTGGTGGGTCTCGCGCGACCATTCGCGCTTCGAGATTACCGGTGCGTCGGGGAATATCGAAGACCAGGTCTTCGTGCTGTCCACCCTGGCGCGGTCGGCCAAGCTGGCCTGGCCCACCCGCGGGCTCGTCGACGACCGGGCGCGCTACGAGCTGCAGGACATGTTCGAGGATCCCTGGTCGTGGGCGGCGCGCTACCGCACCCACGCGCTGCTGGGGCCCCAGCTGGCCGGCGATGTGCCCAACGACCCCTTCGCCCACTGGTTCGAGCTGAGCGAGGGCGACGCTCGCAAGTGGTGGAAGGGCCGCTGGCACCCGGGAAACGTCACCATCTACGTGGTGTCGTCCGAGCCCCCGGGTACCGCACTGACCTATGCCAAGCGCCACTTCAACACCTGGACCAGCGGCAAGCCGGCGCAGCCGCAGCCGGCGCTGGTGCCCGGCGATCCGGCCCCGGCCGAGGTGCTGTGGTTCGGCGCCAAGACGCAGCGCAGCGACGTGCGCTACAGCTGCCGCATCGACCCGGCCACACCCCAGACCGCCGACGTGCTGGTGGGATGGCTGCGGGGTGCGCTGTGGCGCAGGCTGCGCGAGCGCAGCGGGGCGACGTACACCCCGTCGGTGTGGGTCGAGCGTGTCGCAGGCCAGACGGTGCTGCATCAAGACGTGACCGTGGCCGACGAGCTGGTCGGTCATGCCGCCAACACCCTCCGGGAGGCGGTCGCCGAGGCGGCCGGTGGGCTGTCCGACGAGGCTGTCGCGCGCGGGCGCAACCGCGGAGCATTGGGAGCGGCCATCGAGATCCTGTCGGTCGAGGACCTGCTCGACGCGATCATCGAGCAAGACCGAGGGCCGGGTGGGCTCGAGGCGGCGGCCCTGGCCGGCGAGCGCCTGGCCGCTGTCGACAGCCAGGCCATCGCGGAGGCCACCGCGTCGTGCGAGTCGCACGGCGTGATCACGGTGGTGGGGGCCACCGAGCCGACGGTCGAGGGCCTGTCGGTGCGCCGCGTCGACTGGTTTGGGCAGACCCGCACCTTGCTGCAGCGCTACGACCCGGGTTGGCTCGACGCGCGCGATCGGTAGCCGCACCTTGTTAGCCATCGCGCTCCGGAGGATCGATGAGCTGGGTGCGGGCCACCTTCAAGGGCAAGGATGTGTGGGCGCGAGTGGGCGCCGATGGCGGGCTCGATGTCGACGGTGGGCGCGTTCCCATCCGATACAGCCCGTCCGAGGGCGCCAAGATCTACCGCGCTGGGGCCAGCCGCATCGAGGCCAGCAGCGACGCGCCGGTGCAGCTTCCCGACGGCATCTCAGCCGATGCCAAGGGCAAAGGCGGCGGCAAGAAGGGCAAGAGCTCCGGCTTTGGCTCCGCGGGCACGCGAACCGCGGCACAAGCGGCCATGGCGGCCTCGGCGGCCCGGCAGCTGATCACCGGCCTGCCCCAGGGCACCGCCATCGCCTTCACCGACGGCGCCTGCAAGGGCAACCCCGGTCCGGCTGGGGCTGGCGCCTGCGTGCAGCTGCCCGACGGGCGCCGCGCCGAGCTCAGCCTGTCGCTCGGCACCGCCACCAACAACGTGGGCGAGCTCACTGCGGTGGGGCTGGCCCTCGACGCGCTCGACCATGCCGAGTGGCCGGCCGATGCGCCGGTGGCCCTGTTCAGCGACTCCAAGTACGCCAACGGGGTGCTCACCCAGGGCTGGAAGGCCAAGGCCAACCGCGAGCTCATCCTGGGGCTGCGCGAGCGGCTGTCGGCGCGGCCCGGACTCGACTTTCACTGGATCGCCGGCCACGTGGGTGTCGACGGCAACGAGCGCGCCGATGCGCTGGCCAACGACGGGGTCGCCGGGCGCACCGAGACCCGGTGGAGCCAAGGGTGAGCTTGCTGCCGTACTCCCGCCTGGGCACCGGCGCCCCGGTGGTCTTCGTGCACAACGCCGGCAACGATCGCCGCAACTGGGACGGCGTCATCGAGCGCCTGCGCGATGCCTTCGCCTGCGAGGCCATCGACCTGCCCGGCTACGGCGAGTCCGCCGACAAGGGCACGCAGACGCTCGAGCTGCACGCCGCCGCGGTGCACGCCCACCTGGTGGAGCGCGACCTGCGCGACGTGCACCTGGTGGGGCACTGCGTGGGTGCCGCAGCCTGCTGGGCCGTGGCCATGCGCGATCCAACGCGCGTCGCGTCGCTCACGCTGTTCAGTCCAGCCACCGAGGCCACCATGAGCGCGGGGCTGTGGGGCCCGATGTACCGCCTGTCGGCGGCGTGGCCCACCGGCTTTCGCATGGCCCGCAGCGCCGTGGCCGCCAGCACCAGCGTGCCTGCCGTGCGCCGCTACTCGGTGCGCTCCATGTTCGGCAGCGGGGCCCCCACCGACGACTTCCGGCTGCACTCCGAGGCCCTGCTCCTGCGCCCGGGCGCGATCGAGCGCCTGGGCGATCTGCTGCGCAACTTCGACTCCTTCCGCAGCCTCGATCACTTCCGCCGCCTGCGCGGCTTCCCGCGCACCATGCTGCTGTGGGGCGACGCCAACCGCGTGCTGCCCATCTCGGCCATGGACGCGGTTCAGGCGCGCCTGCAGCCCGAGCGCACCGAGGTGCTGACCGGCAAGGGCCACCTGGCCATGGTCGAAGACCCCGCCCTGTGCGCGCTGCTGCTCATCGACTGGCTCACCTCCGCATCCGAGAAGGCTGCATGACGCGAATCCTCCTGCTGCTCCCGCTGCTGGCGGCCTGCTCGGGCAAGTCCGACGCGCCGGCCGACACCCCCGTCACCCAGAGCCCGTGGCACGACGCGTGCGGACTTCAGGCCGATGGCAGCCGCACCTTCCGCATCCTGCACATGAACGATACCTACCGCATCGAGGGCCTCTCCGATGGCCGCGGCGGCATGGCCCGGGTGGCCACCCTGCGTCAGCAGCTCCAGCGCGACTGCGGCCCGGTACTCGTGACCCACGCTGGCGACCTGCTGTATCCATCGCTGCTTTCCAGGAAGTACGGTGGCGAGCAGATGATCGACGTGCTCAACCACCTGGACGGCGACGGCGACGCGATGGACCCCTACCTGGTGGCCACGCCGGGCAACCACGAGTTCGACAAGTCGCGCCTGAAGCACGCCGAGCGGTTCGACGCCCGCATCGAGCAGAGCCAGTTCCTGTGGCTCGACACCAACATCGACTGGAAGAACGGCGACGACGGGCAGCCGCTCATCGCCGCGCCCAACCTGAGCGATCGGCACGTCTTCGAGCTCGCGGGGCTCCAGGTCGCGATGTTCAGCGTCACCGCCGACGTCAAGGTGCCCGACTACGCCAGCGCCATCCGCGACGACTACCTCGACATCGTCAAGGCCGAGACCCTGGCCGCCCGCCAGGCCGGCGCCGATGTGGTGCTGGCGCTCACCCACCTGGACGCGCGCATGGACGCGCGCATCGTGCAGGAGCTGTCCGGCGACGACCGGCCCGACCTGATTCTGGGGGGCCACAACCACGTGCACATGACCATCGAGCACCAGGGTGCGGCGGTGCTCAAGGCCGACGCCGACGCCACGTCGGTGCGCGTGGTCGACGTGACCGTGGGTGCCGATGGCTCGGTGCGCTACGCCGCCGACAGCCCCCACACGCCCGTCGGCCCCGACAGCCCCGAGCCCGACGCCCAGGTGGCCGCGGTCATCGACGGCTGGCTGGCCCGGTACGAGGCCGACTTCTGCGGCGAGCGGGGGCCTGGCTGCCTGGACACCAAGCTGACCGTCGCCAAGAACCGCTGGGTGGCCGAAGAGCTCGAGATCCGGCGCTACGAGACCAACCTGGGCGACTGGGTGAGCGACCTGGCCCTGGGAATCTTTGCCCCCGACGGCGCGCAGATGGCCTTCGTGAACTCGGGCAGCCTGCGGCTCAACCAGGACGTGCCCGAGGGCAGCGACGTGACGCGGCAGATCATCGAAGAGATCTTCGCCTACCCCGCTCCCATGCACCTGATCGAGGTCGACGGTGCCGTGATTCAGCAGATGCTCGAGCGCTCCATCTACGACTGGACCGGCAGCGGGCACTTCCTGCAGATGTCCGGCATCGCCTGGCGCCACGACACGGTCGCGAACCAGCCCACCGACATCCACCTGCTCACCGACCAGGGCCCCGTGCCCCTCGACCCCAAGGCCCGCTACAAGGTGGTCATCGGCGACTACCTGATCAACCCCGACATCGGTGATCAGGACGGGTACAGCTTCTTGTCCAAGGACATGGTCGTGGAGAGTCCACGAGATGGCACCGATCTGAAGGACGTGGTGCTCGAGCAGCTGAAGGCCGCAGGCGAGGGCGGGCTGGCACTGTCCAAGGCCGGGCGGATCTGCAGCGGGGATCGGGACACAGAGCCGTGTTTGTTGCCGGACTAGAGCAAGGCGCACGGCCTCCGTACCTGTGCGCGGCTAGAGCAAGGAGCACAGGCCTCCGTGCCTGTGCACGGCTAGAGCAAGGAGCACAGGCCTCCGTGCCTGTGCACGGCTAGAGCAAGGAGCACAGGCCTCCGTGCCTGTGGGCGGCCAGAGCAAGGAGCACAGGCCTCCGTGCCTGTGCGCGGCTTGCGGTCGGCCGAGGGAGCCCGGTGAAGTGTGGATAGTACGTCGCACCAGCGGAGCCGCACCCGTCATCGTTCAGCGCAAGGGCAATTGTCTGCGTAGGGATCGGCGCCGACACACCCAGGCAGCGCCGGGTCAAGGCTGCCGTCCTCCCCGATGCATTCGCAGGCCCACAACGTGAAGTCCGCCCAGTTGGCATCGCCCTCGCCGCGAACCCTGCAAACCCACGCAACACCGTCGACGCAAACATGGCGGTCACCTTGCTGCCAGCCGCTCTCCTCACCGGCCTGCAAGCATGTCTGTAGCAGCGGGGACGCAGGGCAGGTTGCCGTGTCACCCAGACATCGATTCGACCCAGTGCAAGCGAGGGCCACGAAGAGAACCAAAGGCAGATTCATGACGCTCATCTCATCCACAGGGCCCGCCGTCCATGGAGATTCCGCGGTGGTCCAATGCCCAGCGCGCAGCCCGACGCCCTGTGACCCACCGGGTCCTCCATGATTGCAGTATCACGCACGGCCAGAGCGCCGAACGGGTAGACGTTCACGACCACGACCACGACCACATCCACGTCCGCGTCCACGTTCACGTCCACGTTCACGTCCACGTTGACGTGACCGTCCACGTCCACGTCCCCGCGACTCGACGTGGACGTCGACGAATCGGGCCGCACTGGCTCGAGTACCAGGCATTGCGCGCCATCCAGTCGGCGGTGCTCAACACCCAAGACACAGCGCGAGCATCGCGACGGCGACCCGCCGTTTCCAGGTCCGCATCGGCTTCTTCACATCATCCACGAGTACCCCGATGGCATCATTGCTCAGCCGCGGCTTCCGCCGCGAGCTCGATGCATCCCGATGACACGTCCAAGCACTTCCAACAATGGATGGACCCCAGATCCGTCACCCCGCACGCCGCGCTGGAGGCCAAGCTGACGTCCACGAATGTGACACCGGAGGGCGGGGGCGATTGCGGGGCATCGAAGCCCCAGCAGACCAGCTCACCGTCCACCTCCTGCGCGCACGAGTGGAAGGCCGGCGTTAGCGTCCTCGTGAACACCCGTACGAAGTCTCCATCGGTCGGCGGGGGCATCACAGAATGGTCAACGTTCCACCACGTCGCAATGGCCCCATCGTCCATGATGGCGTGGCCCATTCCGTCGCTGCAGACGACATCTCGAACTGGCATCCCGGCCGGGGGTGGCACTTCGTAGTTCGTAGACGAATTGCTGAACAGTCCGAGTGTGCCATCGAGCTGCACCCCGCACATGTCGAACTCGCCGGCAAAGATGCGCTCGAAAGCCGACTCTGGAGTGACGGTGTCGGCACTGCAATGGGCGTACCCAGCGGCGTCAAGGCCGCAGCCGCGGCTCCCCGACACCGCTAGCTGTGTCAAAGGCACGTCGGCGACCGGCACCTTCCCGGGGGCGTCGATCGCCGTCCAGCACTCGACGCTGCCGGCGGAGTTCAGGGCACATCCCCCCACGGTGAAGTTCTGCAAGCTGAAGTGGCCCGGTGCTTCCGGGGGATCTGGAACCGGGGGCCCGGCGGCCGGCTGTCCCCAGCAACGAATTCGACCATCGGCATCGATGGCGCAGATGGTGCCCGCTCCCACGGCGATCTCGCGCCACTCACCGTGCAGGACGATGTCTGAACTGTCGTTGTCATGGACGGTGTCCTGGCCCGTGTCCGCATCCTGTCGCATGGGGCACGCGGACGCCAGAGCGACGGCGAGGGCGAGCAACCAGGAACGCGGCGGCACAGATGGGTGTGACGGGGTCATTGCCCGCCTTTGTGGAGGGAGTGGGCGGGATCCATCAGGCGAGCGCGGACCGGGTCATGGCGGCCCGATGGACAGGTCCTGTTGACCTTCCTCGTTCTGCCCCCAGCAGACCAAGGTACCGTCGGGGCGCAACCCACAGGCATGAGTCCAGTGCACACTGATCTTGACGAGCATCAGGTCGTCCGGCATCGGTACGTAGCCCTCGCCGAGGAACTCCCCCCAACAGCTCGCATGTCCGTCGACCTGCAACGCACACGCATAGCGCCCGTCCATGGACACCGTCGTCATCAGACCCTCTGGCACATCCACGTGCAGGGGGTCTTGCTCCAGATCCCAGGTCCCCCAACATTCGACGTTCCCGGAAGAACGCAAACCACAGGCGGCGTCACTTCCTGCGGCGACCACCGTGAACGTGTGGCCCGCGGGTGGCTCTTGAAGCCAATTGTCGACGCCGTCAGGAGCGAACAGCGGGTCGAACGGTACGATGCCTGCGCACCGCACGTCTCCAGCGGGCGTAGTCGCGCAGGTGTTGCCACCACCCACCGAGATGGAGCTATATGCCAGGTCCGGTAGCGTCTGCTGATCCACTCCCGGGCCTTCGCCCCAGCACACCGCGTGGTTGTCTGAGTTCCGCAGGGCGCACGCCATGTACGTACCCACCGATACGCCGTGAACGGGTTCTGTTGGGTACGCCATCGAGATGCCTGTCTGCTCTCCCCAACAGGTGAGCAGCCCGTCGGCGTCGATCGCACAGGCGGCGGCACCCCCAACGTCCAATTCCACGAATCCGGCCCGGGTGGGCGTGTTTGGGCCCAGCGCATCGGGTCTACCCGCGCAGCGCACGTTGCCAAGGCTCGTCAGACCGCAAGCGATGCTGTGTCCCACCGACACATCCACCCAGACCTCGGCAGCTGCGGTGTCACCGGAGTCGCCTGGTTCGGCCGAGTCACCGGTGTGTCCCGAGTCAACCGAGCTGTCTGTTGGCACGGGATGCGGGCAGCCCGTTGTTGCGAGCATGAGTGACAACGCGAGGCCGGTGCAGGTGAGGTACGGCCCTACGGCTTCCAGAAGAACACGCCGTACGTACAGGCTCCGCCGCCTCCGCGCTCGATGCCGCGCCACTCTCCGCTCTCGAAGTGCGCGAGCGGCACCATGAACCCACCCCGCTGAAGGTGGTCGCTGGTGTCGCTGCGGGCGCAGCTGACGGGCCACCCGTCCTGCGGGTAACGGCAGCCGACGCTCGACCCGTCGGCGCGGTCGCAGTGGTGCAGGTTGGTGCGCGTCGCGACCCCTCCCGAGTCGGTGGGGGTCCACATCAGGACGCCGTGGTCGCAGCGCCCGCCGCCGCCGCGGCTGGTGCCGTTCCACTGCGACCCGGCCCAGTACGCCGCCTGGGTCAGGAAGTCCGACGCGAACAGCTCGCCCGCATCCGAGTTGCCCAGGTCGTTCGCGTCGCGCAGGCACACCACAGGAATGCCCTCGTCGGGCCGGCAGCCAACCGTGCCGGTTTCGTCGAAGTCGCACATCTTGAAGGTGCCCTCGACGCCCTGGGTCATCTCGGTGCTGCTGTTGTCGATCGAGCCGCAGGTCCAGGCCCCGCTGCTCCACACCGCAACCTCGCCATCCGAACAGCTCAATGCTGCCATCGATGCGATGGGATCCGGAAGTTGGGACGCCGAGATCGCGCCGCCGCCGGCCAGGGACTGCAGGTCGCTCGGAAGCTGAGATGTGGCGATGGTTCCGCCGATGTCGGGGAACCCGTAGCTGTGGGAGTGGTCGCCAGCAGCGACGTCGCCGGTGCCCGAGCCCACCGGCAGGGAGTTGATATCGACGGTTCCCGTCAGGTCGCCCAGGTCGATGCCACGGCACGACCAGCCGGCCCCGTCATAGAAGGCCACATCGTCGGACAGGCAGCCGGTGAGCTCGTCCAGCGTGTCGTTGTCGACATCGTCGGCGAAGCCGGTCGGCACGCTCGTGAGGTCGGTCCAGTCGACATTGGCGGTGAGGGTGCCGCTGCTGTCGATGACCGTGCTGCCGTTGATCTGAATCTCGGTGGCATTCACCACGCCACCGTCGACATTGGCTGCGGTGAACGCGTAGGGGACGGACACGATGCGCACGCGCCCGGTGAGCGCGGGGCCCGAATCGACGGCAATCTCGAGGTAGATCTCGTCGGTGTCGAAGTCGTCGAGGTCGAGGGCCACCGCGGAGCCCAGCGTGGCGGCGAAGTAGCCATTGTCCAACGTCAGCGTCTGGGTCTCTTCCCAGACGGGCGAGCCGCCGGACGGCGCATCGTAGAGCCGGAAGTCCAGGCTGTGGCCCCCGTCGATCGGTGCCCCCAACGCGTCGAAGACTCGGCCTTGGTGGTGCAGGAGCTCTGGAGGTGCGGCCAAGGCCGACGAGGTGAGGGAAACAACAGCGAGACAGAGGGCGATCGGGCGCATGACTTCTCCGGGATGCGCCAGCTTACCCCACTCAAAACAGCCTCGGCTCCTCCAGATCCCGCACCGTGCCCCACCGCGTGCGCACGAAGCTCGGCCACTCCTTGCCGGCCCGATGCCACTCCGCCAGCCAGCCCCGCGTCTTGGGGTCGGACGGGTAGCCGCTGCCCAGATCGCCGTGCTCGTCCTTCACCGCCTGCAGGGCGGCGTCGCGGGTGGTCTTGGCAAAGATGCTGGCCGCGCCGACCACAGGGTAGGTGCCGTCGGCCTTGGGCTCCATCAGCCACTCGGCGGGAGGGCACTGGGCGGCCAGGCGCGCGATGGTGCGCGGGATGGTGGCGGGGTGGCCCAGGGCGTCCACGATCACCTTGTCGGGAGCGTACTTTCGGACCAGGGCCACGATGGCCTGCTCCTCGAGCGCGTTCAGGTTGCCCGCGTCGATCGCTGAGGGCTCGATGCGCACCACCTCCCAGGTGCCCAGGGCGTCCAGAGCCAGGCGCGCGGCGTCTCGGCGCTTGGCCGACAGCTTCTTGCTGTCGGTCGCCCCGTTGGCCAGCAACACCTCGTCGTCGGCGTCGACCGCCAGGAAGGCCCCGATGCACAGCGGCCCCAGCACGCATCCGCGCCCGGCCTCGTCGATTCCCAGCACTCTCACGCTACCTCCGCTTGCCGCCCTTCTTGGGCGGCCGCACCGTGCGCCGACCCTTGCGCTCGCGCTTGTCGGGCTTGTTCTTTCGAGGCGGCCGGCTGTCTCGCTTGGTGGGCGGCTTGCTGATGCGCTTGCCCCCACCCAGCTTGTCGAGGGCCAGCCGCAGGTCGCCGTGCATGGGCACGATGTGGGCGCCCGCACGGCTGACGTGCACGAAGGGCCGCACCAGGCCCGCCTTCTCGGCAAAGAAGCGGTTGGTTCGCTCGTGGGCACCGGCCGCGGGGTGGCCCTTTCGAGCCATCGCCGCCATCACCCGCTCCAGCGGGGCCTCGAGCTTGATCTTCACCAGGCTGTGGCTGGCGATGGGGCGGATGCGCTCGAAGGAGCCGCCCTGAAAGCGCCCGTACTGCCCGGTGTCGCCGATGAGCAGGGCGGTGATCTCGTCGGGTCGTCCGACGGCTCCCGAGGGCCGACCCAGCCAGGGCCCACGCGCGCGGCCGTCGCCGACACTCCACTCCACCAGGGGCTCGCCCCGTTCGAGCAGCACCACCGTCTCGACCTCGCGGGTCTGGGGAAAGAGATCGATGGGCTGCATGCGGGCGATGCGCATGCCGTGGGCGGCCAGGCAGTCCAGGTCGCGGGCCAGCGTCTCGGGCCCGCACGAGATGTACACCAGCCGCTGCGAGTGCTCGGCGATGCGCTGCAGCGTGGTTGGGTCGGAGCCGCGCCGCGCCGGGTTGAGCACGGTCACGTCGAAGTCGCCCTCGAGGCGCGCCTCTTCGACCGGGGCGGCGATGACCTTGACGTTGTCGGGCGCCCGCCGGCGGGCCGACTCGGCGGCCTGGCGAACCAGCTCGACGGCGACCACCTCGCCCACGTGCGGGGCGAGCATCAGCGCGTAGGCGCCGACGCCGGAGTACAGGTCGAGCACGCGGTCGGCCCCGCCCACGAACTCGCGCACGATGCTGTGCATGCGAGCTGCCTGGCGTGGGTCGGTCTGAAAGAAGGAGCCCGGCAGCAGGTCGTAGCGGGTCTCGCCGATGGCCTCTTCGATGGTGCGGTGCCCAGCGATGATCCGCGGGCGCGCCCCCATCACCTTCTTGCGGCCGCGATCGGCCTCGCTGACGGCCACCGACGCCAGGTTGGGCACGGTGCGAACGAGCTCGCGCGCAGCGCGCTTTCCGCCGTGCAGGTCGCCGCCGACGCAGGCCAGCACGAGCTGGAGCTCACCCGTCGCGTCCGAGACCCGCAGATCCATGGAGTGAACGCCGTCTCGCCCTTCGATCCAGTCCAGGATGGGCAGGATGGCCTCGCGCAGCTGCGGCGCGAGCACCGGGCAGTCGGGCGTGTGCAGCACGCGACGCTGCGCGCCCCGGGCATACAGCCCCACCGACAGGCGTCCCGTGCTGGACCGCCCGATGGGCAGCTTGAGCCGGTGCCGGTAGGCCTCGGGCCACTCCGAGCCGATGACCTCGGGGGGGTCGGGCAGGTGGTGGAAGTAGCTGAAGGCGTCGCGCAGCCGCTCACGCTTGGTGACGAGCTGCTGCTCGTAGGGGTCGTCGAGCAGCGGGCAACCGGGGCAGCTGGGATGGTGGCGGCACCTCATGACGAGGCCAGTGCCGACAACGCTGCGTCCGCGGCCTCGACCACGGTTGCGTCGGCGTCTCCCTGCATGTTCTCGAGGTATCCGCGCACCATGCTCTGCGTGCCCAGCTTTCGCCCGGCCTCGCCCAGTCCCCAGGCCGTGGCCGAGCGCACGATGGGGTCGGGATCGGACGCCAGACGAGCCATCTGGGGCAGCACCGAGGGGGTGGCGAGCCGCGCGATGGCCAGCATGGCGGTGGCGCGCACCCCGGCGTCGGGGTCGCGCAGGTAGTTGCGAAGGGTCGAGACCCAGCGCTGATTGCCCATGTTCGCGGCTGCCAGAGCCGCGCCACGGGCCCGGTGCACGTCGCCCCCCACGCGA
Source organism: Myxococcota bacterium (assembly GCA_965216925.1). Taxonomy (GTDB): domain Bacteria; phylum Myxococcota_A; class UBA796; order UBA796; genus CAYYHT01. Next base: position 3,489,968 of record CBDCGT010000001.1, on the reverse strand, counting down.
TGCCCGGCCAGCACCTCGCTGACCGCGGCCTGTCCACACTGGCGCAGAGCCTCGAGCACCGCCGGCCGGTCGGGGGTGTCGACCTGGCCCAGCAGGCGGGTGAGCGCGAGCGCTTCTTGGGGCAGGGTGCCCGGCAGGGGAATGGGCGCGTCGGGAGCCCACTCGGCGCCGGGTGGTGGCGCGACACGCGGCGCAGGCAGCTGGCGCACCGGTGCGGGAGGGGCGGTGTCGCTCTCTTTGACCTGGGAGCTGGTGTGCGCCTTTCGCAGCGACGACAGGTTGTCGCCGCCGGGAACACCAGGCGGTGTGGGGGTGCCGGGCGGAGGCGGTGCCTGGGGCATGTCCCACTCGGACGCTGGCGGCGGGGGGGCCGCGACCTGCGGAGCCTCGGGCTTGGCGGAGCGGTCGGGTGGGGGAGGAGGGGTGATGACCGGGCCGTCTTCGCCCAGGATTATGGCCAGGGCCTCGGCCGCAGCGCGGCGCGCGTCTTCGTCGGGGTCGGTCTTGAGCTGCTCGAGCTCGCGCACCACCGCGAAGCCGGCGATCTGGCCCAGCAGGCGGGCGGCCGCGGCGCGCACCTTGGCGTGCGGCGACTTGACCAGGCGCCGCATGCTGCTGGTGGCCGAGCGGTCCTTCATGGCGGTGAGCAGGGCGATCGCGTCGGTGGCGAGCTGTTCGTCGGCGTTCTCGGCCGCCTCGCGGATGAGGGGACGCCCGTGGTCGCCGGCGTCGACGCCGATTTGGTAGGCGTCGCGGCGGATGGAGCGATCGCTGTCTTCGAGGTAGCGCGTGGCCACCTCGACACCCCGGTCGCCGCCGATGGCTCCAGCGACGGCCAGACCGGTGCGGCGCTCGTCGACCTGGGCCGACGAGGCTGCCTCCCACGCACGCTGGGCAATCAGCCTGATAAGCCGATCATCCTCGGGGGCAGGGGACTCGCCATTGGCAATGCCCGCATACAGCGCGTCGATGTCCGTCGTGCACCTCTCCTGCAACCCGCGGATTCTACCACTGGACTCATCCGGCCTGACCGCGTAAGGGGGTTGACCCGAACCCCCATACGGACGCGCAGAGCCAAATGGCGACCCATCAGATCACGCGCGGGCTCGACATCCCCATAGCCGGGGAGGCAACCGGACAACCCGTCCAGCTCGACCCGCCATCCTCCGTGGCCTACGCGCCCACGGAGTTCCGAGGCATCATCCCGAAACCAGCGCTGAAAGCTGGCGAACCGGTCAAGGCCGGCGGGGTGCTCTTCTACCACAAGCGCAACGCCGATCTGGTGTTCCGCAGCCCGGTCGCCGGGGCTGTCGCCGAGGTTCGGCGCGGCCACAAGCGGGTGATCACCGACCTCGTGGTCGATCGCCAGGGCGAAGACGCCGAATCCTTCGCCCAGCACGACCCCGGCCAGCTCCAGGGCATCGACCGCAGCGATGCGCGCGCCAAGCTGCTCGCCTCGGGGCTCTGGCCCTACCTGCGCACCCGCCCGCTCAACAACATCGCCGATCCCGACGTCACCCCGCAGTCCATCTGGGTGGGCGCGCTCGAGACCGGGCCGCTCATGCCCGGCGCCGATGTGATGCTGGGCGAGGGCGATGCCGAGGCCCTGCAGGCCGGCATCCACGTGCTCAAGGCGCTCACCGACGGGCCCGTGCACTTCGCGTCGCACGTCGCCTCCAGCCACCCGGCCTACAGCAAGCTCACCGGCGTCGACAGCCACAAGTTCGGGGGCCCGCACCCCGCCGGCGACCCCACCGTGCAGATCAACCTCGTCGACCCCCCGCGCGGCTCCAACGCCGTGTGGTGGATTCGTGCCTGGGAGGTCGCCCTCATCGGTCGCCACTTCCTCGAGGGCCGCTTCCCCACCGACCGGGTGTACGCCGCGGTCGGCACCGGGCTCGACCAGCCGCGCTTCGTGCGCACGCTGCTGGGCGCGCCCCTGGCCCACATCACCGGCCAGGTGCCCGCCGACTGCCGCTGGATACGCGGCTCGGTGCTCTCGGGCACCGCGGTCGACGAGTCGCGCTGGTCCGGCTTCTACGACTACGGCGTGCACGTGCTGCCCGCCAAGGTCGAGCGTGAGCTGCTGGGCTGGATTCTGCCCGGTCTGAGCAAGTTCAGCTTCCACCGCTCCTTCCTGTCGGGCTTCTCGTTCGCGCGGGCCAAGAGCTACGACCTTCGGCCCGGCCTCAACGGCGGGCTTCGCGCGATGATCCCCTTCGCGCACTACGACAAGGTCATCGCCACCCCCGACATCTCGCCGCACTTCCTCTTCCGGTCCATCATCGCCGGCGACCTCGAAGACAGCATCGAGCTCGGCATGCTCGACATCAGCGAAGAAGAAGCCGCGCTCATGACCTACATCTGCCCATCCAAGATCGAGTTCGACGTCGCCCTGCGCGACATGCTCGCCGTCTACGAGAGGGAGACCTGATGCAGAGCCTCGTCAAGGGCATCCTGGACAGCGTGCGGCCTCGGTTCGAGAAGGACGGTGATCTGCACCGGTTCTTCCCGTTCTTCGAGTTTCCCGACACCTTCTTCCTCACCCCCGACCACGAGACCAAGAAGGGCGCGCACGTCCGCGACCACGCCGATCTCAAGCGCCTCATGATGTTCGTCATCTTCGCGCTGGTGCCGGCCACCGTGTTTGGCATGTACAACGTGGGCGCACAGGGCTTCATCGCCGAGGGCGTCGACGCCAGCCTGATCGACTGCTTCATCCGCGGCGCCTGGCACATGCTGCCCATCATCGCCGTGTCCTACGCGGTGGGCGGTCTGGCCGAGATGGTCTTCTGCGTCGTGCGCCAGCACGAGGTCAACGAGGGCTTCCTGGTCACCGGGCTGCTGTTCCCGCTCACGCTCCCGCCCACCATTCCGCTGTGGATGGTGGCCGTTGGCGTCGTCTTTGGCGTCGTCATCGGCAAAGAGGTGTTCGGCGGCACGGGCATGAACATCCTCAACCCGGCGCTCACCGCCCGGGCCTTCGTGTTCTTCAGCTACCCGGCGGCCATCTCGGGCGCGAACATCTGGGACGTCGGCGGTCAGGTGGTGAACCCCGACACCGGCGAGGCCTTCGCCAAGGCCTGGAACCCGCTGGTCGAGGCCGCGCCTTACGTCGATGGCTACACCGGCGCCACCCCGCTGCTGTCGGTGGCCTCGGTCGACCCGGCCAAGGCACCGGCCTACCTCGAGGGCGTCGCCCGCGCTGAGTGGCCCGCGGCCATCCTCGCCGAGCACGGCTGGCAGTGGAACGACCTGTTCATGGGCAACATCCCGGGCTCGATGGCTGAGGTCAGCGCGCTGGCGGCCATCTTGGGCGCCGTCTTCCTGATCGGCACGGGCATCGCCTCCTGGCGCATCATGTTCGGCTGCGTCACCGGCGTCGTCGGCGCCGCCATGGTGCTCAACGCCGTCGCGGGGCCCGACAGCGTCACCATGTTCTACCTGCCCGGCCACTACCACCTGGTGATGGGCGGCTTCGCCTTTGGCGCGGTGTTCATGGCCACCGACCCGGTGTCGGCGGCCATCACGCCGGCGGGCCGCCTCATCTATGGCTTCTTGATCGGAGCCATCTGCGTGCTGGTGCGCGTCGTGAACCCGGCCTACCCCGAGGGCATGATGCTGGCGGTGCTGTTCATGAACGTGTTTGCGCCGCTCATCGACTACACCATGATCATGAACATGCGCTCACGGCGCGCAACCCGCATGGCTGCGGCGTAGGGAGCAAGCTGTGTCCGGACAGAGCAACGGCTACGTCTTCGGCTTTGCCGCCACCGTCTGCATCGTGTGCGCCCTCGGCGTCGCGACCGCAGCCATGGCGCTCAAGCCGATGCAAGAGCTCAACAAGAAGCGCGACTTCGAGAAGAACGTGCTGTCGGCGCTGGGCCTTCCCGGCGAGGGCAAGACCTACGTCGGTCCCGAGATCGACCAGGCCTACCAAGATCGCGTCAAGCTGGTGGTCGTCGACCGTCAGGGCAAGCCCCAAGACGGCAAGAGCATCGACGACGTCGAGGCGGCCAGGGTGGCTGCCAAGGGCACCGACGACGGCCCCGCGCTGCTGCCGGTGTACCAGCGCGTCGATGACAATCAGGTGGTCGGCTACGCGCTCGACCTTCGCGGCAAGGGCCTTTGGGGGCCCATCTCGGGCTTCTTGGCGGTCGGCCCCGACGGCGCCGAGGTCACGGGTGCCACCTTCTTTGCCCCCAAAGAGACCCCGGGCCTGGGCGGCGACATCACCACCGACAAGTTCCGCGGCCAGTTCGTGGGCAAGCGCATCAACGACGGCAGCCAGCCGCAGACCATCGCGGTCAAGAAGCCCGGCACGGCCAAGATCCTGTGCCCCGGCGACCAGCTCGCCTACTGCGTCGACGGCATCGCGGGTGCCACCATCACCAGCAACGGCGTCGAAGACATGATCACCGACGCGGTGGTGACGTACTACGAACCCTACCTGGCCCGCGTGCGCGGCGGAGGTGGCTCATGAGTTCCGCTGCAACCGAGGCTCCCCCGGCGCCGCCGCCCGAGCCTTTCTGGGGCAAGAAACAGCGCGAGACCTTCGTCGACCCGCTGTCCGACAACAACCCGGTCACCATCCAGATCCTGGGCATCTGCTCGGCGCTGGCGGTCACCGTGCGCGTCGACAAGGCCATCGTGATGAGCCTGGCGGTCATCGCGGTGCTGTGCTGCAGCAACGTCGTCATCTCGGCGATGCGAAACTACATCCCCAACTCCATCCGCATCATCGTGCAGCTGTCGGTCATCGCCAGCCTGGTGATCGTGGTCGACGAGTCGCTCAAGGCCTTCTTGTACGACCTGTCCAAAGAGCTGTCCGTGTTCATCGGGCTCATCATCACCAACTGCATCATCATGGGCCGCGCCGAAGCCTTTGCCATGAGCAATGGCGTGAAAGACAGCTTCCTGGACGGTCTGGGCAATGCGATGGGCTACGGCATCATCCTGGTGGCAGTCGCCATCTTCCGAGAGATCCTGGGCTCCGGCACGCTCCTGGGCTTCACCGTGGTGCCGCAGATCGCCTACGACATGGGCTACACCAACATGGGGCTCATGGTGCTGGCGCCCGGCGCCTTCATCGTGCTGGGGCTGCTCATCTGGGCCCAGCGAACCTACACCGGCTACGTCGAGGACTGACCCATGGAAGATCTCCTTTCACTCGCCGTCAGTTCGATCTTCGTCGAGAACATCCTGCTGTCGCTGTTCTTGGGCATGTGCTCGTTCCTGGCGGTGTCCAAGAAGGTCGAGACGGCCTTCGGCCTCGGCGTCGCAGTCGTGTTCGTGCTCACACTGACCTGCCCGCTCAACTGGGCCCTGCACGAGTTCTTGCTCAAGGAGGGCGCGCTGGGCTTCTTGGGTGAGTCGTTCAAGACGGTCGATCTGACCTTCCTCAACTTCATCATGTTCATCGCCACCATCGCCGCTGCCGTGCAGCTGGTCGAGATGGTGCTCGATCGCTTCAGCCCGGGCCTGTACAACGCGCTCGGCATCTTCCTGCCGCTCATCGCGGTGAACTGCTCCATCCTGGGTGGCTCGCTGTTCATGGTCGAGCGGGAGTACACCTTCGTGCAGTCCGTCGTGTACGGCTCGTCGGCCGGCGTGGGCTGGGCGATGGCCATCGTTGCCATGGCTGCGATTCGCTACAAGCTGCGCTACAGCCACATTCCCGAAGGACTGCGTGGACTGGGCATCACCATGATCATGACCGGCCTCATGTCGATTGCCTTCATGGCTTTCGCCGGCATCAAGCTCACAGACTAGGGGTTCGCTCACATGTTCCCGACCATTGGGGCTGCAGCCGTCGTCTTCTCTGCCGTCATCCTGGGCTTGGTGGCGCTGCTGCTCGTCGCCCGCTCCCAGCTGGTGGCCCAGGGTGAGGTAGCGGTGCTCATCAACGACAACCCCGACCTCACCGTCAAGGTGGCGCCGGGCCAGTCCCTGCTCTCGGCCCTCGCGGGCCAGAAGGTGTTCATCCCGTCGGCCTGTGGTGGCGGCGGCACCTGCGCCCAGTGCAAGTGCACCGTGCTCGACGGGGGCGGCGACGTGCTGCCCACCGAGGTCGGCCAGCTGTCGCTGTCCGAGCGCAAGAGCAACGTGCGGCTGGCCTGCCAGGTCAAGGTCAAGCGCGACCTCAAGCTGCAGCTGCCCGACGAGATCTTTGGCGTGCAGAAGTTCACGTGCGAGGTCATCAGCAACGACAACGTCGCGACCTTCATCAAAGAGCTCAAGCTGCAGCTGCCCAAGCCCATGGACTGCCGCCCCGGCGACTACATCCAGATCGACGTTCCGCGCTACGAGCTCGACTACAACGAGCTCAAGAGCAACATCGACCCGAAGTACCACGGCGACTGGGACCACTTCAAGATCTGGGACGGCAAGGCGTTCTGCCGCGAAGACGGCATCTACCGCGCCTACTCCATGGCCAACTACCCGGCCGAAGGCGCCATCGCGATGTTCAACATCCGCATCGCCACGCCGCCTCCGCCGCACCGCGCCCCCCCCGGAACCCCCGGCGGCGTGTGCTCCTCGTGGGTCTTCAGCCTCAAGCCCGGCGACGTGGTCACCGTGAGCGGTCCCTTCGGCGAGTTCCACATCAACGAGACCACCGAGCGTCCGATGATCTACATCGGCGGCGGTGCGGGCATGGCGCCGCTGCGCAGCCACATCTTCCACCTGCTCAAGGTGTTGAACACCGGCCGCGAGCTGCACTACTGGTACGGCGCCCGCTCCATGAAAGAGGTCTTCTACTGGGACGAGTTCAAGGCGCTCGAGGCCGAGTACCCGAACTTCAAGTGCTTCCTGGCCCTGTCCGACGCCCAGCCCGAAGACAACTGGACCGGCCCCACGGGCTTCATCCACCAGGTGCTCTTCGACCTGTACCTCAAGGAGCACGAAGCGCCCGAAGACATCGAGTACTACATCTGTGGGCCACCCCTGATGTTCAAGGCCGTGCGCGGCATGCTCGACGATCTGGGTGTGCCCGAAGAGAACGTGCGCTTCGACGACTTTGGGTAGCGGCAGGCTCGGCTCGGCGGCCGGGCTGCTGGCGCTGCTCGTCGCGTGTGGGGGCGATCCTCCGCCCCCGCCCGAGCCCCAGATCATCGCGATCTCGGGCGAGACGATGGGAACCACCTGGAATGTCCGCTTCCTGCCCACCGGTGAAGTGGACGAACACCGCGCCTGGGCCCAGGTTCAGGCCAAGCTCGACGCGGTGAACGCCGCGATGAGCACCTGGACCCCCGACAGCGAGCTGTCCCGCGCCCGCGCCGCGGACGGCCCCATCGAGGTGTCCGAAGGCACGGCCCTGGTGGTGCGCGAGGCCCTGGCCATCGCCACAGCCACGGGCGGCGCCTTCGATCCCACCGTCGAGCCCCTGGTCGAGCTGTGGGGCTTTCGCGGGCAGCGCCGAACGGAGCCCCCCACCGACGAGCAGCTCGCCGCGGCGCGAGAGGCTGTTGGCTACAGCAAGGTGACCCTCGACGGCCGCAGCCTGGACACCGGCGGCACCGCCCTCGACCTGTCGGCCATCGCCAAGGGCTACGGCGTCGATCAGGCGGGGGAGGCACTCACCGCCATCGGCATCGAGCACTGGATGGTCGAGGTGGGCGGCGAGGTGCGCGTGCACGGGGGCAAGCCCGAGGGCGAGCCCTGGAAGCTCGGCGTCGACGTGCCCGACCCCGACGTGGCGCCAGGAACCCAGCTCTCAGCGGTGGTGGCCATGAACGAGGGCGCGCTGGCCACCTCGGGCAACTACCGAAACTTCTATGAGCTCGACGACGAGCGCATCGTGCACACCCTCGACCCCCGTGTGGGCAAGCCGGTTCAGACCGATGTGCTGTCGGCCACGGTGGTCGCCCCAGACGGGCTGCACGCCGACGGCTGGGCCACGGCGCTCATGGTGCTGGGCCAGCCAGGCATGGAACACATCCGGGGCATGGACGGCTACGAGGCCCTGCTGCTGCTGGACGGCGGCGCCAACGTCCGGACCGATGGCTTTCCGGCGGTGATGGTGGCGGAGTAGGGCTACGGCCGTCCGAGTACGCCTCGCCCCGTTCAGCGGTGGTCCACCTCGGGCCGACCCGTCGCCGATGCCGAGTCTCTGATCGGTCGTTCGCAACAGCCTGCGTCAGGGTGCTTCGAACGGTGGTGAGGTGGACCGGCAGCCATAGGCGCCAGGCGGAGGTTTCCATGACCAGATTGCCCCTGCTCCTCGTCCTGATGGCCTGCACAGGGAGCGCCCCGGATGACACCGCCACGGCGCCCGATGTCGACGCGGATGTCGACGCGGATGTGGACGCCGACTCGGACGCCGACTCGGACGCCGACTCGGACGCCGACTCGGACGCTGACGTCGACAGCGACGCGGACTCGGACTCGGACTCGGACTCGGACTCGGACTCGGACTCGGACACGGGCGCCGGGGCGGATCCGTCGGTGGATTGGACCTTCGACAGCTGGGTCGCCGAGCAGCCACAATACCTGTTCACGCACAACCCCTGGGTCGGCCAACAGGAGGCGGCGCTGACCCTCACGGGCCAGGCGCACACCAACCCACCCTTCTCGTTCACGGCCGAGGTGGCCTTTGCTGAAGGCACGGGCTGGACCGTGGTCTCGCCTCCGCAGGGGTCGCCGACGGGAAGCCATCAACTCCCGGTGCTCGACAGCGACGCGTTCGGCTGGAACGGGTGGTCGAGGTCCCAGCTGCACGTCGCGGTCCCGGGTGGCGAGCCCTACCGCGTGACCTGGAACGTGCTCGGCGAGGCGACCTCCGAGGTGGCGCCGGTCTTGATGCCCAGCCTGTTGACGACCCCTTGGGTGGGCAGCAAGCACGGCTGGGCGCTCAAGCACCACGAGGGCTCGGCACCCACGATCGATCCCTCCGACCCCTTCGAGCTGACCGATGGCGCCCTGCAGGAGCTGTACGGACCGTCGATGGCGGCACTGGAGGCGATGTCGAATGGCAACATCGCCCTGAGCTGGCAGATCCGCGAGAGTCCAATGACGTCCTCCCTGGTGCCCGGCGACAAAGCGAGCATCGCGCCTGCCGTCGCCTCTGGACTGGCCAACCTCGGCGTCACCTCCAGCAACGCGAGGGCGCAGTACGACTTCGTGTTCCACCACTTCTTCTCGGCCGAGGTGAACAAGCTGGGCCTGCGCGACCTCGCCACCGGGCACTACATCAGCGGCGATCCCGCCAGCGCGGGCTGCCCTGAGTGCGGCCCCGGTGGCTACCTGACCGACGTCTTCTGGGGGAACTCGATCCACGAGCTGCAGCCGCAACCGGCCGAGGTGAACCCGGCCCTGCTCACCCACGAGTTGGCCCACGGCTTGGGCGTGATGAGCACGCACCACTACGTGAACGGGGGCTGCACCGGCGCGGGCCAGGGGAGCGCCCATGCCGACGACTTCTTTGGTCAGTGCGCGGGCTTCGATTGGTGGGCGTTCTTCGAGACGAATGGTGGGGCGCAGCTGGTGAACTGGATGCCACCCCCCGATCGCGCCAAACTGGGCTGGCTCGAGCCTGAGCAGGTGCTGCTGGTGACCGAGAGCGGCACCTACGATCTGCATGGCGACAACCCGGACTTCAGCTCGGATGCGTCGGCTGTCCAGGTCCTTCAGCTGCTCGTGGAGCGGGAAGGACGTCCCGACTACGTCTTTGCCTTCCTCTCGAACCCCGACAACGTCACGTCAGAGCCCGTGACCCGCCAGTGGGGGGCCGACGGTGTCGACATGGCCCTGTGGCAGGCCGGGGGCCTGATGCTGGCCGGCACCGATGCCCGCATTCGGCACGGTGTGGGTGAGGCGGGCAGCGCGCTTGTCGGGTACCAGTGGGGGCGGGACCGGAGTGACCCGGGCTACGAGCATTGGCGCTGGGCCGTGCCCCCGGGCGAGTCGGTGCATCTCGACTGGTCGGGCACGGACCTCGATGTGCGGCTGATCTCCCGCACCGGCCAACACGCGGTGGTCGAGGTGACCTACCCCTGACGTACACTCCCGCTCCGGAGACCTCCCCATGGACGGCATCGCCCTTCTTCAGCTCGGTCCTCTCGACGACCCCGAGGCCCTGCACGCCAACCTCGAGCGCTTTGGTGCCGAGACCTACCGCATGTCGTTGTTCGTGCCCATGGCCGAGCTCGCCGCCAACCACGAGAAGGTGCTGCGCTTCTTGCACGGGCAGCTCGGCGAGGTGCTCGAGCTGCACACCGACAACCGCGGAGTCTTCGTGTACGGCGAGGGCGCGTACCAGGCCGCCACCTACGCCGAGCTCATCGCCGAGGTCGGCGACAACGGCTTCTGGGCGCGCCCACCCGAGCCCGAGCTGTCGGACATCGACGAGCTGCCTCCCGAAGAGCGGGGCCAGGTGCTGCAAGACCTCGCCCAGCAGGCCATGGCGGCGATCCTGGGCGCGCAAGGGGGGCGGGCTCCCATGGCCGACGACGTGCCGGCCCGCCGACCCAAGACCGACCCGGCGCCGCCGGCCGCCGAGGGCGAGCGCACCGTGCACGACGACCTGGCCGAGCGCTACGATGCCGTCGCCGACGAGCTCAGGAGGGCGGCGGCTCACCTCGACGCCACCGCCCGCTACTTCCGTGAGCGCAAGGTCCCGCGGGCGTCCGCGCACCGCCACGCCGCCGACGGGCACCTGATCGGCAGCAAGCTCGAGCTCGACGCGCTCGCGGTCATCCACGCCGGCAAGGCACGCCTGCCCGACGAGTAGGCCGGGTCAGAAGCTCGGGTACTCGCCGCCACCCACCCGGCGGCTCCAGTGCACGTCGTGGCCGCCGCGTGGCTCCTGAACGCGCACCGGAAGGCCCTCGGCCACGTGCCCGTTCAGGTGGTAGGACGCCGCGGTGAAGATGCGGCAGTGGCCGATGCTGCCGTAGTCCAGCACGTGGCAGCCCTCCTGCCCCTCGCAGTCTGGACGCATGCGCCCGTACGGCCCCAGCGGCAGTCGCCGTGAGCAGTCCCGCTCGGGGGTTGCGCGATGGGTGTAGACCCACACCTCGTCGATGGCCTCGCTGACCCGGAAGGGCCCGCCCAGCTGGGGCTGGTAGGGGTCGATCAGCACGGCTACGTCGACGTGATCGAGGTAGCGTCCGGCCTTCTTGGCGCTGTTCACGGCGCCCCAGGAATAGGCCACGACCGAGACCCGGCAGTTGTCGGGGTTGTCGCGCACCGCTGCGGCCATGGCACGCAGGCCACGCCGGGTCTGCATGGAGCCCCACACCGGGTCGCAGTCGTCCCCTCGGCAGCGCTCGACCAGGCCCGGCAGCTCGCGGCAGGCCTGGCCCAGGCGCCAGTTCACGAACCCGGTGGACTCGGGGTTGGCAGGGCCCGCACCGGCGAAGCACGCGGTGACGTGGCAGGGGGCCGACTGGGCGAGTGCCGCGGCGATGGCGAACAACAGCAGATCCATGGGAATGGCTATTCAATGCCACGAAACCCGTGCCCGCAACCGGCATCGATGCCTGCGAGCGATTACGATCGCGTCACTGGAGCCCCATCCTGGAAGTCATCCTCGCCACCATCGTGCTGTTCTCGCTCGGATTCGCCGGCATGGCGGTGGGTGTGATGGTCAAGGGTGCGCAGGGCGAGCTGTCGGGCAGCTGCGGCGGTGTGGCCAACGATGGTTCGTGCGGGACGTGTGGCCGAAAGTCCGCCCAGGTCTGCCCGTCCGACGAGCCACTGGTCCAGATCGCGCAACTGGGACATCCCGACCCGACCTTCCACCGCTGAGGTCCCGGTACCCATGGCTGCCTGGCGCGCTGGGACCGGACAATTGGTGACTGGAAGCTCTCATGGCGGACGGGCACAGTACACGCTAAGTTCGGGCGGCACGGAGAGGGGGTCCATCTTGGGCATGAAAAGCGCGTTCACGCTCGCTGCGCTACTCACCATCGCGGGTTGCAAGACGGACACGTCGGCCAATGACACGGCCGCCGTCGATCCCGACACCGCGCCGGCGAGCTACGAGCTGTCGCCGCCCACCGGGGCCGCTGGCACGTCCATGACGGTGACGGTCGAGTCCACGCGCAGCACCTTCCGCTTCGGCGACAGCTGGATCGACCTCGGTGATGGCATCACGGTCGACTCCATCACGGTGAAGGACGGCTTCACCGCCGAGGCCGACATCACCATCGATCCCACGGCCGAGGTCGGTGGGCGCGATGCGCTGGTCACCATCGGCGAGCTCGAGGTCACCCTCGAAGAATCCTTCTCCATCGTCGACCAGTCCTTCGTCATCGACCCCGACAACGGCAAGATGGGCGAGGCCCTGCGCGTTGCTCTGGTTGGCCAGGGCACGGGCTGGCAGCAGGACTTTACCTGGGTCGACTTCGGCCACGGGGTCGACATCCTCGACTTCGACGTGCTGTCGCCCACGCTGGCCGAGGCCTGGATCGCCATCCACCCCGACGCCCCTCCCGGCAGCCGCGACGTCGCCACCGAGAACGGCCCCGTCGTCACCTGGCGCTACAAGGGCTTCACGGTCGACCGCGCCGTCATCACCGCCTTCTGGGAGCCCGAGAGCGCCTACCAGGGCGACACGGTGGCCTTCACGGTCGAGGGCCTGGACACCAACTTCACCGCCGAGACGGTCATCGAGTTCTTCGACGACGGCGGCCCCAACTCCGACATCGAGATCACCGAGCTGACGTGGCTCGACGGGCAGAACCTGTACGGGCGCATCCGGCTGTCCAACGCCGCCCGCATCGGCTGGCGTGACGTGCTCATCACCAGCGGCGAAGAGTCCATCCTGCTGCCCGACGCCATGGAAGTGCTCGACGCCCCGGCCGACCTGTCCAACCTGTACCCGGTCATCAACTTCGACGTGAACCGGGCCATCAACAACGCCGACGGCAGCCTGCAAGAAGACGTCAGCGCCTTCGCCTACTTCATCATCCCGCTGTCGCCGCCCTGCGGCAGCCCGCCGCCCCCGGGCAGCGGTCCCATGCCCTACGACGCCAATGGTGTGTTCCCGGTGCCTCCCGAGGCCCCGCCCGACGACTGTCCCAACCCCGAGACGGTCAGCGTGGGCGAGTACCTGTGGTACGAGGGCCCCGAAAACATCGTGACCCTGCACCGCGACGAGATCCAGGCCACCGGGCAGATCATCTACCGCGGCATCGATCTCACGCTCGACGACTACCGCTTCGACATGCTGTACGACATCCACGCCCCCGGCGACGAAGACTCCGGCGTGCCCGAGTTCCTGGTGCCCGAGGTGCAGCCCACGGTGCCGGCCGACTACTACATCGTGCAGCCCGAGCTGTGGAACGACTTCACCCAGTCCCGGGCCGAGAGCCTCGACTTTGGGTGGACGCCCGCCCAGACCTACCCCGACGCGATCTTCAGCGTCAGCATCGGCGGTGTGCTGGTGGCCAACGGCGAGCCCGGCTTCGCGGGCACCATCCCCTGGGACGACGGCGAACACTTCTTCGCGCCAGGCGAGCTGTCCCAGCTCGAGGCCACGCCCAGCACCTTCTCGGCCAGCAGCTACATCGAGGGTCCGCTCTTCGGCCTGCCATTCAGCACCATCCAGACCGCCCAGTCCGACAGCACGCTGTCCACCAGCGGTCAGCTGATCCTGGAGTGACCATGCTTCGGATTGCCCTGCCGTTGCTGGCCCTGGGTCTGTTCACCGGTTGCAAGATCGACACCGGCCTGTCCACCAACCCGGTGGGGCGCATCGGCGTCGCTGCCGGCGACTTCGACGACATCGCCGACCCGCTCGATCGCGTGCCCGTCGACTACGACACCTACGAAGGCATCATCAGCACCCCCACCTGGGACCCCGACTGGGACCACACCCAGGTCGCCTTGTCGGTCGAGAGCCTGTTCTCGGGCGACCGCCCCGATATCTTCGCCCACGAGACGGTGCTGGTCGCCTCGGGCGTGCGCGGTCTGGGCGGGCGCGAGTACAACAGCCTCGACCCCGACGATCACATCCTCGAAGACGCGGCTGCCATCGCCAACGTGCGCGACTTCGTGCAGAACGGCCGGCGCACCCTGGTGGTGACCGACTGGGGCTACGATCTCATCGAGAAGGCGTGGCCGGATGCCATCGACTTCTTCAACGACGACAGCACCTACGACGACGCTCAGGTCGGTGAGATCGACGAGATCGTGGGCACGGTCACGCACGAGGGCCTGGTCGAGGCACTCGGCACCGACACGATGGGCCTGCAGTACGACTACAGCAACTGGGCCATCATCGAGTCGGTGCACGAAGACACGGTGGTGTACCTGCGGGGCGACGCCCGCTACCGCATCGAGACCCCAGAGGGCGATGGCATCGAGAGCATCGCCGATGTGCCCATGATGGTGAGCTTCCAGCCCGAGGGCGCGCTGGGGCGGGTGGTGTACGCCAGCTTCCACATCGACGCCCAGGCGGCCGGTGCGGTCGACGAGCTGCTCACGCTGACGGTGGGCGACTTCAAGCAAGCGGAGAGTGTGCGTGAGACGGTCGATGAGTAGGGCCTCGCTCCTGGGTGTGGTCGCGTTGGTCGGCCTGGGCACGTCGTGTGTGCGCGACAACAACTTCACCGAGCTGCGGCGCATCGACTCGTTCCAGCAGCAGCGCCGCAACGCGGTCGACCTGCTGGTGGTCATCGACAACAGCTGCTCGATGGTCGAAGAGCAGAACAACCTGGCCCGCAACTTCGAGGCGCTCATCAGCACCTTCAGCGCGGCCGACGTCGACTGGCGCCTCGCCGTCACCACCACCGACACCGAGACCGAGCGCTACCGCGGCCTGTTGATGGGCGGCGACGACGAGGTCATCCTTCGCTGGGCCGACTCCACCGACCCCGAAGCCCCTTCCGGCGAGCTCGACCGCGTCGCCTACGACCGCCGCTGGCCCTTCCAGAAGGGCCGCAGCCTGATGCTCGACGGCGAGAAGCTGCGCGGCACCTTCAACGACAACCGCCTGAACTGGTGCGAGTCCGACAACGAGTTCGACCCGGGCAGCTTTGGCACGCCGGGCGAGCGCAACCCCTCCTGCGCCACGGGCAACCCCACCGACCCCGACAACGTCGGCACCGACGAGGGCCCGCGCGCGCCCAGCGCCGTCGACCTCTTCGTGTCCGAGATCATGCCGCAGAGCGCGGGTCTGGACAGCAACTGCGAGTGGATCGAGCTCACCAGCCGCAGCAAGGACACGCTCGACCTCACCGGCCTGCTCATCCGGGACCTGGGCCGCAACCGGGCACTCATCCCCGACAACACGATGATCGAGCCCAACGGCACCCTGGTCATCGGCCGCAGCACCGACACCAGCATCAACTGCGGCACGCCGGTCGACGTCGCCTTCGCCCAGGGCTTCACCCTCAACGACGACATCCGCGTCATCGACCAGTCCACCCCCGACGGCGACGAGCTGTTCAGCGAGCTGGTGGCCCAGGGCACCATCGGCACAGGCATCGAGATGGGCCTCGAGGCGGCGCGCCTGGTCTTCGAGCCCGAGTACTACGAAGAGCACAACGAGTCCTGGCTGCGCGAAGACAGCAACCTGTCCATCCTGTTCGTCACCGACGAAGACGACCTGTCGCCCTACCCGGTCGACGCCTACCTGCGGTACTTCACCGACCTCAAGGGCGACGAGGCCTACCGCAACCGCACCCTGGTCAACCTGTCGGCCGTGGTCGGCAAAGATCGCCCCGCAGTCGACGACATCCCCTCCTGCGAGACCGATGCGGGTGTGGGCTGGTACGGCCGCCGCTACATCGAGGCCGCCAACCAGACCGAGGGCCTCGTCGAGTCCATCTGCGAAGAGGACTTCGCGCCCATCGTCACCCAGCTGGGCCTCACCCTGTCGGGCCTCGAGGCGGTGTTCGCCCTGTCCGAGACGCCCGACCCCGAGACGCTCTCGGTCAAGCTGTACAGCAGCCCCGACAGCGCCGATCTGGTGCGCGAGCTCGAGCGCGGCACCGACTTCAGCTTCTTGTGCAACGGCAACAAGCTGCTGTTCGTCGAAGAGCAGGTCCCGCCCAGCGAGTGGTACGTCACCGCGACCTACAACCGCCTGCCCACCAACGTCGAGCTCCCCGAGGAGTTCTGCGACGACGCCGGTGGGGCGAGCGACGACACCGGGGATGCCCCGTGAAACACGCGCTCGTCACGAGTGGGCTGCTGGCCCTGACGCTGTGGGGCTGCAACGGCGGCCCCAGCGAGTGTGATGCCGAGCGTCCCTGCGAGGGCTTCGGCGAGACGTGCGTCCGCGGCGAGTGCGTGGCCGGTGCCTGCGCCACCAGCGCCCAGTGCCCGATGGAACACCACTGCGACGGCAACCAGTGCGAGGCCGGCTGCGAGCTGCCCAGCGACTGCTACCCCGGCTTCACCTGCAACACCGAGTCGGGTGCCTGCGAGCAGGACGACTGCTTCGACACCCACGTCGACTGCGGCTACCGCGAGTTCTGCAACGCGGCTACCGGCGACTGCTTCGACGCGGGCGAGCAGTACTGCCGCTTCTGCAACGAAGACGAAGAGTGCGGCGAGGGCAACCTGTGCCTCAACCACTACTGTGGCGTCGACTGCTCCGGCGGCCGCGAGTGCCCCAGCGGCTTCGAGTGCTACCCCTTCGGCGACGACTTCGGCAACATCGTGGCCTACCAGTGCTTCACCTACTGCTGGCTGTACGAAGACTACGAGGCGGGTGACTTCAGCGGCGTGGCCCCGGGCAAGCCCGACGTCACCATCAGCGCCGAGCGCGCCAAGGCCGCCGGTTGCTACGTGGGCGAGGAAGGTCCCTGATGTTCGGATTCGAATCGCGGCTGGGGCTCGTGCTGGCCCCGGCACTGTTGCTGCTGTCGGCCTGCCCGCCAGCGGTGGTCACCGACGACACCGCCAACCAGGTGGTCATCGCCGGCCCCGAGCTGTCCCACGACATCCCGGTGGGCGTGTTCGCCGAGGGCGAGCCCATCGACATCGAGGTGCGAGCGGTCGATCCCGACGGCATCTTCCGCATGAATGGCTGGTACCGCACCCGCGACGACGACGTGTGGGAGACCATGATCCTCACCGGCGACGGTGATGGCACCTGGACGGGCGTGATCCCGGGCAGCGACGTGCGTGCGCCGGCGCTCGAGTACTACTTCAAGGCCACCGACGACTCCGAGCACCAGGCGGTCAGCTTCCTGCCCGACGGCGGCTTCGACAGCCCCTACTCGCTCGACGTGCAGCTGGTGGGCGCCTCGCTGCCCTTTGTCGAAGACTTCGAGGGCAGCGGAAGCACGGTGTTCAGCCTGGGCTGGTTCAGCTACAGCCAGGCCTTCGAGGGCTACCCCTGGGGCCGAACCTCCACCAACGTGAACGGCGGAAGCAGCGCGGTCTCCCACACGAGGGGGCCGCCCAGTGTCGATCCGCTCGACGACTGGCTGGTCTCGCCTCCCCTCGATCTCCGTGACGTCGAGCGCATCGAGCTGTCCTGGTACCAGTGGGGCGACTACGTCGGCTCGGCCCAGCACGAGCTGTGGTTGTCCGCAGGGTCGCAAGATCCCGCCGATGGCGACTTCGAGTTCGTCCAGACCCTCGCCGCTCCCCAAGAAGACACCTGGGAGCGCTCGACCGTCGTCGACGTGAGCACCTGGGGCGACGTGAAGGCCGGCTACCTGGCCTTCCGCTACCAGGGCCAGTTCTCGGACGTGTGGACCATCGACGACCTCGTCGTGCGCGAGATGCGCCCCGATCTCGCCGTCACCCAGGTCTCGTGGACCGACACCCAGCCGGGTCAGCCCACCACCGTGACCCTCGACATCAGCAACCGCACCCCCATCGACGCGCTCGAGGTCACGCTCTCGCCCAGCATCGACGCCGGCCTGGGTGTGTTCCAGGGCGACGTGGTGGTGGGCGACATCGCCGGACTGGGCAGCGCCAGCGCCGACCTGGTGCTCGACATCGATGCCGCCGTGCCCGACAACTCGCGCGTGCCCTTCAGCGTGCACGCCACCACCAGCGAGGGCGACAGCTGGGACTGGGACCTCGAGCTGGTCGTGGGTGAGCGCAGCAACGCCCACATCGTGGTCACCCTGTTCGAAGACGCGGTCCTGTCGGCGGCCCTGGGCGTGGGCGACCCCGCCGCCCCCGACCTCACCATCCCGGTGCAGAGCTCCCTGCTCACCGCGGGCACCTACACCTGGGACGTCGACATCACCGACCACTTCGACGTCCTGCCGCCCGTGGCGGGCACCGGTCGCTGGTGGCTGCGCGTCGATGCCGAGGGCGTCGGCAACGTCACCGCCTTCAACATCGACTACGACGGCACCTCGTACATCTCCGACGACACGGGCACCTTCCTGCCCAGCCAGACGCGTCATGTGTACCTGCCCAAGCCGGCCAACCCCACGTTCACGCGCCTCGAGTACACGCCACAGCCGGCGCAGCCCGACACCACGGTCGACCTCGAGGTCTGGCTCGAGAACCGCGGCGCCGAGACCAACGGCCTCACCACCGCGACGGTCATCTCGCTCGATCCCGACGCAGTGGTCAACAGCGGGCCCGTCACCCTCGACGTCGATGGCTGGCGCAGCAACTGGGACACGCCGGTCGACGTCAACATCGACATCCTGGCCACCCAAGACGACTCGCAGCCGCTGCGCTTCGAGGTGCTGATTCAAGACGAGGTCGAGAGCTTCACCGTTCCCTTCGAGCTGCCCGTGCCCTGGCCGGTGCTGTCGGTCACCGGCGTGGTGGTCGACGACGACGACAACGACAACGGCGTGCTCGAGCCCGGCGAGACGGCCACCCTCGAGGTGTACCTCACCAACACCGGCGACCTCGACATCGTGAACAACGTCACCTGCACGCTGGTGCAGAGCGGTGGCGCCGCGACGGCCACGGTCATCGAGGCCAGCGGCAGCTACGGCAAGCCCAACGCCGGCGAGACCCGCGACGAGGAGTTCTCGGTCGAGGTCACCGCTGGTGCGGCGGGCGACGACATCGAGTTCGAGCTGCAGTGCCTCGAGGCCTCCTCGGGGCGCACCTACACCTCGGGCTTCGTCATCAGCCTGGGCGAGCAGCCCTGGGTGTTCATCGACCCCTTGGGCGACAGCCCCGGCGACGCGGTCAACGGCTACGGCTTCGACTTCGTGGGCGGCCTGTACCGCAGCGACGGCGCCACCCTCGAGATCATCCTCGAGAGCGACACCCCCTACAACGGCGCCACGCTGTTCATCGAGTCGTGGAGCCGGTCCACCGGCGGCGCCTACGACTACTACGAGATGGTGAGCCAGTCGGGCGCGCTGCAGATGCGCGGCTACGACGCGGTCTTTGGCACCTTCACCAAGCTGTCCAACCCCACCATCGTCGAGCTCGACGCCTACCGGGTGCTCATCACCATCGACCTGCTGCCCATGGACCTCGCGGTCGACCGGCTCGAGGTCGGCTTCGCCTCGGGCTTCTGTGGCGGCAGCACCTACTACTGCGACCAGTTCCCCGACTTCTGGGGCAGCCCGTACGGAAACCCGCCGTTCAACCCGGGATTGTGGTACGAGCTGCGCTGGTAGGCGTGCTCGGTGTCAGGCCGCGGTGAGCGGCGCGTCAAGCACCGGACAAACATGGGTCCTCACGGTTGCCCCCCGAAAACGGGGGCGGCTACAGCGGTGGGGAATCCGTCTGCACACGACGGACTGAGGACAAACATGGGTCGTTGGCTCGTCACACAGAAGGACGACGTTCAGTTCGCGGTCGAGAGCCTCGAGGAGCTCCAGGACATGGCCAAGAGCGGCAAGCTCAAGGCTGGTGACATGGTGCAGCCCGATGGGTCGTCCGAGTGGGTCTATGCGTCCGAGATCGACGATCTGAAGGGCCACCTCAAGGACGATCAGTCCGAAGAGGTCGACCTGTCGTACCGACGGGGCATGGGAGGCGCCGCTGTTGCCGGCGTGCTCGCGGTGGTGTTCATCGGTGTGCTCGTGGTTGGCGGGGTGATGATGGCGGGCTTCTACAGCCAGCTGCCCGACCCCAACCAGAACCTGTTCTCGGGCGACAACTCGCTCAGCTTCTCGCAAATGATCGCCACCAACGACGCCGCCCTGCGCGACGGTCCGGCCGGCGACGCCAAGCAGGTGGGCACGGTCTCCAAAGACGCGGCCGTCGAGCTGCTGGCCAAGCGCAAAGACTTCTACAAGGTGCGCACCGAGGGCGGTGCCGAGGGCTGGGTCGGCCTCACCGACGTGATCCCGCTGTACACCCTGGGCGACGCCGGCGTCAAAGAAGAGATGGACCCCCTCTTCAACCCCGATCGCTACGTCATCGTCAGCAACGCCAACTGGCTGCAGCTCGACCGCAAGAACGAGCAGCTCACGGTGTTCCGCTTCGAGATGCAGAACCAGTCCAAGTACCCCATGACCGACCTGGTGCTGCAGGCCACCATCAAAGACAGCAAGGGCAACGAGATCGAGCAGGTCGAGATCCCCATCGACGGCATCATCCCGCCGCTCGACCGCACCATGGTGGGCACGCTCGGCGTCGACCCCAGCGACAAAGAGGGCGAGCCCCAGCTGCTCACGCACTTCACCTTCGAAGAGCTCTCGGCCGAAGACCCCGACCTGCAGCTTCGCTACAGCGATGGCGTCGAGGTGCAGATGCAGTCCGAAGACTTCACCGAGGCCAGCATCGACCTGCTCGAGCTGCGTGCGGTGCCCAGGTCCGAGGGCAGCGCCGAGGGGTAGGCTACTCGGCCACCCGCGCGCGCATCTCACGATCGTCCTGCAGCTCGACGTGCACGGGCTGGATGCCCCAGATGCGGTCGCAGTAGTCGCGAATGCTCCGGTCGCTGCTGAACTTGCCGGACTTGGCGATGTTCTTGGCCACCATCGGCCACCAGCGAGCGGGGTCGGTGAAGGCCGACGAGACCTCTTGCTGCGCGGCGAGGTAGCTCTCGAAGTCGGCGCAGATCAGGTAGGGGTCGTGGTGCCGCACGTAGTCGACGATGGGCTGGTGCAGGTCGGGGTCGTCGGGGCTGAAGTAGCCCGACTCGATGAGGTCGAGCGCGCCCGAGAGCGCCTCGGACTGCTCGATGAACTCGGCCGGGTCGTAGCCCGACGCCACCTGCTCGCGCACCTCGGCCTCGGTCAGCCCGAACAAGAAGAAGTTGTCGGCGCCGACCTCCTCGCGGATCTCGACGTTGGCGCCGTCCAGCGTGCCGATGGTGAGGGCGCCGTTGATCTGGAACTTCATGTTGCCGGTGCCCGACGCCTCCTTGCCGGCCATCGAGATCTGCTCGGACAGGTCGGCGGCGGGAATCACCTTCTGGGCGAAGCTGACGTTGTAGTTGGGCAGGAACACCAGCTTGAGCCGCCCAGCGACGGCGGAGTCGCTGTTGATGATCGCGGCGACGTCGTTGATCAGCTTGATGTGGTGCTTGGCGGTCGCGTAGCCCGGGGCCGCCTTGCCGCCGATGAACACCGTGCGCGGCACGATGTCCTGGCCCAGCAGCTTGATGCGCCGGTACAGGTGCACGACGTGCAGGCAGCACATGAGCTGGCGCTTGTACTCGTGGATGCGCTTGACCTGGACGTCGAACAGCGTTGACGCATCGACCTCGATGCCGTGGGCCTTGGACAGGTACCGGGCCAGGTCGCGCTTGTTCGCGGCCTTGATGGTCTGCAGCTGCTCGAGCCAGCCGGCGTCGTCGACGAGGGGCAGGGTCTGCTCGAGCTCGGACAGGTCGCTGGCGAAGCCCGTGCCGATGCGCGCGGCCAACGCGCGGCTCAGGCGCATGTTGCACTCCACCAGCCACCGCCGCGGGGTGACGCCGTTGGTCACGTTGGTGAAGCGCTCGGGCCACAGCTCGGCGAAGTCGCGCAGCACATGGTCGCGAAGCAGCTGGCTGTGCAGCTCGGCCACGCCGTTGACCTTGAAGCTGCCCACCACGGCCAGGTGCGCCATGCGGATGGAGCGCACCGGGTGCTCTTGCACGATGCTCATGCGCTCCTTGAGCGCCTCGTCGCCGGGTGCGGTGATGTTGACCTCGCGCAGGAAGCGGCGGTTGATCTCGTAGATGATCTCGAGGTGGCGGGGCAGCAGCTCCTCGAACAGGTCGGCGGGCCAGCGCTCGAGCGCCTCGGGCAGCAAGGTGTGGTTGGTGTAGGCCAGGGTTCGCTGGGTGATGCCCCAGGCCTCGGTCCACTCCAGCCCTTCGCGGTCCACCAGCAGGCGCATGAGCTCGGCCACGGCGATGGACGGGTGGGTGTCGTTGAGCTGCACCACCGCCTTGTCGGGCAGGTTGTCCCAGGTGGCGTGCTGCTCGCGGTGACGGCGCAGGATGTCGTGCAGCGAGCAGGCGACAAAGAAGTACTGCTGCTTGAGCCGCAGCATCTTGCCCTGGCGGCTGTCGTCCTTGGGGTAGAGCACCTTGGAGATGCTCTCGGTGAGTGCTTTGTCTTCGACGGCGCGGCGGTAGTCGCCGTCGTTGAACACCGCCAGGTCGAACTCACGGCTGGCCTTGGCGCTCCATAGACGCAGGTTGTTGACCGTGTTGTTGTCGGCGCCGAAGCCCGCCACCGGCGTGTCGTAGGGAATGCCGATGACCGTGCTGTTGGGCTCCCAGCGCACGTGGTACTTGCCCTTGTCGTCGACCCAGCCCACCACGTGGCCGCCAAAGCTCACGTCGACGCTGTACTCGGGGCGGCGGATCTCCCAGGGATTGCCGTTGCGCAGCCAGTCGTCGGGCTGCTCGGACTGCCAGCCGTCCACCAGCTCCTGCCGAAAGATGCCGAACTCGTAGCGAATGCCGTAGCCCGTGGCGGGCAGCTGAAGCGCGGCCAGGCTGTCCATGTAGCAGGCGGCCAGCCGTCCCAGGCCCCCGTTGCCCAGGCCGGGGTCGGGTTCCTGGGCCAGGATGTCGTCGAGGTCCAGGCCGTACTCGGCCAGCGCCCGCTTGGAGAAGTCGAACAGCCCCAGGTTCAGCAGGTTGGCGCCCAGCTGGCGCCCCAGCAGGTACTCGGCCGACAGGTAGTAGACGCGCTTGACGTCCTGGTCCGCGTAGGCGCGCTGAGTGGCCATCCACCGGTACACCAGCCGATCGCGGGCGGTGTGCGCGAGCGCGTGGTTGGCATCGAGCAGCGTGGCGGTGCGCAGGTCTTTGGCGCGCGTGAACTGCAGGTGGTCGAGCACCGCGCGGCGCAGCGTCTCGGGGCTCATCCCGGTGCGGTCGTCCTCGACGAACACGACGGTGTCTTCACGGTCACCCACAGGCAGCTCCAGAACCCCCGGGGGAGGGGGCTGGGGACTATACACTCATTTGTGAGTCACGGCTACGGCTGCGCCTACGTGCCCGTGACCGTGCCCGTGACCGTAGCGCCTTCGCGCGATCATCGAGCTACGGGCGCACACAGCGTCTCGAATGCCGCGATGGCCTCCGTTTCGGGGGGCGCCGGCGAGCGGAGCTTGACCGGTCGCCATGCGTTTACCAACATTGGCGCGTCGGCGTGAACCCAAGCTATTTGGTCTGCCTGCGTCCTGTTCGCGGCGACTAGCACCGGCTGGCCGGCTCGAGGATTCGGGCCGGCATCGTCTTCACCGACCGTCCGCCCGGCTTGCCCTCCGAGGCGGCGTAGCGGCTGCTCCAGGGTGCCTGTGAGTTGGTAGTGGACGTCGAACTGGATGTCGGTCCAAACTTGGTTCTCATGGACGAACGGCTTGAGTTCGGTCGGTGTGCCGATGAATGTCAGGTCGGCGCGACAGACGACCATCCGAAACTGTTCCACGCCGCGCAGACCGATGCCTTCCAGGCCAGTCGGGTCGAGCATCTGGAAGCCCGGGAGGGCCGAAACGTCACCTTCGCCGATCGTTGGACCTAGTATCGGCGCGTCGTGTGCGTCAGCTCCGGCAACCACGCCTGAAGATTGCTCGCCCGCCACCTCGCTTGGTGAAGGTTCGCCGGGGTGGCATCCCGACGCCAGGAGTACGAGTACCAGCAAGGTCTGTGTGGAGCGGCTCACAAGAACAGCATGAAGGAGGCCGCTTGATTCGTGCAACGTAAGTTACGGCGAGGGGGAGGGGAACGAGCTCGTCGTCTAGCGGCGTCGCCGGGCAGGCGAGACGCCTGCCCCACGGACGAGAAGTCGAACGTGGGGCGGGCGTCTCGCCCGCCCTCGGTTCTCCTTGTGCAGCTACCATGCGCCCATGCCCATCCTCCCGCTTCTTGTCGCCTGCACCCTCCCGCACCCGACCATCCCGTCGGTCACCGCCGATCCCACCACCGTCGCCGCTGGCGACACCGTCACCATCACCGCCGAGCTCACCGACTTCGAGCTGGTCACCCCCGACCCCGCCGGCGGCGAGGATCAGGGCGTCAACGTGGGCCACATCCACACCTACTGGGACTCGCTGGACTACGGCGCCTTCCTGGACTGGCACGGCCCCGAGCCGGTCTTCGAACAGGCCATTCCCGCGGAAGCCGAGCCCGGTGAGCACGTGCTGATCCTGCGGCTACACCGGGCGGATCACCGGATCATCGAGCCACAGGTGACGGGGGAGGTGGGCGTGGTGGTGGAGTAGGTCGCCGGCGGCGGCCTCGAGTTCGATCCCGGCCGGATCACGGGCCAGCCCGACCCCTGCTGACACCAACTGACAGCACACCCACGATCCCCCCAGCACCCTCGGTTACGGCTGTCCGCCGCATGTCCGAGCCCACCCACATCACCGTCCGCGGCGCCCGCGTGCACAACCTGCAGGGCGTCGACGTCGACCTGCCGCGCAACAGCCTGGTGGTGTTCACCGGGGTGTCGGGCTCGGGCAAGTCCAGCCTGGCCTTCGACACCATCTACAAAGAGGGCCAGCGGCGCTTCATGGAGTCGCTGTCGTCGTACGCGCGGCAGTTCCTGGGCCAGATGGAGCGCCCCCGCGTCGAGCTGGTCGAGGGCGTCAGCCCCACCATCTCGATCGACCAGAAGACGACCAACCGCAACCCGCGCAGCACCGTGGGCACGATCACCGAGATCTACGACCACCTGCGGCTGCTGTTCGCTCGGCTGGGCACGCCGCGCTGCCCGGTGTGCCACACCGCGGTCAGCAAGCAGTCCGTCGATCAGATCGTCGATGATCTGATCGTGAGGCGGGCCGGTCAGAAGGTGCAGGTGCTGGGCCCGCTGGTGCGCGACCGCAAGGGGGAGTACCGCAAAGAGCTGGCGGATCTGCGCCGCGACGGCTTCGTGCGGGCCCGCATCGACGGCAAGGTCCGCCGCCTGGACGAAGACATCGTGCTCGCCCGGTACGAGAAGCACACCATCGAGGTGGTGCTCGACCGCATGGTGGTGCGGCAGGGCGAGCGGCCGCGCCTGGGCGAGGCCATCGAGGCCGCGGTGCGCATGGGCGAGGGCGTGGTCACGCTGCTGCTCGACGAGGGCGAGGTCACCCTGTCGACGGCGCGCGCCTGCCCCAACCATCCCGAGATCAACCTGCCCGAGCTCGAGCCGCGGCTGTTCTCGTTCAACGCGCCACAAGGGGCCTGCACCACCTGCAACGGGCTGGGCCAGCTCGAAGACTTCGACCTGGCACAGCTCATCGACGACAGCAAGCCCGGCGCCGACTGCTTCAACGCCTTCAACGAGGACGACCGGCTGCCGTTCGCGCACTTCAGCAAGGATGTGCTTCGCAGGGTCCTGGACCTGCTGGGCGCGCCCAAGCGGCGCAAGCTGGCCGACTGGGGTGCGTCCGACCGGCAGCGGCTGCTGTTCGGCGATCCCACGGTCGAGTACAGCATCGAGATCGTGCGTGGCACCCGCAGCGAGACGCGCGAGCGGGTGTGGAACGGCTTGGTGCCCATGGTGCGCAACGTCTGGCGGTGGACGGCCTACAAGGGCCTCGAGCGCTTTCGCGTCACCACTCCGTGCCCCGAGTGCCAGGGCACCCGCCTCAACCCCATCGCCCGCGCCGTCGACTTTCGGGGTCGTGGCCTGCCCGAGCTGTCGTGCGAGTCGGTGGCCGATGCCCGCACCTTCTTTCGCGCCCTCGAGCTGCAGCCCAGCGAGCTTGAGGTCGGCGAGCTGCTGGTGCAAGAGATCCGCGAGCGGCTGAACTTCCTGCACGACGTGGGGCTGGGCTACCTGGCGCTCGACCGCAGCGCGGCGACCCTGTCGGGCGGCGAGGCCCAGCGCATTCGCCTGGCCGCGCAGGTGGGCTCGGCGCTCCAGGGCGTCACCTATGTGCTCGACGAGCCCAGCATTGGGCTGCACCCCCGCGACAACGCGCGGCTGCTGGCCACCCTGGAGCGTCTGCGCGACCGCGGCAACAGCGTGCTGGTGGTCGAGCACGACGCCGAGACCATCGCCGCCGCCGACTATGTGATCGACGTCGGTCCCGGGGCTGGTCGCGAGGGCGGCCACATCACCGCGGCCGCGCCGCCAGCGGCCTTCTTGACGTCGGACGCGCCCACCGCCGCCTGGATGCGGGGCGATCGGGTCATCGACGTCCCCAAGAAGCGGCGCAAGGGCAATGGTCTGGCCATCACCGTGCGCGGCGCCGACCGCCACAACCTGCAGGGCATCGACGCCAGCTTTCCCCTGGGCATGCTGGTGGTAGTCACCGGCGTCTCGGGCTCGGGCAAGTCCACGTTGGTGTTCCAGGTGCTCGAGCGCGCGCTGATGGGCGAGCTCTACCCCGACTCCAAGCGCGCCGAGGGGCCCGCCGGCTGCCGCAAGGTCGATGGCCTGCACCAGATCGACAAGGTCATCCGCATCAGCCAGACGCCCATCGGTCGCACGCCGCGCAGCAATCCGGCGACGTACACCGGGGCCTTCGACCTCATCCGTGCCCTGTTCGCCAAGACCCCCGAGGCGCGGGCCCGGGGCTACAAGAAGGGCCGGTTCTCGTTCAACGTCGCCGGCGGGCGCTGCGCCGAGTGCGACGGCGCCGGCGTCAAGACCGTCGAGATGCAGTTCCTGCCTAGCGTCGAGGTCGAGTGCGAGGTGTGCGCCGGGCGCCGCTTCAACCCCGAGACGCTCGAGATCACCTACAAGCGCGCCACCATCCACGACGTGCTGCAGATGTCCATCGCCGACGCGGCGGTGTTCTTCGCCAAGGTGCCCAAGCTGGCGCGCATCCTGGACACCATGGTCGAGGTGGGGCTGGGCTACGTGCCGCTGGGCCAGCCCTCCACCACCCTGTCCGGCGGCGAGGCCCAGCGCGTCAAGCTCGCCACCGAGCTGCACCGCCCAGCCACCGGCGACACCGTCTACCTGCTCGACGAGCCCACCACCGGGCTTCACTTCGCCGACGTGGCCAAGCTGCTCGAGGCCATCGACAGGCTGGTGAACCTGGGCAACACCGTCATCGTGGTCGAACACCACACCGACGTGATCAAGCGCGCCGACCACATCCTCGACCTGGGCCCCGAGGGTGGCACCGGCGGCGGCACCATCGTGGGCGAGGGCACCCCCGAGCACATCGCCACCCTGGACACCCCCACCGGCCGTGCGCTGGCGGCGCTTCCGCAGCTGGGGGCCCCGCTGATGGTGGCCGAGGCCGCCGAGCGCCGGCTGCCCGTGCACACCGTCGCGCGCGAGCTCATCATCGAGGGCGCGCGCAAGCACAACCTGCAGGGCGTCGACGTGCGCATCCCGCACAACCAGATGACGGTGATCACCGGGGTGAGCGGGTCGGGCAAGACCTCGCTGGCCTTCGACACCATCTTCAGCGAGGGCCAGCGCCGCTACGTCGAGAGCCTGTCCACCTACGCGCGGCGCTTCCTGGGGCGGCTCGACCGGGCACCGGTCGACCGGCTCGAGGGCCTGGCCCCGGCCATCGCCATCGACCAGCGCAACAGCAGCCGCAACCCCCGCTCCACCGTCGCCACCGTCACCGAGATCCACGACGTGCTGCGCCTGCTGTGGGCGCGCATCGGCCATGCCTTCTGCCCGCACTGCGACCAGGCGATCCGCGGCCACAGCCCCTCTCAGGCGGCCCTCGAGCTGCAGGAGCAGGCGACGGGCGCCGGGTGGCTCACCGCCTTGCTGAGGCCCGCGGATCAGCCTGCGGTCCGACGCGACACGCTGGTGCGCGACGGCTGGAGCCGCCTGTTCCACGACGGCGCCGAGGTCGAGCTGCAGAGCGACGAGGCCCTGCCGCTGCTGGCCGCCGGGGTCGAGCTGGTGGTCGACCGGGTGAACCCCGCCAGCGCCGCGCGATCCCGCCTGTCCGAGGCGGTCGCCAGCGCCTACTTGCTGGGGGGTCGCCACGCGCGCTTCCGCGAGCGAAAGGGCGACGGCGAGTGGCTGTTCACCGAGCGCCCGGAGTGCTCCACCCACGGCGCGGTGCTGCCCGCCGAGATCACCCCCAAGCACTTCAGCTTCAACAGCCGTCTGGGCGCCTGCGAGGCCTGCGATGGGCTGGGCAAGGCGCGTGCGGTCGTGCCCGAGCTGCTTTTTCCCGCGGCCAAGAAGGGCTTCTGGGACGCGCTCGACGGGCGCGTGGGCGGCACGCTGTCGCGGTCGGCCCGCAACAATGCCCTCATCGACGCCGTGTTCGCGCGCATCGGGCTCAAGGCCAAGACCCCGGTCAGCAAGTGGACGCCCCAGCAGTGGGACGCCATGCTCGACGGCCTGCCCGAGCCCTTCGACATCCAGTGGACCAAGCGCTGGGGCCGCAGCGTGCGCAACGTCGACGAGACGCGCCACTGGCACGGCCTGCTGGCCATCCTGCGCAGCTGGTCCAGCAAGCTCGAGTGGCTCACCGCCGAGTCGGTGTGCCGGGCCTGCAAGGGTGGGCGTCTGCAGCCGGCGCTGCAGTCGATCCGCATCGGTGGGCTGGGCATCCACCAGTTCGCCG
The DNA here is from genome assembly GCA_965216925.1 of Myxococcota bacterium. GTDB lineage: Bacteria > Myxococcota_A > UBA796 > UBA796 > CAYYHT01. The sequence goes on along the minus strand of CBDCGT010000001.1, from coordinate 3,461,192 downwards.
CGCTCACCGTCGACCGGGCGCTCGCCACGGTGCGGGGCTGGGACATCGAAGGGGGCCGGGGCGAGATCGCCGAGCGGCCGCTGCTCGAGCTCGACAAGCGCCTGGCCTTCCTGTCCGACGTGGGCCTGGGCTACATCGCCCTCGATCGCTCCGCCAACACCCTGTCGGGCGGCGAGTCCCAGCGCATTCGCCTGGCCAGCCAGCTGGGCAGCGGCCTGTGCGGCGTGATCTACGTGCTCGACGAGCCCACCATCGGGCTGCATCCCCGAGACACCGAGCGGCTGCTCGACACCCTCGACGGGCTGCGCGACCTGGGCAACACCCTGGTGCTGGTCGAGCACGACCCCGAGACCATTCGACGCGCCGACCACGTGATCGACCTGGGCCCCGGAGCCGGCATCGAGGGCGGGCAGCTCATGGCGGCGGGCACCGTGGCCGCGGTCACCGCCAACGCGGGCTCGCTGACCGGCCGCTGGCTCGCGGGCACCGAGCGCATGCCGCATCGGGGCGAGCGCCGCAAGAAGCGCAAGACCATCGACATCAAGGGGGCACGCGCCAACAACCTGGCCGGGGTGAACGTCAAGGTGCCCACGGGCTGCCTGGTGGCGGTGTCCGGGGTCTCGGGCTCCGGCAAGTCCTCCCTCGTCCTGGACACGCTGGCACCGGGTCTTCAGCAGGCGACGGGCTCCGATGTGCTTCCCGCCGAGGTGAAGTCCATCAAGCTCGGTGAGGGCGTCGACCGCGTCGTGATCGTAGACCAGTCGCCCATCGGCCGAACCCCGCGCAGCACGCCGGCCACCTACACCAAGATCATGGACCAGCTGCGCAAGGTCTTCGCCACCACCCTGGGTGCCCAGGAGCGCGGCTGGAACGCCGGCCGCTTCACCTACAACGGCAAGGCGGGCCGCTGCGAGACCTGCGAGGGCAGGGGAGCCATCCTCATCGAGATGCACTTTCTGCCCGACGTGTGGGTCGAGTGCGAGGCCTGCCGGGGGCGGCGCTACAACCGCGACACCCTCGAGGTTCGCTGGCGCGGGCACTCCATCGCCGACATCCTGGGCATGCGCATCGACGCGGTGGCCCACGAGTTCAGCAACCACCGCAGCCTGAGCAAGAAGCTCAACGCCCTGGTCGACGTTGGCCTGGGCTACCTGACGCTCGGCCAGCCGGCGACCACCCTGTCCGGAGGCGAGGCCCAACGCGTCAAGCTCGCCAGCGAGCTCACCTCACGGCAAGGGCACTGTGTCTACATCCTCGACGAGCCCACCACCGGCCTGCACCTGTCCGATGTGCGGCGGCTGGTCGAGGTGCTGCACCGCCTGGTCGATGCCGGTCACAGCGTCATCGTCATCGAGCACCACGTCGATGTGCTGCTGCAGGCCGACTGGATCATCGACATGGGTCCCCATGGCGGCGAAGGTGGCGGCCAGATCGTGGCCCAGGGCACCCCCGAGCAGGTGGCCAAGAAGGGTACGGCTACGGGGCAGGCGCTGGGGCATGCTTGGCTCGAGGCGGCGCGACTGGGAGCGTGAGCGCCCGCAGCGCCACGACGTGCCCCGTCCACGCGCCCACCACCGCCACGCTGGCGATCCACACCTCGGGAATGCCCAGCGCCAGCAACACCGGCTCGTCGTACATCTGCAGCGGGGTGGGGAAGGACTGCATCACCACGCGGATGACGTTGAGCAGCAGCACCACGCCCACGCCCTGAGCGATCCAGGCCGCGGGACGCCAATACACCACCAGGGGCGCGAGCAGCAGGGCCACGATGCCGCTGGCGATGTCGGGGTTGGCGCCGCCCCAGGTCATCTGGTGGGGCACCACGCCCTGATCGACCCACGTGTGCAGCACGAGCTCCAGCGGCAGGCGAAAGCCCTGGAAGGCGACGAGTGCCCAGAGGGGCACGGCCTCGGCCCAGCGGCGGCCCTCGGTGGACAGGGCCAGCGCGGTGCCCAGCGCCAGCCACGTCATCAGCGTGAGCGGGATGGCGGGGATCGGGTTCTGCGGATCGAAGATGCCCAACGCGGTGGGCAGCAGCGTGAGGCCCATCCAAGCGGCCATCAAGCCGGCAGCGATGCCGGTGCGGCGGGCACGAGCATCGGGCTCGGAGCTGAGCGCCACCGCTGCCAGCACAGCCGCCGCGACGAAGGCCACCACCGCCAGGAAGGCCAGCAGACTGGGGGTCGTGGGCTCGATGGGCATGTTGTGGCTCCTGTGCTATCATAAAACATATCATGAAATCCTATAAACAATACTGCGGCGTGGCGAGAGCCCTCGATCTGGTCGGCCAGCGGTGGGCGCTGCTGCTGGTGCGTGAGCTGCTGCCCGGCCCCCGCCGCTTCACCGACCTCAAGCTGCCGGGACTCACGCCCAACGTCCTGTCCACGCGGCTGCGCGAGCTGAGCGAGGCCGGGCTGATCGAGGCCGTCGAGCTGCCCGCGCCAGCCAGTCGCGGGTGGGCGCTCACCCAGGCCGGACGGCGCCTGGAGCCTGTGGTCCTGGCGCTGGGAGCCTTCGGCCAGGCCTACCTCTCAGACCCGGCCGACCAGGCGATGTCCGCTCGCTGGCTGATGGTCTCGCTGCAGCGGCGCTATCAGGGCGATCTGGACGGGGTCGACGTGCAGCTGTGGGTCGACGGGCAGCCCTATGCACTGGGCTTCGACCGCGGTCGCCTGCGTGTGCGAGATGGCGAGGTGTCGCGGCCCGCGGCGACGGTGCGCGGCACGCTTGCCCAGGTGGGGCCAGTGCTCGCCCGTGGTGCAAGCCTCGAGCTCGACGTCCAGGGTGATGAGCGCACCTGGCAGGCGCTTCTCGCGGGGCTGCAAGCAGGCTCGGCGGGCGCTTCCTGACGCCGGTCGGGCCGCGCCTCGTTGCGCGGGATGCCGCACGGGGGTACGAGCGCGGACCCCTGGAGTTCACGATGCGCAGCTTGGCCCTGATCTTCCTCATCGCTTGCACCGGCACGACCACCGACGACACCAGCGTCGAGACCGACGCCGACGCCGACGCCGACAGCGACGCCGACGCCGACAGCGATGCGGACGCCGACAGCGATGCCGATGCCGATGCCGATGCCGATGCCGACGCCGACTCCGACGCGGATGCCGACGCCGACGCCGACACCGACACCGGCACCACCGGCCCGCCCTGCGTGCTGTGGACGGCGGGCGCGGGCCCCGAGAACGTCACCCCGGAGTTCAGCGCAGGCACGGCCGCGGTGCCGGCCAACATCGTGCTCGGCTCGTCTGGCGTGCTCACCATCTGCGCCAACTCGACCTACTACGTCAACATCGAGGTCACCGGCCACAGCGTGACCATCAACGGCAGCGGAGCCACCACGGTGCTGTCGGGCGGCGACACCGACCAGGTGTTCAACTTCTCGGCCGCCACCGTCATCCTGTCCAGCCTGACCATTCAGGACGGCGCCAGCTTTGCCGGCGGCGGCATGTACGTCTCGGGCGGCAACGTCAGCATCAGCGACGTGGCCTTCACCGGCAACGCGGCCACCGGAGAGGGTGGCGGCATCCTGGTCGAGGGCAGCGCCACCGTCACCATCGACGACAGCTCCTTCACCAGCAACACCGCGCCCAAGGGCGGCGGCATCGGCATCAACAACGCCACCGTCACCATCACCGACAGCACCGTGCGCGACAACACGGCCAGCAGCCAGGGCGGCGGCATCAACGTCGAGCCCGGCTCGGGCACCGTGAGCGGCACAGCGGTCGACATCGACAACAACACCCCCAACGACGTCTACACCGGCTCCGGCGGGGCGGCGGACTTCTCGGGCACCTCGACCTTCGTGTGCACCGAGGCGGGGTGTACCTAGGAGCGTGAAGCGCGTAGCGCTCACACGCTCCTCCCGTGCCCGTGCCCGTGCCCGTGCCCGTGCCCGTGCCCAGCGAAGCGGTGCCCGATGCGGCGTCACGCCCCGTCGACTGAGTCCCGGGCCCCATCCGCCGGGCCTCGAATTCGCGATCGACACGCTCCCGCGTCGGTGATCTGCTGAGGCCATGAAGACCTACAGACCCTGGGCGCCTCATCAGGCGTATTTGTTGCCCCCGGCCCCGACTGGCTGCCGAAGCATCACCTTGCCTACTTCATCCTCGACATCGTCGGCGAACTCGACTTGTCGGCGATCGAGGACGTCCTGCAAGCGAAGGACCCTCGTGGGGAAAAGGCCTACGACCCGCGGATGATGGTGGCTGTGCTGCTGTACGCGTACTGCGTGGGCTTGTTCTCCTCACGACGGATTGCGCGGGCGACGTTCGAGGATGTCGCAGTGCGCTTCATCAGTGGCGATCAGCATCCGCATTTCATGCGCATCGCGGCGTTTCGTCGGCAGCACCTGGACGCGCTGGGCGCGCTATTCGTGCAGACGGTGGCCAGGCTGAAGGAAGAGATTCGCGCGCTGCTCGCGAAGGCGGAGACGGTCGATGCCGCCGAGGACGAGGAGTTCGGCGCGGACAGCGACGGACTAGACATCCCGGATGAGCTCGAGCGACGGGACACGCGGCTGGCGCGCATCCGGCAGAGGGCTCCGGTGCCTTCGCGCAGGCCTACAACGCCCAGGCAGCGGTCACGGAAAAGCACCAGATCATCGTGGCGTGCCCATTGTCGAACAATGCTGCAGACGCGCGGCACTTGGCGCCGTCAGAGCGGCGAACGCACCCGCATAGGCGGTAGTCTGTTGCAGGCCAATCGGGCACGGGCACGGGCACGGGCACGGGCACGGGGGGGCCCGAGCGCTACGCGCTACGGGCTCCTAGCCCCTCACTCCACGATGGCGTCCAGCCTCCACGCGTCGTCGAGCGCCGTGCTGGTGGCGACCCGCAGGCCTCCGGCCACGTAGATGCCCGTGCCGTCGAAGCCCGAGGTGGCGAAGGCGCGGTCGTCGGGGCCCCCGTCGAGCGTCAGCTCCGTCCACTGCAGGGTGTCGGTGTCGAGCACCCAGGTGTCGGCCATGTCCTGGGTGTCGTCGGTGCCGCCGTGCACCACCCAGCGGTTCACATCGGGGTGCCAACCCGACGCCGCGTAGCGCCGCGGCAGCAAGGGGCTGTCGGCGGCGAGCTGCTGCCAGGCGGTGCCGTCGAAGGCCCACAGATCGTTCAGGAAGTCGCCGGCGCCGGCCTGCCCGCCGAACAACAGCCACCGGTCGTCGGCGACCACGGTCGTGGCATCGCGCCTGGCCGACGGGGCCTCAGCGAACTCGACCTCGGTGAAGGTGTTCAGGTCGGGGTCGTAGCTCCACATCGCCGCTGAGTTGCTGGTGGCATCGCCCCCGCCGAACACCCAGGCCTGGTCGTCGATCCAGGCGGCGTGGCAGCCGATGGGATGGCTAAGGGCGTCGCCCTCGACCGGTGCCCAGTTCTGCGTGCTGAGGTCGTAGACCCAGGCATCGTCGACGGGCGCGGTGTCGTCGCGACCGCCCACCACCAGCAGCTTGTTGGCATCGGGCAGCAGGGTGGCGCAGTGGCAGTACCGGGCCCCGGGTTCGGCCGGTTCGGCAGAGGTCCAGGTGTCGTCGGCAGGCACGCGCGTCCACAGGGTGTCCGTGGTGCGCTCGGAGCCGGTGCCATTGCTGCCGCCGAAGGCCAGCTGGCCCACGTCGGTGTGGGTGGCGGGCATGCCCCAGCGCGTCTCGGGCAGCGTCGACCGCTCGGTCCACTCCCAGCCCAACAGCACCGGCTCGGCCTTGGTGCACGAGGCCAGGATGAGGATGGGCAGCAGGGGAGGGGTACGCATGGGTCTACTCTTTCACGTCGCGCCAGGCGCTGCCCATCTGCTCGGTGCCGGGGGCCAGCTGCACGGTGGTCAGCTGGTCGAGCAGGGCGCGAACCTGGTCGTGCCCTCGGGGCACGTCGGTGGGCCATACGCGGAGCGCGGCGTCCTCGCCGCCGGTCACGAAGAAGCGGTGGTTCGGGGCGACCTCGATGAAGCGAATCGCGCCCTGGTGGCCGGTGAGTCGCGTGCTCTCGCCCGTCTGCAGATCCCAGATGCGCACCACGCGGTCTGCGCCGGCGCTGGCGACCCGATCGGGCCCCAGGAAGGCCACCGCAGCGACCTCGCCGGTGTGGCCCTTCAAGGCGGTCACGGCGCCGTCGGTCGACAGCAGGGTCACGGCGTGATCGGCCCCGGCGATGGCCACCCGGTCAGAAGCGGGCGCCCAGGCAAGGCTCCTGGCCGCTCCCTCGATGCGCGTCGACGTCAGCAGCTCGCGCTGTGCGTTCCAGAGCACGACGTGGCCGTCTTCGCTGCTCGCGGCGATGGAAGCGCCGTCGGGGGCGTAACAAACCTCGGTGATGGAGTCGTCGAAGGTGCGCAGCACCGCCGAGGTCTCGGTGGCGAGGTCCCAGTAGCGGACCGTGCCGTCGAAGCTTCCGCTCACCAGGCCGCTTCCGTCGGGCGAGAAGGTGACGTCGCCGATGCGATCGGTGTGGCCCAGCAGCTCGATGTGGCTGCCGTCACGCACATCCCACAGCGGCAGCTCGGGGCTTCGTGCGGCGCCGGCCACCCGGGTGCCGTGCACGTCGATGCGATCGACGATCTCGCGCCAGCGCAGCTCGACGGGCTCGCTGATGGGCCACGTCCACCACACGCGCCCGTCGCGGCCAGCCGTGGCCCGGGCCTTGCCATCGGCCCGCCACACGACGTCGTCGACCTCGTCGGTGTGGCCGTCGAAGACCGTTGCGGCACCGGTGCGCAGGTCCCAGTCGCGGACCGTGCCGTCTTCGCTCACCGTGGACAGCCGCTGCCCGTCCTGGTGCGGCTCGAAGGCCGCGCGCATCACGGTGTTGGTGTGCCCCACCAGACGGGCCGGCCGGCGGCCCGACACCGGCCAGATGCGCGCGGTGCCATCGGCCGACGCCGACAAGATGCGCGTGCCGTCCGCCGACCAGGTCACCAGGCGCACCCGCCCCTGGTGGCCGCGCAGACGCCGGCCCGTGCCCGATCCGAGGTCCCACAGCCACACGTCGCCGTCGTCGCCTCCGGTGGCGGCGCTCTGGCCGTCCGGGGACACCGCCAGGGTGCGCACCACGCCGTTGTGCCCGCTCGACAGGCGCACAGAGCCGCTGGCCAGATCGATGGTGGCGAGGTGCCCGGCGCGGTCGATGGCCACGCCGCTGCGGCCGTCCGGGGTGTAGGCGACGGCCCGGGCCTCGGCGACCTGGCTCAGCAGCACCTCATGGCTTCCGTCCTGGAGGTCCCACAGCCGCACGGTGCCGTCCGTCGCCGCGCTCAGCAGCGTGGATCCGTCCGGTGCCGCATCCACCCACATCACCTCGCCACCGCCGCCTGAGAAGGCCGTGGGCTCGGCACCGTCGAGGGGCCACAGCGCCAGGTGCCCCTCGTTACCGGCGGTCACCACGGCCGACCCGTCAGCGAGCCAGCTGATGTGCGCCAGCTCGACGCCGGTGTCGATGCGGCGAACCAGCGACCCGGCGGCGTCCCAGACCATGGCCAGCCCGTCTTCGCTGGCGCTGGCCACGTGCGCGCCGTCGGGCGACCACGCCATGTGCTCGATGGACCCCTGGTGCCGCTCCAGGGCCTTGGGCGCGGCCCAGTCCTGGGTGGGCCACAGGTACACGCGGCCCTCGCGGTCGGCCGAGACCAGGCGCGTGCCATCGGGCGAGAACTCGGCGAAGCGCACGTCGGCCTGGTGCGCGTCGAGCGAGATCCAGCTGCGGTCGGTGAGGTTCCAGACCCGCAGGGTGTCGTCGTAGCTCGCGGTGACCGCCGTGGTGCCGTCGGGGGACAGGTCGACGCGCCGGATCTCGTCGCTGTGGCCCACCAACAGGTCGCTGGCGACTCCGCGGCCCTGGGCCTCGTGGGCCACGCTGAAGGCGTCGTCCCAGGCGGCGGTCTCGCCGAGGGTCTTGAGCCAGGCCAGCGCCAGCGTGGGGTCCGAGTCGAGGGTGGAGCGGGCGCGCATGACCACCAGGGCCGCGTTTCGGGCCTCGAGGTCGGCGTTGGCGGCCACCGTGGACCGGCGCTGCTCTTCGGCCTGCTGGTAGGCGTCCTGCATGCCCACGTACATCACCGACACCACCGCCAGGCCCACGCCGGCCGAGGCCACCAGCGAGGCCACCAGCCCGCTCACCAGCTTGTTGCGGCGGGCCAGGCGCGTCACCTGCTGCAGGGTGCTCGCCCGCCGCGCGCTGATCGGCTCGTCGGCGAGGTAGCGGCGGATGTCGTCACCCAGGGCGGCCGCGGACTGGTAGCGGTCTTCGGGGTGCTTCTGCAGGGCCTTGGCCACGATGCTGGTGACATCGACGGGGATGTTCTGGCGCACCCGCGACAGCAGCGGTGCGTCGACCTCGCGGATGACACGAACCATCTCGGTCAGCGTCTTGCCGGACAGATCGTGGGGGAGCTTGCCGGTGAGCAGCTCCCAGACGATGACACCCAGGGCGTACACGTCCGAGCGGGCGTCCAGGTCGTCGCCGCCCAGGGTGGCCTGCTCGGGGCTCATGTAGGCCGGCGTGCCCACCAGCTGGCCGGCGCGGGTGTGCTTGATGCCCGGGTCCATGTCGTCGCTGACCGCACGGGCGATGCCAAAGTCCAGGATCTTGGGCTGGCCGCCCCCGTCCACGATGACGTTGCCCGGCTTGAGGTCGCGGTGCACCACCCCCTTCATGTGGGCGTGGTGCACGGCATCGCAGACCCGCGCCACCAGGGCCAGGCGCCCGTCCAGGTCCAGGTCGTTGATGTCGGCCCACTCGTCGAGCGGCCCGCCGTCCACGAACTCCATGGCGAACCACGAGCGTGCGCCGTCCTGCACGGCCTCGTAGATCTTGGCGATGCCGGGGTGGTCGAGCCGCGCCAGCACCTCGGCCTCGAAGCCGAAGCGCGCGCGCATCGCCGGCGTGGCCATGTGCCCGTGGATGACCTTGACGGCCACCAGCCGGCGCGGGCTCTCTTGCCGGGCCTTGTACACCACGCCCATGCCGCCTTCGCCGAGCACACCGATGATGCGGTACTGGCCGATGCGCTCGCCGTCGTCTTCGGCAGCGGGGGGCGTTGCTGAGAGGCCGGTCGCGGGCGGGACATCGTCGGGGCCGTCGTGCCACGTCTTGGGGTCGTCGTCGGGCTCGTCTTCGCCCGTCCCCAGGGGGTCGAAGCCCGCGAAGGTGTTGTTGTCGTCTTTGCCACTCACGGCGCGATGGTAGCGCTGGCTGCAGGGGATCTCGGAGCTTTCTGAGGATTTTGGCGGGGGGTGAGGCCTTGGGGGAGCCACGCCCCCTGCGCAGCCTGTAGTCTGCGCGCATGTCCGACCCCCTCCTGCAGACCCAGGGCCTTCGCCGCAGCTTCGGCAGCCGCGTGGTCATCGACGACCTGTCCCTCAACGTCCCCACCGGAAAGGTCTACGGCTTTCTGGGCCGAAACGGCTCCGGCAAGACCACGACGATTCGCTGCTTGCTGGGCATCCTCAAGGCCAACCTGGGCACCATCACCTACGACGGCACCACGGTGCGCCAGACCACCACGCAGATGAAGCGCGGAATCGGCTACGTCAGCCAGCAGCAGCACTTCTACGACTGGATGAGCTGCGACCGCATCGGCCGCTTCGTGGGCGCGTTCTACCCGGACTGGGATCACCAGGAGTACCACCGCCTGCTCGACACCCTCAAGGTCGAGCGCAAGCAGCGCGTGGGCGAGCTGTCCGGCGGCACCAAGATGAAGCTGGCCATGGCCTTGGCCCTCGCCCACCGGCCCAAGCTGCTCATCCTGGACGAGCCCACCGCCGGCGTCGATCCCGTCGCCCGCTCCGAGATCCTCGACACCCTGCGCAGCCAGGTCCAGGAGCACGGTCGCACCGTGTTCTTCAGCACGCACCACCTGTTCGAGGTCGAGCAGATCGGCGATCTGGTGGGCGTGCTGCACAAGGGACGCCTGTTCTACGAGGGCCCGCTGCCGGGCCTCGCCGAGGCGGTGCGCGCGGTGCGTCCGGAGCTGCCCGCCTCCGCCACGCTCGAAGAAGCCTTCGTCACCATCGCGCGTGAGGTCGAGGCGTGAGGATCCTGGCGCTGCTCGTCAAGGAGGCGCTTCAGCACACCGGCGCCGTCATCGGCTCCACGATCATGCTGTGCGCGCTATGGGTGCTGGCGCTGTCGTTCACACTGTCGAGCCAGGGAAACACCCTGCTCACCGCGGCGACGGGCATGGTGTACTACGGCATGCCGCTGGCGGTGGGTTTCGTGCTGCGTCGCCTCGTCGTGCTGGAGTACGAACAGCACACCCACGACTTCCTGGCCGCGCTGCCCGTGTCGGCGGTGGTGCACACCGCGCTCAAGTACGCGCTGGGGCTGGCCTGGATCTGGGGCATGGGCATCGGCGCCGTGCTGCTGACCGCGCTGGTCGCCAGCCGCCAGGAGCTCATCTCGGCGCCCTTCCTGGTGGCGGTCATCGTGCAGGTCATGGCCTACCTGTTCGCCTGGTACGGGCTCACCTTCACCGCCGCGCACCTGGGCCGCTACCGCTTCACCTTCTGGATGGTCGCCATCGCGGCCATGCTGTCGCTCGACCAGCTCAACCCCGATGCCTGGCAGGAGGTCCTGTGGCACTCGGCGCTCGCCGAGTCGCTCGACGTGACCCGCGGCAACTTCCCGTGGAGCTCGGTGGCCTTGTCGCTGGCTTGGGGCATGGCCGGCACGGTCATCGGCTTTGGCCTGGGCATCTGGGAGCAGGGCGCGGTCGTGGCGAGCTGGTTCAAGCCGATGAGCACCTGGGAGAAGACGGTGCTGGTGATGGTGGTGGTGGTCAGCTGGCTGTCGGTCGACGTGGTCGAGGAGTTCTACGAGCGCGGCGGCCCGGCCTATTCGCGGCTGCCCGACGTGGCCCAGGCCGACACCGTCGTGGTGCGCGTCGGCACGGCGTCGCAGCGGCTCACGCCCATCGGCGAGCGCCTGGGCGAGCAGCTGGTGGCGGTAGGGCAGATGATGGACGACGCGCACTGGCCCACCATGGTGCTGGTGCCGGTGCTCGACGACGCCGAGCAGCGCGTGGGGGTGCGCAGCCGCGAGCACGACGAGCTGGTGCTCGAGCTCGACCTCGAGCAGACCGATCACGAGCTGCTCATCGGGTGTCTCACCATCGCGCTCGACGATCGCAACAGCGAGCTCGCCCACACCCGACCCCGGCAGGCTTGGGTCGCGGCAGGCTTCGCACGCTGGTGGCTGGGCCCGGACCCCGAGCGTCCGCAGCTCGACGAGCTCCGGGCGGCCTACGCGGCCCACGTCGGCATCGACCTCGAGTCGCTGGGCGACAGCGTGGCCCTGCGCCAGCGGCTGGGCCCCGATGTGTTTCGCTCGGTGGGCTGGCTGGGGCTGGCGGCGCTGGAGCAGAGTGCTGGGCGAGAGGCCGCGCTGGAGCTGGTTCGGCGCGTGCTGGCACGGCGCAACCGGGCCAACGTCGTGGGGGCGGTGCTGGTCGACCGGATCGATGTCGACGCGCTGCTGGGCCCCGGCTTTTCCCAGGCCTGGCACACCCGCATCGCCGCCGCCGGAACCACCCACCACCAGCAAGTCGCGGCCTTTGCGCCGCGCTGGGGGGAGCTGCGTCGCGTGGCTGGCGCCGAGGCCGATGTGCTCATCGAGAGCCTGTGGGTCGGGCCCATTCCCGAGGGCACGCGCGTGTCCTGGCACACCGTCGACGCCCTGCACACGCGGCCCATCTGGGGCGATGGCGTGGGCGACGACGAGCGCGATCTGGTGCGCCCCATCCAGCGCATCCCCACGCCTGTGGATGCCCGTCGTGCGATTGCCGCGACCTACCGCGTGCACCTCGACGCGGTCGACGGCGAGCTGTGGTCGGGTCTGGTGGTGATGCCGTGATCTTCTATGCCCTGGTGCGAAAAGAGATCGACGGCGTGCAGCCCTACTGGTTCGCCGTGCTCGCCGCATTGTTCTTCCTGTTGCTCGCCAACCTGCTCGAGCCCATGGCCGGCCGCCCGTTCAGCGCAGTGCTCGGAACAGGCGCCGACGACTGGGGCTTTCTGTGCGGGCTGCTGGCCTTTTCGCTGGCGCACACCCTGGTGGCGGTCGAGTACACCGATGGCCACATCGAGTTCCTGGACGGACTGCCCGTGTCCCGCTGGATGGTGTTCGCGGCCAAGGTCGTGGCCGTCGGAGCCCCGCTCGCGGTGCTGATCGTGGGCACCTGTGGCCTGCAGTGGGGGCTCGCGATGCTGCTGGGCACCCCCTTTGCCGTCGATCCCACGCCCACGGTGCTGGTCTTTGGCCTGCGCTTCACCGCCGTGTTGGTCGCGTACGCGGGCATGGGTCTGCTGGCCTCGTGGGCCGGTGGCCTGGGCTGGGGCGTGCTGGTGCTGCTGGTCTTCGCGATGCTCACCGTGTCCATCGCGGCTCCCGAGGCGCGACCCTACGTGCTCTTCGACGGCATGCTCGACCTGGAGTGGGACCACCAAGAGCCGGTGCTGTTGTGGGGACCCATCGTGGCCTGGAGCGGCGTGGGCGTGGTGTGCACGGCGATCTCGGGGGTGCTGTTCCTGGGGCCCGGGCGGTGGCTGGTGGCCGCGGGCAGCTGGTCCGCCACCTTCGTGCGCATCGGCTCGCTGGGCTGTGGGCTGGTCTTCTTCTTCATGCTCACCGGCCTGGCCACCTGCGACGTCGTGCTCATCGAGAGCGTGCGCCTGCTCGAGTCCACCGAGCGCGCCGACACCAAGCACTTCCGCTTCCTGTACCCGACCGATGCCCAGGCCCAGGCGAAGGCGCTCATCGACGACTCCGAGGCCATCAACGCCGCGCTGGGCAAGCAGATGCACAACCCGCACCCGCTGTACCTGGACATCGAGATGCTGGGCACCAGCCGGGGGCACGCCGGGGTGTTCCTGGGCGGCAAGATCCGCATGTCCCTGGACGAGGACGCCCGAGACACGCTGACCCACGAGCTGGCCCACGCCCACGCCTTCGCGCTGTCGGGTTGGAAGGCCAAGCACCAGTTCGACCACGTGCGCTTCTTCGAGGAGGGCCTGGCGATGCACTACGAGCAGGTCAACTCGGATCGCCCTCCCGACCATCGCTGGGCCGGCCTGGCCTATGCGACCGAGCAGGCGCGCTTCGATCTGCTGGTCGAGGACAGCCACCGGGCACGCACCCACGACGGGGATCAGGCCTACGCCCTGGGCGAGGTCTTTGTCAGCGCCCTGCTCGAGGAGCACGGCGATGCCGCCGTCGCCTGCGTGCTCACCTCCATCGGTGGCATCGGCGACGACGACATCTCGGGCATGAGCCTGTGGGCCCTGGCGATGGGGGAGTGCGGCTACGACCTGGATGCGGTGGTGGCGCGCTACTACGTGCTGCTCGAGGCCGCGGCCTCGGACATGCCCAAGCCGCTGCCCGAGCTGTCGGCACGGCTCGACAAGCCGCGTGCCCAGCTCGCCGTGACCATCGAGCATCCGCAGCCCAGCGCCACCTACGTGTGCCGCTTCCGCGACGACGCCGACACCCCCCGAAACCAGTGGGAGACCCGGACGGTGCGCGACGGCGCCTGCGATGTGCCGGGCACGGCGCTGTCGGGCACGGGCTTCGAGTACCAGCTGGGTTTCCGGCTCGATGGGCATACCTGGCCGCTGCACTACAAGTGGGCCACCGCCGAGCTGTAGTCGCAGGTCTCGGCCCTTCCGAGCAGTGAGCGCCGCGGCCTACTGAACGCCCAGCATGCCTCGGGTCATCTCGACGCTGGGGCTGTGCTCGCTCAAGAACACGCTCCACAGCACGTTCATGAACGTCTCGTCGCCCACCTTGTCGGGGTCGGAGCGCGGGAAGTCGACCACCACCGTCTTGCGCTTGTGCGTCCAGTCCAGGGTGACCCGGTCGCCGGCCGCCACGTCGCCCAGCAGGATGAGCAGGTTCTGCTCGTCGGCCCAGGCCGCCTCGTCGGGGTCGATCTTCTCGAACTTCTCGGTGAAGAAGTCGCCCAGCTCGCCCGCCTTGAAGGGCTTGAGGAAGGTGATGGCGATGCGCTTGGGCTCGTTGGCGGTGATGGCGTGCTCGGCCTGGGCGGTGGGTCCCTTGGTGTACAGCGCCGCCACGAAGACGAGCTCGCCGTTGTCTTCCCACACACCCGCGCCGTTGAGCATCAGCTTGAACTTGCCGTCGAGCTCGACCTGGGGCTGCAGCGCGATCTCGTCGAACAGGCCCTTGAGCTTGGCCGCCTTGGTGGTGCTCTCGACGGCCAGGACGTCGTCACCGGCGCGGACGGTGAACTTGCGGTAGCCGAACACGTAGTCGCCGACCGGCACGTAGCCCTCGAAGCGCGTGGCTGAGTCGATGCTGGTGTTGGCGAAGGCGATGGCATTCTTGAGGTCGGGGCGGAAGGGCTCGACCTCGGGCAGCAGCGTGGGGCAGGGACCCTTGCACGACAGCGCCACCTGGCCGAACTCAGCGCCCACGCCGTCGATCAGGCCCTTGGTCTCGGCGTCGTTGGCCAGCTGCTGCGCGGTCTGCAGCCTGGCCAGCCGGTTTGCGACGTCGCCCCTGTTTCGCGCGGCCTCGGCCGCCAACAGCACCGCGTCCCGATCCTCGGTGCCCCCCAGCTCCACGATGCTGGTGTACGCCCGCTCCACGCCGTCCCACGCATTCTTCTGCGCGAGCTTGTCGATGCTGGTCGCCAGGCGTCGAACCTCGGGGTCGTCGGCCGCGTGGCTGGGGGTGGACAGGAGCAGCATGCAGAGGATGAGGTGCGTCATGGCGGGGGGTCTAGCTCGCGGGGCATTTCGAGGCGACAATGACACCCCCGTCACTTATGGGGGCACATGGCATTCGACGTGGCTGTTGTTGGACTGGGAACCGCCGGAGCGGCGGCCGCATTCCTGTGCGCTCGCGCCGGACTGCGCGTCGTGGCCTTCGATCGCGCTGCGCTCGACCAGGCGGGGGCCACCTGGTTCAACGGCGTGCCCGGCGGTGCTTTCGACGACAGCGGGATCCCCCGCCCGCAGGGTGCCGAGCTGGCCGGCAGCAACGTGCCCATGCACCTGGTGGCCGGGTGGGGCCCCGAGCGCGTGGTGCTGCGCGATCACGGCCTGCTCGAGGTCGACATGGCGGGACTGGTCGCCCGCCTTCAGGCCGGGGCGGCCGATGCAGGAGCCCAGCTGCGCGGCGAGTCCCGGGTCAGCAGCATCGAGCCCGGGGCTGTGACCGTGGGCGGCGAGCGCATCGAGGCCCGCTGGGTGGTCGACGCCTCGGGCATGACCGGGCTGCGCGGACGCCGGGCGGCTCCGGGCGACATCTGCGTCGCCGCCCAGCACGTGCACCACGTCGCCGACGATCTGGCGGCCCGCTCCTGGTTCGCCCAGCACGCCGTCCCCGTGGGCGAGACGCTGTGCTTCAGCGGGGTTGCAGGCGGCTACAGCATCGTCAACGTGTGCCTGCACGGCGACCGGGTGGCCATCCTCACCGGCTCCATTCCCGGCGAGGGACACCGGGCCGGTGGCCGTCTGATGGACGAGTTCGTCGACGCGCACGACTGGATCGGCCCCTTGATCCGCGGGGGCCGGCGGGCCATCCCGCTGCATCGCGCCCACGGCAACCTGGGCGAGGGGGGCATCGCGCGCATCGGCGATGCTGCAGGCCAGGTGTACGGCCCGCACGGCAGCGGCATCGCCCAGCAGCTCGTCGCCGCCCGCATCCTGACGAGTGCACTGGTCGATGGCGGGGGGATCGCCGGCTACAACGTGGCCTGGCAGCGTCAGCAGGGCGGCTTGATCGCCGGCGCCGACCTGTTCCGCCGCTTCTCGCAGACCCTGTCCACCGAGCAGCTGCGGCAGCTGATCCGGCGAGAGATCCTGGCGCCCTCCCTGCTGCTCGGTGGCCTGCAGCAGGCCCCACCGTCGCCCGATCCACGCGAGGCGCTGCGCGCGGCTCGGCGCTTGGCCCGTATGCCCGGCATGGCCGCGCGGCTGGTGCCCGTGCTGGCGCGCATTCCGCTCATCGAGGCGCACTACGCGCGCTATCCGGACGACCCGGCGCGGCTCCCGGGTTGGCAGGGGCGCCTGCGCTGGCTGTCCGGGGTGGCGTAGACTCCGCAGCATGACCACCCTGCTCCTCCTCTCGCACCTCGCCTTCGCGGTACCCTCCAGCGGCATGCTTCCTCTCTCTGTCGGCTCCGAGTGGTCCTGGCGCGTCGTCGAGCGACGGGGCGGCGGGCCGCGCATCCTGTTCCTGGGCAGCGGCGGCACCACCACGCCGCTCGAAGACTGGACATTTCGCATCCAGGGCGTGAAGGACGGCGTGTACAGCGCCGAGCTGCAGCGCTCGCCCCTGGCCGAGGGCGCGCTGCCCTCCACCACCGCGATGACGCTGTGGACCGACAATGAGGGAACCTGGTTCGACGCGGGCGCGGGCAAGAAGCTCGCCATCGAGGCCAACGTGCCCCCCAACCCCATCACCAGCGAGAAGATCCGCTGCGTGGCGCACTTCCTGGGCGGTGTCGGCGGGCACTGCCACGCCAAGCCCGGCGGGCCCCTCGACGCACCCGCAGGTCTGGTGCGCGGGGTCGTCAGCCAAGACCCCGACAACGGCGCCGCCGTCACCCAGTTCCTGGTGGGCATCGCCACGGCCGGCATCTTCATTCCCGGCAACCGCAAGGCGCGTGTGGTGGCCGAGCTCCAGTCGTACACGCCCGGGGCGCCGCTCACCCCCGTCCCGGCGCCGCTGTACGCCCACTGGAGCTCCGGATCCGACCTCGCGGCGCTCGCGTCCAAGCACGGCGCTGATGCCGAGTCGATGGGCGCCATCGTGGCCAAGGCATCGCCGCGCGACACCGCCAAGGTCGCCGTGCAGGCCATCGCGCTGGTCGCCACTGCCGATCGGGCGCCGGTGGTCCGCGTCTCGCTCGCCAGCATCGGCCCGGGCCGCGACCGCCTGCAGCTCATCGCCCGCACCCACGCCAGCCTGGCCGAGCTCTCCCCGGCCGATCTCGAGTCCGTCCTGCTGGTGCTGGCCGGCGACGACGACCGCGAGCAGGCCGGTCGCCTGCTGTCGGGCGAGTGCCCGGCGCTCGTGGCCGCCTACGACGCCGTCGACGGCAGCTTCGACGACGACTGGGTGGCGGCCGCCAAGGGGGCCATCGCAGCCCACCCGCTCAACGAAGCCTCGGTGAAGGGCCTGTTCGAGGAGCTCAGCTTCGGCAAGGCCAAACAAGAGCTGCTCGATGCGGTGCTGCAGCAGACCGACGGCGAGGCCGACAAGATGCTGTACCTGCGCGCGGGTCTTTCGTCCATGAGCTTCGACAAAGACAAGCTCGCGGTCTTCACCACGCACCAGGAGTGGCTGCGCGCCCAGCCCGAGAGCAAGCGCTCAGCCCTGGTCGAGCGCTTCATCACCTTCGACAGCAAGAAGGCCGAGGCCAACGCCATCCTGGGGCTGTAGGCGGGGCGTCCCGTCCACCGCGTCGGGGCTACTCGATCCGCCTCAAGCGCCCCTGCTCACCCAGGAACAGGCTGTTGGACGCGGGGTGGAAGACCAGCGCGCCAAAGGGCGTGTCGATGCGGGCTTTGCCGCTGACCGCGCCGTTTCCGCACTGCCCACTCCAGTCCTGGGTGCCGTCGCCGCCGGTGCCGTCCTGGTTTCCGGAACAGCCGCGCACGCCCACGAAGGTGCTGGTGCCGCCGTTGCTGATCAGGATCTGGCGCACCGTGTGCGAGTTCTGCTCGTTGAAGTACAGGCTGGTGCCGTCCGACGTCATCGCCCGCGGTCGCTGCACGCGCACGCTGCTGGCGCCGCCATCCTGGTAGCCGGCGCCCCCGATGATCGTGTCGACGTAGCCGGTGTTCTTGTTGTACCGGCGCACGCTCTGGCCGTTGGTGTCGGTGATGTACAGGTTGCCGCTGTGATCGGTGGCCATGTAGCGGGGTGATCCGAACACCGCGTTCAAGCCATAGCCGTCGACCGGGGTGGGCGAGCTGCAGCTGAAGCTGCTGGGGCACTGGTACTGGTTGGCGCCGCTCTGGGGCACCGACGGGTCGGGTTGGCGCTGGCCGGCAACGGTCGTGAGCCAGCCAGTCTGCGGGTCGTAGCGCCGCAGCACCTCTTCGCAGCCGTCCAGCAAGAACAGCTTGCCCTGGTCCCAGGTGAAGCCCCGGTGCCCGTGCAGCAGCGCGGTGGAGGCATCGCCGTCGATGGCGCCACACTGGCCCGTGTTGCCGGTCAGGGTGGTGACGTCGCCGGTGCTGATGTCGAGCTCGCGCAGGGTGTGGCGGTTGCCGAAGTACACCTTGCTGCCGCTGCTGGCCAGGCTCTCGACGCAGGTGAGCGTGGCCCCGGTGCCGTTGCCGTCGACGGGCATGCCGTTGCCGGGGCAGCTGCCACCTGCCACCAGCGTGGGTGTGCAGTTGCCGCCGGTGATGCACGCATCGATGTCCATGCGGCTGATCGAGCACTGGCTGCAGGAGCCAATCCACAGGGTGGTGTCGTCGACCGAGAAGGCGTCGCCGTTGAGGCCGGTGGCCAGCGTCGTGACCTCGCCCTTGAGGTTGCAGGTGGGGTTGCAGCCATCGCCGTTGACGGTGTTCCCGTCGTCACAGACCTCGAGCGGGTCGAGGGGCCCGCCGCTGCCGCACTGCCCGCCCAGCGTTTCGAGCTGGCAGGCGTCGTCACAGCCGTCTCCGTTGGTGCCGTTGCCGTCGTCGCACTCCTCGCCGTGGGCGACGTCGACGTGGCCGTCCTGGCACGTGGCCGACGCCTCGACCTCGCACAGTGCCGAGCACCCATCACCGTTGGCGACGCCGCCATCGTCGCACTCCTCGCCAGCTGCGGGGTCGTACACGCCGTCGCCGCAGGTGGGGCACAGGCAGTTGGTGCGGCACGTCGACGGGCAGGCGCCAGAGGCCTCGTCGTCGTTCTGGGCGCCCAGATCGCACTGCTCACCGGCGTCGGGGGTTCCGTTGCCGCAGGTGGCGGCCACCCCGCAGGTCGCGGTGCAGCCATTGCCGTCGTCGACGGTGTTTCCGTCGTCGCAGGCCTCGGAGCCCGGGTTGCCCTGGGGGATGTCCAGGCGGCGGAAGCCATCGCCACACACCGCCGGGGTGCAGGTGCCGCCGGGGCCGTCCGGGCAGGCGTCGGCGAGCACCCCGTTTCCATCGTCGCAGGCCTCGAAGCCGGTGTGCAGCACGCCGTCGCCGCACACGTTGAGCACGCAGCTGTTCAGGCAGGCGTCGTTGTCGAAGTTGTTGCCGTCGTCGCATTCTTCGGGGGCCTGCGCGAAGCCATCGCCGCACACGGCCGCGCTGCTGCCCTCGTACTGGCACACGCCGTCGCAGCCGTCGAGGGGCGTCGTGCCGCCGTCGTCGCAGGTCTCGAACGCCGCCTCCACGATGCCATTGCCGCACGAGCCGTAGCGCTGGCAGTCGCTGCCGCAGCCGTCGCCCTGGTCGATCACATCGCCATCGTCGCAGTCTTCGCCGGTCTCGAGCACCCCGTCGCCGCAGGTGTAGGACGGCGGCGAGCCGGTGTCGGTGTCGCTGTCCGAGTCCGAGTCCGAGTCGCTGTCGGAGTCCGAGTCCGAGTCGCTGTCGGAGTCCGAGTCGCTGTCGGCGTCCGAGTCGGCATCGGCGTCCGAGTCCGCATCGGCATCCGAGTCCGCATCGGCATCGGCATCGGCGCTGTCCACCGGACCGGAGTCGGTCAGCGAGCCGGCTGTTCGACAGCCCAGGAGCAGCACTGCTGCAAAGAAGATCGGGAAAATGCGCATGGGAACCTCACATCGGGCACCGTAGCACCAGATTCGACGCGTGGTCTTACTCGCTGCCTTTCATCCCCGGGTTGGCCGGCGCCGCAGGCCCGCAAGACCCAGGATCACGGCGAACAGGGCCACGCCAGGTCCGCCTCCCGCGTTGCTCGAACAGGTGCACCCGTAGTCGACCGGGGTGGGCTGGGGAGCCGGCCCGCTGGAGCCGGCGTCGTCGGGGCTGGGGTCGATGGCGTCGGGCACGCCGTCGCCGTCCGAGTCGGGCAGCTGCGTAGGGGTGCCGGTGTCGTCGGGCAGGCCCGTGTCGGTGGCTCCGGTGTCGCCGGGGCTTCCGGTGTCGCCTGGGTCTCCGGTGTCCTCCTCGCCGGGCTCGTCGGGATCGAGGTACGCGGGGATGCCGTCGCCGTCGGGGTCACCGGCCGGTTCGTTGGCGGTGGGCACGCCGTCTCCGTCGTCGTCGTCGTCGAGCACGTCGGGGGTGCCGTCGCCATCGGTGTCCAGGCCCACCTCGAGCCCGTCCAGGATGCCGTCCCCGTCCATGTCACCAATGCAGGGGTCGGTGCCGGCCGCGATCTCTTCGCTGAAGGTCAGGCCGTCGACGTCTTCGTCCGAGCTCGGGCCCCCGATGCCGTCGCAGTCGGTGTCGATGCCATCGGCGCAGCTCTCGCCCGCCGACGGAAACACGAAGGGGTTGCTGTCGTTGCAGTCGTCGCCGTCGGGGGCCCAGCCGTCTGGCCCCTCGCAGGCCTGCACGCCCAGGTCGGTCTGCCCGTAGCCGTCGAAGTCGTCGTCGGGGTACCACCACTGGTCGGGCACCAGGCTGGCGTCGCTGTCGTCGCAGTCCCAGTTGTTGGGGGACGTGCCCGTGGGCTGCGTGCAGCTGGTGACCGGGGTCGCGTTGTCGGCGCCAAAGCCGTCCCCGTCGCCGTCGGCGTACCACTGCGCGCTGGGGTGCAGCGAGGGGTCGGTGTCGTCGCAGTCGTCGTCGGTGATCGCGTAGCCAAGGGGTGGCTCGCACTGCAGCGAGGGCCACGGGAAGGCCGCGTTGCCGGCTCCGTCTCCGTCGGCGTCTTCGTACCAGCGCGTGCCGGGGTTCACGGCCGCGTCGCTGTCGTTGCAGTCGTTGTCGTCGAGGGTGTAGCCCGAGGGTGCCGCGCAGGCCTGGACGCCGTTGTTGGGGTCGCCAAAGCCGTCGCTGTCGGTGTCGGCGTAGAACCACGTGTCGGGCACCACGGTGGCATCGCCGTCGTTGCAGTCCCAGCCGTTGTCGACCCAGCCCGGCCCGGGCGATCCGCACTGGGTGACCGTGTTGTCGGGGTCGCCGTAGGTGTCCTGATCGGCGTCGCGGTGCCACACCGTGTCCGGGCTGGTGTCTGCGTCGGCGTCGTCGCAGTCGCTGTTGTCGGCCACGTAGCCCGGAGGCGCCTGGCACTGCAGCGAGGGCCATGGCGTTGCCGGGTCGCCAAAGCCGTCGGTGTCGACGTCGGCGAACCATTGGGTGGACGGGTTCAGCCAGGCATCGGTGTCGTCGCAGTCACCGCCCGAGTCGAGGTAGCCAGCGGGCCGCTCGCAGGCGAGCAGGGTGTCCAGGTCGCTGCCCCACCCGTCGGTGTCCGCATCGGCGAACCAGATGGCATCGGGGTTCTCGAGCGCGTCGGAGTCGTCGCAGTCGTCGCCGTTGTCGACGGTGCCCGACGCCCCGACACAGGCCTGGCTGGCGGTGCCCGGGTCGCCGTAGCCATCGGTGTCGCGGTCGTCGTACCAGGTCTGCGCGGCGCCGACGGTGTCGTCGCTGTCGTCGCAGTCGCTGCTGTTGCTCACGAAGCCGGTGGGGTTGTTGCACGCCTGCTGGCTGTTGGCCGCGTCGCCCAGGCCGTCGCCGTCGGTGTCGGCGTAGTAGGTCGACAGGCCGTCCTCGTCGATGCTGCCGTCGCAGTCATCGTCGATGCCGTTGCAGGCTTCGGCGGCGCCCGGGTGCACGGCCGCATCGGCATCATCACAGTCGTCGAGCCAGAACGACCCGTCGCCATCGGCGTCCCACAGGTCGGGGTCGGCCTCGGGGCCGCCCAGGTGCCCGCGATCCGCGCGCGTCCCGTCCAGGTCCACGGCGCTGAACATGCCGCGATCGATGTACGCGGCGCTGGCGGTGTAGCGCAGGTCGTGGGTCTCGCAGTCGCCCCCGGCCACGTAGCCCAGGAAGCTCGGGTCGACGCTCAGCGCGCTGCCCGAGGCGGTGGCGCCGTCCAGCACCGCGCCGGCGGGCAGGTTGTTCCACCACACATTGCGCAGCAGCTGGCTGCCCACGCCGTTGGCGAACTTCACCGTCGACGCGGCGCCATCGTTGAACACGATCAGGTTGTCGCGCAGCTGGATGTCGGAGTTGCCGTAGAACCCGGCCGCGGCGGCCTGGTCGCCAGAGGTGTTGCCCACGAAGGCGTTGAACTGCAGCAAGCCGGCGCTGTCGGTCACCAGGATGCCGCCACCGTCGTCGGCGGTCTGGTTGTCCACCCAGATGTTGTTGGTGATCTCGAAGTCCAGCACCGACCACAGCGCCCAGGTGCCCCCGCGGCCGAATCCCGTGGCCTGGGGGTCGCCGAACGTGCCGCAGGTGTAGTTGCGCCGGGCCACCAACAGGTCGGCGCTGTTCACCGAGACCGCGGCGCCGCTGGCCCCGATGAGGCGGCTGTTCAGGAAGGTGTTGTCGAGGATCTCGACGTCTCCGCCGTCGAACACCCGAACGGCGCCGCCCGCCCCACCCGACTCGGTGTCTTCGAAGTGGTTGTTGGCGATGCGCACGGCCTGGCCAATGTCTGGCCGCAGGTAGACCGCTCCACCCTGAACCCCGGCGTACGTGTTGCTGAACGTGTTGTCTTCGATGACGCTCAGCGTGTGGTTCACCCCGTGGATCGCGCCGCCGTGCCCATTGTTCGCCGTGGTGTCGGTGAAGGTCGAGCGGCGCACGGTGAGCGAGCCCAGCGAGTTGTGGTCGATGGCGGCCGCGCCCATCCCGGACGTGGTGTTGTCGAACACCGAGTCGACGATCCAGCTCGACGAGTTGCCCGTGAACAGGCTGACCGCTCCGTCCCAGTTGGAGGCGACCGTGTCCCGGAACGCGACGCCCGCCAGGGTCAGATCGCCGGGGTTGTTGTAGCCGCGGATCGAGGCGCCGTTGGTGGCGGTGGCGCCGGTGAAGGCGCTGTTGAACACCCGCAGCTCGGCGCCATTGGCGAAGTAGATGTCGCCGCCTTCGCTCGCCGCGCTGTTGTTGGTGAACACGGACTGGCGAATGGTCACCGGGCCCAGGTTGGACCCCTGCGCCAGCATCTGGATGGCGCCGCCGTCGTTGGTGGCGGTGTTGTCTTCGAACACACAGCCTTCGATGGTCGCGGCGCCGTTGATCTTGAGCGCCCCGCCGAGCGCCGCCTGCCCATTGCGAAAGACCGAGTCGTACACTTCCAGGAAGGTGCCTGGCCCCTGATCGACGTGACCGCCCGGGTAGGGGTCCTGTGCGACGTTGTTGTCGAAGAGGCTGTTGCGGATGATCGCGCTGCTTCCGGCCCCGAAGGTGTGCAGGCCTGCTCCCCAACGGTTGGCATTTCCGTTGCGAACCCGCACCGTGTCCAGCTCGACCTGGCTGCCGTTGAGCACGTAGACGGAGCGGTAGCCGCTGGGCTCGAGGGTGAGGTCCATCAGCAGGACCGTTGCGCCGTTGTCCAGCTGGATGGTGCCGTCCTGGCCGCCCAGCCCCCGGATGGTCACGGTGCCCACGGCTGCCGCCTGCTTCTTGATGGTGAGGTCGAAGCTGGCGCCGTCGATCAGCACGTCCTCGTCGTAGGTGCCGGGGGCGATCTCGATCTCGTCTCCGACACCGGCCGCGTCCACCGCTTGCTGGATGGACGGGAATGCCGAAGGCACCGAGAGCGTCGCCGCGACGCCGATTGTCGAGAGGAGGATCAGGAGCATGGGGCCCTAGCGTAGCAGCCCCTCAGGGGATCTCGGCGCCAAAGTACTCGGCGGCGGCCGCCATCACCGTGTCCAGGTCTGCGCTCTCTTGAAACTGGGGCTCGGCGCCGGGCTTCACGAAGACGTAGCCAAAGCGATGGTCGTCCTGCATCAGCGCCTCGATGTCCACGGTGGCCACGGTCTCGCCGCGGAACTCGATCCGGTCTTTGAGCTCGCCGTCGGCCTGATCGTAGCGGGCGATGATGCCGGCCGCCTTGCCGCGCTCCAGGACCTTCGACTGGGTCTGCTCCCAGACCGGGTCGGACATGCCGTCGGTGTAGTCGAACACGATGATGCCCAGCCCACTCTGGGGGGAGCACCGCTTGTCGGCGGGCTCGGCAGCGCAGTCCAGCGTCTCGACGTCGGTGTGCGTCACCGAGCGCACGTACGACTGCCCATACACCCCCTCGAAGTTCAGCTCGACCTTCTTGGCGGTGGCCTCGTCGCCGAGCAGGGCCACCGACGTGACCCACCAATCGGGCTTCAGGCCTTCGACGAGGTTGCTGTCGTACAAGCGCGCGCTCGGCCAGTCCGCCTGGACCTCGGCGAGGTGCTGCTTGCCCGCGGCCTCGTCGCGGTCGGTGTAGAGGATCACCATGAAGCCCGGCGTGGGCGCGGGGGGCTCATCGACGACCTCTTCGGGGATCTCGACCCCGGGGGATGCGGCCCCGTCGGTGGCCGCTTCGGCGCTGGCCGGCGTCGAGGCGGCATCGTCGCCACCCGCACCCGCACAACCCAGGGCAAAGGCGAGGCAGGCGGCAGCGGTGGCGTGGGAGACGCGCATGGGGACCTCCGGGCTGCCGCCATGATAGACCCTGGGCTCCCGGAGGTCTCGGCATGCACGTGGTGGTCATCGGCGCGGGCTACGTCGGCCTGGTGGCGGCGGTGTGCCTGGCGGCGCACCATCGGGTCACGCTGGTCGAGCGCGACGAAGACCGCCTTGGCCTGCTGGGCCAGGGTCGCATCCCCTTCTACGAGGCCGGTGCGCAAGAGCGCCTGCTGCGAAACCGTCCGCGCCTCACTCTGGCGCGCCAAGCCGGTGCGGTGGTTCACGACGCCGATGTCGTCTTGCTGGCGGTGGGCACGCCCACCGACGAGGCCGGTGCGGTCGACCTCAGCGCGCTGCACGCTGCGATCGAGGGCCTGTTGCCCGCACTGTCCAGCGATGCGGTGCTCGCGATCAAGTCCACGGTCCCGGTGGGCACCGGCGACCGCATCGCCGCCCGGCTCTCGGCCGCTGGCCGCCCCGATGTCGCGGTGGTGAGCAACCCCGAGTTCCTGCGCGAGGGCAGCGCCGTGGCCGACTTCGAGCGCCCCCATCGGGTGGTGCTGGGGGTCGACGGCCATGCGCCTCCCATCCTGCGCGACCTGTACGCGCCCTTCGTCGACCCCGAACGACCCCTGCTGGTGATGAGCCGCCCGTCGGCCGAGCTCACCAAGCTGGCGGCCAACGCCGCGCTCGCGGCACGGGTGGCCTTCGTCAACGAGATCAGCCGGCTGGCGTGGGCCGGCGGCGCCGACATCGAGCAGGTGGGCACGGGCCTGGCGTCGGATCCGCGCATCGGTCCCGACTTCCTGGCGGCCTCGCTCGGCTTCGGTGGTTCGTGCTTCCCCAAAGACCTCCGCGCCATCCGGCGGGCCGGCGAGGCGGTGGGGGTGCGCACGCCGGTGCTCGACGGCATCGCCTGGGGCAACGAGGCTCAGGTCGACGCCTGGTATCGGCGCATCGAGGCCGAGCTGGCTCCGCTGCAGGACCGCCCCATCGCGGCCTGGGGCCTCACCTTCAAGGCCGGAACCGACGACGTGCGCGAGAGCGCCGCCGCGAGCGTGGTCACGCGGCTGGTGGATGCGGGCGCACGCGTCGTCGTGCACGACCCCCGCGCGAGCGCCGTCCCGACGGGGGCCCAGAGAGTGAGCGAGCCGCTGAGCGCCCTCGCTGGCGCACATGCGCTGGTGATCGGCACCGAATGGCCAGAATACGCCCAGGTCCAAGCCAGACAGATTGCCCAGGAGCTGGCGATTCCCCGGGTGTTCGACGGCCGAAACCTCTTCGATCCCGCGCAAGCCGCGGCCGCGGGGCTGCACTACCGCAGCATCGGCCGCGCGGACGTGGAGCCGTCATGAGGGTGCTCGTCACGGGCGCGGCTGGCTTCATCGGGTCGCACACGGTCGACCGGCTGCTCGCCGATGGGCACGATGTGGTGGGGCTCGACAACTTCGACCCCTACTACGATCCCGCCGTCAAGCGCCGAAACCTGGCCCAGGCGTCTGGGAATGCCCGGTTTCGGCTGATCGAGGGCAGCGTCACCGACCCGGCCGCCCTGGCCACCGCCTTCGCCAGCGAGCCCGATGCCGTCGTGCACCTGGCTGCCCGGGCCGGCGTGCAGTCGAGCCTGAACGATCCGCTGTCCCACGTGCACACCAACCTGCACGGCTCCGTGCGGTTGTTCGAGGCGGCCCGGCGACTGCCGCTGCCTCCGCGCATCGTGCTGGCCAGCTCGTCGAGCGTGTACGGCAACCGCCAGGTGGGCCCCTTCACCGAGGCCGACGCCGCCGCCGAGCCCACCAGTCCCTACGCCGCCAGCAAGCGGGCCATCGAGCTGTTCGCGCACACCTACAGCCACCTGCACGGCCACCACATCTGCTGCTTGCGCTACTTCACGGTGTTTGGCCCGCGTCAGCGTCCCGATCTGGCCATCACCCGTTTCGCGGCCGCGGCCGTCGCTGGCGACGCCATCACGCTGTACGGCGATGGCAGCTCCCGCCGCGACTACACCTACGTCGGCGACATCGTCGAGGGCACGGTGCGCGCCATCGAGCGCAGCCGGGGCTTCCAGATCTGCAATGTGGGCAGCGGCCACCCCGTCTCCCTGCTCGAGCTGGTGGCCGAGGTCGAGCGCGTGTCGGGCCTGGCCATCCAGGTGCGCCACCAGCCCGATCGGGCCGGCGACGTGCGCCTCACCCACGCCGACAACACCGCCGCCGACGCCTTGCTGGGCCCGTGGCAGCGCGTGCCCTTTGCTCGGGGGATGGACGCGTTCTGGGCATGGTTCGCGGGCTGACTCAGCCTTCTGCCAGCACCGCCACCACCAGGGTTCCTGTCTCGGGCGCAACGTCGAAGCTCAGCAGTCCGCTGGTGCCGTCGAAGCTCCAGCCCGTGGCCAGCTCGGCCTGGGGGCCGCCCGGCGGCGTGAGGTACAGCGCGTCGATCCCGGACACGCCGGCGATCACCATCGGCGCCGCGGTCTGCGCCATGGCGACCGCTCCTTGCAGGGCCATGCTGTAGTCGGCAGCACACACATCGACGTGCACACCACCGACGGCGTCGCGCACGGCGATGTACTCCAGCCCGGCCTCGGCCGCCGACGGGCACACCGGGTCGGGCCCGACGATCGTGTGAAAGCTGGTTCCCGCCGGCCTCAGCGCCGAGTACCACGTGATGAAGTCGGCGAGGGAGATGGGGGTGTCGCCGCTGTAGTCGTTCTCGTCGGACAGCACGATGGTGGCGAGGTGGGCTTCTGGCCGCGCGAAGCCGGCATTGGCGCCGCTGGCGTGGGTGGTGAGCGCCTCGTAGATCGCGGCCCGCCCGGCCTCGTCGGCGTCGCCGAGCGTGCCGGTGGCAGCCACCAGCTCGGCGAGCTGTTGCACGGCGTTGGGCCCCGCGCTGATCACGGTGTTGCCCGATCCGGCGTGCTGCTGCAGCCGCCCGGCCTTGGCCCCATCCACCATGTCGGTGGTGACCAGCCCGATGTGCCAGTCCAACCCGGCATTGTCGAGCTCGAGCACCAGCGCGGGCATGTTGGCCGACAGCGCCTGCTGCTCCTCGCCCATCGACGCGCTGTCGTCGATGACCAGCAGCACGTCGACCGGCGCCAGCGCGATGGTTCCCGACCACGTCCGGGTGTCGGCACCAGAGCAGTCCTGGTCGATGCCGTCGTCCCAGACCTCTTCGGCACCGGGGTACACGCTTGCATCGGCGTCGTCGCAGTCGTCGCCGCCCCAGGTGGGCGCATCAAAGCCGTCGCCGTCGACATCGGTCACCTCGGCATCGGTGCCGCCGCCGTCGCCGGTCTCGTCGAGGGTCTCTTCGGGCGCCTCGCAGGCCGCCAGCAGAAGGCACAGCGCCGCTGCCTTTCGCATGGGATTCGTCATAGCCCTGGATGTATCTTGGTGAATTCTCGGTGTCACCCACGCGGGCTTCGTGCGAGACTCGGCCCGTGGACACCTTCACCTGGATTCGCCTCGGGCTCGCGCTCGTGCTCGTCGGCCTCGGCCTGCTGGCCGTGTTTCGGGCGCCGCACGGCCTGTTCTGGATGCCGGCCGTCGCCGCCACCGAGTGGGGGCAGCTGCTGGCGCTCTTTGCCCTGCTGGTGGCCCTGACGGCTGGCGTGCACCCCCTCGATCACGCGGCCACCACGCTGTCCTGGCTTGCCTTCGTGTTGCTGCTGAGCCCGGTGGCGCGCGCCATTCCCGTCGCCTGGCAGCTCGAAGACCGTGTCGCCGAGGTGTTCCCCGCGCAGCCGCGCTCGCTGCCCAATGCCCCGGCCCGCCCCGCGGCGCTGCGCCTCACCAGCCTGCTTCGCGTGGCGTCGCCCCCCGTCACCGAGTCGACCCACGAATACCAGCCGGGCTTGCCCCTCGACCTGTTCGTGCGCGCCGATGCCCCCGCCCCCAGGCCGGTGGTGATCGCCATCCACGGGGGCTCCTGGCAGTCCGGCGACCGCAAGCAGCTGCCGGGCGTGTACCGATACCTGGCGGCCCGGGGCTACGCGGTGCTGGCCATCAACTACAGCCTGGCGCCCGAGCACGTCTTCCCCCGGGCCCGCGAAGATGTGCTCGCTGCCGTGGCCTGGGCCCAGGCGAACGCCGACGAGCACGGACTCGACGCGCAGAAGGTGGTCTTGCTCGGACGCAGCGCCGGCGCCCAGCTCGCCCTGTCCGCGGGCTACGAGGCCGGGAATGAGCACATCCGCGGGGTGGTTGCCTACTACCCGCCCACCGACATGCGTTGGAGCTGGGCCCACCCCACCAACCCCACCATCCTCGACAGCTTCGGCAACCTCTCGGCCTACCTGGGCGGCACGCCAGACGAGGCTGGCCCGGTCTTCGACGCCGCCAGCCCCATCAACCAGGTGGGTCCCGAGACCCCGCCCACCTTGCTGGTGCACGGCGGCCGCGACGAGCTGGTCTTTCCCGAGCAGAGCCGCATGCTGAAGCAGCGCCTGGATGCCGCCGGCGTGCGCAACCTGCTGCTCGAGATCCCGGCGGCGACCCACGGGTGCGATGCCAACATGGCCGGCCCCAGCGGCCAGATGTCGGTGTACGCGATCGAGAGGTTCTTGGCGTCGGTGATGTAGCAAAAGGCCGGACGGAGGCCGCTGTCCTGGGGTAGTCTGCTCGGCTTCCCGGAGGTCTTCATGCTTCGCTCGCTCGCACTCATCGCCGCCCTGGCCACGTCCACCGCCGCCTGGGCCGAGGTTCCCACCCAGCTGCAGCACCAGGGGCGCATGTTCAATGCGACCGGCGGTCCGCTGACGGGCCCTCACTCGCTCGCCTTCGCCTTCTACGACGCGCCTTCGGGCGGCGCCCCGGTGTGGTCCGAGAACCTCACCGTCGAGTTCGACAACGGCTACTTCGACACCGCGCTGGGGGCGACCAACCCCATCGACGCGAGCACCGTCGACCTCGACGAGGTGTACCTGAGCATCGCCGTCGACGGCGGCCCGCCGCTGAGCCCCCGCGCCCGACTTCGGGCCGTCCCGTACGCGCTGCTCTCGGAGTGGGCCGAGACCGCCACCAATGTCGAAGGCGGCACGGTCAACGCGGGCGAGATCCAGATCAACGGCACCACGGTGATCGACGGCAGCGGCACGATCGTGGGCTCGGTGTCCTGGAACGACCTCACCGACATTCCTTTCGACATCGATGACGGGGACAGCACCATCGCCGACGGTCTGCTGTGCGTCGCCGACGAGATCATCCGCTACGACGGCTCCAACTGGGGCTGCGCGGCCGACGACGACCACACCCACGACGCCATCGACATCACCAACGGTGTGTTCGACATCAACCGTCTTCCGGTGGGTGGCGGCAGCACCCAGGTCGCCGCCGGCGACCACGTGCACTCCGACCTGGCGCAGGCCAGCCATAGCCACAGCGAGTACGTGCTCACGGCCGACCTTCCCAGCGGCGGAGCCGGCGCATTGCTCGCGAGCTACGAGCTCGACGAGACGTCTGCGCCGTTCGTCGACGCGTCCGGCGGGGGCAACGACCTGACGCAGCCAGGCGCGGGCCTCGCCGCGGGCTCCATCGGACACTCGGGTGACGCTGTGAACTTCTCGGGCGGGATCCTGGAAGCGGCCAGCGGCAACGAGATCGCCGACAGCCCAGTGATCACCACCGAGGTGTGGATCCAGCCGTCCACGACGCTCACGGGCACCCAGACCATCCTGAACAAGGAGGGCGCGTACCAGGTCCAGCAGATCGACGGGATCATGCGCTTCACGGTGACCACCGTCGAGGGCACGTGCACGGTCGACCACACCACGCCCACGACCATCGGAGCGTGGTACCACGTCAGCGCCTACTACAACGGTCGCCTGGCCGCTGTGGTGCTCAACGGCACCGAAGCCACCGTCGCCTGCACCGACGGCCCGATCGCGCCCACCGCCGGCAACCCGCTCTACTTGGGGGCCGAGGGCAGCAGCCGCAACGAGCCTTTCCGCGGCACCGTCGACGAAGTGCGCATCTGGGGTGTGGCACCACTGCAGAGCCTCGTCGAGGCCGCTCCCGATCCCGGAACCGACGACAGCAGCTGCAAGGCCATCCTCGACGCGGGCAACTCGACGGGCGACGGTACCTACACCATCGACGTGGACGGGCCCGGGCCCACTTTGCCGCGTGATGTGCACTGCGACATGGCCAACGGTGGCTGGACGTACGCGGCGGCCCCGGCGGTGCCGTTCCAGCTCGAGTTCACCGGCAACGTGCAGACCGTGAAGGTCCCGAATCGCGACACGCTCTTCCACATCACGACCTACGGCGCCGCGTCGGGCATCAAGCTCACCGGTAGCGAGACCCCGATTCCGCGTGACGGCTCTTCGCGTGGAGGCATGGCAGAAGGGCGCAGGACCTTCGACGCCGGCGCGACCCTGTACATGTACGTAGGCGGTCAGGGCATGAGCGCCAACTACGTCGACAGCGGCCAGTGCAAGGCCCAGCTCGGTGGCTGGAACGGAGGTGGGCACGGCAGTCGGGCGGGCTCCGGTGGCGGCGGCGCCAGCGACGTACGCACCGTTCTGGGCGACCTCTGGTCCCGCGTGCTCGTTGCGGGTGGTGGCGGTGGCTGCGGTGGCGGCGGCTCGGACTG
The DNA here is from genome assembly GCA_965216925.1 of Myxococcota bacterium. GTDB lineage: Bacteria > Myxococcota_A > UBA796 > UBA796 > CAYYHT01. The sequence goes on along the minus strand of CBDCGT010000001.1, from coordinate 3,430,114 downwards.
CCAGTTCGTCGGTGGCCCCGGCGGTGGACTCACGGGCTCCAAGGGCGTCACCTCCAGTTGGGGCCTCGGCGGCGACGGAGGCACGCAGACGGCAGGCGGCCTGGACGGGACAGGTTCCACCAATGGCGCGGGCGGCTTTGGCCGCGGCGGCGACGCCGCCCAGTGCAACGACGAGGGCGGCGGTGGCGGCGGCTGGTACGGCGGCGGCTCCGGCGGCCAGCACAACCGGACCGGCGGCGGCGGCTCGTCGTACGTCGACGGCATGGACAGCGACACCAACACCGTGGGCGATCAGCGCTACGGTCACGGCCTCATCGAGTACTACTTCCAGTAGCACCATCTACCGCTGCGGCGCCGTCCCTTCCGGCTCCTCCGGCCCCTCCGGGGAGTCCCGCCGAATCCCGACGGGCTCCTCTCGCCACTGGATGGTGGCGGACCCTGCCGTGAAGAGCGGGTGGGGCGTTCGCGACTTGCCGGCCTTCCCCTTTCCGTTGAGGCCCGCGGCGGTGTCGAGCACACCCGACTGAACGGGGGCGTCGGCGGTCACGTGAACGTGGACGGTCACGTGAGCGTGGACGTGGACTGTCTCGTGGTCGTGGACGTGGACATGGACGCCTCCCCGTTCGGTGCTCTACGGAGTGCTCATCCGGCCAGCGCGCCGAGACATGCAGACCGGTATCGCCCTGCTCTCGCGCGACGATGAAGAGACCGAACCGCGATTAGAACTGGATTTGGCAGGTGATCATCGCCGTGATCGTCCGAGAGGACGGCACGGACGATGGCGTCGAGGCCGGCGACATCTACATCGGCGACAGCGACTTCTCGTCCACTCCCGACGACCGCGATGTGGTCTACCAGTCGGGTGAGGTGTCGCTGGTGGGCAGCGCAACCACCGCGTCGCTGCGGGATGTGCTCCCCGTTCGCGCGCCCTACGCCGTCGCCGAGGCGGGCGATCTGCAGCTGACCTGCAACGCGTCGTCCGGAACCGGGGACACCACCCTGTACGCCACGATCTATGCCGAGGTCTACGGATGACCTCGGTGTCGCTGTGCCTCATTGCCTGCGACGAGGAGCGCATGCTCCCCGGTTGCCTGGCATCGGTGCAGGGCCTCGCCGACGAGCTGATCGTGGTCGACACGGGCAGCCGCGACCGCACGCGTGAGGTGGCCAGACAGGCCGGCGCACGGGTCTTCGACTTCGACTGGTGCAACGACTTCTCGGCTGCGCGCAATGCGGCGGTGAGCCAGGCCACCGGAGACTGGGTACTCATGCTCGATGCGGATGAACGAATCACCTCGGATGGCGTTCGCCGCCTGCGTGAGGTCATCGACGACGGCGCCGTCCACGGCGCGCTGCTGCCGTTGATCAACGCGGCCCGCCTGGACATCGATCCCGAGCAAGCGGTGCAGGACGCGATGAGCCACGAGGCACCCATCCTGGTGGCTCGCCTGTTTCGCCGAGGTCCGCGCTTGCGGTGGAGCGGACGCATCCACGAACAGCCGTCCGAGTGGTTGAGCGAGCACCAAGACGAGCTGGCCGCCGTCGCGGCCCCCATCGTGCACTACGGATACGTGGACGAGATCGAACAGGCCCGCTCGAAGCTCGAGCGCAACGGCGAGCTGCTGCGCTTGCAGTTGGCCGAGCAGCCCCGCACGGTCGACTTCGCCTATGGCGCGTCGACGCTGCGCCGCCTGGGGGAGCGGGACCGCGCCCGTGAGCTGGTCGAGCTGGGATGGTCGCGGCTGCAGGACACCGATCAGCCGAGTGCGGCAGGGGCCCATCTCCTGGCACTCGAGCGCGCCCAACAGCAGCTGGGCCGCGGAGAGGTCGCCGCCGCCGAACAGACCGTAGACTGGGTCCGCGCCCGATTCGGCGATCACCCGAACCTCGACTACCTCGATGGGCGTCGACTGGAGCTCACGGCTCCGATCGCCGGGCCTCGGCGGCCTGACATCCTGCAGGCGGCGGGAGGTCACTATGTGGCCGCCCTCGCTCGGGCCGACGAGCTGTCCACCGTCCCCGTACTCGCGGGTGCATCCAGCTGGCGGAGTCGGGCGCGCCTGGCCGCCGTCTTGCTCGGTCTGGGCGACTTTCGGCGGGCGCTGGTGGGGGCGCGAGCGGTTCCGCCCGGTTGCGAGGCTTCCGAGGATGCCCGGCTCATCGAGGCTGAGGCCCTGGCGGGGCTGGGGCGCTTCGACGAGGCGAGGCACGTGCTGGCAGGGCTGCCTCAGAGCATCGACAAAGGGGTCATCGAAGCCGCGTTGACCCTGGCGACCGGCTGCGAGGACCTGCCCAGCGACGCGCTGTCGGCGCAGGGCAAGCCTCGTCTGGCGCATCGCGTCGCCGTCCTCGACACGTTGCGTCGTCGAGGCACCGACGGGGCCCGGCCCATCTTCGTGGGCGGCGCTGGGCGCAGTGGCACCACGCTGATGCGAGCGATGCTGCATGCCCACCGCGGGCTGCATGCCCCACCAGAGCTGAAGTGGACGCCCGCGGTGGCCCTGCTGTACGAGGACTGGCACGTGTGCTTGCGGCCTGTCTTGGCGGACGCTCAGATCGCCGATGACACGCCGCGTCGGGCGGTCAGGGCGTTGCTGGACACCTTCTTTCAACGTGTCGCGCCTGCTGGCTCGCGTCTGGTCGAGAAGACGCCGCACAACCTGTGCTACGTCGCCGCGCTCGCCGATCTCTATCCCCGCGCCCGGTTCGTTCATATGGTGCGCGACGGACGGGCCGTGGCCGCCTCCCGAGTCCGCCAACAGTGGTTCGATCCGCGCACAGGCAAGCGACCCGAGCACGACGAAGAGCCCGTGGCCGCGGCCGGCTACTGGGCGTCGGTGCAGCACCAGGTGCGTCGAGGACTGCCGTTTGCACTCGGGCGTGTCCTGGAGGTTCGATACGAAGACCTGGTGGTCGACCCAGAGTCCGTCATGCGTCGTGTGCTGGCGTTCCTGGGCGAAGAGTGGGACCCAGCCGTGCTGGAGCACCACCGCTCCGACGTGGCCTTGCCCGAGCGCGAGCCATCCAGTGCCGCGGTGGCGAAGCCCATCAACCGAGCCGCGGTCAGAGCATGGCGCCAGGAGCTCGACGACGAGACGATTCGTGCCATCGAGGCCGAGTATGGCGATCTGCTCGATGATCACGGATATGAGCGGGTGTTCCCGGCACAAGGGGCGGCATGAGCGGGTATCCCGTCGCCGCCTTCGATCGGGTCTTTCCTGCGCGGGGCGTGGGATGGCAGGTGGCGTGCGAGATCGACTTCACCCGGCTGGGCACGCAGAGCTTCTCGGATGGCGACAATACAGTGGCCGGCGTGACGTTCTCGGCGGCGAACAGCGCAAATGCGACGACCTTTGGCGTCACGAATGGGACCGGTCTGGTGGTGGCTCCGGGCACCAACACCGAGTTCTCGGCAGCTGCGCAGACGGCTCCCTACCTGCAGGTCGCGCTATGGGACCTGATTGGCCCTTGGTCGCGTGAGGATCGGCTGTTCGTGCAGGTGGCGGTGGCCAGCGCTGGTCTGTCGGCGTCTGGGCAGTCGTATGGCATCCAGATCGGTGCCGACGCGGTCGACAAAGAGGAGGTGGGCATGCTCGAGACTCTCCATGACGGAACAGGCCTTCAGCTTCGAAGCACGCGCTTTCGTTTCGGCACCGAAGGCACGCTGGACGCGGCCGTAGGTTCCGAGCCAGCCTACATCGCCTTCTTGTACCGTGAGATCATGTTCCAAACACATCATGCGTCGGCCTCGGTGCTGGTAGGAGGCCAGGCCTGGCCGTACCCACGTGACATGTCGGTGGCTGCGTACGGCTCGAACATCGTAAACGGCGCGATGAGCGCGTCCAACGACCAGGGGTTCGACCCCACCACCGACACCCTGCGGTTCTGGGCCGAGCGGGATGGCACGCCGGCGGCGTTCACGGCCACCTTCCTGGGAATGCGTGTGCTCGCGCAGCGGTGGGGGACCCGATGAAGTTGGTGTATCCCACGTCGATCGGCGGAAGAAGGGCCTATCCGAGGGACTTTGGAGAGTCTCCCTACCCGCAGCGCGTGCCGTTTCGAGTGGAGTACGCCGTGGATTTTCGGGCGGTTGGGTCGCAGACCTTCAGCTCGGACACGGACTACACCATCGACGGCAAGACGTGGTCGGCCGTGAACACCGCCAATGTGGACACCAGCTCCACCATCGGCAGCGCGGGCATACAGATGGTGCCGGCAGCGAACACGGTCTTCGACCACGCGACCAAGGACGCGCCGTACCTGCAGGTGACCCTCGATCAGCTGGTCGAGGATCTGGACTACTCCGATCGACTGGTGCTGCAGGTGATGATGGAGGCGCCCACGTTCACGAATGCCGACCAGGCGACGGCCTTCCAGATCGGCAGCACCCAGCAGTTCGACGACGACTTCGACGGTGGAGTGGGGTACGCCAACGACGGGACGGACGACGTGGTTCGTGTGTGGCAGATCTGGGGTGGCTCGACCAACACCGGCGACGCGGTGATGGCGTTGCCACCGGTGGTCGGGCTGGACTGGCAGGCGCCCGCCTACACGCCGCTGTCGCACGACGAGGCGATTTGGCCGAACCCGGGCGGCATGTCGCGGGTGTTCTTTCCCCTCTCGGCATCCAACAGCAATCCGAAAGCGAGCACCTGGCCGTGGAGCGAGTCGACGATCGTGCTGCGGCTGTGGGCCGAGCGGCCGTCGGGTGCCAGCGCGTTCACAGCCACTTTTACGGGGCTTCGGGTGCTGAGGCAGCGGATATGACTGAAGGAATCGGCATCTCAGGACACAATTGGCAGGAGGGGGGCGCTGTCGCTTCATGGAGCAGATGACTGAAGACGACCTGCCAGGGACTCTGATCGCCGCGGTGCTGGGAACCGAGATCACCGTGGTTCCGGGAACCTACATCACCGTGGTTCCCGGAACTGAGGTGACGGCGCTGCCGGGCACAGTGTTGCTGACCAGCCCGGCAATGGCTGACGAGGGGGCGGCCGGGCAGGCGTCAACAATGCCAGCGCCGCCGCCGCCCAATTCACCGGCGTTGTTGCCGGACCCGCCTCCAAAGAAGTCTCAGGAACCGGTCGCACTGGCGGATTCAACTGGTCCCGCAGAGCACCAGCCCAGGTCGATCGAGGAGAGACAGAACTCAGGCGACGATGAGCCCGTCCCGCTGACTTCCCCGATCCTCAGCATAAGTCGGCAGTCAACGCCGATGGTTCGCGAGCAAGCCTCATCCCGCAATGCCCCGAAATTGCGGGTTCACCATAGCTCGCCACGCAGGTCTCTTGACCGGGCGCACCTTCGGGAAGAAGCGCGCAAACCTCCGCCCAGCTTCAGGCCGCCACGGACCGCAAACGAACCACACATTTCCGCAATCGATCAGCGTTCACGAATTGCCTACTCATGGGCACCCAGTACCGACCTCATCGCCAACCCAGGTATGGGATTTCAGCGTCTATATCGTGACGCGTGGGTCCCCGGAACTGCGTATGTGCCCATCATGTTGGGCCTCACCCCCGTAAATACCAAAACCATCTACCAGAGGTTTTTCTGGTCCGCGATAGAAACGTCTCCGGGAAACTACGATTTCAGTCCAATTGAGCGCGCCCTGCAGCTAACAGTGGATAGGGGAATGCGCCTTGCTCTTCGTATCGAACCGTTCTGGGCGGGCGCGGACAACATCCAAGCGGCACAGACCCCCCTTTACATCAACTCACTGGGGGCATCGTCGTCGCCTCCCTCATCGAACAGCTCGTCAGCGGCGCGGGACATCGTCCGAATGCCCCAATCATGGCAGGCCCTGCAGCCGAGACGCCTGTTCAACGGTAGCGGTGCACTCTGGCAGGGCGGGACCAACCTTTCGAAGGAAGTTCCGTTCATGTCAAGTGATTTTCGCGACGTCTGCATCGACATGATTGACCAACTGGCGGCGTTCTTGGCACCTTGGCTAGAACACATTGACTTCCTCGACGTCGGACTTCTAGGCGAAACAGGTGAATGGGCAAAGCCTTGGAAATACTATTTTTTGGGCAGCACACCCGTACTCCCGCCAGACCAAGGAGCTGGAGCGTTACCTGACGGTTGGATTTGGGAAATCGTGGACCACCTCATATCTGCGCTCCCCCATACTCACCTGATCGCCAACGGACGAGCGCTGTATCCGCCCGGGATCGGTTTTGACCCTACAACGACACCGCCTACACCCGTCACCGGGCTTCTGGCTGGGTCACCGCTAGGTGACCTGTCCGGTCGGTTGGGGTGGAGAAACGACCACTGGGGCACGGAATGGGCCGATCCCGGCCCACTTAGCGCCCAGTCCGATTTCTACTCTGCCTCGATGAACTTCGGCCTGAACCGTTCCACACAGTACTGCCCTGTTGTGCTGGAAATCGGAGGCTCGGCAGTTTCAGTCGGTCAATCACGGGATTTCGCAAACGCAATCTTGGACAATGGGACATATACGCAAACACTTGCCACACGAACCTTGAATCAGCGGGTGCTCGTCAATCGGGTGGTAGATAGCGCGTTGAACGCCAGGGCATCATACATCTATCTGAAGTCGCTGAACCTGGCAGACCCGAACGGAAACCACGACGCGACCGTGCTGGAGAGCTTGAAGTGGCTCGGGACCCACATGGGATACCGACTGTACTTGTCGGAGGCAGTTTTACCAGCCACTTGGAAGGTTGGAACGATATCAGCCCCTCGCCCCGTCAGTATTACGCTCACGTTCCAGAACCACGGGGTCGCACGCTGCCTAGCAGCCGGATACGGAAGGAGATGGCAACTTGCGCTTAGACTGCGACCGACGTTCGGTCTGAAAGCACGGCCCCTCCCAGCCGTCCTCTTTCCCGTCTACGCCGATGAGTTCGAGCCTTCAACAGCGCATTTGGAGCAGCCTATTACTGTTAGTGCTGCTTTTCGATTCGGCCAACAAGAGCCGTCCGGAGATTTTGGTGTTCGTCGATACGTCCTGGGAACTCCCTCCACGAAGACTCTCTTAATGCCGCAGCCAGCCCAAATCGGGAGCTACTATCTAGAAGTTGGGTTTGTAGATGCCGCGAACCCAGACAGAGCGCTCATCCAACTAGCGTCCGAAGGTCTGCTCACGGGAAATCAAATGGGCCTTCCGTTCGTCCCGTTTGAACTGGAGGAAAATTGGCACGCGATCGGCCCTATCGACATCGTTGTCTAGCTACCGCCACCAACGCGGCAGTCCTAGCGCTGATGACGCTATCAAGCTGCTCAGTGCAAGGCAGCCCCCCAGATACTGCGCCAAGCCCGGACACCGGAAGTGATACAGACCCCGACGAATCGAGTCTGCTGACGGGATGTGTTCTTCCGGTTCACCTGGAACTTCCAAACAGCCCTCTCGTTCGAGCAGGGGCCAATTTTTCGATGTGTGCAATCTCCACGGACGGGGAACTCACATGCTGGGGCAACGCCGATTTCCCTTGGCAAGAATTGGTAGGACCGTTCGTAGATCTCGCTCTAGCCGACGGAGTATGTGCGCTGCGCCTGGACGGTAGTCTAGCATGCGCTTCATACGAGGAGGTGATCCACCGTGCCGGTCCCTTTGCTGCTATCGATTCGTCGTCCGGATCTGCCGTTTGCGCGCTTGACATGGATGGAAGACTGAGCTGTTGGTCACTCAACGACGAGGCGCAGGTTGCCTGGTTGCAGGACCTGCCATCTGGGCGATACTGCGACCTGAACGTCGGATACCATGGCGGATGTGCCACGACCGAGACCGAGGAGGCCGATTGCTGGGGGGCGTTGCTGGACGCTGCGAGTACAGCGCATTTCGGTAGCTATCGCGCTTTCGAGGCAGAGAGTGCAGTCACCGCCGTTTGGATTGCGTACAGCGGCGCGATGGCAGTGAACGCCACAGGTCAGAGTACCTTCTTCCCACATGACGCCGATTGGAGCTGGACCGAGGGCAGCCCTCTGGATCCTGATGTGCCGAAGCGGCAGGTGCGTAGCGAAGGAAGCTCAAGCTGCGCAATACGACTCGATAGAACGATCACCTGTTCGGGCGATCCGAACCTTGTACCACCTTGGCACGACGTCCCGTCGGAGTCGCGCGATTGGATCGCGGAGGTCCCACCCGGCCAATTCACCGACGTAGCTCCCAGCCCGTTCAGTGCATGTGGCGTGACCGTTGACGGACGCATCGAGTGTTGGGGAGAGGCCGGATATGGTGAAACAGCCTTTCCAGGGTGGTAAGAATTCGGGAATCTCTCGGGCAGAGTCCAAAGTTGTCCTGGTAGTGACAAGGATACCGTCACTTCCTGGGTTTCGACACAGGAGCCTTGGTCGGCCATCCGTCAGACGCCGGACCTGTCGCGGGTACGCAGCCAACCGCCGTCGCCGTTCCAGACGTCGATGGGGACGGGCTGGATGAGCTCGCCCTCGGTTCCCCGTACAACGATCAGGCAGGGCTCCAGCGGGGAGCGGTCCACTTCCTTTTCACCGGCGGTCCCTTTCCGTGAAGAGCGGGTCGGTCGGGCGTTCGGGCGCCTTTCCGGCCTTCCCCTTTCCGTTGAGGCCCTCGGCGGTGTCGCGCACACCCGACTGAACGGGGGCGTCGACGGTCATGTGAACGTGGACGGTCACGTGAACGTGGACGTGGACGGTCACATGAACGTGAACGTGGACGGCCACAGTCACGGTGGACATGGCCGTCTGCCCTTCCGGTGTTCTCGCTGGCCCCACCTACCGCTGCGGCGCCGTCCCTTCCGGCTCCTTCGGCCCCTCCGGGGAGTCCCGCCGAATCCCGACGGGCTCCTCTCGCCACTGCACGGCGACGCACATGGGCTCCCAGGTGCTGCCGTCGGGCATGCTCATGCAGTCGTACACCTTCTGGCCGCGCACGATGACGTAGTGAGCGTCCTCGGGTCCGGCCTCGGTCGCGCTCACGGTGAGGGTCTTGGGGGCGAAGCAGGCGGCGAGCAGCAAGAAGAGGGTCATGGGCGTACGATAGCGCGATTCGATCTTTTTCGAATGTTCGCGCATGCTGTCCGTCTACGCGCAAATCTCCCGGAGGCCTCCATGTCCCGCACACCCCTCGTTCTCGCGCTGCTCGCCGTCGGCTGCGGCCCGCTCGAAGAGAACCAGCTGCAGACGGGCTCCACCACCATCGTGGGCTCGCAGAGCCGCGCCTCGGTGCACGTGGTGAACCCCGGTGTCGGCACCGTGTCCACCGCCAATCTCAGCGACGGCAGCTTCGCCGAGGTCGAGGTCGGCGTCGAGCCCACGCGCCTCGCCCGGCTCGACAACCAGGTCTTCGTGACCCTGCGCGGCGAGCGTGGTGTGGTCGCCCTGTCCGAAGACGAAGCCGGCAACCTGAGCGAGGCCTGGCGCACCGACGTGGGTCGCGAGCCCTACGGCGTCGCCGTCGATCACGAGGGCGGGCGCGTGTTCGTCGCGCTCTCGCAAGAGTCCGCGGTGGTCGAGCTCGACCCCAGCTCCGGCGACGAGATCGCGCGCTGGCCGGTGGCTGGTGAGCCCCGCTACGTCGCCGCCCACAAGAACGGCGAGTCGGTCTTCGTGGCCACGCCACAGGGCACCCTGCACCGCATCGATCTCGAGGCCGACACGGTCGAGGAGTGGGAGCTGCCCCCGGTCCCGCTGTCCACCGACGGGGTTCGCACGCCACGCATCCCGGGCGACATCTCGGTCTCTCCGTCGGGCGACTGGCTGGCCATCCCGGTGCGCTACGTCAACCTCACCAACCCGCTCGATGAGCGCCCCACCCAGCAGTACTACGGCGGCAGCGATCCGACGGGCGGCAAGCTGCACCTGTCGTCGGTGGCCACCATCGCCCTGCAGCCCGACGGCAGCCACGCGGGCTTCACCCAGGTGTCGGTGCTCGACTCCACCTACCCCACCAGCGCCACCTTCTCGCCCAACGGCCAGCAGATCTGGGTCAGCAACGAGGCCAACAACACCGTCGAGGTGGTGTCCAAAGACCAGTCCGTGCCCACCGACCAGCCCAGCGCCGCGCTGGACATGCACGGCACCTGGGAGGGGGTCAGCTCGGCCACCATCCAGACCGACGCCGGGCCGCGTGGCGTGACCTTCGTGGGCCGCAACGACGTGCAGGTGCACAACTTCCTGGACCGCACCACCACCCGCATGCCGTCGTACACCACCAGCAGCGTGGCGGTGGCCCCGGTGGCCGCGTCCGACTCCACCCCGGTGTCGGCCATGACGCTGCCCGACGGCGTCGAGCAGGGGCGCCGGCTGTTCTACAGCGCCACCGACAGCCGCATGAGCAACTCCGACACCAACGTGTCCTGCTCCACCTGCCACTTCGACGGCCGCACCGATGGGCTGACCCTGCAGTTCAGCGACATGGACAAGCAGATTCCCTCGCTGGCCGGCAAGGTCAGCGACACCGCGCCCTTCACCTGGACCGACACCGTCGATACCGTCGCCGAGGAGGCCCAGATCACCTCCGGCACACGCATGGGCGGCATTGGCCTGGCCGACTTCGAGGCCGGATTCGTCGAGGCCTTCGTCGACTCGACCCCCAACGTCGATCACGCCGGTCGTGGCGTCGCCTCAGAGGACGTCATGCTCGGAGAGCAGGTGTTCATGCGGGCCGAGGTGGGCTGCTTCAACTGCCACAAGCCCGAGACCGCGTTCACCGACGGCAACACCTACGAGATCTTCGACGGCCACCTGACGCGCACACCCACGCTGCGTGGCATCGCGGCCAGCGCGCCGTACTTCCACGACGGCTCCGCGCCTACGCTGCGCACGGTGGTCGAGTTCGCCGCCGACGGCAACATGAAGATGGGCGACACGAGCATGCTCAGCAACGACGAGAAGGACGCCCTGGTGGCCTACCTGATGAGCCTGTAGTCCCGCGCCGTTACGGGGCCGCATGAGCGCCCTGACCCTGATCTTCCTGCTTGCGTGTGGTGGCGAGCCCGAGGCACCGTCTGCGGAGCCCCCTGCCGAGGTTCCGGTGCCCGAGCACGCAGCAGACAACGAGCCCGAGCGCATCACGCCTCCCTTCTCGCCGGACCAGATCCGTGAGGCGATGCCCGTCGGCACCAAGGTGGCCCTGTCCATGGCGGCCAAGGGCCAAGCGCCCTCCGTCGACCGCTGGCAGGTGGTCCAGGCCGACGCCGAGGCCGTGACCATCCGCTACTCCACCGACGGCAGCGACGAGCCGCCCGAAGACAAGCGCTCGACCTGGGCCGAGCTGTCCCAGCACGCGGCCTTCCCCAAGGCGCAGACCACGCGCAGCGCCGAGTCGATCACCACCCCTCTCGGCAGCTTCGACGCCATCCGCTTCGACGTCACCGCCGACACGCCCGGCGGTAAGGTCGAGCAGGTGTACTTCTTTGCGCCGGAGCTGCCGGGGCCGCCGGTTCGCATGGTGGTCTGGCAGAAAGGTGTCGAGACCCTGCGCATGGACATCATCGAGCGCGAGGTTGGCCCTTGAGCCGATGGATCGCGATCGCGCTGTGTGTGTTCGCGCTCGGCTGCGACAGCCCGCCCCAGGGGGACACCAACGACTCCGGCGGCGGCGGCGAGGACACCGACACCGAGACGGATCCGCCCGATGACACGGGCGACCCGACCGACACCGGCGAGGCCTCCGATACGGCCGACACCGGTGGCATCACCGACACGGGCGACGTGGCCGACACCTCGGACACGGCAGTCGCGCTCATCGACGCCGATGGCGACGGCTTCGACGACAGCGTCGACTGCGACGACGCCGACGACCAGGTGTTCCCCGGCGCCACCGAGGTGTGCAATGGCATCGACGACGACTGCACCGGCGGCCCCGACGACGGGCTGGCCTTCACCGACTGGTACAGCGACGTCGACACCGACGGCTACGGCGACCCCGCAACCGGCATGAGTGCCTGCGCCCAGCCCGCGGGAACGGTGGCGGACTCCACCGACTGCGACGACGGCGACATCGACGTGAACCCCGGCGCCACCGAGGTGTGCAACGGCGTCGACGACGACTGCGCCGGTGGCCCCGACGATGGGCTGGCCTTCGCCGACTGGTACGCCGACAGCGATCTGGACGGCTTCGGCGACATCGCCACCGCGGTCAGCGCGTGCGCCCAGCCCGCGGGGACGGTCGCCGACGGCACCGACTGCGACGACACCGACGACACCATCCGCCCCGACGCCGACGAGCTGTGCGACGCCGTCGACCGCGACTGCGATGGCGATGCGCTGGCGGGGGCCACGGACACGACGATCTACTTCCAGGACGCCGACAGCGACGGCTGGGGCAACGTGGTCTCCACCACCGACGCCTGCACCCAGCCGGCTGGCTATGTCGCGGTGAGCGGAGACTGCGACGACACCGCTGGGGCGGTGAACCCCGCCGCCCTCGAGGTGTGCGACCCCTCCGATGTCGACGAAGACTGCAGCGGAGACGCCGACGATGCCGACTCCGGCGTCACCGACCCGGTGACCTGGTACCTCGACACCGATGGCGACGGCTACGGCGACCCGAGCAACACCGTGATCGCTTGTGATGCGCCTGCGAACGGGCTCCTGGACGCATCGGACTGCGACGACTCCACCGACGCCATCAGCCCGGCCGACGCCGAGATCTGCGGCAACGGCGTCGACGAAGACTGCTCCGGCGTCGCCGACAGCGGGTGTCCCGTGAACCACTGCGGCGGCCCCAACACCGTCTCGGCCGACGAGTTCTGGTCGGCCAGCCAGGTGCACCTCATCGACTGCGACCTGTACGTGGAGGGGGCCGGCAACCCCCTGCTCACCATCGAGCCGGGTGCGCGCGTCGAGTTCGTGAACCGGGGCTCGCTGCTGGTGGGCTTCAACGCCGCGGGCGGGCTGGACGCCCAGGGGGTGCTGTTCACCTCGGGCGAGGCGCTGCCCGCTCCCGACGACTGGAAGGGCCTGCTGCTCAATCAGTTCACCGACACGGCCCGCACGACGCTCGATGGCTCCACGGTCGAGCTTGCCGGGTGGAGCAACGCGCGGGTGGTGCACGCCGGCATCACCCTGTGGCAGACGGATGTGGTGGTGGACGGGGTCACGGTCCAGGACACGCACGGCATGGGCATCCGCTCCCGGCATGGAGATCCCGGGGTCATCAACAGCATCGTGCGCAACAACAGCGACAACGGCGTCATGTACACCGAGGGCGCGCCCAGCGAGTTCACCGGGAACCAGATCGACAACAACACCGGCCACGCCGTGGTCATCGACAACGATGCGGCCACCGACATCAGCGGCGGCAACACCGCTGCGGGCAACACCCACGACACCATCTGGCTGCGTGGGAACAACCTGAACGTCGACACCACCTGGCCTGACGCGGGAATCCCCTACCTGGTGCAAGACGACCTGGTGGTCAACGGGGCCTCGGGAGCCACCCTGACCATCGAGGACGGTGTGGTGGTCGAGTTCCAGGTGTTCCGCGGCCTGTTCATCGGGTCCACCTTTGGCACCGACACCGGCGCGCTGTGGATCGACGCGCCGTCCACGGGGGTGCGATTCACCTCGCACGCAGCCAGCCCGCTCGCTGGGGACTGGGACGGGCTGCACACCCGCGGCGGCATGGATGCGTCGGCCACCCGAATCCGGGGGCTCACCGTCGAGTTCGCCGGCAACTCGGCCTTTGCGGGCATCAACGACAGCAGCGGTGAGCTGGTCATCGATGGCTGCGAGGTCCGCGATGGGGCCGACGAGGGCATCTTGCTGGGCGACGGTGCTGTCGAGGTTCGCGGCTGCTACATCCACGACAACGCGGGCCCGGGCATCATCACCGCCAACAGCGCTGTGGTCGACATCTCGGGCAACGTCATCGAGGACAACGGTGGCCCGTCGATCCGCACCTACCCCAGCGCGATGCCGGGCATCGGCGCCAATACCATCAGCGGCAACGCCGACGACCGCATCGAGCTGGTGGCCGGCACCACCACCCGATCGGGCCTGTGGGCCAACCCGGGTGTCCCATACCGGGTGGTCGGCGCGGCACGCCTGGGCCCCAACACCGTGGTGGAGCTCGGCGATGGGCTGGTCATGGAGTTCGAGCCGGGCACCGAGCTGTACGTCAACGGCACGTCCTCGAACCCCTCTGGCCTGGTGGTGAGCGCGCCCGCCACCCCGCCTGTGCTCACGTCGGCTCAGCCGCCCTGGCTGCGTGTGCCCGGCAGCTGGAATGGCCTGAAGATCGAGGTGTACGGCTCGCTCACCGACATCGACGGGCTGGTGGTCGAGTACGGCGGCCAGGACAACGAGGGCAACATCTTTGTCGACACGCCGGCACGGCTGCGCAACGTCGACTCCCAGTTCAGCAGCAACCACGGGTTGATGGTGGGGCCCAACGAGCAGCCCGATATCGCCGACAGCGTGTTCGCCACCAACGTCGGTGACGGGGTCCACTTTCAGCCCAACGCCTACCCAGGCCCGCCCATGAACAACGTGCAGATGACCGACAACAGCGGCGCGCCGCTGGTCATCTGCTCCACCGGGCTCGAGCACCTTGGATCGGGCCTCGTCACGACGGGCAACGGCAACCCGATGATCATCGTCGAGCCTTGCACCAGCACGACCACCCTGGTGGACACCACCCTGGCCGACCACGGCGTGCCCTACTTCATCGTGCAGCAGATCTACGTGGGCGGCGACGTCTACATCGAGCCCGGCGTCACCTTCATCCACGGGACGGGGGTTGGCTGGATTGTCGGCCAGATCATCCCAGGCGCCCTGCACACGACGGGCAGCGGCGATCCGGTCGTGTTCACGTCGGGGCAGTCGCTGCCGGGTCCAGGAGACTGGACGGGGCTGTGGATCCGCAACGGGGCCACCGCCCACAACATGACCCTCGACAACGTGCACATCCTGTACGCCGGCAGCTCGTTCGGCGGCGCCGTCGACAACGAGGCGCAGAACGTCTCGATCACCAACAGCCGCATCGAGCACAGCGCGTCGTGGGGCGTCTGGGCCGACCCGTGGCAGGTCGACATCAGCGGCACCACGTTCAACTTCAACACCAGCGGCGACCACAACTGGTAGCTGGCCTGGGTGCCGCTACTCCTTGTCGAGCAAGGTGCTCAGCGCCGGCGTCTCAGCGGTGGTGGGCTCCGTGAGCCAGGCGTTGAGCACGTCGTCGTTGGTGGTGCCGCGGAAGTTGGCCTCCATGGTGCCCACCGTGAGCGCGACGTGCGCCATGATCGCCTTGAGGCAGTCGGGCTCGTAGACCGCACCCCTGGCGGGGATGGTGGCCCGGAACACGATGAGCCCGGTGTCGGGGTCGAGCACCCACGCCCCCATCACGATCTCGGAGTTGGCGTTGGACAGCAGCGGGTACAGGGCATGCCAGCGCTTGCGGTCGACCCGGGCGCTGCTGACCATCGAGAACACGATGAACTCGCTGTCCATGATCACGATGCGCATCTTGCGGTCGTCGGTCTTGGGCACCAGCAGCTCGATGACGTCGCCGTCGGCGGTGGCCTCGATGGTGAACCCTTCGGCGGTCAGCCAGCGCTGAAGCCAGCCTGACACGCTCTTCTCGTTGCTCAAGTAGTCCCCCTCCAGACCCGCTCTCAGGTTACAATACGGGTGGTCTGTGTTTTGCGGGATCTCTCCTCTTTCCCGTATGTGGAGTTTCTATGTCTTTTTTGAAGAAGCTTTTCTCAGGCGGCGGCGACAAGAAGAAGGGCAAGAACGGCCCTGCTCAAGAAGCCGAAGCCCACGAGCTGGCCGCTCAGTCGAACTCCCAACAGGTCGAACAAGCCGGCCTCGATGAAGACGAAGAGAAGGGCAGCTGGCTGTCCCGCGCCTTCAACGGCGTCAAAGACCTCGGCTCCTCCATGGGCAAGAGCGCCAAGGACGGCGCGATCATGGGCGGCGGCATCGGCGCGCTCCCCGGTGGCCTGATCGGCGCCGGCATCGGTGGCGGCATCGGTGCTGCGATCGACGGCAAGGACGGCGCCAAGAAGGGGGCCATGGGCCTGGGCGGTCTTCTTGCCCTACCCGGCGCGATTGCGGGCGGCCTGGTGGGTGGCCTGACCGGCGCCATCAAGGGCGCCATCGACGAGGGCACCTACGACGAAGAAGAGCTGCTCGCTGCCACCAAGGACATTCCCGGCTACCACGTCATCGTCGAACAGCTGGCGCACACCTATGCGTACGGCAAGGGCGACATGAAGACGCTCGAGCTGTGGGGCTACGAGCTGTCCAGCGAGTACGAGGACAGCAACTCCGGCTTCCGCGTCGTCAGCTTCAGCGCCAAGGACGGCGCGGTCGATCCCGACGGCAAGCCGCTCGCTCCGGTGGTGGCCTTCCGCGGCACGGCCAACGGTGGCGGCGCGCTCGACGACCTGAACGACCAGGGCATCGGCACCTTCCAGTTCTCGCGCAACGAGAAAGAGATCCAGAACGCCCTGGCCAAGGCCGAGGGCCCTGCCGCTCCCGACGTCACCGGGCACAGCCTGGGTGGCGCCCTCGCGCAGCTCGCCGCCGCACGCTTCGGCAGCATGGTGGGCAACATCATCACCTTCCAGGCCGCCGGCATCAACGGCGCCGAGGCCCAGCGCATCGACGCCGAGCAGCACAAGGCCACGCACTACCGCACCGGTGGCGACCTCGTGCACACCGGCGGCGAGGCCTTCGCCGTGGGTGAGGTGGTCCAGTTCAACACCAAGGGCCTGGACACCGCGCTGTCGCACATGACCTTCCCCCTGGCCGAGCTCAACGCGCTGCGCGGCAAGTCCGACAAGGACGCCCCCTTCGTCGAGGGTGCACGCGGCAAGCAAGACGAGTGGGTCATCGACAAGAAGGGCGACTACCACAACGGCCACTGGAAAGACGAAGAGGCCCAGACCGAGTCCAACCTCCACAACGTCGAGAAGTTCAGCGACAGCAACGACGCCGAACAGTCCGGCATCGTCGAGATGATCGGCGGCCGCAAGAACGCGGGCAAGCTCACCAAGCTGGCCGCCAAGACCGGCGCCGCTTCGCGCCAGCAAGACTACGCCAAGGCCTGGCGCGAGATCCGCGGCGTTGCCATCAACGTGCAGTCCGAGGCCGACATCCCCGGCGTGCGCGATCGCGTCGTCGACCTGTGCATCGACCACGGCATCGAGCCCAAAGACCACGCCAAGTTCATCAGCCAGGCCGAAGCCGCCATGCTCGACGCCCTCGAGGCCAAGCAGGCACAGCAGATGATGGCTCCCGACCAGGCGCAGGCCTAGCCTGGCTTCTAGTCCAGCTTCAGCTCGACGATGAGGGGCTTGTGGTCGCTACCGACCGCTGGCCCCTCTCTCACGTCCAGGACCTGGATGCCGGTGCTCACCAGCACGTGGTCGAGGCGCAGCGGCGGTGCCGGGAACAGGCCGTTGGGCCACGTCCACGCCGCGGCGCGACCGACCTCGGTGTGCGCGTCGCGCAGGCCGCCGTCGCGCAACAGGCGCCGGTAGCTGGGGTGGTGGCGGGTGGCGTTCAGGTCGCCGGCGATGACCGTGGTGCGGTCGTCGAGCATGGTGGGCAGCCGGGCCATCTGACCCTGCCACCACGCGGCGTACTCGGCGGTGCGCGGGGGCAGGGTGTGCACGTCCATCAGCCGCACGGTGTGGCCTTGCACCTCGATGCTCGCGTCGATGAGCGCGACCCCGTCAAAGTCGTGCACCACGAGCTGGGTGAGCGGGTGGCGCGACAGGATGGCCTGGCCAAAGCTGTCGCCCTGCGCGATGACGTGGTGGTGCGGGTAGTCGCCGAACTGCTGTTGGAGCACCGGAACCCAGCGCGGGCTGACCTCTTGCAGCAGCAGCACGTCGGCGTCATGGGAGAACAGCTCGGCGCCCAGGGCGGCCGGATCGGGGTGAACCATGTGCAGGTTCGCTGAGACCAGGCGCAGATCGGCCTCTCCGCCAGGGGCCGTGCCCAGGGTTCCGGGCACGGTCCACGCCAGCCACAGGGCCACCAGCGGCGCCGATGCACCGGCGTGGGGCCACCACCGAAGCCCGGCTGCCAGGGCCAGCCACAGCAGGGGCAGGGGAGCCCACCAGCCGGTCATGGCGTGCAGCACCGCGAGCACCAGCGAGCCGTCACCCACGAGCATGTGGACCAGGGCCAGGAGCCAGCTGCCGGCGATGGCGAGTGCGAGCAGGTGCTGGCCGTGGCTCAGGGTGTGGCCACGGTGATGTGCGGGTCGTTGCCCTCGATCAGCCAGAAGCCGTAGCAGTAGCCGTCGGTGGTCTCGGCGTAGACGATGTCGCCCAGGTCGACCTGCAGCACGCCGCCAACGCCAGGGGCGATCGCGGGGCCGGCCGGCTCGAACGCCGGGGCGAGCCGGGGGACGATGGGCTTGTCGCTGTCGTTGGTGATGACCAGCTGGCCGCCGCCCTCGGTCGCTTCGAGGTGGGGGTCGAGGTCGGGCCACAGCTTCTGACGGCAGCGGGGACCTTGCAGGCGCTCGTGCAGCAGGCCCTGGTTGGACGCGATCGGCTGGTCGCTGCGCCAGGTCTGGTCGTCCTGGATGGACCACGCATGGCCCTCCTCGTCGACGAAGGAGACGCGGTCGGGACCCTCGCCCAGCTTGCGCACGCGCGGGAAGTCATAGGAGCTGGACCCTGGGGACCAGCCCGGTGCGACGGTCATGTTCAGGATCTCGTAATCGTACCAGTCGGGCCCCTGTGACTGGGCATTGGGCCAGTAGCCGGTGCCGTCGGGCAGGTAGCTGGGCGGTGTCGCGCTTCGCCACGCCCGGGTGTCTGCCACCAGCCGCTTCGGCGACCCTCCCGGCAGCGAGAAGGTGTAGATGGTGCCGGCGCCCCCGGGGCCAGGCTCGGGGTCGGTGGCCATGGCCCGATCGTCGCTGAACTCGTAGATGCTGGACCCAGCGGGCAGCTTGACGGTGCCCGAGCTCCAGCTGCGGCCGCGTTCGTTGCTGAGCTGAATGCGCCAGCGCCCGCTCTGAGGCTCGTCTTCGGTGTACAGGACGAGCTTGCCGCGTCCGATGACCCGGCTGTTCCAGGTGAGGCCGTCGAGGTCGGGAGTGACATCCTCCCAGGTCTGCCCGCGGTCGTCGCTCCACTCCCAGGTCTGGCTGCCGAAGCGCACCAGAGAACCGTTCGCTGTCACCTCGACCCCCACGGTGTCGAGCTCGATGAGGTCGCCGGTGGGGAGGGCGATGCCCTCGGCAACCAGCGCGGCGCCGTCGCTCCACACGAAGCGCGCGCCATCGGAGGGCTGGCTGTCCGTCTGCGAGAAGGTCAGGAACCAGCTGTCCTGGGGGGGCGCGATGCAGCCGAGCGCGGCGAGCAGGATGAGCATCAGTGCTTCTTCCAGGCGTCTGGGTGCAGCTTGACGAAGGCCAGCAGGCCCAGCTCGGCGCCCACCGTGAAGCCCGCGCCGGGGTCGCCGTCGAAGCGGGCCGCGAAGAAGAAGGGGGCATCGTCCCAGGTTCCGCCGGCTCGGGCCAGGAAGCCCCCTCGGCTGCGGTCGTGGATGGGCCATGCATCGACGTACTGGACCCAGGCGATGTCGCCGAAGACCCGGGCCGGGCCCTTGTTGACGTTGAACATGCCGCCCACCTGAAAGCCCCGCCCGGTGCTGATCACACCTCCCTCGCGGCTGCGCATGTCCCGAACCTCGCGGTAGGCCAGGTAGGCGAAGGTGTGGCCCTTCATGCCGGTGATGGCCGACGTCTCGTCGTTGGTGCCGCCCACGCCCACACGCACCTCCAGGATACGCGGCGCGATGTCCAGCGGCCGCTTCGCCCAGCGCTCGTTGCGCACGTGCAGGTACATCGCGTTGCCGATGAGCGCGCCAAAGCCGTACCGAAGGGGAAAGTCGCAGGCGGGCGAGCTGCAGTCCTGTTTGAGCATGTTGGTGGGGGAGGCGCCCACCACCACCCCCTCGAGCAGCAGGCTCACCACATCCTCGTCGACGGCAGCGGCCGGCGAGGCGAGCAGCAGCGTGGCCAGCAGCGTCAGCGTGCGCATGTGCTGGCCTCGCCGGTGTACAGGACCTCGCAGCCCTCGGCGAAGTACCGGGCCGACAGGGTGACCGCCGCGCCGTCGTCGGACAGGCGGTAGCGCCACTGATCGGTGGGGTGCTCGCCGGTGGTGGCGTAGACGTCGCAGGTGAACAGGTCGGCGAAGCCGGGCAGCGCGGTGTCGTCAGCGAGGGTGACCACCGAGCCGCCGTCGCTGACGGCCAGCTGGACGGGGGAGGTGCTGGGGAGCCAGGTGTCGACGCTGTCGCTGCAGGTTGCGGGCCCGGCCACCACCGTGCCCGTGAGCGTGGCGGCCCAGCACCCGTCCAGGGCGCACTCCGGCTCTTGCAGCAGGTTCGCGAGGTCGCCCAGCTCGCCGGCGCGGTACACATTGTCGAAGTCGTACACGCCGTCGCTGCCGAGCTGGACCTGGTCGCCCTCGAGATCGAGCGAGTCGAAGGTAAGCGCTCCGTTCAGGTCGCGGTCGTTGCCGATGTCGAAGGTGCCGCCCGGGTGCAGGTCGACGCGCACCTGGCTGGTGCCGTTGTCCCAGCGGCAGTCGCCCGAGTCGACCTGCACGATGCCGGCTCCGTCCTGGGCCCCCTCGAAGCGGCAGAAGCCGTCGTCGCGGTCGGGGTGGGCGACGCGCTGGAGCATGGCGATGCGTCCGGGCTCGGGCTCCCACACCTCCCAGCAGGTGGACAGGAGGTCCATCTCGTGGAAGGTCTCGCCGTCGCCCTCGTAGTCGATGTTGCGCCTGAAATCGAGCTCTCCGCAGAACCAGCCCTCGGCGAAGGGCAGCTCGCCCTGGTAGTCGTACTCGATGTCGCGCTGGAACTTCCAGTATTGGTTGCCCGGGTTGCACGCGGCCGCCAGCACCAGCAGCGCGATCGGGCTCACTCGGCCCGCCAGGCGGTGGGGAAGCTGGCCTCGCCGTCGCCCACGAAGGTGGCCCGGAACGCCTCGCTGGTGGGGTCCAGGCGGAAGGGGTCGGCCACCAGCAGGGCGTGGATGGCGGCATCGCCGTCGCGGGCGGCGAGCGCGGGGCCGACGGCGTCGGCGTACAGGCTGCGAACCTGGGCCTCGCCCACCGACAGGGCGCTCAGCGCGCTGGCCACGCGGTCGGCGAAGCGCTCGCGGCGGCTGTCCTGCACAGCATCGTTCAGGCGCTCTTCGATGGACTCGACGTACTCGCCGTTGGGCAGCTCGCCGCCGGGGGCGCTGCGGATGGTCCAGGTCTCGACGCGGTCACCCTCGAAGGACACGGGGGCGGTGGCGCTGTGGGTGGCCAGGGTGGCAGTGAGCTCGCCGCTGCACGTGGTTCGTGTGGTGAGCGTGTGGTTGTCGGAGCGGACCGTGCGCTTGGCGTACTCGGTGTAGGTGTCGGGGATGTCGTCGCACTGGGCCGCAGCGCGCTCGTAGGCCGAGCTGGTGATCTGCTCGGTGGTGTAGGTGCAGGTGTAGCCCGAGCGCCCGGCGCCGCTGCAGGTGGAGGTGATGAAGTCGTAGGGATCGCCGCCGGTGGTGCGGTTGCAGTGCACGCGGCACTGGGTGTCGTACTGCGGCACGGTGGCCAGCCAGTCGAGGCACTGCTGCTTGGCCGGGTTGGGCATCTGGTAGGGGATGGACTCGCTGGACTCGAAGGTGCTGACGTCTTCGCCGGTGTTCGACTCGCAGGACAGGGAGCCCGTGACGGCCAGCGACGGCAGGTGCGCCTGCTCGGGGGCCAGCTGGAGCGGGGCACGGACCCCGCGGCCCAGGGCCGACGCCGCCTCTTCGCGCAGCACGACGCCGGCGAAGTCGCCGCTGGTCTGGGCATCGAGCACGATGGGCAGGATCCAGCCATCCCGAGCGGCCTGGGCAGCAGCCGTGGCGGCCGAGCGCGACGCGTCGGATCGTCCTCCGAAGGCCCAGGCGCGGGCGAGGGCGACGTACCTGGGGCCGGGCGCGAGGCCTTCGGCCGCAGCTTGGTCGCGCAGCTCGGAGACCGCGGCCTGCAGCGGGGCGCGGCGTGTGCTCAAGGTGGCGGGGTCGCCCCAGACCGCGGTGCCATCGGCGAAGAGCCCATAGGGTGCGGTGCTCAGGCGCTCGATGGCGGGCGCATCGGCACCGAGCTTGGTGAGCAGGGCGCGATCGTCGGGGCCTCCGACGTCGGCCAGCAGCTCGACCAGGTGCGAGCGGCCCGCGGGGGTGGTCAGATCTCCGGCGCGGGCCCGCAGGTGGGGGGTGGCGCCCAGCTCCCAGCGATCGAGGTGGTCGCGGGCGGTGCCTTGGCGATCGGGGTCGTCGAGGAAGGCGACCATGGGCGGGCCGCCAGCGTCATCATCGTTGACCACCAGGGCGACAGCGGACTCCCAGCGCACCTCGCTTCGTGCATCGGTCGCCAGTTGGTGCAGGCGCTCCTGGACCCGGCTGGCCCAAGGGGTGCTGGCGCCCAGGAAGCGCGTGGCTGCTGGACCGGTGACCGTGCCAGAGGTGGCCGCCAGGCCGGCGTCGAGCTCGTCGTCGCCGCGTCCCAGGCGCAGGGCGTCGAAGGTCGCGGCCGCCACCGGGTCGTCGGTCTGCCCGGCGAAGGCCGCCAGCGGGGCGCGGGCGTCGGGGTGGTCGTGGGGACGCAGGGCGTGCAGGGCGGCCAGGCGAAGCTCTTCGGTCTCGTCGGTGGCAGCCACCAGCCCGGTGAGGGTGGTGATCGCCGTCTCGCTGATGGCGGGGTGCAGCGCGCCCACGGCCAGGATGCGCAGCTCGGGGCGGTCGGAGCTGCGGGCCAGCTCGGCGAGGCCATCGAGGGCGGTGGCGTCCTGACGGCCGGCCAGCGAGCGCACCGCCGCCTCCTGCACCGTCGGCCCCACCACGGGCAGCACCCGCAGCGCGAAGCCGCTCGCCTGCTCGCCGGTGGTGGTTCCGAGCCGGTCGAGCACCGCGGACTGGCTGCTGGACTCGAGCTTGCCGAAGTCGCGCTCGACCACGTCCAGGTGGTCGGCCAGCGCGGCGAAGACGGCGGCCTGGGCACGCTCGTTGTCCGGGTGGCGGGCCCAGACACCCATCGCCTCGGCGGTGCCCGCATCGCTCGGGGTCTGGGCGATCAACACCAGTCGGGCGTTGGCGAGGTTCATGCCAAACCGGTACTGTCCCGACTTCACGCTGGTCCAGGCGCAGCCCGACAGGCTTGCCACCAGCAGGGTCAGCGTGAGCAACCTCACGAGCCACCTCCAAAGGTCACCAGGTCGACGGTGACGTAGAAGGTGTGGCCGACGGCGCGCTCGGGAAGGTGATCGACGGGCCCGTTGCGCACCTCCTGGGTGTGCTGCCTGTACTCGATCTGGGGCCCGAAGGCGGCCTCGCCCATGGGGTAGCGCAGGCTGATGCCGGCGCCGAAGTGCTGGTACCGCAGCCCCTCGCCGGGCCAGCCCGAGCCGAAGGTGCCGCGAGCGCGGGCGAGGGACACCACGCTGGCAAAGCCGTAGACGCGCAGCGCCATCACATCGACGGCCACCACAGGGTCGACGGTGGCGGCGAAGGTCCGGTAGCCGGTGAAGCCGTCGAAGCCTTCGGGGCCACGCACGCGGGCATTGAGGTAGCTCCAGGTGCCGCGCGCACCGAGGGTGACGAAGGGCAGCACCAGGATGCCGGCCTCGCCGCCGGCGGTGAACGCAACGCGGTGCGTCGGCTCGGCGAGCAAGCCCCGGGTGTAGTGCATGCCCAGGGCCAGCTGGGAGCGCGTGTAGGGGGTGCCGAAGCCCGGTGTGTCGGGATCGTACTGGTCTTTCTTGAAGAAGCTCGAGCCCGCCGTCGCGGGGGACGCGAGCCCCAGACCCAGCACGGCGATGGTGGCGGGAACAAGTCGCATGGAGTGCCGACTCTAGCAGCGCTCGATCGCTTGTACTAGCCTGTGCGCATGCGTTGGCCGACCATCTCCATGCTCCCGGTGGCCCTGCTGGCCGCCACCGCCTGCGATGCGGGATGGAGCGCCTGCGAGAGCGTGTTCGATGCCCAGGCTTGCGGCGCGAGCTTCGAGGTCGAGCCTGGGCCGTGGACGGCCACGGCGACGGCGTGGTCCGACAGCTGTGCCGACGACGCCTGGCCAGGCAGCGACTGGGTCGTGAGCGAGGAGGGTGGCGAGCTGGCTGTCGCCATCGAGGCATCCGCTGCAGCCGCCTGTGATCGTGCCGGCGGCACCTACACCTGCGAGGGGGTGGACGTCGACGGCGTGACCGTGAGCCACGACGGCGACTTCACGAGCCAGAGCGAGGCGCTCGGCACGGTGCGGCTGGTGTCCGACACCTGCACCGCCGACGCCGACCTCACCCTGCTGGCCGAGTGGCGCTACGCGATCGCCAACCCGGAAGGGGCGACCACGGGCTTCTTCCAGAACATCTTTGGAGGCGCCGGCTACGCGCCAGGGACATGCCCGCCCGGCGACGACTGGACCTGGCTCGATCGCTGGGACGAGTGCGACGACCAGGCGCTGCAGGCGCCGGTCACCATCCACAATGACAGCGACCAGGACATCGGCCTGTACCAGATGGGTGTGTTCTACAGCACCATCGGCGCCGGGACGACCTACGGCCCCGTCGACTACTGCCAGGGCTGGATCATGGCGCTGTCGAACGGCTCGGACACGGCGGGTTGCCTCACGACCTTCCGGGTGGCGGAGGGGGGCACCGAAGTGTCCTGGCCCGACGAGGACTGAGCGGTCGACCCGCGGCCAGGTCCCCCCAACTGACGCCCTACGCGCCAACCCGGGCCGACCTGCGTCCAGGTCTCGGCCAACTGGCGCCCCACGCGCCAACCCGGGCCGACCTGCGTCCAGGTCTCCGCCAACCCGCGCCCGTGCCCGCGCCCGCGCCCGCGCCCGCGCCCGTGCCCGTGCCCGCCTCGGTGATGGACGGCACGCGACCCGTCGGTTGCCTCGCCAACCAGGCCCGACCTGCGACCAACTCCCCGCCAACTGGCGCCCTACGCGCCAACCCGGGCCGACCTGCCGCCAGGTCTCCTCCAACTGGCGCCCCACGCGCCAACCCGGGCCGACCTGCCGCCAGGTCTCCTCCAACTGGCGCCCCACGCGCCAACCAGGCCCGACCTGCCGCCAGGTCTCGCCCAACTGGCGCCCCACGCGCCAACCAGCGCCGACCTGCCGCCAGGTCTCCTCCAACTGGCGCCCCACGCGCCAACCAGCGCCGACCTGCGGCCAGGTCTCGGCCAACTGGCGCCCCACGCGCCAACCAGGCCCGACCTGCCGCCAGGTCTCGCCCAACTGGCGCCCCACGCGCCAACCAGCGCCGACCTGCCGCCAGGTCTCCTCCAACTGGCGCCCCACGCGCCAACCAGCGCCGACCTGCGACCAGTTCTCGGCCAACTGGCGCCCCACGCGCCAACCAGGCCCGACCTGCGGCCAGGCCCCCCCCAACCGGCGCCCCACGCGCCGACGAGCGCCGACCTGCGACCAGTTCTCGGCCAACTGGCGCCCCACGCGCCAACCAGGCCCGACCTGCGGCCAGGTCCCCCCCAACTGGCGCCCCACGCGCCTACCAGCGCCGACCTGCCGCCAGGTCTCCTCCAACTGGCGCCCCACGCGCCAACCAGGGGCGACCTGCCGCCAGTTCTCGGCCAACTGGCGCCCGCGCCCGCGCCCGTGCCCGCGCCCGTGCCCGTGCCCGCCTCGGTGATGGACGGCGCGCGACCCGTCGGTTGCCTCGCCAACCAGGCCCGACCTGCGACCAGGTCCCCGCCAACTGGCGCCCCACGCGCCAACCAGCGCCGCCGCCAGGTCCCCGCCAACTGGCGCCCCACGCGCCAACCAGCGCCGACCTGCCGCCAGGTCTCCTCCAACTGGCGCCCCACGCGCCAACCAGGCCCGACCTGCGACCAGGTCCCCCCCAACTGGCGCCCCACGCGCCAACCAGCGCCGACCTGCCGCCAGGTCCCCCCCAACTGGCGCCCCACGCGCCAACGAGGGGCGACCTGCGGCTAGGTCCCCCCCAACTGGCGCCCGTGCCCGCGCCCGCGCCCGTGCCCGTGCCCGTGCCCGTGCCCGCCTCGGTGATGGACGGCGCGCGACCCGTCGGTTGCCTCGCCAACCAGGCCCGACCTGCGACCAGGTCCCCGCCAACTGGCGCCCCACGCGCCAACCAGGCCCGACCTGCGACCAGGTCCCCGCCAACTGGCGCCCCACGCGCCAACCAGGCCCGACCTGCGACCAGGTCCCCCCGAACTGGCGCCCCACGCGCCAACCCGGGCCGACCTGCGGCCAGGTCTCGGCCAACTGGCGCCCCACGCGCCAACCGGGGGCGACCTGCGGCCAGGTCTCGGCCAACTGGCGCCCCACGCGCCAACCGGGGGCGACCTGCGGCCAGGTCCCCGCCAACTGGCGCCCCACGCGCCAACCAGGCCCGACCTGCGACCAGGTCTCGCCCAACTGGCGCCCCACGCGCCAACCAGGCCCGACCTGCAGCCAGGTCTCCTCCAACTGGCGCCCCACGCGCCAACCGGGGGCGACCTGCGGCCAGGTCTCGGCCAACTGGCGCCCCACGCGCCAACCGGGGGCGACCTGCGGCCAGGTCTCCCCCAACTGGCGCCCTACGCGCCAACCAGCGCCGACCTGCGACCAGGTCCCCCCCAACTGGCGCCCCACGCGCCAACCAGGCCCGACCTGCAGCCAGGTCCCCCCAACTGGCGCCCCACGCGCCAACCCGGGCCGACCTGCGGCCAGGTCTCCCCCAACTGGCGCCCCACGCGCCAACCAGCGCCGACCTGCCGCCAGCTCCCTCGACCCTTTCCCGCCTACCGGCTCGCCACCGCCACACTGCCCCAGCCCTCGACCTCACGCTGGATCTGCTCGAACAAGATGGCGTCCAGGTTGTTGCTGTTCACCTGGCCGGTGACGCCGTGGTCGGCGGCGCTGGCGGCCGTGCTGCCGTACTCGATGAACACGAACTGGCCGCGCGAGAGCTGCGCCGACTGGCGGAACACCAAGCTGCCGAAGTCGTCCAGTCCGCTCGCCGCCACCGTGTGCACCTTGATGCCCTGCGACAGGGCCGCCAGCGAGGCGTCCGCGTAGGTGGTGTCGCCCTGGTAGTCCATGTGCGGCGGGGCATCCGCCACCAGGAAGACCAGCTTGGCGGCGTTGTCGCGCCACTCCATCTCGCTCACGGCGATGGACAGGCCCTGGTTCAGCGACTCGGGGCCGTCGCCGCCGCCGTTGGCCGAGATGCCCTTGAGGATGTTGTCGAAGCCCTGCACATCGCTGGTGAGCGGGGTGTGCCGGGTCAGGTACTCGTCGCCGATGTCGCGGTACAGCACCGCGCCGTAGCGAAGGTCCACGCCGCCCTCGATGCCCTTCACCTTGTCGGTCACCGACAACAGGGTGCTCTTGATGCGGGCGATCTCGTCGCTCATGGAGCCCGTGGTGTCGATGAGGAAGACCACGTCCAGGTCGACGGCACCCTGTGCTGCTGAGACATCGACCGTGAGCGCCACCTCTTCGCTGACACCGTCCCACTTCACGCTCGCCCACTCGCCGTTCATCTCGGCTTGCACAAGCCAGTTGCCCTCGGCTTGGCTGGCGCCCGCGACGTGGGGGTAGAAGGGAGCCACCCCGTCGCCGTAGGTGGTACCGCTCCAGGCCAGCTGGTCCTTGTCCAGGTCCACCACCGAGATGCGGGCGCCGGGGAGGGGGTTTCCGGCGCCGTCGTGCACCTTGACGAAGCGGCGGTCGCGCACGTCCACCGGCACGTGGTTTCCGGCGACGCCCGGCTTGCCGCTCCAGGTGTCCAGGAAGGCCAGGAAGGCGTCGTAGTCGACGTTGTCGTCGGTCTTGCCGGCCTTCAGCGGGCTGCCGCCCTGGGGTGCCGGCATGATGCCGTCGGTGTACCCGCCGCCACCGAAGTCGCCCGCCATGGGGGCCTCTTCGTACTCGACCGGGGCGTAGTCCCTCGCGGGCATCGACGGCGCGATCGAGGACGGCATGGCGGTCTTGCGAGCCCGTCCGCCACCTCCACGCACCGTGGCGCTCGAACCCTCCAGCATGCCGTAGCCGCCGTAGCCGCCGGCGGCGCGGTCGAACCACTCGCCGGCCTTGCTCTCGGTCACGTCCACGCCGTTGACCTTGCCCGACATGTCCAGCACGCCGAACACCGGGTCCCAGCGGAACTGGGCCGTCTGAACCGGGGTGTTCTGCTGCCCGGCCTGGCCGATGAGCGGCTTGTCGCCATCGAGCATGTCTTCGATGCGGTCGGGATCGTGGCAGCCGGTGATGGCCAGGACGGTGATGAGGGCGAGTCCGCGCATGTGTTCCTCCTGCGGGCCTGCAGCCCGTGTTCGCAGGGGGAACGCATCGGGAGCGCGTGGCTTACATCAGCGGAACCAGATGGCGGTGGCGCCGTTCACCGATCCGCTCCAGTACTGCGTCGCCGACGGTTCCCAGTTGTAGTACTGGGTGTCGACCCACCAGTGGTGGCTGATGTCGGGCCAGCTGTTGCACGTCCACTCGGTGCCGTACAGGCCGTAGGCGAAGTTGCCCGAGTAGGTGCCGCCCAGCGACTGCGTCCACACGCCGGCGGTCGCCTCGCCGCCCGAGGGGTTGCAGTCCGTGGCGCTGACCCCCGCGGTGCCGTTGCTGGTGCTGCCCACGCACTCGTGGGTGCTGCCGTCGGGCTTGAGCCGCTTGGCGCTGACGGCCACGCAGGAGCCCTGGTTGGCCGAGGTCGACAGGGTGACCGCGGAGGGGTTGGGAATGACGAAAGAGACGGCGTCGCTGGTGTCCTCGAGCGCACCCGAGTGCCCCGTGCTCGCGTGGTAGGACAGCGTCATCTCCTGGGACAGGCGCGCGATGTCGACGGCGCCTCGAGATGCCTTGCCCACGCGGTTGCTGGGGTTGAAGCTGCCGGCGTTGATGTCCATGCGCGGGAAGCCACCGGTGCGATCGCCTGCGTAGGCCACCAGCGTCCATCCGCCGCCGTCGACGGTCATGTCGCAGTAGGTGGTCCACGGAGTGCCCGAGCCCGTGGGGTCGATCCAGAACAGGCCGGAGCCGCTGGTGGGGTGGTCGGCCAGGATCTGCGCGCAGGTGACCCCCGGATCGGTGATGTCGCTGCCGTCCTGGCTGCCCGATGTGCGGATGGAGAGCCAGTCGGTGCCGTCGCACACCTCGAGCCCGGATCCCGACCAGCGCACGGTGCCCGCCGGGGCCGCGCCCCCGCAGTCGGAGTCGCCGACGGCGCCGAAGGCAGCGCCTCCCTGGACGGCCGGCATCGCTCCGATGTCGGCAGCGGTTGTGGTGTCGGGAAGGGCGCCGATGTCGGCGGGGGTGGTGCCGGCGGGCAGGGCGCCGATGTCGGCGGGGGTGGTGCCCGCAGGCAGGGCGCCGACGTCGTTGGCGGTGTGGCTGTGGTCGCCGGCGGCGACGTTGGTGCTGCCAGTGCCGATGGGAAGCTGTCCCACGTCCAGGACGCCCACGATGTCAGTGGGAGCGTGGGTGTGGGCCCGATCGACGCAGGTCCAGCTCCCCGACGCCAGCGATGCGATCTGGCCATCGGAGCAGGAGAGCGAGGCCAGCGTGTCCTGGTCGCTGGGCGCTCCGCTGATGTGCGACCAGTCGATCAGGCCGTCGCTGTCGATGACCGTGGTGCCACCGATGCTGATCTCGCTGGCGTCGACGGTGCCCCCCTCGACCCGTCCGGCCACGATGGCGTAGGGCGCAGGACGAAGCTCCAGGCGGGTGGGCAAGGGCGGACCGCTGTCGACCGCGAGCTCGAGGAAGAGGCTGGCGCTGTCCTCGAACCAGTCGTCCTGCAGGGCTGCGCTCGAGCCCAGGTCGACCGAGAAGTAGCCGTCGTCGAAGCTCACGGTCTGGGTCTCTGTCCACACCGCCGTTCCGCCCGACGGCGTGTCGAACAGCGAGAAGGTGAGGTCGTGGGAACCGTCGAGCGGCACCCCCGCCGTGTCGTTGAGCCGGCCCTGGTGGTTGAGCACCCGGGGAAAGGCCAGAGCCGTAGACGAAGCGAGCAGCAAGACGATGGGAAGCAGACGGCGCATGGGGAACCTCACGTAGACATCACGAGTATAGGCCTTTGCAATCAGGCCCCGCCCCTATAGTCTCGCCCCCTCACGACCTCCGAGAAAGGGCAAAGAACCATGGCCATGGACATCGATACTCTCTCTGATCTGCTGCACGTGCGCGCAGAGACGAACCCCAGCGACATCGGCATTCGCACCAAGAACGCGGCTGGCGAGTACCAGGACCGCACCTGGAAGCAGATCGCCGATCGCGCCGACATCATCGCCGCCGGCATCCTGTCCGCCATCGAGCTCCAAGACAACGACGTCGTGGGCATCCTGGGCCAGACCAGCGAAGACTGGATCACGGTCGACCACGCCGCGCTCTCTG
This sequence comes from Myxococcota bacterium, assembly GCA_965216925.1. Classification (GTDB taxonomy): domain Bacteria; phylum Myxococcota_A; class UBA796; order UBA796; genus CAYYHT01. The sequence continues at coordinate 3,399,773 of CBDCGT010000001.1, read as the reverse complement.
TGGGCCTGCAGACGGTGCCCGTCTACGCCTCGCTGCTGCCCGAAGAGGTCGGCTACTGCCACACGGACACCGGCATCAAGCTGATCGTCATCGACGACGCCAAGCAGCTCGAGAAGATCCGCCAGATGCGCAAGGGCTTCACCTTCTTCGAGACCGAGTACACCCCCGAGCAGATCAAGCTCGAGCACATCGTGGTCATCGACCCCACGGGCATCGACGCCGCCGACGACTGGGAGAGCCTGGCCAGCCTCGAGGCCCGCGGCAAAGAGAAGCTCGAGGAGCTTCGTGGCGAGCTCAAGCGGCGCCGCGAGGGTGCCAAGCCCGATCAGATCGCCACCTACACCTACACCTCGGGCACCACCGGGCCGCCCAAGGCGGTCATCCAGACCCACACCAACCACCTGTCCATGGCCAAGATGGTCGACTCGGCCAACGTCATCGACGATCGCATGCAGGCGGGTGGCCTGTTCTTGTTCCTGCCGCTGGCGCACAGCTTTGGCCGGCTCATCCAGTTCGCCGGGCCCTACAACAACGTGCCGCTGGTCATCAGCTCGGTGCCCACGCTGGTCGAAGACCTCAACAAGGCCCGTCCGGGCTTCTTCCCTGGCGCCCCGCGCGTCTACGAGAAGATGAAGTCCAAGATCGAGGGCAAGGTGTCGCAGGCTCCCGGCTACCGCCAGGCGCTGTTCAACTGGGCGATCAACGCCGGCAAGGCCACCATCCCGTACCGCCTCGACGGCCGCGACATCCCCATGTTCACCGGTTTGCAGTACAGCATCGCCGACAAGCTCGTGCTGTCCAAGCTGCGCGCCGCGCTCGGATTCGACCGTGCCACTGCCCTTCTCAGCGGCTCGGCGCCGCTCGATGCCGAGGTGCAGACCTTCTTCTTGGCCATCGGCCTCGATCTGCTCGAGGGCTACGGCCTCACCGAGACCTGCCCCGCGCTCACCTGCAACGCCCCCGGCAAGATCCGCATCGGCACCGTCGGTCCGGCGCTTCCCGGCGTCGACATCAAGATCGCCGAAGACGGTGAGATCCTGGCCAAGGGGCCCAACATCACCCAGGGCTACCTCAACCGTCCCGACGCCACCGGCGATGCCTTCGACGACGAGGGCTGGTTCCACACAGGCGACCTGGGCAGCGTCGACTCCGACGGCTTCGTCAAGATCACCGGCCGCAAGAAGGAGCTCATCAAGACCTCGGGCGGCAAGTACGTCTCGCCGGCCAAGATCGAGGGCCAGCTCAAGCTGCTCCCCATCATCCAAGAGGCCGTGGTCATCGGCGACAAGCGCAACTACTGCGTGTGCTTGCTGGCTATCGACACCGAAGAGCTCACCGACTGGGCCAAGGGCAAGGGCATCGAGCCCAACCAGGACAGCGCCGAGGTCGCGGCCGAGATCGACGCCCACCTGGCCAAGGTCAACAGCAAGCTCGCCAGCTTCGAGAGCATCAAGTACTACCGCCTGCTGCCCGAGCCCATGACCATCGACAACGGCCTGCTGACGGCCTCGCTCAAGGTCAAGCGCAACGTCGTCGAAGAGCGCTTCGCCGACGTCATCAACGACATCTACGACAGCAACAAGAAGAAGAAGAGCGCGTAGGCACCGATTGGGCAGGCGGCTTCGCCTGTCCGATCAGCGACCCACGACGGTGATGTGGGCGTTGCGCAGGCTGTTGCCCAGGCTGGTCGGCGCACCGATGTCGAAGGTGCGTCCGCCGTCTTCACCGAAGTACACCACCGAGGACGTGTATCCGCCCGTGCCGTCGAGCCCCTGCCCGATGACGATGTCCATGTTGCCGTCCTCGTCGAAGTCGTACACCGCAGCGGTGAGGGCGCCGAGCGTGGGCAGCGAGGTGGGTGAGGTGGTGTCCAGGCCGACGCCGTCGCCCCAGAAGATGAAGGCGTCGCGGCTGTAGCTGAAGGTCTGGCTGTTCGTGGGGTCGACCAGCGGCGTGGCGATGCGCTCGGACAGCGTCAACAGGTCCATGTGGCCGTCCTGATCGATGTCGAAGGGGATGGCATCGACGAGGCCCAGGGTGGGCACCAGGGTTCGGTTGGAGTTCTGGAGCCCCAGGATTCCGCCCCAGTACACGTACGAAGGGATGTCCCAGCTGTGGTCGGTGGCGATCGACTGAGCGGGCGCGATGACGTCGTCGTAGCCGTCGCCGTTCAGGTCGGCGAAGCGGGCCTGGCGAGAGCCGCCGGCCTCGATCTCCACGTACGACGCCGACGAGTAGGAATCGCTGCTGTCTTGCAGCCAGATGCGGATGTCCTGGGTGTGGTTGCGCGACAGCAGGATGTCGAGCTTGCCGTCGCCGTTCACGTCGCCGAAGTCGATGGCCTGTGCGCGTGCCGAGCCGCCCGGCACCGACGCGGCGGCGACCGTGCTCAGGCCCGACGAGGTTCCCCAGTAGATGGTGTTGTCTCGGGACAAGCCGCTGCCTCCGTCGCCCCAGTTGGACAGCACCAGATCGAGGTACCCGTCGTCGTTGAGGTCGCCCAGCTTGCAGCCCAGGTTCGAGACCGTCGGCAGCGACTGCGGCGTCGAGGTCGTGAACCGGGTGCCGTCGTTGTAGTACACGGCGGCCGTGGTGTCGTAGCCCAGCAGGTTGCGGTAGCTGGTGAACACGATGTCGTCGTGGCCGGAGCCGTCGATGTCGCCCACACAGACCTGCATCGGCCCGAGCGTGGGCAGCGCGGTCCAGACGTCGTGGTTGGGCCCCCACCACAGCCGGCTCTCGGTCTCGTAGTCCCCGTCATTGTGGTGCGACACGAGCACATCCAGGAAGCCGTCGCCATCGAAGTCCCGGACCTGGGTCCACCCGGCGTACTCCGCGGGCAGCAGGAGTGCGCCGCTGCTGGTCGGCCCGGCGCTGCTGCCGTAGGCCAGCTGGACGGGGAAGCCCGTGTTGTGGCTCGCCAGCACCAGATCCGCCCAGCCATCGCAGTTCAGATCGGTGCAGACGTCCTTGCCGTCGCAGTCCTGGTCGTCGCCGTCGTGGGGCACCTCGGTGAAGTGGCTGCCCGGGTGGATGGTGGGGTCGCTGTCGTCGCAGTCTTGGTCGGGGCCCGCGCAGGGCAGGAAGGTGTCCTCGTCGCTGTCTTCTTCGGCCACGGTGAACTCGCCGTCGCAGTCGTCGTCGATGCCGTTGCACAGCTCCTCGGCGCCGGGGTAGATGTCGTGGTTGCCGTCGTCGCAGTCGAGGCCATCGGCCACGCGGTCGCCGGGGATGCCGCAGGTCTGCACCGCGCTGTCGGGGTCGCCATACCCGTCCAGGTCGATGTCGGCGTAGCTCAGCACCAGCTCGCTGGCGCTGTCGTCGCTGTCGTCACAGTCTTCGCAGGCCCGAAAGCCATCGCCGTCGTCGTCCACCTCGTTGGCGGGTACGGCGCCGTCGCAGTCGTTGTCGACGCCGTCACAGACCTCGGGATTGCCGGGGAAGGCGAGCGCTTCGGCATCGTCGCAGTCGGTGTCGTCTGAGACGCGGGTGCTGTCGGGGTTGCACGAGGTCTCGGCCGTGGCGGGATCGCCGTAGGTGTCGCCATCGACGTCGGCGAAGGTGGTGACGGCACCCGCGGCGCCGACATCGACCAGGCCATCGCAGTCGTCGTCGACGCCTGTGCACGCTTCGACGGCGGCAGGGTTCACGGCGGCATCGGTGTCGTCGCAGTCGCCGGCGAAGGGCACGCGGCCATCTTGCGCGCAGCCCGAGACGACGTCGGCGGGGTTGCCGAAGCCGTCGCCGTCCCCGTCGATGTACCAGTCCCCGTCGCCCTGGAAGGAGTCGTCGGACTGATCGACCAGGCCATCGCAGTCGTCGTCGATGCCGGTACAGCGCTCGTCGGCACCGGGGTTCACCGCTGGCTGGGCGTCGTCGCAGTCGCCGCCGGTGCGCACATGAGCGGCGCTGGGGGCTTCGCACGCCTCGACGGCATCGCCGGCACCAAAGCCGTCGCCATCCGCGTCGAGGTACCAGCTCACGAGATCGTCGTCCTCGGCGGTCCCGTTGCAGTCGTTGTCGATGCCGTCGCACAGCTCGGGCGCTTCGGGGTAGGCATCGGCGGAGCCGTCGTTGCAGTCACCGGCGGCTGCGGTGTAGCCCTCGAGCGGTCCACAGCTGGTGGTGCTGGTGGCGTTGCCAAAGCCGTCGCCGTCGAGGTCCTGGAAGAGCTCGACCTCGGTGTGCACGGACGCGTCGCCCTCGTTGCAGTCCTGGTCGCCGGTGAAGCCGTCGCCGTCGAGATCGACGCGCTGCTGGTGATCGGCGTCGTCGATGTACAGGCAGCCGCTGAGCGCCAGCAGCGCCGCCGCCGAGATCATCAAGCGCACGGGGGACCTCCGGGCGGCAGCATAGCAGGACCGGGGGCCCGGTCGCGCTGTGTGGTGCCCCTGCACCAGGTTCCTGGTACACTCCGCGGCCATCGACCCATCGAGGTTTCCATGCGAACTTTCGTTGCATCCCTGCTCCTGCTCCTGTCCACCGTCGCCGCGGCCGCGCCCGACAACCTGCTGCAGCAGGGCCGCCTGTTCGATGCGCTCGGCGACCCGCTGGCGGGGAGCACCAACATCGACGTGGCCTTGTGGGACACCCCGAGCGGCGGAACGGCGCTGTGGACCGAGTCGCACACCGAGAGCCTGGACGACGGCTACTACACGCTCGAGCTTGGCAGCAGCACCGCATTTCCGGCAGGTCTGTGGGACAACGACGAGCTGTTCCTGTCCATGAGCATCAACGGCGGCCCCGATCTCACGCGAATCGAGCTGCAGGCCGTGAACCACGCGTTCCGGGCCGAACACGCCCAGACGGCCGACTCGGCCACCGTGGCCGACCTCGCTGACGGACTCACCGGGACGCTGGATTGGTCGCAGGTCAGCAACGTGTCGGGCACCATCGCGACGCTCGGCTGCTCCGATGGCCAGCTGCCCACCGTCGCCAGCGGAGCCTGGACCTGCGTCGGCGCCACCGCCCACCAGCACTCCTTCGCCGAGGTCACCGGCGTGATCGACATCTCGCAGATTCCCGTGGGGGGCTCGTCGAGCGATGTGGCCGCCGGCGATCACAGCCACGCGAGCACCGACTGGAACACGCTCTCCAACCGCCCCTCAGGGCTCGACGACGGCGATGATGTGCTCGACGAGGCCACCGTCGAGGGCTTCGTCACCAACGATGCGCTGTCGTTCAGCGGCTCCGTGGGGGTCGGTTCGGGCACCAACGATGCGGCGGCCGCTCTGCAGGTTGACTCCACGACCCAGGGCTTCCTGCCGCCGCGCATGAGCACCGCCCAGCGCACGGGGATCTCGTCTCCTCCTGCGGGCCTGATGGTCTTTGACACGGACCTGGGGTGGCCCGTCTTCTACGACGGGACGGACTGGCGCCGCTTCGACGGCCGAAGCGCCGACAACATCACCCTGCTGGAGTGGGTCAAGGTCACCCCCAGCGGGCAGCTGTCGAGCGGCATCGGCACCAACACCGTCTTCACGGCCACGCAGAACGTCACCCAGAACTACAGCTCGGTGGTGCTGAACCACACCTTCACCGGCGACTTCGAAGTCGTCGCCGAGTGGGGCCACACCTACGTCGGAATGGGCATCATCCACGGGGTGGCTGTCGACTACGCCGACCACACCGGGTACTCCGCCGATGGCAATGGACCTTACTGGGGCGCCATCGGCACCACCGGCTACCCCAGCGGCTATGCGGGCACCTTCATCGGGCAGTACCACGCGGGTGGCAAGGGCAACAACACCCAGATCTGGGGCTTTCGCTGGACGCGAAGCGGCAACACCGTGCGCATCCAGACCTCGTCCAGTGGCCCGAGCGGCCCCTGGAACGACATCGGCGGGCCCTACACCATCCCGTCCAACCACAACGTGATCATCGGCATCGGCGAGGCGGGGCCCAACTCCGGCGGGCCCCTGAGGTTGCTGAGCGTGAGCGCCGAGCCGTAGCTACACCCCCTCGATGATCCCGTTGAACACGGCACTCGGCCGCATCGCCGCCGTGGCCTTGGCCTCGTCGGGCCAGTAGTAGCCGTCGATGTCGACCGCAGCGCCCTGTGCCGCGAGCAGCTCGGCCTCGATGGTGTCCTGGTTGGCCTCGAGCGCGTCGGCGACCTTGGCGAAGCGCGCGGCGAGCGTGGGATCGGTGGTCTGGCTGGCCAGGGCGCGCGCCCAGTAGGTGGCCAGCCAGTACTGGCTGCCTCGGTTGTCGATCTGGTTGACCTTGCGGCTGGGGCTCTTGTTCGACAGCAGGTACTTGGTGGTGGCCTCGTCGAGGGCGGCGCCCAGGATGCGGGCGGCACCGTTGTCGAAGCGCTCGCCCAGGTGGTCGAGGCTGACGGCCAGGGCCAGGAACTCGCCCAGGCTGTCCCAGCGCAGGTGGCCTTCTTGCTCGAACTGCTGCACGTGCTTGGGCGCCGAGCCGCCGGCGCCGGTCTCGAACAGGCCGCCGCCGTTCATCAAGGGAACGATGGACAGCATCTTGGCGCTGGTGCCCACCTCGAGGATGGGGAACAGGTCGGTGAGGTAGTCGCGCAGCACGTTCCCGGTGACCGAGATGGTGTTCTGCCCCTTGCGCACGCGCTCGACGGTGAAGCGGCAGGCGTCGACCGGGGACAGGATGTGCGTCTCGATGCCAGTGAGGTCGTGTTCGGGCAGGTAGGCGTTGACCTTTGCGATGAGCTGGGCGTCGTGGGCGCGGTCTCTGTCGAGCCAGAACACCGCAGGCCAGCCCGTGGCACGGGCACGGCTGACGGCCAGCTTGACCCAGTCGCGCACCGGCGCATCTTTGACCTGGCAGGCACGCCAGATGTCGCCCTTCTGCACGTTGTGGGTGGTGAGCAGGTTGCCGCTGGCGTCGACGATGCGGACCTTGCCGTCGGCAGCGATCTCGAAGGTCTTGTCGTGGGAGCCGTATTCCTCGGCCTTCTGAGCCATCAGGCCGACGTTGGGCACGGTGCCCATGGTGGTGGGGTCGTAGGCGCCGTTGGCCTTGCAGTCGTCGAAGACCACCTGGTACAGCCCCGCGTAGCTGCTGTCGGGGATGACGCACTTGGTCTGCTGCAGCTCGCCGTCTTTGTTCCACATGCAGCCGCTGGTGCGGATCATCGCGGGCATCGACGCGTCGATGATGACATCGCTGGGCACGTGCAGGTTGGTGATGCCCTTGTCGGAGTTGACCATGGCCAGGTCGGGGCCGTTGTCGTAGGCGGCCTGGATGTCGGCCTGGATGGCGGCACGGGTATCGGCGGGCAGGGACTCGATCTTGGCGACCAGATCGCCGAAGCCGTTGTTCACGTCGACGCCCAGCTCGTCGAACACGGCGCCGTGCTTGTCGAACAGGTCAGAGAAGTAGGCACGCACCCCGTGCCCAAAGATGATGGGGTCGCTGACCTTCATCATCGTGGCCTTCATGTGCAGGCTGAACAGCACGCCCTGGCTGCGCGCATCGTCGATTTGCTGGGCCAGGAAGGCGGTGAGCGCGCGCTTGGACAGCGCGGTGGCGTCGATGATCTCGCCGGCCTGCAGCGCCAGGCCGTCCTTGAGCACGGTGGTGGTGCCGTCCAGGCCGACGTGCTCGATGCGCACGGTGGTGGCGGCCGGCACGGTGACCGACTGCTCGTTGTGGCGGAAGTCGCCCTGGGTCATCGTGGCGACGTGGCTCTTGGAGTCGCTCGTCCAGGCGCCCATGGAGTGGGGATTGTTGCGCGCGAACTCCTTGACGGCGCCCGGCGCCCGACGGTCGGAGTTGCCCTCGCGCAGCACGGGGTTGACGGCGCTGCCCTTGACCTTGTTGTAGCGGGCCTGGATGGCCTTCTGCTGGTCGGACTGGGGGTCTTCGGGGTAGTCGGGCAGCGCGTAGCCCTTGGCCTGCAGCTCGGCGATGGCCGCCTTGAGCTGCGGGATGGATGCCGAGATGTTGGGCAGCTTGATGACGTTGGCCTGGGGCTGCTTGACCAGCTCACCCAGCTCGGCGAGCGTGTCGGCCACGCGCTGGCTCTCGGTCAGGTGCTCGGGGAACACCGCCAGGATGCGGGCCGCGAGGCTGATGTCGCGGGTCTCGACGTCGACGCCGGCTGCACCAGCGAAGGCGCTGATGATGGGCAAGAAGCTGTAGGTGGCCAGGGCAGGCGCTTCGTCGGTCTTGGTGTAGATGATCTTCGACATCGGGTCCTCGTGGCAGGAAAGGCTGGCCACCTAACAGGCTCGGCCCCTGGCGGTGGCGGGGCGAGCCACTGGAGCCCCGACGACACGTGATGCACCTGGACACCCATGTCGCCGTGTGGCTCTACCAGGGAGACATCGAACGCATCCCCATTGCGACCCGCGAGTCGTTGGGACGGGTTCGGCCGCTGGTCTCGCCGATGGTCCGGATCGAGCTCGAGCTGCTGCACGAGATCGGACGGCTCACGGTGCCCGCCGCCGTGATTCTCGACGAGCTGCGCAGCGTCGCGGGTCTCGGGGTGGCCGAGAGCCGCTTTGACCGGGTGGCCGCGATCGCCGCAGGGCTGAAGTGGACGCGTGACCCGTTCGACCGGATGATCGCCGCCCATGCGCTGGCCGATGACCTGCCGTTGGTGACGAAGGATCAGGTGATGTTGAGCGAGTGTGCGGTGGCTCGGTGGGGGTGAGGGCGGGCGCTGGCCCCCTGCAACCCAATCACTCGATTGAAGTTGCCACTCGATGTCACGCGCGCTCGAACCTCGACTTCCCGTGGTTAGGTCGGCGGCCTTCGGAGGTCCTCGATGCGTGTCTTGGTGATCGGCGGTGGTGGTGCCATCGGCGTGGCATTTGCCCGCCACTTCCAGCTGGGAGGGGCTCACGTGGGTGTGCTCGTCCGCCCCAGGCAAGAGCAAGACGCCAAGCAGGGTGTGGCCACCTACCACCTCAACCGCCGCAGCGCCGAGCGCCATCAACCCGTCGACTTCGTGGCCGACGAGGTGTTCATCGATCAGGCGCAGGCGCTCGAGGCACCCTGGGATGCCATCGTATTGGCGGTGGCGGCCACGGCCCTGGTCAAGGGCGACTGGCTGCAGCAGCTCGCACGGGCGTCGGGCGACGCCACCATCGTGGGCTTTGCGAACGGCCCGGTCGTGCGCGATCTGCTCGAAGACCGCTTCGAGCCCGACAAGCTGGTGTGGGGCATGCTCAACATCATCAGCTACCAGGCACCGCTGCCTCACGAGACCCTGCCCCGGCCAGGCATCGCGTACTGGTTTCCGCCCGGAGGGCTGGGCTTCTCAGGGCCGGCGTCCCGTCGTGATGCCGTCGTGCACGCGCTCAAGCAGGGGGGGCTTCCCGGAAAGGTCGTCGATCACGTGTACAACGAGGTCGCGTTCATGGCCCCCATCCTTGGACGCACCGTGCTGGCGCTCGAGTGTGCGGGCTGGTCGTTCTCGGCCCTGGCTGCCGATCGGGAGCTGCTGCCGCTGGCGATGGCGACCATGCGCGAGTCGTGGACCTTGGCCGAGAAGAAGACCGGACGCAGCCGGGGCGGACTGCAGCGCTTCTTGTCTCCCTTCTGGCTGCGTCGTGTGCTCGCGCTCGCTCCTTGGGTGCTGCCGCTCGATCTCGAGGCCTTCTTTGGCTACCACTACGTCAAGATCGGCGACCAGACGCTCATGAACCTGCAGGCTGGGCTCGCCGCCCTGCAGGCCGCCGAGGTCGAGTCCAAGGCGACCGAGGAGCTGCTCAGCCGGCTCCAAGCGGCGCGCGCTCGGGCCAAGGCTGCGGCCTGAGCCCCGTCGGGCCCGGTCTTACTCGAAGGCCAGGGTCACCACCGCGTCTCCGGTGCCGGCCTGGCCCACGCGCATGCGCCCGAGGCGCCGCACGAGGCACCGCTCCAGGTCGGCGCTGCCGATGCCGTCGTCTTCGACGCTCACACCCTCCACGTTGCCCCGTGCCACCGACAGGCTGAGCACCAGCTCGCCGGCCGCGAGCCCCTCGGCGTCGGCGGCGTTGCTCCAGCACCCCTCGACCCCGGGACGTGCCGTCGACAGGGCGCTGTTCAGCAGTTCGTCGTCGTCGTCGAGGTCCTGGTCGATGGCGGCGAAGGTGACCTTGCGAGGCCGCGCCGCCGGCTCAAGGTCCGAGCTGCGCAGGGCCTGGAGCTTCTGCAGCGCCGCATCCAGCCCCGGCGCGGGCATGGCGACAGGTTCGGGAATCGCAGCCGCGAACGCGTCGAGGGCCGGGAGCTTGGCCTCTTGGGTCGGGACCGGCGGGGGGGTGGGCTGCGGCGGGGTGACCGGGGCCGTCACCACGGGGGCAGACGGCTGCGCGGCCTCGGCGACCTGCACGGGCTCCTCGACCTTGACGGGCCTCTTGGCCACGGCGGGCCTCTGGACCACGGCGGGCCTCTCGACCACGGCGGGCTCTGTTGCCTCGGCGGGCTCCGGTGCCACGGCGGGCCTCTCGACCACGGCGGGCTCCGGTGCCTCGGCGGGCTCCGGTGCCACGGCCGGACCGGGTGCCATCGGTATGCCCGCGTCGGGTGGCAGGAGCTGCTGGCGGGCCCAGGCGCCGACCGGCTGGTCGGTGTGCACGAAGGCCAGGTACTGCAGTGCGCGTTGCTCCTGGGCCGGGGCGAGGCCGCCGGTCAGGATCGACGCGACCACCTGCTGGTTGACCGGCGTCGTTGTGGGCGCGGTTGTCGCGGAGGCGGGTTGGGCGGGGCCGGGGCCCGAGAGCAGGGTCAGGGCCAGCGCAGCTGCGGCCGCACCGAGGGCGGCCGTTCCCCACAGGTGCGTCGCCGGGTAGCCCACCTGGATGGGCTCGTCGTCAGCCAGGGAATCGGGGAAGAAGTCGTGCTCCAAGCCGACGCCGTCGCTGGGCTCGGTGGGCCAGGAAGGCTGGCTGGGAGGCTGGGGCGCTACGCGTTCGCGCACCGGTGCCACCGGCTCGGTCGAGGCGCGGTTGGCGGTCGACTCCCGCTTCTCGATGTCCGGCTCACGCTGCGTGGCCGGCTCGTCAAAGAAGGGGCCATCGAAGAAGGCCTGGTGATCGTCCCGCTGGGTCATGCTCGCTGCATCGGATCCGATGCTCGGGCGTTTTAGCGGAAATGGCTACCCGGCTGCGGGCCAGATCTGGGTCTCGACGTCGGGCTTCTGATCGCGCGGCTTGAAGTGCATCTCGTACACCTTGCCGTCGCGGCAGGTGGTGTTGAAGCCGATCTTCATCGAGGCGTCGTAGACGGGCTCGGCCACCAGCGGGTTGGTGGCGGCACGCCGGGCGATCATCATGTGGTTGCCCGTCTGGTACTGGTAGCCGAAGGGGAAGGGCAGCTCGGCCGTGCTGTTCTTGGCCAGAGCGGCCTTGAGGTCGGGCTGGCACCGGTCGACGTAGGCGCGGATGGGCTTGTCGTAGTTGCCGTACAGGGTGACGTCCCAATCCTTGGGGTCGTCGAGGCGGTGCCACGGAAGGCCCGAGCTCTCGGTGAGGATGAGCTTGGCCTGACCCATGAAGAGCCCGCGAACGTCGTCGAACTCGTGGTAGTACATCAGGTACGAAGCGGCTTTTGCCATGGCAAGGTGCTCGCCCTGCTTGTGGATGTAGGTGTGCAGGCCGCCGCCCTGGGTGAAGTGACCGTCGTTGGCGTTGCCGGGGAAGTACCGGACAGACTGCTCGGGTCCGGGGCCCTTGACGCCCTCGGCGCGGTCGCGGAAGCGAATCTCGACGCCGCGGGTGAGCTTGCCCTTGGCCGCCTTCGGGTCGTCCTGGGCCACCACCTCGCCGTCGGTGGTGAGCTCGATGACGCGCACGCCCAGGATCTCGTGGCCGGTGCGGGCCAGCATGAACATCATGACCGGGGTGACGCCCTGGTCGGCCTCGTCGTCGCCCATGCGCTCGGCCATGGTGGTGGTGATGAAATAGTTGCGCCGGAGCATGTCCTCGACCGACTTGGCCAGCTGGTCGAGCGCGGGCTTGACCGTCGCGGCCTGGGCCTCTTTCCACTTGGGGATGGTGCCCACCGGCTCGAGGCCCATCAGCGTGTAGGTGGTGCCCTGGGGAAAGAGCAGGACCGCGTTCATGATGTCGGGCCCGCTGAACGGGTAGAACACGGGCAGAGCGCCGGCATCGCCCAGGTGTTGCTCCTGCCAGGGGCGCAGCTTGGACAGGGTCTTGTCGTCGTACATCGTCCACAGCTCGGTCATGGAGGCGGCGTAGGCCTCGTACTCGGGGCTGGCGGACAGATGCGCAAGCGGGCTGGTCTTGTCGAGCGGCAGACCGGCCAGCAGACGGGCCGTGTCGTCCATGACCGGGTCGGTCGCGACCTCGGGCTCGGCGACCGGCTCGGGATCGGGCTCGGCTGCGGGTTCTTCGGTGGCCGGCGCCGGATCTGGCGCGTCGGGGGTCTCGGCTGGGGCATCGGCGCCGCCGCAGCCAATGGCCAGCAGCAGCACAGCAGTTCGAATGTTCACTGAGAGGGCTCTCGTTGGGGTGGGGGAGGGGGCGCAGGGGGAAGGGGACCCCAGGATATCACGGTGCCGGTCGGGCTCAGCTTGTATGGTCTGACCTGGAGGTGGACTTGCGATCCTGGACCATCGGGGTGCTGACGCTCGGGGCGCTGACGGGCGCCTGCAAGGGGCCCGAGGAGCCCAACGACGACACCGGCGGCGGCGGGTCCTCCGATGCCGACACGGACGCCGACTCGGACGCCGACAGCGACGCCGACTCGGACGCCGACAGCGACTCGGACACCGACCCCACAGCGGCCACCATCCGGGTGATGACCGTGCCCGACGACGACTGGGGCGGGGGTTCGGCGGCGGCGGTCACGTCGGCTGGAGAGCTCGTGGTTGCGGGGAACTTCGCGGCCTTCGATCCCAGCCTTGGCGGCGGCGGCGCGACGGTCAGCAAGGTGGGTGGCCTGTGGGACGGATTCCTGCTGCGCCTGGATGCGGCGGGGTCGCCGCTAGGCCACGCCGTGGTGGGCGGCCCCGACGTCACCAGTCCCGTCGCGGTGGCGGCCGGTGGCGACCGGGTGGTGACCTCGGTGAACTACTGGAACAGCGTCACCGTCGATGCCGGAGGAGCCGGCGAAGCGACGCACACCGCGGCTCCGGCCACCGCTTCGCAGCTCCTCGCCGGCTACGACAACCAGCTGGCCTGGCAGTGGACCATCGCTCAGCAGCCGCAGACGACGGTGACGAACTTCTTTGCCATGCGCGTCGACGTGCGGGCCGACGGGACGGGCTGCTTCGGCTTCCGCTACAGCAGCGATGCCGACCTCGTGCACACCGGCGGGACGATCGACCTCCCGGACCCAGCCACGGGACCGGGAAGCTGGGGCGTTCTGGGCAACTTCGACGGCACGGGCACCATCACCTGGCATCGGGTCTTTCAGCCCGTCGGCGGGCACCTCGAGCCGCGTGGCGTGCGGGCGCTGGACGACGGCAGCTGCCTGGTGGTCGGGTCGTCCAACGTCGATGGATTCGAGCTCGAGGCGGGCAACGCGGCCACGGCGATCGCGGCACCGAACGGCACCACCGTCAGCAGCCTGTTTGTCGCTCGTGCCGATGCGAGCGGCACCATGAGCCTGCTCGCCACGATGACCCAGTCCGAGACCGAGAGTCACGTCGAGCGCGTCTACGAGGCCGGCTCCAACCTGCTGATCATCGGCCGGACGTCGGGCACGACGACCTTCCCCGCCGGCACCACCGTGTCGACGTCGTTCTCGAACCCCAGGGGCTGGGCGGCCCTGCTCGACAGCGCTGGCAACGAGATCTGGGTGCGCGAGCTGTCGGGCAACGGGGCCCGCTTCAGCGATGCCACGGCACTCGCCGACGGCAGCGTGGTGGTGGTCGGCGAGCACTGGAGCACGGGGGCCACCCTGTCCGATGGCGCGTCGGGAACCACTGTTCCCGGCATCGCCAACCACCCCAACGGCTTTGTCGCACGCTACGGCCTGGATGGGGCGCTGCAGTGGGCCCACGCGGTGGTGCCGAGCACGTCCGACCCCACGGCCACCGAGCCGCGCGCCGAGGCCCGCGAGGTCGTGCAGCTGCCCAGCGGCGAGCTGGTCGTGGTGGGCACCTACTCGGGCACGGGCACCTTCGAGGCCGGCGGTCCGGTCGAGACGCAGGTGCCGGTGAACGGCGGCGAGCAGGGCGAGGCCTTCATGTGGTGGCTCTCGGCGGACGCGCCGTAGCCTCGCCACCGCGACCTCACGGGCTTCAGGCCGGGTCTTCGTCCAGGCCGGCCTCTTTGGCGGCCTTGCGGTCGGCCTTCTTGGTCTGCTTGGCCTCGGCGGCTTCTTTGCGGAGGGTATCGAGCAGCCCGCCCATGTCGGTGCCCTCGTCGAAGTGATCGAAGCCGATCACGGTGGACATGTCGCCCTCGTCTTCGTCGAAGTCGTCGTCGAAGTCGGAGTTGGGCTCGACGGGCGGAGGCTCGATCTTTTCGTTGGCGCCGAGCACCTCGGTGGGCTCGGCCAGCTCGTCGACCTGACCGGTCTGTTCGGTGCTCTCGGGCACGGGCTCGGCCTTGGCCGGCTCGGCTGCAGCCGGTTGGACCGGGGCGGTGGTCGGCGCCGCGGCGGCGGTCTTGGGGGCAGCATCGGCACCCCCGCTGCCGCCGGCGAATCGGGCGGCCACGAAACCAATGCCCAGGGCTCCGACGACGAGGGCGACGACGATGGGAAGTGAGAGTTCCATGAGAGGCACGCAGACTACACCGGCGCGAGCAGGATAGACAGCCCGGATGAGCACAGACCTGACCTCCCGATTTCACGCCGCGCTTCCCGCGGGCCCCGACCACGTGTCGCTGCGCCTCGTCGAGCGCGACGAATCCGTCCTCTCGGTTCGCGACGATGTCGTCGAGCCTCCCGAGTCGTCCAGCGACGTGGGCCTGATGGTGACCGTGCACGAGGGTGGGGGCTCGGGCTACGCCGCCACCCCCGATCTGTCGGCGTCGGGCATTCGGGCGGCTGTCGAGCGGGCCCGGCACTGGGCCCGGGCCAGCGCCGCCATCGCCGTCTTCGACACCGCCAAGCTGTCCATGCCGACGCCGCGCGGTGACTGGGCGAGCCCGGTGGCGAACCCCTGGGAGGCCCTGCCCATCGCCGGGCGGCTCGATCGCCTGCGGCAGGCCTGCGCCGCCGCCAAGGTCGATGATCGCATCGTGGAGCGCACCACCAGTGTGCTGCACGAGGTGACGCGCACCACCTACTTGACCTCCGACGGGGGGGCCGTGCACCAGACGGTGGTGCGCCTGGCGCCAGAGATCGAGGTGATCGCCGCGGGGCCCGATGGCGCCCAGCGACGAACCCTCGGTGGCCTGCGAGGCGCCAGCCGCCAGGGCGGCGCCGAGGTGCTCGACCAGTTCGGCTTCGACGCCAATGCCGCGCGCGTGGCCCGCGACGCGGTCGACCTGCTCGACGCGCCAGAGTGCCCCACCGGCACCATGGACATCCTGCTGCATCCCGACCAGATGATGCTGCAGATCCACGAGTCGATCGGGCACCCCATCGAGCTCGACCGCATCCTGGGCGACGAGCGCAACTACGCCGGCACCAGCTTCGTGACCCTCGACATGTTCGGCAGCTACCGCTACGGCTCCGACCTGCTCAACGTCAGCTTCGCCCCCGACGTGCACGGCCAGTACGCCAGCTACGGCTGGGATGACGACGGCGAGGCGGCCCGGCGCGTCATGCTCATCGACAAGGGCATCCTGATGCTGCCGCTGGGCGGAACCATCAGCCAGGCCCGCGCGGGCATCGGAGGCGTGGCCAACAGCCGAGCCACCAGCTGGAACCGGGCGCCCATCGACCGCATGGCCAACCTCAACGTCGAGCCCGGCACATCGTCGCTCGAGCAGCTCGTCGGCAGCATCGAGCGGGGGGTCTACATGGAGACCAACAAGTCGTGGTCGATCGACGACAGCCGCAACAAGTTCCAGTTCGGCTGCGAGTACGGTCGCCTCATCGAAGACGGCGAGCTGAAGGGCATCGTGAAGAACCCGAACTATCGAGGCATCAGCGCGTCCTTCTGGCGCAACCTGGTGGGCGTCGGTGACGGGCGTTCCTTCCAGGTCTTCGGCACCCCGTTCTGTGGAAAGGGCGAGCCCAACCAGGTGATCAGCGTGGGCCACGCCAGTCCGCACTGCCGCTTTGCCGGGGTCGAAGTGTTCGGAGGTGCGAAGTGATCGACCAGCAGCGCTTCGAAGAGCTCGCCGGTGCCGTTCAGGCCGCGCTTCCCGCCGGCTTCGGCTTCACCCTCGACGCCAGCGGCGAGCACAGCGACTTCGTGCGCTTCAATCACGCGGCGGTGCGCCAGGCGGGCTCGGTGAGCCAGGGTGCCGCCAGCCTGCGCCTGGTTCAGGGGAGCCGGCACGCGGCCCGGGCGGTGACGCTGTCGGGCGACGCCGCGGTCGATCGCGGCCGTCTGCTCGACGCCGCGGATGCGCTGGCCCAGCTGGTGCCCCAGCTGCCCGAGGATCCCCACCTCATGCTGGCCACCGAGGTGAACAGCACGACGGTCGCGAACCCGGTCGACGTGCCCGGCCCCGACGAGGTGGTCGACACGGTGACCCAGGCCGGCCAGGGCACCGATCTGGTGGGCATCTACGCCGGGGGGACGCTGTGGCGGGGCTTTGCCAACCACCACGGCCAGCGCAACTGGTTCGCCTCGGGGGGCACCTTGCTGGACTACAGCCTGGTGGCCACCCAAGACAAGGCAGTCAAGGCCAGTGTGGGTGGCAAGGACTGGAGTCCGGATGCGGTTCGGGCCTCGATCGAGGGCAGTCGCGCCCAGCTCGGCCCGCTCGCCCGCCCCTCGCGCGCCGTCAAGCCAGGGAGCTACCGCGCCTACCTGTCTCCGGCGGCCGTCGTCGAGCTCACCGACATGTGGGAGTGGGGCGGCTTCTCGATCCGTGGACAGCGCACCAAGGTGAGCCCCCTGCAGAAGCTCGTGGACGGCGAGCGGGAGCTGTCGCCGCTGGTCTCGGTGAGCGAAGACACCGCGGGCGGCATTGGCCCCAACTTCCAGGGCGAGGGCTTCGTCAAGCCGGCCTCGGTCCCGCTCATCTCGGAGGGGCGGCATGCCGGCGCGATGATCTCGCCCCGCAGCGCGGCCGAGTACGGGCTTCGGCCCAACGGGGCCAGCAAGTGGGAGCGGCCGAGCTCGCTGTCGATGGCCGGCGGCGGCCTCGACGAGGCCCAGATCCTGGAGCGCCTGGGCACGGGCGTCTACGTCAGCAACCTGTGGTACCTGAACTTCAGCGACCGCAATGCCTGCCGCGTCACCGGCATGACCCGCTTCGCGACCTTCTGGGTCGAGGATGGCCAGCTGGTGGCGCCGCTCGACGTGATGCGCTTCGACGTGTCGCTGTACGACCTGTTCGGCAGCGGCCTCGAGGCGCTCACCAGCGAGGTGGCCTTCTTGCCCAGCAGCCAGACCTACGGCGGCCGGAGCACCGACAGCAAGCGGGTTCCGGGCGCGCTGGTGAGTGGGCTCACGTTCACGTTGTGAGCGTGGGGTCCGGGCTGGCACCAGAATCCGACCCGGTTGCTGGCGCGGTCGTCGGGAACGCGGAATCATGGTCATCCTGCTGGAGGCAGGCCCTTGGCGCTGCGCGATGCGATGGCCGATTCCGAGCACCACCCCCGCTACGTGGTGTGGGAGCTCACGCTCAAGTGTGACCTGCACTGCAAACACTGCGGTTCGAGGGCTGGCAAGGCGAGGCCTTCGGAGCTGTCGAAGGACGAGGCACTGGACGTGGTGCGGCAGCTCGCTGAGGCCGGCACCGCCGAGGTGACGTTGATCGGAGGTGAGGCCTACCTCGCTCCGTACTGGCTGGACGTGGTGCGCGCTCTCCGAGATGCCGGCATTCGGCCCACGATGACCACGGGCGCCCGCGGCGTCGACAAGCGCCTGGCCGAGGTCGCCGCCGAGGCAGGAATGGTCGCCATGAGCGTGTCCATCGACGGCATGGAGGCGGCGCACGACAAGCTGCGCAACCTCAAGGGCTCGTGGCGCAAGGCGGTCGACGCGCTGGGCCACATCCGCCGTGCTGGCATGACGCCCTTGTCGAACACCCAGTGGAACCGCCAGAACCTGCCCGATCTCGAGCAGCTGGGCACCCTGCTGGCGGATCATGGGGCCCGGCTGTGGCAGGTGCAGATCACCGGGCCGATGGGCCGGGCCAACGAGGTCGACGACTGGCTGCTGCAGCCCTACGACATGCTCGAGCTCGTGGACCGGCTGGTGGCCTTTCTGGACTCGCCGGCGAGTGGCTCGCTCAAGATCGAGGCCGCCAACAACCTGGGCTACTTCGGCCCGCACGAGCACCGCATCCGGCGCAGCCACTGGCAGGGCTGCAAGGCGGGCCAGTTCGTGCTGGGCATCGAGAGCAATGGCGACGTGAAGGGCTGCCCGTCGCTGCCCAGCGCGCCCTACGTGGGCGGCAACCTGCGCGAGATGAGCCTGAAGCAGATCTGGAACGACACACCCGAGCTCAACTTCTCGCACCAGCGGCCGTTGTCGGAGCTGTGGGGCCACTGCAAGACCTGCTACTACGCCGAGATGTGCCGGGGTGGGTGCTCGTGGACGGCACACACCCTGCTGGGGCGCCGCGGCAACATGCCGTACTGCTACCACCGGGCCGATGTGCTGCGCGGCAAGGGCATTCGCGAGATGCTCACCAAGGTCGAGGCGGCGCCGGGCACGCCGTTCGACTTTGGGCGCTTCGAGCTGCGGGAGGAGGGGGTGTAGGTCGAGACCGAGAATCGGCCTAGATCGCCGCTCCGATCGCCACGCCAAGGCCCAACGCGATCCCGGCAACCAGCACCATCCAAAGCGCATGCCCCTGCTGCACGGGATCGCGGATGACGTCCTCTTTGCGCAGGAAGGCACCCAGGGTCGCGGCCTCGTTGAAGCTGCGCTCGAGCTTCATGAGCCTGGATGCCAGCTGCGGCCGCTGGGACAGCGTCAACGCGAGCTGGGGCAGCAGCATGGTGAGCTCGTCCTGCATGGCCGGGCCAAAAAGGCGGCGCCGCATGATGGCGCCGGTGATGTCTTTGACCTCGCGGGCGGGGTCCATCGAGGGGCAGAAGCGCAACACGATGCCCTCGACGATGGCCAGGTTGCGCACCACCATGAACAGCTCGGACTGGGCGCGCAGCTTGTAGCGGCTTCCCACCCGCATCCCGCGGATCATCTGCTCCGTGATGCGGTTGTCGCGCATGCCCCCGACCTGATCGGCCATGCTCAGCACGTCCCGCAGGGCCTCCTTGAAGTCCGAGAGGTCTTCGTTGGGGTCGGCCTGGAACACCTCGACGAAGGCGTTGACAGCGTCGTCGGTGCGCCCGGCCGCCTGGCTGAACACCATCTCGAGCATCTTGTCGCGAAGCTTGCGGGGCACGGTGCCGTGCAGGCCAAAGTCGATGAGCGCGATCTGGCCGGCTGGGGCGTCGACGCCTCGGCTGGGCTCCAGGATGATGTTGCCGGGGTGGGTGTCGCCGTGCACGAAGCCGTGCTCGTAGGCCATGCCCAGCTGCAGCCGCAGCATCGCCCGGCAGAAGGTCTCGGGGTCGAAGCCCAGGGCGGTGAGCTGGTCTGGGGTCTGGACATCGGCCAGCTTGGTGCCCTCCATCCACTCCATCACCAGCACCCGCGGGGTGCACAGGTGGCGTTGCAGGGTGGGCACCCGAAACTCGGGCAGGTTGGCGAGCACCTCGGTGAAGCGGTCGATGGCGCGGGCTTCGGCCAGGAAGTCGATCTCGGCGCGGGCGCGGCTGGCGTACTCCTGCGCGATGCGGTGCACCATGGCCGAGTGGTAGGGCGGCACCAGCTTGTCCATGAAGCCCGAGAGCACCATCAGCGCGTCGAGATCCGACAGCAGGCTGGTCTCGAGATCGGGCCGCTGCACCTTGATGGCGACCGCGATGTCCGTGCCGGCGAGCCGCGCCTTGTACACCTGGGCGATCGAGGCGGCGGCGACCGGCTCGGCCGAGAAGTTGTCGAACAGGGTGTCGATGGGCGCGCCCAGCTCGGCTTCGACCAGCTCGCGGGCGATCTCGGTGGGGAAGGGCTCGACCTCGGCGTGCAGCTTGCCCAGCTCGTCGACGAAGGCCTCGCCGAACAGGTCGACCCGCGTCGCCAGCATCTGCCCGAACTTCACGAAGGTCGGCCCGAGGCGCTGCAGCGTCTTGCGCAGCCGGGCGGCGGTCTCGGCCTCGGGCGGGGTGTCGGTGTCGGCGCTCGCTTCGCCCCGACGGGTCAGGAAGTCGAGGCCCTCCTCGAGGAGGACGGCAGAAATGTGTGCTGCTCGGGCGATGTTGGCGGCCATGGCGGATTATAGGCGTGCCGATGCGTCTGTCCGCCGTTCAGTTCAAGGGCACCCGAGGCGACAAGGCCGGGTCGCTGCGACGCTTGGTCGCGCTCGCCTCGGCGGCCGCTCAGAAGGCGGATCTGGTGGTGCTGCCCGAGATGGCCGCGACCCGGTACGTGTTCGGCGACAAGGCCGAGATTCGCCCGGTCTCAGAGCCGGCGAGGGGAGAGACCTTCGGTGCGCTGGCCCCGATCGCCAAGGCCCATCGCTGTTGGCTCGTCGCGGGCTTTGCCGAGTGCGAGGCCGACCGCTTCTTCAACTCGGCCCTGATCATCGATCCCCGGGGCGAGCTGGCCTTCACGTACCGCAAGACCCTGCTGTACCACCTGGACCTGCCGTGGGCGACGCCGGGAGACTCCGGCTACAAGCGCTTCGACGCCGACTGGGGCTCCTTCACCCCGGGCATCTGCATGGACCTCAACGACGACCGCTTCACCGCCTGGTGCCAGGACTGCGGGGCCGACGTGGTCGCCTTCCCCACCAACTGGGTCGAGCAGTTCGACCGGGTGTGGAGCTACTGGCGCCGGCGGCTGCATCCGGAGGCGACGCTGGTGGCGGCCAACACCTACGGGCTCGACCGCCGCACGTGGTTCAGCGGGCGCTCGGTCGTGATGCACCGGGGGCAGCCGCTGGCGTCTGGGGCGTGGCTGGGGGACGGGGTCATTCGGGCGGAAGTCACTCCCACATCACCGTGATGCTCTCGACGCCGGTGGTGCCGTCCGCGGCATTGTCGATGGTGACCCGGTACTTCCAGCCGTTGTAGATGGTCTGGCCGACGGCCGCTCCTGGGGCCAGCCAGGTGTCGTCGCCCAGCAGCGACAGCTCGACGGTGCCGGTGCCGGCGCCCACCTGCACATCGGTGACCGTGGCCTCGTCTTGGCCATCGAGAGACAGCGCGACGCTCTGCAGCACCGAGGTGGTGCTGAAGTCGACGACGGGCGTCACCGAGACCGTCGTGAGCTCCTGGGTGGTGACCACGCCGTTGGAGCTGCCGCTGCCCTCGATGAGTGCGGGCGCTTCGACCTGGGTGATCAGACCACCCGCGGTGATGGTGATGTCGCCGCCGGGATCGGCGCTGCAGGTGTCGTTGCCGCCCTGCACGTAGCAGCCCGTGCCTGTGGACACGATGCCACCCGCTTCGAGGGTGACAGCGCCACCCGGTCCGCAGTTGCCATCGCCGCCGTTGATGTAGCTGTCGTCCACCAGCTGCAGATCGCCGGTCGCGCCCACGTAGGTGGGGGAGCCGGGGCCGTCGGTGGTGTCGCCGGCGTAGATGAAGGACTGCGTCGTGAGCAGCACCGAGTCGGCCTCGACGTGCACCGGGCTGGGCAGGCTGTCGGAGTCTTCGCTGTAGATGAAGCCCTGCTCGTCGATGGTGAGGGAGCCCTGGGTCACGAGCCGGGTCTCGGCGCCGCCGCCGCCCACCTGAAAGGCACCCGAGAGCTCGATGTCGCCGGGGTACATCACCTGCAGGGGGCCTCCTGGGTCGTTGGAGGTGTCGAAGTACTCCAGGGTGAGGGTGCTTCCGCCATACAGGCCGATCGGGCCCGCCGGCTCGGTGTCGTAGACGTAGTTGACGATGCCCCCGATGCTCAGGTCGGCGTCGGCTGCGGAGTAAAGGGTGGCGCTGCTGCCCACGGAGCCTGGGTTGTCGCCGGTGTACAGCTCGAAGTTCAGGTCGTCGATGGCCAGCTGCCCGCGGGTGTAGATCTCGAGATCGGCCCGACCGGCCGCCGGACGGAGCTCCCAGTACTCGCCATCGCCACAGCCCAGCATCAGGGTTTCGGTGGTGGAGTGGGCGTGGATGCGCACCGGACCCTCGGGCTCCAGGTCGCCGCAGATGGCGGTGGCCCCGTCGGTGACGACGACGATCTCGCCGGCCACGTCCAGAACCGCGTCGATGCCCAGGTCGAAGCTGCCGCTGGTGAGCCACAGATCGCCGTCGACGGTGACGGTCACCCCCGTGGGGATGGTGACGTCGGTGAAGTGGTACACGCCGGCCGCCAGGGCCTCGCTGGCGGTGGGTGCGTAGCTGCCGTCGGCGCCGTCGCCAGTGGGCAAGAAATCGAAGCGGGCAATGCCCTGCGCAAGGCCGTCCCGAACCCGGCCGGTCGAGGCGCCGGTGTCGAGGTTGGTCTCGTCGTCGAAGTCCTCGACGAAGGTGCCGCCGGTGCTCCCGGTCTCGACATCGGTGTCCGAGTCGGCATCGGAATCGGCATCGCTGTCGGCGTCGCTGTCGGCATCGGCGTCCCCGCCGCCCCCTCCGGTGTCGTCGGTGGGGTCGTCGGGGGGCGTGCAGGCGAGAAGAAGCGCAAGCGGAACGGTGCGAATGGAGCGTTTCATGAGCGAAGCTTACCCCGGTCCCGCCAGTCGTTAGGCTGCGTCATGGCCTGTTCCTTCCAAGAGCTCGTCCAGAGCGAGCTCAGCCACGTCCCGAGCGCCTGGATGCAGGGGCGCGCCTTGTTCGGCGGGGCTCCCTTCGCGGTGGCCGCGCGGGCCGCCGCCGCGCTCGTCCCGGTAGACCGTCCGTTGCGCAGCTTCCAGGGGGCCTTCGTGGGTCCGGTCACCGGCCCGGCCGCCCCCCAGGCCGAGGTGATCCGCGAGGGCCGCAGCTACACCAGTGTGCGCTCCAGCATCGTGCAGGACGGAACGGCCCGCTGCGAGCTGTTGCTGACCTATGGCGCCGACCGGCCGGGCACCATCGAGCTGCCCGTGCCCACCCGCGTCCTGGCGAGTCCCGACGGCCTGGGCTCGATGCCCTTCATCGAGGGGGTGATGCCCAACTTCGTGCGCTTCTTCGATCTGCGCTGGGTCACCGGTCACCCGCCCTTCTCGGGGGCATCGGCGGCCGGCTTCGAGGGCTGGTGCGCGCACCGCACCGACCCGGGCGACCCGGTGAGCGCCATCCTGGGCCTGATCGACGCCTGGCCCTCGCCAGCGCTCGCGCTGATGACCGCACCGGCGCCGGCAAGCTCGGTCACCTGGGGGCTGAACCTGGTGTGTGTGCCCGATCGCGTGGCCGCCGGCGAGTTCTTCTACTTCGAGGCGGCGGTGAGCGCGGTGACCGGCGGGCATGCGCACTGCACCGGCCGGCTGTGGTCTCCCGAAGGCAAGCTGGTGGCCGAGAGCATGCAGCTGGTGGCGGTGTACGGCGGCGTCTGACGACCCCCTGCCGCTACAGCCCCGGTGCCCAGGGAATGCCGCGTGGCCCGTCGATGCCCCGCTCTTGGCGGATGTAGCCCAGAAAGGGGTTGGTCTTGAGCTCGTGCCCGATGGTGGTGACGGGCCCATGCCCGCTCCACACCTTGAGCTGCGGCGGCAGCTGGGTGAGCCGCCTCAGGCTCTCGACCGCCAGCTGCGGGTCCGACAGCGGAAAGTCGGTGCGTCCGATGCTGCCCTTGAACAGGGTGTCGCCAACGATGATGTGCTCGTCGTCGTACCAGCAGCCCTGTCCTGGGGTGTGGCCGGGCGTGGACAGGAAGCGCAGGGTGGTCTTGCCCAGCTGCACCCTGTCGCCGTCATCGACCCAGTGATCGATGCGGCCACAGGGGCGGTCGAGGTGCGGCATGCCGAACATGCGGCCCTGCATGGGCAGGGTGACGAACAAGGGCTCGTCGTCGCGCGGGCACCACGTGGGCACGTCCCACTCGGCCTGCAGCAAGGGCAGGGCTCCGGCGTGATCGATGTGGGTGTGGGTGAGCAGGATCATCTGGATGTCGGGCGGCGGATCGACCGCCCGCAGACGACGCACCAGCTCGTCGGTCTCGCCGGTGTCCACGATGGCGCATGCGCCGGTGGCCTCGTCGGTGAGGAGGTAGGTGTTGACCTGGAAGTTGCCGACGGTGAAGACGCGTACCTGCATGCGAGCCATCTAGCCGCCTGGCTGTAGGATGTCCGCCATGCACGACGCGCCGCCAGGAGATGGGCTCGACACGACCGTCTTTGGCGAGGGCTTGGCCCGCGTCGCGCTCGCGGGGCCGGTGGTGAGCGAGCGGCTGCAGGTCATGGATCCCTTCGCCGCGGGAGGCATGGGCGCGATTCACCCCGCGCGGGACCCGGTCCTGGGGCGGGTGGTGGCGCTCAAGGTCATCGGCGAGCGCGTGGCCCAGGACGAGCTGCTTCGCCTGCGCTTTCTGACCGAGGCGCAGCTCACCGCCCAGCTCGACCACCCCAACATCGTGCCGGTGTACGGGATGGAGCACGCTGGCGACGGAACCCCCGCCTTCACCATGAAGCTGATCCGCGGGCAGACGCTGAAGGACCTGCTGACGAGCTGCGTCGACGGCGATGGGCCCGATCTGGACGAGCGGCTCGAGGTCTTCGTCAAGGTCTGCGACGCGATGGCCTATGCCCACGAGCGCGGGGTCGTGCATCGCGATCTGAAGCCCGCCAACATCATGGTTGGGGCCCACGGCGAGGCCTATGTGCTGGACTGGGGGGTGGCCAAGGTGCCGGGCGTGGCCGACCCCGAGCTGGCCGACACCGACTCGGCCCTGCAGACGGCGAGCGACTCGATCGACACCACCCAGACCGGCGCCGCGCTGGGCACCCCGCCGTACATGTCGCCGGAGCAGGCGCTGGGCGACCCCAGCGTGGGCGCAGCCAGCGACCAGTACGCCCTGGGGCTCATGCTGCAGGAGATCACCACGCTCACGCGCGCCAACCCCGGCAAGAACGCGGCCTCAGCGATCTTTCTTGCCCAACAGGCCGAGCGAAGGCCCTTCGTGGAGCCCCCAGACCTGGTCGCCGTGGTCGCCAAGGCGTGCCACCCGGAGCCCAGATGGCGCTATGCGGGCGTCACCGAGCTGGCGCGCGACGTGCGGCGCTTCTTGCACGGCCAAGAGCTGCAGGCGCGGCCCGACAACCTGGTGCGCAAGCTGTGGCGGTGGACCACGCGCAACCCCACCGCGACCATGAGCGTGCTGTTTGGGATGGTGCTGTCCGTGGCCGGCGTGGTCATCGCGGCGTTGGTGTTGCTGCTGGTCCAAGAGGACCGTGCGGCTCGGGAACAGGCGCTCGTGAGCGTGCGGGTGGCCGAGGTGGGCCGCCGGGCCCACGAGATCGACAGCGAGCTCATTCGCTACAAGGGACTGGTGGACGCGCTGGCGGCCCAGGCCGAAGACCTGTGGAACGCCGCCGGTCACTACGACGACCCCCTGTACGACCGGGCGGCGTACCGAAGCGCTCCGCCGCCCGACTACCGGCCCAACGACCGCTACGGCATGTCGGTGTCCTTCGAGCACCCGCTGGTGCAGCACCCTCTGGACAAGCCGCTGGGCGACTTCGAGAGCGATGTGCACCGCCTGTCCATCCTGCGCCACGAGTTTCGCGAGGTGATGCTGCGTGCCGCCGACGAGCAGGCCCCCCACTGGACGGCGGCCGAGCAGCACAAGCTGCTCTGGCAGACCGGCGTGCCCCCCTCATGGGTCTACGTGGGCCTCGAAGACGGTGTGCTGCTCAACTACCCAGGAATGCCCCGGCTCTCAGACGACTACGATGCCCGCATGCGGCCCTGGTACACGGCAACACGGGGCACGCACGGCAGTCGCTGGGGACATCCCTACCAAGACGACTCGGGTCGCTCCATCCTGGTTCCTTGCAATCGGGCGTTGTACGACAGCCAGGGGGACTTCTTTGGGGTCGTGGGCCTGGACCTGGACCTCGACACGATGCTCGACCTGATGGACGTGGACATCGATGGGGTGGTGGCCGAGTGGTTCGTGGATGCGAAGGGGCAGGTCGTGCTGTCGTCCGAGCAGCGCGGGCTCAACCTGGGCGCCGGGCTGCACGACAACCGGGCGCTCGACCAGCAGCAGTTCCCCTACGCCGAGGCGCTGCGGGCCATGGCTGCGGGGCACGAGTACGGGCACTACCCGGTCGAGGACGGCACGGTCGTGTTCACCGAGCTGGTGTCGCTGGGGTGGACCTATGCGGTGTTGTTCGAGGACGGATAGAGCCCGCGAACCATGCGTATCGTACTCCTGCTGTTGCTCGCCGCGGCCTGCACCGCGCCTGTCGAAGACCCCGACGACACCGGAGGGGGAGGGGGTGACGCCGACGCCGATGCGGACAGCGACGCCGATGCGGACAGTGACGCCGATGCGGACAGCGACAGCGACGCCGACACCGACACGGCAGCCCCGGTCGATGCCGACCTGGACGGGTACAGCACCGTGGACGACTGCGACGACACCGACCCCGACGTGCACCCCGGCGCCGCCGAGATCTGCGGCGATCGCATCGACAACGACTGCGACGGCATCGGCTGCCCCTTGCAGACGTCGTTCACCCCGGCGGCGGCGGACACCACCATCACCGGTGACCTGCACGACGCACTGGGCTGGCACATCGACGAGGGCGATCTGGACGGCGACGGCCAGCCGGATCTGGTGGTGGGCGCCCAGGGCTGGCGCTATCTCGACCAGTGGGCTCAGCCGGGTCGTGTGCTGGTGTTCTACGGCCCGCTGCCCGGCGGGGATCTGACGACGGCCGATGCCGATGCCATCGTGGTGGGAGTCGACGACGGCGACCGCTTCGGCACCATGTTCGAGCTCGTGGATCTGGACGACGACGGCTACGACGACATGGTGCTGGGCGCCCCGGGCGTGAGCGTCGACGGCGCAGACGAAGGGGCGGTCTACATCGTGTACGGGGGCCCGGGCCGGCTGGTGGGCAACCTCACGGTGGTGGCCGACGCCGATGGCTTTCAAGCTGATGCGCGGCTGCGAACGGCCATCAGCGACGGGTCGGCGGGCTTTCGCATCAAGCCGGGGGGCGACCCCAACGGCGACGGCTACCCGGACGTCGTGGTGGGCGCGCCGGGCGATCTGTGGGCCTCGACGGCGCTGGTCGGCCATGCGTGGCTGATCTCCGGCTCCGCGACACGCCTTGGCGGGGAGCTCGACCTGGCGACGGCGGCCACCGCTCAGATCGGCGGCCCGGCCACCTCCGAATCCCTGGGGTACAGCGTGGTGGGGGGCATCGACGCCGACGGCGATGGCACCGACGACCTGGTGGTGGGCGCGACCAGTGCCTGGTGGAACTGGGGAGCCACCCCGGGCGAGGTCTACGTGTTTCGTGGGCCGGTGGCCGGTGCCCTCACTCCGTCCGATGCGTGGGCCGTCCTGGAAGGCGAGGCCACCTTCGACAGCGCCGGGACCGATGTCGATGTTGGCGACCTGGATGGGGACGGCGCTCCCGAGCTGATCGTGGGCGCCGCCGGCTTTCGCGATCCGAGCACCCAGGGCATGGTGTACGCGGTCACTCCGCCCCTGGTCGCGGGCGCGACGGCGCTCGCCGACTCGGCGTGGCGCATCGAGGGGGCGTGTGGCTCGGACTACCTGGGCGACCAGATCGACGTGGGCGACTGGAACAACGACGGCCAGGACGATCTGGTGCTGACGACCACCTGCCAGCGAGGCTTCTTCATGATGGGTCCGATGCCGGCCGGTGTCGGGCTGGTGACCGACACGGGACGCTCGGCCGAGCTCATCACCTTTGTTGAAGACGCGACCGACACCAACCAGTGCCTGATCGGGTACCCCACCTTCCTGACCGCCGACATCACGGGCGATGGACTGAACGACGCCGTCGTCGCCGACCACTGTGCCAGCTACAACGGTGTCGACTCGGGCCGGGTGAGGATCTACCGGGGCGTGAACGGCTTCTGATGATTATCGGCGCTGGGCAGGAGTTCCCATGCGCCCCCTCATGCTGACCCTGATGCTGCTCGTCCTTGCCTGCACGCCCGTTGCCGAGGACACCAACGACAGTGGAGGCGGCGGAGACGCCGACGCCGACACCGACGCCGACGCCGACGCCGACGCCGACGCGGATGCCGACACCGACGCGGACGCCGACTCCGACAGCGACGCGGACTCGGACACCGACGCCGACGCGGACACCGACACCGGCGAGACGGGGGATACCGGCGACGGCGACGCCGACGACGACGGCGTGCCCGACGTCGACGACTGCGACCCCGCCGATGCCAGCGTCGGCCTGCCGCCCACCTGGTACATCAGCTGCGACGCCGACGCCTTCTTCGACGCGACGCCCATCACCGCGTGCGCCCTGCCGATCGACGTCTGCGGCGGCGAGCCGGCCATGTCGAGTACCACCACCGTGCCCTCGCCGGCCGACTGCGACGATCTGAACGCCGGCGTGTACCCGGGGGCCACCGAGGTCTGCGGCGACACCATCGATCAGGACTGCGACGGCGGCGACGCCGTGTGCATCAGCTGTGACGTGGTGCTTCCCGACGACGCCGACTGGACCTGGTACGCCGAAGAAGAAGAGGACGCCGCAGGTAGCGAGCTCGCCATTGCCGACCTGAACGGCGATGGGACCGACGATCTGGTCATCTCGGCACCCAACCGGCGTGGCAGCACGCCCTTCGGCAAGGTGTACGGCCTGCACGGACCGCTGACGTCTGGCGGAGACCTCGCCACGGTCGCCGACGTTCGCATCGTCGCCCAAGACCAAGGCGGCTGGGGCACCAGCATTGGCGTGGGCGACGTGGACGGCAACGGTGCCGACGACCTGCTCCTTGCCTACCAGGACGGGCGCTTCACGAACCCGCCAGGCGAGGCGCGCCTGTACCTGAACGTCACCAGCGCCACGGGCTGGTCGGATGTCACCTCCGTCATCACCCACGACGGCACCAACACGTACACCTTCCCGACCGACGTCGCCCTCGGTGATCTGGACAACGACGGCCTCGCCGAGATCGTGGTCGGTGCCGTCGTTCAGTCCGGCGCCGCGCAGCCAGGGGGCGGTGCCTACGTCTTGCCCAACACCATCGGCGCAACGGCTGTCGCCCAGACCGACAACGTCGGCCAGTACTACGGCTACAGCATCCCGAGCATCGGCGGCAGCAGCGAGGAGGGCACCCGCACCCTGGTCATCCCCGACATCACCGGCGACGGAAACGGCGAGCTGCTCACGACCGCTCCCAACGCGGACTTCCCTGGAAACGCCGACACCGACGATCTGTACGGTGGCATCTGGTTGATCAACGGACCGGCGACCGCCACGGGCGAGGCGCGCACGCTGGCCGACGGAGGCCGCTTCGGCGTCGGGCTGCCCTTCGATGGAGGATGCGGCGAGCCGGGCACCGACTTCGAGGTGGCCGACTACGACGGCGACGGCGAGCTCGACCTGTTCCTGGCTGCCGAATACGGCGGCTTCAGCTGCCAGAACAATGGCTATGGGCACGCACAGCTGTTCAAGGGGCCGCTCACCGGCTTCGACGAGGGAGCCAACTCCGACGCGGTGATCTGGGGTGACTTCAGCAGCGCGGGGGTGCTCGAGGTGTCGCTGGCGGGCGACATGGACGGCGATGGCCAGGACGAGCTGGTCACCGGCTACCAGTGGACGTCCCAGGCGTTCATCTTCAAGAGCGAGCCAAGCGGAACGGTGTACCAGGACGACGCGGACTGCCTGATTACCGACGCCTCGAGCGCAAACGACTCGTTCATCGGGGCCGACATCATCGGCGCGGACCTCGACGGCGACGGGTACAGCGACCTGATCGTCGGTGCCTCCCAGGACAACACCGTCGCGACCGATGCCGGTGCCGTGCACGTCATCCTGGGCGGGCCGTAGATTCGACCTGGCCCTGCGGACCCATGCAGGGTTGGTCGAGCGAGGATATCGGGCGGACCCACGGAGCTCCCATGCGTCGCCTCATCCTCACCTCGCTGCTTCTCGTCCTGGCCTGCACCTCCGTCGACGAGGACACCAATGACAGTGGAGGCGGCGGCGACGCCGACGCCGACACCGATGCCGACTCGGATGCCGACGCCGATGCCGATTCGGATGCGGACAGCGACGCCGACGCCGACTCGGATGCCGACGCCGACTCCGACTCGGACACCGACACCGGCGAGACCGGGGACACGGGCGACGGCGACGCCGACGACGACGGTGTGCCCGACGTCGACGACTGCGACCCTGCCGATGCCACCGTTGGGTTGCCGCCAACCTGGTACATCAGCTGCGACGCCGACGCCTTCTTCGACGCCACGCCCATCACGGCGTGCGCTCTGCCCGTCGACGTCTGCGCCGGCGAGCCAGCCCTGTCCAGCACCAACACGGTGCCGTCGCCGGCCGACTGCGATGACCTGAACGCCAGCGTGTTCCCGGGAGCCACCGAGGTGTGTGGCGACACCATCGACCAGGACTGCGATGGCGGCGATCTGCCTTGCCCCAGCTGCGACATCGTGGTGCCCGGTGATGCCGACTACACCTTCACCGGCGAGGTGGCCGGTGACCGGCCTGGAGCCCAGCTGCTCATCGCCGACACCGACGGCAACGGCATCGACGACCTGGTCGTGACCGCCACCAACAGCGCGTTCACCGCCGGGGGCTTCGGCAAGGCCTACGTGATCACCGGTCCAATCACCGCGGGCGGCGACCTGGCGACGGTGTCCACGGTGCGCCTGGTCAGTGACCAGGAGCGGCTGCCCTTCGGGAGCAGCGCGGCCGTCGGCGATGTCGACGGCAACGGCACTGACGATCTGCTGCTGGGGGCCTTCTCGGGCGGGTTTGCGAGCCCCTTCCCCGTGCCCGGCGAGGCGCGGCTGTACCTCAACCCCACCAGCGCCACCACCTACGCCGGCGCTGACAGCGTCATCGTGCACGACGGCACGGCCGACTACGAGTTCCCGCACGCGGTGGCGCTCGGCGACCTCACCAACGACGGCCTGGACGAGGTGGTGGTCACCAACTACGTGCAGGCACCGTCCGAGCTGCCCGACGGCGGTGTCTGGGTGCTGCCCAGCGGCGTCGGCGCGACGGCCGCCGCGGCCACCGACTTTGTGGGCCACTACACCGGGGTCACCGTCGTGGGCATCGGCAACACCGACCAGATCGGGGCGTCGGTGCTGGTGGTGCCCGACGTGAACGCCGACGGCATGAACGACCTGGTGATGGGGGCGCCCAATGGGGACTTCCCGGGCAACAGCGAGAACGAGGACCTGTTCGGCGCGGCCTGGCTGATCCATGGACCGGCCAACACCACGGGCGTGGGCGCCACCCTGGCCGATGCCGGGTTCTTTGGTCCCGGCGATGACGTCCTGCGGGGCTGTGGCGACACCGCGAGGGACATGGCCGCGGGCGATCTGGACGGCGACGGAAACACGGACCTGATGCTGGCCGCGCCCTATGGCGGCGCGAACTGCACCGTGAGCTCCGACGGCATGGCCCTGATCTTTCAGGGTCCACTCACCGGACTGGTTCGCGCCGACAACGCCAACGCCACCATCACCGGCAACAACCGCTCACCCGGTGTGCTGCGGGTGGCCTTCCTGGGCGACACGGACGGCGACGGGCAAGAAGACGTCGCCACCGTCGACAGACTGACCGGCGTGGCCCACCTGTTCACCACCCCGCCCAGCGGCGCGATCAGCGTCGATGACGCCGACTGCACGGTCACCGACAGCGCAGGCGCCACCCAGCTGGGCGAGGCGGTCGCGGGTGGCGACCTGAACAACGACGGCTACGACGACGTGGTGCTCGGCGCGCCCCTGAGTGGGTCCACGGGGTCGGTGTACGTCGTTCTGGGTGGGCCCTAGCGCAGCCGGCCCCGCGGCCGATGGGGGGTAGGTCGCTTGCGACCGGACGGGACCCCATCGGCCGCGCTGAGGGGCCGCGGTGCGCGTCAATGGGTAGCGCAGCCTACGCCAGCTTGTAGCGCCAATGAGCGGCCGCGCCCGACTCGGCCGCCTCGTGCATGGCGGCGGTGCGAACCTGGAACTCGACCTTGCGTCCGTCGACCCAGACCGCCGTGTGCAGCGACTGGTACCCGTTGCCCTTGGGCTGGGCAATGTAGTCGTCTTGCTCGCCGCTGACGCCCATCCAGCGGTGGTGCAGCGCCTCGTACACGGCGTAGCACTCGTCGACGTCGCTCACGATGATGCGCAGCGCGATGCGGTCGGCGATGTCATCGAGGCCCACGCCCTTGCGTTCCATCTTGCGGTGCGTGGACAGCAGCGACTTGACGCGGCCGCTGATGGAGCCATCGATGCCCAGCGACGTGAGGATGCGCTCGGCCGAGCGGCGTGCACGGTTGAGGGTCTGGCGGTCGTCGGCGCGGGCGGGAAGGGCACCGGCCAGCTGGGCGTGCGCGTTGGGCGCGATGACACGAAAGCCCACGTCCTGGACGAGCGTCGGCGCGGCGGCGACGAGCAACGAGGTCAGCAGTGCGGAGTGCAGTCCAGCCATGGGATCTCCAACGGATGCCAGACGTACGCACCGTCGGAGCAAAGACTCGATGCGATGACAGACCTCGACAGGCGGTGACCGAAGCGCTTACGTACGATCGCCCAGGGCACGGCACCGGAGGCCACGATGCGCACCATCCTAGCTGCACTTCTGCTCACCATGGGCACCGCCTGCGTCGGCGGCGATCCAAGCACCGACGACACCGTCGACACCGACGATGGCGCCATGCCGTGCGCGGCCCAGGTCACCGACCCGGTGCTCCAGGTCGACAGCTACACCTTCAACGGTGAAGACGTGTACCTGTACTCGATGGACTGCTGCGACATGTTCAACCCGGTGCACCGCCAGTCCGACTGCTCCTACGTGTGCGCCCCCGACGGCGGCTTTGCTGGCACGGGCGACGGCGCTTGCACCGACTTTGGCTCGTCGGCCACGCACAACGGGTTGGTCTGGGAGAAGTAGCTCGTGCTGCTGGCCACCCTGCTGCTGGGATGTTCCGAGCCGCGGCCTCAGCCGTGGCTCGATGCCGAGCCCAATGGGCAGGTGCTTGCCGGTCGCTTTCACGCCGTCGTCGACTCCGAGCTGCCGGGCAGCGGATGGTTCGCGGGCGATGAGGTCGAGGGCCGCGACGCCGCACGGGCCTTTCTGACCCATCCTGGCGGCACGGACCCGGTGATGGTGGTGCAGATCTACGGTCGCCAGGGCGGTGCCTGGGATGTCCTGGAGCTCGACGTTCCGCTGGCCTTCTGGGTCGCGGGTGGCGTTCCGCTGGACGGACATGCAGGCACCGGGCAGCTCACGCTGGCCGACGGGTCGCAGGCCGTGGTGGTCGGCGGGGGGCTGCACATCGACCTGCCCGGCTCGCTCCCCGGCGAGCCCGCGTCCGCCTGGTTCGAGGATGTCGAGCTGGGGGTTGTGCCGTGATGCTGTTGTTGTTGGCCATCGGCGCGCTGGCGTCGGAGTGCTGGGTGGTCGAGCCCGAAGACGTGCAGGACAAGCCCTGGGGAGATCCTTCGGTGTACGGAGTGGTCGACCACGACGACCTCGTCATCGTGCGTATCCCCGAGCCCGAGCCGCTGCAGTTCGGGTTTCACACCACGGTGCTCCACGACGTCGTTCGAGCCGCGCTGAGCGACCGGGTGTCCTCCTACGACTTCGTGACGGTGCTGCACCCCTCCGCCTTGCCCGATGTGTTCGACGACGCCGCCGCCTTCCACATCACCCTCAACCAGCCGGTCCAGGGGCTGGGCACCGAGGCCTGCACCACCGACGTGCCAGCCCGCGGCGCCATGTGGATGAACTACGTCGACTACTGGGACCCCTGGGGACCGGCGCTCACCGACTGGGTGTTCGCGCACGAGCTCGGCCACCACTGGCTGTCCTTCGCCGACGTCGATCCGCCCATGATGCTCGGACGGCAGGGGGCGCACTGGTCCTACTTCCTGGACACGCCCAACTCGCCCATGGAGGGCAACGCCTGGATCGACAACGGCGACGGCAGCTTCACCACCGACCGGTCGGCCGAGCGCCTGTTCTCGCCCCTCGACCTGTACCTGCTGGGCCTGGCCACCCCTGATGACGTGCCGCCCTTCTTTGTCATCGACGAGCCCTACGGTGCGACGCGAGGCCCGGCCAGCAGCCCCGAGCACCGCTTCGGAGAAGAGGACGTGACCGTCTGGGGTACCCGCGTCGATCTCACCGTCGACGACGTGATCTCGGCGACCGGCACCCGCGAGCCGGGGCTCGAGGCCGACCCGAACTACCGGGTGCTCATGGTCTTGTTGCTGGGTCCCAATGATCCGGTCACCGAGCACCAGCTCGACGCCCTGGCCGGGTATCGCGAGCGCTGGACCGAGGCCTGGTCGCGGTTCACCGGGGGCCGCAGCACCGTCGACTTCACGCTGACGTCCGAGGGCTTCGAGCTTCCGCCGGCTCCCCAAGCCCCCGCTCTGATTCCGGATGGTGCCCAGTGATCGCGATGGCCCTGTGGATGGCCTGTGCCGGGGGAGGGTTCGAGGGCGACGCCATCGAGCTGGCGCCGGCGACCGTGACCGAGCCCTATCTGCAGCGCATCGGCGAGGTGCGTGGTGATCACCGCTTCGAGCTGGTCTCTGGAGAGCTGCCGCCGGGCATCTTCTTGCACGGCGACGGGGTGCTCACCGGAACCCCGAGCGACGGCGGCCCGTTCGCCTTCAGCGTCGGCTACCGCGAGTCCCAGGTCGACCTCGTGCTGGATGTCGACTGGCCCGACGACATGCTCGCCTGCGGACGCTCCATCCAGGTGCCGATCGAAGCGGTGAACCCCGGCGCCGCCCTGGGCAATCACGCCACCTGGGAGCCGGCCGAGTCGTGGTCGATGCTGCGCGTCGCCCCTCCCTCCGAGCACGTGCACCGCATGACCCTGACCTCGGAGCCCGCGGGGCTGTGGTTCTACTGGGCCATCCCAGGTGCGGTCGTGGGCGAGGGCACCATCGACACGGATCTGTGGCGGTTCGGCGACCAGGTCAACGACTTCGACGAGCCCGACATCGACACGTGGACCGCCTTCGGCACGCCCGTCGACCTGGGTGCCGTGGGATGGCGGGTCGGGGACTACACCGTGCACATGGACTGCGGCGTTGGGCCCGGCTTCGACACCGACGGCGACATGCTCTTTCAAGGGCACTGGGGCTCCGCGAACTGGAGCACCCTCGGCGGCGACCTGGGCGTGGACTTCGCGCTCGAAGGCAGCATCCCGGCCGGTCTGGAGTTCGATGCCGACTGGGCACGAATCGACGGAGCCGCCGAGCAAGGGGGCGTGTTCCCGATCACCATCGTCGCCGACGACGGGCAGTCCGACCCCCACCGCTACGACACCGAGCTGCGGGTGCAGCACCGCGCGCCGGTGGCCTGCGGGGACACCGTCACGGTCACCACCGACGACTTCTGGATGAACGAGGGTGCCGACGGCTGGTTCGGGGCGGCCGATCCCCGTGAATACCGAATCTACACCCTCGATGTGCCGGAGGGGACGAGCCGGCTCGAGGTCTCGTGGTCGTCGGGCACGGTGTCCGGTGGCTTCTTCGACGTGCAGCGTCCCGTTCCGGCGGAGTGGGACTACTTCCCGGGGTATGCGGAGGCGTTCTCGCTCCAGCCCGGATCGGTCGCTCTGTCCCCACTGTTCAACGACATTCGCCGCTACACGAGCCAGAGCGAGGCGCTGGTGTTCGGCCAGGGCACCGGCGACCTCACCGTGACCTGCGATCTCGCGCCGCGGCTCGGTGAGACGCTCCCCGTGCCGCATCCCGACGGTGGATCGTGGACGCTCGAGGCTTATGGGGGCTCTCCGCCCTACTCTTGGTCGGCGCAAGGACTGCCTCAGGGCGTCGAGATCGATGCTGACGGCGTCCTGACGGCGAGCGGCGTCTCCGAGGGCGGCTCCAACATCCAGATCGACCTCACCGACAGCGTGGGGGGCGCCTCGAGCGAGGCCTTCGAGCTGTTCATCGGCGAGGACGCCGCCTGCGGCTCGGTGCCGGTGCTCCGTTGCGGCGAGACGCTGAGCGGCTTCAACGACGACAATGCCCCCGTCGCGTGTCTGGTACCCAGGCCTGGTCAGAGCGTGCGGCTCGACAACACGCTCGGCACCCGCTGGAACTACCTGTCGATCGACACCAGCTTCGCGTGGGTTGGCGCTGGCGAGGTGGTCGAGCTCGAGCTGCCTGCCGGCGAGTACGCGACCCAGGTCTGGACGAACTTCGACGAGCCCTACGTCATCGAACGCGTCTGTCCGTAGCCCAGTCCTTCATCCGCCGGCCTACCGCCACTCCTCCAGCCGCTGTAGCCGCTCTTCGAGCTCGTCCACGCGGTCGCCGAGCACCTCGGACAGGGGTGGGTCGGTCTCTTCGTCGCTCTGTTTGGGCTCCTTGTCGCCAGCCAGCCGCTTTTCGATGCGCTCCACCGCGTCGCGGGCGCTGTCGGCCAGGGGGTCGATGGTCGTCTCGTTGGCCAGGGCCCGCAGGGCGGCGGCCGCGTGTGCGTCGCCGATGCGGGCCAGCGTCCAGATGCCCATGCGGCGGCTCTTCAGGTCGAGGTCGTGCAGGCTCGGAAGCACCGCGTCGATGAGCTTGCGTCGCTGCTTGTCGGGCAGGTCTTCGGCACGATCGACGATGCCTGCGATGGCGCGCATCGCCCCGTGGCGAACGGCGCGGTGATGGGTGGCGGCGGCGAGCTTGGCCAGCGAGGACAGGTCGGACTCGTCACCGTGTTTGCGCAGCACGATGAGGGCCTGCCCGTGCTCGACGCGCTGAGTGTGCGTATCGGGGGACTTCAGGCGCTTTCGGGCGGCGCCCAGGCCGGCTTCGGCGTCCAGCGCGGCGAGGGCGGTGATGGCCGAGGCCGAGACCACTGGATCGGCGTCTCGGAGCCGAGCTTGCAGGGCGGCGACCGCTTTGTCTTCGGGCGGGACCTTGGCCAGCGCATCGACCGCTGCCTCGCGCGTGTAGGTCCACGCCGAGGGCTCGGGCCGGGGCTCGACGGCGCGAATCAGCGCATCGATGGCGTCGGGGGTGGCGATCTGGCCCAGGGCGACGGCGGCTTGACTGCGGAACTCGTCGGTCTCTTGCCTGGAGTGCAGCACGGCGGCCAGCGCAGCGGTCACGCCCTCGTTGCTGCCCTGGTCGGCGAGGTGCTCCATCGCCACGATGCGCGCGTACGGCGACGGGCTGTGCTGGAGCTGGGCGACCCAGGCGGTGGCCTCTTGCTCTTCGGTCCAGTTCACCAGGGTGCCGCCCAGCGGGTCGATGGCCACCCAGGCCGGGGCAGCCTCGCGGTCGAGCACCAGCTGGGTCGCGCCGGCGCCCAGCCAGACCGTGCGCACGATGGGTTCGCCCTCGCTCGCGCCGATCTCGATCTGCACGGGCACCGAGAAGGGCGTGGTCTCGGTGGTCTGGTCGAGCTGGATGGTCAGCACGCCGTCGGCCCAGCTCCATCCGGTCTTGGCGCTGGGAAAGCCGGTGCCGTGCACGTATTGGTCGAACAGCCAGCCCAGGTGCTGCCCCGACGCGTCCTCGAGCGCGCGGCGCAGGTCGTCGCTCTCGACCAGTCGCCCCCGGTTGTTGGCCACGTAGCGGCGAATTGCCCGGTCGAAGAGCTCGCGCCCCAGGTGCACCTCGAGCATGCGCAGCACTGCCGAGCCCCGCGTGTACACGCTCACGTTGTCGCCGCCAGCCTTGCTCCAGCTGCGTGCGGCCATGGGGCGCTTGTCGGCGCCCATCGCGTATCCGCGATACGCCCGCTTGGTGGCGGCATAGTCGGCGGCGCCCCACCGGTGCTCGCGCCAGCGATGCTCCCAGTACTTGGCAAAGCCCTCGTTGAGCCACAGCTCGCGCCAGCCGTAGCAGGTGAGCCAGTCGCCGAACCACTGGTGCGCCAGCTCGTGGGCGCCGACCTGCGCGGGCCAGCGCGCGCGCTCACCCGGGGCGACGAGCAGGTGGTCGCCCAGGATGGTGGACGTCGTGTTCTCCATGCCGCTGTACAGGAAGCGCGTCACCAGGACCTGCCGGTACAGCGGGTAGGGGTAGCTGTGCGGCGCCAGCGTCTTGTCGAACCAGGCAAGCTGGTCGACGGTGTGCTCCATCGAGCGCTTCGCGGTGGCCTCGCTGACGGTGCTCGGCACGATGTACTCGAGGGGCACCCGGGCGCGGTCGTCGTGCACCACACGAAAGTCGCCCGCCGCCACCATCACCAGGTACCCCACGAGGTCGTGGTCACCCATGGTGTACGACCACGCGGTCCATCCGGGCTCGGCGGGCTCGGTGCCGGTGAGGGTGCCGTTGCTGACGGCATGCATCCCGTCCGGAACCACCAGCCGCCCGGTGTAGCGAAAGCGGTCGGAGGGGTGGTCCCAGGTGGGCAGCCAGTGGCGGTTGTCTTCGTCTTCGCCCTGGGACCAGACGTGAACCACCCGGTCGGGGCCGGCCGACGGGTCGCGGAAGTGCAGCCCTTTCTGCGGATTGGCGCGGTAGGTCACCGCGACCGTGTGCTCTCCGGGCCCGATGGGCATGGGCACGTCCAGGGTCTCGTGGCCCTGCCGCCACCCCTCGACGGCCTTTCCGTCGACGTGCACGCCCTGGATGTCCAGCGCGCGCTGGTGAAGGCGAAGCCATCGATGGGGCGTTCCCAGTGCGGCCACGGTGTGGGTGGCGGTGCCCTGGACCGAGCGCCCCTCCAGGTCGATCTTCAGGTCCAGTGCGAGCTCGTGGAAGTCCCAGTGGCGGTCGGGCATGGCCTCGCCGGGCAAGTCGCGGGAAGGGCCCTCGGCGTGGGCGAGGGCAGCGAGAAGAACGAGCACGAGGCCTCCGGGCGGGGCATACTATGCGCCCTCTCCATGGGATTCCATGCTGACCCTGATCCTGATGTCCACGGCACTCGCCGGCTATGGCGACCCGGTCGACGGCCGGCCCACCTGGGCAGACCGTGACCTGCACCACTGGACCAACGCCGCCCGTGTCGATCCCGAGGCCTTCGAGGCCCACTACGCCACTGGCGGCTGCGGTCTCGACGACTTCTCGGCCGGCGAGCGCATCGCCTCCCCGGCGCTGGCCCTGCATGCGGCGCTGGCCGAGGCCGCGCACGTGCACGCCGACGACCTCGTCGACAACAACCTGTTCCAGCATGCCAGCAGCGACGGCACCGACCCGTTCACCCGCATCGAGTCCTTCTACGGCACGCCGGGTGTGGGCGAGAACATCTCGCAGGGCTACGACGACGAAGAAGCCACCGTGCTCGAGGGCTGGATGTGCTCCCCGGACGGGCACCGCGCCAACATCATGGACCCCGACTTCGTCGAGCTGGGCAACGCCTCGGTGGGCGACCTGCGGGTGCAGAACTTCGGCGCTCGAAACGACTTCGTGCAGCCCGCCATCGCCATGGGCGTGCACGAACCGGCTCAGCCCACGCTGTCGGTCGAGTTCTTCGCCGACTGGACCGGCCCGGCGGCTCCGGCGAGCTTCGACGTGTGGGTGAATGGCGAGGCGGTCGCCATGTCCCTGGAGTACGGGAGCGAGGGGCAGGGGATGTACCGCGCCGTGCTCGACCCGGTGCCCGCCGAGACCTGCGTGCTCTACCACTTCCAGGCCGACACCGCGGTGTGGCCCGAGACGGGCAGCTACGGCTGGGGCGACTGCGACTGGGACGACGCCGACGCCATGTGGGTCGACGAGCAGCTGTCGGCCGGCGGCACCCCCGCCGAGGTCGAAGGGTGCGGGTGCTCAGCGGCGCGGGGCCCGGCTCTGTGGCTGTGGCTGCCGCTGGTCTCGGTTGTGCTGCTCGGTCGGCGCGACGGCGACGCGGTGGGCGGGTGAGCGGGCTGCTGCGTTCCGACCGGGCGATCGACGCCGTGATCCTGGTGGCCATCGCCGTGGACGTGGTGCTCGTGGTCCGCACGGGGCTCGACCCGGCCTGGTGGTTCGACTGGCTGCATGGGCATCGGCAGCCCACCAGCAACGAGCTCGCCTTCTTGTACCGGTGCGCCGCCCACTGGGCGGCCTTCGCGCTGTTTCAGGGCCTCGCGCTGGCGCGCTGGCGAGCGTGGCACGGCTGGCTGCTGGTGCTCGCGGGGGTTCGCTTCTCGGACGTGTTTACCGACTGGACCTACCTGGCCTCCGCCGACTCGGTCTCGGCGGTGGGTGCTGGGGGGCTGGCGGCGCCGGGCTTCTTGAACTGGGGCATGGCCCTGTTCCTGGTGTGGGCGTGGACGGTGCGGAACGACAGCCATGGTGCTGCGGATCGTGGTATCGAGTAGGCCCAGGAGGGTTCGATGAACCAGGTGCCCGTGCTGCTGTCGCTGTCCTTCGCGCTCGCCGGCTGCGCGCCCGAGCCCACCCCGGTGCTGTTCACCGACCCCGAGTCGCTCGACTTCGCCTCGGCCGACACGCGCTACCGGCCGCGCATCAGCGCCTCGGTGGGCAACGCGGGCAACGCCACGGCTGGCATCACCGAGCTGACCGTCGAGGGCGATGGCGCCGAGTACGTGCGCGTGGTGGTGCCGACCCTTCCCGCCGACCTGGGTCCGGGCGGCCGACTGGGCTTCGCGATCGAGCTCATCGCCGAGCCGCCCACGATGCTGGCCTCCCAGCTGCGCGTCTCGACCGAAGGTGGCGCCGCCGACCTGGTGGTTCCGCTGCTGGTGAGCATGGTGGGCGAGCTCCCATCGCAGATCGACAACCCGCCGCCCCCCGAGCCCTACGCCGAGGTGTGGACCGAGTACGCCGATCTGGTGCAGGCCATCGGGGATCCGCAGCCCGACGGCACCATTCGCTGGGAGGCCTACTTCGCC
Source organism: Myxococcota bacterium (assembly GCA_965216925.1). Lineage (GTDB taxonomy): Bacteria > Myxococcota_A > UBA796 > UBA796 > CAYYHT01. Next base: position 3,358,904 of record CBDCGT010000001.1, on the reverse strand, counting down.
GAGTCGGCGGCGGGCTCGGCGCGGGTCATCGACCTCACCGGTGAGGTCAGCGAGTGTGGCTGGTTCCTGTGGTGGGAAGAAGGCTGGGACCCCGATGCAAACGGCCTGATCGAGCCGTATCGCGAGGGACTGGAACACAGCTGCGACTTCGACCTCGAGGCCGCCCTGCCCCCGACGCTCCAGCTGCACAGCCAAGGCGTCGAGGCCGGCACCAGCGGCCTGGACTGGTGGCGCGGCGATGTGCAGGCGGTCGAGGAGGGCTGGTTCATGGAGGCCGGCATGATGGAGACCGGCGATGCGTGGGTGTACGAGCTGCCGTAGGGTTGGTCCCGGATACCCGGGGCAACCCTTCCGACTTCTCTAGAGCTCCTCGACGACGATCAGCGCGGGGAAGTTGCCGCCGCTGTTGCCCAGATCGCCGCCGTAGCCCCGGTAGCAGTCCTCGTCGCCGTCACGACGTCGCGACTGACCCTGTAGAACCACGTCGCCAGCGGGGACGCCTTCACAGATCTGCACCGTCGTTGCCGTCTGGTGCGTGTCGGACGACGGGGAGCTTCCGGTGTTGTGCTGCATGTGCAGCAGCCAATTGGGCGCGCAGTTGGCCCCGTTGATCAACAGCCGCCACCCGCAGACTCCGCCGTTGTTGGCCGGCGAGATGACACGGTAGTTGTCGGTCCATGTGATCTTGAGCAGGGAGTCCGGGTCGTACTTCTTGGCGGTGAAGTTGATGTAGCCAAGGTTGGTCCACCCGTTGTACTCGTTGCCGTCTCGCCCGGCGTAGCGGAAGTACTGCGCACGACGATGGGACTGCTCGAAGGCGGGCGCGATGCTGCGCACGCGCAGCTCGTCGATGCGTCCGACGTAGTCTGAGCTAACCGTCGAGCCGTCGTAGCTGGCGCCGATGTTCAGAGCGCCGCCGGCCGACGCGGTGAGCGGGCCGTTGGTGCAGTCGGCGGTGGCGGTGATGCCGTCGATGCTGGTGACGACTTCGAGACCGTCGTACCACCCGGCGGCGTGCATCCACACTCCGGCGGAGGCCTTGGGCCCGCTGGTCACGGTGCAGTCGCCGTTGGCCGTGTGCACGGTCATGGACACGCCGCCATCGACCTGCTGGAATTCCCACGCACCACGCTTCTCGGCGATGGTCTTGGTGCCGGAGATCGGCGCCTGCGGCTGAAGCCAGGCTTCGACCCACACCTGGGGAGAATCGGGGATGGTGTTGCCCGCCGGAACCGCGATCACGCCGCCCGAGAACGCGATGGCGTTTCCGGTGTGGCCGCCGGAGCCGACGGCGATGCCGCCGGTAGGCGCCGTGGCGTTGTTGCCGAGGCCCGAGGTGTCGGCGAACGTGGCGCCGGTCGTCTCGTCGAGCTCGAACTGGGCGATCATCACGCCACCGCCGGCCGACGGCGTGGCGCATTCCCATTGGGAATTACTGGCGTTGAAACGAGCGATTTCGCCGTCGCTGCACCCGAGACCCTCGAGCTGTTGCCCGTGGTCGTGGTTGCCGGCGGCAACACTGTTGCTGTCGGTGCCCACGGGGATGCGTGCGATGTTCAGGATGCCACCGCTGATGTCGCTGGCGTCGTGGTTGTGGTCGTTGGCGGCGGCGCAGCCCCAGGTGCTGCCGTCGAACAATGGGACGCTGGCTGCGCTCGAGCACCCGAGTCCGGCAAGCGTGCCGTCGGTGGGCGTGTTGGTCTGGGTCCAGTCGATCGGCGCGATGATCGTGCCGCTTCCGTCGGTGATGTCCGTGCCTCCGACCGAGAGCGAGGATGCGTCGACGGCGCCCACGACGCTCTCGGCCACCAGCGCGTAGGGCACCGAGTTCAGCTGAAGACGCGGGAGCTCAGGACTGCCGGTGCCCACGGTGATGCCGAGGTAGACCGGATCATCGAGGAAGTCATCGGCGTCGAGCGGCGTTCCCGCGCCGATCTCGACGGCGTAGTAGCCTTCGTCGAACGAGACCGAGATGGTCTCGGAGTGCATCGGCGTTCCGCCAGCGGGCGTGTCGTAGATGTTGAACGTGACGTCTTCTGTGGACGTCAGCGGGGCGCCGAGCGCGTCCATCATGCGGCCTTGGTGGCTGAACTGCATGGGAACGGCCGTGGCGGCGAGCGGGGCGGCCAGTGCGGCCAGCATGAAGAGAAAACGGGCATGGGTCTGCATGGTTGGTGCTCCGGGGGCTTCGAGCGGCCCTTTTACCCTCTCTAGGTGGCAGCCACCACAGGTTTCGTGCTTCTTGGTGGCATGTGGCATGTCGAGGGGGCCCACCCAGCGCCCCGCAGCCCACCTCCGGTACACTGCCCTTCTCCTTGGAGGGAGCATGAACATCAACGACCTCGATGGTGGCGAGAAGACCGCTCTTGTGGGGCTGCTGGCCTACATGATCGACGCGGACGGACGCGTGGCACGGCAAGAAGCCATCGAGCTGCTGGCGCTGCAAGAAGAGATGGGCGCCACCAACCTGGCTGGCGGTGTCGGCAAGGCGATCGAGATCTTCGAGGACCGCGACGAGCTGCTGACCTACGCCGCGGGACGGGTGAAGCGCGAAGCCGCGCGCGAGCTGATTCGCACGGTGCTGCACGACCTCGCCCAGGCCGATGGCAACCGCGTTCGACCCGAGAAGGACCTGCTCGACGACCTCACGCTCAAGTGGGTGCGTGCGGGGTAGGTCGCGTCAGAACGTGATCACCTGCCAGCCCTCGGTCACCATCCACGACTGGTCCATGTGCGCGCTCCCTTCGCCGTGGATGGGAATCCCGGCGGCGGTCACCGCGTCGAAGGTCTTGAAGCGCTTGTTGCAGAAGTTGCAGCTGTGCACGTTGGCCCGCACCTTGTCGAAGTGGTTGCCGTAGTTCTGCACGAAAGGGTGCTCTTCGCTGCGGTTGGGGTTGCACAGCTGGGGCAGCCACTCGACCGACTTGCCCGCGAACACCACCCGGTACTCGATGCCCGCGTCGTGCAGCTGCGCCGCCATGTTGAGGGCGTGGGCCATGCGGCCCCGGTTGTCGGGGGTCTGGTGCTCGGTCAGGATCAAGAGGACGGTCTTCATCGGTGCTCCACGAAGGTGATGAATGAGGCTTCGAGATCGGGCCAGGCGCGGCGGAAGCCCTCGCTGGACCGGGCGAAGCGGTCGGCGGGAACCCGGTGCCGCTCGTGCCGAATGTCGACACGGGTGCCGGTGGGGATGGGTGTGAAGGTCAGGGTCACGCGGGTGGGCTGCTCCGCGGAGCTGCCAGGGTAGAAGTCGTAGACGAGGCGGCCCGGGGGGCTCCACTCGACCACGCGCCCGAGTGCGCGCTCGCCGCCGTCCCACACCTCGGCGAAGCGGTCGGGGGTCAACACGATGGTGCCGAGGTGCTGGGTGTGGGACGGCGGCCACCAGGTGTCGATGTGCTCGGTCCACGCCACGAAGGCGGTGTCCGGGTCGGCGGCCACATCGATGCTGCGCTCGATCACGGAAGGTTCTCTGCCACGATGCGAAAGCGGGCCAAGGCATCGTCGTAGAAGCGGTCGAGGTAGGAGCGGACGTCGGCAAAGCCCTCGGGACGGACGCGGTACACGTTGCGTTGCCCCTGGGACTCGGCCTCGATGAGCTGGGCCTCCCTGAGAACGCGCAGATGCCGAGAGATCGCCGGGCGGGAGATATCGGGGAACTCGGCGCTCAACGCCGAGACGGCACGGGGCTGTTCGAGGATCAGCTCGAGCAAGCGGCGGCGGGTGGGATTGCCGAGGGCATCCAGTGCGTGCATGTAACCTCGGGGTTACCGTAACGCGAGAGTTACTTTTTGCAACCGGCTACCGATCACCGCAGCCCGTCCACCACCGCCGCCAGCGCGTTCAGCGAGCTGGCGCCCAGGGCCATCGCCCGCTCGGCGCTCCACCCGTGCTCGGGGCGTGGGGTGTCGGCGGTGTCCTTGAAGGGCTGCTCGAGCGTCATGGCCAGGCAGTCGAAGCGCTGGGCCACCTGGTTGGTGCACATGGTCATGTTCGCCGAGCCCGGCGCCCCGATGCCGTAGCCGTGCTCGGTCTGGAAGTCGGGGTTGGCCAAGACGTAGGCGTTCAGGAAGGCGGCCTGCAGGCTGGCCATGCGCTCGGTCCAGCCGGGGATGCCCTCGGCTCCGCTCACGAAGTTGTAGGGGAGCTCCTCGTCGCCGTGAACGTCCAGGCAGAAGTCGCAGCCCAGCTCGTCCATGGCATCGCGCACCAGCTTGACCTCGGGACTGCGGGCCATCGTGGGCTCGTGCCACTCGCGGTTCAGGTTGGCGCCGGCCGCGTTGTTGCGCAGGTGGCCGCGCACGCTGCCGTCGGGGTTCATGTTGGGCACGACGTAGAAGGTGGCCCGCTCGCGCAGGGCCATGGCCAGCGCGTCGTCGGTGTCGAGCAGGCGCAGCAGGAAGCCCTCCATCCACCACTCGGCCATGGACTCGCCCGGGTGCTGACGCGCGATGAACCATAGCTTTCTGGGCCCGCTGCCGACGGTGATCATCTCGAGGTCGCGGCCGTCGACGGTGCTGCCCAGAACCTGGGCCGCGGCCCCCTCGGCCAGCTGGCAGCTCGCCACCAGGTCGAGGTGCCGCTCGTGGCTGTAGGGCGCGAAGTAGGCGTAGGAGACCAGGTCGGCCTCGGGCTGGTGTTCGATGTACAGCGTGCCGTCGGCGTAGCGGGTGGGCACCCGGAACCACTCGTCACGGTCGTAGCTGGCCACGGCCCGGTAGCCGTCCCAGGCCTTGGGGTAGCTCGCCTTGCCGGCGTTCTCGATCGCCAGGGTCAGGCGCTCGCCGCGGGCGCCGGCCACGCGAAAGTGGAACCACTGCATGTGGTCGCCGCCCGCATCGAGGCGGATGCGCAGGCGGACGTCGGTTGGATCGGAGGCGTCGACGACCTCGATGTTTCCAGAGTCGAAGGCAGACGAGACATGCATGGCAGCTCCACGGTGGAGCGGTGGCTAACGGGTACAATGCGCCATGCTCGGTCTGCTGTTGCTGCTGTCACAACCCGCCCATTCCAACGGGCAGACCACCCATCTGTGGATCACCGAGCACGCGCTCGAGCACCTGCCCGAGGGCGAGCTCAAGCAGCTGCTCACGCGTGAAGACGTGAGCGACGCCCTGCGCACCGGCACGATGTTCCCGGACGGCGGCTACGCCTACCAGCCGCAGCTGCTCTATGGCGAGCATGCCCACTGGGAGCCCTTCCAGGCGCGCTACATCGACTGGATTCGGGCCAACGAGCCCGCGCCCTTCACCGACGAGGGCGCCAAGCACGTGGCCTTCCTGATGGGGCTGGCGTCGCACGGCATGGCCGACCAGATCTTCGACTCGCTGTACATGGAGCGCAGCCGGCACTGGGACGCAGACCATGGCTGGTCCGGAGACGTCAGCTTTGACGAGGCGACGGACGTGGTGTGGGCCGGGCTCACCGGCGCCCAGCCCGTCCCCGAGGCGTGGATCCCCCACGATGCCCTGGTTTCGCTGTTCTCAGCACACGGCGCCCCTATCGATGCCGACAGCCTGGACGACGCGCAGGGCAGGCTGGGCATCGCGGTGAACTTCGTGGGGCTCGCCGGTCAGAACCCCGACGCCGTCGACGACTACGCGGCGGAGTACCCCTGGGGCTCGGCCCACCTGGACGACCGGGACGTGCCCGGCAGCCCCCGCTGCGAGGGCGAGATCGTCGCGCTGTATTGGGCCGATGTCTACGACCGGGTCGTGCAGGGCCAGACCACCGATCAGCTGGTGATGGCGACGCTGCCGCGCGACGGGCAGATGGGCCACGAGCCGCGCATGGACCTCGTGGAGTCCTGGGTGAGCATCGTGAGCAAGCGCGGCCTGCTGCGGGCCGACGTGGGCGCCGAGAACTTCTCGATCGCAGATGCCCAGGGCAACGAACACCCCTTCGAGGTGTGGCTCTTCTACCGCGACAACAGCCATGTCGTGCACCTGCAGCCCACGGCCGACTGGGCAGCCGACACCGACTACACGGTGACGGTGAGGCCCGGACTGGTGGCCCGGGAGGGAAGCACCCAGGGTGCGCCGTGGTCGTTCGGCTTCAGCACCCGTCCGGCGCCGGACTTCAGCGAGGGGCCCGACAACGACGGCGAAGACCCAGCCGACGGATGTGCGTGCTCGAACCAGGGGCACCCGCCGGGATGGCTGGCGCTCGGCCTGCTGGTGATGGCAAGCTGGCGGCGGAGGTGCCGGTGATCACACTGCTCTTGGCGGCAACGCTCAACACGTCGGCGGCCAGCGAGTCCTTCGAGCTGCAGAACACCCAGCCGGCCTTCCTTGCCGGCGAGTTCGTGGCGAGCGCCGTGCTGGGCTTCGTGGTCCCCGACCTGATCCTGACACCGCAGCCCGACAACCTGACCTGCGCTGACGCCTGGTGCGAGGCCAATGGCTTCGACGAGGCGGTCAGTGGGCTGATCACGCTCAACCAGCCCCGTCTTGTGGGGCACCTGTCCCATGTGTTCACCATCGGCCTGGTGCCCGCCGTGGGCTTCACCAGCGCCTTGTATGGCGCGGCGAAGGCCAAGAAGGGGTGGAACGGCGCCGCCGACATCGTGATCATGCTCGACGCCTTCATGCTGTCCACGGGGGCCAACAGCATCGCGAAGGTGATGGGGAAGCGCCAGCGCCCGGCCTTCTACTATGGCCGCGCCGACCGCACCGAAGCCGCGAACCACCCCGGCGAAGAGTTCCTCTCGTTCTACTCCGGGGACACGAACTGGGCGTGGACGCTCGCGGCCACGTCGACGGTGCTCGCGTACCAGCGTGGCTACCAATACGCCCAGTACGTCGGTATCGCCACGGGTTCTCTGGCCGCCATCGGCAGCATCATGCGCATCATGGGGGACATGCACTGGGCGTCGGACGTGCTGGTCGGCGCGGTGGCCGGCACGGTGATTGGGGCGTCGGTTCCCATGCTGCTGCACAAGCGCAAGCTGGTGGACCTCGTGCGCATCTCTCCGCAGATCGGCAGCCAGCGGGCTGGCCTGGCCATCGAGGGCCGCTGGTAGCCAGGGCGGAAATCCAGCGCCGTTGGTCACCGCGGCTGGTACCGCTGGCCTATAGTCGGCTCATGGAGGTTCCCAATGCGTTTGCTGACTGCGTCCACGGCCCTGTTCTCGGTTGCCCTCATGCTGGCCTGCGGCGGTGGCGGTGGCGGCGGCGGCGTCGGGGCGGCGTCCACCTACGAGTCCCCGGCCTTCCACACCTACGAGTACAAGGGTGACCGCTGGAAGTTCGCCAATGACACCAAGGTGGTGTGGACGTGGAAGAACATGAGCGGCTCGGCGGTCGAGGGCAAGTGGACACGCGATGGCGATGAGATCCTCATCGACTGGGATCCCAACGCCACCAACAACAGCACCCGCCACAGCAAGATCAAGCAGATCAGCGACTGCGAGATGGCTCAGTGGTACCGCGAATTCGCCGACGGCAAGGTCAAGGACTCGGACAGCCAGCTGTACGTCAAGCAGGTTCCGGAGTGCACCGGCCGGCGCCGGTAGGCGGTCACCGTTGGGCGGGCTATGGTCCGGGCGAACGTCACCCGGAATCGGAGCCTCGCCCATGACTCTCGTCCGCCTCGCCCTGCTGGCCAGCCTGTGTTCCCCCCTCATCGTCGCGGGCTGCAACCCGGACGGTGACTGCGTCGGCGACGAGTGCGACGACTCGGGGGGGGGCGGCGATGCCGATGCCGACTCGGATGCGGACTCCGACGCCGACGCCGACGCCGACTCGGATGCGGACTCCGATGCCGATGCCGACGGCGACACCGCGGCCGACACCGGTGACAGCGCAGACACCGGCGAGACGGGAGATACGGGTCCCACGTTCATCGACCTCGACCAGGACGGTGTCGACGACGCCATCGACTGCGACTCCAGCAACGAGACCATCGGCGCTCCGGTGGCCACATACCCGGACTGCGACTGGGACGGCTTCCCCCAGCACCAGTCCTTCTGCCCCAGCGACGACGAGTGTCCCGACTCGCAGCCCCCGAAGGGCGGCTACCTCAACGACACGATCCCCGACGACTGCGAAGACGCCGACGACCACATCTACCCGGGCAGCCCGGACGCGCCGCACGACGGTGTCGACCAGGACTGCGACGGCGGCGACCCGGCCATCGACGACGCGGGAATCTGGTACGTCGACCCGGTTGGCGGGGATCCGGGCAACGACGGCAGCTCGTCCTCTCCGTACTCCAAGCTCGAGGACCTGCTTGGCCTGGCAGCCAGCGGCGACGTCATCGTGATGGCCACAGGCAGCACATTCGAGCCCGAGAACGTCGACCTGAACGCCCACGTCTTCGGGGGCTACGATGCGTCGGACTGGAGCCGTACCGGCGGCGTGCCGGTGATCACGGTGGGCACGCTGGAGGCGACGGACGATCTGACCCTCGACGGGGTCGATATCTCCGGCTTCGTGAGCCATGCTGGGTCCGGAACCCTGCTGGTTCGCGACACGTTCATCGACTCGAGCGTCTTTCTGACCGGCACCGACGCCGTGTTCTGCGACTCCGACGTCCAGGGCAACCTCGAGGCCGAGGCGGCGAGCATCCACCTTCGGCGCACCAACTGGGTGGCCTCCGACGTCGAGCTCAACCTCAACGACTCGACCGTCGGCATCGACCTGAGCCTGTACAACGCCTACCTCGAGTTCGGGTACTCCGAGGGCTACAACACCGCGGTCACCATGTTCGAGGCCGAGCTGGGTGGCAACGGCGGCGGCCCCTACTGGGACCTGTGGGAGAACAGCTCCTTCGAGGCCCGCGAGAGCATCTTTGGCCTGGATGGAGGGGTGAACCTGCACGACTCCCTGGGCGGTGGCGTGTGGGACTCCGAGGTGCTGGTGGGGGCGGCCCTGCTGTCCACCCGCGACAGCGAGCCCTACGTCATCGAGCGCAACACCATCCGCATCGCGCCCAGCCGGCGAGGCGCGCCGCCGCTGATTGCGGTTGACATCGACAACAGCGCACGCGTCGATGTGCTCGACAACACCTTCGACTTCGCGTCGGGGGCTGGCAACATCGCGCTGCTGGCCGTCGATGTGCAGACGGTCCGCTTTGTGGGCAACCTCGTGCAGACCGGCGACGTGAGTGTCGAGAACTACGGCATCAGCGTCGAGGCGCCCAACCTCTCGTCGGCCAGCATCACCATCGTGCACAACACCATGGAGCTAGGCGGTGGCGCCACGGCCGGCATCTACATGGACGGGCAGTTCGACGGGGTCATCGCCAACAACATCTTCGACGTCGAGGCGGAGGAGCCGATCGGGGGCTACTTCGACCCGGCATCCACGCTGACGCTGCTCAACAACACCCTGGTCACCGCCGATGTCGCCGGGTGCTTGCTGTACGACGACGAGACGTCCACCTGCTACGACCTGGCTGGCACCAACGCCTGCGGATGGCCCGGCTGCACCAGCGCGAGCGGCAACTCCGACGCCAACGCGATGCTCGACAGCGACGGCGTGCCCATGACCGGGAGCCCGGCCATCGACGGGGGCATCGACCCCACCCCCTTCATCCCCGCCGACGTCGACGTCTCGATGGACCTCGACCTCGTCGACCGCCCCCAAGGCGGCGGCTGGGACATGGGCGCGTACGAGCAGTAGCGCACCCGGCCCCGCGGCCAATGGGGGGAAGGGAGCTCGCTACCGGACGGGACCCCATTGGCCGCGCTGAGGGGCCGCGGTGCGCGGTGATGGGTAGCGCACCCGGCCCCGCGGCCAATGGGGGGAAGGGAGCTCGCTACCGGACGGGACCCCATTGGCCGCGCTGAGGGGCCGCGGTGCGCGGTGATGGGTAGCGCGCTAGCGGCGGCCGCCGCGGCCACCTCGACCCCGGCCTCGACCTCGTCCACCGCCGCGGTTGCCGCCGCCGCCGCTGCGCTTCTTGGGGGCGCTGCTGGGCGAGCGGCGCCGGGTGGCACCCACGGGCGGCGGCTCGAGCTCGTGGTCGGGCAGGCCGATCCGGTCGCCGGCGACCTTCACGCGCTCGCCGATGAGGTGCTCGATGTCGCGCAGGTACTCGATCTCGTCGCGGTCGCAGAACGCGATGGCCAGCCCCGATGCGCCGGCACGAGCGGTGCGGCCGATGCGGTGCACGTAGGTCTCGGGCACGTTGGGCAGGTCGTAGTTGATGACGTGGGTGATGCCGTCGATGTCGATGCCCCGCGCGGCGACATCGGTGGCCACCAGCACGGTGATCTCGCCGTCCTTGAACTGGCCGAGCGCCTTCTGGCGGGCGTTCTGCGACTTGTTGCCGTGGATGGCGGCGGCAGGGATGCCGGACTTCTCGAGGCGCTTCACGATGCGGTTGGCGCCGTGCTTGGTGCGGCTGAACACGAGCGCCCGGTCGACGCGCTCGTCGCTGCACACCTGGCGGAGCAGGTCCTTCTTGCCCTCGCCATCGACAAAGATGACGCGCTGGATGACCTTCTCGGCGGTGGTGGACTCGGGGGTGACCTCGACGCGCACCGGGTCGTGCAGCAGGCTGTCGGACAGGCGCACGATGTCGGGCGGCATGGTGGCCGAGAAGAACAGGTTGTGCCGGCGGTCGGGCAGCTCGCGGATGATGCGCTTGACGTCGGGCAGAAAGCCCATGTCGAGCATGCGGTCGGCCTCGTCGAGGGTGAAGATCTCGATCTCGGCGAGGTCGATGAAGCCCTGGCCGATGAGGTCGAGCAGGCGGCCCGGGGTGGCGGTGAGCACGTCGATGCCGCGCTTGAGCTCGGACACCTGGCGACCTTGCTTCACGCCGCCGAAGATGACGGTGTGGCGGATGTCGAGGTGGGTCCCGTACTCGGCGATGTTGTCGTCGATCTGGATGGCCAGCTCGCGGGTGGGCGTGACGATGAGCGCGCGCGGGAAGCCGGGCTTGCGCTTCTTGGGCTCGTCGGCGAGGAACTGCAGCAGCGGCAGCGCGAAGGCGGCGGTCTTGCCGGTGCCCGTCTGGGCGCTGCCCAACAGGTCGCGGCCCTCGAGCAGCGGCGGGATGGCCTGAAGTTGAATGGGAGTCGGGGTCTCGTAGCCGAGGGCGTCCACGGCACGTACCAGCTCGGGACGCAGCCCGAGCGAGGCGAAGTTCGTCATGATGTCGGTTCCAGGAGTGCGTGTTGCCGGGTGCCGAGTCGTTGTGGGGGCATCCCGTGCGAACGCTGCACTTCCCGCGTCCGCTACCCACGATGTGTGTGTGGGTCACGGGTGTACTACGCGACCGGTGGGGTCCTGTCCACTCCCGAGACCGTTCCTTACGCGATCAACAGGCCCACGAACTCACCGATGGGGTCCCTTCCGAGCACCCAGTAGTACAGCATGGCGCCCAGCCAGCCGTGGGCCAGCCCCAGCGGCCACAGGTTGCGGTAGCGGAGCCACAGCGGGGTGAACAGGAACGCGAGCGCAAAGGTGGGCAGGATGAGTCCCCAGTCGGGCCAGTGGGCGAAGCCGAAGGCGAAGGCCGATAGCACGACGGTGGCCCCGAAGCCGAAGCCGTTCTCGCGCAGCGACCGCACCACCACCCCTTGCACCAGCCACTGCTGCACCCAACCCCACAGCGGGTAGATGGCCAGGCACACCAGGAAGTGCCAGTGAGCGGTCAAGTGACCGGTGACCAGGCCGATCAGCGCCATCACCCCGCCGGCTCCGGCCAAGATCATCGCGATCCAGCGCCCTGCTTCGGCCGATCCGTCGGCGCGAAACCCCCACTCCGCGACCTCGTCGGGGCGGCTGCGCACACTGTGGGCCAGGTAGGCCATCCAGCCGCCGATGGTGACCACGAGGTACACCGGGTGCAAGATGTCGATGTCGACGAAGACGTAGTGGCCCACGGCCGTGGCGACGACGGCGAGCAGCTCGAGCAAGCGGGTTCGGTTCATGGGCGACCTCCGTTGAAGTCAGCCTAGGACCCCCATCTGGACGCCCCCCGAAGCTCAGATGGAATGTGTGTGAATCCAGCGTCGAACCGCTTCTGCGGCCTTGTCGTACGACTTCGTGATGTCGTCGACCAGGGCTCGCTCGATGCGGCCGCCCACCAGGCGCACGTTCACGCGCACCTCGCCGTCGAGCTCGCGCTCACATCCCTCGGCGTGCGGGCGGATGTGGGTGACGCCGCCGATCTGCACGCGGTCGGGGAAGGCGGGGACCTCGACGGTCCAGTCGATGCGGCCGTCCGCGGGCCGCAGGGTGTTCACCTGGTCGTACTCCAGGCCCTTGCCGCCGAGCACCTGCTTGAGCGGCCCGGGCAGGTCACGCTGGGGGCGGCAGCGCACCCGCTTGAAGCGCACGCCGCCCTCGTCGCGCAGCTCGATGACCTCGCGGGTCATGCTGGACTCGCGGCTGATCATCTCGTCGAAAGCCGGATCGAGCAGCATGTCGAAGTAGGCCGCGGGGGTGGTGCTGAAGGTGTGGGTGATGTGGAGCTTCATCTTTGGGGGGTGCCTGGAGCTGGGATCTGGGGGTCTGGCAACCAATGGTCGCTCGGGGATCGCCTCCGTTGCTGTATCTATGAACTCAGGCAAAGGCCAATTACCAATGGTCCGCGGCCCGCCGAAGACCGGGCAAGCCGCGCATTTCAGTGGTTTGCTGGTGGGCCATGACAGCGACGGGAAGGGCCCGTCCTGTGGGCATGGCAAGGGCGCGGGATTGCGGCAACCATTGGTTATTCTTGGGACTCGTCGCTGCGAACCGGCAGATCTAGGGGATCTAGCTTCGACCATTGGTTGCCAGACCCCCGGATCCCCCCGGATCCCCACCCCGTGAACCCCGCTCGCATACCGTGTTAGCCGGCGCCCATGCTCACCCTGCTCCTCGCCGCCGTCCTCACTGCCCACGCCGAGCTTCCGCTCCCGGCCTACCCGGACTGCGGCGTCGACCAGACGGCCGATGCCTGCCCGTCGGACTTCAGCACCGGCTGGGAGTGGATCTCGTGGTCGAAGGACTGGCCCGAGATCCGGGCCGCCGAGCAGGGCGTGCCCAGCGGCATGTCCCTCGACCGAGCCCTGCGCTACACCGGCGGGCGCTGGGATGTGCCCATCGCGGTGCTCGACTCGGGCCTGTACATGGGCGAGCTGTCGAGCAAGGTGTTGCTGAACGAAGGGGAGCTGCCCCGCCCTCGGAACGCCGCGGGCGAAGAGGTCGACGACCTCGATGGCAACGGCATCTTCAATGTCTTCGACTATGCCGAGGACGCCCGCGTCGACATCGCGGCGGGCACCGACCGCTGGGACGACAAGCTCGACCCTTCCGACCTGATCTACACGTTCAGCGATGGCTCGGACACCGACGACAACGGGTACATCGACGACATCGCCGGCTGGGACTTCTTCAGCGATGACAACGACCCGTACCCGCAGCTCGACACCGGCTATGCGGGGCACGGCACCGGTGTCGCGAAGACCGCAGGCAGCGAGGGTGGCGACGGCGGCCGCATCGGCGTGTGCCCCAACTGCCCCATCCTGCCCCTGCGCACCGGCGACACCTTCATCACCGACGGCGACCGCGCGGGCCTGGCCATCGCCTACGCCACCGACCGCGGGGTGAAGTCGATCGGCATGGCCATGGGCGCGGTCACCCACCCGCAGTTCACAGTCGAGGCCATCGAGTACGCCGACCGCAGTGGTGTCACCCTGGTTGGCGCCGCCGCCGACGAGAACAGCTACCACCACAACCTGCCGTCGCTGCAGGCGCCCATCCTGTACGTGCACACGGTGCGCACCGACAACGTCGAGTCCACCAAGGTGACGAGCTTCACCAACTTCAACAACTGCAACAACTTCGGCCCCCGGGTGGACATCGTGGTGGGGCTCGAGGACTGCGCCACCGGGTCGACGGCAGTCACCGCCGGCGCCATCGGCATGGTGGTGAGCGCCGGTCGGGACGCCGGCCTGGAGCTGTCTCCCGACGAGGTGCGCGCCCTGCTGCGCACCACCGTCGACGACGTCTACTTGACCGACGAAGACCAGGTCGAGGCGCGCACCTATCCCTCCAAGCCGGGCTTCGATGCCTTCTATGGCTATGGGCGGCTGAACCTCGGCCTCGCCGTCGAGCGCGCCTTCACGGGCGACATCCCCCCCGAGGTGCGGCTCATCTCGCCGCGGTGGTTCAGCTGGGCGCTCCCGGGTGGGCCTCCCGTCACCATCGAAGGGCGGGTTGCTGCTCCGCGAAGCAGCGGCGTGGACTGGGTGGTCGAGATCGGCCGGGGTGAGGCGCCCGACAACTGGACCCAGGTGGCCAGCGGATCGGGCGCTGTCGACGGCACCCTCACCGAGCTGGACGTCGGCACCTTTGGCGACGTGGTGTACGAAGACCTTCGCGCCGAGCAAGACGTGGTCGAGCGCTTCGAGCGCGCCCACGAGGCGCTGATCACCATTCGCATCGTGGCCACCGATGCCAGTGGACGGTCCAGCGAGGAGCGCACCGGACTGTGGGTGCAGCACGACCCGGACCTCAAGCCGGGCTTTCCCATCGACTTCGGCGGGCAGAGCCTCGAGCCGCCTCCGGTGCTGTGGGACTTCGACGACGACGGCGACCTCGAGATCGTCCAGGTCACCAGCTCGGGCGAGGTGCACGTTCTGCAGCACGACGGCACCGAGCTGGCGGGCTTCCCCACCCACACCGATGCGCACGCCAACTTCATCGGCGGGGTCGAGGACGCCCGGGCCTACAAGAATGGCGAGGTGCGTACCCCCACCGATGGCGTGGTGGCGGCCCCGGGCGTGGGCGACCTGGACGGCGACGGTGACCCGGAGCTGGTGGTGGCGACACTGCGCGGCCGCGTGCACGCCTGGCACCACGATGGCACCGCGGTCGACGGGTGGCCTCGACGCATCGTGGGCCGCCTGGCCACGGAGTACCGCAAGGGCTTTGGCTACGACCTGGGCATCGGCGCGGCCCCGACCCTGGCCGACCTCGACGATGATGGCGACGACGAGGTCATCCTGGGTGCCATGGACCAGCGCCTTTACGTGTGGCAAGGAGATGGCGACGCCTACTTCGGCTACCCCATCGAGCTGTGCCGCGAGGGCGACACCTGCGGCGAGGCGGGCTTCCGCATCCTGGGCAGCACCTCGGTGGCCGACCTGGACAACGACGGCGATCTGGACGCGGTGATGGGCACCAACGAGGTTCCCAGCGGCGCGGCCGGCCTGGCCTACATCATCGACCTGAAGTCGGCGACCATCTGGGAGGGGTGGCCCCAGCTGCGCGACGGCCTCATCAACCAGACCATCTTGCCGGTGCTCGGCGAGGGGCATCCCGCTGCGGTGGGCATCGCCGACATCGATGGTGACGGTCAGATGGAGCTCGCGAGCAACGCGATGCTCGGCTCGGCCGACCTGATCGAGGTCGACGGCGCTCAGTCCCTCGACATCTCCTATGTGGGGCAGGACTTCGGCCCCCAGACCAATGTCGACGCCGGCGCCTTCGTGGGCATGGCCACCAACCCGGCCTTCGGCGACCTGAACCTGGATGGGCTCCCCGACTTTGTCGTGGGGGGCAGCACCGTCGACTACCTGGTGAGCATCCCGGCCTTCCACTACTTCGACTACCAGCACGCGGTGGGCGCGTGGGACAGCCGCACCGGCAGCATGTTCCCGGGCTTTCCTCGCCAGGTCGACGACGTGTCCTTCTTGGTGGCGCCGGCCATCGCCGACGTCAGTGGCGACGGGTTGCCCGAGGTGCTCTACGGCAGCGGGGGCTTCTTTTTGTACGCCTGGGACGTCGAGGGCAACATCGCGCCGGGCTGGCCGCACTTCTCGGGCGGCTGGTTCCTGGGGGCACCCGCCGTGGGCGACATCGATGGCGACGGCTACCTGGACGTGGTGGCGGGCGTTCGCGAGGGGCTGCTGTTCGCGTGGACGACGCGTGGGGATGCGAGCCAGGACGTGCAGTGGGCCAGCGTGCACCACGACGCGCAGAACACCGGGAACTACCACCACCCAATCCCGGCTCAGGCGGGCCCCCCTCCGGTCGAGGAGCCTGACGGCGGGTGTTCGTGCGCCAGCGGCGGCGGTCCCGCGTTCGCGCTGCTCCTGCTGGCGCCCGCCCTGTTGGTGCGGCGCCGCGGACGGCGATGACCCCCGACGAGCCGTCGGACCCCCCGGTTCAGCACGCACGCACGGCACGGGGGCCCTTCGCCTACACCGACGAGGGCGCCGGGCCGGTGCTGGTGGCGCTGCACGGGCTGCCGGGCTCGGTGCGCGACTTTCGCTGGCTGGCGCCCGAGCTTCAGGGCATCCGCCTGGTGCGGCTCGACCAGCCCGGCTTCGGCGACACGCCGCTCGCCACCGAGCCCAGCGTGCGCCTGCAGCGGCGTGGCGCCTGGGTGCACGAGGCCCTGGACGCGCTGGGCATCGATGCGTGCATCGTGCTTGGCCACTCGTTTGGCGGGGGCCTGGCCAGCGAGGTCGCGGCGAGCCGTCCCGAGCGGGTGAGGGGACTGGTGCTGCTTGCGAGCATCGGTGTGCGCTGGCACCGTGGGCGGCGGTCTTTCCGCTGGTGGCCCGTGCTCTCGGTCGGACTTCGCCTGCCGGTGATCGGCCCGCCGCTGCTGAGACGGGCTCGCGAGGCCTATGTCGAGGCTGGCTTCCCCAAGCGCTTGAGCGACGAGGCCATCGCCAACACCGCCCACCGAGTGGCGTGGCTGTCGCTCGAGCGGCACAAGCAAAACCTGGCGTCGCTGCGCATCCCCACGCTCGTGGCCTGGACCGAGGATGACCACCTGGTCGAGAAGGCGATCAGCGAGGAGCTGTACTGGGCGTGCCCACACGGACCCAGGCTGGCCTTCCCCGATGGAGGACACAACCTGCAGAAGACGCGGGCGGTCGAGCTGGGAGAGGCGCTGACGGCGTGGGTGCCGGGCGTCTAGAGACCCGACCCCATGCCTCAGGGTGGGCTACCGGTACGAAACCTCGGGCAGCGCGATGGTGGCCATGCGCCGATGCCAGATCGACGCCGCGTTGCTGGCGTCACCGTTCATCTGGCCCGAGCCGGCACGCCACTCGGTATCGATGCGGTGCATACCGGGGCTCAGCTGGTCGATGCGGTGCTGGCTGACGATGTCGTCTTCGCCCGCCCCGCTGGGCTGCACATGGGTGCCGCGCGCCTCGCCCAGCAGGTCGATGTTGAAGCGCATGGAGCCCCAGTTGTTGTTCGCCGAGGGCCACCAGTTCAGGCTCGCGATGCTGTTCGCGACGTAGTTGCTGTTCAGGCCCAGATCGAGCTGGTACGAGAGCCCTGGCGTGCTCGCATAGGTCGTGGAGGTGACGACTGCGTTGGTCTTGGGGTTGGCGTAGCCCCAGACGACGCCGGTCGAGCGCGGGATGGCGACCCACCCGATGCGGCGGTCGAAGGGCGCCGCGGCGCTGAGCGTGTTGCAGACGGCACCGCCGCCCTCGCCCCACTCGCCGGTGAGCGTGTAGCTGCCCGCGTCGAGTGCGTTGAGCTGGAACAGGTTGTGCACATCGGTCTCGCTGCCGCCGCCGATGGGCTGGGTGTGGGTTCCGCCGTCGCTGGCGCCGTCGATCGCGATGCGGCTGCCCGTCCACGCCCCGGAGGCGCCGCTGACGTTGTAGGTGAACATCGACAGCACGATGCTGTCTTCACTGATGTCCATCGTCTCGGTCATGTCGCCGACCGTCGACCAGGTGGTGGCGGACGCGTTGTGGCAGACATCGCCGCTGGAACCGGTCTTGTAGCCGAACTCGACGCCGGTCTCGACGGGGATGGCGTAGGCCGAGATGCGACGCGTCCAGACCGGGGTTCCGTTGGCGGCGTAGTTGCAGACCTGTCCCGAGCCCTGTCCCCACTCGGCAGAGATCGTGTGGGAGCCGGCGCCCAGCTGGGCGATGCGGAACAGCTGAACGTGGTCGTCTTCGCCGCCTGACCCCTGCGGCTGGCTGTGGATGGCGCTTGCATCGGGGCTTCCGTCGATGTTGAGCCGGGTTGCGGCCCAGGCGCCACTGGCGCCGACGACGTTGTAGTCGAACTGCACCAGAACGACGTAGTCGCCGTCCAGATCGAAGTTGAGGTTCATGTCGGGCACGGTCTCGTAGCCGGTGGCCGCGGCATGGCATGCGTCGGTGGCGCCGGTGGCCTGCCAGGCGGACGGAACGCCGCCCGGTTCTGCGTTGGCCGCGAGCAGGGCGTCGACCTCGGTGCGCGTGTAGTAGTTGCTCATGTCGTGCACGTGGTCGCCGGCGGCCACGTGGCTGGACGTCGTGCCGACCGGGAGCTGCGAGATGGCGGCCGTTCCGCCGATGTCGCTGAAGTCGAGGCCGTCGGTCACCGAGGTGATCTCGGCGGGAACCGAGCCCAGGTTGGACCATGGAACCGTGGCCACGAAGGTGCCGGTGTCATCGACGATGGTGGTGCCGCCCACGGTCAGCTCGCTGGCGTCGACGGTTCCGCCGCTCACGTTGGTGGAGTCGTTGGCGCGGAAGGCGAAGGGCACCGACTCGAGCTGGATGCGGGGCGAGATCTCGGCGCCCGAGTCGACTGCGATGCCCAGGTAGCGGTCGTCATCGTCGAAGTCGGCCGGGTCCAGGCCGTCGAGGGTGATGGCGTAGTAGCCGGCGTCGAAGGTGACGGTCGGCGTGTCGCTCCAGATCGGGGTGCCGCCCGCGGCCGTGTCATAGACGGCGAAGGTGACAGGAAGGTCGCCCGAGAGGGGGGCTCCGAGGGCATCGAACAGGCGCCCCTGGTGGTGGAAGGCATCTGGAACCGCGATCGCCGGCGTAGCGGTCAGGGCCAGGACGAACAGGGCGGTGGATCGAAGCATGGATTCTCCGGGGAGCGGATGGGATTGGGCGGATTCCTACCTGTGTCGCCAGCCATCCGCAATGAGTACGGCCTGATACTCGGCCCCTTGGAGCAGCAGGTGCGCCAAAAAAAGGCTAGATAGGGGCCATCCATGTCCTTCGCGCGCGCCATTTCAGCCATCCTCGCCTTGTCGTTTGCGGTGCTTTGTCCCACAAACGCCCACGCTTGCCAGATCGACGGCACGATTCAGTGCAACACCTGGTACTCGGCCACCATGTCGTCGGCCGTGAACCATTCCGAGGACTACAGCTGTTTTGGCTGGTCGATGGACGGGGTCGAGAACTCGTGGGAGGTCACCCCGCCGGCGGGCTCCCGGGCGTTCGTTGTGGCTTACGAGACCTTCCCCGATCTCGACGTCGACTTCGACATCGCGGTCGAAGAGACGTGCAGCAGCGGCACCTGCGTGGCCGATGGCACCACCTTTGGCGGCGACTCCGAGCGCACCGGGTGGTGGATTGCCGATGGTGCGCCTTATACCGTCACGATCGACGAGTACTGGGCCTACTACTACGGCATCGACTACGACTTCTACGTGGCCTGCTCCGGCACTTGTGACCCCGCCACCGACGTGGCCCAGGAGGTCACCTGCAGCACCGATGTGCCCGGCACAACGGTGGGCGAGTCCAACCGGCTGTCCGGCTACGTGTGTGGCAGCCCATACACCCACCTGCTCCAGAACAACCCCGAGGTCGTCTACGAGTTCGTGCCCACCGCCACCGGCCCGGTGACCTTCGAGCTGTCCGGCATGTCCGCCGACCAAGACCTGTACGTGCTCGAGGACTCCTGCGACCCCATGAGCTGCATCGCGGCGTCGACCCTCGAGGATGTGCTCGATGACTCGGTGACCTTCGACGCCGTGGCCGGCCGCACCTACTACCTGGTGGTCGAGGGCTACGCCGGCACCGCCAGCTTTGACTTGTCCTTCGAGTCGGGCGGCGGCGTGTGCGTCGAAGACTGCGACGACGGCATCGACAACGAACTTCCTGTCGGCGATGGGCTGATCGACTGCGAAGACACCGCCGACTGCGCGCTCGACCCGGTGTGCTACTGCGATCAAGACGGCGATGGCCACGACAAGCGCTCTGCCGACTCGGCGGGAATCTGCGGCGGCAACGACTGCGACGACGGCGACGCCGACCGCTTCCCGGGCAACCCCGAGGTGTGCGACGGGCTCGACAACGACTGCAACGGCAGCGTCGACGATGGGCTCATGTCCACCTGGTACGCCGACGCCGACGCCGACGGCTACGGCAACCCCGGCGACACCGTGACCGCGTGCAGCCAGCCCACGGGCTACGTCGCGACGGCGGGCGACTGCAACGACGGGGTCTTTGCCATCAACCCGGGCGCGGCCGAGGCCTGCAACGGCATCGACGACGACTGCGTGGGCGGCATCGACAACGGCATCACCTACCGCAACTGGTACGACGACAGCGACAGCGACGGCTGGGGCGACACCCTCACCGGCAACGACTGCCAAGCCCCCAACACGGGTGATGTCGACCAGGCCGGCGACTGCAACGACGGCAACCCCGCCATCCATCCCGGAGCCACCGAGGTGTGCAACGGGGTCGATGACGACTGCGTCTCAGGGCCCGACAATGGCTTGTCCTTCGCCAACTACTGGCTCGATGGCGACAGCGACGGCTGGGGCACCGGCAGCGCCGACAACCGCTGCAGCACGCCCAGCTACCCGCACGCCACCCAAGGCGGCGACTGCAACGACGCCAACCCGGCCATCCACCCGGGCCAGGCCGAGTCCTGCAACGGCATCGACGACAACTGCGTGGGTGGCATCGACGAGGGGTTGGTCTTCACCGACTACTTCGCCGACGCCGACGCCGATGCCTATGGGACAGGCGCCGCCAACTCGGCCTGCGCCAGCCCCGGCACCGGGTGGGCTACCGCGAGCGGCGACTGCGACGACAGCAACGCCAGCATCAACCCGGGCCGCTCCGAGGTGTGCAACGGCATCGACGACGACTGCGTGGGCGGGCCCGACAACGGGCTGGTCTTCACCGACTGGTTTGCCGACAACGACGGTGACGCCTACGGCTCCGGGGCCGCGACCAACGACTGCAAGGCGCCGGGCGGATCCTGGTCGGCGGCGGCCGGTGACTGCAACGACGGCAACGGCGCCATCCACCCCGGTGCCACCGAGGTGTGCAACGGCGTCGACGACAACTGCGCGGGCGGCATCGACGAGGGCATCGCGACCTCGGCCTGGTACCGCGACGTCGACAACGACACCTTCGGCGACGTGTCGCAGCGCCAAGACCGCTGCAGCGCACCGAACGGCTTCGTCGGCGACAGCGCCGACTGCGACGACACCAACCCCGCCATCAACCCCGATGCGCAAGAGATCTGCAACGCCGTCGACGACGACTGCGACGGCCTGATCGACACCAACGACCCCACCCTCGACCCGACGGCGCTCGGCACCTGGTACCTCGATGCCGACACCGACGGCTTCGGCGACCCCACGGTCAGCCAGGACTCGTGCACGCCCGTGGCGGGCCACGTGCTCGCGGGCACCGACTGCAACGACAGCGAGGTGCTCATCAACCCGGCTGCCGACGAGGTCTGCGACGACGTCGACAACGACTGCGACGGCCTGGTCGACAGCGCCGACCCGGGCGTCGATGCCAGCACGGGCACCACCTACTACGCCGATGCCGACGGCGACGGCTACGGCACCGCGGGCAGCACGGTCGAGTCATGCGACGCGCCAGGGGGCTTCGTGAGCGACGCCACCGACTGCGACGACGGCTCCGACAGCCGCAATCCGGGGCTGTCCGAGGTCTGCGATGGCATCGACAACGACTGCGACTTCGTGCTCGACGAGCAGACCGAGTGCTACGACGACGACGGCGACGGCACCACCGAAGACGGCGGCGACTGCGACGACGCCAACGCCGCGGTGCACCCCAACGCCCCCGAGGTCTACGACACCTTCGACCAGGACTGCGACGGCGTGGTCGACGAGGGCACCGAGGGCTTCGACGACGACGGCGATGGCTTCGCCGAGGTCGACGGCGACTGCAACGACTCGAACCGCGACGTGACCCCCTCCAGCACCGAAGTCGACGGCAACGGCATCGACGACGACTGCGACGGCTCGGTCGACTCCGGCGCCTACGATCCCGATGGGGATGGCTACAGCCAGGCCGGTGGCGACTGCGGCGAGGGCGACGACACGGTTCACCCGGGAGCTGCCGAGCTTCCCGACGGCATCGACAACGACTGCGACGGCGACATCGACGAGGGAACCTACGCCGCCGACGACGATGGCGACGGCTTCTGCGAGGGCTGGGACGTCGATGGTGACGGCGTGGCCGACTGCAGCGACGGGGCCACTGTCGGCGATTGCAACGACTACGACCCGGGCATCTCGCCGTCGGCGACCGAGACCATCAACGGGGTGGACGACGACTGCGACGGTGCCATCGACGACACCGGCGACACGCACGACGACGACGGGGACGGCGTCTCCGAGGCTCAGGGCGACTGCGACGATGCCGACCCCGAGGTGTACCCGGGCGCCCCCGAGGTGGCGAACGACGTCGACGACGACTGCGACGGGCTGATCAACGAGGGCTTCAGCGACCTCGACGGCGACGGCTACACGAGCGACGACTGCGACGATGGGCACCCCTGGGTGAACCCGGGCCTGCCCGAGATGTGCGGCGACGGGCTGGACAACAACTGCGACTCCAACATCGACGAGAACTGCGGCATGGGTGTCGACCTGGACACCGGCGGAACGCCCACGGTGGGTGGCGCCGGCTGCGGATGCCAGAGCGGTGGCAGTCCCGCGGGCTGGTTGCCCTTGCTGCTGGTGCTCCTGGTGGCCTGCCGCGGTAACGACATCGGCGTGAGCACCGTCGACAAGCGGCTCACGGTCTCGCCCATGGTGAGCGACCTGGGCGATGTGCCCGTGGGCGACACCCGGTCGGCCATCTTGCAGTTCGACAGCCTGGCGGGCGGCGACATCCAGGTGCGCAACCTCGAGCTGCTCAACGTCGACGGCGACTTCTTCTCGCTGCCCGACCCGGAGCCCTTCGTGGTTCCCGCGGGCGACCAGTGGCTCGTGCAGCTCGACTACTCCCCCACCGAGGGCGGTCTGCACCGCGGTCTGCTGCGCATCGTCAACGAGAGTGAGACGCCGCAGATCGAGGTCAACATCCGTGCCCACGCCGCTGCGCCTCGGCTGCAGGTGTACCCGGCCATGCTCGACTTCGGACCGGTGGCCGTGGGCGAGTCCGCGCAGCTCGAGCTCACGCTCGCCAACCAGGGGGACATCGACATCGAGCTGGCGGCGGTCACCGTCGATGCGCCGTTCAGCGTGCCCACGGCGGCCCTGCCGGTGAGCTTCGAGCCGGGTGACACACACGTGCTCAGCGTGCTGGTCGACCCCGACACCTCCGACGAGGTCATCGGGCAGCTGCAGCTCGATCTGGGGCCCTTCGTGGACGCCCCCGACGTCGATCTGCTGGTCAACGCCTGCCAGAGCGGGCTCCCCGCTCTCTACGATGCCGACTCCGACGGGTACACCGCCTGTGCCGGCGACTGCGACGACCACGATCCCAAGGCCCACCCCGGCGCCGAGGAGTTCATCGACGACGTCGATCAAGACTGCGATGGCGTGGCCGACAACGGAACCACCGCCTACGACGACGACGGCGACGGCTTCACCGAGCTTGCCGGCGACTGCAACGACACCGACGCCGCCGTGGGTCCCGGCGCCAGCGAAGACCTCACCAACGGCGTCGACGACGACTGCGACGGGGTGGTCGACCTGGGCACCACCGACGCCGACGCCGATGGCGTGTCGCCCGGCGGAGGCGACTGCAACGACGGCGACGCGGGCATCCGCCCAGGACGCCCCGAGCTGCCCGATGGGATCGACCAAGACTGTGACGGCACCATCGACGAGGGCACCACCGCCTACGATGACGACGGCGATGGCTACTGCGAAGATCCGATCGCCTGCGCGTCGACGGCGCACCAGCCCGGCGACTGCGCCGATGTGGGTCCCGGGGCGGCCGCGGTGTGGCCCGGGGCGCCCGAGGTGGCCGACGGCATCGACAACGACTGCGACGGCGTGATCGACAACGGCACCGAGCGCGACGACTCCGACGGCGACGGCTTCAGCGAGCTGGGCGGCGACTGCGACGATGCGGATCCTTCGGTGGGACCCAGCCGCACCGAGGTTATCGGCAACGGCGTCGATGACGACTGCGACGGAACCGCGGAGTAGGAGCCCACCTTGGTCGTGAACGCAACGCGGCGCGGCTTCTTGGCCGGCGTCGGGGCCCTGGTGCTCGCCACGCAGCTGCCCGTGCCGGCCCACGCCAGCGAGTCGGGCGCCGAGCTCAACGCCTTCGTGCGCATCGACCCCGACGGGCGCATCACCGTGGCCATCCCTTCGTCCGAGATGGGGCAGGGCGTGCTCACCTCCATGGCGATGATCGTGGCCGAAGAGCTCGACGCCGACTGGTCGAAGGTGCACCCCGAGCCCAGCCTGGCCCAGCGCGACTACGAGCTGCCGGGCGCCCTGGGGCGAAGCCAGACGACCGGCGGCAGCAACAGCATCCGCGGCTGGCACGCGGGCCTGCGCGACATGGGAGCGGCCGCCCGCGCCATGCTGGTGGCCGCCGCCGCCTCGGAGTGGGGCGTCGACCCGGGCGAGTGCACCACCGGGCCCAGCGTGGTGAAGCACGGCCACAAGCAGCTCGGCTACGGCGAGCTCGCGGCCGCGGCGTCGCTGGGCAAGCCGCCCAAGGCGCCCGTGTGGAAAGACCCCGCCGACTACCGCATCGTGGGCACCGACCTACGCCGCGTCGAGCTGCGCGACAAGGTCACCGGCGCGGCCACCTTCGGCATCGACACGCGGCTGCCGGGCATGGTCTACGCCAGCGTTCGGCAGTGCCCCGTCTTCGGCGGCGACTCCCCCAGTCTCGGCAATCGGGAAGACGTGCAGGCGATGGCGGGGGTCATCGACGTGCAGGCCCACGAAGCCTTCGTGGCGGTGGTGGCCCAGACGTGGTGGCAGGCCCATCAGGCGTGCAAGAAGCTCGAGGTGAGCTGGAACGAAGGCGCGAATGCCGATCTTGACAGTGCGGCCATCTCGGAGCAGCTGCTCGCCGCACTCGATGGCAAGGCGGCCAAGGGTCATGCCCAGGGCAAGGCCATCCGTGAGATCGAGGCGGCCGATCAGGTGATCGAGAGCACCTTCGAGGTGCCCTACCTCGATCACGCGCCCATCTCGCCCATCAACTGCACGGCGCGGGTGACCCCCGACGCCGTCGAGCTGTGGGCGCCCACCCAGGTGCAGACACGCGTCCGCAAGCTGGCCGCCCAGATCACTGGACTGTCGCTCGACCAGGTGACGGTGCACACCACCTTGCTGGGTGGGGGCTTTGGTCGCCGCGGCAACTGGGACGACAGCGAGATGGTGGTTCGCATCGCCCAGCAGCTGGGGGACGGCCGCCCGGTGCAGATGATCTGGAGCCGCGAGGAGGCGTTCCAGCACGGCTGGTACCGCCCCGCCTACGCGGCTCGCCTTCGCGGTGTGGTCCGGGACGGCAAGGTGCATGCGCTGCACAGCCGTGTCGCCGGCGGCAACATCTTGCACCGGTACGTGCCGGGGCTGTTGTACGGACTCGGGCCGGTGAAGGCCTTCCCCCAGGAGGGCATCGAGAACACCCCCTACCACCACGGGCTCCCGCACTTCCTGTCCGACTGGGCTCGAGTCGATAGTGCCGTTCCCATCGGCTTCTGGCGCTCGGTGGGGCACAGCCACAACGCGTTCTTCTTCGAGAGCTTCATCGACGAGCTGGCCCACGCCGCAGGCACCGATCCGGTCGAGCTGCGCCGCGGCCTGCTGCACCCCCACGGCCGGCACCGCAAGGTGCTCGACACCGTGGCCCAGGCTGCCGACTGGGGCCACGCGCCCGAGGGCCGCGTGCAGGGGGTGGCCATGATGCAGAGCTACGGCTCGGTGTGTGCCCAGGTCGTCGAGCTGTCCATGGACGGCGACACCCCGCGGGTGCACAAGATCACCGCCGCCATCGACTGCGGCCCGGTCATCCACCCCGAGAACGTGAAGGCGCAGGTCATGGGGGGCGCCATCTTCGGCCTCTCAGCGGCGATGCACGGCAAGATCACCGTCGCGGACGGGCGCGTCGAGCAGTCGAACTTCCACGACTACGGCGTGCTGCGCATGAACGAGGCGCCCCCCGTCGTCGACGTGCACCTGGTCTCGGGCACCGGCGCACCCATCGGCGGGGTGGGCGAGCCGGGCACGCCACCCATCGCGCCCGCCGTGTGCAACGCCATCTTCGCCGCCACGGGCCAGCGCATCCGCCGGCTGCCCATCCTCGAAGCGCTGCGCGGGAGCGCCTGATGAAGCTCACCATCAATGGCACCGAGCACGAGCTCGACATCGACCCGGACACGCCCCTGCTTTGGGTGCTGCGCGACCACCTGAACCTCACGGGCACCAAGTTCGGCTGCGGGATTGCGCGCTGTGGGGCGTGCACGGTGCACGTCAACGGCCGACCCGTGAGGTCCTGCGTCACCCCGCTCGCGGCGCTCCCCGGCGCGGCGGTGACCACCATCGAAGGCCTCGCCGACGGCGAAGCGCTGCATCCCGTGCAAGAGGCGTGGGTCCGTGCTCGCGTGCCCCAGTGTGGCTACTGCCAGTCCGGGCAGATCATGAGCGCGGTGGCCCTGCTGCGCGCTCGACCCCGGCCCACCGACCAGGACATCGACGTGGCCATGGCCGGCAACCTGTGCCGCTGTGGCACCTACCCCCGCATCCGGGCGGCCATCCACGACGCCGCCAAGCAGATGGACGAGCCGTGATCGCACTGTTGCTCTGCATCGTGGCCTGGGCTGTGCCCACCGTGGCCATCGCCGACCTGGCCAACCAGACCGGGGACGCCACCCTCGACGGCGCGGGCCCCGGTGTGGCCGGCATCCTGGTGTCCCGCTTTCAGCAGACCGACGCGGTGCGCGTCATCGAGCGCGACGCCCTGGTGCGGATCCTGAGCGAGCAGCAGCTCGGGGTGGCCGGGCTGACCGACCCCTCCACCGCCGCCCGCGCCGGAAGGCTCGTGGGCGCCGAGTACCTGGTGGTGGGCGAGATCTTCTCGGCCAAGCTGCCGGCCATCTCGGTGGCGCTGCGCGTGGTGGACACCGAGACCGGCGAGGTGGTGGCCTCGCGCGACGTCGTGGGCGAGGTGGGCGACAAGGGCGAGCGCTTCTTCACCCTGGTCGATGAGCTGTCCGACAGCATCCTGGACGCCATGCAGGTCGAGCTCGACGACGGCCAGAAGCTGTCCGAGATCGAGCAGCGCGAGCTGGCCGCGGTGCTGCGCTTCGGCGAAGACCTGCTGCGGGTGAACAACGACCATCCCATGGCGCTGTTTCGGGAGTCCGACAAGGACTTCCGGACCATGGGCGGCCAGAAGCTGTGGATGGTGTACGAGAACAGCGGCGCCGAGGTGCCCATGCCCCAGTTCGCGCGCCGCATCGGCGACGACCAGGGCGGCGTGCTGTGGGCGCAGCGGCAGCGGGTGCTGCGTCGCAAGGCCGGCTGGTCGAGCGCGGGCATCATCACCTACGGCATCGGAGGCCTGGTGGTGGCGATGGGTGCGGGCAGCTGGCTCGACCCCGAGACCCAGCCCGGCCCGGTGCTGGGGCTGCGAATCGGCGGTGCCTTCGCCTTCCTGGGCAGCTTCTGCCACCTCATCGGAAACGGCGTGATCTACGGGCAGCGCATGCAGAACACCCGGTACCCAGGGCTGTTCTACCAGCCGCACGAGGCCGATCGATGGATCGCCGACCACAACCGCGCGCTCGAGTAGTGTGGCTCGCTGCGCTGGCGCTGCTCGGTGGCTGTGCGGCGTACAAAGAGGGCATCACCATCGACACGGTGGCCAACAGCCGCACGCCGAGCCGTGACCTGGTGCGCTACCTCGAGGCGACCGCCGCCGAGCCGGCGGTGTGCAACGGCGGTCGCCGTGACGGGCCTTCGGTCCGGCTGGTGACCAAGGGCGTGATCCGGGCGGTGAACCGCGCCTTCGAAGAGGGCACCGTGCCGCTCGAGCGGTGGGAGGCCTGCACCCACCACATGTGGCTGGGGCCCGACCCGTTTGTGCGCGACGCCCTGCGGGACTCGCTGGTGGGGCAGCTCGGCGACATCACCGGGAACAAGGCGCTGGCCACCGACATCGAGGCCCGCGCCCGCGCCCACGCCGTGCTGCGCGTGGCCCGTGACCGTCCGCCTCGCGAGCCCCTCGACCCCGCCGACGTCACCCGGCTGAGGCGGGCCGCCACCAAGCGCCTCGCCAGGGCCGAGGGGCGCCACGCCAAGGTGCTCCAGGACCTGATCAGCCTGCTCGAGCTCGAGGAGGGCCTGGCCGATGGACAGCCGGTCACCGCCGACCGGATTCAAGCCGCGACTCGCCAGGCCGAGCTGATTCGATGGGCCCGGCGCCTGCCCGATCCCCAGCTGGCCACGGCAGCGGGCGAGCGCCTGGTTCGGCTGCGCGCCCAGACGTCGGCCTTCGCGTCGGTGCGCGACGACCTGGACAACGTGGTCGATCGCGTGCTGAGCGGCGGGCGCAACGCCCTGCCTGACAACGCACCAGGCCTGTCGGCCCGCTGGGAACCGGGGCACGACGACACCGTGTTGCTGAGGCTGCTGCAGATCCCCGACAAGGACATCGTCAAGCTGCTGCCGTCGGCGCGCGACGAGACCCGGACCCCCGATGCGTCGGTGGACCTGCGCGGAACCCTGTGGGTGCGGGTCGAGGGCCTCGAAGAAGAGGTCACCCTGTGCCCGCCGGCCGACCCCTGGGACCCCACCCCGTGCATCGCTCCCGAGGCGCTGAAGCTCGCCCACCCGGTGGCGGCGCTCACACCGACGGGCCGCATTCGCTTTGATCGGGACGTCGGCCTGGACGACGTGCTGAAGCTGGGCTCGGACGGCGACCGGCTTGCCGCTCAGGTCGTGGTGGCCGGCATTCCCGCCACCATCGACCTGCCCATCTTCTTCGATTCGATCCCCGAGATGGAGTACAAAGCGCTGGGTCAGGGCCGACCGCTGTGGATTCGCTTGTGGGAGCTGTCGAACGAGCGCCTGCTGGTGCAGGTGCGCGAGGAGCCAGGCAAGGGCGGGGTTCGGGTGCTGGTGCCCATGGACGACGCGGCCTTCTACGTGCACACCCTGGCGGGTCAGGGCGTGCCCGAGGAAGGGGAGTTCTTTCGCGGCGGCCATGTTCGCGTGGTGATGCACTGCACGAACTGCCCGGCGGTGCGGGCCTGGGCCCAGGACCACATCAAGAGCGTTGGCGTGCCCCATGGCCAGGTGAAGATCCGGCGGGCGAAAGACAGCCGCTGAGGGCTATCGAGCAGCGACCGCGCTCAGCTCGACGTGGTCGGAGACGGTGGGCTGGATCACGCTGTGGTCGTTCTCGGTGAGCACGACGTTCAACAACAGCTGGTCGCCGGTGGTGAAGCCGTCCGCTTCGACGGTCGAGGTGAGCGTGTCGGGCGCCCCCTGGTACACGTCGTTGAGCTCGACATGGAAGTGTCCCTGTCCTGAAACGGGCTCGAGCCCCATGTCTTGGGGCGTGTAGTCGAACCCGTCGATGTGCACCTCGATCTCGAACGCGATCTGTCCGCTCGCATCGACCTGGACGGCTTCGCCTTCGGTCGGCCGAAGCAGCGTGATCTGCGGGCCCGGCGTGCCGGTGTCTGCGGTCTCTGTGCCGTCGGTGGCGGTGCACGCCAGCAGGCCGACCAACAAGAACATCGTCTACTCCTTCTTCTTGGGGCGGCCGACGCGGATCCGGTCGCCACCGCCGAACAGATCGCTCAGGCCGCCTCCACCGCCGGCGCCTGAGGCGCGCTTTGGCGAGCGGTCGATCTTCGCCGGTGCTGCGGGCGCCGCGGGCCCGGCGTTGGCCAGGTCTTCGCCGTCCTTGCCCGGCTGGTAGCGGGGGGCCTTGCTGGGCTTGAAGCCCGTGTTGGCCTCCCACATCTTCTTGAGGGCGGCCTTGGTGCGGGCGTCGAGGTCCTGGCCCTTGAGGTTGTCGGGGATCCAGGGCTCGTCGGGTTCGGGCTCTGGGACGGGCTCTGGCTCTGGCTCTGGCTCTGGCTCTGGCTCGGGCTCGGCAGCCTTGGGCGCCAGCTTGGCCTTGCGCCCCAGGCTCATTCGCGTGGCGCCGCCGCCGAACAGGTCGTCCAGCCCGCCACCGCCGGTGCCCCGCCCCGGGCTGCGGTCGACGGGCTTGTCGTTGTCGGGCTCGTCGACCACCGTGTTGTCCAGGCCCGCGCCGTCGGCCCCGGGGTAGTACTTGGGTGCCTTGCTGGGCTTGAAGCCCGTGTTGGACTGGCCCCGGCGCAAGACGATGAGCCGGGACTTCTCTTGGTCGGACAGCTCGTCGAAGGGTCGGGCCTCGAGGGCGGCGAGCTCGTCGGCCGGTGAGGAGGGCGGGCCTCCGTCGGTCGGCTCTGTCATCGGCTCCTTCTGCTGCTCCGGCTCTGGCTGGAGCTCTGGAGCGGGCTCGGGCTCGGGCGCTTTCGGCGCCAGCTTGGCCTTTCGGCCCAGGCTCATGCGCGTGGCGCCGCCTCCGAACAGGTCGTCGAGTCCGCCGCCGGCGGCGCCCCGTCCGGGGCTGCGATCGACGGGCTTGTCGCTGTCGGCGTCCTGGGCCACGGCATTGTCGAGGCCCGCGCCGTCGGCCCCGGGGTAGTACTTGGGCGCCTTGCTGGGCTTGAAGCCCGTGTTGGCGCCCTTTCGGCGCAGCAGGATGAGGCGGGTCTTCTCGTCGTTGGACAGCTCGTCGAAGGGACGGGCTTCGAGGGCGGCGAGCTCGTCGGGGGGCTCGGCCTCCTGGGCCGGGGTGCTGGGTGCCGGTGCCCGGGACGCGGCCTCTTGCTCTCTGCGTTCCTCGGCCTCGACGGCGGCACGCTCGGCGGACTGCTGGGCGCGCAGGATGTCGTCCTGCTCGGCCCGGCGCCGGGCGGCGGCCTGTTCTTGTTCGAGCTGCTTGGCTTCTTGCGCGGCCATCGCCTCCTGCCGCTTCTCGAGCATGCGGCGCGCCTGCGCCTCGGCGGGGCTCATGGTCTTGGGCTGGGGGCCCTTGTCTTCGGATCGGCGCACGAAGCGGGTGGTGGCGTTCTTTTGCTTCTCGAGCGCGGCCTTGAGCCTGGCGTCGGCCTCGGCGGGGGTGATGCCCGCCTTGCGGCCACCGCCGCCACCCTGGGCCGGTCCAGCACCCGCCGGACGCAGGCGCGGGCGCCCAACACCCATACGACCGGACTTGGAGGGGCCCGAGCGGGCGACCGCGCGCTTGGGGGGCGGAGCGGCGTTGCCCTGCGGAATCACCGGGCCCTCGTTGGCCTCGGCGGCGCGCTGAGCCGGCGTCTTCTTTTGCTCGTCGCTGTACATGCCGCCCCAGTTCGCCCGGTACTTCTCGGCGAGTCCTTTGGGGGCGGGGGCGCGCTTGGGCACGTCGGCGACATTTCGCGCGCCCGAGGGGGTGTGCTGCAGGTCGGGGGCCTTGGCGGGACCCTTGTTCTGGCTGGGGGCCATGCGCACCGGCTTGGGCGGCGCCGCGTTCGCCTTGTCGCGCATCTTGTCGAGCTCGGACTTGGGCTTGTCGGACTCCTTGAGTCGCACGAAGCGGCCATGGGCGTACACGGGCTTGTGCAGGTCGATCTTGTCTTCGCCCGGAATCAGGAAGGGATCTTCCATCGCGAACTTGGCGTACAGCCGAGCGCTGCAGCCCACCGGACGACGGAACATGCGCTGGTAGAGGACCTCGTGGAGCCCCCCTCCGAACGTGAACTCGGGTAGGGTTCCTGCGATCAACAGGTCGCGGACCTTGGTGTTGTCTACCGGTTCGTTCTCTTCGTCGGACATCGGCCCCTTGCCAGCGCGGACTGCCGATTTTACGGACCAGCACCCGGGAGTAGCAAATGGACGCGTTCGACGTGCTGCAGGCACGCGGCTTCATCAAGCAGGTCACCAACGAGGACGCGCTGCGTAAGGCGCTCACGGACGAGACCGTGACCTTCTACGTGGGCTTCGACCCCACCGCCGACAGCCTGCACGTCGGTCATCTGCTTCCGGTCATGGCCATGAGCTGGCTGCAGCGCGCGGGGCATCGTCCGATCGCCATCGTGGGAGGCGGCACCTCGATGGTGGGCGATCCCTCCGGCAAGACCGAGATGCGGCAGATGCTCACGCGCGACGCCATCGGGGCCAACACACGCGCCATGCAGGCCCAGCTGTCGCACTTCCTCGAGTTCGGCGAGGGCAAGGGGGTGATGGTCGACAACGCCGACTGGCTGCTCGAGCTCAAGTACATCGACTTCTTGCGCGAGATCGGCCGGCACTTCAGCGTGAACAAGATGCTGTCGGCCGAGGCCTACAAGATGCGCCTCGAGAAGGGCCTGTCCTTCATCGAGTTCAACTACCAGCTGCTGCAGGCCTACGACTTCCTGGAGCTTCACCGGCGGTACGGCTGCACGCTGCAGATGGGCGGCGACGACCAGTGGGGCAACATCCTGGCGGGCACCGACCTGGTTCGGCGCATCGCGCGGGCCGACGTGCACGGGCTCACCCAGCCGCTCATCACCACGGCGACGGGCGCCAAGATGGGCAAGACCGCCGCGGGCGCGGTGTGGCTCGACCCCAACAAGCTCGCGCCCTTCGACTACTACCAGTACTGGATCAACGTCGACGACCGGGACGTCGGGCGATTCATGCGGCTGTACACGTACCTCGAGCTCGACGAGATCGAGCGCTACGAGGCCCTGCAAGGCGCCGACGTGCGCGAGGCCAAGAAGCGCCTGGCCTGGGAGTCCACCAAGCTGGTGCACGGCCAGGCGGCGGCCGAGCAGGCGGCCGCCGGAGCTGGGGGCCATGGCCAGGCCGACACCAGTGCACTGCCCGTGCACACCGTGAGCGAGCTTCCGGACGAAGGCATCAAGGTCTATGCCGTGCTGGCCGACGCCGGCCTGTGCAAGTCGCGGGGCGAGGCCCGACGCCTGATCAAGGGTGGCGGGGTCAAGCTCGATGGCCAGAAGGTGGCCGACCAGGAGGCGGTGCTCACCGCCGAGCAGCTGGCCGGCGACGTGGTGCTGCGCGCCGGCAAGAAGCGCTTCGTTCGCGTCGTGCTGGCATGAACCTCGAGCCCGGCACCACTGTCGGGCCGTACCGGGTCGCGGCACACATCGCGACCGGGTCGATGGGGCGGGTGTACCGCGTCGAGCACGTCGAGCGCGGCACCACCCACGCCATGAAGTTCCTGCCGCTGGCGAACCACCAACAGCGCGAGCGCATCGCCCGCGAGGCGGACACACTGGAGCGACTCACCCATCCCAATGTGGTGAGCCTGACCGAGGTGGTGCTGGTCGAGCGGGATCCAGCGCTGATCATGGAGTACGTCGAGGGGCCCAGCCTGCGCGAGTGGATGGGGCACGGGCCCCACCCGATGCGGCAGGTCGAGCGGCTGTTCCTGGGCATCGTGAAGGGGGTCGCGCACGCCCATCGCAGCGGCGTGATCCACCGCGACCTGCGGCCCGAGAACGTGCTGCTGCAGCAGACCCCGGGCGGTCTCGTGCCCAAGGTGCTGGACTTCGGCCTGGCCAAGCTGCTCGAGCCCGGCGAGAGGGCGGCGCTGACGCACTCGGACATGAGCATCGGCGCGGCCCACTACACCGCCCCCGAGCAGATCACCGACCCCTCCTCGGTCGACAGCCGGGCCGACATCTTCTCGCTCGGGTGCCTGCTATACGAGATGGCCACCGGCCAGCGTGCCTTCGAGGGGGACGACCCGCTCGAGCTCATGAATGCCGTGGCGGCCGGCCGGTATGCCGACCCGCGCGAGCTGCGACCCGAGATCAGCGACCGCTTCCACGGCGCCATCCTGGGTTCGCTGGCCATCGATCCCAACCGGCGGCTGGGCGACTGCGAGACCCTGTTGTCGGTGCTGGGCGAGGGTGCGGCGATGACGCCGGTGTCTGCTCCAACACGCGACGACGTGCCGCCGGGACGCGAGCGCTCGGCTCCGGGCCCCACGTCGGAGGTGCCCTGGGCCTGGTTTGCCGTCGGTGTGTTGGGCGTGCTGGTGGTGGGCGGCTTGATTCTGTGGGTCGCCGGGGCGTAGCCGCCTTTTGCCGACCTGGAAACTTTCTGTCACGCCCGTCATCCATTCGTTGCGATCGGTCCTCGGATCGAGCAAATTGCGCCTCGACCGGACCCTCTGGCCGGTTACTCTGTGAGCACCATTTTGGGGGTTTGCCCGATGTCCCGCCTAGTTCTCGTTCCTGCCATCCTCACCCTGACCGCCGGCTGCATGTTCGGCGACAAGGACAACGATGGCCTCGCCAACGGCCGCGAAGGCAAGTTCGGTGCCGACAAAGAAGTCTGGGACACCGACGGTGACGGCCTGCGCGACGGCGAAGAGGTCGACCTCGGCACCAGCCCCTCCCAGTTCGACACCGACGGCGATGGCTACGGCGACGGAGACGAGCTCGCGTTCGGTACCGACCCGCTCGACAACGACGACCTGATCTACGAGGGCGGCTGGCCCTACAACGGCGCCAAAGAGGATCTGGGCGACCCCGGCTTCAGCGGCCGCGTGCAGATCGGCAGCCAGATCCCCAACCTGGTGACCTTCGACCAGTACGGCGACCCGGTTGAGCTCTACGACTACGCTGGGCACGGGAAGCTGGTGATCATCGACATCAGCGCCGAGTGGTGTCCCCCCTGCCAGGGCATGGCCAGCTGGCTCCAGACCGGTCAGGATCCGGGTATGGGTCTGGCCCAATTCGACGACGTGCGAGGTGCCGTCGACGACGGCGACATCTACTGGGTGACGGTCATGGCCGAGGACACCACTGGTGGTCCGGCGACACAGGACGCCGTGCAGCGCTGGGCCGACCGCTTTCCGCATCCCGAGGTGCCGGTCATTGCCGACACCGAGGCCAAGGAGATGACTCGCTACATGGGTTTGGAGTTCTACCCGGCGCTCTGGATCATCGACGAGAACATGGAAGCGCTCACCATCGGCGGCGACTACCAGGCGGCGCTCGCGTTCGCGCAGGCCGAGCTCGACTGACGCGGTCGCGGCGGTTCCCAGCCGCCGAGCGAGTCCAACGAGAGAGGGCGACCCACCGTAGGTGGGTCGCCCTTTTTCTTGAATGAAGGGCAGGCGAGACGCCTGCCCCACGGCTGCCTACGCCAGCGCCTGGAGCTTCTTGCGAAGGTCCTTGCGCTGCTCGTTCATGTTCGCCTTCTGGGCCAGGTCGATGGCTTCGGTGAGCAGGTTCTTGGCGGCGGCGTTGTCGCCGGACTTGCTGGCGATGCCGGCCAGCTCGCCCATGGCGCTGACCACCTTGGCCCAGTCTTTGTGCTGCTTGGCCGGCTCGAGGCCTCGCTCGAGTGATGCCTTGGCCTCGGCGGTCTCGCCCATGCGCAGGTGCGCCATGCCCTTGAAGTAGTGCAGCTCCTTGACCACCGGGTGGTTGCCCAGGCCGGCGATGCGGGCCTCGGACTGGCGGAAGAAGGTGAGCGCCTCGGCGGGCTTGTTGAGCGCGAAGTTGAAGAAGCCCAGGTTGTACAGGTCGATGGGCAGCACCTGCTCGAACTTGAGGGCCTGGGTGAGCTGCAGCGTGCGGGCGGCGAGCTGCAGGGCGGCCTCGAAGTTGTTGCTGGCGCCCTCGGCCTGGGCCAGCAGCTCGGTGGCGGAGCGCTCGCGCATGGGGTTGCGCAGCTGCTGGGCAATCTGCACGACGCGGCGCAGCACGTCGCGGGCCTGGTCGATCTGGCGGCCGGCCAGCAGGCACTCACCGTAGGCGAGGCCCGCGTCGAGGGCGAGCGGCCCCAGGTTGGCCTTGCCCGCGATGTCGTTGGCGCGCTGGAAGTGCTCGGAGGCCTGCTGCACGTTGTTCTGGCGGCGCGCCAGGGTGCCACGGATGTGCTCGGCCTGGGCGGCGATGTTGGGCGGCAGGCCCTTCTGGCCGTCTTCGGTGTCGATGGCGGACAGCTCGATGGCCTTGTTCAGGTTCTCGATGGTGGCGTTGGGGTTGCCGTCCTGAAGCTCGAGCCCGGCGAGGTGGGTGTAGATCTCGGCGATGCGCTGCTTGTTGTCCAGGGCCTCGTACAGCTTGATGCTGTCGCGAGCGCGGTCGCGGGCCCGGAACAGGTCGTTGCGGCGGAGATCGAGGCGGCTGCCGCTGAACAGCAGCCACGCGGTCATCTCTTTGTCGTCGCGGCTGGTGGCCCACTCGGTGGCGTCGTTGAGCACCTTGTCGGCGGTCTGGATGGGGCCCGAGCCGATCATGCGGTCGATGAGGTTCATGAAGATGGTGCGACGCATCGGGTCGGGCCACGAGACCTCGTCGAAGTAGCGGCACAGGTCGTAGCAGAGGCCCCACATGTCGGGGGCGTCGTTGGACAGCGCGATGCTGCCCATGACCTGGGCACGCCCGCCGGCGCCGTGCTCGGCGTAGACGCGGGCGGTCTTGACGATGAAGCCGTAGCCGCGGGGCACCAGGAAGCGCTCCATGAACACGCCGACGCGACGGGCGAGATCGTCGCCCTCTTCGCCGGCGTTGTTCTCGACCACGCCCTCGCGCCACGAGCCGCGCTTGAACTTGTAGATCCAGGTGCCGAGGTCTTCGGCGAACTGCACCTCTTCGAACAGGTCTTCGGCGGCGTCGAGCAGGTCGTCGATGCTGTCGCGCTCCCATCCGCCCATGTCGGCCACCAGGCCGCTGGGGAAGGCCTGACCGAGCAGGGCGGCCATGTACGCGACCTGGGCCACGTCGCCGGGCCCGGCGTGCTTCTTCTCGCCTTCGGCGGGGGGCGCGTCGGGAATGTCGAGCTCGGACTCATCGACCTGGAAGGGCACGAGCGAGCCGAGGGTGACCTGGGACAGGTCGCCGCCGATGAGCTCGCGCTCGGTGAGGATGTCGACGAGCTCGGCCACGAAGCCGGGACGCCCGCCGGCGATCTCGGCCAGCCGGGCCGCGTCGCTGGTGACGCCCTTGGAGTCGAGGAACTTCTGGACCTCGGCCTGGCCCCAGGGCGCGATGGTGTGCACCGCGAAGTCGCCCTCGCGACGGCTGTAAAGGTCGCGCAGGGGGGCGGGGTACAGCGCCTTGGTGACGTCGTCTTCGGGCTGATCGTGCAGCACGATCATCAGCTGGCCGCCGTTGTCCTTGCTCTCGGCGTACAGCGCCTCGAGGAACTGCGCCATGCCCAGGCTGTAGACCACGCCGGGGTTCTGGATGTCGAGCACGACGGGCATCTTGCGCGAGATCGCGCCCACCACCTCGACCAGGCCGATGAGGGGGTTGTCTTGCGGCAGCTTGAGGCTGATGGCGCCCTTTTCGCTGTCGGGCTTGGCCTCTTTCATGCTGGCGATGAACTGCTGGAACCACGTCTGAACGCGCTTGGGCTGGCTGGGGAGCTGCGCGTTGAGGATCATCTCGATCTTGCCGCGCCGGAGCACGTCACCGGTGAGCGAGGCGATGAGGCTGCCGTACATGCGGATGAGCCAGTTGAGGCCGTTCTCTTGGTCGAGGCAGACGACGCGCCACACGACGGCGTCTTCGGTGCCGCCCTGCACGCCGCGCAGGAACTCGCCGGCAAGCGCGCGACGGCCGCCACCGAAGGCGGACTGGAGCCGCACGACCTGGGGGGCGCCTTCACGCGCGAGGTTCCAATAGGAGTTGAGCGCGGCGACGTCGGATTCTCGTGCGACGAACAGTTCTTCGGCCACTGGGGATGCTCCGGAGCTTGTGGGTTTTCGGTCACGGAAGACCGGCCGAGCGGGGTAACACGGTAAAGTGCTCGTCGGAGGTGGTTCCGGTACATGGGCGTGCGGCTACCCACATGCATGGCGCTGGCGATGTTCGCAATGGGCTGCGGCGAGCCCGAGAGCGGCTTTGTCTGGGAGGTCACCGCGACGGGCGACGTCGACGAGTGCAACGATCCCGTCGTGCCCTACCAGCAGACCTTCGAGTTCGTGGTCGACCTGTCCAGTCCGCCCACCACCACCATCGGCCTCAAAGACGAGGGGGCCTTCGCCACCGGCCGCGTCTCGGGCGCGTTCATCGACTACCAGTCCGTGGTCTGGACCGAAGAGAAGAACGGCTTCGAGCTGCGCTGGCAGATCACCGGCGAGGCCGAGTTCCGCACCGGTGGCACCACGGGCAGCCTGGACGAGGGCACGGACTGGCTGGGCACCGAGACCTTCGAGGTCGTCGACTCCTTCCATCCCGAGATCGCGGTGGGCTGCCGCTACATCCTGCTCACCGAGGGCGTGTACGTGGGGGAACTTTGAGCGCGGTCCCACAGCCTGTCGTCACCGACGCCATCCAGCGCATGCGCGATGCGATCTGCGCGGTGGTGCGCGGCAAAGACGAAGTCGTCGAGCTGGCCCTCACCACGGTTCTCGCCGGTGGGCACCTGCTGCTGCAGGACGTGCCCGGCGTCGGCAAGACCACGCTCGCGTCCAGCGTGGCCGCCGCCATCGGAGGCAGCTTCTCGCGCATCCAGTTCACCGCCGACCTGCTGCCTGGAGACGTCACCGGTGTGACCGTGCTCGAGCCCGGCACCTCGGCCTTCACCTTCCGGCCGGGCCCGGTGTTCGCCAACGTCGTGCTCGCCGACGAGATCAACCGCACCTCGCCCAAGACGCAGTCGTCGCTGTTCGAAGCGATGGAAGAGGGCGCGGTCACCGTCGATGGCGACACCCGGCAGCTGCCCGAGTTCTTCATGGTGGTCGCCACCCAGAACCCGTACGACTTCCACGGCACCTTTCCGCTCCCGGGCAGCCAGCTCGATCGCTTCTTGATGCGGCTGCGCATGGGCTACCCCGACCGCGAGGCCGAGCGCGCGGTGGTGCGGGAGGGCGGCATGAAGCGGCGTGTCCCGCAGACCGCCATCGACGTGCAGCAGGTGATGGAGCTGCGGGCTGCGACCGAGCGCGTCAACGTGCCCACCGAGGTCGAGGACTACCTGCTCGACCTGGTGCGGGCCACGCGCATGGACGCTCGGCTGTTGCGCGGGGTGTCGCCCCGCGGTGCGCAGGCGCTGTACCGGGCGGTTCGCGCCCACGCGATGGCTCAGGGCCGCGGCTTCGCCATCCCCGAAGACGTTCGTGATCTGGCCGTGGCGGTGCTGGCGCACCGCGTCATTCCCCGCAGCAACGGTGGGCCGGCGGGCAATGGGGGCGAGGTCGCCATCCAGGCGGCGCTCGACGAGCTCACGCCTCCGGGCTGAGGCGCCGGTGACCCAGGGAACCCGCATCACCCGCGAAGGGCAGGCCGCGCTGGCGTTGGTGCTGGGCATCGGCGTGATCGCGCTTCAGACGGGGAACAACCTGGTGTACATGGTGATCGCCGTGCTGATGGCCGTGCTGGTGATGGCGCCGCTGGTGGCGACGTGGAACCTGCGCGGGGTCAGCGTCTCGCGGCAGCTGCCCGAGGAGTTCTACGCGGGGCACGAGGCCCGGGGCGCCCTGGTCATCCGCAACCAGCGCCGCTACCTGCCCGCGGTCGCGGTGCGGGCCGAGGAGCTCGACCTGGAGGGCACCGCGCTCACCGTCGCGGCGGTCGACCCCCAAGACGAGGTGTTCGTGCCGGTGGGCTGGCGGTTTGGCAGCCGAGGCAACGGCTGGCTGGGCGAGATCCGCGTGTCGTCGACCTTTCCCTTTGGCCTGTTCGAGCGCTGGCGTGTCATCGATCGACCCGCCTCGCTGGTGGTGTTCGCCCGGCCGCGCGCGGGCATGTGGAGCACCAACCACGGCGACCTGGGCGCCGATCAAGGCGACGGACCCTCGGTGGGGGCGTTCGGAGACTTCGCCGGGCTGCGCGAGTACGTGGCCGGCGACCCGTTGCGCTCCATCCACTGGAGGACGACGGCCCGGGTGGGCTACCCGGTGGTGCTCAAGCGGGCGGGTGAGGGGGTTCGCCAGGTCATCGTGAAGGTGGCCGATCGTCGTGGACGAGGCTGGGAGACCGAGATCGGACGGGCCACCGGGCAGATCATCCGCGCCTTCGGGCAGGGCTGCGCCGTCGGACTGGAGCTGCCCGACCGAAACTACGAGCCGCGTGACGGCAATGCCTGGCGCCGCGATCTGCTCGAGGCACTCGCCACGCTCCCGGCTCGGGAGTGAATCAAAATTGAGTCACAAGAACCACAACGGGATATTGTGTATCAAAAGAGAGTCGTTAAGTTGACCTTCGACCCCCGGCTGGCCACCGACGATGCCCTGATCCAGGAGATCGGCAGCCGGGTGCAGCGCATGCGCCTGGATCGCGACTGGACGCAGCAACAGCTCGCCGACGAGGCCGGCGTGTCACGCCCCACACTGGCGCGCCTGGAGGGAGGAGCCTCGGTGCAGCTCACCAGCCTGCTGCGCGTACTGCGCGTGCTCGATCTGCTGGGCAACGTCGACGCGCTCGTGCCCGAGCCAGGGCCGAGTCCGATGGCGCTGCTCGAGCGCCAGGGAAAGGTGCGGCAGCGCGCGTCGGGCAAGACCGGGCAAACCAGCGGCGAAGAGCCGTGGACCTGGGGAGAGTAGGTGATCGAGCTGGTCGAGGTCTGGCTGTGGGGACGGCGAATCGGCGCCCTGGCCCAGCGTGAGCACGATGCCGTCGCCAGCTTCGAGTACGACCCCGCCTTCCTGGCCAGCGGCATCGAGGTCTCGCCCATCCACATGCCGCTGCGACGCGGCGTGTTCCGCTTCCCGGCCCTGGGCACCGACGCCTTTCACGGGCTGCCCGGCCTGGTGGCCGACGTACTGCCCGACCGCTTTGGCAACGCCGTGATCAACACCTGGCTGGCGCGGCAGGGCCGGCCGCCCGAGAGCTTCGGAGCGCTCGATCGCCTGTGCTACATCGGCGAGCGTGGTGTGGGTGCGCTCACCTTCCGGCCCGCCATCGGGCCGCAGCAGCCGGGCGATGCTCCCGTCGAGATCGCCGCGCTGGTGGGCCTGGCCAACGAAGTGCTCGCCGAGCGCGATGGCTTTGCCACCTCCATGCCCGACGACGATCCACACCGGGGCCTGCTGGACATCCTGGCGGTGGGCACGAGCGCCGGCGGAGCGCGCGCCAAGGCACTCATCGCCTGGAACCCCGACACCTGCGAGGTTCGCTCCGGTCAGCTCGACGTCGGCCCGGGCTTCGAGCACTGGCTGGTGAAGTTCGACGGCGTCAGCGGCAACCGCGACCGCGAGCTGGCCGACCCCATGGGCTTTGGCGTGGTCGAGATGGCGTACCACGAGCTGGCGGTCGCAGCGGGCATCGACATGGCCGAGTGCCGGTTGCTGCAAGACGGCGATCGACGGCACTTCATGACGCGCCGCTTCGACCGCGACGCCCAGGGCGGCCGCCTGCACATGCAGTCGCTGGCAGGGCTTGCGCACTTCGACTTCAACGAGCCGGGGGCTCACGGCTACGAGCAGGTCTTCGCGATCATGCGGCGGCTGGGGATGGGGGGGCTGTCGCTCGAACAGCAGTTTCGCCGCATGGTGTTCAACATCGTGGCCCGCAACCAGGACGACCACGTCAAGAACATCGCGTTCTTGATGGACAAGGCGGGGCGGTGGCGCCTGTCGCCGGCCTACGATCTGACATGGTCGTACAACCCCTTCGGCCGCTGGACGAGTCGCCACCAGATGACCGTGAACGGAAAGAACGATGGCTTCGAGCTCGCCGACCTCGAGTCCGTTGCCCGGGTGGCCAGCCTCAAGCGCGGACGAGCCCGGGCCATCCTGGACGAGGTGACGGCGGCGGTGCGCACCTGGCCCCAGGTGGCCAGCGAGCTGGGCATGGTGCCGCCCCCCATCCAGGCCATCGCCACCACCCATCGGCTGAGCTGGTGAGGGGGTGGCGATGCGCCCGATGAGTGCCGCCGAGCCGTGGGTGACCATCGCCGCGCTGTGCGGCCTGTTGGCGCTGGCTCAGCAAGGTGGGGCCATGGTTGTCGCATGCACGGCGGCCGCGCTGGTGTGCCTGGTGCCGAGAGCCTGGCGCGAGGCGGGTGCCGAGGTGCCGTGGCCGTTGGTGACCGTGCCCATCGTGATCATGTTGGCGGGCCTGGTGTACATCGGGCTGTCGCCCCAGCATGCCGTGGGCCTGGGTCTGGTGTACCTGCTGGCCCAGCGCCGCCTGGCCGCAGTGGGGCCCCACGACGACCGCATCTCGCTGGTGCTCTCGGCCTTGCTCTTTGCCCTGGCGGCCACGCGCACCGACTCGCCCTCGTTCTTCGTGCCGCTCATGGTGTGGATGGTGGCGCTGCCCATGGCGCTACTTCGCATCGACCTGGACGCGAGCATCGGCCCGCGCCCTCGTCGGCGCGACGCGCTCGAGCGGGCCCGCTTGCCCTGGTTGCTGGTGCCCGGCACCATCGGCCTGGCGGTGCTCATCTTCATCCTGCTGCCCCGCGTTCGCGAGGGCACCGCTCGACCCCCACCTCCGCCCATGCCCATTTTGGGCGAAGGGACCGGCACCGCGGTGACCGGGGTGCCCACCGACGAGGTGGCCCCCGGGGGCGTGGCCGAGCTGCTGGACAGCGATGCCGAGGTGTTCCGCGTCTGGTTCGACGAGCTTCCCGAAGAGGACGTGTACTTTCGGGCGGTGTCCTTTGCCGAGTGGGACGGCGTCGTGTGGCGCCGCGGCCACTCCTCGGGGGCGATTGTCGAAGAGGAGCCGGTGCCGCCCGATGCCCTTCGCGTCGAGGTGATCATCGACGACGTCAAGGACGGCGTGCTGCTCACCACCGGCGCGGTGTACGCCGTGCAAGAGGCGGGTGGCGAGACCTTCTACCCCGATGTCGAGGGCAACGTGGTGGTGCGCCGTGAAGGGCGGGCCACCTACACCCTGGTGACCCAGCCGCCCCTGGGTCCGGCAGGAAGTGTGCGCCCCAACAAGGGCGAGCTGACCCGGTACATCGAGCATCCGCGCCTCGATCCGCGCGTCGAGGCCCTGGTCGGCGACCTGACCCGCGGTCAGCAGACGCCCCGCGACAAGGTGGGCGCCATGGCCGCCTACTTGCAGAACGCCCTGCGCTACAGCCGCGTTCCTGGGACCGAAGGCCAGCACCAGCCGCTGGAGTGGTTCCTGTTCGAGGGGCAGCAGGGGCACTGCGAGTACTTCGCCACGGCGATGACGCTGATGGCCCGCGCCGCGCGGGTACCCGCACGATTCGTGAACGGCTACGTCGGCGGCGAGACCAATCCTGCGGGCTACCTGGTGTTCCGCGAGGCCCACGCCCACGCCTGGACCGAGGTGTGGCTGGGCGATGATGTCGGCTGGGTGATCGTGGATGCCACCCCCACAGGCCCGGTGGCTCCCCCGATCCAGACCACGCCGGTGGAGCAGTGGCAAGACGCCGCGTCGAGCTGGTGGTACCGGACGGTGCTGGGCTACGACGGCGGCGATCAGGCGGGTGCTGTGGTGGGCGCAGCACGCACCGTCGAGGCGTGGATGCCGGCGGTCGGTCTGGGCGGCAGCGGGCCGTGGCTGGGCATCGCGGGCATCGTGCTGGTGGTCGTCGGCCTGGGCATGGGCGTCACCGCCGCCCTGGGCCGCACCCTGGACCGCCTCGCCGGAGAGGCGCCGACCAAGGCACCGCTGGGTCGTGTGGCCAAGGCGCATGCGCGGGCCCGTGCCCGCATCCTTCAGGCCGGATGGGTGGTGCCGCGCAGCTTGCCGCCCCTGGCCGCGGCGAAGTGGGTGCGCACCCGGGAGCCCGGGCAGGCTGCCGAGGCGCTCGAAGAGCTGGCCATGCTGCACTACCAGGTGCGCTACGGCGGCGGCGACGACCGGGAGCTGGCCACCCGGGCCGACGAGCTGGAGCGGCGGGTGGGAGAGATGGCGTCCAGGCCCGAAGGGTAGGCCGGTGCGCTACGGCAGCGGCACCGGCCTGGGCTCCAGCACGCCGGCGCTGCCGTCGCCCAGCTCGCCGCGGACGTTGTCGCCCCAGCACCAGGCGCACCCGGCATCGTCGATGCCGCAGCCGTGGTGAAGGCCGGTGCCGAGGCGGGTCCAGGTGTGGGCACCAGGGACGCGGGTGATGGGGTAGGGGGCGGTGTTGCCGCCGGCCAGCTCCGGACCGTTGCCCCAGCACCATGCGCTACCGTCGGTCTTGGTGGCGCAGGTCCAGTCGTCGCTCGATTCGCCGAGGTGCTCCCAGTCGGTGTCGCTGCCGATCTGCACGGGCGTGGGCGCGGTGGCGCCTCCGTTGAGGATCTGGCCCACGCTGTCGTCGCCCCAGCACCACAGGGTGCGATCGATCTGGATGCCGCAGGTGTGGAATCCGGCCGCCATGACCTGGCGGTAGCTACCGGCGACCTGTACCGGGTCGGCGCTGTAGGTCGAGCCGTTGCCGAGCTGCGAGGAGCTGCCGCCGCCCCAGCACCACACCTGGTCGCCGGCGCGCAGACCGCAGCTCAGGTTGGCGTTGGCCGTGATGGCGGTCCAGTCGGTGTTGGCGTCGACCGCAGTGGGGATTCCCTCGCCATGCACCGTGTCAGGGCCCGACTGGCCGGCGGTGTTCCGGCCCCAGCACAGCGCCTGTCCGCCGCGCATCCCGCACATGTGGCT
This sequence comes from Myxococcota bacterium, assembly GCA_965216925.1. Taxonomy (GTDB): domain Bacteria; phylum Myxococcota_A; class UBA796; order UBA796; genus CAYYHT01. Next base: position 3,314,436 of record CBDCGT010000001.1, on the reverse strand, counting down.
GGTCCCGGCGACCACCTGGCTCCAGTCGGTGTCGCTGGTCACGGCCACCGGGATCAGGGTCTCGAGGCCCGCGGGAGCCCCGAGCGCGCCGGTGTTGTCCCGGCCCCAGCACTGCAGCAGCCCATCCTGGATGCCGCAGGTGCTGGTGTACCGCGTAGCCACGGCTTGCCAGCCGGTGCTGGCGCTGTCCCAGGGTTGTGGGCGGCTGCCCCGGTCGCCGGTGCCCAGCTGTCCGGTGCCGTTGTCGCCCCAGCAGCTGTAGGTGCCGTCTGTGCGGGTGGCACAGCTGTGGTTCCAGCCGACGCTGAGGGTGGCGACGTTGCAGGCGCCAGCGACCTGAACCGGTGTGTCGACGTCGATGTGGCCGGGCACTCCGGTCTGGCCAGCGAGCGACATGCCCCAGCACCAGACCGTGCCGGTGTCGTCGAGGGCACAGCTGACGTTGCCGCCGACGGCGACCGACGTCCAGTTGGAGGCGGTCCCCACCCGCGAGGGGGTGGGCGCCGGGGTGCGGTCGGCCGCGCCGTTGCCCAGCTGGCCCCGGTCGTTCCACCCCCAGCACCACAGGCTTCCGTCGGCCTGCACCCCGCAGCTGTGGTTGAGCTGGGTCGAGACCTGCGTCCAGCTGCCCGTGGGCATCTGCACCGGACTCTCGGTCTGGTTGTCGGTCGCACCGGGACCCACCTGGCCGTTGACGGACAGCCCCCAGCACCACAGGCCGTCTGCCGGGTCGATGGCACACACCGTCCCGTCGCCGACGACCACGCTGGACCACGTGCCCGGCACCTGGACGGGGTCGGGGGAGCTCGAGCCGGATCCGTCCCCCATCTCGCCGTTGGTGCCGGACCCCCAACACCACAGCTCGCCGCCGTCCGTCCCGGCGCAGGTGTGCTCGCCCTCGGCTCCTCCTCCCGTGTCGACGTGCGCCCAGTCGGTGCGGGTTCCGACCCGCTGGGGTTCGGCTTGGTCTCCGGCGCCCTCCAGGCCGAGGGCCCCGTCGCTGTCGGCTCCCCAGCACCACAGCGACCCGTCGGCCTGGATGCCGCAGGTGTGGCTGCCGCCGCCACCCAGCGCCGCCCACGACGCGGTGCCGACCCGCGAGGGCTGAAGTGCCGGCTGGCCGGATGCGGCACCGTCGCCCAGCTGGCCCCGGTCGTTGCGGCCCCAGCACCACAGCGAGGCGTCGGACTTGAGCGCGCAGGCGTGAGAAGCGCCGGGCGCGACGGACGCCCAGTCGCTGTCGGGGAGCGTCACCGCGCCGCTCGTCACGGTGGTGTGGCCTTGCCCCAGCTGCCCGTGCGCGTTGTCGCCCCAGCAGTGCAGCGAGCCCTCGTCGACGAGGCAGCCGAAGCTCTGCCCATAGGCCAGCTGGGTCTGTTTGGAGGTGCTGCCGGTGTCGCCCGAATCTGGCGGCTCGGTGTCGGTGTCTCCTCCGCCGCTGTCGTCGGTGTCGGCGATCTCGGGCGGGGTGCAGGCGAGCAGGACGAGAAGCGGAAACAGGGTACGCATCGGCACCTCAGCGAGTCGGGGAGGGGTAGACCGTGCCCACGACGCCACCCGGGGGCTTGGGCTCGCCCGTCAGCAGCTGCTGGACCAGGCGATCGGTGGGCCAGTTGTTGTCGTCGTAGCGCTCGATCAGGGTGCCATCGGCGCCGAGCACCAGGTACCGCGTGCCGTGCAGGATCTCGCCGCCATCGTCCATGACGTTGAGCGCGGCATGCATCGCCAGTGCCGTGAGGGTGTCGCCCTCGACGCGCGCGAACTGCCAGAGGTCGGGGTCGGCGCCGGCGTTGCTGGCGAACTGGCTGAGCACCTCGGGGGTGTCGGTGTCGGGCTCGATGGTGACCGCGACCAGGCGCGCCTGGCCGGCTTGGAGCTGGCTCTGCAGGCCCTGCAGGCGCATGACCGTGGCCGGGCACATCTCGGGCCGCGGGCAAGAGGTGTACAGGAAGGTCACCAGCGTGGGGCGATCCTGACCCTGGCCCAGCGCGATGGGGGTGCCGTCAGCGGCAGCGACCGTGGTGGCCGGGAACGGGTTGCCCGGCTTGATGGGGGCAGGCCCGGCGGCGGCCTTGGGAACCGGTGCCTTGCCGGTCTCGCGCACCTTCACCAGGTAGTAGTGGTGGTCCTCGACCATGAGCCGCGCGGTGATGCGGTCGCCCGGCTCGAGCTCGGCGAAGACGCTCGGATCCTTGGCCTCGAAGGACATCACCATCGCGCCCATCAGGCCGTCGATGGCCTCGTGATCGACGACCACCTCGGTGGGGCTGGCCACCTCGACCACGGTGCCCTCGACGATGTAGGCATTGCCGCCCCAGCAGGCGACCAGGAGTGGGAGCAGGTGCATGGGGGAGGGCTAACCGGGCGGGCGAGCGCGGGAAGCGGCGCAAGGACAGTGAAAGGGCGACTCCGGGGGAATTCCCGGAGCCGCCCTCTAAAGTGTGTCCGACGGACGAATGTGTGGGGCACGGACGAACAGGTTGAATCCGTCGAACGACCAGGACCAATGCAGGGGGTGTGCCAGGTTCTTGGATCGGCTTGAACAGTGGATTCATGGCTGGCGCGTCGTGTAGGCCGGACGCCCGTATCGGGGAATCGCGACAGGGCTGTCGCGCCGGCGCGGAAGACCCTCCACGAGCCGCACAGGGAGCGCATCCTCGATGTCGCGGTCGGTGTGCGTCGGCCCGCGGCGGGCGCTCAGGCGGTGCGGATCATGCGCACCGATGGGAACACGACGCCCCCGCCCATCTGGACATCGAAGGCCGCCACGCTACGGAAGCTGAAGGCCGCGTAGAAGCGCTCGGCGGCGAGCGTGGAGTAGCACTCCCAGCGCTTCACCCCGGCCGCAGCGCCGTCTTGGAAGCAACGCTCGATGAGGGCCCTGGCCACGCCGCGACGAGCGAAGGTCGGGTCGGTGCCGAAGTGGCGCAGGTGGCCCAGCTCCGGCTCGAGCTCGCCGGTGCCTGGCCGCTCCCACGTCCACCCGCCGACGCCAGCGACCTGGCCGTCGAGCTCGGCCAGGTACCACGTGCCGCTGGTCAGCAGCGCGTCCTGGGCGGTGGTCATCTTGGGCAAGGCCACCGCCAGGAGCTCGGGCGTGTACCAGTCCTGCAAGAGGGCGGCGTAGCTGCTGGCGAGCACCCGGCTCGCCTCGTCGCGATCGGCTTGGGTGGATGGGCGCACCGCGACCTTCACCCGACCAGCTCCCACAGCAGAACCGGCTCGTCGCGGCCCTTGAGCTGCACCCGCTCCTTCTCGACCACCCTGGCCGAGTCACCGAGCGCCTCGCGCACCGGCGTGGTGAGCAAGATCTCGGTCCCGAGCTGCTTGTTGGTGCTCTCGACCCGACTGGCCACGTTCACGACATCGCCGATGGCGGTGTACTCGCGGTGGCTGGCCCCGCCTACGTCACCGACGACCACCTCGCCGCAGTGCACGCCGATGCCGATGCGAAGCCCCCCGAACGCGCCTGAGGCGTCGAGATCGGCGGCCACGCGCTGGATGCCGAGCGCCGCTGCTGCGGCCTGCTGTGCGTGGTTGGTGCTGCCCACCGGCGCTCCGAACAGGGCCATGAGGCCGTCGCCCAGGAACTTGTTCACGATGCCGCCGTGCTTCTGCACCTCGAGCGAGAAGCCGTCGAGCGCCAGGTTGAGCTTGTCGAGCAGCTCGACGGGGTCGGCGGACTCGGAGAGCGTGGTGAAGCCCCGGATGTCCACGAACATGACGCTGATGGAGCGGCGCTCGGTCTGCAGGGTGAGGTCGCCGCTCATCACGCGGTCGACCAGGGCATCGGGCACGTAGAAGCCGAGCGCCGAGCGCAGGCGGGTCTTTTCTTCGGCGGCGGCGACGCTGTCGGCGATGAGCCGGCGCAGGCTGCGGGCGACGATGTAGGCGAGCACGCCACACATCAGCAGGATGAGTGCCTTGTAGGCGTGCAGGGCCGGGTTCATGGCCGGATCTTGGGAGGTCCAGCCCTGGTTGCCGGCGTACACGCCGATGTAGATGCCGGCCGACAGCACGCCCTGCCACAGCGACAGCGCCGGCAGCAGCCGCAGCGAGCCCACCAGGATGGCAAGGGGGAAGGCCACGGGTGCAGGACCCAGCAGTCCGAACTCGCGCGACACCAGGGTGTCGAGCACCAGCGCCGATGCGACGATCAGCACCTCCAGGGTGCCGTGCGCGACCCGCGCAGACTCGCTTCGGGCCCCGGCTCCGGCCTGAACGTAGGCCCAGCCGTAGTAGAGCGCCGACACCGAGCAGAAGGCCACCACCATCCAGGCCACGGCGCTGTCGGGGATGAGTCCCAGGATCTCGCTGCCGCCCACCGCGACCACGGCGCTGGCACATGCCACCACCACGAATCCGCTGATCAAGCGCTCGTGGCGCGTCTGAGCGGCGGCGATGGCCTGGTCGGACGCAGTGGTCATCGGTCTACAGTGGGCTCACGTCGTACAGCTGCAACCCTGGCGCCTCTTGCAGCGCGTAGTTGAGCGGCCAGGGGCTCTCGGTGAGCACCACGGGGTGCCCGTCTCGGTCGGCCACCATCACAAAGTCGCTGCGCTTGCTCAGCCAGTCGATGGCCTCGGGCTTTCCGCCCACCCAGCGGGCGCACCGGAACGAGCTCATCTCGAGGTCGGCCCGCACCTTGTACTCGTTCTGCAGCCGGCTCTTGAGCACCTCGAACTGCAGCATGCCGACGGCGCCCAGGTAGGGGTCGGCCGCGCCGAGGCCCTCGCGGATGAACAGCTGCACGGTGCCCTCTTGAGACAGCTGGCGCAGCCCGTTGGTGAGGTGCTTGCGGCGGGTGGGGTCCTTCAGGCGCACCCGGGCGAAGAACTCGGGCGCGAAGCGCGGGATGCCCTTGAACTTGATGTGGTCGCCCACGTACAGGGTGTCGGCGATGCGCAGGTCGCCGGGGTCGTACAGGCCGATGATGTCGCCCGGTACGCCCTCGTCGACGATGGCCCGCTCTGAGGCCATGAAGCTGTGCGGCTTGGCGAGCTTGACCTTCTTCTTGGCGTCGCGGCCGAGGTGCACCTCCATGCCGCGCTCGAACTGGCCCGAGACCACGCGCATGAAGGCGATGCGGTCGCGATGACGGGGGTTCATGTTGGCCTGGATCTTGAAGATGAAGCCCGAGAACTCGCTGTCGGCGGGGTCGCGGTGGCCTTCTTCGGTCTCGCGCTCGCGCGGAGGTGGGGCCAGCTCGACGATGGCGTCGAGGAAGGGCCCCACGCCGAAGTTGGTCATGGCCGAACCGAAGAAGAACGGGGTGACCTCGCCCGCCAGGAAGTCTTCGAGGCTCCACGCGTCGCCGGCCTCGGTGAGCAGCTCGTCGTCTTCGAGCAGCTGTTCGTACAGGTCGGGCCCGATGCGCTCGAGCACCTGGGGATCGTCGATGTCGAGCACGACCTCGGGCACGATGTCGGACCCGTGGGCGGCGGCCTTCTCGAACAAGTGCACCTTGCGCGTGCGGCGGTCGAGCACGCCGGCGAACTCCTTGCCGCCGCCGATGGGCCAGTTGAGGGCGACGGTGCGGATGTTCAGGGTCTTTCCCACCTCGTCGAGCAGGTCCATCGGCTCGAGGCCCGGCCGGTCCATCTTGTTGATGAACGACAGGATGGGCAGCTTGCGCATGCGGCACACCTCGAAGAGGCGCAGCGTGCGGGCCTCGACGCCCTTGGCCACATCCATGAGCATGATGGCCGAGTCGACCGCGGCCAGCGTTCGGTAGGTGTCTTCGCTGAAGTCGGCATGGCCGGGGGTGTCCAGCAGGTTCAGGCGCCTGTCCCGGTAGTCGAACTGCAGCACCGAGCTGGTGATCGAGATGCCCTTCTCTTTCTCCATCTCCATCCAGTCGCTGACCGCGTGCCGCGAGGCCTTGCGCGACTTGACCGAGCCCGCCATGTGCACGGCGCCGCCGTACAGAAGCAGCTTCTCGGTCATGGTCGTCTTGCCGGCGTCCGGATGGCTGATGATGGCGAAGGTGCGCCGGCGCGCGACCTGATTGGCGAGGGCTGTACTCATGGGCGGGCCGGTAACGTGATCGTGAGCACCACCTTGCCCATCGTTGCGTTGCTCTGCAGCGCGGCATGCCCCACCTCGGCTTCGTCGATGCGCAGCACCCGGTCGATGATGGGCTTCAGCTCTCCCGCCTCGAACAAGGGCCACACCGCCTGTTGCAGGCTGCGGCACAGGGCGGCCTTGGCCTCGACCGGTCGGCTGCGAAGGGTGCTGCCGATCACCCGCTGGCGCTTGACCAGCATGCGCCCCAGGTCGAGCTCGGCCAGGCGGCCGCCCAGCAGGCCGATCAGCACCAACCTCCCGTCGGTGGCCAGGATGCGCTGGTTGTCGGCCAGGTAGCTCGCGCCCACCGGGCACAGGATGGTCTCGACGCCCTGGCCGTGGGTCCACGCCCTCACGTCGGCCACGAAGCTCCCCGTGTGCCGGTTGGTGCCGCCGTCGGCGCCCAGCTCCATGCAGCGCGCCAGCTTGTCCAGGCTGCCCGCCGTCACCCAGCACGCGTTGCCCATCGCGCGGCACAGCTGCACGGCGGCGGTGCCCACACCACTGCCGCCCGCGTGGATCAGGGCGCGGCCGTCGGCCTTGAGCGCGCCCTCGCCGTACAGGTTGAGGAATGCGGTGGCGTAGGCCTCGGGCAGCGCCGCTGCCTGCACATCGGTGAGGCCCGCGGGGATGGGCATGACCTGCCCCTCGGGAACCACCACCATCTCGGCGTAGCCGCCCCCAGCGAGCAGGGCGCACACGCGCTGGCCCGCCGACCACTGGGTGACCCCCGGACCGATGGCATCGATGACGCCGGCGCACTCCAGGCCCAGGATGTCGCTGGTGCCGGGGGGAGGAGGGTAGCGGCCCTGGCGTTGCAGCAGATCGGCCCGATTCACCGCGGTGGCCGTGACCTGGATGCGCACCTCGCCCGTGCCCGGCTGCGGCGTCGGCACCTCGGACCAGGCCAGGTTGCCGCTGGCGTCGGTGACGATGGCCTTCATGGGGCGTCCGGCAGCGCGCCGCCGATGGTGGGGGGTGCCGGCGCCGGGTTGTTGCTCTGCTGCACGGTGCCGAACACGATGGCGGCCGCCAGCGCCAGCGCTCCAAAGCCGGCTACGGCCAGGCCGATGCCCAGCATCAGGTAGGTGAGGTTGGCGGGCGGCCCGTCGGGACCGGCCAGATCACCGGACGACCTGTAGGACGGAGGCGCTTGCTCGTCGTCGTCGCCATAGGCCGTCTTGAGGATGCCGAGCCCCAGCCCCTCGTTGGAGCTCGGGCTGTCCAGGTCGGGGATGGTGCGGTCGAGGCCGGCCGGCATGTGGCGGCTGCGCTTGTACGACTTGCCACCCTTGGCGGGGCCGGTGCGCGGGGCCGACCTGGCGGGCTCGGGCTCGGGCGGCAGGTCGACACGCCCGGTTGGCGGATCCCAGCGATCGCGGGGGTCGTCTTCGACACGGATGTCGGTGGCTTGTTCGGACAGGGGGGGAGGGGCGGCGGCCTCGGCGAGGTCGCTGATGGACGGGGGCGGCTGTGGGCGTCGAGGGGCTTCCTTGGGCGTCAGGGACGGGCCCTTGAGCCGGGGCGGAGGAGGCGGCGCCGAGCGGGGGCCGGCCACCGTGCGACCGGGCGTGTGCTCGTGTGGCGAGACGCTGTTGTTCGTGGAGAGCCGGCGCGGGACCGGCGGCGGACCACCCTTGCGCGCAGGCAGCAGCGGCGCTTCGTGCCGAACCGGGGGAGGCCCGGGCGTGATGCCCTTGAGGTTCGGCGGGGGGGGATCCTTCGGCAGCGGCGGCGGCATGACCCGGGACGGCACCGGTGCCGGGGTGCCGCCCGGGGGAAGCCCCATCTCGGCGCGCTTGAGGCGCAGGTGCCAGGCGGTCTCGCCCTCTTCGAGCACGGCGCGCAGCTGCGCGTGGTGCTGCATCAGAAAGTTCGCTTCCCAGGCCTTCTCGGGATCGCGAAAGTTCCACGCAGCCCACTGCAGGCGCTCTTCGAGGACACCCACCGGGTCGTCCCCGTGCAGGCTCAGGTAGCCCTCGAGGCTCCCCGCCTCGACGTTCTCGAGGAACTTCAGCAGCTCGGCTCGGTCCATTCCTCCGCAGTCTATCGGATCGACGTCCCGATCGAGAGCGAGACCTCACGCACCAGCCCGCTCAGTGCTTGCATGTCGAACGGCTTCATCAGGATTCGACTTTGGCCGGCCTCGACAAAGGCGCTGGCGTCACGGGTGAACGCTCCCGCGGTCATGAACACCATACGGTCGAGCATCTCGGGCCGCTTTTCGGCGATGGCCCGGTGCAGATCCATGCCGGTCATTCTGGGCATCAGCAGATCGCAGAGCACCAGGTCGAAGGGCTGGGACAGCATGTGGTCGAGCGCCTCGTCGCCGGCCGAGGCTGTCGTGAGGTCGTGCTCTCTCAGGACCCGGCTGATGATGGCCAGGATGGCGGGCTCGTCGTCGACCACCAGGATGCGCAGCGGGCGTTGGCTGCCCGCGGTGTCGGGGTCTGACACGGGCTCGGCGGCAGTCGTGTCGCTGGCGGCGATGCGCAAGGTGACGGTGGTGCCTTCGCCCAGGATGCTGTGCAGCGTCAGCTCGCCGCCCATGGCCGCCATGATCTGGTGGCTGATCGACAGCCCAAGGCCTGTGCCGTGGCCGAGCTCCTTGGTGGTGAAGAAGGGATCGAGGGCACGGTCGAGGGTCTGGGCGTCCATGCCGGAACCGGTGTCGCGAACGGACAGGTCGAGGCCCTCTGGCGAATCGACCAGGGTGACGGTGACCTTGTTGTGCTCGGCATGCCCCGGTTCGATGGCGTGGGCGGCGTTGACCAGGAGGTTGACGAGCACCTGCACCAGCCGGTCGGGGTGACCCCAAGCCGTCCGGGTGGTCTCGAGCTGCAGCTCGATGTGCGCGCGGTGCCGAAACTCGGCCCGGGACATCGCGATGGCCGTATGCACCGCTTCGGCAGGGTCGAAGGCCTCGGCCGTGCGGTTGGGTGTGCGCGAGAACCGCGAAAGGTCCCGCACGATACGGCGCACGCGCTCGGCTCCCTCGCTGGCCTGAGCGATGGTTCGGCCCAGCTCGGAGTCGGGATCGAGCATGCCCTTGGCCCAGTCGAGGTTCGCGAGCACGTAGGTGAGAGGGTTGTTGATCTCGTGGGCAACCCCCGCGGCGAGCTGCCCCATCGAGGCGAGGCGATCTTGGCGCTGCAGCTGGGCGTGCAGTTCTTGCCGTTCGCGCTCGCGCCGCATGCGATCGGTGATGTCGACCAGGGTCACCACTGCTGCGCCGCCGCCGGCCGGCAGAGCCGTGAAGACCGCCCAGCGCACCTCACCGTCGGGCTGCTCGACCCCGATGGTTGTGGCCGGCTGGGCCATGCCGGTGACCAGGCAGCGGGTGACCGGGTACTCGTCGACACCGCACGGGCGGCCGTCTTCGTGGAAGGTCGCCCCTTGCCAGCTGACGGTGTATCGGTCGGTCATCTGGTCGTGATCGAAGCCCAGGAAGCGGCAGGCGACGTCGTTGGCGAGCAGGATCTGGCCTTCGCCCGAGACATGGACCACGCCTGCAGGCACGTGGGCGAGAATGTGATCCAGCACGACGGCTTTGTCGTTGGAGTTCAACATGGTTCGGTACTATCGCGGTGGACGATGGATGGCCGACATGCGGACGAGAGTGAAGATGTGCTGCATCAGCAGCACCGCAGAAATCGCCTCTGCCGTTCGCAGCGGCGCGGACGTGCTGGGATTCGTCCACGACGACCTCTCGGGCCTGGGAATCTTGCCCATCTCAGCGGTCGCATCGCTGCTTCAGCGCGTTCCCCCCGGCGTCGGCACGTGGCTGCTCACCGGCCTCACCGACCCGGACGTGCTCTCGGCGCTCCATGCTCAGGCCCCCACCGACACCATCCAGCTGGTGAACGAGCTGACGCCCCAGGCGCGGGCTGAGCTCAAGGCACGGCGGCCGGGGGTGCGCCTGGTTCAGGTGGTGCACGTGACCGGCGAAGGGGCCCTGGACCGGGTTCGGGCGGCGCAAGATGCCGATGCCCTGCTGCTCGACAGCAGCGACCCCGCCTCGGGGGCGCTGGGCGCGACAGGCAAGACCCACGACTGGGAGCTCAGCGCCCGCATCGTGCGCGCCAGCGGCAAGCCGGTGTGGCTGGCGGGCGGGCTGAGGGCCGGGAACGTGGGCGAGGCGGTGCGCACCGTGGCGCCGTGGGGTGTGGACCTGTGCACGGGGATTCGCACGGACGGGGTGCTCGACGAGGGCAAGGCGCGGGACTTCGTGGCGGCGACCGCGTCGTAGCGCCGCCCTACTCCCCGAACACCCGCTCTGGCTCCTCGCTCAGCACCCACGCCAGCACCGCCATGGCGGCGACGCTCTTGTTGAGCAGCACGGGGTCGACCTTGTCGACGGTGTCGGCGTCGGTGTGGTGGATGGGCCAGTAGTCGGTGGTGTCATGCCACACGCCGAAGCAGGGCACGCCCAGCTCGGCCAGCGGGCTGATGTCGGCGCCGCCGAAGGACGCCTTGGCGGCTCCGGCACCGATGGGCTCGAGCAGCGGCCCGACGGTGTCCTGGTACCGCGCCACGGTTGCGGCCACGGCCGCTTCGTCGTCGATCGTGCGCAGGTCGATGCGGAAGCCGAGCGGCTGGCCCGAGCCGGTGTCGCTCTCGAGGGCGGCAACGTGCTCTTCACTGTGGTGGGCCTCGGCGTAGGCCTTGCCGCCGCGCAGTCCGTTCTCTTCGTTGGTGAACATCACGGCGCGCACGGTGCGCTTGGGGTGCAGCGCCGCGACCAGGCTGACCGCCTCCATCGCCGCCACGCAGCCGGCGCCGTCGTCTTGCGCGCCCTGGCCCACGTCCCAGGAGTCCAGGTGGCACCCCACCACGATGACCTCGTCGGGAAGCTCGCGGCCCTTCACCTCGCCGATGACGTTGTGGGACTGCCGGTCGTCGGCAAAGGTCGCCTCCATCTGCAGCCTCAGGCGCACCGACTGACCGCGCTCGACCAAGCGCCCCATCCAGGTGGAGTCCTCGATGGTGACGGCCGCGGCGGGGATCCGGGCGACACCCTCCTCGTACTTCATCATGCCGGTGTGCGGGGTGTTCAGGCTCTGGGTGGTGACCGAGCGAACCAGGCTGGCGACGGCCCCACGCTTGGCGGCCTCGACAGCGCCGTAGCCGCGGTACTTCACGGTCGTGCCGTAGTCGGTGAACGGCACGTCCCACAGCACGATGCGGCCCGCGATGGCGTCGTCGGGCATGGCCGCGAGCTCGTCGAAGCTGCTGGCGACCACCACCTCGGCCTCGATGCCGGCGTCTGGGGTGCCGATGGAGCCGCCCAGACCCAGGATGGGCAGGTCGCGGGCGAAGGGAGCCACCGCCGTGAGCGACTCCCGGCCTCGGATCCAGGCGGGAACCATCACCGCCTCTTTGCGGGTGGCCAGCCCATCGGCGGCCATCTGTAGGGCGGTGTAGTCGACCGCGGCCTCGAGCTGCGGGCTGCCCGAGATGCGGGCGCCGATGCGGTCGGACAGGTAGACGAGCTCCTCGTAGGCCTCGCCCTGCTGCAGCGCCTGGCCCATCAGGATCGCGGCGCCCGCGTCGACCGTCGGGGGAGCGGGTGGGGCTGGCTTCTTGGCCAGCGAGGCGCACGCGAACAGGAAAAGCAAAGAGCCGGACAAAAGCTGTCCTCCACAGGGCCACAGACACACGGCGATGTCTGTTATCCCGGAGGCCTCATGTACGACTGGAGCATCGGCAAGCGCATCGCCTACGGCGCCCTTCAGGCCGCGGGTCTCGGCTTTCTGGCGGCGGGCCTCGAGTCCGTGGCGCTGGCAGCCACGCTCACGCTGCCCCTGGGCTTCGTGGGGCTGGCGCTGGTGGGGCTGGTGAACCTGGCGGTGATGGGCCTGGTGGCCGGGCTCGTGGGATTGGCCGTGGGCGCGCCGCTACACGCCAGTCGCCGCGAGGGCCGCACCGCCGACCACCTGTCGGTCCACATGGGCCTGGTCACCACCGTGCTGTGCTGCTGGTTCATCTGGCAGGGGGCGGCCGATGTCGCGGCCGCAGGACGCACCGGTGGCGCGGTGGTGATGGCCGTCATGCCGCTTCTGTTCGGCGTCGTGATCTACTTCAACAGCCGGTACTGGCTGCGTCGGGTCGAGCTCGAGGTCGAGGTGCCCGCGCCGTGGCTGGTTGTGGCGCTGGCGGGCGGCCTGATCATGGTTCTGGGCAGTGCCGCCGCCCACAGCTCGCGCAACCTGGGCGGCTCCCGGGCCCTCGAGGGCGACCCCAACCTGGTGCTCATCGCCATCGATGGGCTTCGCGCCGACGCGGTGCCCAAGCGCATCGCCGGTGTCGGCGACGGCGGGTGGACCTACCAGCAGGCGGTCACCTCGTCGCCGGCGGCGGGCCCGGCGGTGGCCTCGGTGCTCACCGGCCTGCACCCGCTGCGGCACCAGGTCATCGCCGACGGGGCAACGCTGCCCCGGGGGCAGGTCACCCTGGCCGAGCTGCTCAGCGACGAGGGCTATGCCACCGGCGGCTTCGTCAGCACCGACGCCCTGGCCGGGTCCACCGGCATCGGCCAGGGCTTCTTGACGTGGGACGACCACGTGAGCGGCCCGCTGCCCGGGCTCGACCGGCTCAACATCCTGGGCATGGTTCTGGGTGGCTCGGGCACTCGGCCGTCGGCCGGCACCACCGCCGCCTTCTTGCATTGGCTCGACCGGGTCGACCTGGTGCCGTTCATGGCCCTGGTCCACCTGCCCGGGCCCGATCCCACCGGCGACTATGATCAGTGGGTGGCGAGCACCGATGCCCAGGTGGGGGACATCCTCGATCAGCTCGACGAGCGCGGCATCTCAGCGACCACCATGGTGGTGGTGATGGGCACGCACGGGTGGATGCGGGGCGAGTACGGCCATGGCTCCGGCGTGGTGGGCCTGTACGACCCGGTGGTTCACGTGCCGCTGGTCATCCGCAAGCCCGGTGTGCAGCCCGATCAGCCGGTGGTCGAGCCCCAGGTGCGGCTGATGGATGTGATGCCCACGGCGCTGGCCTGGCACAAGCTCGACCCCCGCGACGAATCCGAGGGCATCGACCTCAAGCTCTTCGAGGCGGGCACCATGGGCTCGCTCTCGGCCACCCTGCTGGGCGCGGGCCCCGACGGGGAGCCGCAGCTGGGTCTGCGCAACAACGGCGTCAAGGTGCTGATGGGCCTGTCCGACGGCCAGCTGCACATGTACGACCTGAGCGCCGGCGAACAGGCCGACATCTCCAGCAAGCAGCCCGAGCTGCTGCTGCGGGCCAAGGGCTACCTGTCGGGCGAGCGCGCCGCCTACCAGCGCATCGTGGACGGCCGGTGAGGAAGTACACCCCCACCAGCCTCAACACCGAGCTCGACAGCCTCATCCGCAATCGGTACCCCACGGTGCTGGTCGAGGGCGAGGTGGGACAGGTCTACAGCGCCAGCAGCGGGCATCGGTACATGACCCTGCGCGACAAGAGTGCGCAGCTGCAGTGCATCTGCTGGCGCGACGACTGGAACAACCTGAGCTTCCAGCCCAGCCAGGGCGACAAGGTCGTGTGCCGGGGCCGGCTTGGCGTGTACGGGCGCAAGGGGCACCACCAGCTCACCGTGCACGTGGTCACGCCGGCTGGCGAGGGCGATCTGGCCCGCAAGATCGCCGAGACCAAGGCACGGCTCATGGCCGACGGGCTGCTCGACCCCACGCGCAAGCGCCCCCTGCCGGACATGCCCGGCGTGGTGGGCGTGGCCACGTCGCTGGCTGGGGCGGCGCTGCAAGACTTCCTCAAGGTCAGCCGGCAGCGGCATCCCGCCACGCGCATCCTGGTGGCGCACTGCACCGTTCAGGGGGCCAGCGCCGCCGCCGAGGTCATTCGCGCGCTCGATCTGCTCATCCAGGACGGCCGGTCCCAGGTGCTGGTGGTCACCCGCGGCGGCGGCAGCAAAGAGGATCTGCTCGCCTTCCAGGACGAACAGCTGGCCCGCTTCATCGCGCGCTGCCCCATCCCGGTGCTCAGCGCCGTGGGCCACCAGATCGACACCACCATGGCCGACCTGGTCGCCGATGCGGTCGAGCCCACGCCGTCCGCGGCCGCAGCCCGTGTCCTGCCCGACGACGAGCAGCTCCGCCGCCGCATCGACGACGCCGAGATGGCGCTGCGCGAAGGAGCGCTGCGCGCGATCCAGCTGCGCCGCGAGCGGGTCTCAGCGCTGCGGCAGCGGCTGCGGCACCCGGGCCAGCGCCTGGCCGAGCTCGAGCGCCGCCGTGAGGTGCTGGTGGAGCGCCTGATCGTGGCCACCCGCACCTCGATCGAGCGGCACAAGGTCCGGGCAGGGGCCTACGACGCGCGGCTGCTCCCCGCCGTGGTGAGCCGCCTGTCCCGGTCGCGCGGTAAGCTCGAGGGGCTAGCGGGGCGGCTCGAGGCGCTGAGTCCGCTCGCGGTCCTGGCCCGCGGCTATGCCATCGTGCGCGGGCCCGATGGGGTGGTTCGTGGGGCCAGCGAGGTCCAGGACGGCGACCGGCTGGTGATTCGCGTGGGCGAGGGCGAGATCAAGGCGGTGGTGGGCGATGGTGCGCCGCAGCTCAGGATGTTCTGAGGCGCCTACGGGCCGGGCGTGAACCGGAACGGGTACGAGACCACCACGCTTCCGCCCCCCGCGGGTGCCGGGAACGTCATCTTGGCGAATCGGCCCTGGATGCAGGACGTGACCGCGTCGTTGTCGAGGGTCGACCTCTCGGTGTCGACCTCTTGCGGCGCTCCGTCCTTGTCGATGCGGAAGCGGATGACGATGTCGCCGCCGAGGGTCGTGTCCTTGGTGAGCTCACGCTGGTAGCAGTAGCGGATCTGGTTGATGTGGCGCCGCACCACCTCGTCCAGCGCATCGCGCGAGACCGCCGGCGTGATGGAGACGAAGGCGACGTCGATGGAGGCCTTCTTGCGGCCCACCGGCCTGACGTCGAGTGTGAAAGCGATGGGATCGGGCCAGTCATGGGCACCGACCGCGAGGTCCGGCACCTCGTCCGCGATGCATGCCCAGGCCTCCTCGTTCTGGGCGGCCCGGCCGCCCGAGAGGGAGAGCCCACCATCGGGGTAGGCCGTGGTTCGCACGGCGTCCTGACCGGTGTGGTCACCCAGGCAGGCCCTGAGGGTCGTGGCGTGTGCCGACCACGCGTCCCGCACGGCCGTCTGCAGGGCGACCCCTGGCGCGGACTGCCGCCAGCTCTCGGGAGGCAAGGCAACAACCCGAGCGGAGGTCCCGTCGGTCAGCACCGGGGCGTTGTCGAACTGGCCCTTCAGGCTGATGGCCGTCTGTGGGGGGGCGGCCAGGCTGGTGCTAGCCATCAGCGCGATGGTGGTGAGCATGTCTGTTCCTCGTGTGACACCAGCGGTATAGCGGCCACATCGCGGGGTGAACTCCGGCTCTCACCAGCTCTCACAATTGGCCTGCGTCCTTCGGGCGGAGGAGTCCTGCCATTCGGCCGAGCACTGGGTATGATTCCGCCATCACCGGAGTTCCCCATGCACCGCCGACTGTCCGTCTTCGCCCTCGCCCTGCTGCCCTCCGCCGCGCTGGCCGTGCCCATGGAGTTCACCCATCAGGGGCGCTTGATGGACGCCAGCGGGCTGCCACTCGACGGTACCCACGACGTTGGCTTCGCCATCTACGACGTGCCCGCCGGGGGCACCGCGCTCTGGTCCGAAGTGCAGTCCCTCGACTTCGACGATGGCTACTACGTGGCTCCCCTCGGGCACGACAGCAGCAACGCGCTGGATTCGGCCACCTTCGACGGGGACACCCGCTTCTTGGGCCTCACGGTCGACTCGGGCGCCGAGCTGCCCACGCGCATCTCGATGGTCTCGGTTCCGTACGCCATCCGGGCCCAGGATGCCGACCACGCCGACGTCGCCACCGATGTCTCGGGCGGCGTGGTCGACGTCGACGAGGTTCGCATCAACGGCACCACGGTCATCGACAGCACCGGCCAGATCTCTGGCGCCTCCCTCCCGGGCGGCGACGGCGACACCCTGGCCGAGCTGACCTGTGCGAGCGGCGAGGTGGCCGAGTTCGATGGGCTGGACTGGGCATGCGCTTCCAACAACGCGACGCACACCCACAGCGCCAGCGAGGTCACCAGCGGGGTGTTCGACATCGCGCGCCTTCCGGTGGGCGCTGGCTCGTCCGAGGTCGCCGCCGGTGACCACCTGCACGGGCTGTCCCAGCTGACGGGGAAGATCACCGACGCCCAGCTGCCCGTCGGCATCGAGGCCACGGTCGAGGGCTACATCACCAACGGCGCCTTGAACCTCGACGCGGGCACGACCATCGGCGGTCAGGCGGTCTCGACGGGCTCGCACACCCACCCGGCCGGCGACGCGGACACCCTCGACGGCATGGACTCGGCCGACTTCGCGGGGTCTGGGCACGCACACTCCAACTACGCCGCGACCGGGCATGGCCACTCGGTAGCCTTCAGCGACCTCTCGGGCAGTGCCACGGCTGCTCAGCTGCCCGTCGGCAGCGGGGCATCGCAGGTCGCGGCCGGCAACCACGGCCACACCGCCTACGCCGCCTCGAGCCACGCGCACTCCGCCTACGCGGCGACGGGCCACGGCCACGCGGCCGAGTCGGTGAACACCTCGGGCAGCGCCGTTCGGGTCTGCTCGGGCTCGACGCCGGCCAGTGGCTGGGCGTCCTACTCCAGCGCCGGGCTCACCCGGCTCGTCGACATCAGTGGCTGCGGCTTCTCGAGCACACCCACCATCGTCACCTCGATGTCCGGCACCACCAGCCACTGGACCATGACCGGCATGTCGTCCGTGTACAGCCCCACGGCCAACGCGTTCCGCATCTACGTCAACGGCATCAGCCCCAACACGAACGCCGAGGCCGTGTCGCGCCAGTACCGGGTGCACTGGATCGCGACGGGCAACTGACCGACTACCCGCCCGGCAGCAGCGGCCTCACCACGTCCACCATGCTGCCCCACAGGATGTCGTAGAAGCCGTTGCAGTACAGGAATGCCTGCACCACGAAGAGCAGGATGATGAACACCAGACCGATCTGCACACCCAGCTGGATGCGCAGCAGGCGTGGCTTCTCGTCGAGGGGCAGGTAGCCGCTGTCGATGCGATCGACCTCGCGCTCGATGAGCACCCAGGCCAGCAGCACCATGATGCCACCGGGCGCCGAGGTGCAGGCCAGGCCTCCCAGCGCCGTCAACAGGCCGAACACCAGCAAGAAGATGACCAGCGGTGTGCGGGCCTCGGGCTGACCAGTGCCCGCCTGGCCGAACAGCTCGTCGAGCTCTTCGCCGGCCATCAGTCGACCATCACGGCGAGCGCCTGCAGGACGGGCTCCACCTTGGCGGTGCCGTGCACGTCACCGCTGTCGTCGCGGGTGAAGGTGGTGTCGTCGACGAAGCTCTTGATCGCGTTGTCGAGCGTGACCCGCGACAGGGCCTCGGGCCGGGTGACGGTTCCGGCGGTCATCAGGCTGGGGCCATCGGCTTGCAAGGCGCGGGCGATCTCCTCGGGCGACTGGCCGCCCATGCCGTCGATCGACCGCAGCACCAGCACATAGGTTTCGAGGAAGTGCCGGAACAGGCCGTAGATCTCTCCCATCAGGGCGTTGTCGCCCAGCTCGAAGCGACCGTCACCCTTTGTCGTCAGCGCTCCGTGTTCGACCAGGCGCTCGAGTCCATCGCCCATCACCGCGGTGACCGAGTGGTCGGGGGACAAGATGAACTCACGCCGCAAGGTCCAGACGAGCTGCACCACTCCGGCACGCAGGTCGTCGATCGTGAAGGGCCCATCGGGCAGAGGGCGGGCGGCCATGCTCACGAGCCCCATGGGCACGAGGAACTGGATGAGCTGGTTCTTGTAGCCCTCGAGGGTGATGCGGCTGTCGACGTCGATGCCCCAGACGCGCTCGCCGTTGTGATCGAGAGCCTCGATGAGACCGGCCTTGCGGAAGCGCTCGAGGGCCTCGATGCGCGCCTCGCTGAACCGCTGCATCGACGCGGCCTCTTCGGCGCCGATGCCCTGCAGCAAGGTGCGGAAGCGGTCCATGCGCTCGAGGAGCTCGGTGTGGCGGATGCCCCGGCGGTGATGGGCCAGCAGCGACAGGGCCGCCAGGCTGGTGGGCAGCACGACGGCGGCGTGGCCGATTCGGTGGATGATGCGCTCGCCCAGGGGCTGGAGCACGTCGCGCTGCTGGCTGCGGGACCGCTCGATCCAGCGCTGGCCGTCCAGGTCGTCGACGAGCTCGGAGCAGCGGATCGGCTCGGCAACCCGCACGTAGACGCGCCCATAGCGCCGCCCCAGGATGGACCACGCGCTCATGAGCTGCCCCATGCTCTCGGGCTTCTTGTCTTCGCCGCCGAGCTCTCGCGTGTAGGTGCGCTCCTCGACGACGTGCTCGTAGGACAGCTGGATGGGCAGCAAGGTGACCTCGCGGCCCTTCGCGCGCACCGCGGCGGCGTCGAGCACCATGCCCAGCACGCCCAGCCGCGGCGGCAGCAGCTTGCCGGTACGGCTGCGGCCGCCCTCGATGAAGAACTCGACCGGGTATTCCTGGCGAATCAGCTCGCGCACGTAGCGGCTGAACACGGCGGGAAAGATGCGCTCGCCCTCGAAGCTGCGGCGGATGAAGAAGCCTCCGACGCTGCGCAGCAAGAAGCTCACCGGCCAGATGGCCAGGTTCATTCCGGCGACGACGTGCGGCACGATGAGGTCGTGGGTGTAGAAGACCCAGGAGATCAGCAGGTAGTCGTAGTGCGACTTGTGGCAGGGAACGAGCACCACCGAGCCGTCGCGCATCGCCGTGCGAATGCGATCGAGGTCTTCGTCGCGCACGTCGATGCCGCTGTAGACCCGCACGACCACCCGCATGACGATGTCGATGGCGCGGATCACCCACCAGCGGAAGTTGGCCGCGATGCTGGCGAGATCGCGCTCCATCTGCTGGCGCACGCGCCCGACGTCGACGCCGGTGGCCTCGGCCTCGCGGCGCGCGAGCGTGCGCATTGGCGGGTTGTCGAGCACCAGCCGCTTCATGACCGAGTACGACACCAGCCGCGGACCCCGGACCAGCTGGGCCTCGCGGCGCAAGAATCGCCGCAGCAGGACGCGCAGCTTCTGGGGGCGCTGGGGCCGCTCGCCGACGCGCTCGGTGAACTCGGGCAGCGGAACCGGGTCGCCCACCTGGATGAAGGCATCGCCGCTGCGGAACAGCAGGTTTCGCACCATCTGGTTGCGGCTTGGCGCCTCGCGGGTGCCCTCGATGAAGTTGAGCACGGGGCTGTTTTGGCCGGTGTCGGGCGAGCGGTCCCACACCACCACGGTGGGCACCAGGTGGATGGGCTTGTCGGTCAGCTCTTGGGCGGACAGCAGCGCGGCGATGGGGTCGGCCGGCGACTCGCGACGGAACCACTGCAGCCAGGTGGGGCGGGGCTCCAAGAAGACGACGACGGGCGCGCCGGCAGCGACCGTGCGGGCCAGCCAGCCCGACGCGACCGGGTCGGGAAGGCCGGCGCTGAACAGGTGCTGCAGCCGGTGGTACACGTCGCGCCAGGCCTCGATGACGGGCTGCCACCAGAAGTTGATGACGCCGTTGGCCCACACCGACAGCGGCAGGCGGCGCCGGTTGAGCACGGTGTTGAGTGCCAGGTGGTCGACCGTGGACTGGCGCAGCAGCACGTACACCACGTGGCCGTCTTCGGCGGCGGTGCGAATGCGCTCGACGTTGTGATCTTCGAGGCGAACGCGGCCCAGGAAGTAGCCGAGCCCCAGCAGCCAGTAGAACCAGCCGAAGGTGCGCAGCATCGCCGAGCCGTACCAGACGGCTTCGGCGCGGGCGGCAGGTGCGAGGTGGGGCCGGGAGACCTCGGCGGGGTCGCTCATGCCCGGCGTGTAACGCGAAGGCGCGCCGGTTAGCCGCCCGTATGGACCTCGATCGCCGCGCCTTTCTGTCGACCCTGGCCGCAGCTGCCGCGCTGCCGGCCTGCAGCCAAGAGCCCGGACCCGAGCCGGACGAGCCCTGGCAGCCCGAGGGCTCGGTCGACGAAGACAGCTTTGCCACGGGTGTGCAGGTGGGCGATGCGTCCGCCAATGGCGCCTTCGTGAGCGTGCGCAGTGCCGAAGACGTCGTGCTGCTGGGCATCGCGAGGGGCACGGCCAGTGGTTGGGCCGATGTCGACGAGCTGACCCTGACGCCCGACTCCGGCGGGGTAGCCCAGGGCGAGCTGCGCGACCTGCGCCCGGACACCACCTACAGCGTGGCCGCGCGCACCGCCGACGGGCGCCGCAGCACGGTCTCGCGCTTTCGCACCGCGCCGGCCGAGGGGCAGACCCGGGTGCTGAACTTTGGCGCCACCTCGT
Organism: Myxococcota bacterium; assembly: GCA_965216925.1. GTDB lineage: Bacteria > Myxococcota_A > UBA796 > UBA796 > CAYYHT01. Next base: position 3,294,012 of record CBDCGT010000001.1, on the reverse strand, counting down.
GCCTGGGCAGCAACTTCCCGTGGCCCAGCCTGTCCCATGCGGCCGGCGAGCAGCTCGACCTGTTCCTGCTGCTGGGCGACACCATCTACAACGACTGGTGGGACGGCGATCTCGCCGACAAGTGGGCATTCGCGCTGGGGCAGCAGGGCATGCGCGATCTGTGCGCCAGCACCAGCCTTCTGGCCACCTGGGACGACCACGAGGTGTGGAACAACTGGAACCCCACCAGCCAGGCCGATCGCGCCCAGGACGCCATCATCGAGATGCGGCGTGCCCTTCCTATGGCGCGCGGCGGCGGAGCCTTCGAGCTCTGGCGAAGTGTGCGCTGGGGCGACGTGGCCGAGTTCTTCGTGCTCGACTGCCGCGGCGAGCGCGATGGCGACCTGTACATGAGCGACGAGCAGCTGCAGTGGCTCGAAGAGGGGCTGGCCTCGTCGGCCGCGCGCTTCAAGATCCTGCTCAACAGCGTGCCGATCACCGACCTGTCCACCTTCGGCGCGGTGGGCCAGTTCGGCGCCGACGACCGGTGGCAGGGCTTCCCCGCCCAGCGAAGCCGCCTGCTGCAGCACGTCGCCGATGCGGGGGTGACCGGGGTGCTCTTTGTGAGCGGCGACTTCCACATCGGCGCGGTCACCCTGGTCGATGCCGAGGGCGGGCCGGCTGCCGGCATCCACGAGGTGCTCACGGGGCCTGGCGGCAGCCCCATCGCCGACGAGTGGTCGCTGGTTCCCGAGGGTGGACGCATCCTGGCCGCCGTCGCGCAGCACAACTACACGCGCTTCCGCTGCAACGCGAACACCGGCGTGGTGACGGTCACCTACGTGGGCGACGACGGCACCGAGCTTCGCCGGCTGGAGCTGCAGCTGTAGACCCGAAATGGCTGCGCATGGGGCCGGCGGGGTGTACCGTACAACCCCCACTTCGGAGGTCCCCCTTGCGTTCCATCCTTCTTCTGGGCGCGCTCGTCTCTGCGCCCGCACTCGCCGGCGTTCCCACCGAGCTCAGCCACCAGGGTCGATTGTTCGACTCGACCGGCATCCCGCTGGACGGCGATCATGACGTGAGCTTTCGCCTGTATGACACCGAGACCGGGGGGACCGCGGGCCACCAGGTCGACCTGGGCGCGGTGAGCTTCACCGATGGCTACTACTCGGTGCTGCTCGACGGCGTCGACGACACCATCGCCAGCGGCAGCAAGCTGTGGATGTCCATCGAGATCGACAGCAGCGGTGTCGAGATCGACCGAGTGCCGGTGGTGAGCGTGCCCTACGCGGTGCGCGCCACGGCGGCCGACACCGCCGTCGACCTGTCAGGCGGCGTCGTGGATGCCACCGAGATTCGAGTCAACGGCACGACGGTCATCGACAGCAGCGGGCAGATCTCGGGCGCGTCGCTGCCTGGCGGCGACGGCGATCGGTTGGTGGAGCTGGGTTGCTCCAATGCCGGAGACATCGCCCTGTACGACGGCCTGGACTGGACGTGCGCGCCCGTCGATCAGCCCCACACCCACGACGCCAGCCACGTCGACTCGGGCGTGTTGGACATCAACCGCCTGCCCATCGGCGCAGGCTCGTCCGAGGTCGCCGCCGGCGACCACCTGCATGCGCTGAGCCAGTTGACGGGGCAGGTCGCTGTCGGGCAGCTGCCCGTCGGCACCGGAAGTGGTCAGGTGGCCGCCGGCGACCACAGCCACGGCAGCGTCGACTTTGCGGATCTGACCGGCAGCGCCGCCTTTGGCCAGCTGCCCACGGGCACTGGGGCCAGCCAGGTCGCGGCGGGCGATCACAGCCACGGCAGCGTCGACTTTGCGGATCTGACCGGCAACGCCGCCTTTGGCCAGCTGCCCACGGGCACCGGGGCCAGCCAGGTGGCGGTCGGCAACCACGGCCACGACATCGGCGACATCAGCGGCACCATCGACGCCGACTCCGTGGGCGGGCTGACGGTCAGCAACCTGGTCAGCAAGACGACGGCCACCGGCACGGTCTCAGCGGGCGGCAGCCTCGATGTGGCCCACAACCAGGGCAGCTTCGACGTCGGCGTGTCCGTCTGGCAGGACCAGGGCGGCATCTGGACCTTGGCCGATCTCACCGGGGGTACCAGCGGCGGCGCGCCCACCTCGGGTCTGGTCGGGCACTGGAGCTTCGATGAGGGCGCCGGAAACACCGCGGTCGACCAGTCGGGCAACGGCAACAACGCCAGCCGGCAGAACGGGGCGCTGTGGGGTGTGGGGCAACTCGGCGCATCGGCCGACCTCAACGGCAACAACGGCTACTTTCAGGCCGCCGACAGCGCCAGCCTGGACGTCTCCGGCAACGCCATCACCATGGCTGCCTGGGTGTTCCGCGAAGCCAGCAGCGGCGGCGCGCAGCGCATGATCATCAACAAAGAGAGCAGCTACGAGATGGCGCTCGAGCAGGGGCAGGGGGTGTTCGAGTGGGCGCTCCAGACCAACACGACCGGCTGGTATTGGGTGCAGACGGGCTTCACGCCTCCGCTGAACACCTGGGTGCACCTCGCGGTGACCTACGACGGCACCACGGCCCGCGCCTACGCCAATGGCGTCGAGGTGCACAACCAGGGGTACACCGGGACCGTGACGCCGTCCAATCGCCCGCTGCGGGTGGGCGCGCGGGACAACCCCGGGAGCTTCTTCGCCATCGGGCAGATCGACGAAGCCATGGTCTACAACCGGGCGCTCACCGTCGCCGAGCTCGCCTTGTTGGGTGCGGCGTCGGCGCCTACGTCGCTCGCGGTCACCCAGTCCGACAACAACACGGTGACGGTCAGCAACAACGGCGGCTCTGACGTCGACGTTCGCGTCATCGTGCATCACTAGAGACGCGATCAGGATTGGTGAAGTGATCGACGGCGGGATCCGCCTGTGATCTAACGACGGCCTTGGAGGTCGTCGTGTTTGAAGCCTGGGCTCCGCCCGTCGAGATTTCGCCCATTGAAGGCCGCATCTTGCGGTTGTGCAAGAAGCAGAAGCTGTGGGCGTTCCTGCGTAACTACCGGCATCTGCTCATCGACGATGAGACGCGGACGGCACTGCGGGCGCTGTACCCGAGCACGCGAGGTCCGGACCGCGTCTGTCCGGAGCGCCTCTTGCTCGCGATGCTGCTTCAGGTGGCGTTCGACGTGCCTGACCAGGAGGTGCCAACGCTGACCGCAGTCGATCGACGCTGGCGGATGGTGTTGGACCTCCTGGATGCGGAGGAGGACGAGGCTGCGTTCGCGCAGGGTTCCGTTTTCAACTTCCGCGAACGGGCTCGGGAAGGCGGTCTGGCGCGATTCATGATCGAGAAGACGGTCCGCATTGCTCGTGAGACCAAGGGCTTCAGCCATAAGCGACTTCGCGCCATCTTCGACTCCAGCCCGCTGCTCGGCGCAGGCCGCGTTGAAGACAGCTTCAATCTTCTGGGACGCGCGATTGGCGGCTTGGTCAAGGTGGCGGCAGCAGAAGCCGACCGGTCGGTGGAGGAGCTCGCGGCAGAACTGCAGGTCACCGTCCTGACCGCCCCGTCGGTGAAGGCGAGCCTGGACGTGGACTGGCGCAGGCCGGAAGCGCGGAATCAAGCCCTCAACGAGCTGCTTGCTCAGTTCGACCGGCTTCAGCAGTGGCTGGCGCAGCAGTTCGCGAAAGAGGAGCTCGAGACGCCCCCGCTGTCCGATTCTCTGCAGTTGGTGGAGCGGCTCATCGAGCAGGACACGGAGCCGGACCCGGACTCACCCGCGGGCGCCAACACCGGGTCGCGTCGCATCAAGGCGGGCGGGAAAGGTCGGCAGATCAGCCTGTCCGACCCGGACATGCGACATGGCCGGAAGTCGAAGAACAAGGTGTTCCCCGGGTACAAGCGCCATGTGGCTGTCGACGCTGACGTCCAGGGCCTGGTCGTCGATGTCGAAGTTCTCGCGGCTAACCAACACGAGCAGGACGCAGCCCATCCACTGCTCACCCGTCTCGCACTGAGCGGATTCGAGGTCTTCGAGCTCCACAACGACCGTGGGTACTTGAGCGCGCCGATCATTCACGAGCGCCGGAAGCAGGGGATGAAGGTCATCTCGAAGCCCCCCACGCCCGTCCGGAGAGAGGGACGCTTCAGCAAAGCCGACTTCAAGATCGACGTCCCCGGCGGCCAGGTGACCTGTCCTGCGGGCAAGGCGGCGCTGATCAGCCACGGAAAAAGGAAGACAGCCTACTTCCGTCGTTCAACCTGCAAAGCGTGCGAACTGCGAGAGCAATGTCTCCCGAAAGCCGGCCAGCGCACCGTCGTGTTGCACGAGCACGAGGAGTTCTACCAACAGATGGCCGCGGAGCTGGCCACAGCCGAAGGCCGCGCGGCGCGCCGGGAGAGAATCCCCGTCGAGCACGCCCTCGCACGGGTCAGCGCGATTCAAGGCAACCGCGCTCGCTTCTGCGGGAAGGCAAAGAACCAGTTCGACCTCGAGCGCGTCGGTGTCGTCAGCAATCTCTACGTCCTGCGGCGCCTCTTCGAGGACGCCGCTTGAGGAATGCTGGTCGCGTCTCTAGCGGACTGATGAACGGCCAGCCGTCGAGGCGCGTCGCGGGGAGCGGCGCATACTCGTGGCTTGTGGCGTTGACCAGGTGGCTGCCGTGGTCGACGGATGGGGTCAGATCACTAGAGGCGGGGAAATCGTGGGGCCTTGGTGCTTGTGGCGCCCGGGCCTGGGCCGGCCGAGGGGTCGTTGTCTGGCTAGTGATCGGACCCCACGACCAACGCTCTGGCATTTCCGTGCCTCTAGTGATCTGACCCCATTGCCCCCCGCCGTTCTCCAGCCGGCTCACCAGCTTCACGTGATCCCACGCCTGCTCTGGCGTACACTGCGCGTCCTGCCCAGGGAGCCCACAGATGGCCAAGAGCAAGACAGACGCCAAGACCAAGCTCAAGAATGCAGACCTCGACGCGGTCGAGGCACTGCTCACCAAGGATGACGCGAAAGAGATCCACAGCCTCGAGCGCATCCTCGACAAGCTGCCCGAAGAAGACCGGCGCGAGGCGTTTCGCATCCTGTACGGCGATGTGCCCGACAAGCTGCCCATCCCCGCAGCCACCACCGCCTACGCCAAGAAGCACGACTTCGACGTGCAGGCCTACAAGTTCGAGGCCGCCAAAGAGCAGCGCCGCAAAGAACGGCTGGTGCGGGTGGGCGTCATCCAGAACCGCATCGTCGAGCCGACCGATGCGCCGGTCGACGTGCAGTTCGAGGCCCTGGTTGCCCGCACCGAGACGCTGATCCACGCCGCCGGCCAGATGGGGGTCAATGTCCTGGGCCTGCAAGAGGCCTGGACCATGCCCTTTGCCTTCTGCACGCGCGAGAAGATGCCCTGGCTCGAGTTCGCCGAACCCGTCGACGGGCCCAGCACCCAGCGTCTGGCCAAGCTCGCCCGCCGCTACAACATGGTCATCGTCTCGCCCATCCTCGAGCGCGACGACGCCCACGGCGGCACCATCCACAACACCGCGGTCTTCATCAGCAACCGCGGCACCGTCATGGGCAAGCACCGCAAGAACCACATCCCGCGTGTGGGCGACTTCAACGAGTCCACCTACTACATGGAGGGCGACGATGGGCACCCGGTGTTCGAGACCGACTTCGGTCGCGTTGCCTGCAACATCTGCTACGGCCGTCACCACCCCCTCAACTGGCTGATGTTCGGCATCAACGGCGCCGAGATCGTGTTCAACCCGTCGGCGACGGTGGGCGCCCTGTCCGAGCCGCTGTGGCCCATCGAGGCCCGCTGCGCGAGCATCGCCAACAACTACTTCGTGGCCGGCATCAACCGCATCGGCACCGAGACCTTCCCCAACGCCTTCACCTCGGGCGACGGCCGCCCGGCCCACAAGGACTTCGGGCACTTCTACGGCAGCAGCTACGTCGGTGCCCCCAACGGCGCGCGTACGCCGGGCCTGTCCCGCACCCGCGACGGCGTGCTGGTGTCCGAGATCGACCTCAACCACTGCCGCCAGGTGCGCGACAAGTGGGGCTTCCAGATGACGGGCCGCATCGGCGAGTACGCCAAGGCCTTGACCGAGGCGGCCAAGCCGGGCTTCAAGCCTCAGATCATCAAGGACGTCGGCGAGTAGAGCGGACGGCCAGCCCGTTGCTCGTCGGCACGATGCCGATGCGATCACCGATGGGCAGGGCGATGCCCGCGATGGCAGCTGCGCCTCCGACCCCCACCATCACCAGGCCCGCGGTGTACAGCGTCTTTCCGCTGCCGTGGGCTTCTTCGCTGGCGTACCCGCCGTTGCTGGCCTTGAGGTAGCTCGACGTGGCCAGCGCGCCGCCGGTCGCCGCGATGGCCAGGCCTCCCGCGGCGATGGGGAGGCCGAGCTTGCCCCCGTCGGAGGGCTCTTTGGGGGGCTTGGGCGGCTTGACCGGCTTGGGCGCGGGGTCGCGCAGGGGCTTGGCGGAGGCGCCGGGCCAGGGCGCGTCGGCAGGCAGCAGCTGGGTGGCCACGATGCGGTCGCCATCGAGCTGCTGCACCAGCGCGGGCCAGCCGGTCGGCCGGCGCCCGGATTCCTTGCCGTTGATCAGCCAGCCGGCCGCGACGGGGGACGCCCCGAAGGCCGAGAGGTCGACGCGATCGTAGGCGTTGCGCCAGGGATGTCCGGCCGGCACCAGGGAGGTGGGCAGCGCGTAGTCGGGCTCCAGCGAGCGCGCGGCGGCGAAGCTGGCGGCGGCGGCATCTTCTTGGTCGTCGATGGCGTGGCGCAGCGCCTCCATGCGGTGGATGCGAGCGACCAGCGCGGTGTCGATGGTCTCGCGGACGCAGGGCAGCTGCGCGCGCAGGGTGTCCGAGGCCCAGGTCACCTTGTCGGGCTCGAGCTCCTCGAAGGCGTCTTCGAGGGCGTCGACGGCGTGGGTGACCTCGCTGGTGGAGTGGGCCGCGCCGCAGCCGGCGACAAGATCGCCCCGGGCCGAGACATCGACGGTGAAGGGATCGGCCCCCGACTCGACAGTGAACAGGGTGGCCCCCAGACGCAGGGTGCCGACCGGGACGTGGCCGGTGTACGTGCCTTCCTGGGCGAGCTGCGCGTTGGCGAAGCGAAGCACATTGGCCCTCAGGCCGCTGGGAACGGGCGGACGGAGGGCGAGGGGCTGTGCCTTGCCGATGAGCTCGACGGTTCCGAAGTCGGTCGCCACCGTGAGCAGCCCCAGGTCGGCCTCTTCGTCCAGTCCTTCGCCTCGCAAGGCGGTGTAGGCCTCGATGAGCGCGGGCACGTCGCCCGCGTCGGTGGCGGCCTGGATGTCCGCCCGGATGGCGGCCAGCTCGGCGTCGCCGGCGAGGGCGGTGTAGGCGAGAAGTGCCACGATCATGGCTGGCTACCGGGGATGAAGAGCAGGGCACCGTAGTCGTCGTCGGTGGTCAGCGCGTCGTATTGAGCCCTGCCCAGCACCAGGTCCAGGGCTCCGTCGCCGTCCATGTCGACACCCGGCGAGGGCCAGCCCGGGGGCGCGGCACCGGTGCTGTCGAAGATGTGCAAGTCGGCGCTGCGGGCCGGGACCTGGCTCTGCAGGGGCGAGTAGAACAGCGAAGTGCCCTTGGTGAGCTGCGAGCCGTCGTAGTCGATGTCCTGGTTCTGCATCACCAGGTCGCCCTTGTCATCGCCGTCGTAGTCGACCACCTGGATCTGCTGCCCCAGGCGCGACCCGGCGCTCCCCATGACCCGGGTGCTGAAGTCACCGCTGCTCTCGGTCATGTTGAGCGGCTGGGACTCGACCGCCAGGTAGGCGGCGGTCCACACGAACACCTTGCCGCCGGCGCCCGCCGATGGCAGGCCTGCCGAGGCCACGATGTCGGCGCTGCCGTCGCCGTCCACGTCGCCCGACGCCAGCTCGTAGCCCACTCCCCAGTGCTCGAAGGCGTTGCTGCCCTCGAAGGCGAAGTCGGCGTCGGCGTCGGTCACGCTGCCCGAGAACGACGCGATGTCCTGGAACCCGAAGACCATGCCATTGGGGTGGTTGTCGCCGTTGGTGTCCGTGGCCCAGGCGCCGACCCACAGCTCGTCGACGGAGTCTCCGTCGATGTCCGCGAACTCGACCGCCCAACCGAAGCTGGCGTCGGCCGCGGTGCTGTGGACCACCGCGGCGCCTGAGTCCGGCGCACGCGGCCCGAAGTCCATTCCCGCGAACAAGGCCACGATGCCGGAGTTGTTCATGCCGTTGTCGTTGACGCCCGGCGCTCCGAGTGCGACGACCGTCGCGTCCAATGGGAGCCGGCCTGCGCTGATGTCCCGGCCCAGCTGGTCACCGGCGGCATCGCCGCGCACGGTGCCCTGCGCGGTGAGCGGATCGAGCGTGCCGGTCGTGGCGGCGTTCCACCAATACACCTCGCCGATGGCGTTGCCGTCGTTCACAGCGGTGTAGTTGGAGACGATGACCTCTGCGGCGCTGCTGCCCGCGACGTCGGCTGCCAGCAATCCCCGGCCAAAGCTGGTGCCGCTGGTGCCGGTGTAGACGGCGGTCATGCCGGGCAGAACCGGGGTGATCGCTCCTCTCGGCGCCGATGCACGCCACTGCCAGACGCGGTTCCCAGTACCCGCGATCAACAGATCCGGCGCGCCGTCGACGTTCAAGTCGCCGAGCGGGATCGCCTGGTACATGCCGCCTGCTGCGACGTCGCCATGCAGAAGCCAGGGGGATGCCAGCGAGGACACGTCCAGGCTGCCTTCGGGCGCCGCGCTGCCGCCGGTGTCCGTGTCGGTGTCCGTGTCTGTGTCCGTGTCTCCCGAGTCCCACCCGCTCGAGTCGGTGTCGGTGTCGGTGTCGGTGTCCGTGTCGGTATGGGAGTCTCCGGTGTCGGCCGAGTCCGTGTCCGCCGAGTCCGTGTCTGTGTCCGTGTCCGTGTCTGTGTCGCCGGTGTCCGCGGAGTCGGCCGTGTCGCTGTCTGCATCGGCGTCAGCGTCAGCGTCAGCGTCAGCGTCAGCGTCAGCGTCAGCGTCAGCGTCAGCGTCAGCGTCAGCGTCAGCGTCAGCGTCAGCGTCAGCGTCAGCGTCAGCGTCAGCGTCAGCGTCAGCGTCAGCGTCAGCGTCAGCGTCAGCGTCGGCCTCTACGCCCGTGTCATCGACGACCGTGTCCGAGTCGACGAACTCCGGAAACGGGCAACCGATCAGGGCGAGCAGCATGACGAGCATGGGTCCAGGCTAGCACCGGTAGCGCGCAGCGGCACCTGCGGTGTCCCAAGGTCAGAGCCCTGGAGAGCACGATGTCCCCGCGGTGGTTTTTGGTCCCGCTTGCCTTGTGCCTGCTGACCGCAGGCGTGGCGCTGCGCGCGGCCCAGCCGGGTTCTCTGCCCTTCGTGGCCGAGCTCGCCGACCCACCGCCCGCCTTCGACGGCAGGGTGGCCGAGGTCGTCGAGGTGCCGGGCCACACCTACCTGCTGGTGACCGCCGAGGGCCTGCCCGAGTCGCAGTGGGTGGTGAGCTTGAGTCGGCGGCTGTTGGTGGGAGACACCGTTCACGTAGAGCCCTTTGGGCAGGCGACCGACTTCCGCTCCGAGCGGACCGGGCTGTCCTTCGACTCGCTGCTCTTTGCCATCGTTCGGAGCGTGCCCTGAGGGGGGCTCGCGGCCTTGGGTCACGAGCGAGCGAGGGCCTCGGCAACCACGGCTTCCCAGGGGCGTGGTCGGGGAACCCGCTTCGCGCCGGCCTGCCGTCGAATCGCCGCGGTCCACGAGGCAAGGCCGTCCGGCAGGGGCTGAACGGCCTCGCCGCCGCCCCTGGCGAGCAGCGCGCGACAGTCGCCGATATCCGAGGCCACCACGGGAACCCCAGCCGCAAGGGCATCCACGACCTTGAGCGGGCAGAACCAGGGTGGAGCGTTGGCGCCGTAGGGGGCGATGGCCACGGTGATTCCCGCCAGGAAACCCGCCAGCTGATCGGGCTCGACCCGGCCCACCGGGTGGATGCGCGGGTGGTGCGGAATCGGGGTGGGTCCGGATCCGGCGATGCGCACGGTCCAGCCGGGCAGGGCGTCGAGCAGGGCCGGCAGGTGCTGTAGGCCGTGCCACGGCTTCAGGCTGCCCACGAAGCCCAGGGTTCGGCCGTCGTGGGAAGCGGGCAGCGGTCGTAGGTCGGAGCCGTTGGGGACATGGCGCACCCGCTCCGGGGCGCACCCCAGGTCGACCGCCCAGTCCGCGAGCCAGCGGCTGACAGCGAGCACTCGCGACGCCGAGCAGAGGTTGGCTCGCTCGAATGCCAGCGCCTTCTCAGCATCGCGAACACCACCGTCGCGGCCCCGCTCCAGGGCGAGCGGTGCGTTGAGCTCTGAGAGGCGCTCGATGCCGTGCTGGGCGGCCAGCCGGGCTCCGGCGTCGCACCACAGGCTGTGGCGCTCCCAGATGAGGTCGGGGTGGCCGCCGTCGTCGATGGCCTTGGCCACCAGCACCCGCCCGAGTGCGGTCTCGCGGTGGGTGCCGGGCAGGCGCAGCCGAAGCCGGGTGCTGTCCGGGTCGAGGGTGGTGACCACGCAGCCCACCAGGTCGTCGACCGTGCCGCGATCGTCGTGGCGGCGCGGCACGGCGATGCGAACCCGGTGCCCGGCGCCGATCAGCGCGTGGGCGACACCTCGTAGGTGGGCGGATGCGCCAGAAGGCCCGTACAAGGGCACACCTGGGTCGCCGCACAACAACAGGACATCGCGGGGGGAGGGCATCGCTTGCCCCGCAGGATACAGGGCTCGGCCCCATCGGAGGAACCGACGTGAAGTTCGATACCACCTGCGTTCGCGGAGCCATCTCGCCCGACCCCGTCACCGGGGCCATCGTGCCGCCGCTGTACCAGACCGCGACCTACGTGCTCGAAGAGGTCGGCCGCGACAAGGGCTTCGACTACACGCGCTCCTCGAACCCGACGCGACTGCAGATGGAGAAGGCGCTGGCGGCCATCGAGGGGGGCAAGCACTGCGCGGCCTTCGCCAGCGGCATGGCGGCGGTCGATGCGGTGTTCCGCACCTTCGACTCGGGCACGCACATCGTGTCGAGCGACGATGTGTACGGCGGTGTGAGCCGCCTGTTCAACACCATCCTCACCCGCATGGGCTTCGAGTTCACCTACGTCGACACCAGCCACCCCGAGCGGGTGGCGGCGGCGATTCGCCCCAACACCAAGATGGTGTGGATCGAGACGCCCACCAACCCGCTGCTCAAGGTCAGCGATGTCGCGGCCATCGCCAAGATCGCGCACGACGCAGGCATTCCGCTGGGGGTCGACAGCACCTTCAGCACGCCGGCGCTGCTGCGTCCCCTGGAGTGGGGCGCCGACCTCGTGATGCACAGCACCACCAAGTACATCAGCGGGCACAACCAGATCATCGGTGGGGCCATCATCACCAACGACGACGCCTGGCACGACAAGATGCGGTACCAGCAGAAGTCGGTGGGTGCCATCCCGAGCCCCTTCGACTCCTGGCTCACGCTGCTGGGCATGAAGACGCTGCACCTGCGCATGGAGCGGCACTGCGCCAACGGCATGGAGGTGGCGCGCTTCCTGGAGGCGCACCCCAAGGTCGAGCGCGCCAGCTACCCGGGCCTCGAGTCCCACCCCCGTCATGCGATCGCCAAAGAGCAGATGAGCGGCTTTGGCGGCATGATCAGCTTCGAGCTGAAGGGCGGCGTCGATGCAGGGCGCACCCTGATGAACAGCGTCGAGCTGTGCGCCCTGGCCGAGAGCCTGGGCGCTGTCGAGACCATGATCACCCATCCCGCCACCATGACCCACGCCGACGTGCCCGACGACGACAGGCGCGCACGCGGCCTGAGCGACGGGCTGGTGCGCCTGAGCTGTGGCATCGAAGACGCCAGCGACATCATCGAGGATCTGGAGATGGCGCTCGGCAGGGTGTAGGGGGTCAGTGTTCCCCTATCTCCTATTGTGAGCGATTCGGAGGGGGTCAGTGTTCCCCTATCTCCTATTGTGAGCGATTCGGTAGCTTCTATCGTCCCTCGGAGGGGGTCAGTGTTCCCCTATCTCCTATTGTGAGCGATTCTGGGGCTTCTATCGTCCCTCGGGCGACCTCGGCCGCCAGGCGGCGGTGCTCGCGGCCGGTCCACAGCAAACAGAACGGCTCTGAGCTTCCGCGCGGCCGTTCAGAGCGGGGCTGAACTTCCGCTTTGCACCGAGATCGCGCGAACCGAGTGCCCATAGTTGACGTTGGTTCGTTGCCGGGATGTGTCTACGCGGTCGGTTGGCTCTGAATCCGGAAGTTGGAGCCCGCTCTGATTCGGGTTGCGGAAGTTCGGCGGCTCTCTGTTGCCGAACTCGGCGTGCAATAGGAGAAGGGGGAACACTGACCCCACCTGAGGCCCCACCCAATCCGGGTCGGCAGGGATGGCCAATAGGAGACGGGGGAACACTGACCCCCTTCAGACCCCGCGCAGCAGCTTCACGGCCACGGCCGCCAGCTCCCAGCGTGGAGCCACGTCGACCCGGCGGTCCAGCACCACGATCTCGGGTTCTGCCGAGTCGGGGAGCAGCACCATGGGGATGCTTGTGGTCGTTGCAGGTACGCCGCTGCCACTCACGTGTCCGGCCCGGATGCCCACCAGGAAGCTCACCATGTCCGACGGCCCGCAGTCGGCTTCGGACACGATGAGCTCGAAGTGCTGCGCGCATAGCAGCCGACGGGTCTGCCCGAGGGATCGCGCATGGCGAAGGTCGAAGCCGTGCAAGCGCAGGGCGTCCGAGAGGTCGAAAGGCACCGCGTTCCCGATGAACAGGACATCTCGGCTGATCGCCAGGCCCAGCGCGAGCGGAGGCACCGGTGGCGCCCACTGCGCCCGCACGACATCACGCGTCGACGTCGGCATCCTCGGCCAGGAACACTCCCGCCTCCTCGAGCAGCTCCTCCAACAGGCGAATCGCCTCCAGACGGCGCTTCATCGTCTCTTCTCGGATGCGGTGGTCTTCGCTCTGTTCGTAGTCCTGCAGCGTCAGGGCGCGCCGCTTCCGGGGACCGGCATCCGCGGTGAGGGGCAGCACGAACAACAGGGTGAGGACGACGCGCATGGCAGGCTCCGAGCGGGGGACTCAGGGGCTCTTGTGCTGGAGGACGGCCATCCTTCAGGTGCCGGTCAATACTCGCTCATCGCCTCGCGAACCCGCTCGGGGCCAACCTCTTCGGCGAATGCCAGGGCGCGCAAGCCCTCCCGGTTGCGCTGTTCGACGTCGGTGAAGTCGGTGAAGTGCAGGCGCTCCCGACGCGGGAAGTAGCGAAAGCGCGGCTTGACCACGCGCAGCGCGCCGACGAACCACGGCTCCACCAGCGCCATGGCCTCGTGGATGCCTGGATCGACGATGTCGTCTTGCTCGTGAACGAACACCGTGTAGTACACGTCCCGGCGCTCGGAGCGCGTGAGGGGTCGCCCGCTCATGATGGCGTCGTGCACGCGGTTGTAGGGTTCCAGGATGTCGGGCTTCACGAACTCGGCGGCGAGCGCGTGCCGGCCATGTTCGCGGGTGAAATAGAAGGTCGTGTAGATCTCGACGAACACGCGGCGGTTGATGTCGCGCACCATGTCCAGGGCGTCGATCCAGCGCTGAACCCGACCGTGGCGCGACAGCGGCAGCATGGTGCGCCGCAGCCACCGCTCGATGCGCTGGGTGTGCGTGACCCCCCACAGCGAGCCGTGGGTGGCGACCAGCGGGAACATGAAGTTGCCCTCGGAGTCTTCGTAGACGCGGTAGTACACGGCGGCCCGCTGCTCTTTGCTGGTGCTGGTGCCCGACAGCCGCTCGGCCTCGGCGTGCAGGGTGTCCCACGCCTCGCGCAGCTGGTCGAAGCTGTGGGTGTCCGTGGTCTGGCGCTGGGCCGTGGCGGTTCGCATGGGTGTGCTCGATATCACTCTGGCGTCTCGCGTGGCATCCGTGCGCCGGCGTCACTGGAAGGTCAACTGAAACCCGGTCGCCGAAGCTCCCTCGAACTGGCGCTGCTTCAGCCGCAGACGGGCCTCCCAGCCATCTGGCAGCTCGACGCCGAGGAGATCGACCGCGGGTTGCCAGGTGCCGCTCGGTAGCCGCACCTGCAGGTCGCCTTGACCGGATACGCCCTCGATCGACGCGGTCGCTAGGGCGGTCCGGCACGTCTGGGGCTGTGCCAGCTCGACGTATCCCCAGCGCCAGACGTCGTGCTCGACCGGCGCCACGTCGACATCGACCACACCGGTCTGCACCTCGGTCGCAGCCGGTGGGCTGTCGTCGCCCCGAAGGACCCCGTAGCCGTTGACGAGGTCCTCGCTGAGCGTCCCGCCCATCTGGATGTCCAGCGCCCCGATGGCCCCCACGGTGCAGCTGCCGAAGCCCCCCCAGCTCCAGCCGCTCCAGATCCCACCGGCCCCCACGGTCAGGTCGCCGCCGCCGCGTATACGCAAGCCCCCTCCGTTTCCGCAGTCGCTGGCGCCGCCGTAGATAGCCGCGTAGCCCGAGCCGGATTGGTTGACGACGACGTCGCCGGCGACGTCGATGGACAGCTGGCCGCCGGTGCCATCGGCGGCATCCCCCCCTTGCACGTGGCCCCCGTCCAACAGCGTGAGGCTTGCGCCTCTCACGACGGTATCGTGCCCATCTCCGGGCACATTGCGGTACGCCGTGCCCACGTAGCCCGCGTTCAGGATCGCCCCGTCTGTGCGCAGGTCGAAGTGGGGTGCGTCGTCTGCCTGCAGGTGCCCGAGGTAGCCAATGTCGATGCCCCCTGCTGCGTGAAGGACGTAGTCCCCATTCCCCACGAAGGCGTCGTCGTGAACCCAGTACGAGTCTGGGCCGAGCGTGAAGGTGCCCTCGGCATAGGTGAGCATGCTGCCCGTGGTTCCCAGCCCGCCGTCGCCTGTGCCCCAGTACGAGTCCTGCCCGACCAGGATGGAGCCGTGGGTTCGCACCTCGAAGGCCCCCGCGTGGGTGGTCGGATCCCCGCCGAGCGTCGCACTGGAGCCGCCGTAGGTGTCGTTGCCGATGACCAGGCCGCCCAACGACCAGACCGTGAAGTCCCCGGTGGTGTGGTATCGCGACCCCGTGGCCATGAAGCCGTCGTCGGTGAGCAGGTAGCTGCCGTACCCGAGCGGATCGTCCAGGACCATGGGCGCGGCGCCGTGGTGGTGCACGGTGACCGAGCGAGCTTCGATGAGGGCGTCATGCATCTCGAAGCGCCCAAGCACCACCATGTGCAGATCGCCCGTCACCTCCAACCGGCTGTAGTTGCCCATGACGAAGTCGCCGTTCACCAGCAGGGTGGCGTCGCCGTTGACACGGACCCAGGCGTTGGTGGTGGGGTCGGGTCCAGACTCGAAGGTGATGTTGGCGTGCTCGAAGGTGCCGGGTGTCATCACGGTTGGGCCGACCACCGTCGTGACGGCGGTGGGCACGACCCAGTCGGCGAGCCCGGTGCCTGGGCTGTCCATGACGAACATCGGGTCGATCGCGACGGTGCCCGCCCCGACGTCGTGGGAGAGGTCGACGACCGAGACCAGCGACGCATCGGTGAGATCGACCGTTACCGGGGCATTGGTCGGGATGCAGGGGCTGGCACCGGTGTCCGCGTCGGTGTCGGAGTCGGTATCCGAGTCGGCGTCTGCGTCGGTGTCGGCATCGGTATCCGAGTCCGCGTCGGCGTCGGCGTCGGTGTCTGCATCCGAGTCGGCGTCGGTGTCCGCATCGGCGCTGCCGCCTCCGCTGTCGTTGGTGTCGTTGGTGGCGCTCGGGCTGCACGCCGCGAGAAGGCAGCCGAGGAACAGCATGCGCATCAGGACCTCCGCGGGCGCGTCTAACAGGCTGCTGAGATGCGCGTCCTCGCGTTCTCGGCGTCTGCTGCTCCCGTTGCGGTACCGCCACGCCTTCAGACTCGGCACCCTGCCAACCGCGCCATGCTATCGCCGCCTTCTGAGCACCATCACCAGCGGCAGCAGCACCAGCCACGCTTGATCCCGCTCGCACCCGGTGCGGCAGGGCTTGCGGCCGGGCCAGCACTGGGACTCGTCGATCAGCTCGTCGCAGTCGTTGTCGACCTCGTCCAGGCAGACCTCGCGCGCGTCGGGGTTGTTGTCGGGGTCCGTGTCGTCGCAGTCGACGGTGGAGTCGAAGCCGTCGTCGTCGGCGTCGATGGGTCCGCCCAGGCCGGTGTCGCCGGTGCACGGAAAGAAGAAGCCAGTGTCCCCGGGAAACAGTCCCGAGTCGATGGGGATGGGGTTGTTGGCCAAGGCGACGGTGGCGAGCAGCAGGGCGGCGATCACGGCACCGATCCCATCGGCCCGATGTACTCGGTCGCGATGACCACGTTGTCGATGTAGGCGTGGATCGGCGTGGGCGGCTGGGCGGTGCCACCGTGGTAGATGTTCATCCAGATCTGCTCGACGTGCAGGGTGTCGACGTCGCGCCAGCGCCAGTCGGTGCGCTCGTAGGCGAGTCGACCGTCCACCCAGCCGCGCAGCACGCCGTCGTTGTTGCCGGGGGTGTTGAGCTGGATGTAGGTCTCGATGGCGTACCAGCGGTTCTTCTGCATCACGCCCGCGCAGCCATCGGTCCACAGGTCGACGTCGCCGTAGTCCCCGGGCATGTCGGCGTGGTACACGTAGTTGCCGATGGTCACGTGATCCTGGAGGGGGTTGGGGCCCGGCACCGGCACCCGGTAGGTGCCCCGCGCCGACCAGCCATCGGTGCCGTCGACCTTGCGACCGCCCCAGCCGGCCACGCCGTACGTCCCGCTGGGACCGGGCAGCTTGCCCCCATCGGTCGGCGTCCAGTCGTCGCCGAAGCGCAGGTAGTAGCGAAAGCGCGCCGCATCAGGCTCCGAGCCCGTCTCGTCGGCGAAGCGAAAGCCGAAGGCGGCGCCGTAGTTGTCGTTCGCGCTCACCTGGACGCGCAGGGCGTTGCCGTCGAGCGGCACGAATCCGTTGCCCTCGGTGGCGTCGACGAGGGACAGGTGGGCATCGGCGGTGCCGAAGCTCCAGGCGTCGCCCCAGCTCGCATCTTCGAAATCCGAGTGGAGCAGCACCGAGGCATGGCCGTCGATGCCGACGTCGGCGGTGTAGGTGTCGGCGATGCCGGGCTCGGGAGCGGTGAGCGGGCGGCCGAGTCCATGGCTGGAGCGGTAGATCTCGACGGTCGTGCCGCCGCCGTAGTCTTCGAGCTTGTAGAGCCGAAGGGTGGCGCTGGTGACCGTCTCGCCGGCCCGATCGGCGAGGTCGAACCTCAAGAGCGTGGTGTTGGCGGGCCCCACGCGCAGCGTCGCGGCGTCCCCGAAGCCCTGGTAGGTGCTGCTGTCCAGGTGGGTGTCGGCGATGGCCGGGTAGATGTGCGTGCCGGTGTTGGTGACCAGCACCAGCTCTGGAAGCTCGGCGGTGGCGGCGTGCTCGCGGCTGGCGAAGACCATTGGGCCGCCCTCGGCACGCAGCAACAGGCCCAGGTTCGGCCACGACGCGTCCAGCCAGCCGCTGGCCAGGTCCGTGACGTCCCACTCGGTCCACGCGGGTGTGTTGTCGTCGGGCACGGCTGCGGCGGCAAAGGGCACGTCCCCCTGCTCGACGTCGGCGATGTCGGCCCAGTCGCCCAGGGTGTTGCGCCAGGGCAGGGCGGCGGCCCGGTTGTAGAAGTCGCGGGTGGCGCCGCCGTCATCGGCCGCCGTACCCTCGGCCCACACCGAGCAGTTCGCGGGCTCGGGAGGACCGAGATCGGCGTCCGCGTCTGCGTCTGCGTCTGCGTCTGCGTCTGCGTCTGCGTCTGCGTCTGCGTCGGAATCAGTATCTGCGTCCGAGAACGTGTCGATGGGCCGGCCGGTGTCCGGGTCGTCGTCGACCCAGATCAGCGGGCAGCCGGCAAGGGCCAGAACCAGGGGAAGGATGCGCATGCCCCCCGTATACCTGACTACCCGTGCGTCCGCGCCACGTGATCGATGATGTCGATGCGGGTGAGCACCCCCACCAGGTCGCGATCCTGCATCACCAGGGCGATGCGTGCCTTGCGCAACAGGTCGGTCACGACCGGCACCTCGGTGTTCAGGCTCACCACGCAGAAGTCGTGGTCGGCCACGTTGCCGGCGAGCTCGTTCTTGGAGCCCGACAGGGCGTGCTCCAGCAGTACACGCTCGTGCAGCACACCGATGACCTTGCCGTCGCGGATGACGGGCATCTGCGAGATGCCCGTGGACTTCATCTTGCCGATGGCATCGGCGATCGGCGTATCGGCGTCGACGCTGATGACGTCGCGCTCGCCCAGAGCAGCCAGCACGTCGCTCACCAGGCCCAGGCTGGGCGCCGGAGTGAGGTAGCCGCCTTCTTCCATCCACTTGTCGTTGTAGATCTTGGACATGTAGCGGCTGCCGTGGTCGGGCAGCAGCACCACCACGTTCATGCCCTCGCGGTCGTGCTCGCGCAGCCACTTGAGCAGCCCGGCCACCGCGGCACCGCAGGAACCGCCCACGAACAGGCCCTCCTCGCGGGCCAGGCGCCGCGTCATCTGGAAGCACTCCTTGTCGTTCACGCGCACGACGTCGTCGACGAACTGGAAGTCCATGGTGGTGGGCAGGAAGTCCTCGCCGATGCCCTCGAGCACGTAGCTGAAGGCCTCGGTGAGCTGACCGGTCTTGAAGTAGTCGTAGTACAGCGAGCCGACCGGATCGACGCCCACGATCTGGCAGTCGGGGTTCTTCTCTTTCAGGTACTGGCCCACCCCGGTGATGGTGCCACCGGTGCCGATGCCGGCCACGAAGGCGTCGATCTTGCCGTCGAGCTGGTCGTAGAGCTCGGGACCCGTGGACAGGTAGTGGGTCTTGGGGTTGCTGGGGTTGTGGTACTGGTTGGCGAAGAAGCCGTTCTCGGTCTCGGTGCCCAGCTTGGTGCTGACGGAGTAGTAGCTGCGCGGGTCGTCGGGCTCGACGTCGGTGGGGGTGACCACCACCTTGGCGCCATAGGCCCGCAGGGCGGCGCGCTTCTCTTCGCTCTGCTTGTCGGGCAGGACAAAGATGCACTTGTAGCCCTTGACCGCCGCGGCCATCGCGAGGCCGGCGCCGGTGTTGCCGCTGGTGCCCTCGACGATCGTGCCGCCCGGCTTGATGAGGCCCTCTTTTTCGGCATCTTCGATGATCTGGAGCGCGATGCGATCCTTCACCGAGCTGCCCGGGTTCATGTACTCCACCTTGGCGTAGACGTTGGCCTTGAGGCCCAGGGTCACGCTGTTGAGGCGCACGAGCGGGGTGTTGCCCACGCACTCGATGATGGAGTTGTACACATTCTTCATGGAGGACCCTCCGGGGGAGGAGGGTTTACCTCCGCGGGGTTGGGCGGGCCAGAAGCGTGTGACCGGCGTCGGACGGGGATTGGGGGCCGGGCTGGGTTGAAGGATTTGGAGGTCAGCCACACTCCATCACCATGATTGCCTGTCTACTGTGGTTCATGCTCGGTTGTCCCGTCGAGGACACGGCGACGGTCGGGTTCCAGGAGATCCCGCCGTACGATGGGCCAGGCCTGGCACTTAGTGAACACTGCCGGAGGCGGGGTGACTGGGTCCCGATTCGGTGGGGATCCGCGGTGCCAGAGCTGGACAGCGACGCCGTGTCGCGAGCGGTGACCGTCGAGGCCGTCGCGGTCGGCGCGTCCGCGGAGGCGGAGCTGTGGCTTCTAGGACCGGGTGGCCGTGTAGACGGTGTCTCCGTGCGCGACGGCGACACGTTGCGGTTCGAGCCCAGTGCGCTGTTGGCCGCTGACAGCTCGTTCACGGTGATGTCGTGCACGGAACCCGTCTGGTCGTTCAGGACGGGACACCACGGGGGGACGGTGGGGGCGGGAGCCATCGGGTCGGCAACGTGGCGAGTCGATCTGTGGTCGGGCCGCTGGAGATCGCCAGTGGCTATTCCGGGCCTCATAGGTCCGGATCAGAGCCGCTCACTCCTCATCGAAGTGGCAGTGAGCCCGACGTCGCTGGTCACCATGACGGGGGCGATCACCGAGTCTGGCGCCCCAGGGCAAGACCTCTGCGTTCCGACCTGGTCGTACAACGCCCAATTCGTGGACCCTCAGCTCTTCGCCCTGGCGGAGGATCCCCCACCAATCCCGATCGACAACTTGGAATCCGTTGCGCTCCCGATTGGGCTGGACCTGTTCGCGACGGCCGACGCCGAGGGGCGCTGGCTGGATGCGGAGCTCCGCGGTGAGTTCGACGCCGAACCCTTCGGAGCATTGATCAGCGATCCGGACCCTCCAGAGACTGCGTGTGAGCTTTTTGCCTCGCTGGGGGACGCTTGCGAGCCATGTAGCGACGGTCGGGTCCTCTGCTTTGCTCAGCGCGTGGATAGGCTCCCGATGGCGGCGACCTCAGAGAATGTCGTGCCGGTGAGTCCACAAGATGTGGCTGCAGACCCCGGTTGTGGGTGAGGGGCGCCTGGGCCTGCGGCGCTGCCCATCGAAACCCCACACCATGCCCATGCCGCAGTCGCGCGCAGCCCTACTTGACGCAGATCATGGCGGCTCCGCCGGCCGCGACAGGTGCGGTCGTGGAGAGGATGGTGCCTTCGGGTGCGTGTGCAGCGACGGCGTTCAAGCCTTCGGCGTATCGCTGTGCCCATCTCCACTCAGATGCGTCTGCGGCATCGGGCATGCGGTCCATGACGTAGCAAGTCCAACCGGAAGGCGGCGCTGCGTCGGCGGAGACGACGTGGGTGATCCCGGCGCCCAGGACGATGAGCGCGGCTGCGGCGAGGATGTGGCGTGCGGGTCGGTTCATGGGTTCTCCAAGGGGTAGCTCTTGGTGGACGTCTGGTCGGGGCACCCGGAGCCCTATGGCGCGGACCCCTCGACCACCGTCCACCGGTCGAACTCGGTGAAGTAGTGCCCCGGCGTGGTGTGTACCGGGTGAACGTCAGCGCGCCAGACGCTCATCGTCCGTCGCCGCCAGAGCACGATGTCGGAGCCCTGGCCTCGCGGCACCAACGGGCGGGCATCACCGGTCGCTTGCATCGACCACTCGGTGATGACGACGTCGTGTTGGGCGCTGGGCGACCGGGCGCTCATCTCGACCTTCGCATCGAAGCCTGCGGCACGCAGCTGCCTGGAGACGTGCCGTTCCAGCAGGCCCCAGCTCTGACTCGCGTGTCCGACGGTGAGCGTGACGGGTTCGCCGTCCGCCATGATCCAGAGTCCTGCTTGTTTCGTGGCTCCGGCCTGGGTCATCAGGGCGATCACCTTCTGTGGGTTCGCCTGGGGCACGTTGGACGCGAGTGCAGCTGGCACCGGGCCGATCATGGTCTCGCCGTGAACGCCGTACGCCGCGATGGCCAGGGCGCGTGCGTCGAGGGCCCGAGACACCGCCTGCCGCACGCGCGCGTCGACGAGGGGCCCCCGCGTGGTGTTCAGCGACAGCACGACGACGCGTGGCGTGGCGTGCATGTCGATCTCGACGAGGCCGCGCTGGTCACTTAGCTCGCCCAGCTTGGCTGCGTAGTCCCCACCACCCACCACCGGTACATCGATGGACCCGTGCGAAGCGCCCTCTCCGATGCCCGACAGCTCGACGTAGGGGTCGCCTGCCTCTCGCACGATGGCCTGCTGGATCCGAGGGCTGTGATGCGGGTTGGGGAAGCCGCTGAGGGTGACCTGGCGCCGGTCCAGGATGGCGGTCATCGGACCGGTGCCGACGGGGTGCGTCGAGAAACCGAGCTCGGGGCTGATGGGCTGGCCGTCGAGCACGTGACGAGGCACAAGCGGGATGTCGAGCACCGACAGCGGGCTCGATGTGGTGCGGCGATAGCGCACGACCACGCTGTCGTCGCTCACCTCGCACGACGAGATGGCCTCGCGAACGGGATCCGCGAGCGCAGAAGCCAGGCTGGGGTCGAGCAGCACGTCGATGCTGAAGCAGACGTCGTCGGCCTCGAGTGGCTCCCCGTCGTGCCACCGAACACCGTCTCGCACCCGGAGCTTCACCGCCGTGCCCCCGTCCGAGACCTCGAAGTCCAGGGCTCCGTCGGTCTGGGCAAGAACCGAGCTGTGGTAGGTGCCTGGGCTCGTCGAGGGCAAGACGAGGCGATCGAAGATCAGCTCGCTGGTTCGGATCTCGGCGCCCGTGGTGGCGAGCAAGGGGTTCAGGGTTCGAGGCAGCGCCTGCTCCGACCAGGTGATCGAGCTTCCGGTCAGCAGGGTGACCGCTGCCAGCGCACCGACCGCCAGTGCCAGGCTTCGCGCGTGGACCGAGCTCATGGCCGACGCGCCCATTCACGGGCCAGCGCCATCAGCCAACGACCCGAAGCGGTCTCGCCGAGTAGCGGCTGGTTGCCAGGCCGCAGGAAGTCTGGATTCCAGCAGTGGCCCAGGGCTGACTCGGCTTTGGCGAGGTCACCCGCGAGGGCTCGGACCTGCGCTGCCTCGAGTGTGCCGTTGTCGAGGCGCTCCAAGAAAAGGGCGCCCTGGGGGGATTGGCGCATGAGCGTGCCGCAGATCGCGACATCCCAATAGGGGCAGCGACGCATTTCGGCCTCGAGTCGAGCCTTGGTCATGGACTCCAGAAGCCGTCGCTCCTTTCGCCGCTGGCCGTCCCAGCTCAGAGAGTCGATCAAGTCGGCCCACATTCTGCCTCCGGAGTGCACATAAGAGTCCATTCGACCCTTGCCGAGCCGCGGACGTGACGTAGGCGCGCGAGTCCATGCGCCCTGCCGAGGCGGGCCTGCCTCGGGAGTCGGGATCGGCGAATCGCTGGCGGAGAGCAGCCCGCCCCACATGCTACTCTCCCGCTTCCATGAACGACCGTCGCGAGCGCCTCCTCCGCCGAGGCGACTACATCTGGGGAAGCTTCATCAAGCCCGAGCGGGTGTCCGGCTACGTGGTGGGCGTCAATCCGGGTGATCGCAGCGATGTCCTCGGGCGCTTCCCGTTCAGCGAGACCTCGGTCGATGATGCCGTGGCTTCGGCGAGCCGCGCCGCGGCGGGCTGGCGCCTGCTGTCCTACCCCGAGCGCAGCACCGCGGTGCGCCGCTTTCGCGAGCAGCTCGCTCGCTACCAAGAGAAGTACGCCGAGCTGGTGGCGCGCGAGACGGGCAAGCCCCTGTGGGAGTCCCGCCAAGAGGTGATCAGCGCCATCCGCGCGGTCGACCTGCTGTTGGAGGAGGGGCTGGGGCTGCTGGCGCCGCGCGTGCTCGACGAGCAAGAAGCCCGTAGCGACCTGCATCCTCGCGGTGTCGTCGGGCTGCTGGCTCCCTACAACATGCCCATGCTGCTGCCCACGCTGCAGTCGTGCGCGGCGCTGCTGTCGGGCAACACGGTGGTCTTCAAGCCGTCCAAGTTCACGCCGGGCGTGGGCCAGGCTGTGGCCGAGATCATGGACCGCTGCAAGCTGCCGCGCGGCACCTTCAACATGGTGCAGGGCTCGGGCTCGGGCATCGGCGCCCGCCTGGCGACCCACCCGGGCCTCGATGCGCTGGTGTTCTCGGGGGGCTTCCCCACGGCGGCGGCCATTCGCCGCGCCACCCACGAGCGGCCTGAGCTGCCCACCCTGTTTCAGTGCGGTGGCAAGGGCACCGCCATCGTGCTCGATGACGCCGAGCTCGATCGCGCCGTGTACGAAGTGGTGGTGGGGGCCTTTCTCACCGCTGGCCAGCGGCACAACAGCACCGCCCGCGTCTTTGTGACCAAGGGGGTGTTCGAGGAGTTCTGCAACCGGCTGGTGCGCCGCACGCAGCGCGTCAACGTGGGCTACGCCTTCGACAAGGACACCTTCCTGGGCCCGCTCATCAGCGAGAACATTCGAACCCGCTACCGGCGCTACGGGCGCACGCTGCTGGCCAAGGGGCACCAGGCGCTGATCGACAGCCAGCAGACCGAGGTCGAGGGCCGAAAGGGCTTCTACGCGAAGCCCAGCATCTACTGGGTCAACTGGGCCAACGGCAGCGGCTTCTTGAACGAAGAGCCTCCCGGTCCCACGCTGCTGGTGTACCGGGTGAGCGACTGGGCCGAGGCCCTGGCCCTGCACAACCGGCTGGTCTACCGCGTGTCCACGTCGGTGTTCTGCGGCCGCGACAACACCGACCTGCCCGAGCTTCGCAAGCGCCTGCAGACGGGCGCCCTCAACATCAACCGCGGCACCATCGGCGCGTCGCTGCGGCTGCCGTCGGTGGGGCTCGGTCGCTCCAGCAACGGTGTGCCCTCGGGCATCGATCTCATCCGATTCCTGTCCACCCCACGCAGCACGCTGGTCGAGACACGAACCTTCGACCCCAGCCAGGTGGTTCCGGGCATGAACTGGACGGCGGTCGACCCCGATCAGGAAACCCAGGTCACGGCATCGAGGCGTCAATGATCCCCTTCATGGTTCTGCTCGCGGCCACGTGTGGGCGCGGAGGGCCGGGCCCCACGGCGCCCTCGATTCCGGCGGGCATCCAGTCGGTGGCCCCGCCGCCCAAGACGGTCGAGTACACCCGCGTAAACGTGGCCGGCGACGTGGCGCTGCCCGAGAACCGCATCCGCGAAGACTGGGTCGGGCCGGCGCTGTCCGACGACCTGCTCACCTGGGACGTCACCAGCACCGACATCACCGCCGGCGGGCGCGGTCAGCGCCTCGAGACGGTGCGGCACTTCGTGGGCAAGGACGGCTACGGCTACCTGGGCACGGTCGACGAGGCCGGAGCGCTGACCGCGTGGGAGCCGCGCCAGGTCCTGCTTCCGCCCGACCCCAAGGTCGGGGACACCTGGACGGCGGAACACACCAAGGCCAGCAGTGTCAGCAAGCGCAGCTGCGAGATCCTGGACTCGGACTACTGCCCGGGCGGAATCGTGGTGGTGTGCGACTCCCGCAAGGACGGAGGGGTGATCATCCTGCGCGACCACTTCTGCCAGGGCGTGGGCTGGGGCGGCTTCGAGGCCCTGGTTCAGACGGGCAACAGCCCCAGCGTGCGCATGTGGAGCGAAGAGCTGATTCGCGACGGCGCTCCGGTGCCCGAGCCAGCCGGGGACGCCCCATGATCGTGCTGTTGCTGTCGGCGCTGGCGCTTGGCCAGGACGCCGCCCCCGAGCTGCAGCCCTCGGGCGACATCACCGCGGTGACCGTGTTTCCGGCGCGAGCCGCCGTGACACGAACCATGAGCTTCGATGTCGCCAAGGGCGTCAACGAGCTGGTGTTCACCGACCTGCCGCCCACCCTCGACGAGTCGTCCATCCAGGCCGAGGGCGCCGGCGCCGAGGGCACGCGCATCCTGGGCCTGGATGTGCAGAGCCGCGAGCTCGAAGAAGACCGGCGCGAGCGGGTGGCCGAGCTCGAACAGCGCGTCGTGGAGGTGCAAGACCAGCTGTCCGTGCAGCGGGATCTCCGAAGCGCCGCTCAGACCGAGCTGGGCTTCCTCACCAAGCTCCAGGCGGCCGCCGCGGGCCAGCTGTCGGCCGAGCTGCTGTTCGCCGCCGACACGGTGGCCGACGCTGGCGCCATCGCCGACCTGCTGCGCACCCGCACGCCCGAGGTGCAAGAGCAGATCCGCACCGCCAACCAGACCGAGCGCGACCTGCAGTCCACCCTTTCGGCCCTGCAGCGCGAGCTGGGCACGGTTCGGGGCGCCCGGCAGTGGTCGCGCCGCGACGTGGCGGTCACCGTCGAGTCTCCCAAGAAGGGGAAGGTCAGCGTCGAGCTCACCTATGTGGTTCCCGGCGCCAGCTGGACACCCAGCTACGACGCCCGGGCCAACCCCAAGGCGGGCACCATCGCGCTCACGCTGCACGGCGCAGTCACCCAGACCACCGGCGAGGACTGGTCGGACGCGGCGCTCACGCTGTCCACGGCGCGCCCCTCGGGGGGCGTGAACCCGCCCACCTTGAGCCCCTTCTGGCTGCAAGAGACCGTCTACTACCCCACCTACACCGAGTACGAGGAGTACGACGAGTGGGAGGACGACGGCGACATGGCGTTCTCGGACGACGAGATGTACGAGCCCGAGCCCATGATGCTCGAGGCCGACAAGGCCGGCAAGGGACGGGGAGCGCCGCCGCCGCCGCCACCCAAGCCCATGGCCGTGGCCACGGCCAAGGTGGTCGAGCGGGCGGTGGCCACCACCTTCGAGGTGCCCGGCACGGCCAAGATCCCGGGCGACGGCACGCGCCGCAAGGTGCGGGTGGCCGATGTCGAGCTCGAGGCCGAGTTCGTGCACATCGCGGTGCCTCGCATCGAAGAGGCCGCCTTCGTGGTGGGCCGGGTCACCTGGAGCCAGCCCTGGCCGATGCTCGCCGGGCGGGTGGCCAGCTTCATGGACGACGCCTTCGTGGGCAGCTCGGGCCACGATCTGGTGGGCCAGGGCGGTGAACTCGAGGTGGGCTTTGGCCGCGACGACGCGGTGAAGGTCGAGCGCGAGATCGTCACCGACCTCACCAGCAACCCCAACTTCTGGGGCCAGGTCACGCTGGCCCAGGCCTGGACCCTGGGCATCAGCAACGGCCGCAAGATCCCGATCACCGTCGAGCTGCTCGACCGCGTGCCGGTCAGCAAGGCCGCCATCTACAAGGTGCGTGCCGACGGCGATGAGCCCGACGAGCAGGTGGGCGAGGGCATCGTTCGCTACGTGCGCGAGGTCGACCCCTCCGGCGAGGCGAGTGTGGCCTTTGGCTACCGGGTTCGCTGGCCGCGCCGGCGTCCGCCCGGGGCGATGCCATGATCGCGCTGATGGCCGCGCTGGCGCTGGGGGCCGAGGTCGAGGCCACCTCCCAGATCGAGGCGGTGACCGTGTACGCCAGCCAGGCGCGTGTGACGCGCAAGGCCAGCGTGCAGCTGCAGAAGGGCCGCCAGGTGGTGCTCTTCCCGGGGCTGCCCATCGCGGCACAGACCAGCGGCATGGTGGCCGATGTGAGCGCCGGTGCCGAGCTCGCCGGTGTCGATGCCCGCCGCGTCACCGCCCGCGAGGTGGCCGACGAGCGGGTGGCCGAGATCGACGAGAAGCTGCTGGAGCTGCGCGACAAGCGTGCCGAGCTCACCGAAGAGCGCTCCACCCACGAGGCCACGCTCATCTCGTTGCGGCAGTCGCTGACCGAGGCGGCCAAGGCCCTGTCGGCGCAGCTGTTGGTGGCCGACCGCGCCGCCGAGCGCACCCGCGCCATGCACACCCAGCTGGCAGCCGAAGAGAAGACCGCCCGGGAGCAGATGCTGCGGCTGGCCCACGCCACGGCCGACCTCGACAAAGAGATCGCCGCACTTCAACGAGAGCGCAATGGCCTGGGCAGTAGCGCGACCGACACCTGGACGGCCCAGGTGCACCTGGAGGTAGCGCGTGCAGGTCGCTACAACGTCGATGTCTCCTACCTGATCAGCGGTGCCAACTGGGAGCCGCGGTACGACATCCGCGGCGATGTTGGCGGCGGCGTGCAGCTGTCGCTGTCGGCCCTGGTGAGCCAGCGCACCGGCGAAGACTGGGGCGATGTGGAGCTCACCGTGTCCAGCGCTCAGCCGAGTCGGGGCACCGACACGCCCATGCTCGACCCGTACTGGCTGCAGCCGCGTCGGGTGGCGGCCAAGCGCTCACCGCGCTCCAGGTCCACGGGCGGTGCTCCGTCGATGGCGGCCGCGGCCCCGGCGCCCATGATGGAAGAGATGGCCGACTACGACGACTACGTCGAGATGGAGGTCGCCACGGCGGTGGTCGATGTGCAGCTGTCGGCCACGGCGTTTTCGGTCGAGCGGCCCGAGAGCGTGCCCGCCGACGGGGGGCAGCGCAAGGTCCTGCTCACCACCGAAGACCTCGAGGCCGACCTGTTCCACGTGGTGGTGCCTCGGCTCGATCGCGATGCCTTCTTGGTGGGCGAGGTCACCAACTCGGCCAGCTTCCCGCTGCTGCCCGGCGAGGCCGGGGTGTTCATGGAGGGGGCCTACGTGGGCGACCTCCAGCTGCCCAGCGTGCCGCCGGGCGACACCTTCGACGTGGCCTTCGGTGCCGACGACCGGGTCGAGGTCGAGCGCAAGCCCAAGAACATCGACACCGGCGACCAGAACCTGGGGGGCAAGAAGTCGAAGGCCCGATGGGAGTGGCAGATCGTGGCCACCAACCGCCACAAGGCGGCCGTCGACCTGCGCGTGCGCGAACAGGTCCCCATGACCAGCCGCGAAGACATCGACGTCAAGCGCCTGAACGGAAGCGGCGAGCCCGAGTCCGAGCAGGACGAGCAGGGCCGCATCGAGTTCACGGTACCGCTTGGCAGCGGGCAGAAGAAGACGTTCGTGTGGGGCTACGAAGTCGAGTACCCGAGTGAGCTGCGCTTGGGGTGGATGGAATGATGATCTGCCTGCTGATGGCGCTGTCTGCGCTCGCCGCCGAACAAGAGGTCACCTCCAAGGTGTCCGAGGTCACCGTGTACAACGACCGGGCCCGGGTCACGCGGGTGGCGACCGTGGACGTGCCTGCCGGGCGCACCGACCTGGTGTTCGACGGGCTCTCCCTCAAGCTCATCCAAGACTCCTTGTCGGCCGAGGGCGCCGGCAACGCGGGCGCCATCCTGACCGGCATCGACGTGGTGACCAAGCGCGGCACCGAGGACCGAGACGAGCAGTCCCGCACGCTCAAGGCCGAGCGCGAGGCCCTTCAGCGCAAGATCGCCGCGCAGAACGACATCGTGACCCGCGTCGATGGGCAGATCACCTTCCTGAAGTCGGTCAAGCCCACCGCGCCCAGCAAGCTCACCGAGGCGATGTTCCTGGCCGACGACGCGCCCCAGCAGCTCACCGAGCTGGCCCGCAACCTGGGCGAAGACCTGCGCGCGCTGTACGCCGAGCGCCGTGCCGCCACCCTCCAGATCCGCGAGCTGAACAACGAGGTGAGCCGCATCGACCGCGAGCTTGCTCTGCTCAAGGGCGGTTCTGGGCCCGATCACCGCCGGGTCGCGGTCGGCGTCGACGCCAAGCGCGCCGGCCGGCTCACCGTCGAGCTGTCCTACGTCGTCACCCAGGCCCAGTGGACCCCCCGCTACGACGCCCGCTACTCGCTGACCGACGGCAAGGTGCGGCTGGATGTCTCGGGCGCGGTCACCCAGACCACGGGCGAAGACTGGACGGGCGTGCAGCTCACCCTGTCCACCGCCAAGCCGCAGAAGGGCACCACCCCGCCCGTGCTCACTCCCTTCGTGCTGCGTGAGGGCGGTGGTGGCGGCGGCAGCTACGGCGGCATGCCTGGCGGTGCCACCGTCAGCGACAAGGTCACCGCCTTCGAGTTCGCCGCCAAGCGCACCGAAGACGTTCCCAGCGACGGCAACACCCGTCGCGTGCCGCTCAACAGCGTCGATCTGACGGCGAAGGTGGTGCACAAGGTCGTTCCCCGGCGCGAACCCGTGGCCTACCTCGTCGGTCGCATCGAGTACGACGGCGACTTCACCCTGCTTCCCGGCCCGGTCAGCAGCTACTTGGGCAGCGCCTATGTGGGCCAGGGCAACATGGCGCTCACCCCGCCCGGCGGCGAGCTCGACCTGTCCTTCGGCGTCGACGATCGCGTCGCGGTCAAGCGCGAGGTCGCCAGCGACGTGCAGCAGGATGCCAAGCTCGGCAACCGCGATCGGCGTCGCTGGGCCTGGGACACCACCGTCGAGAACCACACCGGCAAGGCCATCGATCTGGTGGTGGTCGACCAGATCCCGGCCTCGCGGGTGGCCGACTGGAAGGTCGAGGCCAGCCTGAGCCCCGAGGTGGATGTGCCCGCCGATGGCGTCTTCGAGTGGCGCCAAGAGGTGGGCGACGACCAGGAGGCGGTGTTCCACACCGAGTACGAGCTCAGCTGGCCCGAGGGCAATGCCCCGATGTTCTTGGACTGAGGACCGGGCCTCACCGCTACCGCGTGCCCACCAGCCGCACCGCCGGTGCCTCTTCGCCCCAGGACGTCACGTTGGTCATCGCGAGCACCAGGCTGCCGTCGGGCCGCTGAAAGAGCGACATCGTCCAGTGCCAGTCTGGACCGTCACCGGCCGGGTAGGAGTATCCGCCGCGGAACAGGGCTCCCCAGGGCTTCATGGCGACCAGGCGAACCCCGCCCCCCTGATGCCAGCTGTCGCGCCATGTGGCTCCCTCGGCGTCGATGACCAGCTCGCCTTGCTGGGGCTTGCCCTCGTACGACCAGGTGTAGGTCACGGTGTTGCCGTCGACGCGCATGGTGGCGTCGCTGGTGAGGGCGGGGCTGCCGGGCTCGAGCCACAGCTCGTTGGGGCCGGCCCAGTTGCCTTGGATGTTGCTTAGGCTCATCGCATGAACTCCGGGTTTTCGAGAGACTCGGACGTACACACGTCTGGGGCGCTCATGGGGTTGCATCGAGACGGGGTGCCGCCGGGGATCTGCACCACATACCCGGTCTCGGGGTGGGGAACGGGGAAGTCGGTGCTCACGAAGTGCGCGCCGCTGGCGATGGCGGCATCGCGCTGGGTGGGGTCGTTGTCGCGAGCTGCCTGGGTGTCGGAGTCGGCTCGGGTGCGCACCAGGTGGCCCCGCTCGACGACCGTGGCGATGTCGGGGTTGTTGGGGTTGTTCATCGAGTGAACGGCGGCGTAGTCCAGGCTGGTGTCGCCGTAGGCGTCCTGGAAGAGCACCCCGGTGCCCACGGCCAGGTGCGCGTCGAGCCAGCCCCCGCCCGAGTGGAAGGTGAACAGCGCGGTGCCGCGGGTCTGCGACATGGTGGGCCACCCGTCGGCCTCGACCCCCTCGCGGATGGTGCTGTGGCCGCGCTGCACGAGGTCGGGGGTGAGCAGCCGCTCCCGAGGCCACACCGACAGCAGCTCGGCCTCGAGCGCGAGCACGCGAGACTCCAGGACCGCGGCCTCGAGGTCATCTCGGCTCTTGGGCTCGATGAGCGTGTACAGCGGGTGGTGCGCCGGGTTGAGGTCGGACCAGTCCTTCATGGCCTGCACGCACGCGACCAGGGTCTCGCAGGTGGTGCCGGCGTCGACCACCGGCGCGTGCAGCACGTCGAAGGCGAGGGTCTGCTCGTTCCAGTACACATCGAGCTCGAACTGGCGCACACCCTGGCTGGACAGCTGCTCGCCCAGGGGCGCGTGGGTGTAGCTCCACTCGGGCAGCTCGGCGGTCTCGACGTGGTAGCTGTTGTGGGTGCCGACCGCCTGGACGTGGTGCAGGCTCAGCACGTCGTCGTGCGGGTAGGTCCACTCGATCGGGGCGGGCGCGGTGTCGTTCGTCTGAGGAGCGGGGCAGCCCAGCGTGAGCAGGAGCGGGAGCATGCGCAGAGTCTACCTGCGGCGGCGGAGCAGCAGCGGTGCCAGCACCCAGGCAAGGGACCACGGCGGCGCAGAGCCGGTGGCGCAGCCGCAGCCGAAGTCGTCGGGCCCGCTGGGGGGCAGGGGACCCGGCCCCGTGGCCCCATTGTCGAGGGGGCTGGCGTCGGCGCCATCAAGCGAGCCGTCGTCGTCGGTGTCGGAGTCGAGGGGGTCGAGGTTCAGGTCGAGCTCGTCGCCGTCGTCGAGGCCGTCGTCGTCGGTGTCGGCGTCGAGGGGGTCGGTGCCGTAGGTGGCTTCGTCGGCGTCTCCGATGCCGTCGTTGTCGGTGTCGCTCAGGTTCGGGTCGGTGCCCAAGTCGATCTCGGCGCCGTCGAGCAGGCCGTCGTCGTCGCTGTCGGCGTCGTTGGGGTCGGTGCCGCCGTCGAGCTCATCGGCGTCGTCGAGGCCGTCGCCGTCGGTGTCGGCCGAGGTGGGATCGGTCTCGTGGGTGAAGATCTCGTCGGGGTCGCTCAAGCCGTCGCCGTCGGTGTCGGCCAGGAAGGGGTCGGTGCCGTAGATGCCGGTCTCTTCGTCGTCGGTGAGGCCGTCGCCGTCGCTGTCGGCGATGACCGCGTCCAGGCCGTCGCAGTCTTCGTCGATGCTGTTCTGCGGGATGTCGATGGCGTCGGGGTGGATGGCCGCGTCGGCGTCGTCGCAGTCGGTGCCCCACGGCGCCGAGTCGAAGCCGTCTTCGTCGGCGTCCCAGTCGTTGGCCCCGTCGCAGTTCTGGTCGATGCCGTCGTACCAGACCTCGGCCGCCAGCGGATTGAACTCGAACACATCGTCGTCGCAGTCGTCGCCGGCACACTGCGGTCCGTCGAATCCGTCGCTGTCGCGGTCGCAGATCACGCCGTCGGCGCCGTCGCAGTCCTGATCGATGCCGTCGCCGGGAACCTCGGGTGCGCCGGGGTACACGCTGGCGGCGGAGTCGTCGCAGTCGGTGTTGGTGCTCTCGTGATCGGCGGGGGCGGTGCAGGCCACCACCCCGTCGGTCTGGCGCCCAAAGCCGTCGTCGTCACTGTCGAGGTACCACGTGGGGGCGGTGGACACGTCCACACCGGGATCGGCGTCGTCGATCAGGCTGTCGCAGTCGTCGTCGATGGCATTGCAGGCCTCGAGTGCGCCGGGAAAGACATCGATGTCGGAGTCGTCGCAGTCGGTGTTGTTGAGCACGCGTCCACCGGGTGGAGCGCAGGTCTCGATGTAGTCGCTGGCGTCGCCGAAGCCGTCGGTGTCGCTGTCGAGGTACCACCGCGCTTGGGTGGTGTTGTCGATGCTGGGATCGGCGCCGTCGATCAGCGTGTCGCAGTCGTCGTCGATGGTGTTGCAGATCTCGGTGGCGTTGGGGTTCACATTGGCGTCGGTGTCGTCGCAGTCTTGGCTGTCGGTCACGTGATCGGGCAGCAGGCGGCAGTCGATGACCGTGGCCAGGGGGTTGCCGTAGGTGTCGCCATCGACGTCGGCGTACTGCTCGAAGAAGGTGAGGCCGTCGTCGGCCTGGCCGTTGCAGTCGTCGTCGACGCCGTTGCAGTCCTCGAGCTCGCCGGGGTTGATGCCGTTGGCGGTGTCGTTGCAGTCGGTGTTGTCGGACACGTAGCTGGGGATGGGCGCGTTGCAGATGTTCCGGCTGTCGGCTGCATCGCCGTAGCCGTCGCCGTCGAGGTCGCGGTACACATCCACGAAGGTGAGGCCGTCGTCGGCGCCCAGGGCGCAGTCGTCGTCGACGCCGTTGCACACCTCGATCTGGCCGGGATTTGCGGCGTCGTTGCTGTCGTCACAGTCACCGTCCAGCGCTACGTAGGTGGCGGGCTGCGCGCAGGCGATGCGGGTGTCGGTGTCGGTTCCGTAGCCGTCCGTGTCGGCATCCTTGAACCACTCGCGGCCCGGGTAGGCGTCTTCGTCGGCGTCGTCGCAGTCGGTGTTGTCTGAGACGTGCCCAGCAGGCGCCGAGCAGGCCTGCTGCGGTGTGGCGGGATCGCCAAAGCCGTCGCCGTCGCCGTCGAGGTACCAGACCGGGCCCACGTTGTCGTCGACGATGCCCGAGCAGTCCTCGTCGGTGCCGTCACAGGTCTCGAGGGCGCCGGGGTTCACGTCGGGGTTGGTGTCGTCGCAGTCGCCGTCCAGCACGCCGTACCCGTCGCCGTCCTGATCGGGGATGATCTGGGCGTCGGGCCCCCCGTAGGCGCCTATGTCGCTGACGCTCTCGCCGGGATTGGGCAGGCTGGGGTCGCCGGCGCCGATGGCGGGGCTGCCCGTTTGCAGCCAGGGCTGGTCGTTGCTGCAGTCGGAGTCGTTGCTGAAGGCGACGAACAAGGGGTCGGCCATGACGGCGTTGGGGCCGGTCGAGAAGCCGTTGCCCAGCTCGCCCGCAGGGTTCTGCCACCACAGGTTGTAGTCGGGGTCGGGCGACGAGCCGCTCGGACGCACCGCCACGCCTCCCGTGGTGTGGAAGGCGAAGATGTTGTTGCGGATGTCGGCGGCGGCGCTGTTGTTGGTGTGCACCGCCATGCCGTTCAGGCCCGACGCGTTGCCGGCGAAGGTGTTGTTGAGCACCTCGACGTTGGCATTGCCATGAACGCGGACGGCTCCGCCCTCGGCCGTGCTCGAGTTGTCGATGAACACGTTGTTGCGAAGCGAGATGTCGCTGCCGCCGGGCTGTCGGGCATCGAAGGCGCCGCCTTGTTCGCTGGCGCCCACCCCCGAGCGGTTGCCGCAGAACCAGTTGCCGACGATCTCGAGGTTGCCGTGGTCGAAGAAGCGGAGTGCACCGCCGTCGTCGCTGGAGGTGTTGTCGACGAAGCGGCTGCCGGACACCAGGACGTCGGTGGTGTTGGCTTGCTCGATGCCGATGGCACCCCCGTAGCTGTTGGCCGTGTTGCGGCTGAACGTGGAGTCGACGATCGTGATCGAGGCCGACGAGGCCTGGGGCTGCGCGTACCAGATCGCTCCGCCCTCGTCGCCTGCGGTCGAGTCCTCGATGGTGACGCGGGTGAGGTTGAGCGGACCCCGGGCCGATTCGACCGCCATGCCTCCGCCGTCCTCGGATGCGGTCGCGTTTCGAATGGTGACGTCGGTGAAGTCGGCCGACTGGTGCTGGAAGAGGCTGATCGCCCCGCCGGTCTGGCTGTCGGCTCCGTCGATCACGCAGTCGAACATCTGGAGGGTGGCGTCGGGCCCCACGGACACGGCCGCGCCGGTCTGGTTGGCCATCGTGTTGGTGAAAGTGGCGTTGCGTACCGTGGCGCTGGCGTTCGAGGTCACCCGAAGCGCGCCGCCCCAGTACGCGATTCCGCCGTCGAAGACCGTGCCGTCGATGTCGAGCTGCCCCCACTGGTAGGCGTCGATGTGGCCACCGTTCGCGCCCCCGCCCCCGGCGCCGGTTCGGTTGTTCTGCCACACCCCCCCAGTCACGGTGAGCGAGCCTCCGTTGAAGACGACCGCGCCCCCACCCGCCGGGTTTCCGGTGCCGAACGAGTTCATGTCGTGCACGTCGACATCGATGGCGTGCACCGTGCCGTTTTGCTGCACGTTGAAGCCGCGTAGGTTCTGGCCCACCAGCGTGCCGTCCAGCTCGACGTTCTCGATCACCAGGATGTTGTTGCCCGCGACGTAGACGGCGTTGTTGCCGTCGCCGCCGATGCGTGGCTTCGTGGAGCCCACACCGCGGATGGTGAGCCCCTGGCCCGAGAAGCCGTCGCCGCTCTGCAAGGTGATCGCGGCGTCGGGCCACACGCCGCCATCGACCTCGATGGTGTCGCCGTCGTTGGCTGCGTTGATCGCCTGTCCGAAGGTCGAGTACTGCCCCGGAATCTCCAGGGTTGCGGCCGACGCAAGGCTGGGCAGGAAGGCGAGCAGGAGCATGGGAGACCGCATGGGGGCATCCTACCGCCGATTCGGCCACATGCGCTCGGCGGTTGTGACCCCCCGGGGCTAGGATGCAGTCCATGCTGCCCTTGTTGCTCGTGACCCTTCTCGCCCCGACCGCGTCGGCATTCGATGTGCTCGCGATCGGCGATGCCCGCTTCGACAACGGCTGGACGCTGGACGGACCCCAGTTCAGCTTCGCGCTCGGCAAGATGGACGCGATGACCGAGGCCTCGGACGGCTTCTCGGTCGATGTGGCCTTCACCACCGCAGCGATCGACGCGGCAGCGCTCGATGGCTACGACGTCCTGTGGGTCTCGTGGGTGGATGATCCCCCTGCCGCCGGGGCCTTCACCACCGCCGAGCGCGACGCGATCGGGGCCTGGGTGGCCGATGGGGGCATCGTGGTGGTGGGCTGCGACAGCCTGGACCACCAGGCCATCTGCAACGACTTTGGGGTGAGCACCGGTGGCGAAGACGCCATCAACCCCATGAGCGTCACCAGCGCCGGGGGTGCGCATCCGCTGTTCGACGGCCCCTATGGGGTGGTGAGCTCGTTCTCGGGCTACGGCATCCAGGGGTGGTTCGTGCCGGTCAGCGGCCAGACCGCGCTGGCGACCGAGGCCAACGGACGCCCCGTGGTGCTGGTGCAGGAGGTCGGCTGGGGAGCCGGGGTCATGCTGGCCGACATCGACTTCTTCAACAACGTCCAGCTCTCGGACAGCACCGAGCTCACGCTCACCTCGGGCGACATCTTCTTGGGCAACACGCTGGCGTGGATCCACGAGTTCGGCCTTCCGGTGTGCGGAAACACCCGTGTCGAAGACGGTGAAGACTGCGACGACGGCAACACCAGCCAGACCGACGACTGCCTGAACGACTGCGTGGCGGCGACCTGTGGCGACGGCTTCACCCATGCGGGGCAAGAGACGTGCGACGACGGGAACACCGACGACACCGACGCTTGCCTGAGCACCTGTGAGCCCGCGACCTGCGGCGATGGCTTCGTGTATGCGGCGGCCGAGGGCTGCGATGGGGCCGGCGAGACCGCCGACTGCGATGGTGACTGCACCACCGCCATCTGCGGAGACGGCTACGTGAACACCGCTGCCGGCGAGATCTGTGACGACGCCAACATCCGCTGGGGCGACACGTGCTCGCCGACCTGCTTGCCCGACAGCGACGCCGACGGCGTGACCGATATCGACGAGGCGAGCCAGGGCCTCGACCCCACCAACCCGGACAGCGACGGCGATGGTGCCTGGGACAGCGTCGACCCCGCGCCGCTCGACGCCGGGGCGACGGGAGCCAACGGCATCACCCCCCAGACGCCCGACTACGGGCTGGGCTGTGCGTCGGCGCCGGCGCCATCGTGGGCCTGGACCCTGGGCCTGATCGGCCTGCTGCGGCGGCGCCGCTGATGCGCATCTGGGTCGATGCCGATGCCGCGCCTCGCGCGCTCAAGGACATGCTGTTCCGCGCCGCAATGCGCACCAAGCTCGAGGTGGTGCTGGTGGCCAACCAGCACATGCACACCCCCAAGTCCAACTACGTGCGCCTCGAGGTGGTGGGCCGTGGCTTTGACGTGGCCGACGAGTTCATCGCCGAGCAGGTCCGGGCGGGCGATCTGGTGGTCACCCAGGACGTGCCCCTGGCCGCCGCCGTCGTCGACAAAGGCGCCACGTGCATCGATGTGCGTGGCAAAGTCATCGACGCCAGCAACGCCCGCATGCGGCTGGCGATGCGCGACTTCCGCGAGGAAGCACGGCTGTCGGGCGAGATGGTCGGGGGGCCGAGCGCCTTCAGCAACAAGGACAAGCAGCGCTTTGCGGGCGAGCTCGACCGGTGGCTCGCGCGGGCGACGCGGTAGGAAGCTCGTGGAAGCACAGGCACGGAGGCCTGTGCTCCTTGGTGTGTGCAAGGAGAACGGGCCTCGGTGCCCGTTGGACTGCGGTGTGGTCCGCTAGCCCCGGCGCCGCCGTGCCGCGACCATCGCCACCGGCAGCAGCCACCACCCGGGCGAGCCGCCCGGGTTGTTGCAGGCGCAGCCGGCCCCGCCGGTCAGCAGCCCGATCTGGTCGAGCCCGTCGCAGTCCTGGTCGATGGCGTCGGCGATGATCTCGTCGGCTCCGGGGTGTACCGAGGCCGAGCGATCGTCGCAGTCGTCGAGTACGCCGATGCCGTCGTCGTCGAGGTCGACCCAGGCGTCGCCGGCGTCGTTGGGGTCGGCCCCGCCCTCGACTTCGTAGCCGTCGGCGATGCCATCGTCGTCGGTGTCGGGGTCGAGGGGGTCGGTGCCGGTGGCGTGGTGCTCCTCGCCGTCGCTGAGCCCGTCGTTGTCGGTGTCCTCGTCGTTGGGGTCGGTCCCCAGCTCGAACTCGAGCTCGTCGGTCAGGCCATCGCCGTCGGTGTCGATGGGCGGCACCGCGCCGGTGGCGTCGGCGCCGTCGCAGTCCTGGTCGATGCCGTCATCGGGGATGTCGGTGGCCGCGGGGTTGCGGGCACTGTCGTTGTCGTTGCAGTCGACGTCGGCGTCGAAGCCGTCGCCATCTCGGTCGTGGTCGTTGCTGGGGTCGCAGTCGTCGTCGACGGCGTCGTAGTACACCTCGAGCGCGCCGGGATTCACGGCGCTGTCGGCGTCGTTGCAGTCGCCGCCGCCGCAGCTGGCGTTCGCCGCGTCGAAGCCGTCGCCATCGACGTCACAGAGGTCCTGCCCGTCGCAGTTGTCGTCGACGCCGTCGTAGGCGACCTCGTTGGCTCCCGGAAAGATGCTGTCATCGGCATCGTCGCAGTCGGCGCCTCCGCACTGCGTCGCCAGGTAGGCGTCTCCGTCGACGTTGCACTGGTCGCTGCCGTCGCAGTCCTGATCGATGGCGTCGTAGGGAATCTCGGCGACGCCCGGTCCGATGCCCGCGTCGGTGTCGTCACAGTCGGAGCCCAGGCCGCACTCGGCGACGGCCGCGACCTGGCCGTCGCCGTCCTCGTCGCACTCATCGCCACCGACGCAGTCGTCATCGATGCCGTTGCGAGGAAGCTCGTCGAGGCCGGGGTTGGCGTTGGGATCGGTGTCGTCGCAGTCGATCGGGGTCGCCTGGCACCCGGCGGTGCCGTTTTGGTAGCCGTCGTCGTCGGCATCGCACTCCCCCAGCGCGAAGCCGTCGCAGTCTTCGTCGACGGTGTTCCCACTCGTCTCGGTGGCGCCGGGGTTGATGTTGGCTTCGCCGTCGTCGCAGTCGGCTCCGCCGCACACGAGGCCCTCGTGCAGGTAGCCATCGCCGTCGACGTCGCACTCGTCGCCACCGGCGCAGTCGTCGTCGAGCCCGTTGTAGGGGACCTCGCTCGCGGCGGGGTTCACGGTGGCGTCGTCGTCGTCGCAGTCGGGCCCGGTGCCGCTGGGTCCGTCGTGGCCGTCGCCGTCGACGTCGGTGAGGTCGGCGCCGGAACAGTCGTTGTCGATGCCGTCGTAGGGCACCTCGAGCACCGCGGTGTTCACGGTGGCGTCGGTGTCGTCGCAGTCGGTCCCGCCGGAGACCTGGTCGCTGATCTGCCCGTCGCCGTCGACATCCTGCAGGTCGCCGCCGGCGCAGTCGTCGTCGATGCCGTTGTAGGGGACCTCGCTCGCATCGGGGTTGACGGCGAAGCGGGTGTCGTCGCAGTCGGTGGCCACCAGGCTGGTGGATGCTGGCTGTGCACACGCGAAGTCGGGGGTGCTGCCCAGCTCGCCGAAGCCGTCGCCGTCGCCGTCGGGGTAGTAGTTGTCGAAGGCCAGGCCGTCGTCGATGCCGCCCACACAGTCGTCGTCGACGTCGTTGCAGACCTCGGTTGCGTTGGGATGCACGGTGTTGTCGCCGTCGTTGCAGTCGCCGGTAGCCAGGGCGTAGCCGGCGGGCGGGGAGCACGCGTCGGTGGTGTCCGTGCCGACGCCGTAGTTGTCGCTGTCGTCGTCGCGGTAGTAGGTCGTCGCCCCCGTCGCACCGTCATCGACCTGCCCATTGCAGTCGTCGTCGATGCCGTTGCAGACCTCCTGGGCGCCCGGGTTCACCGACGCCAGGCTGTCGTCGCAGTCGCTGCCGCCGTAGCCCTCTCGGGGCTCGCCGTCGCCGTCGACATCGACCAGGTCGCCCTGATCGCAGTCGTTGTCGATGCCGTCGTAGGGAACCTCGGTTCCCCCGGGCTTGACGGTGCTGTCGGTGTCGTCGCAGTCGTCGGAGTTGGCGACGTAGCCCGCGGGCTGGCCGCACTGCTGCAGCGTGGTGGTGGACCCGAATCCGTCGCCGTCGGTGTCGGCGTACCAGATGGGGCCGATGCCCTCGTCGATCTGGGTGTCGCAGTCGTCGTCGGTGCCGTTGCAGGTCTCGGTCGCGCCGGGGTACACGGTGTTGTCGGTGTCGTCGCAGTCGTCCGGCGTGAAGTGCGTGTCCCCGTCCAGGTCTTCGACCGTGACCTCGTCGGCGCCGGAACAGTCCTGGTCGATGCCGTCGTCGGGGATGTCGACAGCGCCCGGGAAGGTGCCCGAGTCGGCGTCGTCGCAGTCGGAATCGACGCCGATGTCGTCGGTGGTGGTGAAGCCGATGGGGGCGCCGTGCATGGCGACCGGGCACGCGTAGACCCGAATCTCGGTGCCGCCCCAGTCGCGCGGCACCCCGTCGCCGTCCTCGTCGGGGTACCAGAGCACCGCCTGGCCCGTGATGCGATCGGGGTCCAGATCATCGATCAGGCCGTCGCAGTCGTCGTCGAGCTCGTTGCACAGCTCGGGTGCGCCCGGATGCACGCTGGGGTCGCTGTCGTCGCAGTCCCAGGCGCCCATGTAGCCGTCGCCGTCCCCGTCGTGCAGGCCGGTGTCTATGCCGAGACCGTCCCCATAGGGCCCGATGTCGTCGCTGTCGAAGCCGTCGCCCAGGCCCACCAGGGGAGTACCGGTGGGCTCGAAGAGGTAGCCCAGGCAGCGGTCGGGGTCGGGGTTGGTGTCGTCGGGCACATAGACGGCCGGCAGGGTGGGGTCGATGTTGGTGACGGAGCCGGTGCCCAGGCTCCACGGCGGCGAAGTCGCGGGCCCGCCAATCACCCCGCTGTGCAGGTCCCAGTTGTTGTGGTCGTTGACCCTGGGGAAGTGCACGTCCATCTGGGGTTTGGGGGAGACCACGCTGGAGACGTCGTTGTTGATCCACTCCAGATTGGCGGAGCCGGGCACGAAGTGGCCTGACGCCCCATCGGTGACCGCGTGGTTGTCGTAGAAGCCGCCGTTGAGCATGTAGGTCTCGGCCTGATCGGCCGAGAAGGCGCCGCCCAGGTGGTCGGCCTCGTTCTGGGCGAAGACGTTGAACCACCACCAATGCCCCAGGCCATTGGTGCCACGGAACGTGCGCACGGCGCCGCCCTCGTTGGCGTGGTTGGCGCAGAACACGTTGGCGTCGGCCGCGAAGTTGCGCAGGTTGTCGAGATAGAGCCCGCCTCCCTGGACCCCGGCATCGTTGCCCACAAAGCCGCTGTCGACCACGAGCCCATCGCCAGAGCCCTGCATCGCGGCGGCTCCCCCTCGCGCCGCCGTGTTGCCCTGAAAGAAAGACCCATCGATGGTGATGAGGTCGGTGTTCTGGTTGGTGTGCACATCAAGCGCACCGCCGACCGCGGGGGTGCCGGTGGCGCTGTTGCCGGTGAAGGTGCTGCTCGCGATGAACACGTCGTCGGTGCCGCTCGAGAAGATGGCGCCGCCGGCCTTGGCCGACGCCCCGCGAACCTCGCTGTTCACGAACCAGACGAACTCGATGTTCTCGGCCCGGATGCCGCCGCCGTTGGCCCCAGCGTCGCTGCCGCCCTGCGCGCCGTCGATCTGCGAAAACTGCACATCGATGCTGCTTCCCGGTCCGGTGGCGTAGATCGCCCCGCCTCCACGGCGAGCACGGCTGTCGCGGATGACCGCGTGGCCGATCACGATCTCACCGTTGTTGGCATGGATGGCCCCGCCCCGCCCGAGCTCGCCGCTGGTGCCGGCCACTCGCCAGCCATCCAGCCGGGCGTCGGCGAGATCGAAGGTGGCGCCCTCGACGTAGGCGAAGCCACCCCGGTTCGCGTCAGGGGTGGACCCGCTGTCGTCGCTGGTGGCGATGACGTGGGTGAACGCCGCAAACGCCCCCGAGCTAAGGTGCAGCACACCTCCGGCCGACTCCTTGGCCTCGACCCCGTCGAAAACACTGTCCACCACATAGACTTCGGTGCCGTTGCCGCTGGCGATGATGGCGCCGCCGTCGTGCGTTGCGATGTGGGCGGCAAAGCGCATGTTCGAGAACGTGCCGACGGATCCCTGACCGACCCGGGCGTGCCGGTGCGGTGACTCGCTGGCGCTGCCCATGTTGGGGCGCAGCTCGAAGCCCTCGATCCACACGTCGTGGCCGCCGCTGACGATGTCGATGA
Source organism: Myxococcota bacterium (assembly GCA_965216925.1). Lineage (GTDB taxonomy): Bacteria > Myxococcota_A > UBA796 > UBA796 > CAYYHT01. The sequence goes on along the minus strand of CBDCGT010000001.1, from coordinate 3,252,530 downwards.
CGTCGGGCTGCGAGTTCTGGCCTTCGATCGCGGTGTTGTTGGGCCCGCCCAGGCCCACCAGCCACAGTGTCTTGTCGATGACGAGGTCTTCTTTGTACGGGTCGCCGGGTGGGTGTGCCGCGACCCAGATCACGTCGTCGATGCCGGCGTCGTCGATGGCCGCCTGGATGGAGGTGTGGGTGCAGTCGCCGCGGTCGGCGAGCGACCGACACACCACCGCGTCGGGATTGGCCACCGGCGCCCCGGCCGGCACCGCGATGGCGAGCGCAGCCAGAGAAATGGCGATGGGAGACCGATGTGCCACGAGAGACCTCGACTTCAGAGTAGATCGTCAAGGCCCCCGTCGATTCCGAAGAATTGTTTACCGCCCCGGCGGTATGGTCGCGCATGGCTTCCGAGACCTCCCGCCTTGCCGACCTGACGCCTCCCACCTCGAGCGGGCGGATCGCCATGGGCATCACGCTCGCGTTGCTGGTGGTGGCCTGTGGGGGCTTCACCGCGATGTGCGCCGGGCTCGAAGTCAGCGCCAACCTGATCATCCAGCCGGTGGTCGCGGTCTTTGCGATGGTGTTCGCCGCGGCCTTCGCGCTGCCCTACCTGCTCATCATCCTGTGGCTCGACCGCAACGAGCGCGAGCCCTGGTACCTCATCGTCAGTGCGCTGGTGTGGGGGGCGGTGTTGGCCACCGGCCTGTCGGGCATCTTCAACACGATGTTCGGTGGTGTGGCCTTCTTGATCACGGGCGACGAGGCCATGGCCATGCAGCTGTCGGCCAGCATCTCAGCGCCGCTGGTCGAAGAGATCACCAAAGGGGCCGCGCTGATCGCGCTGTACTTCTTCTTTCGGCACGAGTTCGACAACGTGCTCGACGGGGTGGTCTACGGCGCGCTCATCGGCCTCGGTTTCGCCGTCTTCGAGAACTTCTCGTACTACGTGAACCAACCCCAGGGTGTCGCGGGCGTGTTCCTGCTCACCTTCGTGCGCGGCATCATCTCGGCGGCCGGCGGAAGCCACGCGACGTTCACGGCGCTGACCGGCCTGGGCATCGGGCTGTTCCGAACCATGCGGCGAGGCTGGGCGCGCTGGCTGCTGCCACCGGCGGGCCTGGCCGCCGCCATGTTCATGCACTTCAGCTGGAACACCTTCACCGGCATGATCATGGGGGTGGCACCGGGCGGCGACGTCGGCGGGCTGCTCATCGGACTGCCCGCCGCAGTGGTGATCATCCAGTTCCCCTTCCTGATCTTCGTGCTGGGCACGGCCTTCTTCGCGCTGCGCCACGAGCAGTGGATGATCCGCACCTACCTGGGCCGCGAGGACGAGTCGGTGGTGCAGCCCGGCGAGATCGATCGCCTGGTGCCCGCCTACCGCCGCAGCTTTCGCAGCGTGATGCTGTTCGGCAGCTTTCAGTGGGGCAAGTGGTGGCGCGTGCGAACCCGCAACCACATGCTGGTTCGCCTGGCCTTCGAGAAGTGGCATATGGCCGGTGAGCTCGAGGGCGACGACCCGATGGAGGCGCACGAGCACGCCAAGCGGGTGCAGGAGCTGCGCGAGGAGCTCAAGAACTACTCGGTGGAGTAGGTCTACACCCCCGACAACTCCCGCCTCAGCGTCTCGACCACCCACCGAATGCGCAGCTCTTCTCCGTCCGGATCTGCCAGCACGGTGCCGTCGATGGCCTCGCCGTCGAAGCAGTGGATGACGTACCACACCAGGGGCTCGGCGCTCTTGGGCAGCTCGGCGCCCAGCACCCCGCGTGCGAGTCGCTCGATGGAGCTGCGATGGCGCTCGGCAGCGGGCTTCACGGCGTCTCTGAGCGCTTCGTCGGTGCGGCAGGCGATCATCAGCTCGTGCCACACGGCGTTGATGGGGGAGTGGCAGCGTGCTCGCGCCGCTCGGACGGCCGCCTCGAGGGGGTCGCCTTCGATGTGGCCCAGATCGTCGATGAATGCGGCAGCATGCCGGCTGGCGACCTCGTCGGCGGCGGCCACGATGACGTCGAGGCGGGTGCCGAAGTGGCGAAACAGCCCACCCTGGGACACGCCGCTCCGCTCGCAGATCTCTTTGATGGTGGTGCGGGCGTAGCCCACGTCGTGCATCGCCTCGATGGTGGCGTCGACGATCTTGCCGATGGTCTGGGCGCGGCGCTCGGCTTGGGTGCGGCGTCGAACCACTACTTGGCGGCCACGGTCTGAGCGGGCACGTCGGGGGGGGCAACGACGGTGCCGCGAGCCTCGCCCGCGCGCAGGAAGCGGCCGGTTCGCCTGGCATGGCCGTAGCCCGGCACGAACGCACCCCGCTCGAAGATGAGCTCGCCGGCCACCAGCGTGGCGGCCACCGCATCGTCGTTGCGGCGCACCATGCGCATGAAGCCGCCGAACTCGGGCATGGGCGCCTCGCAGTAGTCATCGACCGCCGACGTGAGGCCCGCCGGGTCGATGATGGCGATGTCGGCACGGTCGCCCTCGCACAGCCGCCCGGCATCAAGACCGAACCACTCGCCCAGATCGCCGGTGAGGGCGGCGACGGCCTGCTGCACGGTGGTGAAGGGGCGGCCCTCTTGCTGGGCGCGGTGGGCCATCTCGAGCACGCGGATGGGAAAGTTGTAGAAGGCCATGTTGCGCAGGTGCGCGCCCGAGTCGGCGAAGGACAGGTGCAGGTTGGGGTCGGTGATCATGTGGCGGATGGCACCGTCGCGGTGGTTGGCGATGGTGGTGTGCCAGCGCAGCTTGCGGCCGTGTTCGATCACCAGGTCCAGGAACACATCGGCGGCGTGCTCGTTGCGCTCGGCGGCCACATCGCCGAACGAGCGGCCCACCAGCGATGCGTCGGGGCACCCCACGATGTGCGCATCGTAGAAGTCACGGTGCCAGACCCGGGCTCCCCACTGCTTCTCGTAGTCCTTGCGGAAAGCGCGCCGGTACTCGGGGTCGCGCAGCAGCTCGTTGCGCTCGAGCTCGTCGGCCAGGTGCAGGGCGGCCTCGCCCGAGCCGAACTCCTCGAACACCACCAGGTCCATGCCGTCGGCGTAGACCTCGAAGGGCGCGGGCACGCTCTGAAAGCGGAAGTCGGCGCCCAGCCAGCGGTTGGCGATGCCCAGGAGCAGCCGCAGGCCGCCGAAGATCCAGGGGTCGGACTTGGTGTCGGCGGCGGTGATGAGGCTGGTCTTGAGCGAGGGCGCGCCCCACCCCAGGCTCTCCCACAGATAGAAGAAGAGGTTGTACTTGCGGGTGAGGTCGGGCGCACCCTGCAGGATGCGGCCGCGCTCGCGGAGCTGGCGCGACAGCTGGCTGTACTCGCTCCATGGGGCGTAGGTCGACGGCAGCGCTCGGCTGCGAAAGCGGTCTCCGTCGACCTTGTCCCAGGGGTTGGTCATGGTGGACAGGCCCAGCATTCCCTGGTCGAGCGCGTCGGAGAGCATGTCGCCCATCTGCTGGAGCTCGGCGGGTGACGGACGCTCGTTGGGGTCGGTGGCGCGGCCCAGGCCCATGACCGCGGTGCGCATGTCTGAGTGCCCGATGAACGAGGCCACGTTGATGCCCAGGGGCAGCGACTGCAGGTGCTCGATCCACCCGGCCGGGGTGTCCCAGTTCTTGCGCTCTTGCAGCAAGGGCAGCACGTAGTCGCGGGGCAGGGCCTCGACGCGGGTGAACAGATCGGAGACGTCGAGCGCCGAGCTGTACACCGCCGACAGGCTGCAGCTGCCCATGACCACGGTGGTCACCCCGTGGCGGGCCGACTCGTTGAGGCCCGGCGCCACCAACACCTCGGCGTCGTAGTGCGTGTGGGTGTCGATGAAGCCCGGCATGACCCACTGGCCGGTGGCGTCGATGACGCGATCGCCGGACAGAGCGTCGCTGCGGATGGCGGCGACGCGGCCGCCGCGAATGCCGATGTTGCACACGACGGGCTCGCTTCCGAGGCCGTCGAAGCAGAGGCCGCCCGAGATGACTGTGTCGAAGTGTTCCATGGCCGACCTCTAATATAGAGAGCAAGTGCTCGCAAAGATAGAGAGTATTCGCTCGCTAAATTCCGAGGTTAGCGAGGGGGCATGCATCGCTCGATCAACGTGCTCGGCACGCCCCTCAAGTCCTGCTCCACCGACCCGGTCACCGGCTGGTACCGCGATGGATGCTGCAACACCGACGACAATGACCGCGGCTCGCACACCGTGTGCTGCCGCGTGACCCAGGACTTCCTGCTGTGCCTGGCCGAGCAGGGCAACGACCTGATGACACCGGCGCCGCAGCATGGCTTCGCGGGGCTGCAGCCGGGCGACCAGTGGTGCGTCTGTGCCGCCAGCTGGCGCCGTGCATTCGCCCAGGGGCGCGCCTGTGCCGTCGACCTCGAGGCCACCCACGAGCGCGCCCTCGAGATCGTGCCGCTCGAAGAGCTAATGCAGCACGCGGCCGCCGCCGAGGCCTAGCCGAACACCGCGCGAATCGTCGGGTACAGTGAGGGCCTGGAAGGTCCCCATGCGTCTTTCGCTGCTCGCCTCATTGCTGTTTCTGGCTGTGGGCTGTCCCTACATCTCGGATGACGAGGCCATCGAACGCCGGGATCTGGACGGGGACGGCATCGCGGCGGTGGGCGCCGGGGGCGAGGACTGCGACGATGGCGATGCCTCCGTGGGCCTGCTGGAGTGGTTCGCCGACTCCGATGGCGATGGATTTGGCGACGCCGATTCGTCGGTGCTGGCCTGCGAGGCGCCAGACGACTCGTACGTCGACAATGCCGACGACTGCGATGACACCGCGGCCACGGTGTACCCAGACGCGCCCGAGCTGTGCAACAGCATCGACGACGACTGCGATGGCGACGTCGATCTCGGCGCCAGCCAGACCTGGTACTTCGACGGTGACGGCGACGGCTACGGCAACGTCGACGACACCTTCGACTCCTGCGAGGCGCCCTCGGGCTTCGTGGACAACGCGCTCGACTGCGACGACGCCGATGCCCTGGTTCGGCCCGACGGAGTCGAGCTGTGCAACGGCATCGACGACGACTGCGACGGCCTGACCGACGACGAGGACACGGTCTCGGCGCCTCCGGCCTGGTACGACGACCTCGATGGCGACGGCTTTGGCGACCCGGCCTCGCAGGTGCTCGCATGCACAGCGCCCGCAGGCACCATCGCGGTGGGCGGCGACTGCGACGACACCACATCGGCGGTGAAGCCAGGCCAGGCCGAGGTGTGCAATGGCGTCGACGACGACTGCGACGGCCTGACCGACGACGACGACACCGGGGTCTCGGGCAAGGTCGACTGGTTTGGTGACGGCGACAGCGACGGCTTCGGCGTCGCCAGCGACGTGGTGAACGCCTGCTCGGCGCCGGGGGGCTACACCGGCGACACTGGCGACTGCGACGACGCCGACGCCACGGTGAACCCCAACGCGAGTGAGCTGTGCGACGGCATCGACAACGACTGCGACGGCACGGTCGACGAGGCGAGTGCCATCGACGCGGTGTCGTTCTACGTCGACTCGGACGGCGACGGCTACGGCAGCACGGCGGCATCCACAGCGGCCTGCAACGCGCCCGCCGGCTTTGCGCCCAACGCGCTCGACTGCGATGACACCAGCGCGCTGGTGAACCCGGACGTGCCCGAGCTGTGCGACGGCGTGGACAACAACTGCGACGGCGTGGTCGACACCGATGCGGCGGCCGTCGACTGGTACGCCGACGCCGATCTGGATGGCTTTGGCGACGCGGGCGATGCGGTCTCGGACTGCGCCCCGCAGACGGGCCGGGTGCTGGACGCCACCGACTGCGATGACAGCGATGCGGGCGTGAATCCCGCGGGATCCGAGGTCTGCAATGGCGTCGACGACGACTGCGATGGCGACGTCGACGACGCCGACCCCGACGTGCAGGGCCTGTCCTGGTATGCCGACGCCGATGCCGACGGCTTTGGCCTGGCCTCGAGCACGCAGTCCGCTTGTGTACAGCCCGCGGGCCATGCCCCCGACCCCGGTGACTGTGACGACGGCGACGCCGCCGTGAATCCCGGCGCCGACGAGCTGTGCAATGGCGTCGACGACGACTGCGACGGAGACACCGATGACGCCGACAGCTTTGTGCTCGACGCGGCCGACTGGTACACCGACGCCGATGCCGACGGCTTTGGCGACCTGGCCACCAGCACCCGGTCCTGTGCTCAGCCCGGCGGCACCATCGCCACCGGCGGAGACTGCGACGACACCGACCCGGCGGTGAACCCGTCGGCGACCGAGGTGTGCGACGGCATCGACAACGACTGCGACTTCACCGATGACGGAGCTGGGGCGGTCGATGCGCTCACCTGGTACGCCGACGTCGACTCCGACGGCTTCGGCGACGCCGCGGACAGCGAGCTGGACTGCGTGCAGCCCGACGACTACGTCGCTGACGACACCGACTGCGACGATGCGGCGGCGCTGGTGTACCCCGGTGCGCCCGAGATCTGCGATGGCATCGACAACAACTGCAACTCCTTGATCGACGATGGCGCGCTGCCCGTCGACTGGTACCTCGACGCCGATCTCGATGGTTTTGGCGACGCCAGCGACACCATCGCCAGCTGCAGCCAGCCCGCCGGCTACGTGCTGGCCGATACCGACTGCAACGACGCCGACCCTAGCATCTCTCCCGCAGCCCCGGAGGTCTGCAACGGCGGCGTCGATGACGACTGCGACGGCGACGCCGATGACGCCGACCCCGACGTGACCGATCCGGTCACCTGGTACATCGACAGCGACGCGGACGGCTTTGGTGCGCCAGGTGCCACCACCTCCGCGTGCCTGGAGCCGGTGGGCTTCAGCGCCGACCCGAGCGACTGCAACGACGGCGATGCGGCGGTGAATCCCTCGGCGCTCGAGGTGTGCGACAGCATCGACAACGACTGCGACACCGACATCGACGACTCCGACGCCGACGTCACCGGGCAGCCCACCTGGTACCGCGACTTCGACGGCGACACCTATGGCGACCCCGCCACCGACATCGACGCCTGCGTCGCGCCCGGCAGCTACATCGCCGACAGCCAGGACTGCGATGACGGCGATGTGGCCGTGAACCCCGCAGCCACCGAGATCTGCGATGGCTTCGACAACAACTGCAACGGCGACATCGACGACGCCGACGGCGGGGTGTCCGGCGAGCCCGACTGGTACCTCGACGCTGATGCCGACGGCTACGGCGACGCGGGTGAGGTGGCCACCGCCTGCACGGCACCCGTGGGCTACCTGAGCGACGACACCGACTGCGACGACGGCGACCCCAACACCTACCCGACCGCCCCCGAGATCTGCGACGGCGTCGACAACAACTGCAACAGCCTGGTCGATGACGGGGTGAGCACGGTGACCTGGTACGCCGACACCGACACCGACGGCTACGGTGATGCGCTGAACACCCAGGACAGCTGTGCACAGCCCGCCGGCTTCATCGCCAACAGCACCGACTGCAACGACGCCGACGCCAACATCCACCCGACGGCCACCGAGGTGTGCAACGGTGTCGACGACGACTGCGACGGCGCCACGGACGGCGCTGATCCCGGCCTTGTCGGTGGTTTCCCCATCTACCCCGACGCCGATGGCGACAACCATGGCGATGCCGCGGGCGCCATCAACGCCTGCTCGGTGTTGCCCGGCTACGTGAGCGTCGACACCGACTGCGACGACAGCAACAGCGCCGTGAACCCCGACCAGGTCGAGGTCTGCAAGGACGGTCTGGACAACGACTGCGACGGCACACCCAACACCTGCCTGGGCCTGGCGGGCGACCTGGTGGAGGGTGATGCCGGCGCCGCCATCTTTGGAGACACCGACGACATGGAGTTCGGCGGGGCCTTCAGCACCGCTGGCGACGTCGACGGTGATGGCACCGACGATGTGTGGGGCTCCGCCAGCCAACACAACGGCGCCGCGGGTGCGGTGGTGCTGTTCAATGGCCCCTTGTCGGGCACCGAAGTGGCGTCCAATGGGGCGCTCTTCATCCGCGGTACCGTCGACTACGAGTTCGGCCACTCCCTGCTCGGCGCCGACCTGGACAGCGATGGGGCCCCCGATCTGGTGGTGGGCTCGCCCAAAGACGACGACGACGGCAAGAACGCCGGAGCGGTGCAGTTCTACTCCGACCCGTTCACCACCGGTCCGACCTCGTCGGACGACACCAGCGCGCGCCTGGTGGCCGAGAACAAGAACCACTCCCTTGGCGAGTCGGTGAGCACCGGCGACTTCAACGGAGACGGCATCGCCGACCTGCTGATGGGCGCGCCTGGCTGGGACGGAGCGGGCCTCAAGAACGCCGGCTCGGCCTACGTGGTCTACGGCCCCGCCATCACCGACATGGGGGTGGGCTCGGCAGATGCGATCCTGCGTGGGCGCGCGGCGAATGCCTCCGCCGGCTTGCGTGTGGCGTCTGCTGGCGACACCGATGGTGACGGGGTCGATGACCTGCTCATCGCGTCGCCACGCTACCCGGATGGCGGCCCGCGCGACCAGGCTGGCCAGGTGGCCCTCATGCTGGGCGCGCCGCCCAGCTTCCACTCGCTGGCCACCGCCGACGGCTTGTTCTCGGGTGAGGGGGCCGGCGATCAGGCCGGGTCCTCGGTGGCCGGGGCTGGCGACGTCGACGGAGATGGGCTGGACGACATGATCATCGGCGCTCATCGCCATGGCGGGTCCGGTGTCGACGCCGGAGCGGCCTACCTGCTGCTGGGCGGCACCACCGGTTCTCTGGGTCTGGGCAGCGCCGAGGCCAAGCTCAATGGCGTGGGCGGGGATCGGGTCGGCGAGGCGGCCGCCGGGCTGGGCGATCTAGACCAGGACGGCTTTGCCGATGTCGTGGTGGGGAGCTCCCGCGGCAACGGGAACGACGGGGCCGCTTGGGTGCTGCGCGGGCCATTCTCGGGCACCAGCGCCATCGACAGCACCGCCAGCGCCCGCATCCTGGGTGAGGGGGGTGCCGGAGACCGGCTCGGAGCCTCGGTCGGCTCGCCGGGCGATGTCGACGGCGACGGGTGCCCCGACGTGATGGTGGGGGCTCCGCGCGACGCTTCGGCGGCCGACCGCGGCGGCGCGCTGTTCCTGTACTACAGCATCGGTGGTCTGTAGGAACCCCAGGCCGGCGCGGTGGTCCCACCGCACATGTCCCAGCCCTCCCCCCTTCGTCGCCAGCCCGTGGCTTGGATGGCGGCCGCCGTCCTCGCTGTTGCCCTCCTCGCCTGGCTGATGCCGCCCAGCCTCCCCGAAGCGGCATCCCTCCCGCAGGCCAGGCCAGCCCCGATTCGGGCCAGTCCGCCGCTCGCGGCACTGGACTACCCCGAACCCGACGGTGCCGTGCTCGCGGTGATCAGGCCCAAGCCGCCCACGCTCGATCCCTGGCCCGAGTACGTCGATGACGCCGTCGCGCGCTGCGTGGCCACCGATGAGGTCACCACGCCGCAGCCTTGGCGGGCCCGGCTGCGGACCCGGCGAGGCAAGGTGAGCTGGGTCGAGATCGACGGTCTGGGTGGCTGGGCGTCCGACTGCGTCAGGACGCGCCTGTCGTGGGCGACCCTGGCGGTGCACGATGGCGGACACACCCGCGCGGGACTGAGCTGGTAACCACAGCGGCGCCGGTGCGTAGACACGGGCATGCTCCCGCTCCGCGAACTCCGATTCCCTGACGATCAGCCTTCCGTCGTGCAGCTGTGGCGCTCGATCGGCTGGCTCGACGACGTCGAGGACGACGACGAGGCGCTGGGCTGGATGTTCGACGACGCCCGCGCTGTCGGCGTCGATCTCCACGGGCAGATCGCCGGAGCTGCCACACGTCACCAAGGTGACCTGCGCTACGAAGATGCCGAGCTGCCCCTGTCGCTGGTGTCTTCGGTCGCTGTCGCCCGCCACGCCCGCACCGAGGGACTTGGGTCGCGACTCACCGCCGCCGTCGTCCGGGATGCGGCTGTCGGTGGCGCCGCTGTATCCATCCTGGGCGTCTACGACCTGGGCTACTACGACAGGCTCGGGTTCGGAACGGCCGCCAACCTGCGCATGATCACCGTCGATCCCGTCGATCTGCTCGTTCCCAAGCTCACACGCTCCCCGGTTCCGCTCACCATCGAGCGAGATGCGGCCCGCATGCAGCGAAATCGTCTGCGCAGAATGCGGGGCCACGGTTCGGCCAGCTACCAGAGCCTGGGCCTGGCGGTGGGGGAGGCGGCGTGGGCCGAGCACAGCTACGGCATGGGCTTCGAGGGCCCAGACGGGGAGCTCACCCACCACATGTTCCTGGAGCGCGAGGGCGAGCATGGGCCCGACCAGGTGTTGTGGATGGCCTACGAGACCCACCAGCAGGCGATCGAGCTGCTGTCGGTGATGAAGAGCTGGTCGACGCAGGTGCACGGGGTTCGCCTGATCGAGCCGGCGGGCCTGCAGCTGTCCGAGCTGCTTCGGCAGCCCTTTCGCAGGTACCGCACCAGCAAGGGCGGCGACTTCGAGCAGCGTCCCGAAGGGCAGAGCTGGACCCAGCTGCGCATCCTGGATCTGCCGGCTTGCATGGCGGCGGTGGCACTCGCTGGTCCGACCGTGCGCTTTCAGCTGGAGCTAAGCGACCCCATCGAGGCCTTTCTTGCCGTGGATAGCGCCTGGACGGGGCTCACCGGCACCTGGACCATCGAGCTGGGGGAGCGGTCGCGGGCCACCCGCGGCGGAAGCGACGGGCTGCTCGTCATGGCCGCGAGCGTGAACGCATTCACCCGGCTTTGGTTCGGGGCGGCGACGGCGACGACACTGCGGGGCATGGGCAAGCTCGATGCCCCCGACGAGCTGGTGGAGCAGCTGGATCGGCGGTGGCGGCTGGCGCGGCCTGTCGTGGACTGGGACGCGTAGCGCGCTCGGCCTTCTGGCGGTGGGGGAGCCAGGGGTCAGCTCAGGCGAGCAACAGCCGCCTCGAAGGCCTGGTCATCCAAGGCCACCCCATCTTCTCTCCACACTCGGTCCACCACCACGCGCCCGTCCTCGGTGTGCCCCTCGAAGCGCCCCACCAGCTGGCCCTCGTGCAGCAGCGGGGTGACGTAGTAGCCCCAGCGGCGCTGGTGCTTGGGCTTGTAGACCTCCCACAGGTACTCGAAGCCCCACACCAGGCGAACCAGGTCCCGGTCCCAGATCAGCGGATCGAGCGGTCCCAGCACGCGCATGCGCCCGTCGTCGTCGGGGTACTCGCGCTCCAGGAAGCCCTTGGGAGCGAGGTAGCTGCGGCGCGACCCCTCGATCTGCACGCTCTCGAGCCGTCCCTCGGCCACCAGCTGCTCGGGGAGCTCGCTGCGCTGAACCTCTCGAAGCACCGACCACTGCGGGCCGCCGGCTCGGCGCAGCAAGCCCGCAGCCTCGACGCGCTCCAGCAGGGCCCAGCGCGCCCAGTCGCCGTCGGCGTCGACCATGTCGGGCCAGATGCGCTCGGGCACGGTCCACAGCTTGCCGCGCCGGGTGCGGGCGGCGGTCACCACGTCGCAGCGCACCCACAGGATCTCGAGCGCCATCTTGGCCATCTTGGCGGTGCTCTTCCAGCCGCTCCAGTCGATGGGCTGGACCTCGCCGTGATCCGAGAGCTCTCAGTGGCCGATGGGGCGCGGCGCGGCGCGCACCTGGGCCAGCACGGCGTCCAGGACCTCGTTGGGCACCCGCTTGTGGCGCTGGGTCGTGCGCCACCACGGGGTCTGCACCGCGCGCCGCCGGTACCAGGCGAAGGCGCTCGGCGGCAGCAGGCAGCGCTCCTTGGCGAAGTGCTCGAAGGCATGGCCCGGCAGCAGGTGCTGGTAGACGTCGCCGCGCTGCAGCCCGTCGACGCGGGCCATGGCGACGAGGTCGGCGTTGGTGCCCACGCGGTCGAGGGGATCGAGCTGGATACAGCGCCGGCGGTGCAGCAGCTCGCGAACGCCGGCAGCACCGGGGGGCAGGGTGTTGGCGCGCAGACCGTGATGGCCCACCAGGAAGCGGCGGGCCTGGTGGGCCGTGAGCCTCACGGCAGCTCGCCCATCAGCTGGCGCTCCTCGGTGCGGTCGTCGTCGGGGTGGATGGGGAAGCGCAGGATGAAGGAGCTGCCGCGGCCCTCGGTGCTCTGCACGTCGATCTCGCCGCCGTGGGCCTCGATGATGCGTTGGCAGATCGGCAGGCCCAGGCCGGTGCCCGCTTCTTTGGTGGTGAAGAAGGGGATGAACAGCTGGCTCATGGCATCTGAGCTGATGCCGTCGCCGGTGTCGCTCACCACCACCTCGACCACCGGCAAGCGCGCCCGGGACATGCGGCGGCGCGTCTGCACGGTGAGGGTACCGCCGTCGGGCATCGCCTGCAGGCCGTTCTGCAGCAGGTTGAGCATGACCTGGCTGATGCGGTGGGCGTCGAGCATGAGGTTGGGCAGGTCGCCGCCCAGGTCTTCGATGAGCTGCACGTTGTCGGGCAGGCCCTGGGCGCGCATGACCGTGATGTTGTGGGTCACCAGCGCGTTGATGTGGTCGCTGCTCTGGTCGAGCTCGAAGGGACGGGCGTAGTCGAGGAACTGGCTCACCACCAGGTTCAGCCGGTTGGCCTCTTCGACCACCACCGACAGCATGTCCTGGGCGTGGTCGGGCAGGTCCTCGTCTTGCAGGAACTGGGCGGCGCCCTTGATGCCGGCCAGGGGATTGCGGATCTCGTGGGCCAGGCCCGCGCTCATGGCACCGAGGGCCGCCAGGCGGTGGGCCTGCTCGAGCGCCTGGAACTCCTGGATGTTGGACAGGGCGGTGCAGGCCAGCTGGCCCACCCGGCGCAGCTGCAGCAGCTCGTCGGCGCTGAAGCCGTCGGACCACTCCTCGTCGCGCAGGTTCAGCCAGCCCAGCACGATGTTGCTGCTGGACAGGAAGGGGATGGTGAGGCCGGCGTTCTGCGCCGCCATCAGTTTGCTGATCTCGGCCCACTGCTCGTCGTCGCGGCCCCGGCGCTCGACATCGACGGCGAAGTAGTAGGGCTCGCCTTCGGCGAAGGCTTCGCTGAAGGGGTGGGCGGCGACGGCGGCCAGGGGACGCGCGTCTTCGTGGCCTCGCGAGCCGCCGCAGGCAAAGGCATCGAGGCTGCGATCCCACAGGTAGACGCTGCACACCGGCACGCGCCCCGACGCCGACAGCCGCGCCAGCAGCGTCTCGGACACGCCCACCGCTGAGATGACAGTGGGAAGCTCGTGATGCAGCCGCTGCAGTGCTTCGCCGAGCTGCTGCCCGCGCTGGTTGAACAGGCGGTTGCTCCACCAGTCGATCTGCTTGCGAACCGGGTCGTAGGCGGCCAGGAACAGCAGGCTGGCCATGAAGATCTGGAAGGTGGTGTGGAAGGGGTAGTCGGTGAAGGTGCCCACCCACAGCAGGGTGAGGCCGTCCACCACCACCAGCAGCAGGGCCGACACCAGCAGCGTGGCCAGGCGGCTGAACAGCTCTTGCACGTCCAGCAGCCGGTACATGACCAGGATCTGGTACAGGAAGTACAGGCCCGCCGCGGCGAACAGCGTGCTGATGGGCGGGACGGGCCCCTGCAGCACCACCACCCGGGTGCTGATGGCGGTGATCGAGTTGGCCACCTCGGGCACGCTGATGTTGCGGCCGATGTGCTCGATGACCGTGAAGGCGATGCCGGCGGTGGCCACGCCCAGCAGGTACTGCAGGCGCACGCGGTCGGTGCGGTCGCGGGCGTCGGCCTGGGCCTCGTACAGGCGGGCGAGCACCAGGGTGAAGCCCAGGAAGGCAAAGATGCCGGCGAGCCACTCGGCGGGCGACGACCGGGGCATGTGCGTGTACAGCGCGTACTCGACGCCGGTGAGCAGCGGCGCGAGCACCGCGGTGGCGGCGAACAGGCGGTTCACGTAGGGGCTGGGCGGGGAGCCGGACTCGCGCGCGAGCACGCGGTCGATGCACCACAGCGCGAAGGGCGGGGCCAGCATGCCGCTGAACATGTAGAGCAGGCGCAGATCCCGCAGCGACGGCAGCAGCGACAGCGAAAACGACACGTAGGCGATGGTGACGCTGTAGCCAAAGCCCAAGAAGGCCAGGCGGGCAGGATCCCGGCGGTCGGCGAGCCAGGTGCGGGTCGAGAGGCCCGCGGCGAGCATCGCGACCAGAAAGTAGAGCAGCGCGGTCATTCGGCCTCGATGTAACCTTCGCGCGTGTCTTCTCCCCTCTACCGGCAGCTTCCCAAGGTCGATGCGGTGCTCGCAGCGCCTGCCGTGGCCGAGCTGCCCCCGGCGATCGCCCGCACCGCCACGCGCGCGGTGCTCGACGGCCTGCGCCAAGGCATCGGCGACGGCACCCTCGCCCAGATCCCCGATGTGCCCGCCCTGGTGGTGCAGCAGGCCCAGATCCTGCTGCATGGTCGCCTGCGGCCGGTGATCAACGCGACCGGCGTGGTGGTGCACACCAACCTGGGCCGGGCGCCATGGGCCGACGAGGCCATCGCCGCGGCCGTGTGCGCGGCGCGCGCGGTCAACGTGCAGATGGACCTGGACTCCGGACGGCGGGGTGGGCGGTTGGATGCCGTTCGCGCACTGATGGCCCACCTGGTGGGTGCCGAGTCGGCGCTGGTGGTCAACAACTGCGCCGCGGCGGTGCTGCTGGCGCTCACCGCCTTCGCCCGCGACCGCGATGTGCTGGTGAGCCGAGGGGAGCTGGTCGAGATCGGGGGCTCGTTTCGGGTGCCCGAGGTCATCAGTGCGGGCGGGGCGCGCATGGTCGAGGTGGGCACCACCAACCGCACCCGGGCGGCCGATTTCGAGGCGGCGATCACGCCGGCCACGTCGGTGCTCTTGCGGGTGCACCGCTCCAACTTCAAGGTCGTGGGCTTCACCGAGGAGCCCACCCGCGCTGAGATGGTGGACTTGGCGGGGCGATCGGGGCTCATGCTGCTCGAAGATCTGGGCAGCGGCAGCCTGCTGGGCGAGTGCGGCGAACCGGGGGTCAAGGATGCGCTGGATGCGGGGGTGCCGCTGGTCATGTTCTCGGGGGACAAGCTGCTGGGAGGCCCCCAGGCCGGCCTGATCGTGGGCCGGGCCGACGCGATCGAGACGCTGCGCCGCCACCCGCTTTACCGGGCCCTTCGTGTCGACAAGGTCACGCTCGCCGCCCTCGAGGCCACCCTGGCGCTGCACGCCCGCGGCGAGCGGCCCCCCACCACCCAGATGATCGAGGCGACAGAGCACCAGCTCGCTGCAAGAGCCGACACCCTCGCGGAGCTGTTGGCCGGGCGAGGGGTGGCCTGCGAGCGTGTCGTCGCCCAAGGCTTCGTGGGGGGAGGATCCTTGCCTGGGCAGGGGCTGCCCGGCCACGCCGTCACCCTGCAGGTGCCCCATCCCGACCGTGTGGCCCGGCGCCTGCGCACCGGTGAACCCGCCGTCGTGGCCCGGATCGCCGAGGGCCGCCTGTGGTTCGACGTGCGCACGGTGCGCGACGGTGAGGTGGTCGCATTGGCCGACGGCATTGCCACAGCCCTCGCAGAGCGGTAGGAGACGCCCATGGGAACGGGCTTCTACGACGAGCTGGGTGTCGACCCCACCGCAAGTGCCGGCGAGGTGCGCGGCGCCTACACGCGCGTCGTGGCCGAGCTGGTGCGCAAGCGCCGCGACGTCGTCGAGCAGGGCGCCGAGCCCGAGGCCCTCGATCTGGCCCGTCAGCGCGCCGACGAAGCCTGGAACGTGCTCTCCGACCCCACGCGCCGTGCGCGCTACGACGCGTTGTTGGCGGTCAACCCCCGCCCAACCATCGCCGAAGAAGACCTCTGGGCCCAGGTCTCGGGCGCGCTCATCCCGCCTCCGGTGGCCGCAGCGGCCGAGCTGCTGGCCCGCACCACCACCCTCGACGTGGGCGACCTGCCCGCGCGGCCGGGCACGCGCCCCCGCGCCGACCAGCCCCGCCCGGTGCCCGTCCCCAGCTTCGACGAGCCCTCCGCCGACGACCGCACGGTGCCCACGGCGGTGCCGGCGGCCACCGAGGTGACCGCCGCCGTGCCGCCGCGCGCCGCGCCCGAGTCCACGGGCACGCCGGTCATCCAGCTGCACCAGCCGCGGCAGCCCGGCCCCGATCTGCGGGTGGTCGATGGCGCGTCCAGCTCGCCGGTCATCGTGCTGCCCACGGCCAGCCCCAGCCTCGACGAACCCGAGCCAAGCCAGCTGTCCGACGTCGACATCTCGGGTCTTGTCGCGGTTCACGGCTTCTCGGGGCCGCTGCTTCGCGCCGCGCGCGAGGCCCACGGCCTGTCCCTGCAAGACCTGTCGGACAGCACGCGCATCTCGACGGCCTACCTGTCGGCCATCGAGTCCGACGATCTCGACAGCCTGCCGTCGGCCACCTTCGTGCGCGGCTATGTGCGCGAGATGGCACGCCAGCTGGGGCTCGACGCCGAGGCGGTGTCGGCAGGGTACATGGCCCGCAACCAGCAGTGAAGCGCCTGGACGTCCTGGTCACCGCGCTGGTCGCCGACCTGTCTCGCAGCCGGGCAAGTGCACTCATCAAAGACGGGCGCGTCACGGTCGATGGCGAGGTGATCACCCGCGCGGCGTCCAAGTTCGATGCCGACGCCCAGATCACCGTCGACATCCCCGCGCCCACCCCGTCGCACGCGGTGGCCCAGGACATCCCGCTGCCCATCGTGTTTCAGGACGAGCACCTGGCGGTCATCGACAAGCCCGCGGGCATGGTGGTGCACCCCGGGGCGGGCCACCCAGACGGCACCCTGGTCAATGCGCTGCTGCACCACATCGGCGACCTGTCGGGCATCGGCGGGGTCGAGCGGCCCGGCATCGTGCACCGGCTCGACAAGGGCACCAGCGGGCTCATCGTCATCGCCAAGCACGACGTCGCGCACCGGCACCTGAGCGAGCAGTTCGCGGCACACAGCGCGGGTCGACGGTACCTGGCCATCTGCTCGGGGCAGTCGCCGCTGCCCAGCGGCACCATTCGCAGCCAGCTGGCCCGCCACCCGAGCAACCGGGTGAAGTGGGCCACCACCACCAACGAGTCCCTGGGCAAGCACGCGGTGACGCACTGGCGGCGCCTGGCCAAGAAGGGCACGGTCATGCTGCTGGAGTGCCGGCTGGAGACCGGGCGCACCCACCAGGTGCGCGTGCACCTGTCCGAGAAGGGCTGGCCCCTGTTCGGCGACAGCACCTACGGCAAGCGCGCCCGGCCGCCAGCCAGCATCCGTGACCTGATCGACCCCGATCGTCCGTTGCTTCACGCGTGGAAGCTGGAGCTCACGCACCCCGTCAGCGAGCAGCGCCTGAGCTGGGTTGCGCCGCCGCCGGCCGACTTTCAGGCGGTGCTGGATGCGTTGGGGATGGGGGTGTAGCGGCTCACGGGTCGACGCACTCCACGTCGACGCCCAGGCCCGGAATGCTGTCGACGTGAAGGTCGAGGCAGAACACGCCTCCGTCGGGGCACGGCTTGCAGCTCACCCCGATTGTGGCGGCCAGATTGCAGATCTCGTCCTCGGCTCCCTCTTCGTTGAGCAGGGGAACGAGGGGTCGGGTGTCGATGGTGCCGCGCAGCTGGGCGCCTTCGATGGCGCTGCCGTCGGGCGAGAAGGCCCCACTGACCAACAGATCGTCGACCTCGATGTCGACGCCCTCGAAGGCTAGCGTGGTCGTCTCGGGCCCGACCTGGAAGTAGGGGTTGTCGCCGAAGTCGGCGGTGGGGAAGTCGATCGAGCGCACGCAGGACCCATCCTCGCCCTCGATGGCCCCCGCCAGCTCGATGCTGCCGCCGTCCGTCGCGAGCACATCGAGCAGGACGGCGTCGGTCAGGTACTCCTGCAGCAGCGGACCGATGCCCTCGGGCTCGACGAAGCGCCCCGAGGTCAGCTCCAGGCTGTACGTGTTGCCCACCAGCCCGTCTGCGGCGACCGGGGCGCCGACGTCGCTGGTGGTCACCTGCCACCGGGGATTGGCACAGCTGAAGTCCAGGCTGACTTCGTAGGTGGTGGCCGGCTGCAGAGGCGCTGTGGGGGCAAAGATGACCCGTTTGCCGTCGACGCTCGAGGTGCCCGGCACGAGCTGCCCGCCGGTCGCCACCGTCAGGCTCGCGCCGGCCTCGAAATCGTTGAGCCGAGCCTCGAAGCTCGTGCGGTAGTAGGCGTCGGGCGTTCCCAGCGTGGGAAACTCCGAGCCCGACACCATGCTGTTGGTGCAGGTACCGTGGCCGCACGCCGTGTCGAAGGCGGTGCGAAACGTGTCGCACTCGCGCGCTTCAGGCCGCTGCCCGCGCCGGCCGTTGCCACCCAGCAAGAAGGTGCAGCCCACCAGGCTGGCGAGCGGAACGACGAGGAGCAGGCGATGCATGTGGACCTCGGGTTGGGAAACAAGAACGCCCGAGCAAGATGCCCGGGCGTTCGTTGACTCGCGAGGAGTGGTTGACGGTCGCTCTAGCGAGCCGTGCACTCGGACTCACCGGCGCATGCGGTGATGTCGCAGATGTTGGTGGAGCCCTCGGCCGGGTTGGTCTCGGCCGGCGTGTGCTGGGCCTGGACCGCGAGGTCGACACCCTCGGCAGCGATGCTGTCGACTTCGAGCGACAGGCAGAAGGGCATGTTGTCGTTGGGGCACTCTTCGCAGCTGACGCCGATGGTGCCGGCCAGGTTGCAGATCTCGTCGGGCTCGCCTTCTTCGTTCAGCAGGGGAACGAGGGGACGGGTGTCGATGGCGCCCTTGAGCACCGCACCGCTGATGTAGCTGCCGTCGGGAGCGAAGGCGCCCGAGACGAACAGGTCGTCGATGGTGACGGTGTAGCCCTCGATGGACAGGGTGGTGGTCTCGGGACCGACCTGGAAGTACGGGTTGTCGCTGAAGTTCGCCTTGGGGAAGGGAATGGTGGGCGAGCACTCGGCCTGCGCACTGCCGTCGTCTTCGGCGACTGCGCCGATCATCTGGATGTCGGTGCCGTCGACCGACTGCACGTTGATGAGGATGGCGGTGGTGAGGTACTCCTGCAGGAGCGGCCCGACGCCCTCGGGCTGCACGAAGCGGCCGCTGGCGAGGTCGAGGCTGAAGGTGTCACCAACCAGATCGTCGGCCACGGTGGTGCCACCGACCTCGGAGGTCGTGACCTGCCAGGTGGGGTTGGCGCAGCTGAAGTTGAGGGTGACGTCGTAGGTGGTGGACGGCGCCAGCGGGTCGGTCGGCGAGAAGATGATGCGCTTGTCGTCGACAGAGACGGTGCCGGGAACCTCGGTGCCGCCGGTCGAGACCGTGATGGTGGCGTCGGACTCGGCGTCGTTGAGGCGGGCCTCGATGCTGGTGCGGTAGTAGGCGTTGGTGGACCCCTGGGTGGGGAACTCGGAGCCGGACACCATGCTGTTGGTGCAGGGCACCAGGCACTCGCCGGTGGCGGTGTCGAGTTCTTCGCCGGAATCACATTCGACGGTTCCGTTGCAGCCGGCGATGGCGGCCAGGGCGATGACGCTGAAAAGGGCGCGGGTCATGGTGGGTCTCCTCCACATGGAAATAGCTCGTTCCAAAAAACGATTGCTGGGCGATTTACCCGGGCCTGATGGGCCTGTCAACGGGTTTGCCGACCATGACAAAACCCGGACAATGCTCGACCGACCCACGATGGCCGATTCAGTAGGGGGCACCGCCACCCGCGAGGCCCGCGCCTCCGCCACCAAGGCGGTACGGCCGGATGAAGACCTCGGTCTCGGGCTTGATGCCGGGGGCCTTGCTCATCTCGGCGTCGAGCTTTCCGATCAGCTTGTGGTCGGGGTACTCGGCCGCCAGTTGCTCGCGGTAGTCGGTGGCGCCAGCCACGTCTCCCCAGCGATGGGCCGCCTTGCCCGCGAAGTACAGGGCATCGGGGGCGTAGGTGCTGGCCTGGTAGCGCGACAGCAGCCGATCGGCGCGTCCCCGCACCGCGCCCCAGGCCTTGCGGCGCGCGTAGAACTTGGCGATGAACAGCTCTTTTTGCGCCAGGCGATCGCGGGCCTTGCTGGTGAGGCGCTCGACCTCCGGCGCGTGCGCCGAGTCGGGGAAGCGGGTGCGAAAGCCCGTCCAGGTGTTCATGGCCTGGCGCGTCGACGTCTGATCGCGCCCGGCGGCCTTGGGGGAGCGCTTCCAGATGGACAGGCCGATCTTGTAGGTGACCAGATCCAGGTCTTCGTGGCGCGGATGCAGCCGGGCGAAGTCTTCGTAGCTGTAGCGGGCCTGCTCGAAGTCGCCCTGCTTGAAGTGCAGCTCGGCGATGGCGAGCTCGGCCTTGAGCGAGACGGGGTGGTCGCGGTGGTAGTTGCGGATGCGGTTGAACTGCTCGAGCGCCTTGGTGTAGTAGCCGCGACGCATGTACTTGAGCCCCAGCTCGTAGCGCTGCTCGGGCGATGGACCGTCTTGCGCGATCGCGGTCGAGGCGATGGCGGTCGAGAGGGCCAGGGCGAACAGGTAGCGCAGCAATCAGACTCCACGGGGGTCGAGGCACTCAACACCGAGTCGATGCCTTGCCGTCACCACCGCTGGTAACTAGCTTCAGGCGCTCGCTCCAAGGAGTCGCCGTGTCCGCCAGTGCCGATCATGACCTTCCCGTCACCTTCTCGTCCTTTGTCGTGTCGCTCGCCCAGTCGGCGTTGGTGCACCTCGGCGAGGTCAACGACCCCTCCACCGGCGCGTCTGCCGCCAACCTGGCGCTGGCCCGCAACACCATCGACCTGATTGGCATGCTGCAAGAAAAGACCAAGGGCAACCTCGACGACGAAGAAGCCAAGCTCGTCGAGACCGTTCTGTACGACCTGCGCAGCAAGTTCGTGAACAAAGCGAAGGGCTGAGCCGGGGTTGCGCCCGACTCAGACGGTCATGCCGCCGTCGACGTCGATGCAGCGGCCCGTGAAGTAGTCGCACTCCACGATGAACTTCACCGCCATGAAGATCTCGGCCGGGGCTGCAGCGCGGCGCAGGGGCACGGCCTTGAGCATGCCCTCGAGCACCTCGGGGCGCATGCCCTGCAGGATGGGCGTGTCCACGAAGCCGGGTGCGACGGCGCCGAAGCGAATGCCGTAGCGCGACAGCTCGAGCGCCCACAGCTTGGTGTCGGCCACCAGGCCGGCCTTGGCCGCGCTGTAGTTGGTCTGACCGCGGTTGCCGTGGCGGGCGACCGAGCTGATGTTGACCACGCAGCTGCTCTTGGTGTCGGTCTCGATGGCGCTCTTGGCGAACTCGCGGGTGCACAGGAAGGGCCCGGTGAGATCGACGTCGATGACCTGCTGCCAGCTCTTGAGGCTCATGGTCTTGATGGCGCCGGTCTCGCGGTCCTTCTTGACCAACAGGCCATCGCGGAAGATGCCGGCGTTGTTCACCAACACGTTCAGGCCGCCAAGGGCCTCGCGCGCGTCGGTGATCAGCTTGATCACGTCGTCTTCGCTGGCCACGTTGGCGGTGAAGCCGACCACCTTGCCGGGCAGGTCGGCACCCGCGGCCTCGGTGTCGGCGATGCCGTCGGCGTTGAGGTCGCAGAAGGCGACATCGGCGCCCGCGGCCGCGAACGAGAGGGTGAAGTGGCGGCCCATGCCGGACGCGCCGCCGGTGACGAGCACCTTGCAGTCAGAGAGGTTCATCGGGTTCTCCAGAAAAGGCAACAGGTGTAACCTCCTGGGCCCGTGCCGGTGCCCGTGCCCGACACACCGTCTGCTCCGGAGATCCCGTGCTCGTTGCCCTGCTCGCCGCCGCCGCCCTCGCCGACGTACCGCCCCCCGGGGACTACGTCGAGACCTGCACCATCGCCATCCAGTGCGGCGAGATCGAGGGCAAGATCTGCGACGGCCTGCGCTCGCAGGACCCACCCGAGCCCGAGTGCGACGCCCTCGCCGCCGAGGGCTGGGCCCGCATGTGCTCGTCGTGGGGCGGCACCGTCTACGACGTGGTCATGTGCAAGGAACAGCCGCCCGCAGCCGACGTCGCGTCTCGCGTCGCGGCGGCCGAGAAGCAGGCGTCGGCATGGTGTGCGACGGCGGGCTTTGGCGCGCCGCTGTTCGTGATCGGCTTGGGGGCTCTGATGGTGCGGCGGCGCAGGTAGGCTACCGCTCGCGGAACGCGAAGGAGACGGTCGGTCGAGTCGCCGTTGACGTCGCCTGGTAGGCGCCGCAGCTTGTGCCGGGGGCCCCTGGCTGGGTGATCAGGGTTCGATCGGCGCCGTTGCCGTAGGTGTTGTTCGGCCCACTGCCGGTGTCGCAGCCGTTGCACGGGTGGCTGCAGGCGGCCTGGCAGTCGTAGTGCAGGTACAGGCCGTGGCCCCAGTTCATGCCGTGGTTGAGCTCCAGCAGCACGTTGCTGTTGGTGCCGGCGGCGAACTGGTTGATGGTCGAGCTGTCGTTGGCGCACGAACCGCCCGTGGCCCAGTGGTAGCCCATGCGGTAGCTCTGGCTGGAGACGTCGACCACGCTGCTGGTGGAGCTACCCCGACACTGGGTGATTGCGCCGACACCGTTGGGGCCGCTGTTGCCGCAGCTGGTCAGGTCGTAGACCGACCGCCACTCGGCCACGGTCATCGGTCCGACCCACTGCCAGTTGTCGGTCTCGACGACGTGGGTGTAGCTCAACAGGTCGAAGGACTGGGCGTCACCCAGGCCGGTCAGCAGGGTGGTGCAGTCCGAGCTGTAGGCAGCTGGTGGCGCAGCGGGTGTGCCGAAGGTGGTGGTGAAGGCCGATCCGTCGAGGGCCCGCACCGACGCGTCGGTGTTCATGTCGAAGCGCAGGCACACCGACCAACCGCCGCCGTCGGTGGTCATGTCGCACCAGACCTGGGTGGCGTCGGCGTTGGACCCGCCGTTGGGGTCGATCCAGTACAGGCCGTCGATGGTGGTGCCCGCGTCACGCAGGGTCTTGCAGCTGGTCGCCGGCGTCGTCGAGCTGTGACCTGGGCCGCCTGCAACCAGCTGCCAGGTGCCGCCATCGCAGAACTGCAGCGCACCCGCGGTCGTGTCGAAGCGGATGGCACCGGCTGTGGTGGCGTCGCAGGTCGCAGACGAGTCGCTGACCTGAACGTGTCCGGCGACGCTCACCGAGGACGTGAGGTTTCCGCCGGCCAAGCCGTCGATGTCGGAGTGGGCGTGCCCGACATCGGCGTAGTCGGAGTGGGCATGGCTGGCGTCGGCGTAGGCCGAGTGGGTGTGGTCGCCGGCGGCAACCTGGGTGCCCCCGCCACCGACGGGAAGGCGCGCCACGTCGAAGACACCGCTGACCACGTTGGAGGTGTCGATGTCCGGGGTGGGTAGATCGCCGCATCCCCACGAGCCGTTGTACACGGTGATCTGGCCGTTGCTGCACGTGAGCGCCCCGAGGGTGGCCGGTGCGCCGGTGATGTCACCCCAGGCCACGGTGGCGGTGATGGCCCCGCTGCTGTCGATCACCGTGTTGCCGTCGACGCGGATCTCCGATGCGTCGACGATGCCTCCGGACACTCCGTGGGCGCGGACGGCGAAGGGTACAGAGTTCACCTGCAAGCGGATGGGGAACTCGGCGCCGCTGTCGACCGCCATGCCCATCCACAACGTGTCGTCATCGAACAGGGCAGGATCGAGTGCAGTGGACTCGCCCAGCACGACCGAGAAATAGCCCTGGTCGAAGTCGATGCCGGTGAGCGTCTCGGTCCAGCCGGCGCTGCCGCCGCTCGCGTTGTCGTACAGCCCGATTGTGAGGTCGTGCTGACCGTCCAGCGGGATGCCGACGGCGTCGTGCAGCCGCCCCTGGTGTTGGAGCGTGAGGGGAGCGGCCCCTGCAGTGCTGCAGAGCAAGAACAGAGCGAGCGAGCCAGAGAGCGAGCGAGACATGGGAACCTCCAGAACTCTGGAGGATACCAGCTACCCCCCCAACATCTCGCCCGCGAGCTCGTAGGTCTTCTCGAGCAGGGCGGGGATTCCGCTGGCGTCGGTGCCGCCGCCCTGAGCCATGTCGGGGCGGCCCCCGCCGCGGCCGCCGACCAGCGGAGCCAGCTGCCCCAGCAGCTTGCCGGCGTTGACTCGCTTGCCGGCGATGTCTTTGCTGGCCGCGACCAGCAGCTGCACCTTGGGGCCGCGCTGGGCGGTGAGCACGATCAAGGCGGTGCCGAGCTGATCGCGCAGGCGATCGGCCTGTTCGCGCAGGTCGCCGTCGTACTGGGCGGCCAGGACCTTGACGCCGCCGATGTCGCGGGCGTCGGAGAGCATGTCGCCCGCCGCGGCCTTGGCGGCATCGCGCTGCAGCCCGTCGAGCTGCTTCTGCAGCGCGCGGCGTTCGTCTTGCAGGCGCTGCACGGCCTCGGCGGCCTTGGCAGGGCTGGTCTTGAGCGTGTCGGCGACGGCCAGCAGGGTGTCTTCGCGCTGGCGCACGTAGGCGATGGCGCCGGTGCCCGTCTGGCCCTCGATGCGGCGCACGCCAGCGGCGATGCCGCTCTCGCTGGTGATCGCGAACAGGCCGATGTCGCCGGTGGCGCGCACATGCGTGCCGCCGCACAGCTCGGTCGAGAAGCCCGGGATGGACACCACGCGCACGTCGTCGTCGTACTTCTCGCCGAACAGGGCCATGGCCCCGGCCGCCTTGGCCTCGTCGAGGTTCTTGACCTCGGTCTGCACGGCGGTGTTGGCCAGGATCTCGCGGTTGACGAGGTCTTCGACCTGGCGCACCTGGTCGGTGCTCATCGCTTTGTGGTGGGCGAAGTCGAAGCGCAGGCGGTTGGGGCCCACGAGCGAGCCCTTCTGCTGCACGTGGTCGCCCAGGACCTGGCGAAGGGCCGCGTGCAGCAGGTGGGTGCCGGTGTGGTTGCGGCGCGTCATGTCGCGGCGGCCGCCCGACGCGTGGGCCTCGAGGGTGTCGCCCACGTTGATGGTGCCCTGGGCGACCTTGCCGGTGTGCAGGTGCAGGCCGGACTGCTTGGTGGTGTCCGCCACGTCGAAGCGCACGCCCTGGCTGCCCAGGGTGCCGGTGTCGCCGACCTGACCGCCGGACTCGGCGTAGAAGGGCGTGCGGTTGAGCAGCACGATGCCCGTGTCGCCTGCTGAGAGCGCGTCGACATCGGACAGCTCGTCGCCGTCGACCTTGACCAGCCCGATGACGGCGGCGACGTCGTCGCAGCGGTCGTAGCCTGTGAACTCGGTCTCGCCGTGCTCGGCCGCGAGCTGGTGCCACAGCCCGGCCACCGCCTCTTGGCCGCTGCCCTTCCAGTTCTTGCGACCCTGGGCCTTCTGCTGCTCTTCGAGCTCGGCGAAGCGGCCTTCGTCGACGCCGAAGCCGCGCTCGGCCACCATCAAGCGGGTGAGGTCGATGGGAAAGCCGTAGGTATCCTTGAGCTCGAAGGCCGTGTCGCCGTCGAGCACGGCCCCCGGGGCCAGCCCGCTCATGGCCTTCTCGAGCAGCTTTGTGCCGCGGTCGAGGGTGCGCGCGAAGCGCTCTTCTTCGCCGCGCACCACCTCGTCGATGAAGGTCTGGCGGTCGAGCAGCTCGGGGTAGGCGGCGCCGAACTCTTGCACCACCTTGCCGGCGGTCTGGAACAGGAAGGGCTTGTCGAAGCCCAGGTTCACGCCGTAGCGGATCGCGCGGCGCATGATGCGGCGCAGCACGTAGCCGCGGCCCTCGTTGCTGGGCATCACGCCATCGGCGATGAGGAAGCTGGTGGCCCGAGCGTGGTCGGCGATCACCCGCATGGCCACGTCGTGTTCGGGGTTGGCGCCGTAGCGCACGTCGGCGGCCTGCCCGATCTGCTGCAGCAGCGGTGTGAACAGGTCGGTGTCGTAGTTGGTGGACTTGCCTTGGAGCACGGCGGCCACCCGCTCGAGGCCGGCGCCGGTGTCGATGGACGGCCGCGGCAGCGACGTGCGCGAGCCATCTTGGGCCTGGTCGTACTGCATGAAGACCAGGTTCCAGATCTCCATGTAGCGGTCGGTGCCGCCGGCAGGGCCATCGGCGTGTTCGGCGCCCATGGTGGGGCCCAGGTCGTAGTGCAGCTCGCTGCACGGGCCGCAGGGGCCGGTGGCGCCCATCGACCAGAAGTTCTCTTTGGCGTCCATGCGGCGGAGGCGAGCCGCCGGGAAGTCGACCGCGGAGCGCCACAGGTCCCAGGCCTCGTCGTCTTCTTCGTAGACGGTGACCCACAGCCGCTCGGTGTCCATGCCGTAGACCTTGGTGAGCAGCTCCCACGCCATGCGGATGGCGTCTTCTTTGAAGTAGTCGCCAAAGCTGAAGTTGCCGAGCATCTCGAAGAAGGTGTGGTGGCGCGGTGTGCGGCCCACGACCTCGAGGTCGTTGTGCTTGCCCGACACGCGCAGGCACTTCTGCACGGTGGTGGCGCGGCTGTAGGCGCGTTCTTCGGCCCCGATGAACACATCCTTGAACTGCACCATGCCCGCGTTGGTGAAGAACAGGGTGGGGTCGTTGTGGGGGACCAGCGACGAGGAGCGGACCGTGTGATGGTCACGCTCGCCGAAGAAGTCCAGGAAGCGCTGCCGAATGTCCGCGGCCTTCATGAGGGTCTCCGAGTGAAGGGAGGGGGCTATCGCAAACGACGAGCCCCCGCTCCGTCCATCGGGGCGGAGGCGGGGGCTCGGGGATGCGCTGGCTGAGGCCGGGTGGCTAGGCTTCAGCCATCGGAGGATTTCCCATTGCCGGCTTCTCGGGCTCGTCGATGAGCCCGGCGGCGACCAGGATGGACTGCTTGACCTTCTGCATCACCTCGGGGCGCTCGGCCAGGTAGTCACGGGCGTTCTCTTTGCCCTGCCCGGCGCGCTCGCCGTCGACCGAGTACCAGCTGCCACTCTTCTTGACGATGCCGGTGTTGAGGCCCATGTCCAGGAGCTCGGCGGCCATGCTGGTGCCCAGGCCGTAGTAGATGTCGAACTCGGTCTGCCGGAAGGGCGGCGCGAGCTTGTTCTTGACCACCTTGACCCGGGTGCGGTTGCCCAGCACCTCGTCGCCCTTCTTGATGGAGCCGATGCGCGCGATCTCGATGCGGATCGAGGCGTAGAACCGCAGCGCCTTGCCGCCCGAGGTGGTCTTGGGCGAGCCGAACATGACGCCGATCTTCTCGCGCATCTGGTTGATGAAGATGACGACGGCTTCGGACTTGTGGATGGCGCCGGTGAGCTTGCGCAGCGCCTGGCTCATGAGCCGGGCCTGGGCGCCGGGCTGCACGTCGCCCATGTCGCCTTCGAGCTCGGAGCGGGGCACGAGTGCGGCGACCGAGTCGATGACCACCACACTGATGGCGCCGGAGCGCACCAGCGTCTCGGCGATCTCGAGGGCTTGTTCGCCGGTGTCGGGCTGGCTGATGAGCAGCTCGTCGATCTGCACGCCCAGAGCGCGGGCGTAGTTGATGTCGAGCGCGTGCTCGGCGTCGATGAAGGCGACGACGCCGCCATCTTTCTGGGCTTCGGCGATGGTCTGCAGCGCGAGGGTGGTCTTGCCCGAGGCTTCGGAGCCGAAGATCTCGACGACACGGCCCTTGGGCAGGCCGCCGATACCCAACGCCATGTCGAGGCCCAGGCAGCCGGTCGAGATGGCTTCGACCTTGGGGGGCTCGGCGTCGCCGTACTTCATGATGGCGCCCTTGCCGAACATGCGCTCGATGCTGGCGACAGCAGCGTCGACTGCCTGTGCGCGATCGCGATCGAGGGCGGGGCCGTTGGAGGTCTTGGTCTTGTTTTTGGCCATGTCTGGTGGGTCTCCGAGAGAAGGCTTGGTGCCTGTCAGGTGGAAAGGTGGAACGAGGGTTGGAGCATGCGGCGCAGCATGTCGATGACACCTGCCGCAGAGAGGGTCTGGACGCGGTCTCGCGAGAAACCGCCCAGCTGGACGGACCGATGCTGGGTGCCGTCGGGACCGGCGACGGCGATGTGCACCAGGCCGACGGGCTTGTCGGCGGTGCCGCCACCGGGGCCGGCGATTCCGGTGGTGGACAGCCCCCAGTCGGCGCCGGCGCGCTGGCGGATGCCTTCGGCCATCTGGCGCGCGACCGGTTCGGACACGGCGCCGTGGGCGTCGAGCGTGGCTTGCTGCACGCCGAGCTGACGGACCTTGGAGGGGTTGGAGTAGGTGACCGCGCCTTCGAGGAACCAGCCGCTGGACCCGGGAATGCCGGTGAACATGGACGCGACCCGACCTCCGGTGCAGGACTCGGCGGTGGCGACCGTCTGGCCACGGGCGAGCAGGGCACGCCCCACCACGGCGGCCAGATCGCCGCCCTGCGTGTCGATGGCCCCCACTTGAACGCCATCGTCGAGCCCTTCGATGGTGAAGATGGGGGAGCCCACGAGGTCGGCGACGCGCTGGGTGACCCCCAGCACGCGGCTGGCGGGCACGTCGGCCTGGAAGCGGAGCTTGATGTGGTTTTCGGGCAGCTTGGTGCGGTAGCCGAGCACCACATCGGGCTCGCTGAAGGTGCCGATGCGGTCTTGCAGGTTGGACTCGCCCACCCCCGTGGTGCGCAGGGTGACCAGCCGAGCCGGACGCACCGCGAGGTGTTCGGCCACGAAGGGCAGCACGTAGGCGTCGAAGAGGCGGCGCATCTCGCGCGGGACACCGGCGAAGCAGAAGAAGTGGGTTCCGCCATGGTGGATGTGGAAGCCCGGCGCGGTGCCCCAGTGGTTGGTGAGCTTGGTGGCGCCGGCGGGCAGCATGGCCTGCTTGGTGTTGGCCTGGGGCATGGGCCGCCCGAAGGCCGCGTAGCGCTCGCGAATGTCGTCGAGGGCGGCATCGTGGAGCTGCAGGGGCGCGCTGAACGCGCCGGCGACGGCGGCCGCGGTGAGGTCGTCGTCGGTGGGGCCCAGGCCACCGGTGCACAAGACGAGATCGGCCCGGCCCGCTGCGTGGGCGAACTGCTGCTGGATGTCTTGCAGCCGGTCGCCCACCGTGGTGTGGCGGAGCACCGTGAAGCCCAGATCGGTGAGGCGCGTCGCCAGCCAGGCGGCGTTGGTGTCGACCGTCTGACCGGTGATGACCTCGTCGCCCTGGGACAGGATCTCGGCGGTGGGCATCGGGGCTCCGAGTGAGGTAGCTAGAGGGCAGGACGCCCTGCGGGCAGGTGGGGTGTTCAGTGGGTGCACTGAACGGGTGTACAGGTTCTACCCCCTGCCGCAGATCGTGTCCAGCCGAGGAGGTCAGAAACTGACCGCAAGCAACGAGAAGGGGCGTGTCATGGGGCTCGACGTGGGCACCAAGACGATCGGCGTCGCGATGACCGACCCACTGCAGATGTTCGCGCAGCCGGTGCTGACCTTGTCGCGCAAGGGCGTCAACAAGGACACGGCCGCCCTCGTCGAGCTGTTTCGCAAGCACGAGCCAGTGCGCGTCGTGGTGGGCCTCCCCTACGAGCTCGACGGCACCGAGGAGCGAAGCGCGCGCCTGGCGCGCCAGATCGGCGAGTCGGTGCACAGCGCGACGGGCCTGCCGGTGGACTACGTCGACGAGCGCTTCACCTCCGTCGAGGCGGAGCGCGACCTGATCTCGGCCGGAATGCGCCGCGACAAGCGCAAGAAACTCATCGATCAGGCCGCTGCCATGAAGATCCTCGAGCGCTGGCTCGCCGAGCCCCGTTAGACGGGCTTGCAAGATGGGGGTTGCATGTTGCATACCCTCGGTGCAGTCTGAGTGCTCTGCTCATGCGAACAAGGGGCCAGTCCTAAATGTCTCTGCGAACCATCCCGATGGCAATCCTCGGCGCCGTGCTGATCATCGCTTGTCGCCCGCCCGACGAAGATGACACGTCCATCCCCATCGACACCTCCGTGATCGGTGACGCCGACGCCGACGCCGACTCTGATGCGGACTCCGACGCCGATGCCGACGCCGACTCCGATGCCGACGCCGACGCCGACAGCGACAGCGACAGCGACGCCGATGCCGACACCGACACCAACGCGCCCGAGGGCTTTGCCTTCTGCGCCGCTGGCGGCAAGGTGACCGGTGCTGCGGTCTCGGGCATCATCTGCCTCGGGCCCATGGACATCTCGGGTGCCACGGTCGTCGGTGCTGCCTACACCTGGCAGGCCGGTCCGATCTACATCCTGGCGCCGTAAAACCCGCCGTTCTACGGCTTCACGGTCGTGAAGTGGCTCTGATCGAGCCATTTCTCGACCGTTTCGTCGTGCAGCACCCGTCCGACCACCCGGTAGTCGCTGACGAAGGCGCTGCTGGTGCGTGCGTCTTCGCACACCACGCCGTCGTTGGGGTCTGAGTGGCACATCTGCAGCGTGTCCGCTTCCTTCACCAGGAAGCCGACGTGGTAGTCCAAGCCCACGATGTACAGCCCGTCGCCCTGCGCTTCGACGTGGGTGGCCACCTGTGAGCGGGTGCGGCCGCGGTACCGCCAGATTGCGCTGCTGGGGCTCATGGTCATGATGATGTGCTCGCTGGCTTGCTGGGCCATGGTGACGCGCTCGACATCGAAGCCCGCGTCCTGCAGCACTGTGGACACGAAGTAGCCGCACGCGATCGTGCCGGTGCGAGGGGTCTGGGTGGCGCCGTAGAAGGCCCAGTCCGTGCCCTTCCAGGTGGGGATGAGCTCGGTGGTGATCGCGTCGAAGGCCGCCGTCCTGGCTTCGTCGATCAGCGCGGCGCGGTCTGCCGGAGCCGTGGTGGCCCAGCGGCCCGCGAGGTTCGCCCGCGTCGCGGCGATGCCCTCCTTGATGGCGGCGTACTCGGCAGCGGTGACCGGATCGGGCTCGGGGCCGAAGTCTGGCGGCGGTTCAGGGGCAGGATTGCAGCTCACGAGCGCGCAGTACAGGGTCCACATGACGGTGTGGACCGCATCGCTTCAGGCGGGTTCCTGCCTGCACAAAGCTTGCACCGACCCGGCTACTCCTTCCAGGGAGGCACGTAGCCGTAGGGCACGCACAGGGGCAGGGCCTTGCGGAACACCTCTAGCTGGAAGTGGTTGCCGTCGAGCCACTGCTCGCCGTCGATCTGGCTTCGGATGAGCTCCTTGCCCGGTCGCTCGAAGCGCACGTCCAGGTGGCTCACCTGGCGCATGCCCTCACGGGCGCGCGGCAGGATGCCCATCTGCTTCTCGAGCACCACGATGGGACGCAGGGTGCGCATGGCCGACAGGGCCCAGTCACGCCGTCCGTGGATGGGCAGCATCTCGAACAAGCCATCGTCGGGCTCGGCGAAGCGATCGAGCACGAAGATGCCGCCGTAGACGCTGGTGGCGTTGACCACCAGATCGGTGAGCGCGAGCAGCTCGATGGGCTCGCCGTCGGCCAGGATGTGGGCGTCGAACTTGGTGGGCTCGACCCACGAGGCGATGTAGCGGTCGGCGGCGGCGCCCGCGTACACCGCGTAGTCGCGGTACAGCGACCTGAGGATGGGGTGCTCCTCGACCGCCTGACGCTCGGCGTTGCGCACGGCCAGGATGTCGGGCTGCATGCCCCAGCCGACGGAGTGAAAGACGTGCTCGACGTCGGTGACCACGCCGCCGTCGAGCCGTCGGACGAGGCCCACGTCGATGCGGCGCATGGCCCCGCGCTCGATCACGTCCAGGTTGTGCGAGAGCGAGCCGGGGCCCACCCGAATGCCGAAGGACTTCCCTTGGTCGTTGGCGGTGCCAAAGGGCAAGAAGGCCAGCATGGTGTCGGTGCCCGACGCCAGCAGCGCCTTGGCCACCTCGGCGAAGGTGCCGTCGCCGCCCAGCGCGATGACGGTGTCGTAGCTGTGCTCTTGCAGTCGCTCGCGCACGACGTCGACCGTCTTGCCCTCGGGCAGCGTGTGCACGAAGTCGACGTACCAGATCCGCTGCCGCATGGCATCGAGCGCTTCGTCGATGTAGGCGGCGGCCTTGCCGGACCCCGAGGTGGGGTTTCCGACCAGCAGAAAGCGACGCTCCATGTCCGTCATTGTTTGAGTGTAAGCTGCGCGGCATGGACCTCAAGCGCATGCTCGACAAGTGCCACCGCTTCCAGTGGGATCCAGGAGACCTCGACTGGAGCGTCGAGCCTCCCGAGATGGCCCGCGAAGACGAGATGGCCATCGTTCAGTACTTCACCGACATGGCGGCGATCGAGCGCCTGGCCGGCGCGTTGTTCGCCGAGCAGATGAAGAAGACCGACGACCCCATCCTGCGCGAGATCTTCTCGACCTTCGTCACCGACGAGTTCCGCCACGCCCAGGTGGCGCAGATGCTCGCCGATCACTACAACGTGCACCGGTACAAGTGGTACGAGACCAACGCGGCATTGAGGCGCTTTGCCCCCGCATTCGTCGAGCTCATGCAGTACATGTCGCCCGAGATCGCGAACACCTACGTCACCAGCGGCGAGCTCATCCTGGACGTGGCGCTGCTGCGCTCGATCGACGACTACGTCAACGACTCGATGAGCGCCCAGGCCATGGCGCTGATCAACCGGGACGAGTCCCGGCACATCGCCGTCGACTTCCACATGATCGAGTACTACACCTCGGACGAGTGGGTCGAAAAGCTCAAGAGCGCGCCCAGCCAGGGCCTTGGCGATCGCCTCATGAGCTACATCGCGCTCGCGCGGGTGCTCTGGTATGCCAAGCCCTTCCTGACCGGGGTGTTCTGGGAGCCGATGGACCGCGTCGACCCGCAGGGCAAGCGGGTGCGCGAGGCCATGAAGCGCATCCAGCTGCTGGGCGAGAAGCCGCGTGTCCGAAAGCGTCCCTTCGTGCGATTCATGGCGCGTGCCCGCGAGCTGTACAACCAGCCGGTGGTCGGGCGGGTCTTTGGCCGAGCGCTCCAGCGAATCACCGGCGTCGATCCTCGGATGTTGCGCACGCTCTTCACCGAGGAGGAGGCGCGGCGATGGCGCAATGCGGGCTTCGACGAGCTCGCTGCCGACGCCCTGGGCGCGAAATACGCGGTGGCCTGACGGGGTTTGGCCTAAAATCCCCTCTTCTTCCAGACGGATCCCCATGACCAACCGATTCATCCCTGCGCTGTTCTTGTCTCCGCTGCTGGCCTCCTCGGCGAGCGCTGCAGACCAACACGAGGTCATCCAGAAGCTCAACGGCCAGCGCAACTACGACTCTGCGGCCAAGAAGTGCGAGAAGTGGGGGGCCGCCAACGCCAGCGCCGCCAGCTCCCTGCGCGAGGCGTGCGCCCAGGCCGAGTGGGACTTTGCGCGGCGCGAGGGCACCGTCGCCGGCTGGAGCCGCTACCGGGCTCGGTGGGCGGGCACCAGCTTCGAAGCCAAGGCGCTCGAGCAAGAGGCCAACAAGGCGCTGCTTGACCTTGGCGTGAAGGGCAGCGAAGACGAGTACAAGGGCGTCGCCATGAAGTACGAGGGCACCGTGGCCTCCGAAGACGCCTGGGTCAAAGCCGCCTACGCGGCCTTCCGCACCATCGACAGCGCCGACAAAGCACACACCGTCGTGCAGCGCTACCCGGGCCACGAAGACGCGGCCAACGTCACCATGAAGTACCTCGAGGCCTTCATCACGGTGAACTTCGACGGTGGCACCTACGACATCCAGCTCGATCCGGCGGCGGTGGTTCCCGACGGGCAAGAGCTCACCAGCAACTGGGTCAGCCGCTACGCCGATGGCAGCATCTCGTCGTGGGCGCAGGAAGGGCGTCGCCAGCTCACCGCCAGCGGCCTCACCGATGCCTTCATCGCCGAGGCCGCCGGTCAGCCGCCCGAGGGCTCTCCCGCGCTTCCCCTGTGCTTCAACCCCAGCGCGCCCGAGGGCTGGAGCGTGGGCGTGATGGTCACCGTGGGCCGCGGGTCGGCCTTCAAGGCCGCGCCCTTCGACAAGACCTGCGACCAGGACACGCCGCCCGTCTTCCTCACCGTGGCCGATGGCAAGGCGACCGGCTTGTCACTGGGTCCCGGCCACAACGTGCAGTTCCCGACGGCTGTCGGCGACGGCAGCTTCGAGTGGGGCTTCGAGAATGCCGTCGAGCTGTTCGTGCCCGCCGAGCCGGGCACACCGGTTCGTGTCAACGATGTCATCGCCCAGCCCCTGGGAACGTCCATCTACATGGTGCACCCCATCGCAGGGGGGCTGCCCTGGTGGTGGCTCACCAAGAAGGCGCCTCCCGGCAGCCTGGCCTTCGACGACAGCCTGCACGCCAGCAAGCTGCACGGCGAGTGGAAGGTGGCTGGCGGCGCGGTCGGCTCGGTGGTGACGGGGCCTGGACTCGACAAAGACCAGACCTGGCGCCTTCCGTCTGGCGAAGCGCGCGCCCTGTCTCCCATGGTGCAGAAGCTGACGGGTCTTTCGGCCGCCGCCATTCCCAGCGAAGAGGGCGCGGTGGCGCTCGTGCACCCCAAGAAGACGCCCTGGACGCTCCCCGCACCCAAGCCCGTGCTGGCCGCAGGCGAGACCGCACCGCCGGCCGCCGCGGTGGTGCCCAAGGCTGGCGATGACGCGGCCATCTACGGCCCGCCCGGAGCGATGGCCGCCTCCCTTGTTCCCGTGAAGACGGCCGACCTGCGCAGCGTGGTGCGCCCGCTCACCGGCGCCGGCGTCGCGGTGGAGCCCATCCGTGGCTGGAAGCTGAACTTCGATGGCGACGCCGGCGAAGAGATCCTGGTCGAGGGCAAGGTGGGCGACAAGGGCGTGCGCTTCTTGCTCGACCCGCCCGACAAGGGGCTGAACCGGGTGTACGCCTTCGACGTGATGGCCGCCGATCGCCTGGACGCCGACCAGGATGTGCCCTTTGCCTTCAAGATGGGCGACATCACCTACCTGGCCATCGTTGCGCCCAGAGCGCCCGCCGGGGCCAAGATCAACGCCTGGCACCTCGGAGCCACCACGCTCGAGCGCGAGTACTTCGAAGTCGCGTCGTGGACGGCGCCGTAGCGCCCTAGATGACAGGGGACTCCGCAGAGCCCAACGCGAACGTCACGTCGCACGCGGTTCGGGCTCCGGCCCGAGGCGAGGCGCGTGGCACGCTGCGCTCGGTGGGCAAGTGGGGCCTGGACTGGCTTCGCTACGTGCGCGATCTGTTTCGCTTCTTTCGGCGAGCGGTCGTCGTGCTGCTGTTCGCGGGCACGCGCTCGGGGTCGGTGGTGAGCACCAACACCCTGGCGCAGATCAAGTACACCGGCATCGACGCGCTGCCCGTGGTGACCGTGCTGGCGGCGTTGCTGGGGACGGCCATCGTGGTGCAGGCGCTGTCGTACCTGTCGGGCGGGGGAGGCGCGGTGGTGGGCTCGTTGATGGACCTGCTGGTGATCCGCGAGCTGGCACCGCTGATGACGGCGGTGATCATCATCGGGCGAAGCGGGTCCGCCATCACCGTCGATCTGGCCAACATGGCCGTGGACGGCGAGATCGACCTGCTGCAGAAGATGGGCATCGATCCCATGCACTACCTGGTGGTTCCGCGCATGATCGCCGTGACCTACGCCAGCCTGTGCCTGTGTGTGTGGTTCGATCTGGTGTGCATCCTGGGCGGCTACAGCCTGGCCGCCCTGGCCATCGATACGCCTGGCAGCGTGTTCCTGGCCACCCTGGCGTCGAGCGTGTCGCCCGTGGGGGTGGCCATCGGGCTGACCAAGAGCGCGGTGTTCGGCCTGCTGATTGCCACCATCAGCACGTGGCAGGGGCTCAACGTGCGCGGCCGCGTCACCATGGTGCCTGTCGCCACCCAGCGATCGGTGGTTCACTGCCTGGTGGCCGCGGTGCTGCTGGACGTCGTCATGACCGTGCTGTCCACCTGGCAGCTGACCGCGGGTGGGCTGTGAGCGAGCCCGTGCTGGTGCTGGACAAGGTGCGCGCCGACGCCGATGCCGCGGTCGCTCACGTGGTGGTGCACCCGGGTCAGGTGGCGCTGCTGTTCGGACGGGGGCGCTTTGGCCCGTTGATGGAGTGCGTGCTGGGCCAGGCGCAGCCGTACGAGGGCGTCGTCACCTTGCTGGGAACCGAGGTCACCGGCGCGTCGCCCGACCAGCTGCGCCTGTTGCGAGCGCGGGTGGGGGTGTTGCCCGAGCGCGTGGCCCTGCTGTCGCACCTGTCGGTCTTCGACAACGTCGCCCTGCCGATGCGCTACCACGACCTCGCCTCCGACGACGAGGTCGACACCCGGGTGCGCAACGCGCTCGAGTTCTGGGGCCTTGGTCCGGTGGCCGATGCGCGCCCGCCCCTCGAGGTGTTCACCTCGCTGCGGGTGGGGCTGGTGCGATGCCTGGTGGCCGACCCCAAGCTGGTCGTGCTGCAGAACCCCTTCGAGCGCGTCGACGACGATCAACGCGGCGAGCTGGACCGCCTGGTCGAGGCGCTGCACGGGCGCGGTGCCGGTGTCCTGGTGATCGATGCGTAGAATGGGTCCGTGAGCAGCCGTGAGCAAACGCTGGAACGGGTCGTGGGGATCTTCCTCCTGGCGTCGCTCGCGGGTCTGTTTGCGCTGTCCGGCTTTGCGGCCATCGGCTCGGATCTGTTCACCCGGCGGTCGGCCTACCGGCTGGAGCTCGAGCATGGGGCGGGGCTCACCGCCGGCACCGACGTGCTGATCGCAGGCATGCGCGTGGGCCACGTGAGCGAGGTGTCGCTGACGCCGCAGCGCACGGTGCAGCTGTGGCTCACCGTCGAAGACCAGTACGCCAACCACGTTCGCACCGACTCTGTGGGCCGGGTCACCATGACGCTCAGCGGCAAGGCGGTCATCATCGAGGCTGGTGACGGCGAGGTGCTGCAGCCGGGCAAGGCGCTGGTGAGCGGCAAGCACTTCGACGTGCTGATGGCCCTCGAGAAGATGGATCTGGTGGGCACGCTCGAGAAGATCCAGCGCATCCTGGAGGACCTGACGGTGCTCGCCGGCGAGATGGAGCTGGGCGAGGGCCGGCTTCCCGAGGTCATCGACTCGGTGCTGCTGATCATCCAGGATCTGCACCAGGGCAAGGGGGCGCTCGGCCGGCTGCTCAAGGACGACTCGATCGTCGATCAGCTGGGAGCGACCTTGAGCTCAGCGAGCGACGCCGCCGACAAGGTGCAGTCTGCGGCAGTATCGCTCGAGCAGACCAGCGGTGAGCTCGCCCGCGCCGCGGGCTCCGTCGAAGAAGGCGTGGGCCACATCGGGTCGGCCAGCGAGAGCCTGGGGCAGACCGCACGCGATGTCGGCGGAGCTGCTGGCGAGCTGCGAACCACCATGGGCAACCTGAACATCGCCCTGCAGGACCTGTCGGTGACCCTCGAGGCCATCCAGGGCCTGCCGCTGGTGAGAGGGCAGATGAAGAAGAAGGACCAGGACCCGGAGTAGGCCCCAAGGGCGCCCCCGTGCACCTTGACGCCCCGCTCCGGTCCTGTGCTCGGCGGCGATCGCGAGAAAGTGTTTGACGCGAGTCATACGGACGGCGTATGACTCGCGTCACACAATTCCGTGTGACGCGCGTCATTCAGGTGGATTCGATGTCCGAAGTGGTGGTCTTGAAGTTTGGAAGCTCGGTTCTTCGAGGCGAAGCCGATCTGCCTGCTGCAGTAGATGCGATCTACCGGCACGTGCGCGCTGGCCGGGCCGTAGTCGCGGTGGTCTCGGCGCTGGGCGACACCACCGATGCCCTGGTGGCCCGGGGGGCCGCATGGAGCGACCACGCACAGGCGACGGCGGCGCTGCTGGCCACCGGCGAGGCCGTCACCACGGCGCTGCTGGGTCTGGCCCTGGACCGAGCCGGGGTTCCTTGCGAGATCTTCGATGCGGCGCGCGCGGGGCTGATCACCCAGGGGCCGCTGTGCGATGCGGCCCCGGTGGCGCTGGACACCCAGCGCTTTCGCGATGCCTTCGAGCGGGTACCGGTCATCGTGCTGCCCGGTTTCCTGGGCCGCGACAGCGACGGGCGAACCACCCTGCTGGGCCGGGGTGGCTCGGATCTGACGGCGCTCTTCGTGGCGTGGAAGCTGGGGGCCGCTTGTCGGCTGCTCAAAGATGTCGATGGCATCTACGACGCCGACCCGGCGCTGGTGTCCACGGCGAACCGCTTCTCGGCGCTGTGCTGGGACGATGCGGCTCGCCTGGGAGGGTGCGTGGTGCAGCCCAAGGGCGTGCGCTGGGCGCAGGAGCGCTCGCTGTGCTTCGAGGTGGGCTGCCTGGGCTCGGCGACGGGCACGCTGGTGGGGCCCGGTCCGAACGTGGTGTGCGAGGTCGAGCGCGGGTCTGCGCCGACCCGGGTGGTCTTGCTGGGCCTGGGAACGGTGGGCCTGGGCGTGTACCAGGCGCTGCGCCGGAACCCGCAGGCGTGGCAGGTCGTGGCCGTCGCCGTGAACGATGCCGCCAAGCACGTGGGGGAGGTGCCGCGGCCGCTGTTGTGCGATGCGGCCTCGGCGGTGGCCGTGGACGCCGATGTGGTGGTGGAGTGCATCGGGGGCGTCGAGCCTGCCCGCAGCCTCATCGCGGCTGCGCTGGACACAGGCCGGGACGTGGTGACGGCGAACAAGGCGGTGATCGCTCGGCACGGCGCCGATCTGGCTGCACGGGCGCGCCGACGCGGGGTGAGCCTGTGCTACAGCGCAGCCGTCGGCGGCAGCGTTCCCGTGGTCGAGCATGTGAAGGCTGCGCGGGGTGTGCAGTCCATCGAGGCGGTGCTCAACGGCACCTGCAACTTCGTGCTCGACCGGCTTCACGACGGCGTGCCCTACCCGCAAGCGGTGCGCGAGGCCCAGGATGCAGGCTTTGCCGAGGCCGACCCCACGCTCGACCTCGATGGCACCGACTCGGCGCACAAGATCGCGGTGCTGGTCCGTGACGCCTTCGGCGTCGAGCCGGTGATCGACTGGGTGCCGCGCTCCGGGCTCGACATCCTGAGCCCGGCCCAGCTCGATGCCGCCAAGGCCAGCGGCGGGCGCGTGCGGCTGGTGGCGCGCTGTGAGCGCACCGAGACCGGGGTGCACGCCAGCGTGCGCACCGAGGTCCGGGCAGCCGACGACCCGCTCGCGCGGGCTCGCCGCGAGGCCAACTGCGCCATCGTGCGCACCGACCGCGGCACCACGGTTCTTCGCGGCAAGGGGGCGGGCCGCTGGCCGACCGCCCTGGCGGTGGTTGCCGACCTCTCTTCGCTGCGCGACGCCCGCGCTCCCCACTTCCTCGCTCGCGCCCTGTAGGCGCCCGGAGCTCCCGATGTCCGACGATCTGAACTTCCAGACCCGCCTGCTGCACTTCGACGCCGCTCCCGGCGATCCCAACCACCCGGTGTGCACACCCATCTACCAGACCTCGACCTTTGCCACCGACTCGGTGCTCGACGGCGGGCGCTACGACTACACACGCTCGGGCAACCCCACCCGGACCGTGCTCGAGCAGCAGCTGGCCCGGCTCGAAGGCGCGCACCGGGCCTTCTGCTACGCCAGCGGCATGGCGGCGGTGAGCGCGGTGTGCCGCCTGGTGGGTGCCGGCGGCGAGATCCTGTGCGGCGAAGACCTGTACGGGGGCTCGTACCGGCTGCTGACGCGCATCCTCAAGCGGTACGGCGTCGTGGTGCGCTTTGTGGACACCACCGACCTCGAGGCCGTGGCTCACGAGCTGGGGCCCCAGACCAAGCTGGTACTGGTCGAGACGCCCACCAACCCGATGCAGCGCATCACAGACTTGCGGCGGCTGGCGGCGCTGTGCCGCGACAACGGCACGCTGCTCGCGGTGGACAACTCGCTGCTTTCGCCGGTGCTGCAGCGCCCGCTCGAGCTGGGCGCCGACATCGTGATCCACTCGGCCACCAAGTTCCTGGGTGGGCACGGGGATGTCACCGCCGGCGTGGTGGCGGTGAACGACCCGGACCTGGCCGAGGACCTGTACCTGGTGCAGAACGGCGAGGGCACCGCGCTGGCTCCCTTCGACTGTTGGGCCCTGCTGCGAGGCAGCAAGACGCTGGCCCTGAGGGTGAAGCAACAGGTCGAGGGCGCCCACGAGGTGGCGAGGCTGTTGACACAGCATCCAGCCGTGCAGGAGGTGTTCTGGCCCGGCCTGACGACGCATCCGGGGTACACGCTGCATCGCAGCCAGGCGAGCGGGCCGGGCTCGGTCATCAGCTTCACCACCGGGTCGCTGCAGCGCAGCGCGGCGGTGTGCGACGCCCTGCAGCTGTTCAGCACCGCGGTGAGCTTTGGCAGCGTGGGCTCGTCGGTCAGCCTGCCCTGCCGCATGAGCCACGCGAGCATTCCCGAGCACGTGCGGCGCCGCCGTGCCCTGCCCGAAGACCTCGTGCGCATCAGTGTCGGTATCGAGCACCCGGGCGACCTCGTGGCCGATCTGGAGCGTGCGCTCGACGCGATCGGCGTTCGTTCTGCGCTACCCTGCACGGCCCATGAGGTGGAACGAACTCGAGATCATCGCCGCGCGCTTCGGCTTCACTGACGAGGCTCGCGACGCGCTGAGGCAGTGGTATCAGGCGGCCGATCAGCCCGACGACACCCTGCTGTACGACGACTCGGTGCACACGCTGGCGCTCGACGAGACCACCGGTGCGCACCTGGTGTCGGCTGAGCTGCAGCGCGCCCGCCTGGGGCCCGTGCAGCTCGAAGAGGCCGAAGGCAGCGGAACCGGGCGCTGGCTCACCACCCGCTACGAAGTGCTCGGAAAGCTGGGCGAGGGCGGCATGGGCG
Organism: Myxococcota bacterium; assembly: GCA_965216925.1. Taxonomy (GTDB): domain Bacteria; phylum Myxococcota_A; class UBA796; order UBA796; genus CAYYHT01. The sequence continues at coordinate 3,212,066 of CBDCGT010000001.1, read as the reverse complement.
AGGTGTACCGCGTCCGCGACATCGAGCTGAACCGGGTGCTCGCACTCAAGGTCATCCGCGATCCGATGGCGTCGCGAAAGATGGTGCTCGCGCGCTTCATCGAAGAGGCACAAGCGACGGCACAGCTGGAGCATCCCGGCATCATCCCGATCCACGACTTCGGCACGCTGAACGATGGCCGGCACTTCTTCACCATGAAGCTGGTGAAGGGCGAGACGCTCACCGACCTCATCGACGAGCTGCACGAGGTGTGCTGGCGCTCGGGGCGTTGGGTGGAGTCGCACGGTGGATGGACGCTGCCGCGGCTGGTGGGCGTGTTCCACCGCGTCTGCGAGGCGGTGGCGCACGCGCACGCTCGCGGGGTGGTGCACCGGGACCTGAAGCCCGACAACATCATGGTGGGCGCCTACGGTGACGTCATCGTGGTGGACTGGGGGCTGGCCAAGATCCTGGGCCGCCCGGACATCCCGCTCTTCGACGACGAAGACTGGGTCGAGACCAGCCGCAGCCGCGACGACAGCCTGCAGACCAAGGTGGGCACCATCGCGGGCACGCCGGCCTTCATGTCGCCCGAGCAGGCGCGCGGCGAGGTCGATCAGCTCACCGCCGCTTCGGATGTGTACGCGCTGGGCGGCATCCTGTACCAGATCCTGTCGGGCAAGCCGCCCTACGAGGGCAGCAGTGCGCACGACGTGCTGCGCAAGCTGCTGGCCGGTCCGCCGCAGGAGCTTTGCGGCCCGGGCCCCATCCCCGAGGAGCTCGTGGCCATCAGCGAGCGCGCGCTCCAGCGAGACCCGCTCGATCGCTTTGGCAACGCCGGTGCCATCGCCAGCGCCATCAACGACTGGCGAGAGGGAGCGCGAAAGCGGGAGCGCGCGCTCGAGATCGTGCGCGAGGCGGCGGGGGCGCTGCCGCAGGCCGAGATCCTGCGCGAGCGCGCGGCCCAATACCGGCAAGAGGCGCTGGTTCAGCTGGAGTCGGTGCGCACCTGGGAGCCGGTCGAGCGCAAGCGCGCCGGCTGGGAGCTGCAAGACACCGCCGAGCGGCTGCGCGCCGAGGCCGAGCTCGAGGAGCTCCGCGTCACGCAGCTGCTGCAGGCGGCACTGACCCACGCCCCAGGCCTGCCCGAGGCCCACGAGGCGCTCGCCAACCTGTACCGGCTGCGCCACGAAGAAGCCGAGGACGACCGCGACGCGGTGGCGGCCAAGCGCTTCGAGGTGCTGCTGAGGGCCCACGATCGGGGGGGACGACACGCGGGCTACCTGGAGGGTACCGGCGCGGTCACCTTGCACACCGAGCCGTCCGGAGCCCAGGTCGAGCTCTTCGAGTACGTCGAGCGCGACCGGCTGCTGGTGCCCGAGTACCGACGCAGCCTGGGCAGCACGCCAATCCTGGACGTGCGCCTGCCGATGGGCAGCTACCTGCTGGTGATCCACGCGCCGGGGCACGAGGAGGTGCGCTACCCCGTGCTGATCGCGCGGGAGCGGCGCTGGAATGGGGTTCCGCCTGGGGGATCCGCGCCGGCCGCGGTGATGTTGCCGGCGCTGGGCGCTCTTCCAGACGGGGACGTCTACGTGCCCAGTGGCTGGTTCTGGGCCGGCGGCGACGCCGAGGCACCGACCGGCCTGGACGGCCAGCGCGCCTGGGTCGATGGCTTCGTGATGAAGCGCTTTCCGGTGACGAACGCCGAGTACATCGCCTTCTTGGACGCGCTGGTGGATCGCGGTCGCGAGGACGAGGCCCTGCTTCACGCCCCAACCAGCGGCGACAAGGTGATCTACGGGCGCGATGCGCAGGGGCACTTCCTGCTGCGCGAGGACTCGCACGGCGACGCCTGGAACCCGGACTACCCAGTCTTGATGGTGGACTGGCATGCGGCCACGGCGTACGCAGCGTGGCTGGCCCAGTCGACGGGCGAGTCGTGGAGGTTGCCCACCAGCCTGGAGTGGGAGAAGGCCGCGCGCGGCGTCGACGGCCGCCTGTACCCCTGGGGCAATCGGCTGGATGCGACGTTCGCCAACCTGCGCGGATCGCGCGCAGGACGGCTGCTGCCGGCAGTGGTCGACAGCTTTCCGACCGACGTGTCGGCCTACGGCGTGCGTGGGCTGGCTGGCAACGCCCGCGACTGGTGCTCCGACCCCAGCGAGCGCAGCGCCGACGAGCGGCACACCCGAGGCGCCGCGTGGTCGTTCAGCTCCACCCTGGCTCGGGCGGCCCACCGGCCGACCGCCCTGGCCACCGTTCGCTCCGAGACCATCGGGTTCCGCGTGGTGCGATCGGTGGGCGACAAGTCGTGACTGGACCGGTGTCTCTCACACGGGCACAGTCTGAGTGGCACGGCGGGATACGATGGCACATGCGCACTCTCTTGATCCCCGCTCTCATTCTCTCAGCAACAGCATGCACCGACGGTGACGGCTTCGGCGGCGACGAGCCCAGCTGGCTCGACGACGGCGACAACTTCGGCGCCTCCATCGAGGCCCAGGACGCACCATCAGGCGGCGCCGATGCCGAGCTCGACGCCACGTGCGACGAGACCAGCACCGAGCCCGTCACCGAGTCCCTGACCGCCACCGGCGGCGCCGAGCTCATCACGGTCAGCCACACCTTCGACGGCAACTGCTGTGCCGACTGGTCGGTCGACGGCGTGGTCAACGGCTCGCGCTTCGAGGTGACCTACGTCGATGCGGGCGAGTCCTGCGACTGCACCTGCCCCTGGACGCTCGACTACACGATCGAGCCCGTCGCGCCCGGGGACTGGCTGGTGTCGGCCGGAAGCCAAGAGGCGTCGGTCACGGTGACCGAGATCGAGTAGGTCGGATATCGTTGGGCCAGGAGGGCTCTCATGAGCACCGATGGACCCGACATCTGGACCGACTCGCCGCTGGTGCGCGACTACATGACGCGCGATCTGGTGACCTTCAAGCCCGATGACGACGTGTGGGACGTGCTCGATGCCTTCCTGGACAAGCGGGTCACCGGGGCGCCGGTGGTCGGCGACGACGGCGAGCTGGTGGGGCTGGTGAGCGAGAAGGACGTGCTGCGCCTCATGTCCAAGGGCTCGCCGCTGGGTCTGCCGCGCAGAATGGCGGTGAGCGAGGTGATGTCGGACACGGTGGTGACCATTCCGCCCGACATGAACGTGTTCACGGCGGCGTCGTTGTTTCGGCACAACCCCTACATGCGCCTGCCCGTGACCGAGGACGGCAAGCTCGTGGGTCAGATCAGCCGCAGCGACCTGCTTCGCTGCATGAAGGACATCGGCAAGCTGTGAGCTCGACGAAACAGAGTGTCGAGGACGAGCAGTACGGCCTGCTGATCCGAAGCCTGGACTGGGCCGCCTGGGGTGCCGAGACCGTCGGCATACCGCTGGGCTACCTGGACTCGGACCACATGGTGGCCAGCGCCATACGCTCCACCGGCCTGAGCGACTTTGGCGAGCCGGGCTGGCGCTATCGCCTCGACTTCGCGGTCGAGGCGGCCAAGCGGGCGCCGCTCACCGCTCTGGGCCGGGTGGCGCTTCGGCAGTTCTTCGTGCTGGCGCTGTGCAACCGGCTCAAGCTCCACAAGCGGCTCGCCGATCTGCCCCAGATCCGCGACGTGAAGGTCGAGCGCCCAATCTTCGTGCTGGGCTTTCCGCGCACCGGCACCACCCTGCTGCAGAACCTGCTGCAGCTGCATCCCAACCGGCGCTCGCTGCAGTTCTGGGAGCTGAGCGCGCCGGTGCCCGAGTACGACGATCCCGCTGTCGACGAAGCCTGGCGGGTGAAGTCCGCCGGGCGCAACGTGGCCGCGGCCAAGTTCCTGGCGCCCGAGATGCAAGAGATCCACGCCATCGGTGCGCGCACGGCCGAGGAGTGCTGGCCCTTGTTCGCCACCAGCTTCTCGGTCATGAACTGGGACCTGCAGACGGGCCTGGGCGAGTGGGGCAAGTGGTTGCTCCAGCAGGACATGGTGTACGCCTACAACAACTACAAGCTGCACCTGCAGTCGCTGCTGTACGAGCGCCCGGCGAAGCACCTGGTGCTCAAGTGCCCCGAGCACCTGTGGTTCCTGGACTCGCTGCTCGAGGTCTTTCCCGACGCCTGCATCGTGTGGACCCACCGCGACCCGCTCGACAGCGTCGCCAGCTACTCCAGCCTCATCTCGCTGGGATGGCGCATGTGGTACGGCCGCTTCCATCCCTCCCAGGTGGGCGTGCACACCGCCGACAGGTTCCACGAGGGGGTGACGCGGGCGATGGCGGTGCGCGACAAGGTGGGGGACGACCGCTTCTACGACACCAACTTCGACGTGGTGGTGCGCGACCCGGGCCGCACCGTGCGCAACATCTGCGACACCTTCGACCTCGAGCCGCCCAGCGAAGAGCGCATGGAGGCGTACCACGCCAAGAAGCGCGAAGACGCCCGCGGCAAACACCTGTACAGCCACGAGCGCTTCGGGGTCGACGCCGACGACATCTACGAGCGCTTCGGGCCCTACATCGACCGCTTCAAGATCAACGTGCGCGCAAAAGACAAGGCTCCCACCCCGGTGTTCGCCCCGTCTAGGTGAGCCCCAGGCGCTTCATGCGGTACAGCAGGCTGCTGCGAGCGATGCCGAGCTCGCGCGCGGCCTGGGTGCGGTTGCCCTGGTGCCGGTCGAGCGCCTCGCGGATCTGCCGGCGCTCGGGATCTTCGCCTGGAACGGGCTGGGGCTCCGGCTCGCTGGGCGCGCTCGCCTCGGCGAAGCTCCAGGGGTTGAACACCAGGTCGCCCGGACCGATGACCTGGCCGCCAGACACCACGAACGCCCGCGTGAGCACGTTGCGCAGCTCGCGCACGTTGCCGGGCCAGTCGTATTGCACCAGGGCACCCTCGGCCTCGGGGGACAGCTGCACGCCGGGGTGGTTGCGGTCGAGCAGGGCGCGGGCGATGACCGGGATGTCGCTCCGCCGCTCGCGTAGCGGTGGGATGCGAACCGTGAGCACCGACAGGCGGAAGTAGAGATCTTCGCGGAAGGTGCCCTTCTGCACCATGTGCGGCAGGGTTCGGTTGGTGGCGGCGATCACACGCACGTCGGGGAACTCGGGCTTGGCCCCGCCCACCCGGCGCACCTCCCCCGACTCGAGCGCGCGCAGCAGCTTGGCCTGGTGCTCGAGCTTGAGCTCGCCCACCTCGTCGAGAAAGAGGGTTCCGCCGTCGGCGCGCTGAAAGGCCCCCGCCTGCCGCTCGGTGGCGCCCGTGAACGACCCCTTCTCGTGGCCGAACAGCTCGGACTCGAAGAGCTGCTCGGCGATGGCAGCGCAGTTGATGGCCACGAAGGGCTCGGTGGCGCGCAGCCCGGACAGGTGCAGGCCGCGAGCGGCGAGCTCCTTGCCCGTGCCGGACTCGCCGTTGAGCAGCACCGGCATGTCGTGTGCGGCCATGCGCGAGAGCACGGCGAAGAGCTTGCGCATGGGGCTCGACTGGCCCACCATCGCGCCGAAGGAGCTGCGCTCGCCAGCGGGCTCGGACTCGGTGCGCACCCCCACGATCATGGCGTGCTCGCCCACGCGGAGCTCTTCGCCCTTGAGGGCCGGTGTGATCTGGCGCACTTTCTGGCCAGCGAGCCAGGCACCCGCTTCGACGGGCTCGACCATCACGCGGCCCCTCACGACCCGCACCAGCACGCCACGCTCGGGCAGGGTGTCGTCCAACACCAGGTCGGCGCCCGGCCCGCCCAGGGACGTGACCATGCGGCGCAGCACGAAGCTCTCGCCCTGGCGGGGGCCACGCACGAACACCAGCTCGGCCCGCGCGGTGGCGACGCTGGCGTCGGTGACCTCGACGAGCTCTTCGTGGGGCGCGGGCACCGCCTGCATGGTGACCGTGGTCTGGTCACCGCTGCGCTCGATGGTGGCGGCGAAGCGGGCGGCGTAGGGCCCGATGGTCAGGACATCGCCCTCGCGCAAGGGCGTGGGCTTGTCGGCGCGCTCGCCGTTGACGAAGGTGCCGTTGCGGGAGCGATCGACCACCAGCCACCCGCTGGCCCGCTGTTCGACGATGCAGTGGGTGCGCGACAGCTCGTCCGACGGCAACGCCACGTCGCAGGAGTCGGAGCGCCCGAACACCGTGCGTCCTGGGCGCAACAGGTGCACGAACATCGTCTGGTCGCCATCGGTGAAGTGCAGGGTGGGCACCCGTCTCTCCAGTACGGACGCCCATCCTATGCCAGAGTCCGGGTCCAGGGCGGAAATGCAGGGCCGTTGGTCGACGATGCACTGGATCCGGTACCCCGGTGCGGTCCATCATGGCGCCATGGAACGTGACGTCGGCCGACGCGAATTCAGCATCGAGATGTGCCTGGGCAAGGGCGGCTTCGGTGAGGTGTACCGAGCCCAGATGCGCAGCGCCGGTGGGCTCGAGTCCGAGGTGGCGGTCAAGGTGCTGCGAGGCGACCTCGACCCGGCGAGCCAGGCGGTTCAGCGGCTGCGCGACGAGGGCCGCATGCTGGCCCGGCTCAACCACCCGGCCATCCTCAAGGTGCACGACCTGGTGCTGCTCGAGGGCCGCATCGCGCTGGTCACCGAGTACATCGAGGGGCAAGACCTGACCGAGTGCGTGCGTGGCGACGGCGCCATGCCCATGCGCCCGCTGCTCGAGGTGGTCGCGGCGGTGGCGGGCGCCCTCGATGCCGCGTGGAGCACGCCAGGTCCCGACGGCAAGCCCCTGCAGCTGGTGCATCGCGACATCAAGCCGAGCAACATCCGCATCAGCAAGCACGGGCAGATCAAGGTGCTCGACTTCGGCATCGCGCGCTCCGACTCGATGCAGCGCGAGGCCAAGACCCAGACCGACCTCATGGTCGGCAGCCCGCACTACCTGGCCCCCGAGCGCTTCGTCACCCCCGCGGGCGGGCCCGAGTCCGATGTGTTTGCGCTCGGATGTGCGCTGTACGAAGGGCTCACCGGCGGCCGACGCCTGTACCAGGACGACACCGTGCTGATGATGTCGGCGCAGGCGCTGTCGCCCGAGCGCTTCGCCGAGTCGATGGCCGAGCGCATGGTGCACCTCGCCGCCGATCTCGATCCCGAGGTTCGCCAGATCCTCGACGCCACGCTGCGGCACGACCCCAGCACCCGGCCCACCGCCCGGGCGCTGCAGACCGCGCTCGAAGAGCTGGCCGAGGAGTTCCAGGGGCCGTCGGTCAAGAAGTGGGCCCGCAAGCGCAGCTGGCCCGCGGTGGGGCAAGACAACGGCCCGCTCGAGGGGCGCACCATCAGCGAGGGCACGCTCGCCGTGCCCACCCAGACCATCCGCACGCCGCTCGATGCCAACACCAGCGAGACCGAGCTCATGGCCACGGCCGAGGTCGCGGGTCCGCGCACCGGGGTTGCCATCGGCGTGGCGGTGCTCGCGGCGCTCGTGGCCGCCGGGGCCCTCATCGGGGTGGGCCTCGGAGGCGTCGCGATCTTCCAGCTCAGCGGCAATGGCGCCGCTGAAGTGGCCGACATCGACGAGCCGAACGCCGAGGCGGAGCCAGAGTCCGATGCCGCCGCGGACGCCGCGCCCGCCGAGGCCGAGCCCGAGGCCGAGCCCGAGGCCGGCAACGAGTCGGCCCCAGGCTCGGGCGGCGCGCCAGCCCCGGCGCCCCAGGTCGACCCCGAGGCGCCGAGCCCTCAGCCGGTCGCTCAGCCAGAGCCGGTCGTCGCTCAGCCAGAGCCCCTCGCGGCCCAGCCCGAGCCGGTCGAGCCGCCCGTCGCCTCGGCCTCCGCCGGCACCGCTACCGGCACGGTCACCGCCAGCGGCGGGGTCGACGTCGAGCTGCGCCAGGGAGACGACGTCCTGGCCCCGGGTGAGGTGCCGGCCGGCACCTACGAAGTGTGGGCCCGGTTTGGCGATCAGATGCGGAAGCAGAGCAAGCCCGTGACCGTGGTGAGCGGCGGCGTGCACACCATCGCCTGCAGCGCGCGAATGTTTCGCTGTGACGTGCGGTAGCCCCTATCGAGGCGAAGCGCGCCGCCGGGGCACCGTGACCGCCCACTCCCCGACCTTCACATCGTCGCCCATCGCCGGACGGATCCACGCCTCGGCGCGACCCTTGAAGCCGGGGCCCGGCGGCAGCGGGACCTCGGCCTGCAGGTAGGACGGCTGCCCGAAGCCCAGCGCCTCGCGGGTGGCGATGGCCACGGCGTCCTCGTGCAGCACGGTGCCGTCGTTGCGCACCAGGCGCAGCCACGTCCAGCCGGGCTGACCCGGGTCGATCCAGCCCCGGATGTCGATGCCGCGGTTGGTCCTGGTGACCGCGAGGCCCTCGGCGCCTGGCGGTGGCGGGGCACGCTCGCCGAGCAGCTCGGTGGTCATCGCACTGGCGGCGGCCAGGGCGCCCCGAGCGCGCTCGAAGTCGCCGGTGTCCAGGACCTCGAGCGTCAGATCGAGCCCCTCGTAGGCGATGGCGACCCGGGCAGGATCGCCGAAGACGGGCGCGGTGATGGTGGCGTGATCGGCGGGCACCCTCGCGATGGGGGCGCCGCCGGCCCAGGGCAGCTCGCGGTCCCAGGCCGTGAAGCGAAACAGCACCCGGGTGTGGCCCACGAAGCCGTCGCGATCGACAGCCCCGTGCTCGCGCTCGAAGGCCACGATCGCGTTGTCGTACTCGCACAGGCGCCAAGAAGGGTCGGCCGCCAGGTTGCCGAAGACGACGTTCCAGTTGCCGGGGTTCACCTGGTTCATGGCGGCGCCATCGGCCTGGAAGGTGGCTTCGCCCGTGACGACGCCGCTCGGAGCGAGCTGAAGGGACAGGTCGTCGTAGGGCGAGCGGGTGCCCTGGGGCGCCACCGGTGGAGGGGCCGGCAGGGGCGCCTTTGTGCACGCGCCCCACAGGATGATGGACAGGAGCATGCTCAAGATGCTGGGAACCCCGCGGCAGGAGGGCGCTCTATCTCGACCTGTAAGATTCGCCGTCTGAGAGCGTTGTCCCGGCGACCTCTGATCAGACACACCGAGAGGGCTGCATGTCCACAGGCGCTGACGGGCGCGACGAGACCGACGATCCCACCGACGAGGGCGACACCCTGCGTCGGGAGCGCACCATGGAGGCGGCGAAGTCCCAGCGACCCTGGTACCTCTCGGCGCTGCTGCCGGTGGTGCTCATCAGCGGTGGCGCGATCTTGTGCGCGGGCACCCTGGTGGGGTTCCCCTGCTTCACCACCGGCATTCGCTACGGCCTGTGGATGAACGACTGCCCCGTGGGCAACTTGCGGGCTGGCGCCAACGTCACCTCCTACGGCTTGGTGCGTGGGGGCGAGGGTGAAGTCCAGGTGCGGGCCTTCGCCCGCTACCTGTATGGCCGCGGCTCCGAGGCCTACCCCATCGAGGGCGACCTGTACCGCGGCTTCTCGACCCGCTTCGAGCTGCTCGACAGCGAAGACGAGCCGGTCGAGGGCGTGGTGGCCCGGCGTCCGTCCCGGTCGGGCTCGTGGCACACCTGGAAGCTCGCCCTGCCCGAGGTGCCCGACGACGACTACACCCTGCGCGTCACCTTGGACATGCCCTTCGAGAGCACCTCGGTCGACCTTCCGCTTCCGCTGTTCGCACCGGCTGCGGTGCATGTGGCGTCGGACCGGCCGCTGTACAAGCCCGGCCAAGACGTGCTGCTGCGCTCGGTCATGCTGCGGCGCACCGATCTTTCGCCCATCGACGGGCGACCGGGGCGGTGGCGGATCCGCAATCCCAGCGGCGAAGAGATGCTGGTCGAGAAGGACCGCGCCGGGGCCTTCGGCATCTCGGATTCCAGCTTCCCCCTCGATGTCGAGGCGCCGCACGGCACGTGGAAGGCGGTCTTCGAGTCCGGTGGCGATCGCGACGAGATCGCCTTCGACGTCAAGCCCTTCAAGCTGCCTCGCTTCACCGTCGAGCTCGACCCGGCCGAGCGGTGGTTCGGTCCCAACGATCCGCTGATTGTCGAGGGCACCGCGAAGTACACGTCGGGGGCCCCGGTCGCATCGGCCCCGGTTCGGGTGCGTGTGTCCAAGAGCGAGGGCCGATGGACGCCTCCGCTGGAGTGGGACGAGGCCGTCGAGGTGCGCACCGACGCTCAGGGGCGCTTCACCGTGGACATGGGCCGCGTGCCGACCGATCTGGTCGAGCTCGCCAAGCTGCGCATGTCGGCGCGGGTCACCGAAGAGGCCGGCGAGGTGGCCAGCGGCTCGGCGAGCCTGGTGCTCGCGGCCGACGACCTGATGATCGAGTCGGTGACCGAGCTGGGTGAGGGGCTGGTTGGAGGATTCAACAACCGGGCCTACCTGCGCGTGATGACCCCCGACGGCAAGCCGCTCGGCAACGCCGATGTCACCATCTCCGATCCCTGGGATCCGACGCGCGACCAGCGCGAGGCCAAGGCCGATGCCGACGGCGTGGTGGCCATCCAGCTCGACCCCGGCGATCCGGTCACGGTGCGTATCCCTGCGGTGCCCAGCCGCTACCGTGCCCTCGAGCCGGACGTGCCCCGCATCTCTGGGGGCTCCGAGGTCACCACCGGCCGCGCCCTGAACATGGACGAGCGCCGCTCGCTCGACCGGCTGGTGGCCCCGATGGCGGCTTGTGGCGACTTTGTCGGAGGCGGCCAGTCGGTCTCGATGGGCGTCCGCGTGGCCCCCTCGGGCGCGGTCTCCACGGTGATGGCGGGCACCAGCGAGGCCGAGCGGTGCGTCGATCGGGTGGTGCGTGGTCTGCGCATGCCCAGCGGCCCCGAGCGCATCTACAACCTGCAGTGGTACGTGCCCGACAGCCAGCGGCCCAGCTTCAATGTGAGCACGCGCGACGCCTGGGGCTCCAGTGCCTCGGTGCGCAGCGCGATGACAGACGCCCTGCGCTCGGCGCGGCGCTGTTTGCCGCTCGAGCACGGGCGCAGCGGGGGCACGGTCATGGGCGTGCACTGGTCGGTGCGCGAAGACAGCGCGGCCATCGACTGGCGGCGCACCGGCGTGACCCACACCGCTGGGCTGTCGAGCGCAGAACAGGCCTGCATCAGTCGGGCGCTGGGCAGCGCCACCCTGGGCGACGAGGCCACCGGCGACGCCATGGGCTCGGCGAACATCACGCTCTCGGTGCCGCGTGGCACCAGCATCGGCGGCGCCGGTGCGAGCACCAAGACGGGCTACGAGCTCAAGGTCATGGCCAAGACCGACGGCGCCGAGATCGGCGAGACGCGCGCGGTCTTTGATGTGGGCCGCGTACCACCTCTGCGCATTCGCGCCACGCCGTCGCTGGCCATGCCCGGCGACGAGGTCGAGATCGAGTTCTTGCGCGGCCCCGACTACTACGGGGAGCTGCCCCGGGAGTTCCGGGTCTACGAGGGCTCCCGCGAGGTGGCCAAGCTCGAGCTGCCCGAAGGCGACCGCAAGGTGCGCTTCAAGCTGCCCACCGACGTCGACGGCTTCTTGCACGCCGACCACGATGGCGCGCGCATGATCGTGTTCGTGCAGCCCAAAGATCGGCTCACGGTCGGCATGAGCACCGACAAGGATGCGTATCGTCCGGGCGAGACCGCCAAGCTCACGGTGTCGACCCGCGTCGGAGAGAACCCCACCACCGCGGCCGTCGGGCTGTCGGGCGTCGACAGCACGCTGGGCCAGCTGGCCACGCTGCTGGGGCCCGATGACTTCGGGCGCGTCACCGTGCGGGCCGAGTCGGACGAGCCGGCCTTTGGCAGCTTCGACCCCCGTGCCCTGGCGCTGGGGCAGATTCGAGGCGAGAACGCCGCCAAGGCAGCGGTCATGCGCATCAGCAACCTGCCCACCGACTACGCGGGTGACGTGTCCCAGAGCCCGTCCGGCCAGACCTCCGACGATGACATCGAGGTGTTGACGGTGAGCTTCTACCGAGCCCTCAACGCGCTGCACGAGCGGGTGCGGGCCTGGGAGGTCGACGCCCCCGAGGGCGAGGTGATGACCCCGCAGACCATGGTGGAGCTGTGGAACGGCGCGCTCGCCGATACGGCCAAGGCCGACAAGCCGGCGCTCGACGCCTACGGCCGCAAGCTGACCCTCGATCTGCTCCCCTGGGACCTGGCCGAGCAGGTCGACCCTCGAAATGTCGTTCGGGAGGGCACTCGCCTGCCCGAGGACGTCATCGACTGGCACCGCTACATCGACACGGAGGTGCGCCGATGAGCCGCATTCATCTGGTGACCGCCCTCGCACTGCTGGGAACCGCCTGCGGCGCGTTGGGAGGCGGATCAGGACAAGACGAGGCGTTCGAAGAGATCCCGGATCGCTTCGCCAAGATGGAGATGGCCCCGGCCGAGCCAGAGCCGGCCATGGACTGGGAGGGCGAGGCCGAAGAGGTGATGGACGGCTTCGCCGATGACGCCGGTGGAGGCAAGGGGTACGGCGGTGCTCCCAAGCCCGCCTCGGCCATGAGGCTCCAGGGCCTCTCGGCGGCACCGCCGCCTCCGCCGCCGCCAGGCGCACCCCCGGCCGACAACGCCGAGGGCAGCGGAGAGCGCGTGCGCGAGTGGTTCCCCGAGAGCTTCCTGTGGCAGCCCCGGGTCGAGACCGATGCCGAGGGCACCGCGACCCTCGATGTGACCGTGCCCGATCAGCTCACCACCTGGCGCGTGTTGGCGCTGGCGCACACCCGTGAGGGGCAGCAGGCCGGCGCGATCCACACCTTCGACTCACGATTGCCCGTCTATGTCGACCCGGTGGTTCCCGGGTGGATGTTCGCGGGCGACCGGCTGGAGCTGCCGGTCCAAGTGGTGAACACCACCAGCAAGCCGGTCGAGAGCACGCTGTCGGTCGAGGCCACGGGCTCGTTGAGCGGCACCGGGGTTGCCTCGGTCTCGCTCGGGGCCCGCGGAAGCTCGGTGCAGAAGGTCGAGCTGACCACCGCGGGTGCCGGTGAGTCCAAGGTGTTCGCGCGCCTCACCGACGCCGACGCCGCCGAGCGGGTGATCCCGGTCGAGCCGTCCGGACGCCCGGTCCGCTCCCGTCGAGGAGGCTCGCTGGCGGGCCCGCGCGAGTTCAAGATGAAGTCCCCCACCGGGACCGATGCCTCCACTCAGCGCCTCGCCGTTCAGGTGTTTCCGGGGCCGCTCGCCGTGCTCCAGGCCGAGGTCGACCGCGCTGCCACCGGTGCTGCCAGTCCGTCCCAGGCCGCCTACGGCTTTGCCCTGGCCCGGTCGCTGACGACGCTCGCGGCGCGGGCCAGCACCGAGCTCGACCCCAAGGCGGTGCGCCGCCTGCGCATCGTGTCGTGGCAGCGGGTGGTCAAGCACGCGCGCTCGCCCAACGCGGGGGCCGCTGCCGACATCCTGGCGGCCATGCGCGGCGTCGAGGATCACGAGCTCGCGGTCGAGCTCGAGCAGCGCCTGGTGCGGGTGCTTCTGGACGGCCAGCGGGGCGGGGGCGACTGGGCGCGCCAGTCCAACGCGCCCATGCAGCAGGTGCTCGTGCAGACGGCCTACGCCGCCCGCGTGCTCCCCGACGACGCCGACGGCCCTCGGCTCCGCGCCACCGGTGCCATCGAGCGCTTCCAGCGTGACATCGACGACCCCTACACCGCAGCCGTCGTGCTCTCGGCCGGGCTGGCCGGCGGCGAGCTCAAAGAGCGGCTGCAGGAGCTGCTGGCGGACGCCATCAGCACCTCCGATGACGGCTCGCGCAGCATCTCGGTGCCCAGCGGTGTGAAGAACCCCTGGGGAAGCGCGCCCTCCAAGGCCGAGATGCTGGCGTGGGCTGCCCTGGCCACCGAGGACGCCTCGGTCAGCGGGGACCTCGTCGCCGAGCTGATGACCGGGTACGACGCGGCTTGGGGCTTTGGGGCCTACCAGGCCGATGTCATCGCGCTCGAGGCCGTGGTCTCGGCGCTTCCGGGCATCAGCGAGCCCGTCGAGGTGGTGCTGTCCGTCGATGGCCAGGATGTGTCCCGGGCCACGCTCGATCCGGCACAGCCCAAGGTTCCGGCGCTCCTCGAGGCGAGGCCGGCCGGCAACACCGGCCGCATCGGGCTGCGCGTGGAGCCCGAGGTGCCCGGGCTGGCCTGGGTGGCCGGGCTGAACAGCTGGGTGCCGTGGACCGGCGACGAGCGCATGGCGGGTGTCGAGTTCGAGATGAAGGCGGAACCCATGTCGGTCGGCCGCGACAGCCAGCTCACCCTGTCGCTGTCAGCGCCGTCGGGCACGCAGCTGTGGGTCGAACAGGGCCTGCCGGCGGGCACCACCATCGACGAGGACGCGCTGGCCGGGTTGTCATCGGTGCTGCAGTCTCATGAGGTGCGGCAGGACCGCGTCTTGTTGACCACGCGTCGCTTTGGTGCCGGCGAGATCATCGAGATTCCGCTGACCGTGCGCCCGGCATTCTCGGGCAGCTTCCAGACCGCGCCGATGAGCCTGGCTCGCAGCAGCAGCGAGTCCAGCAAGATGTACTTCGCGCCGCACGTGTGGGAGGTGGGCGGGTAGCTGGCCCGGGCTTGGCCCTCGGTCACGGTGTCAATACGACGCTCATGCCCTCGGTGCCCTTGGGCACGTCCCTGAGCTCGGCCAGCGGGGCGCCCGGCTCGGTGGTCATCGCGTTGCCGTCGGTGTCGAGCTTGATCTTGATCAACAGCTGATCGGGGAAGGGGCGGGAGCGCCCCCCCATGGCGATGGCGTCGGCCTCGGTCACCGTGAAGTCGAGCGGGAAGGGGCCCGGGGGCAGCTGCTTGGCGGCCAGCGGCGGACCGCCGGCGGGGCTGCGGATCGACACGTAGACCAGGCCGCTGGTGGGAGGCGCGACGCCCTCGGCCAGGGTGATGGTGCCCGAGAGCACCACCGGAGCATCGGCGGCACCCGCGGCGCGCCGGGCGTCGGCCAGGCGCTGCTGCAGGAAGGGGTTGGGCGGCGCGCCGTCGAGCGCCGCCTCGAGGGCCTGGACCGCCAGCTCGGGCTTGCCGGCGTCCATGGCGATGAGACCCTGGTACACGAGTGCCGTGCGGAACGAGGGGTCTTCGCCGAGGACCTCGTCGAGCAGGCCGAGGGCCTCGTCGGTCATGCCCACCGAGCTGCGCAGCACCGCCTTGTAGGTGCGCGCCGTCTTGTCGGTCTCGTCGGCGGCGATGGCGCGTCGGTTGTACTCCATCGCCTGGCCCAGATCGCGGCTGACGAAGGCCAGCTCGGTGAGCCCGTTGAGTGCGTCGATGTCGTTGGGGTTGGCGCCCAGTCGGGTCTTGAGCTCGGCTTCTTCTTGGTTGGCGTCGATCTGCCCGGGGGGCTGAGCGCCGGCGGGGTTCTGCTTGCCGGTGATGGGGTTGTCGCCGATGCGCGGCTGCGAGCTCTGCGCGATGACGAAGATCAAGGTCGCCGCAGCGCCGACGCCCAGCAGCGTCCACAGGGCACCGCGCCACTCGGGGGCCATGCCACCCGACCGCCTGGATTGGGCGGCCATGCCCAGGTGGTCGGCGAGGCTCGCGCGCAGCAAGTCGCCGCCGATGCGCGAGCGCTCCTTCTCGAGCGCCGCCAGGAAGTCGGATGACAGGCCCAGCTCGCGCGCCAGGGTGTCTTCTTGCTCGGGAACGCCATCGGTGTCGAGGGCGCGCAGCACGTCGGCGCCCCACTTCACGAGCTTGGCCCGCTCGGCGTCGTAGGCCGCCTGGGTCAGCTTGTCCTTCTCGAGCTCGAGCTGCTTGAGGGCGTTGACGACGACGTCGCGCTGCGACTCGAGGTCTTTGCGCTTGCCCTGCAGGCTCACGGCCTTTCGTTCGGCCTCGCTGCCCGGGTCGAAGCCCATGAGCAAGCCCAGGATGGCGCCTGCCAGCAGGATGACCGCTGGGATCAGCCAGCTGGAGTGTTCGGCGAAGAATTCGCTCAATCCTCGATCTCCGAGAGCAGGGCGAGCTCGTAGGGGTCTTTGGCATGGGTGGCGGTGACCGGGTCTTGGGGGGCGTCGGACCGCTTGGCGTCGCGGCTCGCCGCCGCCCACAAGCCCAGCATGGGAATGCCGATGCCCAGGATGAAGGCCGGGGCGAGCCACAGCAGCCAGTTCAGGCCGTGGGCTGGCGGCGCCAGCAGCACCCACTCGCCGTGGCGGCGCACGAAGAAGGCCTCGATCTGGTCGCGGGAGTAGCCCATCGCGGTCAGGTCGCGGACGGCGTTCTTCCAGGTGATGGCGGTCTCGGCGGGGCTCTCGCTGACTGGCATGCCCTGGCAGACCGGGCATCGGAGCCCGCCGGCGATCTCTTCGGTGGTGGCGTCGAGCTCGGCCTCGGTGGCGGGTGGGGTGCCGGGCTCGCCGAGCTGCTCGAGCTCGTAGCTCGACCACAGGGACCGGGCGTCGTCGCCGGGGCCCTCGGCCAGGGCGGTGCTGACCAGCAGCAGCAGGGCGAAGAGCAGCTTCATGGCGCACCGAGGGCAGCGGTGAGCACCGCGCCCAGAAGGGGGTCGTTGACGGGGCCGATCTGTTTGTGGGCGATGGTTCCGGCCTCGTCGATGAAGTACGTCTCTGGGACCCCGGCCACGCCGTATTGAACGGCCATGCGGCCGTCGGGGTCGAGCAGGTGAGGGTAGGTGCTGCCGTTGCGGGCCAGGTACGCGCGCACCTTGGCCTCTTCGTCCTGGTAGACGACACCCAGGAACACCACGTCGGGGAAGCGCTGTGGACCGCGCTGCAGCACGTCGTGCTCCTGCTTGCACGGCTCGCACCACGTCGACCAGAAGTTGATGACCACCTTACGGCCGGCGTAGTCGCTCAACTTGACCGGTTCTCCGTCCATGCCAACCAGGTCGAACTTGGGCGCAGACTGCCCTTCGAGCAGGAAGGGCACCTTTCGGGGGTCGTTGCCGAAGGACACGGCGAACAGCACCACGACCGGGATGAGCATCGCCAGGCCGATGGCCAGGATCCAGGGGTTGGGTCCGCGCTGAGCCTTCACTTGGCGGCCGCCTCGAGGACGGGCTTGGCTCCCGCCTTGTCTTGTTGGCGTCGGCGACGCGGCGGGATCACGCAGATGATCGAGCCGAAGGCGATGATGCCCGTGGCCACCCACAGCCAGGGAACCGCCGGCATGACCATCAGCCGGGCGGTGGCCCAGGAGCCGTCGGGCTGCACCTGCATGAGTGAGAAGTACAGATCACCCGTGAGCGTGCTGTGCACATAGGGCGTGCCGATGGGCTCGCGCATGCGGGGGCGGCGCTCGACGACCTGGCCGTTGCGGTCTTTGATCGCCCAGATGTAGGTGTTCATGCGAGGCGTCGCGGTGACCAGGTCGGCGCCGTCTCGCTGCACGGTGAACGACGCGATCAGGCTGTCGCGGTGCGGCTCCTCGATGGTCTTGGCACCGGCATAGGTGACGTCGTAGCCCTGGAAGGCAACCGGCTCGCCGGGCTTGAACACGAAGTCCTTCTGGGTCTTGTACCCCTTGGACAGGGCGATGGCGACGACCGCCATGACCACACCCAGGTGGGCGATGTGGCCGCCGAAACGCCGGTGGGCGCGCGAGAACACCGTGACCGCGGCGGTGGCGGGGTTCTCGCCCTTTGCGCGCATGCGGGTGAGCACCGGCTCGACGTACTCGCGGATGTTGGCGACGAGCGCGAAGCCGCACACCAGCAGCGCCAGGATGGTGCCCGGCTTGGTGAAGCCCAGGACCGCAAAGACCGCGGCGAACACGAATCCGCCCACCAGCGGAAGCACCAGGCGCGCCGAAGTCTTGGCCCGGCCCCACGGCAGCGAGGGCCCGACGCCCATCAGGAACACCAGCAGGACTCCGAGCGGCAGGGTGAGCTGGTCGAAGTAGGGCTCGCCCACGCTCACGCGCCAGTTCTCGTCGATGGCCTCGGTGATGAGCGGGTACAGGGTGCCCAGCAGCACCACGAAGGTGAAGGCGGCGAACACGAGGTTCTGCACGATGAGCGCGAACTCGCGGGACAGGGCGTCGACGCGGCCGCGCCCCACCAGCCACCCCATGATGGCGCCGATGGCACCCGTGGCCATGGGGGCCTCGTCGGCATCGTCGCCCTCGAGCAGGTGCACACGAAACGCGAGCAGCAGCAGGCAGAACACACTGGAGATGGCGATGAAGCCCAGGAACACGGGGCCGATGCTGGACTGCGTGAAGCTGTGCACCGAGTTGAACACGCCCGAGCGCGTCATGAACGTGCCCACCAGGGTGAGCAGGAAGGTGCTCATGATCAGCACGATCGACCAGTTTCGGGCCAGCCCACGCCGCTCGAGCAGCATGGCGCTGTGCAAGAAGGCCGTGGCCGTGAGCCACGGGTGGAAGCTCGCGTTCTCGACCGGATCCCAGGCCCAGTAGCCGCCCCAGCCCAGCACCTCGTAGCTCCACCAGCCGCCCATCACGATGCCGATGGTGAGGCTCGTCCAGGGCAGCAGTGTCCAGCGACGCAGCGGCGCGACCCAGCCGGCGTCGAGGCGACCGGCGAACAGTGCTGCGCAGGCCATCGAGAAAGGCACGGACATGCCCACATAGCCCAGGTACAGGGCCGGCGGATGGAAGGCCATCAGCGGGTGGTTCTGCAACAAGGGGTTGGGCCCCGGGCCATCGGTGGGGATGACGCCGGCGGTGGGCGCGAAGGGGTTGGCGATGCCCGCCACCAGCCACACGAAGAACACGCTCAAGCCCAGCAGGACCGACACGGTCCAGGGCATGTACTCGCGGTGGTCGTCGCCGTGCACCAAGACCAGGGCACCCGTGTAGAAGCCGAGCACACCGGCCCACAGCAGGATGGAGCCGTTGAGCGAGGCCCACAGCGAGGCGACGGTGTAGTAGGTGGGCGTGGCCCACGAGCCGACCTCGGCGACGTAGCTGATCGAGAAGTCTCTCTGCAGCAAGGCCACGATCATCACGATGTTGGCCAGGATGGTGGCCGCCGCGAAGCCCAAAGCCAGGCGCCGGGCGTGGTGCCATAGCCTCAAGCTACCCGTCTGGCCCGCGCGGAAGGCCACGGCGCTGCCCATGGCGGCAAACAGCAAGCTGGCCATGACCAGCGCTTGTCCGAGCGGTCCGAGCATCTACGACTCGTCCAGGGACTTGGAGAGCGACTCGATGTCGACCTGCCCGTCCTCGGGCGCCCGGTACTCGTTGCCGTGTTTGACCATGATGCGCTCGGTGTGGAACAGGCCGTCGGTCTGGTAGGTGCCCTCGACCACCACGCCGATGCCCTCGCGGAACATCTGCGGCGGAATGCCGCTGGCGCTGACGGTGACGGTCTCGTTGCCGTCGCTGATCTGGAAGGTGCCGGGCTCGCCAGGCGTCCAGTCGAGCGTGCCGGGCTGCACCATGCCGCCCAGGCGCACGGTGGCGCCAATGGCATTGTCGCCGGCGCTCGCGAGCTCGGTGGGCGACCAGTAGTACACCAGGTTCTCGCCCAGGTTGCCCCAGGCCACGAAGGCGAGGGCGCCGCCGGCGAGGGCCAGGGCCACCAGCGCGAAGATGGGACCGGACTGCTGCTGGTTCATGTGCGACCTCGAGAGCGGAGGGTGAGGTAGACGGCGTACAGAAGGAAGGTGGCCCAGGTGATGCCGTAGGCGGCCCAGATGTATTCCCAGCCGCCCGTGAGCACGCCTTGCTGTGCGAAGACGATCATGGCAAGGCCTCGGCCACTACGGGCTCGGGCAGGGGAGGCGGCGCCTCGGCGGCCGCCAGCGCGTGCGCGATGCGCCAACGCCTGGCCACGAACCATGCACCCAGGAACAGGAAGGCCCAGGCGTTGATGCGCAGGATGATGTACATCTCGTCGCTCATGGTGCTGGTGCTGGACTGCATCTGGTGCATCGAGCGCCACCACCGAACGGCCATGTAGGTGATGGGGATGTTCACAAAGGCCAGCAGCGTGGCCGCGGACGCCCACAGCGCGCGCACCTCGCGGTCGGTGATGAGCGCGCGCAGCAGCATGACGCCCACGAAGGTGAGCCACATGATGGCCGAGGCGGTGAGGCGCGGGTCCCAGGTCCAGAACACGCCCCAGGTCGGCCGCGCAAAGATGGCGCCGAGCACCAGCAGCAGCCCGCACATCACCACGCCGGCCTCGGTGGCGGCCTCGCCCAGGTGATCGAAGTCGTCGATGGTCCAGCCCACCCAGCGCACCAGGGTCGCCAAGGCGGCGACCGCGGCCCAGCCGAGCAGCCCCACGATGATGAGGGGGACGGTTGGAAGGTCGGTGCCCAGGGCTAGCCCCAGGTCGACCACGAGCAACAGGGTGATGCCGCCGACGAATCGGGTTCCGTAGGTGTCGAACAGCTGGCGAAGCAGCGCACCGAGCGCCCCGCCGAAGGCCACGGTGAACAGCACCATGGCAATCCAGGCCGCAGGCACGTGCACGTACAGGATGCGGCTGACCTCGCCCATCATGGCCTCGCGGGGGGCCACGAACAGGCCCATGTACTGGCCCACGGCAAAGATGGCGAGACCGTACAGCCCCACCAGGTGCTCCCAGGAGATCGGCAGCGCGCGGCGTGCCACCAGGGCCGCCACTGCGATGATGATTCCGATCAAACCGGGCTCGTAGCCGCTCACGAGTCCTCCACCACACGGCCGAACAGCAGAGAACCGAGGCTCCAGTGCAGCACGTCGAATGCGACTAACAGCCCAAACCATGACGATGCCTGCCCCATGGGGTCACCTTCCATCACCAGCGTGGTCCCTCGGCTGGCTGCGATCAGCGCCGGTACGACCAGCGGGAAGAGCAGAACCGGCAGCAGAACACTGGCCGCCCGCGCCCGCGTGGTGAGCAATGCGTACAGTGTACCCGGTGCCGCCAGCGCTGCGCTGCCGGCGGCCAAGAAGCCCAGGAACAAGGCCGGGCTCCCATGGATGGGCGCGTCGTACATGGCGATGGTGAGCGGCGTCAGGGCCGCGGCGACCGCAAACAACACCAGGGTGTTCGCCAGCGCCTTGCCCAGGTAGATGGCGCGCGGGTCGACGGGCCACAGCACCAACCCCTCCAGGGCGTCGTCGTCGGTCTCGACCGAGAACGCCAGATCGAGGCTGCGCGTGGATGCCAGCAGCATGCCCAGCCACAAGGCGCCGCCGGCGCTCTTGCGCAACACGGTGGTGCTGGCGCCGATGGTGAACGCGACCATCAGCAGCAAGGCCAGCGCAAAGAAGAAGATGCCCGAGACGCGGGACGGGCTGCGCCACTCCACCAGCAGGTCCTTGACGGCGAGCGCCCAGGCTTGGCGAAAGACACCCACTACAGCGCTCCCTTCGCCACGACCTGCCCTGCGTCGAGGTGGGCACGTCGGGTGCACACCGCGGCGGCCAGCTCGGGCACGTGGGTGGTGACGATGGCCGATCCACCGCGTTCCTGGGTGGCTGCGATGACTTCGCGCACGAGCTGCTGGCCCGATGGGTCGAAGGCGCTGAAGGGCTCGTCCATGAGCACGAGCTCGGCATCGAGCAGCAGCAGGCGGGCCAGCGAGAGTCGACGCCGCATGCCGGCCGAGAAGGTGCGCACGGGGTCGCGGCGGTCGGTGGGCAGCTGCACCTGCTCGAGCACGGCGTTCAGGTCTTTGTTCAAGCCACCCAGGCGCGTCCACACGGCCAGGTTGTCGTGGGCGGACAGATCGTCGTACAGGCGGGTGGCGTGCGACAGGTAGGCCAGCTTCTGGCGCAGGACGGCGCGGTGCTGCCACAGGTCGACGCCGTCCCAGGTCGCGCCGCCGTGGTGGGCGCGGATGGCGGTGGCCAGGCAGCGCAGCAGGGTGGTCTTGCCGGAGCCATTGGCCCCGGTGAGCATCAGCACCTCGCCGCGAGGCAGCTCCAGGCTGGCACGAGCCACCGCCCAGCGCGAGCCGAAGCGGCGCGAGAGATCGGTGACGACGAGTCCGGAAGACATCGGGCACGTGTATCGCCGCGGGGGGCTGGGGCACGCCTCGTGCAGCGCCATGCTGCGAGAACGTCTATGGGGTGTGTCCCTCGCGAATCAGAGGTCCGTCGGGCGTCGAACCTTCAGGCCACGGCTCGATGCCCACCCGTCGGCGCGCCAGGATGCACGACTCGCTGTCGGGCTCGAGCTCGCTGCACGCGTCGGGACGCACCTCGTACACGTGACAGAGGTAGGGGGCGGCCGCCGACCCATCGCCCGACAGCGCGATGCAGCGGGTGCACCCCGGCCACTGGGCGCTGGGCACGCGCTGGAGGTCGGTCCAGCCGCTGTCGGGATCGATCCGGAGGATTCCCGGCATGCGGGCTTCGAGGCGCTGCGCGACCTCGTCGGTCTCGACCGGGGTGGCGTCGAAGGCCTCGCGGCAGCACGCGCCGCAGGTGAGGCAGTCGCGCGTCATGCGTCGCGACGGGACTCGCGGCGGGGTGGCGGAGCCGGGGTCTCGCGTTTGCGGATGTAGGCCAGCACGTCGGGCGGAATGCTGCGGCCGTGGTCGGTGATGTCTTCGGCGAGCACGGCGGTGGCCAACGGGACGAACGGACGGTTCTTCAAGCCTTTTGCTCCTGCGACGGCGCGCAATGTGGACGCGAAGATGCCCTTTGGCAAGGGGGGATCTGGCTCGGTGACCGAAGGTGACGTTGCACAGGGCATCAGCGCGCGATCGGCCTTGATCGGAGGATCTCGTAGGATCCTTGAGCACTTCGTGCGACGGGGGTAAGGGGTGAGCCTTCAAGGAGTCTGTAGATGCGCATGATCTTCATCGGTCCTCCCGGCGCGGGCAAGGGCACCCAGGCGGCCCGTCTCGTCGCCAAGTACGACATCCCGCACATCAGCACGGGCGACATGTTCCGTGCCGCGGTCAAGCAGGGCACGCCCATGGGTGTCGAAGCCCAGAAGTTCATGTCCGAGGGCAAGCTCGTGCCCGACGAGGTCGTCATCGGAATGGTGCGCGAGCGCCTGGCCCAAGAAGACGCCCTGGACGGGTGGATGCTCGACGGCTTCCCGCGCACCGTGCCCCAGGCCGAGGCGCTCGAAGACGCGCTCAACCAAGACGGCATCGAGCTCGATCATGTGCTGCTGCTCGAGGTGCCCGACGACCTCATCGTCAACCGAATCGTGGGCCGTCGCTCCGACCCCGAGACCGGCGAGATCTACCACCTCGAGTTCAAGCCGCCACCCGAGGCCATCGTGCACCGCCTGGTGCACCGCAAAGACGACACCGAAGAGGCCTGCCGCACCCGGCTCGACGCCTACCACCAGCAGACGGCGCCCATCGTGCCCTTCTACGAGGGCCGGCGCATCTTGCGCCGCGTCGACGGCACCGGCAGTCCCGATCAGGTCACCAAGCGCATCTTCGCCTCACTCGACGGCGACTCGGGCTTCGACGCGCTGCCGTAGGCGGCCCGCTAAACAGCTGGGTTGATCGCGTACAGGCCGATGATCTCGGCCTGTGCGAGCACATGCCCCTGCATGGCAGCCAGCACATCGGCGCCGGTGTTGCCCGGCGACAGGCCCAGAGCCGGCTTGTCGAGGGCGTACACGGCGAATCGGTAACCGTGCATGCGCTCGTCGTTCCACGGGGGCGCGGGACCGTCGTAGCCACAGTAGATGCCCCCCATGTCGGGGTGACCGGCGAACCAGTCGGTGTAGCTGTTGCGGCACTGCAGCCCGCCGCTGGGCGAGGGGCCGCCCATCTTGCCCTTTGCCGTCACCGCCTCGCTGTGGCTGCCCTCGGCGATCTCGGTCACCGACGCCTTGAGATCGATGAGCACCCAGTGGAAGAAGGGCGCGCGGGGAAGGTCGAGCGGCACCGTGCGGCCCTCCTGGTTCACGTCGTCGCCGACCGACGGCACGTCGTTGTCGACGCAGATCACCACGAAGGACCGGGTGCCCTCGGGCGCGCCCGACCACGCGAGGTGCGGGTTGCGGTTGCCCGCGAAGGTGAAGTGCGTGTCGGGATCGTGCTTGCCAAAGGCAAGGCGAGTGTCCATGCGTGCATAGGGCTTGAACGAGTCGCTTCGAAGGTGCATCGTGGCTCTCCAGGTCGAACGAAAGGCGAGCAGTTTACGTGCCCGAGCTTCCCGAAGTCGAGATGTGCAGAAGCGACCTGGACCACTGGGCGACGGGGAGGCGGTTGCGCCGGGTGATCGTCGCCGATCCCGGAGTGGTTCGGCCCACCCTGTCCACCCGGCCGTCCGAGGCGCTGCCCGACGGGGCAGCCGTGCTTGCCGGCATCCTGGAGGGGCAGGTGGCTCAGCAGCCCGTCCGGGCCGGCAAGCGCATCGCCTGGCCCTTCGGAAAGCACGCAATGGCGCTACATCTGGGAATGACCGGTCGCTGGCGTTTGCGCGATCAGGAGCCTCGCTGGGGCAAGCTCGGGCTGGTCTTCGACGGGGGACCCACGGTCTGGTTCATCGACCCGCGCCGCTTCGGCTGCGTGTCGCCGCACCCGGTGGACGGCGCGCTGGCCCTCATTCGCAAGGGCTTGGGGCCCGATGGGCTCACGGCGCCCCCCGACGGGCCTGCGCTGCGCGCGCGCCTGGTGGGCAGGCGGGCCATCAAGGTCGCCCTGCTGGATCAGGCGGTCGTCGCGGGTCTGGGCAACATCCATGTCGCCGAGGCGCTGTGGCGGTCTGGGATCGATCCGCGTCGCGCCGCGAGCTCGCTCGACGACGCCGAGGCCGACCGGCTCGCCCAGGCGATTCCTGCGCAGTTCCGATGGGCGCTCGACGCACAGGGGGGCGACGAGGAGCTCGTGTACATCACCGATGGGGGCGACAACCCCTTCGCGGTGTATGGGCGCGAGCACCAGGACTGTCGCCGCTGCGGCGGCACCGTGCAGCGCCTGCCGCAGGGCGGGCGGAGCACCTTCTGGTGCCCCGGGTGTCAGGCGTAGCGGGGTGCTGAGACGCCCCTACTCGCGGAAGTAGAACGCCACGCGCCCCAGGTCGATGTTGTTGATGGAGCCCCAGCTGCCGTAGCGATTGCTGGACGGAGAGGTGGCGCCAAAGCCGTACAGGTCGGGATCGGCCCCGGCGGGGCAGTTGGACTGGTTGCTGCCGGCGTAGCCGGTGCCCCCGCTGGACGAGTGCCCGTAGTTGCTGGTGTAGTCGGCATGGCAGTCGACGCCGACGGCCTCGTAGGTGTTGGTGCCGTGGCAGTCGGGTCCGTCGCAGGCGTGGAAGTAGTAGTCGTACCCGGGGTTCGATGGATGGGCGACCACCGCGTACATCGACATGCGGTTGCTGTAGCCACAGCGGCTGTCCCAGCTCGTGCAGGTGGTGTCCCAGCCCACCCAGTCGGTGATGGTGAACGCCATGGTGCTGCCCGTGGGGACGCGCTTGAGCATGATCTCGGAGCTGCCGTTGCTGAACAGCGAGTCGGGCACCACACGCCAGTCGCGGGAATAGTCGGACGACTCGTCGGGCGTGCCCGTGTTCCAGCTGTAGGTCATCAGGTTGGGGGAGCCTGGCACCAGGTCGTCGTGGTGGTCGTACGACAGCAGCAGGGTCCAGCCGCCTCCGTCGGTGGCCATGTCACACCAGGCCCGGAACGATGCCGAGCCGCCGCCGGTGCCGTCCGGATCGATCCAGTAGGCCCCCGAGGGCAACGATGGCTCCGCGGCGTGCAGCGTCTTGCAGGTGGTGGCTGCGTTGTCGGCGCTGCTGCCGTCGGCGGCGCCGACCAAGCGAATGGACTTCCAGTCGCCCGAGCCGTCGCAGGCCTGCAGGTTGGTGCCGTCCCAGCGAAGGGTGCCGGCCTCGGTGCCGCCGCAGGTGTCGTCGCTGGTGCTGCCCAGCTGCAGCGCGCCGGTGAGGGTGCCACCGGCCACGGGCAGTGCGCCCACGTCGACAGCGGTGTGCCCGTGGTTGCCGGCGGCCACCTGGCTGGCTCCGGTGCCGACGGGAAGGCGGGCGGGGTCGAAGGTGCCCGACGTGAGATCTGCGGCCACGTGCGTGTGGACCGTGGCCGCGTAGTCGTGGGTGTGCGGATCGGCCGCGTAGCTCGGGGTTCCTGTTAGATGCGACCAGTCGATGGACCCGTCGCCGGCCACGATGGTGGTGCCGCCCACACGCAGCTCGGAGGCGTCGATGGTTGCGCCGTCGTCGATCGAGCCGGCGCGTACGGCGTAGGGCACGCTGACCAGCGCGAGCCGATCGGTCAGGGGCGCGCCGGAGTCGACGGCGGTGCCCAGGTACAGGATGCTGCCGTCGAAGAGGGTGCTGTCGATCGCAGCGGCGGATCCGAGCTGAACCGAGAAGTAGCCTTCATCGACGACCACGGTGTGTGTCTCGGTCCACAGCGGGCTTCCGCCCGACGTCGCGTCGAAGAGCGAGAACTCGAGATCGTGGCTGCCCGACAAGGGCTGCCCCAGCGCATCGAACAGCCGCCCCTGGTGGTTCAGTTCCAGCGGGACCGCTGCCGCGGTGGTGGACAGGGCGAGTGTAGATAGAAGCCAGACAATGCGCATGGGTACCCCCGTGCGCAGTCTACCCTCAGTCGACCTTGACGTACGGAAGCAGCGCCAGGTGGCGCGCACGCTTGATGGCGCCCGAGACCTGCCGCTGCTGCTTGGCGGTGAGGCCGGTGGCGCGGCGCGGCAGGATCTTGCCGCGCTCGGTCAGGAAGCGCTGCAGACGGCGGATGTCCTTGTAGTCGACTTTTTCGCCGGGCTTCAGGGGGCTGCTCTTACGGGCCATGTGTTCCCTCGCTTTGGACTGTGCGTTCCTGCTGGGTGCGGAACGAGCGGATGTTGAGGCGCCCCTGAACCGACAAGGGCCGGCCGCGAGTAACTCGCGCCCGGCCCTTTGCACACATTCGGATCAGTTCTGCGGTCCGGTCCCGGTCACCGCTTCGGACGCCGCCGACAGGATCACATCGATGAAGGCGCTCTGGTCGTTGTGGGCGTTGTACAGGTCGTCCTCGGTTCCGGCCACCGTGGTGTCTGCGCCCGTGAACCCGGCATTGTCGGCGAGAAAGTTACCGTCGAGGTACTTCGCATAGCCGACGCCTCGGTCGGCATTGCCCATGAGGTTGCTGTTGCTCACGGTGAGCAGGCTTCCGTTGCGGATCCCGCCTTGGAAGTGGCCGACAACACCGATGGAGCCGCCGTTGGTCACGTCGCAGAGGTCGACGAGGCTCGGGCTCACGGCGTCGATGTAGACCCCCCAGTTCGCCGCCCCATCCACCGCGCACTGGGTGACGTCTCCGCCCCCGGCGAGGTAGATGCCGTATCTATCGGCGCTCGTGACGGTGGCGTTGGTGACGTTGGCGTTTTCGGTGCGGATCTCGATGCCGTCGTCACCCGTGCCCGTCACGGTCGCATGGTCGATGCTGGTGTTGGTACCGCCGGAGTAGATGCCGTCAAGACCTGCGTTGCTGACGGTGGCATTGGTGATGGTCACGTCCGCTTCCCAGATGTCGAACCGTAGGCCACCGCCAAACGTGGTCTCGGTGGTCACGGCATTCGCGGTGCCGCCACGGCCGACGCGAACGCCGTGCGATGCGCAATTCTGCGCGGTGACGGTGTCGAGGTCTGCAGACCCGGAGACCAGGATGCATTCGTTCAGGTCGGTGCCATCAACGGTCGTGGAGCCGATCGTGGTATTGCTCGTGTAGTTGGCGACGTGGATGCCACGCAGCACCGCGTTGGTGATCGTGACGCCCGAGATGGACACGACCGGCGTGTCGAAGTCCGCTTCCAGGAAGTCGTACCAGATCCCGTGCCGGGCATTGGTGATCGAGGTGTTGGTCACGGTGAGCTCGGAGCCGCCTTGGATGCCTTCTAGGCTGCAGTCCGTCAGGGTCGAGTCGGCGACGGTCAGCGGGCCCGACACCGTGATGCAGTCGCCGTTGGCGTCGTTGATGGTGAGGCCTGTCAGATCGGCGCTGACAGTCGCATCACCGAACACCGCATCCAGGGTGACGGCGTCGAACGTCGCGTTCGTCATGGACAGGTCGGCTCGGTTTGCCACGACCCCCCTGATACCGATGTCCTGAAAGGTCAGACCGCTGAGATCGGCATCGATTCGGGCGGCTGCCTCGTATGCAGCCATGGTGATCGCGTTGCCGACACCGGTGAATGACGAGTCGCTGATCACGAGCGTCGCGTCCTGGACGGCCTCGAACTGTAGGCCAGTGCCTCCGCCAGAGATTTCGACATTGTCGACGGTGAGCGACGGGACGTCCCGCACCATCAGTTGTACCCCAAAGACCTCGGGCGATTCCTGGATGGTCGAGTCGCTGATCGCGAAGGCCGATGCGCGGTCCCAGACCTGGAGCGAGCTGTCCGTGAAGGTGGCCCCGGTGATGCTGGCTGTGGCGGCGCCTTCGAGGATGAGGCCGACGTCCTGGAAGGTGACGTAGTCGAATACGGAAGAATCGGCGGTTCCCGTCGCATAGAGGTTGCCTGCTCCACCGGCGAAAGAAACCCCGTGCCGCACGGTCGCGCCGGGCGTCGAGGAGTCGCCCTCGAAGACGATGGCTCCCTCGACATGCAGGCTGCCGCCCGGCATCAACTGGACGTCGATGCCCGGCGAGACGGTGAGCGTGCTTCCTGCCATCACGATGGTGGGCACATCGATGCTGGTGTCCGCGGTCCACGCGGTGTCGGTGTCGATGATCTGGAATGCGCCGGCGTCCTCGCCGTTGCTTCCGTCGATGCCATTGGTTCCGTCGGTGCCGCTGGTGCCGTTGCACACGTACACAGGCGTGCCGTCTCGCTCGTCGGCGGCGAGCTCGCCGTCGCGGTTGTCGTCGATGCCGAAGTGAATGGCCACCCCGCCGGCGGCACAGTTGGCGTCGCCCTCGGCGAGCGACTCGGTGGACGAGAGGGTTCCGTCGGCTCCTCGGCAGGCGAGCGCAGCGAGGGCGACAAGGGGAAGAATCGTGGATGGGCGCATGGGACGTGGCTCCTGGTCAGTGGTGTGCTGGCGGCGGTTCGCCGGCAGACTTGGCGGGGGCTTGGTGTACGCGGCACAGCATTCCTTCAAATGCCGCGATTCGTTGGAGAATCGGTCGGTGTGCCGGACACTTGAATTCTGGCCCACCGTACGGCACGATGATGGCTATGGGAACACTCTACGAGCGACTCGGCGGCGACACGGCCATCATGGCTGCGGTCGAGATCTTCTACGACAAGGTCGTCGCTGACGAGGTGACCCGTCCGTTCTTCTCTGAGCTCGACATGGCCGTGCAGAGCAAGAAGATGATCTCGTTCATGGCGTGGGCCTTCGACGGTCCGTCCGAGTACCGGGGGCGCGACCTCACGCGGGCGCACGCAGGGCTGGTGCGCGACAAGGGGCTGTCCGACGTGCACTTCGACGCCGTCGCCGTGCACCTCCGGGACACCTTGACCGAGCTCGATGTGGCCGACGACGTGGCCCAAGAGGTCATGACGATCGTCGCCGGCACCCGAGAAGCCGTGTTGCGGGGGTGATGGCATGCCGTTCGACGAGGTAGAGGTTCGCAATCCCGACGGCAGCACCCGCATGTCGGTGCAGGAATTCCTGGCCATTCCGCTGCGGCAGCGCATCATGTACATCCTGGACCGTAGCCTCGATTTCTACTGCCGTGGTGAGCTGGTCGACCGGGGCATGGCGCTCAAGGCCTTGCGCCGAGGCGCGGCCTGAAGACGCATCAAACCCCAGCTCAGCGGTGCTGAACTGGGGCTGTGAGGCGGCGGTTGTGGACCGCGACTTCGATGGCTGCCAGCAGGCGGCTAGCTGCTACGAGCAGCCGCTCGTCGAGCCGCAGCTCATGCACTTGAGGCAGCTGCCGTTGCGCACCATGGTCATGGCGCCACACTCGTCGCAGGCTTCGCCTTCGTAGCCTTGTGCCTTGGCATCGAGGATGGCCTGGACACGCGTGCTGCGGAGGATGGGACGCGGCGCGTCGGCCTCGACCTCGGCGTCTTGGGCCGGGGGAGGGGCGTCGACGTCGATGGCCGTGCCCACGAAGACCTGGTGGGCGACCTCGCGCTCTTCGTCCCACATGGGCTCTTCGTTCTTCTTCATGGTGTCGTGGCGAAGGTCCTCTTCGCTGACGTGCGCCAGGTCTTCGCGGCCCAGGTAGGTGATGGCCAGCTCGCGGAACATGTAGTCGATGACGCTGGTGGCCATCATGATCCGGTCGTTGCCAGCAACCATGCCGTTGGGCTCGAAGCGGCTGAACAGGAACTGGTCGGCGAACTTCTCGAGCGGGACGCCGTGCTGCAGGCCGATGCTGACCGCGATGGCGAAGCAGTTCATCAGGCTGCGGAAGGCGGCGCCTTCTTTGTGCATGTCGACGAAGATCTCGCCCAGGGCCCCGTCGTCGTACTCACCGGTACGCAGGAAGACCTTGTGGCCGGCCACGACGGCCTTCTGGGTGTAGCCGTTGCGGCGATCGGGCAGGCGACGGCGCTTGGCCAGGTAGCGAACCACCACGCGCTCGGCGATCTTGGTGGCCTTGGCGGCCGCCGGCATCGCGGCGAGCGGCTCTTCGAGCTGCACACCCTCGACGGCGTCGAACAGGTCGGTGGCCATCACCGAGGACAGCGGCTGCGACAGCTTGGAGCCGTCCCGGTACAGCGCGTTGGCCTTGATGCCCAGACGCCACGAGAGCATGTAGGCGCTCTTGACGTCGTCGACGGTGGAGTCGTTGGGCATGTTGATGGTCTTGCTGATGGCGCCGCTGATGAAGGGCTGCACCGCCGCCATCATGCGGATGTGAGCGGCCGGAGCGATGAAGCGCTTGCCGTTGCGCCCGCACTTGTTGGCGCAGTCGAAGACCTCGAGGTGCTCGTCCTTGATGTGCGGCGCGCCCTCGATGGTCATGGTGCCCGTGGCCCAGGCGTTGGCCCGGTCGATCTGGCCGCGGGTGAAGCCGATGGCCTCGAGCACGTTGAGCGCGGGATTCTTGAGCTGGGCCTCGGTGAGCCCCAGCACGTCCTTGCAGAAGTCGTCGCCCAGCGTGAAGCGGTTGAAGACGAACTTGATGTCGAACGCGGTGGCCAGCTGCTCTTCGACCTTCTCGAGCGTGGCGTCATCGAAGCCCTTGCTGCGCAGGGTCTCGTGGTTGATCGCCGGAGCGCCTACCAGCGAGCCGGTGCCCGATGCGTAGCGCACGATGTCCTGGATCTGGTCGTCGCCGTAGCCCAGGCGACGCAGCGCCGGAGGCACGGACAGGTTGATGATCTTGAAGTAGCCGCCGCCGGCGAGCTTCTTGAACTTGACCAGGGCGAAGTCGGGCTCGACACCGGTGGTGTCGCAGTCCATGACCAGGCCGATGGTGCCGGTGGGGGCGATTACCGTCACCTGTGCGTTGCGGTAGCCGTGCTGCTCGCCCAGCTCGAGCGCGCTGTCCCAGGCCTTGCGGGCCGCCGTGAGCATCGCCTCTGGGGCGAAGTGCTCGTCGATGGCGACCGGGCGGATGGTGAGGTCTTCGTAGGCGCTGTTGGGCGCGTTGTAGGCCGCACGACGGTGGTTGCGGATGACCCGCAGCATCGAGTCTTTGTTGGCCTCGTAGCGGGCGAACGGACCCTTGGCCTGGGCCAGGCGCGCCGACTGGGCGTAGGCCTCGCCAGACAGGATGGACGAGATGGAGCCGGCGATGGCACGGCCTTCGGGGCTGTCGTAGGGGATGCCCATCTGCATGAGCATGGCGCCCAGGTTGGCGAAGCCGAGACCCAGGGTGCGGTAGTCGTAGGACTTCTGCGCGATGGCGGGTGACGGGAACTGGGCCATGGCCACGCTGATCTCGAGCACGGTCGTCCACAGGTGGATGCCGTACACCAGGTCGTCGATCAGGAACTCTTGCTTGGACGCGTCGTAGAAGCGCATCAGGTTGAGCGAGGCCAGGTTGCAGGCCGTGTCGTCGAGGAACATGTACTCGGAGCACGGGTTGCTGCCGTTGATGCGGCCGTCGGTGGGGCAGGTGTGCCACTCGTTGATGGTGGTGTCGAACTGCACGCCCGGGTCGGCACAGGCCCACGCGGCGTAGCAGATGTCCTCCCACAGCTCGTTGGCGCGCAGGGTCTTGGCGACCTTGCCGTCGGTGCGCCGCTTGAGGTTCCAGCCCTCGTCGCGCAGGACCGAGTCCATGAAGCGGTTGGGGATGCGCACCGAGTTGTTGCTGTTCTGGCCCGAGACGGTGCCGTAGGCCTCGCCCTGCCAGTCGGTGTCGTAGGTGGGGAACTCGATGCCGGTGTAGCCCTGCTTGGCGTACTGGATGGCGCGCCAGATGTAGTTGTCGGCGATGAAGGCCTGGCGAGCCTTGGCGACCGCCTTGGCCAGCTCTTTGTTGGCCGTGGGGTCGAAGCGATCGTCGCTGTCGCTGCTGTTGGCGGCCTTGATGATCGCGTTGAGGTGGTGCTCGTTGAGCTTGCTGCCGGTGACCAGGCTGGCCACCTTCTGCTCTTCGTCGACCTTCCAGTTCACGAAGCTCTGGATGTCGGGGTGGTCGAGGTCGAGCGAGACCATCTTGGCGGCGCGGCGGGTGGTGCCGCCCGACTTGATGGCGCCCGCGGCCTTGTCGCCGATCTTCAGGAAGCTCATGAGGCCAGACGAGCGGCCACCGCCGGACAGGGGCTCACCCTCGCCGCGCACGTTCGAGAAGTTGCTGCCGGTGCCAGAACCGTACTTGAACAGGCGGGCCTCACGCAGCCACAGGTCCATGATGCCGCCGTCGCTCACCAGGTCGTCACTGACGGACTGGATGAAGCAGGCGTGCGGCTGCGGCCGGGCGTAGGCCGACTCGGACTCTTTGAGCTCGCCCGTGATGTTGTCGACGTACAGGTGGCCCTGCGCGGGCCCGTCGATGCCGTAGGCCCAGTTGAGGCCCGTGTTGAACCACTGGGGGCTGTTGGGCGCGCACATCTGGCGAGCCATCATGAAGCGGAGCTCGTCGTAGAAGGCACGGGCGTCGTCTTCGCTGTCGAAGAGGCCTTCCTTCCAGCCCCAGTAGGTCCAGCAGCCGACCAGGCGATCGAAGACCTGACGGGAGTCGCGCTCACCGCCGTAGCGGCGGTCGTCGGCGAGGGCGTTCATGCCCTTGGTGTCGGCCTCGCGGCGCTGCAGCCACTTGGGGACCTTGGTTTCTTTGACGGGCTTGGTGATCGCCGGCACACCCGCCTTGCGGAAGTACTTCTGGGCGATGATGTCCGTGGCCACCTGGCTCCAGCCGTCGGGGACCATGACGTCGGTGGCCTCGAAGACGGTGGTTCCGTCAGGGTTGCGGATCTCGGAGCGGCGGGGGACGAAGTCGAGGCCGGAGTAGGGGGACTCCAGCCCGACCGTGAAGCGACGTGCGACCTTCATCGGGTTGATCTCTCGGTACGGAATGTGCGGGTAGGACAGGAACGCTGGTGCCGACGGATCGGCAGAACGGAGCTGTCGACCAACAGGCCCACCAGGAAGGGAGGTCGGCGGTCGACGGGGTACGCCTTGCGACGCCAGGACACAATATCTAGTGGCCGAAAGCCCGGGCAAGCCCCCACATGTAGTGTTTTTGCCTCATCCCCATGTGTCCCCGTCCCAAGATGCGCTCCTGATCCGTGCCTGCCGTGTAGGGGAAACTCCTGAGCTTTTTCTTATCCACAGCTGTCCACAGATCGGACGCTGGAGCGGATCAACCTTTTCATGCGGATCGAAGGCGGCGCGATCCGATCCGGGCCGCACGATCGCGTGAGGATCGTGAAGTCCTCATAGACAGGCGAAACGAGCTATAGGCCGCGTTGCTCTCGACGGAGGTCCCATGAGCACGCCTCCCAGGGTCGTGGCCGAGCTCGACACCCTGCTTCGCGATCTGGATCTGGTGGTGTTTCGACTCGAACGTGAACTGCCCCCCGACGCCGACCGGCTCCGCGCGGATCGGCGCCACGTGCGGCGCGAGCTCGAGCGGCTCAAGGATCGCCTGGACGAGTTGGTGCGCAGTCTGTAGGTCGGGGCGGGGCGCTCGACCCGCTCGCGGCTCGGCGAGGGTCCAGCCGCGAAATGGGGCCCAGCGAACGCCCTGGCGAGCGTTCGGGGTCTGTGGAAAACACGCCTGGGGTCGGCGAGAGCCTAGGAAGCCGGTGCCTCTTGGGGCTCGGCCTCGGACTCGTCGTCGCCCTTGTGGTCGGCGTGGATCCAGCGGTTCAGGAACGGGACCAGGGCGAAACACAGCACCGCGCAGGCGATGGCGGTGCCCGCGATGGTGCCGAAGACGTCGCCGTAGACGTGCACGGTCTCGCTGGGGACGGGGATGTAGCTGGGCCCGTCGCCGCCGTGGCCCACGCCCGTGAAGGTGGCGATGATGGCCGCCAGGAAGCCCGAGAAGGCGGTGGCCAGGAACCAGGCCCCCATGGCGCTGCTGACCAGTCGCTTGGGCGACAGCTTGGTCACCATCGACAGGCCCACCGGCGACAGGCACAGCTCGCCGGTGGTGTGCAGCAGGTAGGCCAGCAGAATCCAGCTCACGCCCACCATGCCGCGCTCGTCGGCGCTGCTGGCGCCGATGTACAGGGCCACGAAGCCCAAGCCCAGCTGCAGGAGCCCCAGGGCGAACTTGGCGGTGGTGGAGGGCTCGAGGCCGCGCTTGCCCAGGCCGGTCCACATGGCGGTGAAGATGAGCCCGAAGATCACGATGAAGATGGCGTTGGCGGACTGGAACATCGTGGCCCGAACCTCGGTGCCGCCAATGCCCATGCCCGCGCCAGAGGGGTGCACGGTCCACTTGACGCCCGAGTCGGCCTTGGCCTCGCGCAGGGCGTCGAGCGCGGTGAGGTTCAGCGCCTCGCCTGCGGCCATTCGATAGGGGTCGTCGCTGGGTTCGGCGCCGGCCTCGGCGCGCTTCTTCTCTTGCTCGACCAGGGCTTCGTTGACCAGGGCCGCGAACGCCGGGTCGGCGTTGATGTGGCCCAGCTGCTCTTGGTTGAGGTCGATGGTGAGGGTGTCTCCGACCTCGTCGGCGGTCACCAGGCGCTCTTCGGTGACGCGATCGATGTTGCGGTCGGTGAAGTTGTTCATCGACGAGCCAGCCTGCTCGAAGAAGGCCCAGAACATCATGGAGAAGAACATCAGGATCACGACGACCCACATGCGCTCGCGCTCGACCTTGGTGCTCGTCCAGGTGGAGCCCAGCAGGTACACCAGCGCGACGCCGCCGGTGACGGTCAGCAGCAGGCCCGTGGGCGTGCTCATCTCGCCCAGCAGGGTGCCCATCAGGTTGGAAATGGCACCCGCTCCCTCGGCGGTGAGGGGCTCGAGCACCGAGTCGGGGATGACCTTGATGGTGCGGTTGCTGTTGACCAGGAGCGCCACGATCGGCACGACGCTGGCCGCACAGAGGTAGGTCACGTGCTCGAGGGTGAGCGGGCCTGCGACGGGCTTGTGCAGGTAGGCGGGATCGGGGGCGCGGCCCGCACCCTTGGGCAGTCCGCCCTTGAGCAGCGCGGCCGTGCCGGCGAGGCCTGCAGCGATCAATGCGATGGACACGAAACCGACCACCGCCTGGACAACGGGATCGCTCTCTTGCACGGCGAACATGACCACAGCGGTGCTGATCGAGCCCACGAGCACGATGGCAAGCGCGGTGTAGCGCGACAGCTCGGGCCCTTGCGGAAGGATGGGGGGCTTGCCTTCTTCTTCGCGCTTGAGCTCGACGAAGCCGGCGATGCCGGCGAGCACGAGCAGCACGAGCAAGGCCAGGCTGACGGTGGCCATGCCGCCCTCGGGCAGCTGCCCGGCGAAGCCGAGGCCCAGGGTGGCAAGGGTGCCCAGCGCGCACAGCATGGTGAGCGCCTGGCCAATGAAGCCCGGGATCATGAAGACGGCGAGGCCAAAGAGCATGCCCACCGTCGCCAGCCCGAAGCCGTAGTGCCAGCCGTAGGTCTCGCCCACGTAGCCGCACAGCAGCGGCGACATCGCGGCACCCAGGTTGATGCCCATGTAGAAGATGGTGAAGCCGCCGTCGCGGGCCGGGTCGCCCTCGGGGTACAGCGAGCCCACGATCGTGCTGATGTTGGGCTTGAAGAAGCCGTTGCCCACGATGAGCAGGGCGAGCGCC
This sequence comes from Myxococcota bacterium, assembly GCA_965216925.1. Taxonomy (GTDB): domain Bacteria; phylum Myxococcota_A; class UBA796; order UBA796; genus CAYYHT01. The sequence goes on along the minus strand of CBDCGT010000001.1, from coordinate 3,176,201 downwards.
GCGAAGAAGAAGGTGCTGTCTTCGACGGTCATCATCAGGTGGCCGGCGGCCATGAAGAGGCCGCCCAGGATGACCGCGCGCTTGGCGCCGAGCAGCCGGTCGGCGAGCAGCCCGCCAAAGAAGGGTGTGGCGTAGACCAGCCCGACGTAGGCGCCGTACACCTTGTAGGCCTCGTTGTCGCCGTAGGCCAGAAAGCCCTTGATCATGTAGAAGATCAGCAGCGCGCGCATGCCGTAGTAGCTGAAGCGCTCCCACATCTCGGCGAAGAAGAGCAGGAACAGGCCCGAGGGGTGGCCCATCAGGCGAGGGGACTCGGTCTGCGACGAGGGGGTCGGCTCGGTCTTCTGTGTCATGAGGGGACGACTCCGGATTCCGGCGCGTGTATGCCGGAAGCCGGGCGCGGGCCAGCTACCGGAGCGTCTCGCTCAGCTCCTGCAGGTCGCTGTCACCGGGGAACAGCTGCATCGCCTCGTTCAGGCGCTCGACCGCCTCGTCGACCATGCCCTCGCGTGCGAGCTTCTCGATGACCACCGCGGCTTCGACGGGGTGCCGGTAGCGGGGCTTGTCTTTCAGGGACTGCTTGTCCAGGCGGGCGATGTCGGGCTCGAGCCCGGGCATGGCGCGCAGCAGGGTCATGGCCCGCTTGAAGAGGTCGAGTTGGTTGAGCTTGTGGGCCTCTTCGGCGAGCACGACCAGCAGCAGGCCATTGCCGTCGGCCAGCTGGAAGGCCTCTTGTGCCCAGCGGTGGCGTTCGTCGTCGCTGTGGGCGCGCCCGACCCAGCGCAGCCGGTTGCGGATCTGCTTGGAGCGTACCGAGCGCAGCCAGGCCGGAATGGCCAGCGCCACCGCCGCCACCCCGAGCACCGCCAGCGCCCACGGAGGCACGAAGGTGGTGATGACCGAGATCAGGTCCGGGATGATGCGGAACATGGGGCGTCTGTAATCACCGAATCGGCGGCGAGCAGCGACGCGGCCGCCGAGGATCGGAGCCCGCTATGCCTCGGCGGCCGCGGGCATGAAGTAGTCCATGGCCGCCAGGCGCTCGACTGCGGCCATGAAGGAGCCGTTGGGCAGGATGCGGATCTCGTCGCCCAGGTGCTGCACCGGCAGGTGGTGCCAGTCCTGGCCGTCGAACCAGAACAGCTGGTTGGACAAGGGGTCGCCCCCGGCCACCGCGGCGTCGCTGGCGTTCACCAGGACGCGCAGGCTCTCGACCGCCTCGAGCGAGTCGAGGGTGACGGCCACGAGCTGATCGGGGCCGGGAACGGCGACCACCATGCCGGCGACCGGTGCTGGCTGCACCAGCTCGTCGAGGATCAGCATGCGCGCCGCGGCGGCGCCGGTCTTGGCGTCGTAGATGCGAAGCCCGGCATGGCCCTTCACGGGAATCCACCCATCGTCGCGGGTGGCGCGGCGCAGGTTGTCGACGGCGAGCGGCAGCAGCTCGTCGAACGAGGCCTCCCAGCGGTCCAGATCGTCCTGGGTCACGTCGCGACGCCCGGCGGCGCCGTCGATCGCCAGTGCGATGGAGAGGTGACCGGGAACCAAGGGCCGCGAGACGGGCTCGTCTGGCCCCGCGATCCGCGGAACGAGCCGGTGCAGCCTGGCAAAACGGTTCGTGCTCTCGATCATGACGACCCCCTGTCTGTGTAGTCGGCCGCGGAACCCCGCCGCCTGAGACTTAGACGCGCGGGGTGCGGTCGTGGGACACTGTGACTGGCCCCCAAAACGCGATCCTTGGGCGCCGATGAGCCCCCGATGGGCGGGCAGGGGAGGTTGTCTGGGGCTGTCACCAAAAGCCTGGATTCTCGTGATTGTCGGGGCCTGTCGATGAACCCGCTCGATGCCTCGATCCGGGAGCTCCGCGGCGCGATCGTGGGCGGACAGACCACGGTCTCGCAGGTCGTCGAGGCCCACATTCAGCGCGTTCGCGAGGTGAATCCGGCGCTGAATGCGCTGGTGGTGGAGCGCTTCGACGCGGCGCGAGACGAGGCTGCCGCGGCCGATGCCTGGCTTGCAGACCACGGACCCGATGCAGCTCCGCCCCTGTTTGGCATCCCCTGCAGCGTCAAGGAGTTCGTCGGCGTGCAGGGCATGCCCAACACCGCGGGCATCGGGCGCAACCGCGGCAAGGTCGCGGCGGCGGATGCCACCGCGGTCGAGCGGCTGCGCCAGGCGGGCGCCATCGTGCTGGGGCTGTCCAACGTGCCCGACGGCGGCATCTGGATGGAGACCTACAACCCGATCTACGGGCGGACTTCCAATCCGTGGAGCACCGCGCGCACGCCCGGTGGCAGCAGCGGTGGCGATGGCGCGCTGGTGGCTTCCGGCGCGGTCTCGTTCGGCCTGGCGGCCGACATCGGCGGCTCGATCCGCATTCCGGCGGCGCTGTGCGGCGCGATGGGACACAAGCCGACCGGCGGCACCATCCCCAACACCGGTGCCCATGCCCCCAGCGGCGTCGTCACGGGCCGGTACCACTCTCTGGGACCCATCGCTCGTCGCGCCGAGGACCTGATGACGCTCACGCGGGTCATGGCCGGTCCCGACGGGGCATGCCCGTCGGTGGTCGAGCGCCCGCTGGGCGACGTGCACAGGGTCCGCCTGGACCGCGTCACCGTGCACGTGGTCACCGACAACGGGCGCGCGAGCGTGCAGCCCGAGGTGGCGGCGGCCGTTCGCCGCGTCGCCGACGCGCTGGTGAGCGATGGCGCCACGGTCAGGCCCATCGAAGCGGGCGCGCTGAAGCACTCCTTCGAGATCTGGGCGGCGATGCTGGCCGAGGGCAACGACGAGTCCTACCGCGACGTGCTCGCGTGCGGGGAACCCTTCAGCTACGCCCGTGAGCTCGCCCGTGTGGCCCTTCGGCGAGGGGACTTCAGCAGTCCGGCGCTGATCATCGGGCTGCTCTCGGATGCCCTCGACAAGCTGCCCGGCAGCCAAGACCACTGGGTCGAGGCCGGTCGCGCCGCCCAGGCCGAGCTCGAGGCGCAGCTGGGCGAGGACGGCGTGCTGCTGTGCCCGACCTTTCCGGTGACGGCTCCGCTGCACCGGGGGCTGCTGCTACGCCCGTTTGCGCACACCTTCGTGTGTTTGTTCAACGTGCTCGAGCTGCCGGCCACTACAGTGCCGGTGGGCTTCGACGGGCTGGGCTTGCCGATGGGCGCCCAGGTGGTCGGTCGGCGCGGAAACGATCACCTGACCATCGCGGTGGCCCGCGCCATCGAGCAGTTCACCGGAGGCTGGGTGCGAACCGACCCGGTCATCACCCGCAGGAGAGACGAACTCATGAAGTGGATGGGCCGATGAAGGTGGCGATCACCAACGTGCACGTCGATCTGGGCGCTGGCCGGCGGGGCACCGACATGGGACCCTCGGCCATGCATGTGGCCCAGCTGTCCGAGCGGCTGTCGGGCCTGGGCTACGCCATTGCTCCCTTCCAGAGCTTTGGGGTGAGCCACGAGGCGGTCGACAAGGGGCCTGCGAACGCGCGCTTCTTGCCCACCATCGCCGACATCTGTGCGCGGCTGGCCGACCATGTCGAGGGCTGCTGCGAGCGCGGCGAGATCCCGCTGGTGCTGGGCGGCGACCACGCGCAAGCCATCGGCACCATCAGCGGCATGGCGCGGTACTACCGCAAGCGCGGCGAGCGGCTGGGCGTGCTGTGGGTCGACGCCCACACCGACATGAACACGCCGGACACCTCGCCGTCCGGAAACATCCACGGCATGCCGCTCGCCGTGCTGTTGGGCCACGGTCCGCCAGAGCTGACCGGCATCGCCGGCGACGAGCCCGCGCTTCGTGCCCAGGACGTCTGCATCATCGGGGCGCGCGACGTCGACCCATCCGAAGTGGCGCTGGTGCGGCAGACCGGGGTGGGCGTGTACCCCATGAGCGAGCTGGACGCCCGCGGCGTGAACGTGTGCGTCGCAGAGGCCATCGAGCGCGTGAGTCGACACACCGTGGGCATCCACGTGTCCTTCGACCTGGATGGGGTGGACCCTCAGGACGCGCCTGGCGTGGGCACGCCGGTGCCAGGAGGCCTGACCCTGCGCGAGTCCCACCTTGTGTGCGAGGCGGCCGCTCAGACCGGACGGGTGGTCGGCATGGAGATGGTCGAGCTGAACCCCACGCTCGACATCCGCAACAAGACGGGGAACCTCGCCGTGTGGCTCATCGAGTCGGCGCTCGGCAAGACCATCCTGGGGCGCCGGCCCGGCGGCCGGACGGCGCCGGGAGAGGTGCCTCCGAAGGGGTAGCTAGTCCTCGCGGAACCACAGGTCGAGGTAGGTCACCGACGTCGCGACGTTGTCGTACCAGCTGAACAGGTTGTTGGTGTGGTGCATCATCGAGATCTGGAAGCAGTTCTCGTACCAGAAGCCGCCGTTGGTGCCGCCATTGTCGACAGCACAGTTTCCGGGGCCCCACACGTCGTTGTCGTTGCCCACGGCGGTGAAGCGCTGGCCACGGATGCGGTTGGTGCCGTTGGAGTACCCGGCCAGCACCTGGGGGTGCCCGCTCACACCACCGCTCCAGTTCCAGGCGTAGTCACCGGCTGCGTCGGCGATGGTGAAGTCTTGCATGCGCATCTCGTAGGAGCTGTCGCGAATGCGAAACTGATTGCTGGCGAAGGTGCTGGTGAGGGTGTGCCAGTTCTCGAGCGGCATCCAGTACATCGTGGTGGTGGCGCCCGGGGCTCCGAAGCCGACCGTGGCGTAGGTGTCGAAGGTGGAGCCACGGATGGTCGACTTCTCGCCGTTGGACGCGCTGGCCATGGAGCGGCCGAGCATCGTCCAGCCTCCGCCGTCGCTGGTCATGTCGCAGTAGGCCGAGAGCGGCGCGATGGGGCCAGGCCCGTCGATGTCGATGGTGTAGATGGCACTTGGCGTGCCGGGCTCGTTGGTGAGCAGTTCGCGGCAGGTGCGGTAGACCCTCGGGGCGCCGCCGACCGTCTGCCAATCGCTTCCGTCGCACACCTCGACCTGGACGTCGGTGGGGTTGTACCGCACGGTCCCTTCGGTGCTCGACCCGCAGGTGGTCGTGCCCAGGTCGAGCTGGATGTTGCCGTGCCCGTGGCCGGCATCGGCGTAGTTGGAGTGGGCGTGGGAGACGTCGGCGTACTGTGAGTGCAGGTGGTCGCCGGCGGCGACGTTGGTGCTGCCCGTGCCGATGGGCAGCTGCGTCGTGCTCAGTACTCCGGTGATGTCGACCGGGGCGTGGGTGTGGGTGGGAAGGCCGCCAGACAGCGCACCGCTGCTGTCGATGACCGTGGTGCCGTTGATCTGGATCTCGGTCGCATTCACGAGCCCTCCGGACACCGCGGTGGCGGTGTCTGCGCTGGTGGCGGTGTCTGCGCTGGTGGCGGTGTCGGCGTGGCTGGCCTGGTCGGCGGTGAGGGAATGCGCGGCCTCGGCGGCGATGGCTGCCCGCAGCGCGTAGGGAACGCTGACGACGGCGGTTCGTTGCGGAAGTTCGGCCCCGCTGCCCACCTGCAGGGCCAGGTACAGCGTGTCGCCGTCGAAGTCGTCGGTGTCGAGCGCCGAGACGGTGCCGAGGCGTGCGGTGTAGTAGCCGTCGTCGAAGGGGTGGGCCGCGTGGGTCTCTTCCCACAGCAGCGAGCCGGTAGCCGGGTCGTCGTACAGCCGGAAGGTCAGGTCCTGGGGTGCGTCGAGGGGCGCACCGAAGGCGTCGAACATCCGACCTTGGTGGCTGAACTCCATCGGCACGGCGTGTGCGGACGCGGACGCGAACAGGCCGAGGGCGAGTGGGAACAGGCGCATGGGGGTACCTCCAGAAGAGGGACTCTACACCCCAGATGCGCCGATTGCCTCGAAGAAAGCGTCGCTCTGGGCGCACACATGCCCGATCACCGAGGCCTCGGCATCTCCGGCAGCTCGCAGCGCCTCGACCAGCTGTTCGGCGCGGTCGGCGGCGATGCCCACCAGCAATCCACCGCAGGTCTGCGGGTCGAACAAGAGCTCCACCCTGGGCCCAGGATCGGCGGTGACGCGGATGGAGCGCAGGACCTCGCGGTTGCTCGGGTGAAAGGTGGATCGCTGGCCGCGCTCGAGCAGCTCGAGGGCACCCGCCATGGCCGGCAGGGCGCCCACGTCGATCGTGGCGCTCACGCCCGATGCCTTGCACATCAGCGACAGGTGACCCGCCAGTCCAAAGCCGGTGACGTCGGTGACCGCCGAGGGCTCGAGCTCGTGCAGCACGCGGCTGGCGGCGCCATTGCCGCGGGTCATGGCCATGGCGAGCGCCGACATCCACGGGCCCCGTGCCAGGCCGGCAGCATCGGCGTGCCACAACACGCCGGTGCCCAGGCCGCGGGTGAGCACGAGCGCGTCGCCGGGCTTCAGGCCGCTCTGGCGCCACAGCGGCCGTTCGGCCAGGCCCGTGACCGTGAAGCCGACCGTCAGCTGGCTGCCGACCGTCGTGTGGCCGCCCATCAGGCTGATGCCCTCGCGGTCCAGGTAGTGCCGCGCTCCTGAGAGCACCTGAAACAGCGTTCCTTCTGGGTCTGCGTGATCTTGGGGAAGCGTGACCATGGACATGGCCCAGCGCGGCGTGGCTCCCTTGGCGTGCAGGTCGCTCGTAGCGTTCACCGCGGCGCACAGGCCCACGAGCCAGGGATCATCGGTGAAGGCGGTGAACGCGTCGATGTTCTGCACCAGCTCGGCGCCGGCGTGGCGAAAGGCGACGACGTCTTCGGCGGCATGAAGGCCCAGGGTGACCGACGGGTCGGGGGGAGCGGGGGGCAGGCGCTCGAGCGCGCTGGTGAGTGGGGTGTGGCCGAGCTTCGCCGCGCATCCTCCGCACACCATCTGCATCTCGGCCATGCGGGGCACGGTCTTCTCGTACAGGGCGTTGCGGGCGCCGCTGGGCTGCAGCAGCTGAAACTTGTTCATGAACTGGCGATCGATGCGGTCTTTCCACTGGAACATCCAGGCGCCTTCGGCGGCCATCGTCCACTTGGACCCCACCGCGGTGCCGTCGCCGAGGTTCAGGATGGTGAAGAAGTCGGACTGGGGCTTGTAGGCCTGCAGGGGACGTCCAGCGGTACGCAGGCGCAGGTTGCTGAGCAGCACCGGACCCTGCCGTACCGCATACACGCCGGCCTTGGGGATCTGTGGCCAGCTGCGCAGCACTGCGCAGTCGCCCACGGCGAACAGCCCGTCTGCGGCCTCGACCTCGAGGGTGTCGGCGACCCAGGCGAAGCCGCGCTCGTCGGTGGGCAGGCCCGAGTCGCGAAACAGGGGTTGCCCGGTGGCCCCGGCGACCCACACCGTGAGCGCAGAGGGCAGCTCGCGGCCATCGGCGAGGACCGCAGCATCGGGGCGCACCTGGACCACGCGCTGCCCGCCGATGCAGTCGATGCCCCGCTGGGTGGCGGCCTGCACGATGCGCTCGCCCAGCGCGGCGCGGCGCCCGGGCAGGGGCAGCTCGCTGGCCGACACCAGGGTGACGTGCACGCCGGTGTGGCCATCGGCCCGCAAGCGCTCGCGCAGGCAGAAGGCCAGCTCGACGCCGCCGGCGCCGGCCCCCACCACCACGATGGGGTAGGGCGCGTCACCCGGCGCGCGGGGAGGGGACGAGAAGGCGGCGTCCAGGCGCCGGCACATGGTGCCGATGGGGCGCGTGGGAAAGGCGAACTCCCGCACGCCGGGCGTGTCGGTGCCGATGACGGTCGAGCCGACGTTGACGCTGCACAGGTCGTAGGCCATAGCGGGGCGGCCCTCGATCTCGATGCATTTGGCGTCTGCATCGATGCGGGTGACCCTCCCCTGCACGAAGCGGGCGCCGGCCCGCCGAGCGAGGGGGCGCACGTCGATCTCGAGCTCGTCGAGCCGGTACTGGCCGGCCACGAAGCCGGGCACCATGCCGGAATAGACGGCGACCGGCTCGTCCACCACCACCGTGAGCTGCACGTCGGGGATGGGCTGCATCATGTGCCCGCGCAGCACAGCCACGTGGCTGTGCCCGCCTCCAACCAGAACGATGTGGGTCACCTACTCGGTGTCCGGGTCGTGGCGCAGCTTCAGCATGGTCTGGTAGGTGAACGGGGTGGCCTTACCGGCGATGGCGACCTCGCCGTGGCTCCACAGCGCGATGGCACCCAGAACCGGGTCGTGGAAGGCCTCGGGGCAGCGCTCGAAGCCCACGTCCGAGACATCGCCCTCGGCGTCGACGTGCACGCGGACGGCGCAGTGAACCTCGACGATGCCCTGGCTCACGGCATCGGGAGGGAATTCGGGGAGCACCCGGTTGTCGACCTGGGCCTCGTCCTGGTGCAGCACGACCTCACCGGGCAGGACCTTGAGCGCGGTGTCTCGCGGGCGTGGAGTGGGCTCGGGGCGCAGGGCCTGGGCCGACCCGTTGAACACGATCTCGACGGGGTACCACACGGGCTTGATGCCGCCGCCCAGGCGCACGGGCTCGTGGGTCCAGGACGCGGCGTGGGCGCGGGCCGTCTCTCGGAAGGGCTCGGGGCAGCGCTCGATGCGGACCGCCCGGGTCTCGCCCCGTCGACCGACGTAGACCTGCAGGTCGCAGCGCACGATGCCCAGGGAGCGGTCGGCGCCGCTGGGCCACGACGGCGGGCCGGTGCGCTTGGGGCGGGCGATGCCCTCGCTGACCCGGGCGTGCCCCTGCGGACGCGATGTGGGGTCGAAGTACATGTCGTCGTCCGCGGCGAGCGCGGGGACACCGAGCAGCAGAGGGGCCAGAGAGATGATCATGGTGCAGCCTCCTAACAGGCCGCTGAAATACTCGTTCCTCGCATTTCAGCGACCCGCTTCTACCATTGCCTGCACCGCCGCCTTCAGACTCGGCAAGTCCGGCCGCCGACTCGACGATTGAGTTTGGCCGGTGGTTTTCGCATTCTCGAGGAATCGCCGATTCGGCAGCCGGACCTGCCGAGGGCGGCGGATGCCTCGGTCGCAGCGCCCTGAAAAACCCGGCAAGCCGGGTTTTTCAGCACCCAGCTAACGGTGCCACTGCGGTCCTCCGAACCCCTGGGGCGGGGCCGGTGGTCCCGGCAAGATCTCGCGCACGTAGTGGGCCATGCCGCGATCGGTGTTCCAGTGGCGGGGGTAGCCCAGCGCCACCTCTTCGAAGCGCACTCCGTCGCGCCAGTCGGTGGCGCGCACGTGCAGGTGCCCGTGCACCGAGACGTCGATGGGGAAGCGGGTGTGCCAGTCTTCGGTGGCCCGCGTGCCGCACCAGGGGGCGTAGCGTGGGATGCGGAACAGGCGCACGAGATCGCGCCGAAGCGGCCAGTGGTTGATCAGCACGATGCGGTGGCCGTCTGGCACGTTGGCCAGGCGCTGCTCGGTGTACACCAAGCGCTCGCGGCACCAGGCCTGGCGACTGGGGTGCGGATCGGGGTGCAGCAGGTCTTCGTCGCGGGCGCGGATGCCGGACTCGCGGGCCCAGTTCACGGCGAGCTCGGGGGTGAAGCCGTCGGGGCTGAAGCTGTAGTCGTACAGCACGAAACAGGGGGCGATGACGGTCGGGGGCCCTTCGCCGGGCCACAGGGCGAAGTCGTCTTCGGGGGACAGCACTCCGTGGTGGCGGCACAGCTCGACGAACAGTTGGTACTTGCTCGTGCCCCGCAGGCGGTCGGCCTCGTCGGCGCTCTCTTCCAGCGTCCACAGCTCGTGGTTGCCGGGCACCCAGAACACCTTGGCGAAGCGCTGGGTCACCTGGCGAAAGCAGAACTCGAGGTGCACCAGACGCTCGCCGATGTCCCCGCCCAGGATGAGCCAGTCGTCGCCGTAGTCGGGCAGCGCCTTCAGGGCCTCGCGGTTCGCCTGGTGGTTCAGGTGCAGATCGCTAATGGCGTGCAGCTTCATGACAGCCAGATGCCGTAGCTGAACAGCAGCTGCGCGCCGAAGTACAGGGGCTGGCCGATGGTGCGGTTGATCAAGGCCTTGTGCACGAAGCGATGCCGCGCGACACACAGGTCCGAGACGAAGAACACCACCGCTGCCGCCAACAGCACGCCGCGTCCGGCCGAGGGCTCGGCCACCAACGACCCCGTCGCGGCCGCCACCATGACCGTGATGATCGTGATGTAGCCGATGACGGGCACCGCCAGCCGCCCCACGCCGTCCTTCAGCCAGGTCCACACGAACCAGCCCAGGGGCACCAGCACGACGAGGGCGGCGGCGCCGATGGGATGGACGCCGAGCAACGCGAACATCACGACGTAGAGCACATGCGAGAGTGCAAAGCTGCCGATGCCCAGCTTGAATGGGGTTCCGTTGCCTTCGGGGATCAACAGCACGTCGCCCAGGGCTCCGAAGCACAGGCCGATGAGCAGGGCGTGACCGGGCAGGCCCTGTTTCCAGGCGCCCAGCGACAAGCACGCGCCGATGAAGGAGAGGGCTGCCAGCGTCTTGAACACCGCCCGCTGGCGGCTGTCGTCGTTGCGTTCTGCGTTCATCAGCAGGGCGACGAACAATATGGTGGCGACGGCAGGCAGGTGGTGCGGCACAGCGGGACGATAGCCTACAATGGTGCGATGAACCGCCTGCTCCCCATGCTGTTGCTCTGGCCGACGAGCGCCCTGGCCACCGACAGGCGGGTGCCCAGCGAGTACGCCACCGTGCAGCAGGCGCTGAACGCGTCTGTGGCGGGCGACCGGGTATTGGTCGAGGTGGGGGTGCACTCGCAGCCAGACATCACCCTCGACGCGTCGAACGCGGGCGTGGTGATCCTGCGCGATCCGAGCGGTGGGTCGGGCGAGGCCGTGTTGGTGCCCAACAGCAGCGGCAACTTCGTCACGGTGAACGGTGGCCTGCACACGGTGCTCGACATCGTGATCGACGGGGCAACGGCGCCGAACCAGAGCTCGGCGATCCTGGTCCAGAGCAGCGGCACGCTGGTGCTGGATGGCGTGACCGTGCGCGACGTGATGGGGCAGTCCGGCGCCGCGCTCGAGATCGCCAACTCCGCGGCCACCGTACAGATCACGAACGCGACCTTCAGCGGCAATCAGGCCACCGGCTGCTGCGATGGCGGTGGGCACATCCTGATGAACGGGGGGCAGCTCGACATCTCGGACTCGCTGTTCGAGGACGGCACGTCGCCCGGCGATGCGGGAGGGGCGATCTCGATCCGGCAGGGCTCCACGGTGACGATCTCGGGGACGACCTTCCGCGATCACTTTGCCGATGACGACGGCGGCGCCATCTGGTTCGATACACAGGGGTCGGGCAGCGCGCTGCAGATCAGCGACTCTGTCTTCGAGGGCAACCACGGGCGTCGTGGCGGTGCCATCTTTGGCAAGAAGGGCGCCTTTTTCGAGGTGACCGGGTCCCGCTTCGTCGGCAATACCGCCCAGGATCGGGGGGCGGCGATGTGGACCGAGCAGGTGGGCATCGAGCTCACGAACAACGTGGTGTGCGCCAACGGCGACGGCTCGGGAGGCGCCGACGGTGTCCTGTTCTTTCGGCGTGTGGGCAACTCCGACACGGGCACCGCGATTGTCGAGAACAACGTCATCGCCGGCAACACGGGCGAGACGGCCATGGTGTTCTCGAACAACAACGGCGGCGACATCTTCGTCCACAACAACCACTTCATCGACAATACGAACAATGGCGGTGGCCAGGCTTCGGCGCTCGAGGTCGAGTCCGACGGCAACCCGTCGGTCATCAACAACCTCTTCATGGGCAACTCGGGTACCTCGTACGCGGTGGATGTGCAGACGAGCTCGCTGTCCAGCAACCTGTGGTGGAACAACTCCAGCAACCACATCGCGGGGGGGCTGCCCGGCAGCGAGATCGTCGAAGATCCGCTGCTTGTGAACTACGTGCCCGACGACTGCGCGGGCAGCGACTATCGCCTCACGTCGTCGAGCCCCGGCGTCGACACGGGCGACCCGTCGGTGGGCAACGATCCCGACAACAGCCCGCCGGACATTGGCGCCTATGGTGGGCCCGGATCTCCTCTGGTCGATGTCGATGGCGACGGCTTCTACGCCGGGGACGACTGCGACGACACCAACGCCGGTGTGAACCCGGGCGCCGCCGAGACCTGCGATGGCCAGGACACCGACTGCAATGGCTCGGTCGACGACGGGGTCGGCACCGTCTGGTACGCCGACTCGGACGGCGACGGCTTCGGCGACTCGGGCACGGCGACGCTGCAGTGCAACCAGCCTGCCGGCTACATCACCGACGGCAGCGACTGCAACGACAACGATGCCGACGAGTTCCCCGGCCAGACCTGGTTCAAGGATGCCGATGTCGACGGCTACGGCACCGCGTCGGACACCCGTACGGCGTGCACGCAGCCGGCGACCTATGTGCGCGACGCCGGAGACTGCGACGACACCGAAGACTTGGCCAATCCGGGGCTCACCGAGGTGTGCGACGACATCGACAACGACTGCTCGGGTGTGCCCGACGATGGGCTGACCTTCACCGACCAGTGGCGCGACCTCGATGGCGATGGCTTCGGTGACCCGGCCGACATGATCAACGCGTGCCAGACGGTGCCTTCGTACGTGTCCAACAGCGGCGACTGCGACGACACCACCGATCAGGTGAGCCCGATCGATGCTGAGGTGTGCAACGGGGTCGACGACGACTGCAGCGGCGTCGCCGACGATGGGCTGACCTTCTTCGACCAGTACCGCGACATCGATGACGACGGCTTTGGCGACCCCAGTCAGGCCCAGAATGCCTGCATCTTGCTGGCCGACCACGTGACCAACAGCAACGACTGCGACGACACCGATGGGGCTGTGCATCCCAACGCCACCGAGATCTGCAACACCATCGATGACGACTGCGACGGCCTGGTCGACAACGACGACCCCTCCATCGACACCTCGGCACTGGCGCGTTGGTACCTCGACGACGACACCGACGGCTTTGGGCTTGCGAGCGACTATGTCGAGTCGTGCACGCCGATTACGGGTCGGGTGCTGAACGCCACCGACTGCGACGATGGCGACATCGACGTGTACCCCGGCCAGTCCGAGGTCTGCGATGCCGTCGACAACGACTGCGACGGCGACATCGACGACGCCGACGACAGTGTCGATCTGGGGACGGCGAGCACCTGGTATCTCGACGCCGACGACGACGGCTTTGGCAGGCCGACCAATGGCGTGGTGCAGTGCAGTGCTCCGGCGGATCACGTGCTCGACAACACCGACTGCGATGACACCCGTGTCGGGGTGTACCCGGGGGCACCCGAGGTGGCTGGCGACGGCCTGGACCAGGACTGCGACGGCGTCGACGGGGTGCTGTGCGATCGCGACTCGGATGGCTACGACGGTCCCCAGTGCGGCGGCGACGACTGCGAGGATGACTTCTTCGAGTTCAACCCGGGTGCCGTCGAGATCTGGTACGACGGCTTCGATCAGGACTGCGATGGGTGGAACGACTGGGATGCCGACCGCGACGGCTACGACGCCCAGCCCTGGGGCACCGACTGCGACGACACCGACGACGCCTTCTACCCGGGCGCCGTCGACGTACCTGGCAACGGCCACGACGAGGACTGCGACGGGCTGGATGCCGAGGTCGGCGGCGGGGACAGCGATGGTGACGGGCTGACCGATCAGGACGAGCTCGACCTGTACGGCACCGACCCGGGCCTCGCCGACACCGATGGCGATGGTCTGGACGACGGCGACGAGATCGATGCCGGAACCGATCCCCTCGACGCCGACAGCGACGACGATGGCCTGGGCGACGGCGACGAGATCGAGGCCGGCACCGACCCCAACGCGTGGGACAGCGATGGCGACGGCGTGAGCGATGGCGACGAGCTCGACCTGGATCTCGATCCCTTGGTGGCCGACTCCGATGGCGATGGGCTGAACGATGGCGACGAGCTCGATCGGGGCACCGACCCCAGCTCGGCCGACTCCGACTCGGACGGCATCTCAGACGGCGACGAGGTCGACGCCGGCCTGGATCCTTCCGACGCCGACAGCGATCACGATGGTGTGGTCGACGGGGCAGATCCGTCGCCCAGCGATGCCGGTGGCGACGGCCTGGGCCCAGGTGCGCCGGGCCTGCCCGACAACCTGGGCTGCGGCTGCGACGCCAACCCGGGCGCACCGTGGTCGCTCGCGTGGCTTGCCGTGCCCGTGCTCATGCTGCGCCGCAGGGCTACCGGCGAAGTGCTCGGCTGACCAGGGTCGCCACGGCGGTCCACACCACCGCGCGCTTGGCGGTCTGCACGTATTCGTTGCGCGGTGCGCGGTAGGCGGTCCAGCCGCGGGTGCCGACCGTGTTGCGAAGGCGCTGCTCGACGCCCTCGTCGCGGGGCGAGGTGCGCAAGACCAGGCCGTCGTCGGTCTTCCACGCGGTGATGCTGCCCTCTCGGAAGCCCCCGAAGCGGCATGCGTCGGACATGGCGTGCATCAGGGTGGCCGGCACATCGCCGCGGCGGATGAACATGCGCCCGGCCTCGACGTCGATGACAAAGAGGGTGTTGCCATGCTTCTGCCAGAGCCAGAGCGCGGCGAAGATGGCGACGGCGATGAACAGGACCCCGATCAAGACGACCTCCGTGATGTCCAGGGCCTATGGGGCGATGGCGCGGCGGGGGCCGATGCTCAAGGTCTGCGGCCGGGCCTTGCGGGTCGCGCGGGCCAGCTCGACCACCCGTCCGATCACGAAGGCCGCCGGCGCGGCCACCCCCTGCTCCCGCGCCAGGGCGGCGATGGTGCCGATGGTGCCCGTCACCACGCGCTCACCGGGGCGCGATGCCTTCTCGACCAGGGCCGCGGGCCACTCGGGGGGCCAGCCCTGCGCTGAGAGCTCGGCCGTGAGCGACTCCAGGCGGCTCACCGCCATCAGCAGCACCAGGGTGGTGTCCTGGGTGAAGGTGGGCATGCGTGGGCGGGAGCCCTGCTTGCCGTGCCCGGTCATCACCAGCACCCGGTCGGCGAGCCCGCGGGTGGTCACCGGGATGCCGGCGGCCAGGGGTGCGCAGAAGGCGCTGGTGATGCCGGGAATCACCTCGGTGGCCACTCCGCGCTCCGCGAGCCAGGCGACCTCTTCGCCGCCGCGGCCCAGCAAGAAGGGGTCGCCCACCTTCAGGCGCACCACGTGCTTGCCGGCCAGGGCGCCCTCCAGCATGCCCTGCATCAGCTCGTCCTGGCCTTGCTCGCTGCGTCCGCGCTTGCGTGCGATGCGCAGCTCGCCGCCCACCAGCGCCAGGATCTCGGGCGTCACCAGGCGATCGGCGAGCACCAGGTCGGCCTCGACGATGGCCTGCCGGGCGGCCACGGTGAGAAGCCCCGGATCACCGGGTCCCGCGCCCACCAGCTGCACCCGGCCGTGCTCTCGGTGGCCCGGCTCGTCGGGAGGGCCGTCGCCAGCGAGGTAGCCGTCGATGAGCGCGTCCATCTGCTGGGGGCGCAGGCGGGCCAGGCTGCGCCACGACCAGCTGCGACCCAGCTTGCGCACCCAGGCCATGCGGCGGGGATCGCCCGCAGGCGCGGGGTCTGCCGCACGAAGCCGGCGACGGAAGCGCCCGAAGCCGCTGGTGGCCTCGGCGACGCTGTCGGGAAGCAGCGCGGCGACGTGATCGCGAAGCCGACCGGCCAGGGCCGGGCCCTGTCCATTGGTGCTCACCGCGACCTGCACCGGCCCGTCGCGGTGCACCGCCGGGAAGTAGAAGTCGCACTGCTCGGGAATGTCGGCGGCGTTCACGGGGATGCGACGGCGGCGGCACTCGCTGACGATGCGGTAGCTCGCCTCGCGGTCGTCGACGCAGGCCATCACCATGGCCGCGTAGTCCAGGTCCGAGGGCTCGAAGCGGCGCTCGTGCCAGGTGATCTCGCCGCGCTCGGCGCGCACGCGAAGCTCGGCGTTGAGCTCGGGCGCCACCACGTGCACGTCGGCGTCGGCCTGCAGCGAGACCTGGACGCGTCCAGCGGCGACCGGCCCACCGCCGATGACCAGGACGCGGCGGCCCGGCAGCCGCCAGGCCACCATCAGGCTCACACCGCCCTCTTGGGTGCTGATGTCGGGAATGCGGCTCATGCGGCACCTCGCTGGGCGCGCAGCCGGTTGATGATGTTGTGGGCCTCTTCGACGAACAAGGCCGCCTCGTTCACCCGGCGGCGGATGCGGTCGTCGTCGACAGCGCTCGTGTCTTCGGCGGCGGCCTCGAGCAGGTAGTGACCGACGCCCTCGAAGATGCGCCCAGAGTCGTAGAAGTGAGCCCGGAAGGCCTCGACCGTGTCGAACGCACGCGGGTTGGTGAGCCCCTCGGTGCTCAACATGGCGCGGGCAGCGATGTCGAAGGCGGCCCAGGTGGCTGTGACCACCGGGCCACGCTCGCCGCCGTCCTCGAACAGCGCCACCGCCTTGTCGGCTTCGCGGTCGGCCTCGGCCAGCAGCAGGTCGGCCAGGTCGACGATCTCGCCGGCGCACTCCCCGACCCCGCGCTTGACCTCGAAGGACTCCTGCTCTTTGCCGAACTCGGTGTAGAAGTGCGGTGCGGCATCGAAGCTGGGCACGGACGTGAGGTCGCCGAGCAGCTCCTGCACACGCTTGCGGCCGACGCGTCGAGCGAAGGCGCCGAAGGCCTCGCCGTCCAGGCCCTCGTTCAGGAACAGGGTGGTGATGCGGCGCACGGCCTCGCCCACGTTGGCGGCGGGAAGCTTGGCGAACGGGCTCGCAAAGCCGCTGCCGAGCTTGGTGCCCTGGGGAGACACGCCGCCCTGCAGCCCGCCGAGCATCAGCGCGTAGTGCGGCACGGTGCGGCCCCCCACCGTGCGCCCAGACCCAAACAGGCCGATGTCGCCGATCTGGTGCTGCGCGCAGCTGTTGGGGCAGCCGGAGATGTGGATGCGCAGGTGCTCCAGGCGGGGCTCCAGGGCGATCTCGTCCAGGATGGGCTGCATGCGGCGCGCCACCGAGCGCGGCGAGGTGATGCCCAGCTTGCAGGTGTCGGCGCCAGGGCAGGTGACCGTGTCGCCCAGGCCCCCGGCCCGAGGGCTCGCCAGATCGAGCTGGGACAGCGCTTCGTAGACGTCGAGCAGCTTGTCGGTGCTGACCCAGCGGATGCGCAGGCTCTGGTCGGCGCCGACCCGCAGGGTGTCGCCGGTGTGGGCCCTCAGCAGCTGGGCGAGGCCGCGCAGCTGGCCGGGAGACAGGTCGCCCGTGGGCACGCGCACCTTGACGGCGGCGTAGCCAGGCTGCTTCTGCTTCAGGACATTGGTGCGCAGCCACTGCGCCTGGGCGGGGGTGCGGCCCTGGGGGAGCGGGCCGCCTGAGGGAAAGCGCGGCTGGTCGGTGTACAGGGCCCAGAAGTCGTCGCGGATCCACTCGGTCCAGACGGGATCATCGGGCAGCTGGGCGCGCTGCTCCTCGACCAGCTCGCGGAAGGTGGCGAGCCCCAGACGAGCGACCACGAACTTCATGCGTGCGCGGGCTCGCTTCTTCTTCTCGCCGTGGTCGCGGAACACACGCAGGATCGCGTGGCTGACGGGCAGGAGCTCGGCCTCGGGCAAGAAGTCGTACAACACCACCGCCTCGTGCGGAACGGCGCCCAGGCCACCGCCCACCTTCATGCGAAAGCCGCGCTGGCCGTCGCGGATCACCCCGGTCACGCCGATGTCGTGGATGGAGTCCAGGTTGAAGCGCGCATCATCACTGCTGGACAGGGTGATCTTGAACTTGCGACCCAGGCTCTGCCCATCTGGAATGCGCAGCAGGTAGCGGGCCAGCGCCATGCCAGCGGGGGTGATGTCGAAGGCCTCGGCGGGGTCGATGCCGGCGACGTCGGAGGCGGTGATGTTGCGCACCACGTTGCCGCATGCCTCGCGGCTGGTGGCCTCGGCCCGGGCGAGCACGCGCATGAAGTCGGGGGTGCGCTCCAGCGGGATGAAGTGCGTCTGGATGTCCTGCCGCGTGGTGAGGTGAGCG
The DNA here is from genome assembly GCA_965216925.1 of Myxococcota bacterium. Classification (GTDB taxonomy): domain Bacteria; phylum Myxococcota_A; class UBA796; order UBA796; genus CAYYHT01. The sequence continues at coordinate 3,158,289 of CBDCGT010000001.1, read as the reverse complement.
ATGCCGTGGCCAAAGCTCTGGGCCACGTCGGCGAAGGCCTCGAGCTGCTCGGGCGAGATGAGCCCCAGCGGCAGCTTGCTGCGCATCATGTGCACGCCGTCCTGGCGCATGCCGTACACGCCGTGGCGCAGGCGGTGCTCCAGGAAGACGGCGTCGGGGACCTTGCCGTCCAGGAATCGACCCAGCGATCCCTGAAAGTCGCTGATCTCGGCTTCGACGGACGAGGGGTCGCCGGCGATGTTGGGTCGCTCTGTGGGGGTGTGCTCGGTCATGTCAGGCTCCAGAAGGGTCAGAAGAAGGGTTGGAATCGACGAGGTGGATGCCGCACTCGGTCTTGCCGCGACCGGCCCAGCGACCGGCGCGCTCGTCCTCGTCGGGGCGGGCGGGGCGGGTGCAGGGCCAGCAGCCGATCGAGCGAAAGCCCTGGTCGAGCAGCGGGTTGTAGGGAACGTCGTTGTCGCGCAGGTGGGCCATCACAGCCTCGCGGGTCCACCAGGCGAGCGGATTGACCTTCCACAAGCCGTGGGCGGTGTCCCAGTCGATGGGCTGCACGCTGGAGCGGCTGGGGCCGTGGTCGCGGCGCAGGCCAGTGATCCAGGCGTCCAGGCCCACCAGGGCGCTGTCGAGCGGGTTGGACTTGCGCACCCGGCAGCAGCGGTCCGGGTCGGTGTCGTAGGGCGACTCGGCGTCAGGTGCCGGGGTCAGCGTCTCGATGTGCAGCCCGTACCGCTGCTCGACGCGGTCTTTGAGCTGCAGCGTCTGCGGGAACAGAAAGCCAGTGTCCAGCAAGAAGACGGGCACGTGCAGGTTCATGCGCGCGAGCATGTCGATGATCACGAGCGTCTGGGGGCCCAGGCTGCTCGCGATCGCCAGGTGTGGAAACAGGCCGATGGCGTGCGCCAGCGTCTGTTGGGGGTCGGGCTGCCTCGGGAGCCCGGCGAGGGGATCGAGGATGCGATGGGCGAGAGGGGACAAGCGTGGCCTCCGGGGCGGTGTGCCGGAGGTGCGCTCGCACTCCCCCGGCGGTTGCCGGGGGAGTGGTGGACGTCAGTCCTCGTGGCCCCCGGCGCGCGCGCAGCAGCAGCAGCAGCAGCAGCAGCAGCAGAGGGCGTCGGAGGTGAGAGGGAGAGAGGTCATGGACTCGAGATCAGGTGCAGAAAATAAATCGCCCGCCTTGGCTTTGGGCCGAGGCGGGCGACTGTTGAGGAGACTTGGTGGAGTCTGTCAGCCCGCCTGGCGCGCACAACAACACACACAGCAGCAAGCGGTGGTGAAGGTGGCGAGGTGGGTCAAGGGAGCTCCGAGATGCATGAATCATACGGTGGTTGACCGCGGTCGGCAAGTTTCGTGTTCGCCGCCGCAAGAATGCTACGGTGTTGCCGTGGGACTTCGCAGCGATGCAGAAGCCATCTGGCATGCGGGAGTCGCGGCGGTCGAGCCGGCGGCGGCGGTCCAGCGTTGGCTCGATGTTCATGAGTCGTCTGTTGCCCGGTACGAGCGCGTGTGGATCGTGGGTGTGGGCAAGGCGGCGCCTGGCATGGCGCTTCCGCTGGTGCCGGTGCTGGGCCGACGGCTCAAGGGCGGGCTGATCACCACCAAGGATGGGCACGGCGTCGAGGTTCCGGGCGTCGAGGTGATCGAGGCCGCCCATCCCATCCCCGATGAGCGCTCGGTGGTGGCCGCGCAGCGCACGATGGCGCTGGTGCGTGAGCGGCAGAAGGGCGAGCTGGTGCTGGCGCTGATCTCGGGCGGTGGCTCGGCGCTGTGGTGCCTGCCCGCCGAGGGCTGGACCTTCGACGCGGTGCGGCAGCGCAACGAGCACCTGCTGCGGCGTGCGCTGGACATCCACGCCGTGAACGCCGCCCGTGTCGAGATGAGCGCCATCAAGGGTGGGCGCCTGGCCGAAGCCGCGCGCCCCGCCAAGGTGTGGAGCCTGGTGCTCAGTGATGTGCCAGGCAACGCCGCCTTCGTGGCCAGCGGGCCGACCTACCCGGGCAAGCGCTTCGACGTGGTTGGCGACCAGCGGCTGGCCCTGGACGGGGCGGCCGCCGAGGCGCGGCGACGGGGCTACGTGGCGCGCTGGGCCTACGGGTTCGGGTCGCATGCGGCGGTTCGGGGCGCCTTGCTCGCACAGCATGCCCCGGGCGTCGCGGTGCTCTCGGGCGGCGAGGCCGAGCTGGCGGTCACCGGGAGCGGCACCGGTGGCCGAAACCAGCACCTGGCACTGGATGTGGCGATTCGCTTGGCGGGGGTCAAGCGTTGGGCCGCGTGCATCGGGGGCACCGATGGAACCGACGGGCCCACCGACGCGGCGGGGGGGCTGGTGGACGGGAAGACCGAGGCCCGCATCGCACGGGCGGGCCTGGGCGCCGCGGATCGGCTCGCGCACTTCGACAGCCATCGGGCACTGGCAGCGGCGGGCGATCTGCTCACCACGGGCCCCACGGGGACGAACGTGATGGACCTGCGGGTCCTGCTGGGGAGCTGAGTGATCTACAGTTCTCTCGGAGGTCCCCCATGAACCTGGCCGTGCTCGCCCTCGTCCTCGCTCCTCTCGCCCACGCCGACAAGCTCGAGATCACCGCCAAGGACGGTGTGACCGAGTTCGAGCTCGACTGCGGGCAGGGGGCCACCATCTACCCTCCCCCGCTGCTGCTCGATCCAGCGCCCCCCAGCTGCAAGCTGCTCGCCTGGAAGCCCATGACCAAGTTCCCCGCGACGGGAAAGGTCGTGTGCAACACCAGCAGCTGCGAGGTGACCGGCGAGCACGAGCTGCTCGAGGTGATGGCTCCAGACCCCATCACCGCGGTGATGCTGGACTGCGGCGGCGAGCAGCGCATCTGGGAGTTCGTCTCGGGCAAGGTGCTCATCGACATCGGCGGCAAGGAGTGCATGGCCAGCCTGGGCTCGACCTTCGAGGGGGTTCCGCCCGGGGTCTGGACCTGTGGGCTGGCCGAGTGCAAGGCGTCGGCCGGTGCGCGCACCGTGTCGTTCCAGGTCACCAAGGGCACGGCCACGTCGGTGTCGCTGTCCTGCGGCGACGACAAGATGCGCAAGGCGCCGCTGGCCGACGGCAAGGCCACCTTCTTGGCGGTGCCCAACGAGAACTGCACCGCGACCTTCGAGGGGGGCGGTCCGCCGGCCAAGGCGCGTCCCATCGCCTGGGGCGAGAGCGCGTGCGAGATCAGTGGGGCCACCGCGGTGTGCCGAAAGAAGTAGGTGTGCCCTGCAAAGGGGGCGTGGCCGCTACTTGCGGGTCACCAGCACGGGCTCCCAACCCTCGGGGGTGCCGTCCTTGAACTGGTCGCACAGGCCGATGTAGCGCTTCGATGGTCCGTCGCCGTCTTCGCGCGCGGCCACGACCCGCTCGAAGCCCTTGCGGGCGTCGTCGAAGTCGGCGACCTCGTACAGGGCGACGGCGGTCTCGTACTCGGGGATCCAGTCGACGTGCTCGGACGTGTCGAAGGCCTCGAAGACCTCGACCCGCTCGTCTTTGCCGCTGACCCGCACCCGGCCCACCCGTCGCCATGCGACGTCGGGCGTCTCACCGCACAGCGCGCGGGTGCGCGCGCAGAACAGCGTGCGCACCCCCAGCTTGTTGCAGGCCCCCTCGAGCCGGGCCGCCAGGTTCACCCGGTCGCCCAGGATGGTGTACGACAGCCGGCGTGAGGTGCCAAAGGTGCCAATGAGCGCGGCCTTGCTGCTGGCGCCGCCGATCTTGACCCCGGTGAACAGCGGGTTGTTCTGGGCGGCCAGCGCACGGCAGCCGTCCAGCGCCGCGCGAACCACGCGGTAGGCGTGCTCCTGCTCGGTGCCGTCGACGTGTGGGCCACCGCGAAAGGACATGACCGCATCACCGATGAACTTGTCGACGATGAGATCCTGGTGGATGTGGGCCTCGACCAGGGCTTCGAGCGCCTCTTCGAGGTGCTTCTTGAGGCGGTCGGTGTCGGCGCCCAGCTCTTCGACCGCGGTGGTGAACCCGGTGATGTCGCAGAAGATGACCGTCGCGGGCGCGGCCTCGGTGCGGTTGTAGTTGTCGGGGTTGTTGAGGAACTCCCGGGCAACCTGGTGCGGAAGGGCGATGTTCAGCAGTCCGCGCACCTGTGATGCCGCAATCGCCGGCAGCTGGAAGCGCACGATGACCAGCATGAGGCTCATGCCCACGACCGTGCCCAGAACCAGCCAGAACTCCTGTTCGTCGGTGGTGTCGGCGAACCAGGCGATGCCCAGGAAGAAGGCCGCGAAGCCCAGGACGACGGCCGACAGCGCACGCTCGAGGTTGCGCTGGGTCTCGAGCTCGACCTCGGACGCCGGGCCCTGCACCAGATCGAACACCGTCATCGAGCGCAGCACGCGCAGGGCGCGCAAGGTGCGCAGCACGCGAAACAGCCGAAAGGTGCGCACGAAGCGCAGGCCCTGCATGGCCGGAGGCAGCAGCTGGGTGTGGGTCAAGATGGGCAGCGTGGACAGCAGATCGACCAGGAACCACGGGGTGCCGACGTACCGGCCGCCCCGCATGCGCAGCTTGACCAGCAGATCCAGCGCGAAGACGGTGTCGATCAGCATCGACGCGATGTTGTAGGCCTCGGTCACCCCGAGCGTCTTCCAGACGCCCTGGAGCTCGGCCATGTAGACGGCGACCGCGATGACCGCGAGCACGAGCATCGGGCGCTCGAAGCGCTCGATCCAGTCGTCTTCGGGCTCGGTGGTCGGGGTCACTTCAGCTGCGCCTCGGCCCTCTTCCAGGCTTCATCGGCCATGGACAGGCTGTCGAGCGCGCGCTCGATGGCATCGCGGGCCACGACGGAGTGGCCGTCGGTGATCGCCGACCACGCGCGTGCCAGGTTGCGCTCGGTGGCTGCGAACGGGCTGAAATACTCGGCAAAGACGGCCAGGCCGTGCCGGGCCATGAAGCGGCCGCGCTGCTCGACCACGGGCTGCAGCAGCTCGAGGTTGATCTTGTCGAGCTCGTCGCGGGCGTTGGGCGCGTCGGTGTCCATGGGCAGGGACTGCAGGTCGGTGCGAAGGGCGGTGATGCGCTCGCGGGCTGCGGCCAGGGTGCGCGCGAAGTCGACCTTGTCGCTGGAGCCCTCGCCGGTGCCCGTCCCGGCGTTCTCGGCGGCGATCTGGCGGCGGGCCATGATGGCGCCGGCACCAACCAGCAGGACACCCAGGAGCCAGATGGGGCCCCCACTGCGGGCCCACTGGTCGATGCGGGTGGACGGGGCCGGAACGGGCGCGGCGGCCTTGGCTTGCTCGGCCTCGACGAGGCGGTCCTGGTAGGTCTGCACCGGCTCGATGTGGCCGGCCTCGACCAGCTTGGCGGCGATCTCTTGGGGCTTGCCGGTGGCCAGCAGCTCGGCCTTGATGGCATCGGGGGTCGGGGAGACCACCTGGATGCCGGCCGCCGCCAGTGCGGTCACGGCGGGGGCAACCGGTCCGCCGGCCAGGGCGGCGTCGATGACGGCGGTGAGCTCGTTGACGGCCTCTTCGCCCAGGTCGTCGCCGGTGTGACCGGCCAGCTGGTTCTTGGCGGCACCCAGCGAGAAGTGGTTCATCTGGGTGATGATCCCGTCGACGGCCTCGTCGCCCAGGGCCTCGCGCCAGGCCTGCAGCGGCAGATCGCGAGCGAGCGCCACCTGGGCGTCGACCGGGATGGTGCCCAAGAAGCCTGATTCACGCAGCTCGGCGGTGCGCGCCTCGTGGGCCTCTCGCAGCTCGGCCTGAGCCTCGGCGTCGCCGGATGCCTTGGCGAGCTCGGCCTCGCGGGCGACCCCGGCGGCGGCCTCGCCCACCGCCCACATGGCGGTGCGGCTGTCGATGTGCGAGTCGCCGTTGCGGGAGCCGAAGGCGGCGGCCAGCGCCACCCCAGCGAATAGCATGAGCATGGGGATGAGCTTGACGATGTTCATTGGATCATCCCCCAGGCGCTGAACGCCAGCTGGGTGAGGGCCTCACCGACAATCAAGCCCGCGGCGGCCGGAACCAGCCGCTTGCCGATCCATTGCGGTCCGAACTGGGCCTGCAGCCCCATCGAGGTGACGCAGCCCACGCCGTAGGCGAGGGTGATCGAAAACGGCAGGTACATGGCAAGCCCCACCAGGACGCCCAGGCCGCCGATGGGGAAGATGGAGAGCACGCCGCCGATGGCGGCTCCGGACAGGTACTTGTCGACGGCGCTGTCGGCGTTCTGCAGCGCCTCGATCATGCCCTGCAGGGCGCCCGCCTGGGGAGCCGACAAGCAGGTGAGGGTGGGGTCGACGCAGCCCGCTGACTCGGGCCCGAAGGAGCCCGGTGACTCCCACAGCAAGTACAAGACCCCGATGGCCACCAACGGGCCAATCCAGCACATGAACAGCTGCGCCAGCTGCTGCTCGCGAGGCACGCTGCCCACCAGGTGACCGGTCTTGAGGTCGGCCATCATGTCGGCGCACTGGTTGATGGCGATGCACACGGACATGCCGATGAGGATGGACGCGGTGACGTCGCCGCCGGTCAAGAAGAACATCAGGGTCACGGCGATGAGCGCGAGCCCCGAGAGCGGGGAGATGTCGGTGTGACCGGTGGCCTGTGCCACGATGATGCCGGCCAGACCGAGCCACAGGGCACCCACCGTCGCGATGATGCCGGCGTTGACGAAGCGCGTGAGCTCGCCGGGCCCCAGCAGCGCCCCGCCCAGGCCGCCCTGCAGCTCGGATGCCATGTAGGCGCTCATGAACAGCATGATGAAGGCCAGCACGCTGCCGATGTACACCAGTGTGGGGCTGATCTCTTCGGGGCTGCTGCCCTTCTCGCGGGCCATCGCCGCGGCGGCTTGCAGGGACTTCATGGCGCCAGCGACGGCGGGCAGGGCCGCGGCGACCCCCGCGAGCGCGCCGCCGATGAGCAGGCCGATGCCCAGCGGGCGGAGCATCTGGCTGTACAGCTCGCCCGTCTGCCAGGCGGCGATGTCGGGGGTGGGGATGGCGGCGGGCGCGGGAATCCAGCCCAGCTGGACCGCGACGGGCGCGATGATCCACCACGCCAGGATGCCCCCCAGCGCAAAGGGCAGGCCGCCCTTGCCCGACAGCAGCCCGGCGCCAAAGTTGGCGGCGCTGATGTACAGCGCGATGGGGAACCAGGGAGGCATGCCGAACAGGCCGCCCAGGTCGAGTTCTTCGGGCAGCAGGTGCAGGTTGACGATGCAGGTCAGCAGCGCGGCGGTGACCGAGCCTCCCAGCAGCAGCAGCCCCTGCGTGACGCCCTCGCCGGGGGAGCGCAGCAGTGTGGCGACGGCCATGCCGCTGGGGAACTTGAGGCGCTCGAACTCGATCATCTGCTTGCGGAGCGGGATGATGAGCACGATGCCCATCAGGCTGCCGGCGATCGCGGCGAAGATGAGCGGGCCGAAGGGGAAGTTGGAGAGCTCGGGGTCTTTGAGCGACAGCAAGAACAGCGCGGGCAGGGTGAACACCACCCCAGCACTGGCCGTGTTGATGCCCGAGGCCACCGTCTGGTTGATGTTGTTCTCGACGATCGAGCGGCGGCCCAGGGCGCCACGAAGGACGACGAAGCCCATGATCGCCGCCACGGTGGAGCCACCGAGGCCGAAGCCCAGCTTGAGGGCGATGTAGACGAACGCGGCCGTCATGATGACGCCTTGGATGCTTCCAAGGGCCACCCCGATGACACTCAGCTCGGGGTAGGGACGGACGCTCTCGTTCGGAGCGCTAGCAGTGGCCAAGCGGCGACCTCCAGACAGTCAGACGCGCTTGTAGCACAGTGAGCTACCGGCCACGCACCGTGTTGCCGCCCGATCCAGACGAACCGGAGGTGCGCGTTCGGCCGCCGCCGCGGTTGGGCACCCGTGAGGTACCGCCGGTGCGGCTCTTGGAAGCGCCGCCGGTGGTGGTGGTGGGGCTGGGCCCCTTGCCGTCACACGCGCTGTCGGACATGACGATGGCGGTCTTCCAGGCCAGGCAGCTCTTGCGCGTCATGCGCTCGAAGCCGCCGCGGACTCCGGCGGTGCCACTGTCGTACTTGCTGCAGCAGATCTCTTCGGAGGGGTCGCCTTGCTGAAGCGACGGATCGGGCCCACCGGCGCCCTCGTCGCTGAAGTACAGGATGCAGCTCTCGAGCGGCACCGGCGACGCGTCGACCTGTGTGGGGTCGCAGGCATCGGGCTTGGCGTAGAAGTACCGCTCCTCGGGGCCCTCGTCGCCCATCTCGGTGGCGTTGCAGCAGACCTCGCCGTTGTCGTTCAGCTCGAGGTCACCGTCGGCGCCTGCATCTTTGATGTCGCCGTCGGTGTTCGCCTCCATGCTGTCGAGCTCTTTCATGGCGGCGTCGAGCTCTTTCTCGAGGTCGGGCGCCGGCGCGCCTGTTCCGCCGCTGCCGCAGGCGAGGGTGAAGGCGAGGGTGAGAGCGAGGGTCCAGGCCCCAGGGTTGCGCATGGTGCGACCTCCTGGGGCCGAGACTACCACCGGCGCCTAGCGGTTTGGCCGCGACATGCTGGTGGGCCGGCTGGTGGTGCGCGCGCCGGAGGTGGGCCGGGACATCGAGCCGCTGGTGGGCCGGATCACCTGGCGAGGCTTGTTGGCCTGGGCCTCCGCCTCGGCCTGATCGAGGGCCTCCTTTTCTTCGAGGGCCAGCGCGACGGCGGCCTCGATCTCGGCCTCGCGCTCTTCTTTCTCGAGGGCGGCCTGCTCTTCGGCCTGCTCCTTCTCGGCGAGAGCCGCCTGAACCCGGGCTTCGAGCTCGGCCTCCTGGCTCTTCTCGATCGCGCTGAGCGCGTCCTCGAAGGCGGCTTCCTGATCGCCCGTGAGCGAGCCAAGGTTGCAGCCAGCGGCCAGGGCGAGTGCGGGAACGAGGGCCATCAACGTGCGGGTCATGTTCAACCTCCTGCGCCGCAGACGTGCGAACCCGTGTCGCGCTTCGTCACCCGATGGGACGAGACGTCAGCGAGCCCTCAGGCCATCGCCTCGGACCAGGGTTCTTCCCACACGGTGCGCCAAGCGCCCGTCTCTTGCAGCGTGTCGAGCAGCTGGGCGAAGCGCGGGCTGTTGGCGAGGGTGGCCGAGTCGCCGATGCACAGCAAGAAGCGGCGGGCACGGGTCAGCGCCACGGTCAGGCGCCGTGGATCGGCCACGAAGCCGAGGTCGCCGTCGGGGTTGCTGCGCACCCAGCAGCAGACGATGGCCTCTTTCTCGCGACCCTGAAAGGCGTTCACGGTCGAGACCTCGACGCCCTCGAGCCCGTCCTGGCCCCGAATGCGGTCGACGGCGGCGCTGTATGGCGCGATGACCCCGATGTGGTCGGCAGACACCCCTGCTGAGAGCAAGGTGCGAACGGCCAGCGCCACCAGCCGGGCCTCTCCGTCGTTGTACAGCGACAGGGTGATGGGATCGCGCCGTTCGTCCAGGCCGGCGCCCGCGGTGTCGACCCACAGCACCGGGGCATGGGTCAGCGGGCCGGGCTGCACGCCGGGAAGGTCGGCGAGCAGCTGGTCGACCACGTCGGGGTGCGAGCGAAGCGCAGGCCCGTAGACGTGGCTGACCGTGCCCTGGATGAGCGCGTTCATGCGGTGCTGGACCTCGAGCATCGGAAACTCGAGCGCGGTGCCATCGGTGGTCAGGCGCTGCAGCAGCGAGCGCTCCAGCGCGTTGCCCGGCTGCATGACCACCGGTCCGAGCTGGTAGGGATCGCCTGCGAGCACGAGCCGCTCGACCCAGGGGACCACGCTCAGGATCGCGGGCTCGATGGCCTGGGTCGCCTCGTCGACGACGGCGGTTCGTGTGGGCCCCACCGACTCCTGGACGCGGGCGGCCCGCCGAACCATGGACCCCAGCGTGCACGCGATCACCTCGGCGTCGAGCAACACGGCATCGCGCGCCTGGCGGGTGATGCGGTCGCGCTCGGCCCGCAGCTCGCGCCGCTGGATGGCGGCTTCGCGGCCGCGCTCGCTCCACAGCCGGATGAGGTCGCGATCGAGGGCCTTGAGCACGGGCCCCAGGGGGCCGCTCTCGATGCGCATGTCGACGTGCAGCTGCTGGATGGGGTCGCTGATGCGACCGGGATGGCCGATGCGCACGACGTTGAGGCCGGCCAGGTGGGCCTGCAGCGCCAGGTGGTCGACCGCGGCGTTGCTGTCGGCCAGCGCCCACGGGCGCTCACCGGAGTTCACCAGGGCGCGCAGGACCGCGGTGAGCAGCAGGGTCTTGCCGGTGCCGGGTGGACCGTGCACCAGCGCCAGCTCGGGCGCGCCGATCGCGGCACGCGCGGCTCGCCGCTGGCTGGCGTTGAGCCCGGCGAAGTGTCGGGAAGCGGGCGTGTCCTCGGGCACGGGCGTGGTGGCGGCCTCGCCCAGCAGGACGTCGCGCAGCGGCGAACTGAGAGAATCGATCTTTTCGAGCGAACTTCGGAACCACCTCAGGGACCCACTGTCCAGTTGCAGCGTGACGGACAGGGGCTGCGCATCGGCAAAGGGGCCGTCGATGCGCACCTCTGCCGTCCGACCCTCTGCCCCCAGGCAGATTCCGCTGTGACCGGTGCCCGGTGTGCTCACGGGCCCGACGGTGACGGCGTCTCCGCTGCCGATGCCGTCGTGCAGCGTGGTGCCCCGTGGGGCGCGCAGGCGCAGGATGGCGCGCCCCCGGCTGGTGGGCGTGATGTCGTCGATGGCGAGCGGCGACCAGGAGATGCCGGCTGCGACCTGCTCGGCGTTGGGCAGCTTCAGCAGCCGTGCGTGCTCGGCCTCTTGCCAGGCGCGCTCGGCGTCGAGGGCCGCCGCCAGGGCGACCAGGTGCGGGTGCTGCAGGGTCATGCGGCCCAGCTGCAGATGGGGCAGCTCTGGGGGTCGTGCCGGCGCGCGGGGCAGTGCTCGCGGCCAAAGAAGATGATGCGCAGGTGAAGCTGGTTCCACTGGTCGGTCGGGAACACGGCTTTGAGGTCTTTTTCGACCTGGTTGACGTTCTTGCCCCTGGACAGCTTCCACCGCTTGGCCAGGCGAAAGATGTGGGTGTCGACGGGGAAGGAGGGCACGCCGAAGGCTTGGGCCATCACCACCTGGGCGGTCTTGTGGCCCACTCCGGGCAGCCGCTCGAGGGCTTCGAGATCGGCGGGGACCTCACCTGCGTGCTCGTCGAGCAGCATGTGCGACAGCTTGTGGATGCGCTTGGCCTTGGTGGGGGCGAGCCCCAGCTGGCGGATCTTGTCCAGGATGGCGTCGGGGTTCGACGCGGCCATGTCGGCAGGGTTGTCGGCCATCGCGAACAGCCCGGGCGTGACCTCGTTGACCTTCTTGTCGGTGGTCTGCGCCGACAGCAGCACTGCGATGAGCAGGGTGAAGGCGTCGGTGTGGTCGAGGGGGACGGGGGTCTGGGGGTACAGCTCGGCGAGCTGGGCGGCGATGCGCTCGGCGCGCTGCTTCTTCCTCATGGGTCCTCGATCGGGTGCTCTGCGATCCGGTCAGCGAATCCAGTACCACTTTCGCTTGAAGTAGCACGCTGTCGAGCCGCTGCCGCCGCCCGTCATGTTGTCGCCGCCGCAGTAGTAGTTGGCGTTGAGGGAGCAGGGGTGCACGAAGCGGCTGGTGCCCGAGCCATAGTAGCTGCCGTTCGTGCCCATCGATGGGTATCCGCAGTTGCCGTTCCAGCCGATGTAGCTGGTGCACGCGGTGTCGGTGTTGTCGAAGGCGGCGTTGACGATCGTGCCCTGGAAGTCGCTGTTGTACTGGATGACACAAGCACCGGTGGCGCTCTTGCTGTTGCCGAAGCCGTCCCACGCGGCGGTCGGGTTCAGGAAGCGTCCATCGGTCTGCATCTGCAAGCCCTGCAGCCGGCCCAGCTCGACGTCGGCGTCGTTGTCGATGCGGCGGACGGTGAGCTTGAACAGCGAGCTGCTGCCCTCTCGGGCCAGCATCGCCCGCCACTTGGGGAGCTGCAGCACGAAGTTCTGGCCGGGGTTTGCGGTGCCCAGGTCGGCGGCGCGAGCGGAGTTGCCGGTGTTGTAGGTGGCTGCGGTCCAGAAGGGCGAGTGCGACACCACCGCTGCTGCGAGCGCCCAGCCGCCGTCGGACATGTCGCACCACGTCTCGAATGCGTCGATTCCGCCCGAGCCATCAGGATCGAGCCAGTACAGCCCGTCGGGTGACGCGGCGTCGTCGGAGAGGATGTCGCCACAGGACGGGGCGGGGTTGCTCTGGCTCAGCCCGATGCCGGCGGCGATCCGGACGTTTCGCCACTCGCTGCCGTCGCAGACCTCGAGGGCGCCGGAATCCCAGCGCAGGGTTCCCTCGGCCGACGAGCCACAGGTGGAGGTCGTGCCGAGCTGCACCGCATCGCCCACCATGACTCCGCCAAGATCGGCGGCGGTGGTGGAGCTGGCGAGGCCTCCGATGTCGGCGGCGGTGGTGCCCGACGGCAGGGCTCCGACATCGACGGCGGTGTGGCCGTGGTCGCCGGCGGCGGCGTGGCTCGCCGAGGTGCCGATGGGCAGCAGATCGATGCTGAGGGTCCCGCTGGTGATCGCGTCGGCATCGTGTTCGTTGGCGGCGCACGTCCACTGGGTGCCGTTGTGCAGTGCGATCTGGTTGGCGGTACACCCCAGGTCGGACAGCGTATCGCTGGCGCCGGACACCGCCCCCGCGTCGATCATGCCGCTGGAATCGATGACCGTGCTGCCGTTGATGCGCAGCTCGGTGGCGTCGACCGTGGTGCCGGCCGCCAGCGCATCGGCGCTGTCGGCGTTGTGCGCGCGCATCGCGTACGGAACGCTCACCAGCGGCGCCCGCGGTGTCAGCTCGGCGCCGGCGCCGACGGTGAGGCCCAGGTACAGGGTGGCCCCGTCGAAGGCCGAGGAGTCGAGGGGCGTCGTGCTGCCCAGGCGCACGTTGAAGTAGCCATCGTCGAAGGGGTGGGCGCTCCAGGTCTCGGTCCACAAGGCGGTACCGCCCGAGGGCGTGTCGTAGATGCGAAAGCCCAGATCGGTGGGGGCGTCCAGTGGCACGCCCGCGGCGTCGAAGAGGCGACCCTGGTGGTTGAACTCGAGCGGGACCGCGAGTGCGCTGACGGGGAGGGCGAGCACGGCACAGAACAGGGTTGCGCGACGCATGGGAAACTCCAGGTGAAGCGGGAGTATAGCCGGCTACGTCGCCGTTGCCGGGCTGCGGTCACCTGGCGGAGCCTGAGCGCGTAGGCGAGCCACCACCCGGCGAAAGGTGCGCCCGATTCGGGTGTGGTCGCGGATCATCGCGAGGCGGGGCCACACGGCGCGCTGACCCTCGTTGATGAACCAGTCGAGATCCTGGGGAGTCGGATTGCTGACGATCTTTCGGTACAGGGTGGGGTGCAGCCGGGGATGCACGTCGATGTCGCCGGTGTAGTCCTGGGTGAGGGCCGTGTACAGCGGGTCCGAGAGGGCTCGCAGCGGGCCGTGACCCGACGCTCGGCGCAGCAGGTCGGCCACGTGTGCGCCCTGGGTGCGGGCGGCGCCCGCGGCGAGGCCCCCCAGCGTGGGCATGAGGCCGCGCCGGCCCTTGAGCTGCACGAAGGGCAGGATGTGTGGATTGCACTGGCTCACGATGAAGTGGTTGGCGTTGTGCAGGCGCGACAGGCGGATCTTGGGCAGGTCGCCGGACACACTGCCGTCGACCCAGCGCTCGGTCTCGATGTAGGGCACGATCTGCCCGCTGCGGTCTCGGCGCTCGAGCACGACCGGCGGGAACAGGCCTGGGAGCGCGCTGCTGGCCAGTGCGGCGCTTGCGATGAGCACGTCGGGTGCGGTGAGGTGGGTGAGCAGCCGTGGCTTCTGGCGCACCCGCGTGGGGGAGACCGAGATGTTGAGGATGCGGCCGCCGCTGCGCTCGAAGGCCTCGGCGAAGGTGTGGTCGCCGCAGTTGTTGCGCAGCACGTCGTACAGCTGCTCGGGGGCCAGCGCAGCCCCGGAGCGCCACCACTGCATCATGCCCACCCGCAGCAGCCCATCCAGGCGAATGTCGCGGTGTTCGAACATCTGGTGCAGCTCGTCGTCGCTGCGCGCGCAGACGCCGGCGGCGACCATCGCGCCGGTGCTCGATCCGCTGATGACCTTGGGCAACACGCCGTGATCGAGCAGGGCCTTCACCACTCCCAGGTGGTAGAAGCCGAAGGTCGCCCCCCCAGAGAGCAGCAGCGCCGACCGCCCGAACACCCGCCACGCCAGCTCGAAGCGGCGCAGCTTCTCGCGGGCAGGGACCTCGGGCACACCGGCGAGCCAGAGCAGCGCGCGCTCGGTCTCGTCGAGGTACGCCGTGACCAGGTGCTTCGTGCCCCCGAAGGCCGTCTCGTAGAGCGCCGGATGCTGAACGTCGCCGAGGTTTCGGTACACGGTGTGATCGAGCAGGTCGGCAAGATCGAGGGGCCGGCCCTCCTCTCTCAGCCGCTTCATCTCGGCCATATGGTCGCGCAGCAGCTCGGGATGGTAGGTCGCACCGCGGTCGTCGGCCCGCCACTCGTCCAGCCCCAGCTCGTGATCGAGCTCCTGGGCAGCCTCGATCCACTGGGCATAGGTCGATGCGCTGGCCATCGCCGACCGCGCGGCTCGCATCTTCTTGCCTGTGAACGGGATTCTCACCGGGTCAGATCTCCATCTCCACGCTGGCGCGGAAGGGGCCCTTGGTGTCGCCGGTCTGTCCGCGAGCTGCCCGGTTGAGCAGCTTGAGGATGTGCGGCCCCAGCAGGTCGATGTCGGTGTGCTGGTAGGGCAGCTTGCCGTAGCGTCGCAGGGCCTCGACCTGCAGGTCCAGGATCTCGGCGTCTTGCTGGAAGATGCGCACGGCGATGGGCTGGAGCACCGGCCGGATGATGCGCTTGGGCAGGCGCGTCTTCACACGGACGCAGGCAAAGACCATGGTGTCGTAGTCGTCGACCGGTGTGAGCGCGGCGCTGGTGATGATGCGGTTCTCGTCGCCCAGTCGGTACTCGACCGCGGTGATGCAGGGCATGATGAAGCGGTCCCAGTGCTGCACGGTGCCGCCGCTGGGGGACAGGATGCGGGCCGCGATGCCGGGGGGCCGCGGCTCGCCGATGTACTCGCAGATGGCGCGGTCGGGGTGGCGCTCGATCACGGCCTGGATGCGGTTTCGGTTGCTGTCGTTTCGAAAGAGCCCTGCATGCAGGAACGCCGTGTGCGGCACGTCGAGGGCGTTCTCGGCCACCATGTGCAGGCTGCCCCGGGTGCTGGTCTGGTAGCGGACCGTGAGCCAGTCGGGGTCGTCGGCAAACTCGAAGTGGTGGGGATCGCCGATGGGATCGCAGTCGGGATCGCCCCACACCCAGACGAAGTCTTGCTGCTCGCGGGTGACATAGCGGGTGGCACAGCGCTTGTCGGTGTCGGCGTCGCCCAGGTGGCCTGGAACCCGGGTGCAGCGGCCGGCGGTCGAGAACTCCCAGCCGTGGTAGCCGCACTGCAGCCCGTCGCCTCGCACGGTGCCGAAGGACAGGGGCACGCCGCGGTGGGGGCAGCGATCTTGCAGCGCACCCACCTGGCCCGAGGCCGTGCGGAACAGCGCGATCGGCTCGCCGTACAGCGCGCGCCTCACGGGCTTGCTGCCGCGAACCTCGCCAGAGCGCGCCAGGACGTACCAGCCCTTCTTGACGCGAGGAACCTTGGGCAAATCTGAAGTGGAGGCCATGGAGTCGGATAACCCGGCAACATGATCGAACCCGGCAGCGACCCGGTCGGCACGCCAGGCTGGCCGGCCATGCTCGGCGCCAGCGCGGCCACCGTGCTGCTGGTGCTGCTCGCGACGCCCCCCGTGGGGCTCGAGTTCCTGCACTGGGTGGCCTGGGCGCCCCTGCTGTGGGCGCAGCTGCGTCGACCCAGCTTGCCGTGGGCACTGGGCACCGTGGTGGTGGCGTACTGCGGCCTGGGCTGGTGGTTCGCGCCCGCGGTCTCGGACTTCGCCAAGCTGTCGGGCCTGCTCACGTGGCCGCTCATGGTGCTGGTGGTGGGGGCGACGGGGCTGCCGTATGCGCCGGTGTTGGCGTCGGTTGGGGCGCTGCGCGAGCGGCTGGGGGACGCCTGGCCGCTGGTGTTCGCGCTGCTCTTCGTGGTGGCTGAGGGGGTCAGCGACGTGGTCTCGCTGTTTCCGTCGTCGCTGGCCATCAGCCAGCTGCGCTGGCCCGCCATGGTGCAGGTGGTGTCCATCACCGGCGTGGGCGGTGTGACGCTGCTGCTGGCGCTCGCCTCGGCGCTGGTGGCGGCAGGCGCCGACGACCTGTCCACCGGTCGTCGGCCGGCACCGCTGCCTTGGGTGGTCCTGGCGGTGCTGCTGGGCGCCAACCTGGCCTTCGGTTCCTGGCGGGTCGCCGGGATCGACGCCGCCCTCGCCACTGCCGAGACGCGGGATGTGGCCATGGTGCAGTCGGGCATCGACATGGGGACGTGGCGCATCGACCGTAAGGGCTCGACGGCCTTCTTCATCGATCGCACCCGCATGTTGGAGCCAGGCACCGTCGATCTGGTGGTCTGGCCCGAGATCGCCTGGGGGCGTCGCCCCGGTCGGCCCGAGGGGGGCGAGCCCACCAAGTCGGGCACCTCCTTGATCAAGGTGGCCGGTGCCGGTGCCTTCGACCTGATCACGGGGGTGAACACCCGCCTCGACGAGCACCATGCCGACGGGTCACGCACGACGCGCACCTTCAACTCGGCCGTCCTGGTTCAGCACGACCGCATCGCTGCTGTGCACGACAAGGCGCTGCTCATGCCGTTCTCCGAGTACCTGCCCTTGCAAGACTGGTGGCCGGAGCCGCTCCATGGCTGGCTGTGGGGCCTCGCTGGCAAGTACACGCCCACCCATCGCATCACGCTGCTGCCGGCGGCGGGCCTGCAGGTGGGCACACCCATCTGCTACGAGTCGTTGAAGTCGGGCCACATGCTGCAGTACGTCGATGCCGACCTGCTGGTGACCATCACCAACGACGCCTGGTTCGGCGACACCCGGGCGCCGCACCTGTCCGGGCTCAGCTCGGCGATGCGCTCGATCGAGCTGGGCCGCACCCAGGTTCGGGTGGGCTACTCGGGCCTGTCGTTGGTGGCCGAGCCCCACGGGCGCATCCGCGACCGCATCGAACCCTTTCGCCGCGAGGTGCGCGTGGTCACGGTGCCGGTGCTGCGGGTGGACACCATCTACGCGCGATGGGGGCGGTGGTTCGTGTGGCTGTGTGCGCTGATCGCCGGGGTGGCGCTGGTGGTTGCGCGGGTTCGGGCCAGCCCGTCGCGGTGACCGGGCGAGGCACCGATCGGTCACAACACCGCGCTCGGAAGCCACGACTCCAGCCAGGCCCCCGCGCACAACAACAGCAGAGCGGCCGTCATCATCGCCGCGACCGAGCGCATGACGCTCCAGAACACCGGTCCCGAGGGGCTGTGCGCGATCATCGCCTTGGACGCGAAGATGGCTGCGAGCGAGGCGATGACGTAGGCCAAGCCCTCGAGCACCAGGTGGGGGCCGATGCCCACCAGCGCGCGGGCGATGATGAGCAGGGCGTCGGCTGGGTTGGCGTCGATCGCGCGGCGCACCAGGGTGGTGAGCACGACGGCCCACACGCAGGCGTTCCAGCCCAGGGCCAGCATGGCGCCATACGCCCGGTACAGGAAGGACAGCAGCACGATGGCCACCAGCACACCCACATTGTGCAGACCCAGCGCACCAAAACTGCCGAAGTCCCGCCGAAACAGGTCGGACTCGTCCAGGTGGGCGGCCTGCACCACGAACGAGAACATGTCGATGGTCTGGGCCTCGGAGAGCACCAGCACCAGCGACGAGAACCCCGTCAAGATCCCGGCGAACAGGGCAAAGACGCTGATCGACGTCAGCTGGTTGGCCTCTTGGGTCGACAGCCCCAGGTCGTCGAAGATGAGCCGCCGGTTCTCGTCGAGCAGGTAGACCGCCCGGTCGGTCAGCGCGGCGGCCATCAAGAACATGCCGATCATGCCGACCTCCTCGAGGCCCATCGCCAGCGGCATGAACACCGAGACCCAGGTCACGATGAGGCCCTCGGCGAACAACTGCCCCAGCCGGCGACCGGGCTGTGGGGCCACGTCGAGCGGGAACACGCCCGCGAGCATGGTGCGCATCGGGTTGATCGAGGCAGGGTCACTCACGCCGGGAGTCTACCTGCCGGGCTCAGTCGAAGTCGCTGAAGCTCACGATGGTGACTTCGCCGTCTTCGTCGTCCCAGTCGGCGAACTCGTCTTTCTTGGCATCGGGCTCGAGCATGGGGGGGGCGATTTCGCCGTCATCTGCGGGCTCGGCGGGCTTGGAGCCGGGAGAGAGGGCCGCGGCGATGCGCCCGAGCAACCCGATGGGCTCTCGGTCGGTCAAGCCGCGCTTCTTCTTCTTCTCGGACATCGTGCCTCTACAAGGACTCTAGCTCTAACCCCACTCGACCGCGAGTCGACTCGGTCAGGGCGGCGCCTCGATGGCCTCGTCGAGGCTCGGGCCCGCCGGATCGGTATCCACGAACATCAGCGCCACCCACAGCGAGACCATGCCCAGAGCCATGATTCCGAAAGCGGTCAGCAGCAAGGTGCCGATGGCTGCCACGATTCCGTACTCCCGACGGATGCGATGGATGACCGTGGAGTCGCCTTCGTACTCGGGAAAGGTCGCGCTGTCGGGGAGGGGCATGGGCTCGATGCCCTGCACCATGTCGTCCTCGAGGTTCAGCGTCTGGACATCCGGGCCCTTGCGCCGCACCGGCTTGGGGAGGGGAGGCACGGCGCTCACGTCGGTGTCGGGGTCGAGCTCGAGCTCGGGGGCCTCGCTCCAGGAGTCGCCCATCGTGCGATGCACCACCGCCGACAGCGCCATCAACTGCATGGGCTTGGGGCGGTGGTCCTCGATGCTGCCGGCCTCGGGTGCGGGCTCGCCGACGCTGCGCTTGCGGCCGAACCAGATGTCGCGCAGCTCGTCGATCGATGCCGCGCGCTTGGCGGGGTTGGTGACCAGCGCGCTGTTCACCGCTCGCGCCATGCGCTCGGGCACCGACGGCACGAAGCGGCGAATCGGCTTGAAGCGGCCCTCTTCGATCCGCTGAAAGATGTCGTAGGTGTCCTTGCCGCCGAACGCCATCTTGCCTGTGATCATCTCGTACAGGATGGCGCCGGTGCTCCACACATCTGCGCGCTGGTCGGCGGTCTTGGCGTCGGCGATCTGCTCGGGCGCCATGTACGAGGGTGTGCCCATCGCCGTGCCCGCGCGGGTCGAGATGCCGGAGCGCCCGTCGCCGTACAGCTTGGACAGGCCGAAGTCGGTCACCCTGGGCACCAGCGCGTTGGGCGTGACCTCGAGCAGCACGTTGCCGGGCTTCAGATCGCGGTGGGTGATGCCGGCGGCGTGTGCGGCGAGCACACCCTCGAACAGGCCGAAGGCCAGCAGGTCGGTCTGCTCGAGGGTGAGCGGGCGGCGGCTCAGCAGGGCAGCCAGGGAAGGCCCCGGCACATAGGGCATGACCAGCCCGGGCATGCCCTCGTGTTCGAGCTGGTCGACCACGGGCACCACGTTCTCGTGCTCCAGATCCTGTCGAAGTCGGCCCTCCTGCTCCAGACGCGCACGAATGCGGGCGTTGGGGATGCGCAGCAGCTTGAGCGCATACACCTCGCCGCTGGCCCGGAGTCGAACCTTGTACACGATGGCCATGCCGCCCTGGCCGATGACACCCTCGACCTCGTAGCGACCGCCGACCAGGGTTCCCGGGGGCAGAGCTCTCACCCGCGCAGGGTATCAGGCCGCGCGGGGCGGTGGTGCCGCCCCGTGGGCAAAGGCCTAGCTCTTGCGCTCTTCGATGAACTTGTCGACGTACTTCGTGAAGTACGTGAGGTCCTGGAAGCCCTCGCTCAGCAGCAGCTCTTTCTGAAGCGGCGTGAGCGTGCGGATGCCCTCGACGATGAACTCGTCCATGGCCCACAGCATGCGACGGATGGCGTGCTCGCGGTCCTTGCCGCGCACGATCAGCTTGGCGCACAGGCTGTCGTAGAAGGGCTGCACCATGGCGTGCTCGTGGATGGCGCTGTCGACTCGAACACCGGGGCCGCCGGGCTCGTGGTAGCCGGTGACCAGCCCGGGGGAGGGCAGGAAGTTCCACGGGTCTTCGGCGTTGATGCGAATCTCGATGGCGTGGCCGGTGGGCACGATCTGGTCTTGGGTGTAGGACAGACCCAGCCCAGCAGCCAGGCGGATCTGCTCCTGAATCAGGTCGACTCCGGTGACCTCTTCGGTGACCGGGTGCTCGACCTGGATTCGGGGATTGACCTCGAGGAAGAAGAACTCGTCGCCGTCGACCAGGAACTCGACGGTGCCCACGGTCTGGTAGTGGACCGAGCGCACGAGCTCGGCCGCGGCCTCGCGGATGTCGTGGCGAAGTCGGTCGGACAGGCCGGGGGCAGGTGCCTCTTCGATGATCTTCTGGTGACGGCGCTGCATGGTGCAGTCACGGGTGCCGACGTGGATGCCGCCGCCCTTGCCGTCACCCATCACCTGCACCTCGACGTGGCGCGGGCGCCGCAGGAAGCGCTCGATGAACACCTCGTCGTTGCCGAATGCGGCCTTTGACTCGGCCTGGGTGACCTTGAACACCCGACGCAGCGTCTCTTCGTCTTCGACGACGCGCATGCCCTTGCCGCCGCCGCCATAGGCGGCCTTGAGGATGACGGGGAAGCCGGCGCGCTCGGCCACCGCCAGGGCGTCCTCGACGTCGGCGACCGCGCCGTCGGAGCCCTCGAGCAAGGGCAGACCGGCGGCGCGGGCCGCGGCCTTGGCCGAGAGCTTGTCGCCGAACATGCGCAGGTGCTCGGTGCTGGGCCCGATGAAGGTGCGCTCCATCTGGGTGACCGCGGAGGCGAACTGGCCGTTCTCGGCCAAGAAGCCGTAGCCCGGGTGAACCGCGTCGGCGCCGCTGATCTCGATGGCCGTGAGCACCGCGGGCTGGTTGAGGTACGACAGCGTTGCCGACGGCGGGCCGATGCAGATGGCCTCGTCGGCGAATGCGACGTGCAGGGCGTTCTCGTCGGCCTTGGAGTAGACGGCGACGGTCTGGATGCCCATCTCGCGGCAGGCGCGGATCACACGCAGGGCGATCTCGCCGCGGTTGGCGATGAGGATCTTCTTGAACATGACTAGGGCTCGATCTTGAAGAGCGCCTGGCCGAACTGCACGGCCACACCGGTGTCGACGCAGACCTCGACGATGGTTCCGGAGTGCTCGCTCTCGATCTCGTTGAAGAGCTTCATGGCCTCGACGATGCACAGCACGTCGCCCTTGCTCACCTTGTCGCCGACCTTGACGTAGGCGGGCGAGTCGGGGTTCGGTGCGGCGTAGAAGGTGCCGACCATCGGCGATTCGATGGTGATGGCGGTGGTGCTCGCAGCCGGTGCGGACGCAGCCGGGGCCGCGGCAGCAACGGGTGCGGACGCCGGCGCGGCGGGGGCAGCGACGGGTGCGGCCGCCATCACCTGCTGCACGACACCCACCGGGCCGAGGTTGAGGTTGAGCGAGAAGTCGTCGCCCTTGTACTTGAAGGAGCTGACGTCGTGGTCCTTGAGCAGCTCGAGAAGCTTCTGGATCTCGTCCAGGTCCATGGTTCCTCCGCAGGCAAGCGGGGTTAACCGGCCAGAACTGTCGCGCTAAACATCGACGATTCAGCGGTGATTGCGCACCCATCCCCGGATCGCCAGCTCATAGCCGTGGACGCCCATGCCCACGATGACGCCGCTGGCCACGTCGCTCAGCAGGCTGTCGTGTCGGAAGGGCTCGCGCGCGTGCACGTTGCTGATGTGAACCTCGATGAAGGGCAGGCCCGTGCCCACCAGAGCGTCGCGGATCGCCACCGAGGTGTGGGTGTAGGCCCCGGCGTTCACGATCGCCGCCTCGACGCCATCGCGGGCGGCCTCCTGCACACGATCGACCAGCTGGCCCTCGTGGTTGGACTGAAAGTGCTGCAGCTCGATGCCGAGCTCTGCCGCGACACGGTCGAGGTCGTGGGTGAGCTGCTGCAGGGTGGTCGAGCCATAGACCTTGGGCTCGCGGGTGCCCAGCAGGTTGAGGTTGGGGCCCTGGAGCACCAGCAGTCGGCGGGGCGGCATGGTGCGCCTAGCGCCGGAACAGCGACCGGCGTCGCTTCACGGTCGACACCTTCTTGGCGAGATCGGTGAGGTCGGCGTCTTTGGCCACCACGTTGGTGGGCTGGTCGCCGATCTCGACCTTGTCTTGGGAGGGGTCGAGCTCGGGATCGGTCTTGTCGTCCCAGTCGTCCTCTTCTTCTTCTTCTTCGGGAGCCGGCGCGCCGGTGCCCACGGCGGCCAGCCCGGCGGCCTTCAGCGCGGCATCGGCGTCTACCAGGGTCTCTTCGTCGTCGTCGTCCATCGACATGGCGGCGAGCGGCTCGGTCACCTGAGAGGCGGCTTGCGGTCCGGTGGGAGCAGCCGCGCCCGGATCGGTGGCGTCGCGCACGTAGCGCTGCTCGTCGATGACGCCCTTGATCTCGGCGCGGGACAGGTCGATCTGGGTGATCTCGTCGTCGGGGAGCACCGTGTCGGCGAGCGAGGCCCCGTACGAGGGCATGTCGAAGTCGGGAACCTCGCCGATGGTGGGCTTCTCGAAGTCGGTCACGCCGTCGGTGACGTCTTCGCCGGCGACGTAGAAGCCGCGGGGGCCCACTTGCGGCGACGGCATGGTGAGGTCGGGGAGCTCGACGTGGGTCTCGGTGATGTCGGGCGGCAGAGGCGCGTCGGCGAGGTGGATCTCTTCGGAGAGGTCGTCTTCGGCGTACACGGGCTCGTCGGCCAGCTCGCGCAGCCGGGCCAGCAGCGTGGGGTTGCCGGGGTTGTGGAAGAGGATGCGCCGGTACAGGCGAATGGCGCGGTCGGGGCGACCCAGGATGACGTACTGCTCGGCACGCTCGGTGTTCACGAAGGGGTCGGTGGCCCGGTTGTACCCGTCGCCCTGGGGCAGGTCGGCGCGCTCGAGCACCGCCAGGATGTCGGTGTCGCCGGGGTGGTTCTTCAGGTAGGCCTCGGCGGCAGCGCGCGCCTCGTCGATGTGGCCCGTGCCTTCGTAGGCCAGCACCCGCACCCGGGCGATGCGCCGGTCATCGAGCGACTTGGGGGGCAATCCCTTGATGGCGTCGAGCGCGCGCAGGGGCTGCCCCTCTTCGAGTGCCGCGATGGCCAGCAGTTCTTTGCCCGAGACCAGCTCGGGCCCGTTGGCGTCCTTGAGCGCGGCCACCAGGATGCGCACCGCCTCGCTCCATTGCTCGCGGCGGATCATCTCTTGGGCCACGGTCACGAAGACGTCTGCAGACGGGTCCTCCTCCAACAGCTCGGTGAGGAGTTCCAGTTCGGGGTCGGACAGGGCCATCGCGCGAAGCCTACCGCGGAATCAGAGCAAATGTCTCCGTCATCTCGCCCGAACCATCGGTGGCTGCGGCGGTAACGACGATCTGGACGGGGGCGAAGGGGCCATCGGCTGCGGGTCCGAATGCATCGATCCACACCATTGCGCGCGCAAGACCGTCAGAATCGGTCTGCAGCGACAGGTCGGAATCGAGCTGGTGCAGGGGCGGGTCGAAGTCGACCCGGTGGCTGTCCCACACGTCCCAGTATGCGTCCGGCTCGTCGTCGAACTCGGGCGCGATGCGGTGCACCTCGTCGGTCGCCAGCACGTGGGCCGAGCCCGAGGCCGGCTGGAGGTGCAGCTCGACACCGGACATGGGGACGCCGGTGTCGGCCTGGTAGACCATCACGTCGACGGGGATCAGCACGCCGACGCCGTCGTCGTCGGACTCGAACCTCGCGTCCCAGTCCAGCTCGATGTCCTCGGGCACCAGCAGCTCGCCTCCAGCCGGGGCGCAGGCGGCCAGGGCGGCGACGATCGAGGTGAGCACGAGCACGTGGGGCTTCATCGTTGGATGAGTTCCGGCAGGGAGGCGAAGGGGAGGTCCACCATCATCATAGCGCCTATCGCGCTCTGGACGGGCAGCCGCACCGAGTCGCCGCGTCCTTTCTTGTCACGGCGCATCGCGTTCACCAGCGCGTCCGGGTCGGCTTTGGGGGGCTCGGTGGGCAGCCCCAGCCGGTGCAGCAGGCGCTCGAGCCGAGCGGGCACGCCGGGGTCGGCACAGTGCCCCGCTCGCACCGCCCAGGCGGTCTCGGCGATGAGCCCCAGCCCTACCGCCTCGCCGTGCTTGAGCACGCCGTAGCCGAGCACGGCCTCGTAGGCATGGCCCACGGTGTGGCCGGCGTTGAGCACGGCGCGCACCCCGGCCTCCCGCTCGTCGGCAGCGACCACCTGGGCCTTCAGCTGCACACAGCGAGCGACGACGCCGGGGAGCTCGTCGGGACTCAGCGGGTCGATGGACTCGAGCCGCTCGAAGAACCGGGCGTCGCCGATGAGCGCGGTCTTGACCACCTCGGCCAGGCCTGCACGCAGCTCGCGCTCGGGCAGCGTGCCCAGCGAGTCGAGCGAAGCCCACACCAGGTCGGGCTGGTGGAAGGCGCCGATGAGGTTCTTGCCCAACGTGTGGTTGACCCCGGTCTTGCCGCCCACAGAGCTGTCCACCATGGCCAGGAGCGTGGTGGGCAGCTGCACGAAGGGCAGCCCGCGGTTGGTGCTGGCGGCGGCAAAGCCCACGATGTCGCCCAGGACCCCGCCACCGAGCGCGCACACGAGCGTGCGTCGGTCGACGCCGGCGGCCAGCAGCGCATCGACGGCGCGCTGCCAGGTGGCGACGGTCTTGGTGGCCTCGCTGACGTCCAGGAGGATGGGAGCAACCCCCAGCTCGGCGGCGGCGGCATCGATCCAGCGCTGAGGAAGCGCGCTGTCGGCGATCAGGACGCGCCGCCGGCCAGCCAGGCGCGCCGCCAGGCCGTCGAAGCCGTCAGTGATGACCACCGGGTAGGCGCGCTCGCCCAGCTCGACGTTCAGCTCCACCATGCGAGCACCTCGTGCACGATGTCGGCGACGGGGGCCGTAGCATCGACGGTGAGATCGGCGTCTGCATAGGCCGCAGCCCGGCTTGCGAACAGCTCGGTGGCACCGGCCCAGTTGGGGCGGCCCTCTCCGGTCACGCGCTCCTGCAGCACCTGCAGGGGCGCGGTGAGCACCACGAGCGCGTAGTGGGCGCGCAGAGCGGTGCGGTTGGCGTCGGCCACCCAGGTGCCGCCCCCGGTCGCCAGCACCCGAGGAGTGCCATCGCACAGCTCGAGCAGCAGCGCGCTCTCTCGCTCGCGAAAGGCGGCCTCGCCGTCGTTGGCGAACTGCGCGACAATGGGTCCGTGGCGCCGGGTCAGCGCCTCGTCGAGATCGACGAATGGCAGGCCGGTTTGCTCCGCCAGGGCGCGCCCGATCGTGGACTTGCCCACGCCCATGAACCCGCCCAGGGCGATTCCACGACTTGGCTTGTGATGGGGCTCGTGGGCCATGTACCTTGCGCGTCTCCGGGAGCGTTGCCCATGGACCGTATCCAGATCCTCGACGAGCGCGTCAAGGCCTACCTGTCCGAGATGGGTCTGTCGGCCACCCAGTCGGGCGATGGACTGTACCTGTTCAAGTTCGGTAGCACCGTGGTGATGGTGTCGTTGTTCGAAGAAGACGAAGACACCTTCTGCCGGTTTGCCAGCATTGTCCTGAAAGACTGCGAGCCCAGCCTCGAGCTGCTGCACCGGGTGCTCAGGCTCAACACCCAGGTGCTCTTTGGCAGCTTCTTGTTGTTCGAGGATGGCACGCTGTCGTTCTCGGCCACCCTGCTTGGCAATCACCTGGACTTCGACGAGTTCGAGAAGACGCTTCGCTACGTCGCCCGGGTGAGCGACGACTACGACGAGGAGCTCCAGGCGCTCGGTGGCGGAAAGCGCGCCGAGGACGTGCTCGACGAGGAGCTGGGCTAGCAGCGCCCCGCCGGTCCGTCGAAGCCGCTTGAAGGCAGCGCGCCCGACCGGTACCATCGGTCCTCCTTGGAGTGCCCTTCTCATGCCGAAGAGCCCGTTCGTCCTGCCCGAGGGCGTCAACCTCAGTGTCCACGACGACCGCGTCGCCATTGCCTACGACGGCGACGTGGTGCTGCAGCACGACTTCCGCGGCGACGTCATCGCCGGCGGGCACGTGCTGGTGCACGGCAGCGTGAGTGGCAGCCTCGACGCCTCGGCCGACGTCATCGTCGAGGGCTCGGTCACGGGCGAGGGTGACGTGCGCGCCAAGCGCCGCATCACCATCACCAAGGGTGTCGACGTCGACAGCCTGCGTGCGTGGGAAATCCATCTCAAGGGGGGCGAGGTCAAGGCCCGCTCCATCGTGGCCGAGTCACGCATCATCGTGGGTGGCGCGACGCTCAAGGTCGACATCCTGATGGCCCCCGAGGTCGTCATCGACGACGGCGCCAAGGGCAAGGTCACCGTGATCGAGCGCCACAACGACGGCGGCAAGGGCTCCATCAAGCCCGCGATGTCGGTCGAAGACTACGACGACATGATGGGCGATGCCGCCGACTACCTGAGCGACCGCGGCGTCTTGCCGCTGGCCCAGGGCGGTGGTCCCCCCGAGCCGGAGGTGCCGGCGCTGTCTGTGGCGTCGGCCGATGACGGCGACGACATCGATCTCGACGACGACTACATGACCTCCGATGTCGGCGACGAAGACGCCGTCTCCGACGAAGACGTCGACGACCCCATCAGCCTCACCATCGAAGACATCGAGCCGGTCGACGATCGCACCGAGGAGATCCAGCTCGCGCCCGAGCCCGAGCCCGAGCCCGACGCCGACGACGCCCCCACCGAAGAGAGCGCGCTGGGTGCGGCCGTCGCCCGCATCGAGGCGGTGTACAACGGCAACGCCCCCGACCCGGTTGCGGCCCTGCGGGCCAAGGTCGACGCCGGCGACAGCGGCGGCATCAAGAAGAGCCTGGATGGCCTGTGGATGGACCTGCTCACCCACCACCAGGCCAACGACCTGGCGGTGAACCCCAAGGTCACCGCAGCCTTCCACCGGATTCGCGCCGAAGTCGGCTAAGCTGCCCCCGATGCATCGCCTGATCCTGCCTGCCGCGGCCCTGGTGCTCGCCACCGGCTGCAACGACTACGAGATCTTCCGCACGGCGGGGTTTGCGCAGGAGTCGTTCAGCAACGACGCCGACATCTTGTTCGTGGTCGACAACTCGGCGTCCATGACCGAAGAGGCGGTGGGCCTGGCCGAGGGCATGGACAGCTTCTTGCAGCGGCTGACCAACCCCGAAGAGGGCGGTCTACAGACCAATGGTCTGGCCGATGCGGTCGAGAACTACATCCAGTTCGCCGCCAACCGCGAGGCCTACGTCGACTACCAGATCGCCGTCACCACCACCAACGTGGCGGGGGAATACGGCGCGCTCTCGGGCGTCGGGCTGGTCGACAACGCCGAAGACGACGTGCGTGGGCTGGTGCTCGACGCGCTGCTGTGCGAGGCGGCGTGCCTGGTGGGGTCCGAGATCCCGTCCGATCCCAGCTACCAGGCGGGGAGCATCCCCGACAACGTGAGCCAGGAGTTCCTGGACGACTTCTGCGGGACCGACTGGGAGGCCGACTGCCCGTCCCACGACGAAGAGCCGGTCGAGGCCGTGTTCATGGCCATGTGCCGCGCCGTGCCCGAAGACCAGGTGCCCGCCGAGTGCTACGAGCAGAACCAGTTCACCGCGGCCGACATCGAGTCCAACGCCGGGCTGATTCGCCCCGGCAGCACCGTCATTCCCGTGATCCTGACCGACGAGGGCGACTACAGCCGCCGGCAAGAGAGCGGCAGCCCCGACATCAGTGAGTACAAGCGGGTGTTCGGACGCTTCGACAACCGCCTGACCTGGGCGGTCATCGGCCCCGACAACTCGACGCCGTGCGCGGATCTATCGGTGCAGTGGGCCGAGGATCGGCTGCGCACCCTGGTCGAAGACAGCCGCGGGCGGTACTTCCCCATCAGCGTCTCGACCGGCGGCGGCTGCGAGGTCACCGACTTCGACCAGGCGCTCGACGAGCTTGGGCAGCTGCTCAACAGCCTGCTCGACCGCTTCCCGCTGGCCGTGGTGCCCGACGAAGAGTCGATCATCGTGTTCGTCGAGGGCAAGTTCGTCGACGAGGCCATCGAGAACGCCGACGGCACGTACACCGACGGGTGGCGCTACGACGCCGACGAGAACAGCATCGCCTTCGAGGGCACGGCGGTGCCGGACTACGAAGAAGAGGTCCGGATCTACTACCTGCCGCTCACGGGGATGCCCCGCGACCTGCCGTTCTAGGGGGTCTAGGTCGACTTCTCGGCCTCGAGGTCGACTTCTCGAGGTCGAGTTCGAGACCGAGTTCGCGTTCGCGTTCGAGTCCGAGACCGAGTTCGAGGCGGACGACGAGACCGAGCGCGACCTACCTCACTCTTGCGGACACGCTGGCGTGGGCTGTTCGGTGACGGTCGCGTCCAGGGAGTCGATCCACAGGTCGATGCAGGCGACTGCCCCGTCGGGGCAGGGGGTGCAGGCGCCCGTGTCGCCGCAGAAGTCCCCGCCGTTGCCTAGATCGCTCAGGGGCCTGGTATCGAGCACACCGACGAGGGTGATGCCGCGGATGGCGGTGCCGTCGGACACCACGCTGCCCGAGATCTCTGAGAGGTCGAAGCGCATGGGGCCGTAGGGCATCACCTCGACTCGAAGAGATCCCGACCCAGCCTGGAAGTAGGGCCCGTCCGTGGTGGCGGCGATGGGGTCCTGGTAGACACAGTCCTGGGTCGGCAGGGTCGCCAGGCCTCCGATGGTCAGGCTGGCCTGGGTCTCGCTCCAGGCATCGATCCGCAGCTCCACGTGGCCGTCCAGCCGCTCGGCCAGCAGGTGGGGAGGTTCGAAGGGCTGCAGCAAGCGGGCGGTCCCCAGGTCGATCGTGTAGGTGTGGCCGGCCACGGGCACATCGAGTGGGGAGCCCAGGGAGCCCGTCTCGTAGCTCCACGCCTCGTGCGCCTCTTGTTCGTCGCACACGGCGCTCACCTGGACGCTATAGGTGCGATCGGGCTGCACGGGCTCGCCCGGCCGGACGAGGATGTGCGCTCCCGAAAAGCCGAGGTCGAAGGGAAGGGGCTGATGAAGCTCGTTGCTGAAGCCCACCTCGACGGTCGACAGGTCGCAGTCGTCGCGCAGCTGCGCGATGGCCACCGGGCGCGGCATGGCTTCGGCTTGGCCTTGGGGACGGGCCGAACCCGGCACCAGCGGCGAGGGCGTCACCAGGACGGAGGTGTCGAAGACGGGGCCGGAGTGGTAGACGGCGTACCGTTTGTTGTGCACCAGCACGCCCTCGGCGAAGTAGTTGTGCAGCCCCTCGACGGTGATGTTGAACAACCGTGCGGGCTCGTCGCGCCACTCGATCCGCGAGACCGTGCCGGGAAGGGGCTCGTCGCCGGTCAACACCACCACCGGCTGCCCTCTCCGGAGGTCGACGGCGCGAACCCAGCGGCCGCGCTCGGGGTCGTAGAAGGGGTGCTCCGTGGTCACGCCCTCGATCACCCGGTCGGCGACCCGAAGTCGAGCCAGTCGCTGGCCTTGTGCCGCCATCACCGCCACCACCCGCTGCGGGCGGAGCGTGCGGGTGTCCGTGTCCAGGGACCACACCGTGTCGCCGACCACCAGCTCTTCGATGCGGCGACGGCCCTGTGGGGTCGAGACGCGGGTGCCGGCGACGAAGCAGCAGTGTGCGCCGGTGGTGCCCAGGGCCGCGATGGGTAGTAGAAAACCGGCGGCCCTTCGGCTCACAGCGCCGACTCACCCGCGATCACGTCCGTGCCCACCGCCGGCGTGCTGAAGGTGTCGATCGCGTCCCAGGACACGTGCACGCCAGCGCTGTCGACCACCAGCACCCCGTACCCCGACATGCCCCCCGCGAAGGTGGCGAGCTGCTGGTTGGAGGCGCTGGTGTCCAGGTAGGACAGGTCCTCGTCCCAGCGGAGGAACAGGCGCACGGTGCCGTTGCTGTCGGCCTCGACGTGGCGGAGCTCGGCGCGCCGGCTCGAGGTGAGCTGGATCTGCCACAAGAAGTCGCCCGTGGCGGCGTCGTAGGCGGCGAGGTGGGGGTCGCCCTGAAGGGGGAGGGTCAGCTCGTTGCTCTCGCCGGGGCCCAGCGTGGCGAAGCCGGGGCCGGTCAGCGTGACGTACAGCCGGTCGTTGGCGTCGTCGAGGTCGCAGGCCTGGCCCCACCAGTCCATGCCGTCATCGGTGGGGATGACCCGCGACCACAGCACGCTGTTGCCGTCGCTCGCGTACCGGGCGAGCACGCCGGACGGGTACGACGAGCTGGAGGTGTCCAGGGAGTCGGACCCGCCGCCGTGGTACAGCGTGGTGTTGGGGCCATCGACCGTGGCGAGCACCAGGACGTCTCCGGACGACTCGGCCAAGGCGACCGCCTGGACGGCGTCGTCGGTGAGCGAGCCGTCGCTGTCGATCTCGTAGGTCCACTGGGGCGCCATCGATGCGGTTCCACCTGCCTTGCCGACCCACCCCCTCACGCTCGCACCGCCGCTGTCGAGCTGATCGAAGGTGCTGCCGTCTCCGAAGAAGATCGTCTCGGCGCCGGTCATGATGCGCCCGCCATAGGCGACCTCTCCGGCGTCATGGGTCACCCCGGCCGCGGTGGCATCGGCGAGCACCTGCGAGTCCTGCCCGCCTCTCGCCAGCATGAGCGTGTTCGCCATGGGCGTGCCGGTGACGGGCTCGAACTTGAATGCCCAGGCCGCGGACCGCACGTCTTCGTTGGTGTCGTGCAGCAGGCCGCCGGAGTTGGCTTGGTCGGCGCCGTAGTAGACATCCATCTGCGGCCCGGTGCTGTTGTCCCCGTCGAACACCTCGGTGCCGTAGACCACGACGGAGTCGGTGCTGATGTCGAGCGCGGCGGGAATCCACTGGTGCAGGTGCGTGGTGGCGTTGGCCGGTCCGATGCGCCGCACCCACTGCACCTCACCGTCCAGGTTCCAGGCCGCCACCCAGGCCTCGGCGTGGTCGGGCACGGTGAAGAAGTGGTCCTGGGCCAGGGTGAGGGTGACGTCGTTCGAGTCGGTGCTCTGGAAGACCACGGTGGTGGACGCGAAGTCGGCATGAGCGGTGCCGGTGGCCACGACGCGGTCATAGGCCTCGGACACGGCGATGGCGTGCACCTGCGTGTAGCTGAAGCTGTCGATCACGTTGGCCCAGGGCACGCTGCCGTCGTCGTCCCAGCGCGCGATGTAGCCGTTCTGCTTTCCGGCGCTGCCGTTGCCGAACAGGCTGTGGCCGCCGATGTCGGCGAAGCCTTCGAAGCCGGCGCCGAAGTACCAGGTGCCGGGCCCGGACGGGCAGTCGGTGTCGACCGCATCGACGTTGCCGTCGCAGTCGTTGTCCAGGCCATCGGCGCAGGCGGTGGACTCGTCGCCGGTGGACCGCATCGCTGCCTCGGCGTCGTTGCAGTCGCCTTCGCAGATGCGCTCGCCGTCGCTGTCGCCGTCGGTCTCTTGCCCACCCGTGCCTGGGCTTCCGAAGTCGTCCAGGCCGTTGCAGTCGTTGTCGATGCCGTCGCAGATCTCGACGTCGTCGGGCGAGACCTCTTCGTCGAAGTCGTTGCAGTCGCCGGCCTGGAGCACGGGGTGCGTGGACGGCGCGGTGCAGGCTTGGACGGAGTTGTTGGGATCGCCAAAACCGTCACCGTCCGAGTCGGCGTAGAAGGTGCTGGCGGCGCCATTGTCGGGAGTGCCGTCGCAGTCGTCATCGACGCCGTCTGCGGCCGCCGCACAGTCGGGTGCGCTGGGGCTGATGTTCACGTCGGCGTCGTTGCAGTCGCTGTTGTCGGCGATGTAGGCCGAACCGGGTGACTCGCAGGCCTGCTGGAAGTCGAGCGGATCGCCATAGCCGTCCTGGTCGGAGTCTTCGTACCAGAACGGGCCCACGCCGTTGTCGACCAGGTCGTCGCAGTTGTCGTCGACGCCGTTGCAGGTCTCGCTCTGAGATGGGTTGATGGAGGGATCGCCGTCGTCGCAGTCGAGGGCATTGCCCACGACGGAGCCTGCCGGGTTGCAGGCCAGCTGTTCGTTGAAGATGTCGCCATAGCCATCGCCGTCGCTGTCGACCCAGTACAGCTGGAGCGAGTCTTCGTCGGCGGTGCCGTCGCAGTCGTCGTCGCGGCCATTGCACAGCTCCGGCGCGCCAATGTGCACGCTGGCGTCGTTGTCGTCGCAGTCGTCGTCGCCCACGAAGCCGTCGCCATCGAGGTCGCGGTTGAGGCCTTCTTCGGGTTCACAGGCTGCGACCAGCAGCAGTAGCGGAAGGGCGATTCGGCGCATGGAGGTCTCCTGGCCGGCAAGGTTACCTGGATGCGATGCCCATCGCCGTACCCGACGCGCTCGACTTCCTGCGAACCCGCGCCGCAGCGCTCTCTGACGCGCTGCCGGTGGCGATTCCCGACGTGCCTGCCGGGGAGCTGGCTCGATCCCCGGCCGCTCATCGCGTGGCCGAGCTCGCCGCCCAATCGGGGCTCTTCCTGTTCCACTACGAGCATCGTGCCCACCTCGAGCTCCCCGAGGCCTGGGTGCCTGCCGGTCAGCCCGAGCTCGCCTCGCCGCCCACGTGGGATGGCGGGGTGCTGCCCGAGCGCAAGTACCAGTCCTTCCGGCACGATCTGCCGCTGGGGGGCTACCACCCCGGCCATCGGGCCAAGTGGTCGACGCACGAGCTGTGCCACGGCCTGGTGGGCTTTGCCTGGAAGCCCGACGCGTCGCCGCTGTTCCTGGCCACCGCGGGGCGGCTCGCCGAGCTGCTTCCGGTGGTGCTGTGGTACGGGCTCGACGAGGCATTCCTGCGGCGCTGCCCCGACCATCGAGGGCGCGGCGCGCTGTTTCGAGAGCTGTGCCCGCGGTGCGAAGCGTTGGCAGCGGCGACCGCCGAAGATCCCGACGCGGAGCGGCACCTGGAGATGGCGCGGGCATTCCTGGACGGCGAGCTCGCGGCGATCGCCCGCACCCGCCGTGAGGGCCGGCCCGTCGCCTGGCACCACGCCACCCTCAACCTCTGCTCGGACGGGCTCGCCTATGCGGCGGCTCACGGGTCCCGGCTCTGCAGCCCCGAGTTTGCTCGGTACATCGAGGCCTTCGGCGTCGCCGGGGCAGCCTGGCACACCAGCCTCGACGAGCTCGAAGAGCGGGTGGTGGCGGTGGCGCGGGCCATCTGCGGCGCCGACCTCGACCCGCACGTGCCCACGCCCGAGCACGGTCGCTGGCTGTGGACGCTGCAAGACCTGGGGTGGCGCCTCATCCAGATTCGAGCTCAGACCGAGGGCGACGCGGCCACCCAGCTCGATCGCATCATCGCAGACCTCGCCGATGCCGTGCCCGAGGCCCACGAGCGCGGGGCTGCCGCAGTCGTTCAGGCGCACCAGGCCTACACCGAGCTCTTCGACAGCTGGTTCGTGCCGAGCCCAACCGACGTCTTTGCGGTGGGCTACCCGCTGCCGGATGGCCTGGGCAGCTCGGTGAGCCAGCTCGAGGCGGGCATTCGCTCGGCCATGCCGCTCACCACGGCGGTGCTCGAGAGCGACCTGGGTACGTACAGCGCCTGGCTGGCCCAGCACGACGACTGGGCGCGGAGGCCGCTCGCCGAGCGCTTCGCCTCGATGCTCGACGGGCCGGTCGGCGCCCTGGCCCAGCTCGAGGCCGCGGTGGGAGCGCCGGTCACCCGGGACCCCCACGCGGTCTCGCTGGGGACCCAGGGCGAGCGCTTCCGCCTGGCCCGGGGCTGCCGCATCCTGGACCTGGAGCTGGACGCCGTCGAGCTGGCCGAGGGGGTCGAGCTGGGAACCCTGCTCTTCGACGAGGCGCTTCAGCCTCTGCACACCGACGGGGCCCTGCTCGAGCTGCGGCCCACCACCCTGCTGGTGGGGGCCGACCTCGTCGGTGACAGGCTGGTTCTGGACCTCTCAGACGACACGGCTCAGCGGCTGCGCAACATCCCCGAAGACGGCATCGACCTGCACACCGACGAGCTGCGCGCGATCCATCAGCTCGGTGTTCTCGTCCCGGTGCGCTGGGCGGTTTAGCAGGGTGCTGAAAAGCCCGCTTGCCGGGTTTTTCAGGGCGCTGCGGCCGAGGCATCCGCCGCCCTCGGCAGGTCCGGCTGCCGAATCGGCGATTCCTCGAGAATGCGAAAACCACCGGCCGAACTCAATCGTCGAGTCGGCGGCCGGACTTGCCGAGTCTGAAGGCGGCGGTGCCGGCAATGGTAGAAGCAGGCCGCTGAAATGCGAGGAACGAGTATTTCATCGGCCTGTTAGCAGGGTGTGAACCGGAGGCTCCCGTGCTCCTCTTTCTGATCGCGACCGCGCTGGCGGCCGATGACGCGTCCACCGACTTTGGCGTCGACGCCACCTCGTTCACCCTGCCCAACGGGCTGGTGGTCGTGCTCGACGAGAACAAGCGCACCGACGAGGTCGCGCTGTGGCTCCACTACGGCGTGGGGGCTCGCGACGAGCGCCCTGGCGAGTTCGGCTGCGCGCACCTGTTCGAGCACATGATGTTCGAGGGCAGCAAGAACGTGCCGGGCACCAGCTTCGACGACTGGCTCACCGCGGCCGGTGGCAGCAACAACGCCTACACCAGCGAAGACGAGACGGCCTACTACCAGACCTTTCCGTCCGGCGCGCTCGACCTGGCGCTCATGATCGAGTCCGACCGCATGGCCTTTCTGGATGCGGGGCTCACCCAGCCCAACCTCGACAACCAGCAGAGCGTCGTGCTCCAGGAGCGCGCGCGCGGCTTCGATCAGCCCAATGGGCGAGACTGGGACGCGCTCTCGGTGCTGCAGTTCCCGGTCGAACACCCCTACGGCCACTCGGTCATCGGCACCATCGACGACGTCAGCAACTTCGAGCTCGATGCGGTGACCGACTTCTGGAAGCGGCACTACCGGCCCTCCAACGGCATCCTGGTGCTGTCGGGCAACATCGACGCGGCGCACGCCAAGCAGCGGGTCGAGTTCTGGTTCAAGGACGTCGAGGACAAGGACGCTCCGGGCCGTGCCGAGCGCGTCGACTTCGCGTTCAGCCCTCGGAACGGCATGCTCGACGACGACGTCGAGGACCGCACCCTGTATCTGTCCTGGGGCACCGTGCCGCACGGCCACCCCGACGGCGCGGCGCTCGACCTGCTGTCCTATGTGCTGTCCTACGGGCGCGGCACGCGGCTGTCCGACGCGCTGTACTACGACAGCAAGCTCGCCACCGACGAGTTCGTCTACAACTACCCGATGGAGCACGAGGGCGTGTTCATCGTGGGAGCCACCACCACCAAGGGCTCGCTCAAGCCGCTGCGCAAGGCCGTGGGCAAGGTGGTGGACGAGCTGGTGGCCAACCCCCCCAGCGCCGACGAGCTCGAGCGGGCGCGACGCGCCAAGCGGGCGTCGATGCTCGACAACCTCGAGGCGCCGCTCGACCGCGCCGGTGAGCTGGCCTGGTGCCAGCGCGTGCACGGACGACCCGACTGCTTCGACGACGAGTGGAAGGCCGCCAAGGCCGTGACCACCGACGATCTGGTGCGCGTCGCCCAGACCTACTTCACCGACGAGCGCCTCACGACGCTGTCGGTCGTGCCGCGTGGCGGCAAAGGCGTGCTGGCAGGCGCGGTTCCGGTGGAGCTCCCATGATCACCTTGTTGCTCGGCATGTTCGCTCTGGCTCAAGACGCCCCCGACATCGGCATGGACGATGACTTGATGGGCTTCCTGCAGCAGCAGAAGGCCCAGTGGCCCGACCGCACCCGCCCCCCCACGGTGGCCGATCCCGAGGTCTGGGAGCTGCCCGAGTGGACCGAACACCAGCTTGGCCAGGTGCGCGTCCTGCACGTACCCGTCGAGGGCGTTCGCAAGGTGCAGCTGGTGCTGTACCGCGAGAAGGGCGCCCTGCACCTCGACGGCGAGGCGACCGAGACCAGCTGGGCCACCGGGTGGATGGCCGATGCGGCCACGGCGTCCCACGACGCCCTGTCCCTCGAGATGGCCCTCGACGCCGTCGACGGCGAGCTGTCCACCGATGGCGTCGACCTGGTGCAGCAGCGGCTGCAGATCGCGGCACCGGTCGAGGACTTTCCCAAGGCGCTCGCGCTGTTCGCCGAGGTGCTGACCGAGCCGGCGTACCCCAAGAAGGATCTCAAGCGCTACGCGCGCGAACAGAAGCTCGATCTCAGCTTGCTCGCGGCGACGCGGCCCAGCACTGTGGCCGGCCGCACCTTGCGCTTCGCTTGGCACCCCGCTGAGAGCCCGTACGGGCGCCGTCCTCGGCTGTCGGAGTACAAGCTCGACCCGGCCCAGCTCGTCGAGCGAAACCTGCGCCTCAACGCCGAGGCGCCGCTGACGGCGGTGGTGGCCGGCGACGTCGAGTGGAGCACCCTGGAGCCCCTGCTGTCGGCCGCCTTCGAGGGCCTCGGCTCCGACGCCCAGCCCGACACCTACCCCGCGGCCACGCCGCCCAGCGAGTCGCGGCGGGTCGCTGTGCACATCCCCGGTGCCAAGCAGACGGTGGTGCGCCTTCGCATGGCCGCCCCCCCCGAGGGCCACGACGACGAGCTTGCCATCGACCTGGTGAACTGGGCCTATGGCGGCGCGTTCCTGTCGCGCCTGAACCGCAGCCTGCGCGAGGAGCACGGCTGGACCTACGGCTCGTGGTCACGCTACCGGCGGCATCCGGGTCTGGGAACGGTCGACGTGGGCTACGACACCGCGACCGAGACCGTGTCCGAGTCCATCACCGAGACGGCCCGCATCCTGGGCACGCTGGCGCAAGATGGCCCGACCGACGACGAGCTGCAGGGCGCGTGGAAGGAGCGGGTCGGGGCCTGGAACACCACCCTGGTCGACGGCCAGACCGCCGGCTCGGCCTATGCGCGCTTCTACGATGCCGGCCTCACCCCGTCCTCGGCCCGCGACCAGGTCGTGGCCATGGGCGAGGTGACGCCCGAGCAGGCCACCCAAGCGGCCCAGCGATGGCTGCACGCCGACAAGCCCCAGCTGTGGGTGGTGGTGGGCGACCGCACCCTGCTCGAACCGGAGCTGAAGGAGCTCGGCTGGGATTGGGAGTGGCTCGAAGCGCCCGACGCGGTGCTTGGAAGCTTCGAGTAAGGGACTCGGTTGTGGCCCGTGCTAGAGTCGCGCGCACTGCGAGGGCACGGTGAGCACCGAAGACGACGACGACCTGGACTTCCCCGAAGACGAGCTGCCGCTCGAACACGGCACGGGCGTGGGGGCGGCCACCGCGGTCGCCGTGGCGCTTCCCATGATGACGGCGGGCATCGCCGTGGTTGCGGGGGCCGTCGTGGGCATCCTGGGCACCTGGCTGGTGATGCGGGGCGAGCCCGAGAAGGTCGAGGTGCCGCGCGACTACACCGAGGACGAGCTGGCGGCCGCGTGCAAGCCCATGCTCGACGAGGCGCTCGACGAGCTGAACAACGCCGAGAAGAAGGTCGAGACCCTCGAAGGCCGCGTCAACGCCAAGCAGGGCGAGATCACCGAGCTCGAAGAAGAGATGAAGCGCCGCGCCCAGCGTGGGGCCCTGCTGGTCGAAGAGCGCAACGAGCTCAAGCGGCAGCTCGAGTCGGCCAAGGCCGAGCTGGTGAACCTCGAAAAACGCCTCGAGATCGCCATCGAAGAGAAGGAGCTGCTCACCATCGAGCTCACCGAGACCAAAGAAGATCTCGAAGAGCAGAAGTACCAGACCCACGTCGCCAAAGAAGATGCGCTCGACTACAAGTGGCGCGACTTCATCGGCAAGAGCCAGCTCGAGATCTGCGAGCGCGGCAACCGCAAGAAGATGTCCCGCTGCCGCGAGACGGTCGAAGAGACCGCCGAGCCCTACAAAGACAAGTTCGACCACTGTGTGCGCAGTGGGCAGGCGGTTCCGTCGGTCCGCGAGATCGAGAAGAAGAGCGATCCCTTGCCGCAGTACGCCGAGTGGATCGACGAAGAGAACAAGGTCACCAAGGGCTACTACGTGTTGCTGTGCGACCCCACGCTGCCCGAGGCCACGGGCGACGGCTTCAAGCTGCCCAACCAGCCGGCCGATGGCGGCGGTGACGACCTCTTCAGCGAGTTCGACGAGCTGCCCGACCTCGAGGATCTCGACGATTGAGCATCGTTTGGCTTGCGCTCCTGGGTGCAGGAGCGAGTGCCCAGGGCATCGATGCGACCGGCGTTCCCATGACCGTCGACGACGGAGATCTGCAGGATCTCTCGTTCGTGTGGCGTCCTGAGCCTCAGACGCGCGGTGCAGTGGGCCTGAGCGCGCGGTACGGCTTCTTGTCTCGCCCCTACTGGCCCATCGGGCAGTCCGACCCGCTGCTCGACACCGTCAGCCAGCTCGACCTGTCGGCGCACATCGCCGGTTCGGAGCGCATCGCGGTGGGCGTCAACCTGCCCATCTTCATGTCGTCGTACGGCGACACCCAGCTCGACGACGGCGTGTACGACCGCGACTGGAACGGCACCAACATGGGCGACCTGAGGGTCACGGCACCGATCGGCATCGTGCTGCCCGACTTCCACTCGGGAGGCTTCGGCTTGTCGGCCGTGCCGGCCTTCACCCTGCCCATCGGCGCCACCAACAAGTACCTGGGTGATGGCGGCTTCAGCGGTGCGCTGTCGCTGTCGCCGTCGTACAGCTGGCTGGGACTGGCCCAGCTCACCGCCCAGCTGGGCATCGGCGGCCAGCCCTCCCGCGACCTGCCCAATCGGTCCGGCGGAGGTCACTTGATCCTGGGTGTCGGCGGTGGCATCGAGCTGCACCGCACCCTGGCGCTGCGCGGCGAGCTGCTGCACGAGCAGTCGCTGACCGCCGGCGACGACTCGCCCGCGGTCGGTGCGGCGAGCGTGCGGGGGCGCTACCGCAACGGCCTGGTGTGGACGGCCGGGGGCGGGCTGGACCTGCAGAACTTCACCGCCTCGGGGCCTCGCTTCTTCGTGCAGCTGGGCTGGGTGGGCACGCGGCCGATGGACCGCGACATCGATCTGGACGGCATCGTCGACGCCGACGACTCGTGCCGCTTCAAAGAAGAGACCGCGAACGGCTACAACGACGACGACGGCTGCCCCGACCAGCTCGCCGAGCTGGGCATCCGCGTGATGGACCTGCTGGGCGAGCCCATCGCCGGCGCCAATGTCGGGGTCGAGAGCGTGCGGGTGCGCAGTGGCGGCGACGGCTGGGCGCGGGTGAAGGACTTCATCCCCGAGACCGAGCCGGTGATCCTGGTCGACGCCAAGGGCTACAAGCCGCAGATGCTGCGCGATGTGACGCTGCAGCCCGGGGCCAACAGCCAGGTGGTGACCCTCGACTACAGCCCCGCCGACCTGCAGCTCGAGGTGCGGGCGGCCGACACCGGACTGCCCATCGACGCGCAGCTGCGCATCACCGGGCCGGGCAACGTCGACTCCCAGAACACCGGCAAGGACGGCCTGCACAACGTGCCGCTGCGCCCGGGCACCTGGATGGTTGCGGTCTATGCCGACTTCTTTGAAGAGAAGCGCATCGAGGTCGACGTCGAGCCCGGCGTCGAGGAGATCCCGCTCGAGGTCGAGCTCAAGCGCACCGGCGTGGCCATCAGCAAAGAAGAGGTCATCGGCGGGGTGCGCATCTTGTTCGACAAGGACAGCGAGCGCTTCGACCCGGCGTGGAAGCCGTTCTTGCACGACCTGGCGCAGACGCTGTTGGTGTACGAGTACGTCGACGTGGTGGTGCACGGGCACTCGGACGATGGCGAGAAGGGCGCCAACCTGGACAAGAAGCGCGCCGAGGCCGCCGTGGCCTACCTGATCGAAGAAGGGGTGGCGCCCGATCGGCTCAGCGTCGAGGCCCACGGCTCGACCCAGCCGGCCCAGGCCGAGGGCCAGCCCGACGGGGCCAATCGCCGTGTGCAGTTCACCATGGTGCCGCCCGAGCACCTGGTCATCGATGATGTGGTGCGCTTCGCGCCCGGCTCCAGCGAGCTCGATGCGCAGGCCCGCTCGGTGGTCCGGTCCGTGGCCAGCGAGCTGTCCGACAACCCGCTGTGGCGCGTCGAGGTCGAGGGCCACGCCGATGCCAGTGAAGGCGACCGCCTGATTCCCATCTCGATGGCCCGTGCCGAGGCCGTCAAGCGCGCCCTCATCGAGGCGGGTGTGCCCGCCCGGCGCCTTCGCGCCAAGGCTCGCGGCGGCACCGTCGCGGCGAGCACGCTGGCCCTGGCCAACCCGCGGGCCAGCTTTCAGGCGCTGCCGCTCGATGACCTGACCGTCGAGGTGCCGTTTGCCGAGGGCAGCGCCGAGCTCGACGACAAGGGCGCCGACCGGCTGGGCGCCGCGATTCGTCGGCTGAAGGCGGCGGAGCACCTGCGGGTCGAAGTGCACGGCCATCGCGGCGCACAAGAAGACAAGGCGCTGTCCAAGCAGCGGCGCGACGCGGTGATCGAGGTGATGATCGGTGAGGGCATCGATGGATCGCGGCTACTGGGCATCGACCACGGCTACGAGAAGGCCGGGCCGAAGGTGGCCTTCACGCTTCGCATCCAGCCGGCGGTGCCGTACCTGGTGCACTTCCCGCCCGGCGAGGCCGCGTTCGACGTCGATCAGATCCCCATGGTCGAGAAGCTCGCTCGCCGCCTGAAGGCCTGGCCCCATGCCCGGGTCGACCTGGTGGCCTACACCCACACCAGCGACGGCGAGCTCGCGGCCGAGCCCCAGACCTCGGACTCGGGGGGGCCCGAAGGCGAGGGCGACCCCGATCCGCTCGATCCGGCGGCGGTGGGGCTGGCATCGGCCCGCGCCTACGCGGTGAAGGTGGCGCTGCAGGAGCTGGGTGTGCCGTCCAGGCGCATCCGACTGGTGACCCGCTATGCCGAGGCGGGCGACGATCTGCCTCAGCCGGGCGACGACGAGCCGGACGTGGACGAGGCCACGATGGGCCGCCGCGTCGAGGTTCGTGTGCGCTGACCGGGAGGTGCTCCGGAACGGGTCAGCGGCGGAACTCGCCCGTTCGGGGGTCGACCCCAGCGGTGTCCAGGGCGTCGCGCATCCAGCCGTAGTCCGGGTCTTCGCAGGCCAGCAGCATGCGGCCAGCGGCCAGGCGCACGGCGGGTAGCTCGTGCCAGACCGCCCCTCGCAAGAAGTGCGCTTGTTCCGGCTCGACGGTGCCGCCATCGAGCCACTCGCGGCAGCGGCCGCAGGCCATGAGCACCCGGCTCGGCTGAGGGTCCGGTGTGAAGGGGCCCAGCTCGAACAGGCGCGTCTCGTCGCGGCCATCGCACAGCTCGCAGCAGCCGCGGCTGCGACGGGTCACCCACTTGCCCAGCACGCCCACCGCCGCGCGCTGCTTGACCCGTAGCTTGGCCAGCAGGCCGTCGTTGTGCAGGAATGTCGGGGCGAGCGACACGGTCGGGACCACTCCAGGGTGATGTGGTCAGGTTGACGTGCGATCGCCCAGTTCCGTTCCCTGCGTGACGGAACGGGACACGGCGAGACGGGGCAATACCGCCCCTGGCACGGGGACTACGGCGTGGCGATCCGC
Source organism: Myxococcota bacterium (assembly GCA_965216925.1). Taxonomy (GTDB): domain Bacteria; phylum Myxococcota_A; class UBA796; order UBA796; genus CAYYHT01. Next base: position 3,116,743 of record CBDCGT010000001.1, on the reverse strand, counting down.
TCGCCGAGCACATCCTGCAGCTCGTCGCGGCCCAGCCCGCCCTCGCGCAGGATGCGCGGCTGGCCCACCAGGGACAAGACGGTGCTCGGCAAGCCGGTGGGCGGAACTTCGCCCACCATCAGGTGGTCGATGTCGGTGCCCAGTCGGTCGAAGGCGCCCTGCGCGGTCTGCGGCGGCGGCTGCCCCTTTCGGTTCGCGCTGCTGGCGGCCACGCCTCCGCCAAAGCCATCCAGCAGCGCCATGCACAGCTCGTGGTCGGGCACCCGCAGGCCCACGGTCTCGGTGCCGCCGGTCACGGCGTCGAGCACCCGCGCCCGGCGCGGCACGATGATGGTGAGCGGACCGGGCAGGTAGCGGGCCGCAAGCTGGCGTGCCCCGCGGGACAGCCGACCCCAGGCCTCGAGGTCGGCGGAGGGGCCCAGGTGCACGGTGATGGGCTGCCCCAGCGGGCGGCGCTTCACGGCCATCAGCCGGGCGATGGCGGCCTCGTCGTCGGCGTTGGCTCCGATCCCGTAGACGGTCTCGGTGGGGAAGGCGACCAGCCCTCCCGATCGCAGGACCTGGACGGCATCGTCGAGCTCGCTCATTCCTGTGCAGACGCCAGGGCGGGCGGCGGAACCAGCGGGATGTTTCGGGGATCGCCGGGAGCCGGCACGACCTCCATCTCGCCCACCAGGATGTCGGAGGCGCCCAGCCAGGTGGGCATGCCCTCGGTGGGGCCCATGAAGCCGAAGCCACCTCCGCTGGCCGAGGCCATGAAGGTGGCCTGCGCCGGGTCGCCGGCGCCCAGGATGTCGCGCAGCACCCAGCGCTGCACGCTGGCGAAGGCCGCGCCGCGCACCTCTTCTTCGCGGCCATCGGCGTAGACCTTGACCAGGCTGACCGGCATGGGCAGGGAGCCCGCGCTGTCGCCAAAGAAGAACCCGCCGCCGACGCGGCGAATGGCCGGCTCCTGCAGGCGCCGGATGACCAGCACCCAGTCGCGCCCGTAGGAGCTCGCGATCTTGAGCGCCTTCTTGCGCAGCTTTCGCTGCGACAGGGTCTTGTCGGGGGACACGCTGAGCTGGGAGGCGCGGCCGGACATGCGGTCGCCGATCATGCCGCGGGCGTGGCCATTGCTGCCGCTGGTGCCCAGGCGCGGGATGCGGCTCATCAGCACCTGGCGCACGATGCCGTCTTGGATGAGGTCGACGCGCTCGGCGGGTGTGCCCTCCAGGTCGTACTCGAAGCTGGAGGGGTGCTCGGGGTCGCGCATCGGGTCGTCGACCGACGACCAGCCCAGCGGCAGCACACGTCGGCCCAGGCGAACGGGGTCGTCGGCGTCGCCGATGTCGCCCAGCCAGGTGTCGAAGGGGATCTCGCCCGGCGTGCCCTCGATCTGGGGCAGCAGCAAGTAGCGAAAGATGTCGACCGCGGCGTGATCTTCGAAGATCACGGGGCCGACGTACTCGTCGTCGAAGGTGGGTGCATCGGCGATGGCCAGGAGCTCTGCCGCCATGGCACGGGCCTCGGCGGCCATGTCGCTTGCGCTGGGAACCCCGTCGGGGCCCTTGGCGGTCCACAGCCGGTGGTCGGTGAGCAGCATGCCGTCGGCGGCGCGCACGTGCACGGCGGCCCGCACCGTCGTCTCTTGCAGCGGGCGCTGCAGGTGGGTGCCCTCGGTGTCGATGGTCCAGATGCTGCCGCCCTCGTGGCCCACCCAGACGCCCGCTCGCTCGATGCGCGGGTCGATGGCCATGGCACCGCTGACCTGGCGGGCGAGGTCTTGCCACGGTGCCAGCTCGCTGACGTCCGCGCGGCCGAGATCGGCCTTGGCGGGCGTGTCGGTGAGGGTGTAGTCGCCGGGGTAGTCGGGCGGCGGGTTGAACTGCGCTTCTTTGCGGGCGTACTGCTCGACGGCCTCTTTGTAGGCGCCGTCGGTGAGCCGCCAGGCGGCGAGGCTCAGCGCGTGGGGGGTGAGCTCGACCGGGGTGGCGGAGCGCCCGAAGCCCGTCTGCCACCCGCCGAAGTTGGTGTTGTCGAACTCGGGCGTGCCGACGCGAACCTCGACGGCCAGGGCGTTGAAGGGGTTGTCGGACGAGCGCACCAAGCCGCCGAAGCTGGCGGTCACGTCGACCTGGTCGAGCTGCATCAGGTGGTAGCGCAGGTGGTAGATGTCGGGCGCATCGGGCAAGGAAAGCTCGGCGCGAGAGCGATTCATCTCGTCGCCGAGGGTGTCGATGAGCGGATCGCCGGCCAGTGCCGGTGCTGAGAGGCCGATGGCCAGGGCAAGGCTGATCATGGGGTTGCCTCCGCGCTGCCGTCGCTGGATGCGGTGGGCTTGGCCAACAGGGGTGGTCGTTCCTGGCCCTTTTCCTTGAGCTGGAACTCGAGCTTCTTGAAGAACATGGCCGGCGCGACCCCCGAGACCGGCACCCAGCCGCTCTCGGCGCCGCAGTGGCCGTTGAACACCTCGACCGCGTCGGCGGCCGCCACCAGGTTTCCGAAGGCCGCGAACGGGGTGCCCACCAGGTCGATGCCGCGCACCAGCTCGTCGGGGCGGCCATCGGCGAACACCTTCCAGCTGGCCGAGGCGCGGATGTTGAAGGCGTTGGGCATCATGCGGCCGGTCATGGTGAAGCCGCCGTCGATCTCTTCGACGATGATGCCGTACTCGAGGCCCTGGGCCTTCACCTCGTCGACCAGCATGGCCCGCAGGTCTTCGTAGGGCACGGTCTTGGACGCCTCGACGATGGTGTTGCCCATGCGCGCGACCGGCGCGCGACCCGGCATGCGGCGGCCGTGGCCGTTGCTGGCCTCGAAGCCCTGGATGGGGCTGCGGCCCATCAGGAAGCCCTGAAAGACGCCGTCTTCGATGAGCACGGCGCGCTGGGCGGGGGTGCCTTCGTCGTCGTAGGCGTAGAAGCCGTTGAGGTCGGTGCTGGCCATGGCGTCGATGGTGGGGTCGTCGTAGACGTCGATGTAGTCGGGCAGCAGGCGGTTGCCGACGTGCTCGGCGAAGGTCTTGCCCTCGCTCGCCGACTTCTGGCGGTGGCCCTCGACGCGATGGCCGAAGACCTCGTGGAAGAACACGGCGCTGGCGCGGCCCTTGAGCAGGATGGGGCCTGTCCATGGTTGGCCTCGCGGCGCGTCGCGAAGCGCCGCGATGCGCGCGACCATCTCGTCGGCGCGCTCGAGCACACGCTCGTGGCTGGGCAGGCCGTCTTCGTCGTGGGCGTCCCAGGCGTCGAACACGTGCACCACGTCGCCGTCTTCGGCGGTGGTCTGCACGGTCAGGCTGACCCGGATGTGGGTGGAGCCGTGCACCAGGCGGGTGCCCTCGGTGTCGACGAAGACCTTCTCGGAGCGCACGGCGCGAAACTCGGCACGGCTGTCGTGCACCGAGGGGTGGCTGTCGAGCTTGCTGCTGGCCCGGCGCAGGGTCTGTTCCCACTTGTCGGCGTCGAAGGTGAGCTCGGGCACCTCTTGCCGGTCGACCACACCCTCGTCACGCGGCTCGAAGTCGGCGGCGGGGGACTCCTCTTCGACCTTGACCACCTGGTTGGCGCGGATCATCACGATGCGCTCGGCGCCCTCGCGGTAGCGCTTGTCGAGCTCGCGCCACACCACCTGGCGCAGGGCGTACTCGGGGTCGTCGTCGAGCGGCAGGCGCACCGTGCCGCGGTCGTCGCCCTGCCAGGCGCTCATGCCGCGGATCTCGTGGGTGCTGTCGAGCTCGGGGGCGCCGACACGAAGGTCGATGTCCAAGAAGCGGTGGGTGGCGTGGTCGCGGGCCGCCAGCGTGCCGTCCGCGGTGTTGATGCTCCATTCTTGCTGCGTCGCGACGGCCAGGGCGGCGTAGTGGGGCTTTTCGTCCTGCTCCTGGAAGGTCTGCATGGCGCGGTCGAGCTCTGAGACGAGCAGACCCTCCAGCATCTGGGAGGACGGGGCGGCGAGGGCAGAGACAACGAGCAGGAGCCAGGGCAGGGCGACCTCCAGGAGCCGGGAGTGTAATGCGTGAGCGGATGTTTCAGAGGTGCGCGCACAATATCGGTTCCATGCGTGCGTTCTTCACGACACAACGCGACGGAGCTGTGGTCTTGTACGCCGTGGATACACTCGAACAGCACATCGATGGTCACCGAGAGGAGCTGCTGGCCTTCGTGGCCCGCCGGGCGCCCTCCCGGGCCGAGGCCGAGGAGCTGGTTCAAGAGACCTTCCTGCGCATCGCGCGAAGCAAGGCCAACCTGCCCACCGACACCGCCTTCCGCGCCTACATGTACACGGTGGCGCGCCGCCTGCTGATCGACCACCACCGTCGGCGGGCGGCCCGGGTGCAGCTGGTGCCCATCGAGGGCGGGCAGTCGCAGCACGCCGACCCCGGTCAGAACCCCGAGACCAGCGCCCGGGCGGGGCAGATCCTCGATGTGGTGCAGCGCGTGCTCGCCCAGATGAAGCCCGAGATCGCCGCCGTGTGGCGCTGGCGCATGACCGAAGACGCCGACTTCAAGACCATCGCTCGTCGCCAGGGCACGGGCATCAACACCGCGCTGGGACGCATGCACCGCGCCACCCGAACCATCGCTCGTGCCCTCGAAGATGCCGGGCTGAAGGACACCCCATGAGCTGCGAACACGCCGAGACCACCACCCTGCTGTGGCTGTATGGCGAGGCCCCCGATGCTCACGCCGAGCACGTCGCCGGGTGCGAGGCCTGCCAGGCTGTGCTGCACCTGCACAGCGAGACGGCCGCGGTCACGGGCCCCGTGCTGCCGGCGCTGCGCACCGGTGAAGCCGCGCTGCCAGAGCCCGCCAACGCGCCGATGCCCGCCTGGCTCGCTCCGCTCGGGGGCGCGCTGGCGATGGCCGCGACGGTGCTGCTCCTGGTTCCGGCTCGAGGGCTGCAAGACGACCCGCTGCTCGATGACACGCCCCGCATCGCGGTGATCGACCTGGCGAGCCCGGCCGTGCGCGATGCGGCCCTGTTCGACGAGATGGACCTCGCCTTCGACGACCTGGACGCCGAGCTCGACGCCCTGGCCAGTGACCTGGACACCCTGTGAGGATGCACATGAACGCCCTGCCCAAGCTCTTGCTCCTATCGCTGCTCACGAGCCCGATGGCCGCGCTGGCCGACCCTCCTCGCCCGCCTCCGCCGCCGCGGCACGACCGCGCCGATCGCCACGAGCGCATGGAGGAGCGCATGGAGCGCGTGATGGAGCGCGAGGCCGAGATCCTGGACCTCGTCGAACAACACGCGCCGGAGCGGCTCGAGACCCTGCGCACGCTCAAGGCCGAGGACGCGCATGCCTACCGGCGAACGCTGATGCGCATCGCCAAGGTGGTGCGCGAGAGCGACGGCGACGACGAGGCCATCGCGCGAAAGCTGCAGATGAAGTCGACCGAGATGGCCATCCGCGACAAGGCCAGTGGCTTCGAAGACCTGTCCAACGCCGAGCAAAAGAAGGTCCGGGCCGAGATCGAGGTGCTCGCCGCCGAGCTGTTCGAGCTGCGGCAGGCCGACCGGCGGGCCAAGCTCGAGCGCCTGGAGGCGAAGCTCGAGGAGCTCCGACAAGAGATCGAAGAGCGCGACACCGAGCGCGACGAGCTGCTCGATGACTTCGTGGACCAGGTGGTGCGGGGGCGGGTGGATCTGTAGGGGTGGCAGGAGATATATCGCATCGAATATCGCGCCAGAAATGGGATATTTACAACTAATAATGGGGATAATATCCAGCCACGAATCGTGCTATGGTGGCGGGACAGGGAGGGATGCTGCCACCCGACGTCATACGCGAGTTCCTGATCCGGACGGGCCCCGTGCGCTCGGGCCTGGCTGCCACCCGGCTGTCCATGTCGGCGAGTGGCTTTCGGCGCGCGCTGCGATCTTTCGGCGACGAGCTCTTGAGAACCGGGGCTGCAAGGGCGACCACGATTGCGCTTCGGCGGGAGGTCGAAGGTGTGCGCACACCCGTGCCGCTGTTTCAGGTCGATGGCAGCGGGGCCATCTGCCTGCTGTTGCAGCTGCATCCGGTCCAGCCCTTCGGGTACTACGTGGAGGGGGTGGCACCGGGCGTCGAGAGCGGGTTTCACGCGGCCGATCCGTCCGAGGGCACGCCGACAGGCCTCGACCTCCCTTGGTTCCTTGTCGACGTGAAGCCAGAGGGCTTCCTGGGGCGACACTGGCTGCGCGAGCATCCCGACGAGGGCTACCCCATGGAGCTGACGCTCTGGAGTGGCGACGACGTCCTGCGCTACGCGTGCCACCACGGAATCGACCTTCCGGGGGCTTTCGTGCTGGGCGCCTTTGCACGAGGTCGGCTCGATGAGGGCATGGTTCGGCAGCGGCATCCCCACACCGCACTTCCCGAGCTCGCGAGACGCGCCATCGAGGGCGGCGGCTGGGGGTCTTCCCCGGGCGGTGAGCAGCCGAAGTTCCCGTTCGTCGATCCGGATGGTCGCCATCAGCTGGTGAAGTTCTCGCCTCCGGTCGACACCGCGGTGGGCCGACGGTGGGCCGACCTGCTCGCCGCCGAGCATCTCGCCCACGAGGTGCTGCGCGATCACGGCGTGGCCGCCGCCCACTCAGCCGTGGTCGATGCCGGAGGGCGCCGCTTTCTGTGTGTCCAGCGCTTCGATCGCCACGGTGAACGCGGCCGGAGCGGGCTCGTGTCGCTGCTGGCGCTGGACCGCTCGGGGGTCGGGTCCGAGCTGCGCCGATGGTCGCTGGTCACCGCAGACCTGCTTCGCCAGGGCAAGATCGACGCCGCCACGCACGCGGGTGCCCAATGGCTCGAGGCGTTCGGGCACCTGATCGCCAACAGCGACATGCACATGGGCAACCTGTCCCTCGCCATCGAAGGCACGACACTCGTCGGGCTGGCACCGGTGTACGACATGCTGCCGATGGCGTTCGCGCCCCGGTTCGGTGAGGTGGTGAATCGGGCTTACGAGCCGCACGCCCACCTCGATGTGTTCCCCTCAGGGGCGGTCGCCGCGGCACGGGACTTCTGGCAGCGGGTCGGCGCCGACGAGCGGGTCTCTGACGCGTTCAATCCGGTGGCGGCCCAGCAGCTGGCCCGCCTGCCCACCGTCGATCAGTAGCTGACCACCGTTCCGTCTTCGTAGGTACAGGTCGCCGAGCCCTTCTCGAGCCACTCGATGGTGGCTCGTGTTGCCTCGGGCATGCGCACACGCACCTTGTAGCCCAGGTCGCGGTAGGCGGGCTCCATGTCGTAGTACTGGTCGGTGCCGAGCGCCGTCGCGAGCTGCTTGGTCATGCGCGGCAGGGTGGTGAGGCCCAGGGTGCGCCACACGAACTCCAGCCCGCCGCCCAGCGTGCGCGCCATGCCGTAGCTGACGCGGCGCTTGGGGCGCGGGATGCCCTCGGCGTCGAGCAGCTCGCCCAGCCAGTCCCACAGGTTCACGGGCTCGCCGTTGGTGATGAAATAGGCCTTGCCGGCGCAGGGGCTGGTGTGGTCGACCAGCGCGGCTTCGGCGTCGAGGTGGGCCCAGGCGGCGTTGTCGATGTAGGTGAGGTCGACCTTGTTGGTGCCGTCGCCCACCTGGGGCAGGCGTCCCTGGCTGGCTCGCTCGAGCACCTGGGGAATCATGTTGTCTTCGCGCGGGCCCACGATGAGCCGCGGACGCAGGCTCACGGTGGCGATGTGCCGCGAGTTGGCGGCCTTGACCATCTTCTCGGCCTCGGCCTTGGTCTGACCGTAGGGGCTGTCGTTCACGTCGGGGTAGGGAATGTCCATGCCCCCGTCGCGCACCGGGGTTCCCGCAGCCGTCACGCTGGGTGTCGACGTGAACACCAGCTTGGGCACGCCGCAGTCTTCCATCGCGTCGAGCACGTTGCGCGTGCCGTCGACGTTGATGCTGCGGAAGTCCTCGAGCTTGCCCCAGGCCTTGACCAGCGCCGCGACGTGGAACACCACGTCGTGCCCGTCGACGGCGCGCTTGACGTCGTCCTTGTTGCGCAGATCGCCCTGGATGCCGGTGGCGCCCAGCGCCTCGACCTGAGGGTACTGACTGCGGCTGAAGATGCTGACCTCGTCGCCGCGCTGCAGCAGAAGCTCGACCATGCGACGGCCCAGGTAGCCTCCACCTCCGGTGACCAGTGCCTTCATGCGGCTGCCCTCCCGAGCTGTTCGGAGGCCCACACCTTGAGGACCTCACGCTTGATCTTGCTGTTGTGGCGCGGATCGACGGGGAATCCAGGGTGAACGAGCACCTCGGTGACGATGCCTTCCCAGCGCGTGCCTTCGGCCAGGGCCAGCAGCCCGGCCTCGTCGCCGGCGGTCCACTCCTGGCCGGCCTCGAGCTCGATGCACAGCACCGGCCGCTCGGCCCCGTGCACGCCGACCCCGACCAGGGCCGTGCGCAGCAGCTTGGGGTGCTCGTTGAACACGCCCTCGACGGGCACGGCGGGCACCATGCCGCCCTGGGTCTGCAGCCGGTGCGACTTGCGGCCGCAGAACCACAGCCGCCCCTGCTCGTCGAAGTAGCCCAGGTCGCCCATGCGGTGCATCACGCGCTCGCCCTGGATCTTGGCCATGGCGTTGGCGTCGGGCCGGTCTTTGTACTCGGGGCTGACGACATCGCCGCACAGCACCAGCTCGCCGATCTCGCCCTGGGGAACACGCAGATCGTCGGTCCACGTGGGGATCGGGTCGTCGGTGATGCCCACGATGCGCACGTCCATGCCCGGCGCGATGGTGCCCACGCAGGTGCCGTGGCCCTGGCCGGTGAGCTGGGCCGTCTCGCCCAGGATGAGGTTGGTGGCGACGCTGGCCACCGGCATGCCCTCGGTGCAGCCGTACGGGGTGTGCACCTCGGCGTGGGGCTCCAGGATGTCGCGGAAGCGGCGGTGCAGATCGGCGGGGATGGGGGCGCCGGCGGACAGCACCTTGTCGAGGCTCGGCAGCTTGATGCCGTGGGCCTGGCAGTGCCGCACCGCGTTGACCCACACGATGGGCGAGGCGAAGGCGGTGTCGGCCTGGTGATCGACGATGGCCTGTACGACGCGCTCGGGCCGAGCGGTGGCTGGCTTGGACAGGTTCATGTCGGGGATGACCACCGTGCTGCCCATGCCCAGGTCGTAGATGGCGAAGGGAGCGAAGCACTCGACGATGGTGTGCCCCGGCCCCAGGTCGTACATCTGCTGGATGGCGTCGAGGCCCGACAGGAAGGCGCCGTGGCGCAGGCTGACGCCCTTGGCGGGCCCAGTGCTGCCCGAGGTGAAGATGATGGCGGCCTCGTCGTCGCGCTGGACCTCGGGCGCCTGAAAGGGCTTGCCCTGCCCAAGCTCGTACACCTGGTTGAGGGTGTAGCCGCCCCAGAACCAGCGCCGGCCGGCGGTGTAGACGTGCTCGACGTTGGCGAAGGGGGAGCGCGCGAACTGGCGCACCACGTGCACGGGCGGGATGGCCACCACCGCCTTGGGGGCGATCTGGCCGATGCAGGACAGCACGTTGCGCATGCCCATGCCAGGGTCGAGCAGAACCGGCGTGGCGTCGAGCTTCATGAGGCCGAAGATCACCGCGTAGAAGTGCAGCCCGGGCTTGATGAGCAGGAGCGTGCGGTCGCCCTGGCGCAGCCCGGACTCGTAGAAGCCGGCGGCGTAGGCGTCGGAAGCGGCGTCGAGCTGCGCGAAGGTCCACCAGTCCCAGGTGGTGCGTGCCTGGGGCTGCTCTTTGCTGGGGAAGCCCAGCGCTCGCGCATCGGGGCGCTCCTGCGCCTGCTGTTTGAGCCTGGCTGCGACGTTGAACGTGCTCATGGGCTCTACGCCTCGGGGCCGAGGGGGTGCCGCTGCAGGAAGTCGGTCACCAACGGCACGATGCGCTCGTGGGCGTCTTCGACCACGAAGTGGGCAGCGTCGTCGAAGGGGTGCACCTCGGCCTCGGGGAAGCGCTGCTGCATGCCCTCACGGAACCAGGGGGTGAAGCAGAAGTCCTGTTCGCCCCAGATCATCATCATGGGCTTGTCGCTGAAGGTGGACGCCGAGTCGCGGTCGAGCTGGGACATCAGGTCCCAGTTGGGGTGCTGTTCGGCCATGGGGATCTCGTCGACAAAGGCCTGCTGAGCGGCCCGGGCCGACCAGCTGCCGTACGGCGCCAGGTAGCCCTTGCCCACGGCACCGGCGACGCGGCTGCGGTCGGCGATGGCGCGGATGAGGCCCACCCGGATGAAGCCGTTGAGGCCCTGGATCAGCGTGGGACGGAGCAGTGGCAGGCGACACAGGCCGATGCTGGTGGGCAGCGGTCCCTGAAAGAGCGAGGTGTTGAAGACGACGAAGCGCTTGAAGCGCTCGGGGGTCTTGAGCGCCGCGCCAAAGCCGATGGGCCCACCCCAGTCGTGCACCACCAGCGTGACGTCCTTCAGATCGAGGTGTTCAACGAGGGCGGCGAGGTTGTCGATGTGGTTGCGGATGGTGTAGGCGTAGCCGTCGGGCTTGTCGGAAAGGCCCATGCCGACGTGGTCGGGGACGATGCAGCGGTGGTTGGGCGCAAACGCCTTGACGAGGTTGCGGTAGTAGAAGCTCCACGTGGGGTTGCCGTGCACCATCAGGATGGGCTCGCCCTCGCCCTCGTCGATGTAGTGCAGCTTGGCGCCGCCGTGCACCTGGAGGGTCTTGCCCGTCCAGGGGTAGAGCTTGCGCACGTCGTCGGGAAGGCTCGCTTCGGGGGCTACCATCGAACCGCCATGACCGCGCAGGTGAGTCCGGAGCCGACGCCAAAGAGGCACAGCTCCTTGCCCTTGGTGATGCGCCCCTGGGCCACCCCCATGGCCAGGGTGAGCGGCGTGGAGGCGGGGCCCACGTTGCCCAGGTAGGGGAAGGTCAGCAGCGCCTTGTCGAGGGGGAGCTCGAGCTTGTCGAAGGTCGTGGTGAAGTGCGCCAGCGAGACCTGGTGGCACACGAACTCATCGACCGTGTCGGGACCCCAGCCGAACTCCTCGCGGGCGGCGGGCCAGGCTTCGATGGCCAGGCCGGTGCCGTGCACCAGCAGGCCGTGGGGATCGCTGCGCATCTCGGTCTGGTTGCCCAGGCACAGGGTGCTGTGCTCGGGGGCCGAGCGGGTGACCATGCCCTTGACCACGTGCTGGTTGCGGGACAGGTCTTTGCGGCAGACGACGGCGGCGACGGCGCCGGAGCCCAGGGTGAGCGTGGCGAAGTGATCGCGGAAGGTGGCGCTGGTGGCGTCGGGGGCGCGCAGCCGCTCGACGGTGGCGGTGGCGGCATCGCGGGCGCACTCGCCGTCGACGATGAGCGCGTAGTCGACCTGCCCCAGCTCGATCATGTTGGACGCCATCCAGATGCCGTTGAGGAATCCCAGGCAGGCGTTGGCGATGTCGAAGCCCATGGTGTGGTGGGGCATGCCCATGCGGCCCATGACCAGGGCAGCCGTGGCCGGCTCGAGGTAGTCGCGGCTGACGCTGGTGTTGATGACCACGCCGATCATCGACTTGTCGATGCCGGCCTGTTCGAGCGCCTTCTCGCCGGCCATGGCAGCGACCTGCGACGGCTGCGTGCCCGGGTCCCAGAAGCGCCGCTCCTTGACGCCAGACAGCTTCTCGAGCTGACCTGGGGGCAAGCCCAGCCGCTGCAGGGTGTGGGAGAACGCGCCCTCGAGCTCGGCGCTCGTCACCACGTTCTGCGGCAGGACCCAGCCCACCGACTCGATGCAGACATTGTTGAAGCGCACGATGGCTCTCCGCGATGCGGCTTGACCGCCGGAATGACGGACCGCGCGTCATAACGGGTGCATTGCGGGTCGGCACCGTAGCGGGGTGGTATCCATCCCGTTCCCTTGCCATGCGCGATCCGGTGCAATAGCGTGTGTTCGCCTCGAAGACCCCGTCCCAGCGAGCACTTTTCGTATGAAAGTCCTGAAGTTCCTGCCTCTACTTCTCATCTTTGCTGGTGCCTGTAAGAAAAAGCCGCCGGAGCCCGAGCGCATCTGCAACGACGGCGTCGACAACGACGAAAACGGGTCGACCGACTGCGACGACCCGGCCTGCGCCTCGTACCCCGACTGCCAGATTCCCGAGGTCGAGCGCGCCTGCGCCGACGGCATCGACGACGATCAGGACGGCGACATCGACTGCGCCGACCCCGACTGCGCGATGATCTGCAAAGAGAAGTGCGACGACGAGGTCGACAACGACATGGACGGCGACGTCGACTGCGACGACTCCGACTGCGCGAGCACCCGCGTCTGCAACCAGCCGGTCCAGGTGGTCGCGGCCAACTTCATGCGCGTCAACTTCGAGTTCGACTCCATCAACTTGGTGGGCGACTCCATGAGCGCGCTGCGCGACAACGCGAAGATCCTGCAAGAGAACGGTGGTGTGCGCGTCGAGATCCAGGGCCACGCCGACGAGCGCGGAACCACCGAGTACAACCTGGCGCTCGGCGAGCGTCGCGCCAAGGCCATCAAAGACAAGCTCACCGGCATGGGCGTCAGCGGCAGCCAGCTGTCCATCGTCAGCTACGGCGAAGAGCGCCCCGCCGAGCGCGGCGCCAGCGAGAGCGTGTGGTCGGTCAACCGCCGCGCCGAGTTCCGGGTCACCGCGGGTGGCGGCGACGCCGTCAAGGGCTCCGTCCCGTAGCCCTTCGCTCTGCCAAGGGGCGTCCACAGCCCTTCCTGGACAGACCCACGGTGTTGTACGCGCTCATGGCCGTCAACGTCGTGGTCTACATCCTCTGGCAGACCGTCTACGACGACGTGTCCATGTGGGCGCTGATGCGGCGCAACTTCCTGGTGTCGCTCCCGCGCATTCAGGACGGTGCCGTGTGGACGCTCATCACCAGCGCGTTCAGCCACAGCGACCCCATGCACCTGCTGGTGAACATGCTGGCCCTGTACGTGTTCGGCGGCTCGATCTACCCGATCATCGGGCCGCGCGGCTTCCTGCACCTGTACCTGGCAGGCGGCATCATCGCGTCGGTCGGGCATGTGGTGTTCAGCTGGCTGGGCGGGGACATGACGCCGGCACTGGGGGCATCGGGCAGCGTCATGGCGATCGCCGTCGTGTATGGCGCGACCTTTCCCAAGCGCACCCTGCTCATCAACTTCATCTTGCCGGTGCCCGCGGCCATCGCGGTGTCCGGGTACATCCTGTACGACATCTGGGGCCTGTTCACCGGTGGCGATGGCATCGCGCACGCCGCACACCTGGGCGGCGCCGTCTACGGGGCCATCTACTGGGCCCTTGTGGTACGCCCGCTGTACAAAGAACTGACGCAAGAGCGCTGACCGAGCGGCTTGGCCGACCAACCGCCTTGGATTTCCTTGGGGGCCCGGGACGCCAGCCATACGCTCCGGGTGTCGCAACGACATCAGGAGGTTCGCCATGAAGACGCTTGTTCCCTCGGTTCTGTGCCTGGTCCTGTTCACCGCGCCCACGCTGGCCGACGCCCGCCCGTCCGAGGGGGTGGTCGCCGCCAAGATGACCGAGGGCCACTGCACCCAGACCGGCAGCGGCTCGTACGAGTACGGGCCCGGCGGCCAGCCCGTCGCCTGGTATGTGTCCGCGGAGTGCACCGAGGGCAAGACGCTGTACATCGGCGACTACGCCTGGAAGGCCAGCGGAGGAGGCTGGGCCTTCGACAAGTGGCGGCCGGGCGAGACGCGCACCGCGGGCGACCTGCCCGAGTGGCCCGACGTGCAGCAGATCCTGGCTGCCGAGGGCTTGCCCGACGTGTTCGGCGGCATGTTCCGCATGTCCTGGGGCGAGCCCAAGAACTTCGGCTTCGCCAAAGACCCCAAGACGAACTTCCGCAACGAGAACTACGCCAGCTTCGAGGTCGAGCTCGACTTCCTGGTCACCAAGTCACGCGAGAAGACCAACCCCATGATGGGCATGCACGGCCGCTACGAGATCAGCCTGCAGCGGCCCAGCAAGGACGCCGCGTGGGCCTACTTCGGCAGCACGCGCCGCGAAGAGTCGGTGCTGGGGCCGCAGCAACTGAGCGACGACGAGTTCGCGGCGCTGCAGCCGGTGGGTGGGGGCAGTGGCGGGAAGGGGAAGGGGAAGTAGGGCACGCCCCGCGCCTTCAGAACTCCATCGCCGCGGTTCCCAGGTACCCAGCGGTCGCGACAGCCTCGATGGTGTCGCCGGTCGCTGGGTTGGTGGTGTAGGTGTACTTGCGCCTGTACATGCCCACGGTGAGCAGAAGCGGCGCATCCATGAAGTTGGACGTGGGGATGTACATGGAGCCCGTGTCGGCGCCATGGCACACGACCTTGCCGATGTAGGCGCCTGAGTAGTAGTCGTACGCGCCCAGGTCGATGACGAAGGCGTCGCCGCTGCCGGCCGGGGACCACGTGAAGGTCTGGCCCACGCTGCTCACCTGGGCGGTGAACGCGCCGGCCTCGCCGCCATAGAGCAGCTCGAAGGGGGTGATGCTGTCGAAGCCCTCGGCGGCGACCACTGCGTTGGCCTGGGTGAATGCCCCCAGGCTGCCGCCCGGCGAGGGCACCTCGAGGGTGTAGCTGCCGTTGCTGATGTAGTCGTTGAGCGGTAGGCCCTCGGCGAGGTAGCTGGCGGTGCCGCTGTTGGTGAGCGCGATGGTGGTGCTGCCCGACTTGAGGTAGGCGATGCTGCCGGCGTCGATGTACGAGCCCGTCGGCGGCGTGGTGTCGGGGTCGACGGCGCACTGCCCGACCGGGGGCAGCCAGTCGTTCCAGGAGCCGCTGATGGGCGCGTGGAATGCCGCGCCCGCTTGAACCGAGAACTCGGCCGGGAAGCCCAGGCACGAGGGACAGGCGACCTGCGTGCGCGAAAACTCGATGAAGCCGCCGACGTTGCCGGTGGGGCCAGGACCGCCGGTTCCGCCCGTGCCACCCGTGTCGGGGGGCGGGCCCGAGTCCGAGAAGGTGAAGCCGCTGGGCCACACGTCTTCGCCGTTGTCGCCGCGCACGATGACGTCGACCGACAGGGGCGCGCCTGCGTTGGGCGTGGTGACCACGAAGGTGGTGGCGTCGAGCTTGGTGACGTCGAGGTTGGCGTTGCCGAAGAAGATCTCGGCGGTGCCCTGCAGATTGGCGACTTGCACGGTGATGTCGTCGCCGCCGTGGATGCTGCCGTAGTTGGGCGTGATCGCCGTGATGGTGAGCGCGTCGCCCACATCGGGGGCGCTCGTGTCGTCCAGGTAGGGATCGCGCGTGGCGTCCAGGCTGGCGGCGCAGGCCGTGGCCAGGATGGCGGTGGCGGCGATGGGAACGAGGCGAATCATGCGTGTCACGCTGTATATCCGGCCCATCGGATCATCGCCGCCCCTACGGCGCGGCGAGGGCCTACTCGCGGTAGAAGATGCCCACGTCCTGCACCGTGTTCTGGGGGCTGGTGGAGTCGGTCAGCGTCATCGGCGAAGCGTGCCACCACTGGTTCCAGGTGTAGCTGCCGGTGTCGTCGCCGGTCTCCCAGTACAGCAGACTGCGGTGGTTGAGCCCAGAGGTGAAGCTTCGCCCACAGTTGTCGCAGTTCTCGGTGGGCGACACGTTCCAGTTGTAGCCCGTGTAGGTGTCGGCGCCGGGGTTGAACACGCTGAGGTTGTTCGTGCGCGTGTAGAAGGTCGCGCCGTCGTTCGAGAGCTTCATGTAGTCGATGTCGGGCAGGATCTTGGCGTTGCGCAGCGAGTCGACGTCCGAGACCGGCCAGATGAAGATGTGGGTGGGCACGCTGGTGCGGCGCGCCATGAACTCGCCGCTGTCACGAAGGATGGGCTCGACCAGGTCGACGCGCGAGAACGGGGTGTTGGAGGTCAGGGCGTCGGCGTCGTAGGTGCCCCAATCGTTGAAGATCACGCGCCAGTTGGCGGTTCCGGCCGTGGTGGCCTTGTCGGTGGTGATGGTGCCGGCGTAGACGACCAGGGTCCAGCCTCCGCCGTCGGTCGTCATGTCGCAGTAGGCCTGGAACGGCGCGTTGGAGCCGGCGCCGTCGGGATCGACCCAGTAGATGCCGTTGCCGCCTGCCAGGCCGCCGTCCAGGATGGACTTGCACGACGTGCCCGCATCGCTCGCGGATGTGCCGCCCGCTGGCCGTTGGTAGACGGGGAGCCAGGCGGTTCCGTCGCAGACCTGCAGCGAGGCGAGGGTGGGATCGAAGGCGAGCTCGCCGGCAGAGCCGCTGTTGCACGTGCCGGGGGTGGGAAGCGAGACCGTGGTGTGGGCATGGTCTCCGGTGGCCACGGTGCCGCTGCTGATACCGGTGGGCAGGCGCTGGATGTCGAGCGTGCCGCTGGTGATGGCCGATGCGTCGAAGGTGTTCGAGGTGGAGCCGCAGGTCCAGGCACCCGACGAGTAGGTGAGGACCTGGCCGTCGGTGCAGCCCGTGACCTGGGCGAGGGTGTCGGAGTCGGCCGGGGCCCCTGAGATGGCGCTGTAGTCGATGCTTCCGTCCGATGCGATCACCGTCGTGCCGTTGACGCGCACCTCACCGACGTCCAGGCTGCCTCCGGCTTCGACCGTGAGCGCGCGCAAGGCAAACGGCACCGAGGTGATGCCGACGCGGTTGGACAGCTCGGGGCCGGTGTCGACTGCGATGCCCAGAAACACGGCGTCTTCGTCCAGGATGGCGCTGTCGAGGGCCGTGCTGCTGCCCAGCTCGACGGCGAAGTAGCCGTTGTCGAAGCCCACGCCGCTCTGGGTCTCGGTCCACAGCGAGCTGCCGCCGGTGGACACGTCGTACATCGTGAAGGTGAGGTCGTGGGCGCCGCTGAGCGGGTTGCCCAGCGCGTCGAACAGCCGGCCCTGGTGTCCGACCTCCATCGGCACGGCCGATGCGGCGGTAGAGACGAGGGCGAGCAGGCAGATGGGCAGGCGCATGGGTAGACTCCGTTTGGGCCACGTCTAACCGGGTGTCAGCCGCGGCGGCGGCGCAGCGTCAGGAGGGCAACAGGCGCCAACCACCATGCCGCGCGCGATCCACCGTCGCAGGCGCACGAGCCGGCGGGCTGCTCCAGAACCAGGGCCTCCCCGTCGACGGTGACGTCGGCGAAGGCGAAGCCGCCGATGCTGCCATCGGCCCGGGACGCGATCGAGAAGTAGTAGGTCTCGCCGGGGACGAACTCGAACTCGGGGGCCGGTGCGCCGTCTTCGGCGGGCAGGTCGAAGTAGATGTCCATGACCCCGGTGCCCTCGATCATGTAGTCGAAGTCGGCCGGAATGGGGCGTTCGAACTGGCCGAACACCGTCTCGAGATCGTGCCCGACGGGCTCGCCGCGGCGCACGTACAGGTTCCAGGCCAGCGCGCTGGTGCTGCTGTCGAACTCGGTGACCCCCACGCGAAGCCGGTAGGTGCCCTCGGGCGTGTCGAGCGAGAACTGGTTCTGCAGCGGCACGTTCAAGTCTTCGCCGACGAAGCCGGGGTGGTACATCGCCTGGGTCGGCTCGGCACCCAGATCGAGGGCCACCACCCGGGTGCAGCCGATGAGGCCGGTGTCATCGCCGACCTCGAGGATGGCCTCGTGTTGGCCCTGATCGATGACGCCGGCCACCAGCATGTCGTCGGCGACCTCGCCGATGGAGTCGCCGGCGACCTCCCAGTCGACCTCGCTGGGCCACGAGGTCAGCGCGCCCCAGAACACATCCGCGGCCAGCTCGGTGCCGATGCGATCGTCGGCCATCATGCGCCACGCGGCGGCGGCCCAGACCTCGCCGTCTTCGTGGGACTCGCCGTACAGGTCGTCGGGGCAGCGCAGGTCCTGGTCGAGCTCGCGGATGGCCGACAGCCCGAACCCAGTGCCCGCATACTCGCCGAGCTTGGGGTCGCCGGTGAGGGCCAGGGCGAAGGCGTCGGCGGTGCCCTCGTTGAGCGATGCAGCGGCGAACGAGATGCCGTATTCATCGGCATCGAAGAAGCCGCCGCCGCTGACCACCGAGCCAAAGGCGGCGTGCCCGTACTCGTGGTAGATGACGTCGGCGTCGTAGGCGAAGTCGATGGTGTTGCCCTGCCCGAAGGCGACCTCTGCGATGCCGTCGCCGTCGGCGTCGCCAAAGAACGCGTTGTCGAGCCGGAAGTTGACGATGCCCTCGATGGCCGGCAGGTTCGCGCCGTGCACATCGGCGAAGTACTGCGCCACGCGGTCGAGGTGGTGGTACATCTGCACCTCGGCCAGCGGATCGTCGGTGTTGGTGGGGTCGGCCTGGAACAGGAAGTTGCCGCCGCCATCGGGCTGAGCGAGCTGTTGTTTGGTGGTGCAGCGGTTGTCCTGGCTGTTCCACTCGGTGCAGGACACCACGAATGCATTGGGGCCGTCGAGCTCGGCGCCGGTCACGCCGGCCAGCTCGACCTCGATGAGCTCGCCGTTGGTGGGGTTGCTCTGGTACACATTGGCTCGGGCGTCGAACGAGGCGGCCTTGGCCGAGACCACGCCGCCGGCATGTGCGTCGACCAGCACCGTCCACGTGGCCAGGGGAGAGAGCCCGACGTCGACCTTCCACACCAGGCGCGTGCGCTCGTGGGCGTCGACCCAGTACACGAGCTCGGAGCGCTGCCACGTCGATCGATCGGCGCCGGCGAAGAGCACGGCGGCGTGCGCGGCTGTGTCGTGCGCATCGGCTTGGAACACGCTGGGCTGGGGGCTTGTGTACAGGTCGCTCAGCGGCTCGCCGGCGGTGCGCACGAGGTCGCCGGACGGGTCGAAGCTGACCACGATCTCGGAGCCGAGCACGGGCAGGCCGTGCAGGCGTTGCTGCAGCCGAACGCGGGTGCCACCGGCCCAGGGGGTGACCGTGCGGGGCCGCAGCTCGTGGATGTCGACGTGGGGGGCCACCGGACCGGTCACGGCCCGCACCGCGAGCTGCGCGAAGTCGGGGTCGTTCGCCTGGGCTACGAGGGCGAGCAGGACGGCGAGCATGTGAACTCCGGGGCTTCGGGCGCGTGGACCAGGGGTCGAGCATGATGCACACCGCAGCGCCGCGTTCCATGCCGATTACAATCTCCTGACCACGCCCAACGGGGCTCGGAGGAGCGGTGGCTCGAGAACGGGTCGTGCTGATCGATGGGAGCGCGCTGATCTTTCGCGCGTACTTCGCCTTGCCCACCGACCTCAAGACGGCGGCCGGCCAGCCCACCAACGCCGCCTACGGCTTTGCCACCATGTTTCGGCGCATCCTGGCCGGGCGCCAGCCGCGCTTCGGGGCGTGCGTGTTCGACGCCCCGGGTCGCAAGTTCCGCGCGGTGCACTACGCCCAGTACAAGGCGTCTCGCGGGGCCATGCCCGAGGAACTCAAGAGCCAGCTGCCGCTCATCGACCGCATCGTTGCGGCCCACGACTTTCCCATGCTGCGCGTGCCCGATGTCGAGGCCGACGACGTGATCGGCACGCTGGCCCGGCAGGCGGTCGAGGCTGGGCACGAGGTGCACATCATCTCGGGCGACAAGGACTTTGCGCAGCTGGTGGGGGACCACGTGCGCATGGACGACCCCATCCGGGAGGTGGTCTACGACGCCGAGCTGGTGCGCAAGCGCTGGGGAGTGCCGCCAGACCGCTTCGCCGACTGGCTGGGACTGGTGGGTGACAAGGTCGACGACATCCCGGGCGTTCCAGGCATCGGACGCAAGGGTGCTGCCGAGCTCATCAACGCACATGGCGGCCTGGAGGCCGTCCTGGCCGCGGCGCCCTCGCTGTCGGGTCGTCAGCAGCGCGCTCTCATCGAGCACGCCGAGCAGGCGCGCCTGTCCATGAAGCTCGCCACCATCGTGACCGACGTACCGCTCCCCATCGGCGTCGATCGGCTCGAGCTGCCGGACCCCGACCTGGGACGCATCGACAAGCTGTACCGCGAGCTCGAGTTCTTCTCGCTGCTGTCGACCCAGGGCCAGCCCGAGCAGCTCTACGACCCCGCCCAGGTCGACTACGCCGCCGTGGTGACCGATGTCGAGGTCGAGGCCCTGCTGGGCGCGCTCGACCCGGACGAGCCGGTGGGTGTGCTGGCGCTGCACGACCTGCCCCGGGCGCTGGTGGGGGACCTGTGCGGCGTCGCCATTGCCATCGAGCCGGGCGTGGCGCGCTTCATCCCGTTTCCGGGACGGCTCACCCGGCGCGGAGGGCTTGCTCTCAAGCGGTGGCTGGCCGATCCGCACACCCACAAGGTGACGCACACCACCCGCGACGCCTGGGTGGTGCTGGCCCGGCACGGGCTGCGGCTCGACGGGGTCAACTTCGACACGGCGCTGGCCAGCTACCTGGTGGATCCCACGCTGGCGCTCCCCCACAGCTTGGACGTGGTGGCGCGCGAGTACCTGCACCGCAGCACTGACAGCTTCAAGCGGCTGGTGGGGCGCGGCAAGAAGCGCAAGCCGCTGCGTGAGGTGGACCCCGGCGCGGTGGCGGAGTTCGCCTGCCACCTCGCGGACGCCATCCTGCAGCTGCATGGGGCGCTTGCGCCGCTCGTCGACTCGGCTGGGCAGCGGGAGTACCTGGAGCGCATCGAGCTGCCGCTGTCGGTGCTGCTGGGGCACATGGAGCTGGTCGGCATCGCCGTCGATGGCGAGCTGCTGAAGGGCCTGGGCGACACCCTGCGCGAGGAGGGCAGCGCCGTCGAGGCGCGCATCTTCGAGCTCGCGGGGCGCAGCTTCAACGTGGGCTCGGTCAAGCAGCTGTCGGAGGTGCTCTTCGACGAGCTGGGCCTGCCCGTGCTCAAGCGCACCAAGACCGGCTACTCGACCGCATCCGACGTGCTCGAGCGGCTGGCGCCGAAGCACGAGATCATCGAACACGTCTTGCGCTGGCGCTCCATCGCCAAGCTGATCAACACCTACACCGAGGTGCTCGCCGCCGCGGTCGACGAGACCACGGGCCGCATCCACTGCACCTTCCAGCAGACCGTCAGTGCGTCCGGCCGCCTCATCACCACCGACCCGGACCTGCAGCGAACGCCGGTGCGCACCCCAGAAGGGCGGCGCATTCGCGAGGCCTTCGTCGCGTCACCGGGCACGGTCTTGATGTCGGCGGACTGGTCGCAGATCGAGCTGCGCCTGCTGGCGCACTGCACCCAGGACCCCTTGTTGCTCGAGGCCTTCCGCGAGGGCATGGACATCCACGCGCGCACGGCGGCCGAGATCCACGGGGTGCCCGTGGCCCAGGTCACCCGCGAGCAACGCAACGTGGGCAAGACGGTGAACTTCGCGACCATCTATGGACAGGGCGCCACCGCGCTGGCCCAGCAGATCGGGGTGGAGCGCAGCGAGGCGTCGCAGCTCATCGCCCGGTACTTCGAGCGCTACTCGGGTGTGCGTCGCTGGCTGGACGAGACCGTGGCCCAGGCGAGCCAAGACGGATTCGTGCGCACGCTGCTGGGTCGCATCCGCATCGTGAGAGAGCTGTCGTCCAAGAACACGACCGACCGCAGCTACGGTGAGCGCATCGCCACCAACACGCCCATCCAAGGCTCCGCAGCCGACATCTGCAAGCTCGCCATGTTGCAGATTGCCGAGGCACTGGCGGCCAACGAGCTAGGGGCCCGGCTGGTGCTGCAGATCCACGACGAGCTGCTGCTCGAGGTGCCCGAGGGCGAGGTCGACGACACCGCCGCGGTCGTGCGTGCTTGCATGGAGACGGCGTTCGCTCTCGACGTGCCCCTGGTGGTGGACATCGGGGTGGGGCGGACGTGGGCGGACGCTCACTAGCCCCGCTTCTCTTCTTCGAGCAACTCGGCCATCATCTCGCGCATCTCTTCGGGCATGCCGCCCTTGCCCATCAGGACCGTGGGCGCGTCCTCGAACTCCTCTTCTTCGTCGTCCTCGAGGGGCTGGGCGAGGCCCAGGGGCTCGGTGTGGGGTTCGTCGCGGGTGTTGCGGGCCGACACGGCGCCGGTGTCCATCGAGGGCGGCTCGTCGGCGAGGTCTTCGGGGGTGGGGGTGGCGCTCACGGTCTCGGTGATGTCGTCTTCTTTGGGAAGCGGCGCGGGCACCGCTGGGCTGAGCTGCGCGGTGGGCTTGGCTGGCGCCTGGGACCTGGCCCGCGCCATGAGCAAGGCCGCGACGAGCACGCCGACTGCGACCAGCACGAGGGTGGCACCACCGATGATGAACGCCGTGGGCATGAAGACTCCAGGCCCCAGTGTACCAGTCCGGGCCGCTCGCAGCGGGGCGAACCCTGACGCGGGAGTGACAGGCCCATCGCGCACCGTGTCTGTTGACGTCACGAGTGGAGCGGGCGTTGAACGCCACCCGCCCGAACGCGTCCGACCCCCACACTCGGAGGTCCTGATGCTCGTGCTGCTCTCGCTCCTGGCCCAAGATGCGCCTGCTGTGGACTGGGAATCGTCCCGACTCGGCCAGTTCTACGAGATGAGCCGGGTCGAAGAGAGCGAGCTGCGGCAGGCCGGCGAGGCGGTGGTGTCCTTCGGCAACGCCACCGGGTTCATCGTGAGCCCCCAGGGGCACGTGCTCACCAACCACCACGTGTACGAGACCTTCGGCACCAGCGGCACCATCACGCGGCAGTGGCTTGGGCAGGACCGTCCGGAGCGGTACCGGGTGGAGCTGGTGGCGCGCTCGAGCGACTACGACGTCGCGGTGTACCGGGTCACCGACGACACCGATGCCCTGCCTTACCTGCCCATCCGCACGACCACCCCCGTGGTGGGCGAGCGGGTCGCGGTGATCGGGCACCCCCACGGCTGGACCCAGCGCGCCAGCTACGGGCGTGTGCTGGCGGACGACCTGGTGATCGGCGGCAATCCCTCGGTCGAGTACAGCGCCCAGACCTGGTGGGGTTCGTCGGGCTCGCCCGTGATCGACGAAGACGGGTATGCCCTGGCCATTCACTGGGGCTGGGACTCGAGCGGAAAGTCGCACGGGCGCCTCACGGGCATTCCGTTCGATCAGATGGTCGAGAACGTGGCCGAGGTCGACCGCATCGCCCGCCACTGGGGCGCTCAGGCCGAGCCGGCCTTCGCCTGCACCGCCGACGACTATTCGGTGCGCAGCGAGCTGGTGCAGCGCGGGGTGGCCACCAACCGCCAGGGCCGCCGCCTCGATCACGTCGACGTGAGCCTGACCAGCTCCGACCGCTACTGCGCCGATCTGGTCTCGAGCGTGGTGTGGGAGCTGCATCCGACCTTCCGCGACCCCGTGATCGACGGCAACGCCGCTCGCATGGGCCACCCCGTCGAGCTCAACACCTGGGGCTTCTTTCCCACCACGGCCCGGGTGAGGCTGCAGAGCGGCGAGCTGGTGAGCGTCGGCGGGTACGTGCAGTGGGAGCGCTGAGGGCTGAGAGCCCGGTGCCCTTCATCGGCCTGTTAGAACGCGCCTGACGGAGGCGCGTTGCTGTCGGTACGAGGGCTCCGACGCTCGATCGTGGATCGGGTCGTCTACGAAGGCGTGAGCTTCGATGTCGCCGCCGGCGAGACCGTGGTCGTTCGCGGGCCGTCTGGCTCGGGCAAGACGCTGCTGCTGAGGGCGCTGTCCGGCCTCGATCCGGTCGAGTCGGGGTCGGTGAGCCTGGATGGGCGTGGGCCCGAGGCCTGGGGCCATGCGTGCTGGCGCGCGGAGGTGCTGTGGGTGCCGCAGACGCCGCCCTTGCTGCCGGGTTCACCCCGTGACCTGGTGGCCGAGGTGGGCTCGTTCGCAACCCAGCGCGGGCGCGCCGCGACCGATCCAGTGACCATCGCGGGCGAGTGGGGCCTGCCCTCGGCGGCCTGGGATCAGGACTGGTCGGAGCTGTCGGGCGGCGAGAAGCAGCGCGCGCTGCTGGCCCTGGCGGTCAGCCGCGCCCCCCGGGTGCTGCTGCTCGACGAGCCCACCAGCGCGCTCGACCCCGTGGCGACGCTCGCAGTCGAGACCACGCTGCAGGCGCTGACGAGCGTCTGGGTGACCCACGACGAGGCGCAGGCCGCGCGCGTAGGCGACCGGATGGTGCTGCTGCCATGACGGGTCCCATCGAGCTGTCGCTGCTGGACATGGGGCTCGCCGCCCTGCTGGTGCTCATCAACGCGGCGCTGTCGCTGTGGCTGGGGCTGGGGCTGGAGCGGCGCTTGCTGGTGGCGTCGCTGCGAACCGTCGTGCAGCTGCTCGTGCTGGGCACCATCCTGGTGCCGGTGTTTCAGCTGCAGAGCGCGCCCCTGGTGGTGGCCGTGGTGGCGCTGATGCTGGTGCTGGCCGGTCGCGAGGCGGTCAGCCGCACCGAGCGCCGCTTCTCGGGCATGTACGCGTCGGCCTTCGTGTCCATGGCGCTGGGCGCGCTGGTGAGCGCCGGTGTGGGCACCGCGCTGATCATCGGGGTGGAGCCGTGGTGGGAGCCCCGCTACGTCGTGCCGATCGTGGGCATGATCCTGGGCAATGCGCTCACCGGGGTGTCTCTCGGGCTCGACCGGTGCATGGCCCAGCTCGACGAGGGTGCGCTGGCGGTCGAGACCCGGCTGGCCTTTGGCGCCACGCCGTGGGAGGCGGTGCGGTCGGTGGTGGCCGAGAGCCTGCGCACCGGCATGGTCCCCATCCTCAACGCGATGAGCGCGGTGGGATTGGTGACCATTCCCGGCATGATGACGGGCCAGATCCTGGGCGGCACCCCGCCCGAGCAAGCGGCGCGCTACCAGATCTTGATCATGTTCCTGATCGCGGCAGCCACGGCGTTGGGGACGGCGGTGAGCGTGCTGCTGTGTGCGCGCGCGATGTTCGATGGCGAGGGCCGGCTGCGGCGGGAGCGGCTCACCCGGGTGGCACGCTGAACACCGTGGGGTGCAGCACCCGCACGAGCTCGGTGGCGGTCAGGTCGTAGGCCTCGGTGACCATCCAGCGGCCGTCCAGCTCGCACAGCTCGAAGCGGCGAGGATGCAGGTCGCGGCCCAGCTCGGCCTTGACGCGATCGCGGACCGCGGACTTGGCGGCGAGCCAGCGCTGGAGCCAGGACGAGCGGTCGTCGGCGGCGAGCCAGTCGCGGTGCTCCTGCGGGGTGCCCAGCAGCCGCACCAGGGTGCCCTCGAGGGGCTCGACGGCGGGAATGTCGACGTCGAGGGGCTCGCTGTCGACGCAGAAGCGGCGGATCACATCGGCAGGTGCGCCCAACAGACCGCCGTCGACCAGCGCTTCGGTCCAGCGGAAGGTGCACCACACGGCCTTGGCGGTGTGCAGCGTGACGTCGAAGACGAGCGCGCTGGGGGTGGCGTCGACCACGCTCAGGTGGCACTGCACCTCGCCCTGGGGACGAGGCCCGTAGAAGGACATGCGCTCGGCGCTCACGGGGTAGGCGAGCTTGCCGGGGCTCAGGCCCTCGACCCACAGCTCGGGGGTGCTGGACATCATGGGATGGGTGGCGCAGTCGAGCAGCAGCGGGTCGAGCACGAAGGGCGGGGAGCCCTTGGGCAGCAGGTCGGCGTCGGGGTGGGTGTGGAAAGTGGCAGCCGCGGCGGTGGCGGAGCGGCGACCGAGGTCGGTCATGCCCTGCAGCGCGGGGCCGTGGAAGGTGTGGCCCTCGCTGTAGTAGGCGGCAGCGGACAGCTTGACGGCCGAGGCCTCCAACAGCGGCCCCGGAACGGGTGGAGCGTCGGGGAAGTGCTCGGCGAGCTGGACCACGGCGCGCATGTGCTCCTGAGGGCCAGACAGCGCCGGGTAGCGCCGATTGTCGACGTGGCGCGACAGCGTGACCGCCACGGTGTTGCCCTGTGCCACGGCGGTGATCAGCACCGTGGAGCTGCCGTCGGCGCCGTGCAGCCAGCGCTTGGCCTGAAGCTCCGGCACGCCCACGATCTGGAGCCCCGGGCGCAGCAGCAGGGCGGCCTCGGCGGCGATCTCGGCGGCGAAGGCCATGGGCACCGCGGGGATCACCAGGGTGGGGCAGTGGTCGTGCAGCCACGGGTGCTGCTCGGCATCGAGATCGAGGGTTCCGTAGCCCACGTCGCCTTGCACGGTGAAGGTGTCGAGCAGGGCGGCGGTGCGCTGGGGCACGGACACCGGCACGGGTGCCCGCTCGGTGTTGGGCACGATGGCCACACCGAAGTCGTCGAAGCGGTAGATGGGCAGGTCGCCGGCGTAGATGGTGCCGCGTCCGAACAGGCCGGTCTCGGTGCGCTCGGTGACCTCGAAGACCGCGGTGACCTTGCGCACGCCGCGCAGCACCTGGCCCCGGTACTTCCACGTCACCTTGCGCTGGGTGACCAGGGGCTGGATGCGGTGGGTGCTCGAGCGCAGGAAGCCGCCGTCCAACAAGGCCCATCGCGCCAGCTGCGTGAGCGCCTCGAGGCCCAGGGAGCCGGGCATCACCGGGTCTTCGTGGAAGTGCGCGGTGAAGAACCAGGCGTCGTCGCTGACATCGAGCTCGGCGGCGTAGACCCCGGCCGCCGGGTCGCTGTGGGTGATGCGGTCGATCATGCGCGCATCGGCGCGTGGTGCGCCCCTTCCTGTCCACTCGGACAGCTCGATGGGACGGGACAGATTGCATGCGGGAATGGGCAGTGTGTCGGCCGCGGGCAGGCCTGCCTGGCCGGCAAGCGCCGAGGTGGTGAAGTAGCCGAAGTGGGTGTCGCCCTGGGCCACCAGCTCGCCCTGGCCGTCGTGGACCTGGAGATCGAAGAAGGTGAGCACCATGCCCGCGGACTCGGAGATCGAGGTGAGCGTGGCCGTGGTGTGCAGTGTTCCCTCGTTCGCCAGCACCTCTCGGCGCAGCTCGATGGAGCCGCCCAGGTTGCGGAAGTACAGGTCGTGGGGGCTGCCCGCGGCGCAGCCTTGCCAGGCGGTGAACCAGCCGCACGGCTGCAGCGCCGTCTCCAGGAACACCGCGAAGGGCATGGAGACGCCAGGGTTGGCCGCCCAGTACCAGGCGTGGGCGGGCACGTCGTAGGCCACGGTGGCGTGCGCGGGGGCGGTGCGCTGGCCAAGGGGGCTACTGATGGCCGTGGCGCGGTGCACGAACTGCAGCGGAGGCCCCGGAATGCGGGGTCCGCGGCGCTCGGCGTCGAAGTGCCGCACCGCCGGACCGAAGGCCGCCTCGTGGGAGCCGACGGCGTGGTTCAGGAAGTGCGCCCGCTGCGGGAGCTGCTGGCGCATCCGCTCGCCCACGATGCGCACGCCGACGTCCTCGGCGCGCACCACGGCCACGCCGTCGACGTGCAGGATGACGTCGGCGACGGCGTAGGGCTCACCGTCGAGGCACGCGTCCTTGATGCGAACCTCGTACTCGAGCTTGCTGTGGCCGGGCACGACCTGGCCGCGGCACCGCAGGCAGGCCGCCAGGTCGACCATGGGCTCGAAGCTGGCCTGGGGAAAATCGCGCGCGACACCGGTGGCCAGCAGCCACACCTGCACGGCCTGCATGCAGCCATCGAACATCAGCGTGCCGGGCATGCAGGGGTCACCCTTGAAGTGGCAGGCGTTGAACCAGTCGTCGTCGGACAGATCCTGCTCGGCAACCAGACCACCCAGGCCGTGGGGACCGCCCTGCAGCGTCAGATCGCGCACGCAGTGCACCAGGCCCCAGTTGCCGCCCGGCAGGCGAAGGGTGCTGCCTGCTGAGAGCGCGTCGATATCGGCGGGCTGGAGGTCTTGTGCGCCCTCGGGCAGCGCGTCCAGCAGCGGTCCCGTGTAGGTGGCCTGCGATGGGGCCACGTCGCAGCCCTGCGGTGTCGCCAGCTCGCCGGGGGTGAAGAAGCCGGCGCAGCCGTTGCGCATGGTGAGGATGGGCCTGCCGTCGGTCTTGGAGACGCAGTCGTACTCGAAGTAGAACAGCGTGGTGCCGCCGAGCCGCGCGAAGCGCTTGATGCGAATGTCGTGGCGCAGGGTCTCGCCGCACGATGGCCGCGCATCGTGGAAGGTGAGGTCGCAGTCGAGCAGCCGGTACAGACGCTCGCCCTGGCACAGCTCGTCGATGCCCAGGTACGAGACCAGGAACAGGTCGGCCTGCCCGCTCTCGACGACCACCGAAGGCGGCGGCTTGCCGTCCTGGGCCCACGCAGCGCCAGGGTCGAGGTCGTACTCGGTCACGATGCGGCTGGGGCCGAGCTGGCCGCGGCTGCCCTCGATCTCGGTGACGCGGCTCACCAGCAGCAGCGGGCCCGTGGGCAGGCGCACGCGCGGCTCGTAGGCGTCGAGATCGGCGTAGCTTGGGCCCAGGCACGAGGACAGCGATCCCGCGGCAAAGCGCTGCAGCGCGAGGCTGTCGAAGGTGGTGGGCGGCGCGGCGGGGGCAGGTGCAGGAGCAGGTGCGGGTGCGGGTGCCGGCATGGGTTGGCTGGCGAGTGGGGGAGGCGGGACGCTGGGGTCGAGCAGCGATGCCGCCAACAGGCCGATCTGGCGAATCTGCTCGTGGGCGTTGCGCTCGCTGGCCAGGAACTGGCCGTGCGCGGCGGTCATGGCGGCGGTGCTGGCCTCGAGCGCGGCGATGAGTGGGTCGACGGCGGGGGTGCTCGGGGCCGGAGGCAGGTGCGTCGGCGTGGGGGCCGTGGCAACGGGTTGGGTGGGTGCGGCGGTGGCCGCGGTGCGGAACCAGGTGAGAGGCTCGTTCGCGGGCGGCGCACCGCGCAGCACCAGGGGTGCGGGAGCGGGACCGAAGCGGAACCAGCTGGGGCTGGGCACGAACACCGGAGGCCCGCTGTGGGGCACGGTCACCGGGGTCTGTGCGGGCCTGGCGGGGACGTCGCCGAGGTTGCGTCGGTGCTCGTCGGGCGGGCTCTCGACCAGGGTGTGGTGCCAGGTGCTGGCCCGGCTGCGCGAGGCGACGGCGATCAGGCGGCCAGCCTCGGCCCAGCCCAGCGCGGTCTGCCCGGGCGGCAGGTTGGCCGCGATGATGGCCTGCAGCAGGCTGATGGCGCCGTCGAGGGCGTCGCCGTGGCCCACGGTCTTGCGGTGGGTGGCGATGGCTGTCTCGGGCCCCAGGCGAAGCTCGGCAGGTGCGCGGTCGGCCACGCACAGGGCGTGCACGCCGGTGGCGGCGCGGCCCGCCTCGGCGAGGGCACGGTCCTGGGCGGTCCGTGCATCGGCGCCCGAGCCGAAGCCGCGAAGCACGGCGTAGATGCGGTCGCCGTCGCGGATGGCATCGTCGCGGCGCTTGAGCACCAGGGCCACCGCGCCCTCGGCCGGGTTGCCGTCGGCCATGAGCCGGGCGGCGGCCTGGGCGCCCACGTGCCCGGGCAGATCGACCGCGCCGGCAACCGCCGCGTCGACGGCGCCGCTGGCCAGCAGGCGTGCGGCCTGCTCGATGGCGACCGGGCCGGAGTGCTCCCCCGCGGACACGGTGAACGACGGGCCCTCGAGCCCCAGGGTGGCGGCGATGCGGTTGGCGCAGAAGTTGGGCAGCGAGCCCTGGACGCGCGAGGACGTCAGCGCCGGGGCCAGCACGTCGCGCACGGCGTCGTCATCGGTACACCAGCGCAGCACATGCTCGGCGACGTGAAGATCGATGCCCATTCCGATGATACTGGCGGTGCGAGCGGGCTCGATCGCGGGCGCGTCGTCGATGGCGGCAGCGGCGGTGACCAGCATGAGCAGCTGCTGCGGCAGGATGTTTGCCAGCTCGCTGGGCGGGATGCGCAGGGCGCGGGCGTCGGCGGTGACGGCGTCGACCCAGGCCCCGGCGGGCAGCGGGCCCAGGCCGCGGTTGGCCTGGGGCGGGGAGGCCTGCTGCAGGGATCCACGCCCGCGCAGCACCTCGCTGATGGTGCCCATCGTGGTCTGGGCGCCGATGCGGGCTGCGATGCCCACCACGGCGATGCGGGGGCTGGGCGGCGGCTTGGGACCCGGTGCAGGTGTCTTGGTGGAGCGCTTGGATCGGGGAGGCGCGCTCACCAGCACGTGGGCGTTGGTGCCGCCAAAGCCGAAGGCACTGACCGCGGCAAGGCGGCGACCGGTCCACTTGCGGGGCTTGGCGAGCAGCTCGAACGGGCCCTCGGCGACGGCGGGGGCGGGTTCGCTGGCCCAGGGGGTGGCGGGCAGGTAGCCGTCGCGCACCGCACCCACGGCGCGGATGAGCCCGGCCAGGCCGGCGACGGTGATGGTGTGGCCCACGATGCCCTTGGTGGACCCGAGCACGACGGGCTTGGAGCGCGCTCCGAGCAGCTGGCCGAGCGCATCGACCTCGGTGCGGTCGCCGAGCACGGTGCCGGTGGCGTGGCACTCGACGTAGGCGAGGTCATCGAGGCTGGCGTCGGACCCCGCCCAGGCGGACTGCAGCGTGCGCAGCTGGCCGCGGCTGTTGGGGGCCAGCAGGTTGCCGCTCTTGCCGTCGTTCCCGAGGCCTCCACCGTGCAGCACCGCGTGGATGCGGTCGCCGTCGCGCACCGCGTCGTCGAGCCTCTTGATGAGCACGGCGGCGGCGCCCTCGCCGACACACAGCCCGTCGGCGCGGGCATCGAGCGGGCGGGGTGTGCCCGTGGGGGACAGGGCGAGCAGCTGGCTGAAGCCCAGGAACAGGTATGAGGAGTCGGCGCGCTGCACACCGACGGCGATGGCGGCATCGCACAGCCCGGCGGCCAGGCGGTCGATCGCCATGCGCACGGCGTACAGGCCGCTGGCGCAGGCGGCATCGAGCGCGAATGCGGCACCGCCCAGGCCCAGGGAACGGGAGGCGAGCTGGGCGGGGAAGCCCGACTGCCAGCGGTCGAGGGGCTCGGAGCCGTCGAGCCAGCTGGAGAGCGGGACAGCTGCCCGGTAGGGCGCCGCCGCGGCGCGCACGGCACCTGTGGAGGGCAGCGACAGGTTGGCCAGCACCACGTCGGTGGCGGCGCGCGCCACCTTGGCGTCGGTCAGCGCGCCACGGCAGGTGTGCAGCACCCACTGAACCAGCGGATCGAGCCGCTCGACGGGCTCGTCGAGGTCGAGGCCGGTGGGATCGAAGCGGAAGTCGGTGATGAAGCCGCCGATGGTGGTGGTTGTGCGGTCGGCCACTGGCGGGCGGGGGTCGAGCACCGAGGCGGCGGGCATGGGCCAGCGGCCGGCCGGAACCTCGCTCAGCGCGGGCTCGCCGGTGCGGCTGCGGGCAATCCACGCCTCGGCATCGGCG
This sequence comes from Myxococcota bacterium, assembly GCA_965216925.1. Classification (GTDB taxonomy): domain Bacteria; phylum Myxococcota_A; class UBA796; order UBA796; genus CAYYHT01. The sequence goes on along the minus strand of CBDCGT010000001.1, from coordinate 3,085,816 downwards.
GCTCCGGGGAGCACGCAGTCCATGCCAACCACCGCGAACATCATGCGTTCGACCGGAAGTAGCTGTTCATCGCCGGGTTGGCCGTGTACTCACCGTCGGTGATGGTGGCGACCACGTCGCCCGAGTCGGCGACCAGGGTGGCGTTGAAGGTGCCTCGGCTGGTGCGGGCCGGGTTCATCTCGAGGTGAACGGCCAGCGGCCCCTGCAGCGGGGCGTACTGCCGGTACTCGCCGAGGGCCGATGGAAGGGCCGCGGACCCCGTCTGCTCGCGCACCCACAGCACCATCAGCTGCAGCACGCTGTCGAGCGCCACGGGGTCGGTGTGCCAGCTGGGCGCCGAGACACCCAGGACGGCGGGCGACGAGGTGCGAATTCGGCCCACGATGCCTTCGTCGCTCATGCCGTCGATGGCCTCGATGCCGCGCAGGTCGGGGCCGTGGAAGAGGAACTTGCTGTAGGCATCGCCGATGCCGTGCGGGTAGGCGCCCTTGCCCAGGCCGTTGCTCCCGGGGAAGGGAGTGGGCGTGCACCGCTGCTCGACGAGGTCGACGATGGCCTTGTAGTGCACCGTCGGACCAAAGGGGCCGGGCTGTCCGCGCAGCTCGAAGGCCAGGCTTGCGGCGGTGGGGCCGGGGACCTCGGTCCACGACAGGGTGAGCTCGACCGGCTCTTGCACGGTGACGCCCTTGAGCACCGACAGGTCGCGGATGCCTCGAACCGACAGCCCTGAGATGGCGTCGGCGGCGGCGTCGAAGAGCCACTCCAGCACCATGACCACGGGCAGAACGGGCTTTCCGTCGAGCTGGTGCTCGGTCAGGAAGCGCTCGTTGCTGAGGGCGATGACCCGGCTGCCGCCGCGGGGCGCGTCGACGGCGTCGGGCATGTCGGGGCCGCCGATGACGACCTCGACGTGGCTTCCCGAATCGGCGAGATCGTCGCAGAATGCCGCCGCTCCGGCATCGAGCGCGATGAGGGGCGTCCCTGCGGCCTCGAAGTGCCGCGCCAGCGAGGCGTCGACCATGCCTCCGGCCCAGGGACCCCAGTCGAAGGAGCGGGCACGGATGCCCTGCGCCGACAGGTCGCGGGCGCGCCGGGTGAGCAGCTCGTTGGCCATGCTGTAGTCACACTGGCCGCTGTTTCCGTACCGGCCGGCGACCGACGAGAACATGCCGACAAAGCGAAGCTCCCGGGCGTCGACGGCGGCGAGCAGGGCCTCGATCCCGTCGACCTTGGTGGCCCACACCGCGTCGAACTGCTCGTCGGTCTTGTCGACGATGGCCTTGTCTCGGATGACGCCGGCTCCATGAATCAAGGCTCGAACGGGGCCGTAGGCGGCGACCGCCTCTGAGATGACCTGCTGCAGCGCGTCGGCACGGCGCACATCGACGGCCCGGTAGGTGGCGCTGGCGCCATGGGCGTGGATGCGGGCCAGGTTGTCGCGAACCTCGCGGGCGGCGGTGACCTGGCCCACCAGCCGCTTGGCGGCCATGGGGCTGGGCTTGTCGCCGCTGGCCTTCAGGTGGCTCACGGCGGCCCCCATCAGCGCGCCTTCGGGAAGGTCGCTTGCCCACTCGGGGTCGGTGTCGAGCACCTGGGAGCGTCCCAGCAGCAGGAAGGCCGGCTGATCGCGTCGGGCGAGCTCGGCCACCACCGCCGCGGTGACCCCGCGGGCGCCGCCCGAGACCACGACCAGGTCGCCCTTGCCCAGCGGCGAGGCGCCCGGCTGCACGGCGGATGCGCGCACGCCCAGGGCGACCACCTGCGCACCGATGCCGATCTCGGCCGTGCCGCGGTCGAGCATCAGCTCGGCGGCGAGCTTGGGAACCCAGTCGGTGGAGGGATCGACGTCGTAGGCGGTTGCGCGGCACTCGGGCCACTCGACGCCGGCGGTCTTGGCCAGGCCGGCGAGGGACGCCTCGAGCGGGTGGCCGTGCAGGGGCTGGCTCAGGCCGAAGCGGCCGCCCTGACCGCTGACCGTGGCAAACAGGGGCAGGGAACCCGCGGCGCGGGCCAGGCGGAAGGCGCCCAGGACGCGGTCGCGCACGACGTCGCTGGGGGCGCCCAGCGCGGCGAGGTGGACCAGCCCGGCGGGGCGGGCAGGTAGCGCGCTGGACAGGGCTGCGGCGTCGCTCCAGTCGGGATCGATGACCATCGCGTCGACGCCGGCTGCCTGCAGCGCGCTGGCCAGCGAGGTGGCGTGGCCGGCGAGGTCGCGCGTGATGACGAGCGGCCCCTCGAGCTGCACGGGAGTGCCCTCGGGGGGGCGCACGGCCGTCACCAGGCGCCGGGTGGGGGAGGGGACTGCAGCGGCCTGGTTCAGCCCCGCGACCGTGGTCGCGGGGCTCGCATCAAAAGGGCCGGGTGGGCCTCCCATCTTGCCTTCGAGGTAGCCGACGACATCGGAGACGGTGCGCAGGGCGCTCATCTCGTCGTTGTCGAGCTCGGGCATGCCAGGGACCTGCTCTTGCACGGCGGCCAGGATCTCGACGCGCTTGATGGAGTCGATGCCCAGGTCGGCCTCGAGGTCCATGGACAGCTCGAGCATGTCGCGCGGGTAGCCCGTCTTGGTGGCGATGGACTCGAGCATGAGCCCGGTCACGTCGGCCTTGGGAGCGCCGTTGGAAGGAGCTACGGCCGGCGCCGGCGCGCCTCCCATCTTGCCTTCGAGGTAGCCGACGACATCGGAGACGGTGCGCAGGGCGCTCATCTCGTCGTTGTCGAGCTCGGGCATGCCGGGGACCTGCTCTTGCACGGCGGCCAGGATCTCGACGCGCTTGATGGAGTCGATGCCCAGGTCGGCCTCGAGGTCCATGGACAGCTCGAGCATGTCGCGCGGGTAGCCCGTCTTTGTGGCGATGGAGGCCAGCATGAGCCCGGTGACGTCGGCACGTGCGGGAGCGCTGCCCGCGCTCGTGGGCGGCGGTCCGAAGTCCTTGGCGGCCTTGTTGGACATGCCGGCGTCGAGCAGGGGGGGCAGGGCGTCGGACGTGGACTTCTGGCCGAAGAACAGGTCGGACGGCGCCTGGGAGCCGGTGATCGGCACCGACGGGGCGCCGTGCTTGGGCAGGAAGGGGTCGGGGGCCATGGATGGCGCGGGCACGGGCAACGGCGCTGGCACGGGCAGAGGCGCCGGCACGGACACCGGCATGAGGGCGGGTGCAGACGCCGAGGGCGCCGGCATCGACACCCCGTGGCCGGCGGCAAGCTCGACCAGGCGCGCATGGGTCTGGAACAGCTCGCGGAAGCTGTCGGTGGCCTTGGCATGGGCCGCCAGGAACTCCTGGTGAACCTGGGCGGTGCGCTCCTGGGCACGCTGGAAGGCCGTCAGGCTGGCGCGTGTGGTCTCGAGGAGCTGGGCGAGGGTGTTCGGGTCCATGGCGGTGCTCTTGCTAGGGGTCACAGAGGGGGGGCGACGCGGCGCGCTGGGTGCCGGCACGGAGGTTGGGCGGACCGGCGCTGGGCTCGCGGGTGGCGTGAGCTGGCGGATGCCCTTGGGCTCGGGAGGGTTCTTGGTGCTGTCGTTGAGGTGGTTGGCGCCAGCGATCCAGGCGGTGGCCTTGCTGCCGGCCTTCATGGGGGTCGCGGGGAGCTCTGCGGCCAACAGGGGCGACACGTCGATCCGCACGCCACGAGCGGCCAGACCGGCGAGCAGGGTCTTGAGCTGCGCGTCGCCGTCGACCTTGCTGCCCTTGCCATCGACCGAGAGCACGGCGACGCCGGGCTTCTTTCGCAGGCACTTGCCCACCAGGCCGCTCACCACTCCCTTGGGGCCGCACTCGACGAAGGTGCGAATGCCCTTGTCGTACATGGCCTCGATGATGTCGGTGAAGCGCACCGGGCTGGTGATCTGACTGGCCAGCAGCTCGCGCTTGCCGCGCTTGGCCTTGGGGTAGGGCTTGCCGGTGGCGTTGGCGTAGACCGGCACCTTGCCGGATCGGAAGTCGAGCTTGCCGATGGCCGCCGCGAACGGCTTGGCCGCGTCGGCCACCAACGGGCTGTGGAACGCCGCCGAGACGGGAATTTCGCGGGCGGTCAGGTTCTTGCTGGCCAGCACCTCGATGGCGTTGGCGATGGCCGCGCGGGACCCGCTGATGACGCCCTGCCGGGGGTGGTTGCGGTTGGCCAGCACCACGTCCAGGCCGTCGATGGCTGCCTCGATGTCGGCCAGGGGAGCCGAGACCGCCGCCATGGTGCCGCGGTCGGTGCCCTTGTCGGCCATGGCCTCGCCGCGGATGCGCGACGCCGTCCACAGGCTGTCTTCGTCGATCACGCCGCCTGCGTGCAGGGCGACGAGCTCGCCGTAGCTGTGCCCGGCGAAGGCGGACGCGGTGACGCCGAAGGCGCCGAGCACGGCCCACATCCCGGCGCTAACCGCACCGATGGCGGGCTGTGCCCACTCGGTGGCCGTGAGCTCGGCTGCCTGGGCCTTGCGCGTGGCGTCGTCGAAGGCGCTGGCCGGGTAGATGCGGCGGGCCAGGCTGGTGCGGCCGGCCTTGCGGAAGTGCTCCTGGGCGCGGTCGAGCACCTGGCGCATCGCCGGGTGCCGCACCGCCAGGCTCGCGCCCATGTCGACGTACTGGCTGCCCTGTCCCGGGAACAAGACGGCGACGCGGCGGTCGTCATCGGTGGGTGCCGAGAAGCTCACGCCGGCGTCTTGACCCGGGGTGCCGGCGGCGACGAGCTTGCGCGCCGTCTGCAGCTTGGTGGCCAGGTCGGCGGTGGAGTCGGCGGTGAACGCGACCACGAAGGGAGCGGCCTCTTGGACCGACCACGCCGTGAGCACCACGCGGGAGGCGTGGGCCAGGGTGGGGGCGTCTGCTGAGACCAGCTGGTTGCCCAGGTCGTCGAGGGTCTTGGCGCCGTACAGGAACAGCTCGGTCTTGGCGGCGCCGATGGTGGGGGCCACGGCCGGGTCGCCGTATTCTTCGACCACGACGTGGAAGTTGCTGCCGCCGAAACCAAAGCTGTTGAGGCCGGCGCGGCGCGGATGGTCGGCCGCGCGAACCCAGGGGCGAGCGGTGGCGTTGAGGAACAGCCCGCTGGCGGCCATGTCGAGCTTGGGATTGGGGTTCGAGACCTTGGCGGTGGGGGGCAGGACGCGCTGGTGCAGGGCGAGCGCGAGCTTGACCAGGCCCGCGGCGCCAGCGGTGCTCTTGGTGTGGCCGATCTGCGACTTGACCGAGCCCAGCGCGACCGACTGCGGGTCGACGCCGGCCTCGTCGAAGACGGCCCGTAGGCCGTCGAACTCCACCACGTCGCCGACCTTGGTGCCCGTGCCGTGGGCCTCTATGAGCTCGACGCTGTCGAGGCCGAAGTCGACCTGCTGGTAGGCGGCGCGCACGGCGCGTGCCTGCCCGCCCGAGTCGGGAGCGTAGATGGACTTGCTGCGGCCGTCGCTGCTGGCGCCCACGGAGCGAATGACCGCGTAGATGCGGTCGCCATCCCGCTCGGCGTCGGACAGGCGCTTGAGCACGCACATCGCCAGGCCCTCGCCCAGCAGGATGCCGTCGCTGGTGGCGTCGAAGGGGGTGGCGTCGTTCTTGTCGGACAGGGCCGGAGTGCGGGTGAAGCACATGTGCATGAAGATGTCGTTGAGCGTGTCGACGCCACCGGACAGCATGATGTCGGCCTTGCCGGACTGCAGCTGGCCCAGCGCGAAGTCGAGCGCGGCCAGGCTGGAGGCGCAGGCGGCGTCGACGACACAGTTGGCGCCGCCCAGGTCGAAGCGGTTGGTGATGCGCCCAGCGACGACGTTCCCGAGCAGGCCGGGGAAGGTCTGCTCGGTCCACTCGGGGAAGTGACGGGCGATGTCGTCGGTGATCGAGTCGGCGAGCGGGCCGTCGATGCCATGGCGCTCGAGGGCCTTGCGCCACTGGGGTGCCCGCAGCCGGCTGGCCGCGTTGACCGCCATCTCTTGGGTGCCGGTGACACCCAGGATGACCCCGGTGCGGTCTTTGTTCCAGTCGTCGCTCTTGGGGTCGAGGCCGGCGTCGAGCAGGGCGTCGCGGGCCACGATGAGCCCCAGGAGCTGGCTGGTGTCGACGGCCTCGAGGGCCATGGGGGGAATGCCCCACTCGACGGGATCGAAGGGCACCTTGTCGAGGTAGCCACCGCGCGTGGCCCAGGTGCGATCCGGGACCGAGCGGTCGGTGGACAGGTAGTCGCGCGGGTGCCAGCTGTGGTCGTCGGGAACGTCGCTGATGCAGTCGCGCGCGTCGAGGATGTTGCCCCAGTACTCGGCCAGGCTCTGGGCCTTGGGGAACAGGGACGCCATGCCCACGATGGCGATGGGTTCGGGAGGATTCATGCGATGGCCAGGGGGCGGGGGGTCCAGTGTTCGGCGGCGGGGCCGGCGTCGATGCCCTGCACCAGCAACATGCGGGCGCGGGTGATGGCGGCGGCGCCGGCCATCAGGTTGGCCGCGACGGTGACGACGTCGCGGGCCTGGGGCTGGGCCAGGAAGCTGCCCTCGGTCCAGGCGTTGAAGGCGCCGATGCCGGGCCCGCACCACACCTGGGCGTCGGTGCGGCGGTCGGCATCGCCGGCGATGGCCCAGCGGCTGGACAGCCCCAGGTACCAGCGAAACACCAGCGCCATCTTGTGCTTGGGGTCGCGCGTGGCGCGCTCGACCTGCTTGGGGTCGCGCTCGCTGAAGAAGCGCTCGCACTCGGCCCACACCTGGGCGGCGGGCCGGCGCAGGATGCTCTGTTCGACCTTGGCGAGCTCGGCGGGGTCGATGTCATCGAGGCTGTCGTGGTCGCGCCACAGACGGTACAGCTTGTGGCCGCGGCTGCTGAACAGCGTGCCGCGCTTGAGCACCTGCACCTCGACGCCCTGCTCGAACATGTCGCTGGCGGGCGCCATGCCCACGTCGGCGGCCCCGGCGGTGGCGAGCATCTGCTTGACCATGTCGGAGGTGCCGGCCTCGACGCAGGCCTGGTTCACGGTGCCGGTGAGCACGAAGGCCGCGCCCATCGCGAAGGCGGATGCCGCGGCACGAGGAGTGGTGATGCCGCCGGCAGCGCCGACACGCACGGGCACCGCGTATCGGTGCTGTTCCTGGAGGCGGTCACGCACGCTGAGCAGCAGCGGCAGGAGCACGGGGGCGGGCTGGTTGTCGGTGTGCCCGCCCGAGTCGGCCTCGGCAATGAGGTCGTCGGCCATCGGCACCAGCGCGGCCAGCTCGGCCTCGGCGGTGGAGAGCTTGCCGTCGCGCACCAGCTGGTCGATGAACTTGCGCGGCGCGGGGCTCATGAACTGGGTGGCGACCTCTTCGCGGCTGACCTTGGCCAGCAGGCGGTTGGGCGCGACCACCTGCCCGGACGCGTCGCGGTGCATGCCCTTGCAGCGGTACCAGACCACCTGCGGGGTGAGCCGCATGTAGGCGCTGGCGCTGACGATGGTGACGCCACGGGACAGGTAGAGCTCCACCGTCTCCCATTCTTGGTTGGGGTCTTGGGGAGAGTGGATGAGGTTGAAGCCGTAGGGCAGGGTGCCGACGGCGCCCTGGATTTCGTCGATGGCCTTGCGGATGCGGTTGGTGGGCAGGCCCGCGGCTCCGAACATGCCCAGCATGCCCGCCCGGGCCATGGCCACCACGATGTCGGCCGAGCCGATGCCGTTGGCCATGGCGCCCGCGACGTAGTTGCAGCGCACGCCGTAGGTCTGCTGAAAGCCAGGGTCGCCCAGGCGATCGGGGGTGACCGCAGGAATCCACACCGCGGTGTCGGGGCGTGGCGAGCCCGGCTGGATGCGCACATCTGCTCCGTCGCGAGCGACCGAGAAGGGGGTATCCAGCCGCTGCAGGGCGGCGAGCAGGGTAGCGTGGGACGAGATGCCGAGACTCCGGAACCGCGGCATGTAACCCGGCCTGTAGCGCAGGTCCCGATCTCGGGACCCGGGGGTCAGGGGCCGGTGTTCAGGGGTCGACCATCAGCACGCCGCCCTCGTCGAAGGCGTGCTTGCTGCCTTCGTTGATCCAGCAGACCCAGATGGCGTACGCCGCGAACAGCGTGCCGATGGGGAAGCTGGACACGAGCATGAGCGCCAGGATGGTCTGCAGGATGCGGCCCTTGCCTTGCCCGACCTGGCCGCCGACAAAGAAGATGAAGCCGACGATGCCCAGCCCAAAGACGCCGCCCACCAGCGTGCCGACGACTCCGCCGATGAGCATGCTCATCTCTTGGGTCTGCAGGTACATGAAGCCCATCGTGCCGGCGATCACCAGCAGCGTGAGCCCGAGCACGAGCGCGTTGAGGGCGCCCAGCACGTAGTTGGCCATCTTGAGGTTGTTCAGGTGTTCCATGGGGACTCCAGGCAGCCGCTACGGCCTAAGTGTCCCCGCTATTTCAGTCGAGCTCGGCGTTGAGATCGGTGAGGATGGACAGCGCGGCCTTGGCGGCGACGTCGATCTCGGCTTCGCTGCCGGCCATCACCAGGCGGCCAGTGGCGCCGAAGGGGCGAATGCTGACCAGCTTGACGTTCGCGGCCTTCTCGGCCTCGTTGGCGGCGGTCATCAGGTAGGCGGCTGGGGTGATCTCGAGGATGAACACGCTGTCGCCGGCGAGCACCATGTTTCCGCGCGAGGTGCCGGTGAAATAGATGGCGTGGTCGCCCTCGATGCCGCGGATGACCTGGTTGGTGGCGATCTTGACCGGCGCGCGGTCTTTGGGCGTCAGGCCCGTCTGAGACAGCACGGCCTCGCCTGCGGCGCGCACCTGCCCCTGATCTTGATGCTGGATCTGCATCAGGCCGTACTGGCGCTCGGTGACCACGCTGCCCAGGCGCACCGCGGTGCTCTTGAGCGCCAGATCGATCATGCGATGGATCTCCATCGCCGGTGCCAGCTCGAGCAAGATCGCCGCGTCGTACTCCTGAGGATCGTACACGCGGTTGTCTTTGGCGACGAACTGGGCGAGCTGCGGCTGGAGCTGGTCGATGAAGATGTAGGTGCGAAGCTGGAACCCAGCTGACTTTTCGGCCAAGCGTGCCCTCCGTGAGCGGCGAAGACGGGCATGTTCTCACGGAGTGGTCATCACGTCCACGCCGGACTCGGTGACGAGCACGGTGTGCTCGAACTGAGCCGACAGCGAGCGGTCGGCGGTGACGGCTGTCCACCCGTCGTCGAGCACCACCACCTCTGGACCTCCGAGATTGATCATCGGCTCGATGGTGAAGGCCAATCCCGGCACGAGCTGCACGCCGGTGCCCCGATCGCCGGTGTGGTGCACGTGCGGGGGGAGGTGCATGCGCACGCCGATGCCGTGACCCCCGAACAGCGTCACCACCGAACAGCCCTCGCGCTGCGCCAGGGTCTGGATGGCGTGGCCGACGTCGCCCAGGTGTCCGCCGGGGACGACAGCCGCGATGCCGGCGGCCAGGCAGCGCTCGGCGACGGAGACCACGTGGCGCGCCTCGGCCGAGGGTTCGCCCACGAAGAAGGTGCGGCTGGTGTCGCCGTGAAAGCCGCCGAGCTCGGTGGTGACGTCGACGTTGACGATGTCGCCGCGTTCCAGGCGCTCGTGCGGGGAGGGGATTCCGTGGCACACGACGTGGTTTCGGCTGGTGCACACCGCGGCGGGAAAGCCCTGGTAGCCGAGCTGGCTCGGACGGCCTCCGCGGCGTTCGGTGTCGCGGCGCACCAGCTGGTCGATGGCGGCGGTGGTCATCCCCGGGCGCAGGCGTTGGCCCACGAATCGCAGGGTTCTGGCGGCCGCACGACCGGCGGCGCGCATGCGCGTGCGCGCGGGAGCGTCTAGAATGGGAAGGTGCATGTGCATGGGCCCACTGTGATCCATCGCGCAGGCACGCACCAATACCGGTTGGGTATGGGAGGCGGCATGAGCCTGGAGCAGATCGAGTCCTTCGTGGCGGTGGCCGAGGAGGGAGCGGTCGTTCGTGCGGCCCAGCGCCTGCACATCAGCCAGCCCCCGCTCACGCGCCGGTTGCAGGCGCTCGAGCACGAGCTCGGTGTGAGGCTGTTCGAGCGAATGCCGCGCGGAATGCGGCTGACCGACGAGGGGCAGCGCCTTCTGCCGCGGGCTCGGCGCATCCTGGCCGAGGTGTCTGCCATGATCCGCGGCTCGGGCGGATCGCAGCGCCCTCTGCTCAGGGAGTGAAGGCGGGGATCTCGGAGGCGTCGGGGCGCTTGATACGGGTGTGCTCGGCGTCGTAGTGCTCTTGCACCGTGTTCTCGGCGTCTTCTTTTATCTTGCCGAGCATGCCGCCCAGAGTCGAGAACGCGTAGCGGGTGACCAGATCGTCCGGGATGTTGCCGCCGATGCGGGTTCGCACGTGGTAGCACAGCAAGGTGCCGCCGTTCACCTCGACGGCGAGCCAGCCGCCGTCGTTGACGTCGACCCAGATGCCATCGGGGTCTTCGGCCTTGGCACCGCGTTCCGAAGACACGTCCCAGGTGCGCTCCCAGATGGCGCCCTTGCTGGCCCGCATCAGCTCGAGGTTGTTCTCGATCAGGATGACCCACTGCCGGTTGGCGAAGGGCCAGGGCAGATCGAGGTGCTGGAAGAAGACCTTCTTCTGAAAGGTGCTGTTGGGCAGGTATTCCTGGGTAAGGCCGCTGACGGCGTCCCAGTGCTCCTCGTCTTGCACGGCGACCCAGGCCGCGTCGCGGCTCGCGGGCGTCCAGATGGCGCCCACGACGCGGTCGGTGCCCTGCAGGCGCTCGCGCCGCTTGGTGACCTTGCCGGCCGCCATCTCTTTCCACTCCTTGTCGTCCCAGTCGAGGGCGTACACCCCCTCGGCGGCGAGCTGATCGCGGTGGGGCGCCCATGCAGCCATCAGTTCTTCTGGCGTGGGGTCGGCCGTCGCCAGCAGGGCCAGCACAGCGAGGATCAAGGGCGCACGACCGCGACGACCCGACCGAGCAGGGCGCTCGGCGGCAGCGGCCCCCAGTGCCGTGAGTCGGTGGACTGCGCTGCGTTGTCGCCGGTCAGGAACAGCCCTCCGCCCTCCTCGAGGTGATGGACACGCTTCACGATGTTCATGTTCCGGTTTGGATGCTGGGCCAGCACGATGTCGCCCGGCGCGGGGCCGCTGTCTCGATAGGCGCGCACCAGCACGGTCTCGCCGTCGCAGAGGGTCGGCGCCATGCTGTGGTTGGCCACGGTGTACCGCGTGCGTCGTCGCAGCAGCCACGCCACGGCGTCGCGCAGCGTGACCCGAGGTAGTGGGGTGCTCACCGCCTTCTGCGCACGACCAGCAGGCCGGCCAGGAACAAGGCGAGGGAGCCCTGCAGCGGCGCGTTGCTGGTGCAGCCGCAGCCGCCCTGCAGGTAGGAGCCGGTCACGCCGTCGACGTCGGTGTCGGCGGTGTCGAGCGCCGTGTCGCCGGAGCCGGTGTCACCGCTGTCGCCGCTGTCGCCGCTGTCGCCACCGCCGGTGTCCCCGGTGTCTCCGGTGTCGCCGCCGGGGACGTCGTCTGAGGGGTCGAGGGGGTCGGTGCCGTCTTCGACCTCTTGGCCGTCGGGCACGCCGCCGTCGTCGGTGTCGGCATCGTTGGGGTCGGTGCCGTGGTCGATGACCTCGTCGCGGTCGGTGAGGCCGTCGTCGTCGGAGTCTTCGTCGAGGGGGTCGGTGCCGTGCACGTCGACCTCTTCGCCGTCGTCCAGGCCGTCGTCGTCGGAGTCGCGGTCGTTGGGGTCGGTGCCCGTGGTGTTGACCTCACGGCCGTCGTCGAGGCCGTCGCCGTCGGTGTCGGCCTCGGTGGGGTCGGTGTTGTGTGTGTTGACCTCGTCGCCGTCGTTCAGCCCGTCGCCGTCGGTGTCCTCGGCGTTGGGGTCGGTGCCGTGCTCGAACACCTCCTCGCCGTCGAGCAGGCCGTCGTCGTCGGAGTCGTCGTCGTTGGGGTCGGTGCCGTACACGGTCTCTTCGTCGTCGGTCAGGCCGTCGCCGTCGGTGTCCGTGTCGTCGGGCACATCGTCGGCCGGGTCGAGCGGGTCGGTGCCGTGCACCAGCACCTCGACGCCGTCGGGCACGCCGCCGTTGTCGGTGTCGGCGTCGTTGGGGTCGGTGCCGTGCGTGTTCACCTCGTCGCCGTCCGAAAGCCCGTCGTTGTCGCTGTCCGCGTCGTTCGGGTCGGTGCTGTGCGTGTTCACCTCGTCGCCGTCGTTCAGACCGTCCCCGTCCGTGTCCACGTTGTTCGGGTCGGTCCCCCACGTTCCGATCTCGGACCCGTCGCCCAGGCCGTCGTCGTCGGAGTCGAAGTCGTTGGGGTCGGTGCCGGTGGTGATGACCTCTGTGCCGTCCTCGAGGCCGTCGCCGTCGGTGTCGCGGGTCTTGGGATCGGTGCCGTGTGTGTTGACCTCGTCGCCGTCGTTGAGGCCGTCGCCGTCTGTGTCTGGGCGCTGTGGGTCGGTGGTGTGGACCAGGACCTCGTCGCCATCGTTGAGGCCGTCGCCATCGGTGTCGGGGTTGTTGGGGTCGGTGCCGAGCACGTCTTCTTCATCGTCGGTGAGGCCGTCGCCGTCGGTGTCGACATCGGAGGGCACATCATCGGATGGGTCGAGGGGGTCGGTGTCGTTGTTGAGGACCTCGACGCCGTCGTTCACGCCGCCGTCGTCGGTGTCGGCGTCGTTGGGGTCGGTGCCGTGGTCGCGGACCTCGCTGAAGTCGGAGAGTCCGTCGTCGTCGGAGTCGGGGTCGAGGGGGTCGGTGCTGGTGAGGCTGACCTCTTCGCCGTCGAGCAGGCCGTCGGCATCGGTGTCTTCGTCGAGGGGGTCGGTGCCGTGGGTGGCGACCTCATCGCCATCGGACAGGCCGTCGGCGTCGGTGTCGGGGTCGATGGGATCGGTGAGCCATGTGAGGACCTCGTCGCCGTCGTTGAGTCCGTCGTCGTCGGTGTCGTTGTCGAGTGGGTCGGTGCCGGTGGTGAGGACCTCGGTGCCGTCGGAGAGTCCGTCGTCGTCGGAGTCGGGGTCGTTGGGGTCGGTGCCGATGAGGGTCTCTTCGGCGTCTGTGAGTCCGTCGCCGTCGGTGTCTGGGGAGACGACGTCGTCGCTGGGGTCGAGTGGGTCGGTACCGTCGACGAGGACCTCGACGCCATCGGGGACGCCGCCGTCATCGGTGTCGGCATCGAGTGGGTCGGTGGTGTGGGTGTTGACCTCGTCGCCGTCGGAGAGGCTGTCGCCGTCGGAGTCGGGGTTGGTGGGGTCGGTGGTGTGGGTGTTGACCTCGTCGCCGTCGAGCAGGCCATCGCCATCGGTGTCGGTGTTGTTGGGGTCGGTGTTGTGGACCAGGACCTCGTCGCCGTCGTCGAGTCCGTCGCCGTCGGTGTCGGGCAGCAGCGGGTCGGTGCCGTCGGTGTTGACCTCGCGGCCGTCATCGAGGCCGTCGCCGTCGGTGTCGGCATCGAGTGGGTCGGTGGTGTGGGTGTTGACCTCGTCGCCGTCGTTGAGTCCGTCGTTGTCGGAGTCGGGGTCGAGGGGGTCGGTGGTGTGGGTGTTGACCTCGTCGCCGTCGGTGAGGCCGTCGCTGTCGGAGTCGGGGTCGAGGGGGTCGGTGGTGTGGGTGAGGACCTCGTCGCCGTCGGAGAGGCCGTCGCCATCGGTGTCGGGATTGGTGGGGTCGGTCCCGTGGATGTTGGTCTCGTCGTCGTCGGTGAGGCCATCGCCGTCGGTGTCGGTGCCGATGACCACGGTGTCGGGGTCGAGGGCGTCGATGGTGCCGTCGCCGTCGTCGTCGGGCCCGCCCGAGCCGCCCTCGGCTGCGTCGTTGGCGCCGTCGCCGTCGGAGTCGGGGTTGTTGGGGTCGGTCTCGTCACTGGCGGTGCCGGCGACATCCCCGTCCCAGTTGCCGTCGCCATCGAGGTCTTCGGCGCCGTCGGACAAGCCGTCGCCGTCGGAGTCGGCCACGTTCGGGTCGGTGGTGCTGGAGCCGTCGGTGTCGGGCTGCCATCCGGCATCGGTGCCTGCGTAGGTGACGCCGTCGCCGTCCGAGGTGCCCGAGGCGACACCCGCCGTCACGCCGGACTCGAGCCCGTCGGACAGGCCGTCGCCGTCGGTGTCGGGGTTGGTCGGGCTCGTGGTGCCGGCCGTCTCGGCGCCGTCGTCGATGCCGTCGTCGTCGGTGTCCGCGTCGAGCGGGTCGGTGGGCCCGCCCACCTCGACATCGTCGGTCAACCCGTCGTTGTCGGTGTCCGTGTCGTTCGGGTCGGTCCCCAGCGCAATCTCGGCGGCGTCGGAGAGGCCGTCGCCGTCGGAGTCACCGCCGGTCACCGGGTCGGTGTCGAGGGCATCGATGGTGCCGTCGCCGTCGTCGTCGGCGGTGCCGGGCCCGCCCTCGGCGAGATCGGAGTCGCCGTCGCCGTCGGAGTCGGGGTTGTTGGGGTCGGTCTCGTCGTCGGGTAGGCCCGGCTGGTCGGCGTCGAATGCGCCGTCCTGGTTGACGTCCTCGACGCCGTCGGAGAGCCCGTCGCCATCGGAGTCGGCGACGTTGGGGTCGGTGGTGGTGGCGCCGGAGTCGGCGTCGCCGGTCCAGCCCGCGGCGGTGCCGGCGAAGGCGACGCCGCCGGCGGAGGTGCCACCAGCGATGGCACCGGAGGTGGGCACGCCGGACTCGGTGCCGTCGTCGAGGCCGTCGCTGTCGGTGTCGGCGAGCAGCGGGTCGGTGGGTCCAGAGACCTCATCGCCGTCGGAGATGCCGTCGTCATCGGAGTCGGCGTCGAGGGGGTCGGTCTCGCCGGCGTCGACGCGGCCATTGCCATTGGCGTCTTCTTGGCTGTCGGAGAGTCCGTCACCATCGGTGTCGGCGACGGTGGGGTCGGTGGCGGTGGTGCCATCGACATCGGGCTGCCATCCGGCGGCGGTGCCGGCGTAGGCGAGGCCGAGCACGTCGGTGGTTCCACCGGGGATGGGGGCGGTGACACCGACCTCGAGGCCGTCGGAGAGGCCGTCGCCATCGGTGTCGGGGTTGTTGGGGTCGGTGCCGTAGACGTTGATCTCGTCGCCGTCGGAGAGGCCGTCGTCGTCGGAGTCGGCATCCATCATGTCGAGGTCGTCTGCGGTGTTGAAGACGCCGTCGGGCCCCCTCAAGTCGACGACATCGATGAGGCCATCGTTGTCGGAGTCCCTGTCGTAGGCGTCGGAGCCACGGACGCGCTCCCCGCCGTCGCCGATGCCGTCGTTGTCGCTGTTGAAGTCGAGGGCCGAGATGGTGTCGTCGTTGTCGTGGTTGGCGCCGGGGCCGCCCTCGAAGGCATCGTCGTAGCCGTCGCCATCGGAGTCGGGGTTGTTGGGATCGGTCTCGTCGAGTGCCAAGCCAGCGACGTCGCCGTCGAACGCCCCGTCCATGTTGACGTCTTCGATGCCGTCTTCGAGGGTGTCGCCGTCGGAGTCGGCGTTGTCGACGAGGGTGGTGGTGGCGCCGGCGTCGGCATCGGCGACAAAGACCGAGAGGTCGGTGTCGAGGCCCTGGGGAGCGGCGAGTCCGGCCTCGAGGCCGTCGAGCAGGCCGTCCGAGTCGGTGTCGGGGTCGAGGGGGTCGCCGCCGACCGCGGCCTCGTTGCCGTCGATCAGGCCGTCGTCGTCGGTGTCGTCGTCGAGCGGGTCGGTGTCGGTGCCCGGGTCGTAGTCGTTCGGGTCGCCACCGGACACCTCGGTGCCGTCGTCGATGCCGTCGCCGTCGGTGTCGGGGTTGTTGGGGTCGGTGCCGATGACGGTGACTTCGATGATGTCGGGCAGCCCGTCGTTGTCCAGGTCGTCGTCGAAGGGGAAGGGCTCGACCGTGGCCACGCCGATGACGTCGACCGTGCCCGCCGAGTCGGGGTCGGCCATGTAGTTCGCGCCGCCCGGGGCCGTGGGATCGCCCTGGGTTCCCGCCAGGCCGTGCTCCACGTCGACCGAACAGCCGAGCGACGCCCCGTAGATCAGCGCCCGACCTCCGCCGCCGCCGGCACCCGGACCGTGGGTGACGAAGGGGGTCGAGCCGCCGTCGCCGCCGCTGACGTCGATGAGCGAGCACGCGATGTCGCCGGCCGACTGCAGCACGATCGTGCCGCCTGCGCCTCCGCCTCCCACCGCATCATTGCCCGCACCGGACGCGTCGGCGGCCGTCTGACCGGTGGAGCTGAACAGCCCGTTCCCCAGCACCTCGGCGGCGCGAACCACCACGATGCCACCGCCGTTTCCACCGCCGGTGCCGATGTTGTTGTTGCCGTTGCCCGAACCGCCGCCGCCGCCCAGGGTGAGCTGCTCGAGGGCGCTGTAGACGAGCTTGGCGCCGCCGAGTCCACCGACGTCCTGCGCTCCGATGCCTCCTGGCCACGTCATGCCGCCCTTGCCGCCTCGTCCGCCGTTGCCGCCGCCGCCGCCGCCGGAGTTGTGGCACACGCCACCGCCGGCCCCGTTGGCCAGGTTGCCGCGTCCGGTGACCGTGGTCACCCCGAAGAACCCGGTGAGGCCCTCTCCCTTGGCCGATCCATCCGGAAAGGCCTCGTCCAGGCCGCTGCAGCCGTAGTTGCCGCTGGCGTTCTGGAAGATGCCACCGCGGAAGCCGTTGGCGTCGGCGCGGATGGCGCCGTCGTTGGTGAGGTCTCCGGTGGCGAATACGGCGGCGATGCCACCCGTGGAGCCGTCCCAGGGCCGTGCGTCGATCGACCCGGTGCCGGTGATGGTGAGGTCGGTGTACTCGGGAATGGCGACGATCTGGGTGCCGGTGTCGGGGTACGCGAGCACCAGATCCTGGTCGAAGGTGACGGTGCTTCCGCCGATGCTTGCGATTCGTCGGTACTCGAAGCTGCCGATGGACAGGCCGGTGATGTCGAGATCGGTCTGATCGCCAGACGCAGGGGGGCTGGTCATGCCCACCATGTGGATCACCATGACCAGGTCACCAGCCGCGAGCTCGGACGCATCCACCACCGTCAACGCGTCGCTGGCGGCCGTGCCCGTGACCTCGGCGTAGCCATTCACCACGCTCCCGCCGGCGTTGATGGTGGCGGGCCCGTCGTGCCCGTCGCCGAGCAGGTAGGGGTCGGGGATTGCATGGGCGACGGAGCCCGCGCCCAGCAGGGCGAGGGTAACAGACAAGCGGCGCGTCATGACCTACTCCTGGTCGGGCGTGTCTTCGGAGGGTGCCTCGTCGGCCGGCGCTTCGCCACCTTCTTCGGGGGCGGGCTCTTCGGCGGGAGCCTCGCTCGGGGGCTCCTCGACGGGGGCATCGGGTGCCGGGTCGGCCTTTCCGTCTTGGTCTTCGTCGCGGGCTGCCACGAAGAACTCGACGCGGCGGTTCTTCTCCCACGCTTCTTCGTTCTCGGCTGGATCGAGCGGGCGCTCCTCGCCGAAACCCTCGGCGATCAGGCGCTCGGCGTCGATCTTGCCCTCATCGATGAGGTACTGGCGCACGGCCTTGGCACGGCGATCGGACAGCGATTTGTTGATCGAGTCGCTGCCTCGGCTGTCGGTGTGGCCTTCGATGCGAATACGGAACAGCTCGGGGTGGTCGCGCAGGATGATGGCGACCTGATCGAGCAGCTCGAAGCTCTCGCCCTTGATCGTGGCCTTGCCGGTATCGAAGTACACCTTGTCGGCGATCTCGATCTTCTCGGCGGTGATCTGGACCTTGGTGGGCTGCAGCACTACCAGCAGAGCGGTGTCGCTGCCGGGCTTGACCCGGGGCTCGAGTCGAACCGAGCCATAGCCCTCGGCGCGAACGACGACCTCGTACTCGCCGGGCACCTGGCTGACCTGGGCTCCCGTGGCTTCGATGGCGCGGATGGGCTGATCGGTGAACTGCCAGCTGGCCTCGATGAAGTTGCCCTCGGGGTCGGTGACGATCACGCTGACCGTTCCCATCTTGACCTTGGGCGTCATCACGTACTTGAACTCGAGCGGGTCGGTGGAGTCCTCGGGGACCACGAACTCGCCCTCGAAGGGCTCGAAGCCGGGCGCCTCGCCGGTGATGGTGTACTTGCCGGGGTGGTATTCGCTCCTGGACATCGAGCCGACCTCGTCGTTGCCGAGCTCGCCGCTGATGATGGCGGTGACCGGCGCGTAGATGTCCTCGGGGTCGGTGATGCGGATGGTGACCTCGGTGGCCGGGTCGATGCAGCCATCACCATCGCGGAAGTCGTCGAGGTCTTCGGGCTCGAGCGGGCACTGGTCGGTCCCGTCGAGCACGCCGTCCTGATCGTTGTCCGGGTCGGGGCAGCCGTTGTCGTCCTCGAAGCCGTCGAAGTCCTCGGGGTCGAGCGGGCAGGCGTCGAGCTTGTTGACGATGCCGTCCATGTCGTCGTCGGTGACGTGCGGAGGCTCGTAGCCCACCATCAACACGGCGCGCACGAGCGGGGAGCCGATGGCCGTGGTGAACCCACGCCCGATGCCGCCACGCACCACGATGCTGTCGGCCACGCGGCCGTAGCCGCCCACCATGCCTTCGAAGGGCGTGCTGGCGGCCGAGATGCCGCTCATGTTGAAGTGGCCCGCGAAGTCGAGCGACAGCCCAGCGTCCTCGGTCAGCGCGTAGCCAGCACCCGCCCGGTAGAACAGCTGGTCGTCGACGGTCACGTTCTCGAGCTCGGTCTTGGGCAGCGCGCTCGCGCCGAAGTTGAAGGCCGTCAGGACCGGGCCGAACTCCTTGTCGACGATGAGGCGCAGCGAGCCGCCCACGCCCGGGGTGCCCAGAGCGGGATTGCCGCTCTTGGTGGCCGTCGGGAGCAAGGTGGACAGGCCCACGGCAAAGCCGACGCCATCGACCGAGCGATCGAGCAGGGTGCCCTTGATGTCGATGGTGGCGTCGCCCAGGCCGGTCACCGAGTCGGCGGCGTCGCTGGTGGCGATGAGGTTCACCGGGAGGTGCGCGCCGATTCGGAAGCGGTTGAAGGTGACCCCGCCGGCCAGGTCGAGCTGCGCGTAGTTCTCGACCAGGTTGGTCACCTCGCCGGTCTGGTTGTTCCAGTAGCCGAGCGGCGAGTGCATGTAGTTCATGCTCGCGCGGAAGGTGGTGTAGCCCTCCGGCGCAAGGCCGGCGTCCTGCGTCCACAGCGTGCGCTGCGAGTCGATGGGCAGCTGGTAGAACTGCACGTTGACGGCGGGAACGGCGCCGCCAGTCGCTTCTTGGGCGACGGCGGGCATGGACAGGACAAGGGCGAGCAGCGCGGTTGCGCGCGGAATCATCGGCGCCTCCGGATGATCAGCAGGCCCGCGAAGAACAGGCCGAGACCACCGGTGAGAGGGGTGTTGCTGGCGCATCCACAGCCGCCGCGCAGGTAGTCGCCGCTGATGCTGTCGATGGCCGTGTCGCTTGTATCGAGAGGAGTGGAGGTGTCACCGCTGTCGCCGCTGTCGCCACCGCCGGTGTCCCCGGTGTCTCCGGTGTCGCCGCCGGGGACGTCGTCTGAGGGGTCGAGGGGGTCGGTGCCATCTTCGACTTCTTGGCCGTCGGGCACGCCGCCGTCGTCGGTGTCGGCATCGTTGGGGTCGGTGCCGTGGTCGATGACCTCGTCGCGGTCGGTGAGGCCGTCGTCGTCGGAGTCTTCGTCGAGGGGGTCGGTGCCGTGCACGTCGACCTCTTCGCCGTCGTCCAGGCCGTCGTCGTCGGAGTCGCGGTCGTTGGGGTCGGTGCCCGTGGTGTTGACCTCACGGCCGTCGTCGAGGCCGTCGCCGTCGGTGTCGGCCTCGGTGGGGTCGGTGTTGTGTGTGTTGACCTCGTCGCCGTCGTTCAGCCCGTCGCCGTCGGTGTCCTCGGCGTTGGGGTCGGTGCCGTGCTCGAACACCTCCTCGCCGTCGAGCAGGCCGTCGTCGTCGGAGTCGTCGTCGTTGGGGTCGGTGCCGTACACGGTTTCTTCGTCGTCGGTCAGGCCGTCGCCGTCGGTGTCCGTGTCGTCGGGCACATCGTCGGCCGGGTCGAGCGGGTCGGTGCCGTGCACCAGCACCTCGACGCCGTCGGGCACGCCGCCGTTGTCGGTGTCGGCGTCGTTGGGGTCGGTGCCGTGCGTGTTCACCTCGTCGCCGTCCGAAAGCCCGTCGTTGTCGCTGTCCGCGTCGTTCGGGTCGGTGCTGTGCGTGTTCACCTCGTCGCCGTCGTTCAGACCGTCCCCGTCCGTGTCCACGTTGTTCGGGTCGGTCCCCCACGTTCCGATCTCGGACCCGTCGCCCAGGCCGTCGTCGTCGGAGTCGAAGTCGTTGGGGTCGGTGCCGGTGGTGATGACCTCTGTGCCGTCCTCGAGGCCGTCGCCGTCGGTGTCGCGGGTCTTGGGATCGGTGCCGTGTGTGTTGACCTCGTCGCCGTCGTTGAGGCCGTCGCCGTCTGTGTCTGGGCGCTGTGGGTCGGTGGTGTGGACCAGGACCTCGTCGCCATCGTTGAGGCCGTCGCCATCGGTGTCGGGGTTGTTGGGGTCGGTGCCGAGCACGTCTTCTTCATCGTCGGTGAGGCCGTCGCCGTCGGTGTCGACATCGGAGGGCACATCATCGGATGGGTCGAGGGGGTCGGTGTCGTTGTTGAGGACCTCGACGCCGTCGTTCACGCCGCCGTCGTCGGTGTCGGCGTCGTTGGGGTCGGTGCCGTGGTCGCGGACCTCGCTGAAGTCGGAGAGTCCGTCGTCGTCGGAGTCGGGGTCGAGGGGGTCGGTGCTGGTGAGGCTGACCTCTTCGCCGTCGAGCAGGCCGTCGGCATCGGTGTCTTCGTCGAGGGGGTCGGTGCCGTGGGTGGCGACCTCATCGCCATCGGACAGGCCGTCGGCGTCGGTGTCGGGGTCGATGGGATCGGTGAGCCATGTGAGGACCTCGTCGCCGTCGTTGAGTCCGTCGTCGTCGGTGTCGTTGTCGAGTGGGTCGGTGCCGGTGGTGAGGACCTCGGTGCCGTCGGAGAGTCCGTCGTCGTCGGAGTCGGGGTCGTTGGGGTCGGTGCCGATGAGGGTCTCTTCGGCGTCTGTGAGTCCGTCGCCGTCGGTGTCTGGGGAGACGATGTCGTCGCTGGGGTCGAGTGGGTCGGTACCGTCGACGAGGACCTCGACGCCATCGGGGACGCCGCCGTCATCGGTGTCGGCATCGAGTGGGTCGGTGGTGTGGGTGTTGACCTCGTCGCCGTCGGAGAGGCTGTCGCCGTCGGAGTCGGGGTTGGTGGGGTCGGTGGTGTGGGTGTTGACCTCGTCGCCGTCGAGCAGGCCATCGCCATCGGTGTCGGTGTTGTTGGGGTCGGTGTTGTGGACCAGGACCTCGTCGCCGTCGTCGAGTCCGTCGCCGTCGGTGTCGGGCAGCAGCGGGTCGGTGCCGTCGGTGTTGACCTCGCGGCCGTCATCGAGGCCGTCGCCGTCGGTGTCGGCATCGAGTGGGTCGGTGGTGTGGGTGTTGA
Organism: Myxococcota bacterium; assembly: GCA_965216925.1. Classification (GTDB taxonomy): domain Bacteria; phylum Myxococcota_A; class UBA796; order UBA796; genus CAYYHT01. The sequence continues at coordinate 3,064,514 of CBDCGT010000001.1, read as the reverse complement.
CCTCGTCGCCGTCGTTGAGTCCGTCGTTGTCGGAGTCGGGGTCGAGGGGGTCGGTGGTGTGGGTGTTGACCTCGTCGCCGTCGGTGAGGCCGTCGCTGTCGGAGTCGGGGTCGAGGGGGTCGGTGGTGTGGGTGAGGACCTCGTCGCCGTCGGAGAGGCCGTCGCCATCGGTGTCGGGATTGGTGGGGTCGGTCCCGTGGATGTTGGTCTCGTCGTCGTCGGTGAGGCCATCGCCGTCGGTGTCGGTGCCGATGACCACGGTGTCGGGGTCGAGGGCGTCGATGGTGCCGTCGCCGTCGTCGTCGGGCCCGCCCGAGCCGCCCTCGGCTGCGTCGTTGGCGCCGTCGCCGTCGGAGTCGGGGTTGTTGGGGTCGGTCTCGTCACTGGCGGTGCCGGCGACATCCCCGTCCCAGTTGCCGTCGCCATCGAGGTCTTCGGCGCCGTCGGACAAGCCGTCGCCGTCGGAGTCGGCCACGTTCGGGTCGGTGGTGCTGGAGCCGTCGGTGTCGGGCTGCCATCCGGCATCGGTGCCTGCGTAGGTGACGCCGTCGCCGTCCGAGGTGCCCGAGGCGACACCCGCCGTCACGCCGGACTCGAGCCCGTCGGACAGGCCGTCGCCGTCGGTGTCGGGGTTGGTCGGGCTCGTGGTGCCGGCCGTCTCGGTGCCGTCGTCGATGCCGTCGTCGTCGGTGTCCGCGTCGAGCGGGTCGGTGGGCCCGCCCACCTCGACATCGTCGGTCAACCCGTCGTTGTCGGTGTCCGTGTCGTTCGGGTCGGTCCCCAGCGCAATCTCGGCGGCGTCGGAGAGGCCGTCGCCGTCGGAGTCACCGCCGGTGACCGGGTCGGTGTCGAGGGCATCGATGGTGCCGTCGCCGTCGTCGTCGGCGGTGCCGGGCCCGCCCTCGGCGAGATCGGAGTCGCCGTCGCCGTCGGAGTCGGGGTTGTTGGGGTCGGTCTCGTCGTCGGGTAGGCCCGGCTGGTCGGCGTCGAATGCGCCGTCCTGGTTGACGTCCTCGACGCCGTCGGAGAGCCCGTCGCCATCGGAGTCGGCGACGTTGGGGTCGGTGGTGGTGGCGCCGGAGTCGGCGTCGCCGGTCCAGCCCGCGGCGGTGCCGGCGAAGGCGACGCCGCCGGCGGAGGTGCCACCAGCGATGGCACCGGAGGTGGGCACGCCGGACTCGGTGCCGTCGTCGAGGCCGTCGCTGTCGGTGTCGGCGAGCAGCGGGTCGGTGGGTCCAGAGACCTCATCGCCGTCGGAGATGCCGTCGTCATCGGAGTCGGCGTCGAGGGGGTCGGTCTCGCCGGCGTCGACGCGGCCATTGCCATTGGCGTCTTCTTGGCTGTCGGAGAGTCCGTCACCATCGGTGTCGGCGACGGTGGGGTCGGTGGCGGTGGTGCCATCGACATCGGGCTGCCATCCGGCGGCGGTGCCGGCGTAGGCGAGGCCGAGCACGTCGGTGGTTCCACCGGGGATGGGGGCGGTGACACCGACCTCGAGGCCGTCGGAGAGGCCGTCGCCATCGGTGTCGGGGTTGTTGGGGTCGGTGCCGTAGACGTTGATCTCGTCGCCGTCGGAGAGGCCGTCGTCGTCGGAGTCGGCATCCATCATGTCGAGGTCGTCTGCGGTGTTGAAGACGCCGTCGGGCCCCCTCAAGTCGACGACATCGATGAGGCCATCGTTGTCGGAGTCCCTGTCGTAGGCGTCGGAGCCACGGACGCGCTCCCCGCCGTCGCCGATGCCGTCGTTGTCGCTGTTGAAGTCGAGGGCCGAGATGGTGTCGTCGTTGTCGTGGTTGGCGCCGGGGCCGCCCTCGAAGGCATCGTCGTAGCCGTCGCCATCGGAGTCGGGGTTGTTGGGATCGGTCTCGTCGAGTGCCAAGCCAGCGACGTCGCCGTCGAACGCCCCGTCCATGTTGACGTCTTCGATGCCGTCTTCGAGGGTGTCGCCGTCGGAGTCGGCGTTGTCGACGAGGGTGGTGGTGGCGCCGGCGTCGGCATCGGCGACAAAGACCGAGAGGTCGGTGTCGAGGCCCTGGGGAGCGGCGAGTCCGGCCTCGAGGCCGTCGAGCAGGCCGTCCGAGTCGGTGTCGGGGTCGAGGGGGTCGCCGCCGACCGCGGCCTCGTTGCCGTCGATCAGGCCGTCGTCGTCGGTGTCGTCGTCGAGCGGGTCGGTGTCGGTGCCCGGGTCGTAGTCGTTCGGGTCGCCACCGGACACCTCGGTGCCGTCGTCGATGCCGTCACCGTCGGTGTCAGCGACGTCTGGATCGGTTCCGATCACGTCGCGCTCGATGTAGTCGAGGAGGCCGTCGCCATCGCTGTCTTCGTTGCCGAAGGCGCAGTCGAAGGACGGCAGCTCCGGTGCGGTCCCGGTGTAGATGCCGCCGGTACCGGATCCACCGTCGTCGTCGTTGGGGCTGCCCAGCGGCGGGGCGTCGCCGCCGATGCCGCCGTCGACATTGGCGGTGACGTTGGTGGAGTTCACCACGTAGACGATGCCGCCGGAGCCCCCGCCGCCGCCGCCGTCGTTGTTCAAGGTCGAGATGTTGCCATCGCCACCGCGAACAGACACGGTGATGCCGGTGAAGTCGGCGTTGTTCGTGTACAACAGCACCGAGCCGCCCGCGCCGCCTCCGCCGCCGCCTTCGCCGGGAGCAGTGATGCCGCCGAATCCTTCGGCCGTGATCAGCCCGCCGGCGGTGTTGACGATGGTATCGGCACGCACCATGACGATGCCGCCGCCGCTCTGGCCCGAGCTGGCGTCTTGGCCCGACCCGGTCACCGCGTCATCTCCGGCCGCGCCGCCTCCGCCGCCTCCGAAGTACAGCCGGTCTGGGCCCAGGCTGAAGTAGCCGGGGCCGTCGACCGGGGCTCCGCCGCGGCCGCCGTCGTCGTTGGGTGCCGCCGAGCTCCCCCCTCGACCACCGTTTCCGCCAAAGTCGCCGTGGCCACCGCCGCCGCCGCCGGCATCATTGGCGAACCAGGCGCCGCCACCGGCGTTTCCTGGCGCGCCGGGGCCTTCGTCGGCAGGCGCTGGGTAACCGTCGGCCGCCGAGACGAAGCTGCCGTCGAAGGAGTTGTACAGCTCGCTGGGGGACCCGGCTGTGCCTTCACCCTTCCATCCCGGGAAGCCTCGCTGATTGGCACCGTCGGAGTTGACCGTGTTGAACCGGCCTCCCCGGAAGCCGGCCGCATCTGCGGACAGGGTTCCGCCGGCGAAGTCGATGGTCTGAGCATCGATGGCCACGACGCCGCCTGTCTGGCCGTCCCAGTACTCGGGCTGCACCGAGCCCGTGGCCGTCAGCGTGAGCGTGTCCCACTGGGGGATACGCACGACCTGGTAGCTGCGAAAGCCGCGGTTTGCGTTGACGTTTCGGCTGTTGATGTAGGTGTTGGCCAGCCCGTCGTTGGCACCGGTTCCGTAGATGGGCACCACGCCGCCTACGGGAGGACCTGCGGCGACCACCCATTCGTAGCGGCCGGCGATGTTCTGACCGTTGTTGATGTACCCGGCACGGTCGTTTCCGCCGGCGCCGTCACCGTAGGGGCCGCCGTCTTCGGCAGCGCCCGGGTCGATCACTTGCCCCTGGAGTTGAACCACCAGCAGCCGGTCACCAGCCGCGATGGGGGTCGCATCGCCACGCACGCCGGCGATGTCGAGGGACAGGGACGTGTCGCCCGCAAGGAGCACACTCTGCGTCGTGGCCGGTGCGTAGTAGCCATTGACCACGGTCGGAGCGAGCAGGGTCAGGTCGCCGTCATCGGCGGTCGAGCACAAGGACGGGGAGTCTTCGAAGGTACAGGTCTGGCTGCAGCCGTCGCCGTTGGCGGTGCCACCGTCGTCGCACTCCTCGCCGGTCTCGAGGGTTCCGTCGCCGCACACCGCCCACGATGAGGCCGGCAGGGCAAGAAGCAAGACAACGGAACCGAGACGCATGGGAGTTCTCCAGGCCAGCGCGTATCACGTGACGCATGGTAGGCCAGTTTGCCCGTTTAAAGCGGTCTTGCCCTTACTTTTGCCTGGCAAACGCGCTCAGACCGCTTCGACCCCGAGAATCAGGCCGGGAAAGGAAGCCGTCAGCGCCTTCTGAATTCCGCCGCGCAGGGTGAGCTCACTCGCGGGGCAGCCGTCGCAGGCGCCGACCATGCGCACCCGGGCGATCCCGTCCACGATGTCGATCAGCTCGATGTCGCCGCCGTCGGCGTGCACGGCCGGGGCCACGTCCCTCGCCAGCATGTCGCGCGCCTCCTGGAGCAGGTCGTCGCCTGCGGAGCGGCGCTCGCGGGCGGCAAGCGCCTGACCACAATGCAGCAGGTACTCCCGCAGCTGGGCCTCGACATCGGTGTCGATGGTGCTCCACGACGCGTCGCCCTCCCGCTGTACCGTGAGCGTGTGTTCCCGGAACAGCACGCTCACCACCCCTGGCACCGAGAGGATGCGTGCAGGCAGCGGCGGCTGGGTTTCGTCTTCGGGCCGGTAGAACTGGGGGTCTCCATCGACCCACAGCCGGGAGGTGACGAACAGCCGGCCGTCGGGGTTCGGCGTCGGCACCCCGCGCAACGCCAGCTCGACGACCGGCTTGAAGCGGTCGCCGTCCCAGTCGACGGTCAGGCCCCGCATGCGCTCCGCGTCCTGCACGAAGATGCGCAGCCCCTCGGGCAGCTCGGTCAGCGCCACCACGCGCACACGCAGCGTGAACTCGTCGCCGCTGGGCACCGCGTCGATCAGCAGGCCCTCGTCGGGGCGAAGGCGGGCCAGCTGGTTGCGCGCGGCCGGGCTGAGCTCCAGGTCGCCGACGGCGACGGGCCGAATGGGCCGCTGCAGTCCAAGTGCCGACTTGAGGGTGTCGAAGAGCCCCATGCCTAGACACTAAGACCGAGCAGCGCCGCCGTCACCGGGGCCAGGTGCGCGTGGTCGGTCAGGTGATCGCGCAGCCGGTCCAGGTCGTGCGCTTCGTCGACGTCCCACCAGCGCTCCAGCACCGCCACCGAGAAGCCTTGCTCCAGGAGCCGCGCGCGGGTGGCACGAAAGGTGTCCGGCGAGCTCCACGGCAGGTCGGCCAGCAGACCCGGGGGGCACCGCTGTAGGCCCAGCAGGTAGTAGCCACCATCCTCGGTGGGGCCGATCACGGCCTCGTTCTCGTGCGATGCGATCCGTGCTGCGGACAGCACGCCAAGTGGTAGCCCCGGCGAATCGGCGCCGATGGCGAATGCGTATGGACCGTGGCGCAGCGCTTCCGAGAGGGTGTGCTCGATGCGGGCTCCCAGATCGCCCTCGCACTGCTGCCAGACATCCGCTTCGACCGGCAAGCCCGTGCTCACGGTCGACGACAGCATCCGGTTGGCCCAGTCGAGCGTGCCCAGCGTGTTCCAGGTGTCCGTCAGGAAGGCGCTGGCGAGCTGAGCGGCGCGTTCGTCCCCGACGACTCGACCCAGGCGGGTCTTGCTTCGGCCGGGGACCGGTGGCTTGGCGAACAGGCAGAATGTGGGCTTCGACATGGGCGGAGGGTATACCGAATCGCCGGAGGCCCGATGTCCGACCGCAGCACCTACCGCTCCCCCCTGGTCACTCGCTACGCGAGCTCCGAGATGGCCTCGCTGCTGTCCGACGACACGAAGTTCCGCACCTGGCGGCGCCTGTGGCTGGCTCTGGCGCGGGCCGAGCAGAGCCTGGGCCTGGACATCGACGACGAGCAGCTCGCCGAGCTCGACGCCGCGGTTGGGGAGCCTATCGACTACGCCGTGGCCTCGGCCTACGAAAAGAAGCTGCGCCACGACGTCATGGCCCATGTGCACGCCCTGGGCGAGGTGGCCCCCAAGGCTCGCCCCATCGTGCACCTGGGCGCAACCAGCTGCTACGTCGGAGACAACACCGATCTGGTGGTCATGCGCGACGCGCTCGACCTGCTGCTGCCCAAGCTCGCGGCGGTCATCGCCCGCCTGGCCAGCTTTGCGCGGGAGCACGCTTCGCTGCCGACGCTGGGCTTCACCCACTACCAGCCGGCACAGCTCACCACCGTGGGCAAGCGGGCCACCCTGTGGCTGCAGGAGCTGCTCATCGACCTGGACAACTGGCAGCGCCTGCGCGACGGGCTGCGGTTTCGGGGCGTCAAGGGCACCACGGGCACGCAGGCGAGCTTCCTTGCCCTGTTCGACGGGGACCACGCCAAGGTCGAGCAGCTCGATCAGCTGGTGGCCGAGGCCTTCGACTTTCCGCGGAGCTTCGCCGTGACCGGGCAGACCTACCCTCGAAAGGTCGACCACGAGGTCGTGTCGGCCCTGGGCTCCTTTGCCTGCTCCGCCCACAAGCTCGCCACCGATGTGCGGCTTCTCGCCAACCTGAAGGAGGTCGAGGAGCCGTTTGGCAAGCACCAGATCGGAAGCTCGGCCATGGCCTACAAGCGCAATCCGATGCGCAGCGAGCGCATCTGTGCCTTGGCGCGGCACCTCATGGTGCTGCCCGCGAACACCGCCCAGACCGCCGCGGTGCAGTGGATGGAGCGCACCCTCGACGACTCGGCCAACCGACGCATTGCCCTGTGGGAGGCCTTCCTCACCGCGGATGGCATCCTGGAGACGCTCATGTCGGTCACGGGAGGCCTGGTGGTGTACCCGGCGGTCATCGCGCGCCGGGTGCGCAGCGAGCTGCCGTTCATGGCCACCGAGAACATCATCATGGCGATGGTGCGACGTGGCGCCGATCGGCAAGAGGTGCACGAGGTCATCCGGGTGCACAGCCAGGCCGCCGCCGCGGTGGTGAAGCAGCAGGGTGGCGACAACGATCTGCTCGACCGAATCCGCGCCGACGCCTATTTTGCGCCGGTTCACGCCGACCTCGACGCCCTGCTCGAGCCCAGCACCTTCGTGGGGCGGGCCCCCGAGCAGACCCGAGCCTACCTGGACGGCGAAGTCGCCGCGGCGCTCGCTCCCTGGAGCGACAAGCTCGCAGGAGGCGGCGAGCTGCGCGTCTGATCACTCCGGTGGCATGAGCATCACCGCGTCCAGGATGTGCACGCCGCGCTCTTCCAGGCCGTACTTCAGCTTCTTGACCTTCCACACGGTGTTGCCCCCGTGGTTCACCACCAGGCTGTCGAAGCCGGTGTCGGGGTCGGTGCCGATGCCCACGAAGCTTGGACCCGCCGGATCGAGCATCGGGCCCACTCGCCAGTTCTGCCACCGCTGGTCCATCACGCCCGAGGTCTCGCCAGTGGGCGTCCACATGGTCCACACCTGGGGCCATCCCGCCTGGACGGGCGCCGCCACGTGCACCGCCCCACCGCCCGAGAAGGCCGAGTACGACACGTCCTCGGGAAACAGCGCCGCGGGGAGCTCGCGTTCCCACAGCCGGTCGCCGGTCGCCGGGTCCCAGGCGCCGATCCAGTGGTGGCTGGGCTCGGTGGCGTAGCAGCTCTGCACGCCGACGCCGAACATCGCCGACGCCACGCCCTGCTCGTCGATCGCTGTCTCCATGTCGAATGGCCAGGTCTGTGAGCCCGGGTCGTGCATCAGCCAGGCTGGCATCAGCGAGTACGGGCTCCACGACTCGGGCACGCCCGTGCCGTCGGTGAGGTCGACCACCTTCAGGCGATCCGGTCGACGAAGGTCCTCGGTGCCCGTGCACCAGCGCGTGCCGCTCCACGCCATCAGCCTGTCGGGCTGGTCGGGCGCGATGTCGAAGTGCAGCCGCGGCTCCCAGTTGCCCCGGAGCTCCAGGTCGATGCCCGTGGGCAGCACCCGTGCGGTTCCGTCGTACCAGACGTAGGGATCGGGCTGGCCCTTGACCAGACGCGTCGAGCTGTGGGTGACGGCGTCTCCGGTCCAGGCCAGGTAGCGGTTGTGGGGGTCCCAGGTCGAGAAGCCCCCGGGATTCGGCGTTCCGGCCTCGTACAGGCCGTCGCTGTCGCTGTCGTCGCCGGTCTCGCCATTGGTGGGGTCGGTGTCGATCTCGGGCAACCAGGTCACGGCCAGGAACTGCCCGGGGCCGGCAGCCTTCAGATCCAGGTGCTGTACGTTGCCCTGGGCAAAGTGCGAGTCGGGAGGCACGAACTCCTCGATGACGTGCCCACGAAGGTCGACCACTACGTACTCGACCGAGCCTCCCCAGTAGCCGCCGCCACCGTACGGGTCCTCGGGCCAGTAGCCGCATCCGCAGTCCCAGAGGCCATCACAGTCGTAGTCCGTGTCGCAGTATAGCCAGTCGTTCCAGTAGCCGTCGGTGCCGATGGCCAGCGCGAAATACACATCGGGCAGCGCCGACGGGTCCAGGTCGCCCCACGGGATTCGGCCGCTGCCCTGCGGATCGTCAGGACCTCCGCCCCCGTTGTTGCCGCCACCGCCGGGGTCGTCGCCGCCGTTGTTGCCGCCCGGCCCGATGCTATCGGGGTCGTTGCCCTGCCCAGGGTCCAGGCCGTACTCGACGTTGCATGCCACGAGGGACAGCAGGCCGCCCACCGTTGCTGTGACCAATGCCATCGACGCAAAGCGCATTCTGCCGCTCCACGTCCGTGTCCCACCGATGATGTACCTGACTCCGGCCTGATCTGCCACCGCTTGCGGTGTCCTGCGATGCCAGATCGTGGTAGACACGCACACCGTCCGCTTGGGCGGTATGGAGGAATCACATGACGAACTACCTTTTGGCCCTTCCGGCCCTGCTGCTTCTCGCCGGGTGCGGCGGCATCAGCGACGGAACCGAGCTCACATCCCTGACCGCGGACGACGCCGATGCCGTCTGCGCGGAGCTCGCTGATGCGGCGCCGGCTCGCGAGGTCACCTGCGGCGAGGGCGACTTCGAGTTCACCTTCACGCTTGGTGTCGACGAAGCCGAGTGCGCTTCTGGCTTCGAGCCCGTCGAGTCCGCGTCCTGCACCGCGACCGTCGGCGACATGAAGGACTGCATGAGCGAGGGCCTCGACCTCAGCGACGAGGAGCTGTGCGAGCCCTCGGACGAAGAGCCCGAGATTTCCGCGGCGTGTCAGGCCATCTTCGACTGCCTGTCAGACGAGTAGCGTCCTAGCGGAACGCCCGACCGATGCTCAGCTGCACGGTCGGGCCGACCGTCAGCTCGGCGGCGATCATGCTCGGAAGCATGATTCGGCCGTAGAAGCCGCCGTGGAAGCCCGAGCCCCACACCAGGCAGTCGACCAGCGCCTCGTCATCGGTGCAGAAGGTGGTGACGGGCCGTGAGCCCAGCCCCCCCTTGAAGCCGACGGTGCCGCCCAGCTTGCCCTCGTTGCCGTACTGCAGCTCGAAGAACAGGAGCCCGGCCGGGATGATGCCGCTGCGCCAGTCGCCCTGGTTGAACTCGATGGGGTAGGTGCTGGCGTCGCCCAGCAGCACGCCCCGCGCCAGCATGCCAAAGCGCACGGTGGCTTCGTCTTCGGGGACGTGCATGGCAAAGCCCGCCTCGAGGATGGACATGGGCCCGCCGCCTAGGTGCAGCCCTGCCGCCACGCGTCCAACCGGCTCGAGGCCCCTGTCTTGACTGCCCCACAGCGCGACGTCCAGTCCGGCCCACTGTTGGCCGGCGGCCGTCTCGATGCCGCCCGAGGCCCCCACGAACAGCCTGGACGCCGCGGCCGGCTGGCACAGCGCCAGCACCAGCAGCGTCACCATGCGCGGCCCACGTACGAGGGACAGGTGACGAACGGGTTGGCGAAGACCTGGTGGTCGGCGATGGCGAAGCTTCGGTCGAGCTCGCGCTCGCTCACCGGATCGGCGTCGTGCCAGTCGCGGTACAGCTCGAGCTCGGCCGAGCTGAGGGGGTGGTCGTAGCGCAGCGCGAAGTACAGCATGCCCCTTGCGATGTCCCCGCGAACCTCGGGTCGCGGTTCGAACACCAGATCGCTCCCGCGGTAGCCCAGGCGGCTGCCTCCTTCTTGCCAGTCGACCGACCCGGTGACCAGCCCGAATGGATGCGCGGCCCGCGCCTGGTTGGCGTCGACGTCGGCCGGATGCAGGTGGTGCAGATCGCACTTGGCGGGTTCTTCGTCGGCGCCCTGGCTTTGGGGCCAGGTGTGCTCGGTGTTCATGTCGGTGTTGTGGTCGGGCTTGTCGTCGACCACGGTGGTCTTTCGGCCGGTGTAGATGCCCTCGACCTGGTGGTTCACGTTGTCGAGGGTCACGAACATGAAGTAGGTGGTGTCGCCGTAGTCGCAGACCAGATCGCCCATGCGGCTGTTGAGGGCGTCGCGCACGGCCGAGGCACTGGAGAGCTCGTTGACGCCGTCCCAGTAGCCGGCCTGGCTGCACGGCTGGCACTCCCCCGTGCAGTCGGTGTCGGTGTCGGCGTCTGAGTCGCTGTCGGCATCGGCATCGGCATCGGCATCGGCATCGGCCGTGTCGAGCGAGGTGTCATCGGGTTGGCCATCGGGCGGGCATCCCGAGAGCAGCAGCAGGGCGATCGTGGTTGCTGTGCGCATGGCGTCACTGTATAGCCGGCCCGCGCACTCGCCGGAGCACCATTTGAACGACAAGCACATCGGGATTCGCATCGAGCAGTGTCTGGCGCTGGCCCGAGCCAGCAACTGTCCGCGCCGCAAGTTCGGCGCCCTGCTGCTCGACCCAGATCGCAACGTCATCCTGATGGACGGCTACAACGGTGGTCCGCGCGGCGGCGGGCGGCTGTGCGGGGGCGAGGAATGCCTGCGCGACACCGAGGGTGTCGAGTCGGGAACTCGCATGGAGATCGGGTGCCACCACGCCGAGATGAACGTCGTGTGCAACTCGGCCGCCAACGGGGTGGCTTGCCGCGGCGCCTGGCTCATCGTGACGGGTGAGCCGTGCATGATGTGCGCCAAGCTCATTCACCACGCCGGCATCACCCGAGTGCTGGTGGTCGAGGGCGGCTACATGGGGGCCAACGGGGTGCAGTACCTCGAGGCCCACGGCGTGGGCGTGCAACGCGTGGCGGGGCCCCAGGATCCGCGGCTGCAGGGTAAGCGGTAGCAGAGTGATGAAAGACCCGGCTTGCCGGGTATTTCAGCGCGCTGCGACCGAGGCCTCCGCCGCCCTCGGCAGGTCCGGCTGCCGAATCGGCGATTCCTCGAACAAGCGAGAACCGCCGGCCAAACCAAATCGTCGAGTCGGCGGCCGGACTTGCCGAGCCAGAAGGCGGCGGTGCCGGCAATGGTAGAGCAGGCTGTTGAAATGCGAGGAACGAGCATTTCTGCAGCTTGCTAGGGCCGCTGCTTGGCCTCGATCTTGAGCACCTCTTCGAGCAGCACGCGGTAGCTCGCGAGCAGCTCGGGCTGGGCCTGCTCTTGCGCGATGCAGCCATCCTCGTCGACGCGGTGCAGGCAGTCGCGGTAGCGGCACTGCAGCGTCTCGAGGCCGGGGAAGTGGCGCCGGACCGTTGCGCTGTCGAGGCCCGCGGGCGTGAAGTTGCGAATGCCGGGGCTGTCGGCGATCTCGCCGCCGCCCGGCAGGCCGAACAGCACGCTGCGCGTGGTGGTGTGCCGGCCGGTGCCCCAGAACTCGCTGACATCGCCCACGGCGCCGACATCGACGTCGGGCAGCAGCTTGGCGATCAGGCTCGTCTTGCCCACGCCCGAGCCGCCCACGAAGGCCCAGGGGCCGGCCTCGGTGAGCTCCCGAAGCCGGGCGGCCAGGGCGTCCAGACCGTGTTGCTGCTTCGCTGAGACGCGCACGATCTCGATGCCCTCTTGGGCACGCAGCGCCAGCGCCGCTGCCACATCGTCGGGAAGCCCAAGATCGATCTTGTTCACCACCACCAGCAGATCGAGCCCCTCCGACGCGGCGGCCACGGCGTAGCGATCGAGCAGTCCCGCACGAAACGCCGGCGCGACGACCGAGCAGACGACGACTAGACCGCGCAGGTTGGCCGCCAGCAGCTGCTCCTTTCCGCGAGGATCGGAGCGCCGGAGCGCGGTCACCCGCGGCTGCACGGCCACCAGCTTGCCCCCCTCCCCAGGCACGTCGATCCACCGCACCTGGTCGCCCAGAACGGCGCGCTGCCCGGACAGGAAGCACACACGTTCGCCCTCGGCATCGCGCACACGAACTCGCCGGCCGACCGTCTCGACGACGATGCCGGGCTTGCCCTGTACGGGGGGAGGCTTGGACTTCTTTCGGGCCAGTGTCGGCTCTGCTCCGCGTTCCTTGGTGCGTTACCACGGAGTGGTATGCGACGCGACATCCTAGAGCTCGACACTTCGCTTCAGGGCGCCTTCGATCGGCAGCAGCTCACACTGGGCGATGTCGAGGCGATCCGGCTGGTGCTGTCGGGTGCCTCGGTGGTCGACTGGCAGCGGGTCGAGTTCGCCGACATGGAGTCGGTCAATCGCTACCTCGGCACCTTGCTGCTGGACATGAACGACCCGGTCGATCGCGAGCGGCTTCGCTACGTGTTCAACGAGGCGGTGAGCTACCTCGAGGAGCAGCTGAAGCTGCGTTTCCCCGATGGCATGCGCAACCCACGCGACGTGCGCCAGATCTTCTTGAAGGCCGGGCACTGGGGCGGGTTCCGCCGCAGCCAGATCCTGGCCTGCGCCACCCTCAAGCTGATGCACGTCATCCACCACATGGAGTCGGCCGACCTCAAGTTCAAGACAGCCATCAGCGAGGCCGAGCTCTTCGACCTGGCCGAGGCCCGTATCCTGCGCATGGGTAGGCGCATGCGCGAGGCCGGGCTGCCTGTGGTGTCCTTCTACGGCTCCAGGAAGTCCCGCAGCTCCATCATCACCAAGCTGCTTTCCAAGCGCGACTCCATCGCCGCCACCGTGTTCGACAAGCTGCGCTTCCGCGTGGTGGTCGAGCGGCGCGAAGACCTGATTCCCGTGCTCGCGCACATGGTCCGGCACTTCTTTCCCTTCAACTACGTGATTCCCGAACAGAGCCACAACAACCTGGTCGAGATGCGCGAGGTCCTGACCCTGCTCAACCCGCAGGACACCGTCCGGCTGCAGAAGCTCTCGGACTCGGTGACCCACGAGGGCACCGGCAAGAACGAGTTCTCGGGTCAGACCTACCGCATGATCAACTTCATCGCCGACTTCCCGGTCGAGCTGCCCGAGAGCTTGCCCGGGACCTTCGGCTTCGAGCTCGGCCGAGTGGTGTTCCTGATGATCGAGTTTCAGCTGGTCGACGAAGCCACCGCCCGGCAGAACGAGGCCGGCGAGAACGCGCACCACCTGTACAAGGAGCGCCAGTACCAACAGGTGGCGACCCGCCTCAAGCGAGGCCGGTGGACGCGCAAGAACAAGAAGGACCCCTCGTGAAGCGCGTGCTCTTCGTCTGCCTGGGCAACATCTGCCGCAGCCCGATGGCGCACGGCGTGATGCTTCACCGTGTGGCCGAGCGCGGGCTGCAGGGCCAGGTGCAGGTCGACTCGTGCGGCACCGCCGGGTACCACATCGGCGAGGCCCCCGACCCACGCACGCTCGACGTCCTGGCTCGAAACGGCATCGCCCTGAGCCACCGCGGCAGACAGCTGCAGGCCAACGACCTCGATCGCTTCGACCTGATCCTCACCATGGATCGAAGCAACCTGGCCAACGCGCGGCAGATCCTGGGTGTCGATGCCGACGATCCGCGCGTTCGGCTGGTGTTGGAGCCGACCACCGGCGAAGAGGTCGCCGACCCCTACTACGGGGGCCCCAGCGGCTTCGATCGCAACTTCGAGCAGCTCAGCGAGGCCCTGGACATCTGGCTCGATCAGCTGGTCGAGTGAGCCCCGTCGACGGGCTTCTGGCCCGTGCCGGCGTGCCAGTGGTGGCGCCGCGCCCCCTGGCCGGGGGCGACGTCGCCTCGGTGGTGCGCTGTGGTGAGGTCGTGGTCAAGACGGCCGCCGGAGCTCCCGCCGACTTCTTCGAGGCCGAGGCCCGAGGGCTGCGCACACTGGCCGGGGCTGGCGTGCGCGTACCGGCGGTGCTGCATGTCGAAGCGTCGGGCATCGTCCTGGAGTGGCTGCAGCCTGGGCCTGCGGACTGGCCGGACCTCGCGCGACAGCTGGCGGCGCTGCACCGCACCCCGGCACCTGGGTACGGAGCCGAGCCAGGCATCTACCTGGGGTCGGTGCCCTTGCCGGGCGGCACCGGCGACTCGTTGCAGGCCTGGTTCCGGAACCGGCGCATCGAACCGCTCATCGAGCAATGTGGCTCGATTCTACTGGACCGAAGACAGGCCATTTTGTCATTCGCGGATCGGTTTTCACCGCCCCAGGAGGGCGCTGTCATCGTGCACGGCGATCTTTGGAGCGGCAACGTGCACATGTCGAGCAAGGGGGCGGCGCTCATCGACCCCAGCTGCCAGGGGGCCGAGCGGGCCTACGATCTCGCCATGATGCGCCTGTTCGGTGGCTTTCCCGACGAGTTCTGGCACGCCTATCTGCGCGCCTTCCCGGTGCCTGCGGCGCTCGAGTGCGCCCTCGCTGGGTACCAGCTGGTGTTCGTGCTCGCGCATGTCGCCATGTTCGGGGCGGGCTACCTGGCCTCGGTGGATCGGATCCTACGGGAGGCTTGATGGGTGTCTTGCATGCAGCGGCCGAGGCCATTCGTGAGGCCGAGACGCTGGTGATCTGCGCGGGCGCGGGAATGGGCGTCGACAGCGGTCTGCCCGACTTTCGCGGGCCCGAGGGCTTCTGGCGGGCCTACCCCGCGTACCGGCACATGGGCCTCGACTTTGCCGACCTGGCCAATCCGAGGTGGTTCGCCGAGGACGCGCCGTTCGCCTGGGGCTTCTACGGCCACCGCACCAACCTGTACCGGCAGACCGAACCGCACTCGGGCTTCGGCCGCTTGCTGGAGTGGGCCCAGGATCGCGCCAGCTTCGTGTTCACCAGCAACGTCGATGGCGCCTTCGACGCGGCGGGCTTCGACTCGGCGCAGGTGTACGAGGTGCACGGCAGCATCCACCACCTTCAGTGCGCCGGCCCCTGTCACCCGGGCATCTGGGACGGTCGCCACCAGCCGGTCACCGTGGACATGGCCACCCTGCGCGCGACCGAGCCGCTGCCCGAGTGCCCGCGCTGTGGAGGGGTGGCGCGGCCGAACATCTTGATGTTCGGCGACTGGAGCTTTCTGCAGGGGCGGAGTGAGCGCCAGTCCGACCGCTTCGAGCGCTTCGTGGCCGATCGGCGCCGCACTCCCACCGTCGTCATCGAGTGTGGGGCGGGCACGGCGGTCCCCACCGTGCGCTGGATGAGCGAGCGCCTTCAGGGAGCGGGGGCCACGCTGGTGCGCATCAACCCGCGCGAGAGCGAGGGCCCCCCCGGCACCATCTCGATTGCGATGGGGGCTCGGGACGCGCTCGAGGACATCGCCGAGCGGCTGTTGTAGCCGGGCTAGTCCTTCGCCAGCATGTCGGTCTGCAGCGCCAGCCCGGGGTTCACCGTGGCCGTGGGCACATCGCTGTCGACCACCGCGTTGCTCTGCTGCACGATGCTGGTGCCGCCGATGGACAGGCCATTGCCCCAGGTCTCGGTGTTCTCGACCAGGGCCTCGACACCGTCGAGCACGATGCCTGCTCGCTCGCTGCCGGTCACCACGCTGTCGGCGATGATGGCATCCCACATGCGGGTCACGCCGGACAACACGATGCCGTCGCCGCCGCCGGTCGTCACCAGCCCGGCGCCGGTGATGTCGATCAGGATGCCGTTGCCAGCGTCGTCGGTCTGGTAGCCGGCGCCGGTGATGTCGATCAAGATGCCGTTGACGTTCAGGTAGGCCAGATCAAGGCCGAAGATGGCGGTGTCTTTGTTGTTGGTGAAGTCGGTGTCGGTGATGGACACCCAGCTGTTGCGCTGCGCGTGGATGCCACGCCCCAGGCCGTCTTCGCCCAGCGACTGGGTGTCGTGGATCTTGGAGTCGGTCAGCTGGAGCGACGAGGCGTCGGCGAAGACCGCGGCCTGGTAGGCCCGGTCGACGTCGAGGTTGCGCAGATCCGCTGACGCGTTCTGCAGTCCGACGCCCCACCCACCGAAGCCCGAGTCGGGACGGGGATGCACGATCTTCACGTCGTTGAGCGAGATCTCGGAGCCGGTGCTGGCCAGGAAGGCGTTGCGCGTGGCGTCGTGGCTCGCCAGGCGGGCACCCGAGAAGCGCGCGCCGTTGCGTACGAAGATGCCGCGGCGTCCGCCGACGAGATCGACGCCACGCAGCGAGAGCACCGAACCTCGCACGTCGACGATGGGCGCCAGCGGGTTCTTGGCAGACAGCACGGTCTCTTGGCGCGAGCAGCCCTCGATGTGCACCGGCCCGGGGGCGCTGGCGCTGTCGGCGAGCACCCGGGTCGAGAACTCACCGGGGCCCACGGCGATGTAGATCGGCTCGAAGGCCAGCGGCGGCTCGTCGCTGGCGTCGGGGATGTCATCGGTGATGTCCAGCGAGCTGATGGCACCGCTGGCGGTGAAGTGGACCCGGACCTCGGACACCCCGCAGGTGCCGACGTCGACGTACTCGTAAGAGTTGTCGCCCAGGCCCTGCCAGGTGGCGCCGCCCATGGGATTGCCGCCGGCGTCGTACATGGTGATGCCGGCTGGCGTCTCGTTGCTCTCGACGTCGATGACGCCCAGGCCGTCGACGCACTTGGGGCTGTCGAAGGTGAAGTACAGCCACGCACCGCCGCCATCGTCGTCGGGGCTGTCCACCAGGCCGTCGCCGTCGGCGTCGTTGGTGTTCTCGGCCTTGATCATCAGCATGCCGCGAGCGGTGTCGTTGCTGCTGCCGTCGTTGCCCAGGCCGGGACCGCCGTAGGCGCTGTTGGGCGTGCCCAGGTCGGCGTCGCCGCCGGTGGGGTTGGCCGAGTCGAAGGCGATGGCCCGGCCTTGCTGGTTCTCGTTCTTGTTCCAGGCCTCGATGGCCACGCCCCAGGCGCCGTACACATCGGCGAGGTCCTGGCCGGCGCTGATGGGGTTCCCCGAGGCGTCGGTGTCGAAGTCGAGGCTGTGCGAGGCCGGCGCGGTGGGCGGCGCCGGCGGCTGGTAGGGCGATGCGATCCAGTCGGCCTGGGCGAGGGCTTGCTGCACGGTGGCAAACGGCTTGCTCAGGGTGCCGTCGCCGGTGCCGTCGTGGCCGTCGGCGCGGACGTGGATAGCGGTGTAGGGGTGTTGGATGTCGCCCCAGCCCGAGTCGTACCAGGTGCCGGTGGTGGCGCAGGGGCCCATCGCCTCGTCGGGGCGGCGCTCCTGGGCGTCAGGGGCCTGTGGCGCGTCGTACTGCTGCGCCCCGTCGCCACATGCGGTCAGTGTGGCGAAGGCGGTGGCAATCAGCAGCGGAGCACGTCGCTTCATTCACCTTTCCCCTGCTACCAGTGTGCGGGATCCAGGCGCCTACGCCAAGGACTGTCAGTCCACTTGTAAGCGGGACGTAAGAAGCCCCTTCACCCTGGCGACGGCCGCAGCGTCTCCGACCCCGGTGTACTGCCCGATCGCGAGGTCGGCGGCCTCATCGAGCTGGGCATCGGCTCCCACCTGCTTGCACAGCGTCGCGGCCAGCTCGGCGGCCCACCCCATGTCGCCGTCCACCAGACCGGATCCGGCCAGCAGCTGTTGCTGGCTCGCCATGTGATCCCGCCACGCATCCCAGTCACCGGCATTGGCCGCGGGAGGCAGCAAGAACACGTGGATGATGCCCTCCAGGCCGCGCCGTCCGTTGCGCCGGGCCTGGCTGAGCACCTTGCCGAGCACCGCGTTGGCCTCGGGGTACGAGCCCCGCCCCAGCAAGACCAGGCCCAGGTTCAGCCGGGGAACGAGCTGCTCGCCAGAGCCCAGGCTGGACAGCAGGGTCTCGGCCTTGCGATAGGCCTCCTCGGCGCCGGCCAGATCGCCGCGCGATCGCAGCACCTCACCCAGCGTGTTGTAGCAATTGCCCAGGCCAAAGCGGTTGCTGGCGCGCTCGTTGAGCTTGATCGCCTGGCGCGTGGTCTTCTCGCAGCTGGTCATGTCGCCGCGGGATCGCGCCACGCCCGCGAGGCCCAGCAGGGCCTCGGCCTGCCAACGGGTCTCGCCGAGCGCGCTGAAGATCGACAGGGCTTCGCGCCCGCGCTCGCGGGCTTCGTCGAACTTGCCACAAAGGCGCGCGATGTCCCCGAGTGTGAGCAGGGATCGGCCGCGCTGATCGTCGTCGCCGGCGTCGCGGGCGGCGTCGACCGACCGGGTGAGCAGCCCGTGAGCGGCCTCGAGCCGACCGCGCTTGGCCGAGACCTGCCCTGCGGTGCGCAAAGACGCGGCCAGGATGTCGGGCCAGCGGTGGGTGCGGCCCAGCTCCTCGGCTTCGAGGGCCACCTGCTCGGCCTGGGCGAGATCGCCCATGAACATGAGGATCTCGGCCTTCTGGTAGGTGGCCTCGCCCCAGCGGGGGTCGCCGGGCGGCAGCTGCAGCTTGTGCATGGTGTCGACCCAGAGGTCGCGAAAGCGCAAGGCGTCGCCGTAGTCGCTCATGCTTCGGCGCTCGGCAGCGGCCTGCGCGAGTGGGCTCAGCGCCTCCTGGAAGCGCTGGGCCTCGTAGAGGTGACGTCCCACGCGCTCGGCCAGGCCGGGATCCTGCGCGCTGGCGTAGCGAATCTGCATGGTGGTGGCCGCGGCATCGTGCAGCTGGATCCACCGACCCGACTCCCGCGCCGAGCGCTCCAGGCTCTCGCGCAGCATGCCGTGGGCAAACGCCCACTGACCGTCCTGCACGATGGCCAGGCGGCGCTGCAGCAGCCGGCTGACCATGTCGTCGGGAATGGCGATGCGGGCGACGCGGCAGGCACCGCGCCACTCGGCCTCGTTGACGGTGTTGCCCAGCAAGGCGGCGGTCTCGAGCACCGCCCGGCTCTCGTCGGGGTGGCCCTCGAGCACCTTGTCGATGCGCGCGTCCCACAGGGAGTGGATGTCGTCGGGGATGACGGCATGCTCGCCCGGACGCAGGGCGAAGCCGGTGTCGGTGACCTGGAGCACCCCTCGCTGCACCCAGTCGCCCACCAGCTGCACGGCGAACAGAGGATTGCCGCCGGTTCGCTCCTCGACCTGCTGCGCGAGCTGGCCCGTCAGGCCCAGCAGGGTCTGCACCAGCTCGCTGCGGTGCACCGCGTCCAGGCGCTCGACGTCGACCTGAGTCACGCGTTGGTGGGTCTCGATACGCTGCAGGCGCTCGAACACCGCGGGCCGGTCGTGCAGGGACTCGACCCGGGCTGTGGCGACCACCAACACCGGGCAGCGGCCCTCGTGCCCGTTGCGCAGCAGGTAGTCGGCCAGCCCGACCGCGTCACCGCCCCACTGCACGTCGTCGAGCCACAGCACCACCGGCCGGTGCAGGGGCTTTCCGGCGCTGGTCTCGCCCGCCCGCGACAGGTGTTCCAGCAGGCGATGGATGACGGCGTAGCGCTCGGAGGGCCGGTCGAAGCGGACCTTGCGCTCGGACCGGTCGCCGCTGCTGGGCCACATCACCTCGACCAGCGCTTCCCACTCCCAGGGATCCTCGACGCCGCGGTGGCGCAGCCAGCGCTCGGCGCGGGACAGCATCTCGGCCCGGGACAGGCCTCGGCACCGCGTGGCCCGCGCCACCATGTGCGGCAAGCCATCCTCGGGGCCGCCGCCGGGGCTGTGCACCGCGCGAACCACCTCGGCCGCGCCGAGCTCGGTGGCCCGCTGGCTGATCCACTCCGCCAGCCGGCTCTTGCCGGTGCCAGCGGCACCCTGCAGCACCACCATGCGCGTCTCGCCGTTGGCCGCAGCGGCACGAAGCGCGCCCCACACCACGTCGCGCTCGGCCTCGCGGCCCACGAGCGGGATGGCGCGCAGTCCGTACAGGCCGAGTCCGGCGCCCACCAGCCGCATGGAGGGCTGGGGCGCGTTGTCGTAGCGCCAGTCCAGCGGGATGGCGGGCAGCAGGCGCGGGCGCCTGGGACGCTCGCGCTGGGTCTTTCCGTGGCCCGTGCCGCCTTCGAGCATGTCTTCGGTGCTGTCGAGCTCGACCCAGGCGAGGTAGCTGGGTGACAGGGTGAGGGTGGCGGTGGCGGTGGGCGCGATCCCGGGGCGGGTGTCGAGCGGCGCGCCCAGCTTGCGGGCGTCGGGTGGGTCGCCCAGGCGGATCAACGCGGCGGCGGCGTCGGCTGCGCACTGGTACCGCGCGTAGGGGTCTTTCTCCATCAGGCGGTCGAGCCAGTCGGTGAAGCCGCGCGGCACGCTGAAGCGCGACGTGAGCGGCGGCGCGTCGGACATGATGTGGGCCCGCATCAGCTCCGAGAAGCCGCGCTTGTTGAAGGGCGGCACGCCCGCCGCCAGCAGGTACCCGATGCACCCCAGTGCGTACAGGTCGGTCCACGGGCCGAAGGCTCGCCAGGCGCCGCGGAACTGCTCGGGTGCCATGTACAGCGGCGTGCCCGATGTGCCGCGAATGCCCCGGTCGACGCGGTCGGCGGCGTGAGCCAGGCCAAAGTCGGCGAGCTTGAGTGCCGCCCGGCCCGCGTCGTCGCTCCAGATGAGCACGTTGCCCAGCTTGAGGTCGCGGTGGATCACCCCGCGGGCGTGAGCGTGAGCCAGGACGTCCAGCAGCGCCAGCAGCTTGTCGCGCAGCTCCTCCCAGGAGTTGGGCAGCGGCGTCTGGGCCAGGGAGCCCCCCGTCGCCAGCTCCATGGCCAGGTAGGGCGAGCCCGCGACCATGCTGCCCTTGGTCTTCTGCTCGGCGACGTCGTCGACCTCGCCGTAGTCGAACACCATCACGACGCCGGGGTGGTTGAGCCCGGCGACGGCGCGCACCTCTTCGCGGAATGCGGAGCGGTACCGGCCCTGGCGCGCGCGGGCAGCGGTGATCACCTTGACGGCGACCGGGACCTGTTGCTGCCGATGCACGCCCTGCCAGACCTCGCCCATGCCACCGACGCCGATGCGCTTGGAGAGGTCGAAGGGCCCGAGTGGGAAGGAGGGCATGGAGGGATTGTAGGCCACGGGTCCCCCCGCGGCCTCACACCGCTGTGTCCTGCCCTGTGGGCCCGTGCCCTGCGGTGGTCAGCTCAACATCAGCGTGGTCACGGTCGCGATCGTTAAGACCAGGACGAACAGCACCACAGCGGCAAGTCCCACGCCGATGAGGATCCAGATCCACGACGGCACGCCCCCCTCGCCAGCGGGACGGGGGAGCTCGACGGTGTCGCTGCCCGACAGGTCGTGGACGGCGGCGTCGGCGGCGCGCCAGTCTTCGTTGCGGATGGGTACGGGCACCTCGCCGAGCGCGGGATCGGGCAGCAGCGCGGTGGTCTCGTCGGCCATCTGGGACTGCACCTCCAGGAGCTCGCGCATGCTCGACAGGGCGGTCTCTTCTTGATCCCCCGGGTTCGTCTGCAGCGCAGCCAGGCGCTTGGCCATCACCGTGGGCCCGTCGGTGGCGTACTCCGCCCGCAGGTTCTTGGACAGGGGCGCGGTCTCGGCGTCGAACACGGACTTGCTGTGGATCTCGCGGGTGTGGGCGGCCTGGTCGGGGGCGGACAGGTCGCGAGTCACCTGGCCCTCGTCGGGGGGTGGCGCCCCCCCGGGGTCCCGCACCTCGAAGCCGATCTCGCGGGTGCTGAAGTCGATGTCGGAGTCATCGAGCCCGGGCTGCGGCGCATCGGACAGCTCGGCGGGCCCAGCCGGAGACGCGTGGGGCACCGTGGACAGCAGCTCGGCGAGGTGGTCCTTGAGGGGAGGCCCGGGCTTGGGGCAGGCGGCCAGGGCGTCGGCGGCGGCGTGTTGGTCTGGGAAGCGTTGGTCGGGGTCCTTGCTGAGCATGCGCCTGAGCGCGGCCACCAGGGCCGGTGAGGCGTCCAGCGCCTCGAGGGCGGCGCCGTTGCGGCACTGCACCGCCCGCATCACGACGTCGCGCACGTCGCGCCCGGTGTACAGCGGCAGTCCGCTCACCAGCTCGTACAGCACCGCACCCAGGCTGAACTGGTCGGTGCGCCAGTCGACCGCGGCCCCGCGAATGAGCTCGGGCGCCATGAAGCGGGGGGAGCCCTTCACGATGCCGGTCTCGGTCGTCTGAAAGCCGAGCTCGGACTCGGCGCGAGCGATGCCGAAGTCGGTGAGCCGCACGTGCCCGGTGGGGTCGAGCAGCAGGTTGGCCGGCTTGACGTCGCGGTGCACGAAGGTCTGGGGGCGTCCGGGAGCCACTCGGTTGGCGGCCCACTGCAGCGTCTCGAGCACCTGCACGGCCCACGGGATGGCGAAGGAGGCGGGCAGGGGAGCCCCATGGCGGTTCTGCCAGGCCCACAGCACCTGGGTGAGGTTGGGGCCCTTGACCCACTCCATCTCGAGGTGCAGCACACCGCCCACGTTCTGCACGTGCTCGATCGCCACCACACCCCGGTGCCCGAGCAGCATCGGCCCGAGCGTCATCTCGCGCCGGATCGCCTCTTCGTGGCGGGGCTCGCTGCGCTTGTGCAGCACCTTCACGGCGACCGTTCGGCCGTCGCTGGTGCGCGCGGCCCACACCTCACCCGAGGAGCCGGAGCCGAGACGATGCAACCATTCGTAAGGGGTATCCCCCAACCAATCTCCGGGTGTTACGCGCGCGCTGCGGTGAGGAGGCCGGTCGGCACGCATGGATTTGCGACTCGGAAGAGGATCGTATCTGATTGTCTGGGCGCTGTTGACGCTCACCCAGATCTGGCTGGTGTCCGAGTTCTTCGGATCCGACACGCAGGGCGACGCGGCGATCGATCTGGCCGGCATGAAGGGTGCCATGA
This sequence comes from Myxococcota bacterium, assembly GCA_965216925.1. GTDB lineage: Bacteria > Myxococcota_A > UBA796 > UBA796 > CAYYHT01. The sequence continues at coordinate 3,041,855 of CBDCGT010000001.1, read as the reverse complement.
TCGGCGGCTTCTTGCTGCTTCAGCTCAAGAAGTCCGCCGCCGCGGCGGCGCGCCTGAACGATCTGGGGCGCATCCCCAGCGAGGCCATCCTGGGGCTGGTTCCGCTGGTCAACGTCGGTCTGTGGTACCAGCTGCTCGATCCCACCCCTGCACCCGACAAGCGGGAGCGGCGCATCGGCAAGTGGATCGACGAGCCCACCCCAGCGCAGGCGCTGGGTTTCGGCCTCAAGACATCACTCTACGCCGCCCCCACGGTCTTGCTGCTGTCCGTGGTCTTCGCCGGGCTCCACACCCTCATCGGCAACACGCTCTCCACTTTCGTCGAGCTGGTTCAGCGCGACGTCGCGATGGGCAAGCCCATGGGCGAGGTGGCGCTGGTCACCAACGTGTTCGGCGGCCTGGCCGCCGTCCTCTTCTTGTACTCGGTCGTCAACTTCACCAAGCGCGGCACAGCGTCCCGGGTGTCGTGGCTGCCGTCGGTGTTCATGGTGCCGGCGGGCCTGGCTGCCGGGGCCTTCGCCGCGCTCCCCGGCGGCGGACCCATCGCCTCGGCCTTCATCTTCACGGCCTTCGACCTGGCCTGGATCTGCTTCATGGATGCCGGGCTGGTGGTGGTGTTCGTCACCGCCGCCGACCTCGTGCATCGGGGCGAGAGCCCCACCCCCGGCAAGCTGATCGGCGCGCTGCGACGCCGCCTGTGGGATGTCGCCGCCCCATTCGGCATGGCCTGGACGGCCATCATGATCGGCATGCAGGTGGTGATCCCGGGCATCCACTACGCGCTGCAGTACGCCTTCGTGGGCCCGGTCGCCGTGCTCGAGCCCGACGCCAACCGCGTGCTCACCCGGGCGGCCGCCCTGTCGCGCGACATGCGCCGGCGCATCTTCGTGGTGGTGTTCGTGGGCTTCGCCGTGAGCTTTGGCGGCGGCATGGGCATGGTGGCGGCCATCGATGGCAGCGACATCCTGGCCCAGGCCTTCATCATCCCCAACGCCCCCAGCGAGATGCCCATGTTCCTGGGCGGCATCCTGGGCAACCTCATGTTCGCGGTCACCAGCGCGGCGCTGACGCTGATGTACAAGGGTCGCGTGGCCAAAGAGGCCAAGCGGCGAGAGCAGAAGGCCGCCGCCAGCGGGCCCGACGCGGTGGTGGTCGACTCCACGTCATGACCGTGTTTCTGCAGCATGCGCGCCGGCTCCTGAGCGAAGGAACCGGCTGGGCGGGGCTTTCTGGCGATGCCCTGGGCTTCGTGCTGGGCGATCTGGCGGCCACCGGCCGCTGGTTGGTGGTGTGCGACGAACCCGACGCCGCCGAGCGGGTGCTTCGCGGCATTCGCTTCTTTCACCCGCGGCCGACTCACGTCGTGCGCTTCCCCGCCGATGATGTGAGGCCCTACGACGGCTTCTCGGCCGACCCCTCGATCATCCGGCAGCGGCTGCGCACCCTGCATCGGGTGGCGTCGGGCAAGGACGTCGTGGTGGTGGCCCCGTCGACGGCCCTGCTGCAGCGTGTGCCCGACTCGGCGGCCCGAGAGCGTGGCACGCGTCTGCTGAACACCGGAGATTCCCTCGACCGCGACGAGCTCACCGCCTGGCTCACCGCGGGGGGCTACCTGGCCGCGGCTGCGGCCAACGCGCCCGGGCTGTTCGCGGTTCGCGGCGACATCGTCGACGTGTGGCCCACGGGCGGGCGGCGGCCGGTGCGCATCGACTTCTGGGACGACGAGATCGAGGAGCTGCGCCGGTTCGATCCCGAGACCCAGCGCACCGTCGAGCGCATGTCCCGCACCACCATCTTGCCCGCTCGCGAAGAGCGCCTCGACGAACCCGCGCTGCAACGGCTTCGGGTCGAGCTGGGCCGCCTGGCGACCGCGCAGGCGAGGGGACGCCGCCTGCGCCGACGCGTCATCGAGGAGCTGTCGTCGGGCATTCGCTTCAGCGGGCTCGAGGCCTGGCTGCCGGCCCTGGTCAGCACCGAGGCGCCGCTGCAGCAGCTGGCCGGACTCACCACCATCGTGGTTCACCCCGACGAGGTGGGCGCCTCCCTTCGCGAGGCCGAGCGGCGGATCCACAGCCGATACGGCGATCTCGACGACGACGAGAGGCCGCTCGTTCCCCCCGATGAGCGCTACGTTCCGGCCGCCTCGGTGCTCGATGTGCTGGCCCAGGCCCACGCCGTGCACGAGTTCGCGACGCCCGGCGTCAGCGCCGACCTGGGCACCCGCCCGGTCGATGGCTTTGGCGTGCGCGCCACCGAGCTGGGTCCGGTGGCCAAGAAGATTACCGAGCTGGCCGGCAATGGCATGCGCGTGGGCCTGGTGGTTCGTGAGGGGCGGCGCGTGGACATGCTGCTCGAGATGCTGGCCAACCACGGCCTGCACCCCCGCACTGCCAGCGATCCCCACGACATCCCCACCGAGACGGTGTCGCTGCTGGTGGGCGACCTCCCGCGCGGCTTCATCGCCGAGTCCAGCGGCTGGGCCTTCATTCCGTCGACGGCGTTGTTCGGCGGCCAGGCGGGTGCGCGCAAGCGCCGGCAGTCGCACACCTTCTTCGACGTCAGTGTGCGCAACGTGGCGCAGCTCAAGGACGGCGACTTCGTGGTGCACCGCATCCACGGGCTGGGCCTGTACCGGGGGCTGCATCGGCTGAACCTGCAGGGGGCCGAGCAAGACTTCGTGGCGCTGGAGTACCGCGGCGGCGACCGCATGTACCTGCCGGTCACCCAGCTGGCGCAGCTGTCGCAGTACAGCCCGTCGAGGGCCAAGCCCAAGGTGCAGCTCGATCGCCTGGGCGGGGCCACCTGGCAGAAACGAACCGGCAAGGTGCGGGACTCGCTGCTGAACATGGCGGCCGAGCTGCTGGCCGTGTACGCCAAGCGCGAGCTCGCCAGCCGCGAGGCCTACCAGGAGGCGGGCGACCTGTATCGCTCGTTCGTGGCGCGCTTCCCGCACGACGAGACCCCCGATCAGGCCGCGGCGATCACGGCCGTCGAGGCCGACCTCGATCAGGACGAGCCCATGGACCGGCTGATCTGCGGCGACGTCGGCTTTGGCAAGACCGAGGTTGCGATGCGTGCGGCGGTGCGGGTGGTCGAGTCGGGCAAGCAGGTGGCCATCCTGTGCCCCACCACCGTGCTCGCCTTCCAGCACAGCCGGACCTTCAAGGAGCGGGTGGGGGATCTGCCCATCCGCGTCGAGATGCTGTCTCGCTTCTTGACCCCCGCCCAGACCAAGGACGTGCTCTCCAGGCTCAAGAGCGGCGAGATCGACGTGGTGGTGGGCACCACCAAGATGCTGGGCCGCAGCGTAAAGTACCGCGATCTCGGCCTGCTGGTCATCGACGAAGAACACCGCTTTGGCGTGCGCCAGAAAGAACGGCTCAAGGCCATGCGTGCCGACGTCGACGTGCTGTCCATGTCGGCCACGCCCATCCCGCGCACGCTCGAGATGGCCCTGTCCGGCATCCGCGACATGAGCATCATCGCGACGCCCCCGGCCGAGCGGCTGGCGGTGCGCACCACCACCTCGCGCCTCACCCGGACGCGGGTGCGCGACGCCATCCTGCACGAGCTGCAGCGCGATGGGCAGGTGTACTTCGTGCACAACCGGGTGCAGGACATCGACGTGGTCGCCGACCGGCTTCGGGAGTGGGTGCCCGAGGCGAGCTTTGGCGTGGCGCACGGCCAGATGAGCAACGACGAGCTCGAGCGTGTGCTCGTCGACTTCATCGAGCAGCGCTTCCACGTGCTGGTGTGCAGCGCCATCGTCGAGAGCGGCGTCGACCTGCCCAACGTCAACACCATGATCGTCAACCGCGCCGACCTGTTCGGCCTGGCCCAGCTGTACCAGCTGCGGGGGCGCGTCGGGCGGGCATCGGTGCGGGGCAACTGCATCCTGGTCACCCCCGAAGAGATGACCCGGGACGCGCGAAAGCGGGTGCGCGTCATCCTCGAGGCGAGCCAGCTGGGCGCCGGCTTCCAGGTGGCCTCGGCCGACCTCGAGCTGCGCGGGGGCGGCAACCTCATCGGCGACGCCCAGTCAGGCAACATCGACGCCGTCGGGTACGAGATGTGGCTCGAGCTGCTCGCCGAGGCGGTGCGCGACGCCCGCGGCCGGCACGAGCGAGCGCAGATCGAGCCCGAGGTCTCGGTGCCCGTTCCTTCCTTCATCCCCGACGACTACATCCGCGACGTGCCCGACCGGCTGGGCTGGTACAAGCAGCTGTCGTCGGTCAGCACGCTGCCAGGCCTCGATTCGCTGCTCGAACAGCTCGAGAACCTCAACGGCGAGCTCCCTCCCGAGGCCCAGAACCTGGGCGGACTCACGGCCACCCGGCTGTACTGCCAGAAGCTGGGCTTCACCCGCTGCAGCTGGCTGAAGGTGCGGGTGGTCTTCGAGCTGCACGAGCACGCCGACAGCCGCGACGCCATCCGCCGCCTGGTCGACGATCACCCACGCCGCTTCGAGCTGTCCCCCGACGGCAACACGTTCACCGCGCGCTTCACCCCGCAAGAGAGCAATCGGCCCTTCCGCTTCTTGCGCTGGTTGTTCGTGCAGCTCACCAAGGCCGAGTAGCGCTCGACCCGCGGCGCGGTGTCTGGATCGGGGCACCCCCGGAGCCCCATGCGCAACCCCATCCTGTGCCTCGCCGCCTTCGCGTCGGGCTGCACGGTCCTGCCGAGCCGACTGGACCTGTCCGACGCGTCCATCGACGAGGCCGTGCTCCAGACCGTCGACCACCTGCAGGCCACCTACTCCTTCACCGAGCACAAGCAGCTCGACTGGCCGGCCGCGCGCGATGATCTGGTGCAGCAGGCCAGGGAGGCGCAGTCAGCGAGCGAGCACGACCGCGTCATCCGCAAGCTCGTGCCGTACCTCCCCGATGCGCACGTTCAGCTGTTCAACGACGATCCCGAGCGCGATCTCTGCCCCGAGGCCCGCCACGGACTGGGGGTCGCGCTCGCGGATCTGGACGATGGGCGCGTCATCGTGGCCGCGTCCCAGAGCGATGCCCTGCGGCCGGGCGACGAGGTGGTGAGCTGGGGCGGCCGACCCATCCAGGCTGCCCGCGGCGAGGTGCCGTTCTGGTGCTTTCCCGTGGGCTCGGCCACGCTGGAGCGCATCGCTGCCGTGCAGCTTCGGCTGCTGGCGCGTGCGCCGGTGGACGGGCGTGTCGATGTGGAGGTGCTGCGTGACGGTGCCACCGAGATGGCGGTGCTGACGGCGGTGGCCGACACCACAGACGTTCGCGTGGCCCTGGACATCGAGCTGCCCGAGACCCTGCTGGCGTCCCGCCTGTTGCCGTCGGGCTTCGGCTACATCGCGCTGGGCTGGGAAGAGACCTACCTGGCCGAGACGCGGTTCCAGCGAGCTCTGGTGGGCTTTCGCGATGCGCCGGGTCTGGTGATCGACCTGCGACACAACGACGGTGGCATGGACATGCCCGCGGCGAACATCGCAGGCATGTTCAGCACCGAGCGCTTCTTCTACGAGACCATCACCTTCCTGGACAACCGCACCCACGAGCAGCGGGTGATCTCGGAGCTTTGGGTCGAGCCGCAGGAGGTGTACTGGGGACGCCCCACGGCGGTGCTCATCGATGGCGAGACGGTCTCGTCCGGCGAGGGGCTGGCCTTCCTGTTGTCGCAGATGCCCCAGGTCGAGGTGTTCGGCCTGGAGGGAACCGCCGCGAGCTTTGGCTCGACGGGCAGCAGCATCGCCCTGCCGGGAGGCTGGACGCTGGCCTTCCCAGGGGGGCGCTCGCTGGACGCGGACGGGCGCATCCAGCTCGACAGCGACCACACCCTCGACGGAGGGGTGCACCCGACCCAGCCCCTGCCCCGCACCCTGGACACCCTGGTGCGTCACCACGGCGGTGAAGACGTGGTGCTGGAGGCCGCGGTCGTCTGGCTGCAGGAGCAGGCTCGATGATCGCGCTCGTCTTTGCGGTGGCAGCGCTGGGCGCCGACATGCAGGTGCGCCCGCACACGGCGCACACACTCGACGCGGGTGAGGTGGTGATCCGCTGGCCCATGGGCCGCAGCCTGGTGGGTGTGGGCGAGCACACCAGCGCGTGGGTCACCCCCTTCGACCTGAACATCGGCGGGCCGCGTGTGGGCGTGGAGCAGGGTGGCGAGCTCGGCGCCACGCGCTGGTCGCTGGCGCCCAGCCTGGGCATCAAGAGCTCGCTGAAGCGGGCCTCGCTTCGCCTGGAGAGCACGGCGTCGTGGGAGCTGGACTCGCACGTGTTCTCGGTTCAGCTGGGCGTGGATGCACGCCTGCTGGCCCAGCGCACCCTGGGGGAGTCCCCCGGCCGCGAGCTGTCCTTCGACCGAGTCCAGTCGCACCTGATGGGGATCTGGGACACGCCGCATGCCCGGGTGAAGCTTCGCCTGCCGATCAGCGATCACGGCCGGGTGTTGAGCTGGGCGACGGTCGCCGCCAGCTGGATGCACACGTCGAAGCGCGTTCACCTGGGCCTGGGCCTGGGCATGCTGGTGGGGCGGCCCTACGATCGCTACACCCTGGGTGAGTACCGCTGGTGGTTCTGGGTGCCCTACCCCGAGGTGGACGTCGCCCTGCGCTTCTGAGGCGGCGGGTCAGCGCGCGCAGCGGAACCCGGTCATGGCGTTGCTGTCGGCCATGCGCACCGCCGTGGACGTCTGGCTGCCGTCCGAGCTGATCCAGGCTGGCTTGCCATCGGCCTGGCGGTACTCGATGAAGTGGCCGTCGCCGAAGCTCTTGGGTTCGGCATCGAGCGAGGCCAGGCCGCCGCGACCGCTGCAGTAGGCGCTGGCGGCGTACCAGGAGACGTTGACGGCGGGCTGGCCGCCGGCGCCCGGGGGTGGGTCGCTGCCCGACCAGCCCGACAGGTAGTCGGCCGTCGCCAGGTTCTTGCCGACGGCGGCGTCTTTGCCCCACTTGGCCTCGTTGTTCTTGAGCCACGCGGAGTACTGCGCCCCGGTGACGGCCTTGGCAGCGGCACCACCACCGTCGCCGGTGCCTTGCGGTGGCGGCTCGTCGGTGTCTTTGGGGGGTGGCTCGTCGGTGTCCTTGGGGGGAGGCTGCGAATCGGTGTCTTTGGGGGGTGGCTCGTCGGTGTCCCTGGGGGGCGGCGAGCTGGTGCCACCGGACTTGCCGGCCGAGGGATCGGACGCCGCCACGTCGAGGGCGAGCTGGCCCTTGCCCCACTCGACCACCAGGTCGCTGACCGTCGACGAGCAGCCCTTGTTGCACGCATCGGTCTGGGCGCAGCCGCGCTGCTCGGGGGTGCAGGTGCCTGTGACCGCCTCGAGTGTGTACTTGCCGGGCAGCAGCTCGAACTCGGCCGACTGGTCGGTCACCTGGGTGCCCTCGTGGCCCTCGATGCGGAAGTCGACCGCGTGCTTGCTTGCGACGCCGGGAGCCAGCAGGCGCACCTTGCGGTTGCTGGGCGGATCGAGGGTCAAGGCCACGGTCTGCAGGTTGTCGCCCTCTTCGATCACCTCGGTCTGCTCGGCGGCTCCGCACCAGGCGTCGCACGCGTCGCCGGGGCACACGTCGAGGTCGCAGCCCTCGCCCACCACCCACTTCACGGTGGTGCGCCCGGTGGGCACCTCGTCGAAGTGGAACACGAAGCCGTCGTTGCTGTTGGGCACGACATCGCCGAGCTGCACCGCGAACGGAGTGCCGGCCGGCAGGCCCGAGACCACCACGTCGACCTCGCGGGTCGCGGGGCCGCCCAAGAAGGTGACCACCAGGAAGGCGATGAGCGCGATGGTGCCGATGGCCGCAAACACCGCGAAGCCGGCACCGGCGGCGGCCCCCACCACCATGCCGGCGCCGCTCTGGTGGCTGGCGGTGTTGGTGACCTCGGTCGAAAAGTCGCCCGTGACCTGGCCGAGCGAGTCGGGCTCGGAGCGCAGCACGGTGTCGGCGTTGCTGCGCGGATTCGCGGGCTCGGCCTGCCGTTCCGTGGCCGGGACCTCGGACTTGCCGTCCATGATCCAGGTGTCGGACTCACCCCGCGCGAAGCGCTCTTCTTTGAGCTCGGCCACCGCATTGGAGGTGATCTGCTCGAGCTCCTCTTTGGGCGGCATGATCGTGTCGCCTGTGCGCCGCTTGAGGCTTCGGTTGCAGGCGGCCACCGCCTTGGCCACCTTCTTGGCGTCGTTGGGGCGCTTGTTGGGGTCGGCGAGGGTCAGCGCCGCGATGATGGCGCGCAGATCGTCGTGGTACTCGTCGCCGGGGTCGAGCGGCGGGTGGTTCTGCTTGGACAGGATGACCTGCATCGCCTGCTGGCGAGCGCTGCCCTGGCCCGAGACCGGGAAGGCGACCTTGCCGGTGAGCATCTCCCAGAAGCAGACGCCCAGCGCGTACAGGTCCCACGCCGTGGGGTCGAGCTTGTCGGGGCTGACCCACTCGGGTGGGGCGTAGCTGACCGTGCCGAAGGTCATGCCCGACTGCGTGATGCGGGTGGCGTTGGACTCCATCGCCAGGCCAAAGTCGACCACCTTGATGCGGTGGTCGTCTTTGCGAACCAGGACGTTGGCGGGCTTGAGATCGCGGTGCCGCACGCCCACGCTGTGCAGGTAGGCGATGGCCTCGGCCATCTGCTCCATGAAGTCGAGCGCGGTCTCGAACTCGATGGCGCCGCGCTGCAGCATGTCCTCGAGCGACTCGCCCTGCACGAACTCCATCTCGAGGTAGGGCGGGTTGAAGTCGGTGCGCACGTTGCGCACCTTCACGATGTTGTCGTGATCGAGCTGGTAAAGGATCTCGGCTTCACGGATGAAGCGTTCTTCGGCACCAGGGGCGCGCTGACCCGCGATCTCGAGCACCTTTACCGCCGCCAGGATTCGCTTGGCATTGCGGTTGTGGCACTTGTACACGGAGCCCATGCCGCCCGCGCCGAGCCGCTTGTCGATGACCCAGATGTCGATCTCGTCACCGGGCTCGAGCACGGTCTGGTCCTACCTCCGGCCGCCAATCTACCAACAAGGATGGGTCACGGCACCCCCCCACCGCGATTTCCCCACCGTGCATGGGGTAGGCTGGGCGCCGAGAGGACCCTTGGGTACCACTGAGCGAGTCATGCGACCCCTGCTGTGCGCCGCCCTGCTGGCGGGCTCTGGCACGGCCGCCGGCCAGAACTTCGATGCCCACGGCGAGGTGTTGCCGGCCAGCACAGGAGATGTGCACGACCCCATGACCGGCTGGTCATCGGCCGGGCTGGAGCGGGGCGTCGTGTCGGTGGGGGGCATTGCCGAGTACGCGCACGCTCCCCTGATCACCTACACGCAAGACGTCACCGTCAACCCCGACGGCAGCGTCACCCTGGGCGAGCGCGAGCCCTTCGAGGCGCTGCTGGTGGGCGCCTTGGCCATGAACCTCTCGGGCGCCTACGGCCTGCACGATCGGGTAGGCGTGGCGGTCTCGACCGCGTTCTTCCCGTATGCCCGCGGCACCCTGATCACGGGCACCGACGAGATCGGCGTCGCCGCCGGAATGGGCGACACCAAGGTGTCGCTGCCCGTGGGCGTGCTGTTGCGAGACGAAGACGGAATGGGGCTCTCAGCGGCGATCGTGCCCACGGTTCGGCTTCCCACCGGGGCCCATCGCATCGGCCTCGGTGACAACGAGCCGTCGGCCGGCATCGTGGCCGCCCTCGGCTACCGCGCCGACAAGCTCGGGCTCAACGCCAACATCGGCGCTGTGGGCCGCGCCTTCGACGACGACTTCACCAACGTCAAGCGCAGCCCCGCGCAGCTCGTCGCCCACCTGGCGGGCACCTGGGCGCTGCGCGAGAACCTGGCCGCGCACCTGGAGCTGTCGGCGGGCAGCGGGCTGCGCGCCGAGGAGCCGGGCACCGGCGTGTACCGATCCCAGGTTCCGATCCAGACGGTGCTCGGTGCCCGGGGTCGGGCCAGCTCCGGCCTGTGGTGGACGGGAGGGGTCTCGTTTGGGCTCAACTCAGCGGTGGGTTCGTCGGCGGTGCGCGTCTATGGCGGCATCGGCTGGTCGACGCCGCCCAAGAGCGACGACGCGGTGGGCCCCGATGTGCCGGCCAAGCTGCCCGAGGTGTTCACCTGGCGCGTGGTCGATCCTCGCGGCGACGCCATCGAGGGCGCAAGCCTGGCACTCGGCGAGCAGGCGCTGGGCACCACCGACGCCCAGGGCCAGGTGGTGCGCGAGCTCAAAGAGCTCAAGCCGTGGAAGAAGGCCCTTGCCTCGGTCTCGGCCCAGGCCGATGGCTATGTCTCGGTCGACGGCCTGACCTGGCCCGCCGATGCCGCCGGCGAGCTGCTTTCCGAGCTCGAGGTGCCGCTGGCCTGGCCGCCCACCCCGGTCACCCTGGTGGTCACCGACGAGGCCGGCGAGCCCATCGCTGCCACCGTGACCGTCGACGGACTCGACGCCGACGCGGTGGTGGGCGACGCCAAGGGGCACGCCCTGCTCGAGCTGCCCGAGGGCACCTGGCTGGCCACGGTCAGCGCCGACGGCTTTGGATCCCAGGGCCGCGACTTCGTGATCGCGCCGGGCAACACCAACGACCCGCAGTCTGTCGAGGTCATCTTGCTGCCGTTGGCCGAGACGGCCGACTCGGAGCTGTCGTTCACGCTCACCGATGCCGAGGGCGCCCCCCTGCAAGATGTGAGCGTGCGCATCGACGGTCGCCCCGTCGGCGCCAGCGCCAGCGGCGGACAGCTCAACGTCGCCGGGCTCGATGCCGGCGAGCACAAGGTCGAGGTCATCCACGACTCCTACCGCGCGCTAGAGCGTCAGGTGGTGCTCAGCCCGGGCGTCAACCCGCTCGAGTTCCCGCTGCAGCGCATGCCGGGCTCGGTGAAGGTGATCGCGCGCACCTCGGACGGCGCCGTGGCCGACGCCAGCGTGCGCTTCGTGGGCCCCTCGCGCCTGGCGCCCGCGCCGCTCGGCGCCGACGGAGAGCGCATCTTCGTGGTGCGCCCCGGCGAGTGGAACGTGCTGGTCAGCTCGCCGACCCACGGCCTGCAGGCGCGGCGTGTGCTGGTGCCGGCCGACCGCACCGAGCTGCTCTACGTCGACGTGATCCTGCAGGGCGAGGGCGGTCCCGCCGAGCTGTCCCTGTCGGTGGTCGACCCCGACGGCGCTCCGGTGCCCAACGCCAGCGTGCGCCTGGACGGCAACGAGCTCGGCACCACGTCCACCGGTGGCGAGATGACGCTCGGTGGGCTCAATGTGGGCGCCCGCTCCCTCACCATCCAGGCGCCGCGCATGGCCGAGTCGGGCGCGCTCGAGCTGTTCCTGGTGGAGGGCCCCCAAGATCGCCTGGTGACGCTGGACTACCAGGCGGGCACGGTCAAGGTGCTGGCGCGCACCCCCACCAAGGCAGTGGGCGATGCGGTGGCACGCTTTGCTGGCGCCAAGCCGGTCGAGCCCCTGCCCCTCGACGAGCAGGGCGAGGCCTGGACCCAGCTCGATCCGGGTTCGTGGAGTGTGCTCGTCACCTCCGAGCAGCACGGCCTCGCGGGTCGCAGCTTCAGCGTCGCGCCCGAGGCGGGACGGCTGGTGACCGTCGACGTGGTGCTCGCCGATCTGCAGGCGGGGGCGGCGGATCTGGACGTCACCGTGCTCGATCCCGAGGGAATCCCGGCGGGCGGCGTGGCCCTGTCGCTCGACGGCACCCCCATCGGCGCAACCGGCATCGACGGCCTGCTGCGCCTCACCGACATCGGTACCGGGGCCCGCACGCTCGCCGCGTCGGGTGGGCCCTATGTCGATGCCAGCGCGCGCATCGACCTGGCCGAGGGCGCCAACGCCCAGCAGGTCGACCTGGCCTGGGCGCCGGGCGCGGTGCGGGTGCACACCTTCACCCCCGACGGCGAAGCGGTCACCGACGCGGTGGTGCGCGTGGTCGGTCCCACCTCGGTGCCGCCCGCGCGCGTCGACGAGGGCGGAACGCGACTGCTGGGCCTGGCTCCCGGCAGCTGGCAGGTGCTGGTGGTGTCCCAGAAGTACGGCTTCGTGGCCAAGACCGTCGACATCGCCCAGGACGCCACCGGCCTGACCGTGGTCGACTTCGAGATGAGCCAGGTCCAGGATGGGCAGTCTGCCGTGCTCGTGAGGGTGGTCGACCCCGATGGCGCGCCCGTCCCCGGGGCCAGCGTGAGCCTGGGTGGTGAGGAGCGCGGCGTGACCGGGCCCGGCGGTGGCCTGTTCATCGAGGGGCTGGTGCCCGGTGTGGCCCCCCTGGTGGTGACGGCAGCCCAGTTCGACACCGGCCGACTCGACAGCTTCGAGGTGCGCCCCGGCTCTCAGGAGCGCATCGTTCCGATTGCGTGGATTCCCACCGAGGTGTCGGTCACGGTGCTCGACCGCGACGGCGCGCCGGTCGAGGCCGACATTCGCCTGGACGGGCCCGTCGATGTCCCGGCGGTGGCCACCAATGCGCTGGGCAAGGCCACCGTGGGCCTGCGCCCGGGGCACTGGAACGTGGTGGCCGTCAGCACCGAGCTGGGGGTCAAGGCGGGCGTGGTGGATGTGGCGTCGGGCGATGCGGCCAAGCAGATCGAGCTGCGCCTCGACAAGGCCCGCGTCAAGGTCACCGCCGATGCGGTCGAGATCACCGAGAAGATCCCCTTCGACCTCGACAAGGCCACCCTCAAGCCGTCGGCCAAGGCGGTGCTCGACGAGGTGGCCGGCAACCTGCTCGCCAACCCTGGTGTGACGCGCGTCGAGGTGCAGGGGCACACCGACACCAGCGGTCCGACCCTGGCCTACAACCTGAGCCTGTCCGAGCGACGCGCCGACGCGGTGGTGGCCGCGCTCATCGAGCGGGGCGTGGCGCCGGAGCGCCTGGTTGCCCGGGGCTACGGAGCCACCAAGCCGGTGGCGTCGAATGGCGACGAAGCAGGGCGCAGCCAGAACCGGCGCGTGCAGTTCGAGATCCTCGAGACATCGGCTTCCGACCAGTAGTAGTGGCGCGGCCTCTTCGATTGCGGGTATATGCGCCCGCAACGGAGACACCATGATCAAGCACCCGCTCGCCCTCTTGCCTCTTCTCGCCGTCCTCGCCTGCAACGGCGAGGAGCCCATCGACGACACGGGCGAGGACACCGACACCGACAATGGCAACGAGGAACTCACCGGGCAGGATGGCTCGATTGTGGTGGTGCATTGGCCAGCCGACTCACGCGCCGAAGAGGACTCGACCGCGCGCGCGCTGTTCCTGCCCAACGACAACGGCGTCATCAACCTCGCCGAGTGCATGATCATCGGCGAGGCTTGCCTTGACAGCCTGCCCTCCGAAGACAGCTTCACCAGCGAGCCCGCCGACACCAGCTGGTTCGACACCGCTTCGCTCATCGATGCAGGAAGCTCGATCACCGTCGGCGGGTTCAGCCTGCCCATCACCACCACCCAGGCGGGCGACCCGTTCTACGAGGGGTTTGCTGGGGCATTCCCCAGCGGGCCGCAGGGGCTGATGCTCGACGGCGATCTCATGGCCTACGAGGGCACCGACGACTTCGAGTTCGCAGGCCCCATCGGCCTAACCGCGCCCAATCCGCTCCAAGACGTCGCCGTGTCCGGCGGTGACACCGTCGACCTGGCGTGGACCACGGGCGGTGCCGGTGACGTGGTCATGTCCATCGACTCGCGCGTCTACCACCTCGCCGACGACGGCGCCTTCTCGTTGTCGATCGACGACTTCGAGTGGCTTCAGCCTTGGGATGTGCGTTCGCTGCTGCTCTCCCGCGTGAACAACGTGCTCGTCGATGCCGGCGGCAACGACGTGCGCGTGCAGTCGATGGACCAGCAGTGGCTGTACCTCGTGTACGAGGACTTCACCGGCTGGACCGAGAGCACCGAGGTGTCCGACACCTGCGCCGGTGCCCTGGTTGCGTCGCCGGGCCGCTACTACGGGTCGATGGCGGGCTGGAACAACGACATCGCGCTGGAGAACGAGGACGAGGACACGCCCGAGGTCGAGAACGACATCACCGGTTGGAACACGCACGATGTCGACGGCTTCGTGGGCGTCGGCTTCCATGCAAACCGCATGATCTCGGCCACCTTCACCAACTTCGACGGCGACTCTTCGGTCTACCTGATGAGCGACTGCGACGACGTCGCCAGCATGGTTGCCGGTGCCGACAACACCGATGGTTTCGGCGCTGAGACCGTCGACTTCGTCGCGCAGAGCGACGGACTGCTCTACGTCGGCCTCGACGGCTACCTGGCCGACGATGCCGACTCGACCGCCGACCGCTTTTCGCTCGAGCTCGTGGTCAGCGACCTGCTCCCAGAGATCAGCGACACCTGCGCTGGCGCCACGACGGCGGCGACAGCGGGGAACTACTACGGCGACAACGCCAGTGGCACCAGCGAGATCGACCTCGGCGACGGCAATGTACACACGGGCTACGCAACTGAGGGCAACGACAGCTTCGTGCGCATCGACCTCGATGCAGGCGAGACGCTCACGGCCTCCCAGCGGCTGCTCGAGTTCGATGCCGCGCTATACCTGATGACCGACTGCGCCGACATTGCTTCGGTCGTCGCCGCCTCTGACGCCACGCTCACCGGTGATCTCGAGGCCCTCAGCTACACCGCTTCCAGCGCCGAGACGGTCTACCTCGTGCTCGATGCATGGATTCCCGACGACGCCACCGAGCTGGGCGGTCAGTTCCGCCTGGATATCGAGGTCGAGTAAGAGGGTTCTAAAGAGCCCTTCTTCGCGGTAGTCTGCGCGGGATGCTCCCGCCCATTCGACGCTTACTGCCGTTCCTCATGCTGTTTCCATCCGTGGCGTTGGGGCAGGGCTACGATGCTCTGGGGCCCACGGTGGCGCCTTCCGACGGCGATCCGCGGGCGCCGCTGACGCTCTGGAATCCGCTACCGGCGCGCAACCTCGCCTTCGGGATCAGCGGCCAGTACGTCGGGCGCCCGATCGTCGAGTACGCCGAGTTCGATGACGGCTCGGTCAAAGAGTCCGCGGTGCTGCTCGATCAGGTGGTTGCCGGCACCCTGGGCGCGGCCTTTGGTCGGGGCCCCGTCGGCGTGGCCGTATCGGCGCCGCTCATCCTCAGCTCGGCCAGCGGTCCAGTCGACGACGAGGGTCTGCCCCAGCTCACCGGCGCGGGGCCCACCCTGGGCGACATCCGCATCGCCGGCCAGCTCGGCTTCGACCTTCGCGACGACGAGTTCCAGGACGGCCTGATGGTCGGCCTGGCTCCCGTGCTGCGTCTGCCCACCGGCGACGCCGAGCGCTACCTCGGCGACACCGGCATCGGCGTCGAGGTTCGCTTGAGCGCCGCGTACCAGCTGGGCGCGCTGCGGGCGACGGTGAATGCCGGCGTCGAGACGCGCAATGGGTCCGACGCCGACGCCGCGGTCGAGGGCGGGCTGGGTCCCGTGTTCGGCGCGGGTGCCAGCTACGCCTTCGACGACACGTTCGCCATCGGGGCCGAGGTCACCGGCGGTGGCGGTCTGCAGGCGGCCTCCGCGCTGCAGACGCCCGTCGAGATCTTTGGCTCTGCGCGGTACCGAACCCCGGGCGGCTTGTTCGTGCAGGCCGGTGCAGGCCGCGGAACGGGCGCCATGCTGGGCTCGTCGAGCGCTCGCGCCTTCCTGGGCTTTGGCTGGTCGGGCGCTGCCCCGGCCGACAAGCCCGACATCGACGAGCCGCCGGCCCCTGTGCCCGACGGCTTCTATGCGTTCATCGTGAAGGGGCCCGAAGGGGTCGCGGTGTCCGGCGCGCGCGTGAGCCTCGAGGGTGAATCGCTCGGTCTCACCGGGCCGAACGGGCGCCTGCTCGTCGAAGAGAAGGCCATCCGTGGCTGGCGCAAGGGCGGCCTCGACATCGAGGCGCGCGGCTTCGTGACGCTCGCCAACCTGGCGCCCGACGACGACGACGACCCGGTGTACCGCGCCGATCTGTCCTGGCAGCCCACCCCGGTTCGCCTGCGGGTGCGCGACGAGGGCGGCGCCGAGCTGGTGGCCCAGGTGGCGGTGCAGGGCTTGCGTGGCAGCCCGTTCGCCGTCGAAGACGGTGCGGCGAGCTTCGACCTGATTCCGGGCCAGTACACCGCGGTCATCTCGGCCGAAGGCTTTGGCACCCAGACGCGCGACTTCGACATCCAGCCCGGCGACGTCGAGCTGCAGCAGGTCGACGCCATCTTGTACGCCGACGCCGGCCCCGCGACGCTGGCCATGGCGCTCACCGGCCCTGACGGCGAGCCCGTCGAGGGCGCGGTGATCCGCATCGACGGCAGTCCCTACGGCGTGAGCGCATCGGGCGGTGCCCTGCGCATCGAGTCCTTGTCCGAGGGCGAACACCGCGTCGAGGTCATCCACGACGAGTTCCAGGCGGTGGGCGACAACCTGCTGCTGTCGGCCGGCGACAACACCTTCGAGCCCATGCTTCGGCGGCTGCCTGGCTCGGTGCAAGTGGTGGCGCGCATCCCCGAGGGCCCCGTCGCCGACGCCACGGTCACCTTCCTGGGCCCGTCGCGCCTGGCGCCGGCCCAGCTTGGCTCTGCGGGCGAGCGCATCTTCGTGCTTCGCCCGGGAACGTGGACCGCCCTGGTGGCGTCGCCCACCTACGGCATCCAGTCGCGCGAGATCATCGTGCCCGACGACCGCACCGAGCTCACCATCGTGGACGTGGTGCTCATCTCCGAGAACGGAGCGGCCAACGTCGATCTGCGCGTCGTCGACCCCGATGGTGCCCCGGCCGAGGGCGTCGAGATCGAGCTCGACGGGGTGTCGCTGGGCACCACCTCCAGTGGTGGCAATGTCGAGCTGTCCAACCTCAACGTCGGCGCTCGGCGCCTGACCCTCAGCGGCGACAAGCGTCGAAGCGTCGAAGACATCGAGCTGTTCCTGGTGGACGGTCCCCAAGAGAAGCTCGTCACCATCGACTGGGCACCGGGCACCGTCCGGCTGCTGGCCCGCACCAAGGGCGAGAGCGCCGTGAGCGATGCGGTCGCCCGCTTTGCGGGTCCCATCAAGGTCGATCAGGTCCCCCTCTCGGACCGCGGCCTGGGCTGGACCCAGCTCGAGGACGGCCAGTGGCAGGTGCTGCTGAGCTCGCCCACCTACGGCTTGCTGGCCCGCAACCTGGCCATTCCCCCGGACACGCGCCGTGTGATTGCTGTCGACCTGGTGCTCGACGCGGTCGACCGCGGCGAGGCCGATCTCACGGTCAAGGTCACCGATCCCGATGGCAAGCCGGTCGACGGGGCTGCAGTCAAGGTCGATGGCGTGGCCTTGGGCTCGACGGTGGCGGGTCTGTTCGACGTCGAAGACATCGGCGACGGGCAGCGCGAGCTGGTGGTCGAGGGCCTTCCCTTCTTGCCGGCCACCAAGGCGATCGACCTCGCCAATGGCGCCAACAGCCACGACATCGCGATGGAGTGGGCGCCAGGTGCGCTCAAGGTGCTGGTCAAGAACAGCAGCGGCAACCCCGTCAAAGACGCGGTGGTGCGCATGGCCGGTCCGGTCACCATGCCTCCGGCCCGGGTCGACGATGACGGCAAGCGGCTCATGCAGCTGACCGAGGGCAGCTGGCAGCTGCTGGTCACCAGCGACACGTACGGTTTCGCGGCCGAGCCGCTGGTGATCAACGAGGTGCGGTCGTCCCTCAAGACGGTCGAGGTCACCATGGCCGACATTCCCGAGGGCCAGTCGGCCATGCTGGTGCGCGTCATCGACATGGGCGGGCAGCCGGTCGAAGACGCCAAGGTGCTGGTGGGCGGCCTGGAGCGCGGGCGCACGGCGGCGGGCGGCGCCCTGCTGGTCGACGCACTCAAGCCCGAGAAGACGCTGCTCGCGGTCGAGGCCAAGAACTACCTCACCAACGAGCTGGGGCTCATCGAGGTTCAGCCGGGCTCGTCGGAGCGGCTGGTGTTCTTGGACTGGGTGCCCACCGAGGTGGCGGTCCTGGTCAAAGACAAGGCCGGCAAGCCGGTGAAGGGCGCCAGTGTCAAGGCCGATGGCCGCTACGAGCTCGAGCCGGTGCTCACCGACGACAGCGGCAAGGCCACCATCTTGCTCAAGCCCGGCGACTGGCGGGTGCTGGCCAGCAGCGACGAGCTGGGGGCCAAGAGTGCACGGCTCGACCTGATGACGGGCGACAAAGACAAGTCGGTCGAGCTGCAGCTCGACGCGGCCAAGGTGGTGGTGACCGGCGAACAGGTGGTCATCACCGACAAGATCCCCTTCGAGATCACCAAGGCCACGCTCAAGCCCGAGGCCAAGGATCTGCTCGACGAGATCGCCGACACGCTGCTCGCCAATCCGCAGATCACCAAGGTCGAGGTGCAGGGGCACACCGACAGCACGGGCTCGCTGCAGCGCAACCTGCAGCTGTCCGAGGCCCGCGCCCAGGCGGTGATGGCGGCGCTGACCGAGCGCGGCGTGGCGCCCGAGAGGCTGGTTGCACGCGGCTACGGGGCCACGCGCCCCATCGCCAGCAACGAGCAGTTCGACGGCCGCAAGAAGAACCGGCGCGTCGACTTCGAGATCCTGGAGCAGGCCGTCGAGGAGGTCGAGAAGATCGTGCGGGATCTCGGCGAGGCCGATGGCGACAGCACCCCCGAGGGGGACACCCCCGAGGCTCCGGGCACGCCCGAGTAGCTGGGTGGGCGCTTACGCCCGCTCGACCGCCGCCGCCCACCGACCGCGCGTCGCGCGCAGCTCGGCTTGGTCGCCGCTGGGCTCGAAGCGGCGCTCCTGGGCCCAGGTATCGGCCACCGCGGCCGGGCTGTCCCACAGGCCGACCGCCAGGCCGGCGAGCAGGCCGGAGCCCAGGCCCGTGGTCTCGAGCACCTGCGGGCGCACGCAGGGCACCCCCAGCAGGTCGGCCTGGCGCTGCATGAGCAGGTTGTTCTTGGCGGCGCCGCCGTCGACGCGCAGCTCGGCCAGGGGCTTGCCCAGGTCGTTGCTCATCGCGCGCAGGATCTCGTCGATCTGCAGCGCGATGCCGTCGAGCGTGGCCCGCGCCAGGTGCGCACGCGTGGTGCCACCGGTGATGCCGCGCACGATGCCCCGGGCATGCGGCCGCC
The DNA here is from genome assembly GCA_965216925.1 of Myxococcota bacterium. Classification (GTDB taxonomy): domain Bacteria; phylum Myxococcota_A; class UBA796; order UBA796; genus CAYYHT01. Next base: position 3,022,826 of record CBDCGT010000001.1, on the reverse strand, counting down.
AGTGGGGGGCACCCAGCCCGGCCAGGGCGGGCACGAAGGTGACGCCGCCGCTGTCGGGCACGCTCGCCGCCAGGGCCTCGATATCTTCGGCGCTGTCGATGATGCCGAGACCGTCGCGCAGCCACTGCACGGCCGCGCCGGCGATGAAGGCCGAGCCCTCGAGCGCGTAGGTGGTCTTGCCCTCGAGCTGCCAGGCGACGGTGGTGAGCATGCCGTGGTTGCTCTCTTGCGGCTGGTCACCGGTGTTCAGCAGGATGAAGGCGCCGGTGCCATAGGTGGACTTGGCCATGCCCGCGGTGAAGCAGGCCTGGCCGAACAAGGCACCCTGCTGGTCGCCGATGAGCCCCGCCACGGGGATGCCGTCGGGCAAGAAGCCCACGCCGCGGGTGGTTCCGTACACCTCGCTGCTGGCGCCCACCCGGGGCAGGCAGCCCCGCGGCACACCCAGGATGTGCAGCAGCTCGTCGTCCCAGTCCATCTTGCGCAGGTTGTACATGAGCGTGCGCGAGGCGTTGGAGGGGTCGGTCACGTGGGCGCCGGTGAGCTTCCAGGTGACCCAGGTGTCGATGGTGCCGAACAGCAGCTGGCCATCGGCGGCCCGCCCCGCTGAGTCGGGCACGTGTTCGAGCAGCCAGGCGGCCTTGGTTCCCGAGAAGTAGGGGTCGAGCACCAGGCCAGTGCGGTACTTGAAGATCGACTCGTGCCCGGCGTCGCGAAGGGCCTGGCAGCGGTCGGCGGTGCGGCGGTCTTGCCACACCAGCGCGCGGTGGATGGGCTCGCCGGTGTCCTTGTCCCAGAACAGGCTGGTCTCGCGCTGGTTGGTGACCCCGATGGCGGCGATGCGGCTGGGCGAGACGTTGGCCTTGGCCAGGGCCCCCTCGACGGCGCCCCTGATCGACTCCCAGATCTCGGCGACGTCGTGCTCGACGTGGCCGGGTGCCGGGTAGTGGTTGGGGAACTCGACGTTGTGCGAGGCGAGCACACGGATGCCCTTGTCGATGAGCAGCGCGGTGGAACCGGTGGTTCCCTGGTCGATAGCGAGCACGATGTCAGCGGACATGGGTACCTCTGGGTGCAGTCGGCGAAGGTAGCGCAGGGAGGTCGAGATTTGAAGGCGATCGCGGACCGGCGGTCGCCAGGCGCGAGACCAGAACGACGCCCAGGTGTACCAGGCCTGGCGCTTCCACCACTACGCGCGGTAGCACCCCGGTCGCCGCTTCACGGGGCCGCCCACTCCTCTGGCGTGCGCAGCTCCCCGTCCATCACCACGAAGCGGGGGTGGACCACCGTGCCGAAGTCGGTGAGCGGGTCGCCGTCCAAGATGCGCAGGTGGGCCTTCTTTCCCACCTCGATGGTTCCCTGATCCTGCGCCAGGCCCAGCATGCGGGCGGGATTCAGTGTGGCTGCGGTGATCGCCTCGACCGGGTCGAGCCCGGCTTGGTGCAGCAGCACCAGCTCCCGCACGCTGGTGGGTCCGTGCAGCTCGAAGGCAAAGATGTTCCAGTTGCCCGAGTCGCTGCCCAGGACGATGGGAACGCCGGCCTGGTGAAGCGCCAGCGTGGCCTTCTGGTTGTTGACGAGCCGCTTTCGGATGGGCTTGTCCTTGGAGAGCAGCTTGACCGCGAACTTCTTGACCCACTTGGGCGAGTTGGGCATCACGTGGTCGGACACGGCGTGTTTGTACTTCAGCCACACGTCGGGGTCGCGGGCGCTGGCAAGCTGGGCCGGGGGCACGGTCAGCGCGGTGAGCGGATCGTCGAGGCGCTCCTGCTCGAACTCGATGAGGTTGCTGTCCATCACGCTCATGGTGCTCACCACGAAGGTGCCGGCCTCGGCGTGGGCTCGAATGGCCTTCTTGCTGGGTTTTTCGAGGGAGTGCACGGTGCCTCGCGGCTCGAAGGCCTGCAGGGCGTCCATGTGCTCGCTGGGGCCGAAGGCGTGCACGAACAGCGGCAGATCGCGCTTGTCGGCCTCTTGCCGGATGGCGGCGCGCACCTCGTCGTTGTACAGCGGCCACACCTTGCTCACCATGCCCGACTCGTAGGTGAGCTTCACGCCCACGGGGCCGATGTCGTCGAACTCGGCGAAGCGCTCGGCCACGTCGGCGGCCGTCGAGCTCCCGGGAAACTCGGGCAGCACCACGCTCACGTAGCCGCCCTGCGGGCTGACGAGCGGCCCCAGGAAGTGGATGTCCGGGGACGGCCCTTCGGCGGACAGCCGGCGGAAGTCGCGGGCGTCGTCGGGCAGGATGCCGGTGTCCAGCACGCTGGTGACGCCCCAGGCCACGTAGCTGCGCAGGTACTGGCGGCGGAAGGCGTCGATCTGCTCGGCAGAGTCGCCCCTCCAGAAGCCTGCGGGGTCCATGGACAGGTGCACGTGCGCATCCACCAGCCCTGGCGTCACGGTGAGGCCGGTGGCATCGACCACCTGCAGGGCCGAGGTGTCTTCGGGGGGCGCCCCGATCGCTGCGATGCGGCCATCGCTCACGAGGATGGACTCGGCATCGCGCGGACCGTTGGCATCGAGGATGTGCACGTTGAGCAGCAACAGGCCAGTGAGGGGATTCATGGTGCACTCCGGTAGGATGCGGGCCCTGGGAGGGCCCATGTCCGTCACGGTCGAGCGCAACGGACCCGTCACCACCGTCGTACTGAACCGGCCCGACCGGCGCAATGCCGTCGATCGTGGCACCGCCGAGCAGCTCGCGCACGCCTTCCGCGCCTTCGACGCCGATCCTGGGGCCTCGGTGGCCGTCCTGTACGGCGCTGGCGGCACCTTCTGTGCCGGCGCCGACCTGAAGGCCGTCGCCGACGGGTCCCCCAACCGCCTCGATGCCCAGGGCGACGGGCCGATGGGGCCCAGCCGCATGTCCCTGTCCAAGCCGGTCATCGCCGCCATCGAGGGCCACGCTGTCGCCGGCGGCCTGGAGCTGGCCTGCTGGTGCGACCTGCGCGTCGTGGCCGAGGGAGCTGTGTTGGGCGTGTTCTGCCGGCGTTGGGGCGTGCCGCTCATCGACGGGGGCACGGTTCGGCTGCCTCGGCTCATCGGCTTGTCCAGGGCGATGGACCTGATCCTCACCGGTCGCCCCGTGCATGCCCCCGAGGCGCTGGCGATGGGGCTGGCCAACCGGGTGGTGCCCGACGGGCAGGCCCGAGAGGCCGCCGAGGCCCTGGCGCTGCACATCTCGGGCTTTCCGCAGCTGTGCCTGCGCGGCGACCGCCGCAGCGCCATCGAGGGCATCGAGCTGGGCTTCGAGGCGGCGATGCACAACGAGTTCCAGCACGGCCTGGCCGCGCTGTCCGAAGAGACCGTGGCCGGCGCCAAGCGCTTCGCCGCCGGCGAGGGAAGGGGAGGGGAAGGCGTATGACCATCACCGCGCTTGGGTTGCTGTTCGCCTGTGCGGGCAGCTCGCCGGCACCCGAGGCCGCGCCCGCGCCAGCACCGCTGCCCGACAAGCAGACCGAGACGCTGAGCACACGCGACGGCGTGGAGCTTCAGGCCGATATCTACGGCGTCTCAGCGACGTCGGCCCCCGGAGTGGTGCTGCTGCACATGATCCCTCCGCACTGGGATCGCAGCAGCTGGCCCGACACCTTCATCACCAGCCTGCGGGAGCGCGGCTGGATGGTGTGCGTGCCCGACCGCCGCGGAGCGGGCGAGTCCGGGGGCGTGGCCGAAGAGGCCTACACCGGGGAGCACGGCCGCTACGACGTCGAGGCGTGCGTGAAGCGGCTGCAGGCGGACGGGCTGGGCAAGCTGGGCATCGTGGGCGCGTCCAACGGCACCACCTCGATGATCGACTACGCCGTCTGGGCCGGCTCTCAGGACCTGCCCGAGCCCGTCGTGCTGGGCTTCATGACCGGTGGGCCCTACACCGAGAACCAGACGACCATGGCCGAGGTGCAGCGCTTCCCAGCGGTGTTCACCTTCTCGACCGAGGAGCGCGAGTGGTCGGCCAAGCAGCAGGGCGGGAGCTGGCAGCAGTTCGAGTACCCGGGCGGGGATCACGGCACCAAGATGTTCGCGGTGAAGCCCGAGGTGGCGGATGCGGTGCTGGGGGTGTTGGCGGAGCGGTTGCGGTGAGCGGGGCCTGGCCTGCGGGCCCTCGAGACCGAGGAATCGACCTCGAGACCGAGGAATCGACCGCCACGCTTCGAATCCGCCGTCCAACCTCTCGACTCCAGCCGGCCAGAGGTCCGGGGGACCGACCCTCGCTGCGCGTCGGGGGTGCAGGGCCGGCCCCGCGGCCGATGGGGTGCGTAGTCGGGGTGGATGGACGCCCTGCCGGACGTAGCGGAGGTGAATGGACGTTTTGGCCACGCTGGGGGCCCTCTCGGCAGGAGTGGGACTGATTGTCAGCGTTTCACCGTGCGTCGATCGAGGCGGAAGCGGCCCGGCGTCCATTCACCTCGACTACGGTGGCGCCCCCGTCCATTCAGGGGGACTACGTCCGTTGGCGGAGGGGGGTCAGGACGGGGGTCAGTGTTCCCCTGTCTCCTATTACGGCCCATTCTTTGGTTTGTACCGTGCATGCAGAGGGGAGGCCCCGGTTCAATTGCGCCGGGTGCGCGCGCTCGAGGACGACTCTCGCGTTCGCGCTGGGTCTCGTAGGCGATCTCGAGGCCGAGAATTCGACCTCGAGACCGAGGAATCGACCTCGAGACCGAGGAATCGACCGCCGCGCTGGATGGCGCGGCGCCTGGTACTCGAGCCAGGACGACCCCGAAGGCCACTTGGCATCCCCGACCCAGTCGGTCACCTCGGTGAGTAGACGGTAGACATCGAGCTTTTCGTACGAGAAGGACATGGCCGTCGACGGCGCTTCGTCGACGTCGACGTCGACGCGTACGTGAACGTCGATGGTCACGTGGACGTGGACGTGGACGTGGACGTGGACGTGGACGCTTCCCCGTACGGTGCACTAGTAGGGCCAGGCAGCCTCGACATCCAGGAGCAGCAGCGCGCCTGCGACGGTCGCCACCGCCACGTCATCGCCAAGCCTGGCGAGCGCCACCACGCTGTTGGGACCCTGGACGACGTCGAATTCGATGGGGTCCGGGTAGCCGGAAGACCACTCCGCCGCCGCTGGCAGGGTGGCGGGCAGTCGGAGCACGGTCACCTCGTCGGTCTGGAGGTCCCAGACCAACACCGTGCCGTCGTCGCAGCCCAACAGGATGCCGGCGCGGTGCCATGCGATGGCATGCACGGCCGAGGGTGTGGCCAAGCGATGGCTATGCTCGCCGTTCACGGTGTCCCACACCGAGGCGAAGCCCCCACCTTGCACGGGCCCGCCGAGGGCGATGCGCGTGTCATCGAGCCAGGCACCGGCGAATATCGGTCCCCCGAGGTAGCCGGCGGCACTCAGCGCGTTGACGCTGTCGTCGGCGAGCACGGTGCCGTCCTCGGCATCCCACCGGTACAGGTTGGTGTCCCAGGTCCACGCGGCAATCTGGCTTCCATCCGGACTAAAGGCCGCCCCATAGGCCCACTTGTAGGTGTCACCGGTCCAGACCAGCTCCTCGCCCACATACAGCGCCACCTGCTCGAGATCCGAGGTCACGAACACCCGCTCGCCCCGCACCGCGACCGTGGTCAGCACCTCTTCTTCAGCCTCGTGGATGGTCGCGCCGTCCGGCCCCACCAGCTCGTCGGATCCGGCGTAGACGCCGTCTGACACCGCGAGCGCAAACACCGGGTCGCCGACATCGAGGGGCGGCGCCGCCTCCCCGTCGCGAGACCAGGTTCGGACCGATCCGTCTCGCCCTCCCGTGTAGAGGTGTTCCCCGTCGCTGACGAGGCGGTTGATGCCTCCCTCGTGTATGCCGATCACCGTCGCTCCGCTGGACATCGCCGCTCCCTGGTTCGGATAGTGCAAGGCCGTGAAACCCACGCCGACCATACTCGCCCAAGCGAGAAGGCTGCTCTTGCTCCGCGAGGCTGAGCTGGCCTCCGACGACCAGGTGTTCTCCTGGGCCGCAACGGCTCTCTCCGAGTCCGCCGACGGCCCGTGGCGTTCTGACCTGGCAGCTCTGCTCTCTGTCCCAACCGACGGCGCCGAGGTTGCGGAACGCCTTCGTCAGCTTCTTTCCAATCGTATCGAAGACCTCTCACCCACCGAAGACGACAGCCGGGCCGCGCACGCCGCCTTTGTCCAGGTCGTGGAGGCGTTCGTGGCCGGAAAGACCGCTCCCTACGACCTCTGCAGGCGCATCACCCCCATCGAGGTCGTGTTCGACTTTCCAGAGTGGCTCGGCAACTTCTACCACCAATGCGATTGGTGTGAACCCGAGTCCTCTCGGGACGATTGGCAGGAGCTCGTCGCCTATGCACGCGACTACCTGGAGCAGATGAGGGTCGAAATGGCGTCTCCTCACGGGCATCATGAACAGGGCTGACCACCCCCGCCCTCACAAACGGAGCCCCGTCTGTCGCCGACCGCCGCCACCCACTCCACCTCCCCGACCCAGCTGTCCTGGGCGCGGGCGGCACTTCACGGCACCAACGGACTCGCGGCCTGCTTGTTCACGCTCTGGTGGGGCGCCCTCGGCGTGAACCTGGATGTCTGGTCGGCTCCGCCGATCCTCGCCCTGCTGCTGATTCCGCTGCTGATCGGTCAAGCTGTCGTGCTCACCGCGGCGGCGGCCGCCATCCAGTCGATGGAACTCGACGCCATGACCGTGCCTGCGGCCCTGGCGATGGTGGTCAGCGGGCTGGTGGCCGCGCTCACGACGTTCTTCACGCCCGCGCTCGCCGCGCCACCCATGGCCATCTCGCTCCTGCTCGCCGCCGGCCTCCTCGCCCTGAGCTACCGTCGGCGCTCGCCGTCCCCCTGAGCACCCCTACCGCAGCTTCGCCGCCTTCTTGCAGCTCACCGCATCGCCAGCCACGCACCCGGTCTCATAGGCCTTCAGCGCACCGGCATCGTCGTCTTGGAACTTGATCAGGTGGTCGCCGTGGGCGCGGCACGCGGCGGGGTGCCTGGTCTGGCAGGCCTTGGCGTAGTGTTGCCCGGCGGCGGCGTCGCTCTTGGTGAGGCCCAGCTTGCCCTTGGTGTAGCGGTCGCCCAGGATCATGCAGCCCTCTCCGTCACCCAGGCCGCAGGCCTTCTGCAGCAGCTCTACTGCCTTCTGCGGGCTGCCGTCCACGCCTTCGCCTCGCTCGTACAGCAGGCCCATGCTGGCGCAGCCGCGCGGGCTGTCCATCTCGCAGGCGCGCCGGTACAGATAGGCCGCCTCTTTGAAGCTCACCACCTGGGCGCCGTGCCCCAGCTCGTGGTGCACGCCGGCCCGGTAGCAGCCCTGGCCGTCGCCCATGTTGCAGGCTTGGTCGTACCAGAGGTAGGCGCCGGACGGGTCGAGCGGAACGCCCTGGCCGATGGTGAACATGTCGCCCACCTCGCTGCAGGCGCGGCCCGACTCCGCCTCGCAGGCCTTCATCAGCAGGTTGAGCGCCAGGGCAAAGTCGTTTCCCACGCCTTCGCCGATGCGGTAGGCATGCCCGAGCACCGTGCATCCCCGTGGCGACCCCGCGTCGCAGGCCTTGCGCAGGTAGCGAACCGCAAAGCGGTAGTCGACGGGCACGCCGTCCCCCTGCTGGTAGGCGATGCCGACATCGGCGCAGGCATCGGCCTTGCCCGCGTCGCAGCTCGCCTTGAGGCTGGGCAGGTCGGCGGCCGCGGCGTGGCCGCCGATGGCGAGGATCGTGGTGAGCAGGAAGGCGTGCACGGGGCTCCGTGGGCGGTGCTTGGCGAACCCCACCATACCGCTCCAGCTTCCGGGTTACGGCGCAGTCCCTTCACTGGAGGCCTCGTGGCGGATCGATTGGCAGGCAAGACGGCACTCATCACCGGTGCAAGCCGTGGAATCGGCGAAGCGATGGCCACGGCCTTCTGCCGCGAGGGCGCCACGGTGATCATCAGCTCGCGCAAGATGGACGCGCTCGACGCCGCCGCCGAGAGAATCCGGGCCCGGGTACCCAGTGCCGATGTGCGTCCCAGAGCCGCCCACTGCGGAAAGCCCGAGCAGATCGAGGAGCTGTTCACCTGGCTCGATGGTGAGGGCCTGTTCGTCGACGTCCTGGTCAACAATGCGGCAACCAATCCGTACTTCGGGCCCATGATGGCGGTCGACGACTTTGGCGCGTGGGACAAGACCTTCGACGTGAACGTGAAGGGCCCCTGGCTGCTCACCCAGGCCGTGTGCAAGCGGCTGCTGGCGGCGAACAAGCCGGGCAGCATCGTGTTCACCTCGAGCGTCGCCGGCCAGCGCGCTGCCCCCTTCCAGGGCATCTACGGCATGACCAAGACGGCGCTCATCTCGCTCACCCAGACGCTCGCCATCGAGCTGGGCGCCGCGGGCATCCGCGTGAACGCGCTGGCCCCCGGGGTCGTGGACACTCGCCTGGCGGCCGCGCTGACCACCAGCCCCGAGATGACCCGCTTCTTCACCGAGCGCTCGGGCCTCAAGCGCATCGGCCAGCCCGAAGAGATCGCCGGCGCCGCGGTCTTTCTGGCCAGCGACGAGTCCAGCTTCATGACGGGCGAGGTGCTCAACCTGGACGGCGGCTTCTTGGCCGGTTGACCTACTCCGGCACGTCCGCGTCCCAGTCCACCACGTCGGCGCTCGACCCTCCGCGCCACCCGAAGATCGCCGCGAACAGCAGGATCTCTGTGGCGAGGCCCGCGAACACCGACACGACGGTGCGCAGGGTGGCGCCGGTCATCAGCAGGTCGGGGCTCGTGCCCGCGGTGGTCGCCGCCTGCCACGCGACGCTCATCACCATGCTCAGCACGGTGCGAAGCACACCGGTGCTTCCCGCCAGCAACAACAGCGCGCCGGGGATGCGGTGGCGGCGGAACATCCAGGCGCCGGCGCCCGCCGCGGCGAGCCACGCCAGGCCGTGGGGCACGAAGTACAGCAGGTCGAGCAGCAGGTAGAACCAGTCGGGCTGCCCGTTCATCGCCGCACCCGCCCCACCACCGCGGCGACCACCAGGCCCAGCACGCACAGCGACTGCATCACGTCCAGGGGCACCATCACGAACCACACGCTGTCGATCAGGCCGTAGTTGCCCTGGTCGAGCTGCCACAGCACCACCTGCCACAGCGCCGCCGAGATCATGGACATGGTGAGCATGCCCACCAGGCTGACCGCGGCGATGCCGGACACCCAGGGGTGCCGCCTCCAGGTGACCGCGCACACCGCCAGCATCGCCAGCCACAGCAGCCAGAAGGGCATGTAGGGCAGGAGCTGGGTGAGCACGGTGGTCCACGTTGCCGTCATGCGGCCCGGTTAACCATGGGCCATGCCCGAGCGTCCCGATCTCGAGTACCAGGTGCCCATTCTCGAGCGTGAGCTCGTGGGCCAGCGCATCGACTCGGTTCGCGTGCGCGATCCGGTGGTGCTGCGCGTGGCCGTGGAGGGAACCCCCGAGGCCCTGCTGGTGGGAAGGGCGATCTTGGCGGTGGCCCGGCACGCGCACTTCGTGGTGTTCGACCTTGGCGAGCTCGAGCTGGTGATTCACCCGATGCTGGCGGGCCGCTTCAGCATCGACGCGTCCGACCGGCGTGATCGTGGCGACACCACCGTGGGCCTGGGCCTGTCCGACGGGCGGGAGCTGCGGTACCGCGACAAGGTGCGCATGGGCAAGGTGTACATCATCGCCAAGGGGGCCTGGGACCAGATCCCCGGCTTGTCGGTCATCGGCGTCGACGTGCTCGACCCCGAGGCGTTCACCGTCGACGTGCTGCGCAAGCTCGCCCGCAAGCGCCGCGACCAGGTGAAGCTGTTCTTGAAGGACAAGTCGCAGCTCGACAGCATGGGCAATGCCTACGCCGACGAGGTGCTCTTTGCCGCCGGCATCCACCCCAAGACGCGCTGCAACAAGCTCAGCGAAGAACAGGTCGGCAACCTGCACACCGCCATCGTGAGCGTGCTGGGCCGCGCCCGCGAGGTCATCGCCGAGCGCAAGCCCGCCCTCGACGAGAAGATCCGCGACTTCTTGGTGGTGCGCAACCGCAAGGGCGAGCCCTGCGTCGTGTGTGGCACCAAGATCCGCGCGGTCGGCGTGCGCGGCTTCGATGCCTTCTTCTGCCCCGAGTGCCAGCCCGACAAGGCCGGGGGCTTCGTGAACTGGCGGAGGTAGCGCTCCGCTACGGCTGGCTCAGCCGCTCACGGGCGTCGTCGGCGAGCATGCCGTTGGGGTAGTCGCGGACGAGCTGTTGGTCGTAGCGGCGGCTGCGCGCGGGATCGGCGTCGCGGGTGAGCCGGGACAGGTCGCCCAGCGCGGTCGCGGCCTTGGGGAGATCGGGGTGCTCGCGCACGAGCTGCTCCAACAGGGCGATGGCCTCGGCGTCGTGTCCGGCTGCCAGCGCGGTCTCGGCGCGCACGTACAGGGCCTCGGCGGCGTCGGCCTCGCTGATGCCCTCGGGAGCGGGCTCGGGCTCGGTGGGGCTTGCTGAGGGCTTGGCGCTGTCGTCGCTGTCGTCGACCGCTTCTTTGGGCGGTGTGGGGGCCGGACGAGGGGGCGCCGCCTCGGTGGGCGCGGCATCCTGGATGAGGTGGGCGGCGCCTTCTTGCAGCTGCCAGCTGAAGTCGGTGTCGGTCACCTTCAGGCGTCCCTTGCCCTGCTCGAGCGCCACGTCGCCGTGATCGGTGGCGAGCCGCAGCGGCACCTGGCTGCTGGTCTTCCAGTGCGCCAGGACGGCCCCGCGGCGCAGGTGCACACGCGGCTGCTCGATGGACTCGATGGTCAGGCGGCCGGTGCCGATGAGCTGCAGCTCGTGGGGCCCCATGCGCAGGAGCACGGGCTGCTCTTCGCGCACGGCGAGCTCCATGCCGGCCTTGCCCTCGATCACCAGCATCTGGGGCTCGGCTGGCGCGGCGTCTTGCTCGGCGAACACCTGTTCGGGCTGGGTGGGCTGCTGTTGGCGCGCCAGCTGCCAGCCCAGGGCCACCAGGGCAGCCGCGGCGGCCAGGGGCAGGGCGGCGCGCAGCCACCATGCAGTGCCGGTGTTGGCGGGCGGCGGCGCGGCGGCCTGGGTGTCCGCGGACGGGACGGGGGCGATGCCCATGTCGTCGTCGAGGGCGGCCAGCGCGGCGGCCACCATGTCGTCGGCTTGGCCGGGCTCGAGCGGCGGCGGCTCGCGGGAGCCCCACTCGGCCAACAGCTCGGTGAGATCGTCGGCTTCGTTGTGGCTCATAGCGAACCTCCTTCGGCGGCACCGGGCACGGCTTCTTCGCGGTCGAGGGCATCACGAACGATGCGGCGGGCGTCGCGCAGGCGGCCGTAGACCGTGCCCAGCGGAATATCGAGCATCTCGGCCACCTCGGGTGCGGTGTAGCCGTCCACGTCTTGCATCAAGAACACCATCCGGCGCTCGGGCGACAGCTTGTCGAGGCACCGTTCGAGGGTTCGCAGCCGGTCGCGGGCGTCCATGCGGCGGGCATGGGAGCTGTTGTCGTGCGGCTCGACATCGGCCTTGAAGGGGAGCACCTTGTTGCGGCGCTTGAGGTGGCGAAAGGTCACGCGTACCGCAATGCGCGACACCCAGGTGCGCACGTTGGACTCGCCGCGAAAGCGGGCGATGGACTTGGCGACCTCGATGAGCACCTGCTGGGTGACGTCATCGGCCTCGGGAGGGCGGATGTAGCGGTGCACACGCCGCCGAATCACCGGCAACAGCTCGTGCAGCAGGCCGTTGAGGGCTTGGCGGTCACCCGCGCGCGCCGCTTCGACGAGGTCTTCGTTCATGAGCGGCCCCATAGCAGGGTGGCCACCAGGTCGGCGCGGGTCCACGTCTGGTAGTCGGTCATGCTGCTGACCGGGCTCGTCCACACCTCGCGCATGCCGCCGGTGCGCGCCAGCTCGAAGGACACTCTGGCGTCGAAGTTCTTGTGCACGTCGGCCTGGAACCAGGCGACGCCTCCGCCCCAGCGGTTGCCATCACGCGGGAAGGAGGCCTCGAACAGCACCCCGAGGCCCGCGCGGGTGTGCTGGCCCAGCTCGCGTCCTGCCCCGGCCACGAAGGCCCAGCGGGGCTCGGGGAGTGAGTCGCGCAGGGTGTTGTTGGACCAGGGGCGAATGCGAACCGACACGGCGGCTTCGGGGCACCACCCGGTGATGCAGCGGCTGATGCGTCCGCCCAGCTCGGGGCGGCCGAAGGTCATGTCGGCGCCCACGAAGGCCCACAGCTCGACGGGGCCTGCTGCGGAGGCCGGACGGGCGACCGCCTGCGAGGAGGCCTGGTGCCGCTGGGCCGCGTGTCTCTCGACGCGATTGCAGATGGCCACCGACATCATGCGCACGCGATCGGTGCCCGAGGTGCCGTCCTCGGTGATGTGCCAGGAGTGCACCAGATCATCGCCCATCAGGTTCACCGCGATGCCGTCGCCCTCGGGGGTGATGGCCGCGTACAGGGCCACGTCGACCGCGGGGCAGCGCAGGGCGACCGCGCGCTCGAGCCGATCGCCGGGGATGGTCTCGGTGCTCGACAGGGCGGTCAGGGCGAGTGCCGTCGATGCGAGGGCTGGCAGCAGGATGCTCATGCGCCGTGTTGGTGTCGCGTCAGCAGGCCATCCATGGATCGCGGTACACTTTTTGTGACGCTCTCTTTTTCCGCGGCGGCGCAGCACTTCCGGGGCTTGACTCGGACTTTGCCCAACGTTGCGGCTCGATGCGCATCATGTGCGCCTCGGAGGAACTCGTTCCGATGCTGACCCTGCTCACGCTCTCGCTGCTCTCGACGCCCGCCCACGCCCAGGATCGGTTGGGCGAGCGCGATTTCGCCGATCGCACCGATCAGAGCGACGATGACGGGGACGAGCTGCCCGTGTTCATGTCCGACGGGCCTCAGGGTGTCGTCGGCGGCCGCCAGGCCGACCCCGGCGACTGGCCCGATGCCGCCGGCATCGTGTTCAACAGCAACTACGTCGGCTGCACCGGCACGCTCATCCACCCGCGTGTCGTGCTCACCGCTGCCCACTGCGTCGACGGCTACGTCAGCCACGTGGTGCTCGACAGCACCAACTGGGCCCGCGACGAGGGCTTCTTCGTCGAGGTGCAAGAGACCATCGCGCTCGACCGCAACTGGGACTACAACGGCAACTTCGACATCGCCGTGGTGCTGCTCGCCGAAGAGGTCGACGAGGTCGAGCCGCGCACCATCGCCCAAGACTGCATCATCGACGACGAGCTCGAGGCGGGAGCCGACGGCATGGTGGTGGGCTACGGCGGCACCCGGCGCGCCAACGCCGAGAACCAGGGCTACAACAGCCTGCTCAATGCCGGCGAGCTCGAGATCGTCGATCCCGACTGCGAGTTCACCAGCGGCTGCTTCCCGGATCTGGCCCCGGGCGGCGAGGTGTTTGCCGGCGACAACGACGTCGACGCCTGCTACGGCGACTCCGGCGGTCCGCTGTACATGCTCGCCGATGACGGCGACTACCTGCTGGGCGTGGTCAGTCGCGGCACCGGCTTCCAGTGTGGCTCGGGCACCATCTTTGCCAGGGCCGATGCGGTCCTGGAGTGGATCGAAGAGACCGCCGACGTCGAGCTTCGCCACCCGCCCTGCAACCTGGCTCCCAGCTACGAGCTGCCCACGGTCAAGCGGGTCCCGCTGGGGCGGTCCGAGACCTTCAGCATCAAGATCTTTCCCGACCCCGAGGGCGACCACGTCTCACTGCGCCTGCACGAAGAGCCCGAGAACGGCTTCGCGGTGGTCGAAGGCACCCGAATCACGTACACGGCGCCCGTCGCCGAGCTGGGCTTCGACAACTTCAGCGTCGAGATCGTCGACGACGGCGACTACCCCTACGCCGAGCCCGTGGTGGTGCCCGTCACCATCGAGGTCGTGAGCCGGGGCTTTCGGCCATGGCGCGCCTGTGGCTGCTCGGGCACGGGTGGCCCGTCGGGTGGCCTGGGCATCATCGCGCTGGCGGGGCTCGCGCTGCTGCGGCGCTCGCGCAGGTAGCGACGCACGACCGTCGCTTTGGGCACCGGCACGCGTCGGTGTAGTCTGAGCGGGCAGGAGAGACGCCCCCAGTGTCCAAGAAGACCATCGTTGCCGTGTTGTTGATGGGCATGTTCGCGCTAACCATGGTGGGTCTGGGCGGGCTGTCGCTGGCCGCGGGTGGGTTCATCTTCTGGCAGCAGTCGGCCGATGGCGGCTTCGCGGCGGCCCCCGCGAGCGTTCCGCCGGAGCCCACCGCCCCGGCCTCGACCGCGCCGGCGCCCGATGCGGCCGCCCCCGCTGATGGCGCCGCGGGCACCGACGACGCTGGCAGCGACGGTGATGCCGCGGCCGACGCCTCAGCCGCCGAGGACACCGATGGCGCCGACGCCACCGACGACGCCGCGGCCGGAACGCCTGAGGCGGCCGAAGATGCTGCCCCAGACAAGCCCGCGCCCAAGGTCGACGACACGCCCAAGACCCCGGAGCCCAAGGCCGAGAGCACGCCCAAGCGCACCACGTCCGGCTCGTCCACCACCAGCTCGGGCTCCGGTGGCGCTGACCCGTGGGGCGGCGGCGGCTCCGAGCCCGCTGCGGCTCCGCCTCCCAAGCGCACCCCGGTGCGTCCTTCTGGGGGCGGTGGCTCGGGCGACGGCGCCCTGGTCAAGGTCACCGGGGATCGCCCGCTGATGCTCTGGTACGAGAAGTCGGGGCAGAAGTACTCGGGCAGCCGCGTGAAGCTGAAGCCCGGTACCTACAGTATCGTGGGGTCTTACACCGGATCGGCCGGGCGCCTGGGCGAGGTGACCGTGACCGACGGGCAGAGCTCGGTCACCATCAACTGCAGCCGCAGCAACGAGCAGTGTGGCTAGGAGCGTGGGGCGCGTTGTCGCGCGGTCTACACGCTCAAGAACCCCACCGCGCCGAGCGGCAGCAGGATGGGCGGGTGGCCCGGCGTGCCCTCGACGGTGGTCTGGGTGAGGCGGATGTAGTCCTGGCCCGCGTCCTGCAGCTCGAAGGTGTCGGCGCTGATGGGGCGGTCGGCGGGGTCGACGCTGGCGTCGGCCACCTCGGTGAGCCAGTAGCGCGTTGCCTGGCGCCCCTCGATGGTGCCGGGGTGCGGCTCGACCTTGAAGATCGAGCCGATGGGAAGCAGGGAAGACAGCGTCTTGTCGCTCATGAGGACTCCTGGGCTTGGGCCCATCGTCTCACGGAGTGAAGGGCTCGGGGTGCCGCTCGCGCATCTTGGCGTGCAGCTTCTCGCCGAACTCGCCGATCACCGGGTCCTGGTAGTCCAGGCCGGTGGTCAGGATGGCCATCACGTAGCGCGTGTTGGGCCCCTCGATGAGCAGGCCCTCGGCAACGGCCTCTCCGTAGATGCCGGGCTTGCCGTAGTAGGTCACGTCTGGGTAGGCCTTTTGAATGCCCTGGCTGAAGATCGCGAGCGCGGCGTTGTTGAGCACGCTCTTGATGAAGCGGCTGTCGTCGGGGGTCACCAGCTTGCCCTGCTCCATCATCAGGAAGTAGCGGGCCACCATGCGCGCGGTGCCGGCGACGTTGGTGCCGGTCTTCACCGACGGGGACTTGGCCGACGAACGCGTCCACCACAGGCCCCCACGCTCGTCGTCGTACAGCCCGTGCTCGCGCACGGCGCCGCTGATGGCCTCGTGGCCGAACACCCCGAACAGCTCGATGGCGTGTTGGTTGCTGGACCACTTGATCATCTGATCCATGGCCTCTTTGTGCTGCACCAGCAGGTCGGGGTTCTTCTGTTGGTGGGCCGTGTTCACGACGCCCAGCAGGACGGCAATCTTGGACAGGCTGGCGGTGAAGGTCTCCCAGTCGGCGTTGATCTCGGCGTGCACCACCTGGCGGGGGTCGCTGATGTCCACCAGCACCATGCCCAGGCCCTCGCGATCGAGCGCGGCCTTGAAGGCGGGGGTGGTCTGGATGACGTCCATCATCAGGGCCTGCAGCTCGGGATCGGGCTGGCCGGTGAGCAGGTCGGTCTGGACGTCGCCGCCGTGATCGTAGAGCCACAGGGCATCGCTTGCGGTGGGATCGTGGGCGTCTGCGGGGGGCGACAGCGTGGGCGGGGGCGGCGGAGCAGGCTCGGCGGGCGGAGGCTTGTCGGGCTGCGGGGTGCTGCTGGCGGCGTCGGTGGCGGGGGCGCGCTCGGTCGGTGGAGGGGGGGGCTCGGCGGTGGCGGTACAGCCTGCGCTGGCGAGCAGGAGCAGCAGGGGGATCATGCGCGTCATGGCGCCTCCTGGGCGATGAGCTCGCCGGTGAGCGCGTCGGCCAGCGCGGTGTAGAACGGCGCCGAGAGCTGCTCGTAGCCGTAGCGGCCGTCGTTCACGATGCCGTTGGGGTTCACGTAGGTGGTCGCGGCAAACAGGAAGGCGCGGCCGGTGCGCTGGTCTTGCACGTAGCCCTGGGACAGGTGGAAGCCGTAGGCCGACCCGGACTTCTTCATGTAGAACAGGTGCTTGCCGGGCACGTGCTCCATGATGCCGCCGCGGAAGGGCTCGGCCCGGGGCCAGTCGATGACCACGCGGGCCATGGCGCTCGCGATGAGCTCGCGGTCGGCGGCGGTGACATCGGCGAAGTCGAGGTCGGGTGCGAGGCGAGGATCGGCGATCCAGGCCGACAGCCGAGCCATGCTGTACAGGCTCACCGCGTTGCGGCCCACCATCTCGAAGGGGCCCTTCACCACCTCGCGCTGACCCACCTTGCGGTGGTGCGTGCCCACGCCGATGTCGGGCAGGTCGTGCTTGGGCACGATGGCCTCGTCGGTGCGCTCGGGAACGAGCTCGACGGGCTTGGGCGCCTCTTCGGTGCCGAGCTGGGCAACCATGCGCGGGGCACGCAGCTGGTCGGTGCCCGACAGCCCGGCAATGGACAGGCGGTGCACCAGGTGCACGTCGGTGAGCCCCCCCTCGGTCATGCTGCGGTGGATGCCGGCCTGGCCTGCGATGTCGTAGGTGAAGTTGAAGGCGGGGTTGTCGGAGTCGGTGAGCGCCTTGTCGATCTCGGTGCGCAGGGTGGTGACCCGGCCGTCGGCGATGGTGCGGCCCGACGCGGAACGCAGGCGCTCGACCTCGATGGGCGTGTCGTAGGTGAGGCTGGCCAGCTCGGGGTTGGCGGCCATCTGGCGGCGCACGGTCTGCAGGGCTGCGACCGCACCCATGTGCTTGAGCGCGCTGGCCGGGTAGAAGTATTCCTGCTGAAGCCGGTACGGGTGCCAGTCCACGCAGCGGTCGTCGCCGCTGTTGCGCACCTCGCCCACCACCAGCTGCAGGCGATGAGCCTTGGGGTCGGCCGCGACGGGACCGAGCGCGTCGGCGTGGCGGGCGATGAAGGCGTTCATCCAGCTGTCGTCGGCATCCAGGCCGGTGCAGGGCACGATGGGCTCCTCGGGCGCGGGCTGCTCGGCGGTGGGCGTCTCTGGATCCGGCGCCTCGGCCACTTCGGGGGCGGTGTCGGGCTGCTCGGCGGGAGCGCTGGTGCAGGCCAGGAACAGGACGAACAGCGGGCTCACGCGTCCTTCCCTGCGAGTGCCGGGGGCGTGCCATCGCCGCCCGCGCTGTTGCTCCACACCACCCGGGTCACGATGTAGCTGCCCAGGCCCAGCACCAGGAACACGCCCAGCTCGAAGAAGAGCAGCTTGGACTGCTGCAGGCCCAGGAAGATGAGCCCCCCCTGGATGGCGGCGAACAGCGCGGCGGCCATCAGGGTGTGCACCGGGGGATCGGGCAGGTCGTCGCGCATGCGCACCGCGAACAGCGTGAGCGCCGTGAGCCCGGTGAACAGCATGAGCACCAGGCTGGTGCCCTCGACCGCCTGCAGGATGCTGTGGGTCCACACCAGCACCAGCGCGATGCAGCCCTGCAGGATGACGGCGCCGAGCGGCGGGCTGCCGTCGTGGCTCTTGAACCGCGAGGGCAAGAAGCCGTCTTCGGCCATGGCGGCGTAGACTCGCGGGCCCACCAGGATCATCGCGCTCATCGCCGACACGAAGGCCAGCAGCGCGAGCGACGAGGTGAGCGTGCCGCCGAAGGGCCCCACCAGGTTGCCCATGACCGCATGCGCGAGGGTCATGCGGGTCTCTTCGTACGAGAACACGGCCGTGGCGAGCTCGGGGGTGAGGTTGGTGACGAAGATCCAGTTCACGATCAGGTACAGCACCCCGACGCCGACGGTTCCCACCAACATGGCGAAGGGCACGTCGCGCTTGGGATCCTCGAACTCACCCGCGGCATAGATCGCGGCGTTCCAGCCCGAGAATGCGAAGGCGATCCAGTACTGCTGCATGAAGAAGGCGGTGAGGGGAAATCCGTCGCTCGCGGCGTTGGGGGGGACCCATGTGGGCCAGGCGTGGCTGCCGACGGCGAGGCCCAGCAGCACGAAGCCCGTCACCAGCACGATCTTGACCAGCACCAGGGCGTTCTGCGTCCACTTGCTGGCCTCGAGGTGCATGGAGTGGGCGACGGTGAGCAGCACGATGACCGCGCTGCCCAGGATGCGCGGGTCGGGGCCCGGCACGATGGTGTTGGCGAAGGCGCCCACGGCGACGGCGTCGACGGCGATGGGCGCCGAGAAGCCCATGAGCAGGGAGCCCCAGCCAGCCAGGTAGCCGAGCGACGGGTGCAGGTAGTCCGACAGGTAGCGGTACTCGCCGCCGGACTGGCCGTTGATGCTGGCGATGGCGCCATAGGTGTGGGCGCCCAGCAGCGCGATGAGCAGCCCGAAGGCCCAGGCGAGCAGGATGGGGCCGGCGCTCATCTCTTGGGCCATGAAGCCGGCGGACAGCAGCACGCCAGCGCCGATCATGTTGGCGACGACGAGTCCGGCGCCCGACCAGCGATCGAGGAAGCCCGAGGGCGAGGCCCCGGCAGATGGAGTCGGATCGGCCATGGGAGAGCCTGGGAGCGGGAGGGAGGGGAAGGGGAGGGGAACGGAAGGGGGTGGGTGAGGATAACACCGCTGATCGCAAGGATCGGGAGACGGTGTCAGGAGACCACAAAACGGAAATGTAGGGCCGTTGGTGCAACCAACGGGGTCGGATTTCCGTTTTGTGGTCTCCTGACACCGTTCCTCAGTCCACGACGGCGGCGCTCCGCAGCTCCTGCTGCTCGAAGCTCAGCCACGCCCCTTCGGCGGGCAGGTCGAAGGTGAAGGCCGTGCCGCCGTCATCGCTCCACACGGCATCGTCACCGAGCGGCTGGCCGTCGATCTGCGGTGCGCCGAGATCCTTGGGGGCCAGCAGCGTGAGCCCGGGGACCGCACCGGCCTTGGGCTGCAGCCGAATCCTGGACGGGGTCCAGGTCCAGGTGACGTCGCGAGTCGCGTGCAGGTGGTCCCCGACGTCGGCCATGGTGGCCACCAGGGTGCGCCGATCGGCCTGCCGCGCCTCGAGATCGGCGAACAGAGCGTCGGCGTCGGTGCGGATCGCGAAGCCCCCCTTCACGGCATCCAGCAGCGTCCACCCCTCCACGAAGGACCCGGCCCGGTGGGTGTCCAGGTAGGTGTGCGCGATGTGCAGGCCGCGGTCGCGAGCGAGGGCGTCGAGGTGCTCGGCGTCGTAGTCGGCCAGCAGATCGGCCCGGTCTTTGGCGCGCCACAGCGACATGAACACCTGCAGATCCCCGAGATCCGGGTGGCTGAACAGCACCGGTGTCCACGCGTCCGGCTGCGCCGGGTCGAACAGGTTCACCCCGTCCTCGGGAGCCACGTCGAACCCGGCCCACGCGAAGTCCACGCCGGCCTGTTGCAGCGTGGGTACCAGGTACCAGTCGCTCTTGGGGTTCCAGCCGCTGTTGGTCAGCGCCTCGCAGTTGGTCTTGGGCTGGTGGTCGATCCAGGTGCGCACCGGGCCCACCGCCTCGGCCTGTTGGGCGAGCAGCTCGGCCACGGTCGCGGGCTCGTCGCGCAGCCCGGTGACGCTGTGGCTGCCCACCTCGACCCCGGCCTCGCGCGCCGCCTCCAGCAGCTCGACGTACTCGGGGTTGTCGAGCTGGCGGGCGTAGTACGACTTGCGCTTCACGAAGACGGACTTGGTGAGCGTGAGCCCGTGCCCCAGCAGTCCCTTGTCGCCGGTTGTGATGCCCTCCTGGTCTTTGAGGCTGCCGGTGCCCCACAGCAGCGCGCCCAGCTTGCCGACATTGGACTGGTCGGCGTGGTCGGTGAACACCAGCGCACTGCGGTAGCCCCGCGGGTAGCGAAGCCACTGCACCGCCGGGCTGGGACCCAGGACGACGGTCGCCGCGGCCGACCAGGACGTGCCAGCCGGACGGGTCACCGCGGACCGGTCGAGCTCCTTGGGGTCGTCGTCGTCCATCGTGTCGGCGCAGGTCTTCAGCGGCTTGAAGGGGTGCAGCCGGTGGTCGTCGAGCACCAGCTCGAAGGATGTCCTTGCGTCGCCGGGCGTGGCGGCCATGGCCAACGAGCGGGCGTCGATGGACAGGGCGTCGGTGTGCAGGTGCTGCGGCGTCCACTCGTCGATCACCGTCTCGGCGGCGAGCGGGCCGATGCGATGGTCACGGCCGAGGATGTGCACGTCGCCGGTGGGCAGGGTGCCGGCCAGGGCGAGGTGCATGGGGGTGGCCTCTTCGGTGAGCTCGGCGCCGACGGCCAGGGCGAGGGCCGGGTTGCCGGGCTCGGGCTGGGCGAGGGTGACTGTCCACGTGACGGGTCCGGTGGTGGCGGTGCCCGTGCCGTCGGCCCAGGACAGCGGCTCGGTGGTGGTCTTCTTGCCCAGGGTGACCGTCACCGAGTCCAGGGTGAGCTGGGGGCCGGCGGCGTCGGCGAGCACGAGCGTGCCGTCCTGGGTGGACGTGGTCCAGGCGGCCGCCCCCTCCAGGATCCACGCGTCTGGATCGGGCGGGGGAGGCGGCTCGGGCTCGGGCACGGGCTCCGGAGGCGACGAGGTGCAAGACAGCAGCGCGAGCAGGGCGAGGGTGGGCATCGGCGGGCCGCATCATGGCATGCTGCGGGCCTGGAGGCGGCATGCGCATCGTGGAGCTCTTGCCCGAACACCTGGACGACGCGGCCCGGCTGGTGGCGAGCCTACCGCTGTACCAGTCCTATGGACTGAGCGAGTCCGGCGCGCGCAAGGGCCTGGCCAGCGGCCTGGACGACGAGCGGGCAGTGATGCTGGCCGCGGTCGACGGCGCCGATCTGCTGGGCGTGGCCTGGTTCGTGAGGCGGGGGTGCTTCGATCGCAGCGGCTACCTCAAGCAGATCGCGGTCAGCGATGCCGCTCAGGGGCGCGGGGTGGGCAAGAAGCTGCTGGGCGAGCTGGAGCACCGGCACCTGGCCGAGGGCGGCATCGTGCTGATGGTCACCAGCAGCAACACCGGCGCCCGGGGGTTCTACGAGCGCCTGGGGTACACCCGGGTCGGGGAGATCGCCGGGTACGTGCGGCAAGACAAGGATGAGTGTGTGTATTGGAAGGGGCCAGGGGGTCTGGCAACCAATGGTTCGCCGTGATCCAGCCTGAAATCAGCATCCGCGCCATGGCGGCATGCCCGATTACCAATGGTTGCTACGCCCGGGGGACTGCGCTGGCGATGCGCTGCAGCACCCAGTACCAACGCAGCATGCCGGGAGCGAGCATGGGCTTGCCGGTGTTCAGGAAGCTGACGCACAGGTCGCGGGTGGGGTCGGCGTAGACCACGACGTTGGTGAAGCCCAGGTGCCCGAAGGCACTGCGGGTGCGCAGCCCGAACAGGCTGAAGCGGTCACCGCCCATCATGTAGCCCAGGCCGTAGCGAATCGGGAAGCCGAAGGTGCCGTCGAGCTGCACCGCGGTGGCCTCGGAGGTGGCGCGTGCCACGGTACGCTCGTCGAGCACCCGAACCCCGTCGACGATGCCCCCCGAGTTGAGCATGTGCAGGAATCGGGTGGCCTCGCGGCCCGTGCCGATGACATTGGCCGACGGCAGGATGCCGGTGAGGAAGCTGGGGTGGTTGGACAGGCCAATGGCGGTGTCGACGTCGGTGCCGATGGTGCGCTCGAAGATGCGCCCCATGAAGCCCGGCGTAGGCGGTCCCGTGTAGGTGTGCCGCGCGACCCTGGGTACGTCGTCTTGGGCCACGCCGTAGGACAGCCCCTCGAAGCCCAGGGGTGCCAGCAAGCGGTCGCGGCAGGCGGTGCGCAGGTCGGTGCCGGTGACGCGCTGGATGATCTCGTCGATCAGGAACCACGCGCTCATGGGGTGGTAGGCCGCCGTGGCCCCGGGGGAGCTGGTGGGAACGAGATCGTAGAGGCGCTCGACTGGGAACCGGCCGCGGGCGAGGGCATCGTAGAGGTCGACGCCGCTGGGCATGTGCGAGATGCCGGCGGTGTGGGACAGCAGGTGGTGGATGCGGATGCCCTGCTTTCCGTGCTTCTCGAAGCCGGGCAGGTGATCGCACACGCGATCGTCGAGCGACAGCAGGCCGTCTTCGACCAGCGCGTGCACCAGCGTGGCGGTGACCACCTTGGAGGCGCTGAACAGGTTGAACAGCGTGTCGGGGCTGGCCACCTGGGTGGGGGTCTCGCCAGGGCGGTGGTCGACGTGGCCCACCGTGCGATCCAGGATCACGCGGCCACGGTGGCGGATGCACAGCGCGACGGCGGGATGCAGCCCGGTGCGGTACAGCGACATGGCGTCGCGCCACAGGGCATCGACCGGAATCTCGGAGCGGTGTTCGTGGCCGATGCGGACCAGGTCTGGGGCGTTGCGGACGGGAAGGCGGGTCTGGATTCCGAGCATGGAACAGCCTAGCCACGACGCTGACAGACGTCAATGACATCCGTCAGCTGATCGGCGACCATTGGTATTTCCTCGGGGCGTGGTCTGTAGAATGGCCATGGATGCGGATGTGGGGTGGACCATTGGTTGCCAGACCCCCCGACCCCCGCCCTCCTGCCACCCCCTGTCATCAGCCCCGTCGCGCGCTCCACCGCTCGCGCTTAGTCCCCTGCCATGTCCGCGCTCGCCCCGTTCAGCCCTGCCACCCGAACCTGGTTCGAGCGCACCTTTGCGGCGCCCACCCCGGTCCAGTCGGCGGGCTGGGGCCCCATCGCCGGCGGCAAGCATGCGCTGCTGCTGGCCCCCACCGGCAGCGGCAAGACCCTGGCCGCCTTCCTGGCCGCCATCGACCGGCTCGCACGGCTGCCCGCCGATGCCGAGCCCGGCGTGCGCGTGCTGTACGTGTCGCCGCTCAAGGCCCTGGTCTACGACGTCGACCGCAACCTGCGGGCGCCGCTGGTGGGCATCGAGCATGCGGCCATCGCGGCCGGGCAGGACTTTCGCCCGATTCGCGTCGATGTGCGCACCGGCGACACCAGCCAGCGCGATCGCCGCGCCTTCACCAAGAACCCCGGCGACATCCTGGTCACCACGCCCGAGAGCCTGTTCTTGCTGCTGGGGAGCCAGGCCCGCGAGCACCTGACGCGGGTCGAGACCATCATCGTCGACGAGATCCATGCCATCGCCGGCAAGAAGCGCGGAGTGCACATGGCGCTCACGCTCGAGCGCCTCGCCGCCCAGTGCCAGACCGACCCGCAGCGCGTGGGTCTATCGGCCACTCAGCGACCGCTGGAAGAGATCGCGCGCTTCTTGGGCGGCGATCGGCCGGTCGACATCGTGGACACCTCGGAGCCACCGGATCTGTCGCTCGAGATCATCGTGCCGGTCGACGACATGACCAACCCGGTCGCGCACATCGAGCCCGACACACCCAAAGAGGGGGCTGCGGACTGGCAGTACGTGGGCTCGGCCTACCGCGCGACCACTCCTGGCCAGGCCAGCCCGGGGGGGCCGCCGCGGCGCCAGGAGTCGATCTGGCCCACGATCTACCCGCGCATCATCGAGCTCATCCGCAGCCACCGCAGCACCATCGTGTTCACCAACAGCCGCATCCTGTGCGAGCGGCTGGCGCAGCGGCTCAACGAGCTGGTGGGCGACGACGACTTCGTGCGCGCGCACCACGGCTCGGTGGCCCGCGAACAGCGCGAGCAGATCGAAGAGGCGCTCAAGCAGGGCCGCGTGCCCGCCATCATCGCGACGTCCAGCCTGGAGCTGGGCATCGACATGGGGGCGGTCGATCTGGTGATCCAGGTCGAGTCGCCGGGCTCGGTGGCGCGGGGCCTGCAGCGCATCGGGCGCGCCGGGCACGGGGTGGGCGAGCGCAGCGAGGGCCGGATCTTTCCCAAGTTCCGGGGTGATCTGCTCGAGTCGGCGGTGGTGAGCGGCGCCATGGTGGGCGGCCGCATCGAGTCCACCAGCATTCCCCGCAACTGCCTGGACGTGCTCGCCCAGCAGATCGTGTCGATGACCGCCGGCCGCACCTGGAAGCTCGACGAGCTCGAGGCCCTTGTGCGCCGGGCCTACCCGTACCGCGAGCTGTCCCGCGGCCTGCTGGTGAGCGTGCTCGACATGCTGTCAGGGCGGTACCCCAGCGACGAGTTCGCCGACCTGCCCGCCCGCATCACCTGGGACCGCACCAAGGACGAGCTCAACGCCCGCAAGGGGGCCGGCACCCTGGCCCTGCTCAACGCGGGCACCATCCCCGATCGCGGGCTGTTCGGGGTGTTCCTGGTGGGGGACGGGCCCCGCATCGGCGAGCTCGACGAAGAGATGGTCTTCGAGAGCCGCCGCGGCGACAACGTCATCCTGGGCGCCACCACCTGGCGCATCGAAGAGATCACCCGTGACCGGGTGGTGGTGAGCCCGGCGCCTGGCGAGCCGGGAAGGCTGCCCTTCTGGAAGGGCGATCGGCCGGGCAGACCCGTCGATCTGGGCCGTGAGCTGGGCGCCTTCGTGCGCAAGGTCGGCGAGCTGGGCCCCAAGAAGGCGCCTGGTTGGATCGAGGCCAACACCCCCTGCGACGAGCGCGCCGCCAAGAACCTCACCGCCTACATCACCGATCAGAAGGAGGCGACCGGCGCGCTGCCCACCGATCGGGTCGTGCTCATCGAGCGCTTTCGCGACGAGCTCGGTGACTGGCGCGTGTGCATCCTGTCGCCCTTCGGCACCCGCGTGAACATCGCGTGGTCGCTGGCGCTGCAGGCCCTCATCGCCTCACGGGCCGGCCACCAGGTGCAGACGATGTACACCGACGACGGCATCGTGCTGCGCTTCGCCGACATCGACGACCCACCCGGTGAAGACCTGCTGATTCCCGATCCCGAAGAGGTCGAGGACCTGGTTGTCGAGCAGCTGGGCAGCTCGGCGGTGTTCGCCGGCCGCTTCCGCGAGGCCGCCGCGCGCAGCCTGCTGCTGCCGCGCAAGCGCTACGGCAAGCGCACACCCTTGTGGCTGCAGCGCATCCGCAGCCAGAACCTGATGTCGCAGGCCCAGCGCTTCCCCCAGTTCCCCATCATCCTCGAGACCTACCGCGAGTGCCTGCGCGACGTGCTGGACGTGCCCGCGCTCAAGGCCCTGCTGCAGCAGATCCGCAGCCGCGAGATCCGGGTTGAGGAGGTCGAGACCCGCTCGCCCTCGCCCATGGCCCGCAGCCTGGTGTTCGCCTACGTCGCGGCCTACCTGTACGAGACCGACGCGCCGCTGGCCGAGCGCAAGGCCCAGGCGCTCACCCTGGACCGGGGGTTGCTGGCCGAGCTGCTGGGCCAGGAAGAACTGCGCGAGCTGCTCGACGCCGAGGTCATCGCCAGCGTCGAGGCCGAGCTGCAGTGGCTCGATCCCGAGCGGCGCGCCACCGACGTCGACCGGGTGCACGACCTGCTGCGCAAGCTCGGTGCCCTGCCCGAGGCCGCCATCCTCGATCGCTGCACGCCGGGCCTCGACCCCGCCGAGCTGCACCGCTGGCTGCAGGATCTCGCGGCCCAGCGCAGGGTCTACGTGGCCCAGATCGCCGGCGAGCCGCGGTGGATCGCAGCCCAGGACGCCGCCCGCTACCGCGACGCGCTGGGCATCGTGCCGGCACCCGGGCTGCCGGCGGCCTTCCTGGAGGCCACCCGCGAGCCGCTCGAGGGCCTGCTGCTGCGCTACGCCCGCACCCACGCTCCCTTCACCGATGCCGACATCGCCGGGCACTTCGGCCTGCTGCCCGCCCAGGTCACTCCGGTGCTGCGCGGCCTCGAGAACCGCGGGCTGCTGGTGCATGGCGAGCTGCGGCCGGGCGGTAGCACCCGGGAGTGGTGCGACAGCGAGGTGCTTCGCCGCCTGCGCCGCCGCACCCTGGGCAAGCTGCGCAAGTCGGTGGCGCCGGTCGACGCGGGCACGCTTGCGCGCTTCCTGCCGCGCTGGCATGGCCTGGACAGCAAGCGCGGCGGCGTCGGGCGGCTGCAAGAGGTCATCGACCAGCTCGAGGGCCTGCCCATCCCCTTCTCGGCGCTCGAGTCCGAGGTGCTGCCGTCGCGGGTCCCCGGATACGGCACCCACCTGCTCGACGAGCTCGGCGCCTACGGGGACATCGTGTGGATCGGCCGTGGAGCGCTGGGCAGCAAGGACGGCAAGGTGGCCATCTACCGGCGTGAGCGCGTGGCGATGCTGGCCCCGGCTCCGCAAGAGGCCGAGCTGGGCGAGCTGCACCAGGCCATCCTGGGTCGGCTGGAGCAGCGCGGTGCCGCGTTCCTGGTGCAGCTGCACCAGGCCACCCCCGACGTGGCTCAGGCCGAGCTGGTGACCGCGCTGTGGGACCTGGTGTGGGCCGGGCTGGTCACCAACGACACCTTCCAGCCCCTCCGCTCGCTGCGCGCCCGAAAGCGCAAGACCGGCAAGCGCGGGCGTGGGTCCCGGGGCGGGGGAGGCCGCTGGAGCCTGGTGAGCGAGCTGCTGCTCGACCGGCCCAGCGACACCGAGTGCGCCATGGCCCGCGCGAACATGCTGCTCGAGCGCTATGGCGTGGCCAGCCGCGAGGGCTCCGCCGCCGAGGGCCTGCCCGGAGGGTTCAGCTCGGTCTACCCGGTCCTTCGAGAGATGGAGGAGCGCGGTCAGGCGCGCCGAGGCTGGTTCGTGGAGGGGCTGTCGGGCGCTCAGTTCGCCCGTCCTGGCACCGTGGACCGCCTGCGCGACAGCCGTGAGGGCGACGGCGAGGTGCGGGTGCTGGCGGTCACCGACCCCGCCAACCCGTGGGGCACGCTGCTGGAGTGGCCCGCGAGCGGCGACGCCAAGGGCAAGCCCCGGCGCGTGGCCGGCGCGGTGGTGGTGATGGTGGACGGCAACCCGGTGCTGTACGTGGGCAAGGGCAGCAAGCGCGTGCTGACCTTTGGTCCGGCTCGGGACGAAGACACGCTGAGGGCGGCCCTGGATGCGTGGTGTGGAAGGGAGGGCAGCTACAAGACCACCAAGATCGAGAAGATCGACGGGGTGCCTGCTCAAGACTGCGAGTGGACCGCAGCCTTCGTGAGGTCGGGCTTCGCGGTGGACT
The DNA here is from genome assembly GCA_965216925.1 of Myxococcota bacterium. Taxonomy (GTDB): domain Bacteria; phylum Myxococcota_A; class UBA796; order UBA796; genus CAYYHT01. The sequence continues at coordinate 2,995,499 of CBDCGT010000001.1, read as the reverse complement.
ACTCGGGCCTGGTGCGGAGCACCTAGGGCGGGGTCAGCTACACTCGCCCACCCCATGCCCTTCGACGTCGCCATCATCGGCGCCGGCTTGTCCGGCTTCGCCACCGCCCTGCTGCTCCAGGCCCGCGGTGCGCGCACGGTCATCTTCGACGCGCACACCCAGCCCGGCGGCTGCTGCGGCTTCTGGAAGACCCAGGGCTTCTCGTTCGACGTCGGCGCCACCACCTTCGTGGACTTCGCCGAGCACGGCGTCGGTGGGCGCTTTCTACGCGAGGTGGGCGTCACCGTGCCCGGCGAGGCGCTGGCCGGCTACCGCGTGCACCTTCCCGACCGTGAGCTGACCCTGTGGCGCGATCGGCCGCGGTGGCACCGGGAGCGGTCGCGGGTGCTCGGGGACACCGAGCGCCACCGGGCGTTCTGGACGCTGCTCGACCGCATCAACGACGTGTTCTGGGAGGTCACCCGCACGGGCTCCATCGAGCTGCCCATTCGCCGCCCGGCCCAGCTGACCGCGGCGCTGCGCGCGCTGTCTCCACGGGACTGGAGCCTGGCCCGCTACCTGCGCTGGACCATGGCCGACGCCCTGCGTGCCCACGGCCTGCGCGGCGACCGAGCCCTGTGCACCGTGCTGGGCATGCTGCTCGAGGACACCGTGCACAGCGACGTCGACGCCGCACCGCTGATCAACGGCGCCATGGGCATCAACATCCGCGGCGCGGGCCTGACCCGCTTCGAGGGCGGTGCCCGAGGGCTGTGGAAGGCGCTGATTCGGCGCTACCGCGAGCTGGGAGGAGAGCTGAGGCTGGGAACTGCGGTGCACCGGGTCGACCCGGGCTTCGCGATCCACAGCAGCGGCGGCGTCGAGCAGGCCGGCACGGTCGTGTCTTCGGTGCCGGCCGAGGTCACAGCACGCCTGGCGCCGTTCTGTGCGCCGACGCTGCATCCGTGGGTGCGCCGCGACCGGCCTCATCGCGGAGGCGCCGTCTTGGTGATGCTGGGGGTTCCCGAGCACGAGGTGCCCGGCGCGATCACCCACCACGGGCTGTTTCAGGACTACGACGCGCCCTTTGGCGAGGGCAACAACATGTTCGTGTCGGTGTCGTCGGCCGGGGACAAGGCGTCAGCGCCCGAGGGCTGGCGCTCGGTGATGATCTCGACCCACTGCGAGCTGGCCCCCTGGCAGGGCCTGGACGCGGCCGCGTACGAGGCCAAGAAGTCGGCCATCGGTGGCAAGCTGGTGGCGCTGGCCCGGCGGGTGTACCCGAAGCTGGGGCGCGAGGCGCGGATCTACGAGGTGGCCACCCCGCGCACCTACGAGCGCTTCACCGGTCGGCCCCAGGGCGCGGTGGGCGGGGTTCGCCAGCGCCTCGACAACACCAACCTGCATGCCGTGCCCCATGACATCGGCATTCCCGGCTTCAGGGTGGTCGGCGACACCACCTGGCCCGGCCTGGGCACGGTGTCGTGCCTGGTGGGGGCGGCTGCGGTGGTGCGCAGCCTGGGGTGAGGTCAGTCCCCGAACCAGTCGGCGTTCACCTGGCTCACGGAGCCGTTGGCGGCCAGCTCGATGGTGCCGGCGGGCACTTCCTTGCCCGCGATGGTGACGGGGTCGTAGATCACCATCTCTCGGACGTTGCCCTGGCTATCCATCGCGTGCACGTCGGTCTTGGCGGGCAGCGTGATGCCGTGGGGAAAGGTGTGGCTCTTGGCCAGCGTGCAGCCGTCGAGCTCCCCACCCGACGAGAAGTGGGCGTAGGTACCGCAAGGCACGCCATTTACGACGCCGTCGTGCCCGCCCTCGACGTCGGCGAAGGACACGTTGGAGAGGTGGCCCGTCTTGTAGTGGATGTTCACGGATCCGCCGGCCTTCAGCTTGTAGCCGTCGATGCTGTAGGGCGCGGTCAGCTCGCACGACCACGTCTCGATCCAGGCCGAGACGGTCTTGCCGCAGGGCACGCCAGCTACGGCACCCGCGGCCTCGCGCTCGATGGTGACGCCGGCCCGCTCGCCAGACAGCTCGTTGGTGAGCTCTTTCACGGTGCCCGGCACCAGGCCCACCAGGGCGGCCTCGTCCATGACCACCGGTCCGCTGGCCACTAGCGGCCACTCGGACGGCGGGGGCAGGGTGTCGATGTCGGCCGCGTCGTCGCAGGCCCGGCTGCGGTGCTCGGCGGCGCCGAAGTGGTCGGTGACCAGCTCGTACTTGTACCAGTCGCCGCAGTCGCCCGGTCCACGGGCCTTCTCGAGCCAGCTCGCCGTCTTGGTGCTGGTGGCGAAGCTGGGGTTGCCCAGGCCGCGCACCGGCGCTCCGGAGTCGTTCACGAGCGGCCGCATGCCCGCCTTGTCTTCGATGAACCACTCGAAGCTCGACTGATAGGCGTAGCTCTCGCAGATGGCGGCAAAGATGCGAACCCCGCCCATGGGCCACTCGATGGCGCGCTCGGGCTTCTCGAGGCCGTCCTTGCTGCAGGCGCCGTTGCTGCCCAGCATCTCGATGATGCCGGCATGGCCGGGCTCGGCTTCGTGCCAGATCGCCTCAGCATCGGCGCCCTCTGCAGCCGGTCCGTCGGTGGCGGGCGCGGGGGCCTCGGTGGGCTCGGCCGGCTTGTCGGGTGGGACATCGGACGAGCCAGAGCAGGCGAGCAACACCATCAGGCTGAGCATGGGGACCTCCAGGTTGGGCGCGATTATGGGCGGTGGCATGCCCGAAGGCGACACCATCCGTTGTTTTGCGCGCCGCCTGGAGCCCGTCCTGGTGGGGACTGCCCTGGTTTCGGCGCGCGTTCGCGCCGGTGACTTCGGCTTTCGCGGGGAGCGCCAGCGGGGGCGCCGTGCCGAGCCGGTGCCCGCGCTGGTGGGGCGGCACGTCGCCCAGATCGACACCGTGGGCAAGCACCTGATCCTGGTCATGAACGAGGGGCCCGGACTTCGCGTGCACCTGGGCCTGGGCGGCACCTGGCACCTCTACGAGCCCGGTCAGCGCTGGCGAATGCCCGGCCATAAGGCTTCGGTGGTGCTTCAGACCGAGCACGGCGAGGTGGTGTGTTTCGGGCCGATGCACGTCGAGTGGCTCGACCCGCGGCGGCGACCCAAGCATCCCATCTTGTCGCGCCTCGGCCCCGATCTGGCCCAGCCGGAGCCTGATCTGGACGCCGTGCTGCAGCGGGCGCAGCCGCACCTCGACCGGCAGGTCGGAGATGTGATCCTCGACCAGCGCATCGCAGCCGGCATCGGCAACGTGGTGCGCAGCGAGGCGCTGTTCCTCCAGCGCACGCACCCGCTCACCCCGGCGCGCGATGCCGATCTTCGGGCGATCTACGCAACCGGCGCGGACATCCTGCTGCGCAACGCCCACCACTTCGACCGCACCACGACGACCCCCGAGGTGCGCGCCAAATACGGGGCCGGCGCCAGGCTGTGGGTGTACAGCCGGCACGGGGCACCCTGCTGGACCTGTGTCGCGAACGTCGAGGTTCGGCGGATCGGCGATCCACCGCGGGGGGCGTGGTGGTGCCCGGTGTGTCAGGATGCGCGCCCATGACCCACCTCGTCGCCCACAGCATCGAGAAGGCCTTCGGCGACCGCCGGGTGCTCATCGACGCCAGCCTCACGCTGACCGACCGCGACCGCGTGGGCCTCGTGGGCGCCAATGGCTCGGGCAAGTCCACCTTCGTGCGCTGTCTGGTGGGCACCATCGAGGTCGACCACGGCGACGTGCGCCGCGAGGGCTCCCTGGCCATGCTCGATCAGGAGCCGCGGCTGCCGGGCTCCACGGTGGGCGAGGCCGCCGACCAGGCCGTGGAGTGGCACGCGCGCCTGCTGGCCGCCTACCAGGCCGCACTCGACGCCGGGGATGTCGATGGCGCTGCGGCGATTCAAGACAAGCTCGACCAGGTGGGCTGGGAGGTCGCGCACAAGGTCGACGCGGTGCTCGACCGGCTGGGATGCCCGCCCAGGGATGCGGAGATCGAGCGGCTGTCCGGGGGCGAGCGCCGCCGCGTGGCCCTGGCCCGGGCCCTGCTCGAGCAGCCGGACGTGCTGGTGCTCGACGAGCCCACCAACCACCTGGACGCCGACACGGTGGAGTGGCTGCAGGCCTTCCTGACGGGCTACCGCGGCGCCGTGCTGCTGGTGACCCACGACCGGTACCTGCTCGAGGCCGTCGCCAACCGCATCGTCGAGATCGAAGACGGCAAGACGATCACCTACGACGACTGCAGCTACACCGACTACCTGCTCGAGCGCGCCGAGCGGCGGGCATCGGCGCTCAAGGCCGATGCGGCGCGCATGAACCTGATTCGGCGCGAGGCCGAGTGGGCGGCGCGCTCGCCGGCGGCCCGCACCACCAAGCAGGTCGCCCGCCTGAAGCGGCTGGACGCGCTGAAGTCCCAAGAGGGCGTCACCCAGGAGCGCAGCTTCGAGCTGGACCTGCGCAGCGGACGGCGGCTGGGCAGCACGATCATCGAGCTCCACGACCTGAGCAAGGGCTTCGACGATCGGGTGCTGATCGACGACCTGAGCGTGTCGCTGGGCCCCGGAGACCGGCTGGGCATCCTGGGCCCCAACGGTGCCGGCAAGACGACGCTGCTGGAGCTGGTGCGCGGTCGGCTGCACCCCGACAAGGGCCAGGTGGTGCGCGGGTCCCGCGTTCGCATCGGCATCCTGGACCAGCACCGGACGGGTCTGGTGGACGAACAGACCCTGTTCGAGTCGGTCGGGCGCGGCAACGACCGCGTCAAGGTCGGCGAGAACTACGTGCACGTCGCCACCTTCCTGCAGCGCTTCCTGTTTGGCCGCGAGATGCTCGACCAGCACGTGGGCGCCCTGTCGGGCGGCGAGCGGGCGCGGTTGCTGTTGGCCAAGCTGCTGCTCACCGGCAGCAACGTGCTGCTGCTCGACGAGCCCACCAACGACCTGGACCTGCTCACGCTGCGTGTGCTCGAAGAAGCGCTGCTGTCCTTCGACGGCTGTGCCCTCGTCGTGACCCACGACCGCGCCTTCCTGGACCGGGTGTGCACGGGCATGCTGGCCTTCGAGGGCGATGGCCGGGTCACGCGCTACGCCGACCGCATGCAGCACCAGCGAGCGCTCGAGGCGCGTCGGGCCGCCCAGCGGCAGGCGGCCGAGCCCAAGGTCCGCGACAAGCCCGTTCAGACCGGCCCCTCAGCGGCCGAACGGCGCGAGATGAAGGAGCTGCCCGAGCGCATCGAGCGCCTGGAGGTCCGTCAGGCCGAGCTGGAGCAGCTGCTGTCGGAGCCCTCGGTCTACGAGGATGGCGGCGAGCGTGCGCGCGAGCTGACCCACGAGCTGGAGGGGGTGAACGCGCAGATCGAGGTGGCTTACGCGCGCTGGGCGGAGCTCGACGGTTAGGCTGGCCCCGTGGCAGACGACGACAAGGGCATCTCGCGGCGCATGCTGCTCCGGTTGGGCTGGGGCGGCGCGGCGGTGCTCGCCCTGGGAGGCCTTGGGGTCGGGCTGCAGACCACGGTGTTTCGGGAGCCTCGCAAGAAGCTCAAGAAGCTCTCGGCGGTGGAGTTCAGCGTGCTGGCGGCCATGGTGGACCGGCTGCACCCGGGCGCCGATGGGCTGCCCAGCGGCTGGGAGCTCCACGTCCCCGAGCGCCTCGATGAGAAGCTGTGGACGCTGCATCCCGCCGATGCCCACGACGTGAAGACGGCGCTGCGCTTCATCGAGAACGCCATCGCCGGTGCGCTGCTGGACGGTCGTCTGCGCCCGTTCACGCGGCTGGACGCCGCCGGGCAGGACGAGGCCCTGGAGTGTTGGCGAACCAGCCGTCTGGACACCCGCCGCACCGCGTTCAAGGCGCTCAAGGGCCTGGCGGGGGTCATCTATTGGTCGGATCCGCGAACCTACGCCTTCGTGGGCTACCCCGGACCCCCCAACTACGGCAATGTGAGGCCCGGATGACCGGATTCATCGAGTCGGGCCGCACACTCACCGCCGACCACGAAGTGTCCTGCGACGTGTGCATCGTGGGCAGCGGTGCTGGTGGAGCGGTGCTGGCGGCGGGCCTGGCTGAAGCCGGCCTGTCGGTGGTGATGCTCGAGGAGGGCGGCCACTACACCAAGGCCGACTTCGACCTGCAAGAGGCCCACGCCTTCCCCATGCTCTACCAGGACCGGGGCACACGCGGTACGTCCGACCAGGCCATCACCATCCTGCAAGGGCGCAGCGTCGGGGGCAGCACCACCGTCAACTGGACCACGTGCTGGCGCACCCCCGAGCGAATCCTGAAGCACTGGAACGAGGTGCACCGCATCGAAGGCTTCGGCATGGACACGATGCTGCCGCACTTTCAGGCCGTCGAAGAGCGCCTGTCCATCGCGCCCTGGCACGAAGAGCTGGTGAACCCGAACAACAACGTGCTGCTGCAGGGGTGCCGCAAGCTGGGCTGGGAGCACAGCATCCTTCGGCGCAACGTCAAGGGCTGCGCCAATAGCGGCTATTGCGGCATGGGCTGCCCGGTCGACGGCAAGCAGGCCATGCACCTGACCTACATCCCCGACGCGGTCGCCGCGGGGGCGCAGGTGTGGGCCGATGTGAAGGTCGATCGGCTGCAGATCGAAGGCGACCGTGTGGTGGCGGTGCATGGCTACGTGCTCGACGAGCTACGCGGCCGCCCCACCGGTCGCACGGTCACGGTCAAGCCCAAGGTGTGTGTCAGCAGCGGCGGCGCCATCAACGGGCCGGCCATGCTGCTGCGCAGCGGACTGAACCCCAACGGGCGAGTGGGCAAGCGAACCTTCCTGCACCCGGTCGTCGCCCTGCCCGGCATCTACGAGGAGCGCATCGACCCGTGGTTCGGTGCCCCGCAGTCGGTCTCGTCGCACGAGTTCATCGATCGCGGCCCCGACAAGGTGGGCTTCTTTCTGGAGGTGTCGCCGATACACCCCATGCTCGGTGCCGGCGCGGTCAACGGCTTCGGGGCCGCCCAGCAGGAGTACATGTCCCAGCTGGCGCATGTCTCGGCGCTCATCTCGATCACCGTCGACGGCTTGTTGCCCCACGACGAGGGTGGCTCGATTCGCGTGTTTCCCGACGGGCGCCTGAAGGTCGACTACCCGGTGGGACCGCACCTGGCCGAAGCCTTCGCCGCATCCACCGTCGCCCTGGCCAAGCTGCACCTGGCCGTGGGGGCCAAGCACGTCGAGACCTCGCACACCACCGCGATCGCCGTGAGCTCCGAGGCCGACCTGGCAGCGGTGGCCAGCGCTCCGTACGGCGCGCACGAGCACAACATCTTCTCGGCCCATCAGATGGGCGGATGCTGCATGGGCGTCGACAAGGACACGAGCGTCGTGGACACCCAGCTCCGGCATCATCACGTTCCCAATCTCTTCGTGGTTGACGGCAGCGTGCTGCCCACCGCCCTGGGCGTCAATCCGTCCGAGACCATCTACGCCATCGCCCACCGAGCGCGCGGCTGGGTGGGCGGGGCGGCCTAGCAGGGTGCTGAAAAATCCGGCTTGCCGGGTTTTTCAGGGCGCTGCGACCGAGGCATCCGCCGCCCTCGGCAGGTCCGGCTGCCGAATCGGCGATTCCTCGAGAATGCGAAAACCACGGGCCAAACTCAATCGTCGAGTCGGCGGCCGGACTTGCCGAGTCTGAAGGCGGCGGTGCCGGCAATGGTAGAAGCAGGTCGCTGAAATGCGAGGAACGAGTATTTCAGCGGCCTGCTAGGGGAGCCCGAACGGGCGCGCGCGTCAGGGGCAGTTGACGGTGAGCGTGTACGACCCGGTCACCCCGTCGACGCCGTCGACGATGATGGCGTAGTTGGACGGATTGATGGCGTCGGGCATGTGGCTGGTGCTGTTCAGCACCCCGGGCGACGAGTCGTCGTCGGTCTCGCACCAGCTGGCGTTGAACCCCGAGTGGGGGCAGTCGTCGTCGTTGGTGACCGGAACCACGCGGATGGACAGCTCGTCGCACTCGGTGTCCATGGTGATGGTCGCGCCGCCGGGGTTGGTGAAGTAGTACAGCCGCTCCGGCGAGTCATAGGTGGCCGAGTTGTCGTAGCGGCCGATGCAGAAGTAGGGACTGCCGCCGTAGATCTGGCCACTCAGGTCGGTGCGACCGCCCACCAGCGTGTGCTCGTAGGTCTCGCCGCACTCCAGCTCGGCGGTGTAGCAGCTGGCGAAGGCATCGTTGGCCGGTGTGGTGGGCTCGGTGGTGCACTCGGGGGGCTGGGTGTCGGTGTCGGCATCGGCGTCTGCATCGGCATCGGCGTCTGCATCGGCATCGGCGTCTGCATCGGCGTCTGCATCGGCGTCTGCATCGGCGTCGGCGTCGCTGTCGGCGTCGGTCTCGGTGACCGAGGTGTCGTCGGTTGGGTCGGTCGGGCAGCCCGCCAACAGGGCGAGGGCGAGAAGCGGCGTGAGGGCAAGGGCGCGCATGGGTACTCCATCGAAGGCCCAGACCGTGCCCGATTGGGGTCGGCCGCGTCAACACGCGATGTACACCCGCTTGCGAATCGCGGGCTTCCGACGCATGGTGTGCACTACTGGAGACCCCGTGCGCAGCCCAGTCCTCATCGTCATGCTTGCCCTCTCGCTCCCGGCGCTCGGCGCGCCAGACACCTTCGGCCTGGGCAACGGCCAGGATGGCGATCTGGTCGTCGATCAGATCCGCACCGTCGTCAACGCCTACAGCCGCCCCACTGAGGCACTCGGTGCAGGTACGTCCAGCATTGCTGTTGGGCATCCCGGGAGCTTCGAAGATGGCGACCTGGTGCTCGTGGTGCAGTCCAACCGCATCGAGTCCTATCTTCCGGCGCCAGGAGATTCGACGCCCGTCGATCTGGCGTCGTTGCCGGTGGGTTCCTGGGAGCTTGCGCGGGTGGACACGGTGACCAGCGGCGCGCTCGTGCTCACCGAGCCCCTCGAGAATGAATTCCAGTACCTGGGTACCCAGATCGTCACTGTGCCCGAGTACACCTCGGTCGTGATCGAGGCGACCGGGAGCTTGATCCCGCTTCCGTGGTCTGGCGCTCAGGGGGGCCTGCTGGTCTTCTTCAGCCAGGGTGAGGTGGTGGTGGAGGGCTCGCTCAGTACGGCTGCGCGAGGCTTCCGGCCCGGAAACTTCGTGAACGGCACGGGCGCTCTGGGCTGCGGCGGCGCCGTGCAGGTTGCTCCCGACGGCGGACAACTTGGCGAAGGCGTGAGCGAGCGCAGCTACCACGAGTCCCGCACGGGCCGAGGCAACCGCGCCAGCGGTCCTGGAGGTGGCAACTGCCAGGATGCAGGTGGCGGCGGCGGGTCCAACGGGGGAGCGGGCGGGTCCGGGGGGCGCACGTCGGCGGCCGATGGTGCGCGCTGGCAAGGCGGCGTGGGCGGCGCCCCGCACCTGTTCGATGCCCGTGATGATTTGGTGTTTGGCTCTGGCGGCGGCGCAGGTCACGGCGACGACGACAATGGTGGGGCGGGAGGAGCGGGCGGCGGGGTGCTCTTCGTTCGAGCCACCTCGATCTCGGGCTCCGGCTACATCGATGCCCGTGGAAAGAACGGCGAGAGTCCAGGGGGGGCCGGTCTGGATGGCACGGGCGGCGGTGGCGGCGGTGGAACGGTGTTGCTCCAGGTCGAAGACACCGTCTCGCTCTTCGAGATCGACGCTGGCGGGGGGTCGGGCGGCTGGGTCTCTGGCTCTCAGCGGGGGCCTGGCGGTGGTGGTGGTGGTGGCGTCGTTGCCATCGATGCCCTGTCTGTCTCGTCGCTCATTGACCTCGACGCGGGCTCGGCCGGGCGACACAGTGGAACGATGGGCGGTATCAACTACGGTGCGACCGCTGGGCAGGACGGCGTGGCGGATGTTTCCGGAAGCCCGTTTCTGCCCGACTTCGACAGCGATGGGCTGACCGACAACGAAGAGGTTCAGCTCGGCACCGATCCGAGCGTGGCCGACACCGATTCCGACGGCCTCGAGGACGGCGAAGAGCTCAATACCTACGGCACCGATCCGCTGCTGGCCGACAGCGATGGCGACTCGCTCTCCGATGGCGACGAGGTCCTCGTGCACGGGTCCGACCCCGCCTTGTTCGACAGCGACGGCGGCGGGGTCGACGACGGGCTCGAGATCGCGGTGGGCACCGACCCGAACGACCCCGCGGACGATCCCGTCGACACCGACTCCGACGGCCTGTACGACCACCAGGAACTCGCCCTGGGCACCGATCCCAACCTCGCCGACACCGACACCGACGGCCTGTCCGATGGCGACGAGGTGAACACGACCCTCACCAATCCGCTGTCCATGGACAGCGATGGCGACTCGCTCACCGACGGCGACGAGGTGAACACCCACGGCACCAACCCCAACCTCGCCGACACCGACAGCGATGGCTGGTCCGACGCCGAGGAGCTCACCCAGGGAACCGACCCCAACGACCCCACGGACTTCCCGAGTGGCGATACGGGGGACACCGGCGGCGATACGGGGGACACCGGCGGCGATACGGGGGACACCGGTGGTGACACCGGCGGCGACGCGGACACCGACGCCGATGCCGACTCGGACGCCGACGCCGATGCCGACGTGGACTCGGACGTCGACGCGGATGCCGATGCAGACGCAGACGCAGACGCAGACTCGGATGCCGACGCCGATGCGGACACCGATGCCGATCCCGAGGGCAACTACCGCGGCGGCGGCTTCTTGTGCTCCACGGGCAGCAGCCCCGGGTCCCTCTGGCTCTTCGCGCTGCTGGGGGTGGCTAGCTTGGGTCGCAGGCGCCGTCGCACACGAAGGTGATGGCGTCGTTCTCGACGAAGTCGATGACGTGGGCCTTGTACGAGGCCTGACTCCGCACCTGGCCGTGGGCGCCGTTCTCGGTGGGAGCGGTGTTGTCGCGAGGAAGCTCGTCGTGGCCCATGTCGTAGATGTACAGGGCCGCTTCGCCCTCGAAGGTCTGCGGCGGTAGCTCAGCCAGGCCCCAGGGCTGGATGGTGCTGGGAAACACGGGAATGTCGGCGCTCCGAGCCAGCCAGTGGGTGACCATGTTGTTCACCTGTGCGTCTTCGACGGCCTCGTGCAGGGTCACGCGCACCGGGCCACGGTCGCCGACCCGGTTGCTCAGCATGCGCTGCACGAAGTTGGCGCTGTCCCAGTAGTCGAGGTTCAGCTGGATGAGCGCCATGCCCAGCTGCAGGTCGCGAGCGTCGTCGAAGCGGGCCTCAAGCAGGGGCCACACCTGCTGCCACTGGCTGGCACGCTGCAGCATGTGCGACAGCGCCCCGCCGGGCACCACCAGCACGCCGCGGTCGATGTTGGGGGCCGTCGCCAGGATGTTCCAGCCCTGGGTTCCGCCGTTGCTGGTGCCCAGGTACACGCTGCGCTCGGCATCGAGCTGGGCGTAGGCACCGGCCAGCTGCTCGTCGATCAGCCGCTGCATGGCCACGTGGTTGGCCTCGGACTGCATCTGCTGGGTGGACAGCTCGATGGTGCGGTTGAAGTCGGCCAGCAGCGTGATGGTGGTGTTGGTGTCGTCGGCGTTGAAGCCCAGGAAGTTGGTGCTCACGCTCGAGAAGGCTCCCTCCTCGAGCAGGCTCTCGAAGGTGCCGCGGTTGGGCTCGGTGTAGTAGCTGAAGAAGCCGTGGCCAAACAGGATCACCGGCCTGGGCCCCTGAACCTCGTTGGGGATCTTGAGCATGAAGGGCACATCAGCGGTGCCGTATTGCTGCGCCGCTCCCGCCGCATCGAGCACGAAGCGCCCCTCGGGTCCGATGAAGCTCGGCGCCTCGAAGTGTCCGAACACCACACGCCCGTCCTGGGCGTCGGTGGTGTCTTGTTCGATCACCATGTCGCCGAGCTCGGCGGTCATCATCTGGTCGGCCATCGAGAACAGCGGGTCGATGACCTGCGCCTCGGACCGGGTGTGGAACGACCACGCCAGGACGACCTCGTCGCGGTCGAGATCGAGCTGCTTGATGGCGTCGCTCACCAGCTCGAAGTCGCCTCGCTGGGCCTCGACCTCGTCGCTGTCGGTGGGGTGACCGTCTCGGAGGGCTCGGAAGGCGCGCAGCGTGGGCAGGGGGTCGCCCTCGGGCGTGAGCAGGCTGTCGCGCAGGATGACGACGTACCCGGCATCGAAGTCGAGGGCGGTGCGCGGCCGCAGGATCAGGCTGCGCTCGCCGTCGAGCTCGGCGGTGGCATCGAGCTCGACCAGCAGGGGCACCTTGTCCCAGGTGTCCTCGCGAACCAGGAAGACCGGCGAGTTGGCGGCCAGGGTGGCGTCTTCGTCGTCGAAGTCGGGCAAGCTGTCGGGATCGATGCCCGAGGCGAAGTGCGCCAGGATCATGGGCACGCGTGACCAGCCGTCGATGCCATCGAAGGTCTGTGGAAGCAGGCCGGCGGGCAGCGCTTCTTGGGGGATCTGGATGCTGCGGCCCGTGGCGGTGTTCGCGTCGGCGGGCGCGTAGAAGTCGGACGGAAAGGGGTACATCGCGTAGTCGGGCACCAGCGGGTTGCCGCCCGGCTGGTTGGGCAGCCCCAGGATGGGCTCCTTGCTGCAGCCGGCCAGCATCGCGAGCGCTGAGAGCGTGGCTACTCCGGGTCGCATGCGCCGGCGCACGTGTACGTGATGCTGCCGTCCTCGATGAAGTCGGTCACGTGGTCTTTGTAGACCGTCAGATCGCGGATGGTCTCGTGGGCGCCGTTCTCGACCGGCGGGGTGTTGTCGAGCGGCAGGGGGTCGTAGCCCTCGTCGTAGATGTACAGGGCCGAGTTGCCGTCGTGGGTCGCGCCCTCGATGGGCTGCAGCCCCCACGGCTCGAGCGTGTTGGGCGCGAACACCGGCACACCCGCGGTTCGGGCCAGCCAGTGGGTGATCATATTGCTGACCTGGGCGTCGGCGACGGCCTCGTGCAGCACCACCTTGACCTCTTGCTCACGCCCGGCGAATCGGGGTTCGACCATGTGGTCGACGAAGTTGATGCTGTCCCAGGGGTCGAGCGCGACCTGAAACAGCCCGCTGGCCGCCTGCAGGTCGCGGGGGTCGTCGAAGCGGGTGGCGATGACCGCCCCCAGGGTGGTCCACGGTGAGGCGCGCTGCAGCATGTGGGTGAGGGCACCGCCGGGCACCACCAGCACGCCGCGGTCCAGGTTGGGCGCGATGGTCATGATGGTGAAGCCCTGGGTTCCGCCGTTGCTGATGCCCATGTAGCTGATGTGGTCGACGTCGATGACCGGGTCGCCGGTGCCGAGGGTGACGGCGGTGGGCAGCTGCTCGCGCATGACCCGGGCCAGCGCCACGTGGTTGGCCTGGGACTGCATCTGCTGGGCGCTGATCTCGGCGGTGCGGTTGAAGTCGGCCAGGATGGTGAACGACGCCGTCTGGTCTTCTTCGTTGAAGCCGATGAAGTTGGTGCTCACCGTGGGGAAGGCCGCCGGGTGGGTGAGCTGCTGCAGGCTGCCCCACGTGGTCTCTTCGCGGTGGCTGAAGAAGCCGTGGCCAAACAGCACGCCGGGGCGGGTCACGGTGACGGTGTCGGGGATGGTGACGATGAAGAGGATGTCCTGGGTGCCGTTCTGGATGGCGTTGTCATCGGCATCGAGGGCGATGAGGCCGTCGTCGCCGATGAACCACGGCGCCTCGACGGTGAGCGTGACGATGCGGTTGTCGTCGTCGACCTCGTCGCTCACCACCACCACGTCGCCCAGCTCGGCGGCCATCACCGTGTCGGCCATCGAGAGCAGGGGGTTGACCACCTGTTCGCGGGAGCGGGTGCTGAAGCTCCAGCCCTGGATCACGCTGTCTGGCTCGAAGCCGAGCCCGGCGATGGCCTGGTTGACCACGACGAAGTCGTCGCGCTGGGCCTCGACGGCGTCGCTGTTGGTGGGGATGTCGTCGCGCAGCGCCCGAAACGCCTTGTTGGCCTCGTAGGTGGAGCCATCGGTGGCCGTGAGCGTGTCGCGCAGGAGCACGACGTAGGTCGTGGCGGGGTCGAGCGCGAGGTGTGGACGCAGGATGAGCGAGCGCTGGGCCTGGTCGGCGGCGGTGGCATCGAGCTCGGCGAGCACCGGGACGCGCGCCAGGTCGGGCATACGCACCACCACGATGGGGCTGTCGTCGGCCAGGGTGGCGTCTTCGTCGAGCGGGTGGGGCAGGGCGGCCGGGTCGAGGTCGGGGAGCCAGGTGAGCATGACCGGCGAGCGGGGCCAGCCGTCGGCGTGGGCGAAGACGTCGGGGCGGAGGTCGCCCGGCATGGCCTCGGCGGGGATGGCCAGGCGCTTGCCGGTGCGTGTGGTGGCGTCGTCTTGGAGGTAGAAGTCCGACGGCATCGGGAACATCGCGTACTCGGGCACGATGGGGTTGCCGCCCGGCTGGTTCTGGATGCCGGTGATCTCTTCGCCCTTGTTGCAGGACAAGAGCAGGACAGACGCGAGCAAGAGGCGGTTCATGCGTGGATTCTAATAGTGCGGCGGTTTCTCGGCGATCATGTCGAAGGCCTCTTCGTCGGGCTCGATGGTCTGCCGGAGCTCGACCAGTTCTTCGCGCAGCTTCACCAGCTGGTCGCCAAAGCTGCGCACCACGTCGTCGAGCTCGGCGATGGTGTTCTCGACGAAGGCGACCTTGATCTCGAGGTCCTCGACCCGCTGCTGCAGGGGATGGGTGTCGCTCATGCTCTCCTCGCGGCCAACACGTAGGCGGTGGTGTAGCTGCGCCGGCCGTCGCGAACGTAGCGCTGGGTCAGCGTGTCGGCATCGGCGAGATCGTGAACGCCCCAGCCGAGCCGCTCGAGCAGGGCGGTGGCGTCGTCGGGGTGGATGGCGAAGGTCACCGGCTCTCCGATGAGGGCCAGGGCGGCGCCCACCCCGCGGTGAAAGGTGCCCGCGAAGTTGGGCCGGTCGTCGACCATGAACAGGTCCATGGCCAGCTCGCTGCCGGGGCCTCCCAGCTCGTGCAGGGTCTGCAGGGTCTGGGTGACCGCTGCACGGGTGAGGTACATGCTCACGCCCTCCCACACGAAGAAGGTGGGCAACCCCGGCTCGAAGCCACACTCGGCCAGGCGCTCTGGGATGGACTGGGTCTGGAAGTCGATGGTGACCACGCGCCGGTCGACGGCCGGCAGGTCGAGTGTCGCGGCGATGCGGTTCTTGCGGCGCCCGGTGGACGGAAAGTCGAGCTCGAACACCGGCTTGCCGCCGAGCGCGTCGGCGAAGCGCCACGCACGGCTGTCGTAGCCGGCGCCCAGGATGACGAGCTGGTGCACCCGGCCATCGGCGAGCGCCCGGCCCAGGTGATCGTCGATGAAGCGGTGGCGGGTGCGCACGTAGGTGGCCAGGCGTCCCCACAGTGGGGAACCGCCGCCGTCGATGCCGCCCAGATCCCAGGTGCGCAGCAGGCCTCGGGTGGTTGCGTTGAGGAAGTGCCGTGCGTACGGGTCCGAGATGATGCGCACGCTGCTGTCACGCCGCTCGTCTGTGGCTCGTGCGAAGCACACCGCCTCGGCGGTGATGGACGGCAAGAAGTCGAGCACGTCAGTCCAGCATGAGCTTGAGGCACTGTACCGAGCCGCCGCTCTTGCGGAACTCGGAGGTGTCGACCTCGATGACGTCGAAGCCCGCCTCACGCACCAGCGACGCCGTGCGCTGGGCACCGCGATCGACGATGAAGTGGCGGCCGTCGGGGCAGTGTCCGTTGGCGGCCAGGAACTCCGCGGCCTCGTCGATCGGGCAGTCGATCAGCCGCTCGAAGCACTGCTCGAGCAGGGACAGCCCGTTGGGCATGAACGCGTCGCGGACGATGAGTGCTGTGTGCGCGTCGAGGGGCGAGAAGCAGGTGTCCAGGTGGTAGAAGCGCACGTCGGACAGCTCGAGGGCCACCACCGGCGCCTTCACGAAGTCACGCCGCCGCACGTAGGCCGTGTGCTGCGTACGCCAGCCGTAGCCGCCGTACACCACCCGGTGCCCTGGGTGCCAGTTGGCGTCGCCCATGCCCTCGAAGTGGGCTTCCTCGTCGGGGATGCGGTGCAGCCGCCAGCCCCGTTCCTGGAACCACCGTGCGACGACGGCCACCTCGGGACGTCGCTGAGGCGCGTGCATGTTGGACAAGATGACGGCCTTGCTGCCGTCGGCGTAGTGCACGGGCAGGGACTGGTTTGCGACGAAGCACAGGTCGGGAAGCCCGGGTTCGGCGGGCAGGACCTCGATGACGAAGCCCAGGCGACGGTACACATCGACCAGCTGTTCCCACTGCGAGCGGGCCAGATCGCGGTCGACGCTGCCGATGTTTCCGGCCATGTGCGGGTTGATGACGTACTGCACGTCGAAGTGCGTGGGATCGGCAAAGAGCACCGTGGTGGACGGCGGCCGAGCCGGCGTCTTGAGCGGATCGAAGTCGATGGTGTGCTCGAAGGTGCTCACGGGCAGGCATCTCGGTGAATCGGCATGGTCAGGCAGCGTCCGCCGCCACGGGCCCGGGCGAGCTCGCTGCCGGTGAACGAGAAGACCGTGCGCTCGCGGGTCATGCCGCGCGCGATCTGGGCACGGCGTTCGTCGAGGGGAAGGGCGGCGTCGAGGCGGATCTCCTCGAAGCCGTGCTCGTCGCACAGGGCGCCGACCGTGCGCACGTTGCGGGCGTACAGGATGACCTTGCCGGGCGCCAGCGCCACGGCGTTGCTGCCGTCGGTCCACTGCTCGCGCTCTTGGTGCAGCGGGTCTTCGCCACCGCAAGAGGCCAGCCGCACCTGGGGCCCCAGCTCGTCGCGCAGCACGTCGATGACCGCGGCGTGGGGAACCAGCTCCAGGGCCCGGCCGCGGCGCAGGCGCACCACCGGCAGCCCGCCTTCGCCCACCAGCGGGCGGTGGCCCAGGAACAGGTGGTGGTCGAGCTGGGTGAGGATGGTGTCGAGGTGCATCACGCTGCGCCGCTTGGGCATGAGCACGGCGTACACCCGCTCGAGGTGCGGGAATGCGTCGAACAGGGCCTCGTTGGCGATGCGCTCGATGGACTGCGGGCTGGTGCGCTCGCTGCAGCCGATCATGATGAATCGACGGCTGAACACCAGCACATCGCCGCCCTCGATGCTGCGGAACACCGGGTCGCGCGACCAGTCGCCCTGGTCGAAGAGGAAGCTGGGCTCGCGGCCCAGGATGCCGCTGTGCCGCATGGCAAAGGCCACCAGGAAGGGCTCGCGGGCCCGAGCGCCGGTGGCCATGCGCCCGATGACCAGGCGGTCGTACATGCTGAAGCACGCATCGCGCATGAACATGAGGTTGGGCAGCGGGCGCAGGGGCATGTGGTGGGTGCCGTGCACCTTGGCCCGCAGCCGGGACAGCGTCATGGGGGCGCCCTCGAGCTCGTCCCAGTACACGCCGGCGATGAGCCCGCGAGCCAGGCGATCGGGCGTCCATGCGGCCAGGAAGGGGGCCACCTCGGGCACGCCTGCGTTGTCGCACACGCGGTCCATCAGGTCGGCCACGGCCTCGGGCGGGGCGCGGCGCAGCGCCAGCTCGAGCAGATCGATGATCTCGACCACCGACGCGCCGCCGGCTCGCAGGATGTCCTGCAGCACCCCGTGCTCGCGCGCGGCCACGGTCTGGCTCAGGATGTCGTCGAACAGCAGCTGCTCGAGCTCGTCCTGGGTCATGCGCACGACCTCGGCTCCGGGTCGGTGCACGATGACCTCACGAAGCCAGCCGACCTCGCTGTCCAGCTGGATGTTCATGGGCCGAAGGGTACATGATGGCCCCGATGCCATGGACCCCCGCCGACTACGACGTACTGCCCTACGACGCGCCTGCCGTCCCAGACGGGCACCCCGCCCGTCTCGCGGCTTGCGCCCGCCTGCTCGGTCTGCGGCCCGCGGCGATCGCGTCGGCGCGCGTGCTCGAGATCGGCTGCGGCACCGCGGCCAGCCTGGTGCACATGGCCCTCGACCTGCCCGGTGCCTCCCTGGTGGGCGTCGATCTGTCGCCCGTGCAGGTTCGCATGGGCCGCGATCGAGCCCGCGAGCTGGGCGCGGCCAACGTCGAGCTTCGCGTGGCCGACGCGACGGCACTGCCCGACGATCTCGGCGACTTCGACTTCATCATCGTGCGCGGGGTGTACAGCTGGGTTCCCGAGCGGGTCGCCGATGGGGTGCTCGCTTCGATTCGCGAGCGCCTGCGGCACGGCGGGGTGGCCTTCGTCTCGGCGAACGTCATGCCCGGGTGGGGAGCGCGCGGGGTGGCCCGGGGCATCTTGCGCCGCGGGGCGCGGGGCGCCGTGGGGCCTGCCCAGCGCATCGAGGCGGGGGTGCGAGCGCTCGCCACCGTGGCGGCCCAGACCGAGCCGGGGCCGTACCGGGAGCAGCTGATGCGGGAGCTCGAGCGCATCGAGCGAAGCCCGCCGTGGCTGGTGCTGCACGACTGGATGGCCGACGTGAACCGCCCGGTGTGGTTCGACGACTTCGTGGCCCACCTGGCGACGCACCAGCTGTCGTGGCTCATCGACGCGCGCTTTGGGCGAACCCTCGACAGTCCGCGCACGCTGATGGGGGACTACCCCACCCAGGTCGCGGCGGCCGCCGGTCTGGACCTCGCCCAGGGAACCAGCCTGCGCGCGATGCTCGTGGTGCGCGCCGACGATCGGGCCCGGGTGAAGCCCACGCCGCTCGCCAGCCTGCACCTGTGCGTGACTCCAGCGTTCTCGCCGACACGCGCCGCCGAGCTGAGCGAAGGGGTGCGCGTGGGCTTCACCGATCGCCACGGTCAGGTTCACTGGGAGGCGCGCGCGCTGCGAAAGGCTGCGCTCTATGCCCTGCTCGACGCGCAAGAGACGCTCACCGGCGAGCAGCTGGCTCGGGCTGCGGTGGCGCGGCTCTCAGCCGCAGCGCCCCCATTGCAGGCCGCCCGCGACGCGCTCGCCGCTACACTGCTCGTCTGGTTCATCGCGGGGCTCGTGGAGCTCACCGATGGACCGCCCTCGAATCGCTGGTCCGGATGGCCCCGTTGAGCGCAGAAGCACAGGTCGACACCGAGGTAGCCGAGGCCCGGTACAACGCGGTGCCCTACATCTCCAAGCCCTACATGGAGAGCCACCCCGACCGAATGGCCACCATCGCGCACTTGCTGGGGCACGATGCGCCAGACATCCACACCGCGCGGGTGCTCGAGATTGGCTGCGGGCTCGGCGGCAACCTGGTGCCCATGGCGGTGTCGCTCCCCGACGCCAGCTTTGTGGGCTTCGACATCGCCGCGGTGCAGATCGACATGGCGCGCGAGCTGGCCCAGGTCGCCGGCGCGAGCAACATCCGCTTCGAGGTGCGCGACATCCTGGATGTGCCCCAGGACTACGGCGAGTTCGACTACATCCTGGTTCACGGCATCTACAGCTGGGTGCCCACGCCCGTCCGCGAAGAGCTGATGCGCCTGGTGAAGCGGCACCTGTCGCCCAAGGGCGTCGCCTTCGTCTCGTACAACTGCTGGCCGGGCTGGGGCTTTCGCCGGCACCTGCGCGACATGATGCTGTTCGCCGCCGGCGGCGAGCGCGACCCGGAGCGCGCCGTGCGTCGGGCCCGCGAGCTGATGGCCCTGGCCATGAAGCTGTCCAAGGAGGGCTCGCCGATGCGGCTGGTGCTCGAGCAGCACGTGAGCATGCTGGCCGGCCTGCCCGACTCCTACGTCTTCCACGACTTCCTGGCCGACGTGAACCAGCCCTTCTGGTTCCACGAGTTCTGCGATCACGTGCACCACGAGGGGCTTCAGTACCTGGGCGAGGCCAACTTCCCAGACATGGTGGCCCACGACGTCAGCGACGCCGCCCTCGAGGAGCTCGAGCGGCTCGGCGCCGACCTGGTGCGCAAGGAGCAGTACAAGGACTACCTGCGAAACCGCGGCTTTCGCGAGAGCCTGCTGGTGCATGGCGACGCCAGCCCCGACCGCAACGTCACCTGGGACCGCCTGGTGCCGCTGCACGTGAGCGCGCGGGTGAGGCCCGTCGGCGACGAAGACCTGACCGAGGGCGTCGAGATGGAGTTCCGGAGCCGGGAGGGCCGCGTCTTTGGCACCGAGCGCGCCCTGCTCAAGGCGGCGCTGCTCGAGATCAGCCAGGTGCTGCCCAACTCGGTGCCCGTCGACGAGCTGAGGCTGCGTGCCCGCCGGCGCATCGGAGGCGATCCCTCCCAGACTCGAGACGCCGACCGCGAGCTGCTGTGCCGCAACTTGCTGTACCTGTACGGCCGGCGCCTGGCCGAGCTGCACCTGCGCGAGATCGACGGCTGCGCGGCTATCTCGGACCGGCCACGGGCGTGGACCCTGGCTCGGCACTGCGCCCTCATGGACGCCCAGTACATCCCGAACATCCGGCACGAGTCGGTGATCGTCAGCAATCGCTACGAGCGGGTGCTGCTGCGGCTGCTGGACGGCACGCGCGACAAGGCCGAGCTGGTGGCCGGTCTTGTCGACGCCGCGCGAACCGGTGAGCTGCTGGTGCAGGACGACACCGGCGAGGTGGTGAGCGACGCCGCGGTGATCGCCGAGGCGATGGCGATCGCGCTGGACGACGGGCTGGTGGCGCTGCAGCGGCTTGGGTTGTTGGAGGGGTAGGGAGGACGGGCCTCACCTCACTCCTTCTTCTTCCGCCGGCGCACGATCTTGCGGGTGGCCCGCCGCTGCACCAGGTTGGTGGACGCTGGTCTGGACGAGGCGTACACCGTGGCCGCGCCCCAGCTCACCTCGAAGCTCCAGTCGGGCAGGGCCCGGTCCAAGGCGGCCACCGCCTCGGTGATCTGGTGCCTCAGGTCGGGCCCGGTGGCCCAGGTGCGCAGCTCGACGCTGGAGCCGTCCTGGGCGATGCGCCAGGGAAGGGCGCTCCGGTCCACCAGCTGACGCTCGGTGGTGTTCAGCGGTGTCTTGGAGCTGCCGTGGGCATTGAGCTGCATGAGCACAACGTAGCCTGTCCACGAGGATGTCTCGCTAATCGGCGTGCGTTGCGTTCCAGGGGATGGCGTGCTGGGCGACCGCGTCCCAGTGCACATGGCACACCGGCTGGTACCGCGCCCCATCCCAACGGGCGGGTGCGGGATTGTAGTCACAGACCCTCGTGGTCACCGCCTCGCCGTCAACCACCTGCACCACGTAGTAGCCGGGGTTGTCACCGCGGACCTGCAGCCCGACCGCGTCGATGCCGTCCACTTCGCAGTAGGTGCTGCGCTGGACATGGCTGCCCTCGAAGCGTACGGGCTGGCCGTCCACGGTCACCATCGCGTAGGAGCGCCTCGAGTGGGTGCTGGAGCGGTGGTACCAGGCCTCGTGGAACGGCCCGGTCGTGAGCTCGCGACTGGGCCGCTCGTAGAAGCGAGGCCGGTACTCGCCGCCCTGGTCGCAGCCGCCCAGCATGGCCAGGCCCGCCGCGACGCACCCAGAGCGTGAGATCAGTAGAACACCGGCACCGAGCAGCTCAGCAGCCGCAGGCCGTCGCGCTTGGCGCCGGAGCCAGCCTGCACCTCGACGGTGTCGGGCAGCTGCTCGAGCCAGTGGTCGCGGCTACCGACCGCCACGAAGGGCTCTTCGAAGATGTGGGGGGCTTCTTCGCCGCCGTAGTAGTTGCCGTAGGTCGCCTCTTCGGCCCACAGGCAGCGCTCGCCAGCGTTGGCGGGCTGGTAGGCGTAGGTGTCGCCGCCCTCGACGTTGATGGTGCCCTCGTGCAGCACCTGGCCCTGCGCGTCGGTGGCCTTGAAGGCGTGCTCGCCCGTGCCCACGGTGACCCACTTGTACGAGTTCTCGTCGCCCTCGGAGCTCTTGGGCAGCTTGGCCACCTCTTCGCCATCGATGAGGATGGTGAGGCTGTCGGCGGCGCTGACGTTCACCAGGAGGAGGTCGGGGTTGTACGACTTGTACATGGCCCAGCCGGCGCCTGCGATGGCCAGCGGCACGATGATGACGCCGAGAACGATGAATCCGATGATGGTCTGCTTGAGCTGGTCCAAGGGGAACCTCCGTGGTGCCATCGGCTAACGGAGGTCTGCCCAAAGAAAAAGCGAGGCACAATTCTGTGCCTCGCTCTTGCGGCTCCAGCAGTCGCAATGCCTATGGCCCCCGGCCGCGTAGTGGGTCGCTAAGCAGGACGCTGCAAAACACCGCGCGCAGCGCGCGTTCTGCGCATTCGGACCCGTGCCCGTGCCCGTGCCCGTGCCCGTGCCCGATTCGGTGAGGCGCGGACTCCGCATCTTCAGGAGCGTCGGCGTTCAGCGTTGGCGGCCATGCGGACCAGCAGGCGGTTGCCGGCTTCCGACGAAGTCGCTTCCGCGGGCGCCGGAAGACGGCGTTCGCGGGCACGATCGCTGCAGCCAGGGACAACCTCCTCCGCATCACCCAGCTCCAGCCCGCGACTTGACGGGCGAGGCGAGCTGCCGTCGCCACTTCGAAGCGCCCAGGCATGGCGTTCGGGCACGGGCACGGGCACGGGCACGGGAGCAGGCCCTGCAGCGGCCGCTACGCGGCCTTCTGCAGTGGCCTGCTAGTACCGGTAGTGGTTGGGCTTGTAGGGCCCGGCCTTGTCGACGCCGATGTAGTCGGCCTGCTCGGTGGACAGCTCGGTGAGCGTGGCGCCCATCTGCTCGAGGTGCAGGCGGGCGACCTTCTCGTCGAGCTTCTTGGGCAGGACGGTGACGGTCTTGCCGTAGCTCTCGGCGCTCTTGTGCAGCTCCATCTGGGCCATCACCTGGTTGGTGAAGCTGTTGGACATCACGAAGCTCGGGTGACCGGTGGCGCAGCCCAGGTTCACCAGGCGGCCCTCGGCCAGCACGATGATGCTGTGGTCGCTGAAGCGCCACTCGTGGACCTGCGGCTTGATCTCGATCTTCTCGACCTTGCCTTCGGTGGCCCACTTCTCGAGCGTGGCCATGTCGATCTCGTTGTCGAAGTGGCCGATGTTGCACACGATGGCGTTGTGCTTCATGCGCTTCATGTGGTCGGCGGTGATGATGTTGAAGTTGCCGGTGGCAGTGACGTAGATGTCGGTGCCGCGGTCGATCGCCTGCTCGAGGGTGATGACGTCCAGGCCGTTCATGATGGCCTGCAGTGCGCAGATGGGGTCGATCTCGGAGGTGGCGACCTTGCACTTCTGGCCGAGCAGGGCCTCGACGCTGCCCTTGCCCACATCACCGTAGCCGGCCACGAAGGCCCGCTTGCCCGAGAGCATGACGTCGGTGGCGCGCATGATGGCGTCGACCAGGCTGTGGCGGCAGCCGTACACGTTGTCGAACTTGGACTTGGTGACGCTGTCGTTGACGTTGATGGCGGGGAAGCGGAGGGTTCCGGCCTTGGCGCGCTCGTACAGACGGTGCACACCGGTGGTGGTCTCTTCGCTGACGCCGCGGATCTTGGCGATCTTGGGGCGCCAGTAGTTGTCGCCCTTTTCGGCCCGGACGGCGTGCAGGATCTCGAGCACGACGGTGAATTCTTCGGAGCCGGCGGTGGACGGGGCGGGGATGGTGCCCGACTCTTCGTACTCGGCACCGAGGTGCAGCAGCATGGTGGCGTCGCCGCCGTCGTCGAGGATGAGGTTGGCGTCCCAGTCGAGCGCCTGCAGGGTGCACCACCAGTACTCGGCCAGGGTCTCGCCCTTCCAGGCGTAGACGGGCGGCCCCTGGGGGTTGTCGGCGGTGCCGTTGGGGCCCGCGACGACGCCCGCGGCGGCGTGGTCTTGCGTCGAGAAGATGTTGCAGCTGACCCAGGTGACCTCGGCGCCGAGGTCGAGCAGGGTCTCGATCAGCACGCCGGTCTGGATGGTCATGTGCAGGGAGCCCATGATCTTGGCGCCAGCGAGCGGCTTGTCGTTTCCGAATTCCTCGCGCAGGGCGCGCAGGCCGGGCATCTCGTGCAGGGCGAGCTCGAGCTCCTTGCGGCCGAACCGAACGCTGGCATCGGACAGGTCTGCGACCTTGTACGGCAGCCCTGCGAACAGCGGGAGGTTGGTGTCGAGGAAGGTGTTGGTCGGCTCCAAAGTGGCGCTCATGGGAACTCCTGGGGGTTCGAGACTGGCGCTCGTAATGGCTTTTGCGACCCGCGGCGACAGGCTTGGGGAAGCGCAGACATACGGTGATGAACGCGCAGGGGGCCGGAGCGTACTGATGTCCACGGAGACCGAGACATGACCCGCCACCAGCCCAACCTGCACATCACCACGCGCCGCTTCACGGTTCGCTCGACCATCGAGGTTCCCCTCACGGTCGACGCCACCGACTGGGCCACCGCGCTGGACATGGCGCTGATGCTGCTGGAGCGGGAGCATCGCCTGCCCTACCTGGTGTGCCAGGTCGACGGCGACGGTGTGGTGACCGCGAGCGACCCGCACACCGGCGAGGTCTTCGCGCTCGAGAGCGGTGTCGTCGCTCGCGCCAGCCGGGCCGCCTGAACCGGGCTCGCGTGCGGTAGAGTCCGGGTCGTGACAACGGCACGTTCCCAGCTCGCTGCGCTCGCCCGTGACCACGGAGACGACATCCCGGTGGCCCGTGGCGCCGCCCTGATCGCGGCGATGGAGCACCCGGGGCAGAGCGCCGAGGTCGCGCTGGACCAGCTGCAGGCGCTCGCGGATCGGGTGTCCCTCAACGACGAGATGCCCATCTTCGAGGTGGCCGCCCGGCTCAACAGCCTGCTGTTCAACGAGCTGGGCTTCGCCGGCGACCGCGACGACTACGACGACCCCGAGAACTCCTGCCTCGACTCGGTGCTGCTGCGCCGTCGTGGCCTGCCCATCCTGCTGTCGATCGTGTACGTCGAGGTGGCGCGCCGGGCGGGCCGCCTGGTGCACCCGATCGGCTTTCCCGGCCACTTCCTGGTGTCTCCGGATGGAGGAGAGCCGCCGTTCTACGTCGATCCTTTCAACCAGGGCAGCATCCTTCGCCAAGAGACCCTGCTGGCCCAGCTGGCCTCGGACTACGGGGTGCGGACCGACGACGCCATTCGGCTCCTGGAGCCGCTTCAGGGCCGCCTGGTGCTGTACCGGGTGTGCGGCAACCTCAAGAACTCGTGGCTGCGCCGCGGGGACGCTGCTGGCGCCCTTCGAGCGATCGAAGGCATGCTGTTGTTCGCGCCGGAGCGCGTCGACCAGCACCGCGACCGCGGCCTGTTGCTGCAGCAGCTCGGCCGGGTGGGCGAGGCGATCTCGGCGCTGGAGCGATACCTGTTGGCCTGTCCGGGCGCGGCCGATGCCACCGACGTGGCAGCCCATGTCGATCGACTCAAGCGGACCGAGGCCTAGTACCGATGGACGATAGCCAGCTCACCTCGCGCGAAGTGCAGCGCCGCCAGACCCGCAGGCGGGTCTACGATGCGGCGCTCGACGTGTTTCGCCGCGATGGCGTCGCCGCCGCCAAGATCGGCGACATCGCCGATCTGGCCAACGTGTCCCGCGGCACCTTCTACTTTCACTTCCCCACCAAAGACGACGTGCTCATCCAGCTGCTGCGCGAGCGCGAGGACCGCATCGTCGATCTGCTGGACAACATGGCCGAGGACACGCCCTTTGCCGAGGTGCTGATCGGCGTGGCCAAGGTCATCAGCGACTCCTGGCGCGACGATCCGCGGCTGCTCGCCGAGGTGGGCACGGTGGCGCTGCGCATCACCGCGGGCGGCCTGGACGAGATGTCCGACATGCACCCCGCCAGCGGCGCGCTGGTTCCGCGCTTCGAGTCGGCGGCCAAGCGCGGCGAGATCAGCGGCCTGATTCCGCCCGACCTCATGACGAACTTCTTCTTGATCAACGTGTTCGGGGCGGCGCTGGCTTGGTGCGGCAACCCGGTCATTCCGCTCGATGCGATGCTCGAGAACGTGACGGCCTTCTTCTTGCGGGCTGCCGTCCCCTGAAATCTGTCAAGCAGACGTCAAGCGATCCGGTACACTGGGTGAGGTCGGGAGGTCGAAATGCGCGTTGGTCTTGTGTTCGTCGTTGTCGCTGGCATGGTGGGCTGTGCAGAGGCCCCCTCTGAAGCACCGAATGGCTGGGTCGATCGATCCGCCGGCTGGGGCGATGCCGAGCTCGTCGACCTCAGCGAAGCCCGCGACGTGGGCCTGTCCCCGGACAGCGTGCTGTCGACGCCGACCTCGGGTGTGGCCTTCGATGTCGAGGGCTTGCTGGCTCGTGTCGGCATGAGCGGCGTGACCTGCAATGTCGACCCCGCCACCGGGGTGGTCACCACCGACTTCGACCTTCCCGGCGATGGCGAGACCGTCGTCGACTCCAACGGCCACACCGCGGTCGTGAGCACGGACACCGGCGTGTACCTGCACGAGATCGGGGTGCACCACGACGAGACCGAGCCCCTGGTCGAAGTGTCGGCGGCACCGATCGAAGAAGGCTGGCGCATCGGCGCGGCAGCGCTTCTCGACTCGGGTCTGGTCTCGATCCACGACGACTTCGGTGCGTGCTCGGCCCACTTCCAGGGTGGGGCTTGGCTGGACGTGCCGTTCGACTGCCCCAGCGAGATCAGCGGCGATCGCCAGGGCGGCAGCTTCTGGATGGCGGGCCGCGATGGCCTGTGGAACGTGACCGAGCTGGGTGGCGTGCGCCTAGGCACCGCCGACGGCGTCGACTGGGACGCGGCCTCACAGGTGGCGTGGACCCATGAGCAGACCACCCTGCGGGCCGTGAGCGCCGACGGCGTCGAGCTCTGGGCTGCCGATCTGGGCAGCGGCATCCTGGACGTCGAGACGCTGGGCGACACCGGCCGCGCGGCGGTGTTGGTGAACACCTCGCCGCAAGACACCATCGCGATCTTCGAGGCGGATGGCACGCTGTCGGGCGTCACCCGCTACGGCGAGACCGGCCGCACGCTCACGGCGTCGGCGGATGGCTCGCGGCTGGCGCTGGGTTTGTCGGGTGGGATCGCGTTCTTCACGGTGGAGTAGGGACGGGCCGCGATTGCAGCAAGAATCGTGGCAGTCGGCGTCGGGCAGCCAACCAGCCCGATCGCCGTCGTGCGGTTCCGATCGGCGGAAAACGTAGCTTGACCCGGGGGGGGGGGGATTGACTAGTCTCACCTACCGTTCGGGAGGGGCGCGTCTTGGCGGCTACGCGCTCCTGCAAGAATGCCGCTTTGAGGTGAATTATGCCTGTTGCTTACCGTTTGCAGGAACTGGTGTCGGTATCGACGACGACCAACCAAAGCGTCCAAGACGCTGTTGACAACCTCCAATACTCGACCCTGGTCATTCAGGTGCGCAAGCCGGTAGCAGCGGCAGTTGGTTCGATGACGCTGCAGCATGCTGCAACCCTCGATGAAGACGCTTTTGTGGACATTTCTGGGGTGAGCTTCGATCTCACCTCGACCGCAACCGAGGTCGACGAAGTCACGGGCATCTTGCGCTACATCCGCTGGAGCGCAGCCGTCACCTCGGGCACGTCGCAGTTCATGATCGACATCGTCGCTCGTGAGACCTGAGTCCAGTGACGGAGGTGCCTGATGGCACGCAGTGAGTTCGCCGTGCAGGGGCTGACGAGCAAGACCGCCGACGCCGCGATGAGCGCGAGTGAGTCAGTGGATCTCGGCCAACTCGACGTGGTCAACGTGCATGTGCAGCGTGCGACGGCGGCAACTACGGGATCCGTGCTGATCTTGCAGACCGCAACGAGCCAATCGGACGATCGCTTCGTGGACTTGTTGCCTCCCATCGACCTGTCCAAGACTGGAGACATCGAGGTCTGCTTCCACAAGCTGAGCCGGTTCTTGCGTTGGCGGGTCATCGTCACCGGTGGGACAGCCCAGTTCGCCGTGAACGCGGTCGGTTGGGGGGCGTCATGACGAGTCGCATGGTGAAGGCCGAGGTCACCTTGTCCGGCACCGGGACGGGTTGGACCGATACCGAGCGATTGAGCATCCTGGGCAAGACCGGTCGGATACTCGCGGTGTCCGCACGCGCAAGCGCTGCCGGGGGCACGGCGGCCGAGTTGTTCATTGCGGAGGCGACCGGCGACATTAGCTCCGATCCCGACGATCTGGACACCTTCTACGACTCGGGCTCGCTGGCGCTTACAGCGAGCAGCACTGAAGCTAGCTTGATGGATGCCCTACCGATCCCATCGCCCTATGCGGTCGATGAGCTCGGCGACATTCGTGTTGCCGCAAACATCACTGCGGGCAGCGGCACGACGACGCTACTGGTCGCGGTGTACGCTGAAGTATGGGATTGATGCCGTCAATGCCGATCGGCGTCGCCAGGAACGAGCGATGAGCGTCTGGCCCCGTGCGGCGGCCGATCGCGTCGTTCCCCCACGAGCGATGGG
This sequence comes from Myxococcota bacterium, assembly GCA_965216925.1. Taxonomy (GTDB): domain Bacteria; phylum Myxococcota_A; class UBA796; order UBA796; genus CAYYHT01. The sequence continues at coordinate 2,967,281 of CBDCGT010000001.1, read as the reverse complement.
TTGGGAGGTGGCCTACGAGGTCGACTTCACGGCTCTTCCCGACAGCGGTGGCGACTTCTCGGATGGCACCATCAGCCTCGATGGACGAAGCTGGACCGCCGCGAACTCGTCAAACGCGAACACCTTCGATCTCGTAGCGGGTACAGGCCTCCGCATCGCACCTGTACAGAGCACGGTCTTCGACAACACCACCCAGACGGCCCCGTATGTCGAGGTGCCCTTCAAGACCCTCATCGGTAGCTACGACCGACACGATCGTCTGATCGTACTCATCCGCGTGTCGGATGCGGCGCTCGACGACGACTACCAAGCGTATGGCCTGCAGGTGGGTCTGGGCGGTGGCACTGGCGGCCAGCGTGTGGGTATGCTCGCGTACACCTGGGACACAGCTCTGCAGCTGCGAGCCACGCGGTACGCTGCCCTGGGTAGCTTCGCATATAGCGACGTCTCGATGTCGGGAGAGTCGCCCTACCTGGGGCTGGGATGGCGCGCGTTCGTGTCCTGGTCGGTGCGCGCGGATACGTCCGACCTCGTCGGCGGCGCGACCTGGCCCGTGCCACGCGACATGGCTCGTGATACCTGGTCTTTCCCGGTGGGCAGCACCACCTTCGGGACCGAGGGCAACTGGAACCCCGATGTCGATGCGCTGCGCTTGTGGGCGCAGCGCGACGGCGCCTCGAACAGCTTCACGGCCACGTTCGAGGCGATGCGCATCCTCATCCAGCGCTGGGGGACGTGATGGCACGCTGGCCACGCGCCCACGACTGGCGGTCGGTGCCGGCCTCGCGGCCCGCTGCCCGGTGGACACCGGACAGTCCTTGGGAGTCGGTGTATTCGCGTGATCTCACCGACGGTATCGACCACGACTTCCTCACCGACGGGTCGACGGTCGACATCGATGGGGTCACCTGGACCGCAGAGAACAACGCCGGCAGCGGTGCTGCCACCTTCGGGTTCACCGATGGTGTCGGGCTCGAGGTCGAGCCTGCAGCGGGGACGGAGTGGGCGCCCCCTACCCGGACGGCCCCACTAGTCCAGGTTGCAATGGCCGATCTCGTGCCGGACTACGACCTGTACGACCGGCTGGTCGTGCAGTTCCGGCTCGACGCCGCCTCGCTCACCGAGGCTGGCCAGCAGTACGGGCTGGTCTGCGGCAGCGAGGACCACGCGAACGACGGCTATGACGGTGGGATCGGTGCAGCCTATGCCTCGTCGGCCGTGCAGCTGCGCTCGTACGTCGTCTGGGGTGGTGGCGTCACCACCCACGATATCGCGACGGCGGAGCCGCCCGTCGTTGCCGTGGAGTGGTGTGGGCCCAGCTTCTCGACGGCGTACAGCACCCTGGATCGCTGGCCTCGGCCGGGCCAGATGATCACCGCCGCACCTGGCTACTCGGCGAACAACTCGAAGCCGCGTACCGGCACATGGCCGTGGTCTGAGAGTACGGTGTGCTTCCGCATCTGGGCGTCGCGGGGTTCCGGGGTAGCCGCCTTCACCACGACGGTGACGGGACTGAGGGTGTTGAGGCAACGATGGTGAAGGATCATTTGGCGCAGCCAGACAAAGGGAGGCGATGAACATGTCCGTTCTAGGAACCCCGTTGACAGGAATGCCGGGAACGCGCCTGACCGCCATCCCTGGCGTCGAGCTGAACCACGTTCCCGGCACGGCCCTCGGTGGGCCTCCAGGAGTGCTGTTGTCCGACGCGCCGCCCTCGGACGGCACGACAGAGGCAGCGGCGCCTCCGCCCGCACTCCCCAACGAACCCACACCGATTCCCGAGCCGGTTCGAAAGACGCGCTTCGAGCCCATCCCCATCGACGAGCCGGTTACTGCAACGGTGCGTCGGCCCGTGCCGTTCGAGGAGGCGGTGGTCACCGCGACGCACGCACCGAAGCCGTTCCGCGATCCACCTGCGCGGGTCGTTGTGCCGAGCCCAGAGGTGGCAAGGCGGCTCGGGCCCGTGGTGGCCGCCGTGCTCGACGGCGCCCCGCGGCCCGAAGAACCGGTCTCGCCGAGCTCCCTCTCTCCGAACTGGCTCGAGGAGGCGATCTCTCCAGCCGATGGCAAGTGGTACCCGTGATGCATGAATTCGAAGGTCTAGTGCGCACCACCTCTGTTCTAGCCATCGCCTGCGCGGCGCTGGCCTCGACCGCGTGCAAGCGTGGCGTCACACTCGACAGTGCAGACAGCGGTGTGGCTGTCGATAGCGCCGACTCGGCTGAGACGGGGGACTCCGGCGAGGCGGGGCTGCCCAGGTATGGGTGGAAGGAGATCGTGGCGCAGGGCCACAACTGTGGTCTCGATGCGGACGGCAGGATTTGGTGCCCGGACGAGTGGGGGACGACTCAAGGGGTGCGCGACTCGCTGCAGCTCCCGACTGAGTCGGGGTTGCGTGCCCTCACCATCGACTCCGGGGAAGGGTGCGCGATTCGTGCGAGTGGCGAAGGGGTTTGTTTTCCAGCTTCCGCGGCAGTTGGAATGCCTGCAGGGCAACTTCGTGATATTGAAGTTGGGCTAGGCTCGGTTGCGTGTGCAATCGACGCGATTGGCGACGTGAGGTGCTGGGGAGGTTCTGTGGCGGTCGAACAGGCTCACCTCACCGGACCGTACGACAGCTTATTTCAGATGCCTTTCGCGGTGTGCGCTCAGCGGTCCGACGGTGTAGTGGAGTGCCCATGGTTCGACGAAAGCACCTACGTACAAGACGGCGGATGTGCAGGGTTCACTCCCCCGCCGGTCACACCAGTATCGAGCGTGGCTTCACATGCCCTGAGCCATCAAATGTGTGGTCTAGAGGGGAGTGGAGCGATCGTGTGTTGGGGGTGCGGGACGGGCGGGCCAGATTTGACAGGCCTGTTCCGGCGAATCGTCATGAACTCCAACGGCGGGACCTGGACCGTATGCGGAATCCCATCCACAAGCAGCCAAGACGATTGGGTCTGTTCGCCTGCGGTCGGCAACACCGGGGCCGTGGAGTTCGCTTCGGTGAATGTCTTGAAGGATGCAAGCGAGCTATCCCTCCATATTGCTGGCGGATGTGCGATATTTGGCGATGGCAGGGAAGCGAGCTGCTGGCCGTACTACTAGCCGTAGTGACAGGGGTGCAAAGGGACTTCGTGTCCGGGGCCCCGGAGGATTGAATGGCGAGTCGAGAGGAACTGATGGACCTTCGCAACCAGCAAGACATTGTCGGCACCCTTTCGGGCCGCCCTGAGCCGCCACGTATCCCAGGCATCACAGTCGCCGACAACGGAGTTGCATTCCCGCCGCCGAGTTCGGTGACTCAGGTCACTGAGTACATCGCTCTGGTCGATGGGATGCCCTGGGCCAATCCACCTCGGTTGATTGCACCGCCGACGTTCGTGGCACCTGCAGTGAGTGAGACACGGTGGGATTGGGACGCCGAGGACGGTACCGTGCATTCCTTCTACCTCTGGTGGGTCAACGGACCGATGCCTGGAGATGCCACCTTACAGCTAGGCAATGTATTTTCCCGGATTCAAAGTACCCTGTCCGACGGACCGCAGCTCATCGGCATGGTCGCCTTCTCGCCCACAGATCCATACGGGTATTTCTACGTGAACCCCATCAAGGACAAGAGCGCGCCTCGGGGAATCATGCGATTGAGCCGAATTGGTGGGCTCGTCCTTACCTCTTGGAGCCCCTTTCCTGCAGGATTCCGGGCGATCGGCGACGAGAACGGGCCGCAGGAGTACAGGGAGGTGCCAGGCAACGCACCTCGAACGATCTACGAGCCAGTGCTGGACGTCGATGAATCCCTGGAGCTGAGCATGCACCCGTTGCTGTTCCTGGATCACTGCGAGGACGTGGTGATGACGGACCTCGAGTTCTTCGGGAATCGAGACCAGCGAATCGCAGGGCTGCCAGCTGGAGTGCAGATCAGCCACCTCGCGGGGCACAACGTCGACGTGCGGCGCTCGAAACGTGTGCTGATCGAGCGCGTTGCGTCCACGCACGCGCCGGGTATTGGGTTCGCGCTGTCTGCCCAGCGTTCAGCGGGTGGCGGGCGGGTCGAGATGAGCGGGATGTGCGAAGATATCACCGTCACCGACTGTATCTTCCACCGGAACGCCTACCTTGGCTTCTCAATCTCGTACGGTCATCGGATTCGATTCGAACGCTGCCTCTTCAGCTACACCGACCACGTCTCGACCATGGCAGGGCTGTCTCTCGAGACCGTTCGCGAGGACGATGATGTCTATCTGCAGCCGGCTATCTGGAATATTCGGGTCGAGGACTGTGACTTCGTTGGCAACTGGCGAGGTATTCACATGCCAGGGGCGGGGGACTCCGGCTATATCTGCATCAACTATTGTCGCTTTGCGGACTGGCCGGTGACGCCGCCTCACGACGACGACCTCGGCGAAGACGGGCCGGCGTTCGCCTGCTCGTTGGCGACAGGCTTTACCAGTACGTCTACGGACTGCGGCATGTCCCTGTACACGGCGGCCGGTGCCCGTAGCGGCAGTGGCGGAACACGAGCGCATGCTCACATCAGCTCCCACATGAAGTACGTCGCCATCACCAATTGCGATGTGTACAATTTCTCGGCGGAGGATCGGATTTCTGAGGCGGTGTTCGCCCTGTTGCAGGGCGGGACGGGTGGAGGCTCTGGCAATTGTGTGCTCGTGCAAGGGTGCTGGTTTGGCCACGTCGACACCCAACCCGGGGGAAATGCCGGCGGCGGAGCGGGTGCCTGGACCTTCATCACCGGTCCGAACGCCACCAGTGCTGGAAGGGTCGTTTCGCCAATACGGGTGAGTCGTAGCAATGCGTGGCCCGGCGAGGATATGTATATCGATTCCAACATCTGGGTTGTTCAACCTGGCGACCAGCTGGAACGAGACCGGGTCGGGTCGTTCGTGGAGATCGAGCGGGAGGGGGTTCAGGCCAGCCATGTCTGGATCTGGTACCGCGACATGTTCACGGGTATTGGTGCCGAGCCTTATGACCTGTGGGTCGGCGCGTGTGAGCGACCGTTGGGAGCGACGAGGACCTTGCTTCGAGTAGCGTTGGGGCTCGATCCAGGAATTGTGAGTCCATACGTAGTGCGCAGCCCGGGCTGGGTGTACTGGAATCAGTCGAGTTGCCCGTCGGGTGCGTTCACGGATGCGGGGGTGCCGTACCTGCCGGAGCCAATACCCTAGGCTCCCCGCGCCAGCTCCACCCTCAGGTCCTGGACCGTGTCGGCCAGGGTGGCGAGCGGATCGCGCGGGTTCCATCCCAGCTCGGTGCGGGCTTTGGTGTCGTCGAGGTACCAGGTGTGGGCGCTCATCTGCAGGTCGGCGCGGTTCGTCTCGTAGCCCAGGGCGAAGCCGTCCTTGCCCAGGTTGGGGAACCAGTCGAGCACCTTGTCCAGGGCTTTTGGGGCCTGCCAGCGAGGAGCCGGCCGGTCGCTGATGCGGGCGATTCGCTCGTAGAAGAGGCGAAAGGTCATGTTCGCGGCGCCCAGCAGGTAGCGTTCGCCACTGCGCCCGGCTGAGAAGGCGGCCACAACGGTGTCGGCGACGTCGCGCACGTCGGCGAAGGACAGGCCCCCACGGGGGCAGAAGGGCACCTGGTCGTCCAGGAACAGGCGCACCGCGGCCGTGCTGGAGCCGTCCTTGTCGCCCGGGCCGAGCAGCAGCGACGGGTTCAGGCACACGACCTGGAGCGTGTCGTCGGCGGCCGCGAGGGCGACCTCTTCGGCGTGGAGCTTGCTGCGGTAGTAGGGCCACTGGTGGATCAGCTCGACCGGTGTGGGGCTCTGTTCGTTGGCGACCGCCTGGGGCTCGGTGCTGATGGCGACGGTGCCGCTGGTGGACAGGTGCACCAGGCGCCCGACCCCGGCTTTGCGGGCGGCGGCGATCACGTGCCGGGTTCCGGTGACGTGGACCTCGCGCACCCGCGCCGATGCGGCCGCGTGGTGATCGACCAGCCCCGCGAGGTGCACGACGGTGTCGACGCCGCGAAAAGGGGCATCCAGGCTGCTGGGATCGAGCACGTCGGCGGTGACGAAGCCCTCGCGCGACGTGCGGGACAGCAGCGTGAGGTCGTGCTCGGTGCCCTGCAGGGCGGCGACGACGTGGCGGCCAAGAAAGCCGGAGGCACCGGTGATCAAGATCTTCATGGCAGCGGGATATTGTCGCGGCATGACGGCGTCCACGGAACCCATCAGGCGGGTGGTGCCCATCGACGGCGAGGTCGATGTGCGGCGCACCCTGGGCTCGCTCTACCTCCTGGGTGGCGACGACTGCTATGGTCGGGAGCCCGGTGTGTTCTGGCGCGCCACGCGAACGCCCGAGGGGCCGTCGACGGCGCTGTACCGCACCCTCGAGCGTGCCGAGGCCGGCACCCGCTTCGAGGTGCTGGCGTGGGGCCCGGGAGCGGAGTGGTCGCTGGCCCAAGCCCCGGATCTGCTCGGTGCTCGCGACCCGATTGGTGACTTCGTGCCGCCGCCGGGGCTCCGTGAGCTGCATCTGAAGCTTCGCGGCCTGCGCTTCCCGGCCAGTGGCCAGCTGGTCGAGAGGCTGATTCCCGCGGTCATCGGGCAGAAGGTCACCAGCAAGGGGGCCAGCGCGAGCTACCGCGCCTTGGTGCGGCACCTCGGCGAGCCCGCCCCCGGCCCGTTCGCGCTGTTGCTGCCGCCGGATCCGGCCCGCCTGGCCGAGGTCCCGGCCCACGAGCTGGTGCGGCTGAACATCGAGGGCAAGCGGGCTGCGACGCTGCGCGAGCTGTGCTTTCGCCGCAAGCGCATCGAGAGCCTGGCCGGCAAGCCCATCGACGAGGCCCTTCGGCTGCTGCAGGTGGTGCGCGGCATCGGTCCGTGGACGGCGACGCTCACAGTGAGTGTGACCCACGCCGGCGCGGACGTGCCCTGGGTGGGGGACTACAACCTTCCTCACACCGTCGCCTGGTGGCTCGCCGGCGAGGAACGTGCCGACGATGCCCGCATGCTCGAGCTGCTCGAGCCGTACCGCCCTCATCGGGGCCGCATTCAGCAGATGCTGAAGTACAGCGGAACCAAGGCCCCTCGATACGGCCCCAAGACCGACATCCGCAGCCTGTGGTAGGGCTGTGCGGGTCGCATGGCAGGCCACTGCAGAAGGCCGCGTAGCGGCCGCTGCAGGGCCTGCTCCCGTGCCCGTGCCCGTGCCCGTGCCCGTGCCCGACCGCCATGGCTGCGCGCTTTGAAGTGGCGAAGGCAGCTCGCCTCGCCCATGGGGCTGACGTCCCGAAGGCCCGCGAACTCCTCCATCGCCTCGTCTCCATGCTGGTCGGCATGGCCGCCAACGCTGAACGCCGACGCTCCTGAAGATGCGGAGTCCGCGCCTCACCGAATCGGGCACGGGCACGGGCACGGGCACGGGTCAGGATGCGCAGAACGCGCGCTGCGCGCGCTGTTCTGCAGCATCCGCCTAGTTCCTGGCGACGTTCTTTTCGTCGGCCAGGGCGTCCTTGATGGCGTCTTCGCTCCAGCCGAAGCTGCCCAGCAGGATGTCCCACAACGGCGAGCTGATGCCCATGTTCAGGTTGTACAGCTTGAAGTGGTGCACCATGTGCGCGCGCCGAACCACCTTGCCCAGCCACCACTTGGGGGTGAAGTGGTGGGTGTAGTAGTGGGTCCAGTCGTAGGCGAGGTAGCAGGCGCTGATGCCGCCAAACAGCGGGATCCACAGGGTTGGGCCGGCGACCTGGTACGAGATGAAGGCCAGGATGGCGCCCACGGGCCAGCTCATGAGCGGGGGGGCGACGAGGCGGTAGGGGTCGTTGGGAAACTCGTGGTGGTAGCCGTGCATGATGAACGACTTCACCTTGCCTTCGGGGTCGTCGCCGAAGTCCCAGTGCATCACCCAGCGGTGCAGGGCGTATTCGAGGAAGGACCACGTGAGCACGCCCACCCCGAACAGCGCGAGGCCCGTGGCGATGGGCAGGTTGTCGCTGAAGAAGATCACGTACAGCGACCACAGGATGGGCGGGCCGTACCAGACACCCGGCAGCGCCGGATGGCTGCGCGCGACATAGGTCTCGATGAAGTGGTTCTTGAACACACGGATCGAGACCTTCTTGCGATTGATAGCGTTTGGCGCCCCGATTCGGCCGTCCCAGTTCTGGACCGTTTCCAGGAACTCGTCGGTGTAGTCGAGCAAACCCATCAAGCCTCCTGTGTCCACCTGGCCAGGCCTGGGGGACTGTAACAGGGGCTCCGGGGCTCGCGCATTACGTGCGATGTCCGCGTCGGTGGTGATCCAGCAGGCCGCCGAAATACTCGTTCCTCGCATTTCAGCGACCTGGGGTGGCGCATGGTGGGGATGCGCTACGCGGGAAGATCCGGGTTGAGCTGAAACACCCTCGCGAACTCGATGATCAGTGGAATGTCGTTGGTCTTGATCGCGCCGCTCACGAACTCGGGCGGCGTGGGCAGGTAGGCATCGTTGATGATGCGGCTCATCATGTCGGCGCTGGTCTTGACCACGCAGTCGGCCTTGCCACCCTGGGGCCGCCCGTTTCGCACCACGGCGCCATCGGGGGTGGCGGTCACGGTGTACCGGGGGCCGTCCTTGCCGCCCAGGCTGAAGTACCAGCTGACGGGCTTGCTGACGAGCTGTGGGTTGATGCGCTCCTCGAGGCTCGCGAACGCGTCGGCCACGCCGTTGGTCTTGGGCAGGACGGGCTCGTCCTTGAGCGCGTCGATCTGGGAGGGGTCGAGCACACGGCCCTCGCCCAGCGCGGCGACCGCGTCGTGGGCGAGCCGAGCGACGGCACGGGCGGCGTCGGCGGGCTTCATGCCCTTCACCAGGCGGCGCAGGTGGCGGACCTCGAGCGGCGGACCGATGCGCACCTCGATCTTGCGTCCCTTGGGCACGAACGAGCCCTTGGGCAGGATGTCGTAGGTGCCTGCGATGTGCAGCGGCAGGATGTCGACGCCGGTCTGCAGGGCCAGCTTGCCCACCAGCGGCTTGAACTCGCCGAGGGTGCCGTCGGTGCGGCGGGTTCCCTCGGGGAAGAGCAGCACCACGTGGCCCTCTTCGACCACCTGGCTGGCCTGTTCCAGGCTGGCGCGGAACCCTCGCTCCCGGTCGATGGGGGCCAGGTTGGTGAGCTGCTCGAAGTAGGTCACCCACCAGCGGTTGCCGGCGAAGAAGTAGTCTTTGGCGGCGAGCCCGCGGATGCGCTGCCCGTACGGCCCCAGCGCGTACTTCACCAGGCCCATGTCCAGGTGACTGGTGTGGTTGCTCACCACGATGGTGGGGCGGTTCTGCGGGATGAAGGCGCGGCCCACGACGCGGGTGTCGAGGGCGCGGCCATAGGCCGCCATCTGCAGCTGGCGCAGGCCCTCCTTGAGGGGGGTGCGCACGACCTCTGGGAGCACGAGGCTGCTGGGCTCGGTGTCCTCGATGGCGGCGACTGCCGGCTGGTTGCGGGTGAGGGCGACCACGTCGCCGACGGTGTCGCAGTCGGACAGGGCATCGGCGTCCGGGGTGTGCCCGGGGAGGGCCTCGAGTGCACCGGCGAGCTCGACCCACATCAGCGAGTCGAAGCCCAGATCCTCGCGCAGGTGGGTGGCGTCGGTCACGTCGCCGGGCGCCTTGCCGGCGATGCTGGCCACGGCGGTGACAACCGGCCCTGCGATGGCGTTGCCCTTGGCGGCCGCGGTCGCGGCCACGATGCGCTCGATGGTCTCGCGCACGGCCTTGCGCTGAACCTTGCGCGTGGCGGTGCGCGGAAGCTCGGCATCGACCGTGTGCACCACCGCCGGCTGCTGGACGGCCGGCAGGTGCGCGATGGCGGCACGGATGCCCGTCTTGGCGGTGGTGGCGTCGTCCTGGGGAACGGCCAGCATGGCCAGGCGCTCGCCGCCGCGAGGGTCGTTGATGCCCACCAGGGCGTATTCGTCGACGCCGGGAATGGTGCCGATGCGCTTCTCGATGTCGTCGAGGTAGAGGTTCTCGCCCGAGGCGGTGACCACGACGTCCTTGGCGCGGCCGACGAGCACCAGGCGGCCCTTGTGGTCGATGCGGCCCAGGTCGCCAGTGTGCAGCCAGCCGTCTTCGTCGACGGCAGCCTTGGTGGCATCTTCGTCGGCGAAGTAGCCCTTCATGACGTTGGGGCCCTTGGCGAGCACCTCGCCGACGCCGTTGTCGTCGGCTGAGGCGATCTTGAGCTGGACACCAGGGATGGCCTTTCCGACGTTGCCGGCGCGGGCCCCGGGTGAGCCCTTGGACACCGACAGCACCGGCGCGGCCTCGGTGAGGCCGTAGCCCTCGGCGAGGTGCAGGCCCAGGCCCGAGAACAGCGCGTGGGTGTCTTTGGGCAGGGCCGCTCCTCCGCTGATGAGCAGGCGGATGTTGCCTCCCAGCCGGCTGTGCACGCTGCCGAACATCAAGCGCCCCAGGTCGACGCCGGTCTGGGCTCCGAACCAGCGGTTGCCGGCCAGCGCGCCGTCGAAGGCGACCTCGGCGAGCTTGCCGCGGCTGCTGGCTTCGCTCCGGATGCGGCGCTCGAGCAGCTGCCACAGCGCGGGCACGCCCACCATCGCGGTGATGCGGCCCTCGCGCAGGGCGTGCGAGAGGCGCTCGCCGCTGATCTCGTCGAGGTAGAGAATGCGGCTTCCGCGCGACAGCGGCAGGAGCAGGCCGCAGGTGAACTCGAAGGTGTGGTGCAGCGGGAGCACCGACAGCACACGGTCGGTGGGTCGCAGCGGGAACACCGTGCCCAGGCTGCCCAGCAGCGAGGTGAAGTTGCCGTGCGTGAGCATCACGCCCTTGGGCTCACCGGTGGTTCCGCTGGTGAACAGGATCGACGCCAGGTCGTCCGAGACCAGCTCGAGGTCGGGCAGCGGGCCAGGGGCACCACCCTCGACGACGGCGTGCAGATCGACGGTCTGAGCGGGCAGGCCATCGCCCAGCCAGGCGCGAGCGTCGCTGTCGACGACGGCCAGGGTGATCTCGGCGCGCTTGACGATGTTGTGAGGGCCTGGAGCCTCGAGCGCCGGGTCGACGGGCACGACCACACCGCCGGCGCGGATGATGGCGAACCAGGCGATGGGCCAGGCCGGATGGTTGTTGCCCGACAGCAGGACACGGTCGCCACGCCGCACGCCAGCCGCGAACAGGCGCGAAGCTGCGGCGTCGACGCGCTGCTGCAGCTCGATGAAGCTGATGCGCTCGAGGCCCTGGTCGGTGGTGAGCATGAGCGCCGGCATGTGGCCGTGTCGGTCGGCCATCTCGGCGACCAGGTCGATGAGGTGGTCGTAGCCGCGCAGGGGCTTGCGTGGCCGGCTGATGCGCTCGTCGATGAGGGGAAAGACGTTGCGCTGCATGCCAGGAATCTGGACGTTCATCATCCAGTCGCGCCAGTCGATGTCTTGGGGCCGGAACGGCAGCTTGAGCTGGTCTTGGTCCGAGAGCCGATCGAACTCGGCGCGGATGTTGGTGGTGGCGAAGCGGTAGTTGTGCGTGGCCATGAAGGGCAGGAACTGATCGAGGATGAACCCCTTGATCTTGAGGCCCTTGCTGGCGCCCTCGAGGGCCTTGGCGGCCGGCCGGGTGATGGGTGCGAGGGGGCCGCCGATGCCCTTGAGCACGCCGCTGGCCTGGCTGGCCACGCTGGACAGCCACGCGGGGCCGCGCTTGATGTAGCTCTGGGCGGACTGGGGGGTGGGCTCGATGCGCGCACGGACCGCGTTGATGAGCGGGTTCCCGGGGGCCTCGGTGCGCAGGTAGCGGCGCTTGTGCAGGCCGGACAGCTCGATGATGCGGGTCATGAGCAGGGGGTTGGTGTCGGAGCTGCCCAGCTGGTAGACGCGCTGGTGCGTGCCCTCGATCAGCGCGGCGAGCGCGATGCTCATGCCCGAGGCCACCAGGTCGACGGGGATGATGTCGAGCACCGAGTCGGGCGCGCACGGGAAGGACCCAGGCGAGTTGAGGCCCAGGTACAGCACGGGCGCCATCGTGTTGACGCCCTCGGCCCAGCCCACCTCGGGGAAGGCCACCGCCGACTCGATCACGGCGGGCCGCACGATGGTGAACGGCAGCTCGGAACGGCACAGGACCTGCTCGCCGATGGACTTGGTGTAGGTGTAGGTGTTGTGCCAGCCCCAGTACCGGGCTCGCTCCATGCCCACGTCGACGAGCTGTTCGCGCTCGTAGCCGTCGCGAACGCGGATGAGCTCGTCGTCGAGGGCCGAGCCGCGGCAGGGCTCGCCTTTCTTGCGCAGGTTCTGCTTGGCCTGGTCGAGGAAGTGGGACTGCCGGAAGGCGTCGCCCACGCGATGGCGCACGTGGTCGACCAGATCGACGCACTCGGCGATCTCGCGGTCGGGGCTCCAGTGGGCCTCATCGAGCTCGTGGGCGCGGGGGAAGGGCTTGCTGAGCGGATCGACCTCGTCGACCTGGCCGGTGTTGCCGCCGGCGACGTAGCAGGTGCTGGTGTGCAGGAAGTTGCAGTCGCCCAGGTCGCGGCACAGCTCGACGAGGTTCTGCATGCCGAAGGCGTTGACGTTGAGCGCGTAGTCGAGGGGCGGGTTGAAGTCGACGACGCCGGCGCTGTTGACGACGGCGGTCAGCCGGCCGCGAAGCTCGTCGCGCACCTCTTGGGCGACGCCGGCGAACGGCTCGCTGACGTCACCCGCGATGGGGGTGATCTTCTTCTCGAGGAAGGCGTAGAAGTCGTCGCCGTGCTGCTTCCGCAAAGGATCGAAGACCTTGTTGGTGGCGACATCGGTCCAGAAGCGGTCGTGGGAGCTCAGGTCGCCCTTGGGGCGCACCACCAGCCAGATGTGCTCGACCTCGGGCCAGTGGTAGAGCAGCTGAGACAGCCACACCTTGCCCAAGAAGCCGGTGCCGCCCAGCACGACCAGGCGCGCTCCGGCGAACTGTGCCGAGAGGTCGAGGGTGTCGCTCACTTGGCCTCCGCCGGCTCGGCGAGCGCCATGGGCGGATCGTCGTTCTTGACCGTGACGTCGGTCATGACCATGGGCGCGATGCGCAGGCAGGTGATGGAGGGGTCTTTGGGCGCGCTGGGGCTGCCCTTGACGCCCTCTCGGTACGACTCGCGGGCCATGCGAAGGGCCTCTTCCATGGTGGCGGCGGTCTCGTAGCCCAGGATCTCGGGCACGTACTCGTTGTCGGGCTTGACGATGATCACCCGACCCCGGTGCTGACGCCCGTTCTCGCCCCAGTACCACATGTAGAAGGGGTGAACCGGGTGGTAGCCCTTGCCGGTGCGGTACATCTGGATGTAGCCGGCGTTGGTGCTGAATTCCTTCTCGAAGCGCTTGTGCAGCTCCATGGCGTCGCGGGTCTGGGGCAGCAGCTTGTGGAAGAACTCGACGTACGGCGCGTGCTGTTCTTTGTCGAACTTGTCGGAGGCCGGGTGCAGCGCGATGATCGTGCCGCCCTTCTTGACCAGCGGAGCGCCCTGCGACAGGTTGAACAGGTAGCCCTCGATCATGACCGACAGCAGCAGCGGGTTGAGGAAGGCGCCCACGTTGTAGGGGCTGATGTACGGCACCGGAAAGATGACGACGTCGGACTGACCGTCGACGGGCACCACCAGCTGCTTGCGAACCTTTTCGATGCAGGCGGCGTGCACGGCCTCGACGTGGCCCGCCCAGACGCCGATGACGTCGTACGGGGAGGGCACGCGCTCGAAGATGGCCTGGCGGGCGGGCTGGGGCAGGAAGTCGAGCGTGCTGATCAGTGCGTTCATGGCGCGTTCTTCGGTGGGCGTGAGCTCGTCTTCGTTCTTGGCCAGGAACGACAGGGTGCTGTCGTACTGGTTGGTGTTGACCGTGCTCTCGATCTGGAAGATGTCGATCTTGCTGTGGATGTGCTTGCCGATCTCGGTCATGCGGCGGCTGAGCTCGGAGGTCTCGGGCTCCATGTAGCTGCGCGTCTTGCGGATGGCGTGGGGGGTGTGGTGCTCTTTGAGTGTGCGGTAGCCCACCAGGCCGGTTCCGACGGACTTGTAGCCGCCGTTCATCGGAACGAAGGTGAGGTTGACGTACACGAGCAGGTCGCTGTCGGCCGCCCGCCGGTTGATCTCGACGGCCATGCCCGACTCGGTCTTGCCCAGGTCGGCCAGGCCGTCGGGGGCCTCGGCGTCGTGGTTGTAGAGGCGATGGGGCCAGAAGCGCCGGAAGGTCTTGGCGCCCACCATGCGCTTGATCTCGTGCTCGGTCATGGGGCGGTGGAAGGCCGTGGCGACGATGAGCTCGATGTCGGTGACCCCGTGGTCGTCGAGCTGTTCGAGCACGATGTCGATGATGCGCTGGCGAACGTCGGGGGTGCGCATGGGGGGCAGCGGCATGGACAGGTCGTCGATGGCGATGGTGACCTTCATGCCCGGGCGCAGCTTGGCGTACAGCGGCTCGCTGTCGAGAGGGTGGTTGATGGCGTAGCGGATGGCCGCATCGGGGTCGGGCAGCCCGGCCATGGGCTTCTTGGGGTAGATCACCCGCGTTCCGACGGGCAGATCGACCTTCATGAGCTGGTCGCCGTAGAACAGGACGCGCGGCTTGCTGCGGTGGTCGATGGTCACGACGCTGGGATGGGTGGACGCCATGTCAGTGGGTCTCCGGGCGGGAGCGTCGAGGCCCCGTGGTCTTGAGGTCGAGGATGGGCCAGCTGTAGGCGTTCGCCAGTCGCTCGAGGCGGCCATCGGGGTGCACGCAGTACGGGTGGCCCACCACCGAGAGCATGGGCACGTCGCTGTACGAGTCGGAATACGCGAAGCAGCGGGACAGATCGTGCCCGTGCTCGCGAGCGTCGTCGGCGATGAGCCGTGCCTTGGTGGGACCGGCGACGACGGGGCGCATCAACTTGCCGGTGGCGACGCGGTCTTTCATCTCGAGCCGGTTGGTGATGCAGTCGCTCTGGGGAATGCCGAGGTGCTGCGCGAGCGGGTGGATGGTGAGATCGAGGGAGCCCGTGATGAGCACCACGCGCTGTCCGGCGTCCTGCGTCTTGCGGATGAGGTCGACGGTGCCCGGGAAGATGCGCGGACGCATCATGGTGTCGAACACCTCGTCGGCCAGGATCACCAGCCGATCTTCGGTCATGCCTTCGTAGTGGCTGAACAGCATCTCGTTGAACAGCCGCCGATCGCGGAGTTCGGCCATGGCCATGGCAGGGCCTTGAAGCAGGGCCTTGCCGAGCTTGGCCGCGGTCTTCCACGGGCTTTGCTGGTTGGCGAGGTACAGCAGCGTCGGATGCAGCAGATTGCTGTCGACCAACGTGCCGTCGACATCGAAGTAGGCGGCAGAATCGGACACCCGTGCACCCCCGGCGCGCCCAGGGGAGGGCGCACAGCCGGGCGTGGTAACGCGGTGGCGCCCGGGTTCGCTACTCGGGGACGGTCAGGTGGGTCCAGGGGAAGGTGCCGCCGCAGCCCGTGGTGCTGGGGTCGGTGGCATCGGCCGGGGTCGCGGCGAGGGCGTCGGCCTCGGTGGCCGCGTCGAAGGTGGACTGGCAGTAGTAGAAGCCGGTCGCCCCATCCGATGCCCAGTCGAAGCGGCTGTACAGGTCGGGGTTGAAGCCGTTGGTGGACGCGTTCTGGGCGATGGCGAAGTGGGTGTCGTTGTCGTACTGGGTGATCGCGAAGGCGTTGGTGTAGCCGTCACCCGCCTCGTCCCAGGTGGTGTTGGTGATGGTGTGGGTGCCGCCGAAACCATCGGACCAAGTGCCCACCAGGGCGATGTCGTCGGCGGTCTCGCCCGTGTCGCCTGTGTGGTGCTCGTCACCGGTGTCGTCGGCGGTCGTGGGGCCGTTGCACGCAGCGAGCGCGATCAGGGCGGTGAACAGGGCGTTGTCGAGGGTCTTCATGGCAGGGATCTCCTTTGGCCCGGCCGGTAACGACACCCCATTCGTTCGCACATCCGGGAATGACGTTCGGACCCAGCGATGCGGGCTGTCGTCCGGTACCTTATGTGGAGCCGGATCAAAGAGGTCTCCGTGCGCCCAGTTCTCTTCATGCTCCTTGCGCTGTCGGTCGATGCCTTCGCTTGCGACGTCATCATCTCGAACACCGACAGCCTGTCTGCCACCATCGCGGCGGCCAGCACCGGCGATGAGATCTGCCTGAACGGCGGAACCTACACCGAGCTGCTGTCGGTCCAGGACACCACGAAGTTCGGCACGTCGACCGCGGGGCTGACCATCCGCCGAAATCCCGCCACCACGGGGTTGGTCACCATCGCAGCCCCAACCGGGCATCAGTCGGCCTACCTGGGCCCCTGGAACGGCTCGGGCGTCAATGTCACGTTGATCAATCTGGTGATCGCGAAGGCCGAACGGCGTGCCGTCCTCGTGTCGCACAACAGCGACGTGGTTCTCTCGCGAGTGACCTTCGATGGCTACTCCACCGATCAACCGGGCGGTGGCGTCTACGTCATCAACTCCGACCTGCATGTCTACCGGTCGACGTTCACGGACATCGACAGCTCGACACACGGTGGCGGCATCTGGGCCCGCAACACCGACTTGATTGTCACCGAGTCGACGTTCACGAACGTCGACGGCAACAATGGCGCTGCCATCTGGATGGACACGGGGGGGAGCTTGTCCGTCACGGGTTCGACCTTCGCCGACTCCGATGGCAACTACGGCGGCGCCATCTATGTCGACGATGTCGCGTTGACCGTCACCGACACCGTCTTCCAGGACAACACCGCGATCAATAGCGGTGCGGCGGTCTACGTCTCGGGGACGGCCGACACGACGGCACAGCGGAACACCTTTTGCGCCAATGGAACGACGGGCAACGACAAGAACGGTGGTGGCGTCTTCCTCACCGGGAGCAACAGCAACAACGTCTGGACCAACAACGTCTTCGTCGACAACTACACCGCCAACGACTCCAACTCCGACGGCGGGGGCATGTCGATCTACGGCGGGCGTGACGCCGATGTGCACAACAACACCTTCGTGTCCAACTTCACCGGCGATGACGGCACGGCGATCGAGTTCCGCGACAGCGGCACCACCGTCGACTTCCGCAACAACCTGGTGGTCGACAACGACGGCAACAACTCGGTGTTCAGCTGCTGCAGCGCCAGCAGCACCCTCGACTTCAACGGGTGGTACGACAACGCCAACGAGCCCACCAAGGGCAGCGGCGCCGTCAACGGTGATCCCCTGTTCGTAGCGTGGTCCGACGACGGCGACTGCACCAACGACGACTTCCGGCTGGGCACCGGCAGCCCGATGATCAACACCGGCGACTCGAACAGCGCCTACAACGACCCCGACGGGTCCCGCAGCGACATCGGTGCCTTCGGCGGCCCCGATGCCGGCGTGACCCTGACCGACGCCGACGGCGACGGCTACTACGCCGAGACCGACGACTGCGACGACACCGACGAGGACGTGAATCCCGGCGAGACCGAGGTCTGCAACGGCATAGACGACGACTGCATCAACGGCGCCGACGGCAGCGACGCATCCGACGCTGTCGTGCACTACGAAGACGACGACGAAGACAGCTACGGCTTAGCCGCGTCGACGGCGATGTACTGCCCGGGCACCGCACCGGCCAAGTGGTCCACGGTCTCGGGCGACTGCGACGACGGTGACGTCACCGTGAATCCGGCGGCCATCGAGTCCTGCAATGGCAAGGACGACGACTGCGTGAACGGGTCCGACGGCCCCGACGCGGTCGACGCGGACACCTGGTACGAAGACACCGATGGCGACAACTTCGGCGTGGTCTCGTCCAGCCAGCTGGCCTGCAACGACCCGGGTGTGAGCTGGGTTCCCGTTTCAGGCGACTGCGACGACACCCTGAGCGCGGTCAACCCGGATGCGACCGAGGTCTGCAATGGCGACGACGACGACTGCAACGGCACCACGGATGGGCCGCTCAGCTCCGACGCCGTCAACTGGTACCTCGACAGCGACAGTGACTCCTATGGCGACCCAGGCGTCACCCAGAAGGAATGCCCCGCCGATGGGCCCACGGGCTACGTGATGAACAGCCAGGACTGCGCCGACGACGACGCGACGCTCAATCCCGACACCGAGTGGTTCCGCGATGCCGACAGCGACTCTTTCGGCTTGGCGTCCGACAGCCTGACGCAGTGCGACTTCCCTGGTGGCTACGTCCGCAACGATCAAGACTGCAACGACAGCGACAGCAGCCTGAACCCGGACACGGTCTGGTACGCCGACACCGACAACGACGGCCACGGCGACCCGACCAACACCCTGGTGCAGTGCGAAGAGCCTGCGGGCTACCTGTCCACGAGCACCGACTGCAACGACAGCGACCCCACCGTGCCGAGCGCCATTGCCTGGTTCGTCGACAGCGATGGCGACGGGTATGGCAACCCGGGGGCCCCGGCTCCGGACTGCACCGCCGGCGCGCCGTACGTCTCCAATACGCTCGATTGCAACGACTCGACCTCGGCCATCAGTCCCGATGCGAGCGAGATCTGCGGCGATGGCATCGACAACGACTGCGATGGATCCGGGGGCCCGAACACCGACGACGATGGCGACACCCTCACCTGGGCGGTCGAGACCGCCGTCGGAGCCGACGACTGCGACACGGATTCCGATGATGATGGCGTGGTGGACATCCGAGAGTATGGCTCGAACGGCCGCAACACCGATGGCGATTCGCTGGCCAACATCGTTGACCCCGACGATGACAACGACGGCATCCCCACCATCGATGAGGACGTCGATGGCGACGGCACTGCCCACTCGTTCCCCCGCTCCCTCGACGACAGCGACGGCGACAATCTCTACAACTACCTCGATGCCGACGATGACGGCGACGGCGTGCTCACGATCACCGAGGGCACGACCGACCTCGACCTGGACAACGTGCCCAACTACCTCGACACCGACGACGATGGCGACGAGATTCCGACCGCCAATGAGATCACCTGGGGAGCCGACCCCTACAACAGCGACAGCGACGGTGACGGGGTCAGCGATGGCGTTGAGTGGAACGACCACGACTACGACGGCTCTCCCGACGATCCCACCGGAGCGCCCCAAGACTTCGATCTCGACGGCATTCGCGACTTTCTGGATCTCGATGACGACGACGACGGCATCCCCACGCTCGAAGAAGGAGACACAGACATCGACGGCGTCAATCCGCCGCAGTGCAGCATTCCGCTGACCGGACAGACCTTCGACTGCACGCCGGTGGGCGATGGCGTGCCCAACTACCACGACGACGACAGCGACGGCGACTTCCTGCTCGACTTCCAGGAGTACGGCCTCGACCTCGATGACGACGGCACTCCCGACTACATCGACTGCATCAACTGCGATGGCTGCGACGGCGACCTCGACGACGACGGCATCAGCAACTGCGACGAGAACGATCTGGGCACCAATCCCAACGTCGCCGACACCGATGGCGATGGCATCGACGACGGCGACGAGGTGGGCAGCGTCAGCAACCCCACCGACAGCGACCTGGACTCGGTGATCGACGCGCTCGACATCGACGACGATGGTGACGGCGTCGACACCATCGACGAAGACGTCGGCCAAGACGGCGATCCGCGCAATGACGACACCGACGGCGACGGCACGCCCGACTACCTCGATACCGACGACGATGGCGACGGGGTCGACACCTGGGACGAAGACACCAGCGGCAACACCCGCCCCATCGACGATGACACCGATGGCGACGGCACGCCCAACTACCTCGACACCGACGACGACGGCGACGGTATTCCCACCCTCGACGAGGGCGACGTCGATGGCGACTGCGATGGCATCCCCGCCTACCTCGACGACGCCCACTTCGACGGCCCCTGCGCCGACGAAGACTTCGACGGCCTGACGCGCAGCGAAGAAGAGGCCTTGGGCACCGATCCGCTGAACAGCGACACCGACGGCGACGGCTGGACCGACTCCTACGAGGTCGGAGACGACCTGGCCAACGCGCCCGACACCGACGAAGACGGCGTGATCGACGCCCTCGACGACGACGACGACGGCGATGGTGTGCCCACCGAGCTCGAGGGATCAGTCGACCCCGACGACGACGGCATCAGCTCGCACCTCGACCCCGACAGCGATGGCGACGGCATCGGCGACGGCGAGGAGTGGGGCACCGAGGCCACCCCGCTCGACTCGGACTGCGACTCGGCGCCCGACTGGCTCGATGTCGTCGACGATGGCCTGTGCGCTCCGCGCGACACCGGCGAGATGTTCAGCTCGATTTCGGGCGACACGGCCGTATCGAGCGGCGGATGCTCGTCGGCGGGCGCTGGACTCGCCGGCTTTGGCTGGCTGATCGGGCTGGTGATGCTGCGACGCCGTCGCGCGTGAGCCGGCTGCGGCCTACTGGCTGACCGTGAGCTCGACCATGCCGGTCTGCGGCCCCGAGCCCTCGTCGTAGCCGGCCACCCGCACGTACCAGACCTCGCCGGCGATGGCATCGAGCTGCAGCGTCTCGCCGCCGGTGCTGCTCACCAGGTCGTGGCAGCTGTCGGCCTGGGCGTTGCACTGCTTGTGCAGCGACAGGACGGCGTCGAAGTCGGCGGTGATCGAGAAGTCGACCGTGCCCGTGCTCGGCGCCTGCCACTGGAAGAAGATGTCGGCGCCGGAGCCGCCCGGACAGGGCCGGGGGTCGGCGATGGTGGTGTCGGCCGAGGTGGTGTCGGCGGCGTGCGAGACGTCCACGGCCGTGCCCAGGTCGACGAGATCGTTGAGCGATGCGAAGTCGGCGCGTGGCGCCTCGACGATGGACAGCTCGAAGTCGCCGCTCGCGTCGCTCGACCAGGCGTCGAGCACCGCGGTCACCGACTGCCCCTGGTCGAGCGGCAGACCGATGAACGACGTCCTGAGGCTGACGTCGACGTTTTCGCTGGTGTTCACGCGGTCGTCGCTGCAGGCGAGCTCGGTGCCGGTGCAGCCGTCGCCGTCGAGCAGGTACAGCACGGTGTCGTAGTCGCTGCCCAGGGTCGAGAAGGCCCAGCAAGCCGCGGTGGGAGCCGTCCAGTGAAAGGTGCGGTCTTCGCCTCCGGTGCCGCTTCCGGCGCAGGAGCCGCTGTGGTCGTCGACGGCACCGACATTGGTGCCGCTGGCGACGGGACCGGTGGTGCCCCCCAGCACGTCGTCGGCGCAGGTGGGAGGGTCGGTGTCGGAGTCGCTGTCAGCATCGGAGTCGCTGTCGGCGTCGGAGTCGCTGTCGGCGTCGGCGTCGCTGTCGGCGTCGGCATCGGCGTCGGCGTCGGCGTCGGCGTCGGCGTCGGCGTCGCTGTCGGCATCGCCGCCGTCCAGGTTGGCGTCGATCACGGACTGCACCTCACCGGTCGACAACCAGCAGGCGGACGCGAAGACGAGTGCAGTGGCGGAAAGTGGAGTGCGCAGGGACAACCTCGACAGCGCCCGATAACTGTACCCGGCTGCCCGTCCACCCGATATCCCCGCTGCATGACCGGATACGAGCCCTGCCACCGCTGAACCGCCAGCTCAACTCCGCCACCCAGCCGTTCCGTGAGTTCCCGGTGTTCAACAACTGGGATGTCGTGGCCAAAGGCTGGTATGCGGCGATGCCGGCGGCGGATCTTCGCGTGGGAGCGGTGCGCGCGGTCGAGATGTGTGGCCAGCGCGTGGTGCTGTGGCGTGGCCAGGATGGCCGGGTGCGGGCGACGGACGCCTTCTGCCCGCACATGGGCACCGACCTCGCTATCGGCACGGTCACCGGCAACGAGCTGCAGTGCCGCTTTCACCAGTGGCGCTTCGACGGGTCGGGGGCCTGCGTGCACATCCCCGTCGGCGGCGACCCGCCGCGCAACGCCCGGCTCCAGAGCTACGCCACCGACGAGCGCTACGGCCTGCTGTGGGTCTGGCCCGATGCCAGCGCCCCCACCCCCATGGCCGATTTTCCGGACTGGGACGGAGCACCGGTGCAGTTTCGCGTGGGCATCGCCTACGAGCGGCCATGCCATCACCACGTCACCATGATCAACGGCATCGACCCCCAGCACCTGCGCACGGTGCACGACATCCACATCGACATGCAGCTCGCGGTCGACGAGTCCTCAGCGGGCCGCATCGTCGACTACACGCTCTCGGGCGACTTCCCCGACACCACCCTGCGTGAGCGCTTCGGTCGCTGGCTGCTGGGCGAGCGCTACCAGTACTCCATGCGCTACGTCGACGGCACCGTGGGCATGCTGTCGGTGAACCAGGGCACCCGCCTGTTCGGCACCGGCCCCGAGCTGCCCTCGGCGCACATGATCTTTGCCTACACCCCCATCGCTCCAGGGCGCACGCGGGTGCAGCCCGTGTACATCGCCCGTCGGCGCGGCGGTGTGCTGGGCCGCATGGTGGCCGCCTCGCTGCTGGCGGCCATGAAGTGGGGCTTCTACGTGCTGCGCGACGAAGACGGGCAGATCTACGACAACATCCGCTTCTCGCCCACGGCCCTGCTGCCCATGGACGCTCCGGTGTCGCGCTACATCGCCTGGGTCAACAAGCTCGAGCCCTCGATCTGGTCGCGCAAGGTCCAGGAGTGAAAGACACCCTGCTGCGGCACCCCTGGAGGGTGCTGGCGCTGTGGTGCTTCGTGGGCCTGCTGCTCACCAGCGGGATGGCCTGGCTCAAGGCCGAGTTCTCGGCGACGGCCTACTTCTCGGCAGAGGATCCGGCGCGGGAGCGGCTGGATGCCCACCAGCAGCGCTGGGGCGTGGACGTCGCCAACTTCGCGGTCATCGTGCAGGGAGAGGACTGGACGACGGGTCCGTCCCTGCGTCGCCTGGAGGCCCTGGCGGTGGCGATCGATGGGGTCGATGGGGTGCAGGAGGGGATTGCGCTGCCCCGGGTCCCCCGGCTGCGCTCGGTGGCGGGACGCCCCATGCTCATGCCCACCATCGCAGGCATCCGCCCTGACGCCGGGCACCAGCCGCAACTGCTCGACGACCCGCAGCTCGTGCCGGCGGTGCTGTCGTCCGACGGCCGCACCACCGCGGTGGCGGCTCGATTGACCGTCGATGCCGACAAGGCCGCCAAGGTGGCGCCTGTGCTGCGCGAGGTCCGCGAGCGCGCCGACGCCTGGGCGCTCCCCACCGAGCGTGTCTGGCTGGCCGGCATGGCCGCGGTTCGGGCCGAGCTGCTCTCGATGATCGTCGCCAACCAGTCCGTGCTGGTGCCCGCCAGCCTGGCCCTGGTCACGCTGGGGCTCTGGATCGCCTTCCGAAGGGCGTCGGCGGTGGCCATCCCCCTGGTGGGCGCGGGGCTGCCAGTGCTGCTGCTGATCGGCATCATGGGGTGGACGGGCGAGCCGCTGGGCATCCTGAACCAGGTGTACTTCACGCTCATTCCCGTGATCGCCGTGGCCGACGCCATCCACCTGGTTCACCGCTTCGACGAGGAGCGCGCGGCCAGCCCGGATGCCCCCTCCATCGATGCGTTGTCCACCGCGGTGCGGCAGGTCGGGCCGGCGGTCGTGCTCACCACGGCGACCACCGTGGCGGGCTTCGCGTCGATGGGCATCAGCCCCATGCCGGCGCTTCGCTCCTTCGGCGCCTACGCCGGGCTCGGCCTGCTGTTGGCGCTTGCGGGCGCACTCACCCTGCTGCCGGCCCTGCTGGTGCTGGCGCCGGGCCCGATGGCACGCCCATCCGTGGGCCGCTTGGATGGGCTGCTTCACCGCATCGCACAGACCGCCGTGCACCAGCGGCAGGCCGTGCTGGCCCTGGCGGTCTGCAGCCTGGCGGTGCTCGGCTTCGCGGCTTCGCGGGTGGCCGTCGAGCACGCCTTCACCGCGGACATCCCGCCAGACTCCTCGTCGGCGATGGGCGCCAAGCTCGCCGACGAAGAGCTCGGTGGGGTGCTCACGCTGGCCCTGGACATCGAGGGCGACGATGTGGGCGCGGCCGTCGCCGACGGCACCCTGGGCCGGCTGGGCCGCGATCTGGCCCTGCTGCCGCAGGTGAGGTGGGTCGAGCCCGTTGTCGATGCCCGCATCGTGCTGCACACCGTCGACCCCGGCGCACGCGCCTTCCTGGCGCTGTCCGATCGTGTCGAGCGGCAGTCCGATGCCGCCCTGGCCCCCCGGGCGCTGTCGGCCCATGCGACGGGCACCGCGCTGGTGGCCTACCGGGGCATCACCACCATCGCGGCCAGCCTTCGAACCAGCCTGCTCACCGCGTTCGTGGTGATCTCGGCCATGATCCTGCTGCTGTTCCGCGACGTGCGACTGGCGGCGGCCTCGTTCTTGCCCAATGCCCTGCCGCTGGCGGCGGGCGGGGCGGTGATGTGGCTGCTGGGATGGGCGCTCAACCCCGTGTCGGCGGTGGTCTTCGCCATCGCCCTGGGGGTGGTGGTGGACGACACGGTGCACGTGCTGGCGCGGTACCGCGAAGAACGGATGAACGGCCTGGCTCCCGAGCCGGCGGTGGTGATGGCGGTGCGCACCACCGGTCGAGCCGTGCTGCTCACCACGGCGCTGCTGATCGTGGGTTTTGGCGTGAACGCGCTGTCGACCTTCCCCACCAACCAGACCTTCGGCGTGCTGGGCACGGTGGTGCTCTCAGCGGCGCTGGTGGGCGATCTGGTGGTGCTACCCGCCCTGGTCGTGAGCCTGGACCGCTGAGCGCACGCCCTCGACCTCGTTCCACCACTGCCCGCGCGCCAGCATCCAGAACATGATCAGCACGTAGCCGGGCACTTCGGGCTGGCTGGTGGCCTCGCGCGCGTTCACCCCGCCGTCGTCGAACAAGTGGTGCCCGGCGGCGCCGATCAGGCCCGACACCAGGAAGGGGGCCAGCCACCACGGATTCCAGGTGATGAGGGCCATCGGCGGACCGCCGAAGAAGCACACGGCCGACAGCGCGTGCACCGCGAGGTTGCCAGGCTTGGTGTGGCGCAGCACGAAGTGCTGCCACGGGGTCACTCCGCCGCCTTGGAGCTCTGCGCGAGCAGGTCGGTGCGCGCCTGGGACCAGTCCGAGGCGAGGTGCCCCAAGAACTCGTGCTCCAGGCGAACGAAGTCGCCCGAGGCCTTGTGATCGGGCACCAGCACGCCGCCGATGACCCGGGCGCCAAAGCGGATGAGCGCGTTGTCGACCAGCAGGGTGTCGATCTCTTCGTGCACGACGTGGTGGCCATCGCGCTGCACCACGCCGACCTGAACGCGGCTGCCGCGGCCGTCGTGCCCGGCGGCGATGCCCCGGAACATGGCGTCGGCGTGCTGATCGAGCTGGAAGGTGGACTCGGCTGCCGACACCAGGAAGGCGGTGAACGCGCTCTCGCCGCGCATGTCGAAGCTGGCCGGGCGCTGGATGTAGCCCGTGGCCGCGGCGCCACCGGGGCGCACCTCGTAGTGCATGGGGATGGGCCAGGCGTCGACGCTGACCTTGGTGCCCTGGTGGCGTACGGCGCCGTCGATGGTGACCACCAGGTCGAGCTCGGTGGCCTCGCCCAGCGGGATCTGGTCGTCGGCGTGGCTGCCCTGGCTCGAGAAGGGCACCAGCGCGCCGTCGGTGGTGACGAAGCGCACCGCCAGCAGCGCGGTCTCGCTGCGCGCCTCGAACACGACCAGCTTGCGGCCGGTGGTGTCGCCGATGGTGACCGTGCCCTCGAACAGATCGTCCATGCGATCGAGGTAGCGGCCCAGGTGCGGAAACTCGGCCGTCAGCGCCGCGAGGTCGATGCGCAGCACGCCCTCGACGGCGAACAGGCCCGACGCCGTCATGCCGCCCACCCGGTCGATGTCGACGAAGCGGTCGAGGTAGCCCCAGGCGTTGGGCAGGGCCGTGTGCAGGGACGCGAGCACCGCGTCGCCGGGCTTGGAGCCGGCGGGCGCGGTGGCGGCTGCATGCTCGATCTCGCGCAGCAGCGCCCCCGCCGTGCGCGCCACCTCTCGATCATCGATGGCGCCGGTGGCCAGGTCGAAGCCCTGGCGGACGGCGTAGGCATCGCGATCATCGAAGCGAGCGGGCCTCAAGCCGACGCCGCCGTCCAGATCTCCGAAGGTGCCCGCACTCGGAGCGGCGGGAGTGCCCTCGATGCGCAGGCTGTAGCCCTGGCGGCCGTGGCTGCGACCGGTGACGAAGGAACGGTGCTCGCCGTTGCCCTGATCGGGGAGCATGCGGTACACGCGGGCCAGGTCGAGCTCGAGGGCTGACGCGTGCAGGTCGGAGGCAAAGGACATCGAGTCCTGGTCGATGTCGAATCCGAAGGCGAGCCCATGCAGCCAGTCGGCGATGGCGTCGCCCTGGGCGACCGCCTGGCGCTGGTCGGCGTCGAGCGACAGCGCGGCGTTCCACAACGATCGCGTCGGCTGCTCGGCCAGGGCAATGCCCCCGGCGATCAGCAGCCCCAAGAGGGGGATCGGCGCTCGTTTCGACCAGCTCACCCCTGAAACCTAGCCGGCCTGGCTGCGCTCGACACGTGAAGGGTTACGCGGTCGGTCTCTCACGGAGGTGTCTCATGGCTGACGTTGGTTCCCCCGCACCGGACTTCAACCTGTACCAGGGTAAGTCCGAGCAGATCTCTCTCTCGGGCCTCAAGGGCAAGAACGTCGTGATCGCGTTCTTTCCCGCCGCGTTCACCGGCGTCTGCCAGAAGGAGCTGTGCACCTTCCAGGACAGCCTGGCCAGGTTCAACGACATGAACGCCGTCGTGCTGGGCATCAGCGCCGACTACCCGTTCGCCCAGCAGGCCTTCGCCTCGCAGAACAACGTGAGCTTCCCCATCCTGAGCGACTTCAAGCACGAGGCCGCCACCGCCTACGGCGTCACGCTGCCCAACTTCGCGGGCATCGAGGGCTACACCGCCAACCAGCGGGCCGTGTTCGTGGTCAACGCCGACGGCGTGATCGCCTACAAGTGGGTCGGGCCCAACCCCGGCGTCGAGCCGAACTACGACGAAGTGGCTGCGGCGGTTGCTGCGGCCTGAGTCGGGCGGCAGGGCCCATGGCCCGTGACCCCTTCACCCACACCGTCCGGCTGCACGTGATTCGCCACGTGCCGCCGGGGACGGGGGTGCTCGTGTGGCTCGGCCTGATGCCGGCGGCGCTGATGGTGCTGGCGGTGGGCCTGGCGATCGCGTGGTGGGCTGCGCTCGGCATCGCGCTGGCCTTCGCCGCGGTGGTGGCCGCCCTGCTTCGGTACGTCATGCCGGTCGACGTGGTGATTCGCCCGGACGGGGTGCGCGCCGGGGATCGGTGGATTGCGGCGCAGCACATCCGCGGCTGCTCGGTGCAGACCGGGCCCCTGCGGCTGCTGATCGACAGCGATGACGGGGGCTGGCGCTCCCGTGCGCTGGACGAGGACGTCGCGATGCTGCAGCGGGTCGCGAAGATGATCGACGGACTGGCGGCGACCGACGAGGAGCGGCAGGAGGCCCAGAGAGACAAGGCCGGGGCGGCGAAGATGGAGAGGGGGATGAGGCAGCGAGAGTGAGCGGACCTCAGCCGGCGGGCTGGCTGGAGCTCAGGTCACTGGCCAGCGCGCTGCGCTGCTCTTCGTTGAGCGCCACCTCGACGGTCTGCCCGGGATGGTCGCAGCCCAGCGCGACCGGCACCTGGCCGCCCACGTCGAGCTTGAGGTACTGAACGCTCGACAGGCGGTCGCGGCCCACCTGGCGCGGGTCGAAGGTGCAGTAGACCTTGGTGCCGTCGGCGAGCTTGGCGTACAGCTGCTCTTGCAGCCCCACCCACTGGCGAAGCAGCTCGTCGCGCTTCGCCTCGTCGGCGATCTCGATGAGCAACACGAAGCCGAGCTCGCCGTCGTTGCCCAGGATCTCGTTGTAGGTGTCGATCTCGTGCTGGATGTCCTTGTCGCGCACGATGCGCTCGACGCGCATCATCTCTTGCACCTGATACCGGATGGTGTCGGCGTTCTCGAACAGACAGGTGAGGTACTCGCCCACGTGGATGCGGCGCTTCGCCTTGATCTGCAGGATGCGCGGCAGCTCCTGGGGCTTGCGATCGCTCCAGGTGGCGTAGTCGACGACCTCGTCGCGCTGCACCTTTCTCATGAGTCGGCTCCGGTCTTGCTCAGCGGGTTGAAGTTGTCGCCGCGGTAGGCGCGCGCGAGCACGGTCATGGGGTGCAGCGCGCGTACGCCGGCGTGCTGCTCGAACTGGATGGCGGCGAGCGGGCAGTCGGTGACCCAGATCTCGCCCTCGTGCTCCTTCATCTCGTCGAAGGACTTCTTGCCGATGCGGGCGCTGGGCTCGAAGCCCTCGACGGTCATGGCGAAGGTGCCGTCGTGGCCGCAGCACTCCATCACGCTGCCGATCTGCACGTCGGGCAGCTTCTTGATCAGGTCGCGGCCGCGGAAGCCCACGGACTGGGCCCGCAGGTGGCACGGCGCGTGGTAGCTGATCTTGGAGCCGGGGCTCGTCTTGAAGTCGGTGTTGAAGCGATCTTCTTTGCGCACCGACCACACCAGCTCGGACGGGTCGACCACGGCGTCTTGCAGCTTGTGGGCCCGCTCGCGGTCTTCGGGGGCGGCGAGCTCGGCGTACTCGCGTCGCAGCATCATGGAGCAGGTGGGGTTGGGTGCCGCGACCTTCATGCCCCTGTCGACAAAGGGGCCCAGCTTGTCGAGGTTGGCCTTGATGTGGGTGCGCACCGTGTCCAGGTCACCGTGCTCCCAGGCGGGCATGCCGCAGCACTCGATGCCCTTGCTGCACACGGTGGGGATGCCGTTGCGCTCGAGCACCTCGAGGGTGTCACGGCCGATCTGCGGCTCGTTGTTCTGCACGTAGCAGGTGGGAAAGAGCACCACCTCGCCGTCGCCGGGCGCCCCCATCTTTCCGTTGGCCTCGGCCCAGCGGTCGAAGGTGGTGCCGGCGAAGTCGGGCAGCTGCTTGTCGCGGTGGATCCCGATGAGCTTCTCCATGAACCAGCGGTGGGCGCTCACGCGGTTCATGACGTTGGCCAGGCCAAAGCTCATGCGGGCGAAGCTGGCCAGGCCATCGGGGTTGCCCAGCAGCCGCTCACGCAACGAGAAGCCGTTCACCTTGCCCTGCTGGGCCCGGTAGCGATGCACCAGCTTGGGGAAGTCGAGCTGGAACTCGTGATCGTCGCGCGGGGTGTACGGGCACTGGACCTCGCACAGCTTGCACTGGAAGCACTCGTTCATCACCTGGTCGATCTGGGGCTCGGTCAGCTTGCGCGTGTCCGGAGCCTGCATCGAGTCCAGGAAGCTGAACAGGTCGGGGAAGCTGTCGCAGAACTTGAAGCACATGCGGCAGCCGTTGCACACCTCGAAGACGCGGTCGATCTCCATGCGGAGCAAGCCCGGGTCCCAGTACTTCGCGTCGCTGGGGTCGTAGGTCAGCCCTTCGGTGGGCTGGTACGACAGGTGGGCTTGCTCGGACATGCGCGGTCCTAGAACTCGTCGTCGAGCAGGCTCTGGAAGCGGCCCGCGTGGGACTTCTCGGCCTTGGCGAGGGTCTCGAACCAGTCGGCGATCTCGCCAAAGCCCTCTTCGCGAGCGGTCTTGGCCATGCCCGGGTACATGTCGGTGTACTCGTGGGTCTCGCCGGCGACGGCGGCGGCCAGGTTCTGCTCGGTGTCGCCGATGGGCAGGCCGGTGGCGGGGTCGCCGACCTTCTTGATGTAGTCGAGGTGGCCGTGCGCGTGCCCGGTCTCGCCCTCGGCGGTCTCGCGGAAGTTGGACGCGATCTGCGGGTAGCCTTCGATGTCGGCGACCTTCGCGAAGTACAGGTAGCGGCGGTTGGCCTGGGACTCGCCGGCGAAGGCGGCCTTGAGGTTGTCGAGCGTCTTGCTATTGGCGAACTCTGCCATGGGGTCACTCCTTGAAAGGGGAGGGACCCTATCGCAAGGAGTGTGCCAGCGGGAGATGGCCTTGAATCGCGATCACATCACGACATGTCGTGTTACGGCTGCATTTCACCACGAAATTCCGTGGAGGCCCCGTGCAGGGCTCGATCCAGACCCGTGACATCGAGGCGGTCAGCCGCCTGTCCACATCGCTCGACACCGTCGACCGCCTCATCGCCGACTCGCTCGATGCGCTGGGCGGCATCATCGACTTCGACCTCGCCACCGTCATGGAGCTGCGCGGGCAGGAGCTGTCGGTGCGGGTGGCTCGCGGGCGCCTGGCCGATGAGCGCGTCGCCCGTCACAAGCTCGCGCTCGACGCCTTTCCCGCCATTCAGTCCGTCTTGCAGGGCGGCACGGCGCGCGTCTTCGACGACCACGATCACAGCGGCGAGGACGGCGACCCCTTCGATGGTGTGCTCGACCTCGAGCACGGCCACTTCTGCATGGTGGCGCCGCTTCGTGCCCATGACGGCGCGCTGGGGCTGCTGACCGTCGACCGCGCCGTCTGTGGCACCTACCCCGACGAGGCGGTTCGCCTGGCCAATGTCTTCGCGCGGCTGCTGGCCGAGGTCATCCGCTATGGCGAGCAGTCCGTGCGCCTCGATGGCCTGCGCAGACAGCTCGAGGAGCGGGTGCGGCTGCTGCGCGACAGCTCGGGACCCGCAGACCCCAGGGCCCTGATGGAGGCGAGCGTGTCGGCGCCCATGCAGCATGTGGTGCGCATGGCCAGCCAGGTTGCGGCGACCGACAGCCCGGTCCTGGTCACCGGCGAGACGGGTACGGGCAAGGGTGTGCTCGCCAGCGCCATCCACGCGTGGAGCGAGCGTGCGCGGGGCCCCTTTGTCAGCCTCAACTGCGCCGCGCTGCCCGAGACGCTCATCGAGTCCGAGCTGTTTGGCCACGTGCGAGGGGCCTTCTCGGGGGCGACCAGCGATCGGCTGGGGCGCTTCAAGGCCGCCGATGGGGGCACCCTCTTCCTGGACGAGGTGGGCGAGATCCCGCCGGCACTGCAAGCCAAGCTGCTTCGAGCCGTGCAGGACGGCTGCTTCGAGCCCGTGGGCAGCGACCGCACGGTGCGGGTGGACGTGCGCATCGTGGCGGCCACGAACATCGACCTGCAGCGGGCCATCGCCGACGGGAGCTTTCGCGAAGACCTGTACTACCGGCTCGCGGTCTTTCCCATCCACATGCCCCCGCTCCGGGCCCACATCGAGGACCTCCCCGCCATCGCGCGCTCCTTCCTGGACGACCTGTCGCGCCGCACCGGTCGGGGCCCCTGGGACATCGACGAGGCCCAGCTGCACGCGCTCTGCGCGCGGGACTGGCCCGGCAACATCCGCGAGCTGGTGAACGTGCTCGAGCGGGCGACCATCCTGGCCGAAGGGCGCTGGCTCGACTTTGCCCCCGGCGGGGCCCCGCGCAGCGGTCGGGGTGGCAAGGCCGCAGAGACCGGCGGGTTCCCGACCCTCGCCGAGGTCGAGCGCGGCCACATCGTGACGGCGCTGAGGCGCTGCGATGGCAAGCTGTACGGCAAAGGCGGGGCCGCCGAGCTGCTGGGGCTCCCGGGAAGCACGGTGGCCAGCCGCATGAAGAAGCACGGGCTGGGCACGGCGCGGGACTTCAGGGGGTAGTCTTCAGGGTCCGGGCGCCAGCTCGCCCTCGAAGCGATCGCCCCGCAGCACCGCATCCAGCGTGCTCATCACCCGAAACATCGCCTGGCCGCCCAGGCCGCTGTGGTCGTAGCCGATGCCGAGCTTCAGGAGCTGGCGGCCGTCCGTCTCGCGCAGGGTCCACACCCCGACGTTGAGCACGTGGGGACCTCGGCTCACGGCGGTGATGTCCAGGGTGTCGCTGGCGGCGCCGATCAGGCTGCTTACCGCCAGGCCGCCGCCACGCTTACGCTCGAAGGCCCACGGCAGGTTCCACACCGCCCAGTGCACGAGGCGCAGCTTGGTGCGGTTGAACCAGGTGTTGCGGTTGGCGATGAAGTGCCGGCCGATGGGCAGCGCTGAGAGGTCGCGCTGGCTGGCCTCACGGACTTCTTGGTGGATGGCGGCCACGGACTTGTCGGCCGCATCGTGGATGACCACCGCTGAGAGCACGCTGCGGCCCTCGTGTTCGATCATCACCGGCACGTTGACATCGGTGTGCTCGAAGTCGACCACCCAGGTGCCCAGGCTGGTGCGAAAGACCGTGCGGTTGCACTCGGGGTGCTCGCGCGCAGTCAGCGCCAGGGCCTTGATGACCATCGCGGTGACGGGCAGGCGCTTGCCGGCGGCTTCCCAGGCGTGGTGCACCGCGGTGACGTCGACGTTCAGTCCGACGGGAATGTGGAAGTGGTCGCGGCCGATGCGCTGCAGCTGGTGATCGGTGAACCACTCCTCGAGCGTCTGGCGGCGCACGCTCACTCGGACCCCCACTCGCTCTTGGGCAGGCCGTCGACGTACTTGATGAACTCGACCACCGACTTGTCGATGGGAGCGAGCTTGTGGGGGTGGAATCGCATGAAGGGGAAGGCCTTGACGTCGTCGTCGCGCAGCACGCCGAGCAGGGCCATGGTGAAGGCCAGCAGGGCGCGTGAGCGCAGCCATCCTCGGACCCCGGGGCGCTTCTTGGTGAGCAGGAAGATGTCGACGTCGCTCACCCCGTTGTCGAGCGGGGTGCAGCCCCACAGGATGTGCAGCGGGGGCAGGGGGCGCCCCTTGCCGCGAAAGCGCTGCTGGGGTCCGTAGGTGAGCCCCACGATGCTGCCGCCGGCAAAGCGCGCGGTGTAGCCGAAGCGATCGCCCAGCAGCAGGCGACCGGCCCGTGCCCTCCAGCCCTTGCTGGGGATCGCGCCACCCAGGTGCCAGTCGGCGATGGTGGCCCCCTTGCGCTCGATGTCGAGCTCGAACTCGATGTCCAGGTCGTGCACGCTGGCGAAGTGCTGCACGTCGATGCCGCCGGCCATCATCGCGTGGTGGTGGGCGTACAGGCGGCGCCGCCCCAGGTGCCAGGAGACCACCTCGCCGCCTTCGAGTCCGGCACAGGTGGGCACCGGGTACGGAGCGACCGGCGCGCTGTAGGCCCACACGAAGCCGTAGGCCGTGGCGGCGGGCCAAGCCCGGGTCTTGACCCCGCTCGGGGTCTGCACCCCGGTGCGCGTGCCGGTCATGCAGCCGGTGCCGTCGTAGCGCCACTGGTGGAAGTAGCACTCCAGCTCGTTGCCCACGACGCGGCCGTTGGCGAGGTCGGCGCCCATGTGGGGGCAGAATGCGTCGACGGCGCGCACCTTCCCGTCGGTGCCGCGCCACACCGCGATGCGCTGCTGGCCGATGAGCACGCTGGTGGCCGTGCCCACGGGCAGCTGGGCCTCGGGGCACACCGGGTACCACGCCTCGGGCACGACCGCGGGGTTGTTGAAGACCTCGCGATCCCGAATCGGCTGGGTGCGCGCGTTCTGCCGGCGCGTGCGTCCGTCCTTGGGGGCATCCCGCATGGTGGCGTTATACCCCGGTCCCCATGGGTCAGCTCACGGCCGAGATCGTCGAAGTGCGCACGGTGTCCGAGCCCGATCGGGACGCCATGTACGCGCTGTTGCAGGCGACCTACGAGCACACCCATCGCCGCGCCTTCGAAGAGGACCTGAGCTGGAAGGACGACGTCATCGTGCTGCGCGACGAGGCGGGCGCCGTGCAGGGATTCTCGACCCTGCGCAACCTCACCGTGCGTGTCGATGGGGTGGAGCGGCGCGTCGTGTACAGCGGCGACACCGTCATCGCCGAGGCCTACTGGGGCCAGCGCGTGCTGGGGCGGGCATTCTTGGGCTACCTGGCGCGCAAGCGGCTGCAGAAGCCCTTCGAGCCTCTGTACTGGATGCTCATCAGCAAGGGCTTCAAGACGTACCTGCTCATGGCCAACAACTTCCCCGAGCACTGGCCGCGCCACGAAGAGCCGACCCCGGGGCCGAAGCAGCGCCTGATCGACACCTGCGCGCTCGAGCTCTTCGGCGACCACTACTCCCCCGCCACCGGCGTGGTGACCTTTCCCGAGCCTCGGGGGCAGCTGCGGCGGGGCATTGCCGACGTCACCCCCGAGCTCGTCGAGCGCTACCCCAGGGTTCGCTTCTTCGCCGAGCGCAACCCGGGCTGGCACAAGGGCGACGAGCTAGTGTGCATCGCGCGCATGCAGTACCGAATGCCCTGGTTCTACCTCAAGAAGGCCATTCGCAAGCTGGGGCCCTACCAGGCCCTGTTCGGAGGTTCGCGTTGAAGACCGTGCTCATCACCGGCTGCTCGTCGGGCTTCGGCCGCGCCATGGTCACCGCATTCCTGGCCGATGGCTGGCGCGTGGTGGCCACCATGCGCCGGGCCGAGGAGCGCCGCGACCTGTTCGAAGACGAGCTGGCCGCGCACGGGGACCGCCTGTTGCTGTGGGAGCTCGACGTCACCAGCAAGCGTGACCGCAAGCGAGCGGTGAAGGGCCTTGCCGAGACGGGCCTGGACGCGCTGGTGAACAACGCCGGGCGCGCGCTGTTCGGCTCGCTCGAGAGCACGACCGAGGCGCAGATTCGAGGCGAGATGGAGGTCAACTGGTTCGGTCCGGTGCTGCTCACCCGGGCGCTGCTGCCGCTGTTGCGCGCCAGCAAGGGCACCGTGGTGAACATCTCGTCGGTGATGGGCTTTCAGACGATGCCGCTGATGACGGCCTACTGCTCGAGCAAGCACGCGATGTCGGGCTTCAGCGACTGCCTGGCGATGGAGCTCGAGCCGCACGGCGTCCGGGTTCACTGCGTCGAGCCGGGGAACTTCGGCACCCAGTTCCAGGCCAACATCGAGTGGGGCGCCGAGCCCGACGATGCCTACGCTACCCAGCGGGCGCGTGCGCTGCGGCTGTTCACGACCTTTCCATCGCCGCCGGGCAGCACGCCTGCGGCCATGGCGCGGCTGGTGGTGGGCGTGGCCAGCGGCAAGGGGGTCGGGCTGCGGACCCGGGCGGGCATCGACGCCAAGGCGGCGGGGATGCTGCGCGCGCTGCCCGAGCTGGTGCGGTCGACGGTGCTGCGGTGGGGCACGCGGGTGAGCCTGCGGCTGGCGTAGTGGGGTGTTGGCCGGGGGGGGGGAGGCTGGCAGGTGGGACTGGCGGGGTCGTCGGTCGAGCGGGACGGTGGCATCGCGCGGGACGGTGGCATCGCGCGGGACGGTGTCAGGAGACCATTTTTCGGAAATTCAACGGGGTTGGTCCTTGGGACCAACCCCTGCAAATTTCCGAAAAATGGTCTCCTGACACCGTCTCCCCCACCGCCACATGGCTACACTCCCGACATGGCCTCCATCGATGTCCACACCGCGCTCGAGCTGGGGCACCTGCCTGCAGGTGACCGGCTGCGCGCGGTGCTCGCGTCGGCGCTGGGCAAGGTGGACGCGCGTGCGCAACGGTCCGAGGCCGCCGCGCACTGGCCTGCCGAACACTTCGGTCTGGACCGGGTCTCGGCGTTCGTCCAGGCCCCGGCCGCCGTGCAAGACGCCATCCTCGTGGAGCTGTCCACCGGGCAGCTCGAAGAAGCCTGGTACATCGAGAAATGCGGCCTGGCCTACATGGCGCAGATGGCCCTGCTGGCCACGTCGACCGAAGAACGCCAGCTCTACAACCTGTTCTGCGCCGACGAGGCCACGCACTTCCAGCTCATCGACGGGCTGCTCGCGGCCGAGCCTGGCTCGCCGTCCGCCTTCCACGATCTGCTGGCCGAGGTCATCGACTCCGGTGACCGCGGCACGCTGGTGTTCGTCATCCAGGTGGTGCTGGAAGGCTGGGGGCTCACCCACTACCGGCAGCTGATGGAAGGCACGACCACGCCGGCCGTGCGCGATGCCTTCGCACGCATCCTGGCCGACGAGGCGCGCCACCATGGCGCCGGCAACGTGCTACTCGAGACGGTGCAGCCCGATGTGGCCCTGTGCGCCTCGATCATGGAGCGCTTCCTGACCATGGTGAAGGCGGGGCCGGTGTCCGTGCGCGAGACCCTGTCTCGGCACGGCCTGTCGGCCAGCGATGACGAGCTCGCGGTGCAGCAGCACGTCACCGAGCGCATCGGCGTGCTTCGCGGCCTCATGCGCAAGCCGGGAGCGGCCGCCGTGGTGGCCGAGCTCGACGCGAGGGGTGCGTGGGCATGAACCTGCCCCGCGAGCCGCACCCGCTCGTCCACGACCGCCAGACCAGCGGCAAGCTCGCGCTCAACCTCAAGCGCAACCGCAAGCAGGACCACACGGCGCTGCTCGACGAGGCCGCTGCGGCCTTCGACTACGCCAGCTGCCGAGACCTGTGGTGGAACCCCGAGGAGATGTCGCTGCTGCACGGCACGGCGGTGTGGGACGGCGCCACCGACAGCCAGCGCAGGCTGCTGAACCAGCTGTACTGGGTGGCCTACTACAGCCAGATCATCAGCGCCGAGGTGGCGACGATCTTCTTCAACCAGACCGCGGCGGCGGGCCTGTATGGGATGGAGGACTTCCGCATCGTGGGCGACACGCTGGATCTGGAGTCCAGCCAGGAGCGCGCCCACATCGCCGCCTTCAAGGATGTGAGCGAGGGCACCGAGGCCGAGCTGTTCGGCCGCCGCCTGTTCACCTGGCCCATGCGCGGCCCCTATGCCGAGACGATGATCTTCCCGGACACCGGCCGCATCGGTTCGATGTGGAAGAGCCTGCAGCTCCGGGCCTTCGGCCTGCTCTCGAGCGGCAACGCCTTCATCGCCAGCCAGTACTTGACCGTGCGCGGCCTGCGCACGCTCAACGGCAAGATGGTGCAGGAGCGGCTGTCGCGGTACCACTCGGCCAAGGATGAGGCGAACCGCGCCGCCGACTCGATCCCCTCCAAGATCAGCTACTTCCACTTCATGGACGAGAGCTACCACTTCAACAGCTCCACCATCATCGGGCTCGAGGTGAGCCGCTGCCTGCCCGAGCCCACCGCCTTCGAGAAGCGGGTGGCCAACATGGGCATCGCCGGCTGCCAGCGCGACCACGGCAAGTTCAGCGTGGTGGTGCGCGGCTTGTTCTGGCACGAGCCGGCGACCTTTCGCTCGGTCTACGAGCTGCTCACCAGCGAGCACTTCGCGCTCGGCCGCAGCGACGCGCTCGAGCTGATGCGGCGCACCTTCTGCCAAGACAGCGACGGCGCCCAGGCGGCGGCAGCGCTGCAGCGCGAGGCGCGCGAGACCTACAAGCAGTACGTCGATCCGCTTCCCTGGCTGACCCGGCAGAACCGCGACATGAGCGTGATGACCCGGGCCAGCGTGGACACCTGGCTGGCCACCAACCGGGCGGCCATGCGGCGCTTCGAGGCGGTCGCGTGAGTGGCGTGTGGACGGTGAGCTTCGATGGCAGCGAGCACGCGGCCATCGATCTTGCGGAAGGGGCACCGCTGTCCGAGCACCTCACCATCGTGAACTCGCCCATCTTGTTCGGCTGTCGCACCGGTCTGTGCGGCACCTGCGCGTGTGTGCTCGTCTCGGGGAACATTCCGGGCCCCGACGAAGACGAGCAGGAGGTGCTCGACCTGCAGCCACCGGTGGCCGGGCTGCGGCTCGCGTGCCAGATCCGGCTGATGGACGACATCGTGCTGAGGGCGCTGTGAACCACGCCGACTTCTGGTACGTCGTGTGCGAGAGCCACGAGCTCGGCGCCAAGAGCGTGTTGTCCCGGCAGGTGCTGGACGAGGCGCTGGTGGTGTTGCGCGGCGAAGACGGCCACCCGGTGGTCTTCCGCGACCGCTGCATGCATCGGGCGGGCAAGCTGTCCAAGGGGCACATGTGCGAGCCAGGCCAGCTGCAGTGCCCGTACCACGGCTGGACCTACGACTCCGCTGGCGAGCTGGTGGCGGTCCCCGCCGAGGGCGAGGGCTTCGAGCGGCGGGCGAGCCGGCGTCTACAGCGCTTCAGCAGCACCGAGGCCGATGGCTATGTGTACGTGCGGCTGAGCGACCGCCCGAGCGCTCAGGAGCGGCCCTTTGCCATGCCGAAGTACCAGGCACCGGGCTGGCGGCGCGTGCGGCTGCAGAACCGCTTTCGCAACACCGTGACCAACTGCGTCGAGAACTTCATCGACATCCCGCACACCGTCTTCGTGCACCCGGGCATCTTTCGCACCGCCCGGCGTCAGCACATCCAGGCGACGGTCACCCGCAGGCAGGGCGTGGTGCACGTCGACTACCGCGGCGAGACCGACAATGTGGGCTGGTTCCGGCGCTTCCTGAACCCGACCGGCGCCCAGATCGAGCACACCGACAGCTTCTACATGCCCAACGTGACGAGCGTGTACTACCGCTTCGGGCCGAGGCGCGAGTTCTTCATCACCAGCCAATGCATCCCGGTGAGCGGCGATGAGACGCTCGTGTACACCGAGCTCGCCTACTTCTTTGGGCGCTGGACGCCGTTCGCCGGGCCCATCGTGCGCTACCAGGGCCAGAGCGTCATCGATCAGGACATCGTTGCGCTGGGCGACCAGATGGACGTCATCGACCGGTACGGGGGGCAGTTCGCCAACACCGACGCCGACACCATCCACGTGTACGTCGAGAGCATCCAGAAGGTGCTGGACGAGGACGGGGACGTGCTGGGCATGCGCGAGAAGACGGCGGAGATCGGTTTCTGGGTGTGAGGGCGGGTGCCGACTACAGCCTCACCCCGGTGAAGTTGAAGCTGCGATCGGTGCAGCCCCCGGTGGCCGGGGTGTCCTCGAAGATCATGTCGATGCTGCCCGTCAGCTCGGTCCAGGAGTCGAAGGTGATGTCCAACACGTAGTCCTCGTCGAATCCGGCGTTGTCACTGCCGAAGTTCTCGACGTGGCTGGTGGCCACGAAGTGCGTTGGGGTGTCGAAGGTGCCGGTGAGCGCGCCGCCGTCGCCGTCGGGGTTGCCGCCCGTCACCGCGATGACGCTGGGGTAGTTGTCGGTGATGTCGATGGTGCCGAAGGCGTTGGGCAGCGGATTGCTGATGATGGGGTGGAACTGGCCCCACCCGCAGTTCGTGTTCACGTTTGGCACGATGTCCCAGGTTCCCGTGTAGTCCGAGAAGCAGTTGTCGTCGGCGGTGCCGCTGCAGTCCTCGTCCACTCCGTTCCCGCAGATCTCGGTCTCGCCCTCGTTGATAGCTGGGTCGCTGTCGTCGCAGTCACCGAGCTGGTTCACCATGCCGGGGGGCTGGGCGCAGGCCTCGATCACCGGCGCGGCGCCGTAGCCGTCGCTGTCGGCGTCGGTCGCCCAGATGTTGACCGAGAATCCGTCGTCGACGCCGGCGGTGCAGTCGTCGTCGATGCCATTGCAGACCTCGGTCTCGTCGGGGTTCACGAACTCGTTGTTGTCGTCGCAGTCGCCGCCCCGATCGACGTGGTCGGGCGGGGCCTCGCAGTCCATCACGAAGCCGTTGTCGCGTCCGTACCCGTCGTCGTCGCTGTCGAAGAACCACGCGGTGACGGGCAGGCCGTCGTCCGCCCCGCCCGCGCAGTCGTTGTCGAGGCCGTCGCAGATCTCGCTCATGGCCGGGTTGATCTGGTCGTTGCCGTCGTCGCAGTCGCCGGAGGTGTCGGTCCAGCCCGCCGGGGGGCCGCACTCGAGCCGCAGCGTCGCTGTCACGCCGTAGCCGTCGTTGTCGCCGTCGAAGTAGTAAGGCGCGTCGGTCAGCCCCTCGTCGACCTGGCCGTTGCAGTTGTCGTCGGCGTCGTTGCAGGACTCGGTCTGGGTGGGGAACACGTCGGCGTCGGTGTCGTCGCAGTCGTCGCCGCCCTGGGCAATGCCCACGTGGCCGTCGCCGTCCAGGTCGCCGTTGACCACCTCGAAGCTGACCGAGGCCGAGATGTTCTTGCCGTAGGGGTCGGTCGCCGTGATGGCGATGGTGTAGGCAGCCGCGGGCAGCGCCGACAGGTCGAACTCGGCGGTGCCCTGGGCGTCGGGCGCGCTGGGCGCGTCGGGTGCCCCGGTGGCCGCGCCGCCCCACACCAGCTCGATGTCGACGGCGTCGAAGTGATCGTCGCTGACCTGGACCTCGACGGGGATGGCCAGCCCGGTGCTGTAGATGCCCTCGTCCGTCGGAGACAGGATGCTCAAGGAGGGCGCCAGGTTCTCTTCGATCACGACGGTGACGGCGCCTTCGGCCTCCTGAGCGCGCTCGTCGATGGCCTTCAGGCTCACGGTCTGCTCGCCGGGCTCCAGATCGCTGATCACGATGCTGACCGCGTCGTCCTCGTACAGGGTATCGACCGTCAGCGTGCCGCCCCGCGTGCTGCTCCAGATGAGCTGCAGGTCTTCGCGAGCGGTCTCTTGATCTTCGGCCCGGGCGCGAAAGACGACCTCCTCGCCTTCGACGAAGAGCTCGTCGTTGGCGGGCTCCAAGAAGACCACCTCGGGGTCGAAGTCGTTGGTGTGCACCGTGAGCCCGTCGTCGGAGTCGCAGGCGACGAACACAGCGAGCAGGAGTGCAGGGGCGAGGCGGCGCATGGAGCGAGGATACCCGCTGTTGCTTCGTCCCTGCACGCCCGCTGCACGCCATCGGTCCACAAAGCGCACGAGCGCCCCGTGGAGGCTGCACGAACGGCCCATAGTCTGGTGCGCAGGAGAACCCACTATGCACCCCATCCTGCGCCTCATTGGCATCGGAACCGTCTTCGTGGCCACCACCTTCTGCTGGCTCGTGCTGGCCGGAATCATGGAGAGCCGCACCTACAGCCAGGAGAGCGAGCTCCGCGGCGCGGTCAGCGAGCTGTGGGGCGCCGAGCTGCACCAGCAGGTGCCCACCGCCACCAGCGTGTGGGAGACCCAGCGTTCGGTGGTCGAGACCAAGACCGAGGGCGACCGCACCTGGACCGAGACCAAGCGCGTCACCGACGTGCACCGCAACGAGCTGGTGGCGGAGCGCACCCGCGTCGATGCATCCATCGCCCTCGACGAGCGACGCAAGGGGTTGGTGTGGTACCCGCTGTACGACGTCGACTTCCAGGGACAGTGGGCCTGGACCCACGACAGCCCCGACGGCTGGCTCGAGCTCGCCTTCGCCTTTCCCGACGGCAACGGCATCTACGACGGCTTCACCTTCGTGGTGGACGGCGTCGAGCACGAGCTGCAGCCGCAGTATGGGCAGGTCAAGCTCTCGGTGCCCGTCAAGCGCGGTCAGCGGGTCGAGCTGGTCTCGGGCTACCGCAGCCGAGGCATGTCCACCTTCGCGTACCGGCCCACCATGGGCCAGGTGTCGAGCCTGCAGGACTTCGAGTTCGTCTTGCGCACCGACTTCGACGCCATCGACTTCCCGGCCAACACCATGTCTCCCAGCACCAAGACGGCCGACAAAGGCGGGTGGACGCTGTCGTGGGCCTTCGACCGTGTGGTGACCGGACGCGGCATCGGCATGGTGATGCCCGAGCGCATCCAGCCCGGCGAGCTCGCCACCTCGCTCACGCTGTCGGCGCCGATCACGCTCTTCTTCTTCTTCCTGGTCGTCTATGTGCTGTCGCTGCTGCGCGGCATCGACATCCATCCCATGAACTACCTGTTCATCGCCGGCGCCTTCTTCGCCTTTCACCTGCTGTTTGGCTACAGCGCGGACCACCTGCCCGTCGAGATGGCCTTCGGGCTGTCCAGCTTGGTGAGCATCGTGCTCGTGACCAGCTACCTGCGCCTCGTCGTCTCGGCTCGATTTGCCTTGGTGGAGTCGGCCATCGCGCAGCTGGTGTACCTGGTGGGCTTCTCGCTGGCGCACTTCTGGGACGGCTACACCGGCCTCACCATCACCGTTCTGAGCATCCTGACGCTGTTCCTGCTCATGCAGTGGACCGGCCGAATCCGCTGGTCCGAGGTGCTGTTCATGACCGTTCGGCCCAAGCGGGACGATGCGGTGGCGGTGGGCTGATACCCTGGCGCCGTGCTCATCGCCGTCGCCTTCGCCGTGCTCCTGTTGGCCAGCCTCGCGCTCGCGGGGCTGCCCGACCTGGGCAACAAGCCCGTGGCCGACTGGGTGCTCGACGGGCTCGGGCTGACGGTTCAGGGCACGCTGGTGCCCCTGTTGCAGACGCTGGTGGTCGCGGGCGCGCTCACGATGGCCTTCCCGACGGGCGGAGGCAGCCTGGACCTTCCGGCGCCGCTGTCCTTCCTGCTCTGCTTCGTCGCCGTGGACTACCTGTACTACTGGAACCACCGGCTGCTGCACTCCACGGTGCTGTGGCCGGTTCACGTCGTGCACCACACCATGACCGAGCTCGACGTGGTGGGCACCTCGCGCAACACCCTGTGGAGCTCGGCGCTCATCGTCTACCTGTGGGTGAACGGCGCCTTCTTGTGGCTGCTCGCCGATCCGGCGCCGTACGCGCTGGCGGTTGCGCTGACGGCGACGGGCGACCTGTGGCGGCACTCCGCGCTCCACCCCCCCAAGCCCCTGGCCGATGTGCTGGGCCTCGTGTTCGTGCTGCCGGCCGACCATGCCTGGCACCACTCCGCCGGCGAGCCCAACATCAACTTTGGCGCCAACCTCAAGGTCTGGGACCAGCTGCACGGCACCTGGCGCGCCCACGATGCACTGCCCGAGACGCTCGGCGTGCCGCTCGAGCTGTCGCTGGGCCGCAAGCTGATGTGGCCCTTCCCATGACGCTGATGTCACGCCTGTTGTACGTGTACCCCGCGTCGGTGGTGACGCTGTGGGGCGCCTGTGCGCTGTGGCTGTGGTTGTGGCCCGGGCCGCTCCCGGTGCTGGCGCTGCTGTTCTTCGTGTACGGCTGGCCGCTGCTCTGCTACCGCGTTCACGCCCGGCTGTACCCGCTCAAGCAGGGCGCCTCGCACCTGGCCAGCGACGAGTACTCGCCGTGGTGGGGCGGGCACCAGATCCAGCTCGTCTACATCGCGTTCCCCACCATCGAGATGGTGCTCAAGATGTTCCCGGGGCTGTACAGCTTCTGGTTGCGCTGCTGGGGCAGCAAGGTGGGCCGAAATGTGTACTGGACGCCGCAGACCGAGGTGGTCGACCGGGCGCTGGTGGACATCGGCGACGACGTCGTGATCGGGCATCGCGTGGGCATCTACCCGCACCTCATCAAGCCCACCAAGAAGAACGTGCTGCTGTACGCCAAGACGGTGACCATCGGATCCGGCGCCTTCATCGGGGCCAACACGGCGCTGTTGCCCGGTGTGGTGGTGGCGCCCGGGGCTGTCGTAGAGATGGGCACGCGCACGCTGCCGAGGGAGCGGGTGGAGTGAGGAGTGCGGTGCACCTGTTCCGCCTGCTCTCGTCGCCGGCGGCTCGCAGCTTCGCGCGGGCGCTGCGTGATCCCGAGCGAGCGACCGCCCGGCTGAAGGCGCGCCTGGCGGCGGGGGTCGCTCGGACCCAGCGCGGGGCCGAGCTCGGGGTGCGCTCGGCCGCGGACTGGGAACGGCTACCATTGGTAAACTGGGAGGAGCTTGAGCCCTGGATCAGCCGTCAGTCGGCATCCAGCGAGAACCTTTTGTTGCCTGACCCCGCGGTTCGCTACGAGAAGACCTCGGGGAGCACGGGTAGGGCCAAGCTGGTGCCGCACACACGTCCGCTGCTGAACAGCTTCACGCGCATGTTCTTGATCTGGGCCCACGACCTGGTCTCGCATGGGCCTAGCTTTCGCACCGGGAGGGTGTACTTCTCGGTGTCGCCGCGCTTCGACGAGCTTGGACGCACCGCGTCGGGCACGCCCATCGGCACGGCGGACGACCGGGACTACCTGACGGGCTGGTCGTCCAGGCTATTTCGACCGTTCTGGGTTCAGCCGAGTATTGGACAGATTCGAGACCCAGACCGCTGGAGGAGGGCGCTTGCCGAGGCCCTGGCCGATGAGACCCGGCTGGAGGTGATCTCGGTGTGGAACCCATCGTTCCTGCTCACGCTGCTGGACACGATGCAGGAGCTGGGGGTCGATGCGCACTGGCCCGAGCTCAAGCTGGTGAGCTGTTGGGACGCAGGCCACGCGGCTCCGCTGGCGCGTCAGCTGCGACGCCGCCTTCCCGGGGTGCTGGTGCAGGGCAAGGGGCTGCTGGCGACCGAGGCTCCGATCACCGTGCCCTTGCACGGGGTGGGCGCCGTCCCGCTGATCGACCAGACCCTCATCGAGCTCGAGGACGACCGCGGGAACCTGCACCCGGTGCATCAGGTCGACTCTGGCCAGGAGTACGGCGTGGTGATCTCGCAGCAGGCAGGCCTGGTTCGCTACCGCATTGGCGACCGCGTGCGGGTGTCGGGCTGGTACGGGCGGGTGCCGCTGCTGGAGTTCGTGGGGCGCGGCGACCAGGTGGTCGACCTGGTGGGAGAGAAGCTGAATCGGCGCTTCGTGGAGG
The DNA here is from genome assembly GCA_965216925.1 of Myxococcota bacterium. GTDB lineage: Bacteria > Myxococcota_A > UBA796 > UBA796 > CAYYHT01. The sequence continues at coordinate 2,923,179 of CBDCGT010000001.1, read as the reverse complement.
GGGTGCTCGACGATCTGGCCGGCACCATCGGCACGCGCACCCTGGTGCCCGTCCGTGACCCCGATGGCTACGTGCTGCTCGCCGACGGCGCGGTCTCGGCGCACGACCTGGAGGCGGCCCTGCTGGAGGCCCACCACTACGCGGTGGCGCGGGCGCTGCGGCAGCTGGCTGCGGTGCGGGTGGTGCATCGGGCCGATGCCGCCGAGCTGCTGCTGCGCCAGGCCGAGCGCCGCGGCCAGGCGAGGGGAGGCAGCAAGCCCACAGCCCTGCTGCCCGTGCCCGCCGACGCCGAGCTCCGCGCGGCGCTAGGATGCCCCCCATGAAGCGCCTGCTGCCCCTGCTGCTCCTGCTCGCCGGCTGCCCGAAAGACAAGGGCCCCGAGGCGATCACCGACCCTGCTGCGATCGACCTCGACGTGCTCGATCGCTGGGTCGCCGAGATGCTGCCCATTGTCGAAGAGGCCGCCGGGCGCAGCTACGACCATCGGCCCCCCGCTCGCATGGGCACACGGCTGGAGCTGGAGCGCATCCTCGAGGCCGAGGCCAAGCTCATCCTCAAGCGCATCTACCGCGACGCGCCCGACTTCGTGGTTGACCGCATGGCGGCCGAGAGCCGGGGTTCCGCACCGGGTGTGGTGGGCAAGTACGGCATCGAGACCAAGGCGATGTACCTGTCGCCCGACGCCGTTGCCGGCATCGTGGCGGCCTACGAGCTCGGTCCCGAGCAGGTCGAGCCCGCCGCCAAGCTGGTGCTCGCCCACGAGCTGGTGCATGCCCTGCAAGACCAGCAGGGCGACCTGCTGCCGAGCTTCGGTGGCCAGCGCGACAACGAGGCGCTCGAGGCCTTCAACGCCGTGCTCGAGGGACACGCGAACTTCGTCGAGGAGCGGGTCAGCCAGAAGATGGGCTGGGAGCTGGTTCGCCACAAGATGGATGCCGCCCAGGGCTGGAGCGACGAGGGCGGGCTGGAGTCGCCGTCGGGCTTCCCCACCTGGTTTCGGTACGGCATGGGCAAGGCCTTCGTGAAGCACCACCACCTGCAGGGCGGAGACGACGCGGCCTGGAACGTGGTGCTCAACCCGCCGGCCACCACCACCATGATCTTTCGACCGGACACCTACGCGCCACGGCTGCAAGAAGACACCGACTACGACGATGAGCTCGAGGGCATCGAGGAGTTCCTCACCGAGGGGGCCTGGACGCGCGTCAACAGCGTCATCGGCGAGCGCGACCTGCGTGCCGAGGGGCTGTCCTTCGACCAGGATCGGCTCGACGAGATCTTGTCGCACATGACCTATGGCTACGGCACCTCCGCGGTTCGCACCGATCGCAGCGCCGAGATCCGCATCCTGCACTTCGACGATGCCAAGTGGCCCGCCGAGTACGTCGATCTGGTGGTCGACCACGCCGAGTCGATCGCCGAGCAGGGCACCGGAGGTTTTGGCGCGGGCATCACCGCCAAGCCCTGGGAGCGCCTGGAGGGGGTGCAGGCCATGCAGCACATCGTCACCATGGGCTCGGCCAGCAGCGAGGTGCAGTCGGTGTGGGTGATGCTGGGCGACCGCCTGGTGATCGTGCAGACCACGGGCTTTCGGCCCGGCCTGCGCATGGTCGCGGCGGTGGACGCGCTGCTGACGAGGCTCGAGGAGTAGCGCGCCTCGGCTACCCCTCGGGAATCGGCCCGAAGTGCTCGTACGGACGCTCGAACCAGGCCTTGAGCGTGCGGCTCATGATCGCGGCGTGGCTGCCGTCCAGGATGCGGTGGTCGAAGGTGGCGCACACGCGCATGGTCTGCATCACCTTGATCTCGTCGGTCTCGGGGTCGACCCAGGGCTCTTTGACGACCGCCCCGGTGGCGATGAGCAGCGGTACCTTGGAGTACGGCACCAGCGGCACGTAGGCCTCCTCGAGGCCCAAGCTGCCGATGTTGGTGACCATCACCGACCCGAAGGGATCTTTGGGGATGCCGGCCCACTGCAGGTCGAGGTTGAGCGTGTAGCTGAAGAAGCTGATGGTATCGAGCACCCAGTTGAGCATGAAGAAGGGGATGCGCTTGAACATGCTGCGCGTCTCTTCGAGCTGCTTGTCCTTCTTGGCGCGCACCTTGTCGACGGTCTCTTGGAACTCGTCGACCACCTGCAGCAGCGTCTTGTTGTTGGCGTCGTGGATGGTGGCGCCAGACAGGTCGATCTCGCCCGTCTCGTCGTCTTTGAGCGCGACCTGGAAGAACACCCCGATGTCTTTGCGCAGGTAGATCCGGTTGAAGCGCAGCACGGCGTTGGCGTCGGGCATGGCCTCGAGGGTGCCGGCCACGGCGCGCGCCATCATGTGGGTGAGGGTGAGGCGGCGACCCGTCTTCTCGCGAAACTCGGCGAGGTACTGCATGGCCTTGTCCATGGGCAGCTTCATGCCGCCGTACACGCTGGGGTCGTAGGTGGTCCGCCAGGTTCCGATGGCGATGCGCCGGAACGAGGAGAGGTTGGTCTTGAGCTCGAGGTCGAGGTTGGGCACGGGCCCTCCGGTGGTGGCCGATGCTACCCCAGGAAGCAATGGCGTTAGGATGCGGTGGATGGAGGGTTCGTCGATGAAGCTGGCCGCGTGGCTCGCTCCAGTCCTGCTGGTGCTTGGACTGGCCTGTGCTGGGGGCGGTGTCGATACCGGCAAGCCCTTCGAGTTCACCGATGCCGACGACGGGGCGGCGCCCAAGAAGCCTGTGGGCACCTTGCCCGGCCGGGGGAGGGGCAAGTCGCCCGGCAAGCCCACGGTCGCGCCAGCCCCCACCAAGCCGAACCCGGGCGGCGCCGACGCAGTGGCCGACGCCAGCACGCCCGCCAGCGGCGGTGCACCCGACAGCGATGTCCCCAGCGACCCAGCCGCCGATCCTCCCAACCAGGAACCGGGCGACGACACCGATGCCACCGAGCCCATCACCGAGCCCGGCACCGACGAGGCCCCGCCCGACGACGCCGGCGAGCCCGACGAGCCTCAGGGCTCCGACGATGCCGCGCTGCCCGGCGAGGTCCTGTTCTTGTCGGCCGCTGGGGTCACGCCCTACCTCGACCGGCGCCAGATGGGCTTCGTGGCGGCCGAGATGGGCTTTCTGAGGCGCAGCATCCCGGCCGGGCGCTACGAGCTCGAGGTGCGCAACCTCATGGGCAACACCGTGGTCACCAAGACGATCACCGTGAAGGCCGGGCAGCGCACCCTGCTCAAGTACAAGCGGCGCACCATCGAAGAGGCGGGCTACGTCGAGCTGTAGCTCGCCTGGTGGTGGTCAGGGCTCGTCCCTGGTGGTGGGCCACAGGGTGCCGATGCCCACGTCGAGCTGGTGCAGCCCGTCTTCGGTCTGAAAGAAGGCCATGCGCGTCTCGTGCTGACGCAGCGCCAGACCGGCCTTCTCGAGGCGCTCGTTGGCCTTGTCGAGGGCGGTGCGCGGGCCGATGAGCGGATGCGACTGCAGGTGGGCTCGGGTGACGTCGCGGCGTGCGCGGGCGCAGCCCAACAGCGTCTCGACATGGCCGTGCACCGCATCGGCCTTCTTGAGTCCCCACAGCGGATCGAGCACGGCCTTGAGCTGCTTGCGCGCCTCACGGGAGCGCTTGGTGGCCAGGGCCAGCTCGTTGGTGCGCACCAGCTCGAGCGCGGCGGCTCGGCTGTCGATGGCCGCCTGGTAGCCGTTCATCGCGACCGGCTGGTCGTGGATGTGGGGCAGCGCCGCCTTGATCAGCTTGTCGGTGGCGTCGAGCTCGCACTGGACGCTGGCCCGCAGCATGTCGATGGAGGGCCCGGACGCCCCGGTGGCAGGCGGGTGGGCGTGGCCGTGGGAGCCGCCGTGGCCTTCGGGGCCGTGGGCGGCGGCCGGCGTGGCGAGGCAGAGCGCCAACAACAGCGTCGCGGTGCGAATCATGGGACCTCCCGGACCACTTCGTTCAGGGGTGGGCGCGTGGGCGCCGGTGGCTCTTTCTGAGGGTAGCCAATCCACACGAAACCCACGATCTCGAGTGTATTCCCGTCGATGCCCAGGGCCTGGTAGGTGCGGGGGTGGCGCGTCAGCCCGCCCGTGCCCCACTTGCTGTAGATGCCCTCGCTCCACAGGGCCAGGTGCATGTTCTGGATGGCCATGGCCAGTGACGCATAGTCTTCGCGCTGGCGAAAGGCGTCGGTCGACCGCACCTGGCACGCCACCACCAGCGCGGCGGGTTTGGCCAGCTTGGCGCGCACCTTGGCCACCATCTCGTCGGCCATGCCGGGGTTGGCGGCGCGCTTGAGGTCGATGCCAATGGCGGTGAGGGTGTCGCGTGTGGCCGGCCCCACCACCACGAAGCGCCAGGGCCAGGTGAGCTTGTGGTTGGGCGCCCACTGGGCGGCCTCGAGCGCGCGGCGAATCGACCCGGGGTCGACGGGCCGCCCGTCGTACTGGTGCACCGTGCGGCGTGTGGCGATGAGCGTGTGGGTGTCCATGGGGTCAAGCTACCCGTCCCCAAATGTCCGTGCACGTCATTCGCGGTAGCGCCAACGATGGCCCGGGGTGTCCAAGAGCACAGATGGACACAGTGACCTGGAGACCGCATGCTCGTTCTGCTTGCCGCCCTGATCGCGGCCCCCGCCCTGGCCGATGACGACGCTGTCGACCTGGACCGCGAGGCCCATGTTGCGCTCAGCGCAGGGCCGGTGTTCACCGCCGACCGCGGCAACATGTACCTGAGCGCACGTGCGGTGCGCGAGAACGACGCGTACTTCGGGGTGGAGGGCCGCTACGCGCCCGGAGGCCACTGGGTGGGCCGCGGTGGGGCTGGGCTCGACCTGCTGGGGGGCAGCAAGGCCGATCTCAAGCTGGGCCTGTTCCTGGGCGGCACCGGCAACGGGCCCGACGCCAACGCCGAGAGCGTGTTCGGCACCGAGGTGTCCTTCGGGCTCAACGCCGGGTCGGTGTTTGCCCGCTACCGGCTGCTCGCGGGCCTGGGCAGCTCCGACCTGGCCAAGCTGCACTCCGAGAACGAGCTGATGCTGGGCTTCGATCTGGTGGAGTCGCTGCGCATCTACGGGCAGCTGCTGGTCATCGATCCCACCGCCGACAGCAGCGAGACCGCCGCCGGGCTGGGTGTGTCGGTGCGGTTCTAGTGACCCATTGGAGCGCACCGCGGCCCATCCCGAGCGCGCTAATCCACCGTCTGCACGAAGATGCTCGCGTTGTCGCCGACCAGGCGCTGGGTCGAGGGCTCGCGCAGCAGCTGGGCATAGCCCTCCTCGCCTTCGAAGGTCCAGCTCTCGATGACCTGGCGGGTGTCGCCACCGCTGTAGGCGGGCTCCTCGGGATCCCAGTCGTACAGGTAGAGCGTCAGCGGCTGGCCTGGAAACACCGTCAGGTAGCAGTCCTGCCCGGTGCCGGTGCCGAAGGAGGCGTCGTGGGATTCGCCGACGTAGCCGGTGCAGTCGACGAGCTCGCCTTCGCCCTGGGTGAGGCCGGCACGCGGGTCGGCCAGGGGCCCGAAGGCTTCTTCGTCCCAGGTTGTGCCCTCGTCGGGACCGTCGACGTGCACCTCGGCCGAGAGGATGATCATCGCGAAGGGGTGCCCCGAGACCCACATGCACTCGCCCGCCAGATGGTTGTGCACCCCCTCTTCGCCGCAGATCTGGGTCGATTCGCAGTCGGTGTCGGTAGCACACTCGGGCTCGACCTCCTGGGCGGAGCCGCCGGTGCAAGCGACGCCGGCGAACACGGCCAGAGCGACGAGGCTCACGATCCTCATGGGCCCTCCACCCGGTAGACGAAGAAGTCGTCGACCAGGAACACGGCCTGGCCGTTGGAGTGGATGGGCGTCTGCCCGGCAGCAATGGCCCGCACCTCGACCGGCGGGCTCTGGCCAAAGTCGGTGAACACCAGGAACTCGCCCGATGACACCAGCGTCTGCTCATCCAGGACGGCGTGGTAGCCGTAGGTGAACGGCAGGCGGATCACGAACTCGGGGTTGGCGGGGTCGCGGACGTCCCAGGTGACGCCGTGGGACACCAGCAGGTCGCCCATCAGCTGAACCGCGGACTCGTTGCGGTCACCCAGGCTGCGGATGAAGCTGGGATTTGCCGGGTCGGCGATGTCGATGAGCGCCTTGCCCTCCCAGCCGCTCACCCAGAGCCAATCCGTGCCCTGGGCGGTCAGGTCGTAGTCGTTGATGGTGCCCACGGTGCGCATGCTGCCGATGGCGTCGTCGATCGTCGCCGGCACGCCCTCGAGCGTGCTTCGGTCGAACACCAGGATCTGATCGTTGCGCCCTACGTATACGTGTGAGCCCACCAACTCGAGATCGTAGACGGGCTGCCCCAGGTCGTGCTCGACCACCAGCGTGGCGCCGGTGCCGTCGAGGTTTGAGATGTCCCACAGCTGAACCAGGTTGCCGGTGGGAATCCACATCTGACCCCCGTCGACCTGGGCGCGGTACAGGTTGATGTCGAGCTCGTCGTACTCGGCGTACAGCAACAGCTCCCCGGGTCGGCTGACGTCGAGGACCGCGAGGCCACGCCCCCCCTGGGCGCCGTAGGACAGCATCAGGCGCGTGCCGTCGGCGTTGAGCACGGCCGCGCTGAAGGGGTTCTGCGCTGGAAAGTCGGGCCACTGTGCGCTCAGGTCCCAGTCCAGGAACTGGGTGTCTTCGACCACCGGGGTGTGGTCTTCGTCGTCGCCCGAGCCGGTGCATGCCAGGGCGACGGGCACCACCACAGCGGCGGTCGCGAACAGGGCTCTACGGGACCAGGACATAGGTCTGCTCCCAGGTCTCGGTGTCGGCGATGCCGTACGAGAAGGTCAGGGTGCTGGAGCCGCTGTAGCCGTCGCCATCGGGCTCCAGGGGGATCTCCTCGGGCTCGGACCACGACGCACCCCAGGCAAAGTCGAGGGTCTGGTCGTTGTAGTCCCACAGAACGTAGCGCGAGTTCGGCAGCAGCTCGGTGGGCGGGGCATCGGCCCCGTAGTACGCCCCGGAGGGGTAGTTCGGCCGAGCGGTGGGGAGCTCCAGGATGGCGAACTGGCCTCCCCAGTCGTCGTACTCGGTGACGAAGGTGATCTGCCCCGCGTCGGCGAGCGTCTCGTCGAGCCGCACGGCGCCCGTCGCGCCGTCGCTGATGCGGATCGAGTACTGCGTGATCTGCCACACGCCGTCGCCGGCGGCCAGCTTCTTCTCGATCCCACCGCAGGCGGTACCGAGCAACAGCGCGACCATGGGGGGCAGCAGGAGTCGGGTCATCAGAGGTCCGTGAGGCCAGCGATGCCGGCCTCGCCGCTCACACCGAGCATCAATGATGCACCTGCGGCGTTGGAGCGCCGATCCAGTCGGTCACCACCCCTGTACAGCGAGATGTGGTCGAGCCCCTTGATGACGTAGTCGCGGTAGCCGTCGCCGTCGATGTCGCCCACGCTGCCCATCGTCTGGCCCCAGAACGACGGGTAGAACTCGAAGGGGTTGGCCGCCTGCTGGGCGGCGGTGGTGCTGGCGGTGTACTCCAGCACCTCGTCGGAAGCGGCCTGCACGAGCCAGGGGTCGGCCCCTTCGGCGTACAGTTCGTGCCCGCCGCGGTACAAGCTGTACAGCAAGCCGTACTCGTCGACGACGCGGTCGTACTCGCTCGACACTCCCCGCGGGTTCGCGTCGGACGGAGCGTCTCCCCACAGCGCGTCGGCGATGCCGTCGCCGGTGATGTCGCCGGTGGCCGCCGTTGGCACGTACACCCGATCGGCGTAGGGCCCCTCCAGGATGTTGCCGCTGGAGTCGCCGAGCCAGGGGGTGTTGGTCATGACGTCGGCGAGGCCGTCGCCGTTCAGGTCATTGTGCCCGGGGGCCGCCGACTGCGTGGTGGCCGGGAAGATGCCGGACGGGGTCATGCCGTTCGGCCCGCCGAAGACGAGCTCGGCGTCGTACACGAGGTCGTCGCAGCCGTCGCCGTTGGTGTCGCCCACCCAGGTCGCGACCTCGTTCAGTCCGATTCCGCCGGGGAAGCGCTCGAAGTTGTCGCCCTGTTCGATCTGCTCGCCAACGAGCGTCGTCGCGTCGGGGCCGCCGTAGAGGATGCCAAAGAGGTGGCCGAAGTCGCTGTATCCGTCGCAGTTCACGTCACCGGCGTGCCATCCCGGCGCCTGGCTGCCGGTGTCGATGAAGGTCGTCAGGCCATCGGGCCCGCCGATGAACAGGCCGACGCCGGCGTCGCCCCCACCCCACAGGTCGGTGTAGCCGTCGCCGTTGGCATCGCCGGCCGCGAAGATCTGGCTCCAGTGGTTCTCGAAGATCTGACTGGGCGCGGAGGAGTCGAATGCGAAGTCCTCGTTGCCGAACCACACGTAGAGCTTCTCGGTGCAGCCCGTGTTGATGGGGCAGTCCGTGATCTGCCCCTCCAGCCCCACCAAGATGACGTCCGCCAGCCCGTCGCCGTTGACGTCGACATCGGTCTTGGCGTCGGGCACGTGGGGCACGTCCGGGGGACCCGAGATGGGGCTGCCCGTGGACGAGCAGGCCGTGCCCGAGGCCAGGGCCAGGAGGGGGAGCAGAGCCGTTCGCATGGGGGATTCTACCGTGTCAGGCTGCGGCGTGTCGCTGCTCGGCCACTTCGAGCGCCTGGAGCAACACTTCGCTGCCCGCGCCCTTGCGGGCCATGCCCTCGGTGAGCGCCCGCTTCCAGGCCCTGGAGCCGGGCACCCCGGCGTACAGGTTGAGCATGTGGCGCACGACGCGGGACAGCTTGCCCGCGACGGGCAGCGTCGCGTCGACGTAGGGCACCATCTCGTGGACGATCTGGGAGCGGCTGATGTCGGTCTCGGCGGCGTCGTAGAACAGCGCGTCGGCGCGCGCAAAGAGGAAGGGCCGATCGTAGGCCGCTCGGCCGATCATGACGGCGTCGACGTGCGGCATGTGGGCCTGAGCGTCTCGAAGCGTCTTCACGCCGCCGTTGAGCTCGACCCACAGCTGGGGGCGCTCCGCCTTGAGGCGGTAGACGTCGTCGTAGCGCAGCGGCGGCACGTTGCGGTTTTCCTTGGGAGACAGGCCGTTGAGCCACGCCTTGCGCGCGTGCACCGTGAAGCGGGTGCAGCCGGTCGCGGCCACCGTGTCCACGAAGTTCAGCATGTCCTGGTAGCGGTCCCGATCGTCGAAGCCGATGCGGTGCTTGACGGTGACCGGGATGTCGACCTCCCGCTGCATCGCTGCCACGCACGCCGCCACGGTGTCGGGCCGCCCCATCAGGCTCACCCCGAAGCAGCCCGCCTGCACGCGGCTGGAGGGGCAGCCGACGTTGAGGTTGACCTCGTCGTAGCCGCGCTGCTGTGCGATGGCCGCACACCGGGCCAGCTTGTCGGGGTCGTCGCCGCCGAGCTGCAGGCTGATGGGGTGCTCGCTGGGGTCGAAGCCCAGCAGGTAGTCCTGGTCGCCGTTCAGGATGGCGTCGGCGACCACCATCTCGGTGTACAGCAGGGTGTGCCGCGTGAGCCGCCGCATCAGAAAGCGGAAGTGCCGGTCGGTGCGGTCCATCATCGGAGCGATGGAGAGGGGGTGGATGCGCGCCATGGCCGGCCCGTAACAGGCTGCCAAGGGCGGCGGATGCCCCGGTCGCATAGCGTCCACGTCCACGATCGCGTCCACATCCACGTGCCCGTGCCCGTGCCCGTGCCCGTGCCCGTGACCGTGAACGTCCACGTCCACGTCCACGTCCACGACCACGTTCACGTGACCGCGAGTGCCTCGAGCTGTGGTGGGCCGAACATGCCCGTTCGGCTCTCTAACGCCGCAGCGCCGCCACACCGAGCACTCCGGCTCCCACCATCAGCCCCAACAGGCTGTGGGCGCCCAGCACGTGCAGCATGCCGCCCGCAGGACACGCCAGCTGCTGTACGGTCATGCCCGCCAGTCCGCCGGCTGCGGCTGCCGCCAGCACTCGCCAGGGCACGGCGATCGGCGACCGTTGGAACACCAGCAGCAGCACGGTGACGGCGGTGGTGGTGCCCACGCCGTTGAGCAGGCAGCGGGTGTGCGGCGTCCACCCCTGCGGCGCCGCCGACGACGGCCACCAGCCGGGCAGCACGGCGAGCCCCACGGGAAGCAGAAGGAAGATGGCCACCGCGAACGTGCCTTGGCGGCCCAGCGGGGGCTGATGCAGGCCACGAAGCCCGAGCCCGGCACTGCCCACCGCGGCGCTGATCAGGAACAGCAGCGTGCCCACGAAGTGAGGAAGGAGCGCGGTCTCTACGTCGCTGCGCACCCCCAGGAAGGCGAGTGCCACGGCTCCGACGGCCAGCATCGCCGCCGCCGCCGCCGTCGCGCGGACCGCGGTGGGGAGCTCTTGTAGGCGGTCGAGCACCGTGGGCTCCCGGTCGACGGTGTGCTCGGCCACGTGGGCGAACAGCGCATCGAGCTCGTCTGCGGGCATGCTGCCGCTGACCTGGCGGTCGCGTTCGAGCAGGGGATGGCCGTGGCTCATGTCCATGTTGTCCTGTATGCCGGGACACCCTGTGCGGTTTCGATCAACGATCCTCCTCGCCGAGCATGGCGCGGAGCTTTTCGTAGGCGCGGTGGGCACGCACCTTCACCGCTGAGTGCGACGCGCCCACCATCTCGGCGATCTCGGGGAAGGTCCACCCCTCGTACCAGTGCAGCAGCACCACCTCGCGCTGGCCCTCCGGCAGGGTCTGCAGCGCCCGCCGCACGGCGCGCTCCTCCACCGTGCTGCTGTCGGGCTGAACCGTGGGTGTGGGGTGCCGCTCGGGGTCCAGCTGGGTCTCGGGCTTTCGTCCGCGGCGGCGAAACAGCTCGCGGCGCACGTTCAGGGCGATGGTGTACAGCCAGGGCTTGACCGGCTGGCCCAGGTGGAAATCATGGCGTGCGCGGTGCACATGCAAGAACGTCTGCTGGACGAGGTCCTGGGCCACCGCCGTGTCGCCGACCGCCCGCACGAAGAAGCCCTTCAGCCGGGGAGCATGGCGGCGGAACAGCTCTTCGAACGCGGCCCGGTCGCCACTGGCGACGTAGCGCCGCATCAGCTCCTCATCGGTGACAGCCTCGCTCACGCCGCAGCCTAGCACCGCCCCACCCGCACCCTGTTAGTTCGGGAACCCATGAACGCCATCGACCGCACCGCCGTCCTGCATCGCCACCTCTCCGAGCGCATCCTCGTGCTCGATGGAGGCACCGGTACCCTCATCCAGACCTACCAGCTGGGCGAGGCCGACTACCGCGGCGAGCGCTTCGCCGACCACCCCTTCGATCAGAAGGGCAACAACGAGCTGTTGGTGCTGACGCAGCCCGACATCATGGTGGCCATCCACAAGGCGTACCTGTCGGCCGGCGCCGACATCATCGAGACCAACACCTTCAACGCCAACAAGCTCTCTCTGGCCGACTTCGAGTGCGAAGAGCTGTCGTACGAGATCAACCTGCGGGCCGCGCAGCTCGCCCGAAAGGCGGTCGACAGCCCCGAGTTCGACGACCCCGAGCGGCCGCGCTTCGTCGCCGGTGTGCTGGGGCCCACCACGCGCTCGGCCTCCATCAGCCCCGACGTCAACGACCCCGGCGCGCGCAACGTGACGTGGGACGAGCTGGTCGATGTGTACGCCGATGCGCTGCACGGCCTGGTCGAGGGCGGCTCCGACATCATCCTGGTCGAGACCATCTTCGACACGCTCAACGCCAAGGCCGCGATCTACGCCATCAAGAAGTACTTCGACGACACCGGTGTCGAGCTGCCGGTGATGATCTCGGGCACCATCCCCGATCAGTCGGGCCGCACCCTGTCCGGGCAGACCGCCGAGGCCTTCTGGTACTCGATGATGCACGCCAATCCCATCTCGATTGGCCTCAACTGCGCGCTCGGCGCCGAAGATCTGCGCCCGCATGTGCAGGCCATCAGCCGCGCCGCCGACACCTTCGTCTCGGTGCACCCCAACGCCGGCCTGCCCAACGAGTTCGGAGGCTACGACGAGACCCCCGAGCAGATGGCCACGGTCATCGAGGAGTGGGCTCGCGAGGGCTACATCAACATCGTGGGTGGCTGCTGCGGCACCGGGCCAGGCCACATCGAGGCCATCGCCAAGGCGGTAGCGGGCAAGAAGCCACGAACCCGTCCCGAGCTGCCTCCTCACATGCGTCTGTCCGGACTCGAGCCGGTTCAGATCACGCCAGAATCCCTCTTCGTCAACGTCGGTGAGCGCACCAACGTCACGGGCTCGCGACGCTTCAAGCGGCTCATCATGGAGGGCGACTACGAGGCCGCGCTCACCGTCGCCCGCCAGCAGGTGAACAACGGGGCGCAGGTCATCGACATCAACATGGACGAGGGCCTGCTCGAGTCCAAAGAGGCGATGGTCACCTTCCTCAACCTGGTGGCTGCCGAGCCGGACATCAGCCGTGTTCCCATCATGGTCGACTCGTCCAAGTGGTCGGTCATCGAGGCGGGGCTCAAGTGCCTGCAGGGCAAGAGCATCGTGAACAGCATCAGCATGAAGGAGGGCGAGGCGGCCTTCCTCGACGCGGCGCGCGAGGTGCGGCGCTACGGCGCTGCCGTCGTGGTGATGGCCTTCGACGAGGTGGGTCAGGCCGACACCCGCGAGCGCAAGGTCGAGATCTGCGCTCGGGCCTACGATCTGCTGGTGAACGAGGTGGGCTTCCCGCCGCAGGACATCATCTTCGACCCCAACGTGTTCGCGGTGGCCACGGGCATCGAGGAGCACGACTCGTACGGTGTCGAGTTCATCGAGGCCTGCAAGGAGATCAAGCAGCGCTGCCCCCACGCCAAGATCTCGGGTGGCATCAGCAACCTGTCGTTCAGCTTCCGCGGCAACAACGCGGTGCGCGAGGCCATGCACTCGGTGTTCCTGTACCACGCCACCCGAGCGGGTCTGGACATGGGCATCGTGAACGCGGGCCAGATCGAGGTCTACGACCAGATCAACCCCGAGCTGCGCGAGCGCTGCGAAGACGTCGTTCTCAACCGCCGTCCCGACGCCACCGAGCGCCTGCTCGAGATCGCCGACACGGTGAAGGGCAAGAAGCGCAACGATGTCGAAGACCTGACCTGGCGCGAGGGCACCGTCGCCGAGCGGCTCAAGCACGCGCTGGTGAACGGCATCGTCAAGTTCATCGAAGAGGACACCGAAGAGGCCCGGCTGCAGGCCGACAAGCCCCTGCACGTCATCGAGGGGCCGCTCATGGCCGGCATGGATGTCGTGGGCGACCTGTTTGGCGCGGGCAAGATGTTCTTGCCCCAGGTGGTCAAGTCGGCCCGGGTCATGAAGAAGGCCGTCGCCCACCTGATGCCCTACATGGAAGCCGAGATGGACGGCGGCGAGTCCGCTGGCAAGGTGCTCATGGCGACGGTGAAGGGCGATGTGCACGACATCGGCAAGAACATCGTGGGCGTCGTGCTCCAGTGCAACAACTACGAGGTCATCGACCTGGGTGTGATGGTCCCGGCGCACACCATCTTGGCCGAAGCCAAGAAGCACAACGTGGATGTCATCGGTCTAAGCGGCCTGATCACCCCATCTCTGGACGAGATGGTGCACATGGCCAGAGAGATGACGCGCACGGGCGTTTCTGTGCCGCTGCTCATCGGCGGCGCCACGACCTCGGTCGCTCACACCGCGCTCAAGATCGAGCCCGAGTACGACAAGGGTGTCGTGCACGTCAAAGACGCCAGCCGCGCCGTCGGCGTGGTGGGCAACCTGCTGTCGGCCGACCGCAAGGCCGAGTACCTGGGCGACATCACCGCCAAGTACGCCGACGTCCGCGAGAAGCGGAAGGGCCGCACCCAGCAGCGCCGCATGCTCCCCCTCGACAAGGCCCGCGAGAACCGGGCGGCCGTCGACTGGAGCGACTACACGCCTCCGGCTCCGCTGAAGCCCGGGCTGCACGTCATCGACGACCAGCCGCTGGCCCCACTGGTCGATCGCATCGACTGGACGCCCTTCTTCCATGCCTGGCAGCTCAAGGGCGGCAAGTACCCGGGCATCTTCGAGCACGCCGTGGTGGGCGAGCAGGCACGCAAGCTGTTCGACGACGCGTGGTCGATGCTGGCGCGAATCGTCGACGACAAGCTGCTCACCGCCAAGGGGGTGCTGGCGCTGTGGCCGGCGAACGCCGTGGGCGACGACGTCGAGCTGTACGGCTCCGACGGCCGCGAGATCATCGGTCGCTTCCACATGCTGCGCCAACAGACCGAGAAGCCACCCGGGCGCCCCAACATGTCCCTGGCCGACTGGGTGGCGCCAAAGGCCAGCGGCAAGGCCGACTGGTTCGGCGGCTTCGCGGTGACCGCGGGGCACGGCGTGGCCGAGCTGGTGGCCCACTACGAGGCCGATCACGACGACTACCACGCCATCATGGTGAAGGCGCTGGCCGACCGCCTGGCCGAAGCCTTCGCCGAGCACCTGCACCAGCGTGTGCGCAAGGAGTTCTGGGGCTACGCCAGCGACGAGGCGCTCGACAACGACGCACTCATCGCCGAGAAGTACCAGGGCATCCGTCCGGCTCCGGGCTACCCGGCCTGCCCCGATCACACCGAGAAGCCCGAGCTGTGGCGGCTGCTCGAGGCCGAGCGGCACGCGGGCATGTCGCTCACCAGCAGCCACGCGATGCTGCCGGCCGCCTCGGTCAGCGGCTGGTACCTGTCGCACCCCAAGTCCAAGTACTTCGGCCTGGGCGTCATCAACCGCGACCAGGTCGTCGACTACGCGGCCCGCAAGGACATGAGCCTGGCCGATGCCGAGCGCTGGCTGGGTCCGAGCCTGGCCTACGATCCGTAGGGTCGCTTCGCGCGGTGCAGGCCCAGCACGGTGTAGGATGCGGGGACAACGAGGTCCGCCCTGCTCGCACCTGGCGACGAGATTGGCAAATACCGCTTGGTCGAGGCCGTCGCTGACGGCAACAAGTCGGTGGTCTACCGAGCGCAGCACCTGACGCTCGACTCCGAGCATGCCATCAAGGTGCTGACGCGGGGCACCGGTGTCGATCGGGAGCGCTCCATGCGGGCGGCGCGGGCGCAGGCCAACCTGCGCCACGACAACATCGTCGAGGTCACCGATGTGCTCGAGATCGAGGGGCGTCCCTGCCTGGTGATGCCCTTCATCAGCGGCGGAACCCTCGACGACTTCTTGGACGACGACCCCCCGATGCGAGAGCGCATCCGGGTGTTTCGCGACATCGTGCGCGGGGTTCGCGAGGCGCACCGACAGGGCATGGTGCACCGCGATCTGAAGCCCCACGACATCCTGGTCGATCGCGCCACGGGCACGCTCGTGCCCAAGGTCGCCGACTTCAACCTGGTCAAGATGCTCGAGGGCAGCAGCGTGCTCACCAACCCGTCCGTGCGCATGGGCGAGCCGCTGTACACGGCACCCGAGCAGGTGCGCGACCCCGGGGCGGTCGACGCACGCGCCGACGTGTTCTCGCTGGGCTGCATCCTGTACGAGGTCGTGACCGCGCAGCCGGCGTTCTCGGGCGGCAGCGACATCGAGATCCTGCAGCGCATGATCGCCAAGGACTACGCCCGTCCCAGCGCGCTGCGGTCCGATGTCTTGCCCAGCGTCGATGCGCTGATCGACGGCATGCTCGAGCCCGAACCGGGCAACCGCATCGCGTCGGCCGATGCGGTGGTCGACGAGCTCAAGCTCATCCTGGCCGAGCTCGGGCGCCCCCCCACCGAAGAGGTGACCTCACCGTCGGCGGTGTCCGGTGCGCCGTCGGGGTCCAAGGCACCGGTGGGCGCCAAGCGCTCCAAGCCGCGCCGGTCCAACGCCGGCTTCGTGCTGGTGGGCGTGGTGACCGGCCTGTTGGTGCTGGGCGCCGTGGGGGCCCTGTTCGTGCTTGCGTCGTCGATGCTGATGTAAGGCCCGATCGCAGACGAACGGCGGCAATCGGCGACATTTGGTGTCGTGGGAATCTGAAGGGTTCTCGGCACTGTGTTGTCGGAAGGGGCGTGAGGAGGCTCGAAATGTCCGTCGCCAGAGAACAGCCGGTCGTGTTGGTGGTCGACGATGATGTCGGAATCCGCGAGGCGCTGGCGATGCTGCTCGGCGATGCCTTCTTTGTGGTGACGGCCCCGGACGGTGGCGAAGCCCTGGGCATCGTTGGCCTGGGCTTGAACCCGGACGTCATCCTGTCCGACCTGATGATGCCGGAAGTCGATGGCCTGGAGCTGCACGAACAGCTGCCGGCGCGCTTTCAGCCCAGGTTCGTGCTGATGACCGCCAGCCCGCTGCACGGCGCGATTGGTGCCCGCATCGAGTCGGCCGGCGTGCCGGTGCTGCGCAAAGCTCGCGACCTGATGCGGGTCGAAGAGGTGCTTCTGAGCGTGATCGAAGCAACGCAGGCAGCGCGCCGGGTGGCGTAGACGGGATGCCGAAGGCACAGGCGCGGAGGCCTGTGCTCCTTGGGACGGGAACGCTAGTTCGCGTTCACCCGGCGGAACGGATGCAGGAAGCTCGCGAGCACGGGTGCGCTGCGGGTCTGGATCCAGAGCTTGCCCGTGCCGTGGAACTCGCAGACGCGGCCCTCGGCAGACAGGAAGAAGCCCTTGAAGCCACCGATCTTACGGATGTTGTAGGTGAGGCTGTCTTCGAAGGCCACGATGTGCGTGGTGTCCACGATGTAGCTGCCGTTCACCTCGACGCAGTCGATGGCGCCGTAGCTGGTGATCCACATCGTGCCTTCGCCGGTGGCCTTGAGCATGACCAGGCCTTCGCCGCTGAAGAAGCCGCGTGCGCCCTGCCAGCTGGCCGACAGCTCGACGTTCTCGGTGCAGGCGCAGTAGCCGCCGCTCTGAACCAGGACCTCGCCCTTGTCGCCGCCGACCTGGACCTCTTTCATGTCGCCGGGGGCCGAGGGGGCGATGTCGATGCGCTGGGCCTCGCCGGTGGAGGTGTAGGTGTTCAGGAACACGGTCTCGCCACCAACCATGCGCTTCATGGCGCCGAACAGGCCGCCCTTCATGTTGGTTTCCATCTTGAGGGCTGGATCCATGCCCATCATCGCGCCGGGCTCGGTGACGATCTTCTCGCCCTCGTCGAGCCAGACGTGCAGCGATGCGTAGTCGGGAGCGTTGTGGATTTCGGTCTTCATCGTCAGCCTCGCATCGGGAGGAGGGGGCCGACAAGCTCGCCGAAGCCCTGGGGAGTACGCGTCTGGATGTACAGGGTGCCGGTGCCGCTGAAGTTGCAGACCAGGCCCTCGCCGCCCAGCAGGAAGGACTTCCAGCCGCCGCCGAACTTGCCCACCTTGAACGACAGCGAGTCTTCGAAGGCCACGATGTGGCCCGTGTCGACCACGAACTTGCCGTCGACCTCGATCTTCCGGATGCCGCCAAAGCTGTTGAAGGCGATGGGCCCGGTGCCGCTGCACTTGAGCATGATGAGGCCTTCGCCGCCAAAGAAGCTGCTGCCGCCGCCCCACTTGGCGTCGACGTCGACACCATCGCTCGAGCAGATGTAGGCCGACGACTGCATGATCAGGTTCTTGGTGCCGTCGAGCTCGTAGGTCTTGATGTCGCCGACGAGCGTGGGCGCGAAGACGACCTTTCCGGCGCTGCCGTGAGAGGTGAAGTGGTTCTGGAAGAAGGACTCGCCGGCCACCATGCGCTTGAGCCCGCTCATGAGCCCGCCCAGCAGGCCCTCGTCTTTCTTCTTGGCGGCCTTGGTCTCCATGTTGACGTGGGAGTCCATGGAGATCATGGCGCCAGCCTCGGCAACGACGGTCTCGCCAGCGTCGAGGTTGGCGGTGACCATGGCGTAGGCCGGTCCGTGTGTGACTTCGAACTGCATCGTTAGGCTCCGAAGTAGGGGGAAATCCAGCGCACGAATGCGCCGAGGTCGCGGGTCTGAAGCCAGACCTTGCCCTTGCCATTGAACTGGATGACCATGCCCTCGCCGGACAGCAGCGTGGCCTTCCAGCCGCCGGGGCGCTTCATGGAGTACTTGAGGCCGTCCTCCCAGGCGACGACGTGCCCGTTGTCGACGTTGTACTTGCCGTCGATCTCGACCTCTTCGATGGCGCCGTAGGTGTTGAGCAGCAGGTTGCCCGTGCCCGAACACTTGAGGAAGAACGCGCCTTCGCCGCCGAAGAGCATGGAGAAGCCGCCCCACACCAGGCTCAACACCACCTTGGGGGTGCTGGCCAGGTACGAGCCTGACTGAACGATGATCTTCTTTTGGCCGTCCATCTCGATGTTGATGACATCGCCGACGAGCGCCGGAGAGATGAAGACCTGCTGGCCGTCTTCTTTGGCCTTGAAGTGGTTGACGAAGACGCTCTCGCCGGCGAGCCACTTTCGGGCCAGCGCGAACAACGCCGCCTGCAGCCACTCGATGAGGCCGCCCTTGCCGGCGCCGCTGATTTGAGAGTCTGTGTTCATGCCGGCGCTCATGGCCGCCATGGCGCCGGACTCACAGATGATCTTCTCGCCCTTGTCGAGCGTGACCACGGCCATTCCATAGGAAGGCTTGGAGTCGATTTCGATGTTCAAGAGGGGTCTCCCTGATGAGGACAGGGCGCGTTCTACCACGGATCACACGTCGATGATCAACGCGGTGACGTTGTCGTTGCTGCCTCCCGAGAACGCCTTGCGGAACAGCGTCTGCATGGCCACGCGGCGATCGTCGTGTTCGGTCAGCACGTCCTCGATGTCCATGTCCTCGACCGATCCCCACAGGCCGTCGGTGCAGAGCAGGATCCGGTCGCCGGGCTTGAGATCGACCCGGTAGTGCTCGCTGTCGAGCTCGCCCTGGAACCCGCCCACCGTGACCGTCACGACGTTCTTGCGGGGGTGATCGCGGGCCTCGGTCTCGGTGATCTGGCCGTCTTCGAGGAGCTCCTGAACCAGCGTGTGGTCCTTGGTGAGCTGCTTGAGCACGCCCTTGCGGTGCAGGTAGGCGCGGCAGTCGCCGGCATGACCGAGGTGCAGCGTCTTGCCGTCGACCACCACGGCGGCGATGAGCGTGGTGCCGATGGCGGCGCGTGCGGCCTTGCCGGCCTTGTGCACCGCGTCGTTGGCCTCGAGCATGGCGGCCTTGACGGTGGCCTCGAGCTTCTTGTCGTCGGGCTTGCCCCCGGCGAGGCCCGCCATCAGCCGCTCGGTCACCCGGGCGGTGGCCAGGCTGGAGGCGACCTCGCCCTTGGCGTGGCCCCCCATGCCGTCGGCCACGACGAACAGCGAGATCTTGTCGTTGAGCTTGTGCCAGCCCCAGGCGTCTTCGTTCTGGGTGCGCATCAGGCCCACGTCGGTCATGGCGTGGGCGTCGGGGTCGAAGTTCCAGTCGCGGCCCCGACGCAGGATGCCCTCGGCCGCGTTGATGAACTCGACCGGCGTGGGGTGCGAGCCATGGGCGATGCCCTGGCAGAAGGTGGTGACCACCTCGTCGCGCCGGTCGCAGAAGGGCAGCAGGATTCGGCCCAGCGCCGCCGTGTCGCGGGGAATGGGGTCGTCGGCGTGGCGGTGAAGGGCCTTGAGACCGGCGAGCTTGTCTTGCAGATCGAGATCGAACCAGCGCACCGACCCGTCAGGCATGACCACGACGTTGTGGGTGCCGAAACCCCGCAGCAGCGCGCCGTTGTCGTGCAGGAACACCAGCCCCTCGGCGAGCTTGACCCCGATGGACAGCACCACCTCGCCGGGAAGGGGCGCCGGCTCGTCGATCAGCAAGCTCTCGGAGTTGTAGTGGTAGACGGTGTGCAGCAGGTTCTGGCGGTAGATCAGCGCGACGGGGCTGATGATGCCCAGTCGAAACAGGCGCGACCGCGTCCACTGCTCGACGCCGCTGTAGATGCCCTCGTCCCAGCGCTGGCTCATCAAGAAGCTCGTGTCGCGCAGCGGGGTGCCGCAGTAGCTGCAGATGCGGGCCTGGCCGGTGTTGTGGATGTTGCCGCAGTTCCAGCACTTGCGCTTGGTCCACTTGGGACCGACGTTGTCGACGACGTACAGGGCCCGTCCCGGCATCATTCGGGCGAGTCGACGCACGCGCAGGTGAGGGCCGATGGGCGTGCCGGCGACGAGCGGCCGCGGCACCTCGATGCGGGCCCCTGGGTCGACGACGCCGCGCCAGAGCGATCCAGCACCAATCATCTCGGCATTGGTAGACATGCGCGTCATGCGAAGGGGCGCAGCATAGATCGGTTACCGATCGGACATGCACGACTTCTGGGCCGAGCGCTGGCGAGACGGTCGAATCGGCTTTCACAAGGCCGATGTCAACGAGACCCTGATCAAGCACTTCGGTCGCCTGGTGGGTGGGCTGCGTTCTGGAGCGGCGCCCCGCGTCCTGGTTCCCCTGTGCGGCAAGACCGTCGACATTCCTTGGCTCGAGGGCCGCGGATGCGATGTGGTGGGCGTCGAGATCGTGGGCGAGGCGATCGAGGCCTTTCACGACGAGCTGGGGCGCGACCCCATCGTGGTGGCCCTGGATGGGCAGCGGCACTGGACCAGCGGGCGCACGGTGATCTTCGAGGCCGACTTCCTGCAGCTCGACGCCGAGCTGGTGGGGTACATCTCGGCGGTGTGGGATCGCGCAGCGTTGGTGGCGATGCCGCCACACAAACAGCTTGCCTACGCCGACAAGATCATCGAGATCACGCCGACCGGCGCGCGCATGCTTCTGTCGACGTGGTCGTATGATCAGGCGTCCATGGACGGGCCTCCGTGGTCGGTGTCCGAAGACGTGGTTCGCGAGCTGTACGGTGCCGCTTTCCACATCAGCAAGCTGTGGAGCGCCGACGTGCTACATCGCTTTCCGCGATTCCGGAAGCGCGGACTGTCCCGCCTCGTGGCCTCCACCTGGCTCTTCGAGCGCAAGTGAGTCCGCTGGTGGCCACAGGTCGTATAGTGCCCCTCCCCAACGGAGGACCCGATGTCTCTCGAAGACGACTTCAAGGCTGCTGCCGCCAATGTGAAGAATCTCTCGTCGCGCCCGAGCAACGCCGATCTGCTCGAGCTGTACGCCCTGTTCAAGCAGGGGTCGGACGGCGACTGTTCGGGGTCGCGGCCGAGCGCCTTCGACTTCAAGGGACGCGCCAAGTTCGACGCGTGGGCCGGCAAGAAGGGCACCGGCAAAGAGGCCGCTCAGCAGGCGTACATCGACCTGGTCAAGAAGCTGGGCGGGTAGCCCAGGACTGGCCTTGAAGCTGCGCATCCCCATCGTGCCGGTCGCGGTGCTGGCGATGCTCGGCGCGGGTGCCGTGGTGTTCGCGGTCACCCGGCCCGATCCGCCTCCTCCGCCGCGGCCGAGCCTGCTCGACCACCTCGATGAGGGCGAACAGCAGCTGGTGCAGGGCGCGCTGGTGGGGCTGCTGATGATGGGGGTGGAGCCGGCTACGGTCGACCTGGCCTTTGGCAACGACGTGTCGGTCGAGGCGCGCTACTCGCTGAACGACCCTCCCAAGGGCTTTCGCGACGACTGCAGTGGGTTCGTGAGCGGGGTCATGACCCAGGTCGGCGTGCCCATGGACGGCACGGTGGCCAGCATCTACGACCTGGCTGTGGTGCACGACCAGCTGCACTGGCGCGAGGTCCCGCTGGTGGGCGATCTGATTGTCTGGGACAACACCACCGACCGCAACGGAAACGGGGAGTGGGACGATCCCAGCACCCACATCGGGGTGGTGATCGATGTCGAAGACGACGGCACGGCGATCTTTGCGCACTCGGGCACGTCGCGTGGCCGCGTCATCGGCCGCATGAATCTCACCCGCCCCGACGACCGCAAGGATGCCGATGGAACCGTGGTGAACTCGGTGCTCAGGAGCTACTCCAGGGGCGATCCCCAGACCGCTGGCTACACCGCGGCCGAGCTGTTCAGCGCCTTCATCACGGTCGATCCCAGCAAGGACTGGCACTCCGATCCGCCACCTCCAGAGTCGTGGCCGTAGCCATCCTGTTAGATGCGCCGCCATGATGCGCCTCATTCCCCTTTCTACCGTGCTCCTGGCCGCCGTTGCTTGCGGCGAGAACGGCGTCACCGTGTTCAACAACAACCCGGCTGCGACGATCACCTCGCACCAGGACGGCGACACCGTGGCGCCGGGACTGGTGGAGTTTCGCGGAGCCGTGACCGACCCCGATGGCGACGAGGTCGAGGCCTTCTGGCTGGTGGACGGGGTGACGGCGTGCGCCGCCGAGACGCCCAATGCCAACGGCACGACGGTGTGTGCGGCGTTCGTCAGCGAGCCCAGCGCCCGAATCGAGCTAGAGGTGCGCGACACGGCCGGGGCTGCGGGTGCCGACATCGTCGACCTGGTGGTGGGCGAGGCCGACGCCGATGCCGACAGCGACAGCGACAGCGACGTCGACGCAGACACCGACTCGGACTCCGACACCGATGCGGACGCCGATGCCGACTCGGACAGCGACGCCGACTCGGACAGCGACAGCGACGCCGACTCGGACAGCGACGCCGACTCGGACAGCGACACCGACACCGACCCGCCGGTGACGGGCTGGGGCGCGAACTGCCTGTTTCCGCCGCAGTACACACGCATCGTGCCTCCCTTCCAGATCGACCTGGGCTCCGTGGAGTGGGCGCCGGATGGCTCGTACGCGCTGGTGCTGCCCCAGAACGGCGCCCAGCTGTACCGCTTCGATCCGCTCACCAACACGCTCGAGCTCATCCACGACGGGCCCTCGGGCGAGTACTGGTACGAGATGGCCTTCCACGAAGACGGCTCGTACGCGCTGTTTGGGGGCGCGGTCAGCGGCTCCCCATGGAACCCGGTGCTGTACACCTACTCCGAGGCGGGCGGCGTCACGCCCGTCAGCGACATCACCGGTATTGCCGGCGGCAAGCTCGCCACCCCCAGCCGACTTGGCGGCATCGCCCACCGGCCGGGCACCGACGAGTTCGGCATCCTGACCGACAACGCGTCGAGTGGGTCCCAGATCGCCTACTTCCACCGCTTCTCGCCCGACTTCGGCGGCACCGCGCCCACCTGGACCTACGTGGGTGCCCAGGCGGGCATCTACCTGGGTTCGCGGGGGCTCGACTGGGGGCATGTGCTGGGTGCGGACGTGGCGATTGCGACCGCCAACAGCAACAACGTCATGTACTACGACCCCATCGGGTCGACCTTCTCGCTCACCACGCCCGCGGGCTTCGGCAACATGGGCGAGGTGCTGTTCAGCCCCGACGGCAGCGTGGCCTGGATCATCGGGTGGTCCAGCAACGCCATCTACACCTGGGACGGCACGCTGCGGCGCGACTTCAACTGGCGGCTCAACCCCAACGGGTACACCGCCATCGACATCGCCGGCAGCCCGGACGGGCACTGGCGCGTGTTCGTGGGCCAGAACGGCCACATCTGGTGGACCGACTCGCCGTGGGCGGCCACCGTCGACATGTCCAGGGTGTACAAGTACGAGATCACCGACTGGAGCACGACCTACAACGGGTCCACGAGCGACAGCCTGAACAGCGTGAGCTGGCGACCGGACACGTGCTCGGGGCTGATCGTCGGCGATGCGACGGGCACGGGGGTGGTTCGCAGCGCGCTGGTGAAGTTCGAGATGGCGAGCGCGCCTTAGGCACCCCCTACATCAAGAAGATCAGCACGTACGCGACCGCCAGCACCACGTGGGCGATGGCAAAGGGCAGCGCGGCCTTCACGAAACCCAAGAAGCTGACGTTCAGCCCGTGTTTGTGCATGACGCTCACGGCCACCACCGTGGACGCCGAGCCGATGGGCGTGAAGTTGCCCCCCAGGTTGGCGCCGAAGATGCACGCCCACCAGTAGTGCGAGGTGGCAGGCAGGCCCTGAGCCGCCAGGATCTTGCCCAGCACGGCGGCGAGCGGCACGTTGTCGGTCACGGCACTCGCCAGCGCGGCGGCGACGAGCAGAGCGGCGGCTCCCACCATGTCGCCCAGCTCCATCAGCGCGCCGATGCCGTCGCCCAGCTGGTCGAGCACGTGAGCGTGCTCGGCCACGTTGATGACCACGAACAAGAAGATGAAGAAGAACAGCAGGTCCCAGTCGAGCGCGGCGTAGTTCTTGTCGACGTCGTGGCGGTAGCGAACGAGGGCGATGATGGCCCAGGCCATGGCCACGAAGCCCATGCCCAGCTCGCGAACCCCAGGGATGAGCGAGGTGGTCGCGATGGTGAGGATGAAGCAGGCCAGCAGCAGCCAGCTGATGTTGAAGAACAGCGGGCTGTCGATGCCGTCGTTTTCGTCGAACGAGCTCACCAGCTCGGCGGCTGCAGCCTTCTGGTCGTCGTCGGTCAGCGGCTTGATGCCAAAGATGGCCACGGCGATGCCGATGGTGACCAGACTGGCCACCGCGGTGTACGGCGCTGCGACCACGAAGAACCGGGTGAAGGGGATGCCCGCCATGTTGCCCAGGATGATGTTGGGCACGCTGCTGATGAGCGTGAGCAGGCCGCCGACATTGGTGAGCAACCCCTCGGTGAGCAAGAAGCCGAGCATCAGGTCGGTCTTGTCGAGGCGCTTGAGCGAGACGGCCGTCAGCGAGCCCACGATGATCATGGCGGTGACGTTGTTGAGCACCGCCGAGAACACGACCGTGAGCACGGCGTAGTACGACAGCAGCCGTAGCGGGTCGCCGCCCGACAGCTTGGTGAGCTTGATGGCCGTCCACGTGAAGATGCCCGAGCGGCTGACCACGTCGATGAACAGCGAGCTGCCCAGGATGATGGTGATGACGCCCCAGTCGATGGCCGGGATGAAGACGGGCAGCTCGACGGTGTGGTGCCCATGGCCGGGCAGGGTGACGGGGCCAAAGGGCAGGATGCCCAGGAACGCGCCCAGCAGCAGGCTGATCACCGCGAAGACGCCGGTGATCAGGCTCTTCTTGGCGTGGAGCTTCTCTTCGAGGGCCAGCGCCAGGATCATGAGGCCCAGCACGCCCGCGAACAGCGCGGTGATGGCGGCCTGGCTCATAGCAGCAACAGGGGACGGTGGCGGATCTCGACGGACAAGGCGTGCGCCATGGCGTGCATCGCGTCCTGCCGCTGGTCTTTGGTGTTGAGCACGAGCAGATCGATGTCGTGCTCGGTCATCAGGCGCTTGTAGTAGCCCAGCGCATGCCCGCTCACGACGACGGGAACGATGGTCTCTTGCACCCCGTTCTTCTGGAGCACGCCGTGCACGGTGTCGATGTACTCCCGGGGAAGCGCGAGCAGCTTCTGCGGGATGTCGCGGCGCGCCGCATCGGAGTCGATGCTCCTGATCTTTCCGATGACGTCGAGCAGGCGCTCGACGTGGGTGTCGTCTTCGACGTGGGCCAGGAAGAGCTGGCCATTGACGTGGGTGAAGTGCACACCCCAGTTCACCAGCCGGTCGTCGCCGGTGATGTGGTCGGTGACCACCATGACGCGGTCGGTGCCCTGCAGCACCGCGTCGAGCTCGGACCGCCCGGGCGGCGGCAGCAGCAGCACGGGAACCGGGGTGGCCTGGGTGAGCACGTCGACGACGGCGCCGAGAGTGAAGCGCTGCTCGTGGTCGGCGCGCAGGTTTCGGTACGTGACGATCAGCTGCGGCTGCACGGCCTCGAGCTTGGCGAGCAGACCGTCGATGCTCGACCAGTCGTCGCCCGACAGCGCCGTCCACGTGAGCTCGTGGGCCTGATCGATGCTGGCCAGGAAGCGAGCGACCTGGGCGCCGAGCTCGTCGGTGGCGGCGGCGTCGAGATCGGTGAGCAGCACGGCGCGGGTGAGCTCGGGCGGTGCGAAGTGAAAGATGTCCTTCACGGCACTGCGGAACATGGACTCGAACTCGTCGAGCTTTCGGTCACCGGTGGGCATGCCCGGGGGCTATCACGCCCTGGGAATCTCGATGCGCAGGTAGCCGTTGCTGCGCTCGATGCTCGCGGCGTACGGAGCGAGGCCAGGGGGCAGCGGGTGGCTGATGAGCACGTCGCCGCCGCGGTGAACCTCGATCGAGTGCTCTGAGAGCACGACGACGAGCTCGTTGTCGGTCCCGCTCGCTTCGAGCAGGAGGGCACCACTGGAGAGCTGTCGCATCGTCATGCCCGGTAGGTGTGCGATCGCGTCGCAATCCTTCAAGTGCGCAGAAGAGGCTGTTAGCTGCGGGTGCTGGAGGCACCTTTGAACCGCTGGATCGGGCTCTTGAACCTGTTGCAGGCGCTGGTGTTCGGGCTGCTGGCCGCCAAGCTCGGAGCCCGGTGGATGCCCGCTGGTGCCATCTGTGGCGTGGCGGTGCTCGCGCAGCTCGCGGCCGGCGGTTGGTTGCTGGCCGGCCGCGACGATCTGCGCCCGATTCGCTGGGCCAATGGGCTCACGCTGGTGGTCTCGGCGTTCACGCTGGGGCTGTTCGTGCAGGTCGGCGTGCACATCGTGGCGCACTTCACCCCGGTTGGGGCTCAGACCGGGTACGAGCTGCTGGGGGGCACGGCGCTGGCGGCCCCGTGGGTCTTGGCTGTGCCGCTTGGCCAGCTGATCGCCGCCGGCATTCGTCCGGCCGAGGGTGCTGGCACCGCGGCCGCCGTTCTGTTGGCCGTGGCCATTCCCAGCGGCGTGGCCGTGTGGCATGCGCAGCCCATCCGCACCTTCGCCAGCGACATCGACGTGCCGGCGGCAGCCCGATGGACCCACAACCGCACCGCCGGCCGTGGCGAGATGTGGTTGCTGCCCGAGGGGCCTGGCCCGGTGTTGCTCATCGTCAGCCTAGTCGACAACGCCAAGGTCATCGGCAGCGAGGTGGTCGAGGGCGAGACGCTCGAGGGCGCGCTGTCCAAGGTGTCGCTCGAGACCCGCAACCACGACGCGGCCGTCTACGTCGACGCGGCTGTGGCGGAGTACTCGCTGTGGCAGCCCTGGCTGGTGAACGGACGCGGCTGGTTGATGCGGCCGGCCGAGTCGGCGCTGCTGGGCACCGAGCGCGCGGTGGGCTCACTGGAGCTGTGGCGCTCCAAGGCGGTGGGCCACGCCTACGCCTTCGACCGTCTCGGGTACATCTCGATCGATCCGAGCGCCTTCGCCAAGGCGGGCCCGACGAGCTGGGTGCAGGTGCAGGGCGGCATGGGCCTGGGGCGCGACGCGTGGCCCATCACGCAGACCTGGTCGAGCCCGCCCGAGCTCACCGCCGACACGGCCTACCAGGCCGCCGTGGCCGGCGCCCGCCACATGGCCTACAACCAGGCCGACGGCGGGCGGTACGCCTACGTCGTGAAGGGGCCGTCCGGGCACCACGGTGGCGGGTACAACTACCCGCGTCACGCCGGCGCCACCTGGTTCCTGGCTCGAGTGGCCCGCCGCACTGACGAAGACCGCATCTGGGATGCCGCGCGTAAGGGGCTGGACTTCCTGGGCGATGCGACCGAGTTTCGCGGCGACGTAGCGTACGTGCTCGATCCCGGGCGCCGGGACGGTCGGGCCTGGGTGGGAACCACCGCTCTGGCGGTGCTGGGCTCGCTCACCATGGACGAACGGCAAGACCTGACCGACAAGTGGGTCGCCTGGATCGCGTCCGCGGTCGACGAGCGCGGGGTGGTGCGGGGCGACTTCGATCGCGACACCGGCGAGTGGCCCGAGCAGGCCGAGGTGACCTACGCCCAGGGGCAGGGCATGCTGGCACTCGCGGTGGCACTGCGCAGTGGGCACGAAGAGGCCCGTGCGCCGCTCGAGCGTGCGGCGGCCTACGTCGAGAGCGGCGACTACTGGCCGCGCGGCGCGGGCTCGCTGTTCACGATGGACGAGCACTGGATGTGCCTGGCGGCGCTGGTGGCCGAAGAGCAGCTGCAGAAGCCCGCCGGGCGCTGGCTCTGCGAGGCCTACCTCGACCACGTCGGGTGGATGACCCCGGTGCAGGGCGGCCCCGTGCACATGAACTCGGGCGCGCTGGGCGGGCTGGGCGAAGCGGTGATCGCGCGCGCTGAGATGGACCGGCTCGACGGCGTCGAGGGGCGCTACCACCAGACGGCCAAGCGGTATGGCGAGGTGTTCTTGAGGTCGCTGTACCGCCGGAGCGACCGGTCCATGGTGGGCCGGCGTCAGATCCTGGGCGGCTTTCGCGAGACGCCCTGGGGCCTGGATGTCCGGGTCGACGCCGTGCAGCACATCGGCTGTGCGCTTCTGGGCATCGAGCAGCTGCTGAGGGGCCAGAAGGTCCCCGGGGGAATGCCCTAGGCGATGGCCAGCACGGTGCAGCTCACGCTCGGAACCGTCGATGTGGCCCGCCGCGTGCTGGTCACCGACGAGGGCGTGGTTCGGCTCACCACCCGAGAGTGCGAGCTGTTGGCCTACCTGGCCGACCGAGCCGGCAAGGTCGTCGACCGCAGCGAGCTGCTCACCGAGGTGTGGGGCTACGCGCCCAGCGTGGTGAGCCGTGCGGTCGACAGTACCGCCATCCGCCTGCGTGGAAAGATCGAGCGCGACGCGGCCAACCCCGACCATCTGATGACCCACCACGGCGTCGGATACCAGCTGGTCTTGAGCGCGCCAGCGGCCGACCAGCGGGCGATGACGCCGACGGCGCCGGATCTGCCGCGGCATGCCGACCGCTTCGTCGGGCGCGAGCCCGAGCTGGACGCGGTCGACGCCGCGCTGGCTGCGGCGCAGGTGGTCACCCTGTTGGGGCCGGCGGGAGCGGGGAAGACGCGCTGTTCTCTGGAGATCGCACGTCGCTGGCACGAGCGCGGCGAGCCCGTGTTGGTGGCCAGCCTGGTCTCGGCGCGCACCAGGGCCGAGGTGGTCGCGGCCTTTGCGACGGCCATGGGAGGGCTGGGGCGCGACGCGACCCTGGAACTGGCGGTGGCCCGCATTGGTGCTGCACTCAAGCAGCTGGGGCCCGCGCTGCTGGTCGTCGACAACGCCGAGCAGGTCGTCGATGAGACAAGCCGCCTGCTGGGGGGCTGGCTGGCGTCGGCACCGCAGCTCAAGGCCCTGGTCACCTCGCGTGAGCGGCTGCGCATTCGCGGCGAACGGGTGGTGGCCCTCGATGCGCTGTCGGTCGACGAGGCGGTGGAGCTCTTCTGCGAGCGAGCCGCCGCCCAGGGGCGGCGCATTCCCGAGTCCGAGCAACAGGGAGTGGTGCGCCGACTGGTCGAGGAGCTCGACCGCATGCCCCTGGCCATCGAGCTAGCCGCCGGTCGCAGCGGCATGATTCCGCTGCCCGAGCTGCTGGCCGGCCTGGACGACCGCCTGTCGGTGCTGGTGGGCTGGGAGCGCGACCGCGACGCGCGTCAGCAGAGCCTACGCGGCGCGCTGGACTGGAGCTGGGACCTGCTGACGGCGGACGAGCGCATGGTCTTTCGCCGCTGCGCCGTGCTGCACCGGACCTTCCAGCAGGGACACATCGAGGCCCTGGTTCGCGGCGAGCTGTCGTCGCCGGTCGACCACGTCGTGCGCTCGCTGGTGGACAAGTCCATGCTGTGGGCCCGCCACGACGGCACCCTGCAGCGCCTTGGCCTGTACGTGAACCTGCGCGCCTACGCGGCCGAGAAGCTCGCCGAGGCCAGCGAGAGCGAGGCGATTTCGTTGCGCCATGCCCACGCCTTGACCGCGAGCATCGAGCCCGGTGCGGTGGCCTTCGAACAGCAGGGGGCCGCCTCGCTCATCGCGCCGCTCGCCCGTGAGCGCGATGCCCTCATCGCCATCGCCCGGGAGCTGCCCGACTCGGCGATCGAGCTGCGAATGCGGGCGCTGCTGTGCATCGAGTGGCTGCTGCGCTGGACCATGCCGCGCTACCGTGCGCTGGCGCTGCTGGAGCGGGCGGGGCCGGGCGAGCTCGCCGTCCCCGATGCTCTGCGCGCGCGCTGGCTGCTCGCTCTGGGGCGCCTGTACGACATGGAGCAGCCCAGCCGGGCGCTGGAGTACCTCGACGGCGCGGCCGAGCTGCTGGCCCCCGAACAGGTCGACCTGCTGGGGGCGGTGCTGTGCGAGCGCGCCGAGTCCCTGCAGGAGCTGGGACGCACCGACGAGGCCCGAGCGGCGTGGGGGCGAGCCCTCGAGCTGGCGAGGGGCTCCGGCTCGCCGGAGTGGCTGCTGCGCATGGCCCTGGTGACCGTGTCCACCTGCCTCACCATCCAGGGCCGCTTCACCGAGGCCATGCCGTACATGGCCGAGGGCGTGGGCCTGGCCCGGCGTGCGGGGGACTCTCGGCGCCTGGCGCGGCTCGAGCAGGTCCTGGGAATCGCCCACCTGGTGCTGGGCGACGCCGACGCCAGCATCGAGCACTCCGAGCGCTCCATTGCCCTCTATGACGCGCTGGGCATGCCCGACATCGCAGCGAATCCGCTGGGCACCGTGGGCAATGCCTGGCTGGCGCTCGAGTGCTTCGAAGACGCGCTGGAGTGCTACCGCGAGGCCAAGGAGCGCCACCTGTCGTCTGGTGCCGAATACAAGGCCGTGCTGCAGAGCGGCAACATCGGGTGGGTGTTGATGGAGCGGGGCGATCTGGATGGCGCCGAGCGCACCTACACCAAGGTGGTCGAGCGGCTCGACGAGCTGAACAAGCCGCGAAACGCGGCCATCGCCCGGGGCAATCGCGCGGTTCTCTTTCATCAGCGGGGCGACACGGCCAAGGCCGCACGGGAGTTCGATCGAGCGGTGGCCACCCTCGATGCCTACGACGACCGCCATCCTGCTCGATTCTTCCGGACCTACCTGGCCCGTGCGCTCGCCGACCTGGGTGAGCTCGACCGGGCCGAGTCCGTGCTCGACGTCGCGCGGGGTCAGCTCTCAGAAGCTCACGATCAGCCTGGACTGCGCATGGCAGGCATGGCGGCCGCTCACGTTGCCCTGGCGCGCGGCGACACAGAAGCGGCTCGTGCCGAGCTGCAGGCAGCGGAGCTGGCCCTCGACGAGGCCCGCTCCGACGTCACCGCCGACCTGCGGGTGGCGGTGAAGCTGCTGCGGGAGCGGCTGGGGGGCTAGCAGGGTGCTGAAAAACCCGGCTTGCCGGGTTTTCAGGGCGCTGCGACCGAGGCATCCGCCGCCCTCGGCAGGTCCGGCTGCCGAATCGGCGATTCCTCGCGAATGCGAAAACCACCGGCCAAACTCAATCGTCGAGTCGGCGGCCGGACTTGCCGAGTCTGAAGGCGGCGGTGCCGGCAATGGTAGAAGCAGGTCGCTGAAATGCGAGGAACGAGTATTTCAGCGGCCTGCTAATTCATCGCCGCGACGACGGTCGAGCCGGCCGGAATCGCGCTCACGACCGAGGGCGCGATGGGGTAGCTGGAGCGGATGTTGATGATGTGCGAGGCGTCCATCTGCACGTACACCGAGTCGCCATTGACGTAGTAGGTGAAGGGCACGTTGCCGTTGCTCCAGATCACCGCCTTGGGGCCGGACGAGTAGCAGTAGTTGCAGTGGTTGGCGCCCACCAGCTCGAACGAGGACGAGCCGATGTGGTTGGAGCGAGTGGCGGTGATGTTGAGGTGGGGGTTGTTCTGCTGGGCGTTGTTGCCCGAGAGGGTGATCTCGGCGCCGTAGAGCTTGATGTACTGGCCGGTCAAGCGGTGGAAGAGCTCGCTCGAGATGTCGGCCACGGCGTCGGCGGCCTCGTAGCGGTCGTGGTTGAGGGGGTTGGCGGCATCGGCGGTTCCCATGGCTGCGACGGCATCGGCATCGCTGTACCGGGCGTGGTTGAGCGGGTTGGTGGGGCCTTCGCTGCCCATCGCCCCGACGGCATCGGCATCGCTGTACCGGGCGTGGTTGAGCGGGTTGGTGGGGTCTTCGCTGCCCATCGCCGCGATGGCGGTGGTGCCGAAGTCGGTGGGCAGCTGCGAGCTGGTGATGACGCCGGTGAGGGCGGAGAGCGCGTGGTTGTGGTCGCCGGGTGCGACCTCGGTGGCACCGGTGCCCACCGGGAGCCGCTCGATGGCCAGGGTACCGGTGATCAGGGCCGAGGCGTCGGTGGTGTGCGGCGTGGACGTGAGCAGCTGGCCCGAGCCGTCGATCACGGTGGTGCCGTCCACGCGGATCTCGGTCGCGTCGACGATGCCGCCTGAGACGCTGGTGGCCAGCTCGGCGTGGATGGCGTAGGGCACGCTGACCGCCGGAATGCGGGTGAGCTCGGGGCCGCCATCGATGGCCAGCCCGAGCCAGACGGTGTCGCCGGTGAACACGTTGTTGTCGAGCGCCTGGGTCTCGCCCAGCACCACGTCGTAGTAGCCATCCGTGAAGTCGACATCGCTGGTCTCGGTCCACAGCGACGACCCGGACGCGGCGGCGTCGTACAGCGTGAACTGCACGCTGTGCTGGCCGCCGAGCGGAGCACCCAGGCTGTCGAACAGGCGACCCTGGTGGGTGACCGCGGTGGGGGTGGCGAACGCACTGGTGGACAGCAAAAGGGCTGCGAGAATCGAGACGCGCATGGAAACCTCGTGGAGGGGGTGTGGCTAGAACTCGGTCAACGCCGTGGTCGTCAACAGGTAGTCGTCGGTGACGTTCGAGAAGAAGGTCGTTGCGACCACGGTGTACACCCCGGCCGTTGGCGCGGTGTAGGTGATGCGCGAGTTGGTGTTGGTGGGGTAGCTCACGTCGTCGTTACTGCCCACCACGGTGCAGTCTTCGTCGAGCAGGTACATGTAGGTGTCGACGTCGGCGGTCAGGTCGATCTGCACCTCCTGGCCAGCGGCCAGGTACAGGTCGACGTCGCCCTGGTAGTACGAGCTGCCGCGCTGACCGGTGGCACTCGACGACGTCCACTCGCCGCGCAGGAAGCCGCCTCCGGCGGTGATCTGGCGGTCGTCGTTCCAACAGCTGCTCTCGAGCGGCTCCGGGGAGGCCTGCACGTAGTACTCGGTGTCGCCCAGCAGCAAGAACTCGCTGCTCGCGGCAACCGTGTACACCCCCGAGAACGGGGCTGTGAACTCCAGGTAGGCGGTGTCGTCTTCGCCCGAGTCGGTGTCGCCACCGACCACCGAGCAGAACTCGTCCAGGACGGCGATCGAGATGTCCTCGGTGGCGCTGCCCGCGACGAGGTTGACCGTCTGGCCGGCCTCGAGCCACAGCTCGTAGTCGTCCCAGGCCTCGCCGGTCTGTGGGCTGTTCTGGTCGTCGCTGCTGCGCAGCACCTCGTGGATCTGCTCGCCGATGGTGAGGCCGCGAGCGTCGGTGCCACAGGTGTCCCACGGGGGCATGGCGGCCATGCTGAAGGTGTGGCGGCCCAGGGTGTTCGGCGCGTCAGCGCTCACCGCGAAGGTGATGATCTGGGCCCACTCGGTGGGGTTCGCGTGCACGCCCAGGCTGTCGCTGAAGGCGTGGAAGTCCTCGAGGCTGTCGGTCGCCAGGTTGCAGTCCTCGTCGTAGGCCTCGATCCACAGCTCGAGCTCGGGGCTGACGCCGTGTCCGATGACGCCCATGCCGGGGCCGGCGATGACCTCGTAGTCGTCCCAGGTGTAGTTGTTGCCCAGCGGGCCGCCGCTGGTGCTGTCGCCGCCGGACAACTCGGCCGCCGCGTAGGTGCGTGGCAGCGTGGAGACGGCGGGGTCGCCGAAGCAGTTGTAGCCGACGCGTCCCTTCGCCACCTGAAGCGTGAGCGTGCCCGTCTCGCCCGGCGTGTCGGTTCCGGCCACGATGGTGTAGATGCCGGCCTCGGGGGCGGTGTACGACAGGCGCGCGTTGTCGGTGTACGACGTGCCGCGGTTCTCGGCGTCGAGCACGCAGCCGTCGTCGAGCACGGCCACGTAGGCGGGCACGTTGCCCATCGCCTGAGCCGAGAGCTGTTCGCCGGCCTCGAGCCAGATGCCGAAGTCACGGTAGCGGGCGCCGCTGATGGGCCCGTTGGTGGAGTCGGCGCTGGACAGGGTGAAGGTGGTCTCTTCGCCCAGGCCGATGACTCGGGTGTCGTCCAGGCAGTTGTCGGCGGCGTCGCCCTCGCTGACACGCAGGCGGTAGGCGCCCCGGTCGCTCGACGTGAAGGTCGTGACCACCAGTGTGTAGACCGTCGAGTCGTCGGGGGTGAAGGTGAAGCCGGTGTTGAAGTTGACGCCAGCGCCGTCATCGCGGCTGGCCACCACCGCACAGGTCTCGTCGAGCACGTAGACGTAGGTGTCGATGGTCTCGGAGTTCGCCGAGATGGTGTACGTGGTTCCGCCGTCGAGCACCAGCTCGTGGTCTTCGAAGCGGAAGGTGGAGCCGCGGGGACCGCCGGACTGGTCGGTGTCGTCGATGCTGCTCTCGAGCATCTGGCCCATGGTGATCACGCTGGTGTCGCCGTAGCAGACGGTGCCGACATCGAGCGTGGGATCGATGCCGTCGCAGTCTTGGTCGATGCCGTCGCCGGGGGCGTCGGTCGCACCGGGGAAGATGCTGCTGTCGTTGTCGTCGCAGTCGTCGTTGGTGTTGGACTCGCCGATGCCGGGGGTGCAGCCCGAGCGGCTAAAGCCGCTGCCGTAGCCGTCGGCATCGCCGTCGGTGTACAGGTCGACGGTGACGCCCTCATCGACGCTGGTGTCGCAGTCGTTGTCCTGGCCGTCGCAGGTCTCGTCGGCCTCGGGGTTGGAGCCGGCGGCGTTGTCGTCGCAGTCGGTGTTGTCGAGCACATAGCCGCCGCCGTCGGAGCAGCGGTCGTCGGTGTTGCTGGGGTCGCCGTAGCCGTCGCCGTCGACGTCGCGGTACACCGTGGTGGTGACGCCCTCGTCGGCCACGGTGTCGCAGTTGTTGTCTTGGCCGTCGCAGGCCTCGGCGTTGCCCGGGAAGTTGTTGTCGTCGGTGTCGTCGCAGTCGTCACCGTCAACCACATGGTTGGCCGAGGGAGCGCTGCACGAGGCGGTGGACGACGCGTTGGCCCCGTAGCCATCGGAGTCGCTGTCGAGGTACCACGTGGTCAGGCCGTCTTCGTCGACCGAACCGTTGCAGTTGTTGTCGATGAGGTCGCAGATCTCGTCGCGTCCGGGGTTCGCGGCGGCTTCGTTGTCGTCGCAGTCGCCGCCCTGGCTCGAGAAGCCGGGAGGCAGCACGCAGCCGAACTCCTGGTCGCCGCTGTCGCCGTAGCCGTCGGAGTCGCGGTCGCGGTAGAAGACGTTGGACACGCCCTCGTCGGCGGTGCCGTCGCAGTTGTTGTCCTTGCCGTCGCAGGCCTCGGCAGCCCCGGGGTAGGTGCCCGCGGCCCCGTCGTCGCAGTCGGTGCCGTCGGCGACGTAGTTGCTGGGCTGGGTGCAGGCCTGGACCGAGATGTCGGCGTCGCCGAACAGGTCGCCGTCGCCGTCCTGGTAGTAGGTGGTGAGCTGGCCCTCGTCGACGGTGCCGTCGCAGTTGTTGTCCTTGCCGTCGCAGACCTCGGTGGCGGCCGGGTTGGCATCGGCGTCGGTGTCATCGCAGTCGCCGGCCACAGCCGCGCCGGAGTCACCCAGCTCGCAGTCGATGTAGTCGGTGCCCGTCTCGCCGTAGCCGTCGCCGTCGTGGTCGGTGTAGACGGTCATGTCCAGGCCGTTGTCGGGCACGCCGTCGCAGTCTTCGTCTTGCCCGTCGCAGGTCTCGGTGCCGCCGGGGAAGGCCGAAGGGTTGGCGTCGTTGCAGTCGTCGCCGTTGTCGACCAGTGCTTCGGTGGGGGTGCAGGTCTCGATGAGCGCGTTGGGGTTGCCGTAGCCGTCGGCGTCGGAGTCGGCGTACCAGGTGCTGGTGAAGCCCTCGTCGACGGTGCCGTTGCAGTTGTTGTCGGCCAGATCGCAGATTTCGCCGTTGCCGGGGAACGCGTTGGGGTCGAGGTCGTCGCAGTCGCTCGAGTCGGACGAGTAGCCCTCGGGGGCCTCGCAGGCCTCGGCGGTGAACTGGGTGCCGCCAAAGCCGTCGCCGTCGGAGTCGGCGTACCAGGTGAACAGCGTGCCCTCGTCGTTGGAGCCGTCGCAGTTGTTGTCACGGCCGTCGCAGATCTCGTCGGCGTCGGGGTTCACCAGCGGGTCGTCGTCGTCGCAGTCGACGCCGAGCGCGAAGCCGTCTTCGTCGGCATCGACCTCGTCGGGGTTGAAGGACCCGCCTCGGCAGCCGGTGAGTGCGAGCAACAGGGCTGCGGTGAGAGCGACGATACGCATGATTCCTCCACGGGTGGCGCGCTTAATGCCTGGGAATCGTCGGAACCACAAGTGCGGTGTCGTCGGGTGGGTCCGAGAAGGGGGTCAGTGTTCCCCCTTCTCCTTTTGGCAACCTCTGTAGACGGGGATGGGTGGCGGACCGGAGGGGGGTCAGTGTTCCCCTATCTCCTATTGCGGCCGATATTGGGGGTTTACCCGTGTTTGGGCTGGGGCGCCGGATTCCGGGCCGAAGTCGTGGTCCCAGCCATCCACGGACCAACGCCGAAAACTCGCCCTAATAGGAGATAGGGGAACACTGACCCCCTTGGGGACCCCTCTTGGGGACCCCCACGGAAGCGCCCGCGGATCCGTCGGGGTCCGGGAGCCGAACTACCCGCGCCAGCGCCGGAACAGCCCACGCTTGGGCTCGTCGACGGCCTCGATCTTGACCGGGTAGTAGCGGCTGCTCACGTGAAAGCTCGCCTCGCCCAGCTGGTACTCGCCACGGGGCAGCAGGCCCCGGTATTCGCCCTGGGCATCGAGCCGGGCCTGTGCGTTGTCGATGGCGCGACGGGCGGTGGGCTCGAACGGGGGCTGCTCGACCACCAGGCCTTCTTTGCTGGGATCGACGCGGAGCTCGACGGCGCCGAAGCGCTGGTCGATGTCCCACAGCCAGTCCAGCACCTCGGGGCTCTCTTGCATCAGGTGGGCCTGCCACAGACGCTCCCGCGCCTCGCTGACCATGCCGAGCTCGCGGGCGGCGGTGGCGCCGGCGACCCAGTCGCTGAAGCGCAGCTCGACACCGGTGTCCACCATGCCCTCGAAGGCACGCTCGACGCCCGTCCAGGCCTGGCGCTCGACCAGCTTGTGCACCTCGCCCCGCAGCCGGTGGTACTCCGCCACGGACACCGGGTCGGGCTGGGTGGTGGCGAACGAGACGGCGGTGAGGGTCATGAGCAACATGCGCGCCGTATATCCGCAAGCGACAGGCCAGCACCCCGCATTGACAAAACTGGAGAATCGGCGAGGGGTGCGGCGGCGATGCCGCGGAGGCGCGGCCGGATGCAGCGGCTACTTGGCCGCCAGGGGCACCGGCGCCGGAGCGGGCACCTCGTCGGTGTGCGTCCCGAACAAGCCATAGGCCTCCATGCCGTGTTCGTGCAGGTCCAGTCCGTGCAGCTCGTGGTCTTCGTCGACCCGCATGCCCAGGGTCTTGTCCAGGGCAAAGAACAGCGCCGCGCTGACCGGCACGCAGAAGGCGGCGGTGGCGCTGATGCCCACCAGCTGGGTCAGCACGCTGTGGTCGGCCGAGAACAGGCCCACGGCGAGCGTGCCCCACACCCCGCACACCAGGTGCACGGGGACGGCGCCCACCGGGTCGTCGATCTCGAGCCGCTCCAGCGCATGCACCGCGCCGATCACCAGCACGCCGGCGATGCCCCCGATGGCGATGGCCGCGTTGGGGGTCACCACGTCGGCGCCGGCGGTGATGCCCACCAGGCCGGCGAGGGCGCCGTTGAGGGCCATGGACAGGTCCGGCTTGTCGTGCACCAGCCAGGACAGGGTAGCGGCGGCCATCACGCCCGTCGCCGCCGCCAGAGTGGTCGTGACCACCACCCAAGAGACCGCGGCCGGGTTCGCCGAGAGCACCGAGCCGCCGTTGAAGCCGTACCAGCCGAACCACAGAAGCAACACACCGATCGCCGCCAGCGGCAGGCTGTGGCTGTGCGGGGCCTGCTCGGTGCGGCCATCGAAGCGCCCGATGCGCGGCCCCAGCACCAGCGCACCCACGAGCGCCGCCCAGCCGCCCACCGCGTGCACGATCGTGCTGCCTGCAAAGTCGTGGAAGCCCGTCGCGTGCAGCCACCCCTGACCCCAGTGCCACATGCCCACGATGGGGTAGGCGAATGCGACGTACAGCGCCGCGAAGATGAGGAAGGAGGGTAGCTTCACGCGCTCGGCGACCGCACCGGACACGATGGTTGCCGCCGTGGCCGCGAACATCGCCTGAAAGATGAAGTCGGTGAAGTAGGTGTAGGCGCCGTCCGCGTAGGCCATGGTCATGCCGGCGGGGTCGGTGTCCAGCCCAAAGCCCGCGAAGCCGAACCACCCGCCAGCGTAGGCCTCGCCCGGGTACATGAGGTTGAAGCCCACCAGCGCGTAGGTCAGCAGCCCGATGGCCAGGATGCACAGGTTCTTGAACAGGATGTTCACGGTGTTCTTGGACTGGGTCATGCCCGCTTCGAGGGCCGCGAAGCCCAGGTGCATCAGAAAGACCATGAACGCGGCCATGAGCATCCAGATGTTGTTGATCCAGAACAGGGCGAGCTCGGGGGTGACCACTTCGGGCAAGAGAGACCTCCATGCACGCGGACGCGCGCTTGCCCACGGCCTAAGCAAGGCGTGTGCCAACCGGCCTGGAATCACCGTTCGCACGGTTGTCGGAGGACAATGATCCATCCGGGCGAGGCGTTCGTGGCGCGAGGTCCTACGAAAATGTAGGATTGTGATGGAAATCCTACGAGAATGTGGGACTAACGAAACCGCTTGGGATCGATGCCAAAGCGGTCGACGCGCAAGCCCACGATGCGCTCCGAGGTCTGCAGCAGCCGCGCCGCCTCGGCCATGTTTCCGCGAGCGGACTTGAGCGCGTCGAGCACCAGCTCGCGTTCGTACGCCTGCACCCGGTCCTTGAGCGCCTCGCTGGGCACGCCGGTGGCGGTGGCGGTCTGCAGGCTGGGCGGCAGGTGGTGGCCCAGGATGACCTGGTCGCGGGACAGCAGCACGGCTCGCTCGATGCAGTTCTCGAGCTCGCGCACGTTGCCGGGCCAGTGGTAGGCCATGAGCATGTCGATGGCCGAGGTGGAGATGCGGCGCACGTCGCGGCCGTGGGCTCGGCTGCAGACCTCGATGAAGTGGTCGGCCAGCAGCGTGATGTCGGCGCGCCGCTCGCGCAGCGCGGGCAGGCGAATGGGGAACACGGCCAGCCGGTAGAACAGGTCGGCGCGAAAGCTCCCCTCGGCCATCATGGCGTCCAGATCGCGGCTGGTGGCGGCGATCACCCGCACGTCGACCTGGATGGTGCGGGTGCCGCCCACCCGCTCGAACTCGCGTTCCTGCAGCACACGCAGGAGCTTGATCTGGGTTGCGGCGGACAGATCCCCGATCTCGTCGAGGAACAGGGTTCCGCCGTCGGCCAGCTCGAACCGGCCCTTGCGCTGGGCAACGGCGCCGGTGAACGAGCCGCGCTCGTGGCCGAAGAGCTCGGACTCGATGACCGACTCGGGCAGGGCCGCGCAGTTCACCTTGACGAAGGCCTCGCGAGACCGCTGGCTGTTGCGGTGGATCGCGCTGGCGACGAGCTCTTTGCCGGTGCCGCTCTCACCCGTGAGCAGGACGGTGGTGGGCGACGGGGCCACCTGGGCGATGAGCTCGTACACCTGGCGCATCGGCTTGGAGCGGCCCATGAGGTTGGCTGGCTGCCAGGCGGCGACCTCGGCGGCGGTCTGCACGCCCTGGCGGGACTCGGCGGCCACCAGCGGTGCGATGAGCGCGGCGATGACATCGAGCACGCGCACATCCTGCTGCAGCGCGTGCGCACTGGTGAGCGGGCGGTACCCGGCCAGCGTGCCCAGGATCCCGCCCGTGCCGTGGATGGGGACGCACACGAATGAGCGCTCGCCGCTCTGCGAGCGGTGCAGCGGGTCCGAGGCCCGGTCGACCTGTGGCACGCGCTCGACGAAGCGGGGCTCGCCGTCTTGGGCCACGGCACCGATGATGCCCTCGCCGACGGGAAAGCGCGCGGCTTGCACCTCGGTGGGAGTCAGGCCGTGGGCCGCGCGTACCGCCACCTCTCCGCGGTCGGCGTCCAGCAGAGCCAGGCCACTGCGCAGGAGCCGGAACTCCTCGTTGAGCAGCCGAAGCAGCGGGCCCAGCAGGTCGTCGAGCGAGTCCGAGCGCACAACCAGCTGGGCGCAGCGCTGCAGCAGGTCGAGTTCCTGCGTGGGAGTTGGGCGTGGGACGAGCGACATGGAATCCTACAAGATTGTAGGATTCCATAGCCCGGCGTCAGGGGGCTGCCAGGAACTTCCTCACGATCGCCAGGCTCTGCTTGGGCTTCTCGCCGAACATCGAGTGCCCTGCACCTTCCACCACGGTGATCTGCACGTCGCTGAACAGGGCCAGGTGGTGTTCGCGCTGGAAGGCTTCACCGATGAGCGCATTGCAGCTGCTGGTGAGCAGCAGGACGCGGCCGGGGTAGGCCGCGAGGTCCGCCTCGAGTCCGAAGTCGACCGTCCCGTCTTGCATGGCGCTCTGTGCCGCGATGGATGCCGTGGAGCCGAAGCGCCAGTGCTCCAGGCGCCCAGTGGCCGGATCACCGTTGCAGAAGTAGGGTCCGAGCGGGTTCACGTCCGGTGGTGCCTCGGCCGCGAGGGTGAGCAACAGCCAGTCGAGGCGCGCGTCGTCGTCGACGGGATCGAGGTGCAGCGAGCGCATGGCCGTCCATGCGGCATGCCGCAGCAAGCCGATGGAGACGCCCTGGCCTTGCATGCCCTGCACGAACTCGCGGCTCGCGTTGGCGGTGAGAAACCCGGGCTCGGCCAGGACCGCGGACTGCACCCGATCGGGATGGGCGGCGATGTAGTGCGCGGCGAGCATCGCGCCCCACGAGTGCCCGATGAGGTGCACCGGTCGGTTCCCCGCGGTCTCGTTGATGACGCCGTGCAGCTCGTCGGTGTACGTCGCGGGGGTGAGCTGATCGGCTGGCACCCGCTGGGAGAGCCCGGCCCCTCGCTGATCGTAGAACACCAGCCGGTAGTCCTGGGCGAGCGGCAGCAGGGGCAGCAGCGACAGGTAGTCGTCGCCGGGGCCACCGTGCAGCACGATGACCACGGGGTCAGCGGGGTCTCCGTGCACCTCGGCGTGCAGACGGATGCCGTCGATGGTCATGGCGGGCAGGCTGGGGTCGTGCTCGACGGTGGCGGGCACCTGCGGGTCGCCTGCGGCGAGCAGGTAGGCCAAGACGAGCCCGGACGCAGCGATGCCCATCAGGGACGCCAACAGAGCAAGCACGATCCTTGGCTTCGACATGCGGTCTCCACAGACCGAGGGGTCCAGCGCCCCAGCCTACACCCCCAGAAACTCGGCGATGGCCGCGGTGACGGCCCCGGGCTGCTCGACCGACGAGGTGTGACCCGCCCCGCGCACGGTGACAAAGCGCGCATCGGGGATGTCGGCCACGAGGTCCATGGCGCGCTTCTGGCTGATGGCCTTGTCTTGGTCGCCGTGCAGCACCAGGGTGGGGCAGTCGATGGCGGGCAGCTCGCTGGTCACGGGCTCTCGGTCGATGACGCCGTTGACGGCTCGGTAGATGCGCCGGCTGTTGCCCATCAGCTGGGCGGTCCACTCCTCGCGCTCGGCCTGCCGCTCGGTGTCGGTCATGAAGCTGTCGCCGAACATGATGGGCATGACCTGGCGGGCCAGCAGCCGGTTGACGCCCATGATGCGGGCGGCAGTGGCCAGCACCCGGTACTTGCGCCGGTTGGCCTCGGGCTCGGCGTCGGCTGCGGTCTCGATGAGCACGAGCTTGCGAATGAGCTCGGGCCGGCGCGCGGCGATGCGCATGCCCACGAATCCGCCCATCGACAGGCCCACGAAGTGGCATGGCGCGGCGTCGAGCTGCCCGATGAGCTCGATGGCATCGGCGGTGCACGTCTCGATGTCGATGGTTCGCTCTTCGGGCATGGCGCTGGCCCCCTGGCCGCGGTGGTCCCAGGCGATGCAGCGGAAGTGCGCCGACAAGGCCTCGATCTGGGCCGCGAACATCTTGTGGCTCCACAGCAGCCCGTGGCTGAACACCAGCGTGTCGGGACCCTCGCCGCGCTCGACGTAGTGCAGGCGCGTGCCGTTGACATCGATGTGGGGCAGAACGACCTCCGAGCTGCCAGTGTACCCAGTCGGCGAGTATATTCGTCGGCCCGGAGGAAAGATGTCGGACGCGTGGGTGATCGGCGTGGGCTCGACCCCGTTTGGCAAGTACGGCGACAGCAGCTTTCGTGATCTGGCTTCGGCCGTCACCTTCCAGC
This sequence comes from Myxococcota bacterium, assembly GCA_965216925.1. Classification (GTDB taxonomy): domain Bacteria; phylum Myxococcota_A; class UBA796; order UBA796; genus CAYYHT01. The sequence goes on along the minus strand of CBDCGT010000001.1, from coordinate 2,881,158 downwards.
TGCTCGCCGATGCGGGACTGCCCGACGGCCAGCAGCTCGATGGCGGCTGGTTCGCGAACTGCGGCATGCACGTGTGGGGACAGCCCAACATCCGCGGCCAGGTGGCCCTGACCGAGCTCATGCGGAACGGCACGCTCAATGCCCGCATGCCGATCATCAACGTCGAGGGCGGCTGCGCCACGGGCTCGGCTGCGCTTCACGGCGCCGTCAACGCGGTGAAGGCCGGCGGCGCCGAGCTCACCCTGGCGCTCGGTGTCGAGAAGATGATCGTGCCCGGCGACAAGGCGGCCACCTTCGGGCTGTTTCAGGGCGGCATCGACCGTCTGCACCCCGACGAGTGGCAGGCCTTCTTCGACGAGGCGGGCAGGCGCCATGGCCAGCGATTCAGCCCCAACCCGCACCGCATCATGTTCCTGGACATCCACGCCATGCAGGCGCGCTTCCACATGGACGAGTACGGCTCCGACCTCGACGACCTGGCGGCGATTGCGGTGAAGAACCACGCCAATGGCGTGCTCAACCCCTTGGCCCGCAAGCAGAAGGCGATGACGGCCGACGAGATCCTCGAAGACAAGCCTGTCGTGCGGCCCTTCACGCGCTCGATGTGCTCACCGGTGGCCGATGGGGCCGCGGGCGCGCTGGTGTGCTCGACAGCCTTCCTCGACAAGCTGCCCGCCGAGGTTCGCGACCGGGCCGTCAAGGTGCGCGCCTCGGCGATGATGGGCGGCACCTGGCGCGAGCTCGACCAAGACAACGTCGTGCGCCACGCCGCCGACCGGGCCTACGCGCAGGCGGGCATCACGGCCGACGACGTGCACATCGCCGAGGTGCACGACGCCACCGCCTTCTGCGAGCTGCTCGCCACCGAGATGCTCGGCTTCTGTGCCAAGGGCGAGGGGCACCTCTACGCGCGCTCTGGCGCCACATCGAGAGACGGCGAGCGTCCGGTCAACACGTCGGGCGGGCTGGAGTGCAAGGGGCATCCGCTGGCGGCCACGGGCTTGGGCATGATCCACGAGCTGGTCACCCAGCTGCGGGGTGAGGCCGGGGATCGTCAGGTCGCGCGCCAGCCCAGCATCGGTGTCCAGCAGAATGCCGGGGGCCTCATCGGCTTCGATGAAGCGCTCTGTTCCGTCGCCGTGCTCGAACGGGTGATTAGGTAGTCGGCATGGAAGCCAGAGCCCACGACCCCTCGGTCCTTCCCGACACGCTCATGCTGTTCGACGGCGACTGCGCCGTGTGCGACACCACCGTGCAGTTCGTGCTCGACCGCGACGCCGCAGGCAAGGTGCACTTCGCGCCACTTCAGGGCGAGACGGCGGCCGCCATCCTGGGCCGCCATCCCGAGCTCCCCGACAACCTCGACAGCATCGTGCTGGTTCAGCAGACCACCGAGGGCGAGACCGTCACCGTTCACAGCCACGCCATCTTTCACCTGGTTCGCTTCGTGAGCGGGCCCTGGAAGGCCATCTCGGTGTTCCGCTTCTTTCCCCGCTTCCTCACCGACGCCGGCTACAAGGCCTTTGCCGCCATGCGCTACCGCATCTTTGGCAAGGTCGAGCAGTGCCGCATTCCCAAGCCCGAAGAGGCGGCGCGCTTCCTGCCGTGACCGTCGACGCACGCCTGCAGACGCTATTGGTTCGGCAGCTCGCCTTCGAGTGGAGCGAGGTCAACCGCGACAACCTGGGTGGGGCGCTGCGCCCCCCGGTCATCGAGCTGTCCGATGCCCAGCGCAAGCTCGGGAGCTGGAGCGCTGGCACGCGGACGCTGTCCCTGTCCCACGCCTTCGTGCACGGCGCGCGCTGGGGGCAGGTCATCGAGGTGCTCAAGCACGAGATGGCCCACCAGTACGTGTCCGAGGTGCTGGGCCAGGACACCGAGCGCCCCCACGGCGATGCCTTCGCCCATGCCTGCCGCCGCCTGGGCATCGATCCGGTGGCCTCGGGCATCGTGCCTGGCTCCGGTGAGCGCCACCCCATCGTGCGGCGCATCGAGAAGCTGCTCGCCCTGTCTCAGAGCGACAATCCCCACGAGAGCGCGGCTGCCCTCGAGCGCGCCCACCGCCTCATGCTCGAGCACAACGTGGCCGTGGGCGCCAACCCGGCCGCGCACTTCGAGATGCGGCAGGTGGGTCCTGCCAAGCTGCGATTCCAGGCCTTCGAGAAGGTGCTGGCCGGGGTGTTGTCCAAGCACTTCTTCGTGAAGGTGGTGTGGGCGCGGCACTACCTGGTCGACCGCGGAAAGATGGGTCGTGTGCTCGAGATCGTGGGCGCGCCCGAGAACGTCGACTTCGCGGCGTGGTCGCACGACTTCCTGCGCTACACCGCGGGCCGCCAGTGGCGCGAGCACAAGCGCAAGCGCAGGATTCGCGGCGATGCCGACCGGCAGCGCTTCCTGGCGGGCTTCATGTTCGGCGTCGACGACCAGCTCGAGGCCCAGACCGAGCACTGCGCCGAGACGGGCCTGGTGTGGGTCGGGGATGCCGCGCTCGACGCGCACATGCGCACGCTGCACCCTCGCTTGCGAAGCTCGCGACGCACCTCGGTTCGCGTGAATGCCTCTTTCGATCTGGGTGCCGCCGAAGGGCGCAAGATCCAGCTGCGCAGGCCGGTCGAGGGGCGGTCGGGCGGTCCACGCCTGCTCACGGGTCGCACCAAATGAGCCGACGTCCCTTCCAACAGCTGCCCTTTGCCGAGCTGCCCGAGCTGCCACGTGTCCCGCACGCCTACGATGACGCCGAGCAGCGCACACTCCACGTCGACAGCCGGCCCTTTGGCCGCATGGACGTGCACCTACGCACCATGGGGTCGGGCCCCCCGCTGCTGCTGGTGCACGGCTTCATGACCTCGTCCTACTCCTGGCGCTACGTGCTCGAGCCGCTGTCGCAGCACTTCACCGTGTACGCGGCCGACAACCCCGGAGCGGGCCGCAGCGACAAGCCCGATCGTTCCTACGACCCCGCTTCGCTTGCCGAGTGGGTGGGCGAGCTCATCGATCACCTGGGCATCTCAGGGGCGCCGGTCATCGGAAATTCCCTGGGTGGCTACCTGTGCATGAGGCTGGCGCTCCGACGCCCCGATGCCATCGGCCGTCTGGTGAATCTGCACTCCCCGGGCGTGCCCACCAAGCGCCTGTACGCCCTGGACGCGGTGATGAGGCTGCCGGGCACCTACGGGCTCGTGCGCAGGCTGGTGCACTGGAACGTCGAGCGCTGGGTGCAGCGCAACGTGCACTACTACGACGAGACGCTCAAGAGCCGGGAGGAGACTCGGGAGTACGCCGCTGCGCTCGCGTCGGATGCCGGAGTGCGCGCCTTCGCCCGCCAGCTCGCCGAGACCATGCGTCCGCGGCACATGAACGCCTTCGTGGCGGAGCTCGAGGCCCGCCGTGACGGGGGAGGGGGCTTCCCCACGCCGCTCATGCTGATGTACGCCAAGGACGACCCCATGGTGCCGCCGGTGGTGGGCGACCGGCTGCGGGCGCTGGTGCCCGATGCCGAGTGGGTCCAGCTGACCGAGGCGAGCCACTTCGCACACGTCGACAATCCAGGGGCCTTCCTGGCGCCGACCCTCCGCTTTCTGGGAGTAAACCCGTGATCTTGCCGCTACTCGCCGCGCTCGCCAGCGCCGGCCCCGACGTCGAGCACCTCGACTTCTTGCTGGGGACCTGGAGGGGAACCCACGAGGGCGCCACCATCGAAGAGGTGTGGCAGCCGCAGCTGGGCCCCACCATGGTGGGCACCTTTCGCATGGTGGGCGAGCGCGAGGCCAAGTTCTACGAGTTCATGGTGATCGAGGACGTGCACCCGCCGGTGATGCGCATCAAGCACTTCGGCAACGACTTCGTGGCCTGGGAAGACAAGGGCGAGCATACGGCCATGACGCTGACCGAGCTGGACGGCGAGATGGTGGTGTTCGCGAACGACGTGGGCGAGGCGCTGAAGTACACCGTGACCGGCAAGAAGCTGGTCATCGAGCTTCAGCAGGGCGAGAAGATGACGAGCTTCGAGCTGGAGAAGGTGAAGTAGAGAACCAGGGGCGGCCGATCCCCGGGGGGATCGCGAGTCCGGTCGGATGGGGTCAGATCACTAGAGGCGCGGAAATCATCACGGCCTGGTCTGCAAATCTGCCTTCCATAGGCGTCTGTGGAGATTCGGTGGGGCGCCCAACCCGACCCCTACGACCAACCTCACCCCGCTTCCGAGCCTCTAGTGATCTGACCCCATCACCGACCCGCTTCCATTTCCGCCCTCAGCACACCCACCGCTCTCGCCCGCGTGCCAGCGCAGGCCAGGACGGGCTACAGCTCCCAGAGCTCCTCACCGCTCAGCTCGCTCGGCCAGTCCTGGCCGCGGTTGCCTGGGATCTCGGTGCCGCTGGCATCGGTGACGAAGTTGCCCTGGTCGCCGAAGGCCCGCTGTGAGCTGCCCTTGCCATCCTTCCAGCGGAACGGCTGCAGCTTGCCGTCGCGCTGCACCTTCACCACGTCGTGCGGCCCGGGGCGTAGATCGACCAAGGCACCCTTGCGATCGGCGTTCATCAGCTGCTCTTCGTTGCCAATGGGGTCGGCCACCGTCTTGGCCTTTAGCGTCCACACCAGCAAGCTGGTGGGGTCGCGGCCGGGGAAGGCGTCGGCCAGCAGATCTTGCTGGCCATAGAACTGCTTGCCGATGTCGTTCTGGTTCACCGGGCCGGCCATCAGGCACACGCCCGCCAGCAGATCGCAGTCGTCGGGCAGATCCATGACGCCAAACAGCTCGCCCACCAGCCCGCCGCGGCAGGCAAGGGCCCCGGTGGCGCGCACCGCCAGGTTCCAGTCCATGCCGTCGGCTTCGATCTCGGGCTTGGACAGCCCCACCAGGTAGATGCGCTGCCCGGCCAGGGCGAACGCCTTCTTGCCGCGGGCCGCGTTGCTCGACAACGCCTTGCCCGTCGGCCAGTCGGCCCACCACGGCAGGTTGGCGACGACCTTGTCGGTCACGAAGGCCAGCTGGTCGCGGATCTGCCGCAGCCGAGTCTTGCCGTTGGGGGTGAGCACGTCGACCCGCTCGAGCATCACCAGGTCCTTGCTGCGCTCGCGGTCGCACCCGGTCCAGTGGGCGAAGGCGTTGTAGGCGGCTCGCCCGGCCATGACGGTCAGCTCTTCGTTGACGTCCATGTCCTGCCGATGCTGGTACGCTTCCGGGGCCTTGGACTCCTGGTTCACGCCAGGCTGGATGCGCTCGCTGCGGAAGGCCACGAGGTTGGCTCCGAGCTTGCGGTAGGTCTCGGGCCTCATGATCACGCGCTCATCGGGGCGCGCCGTCCCTACTTGGGCCACCAGGGCGATGCGCCAGCCCTGACGCACCTCGGAATCGGACAGTCCGCACACCTTGTGCAGCGCGTCGAGCGCCCACTGCTTCTCGTCGGGCTGGGGCAGGCCGGTGAAGGGCCCCTGGATGATCTGCGCCCGCCGCCGCCCCTGGCTTGCGATGACCGCGGCGCGCTCCATGTGGTCGGCCAGGATGCCGATGTGCAGCTGCTGCAGGTAGCCGATGGTGGGGATGTCATCGACGAGGTGGAAGCGCTTGCGAAAGGCCCGCCAGGGCACGGTCATCAGCGACACCAGCGGCAGATGCCCGATGAAGGTGAGCAGGAAGGTGAACGGAGTGCGGTAGGGCCGCGACAGCACCACGTGGGTCATGGTGGCGCCGGTGAGCACCGGGGTCTCGAGGTGGTCGAGCTCGCACAGCAGCCCGGCGATCTCGGCGGACTCCTCGGGCCCGAAGGTGACCTGCTGGTGCCCTCGGTAGTTGGTGGACTGCCGGGCGGTCAAGATGCCCAGCGTGACCTCTTCGAACAGCTCCTGCTCGGTGACCGGGCCCGGGTAGTCGAACTTGCGGATGCGCTCCATCGACAGCAGCTGAACCGCCTCTTCGACCTCTTCGCGGCTCATGGGAACGCGCGTGCGGTAGCCGATGGGCGAGCAGGACTCCAGGCCGTCGGGCAGGTGGTACCGCGTCTTCTTCTCGCCCTCGGTGGCAAACGCAGCGTTGCGCCGAACCCGTTGTTCTGCGGGTGGGGGCTCGATGGGCACGAGCTCGACGAGCTTCTGACCGGCACTCATGAGGGGCGAGAGTCCTTGTCGCGGGGGGTGAGGTGCCTAATCCTACGCGAACCACCTGGGGAAAGGGACCATGGAGAAGATGTCCCGGGCCCTGGGCGTCTTTCGGTACACGTGGCGCGCCGTCCAGCTGGTGTGGACGACGCACCGCGGCCTGACCGTTGCGCTCGGCCTGTTGACGCTCATCGCGGGGCTTCTGCCCGCTTCCATCGCGGTCGTCGGCAAGCAGATCGTCGACGCGGTGGTGCTGGCCGCCGCCTCGGGCAGCCCAGTCGATCGCGACGCGGCCATCACCTGGATTGCCGTCGAGGCGGGGCTGGTGGTGGCGCTGGCCGCGGCCCAGAAGGGGCTCGAGGTGTGCCAGTGGCTGTTGCGCGCCCTGCTGGGGCACCGCACCAATGTGCTCATCCTGGAAAAGGCGCTCGAGCTCGACCTGGTGCACTTCGAAGATCCCGAGCTGTACGACAAGATGACCCAGGCCCGGCGCGAGGCCAGCAGCCGTCCGCTGTCGCTGGTGCGCCGGAGCTTTGGGCTGGTGCAGAACAGCATCGCGCTGGTCACCTACGGCGCCATCCTGCTGTCCTTCTCGCCTTGGGCCGTGTTGGTGTTGGCCCTGGCGGCCATTCCCGCCTTCGTCGCCGAGACGCGCTACGCCGGCGAGGCCTTCCGCCTGTTCAGCTGGCGCACCCCCGAGAAGCGCAAGCAGGCCTACCTGGAGGTGGTTGTCGCGCGCGAGGACTTCGCCAAGGAGGTCAAGCTCATGGGCATCGGGCCCATGCTCGTGCAGCGCTACAAAGACATCTTCGACACGCTGTACGCCGAGGACCGCAGCCTGACCCTGCGGCGAGGTGGCACGGGCTTCTTGCTGGGGCTGCTGTCGACGGCGGCGCTCTATGGCGCCTACGGCTGGATCGCGCTGTCCACGGTGACCCGGGCCATCACCCTGGGCGACATGACCATGTACCTGCTGGTGTTCAAGCAGGGCCAGGCGGGCTTCTCGGCGATCCTGACGGCCATCGGTGGCATGTACGAGGACAACCTGTACCTGTCCAACCTGTACGAGTTCCTGGAGACCGAGGTGCCCGCACGCGAGGGCGGTGCCACCGAGGGGCCCGTGCCCGGCGATGGCATTCGCTTCGAGGGGGTGAGCTTCGTGTACCCGGGGTCGACGCAGCCGGCGATCGAGAGTGTCGATCTGCACCTGCCGCCCGGGCAGAAGCTCGCGCTGGTGGGGCACAACGGCAGCGGCAAGACCACCCTGATCAAGCTGCTCACGCGCCTGTATGAGCCCACCAGCGGGCGCATCACCCTCGATGGCCTGGACCTGCGGGAGTGGGACGTGCAGACGCTTCGAGAGCGGATTGGGGTCATCTTCCAGGACTTCGTTCGCTACCAGCTGACCGTCGGCGAGAACGTCGGGGTGGGCGATGTGGAGCGCATCGACGATGCCGACCTGCGCCGAGATGCCGCCGAGAAGGGCATGGCACTGCCCTTCATCGACGAGATGGAGGACGGGTTCGAGACCCAGCTGGGGAGGTGGTTCAAGAACGGGCGGGAGCTGTCGCTGGGCCAGTGGCAGAAGGTGGCGCTGTCGCGCGCATTCATGCGCACCGAGGCCGACATCCTGGTGCTCGACGAGCCCACCGCCGCCATGGACGCCGAGGCCGAGTCCCAGATCTTCCAGCGCTTTCGCGACATGACCGCCGACCAGATGGCCATCCTCATCAGCCACCGCTTCTCGACCGTGCGCATGGCCGACCACATCGCGGTGCTCGACCACGGCAGGCTGGTCGAAGAGGGCGACCACGAGGCGCTGATGCAGACGGGAGGGCAGTATGCGAAGCTTTTTACACTCCAGGCAGAGGGGTATCGGTAGCGGGCAGGCATCGACTACAGTGCCCCCCTAAACCGGAGTTCCCATGCGTCGCGTTCTGGCCCTCGCCCTCGTTGTGTTCGTCGCCACCCCCGCCCTCGCCGTTCCGACGAGCCTGACCCACCAAGGCCGGCTCTTCGACTCCAACGGCATCAGCCTGGATGGTGCGCTGCCCGTGGTCGTCTCCCTGTGGGATGCCGAGACCGGTGGCACCGAGCTGTGGACCGAGTCCATGAGTGTCGACTTCGCGGACGGCTACTTCGCGGTCACCCTCGGAGAGTCGGCGCCGGTCACGGCCGCCGAGCTCGAGTCGGGAGCGGTCTGGTTCGACATGACGGTCGACGGCAACGCGTCGGGTGCTCGCATGCCGATGACCAGCGTGCCCTACGCCATCTTGGCCGGAGGCGTGCGCGGCGGCGTGGTCGACGCCAGCGAGATTCGCATCAACGGGACGACGGTGATCGACGACACCGGTGCGCTCATCGGCGGCCTACCCAGCGACGTGCTGGACGGCGACGCGGACACCCTGGGCACGCTCGCCTGCGCCAACGGGGACTTCGCTGTGTTCGACGGACTCGACTGGGACTGTGGCGTTCCGGCCGCCCACACCCACGACGCCGGCGACGTGGTCTCGGGTGCCTTCGACATCGCTCGCCTTCCGGTAGGCACGAGCGCCACCGACGTCGCGGCAGGCGACCACCTTCACGCCCTGTCCCAGCTCACAGGCGTGATCACGTCGTCGCAGCTGCCCACGGACATGGGCACCATCGTCGACGGCTACGTCGTGGACGGGGCGCTGGACCTCGCTGGTGGCTCGACAATGGGTGGCGCGGCGATCTCGACCGGTGGCCACTTCACCGCCGGTGACGCTGTGTCGGCCATGGGTGGCCTGGGCAACGGAAACGCGCTGAACCACGACCGGTACGACGATACCGAGGCCGTGGCGGCGATGGGCTCGGTGGGCAATGGCAATGCGTTGAACCACGACCGGTACGGCGATGCCGAGGCTGTCGCGGCGATGGGTGCGGTGGGCAATGGCAATGCGTTGAACCACGACCGGTACGGCGATGCCGAGGCCGTCGCGGCGATGGGCGGCATCGCGAACGGCAACCCCCTGCACCACAACCGCTTCACCAACGCCAACGCGCGCGCGGCGGTCGGCTTCAGCGGCTCCGAGTCCAGCAGCTGGGCCGCCGGCAGCGGGAGGTCCACCATCGAGATCGGGAACACTCGAATCGTGTCTGGCCGTACGGCCTGCGCGGCGGCGGGAACCGGATCCATCAGCTACGGTTCGACCTTCACCCAGCGTCCCTCGGTGACGGTGACGCATGCCAGAGCCGGCGGCAGCTCCGACGACAACCTCGTGGGGGTGTACTCGCTGGGCACGACGGGGTTCTCATATCTGGTGATGGACAAGAACAGCGCCGGCGTCACGGCAGAGAACTGTAGTGGCGAGTACCTGAACTGGGTCGCCATCGGGCCGTTCTAACTAGCTGCATCCATCGGCTGGATTCTCCGTAGGATCCGCGTCATTGCAGTCCCAACCCGCGGCTGCTTCTGTGCTGGTGTACCCCGTCGGCTGCCACCAATGCGGGGCGCCGTCGAGATCAAGGTCGTAGTTGCCCGCGCCTGGGCCGCCGTAGGCGCCGATATCACTTCGGCTTCCGTCTGGATCGACGACGCTGGGGTCGCCGAGGTCGACGGCTTCCGTCGCTCGAAGATCCCATCCTTCCGGACCTCCGAGCAGGCCCACGAAGCCTGGCTCGATCCGGATGTTCTCATTGGAGCCGGTCGGATCGTCGATTCCCTCGGAGAAGACGGATGTGTTGCCGTAGAACATGGAGTACGCGAAATCCAGCGTGGTGGAGGCGCTGCTGTCGACGTGAATGCCCCCGCCCGAGGCGCTGGAGTTGTAGGCCAAGATGCTGTTGGTGAAGGTGTGGTCGCCCCCGAACGCGTAGATGCCGCCGCCACGTGGGCTGGTGTTGCCGACGATGGTCGTGTTCTGGAATGTTGCCTGGGCGATGTTCAGGTTGATGCCACCCCCTTCGCTACCCTCGTTGTCCACGATCACGACGTTCTCGAGTGTCGCCGTGCCGAATCCCGTCAGCTGCACCCCACCAGGGCCGGCTGTCGCTCGGTTGCGCTCGATGCGCACGTTCTTCAGCGAAACGTCGCCCTTGAGGTATGCCCCGCCGCCGATGCCCCCGAAGGTACCGTCACCGCCGATGTTGTCGACGATCCAAACGTTGGTGAATTCGGCGCTCCCGCCATCGACGTGGACGCCGCCGCCCCGTGTGCCGGCCTGATTCCCTTCGATTTGCACGTTCTCGATGAGCGGGTCGCCACCCCGGCTGCTGATTCCACCTCCGAAGGTGGCCGAACACTGGGTGATTCGGAGATTTCGGAGCGTGGGTGACGCGTCGAACAGGTCGGCCCCGCCCCCGTGGGTGCTGTCACCGTGGATGAGCGTGAAACCCTCGACCACTGTGGCGCGTGTCTCATCGTCAGCGAAGGTGAGGGGGCGACTGCCGTCAGCGTCGATAATCGTGGCGTCGATGCCTTCGCGGCCGATGACTTGGATGGCCTTTCCGTTCAGCCGAATGGGAGCCCATGTTCCAGGCCCGACGCAGACGCGGTCGCCATTGCGCGATGCGTCGATTGCGGCCTGGATGGTGGGGTGGTCCTCGGGAACGAGGATCTCAGACGCCGAACAATCTTGAGCGATTCCATCGCAACGATCGAGGTCCGTCGCGCCGGGGTAGACCGCGGCGTCCGCATCGTCGCAGTCGCCTCCGCGGTCGACGAGCCCGGGATTGCCGTCGCAGGGAGCGCTTGTCGAGGCGTCGCCGTATCCGTCGCTGTCTTCGTCCACGAACCAAGAAGCCTCGGCGTTCTCGTCGATCTCGTCGTCGCAGTCATCGTCCTCGCCGTTGCAGCGCTCGGGAGCCTCGGGATGGACAGATGCGTCCTGATCGTCGCAGTCGCCTTCCGCACTGGACCATCCATCGCCGTCGAGGTCCGAAGGCTCGCCGGTGTCCAGCGGCTCGGACGTGTCTGGATCGTCGCCATCTGGCGAACCGCATCCGCCGAGCAGCGAGAGCAAGAGAACGAGGGCACTCATCGGTAGCTCCCAGGGTAGAGACTGGGTATTGTCGCTCATCGGCCGCACGCGATCGAGCTTTTCGAGGCAGCGCCGCGAGCGCTACAACACTCCGCTCGACTCCCCGCCCACCGCGGCCACGCCGCTGCTACCCCCGAGTCCGGTTCGCCACCCCCGGGTGTTACGACCCGCGCATGAGCGCTCTCCCGACGCGGTGCGACGTGACCGTCATCGGAGCCGGCCCGGCTGGTTCGGCCGCTGCCGCCATGATCCGCGCGGATGGCCACTCCGTCTGCATGGTCGAGAAGCAGTCTTTTCCCCGCTTCCAGATTGGAGAGAGCTTGCTGCCTCGGTGCATGCAGCTGCTGAGCGAATGCGGGCTCCTCGAGGCGGTGCTCCGGCGAGGCTACCAGCGCAAGAACGGCGCGGTCTTCTTCCGGGGTGCCGAGCGGTCCGAGTTCGACTTCTCCGATCAGCACACATCTGGCTGGGCCCACGCCCTGCAGGTCCCACGGGCCGACTTCGACGACGTGCTGGCCCGCGCGGCGGCGGATCGCGGCGCGCGGCTGTTCTTCGACCACTCGGTCAGCGGCTTCGAGCCCGGCGAACGCCCGATCGTGACCGTTGCCTGCCCCGATGGCTCCGAACGAGAGATCGAGTCCCGCTTCGTGGTGGACGCAAGCGGGTATGGCCGTGTCCTCCCGCGGCTCCTCGGCCTGGAACGACCCTCGAAGCTCCCCCTCCGGGCTTCGCTGTTCTCGTGGATCGACCGCGATGTTCGCGAGCCCGGCCAGCACGCCGGCAGCAGCTGGGTCGCCATGCACCCGGACGGCGCCTGGCTGTGGGTGATCCCGTTCTCGGACGGCACAGCCTCTGTCGGCGTCGTAGCCGAGCCCGAGTTCTTCGACGCCTTTCCCGAACAACCCAGCGCGAGGCTACGTGCGATCCTCGACAGCGAGCCGAACACCGCGGCACGAACTGCCGGGTCGCAGTTCGTGTTCGAGCCCAAGCGCATCGCGGGCTACTCGTCCGCGGTGAGCAGCATGGCGGGCCCCGGCTTCTGCCTCGTCGGCAACGCCACCGAGTTCCTCGATCCAGTGTTCTCGTCGGGACTCACCCTGGCGCTCGAGTCCTCGGTACGCGCCGCCCGCGTCGTGTGCCGGAAGCTTGGGGGTGAGTCCGTGGACTGGGAAGCCGACTATGCCGACGGGCTTCAGCGGGGCGTCGACGTGTTTCGGCACTACGTCCAGGCCTGGTACGACGGGACCCTGCCCGTCATCTTCTTCGAGCCCGACCCCGCACCCTCGGCTCGGCGTCAGATCTGCTCCGTGCTCGCGGGCCACGTGTGGGACGAGACCAACGGCTTCGTGACCCAGCCAGCGCGGCGTCTTCCCCAGCTGGTACGCCTGATCGGCAGGCGCCACTCGACGTCATCGCGGGAGGGGTAGCCGAGTGTGGCGTCGGGCACGGCCTGCTACAGCACCCCACTCCACTCCGCGCCCACCGCGGCGGCCACACTCGCCAGCCACGAGCCCACCAGGGTGATGCTGACGCCGGCGATGCCGCCCACGATGCGCAGCTCGCGCTGCACCAGGTACACGGTGCCCGCCAGCATCAGGGCGAGCATGATGACCGCGCCGGCGTCCCCCGAGCGGTACACCGCCAACAGATCGAGCGCGATCAGCAGCACCACGTGCCCCAGCACCGCGATGAGCACCGGCCACAGGGTCGGTTCCTTGATGTAGGGCAACACCCAGGTGCGCACGAACTCGGGCCAGGCCGAGGGCTCGGTGGTGTCGGGCTTGGTGGTATCGGGGGCATCGCTCATGGCTGGGGCCAGACGAGCACGAGATCGGACAGGTTCTCGTACACCAGGGGCCCGTTGTCGTTTGCCGACAGGTGGTCCTCGAAGTGCTCCAGGATGCCGTCGATGCGCTGACGGTACGACGCGTTCGCGTTGTCGTGCCAGCCGATGGAGTACTGGGTCGGCTCGGGCAAGGCCTCGCCGTCGTAGTTGGCCGCGAGCATCTCGATCATCTCGTCGGTATCGACGTAGTCGACGAGGATGCCGTTGTCGGGCACCTCCAGAACCGGGATGTAGGGGTCGCCTGGGCTCAAGATGTCGTTGCCAGCGGGGTAGTAGGGCTGGCTGGTCTCGTCGATGGACGACCACTGCTCGCGGTTCCACTCGTACAGCGTGCCCTGGCCCTCCCACTCCTCGAGGCGCATCCAGTTGTTGGCGCTGGTGTCGGCGACGTAGCCGGCGTTGGCCAGGGCCTGCAGGATGTGCAGGTCCATCGACCATCCGCCAGCGCGGTAGCTGGTTGGCTTCGCGAACCCCTGCTGCACAAAGATGTCGTCGGCCGAGTGCAGCAGATCGGTGAACTCGCCCTCGCTGTACAGGTAGTTGGGCACGGCGTACCCGGTGGGGTCTGGGGTGCCGAAGAACGAGTCCTCGGTCTGGCAGGTCACATCCGTCGTGGCGACGAAGTGGCAGTACGGGTGGATGTGCAGCGCGATCTCGTCGCCGTGGTCGTCCTGGTAGCTGTGCAGGTCGGCCGTCAGGGACTGTTGGCGCTCGACCGGGAGCTCGGGGTCGGTCCAGGTGTAGGGCCCCACGAAGTGGGTGATCACCAGCTCGGGGTGGCGCTCGTGCAGGTCGTACTGCCAGTCCATCACGGCATCCGAGGTGTCGGGGCTGTCCCAGTCGACGCTCACGACCACGTACAGCGGATGGCTGCGCACGACGCGGGTGAGGGCAAAGGCGGTGCCGCCGTCTTGCCAGATCAGGTAGCGCTCACCCGGCGGCATGTCCGAGACGTCGATGGACAGGGTGTTGTCGTCGTCGAGCGCGTACTTGTCGTCGCCGAGCCACACCGAGATGGGGCCGGCACCCTGAGGCGGGGTCACCGCCAGATCGAGGGTCTCGTGCCCCTCGGTGAGCGCGTTGCCGATGAGCAGCCACTCCCGGTGCTCGATGGCGTAGGCCGGATCGTTCTCGAGGGGAGCGGTGGGCGGGCCGCCGCAGGCGATGAGCAGGAGGGAGAGCATGACGCGCGGCTAACCCTCGTCGTAGGTCACCGCCGACAGCCGCAGCTCGCTCGTGAACACGTGCGGCTTCATGATGCTGGTGCCGAACAGCATGCGCACACAGTCCTGCAGCGCTTCGGTCACCGCGGGATGCGGGTGCAGCATCTCGGCGAGCTCGCGAACCGATCCGTTCTGGCGAATCATCAGGCTGCAGGTCTCGATGCTGGTGCTGGCGTGGGCTCCCAGGGCTCGCATGCCCAGGATGTGCATCTGGTCGTCGTTGGTGACCAACAGCTTGATGAAGCCCTCGGTCGATCGCATGGCGATGGCTCGGTTGACCAGTGAGTAGCCGTAGACGGCGACCTTGTAGGGGATCTTCTTCTTCTGGGCCTGCAGCTCGTTCAGGCCCACCGCGGCGACCTCGGGGTCCAGGAACATGATCGAGCTGATGTTCTCGTAGGACAGCGGCTTGTCGACCTTGCCGTACATGTGGTCGACGCAGCGCCGGCCTTCGATCTCGCCGATGCTCACCAGCGCGATGTCCAGGGTGACGTCGCCCACCGCGTAGATGTGGGGCACGCTGGTGCGGGTGTCGTCGTCTTCGATGTGGCCCCGGTCGGTGAGCTTGAGCCCGGCCTTCTGCAGGTCGAGGCCGCGCGTGTTCGGCACGCGACCAATGCTCACCAGCGCGTTGTGCACGGCGATGGTCTCGAGGCCGCCCTCTTTGTGCTTGATGGTGTAGTGCACCAGCCCGTCGGCCACCTCGAGGTTCTCGAGGCTGCAGCCCGAGTGGATGGTCACGCCCTTGGCCTGCAGGTTCTTGCTCACCAGGGTGGCGACGTCGTCGTCTTCGAAGGGGAGGATGCGCGCCGCCCGGTCGATCAGGTAGACCTTGGTGCGGCCGAAGTTCGCCAGGATGGTGGCGAACTCGCAGCCGATGACACCGGCGCCGATGATCACGATGCTGCGGGGGAACTCCTCGATGCGGGTGAGGTGGTCGCTGGTGAGTACATAGCGGCCGTCGACCGGGATGTTGGGCACCATGCGTGGGCGACTGCCCGTGGCGATCACGATGTTGTCGGCCTGGATGTCGTGGTCGTCACCGGGCTCGGTGCCCTCGACCACCAGGCTGTGCGGCCCGGTGAAGCGCGCGCTGCCGCGGATCAGGTGAACCCGGCCCGCGTGGTCGCGGTGCGCCTCGGACATGCGGGCCAGCTGCTTCTCGAGCTGCTCGGTCTTCTCGGAGGCGGCGGTGTCGACACAGTGCACCACCTGCTGAAAGTCGACCTCGACGTTGTCGGCGATGTAGCCTCGGTCGCGCCTGAGCGCGCAGCGGTAGTCGCGCGACAGTTCCCACAGCGTCTTGCTGTTGAGCGCGCCGTTGTGGATGCCGGCGCCCCCCACGGGGCCCCGCTCGATCAGGCACACGCGCTTGCCGTAGTCCCAGGCACGCATCGCGGCGGCGAATCCCGCGGGTCCAGCCCCGATCACGGCCACGTCGAACTTTCCCAATGCCACTCCAGCGCGCGTCGATATGAGACGCTACCTTAGACCTTTCCCGGATTTGACGACAGGGCCGCGCCTGGCGTGTGATTCAGTGCCCTGTAGAGGCAGACGAATGAGGATCCTTCTCGCCGCCCTCGCGCTGACTGCCGCCCTGATGGGGCCGCTTCGGGCCGAGGCCACCAGCGCAATCCTGGTCTCCGAGGTCGAACAGGCCGAGATGAGCACCGCCGTGGTGGTCGCGACCGTGACCCACCAGCGCCCGTCGGTTCACCCCCAGTGGGGCCGGGCGATGACACTCACCACCCTGGACATCGAGCGCGTGCTGGTGGGCAAAGCGCCCAGCTCGGTCGAGATCCAGCAGCTCGGCGGCGAGCGCGACGGGCAGGTGCTTCACGTGCCCGGCGACGCCACCTGGGAGCTGGGCGAGCGCGCGGTCGTCTACCTTCGCCAGGTCGACGGCGAGTGGTTCCTGACCGCCATGGAGCAGTCGAAGTACCGCCTGGTGCCGTCCATCGACGGCGAGGTGCTCGAGCGGCAGCTGTCCGGGGGCCTGTACGTGCGGCAGCCCGATGGCGCCCTGCGCGAGTGGGACGGCCTCGATGCCTCGGCACCCACGCTGCATGACCTGACGGCCCTGTTCCAAGACGCGGCGCTGACGCCGGAGGCCAAGTGATGCGAGCGCTGTTTGCCTTCATGGCGCTGTTCTTGGCGCTTCCGGCGCATGCCTACACGTACACCAGCAACTGCGGCGGCGGTCAGGTGTCTCGCTGGGCCAGTGGCAACCCCGAGACGGTGTGGCGCTGGTCTACGGCCTTCCCGTCCACCGATCTGTCTGCGTCGACGGCCCGGGCCGAGATCGACAAGGCCTTCGACGAGTGGGGCAAGCCCGGCTGCACGCGGTTCAATGCCGATCAGGGCGACACCATCAACGCCGATCCCTACGGCAACAGCGACGCCCACATCGTGGGCTTCTACGAGAACAACTGGCCGGCCAGCCTGGGCGGGCAGACCACGCTCGCGGTCACCATCATCAACACCTGGCAGGACTGCGAGATCGCCAACGCCGACATGGTGATCAACGGCTTTCACCACACGTGGAAGGTGGGCAGCCCGACCACGTGGAGCCAGGCCGATCTGCGCTCGGTCGTGACCCACGAGGCCGGTCACTGGTTGGGCATGACCCACAGCAACCACCCGGGCTCCAGCCTGAACGCCAGCTACTCCGGCGGCACCGGCGAGCGCTCGCTCACCTGCGACGACACCGCCGGTGTCTGCAACAGCATGCCGTCTGGGGGCAACAGCTGCACCGCCGACATCTACTGCCCCTGCGGCGTGGGCTGCAACGGTGGCTTCTGCGGCGGCACGCCCTCTGATCCCGACCCCGATCCCGGCGGCGGCGACATCGGCGGCGAGTGCGACGGCACGCGCTCGAGCCACAGCGAGTCCGAGCCCAACGACTTCGAGTCCGACAACGACGTCGACTTCTTCGAGCCCGCGGGCGGGGACGTCACCATCACGGGCACCATGAGTGGCTGTGGCTGGGGCTCCTTCAGCGACGGCAGCGAGTGGTTCACCGACGACCTCGACTGGTTCGTCATCGACGTGCCATGCACCGACAACGCCCGGGTCACCCTCGACTGGTCCAACAGCGGGTCCGACCTCGACTTCCACCTCTTTGACACCTCCACCTTCGACGCCTTCTTGTCGGGCACCGAGGGTGGGCCTGGTCCCGAGGTGGGCAACGCCCAGATCGGCGGCCGAACGGGCGCGGTGATCGGCTGCTACGACGGCGCGTCCACGTCGTACACGCTCACCTTCGACTTCCCGCCCTACGCGGGCGACGGCGATGCCGACGCCGACGCCGATGCCGACGCCGATGGCGACGCAGACGCTGATGGCGACGCCGATGCCGATGGCGACGCCGACCTCGATGGCGAGCTCGGTGAGCCGTCGCGTCCGCCCGAGGGGGCCTATGCGGCTTCGTGTGCCTGCGACGCTCCGGCGTTGCCGGTCGGAGGCTGGCTGGTGCTGCCGCTCATCGCGCTGGCGATGCGTCGTCGGTAGCCGCCGTGCCCCATGATCTCGTGCTCTCTGGGGGCTACCTGGCGTTTGGGCGCCAGGCGGGCTTCCTGGCTGCGGTCGAAGACGCGGGCATCGAGATCGATGGGGTCTGCGGAACCAGCTCTGGAGCCCTCTCAGGAGCGCTGTGGGCGTCGGGCCACCGCGCCGCCGACATCTTCGAGCGCCTGACCGACGGAGCCCCCGTCACGCGCGTGGTTCCCAACCTGTGGACGCCCTGGCGAGGCATGTTCGCGCTGTCGAGCATGATCAGCGAGCTGCGCACCATGATCCCGGCCACCTTCGAGGAACTCGACCGCCCGCTGGCTGTTGGTGTCATGACGCTGGACGGCGGCCACGAGCTGATCCACGAGGGGCCCCTGCCCGAGGCGGTGGCCGCCTCCTGCGCCATTCCGTGGCTGTTCACCCCGGTTCGTGTCGGTGATCGGGAGTTCTTGGATGGCGGCTGGGTCGACCGCGTGGCGCTCGAGGCCTGGCGGCAGTGGCGGCCGGGTGTGCAGGCCATCGTGCACATCGTCGACAGCCGCCGCGAGCCCGACCCCGACCCGGTGGGCCTGCCGTTTGTGCGGTCGCCCAAGTCGGGGGCCAGTCTGTGGGGCCTGGGTGATGCCCGCGGTCGCTTCGACGAGACCCGCACGGCCGCGCTGCAGCGCTTCGGCGACCTGGGTCTTCGCGTGGGCGGCCCGTAGACAACCGCACTGCAGGCGGGTTCCCACGAATTTTTTCTGAACCGTCCGCGACGATCGCTGTCCATCCTCCACGTCGGCAGCCCAACGCCGCGGCGCTTCCCCGAGCCGCGCACCCCTGCCTGCCGACCTTGCTGAGGAGTGCTTTGTCATGGCTACACGTGCGCCCAGGATCCTTCGTCTGGGGGTCGTCGTCGACGGAAAGATTGTCCAGGAGCGCCTGGTGCACCGTGGCGACCCTGTCACCCTGGGCCCATCGCCCAGCAACACCTTCGTGTACGAAAAGACCGGCCTGCCAGGCGGCTCATGGGCGGTGTTCGTGCCCACAGGTGAGGGCTACCAGCTGCACTTCACCGACCAGATGCGGGGCAAGGTCAGCTCCAGGGGCTCGGTCGTCTCGCTCGACCAGCTTCGCCAGGACTCGACCCTGCGAAAGGGCGGGCGCTTCTGCCTGCCGCTGACCGACGGCGACCGCGGCAAGGTGTGCGCCGGCGACGTCACACTGCTCTTTCAGTTCGTCGAGCCGCCGCCCACCAACGGCGTCATGCCGCTGACGGCGATGGACTTTCGGCCGCGTCTGCTCGAGGAGGACGACCCGATCTTCCTTGGCTTCCTGGCCATCAACTCGGCCATGGCCGCGGTGCTCACCCTGTGGGTCTGGCAGAGCCCGGTTCCCGAGATCACGCCGCTCGACAAGATCCCCGACCGCTTCTGGACGATGGCCCTGCCTCCCGAGCAACCGCCCGAGGCGCTCGAGCCCGAAGATGACCTGCTGGAGTTGCACAATGACGAGCCGGCCGTCGCCGAGGTGGACGTGCCCGATGTGCCGGAGCCTCCCGAGGTAAGCCCAGACCCCGTGGACGACCCAGGGCCGCCGCTGACGCCCGAGGAGCGGCGAGCCCAGAAGGAGGCGGCCATGCTGGCGGTGGCCCGGGACAAGTACGCGGTGCTGATCGGCAGCAAGTTTGGCGATGGCGTCGAGACCGACTTCGACGTGATGAGCCCCGACGATGGCATGAGCGAGCCGCGCTGGGACGATGGAGCGATCATCCGAGGTCCACGAGGCAATCAGGGGCCCGACGACGAGGTGCCTGAGGGGCTGTACGACGACGGACCTCTGGGACCCGACGGACCGGGCCCCACGATCAAGGATGTCCCCAAGACCCCCTACGTGCCCACCTCGCTGCCCCCGGAGCTGCCTCCCGGCACCGGTAGCACCGAGGCCGATCAGCTCAAGGAGATCATCCAGGGCTACTTTCCACGCATCGCCCGCTGCTACGAGTCGCAGCTCAAGGACGAGCCCACGCTGGCGGGCCGCATCGACGTGGAGTGGACCATCATGGGCGGCAAGACCACCGAGGTGGCGGTGATGGACAACACCACCGACAGCCGGGCCTTCGAGCGCTGCGTCACCATGGCCGTCGGCCGCTGGAACTTCGAGGGCTTCGACGACATCACCGTGGCCCAGGGCTGGAGCTTCAGGCCCAAGAAGTGATCAGCTGTCGATCTCGACATCATCGAGGCGGATGCGGATCGCTCGGCGCTTCTTCTCGATGAACCACGGGTCGAAGCCCGCGCCCTTGATCTGCTTGCGAAGCCGGTAGACCAGGACGTGCAGCGAGTTGGCGGCCGGGGCGTTGCGGCCCCAGATGCCGGTGCTGATCTCGTCGTCGGTGCACCAGCCCTGGTCGTCGGCGCGGCGGCCCTCGCTGCGGTCTTCGACCACCTTGCGGGCCAACAGGTACAGCAGGACGGCGCGGTTCTCGGCGTCGACCTTGAACTTGCGGTGCTTGTCGATCCACTCGAGGGTGGCCTCGGGCCCGACGGCGCCGTTGAGGGTGGCCAAGAGCCGGTAGGGGTACTGGCTGGTGGTGGCCGACTCCATGGTGGGCACTTCGAGCGTCGAGGTGGCCAGCAGCAGCCGGAAGGTGCGGTTGCTGACCTCGAACTCGGCGCCGTCTTCGAGCTCGCGCTCTTCGTCGTCGGTGCCCAGCCAGACCTCGCCGTTGCTGTGCAGCACCAGCGTGGCCTCGCGCTCGTCGCCGGGCACCACGATGTGCGCGTCGGTGCCCGAGCCAAAGTGCAGGCGGTCACCGGCGACCGGGAATCTCAGCCCGTCGGTGATGTCTTCGACCAGCCAGGCTCGGCCAAAGAGCGAGGACTCGTCGGGCGCACCCTGCAGCCGGAGCTCCAGGTTGCTGCCCAGGCGCAGCTTCTGGCCCTCGCGGATCTCTTCGGCCTTGGTGATGCGGTTGCCGTCCAGGAAGGTGCCGTTGCGGCTGTCGAGGTCGCGCACCCACAGTTGCCCGCCCTCGGCCCACACCATGGCGTGGTGGGTCGAGACCGTGCTGTCGGAAAGAACCAGGCCATTGGCCGGTCCGCGCCCGATATGCAGCGGCTCTTTTGTGATCGGCACCGTGTGGACGACGGCACCGTCTCGAAGCAGTTGCAGGACGACCTGCTCAGCCATTCCGTGGGACTCCAAGGGGAGCCTAGCACCCCTTCCGGCCCATAGTACCGGAAGGTCTCACAGTCCGACGCCCAGCACCAGGTACGCGGCACCGGATTCGGAGCCTCCACCGTCCTGACCGTCGGCACCGACCATGAAGTCCATGTACCCATCGCCGTTGGTGTCTCCGGTGCGCGAGACCGATCGCCCTGCGAAGTCGGTCGGGCCCTCGCCGGTGAAGATGGCGTCGGCGGTGCCCAGATCGATCGCGCCGGCGACCGAGCTGGTGCCGTAGATCATGTAGGCGGCACCGCGCAGCGATCCCGACTCGTTGTAGGCACCCACCAGGATGTCGGCGTGCATGTCGCAGTCGATGTCCCCGGGCCCGGCCACGCTGTAGCCAGCGAAGTCCTTGTTGCCGGTGCCCTCGAAGCGGGCGCGGGCGTCGGACAGGCTGCTGGTTCCGGCGCCAAAGCCGCCCAACACCAGGTAGGCCGCTCCGTTGTTGCTGGCGGCGCCGACGTCGTAGCCCTGTGCACCCACCAACAGGTCGTCGGTACCGTCGCCGTCGACGTCGGTGGCGCCGGCCAGCGAGAATCCGGCCTGGTCGAGCGGGTTCTCGCCCTCCCAGATGGCGTCGGCGCTAGCGTCGAGGTCGATCATGCCGCCGGGCACCGATCCCCCCCAGTACACGTAGACGCGGCCAGCCTCGACGTTGGCGTACGGTGCCGCGATGCCCACATCGTCGATGCCATCGCCGTCGACATCGCCCAGGTTGGCCACCGCGTATCCCGCTTGGGCGCTGGCCTGGGTGCCGCGGAAGACCGTGTCGGCGGCGTCTGCGGTGGCTGCGGGCGGGAGCGTGGCGCCGCTGAACAGGTAGGCCGAGCCCTCGTTGAAGGCGCTCGCCCAGTTGGGGGCGCCGGCGATCACATCGCCCACGCCATCGGCCGTCACATCGCCGCCGGCCACACTGGTTCCAAGCGCGGACAGGTCTGTCTCACCGCTGATCTTGGAGTCGGCCGAGGCCAGGGGAACGGCCCCGATGCCCAGGTCGGCGTGCACCACGTACACGGCACCGCGATCGGCGCCGCCGGCGTCGTGCCCGGGTGCGCCCACCAGGGCGTCCTTCCCGCCGCCGTTCACGTCCGAGGCCGCCACCGAGCGCCCGGCGTTGTCACCTGCGCTCTCGCCAAAGAGCATCGCCGTGCTCTGGCTGCCGATGGCGAAGTCGCCGGCCAGCACCGAGCCTTGCACCAGGTAGGCCGCGCCCGCGGCGTTTCCGCCCGTGCCCTCGCCGATGGCCCCGATCAACAGGTCGTCCGTCCCGTCGCCGTCGTGATCACCCAGCGTGTCCGCAGCCCATCCCAGCTGATGGCCGGCGCCGTCGCCGCGCAGCGCCGTGTCGGCCGCGGCCAGGGTGTCCGTGCCGCTGATGAAGCAGCTGTTGCGGCCCCCGTCGCAGTCGTTGTCGATCTTGTCGTTGCAGATCTCGCTCAGGCCGGGGTTGGCCAGGGCTTCGGCGTCGTCGCAGTCGGAGTTTTCTTGCACCTCGTTCGCCGCGCAGTCACAGGCGCTGCGGCCGGAGTCGCTGGCGTCGCCATAGCTGTCCCCATCCACATCGGGGAAGCAGGTCGTGTACGTCGAGACATCGACGCCGCTGTCGGCGTCGTCGGCGGCGCCGCTGCAGTCTTCGTCGACATCGGCGGCATCACAGACCTCGGTGGCGTCGGGGTTGACCGCGCCGTCGGTGTCGTCGCAGTCGGTGTCGCTCGAGACGTGATTGGGTGGCGAGAAGCACTGGAACACGCTGGAGTCCGGGTCGCCGTGGCCGTCCCCGTCGCTGTCGAGGTACCAGTCGGACTGGTCGGTCACGTCGCCATCGGCGTCGTCGATGGCGCCATCGCAGTCGTTGTCGATGGTGTCGCAGATCTCGGCCGCATCGGTGTTGACGGCGTCGTCGGTGTCGTCGCAGTCGGTGTCGTCGGCGACGTAGCCCGTGGGCTGGTTGCAGTCGATGTCGGTGCTGCTCGCGTCGCCAAAGCCGTCGTCGTCGACGTCGGCGTACCAGGTGGCCACGTCGATGGCGGCGTCTTCGTCGATCGTGCCGTCGCAGTTGTTGTCGATGCCGTCGCACTCTTCGTCGGCGGCGCTGTTCACGCTGGCGTCGCCGTCGTCGCAGTCGGAGCTGTCGGTGCCCCAGCCGCTCCCGGGCGGGTCGCAGCTGGTGGTGGCCGTCGAGGCGTCGCCTTCGCCGTCACCATCGTCATCGTCGTACCAGGTCTGCTGGCCCTGCACGCTGCTGTCGGCATCGTCGGCGGTGCCGTCGCAGTCTTCGTCGGTGTCGCTGGGGTCGCAGACCTCGGTCGCGCCGGGGTTGATGGCGCCGTCGCCATCGTCGCAGTCGGTGTCGTCGCCCACGTACGCGCTGGGCTGGGCACAGGCGACGTCGGTGTCCGAGCTGTCGCCGAAGCCGTCGCCGTCGGTGTCCGCGTACCATGTGGGCTGGCCGGTCACCCCGCCGTCGGCGTCGTCGATGTCGCCGTTGCAGTCGTTGTCGATGGTGTCGCACACCTCGGTGGCATCGGTGTTCACAGCGCCGTCGGCGTCGTCGCAGTCGGTGTCGTCGCTCGTGTACCCGGGGGGCTGGGTACATGCCTGCCGGGTGCTGCCCCCGTTGCCAAAGCCGTCGCTGTCGCCGTCCTCGTACCAGGTCGACGCATCGGTGGAGCTGGGCTCGTCGACGGTGCCGTCGCAGTCGTTGTCGATGCTGTCGCAGACCTCGGTGCCGCCGGTGTTCACGGCCCCGTCCGAGTCGTCGCAATCAGAGGAGTCGGACACGGTGCCGGCGGGCTGGCTGCACGCAACCACCCCCGTGCCGGGGTCGCCTTCGCCGTCGCCGTCCAGGTCGCTGTACCAGGTCGTCGCTCCCACGATGTCGGGATCGGCGTCGTCGACCAGGCCGTCGCAGTCGTTGTCCTTGCCGTCGCACAGCTCGTCATGGTCGTGGTGCACCTCGGGGTCGGTGTCGTCGCAGTCGCGCCGGTTCACCCGGTAGCCGGGGGTCCAGTTGCAGGCCTGGATGCTGTTGTCGGGGTCGCCGCGGATGTCGCCATCGGTGTCCGCGTACAGGGTTCGAGCGTCGGTCACACCGGGGTCATCGATGTCCACCAGGCCGTTGCAGTCGTTGTCGATCGTGTCGCAGATCTCTTCGGCATCGGGGTTCACGGCGGCGTCGGTGTCGTCGCACTCCTCGCACGCGGCGAAGCCGTCCGAGTCGGCATCGGCGAAGCCCACGCTGCCGTCGCAGTTGTAGTCGGTGGGGTCGGTGCAGTCGTTCTCGATGATGCCGGGGTTGTATGCGGTGCTGGTGTCGTCGCAGTCGCCGCCCGACGGCGCGTAGCCCGTGGGCTGGATGCAGGACTCCTGGGTGTTGCTGTCGACCCCGTAGTTGTCGCCGTCGCCGTCGGCGTACCAGGTCTGGGCATCGGTCACGTCGTCGTCGGCGTCGTCGGTGTTGCCGTCGCAGTCGTTGTCGATGTCGTCGCAGATCTCGTCGGCGGCGGTGTTCACGGTGTCGTCGCCGTCGTCGCAGTCGGTGCCGTTGCCGACCGTGTCGGGAGGCTGCGCGCACCCGGTGGTGGCGGAGCTGGCGTCGCCTTCGCCGTCGCCGTCGTCGTCGGCGTACCAGGTCTGGGCGTCGGTGGCGTCGGAGCCGTCGACGGTGCCGCTGCAGTCGTTGTCGACGCCGTCGCAGACCTCTTGGGCGTCGGGGTTCACCGCGGCGTCGGCGTCATCGCAGTCGGTGTCGTCCGAGACGTAGCCCGTCGGCTGCTCACACGAGCTGCGCACGTCGTCGGCGTCGCCATGTCCGTCGCCGTCGGTGTCTGCATACCAGGTCGGTGGGTCGACGGGGTTGTCGACGGTTCCGTCGCAGTCGGTGTCGAGCCCGTCACAGGTCTCGGTGGCGTCGGGGTGGACGTTGGGGTTCGAGTCGTCGCAGTCCTCGTCGTCGGTAAACCCGTCGCCGTCGAGGTCTACGGCCTCATCGGTGTCGGCGTCCGAGTCGGCATCGGCGTCGGCGTCCGAGTCGGCGTCGGCGTCGGCGTCGGCATCGGCCTCGATCGAGGTGTCCCCCGTGTCGGGCGTGGACGAGTCGACGTCGCCGGGGGGGTTGCACGCGAGCAACGCCCCAAGGAATACAAGTCTGATCTTTCGGTGCAGCATCGCGGACCCCCCGTGCCAGAATCGAACACGACTGCTGTGCCCCTCTACCTTCGCGGGGGGCGCACTCGTTCTCGATGACACCGGGCTTACAGGCAGCATGACAACGCTCGATTCTTCGCATGCACCCCGGCCCCTGGTCCCGTGAGCCGCTCCGGCGCCTCCCATGCGCGAGCCATCGCCCTCGCTGCGTTCTTGTGCATCGGAATGGGCACGGTGACCAGTGTGAACAGCCAGAGAGAAAGGCTGCCGCCCCCTGCCGTCTGCGAAGACCCCATCGTGGGCATCTGGAAGTCGCACAACTACAACGAGCGAGAGCGGCACTGGACCCAGTTCACCATCACCGTCGAGCGCGTGGGTGGGAGCGACAGCGACCTCAAGGGCACCATCGTGAACCACGCCTGGGATGGCGACGAGACCCAGGAACAGCCGCCCACCTGTGACCGCACCGACCGGCGCTTCGTCGTGTCCATGGATGCGATGGGCCGGGTCAACGAAGGGGTCATCGAGTTCTGGGGCATCGGAGAGTGGCGCCTGGACCGCATGATCTGTGGCCTCCGCGACTTCGGCTACAACCTCGACCACTTCACCGGCAGCCTCGATGCCGAGCTGCAGGAGTTCCAGTCGGTGAACAACGACGGGGGCATCGCGATCGACGAACCCACCGTGTTTCGCCGCATCAAGTGCTTCGACGACAAGGAGCCCGTCGCCGTCGAGACCCCGCCCTTTCAGCCGCCCCGCGGGCCGAGCCTGGGGTGCGGGTGGTGGTGACTACTCGCTCTCTTGCACGGGCAGGTCGGACGGGGGCAGGTCGGGTGCTGCGCTGATCGGCTCGTCGTCGAGCGGCTTGAGGGGTGCCTCGTCGTGGTGCACCAGCGAGCGCATCGACGACAGGCGGCCGAAGCACAGCAGGTGGTCGCCGGCCTCGATGACGCGGGTGCGCCGAGGGTTGGGAATGACCGTGCCGGCGCGTGTCAGCGTGAGCACCGAGATGTCGCGCTCGAGCAGTCCGCTGTCCTCGATGGACTTGCCGATGTTCGACGAGTCGGAGGGAATGTCGAACTCGGCGACCCCGTAGCCCGGGCTCACCGTCAGTCGCTGGCGCACGTCGATGTCGGGGAAGGCGACCTGCTCGTGGATGTCTTCGATGATGGCGCCGGCGATGTCCAGCGACGTCGCTCCCTCGATGCCCTCGAGACCCGGCGACGAGTTCACCTCGAGCACGAGCGGCCCGTCCTTGCCCTCGAGCATGTCGACGCCGGCGACCCGCAGGCCCATGATCTGCGCCGCGCGAACCGCCGTCTTTTGGTATTGCGGGTCGAGGTCGACGGCCTCGGTGCTGCCGCCTCGGTGCACGTTGCTGCGAAATTCGTCGCCCTTGGCGGTGCGCCGCATGGCAGCGACGACCCGGTCGCCCACCACCAGCGCTCGGATGTCGCGGCCCCGGCTCTCGGCGACGAAGCGCTGCAGCAGGACGTTGGTGCCGGTGCTGTGCAGGGTCTCGATGATCGCCTCGGCGATCTTGGCATCGGGAGCCAGGATCACGCCGATTCCCTGCGTGCCCTCCAGCAGCTTGATGATCACCGGGGCGCCGCTCACCCGCTCGATGGCGGCGGCGGCGTCGTTGCGGTCACGCACGAAGGTGGACGCGGGAATGCGCACCCGATGTCGGGCGAGCAGCTGCATCGACCGCAGCTTGTCGCGAGAGTTGGCGATGCCCGTCGACGTGTTGGGCGTGTACACGTGCATCTGCTCGAACTGCCGCACGAGCGCGACGCCAAAGTAGGTGATCGACGCGCCGATGCGGGGCAGGATGGCGTCGTAGGGCGTGAGCGGCTTGCCCCGGAACTGCAGGCTGGGCTTGTCCCGAGAGAGGTCGATTGCGAAGCGCAGGCTGTTGAGGACTCTGACGGTGTGTCCACGCTCGGCAGCTGCCTGGCGGAGGCGTCGGGTGCTGTAGCTGTTGGACGCGCGGGACAGGATGGCGAGTTTCAAGTGGGGTCCTCGGGTTTGGTGGCGGCGACGTGAAACAGGGCGTCGCCCCGATTCACCAGAGGTTCGAGCCGAAGCCCGATGACGAGCCCCGATGAGGGGCTCCGGCACTGGCTCAGGGTGCGGCCGAAAGAGTCGTGGATGCGGCCCAGGACCTGCCCCTTCTTCACGGCCTCGCCCAGGCGGCACTCGAGCTTCACCAGTCCGCTCTTTCCGGCGCGGGCCCAGCGGCTGCTGTCGGAGCGGAACGGGGTGGTCTTGGGGGGCACCACCGGGTCGATCAGCCCCAGCAGGTTCAGGACGCGAAGCACGCCGGTGTGGCCGACCTCGGCGGCGTGATCGTCGAAGCGCCAGGCCTCGCCGCCCTCGAACACCAGCACCTTGGCTCCGGCATCGGTGGCCGAGCCCCGCAGGGAGCTGTCTCGGGGCTTGGCGTTGACCATCACCGGGGCGCCGAAGGCGCGCGCCAGGCGCTCGGTCTCGGGGTCGTTCAGATCGGCGCGAATCTGGGGCAGGTTGGTGCGACCGTCGGATCCGGTGTGCAGGTCGATGCCCACCGTGCACCGGGCGACGACCTCGGTCAGGAAGAGGTGGGCGATGCGGCGGGCGAGCGAGCCCTTGGTGCCGCCAGGAAAGCTGCGGTTCAGGTCGCGCCGATCGGGCAGGTAGCGGTCGCCGTTGACGAAGCCGTGCACGTTGACCACGGGGACCACGATCAGCGTGCCGCGCAGGGTCTCGGCGTCGAGCTTCTCGAGCACCCGGCGAATGACCTCGATGCCGCAGATCTCGTCGCCGTGGATGGCCGCGTTGAGCCACACCGTCGGCCCGTCCTCGGCACCGTGCAGCACCATCAGCGGCAGCGATACCTGGCCGCCCGTGGCCAGACGCGCGATGGGCAGGTCGATCTGCTGCCGGGTGCCGGCGGCGACACGCACGCCCGCGATGTCGAAGGGCGCTCGCTCGCCCTCGCCCGGTGGCTCACCGGTGACGAAGGAGCGCCCAGGGTCGACCTCGAAGCCGCCGCGCAGGGCCTCGCGCCCCAGCAACATGCTGAAGCCCATCTCGTCGCGGTTGGTCAGGGTCAGATCGATGGAGCGTGTGGTCCCCCCCAACGACAGCTCAGTGCGAATGACCGGGCGGACCTCGCTGACCCCCGACGAGCTCTTGACCGAGCGCATCTCGAGCAGGGGAACCTCGAACATCGGGTCGTCGGCCGTGTCGCGATCGCTCTTGAGCGCGAAGCGGACCCACTTGGACCCCTTTCGCTGGAACGTCTTGAGGCGGTAGGCGTGGAGCGAGGAGGATCGGGCGCCGGTGTCGACCTTGGCCTTGATCCAGCCCACATCCAGGTCGGGGAGCCGGACCCATTCACGCCAGCCCACCGTGGTCAATGGAAGCTTCATGCGCCCTGGGTAGCCGGTCTTGGTCGGGTGGGTGCAAAGACACCGGCGTCGAGATCAGCTCGACCCGCCTTGCAGCCCGTCAGTCGGTGAGGAACTCGTACAGCTCGTTCACCTGGCGCCGCGTGTTGGGGATGATCGGGCGCGTCAGGCCCGTGCCGGCGATGGTGAGCAGCAGGAAGGCCAGCCCGAAGTCGAACAGGACGAACAGGGCGACCGCCTCGAAGACGCGCAGCCCCACCAGCTCGACGCCGATGGCCAGCACGAGCACGTGCATGAAGAAGATGCCGTGCACCGCGAACACGACGGTGCTCACCATCAAGAACAGGCTGATGACGATGCGGTACACATCGCTGACGGCTTCGTTCTTGGCGCGCTCGGCGTACTGCTTGCCCAGCTTGACGCCGGCCTTGGCGACCTTCATGGTGAGCCCGAGCTTGCCGTCGTCGTCGGACGCGGCGCTAGCGGCCACGGGTCAGCCCGACCACGAGGCCCAGCAGCAGCCCCACACCCAGCGCGGCAATCAGTGACTGCCACAGGTTGTCCTTGATCTTGTCTTCGGCCTGGTGCTGCAGCGCACCGGCGTCTTTGCGCAGCCGCGCGCTCTGGGTCTCGAGCTCGCTCACCGCGGCGCGGGCGCCGCTGACCACGGGCTCGGTCTTTTGCTCGAGGCGGTGCAGCAGGCGCACCATGCGGCCCTCGAGCGTCTTGGAGTCGATGTCGGCCACCTCGGCGATCTCGGCCATGTGCTTTCGCACCAGGGCTTTGCTGTGCTGGGTGCTCTTGGTGACCAGCTCGACGACGTTGTCGGGGTCACCGGCGGTGGCGTCGAGCGCCTCGGAGGGCACGTCGGGCCACTCGTCGAGGATGAGCTTCTTCACGTCGCCGAACGCCGCAGCAAAGCTGTCGCGGTCGAAGGGGTAGACGTATCCATTGCTTTTGGTGCCGTTCGAAGCGGGCTGAGCGTCAGCCATGATGGCCTCCGTGGCTGGTGGGCGCGCATTCTACCACCATGCACAGCCCGATGAGGGAGGCTGGAAGGGCGGCGGCTTCCTGGGCGGATCCGCGGGTGCTTCGGGCTCGTTCGAGCAGCGAATCCGGCGGAACACACTGGGAAAATTGACGGCCATTCCCCCGTCGTTGTTCAGCGACTGGAACTCGTTGAGCTCCGGCACGATGGTTCCACTGAAGCGGTCGGGGTTGTACGAGCGCATCTCGCCGCAGATCACGGCCTCGACCTCCCAGCTGGTCGCGTCGAAGTCGACGTGCATCGTGTCGTCGATCCGCCCCTGCGCCGGCTGCCGAACCCGGTAACGGACGCTCGTCTCGTCGCAGCTGGGGGGCTGCTCCAGATCGCGGCCGCCCGCCCACATCTGCACCTCCATGTGGCCGGTGAGCTGCGTGTCGCTGCCCTCGACGCGGTCGATGTACAGCCAGGTCTCGTACCACTGCATGCGCCGCTCGAAGAAGTCGTGCGACTTCCACACCCCGGTGACGGGATCGCTGCAGTCGGCGGGTGGAGGGAGCCGCGCGCGCTGCTCGGCCACGGTGCCCGCCGTGAGCACGGTCAGGAAGCACAAGGCGACAGCAGGGGGCAACAGGCGGCGGTTCACGGGCGTACGGTCCTTGGGGCTGCGGTGCATGGTATCTGGCGCCGGCCCGCTGGAGTACACTGCGTGGCCATGTCTCGAACCGCTGACCACCTGCGCATCGCCGTGTTCGGGGCCGCCGTTTTCCTGGCCCTCGGCGCGGGAAGCGTCGCAGAGCAGCGAGCACGCCTGCCGCCCCCGGCCGACTGCCCCGACCCGGTTGCAGGCGTGTGGAAGTCGCACACGTACACCCAGCACATCGGCCGCTGGGACGAGTTCCTGCTGCGCATCCACCGGGTCGACGGCAGCGACACGGCGCTCGAGGGCACCATCCACAACCATGCCTGGCAGGGCAAGCTGAGCGAACCGCAGCCGCCGGCCGAGTGTCTACCAGGGACAGATCGCACCAAGTTCGCCACAGACGGGGTCGGATCCATTCAAGGCATGCATGTCGAGTTCAGGGGCACGGGCGCCCCCCGCATCGAGGCGAACATCTGTGGCATCAAGAACCCCGGCAACTACAATCTCGACGCTTTCGCTGGCGACATCGACGCCGAGATCAACGAGTTCCAGACCCTCAACAACGACGGCGGCGTGCACGTGAACTTCCCGGTGGTCTTTCGCCGCATCGCCTGCGAGGACGGCTCCAGCACCGGTGCGCCCCAGCTCGATGCCCCGGTCGAGCCGCCGCCGTTCCAGCCGCCCGCGCCCACATCGGGGTGCGGATGGTGAAGCCCGTGCGCGAGGCGTGGACCCGGGCGGCCGAGCTGTTTCCGCTCAACGGCGCCGGGGTGGTGCTGGCGGTGCTGTCGATCTGGGGCCTGTGGCGCCTGGGACTCGGCCGCATCGACCTGGTGGTGCTCACCATCTGTGCGGTGGCGCTGATTCTGCTGGGTCTCTCGCTGTTCTCGGTGGTGGTCGGTGCCGCGGTGCTGTTCAACACCGCCGACTTCAAGAAGGGGGCGCCGGCGCTGCACCTGGAGTGCGGCTACCCGGGGCGAACCGGCTTCTCGGTGCCCAGCCTGTGGTGGCTGCCGCTCGCGACCGTGGACTGGACGTGGAAGAGCCCGCAGGCCAACGTGCGCCTGGTGCGCGAGTGGGGGCGCATCACCGAGCAGGTCACCCCGATGCGCCGCGGCGAGTCCGACGAGATCGTGCGCATGGTCACCGTGGCCGATGCGTTCGGGCTGTGCAGCGTCACCTTCCCCATCCACGAGAAGCGCCGCATGCGCACCACCCCCAGCCAGGGGGCGCTCAAGCAGATGCACGTGGTGCAGGGCCTCGCCGGTGGCGACGCGCTCTCCCATCCCGATGGTCCGCCCGCCGGCGACCGCTTCGACATGCGCCACTACGCCATGGGCGACCCCATTCGCTTCGTGCTGTGGAAGGTCTTCGCCAAGTCGCGCACCCTGGTCATTCGCACCCCCGAGCGCGCCATCTCACCGGTTCAGCAGACCGTCGCCTACCTGGTGTCCAGCGCTGGCGACGAGCCCGCTGCCGGGGCCGCGCGCGTGGCCATCGACGCCGGTGCCTTCGGGGCCGACTGGGTACTGGGCGCCGACGGCATCGGCGAGCCTGCCCGCCAGAAGAACCAGGCCATGGACCTGATCGTGCGCTCGGCGCGGGCCAGCGAGACCGAAGCGGGGGCCGGTCTGACGCGCTTCCTCACCGATGCGAGCCCGGGAATGGTGCGCCGGGCCGTGGTCTTCGTGCCCGCCACGCCCGGTCCGTGGGTCAAGCGCGTGCTCTCGGCGGCGCGCGCTGGCGGCAACTCCGCGCCGCCACTCGACTTCGTGGTGTGCACCGATGGCATCGAGAAGCGGCCCAAGCGCGGCCTCGTGCGCCGCTTCTTCTTTGCCGAAGCGCCCGCCCCGCAGACGGCACACCAGCCGTCCAGCGCCGATGACGTCGCCGAGGTGGTTCGCGCGCTGTCCGGCAGCCGTGGAAAGATCATGGTCGTCGATCGCGTCGCTGGCCGGGTGTACCCCCAGTCCCACCTCAAGCACCTGGGAGCGGGCTAGCCCTTGGACGACACCCTCGACCGGCTGGTGAAGGTCACGCGGCACCCCATTCGGGTGCTGGCCATGCTGTGCGCATCCCTGTGCCTGGTGGTGACCTTCGCGAGCGGCACGGGCTTGTTCGGCACCGCGCTCGGCGTGCTGGCGGGGCTGCTGGTGGGCGAGCTGCTCGGGTGGTCCAAGGTGCGCATTCCGGCCGCATTGAGCAGCCTTGGAGTGGTGCTGGCGATGGGCTGGCTCACGTCGTCCTTCATCGTGGGCAGCCGCATCGTGCCGGCCGTCTTTGGGCCGGCCTTCTCGCTGCACCTGTCCAGCTTCGTGTGGTTCGGTCTGCTGTTCTTCAGCGTGGTGGCGGGGCTGCGCATGGTGGCGGCCCGCATACCGGCCTGGGTGGTCGTCGAGCTGTCGGCCATGGCCATCAGTTTTGCCGCCGCCTTCGCCGCCCACCGCAACGGCGCCATCGCGCGGCCGCTGTGGCTGTCCGACCGCGCCTGGCGTCTCGGCATCGACCCCGCCAACGTGCTGCTGTCGATGGGGGCGGTGTTCGCGGTGCTGCTCGCGGTCATCCTGCTGCTCGAGTCCAAGCGCCGCATGACCGCCCTGTCGGCGGCGGTGCTGCCGCTGCTCGCATTCCTCGTGATCAGCCTGGTCGACGTCAGCGACCTGCAGCAGCCCCCCGATGCTGCCGAGCTGGCCGAGATCCAGTCGGCGATGGGCGATCCGCCCAAGCCCACCCCGCCCGACGGCATCGGCGGGGGCGACGGTGAAGACCCGGATGACCCTCAGCAAGACGATGGACTGGGAGACGGCGAAGAGGGCGACGAGGCCGAAGGCGGCGGTGATGGAGGTGAGCCCCAGGAAGCCCAGCCCGAAGGCGGCGAAGGAGAGGGCACCGCGGACGCAGGCGACCCCGAAGACGGCGAGGGAGGCGGCGCCCAAGATGCAGGCGAGTCCGACGATGGCTCCCAAGGCGGCCAAGAAGAGACCGAGAGTGCCGAAGGGGCCGAAGGCCAGGATCAGCAAGACGAGGGCGGTGAGGGCTCCGACCAGGGCGAGCAGCAAGAGAGCTCGTCCGACGCCGCCGAGGGCGAAGAGGGCGAGTCCGACAACCCGCCACCCAAGCCTCCCGACATGTCCGAGGAGCAGGACAACAACAGCGACGGCCCGGCTCAGCCGGTGGCCATCGTGCTGCTGGGCGACGACCACACTCCGCCGTCGGGCGCCTTCTACCTGCGCTCGATGGTGCAGAGCGAGTTCGTGGGCAACCGGCTGGTCGAGTCGATGAAAGACGAGATCGACCGCGACGTGCTGGGCTACTTCCCGGCGCGCGCCGAGATGGTCAAGGACCCGCCTCCCGAGGACGGCCGCGAGCTCATCCACGGCAAGGTGGCCATGCTGGTCGAGCACCCCGAGCCCTTCGCGCTCGAGGCGCCGCTTCGCTACGAACCCGCTCGCAATCCCAACCCGCAGCGCTTCACCAACGCCTACCTCTTCGAGTCGATGGCCCAGACCCTGCCCTACGAAGAGATGTTCGGCCTGCCGGTGGGCAACCCGGACTGGTCGCAAGAGACGTGGGACCACTACCTCGATCACCCCGTCGACGAGCGCTACTTCGAGCTCGCCGACGAGATCCTGGCCGACCTGCCCGAGGAGGTGCGCGAAGACCCCTTCACCCAGGCGCTCGCCACCAAGGTCTGGCTCGACAAGAACGTCAAGTACAGCCAGAAAGAGAAACACAAGGGCGTCGACGACCCCACCGCCGACTTCTTGTTCGGCAACCGCATCGGCTACTGCGTGCACAACGCCCACGCCGCGGTCTATCTGTGGCGCACCATGGGCATTCCCGCCCGGGTGGGCACCGGCTATATGGTCGACGAGTCGGGGCGACGCGGCAGCTCGCTCATCGTCACCAACAAAGACGGCCACGCCTGGCCCGAGCTGTACATCGACGGCGTGGGCTGGGTCATCCTGGACGTGTCGCCCTCCGAGAACCTCGACCCGCCCGGCCAGCCCCTCGACGAAGACATGGCCGACATCCTGTCCGACATGGCGCGCATGGACGAGATCGCCGAGGCAGTGACCCCGCGCGACTACAGCTGGCTGCGCGCGGCGCTGAAGTACACCGCCCTGGGTACGCTGCTGGGGGTGCTCACCGTGGTGCTGGCGCTGCACTGGGCGGTCAAGCTGTGGCGCCGCTTCCGCATCTACCTGGCCGGGCCGTCCACGGTGCCGCGCGTGTACTACCGCTACAGCCTGGACCTGCTCTCGGAGGTGGGCCTGGTGCGCGACGTGGGCGAGACGCGTGAGCGCTTCGCCCGGCGTGTCGCCGACGAGGTGCCCGGCTTTGCCGAGGTCACCCGCCTGCACCTGGCCGCCACCCTCGGCAATCCCGAGCGGCCCATCGACGAGCGCGGCGAGTTCGATCGCGGCACCTGGCGCACCGCCCTGCGCCAGCTGCAGCGCGAGCTCGCGGGCAGCACGCCCTTCTGGCTGCGCACGCTCGGCATGTTCAATCCCTTCAGCTTCTACCGGTCGCGGTGACGCGCCCCCCCGCACACTCCTGAGGTCCCCCATGGAGAATCTCGAGTCCGAGATCGACGAGTCCAAACACATCACCCACGAGAAAGCGCCGCCCATCACCTCGCTCTCAGGAGCGGAGGGGGTCGTGCAGCGCCTGCGCACCCGGCTGCGCAAGGGGGTCATCGGCCGTGACGAGGTGCTGGAGCTGGTGATCACCGCCCTGCTCGCCGACGGCCACTGCCTGCTCGAGGACTACCCGGGGTCGGGCAAGACCACGCTGGCCAAGACGCTGGGCGACGCCATCGTCGACGACATGCCCCACGACGGCATCGTCACCATCCGGCGCATCCAGTTCACCCCCGACCTGCTGCCGGCCGATGTCACCGGCACCACCATCTTCGACCCCAACACCAACCGCTTCTTCTTTCGGCCGGGGCCCATCTTCGCGCACATCGTGCTGGCCGACGAGATCAACCGAACCAGCCCCAAGGTGCAGTCGGCGCTGCTCGAGGCCATGGCCGAGAAGCAGACCACGGTCGACAACAAGACCCGCAAGCTCGACGAGCTGTTCTTCGTCATCGCCACCCAGAACCCCCTCGACCTCGCCGGCACCTTCCCGCTGCCCAGCGCCCAGCTCGATCGCTTCCTGTTCAAGATCAAGATGCGGCACATCAGCCGTGGCGCCGAGCTCGAGCTGCTCAACAACCTCAAGCAGATCAAGATGGGGCCGCCCGCCGACCTGCCTCGCGTCACGCGCACCGAGATCGTCGAGGCCCGGCAGGTCATCCAGGAGGGCGTGCACATCGCGCCGGCCATCAAGGAGTGCCTGGTGGACATCGCCCAGCAGACCCGCAACGACGAGCGCATCCTGCAGGGGGTCAGCACCCGCGCCTTGGTGCTGATGATGCCCGCGCTGCAGGCCCGGGCGCTCACCCAGGGCCGCGACTACGTGAGCGCCGACGATGTCGAGGTGCTGTCCCAGTACATCTTTGGCCACCGGCTCGAGCTCGCTCCGGGCTCGGGCACCGAAGAAGAGGTGGTCGCGGGGTGCTGTGAGCGCCCGCTCGAGACCCTGGCCCGGGCGACGCTCAAGCGATGATCATCGGGCTGCTGGCGCTGGCCGCGACTGCCGCGGTGCCCATGACTCCTGCCGAGCAGGAGCTGTTGTCGGTGTACGACGACAACAAGCTCATCACCGCGCGGCGCATCGCCGACGAGCTGATGGCCACGCAGCCCGACAGCCTGGTGGGCAACTACGTGCTGGGCAGCGTGTTCCGCGAGTCCGAGGGCAACCTGCCCAAGGCCATGTACCACCTGGGTCGCGCGCGCGAGCTGTACGAGGTGCAGTACATGAACACCGCCCAAGAAGACGCGCACCTGCACGGCAACATCCTGCTGGGCATCATCGTGACCGCCGCCGAGATGGAGCTGCACGAGTACGAGCTTCAGATGCTCGACTACTACGACTCGGTCTACGACCCCAACCTCACCGCCGAGCATGCCTGGCCACTCATGAAGCTGGGCCGCTTCGACGACGCGCGCGAGTACGCCAGCAAGGCCACCGGCAGCCACGACCCGTGGCAGAAGAGCCTGGGCCACAACGCGCTGTGCGCGCTCGAGGGCGAGGCGCTGGCCCGCAAGGCCTCGTTCCAGGCGTGCACGGCGGCGCTGGAGTACGAGCGCCGCGCCGAGAACCCCGACGTGAACGTGGCCGCCTACAACGCCTCGCTCACCGCCCGCAGCGTGCTGCGCTTCGACGAGGCCGAGGCGCTGGCGCTCGAGGCCAACACCGGCGCGGGCATCTCGACCGCGAACCCCTGGGTGTTGCTGGTCGACCTGCGCCTGAACCAGGGCAGGGGAGAGCCCGCGGTGCGCGCCCTCGAGGATCTGCAGCGCTGGCGGGCCGCCCAGCCGCCGCATCTCAGGGCCCAGAGCCGCGCCGAGGCCGATGCCGCCTTTGCCCGACTGCTGCTGGTCGCCGGTCAGGGCGACACGGGCATGGACATCATCACGCGGGCTCTCGAGTTCCCCGACCGCAAGGGCTACACCAGCTCCGACTCGGATCAGGCCCTGGGTGGGCACAGCCTCACCCGCCTGGCGATGCGTCGGGTGCAGCGCGAGCGCGTCGCCGAGCAGGTCGCGACGTGGGGGTTTCTGCCGCGGACGGGCAACTGGGTCACCAGCCTGGGGCCCGACTGGGCAGACTGGGAGGACCGCGCGGCGGTGACCGCGGCGATGTCCAACCGCCGTCGCCTGGACGCCACCCTGCGCATGTACGTCAACGGCGGCATCGACGCGCCGCCCTGGCTGCTGGGCGACCTCATCGACGTGCTGGGTCCCGGGGTGGTCACCACCGCGCTCGCCGATATTCGGCCGCAAGAGACCGAGTTCCCGGTGCTGCACGCCTACTACGACGCGCTCGAGGCCGAGGCCCGGCTGCATCGCGGCGACCGGGACGGTGCGGTCGAGCTCGCCAACCGCGCCCTGGACACGCTGCCCGAGACCGAGGTGCTCATCCGGGCCCGGGTCGCAGCCGTGGGCGCCGAGGCCGCCTGGCGCAGCTGGGACGAGGCCACGGCGCTCGATCTGTACGAGTACGCGATGCAGCGCGACCCCGGGGTGTTCCGGCGCCTGGGCTTCGCCATACCGGCCACCGTGAAGCAGAACAACGAGACCTGGGCGGCGACCTATGCCACCCGCATGATCCGCCGGTCGCCGCGGCTGCGCTCGTCGTCGTCGGGCTTCGAGGTGAGCATCGAGGGCGCCGCAGACCACCTCCAGGTGTGCGTGCGCAGTCCCCGCGGCACCCTGCTGTCCTGTGCCAACGCGCCCAAGCCGCCGCCCGACACCGAGGGTCTGCAAGAAGGAGAGCTGCCCGTCGAGCTCACCGACTGGGAGTACGCGCAGTACGTGGCCTTCGTGTTCCACGAGCGCGCCTTCGCCATGCCGTTGGGCGTGAGCGGCACCGACCTCAAGTCCCTGGACGGCTCCAACGTCATCGACAGCGAGGCGGCGCGTCAGCACATGGAAGGCCTGCTGCAGCACGCCATCGAAGGGCAGTAGCTTGCGGCGCGCGGGCTTGTTCGCGCTGGTGCTGGGCGTCCCTCTGCTGATGGGCACCGTGGCCGAGCAGCGCAACCGCCTGCCTCCGCCGCCCGATGCCGAGTGCCGCGACCCGGTGTCGGGCACCTGGATGGCGCACGTGTTCTACGAGCACGTGAACCAGTGGTACCTGTTCAAGCTCGAGCTCGACATGGACGCAGAGCAGCAGATCACCGGCACCATCCGGTCGGAGTGGTGGGACGGCGACGCCAAGGTCGAGAAGCCACCCGAGTGTGGACCGCCGCACTTCCGGCGCGCGGTGTTCGAGCCCGCGACCGGGCGCTTCGACGGCAAGGTGATCACGCTCAACGCCACCAGCTGGGAGCCGTTGAGGAGCCACGTGTGTGGCTGGACCCGAGGCAACTACCTGCTCGACAACTTCGAGGGCGAGGTGGACACCGAGCTGCAGGAGTTCCAGTCGCTGCTCAACGCCGACGCCCCCGAGTGGCGCGACGTGCCCACGGTGTTTCGGCGGGTGCAGTGCGAGCCCCCCGACAAAGAGCCCGACCCGGTGGTGGAGGTGCCGCCGCCGTTTCAGCCGCCGGCGCCGAGCGTGGGGTGCAACCTGGGGTGGTGATCAGCGACCGGGCACCCCAGCACCCACCCGAAACAGATCCTCGGTGAACAGGCTGGTCACGTACAGGCTGCAAGGGTCGAAGTCGCCCCGTCCGAACTGCAGGCTGGCCCCGAAGTCGACGCCGCTCGCCAGGATCTCGGTCTGCCCGGATGGCGTGATGCGCACCACCTGCCCAGGCAGGTTCAGCACCACGTAGACGTCGCCGTTGGCGTCGATGGCGACACCGTCCTGAGTGCTGCCGGCGTCGAACTCGGCGAGGTCGTGCACCGCGCCCGAGGCCCCTTCGGGCGTGACCTCGACCCGGCGAAAGATGTTGGGGGCCTCGTAGGTCTGGGCGACGTACAGGTTGCTGGCCGCGTCGTCGAACACCATGCCGTTGGGGGACTCGATGCCGTCGAGCCAGGTGGTGTGAATGCCATTCACGTCCACCTCGACGATCGACGATTCACTGGGCGCGCTCACGAGCAGCGTGCCCCACGGCGTGAGCACCGGAAAGTTGGCGCTGGGGATGGCATCGTCGAGGATGCGGGAGTCCCCGGAGTCCGGGTCGACGAGCACGATGCCCCCGACCTCGCCCGCGGCGCCGTCTTGCCCGACTGCGACCGCCAGCTCGCCGTTCCACCACTCCAGGCCCACCGAGCCCACCATGGGGGTGAGCATGTCGAAGGTGCCGCCCGGGTGCACCTCGGCGACGAATCCGCCTCCGCCATGGGCCGCGCCTCCGACGAACAGACGCCCATCGGGCGAGAACACCAGCCCCTCGGTGCCCCGGGTGCCCTGGTCCTCGAAGCCCGTCGCCAAGACCTCGACCGTGCCAGGCTCGAGGCTGTCAGCGGGACACGTCGGCGCCGGTGGGCTGGGCTCGGGCTTGCAGGCCAGCAACAGGGCCAGGAGCATGGCTAGCTGATCCGGATGCTGGGCGAGCGTCCGGCCACCAGCGTGCGAAAGGGCGCGATGGTGGCATCGTCGATGAGGCCGGTCTTCACCAGCTCCTCGAGCACCGCGGCGTCGACCTCGACCGTGCGCCGCAGCAGGGGCTTGCCTTCGTACTCCAGCTTCTCGAGCGCTGGGTGGGCGTGCAGCAAGGCGTCGCCGTCGTAGACCGCTGACGCCGTCACCTTGCTGATGCCCACCTTCAGGTCGCCGGCCTGCAGCTTTATGCCACCCTGGTTGAGCACCTCGGGCGGCAGGGCTTTGGCGGCGTCGCGCAGCTGCTTCTTGAGGGCGTCGAAGCTGGCGTTCGCCTTGTCGAGCGAGGCGGCAGCGACGGGAGCGACCTCGCGGATCTCGGCGCCGAGCTCAGCGATGCGGGCCTTGGCCGCCGCGATCGCCGCGTTCTGAGCATCGATCTCGGCCTGCTGCTCGCGGGCGAGCAAGGCGATCTGGGCCTCGAGCTCGGCGCGGTTTCTGGCGGTGGCCTCGAGCTCGGCGGCGATGGCCTGCAGCGGGGCCAGCTGTTCGGGGGATGGGTCCATGTGCCGGGAGCTAACAGCCGGACCTGCCGAGGGCGGCGGATGCCTCGGTCGCAGCGCCCTGAAAAGCCCGGCAAGCCGGGTTTTTCAGCACCCTGCTAAAGCACCGAACGGGTAAACGTCCCCGTCCCCGTCCCCGTCCACGTCCCCGTCCACGTCCACGCCCACGTGACCCTGAACGTCCACGTCCACGTCCACGTCCACGTCCACGTCCACGTCCACGTCCACGTGACCGTGACTCGGCGTCGACGTCGACGAAGCGCCGTCGCCGGCCCGGCCTGGAGCTGGGTCGGCTCGAAGGGGCAGAAGAGCAGCAGGCCAAGCTGCGGCGCGTGGGACAGATGCTCTGGAGGCTCAAGCGGTAGAGCTCGAGCTGTGGTGGGGGGCCGAACTCACCCGTTCGGTGCTCTAACGGGGGAGTGGAGGTGAGGGCAGGCGTTCGGGGCCCTGCTCACGCTCCTCATCGGCAAAGAGCAGGGTCGCACCAGCCACCGCGATCGACATCATCACCAGGTTGAGCATGGGCACGGCGAGCAGCAAGGTCGCCGCGAAGCCGATGCCCAGCCCCGTCCACTTGCGCGCCCACAGGTAGCGCAGCTTGTCGACGAACCCCGTGCGGCGCCGCGACAGGGGGTAGTCGAACAGCTCACGCGCGAGCAGCACCGATGTGCAGATCGTGCCGAGTATCAAGTACAGAATCTCGCCCAGGAACGGGATTAGATTCAACACAAACAGTGCGGCCATCACCATGGCATACAGACCGAAGGCCAGGATGCTGTGACCGATGCCCATCCCGATGTCCCCCATCACCGTCGACCAGTCGGTGCCGTGGTCGGCGGGGGTGGTGCCGAGCTCGTCTTCGATGCGGGACGACAACCGGTCGTGGAAGGGGCCCGAGAGCACGGTTCCCAGCACCTGCACGCTCACGAAGAGCACGGCGAACAGACCCACGGCGAACAGGATGGCCAGCAGACGCCACAGACCACGCAGCCAGATGAGCCACAGACTGCCGCGACCGGTGGGCCAGGGCACGACCCACTCCAGCAGCGCCGCCGAGTAGCTCCACACCCCCCAGGCCGAGGCCAGGATGGCCAGTGCGGTGAGGGTGACCGGCAGCACCACGAACACCCACGTGTCTGGCCGAGCCCAGATGTGTCGCAGGCCGCGGAGAGGAGCGGTGAACCCGGAGCTGAAGTGGGTGAGGGGAGTCACCCTCGCCTTCTACTTCGCCGGGGACCGCGGCACGAACTTCAGGCTGGCGCTGTTGATGCAGTGGCGCTTGCCGGTGGGCTCGGGACCATCGTCGAAGACGTGGCCCAGGTGGCCGCCACAACGGCTGCACAGCAGCTCGGTGCGCGTCATGATCCAGCTGTTGTCGGACTCGGACGCCACCGCGTCGGGGGACACGGCGGCCCAGTAGGAGGGCCAGCCCGTGCCGGACTTGAACTTGGCCTTGCTGTCGTACAGGGGTAGCTCGCACCCGGCACAGACGTAGACGCCGTCGGCCTTGTTGTCCCAGTACTCCCCGGTGAAGGCACGCTCGGTGCCTTTCTCGCGCAGCACTTTGTACTGCATGGGCGACAGCAGCTCCCGCCACTCCGCCTCGGTCTTGACCACCTTCTGGGTGGACGTCGCTGCGGTGGCTTGTGGCTTGGCGGGCTCTTCGGCGTGGGCGCCGCTGCCGCAGGCCGCGAGTCCGACGAGCATGGCACACAGACCGGCGACGATGCCTCTGCGATGGGGCTGGCTGTTCATGGGATGACCTCCTGACATCCCCGCCTACGAGGACGGTGCCGGATTGGTTTGGGCGGGAGACATTCCTTGACCCCCCGGCTGCGACAGCGCCTCCTCGACCTGCTCGCGCAGGGCCCCCTCGAAGCGCGCCGCAAAGCGACCATCCAGCAGGCGGGCACGAATGCGCCATCGCTGCGCATCGGACGCGTCCCGAACCAGCGTGGTGCCCCCACCGGGGGCGACCCAGGGCGACACCCTCACCGCCTCGAGCAGGAGCTGGCGAACCTGCGAGGCTGGCCGCTCGGCCTGCACGCGCACGTCCATCTCGTGTGCGACGAAGCGGGCGCCTTCGACGACGGTGGCGTCGAGCAGCTGGCGGTTGGGAACGATGACCCGGCGCCCCTGGTTGTCGCGGATCTCGATGGCGCGAAAGCCAACGTGCTCGACGACGCCGCCGAAACCTGGACCCTCGAGCCACGCGCCCTCGTGGATGCGCCGCTCGGCCCACAGGCTGATGCCGGCGATGGCGTCGGGCAGCAGGTCACGAACGGTGATGTAGCCCAGCGCCAGAGCGGCTCCGGCCACCGCGAAGGGGATGGTCCAGGACAGCCACTGGGGCACGAGCGCGCCCGCCGCACCCAGCCCAAAGACCACCGCGACGAGGCGCAG
This sequence comes from Myxococcota bacterium, assembly GCA_965216925.1. Lineage (GTDB taxonomy): Bacteria > Myxococcota_A > UBA796 > UBA796 > CAYYHT01. The sequence goes on along the minus strand of CBDCGT010000001.1, from coordinate 2,839,033 downwards.
CAGCGACTGCAGGGCCCACGTGGCCCGGGGCAGCAGACCCTCGGGCTCCAAGCCGTTGCGCAGCCGCGCGGTCATCTCGGCGAGCAGCAGCAGCACCAGGGTGATGGTGAGCAGCCCCAGCCCGCCCAGGAAGGACTGGACGGGAAGCTCGGCGAGGCGGAAGATCTCTTGCATGCGGCGATCGTATCAGCGAATGCCGCGGCGCATGCTATTCGCCGTCCCACAGCAGCGCGCCGTCGCCGTTCCAGGTCAGGCTGAAGTTGCTGTCCTGGGTCTGCAGGGTGACCGCGTCGACGCTGGTCCACTGCAGGCTTCCGGTGCCGGTGGTGTCCCAGCCGTCGGACGAGGTGATGGTCACGTTGCCGTCCCAGTGTTCGAGCTGGGCGAAGTTGCCGTCGGGTTCGACGGTGATCTGGCTGCCGAGCAGCTGGGTGGCGAGCGGCTCGTCGGGATCGGGCTCGCACACCACCGACATGGTGAAGCTCTGGGTCGCCCGGGTGACCGTGGCGGGGCACAGCATGTCGAAGGTGTAGGGAGTGCCCTCGAAGACGGCGACGGCCGTCACTTCGTGAATGCCGGTGAAGCGGCCGTCGGCGTCGACCCGCCCGTCGCAGTCGTCGTCTTCGTTGTTCCAGCGCTCGGGCGCGCCGGGGTACCGCTGGGGATCGTAGTCATCGCAGTCATCGGCCAGGATGAAGCCGTCGTCGTCGATGTCGACGCTGTCATCCCAGTCGGTGCCACCGTCGTCGCCCGTGTCTTGAACCTGGTCTGTGTCGGATGAGGTGTCGTCGCTCGCCGGTGGCGCGGGACAGGCGCACAGCAGGAGGACGAGCACTACAGGCTTCGCTTCATCGGGTTCTTGGTGACGTCGCGCGGTTCGTCGCCGCCCTCGGGCCCGTCGGTCTGGGCCGGCTTGCCGGCAGCACCACGCTGCTTGAGCATCTCGGGCTCTTCGATGCGGGGGGCACTCGCGACCACCTCGGCGCGCTTGGCCTGGTATTCGTCGTTGGACAGCAGGCCCTCGGAGCGCAGCTTGTCGAGCATCTTCAGCCGGCGATCCAGCGCATCCTGGGGCTCGCCGTCGCCCCAGTTGTCGTCGCCCCAGTCGCCCTTGCCGATCTTGTCGAGCGCCTCGCGGGCGTTCTTGGCCCACACCTTGCCCACGCCCTTGCCCAGGTTCGACATCCGATCGAAGAAGCCCATTGGCTGCCCCCCCACCCCTACTGCTTAGCGCGTTTCGCGGACCTCAGCGCGTTTTGCAGAGGGCACGGCTACCCGACGCGGACCGCCGCTGCGCGCACCGGCACCTCGCCGCGGCCCATGGCATCACGCATGCCGCTCCATGGATCCTCGGCCCTCCAGTTGGGGCCCTGCAGCGGCGTCGGGAGGGCCACGGCCCAGCGCTGATCCCCAGGCTCGGGGCCCGCGGCCAGCTCGAGCACGCGCTGGCCTCGATCGTCGGTGGGCAGCTCCCTGCTGTGCATCACGTCGTGCTCGGTCTCGGGAAAGAGGACGTGCCAACGGCCGTTCTCGCGATGGAGCACCACCAGCAGGCGCGGTTCTTCGTCGGGATCGTCGAAGCGCATCGCAAAGCGCTCTCCCGGACGCAGATCGCCGCTGGACATCACATCGACGGGCGCCACCGAGAGCAGCAGTCGCTGGGGGCCCGCCGCCAGGGCGGGGGGAGGGATGAACCACCGGGTGGGGTCCGTCGACGGCCGCAGCTCGTGGCGCAGCTCGGCCACGCGGGCCTGCAGCTCGGGGTCGGTGGCCAGGCGCTCTTCGAGCTCCAGCGCCCGGGAGGGCTCGGCGGCGCCGGCGATGTAGCGCAGCAGGTCGCGTTCACGGACGGTCATCGATCACCTCGAGTGCCGCGACGGCCTGGCGGTGGAAGGTTGGAAAGCCGGACTTGGGGAAGGGAACGTCGGCCGCCCAGCGGGGCTCGAGCTCGGCGGTGAAGGCGGCGCGCAGCTTGCGGCCGGTGGGCAGCTCAGCCAGCGCCGCAAGCGCCGGACGAAGGTCGACCAGCAGGTCGTCGAGGGTGTCGGCGAGCTCGACGCGCACCCGCACGGGACGTCCGTCGTCGCCGCGCAGGTGCGTCGGAAGCTCGTTGGCGAGCAAGCGGCCCCAGGTCGCGTCCCGGTCGCCCGTGCTTCCGGTGCGCACCCAGCGCTGCAGGTGGGTCAGGCGGCCCTTCAGCACCGCCAGCAGCACCCAGGTTTTGAGGGCAGCCCGCTCGCGGGCATCGAGCGGGCGATGCCCCAGGTCGACGGGCTTGCAGCGCCGGGTCCCGGCCGTCTCGAGGTCGAAGCTCAGCCCCCGCCCGAGCTCGCGCCAAGCCCACGACCAGGCCAAGCGCCGGGTCGCGGCGGCGGTGCGGGCCCACAGCGCGTCCATGACCAGCAGGGGCTCGAGCATGCGGGGTCGGCCGTGCTCCACCAGCACCGCGCGAACGCGGGCCCGCGCCCGACCCCGGTTCTGGGTGACCACCGCCCAGCTGTGTCCCGGGTCGTCCTGGCCCGATGACCAGCTGGACAGCAGGCGAAGCACGGTGTGCGCATCCAACAGGCTCTCGAGCGCGCCACCCTCGGCCAGGTAGGTCGCCAGGGCGTGGGCGCGGGCCGCGGGATCAGGGCGCTCGGACCACAGCCGTGACAGGGTGTCGGCCCGCGTGCCCCGGGTGGCGGCGCAGCTCGACAGGTGTTGTTGTTCGGTGGGGCCTGCCAGGCGCCTGAGCGCGGGCACCGGCCCCTCGGGCCCGGTCTCGAGGGTTCGAGCGGCGAGCTCGGCCCAGCCGGGAATGTCGCCCATCACCATGGAGTAGAAGAACGACTCCCTCAGGTCTTCGAGCGCGGTACCGCGGGCCGAGTCGGGGATCTTGCGCGCGCGCAGCACCGCCATGAACACCCGCACCGCCTCGTCCAGGAACAAGGCCTCCCAGCGACCGCGCCCCGACCAGGGGTCGCCGGCGAACCAGGCGGCCCACAGGGCGGTCGTCTCGGTGTCGCGCGCCGGGTCAGGCCGCATCGCGACCGAGGCTTCCCGCCACGCCGCCCGCTCGATGCGCTCGACCTCGGCTCCCACGAAGGCCAACGCGTCGAGTCCCCACTGCCGTCCACGGCGCGGCGGGCGGCTCGCGAGCTCGTCGCGCACCACGTCCTGGTGGTCGGGCTCCAGCATCCACGCCGACAAGGCGTCCGCGAGCGTGCGGCCCCGGTGTTCTTCGAAGCGCTCCCAGCGCACGGTCGTCCTCCGCTGTGCCATCCTAACCGTCATGCCGAGAGCCCTTCCGCCATGCCGAGAGCCGTTCGCCTACGCATCGATACCTCCTCCGACGGGGGGTGGCGCGTCTCCCTCGACGACGGGGTGACGCGCGCGGCGGTCGATCGGCTCGGCGCCCCGGTGGTGCAGGCGGCCATCGAGGCGGCCGGGCAGCTCGACCGGCCTGCTGCCGGGGTGGTCATTCCGGGGCGCGACGGCGCTCGCTCGGCGCTGGAGGATCGGGTCGGGCGCGCGATTGCCGCCGCACTGCACAGCGGCTCCGAGCTCCCGCGCCGGCTGGCCGCCGAGCTCGAGCGCGCATCCGCCCAGCGCGAGCTGCTCGTGCTGGTGGTCGATGCCACCGACGCCCAGACGCGCGCTCTGCCCTGGGAGCTCCTGGCGAGTGGCCCCGAGGGCTCGGCGCTCGAAGCCGGGGGCGAGGTGGTCGTCGCCCGGCTGGGTCCCGGCCGCGGGGGCGACGACCTCACCAGCGCCAGCAGCCTGACCGTGGTGCCGTGGTCGCCGCAGATGGACGATCCCATCGTCTCGGGTCAGCTCGACGCGCTGTTCACCGAGCTCGCCGATCTGGGCGTCGCCCTCGACGAGCCCGACACCGGGCGCTTCACCCAGCGTGGTGCCACTGCCCTGCACGTGGTTGCCCACGGCGAGCGGGGGGAGGGGGCGGTGTCCCTGGCCCTGGGCGGCACCGAGCAGGCGGCGGGCACCGTGGCCCACGGCATCGCCCCGCTCGTGCGCGACGCCAGCGTGGTGGTGCTCGACGTGTGCGAAGGCGGCGCGACCACCCCGGTCGAGGTCGACGCCCTGGCCGGGCGCCTGATGATGGCGGGCAGCCGGTCGGCGGTGGCCGCGGTTCGCAAGCTCGACGCGCAGATGTCCCGCGTCTTCTCGTGCCGCTTCTACGAGGCGCTCACCGGTGGGCAGTCCCTGGCCGCGTCGGTGGCCGCTGGCCGCCGTGCCGTTCGACGCCAGGCGCGGCCACACCCCGACGGGCGCTGGTACAACCTGGTGCTGTGGGTCGATGGCCTGGACACCGCGCGCCGTTCCCACGTCGTGCAGCAGCGCTGGAAGCCCGAGGGCTGGCCGGAGCCGGGGCCCGATGCGGCCTCGCTGCTGGTCGAGGCCCGAAGGCTCGCCGTCGAGCAGGGGGCAGGCTTCGTGGGCCTGGAGCACCTGGCCCTGGCGCTGGTGGCTTCTCCGGAGGTGCCGCGCTCGTTGATGCGCCTGAAACATGCGCTCGCCCAGCGCGCGTCGGACATCGAGGCCGGCCTGCTGGCCCTTGCGGCGGGCACGGGCGATCCCGACTGGCGGGGCACCCAGCGCCTTCGAGGGCTTGCCGATCGGCTCCCCGACCGGTTCGACGCCACCACACTGTGGGCGGTGATGAGCGCCGACGAGGCGCACCGGCTGCACGCGGCGGTGGGCCTGCAGCTCGGGCAGCTCATCGCCGGGGGCTCCGCGACCACCATCGACTCGGGGGTGGTGGCCCTGGGCGGCTTTGCGCCCACCCTGGCCACCGAGCTCGAGGTCGCCGGGGGTCCCGACGACGGCCGGGTGCTGCGTCCGCTGCCCGGCGCCGTCATCGGTCGCTGGGATGAGGGCCAGGACCCGACGTTTGGGCTGTACATCCGCACGGCGCTGACCGATCGTCGGCTGAGCCGCTCGCACCTGACCTGGGCGGGGCCGGGCTCGGCGGTTGCTCGCAAGTCCGCGGAGCGCGTTCGCGCGGGGTCCCGACGCGAGCTCCCGGCCGGGCAAGACATCGAGCTGTGGGCGGGCGACCTGCTGGTGCTCAGCGACGGGACTTGGCTGCGTGCGCGGTGACATCGGGCCCCAAGGCACGTCGTCGACGGTCTCCGATTCGTGCATAGTGGCGCCATGCTGATCCTGGCGACCATCCCTCCCTTCCTGTCCGGCTGGGCCACCCTGCGCGACGATCGCCTGGGCCTCACCGGCCCCGAGCAGGTCGTGGCAAGCGACGACGGGCAGTTCCTGGTGCACTACACCCGGGAGGGGGCCGACGCGCCTTCGGGCGGTGAGTTCGCGGGGCACCCCGACGCCGTCTGGTCGATCTTCAAGGGCCTCAACGATGCGCGGCTGCAGTTCCAGGACCGAGGCTACCGAGAGCTGGTGGGCGACACCGGCGCCGGAGGCAGCAGCCAGATCGATGTGTACATCCGCGACATCGACGCCAATGGCTACGCCTACCCCCAAGCCGCTGCCTTCGACGACGGACGCTCCTGCTACATCGAGATCGCGAGCGCTCTGCAGGACCCCGAGATCATCGCGTCAGTGACCGCCCACGAGCTGCACCACTGCATCCAGTACCGGTACACCACCGACGCCGCGAGCTGGATCTACGAAGCCACCGCCACCTACGAGCAATACCGCCTGTACGACGATCCGGTGCTCGACCTCGCCCTGGGTGTGCTGTGGGTCACCCGCCTGAGCGCCCCGGAACGACCCCTGTCCGATCGTGGCGGGCGCTACGAATATGCCGGCTTCACCGTGCTCAAGTTCATGGATGAGTTCGGGGAGCGGGACGACTCCCGATCGGTCCAGCTGTGGGAGACCCTGGCCGACGAGCCCGACTGGCGCGATGCCATCGACCTGCAGGCCCAGCAACACTGGGGGCTCGGTCTCGACCAGTGGTTCGTCGAGTACAGCACCTTCAACGGCTTTGCCTGCAGCCGCGATGACGGCGCGCACTACGACGCCGACAACGTGGGCTGTTCCGTCGACACAGCGGTGGCTCTGCAAGAGCTGCCCGACACGGGCGGGGCCTTCACGGTGTCCCTTGCCGATCGGCCCCTCACCGCCGCCTACGTCACGCTGCCGTCCGGCGGAAGCGACGCGGGCTTCGCGGTGGGCTGCACCGAGCCCGGTGATGACGGCGAGGCCCGCGTGCGCATCGTGTCGCTCGATGCCGAAGGGGCAGCGGTCGACGTGGTCGACGAGCGGGCGGTCGACGACGAGCGGCTGGTGGCCTCGTTGGTGCGCAGTCCGCCCGCCGGCTCGTCCATGTTGGTGTTCGCGAACACCGGCCGGAGGGCGCTCGAGCTGGAGTGCGAGCTCGAGCGGGTCTCGGCGCCCGAGATCGAGGCCGGCTGCGGCTGCGATTCGCCGGGCAGCGGCGGCTGGTGGGCCGGGCTGCTGGCGCTGCTCAGCCTTCGTAGGTCGGGAAGGTCGGCACCGCCGCCAGAACGGTGACGACCACCGGCTTCACCAGGGCGGCCACCCGCTCGCGCTCGGCGGTGCCGAACTGATCGTCGATCTGCAGGTGGCGGATGACGACGTCGATGCTGCCGATGAGGCCCAGGTACACCAGTGGGTCGACCCGCAGGCCGGCGACCTCCTTGAACTGCTGGTCGATGAAGGCCACCACGCCGTCGATGGTGTTCTTGCGCAGCTCGAACAGGGGCGAGTCGGGGTGGATGGACTCACGCGACATCGCCCAGAGCAGGGGCCCTTCGGCCTGCTGGTGCATCAGGTAGGCGTCGACGCCCTGCATGATCTTGTCGAGCGGGTCTTCGGTGTCGATGACCGCCTTGGCGATTCGGGTCAGCATGCGCTGGTTGGCGGCCTCGTACAGGGCCACCACCGCATCGTCCCGGTTGCGAAAGTACTGGTAGAAGGTGCGCCGGCTGACCTCGGAGCACTCCAGGATGTGCTTGACCGTGGTTCCCTGCACGCCCCGCTCGGTCACCGCTGCAGCGGTGCCTTCCAGGATTCGGTCGCGCGTCTGTGAGGTGCGTGTCAACTCGGGTTGCCCCGAGGAGTATACGCGCTGTATACGTATACACCATGTATACTCTCTTCCTCGCCCTTGCTTGTGCCCCTACTCCCCCAGATACCGGGGAGTCGGCCTCCGAGGTCGCACCGGTGTCCGACCCGTCGTCCGACGCGCAGACCGACGACGACGACGACCCCGTCAGCGACCCTGCGGGAGACGACGACCCCATCGATGATGGAGCCGACACCGGTGTCCTGGACACCGGCGAGCCCTCGGTTGCCGGCCCGGACTTCGCCTCCTGCTTTCAGGACATCTCTGGGGGCGGCGGTGTGGGGCCGGACTATGATCAGTTCTGGCCCGAAATTGGAACTCACTGCAACGGGACGAATCACCAGGACATCTCCGGTGTCGAGCGGGTTGTCTTTGTCGGCGACTCCATCACCGTGGGCACACCTCCTACCGAGACGTCCGATCTGTACCGCAACCGGCTGGCCCTCGAGCTCGCGGCCGAGTTCAACCTGGCGCAGCCGAACTTCCTCTGGCAGAACGTCAACTTGTTCGACGGAACCACCATCTCGCGCGAGTCCGGCGACTTCGCCTCGTGTGCCAAGTGGGGAGCCCGCGCCGACGACCTGATGCAGGACAGCTCGCAGCTCGAAGAGTGCATGCCCGCCAGCCAGCGCAACAAGCGCACCCTGGTGGTGATGACCGTGGGCGGCAACGACCTCGCCAGCCTGACCGAGGGATTCCTGGACGGCAAGCCCACCGCCGAGCTGTGGACCCAGACCACCGAGTTCATGGCGCTGGTGCGCGATGCCGTGGAGTGGATCAAGGCTCCCGGGCGGTTCCCCAACGGGGTGTACGTCGTGTTCACCAACCTCTACGAGTTCACCGACGGCACGGGGGACACGGGCTCCTGCCCAGCGGCCAACCTGGCTGGCATGGGCGGCGCGGTCACCGACCCCGCGCTCGAGCAGATGGTGGTGTGGAGCATGGAGGAGTACATGTCGATTGCGCGCGACACCGACACCGACATGCTCTTTCTGCTCGAGAACTTCTGCGGCCATGGCTATGCCCGCGACGATCCGAACGGGCGCTGCTACCGCGGACCTGGGGCGGAGCTGTGGTTCGATCTGTCCTGCACCCACCCCAACCCTCGCGGGCACGAGGTCATCGCCGACATGTTCATGAGCGTGGTGCGCGAGTAGGGCTCCGAATGTGCGGTCTTTCTTTGCGGGCCCGCGCGGGTATACTCGGCCGGTGAGTCCGAGAAAGGAGTCCGGTTGACCGCTGAAGCAGGGCCGCCCCTGTGCAACGGACGCTACCGCCTGTATCAGGAGCTGGGGTCCGGGGGCGCTGCGACTGTTTACCTCGCTTTCGACGCCATGTTGGGCGTCTGGAGGGCGGTGAAGCTGCTGTCACCCTCGATGGCGGGCAAGGCCAAGGTACGCGAGCGCTTCTTGAACGAGGCCCGCACCATGGCGCGGCTCAAGCACCCCCACATCGTCACGGTCTACGACGTGGGCGTCGATTCCGATGGCGAGCGGGTCTACATGGTGATGGAGACGCTCGAGGGCGGCTCGGTGATGGACCGTGTCAAGCACTCCGGCCCGCTGCCCGCCCGGATGGCCTCGGCCACGGTTCAGGCGCTGCTCGCCGGGCTGGGCGAGGCCCACGCGCACGGCGTGGTGCATCGCGACGTCAAGCCCCACAACGTGCTCGCCTCCAAAGAGGGCGTGCCCAAGCTCATCGACTTCGGCATCGCGCAGAACGCCGACCGCAGCCTCACCAAGACCGGCGCGGTGATCGGCACCTGGGCGTACATGGCGCCCGAGCAGCGCACCAACGCCAAGGGCGTCGATCCGCGCTCCGACATCTATTCGGCGGGGGCCGTGCTCTACGCGGTGATGACCGGCAAGGACCCCTTCGACCTGTACGCCACCGACCTGCACGCCAAGCTGTTTGCTGGCCTTCCCGATCCGCTGGTCGAGGTCATCAAGGGCGCCACCGCCTACGAGCCCGACGAGCGCTACGACAACGCCGCCGAGATGTTCCATGCGCTGCAGGCGGCGCACCGCCAGCTGCCGCCCGATCCCGGCGACACGCCGCCGCTCACCATCTCGGGCACCAAGCTGCCCCCGCCGCCCGACACCAGCGACTTCGATCCGATGGAGCCCGTCACCAGTACGCCCGCCCCAGCCGAGCCCAAGCGGCGGAACCCGTCTCAGGTGGCCACGGTGCACGAGGCCATGAACAGCGAAGACAGCCCCTCCGAGGCCACCACCAGGGTGGTCGACGGGGTCTCGCTGCACGACGGCATCGACTTCAGCCCGTTGACCGCCGATCCCTCCGAGGGCTCGGTCGACCTGCAAGAGCCGGTCGAGTTCGACGACGGTGGTCAGGGCCTCGAGCGCATGGTCCTGTACGTCGCTGTGCTGGTTCTGATTGGGCTGGGTGTCGGCATCGGCGCGGCAGTGATGATGGAGCAGCAAGACGGTGAGGGCGATGGCATCGATGCGGTCGCTCCGCCCGACGAGTCCGACGACAGCCCAGAGGTCGAGAGCACGGTGGTGCCCGAGACCCCCTCCGAAGCGCTCGATCCGAGCGATGACCCCGAGGCGCAAGACAGCGACAGCGACCTCGACAGCGAGCCCAACGAGCCCGATGCCGACGAGGCGCCCGTCGAGCCGTCCGAAGATGCCGCCGAACCCCCGCCGCAAGCCGAGCCCGAGCCGGCAGCCCCCGCGCCATGGACCGCCGGGACGGTGCGCGTCGAGTGCCGAGGCCGCGAGGGCGACGAGCTCAAGGTCGACGGCGTCAAAGTGGGCACGGTGCCGCTCGAGATCTACCTCGAGGCGGGCGACCACGGCTTCCGGATCGAGGGCAGCGGCGAGCCCGTGTACCAGCTGCTGTCGGTCCAGGCGGGCGGCACCCTGGACCTTTGCCGCTAGACCTGCCCCTTGCGCACGCTCCACACGAAGCCGTCGTACCAGAAGTGCAGCAGGCTGATCACGATGGTGACCCGGATCAACATGTCCTGTTGTGTCGTCATCACAAAGTAGCCATATCCCGCCACAATAGCGGCAACGCCAGCGAAGACCATCACCGGTCCGCCCTGCACGGTGTCCAGCCGGGCCCGCTCGGTCAGCCCCTTGCCCTCTATGGCCCACACCAGCGCGAAGTACTGCAGCGCATGAAAGAAGTTCATGATGAAGAAGGCATCGCCGAAGGTGTTCAGGCCCCACGCCAGCACCGACGTGATGCCCGTCGTCGCGAACAGCAGCACCTTGAGCGGTGAGATGCGGTAGCCCTGGGCGGTCAGCTGGCGGTAGCGAACCAGGTAGACGGCGATGGACAGCAGAGACAGCGCGATGATGACACGGCTGATGGTGCCGGCCACGCCCTCGACCTGCGCGGGGATGGCGGTGAAGAAGGTGGCGTTCACCCGCTCGAAGTCCTTGAAGTCCTCGACGTGGGCCATCAAGGTGGCGCCCGCCAGGATGGGACCGCTGTACATCACCAGGTTGAGCAGCTGATCGACGCTGCGTCCCTGGCTCATGTCGTTGCCGAACTTGCTGTCGTAGATGCGCCCCAGGCCAAAGGTCTGCTGGCCCGAGTGGTAGACGTCCCACCACGTGGCCAGCACGCTGGCGCTGGCGAGCACCCAGTCGCTGGTGATGATGGCCAGCAGCATGAGCGCCGGAACCAGCGTGAACCGGTACGGGTGTGTCCAGAAGATTCGCGGGTTGGCGTGGCTGCGAAAGAACACCGCGAACAGGTGGGCGTGGATCCACACCACGATGAACCGCGACCACAGGTCGCTCTGCAGCCACCATCCGCCGAACGAGAGCGCCAGGGCCAGACCGGGCGAGAACAAGAAGAAGACCGCGTCGAAGGCCGGGCCCACGATGAAGGGCTTGTCGGGCCAGTCCTGGAACGCAGGCATGCCAAGGAGCCCGGTCGAGGCCCGGTCTTCGCTGGCGCTGCCGCTGCCGCCCGGAACCAAGCTAGTTCTTACGCTTGGCCATTTCCTTGGCCTCGATGAGGCGCTTGCGCAGCCCGACGAGGCGGTTCAGCTCGCGATCGACGTGCTGGATGGCGTGGTCGGCCTCGTCTTCGGTGACCTCGAGATCCTCGACCGCTTCGGCGATGACCTTCTGGAGCTCGCCCGCGCCAATGCCTACGCCCAGCGCGATGATGTGCAGCGACGCCTCGGGTAGATCGCCGTCGGGCAGCTCGGCGACGCCGTAGCCGTTTTCTTTGGTGTAGGGGGTGTACACCAGGTCTGGGCCGATGAACTCGGCGAGGTAGGGCAGCATGTCGGCCGGCAGGTTGTACTGCCCCGACTCCCACCGACTCACCTTGGACTGGTCGACCGTGATGCGGAACGTGTCCCACATCCACCGGCAGAACTCGGCGGCGTTGAAGATCTTGTTGTCGCGCAGGTGCGCGAGCATGCGGCGGGAAACGGGCTTTGGGTCGGCCATGGCGCGCGAATGGTATCACGGTCGTGGGCCGGTGGCGCCGGCATCGGCCGCTGAGTGTTATCGAGCGACCTGATGCGCATCTCCACCCTGCTGTTCTCGCTGCTGTTCGTCCTGACCGCCTGCCCCAAGCCGGTCGACAAGATCACGATGAATCGAGTGGTCGATCGCGGGCGTCAGGTCCCCGATCTCGAGAAGGCCTGCGCGCTGGGCGAGGCCTTCGCGCACCCCATCGCCGCGGCGGGCACCAAGAAGCGCCCTCCCAAGGTGGCGATGGTGGTCGCCGAGACCACGGCCGGGCTGTGCTGGCAGGTCAAGGTGTGGGAGGCCGAGCTCGGCGAGGCGCGCGCCCGAAACAGCGCCACCACCGGGGCCGCCAAGACCGCCGAGATCCGCGAGGCGCGGATCGTGCTCGAGCGCGCCAACACCGCAGCCGCCCAGCGCTTCTACCGATCCTGGTTGTTCGCCAACGAGGCCTTCGGCGAGATCGGCACCGAGGGCAAGTGCAAGGTTCGCAAGCGCGACGAGCCGGCCTACCTGCTGGGCATCGTGTCGGGCATGCTCGCCATGCTGCACGACGGTGCCGGCGGCGGCCACGTCGACGTGCCGCTCGACACGCTCGCCCGGGTCTCGCGCGGCGCCAAGTGCCTCGACGACGAGGCGTGGTGGCACGCGCCGAGCGCTCTAGAGACCGCCCAGTGGGCCACCATTCCCGGGTCCGGTCCCGCCGATGTCGATGCCTGGGAACGCCTCGAAGACGTCGCCACCAAGGGCGATGCCTCGGGGGTGCGGGTTGCCCGTGCCCTGCAGGCGCTGGTGGCCAACAACTCGGGCCGCACCGACGTGCTCGAACACAGCATCGAGGCCCATGCGGCGTCGCTGGCTGAGACACCTCTTGACGATGAGTGGGCGCTTCTCGACGAATATGCGAGGCGCGTCACGGGTCAACAGTCCGACTTGCTCTGGACCAATGCCCGTGGACACCGAACGCCGACCTTCGGGGAGCTTCCCCGAGAGCCGGAACCGGTACCTGACACCCCCTCCGAGCCCGACCCGTTCGGCGAAGAGGACCCTTTCGGGGAGTGACATGAAGACCCTGCGTACCCTCGCCGCCCTCGCCATCGCTGCGACCGGCCTGTTCTCCAGCACCGCCGCTCAGGCCGAGACCCTTTGTGTGTACGACCCGGCCGGCAAGGCGGGCGACTACTACAAGCTGCTGTCCGAGTACCAGCTCGAGGCGGCCGGCTGGGGCGCCAACATCGAGATCAAGGCGTACACCGACGAACAGACGGCGGCCAAGGACTACGAGGCCGGCAACTGTGATGGCGTGCTGGCCACGGGCGTGCGCCTGCAGCGCTTCAACAACTTCCCCAGCACCATCGAGGCCATCGGGGCGGTGCCGTCGTACGACATCCTGGGCCAGATGGTGCACACGCTCGCCACCAGCGCGGGCGCGGCTGCCAAGCTCAAGACCGGCGAGCACGAGACCGTGGGCATCATCCCGGTAGGCGCGGCCTACCTGTTCGTTCGGAACCGCGACATTGACACGGTGGGCGAGCTCGGTGGGCTGCGCATCGCCACCATGGACTACGACAAGGCGGCTCCCACCATGGTCGAGCGGGTCGGAGCGGTCATGGTACCGGCCGATCTGGGCAGCATCGGGCCCAAGTTCAACAACGGTAGCGTCGACTCCTGCTACATGTCGGCGCCCGGCTATGGCCCGTTCGAGCTGCACCGCGGACTGGGCCCGGCGAGCGCCCCCACGGGCGGCATCGTGCGCGCTCCCCTGGCTCAGGGCACGCTGCAGCTGATGATCCGGCACAGCAAGTTCCCCGAGGGCTTCGGCGCCAAGTCGCGCACCTGGTTCGACGCCCACTTCAAGGATGCGCTGTCCATCGTCACCAAGGCCGAGAGCGAGATTCCGGCCGCCTACTGGATCGACATCCCGCCCGACCGCCAGGCCACCTGGGACGACATGTTCCTGGACGTGCGCCTGAAGCTTCGCGACGATGTGGGCGCCTACGACGGCATGATGCTCAAGGTGCTGCGTCAGCTGCGCTGCAAGAAGGACGGCAGCCGGGCCGAGTGCGTCGAGAAGAAGGAGTAGCCCAGGCCGCTCCGTAGTAGGCTGCCGCGCATGAGTGGTGGCAACCCCAACGGGGCTTCGAGCGGGCCCGTGACCCGCGTGCTGACGGTGCTGATCTTCATCGGCCTGGTGGTCGCGCTGGTGGCCAACATCTCGACCAACGTCGAGGGCCGCCTGTCAGCGCTGGGCAACAGCATGTGGCCCGGCTTCAGCGATGTGCTCGAAGATCCCGTCGCGCCCGAGTGCTCGCTGCAAGAGCTCGATGCCCAGCTCGCCGAGTGCCCGGCTCAAGACGGCAACACCCCTGCCGAGGCTGGCAACGACGGCGGCGACCCCTTCGACGGCGAAGATCCCTTCGGCGAAGAAGACCCCTTCGGCGAAGAAGACCCCTTCGGCGAAGAAGACCCCTTCGGCGAAGAAGACCCCTTCGGCGAAGAAGACCCCTTCGCCGAGGAGCCCCCCGCACCGGCCGAGCCCGAGCCGCCGGCCGCCGAGCCCGATCCCTTTGGCGGCGACGACCCGTTCGCCGAGGAGGGCGACCCGTTCGCCGAGGAGGGCGACCCGTTCGCCGAAGAGGGCGACCCGTTCGCCGAAGAGGGTGACCCGTTCGGCGAAGAAGACCCGTTCGCCGACAACCCGGAGCCCAAGAAGCCTCCGGTGAACTGCCCGGCGCTGCGCAACCTGCGCGACCGCTGTGCGGTGCGGCACCAGCAGTACGACGACCGTGCCGGGCTCATCGCCAACGGCGGCGTGCGCACCTACCGCAGCCTGTACCGGTCGGTGAGTGCTCTGGGCGCCATCAACCTCAAGTACGTGCTCACCTGGCTCTTCATGTTGGGTGGGCTGGTCACGGTCATCCGTGGCATGCACATCGCGCTTCGCGACCCCGAGACCCTGCTCGAGCACCGGGTGCGCAACGCGGCCGAGATGGTCGCACACCTGCTGTTGGCGCTGTCCAGTGCCTTCTTGTGGCACGTCGAGAGCACCTCGTCGGCGCAGTCGGAGGCGCCGCTGCTCCCCGTCGTGTGGGGAGCCGGCTTCCTGGCCATGGCGGGCGTGAACGCCTGGCACCTGTCCCGAAAGCCCGCGGGCGTGGGAGAAGGGCCGACCTCGATACCGCGGTTGTTGATGGTCGTGCCGCTGTTCACCTGGATGGTCCTCATCGCGGGCGTGTGGTTCAACCTGCTCGAGCTCCACTTCCCCGGCGCGGCCATCTACGTGCACGCCTTCGTGCGCATCCCCAACATCTACACCGGCATCGGGCTCTACATCTGGGGCGGCATGCTGCTTGCCCAGACTCGAATGGCGCACTTCGCCTTCGACTTGCTCACGCCGTGGAAGCTGCCGCCGGCGATTCTCGCCTTCGTGGTGGTGGTGCTCGCGGCCTTCCCCACGGCCTACTCGGGGGCGTCGGGCATCTTCGTCATCGCGGCCGGCGCCATCATCTTCGAGCGCATGACCGCCTCGGGCGCCTCGCCGCGGCTGGCGCTGATGGCCACCGCGATGTCCGGCAGCCTGGGGGTGGTGCTGCGCCCGTGCCTGGTGGTCGTGCTCATCAGCGTGCTGAACGACGGCGTCACCACCGATGCCCTGTTCGGCAACGGGCTGAAGGTGTACGCCCTGACCGCAAGCCTGTTCCTGGTGGCCATGCTCATCTACACGGCGGTGACGCCAGCCCAGGAGGTCGACGAGGACCCCCAGGCCGGGACTCCCCTCGAGCAGGCTGGCCGGGCGTTGAAGGGGCTGCTCCCGTACCTGGTGATTCTGGCCATCGTGCTGGCGGTGTTCTGGTTTGGCCTGGCGACCTGGGTCAACGAGCACACGGCCCCCACCATCGTGCCCATCGGCCTGCTCTTGTTGGTGCTGTACGACCGCTTGCTGGCGCCGCATCGCCAAGAGACCGACCAGGGAGTGTGGCCCTCGCTGGTCGAGGCCACCGACGAGTCGTCGACCCATGTCGGAGCCCTGCTGTTCGTCATGATGGGCTCGGTGGGCTTTGGTGGCGTCTTCGAGCGCGCCGAGGTGATGAGCATCGTGCCCGAGTCGCTGGGCTCGCAGTGGACCACGATGGCTGTTCTGGTGGTCATCATGGTGCTGGTGGGCATGACCATGGACGCGCTGGGCGCGGTCATCCTGGTGAGCATCACCGTGGCCCAGATCGCGTACGACAACGGCATCGACAAGGTGCACTTCTGGATGATGGTGCTCGTGGCCTTCGAGCTGGGCTACCTGACGCCGCCAGTGGCGCTCAACCACCTGCTGGCGCGGCAGGTCATCGGCGATGCCGCCAAGGTCGAGCGCGACACCGAGGGCAGCTTCTGGCGCCGGTACGAGCACATCTGGGTGCCCATGGCGGTCATGGGAATCGCGCTGCTCATCGTGGCCTTCTTGCCGCTGGCGATTCCCGGGCTGATCAGCGAGTAGCCGTGCCCTACCCGTTCACGGGCGGCGGCTGGGGGCGCTTGAACACCCAGCGCGTGTCGTTGGAGTCGGACGCGTCGAAGCGGTAGTCCTCGGAGTCGAAGGACTTGAGCTGGGCGGGGCTCGAGATGCGGTTCTGGATGGCCCAGCGCGTCATCAGGCCACGTGCACGCTTGGCGAACAAGAAGATGGTGCGGGCCTTGCCGTCCTTCACGTCCTTGAACACCGGGGTGATGACCGGCCCAGCCAGCTGCTTGGCCTTGACCGACTTGAAGTATTCGTTGCTGGCCAGGTTCACGACGGTCTTGTCGTCTTGGCCGTCGAGCCAGGCGTTGAGGTGGTCGGTGATGCGGTTGCCCCAGAAGTCGTACAGGCTCTTGCCGCGGCGCGTGGTGAGCTTGGTGCCCATCTCGAGCCGGTAGGGCTGCATGAGGTCGAGGGGGCGCAGCACGCCGTACAGCCCCGACAAGATGGCCACGTGCTGCTGGGCCCAGTCGAGGTCGTCGCCCTCGAGGGTGGCGGCGTCGAGCCCCTGGTAGACCCCGCCATTGAAGGACAGGAGCGCCTGGCGGGCGTTGTTGGCGTCGAAGGGCTGACTCCAGGCCTGGTAGCGCTCGAAGTTGAGCTGCGAGAGCTTGTCGCTGATGCTCATGAGCTTGCCGAGCTGTGCCGGCTTCATCTTGCTGGCCTTGGCGACCAGCTTCTCGGCCTGGTCGAGCAGGCGAGGCTGGGTGGCCGGCAGGTCGCGGACCGCGGGCGGCTCGATGAGCATCTTTGCGGGGGAAAGGACGATGAGCAAGCGGCCTCCAGGAGATGGTTTGGCGTAACGCGCCGCGACGCCACAGACGGCTCATCCATGGGCCTCATCTTTGCAGAAGACGTGCCACGACGCGCTCAGCCCGCGGGCGTCGCGAGGCCTCGAAATCGGACAGATTCTGGCCCCCTCAGACGCTAGACCCGGGGCTCGGTTTCCGTTACAACTGCGTCGTCTCTCGGGTCGCCGCATGCGGGCGCTATCCGGCCATTGTATTGGTCGATACGCCACTTGTGCGCCTTCTCCAATGCTCTCTCCATCTTGGCGCTCACAGGAGCACTCTGAATGTCGTTCCGGATGTCGTGTCCGAAGTGCGGAACTCGCAACTACAGCATCACCCGCGACATTCGAACTTCGAGTGCCAAAGACCCTGTGAGCGGCCTGATCTTCGCCTGTCGCTGTGGCAAGCAGATGTACGGGCAGATGGTGATTGACGAGTACGAGAACCAGCTCGCCGAGACAGGTGGCACCGGCACCTTCTCGCTCGACCCCTCCGACAGGGCGGGTCATGCGAAAGAAGAGCAGAAGGAGCGCCTGCGCGCGGCCTTCGAGTACCGCCGCGAATATGTCGCCAAGAAGCGCGAAGAAGAGGCCGCCGCGGCCCAGCGCCGCAAAGACGACGAAGACCGGCGCTGGCGCGAGCGGGTCGCCCGGTCCGATGGCCCCGCCAACGGCACCGACAACGGCACCTCCGAAGCCCCCAGCGGCGACTACGAGGTGTGCGCCTGGCGCGACTGCGAGAAGCCTCAGCGTCCGCGGTCCAAGTACTGCTCCCGCGAGTGCAGCAACAAGAACGCGCGCCATCGGCACAAGCAGCGCAAGCGCGAAGACGTCGACGTCGCGTAGCTCTCGGGGCTATTCCGCGTCGTCCTGGCGTCGCTTCAGCACGGCTCGGATGCCTTCGTCGGCCGACAGCAGGCCTGGGCCGAAAGCAAAGACGATGAGGGCGGTCATCAAGAACGGAAACGGTGCCGCAGCCACGAACGTGTCGACGCTCTGCAGCGCCTCGACGTCCGAGGTCAGGTAGGCCACCGTCATCATCACCGAGAGCACCAGCCCGACGGGCCGGTTGGCGAGGCCGATGATGAGCAGCAAGCCACCGAAACACTCGGCCGACGAGACGAACACCGCGTTGGCGCCGGGCATGGGAATGCCCAGGCTCTCGAAGAAGCCTGTGACCCCTTCGAGGTTTCCGAGCTTGCCGCGGCCGGTGACGAAGAACTGGTAGCCCCACACCAGCCGGATCGTGAGCAAGAACGGGTGTTGCACATAGTTCAGCGCCTTTTCGACGCGCTCGTAGAGGTCGAGCATCGAGGGCTCCTGGGTAGGGGGACGGTGCTGGATACGTCAGCGGGGATCGATGGGTTACCGACGGCCTCGTCAACCGGTGTCGCGTGACGTCACCGGTCGAGACACCGCCCGCGGAGGCACGATGGTACAGCCGAACACCCACCTTCGAGCCAGCCGCGACTGGGTCGGGGCGGTGGTCGAGATCGACGTCGGCCGTGCGGTCGCCTCGCTCGCAACCTCCAGCCAGATGGCCGTTGACGACCACGGGCTGGTTCACGGCGGCTTCGTCTTTGGGCTGGCCGACTACGCGGCCATGCTCGCGGTCAACGATCCCAATGTGGTGCTCGGCGCCGCCGAGGTGCGCTTCGTGGCGCCGGTGGCGGTCGGGGACACCGTGGTGGCCACGGCGGTCCTGGACGAGGTCAAGGGCCGAAAGCACACCGTGAGCGTGGTCGCGCGGGCCGGTGTCCGCGAGGTGTTCACGGGCACCTTCACAACCTTCGTGCTCGATGAGCACGTGCTGGGAGCATCCTCATGAACGGCGGCGAACTCATCGGGCGCGTGCTCGAACAGCACGGCGTGAAGTTCCTCTACACCCTGGTCGGGGGGCACATCTCTCCCATCCTGGTCGGTGCCAAGAAGGCCGGGCTGCGGGTCGTCGACGTGCGCGACGAGGCCACGGCGGTGTTTGCGGCCGACGCGACGGCTCGGCTCACGGGCATTCCCGGGGTAGCGGCGGTCACGGCGGGCCCAGGGCTCACCAACACCGTCACGGCGGTGCAGAATGCGCTGATGGCCGAGTCTCCGCTGGTGGTGCTGGGCGGGGCGACGGCGACCATCCTCAAGGGCCGCGGCTCGCTTCAAGACATCGACCAGATGTCGCTGATGAAGCCCATCACCAAGTGGGCCGCCACCGCCAAGTCGGTGCGCGGCCTCATCGCGGCCCTCGAGAAGGGCCTTCGCATCGCGGTCGAAGGCGTGCCCGGCCCGGTGTTCATCGAGTGCCCGGTCGATCTGCTCTACGACGAGGCGACGGTGCGCGAGTGGTACGAGAAAGAGGGCGGCGGCGGCGGCAAGGACATCATGTCCCGCGCGCTGGGCCTGTACCTCAAGCAGCACCTTTGGCGGCAGTTCTCGGGCTCCGACAGCATCGTGCCGTCCGCCCCGTCGCCCGTCGAGCCGCCGCTGGCCCGCTCGCGCGACCTCGACCGTGTCGCCGACGCCATCAGCGATGCCGAGCGCCCGGTCCTGGTGGTGGGCAGCCAGGCCATGCTCATGGGCGGCGAGGCCGACCGCGTGGCCGATGCGGTGCGTGCCCTGGGCATTCCCACCTTCTTGGGGGGCATGGCCCGAGGCCTGCTGGGGCAAAGCAACGACATCCAGTTCCGGCACAAGCGCAGCGCCGCGCTCAAGAAGGCCGATCTGGTGATTGTCGCGGGCTTCCCGCTCGATTTCCGCATGGGCTACGGCATGAAGATCAACCGCAGCGCCACGCTCGTGACCGTCAACCGCGACAGCAACCAGCTCTCCAATGCTCCGGTGTGGCCCACCATCGGCATCCAGGCCGACCCAGGGCGCTTTCTGCAGTCCATCGCCACGCGGGTGCCGCCGGCCGGTGGCCGCTGGTCGGCTTGGTTCGAGCAGCTGCGTGAGAACGAGGCGGCGCGCGAGGCCGCCATCCTCGAGGAGTCCCAGCAAGAGGTCGAGTACATCAACCCGCTCGCGCTGTGCCAGCACCTCGAAGCGCACATGGACGACAGTGCGGTGATGGTGGTCGATGGGGGCGACTTCGTGGCCACCGCCTCGTACGTGGTTCGCCCGCGAACACCGCTGTCGTGGCTCGATCCCGGGGTGTTCGGCACCCTGGGCGTGGGCGGCGGCTTTGCCATGGCGGCCGGCCTGTGTCGGCCGGGATCCGAGGTGTGGCTCATCTACGGCGATGGCTCAGCGGCGTACTCCATCGCCGAGTTCGATTCCTACGCCCGTCAGGGCATCCCGGTCATCGCCATCATCGGAACCAACGGCACCTGGCAGCAGATCCTCCGTGATCAGCAGGTCATCCTCGAAGACGACGTCGCCTGCATCCTGGCGCGCAGCGACTACCACAAGGTCGCCCAGGGCTACGGCGCCAAGGGGCTGCTGCTGTCCAAGACCGAAGACATCCCCAAGGTGCTCAAGCGGGCCAAGAAGCTGGCATCGCAGGGGCACCCGGTCGTCATCAACGCGATGATCACCGACACCGACTTCCGCAAGGGGTCCATCTCGATGTGAGGCCGCGTGGAGCCCTTCAAGAACAAGCTGAATCCCGCCGTCGTGGGCGAGATCGCCGACTGGCTCGAGGCCGCGAGGCCCGGCTGGGACGGCTCGGGCTTCCGCACCGCCGCTAGCCGTGGGCTCGAAGAGCTCGAGCTGAAAGACCGCGTCCGGCACATCGCTGGCGCGCTGCGGGAGCACCTGTCAGCGGACTACCCGTCCGCGCTTGCGCACATCGTCGACGCCCTTCCGCCCCCCCTCGGCAGCGATGACTCGCTCGTGGACGAGTTCCACTTGTGGCCGCTGTGCACCTTCGTGGAGCTGTATGGGGTGCCGCACTTCGACGTGTCCGTGCCCGCCATGCGCGAGCTCACGCGCCGCTTCAGCGCCGAGTTCGCCGTTCGCCCCTACATTCGCGCGTACCCCCAAGCGATGTTCGACGTCTTGGCGCGCTGGGCGCTGGACGACGATGTGCACGTGCGGCGGCTGGCGTCGGAGGGCAGCCGTCCGCGGCTCCCGTGGGGCGGCCAGCTTAGGGCCCTCATCGCCGACCCCAGCCCCATGCTGCCCATCCTCGAGAGCCTTCGAGACGACCCCAGCGAGTACGTGCGGCGCAGCGTGGCCAATCACCTGAACGACATCGCCAAAGATCATCCCGACGTCGTCATCGACGTGGCTCGCCGCTGGTGGGACGACCGCTCCAAGACCCGCCAGAAGTTGGTGAAGCATGCGCTGCGCACGCTGGTGAAGCAGGGCCATCCGGGCGCGCTGTCGGTGCTCGGCTACGGACCGGCCCAGGTCGAGCTCACCGAGCTGTCCCTGTCCACACGTCAGCCCACCCTGGGCGAGCCCCTCTTCATCGACGTCGAGCTCCGCTCCTCGGGCCCGTCCGTGCAGCGTCTGCTCATCGACTACGCGGTGCATCATCAGAAGGCGAACGGCACGACGATCCCCAAGGTGTTCAAGTGGACCACCCGTGAGCTGGCTGCTGGTGCGAGTCTGCGGATTCGCAAGAAACATGCGCTGAAGCCCGTGACCACCCGGCGGTACCATGCGGGACTGCATCGGGTCGAGGTGCTGGTCAACGGCGCATCGCTCGGAACCGTCGACTTCGAGCTGTCGCTGCCATGAATTACGCCATCGTCACCACGCCCTTCGGCCCGTTTCTGCTCGCCGCTGACCAGCACGGCCTGCGCCATGCCTCGTTCCAGGAAGGCACCGCCGCCATCGACCCGCCCGCGCAGTGGGTGCGCCACAGCGATGACGAGGCGCTCGACGACGCCGCCCGCCAGCTGATGGAGTACATCGAGGGGCAGCGAACCGACTTCGACCTGCCGCTGGCCCCGCAGGGCACGCCGTTTCAGCAGGCGGTGTGGGACGAGCTGCGCCAGATTCCATACGGGATGCGCACCTCGTATGGCGAGATCGCCCGGCGGCTCGAGCGCCCCAACGCCGCCCGCGCCGTGGGGGCGGCCAACGGCGCCAACCCGCTGCCCATCTTCATCCCCTGCCATCGGGTGGTGGCCGCCGACGGCGCCCTGCAGGGCTTCACCGGCGGCATCGGCATCAAAGAAGACCTGCTGCTGCACGAACAGAAGTACCGCGACGACGGTGGCGAGCAGCTGAGCCTGCTGGGGTAGCGGGCGGTCACGCGGCGCCCAGGGAGCACGGGCGTCGGTGCCTGTGCAGGCGTTAGACTGCCGCCCTGGAGCGCGCGTGCCCGACAACGACACCCCCGACGACGACGACTTCGGCCCGCTGCACACCCCGGTCATCGTGACCATCGGCGCCTTCATGCTCATGACCGCCGGCCTGTTCACGGCCGCGGGAGGGCTTCAGCTGCTCTCGCTCACCACGGTGTACACCGTCTGGGTCAAGCCGATTCCATACCTGATGGCGCTGTCTGGGGTGGCCGGAATGGGCATTGGCGGGGTGCTCTCGGGTGGTCGATTCTGGGCCGCGATGTCCAGCATCCCCGTGGCGCTGTTGATGATGCTGCTGGGTGCGGTGTGGACGGTCTGGGCCCTGATGGCCGGGTTCTTCTCGCTGCTTCCGCTGTTCGCGGCGTTCCTGTCCTTCGTGGCGCTGCTGGTGCTGCCGTTCGGGGTGGCTGGCGCCAAGCGCGTGACCGAGGCGCGGGCCCGGCTGATGGCCTGAAGGCCTGCGGTTGGCTCAGCGCTGGTCGCGAGTGACAAGTTGGTTTACGCTTGCGCCGATGAGCGAGCAGAAACCACTGGGATTCTTGTTGTTGGATGGTGCGCGGTGGTTTGCCGAGGGCCTCGCGGCTCGGCTGGCAGCCTCGGGGCTCGAGCTGACCCGCGCCGAGGCCCAGGTGCTGGTCGCTCTCGAAGACGAGGGGCAGCGCACGAGCGAGCTCGGCCGGCGGCTGGGAGTAAGTCGGCAGGCGGCCCACCAGGTGGTGAGGGGACTCACGGCCTCGGGCCACGTTCGGCAGGTGGTGGACCCCCGCAACCACAGCGCCAAGCGGGTGCAGTACACGGCCAAGGGCCGCGAGGCGGCAACGGCGGTGCGCAAGGTGTTCGCGGACATGGAGTGGGACCTGGCCATTCGCGTGGGGCCCATGCGCGTGGCCAACCTTCGACGGGCGCTCGAGCCCGACTGGGGGCCTACTTCTCGGTGAAGGTGAACACCCCGTCCCAATCGTCGGGAGCGGTGTCTCCGAGCACGCCCAGGCGCTCCAGGTACAGCGGGGCGACGCCGTCGTGGGGGTTCGCCGCTGAGAACATGGCAAAGCCCTCGCGCGCGGCGGCAAAGTCGCCTCGGCGCCACGCCGCGAGCGCACCCTCGAACACGTCGATGCCGGCGTACTGGGCAATGCTGTCGTGGCCCACACCCAGTAGCTCCAGGATCTCGACCGGCTCGGCTTTGCCCTTGACCCTCACCAGGTCGACCGACCGGAACTGGGCTTCGGCGCCGGCCTGCTGTGCGGTCTGAGCGCCCACCAGGCAGAACACCCCGTAGCGCTTGGTGAGCCCCTCGACGCGCGACGCGAGGTTCACCGCGTCGCCCAGGACCGTGTAGTCGAAGCGCGCCTTGCTGCCCATGTTGCCCACGACCATCTCGCCGGTGTTCAGCCCGGCTCCGATGGCCAGCTCGATGCCCAGCTCCTGGGCGGCCGGGCGCACCTGGTCGAGGGCGTGGTACATCTCGACCACGGCGCGGCAGCCATCGATGGCGTGCATGCCCTTGGCCACCGGCGCGCCAAAGATGCCCATGATGGCGTCGCCGATGAACTTGTCGACGTAGCCGTTGTTGTGCATGACCGCGCGGGTCATGGGCTCGAAGTACTTGGCCAGGAAGCCGGCGAGCTCGAGCGGCGACAGCTGCTCCGAGAACGAGGTGAAGTTGCGGATGTCGGTGAACAGCACGGTCAGCTCGCGACGGTCGCCCGACAGCTTCACGCGCTTGGGGTCGGCCACCAGCTCCTCGACCAGATCGTCGGACAGGTAGTGGGCGAAGGTGCGACGCAGGTATTGCCGCTGGATGCCCTCCTGGCCGTAGGCGACGGCCATGCACACCGCGGTGCCGATCACGATGGCAGCCAGCGGCCCCACGGCCCCGATCCACAGGGCCTTGGCGGCGAAGGCCCACTGCAGGCCCCCCGCCGTCGCCGCCAGCAAGGTGATGGCGGCCAGCGACCGCGTGAGCGCCGACAGCTGGCCAGGCAAGAAGATCAACGCGATGAGCAAGCCCGCCACCAGGGTGGCCGCAGCGTCGACCAGGGGCGATGTGCGGGTGAGCCAGTCCCCGGCCAGCAGGTTGTCGACCGCCGTTGCGTGCACCTCGACGCCGGGCTGCACGTTGAAGGGCGTCATCACCTTGTCCTGTCCCAGGTGCGATGCGCCCAGGATGACGATGCGCCCGTCCAGCGCACCCTCGGGGATGTCGCTGTTCACCACATCGACGGCCGAGTAGCGGGGAAACACCGCGGGGCCGCGCCAGTTCAGCAGCAGGTAGCCCTCGGACCCGGGAATGACGTGCTCGCCGACGTGAACACTGTCGTCGGTGCCCAGGATGGCGACCTTGCCACGGTTGATGTCCAGGGCCTCGGCGTACAGCTGGACCGCCATCGGCGCGAAGACGCTGGGCCCGAAGCGCTCACCCAGGGGGATGCGGCGCACCGCCCCGGTGCCGTCGGTGTACGTGGTGATGAGGCCCAGGCGCTCGGCGCCCTTGTTGAACATGGGCAGCGACGCCATGGCGCGACCCGTGCGCTCCGGCAGGTACGGGCCCCCGGCCATCTGGCCGTACTTGCCCTTGGCGAGCGCCCGGTCGAGCGGAGGCACGTTGCCCTCGTCGCCCACGTGGAAGCCCATCACCACGATGTCGGCGGCCTTGATCGAGGCGGCGAGCGCCTGATCGCCGTGGGTCTCGTCTGCGACCCGCTTCAGCAGGCTGCGAGCGGTGTCGGCGTCGTCTGCGGGCTGCTGCTCGAGCCACGCCTCGATCTCGGCGGTGAGCCCCGCGTCGATGAGCTGCTCGGGCTCGGTGTAGATGATGTCGATGCCCAGGACCGCGGCGCCCGCTGCATGGATGGCGTCGATGACACGCGCCTGGTGGGCGCGGCGCTCGAAGAGCTCGGGGGCTTCGTGCAGCGTGCGGTTGTCGAGCTGCACCAGGGCCACGCGGTCTTGGGTTGCCGTGGCACCGCGCAGGGTGAAGCGCTGGTCGAGCAGCGAGCCCTCGACGTCGCGCAGGGGCGCCAGCGGGCGGATGTCGGAGCGGTCGATGAACACGAGAGCTGCGGCGAGCATCGCGACCACGACACCGGCGAGAAACGCGCGGGTCTTCATGCGTGGGCTACTCGCTCAGGCGGATGTCGAAGACGAGCTGGGACTCGCTGGCGTCGGGGGTACGCCCCACGAGCAGGTTGCGCGCACAGGCCGGCGCCGTGAGCCCCTGGTCCATGCGCAGTCGGGCGACCGAGCCGTCCTCGCCCAGGCGAAGCGACAGCTGCACCCCCTCGATCTTGACGGGCAGCGAGTCGGCCCAGGCGACCAGGCACTGGCGCAGCGGCGTGTCGGTGGACAGCTCCTGTTCGAGGGTAGCCGGCGGTGGGGGCAGGAGGGTGGAGAGATCGTCGTTGGATGCGCTCTGGGGGGCGGCTCCCCCGCTGGGGCGGGCACCTCGGCGCGACGTGTCCTTGTCTTTCTTCTCTTTGTTCTTTTTCTTCTTACCGCCGCCGCCGCGGGACTTGGACTCGGCCACGATGGGCTGGGGTGCGGAGTCTTGCGGGGGCGGGGCCGGGGTGGAGCGCACCTCGAGCCGGTCGCCGCCCGGTGCCACCAGGTCGCCCTCGATGTCGTCGCTCTCGAAGTCGTAGAACGACTCGGCGCCGCTGCTGCCGAAGCCGGCGTCGTCGTCGGAGGCTTCTTTTTCTTCGAGTTCTTCTTCGGGCTCGGCCGCGAACTCCATGGCCTCGGCGAGCTTCTGGCGCTCGTTGGCGGGCTCGGGATCGGGGGCGGCGGGCGGTGCCCCGCGGGTCATCGCCCGGGCCGATTCTTCGGACGTGCCCACGCTGTGGCCGGCCGACAGGCGAGACTGCCAGCCTGCAACGCGGCTTGCTTCGTCGGCGCCACGCATCTCGTCGCGCTCGCCGGGGTACAGCAGGCTGGACAGGGCAGAGTCGACGTCGAGGGGGATGTCGGGCGCATCGAGCAGCACGATGTCCGCGACCTCGAGCTCGAGGTCTTCGTCGAGCCGCACCAGGTGGTTGTTGTGCAGGTGCAGGACCACGGCGCTCTCTTCGCCGGTGACCACGGTGTCGCTTCGGCGAAGGCCGGTGCCCAGGTCGGCCGGGTAGGAGCCGTCGCCATCGTGGATGGTCACCGTGCCCTGGATGAGCATGACGGCGGCCACCTCTTCGGCGACGGCGGTGTTCAACGGGGCCAGCGCTGCACACAACAGAAGAGAGCGAATCATGGAGCGGAGTGTAGCAGCCAATGCCACCGGCGACCCGCTGTATGATGCGCCGTCGCGAGGTTGCTACGGAACGATTGCCCGACGAAGTCCACGATCTGGATGCCGTGCTCACCGAGCTGGGTATCGGTGATGTGCGGCAGCTGTGGCGGGCGTTCTGCAACAGCGGCGCCCCGCAGAACACCAGCGTGTTCGTCGGCTGGTTGCGGGCCGAGGGTGTCGTCAACGACGATCAGCTGGTGGTGCTCCTGGCCCGGCTGGGGATCGCCACCACCAAGCCCGAGGAGTGGTCGAACACGGCGGGACCTACGGCCCAGTCGCGCTTTGCCATGCTCGGCAAGCTCGGGGCGGGGGCCATGGGCGAGGTGCTGCTCGCTCACGACGAGCGTCTGGGGCGCATCGTGGCGCTGAAGTCCATGCGCGCCCACCTGGCCAGCGACCAGGCCCTGCTGGGCCGATTCGTGCTCGAGGCCCAGATCAGCGCGCAGCTCGAGCACCCCAACATCGTGCCGGTGTACACGATGGAGCGCACCGACGAGGGTTCCTTCGCCTTCACCATGAAGATGGTGCAGGGCCGCAACATGGAGGAATTCCTCGAGGTCTCGCGCGAGCAGGAGGCGGCAGGGGGGGCCGACGCGGACCACCAGCTCGAGGCCCGCATCGACCTGTTCCTAAAGGTGTGCGACGCCATGTCCTTTGCCCACGAGCGAGGGGTGGTGCACCGCGACCTGAAGCCCGAGAACATCATGATCGGCGCCCACGGCGAGGTGTACGTCATGGACTGGGGCGTGGCCAAGCTGGTGGGCGTCACCGACGCTGGCATGACGGCGATGCGCGAGCTGGAGTGGGGCCAGGACGGCCCGGGCAAGACCCAGGTCGGGGTGGCCATCGGCACGCCCTCGTTCATGTCGCCCGAGCAGGCCAGCGGCAAGAACGACGAGCTGTCGCCGGCCAGCGACCAGTACGCGATGGGCTTGATCCTGTTCGAGCTGGTCACGCTCAAGCGCGCCAACACCGGGCCCACGGCGATCATGACGACGCTGCGCGCCCAGATGGCCGAGAAGGACGAGTTCGTGCACGCGCTGGGCCGAAGCCTGCCCGTCGAGCTGGGCGCCATCATCGACCGCGCCACCCAGCCCGAGCCCTTCGATCGCTATGAGTCGGTCGACCACCTGGCCGACGACCTGCGCCGCTTCGTGCGCAACGAGCCCACCGTCGCGCTGCCCGACTCGCGGGTTCGCTCGCTCACGCGTTGGATGTCCCGCAACTCGGCCCGCGCGGCCTTCATGGTGATGAGCCTGGTGCTGGTGGCCGTGGTGGGGGCCAGCTCGGTGGGGCTGGTCAGCCTGAGCGCGGTCATCCAGTCCCAGCGCATCGCCGCCGAGCGCGAGCACCGTACCGCCGAGCTCATCAGCGCCGTGAGTCGGCGCGCCCACGTGATGGACATGGACCTGTTCGAGCACCAGTCGCTGGTCGAGCGGCTCGCCATGTCCACGGCCCGCCTGCTGGAGCGCGAGCCCGACAACGATGAGCGGGTGTACACCCTGGCCGACCTCAAGTCCGGCGACACCCCGCTCGACTGGGCGCCCAGTGACAAGTACGAGCAGTCGGTGAGCTTCGACTACCCGGTGAACGTGGGCGCCCCCGATGCTCCCGTGTCCGAGCTCGCGGCCGACATCCGGGCGTTGGCGCCGCTGCGTCACGACATGCGCATGGTGTTCTCGGGCGCCTTCGGGGACCCGCCGCCGGGGCAGCCGCCCCACCTGCTGCGCGGCAAGGTCGACAAGAAGGAGGTGCCGCTGCCTTGGGTGTACGTGGGCCTCGAGTCGGGCCTCATCGTCAACTACCCGGGCAACGCCCTGTACTCGCCCGAGTTCGATACGCGAAAGCGCCCCTGGTACACGATGGCAGTGGGCAGCACCGTGTCGGTGTGGGGCCCGCCGGTGCCCGATGACTCGGGGCTTGGCAGCCTGGTGCCGTGCACGTCTCCGGTCATCGGCACCGACGGCACCTTCTACGGCGTCGCCGGCGTCGCCAACGGGCTCAAGCACATGGTCGAGGAGCTGCGCATCGAGCGCCTGCAGAGCTTCCAGAAGGCCGGCTACCTGGTCACCCCCGACGGCCGCATCGTGCTGCAGACCGGCGACGAGGTGAACAAGGACATCGACGCCGGTCTGTACGGCAATCAGGCCGATTCTTTGCTGCCCTTCCCCGACAGCTCCCTGGTGGACGCGCTCGGCGAGGGCGATGGTGCCGGAAAGCTGCGCATCGGCGACGACATCCTGGTGTTCAGCCGCCTCGAGAGCCTGGGCTGGTTCCTGGTGGTGCGCGTCGATGGCGCGGGCCTGGACACATGGGAGTTGTGAGCCGTCCAGCCACGGTCGCCGCGGTGTTGGCGGTGGGGCTGTCGCTGGCGTGCGGAGGCGGGCCCCACACGCCCTATGGCATGAGCTGGGCGTCGGTCGACGGCGCCGGGGACGGCTTCGAGCTCCGGGTCATGTTCAAGACGGTGATGGACGAGAAGTCGAGGGCCGACGGCAAGGTGACCGTCGAGTTGATCCAGCCGGACGGCGAGGGCAGCTACCGGTCGCTGGGCTGCAGCGCCGAGCAAGAGGTGTCCAGCTCGGACGGCGCCTTCGTCACCATCTCGGGCACGCTCACGGGCTGTGCCAAGCCCGACCCAACGCTGCCCTTGCCCGAGCTCCGCGCCGTGCTCTTCGATGTCGAGGGCAACGAGGTCAAGGCGCTGAATACCGGGGCTCCACCCAACCTGGGAGGCGACGGCCGCAACGAGTACGGCCGGGAGCGAGACGAGCGTGAGGCCGCCGAGCGTGCCCGACAGAGTGCCGATGTCGAGCAGGCGGCAGCGGCGCTCGAGACCTACCTGCAGAGCCTGGTGCGCGCCGAGGCGGCGGTGCCCGAGGGCGCGAGCACCGGCGCACCGCTGTGCAGCGCCGTCGATGCCCAAGACCACGCCCCCGGGCGCATCGTGCACGAGACCGTGCTGCGGTGGGCTGCCGAGCTCGCCCAGTCCGACGGCAAGGCGTGGCCCAAGCACGCCAGCGAGCTCACCCGCTTCTTGACCGACCGGGGCCTGCCCCGGAGCTTCGACGGGCGCCGTGACGGCGGCGACCCGGTCGCTGCGGCCACCGAGCTGGCGGCCGACGGGCCCTGGATCCGGGTCGTTCGCCTGACCGGCGAGCAGTGGCCGAGGGGCACGGTGTTCGCCGAGCACAGCAACGAGCGGGGCGTCTACGAGGCTGGCCGCCTGGATGGGGTGCTCTTCGTCGTGGACCGGCAGCAGGGCACGGTGGTGTGCGAGAGCGCCTTCTGGGCCACCAACAGCCCCGAGATCACCTACTCCGACCGGGTGGGCATGGACCAGGTGCTGTACGGCGACCTGCGGGCCAACACCCTCGCCACCATCGAGCGCATCACGCCCGTGGGCAGGTAGTCACTCCCCCACCACCACCGTCACACCCTCGGTCGGCACGCTGCCGTCGAGCAGGCCCTGCACGGTGGCGTCGGCGTCGCCCAGGATGTGCGCCCGGCCCATCGCCAGCGCGTAGGTGTCCACGATGGCGAAGCCCACTGCGGTGTCCAGGCTGCCGCAGGCTCCGGTGGCGAAGGTCTGGTGGCAGGCATCGCGGACCTCGACCCAGGTGAAGTCGATGCCGGACATGGCGTCGAAGGTGGCCTGACGGCCCTCGTGGTCGTCGTCGGTGCTCTGCCACATCACGGGGCCCTGGGCGGACAGGTGGCCGTCGGCGCCGACCCAGTCGCGGCGGATGCCCCCGTCGAGGGTGACGGCTGCGGAGGCGCGCGGATCGCCGAAGCCGGCCAGGAACAGGGCACGCTCGCTTTCGGTGCAGTCGGGGCATTGGGCGTCGAGGCCGCTGGGGCTGTAGGTCTGGCCCATCAGCGCCCACACGGAGTAGCCGCCGCGGGAGTGCCCGGTCACCAGCACCTGGCTGGTGTCGGCCAGCCCTGAGAGGGCGTCGCCATCGGGCAGGTTCTCGAGCTCGTCCAGGACGGCACTCATGTCCAGCGGGCGGTGGTACCAGTGTTCGTGTGGGGTCGGCGTGACGTTGTCCCACAGCAGGTTGCCGGTGTGATCGGGGGCGACCGCGACCCAGCCGTGGCTGGCGAACCAGGACATGAGATCGGCCGACGATGCGCCCCAGGCCTGGTCGCCGTGGGTGTACACCATCACGGGGTAGGTGCCGTCGGGGCGACCGCTGGCGGCGAGCTCGGCGTTGCCCAG
Source organism: Myxococcota bacterium (assembly GCA_965216925.1). Lineage (GTDB taxonomy): Bacteria > Myxococcota_A > UBA796 > UBA796 > CAYYHT01. Next base: position 2,808,469 of record CBDCGT010000001.1, on the reverse strand, counting down.
GGCGCCCGTCGCGTCGGGCCAGACGCCCGAGTAGGTGACCTCGTCGCCGGCGCTGTCGTTGCTGGGGTACCACAGGTTCATGCGCGTGGTTCGCTCGGCGCCGGTGGGCAGGGTGTAGGAGATCTCCCAGTCCCGAAAGCCGGCGCGGTAGGGCCCGCGAGCGTCGACCGCGAACTCCAGCGGGTCTGGGGGCGCGGCCACGCCGGTGTCATCGCCCGTGTCGGGGGTGCAGGCCAGCAGTGTGAGGACCGTGAGCATGGGGCTCACACCTCGATGTCGCCGAGGCCATCGCTGGCCTGGGCATCGCCCTCGCCAAAGCTGGCCACGGTGATGTCCATCGCACGAATGAACGACAGCAGCACCTTGGTGGCGTTCTCGGCGGTGTCGGAGCGGTAGTGCATGTCGGTCTTCAGCCGCCCACAGGCGCTGCCGGCGTACACGATGGGAAAGTCGGACAGGTCGTGGGTGCGGCCCAGCGAGACGTCGGAGGTTGCGAAGACGACGGCGTTGTCGAGCAGCGTGCCGTCGGCTTCTTCGATGCTCGCCAGCCGCTCGACCAGGTAGGCGTACTCGCCGATGATCTGCTTGACGATGGCGTTGACCTCGGGCTGATCGCCCGGCTCGTCGTGGGTCAGGTTGTGGTGTCCATTGCTGGCGGCGGGGAACAAGGTGTTGTTCACCGGGTAGGTCAGGAAGTTGCTGAAGACCCGGGTCTGGTCGCAGGCCAGTGCCATGGCCAACACGTCGCACATGGCCCGGTTCTTGGCCGATACCTGTGGGCGCCCATCGATGTCGGGGTAGGCGGCGTCGGGGGTGTCGGGCACCGCACAGGCGGCAAGATCGGGCGGGTCTTCTTCGAGGCGGGCCAGGCGGAGTTCCAGCTCGCGGATGCCCTCGAAGTGTTGATCGAGCCGAGCCTTGTCGGCGGCGCCGACGCGGGTGCGGAGGCGCGTCGCATCGTCCATGACGGCGTCGAGCACCGAGCGCCGCAGCGCGATGCGTGGGTCGGGCTCCGAGTCGTCACCGGGCGCGCGGAAGCCCTCGCCGAACACGCGCTCGAAGAAGGCGATGGGCGACGTCTCGGGCGGGTTCTTGCTGTTGGGCCCGTTGAAGGACAGCCCGCTCTTGGCCTCGGCGCCGAACTCGAGGGAGCGGAAGCGCGTGTCGTCGCCCACCCCCTGGGCGATCACCTGGTCGATGCTGGGGCCCGCGAAGGTGTCGTTCTCGCCCTCGCGGTGCAGCTCGATGGCCGACAAGATGCCGGCTGCGCCCGACATGTGGGGCTCCGAGCGGGGTACGCGCACCTCCATGCCGCTGACGACGGTGACGTAGGGCTTGACCGCAGCCAGCGGGGACAGCTGGTCGGACAGCTGCCAGTCGGCGCCGCTGCCAGTGTTGGCGGGGTTCCACAGCTGGGGCAGGTTGCCGTTGCCCCAGTAGAACAGGCCGAAGCGGCGAGGCAGCAGCGTTCCGTCGGCGTAGGCGGTGCCTGTGGCGTTGAACATGGCCTCGAGGGGAGGGAGGCCGACCGAGATGGCCGCGCCCCCCAGAAGGCCCCGCAGGAGCATCCTGCGGTCGATTTCGAAGCGACGTCGCCTACTCATCGGACGGCTCGGCGGAGGTGTCGACGGCACCGGCCTGGCGGAAGGCCGGGGACAGCGCCATGGACCGCATCAGGTCGGAGATGCGGTAGCCGGACTTCTTGAAGTCCTTCTCGAGGGCGTCGAGCGCATCGAGCTCGCCCTGCACCGGGGCATGCGCCGTGGAGTAGCGGAACAGGTTGTGTACCAGGCACGGGGGCAGGTCGTCGTGGTCGCGCAGGACCTCGGTCATCTCGCCAGCGGTGACCCACTCGTCGCCGTCGAGATCGCCGCTGGCATCGATGGTGACGCCGTTGTCTTGCACCCGCCAGCGGCCGATGCCGTCGAAGTTCTCGAGCCCCAGGCCCACCGGGTCGGTCAGCTCGTGGCAGCTGGCGCAGTCGGGGTTGGCGAGGTGCTCGGCGACCCGGTCGCGCAGCGTGGGCGCGTTGCCCGAGGGCTCCGGAATGCTGGTGTCGACGCCGGAGGGCGGGTCGGGGATGGGCTGGCAGAGCACCACCTCGCGAATGAACTTGCCGCGCAGCGTGGGCGAGCCCGACACGGGGTGCGCATACTGGGCCAACACGCTGGCGTGGCCCAGCACGCCGGCCCGCTCGCCCTGCTGCGGAAGCTCGGTGATGGCAAAGCCCTCACGGGCCGGCGACGGCACGTTGTACAGCGCGGCCAGGCGGTTGTTCACGAAGGTGGTGCGGGTGGTGAACAGGTCGCGGTAGTCGGCGTCCTGGTCGAACACCATGTGCTCGAAGAGCATCAGGGTCTCGGTGCGCGCATCGGGGCCCAGCTCGTCGGACATGTGGGTGAAGATGAGCGGGTCCTTGGACAGCTCGTCGAGGCGCTCGAGCCGCAGCATCTCCGAGAAGAACTGGCGGGCGCCGCCCCGCGCCCGCTCGTCTTGCAGCATGCGGTCGATCTGAGCCGAGAGGCCGTCGTCGGTGGTGAGCTCGCCCGCGGCGGCCGCGTCGAGCAGCGCGTCGTCGGGGGTGGTGTTCCACAGGAAATAGGACAGCCGGCTGGCCATCTCGTGGTTGGTGTAGCGCCGGGTGCCGGGGCTGTCGGGGTCGGGCTCACCCAGCTCGGCGCGGAACAGGAAGTTGGGGGACTGAAGCAGGGTGGCCAGGGCGTACTCGGCGCCGCCGTCCCAGGTGCCCAGCACCGACTCGGCGTTGCTGTGGACCGTGAGCACGGCGTCGACCTCGTCGGCGGTGAGCGGGCGGCGCCACAGGCGGCGGCCGGTGGTCTCGATGGTGTGTCGGGCGCAGTCGGGGGCGGTGGACTCGCACGGAATGGCCCGGGCGCGCAGCGATGGGTTGGCCAGTAGCTGTTCGGCCACGTCGTAGGCGGCCTCTTCGTACAGCTCGACCCCGCGTGGCGAGATGGTGGTGAACGTGCCCCCAACCGAGAAGTAGCCGTCGACGCTGGTGTCGGGCTCGACCCGGCTGGGCAGCACGAGCTCGTCGCCGAAGAGGTCGTGTAGGGTGTTGTTGTATTGGGCCTGCGACAGCCTGCGCAGCGCCGGCTGCGGCGGATCGACGGTGGGGGTAGGTGTCGAGCAGCCGACGAGGGCAAGCGCGGCGATGAGCGCGGCGTTGGTGAGCACGACGTTGGCGAGGGGGGTGGACACAGCCTGAAGTCATACACCGGGGGTGGCCCCACCGACAACCGTCAATCAGCGCCCGAAGCGCTTGCGATTGCGCTCTCGCGCCTTTTCGGCCTCGACCTCTCGGTCCTTCGGATCGGCGGTGGTGACCAGCTCGTCGAGCAGGCGGTGGGTCGCGGCCGACACCTCGTCGACGGCCAGGTCGAAGGCGGCCTGGTTCGACGCCGAGGGCTTGCGGTAGCCGCTCACCTTGCGCACGAACTGCAGGGCGGCGGCGCGAACCTCATCGTCGGTCGCGGGGGGCTCGAAGTTGTACAGCGTCTTGATGTTCCGGCACACTCAGGCCTCCACGGTCCAGGTCATTCCGGCGGCTCGTAGCCGGTTGAGCAGCACATCGCCCAGGCCCGTGGCGGGGGTCAGGATTCCGCCACGCTCGGCGCCTCCGGGCAGCTCGGAAGGCGGCGTGAGGGCGAGAGCCAGGGCCGACTCACAGAGCATGAGCACCGTGGCCCGGTTGCCCGGGTCGCCCTGGGTGTAGACCGTGCCCGCCACGGTGCGGCCGTCATCGGCAACGGCGCGCAGCCGCGTCTTGAAGAAGCCGTTGTCCATGACCTCGTCGGTGGGGCCTTCGCCGGGGCTCGGCCCGAAGCGGCGCACCAGGCGGCGCACCAGTGGACGCTGAAGCGCTTTGAAGCCCGCTCCCATGCCCAACGCCATCAACCAGGCCCCGCGTCGCGAACGGGTCTCGAGCATTTCCTGGTAGCGGAACTCTGGCCCGTAGGGCTGGCCGTACTGCGAGAACAGGGCGTTGCTGCGGCGCACCACCCGGGTGTTGACCGAGGCCATGAAGAACGGCGTGAGCCAGACGCCCAGCTCGTCGTCCCACTGCACGGTCTTGAAGTCGCGTGAGCGTCGGGCCTCTTCGGCGGTCTGCAGCTCGGGTGGGTTGAGCAGCAGGGTGTTGGCCATGGTGCGCTGGTCACCCTGCTCGGCGATGGTGAGGGCCGAGGCCAGGGTGCCGCCGTTCAGGCCGCCCGATGCCTTGAAGGTGGCCACGACCGACCGGGTGCCGATGCCCCAGTTCTGTCGAATCCACGAGATCATCATGTAGGCGCCGAGATCCGAGGGGATCGAGTCGAAGCCCGAGAAGGGGATGATGCGGGTGCCCGATGCCGCCGCCCTGTCGTGGAAGCGCTCGATGAGCGACGCGGCCCAAGGGGTCTCGCCGGTGATGTCCACGTAGTGAGTTTCGTGAGCCACGCACTGTTCGGCCACGACGTCGCCATACAGGGCGAAAGGGCCGGCGGTCGTGAGCAGGACCCGGGTTTGTGAGGCGACCTGACTCACGGCCTCACGGTCCAGCGCATCGGCCACCAGGATGGCCGGATCAGAAGACAGCTCCGCGGCGACGGCCTGCAGCTTGGCGGCGTTTCGACCGGCAATGGCCCACTTCAGCCCCTCGGGGGCGCGCTGATCGAAGTAGTGGGCGGTCTGCTTGCCGGTAAATCCGGTGGCTCCGTACAGGACGACGTCGAAGGGTCTGTTGCTCACGCGGTGCTCCTGGCCGGCCGTTATCCGGGATCCCGGAGGGTGCCCCTTTGCGTGACGTCTTGAGAGAACTCGTCGAGCTGCTGGAGCTCGAGCGCATCGAGCAGAACCTGTTCCGCGGCCAGAGTCAGGATCTGGGGTGGGGCACGGTGTTCGGCGGTCAGGTGCTGGGGCAGGCCCTGTCGGCGGCGCAGCAGACCGCACCTGCCGACCGCTGGGTGCACTCGCTGCACGGCTACTTCTTGCGCCCGGGCGATGCGTCCAAGCCCATCGTGTACGACGTGGACTGCATCCGCGACGGCAAGAGCTTCACCACCCGCCGTGTGGTGGCCATCCAGAACGGCAAGGCCATCTACAACATGGCGGCGAGCTTCCAGAAGGACGAGCCGGGCTTCGACCATCAGGCCACCATGCCGGCGTCCACGCCCCCCGAGCAGCTCGAGTCGGCCCTGGCCCTGTTCCGCAACCACATCGACCGGGTGCCTCCGAAGCTGCGCAAGCGGGCCACGGCCGAGCGCCCGATCGAGAGCCGGCCCGTGAGCCCGATCGACCCCGTGAGTCCGGATGTGAGGCCGCCTCAGCGACAGGTGTGGTATCGGGCGGTCGACCCTCTTCCCGACCACGAGAGCCTTCACCGCTACCTGCTGGCCTACTGCTCGGACTTCAACTTCCTGGTCACCGCCATGCAGCCTCACGGGGTGAGCTGGCTGTCGCCCGGCATGCAGGTGGCCACCATCGACCACGCCATGTGGTTCCATCGGCCGTTCCGCATGGACGACTGGCTGCTGCACGACATCGAGAGCCCCAGCGCGAGCAACGCGCGGGGACTCGTGCGGGGGCAGATCTACGACCGACAGGGCCGGCTCGTCGCGAGCACGGCCCAGGAAGGTCTGATGCGCAAGTGGGACCCTCGGTCTACTTGACCCAGATCTCCATGCCGTTGCCCCAGTGGCCGTCGATGGCATCGTCGTTCCACGCGTTGCCGTCGGCGTTGCCGGTGCTGCTGCACAGCGCTGAGTATTGGGGTGCGTCGTCGTTGTTCTGGCGCATGTGCCACACGCCGCCCGAGTAGCCGACGATGCTCATGGTCATGCCGTCGAAGCTGGTCACGAGGCCGGCACCTCCCAGGATGTCCCCCTCGCTGCAGTTCTGGCTCATGGCCTCGTCGGTGCAGACCTGGGTCGTGGCGTGGGCGGTGTCGCTCATCCAGTCGGTCCAGTCGGGTGCCAGGGCCTTGAAGTACTCGACGCGCTGGTTGTCGTCGTCCTCGGCGATGAACACGAACTTGGACAGGCCGGACACATCGCCCAGCGGGCCCAGGCGGGCCGCGCCGTGGGAGGCCTGGCCCGGATCGCGGTCGGCGTAGACGAGTCCGTCGGTCAGGCTGGCCTCGTCGCGCAGCTGCGAGAACCAGTCGTTGGGCTCGTCGGTGGACGCGCCCGAGTGGTACTTGTGGACCTTGGCGGCCAGCGTCCAGCCGCCGTTGCCCATGTCGCAGTAGACATCGAAGGGATCTTCGCCGCCGGCACCGTCGGGGTCGATGGTGTAGGCCCCGTCGTAGCGGGCCCAGATGCTGTTGTTGTCGTGCAGGTCGAGGCACGACTCGGGAAGGCCGCAGGTCGCGCCGTCGCCGTAGAAGATGCTGGCGTCGGCGTCGTTGCAGTCCTTGCCCCCGCTCGCCTGGCTGGCGGTGCCGTCGCCGTCGGCATCGGTCAGGTCGTTGAAGTCGCAGTTCCAGTCGATGCCGTCCACGGTGTCGTCGACGGCGCCGGGGTTGATGCTGGGGTCGAGGTCGTCGCAGTCGTCGCCGCCGAGCTCGATGGCCACGAAGCCGTCCTGGTCGTGGTCGGGGTCGCGGTCGGTGGTGCAGCCCCACGTCGTGCCCAGGGTGTCGTTGAGGGTGGGGAAGGCGCCCGTGCCGGTGTCGAAGGCGTACAGCGCGGTGCTGTGATCGGACACGATCAGGTTGTCGAAGCCCAGCGGGTCGGCGCACGAGCCGTAGCTCGAGATGCCAGCGGTGGGCCAGGTGGTGACCACGCCGGCGCGCAGGTCGACGTGCATGATCCCGTCGACCGCCGACAGGTACAGGCCACCGTCCTGCGAGGGCGTGATCAGGTTGGGCCCCCAAGGCAGCGGCATGAACTCCTCGAGGCTGCCGGTGCTCGGCGTGTAGGTCATGAGCGCAGGCACCGTGCGCGTGGTGATCCAGATGCGCTCGTCACCGGTCATGCGAATGGCGTCGATGGCCAGTCCGCCGATTCCGCTCACCAGGGATGTGGTGGCGCCAGTGTTGGGGTCGATCTCGACGACGTCGGCGGCCGCGGTGGCGATCAGCACGTCGTTGTCGTGATCGTAGAACAGGCCGTGTGCCGAGCCGAGCCCGCCATCGTCGAGCACCTGCCAGGTCTGCCCGTCGGCGCTGCCCTTGGCGATGCCCGTGTTGCCGTAACGAACCGCGTAGAGCGAGCCGTCGGGGCCGCGCGCGATGTCGATGCTCTCGGTGCCCATGTTGCCCGTCCACACCAGCGCTCCGCTGCTGCGGTCGACGGCCCAGACGCTGCCATCGACGCGGTCGATGCTGTACACCAGCGGCTCGTAGTCGCCGCCCGAGCAGTCGTCGTCGATGCCGTTGGACGGGTAGTCGAAGGTGCCGGGGTTCGTGGCAGCATCGGCATCGTCACAGTCGCCTGTCAACGGGGCCCAGCCGCTGGGCTGCACACAGTCGGTCGTGGTGACCGAGATGCCGTAGCCGTCGCCATCGGCGTCGAGGTAGTATGTGGTGGGATCGAGGGTGGGCGTGCTGCTGTCGCAGTCGTTGTCCACGTCGTCGCAGATCTCGGTGGCTCCGGGGTAGGTGGCGGCGTCCAGATCGTCGCAGTCGGTGGACGTTGCCACGTAGCCGTCGGGGGCCTCGCACGCGTCGACGCTGAAGGTCGTGCCGCCGGCGCCGTCGCCGTCGGAGTCGGCGAACCAGGTGGGCGCGTCGGTGGCGTCTTCGTCGATCACCGAGTTGCAGTTGTCGTCGGCGCCGTTGCACAGCTCGTCGGCGCCGGGGAAGACCGCCGACGCGCTGTCGTCGCAGTCGGTGTCGTTGGTGACGGTGCCGGTGGGCTGATCGCAGGCCGAGGTGGCGGCGCTGGCGTCGCCGAAGCCGTCGTTGTCGGTGTCGGCATACCAGTCGGTGGCACCCACGGCGCCGGCCTCGTCGGTCTCGGAGTCGCAGTCGTTGTCGACGCCGTCGCAGATCTCGATCGCCGAGGGGCTGATGCTCGCGTCGCCGTCGTTGCACTCTTCGCACGCGGCCCAGCCGTCGTCGTCGCTGTCGACGTAACCAATAGAGCCGTCGCAGTTGAAGTCGATGTCGATCGCGCAGTCATCGGACGCGCTGGGGTTGATGGCGGCGTTGGAGTCGTCGCAGTCGCCGCTGGTGTCGACGTGGCCCTCGGGCGCGGCACAGGCGACCGTGCCGGCCGCGTTGGAACCCACGCCATCGCCGTCGGCGTCGGCGTACCAGGTGGTGGCGTCGGTGGCGTCTTCGTCGACGGCGCCGGAGCAGTTGTCGTCGACGCCGTTGCACAGCTCGGTGGCACCAGGGTGCACCGAGGCGTCGTCGTCGTTGCAGTCGGAGAGGACGTCGTAGCCGTCTTCGTCGAGGTCGTCAGCGGTGCTGCGGCAGCCGGTGGAGAGGGCGACGGTGACCAGGACGGACGTGAGAGCAAAGCGCAAGGGGAGCCTCCAGGGATGGGAGTATGGTTCGCGCACCGAGGCAAGCCGGGCAGCGTCTCCAATCCCGGCGCAACTTACCCCTTGCGCGCCAGCCAGCGCCGCTTGAGCTTCATGATGCGGTCGAACACGCGCATGTAGCCGTTGGTCGGCGTGTTCTCGTCCTTGGGCTGGTAGGCGTCGACCACGTAGGGCACGTACATGCTGCGGCGCATGCTGGCGAGGCCGAGCTTGGGCGACGCCTGCACCCGGTGCCACATGCGGCCGTCGTGCACCGTGAGGTCGCCGGGCCAGGTCTCGACCGCGACCTCGCGCTCGTCGGGGCCGTCGCTGACGAAGTGCACCTTGTGGAACAGGGTGCTCCAGGCGCTCTGGTTGTGGGTGCCGGGGATGACGCGCAGGCCGCCGTCTTGGGGCTTGATGCGGTCGAAGTGCAGGCCCACGTTGAGCATGGGGCCGGGCATCTCGCCGTTGTAGAACACGTCGCGGAGCGCGTCGGTGTGCCAGGCCAGGTTGGGGCGCAGGCTGCCGGGCAGGTTGATGTACCGGTTGAAGACCACCCCGTCTTTTTCGCGGGTGCCGATGCGCGCGTCTTCGCCGATGAGGCGCCGGATGGGCTCGAACCGCGTGTCGGTGACGAAGGACTCGAGCCAGTCGCTGTAGAAGGACGAGAAGCCCATGCGCTGGAGCCAGGGCTGGCCTTCGGGCCCGGTGCCGAACCAGACCGGCACTCCGCAGATGCTCTGGATGCCCTCCTTGACGAGCTTGGCCTCGACCTGGTCGATCTCGGAGAGCACCCGGGCCACCTCGTCGCGGCTGGCCACCCGTGCGAACACGATGAAGCCGTACTTGAGCAGGAATGCGTACTGCACCGGGGTGATGTCGCCGCGCAGGGTGAAGCGCGCGCCCACGGGCAGGGCATCGGCGATGTTGCGGGCCTGCAGCGGCGGGATGTCGAGCAGCTCGGACTCGTCGAACGCGGCGGGCTCGTCGGCGAAGCGGGGGTCGTCGGGGGTGCTTTCGGTCACGAGCTCGAGCGCGGGCATGGGGTTCTCCGGTCTGGTGAACCTTGTTTAATCAATCGTTTGAGTTGTGCCAAGAGGATCATCGCCGCCGGATGTCGAAGGGCCCCCAGGCCTGCTCGGTGGCCATCAGCTCGATGCGGTTCACGTTGACGTGCCGCGGCTGAGAGGCCGCCCACACCACGGCCTCGGCGATGTCGTCGGCGCTCATGGCGTCTACGCCGGCATAAGCACGGGACGCCGCGTCTGAGTCGCCCTTGAAGCGCACCACGCTGAACTCGGTCTCGCAGAGTCCGGGCTCGATGCTGGTGACCCGCACGCCGGTGCCGTTGAGGTCGCAGCGCAGGTTGAACGACAGCTGGGTGAGGAAGGCCTTGGTGGAGCCGTACACGTTGCCGCCGGGGTAGGGCCAGTTGGCGGCCACCGACGACAGGTTGATGACGTGCCCGTGGCGGCGCTCCACCATGCCCGGGAGCAGCGCCCGGGTCATGTAGAGGACCCCGTCGATGTTGGTGCGCACCATGGTGAGCCAGTCGTCGAGGTCGGCCTGCCAGGCGGGCTTCAGGCCCAGCGCCAACCCGGCGTTGTTGACCAGGATGTCGACGGCGGCCAGATCGCCGTGCAGGGTCGCGAGGGCAGCGTCCACGGCGGCTCGGTCGCCGACGTCGAAGGCGAGGGGGTGCAGGCCTTGGCCCAGCTCGGTGGCCAGCTCATCGAGCCGCTCGAGGCGTCGGCCGGTGGCGATCACGCGCGCCCCGAGGGCGTGGAATCGGCGTGCGGTGGCTGCTCCAAAGCCTGAGGTGGCTCCAGTCACGAGAACAGTGGTGTCGGTGAAGTCGAACATGGGCCGAAGCATACCCGTGGCATAGGATCGCCAGTCAGTCTGGAGAGACACTGCCGGCCATCTCTGTCATCGATGTGGGCACCGAGGTGCAGGGCAAGCTGAGGTTCCGCCTGGAGCGCTACCTGGGCGGCGGCAGCTTTGGATCGGTCTACTCGGCAGCGGTCATCGAGCGCATGCCCAGCCACCCCACGCCCTCGCGGGTGGCCATCAAGCTGCTGCACGGGGCGCTGGCCGACAAGCAGCGTCGGCACACGCTTCAACGCGAGCTCTCAGCGCTGTTGGCCATCAACAACGACCGCATTCCCCGGGTCTACGACTGGAAGCTCGACGGAGACCAGCCGTTCATCGCGATGGAGTTCTTTCCGCACGGCACGCTGTCGGACATGCTCGATCGCGTCGGGGCCATCGACGAGGGCGAGGCGATGACCCTGCTCGAGCGGCTGCTCGAGGCGCTGGTCGCGGCCCATGGTGCGAGCGTGCTGCACCTCGACATCAAGCCGGCCAATGTGCTGCTCGATGGCGATGGGGGCTTCGTGCTCACCGACTTCGGGGTCGCTCAGGCCCCCCGTTCGGGCAAGGCCCTGCCCATGGCCGGGCTGGGCAGCCCGGGCTGGCATGCGCCCGAACAAGAGGAGCGGCTGCGCGGCACCTTCGACCTGCGCACCGACCTGTTTGGCGTCGGAACCACCGTGTGGTCGGCGCTCACCGGGGTGAACCTGTCGTCCGAGATCGGCATGCTGCGCCGCCGACGCTGGGCGGGCCGGCGCACGGCTCTGCCCCCCATCCGCAAGCTGCGGCAGTGCATGCCCGAGCTCGAGACCATCGTGATGTCGCTGGTGGCCAGAAATCAGGACGATCGGCCCGGAAACGCGGCCATCGTGCTCGATCGAATCCGCCGCTTGCGTCGGGGCGATCACACCGAGCGCGCGGTCCCGGGGCGCGAGATCAAGGCCGACGAGCTGCGCGATCTGGTGCAGAAGGTGGTCGATCCGCTGGTGGCCCAGATGTTTCGGCGCGATCACCGCGGCATCCGCTACCTCGACGAGGGTGAGCAGCTGTGCCAACAGGGCGACAGCAGCCTGCACGCCTTCGCGCTGGTGCACGGGGCGATCCGCGTCGTGCGCGACGGCGTGACCCTGGCGCGCATCGATCGCGAAGGCGAGTTCGTGGGCGAGATCGCGGCGCTCACCGGCGAGAAGCGAAGCGCGTCGCTGATCGCCGACGGTCCGCTGTGGGTGCGGGTTCTCGATGCCGCACAGCTCGAGTCGGTGATCGCCACCAACCCGGCCCTGGGTGTGCGTTTGATCCGAAGCATGGCCAGCCGTTTCAAGTACACGAAATAGGCCTACAGTCCGATCGCGGGAGCGGCTTGCGTACAATGCGCCCCATGGCATTCGAAGTGGGAGAACCGGTCGATCGGTTCATCGTCGAGGCGCACCTCGGCGATGGTGGCTTGGCGTCCGTCTACCTGGTTCGCCATCGCCGGCTGGGGGCGGTCTCGGCGCTCAAGGTCCTGACCAGCACCGACGAGCAGCTGCGCCATCGACTGCTTCAAGAAGGCCGCATCCAGTCCACCCTGCGCCACGACAACATCGTGTCGGTGCTCGACGTGATCGACATCGATCACAAGCTCGCCTTGCAGATGGACTACGTCGCGGGCCCGCCGCTGGACACGCTGCTCGCCAACCACCGGCCGTCGCTCGACGAGTCGCTCGCCCTGTTCGGCGCCATCTGCTCGGGCATCGCGGCCGCGCACGAGCAGGGCCTCGTGCACCGCGATCTCAAGCCCGCCAACGTGCTGCTGCACATCGCCGATCACGGCGTGGTGCCCAAGGTCTGCGACTTTGGCATCGCCAAGGCGCCCGCCGACGGGGACGTGTCGATGACCCGGCCGGGCCAGGCCATGGGCACGCCGGCCTACATGGCCCCCGAGCAGGTGCACGCCACCGGCGATGTCGACCCGAGGGCCGACGTCTTCTCGCTGGGTGCGGTCCTGTACGAGCTGGTGTGCGGGCAGCGAGCCTTCCAGGGCGAGAACATGCTGGCGGTGCTCAACGCGGTGTACACCAGCAACTACACCGACCCCCTCGAGCTTAGCCCCAACCTGCCGGCGCCCGTGGTGTCGGCCATCACCGCCGCCCTGCACCAGAACCGCGACGACCGCCCCGCCGACGTCCGCGAGCTCGCCCGCATCTTGTACGGCGTCGCCCCCGACGTCGACCCGCTGCCCGACCTGCCGCGTCACGTGGGTCGGGACACGCAGCTGTTCGACGCCGCCAAGGCGCTCAAGCTGCGCACGCCACCGCCGGCTCCGCAGCGCGACATCACCGACACCATGAACACGCGCCCGCCCACCGCCGACGCCGCGGTCACCACCTTTGGCGGCACGACGGGCCAGCGCGGGCTGATGCTCGCTGTGGCGCTCGGCTTCGCCATCGCCATCGCCTGGGGGGCGTTCGTGGGGTACGCCATCGGCACCCCCGGCGACGTCGAGCTTCCCCCGCTCGATGGCGCCGACGAGCTGCCCGACCCCACCGATGGCCCCGAGCCCCTCGAGCTGCCCGAGCAGAGCACCGTCGAGCTCGAGCCCTCCGATGACACCGGTGCCCCGGCCCAAGATCCGGAGCAGGGTGCCGACAGCGCCGAACCCACCCGCAACCTCGCTCATCCCGACGGCGAGGCCGACCCCGACGCCGAGCCCGAAGACGCCGACGAACCCTTGGTGGACGTGCCTTCGCCCGACGAGCGGCCCAAGAAGCGGCACTGGCCCAAGGTCTCGGTCGACGGCCTGTCCGAGCGCACCATCCTGAAGGCCGGCGTCGAGGAGTTCGAGCTGCCCAACAAGGTGCCGCCCGGCACCTGGGAGGTCTTCGTGTGGTTCGACGGCGAGCCCGCCCAAGCCGGCACCGTGACCCTGGTGCAAGACGTCGACGCGGTGCTGCTGTGCAGCGTGGTCGACCGCCGCTGTGCGGTGAAGTAGTCACCGTCGGGCGGCCATGGTGAGCGAGCGAGCCTTCGACATCGCCGGTCCGCCGCGCATCGTGTTTGGTGCTGGTGCCGAGGGCCGGACGGCCGACCTGCTGGCCGAGCTGGGGGCCGAGCGGGTGTTGCTGGTGGCGATGGAGCGCTTTGCCGGCGGTGCGGAGCGCATCCACCGCGCTCTGGGAGATCGCAGCGTCGGTGTGTGGACGGGAGCCCTGCCACAGGTGCCCAGAGCCACCGCCGACGCCCTCGTGCAGCGCGTGCGCGAGACCCACGCCGACTGGGTGGTGGCCCACGGGGGCGGGACGGCGATCGGCGCGGCCAAGGCGGCGGCGTTGCAGGCGGACGTGCGGGTGGGTGCGGTGCCGACGACCTACTCGGGCTCCGAGATGACCCCGATCTGGGGAATCACCACCGACGAGATCAAGACGACGGGCCGCGACGAGCGGGTGCGACCCCAGCTGGTGGTGTACGACCCCGACCTGTATGCCGACCTGCCCGGCCAGGTCACCCGCACCAGCCTGTACAACGCGCTTGCGCATAGCATCGATGGGCTGTTCGACGGCAACGCGGACGCATCGGTGCTCGACGATGCCGAAGCGAGTGTGGTGGCCATCGTCGCAGCCCTCCGGGACCTGGCGAGCGAGCCTCACAGCAAGTCGGCACGGACCGATGCGGTGTACGGCGCCTACCTGGCGGGCAAGGTTCTGGGCACGGCGACGATCGCGCTGCACCACAAGCTGGCCCACGTGCTGGGCGGCTCCTTTGGCTTGCCTCACGCGGCTACCCACGCCGCGCTGCTTCCCTACACACTCGCGTACAACCAGAAGGCCAGCGAGCCAGCGCTGACGCGGCTTCGGAGGGCACTCGCACACCCAGACCCCGCCGCCGCGATCTACGACCTGAGCAAGCAGCTGGGCATCGAGACGCGTCTGTCCGAGCTGGGCTTCGGGCGTCACGACATCGAGCGGGCCGTCCAGCAGTCGGTGGCCAGCCCCTACGCCAACCCACGCCCGGTCACGGCCCCTGGGCTCACCAGCCTGCTGCAGGACGCGATTCATGATCGCCGGCCATCGATGCGGACCTCTCGGGTGCCGCTGCACACCGTCGGCCCACACGCTGGCATCGCGGCCAGCCTCCGGGGGCCGCCGCTGGACAGGGCGAAGGGCGTGGTGATGGCCGTTCACGGACGGGGCAGCAACGCGGATGCCTTCGTCGAACGACTGGCAGCCCATGTCGGGCCACACGTGGCCATCCTGGCCCCCCAGGCCGATCGCTGCACCTGGTACCCCAAGAGCTTCCGCGATGTCGACGCGAACCGGGACCACCTGCAGTCCGCCCTGGCCACCTTGGATGCCACCTTCGAGCTGGCCGCCGCCCACGTCGGGGCCCGTCGCGTGGCGGTGGTGGGCTTCAGCCAGGGGGCCTGCTTGGCCGCGACCTGGCTCCAGGCCCGCGCCGGGCGTGGGCGCCCCCACTCGGCGGCGTTCTGGTCGGGCGCGAGCATTCCTGGGTTTGGCCCTTTCCACGACCTCGAAGCCATGCCCATCTACGTGGGGGCCAGCACCGGCGACCGGTGGGTGGACGAGGTCGAGGTGCGTGCCATGGTGGCGGCCCTGGAAGCGGCGGGCGCCGACGTGCGGCTGCACATCGCACGAAGCTCTGAACATGCCGTTCGGCCGGCAGACGTCGAGGGCCTTCGGTCCCTCCTGGAGATCACGATGAACACGGATGAATTGGCCTACCAGACCGGCTTTGGCAACGCCCTCGCCAGCGAGGCCCGCCAGGGGGCGCTGCCCAAGCTGCAGAACGGGCCCCAGCAGGTGCCATACGGGCTCTACGCCGAGCAGATCAACGGCACGGGCTTCACCGTGCAGCGCGCCCACAACCACCGCGTGTGGCTGTACCGGCTGCGGCCGCAGATCGCGCTGACCGAGTGGGCGCGCATCGACTCGGGGCGTTTCGTCGGGCGCTTCGACGAAGGCGTCGTGAGTCCGCAGATCCTGCGCTACGCGCCGAGCCCCTTTCCCCCGGCTGGCGTCGACTTCATCGCTGGCATGTCGACGTTCGCGGGGGCTGGCGACCCCAACACCAAGGCGGGCTTTGCCATCCACACCTACGCGGCCACCTCGGACATGGAGCGGTCGTTCACCGACATCGACGGCGACCTGCTGGTCGTGCCCCAGGACGGCGCGCTGAGCATCCAGACCGAGCTGGGCTGGCTGCACGTGGCCCCCGGCGAGATCGCCATCCTGCCGCGCGGCATTCGCTTTCGCGTGCAGCTCCCCGACGGCCGGGCGAGGGGATTCGTGGGCGAGCTGTTCAACGGCCACTACCAGCTGCCGGAGAGGGGGCCCATCGGCGCCAATGGCCTCGCCGACGAGCGCCACTTCAAGGCGCCTGTCGCCTCGTTCGAGGACGTCGAGGGCCCGCACCAGGTGGTCACGAAACAGGGCGGCGACCTGTGGACGGCGACGCTGGCGGCGAGCCCGTTCGACGTGGTCGCCTGGCACGGCAGCTACGCGCCCTTCAAGTACGACCTGATGCACTTCAACGCGTACTGGGGGGCCAACTGGGACCACCCCGACCCCTCCATCCTGACGGTGCTCACCGCCGCCCACGACGAGCACGGGCGCAACGCGGTCGACTTTGCCGTGTTCAAGGGGCGCTGGGACACCATCGAGCACAGCTTTCGGCCGCCGTTCTTTCACCGCAACAGCGCCATCGAGTTCAACGCCGTCATCCAGAGCACGTCGACGGCGGGGCCCTACCAGGCCGGTGCGGTGACCTACACGCCCTACCTGTCGCCTCACGGTGTCGGCGTGGGCAGCTACAAGCGCGCCGTGCAGCGGCCCGCTGCGGCCAACGATCAGCCCGTCCGCCTGCCGGACGACGAGCTGTGGATCCAGTTCGAGTCGACCTACCCGCTGCGCGTGATGCCGTGGGCGCTCGACGCCCCGCACCGCGACCGCGACTACCTCAAGCAGTTCGAGGGATACCCCGCGGCAAAGGTCGGTGACTCCGATGCCAAGCAAGGTTCTTGACACCCTCGGCGCCGCCATCGAGGGCCTGTCGGATGGCGATCGCATCGCCGTGGCGGGCTTCGGGCTTTCGGGCAATCCAGAGGGCCTGATCGACGCGGTGCGTGACCACGGAGCACGGCACCTCACCCTGGTCAGCAACAACGCCGGCAGCTTGGGGCTCAACCTGGCGACGTGGCTGCAGGCGGGCATCGTGGACCGCGTCATCTGCACCTATGTGGGCAACAACGCCGATCTGCAGCAGGCCATCGAGGCCGGGAAGGTGGCGGTGGACATCGTTCCCCAGGGCACCTTCGTTGAGCGCCTGAGGGCCGCGGGAGCGGGCATCGCCGCCTTCTACACCCCGACGGGGGTGGGGACGGTGGCGGAGCAGGGCAAGGAGGTGCGGGTCTTCGGCGGGCGTGCCCACCTGCTGGAGCACGCGCTGCCCGTGGACTGGGCGCTGGTTCGTGTGCACCGGGCCGACCCCTTCGGCAATGCCCGCTTCTGGCGCACCAGCCGCAACTTCAGCGAGGCGATGGCCATGGCCGCGCGCACCACGGTGCTCGAGGCCGAGCACCTGGTGGATCTGGGAGACTTTGACGCTGACGACGTGCATCTTCCCGGCGTCTTCGTGCAGCGGGTCGTCCATGTGCCCGTGCACGACGACGTCATCGAGAAGCGCACGGTGAGGGCGGGCCATTGACGTGGTCGAACGAGCAGATGGCCGCCCGCGCGCTCGCCGAGATCGAAGCAGGGACCGTGGTGAATCTCGGCATCGGGCTTCCCACGCTGGTCGCCAACCTGCTGGGTCCCGCCGACGATGTGTGGCTGCACTCCGAGAATGGCATCGTGGGCATGGGCCCCTTCCCCACCGAAGATCGGGTCGACCCCCAGCTCATCAACGCGGGCAAGCAGACGGTCACCATCCGCCCGGGGGGCTGCACGTTCGGCTCACACACGAGCTTCGCGATGATTCGGGGCGGACACGTCGATCTCGCCATCTTGGGAGCGCTGCAGGTGGCCAGCAATGGCGACCTCGCCAACTGGACCGTGCCGGGCGGACGCGTGATGGGCATCGGGGGGGCCATGGATCTGGCGGTGGGCGCACGGCGCGTGGTCGTGCTCACGCGGCACACCAGCAAGGATGGGCACAGCAAGCTGGTGGACCGGTGCACCTACCCGCTGACAGCGTTGGGCGTCGTGGACCGCGTGATCACGGAGCGCGGCGTCTTCGACACGAGCCCTGGAGGTTGGGTCGAGATCGAGCGCGCATCGCACTCTTGACGTGACAAGTCCTGACGAAATCCCTGGCTCGCTTCCTGTACTGTA
This sequence comes from Myxococcota bacterium, assembly GCA_965216925.1. Classification (GTDB taxonomy): domain Bacteria; phylum Myxococcota_A; class UBA796; order UBA796; genus CAYYHT01. The sequence goes on along the minus strand of CBDCGT010000001.1, from coordinate 2,790,800 downwards.
ATCGTGGGGAAACCTATGAAAACCGGGGGTATGGATGGATTTCCAGGTCGATGAGATGGTGGTGGTGCCGGGCTGTGGCGTGGGCCGTGTCGATGCGGTCGAAGAGATGAACCTTGGCGATACCTCTGTCGAGACCTATCGAATCGACCTGGGCGAAGAGCTGGGCAAGTACTGGGTCCCCAAGGTTCGAGCCGATGCCGAGGGCGTGCGTCGCCCCATGAGCGCCGACCGGGTCGAAGACACCTGGGAGCTGATTCGCTCGCAGACCTCGCCCGACAAGCTCCCGAACTGGCGAAACCGTCGGCGTCGCTACGAAGAGATGATGCTGTCCAACGAGCCCGGAGAGCTGGCCACGCTGGTGGGCGAGCTGGTGTGCGAGCGCAATCGAAAGCGCGAGAAGAAGCAGGTGCTGTCGCACCACGAGCTGCGCATCTTCGAGCGCACGCAGACCCTGATCGTGCAAGAGATCGCGGCCGCCACGGGGCGAACGCGTGAAGTGGTGAGGGAGCGGCTCGAAGAGGTGATGGCCGAGGCGAGCCAGGGCTGAGGCGCCGGGCTAGGCTCCCGCGGTGAATCCAGAACGACCCTTGCTCGCTGCGGCGGGTGCTCTTGGTGACCACGTCGAGCTCCAGGAAGCACGCCGGGTCGCTGCAGATGCCTCCCAACCCCTAAATGTCCGCCTCGAAGCGTTCGAGGACGTGTACGAGTCGCTGGTGGGCGACTCGATCTTCACGCGGGCCCGCAACCTCGAGCGGCTCACCGGCTTGCGGCAGCTGTACCTGAAGTTCGAGGGCGACAACCCCACGGGCACGCAGAAAGACCGCATCGCCTTCGCGCAGGCGGCCGACGCGCTGCGGCGCGGGTTCGAGATGGTGACCGTCGCTTCGTGCGGCAACTACGGCGTCGCCACCGCCCTGGCCTGCTCCGTCGCCGGGATCGGCTGCGAGGTAGCCATCCCCGCCGAGTACCGCACCCGGCGCATCGCCGAGATGGAGGCGCTCGGCGCCCGGATTCGCCGGGTGCACGGCTCGTACGAGGACTCGGTCGACGACAGCTCGGCGAGGGCAGAGGCCGAGGGGTGGTACGACGCCAACCCGGGCGGCTCGAACGAGCTGGTGCAGCTCAAGGCCTATGGCGAGATCGCGGCCGAGATCTACGACCAGCTGCGGGACGCGCCGGCCATGGTGGCCGTGCCCATGTCCAACGGAACGACGCTGGCCGGGGTGCACAAGGGCTTCGCCAGCCTGTTTCGGCGGGGCAAGACCAGCAAGATGCCGCGGATGGTCGGAGGCTCGGCCTGGAAGAAGAACCCCATCGTTCGCGCCGTGCGGCAGGGGCTCGAGCACTGCCCCACGCTGCTCCCCGAGTCCATCCGCGAGACCGCGGTGAACGAGCCTCTCATCAACTGGCGCAGCATCGACGGCGATCTGGCCTTGCGCGCCATCCGCGATAGCGGTGGGCACGCAGGCGACGCCACCGACAAGCGCATGAAGCAGATGGCGCGTCTGCTCCGGGAGCGGCAGGCGCTCTCGGTCCTGCCTGCGAGCACCGCTGGACTCATCGCGCTGCTCGACCGCCACGAATCCCAGCCGTTGCCGCCCGACCGCTACGTGGTCGTGCTCACCGGGAGATCGACATGACGCAAGGACCCCTCGATGGCTCGGCCATCGTCTGGTGCGACGGTGCCTTCGGAACGCCCGAGGGCAAGACCGCGCACGGACTCGTGCGCTTCACGTACCGCTACCGCGTGCTCTCGGTCATCGACCAGCGCCACGCCGGTCGCGACGCCCGCGACGTGCTCGATGGCCAGTCGACGGGCATCGCCGTGGTCTCGGACCTGGCGGCGGCGCTGGCCGATGCGCGCAGCCGGGGCATCACGCCGACCCACCTGGTGATCGGCATGGCGCCCGACGGCGGCCGGCTACCAGACAGCGGCCGCGACACCGTGATCGAGGCCATCGCCGCGGGGCTGGATGTCGACTGCGGCCTGCACGACTTCTTGTCCGAAGATCCGGTCATCGCGCCGCTCGCGGCCAAGCACGGGGTGCGCATCCGCGACGTTCGCAAGCCGCCGCATCGCAAGGACCTGCACCACTTCTCGGGCCGCATCGAAGAGGTCGAGTCGCTGAAGGTGGCCGTGCTCGGCACCGACTCGGCTGTCGGCAAGCGCACCACGGCGTGGATCGTGGTGCACGCGCTGCGCGAGCGGGGTCAGAGCGCCGAGATGATCGGGACGGGCCAGACCGGATGGCTGCAGGGCGCGCGCTACAGCATGGTGCTCGACAGCCTGGTGAACGACTTCGTGGCCGGCGAGCTCGAGCACGCGGTGGTGTCGGCCTGGGACGAGCTGAAGCCTGACGTCATCGTGGTGGAGGGTCAGGGCTCGCTGATGAACCCCGCCTACCCCGGCGGCCTCGAGATCCTGGCGGCGACACGCCCCGACGTGGTGCTGATGCAGCATGCTCCGGCCCGGGTCGAGTACGACGGGTTTCCCGGCTACCCCATCCACCCCATCGAGCACCAGATCCAGGCCATCGAGTTCCTGACCGGCCGCCCGGTGATCGCCATCACCGTGAACCACGAGGGGCTGGACGGCCGCGAGGCCATCGACGCCGCCTGCAACGAGCTTCGGGAGCGCACCGGGCTGCCCGTCTGTGACCCGCTGGTGCACGGCGCCGGCCCCCTGGTCGAGGCGCTCGACAACTTCGTGGAGGCCCGCCGTGGCTGACGCCGCCAAGATGCGCGCTCAGCTGGCGGTGTGGGAGCGGCTGGAGGTCGGCCCGGCCGTCGTCGAGAAGAACCGGGTGCGCACCCGCTACGCCATCGTCACCGCCGACGAGACCCACGAGCGCGAGCTGACCTACCGGTGGAAGGACGACGTGCTCGACCCCTCCCGCCTCGAAGACCCGCAGCTCGCGACCCTGATCGGCGCCCAGGTGGCGCTCAATTACGGGTTGTTCTGCAAAGAGCTGGTGATCCACGGGCCTGTCGACCCCGCAGATCGTGACTTCCTGGTCGAGATGCTGCACAACACGGCTGTCGAGATCTTCGTCAACAAGCTGCTGAAGCCCAACGCCTTCCTGGTCGAGGGTGCCCTGCAGCTCGAGCCCATCGACGATCCCACGGTGCTGTGCGCGCCGGTGCGCTTCGCCGATGCCCTGGACGAGCCCACGGCCACGTCGCCATGGGGCCAGGGCACGGCGGTGCTGGCGTCGGGTGGCAAGGACAGCCTGCTCACCCAGGGCCTGTGCGAAGAGCTCGGGACCCAGCCTCACATGCTGTTCGGCAACGAGTCGGGCCGCCACTGGTTCACCGCCCTCAACGCGTGGCGGCACCTCGAGCGCACCCGTCCAGAGCGCACCGCGCGCGTGTGGCTCGACAGCGACCGCATGTTCACGTTTGCGCTGCGGCACCTGCCCTTCGTGCGCCCCGATTTCGCCTCGGTGCGGGCCGACGACTACCCGATCCGCCTGTGGACCGTGGCCGTCTTCTTGTTCGGCGTGCTGCCCATGATGCGGGCGCGTGGGCTGGGCACGCTGCTGGTGGGCGACGAGTGGGACTGCACCGAGCGCGGCGTGCACCACGGCATCGCCCACTACTGCGGCTACTACGACCAGAGCCGCTTCTTCGACGACGCGTTGAGCCGCTTCAGCCACCGAAAGGGCTGGAACCTGGTGGTCTGCTCGGTGCTGCGCCCGCTGTCCGAGATGCTCATCGAAGACGTGCTCTCGGCCCGCTACCCGGAGCTGTTCGCACTGCAGGTCAGCTGCCATGCCGCGAGCACCGTCGGCGAGCGCGTGATGCCCTGTGGGCGCTGCGAGAAGTGCCGGCGCATCGTGGGCATGCTGGTGGCGCTGGGCCGCGACCCATCGGTCATTGGCTACGCCCCAGATGTGGCCGCGCGCTGCCTGAAGTCGCTGGCCGACAAGGGGGCCAAGCAGCTCGAGGACGGGCAACACCTGGCGGCTCTGCTGGTGGACGGGGGCCACATCGACCCCGCCAGCGCCTTCGCCGCGCAGGCCCAGCGCCATCCCGAGACCGTGCGCTTGCGCTTCGACTCGCTGCGCAGCCCCATCAATGTGGTACCCACCGAGCTGCGGGCGCCCATCTGGCGCATCCTGCTCGAGCACGCTGCTGGCGCCGTGCGCCTGCGGGGCTCGGCCTGGACGACCTTCGACCCGCTCGCTGGCGACGATGTCGCCGAACCCCACCCCTACGAGGCCGCCGTGGTGCGGGATCCCACCGAGGCATGGCCTGCCGGCCACCCCGTGCACCGGCTCGGCGAGCTCACCTGGCCTCAGGCCCGGCGCCGGCTGCGCGAGACGGACGTGGCCCTGCTTCCCGTGGGCGCGGTCGAGCAGCACGGTCTACACCTGCCGCTCGACATCGACGCCTGGGACGCCGCCTACCAGTGCGAGCAGGTCGCCATGGCCTGCACCGAGCCGCGGCCCCTCGTGCTGCCGCTCATTCCGTACGGGGTGAGCTACCATCACGACGACTTTCCCGGCACCATCTCGGTCGGCCCCGAGACGCTGGCCAAGGTGGTGTACGAGGTGGGCATGTCGGCGGCCCGCCACGGCATCCGCAAGCTGGTCATCGTCAACGGACACGGGGGCAACGCGGCGGCGCTGTCGTTTGCCGCCCAGCAGATCAACCGCGACGCGCGCATCTTCACGGCCGTCGACACCGGCGAGACGAGCGACGCCGAGGTGTCGGCCCTGCTCGAGACCGTGGGCGATGCCCATGCGGGTGAGTACGAGACCAGCACCGCCCTGGCCACCCGCCCCCATCTGGTGTTCCTGGAGCACGCCGAGACCGAGAATCCCCGCTTCGACAGCCGCTACCTGGACTGGGACAGCGAGGCCTCGCTCGACTGGCACGTTCGTACCTCTCGGATCTCGGACTCGGGCACGCTGGGCGACCCCACCAAAGCGAGCGCCGACAAGGGGCGTGCCATCTGGAAGATCACCATCGACAACCTGGTCGAGCTGGTGGAGTACCTCAAGCGCACACCGCTCGACGATCTGCATCGCCCCGGCGGCGGCCGGGACGTGTAGGCATGCGCATCACCGCGGTCGAGGTTCGGCCCCTGCCCCTGCGGCTGGTCGAGCCGTACACGATTGCCTACGAGACCGTCGATTCGGTCGAAAATGTCCTGATTCGGATCGAGATCGATTCGGGGCATGTGGGGCTGGGTGTGGCGGCGCCCGACGAGGAGGTCACCGGCGAGTCCGCCCAGGCCGCTCGTCGTGCGCTGACCGACGTCGCCGAGCCGCTGCTGCACGGCGCTGACCCGCTTCGACGCGCGGTGATCACCGAGGCGATGGTGGCGGCGCTGCCGGGCAACCCGAGTGTTCGAGCGGCGGTCGACATGGCCCTGCACGACGTGATGGGCAAGGCGGCGGGTATGCCGGTGTGGCGCATCCTGGGGGCCTACCGCGACTGCATGGCCACCAGCGTGACGCTGTTCATCACCGATGGAGACGAGACCGTGCGGCGCGCCCGGGACTTCGTGGCGCAGGGCTTCCGCGCGCTCAAGGTCAAGGGCGGCATCGACGTCGCTGCCGACATCGAGCGCATCCACGCGGTGCGCCACGCCGTCGGGCCCGACATCGCCCTGCGCTTCGATGCCAACCAGGGCTACGACGTCGCCGACGCCGTGCGCTTCCACGAGGCCACGCGCGCGGTGGCGCTGCAGATGTTCGAGCAGCCCACTCCGGCGTCGAGCCTCGATCAGCTACGACGGGTGAGCCGGGCGGTGGCACTGCCGGTGATGGCCGACGAAGCCGTCGTCTCGCTGGCCGACGCCTTCTTGTACGCGCGCGGCGACGCCATGGACATGGTGAACCTCAAGCTGGTGAAGGTGGGCGGCCTGGACTCGGCGATGCTCATCAACGCGGTGGCCCGTGCAGCGCGGCTCGAGGTGATGGTCGGCTGCATGGACGAGGCGGCGCTATCCATCGCGAGCGGCCTGGCCTTCGCCCTGTCCCGCCGCAATGTCGAGTTCGCCGATCTGGACGGGCACCTGGACATCGTGGGCGACCCCACCGCAGGCGCCGTGACCCTGCGCGACGGTGTGCTCTATCCGTCGGACGAGCCGGGATTCGGGCTGGTGGACTGCTAGCAGGTCCTGCAGAACACCGCGCGCAGCGCGCGTTCTGCGCATCCTGACCCGTGCCCGTGCCCGTGCCCGTGCCCGTGCCCGTGCCCGATTCGGTGAGGGGCGCCAACGGCACCGCCGAGAGGGACGCTGCTGCCGAGATGGTGCAGCGCGAGCAGCGCCGTCCCCGCAGACGACGAACGCATCGACGGATGACATTGGGAGCGGACACGAACTACGACACGCGCGGGTTCGTCCGCCAGTGCCGTGAAGCGGCGGTCACACCACACGTCACGCAGTTCCAGCACGCCTGCCGTCGGTCCGCGATCGACGGCCGAACAACCCGCCATCCCGGATACGCCGTCAGTCAGACGGCCCGGATGCTGGTGGAGCAGATCTACGGCTGGATGAAGGCGGTTGCGGGCCACTTCGAAGCGCCCAGCCATGGCGTTCGGGCACGGGCACGGGCACGGGCACGGGAGCCAGCCCTACCGATCCACCGCGCCCTGGTCGATCCACCACCCCAGCGCATCGATCTGTTCGTCGGTGACCACCCAGCCCACCGGCATGGTGCCGCCCAGCCCGCCGGCGATGGTCTGGCTGCCGTTGACCTTGTGCCACAGGTAGCTCTGCAAGGCGTGCCCCGGCTCGATGAGGGCGAGCTCGGACTGCTCGGCGGGCGCACCCACCAGGGCCAGGGGGTCGGTGAGATCGAGCTCGGACTCGGTGAGCTCGCCGCCGTGGCACTGCACGCAGGGGGCGAGCAGAGGCCGCACACGGGTGCGGTACACGTTGTCGGGCTCGTCTGGACCCGTGTCGGTGGCGGCTGTGTCTGCTGAGGCGCCGGTATCGACGGGCCCAGAGTCGAGCGGGTCCTGGGGTGCTGTACAGCCCCACGCCAGCAGCAGGGCCAGCGTCATGGAGCCAGCACGCCAGGCAGGGGCCCGGTCCCGACGTGGCCCAGCGAGGTCTCGACCACGCCGAAGCCCTCGAGCAGCGCCAGGTGCAGATCGGCCATCGCCCCGCCCGCCGTGGCGATGTGCTGGCCCAGCTGCAAGGTGTCACCGCCGCCCGCTGCGAGGGCGATGAGGTCGAAGTTGTCGTGGTAGTGGCCGTCCGACAGCTCGCTGGACACGTACACCAGCGTGTTCTCGAGCAGCGGCTTGCCCTCGCCGTCGGTGGTGGTCTTGAGCTTGTCGAGCAGGTAGCCCACCACGTGCCCCATGTTCCACGCGTCGATCTGCGCCAGCAGGGCGTGGATGGCCGGGTCGTGGCCGTGGTGCGAGAGATTGTGGTGCGACTCGGGGATGCCAATGTGGTCGTAGCTTCGGTTGGTGGCCGCATTGCCGAGCATGAAGGTGCCCACCCGCGTCAGGTCGCACTGCAGCGCGAGCACGAACAGGTCGGTGAAGGCGGCCATGCGCGCCTCGAAGCCCAGCCCGCTGCCCGGTGGGTCGCCGGGCTCGCACACGGTGCCGGCCTGGGAGGTGACCTGGACCTCGAGGTCGCGCACCGAGGTGAGGTAGGCGTCCAGCTTGAGCCTATCGGCCTGGCCGATGCGCGGGCGCAGCGCGTTGGCGTGCTCCACGACCTGGTCGAGCACCGAGATGCGCAGCCCGCGGCGACGCTCCTGCTCTTCGGGCGACAGCGTGGGGTTCAGGCCGCCGAACAGGCGGTTGAACAGGGCGAGTGGCGTGCTCACCCGGGCGCGGGGTGTGGTCTCGTCGACCCAGCTGATGTTGCTGCCGTAGGCGCAGGTGCCGTCGTCGCAGCCGCCGGTTCCGGCGCCGTTCTCCATGCCGGCTTCGATGCTGGTGAACGGGGTGACGCCGGCCATCGCCGCGGCCGCGATCTGGTCGACGCTCACGCCGTTGTGCACGACGTCCGGGTCGGGCACGGCGCAGGTGAGGTAGGCGGCGGTGCCGCCCGAGTGGCCGCCCTCTCCGCCCAGAGCGCCGTAGTTGGACAGCCCGGTGAGCACCAGCATGTCGTCCTTGAAGGCCGACAAGGGCGAGAGCGACGGCGACAGCGTGTACGCCGGCCCGGTGCTGGTGGGGATGATGTTGGGCATGAAGAAGCCGTTGGGCAGGAACCAGTACAGCAGGCGCTTGGGGTCGCCGGGGGCGGCGTGGGCCGGCGTTGGCGCCAGCGACTGCAGGAAGGGAATGGCCAGCAGCCCGCCCGCGGCACCGCGCAGGAAGGACCGCCGCGACGGCGCGGGTGTGCGGGACGGGCCGAAGGTGCGCATGAGCTTGCTCATTGGGGGCCCTCCTGGCGGAAGGCGTCGGACTGCACGATGGCCACCGCCAGGTCGGCGAAGGTGCCGCCCTCGCTCAGGTACCGGCTCTCGATGTCCATCACGGTGGGCACGTCCATGGGGCCCGTGCCACGCCCGAGCGCGTAGATGAAGGTCTTGTGCACCATGCATCGACCCACGCGCGGGTCGTCCTGCAGCAGCGCCACCATGTCGGTGGCGTCGGTGAATGCGCCAATGCCCGGCAGCTCGCCCGACGGGTCGACGGGGTTGCCCCATGCATCCTGGGTGCGCTCCTGGCCGATGCCGTCGTAGCCCTCGAAGGCCAGCCCGATCGGGTCGATGGCGTTGTGGCACGAGGCGCACGCCGGGTCGGCGCGGTGCTGCTCCAGCTGCTCGCGCATCGAGGTCGGGTCGTCTTCTTCGCCGATCACGGTGATCACGTCATCGGGCGGGGGAGGGGGCTGCTCGCACAGCAGGTTGGACAGCACCCAGGCGCCGCGCTTGACCGGCGAGGTGCGCGTGGGGGTGGAGGTGGCGGTCAGCCAGCCGCTCAGCCCCATCAAGCCGATGGCGTCGTGGGTGGGTACCGACACCGGATCGAACGGGGTGACGGGAGCGGCGACCCCGTAGTGGGCGGCCAGGTCGTCGTCGACGTAGTGGTCGGTCGCCGTGAGCACGTCGGACAGGGGCCGATCGCCCAACAGGATGCCCTCGGCGAACAGCTGCATCTCGTGGTGCATCGCGTCGCGCAGGCTCTCGTCGAAGGTCGGGAAGTGCTCGCCGGAGGGGGCGGTGTTCTCGCCCATCAGCGCGCGCATCCCCCACCACTGCCCCGCCATGTTCTGCACCAGGGCCCGTGCACGCTCGTCCTGCAGCATTCGGCGAACCTGGGCCTCCTGCACGTCGGGCGTCAGCAGGGTGCCGTCATCGGCCACGGCGCTCAGCTCGGCGTCGGGCATCGAGTTCCACACGAAGTAGCTGATGCGTGCGGCGAGCTCGTGGGCGGAGAGGTCGTGGGGTGCGGCGTCGTTCAGATCGGGGTCGAGCTCGACCAGGAACAAGAAGTGGGGCGACAGCAGGGCGACCTTCAGCGCGAGCCGGATGCCCTCGTCGAAGTCGCCCCCGGAGTCGCGCGACCGCGTGTAGGCGGCGAGGATGTCGTCGACTTCGGCGCCGGTGACCGGTCGTCTCCACGCGCGCGGCAGGAAGGCGCTGACGATGTCGCGGGCGCAGTCGTCGGGGTCGGAGCCATCGAGTGCCGGGTCGCACACGTAGATGTGGGCGCGGCTGTCGCTGGGCGTGCCCGTGGCGTCGAGGGGGCCCTCGAAGGCGAACCAGTCGACGGCCAGGCTCATCAGGTCGTTGGTGGGGTCGTTGGTGAGCCCGATCTCGATGGTGAATTCGCCCTCGGGCAGCTCGACCGGGTCGGTGAACACGTACTCGACGGGGTTCTCGCAGTCCAGGTTGTCGACCACGACGGTGCCCTCGAGCTGCCCATCGATGCGCAGCTGGAACTCGGGCAGATCCCCGCCCTCGTCGTCCCTCCCACAGGCGCGCACCGTGAACGTGTACTCGCCGGCGTAGGGCACCGAGATCAGGCCGCCTCGCGTGGCTGTGAAGTACCAGCGCACCCCTGGGTAGCGGTTGGGCCACGCGCCCAGGTCGGTGACGGTGCCCGTGCCCGAGAAAAGCGGGTCTTCGGCCTGCCACAGGTAGCTCTGGACGGTGACCGGCGGCTCCAGCGCCTGATCGAGCACCGCGTCGATGGCGGCCTCGGCGGTCTCGATGTGCAGCAGGGTCATGGTGACGGCGGCGGCGTTGTTGTCGAAGCCGAAGGCCTCGCCGTCGCTGGGGAAGCGGTCGCGCGCCTGGTGGCTGTCGATCAGGAACAGGTCGGACAGGGTGCGGTCGACCATGTCGGCGGTCAGCCGGCGCAGCACCACGTAGCCAGGCTCGCCGGCGGGTTCCCAGGGCGGCAGCGGGTCGAGGGTGCTTCCGGTGTCGGGCGACCCGCCTTCGCAAGATGCGCCGGCAGCGATCCAGTCGGCGATGAGCTGAATCCGCGCCTCGGGCACCGACTCCAGGCCTGGCGGCGGCATCTCGGTGCCCATGCCTCCCACGACCCCGTGCGTTCCGCGCATCTTGTGCAGCAAGTAGCTCTGGTCGGGGTCGCCGGCGGCGATGAGGGGCAGCTCGGACTGGGTCGAGTCGGCGCCCACCGCGGTACCGATGTTGGCCAGCGACAGCCCGGCCACGGCGTTGGTGCTGTTGTGGCAGCTGGTGCAGTGGTCGCTCATCACCGCGGCGGGCTCGGCGCAGGCTTCGCCGATCGGGGGCTCGGACGTGTCTGCCGCCGAGTCGTCGGCGCGGGGACCGGTGCAGCCATGCAGCAAGGCCGCCGTGAGCAGGATCGAGCGCGTCACCGGGGCCTCGCGAAGGGAAACAGAAGTCGAGGTACCATACCCGTCTTGCCGGCTTAGGAGGCTTAAACGTGGGCTCGGTGCTGCTCGGGATGTGCTTGGCCGCCTGCATGGCTCCGCCCGATTTCGTCGAGGAGAGCTGGCAAGGGGCGAGCTTGCGCAGCCCCGGTGGCGCGGTGACCCACGTGCTGCGCGAGAACGGCGATGCGCTTCAGCTCGGCCTTCCCGGCGAGCCTGGGGACTACCGCGTCGAGGTGTGGGGCCACGCGTCGCCCACCGACGGAACGCCGGGCGTGCTGGAGGTGCGAGATGGCGGCCGCGTGGTCGGGCGTCTGTCCGTCGCCGAGGGGGGAGGTCGTCGTCACTGGGTGCACGCGCCGCTGTCCGGTGCTCCGCGGCTGGTCTTTGCCAACGATCACTACGATGCGTCGGCTCGGCCCCCGCTCGACCGCAACGTCTTCGTCGAGCGCGTGCGCATCTCGCAGGGATTGGCGCCGGCGCGGGGCGTCGAGGCAGTGCCCCGACCGCGACAGAGCGAGGAGCGAGCCGAGCGCCTGCGGGCGAGTGCCAAGCACCTGGTCTTCGTGTCGATCGACACGCTGCGCTCCGATCGGCTGGGCGTGTACGGGCACGACCGCGACACCTCGCCCCACCTCGATGCCCTGGCTCAGCGCGGCGTGGTGTTCGAGCAGGCGGTGAGCGCGTCGCACTGGACGCTGCCCTCACACGGGACGCTGTTCACGGGCCTGCATCCCCACCAGCATGGCGCGGTCGACCGGCCGTCGAGGGCGCTGGCGCAGGTGCCCACCATCGCCACGGTGCTCGCCGATGCCGGCTTCACCACCCGCGCCAGCGCAGCGGGGATCTGGGTCGACGAGGCCCACGGCTTTGCCCGGGGATTCGAGCGCTTCGAGACCGGGCGAGCGCCCGCGAATCTGCGCTTCGAGCGGGCGTGCGACATGCTCCAGGACCCCGGCGAACGCCTGTTCTTGTTCGTGCACAGCTTTCAGGTACACGAGCCGCTCGACCCGCCACAGGCCTTCGATCGGTGGTCGGGCGACGGGCACGAGCGCTGGCGCCTGCCGCTCACATCGACGTGGCTCAACGGCATCGAGCCCAGCGAGCAGGACCTCGAGCACATCCGAGGGCTATACGACGGCGAGATCGCCTTCACCGACCACGCGCTGGGTGGCTTCTTGGCCTGCCTGGACGAGTCCGGCCTCGCCCAGGACACCCTGGTGGTGGTCACCAGCGACCACGGCGAGGCATTCATGGAGCACGGCACCATGGGCCACGGCGAGCTGTATCCCGAGCACCTGCGGGTTCCGCTCATCATGGCCCACCCGGTCCTTCACGCCGATGCAGAGCCCAGGGTGAGCGTGGTGGCCCCCGCGGTCGACGTGCTGCCCACCATCCTGGAGATCCTGGGTGTGACGGCGCCGGAGCTGCCGGGCCACTCGCTGGTGTGGGCCCTGGCCGGCAGTCCCAAGAAGAAGCTCGCCATCGCGCACGGGGAGCGCGGCCAGTGGGCGGCGGTCGACCGCGGCGGCGTGTACATGCAGACGCCAGGTGCCCCGGACCGTTGGTACCCCCGCGCCGATCCCTACGTCGATCTCTCCGGGGAGGCCCCGGGGGTGGCCAGTCGGCTGTCCGGGGCGATCGAGCGGGTGCGGAACCTGCCGCAGCCCCCGCCGGGCGAGCCGGTGCGGCTGGAGCCCGCGGACACCGAAGCGCTCCGCGTGCTCGGGTACGTCGAGTGACAGATTGAGGGGTAGGATGGGGCGGATGGCTCTGCTTCCCCTGATGGCCGTGTGGTGGGTCGGCTGCTCGACGGTCGGGCCTGACTCCGCCACGGACAGCTCGGAGCGGGACACCGATTCCGGGCCTGGCGCGTCCGCCGACACGGACTCGGGCACCGCGACCGACGGCGGTCCGGACTACACGGTGGCCGGGCTCGATGCTCGGCCACCACAGGGACCCTGCGTCGCTCCCCAGGCGCCCGTGGACGCCGTCGACGTGCCCATGGACTTCGAGCCGATGTTCGTCGGCCTCGAGCTGCGGGACACCACGATGATCGTCCAGCATCCGGTGGACGACGAGCGCTTCTACATCGTGCGTCAAGGCCAATGGGACTTCGACGCGACCGATGGCTCCGTCAGCGTGATCACCCGCGATGGGTCGGGATGGCAAATCGAACCGATCCTCCACCTCGATCCACTGGTCGAGACGGCGGTACCGGGAAGTCCGGGCTTGCAGAGGATCTGGGAGGGCGGCGTTCTCGGACTGGCCATCCACCCGCAGTTCGCCAGCGGGTCGCCCTACCTGTACGTGTCATACACCCGAGCGTACAGCGGGGCCGATCCCGAGATGTTGCTCGAGGAGGCGGTGGTGCGCATCACGGTCGACGCCTCCGACCAGCTGGTTCCGGGGTCGGTACAGGACGTGATCGTTCTGCCGCAGCCGGATCTGAACCACCAGGGCGGTCACCTGATGTTCGGCCAGGATGGCATGCTGTACATCGGCTTTGGCGACGGCGGGGACGATCCGGCTCTGGTGGCTCGGGCGCTGGCGCAGGATGCGAGCAACCTGTACGGATCCATCGCCCGCATCGACGTGGACGTGGGCGTGCCCTACGGCATTCCCGCGGACAACCCGTTCGTCGGCAACTCCGAAGGTTGGCTCGAGGAAATCTACGCCACCGGCTTCCGAAACCCGTGGAAGTTCGATCAGCGGCCGTCCGATGGCGCCATCTGGGTGGGGGATGTGGGCCTGAACGACTGGGAAGAGATCGACGTGCTGGTGGCGGGGGGCAACTACGGCTGGCCGGCGATGCACGGGCCGGTCTGCAGCAACGGGCCGTGCGACGGAACCTATGTCGATCCGCTCCTGGCGGTTCGCCACCAGGCCAACGGAGGCGACTTTCGCGCGCTGATCGGGGGAGCGTTCTGGGACAGCGCGACCGAGCCCGCCTGGATCGGGCGTTGGTTCTTCGCGAATCAGAGCGACCCCGCCGCCTTCTACATGCTCGACGACCAGACGGTGACGCCGCCGGTGCCCGTGCTGCTGGATTCGGGTCGATTTGGTCGCTTCTTCGGGGTGATCTCGCTCCGGGACGGCCGGCTGGTGGCCCTGGCCGAGCAGCCTCAGCGGGTGGTTCCCGGCGAGGCACCGACACCCACGGCGCCGTTTCCCCAGACCCTGGCCGAGACCGGCTGTTTCGACGCGGTCACCCTCGAGCCGGTCCCCGGGTTGCTTCCTTTCTCGGTGAACATGGAGCTGTGGTCGGACGGTGCCAGCAAGCGCCGCTGGATGGTGGTGCCCGACGGCCAGGCGCTGGCCTACGATGCGCACGGCGACCTCGCCTTTCCGCCAGGGAGCCTGCTGTTCAAGGAGTTCGCGCTCGCGGGCCGCCGACTCGAGACCCGCATGCTCGTGCACCACGAGGACGGGTGGTGGCAGGGCTACACATACCGTTTCGACGAGGTGGGGACACAAGCGCGCCTGTTGCCGGGCCAGGTGGTCGAGGACGTCGCCGGGGTGCCCTGGCTGTACCCAAGCCGGGCTCAGTGCGCCGGGTGCCATCAACCCGACGCTGGCCATGCGCTCGGCCCCGATCTACGTCAGCTCGACAGCTTCGTCGACTACCCTGGTGGGCGCCGCGCCCATCAGCTGGTGACGCTGGATGCCATTGGGATTCTCGATGGCTTGCCGTTCGATCCTGCGGTCACCCGGGGATTCCCCACGCTCGATGACGCGTCCACACCACCTTCGACGAGAGCCCGGGCCTACCTGCACGCCAACTGCTCGCACTGCCACCATCCCAACGGTTTCTCACCCCAGGGCCTCGACCTTCGTGCCCGGAACGACCTGCCCCAAACATACACCTGTGGCCTGTTGCCCCGCGGGTCGCTGCTCGGGCTCGACCAAGCAGCGCTGATCTGGCCGGGAGACCCAGAACGGTCGGTCGTCTACCTGCGCACTGAGTCCACGGATCCGACGCTACGCATGCCGCAGCTGGGTAGCTCGGTTCCCCACCCGCAGTGGCTCGCTGTCGGTGCCGCCTGGATCGAGGACGTGACCGCGGACTGTCGAGGCGCGGACGCGGATGGGGACGGGGTCCTGGACACCGAGGATGCCTGCCCGCTCGACCCGGACGGGCACCTCATCGAAGACTGCCCCTGAGGGCCCGCTACTGCGCGGCGACGGCCGCCCGCCCGGGCACGTCCAGGCTTCGGCAATACCCGTCGTTGTACTTGCGCCAGGGGTCGAAGGCGGGCTCCTCGATGTAGTTTCGGGCGTAGTAGCAGACGGCCACGAAGTGGGCGGCGAGCACGGCGGCGACGTAGTCCGGCACGTCGTCCTGGGTCTCGACGGCATGGATTCCGGCGAGGTGGGTGCCGATGGTGAGCTCCACCGCTCGTCCCGACGCTCGGAAGTCCCGCTTGTTCCAGGGTTCGCCGAGCATGGCAACCGCCGCGCGGGTGCTCTTCTGGATGTGTGAACGGTCGTCGATCTCGCAGCCCAGGCTTGCCGGGATGCGGCAGCCGCGGCCGATGTACGGAGGATCGACGGGCACGGAACCCGACTGCGGCGCCCACGAGGCCTCGTCGTCATCGCCAAAGCGGCAGCCACGCACCACCAGGGGTGTGCCGAACCGGGGCCCCGCCGCGAACGCGGTCTCGGGCATGAACTGCCACAGGCCCTTGGCGCAGCGGCTGGACTGCAGCTCGGGGGTGTAGTGGCTCTCGACCCACGGGATGCCGGCGATGACCTCGGGAAGGCCCGCCTCGCGCAGGGCGAGCACCACGTCGCGCCACACGCTCCACACCTGGTCGATGCGCTGCCAGGCCGCGGCGTCTTGCTGGAGCGCAGCCACGTGGCCGACCGTCGATGCGAACAGCTCGGCGTCCCAGCTCTGGGGCTCGCGCAGCTCGGGTCGCTCGGCCAGGTGCGCGTCGTACTCCATCACCATGTCCGCGAACGGCTGGCGCAGCGCCGCGTCCAGAGGAGGGGGCGAGGCGGGCACCAGCGCCAGCACCGCCAGGACCGCCAGCCCGATCCCGGCGACCGCGACGACCGCCATCGACCCGGTACGTGGCGGGCGATCGGGCGTGGCCTGCCCCTCGGTGAGTACGCGGCCCACCCGATCGTCGCGCGTCTCGACGGGTCGGGGGGGCACGTGGGCGGCCGCCCAGTCGCGGTTGCTCGGGCCATCCAGGACGGCCCTCAGCTCGCGACACTGCGCCTCGACCTGGCTGGCGGTGGGACGCTCTGCGGGTGCGCCGCGCATCGCTCGGGCGAGCTCGATCACGCGGTCTTCGGGCCGATCCTCGGCCGGCTCGGCGTCGATGTCCACGGTGGGAGCGGAACTTCCGGTGGGCGCGATGCCGGTGACCATCTCGTGCAGCACCACCCCCAGCGAGTAGATGTCGGTCGCGGGCCCGCTCTCGCCGCGCAGGCGCTCGGGAGCCATGTAGTCGGGGGTGCCCGAGATGTGGCGAGTGGTGTGCGCGGCGCGGTCGAAGCGGGCGCTGGCGATGCCGAAGTCCAGCAGGCGGACATCACCGGCCGGGGTGATCTGCAGGTTGGCGGGCTTCAGGTCGCGGTGCACGAGCTGCAAGGGGGCGCCGTCGGGGCCGGCCTGGTGCCACACCTCGTGCAGGGTCCGGGCCACGTCGGCGACGATCTCGAGCGCCACGGTGAGGGGCACCGGCCCCTGCTGCAGCAAGGTGGCGCAGCTCACCCCGTCCACCAGCTCCATCACCAGCGCCCAGCGGCCGTCCAGCTGTACCGGGGGATCGACGGTCACGATGGCGCGGTTGCGCACCAGGCCGCCGATGCGCGCCTCGTCGCGGAACCGCGCGATGGTGGCCGGCAGTGGCTCGGCCTCGCGCAGGAGCTTGATCGCGACCTCTTTCGAGAAGCCCGCCGGGCCGTCCAGGCGTGCCCGGTACACCACGCCGAAACCACCCTCTCCCAGGCGTCCCAGGACCGTGTATCGGCGGGCGGGCGGCGTCATCGACTCGGAGTGTACGCCAGGGTCGGATAGGGGGGCCCGATGGCCACCCTCGAACACACCGAGACCGGGCGCCCGCACGTGTGCGGGTCCCGCTGCGTCATCGGAAGGGCAGACCGCTCCGAGCTGGTCATCGACGACATCGGCGTGTCCGGCGAGCACGCGCTGGTGTTCTGGAACGGGCTGGTCTGGAGCCTGCGCGATCTGGGCAGTCGCAACGGCACCTGGGTGGGCGATCGGCGGGTGGTGATCGGCTACGATCACGCCCTGGCGGCTGGAGAGGTGGTGCGCTTCGGCGTGCACGAGCAGCGGTGGATGGTGGTCGACGTCGACCCGCCCGACGAAGAGGCGCCCGCGCCGGTGCTGGAGCCCACCCGCGACGCCGAGCGACGCATCGCCTTCGACCAGCTGGAGCTACGCATCCGCGTCAGCACCGACCAGGAGTTCTTCGAGATCGATCTCGTGGGCCCGGCCGAGCAGCTTCGCCTGGCCCCGCGTGCCTTCCACGACCTGCTCGTGGTGCTGGCGACCGCCCGCCTGGACGACCAGGCCCGGGTCGCGCCCGCCGAGGCTGGCTGGGTCTACACCGACACGCTGGCGCGGCAGCTCGGGCGGGGGCGGCAGAGGGTGAACCTCGACGTGTTTCGGGCGCGCCAGCAGCTGCAGGAGGCGGGCGTCGACGACGCCGTGCGGTTGTTCGAGCGGCGCCCCACCACCAGCCAGATTCGGCTGGGTACCGACAGGATTCGCATCGAGAGCCTGTCGGGCGAGTAGCCTCACTCCATCAACGCACCGACGGCGATGACGTCGGCGGCGTAGGGGGGCAGGGCACCGGCGTGCACCAGGTCCAGGCAGCTGTTGCTGGCGTGTTCGGTCAGGGCACGGCGCACAGCCGGCTCACCCAGGTTGTAGGCGGCGAACGCGCAGTCCCAACGGCCCAGCGAGCCGTGCAGGTCCGCCAGCAGGTCCAGGGCCGCGGCCGTGCTGCGCCCGGTGTCGAGCCGCTCGTCGTGCTCGGCATCCACGCGCAGGCCGTATTCGCGGGCGGTGGGCACGATGAACTGCCAGACGCCCGCCGAGGGGCCGACCGTGGGGTCGGGGTCGAGGTTTCGGAAGCCCGACTCCACGATCGCGATGGCGATGACGTGCTCGGGCAGGCCGCGCTTCTCCAGCTGCCGGGTGAGATCGGGCTCGTAGGTCTGGCGGCGCTCCAGCGCCTCGGCCAGCCGAGCGGACTGCATGGGCGTCTGCCAGCGAGCCAGGGCCTCGTCGACGGCGGGATGATCGGGGGTCTCGGCACAGGCGCCGAAACCCAGGGCGAAGAAGGGGAGAAAGCGGAACATTCGGGCCTCCGTGGTGGGGCCTCGAATGTAGGAGCTTGGCGGATTTCAGTGGGTTTCAGCCGATTTCGGCTGGTTTCACCGGCCGACGCTACACGTCGAAGCGATCGGCAGACATCACCTTCGTCCACGCCGACGCGAAGTCGGCGACGAAGGTGTCCTGCGCGTCGCTGGCGGCGTAGACCTCGGCGATGGCGCGCAGCTGCGAGTTCGAGCCGAAGGCCAGGTCGACGCGGGACGCCGTCCACACGAGCTTGCCGGTCGTGCGGTCGCGGCCCTCGAAGTCGTTCTTGGAGGTGGGCTTCCACTCGGTGGCCATGTCCAACAGGTTCACGAAGAAGTCGTTGCTCAGCGTGCCGGGACGATGGGTGAGCACGCCGGTGCTCGAGCCGTCCCAGTTCGCGTCGAGGGCTCGCAGGCCGCCCACCAGCACGGTCATCTCGGGCGCGGTGAGGGTGAGCTGCTGAGCCTTGTCGATCAACAGGTCCTCGGCGAAGCGCTTGTGGCCCTTGGCCAGGTAGTTCCTGAAGCCATCGGCGCGCGGCTCGAGCCACTGGAACGAGTCGGCGTCGGTCATGTCTGCGGTCGCGTCGGTGCGACCGGGGGTGAAGGGCAGTTCCAGCTCGATCCCGGCCTTCCCGGCTGCCTGCTCGATGGCCGCGTTGCCGGCCAGCACGATCAGATCGGCCAGCGAGACGCGCTTGGTCCCCGAGGCGCCGTCGAACGCGGCCTTGATGGCGGTCAGCTTGTCCAGGACGCGCGCCAGGCGCTGGGGGTTGTTGGCCGGCCAGTCCTTCTGCGGCGCCAGCCGCACCCGGGCCCCGTTGGCGCCTCCGCGCATGTCGCTGCCCCGGAAGGTCGAGGCCGATGCCCAGGCGGTGGTCACCAGCTCGGCGGTGGTGAGGCCCGAGCCCACGATGGTGGCCTTGAGCGAGGCGACGTCGGAGTCGTCGATCAGCTCGTGGTCGACGTCGGGCACCGGGTCCTGCCACACCAGCACCTCGCTGGGCACCTCGGAGCCGAGGTAGCGAGCCCGGGGGCCCATGTCGCGATGGGTGAGCTTGAACCAGGCGCGGGCGAAGGCGTCGGCAAACGCGTCGGGGTTGGCGTGGAAGCGGCGCGCGATCTTCTCGTACGCCGGATCCATGCGCAGCGACATGTCGGCCGTGGTCATCATGGGCGGGTGCTTCTTGGACGGGTCGTGGGCGTCGACCACCATGTGCTCGGGGGCGACGTCCTTGGCCACCCACTGGTGGGCGCCGGCGGGGCTCTTGGTGAGCTCCCACTCGTAGCCAAAGAGCACGTCGAAGTAGCCCATGTCCCACGTGGTCGGGTTGGGCTTCCAGGCGCCCTCGATGCCGCTGGTGATCGTGTCGCCGCCCTTGCCGGTGCCGTGGGCGTTCTTCCAGCCCAGGCCCTGTTGCTCGATGGGCGCGCCTTCGGGCTCGACGCCCACCTTGCTGGCGTTGCCCGCGCCGTGGGCCTTGCCGAAGGTGTGTCCGCCGGCCACCAGGGCCACCGTCTCTTCGTCGTCCATCGCCATACGCGCGAAGGTCTCGCGCACATCGCGGCCCGAAGCGACCGGATCGGGATTGCCGTCGGGACCCTCGGGATTGACGTAGATGAGGCCCATCTGCACGGCGGCTAGCGGGTCATCGAGGTCGCGCTCACCTGAGTAGCGCTCGTTGCCGAGCCACTCGGTCTCTTCGCCCCAATACACATCCTCGGGCTCGAAGACGTCCTCGCGGCCGCCCGCGAAGCCGAAGGTCTTGCCGCCCATGGACTCGATGGCGACATTGCCGACCAACACCATCAGGTCGGCCCAGGACAGCTTGCGCCCGTACTTCTGCTTGATGGGCCACAGCAGGCGGCGCGCCTTGTCCAGGTTGCCGTTGTCGGGCCAGCTGTTCAGCGGGGCGAAGCGATGGCTGCCGGTGCCGGCGCCGCCACGACCGTCCTGGACGCGGTAGGTGCCGGCGCTGTGCCAGGCCAGGCGAATCATCAGCGGCCCGTAGTGGCCCCAGTCCGCGGGCCACCAGTCCTGGGATGTGGTCAGGACCCGCTCGATGTCGGCCTTGAGGGTGGGCAGGTCGATCGACTGGAACTCGCGGGCGTAGTCGAAGTCCGGGCCCATCGGGTTGCCTTGGGGGCCGTTGGCATGCAGCGGCTGCAGGTTGAGCTGCTCGGGCCACCAGTGGCGGTTCGCGTTGGACACGCCGGCCTTGTGGGCGTGGGTTCCGTGCATGACTGGGCACTTGCCTTGGCTGGACATCGGCTTCTCCGGATGGGTGGGATGCCTGCAAGGTAGGCCGGCCTACTCGTTAACGCCAAGATATGGATATTATGGGACATATAACTTTGAGGCATTTATGCGAAGTCCGTCGCTGCGGCAGCTCGAGTACGTGATCGCGGTCGCCGACACCGGCTTGTTCGTCGAGGCGGCGCGGGTGTGCGCGGTCAGCCAACCGGCGCTCAGCAAGGCGGTGCGCGAGGTCGAGGATCTGCTGGGCGTCTCGCTGTTCGAGCGGGTGCGCCCGCGGGTCATCGTCACGCCGGTGGGGGCCGAGATCGTGCGCCGGGCGCGGCTGCTGGTGGCCGACGCCCGCGAGCTGGTGGAGGCGGCGCGCGCGGCGTCTGCCCAGCGCGCGGGCACGGTGCGGCTGGGGGTGATCCCCACCATCGCGCCATACGGACTGGCGGGCTTGCTGGCCAAGCTGCGGGTGCTGTTTCCAGGGGTTTGTTTCGCCATCGAGGAGCTGCAGACCGACAGCCTGCTCGATCAGCTCCGTGCGGGATCCATCGATCTGGGGCTGCTGGCCCGCTCGTTCGACGATCAGGGTCTCGCTGGTGTCGACGTGGCCGCCGAGCCCTTCGTGCTGGTGGCGCCCGAGGGGCACACCCTGGGCCTGGCGCAAGGGGTGAGGGCCTCGGACATTGCTGGCGCCAGCTTGATCCTGATGCGCGACGGGCACTGCCTTCGCGACCAGGCCATGGAGGTGTGCGCCTCGGCGACGCAGGGGCCCACCACGGTCTCGGCGGCGAGCGTGTCCACGCTGGTGCGCATGGTCGAGAGCGGGCTGGGGGCCACGCTACTGCCGGCAAGTGCGCTGTCCATCGAGCTGCGCGCGGGGTATGGGCTCGTGGCGCGTAGCTTCGAAGGAGCGCAGCCGGGGCGCTTGCTGACTCTCCAGTGGCGGTCGACGTCCCCGGACTCGGAGTGGTACGCCCAGATCGCCCGGGTGCTGCGCGACCACTACCTCCAGCTGAACGAGGGCATTCCCCCGATTCACGGGCCGGCCGTGCGCATCGCCGCTCCGCCCTCCCGCTGACTCAGCCGCGCGGGCAGGTCCAGTGGCTGCTGGCGTTCTGGCGGTACTCGGACGAGTCGACGTCGGGGCAGGCGGCGCGGATGGCCGACTTCAGCGTGGTGATCTCGTCGTAGGTCAGCGCCTTGGGCTCGAACACGATGTCGATGCGGTCGGTGCCGTTTTCGAGCTCGTCGAGCTGGGCGTCGAGGGTGCCGGCTCCGGTGTTCCAGATGGTGTCGAAGTTGTCGACGAAGCCGTTGACGAGCTCGGGGTACAGGCCGGCGTCCAGGATGGCGACGTTCTCGAAGGTGTCGAACTCGGCGTTGTTCGAGAAGTTGTAGCTGCCGGTGGCCACGGTGTCGCGGTCGATCACGATGTACTTGTGGTGCATCTGGTCGGCGTAGGTGTAGTCCCAGCGGTAGGCGTAGTACTTGTAGCGCAGCGGAACGCCGGCCTGATGCAGGGCGTAGCCGAAGTGCAGCCCGTCATCGTGGCAGTTGGCCACCTGGGTGTCGGTGGACGCGTCGGCAAGGCACTCTTCGTAGTCGTCGCTCTCTTGGCCGAAGTACCAGGCGCTCGTGTATTCCTGGCCGTCCAGGTACACGCGCACGTCGATGCCCTCGGCGGCCTTGGCCAGGATGGCGTCGGTGATCTGGCGCGAGCGCAGGTGGCCCGATGCGATGTACACCGACTCGTCGGCGCCCTCGATGAGCTCGATGAGGGCGTCGCGCGCGGCGCTGCCCTCGTCCTTGGCGAAGGTCGGTCCGTAGGTCGACGACTCGTAGGTGCGGAAGTTGGCCGAGGTGAACACCGCGGTCGAGCCGTCGGCGTTGGCGATGTCGTCGTCGGTGATGCCGAAGTGGCTGACCGGCGCGATGGTCTCGTTCCACACGAAGTCGCGGGAGTGCGTCCACAGGTGGTCGAACTCCTGCTGGAACAGCAGGTTCAGCTTCTGGTCGCCCTCGAGGATGACCATGTTCTCGTCGAAGCGGGTGGCCGCGCTGTGCGACCAGTTGCCGCTGCCGCTGGCCAGGATGCCCGTGCGCGCTGACTCCAGGTCGTTGCGCGGGCCGTCGAAGATGGCGAACTTGTGGTGCTGGATCTTGTTGACCCAGCGAACCTCGATGCCGGCGTCTTCGAGCGCGGCCGAGCGGGTGCCGGCCGGCGAGCTGCGGTGGTCCGAGGTGGACTGGAACAGGAAGCGCACGGTGACGCCGCGGTCGACGGCGCGCTCGAGGGCGTCCTGGATGCCGCCGTCGCGGTAGCTGTACATCGCGATGTCGATGCTGTGCTGGGTGCCGTCGATGAGCTCGACCACCCGGGCGAGGTGGCTGTCGTCGTAGTCCTGGGGGGAGAAGACGACGTCGGCGGCGGAGCAGTGCGAGGCGCCATAGGCCTCGAGGGTGGCGATGGCGACGGGCCCGACCTGGGGCACGGCGTCCACCTCGTGCATCGAGGCGAAGAGCTGGTCGTCGGCGGTGCCCGGGGTGGCGTCGGCGCCGTCGCGGTGGGCCACGATCTCGCGGGCGGCCCGGCTGTGCAGGTCGATGGCCAGCAGGGCGTCGACGTCGGTGCTGGGGGCGTTGAGGAAGGACAGCACCTCGTCGGGGGCGCAGGTGCCGGGCTCGGCGGGGGTCGAGACGCCCTCGCAGCGAACCGCGCCGATGGACAGCAGCTGCTCCATGGCGGCGGGGCCGACGTAGGGCACGTCGTCGACGGCGATCAGGTCGCCGAAGAGCACGTCGTCAGCGGTGCCCAGCGTGCCGTCGATGCCGGCGCGGGTCGCCTCGATGTTGTTGGCCGCGCGGCCGTGCACCCCGTGCTCCTTGAGGGTCGCGGCGGTGGTCTCGGCGTTGTTGACGAAGGACAGCGTCTCGTTGACCTCGCACTCGTCGAGGCGGGCGAGGGCGGCCTCGGTCAGCGCGACGTCGTAGCGGCCGTCCTCGTCGAGCGACGAGGTGGCCGGGGTGCAGGCGGACAGCAGGGTGGCCGTCGAGACAACGCTGAAGAGCGAGGTACGAAGCAGGTTCATCGGAGAACTCACGCAAGATCGTGGAGCATGGGACCCGCCAAACGGAGCGGGATCTCGCACGATCAATGGGCTGCCGCAAAAGGCGGAGCGCGTGCACCATGGACCTACTAGGGCGTCTGGATTTCCGCGTCAAGGAAATGTGTGTGCGCCAGTTCCCAGACCTCGACCCGCTCGCGGGTCCGCCTCGCCCGCTTGCCTGGCGTGGGCTTGATGCGTCGCGTGTGGGTGGCGACCAGGCGAAAGCGGTCGCGATCGAGCTCGGCGTCGATCGGGTGGGGCACGTCGGGCTGCAGCAGGCGGATGACGTTCGAGAAGACGATGGCGACGCGGCCCTCGGGCTTCAGCCGGGCCTGTGCCTGCTCGAAGAAGCGCTCGAACAGGTCGTCGTCGTAGTTGAGGGCCCGATCGAGGTTGTTGTCGACGCGGCCCAGGGTCCAGGGCGGGTTGAACACGATCAGGTCGGCGGGAGCGCCGTGCTGGCTCAGCAGGTCGGCGCACTGCACGGTGATCGGCGGGGGCTCGGCCGAGCGCGCCACCTCGCGCCGGACACTCTCGACCGCGTTGGGGTTGATGTCGATGGCGTGCACCTGCTCGAAGCCCTTGCGCGCCAGCATCAGCGCGATGACGCCCGAGCCCGTGCCCACGTCGATGGCCGTGCCGCGGGCCCCACTCCAGCCGCTGAGCCAGGTGGCGAACAGTTCCAGGTGGGTGGTGCGCGTGGGCAGGTAGGCGCCGTAGAAGGGGTGCAGCGGCCGACCGAGCACCGGCATGGGCACCCCGTGCTCGTACCGGTACCAGGCATGGCTCAGGTCCCGGATCTCGGGCACCGGCAGCCAGAATCGGCCCAGATCGGGGTAGAGCTCGCTGAGGAACCCGATCTTCGGGGCTCCGGGCAGGGCGACCTCTCCGTCTTCGATGGGCGCCAGCAGCCGCCAGGCGTGGCTTCGGTACGCGTCGCGGTAGGCCGCCTTCGTGGCGTGGTCGGCGGTGTCGAGCGGGGGGCGCAGCGCCTTGACCAGCGACTCGATGATGCCCTTGGCGGTGCGGAAGTGATCACGAACCACCAGGGTCTCGCCCGCGATGAGCCGGCGGGCGGTCTTGTCGAAGTGGGCGCGGCGATCGACGGGGTCGCCCGTGGGCTCGAGCACGGGGGCGGGGCGGTACAGCATGCGCCGAGTCTATGGCATGGGCAGCATCGGGCCCGTCTCGCAGGTCCAGGACCCGGTCAAGCTGTGCGGCTCGGCGCCCGGCGGTGTCCAGGTCACGGTGACCGTCTCGTCCCAGCTGCTGGCTTCTCCCCAGGTGGGTCCAGGCCGCACGGTGGTGTCGACCTGTTCGACGGTGAAGGGCCGATCGGCGGGGTTGGGGGTGCCCCGCCCGGTGCGCTCGCTGCGCCCCACCACCTTGCCGGCCACCACCAGCTTCTGCCAGCTCACCACCATGTCGGGCGGCGGCACCGGTCCACCCATGTACCCCCACGTCAGGTAGGCGACGGCCTTGCGCTCCAGCTTGCCGCGGCAGCGCGTCAGCCCGTGGGACAGGGGTGCCTCGAAGGCAGCGTCGACATCGAAGGACTCGGCGGCCTTGGTGGCTTCTGCGGCCTTGGTGGCCTCGGTGGCCTCGGGGTCGCCGGCGAGGGCGGTGGCGATGAGCAGGGTGAGCATGGGGCCTCCGTGTGCGCGGGGAACGCACGGGCAGCGCCCAGCTTACAGCCTGTACCGGCTACCGGTCGCGAAGGCCCCGGCCGGCCAGGATGCGCTCGACGTGCTTGTCGACGCGGGCCGCCCGGGTCTTGGACTGCTTGGCGCCCGAGATGAACAGGTTGTACTCGCGCTGGCGGCCGGGGGTGAGGCCCTCGAAGGCGGCCCTCAGGCTCGGGTTGGCGTCGAGCGCCGCCTGCAGCTCGGCCGCGAGGGCTTGCTCGGGCTTTTCGGGAAGCGGCGTTCCTGCCTCTTCGACCGCGATGGCGCTGGCGATCAGCGCGCGGGTGGCGGCATTCTTGGTGGCGACCTCGTCTGAGGATCGGAAGGTGAGGCGGCGTGCGGAGTGGGTGTTCTCGCCCTGTTCCTCGAGCAGTCCTGCCGGATCGTCGAGCAGGATGCCCTTCATGAACAGCAGCGCCACGAAGTCCTTGAAGGGCTGGATGATGGCGATGTTGTTGCCCTGGTGGCCGTAGCAGGGCTTGCCCCACTTGACGGCCTCGTCCAGGCCGCAGTCGAGCAGGATGGCGCGCAGGGCCACGATCTCGTCGTTCCAGGTGCGCTGGCAGGCGAGGAAGGCATCGACGTCGGCGTGGCGTTGCATCGGGACTCCGGAAGGGCTGCGAAGCATAGCGGACGGCGGCGCGCTGGAGCATCATGGGCGCGGGAGGCTCCATGCTCACGCGTCGAGACGTGCTCTATCTGGTGGCCGCGTCCATTCCTGGCCTGGCGGCGGGCTGCGGGAGCGGGGACCCGGATCCCGACGCGATCCCGGAGTCGATCACCCGCTTTCCGCGCACGCCCATCGCGGGCGACATGACGTCGACGCGGGTGGTGCTGGCCTTCTTCGTGGCCGACGACACCGCGGTGACGCTGCGCCTGTGGACCGACGACGAGATGGTGGTCGACCAGCGCGTCGAGCCCAGCGGCGACGGCTTCCACAAGGTGAGGATCGACGACCTGACGCCCGGCACGACCTACCGGTACGCGGTGTTCTCGGGCGAGGCGCCGGACTTCGAGAGCCGCTCGCTCATCGGCCAGGTGCGCACGGCTCCCGCCGCCGATGACGAGCCGGTGGTGCGCATCGCCCTGCTGTGCTGTGTCGGCAGCGGCACCCTCATCCCCGACTACTACTACCCCGAGCACATGGAGGCGCCGACCCAGGAGCCCTTCCAGTGGGAGCTGTTCACCCACGCGTCGGAGCACGACCTGGACTTCCTGGTGCACCTGGGCGACCAGGCCTACCTCGACTTCGTGTGGAGCCAGCAGGACGGCGAGCTGGACGCGTACCTGCATGCCTGGGGCTTCTACCACGGTGGGGGTTACCGCGATGTCTACCCGCTGGCGGGTGTGTACACGACCTGGGACGACCACGAGTCCACCGACAACGGCAAGTTCAACCCCTGGGACATGAGCGCCGACGAGCAGCGCAAGCTCGGCAACGCGATGGAGGCCTGGTTCAAGGTGGTGCCCATCGACTCGGACGTCGTGGTGCCGATCTGGCGCCAGTTCCGCTGGGGCGGCACCGTCGAGCTCATCCTGCTGGACGCGCGCTACGAGCTGACCGACGAGCGCCTGATGAGCGCCGAGCAGCTGCAGTTCCTGCTGGACGCCGTCCGGGCCAGCCCGTGCCGCTTCATCTGTGTGGCCACCCCCCGCCCCTTCGCCGAGATTCCCAGCCCCGAGATCTTCGAAGACAACCAGGACCGCTGGGACGCCTACCCCGCCGAGCGCGATCAGGTGCGCGCCCTGCTCGACGAGCTCGAGGCCCGGCACGTGATCTTCGTCACCGGCGACATCCACGTGAACTACCTGGGCCGCACCTCCCTGGACGGCACCGCCGTCTCCGAGACCGCCTGGGAGGTGTGCTGCACCTCGGGCAACGTCAGCCCGCTGGCGTCGAGCCTGAAAGAGCCTCAGTTCGCCCACGTCGCGGGGGCGCCGCAGCTGCCGGTGCTGACCTTCGACCCCGCCGCCGGCGAGGTGCACGTCGCCTTCTACGCCCAGGACGGCAGCCTGGCCTTCGAGCGCACCCTCGACGACGTGTAGAAGTGTGCGGCGCGATAGGGGGCGGCATGCGCTACGAAGGCAAGCTCTACCGGCCTCCATCCGAGGCCAACGCCTACATCCTGCAGGCTACCATCGGCTGTAGCTGGAATGCCTGCACCTACTGCGACATGTACCGCGACAAGCGCTTTCGGGTGCGGGAGCTGGCCGAGACGCTGCACGACGTGCACGAGGCGTCGCAGGTGCTGTCGGGCCGGGTCGACAAGGTGTTCGTGGCCGATGGCGATGCGCTGGTGATGGACCTGGACCACTGGCTGCCCATCCTGGAGGCCTGCCAGCAGGGCTTCGCCGGGCTGCGCCGCGTGTCCTGCTACGCGATGGCCAAGAACGTGCTGAGCAAGACCCCCTCGGAGCTGGCGGCCCTGGCTCGGGCCGGGCTGACGCGGCTGTACATCGGGCCCGAGAGCGGCGACGACGTCACCCTGCAGCGCATCGCCAAGGGCTCCGACTTCGCCGAGCACGTGCGCGCCGCGCAGCTGGCCCACGAGGCGGGCATGGAGATCAGCGTGGTGCCCGGCACCCCGCAGGCCCGGCTGCAAGAGCGGGGGCGCTTTGAGCTGCCCGGCGTGCCCCAGCTCCTGGGCGAGCTGCGCACGATGATCGACGTGGCTCGGCCCACCAACGCGCTGTTTCGCACCAACCACGCCAGCAACTACCTGCCGCTTGCAGGGCGCCTGCCTGCCGATCGGCAACGCATCGTATCGCTTATCGATCGCGCGCTGGACGGCCAGCTCGGGCTGCGCCCCGAATGGTCGAGGGGTCTGTACCGGATGCGTGGACCGGTCCTTGCCCTGCTGCTGTCGGCCTGCACGGGCGGTGAGGCCGATACGTCGGTGGTGCCAGACACGTCGGCGGACGCCGATGCGGATGCCGACACCGATGCCGATGCGGATGCCGATGCGGATGCCGACGCAGACACGGATGCCGACGCCGATGCGGATGCCGATGCGGATGCCGATGCCGACACGGACACCGGGACACCTCCCGCGCCGCTGCCCGCGGCCTGCCTGCCTGTCCGAGACTTCAGGCCCACGACTGTGGCCGACCAGGGCCGCACCCTGTTTCGCTACCGCACCCACACCGGCTCCACGCCAGGCTGGGTGAGTCCCGGCAGCACGTCGCTGGCGCTGGACACCGCGGGCGACGTCACCGTGTACGAGCGGTCTGCATCACTGGCGGGACGAAAGCCGCTCGGTGATCTGTACGTCACCGAGCTCGACGACGACCACTACCTGGGCTCGGACGTGCTGCCGCCGGCCGACGATCTGACCATCCACGCGTGGTTCCAGAGCACCATGGGCGCGGGCTGGGGCACGTTGTTCAGCAACACCGAGGGAGGCGGCTTCAGCCTGAAGCTGAAGGACGGGGTGCTGCGGGGGCTGTTTCGGGTAGACGATCCCGGCGGGTACGGCGACCTCGAGATTCTTGGCACACAGATGGTTGCAGATGGTGCATGGCATCGCGGCACCTTCACCGTCCAGCGACGTACGGGCGACTACCGGCTGTGCCTCACCGTCGATGACCAGGAGCCAGAGTGCACCACCCTGGTCGATGCGCGAGCGCCCAAGACCTCGCCCATTCGGCCGGCGGTGGGGGCCGAGCCCAACGAGAGCGGCGGCAGCTACAGCTACACCTCGCCCTTCGTAGGCCAGCTGTATGCGGTCGAGGTCAAGGACTACGTGGTCGAGGCTGCCGCCCTGCGCGGGGACACGCTGCGCGACGGGTCCCGCTACTTCGACCGGCCCTCGTACCACGACTACCTGTCGGCCACGGCGGGCACCGACCAGCGGCTGCGCGACACCCTGGACGCGCGTGGCTTCTCGGTGCCCGAGGTCGCGCGCTTCACGGTGCCCTACCTCGACGACGGCTACGTGCCGCAGGGCATGGCCGCCGCCCCCGATGGTAGCGAGCTGTACATCTCGAGCTACCTGAACGAGCGGCACCTGAGCAGCGGCTGCGATCAGACGAACCCCGACGGGCTCCCCAGCATCGTGGTGGCTCTCGACCCGTGCACCCGCAGCATCACCCGGACCTTCCTGCTCTACGGGGCGACGCTCGGCAGCGTGAACGGCAGCCACGTCGGAGGCCTGGCGGTGTTGCAGGACGCAGGCGGAGATCGCGTGGCATACGCGCCCATCTCAGGCGGGCTGGCCCGCTATGACCTGGACGATCCCAGCAAA
This sequence comes from Myxococcota bacterium, assembly GCA_965216925.1. Classification (GTDB taxonomy): domain Bacteria; phylum Myxococcota_A; class UBA796; order UBA796; genus CAYYHT01. The sequence goes on along the minus strand of CBDCGT010000001.1, from coordinate 2,761,380 downwards.
ATCACCAGTCCGACAGTCGGCAACGCCGTGCCGAGCAGCCTGTTGCCGGGTGGCCCGCCTGTGCAGCTGGTGCAGACCGCGCGCTTCACCGCACCCACCGACGAGGGCTGCGGAACCTCCTACCTGTCGTACGACGCCGCCACGCACACGCTGTGGACGGGCACCTTCTCGACCTCGACCGGGGCGGATATCTGCCGCTTTGCATTGACTTCGGATGGTGATCTGGGCGCTCTGCAACAGCGGTACACCTTGCCGGTCAGCAAGGTGCAGGGTGCGCAGCCGCTTCCCGATGGCGATGTCCTGCTGTCCACGAGCTACGGCGACAACCCCAGCCGCGTCTTTCGCTGGACCCCCGGCTCGGGCTCGGCCACCGAGGTGCTGACCGGTCCGGCTGGCTTCGAAGACCTGGCCCGCACACCGGACGGCCGCATCTGGACGATGTCCGAGAGCGCCGGAAAGTACTACCAGAAACGGGGCAGCAACGGCAGCTGTTCGGATGGGTGGGGGGACTACTACCCCTACGTGATGGCGTTCGAGGAAGGGGCGCTGTAGCGCAGGGTCCGTGGCGGTCGGCGTCGACACTCGCCCAGACGCAGGCTAGCGTGCACCCGCAAACTCCCCGTGGTCGCTGATGGCCGCGATCGACCGCCGAAGGTGCCATGTCCTCCACCCGTGTCCTCTCGATGAGCCTCGTCCTGCTTGCGGCCGCCTGCACCGGCGGCGAGCCCGACCCCGACACCGCGGTCGAGACCGACGCCGACGCCGACAGCGATGCCGACGCCGACAGCGACGCCGATGCCGACGCCGACAGCGACGCGGATGCCGACGCGGATGCCGACGCCGACGCCGACGCCGATGCGGACGCCGACACCGACACCGGCGGCGACACGGGCACCAGCGCGTGGACGACTACCCACTCCATCAGCGCCAACTTCGACGACATCGCGCGAATGGCCCTCACCGATGTGGCCGGGCACTACCCGACACCGCAGTGGAACCCCGCGGCTGGCTCTACCCTGTCGGCGCTGGTCGACGAGTCGGGCACGGCCACCGGCGTGAACCTGAGCTGGACCTGCCAGGACATCGAGCTCACCACGCTGAACGGCGGCAACCAGGCCGACCAGGACATGATGTTCGCCGGGTGCCGCTCGTGGATGGGCCAGGGGGACGGCTCGGTGAGCTTCACGGGCCTAGACAGCTACACCACCGGCGAGTACGTCGTGGTGGTGTACATCGGCCGGGGAGGGGGCTTCCCCACCGACCACTCGGCCACCTTCACGCTCACGGTGGGCGGCGTGGCCCTGCAGGGCGCGGTGATGCCGGCCTTCGACGGCACCTGGGACTCCCTGGATGGCAGTGGCGACGGCGGCAACTACGCCGTGTTCACCGGGCTGAGCGGCGACACCCTGGACCTGACCATCCAGGCCACTGGCGCCGCTCAGCTGCCCACGGCGGCCATCAACGGCGTGCAGATCTTCAAGCAGTGACGCCCGGCACCCGCGTGGGCCTGGTGATGGCGGGCCTGGTGGGCTGCACCCCCGCCGACGAGGTTCCCCTGACCTTCGAGGTGGGCCTCGAGCAGGTGGTGATGACCCACGAGGAGCTGGGGGCAGCAGGCTTGCCCACCTTTCCGGACGGGACGCTGGGCGTGCGCTGGGACGATGCCCAGGAGCAGGTCGAGATGTGGGGCGCCAACGGGCGGGATCCCGTGAGGCTCACGGGCAGTCTTCGCTTTCCCGCCGAGAGCTCGGTCACCCCAGTGAGCTCCTCGGGCGCGGCCGCGGACGTGGCCTACGCCGCGGGCGGCCCCATCCACATCGATGCCGGCACCGGCCGCATGCTGCAGCTGCAGCACGTCGAGCGTCACCCCAACGGCTACGAGCGCTTCCTGTCCAGCCTGGCGGTGGCGACGGCGCCCGACCCTGGCCTCGAGCTCGCGCTGCTGGGCGAGCCCATCCTGCCGTCCCGGAGCCGGGCTGCGGCGCAGGACGCCGTCGAGGTGCTGGAGGTGGGCGGCGGCTCGCTGCTGGCCATGGGGGACGACCTGCTGTGCCTGTACACCGACTACGACGGCGAGGCGGAGGGCCTGGCGCTGGCGCGGGCTCCGGCGCAGGAGGTGCTGACCGCCGCGGCCGCGGGGCAGGCCTCGCCGTGGACCAAGCTGGGTCCCGAAGGCTGGGATCAGCCGGGTGACCTGGACGGAGACCGCGGTGGGGCGGCCCACATCGCCATCGCCGGGGCCCGCTGGCCGGCGTCGTCGTACAGCGCGCACCTGGATGCGGTGCTGGTGGTGTACACGACGGGCGAAGCGCTGTACCTGGCTCACTCGGTCGATGGCGAGGCCTTCTCGGCGCCGCAGCTGCTCGCGAGTGCCGACGGCGACGAGCTGTTCTACCCCTCGATCGTCCCTGTGGCCGACGATCTCGCCGTCACCGGCGGCTCGGTCACCGGCCCGGAGCTGTGGGTCTACTACACGCGCTCGGCCACCGGGGGCTTCGGCCGCTGGCAGGACGCCGACTGGGCCCGCCGGGCGGTGTTTCTGGGCGGGTGACGCGGATCGTCGAGCCGCTTTGGATATGCTCGCGCCCACGCTGGAGGGGCGATGTGTGACGAGGTGACCGAGCGCGAGAACCAGGCCTACCTGAGCCGACGGGGGCTGGTGGCGGGGGCGTCTGCGGCGGCCCTGCTGGCCAGCTGCGGTGGTCCGGCCCCGGCGGGAGGCCCCAGCGAGCCGGAGCCAGTGCCCGAGCCGTCCCCCGAGCCTGCTGCCCAGGCGGCCCCCTCCACCCAGAACCGCCGGGTGATCGTGACCACCCCCGATGGCGAGGCCGACGGCTTCTTTGTGGCGCCCAGCGAGGGCAAGCACCCCGCCGTGCTGCTGTGGCCCGATGTGGCGGGGCTGCGCGAGGCCTACGAGACCATGGCCACCCGGCTCGCCGGCGAGGGCTACGCGGTGCTGGCGGTCAACCCGTACTACCGCTCGGCCAAGGGCCCCATCCTGAAGCACTTCGACGAGTGGCGCACCGACGAAGGCAAGGCCAAGATCGGGCCCATGCGCGAGCAGCTCACCCCCCAGGCCATTGCCCGCGACGGCGTGGCCCTGGTGGCCTGGCTCGACCAGCAGCCCGAGGTCGACACCAGCAAGGGCGTCGGCACCCAGGGGTACTGCATGAGCGGCCCGTTCACCTTCCGCGTCGCCGCGGCGGTGCCCGAGCGGGTGGCGGCATTCGCGTCCTTCCACGGGGGCGGCCTGGTCACCGACGACAGCGACAGCCCACACCAGCTGCTGGCCAAGACCCAGGCCAAGGCGCTCGTCTGCATCGCCCATAACGACGACGAGCGTGACCCCCAGGCCAAAGAGACCCTGAAGACCGCGGCGGTGGCGGCCAAGGTGAGCGCCGAGATCGAGGTTTACCCGGCCAACCACGGGTGGTGCGCGCTGGACTCGCCGGTGTACGACGAGACCCAGGCGGAGCGCGCATGGGCACGGCTGCTGGCGGTGTATGGCGAGGCCCTGGGGTGATACGCTCGCGGTCCGCTGCACCCGGAGGGTCCTGTGCATCGCATCTACAAGATGAGCGTCGCGTCGGTCTACAAGCACTACGTCACCAAGGTCGAGAAGAAGGGACGCAGCCGGGCCGAGCTCGACGAGGCCATCCGGTGGCTGACGGGCCTCGATCAGGCGGGTCTGGAGCACCACCTCGAGGCGTTGACCACCTTCGAGGACTTCTTTGACGCGGTGCAGCTGCATGCGAACGCCGAGCTCATCAAGGGCGTGGTGTGCGGGGTTCGCGTCGAGAACGTCGAGGAGCCGCTGATGCGCAAGATCCGCTACATGGACAAGCTCGTCGACGAGCTGGCCAAGGGCAAGGCGATGAGCAAGGTGCTGCGAGGGTGATGGGGGGTCGGTGGGGTGGGTTGTCCTACCAGCCCGCGGCCTTGTCCACGAGCTGATCGAGCGCCGCGCCCCAGCCGTGCTCGAAGCCCATCTGGGCATGCTGGGCTCGGGCCTCGGGGCCTGCATGGCGGACCACCGCACGGTACCGGGTGCCCTCTGGATGGGGTGTCAGCAGCAGGATGCCGGTCATGAATGGCTCGGGCTGCGGGCGAAACCCCTCAGAGAGCGCGTCGGTCCACACCAGGAGTCGGTCGGGGATGGCCTGCAGCACGCATCCCTTGCTGTCGTTGCGCTGGCCGTCGGGACCGGCCATCACCACGTCGAAGGGACCTCCCGGCACGGCGCGCACGCGGGCGCTCTCGGTGCGCCAGGGGGCCGGGGTGAACCACTGGACCAGCAGCTCGGGCTCGGTCCAGGCGCGCCACACCTTGTGGGGCGAGACCGGGACGACCCGCTCGAGCACGAGATCCAGTTCGGGGTCCACCTCGAACAGCGAGGGGCGAAGCACGAGGGGCATGGTTCAGTCTCCTTGACGGGCGAGCAGGGCATCGAGTTGGTCGAAGCGTGCTTCCCACTGGGTGCGGATGCCTTGGGCCCAGTGCTGGACCAAGGCGAGGGGTTGGGCATCGAGGCGCCAGATCCGGCGCCGTCCGCTGCGGGTGCCGTGCACCAGCCCTGCCTGGGCCAGCACGTCGAGGTGCTTCTTGACCGCCTGGCGCGTCAGCCCGGTGCCATGGGCCAGCTCGGTGGTGGACAGCGCGTCGTCACGCTGCAGGCGCTCGATCACGTCGAGGCGGGTGGAGCCAGGGGCCTGGTCAGTCCTCCCGCCAGCGGAGAGCCTCCCGAAGCTCACGAGAGCTGCGCGTTGGGGCCTCGTTGGGGTGCAGCTGCACGAGCTCGGGCCAGTCCTCGAGACGGACGTCGTCGATGGCGACGTGGGGCTTGGGGAGGAAGCCCGCGAAGCAGTGGTCGATCTCGAGTTCCTCGGCCGAGGTCCTGGCATACTCGCCGCCACCACTGCTCCAGCAGTACAGAACGGCGCCTTCGGCGTGCAGCTCACGCACGCGCTCGATGACGCTGGGCATCGCGATCCGCTTGGAGCCGAAGGAACGAACAAGGGTGTCGTCGACGTCCACGAACACCACGAGGGGGCGGGCCACGGTGGCCTCCAGATAGGGCCGAAGCGTATGCCGTTGAGCGGTGCGCCGCGAGAGTCCGGGAAGAAGGGGTGTTGGAGGTTGGGGGGCAGGGCGTTGGTGGCCTCGTGGTGCTTGCGTGCGGGGGGCCGGCTTGGTTGGGGCAAGGTCAGGTCATTGTGTCGCCGGGCGCCGGTTCGCCCGAAGCCGGTGCCGTTCTTTCTGCAGCCGCGTCCTCTGGGAGTGCTCGGACCTCCTCGGCCACCACGTGGCTGGTCTCGTCCACCGCTGTGGGCACGCCTGTCGATTCCGGCTCGGGCTGCTGCGAGCTCTCGGCGCGCCACCCTGGCCCGGCCGTCCGCACGGGCGGTCGGGCCTTCTTCCATCGGCAAGTGCGCCGCTCGGATGGCGAGCCAAACCGATCCTCACCGATCGGAACCTACCAGAGTCCGGTTGGAGGACTATACTCCCGCCAACGCCAGGAGGGCCCCTTTCATGGCCGATCAAGAGCCGTGGGTGTCGGTGGAAGACGTCGCCAAGCATTTGGGCGTCGCCAAGGACACCGTCTACCGCTGGATCGAAGCGCGACAGCTGCCAGCTCATCGCCTCGGCCGGCTGTGGAAGTTCAAGCTCTCCGACGTCGATCAGTGGGTCCGGGACGGCGGCGCCTCGGACATGGAGGCGAAATGACGGCTGAAGCAACGACGGTTGCGGCGGTGGACCTCTTCTGTGGGGCTGGTGGCCTGACCTCCGGGCTTCGGAGCGCGGGCATCGACGTCACGGCGGGCATCGACATCGATGAGCAGTCGCGTCATGCCTTCGAGGCCAACAACGCCCCCGCCGAGTTCCTGGCCTGGGACGTGTCCGAGACGCCGAGCAAGTCAATCGAAGCGCTCTTTCAGGATGCTGGGGTGCGGGTGCTCGCCGGTTGCGCCCCCTGCCAGCCATTCTCGAAGTACACAAACGGCAAGGATGGGCACGCGAAATGGGCCCTTCTCCAGCACTTCGCGAAGTACGTCGACCAGATCCGGCCCGAAATCGTGACGATGGAGAATGTGCCGGAGCTGGCGTCGCGCGGTCGCGAGGTCTTCAAAGTCTTCCTTTCCAGCCTGAAGAACGCTGACTACTCCGTCGACTGGGCCATCGTTGACTGCGCCGACTACGGCGTTCCCCAGCACCGCAAGCGCTTGGTACTCTTGGCATCAAGACTGGGAGAGATCAAGCTACCGGAAGGCAGCGACCAGCACCTGACGGTCCGGGAGACCATCGGCGAGCTCCCGGCGCTAGAGTCCGGTGGTCAAGACCCGCACGACCCCGTTCATGTGGCGGCGAAGCTCTCACCGACCAACCTCAAGCGGGTCCGGGCCACTCCCCACGACGGGGGAACACGCGCCTCGTGGCCAGAACACCTCGTGCCCGACTGCTACAAGCGCGCGACAGGCGACAGGTACGTCTCGGTCTACGGCCGCATGTGGTGGGAGCAGCCGGCACCGACGATGACGACCCTCTGCAATGGGCTCGGCAACGGCCGATTCGGGCATCCCGAGCAGGACCGCGCCATCTCCTTGCGCGAAGCCGCTCTCATCCAGAGCTTCCCTCGCGAGTACGACTTCTGGCCCGCGGATGAGAAGCTGAACCGCAAGGCCATCGCCCGCATGATCGGCAACGCCGTTCCGCCGGCCTTGGGCCGGGCCCTCGGAAAGGCGATCGTCGAGCACGTCGAGACCTGGGCTGCTGGCCAACGAGATGGAGGAGAGGGGTGAGCGCAGTTCCCGAGCCCGGCCAGCTGGTCGAAGTCCGCCGCCGCCAATGGGTCGTGATGGACGTCGCTGCCTCCTCTCTGCCGGGCCCCGCTTCGCGCATCCCACTGCTCGATTGAGTGCCGCGCTCGATGGCGGACAGGCCGTCGACCTGGTGTGGACCGGACCTCGATCGCAGTTCGTGCCCGTGCGCTCGACGGAGCAGGTCATGCTCGAGCTCATCGCGCGCGTGCCCAAGGCAGCCTCTTTCTGGTCACGTTCGTGAACTACGGCGCGAAGGCTGTGGTGGAAGCACTCAACGCGGCGGCGGGGCGAGGGGTCGCCATCCGGATGCTCCTCGAGGGGACGATGGAGACGACCGCGAAGCTGGCGGCGAAGGTCCCGTCGGCGGAGGTGTTCATTTGGGCCGACGACGCCAAGCCGCCGTCACCGGGCAAGACACCCGCGACCGTCCACGCGAAGTGCGTGGTGGCGGACCGGTCCGAGGCTCTCGTGACGAGTGCCAACCTCACGGACCACGCGCTCGACCTGAACATGGAACTCGGCGTCCACATCATGGGAGGCCGCGAGCCCGAGCAACTGCACGACCACCTGAACGCGCTTGTGGCGACGCTCAAGATCCAGCTCTTTCAGGCGGGTGGACCGTGACGCCGAGGCCCAAGAGCGAGGCGGTCCGTGCTCGGATGAAGCGGACCCCAAAGCGCGACACGCCGGTCGAGATGGCCATTCGGCGGGGGGCCTATGGGCGAGGACTGCGGTACCGCGTCGACCGCCGGCCGACGAAGTCGGTGAGGTCGCGGGCCGACATGGTCTTCATCGGCCCGAAGGTAGCCGTCTACATCGACGGGTGCTTCTGGCACGGGTGCCCGGAGCACGGGACGTGGCCGAAGAACAACGCGCAGTGGTGGAAGGAGAAGCTGGAGGCGAACATGGCGAGGGACCGTCGTGTGGACGCTGCGCTGCAGGCGGAGGGATGGCGGGTTGTGCGGATCTGGGAGCACGAAAGGGTCGCCGACGCCGTGGGGAGAATCGAGCAGGCGCTCCGCCTGGCGTCGTGAGCCGTGCTGCTGTTGAGCGCATCGTGATCTGACGGAAGCGGACCAACCTAGATGTCGACCTTCGCGAACGACGGCGTCATTCGGTAGTAGGTCGCGAAGCTCTCGAGCATTTCCTTCGGTTTCTTGAGGAGACGCCCTACGGGAAGCGAGAACTCTAGGCCCGGTTCGTCCCCAGTGTTCATGGCGCGCTGCAGCTCGAGTCGTTCCTTGGTCGACAGGACCGGCAGGTCGATGGTCTGCAGGCTGTGCCAAGCCTCTTGGTAGAAAGGCCAACGGGTGATCTGGGTCTCGTCCACGAACGATTCGACATCATCAGTGTCCAGTGAGACTCCCGTGACCGTCACCATTGGCTGACCGTCGGAGTATCGGAATGCTCCGACGCCAAGGAATGTCACCCCTGTGCCCCCAAGGCGATTCTCCAAGGCGTGGGCGAGGCTACGAACCAGTACCCGCCCATATCCACGGTACGAAATCTCTTCCGGTTTGGCATCTGCCGCGAGTAGTTCGCCCAGTGCGCCCTGAAGCGCCCCCAGCCTGGCTTCGAACATCGCATCACCCGTCAGGTGCTCCTGCGCGTCAAGGGACGAAGCGTTTGCATTCAGAGTGAGCTTGACGATGGACCTGGGGGCGACCGCCAGCATCAGGTCCAGGAACGTGTCCATCTGCTCTCTCAACGAATCGGGCGACGTGTAGTCCAACCACACGATGCTCGGCTTCTCGTCGACCTGAGTCTTCTTCAGGTAGTCCTCGATCGACGACAACTCGAACTGAATCCCTCCCACCGGCGCGTTGAACTGCTGGCGTTGATGGGTGTTCTCGTCCATCTCGACGCAGACCATGTCGCGGATGCCCAGGCGAGCGTGCAGGGCCCGGTAGTCCTCCAGGAATGGTCCTCCCATGCCGATGTAGCGGTATTCGCGCAGGTCGAGGCAAGGGGAAAGCGCCGTGAGTAGGCCGAGGAATATCTCCCTTTCGACTGCCTTATTGAGCCGCAAGTGGTAGGGGATGGAATTCCCGCTACTCATCGTCGATGCCCCCAAACACATGGTCGAAGGCCGCGGCCCCTACGTCTCCAGGTTTGGCGCCGGCGTCGTCCAGCAACCGGACACCGACGGCGCGTACCTGATCGCGGGGTCTCGAGAAGCGGATGACGTGGTTTGCGCGCTCAGGCTTCGGAGCTTCTGGCAAGACGCCCTTCTTGACGGGGTCGAAGAAGGCGCCCCCCGCCCCTCGACGCTTCGATAGGAGCTCGGGGTGTTCTCCGAAGTGTTCGGCTACCTGCTCCAGACTGACCTGTCGCGCATTCGAAAACGCAGGGGCCTGCTTGGCCTTGGGGTGGTTCTTCCATCGGTTGGTGTGGCCCACAACGACTTTCATCGCCTCGCGCATGAGCGGACGTGCCACAAGCCAGGCTTCGGCAGCGGTGTCCAACGCGCGCTTGGTGGTAGTCACAGGCAAGTCGGTCGCGTCATTCGAGCTGAACTCGATCACCCCAGTGATCATGTTGAACTGGGGGTGGAACATCGGAACACCGTCACCCCACCCAGTGAGCCGGCTCTTGTCACCGATCACGATGGCCCTGTCGTTGCAGAAGATGGACCACCCTGCTGTGGGTGACGCGCGTTCGTGCGTGAAGTTGGCCGCGTCGGATTCTGAATCCTTCGACGAGATACCGGCGTTTAGTCCGATCGTTAGCGTGATCGTCGTGCTGCCCACCTTATGCTGGGCGAAGAAGGGCTTGGGGCCAGTTTCGGACTGGTCCAGTAGGACGCGTACCAGGGTCGGCTGTACTTCCTCGCCATTGACGACAATCGTGAAGCCGCGCTGCAGGAAGAGCGTGAAGTGGTCCGAGAAGGCCTTCTTCAGCTCTGCGACGAATGCCTCGGACCCGAACTTGGCCGAGACACCGGGATGGAGGTTCTCCGCGAAGATCGTAGTCCCTGGCTCCTGCGGGCCCTCACCCTTCTTGGGTGCCTCGAAAGGAAGCGGTGCCCAGTCTGTTGAGGCAAGCCACTCCGGCGTAATCCTCACGAGGAAGCGGTCACCCTCATGATTGGTGTCGACGACGGCGCTGTCTCCCATCTTGAATAGGGCTCGCTTCATGCCGATGCCGTACATGCCGATCGTTGCGTGCTGTGCGTCCCTGGGGTCGCCAGACTCCCGTCCCATCCTGAACGCGTATTGCGCTGCGATGTCTCGGGGGATGCCGCCACAGTTGTCCGAGATCCAGAACTCGTCGGGGCCGACCAGGACCTCGACTCGGTAGGGCGCGTAGCCGTGTTCGTCCGCGCCCATGCGGAGGGCGCCGTCAAGGCTGTTGTCCACCAAATCCAGGATTGCATCCGTGAGATCGATATCTCTCGTCAGCATGGACACGAAAAAGCGCTTCGATGGCCGTGTGTCCGCTTCGTGGTGTGTCATCTTGGCTCCCGAGCCCGCTTGGCGCTGGCTGACGCGTGGACTGGAGTATCTGGACCGCACCGGAACGTGTCAAGGGCTGCAATCTGGGGGAATCGACGTTCGTCGGTCGTCGTGAATAGGGTTCGGAACCACTTGGTTCTGGACAGGAAGAGGACCACCCTTCTGCACCCGTCCACGCGAGCGCTGGCGAGGCACCCTTCTTGAATCAGCTTCATACCTCCGCCTCCGGCGCAGGACAGGCCCGCTGGAGACTCGGCGGCTTCCGATTTCGCAGCGGCCTCCCAACGTCAAGGGCGCGTAGCGGCGGCGATGCGCCCAACTTCCGCTACGGCTCCTCCAATCAGCTCGTCCACAGGTCGGAGGTCTGCCACTAACTGCTTGACCCGTTGATATTCTGCTTTCGGGTCGGCCAACGACGTGATGCCAACCGACGAGCGATGAGCGACGGCGCCGCGTTCACCGCCAAAGGAGGTGAGATCCGCGAGCAGTGTCGCATCAAGGTCGCCGCCATCGATTCCCAGCGGCAGCAGAAGCGCAAGGATGTTCGCTTCCTTGATTCCATGGTTCTTCTTGTACACCTCCTCTCGCCAGGTCTTCTTTGCACGCGCGACGATGGGAGTGACGTCATCGTGGTCCTTTTTGCCTGCGGCGCCCAGCCTTGACGGTGGGGTCGGCATCACGTGGCCCGAAAACGCGAGCAGCGCCGTCATTACCCGGCTTGGCGCCCTGCTCGTGTCCCACGCCTTCCAGGCGGCATCGAACAGCTCGAAGGCGCGGTCTTCGATGTAGGCCTCAATCTCGGCGTGAACGAGGATTCGAAACGACACGGCGCGCAGATGGACCCGCTCGGGCGACCGGTATGTCCCGGTGGGATCGAACTTCCACGGCAACAGTGCTCGGCGCAGCTCCTGGACTCCACCCTTGAGTTCTCCGTACCGCTTCGAAGGAGCCATGGGGTCCTTTGCTCAGAAGCCCGAGAAGCTAATGCGCTTCCCTACTTCGTCCTCGACGGCAGCTGGGACCGGAATAGTCATGCCCAGCACTGTGCCCAGGGTCTCGCCCCACGTTGCCATCCGAAGCACGGTGTTGGGGACTCCAGCAGTGTCCCGTTCGATGGCTTCTTTGAAATCGGCGTTGTCGAAGAGCTCATCGAACGCCTGCACGACTTCCTGTCTCTTTTCAATCATCGATTCGCGAACCTCCGAATCTTGCGCATAGAAAGCAAGAAAATCAAAGGCGGCGCGGTTGAAGAGCCGGGAGTTGGGCTTCCTCCCCACTTTTGGACCGAAGATCTGTTCAAGTGCGGTGACTCCGGCTTCGAAATCCGCAAGCGCCGAGACCAGCTTGGGCTTCCATGTCGCCCAGTCGGCGTTGAAGGCCTCGAATGTGGAGTCGAGGAATTTCTTCATTCGCCCTTGGTATTCGGAGAGGCGAAATCGAAATGCGAGATGCCGGGACAACACCTCGATGTCGCGCATTCGGTAGTCGGGTTCCTTCAGCTTTAAGAGGCTCTGGATTCCAGCGCTCTTGACCGCGGCCTCATCGACCCAGTCGGTGAAGGGGCCGGGGTACAGGGCCTGACGCAGCTCCTGGGGGGAGAGTTTGACGCTTCCGGTGTTGAGACGGAGGAACACGACGTGAAGAAAGTCACTGTCCGGCCAATTCTTGATGACAACGGTCCTGATGGGCTGGTTTAGCAAGGCATTGAGGTCGTCTTCCAATTCGGGATCGCTCTCGAAGTGTGAGAGCTTCTTTCGGGCAAGGTCTTTGCGAATGTCTAGTCCAGAAAGGGCATATGCGTTCTTCAGTCCATCGCCGAGGCCCCAGAACTGGAGGATGGAAAGCAACCGCTGCTTGCCGTCGAGAACGATGAACTTGCCGCGTCGGTCCTTGACCTCGGCGAGGACGATCTGAGGGATCGGGAGGCCAACGATTAGGGACTCGATGAATCGGCTCTTCTGCGGCTTCTTCCACGCATCGCGGCGCTGAAATGCCGGGTTCATCAAGATGTTCCCTCGCCGAAGCTGCGAGACAATGGTCTCCGTCGTCCAGTCTGTGCCATGCAGGACCGCCTCACGGAACCGATCATGCCCAGCGAGCTCAACCTCCTCCTCCGACGGAATCTCGGCGAACTCGACAGAGTCCTCATCTTGTTGCGCTTCCTCTCCGCCAGCCATCAGCTCTCCCTGCCCCCTGCCCCCTGACCCGTCAGGTAGGCTGTCCCACAGGGATCCGGATCCCTGACCCGTGGTTGCTCATGTCTGAGGTGTACCACGTGGGGCGCCGTGGGCCGCATGGCCTGGGCGCACTGGACGGGGCTCGTGTTCACGTCGAGCCACATGGCGTAGGCAAGCTCGCCGCCGTCCGTCCGACGGCCTTGGCCTCCATGCGCTCAAGGAGTTCGTCCCGGCCACCGAGCGCCCGACGGAGCGCAGCCCGGTCCATACGAAGTCGCCCGCGATCCCGCGACGGCGCCGACGTGGCCACCCCGCGAAGGAGCCCCCGCTGGACCGCCGCTGACTGGCATGAGCACGGCTTGTGGGAGGGCACGGCTACCCTCCGATGGCGGCGCGGATCAACTGGGCCGCACCCGCACCTCCGCCAATCCCGAGGACCGCCAGGCCCAGGGCGACCTTCCACGATCGGGCCTCGACCTCGGCGAGCCTCTCCTCGACGCTCTTCAGGTGGTCCATCAGCTGCCGATGCCGCTCGGCGTTGGCGAGCTCGTGCGACTCGGCGCGGGCCTCGAGCCGGGCCAGACGCTCGCGTACATCAGCCAGATCGCCGGGCCACAGCGGCCCTGGCGGTGTGTGTCCGGGAGCCATCAGGCCCTCCCCAGTGCGGATGCGACGTACCCACCAGCCGCGGGGGCGTGGAGGATCTCGCCGCGGTTCTCCTTCCGTGCCGACAGCGAGACGTGGACGTGCCCACCGCGCTTCGGCGCGTACCAGATCAGCTGGTCGAACGGGATGCCCGCGCGGGCGATGACGGTCGCCACCTGCTGGGCGGTGTACCCATCGACGACCAGGTCGACGGCCTCTCCCTTCATGTGCTGCGAGGTCGGGGAGACGTCGACGGCCTCGTTCACCGCGGGCGACCGGTAGCCGCTCGTGACACGCAGCCGGGACCCGAAGGCCTGGCGGAGCGGGTCGAGGATGTACCGGACCACGACCTGCAGGGCTTGCTGGGCCTCGGAGGTGGGCGTGTTGTCGAGCCCGAGCCGTGCTGCGGCGGAGCTCGCCGTGAGCTCCGCCCAGGTGAAGAACCGCCCGAGCTGTCCCGCAGCCCGCTGAGCTACCTGCCGCCCCTGTGGCGTCGCCGCGCTCAGCGCCACCACGCCGACGCCAACTGCCACCGCGCCGAGGGCAACCATCGCGCCGCGGCCGTTCACTTCGCCGCCATCGGCCGCGCAGCCGTCAGGAGGTCGCGCGGGACTTTCCGACCCCACCAGTACTCGCCGCACCCCACAGCGCAGCACCGCGTTTCGTGGGCCGGTGTCCTGAGCTCCGCGATGCACTGCGGGTCGCGCGGCGCTTCGCTCGGACCGACGCTCCCATCGTCATCACGGGGCCGACCGGAACGGGCAAGGAGCTCGTCGCCCGACACGTCCACGCGCACAGCCGTCGGCGGCGAGGCCCCTTTGTAGTCGTCGACTGTCCGAACCTGCCGGCGAACCTCGTCGAGGACGAGCTGTTCGGACATGCTTGAGGCGCCTTCACTGGTGCTGGCGCTGCGCGGGGAGGCCTGATCGAGGAGGCGAGCGGCGGCACGCTGTTCCTCGACGAGGTCGGCGAGCTTCCGCTCGAGATGCAGGCCAAGCTGCTCCGGTTCCTTCAGGAGGGCACGGTCAAGCGCATCGGCGCTACCGAGCGGGTTCGCGTGGACGTTCGCGTCGGCGTCGCCTCCTGGCGCGACCTCGGCGCGATGGTTCGCGAGGGTCAGTTCCGCGAGGACCTCTACCACCGCCTGGCGTGGGGGCTGGTCGAGATGCCCCCCCTCCGCGACCGTGGCCATGACATCGTCCTGCTCGCCAAGGACTTCCTCGCTACGAGCGACAAGCTCGCGGCCTGCCGCAAGGGGCTGAAGCGGGACGCGATCCCGGTACTCCTGGCCCACGACTGGCCCGGCAACGTCCGTGAGCTTCAGCGGGTGATGTTCCGGGCGGCATTGCTCGGCACAGGCCGCCGGGTGTCAGGCCCTGACGTTGCCGGTGTGCTGGAGCGCGATCGGCCGCTGGAGGCGATGGCTGCGGCGACCGAGCCACTGGAGGAGCGGATTATCGGGCATCTGGATTGCGGCGAGGTAGGTGCTGGACACCTCGCCCATGCGATGGGTGTCTCACGCTCCCACCTTCAGAGGGCCCTTTCGGCGCTTCTTCTCGAGGGCAGAGTTGAGAAGGTGCACCGGGGGAGTGCCACCCGGTATCGGCGCCAAGGAACGCGCAGGCTGAGCCTGGATCCGCGGTGGGCTGTGGTTCTCGAGATCGTCGCGAGCCAGGGGCGAGCGACTCGGCGGCATGTTGCCGAGCGGCTCAAGTCGTCCGAGCGTACGGCGAGCCGCGTGCTCAGGGCGATGGTGGAGGATGGCCTCCTGGTCTCTGACGGACGGGGGAGCAGGCACGGCGGCTACGTCGCCCACGAGGTCGCCTTCCCCAAAGCCCAAGGATGAAGTCGGAAAGGGAGTTGCCGGAGGACCCCGGTGTGTCTACGGAACCGGGGTGGACGCGGAGGGCCCCTTATGGAGGACGGTAGCCAGAAGACATACTTTGAGCGGACTCCTCGCAACGCGAAGTACTGGTCCGAGCGCGATTTCGTGAGCGACCCAGTGCGAGACGGCGTCCTCAGGGCCGGCATCGTGCTCTATCCCTGGGAGGGGTTCCGAGATCACGACGGTCCCGTGTTCCCTGTTGGAACCCAAGGAATCTATGAACACCTTCGCGAGAATGCGCCTGACGGTGTGGAGGTGGAGATCGCGGTCGACGACGAGGCATACGTCGAACTCGCACTCCATGGTGCGCTCCTGATTATCGGTGGCGTCCTGGTTGGTCTCGCGACCGGGATCGCCATGCCCGTCGCCGCGAACTTGATCACTGAGGCGGTGAAGGCTCGCTATCCGAAGTTCTTTGCGGCTCCGGACCCTGAAGATCGTGTTCGAATTCAGCTGACGGTCGACGATGGACAGCGGTCCATCACCGCCACCGTTGAGGCAGCTCCCGAGTTCTTCGAACCTCGAGTCAAGGAGGCACTCCGGAAGATGGAGGAGGGAGACATCCTGGACGCCGAGTGGGTGGATGCGGAGGAAGCAGACTCAACTTCTCGCGGTGCCTCTGGCAACGAGGGGGAAGGCGAGAATGAGCACTCCTGAGGAAGCTCTTGCGGAGGCGAGCCAGATGCTGTGCTCGGTGTCGGACGCCTGGGACTCCCGGGATAGCTCGCTAGTTCTAGGACGGTTGGCGGCCGCCAAGGAGGCTTCTGTTCTCGCCGACGATCAGTCGACAGCGAAGAGAATTTGGTGCCTCGAGTCCGCGTTCTTCATCCAGGATGGGTTCATCTCGGCCTTCCGAAGCCTCAAGAGCCACGACTACTACGACGCCTGGTGCACCCTTGAGCGAATCGAGATCAGGGCCGGCTTCCTTCATCCCCATCTTCCGGACCCACGCCCCTTCCGGCTCGACTTCATCGCGGAGAAGACGTCCGCCATCCAGAAGCTCTTTCCCTACAAGCTGTTCTTCAGTCCGGAACTCATCGAACTGGAGAAGAGGTGCACCATCTGCGATGACGTTGTCTCCATCCGCAAGACCTGCGGTCATCGAGTTGGGCAGATCTACGATGGGCGACTCGCCAGCCGTCGGGTGACGGATGTGAAGCTTCTGGGTATCGCGGCGGTCGAGCGGCCCGTGCAGAAGTACTCTGTGGCCTTCCTGTCGGATCCCGAAACCGGCGAACGGCGCGACCAATACGACTACAGCTTGGTCAGATTCCTTTCCAATGGACTGGCGAGTCCCTTCCACGGATGGCGAGCCACCGAGACCCGCGCGCGTCACCCGCATCGCTTCTTCTCACACATCGGCAAGCACGACGCGTGCCCTTGCGAGTCCGGGCAGAAGTACAAGTTCTGCTGCTTCAAGAACAAGCAGGGGGTCCTCCGCCCACACTGGGAGTTTGAGTGGGAAGTCGAGCCCCCATCGTCGGCTCTCGGGGTCCGGTTCTTCGGATATGACTAGGTGAATGCGCGGCGAAGCTCCGCGTACGCCCACACCTGCGCGTCCTGGTCCTGCAGCCTGGCGATCGCCCGCAGCTTCTTCTCGCTCACCCCGGCCGGGCACTCCGCCGCCGGCACGTCGACCACCGCGATGATCTCCGGCGCGAGGTGCAGCAGGTTCAGCAGCTGGGCCACCCGGCCCCCGGTCAGCCCCTCGTTCCGCCCGAGCTCCTCCAGCGAGCTGAACTCGCCGGCCTCTAGCGCGGCCTGGTAGCGCCGCGCCCGCTCGAACTGGTGCTGTAGCCCTCGGCGCTGCACCCGCGACCGCGACGACTTCCCGCGACCCGTCGCCGTCCCCTTGAAGCGCTCCGCCTCCAGCAGCTTCAGCCAGACCCCATTTTGGTTGACCCTCGGAATCGAGGCCAGCTTGCGCAGCTCCTTCTCCGGCGGGACCGGCCCGAAGGCGTCCTCGTCTTCGAGCTCCGCCCGAAGTTCAGGATCAATCTTGAGAAGCGCGAGCACCTGCGTGACGCGGGCTCGGGAGACGCCTTCCCGCCGGGCGAGGGCGGCACGATTTAACACCACCCCCGATTCGAGCAGTTTCTGGTACCTGGAGGCCTTCGAGAGGGTCTCGCGGAGTCCAGCCCGGCGGTCGGCCCAGGGGTCCAGATCGACCGGATCCGGCCCTTGTCCCGCAAGATCGTGTCCCGCGAGTCCTGCCCCTGTCCCGCAAGCCATAGTCGGCTCGTCGGCGCCACTATCGGCGTGTCCCGCAAGCTCGGCGGCGCTGGACGCGTCAACCCTGGAAACGCAAGAAGCCCCCCGGCGTTGTCGGCGTCGGAGGGCTGCTTTGGGAGGCTTGGGCCTCTTTTTCCCGAAACCCGGGTGCGGAGGGAGTTGAACCTCTGCTTTCCAGGTGGTGAGAACCTCCGGGTTGGATGTTCCCATCAGGAATGAAATGGCTCCCCCTTCTGGATTCGAACCAGAGACACGTGGATTAACAGTCCACTGCTCTAACCAACTGAGCTAAGGGGGAATATGAACGCCGAAAATCACGAAGACCCGGCGTCACACCGCTCTCGCGATGCCCCCGACGTTTAACGCGCGCCGTGCGGGCGTCAACGACGCTCCCCGCACCAAAACACCCGGTAGCGAAACTCGGTGCGAAAGCCCAGTTTTTCGAGGATCGGGGCGGATGTGGCCTCCCTGGCGTGGGTGGTCGCCAGGGGCATTCCTCGCGCCGCCATGTGCTTCAGGCGAGCCGCGATGAGGGCCCGGTAGGCGCCGCGTCCGCGCCAGGGCTCCAAGACCACGGCGCCCAGCAGGTAGCCCGAGTCGGCCCGGTCTTGGTACGACGCGATGCCGATGGGCTCGTTGTCGGCGCGGGCCACGAACAGGTGGCTGGTGGGCGAGGCCAGCAGGGTGGCCACGTCGCGCTGCACGGACGACAGCTCGTCGCCCCAGCCCTGCGCCCAGACGGCGGCGTAGTCGAGGGCGGATGCGGGGTCGATGGGGTGCACCTGCACGTCGCCCGGGGCCAGCTGGGCGTCCGTGGCCAGGGTCATGCCGCGAGCGCCCCAGGAGGTCATGCCGCGGGCCTGCAGGTGGGTGGCCAGGTCGGGGGGCTGGGTCCACGGCCACACGCACCACTTGAAGGGCACGCCGTGGGCGGCGTACTCGGCGAAGACGGCGTCGATGGCGGCTTGTTCTTGGCCGTTGGGCAGGTCGCCCCACATCACCTCGTTCATCGAGCCGGTGGCGTCGGACGGGGTGATCACCTGGTACCAGCCGGGACGCTCCCGGATCTGGGTGTCCGGGCGCACGCGATGGGCGCCTCGGGGAGCCAGGCGCGCGGCGCGGTGGCGCCGAGACTCGCCTACGACCGCCGCCTCAGCACGATCAGGAGCGGAAGGGCCCAGGCCAGCGTGCCGATGGGGCTGGGGCTGCTCTGACAGCCGCATGCGCCGCCCCTCTCGGACTGCAGGGTGGGCGGCTGCAGCACACCCCAGCTCTCGGGCACGGGGTCGCCGCGGTCGTCGCGTGGACACCAGCTGCGGGTGCCGTCCAGGCAGGCGTCGCGCAGCAGCTCGTCGAGCCAGTCGAGGTAGGGGTCGACGCGGGTGTCGACGCCGCCGGTCTGGGTGCAGTCGGTGTAGTCGTAGGAGTGGCTGGTGACGCCGATCTGGCGGCGCGGGTCCAGGGTGTCGGTCTCGGCCAACTCCCAGTAGGTGGGCCCGCCCGAGTCGCCGTGGCACTTGCGCGCGTCTTCGGGGTCTTCGCCCACTTTGAACTCGAACTCGCCCAGCTCGGCGATCCAGCTGTCGGCGAACTGCTTCTCGCCGGCGGGGCCCTGCCCACCGACCTCGGTCTGGGAGCGCTGACCCCAGCCCACGATGTCGACCAGGTCGCCCTCTTGCAGCAGCAGGGCCTCTTCGGGGGTGGGAAGGATGGCCAGCGGCACGTCCTCGAGCGGCTCGTCCAAGAAGATCAGGCCGATGTCGTTGTTCTCGGACAGGCCGATCTGCAGCGCCGTGGCGCCCACCCAGTCGTCGTGCCAGGTGAACTGCGAGCCCTTGGCCGCGTCGTCGGGCAGCGGCAGCGAGGCCCCCAGCCCGTAGCCCGACAGGTCGGTCTCGCGGCTCCAGTAGAAGTCCAGCGAGTCGAGGGTGACGCCGTACTGCTGCCGCACCAGGTCTTCGAAGTCGACGCAGTGGGCCGCGGTGAGCACCACGTCCGGCGCGATGAGCGTCGAGCTGCACATGAACAGCTTGCCCGACAGCGCGCCGATCGAGCCCTCGGCCACCAGCCCGCCCGCGCTGGGGAAGTCTTCGACGAAGGCGTCTTCGCCGTGGATGATGGGCTTGGGCTGGCCCTTTCGGTCGTAGGTCCACCGCAGCCGGCCCTCGTCGGCGGCCTCGACCAGGCGGTCGTCGTCGTAGGTATCGCCCAGGCGGTCGAGGGCGTCGCGGTCTTGGGCCAGGACACTGGTCACGAGCAGTGCGAGGAACATCGGGCCTCCAACAAGGCCGACGTTCTACCCTCAGTCCACCTTGGGAGGTGTGTACTCCGCGTCAGGATCGACGGTCTCGGCGTACTCGTGGCTCCACAGGTCCTGGTGCAGCCGCGTCAGCCGCTCGGCCATCGCACTGCCCTCGATGTACAGCCCCACGTTGCGGCTGCCGTGAAAGTAGTCGCGGCTCCAGTTGCTGGTGCCCACCCAGCTGCGCTTGCCGTCCACCACCATGTACTTGCTGTGGATGGTGCGCCCGAAGGGCACGTGCCCGCTGCTGTGCTCGGGAATGGTCACGAACTTCACGGTGACGCCGGGCGCCTTGGCGAGCGCCTTGGCATAGCCAACCTTGTACTTGTTCTTCTGCCAGTTGCTCACGGTGATGCGCACGTCGACGCCGCGCGCGCCGGCCGCGATCAGCGCGTCGTCCAGCTCGCGCCACTCGACCTTGTCGTAGCCCTTCACCGCGTAGTTCAGCAGCTGGATGCGCACCGAGCTCTTGGCGCTACCGATCATGTCGAGCAGGACGGGCAGGTCCCACTCCACCCCCGCCGGCAGGGCGTCCTTGGGGCTGGCGATCAGCTTGAGCTGCACCACGTCGTCGTCGTAGGCCGAGTCTTCGAGCTCGGCCGCCTGGTCGGTGGCCCAGGTGGGGCCCTCGCCCCCCGCATAGGCCCAGTCGGCCTCGAACACCGCCTGCAGGGCGGCCACCGCCTTGGGCGCGTCGAAGCGCACGCCGAGCTCCTGGATGTGCTCCAGGCTGCGCCAGTCGAAGTTCTGGCTGCCCAGGTACCCGGTGCGCCCGTCCACGATGAAGTACTTGGCGTGCAGCACCCCGCCGGTCAGCTCGGACATGTCGTAGATGCGCACCTCGATGTTGTCGATCGTGCCCAGCCGCTCGAGGTCGTCGGGGTAGGTCTTCTGGAACTTGGCGTCGGCGAGCAGGCGCACGGTGACGCCCCGTGCGGCGGCCGCCTCGATGCGCGCGAGCACGGTGTCCATGTGGTCGTCGGCGTCGGGGTTCGGGCTGACGTAGAACTGGCCGATCTGCAGGCTGGTGGTGGCCGCGTCGATCAGCTGGGGCCAGACCTGGTTGGCGTCGGCGATGTCGGCCTGATCGAGGGCGGTCTCGCTGGGCCAGGACTCGACCAGGTCGACGCTCGCGACCGGCATCGCGCGCCGGAAGGGCTGCTCGTCGTCGTCGTCGTGGGCCTCGACGGGAGCAGGTGGCTCGGACGGGGCTTCTTTGGGGCACCCCAGCAGGGTCATCATCCAAAGAGCGGTTCCCAGCGCGATCATGCAAGCTCCCTCAGCCAGTCCTGCCACGGACCGGGCAGGCCCCGCACTGTAGTCCACAGCGCGTCCAGGTGGGGGTCGGCGATCCCGCCCCGGGCGAGGGTCGCGCGCGCCTCGACCAGGTACTCCAGCCCGCCCCGCTTGGCCTGGGCCCCCTCGCGGGGCGTGGCCGCGATCAGCACCCGCGCCTGCTGCTCCAGGTCCAGCTCGCAGTGCAGCTCCGAGAGCGGGTTGCCCAGGTAGGCCCAGGCACGGACCGAGGCGCCAGAAACGGCCAAATCGACCAGAACCCGGTTGTAGCCATTTTGGGCCGAAGACGCGGCCGGGTCGTAGCCTTCTCGTTGGTCCAGGGCGCGCAGCACCTCATCGGTGCGGCGGGCGTCGTAGCGCACGATGCGCCCCACCATCGAGTCGCCGGGGGTGGTGCCCAGCGCCAGGCTGAACTGGCGCTCGGGGCGGGCGAAGGCGGCTGGCACGTCCAGCTTCCAGCGCTGCTGCCCCGGCTGGCACCCGCGCACGTAGCTGCGCTTGTTGAAGCAGCGCCGGTGGCCGGGGAGCTCGGCGGCCTGGATGTCGAGCACCGCATCGGGGCACTCGGGCGCGTACATCAGCGAGCCGTAGGCAAAGATGTTCAGCGGCTCTGGGATGTCTTCCTCTCGTGCATGACGGCGACGATGACCGCGCGCACGGCGGCCTCGTCGAGCCCCTGCAGGAACTCGACCCGGTCTTGCAGGTAGGACAGCCCGGCCAGCGCCAGGCTGCGGTAGTCGATGGGGAAGATGAGCTCGCCCCGGTGCAGCGCGCGCAGGATGCGCTCCAGGTCGACGTCTTTGAGGCCGGTGAGGCCCGGATGGCTGTGCATGGTCGCCCCCTATTCCTTGTTCATGCGGTCGCGGTAGGCGCCGCGGCCACCCTCGTCGACGTGGCTGAACATGTCCACCAGACCGAACAGCGTCCCCACGCGCTCGTAGACGCGGCGCGGGGTTATGGCGGGCAGCACCGCTGAGAGGCGCGAGATGCGCGGCACGTAGACGTCGACGCGGCCCTTGCGCACCGCGCGCTCCACCACGGCGCGGGCGACCTGCTCGGGGGTGAGGGGAGGCGGCCACACCGGACGGCCGGTGCCGCTGATTAGCTCGGTGTCCACGAGCGCCGGCATCACGTACGAAAAGCCCACCCCCGAGTCGCGGTGTTCGTGCCGGATGGCCTCGGTCAGGCCGATGACGGCGTGCTTGGTGCCCGAGTACACGCCCGCGTAGGGGGTGCCGATCTTGCCGGCCACGCTGGCGATGTTCACGATGTGGCCGCGGCGGCGCTGCAACATGTACGGCAGCACCGCCTGCATGCCGTATAGAACCCCAAAGAAGTTGATGTCGACCTGGCGGCGGCTGACCGCGTCGGGCTCGTCCTTGGCGGGGCCGATGGGCATGATGCCGGCGTTGTTCACCAGCACATCGACGGGGCCCACCCCGTTCTCGATGCGCTGCACCAGCTCGCCGAAGGCCTCGCGATCGCGCACGTCGATGCGGTAGGCGCGTGCTGGCGCGATGCGGCTCACCTCGTCGGCCGCGCGGTGCGCCGAGTCCAGGTCGATGTCGGCCACGGCCACCTGGGCGCCGTGGGCCGCGAACGCCCGGGCGGTGGCCAGCCCGATGCCCCGTGCGGCGCCGGTGATCAGCACGTTTCGGCCCTTGAGCGCTGAAATGGCCATGTCTGCCTCCTGCAAGGTCCGTTTCGTCGCGATGCGGCAACCTGCATATCAGGCTACCCTGCGCCGTCGTCGGGAGAAGCCCATGAACCGCACCATCGCCCTGATCTCTGCCCTCGCCGCCCTGTCTGCCTGCAACGGCGGCTATGACTACGGAGAGGACTTCGAAGGAGATCGCGTCTTCAGCGGTTGCGATCCCCTGGACGAGGGGCTGTGCGCCCTGCCGTTCCCCTCCGACTACTTCACCGTGCCCGCCGACACCCCCACCGGCAAGCGGGTGAACTTCTGGGACGGGTCCGACTGCGCCGACTACGACGTCGACCCGCTGCTCGACGGCGACCACCCCATCTTCGACAACGACGTCGATGGCCCCGAGTCGGTCGACCCCTGCGTCAACTCGCTGCCCGTCAACCGCAACGGCGCCGCGGTCAAGCCGCACTTCCTCAACGAGCTCGACGGCTTCTCGCCCAACGGCACCATCCTGGTCTACCTCGAGGATGTGCAGCTCGACGGTGTGATCAACAACTGGGACCTCGAGCGCTACACCGACGCCGACGCCAAGACCGTCATCCTGGACCCCGACGGCAACCGCGTGCCGCACTTCGTCGAGCTCGACATGACGGCCGAGAACCCCAACGAGCGCCTGCTCATGCTGCGTCCCGTCGTTCCGCTGGCCTTCGGCACCACCTACACCGTGGGCCTGCGCAACCTGCTCAACAGCACCGGCGACCACGTGCGCGCCTACGACGGCTTCGCCTGGCTGCGCGACGGCGACGACTGGGCCAAGCTCGACCGCCGCGACTTCGAGACCAGCTGGGACATCGAGAGCCGCCGCGAACACTACGACGCCCACATCTTCCCGCAGCTCGAGACCGCGGGCTTCCCCCGCCAGGAGCTGCAGAACGCCTGGCAGTTCACGACCGCGTCGCGCGAGGCCACGCTCGGGCGCATCGAGTTCATCCGCGACGACATGATGAGCCGCCTGCCAGCGGGCGGTCCGGCCTACACCATCACCCGCGTCGAAGACGAGTCCGATGCCTGCAGCGGCGAGTCGCCTCCCCACATCGGAAAGACCGTCTACGCCGACCTCACGCTGCCCTACTACACCGAGACCGACGAGCCCGGCACCATGCTGTCTCGCGACGAGACCGGCATGCCGTTCTTCCAGGGCGAGACCACCAGCGAGGTCATGGTACGCATCCCTTGCTCGGTCATCCTCGATCCCAAGCCAAGCCGGGTGCTGCAGTACGGCCATGGCCTGCTGGGCGACAAGGGCGAGGGCCGCACCGGATGGCTGTCCGAGTTCGCCAACGAGCGCGGCTACGTCATCTTCGCCATGGACTGGAAGGGCATGTCCGAAGACGACGTCAACGCCATCACCGAGATGCTCGTCTTCGACATCTCGGAGTTCTCGCTGCTTCCCGAGCGCAGCCAGCAGGGCATCAGCGAGTGGGTCGCTGCCGCCAAGGCAATGAAGGGCGACCTGGGCGCAGACGCCGAGTTCGTGCTCGGCGGCCAGAACATCATCGACCCCACCGACGTCGTGTACTACGGCAACAGCCAGGGCGGCATCATGGGCGGCGCCTACATGGGCCTCACCACCGAGGTCACCCGCGGTGTGCTGGGGGTGCCCGGCTCGCCCTACGCCATCCTGCTTCAGCGCTCGGTCGACTTCGACCCCTTCTTCTTGGTGTTCAAGAACCAGTTCGACGACCACCGCGAGATCTCGCTGGGCATCGCCATGATGCAGATGCCCTGGGACCCGGCCGAGGCCTCGGGCTGGATGACCTCGGTCAACGGCCCCGACACCCCCGAGGGTATGGAGCCCAAAGAGATCCTGCTGCACGTGGGCATCGGTGACGCCCAGGTGACGCCGCTCGGCGCCCACATCCAGGCTCGGGCCTACGGCGCCAAGACCGTGGCCCCGCAGACGCGCCCCATCTTTGGCATCGAAGAGGCGTCGGGCCCGTTCACCGGCTCGGCCATCGTCGAGTTCGAGTACCTGGACGTGCCCGAGGTGCCCGTCACCAACACGCCGCCGCTCGACGACAGCTTCGACACCCATGAGTGCCCGCGCCGCGACGAGGCCGGGCAGGCGCAGATCGACCACTTCTTCGAGACCGGTGAGTACATGCAGTTCTGTGAGGGTGAGGGCTGCATCCAGGAATCCTCGGAGTGGTGTCGCTGAGCAGAGAGAACGGGCCGCGGGGCCCGTTCGGCAGCGGTACGGGGGCCTTCGCCCCAGCTACTTCGCAGCGGTCGGCAGCTCGCTGTCGCCCTCGGCGGACTCGGTGATCGCCTTGGCTGCCTCTTTCACGGCATCCTTGGCGACCTCGCGCACCACGCTGGCGATCTGCTGCACGTCGTCGTTGGCGAGTGCGGCGCGGGTCGCGTCCTTCAAGAAGGGCGCAACCCCGGCCGCCGCCAGCCCGGTGTTCAGGATGGTGGCGGGCAGGCCCTCGGCGCCGTCCCCATCGCCGCCCAGGCCCTGCACCTGCAGGATCTTGACGTCGTGGGCCACGTTGGCCACGGGCGCCATCAGCTCGCGCACCACGTCCGGGGCGACCTCCAGGGCCTTGACGGCCACGTCGCGGAACAGCAGCTCACGCGCGATGGCGTTCTCGGCCTCCACCATCAGGCGCCGGGCCTCGGCGGTCGAGCGGCCCTCCTCCAGCAGCGCCTCGGCGATCTTGCGACGGGCGCTGGCCTGCTTGTCGGCGGCCTCGAAGTCGGCCTCGGCACGCACCCGCACGTCGTTGGCATAGCCCTGCGCACGCTCGAGCGTGGCGTCGCGCTCGGCCTGCGCGGCCTTGGTCTGCACATAGGCGTCGCGGTCGGCGGCGATCTTGCGCTTCTGAGCGTCCTCGTCAGCGTGGATCACCGCGACCTCGCGCTCACGAGCGGCCAGCGCCTTGGCCGTCACCGTCACGATGCGCTCCTCGGCCTCGCGCTGCGAGCTCTCGGCGTCGGCCTGCTTGGCCCGGGCGTTCGCCTCTTCTTCTTTGCGCGCGGCGATGGCGATCTGCTTGTTGATCATCGCCTCGGCGATGGCCTGCTGGCGCCGCTCGTCGGCGAGCTTGATCGACTCGGCGCGCTCGATCTCGGCGGTCTCGATGGCCTTCTGCTTGGCGATGCGCGCGGCCTCGAGCTCCCGATCCTTGGCAATGCGCGCCTCTTCGATCTGGCGCTCCTCGGTGATGCGCGCGGTCTCGACCTCGCGGGCCTGTAGCGCCTCGGCGGTCTGCGTCGACTTGTCGTGCTTGAGCACCTGCAGCCGGGTCTCGGCCACCTGCTCGGCCTCGTACTCGGCGACGGCCCGGGCCTGGTCGGCCTCCTTCTGCTTCTTGTGCAGGTCGAGGGCCAGCGCCTGCTCGCGCGCCTCGACGTCCTGCCGCATCACCTTGATCTGGGCCTCGCGGTTGATGCGGTTGGTCTCTTCGCGGTTCTTCTCGACGGTCGCAGCGACATTGCGGCGGCCCTCGGCGGCGAACACATCGCCGCTGTCGCTGGTGAACTTGCCCTGGTAGATGTGCGGAATGCTCACCGCGGTCAGCGTGAGCCCCAGCTTGGCCAGGTCTTCTTGCAGCAGGTCGATGACCTCGTCGGCGAACTCCTTCTTCTGGCTGTTGAGCTCCAGGAAGGTCTTCTTGAAGGCCGCGGTGCGCAGGGCGTCGGTCACCAGGCTGTCGATCTTGTCGCGAACCTGCGCGGCCATCTCGGTGGGGTTGCTGGTGCCGATGGACTGCACCGCTTGCATGATGTCGGCTTCACTCGCCGGGTTCACCTGCACGAAGAGCTCGCCCACGATCTCGGCCATCAGCTTGTCGGCGGTGGGCAGCGCCTCGCCGCCGCGCCGATCGATGGGAATGCGGATGGCTTGCAGGCTCACCCGGGTCATCTTGCGGAACAGCGGGATGACGAGCACGCCGCCGCCGGTCGACACCGTGGGCTTGCTGCCGCCGGTGACCACGATGGCCTCGTCGGCCTCGGGGACTTTGTAGAAGGCCTTGGCCGCCGCGCCTGCGGCAATCAAGAGAGTAGGGACCGAGATCGACACAATGCCGAGCCCGATGAGCGTTGCGCTCATGTGACCTCCTGGGTGGGGGAAACGGCGTACACGTGCTTGGCGGCGTCGTAGTCGACGACCAGCACGGGCACGCCTCGGGGAATGTCCGCGCCGGGTTCGGCGCGGCGTGCGTGAATGAGGACGGCCGGACGACCGCCTTCGGGGTTCAGCCGCACCTGGCCGGTGCTGCCGTTCACCCGGCTGGCGGTGGTGCCCAGCTCGCCCACGAAGGCCGATGCGGGGCGGCTGGTGGTGCTGTGCGTGGGCATGAGGCGTGCGAAGAGCTCGCCGCACCAGCGCGTGAACAGCACGGCCAACAGAGCGGCAATCAACACAGTTGCCGGCAAGGTGAACCACCCGCCGCCCACTAGGTCCGTAGCGAGTCCGTTGAGCAGCAGGCCCACCGAGCCAAAGGAGACGGCGAGCATCTCGAGCAGGAGCGTGATGGGAACCCGCCCCACACCGAGCATTCCGAGCATCGAGGTGCCCAGCCCAGCGCCGCCTTCGACGTCCATGTCGGCATCGACGTCCAGGTCGACGTCGGCGTCCAGATCGACGTCGAACTCCACGTCCGTGAGCCCGCCGAGCGCCAGATCACTGGTGATCAGCACCAGACCCGAGATCAGGGGCACCACGAATACGAGGTTTGGCCCGGAGGCCAACCAGCTGAGCATCTCTTCCATCGTTCCCGTCCAAGTTCCGGAACGACCATCTGTGTCGTTTGGATTTCGTACGGAATGAATAGCGCCGCTATTGCATGGAGCAATGGCGGCGGAGCAATGGAAGGGAATCGTGCCTGGGGGCTCTACTCGGCGCTGCGGCGCTCGACCTCGCGCTCGATGGCGGCCATCACCGTCTTGCGGTTCTTGTGGGCGGCCTCGAAGCGCTCGGCGATGAACAGGCTCAACGCGTCGAGCTCTTTGATGGCTGCGATGGCGTCGCGCGCGTTCATGGCGTCGAAGCCGTCGACCGGCACGGCGGTGAGCGCCGACTTCTGGGAGTGCACGAAGCTGGCGGCCGGCCCGATGATGCGGCCGATGACGGGCACGTCGGAGCCCTTGTCGAGCAGATCGCCGGTGCGCTCGAGCGTCTGCACGCGCAAGCTCCACAGCTGGCGCTGCGTCTGGCCACGGGCAGAGCGAACGCGCTGGCGGGCCCACCGGGTGGTGTTTCGGCGGCGATCGGCCATGCGCGTGGGCGCGGTGCGGATGCGCTCGGGGGCGGCCTTCAGGTCGTCGAGCAAGCGGGTGAGCATTGCGAATCCTCCAGTGAATGACCATTCAGAATGGTCGCCTATGGTGTAAACGGGCGGCGATCGGACGTCAAGCTCGGGTGGGATCTGCAGATCCCATTCCTTCTGTTCACATCCGCCCGGCGTTGGGCGCTACCATGCGCGCATGCACGTCGAATCCTTCAAGGAAGCCCTGCTGACGGTGATGGAGCGCAAGACCCACTGGGCCTGGAGCGCGTTCACATCGGGGGCGGTCCCCAAGGATCGCCTGCACATCCACCTGGAGCAGGAGTACGCCGTCTACGTGCGCGACTTCCCGGTGCTCATCGGCCGTGCCTACGTGCAGTGCCCGGTGCCCGAGGTTCGCCGTGAGCTGGCCGAGAACCTGTACGAAGAAGAGACCGGCGGGCTGCACGCCGGCCGCCCGCATCCCGAGCTCTTTCTGGAGTACCCGCGCGGCCTGGGCATGGACCTGGCGCGCTTCGCCGCGGTCGAGCTGCTGCCCGCGGCCGAGGTGTACCGGGGGTGGCTCGATCAGGCGACGGGCGAGCTGGGCTGGGAGGTGGGGGCGGCGGTGTCCACGCTGTGGATCGAGGGCAATGCCCACGAACGCGCGGTGCTCGACCCCGAGGCCGAGCCCCGTCCCGAGCCCCGGCTGCAAGACCACCCCCTGGTCAAGCACTACGGCCTGCCGCTCGAGGGGCTGGCGCTCACCAAGGCGCACCGCGGCGTCGAGGGGGAGCACCGCGAGGCCGCCTGGCGCATCCTGCTGGGCCACATCGATGCGCCCGCTCGTGCCGCGGTCGTCGAGGCCATGGAGACGTCGGAGCGGCTGTGGCAGGCGTACCGCGACGATGTGGCCGCGGCCGTCGGTGTGACCCGCTGATCGCCCGGCTCTGGGTGGTCGCGCTTCTGGCCCTCGCTGGCTGCGACGACCCGTGCCCTCTAGGCGCCCACCGCCAGGTCGATGTCGACGCCGACGGCCGCTTGCGCCGGTGCGTCCTGGCCGACGGCACCGAGCACGGCCCCTGGCAGCGGCAAGACCTGCAGGGTCGAGTCGTGCAGGGCGGACGCAAGAGCGTCGGTGTGCGCGTGGGGACGTGGACCTGGCGCGATGCCCAGACCGGCCAGACCCGCCAGCGGGGCAGCTACGACCGGCAAGGTCGCCAGACGGGCCGCTGGGCCACGTGGCACGCGGGCCGCCAGCTCGAGGCCTCGGGGCTGTACCGCGACGGCGTCAAGGTGGGCCTGTGGGAGCGCTGGGACTCCACCGGCCACCTGGTGGAGCGGGCATGGTGGACGGGCGGCGAGGGCCATGGACGGGTCGAGCGCTTTCACCCGGACGGTGGCCGGTCGGGGGCGGGGACGCTGGTGGATGGGCTGAAGCAGGGGGAGTGGAGCGAGTGGCGCACCGACGGCTCGCTGGCGCGACGCGGCCCGTGGTGGGGCGACGAGCCCGAGGGGGTGCACCACAGCTGGCACCCTGACGGCTCACGGGAGTCCCGCGGGAGCTTCGACGGGGGACGGCCCGTGGGGGTGTGGACGTGGTGGCACCCTGGAGGCCAGCTCGCTGCCGAGGGCGAGTACCGTAGCGGACGCCGCTGGGGCCGCTGGAAGCAGTGGACCACCGAGGGCAGGGCGCTGCCCGATCGGGTGGACGTGATCCTGCAGGACGGCGTGGGCTGGGGCGAGGCCAGCGAGACGCCCGAGGGGGGCTGGGTGTACGCCGCCGACGGCCGCCCGACCGACGTGCTCGTCCACGAAGAGCGCATTCGCGTGGGCTTCGGCAACCGGGCCTTCTTGCTGGATGGGGACGGCGCCGTGCTCACCATGGCCGAGGCCCCGGTGCCGCTGGCGGCGCACGCGCCAGTGGCCATGGGCGACCGTGCCGCCTTTGCGCTCGACAACGGGGATGTGCTGGTGGTCGACCCGAATCGCGCGTGGATGCTCGAGCTCCGCGGGGGGCTCGCCAGCGCGGGCATCGGCCTGCTGGGCAGCACCATCGTGTATGCCGATGACACCGGTGTGCGCGGCGTGAGCGACCAGCGCTGGTGGCGCGTGGCCGTGGGCGCCGGCGTCGATCGCATCGCAGCCGGGGAGGGCACGGTGGTGGTGGGGCTCGACAACAAGGAGGTCGTGGGGCTCACCAGCGACGGCCAGGAGGAGTGGCGGCGCCCGGTGTTCGGTCGCCTGGTTGCCGCGCCCATCGTGGCCGGCGGCGTGGCCGTGGTGGCGACCGACGAGCCCGCGCTGCGCGCCATCGACCTGAGCACCGGCACCTTTCGCTGGTCGCTGCCCGTCCCCGGGCTCGATGCCCAGGCCTGGGTGGCTCGCAGCGGCGGCTCGGTGGTGGTCACCGCCGCGGGGCAGACCCGGGCGGTGTCCCTGCAAGACGGGGTGAGCACCAGCTTTGCGCCGCTGGAGGGGGCCCGCTCGGCGGTGCTCGCCGGCCAGACGCTGGCGCGCGTCGATGACCGGCAGCGCCTGCACCTCAGCGAACGGGTGGTCCAGATTCCCGGGGCCGACGCGGTGTTCTGGGTCGACGACAGCCGTGTGCTGGTGCGCACCGATGCCAGCGAGCTGATGCTCGTGCCGGTCGCACCAGGGGTACCCCAGGAGTAGGCGGCCACGGCCTCGCAGGGATACCCCGCGCGGCATGAGCATCTTCGTACTCTTGTCTGCCCTCGCGCTGGCTCAGGATAGCGCCGCCGAAGAACCCTCGGACGAGTGGGATGTGAATGCCACTCACGGTCCGTCCCACCAGGTCGACATCGAGGTGTCCGAGGGCACCTGGATGAGCCTGTCGCGCCACGGCGACAAGCTGGTCTTCGATCTGCTCGGCGACCTGTGGTCGATCCCGGTGGCTGGGGGCGCGGCCCGGCGACTGACCCAGGGAGCGGCCTGGGACTCGGAGCCCCGCTTCTCGCCCGACGGTGCGCGCATCGCGTACGTGTCCGATGCCGGCGGCAACGAGCAGATCTGGGTGATGAACGCGGACGGCACCGAGGCGCGGCAGGTCACCGACGAGAGCGACGCGCGCGTCACCGACCCGGTGTGGGACCCCAACGGGGACTGGCTCATCGTGCGGCGGCGCACCGTCGACACCCGCAGCATTGGCGTCACCGAGCTGTGGCAGGTGCACCTGGACGGGGGCAAGGGCTTTGCGCTCACCACGTTGGACGCCCACCCGCACGCGGGCGAGGTCACCACCGACGGGCGCTTCATCTGGTTCTCGACCCGGCGCGGGCGCTTTCAATACAACCACGACCCAGTGGCTGGCCTGTGGTCGATTGCCCGCCTCGACCGCAAGACCGGCGATCTGCGCACGGTGGTCACCGGCCCGGGCAGCGCCATTCGGCCTACCCTGTCCCCGGACGGGCAGACCCTCGCCTTCGTCAGCCGCGATCGCACCAAGACCCTGCTCGAGCTGCTGGACATCGACACCGGTGAGCGCACCGTGCTGGCCGACTGGCTCGACAACGACCAGATGGAGGGCTTTGCCCTGCACGGCGTGTACCCGTCGATGGCGTGGTCGCCCGATGGCCGGTCGATCGCCCTGTGGGCGGGCGGCAAGCTGTGGAGCGTGGGCCGGGATGGCTCGCGGGCCGAGATCCCCTTCACCGCAGCGGGGTCGTGGACCTTCCGCGACATTCGGCGTTGGCCGTTGCCGGTGCCGGACACCGTCTCGGCGAAGGTGCTTCGCTGGCCCACCCTCAACGCCGACGGCCGGCTGGCGGTGTCGGCGCTGGGGGCGCTGTGGGTCCAGGATCCGGGCGGTGAGGTGCAGCGCCTGTCCGAGGGCACCGGCTATGCGCCCGCCTGGAGCCCCGATGGCACCGAGCTCGCCTGGACCTCGTGGAGCGATGAGCAAGGCGGCAGGCTGCACATCACCGACCGCAAGGGCAAGACGCGCGCCCTGCCGGTGAAGGGCCAGCTGGTGAACCCCTCCTGGAGCCCCGACGGGCAGCGCATCGCGGTGCTGCGCGGCATCGGCGGCCACAGCGGCGCCGACCTCGCCGACGAGGCCTGGTTCGAGCTGGTGCTGCTGCACAAGGGCAAGAAGAAGGGGGAGTGGACGAGCACGCCGGTCACCGGCATCGACAACTACGGGCCCGGCACTCGCGCACCGCGCCTGTACTGGCACGACGGGCGCATCTACTTCCAGGAGTACCGCGAGGCCGAGGCGCGCACCCCGCAAGACGGCGTGCTGGTGAGCATCCAGCCCGACGGAACCGACAAGCGCACCCACCTGTGGACCGACGGCGCCGTCGAGATCGTGCCGTCGCCGGACTTTCGCCGAGTCGCCTACAAGCAGGGCCACCAGGTGCACGTCGCCGCCATGCCCAGCTGGGGTGGAGGCGAGGTGAAGGTCGGCGATCTTCCCGGCTTCCAGGTGACCGAGGTCGCTGGCGACTGGCTGTCCTGGTCGCCCGACGGCACCGAGCTGCGCTGGGCCGAGGGGCCGGTGCTGGCGCGGCTGCCCGTGCCCACCCTGGCGATGCCCGAGCCCCAAGAGGGCCAGGAGCCCGAGCTCCCCGACGCCGCCGCCACCCGCACCGAGGTGCGCATCGCCGTTCCGCGCGCGGTTCCCCAGGGCGCCCTGGCGCTCACCAACGCCCGGGTCATCACCATGAAGCAAGACGAGGTGATCGACGCAGCCACCGTGATCATCGAGGGCGATCGCATCACCTCGCTCGACGGCCCCGTGCCCGACGGCGCCCGCGTCATCGACCTGGCTGGAAAGACCGTGATTCCCGGCCTGGTCGATGTGCACGCCCACCTGCACTACACCGCTGGCGACATCCTGCCCGAGGCCGAGTGGCGCTACCTGACCAACCTCGACTTCGGCGTCACCACCGTGCAAGACCCCAGCGCCAGCACCGACACGGTGTTCACCCAGGCCGAGCGCGTCGAGGCCGGCTGGATGAAGGGCCCGCGGGTGTACTCCACCGGCTACGTGCTGTACGGCGCGCTGGGCAATCAGAACGCCCAGACCCCCGACCGCGACGCGGCCTTCGCCCACATCCGGCGGCTCGAGCGCGTCGGCGCACGCTCGGTCAAGGTGTACCAGCAGTCCCAGCGCGAGCGGCGCCAGTGGTACGTCGACGCCTGCAACGAAGAGCAGGTCCTGTGTGTGCCCGAGGGGGGCGGCGACCTGTGGATGAACCTGGGCATGATGGCGGACGGCTTTCACGCCATCGAGCACTCGTTGCCCAACGCCCCGGTGTACGACGACGTGCAGCAGTGGCTGGCGGCCACCCGGGGCGGCGAAGGCGACGGCTACGGCACCTTCTACACGCCCACGCTGCTGGTGGCCTACGGCGGGCTGTCTGGCGAGAACTGGTTCTACCAGCACATGAACCCGGTCGAGAACGAGCGCCTGCTGCGGCACTTCCCCCGCCGCGACCTGGATGCCCAGGCCTGGCGCCGCGACATCCTGGCCCACGACAGCGACTGGCACCACATGGAGTCCGCCCGCGACGCGGCCCGCTTGGCCCAGGCCGGCGCCCACGTGACCCTGGGCGCGCATGGGCAGCTGCAGGGACTGGGCGCGCACTGGGAGCTGTGGGCCCTGGCCGGGGAGGGGGCCATGACCCCGCACCAGGCCCTGCGCGCAGCCACCATCGAGGGCGCCCGCTACATCGGCATGGACGCCCACCTGGGCACCATCGAGCCCGGCAAGCTCGCCGACCTGGTGGTGCTGGGCAGCGACCCCCTGGCCGACATCCACAACAGCACCGACATCGAGCTGGTGATCAAGAACGGCGAGGTCGTGGCGGAGTAGGGCGCCTGCCTACTGGTACAGCACCCCGACGCTGCCCTCTTTCTTCACCTCGTAGCTCCCCGACCACACCGCCTCGCTGGTGTCGGCGTCGGTGAGCATGAATCGCACCAGCACGTAGTCGGCCTGCTTGCTGGACGTGGCCTCGGCCAGGCCGCGCACCTCGCCCTCGAGAAAGAAGTCGGCGCCGAGCGGCTTGTTGGCGGCCTCGCCTTCGAGCTTGCCGCTCTCTTTGGCCGCGCGCTCATCGGCGATCTGCTGCGAGAGCTGGCGGTTGAGCACGCGTACCTTGCCTTGCCCCTGGCTGATGAGCCGGTCGGTGAGCAGCGTGTTGAGGATCTCTTGGTCGACCAGGAAGCGGGACCGGTTCTTGACCGGCAGCACCGCGATGCGCGGTGGCTCGGCGGCGTTGGTGATGGCGGGGCTGGCCAGCATCTCGGTGCTCAGGTCGGCGGCAACGGCGCGGAAGTCGCGCGCGGCCAGGCCGGTGCCCTCGATCTTGGCTCGGGCATCGGGGTCGATCTCTCTTGCCCGCTTGGGGCCGCAGGCGCAGAGCGCCACCAGGGCCAGGATGGCTGCCTTGTGAACCGACATCGATGTCTCCAGGGCGATGGGTGTGCAGGACTATCGCGAAACCAGACTGCCGCGAACCGGTGCGAACAGCATCGTTTGTCCCGATTGGGGCACCAGCACCTCGGCCCGCTCCCCGTCGACGCTGATCGTGTGCGTGCCCGGCGGCAGCGTGGCCGTCACCAGGTACCAGGACTCGGGAATGCCCTGCCAGGCGCGCGTATCGGCCTCGGGAATGGTCAGCGCGCCGGTGGCCATCAAGGTGGCGCCGGCCACGGCCATGAGCGTGGAGCCCTCGCGGTCGCCGCGCCAGGCGAGCTCCTGCGACAGGTACACCAGGAAGTACCCCGAGATGATGCTGGTGTCGCGGTACAGGGCCTTGCCCTGAAGCCAGCCATCGACCCGTCGGCCGCCCCGCGTCGTCGCTTGAAAGCTGGCGCTGTCCAGAAACAAGGCGTCGACGGCGTCGTTGTCGATGCGCACCCTGGGAGGCCGGCCGTCGCGGCCAGGCAGGATGCGCAGCTTCTCGCCGTACGCGCCCTCGCTGGCCTTGCTGGGCCCCTGGCCGCGCTCGATCACCAGCACCAGGTTGGGCCGAGCGGTGTCCAGTGCCTCGAGGGACGAGGCCAGCGGCGGGGCCTGAGGCGCGCGCAGCCGCGCCTTCCAAGCGCGCGCCAGGGCGGGCATCGCGGTGCTGGCCAACTCGAAGTCGCTCTTGCTGAAGCGCTGCAGGGCCACGCGCCGGCGCTCGGGGCCCAGGCTGCGCTGGCGCTGCATCAGCTCGACCGCGCGGCTCACGGTCGCGTCCACGGCGCGCTCGGGGTCGCGGGGTGCAGCGGCGACACCCGCGGGAATCGCGGCGAACAGGGCCTCGGTGGCGCGCTGGGTGCCTGCCTGCTCGGCCACCTCGGCGTCGTGCAGGGCCTCGCTCAGCTCGTCGACGACGGCCCGAGACCACACCGCGTCGGCCGCGCGCCGAAACAGGTCGGTGGCCACGTCGGGCTCGCCCTCGGCCTGCAGCACCAGCCCCTGCAGCGTCCAGCCCGCGATCAGATCGGAGCGAAAGCGCTCGGCCGAGCTGCCGGTGTCCGACAGCACCGCGCTCTTGTACATGGCCAGCGCGTTGCCGCGGTCGCCCTTGGCGTACAGCAGGTGGCCCAGCTGAAGGTGCGCGGCCATGCGCTCCCAGGGCTCGCCCTTCCATTCCTTGCTGGACTCACGGCCCATCAGCGCGGCCCACTCGCCGTCGGCCTGGGGACTGCCCATGATGCCGACCGCCACCCGCAGCGCGCTCTCGGCCAGCGCCGGGTCGTCGTTGGCCAGCGCCGCCGTGGCGAGCTCCAGGTTGTCGAGCGCCTGGTTGCGGGTGCGCTGCGCTGCACGCTCCGTCAGCTCGGCGATCGGGGCCGACGCGGGAGCCGGCCCGCGAGGGCAGCCCACCAGGGCCAGCAGGAGCGCCAAGGCCCCCGTTCGGGCTACTGTTCCCACGGCTCGACGGGGATCTCGATGCCGGGCATCGGGTCGGGGTCGGGGATCTGCCAGTAGTCGCCCCACAGCTCCTTGCCGCCGTCGACGGTCCACACCTGGCCGGTGATGTAGTCGGCGGCGGGGCTGGCCAGGTAGGCGACCAGCCAGGCCACCTCTTCGCACGTGCCCACACGCTTCTGGGGCACCAGGCTCACCATCTGCTGCATGAGGTTGAGGCCGGCTGGGTAGCGGCGCAGGCCACTGGACGCGATGTAGCCCGGCGCCACGGAGTTGATGCGGATGCCGCGACTGGCCCACTCGACGGCCAGGGTGCGGGTGAGGGCCTCGACACCGCTGCGCGCGGCGTGGCTGTGCGCCATGCCCGGGAAGGTGCGCTTGGTGAGCATGGTGATGTTCACGATGCGGCCGCCGTTGGCGAGCATGGTGCTGTCGGCCGCGCCCCGGATCATGTTCCAGGTGCCGGTCAGGTTGGTGCCCACCACCGCGTCGAAGCCGTTGGGGGTGATGTTCTCGGCCGGGCTGAAGAACTGCCCGCCGCCGTTGTTCACCAGCACGTCCAGCTTGCCGTGCTGCGAGAGGATCTGGTCGTAGGCGGCCCGCACCGAGTCGCGGTCACGGATGTCGCAGATGACGCCGTGCACCTTGCGGCCGAGCTCCTTGGACAGCCCCTCTGCTGCTGGCTCGATGTTCTCGGGCTTTCGGGACGCGATCACCACGGTTGCCCCGAGCGAGCCGAGCTCGCGCGAGATGGCCGCGCCAATGCCGGTGCCTCCGCCGGTGACGAGGCACACGTCCCCTTTCAGCAGGTCGTCCTTGAACACGCGGCTCATGCATCCTCCGATCACGCTCCCCTCGGGTATCTTCCGGGGCCGACATGAGCACGAGACGCACACTTCAAGACGCGATGGACCAGCGACCTCGCCGCGAGGACCCGCGGCACCTGTCCGTGCGCCTACGACGGGCGGCCGATCGCTTCATCCATCGCCCCATCGTCGAGCTGCAGGTCATGCTGCTCATCGGGCTGTCGGTGATGCTGATGGTGGTCGAGATCACCACGCTCAGCGACGATGTGCGCTGGTACAGCGAGTACGCGAACCTGGCCATCACCTGGCTGTTCGTGGTCGAGCTGTCGATTCGCTACTGGGTGGCCCGCAACAAGGCGCGGTTCTTCAAGACCTACTGGCTCGACATCCTGGCCGTGCTGCCCATCGTGCGCCCGCTGCGCGTGTTCCGGGTGTTTCGGGTGTTCCGGATCTTCCGCCTGCTGCGAGCCGGGCGGCTGTTCAATCGCCAGCTGGCCCAGCAGGGCGCCTTCTCGGGGCCCGCCAACGAGGTCTCGACCCTGGTGGCCATCTCGGCCACCATCGTCTTCGCTGCCGCCATGATGCTCTACGATCCGGTCAACGAGCCGGCGTTCCAGAGCTTCCCCGATGCGCTGTGGTTTGCGGTGTTCTCGCTGGTGGGCGGCGAGCCCATCGGCGCCAATCCCCAGACATGGTGGGCCAAGTGGGTCACGCTCATGCTGATGATCGGCGGACTCACCGTGTTTGCGATGTTCGTGGCCACGGTCTCGGCGACCATGGTCAATCAGATCGATGGAGGAATGCACGAGATGGGTATCGACGAGCTGCGCGAGCACATCGTGATCTGCGGGTGGAATGGCTCGGGCCCCACCGTCGTGCGTGAGCTATTCGGGCCCGCGAACCCCGAAGATCAGGCGGTCGTGGTGGTGACCGAGGGCGAACAGCCGCCAGGCGACCTGCCCAGCGAGGGGGTGCGCCTGCAGCATCTGTACACGATGCAAGGCGACTACACGCGCATCGACGTGCTCGAGAAGGCGGGCATCCACCACTGTGCCGCGGCCATCCTGCTGGCCGACCAGACAATCCCTCGAAGCGACCAGGATCGCGACGCGCGCACGGTGCTCGCGGCGCTCACGGTCGAGCGCCTGGTGCCGGGCATCTTCACGGTCGCCGAGCTCACCAACCGTGACAACGAGTCGCTGCTGCGCCTCGCTGGCGTCGAAGAGATCGTCGTGGGCGACTGGTATGCCGGCGTCGTCTTGGGCAACGCCAGCCGAAACCGCGGCTTGGTGCAGATCCTCGACGAGGTGCTCACCACCGAGCGCGGCAACGCCTTCCACACCTCGCTCGTGCCTCAGTCCCACGGCGGAAAGACCGTGGCTCAGATGCACACCCTGCTGCTCGAGCGCTTCAACGCGGTGCTCGTGAGCGTGGAGCAAGGCGGCACCGTGAACGTGAACCCGTCGGCGGACATCCTGATCGAGGCCGGCGACGCCATCGTGGTGCTCGCGCAGGAGCCCGTCATCTGGTAGGAACTTCCTTGGAGGTCTCCATGCGCACGCTCTTTTTCCTGCTCCTGCTGCCCCTCACCGCGACGGCGGTTCCCATGGAGCTGCAGCACCAGGGACGCCTGTTCGACAGTGCGGGGCTCCCGCTCGATGGCGACACCGACCTCAGGTTCTCGCTGTGGGATGCCAGCACCTCTGGGTCCGAGCTGTGGTCCGAGACCGCGACCGTGCCCTTCGACGATGGCTACTTCAGTGCACAGCTGGGGCAGAGCAACGCCCTCGACGACACCCTCTTCGACGGCAGCACCC
This sequence comes from Myxococcota bacterium, assembly GCA_965216925.1. Classification (GTDB taxonomy): domain Bacteria; phylum Myxococcota_A; class UBA796; order UBA796; genus CAYYHT01. Next base: position 2,723,135 of record CBDCGT010000001.1, on the reverse strand, counting down.
GCTACCTCGAGCTCGAGGTCGTGGGAGGTGCGGGACCCCTGGGCCGGCTGGCCGTGGTCAGCGTGCCCTACGCCATTCGCGCCCACACGGCCGCGGGCCTCGACGGCACGATCGACTGGACGCAGGTCGACAACGCGCCCGACCTGTCCCAGACCCTGGGCGGCCTGGGCTGCGGCTCTGGCGAGGTGCCCATGCACGACGGCTTGGACTGGACGTGCACCGCCGTGCCCGTGGCTCACGATCACGATGCCAGCCAGATCACCACCGGCATCCTGGACGTCGCGCGTCTGCCCATCGGCAGCGGCGCCAACGAGGTCTCGTCGGGCGACCACCTGCACAACTTCAGCACCATCACGGGCTCCCTCGATGTGTCCGCGCTGCCGACGCACAACCACGATGCCGCCGACCTGGGCACGCTTCCCACCCACAGTCACGCCTCGGGTGACCTGTCGTCGCTGCCCACCCACAGCCACGGCTCCGGGGACCTCAGCGGGCTTCCGGCCCACACCCACGATGTCGGCGATCTCACCGGTGGACCGCTGGCCATCAGCCTGCTTCCCGTCGGAAGCACCGCTTCCGAGGTCGCTGTCGGCAACCACGGTCACGGCTACGCCGATCTCACCGGCGATCTGGTGGTGCCGGGCTCCTCGTCCACGTGCAACTCGGCCCTCGCCGGCGCCCTGCGCTGGGACAACGACCAGCTGCAGGTGTGTGGGGCCGCCGGCTGGACGGTGCTGTTCAACGACTCCATCGGCACCGCGGCCGATCGCCCCGGCCGGTCGTGCCTCGACATCCTCAACACCGTGCCGTCCTCCGCCGACGGCACCTACTGGATCGACCCCAACGGCGGCGGCGTCTCCGATGCCTACCAGGCGTTCTGCGACATGACCAACGACGGCGGCGGCTGGACGCGCGTGGCCGACATCGGCGTCGCCAACCTCGCCATCGTGGGCTCGATGTACACCAATGGGTACGGCAACTTCGGCGACACCAGCTACATCGCCCCCTGTGGAGACTTCCAGGCCCTCGACACCCACCCCGACGTGCGCGTCAACATGGGCACGGTGAAGGACTTCTTCACGCCGACCGGTGGCTCCACGCTGTGCGGCATGCTCAGCTCCTTCAGCAACCACCTCTGGGGGCAGTCGCCGGGCAGCTACGTCGATCCGCCCAACTACGTGGCCCACCTGGGCGGCAGTGAGTCCATGTGGCCGCGCAACAACGTGTCCGGTGACAACCGCCAGTACCTGTCGTTCTGGGGCGGGGGCGGCGCGGCGTCGGGTTGCTGCCACTACACCACGGCATCTGGCGAGACGGCGAACTGGAGTCGCACCTTCGAGATGTACGTTCGCGAGTGATCGAGGACTTCGAGCTCGACCCCAGCGTCACCCATCTGAACCACGGCGCCTTCGGCTCGGCGCCGCGAACGGTGCTGGCCTTCCAGGAGCAGCTCCGATCGGCTGCGCGGGCCAATCCGACGGCGTTCATGGAGACCTTCGACGTGCAGCCCGCGCTCGCGGCGAGCTGCCCGTTGCTCGGATCGAACCCCGACAACACCGCCTTCGTCGACAACGCCACCACCGGAGTGGCGTCGGTGCTCGCGTCCTTCCCCTTTCGCCCCGGCGACGAGGTGCTGGCCACCACGCACACCTACCCCGGCGTGCAGGGGGCCCTGCGTGGGCTTCAGGCCACCCATGAGGTGCGCGTCGTCACCGCCGCCGTGCCCTTCCCGTTGGCCGATGAGCAGCAGATCCTCGACGCTGTCGATGCCGCTCTCGGGCCCCGCGTGGTGCTGGCCATCATCGACCACATCAGCTCGGGCACGGCCATCGTCATGCCCGTGAAGCGCATCGCCGAGCTGTGTCGAGACGCCGGCGTGTCCGTGCTGGTCGACGGCGCCCACGCCCCGTTCCACATTCCCGTAGACGTGCACCAGCTGTGCATCGACTACTACACCGGCAACCTGCACAAGTGGGCGTTCGCGCCCCGACCCTGTGGCCTGCTGTGGGTGCGCCCCGAGCTGCGGGACTCGGTGTGGCCGGCGGTGGGGTCGCTGGAACACCGCACCGAGTGGCACCGGGCCTTTCACTGGCCTGGGACGCACGACCCCACCGCCTGGATGGCATCCCTCGACGCGGCCCGGTTTCGCGCCCGCCACCCCGACATCCCTGCGCGCAACCGGGCACTCGCGCACGACGCCGCCGGGCTCCTGCAGGCAGCCTGGGACGTGCCTGCATCGGTGCCGGCGGCCCTGCGCGCGGCGATGGCCACGGTGCGCCTGCCCAGCCGCTGGGGAGCCACCGCCGACGACGCGGCTAGGCTCAAGCTGCGCCTGCGCGAAGAACACCGCATCGAGACCACCGTCTTTGCCCACGACGGCTGCCTGTGGACACGGGTCAGTGCCCAGGTCTACAACCGGCTCGACGACTACCAGCGGCTCGCGGAGGCCCTGGCGTGACCATCGCCATGAAGCACCCCATCGACGCGCACAAGGGCATGACGCTGCCCGTGGTGCTCGCCTTGATGTTCGCCTTTGATACGTGGACGGCGGCCGCGTGGGTGTACCTGGGACTGCACGGCAGCTACGGCATCCTGTGGGTGCTCAAGTCCTGGACCTACCCCGATCCCAACTGGGAGCGGCAGCTGCCCTTGTGGAAGGCCGCCGGCGTGTGGATGGCGCTGTTGCTGTACTGGTTGGCGCCGCTGCTGCTGATCTCAGGGGGCCACGAGGCTCCGGGCTGGCTGATTGCCGCGGTGATCGTGGTCAACCTCGTCGGAACGGTGCTGCACTTCGGGTCGGACGCACAGAAGTTCTACGTGTTGCAGGCGCGCAAGGGGCTCATCACGACGGGCTTCTTCGCTCGCAGCCGAAACCCCAACTACCTGGGCGAGATGCTGATCTACGGGTCGTTCGCGGCGCTGTCCATGCACTGGATTCCGTGGGTCGTGTGCGGGCTGTACTGGGGCGCGGTGTTCCTGCCCAACATGCTCGCGAAGGATCGCTCGATGAGCCGGTATCCGGAGTGGGAGGGCTACGTGGCGCGCACGGGGATGCTGATTCCGAGGGTGTGGTAGCTACCCGTCCGCGTCTTCCGGGTCATCGACCCTGGTGATCAGCTCCTCGCCCTGGTTGCGCACGTTGCCCACGTCTTTGCCGACAGGCCAGGCGGTCATCTTGTCGGCATCGTAGCTCTGGATGAGGGGCTCGATGGCATCGCCGTCTTGCTGCTCGCGGTCGAGCCAGCCGGCCCACTCGGACTTGGGCAGGATGACCGGCATGCGGTCGTGGATGTTGGCCATCAACTCGTTGGGGCCGGTGGTGATGATGGTGGCGCTGCGCACCTCTTCGCCGGTCTCGGGGTCGGTCCAGCGTTCCCAGAGCCCAGCGAAGGCCAGGGGCTCGCCGGACTTGCTGGTGATGAAGAAGGGCTGCTTGATGGGCTTCTTGCCACCGTTGGGGTCGGGCGTGTTGCGCCACTCGTAGAAGCCGCTGGCGGGGATGATGAGGCGCCGCCGCTTGAAGGCCGAGCGGAAAGCCGGCTTTTTACGGGCCGTTTCGCCCCTGGCGTTGATCATCTTGTAGCCGATCTTCTTGTCTTTGGCCCAGCTGGGGATCAGGCCCCAGCGAAACTCGGCCGGCTTGGTCTGGCCGTCTTCGGGATCTTCGAAGATGGCCAGGATGTCCTGGCTGGGCGCGATGTTGTACCGGGCGCGATCCGAGCTGGGGGCGGCGGTGCCAAAGGTCTCGGCGATGGTGCTGGCAGGCGCGAAGAGCGCAAAGCGTCCACACATGGGCGACTCACTGGGGCTACGGGGTCACTCGGCGGCGGTGTCGAGCATCCACTCGTATCCGAGCGGCGCCAACAGGCCACGGGCCGCGCGGTCTCGGTGGGGTGTGCGGGGCAGGGTGTCGATGAGCCGGTCGGGGTCGGCGCCCAGGTCGTCGAGGAAGTCGTCGAGCCGGCGCAGGCGAACGCCCAGCTCGATGGGGTCGATGGGCTCGAGCTTGGCCGACAGCGACAACAGGGCGGTGTACTCGGTGATGAAGCCCACCAGCGCCGTCTGCACGACGTTGCGGAAGTGTTCGCCCAGGTCGGACAGGCTGCCCACCAGCATCACCTCACGCAGCTCGTCGGCGCGTCCTCGTGAGCCAGGCATCGAGCGCAGCCACCGGCCTGCCCGGGCGCGATCGACGAAGGGGTCGACCAGTCGCTCGATCACGCGGTCCATCAAGGCATCGGTGACCACGTGGTGGGCGTAGGCGCCATGCAGCTCGTCGGTGAGGGCGCAGAACAGGTGCTCGAGCACGGTCATGCGTGCGGCGCTGTCCAGGCTGGCCGCGCGTCGAACGGCGTAGCGGATGTGGGGGGCGGCCCAGGGCAGCCACGTCAGCGCCATGACCAGCCGCTCGCCGATACGCGCACCGTGGGCGCGAGGTCGCCGCCCCTTCTGGGCGGGCTGCTCCGGGCGGTGGTCGTCGCGCCATGGCCCCTCGACGGTCGCCAGGTGCTCCAGGAAGGCGTCGACGCTGGGGGCCACGCGCTGCAGGCCGGCGTCGGTCTGGCGGTACACCGCCCCCTTGCCCGTCTGCATGGCGTCGGCCCCGTCCAGCCAGAACTGGCCGGCCTCGTCGGTCGCGAACACCATGGCGCCGGGCACCCGGTCGAAGGGCATGGGCGGGTACTGTGCGAACACCAGCTGGCGCAGCGAGAGCACACGAACACCGCGCAGATCTCCGCCGTTGAACCGTGACCATGGGTCCAGGGCCTCCGGAGCGGGTAGAACGGCGCCGCACAGCTCGAGCTCGAGGGTGTCGGCAGGTGGGCGTACTACAGCCGCACGAAGGAACGCAGTGATGCCGGGAGACGACCGGATCATGCGAGTACTCCTGCCTGGATTTGTACCACGAGGTCGGGGCTCGGATCCTGGTTTCGGCATGGGTAGACTACGCCTCCCCGTCAACCGCCGAGGCTCCATGTTCGACAAGCTCACCGAAGACGATCTGGCCTGGATCCAGCGGTCGGGGCGTCGCCCCCAGGCGGTGCTGCAGCAGCTGAGAACCCTGCGCACCGGGCCGGCCTGGGCGCCGGTGCTTCGGCCGTGCACCGTGGGCGACGGCATCGAGCGCCTCGATCCCGCGACGTGGGACGCGCTCGAGGCGCGGTGGCGTGCGGCCGCACTTCAGGGCCGCATCAGCAGCTTCGTGCCGGCAAGCGGCGCCGCGACTCGGCTGCTGTCGGCGCTCGGGGGGGAGCTGCCCGCCGCCCTGGACACGCTCTTCGAGGGGCGTGTGCACGACCCCGCGCGCACCCCCAAGGGCCTGCTGCCCTTTCACCGCTATGCCGACCACGTGCGCACGGCATTCGACGAGCACCTCGTCGAGGCTGCAGCGATGGCCGCGGACGGGCCCGTGGTGGCCCACTTCACCGTGTCCTCAGAGCACCAGGCGGCCTTCGAGGCCCGCCTGGCCGAGCAGCAGGACGCCCTGCTGAGCGGTGTGGCCGCGCACGTGCGCTTCTCCACCCAGCATGCATCCACGGACACGCCGTGTGTGGATGGCGATGGCTTTACGGTTCGCGATGCGTCCGGCGCCGTGCTCTTTCGACCCGGTGGCCACGGCGCGCTGCTGCAGAACCTCGCGTCGGCGGGCGGCGATGTGGTGCTGGTCAAGAACATCGACAACGTGGTGCGCGACCAAGACCGCGGCGAGGTGCTCGCCTGGCGACGCCGGCTGGTGGGGCGCTTGCTTCAAGAAGAGGCCCGGGCCCGTGCCGAGGGCGATCGCCGGCCGGTTCGTGTGGCCGGCATGGTGCCCAACGCCGGCCAGCCGGGCGGGGGCCCGTTCTGGGTCGATGGGCCCGCGGGAGCGACGGCGCAGATCGTCGAGAGCGCGCAGATCGCGCCCGAGCAGCGCTCCATGATGTCCGAGGGCACGCACTTCAACCCCGTCGAGCTGGTGCTCTCGGTGCGCGACGCGTCGGGCGATCCCTACCGCCTGGGCGACTTCACCGATCCCAAGGCGGTCATCATCACCCGCAAGAAGGTGAATGGCGTCGACGCGACGGTGCTCGAGCATCCCGGTCTGTGGAACGGCGCCATGGCGGGCTGGAGGACCGTGTTCGTCGAGGTTCCGGCGGTGGTCTTCCGGCCGGTGAAGACGCTGGACGACCTGCTAGCGCGCGCCCAGGCGTGAGAGCACGCCGGCCGGCAGCGGAACGAGCTTGTTGTCGCGGTCGACGCACACCAGATCGACCTTGCCTTCGACCATCGCGGTGGGCCTGCTGGGCTTGAACACGTCTTGCTTGAAGGTGGCGCGGTACTCGCTCTCGGCCGTCACCGTGGTGCGGATCTCGATCTCGTCGCCCAGGCGCGCGCCCTCGCGGAAGGTCATCTCGCAGCGGTACACCACGAAGCCGATCCCGTCCTCGTCCCACAGCCGCACCAGCTCGTCCGGGCCGATCACGTGCTCGCGTGCGCGCTCGAAGTACTTCAGGTAGTTGGCGTGGTACACGACCCCGCTCAGGTCGGTGTCTTCGTAGTAGATGCGAACCAGGTGGCTGTGCGTCATCGGTGCCCTCGGGCCGCTCCTAACGGCAGAGTTCACATTCGGGTGGACGCGTAGGGGGGAACGGGTATACTGGCCACCGTCTGGACGCCTGGAGTTCCCCATGAAGCTTTCAACTGCCCTTTCTGTCGTTCTCGGAGCCGCCCTTCTGGCTGGTTGCCCGGGCGATGATCCCGAAGAGACCGGTGACACGGTCGAGACCGACGCCGACGCCGACGCCGACGCCGATTCCGACGCCGATTCGGACGCCGACGCCGATTCCGACGCCGACGCCGACTCCGACGCCGATGCCGACACCGACGATACCGGTGACACGGGTGGCGGCAGCTCCAGCAACGCCCCCGAAGGCTTTGCCTTCTGCGCGGCCGGCGGCCCTGTCTCGGGCGCCGACGTCAGCGGCATTCTGTGCCTCGGACCGATGGACCTCTCGGGTCAGACGGTCGTCGGTGCGGCCTACACCTGGCAGGCCGGTCCGATCTACATCCTCGCGCCGTAAATCCGGGCGCGTGTGAGCAAGGAGCCGGGCATCGTCCCGGCTCTTCTTGTTCCTTGCGGCAGGTTCGTTCGCATTTCGCCCGAAAGTGGGTGGCTGGTGTGCCGATGTACAAGCATGGGAGCCATCATGACCGATACCGAACTCAACCTGTCGCCCAACGTGGACCTGAGCTGGGTGACCCAGGGGGTGCCCGGCAGCAACCGCCGCGCCACCGTCAGCTCCACCGAAGACACGGTGCCGCGCGTGAGCCGCCGCTTCTCGACCGCCGAGGGGGGGCTCAGCTACACCATGCCTCAAGGCGCTGGAGGGGACTTCGAGCGGCTGGACCCGCTGTGGTCGACCCGCAACACCATCCCGGTGCCTTCGACACCGAACGACGGGCTGCTTGCCCGGGTGGTGGCGGCCGCGACCGTGGGCTTCGCTGCGCTGGCCGCCGCGCTGTAGCCGTGCACGGTGGCCACTGGTCTGACCACCAGTCCAGAAACGATCTATGCTGCGGGCGTGAACTTCACGCCCGTGCAACGCAAGTCGCTGAGCTCGCTCGTCTTCGAGCAGCTGCGCGATCAGATCTTGAGCGGCTTGATCGAGCCCGGCGACGCGCTTCCCAGCGAGCGCGTGCTGGCCGAGATGCTGGCCGTGAACCGCGGTGCAGTGCGTGAGGCGCTCAAGCGGCTGGAGCACGCGGGGCTCGTCGAGATCCACCAGGGAGGCTCCACCCGCGCGCTCGACTTCCGCAGCTGTGCCGGCCCGGAGCTGCTCGGTCCCATGACCTTGTGGGACGGCCGGGTGGTGCTCGAGGTCGCGCGCTCGGTGCTCGAGATGCGCGTGATGGTGCTGCCATCGGTGGCTCGACTCGCGGCCGACCGGGGCGGGCAGGACGTCGCGCGCGAGCTGGCGGCCACGCTGCACCAGATGCAAGACCCGGCCATCGCTCGGTCCAAGCTCGAGCGGCTGTCGCTGGACTACTGGGGCGTGGTCGCGGTGGGGGCCGAGAACCTCGCGCTGCGGCTGACCTGGAATCGCATGCGGCCCAGCATCGAGCTGCTTCTCAGCGAGATCGGCGCGGCCTTCGACCAGGAGCTCGCAGCCTTCGAGGACTACGGCGCCCTGGCGAGCGCCATTGGCCGGGGTGAGGCGGGTGAGGCATCGCGCGCAGCCCGTGCCGTGCTGCGGTACGGCACGCGGGGAGCCGAGGCGGCGCTGGGCATGCTCGACGACCGCGTCGAGCGCTTTGGCGACTAGGCCCGCAGCAGGCGCACGATGGCTTCGCTGGCGCCGTCGATCGAGCGCTCGATGTCGATGGCACCGGCCTGGAAGTAGGCCTGGGTCGCGATGCCGATGGTGCTGCCCACCATCAGGCCGGCCACCAGCGCTGGATCCGCGTCGGCCCTGAACTCGCCGGTGGCCACTCCCTGCTCGACGAGCACCGCGGCCTGCGCCCGGTACCGCTGGTACACCTCGGCGTTCTTGGCGGCGATCTGGGGTTCGGAGGCGATGCGTCCCCAGAAGGACAGCAGCACCATGCCTGCCTCGACGTTGGTGAGGTAGCCCGTGACCACCGCTCGGATGGCGGCGCGCACCCGGTCGGCGGCGGTGTCGTGCTTGCCCACGCCGGCCAGGGTTCCGTGGTGGATGTCGCGAATGGCGTCGTCGAGCACGGCGTGCACGATCTCGTGTTTGTCACGGAAGTGGTAGGTGATGACGCCTCGTGTGAAGGGCAGCCGCTTCTCGAGCGCGCCGATGGTGAGCCCGGCCACCCCCTGCTCGGCCACCAGCGCCCGCGCCTCGCGCAGGATCTGGTGCCGCCGGCGGTCGCGAACGCTGCCGCTGGAATCAGGCTGCGACACGCTTCTTCATCCGGTCGGGCCACGATGAGGGGTCGTCGGCAAGGTGCGTGCGCAGGTGCTGTCCCGTGGCTGACAGGAGCTCCTTTCGACTGCAACCCAGCGCAACGGCCGCGGCGATGAGGCCAGATTGTGTGACCCCCATCACCCCGTGGCCGGTGGTGGACTGGCCGCACTGCAACAGGCCGGGAATGTGGGTCTTGATGGGGAAGCCCATGGGCCCCAGGTTGCCCAGGCTCTTCTCGATGCCGTACAGGTTGCCTTGCGTGGCGTTGACGTAGTGCACGTTGGTGAGCGGTGTTCCCAGGGCGCTGAACACCACCTTGTCGCGAATACCGGGCTGGATCGCTTCGATTGCATCGAACATGCGGTCGGTCAGGCGCGCCTTGAGGTCGTCGTAGGCACCTGGGCGCTGGGCGTGCTTGGTGGCCTCCCAGCGCTCGAAGGTCTGGGGACTCACGAAGCTGAAGGCCTCGCACGTGTGCAGGTTGTCTCGGCGCTTGGTGGGATCTTTGAGGGTGGTCACAGTGAGGAAGCAGCCCGGCAGCTCGGGCGCGTCGTCGAGGTGCGTGCGCTCGGCGAATCGATAGGTCTCGGCGGTGTCGGGGCGGCGGTTGTACCAGTAGTTCCCGCTGTCCATGCCCATGCCGCGAAGATCGGCGTCGACGGCGAAGAACAGCGACAGGGCAGAGATGCTCCACTTCGTGCCGCGCAGGCGCCGCCGCAGGCCGTTGCTGTGATGCTCGGGAGCCACCAGTCGGTTCCAGGTGATGCCCGGGTCGGCATTGCTGACCACGATGTCGGCGCGCACCTCGGTGCCATCGGCCAGGCGCACGCCGATGGCGCGGCCCTGCTCGATGAGCACCCGCGATACGCTGGTCTGCATGCGGATCTCGCCGCCGTGGGCGCGAAGGCCCTTGATGTACGCCTTGGGGATCGAGCGCGCGCCCCCCTTGGGGTAGTAGCCGCCGTCGAAGTAGTGCCCCTGCACGGCGGCGTGGATGACGAAGGGCGCCTTGTCGGGGCTCATGCCGTGGTCGCCGGCCTGCAGGGTCAGGAAGCTGCGCAGCAGTGGGTCTTGCATGCCGCAGTGGTCCATGAAGCGGTCGACGCTGGTGAGGCCGTGGCGAAGCACGTTGCGCATGCGCCACAGCAGGGCCGGGATGTCGCGCTTGCGCTGGGCCCTCGCGCCCGACCGCAGCGCCGTCGAGATCTGGTCGACCGTGTCGATGTAGGTGTCGATGCCCGCCTTGTCGGTGGGGAAGCGCTCGTGCAGGCGCCGGCGAAAGACATCGCGCCCACGAGGCACATCGAAGCGCTCGTTGCCCACGATGAGGTGGTCGAAGCCGTTGGGGTTGAGCTGCATCATCTGCAGGTCGTTGGCGATGCCCAGGCCCTCGTAGATCTGGCGAAGGGCCCCGCCCTCGTCGATCTCTCCGATGTAGTGCACACCCGGGCTGAACAGGAAGTTCTGGTCGCCCAGGGGGAAGGAGTGGCACCAGCCCCCAGGCAGGTAGTGCTGCTCGAACACGATGACCTTCTTGCCTGCGCGCGCCATGGCCAGCGCCGCGGTGAGGCCGCCGGCCCCAGATCCGATCACGATTGCGTCGTAGTCCGCCACGGAGGACCTCCCTTGCTTGGCAGAGGGATTATAACGATCGTTATAAATCGGCAAGGCGTTGGGGTCAGGTAACGGCGATGGTCCTTGACCCCGTGCCTACCGGCGGCGGCGCCTCACCAGCATGGCGCCCAGGCCCAGGGCGAGCCAGCCGGCGGGGCCTCCGGCGGTGCTGCATCCGAATCCGTAGTTGACCTCGGTGGAGGGGGTGGGCGCGGGTCCGCCGTCACCGCCGGGGTTGGTGGGGTCGGGGTCGACGCTGTCGTTGGCGCCGTCGCCGTCGCTGTCGAGATCGAGTCGGTCTGGGATGCCGTCGCCGTCGGTGTCGCCCGTGCCTTCTTCGGCGCTGGGGATGCCGTCTCCGTCGTCGTCGGTGTCGAGCACGTCGATGATGCCGTCGCCATCGGAGTCGGTGGGGTTGCCGAGGTCTCCGAGCTCGACGCCGTCGTCGACGCCGTCACCGTCGGTGTCGGCCAGGGTCGGGCTGGATCCCAGGTCGAGCTCCTGGTAGTCGGTGATGCCGTCGCCATCGGTGTCGGTGTCGGGGATGTTGGGCTCGTCGAAGTCGAGGAATGCGGGGATTCCGTCGCCGTCTGGGTCGTCGTTGACGGGGTTTCCGTCGCCGTCGACGTCCTCGTCGAGGGTGGAGACGCCGTCGCCGTCGTCGTCGGTGTCGAGGTAGTCGGGGATGGTGTCACCGTCGGTGTCCAGGCCGGCCTCCTGGCTGGTGGGCACGCCGTCGCCGTCGTCGTCGGTGTCCTGGATGTCGCGCTGTCCGTCGCCGTCGGTGTCCAGGCCGAACTCGTCGCCGTCGGGGATGGTGTCGCCGTCGGTGTCGGCGTCGCAGGGGTCGCTGAAGCCCCACTCCTGGTTCCAGGTGAGGGTGTCGCCGTCTTCGTCGTCGTCGGGGCCACCACTGCCGTCGCAGTCGGTGTCGCGGCCATCGCCGCAGATGTCGCCCGCACCGGGGAAGGCGAAGGGGTCGGTGTCGTCGCAGTCGCCGCCCGACTCGGAGTAGCCCTGCACGGGTGCACAGGCCTGGATGGCGCTGTTGTCGTCGCCAAAGCCGTCGCCATCGAAGTCGAAGTACCACAGGGTGTCGGGCACGATGGTGGCGTCGCCGTCGTTGCAGTCCCAGCCGTTGGTGACGTAGCCGGTGATGGGCTGGCACTGGGCGATGGACTCGTCGGGGTTGCCAAATCCGTCGCTGTCGAGGTCGAGGTACCAGACGGTGTTGGGGTTCACGGTGTCGTCGGTGTCGTCGCAGTCGCTGCTGGTCAGCACGTAGCCGGTGGGCTGGTCGCACTGCGGCGAGGGCCAGGGGGCCGTGCTGCCAAAGCCGTCGCCGTCGTTGTCTTCGTACCAGGTGGTGGTGGGGTTCACCGAGCCGCGGGTGTCGTCGCAGTCGGACCCGTCCGAGACGTGGCCGGCAGGCGGGTCGCAAGCCTGGATGCCGGCGTCCATGTCGCCGTAGCCGTCGCCATCGGTGTCGGGGTACCACCACGCGTCGGGAAGCACCGAGGCATCGGAGTCGTCGCAGTCCCAGGGGTTGAGCACGTAGCCGGTGGGCTCGTCGCACTGCACCAGCTCGATGGTGGGGTCGCCGAAGCCGTCGGCGTCGCCGTCGCGGAACCAGCTGGTGTCGGGGTTCAGGGCGGGGTCGGTGTCGTCGCAGTCGCCGCCGGGAATGACGTGGCCCGTGGGCTGCGGGCACTGCACCACGTCGCTGCCGTCCAGGCCGTAGCCATCGCCGTCGCCATCGGCGAGCCAGTGCGTGTTGGGGTTCTGCGCCGCGTCGCTGTCGTTGCAGTCGCCCAGCGTCGAGATGTAGCCCGTGGGGCGGTTGCACTGCGTCAGCGTGTCCGTCGTGTCCCCGAACAGGTCGCCGTCGCTGTCGCGATACCACTTGGCGCCCGGCTTCTCTTGCGCGTCGCTGTCGTCGCAGTCGGTGTTGTCGGCCAGGAAGCCGCTCGGGCGTGTACACGCCACCTGGCTGTTGCCCGGGTTGCCGTAGTTGTCGCCATCGGTGTCCGCGTACCACGTCGGAGCCGCACCCACGCTGTTGTCGCCGTCGTTGCAGTCGCCGCCCACCGCCACGTACCCCGTCGGCTGGTCGCAGCTCTCGGTCGTGTCGGAGTTGTCGCCCAGACCGTCGCTGTCGGCATCTCGGTAGAACGTGCCCAGCTGTGTCTCGTCCACGTCCGGGTCGTCCGTGTCCACCAGACCGTCGCAGTCGTCGTCCGTCGCGTTGCAGATCTCGGGCGCCCCGGGGAAGACGTTTCCGTTGGAGGGATCGCAGTCGTCGCTGGACGAGACGTAGCCCGTGGGCTGCATGCAGTCGGTGACCGAGAGGGCGGGGTCGCCGTGTCCGTCGGCGTCGCTGTCGAGGTAGTAGGTGTTGGTGGGCAGGTCGTCGTCGTCGGCATCGATGTCGCCGTCGCAGTCTTCGTCGGTGCCGCCGTCGCAGATCTCGGGCATGGACGGGTTGATGTTGGTGTCGGTGTCGTCGCAGTCGAGCTGGTTGTCGGCGTAGCCCGAGGGGGGCGAGGTGTCGCAGTGCTGGATGGCCCCGCCCAGGCCGAACCCATCGCTGTCGAGGTCGCGCCAGTAGTCGATCTTGGGCATGGCGGGGTCGGCGACGTCTGCCAGGCTGTTGCAGTCTTCGTCGACATTGGAGCCGTCACAGATCTCGCTCTGGCCGGGGTTGACGCCGTTGTCGCCGTCGTCGCAGTCGCCGCTGTTGCTGACGTAGCCGCTTGGCTGCTGGCAGTCGTAGGTGTCGTTGTTGGGGTCGCCGTAGGTGTCGCCGTCGTTGTCGGCCCAGTACTGGTTCTGGGGGGTGTCGGGGTCGTTGCCGTCGATGAGCCCGTCGCAGTCGTTGTCCTTGCCGTCGCCACAGAGCTCGGCGGCGCCGTCGTTGACCTCGTCGTCGCTGTCGTCACAGTCGCCGCCCACCATCACGCCGTCGCGGGGCTGGTTGCAGGAGTGTTCGTAGGTGCTGTCGTCGCCAAAGCCGTCGCCATCGAGATCGAGGAACCAGTCGTACCTCTCGGAGGCGGGGCAGGGTTGCACCAGCTGTCCGGACTCGCTCAGGTAGTTGGCCCAGATCTCCTCGTGTGAGAAGTCGTAGGGCGTCTGCCGAAACTCGTCGACGAAGCCCAGGTGTCCCGCATTGTTGTTGATGTGTAGCTGGTCGAAAGACCCGCCCCAGCTGGAGTTCTCGCAGCAGTCCCCGTCAATCTGCTGGCCGTCCATGAACAGCTCGAGCTCACCGCTCGGCCGCCACACGAAGGTGTAGTGGTGCAGCTCGCCCACGACGTCGAAGGGGGTCTCGACCAGATTGCCGGCGATCCACATGCCCACCCGGCCGGTGTCGTCGACACACCCCACCCGCGCGGCACCCCCGCCGCCCCCGTCACGTCCCGCGAGACCGGGGGCGTAGCGGCACTGGTTCTCGAACGTGTCCCCGCTGGGCTCCATCCACGCCGAGATCGTGAACTCGGTGCTCATCCAGGGCCAGTCGTTCTGCGCATCGAGCCGAGAGTTGGGGTCGAGGTAGACGCCGTCGCCGAGAGGGCCCGGGTAGCCGAATGAAGGCTCCTGGGAGCTGCCCGGGTTGAACGGATTGCCCCAGTTGCCCACGTCCTCGTACTCGTCGTAGAATACCGAGTTCGCGAAGTGGTAGATGCTGAACCAGTCGGTGCTGTCCCAGACCTGCCAGGGATCGTTGGGGAAGCTGGCCGACGGGTTTCGGTAGTACAGCCAGAGGTACTCGCCGTTGTTGTCTTGCACGTGGTCTTGGTACACCCAGAGGATCGACTCGCCACCCTGGTCCCAAAGCTCGACCTCGTGCGGAAACACTTGCCCCGTAGGCCCGGCCACGATGGTGTCGTCGCCCATGGACCCGTAGGTGTCGTGCGGGAACCAAGACCCATCCAGGCGCACCATCAACACCAGGTCGTTGACCGAGGCTTGCAGCAGCGCCCCCTCGATGGGGAGCTTCACCCGGTATTCGTATCCGGGCTGGGTCCACGGATCGGATGGGTTCGCCGTGGCCACGGCAGGCAGGAGCAGCGCAACGAACGAGGCGAGGAGGAGACGCATGGCGCCAGGATACCTCGATGTGACGGGAATCTCGACGCTTTCCGTCGGGCAACAGCCTACCGGCGGCGGCGCCTCACCAGCATGGCGCCGAGGCCCAGGGCGAGCCAGCCGGCGGGGCCTCCGGCGGTGCTGCATCCAAAGCCGTAGTTGACCTCGGTGGAGGGGGTGGGCGCGGGTCCGTCGTCGCCGCCGGGGTTGGTGGGGTCGGGGTCGACGCTGTCGTTGGCGCCGTCGCCGTCGCTGTCGAGATCGAGTCGGTCTGGGATGCCGTCGCCGTCGGTGTCGCCCGTGCCTTCTTCGGCGCTGGGGATGCCGTCTCCGTCGTCGTCGGTGTCGAGCACGTCGATGATGCCGTCGCCATCGGAATCGGTGGGGTTGCCGAGGTCTCCGAGCTCGACGCCGTCGTCGACGCCGTCGCCGTCGGTGTCGGCCAGGGTCGGGCTGGAACCCAAGACCCCTTCGTCGAAGTCGGTGATGCCGTCGCCATCGGTGTCGGTGTCGGGGATGTTGGGCTCGTCGAAGTCGAGGAATGCGGGGATTCCGTCGCCGTCTGGGTCGTCGTTGACGGGGTTTCCGTCGCCGTCGACGTCCTCGTCGAGGGTCAAGACACCGTCTCCGTCGTCGTCGGTGTCGAGGTAGTCGGGGATGGTGTCACCGTCGGTGTCCAGGCCGGCCTCCTGGCTGGTGGGCACGCCGTCGCCGTCGTCGTCGGTGTCCTGGATGTCGCGCTGTCCGTCGCCGTCGGTGTCCAGGCCGAACTCGTCGCCGTCGGGGATGGTGTCGCCGTCGGTGTCGGCGTCGCAGGGGTCGCTGAAGCCCCACTCCTGGTTCCAGGTGAGGGTGTCGCCGTCTTCGTCGTCGTCGGGGCCGCCGCTGCCATCGCAGTCGGTGTCGCGGCCGTCGCCGCAGATGTCGCCCGCACCGGGGAAGGCGAAGGGGTCGGTGTCGTCGCAGTCGCCGCCCGACTCGGAGTAGCCCTGCACGGGTGCACAGGCCTGGATGGCGCTGTTGTCGTCGCCGAAGCCGTCGCCATCGAAGTCGAAGTACCACAGGGTGTCGGGCACGATGGTGGCGTCGCCGTCGTTGCAGTCCCAGCCGTTGGTGACGTAGCCGGTGATGGGCTGGCACTGGGCGATGGACTCGTCGGGGTTGCCAAATCCATCGCTGTCGAGGTCGAGGTACCAGACGGTGTCGGGGTTCACGGTGTCGTCGGTGTCGTCGCAGTCGCTGCTGGTCAGCACGTAGCCGGTGGGCTGGTCGCACTGCGGCGAGGGCCAGGGGGCCGTGCTGCCAAAGCCGTCGCCGTCGTTGTCTTCGTACCAGGTGGTGGTGGGGTTCACCGAGCCGCGGGTGTCGTCGCAGTCGGTGCCGTCCGAGACGTGGCCGGCAGGCGGGTCGCAAGCCTGGATGCCCGCGTCCATGTCGCCGTAGCCGTCGCCATCGGTGTCGGGGTACCACCACGCGTCGGGAAGCACCGAGGCATCGGAGTCGTCGCAGTCCCAGGGGTTGAGCACGTAGCCGGTGGGCTCGTCGCACTGCACCAGCTCGATGGTGGGGTCGCCGAAGCCGTCGGCGTCGCCGTCGCGGAACCAGCTGGTGTCGGGGTTCAGGGCGGGGTCGGTGTCGTCGCAGTCGCCGCCGGGAATGACGTGGCCCGTGGGCTGCGGGCACTGCACCACGTCGCTGCCGTCCAGGCCGTAGCCATCGCCGTCGCCATCGGCGAGCCAGTGCGTGTTGGGGTTCTGCGCCGCGTCGCTGTCGTTGCAGTCGCCCAGCGTCGAGATGTAGCCCGTGGGGCGGTTGCACTGCGTCAGCGTGTCCGTCGTGTCCCCGAACAGGTCGCCGTCGCTGTCGCGATACCACTTGGCGCCCGGCTTCTCTTGCGCGTCGCTGTCGTCGCAGTCGGTGTTGTCGGCCAGGAAGCCGCTCGGGCGTGTACACGCCACCTGGCTGTTGCCCGGGTTGCCGTAGTTGTCGCCATCGGTGTCCGCGTACCACGTCGGAGCCGCACCCACGCTGTTGTCGCCGTCGTTGCAGTCGCCGCCCACCGCCACGTACCCCGTCGGCTGGTCGCAGCTCTCGGTCGTGTCGGAGTTGTCGCCCAGACCGTCGCTGTCGGCATCTCGGTAGAACGTGCCCAGCTGTGTCTCGTCCACGTCCGGGTCGTCCGTGTCCACCAGACCGTCGCAGTCGTCGTCCGTCGCGTTGCAGATCTCGGGCGCCCCGGGGAAGACGTTTCCGTTGGAGGGATCGCAGTCGTCGCTGGACGAGACGTAGCCCGTGGGTTGCATGCAGTCGGTGACCGAGAGGGCGGGGTCGCCGTGTCCGTCGGCGTCGCTGTCGAGGTAGTAGGTGTTGGTGGGCAGGTCGTCGTCGTCGGCATCGATGTCGCCGTCGCAGTCTTCGTCGGTGCCGCCGTCGCAGATCTCGGGCATGGACGGGTTGATGTTGGTGTCGGTGTCGTCGCAGTCGAGCTGGTTGTCGGCGTAGCCCGAGGGGGGCGAGGTGTCGCAGTGCTGGATGGCCCCGCCCAGGCCGAACCCATCGCTGTCGAGGTCGCGCCAGTAGTCGATCTTGGGCATGGCGGGGTCGGCGACGTCTGCCAGGCTGTTGCAGTCTTCGTCGACATTGGAGCCGTCACAGATCTCGCTCTGGCCGGGGTTGACGCCGTTGTCGCCGTCGTCGCAGTCGCCGCTGTTGCTGACGTAGCCGCTTGGCTGCTGGCAGTCGTAGGTGTCGTTGTTGGGGTCGCCGTAGGTGTCGCCGTCGTTGTCGGCCCAGTACTGGTTCTGGGGGGTGTCGGGGTCGTTGCCGTCGATGAGCCCGTCGCAGTCGTTGTCCTTGCCGTCGCCACAGAGCTCGGCGGCGCCGTCGTTGACCTCGTCGTCGCTGTCGTCGCAGTCGCCGCCCACCATCACGCCGTCGCGGGGCTGGTTGCAGGAGTGCTCGTAGGTGCTGTCGTCGCCAAAGCCATCGCCGTCGAGATCGAGGAACCAGTCGTGCATCTCGGAGGCGGGGCAGGGTTGCACCAGATCGCCGTTCTGCGCGTAGAACTCGGCCTCGATCTCGGCGTCGGTCAGGGGCTGGGGCGTCAGGCGGAACTCATCCATGAAGCCCAGATCGCCGTCGGTCTCGTGGATGACGAAGTCGTCCCAGTCGCCGCCGAAGCTGCTGTTCTCGCAGCAGGTGCCGTCGATCTGGTTGCCGTCGACGTACAGGCGCAGGTCGCCCGACGGATGCCACAAGAAGGTGTACAGGTGGGTCTGGCCGTCGATCGGGAATGGCGTCTCGACTTCGCGGTTGTCGATCTCCATGCCCAGTCTCTGGCTGTTGGTGAGGCAGCCGATCTTGGGGGTCCAGTCTCCGTTGTTGTCGTCTCCGGTCAGGGCGACCGTCGCGTCGCAGCGGCCCCGGTCGCCGTTTCCGGTCCCGTCCATCCAGATCTGGACCGTGAATTGGGAGCTCAGGAAGCCCCACTGAAAATCCGCCTCGAGATTCTCGCCGTCGAAGTGTTGGGCGCCCTCGCCAATCAGAGAGCCTGGTAGGCCGACGCTGATGGGTGGTCGGCTGGGACCGGTCGAGTTGCGCAGGTTGTTGCCATAGGGGCCCGAGTCGTCCATCGGGCTGCCAAAGGGCGAGGACGAGAAGTGGTACACGCTCTCCCATGGCGTGGACACGAAGGTGTCGTAGCCGTTGGACTGCGACCCGGACGTGCTGTCGAAGTACATCCACAGGTAGTCCAGGTCGTGCGTCGGGATGTCGTCGAGGTACACCCACACCAACGAATCACTGCCGTTCTGCCACAGCTCGATCTCGTAGGCGGTGGGCTGGGCAGACGAGCTTGCGTTGTGCTTGTGCCAGAAGCGCAGGTCGTCCCCGCTGCCTGACTGTTGGCCGTAGTCGAACCACCCGGGATCCACCCGCAACAAGACGGCCATCCCGTTCACGCTCTGATTGAGCGCGGACCCCGTGATCGGCACCTTGATGCGTCGCTCGAACGCCGGCTCGTCCCAGGGGTCGCTGGGGTTCGCATGGGCGGCAAGTGGAAGGAGCACCAGGCCGACGGCAAAGACGAGGGAACGCATGGCGCCACGATACCCTGGTTATGAGCGACCTGGAGGGGACATGCGCATCGCTGTCGTGTCGGACGAGCCCTACCCCGTGCACGAGCACGTCGTGGACCTTCTTCGGCAACGGGGGCACTTCGTGGAGCGCTTCGGATCCCTGGCCACCGGGCACGAGGTTGCCTGGGCGTCGGCAGCCGAGGCCGCGGCGCTCGCGATCGTGGGCGGGGAGTGTGATCAGGGCGTGTTCTTTTGTTGGACCGGAACCGGCATCACGATGGCGGCCAACAAGGTTCCCGGCATCCGGGCGGCGCTGTGCGGCGATCCGGCGACCGCGGCCGGTGCACGCGTCTGGAACCATGCCAACGTACTCTGCCTGTCCAACCGCACCTTGTCCCGAGACATGGCGGGCGAGATCCTGGCTGCCTGGTTCGACACGTCACCCGGCGAGCAGGGAGCTGCAGGTGTCGACGAACTGCGCGCGGTCGACGAGCGATATCGCAAGGCGACCGGTTAGCAGAGTGCCGATGCTCACCATGACCCTCCTGTCGCTGCTGCTCGGCTGCGGCGAACCCCAGACAGAAACCCCGCCTGAAGCCCCAGTAGATGCGGCTCCAGAGCAGCCCGTCGCGGGCGAGGCCTCAGAGGCCACGGCCCCCAAGCCCGCCGGCAAATGGGTGGTCGCGCCCACCTCGATTCGCCACAGCGCCGAAGATCAGCTGATCTCCGTCCAGGCCGACATCAAGGCTCCGCAGGGCTCCAAGGGCGACCAACCGGTCTATGTCGGCGTCACCGTCGTGACCCAGAGCGGCGAAGAGATCGACCTGATGGTGCACACCCTGCTGCCGGGCACCAAGAACGAGGGGGTGCTGTTCAGCACCTCGATCGATGGCGACGCCCAAGACGTGCTCATCGGGGTGTGGGGCACCAAGGTCGAGCCCTGCGAGGTCGATCGCTACGGGTGCCGCGAGTTCGGCTTCGTGCTCGACGACTCGCTGGGTAGCTGGCCCGAGGGGCTCTACACCGATGGCAAGCGGCGTCGCATCTTGCCGGCGCAGGTCCCCATCACGGTCACCGGCAGCGGTGGCGCGATGGTCGCCGAGGTCTTGCCCGAGGCGCTGGCCCAGGACTTCGCCATGTTCGGCAGCAAGCCGGTGGTCACGGTGGTCGAAAGCGGCGACGACGAGGCACCCGAGGGCGTGGTGGTCACCTACGGTCACCCGTCCGACGAGCTGATGGCCGATGACATCGCGTCGCTGGTGGGCAGTGTGCTCGAGCTGGGGTCGGCCAAGGCTGTACAAGGCGACACCGAGGCGCACTTCTCGATCGCCATCGAGTAGGCGGGCGCCGCTGCCGCGTCGGCGCGCCTGTCAGAACTGCACACCGAGGGTCGATCTTGCCGCACGCTTTGTGCAGGTTGGACTCGCGAGCGGCGGACTGCGGTGGAATGGTGAGCGCCGGAGGTCCCCGTGCGCCGATTGCTGCTCTTGCCCCTGTTCACGCAGGCTCTGCCTGCCAGTGCCCAGCAGACCTTCACGCTGGATGCCAGCCTCTTCGATGCGATGGGGCAGCCCGTGACAGGCACGGAATCCGTCCAGCTGGGGCTGCACGACGCCTACCCATCGCCCCCGTTCTGGACTCGGACCCAGGATCATGAATTCGTGCAGGGACGCGTCACCATCGACGTGCCCGGGGACGGCACCGAGCTCGACGCGGCAAGGCTCGCCGAGGGGCTCTGGGTGAGCCTGCAGGTGGAGTGGCACGAGGTGGGGATGTGGATCGATGTCTCCCACGCTGCGGAGTGCCTGCAGACCGGACCCTTCTACGCGTTCGTTCCCGATCGGGACGGCGACGGGCATGGGGGCAGGGCGGCCTCGGTCAGCGCTGCCTACACGTTGGGGTGGCCCGAGATCGCGCTGACGTGCACCCCCCAGGCCCCGCCGGACTTTGGCCCGGCAACCGACTGCGACGACGACGAGCCCGACGTGCACCCCGATGCCGTCGAGGTCTGCGATGCACGGGACAACAACTGCGATGGCCGCCGCGACGAGGGCTGCAGCAACGGTTGGGACACGGGCTGGGACACGGCCTGGCGGGGTGGGTGCCTCGATACCGGCTACGGCTGGGGTGGAGGTGGAGGTGGAGGGACGAGCGGCTGCGCGCCCAGTGGTGGCGGCACGGCCCCCTCTGGCTCGAATCAAGCCGATGCGTGGGACGACTGGAGGGAATGGACCGTTTACGACGACGACTCCGAAGAGCCCACGCGCCCAGGATTCCTGGACCTGCTGCTGCCGCAGTTCGAGTGCGGCTGCAACAGCGGACGTGGGCCCGTTGGAGCCTTCGCCGTGCTGGCCCCGCTGGTGCTCATGCGACGCCGTCGCGCGGCGGTGCGGCGTTAGAGCACCGAATGGGTAAGCTCGGCCCACCACAGCTCGAGCGCTACCGCTTGAGCCTCCAGAGCATCTGTCCCACGCGCCGCAGCTTGGCCTGCTGCTCTTTGGCCCCTTCGAGCCGACTCAGCCGCAGAGCCGCGTTGGCCTCGCCGGCACTCGCAAATGCGATGTCGAGCTGGTTCTTGCCGGCTTTGCCCTTTCGCAAGAGGCCCTCGGCGGTGTTGAGCACCGCCGACTGGATGGCGCGCAGCGCCTGGTACTCGAGCCAGTGCGACCCGGGAGGCCACTTGGTATCGGCGATCCAGTCGGCCACCTCGGTGAGTAGACGGTAGACATCGAGCTTTTCGTACGAGAAGGACATGGTCGTTGACTCCAGGCCGGGCCGGTGTGGCCTGCGACCGATTGCGCCGCCAGCCGTCGAGCTGGCCGCGGGGTCCCGTTCGGTCGCAAGCTTCCTTCCCCCCACGGCCAGGGCTGGCGACTGGACCCTGAGCGCCCCAGCCGCGCCGACGGCGCCGGGTCAACCTCCGCGGGAACCCCTGGCAGGCGGGAGGCTAAGCCGACCGCCGAAGGGGTCGCGGAGGTTGACGCGGGGCCGGCGGTGCGGCATCCCAGCGGCATGGTGACGGGGCCACACCGGCCCGGCCGGCGACGGCGATTCGTCGAAGTCGACGTCGAGTCGCGCGGACGTGGACGTGGACGTGGACGTGGACGTGGACGTTCACGGTCACGTGGACGTGGTCGTGGACGTGGACGTTCACGTGAACGTGAACGTGAACGTGGACGTGGGCGTCGTCGTGGACGTGGTCGTGACGTCTACCCGTTCGGTGCTTTAATCCAGCGCCCCGCTGCGTTCCAGCTTGTTCCAGCCAAACGGCCGGCGCAGCGCGATGCGAACCATGACCGTGACAAAGACGGCGAACAGGAACAATGGGTAGACGACGCGCTGGATGGGAGCGAGCAGGACTTCGGTCGTGCGGTCCCGGTCGAGCTGGTAGGCCAGCAGCGCGATGACGACGTCGAGAGACAGGGCACTTCCGACGATCCAGGCCACGACCGCGTCGGCCACCGACTCCCGCAGGAGCGCCGCCCAGACCAGCGACACCGGAAACAGCACGTACACGCCCAGGTGTGCCCACCACAGGTTGGGCAGAGCCAGCAGCTTGACCGCGGGCGGGGCGGGGCTGGTCCAGGCGTTGCTGTGCTTGTAGGCGCACTGCAGGTTGCCGTACAGCCATCGCACCCGCTGCCGGAACAGCTGGCCCCACGTCGAGGGCGCTTCTGTTCGAGAAATGGCCCGATCGGCGAATTCGATCTTGTGGCCATTTCGTAGCAATGTCAGCGTGAGGTCGGTGTCCTCGGCCAGGGTGTCGCTGCTGAAGCCGTCGTAGCGCTGCAGCACGTCGCGTCGCCACAGCGCCGCCGCGCCCGGCACCGTGGTGATGATGTCCAGCATGCACTGGGCGCGTCGGTCGATGTTGAGGCCGGTGACGTACTCGATGGACTGCAGGCGACCCACCAGGGAGCTGCGGTTGCCCACCTTCACGTTGGAGGCCACCGCGTCGGCGCGGGTGTGCAGCAGGGTCTGAACCAGGGTGCGCACGCAGTCCGGGTCGACCTTGGTGTCGGCGTCGATGGTGAGGATGAGCTCACCGCGGGCGGCCTCGAGTCCCCGGTTGAGCGCCGACGCCTTGCCCTGGTTGGTGGCCTGCACCAGCACCGTGAGTGTGTCGATGCCGGTCGCTCGCGCGATCGAGGCGGTGTCGTCGGCCGATCCGTCGTCGACCACCACGATGTCCAGGGCGTCGTAGTCGCTTGCTGCCAGGCTCTCGATCGTGCCGGCGATCACCGCCGCCTCGTTGTAGGCGGGCACCAAGACCGTCACCCGGGGCCGACTGCGGCGCTCGGCGATGGCTTCGGCCCGTCGGCGCTGGCGCACGTGGTCGGCGATGCCCAGCAGCACCATGCTGAGCCACCGCACGAGCAGCAGCCCCCACACCGTGAGCATGGCGAACTCGAAGGCGAGCTGCACTCAGAAGGCCCGATCAGCGAGGTCGGGGTGCTTGCGAAGGTGCAGGGCCGCCTGTTCGTGGCTCCAGTCGTTGCCCTGCATCAGCGCGTCAACGGCCAGGCGCCCGGTCGCCGAATACGGCAGGTAGGCGGTGGCGAAGGGCAGGTCGAGCTCGGTCATCGCCGTGGCCGACTCACGGATCTCGAGCTCGACCTCGCGCATGGTGAAGTGCAGCGCCCGGTTGTGCGGGTCCTGTTCGGTGGTGGCGCACCAATCGTCGGCGTGGAACTTGCGGAACACGCGGGTATTGGCGAACTGAAACAGGCGCGTGGGATTGTCGTCGACGATGATCACCCGGTCGAGGGTCTCGTCGACGATGCGCAGGTCTTTGCTGGGGGTGGACACCGGCCGACCGTCCGACTTGTGCTGCATGATGAGGAAGGAGTTGGTCATCACGCCGGAGATCAGCGGGCTGTCGCGCAGCGACGTGTCGCCCAGCTCGATGTGGCCGAGGTTGTCGAGGGTGGGCTCGTCGAGGTTGGCCGAGAAGATCACGCTCGCCCCGCCCAGCTCGCTGACCGCGCGAAGCACCGAGTCCCAGCCCGGAGCCATCTGGATGAACTTGTCGCGCCCCGCTTGCTGGAAGTGGGCGGTGTGGCAGGTCGAGGCGACCTCGGCCGGGTAGTACTGGTCGTAGAGCGTGTCATCGAGGTCGAAGACCACAATGAAGCGCGCTTCTTCGAGCTTCTTGGCATTCAGGCCGCTCTCGTGAACGCCGCCCTTCACCAGCCGCACCGCCTGCTGAAGGTGGGCGACCTCGCTGCGGCCCGGTTCTTGGCGCTGCAGGTCGCGGAAGTGGTTCTGGACCTCGACCGCCTGTAGGCGCGAGAAGCCGTGCTCCTCCATCAGCGCTTCGATTCGGAAGAAGCGCCCCATGTCGTCCTGAGTCTTGGAGTACTTGTCCGTCCACAGGGGCATCTGCGGCAGGACGACCACACTCAGGGGATCGGTGTCGACGGCCACGGAGTCGTCATCGACGAACTCTTCCATGGAGGAGGGGTGTGGGCAGCCCATGGCCAGCAGCAGCAACAGCGGCATCGCGACTCCGGGTGGTTCGGCGCGGTGAGGGATGGGGCTAACGAATTGGGCCGGCGCTATGCTGGCTGCATGTGGATGCTCTTGCTGACATGCGCGGCTCTGGCCGAGCCCTACTGGGTCGATGCCGACGGCGATGGTTACGGCGATCCCGCAGGCGCCATCGAGTCGCCCTCGACCACGCCTCCGCTGGGGTACGTGGGCAACGATCAAGACTGCAACGACGGCGATGCCGACGTGCGCCCGGGCGTCGACGATCCCTGCGATGCTGTCGACAACGACTGCGATGGCTTGGTCGATGGCGACGGCGTGTGCCCCTGCCCAACCGACTACCGCGACGATCATGCATACCTGTTCTGCCCGACGCCCACGCCCTGGACGGCCGCTCGCGACTTCTGCAACGGCTACGGCTACCACCTGGTGAGTGTCGCCACCGCCGCCGAGAACGACTGGGTCGACGACACCGCCGACACCTACTCCACCCAGAAGTGGTGGTTCGGGCTGACCGATGCGGCTCAAGAGGGCGTCTGGGTCTGGGACGACGGCAGCGACCTGGTGTACAGCAACTGGCACGCAGGCGAGCCCAACGACGCGGGGGGAGGCGAGGACTGCGTCCAGTTCAACCGCTTCCACCCGGACCGCACCTGGAACGACGAACCGTGCTCGTCCTCCTTCCGCTTCATCTGCGAGAACGCCCCGCTGCGCACCTGGTTCTGGGATGGCGATGGCGATGGATGGGGCGACAGCAGCGTGACCTTCGTGGCCAGCGACGAGCTGCCCGGCTGGGTGGAAGTGGGCGGGGACTGCAACGACAACAACCCCAACCGCTTCCCCGACAACCCCGACCTGTGCGACGGGCTCGACAACGACTGCGACGGCCTGGTGGACGGAGGGCCGTCGAACCCGCCCATGTACGTCGATGGCGATGACGACGGCTTCGGGGCGGGTGCGGTCATTGCCCACTCCTGCGTCACCGACGAGGATGTCAGCGACGCGACCGACTGCAACGACTCCGATGCCTCCATCCATCCGGGCGCGCTCGAGTTCTGCGACGGCGTCGACGAGGACTGCAACGGGCTCATCGATGACAACCCCGTCGACGCCACCACCAGCTGGGACGACGGCGACCTGGACGGCTTCGGCGACCCAGACTCCTTCGACCACGGCTGCGACCACGACCCCGAGAACGTCGACAACGACCTCGACTGCGACGACGACCGCCCCGAGGCCTTCCCGTCGGCGCCAGAGCTCTGCAACGGCCTGGACGACGACTGTGACGGCGTCGCCGACAACGACCCCATCGACCAGGAGGTCTACTGGCGCGACGCCGATGGGGACGGCTACGGCGACCCGGGCGCCGCGGTGCTGTCGTGCACCCAGCCATCGGGCCATCGGACGCCGGGCGAGCCAGACTGCGACGACACCGACTCGACCGTGCATCCTGGTGCCTTCGATGTCCCGTCCGACGGCATCGACCAGGACTGCGACGGCATGGATGCGCAGCTCCCGGGCGACACCGCGGACACCGGTGACAGCGCGCAGCCCCAGGACACCGGGGACTCAGGCGACTCGGCTGCTCCGGTGCCGGACATCGTGGACACATCGGACTCGGGCGTGGCGGATTCGCCGGTCACGGGCCCCTTGCAGCAAGGTGGCCAACTGCCCGAGGTGTGGAGTGGGGGCGGATGCGCGTGCAGCTCGTCCGGCGCACCCTCGTGGCCGGGCTGGTTGCTTGCGCTGGTGCTGTTGACCGCTCGTCGGCGCGTCCTTAAGCATTGAGGGCGGGAGTTCTCTCGCGCGAGCCTTGAAATCGTGAATGAAGCTATGGGGACGCCAGGTTTCGACGGGGTGACTGTCGGGCCAGGCTGCGTGTCGAGGGGATGGTTGAACACCCTCGTAAATCAAGGTTCTTCCATTCAAAGTAGTTGCCAACAATAACAACTTCTTCGCAGCCAAGGCAGTGGCCTAGCCATTGCCCCGCTCTCCTAAACCGAGAGCACTGCCGTCCGGATGAAACGTTGCCGTGGGCTTCATCTGGGCGCGTAAAGACACGGATAGTCCCGAAACCGGAACGCGGTGCGCCGGTCGGGGGACGATAAACCACCAAAAAGTCGCCGTTGAGCCCAACGCTCCTCAGGTCTCTGGGGGGAGCGGGGCAGGAATCCCAGAGACTACGCACGTAGATTGCTTGGAACGGGCTGCTTCGGACGTGGGTTCGATTCCCACCGTCTCCACTCTATTCATTCCGCTCGCTGCGCTCGCTGCCAGGGGGGCTTCGGCCCCCCTGGAACCCCCCACTCCTCGCGGAGGGCGGAGGGGGCTCGCTGCGCTCGCGGTGCTCGCTGCGCTCGCTGCCAGGGGGGCTTCGGCCCCCCTGGAACCCCCCACTCCTCGCGGAGGGCGGAGGGGGCTCGCTGCGCTCGCGGTGCTCGCTGCGCTCGCTGCCAGGGGGGCTTCGGCCCCCCTGGAACCCCCCACTCCTCGCGGAGGGCGGAGGGGGCTCGCTGCGCTCGCGGTGCTCGCTGCGCTCGCTGCCAGGGGGGCTTCGGCCCCCCTGGAACCCCCACTCCTCGCGGAGGGCAGAGGGGGCTCGCTGCGCTCGCGGTGCTCGCTGCGCTCGCTGCCAGGGGGGCTTCGGCCCCCCTGGAACCCCCCACTCGTCGCGGAGGGCGGAGGGGCGCGCGCTGCGCTCGCTGCGCTCGCTTCGACCTCAGTACGCCAGTCCCAATGCCTCGCACACGAACTCCACCAGCGGTGCTCCGTCCTCGAAGGTGCTGGCCAGCTTGGACTGGAAGTCGGGCGCGGTCACCTCGGCGTCGGACAGCTTCTTGTGCACGGCGATGCTCTTGCGGCGCAGGTCGCGGGCGTGCTCGTGGTTCTTGTCGTAGCCCCGGGGCACGCGCTTGAGGTCTTTGTCGCTGTCCATGAACTGCAGGCCCTTGCTCGCGAGGTGGGTCTTGAGCGCCGTCCAGCGCTCCGGCTCGGCGACGATCTTGTCGCGGAGCTGCCCCAGCACGGTGTTGTCGGGCATCCAGATGCCGACGCCGACCCCGCTGTCGTCGGGTTGGATGTGCAGGTAGAAGCCGGGTGTGTGTGCGTCGCGGCCGGCGTCCTCGTGGCGGAAGTGCATGCCGGTGTTCTTCTTGTACGGGGTCTTGTCCTTGCTGAATCGCGTGTCGCGAAAGATGCGGAACAGGCTGCCTCCAGACGCCTTGGGAATGGCCTGGAAGTGGGGGCTGATCTGCTGCAAGGGGTCGGCGAAGGCGTCGATGAAGGCCAACGCGGGCTTCTTCAGGTCGCGCTCGTACCGCTTCTTGTTGGCCTGGAACCACTCGCGGTCGTTGTTCGCGGCGAGATCGGCCAGGAAAGTGATGAGTTCGGCGGGAATGGCGGTCATGGGG
Organism: Myxococcota bacterium; assembly: GCA_965216925.1. Classification (GTDB taxonomy): domain Bacteria; phylum Myxococcota_A; class UBA796; order UBA796; genus CAYYHT01. Next base: position 2,695,544 of record CBDCGT010000001.1, on the reverse strand, counting down.
CCTCCTTGGCGTGGGTCTACCTCTACGACGGGCGAGCCGCACCCAGATCGACACCGGGCGTGCTATGCAAGCGCCCGCTTGGAGGTCCACTTGTCCCCGACCGATCTCGACGGCCCTGAGCTTCTGCTCTACGTCGGCCTCGTCCGCCTGCTGGTGAACGTCGACGACATCGTCAGCCTGCAAGAAATGGCCTGGGTGCGCGAGCTCACCAGCGACATCGGCGTCGAGCGCTGGCGCGAGCTGGCCGGTCGGGCCAAGGCCGAGTTCGGAGGCCTGGACGGCGCCCTGCTGGCGGCCGACAAGCTGACCCGCGCCGACGCCCGCGCCTACATCCTGGAGCAGCTGCGAGCGCTGGCCGCCAGCGATGAGGTCGTGGCCGAAGAAGAGGCCCTGATCGCGGGGCTCGAGCGCGTCTGGTCCTGAACGCCTCGGATTTGCCACCGACTTTGCAAGGCGCACGGTGGGGTCAGCTACAACGGCTGCTCGGGGGGCCGCATGTCGCATGAAGGCAGCAAAGCAGGCGTCGATCGCCGCACCGCGCTGAAAGGAATGGGCGCCGTCGCGCTGCTCGGGGCTGCTGGATGTGACGGCGACGGTGGTGACGGGCCGACCGGCGAGGGCATCGACTTCGAGCTGCTGCGCCAGCGCATCGACACCGTCGTGTTCGTGATGATGGAGAACCGGAGCTTCGATCACTTCCTGGGGGCCCTCACGCTCGACGAGGGGCGCGACGACGTGGAGGGGCTCACCCTCGACCACACCAACCCCCATCCCGATGGCTACGACGTCGCACCCTTCAAGTCGGCCATCCACTGCCTCGAAGATCCCCCTCACAGCTGGACCGCATCGCACGCCCAGTTCAAGAACGGCTCCAACGGAGGCTTTGTCGAGGTCTTTCACGCACGCGACCCCGAGGTCGCCCACGAAGCCATGGGGTACTGGACCCGGGCCGAGCTGCCGGCCTACTACACGCTGTCCGACCACTTTGTGGTGTGCGACCACTGGTTCTCGTCGGTCATGTCGTCCACCTGGCCCAACCGCTTCTACGCCACCAGCGCCCAGAACGGCGGCATGCACGGCAACGACCACTCCGAAGAGGGCTTCCCGTCCATCGCCACGGCGCTGCGCGAGAAGGGCATCCCGTGGGCCAACTACTTCGCGAGCGCGCCCTTCAGCCTGTTTCTGTGGGACGTGTACCTGGCCGACGACGAGCTGCTGCCGATCGAGCGCTTCTTCGAGCACGCCGAAGCCGGCACCCTGCCCAACGTGGTGATGGTCGATCCGGTGTACGGCATCGCCGACGACCACCCGCCCGCGCATCCGCTGGCGGGACAGGTCTTCGTCGCCTCGATCTACGAAGCGCTGGCGGCGAGCCCGCAGTGGGATCGAACGCTGCTCATCATCACCTACGACGAGCATGGCGGCTTCCACGACCACGTGCCTCCGCCAACGACCGACGCCGACGCGCGCGCCAGTGAGGGCTTCGATCAGCTGGGCTTCCGGGTGCCCACGATCGTTGCGGGCCCCTACGTCAAGGAGCGCCACGTGAGCCAGGTCGTGTACGAGCACACCAGCTGGTTGGCGCTGATCGAGGGCATCTTCGAGCTCGACCCCCTCACGGCCCGCGACGCGGCGGCCGATCCGATGTTCGACGTCTTCGACGAAGAGGCGCTGCGCTCGGGCCAGCCGCGCCCGCCCATGGCGCTGCCCATCATCGAAGCCGACGAAGACGAGATCTACGCGCCCGAGTGCCAGTACCTGCGTCGCTCTGGGCAGCGCATCCGCATGCACCAGCCCGAGCTCGAGGCCTACATCGACGCCCACTTCGCGGGCTCGCCCTGGGATCGGCGCGATGAGGCCATGCAGATCTGGGAGGGCATCGTGCAGCGGGCCGCCGACCGAGGCATCGTCAAGATCCGCGAGTGAGCGACAGGCAGCGTTGCGCCACCCGCAGCAGGGCCTCGTCGCCGACGTCGAGGCCGTAGGCCGTCAAGAAGACGCCGTACGACAAGGCCTTGTACAGCGCGCGGTCCTGGGTGTGGCGGTCGACCTCGCCGTAGGCAGCCATGAAGTGAGCGCGTGCGCCGGCGGACAGGAACGACCAGGCGATGCCCAGGTCGAGGGCGGGGTCGCTGACGTGCACGTCCCCCCAGTCGATGACCCCGGTCAGCACGCCGCCCTCGAAGATCAGGTGGCGGTCGTACAGATCGCCGTGCACCAGGGTGGGCGGGCCTTGCCACGGAGGGGTGGTCGACAGGTCGGACAGCTGGCTCCGGAGTGCCGGCCAGGGACCGCTCGCGCCGGCCGCAACCAGGCCGTCGATGGCGGCGAAGATGCGCTGGGTGCGGGCCACCAGGTCGGTCCGGCCGATGAGGTCCGGGGGGGCGGCGCGCTCCAGATCGCCGGTGATGGGCAGGTCGTGAAGGGCCCGAAGGAAGGTTGCCAGGGGGACAGCGGCCTGGGCCCGCTGGTGCGGGGTGATGTGCTCCGAGCACCCGGTCAGGCCGGGCAGCATGCGGTAGCCGCTGAAGACGTAGGGGTAGTCGGCCGTGGCCGTGCCGATGAGCTCGGGGAAGGGGACGCGAAGGGGGAGCGACTGGCCGATCAGCGGCAGCACGGCGCGTTCGTACGCGAAGATCTCATCGGCGATCTTCCGCCGCGGCATGCGCACCACCCAACGGTCGTTGACCCGCCATGCGGCGTTGTCGAAGCCCTGCCCCAACAGGGTGAGGCGCGCGGGCGCCAGCGCTGGAAACTGAGACTCCAGCAGCCGCCGCGTCAGGCGCTCGTCGATGTGCACGTCCGCGTTCCACAGCGGCATGGTCACCTCACGGTGCACCCTATCCAGGGCTAGGCAAAGCGCTCGGCCAGGAAGTCGGCGACGGCCCGCACGCGCGCCACCCTGGCCATCTCGCGGTGCATGACCAACCAGACCGGTCGCTCGCGCTGCACACAAAGGGCATCGAGCGGCACCAGGGTGGGGTCGCGCGCGGCAAAGATGTCGGGCAGCATCGCGACGCCCAGGCCGGCTCTACAGGCCTCGAGCAGCATGGACACACTGGTGCTGCGCAGGACGGGCTTGGCGTCGCCCAGGCCCTCGTTCCAGCGGTCGGGGGCCAGCACCAGGAGCACCTCGGCGCCGTCGAGATCGGTGACCTGATCGGGGCGCAAGCGGCGCTTGGCCAGCCAGGGCACGCCGACGTAGGGTCGCTCGGTGGCGGTGCTCATGCGCCTCGCGACCAGGCTCTCTTCGGAGGGAAGGCCCACGCGCATGGCCAGGTCCGCTTCGCCGCGATGCAGGTCGACCACGCGTGGCGTGCACAGCACGTCCAGGCGAATGCCCGGATGCCGGGCGTGCAGATCGGGCAAGACCGGGGCCAGCAGGCGCGTCGCGAACACCTCGAGCGTGGACAGGCGCACCCCGCCGGTGGGGTTGCTGCGGGCGTCCTGGATGCCCCGAGCCACGTCGGCGCTGGCCTCTTCGGCGCGCCGGGCGGCGGGCAGGATGCGCGCTCCAGCGGGCGTCAGCGTCCAGCCGTTTCGGCCCCGGATGAACAGAGGGGCGCCGAGCCCGCTCTCGAGCGCCGAGATGCGCCGGCCCACCGTGGTGGCATCCGCCCGAAGCTCTCGGCCAGCGCCCACGAGCGACCCCGAGCGGTGCACGGCCAGGAAGTGGCGGAGATCGTCCCAGCTGAAGTCCATGGATGCAGCCTCACAGGTATTAGCCTGCATGATTGCAGTCTGGGAATGCAAGTCCGGGCGTTGGTGCACGGGTCGTGCGCGCGCACGATGGGGCAGGAGGTCAGCATGATCCGCAACATCGACATTCGCGCGCTGGACGGGCGGGGGCTCTCGGCCACGCTGTACGAGCCGACGCGGGGCGCACCCGAGGCTGCCGTGGTCATCCTGGGCGCGACGGCGGTGCCGCAGCGCTTCTACCGGCACATCGCTGCGTGGCTCGCCGGGCGTGGCTTGGGGGTGCTGACCTTCGACTACCGAGGCGTGGGGCGCTCCCGCATCGAGCCGATCACCGACGATCCCGCCACGATGACCGACTGGGCCGTGTTCGATGTCGATGCGGCGATCGAGGCGGCCGAAGAGGCCTTTGCAGGGGTGCCCGTGGTGGCGCTGTGCCACAGCTTTGGCGGGCAGACCCTGGGCCTGGCGAGCGGTGCTTCGCGGCTTCGCGGCGCCGTCGCGGTGGGCTCACAGCTTCCGGTGCTCGCCGACTGGCAGGGCTGGGGGCGGCTGCGCATGGCCGTGTTGATGGGGGGCGTGGTGCCGATCACCGCGCGAGCCCTGGGCTACATTCCGGGGTGGATGGGCCTCTCCGAGGATCTTCCCGCCGGCGTGATGACCGAGTGGGCGACGTGGCTGACGTCAGAGCACTACCTGCTCGACGCACACCCCCAGGCCGCCCGTCAGTTTGCCGAGCTCGACGTGCCGGTGCACATCGTGGCCTTGACCGACGACGACTTCGCGCCGCTTTCAGCGGTCCGCACGTTCCGCGGCGTCTTTCGGGGCGCCACCCTCGAGGTGAAGCGTCCCCAGGACATCGGTCGACAGCATGTCGGGCACTTCGGCCTGTTCCGGCCGGCCTGCGATGGCTATTGGCCCGAGATCGAACACCGGCTCGCGACCTTCGCGGGGCTCGAGCAGGGAAGGCTCGCCGGGTAGCGCGCCCGCGGGAGGTACACTGCCGCGATGCCCGAAGAACTGACGCCTGAACAGCACGACGAGTTGGTGGCGGTGCTTCGCCAGCTGGCCACGCAGCTGGGCGTGAACCAGGCGGCGAGCGCCGGCCACGCGATCCCCGTCGAGCTCGACCAGACGGCCGTCGGGCGCGTCAGCCGCATCGACGCCATCCAGCAACAGCAGATGGCGGCCGAGGTGGTTCGCCGCACCGAGACTCGCCTGAAGGTGGTGAAGCTCGCGCTCAAGGCGGCGGACGAGGGCGAGTACGGATGGTGCCGGAAGTGTGGGGAGCCCATCGGGTACGGGCGGCTGAAGGCGCGCCCCGAGAGCCCTTGCTGCGTCGAGTGCACCGCCGCCATCGGAGGCTAGGATGCGCGCTTCTCCTGGCGTATGCTGCGCCGCATGAATCCCCAAGACCTCACCGATCGCGAAGCTCTTGCCCTGCTGTGTCTGGTGCGCCAGCTGGTTGTCGCCGACGGCGTCGTGACCGTTGCCGAGCTGGCTCAGATGCACGAGCTGGGCAGCCGCCTGGGCACCGAGAAATACGCGCGCCTCGCCGACGCGGTCGAGGGCATCCCGGCCACCATGGACGCGGCCCTGGAGGTGGCCCAGGGCGTCACCCGCCACGAGGCGCAGCTGCTCATTCGCAGCCTGCTCGTCGACCTCGCCGCCGCCGACGGTCTGGATGACACCGAGGCCGACGTCATCGACCTGATCACCGAGGTCTGGACGTAGCTACCCGCCCGCGCCGCGCTTCTGCGCTTCGCGCACCACGTCGGCCATGGTTCCCGGCAGGGTCTTGGTGGCGGCGGCCTTCTGGAGCCACTCGGGCAGCGAGCCGCCGGGGTTGCTGCAGATGAAGTAGGTGGCCTCGGTCTGGGCGCCCTTGGGCTGGAACATCCACTGGCCCCAGTTGGGGTCGGGCTCGACCGAGCTGCTGTAGTTGGTGTCGATGTCCGATGCGAGGTCGGGGTACTTGCTGCGCCAGTCGAAGCGATCCCAGCGGAAGGCGCGCACGTCGCCCGACGATGCCGGCTCGCCGCGCAGGACCCAGAATCGGTCGCTGGCCATCGTCCAGTTGGGCACATCGAGGTGCTGGTAGTACTCGATCGCGTCGGCGTCGCGGCCCAGGACGCGTGAGTCGAAGAGCGTCTCGCTGCTGAAGTCCTTGGCGGCGGGCACGTCGGTCACGACGTCGTAGAGGGCATCGATCTTGGCATCGACGACGGCATGGCCCCGCAGGCATGGATGGCCGCCGATCTCCTTCAGCTTGATGTCGATGTCGCCCGTGGCCTTGGTGGATGACTGGCCGACCTCCTCCCACCCGGTGTCGGCGAGCAAGGCGTCCCAGTCGGCGGCGGTGGCTGTGGTGGCGGTCAGGGCTGCGAGTACGATCCACATGGTCCTCTCCCGGGGTTCGAGGGTATGGCCACAGACGAACCGACCCGTCATCCTTTCGCCAACGAATGTCAGTGAGTGTAATCCTCTCCCATCCCGAACGCGTCGTGTTCCCGCAGCTGGGGCTCACGAAGGCCGATCTGGCCGACTACTACCGCTTCGTGGCAGCCGAGGTGCTGCGCGGGGTCGCGGGTCGGCCCATGATCTTGCGCCGATACCTCCACGGCGCCGACGGGGAGCACTTCTTCCAGAAGCGCGTTCCCGCCGCCCGACCGGAGTGGCTGCAGACGGCGGTGCTGCACTACGCGTCGGGACACTGGACCGAAGAGGCGGTCGTGCACGACATCGACGGGGTGCTGTGGGCCGTGAACCTGGGCTGCATCGACCTCAATCCGATGCCGGTCCGGGCCGATGACCTGGCGCACCCCGACCGCCTGCGCGTCGACCTCGATCCGCAGCCGGGCGTGCCGTGGGCACAGATCGTGGACGTGGCCCTGCTGGCCCACGAGCTGCTGGGCGAGCAGGGGCTGACGGGCTTCGTGAAGACCAGCGGCAAGCGGGGATTGCACGTCGATGTGCCCATCGACCGGCGCTGGACACCCTCCGAGGTCCGGACTGCGGCGCTGAACCTCGCGCGGCGCATCGAACAGCGCAGCGCCGGCGCCGCGACCAGTGTGTGGAAGAAGGCCGACCGGCAGGGCGTGTTCGTCGACTACAACCAGAATGCCTACGACCGGTACCTGTGCAGCGCCTACTCGGTGCGGCCAACCCCCGACGCCCGGGTGTCGACGCCGCTGGCCTGGGGTGAGGTACAGGGCTGCGACCCCGCCGAGCACACCATCGAGACCGTCCCGGATCGGGTGGATGACCTGGGCGACCCGTGGGCCCTGATCGACCGGGTGCCCAAGGGCGACCTGGGGGCGCTGCTAGCCGGCTGACCGCTAGCAGACTGCTGAAATACTCGTTCCTCGCATTTCAACAGCCTGCACTACCATTGCCGGCACCGCCGCCTTCTGGCTCGGCAAGTCCGGCCGCCGACTCGACGATTGCGTTTGGCCGGTGGTTTTCGTTGTTTCGAGGAATCGCCGATTCGGCAGCCGGACCTGCCGAGGGCGGCGGATGCCTCGGTCGCAGCGCGCTGAAATACCCGGCAAGCCGGGTATTTCATCACTCTGCTAGAGCTCGGCCAGCACCGACTCGGTGTGCTCGCCCAGGCCCGGCGCCCGCCCGGGCACGAAGCCCGCTCCGGGCAGCGGCGCCTTGACCCGACCCGAGGCGTCGACGAGGCCACGGTGCTGGTACTGCGCGTCGCGCTTGCCGGCGGTGGGGTGATGCACCGGGGTCGCGGGCACTCCCGCGGCGACGAAGCGACGCAGCCAGTCGTCGCGGCGACCGGTGCGAAGGCGCGCGGCGATGATGGGTCGCAGTGCTGGACCCAGGGCCGAGCGAGCCGCCATGGGCAGGCGAATCATCCAAGGCAGGCCCAGCACCTCGCACATCGCCTTCCAGAAGTGCTTCTCGTCCACGATGCCCAGGGCCAGGTACTCGCGGCCGCGGCATCGGTACACGCCGTACTGTGGCAGCGCGAACAAGCGCTCGCGGTCGAGCTTGCGCAGCAGCGGGCCTGCCAGGTCGGCGCCGGCTCCCAGCTGCTGACGGGCTGCCTGAGCCAGGTCGACGCCTTCGCCCCAGACGTGGGTCCAGGACAGCACGGCGTCGGACATGGCCACGTCGAGGTACTGGCCCTCTCCGGTGCGCTCGCGCTGGTAGAGCGCTGTCTGTAGCGCGGACATGGCGACCATCGCGGTCGAGAAGTCCGACAGGGGCAGCACCGTGCCGCGCGGAACGCCGTTGCTGGCGCGCTCCATGTGGCACACGCCGGCCAGCGCCTGCAGGTTCAGGTCGTGGGCGGGCTCGTCGCGGCGGGGCCCATCCTGGCCGTACGCTGTGATGGAGCAGTAGATCAGCCGGTCGTTCCAGCTCGATGCGGTGGGCCAGCCGCAGCCCAGGCGGGCCATGACCCCCGGCCGGAAGCCATCGAGCAGGATGTCGCTGCTCTGCACCAGCTTGCGCAGCGGCTCTGCAGCGGACGGGTCGCGCAGGTCGAGGACCACGGAGCGCTTGCCCCGGTTGAGCATGTCGAAGAGCTCGCCCATGTGGCGGGCCGGATCGCCGCGCGGGGGCTCGACCTTGATGACCTGGGCTCCCAGGCTGGCCAGCATGAAGCTGGTGTAGGGGCCAGGGAGGTTGAGGGTGAAGTCGAGCACGCGAATGCCGTCGAGGGGGCTGCTCACGGGTGCACTCATGGGTCGTCCTTCAGCCAGCGCTCGATGAGCACCAGCAAGCGGGCGCGAACCTGGGGGAGGGACAGGCTCTGGTCGTGGGCGGCGTGCAGGGACACCCCGTCGATGAGGGCGTGCACGAAGCGGGCGGTGTGCTTGGTATCGGTCGCGGTGACGTAGCCCTCGGCGCGGCCGATCTGCACCAGGGCCTCGGCCACGGCATGAAAGCGCAGGTAGCTCTCGGCCATGGGGGTGAGCACGTCGGGGTGCGCCTTGGCGAAGCTGTACACCTCGGCCTGGAAGGCGGCTTCGCGCTGAAGCGTCTCGCGATCGGGCAGGGTGGCCAGCAACAGCTGCTCCAGCCGCTCGCGCACCGGCCGGGGGGCTGCGGCGATGGCCAGCAGTCGCTCGGCGTACCGGTCGTGGAAGCGCTCGACGGCCGCCTTCAGGAGCTCTTCTTTGTTGGCGTACCAGTACGTGACGACGCCGCGGCTCACCCCGGCGCGCTGGGCCACACGGGTCAGCGACACGCTGCCCCAGGGCAGCTCGGTGAGCAGGTCGATGGTGGCGTCGGCGACCTGTTCGCGACGCTGCTTCTCGAGCTCGGGGTCCTTCGTTCGGGCCATTCGCCGGTCTATCGTGATCTTGGACTTGGCGGGTGAGGGCATGCTGATTATAAACCGACTGGTCAGTATAAGAATGGAGTCCGCATGATCCACGTCAAGCATCCCGACCCCCATCGTGAGCGCTCTCGGCGAATCCTGAGAGAACACCCCGAGATCACGGGCCTGTATGGCCGCTCACCGCACACCGTCTGGCTGGCCATCGCGCTGGTGACCCTGCAGCTGGGCATGGCCTTCGCGGTGGGCGCGCTCGCACCCTGGTGGGCGGCGCTGGTGCTGGCCTGGGTCTTTGGCGCCTTCGTCAACCACGCGTTGTTCGCGGTGGTGCACGAGGCGTGTCACGGCATGGTGTTCAAACGTGGCACGCCCAACCGGCTGTTGGTGCTGTTCGCCAACGTGCCCATGCTGGCGCCCTTCTCGGTGTCGCTCGCGCACTGGCACCTGGTGCACCATCGCCGTCAGGGGCAGGGCGAGCGTGACCCCGACCTGCCGGTGCAGTGGGAGCTCGCGCTGTTCCGGGGCACGGTCGGCAAGTGGGTCTGGCACGTGCTCTTTCCCATCGTTCAGGCGCTGCGCACGGTTGGGCACACCGACGACGCGCCGCCCATCGACCGCTGGTTGGTGGCCAATGTGGTGCTTCAAGTCGGCGTGATCGCAGCACTGGCGTACACGCTGCCTTGGGTCGGCTGGGTCTACCTGGGCGCCAGCCTGTACTTCTTGTTCGCGCTGCACCCGTTGTTCGGGCGCTTCGTGCAAGAGCACTTCGTGTTCGAGGGCGAGCGCGAGACCAGCAGCTACTACGGCCCGCTCAACGCCGTGTCGCTGAACTTCGGCCACCACGTCGAGCACCACGACTTCCCCGCGGTGCCGTGGCATCGGCTGCCCCAGCTGCGTCGCATCGCGCGTGAACACTACGAGGACGAGCCGCACCACACCTCGTGGGCGGGGCTGTGGCTGCGCTTTCTGTTCGACCCCAGCGTGCACATCGGCAGCCGGGTGACACGAGACGTGCTGTAAGGGGGCCTGGGCGCCCTCCGAGGCATCCGCCGCCCTCGGCTGGTCCGGCTGCCGAATCGGCGATTCAGCGGCCTGCTAGATCACCACCATCTTGGCGATGGCCTCGGCTTCGGGGCTTCGCGGTACCAGCGGGCCGTCGGCCACCACCAGCGCCAGGCAGGCCTCGCCGTCGTCGATGCGCTGGTTGTGGTCGCGTGTGCCGTCGCGCAGGCCCAGGTCGCCGCGGGCGAAGGTGCCGTCGTCGTCGGTGTAGCTGCCGCTGATCACCAGGGTGCGCTCGATGCCGGTGTGGGTGTGGCGGGGGACTTGCAGCCCCGGCGCCAGCTCGAACAGGCGCACAGGCATGGGCGCATCGATGGGCAACACCACGACCCGGATGCCGGGGACCACCACCTCCCAGTCGAGCTGGTTGGAGCGGCCCAGGTAGCCGGTGAGCGCGACGGGGAAGAGGCTGTCGTGCACCGGCAGGGGCGTGGCTGGAGCTGGCTCGTCGAGGCGCTGCAGCACGGCGTCGAGCGCGCCCGCGCTCAATGCACTGGAGGTGGCGCGGCTCAGCAAGGCCCCGGCGGCGGCCTCGTGGGCCTCGATGGTGGCTCGGCACGAGGGGCAGAGCGTGGCGTGAACGGCGACCAACAGCGACTCCGCCTCGCCGAGTGCGCCGCTGGCGTAGTCGAGCAGCCAAGAGTCGGGGCAGTGGTGCGTGGGCATCATCGGTCCAGGCCTCCCAGCGCGGCGCGCAGCTTGGTCATGGCCAGACGAACCCGGCTCTTGACCGTGCCCAGGGGCACGTCCTCGGCCAGGGCGACCTCGCGCAGGCTGGCGCCGCCGAAGTAGGCGCGCTCCAAGATGACACGCTGCTCGGCGGGCAGGGCGGACAGGGCGTGACGGACGCGCTCGGCCCGCTGCTGGCCGGCGGCGACCACGTCGGCGGTGGGTGCCTCGTCGGCGACCAGCACCGGGTCGGCGTCGTCGATGCTCGGACGCTTCTTGCGGGCGTGATCGATGCGCACGTTGCGCGCGATGGTGAATACCCAGGTGTTGACCGCGCCCCGCGAGCCGTCGAAGCTGCCCGCACGGCGCCACACGCGCAGCATGACCTCCTGGGTCAGCTCTTCGGCCAGCACGGCATTCCCCCGCGTTGCCTTGAGCAGAAAGCCCTTGATTCGGGGCGCATACGCGGCGAAGAACGAAGCGAAAGCGGTGCGATCGCCGGTGGCGACGCGAGCAAGCAGCTCCGCTGGATCTTCGGTGGTCGACATCGCATGCGTTTTACCGCCCTGGGGGTAGATACGGAAGCGCCAGCGCTTGGATCACCCAAAATCGTCTGGGTTGGTCGCGCCGGACCCTACTCCCCACCCTCAGGGTCGTCTGCGGGTCGCGCTGCCACCACCAACAGGCCGGCCAGGATGACCGTCACCCCGAACAGCAGCGCGTCGATGCCGGCGGCGAACAGGAAGCGGAATGGAGCCAGGGTGTAGGCCAGCTGGTAGCCCTGCACGTCACCCCAGTACAGCATCAGGGTGATGTCGTAGGTCTCTTTGAACAGCAGCGACAAGGCGTTGTCGTACAGCAGCACGCCGGCGGTCCCCACCAGCAGCAGCGCGTCGAATGCCAGCAGGGTTCCGCGCCGGCCGGACGCCACGTACACGCCGGCACCGGCCAGCAGGCCGATCGCCGGCAGCAAGCGGGCGAGGCCGGCCACGATGTTCAGGGGCCCCATCCACCACCCGTGGGTGTAGGTGAGGTACAGCAGCTCCATGTTCCAGAACTTGTCTTCGGGCATGGCCAGCTCGGCGAACAGCACCAGCGTCCACAGGCCCTCCCACAGCTGGGAGAGGCCCGCGAGACCGTGCCAGATGGACAAGATGAGGGCGATGAAGCCGGCAACGAAGCGCATGCTGCCCGGCTAACCGCGGCGCTCGGATCAGGCCTTGGTCTCGACCTTTCCGTCGGCGTGACGGGCGAAGCGTCCCTGTGCGCGGTCGTGCACGGGGGCGTCGCTCGGCCACGGCCACCCGCCGAAGCGCGTGGCACGGTAGTCGTGAAAGGCCTGCCGGATCTCGTCCTGGGTGTTCATGACGAAGGGGCCATGCCGGGCCACGGGTTCGCCGATGGGGCGGCCCTGGAGCACCAGGAGCTCGACGGCTTGGGTGCCACCCACGATGGCGAGCTCGACATCGGGCTGCACCGCCACCAGCGACGGCTGATCGAGGGTGCGCCCGCCGATGGTCACGCGGTCACCCACAAAGAAGTACAGCGTGCGGTTGGTGCCAGGCTGGGCTGCCGGAAGGGAGAAGTGTGCGCCCGGATCGAGCTTGAGGGTGAGGATGGCGAGATCGGCCTCGGCGCGCGATGCCCAGGAGTTGGGCGGGGGGGCGGGCGCGGTCGCGTGCTCGAGTCGTCCTGCGACCACGGCGACCTCGGTCGCGCGACCCTGGTCGTCGAGGAAGGACAGATCGGGGATGTCTTCGCTCCACATCATGGTGAAGTACGGGTCGACCATCTTGTCGGCGGCGGGCAGGTTGAGCCAGATCTGGAACAGCTCGAGCGGGTTGTCGGTCTCGCGCTCGCGCAGCGGGAACATCTCGGCGTGCACGATTCCCTTGCCCGCGGTCATCCACTGGCAGTCGCCCTGGCCAAAGCGGGCCGTGGCCCCCAGCGAGTCGCTGTGGTCGATGTAGCCCTGGCGCACCAGCGTCACGGTCTCGAAGCCGCGGTGCGGATGGGCTGGAAAGCCCGGGATCGTGAGCCCGTGGTACATGCTCCAGCCGTCTTTTCTGGCGAAGTCCATGCCCAGGTCGCGGCCGGTCAGCGGGGCCGCGGGCCCCATGTCGTCGTTTCCCTTCGGGTAGCCGTCATTGTGATGCACGCAGAACAGGAATGGATCGAGGGTGGGCCAGGGGGGCGGTCCGAGCGGACGAACGGCGAGGATTGGGTTGGCCATGGGCACCTCCGGCACCTGTCTTATGCACGGCGGCGTCGCGGCGCCCGGGACGGACCGTTCGCTAGCAGGGTGCTGACAAACCCGGCTTGCCGGGTTTTTCAGGGCGCTGCGACCGAGGCATCCGCCGCCCTCGGCAGGTCCGGCTGCCGAATCGGCGATTCCTCGAGAATGCGAAAACCACCGGCCAAACACAATCGTCGAGTCGGCGGCCGGACTTGCCGAGTCTGAAGGCGGCGATGCCGGCAATGGTAGAAGCAAGGTCGCTTAAATGCGAGGAACGAGTATTTCAGCGGCCTGCTACGGTGTCTGCAGCCCCGAGATCCACGCTCTCACCGCGGCCACCCCGTCTTGGTCGACCACCTCGGTGCCGATCGGCGGCATCTGAAGAAAGCCACGCTGGGCCATGCGCTCGGCGACCTGGCTGGCATCGGGATCGCCGGGCACCACCGAGATCGAGGTCTGCAGCACGTGGTGCGTCGGGGCGCCGATCGCGGTCTGGTAGACCGGCCAGTCCTGGGGAGAGCCAGCGCCCACGGTGCCGTGCATGCGCAGCGCGACCTTGTCGCCAGCAAGGGTGCCGTCGATGTGGCAGCTGCCGCAGTTCGCGTGCATGTAGCCCAGGGCCGCGCGCTCGACCTCGTTGCCCGGGATGGCCGTGTTGGCGGTGATGATCGGCTCGATCCACCCGTCGACGGTCCACGCATCCAGTGTGGCGTTGGCGTTGTCGTCGCCGAGCTGAAGCGCACCGACACCAACCAGCCCCAGGGCTTCGTGGCAGTCCTCGCAGGCGGCGGTGTCGGGGATGTCGTGGGTGGTTCCGGCGGCGTCGCGCACGCCCTGGGGCACGGCGTCGGCGTCGCTGCCGTCTGGGCGCCAGGCGTAGGCGACCCAGATCCACCCGTCGCTGCCCCGCTCAATGTAGCGAGTCTCGATGGCCTCGCCGCCGACCCGAAAGGTCTTCCATGCGCGGGTGCCGACGGGGAAGACCCAGTGGTCGGCGTCGGTGGCGTCGATGGATGTGCCCTCGGGCAACGCGATGAACCGGTCCTTGTCGGCGCCGTCGGACCACAGCGGAAAGGCGGGGCTGAACGGGCGCACACCGTCGGCGAGGGTGCGGGCCGCGACGTCCTGGTACAGGCCGGTCTCAGACAGGTGCTCGGGCCAGGGAACCGGCGCTGCGACCCCGGTGTCGGCGGTGTCTACGGCGGTGTCCGACCCGGTGTCGGACGTGCCGCTATCGACCACCTCGATAGGGGGTGGGGAGCACGCCATCACTGCCAACCAGACCGTCACCGCGCCTCCACCACCGTTGTATCCGCTCGGTGGGTGTTACAACAGCGCCCAGATGGCACGCACCCTCCCCCTCCTCTTCCTCTTGGGGGCATGCGGCAAATCCCCCCCGCCGCCCGCCTCCAACGCCGAAACCCTGCCCGACTCGTCGGGCGATGCCGTGGCCGCTGCACCCGAAGCGGTGCCCGAAGCCGCGCCGCCCCCCGAGCCTGCGCCCCCGCCAGAGCCCCATCGGCTCTCGGTCTCAGCGTGGCCGCCGGGCGCGTCGATCGAGATCCAGCCTGCAGACGGCGACCCGGTCGTCGGAGAGACCGATGCCGAGGGCAGCTTCGTGGGTCCGGTCACCGTCGCGATCTCGATGGATGGCTGGGATACCGAGACACACGTGCTCGATCTGGACCGGGATCAGCAGCTCGAGGTGTGGCTCGAGCAGAAGGGCCAGCTGCTGGACCGGGTGCGCATCGTCGAGACGTGCAACCAGCCCAAGGCGCTTCACTTCGCGCCCGGCAGCAACGACCTGTGGATGGCCTGCATGGCGCCGCCGGTTCACACCATGGCGCGCAGCATCCACACGGGCGAGGCGGTGGTTCCGGACGTGCCGTCGGACACGCCGGTGGCCGAGATCACCATGAATGCCGCCGGAACCCGGGCCTATACCAGCCAGCTCGAGATCAAGACCACGCGCGAGATCGACGTGCAGACCGGCGAGGTGCTGCGCACCTTCAAGCGCATGGGCTTGTGGCCCAAGTACATGACCTTGTCGGCCGACGAGACCAAGCTGTACGTGTCGGCCTGGCTCGTGGGCACGTTGCCCGAGACCAACTTTCCCCAGGTGACCGAGGTCGACCTGGCGACTGGCAAGGTGACCCGCCGGCTCGAGACGGTGAAGACCCCGCGCGGGCTGTACGCCACCGGCGACGGCAAGTACCTGTACGTCGCCGGCTTCGAGGACGGTCAGCTCGACCGCATCGACCTGCAGACGGGCGAGCACGAGGTGCTGTTCAGCGGTGGGGTGAACCTGCGCCACGTGGTGGGCGACGACGAGCGTGGCCGCATCTACGTGTCCGACATGGGCAAGCACGCCATCTTCGTGTACGACGTCGCGACGGGCTCGACCACCCAGCTGGCCAAGGTCCAGCCCAACACCAATACCATTGGCCTATCTGCCGACAAAGAAGTCCTGTTCGTCAGCTGCCGAGGAGAGGACAGTAAGCGCGGGTACCTGCACGCCGGCGACGAGTTCGGCACCATGGCGGTCATCGATGCCCTGGACGGCACGACCCTGGACATCGTGGTGGGAGGCAATCAGCCCACCGGACTCGCGGTGAGCCCAGACGGCAAGTACGTGGCCTACAGCAACTTTCGCGACCACGATGCCCACATCTTCGAGATCCCGCCCACCGAGGTGCTCCGTCAGGGCGCAGGCGGGCGGCGCGACAGCTTCTCGTTGCTGAAGGTCGAGAACCCCGGGCTTCCGGATGCCCTGAAGGACTGAGCGCCTCAGGGCGGCTCGGACTCCACCACGACCTTCCAGCCGTCCATGTGCAGGGTCTGCCAGGCATACAGCGTGCCCGGCAGCTCCAGGTGCCCCGAAGGCTCGCTCAGGCGCTCGAGCAGCTCGGGCACCGGGAACACCGGCGTCTCGTGCACATCGGTGAGCTCCTCGACCGCCTCGCGGAGCTGCAGCTCGGAGCTTCGCAGCATGATGTGCCCCTGCCCGTCCAGCAGGTAGCTCTCGCGGACGGCGGGCTCGTCGAGGGTCAGGTAGTTGGTGATGAGGAAGTCGAAGCTTGTCTGCACGCTGACCACCCCCAGCACCAGGCCCTTGTCGTCGCGGATGGCCATCGAGCAAGGCAGCAGCAGCGCGCCGCCGGCCACAGCGGGGAACGGGCGGCCCCAGGTCGCCTCGACGTGGGTTCGGCCGAGCTCGTACCAGGGGCGTGCGCGGGGGTCGTAGTCTCCGGGCTGCCAGGCGGCGCCGGGCAGCTCGATGACGGCGCCCGTGCGCTCGAGCGCCACGTCGACGTAGTTGACGGGTCCACCGTGGTCGATCCAGGCGTCGGACGGTGCCATGCCCTCGCGCAGCGGAGGGGTGAGCAAGGCCTCGCGCATCTCGCGGCGGATGGGGGCGATGCGGGCCAGATCCGACAGGGCGGGCTCCCAGTTGTCCAAGGCCACGTGCACGTTCGGCCACGTGGTCGACAGCTCCCGCTCCCAGAACGCGCTGTCGCGCATGTCCGGCGGCTTGGTGGCGACCTTCTTGAACGCTTCGTTTCGGTAGTAGTGCTCCGTGGTCTCTTCGCCGTGCACCAACAGGTTTCGGGCGGCGGCGGCCACCGCGTGCACGCGCAGCTCCACCCGCGAGAAGTGCTGGTCGACGGCGGCGGCGATGGTGCTGGCGTCGGCCACACGCTCGGCGAGGTGCTCGGCGCGGGCTCGGGCGAGGCGGTCGTCGATGGTCACCTTCACCACCGCACCCGCGAACACGATGGCCAGCATCGCCACCAGCCCGATGAGCAGCTGGAAGGTGCGCTCGCGGTTGCGGGAGATCAGCCGCTGAATGGCCTGCAGGGCGTTGTCGGGGCGGGCACGAACGGGCTCGTTGTTGAGGTAGCGACGCACGTCCTGGGCGAGCGCGCCCACGCTGCGGTATCGATCCTCTGGATCGAGCGCCGTGGCGCGCCGAATGATGCCCTTGAGCTCTCGGGGCAGCGGCTGACGCGGTCCGGCCCGCACGAACGGCTCCAGGGTGCCGTTCATCGCCAAGAAGAGGGTCTGCCGGGCGCCTTTTCGCTTGCGGGCGGGCGCTCCGCACAGCATCTCGAAGAGGATGAGCCCCAGGGCGTACTGATCGGCGGCTGGCCCGACGAAATGCCCGGGCTCGGCTTGCTCTGGCGCCATGTACGCGGGCGTGCCCATCACGGCGCCGATCTGCGTGCTGGTCATCGGGTCGCCGCCCGCCGAGGTGGTGATCGAGTCTTCCGGCCCGAACTCCTCGGGCTCGATGACCACCTTGGCCAGCCCCCAGTCCATGACGTAGACCTCGTGGTGGCGGCCGATCATGATGTTGGCGGGCTTGATGTCGCGGTGAACCACGCCCTTGTTGTGCGCGAAGTCCAACGCATCGCACACCTTCACGAAGTGCTCCAGGAGCGCTGGCAACTGCAGATGCTCCGCCTCGTTGCCCGCCTTTCGCGCGTCTGCTGAGGCGTTCATCAGGTCTTCGAGGGTGTTGCCGTCCACCAGCTTCATGGCGTAGGCAGGGGTGCCGGGCTCGTCGGCGGTGAAGCCGTAGATCGGCACGATGTTGGGGTGATCGAGCTGCGCCGTGATCTGCGCCTCGGTCAGGAAGCGGCGGGTGAGCCGGGGGTTGCTCGCGATGTTGGGCTTCATCACCTTGTAGGCGACGTTTCGGTGTAGCGAGGCCTCGGCTGCGACGTGGATGACCGCCATTGCGCCCTTGCCCACCACGCCGAGCTTGACGTAGTCCTGCGCTGCGGGTTGCTCGCTGGTCTGGACGGGCTCGGGACGCCGGGTCGGGGACGGATTGCCGCCCGTGTTCCAGGTGTCGACCGCGTCGATGGCGCCCACCGGTGCCGCCTCGACGTTGGTGGACACCGCGGTGCTGGCGTGCGCAGCCCGAAACTGCGCCGCGGTGATGCGCCCTTCGTTCATGAGCCAGGCCAGGAAGGCGTGTGGGTCTTCGTAGGAGGTGGAGTCGCCCTCGAACTGCGTGCGGGAGTCCTCGACGTCGACGTCGGTGTTGTCGCGCAGCCACTCTTCGAGCCAGCCGAAGTCCACGGTGGGCATCTCCCAGGCGGGAGTCTACAGCGGCGATTCGGGTAGCATCGGCCCGATGCTCGAGCCGACCGCCGAGAACCTTGCCCTCGTCGAGGCGCGGCAGCGACGCCTGCGACGCCTGCTGCGCGGCCTGCTGTGGCCCATGGTGGCCCTCGACCCCGAGCACCCACACCGCGTGCCCGACCACGGCCCGGCCCTCATCGTGGGCAACCATGGCAACGCCTTCGATCCGCTGTTCATCAGCGCCGTGAGTCCGCGGCCCATCCTTTGGGTCGGCACCGCCTCGCTGCGGGAGGGACGCCTTTCTTCGTTGGTCGATGGCTTGGGCATGATCCCGAAGCGGCGCTTCTACGCAGACACCAAGACCGTGCGGGCGATGCGGAGGTGGCTGGAGGTGGGTGCCGTCGTCGCCGTCTTCCCCGAGGGCAACCGCACGTGGACCGGTCGCTTGGGCCCGCTTCAGCCCGGGGTGGAGCGCCTGGCGCGCATGCTGGGCGCGCCCGTGCTCCCGGTGCGCATGCACAATGCCTACCTGCAGTGGCCGCGCTGGGGCTCACCCCGCGTCGGTCGCGTCGGGGTGGAGTTCGGCGAGCCGCGCGAGCTCGAGCGGCGCGGCGATGTGGCCGAGATGCGCGCGTGGTTGGAGCGACAGCTCGACGTCGATCCCCGGAGCCGGCCGCTGCCTCTGCGCGGGGTCCGGCTGGCGCGCGGGCTCTCCAACCTGATCTTTCGATGCCCACGCTGCTCGGTCGAGGCGATGACCGAGCAGGGCGATGCGGTGGTGTGCGCTGGCTGCAGCGGGCGCTGGCGCATCGACGTGCGGGCCATGGTGCACGGGCCGGAGGGATCACGGGCGCTCGACGTGGTGGCGGGCGAGCTGCGCGATGCGGCGCTCGCCGAGCTGGTTGGGCCGGAGCTGCTGCGGAGCGCGCCGCTGGTCCTGCAGGACATCGGTGACGGGGCCCACGAAGTGGGGCGAGGCGAGCTGGTGCTCTACGCCGACCGCCTGGCGCTCGAGGCCGGGCAGCGCACCCTGTGGACGGTGCCGCGCGCCGAGGTGCTCAACCTCAATGTCGAGTACGAGCGTGCGCTCGAGCTGCGCACCGATGAGCGCTACTACCGGGCGATGGTGACGGAGGGCTCGGCCTGGCGGTGGACGTGGACGTGGGACGCCACGGCGTCGGGGTAGGAAGCGCCGCTCAGGACCCCAGGCGCTCGATCTCGGCGCGCAGCCGCTCGGTGAGGGTCTCGGCGTCACCTTCGGGCGCCATGCGGGTGCCGACGTGCAGCCGCCACGGGCCTCGGTGGTTTGTCGTCGTGCCGTACAGGTACATCGGCAGGATGGGCACGCGGCAGGCCAGCGCGACCTCGGCGGGCCAGGTTCGGAACGGGCCCAGGCCGTCGGGGTTGCGCACCAGCTCGGGGTAGGCGAGCAGCACCTCGCCCTGCTGCAGCAGGTGCACGCAGTCGGCGAGGTACTGCACGCGGCTGCGCACCATCAGCACGTTGCCCACGGACATCACCGCGCGATGGCGGGCCGTGCGGAACAGGCGTGGCCGCGCGCCCGCCACCACGAAGCGCGGCTGGATGACCGACGAGAGCACGACGGTGTCGGCGAGGTTGGCGTGGTTGCAGGCCAGGATCAGCGGCTCACGCCACCGGGGCAAGCGCTCGGCGTGGTGGACACCGAGCCCGGTCGTGGCACGAATCGGTCGCGCAAGCACCCACTTCAGCAGCCGCCGGGTGGCGAGCGAGAAGGGGTGATTGACCTGCGCGGCCACGTCAGTTGCGCTCGCGAACCCGGTCGAGCTTGGCCTTGCGCCCGCGGATGTCGAGGGTGCGCGTGGCGTCGAGCACGTGCGCGATGTCCTGGTTGGAGAGCCCGACGTAGGTCTTGCCGTCAAAGATGTCGATCTTGCCGATGGAGCTGCCAGGCAGACCCGTCTCGTTGGCGATGGCGCCCACGATGTCACCCGGACGCACGCCGTGGCGGTAGCCCGCCGCGATGAACAGGCGCGCCTCGTTGGTGGGGTCGCTGCCGCGGTTGTGGGGCCCGCGGGCTTGGCCGCCGCGATCGGGTCGGTCGCGTGGATGCACCGACCAATGCGGAGGGGCGTCGTCGGGCAGATCGCCCAGGTCGATGCCGCTGGCGTCGGCCAGCAGCGTGAGCGCGGCGACCGCGATCTCGTCGGCGGTCCACTCGCCGGTGGTGAGCAGGCGATCGACCGCGGCGATGACGTCGGAGGGGGCGTCGTCGCGCACGTCCTCGAGGCGCTTCTCGAGCCCGCGGCGCTGCTGGCGCGCCACATCGGCGTCGGAGGGGATGGGCAGCTCGGCCATCTGGATGTCGAAGCGCCGCCGCACGTCGCGCACGAAGCGCCGCTGGCTGGGGGCCACGAAGTTGATGGCCTTGCCCGCCCGTCCGGCGCGACCGGTGCGGCCGATGCGGTGCACATAGGCATCGGGCCCCTCGGGCAGGTCGAGGTTGATGACCAGCTCGAGCCCGTCGACATCGAGGCCGCGGGCGGCGACGTCGGTGGCGATGAGCACGTTGAGGCGCCCGGCCCGCAGCCGAGCGAGCACCCGCTCACGGGCTGCCTGGTTGAGGTCACCGTGCAGAGCGTCGGCGCCGATGCCCTTCTTGGCGAGTCCGTCGGCGATCTCGGCGCAGGAGCGGCGCGTGCGGGCGAACACCAGCGTGGGAACACCTGGCTGGCCTTCGAGCACCCGCACCAGGGCGTCGAACTTGTGGCGGTGGGGGACGCGCATCCACATCTGCTCGATGTGGTCGATGACCGGTCCTTCGCCGCCGATCGAGACCTCGACCGAGTCGGTCTGGTGCTTGTCGGCGATGCGACGGATGTCGTCGGGCATGGTGGCCGAGAACAGGGCCAGCTGCCGGTCGGGGTTGCTGGCCTCGATGATGCGCTCGACGTCTTCGAGGAAGCCCAGCTGGAGCATCTGATCGCCTTCGTCGAGCACGAGGACCTCGAGCTTGGACAGGTCGAGCGCGCCGCGATCCAGCAAGTCGAGGATGCGGCCCGGCGTGCCCACCACGACGGACGTTCCGCGCCGGAGCGCGCGCAGCTGCGGGTCGTAGGAGGTGCCCCCGTAGATGGCGAAGGTGTGGGTGCTGGGCGAGAACGAGCGCATGGCCAGGTTGACCTGCTGGGCCAGCTCGCGGGTGGGCGCCAGGATCAGCGCGCGCACGTTCTTGTCGCGCGTGATGCGCTGCAGGGTGGGCAAGCCGAAGGCGGCGGTCTTTCCGGAGCCGGTGCGCGCCCGGCCCACGATGTCGCGGCCTGCGAGCAGGGGCGGGATGGCGGCGGCCTGCACGGGCGTGGGGTTCTCGAATCCCAGGTCTTCGAGCGCCTCGAGCAGAGCCGGCTCCAAGCCCAGGTCGGCAAAGGTCGTTTCGGTGGTCATTGGGCCCATCTATGGCGTGAAGGGCTCGGCGGGCACCAATGGGTCGAAGATGTACGTCGCGGTGGCGCTGTTGACCATGTAGGTGCAGCCCGAAAGCATCGTCGTGCTGGGAGTCTCGCTGAAGTTCGCCGTCGTGGGCACGCCATCGAACCACAGCCCGCCATCGGCAAGTCGCACCATGCGCTGGGTCTGACGGTTCCAGCGAGCCATGAGCTCCAGGTCTCCGTGGTCGAAGTCGGTCAGCGGGCACGCGCTGGACAGCAAGAAGTCATCCTGGTTGCGCCCGACGGACGAGAACCAGTCGTTGGACGTGCCCGAGTAGTCGCCCCAGATGAAGCTGTGCTTGGACACGTCGACGGTGAAGTCGCATGTGACCACCGAGCCCGTCTGCGGCCAGTCGTACACCTTGCCCTCCAGGTCCAGGAACGTGGCCGCGGTGAAGCCATAGGCCTTGGACTGGGTGCTGCTGGCGCACACCGTGCTCGACGTCTGCGCCCAGTGGTACACGTGCACGGCACCGCCGCCGAGCTGCACCTGACGCTGGGCACAGCCGCGCCCCCAGCAGTCGTCGTCGGCGCAGTCGACAGCGCCGTCGAGGTCGTCGTCGAGGCTGTCGCTGCAGTTGGCCTCGGGCAGGCAGGTCGCCGCCGCGGCGCAGTCGCTGTCTTCGCAGTCGACGAGGCCGTCGGTGTCGTTGTCGACGCCGTCACCGCAGTCTTCGGGGTCGATGGGTGGGCCGGTGTCGGCATCTGAGTCGCCATCCCCGTCTGAGTCGGCGTCCGCATCAGCGTCAGCGTCCGCGTCCGCGTCCGCGTCCGCGTCGGCATCAGCGTCCGCATCGGCATCCCCGTCGGCATCGGCATCGGCGGGGCTGCTGTCTACGCCGGACTCGCTGCCCGATGGAGGGCAACCGGCAACAAGAAGCAGCAGCAGGGCGAAGGCGGGGCGCATGGCACGATCGTACATGACCCGGGTGCCAGCGGTGTGGGATGCTTGGGGTATGGAACAGCAATCCGAACGCGAAGTGGTCGAGCTGCATCGCTTCTTCCAGTCCTGGTTCACCGGCGAGGTCCCGCGCGACGACGAGACATTCCAGCGCGTGGTCGACGCGCTCGCCGACGACTTCTTCCTCATCAATCCCGACGGCATCCGCATGGACCGCAGCGCCATCCTCAAGATGATTCAGGGCGCTTGGGGGGCTCGGCCGCCGGGCTTCTCGGTGTGGATTCAGCAGGTCGAGACGCAATGGACCGGCAACGACGTGGTGCTGCTGACCTACGAGGAATGGCAGAGCGACGTGGCAGACACCCGGGGTCGGCTCGCGTCGGCCCTGTTTCGCCTCAACGACGAGGCACCCGGCGGCGTCGAGTGGGTGCACCTGCACGAGACCTGGCTGCCGACGGGCGACGCGCAGTTCTTGGGCGGGTAGTCAGCCGTCGCCCGGCCTAGGCGCGTCCTGGGCCAGCAGGCCGGGAAGGCCGGTAGACAAGGCGACGGCGCGCAGCAGGTACATCGCCAGGAAGGCTGTCCAGACACCGGTGTTTCCCCACGTCGGTCGCAGCAGCAGGTCCAGGGCGATGTACCCGGCGGTGGCGGCCAGCGCGGCGTTGCGCAGTGCCCGGCCGCGGGTGGCGCCCAAGAAGAAGCCATCGAGCTGCCAGGCGGGAACGCCGATCAAGGGCACGATGGCGCAGTAGGGCAGGTAGGCGAGCGCCTCGGCGCGGGCGCCGGGGTCGGCCACCGCCAGCGTGATGATGGTGCTGCCTGTCGCGTAGAAGGCGGCGCTGAACACGGCCCCCGAGACCAGGGCCAGCTCCGAGGTCACCCGCATGGCGCGTCGAAGGCGGGCACCATCGCGGGCACCGATGGCTTCGCCGATCTCCTTTTCGGCCACGAAGGCGAAGGCGTCGAGCACGAAGGCGGACACGGCGATGAACTGGAGCAGCACCTGGTTGGCGGCGAGCGAGGTCGAGCCAACCAGGGCGCCGGCGTTCAGGAACCAGGCGAAACCCGCGAGCAGCGCCAGCGTGCGGATCATGATGTCGCGGTTGGCCTGGAACATGCCCGCCACCCGTCCACGGTCGAGCACGTCGCCGGCGTGGCCAAAGCCGTCGCGAACCAGCCACAGGCCGAAGAGCAGCGCCGACCACTCGGCCAGGGCCGTCCCGGCGCCGATGCCGGTGGCTCCCCAGCCCCATGCCCCGACGAAGGTGGCATCGAGGGCGGCGTTCAGGCCGTTGAGCACCACCTGATAGGCCAGCAGCGACCGGGTCTGCCCCGTGCCCAGCAGCCAGCCCATGATGCCGAAGCCCGTCAGCGCGGCGGGCGCTCCCCAGATGCGGGCGTTCATGTACCCGGCCGCCTCGAGCTCGACGGCTGCCTCGGCCTGGAAGCCTGCCAGGGCCAGCCACCGAATCAGCGGGTACAAGACCAGCAACGAGACGCCCAAGGCGAAGCCCAGAGCGAGGGCGCGCTGCAGCACGGCACGGGACTCGACGCGGTCGCCGGCGCCCAGCGCCTGTGCGGTCTGCGCCGTGGTGGCCATGCGCAGAAAGCCGAAGCCCCAGTACACGAACGAGAAGGTGACGGCGGCGATCGCCACCGCTGCGAGGTCGATCTCGGTGCCGGTGCGGCCCATGACCGCGGTGTCGACGACGCCGGTGAAGGCCGTAGCCGTCTGCGCCAGCACGATGGGCCACGCCAGAGCGAGTACACCTCGGCGTGTCAGTGGCTCGCTCATGGGCATGCTGGGCGCATAATGCGAGCGGCTGACCCTGTGGGGACCGACGCACTTTCTGGGGTCACCGTCCATGGAAAGTAGCGGTTTGTCGCCACTGCGGTGTCCTATGGCGGGCCTGCCGCGGTAGCCGTTACCCTCGGGCGCTCGCTGCCCCGCCCCAGGAGTCCCCCGATTCGCGCCATCCCGCCTGCACAGCGGCCCGTCAGCCGGATCCATCGCCTTGGCGTGTGGGCCCTGCTGGCGTTCGCCACGCTTGGGCAGGGCTGCGTGCACATCTACCAGCCGCTCGAGGGCCTGCACACGCCAGTGGTCGTCGACGCGTCGGCGCCCAACTTCGCCGACCTGAAGCTGACCGTGCTCTGTGCCGACGACGGCTGGCTCAGCTACTCCGACCGCAGCGGACTGTGCCGAAAGATCGGCGTGCTCTTCGAGAACCAGGGCGCCCGGGTCGAGACCTTCCTGTCGTCCCGCGAGGCGGGCGGCGACGGCATTCGTGACGATCCCGACCCCGACGGCGACGACCGGCCGCCACCCGACGCCGATCTGGTGCTCGAGCTGCGCTCCAGAAAGGTCTACCAGAACAACCCGACCTACACCTGGGTGCTCTTCGCCTTCACCTCGTCGATCTTGCCGGGTGTCCAGGAGCGCCACTTCGCGCTCGATGCCACGGTGCGCGATGGCAACGGCTTTCTGCTCGCGCGCGACAGCTTCGAGGGTCGGGTCGTCAGCAAGTACGGCGTGGGCTCCTGGGTGGGCAACAAGCTGGCCGATGCCACTTGGCGGGATGATTCCCAGAAATTGTCTGGAAATGCAGCGAACCAAGACCTGTCGAAAGACATCTACGGCCAGCTTTCCCAGCTCATGTTCAACGCCAAGATGCAGTGGCGGGTGCTGCGCGAGTCCGACCCGACCCCGGCGGAGCGGCGCTGATGCAGTTCTTGCTCGCCTTGCTTGCCGGAGCCTTCCTGGCCGCCCAGCCCGACCCGACCCCGGGCCTCACCAAGCGAAAGGCCTCGTCGAGGCAGCTGGAATGCGAGCGCATGACGGTCGACGAGTCGCGTCGTCGTCGGCCTGGCTCGGTCCGAGAGCTGAAGGAGCGAGGGGACGGCGCCGAGCGCAGCGTGGTGGTGTGCACCGAGAGGCTGATGCGTCCGGGTCTGCGCGCCGCCCGCGACGAAGCGATCCTGTCCACCCTCGACGACCGCTCGTCCGAGCTGGCGGTCGCGGCGATGTCGGGACGGCCCGACCTGGCTCGCCGCACCTGGCTGGTCGAGTCGTACTACCCGAACGCCGAGGTGTCGCCAAAGCTCACCTTCGCGACCAAGAATGCGCTCATGGAACAGGGGCTCTCGGTCTCGGATCGGCTGGTGACGCTGGGGGTAGGAGACGTCGAGGTCATCACGCGAATGGAGCCGTTGCAGGCCTATCCAGCCGCTTGCCAGCGCTACTTCGACACCGGCAGCCTCCGTGAGGGCGACGCCTTGCTGGCGATCGTGAGCCGCGACCGCCGCGAGACCGCCCTGCACGCCGGCGTGTGCGACAACGGCACGTGGAGCTGGCTGCAATGACGGCGCTGCTGCTGCTGTTCTGCATGTGGATGTCGGGCGCGGCGGCCGCCGACGAGCCCACCGATGCGCAGCTGATCGAGCTCGATCGGGCGCGCGCCGAGATCGCCAACCAGGTGCAACTGTCGGCCTACGATCTGATCGACGAGATGGTCTACGACTGGACCAAAGAACCTCCCTTCGACGAGCCGACTCCGGTGGTGCTCGCCGGGGTGACGGTGCCGGTCGGCCTGGGCACGGGCCTGGGCGCCCTGGTCGAAAACCACGTCGGAGATGTGGTGGGCGACAACTCCACCACCCATGTGCAGCTCGTTCACTGCCCCCAGTGCACAGCCGTGGTCGTGCACAGCGGGCCCGAGGGCACCGTGGTGTCGCGCGGCTTCGACAACCCCGGGGTGCTCGAAGACCTGGGCGCCACCACCGGGCGACACGCCCTGTTCATCGACATCGAGGCCGAGGGAACCTGGCTGGTGCTGCGCGCGCGCATCACCCGGCTCACCCCCGACCTGCCCATCGTGTGGAGCCACACCTCGTCGGCCTCGGCCGGCTCGGGCGCACTGCTGCGGGGCCCCAACACGCTCAAGAGCGCCTCGGATGCGCGGCAGGAGTACATCGACACCCTGAGGGGCCGCGGGCCCTTCAGCATTCCGCTGCGCTTCGCCGTGCGCACCTACGCACAGCCGGGCGGCGGCGAATTCGGTCAGCAGGGCACCCCGCCCCCACCGTTCATCTGGCTGCAGACCGGTGTCGAGGTGGGGGTGACCGACGCCCGGGCCTGGACATCCAGCCTGCTCATCGGCGGCAGCTTCATTCCGCAGGCCTACCAGGGCCTGATGGCCCAGTCCCGGGTCAGCCGCCTGTTGACGGGGCGCTCTCGCTCGCTCACCCGGCCCGATCTGTACGGCTTCGTGGGCGCCTCGGTGAACACCGTGTGGGGCGCTGCCACGGCGTCCTTCCAAGACGAGCTCCTCACCGCCGACCAGATCATCCTGGGCAACGCGGGCGACCCGCCGCGCTTCATCTTTGGCACCTTCCAGCTGGGGGCCGATCTGCGGGTGGGCAACCGCATCGGCATCAGTGGCAGCCTCGAGGCGCTGCCTTCGCTGCAGAACTCCCCGAACATCGGCGAGTACATCTTCTTCGCCGGCGTCAAGGTCCAGTCGCTCAGCATGGAGGTGTCGTTCTGGTTCTGACGCTGCTGCTGCTGCTGCTGGCGTCGGGCCCCGCCCGGGCCGGACCCCAGGCAACCCGCGACGCGCTCGACCGCTTCGAAGAGACGCTCGAGCTGCGCATCGACGACGGCCGACTGCGCAAGGAGGACGTGCTGCCGGCCATCCTGGTGAGCACCCAGCCCCGCTACCAGGCGTCCAGCGAGTGGTTTGCCACCCGTGTGATCGAGGTGCTGCAGGCCTCGTTCGGCGACAACGCCCTGCGCCTGTGCGAAGCCTGCATGGCGCCCCGAGCCTGGGTCGAAGACGGCTTCATGGCCTACCAGACGGGCGCTGTGGGCATCGACGAGGTCATTCGCCTGGACGAGCAGACGCGTGGGAGCTCCCGACCCGCGCGTACGGCCATCTGGGTCGACGAGAGCATGTACGGGGTGTCCGTGCGCATCGTCGATCTGCGCAACGGCTCGGTGCTGCTGGCCCAGAACTTCGACCCCAACATGGTCGAGAAGCGGCGCACCCACAAGACCTACAGCCTGGCGGCGGAGTACGAGCGCCGCGCCACGCGCGGGAGCCTGACCCAGGGTTTTGTCGACATCGCCCTGTACCCCAACCAGCACATCAGCTTCGACTGGACCGATCAGTGGGGCAAGACCAACGCCAACATGTCGGGCCTCTCGCTGTCGATGGTGGACCCCATCCTGGGCATTGGCGCCGCCCACTACCGCCGGGTCGAGCTGTGGAACATCTTGATCGGCGGCAAGTTCTTGCTGTCGTTCCCCACCGCGGTGGTCAACGCCATCAGCCCCGACGACGTAGGCCTCGACGAGCTCGAGCCCATCGTGAACCTGGTGGGCGTGGTGCGCGTGCCCTTTGGCCGGTCGAACTACGGCGCGGTGCTCACCGTGTCCACCAATGGGCGCCTCGCCCTCGGAATCTCTCTCATGAACATCAGCCTGCTGCCGGTGATCCCGTGAACAACCGCATCCTCATCGCGTTCGCTCTTCTGTGCAGCGGCTGCGCGACCAAGAACTACACCCACTACCTCATCGAGCCGTCTCCGGCGGTCGATCCGGTGTTCGAGGAGGAGGAGGGCACGCAGCTGCGCCCCTTCGCCTTTGGCTCGACCACGGCCATGAAGGTCAGCTGGAACGACGGCGGCCTGATCACCGAGGTCGAGATTCCCATGCTGGCGAGCGGCCAGCGCATCGTGATCGAGCACACCGAGCGCGCGACCGATGTCACCACCATTCCCGCCACCCGCCTGGTTCCGCCGCCTCCTGGGCCCGCCGACAAGACGCTCGACGAGGCCTACCGCGAGCGCGGGCTGCGGGTGAACCCCGAGGCGTCCGAGGTGAGCCTCACCGGGGCGCGAACGCGCATGCAGACTGCGCTCGTCGAGGGCAACTACCAGATGGCCCTCGAGTGGGCCGAGCTGGTGCTGTCCCGCTACCCCTCCCATCCCGAGACGCTTCGTGCCAAGGGGTCCATCTTGCTGCTCATGGGTGAGCGCGAGAAGGCCATCGAGGTCTACGAAGCCGTCGAAGAGATCGAATCCGACCCCGTCGTCCGCAAGAAGCTCGAAGAGCTCCAGCGCGGCGAGAACCCCTAGGAGTCCCCGTGCAAATCGTAGGACTGGCCCTGCTTAGCTTCGTCGTCTGGTACGGCTTCGGCGAGCGCGAACACGCCACCATCTCGGCGTTCGACTTCCACGCATTCATCATGGTGGTGGGCGGCTCGACGTCGGCGATCATGGTGTCGTCGAACGTGCAGAACACCCTGCGCACGCTGCTGTGCCTGCGCGAGATCGTGCCAGCCGCGGGAACCCTGGCGCCCGAGACCGAGTCGCTCGAGTCCGAGCGCGAGCAGCTGGTGCAGCTGTGGCGGGATGGTCAGCGCGCCAGGGCCGTCGAGATCGCCGACCGCAGCGAGCATCCCGCCATTCGGCGCATGCTCGCCCTGGTGCTCGACCGCTCCCCCGACGAGGCCATCCACGCGGCCTTCACCGAGCTCGAGCACGAGGCCATGCTGCGCTGGCAGCCGGCCGTGGCGAACTGGGAGCTGCTGTCCAAGCTGGCCCCGTCGTTCGGCATGGTGGGCACCATCACCGGCATGATCCAGATGTTCCGCACCCTGGGCGAGGACACCAACATGGGTGCCGCGATCAGCCTGGCCCTGCTGGCCACCCTGTACGGGGTCGCGTTCGGCGCGGGCATCGCTGGCCCCATCGGCCACTTCTTGCGCGGCCTGCTCGACGAGAGGCTCGGTGCCCTGGAGCGGTGCCAGATGAGCACGCGCGAGCTGGTGGCCCGTGCGGGCCGCTCGGCGGCGGGGGCCTAGTTGAAACGGCGCACCCACACCAACGACGAGGGCTGGCTGCTGTCCTATGCCGACCTCATCACCAACCTGCTGATCTTCTTCGCGATGCTGCTGGGCGCCGCAGAGATCTCGCGCTCCAAGATGCAGGAGATCGCGCAGGAATTGTCGGGGGTCGAGCAGCCGGCCAGCCTGGCGTCGATCCAGAAAGAGATCGACGCGCAGATCGAGCGTGAAGGCCTGCAAGAAGTGATCAGCACCAATCTCACCGATGACGGACTCAAGGTGTCGCTGAACTCGGGGCTGGTGTTCGACTCGGGCAGCGCGCAGATCCGGGTCGATCAGCTCCCGCTGCTCGACAGCATGCTGGGCACGCTGGTGCCCTACAACGAATACGACTTTGCCGTCGAGGGGCACACCGACTCCCGCCCCTTCGGCGACGAGAATGGCCGCACCAACTGGGACCTGTCGACCGACCGGGCCAACGCCGTGCGCACTCGGCTCGAGACCGTCGGTGTCGCCCAGGGGCGCATCCGCGTCGAAGGCTACGCCGACACCATCGGGCTTCCCGCCGAAGAGCTCGAAGGCCTGCAAGAAGAAGAGCGCCTGGCGCGGCACCGCCGCGTCATCGTGAGGATCTACTGATGACACTCGTGTTGATGTTTCTGCTGCTGGTTCAGGGTGCGCTCGCGCAGTCGCCGCCCCCCGACCGCCAGATCCCGCCGTCCGTGCTCACCGAGGTGCGCCTGCTCGAGACGCGCTTCGAGGTGGCCCTGGCCAACGACTGTGACCCCGAGCGCTGCTTCTCGAAGGGGTGCACCTACACGGGCCACACCACCGCCGATCGGCCCGAGTCCCGCTCGCTGCCGGGGCTGGCCCAAGACCCGGGTCCAGGAAGCGCCCCGTCCCAGCAGCACCTCACCCAGGCCGCCTGCTCCTTCGCCTACGAGGACTCCGTGCAGTCCCGCGACGTGGGCGCCCTGTCGCGCCGCATCGAGTCCAAGCTGTCGCGCGGCTGGCTGCTGGTGTCGGTGAGCGCCGAGAAGCTGCAGCCGCTTCCCGCCTACCTGCAAGACCCCCCCGTCGACGAGCCCCCCGAGGTCGAAGAGGAGCCCGAGCCCGAGCCCGAGCCCGAGCCCGAGCCAGAACCCGAGGAGTGGACGTGGGCCGACGCGGTGCGCGAGCTGTGGAACAGCCTGCTTCCGCACTTCTACTGGATGGTTGGCGTGGTGCTGGTCACGCTGGCGTCCATGATGCTCATCTGGTCGTGGCGCCGCGTGGGCGCCCGCTCGCTCGAAGAAGAGATGCTGTTGGCCGAGATCGGCGCGGGTGGCGGCGAGGCCGAGCCCGCCGATGACGCTCCCGCCGATGCCCCAGCAAGCCCCGACGAGGCGGCGTCGAGCGCGCGAAAGGCGACGGCCTGGCGCATGCGCCTCGAGGCGATGGACCCGAACGATCCCGATCCCGAGATCCGGGCGCTCACCCGGGATCTGCTGCGCGCCGGGGAGCTTCAGCTGCTGGCCAAGGCGCTCATCCACTTCCCCAACACCCTGCCGGCCGCCCTGCCCACCGGCGGCGAGCTGGCCACCGCCAAGCTCGAGCTGTCCGAGTACCTCAAGAACCTCGACGAGAGCACGCTGCCCGGCGACCCCGAGTTCTTTGCCGCCCTCGAGCGCCACGCGCTGTCGGCGACCCTGGCCTCGCAGGCCGACGCCGAGCTGGTGCGCAGCCTGCGGCACGAGTTCGGTGCGTCGGGGCTGGCGGCCATCATCGGGGCGCTGCCGCCCCGGCCGGGAGCGCTGCTCTTTGCCATGGCGCCAGCGGTGGTTCAGCACGAGCTGGTGCAGCTGATCGTGCCGCAGCGGGTGGCCGAGATGGCCGACATGCTGCTGCGCAGCAACCGCATGGGCCCCAACGAGACAGCGTACCTGTTCGAGGTCGTCGCCGCCTCGCGCACGGGCAGTCCGCTGCCACCGCCGCCTCCCGGTGGCGTCAGCGACCGCGGCGCGCCCTTCGACGCGGTAGGCTCGCTGGCCGTGCTGCTCGAGAGCATGCACCCCGCACGGCGTGACAGCCTGTTCGGCGACGCACTCCAGCGCCTGAACGGCAGCATGCCCACCTGGTACCGCGACATCCTGGTCGGCGACATGCTGTTCGAGCTGGGCGACGAAGCCCGCGCCGACCTGATGCTCGATGTCCAGGTCGAGGCCCTTGCCGCCTGGCTGTCCCTGCTCGACGCCGAGACCCGCCAGCGGCTGCTGCAGGGCGTGCCCACGGCGCTGTCCAACTCGGTGCGAGCGGTGGGTGTGCCCGCCGATCGGGAGCGCACCCTCGAGCTGGCGCGCCTGGGGCGTCAGGCGCTGGCCCGTGGTTTCCAGCTGCAGCTGGCCCGTGCCGGGCGGTCCTTTGCCAGCGTGCTGCATGCCCTGGAGGGCGCCGAGCCTTGATGCGGCGCGGAGCCATCGCTGCGCTCATGACGGCCCTGCTGGGGGGTTCGTGTGGAAAAGTGCCGATCACCCCGGTGAACGCTGGCTTCGCGCTCGCCGATGCGAGCTGGTTCGAGGCCGAACAGACGCTGTTCATCTTCTACCAGGCCAACGCCGAGCAGGGCATTGGCGACCCCAACCTCATCGAGATCACCTACGCCACCGACGACGAGCGGGTCGACTGGACGCCGGTCGTCGACTTCACCACGGTGCACGGGCACGTGCCCGTCGACTGCGGTGTCACCTCGCTGTGCGGCAGCACCTCGATTCGCGTGCCCATCGAGCCGCGTGAGGTCGACATCCGGCTTCGCTACCACCGCGACGGCGACCTGTCCCTCGAGGCCGACACGGTGTTCAACGTGGTGGGCGCCGGCGAGCCCCACGAGCGCAGCCTGGTGGTGTATGGCGTGTTCGACGAGCCCAACCAGCAGGTGCAGTGGCGCGGGCGGCACCAGTTTCCGACCATTCGAAACGAACAGGCCACCGACCTGGGCCTGCGCCGCGACTTCTCGGTCGAGGGCATGGCCTACGGCGATGCCGAGCTCACCGACGAGTTCAACGTGTATGGCTACGGCGTCGACTGCCCGGGCAGCTTCACCGATGCGGGCCTGGCCGGGGTCGCCACCGACGAGCGGGCCATCTTTCAGCCCGATCCGCTGCCCATCGAGGCGTCGGACGCGTCGACAGTGTGTGCCGACTCGACGGTCACCGACGCGCGCGGCACGTTCAGCGCCGGCGTCGTGGCCCGCAAGAACCCCGAGACACGGTCGGCTTTCCCGGTGCTGCGCTCGCCCGTGCACGACGCCACCCCGCTCAAGTTCATGCTCGGGCCGTGCAACCGGGTGATCTCGTCCGAGCACGAGGCCATGCAGCGCCAGCGCCTGCAGCTCGAAGGCATCGACACCTACTGCATCGATCAGTGGGATGGTCAGGGCTTCGTGGACGAGCTGGCCGCCACCTTCGTGTCCGCCATCGAGGCGGCTCGTCCGGCCGGCAACGACATGGTGCTGGTGGTGGGCCTGCACCAGGACGATCCCGATGTCGCCGAGGCCGTCGAGGCGGCCCTGCTGCAGGTCGTGCCCCAGGAACGGCACCGGGCGACACCGCGGCTGGCCGGTGCCTTCGTGTTCGACAGCACCACTCGGGGCCTCGAGGACATCGACCTGGCGCCCAGCACGCTGTGGTGCCCGGCCACCATCCCCACCGACACCATTCCCGATGCCTCGGCCCGCACCTGCCCGACGCTGCCCGACTTCCCCGACATCAACCTGGGACCGTTCAGCTTCGGCAACCTGCAGATCCTGCCGAACCGCCGCCAGTACCTCGACTTCCTCGAGGAGTACTCCGACGGTGCCGCCGGTGAGGTCACCCTTCTGCAGTACCTGACGCCCGAGTTCACCACCACCAGCGACCACGTCGATCTGGGCGAGTTCGGCGTCATCACCTTCCTCAACGGCGAGAGCATCGCGGCCGACCCGGACGACGCCTTCTCGTACTGCGTGCAAGAAGAGGCCACCGCCATCACGGTGCGGTCCACGCTGCTGCAAGATCCTTTCGTGCAGGAGGCCCTCGCCGAGGCCTGCCTCAACGGCGAGATCGACCAGTTCCTGTGCGGCTTCCTGGCGTCTGGCGTCATCCCGCTCGAGCAGTTCCCCGCCTGGCACAACGACACCGGCGAGAGCTCTTACGACGTGGGCCTGTACTGGCAGTTCCCCTTCCTGCTGCGCATGGAGTACACCGCCTTCCTGGCTGGCTCGGCCACGGCCTTTGGGGTGTCGGTGCCCTTTGGCTTCGCCAGCCCCAGCGAGAGCTTCTTTGGCACCGATCAGTGGACCCAGGACGAGTTCAGCCTGGACCCCGAGCTGCTTCAGTGCCGCCGCTTCTGCGACCACCCCACCTTCGACTCGGCCGGCGTCTACAACGTGACGGACCCGTTCCGCGAGACCTACGCCACTGCGTGCTACCGGCCGGACTACCCGCAGCCGGGCGACTCGGGATTCCCGATTGATCCGTAGCCTGCTCATCGCCTGGCTGGGCCTTGCCCTGCTCGCCGCGCCCGCAACTGCCCAAGACGGCGACGCGGACGGCACCTCAGACGAGGCACCCGCCAGCGAGGGCGA
This sequence comes from Myxococcota bacterium, assembly GCA_965216925.1. Lineage (GTDB taxonomy): Bacteria > Myxococcota_A > UBA796 > UBA796 > CAYYHT01. The sequence continues at coordinate 2,661,675 of CBDCGT010000001.1, read as the reverse complement.
CACCACCGAGCCCGACGCCGACCCGATCTCCAAGTACCGCGTGCGCTTCGACGAGCTCGCCGAGCGCACCATCGGCACGGCCAGCAAGCCGGTTGCCTTCAACTGGCGGCGCAGCAGTTTTCAGGTGGCCGCCAACGGGAGCTTCCTGTTCGAGCTCAACAACTTCAACAGCATGCGCGGCGGTGCCATGCTGCGGCTCCCGTCGGGCGGCGCCATCATCGAGATCGGCGCGTCCTACGTGCGCACCTGGGACACCCCCAGCAGCCGGCAGCTGGCGCTCACCCCGTACCGGCAGCCCGGGCGCCCGCACCGGCTCGAGGTCGACTTTGGGCTGGCCTACCCCCTGGCCGAGGGCGTGGTGACGGCGGCGCCGCGCATCTTTCCCACCACGCAGCTGGTGTTCAACGCCTACGCGCACGTCCGGTACATGGTGTACCCCAACGGCTGGGGCGGCATGCGGCCCCGGCAGGTGATCGGCGCCATCTTCTCGCCGTCGATGACCGAGCAGGAGCTCGAGAACCTCGACGACTTTCGCCTGGATGCCATGGAGATCGACTCGGGGCGGTACGGCGTCATGCTGGGGCTGGGCAATGACCTGTACTTCGAGCAGGGCTTCTTTGTGTCGCCACGCATGATGCTGGCCGTGCCGCTGCTGGCCCCGGCGTCGGGCACCAACCTGCTGTTCTGGGCCGACTTCACCCTGTCGGTCGGGATGAGCTTCTGATGCTGGCCGCCTGGTTGGTGCTGCTCGGTCTGGCCTGGGGTCAGCAGCTGCCCAGCGACCAGACGCTGGTGTACTTCAATGCCCGCATGGCGCTGCGCGAGGGCCGCCCGCTCGAGGCCACCAAGCTGTGGCTGCTGCGCAATGCCATCGAAGACCAGACCGAGACCATCTCGGTGCACGACCCGGACTTTCACTCGGTCACCTGGGCGGCGCTGGGCGACCTGGGGGTGTGCCAAGACGGCTACCCCACCGACGATGGCCCCGAGGGCGCAGGTCTGTGGCCGCTCGCGCTGCACAACTGGGTGGTTCGCAACCGCAACCGCCGCGCCCGGGTGAAGCGCCCGAACCCCTTCGACGCCTTCGAGCTCGACCGGCAGGCCCGGTACGTCTCGGTGGGCGATGTGCTCTCGTTCCAGGAGCTGCGCACGGTGAGCCTGTTCCGCGGCGGATGCCTGCGGCCGCGCCTGGCGATGATCCTGGCGGGCAGCCCGGTGACCGCGAAGCTCTCGGAGCGCAAGGTGGCCGCACGCCTGCTGCGCTACCTGCTGCGGCAGTCGAAGGACACCCTGGCCCGTGACAAGACGCGGGGGCGCGCGGTCATCGACGCCCGCATCTTTGACCTGCAGCTGATGCTCACCGAGATCGCCGCGCGAGAGGCCCGCCAGCGCGAGCGCGATCAAGGGCGTCTGGGCCGCATCATCGGCTTGTCCCGCGAGTCGGTCACCGCCATGCGCGAAGACGCCGCGGAGTACGCATTTCTGCCTGGCAGCGAGCCGGCCCGCATCCTGGAGGGCTCGGTGCACTGGCCCGCCAGCGAGTGGTTGGCGCTGTCGGCCGATCGGCGCCTGTTCATCTTCGACCACGCTCGAGGGTGGACCCAAGACGAGGCCACACTCGACGCCACCGCGCTGCAGATCATCGATGAGCTCGCCGTTCGCGGCGAGGGCGCCGAGGTGACGCGCTGGATCGCCCATCGGCACGAGGCCTCCGACCCACGCGACCTCTGGGCCGGTGCTCGGGGTGAGAAGCTGCTGGCGCTCGACGGCGAGAGCGGGTTTGGGGAGCGCTCGGTCATCGCGCTGCACCGCGGGGTCGACCACCTGGAGCGGGGCGATCTGCCGGCCGCGCTGCGCTCGATGGCCTTTGCCCTCAACCACAGCCACGAGTCGGTCGAGTCCGAGACCGTGCACCACCTGAGCCTTCGCTGGCTCACCTACATCGCCTCGCAGTTCGAGATCACCGACGAGCTGCTGGTGACCCTGCAGCAGATCGTGACCCGGCGTGAGTATGGGGTGATCCTCGAAGATCTGATGTGGAGCGCCGCCTTTAGGGCCGATGGGGCCTCGTTCGACCGGGGCATGCGCAACCAGGCGGGCAGCGGCGCGCTCGAGCGTCGCGTCGCGCTGCTGGCCCCGCTGGCGTTGGGCGATCTGGGGGCCTTTGGCGATCAGGTGCGCGACCGCCTCGAAGACTCGCCCAGCGAGACCATGCGCTTCCTGGGGCAGCTGGTCGAGCGCCTGGAGCTCGAAGAAGAGGACGTGCGCGAGCTGCAGCTCCCCACCCTGGTGATGATGCGGGCGCTGCTGCTGCCCATCGAGAAGCTCGGCAAGGGTGGGCTTCCGCGCAAGGCCGCGGCGCTGCGCTCGCGGGCGCAGGCCATGGTCGAAGGCCTGGGCGGGCCCATCAACGACAGCAACGACCGGGCCCGCTCCGTCGATCCAAGCGCCGAGGTGTACGCCGGGAGTGTGCGCCTGGCCCCGGTCGACCCGCTTCCGTGGCCGTTCGCGCCGTCGACGGTGGGGGCGCCCTCGGTGTTCGCGCCGCTCGAGCTGACCCCGGTCGAGTGGCGAGGCGACGACGGCGAGTGGGTGTACGGCTGGAGCATCTCGGAGTGAGGCGAACCCGCTCTAAGCCGTCCAAAGCCCAGACGGCGGCGATGAAGCAGAGGCTGGCGGCCAAGCAGCAGCGGTTGCAGCAGAGGCTGGCCAAGAAGCGCGGCAAGCTCGACGCGGCCCGCAAGGATCGAGGCCGGGGGCCGCGCATCGTCATCGCGTTGCTGATGGCCGCCATCGTGCTGCTGTTCCTGCTTCTGTGCCAGTGCGGCGAGGGCAGCCCCGAGCCCGAGCCCGAGCCCCAGCCGGGGCCACCGGTCGAGCTCGAGCCCGAGCCCGTCGAAGAACCGCCGCCGGTGCCCACCCCCAAGAAGAAGCACGCAGGTACCATCGACCGAAAGGACCGTCCCGAGTTCGCCGGCCGCGCGTCCGACCGGCTGCCCTGGCTGTCGGCCTTTCGCATGCAGGTCTCGGCCCGCAGCCCGCGTCTGGCCACCTGCTTCATCGGCGCGGATGCCCCAGGGGCCCTGAAGTGGACCACCTCGGTCGACCCGCGCGAGGGCACGGTGGCGCAGCACTCCCTGGAGTCCGTCCTGCTCACCCGCGATCTGACCCGAGCCGAGAACGAGTGCGTGCTGGCCGTGCTGCAGAGCCCCCTGTACAAGCTCCCCGCCGAGGGGGATGCGGTCACGCCGACGCGGGTGAGCCTGGTGATCGAGTTCTGATCAATAGGCGGCGGGGCAGGTCCAGTCGGTGCCGTCCTGCCACTGTAGGCAGGGCACGCTGGTGTAGCCCCACCAGGTGGTCCACGTGTTCGAGAAGTCGAGCCCCGGCCACGACGATGGGTCGTCCAGGCTGCCCGTCTGCACGCCAGTGCATCCCAGCGCGTCGGTGGTCGGGGTCGACCCCGTGACCCAGTAGCAGGACCCATAGCTGGGCCAGGTGCCGCCGCCGCCGTCTCCGGACAGGGGCGTGGTGGCAGCACCGTTGGTGCCGTCCGACCACACCGACTGCACCGCTGCTCCGCCGCTGCCGATGATCCCTCCGGGCGTGCCTTGGCTGGTCACGACCGTACCCGTCATGTAGCTGTTGCTGATCGAGAAGGAGGAGCCGGCGCTGCCCACCAGTCCGCCGGTGGTTGCGGCACCGGCCACCGCACTAGAGACCGCCGACCGGTCCACCCCACCGCTGGCCCAGTCGGCGCGTCCGATGAGCCCGCCCGTCGACGCGAAGCTCGTGTTGCTCACGTTGCCCTGCATCTGGCAGCGGCTCACGGTCGAGTAGCCCGAGATGGTGCTGTCGAGCGTGCCCACGATCCCACCTGTCGCGCCGGTGGAGCCAAACACGTCCCCGGTGAAGCTGCAGTCCGAGAGGCTGCCGTCCAGGGTGCCAAAGAAGGCGCCTGAACCGTTGACCGTGCCGGTTCCGGTGATGCCGCTGAAGCTCTGCGACGCGGCAATGGCGTGCGCCGCCACGAGGGGGCCGTCGCTCGCGGCGTTGCGGAACTCGATGTCGCGAATGACGGCGTTGTTTCCCTGGATGGACGAGAACAGCGATGTGGTGAGCCCGATGATCGCGTAGCCGCCGCCGTCCAGCTCCCCTTCCCAGTTGGAGTACGGGTACGGACTGGGACCGTTGCAGGTGATGTCCTGGGTGAGGCAGTAGCTGGACCCGGGTACCAGGTTGGCGAGGTCGCTGCACGCGTCGATGGGCGTCTGCTGTCCGGGGCAGCCGGGGGTGAGCACGTTGACCGAGTTGGCGGTCGGTGTGCCCTGCGTCGATCCATCGAAGGGCGTGACCGTGCACGTCACGCTGGACCAGTTGGGGGCGTCCCAGCCCGAGAGGGTGGGATTGGTGCCCACCGGGCCCTCGATCGTGGTCCACGAGATGGTGGACAGGTCGGGGTCGCCGTCCGGGTCGATGTACGTGTACGAACACGACAGCGGTGTCCCGGACTCGACATTGCTGCCGGGATTGATGCTGACCTGGCTGATCACGGGAGGGCTGTTGGCGATGGTGACCGCCGCCGAGGTCAGCGGCGAGCCGGCCAGACCGTGGCTGTCGGTGGGGGTGGCGACGCAGCTCACGAAGTCGCCGCGACCGAAGCCCGCGCCCAGGTTGGCCGTGTTGGCGCCGCCCAGTGTCACGCCGCCCACCGCCCAGGCGTAGCTCAGGGTCACCGCGTCCCCATCGGGGTCGGTGGCCTGCGCCTGGCAGGTGAGCAGGTCCGAGGCGGTGGCGTTGGAGGGGGTGACGCCCACCGACTGAAGCTCCGGAGGCCGGTTGCCGCCGGGGTCGGTGTCCGCGTCGGCGTCGGCGTCCACGTCGGCGTCGGCGTCGGCGTCGGCGTCGGCGTCGGCATCGGCATCGGCGTCCGTGTCTGCGTCAGCGTCGGTGTCGGCATCTGCGTCGGCATCGGTATCGGTGTCGGCATCCGGCCAGCCGGTATCGACCACCGCGGTGTCGGCATGGGCCAGGGCCCGGTCCCGCTCGGACTGGTGCAGGTCTCCATGGATGAGGCACCCAGGAAGCAGCAGCGTGAAGATCATGCGTCGCATCGGTTCACCACACGAGGTGCACGCCCACGAGGGCGCCGGCCGTCGCGGCCGTGAGGTAGCTGGTGGCGCCCAGGGCCTTCTGGCGCGCGAATGCGCGGTCCACGCCCTGGACAGAGCCCTGGTCGGCGGCGTTGCGCATCGCCCGGTCCTGGCCCAGGGCGGCCGCGCCGGTCAACACGCTGACCGCCGCCGCCGAGCCTGCGGCAATCAACAGCGGGGGTAGGGAGCGCTGCGGCACTGGCTCCGGGCCGTCGCCAGGCAAGACGGTCGCCGTGGGCACCACCTCGGTCAGGCCGGTCTCGACCACCAGGTTCTGGCCCGGGCTCACGTAGACGAACTTGGCGAATCGCATCTCGCTGGAGGTGGGCCCCACTTGAACCAGGTGCAGCCCTGGACGAACGGCCGCGGGCGCCGAGACCGCCTGCCCGTCCACAGCGGTGAGCCAGGACGTCGTCGGCGGCTGTACCGCGATGGACGCGTCGGCTGCGGGCTCCTGGCCGGCAAGGGCCAGGTGGCGGTCTCGGGTGGGCTCGCCGTAGCCCGAGTCCCAGACCCCGGGGGCGACCCAGGCGGCCGCGGCCAGAGCGTCCTGCGCCGCCGCGGGGTCGCCTTCGTAGGTCCACAGCAGCGACTCGGCCAGCCACAGCTTGGCCAGGACCTCGGGCTGGGCGGTGCCGCTGCACGCGAATGCGGACTCGGCCGCGGCGACGGCCTCGGCTGCGGTGTCCAGGTCGGCGGTCAGCACGGCGTCACGAGCTCGATCGGCTTGGGCGGCGGGGTCCGCGCACTCGGCCGCCATCGCCGTGGGGATCAGTAGCCAGACTGCCATGTCTCACCTCCCTTCCAGATGTGGCGGGTGGCGCTGCGCCGCCCCGCATCGAAGCTCATCTCGCTCGACGCGTCCCCGAGCTGCATGCGCACCGTGTGCCTGCCCGAGGGCACAGGGTGGCCCGACAGCGGCGTCTGGCCCACCTTGGCGCCGTCGATCCACACCGTCGCGCCCAGCGGAACCGACGCGAAGGTCACCGGCCACGTCTTGGCGACCGGCTTGGGTTCGGCCCGGGTCTGTGCGGGGGCGGTCTGCGCCGCCGGCTTCGCCACCTTGGTTGTCGGCTTGGCGGCCGGGGGCGGCTCGACCGTGGTCGGGGGGGCCTCGGGCGCAAGCTCGGGTTCGTCCGGTTCGTCGGGTTCTGGCGGGACCTCAGCGAGGTCGATCTCCGAGACGGGGGGCAGGACGGGCTCAGTAAGGGGCTCCGGCTCCGGAAGGGGCGCTGCGACGGGCACTGCGGCGGTGAGGGGCTCGGGGCCCGTGGTGGCGAGGGTGGGGGCAGAGCTCACCAGGAAGCCCACCGCCGCCAGCACGGCGATCAGCGCCGAGGCCGCGACCGCCCCGGCGAGTCCAATGCCGCCGGCCGCCAGCACGTAGCTCCCGGTTCGCACACTCTCGGTGACCGGGTCGGGTCGATCCATGGACTCGGTTGGTCGGAGCTCTCGCGGGACCGCGGCGGGCGAGGTCTCTTTGGCGCCCAGGGCGACGGCGAGCTCGCGCATGCTGGCCATGCGTTCCTGCGGGTCCTGGGCGGTCGCCCTCCGCACGGTGTCGCGCAGCTCGTCCGAGAAGTCCTCGCCGGGGTCGAGCTCGACAAGGGTGAGCTTCTCGCGCATCACCGCGGCGACACGCTGGCCGCCCGACAGGTTCTCGGCGTTCTGGAAGGGGTTGCTGCCCACCAGCGCCTCGTACATCAACAGACCCAGGCTGTAGACGTCCCCTCGCTTGGGGTCGAGCTCGCTGGTCTCGAAGGCCTCTGGCGGCAGGTAGGCCAGGGTGCCCGCGAACACGCCGGTGGCGGTCAGGCGGTCCTTGCCGGTGTCCAGCGCGATGCCGAAGTCCAGCAGCCGCGGTTCGCCGGTCTCGGTGACCATGATGTTGGCCGCCTTGATGTCTCGGTGCACGACCCCGTGGTCGTGGGCATGGGCCAGGCCGTCGGCCAGCTTGCGAAACAGCCGGGTCGCCGTTGCCTCGTCGAGTGGCCCGTCCTGCAGCACCACGCCCAGCTCGCTGCCCTGCACGAGCTCCATGGCCATCCACAGCAGGCCTCGCTCGGTGTCCTCGCCCCAGCCGGTCACCCGAACGATGGATGGGTGCCGCAGCGAGAACAACACCTCGACCTCGCGCACGAAGCGCTGCGTCTCGTCGCCCAGGCTGTGCGGCTTGAGCACCTTCACCGCGCTGCGAAGGCGCTCGCTCATGCGGTGCTGGCACAGGTAGACGGCGCCCATGCCGCCCTCGCCCAGGGTGGCGAGCACCTTCCACTCGCCGATCGTGTCCCCGATGTTCAGCATGATGACCTCGCTCCCCTGACCCTTGTCAGAGCAAGGAGCGATCCGAGCGCAGACCATGGAAGAACGCCAAATGTCGAGCGATATCGGTGTCGCGGACGGCCCCTGGGACGTCTCGCGGGACGCGTTGGGACGATAAACATCGTGCACAAGTCAATCGTGCACAATATGGTTTCCGTCCACTCGGAGGTGGCGATGCCCAGCCGATTCCGTCCAGTCCCCGACAGCCCCAACTGCGTCAGCAGCCGCGCCCCGGCCCACGACGGGCAGCACTACATCGAGCCCTTCGCCCAGGCCGAGCTGCACGCCATCAAGGCCGCGATGCTGGCCATGCCGCGCACCCGGCTGGTGGTCGAAGAGCCGGGCTACCTGAAGTTCGAGGTGCGCACCCGCTTCTTTCGCTTCGTCGACGACGTCGAGTTCGAGCTCGAAGACGACGGCCTGGTGCACGTGCGCTCGGCGTCCCGGGTGGGCCGGTCCGACCTGGGCGTCAACCGGCGCCGCGTCGAGGCCATTCGCAAGGCGGTGACCTGATGTCCCTGCAGCTCGACGACCAGCTGTGCTTCCCGCTCTATGCGGCCTCCCGGGCCGTCCAGCAGCGGTATCGACCGCTTCTGGACAAGCTCGGGCTCACCTACACGCAGTACCTCGTCATGCTGGTGCTCTGGGAGCGTGATGGCGTGTCGGTGAGCGAGCTCGGCGACCGGCTCTACCTGGACTCGGGCACGCTCACACCGCTGCTCAAGCGCCTGGAGCGGGCGGGGCGTGTTCGCCGCGAGCGCTCCACGTCCGACGGCCGGGTGGTGCGGGTGGTGCTCACGCCCGACGGCCGGGCCCTGCGCGACCAGGCCGCCGACGTGCCCCACGCCCTGATTCGCTGCATCTCAGCGCCCCAGGGTGTCGACCTGCGGGAGCTGAAGCGCTCGCTGGAGGCTCTGATCGCCGCGACGCGCCAAGCGCCGGCCTGATCACGCCCCCTTGCCGCAGGGACGCATCGCGTCGGCACGGCTCGCCGACACCAGCTCGAGCGTGGCGTGTTCGATGCCCGCATGTTCGAGGGCATGGTGAACCCGGTCGCGGATGGACTCGGCTTCTTGCAGGGTGCCGCACTCGATCACCAGGTTGGCGGTGAGCACGTGGTGTTCGCCGTCGTGCGACCAGACGTGCACATGGCTCAGGTCGCCCACGCCGTCGATGGCCATCGCGGCCTGCCGAAGCTGCTCGATGTCCACGTCGTCGGGCACCGCCTGGAGAAAGACGTCGGTGGTGCGCTTGAGGTTTCGGGCCGCGTTGAAGGCGACCCACACGGTGATCACGATGCACAGCAGCGGATCGAGGATGGGCACGTTGGCCACCATCATCACCAGGCTCACCACCAGCACCGCGACCCAGCCCAGCACGTCCTCGAGCAGGTGCCAGGTGACCACCTGCTCGTTGAGGCTCTTGCCCTCGCGCACACGCAGCACCGCCGCCCCGTTGACCACCACGCCCAGGACGGCGAGCGCCAGCATGCCGCCCGCATGAGGCTGCCCCGGGTCCCACAGCCGCGGAATGGCCTCTCGCAGCACGATGGCCCCGCCCACCAGCAGCACGATTGCGTTGACCATCGCCCCCACCAACGAGAAGCGCCGAAAGCCGTAGGTGTAGGTGTCGGTGGGCCCCGAGTCGGACAGCCCCTGCATGCCCCAGGCAAAGGCCAGCGACAGGCTGTCGCCCAGGTCGTGCAGGGCGTCGGCCGCGATGGCGGTGCTGCCGGTGAGCCACGCCCCCACGATCTCGATGACCGTGAAGCACACGTTGAGCGCGAACGCCAGCCCCAGGCGACTCCCCGCCTCGCCATCGTGGTGGTGGTCGTGGTGATGATGGTGGTAGCCGCTCATTCGGACGCGTCCTGCGCTTCGAGCTCGGCGGCGTGCTGCAGCGTGTCGTCGACGATGCAGCCGACGTGGTGGTCGTGCAGGCGGTAGCAGACGCGCTTTCCCTGACGCTCGCCCACGACCAGGCATGCATCCCGCAGGTGGCGCAGGTGGTGGGACAGGGCGCTCTGTTCGACCTGCAGCTCGCTGGCGAGGGTGCCCACGTTGGTGGGGCCCTGGCGGTGCAGGCGGGTGAGCACCGCGAGCCGCACCGGGTGAGCCATGCACGCCAGCAGGTCGACGGCGCGGGTGAGGGGAAGGGAGTCATTCATGATGACATCATCATATGATGATCACATCATGTAAGCAAGGGACCTCCGCGCCGGGTCAGCGGAGGTCGCGGGCCTGCTGGGCGATGGACTCACCCAGGGCGGCCGCCCCCACCGGGGAGGGGTGCACGCCGTCGAAGGCATAGGCCCAGCCGTCGTCTTTGGGGTTCACCACGTGCTCGAGATCGAAGAAGTGCACGTCGGGGCGCGAGTCGGCCACCACCTCGTAGCGCCGGTCGAGCTCGGTGATCGTCTCGGTGCAGTGCTTGAACCCGTACCAAGCGCCGCTCCCGACTCGGTAGTAGCCGAGCAGCAGCACCTGAGCGCCGTCCGAGGTGATCGCGTCGACCAGCTCGACCATGCGACCCTGCTGGCCGTCGGACGTGGCCAGCCGGTCCAACACCTCGTCACAGGCGCCACACTCACACAGCCGGTTGACGTCGTTGGCCCCGCCGTCGACCACCACCAGGTCCCACCCGTCGTCGGAGTATTGGCCCGGAATGGCACCCAGCACCTGGGCACCGTTGACCGCTCGGTTCTCGATGTGCTCCTCGAGATCGATGCTGGCGTGGGCGACTACGGACTGGCAAGCGTCGCTGTTCCACGCCAGCAGGCTGTCGCCGATGGCCAGCACCCGGGCCGGCTCGTCGGGCAGCGCGTCGATCACGCCGCAGCGGCTTGGGACACAGGCGATGAGCAGCGACAACAGGAGCATGCACTTGCCTACGGCGCTGGACGGCTAGCGGATCATCCGTCCGCCAACAGGGCCGCTGTTGGCCCCGTCAGCACGTAGGTCCAGCCGATCACCGGGATCTCGCTCCACACCACCAGCTGGTCGCCCACCTTGAACTGCCCGGCGTGCTGGCTCGTTGGGCGCGCGGCCAGCTGCTCCGGGAAGGGGAAGGTCGCGGCACGGCGTTCCTCGAAGCTGGCTTCTTTGCTGGCCTGGCTGATCATCACCGTGCCCTCGCCGTCGAGCACGTAGGACGTGGCGCCCGGTCGGCCGATGTCCAGCCAGGTGTGCATCAGGCGGTCCACGGACAGGTCGATGGCGACCACGCCCAGGCGCGCTCCTTCGCCGTCGAGCACGGCCATCGAGCAGGGCATGACCAGGCGCTGGCCGTCGGAGTCGATGTAGCTGCGGCCCCAGGTGGCGACAGGCTGGGTGCCGCCCTCGCGGTACCAGTCCCGCTGGCGGGGGTCGTAGTCGGCGGGGTGACCGCCCTTGCCCGGCAGCTTCACCACGATGCCGTCGGCGTGGCCCGCGTAGGTCCAGATGATGGGGGAGGGGGCGGTGCGCAGCATGTGCCCCTGCTGATCCGCGGGCATCGCCAGGACCTCGGGCCCGATGGCGGCCAGCAACAGGCGCTCGAAGGCGGGCTTGAGTCGGGCGAGCTGAAAGAGCTGGGGCTCGACGTCGGCAGCGGTCTTGGGCGAGGCGATCTTGTACGCGAGGTGCCCGTAGCTGACGGGGTCTGGGTAGTGCGGTACCTGTTCGAGGTCGCCCGGACCGAGCTCTGGGTCGGCGAACCCTTCCGAGAGGTGGTAGGGCACGGGCTCTGCGGGGCTCGAGACCGCGGACCGGAACTCGACCGCCAGCGCCTCGAGCAGGCCGGCGTAGCGGCTGAGGCTGGCGTCGATCTGGCCGGCCCGGCTGGCTGCAGCCCCCACCAGCTCGCTGATCATCTGCTCCCGGGCGGCTGCGGCCGCGTGCTCGCGGGCGGCCACGTTGCGAGCGTGCAGAACCGAGCCGAACACCGCGACCGTGAGCAGCAGCAACAGGGCCAGGATGGCAGCCAGGGTGGCGCCCCGGTTGCGCGCCAGCGTGCGCTGAATGCCCGCGAGCAGGCCATCGGGAGCGGCCAGCACCGGTTCGTCGCGCAGGTATCGCCTCAGGTCTTCGGCCAGGGCGCTGACGCTGGGGTAGCGATCGGCGGGGCTGGCGGCGGTGGCCTTGTCGATGATGCCCTTGAGCTCGCGGCGGATGGGCGTGCCGGCCACGTGCTCGAGGGGAGCGAGCTCGCGCGCGCGGGCCCGGGTGAGGGTGGTGTTGCTGTCGCTGCCGTAGGCCTTGCGCAGCGTCACCAGCTCGAACAGGATTAGCCCCAGCGCGAACTGGTCCGATGCGGGCTGCCGCGCGCCGGGCTCGCCCAGGGCTTGCTCGGGCGACATGTAGCCCGGGGTGCCAGCGACGCGTTCGTCGCCCTCGCTGTGCTGGGACGCCAGGCTCGCCAGCCCCCAGTCCATGACCAGCACCTCGTGAAAGGGACCCACCATGATGTTGGCGGGCTTCAGGTCGCGGTGCACCACCCCTCGGCTGTGCGCGTAGTCGATGGCGGCGCAGACCTGCAGGAACATCTCGATCCGCCCGTGGAGCTGGTGCTCGGGGGGGACCGCTTGGCCCTGCTCCAGGGCGGTCGCGACCTCGCGCACCAGCTGCGACAGCGTCTTTCCCCGCACCAGCTTCATGGTGTAGGCCAGGCTGCCCTTCTTTTCGTGCTCCAGGGAGTAGATGGGCACGATGGACGGGTGGTCGAGCTGGGCCGTGATGAAGGCCTCGTGCAGGAAGGAGCGGGCCACCTCGGGCACACCCGCGGCGTCGGGCAGCAGCCGCTTGTAGGCGACGTTGCGACCGAGCTCCCGGTCGTGAACCAGCCGAATCTCGCCCACCCCACCCTTGCCGATGCGCACGATGCGCACGAAGCGCCCGGTGAGCACCTCTTCGCTCTGGCTGGGCAGGTTGATCTCGTTCTCGAGCGCCGAGGTCACGTCGTAGACCTGCTTGGCATTCGTCAGCCGCTTGAGGCCCTTGAGGTACACCGCGAACAGGCTGGGATGGTCGTCGGGATTCACCTCGCGAAACTGCGCGTACAGCTCGTCGAGGTCGTCACCAACCAGAGGTGCGAGCACGGCCCTGGCGCCGTCCGAGATCATGTGCGGGCTCCTGTGCGGCGACGCGCCGGCCATCCTACCGCGTGACGTCGATCACCAGCTTGCCGCGAGCCCGACCCGACAGCAGCACACCCACGGCTTCGGCGGTGTCCTCGAACGCGTACACACGCTCGATGACGGGCTTGACCGTGCCGTCCGCGACCATCCGGGCGGTGCTCGCCAGGCTCTCGAGCGAGTCGCTCTGCATCAAGCCGCGCACCCGTCCGTCGAACAGGCCCACAACCGCGCACCACAGCAAGCCCCCCAGCGGGCCGAACCATCGGGACCCTCCGAATCCAAAGCTCGACACGTAGATCCCGTCGGGCTTGAGCGCGAGGCGCCGCTGCGCCAGCGGGTGGTTGCCCACCAGATCGAAGAGCACATCGAAGTCACGCGCGACCTCCGGGTACGGGTGCCGGGTGTGATCGATGACCGCCGTGGCGCCCAACGACCGCACCAGATCCGCGTTTCGCCCGCTGCACACCGCCGTGACCTCCGCCCCTCGGGCAACCGCCATCTGCACCGCGAACGTGCCCACGCCCCCCGAGGCGCCGTTCACCAAGATGCGCTGCCCTGGACGCAGCTCGGCGCGCTGCAGCCCCTCCAGCGCCGTGCGCGCGGCGATCGGCAGCGTGGCGGCCTGCTCGAAGCTGACCCCCTCGGGGATGTGGGTCACCTCGGACTCCGAGGCCACCACCTGCTCCGCAAGCGCGCCCCGACCGAGCTCGCCGAACACCCGGTCGCCCACCGCCAGGCGCGTCACCTGGTCGCCCACGGCCTCGACCGTTCCGGCAGCGTCCATGCCCACGATGGCCTTGGATGGCCGCAACAGGCCGAGCCCCAGGCGGAAGACCATCGGCAAGCCCTGCAGCAACACGCGGTCGCCGAAGTTCAACGAGGCGGCGTGCACACGCAAGCGCACCTCGTTGGGGCCGAGCGAAGCCAGCGGCGCCGAGCCGATCACCAGGGTCTGGGCGTCTCCGTACTGCGGCTGCAGCACGGCGCGAACCTCTTGCATTCGTCCTCCGATACGTACAGTGTACGTTTCGCGTACACTGTACGTACCGCGTACAGTGTACGTATGGCAAGATCAAGATCGTCGAGCCTGTCCCGAGCCCGCATTGTTGGCGCAGCCATCGAGCTGGCGGATGCCCACGGCGTCGACGGGGTGTCGATGCGCAAGGTGGCGGCCCACCTCGGTGCCGGGGCCATGTCGCTGTACAACCACGTCGATGGTCGCGATGACCTGATCGACGCCATGATCGACGCGGTGGCCGCCGAGTGGGAGCTGCCCGATGCCCGCCCGGACTGGAAGCAGTCCCTGCGCGATGCCCTGACCTCGGCGCATGGCAGCTTGCTGGCTCACCCCTGGGCGGTGGTGCTGATGGCGTCGCACCCGGGCATGGGCCCCGCGCGAATGCGCTTCTACGACGCCATCCTGGGCACCTTGGTGGGCGCTGGCTTTCCCATCGCGCTGGCCCGCCGAGGCTTCCTCGCGCTGGACACCCAGGTCATCGGATTTGCCGTGGCCGAGGTGCACATTCCCACCGGCTCCGACGGCCCCCAGGAGGCGGCCCGCGCCTTCGCCGAGCACGTTCCCGCCTCGCTCTTTCCCAACATGACGGCCATGATGGGCGACTTGCTGCAGACCGGCGACTACCACTACCCCTTCGCCGCCACGGTGGACCTCCTGCTCGATGGGTTGGAGCGCCAGAGAGCTGATCATGTCCGAGCCCAGACCGACGTTCTTCCCGACCCCCGCTGACTTTCGGGCCTGGCTCCAGGCTCACCATGCGACCGAACCGCACCTGTGGGTGGGCTACTTCAAGAAAGCGACCAAGAAGCCATCGGTGACGTGGGAAGAGACCGTCGAAGAAGCGCTGTGCTTCGGATGGATCGACGGCATTCGCAAGTCGCGAGACGCACACAGCTACGTGATCCGCTTCACCCCGCGCAAGCCCTCGAGTGTCTGGAGCCAGCGCAACATCGAGCTGGTCGAGCGGCTCACTGTGGAGGGCCGCATGACCGCCGACGGGCTGGCCGCCTTCGCGTTCAAGGATGTGCACCCCAACAGCGGCTACGCGACCGCCAGCTACGACGATGTGTTGCCGGACACCATGGTCACCCGCTTTCAGGAGGTCCCGGGGGCGTGGGACTTCTACCAGGCCCAGCCGCCCGGCTACCGGCGCCAGTCGGCACGTTGGGTGACGAGCGCCAAGCGTGAGCAGACGCGGGAGCGGCGGCTGGCGACGCTCATCGAGGACTCGGCGAACGGACTGCGGATCAAGCAGCTTCGCCGGGGGTGAGGCGCTGCAGACGACCGCCGGGTCTGAAGGCTGCGGTGCCGGCCTGCTAGCAGAGTGATGAAATACCCGGCTTGCCGGGCATTTCAGCGCGCTGCGACCGAGGCATCCGCCGCCCTCGGCAGGTCCGGCTGCCGAATCGGCGATTCCTCGAGAGTGCGAAAACCACCGGCCAAACTCAATCGTCGAGTCGGCGGCCGGACTTGCCGAGTCGGAAGGCGGCGGTGCCGGCAATGGTAGAAGCAGGCCGCTGAAATGCGAGGAACGAGTATTTTTTCGGCCTGCTAGAAGTCCGCCTGGGTGCGGACGGTGCTCCCATCGGCGGCCAACGCCTTCTGGGCGCCCCAGGTGACCAGGATTCCCGTGATCACGCCAAAGAAGGTGGCGAATACCTGCGGGCTTCCGGTCGGAAGCGAGGTGATGACCGTGCCAGGACAGAACCCGGCCAAGCCCCATCCGCACCCGAAGATCAACGCGCCGATCACGAGCTGCGGGGTCACCGTTCGACGCTTTGGCAGATCGAACGCCTCTGCCAGGACGGGCCGGTCGCGGTGGCGAGTGACGAGGTAGTAGGTGGGGCCAAAGACGGCGAGGGCTCCCCCCATCACGAAGGCGAGAGAGGGGTCCCAGTTGCCCGCGAAGTCCAGGAAGCCGAGCACCTTGCCGGGCTGGGTCATCCCCGACAGGGCGAGTCCGCCGCCAAACAGAAAGCCGGCACCAAAGCTGGAGCGCGTGGGCATGGTCAGATGCTCCCGTCGAGTAGCAGCCGGATCGCCGTCACGGTTCCTGCGCCCGACGCCATGAAGAGCAGCGTCGCAGCGATGGACCGCTTCGACAGACGGCCGATGCCGCAGATGCCGTGCCCGGAGGTGCAGCCCGAGCCAAGTTGGGTGCCGACCCCAACGAGTCCCCCCGCGGCGAGGCAAGCTGCCACCGAGCGCTGGGAATCGTTCGCGAAGGCAGCGGGGAGCAGCAAGGCCGTCACCGCACCGGCGCTTAGCATGCCGGCGATGAAGGCCCAGCGCCATGTGGCGTCTGGGGAGCGGACCTTCAGGGCGCCCCCGAGCACCCCGCTGATGCCAAGGATTCGCCCGTTGGCGACGAAGAGCAGCGCGCAGGCTGCTCCCATCACCAGGCCGCCGACGAGGGCGATTGAGAAGTCGTGCATGGGGTCTCCGTGGGATCTAGGTCATCGTCTGGGGCTGCGTGCGAGGTGCCGGTTCACTCTGGCTCGATGGCCACCTCGAACATCCCGCCCGCCAGGTCGCGGATCGTGGCAAGGGCCGCGCGGCTGCGTTGCGTGTGGGCTCTCGCCTCGGGGATGAGTACGTGGAGGGCCTGCTCGCTTCCGATCACGTCTGGCAGAACCCTTTCCAGCGGGGGTCCGGGGAAGGCGGCGCGGCCGAGCTCGTGGTCGGGCGCCAGTGCGATTCCTTGGCCGGCAGCAGCGCAGGTGTGCACCAGCATGGCGTCATTGCTGGCGAACCGGAGCCGAACCTCGAGCTCACCTCCGTCGCGGAGCGGCCAGCGGCCGGGGTTCCCGCCCGGGGGGATCCATCCCAGCAAGGCGTGGTCGGCCAACTCTGCCGGGTGGGTTGGACGGCCGTGAGCGTCCAGGTAGGTGGGCGATGCCACCAACGTCAGCGCGAACCGCAGCAAGGCCAGGGTGCGGAAGTCGCCCGTCTGCAGCCGCGGCCCGAAGTGGATGATGACGTCGGTGTCAGCGGGAATGCTCTGCACGGGATTCGCCGTGATGTGCACCCGCAGCATGAGATCGCTGTGGCGTTGCCAGAGCGCTGCGTTGAGCGCGGCGGCGGCGAAGGGCGGCATGCCCGGCGCGGAGCTGAGGGTCAGCACGCCTTGCGCGGGGCGGTCATCGCGCGTCGATGCGAACAGAGTGGCGGCGTCCTCGACCAGCTTGCGAGCACGCTCCGCGAACGATGCGCCCTCTTCGGTGGCCTGCACGCCTCGGTGCGTACGAACAAGCAGGGGCCGCCCGAGGTCGTGTTCGAGTCGGTCCACCCGCATGCGCAGGGTTGCCCGTGGCACCCCCAATGCGGTGCTGGCACGGGCAAACGACCCGTGGTCAAGCACCGCCACCACCGCGCGAAGCTGATCGAGGTCCATGCGTTCTCCCCGCTCGTCGAGGGATACCACGGACCCCCGAGTGCAGTGAGGGCGGTTGGTCATCCACCCATGGCAACGGATGATCCATCTGGCGCCTGCACACCCGTGAGAGCATCCGTGGGAGGTCCTGCCGTGCACGACGTTGCCCCCCTTCTGAGCCCCTTGTTGCCCATGCAGCTTCTTCTGCGAATGGCACGGGGGCTGGGCCTTGGTGCGCCTGTGCTGACCTTCTTGTTGAACAAGCTCCTGTCCAAGGACCGCAAGCTCGCGGTGTTCTCGGGCTACCAGCCGTCCGAGCACGACGTCTTCCTGGCCTGCTTCTCGAAGTCCGGCACGAACTGGGCCATGCAAATCGTGGTGCAGGTCGCCCACCTTGGTCAGGCTGACTTCCGTCACATCCACGACCTGGTGGCCTGGCCCGAGAGTGGCTTTCCGGGCGTGGTTGCTCTGGAGGATGCACGCCCGTGGAAGGGCTCCCCGGTGGGGCTTCGGGGCATCAAGACCGCGTTGGAAGCCGAATTCGTCCCGCACGCGCCCGAAGCTCGCTACCTGTGCGTCGTGCGAGATCCCAAAGAGATCTTCGTCTCTGGGTACCACTTCATCACCGCCATCTTTGGCATGCAGCAGCAGGTCACGTTCGATGACTGGTGCGACCGAAGCCTGAGGCCGGGGGCCATCAATCGAGGGTGGGCGCATCACACGGCTGGCTACTGGGCCCAGCGGAGCAAGCCCAACGTCCTCGTGCTGACGTATCCGGAGCTGCATCGAGACCTGCCGGGCTGCGTCGACCGGGTCGCCGAGCTCATGGGCGTGGACCTGGACGACCAGCAGCGGGCCGAGGTCATCCGCCGCGCCGGCTTCGCGTACATGAAGGAGCATGAGGCGTGCTTTGCGCCGATGCGCCTGCCTCTGCTGACGGGGTCGTCGCGGGGAACGATGATGCGGCGAGGTCAGATGGGGCGCGAGGCCATGCTGTCACCGGAGCGGGCAGCTCAGATCGATGCCGTCATGATGTCGGACTTGCAGGCGCTGGGCTCGGACTTTCCCTATGCCGAGCTCTTTGCGCCGGGCGGCGCGAGGGGCTGAGCGGGAGACGCCGCAACCGTCGCAGCCCATTGCTTGGGTGCCTTCCCGAACTGGCGACGCGCACCTACCCCTCGACGCCCACCCCAATCGGACAGCTCACCCCCGTCCCCCCCAGCCCGCAATACCCGCCCGGGTTCTTGTGCAGATACTGCTGGTGGTAGTCCTCGGCGTAGTAGAACTCGCCGGCCGCGATCACCTCGGTGGTCACGTCGCCCACGTGCCCGGCCTCTTTCAGCTTCACCCCGTACACCTCGCGGGCGGCCTGGGCAGTGGCGTGCTGCTGGTCGCCGAAGGTGTAGATGCCACTGCGGTACTGCGTTCCGACGTCGTTGCCCTGCCGCATGCCCTGGGTGGGGTCGTGGCTCTCGAAGAACACCTTGAGCAGCTGCTCGTAGGTCACCTTCGCGGGGTCGAAGACCACGAGCACCACCTCGTTGTGCCCCGTCTTGCCGCTGCACACCTCTTTGTAGGTCGGGTTGGGCGTGTAGCCGGCGGAGTAGCCGACCGCGGTGCTGTACACGCCGTCGGTCTGCCAGAACTTGCGCTCGGCCCCCCAGAAGCATCCCAGTCCGAAGACGGCGGTCTGCAGGCCCTCGGGGAAGGGGCCCTGCATCGGGTTGCCCAGCACGGCGTGCCGATCGGCGACCGGGATCGCCACGGGGCTGCCCGGGAGGGCCTCTTTGGGGGTGGGCATCGTGGGGGCTTTGCGAAACAGTCCGAACATCGGTCCTCCAGCGAGAGCACAGTGTAGACGCGGTGCAGCGGGGGTCCAGCGCCGTTTCAAGCTGGTTTCACCTGGCGCCCAAGTCGGTTTCGCCCGCACCGGTGACATTGCCCCATGCACTTCACCGACCATGTCACCGAAGCCATGGTGCTCAACCGCCGACGAGCGCGCGAGTACGATCGACTCTCCGATGGCGCCTCCCGCGTCCTGAGCGCCTGGCTGCTCGCCATCGAGAGCGCCACCCTGCCCATCGCTGGATGGTTCGACGCGCAGCCCTGGGCCCACCACCTCCAGGACGCCTTCGTGCCGATGACCGGGGTGTTCCCGTTCACTCAGCAGAGCCGGTACCGCTCCGGCGGGTCCGTTCGGGCTGCGCTGCACGCGGTACTGCTGAGCCTGCACGTTCAGGCCACGGTCCTCGTGCCGATCCTGCTGGCCGACTGGCTCACCGTGCAAGAGCTCGCCGTCCAGGGGCTGCGCGATGTGTGGGCGCTCGAGGCCCGTCAGCAAGTGCACTTCGCCATGCTCGGCCACTTCGTGGAGTCGGTCGTGCGCGCCGCCTGGGTCGCTCCAAGGCTCCCGCGTCCCCACCATGGCAGGGTGCTGGTGGGCGTGCAGGTGGCCAGCCTGCCGGTCGCCGTGTTCCTGGATGTCCTGGCCTGGCCGGCCCAGGCGAGGGGTGTCGGGGTGCTGGTCAACGATCTTCCCGACTGCCTGCCGCCGCAGATGTGACCAAGCGGGACCGACCGGGTTGGTGGTTCGGATACACTCCCGCCGTTCGCCACTGGAGGCCGCATGAACCGCCGTGTCATCCTTGTCCTGGTCGCACTCCCGTGCCTCGCCAGTGATTGCTCGGACCCACCCACGGGTCCGTCCAAGTACTCGGACAGCCTGGTGTCCCTGATCCCAGATCTGGGGCGGCTCTGCGACGACCCCGCCGGCGCGCCGATTGCGGTCGACGCCACCTACCAGGTGACCTGCTCCGACGAAGACCAGTGCGGTCGCGACCACGGCGAGCAATACACCGTCACGCACCGCATCGACGCCAGCGACTCCGCGGAGCTTCCACAAGACGAGGTCACCCTCGACAACGGCGACGTGATCGCCTTCGACGATTCGTGCATGCAGTTCACCGGCGAGGTCCAGGGCTTCGACGAGGCCGAGGCGTCCTTTCGGCACGTCGGGGGCCTGCTGCCGGGCTGCGTGGCCACCATCAACGGGCCCGCGGCTTCGGGCGCGACCCGCTTCCGGCTCATCCTCGACCACCCAGAAGGAGGCCGCATCGAGACGGAGTGCGACCGCGACAGCGCGTACTCGTCGCCCACCCCGACCACCCTCGAGCCACGGGGCACCGACTTCTGCGACAACGGAGCCACCCTCGACCTGGGGGGCACGGCGTCTGCCGTCTGCGGCACCGCAGCGAGCTGCACGGCCGGGGACGCGCTCACGGTGGACTACGACCTGCTGCCCTTCGGCGACGAGGGGAGCTGGCCTGTGGCCACGGTCTCGGACGGGGGCTCGGTGCACTTTCCCTTCCATTGCCAGGATGCGGTCGTGCAGCTGGTGGGCATGAGCGGCGAGGCCGAGGTCGAGGTCTCGGCCGTCATCGAGGGGTGCGTGCTGGCCTATGATCAGGCCGAGGCGGACGCGCTGACCGACCTGCGGTTGACGGGCTCCATCCTGGGGTTGCCCGACACGGAGTTCAGCCGCGCCTGTCCCTGAGCCTGGGGCTGGACCCCAGCCCATCACTGCTGTGGGGCGCTGCTCGTGGCATGCTGGTGCCATGTCCGACCCCGTCCGAGACGCCCTCGACCGCGCCACTGCTGGCTACCAGCAGTCGATGGGTGCCGAGGTCGACGACGCGGGTGCGCTGCACGCCCGGGCGCGCCTGCTCGAGGCCACGGGCGCCCACGGTGAAGCCCTGGGCATCTGGCTCGAACTGCTCGAGCGGCCGGTTCCGAAGCTGCGCCCCGCGTTGCTGCACGCGCTCATTCGCTGCGCGCTGCGAGACGGCGAGCTCGACCGGGTCTCGGCCGCCCTCGAGGCGCGTGCCCAGCACCTGCCCGTGGTCCGGGTGTGGCGCGGCTACCTGCTCAGGCAGGCGGCACGCCCCGCCGATGCCGTTCCGGTGCTGACGGCCGCCCTCGACACACCGATCGAGGATGACGAGCGCTTCCAGGCGGTGCGTGAGCTGGTGCTCGCGCTGGCCGAGCTGGGGCAGTTCGACCAGGCCGCCCACCGATGTGCCGTCGAGGCGCAGCGCCTCCCCCAACACGCCGACTGGCTGCTCACCAGCCGCGACGGCCTGCTGTCGCACCGGAGCTCCGCATGACCGCACCGGCCGTCACCCTGCTCAACCTGTTCCAGAGCGACCGCTGGGGCGAACACCAGCTCCCGCTCGGCAGCCTGTACATCGACGCCGCGCTGGCCGCCGCCGGCTGCGAGGTCGACTTCCGCGACCTGCAGTTCGTGCCCGTCAACAGCTTCTGGGACCCCGACGCGCTGGCCCGCCACGTGGGCGATACCCACGGCATCGTGGGCATCTCGATGATGATCGACGCCCTGCCGTTGGGCATCGCGCTGGCCCGCCGCCTTCATGAGGCCGACCCCACCGTGCAGATCGTGCTGGGCGGTCCTGGCCCGTCGTCCTACGCCGCCCAGATCGTGCAGCGCTTCCCGTGGATTCGTGCCGTGGTGCGCAAAGAGGGCGAAGAGACCTTCCCCGAGATCGTCGCCGCGCTCACCGAGGGCCGCTCCCTGCGCGGCATCGCGGGCATCGACGCCTTCGAAGACGGGGTCGCCATCCACGAGCACGAGCGCGGGCTGTTCCGCAAGCTCGACGACCTGCCTTCACCGCGGCTCGATCGGCTCCCGCTGGGTGACTACGCCTACTACACCACCATCGCCTCGCGGGGATGCCCCTATGGCTGCCGCTTCTGCAGCATCCAGACCCGCAGCGAGCGCACTGTCCGCTCCAGGTCACCCGCCGCGGTGGTCGACGAGCTGCTGTGGGTCCAGGCCAACATGGGCACTGACTTCGTGGCCTTCCAGGACGACATCTTCTTGCTCAACCGCAAGTGGGTGCGGCGCTTCATCGCCGAGCGCGAGCGCCGCGGCCTCACCATGAGGTGGGGGGCGTTCGCGCGGGTCGACGGCGTCGACGAGGCCTGGCTGGACGAGGTGGTGGCCGGCGGCATGAGCCACGTCACCTACGGCATCGACGCCGGCTCGGACAGCATGCTCGATGGCATCAGCAAGGGCTTCCACATGGACCGCGCCATCCGCGCGCTGGAGCACTCCGTCACCCGGGTGCTCACCACCGGCTACTTCATCTGGGGCTACCCCGACGAGACGCTCGAAGACTTCTTCGGCACCTACCAGGCCGCCCATCACGCCCAGTACCTCGGGGCCCGCGCGTTCGTGGGCCACCTGATTCCGCTGGCCGGCGCGCCGGTCACCCAGGACTTCACGGGCGAGCTGACCTGGCACGACGCCTACCCCTTCATGCGCGTGGTGCGCCCACCGGCCCACAGCGAGCTGCTGGGCCTGGTGCGCCAGCACCCCGACATCTTTGGCGCCTTCTACAGCTTTCCCACGCCGTCGCAGGACGCGAAGTGGGGACTCGCGGGAGGGCTGGGGGCGGCCTAGAACCCCTCCAATCGCGTCCAGGGCGGCCAGCTCGCGCTCGAACAGGGCTCGGTTCGCGGCCCGCATGCCAAAGATGCCCGGTGGCGACCCCGATGGCCGCGTCGCTGAACAGATCCGGCACCGGGCCGTCGTACCCCGACCCGAGTGGATCCACCTGCGAGGCTTCGAACGGGTTGTCTTGCATCAGAACCACTCCGGTTTCATGTTCAGGGGCGTGGGCTCGACCGGCGAGAGCAGCTTGGACCAGCGGATGCACTTGGGAAGCTCCCAGCGCGCAAAGTAGCTCGCGGCCATCGTCTTGCCCTGGTAGTAGTCGGCCTCGCTCCCTTCTGCTCCGGCCTTCAGGGCGGACGTAGCGACCACCGCCGCCTCGAGCCACAGCCAGCCCACCACCAGGTGACCGGCCATCTCGAGGTACACGCTGGCGTTGGCCAGGTAGCGCTCGTGATCGCCGCCCATGGCCACCTGACCGAGCTCCATCGTGGTCTGGGCCACGATGCCGAGCGCACGCTCGACCCACTTGCTGATGCCCGACAGCTCGTCGTGCTCGGCGGCTCTGGCCAGCGTGGCCTGGATCCGTGCCATCAGGATCTGCAGCGGCTCACCGGACCTCATGGGCACCTTGCGCCCCAGCAGGTCCATCGCCTGGATGCCGTTGGTGCCCTCGTGGATGGGGTTCAGGCGGTTGTCGCGGTACAGCCGCTCGACCGGGTAGTCGCGGGTGTAGCCGGCGCCACCCAGCACCTGGATGGCCAGGTCGTTGCTGATGGGGCCGTACTTGCTGGGCCAGGCCTTGCAGATGGGTGTCAGCAGGTCCAGGAGCATCTGGGCCTCGCGGCCGTCGTCGAGGCTGCGCGTGTCGTCGACCAGGCGCGCGCAGTACAGCGCCAGGTGCAGGCCCCCCTCGCTGTAGGCCTTCTGGGCCAGCAGCATTTGGCGCACATCGGCGTGCTCGATGATGTTCACCTGAGGCTGCGACGGGTCGCGCTGGGCGAGCGAACGTCCCTGGGGCCGCTCGCGGGCGTAGTCCAGGCTGTGCAAGAAGCCGGCGCAGCCCAGAGCCGCGGCCTCGAGCCCCACCGCGGTGCGCGCCTCGTTCATCATGTGGAACATGCAGCGCAGGCCCTGGTGCGGCTCGCCCACCAGCCAGCCCACGGCGCCGCCCTCGTCGCCCAGGTTGAACGCCGTGTTCACGGCGCCCTTGTAGCCCATCTTGTGGTTCAGCCCGGCGATGCGCACGTCGTTGCGCGTGCCGTCGTCCAGGATCTTGGGCACCAGGAACAGCGAGATGCCGCGTGTGCCCGGGGGCGCGTCGGGCAGCCGCGCCAGCACGAAGTGCACGATGTTGTCGGACAGATCGTGGTCGCCGCCGGTGATCCACATCTTGTTGCCCACCAGGCGGTAGCTGCCGTCCCCCGCCGGCGTCGCGGTGGTCTTGATGTCGGCCAGCGAGCTGCCGGCGTGCGGCTCGGACAGGGCCATGGTGCCGAAGGTGCGTCCCTCGAGCATCGAGGGCAGGTACCGGGCCTTCTGCGCGTCGCTGCCAAAGGTGTTCAGCAGGTTGGCCGCCGCCATCGTGAGCATCACGTACGAGGCGGTCGAGATGTTGGCGACGGCAAAGATGCCCAGCCAGGTGGTGGCCAGGGTGTAGGGCAGGCCCAGCCCGCCGTCTTCCACCGGGAAGCCGCCCGAGATGAAGCCCGCCTCGCCGTAGGCCCGGCAGGCCGGAGCGACATCGGGGTGGATGTGCACGCGCTCGCCGTCCCAGGTGGGCTCGTTCTCGTCGAGCTCGCGGGCGTGCGGCAAGAACGCGCCCTCGGCCAGCTCGACGGCGGCGTCGAGCACGGCATCGAAGTCGTCGCGGCTGTGGTCGGCGTACAGGGGGCGTGCACACAGCGACTGGGTGTCCAGCACCTCGTACAGCAGGAAGTCGAGATCGCGTCTGCGCAACAGCTCGGGCACGGGCAGCCTCCGCTGTCCGAGTAGTTCGTCGAATGTGCTTGCGCGACCCCGGGGCATGGACTAGAAATGTGAACATTATTCGCAAAGCGAGTCTCTTTCGTTTCGCTGTGTTCTGTTTGGATCGCATCTTGGGGGTATCGACGTGCACGATCTCGTCATCCGCAACGGCTTCATCGTCGACGGCACCGGCCGTCCTGGCTTTCACGGCGACATCGCCATCACCGGCGACCGCATCACCGAGGTGGGCACGGTCACTGGCGAGGGCCGGCGCGAGATCGACGCGGGCGGCAAGCTGGTGACGCCGGGCTGGGTCGACATGCACACCCACTACGACGGCCAGGTCACCTGGGACCCCTACTTCACCCCATCGGGCTGGCACGGCGTCACCACGGTGATCATGGGCAACTGCGGGGTGGGCTTCGCGCCGTGCCGCGCGTCCGATCGCGAGTGGCTCATCCAGACGATGGAGGGCGTCGAAGACATTCCTGGCACGGCCCTGTCCGAGGGCATCCAGTGGGACTGGGAGACCTTCCCCGAGTACATGGATGCGCTCGAGCGCCGCGAGCACGCGCTCGACTACGCCACCCAGGTGCCGCACTCGGCGGTGCGCGCCTACGTCATGGGCGAGAAGCGCTCCGAGCAAGAGCAGCCCACTCCCCAAGAGATCGACCAGATGCGGGCGATCGTGCAAGAGGCCCTCGAACAGGGCGCTCTGGGCTTCTCGACCAGCCGCACCCCGCTGCACAAGACCGCTCGCGGCGTGCTGGTCGCGGGCACCCACGCCCAGACCGACGAGCTCTTTGGCATCGCGGCCGCCATGAAGAACACCGGCAAGGGCGTCTTCGAGTGCGCCTCCGAGCACCTCAGCGTGCCCGAAGAAGCCAACTGGATGAAGCAGATCGCCCGCGAGACCGGTCGTCCGGTGGTGTTCAACCTGTCGCAGATCGACGAAGACCCCACCCTGTACAAGCGCCTGCTCACGGTGCTCGAGGAGTGCCAGGCCGAGGGCCTGCCGGTGTACGGCCAGTGCGCGGGCCGCGCCATCGGCATCTGCATGTCCTGGCAGGGCACCGCCCACCCCTTCGCGGCGTACCCCAGCTGGCTGCAGATGATGGCCGACGACCTCACCACCTGGGAGCAGAAGCGCGAGCGCGTGATGGACCCAGCCTGGCGCAAGCAGCTGCTCACCGAGACGCCTTTCCCGGTGTGGGACTTCGCCGAGTTCGTCACCAAGAGCTTCGACAAGATGTTCCCGCTGCGCGACGGCCGCTCCTACGAGCCCGAGGCGAACGAGAGTGCTGCGGCGGTGGCCCTGCGCGAGGGCCGCACTCCCCAGGAGGTCTGCCTGGACTGGCTGATGGAGAACGACGGCAACGGGATGATCTACTTCCCGCTGTTCAACTACTCGGACGGCAGCCTGGAGCCCACCTTCGAGCTGCACAGCCACGAGCGCACCTTCATGGGCCTGTCCGACGGCGGCGCGCACTGCGGAGCCATCTGCGATGCCGGCATGCCCACCTTCATGGTCAGCTACTGGGCCCGGGATCGGCAGCGTGGCAGCGGCACGCTCCCGCTCGAGTACGTGGTCAAGCGGCAGACCAGCGAGACCGCCGAGTTCTACGGCCTTCACGACCGCGGACGCCTGCAGGCGGGCTACCTGGCCGACATCAACGTCATCGACTTCGACAAGCTGCAGCTCGGGCGTCCCGAGGTGGCCTACGACCTGCCCGCCGGCGGTCGCCGGCTGCTGCAGCGGGCCACCGGCTACGAGTACACGGTCAAGAGTGGCCAGCTGCTGTTCCAGAAGGGCGAGCCCACCGGCATCCTGCCGGGCAAGCTCATCCGCGGCTCCCAGGCCGCGCCCCAGGCCATGGCCGCGAAGTAGCGGTCAGTGGATCGACGGGCGACCGCGACGTAGCGGCAGCAGCTTCACGTCGCAGTGCTCGTTCACGAGCTTGCGCAAGGCGCCGATGTCCAGCGGCTTGGGCAGCACCTTCACGTCGAGCTGCTTGAGCTCGGGGTGCTTGCTGGCGGTCGAGACGCCTCCGGTCATCAGGTAGATGTTCTTGGCGCGTCCGGGGTAGCGGCGCTGGATCTCTTGGTACAGCTCGATGCCGCTCATCGTGGGCATCATGATGTCGTAGATCTGCATGTCGAAGTCGGTGTTGTCGTTGGCCACCAGCGCGTCGTGCCCGGTCTCGACGGCGATGACCCGGCAGCCCCGAAGCGCGCTGGTGATGAGCCGCCGGATGTGCGGCTCGTCGTCGACCACCAAGATGCGAGGCGCCCGGATCGCCGGCACGACCGCGGCGTTCTGGCCGTCGGTGATCTCTTCGAGGGTGCGCTCGTGGGTGACCGGCAGCAGCATGCGGAAGGTGGCGCCCTTGCGCTCCTCTTGGATGAGCTGGAGCTCGCCACCCATCGCGCTCACGATGTTGCGGCAGATGGACAGCCCCAGGCCGGTGCCCTCGTCGGGCTTCTTGGTGGTGAAGTAGGGCTCGAACATGCGGGCCTGCACGTCGAGCGGCACGCCCGTGCCCGTGTCGCGAATCTCGAAGCGCACCACGTCGTCGTCGTGGCGCAGGGTCACCCGAACCTCGTTGCCGCGCACGTCGCCGGGCTTGATGGCCTGGGCGGCGTTGGTGACCAGGTTCAGGAAGACCTGCACCAGGCGCTGCTCGTTGCCCAACACGTGGGGCACGTCCTCGTAGTCGCGGATGAGCCGGGCACGGTGCTTGATGTGGTTGGCGGCGATGTTCAGGGCGCGCTCGAGCGCGGGCTTGACGTCGATGGCTTCGAGCTCGCTGTCGTCGGCATGCGAGAAGGTCTTGAGGTCGGTCACCAGCTTGCGCACCCGCTCGGCGCCGTCGGCGATGTCGTGGATTCGCTGCATCACCTCGGCGCTCGCGTGGTCGCGAAGGTCTTCTTCGAGGAGCTGCAGATTGCCGGTCACATAGGTGAGGGGGTTGTTGATCTCGTGCGCCAGGCCTGCCGCGAGGGTGCCCATCGACGCCATTCGCTCGGCGTGCACGAGCTGTTCGTGCAGGCCTGCTCTGGCCTCCATCTCGGCGGTGAGCGCGTCGTTGGCGCGCTGCAGGTCGTCGTTGCTTCGCGCCATCGAGTCGCGCCGGCTGCGGTCCTGGCTGCTGATTGCCACCAGCACGACCCCGATGGCCGACAGTGCCGACAGGCGGTTCGCCAGGCTCTGGACTGCGTGACCTTCGGCGGGAATCTGGCTGACCAGCTCGTAGCCCAGCTGTGGCGCCATCCAGAACGCGACCGTGACCGCCATCACGATGGCCGTGAACACGAAGCCCGCGGAGGTGCTCACCAAGAAGGTGCCCAGCATCGGAATCATGTAGAGCCAGCCAAAGTTCGGGTCGTAGAAGCCGCCCGACGCGATGTTGCTGGCCACCAGCAGCATCAGCAGGATGGTGGTTCCGAACGCACCGTGGAGCCGGGGTCGCAGCGTGCGACGCAGCATCATCACGTTGCCCAGGCCCATGACGCAGGTGGCCGCGACCGCGACGCTCATCGCATTCACGCCCAGTCGGGCGTACACCAGGATGAAGGGGATGCCGATGAGCACGGTCAGCAGGCTGACGGCGGTGACCTCGCGAATACGGCGCAAGTCGCCCTGCGAGACGCGCTCGGGGTCGATGCCCGCCTCGAGCAGTGAGTTCAGCCGATCCATGACCACAGTATGGCCTACCATCCGGTGCAGCGCAGCCACTCGCCCGTGACCCGCGAGCCGTGCACCACGTGAAAGCGGTCGTAGGCGGCGGCGGTCATGCAGATGTGGTTGGGCAGGATGCGCAGGCGGTCGCCCACCGACAGCGGTGGCATCGCCCCGGTCGAGCAGCGAATCTCGCCGTGTTCCTGGTGCACGCTGGTCACCGTGAGCCCGTGCAGCACCCGTCCCCCTTCGTCGGCGACCTGTCCATAGCCCTGGTCGTGGGGCAGGCTCGCCGTCGAGCGGTCCTTGGACAGCGCGAGCCCCCCCGCGTCGACCCACACGCCATCGCGGCGCACGGAGATCACGGTGGTGAGCACGGTGGCGGCGATGTCGTGCACGGTGCACGAGTGGATGCCGGCCTGAAACAGGTCGGCGAGCAGGTACACGCCCGGCCTCATCTCGGTGACGCCGGTCAGGTCGGTGGCGTGGGTGGCCGTGGGCGTCGACCCCACGCTCACGGTGCTCACGGGGTGTCCAGCGGCCCGGCACAGCTCGGCGGCATGCACCACCGCGGCGCGCTCGGCCTCGGCCACCTTGACGACCTCGGGCACGGCTCGGCAGTGGTAGGCGTGCCCTGCGTGGGTCAGCACCCCGGCGAAGCGGCCTGCCAGGATGTGGGCCAGCGCCGGTGCCTGGGTGGGCGGCACGCCGGTGCGGTGCTCCCCGCAGTCGATCTCGACCAGGGCGGAGAGGTTGGCCGGGTGGCGGGCGACGGCGCGGGCCATCGCCTCGCTGTCGACCAGGATGGTGAGCCTCGCGCCGAGCGCGGCGGCCCGATCGAGCTTCTGGGGAGGGAGCACCGCGGCCACGGTGATGTCGGTGAAGCCGGCTGCGGCGAAGAACTCGGCCTCGCGTAAGGTGGCCACGGTGATGGGCCCGTCGTCGGATCCCAGCGCGACTCGCGCGACCTCGACGCACTTGGCGGTCTTGAGGTGCGGGCGCAGGCTCACCCCGAGCTGCTGGGCCCGTGCCCGCATGCGAGCGGCATTCACGCTCAGGCGCGCCTCGTCGAGCACCAGGCTGGGAGTGGCGAGCGCATCGACGCGCATCAGGCCTCTCCTGGCTCGCTCATGCCCAGGCCCATCGTGCCCAGTGGGCGCAGGCCGGGGTCGTTGGTGGGGGCGATGCCCAGCCAGCCGTCATCGCCGGGCTCGCCGCGGTCTTCGAACAGGGCGCCGGCGACCACCTGCTTGCCCTCGTCGTCGGTGCTAAAGACCAGGGCTCGCGTTCCTCGGCGGCCGTCGCGCTCGAGCGTAGTGAGGATCGCCTTCTGGGCGCCCTCGGGGCCACGCACCACGCCGGCATGCATCACGGCGATGGCCAGTGTCTCGCCTTGCTGGGCCACGGCGCGCACGAAGTCGGACACCGAGCAGGGCAGGTCGCCGCGTACCTCCCACTGCTCCAGGTGGTCGGGGCGCACGGCGACCACCTTGAAGTGATCGAGGCCCGTCATCAGGATGCGTGCCTCGAGCGGGATGGCGAGGGTCTCGCACAGCTCGGACAGGCCGTCGGGCCACTCGCCGTCGCGCGGGGTGATCGACGCGCGGATGTCCGGGCCGTCGTCTTCGGGGATGCGGCGCTCCTCGGACAGCGACTCCACCTCGGCCTCGCCGGGATCGATCCAGGTGCGCAGATCGGCGGGCAGGGCCTGGACCCCTTCGCCCACGTCGATCAGCCAGGGGCCCACGAAGTCATCGTCCTCGAACGCACGCTGAGCGAGCCACCACGTGCCCGCGTCTTCCCAGCACAGGGCGATCGCCGACCCGTCGAGCTCGCCGATCATGTAGCCCCCGAGCACCTCGGGACGGGCCAGGGCCCGCAAGAAGAACGCCGCCAGCAGGGGTCGCGCGCCCAGGTCGAGCACGTGCTCCACGCTGGCATCTTCGTACCAGTCCTCGCCGATGAATCGAACCAGTGCCTCGAGCTTGCCGGCATGCACCAGTTCCTCCAGACTGTGCAGCAACCAATCCCGTACAGATTCGGTGTCTTCGCCGCGGAACCGTAGCGGATTGCGAGACAGACGAACCTGGAACTGAGTACCCATCAGGCCTGCAGTCGCTGGCGCACCAGGGTGTTGACGAGCTGTCCATCGGCCCGCCCCTGAGTGCGCTTCATGACCTGGCCCACGAAGAAGCCGAGCATGCGCTGGTTGCCCTCGCGAAAGCGGCCGACCTCGTCGGGGTGGGCGGCGATCAGCTCGTCGACGAGCCCGGCGAGCATGTCGGCGTCGCTCACGACGCCCCACCCGCGCTCGCTCACGATGGCGCTGGGGTCGCCCCCCTCGTCGACCAGGATCTCCAACACCTTCTTGCCGGTGGTGCCCGAGATGGCGCCCGTGTCGACCAGGTGCACCAGCTCGCCGAGCGCCTTTCCACCGAAGGGCAGGTCGCCGATGTCGCGGTCTTTGAGGTGGCCCATCAGCTCGTTGCGCAGCCACTTCTCTGCACTCTCGCGGCTGGCTGGGCCCGAGGCCGCGGCGTCGAGAAACGCGAGCACCGGGGCGGGAAGCTCGGAGGGGGCGGCGGGAGTGGGGGCCGCGCTCGGCCGATCGGCCTTGGGGGCCGCAGCCTTGGGGGTGGGCGCGGGCTTGGCCTTGCGCGACCAGGTGTCCTTGAGCGTCACGATGCGGTTGAAGACCGGCTTGCGTTCTGTGCTGGATTCGGGCTCGACGTAGAAGTAGCCCGTGCGCTCGAACTGAAAGCGGCTGCCAGGGGCTGCACTGGCCAGGCTGGGCTCGACCACGGCCTGGATGGTGGTGAGGGACGTGGGGTTGAGCGCCCCCAGGAAGTCTTCGGCTGCGGCGGGGTCGGGCACCCGGAACAGTCGATCGTACAGGTTCACCCGAGCGCGCACGCCCTCGGTGGCGCTCACCCAGTGCAGGGTGCCCTTCACCTTGCGGCCGTCGGGCGCGGATCCCCCGTGGGTGGCGGGATCGTAGCTGCAGTGCAGGCGAATGACGCGCCCCTGGGCGTCGTGTTCGACGTGGTTGCAGGTGATGAAATAGGCGTAGCGCAGGCGAACCTCACGCCCGGGCGCGAGGCGCTTGAAGCCCTTGACGGGCTGTTCCTGGAAGTCGGCCCGCTCGATGTACAGGGTGCGCGTGAACGGCACCTGCCGCGTGCCCTCCCTGGGAATGTCGTGGGGCCAGTAGTCGGCAGCCAGCTGTTCGACCCGGCCCTCGTCGAAGTTGGTGATGACCACCTCGAGCGGGTCGAGCACGGCCATCACGCGCGGCGCCTCGGGGTTCAGATCGTCGCGAATGGCCGCCTCGAAGGTCTCGTACGGCACCGTGCTGTTGGCCTTGGCGACCCCGACCGAGTGGATGAAGGCACGCACGGCCTCGGCGCGCACGCCGCGACGTCGAATGCCGGCGATGGTGGGCATGCGCGGGTCGTCCCAACCGTCCACCCGGCCGCTCTCGACCAGCAGACGCAGCTTGCGCTTGCTGGTGATGGTGTACTCGACGGCCAGGCGCGCCATCTCATACTGGCGGGGCTCGGCAGGCACATCGCAGTGCTCGATGACCCAGTCGTAGATGGCGCGGTTGTTCTCGAACTCCAGCGTGCAGATGCTGTGGGTGACGTGTTCGAGCGCGTCTTCGAGGGGGTGCGCATAGTCGTACATCGGGTAGATGCACCAAGCGTCGCCGGTTCTGTGGTGCTTGGCGTGGCGGATTCGATACAGAAGCGGATCGCGCAGCTTCATGTTGGGGTGCGACAGGTCGCCCTTGGCGCGCAGCACGTGGGCCCCATCGGGGAACTCGCCCGCCCGCATGCGCGCGAACAGGTCCAGGTTCTCTTCGATGCTGCGGCTGCGGGAGGGCGTCGGGCGGCCGGGCTCGCTGACGGAGCCACGGTGTTCCCGGATCTCTTCGTCGGTCGACGAGTCGACATAGGCCTTGCCGTCGCGAACGAGGCCGACCGCGAGCTGGTACATCTCTTCGAAGAAATCGGATGCGAAGTACAGGTGCTCGCCCCAGTCGAAGCCCAGCCACTTCACGTCGGCCTGAATGCCCTGCACGTACTCGGTGTCTTCGGTCTCGGGGTTGGTGTCGTCGAAGCGCAGGTGGCAGCGCCCGCCGTAGTCGGCCGCCATGCCAAAGTCGACGCAGATGGCCTTGGCGTGGCCGATGTGCAGGTAGCCGTTGGGCTCGGGCGGGAAGCGGGTGACCACGGTGGTGTGGCGACCGGACTCCAGGTCGGCCTCGATGATGGCGCGCAGGAAGTTGGACGGGGCGTCCACGGCGTACTCCAGGTCTCGGATGCGTTGCCTAACCGTTATGCGATGCCCGGAGGTTCCATGTCCGAGCTGCGCAGCATCGACCCCTCGACTGGCGACGTGGTCGGCCGTGTCCAGGTGACGCCGGTAGAACGCATCCCGGACGTGGTGCGGGCCGCGCGGCAGGCCCAGCCGGGCTGGCGCGAGCTCGGGCTCGAGGCCCGAATCGCGGCGCTTGCGCCCCTGGCCGATCGGCTCGACGCGAGCGTCGACGAGCTCGGCACCCTCATGGCCCGCGAGATGGGCAAGCCGCTGCGTGAGGCCCGCGGCGAGGTGCGCTTTGCCGCTTCGATGGCACGGGCCATGGCTCGGCAGTTCCCGGTCGCCCTCGCATCCGAGACGGTGACCGACGAGCACACGCTATCTGTGTTGCATTGGGACCCCTTCGGTGTCGCGGCCTGCATCACGCCGTGGAACTTCCCGGTGCTCATGCCCCACGAACAGATCGTGCCGGCCCTGGTTGCCGGCAACGCGGTGGTGTTCAAGCCCAGCGAAGAGACCCCCCTGGTGGGCGACGCCTACGCCAGCCTGCTGACCGACCTGGTGCCCGATGGCGTGCTGCAGGTGGTGCACGGCGACGAGCAGCAGGGCCGAGCCCTGGTGCACAGCGATGTCGATCTCATCGCCTTCACCGGGTCGCGGGCCGCTGGCCGCAGCATCCTGGCGGCCGCATCGGGTGAGCTCAAGCGCGTGGTGCTCGAGCTGGGTGGCAAGGACCCCCTCATCGTGCTCGATGACGCGGACATGGCCCTGGCGGCCAAGTTCGCCGCGCGGGCGAGCTTCGCCAACTGCGGGCAGGTGTGCACCAGCACCGAGCGCATCTACGTCACCGAGCGCATGCACGATGCGTTTGTCGACGCGCTGCTGGGCGCGGCCCGACGCTGGACCGTCGGCCAACCCACCGCAGACGGGGTGCGCGTCGGGCCCATGGTCAACGAGCGGCAGCGCGCGCACGTCGCCGCCCAGGTGGCGCGCGCGGTGAGTGACGGCGCCACCGTGGCCTTTCGTGCGCCGGCCCCCGAGGGCGACACCTGGTTCGGTCCGGTCGTGCTGACCGACGTCACCCAGCACATGGACATCGCCCGTGACGAGACCTTCGGGCCCGTAGCGTCCGTGATCCGCGTGGCGTCGCAAGAAGAGGCGATTCGGCTGGCCAACGACACCGAGTACGGACTGGGGGCGGTCGTGTTTGGTGAGACCGAGCATGCGCGCTCGGTGGCGCGTCGCCTGGACGCCGGCATGGTGGGCATCAACCGCGACGTGGGCGGCGCCGAAGGCACCCCGTGGGTGGGTGCACGCCAGAGCGGCTACGGCTTTCATTCTGGTGTGCATGGGCATCGGCAGTTTGCTCAGGTTCGTGTCGTTTCCGAGCCGCGAGCGCTTGACGAATCCTGAACAGTCGTCAACGACCCGTCACGGACTCCTCAAGGCTTTGCAAGGCATGGTCAACGGTCTGCAAACCGTGCCCTGACCGGCGAATCCTCCTGTAGCTTCGGAGGCGTCGCTGGGAGGCCTCATGTCCGGTCGTTGGTCCATCTTGCTTGCTCTGTCCACCATCGCCGTGTCGGCCTGTTCGCCGTCCGGGTCGCTCGACGTCGACGTCGACGACCCAGCCATCCAGGGCTCCGACGCTCGGGGCATCGCCATCGAGCGCATCGCGCTGTACCAGGGCGTCGAGATCGACCTGGTTCGCGACGGCGACTCGGTCACCGACGCCACCGCCCCGGTCATCGAGAACCGCGACGGCATGCTGCGCGTGTTCGTCGAGCGTGACAGCGACTTCGAAGACCGCGAGATCACCGCGATCCTGACCCTCGACGACGGCGTCGGCGAGGACATCCTGCAAGAGCGCCTGTTCGTCCAAGACGACTCCGAGCAAGACGAGCTGGCCACCACCTTCAACTTCGACGTCCCTGCCGAGCTCATCACGGCGAGCACCAGCTTCCGCGTCTCGCTGCAAGAAGAAGACTTCCGCGGCTCCTTCGCGGGCAGCGATGACGCCTCGCAGTTCCCCATCGCCGCAGACGAGACCGAGCCCCTGCACACCGAGCGCAGCGCATCGATCGAGCTGGTGGTCATCCCGGTTCGCTACAACGCCGACGGCTCGGGCCGGGTGCCCGACGTCAGCGAGTTCCAGCTCAGCCGCATCCGCAACAAGATCCAGGCGCTGTACCCGGTCGAAGAGGTCGAGGTCACCGTGGGCCAGACGCTCGAATGGAACTACACCGTGGCGGCCTATGGCAATGGCTGGAGCAACCTGCTGCAGCAGATCGCGTACATGCGCGACGGTGCGTCGGTCGACGCCAACACCTACTACTACGGGCTGTTCACCCCCGACAGCTCCATGGGCTCGTACTGTGCGGGTGGCTGCGTCGCCGGCCTGTCCCTGCTGGGCAGCGAGCACGACGAATGGAGCCGAGCCAGCATCGGGCTGGGCTTCACCGGCGAAGACACCGTCGACACGCTGGCACACGAGGTGGGGCATGCCCACGGTCGCGAGCATGCGCCGTGTGGCCTGGGCGGGCAGCAGTCCGACCCCTGGTACCCCCACGCCAACGCCGGCCTCGGCAGCTGGGGCTACGACACGGTCAGCGGCGAGCTCAAGGACCCCAACCGCTACGTCGACATGATGAGCTACTGCAGCCCGCTGTGGATCAGTGACTACACCTACGACCAGATGCTCGACCGGGTACAGGCCCTCGACCTGCAGGCCCGGCCACAGCTGCCCGGCGAAGGCGCCATCGCTCAGCAGAGCTGGCGCAGCATCAGCATCGACGGCGACGGGGCCGCCACCATGGGCCACACCTTCACCCTCGATCGGGCGCCGCGCGGCGAAGCCACGACGGTGGTGGTCGATGGCATCGAGGTCTCAGGCGTGCTGACGCGCTTCGATCACCTGCCCGGCGGCATCTTGATGGTGCCCGAGGCCGACGTGCGGCTGCTCGATCAGTCTCGGTAAGGCGCGGGGCCGATGTACGGCCCGTCCAACCAGCCGATGTAGTCGGAGCCAGGCGTCAGATCGACGTGGAAGTGGTTGTCGTGGGCCTGGGACTCGCCGGGCCCGTCGTCGTAGTTGGGCGTCAGGATGATGTTCCAGAACCCCGCGTCGTGCCAGCGGTAGGCCGAGTCGTACAGCCACGCACCTGCTGCGCTCGACGGGTTGCTGGTGCCGTGCTCCCAGTCGTTGTACAGGTTGTAGGTCTGCCCGTTGGACATCTCGAAGGCCGAGATGTCGATGGCATCGCCCATGCCGTGGCGGGACAGGGAGCTGGAGCCCGAGATGACGCGGCAGTGGTAGGTGCCCAGGTGCCGCATGGCGACGGCCCCGTTGGAAGCGGCATCGTCGATGGTGTCTACCAGGCTGTGGGCCATGTTGCAGGCGGCCCACATGGTGGAGTTGGTGTCGTCGTTGCCGTACAGGACGTCGACACCATGAATCGGCGGGCGCAGGCGCACGGGGTCTTCGACGTGGCAGGTGAGGCCGGGGTGCCCGGAAGGGCTGCTGTCGGCGACGATCAGCGGCTCGAAGTCGACACCTCGCGCGGCGAGGTCGAGGTGGCACTGGGACAGCTCGCTGGGCGCGTCGGGCAAGCAGGCGAAGGTCTCGGTCCACGGCTCGTTGGC
The DNA here is from genome assembly GCA_965216925.1 of Myxococcota bacterium. Taxonomy (GTDB): domain Bacteria; phylum Myxococcota_A; class UBA796; order UBA796; genus CAYYHT01. The sequence continues at coordinate 2,625,617 of CBDCGT010000001.1, read as the reverse complement.
CCGGCTGACCTGCGCGCAGCCGTAGTCCTGGCGGCAGCCGCTGCTGGGAAACTCGCCCAGGTCGCAGCGGGACAGGCACATGCCATCGTCGGTGCTGCTGCCGGCGGGGAGCTGTTCTTCGCTGACACAGAACGTGGTGGGATGGCCCTCGCGGTCGTCGCAGTACAGATCGCATGGCGCCGAGCAGGTGCCGCCCGGGAAGCCGTCGTCTTCGAACAAGCAGACCGAGCCGCTGTACGTGCAGTCGGCGTTGCTGTCGCAGGGGGAGCCGATGAACCCGAGCGGCCCTGGGTTGGTGTCGGTGTCGGTGTCGGTGTCGGTGTCGGTGTCCGTGTCACCGGTGTCCGCGGACCCGGTGTCGGCACCGCCAGGCCCCGTGTCGTCGGTTCCTTCGTAAGGAGACGGACAACCAGCGAGCAGGACCAGGACGAGGAGGGGAGTGCGCATGGGGCGCATCTACCCTGACACGTCACGGCTTGTCACCCGGTTTTTCCATTTGTGCATGACCGGAATGCCTGGATTTCCGCAGCGTCGAACCCGCCGTCCCCAGGAGCCGACATGCGCCTCTTCGATGCCGCCCGTACCGTCAACCACGCCGCCCTCGCCGCGGCCATGACCGGCTTCTTCTTCCTGTCGATGCCTGTGGTGGGCATGCTCGCCCGCGCTCCCCAGCACGAGACCCTCGACTACCGGCAGTACGGAAGCGGCGGCGATGACGCCGACGACGTGCAGTTCGTGTGGGTCGCGCCGGTGGAGGCCCCGGTCGTCGAGCGCCTCGATGCGCCGGCTGGTGAGGAGGGCACCGCGGGTCCTGCAGAGGACGTTCCCTTGGCACCCGAGGCCACGCCGTCGGTTCATGACCACAGCAACGAGGCGTCCGACGGGACCGCCGTGAAGGACGACCTCGCGATCCCCCGCGCCGGCACGCCCGCCGTGCTCGTGGGTCGGGAGCGCGTGGCCAGCCGCGGCCAGGACCGCCGCGTCGATGTGCGTTCGGCTCCCAAGAAGCGCAGCAAGGGCAAGTGTGCCGAGCATGTGCCCCACATCGAGAAGCTGGGCGAGCGCCACTTCGAGGTCGATCGCGCATTCATCGAGTCGTACGCGTTCAACATGAAGAAGCTCGAGACGCTGGGCGCGGTTGGCCACCACGAGGGCGACGACGGCAAGCGCGACGGCTTCATCGTGGGCCGCATTCGCTGTGGCACCCCCCTTCACCAGGGTGGGCTGCGCAACGGTGACGTGGTGCACAGCGTCAACGGCAAGAAGGTGAACAACGTGCTTCAGGCCATCGGCGCCTACCGCAAGGTCAAGAAGGCCGACGAGGTCGAGATCGAGCTCACCCGCCGCAATGGCAAGCGCCTCACGTTCACCTACGAGCTGTACTGACTCAGCTGCCGGCCGAGCTGTAGCGGTGCAGCGACAGCTTCCACATCGCCAGCCCGGCGGCCGCCACGGCCAGGCACACAACCGGCTGGGCCATCCACAGCCAGCCCCAGCGTGGCTGGTGCATGAACAGGGACGCTGGCGCGGCGGCCGTGAACGCGAAGGGAACCAGCGTCACCATCAACAGCGCGAGGGGGTCGGGTAGAAAGGACAGGGGGTAGGCGGCATAGCCGGCCATCTCGGAGGCCAGGCCAACCGCGCTGCCGCGGTGTTGCATCCAGAATCCCAGGCTGGCGAGCGAGAGCAGCAGCCCCGCGATGAGCAGGGATCCCAGCGCCACTTGAGCGGGAATGGCCAGGAGGTGCACGAACGCGACGTCGGCGCGGCCCCACAGCGCGGTCAGGATCACGCCCAGGCCCAGCAGCAGCGATGCCAGGTGTTCTGGCTTGATGTGGTCGAGCAGCAGCTGGAGCAGGGGATCGATGGGGCGCAGCAGCAGGCGGTCGAGGTCGCCGCCCACCAAGTAGCGTCGGTTGGCGACGAAGACCCCGCCAAAGAGCGTCCAGAACAGGCCCTGACTGGCCATCGCAAAGCCCCATACCAGCAGCGCGTCCGACTGGGTGTGCCCGGCGATGACACTGGCATTGCGGTACATCGCCCAGACCACCAGCAGGCCGGCGAACGACGACAGAGCGTGCGCGAACACGGTGAGCAGCCAGTCCCCACGCCAGGTGAGGCGGGTCAGCACGGTGACGCGGGCGTAGGCGGCGAGGGGGCGCATGCCGCGCACCTTAGCCTTGCGGCTTGGCCTCTTGGAAGGGGCCCAGCCCGGTGCGCCGCAGCTCATCGGTGAGCAAGCGCTGCAGGTTGGCGTTGCGGAAGATCGCGTTCACCACCATGCCCCAGTAGCCGTAGGGCATCTTGGGGCTCTCGTCGAAGTGGCGAAGATCCTGGTACGGGCGTGCGGCGTGCGCGTGGTGGTCGGCGTGCCGGGACAGGCCCACCAGGGTGTAGTAGGTGAACCACGACTCGGTGTCCCAGGAGTCGACCGTGGACACGCGCTTGGCCTGCCGGCGAAGGCCCCAGTGCTCGACGTAGTTGACGCACTCGAGCAGGAGCACGGCCAAGCCGGCCTGGGCCACCAGGGCCAGGGCCGCCCATCCTGACACCGCGGCAACCACGGCCACGGCAAGCCCCTGCACCGCCAGCCCGTGCACCACCCGGCTGCGCCGCAGGCGAAGGTCCCACAGCGGCATGTCGACGTCGCCGAGCCGCTTGGTCTCCAGGCGCCAGGCGCTGCGGAACTGGCCGGTCACCGTGCGAGAGAGGAACGCCCCCAGCGACTCGCCGAAGCGGGCCGTGGCAGGGTCGTCGTCGGTGCCGATGCGCCGGTGGTGCCCACGGATGTGCTCGGTGAAAAAGTGTTCGTACAGCACCGTAGCCAGGAGCAGCCGACCGAGCTGCCGGAAGTGCTTCTGGGGGCGGTGGATCAGCTCGTGCGCCACGACGATCGCGGAATACCCGCTGGACAGTCCGGTGATGAACGCGCCAAAAGCCAGCTCGGCAGAAGGCCCGATGACCACGCCGATGCGCACCAGCGCGGCGACGTTGAGCAGCTGCAGCGCGACTGCCACGTACAGCGCCAGGTCGAACAGCCACCCGGGCGCCTCGCCGGCGGGCTGGCGGCGCTCGGGGCCGGCGTAGATGTCCAGGGTGATGGCCAGGACGGCCACCATGAAGCCGCCCACCAGCTGCCAGGCGGCGTGCGGTGCGCTCCACAGGAACACGGCGGTGGCGGCGGGCAGCAACAAGGGGACGGCGATCTGGGCGACGGTGCGCGGGGTCATTCGGGCCTCACATACGAAAGTGTATCTGAATGCAGACCAGTATTCACATACGAATGCGTATGTCAATCAGATCGAGGTATGTATGCGGCCATGGCGAGAACCCGACAGACCCGAGAAGAGGCAAAGCAGCAGACCCGCGAGGCGCTGCTGGTGTCGGCGCTCAAGCTGTTTGCCGAGAAGGGCATCGAGGGTCCCAGCCTGGACGCGATCAGCGAGGGCGCTGGCTACACGCGCGGCGCCTTCTACGTGCACTTCTCGAGCCGTGACGACCTGCTCTCGGCGGTCATGGAGCGCATCCTTGCGGAGTACCTCGAGACCATCGTGCAGACCGCCGATGCCGGCGGTGACCTGATGCGCAGCGTGCACCAGTTCCTGGCCCGCATGGATCAGATGAACCGCGGATCCGGTTCGCCCTTCCTGGCGGTGGGTCCGGCGCACCTGCAGGTGCTCAACGCGGCGTGCAGGCGCTCCGAGGCCATTCGCGCGCGCTTCACCACCCTGCTCGACGAGGGGGTGCGGCGGCTCACGTCGGTGATCGAGGCGGGGCAGGGGGCCGGCACCGTTCGCACCGATCTGGACGCCCAGCAGGTGGCGGTCTTGCTGGTGTACACGGTGTTCGGGGTGTTGTCGCTGCAGCCCTCCGGCTTCGCCCACAGCCCGGTGCCGGCCGCCGCCGAGCTGCTGCGCCTGCTGGGTACGGCTCCTACCAAGTAGGGGATCGAGACAATGTCCACTTGTCCTGGCGGCCGAACCAGGACATCATGGCGGCGTGGCCGACTTCGAGATCACCTATGTCGTCGATGAGGGAAGGACCGATCTAGGCGCTTTTTCGGCGCTTGATCCCACGATCCTTCGCAACAAGCGGGTCGTGCAGCGGGCGGCGCTCGACGGCCGCAGGGCGCTGTGGATCGCGCCGCGCAAAGAAGGGCTGTGGTGGCTGGCCGAGACCATCGCCGAGCTGGCGCAGCCCCCTCGCCACCTGCTGCTCGCGCTCGAGGTGTTCTCGCCCAAGTCGCTGGTGGTGCTGCCCACGCTGTTTGCACGCACGGTCTGCAGCCCGCCCGTACGCCTGCTGCCTCGCGCCGAGCTGTCCGAGGTGGTGGCGTGGGATGGCCGCGCCGACATGTGCATCGGCGGAGTCGTCGAGCCCCGCGCCGGCACCGTGACGCTGTACCGCGGCGACCTGCGCCCCATCACCGTGCCGGCCTCGCGCTTCCAGTCCACGGTGAAGGGCGTCACCAGCGACCTTAGCCGCTTCGAGGTCACCCACTACGGCCAGGTCTTGCGCTTTGGCAACTACGGGGTGTCTTTCGAAGAGGTGTTGTTCGAGTACGACGCCGACTTCCGGCGCGCCAAGAAGGCCCAGCAGATCTCGCAGGACGAGACCTTTGGCGGCTCGGTGCGCCGGCTGCGAAAAGAGCTGGGCCTGTCGCGCTCGGCCTTCGCCGGTGTCTCGGAGCGCACCATCGCGCGCATCGAGCGCGGAGAGGTCAAGCGCCCCCACGGCCGCACGCTGTACATCATCGCCGACACCCTGGGCGTCGACCCCGACGAGCTGGGGCAGCACTGACGCGCGCCGGCCCCTCGCTACTGCTGCTGCTGTCGGCGTGCACCGGCGGCGTCGATGCCAAGGTCTGCCTCGATGAAGCCACTCCCGGCGCGGTGTTCGACATCGCTGCCAACGAGCCCGCTCTTCAGATCCATGCGGCGTCGGCCTTGAGTTCCGAGGGACTGTGGCTGACCTGGACCGGCCGCGGCGACGGCTCCAGCTTTCAGATCTTCAGCGCGCACATGCGCTGCGACGGCTCCGTCGATGTGGCCCCCCAGCAGCGCTCCACGACCGAGGCCTCGCAGCTCGACTCGGCGGTGGCGGTCGGTGCCGACGGCCGCGCCCTGTTCGCCTGGCAAGCCGACGTCAGCACCACCGAGCCGCAGACCGAGTTCAACCTGTCCACCTGGGTCGACCTGCACGATGGCGACGGCTTCGCTGGTGCGAGGCAGGTCGAGCTGCCCCGGGGCGGCCGCGCGCACGAAGGCCAGTCCTGGATGCCGGCGGTGCTGGCCCGCAAGGGCGGGGGCTATGTGCTCGCCGGCAGCTGGAGTCACCCCGACACCGAGGTGTTCCGCGCCTACGCCGTCCCACTCGACGAGTCGGGCGAGCCCCTGCAAGACGCCAGCGACCTCTTCGACGACGCCGGGGACGGCCAGACCGCGGTGCAGGTCGCCGAAGACAAAGACCGTCGCCTGCACTTCGTGTGGTCGCAGTCGGATCTCGACGCCGAGAACGACACGATCTGGCGGGCGGCGTCTGACCCCAAGGGGGTTGCGGCGGTGAACCGAGCGCCGCTGGGCGAGGGCTCTGGGCCCAGCGTCTCGGCGTGGGGCGACGTTGTGTGGTTTGCCTGGGCCAGCCCGGACGGCGAGATCATGCTCGAGTCACTCGACGGCATCTCGGCTCGGGTCGGGAGCGGGGCAGCTGGCCCGGCACTCGCCGCCAACCGCGACGGTGGGGTGAGCGTGGCCTGGCTCGAGGGCCAGGGAGGCACCGCCAACGCGATTCGCCTGCGCCGGCTCGACGCGCTGGGCGACACGGTCGCCTCGGCCTCGCTCGACACCCTGAACGCGGGGCCGTACCCGTTCAACCTCACGCGCGTCGACGACGACCTCGTGTTCGTGGCCTACCAAGACGGCGACAGCCCGGACTTCTACGCCCGGGGTGTCTTGGTGCAGCTCACGCCCTGACGCTAGCTCGCGTACGTGACGCTAGCTCGCGTACTTGACGCTGCAGCCGTAGGGGGCGGTCTTGGGCACGCGCACCTTGCGGTCGGCGCGAAGGTCTTCGAGGGCCATGTTGACGAAGTTCTTGACCTCGCCGTCGGCCTTCTTGCCCATGGGGGAGTCGTCGAGGGCACCGTAGTAGGCGACCTTGCCTTCGGCATCGACCACGACCATCTGCGGCGTGTTGGTGGCCCCGTAGGCCTTGCCGACCTCGCCGCTCATGTCCAGCAAGACCGGATGGGTCAGCGCCCACTCTTCGCGAGCGGCCTTGTTGACCTCGGGGCCAGCGCCTTGCTTGCCCTCGGCCCCCGAGTTGATGGCGATCCACACGGTGTCGTCGCTGACCGTCTTGGACGCCATGTCGGCGAGGGGACCAGTCGCTTCGTGCGCGTACTTGACGTACGGACAGCCCGGGTTGAACCACTCGATGATCACGGTCTTGCCGTGAAAATCTTGCAGCTTGACGGTCTGGCCGTCGGTGTCGGGCAGCTCGAAGCTAGGCGCTGGCTGTCCGGGCTCGAGGCCACCGGCGAGCGCGGTGGCCATCAGGATCAAGGGGGTGAGCATTCGTCCTCCCGACCGTTGTCACCGAGGTCATCGACGACCCCGTTGCAGTCGGTGTCCTTGCTATCGCACTGCTCGGCCGCGCCAGGAAACACTGTGTCATCATCGTCGTCGCAGTCGCCGTCGGTGGTGGCGTAGCCTGCGGGCTGGGCGCAGGCGTCGGTGGAGGTGGCCACCCCAAAGCCGTCGCCGTCATCGTCGAGGAAGTAGGTGTAGTCGGCCGGGGCGCCTTCGTCGGGGGCGGTCAGCTCGTCGCAGTCGTTGTCGATCTCGTCGCAGAGCTCGGGGGCTCCCGGAAAGACCGTGTCGTCCTGGTCGTTGCAGTCGGTGGCGTCGAAGACCAGGTCACCGGTGGCGCTGTCGCAGTCGGTGGTGGGCCGTGTGGGATCCCCGAAGCCGTCGCCGTCGTCGTCGGGGTACTGCACGTCACCGCCCTCGTCGATGCCACCGGCGCAGTTGTTGTCCAGGCCGTCGCAGGCCAGCTCGACCTGGCCGGGGTTGATGCTGATGTCGGAGTCGTCGCAGTCGGTGTTGTCTTCGACGTAGAACTGCTGGGCCGCGCACGTCTCGCTGGGCTCGTCGGGGTCGCCGTAGCCGTCGCCGTCGGAGTCCAGGAAGAAGGCGCTGGCGACGCCTTCGTCGATGTCGCCGCCGCAGTTGTTGTCCTTGCCGTCGCACAGTTCGTCGGCGCCGGGGTAGATGTCGTCGTCGCCGTCGTTGCAGTCGGAGTTGTCGGCGACCAGGTTGTCGCCGCCCTCGCAGTTCTCGAAGGGGGAGCCCGCACCGAAGCCGTCCCCGTCTAGGTCGGCGTACCAGATGGCCGTGATCGAGTCGTCGGCGAAGCCATCGCAGTCGTTGTCGATGTCGTCGCAGAGCTCGTTGGCCTCTGGGTTCACCAGGGCGTCGGCGTCGTCGCAGTCGCCGGCGCGCTCGGTGAAGCCCTCGGTGCCGGGGCACACCAGCTCGGGGGTGTTGGTGTCCCCAAAGCCGTCGCCGTCGGCGTCGACGAACAGGATCTCGGTGAGCTGCTCGTCGACCCCGCCATCGCAGTCGTTGTCGATGCCGTCGCAGAGCTCTTCGGCGGCCGGGTTGATGTCGGCTGAGGTGTCGTCGCAGTCGCGGCCGCCCGCCTCGAGGTCGAAGAATCCGTCGTTGTCGGCGTCGAAGCCGTCAAGACGCTCGCTCTGGCCGTCGGGGCCCACCACGATGCACGAGGTGGAGACCACCAGCGCCGCCAGCAGCAGGGAAAGGCGAATCATGGGGTGCTCCGGGTCTTCTTCTTGGAGGGGATGGCGATGCCGGTGACGCCGAGCGCCACGGTGGCCCCGGCGGCGATGGCCGACCACTGGGCGTAGGTGTTGGCCTCGTGCCGCAGGGTGATCGCTTCGTCGACGTTGGTGGACGTCTCCCAGGCGCGATGGCGCTGGTTTCCGGCCAGGTAGTAGGCGCCAGCGAGGCCGGCGGTGACGCCGGCTCCGCCCAGCAGAGGGATGCGAACCCAGCCCAGACCGGCCTTGTCAGGCATGGGCTCGGTGGGCAGGGACACGGCCACGGCGTCGTCTGCCGCGGGAGGCTCTGGTTCGGGAGCCGGCGCCTCGATCTTGCGTACGTCGAGGGCGAACACCTCGTCGCCGGGCTCGAGCTCGAAGGCTTCGTCACCGAGCTGGTACGACCAGTGGGGCAGCCAGCCCTCGAAGCGGCCGTTCTTGTCGATCTGGGCTGCCGCCCGATCGATGGTGACCACATAGTCGGGGTTGAAGGGACGGTTGGACGTGCCGAACGGCGTGCTCGCCTTCGCCTGCAGAGCGACGGGGCGGTAGTTCTCGAGGATGGTCGTCATCCACACCTTGGCCTGGTCGTCTTCGCCGGCTTCGATGGCCTGCTCGAGGCGCTCGATGACCAAGCCGACATCGCCCTGCTTGCGAGCGGCCTGAGCGCCGATGATCCACTCTCCTCCGCGAATCTCGTGCTTTCCGTCCAACAGCTCCTGGAAGTTCAGCTCCACCCCGTCCCAGCTGTTGCGCTCGGCGAGTCGAACCATGTTGGTCGAGATGCGTTCGTATTCTGCGAGCTTCTCGGTCTCGTCCGCCAGCGCGGGCGATGCGAGGAACAGGGCCGAAAGCACTGCTATTGAGCGCATGCGGGCTCCATAGTCTTCGGGAGGAGGTGGGGGGAGTCTACCCGAACATCCATGCGATGTCGGGGATCGTTGTAGGCTTCGACCATGGATGTGAAAGAACTCGAGAAGCAAGTCCTCGCCCGCTGGGAGATCGCCGCCGACGAGGTGACCGAGGCCCTGTCCAAGCGCCTCACGGTGGCCTTCCTGGGGCCCGCCTCTTCGGGGAAAGACTCCGCCATTCGCGCGCTCTTTGGCATCGACTTCGGCCAGATTGACCCGATTCCGGGGTCTACAGATCGGGTCAGAGTCGCGGCCCTGGATTCGGAACGCCGCGTGCTGATCGTCAACGCACCCGGCTTCGGCGATCTGCGCGACGACGTCGAACGCGAGGCGCGAAGTGTGCTCGATTCGGTCGACATCGCCGTCTACGTGATCAACTGCGACGGTGGCGCCACCATCGACGAGCGCCGCGATCTGGACACCCTGCGCAAGATCGGGCGGCCGGTGCTGGTGTGCCTCAACAAGATCGACCTGATTCGCCCCCACGACCGCGAGTCCTTCGTGAACACCACCCTGGCGCAGCTGGGCGTCGAGCATGACGACGCAGTGGTGACCGCCTTCGACCCGCTGCCCGCGCTGTCGGACACGCCCATCGGCGTCGAGCGAACCTCATCATGGGTGTTTCGCCACCTCGAGGAGCAGGGCAAGTCGCTGCTCTTTGCCAAGCACCTGCGCAACAAGGCGGCAGCAGCCGACGTGGTCATTCAGGGGGCGGCGCGTCGCGCGGCCATGGCGGGCGCCCTTCCGGTGCCCGGCGCCGATGTCACCGCGGTGACGGTGGTGCAGGTGAAACTCATCAGCGACATCGCGGCCATCCACGGCAAGCGCATCGACAAGGATCTGGCTCTGTTCATCGTGGGCGAGGCGCTCGCGGGTTCGTCCAAGGGCTTCATCCGGTGGGCGGTGAACGCGCTCAAGGTCGCGGGGTGGATTCCCGGCGGTCAAATCGTGCACGTCGCCACCAGCGCCCTGGGTGCGACCGTCGCCGGCGCGACGACGTACGGGGTCGGACGCGCTGCGGTGAAGTTCATCCAGTCCGACGGACGTATGTCAGGAGACGAACTGCGTGCGATCTTCGACCAAGAGGCCTTCGAGTGGCAGAAGCAGAAGCAGCTGACCGACGAGTCGGAGCCCAAAGCGACGAGCTGAGCGACCTTCTACGGCGCAGCCACCGACAAGAGCTGGTGGACCTGGCGCGCGTGCTGGGTGTCGCCGAGGGCAAGCTGGGCCTCGGCGATCTGGCCCGTGGGCTCGAGAAGACCATTCGCCGCCGTGGGGCGAACGACATCGTGAACCTGTTCGTTCGAGGGGGCGAGGGGCCGCCGTACGAACAGGTCGTGCGCGGCCTCGCCAAGAGAATGGGCGTCGACGAGACGGGGCCGGTGCCGGCCGTCGAACAAGCGGTGCTCGATGCCTGGATCGAGCGGCACTGGGACGCGCTCGACGACGACCAGCGGGCCACGGTCTGGCAGGAGCTCGAGATCCAGCCGCCGATCCCGGCCGACGGCCACGCCGCGCTCACCGAGGTGAAGAACTCGCTGGGGGGCTCGTACGGCTACGTCGTGGGCTACACCGTCGTGGGCATCATTGGCCGGGTGATGATGTTCACCCCGCTGGCTCCGGTCGCCGGCTGCGCGGCGCTCTGGTACGTGGCGCGTCCGCGCGACGACGTGCTGCTCCCGGCAGTGATGCAGGTGGCGCGGCTGCGGCAGGCCCTGCGGCACCGGGTGACGGTGGGCGTGGTGGGTTCGCCGTCGAGCGGCAAGGATGCGGCGATCCAGGCCCTGTTCGGCGTGCAGACCGGCAACGTGAACCCGGTCGCCGGGTCCACCAAGACCGTCGAGATCAACCGCCTGCCGGGCGCGACCGCCTTGTACGTCGTGAACACGCCGGGAATGGGCGACGTGGTCGAGCAGGTGACCGAAGAGGCCAAGCAGGTCCTGGGGCTCATCGACGTGTACTTGTACGTGGTGAACGCGCAGGGCGGGGTCCAGGCCCGCGAGAAGGCCGACTACGACGCGTGCAGGGCCACCGGTCGCCCGGTGCTCGCGGTGGTCAACAAGGTCGACACCCTGCGCGAGAGCGACCGCGAGAGGTACCTGGTGGACGCGCGCGCCAAGCTGAACGCGCCGGAGCGCGACTTTGCCGCGGTGGCCTTCGACCCGCTGCCCCAGCTCTCGGAGCACCCGATCGGGGTGCAGCAGGTGCGCGACTGGATTCGGCGTGCGCTTGTCGAGCAAGGCAAGTCGCCCGACGAGCTGGGCCTACTTTCCGACGATGACCTCGATGGGAGCGCGCTTGGCGGTGGCGGCCATGGTGACGGGAAGCCCGAGGTCGCGCTCGAAGGTCGAGACGAGGCGTAGCGCCGACTCGCGCGTCTCGGGGCCGCTGTACCGAACCTCGACTCCCTTGAAGCGCACGCTACCTGGACCGGCCGTCAGCAGAGCCCCGGGGAGCGTTCGGTCGGCAATGGCCGCAGCGAGGGCCACTTTTCCCTCTTCGGAGCCGTAGTCGGCGATCATGACCCACGAGGGGACGGCGGGCGGGTCGCCCTCGCGCACGCAGGGAACGACCAGGTCGGGGTCGGCGATGTACAGCACATCGCCGAGCTGCCAGGTCTTGGCGCGGTCGGTCGAGGCGGACTCGTCGCCCAGGGTGAACTCGAACTTCGTTCGGTTGCCCTTCCAGGTGCCTTCGGCGTCGTCACTGCGGATGGTGCCCTTCAGCCCCGTCTTGTTGGACGGAGCGAGGGTGACGGTCTTGCCGAACAGCGTGCACCGGTGTTCGTGAACCAGCTCCTTGTTGGGCAGCGGGACCTTCTGCGCCTTGTCGAGCGCATCGCTGGGCTCGGCCGGAACCGGGGCCGGGCGCTCGGTGGTGTGGATGACCAGGGTGCCCGCGGTGGTGGCATCGACGGCGACAAAGAGATCCGAGCGCACCCACGTGGACGTCGGGTCGTCGAGGGTGTCTTCTTCGTACAGGCGGCGCTCCCAACCGGCAGACTCCATCGCGGCGGTGAAGGCCGCTGGGTCGTCGGTCTGGAAGGAGGCCCGGGTGAGGGTGCTGTCGTCGCCCTCCACGCCCGGCAGCGCATCACCGGCCCACGGCGCGGTGGGCTCGGCTGCGGGTGGGGGATCGGCCTCTTTGGACTTGGCGGCCTTGCCAGGCGGCTTCTTGTCCAGCGCGTCTCCGAGCTTTCCCGGGGCGTCGACGAGCTCGTCCGCAGGACTGCCTTCGGAGCAGCCAAGCATGGCGAGAATCAGCAGGGAGGGGAGGGTCACGGTTACCTCACGCTGGGCCGTTCACGGCGGCGTGAGGGACCGTAGCACGGGCCGAACCGCTAGAGTTCGACCTCGAAGTCCTCGTCGGCCCAGGCGGGCTTCGCCTGCGGTCCGGCGACGATTCCGGCGAGATCGGGATCGCCCTCGATCTCGGAGCGGTCCTCTTTGCCGGCCTCGCGGGCGGCACGCCGAGCGTCTTTGGCCATCTTCTTCTCGAGCTTAGAGAGTTCCTTCATGCGCTTTTGCACACTGGGGCGGGCCTTGGCCATGGTTTCCTCCACAAACTAAATGAGCAATTGGCGGGTCACTAACCCCGATCGACTAGTCGTCCAGCCCAGGGTTCCACACACTGATGTCACGCAGTGTCTTACGTGTGATGTCGGGTACCACACAATCCGACGAGGCGTATCCGACGGGAAACAAGATGTAGGCTTGTTCGTTGGCCGGTCTGCCCAGGATTTCGGACAGGAACTTCATGGGTGAGGGTGTGTGCGTCAGTGTGCACAGTCCCATTCGATGGAGCGCACCGATGAACAGCCCGCATGCGATTCCAACGCTCTCTTTCACGTAGTAGTGCTTTCGCTTGTTGCCGTCTTGGTCCAAGCCGTACAGCTGTGCAAACACCACCACCAGCCAGGGCACGGTCTCGAGGTAGGACTTGTCGGCGTCGGTGCCCAGGGGTGCCAGGGCTCGGCGCCACTCGTCGGACATGCGGCCGGCGTAGCTTCGGCGTTCCTCTTGCTCGGCGGCCAGCCGGATGCGGCGCTTGAGCTCGGGGTCGCTGACCGCCACGAAGGTCCAGGGCTGCATGTGCGCCCCGCTTGGGGCCGTACCAGCCGCTCGGATGGCGAGCTCGATCAGCGAGCGGTCGACGGGCGCGTCGCTGAAGAAGCGAATCGACCGACGCTGCTCCAGCTCGCTCAGCAGCTCCTCACCACGCGCGAGCGCCTCGTCGTGGCTCGGGTGCTCGGGCACCCACGGAATGAACGGGTGCCCGTCTCGAAAGATCCTGTCGGTCATCACTGCCCCTCGTCGCCTCGCTATCACGGGGCGCCTCACCTCTGATAGGCTGCGCGGCCCTGGAGACCGCGAATGCGCTTGATGACCGTGATTGCCGCTGCCTTTGTAGCCACCGCCTGCACCGGGGGCGACACCGGCCCCGCCATCGACCCGCTCGAGGCGGCCGCTGCCGAGAAGTGCCCGCAGGTGCACCTCGATCGCATGGACACCGACTGGGTGATCGAGTCGGGCGATCCCAAGACGCGGCTGCGCATCACCAAAGACGGCGACGCCTACAAGGCCTACTACGTGGGCGGCATGTTCCAGGCCGTCGAGCTCGTTGGCGAGCGGCGTGAAAAGGACGTGCGCTTCGTCGAGGTGCCCAGCGCCACCCGCCTGGAGTTCGAGAAGAAGGGCCAGAAGAAGCGCCGAACCCTGCTGTTCGTCGAGCCCAGCTACCGCACCTGCGCGCTCAACATCTTCATCGGCGCGCTCGAGGAGGACGTCGAGAACGTGCCGCCCAAGCCCACCGAGTTCCTGGTCTTCCCCAAGACCGAAGGCGTCACCTTCACCTACCAGCCTTGGACGGAGCCTCTGTTCGTGGGCGAGGCCGCCCAGAAGAAGGATGTGGCCGACAAGCAGCTCGAAGAGATCGGTGCCGCCAAGGCGGACGTGCCCATGGGCGACAAGGTGCCGGTGGGCATGTGGAGCAACGCCAGCGACGACGACGACCCTGGCTGCACCTTTGACATGGACCTGTACTTCGACGACCAGCTGGTTGCAGACCTCACAAAGTTGCCGGCCGGCAAGGTCGAAGACGGCATGCGGCACTGGTACCACGAGTGGAATGCCTCGTACTCAGGCAACCACTCGTTCCAGATGTACCGCTATCGCACGTGCGAGGCGGGGGAGCGCGAGCTCATGGGTCGGGCTGGGATCGAGGCCATCTTGACGCAGTGAGCAGCAGCTCGAGCCCCAGGGTGAACGGCACTTTGGGCGCTCGGTGGTCGGCGATGACGGGCAGGGTGTGGTGCTCCACGTAATACCCCTGGCCGGCATGCATACGGAGTCCCCAGGGACCGGAGCGGTACTCGGCGAGCAGTGAAAGCCGCACAGTCGGCAAGATCTGCTTGTCGATGCCCAAGTCAGAGGGGGCATAGCCCTGCGTCTCGTCGTCCTCGGTGTACACGAGGCCCGCGGCGAGGCCCGCACCTAGGGCCACGTGCCCGTGGTCGGTGGTGCTTCGCACGGGCCATGCTTCGGCACCCAGCAGCGCGGTTCCGACGAGTCGGGACAGTCGGGGGTGCTCACCCGCGCGGGCCAGGCTCTGGTACAGCAAGGTGTGGTCGGCCTCGCCGAGGTCTGGCATCCATGAGCCTTGCAGTGTCGTCGACCACAGGCCTCGATTGCTGACCTGGAGGGACACAGCCGGGCCCCGCCGCTGCAAGAAGGGGTCGTAGGCGACCAGCACCCCGCCCACGCCGGCCGTGAGCTCGATGGGGGTCGCGTCCTGGGCGACCGATAGCGCTGTGAAGAGGCTGAACACCCACATGGATCGCTAATATGCCGCCGTCATGGGCCCACGTCGAGCTGTTCCAGCGCGGCTGCCACCTTCGCTCCCAGCTCGCCACCGAGCCCGGCGTCCTTGGCCTGCCCCAGGGCGCGGATGGCCTCGACGGTCTGGCCTTCCTCCATGGCGCACAGGCCTTGCCAGGCCAGCGCCTCGATCGCGTGCTGGCCAGAGTCTTCTTGGGCCAGCCGGCGGTAGGTGGGCAGCGCGCGCTCGCAGTCCTGCATCCCATCACGGGCGAGGGTGGCGCGCATGCGCAGGTAGGCGAGCCGGTTGGGGTAGGTGGGGTACATGGCCAAGAACAGATCGATGTGCCGGATCACCTCGAGTGGCTCGTGCACCTCCTGTTCGACCTCCAGGCGCAGCGCCCGGATCTCGGCATCTGCGGTGGACTGTGGGTTGTCTGCGAGCAGCCGCGTGAGGCGCGCGTACAGCTCGTCGGGGTCGGACGACCCCTGCTCCCACTCGTTCATGACCTGGGACAGCTCGATGGCCAGCTGTGGGTTTGGCTGGGGAATCGGCCGTGCGTGGATGACGGCGGGGGAAGGAGGCTGCTCGGGCGCGATGAGGGAAATCGTGTCGGATGCTTGGTCGAACTCTGCAGACTCTGCAAGGGAGGACGGGTCCGGGGTCACCACCCAGGTGACACCCTCGGCTACCGCGAGCGGCGCCGGCGGGGCGAAGTCGGCCGAGGCCACCGCCAGGGCACTCGACCAGTTCTCACCGGCTCCGATTCGGTGTTGCTCGGTGCCTTGCCGCACCAACAGGCTGCCCGCCCGCACGTCGAGGTGCACGAGGCTGTCGAAGGTCTGCACATCGAAGCGGGCGGCGCCCGGAAGGGGCTCGATGATCAGCTGGGCCGCCTGGACTGTCAGCTCGGCTCCGGAGCTGGCATCGAATCGGGCCATACCTCCGTCCAAGCGGACGGTGTAGTGCTCGCCCTGGCGCTCTGTGAGGGTGAGCTCCCCGATGCCGGCCACCTCGATCTCGTCGCCGAGCTCGAGGCGTTGTTCGGCCTCGAGGGCCAGGGGTCCGAGCTCGGGAAGGGGAGGGAGGGCGGGAACCAGGAGCAGCGCGGTCGCGGCGAGGGCGGCGCCGGCTCCGACGTAGATCGGCCACGAGGGAGCTGCGGTCTCTGGGGGCGGCTGAAGCGTGCGCAGCCGTCGCGAGAAGGCGAGCAGCTCCTCGTCGGTGCTCGCCGTGTCGTCCACCAGGACCTTGCGGAGCCGTTCGGGAGGTGCCGGGTGCACCGATTCGACCTCGTCATCGGTCGAATATGTCCACTCCTTTACCCAGTCAGGAAGCGACATCAGACCGCTCCCTCTTCGCCCAGGCGGGCGTTCCAGACGTGGGCATCGGGTCCGAGGATACGCTGAAGCTCGACGGCGAAGGCCTTGCGGCCGTAGTGCACCCTCGAGTAGACGGTGCCGACCGAGATGCCCAGCATCTCGGCCACCTCGGGTGCGGTGCGTTCTTCGAGGTCCATGAGCACGAGCGCCTCGCGATGGGGCTCCTTGAGCTGCTCGAGCGCGAGCTGGATCTGGCGACGGCGCCACAGCCGGGCGACCTCTTCTTCGGTGTCGGGGCCGGGGTGTGGCGGCTCGGCGATCTTGTCCAGGCCGACGAAGCGTCGCAGCGCCGAGCGACGGCGCGCGTTGGCCACCACCCGCCGCGTGACGCCAAAGAGCCACGCTTGCACCGACGACACCTCGGGCCGGTAGGTGTGCAGGCGGCGGAAGGCCACCGCGAAGGCGTCGTGGGCTACGTCCTCGGAGTCGATGTAGGGGCCGCCCAGACGGCGAACCCAGTCGAGAACCGTGCGCGCATAGGCGCGATAGAACGCGTCGAGCGCGCCGCGGTCGCCGCTCTGGAGCGCGGCGATGTCGATCGACTCGGACAGGGCGGTGCCTCCTCCCCCGTGCATTGTCATGGCCCGGCGCATTCCTTCAAGGACGCACCACAAAGTCCACGCTGACCGCCGAGTGGTCCAGAACCCCGTCGTCGACATCCCACCCCAGCCGCACCGACCAGCCCGGGCGCACGGCGAAGCGCTCGTTCAGCGGCAAGACGACCGAGGCGTAGACCTGTGGCCCCATGCGGGTGCGCTCCGACTCTGTCGAGACCGCGCCGATGCGCTCGACCTCGGTGAGCCCCCAGACCGCGCCGCCCAACGCGACCTCGGGGCGAATGCCCTGCGTCGCCGGAGTCCACCCCACCAGGAGCTCGGCGGTCCAGCGGTCCACCTGCCAGGTGCCGCCGTCGCCGTCGCGCACGACACCGCTCTTGGCCATGGCTCGGGCCAGGGACAGGCTGCCCAGGTTGTTTCCATAGGAGACGAAGAACGAGCCGACGTTGGCGGTCACCCCCAGGCGAACCATGTCCGTCAGCCCTGGTTCACGCATGGCCTCGCGGGCCCCCAGGAACAAGGAGATGGGGCGCGCTCGCGGCTGGACGGGCTGCTTGGTTGGGGGGACGACCGGGTCGGGGTCGACGGGGTCGGGATCGGGGTCGACTGGGGGTGTCGGCGGTTCAGGCACCCAGCCCCCGTCCGCCACCGCGACCTCCCGAAACCAGCTGCGCACCATCACCACCTCGAGCATGGGCTCGCCCTTGGCGTCCTTCTCATAGATGCGCTCGTTGGCGATCAGGACCAGGCGCCGGTCCTCGCGGCTCAGGCCGTCTTCGCCAGCGGGCTGCTCGCCCACGATGACCTGGATGGGGTGCTCCGGCCACAGCTCTGCGAGCGCCGACTGCACAGCGCCCGCCTCTTCGTCATCGGCGACGTACCAGGGGAATGCCGAGGCGGTCGCGGGCATCAGCAGCGACAGGAGCAGGAGCGCGCGATTCATCCGCATCTAGACAGCGTAGCCGTACTTTTGTGCCTTCGTCGGGTTAGCGGGCGGTATGCGCGTTTGGCTCGGGATCAGTCTGGTGCTGCTCGGTGGCTGCGATCCGTACGGACGCTGGCCCGACGAGCCCGATCAGGCGTATCCGTGGGGTGTCCCGGCCGAAGTCGAGCTCGAGGCCTACGAGGCGGTGCGCTGGGAGACCGAGTCGTGGGACCCCAGCGAAGATCTGGCGATGTCGGCGCAGTATCTACTGAAGGCCCAGAACCACCGGCCTGGAGCGCCAGACGAGGTGGTGGAGCACTTCGAGGTCATGAAGCAGGAGCTCCCGCGCCTGCAGCCAGGCATCCAGCTGTCGTTCGTGGGCGACGTGATGTGGGTCGGCGGCAACTGGGGGGCCTTTCTCGACCCCGTCGCTCCCTTGCTCGACGGAGACCTGCGCCTGGGCAACCTGGAGACCCCGACCTCGCCAGAGCACCCCACCGAGCTGGGTGAGCTGGGCCTCTACGCCTTCAACGCCCCCGTTCAGATGCTCGACGGACTGCCGCTCGATGTCGTGCAGATCAACAACAACCACACGCTCGACGCCGACGACGCTGGTGCGGTCGCGACCCGCGACGAGCTGGAGTCGCGAGGCATGACACCGGTTGGGCTCGACACCCACGCAACCGTGACCGTCGAGGGGCAAGAGGTCGCCGTCCTGACGTGGACGTGGGGAGTGAACCGCCGCGACTACGCGTCTGAACATGAGCTTTTTGTCCTGCCGTTTGGACACATCGATCAGGACATTGATCTGTCGCCGCTGGAGGCCGAGGTGTCGGCCGCGCGCGCCTCGGCCGATACCATGATCGTGATGCTGCACTGGGGCTTCGAGTACGAGTACTACCCCGACGTGCACTTCCAGAAGCTGGCTCGGGCCGTCGTGGCCGCCGGTGCCGATGTCGTGGTGGGGCAAGGCCCCCATGTGGTGCAGCCGGCCGAGCTGTGCCACGTCAACCAGCCAGAGTTCGTGCCGGGGGTGGGGGTGTGCTCGCTGAGAACCCCTGACGAGCAGCCGCGGGATGCCCTGGTGCTGTACAGCCTGGGCAACTTTGGCACCATCATGCCGACGCTTCCGTGCCAGATGGGCATCGTGGCCACCGTGTCGGTGGATCCAGATGTCAGCGGCGTCGCGTGGCAGGCCGTGGTCAGCGTGGACGATCCCGAGCCCGTGGTGGTGCCTGCGCTCGACGTAGAGGAGCCTGCGGTGCAGCTCGAATGGCAGCGGTTGTCAGCACACATCGGCGACCGATGGCGCCGCGACGCTCCCGCGCAATAGAGCCTGGCATGAGCCGTCGCTCCGCCCTCATCGACGAACTCCGCCGCGTTCGGCGGCGCACCCACGAACTCGTCGGTGCCGTGGCCGAAGACGTCCTGTTGGCACAGCACCACCCCCTGATGGGGCCCATGATGTGGGATCTGGGCCACGTTGCGGCCTTCGAGCACCTGTGGCTCGTGTCGGTCCTGGACGGCGACGTGCCTCCGCAGGGAGAGATGGGCCTCGACCGGATCTACAACCCCTTCGAGAATCCCCGTGCGGTGCGTGGCGAGCTCGCGCTTCCCGGAAAGGCCGCCACGTTCGCCCAGATGGCCAGCGTGCGCGAGCAGAGCCTTGCCAGGCTGGTCGATGCAGCGCTCGACGCCTCACCGCTGACCCAAGATGGCTTCATCTGGGCGATGGTGGCGCAGCACGAGGCCTGGCATCAAGAGACCATGCTGGTGGCCGCGAGCACGCGCGAAGACGGTGTGTACTCCCCCGACCATCCGGTGCGCCCGCTGCCCGATCCACATCCCGTGCACGATGACGAGCGGGTGCGTGTTCCGTCCGGGCGGTACCTCCTGGGCACGAACGACCGCGCACGTGCCTACGACAACGAGCGCCCCCAGCACCCCGTCGAGCTCGCCGCCTTCGACATCGACCGCTTCCCCGTCAGCAATCGACGCTACCTGCGCTTCGTGCGAGACACAGGTTGGCGCCCGCCGCTGCACTGGAGGCGCGATGGGGATGGATGGGCGGTGGTTCGCTTTGGGCAGGTTTCTGCGCTCGATCCCCGCGAGCCCGTTTGCCACGTGAGCTGGGACGATGCGCTCGCCTTCGCGCGCTGGGAAGGGCGCAGGCTGGCCCGCGAAGCCGAGTGGGAAGTCGCCGCGCTCTGGGATCCGCGGGCACGTGGCCTGCGTCGCTTCCCGTGGGGCGACAACTGGGAAGAAGACCGGTGCAACGTCGATCACCTGGCCCTGGCGCCGTCGCGGCTGGGGTCCTACCCGCAGGGCGAGAGCGTCATGGGCATGGCCCATGCGCTGGGTGATGTGTGGGAGTGGGTCGACGACGCGCTGGCGCCGTACCCGGGCTTCGAGGCCTTCCCCTACGACGAGTTCACCGTGCCCTTCTTTGGCAGCAACCGCGTGCTGCGAGGGGGCTCGTGGGCCACCGGGCGGTCACTCGTGCGCGGTAGCCTGCGCAACTGGGATCTCGCCGACCGGCGGCAGATCTTCGTCGGCTTTCGCTGCGCCAACGACGCATGACCCCTGGCGAGCTCGCGGAGTTTCTGGGCTCGCTGCCCGTCCGGATCGACCGGGCCACTGGAACGGTCGGCTTCGTCGAGGTGGAGCCCTACGAAGATGCGCGGGGACGGCCCAGCTCATCCATCGAGCTGCGTGGGCGCGGAGAGCGCGGGCTCGGCGAGGGGCTCTGCTGGACGCCGGCCGATCAACAGGCGCTGGTCGACGCGGTGGTCGGCCGGCTCGACCGCCGCGCCGGGACGGTGACCGAGCTCGCTGGGCCGCTGCGCGGCTATGCCCGTGCCGCCGCCGAGGGGGCGCTCATCGACCTTGCGCTGCGTCAGGCCGGGCTCACCCTGGCCGCCATCACGGGAACCTCGGTTGCACTTGTAGAATTCGCCGTGTCCTTCGATGCCTGCGCCGACCCCGCAGACCGTGCCGAGCGCATCCTCGCCCGCAACCCGGGCGCTCGGTTCAAGGTGGACGTCTCGCCAAGCTGGCTTCCCGGCCAGGCGCAGCGCCTGCATGAGCTCGATGTGGTTGCCGTTCTGGACTTCAAGCTGCAGGGCGACGCAGAGCAGGCCACGCAGCTGCGTTCGCTGTTTCCGGAGGCGCTCTTCGAGGACTCCCCGATCGACCATGGGCCCACGGCGGTCGACGGGGCGGTGCGCGAGGCGGCCGACGTCCAGCGCCATCCGGTCGGCGCTGTGAACATCAAGGCGGCCCGCATGGGGGGCTTCCTGGAGGCGTTGCGCGGGCTCGAGATCTGCCGGCTGCAGGAGCGACGCGCCTACTTCGGCGGTCAGTTCGAGGTCGGCGTGGCCCGGCAGCAGGCCCGGCAGCTGGCCGGCCTGTTCACCGCGGTCAGCCCCAATGATCTGGCCCCCATCGTGTCCCCCGAGCACGCCCCGCGGGGCCCGAGCCCCTTGATGGTTCGACTGGACGCTCCGGGCTTCGGGTCGCTGCCACCGAATGCTTCAGCCGACACCTAAGAAGCCAGCGCGCTGGGCTCCCCAGGCTGGTCGAGCCGCTCCAGGAAGGCCCGGATGCGCTGGGCGACCTGGCGCGGGTGGTCGATGAACGGGGCGTGGCCGAAGCTGTGGGGGGACTCGAACTCGGTGTGGGCGGGCAGGTGGGCGCGGAAGAAGTCGGCCTGGGCCTTGGGAAGGATGCGCTCGGCACCGCCCCAGATGAAGTGGATGGGCATGTCCAGCTGCGCCAGCTTCTCGGGCTCGAGCAGATCGGCCTGGTCGAGGCCGTCCAGGATGGCGCGCACACCGGGTCGGGCGAAGCGCGCGCGAACCCCCAGGGCGATGAGGTGGCGCAGCGGATGCCGGTCCACGAACAGCCGATCGGTGAAGTCAAGCGCCTTGGCGTGCGAGTCGAGGTCGAGGCCCGAGACGAAGTGACGCAGCTCATCGTCCGAGACGCGCGCCCCGGCCGGCGACACGAGCATGAGCCCCAGGACGCGCTCCGGGCGCTCCAGGGCGTAGCGGATGGCCGACAGGCCCCCGAGCGAGTTCCCGAACACCATCGCCGGCGCATCGACACGGGCGTCCAGGGCGTTGCGGAAGCGTTCCCAGTCGCCGATGCGCTCCCCCGAGTGGCTCGACAGGCCGTGCCCAGGCATGTCCGGCGCCCAGATGTAGCGCACCTCACCCCGCAGCCGACGCACGAGGTCCGCGTAGTGCACGCCACAGGAGCCCAGGCCGTGCATCATGACGACCGGCGGCAGGGTGCCACCCCCTTGGAACTCCAGGGTGTGGATTCGCTGCCCGCCGTCGAAATGGTACCGGCTATGCCCGCCCGTCCAGTGCATCGCACGTAGAAGAGCTCTGTCGACGAGGCGTTGGACCACGGGGTCCTCCAGTGCACCCACCTCGAACATAGTGTACACAACCGCTCATGTTCGCCACTGCCCACAGCTTGCTTCGCTGGTTGCTCGGCCCGCTCCCCGAAGTCGAAGAGGCTCCGGACGGCGCCCAGGTGTTCGTAGCAACGGTGCTTATCGCCGTGGTGGCGATGTGGTTGGACACCAAGCACACGTTCCGAGCGCCTGCGGCGGAGCATGCGTGGACCCTGGCCATCTACGGGGCGCTGCCTCTGCTGGCCGCGGTGGCGTGGGATGTGCGGAGCAAGACGGGCCCGCGGACCGTAATGTCAATTATCTTGACGCTATGGTCAATCATGCTCATTTCAAGAGTTCTATTCGTCGACACGATTGGCGTTGCGCTTCGCGACAACCCCGAGTGGCTGGTGGCGGGAAGCGCTGCCGCGATTCTGGCAGCGGTCGCCACTGCGTCTCGGTCCGGCACCGACCTGGAGTCGTGGGGCATCGGGCTTGGCGACTGGCGCTGGTGGGGGCCCCGGTTCCTGCTGGTGGGGGCCCTGATGGAGGTGATGGTGCTGACGGCCGCCCTTGCATTCCCCGAGATTCGGGACTTCTACCCAGAAGACCCCGCAGCCAGGACGTCGCTGTGGGCGCTCGCCGGCTACCAGGCCTGGCTTGGGGTGTACATGCTGGGGTGGGAGATGTTCTTTCGCGGCACCCTCGTGCACGGCCTCGCGCGCAGGGGAGATGTGTTGGTGGCGATTCTGGTGCCGGCCATCCCCTTCTTTCTGCTTCACTGGCACAAACCAGAGGTCGAGATGCTGGCCTCCTTCGTGGGTTCGGTGGGAGCAGGATGGTTCGCGCTGCGTGCGCGCAGCTTCGTGCCGATCTGGCTCATGCACTGGGCCATGAACCTGAGCATGGAACTGACGGCCTTCGGTCTGCGGTGGTTTGGAGGAACCGGCGCGACCGGCTAAGCAGTGCGCACGCTGGAGAGATCAATCATGGCTATGTCCCGAGAAGAGCTCCTCGCCGAGCTCGAACAGCTCGGAATCGACGAGAACAGCTACAAGCTCGTCGCGCTGCTCCCTCTCGTCCATGTTGCGTGGGCCGACGGCAAGGTTCAGCCCGAAGAGCGCGCCCTCATCATCGAGATCGCCAAGAAGCGCGGGATGGCTGACGAAAAGGGCATGGCCCTCATCGAGAAGTGGCTCACCGACGAACCCAGCCCGTTCATGCTGCACAAGGGCCGAAAGGTCCTGGGCGAGCTGTACTTGCGCAGCGATGGCATGGGACGCGACGTCGATCGGGACATGCTCGAGGATGTCTTGGCCTTCTGCGAGGGCGTGGCCGACTCGGCCGGCGGTGTCTTTGGCCTGTTTGGGCGAGTCGCCGGCGAAGAAAAGGCGGCGATCACCAAGATTGCCGGAGCGCTGAACGTCGAGCAGAACAAGAGCTGGGCAGACGTCAAGAAAGAGTTCACGTCCTGACGCAATCGGGGGTTTGACCGTCCCGCCGTGTAGAAATTGCAGCGAGTGGTTGCGGGCGGCCCCAAGACTCGGCAAATTGCGCGCGCTTTGGTTGTGGAGGTGCGACGATGCGTCGAGTTTTGCTGTCCGCGGGTGTCTTGGTCGCGATGGTGGGGTGCAAGCCCACCGAGTATGACGTCACCGGCGAGCCTCATCACAACGACCCTCCCGCCGAAGAAGAGGAGCAGCCCCCGGTCGACGGCGAGCCGGTGGCCGATGCGGGCCCCGATCAAGAGGTGGCGCCGCTCGACACCGTGATCCTGAACGGGAGCGCCTCGTACGACCCCAACGGCCTGGCCATCACCGAGTACGAGTGGGTGATGACGTCGAAGCCCTCTGGCTCCACCGCGGTGCTGCAGGACATGGGTTCTGCGGCCACCAAGAGCTTCTTCGCCGACCTCGCTGGCGACTACGTCTTCACGCTCACGGTCAAGAACGACAACGGCGTGTGGGACTCCACCCCCGATGAGTTGATCATCACGGCGGTTCCGGGCGACGGCTTCTACGTGCAGATGTCCTGGGACACCGCGACCGACCAAGACCTGCACATCCTGGACTCGCCGGCCACGATCTGGTCGAACCCAGGCGACTGCAGCTGGTGCAACCTCAATCCCGACTGGGGCAACATCGGCATCCCCGACGACGACCCGTCGCTCGACTACGACACCATCGATGGCTTTGGCCCCGAGACCACCACCATCGACTCACCGACATCGGGCTCGTACCGGGTCCAGGTGCACTTCTACGGGCAAGACGGCGGCACCGAGTGCCTGGGCATCTGCCCGTCTACGCAGGCCACCGTCGACGTCTACATCGGTGGTGTGTTCGTGCAGTCGTTCACCGGCACGCTGACCGACGCCGGCCAGGTCTGGGACGTCGCCACCATCGAGTGGCCCTCCCAGAACATCATCACGCACAACCAGATGAGCTACACCACCGAGAGCTACTGCGGATTCTAGCAGGGTGCTGAAAAGCCCGGCTTGCCGGGCTTTTCAGGGCGCTGCGACCGAGGCATCCGCCGCCCTCGGCAGGTCCGGCTGCCGAATCGGCGATTCCTCGAGAATGCGAAAACCACCGGCCAGACTCAATCGTCGAGTCGGCGGCCGGACTTGCCGAGTCGGAAGGCGGCGGTGCCGGCAATGGTAGAAGCAGGTCGCTGGAATGCGAGGAACGAGTATTTCAGCGGCCTGCTAAGCGTGAGCCTGTGAGTGATTGCATGCCCGGCGCGCGTCGCTGTGCGGAGCCTTGTGAGGAATTCGTGAGCCGAGATCCTCACGGAGGCTCACGCGCAGTTCGTCCTCGCCTCACACCGGGCTCACGACGGCCTCACAAGGCTCACGGCGTGAGGCTGGCCAGCTGAGGGGCCAACGCATCGTCGACGCTGCCTGCCTCAGTGAACGCCGCCACCCCGGAGACCATCAGCATCACCACG
This sequence comes from Myxococcota bacterium, assembly GCA_965216925.1. Classification (GTDB taxonomy): domain Bacteria; phylum Myxococcota_A; class UBA796; order UBA796; genus CAYYHT01. The sequence continues at coordinate 2,600,837 of CBDCGT010000001.1, read as the reverse complement.
AAGCGACCCCCACGCGCGATGCAGCTCTCACCGACCTCGCGCCCGCCGGCCATGAGCGCCTTGCACTCGCGCTCGTCGCCCCAGGCCATGAGGTCGGGCCGGGGTTCGGTGGCCATGCCGGAGAGCCCGACGTCGGCCATGATGAGCGACGTCGCGTAGGCCGTCTGGGCGGCCTCGACGTCGGGGCGAATGATGACGTAGGACCCGATGAAGAGCGACTTCTCGTCGGGGGCCGAGCGGTACTCGTAGCTCAGCTTGAACGAGCCCTGGGCGCCATCGGTGCGCTCGAACACGCCACGCTCCGGGTCCAGGTCCAGGCCCAGGTCTGGCCGCTCGAGCAACAGGTCTTCGGCCATGAAGACGAGCGCTTCGTCGCCGGTGCGGGTGGGACGAGGCGGCTCACAGGTGCACGCAAGGCTCAGGGCGCCGGTGACCGAAGCCGCCAGCAGGGCGGCCCGACCCTTCAACCGGCGGCCTCGGCGGCGGCCTTCTTTTGCGCGGTGGCCACCTCTTGGTCGGTCATGAACCGGGTGATGCCGGGGAGGTGCTGGGCCATCCAGTAGATGAAACGCGTCATGAAGCCTTGAAGGCCGATGAACCGTCGGCGCGGGACGAAGTCCAGGATGGTCTGCGCAGCGGACTCGGCCGAGAAGGTAGTGGAGAACGCGCTGTCGGCCTCCATCAACCAGACGTCGCGGGGCTTGTGCTCGTTCTCGGCTTCGAGGCCAGGGGTCTCGGTGGTGGACGGGTAGAACACGCAGACGTGCACACCCTGGCCCTTCATCTCTTGCCGCAGCACCTCGGCGTAGGCCGTGATGGCGGCCTTGCTGCCGGCGTAGGCCGAGTAGCCGTAGATGGGCAGGAGCGCGATCATGGACGAGACCAGGCAGATGTCGCCTGAGCCTTGGCTGCGGAAGTGCTGCAGCAGGGGGCGCACCACATTGACGTGGCCCAGGTAGTTGATCTCCATCATCCAGCGGTAGTCGTCGGCCGGGCTGTCGTGCGCGTAGCCGGGCTTGGCGGCGCCCGCGTTGCAGATGAGCACGTCGAGGCCACCGAGGCCTTGAAGCACCGTCTCGGCCGCCTTGGTGCAAGCGTCAATGTCACTGACATCAAACGCGATAGCCAAGTATATACCCGATCCAATGGCATTCATCGCGGCGACGGTCTCGTCCAGGGCTTGCTGGCCGCGGGCCGAGATGGCGACATCGGCACCGTCGGCGGCGAGCTTGAGCGCCAGCTCACGGCCGATGCCCTTGGAACCGCCGGTGATGAAGACCTTCTTGCCTTTGTAGTAGCCCACGCGCCCTCCCGGGCGGCCGCTCATAACGCGGGCGACCCGTCGATGAACGTGGCGGCGACGTGCTCGGCCAGCTCGTTGTATTGCTGGGCACCGCGGCTGAAGGGGTCGAAGTCGAACACGTCCCGGCCCTCGAGCTGCGCCTTGCCGAGGCTGCTGTTGATGCCGATGCGGACGGGAAGGACGGCATCGCCGTACACGGACCGGATCTCGTCGACGACGGCCTGGTTCAGGCGGGTGTTCCGGCCGTCGACCCGGGTGAGCAGGATGCCCATCACGTCGATGTCGGGGTTCAGCCGACTGGCGATCTGCGAGATGGACCCGATGAGCGCGTTGACGCCGTTGAGGGCCAACGGCGATGGGTCGCAGGGGATGAGCACCTGATCGGCGGCGACCAAGCCGTTGATCGACAGATTTCCCAGGTTTGGCGGGCAGTCGATCACGATCACGTCATAGTGGGTGCGCGTCGTCTCGAGCGCATCGCGAAGAATGAACTCCTTGCCGATGCGCGTACTCAAGAGGTCCTCTGCGTTGGAGAGGGCCTTGTCCAGGGGAGTGACGTGCAGGTTCGGAATGCTGGTGCCCACCACGATGTCCATGACCTCGGCCTGGCCGTTCTGTTCGGCGAGCACGCTGGCGAGCGAGCCCCCGCCGATGTGGATCATCGACTGCAGCGAGGTGGCGACGTGGCCTTGCGGGTCGAGGTCGATGAGCAGCACGCGCTTGTCTTGGAAGCGTGCCAGGCCGGCGGCCAGGTTCACGGCGGTGGTGGTCTTTCCGACTCCGCCCTTCTGGGTGGCGACGGCGATGACGGTCGCAGACCGATGGCCGCTGGGGCGGGCCTGTTCTTGAAGGTTCACCAGGCGCTTGAGGCCCGACTTGATGAAGCTGCGCATGTTGCGGGTTCCCGGGGAGGGAGGGGAGGGGAAGTGTCGGAATGGGAAGAGGGGTCGATCAGGACGTTCGACCGCGGGGTGCCCGTATTCTACCACCTGATCGACGATCGTCCAGGAGGTCTGGCATGAACATCACCGCGGCCTACCTGCTGGAACACGAGCTGGGCGATCTCGACCGGCATGTGCAGCTCAAGGGCACGGTGCCGGTGGGCACCAAGTCGGTTCCGGCACTGCTTGCCCTGACCGACCGAACCGTCGTGTTGGTGGGGGCGCTAGGCGCGGGAAATGGCACCCATAGAGACCTGCGCGATGTCTCCTCGCTGCGCTACGAGCGTGGCTGGGTGGGCGACTCGCTGGTCATCGACGGCACACCTTTCGGGGTCGCGGCGCGCACAGGTGCTCTCGTGCGCGAGCTCATCGCATTGGGGCGGCTGCGGGCCACGTCCGAGACCGACATGCCGCTGCCATCCCCCGCCGACCCGGACAGCTGGTTCGTCGAGCCCGGCACCGCAGCCCAAGACGCCTGGCTGGAGACCCGGATTCAGCCGGGGGAGCAGGTGTTGGCCTGGCTCGAGACGTCCACCAAGGCCCAGCTGGGGGCCATCCAGAAGGGCCTGGCGGGCTGGTGGCGCTTCCTGCTGACCGAGCGGAGGGCGATGTTCGTGGCGGTCAGTGAGCTCGGCGATGTGCAGACCTTCGAGGTGGACCAGCGCCTGGACGTGGTCGCGGCTGTGGGTCGAGACACGCTGCGCGTTGGCCCCCACGAGTGGCTCACCACCCTGGGCAACGAGGCCGCCTACCAGCAGCTTGAGCCCGCGGTGGCGGCCCAGGGTGTGGAGCGGGTGCGCATCGTGGCGCGCGCCAACTTTGGCTCCCGCGCCTCGGGGGCCAGCCGCGTCGACGCGGCTCGTAGGCTGTACCAGCGGCTTGATGACCTGCGGGTAGCCAGTCCAGCCGATCTGGCTGGTCTGGCCCTGTGCGAGGGCAGCGACGACGCTCCCGAGCGCGCGGCGGCACAGCTGGCCCATTCGGCCCGCAGGGGCGGCCTCGACCTCGGCGACTGGCTGGTGAGCCACCGCGTGGCCGACGCCGACGTCCGGCGCATCATCCGTGCGCTGCTGGCCGAGGAGCCCGTCGCCACCATGGCGGGGTTCACGGCGGCCGCCCACGCGGACCTGCGCGAACGAGCGGCCAAACAAGACGATGTCGGCGAGGCGATGCTGGACATCGAGCTGGCAGAGCACCTGCTGCTGGCCGGCGACCGAACGGCCGCGGCCGACCTTCTGGAGGCGCGCCTCGAGCTGCTCCCGGACCAGCAGCTCGAAGACATCCTGCCCCCTCGCGAGGCCGATCTGGCCGCGGGGCAAGGCGGACAAGTGCTGCGCATTGCCGTCCTGGAGCTGCTTGTCGAGGCACGGGGCGGTGATGACCCCGATGTCGCCGCACTCGCTGCCCTGGCCAGGCTGCAGCCCTTGGTCCCCCAGCGCCTCGATCGGCTGATCGAGTGGGCCGAGGGCGACCTGGTGGACCGCGCCCGCGCCGCGCGCGCCCTGTTGGAGCCCGGCGGTCTGGTCGACGAGCCGTGGTCGTCCCCGGCCACGACGGCCGAGCTCGGCCCCCTTGCCTTGAACCGCGTGAAGCACCCCATGACTCGGCGCGAGGGCGTCTTTGGGTGGATTCAGGCGCGGGTGGCGAAGATCGACGCGCCAGACCACTCCGCCGTGCGCGACTACGCGGAGCGTGCGCGGGATGGGCACGTGGTCGACGCGCTCACCGACGCTACGCTCGCGTTCGGTGGCCGCGCGCCGGTGGCGTACGTATCCCGGGGCGAGAAGGGCCTGGGCATCCACTCCTACGAGCACCCGGACCCGTTTGTGCTCATCGGCGGGCAGCACCTCGAGGAGGGGCCGTACCAGCTGGGTCCTGGCGAGCTCGCCTTCGCGGTTGGCGCCGAGGTGGCGCACCTGCGCTTTGGCCACAGCCGGGTGACCTCCAGCGAGGTGTGGGACGGGACCTGGGACGTAGGCGTCCAGGCCTTCAGCGTCTTCGGCAGCGTGCTGACCCTGGGCGGCGGTGGTCTGGTCACCTCCATGCTCGGCAAGCGTGAGGCTGTCGCGGCGTTTGGGCGCATGATCCCGGCGACGGCCTTCAAGAGGGCTGCCGGCGTAGGCGAGTGGATGCACCAGGGCGTCGACGCGGCCAAGAAGGGCCGCGGCATCGTGGATGGCGTGCGGGGCATGGCGGCGCAGCCGCCGGCGAAGGTGACCGAGATTGGCAAAGAGCAGAGCGAGCTCGTGGCCATCCACCGGGTGATGCAGCTGACGGCCGACCGTGCTGGCCTGCTCATCGCCGGGGACCTGGTGTCTGCGGTTCGCGCGTTGTTCCTGATCCAGCGGTCGACACGCGATGAGCTGGCGCTCGCCCAGCGTCATGGGCTGCTCGCCTCGTTGAGCCGTCGCGACGATGACGGGCAGCTGCTGCACCAGGATTTAGCGGTCCGAACGGCAGCACTTGTCTCGTTCTGGCTAGACGATGAATATGCCGAACTGAGCGAATTGCTCCGTGTTGATGGGGGTACCTGATGGCACGCTGCCGCTGCGGGTCCGGACGGCAGTACCGTCGCTGTTGCGAGCGATGGCATCGAGGAGAGCCCGCGCCCACCGCAGAGGCGCTCATGCGCTCCCGTTTCGTGGCCTACGCGCGCGGCCACCAGGACTACATCGTGCACACGACCGACCCCGACGGGTCGGCCTGGCAGCTCGACGAGGCTGCCTGGCGCTCGTCGATCGCCACCTTTTGCGAATCTACGGCGTTCGAGCGCCTCGAGCTGTCCGAGTCGATCACCCGCGAGAACGAGGCGTGGGTGACCTTTGCCGCAACACTCCGGCAAGGCGAGCGCGACGCGTCGTTTGCGGAGCGCAGCTACTTTCGGCGTGTCCAGGGTCGCTGGCTGTACCACTCGGGCGAACGGCTCCAGTAGAGGTCGTTGCCGCAGATCATCGTACCATAAGGCCGTATGGCAGGGTGGCCGGTACACCGGGTGGTCAGACCACTCATCCATATGTCCATCTGATCGCCGGCTGGGCACGCGATCGGTTCTGGCTCGATCAGAATGCCGGTAAGACCGGTCATTTTGGGCGCCCCACCTTAAATGTCTTAAACGGCCTTCAATTGCCTAGAGGGCACGGGCAACCAAGGTTTTGGGCAACTACAAGGTGGGCGATCTGGAGGTGCCCTATGCGCATCATTGCCCTTGTGCCCACGCTTGCTCTCCTCGCCGCGTGCGCCAACCTGAACACCTACGTGCCTCCCACGGCCGACGAAGAGCCCGCGGACACGGCGCAGGACGCGGTCGAGGACACCGCCGACACGGCACTCGAGCCTGAACCCTGTACAGACTCTGATGGGGATGAAGTATGCAACGAGGACGATCCCTGTCCCTTTGATGCCTTCCAGTCCACCGACGCCGACCAGGATGGCGTTTGCGACGAGCTGGACGACGACTGCCCGACCGATCCCGGCGGCTACGTGGACAGCAACGGCGACGGGGCGTGCGACGGCAGTGACGACTCCGACGGTGACGGCATCATCGACGCCGAGGAGTCGGCCTACGGAAGCGACTGCATGATGTCCAATCCGAACCTCGCGGACACCGACGGCGACGGTGTGGCCGATCCGGCCGACCCCTTCCCGCGGGACCCCTGGCCCGAGTACATCCTGTACCGCAACGACCTGGGCACCATCGACGTCATGCTGTCGCAGCGCAATGGCGTGTTCGATGCAGCCGTCGAGATTGGTGACCCCTACGGTGGCACCGGGTCGAGTGCGTACCGGTACCGGAGCTTCGTCATCAGCGACTTCGACAACGATGGCAAGACGGACTTTCTGGCAGTGGGCGACGCGGAGCCGTCCAACCCCAACAACCTGCTCGACATCTGGTGGTTCTACCGGCACGGGCACGAGACGGGGTTCCAACAGAGGCTGCTTGGCCAGCACGACCGCAACCCGCTGCGCATCGTGGGCGACATGGACAACGACTGGGTGGTCGACCTGGTCGCGCTGGAGCTCGACCGGCCCAACTACATCGCTGGCGGCAAGCTGACGACCTACACCAACGCGAGCACCATCAAGACGGCGACCTGTTTCGCGACCGTGGACCCGGCGAACCCCAACGGCTGTGCCTTCGTCGAGAAGACCGCGGTGGATGTGACGAACTGGGTCAGTGGCCAGTGGACCTCCACCCTCGGACGTGACGCCGTGGACGTGGACGGGGACGGAAACCGGGACATTGCCATGCTGAAGATCAGCAGTGGTGGAAACTCGTCTGTGCCGGTTGCAGTTCTGTCTGGGAACGGAGACGGAACCCTGCAAGCGCCCACCGACCTCTTTCAGCACAACAGTGGGAGCTGCGGCAACTCACCGGCCAACTCGATGTTGTTCGGAGACTTCGACAACGACGCCGTCGGCGACATCATCGTTGGGCTCGACGATGACGGAGACCCCGGCAGCGCCTGGTTCTACCCGGGGACGGTGCTCGGTGGGGTGCTCGACTTCGACACCAACGCCTGCATCGAAGCCTTCGATCTGAACCCCGCCAACGAGAGCGGCTCGGATGATCCCGGTCAGACGGGATCGGCACGGAGCTTTGACTTCGACTTCGACGGGCACCTCGATGTGATGGTGGGCTTCAACTACAGCCAGGCGTGGGCCGCGCCGTCGCGGACCGAGCTGTGGCTGGGCAACGGCAATGGCACCTTCCAGTCCCCCATCATCGTGCGGGACTTCCCCACCAGCACGACCGGGGCTGCTTTCGCCACGCCGCAGCCGCTGTGCCCACGCTTTCCTCGGTAGTGTGAGTGCCATTCACGGGTGGTGGCGCTAGTCGGTGCCCATGTAGAACGTGAGCCCCCGGACATTGGTGTCGATGTCCAGGGGGGTGTGCAGGCTGGGCACCGCCCGCTGCTCGCAGTCCATGCGCTCACACAGGCGGCAGCTGACCCCGATGGGGATGGCGGCCTGGGCCTTGTCGAGGTTCACACCGTCGGCGTACACCAGCTCGGCGGCGTGCTCGATGGGGCAGCCCAGCTCGATGGCCTGCACGATGTCGGGGCTATGGAAGCCGCGCTCGCCCTTGCGAATCGTGCGCGCCACCGAGAAGTAGGCGGTGCCGTCGGGCATCTGGGAGACCTGGGTGCGAACCAGATCGGGCGTCAGGAAGGCGGCGTGCACGGCCCACTTGGGGCAGAGCCCCGAGAAGCGTGGGAAGCGAACCCCCGATGCCGAGAAGTGCTTGCTGATGTTGCCGGCCAGATCGATGCGAATCAGGTGGAAGGGCACGCCCTCACTGCCGGGTCGGCGCAGGGTGGTGAGCCGGTGGCAGACCTGCTCCCAGCCCACGCGGAAGCGATGCCCCAGCAACTCGACGTCGTAGCGGTTCTCGACCGCCGCCTGCAGCACCCGGTCGTACGGCATGATGATGGCGCCGGCGAAGTAGTTGGCGAGGGCCACCCGCGCGAGCGCCCGTGAGGCGTCGGAGGTAAGCACCGGGTCGCGCGTGAGCTTGTCGAGGGTGCGGGCCTGGGTGATCAGGGCGATCTGGTGCGCCAGCTGAAAGATGCGGCTGCGGGGGCGCAGCACCTCTGACAGGAAGAGCACCTTGTGGTCGGGGTCGTAGCGGCGCACGGCCCGAGCCTCGGCGCTGGCCCGCACGATGCGGACGTCGACGCGCAGGACTTCTTCGACATAGCGAATGAGTCCGTTGGACAGCTCGTTGGGGTCGAGGCGGGCCTCGCGCAGAAGGGCCTCGGCGCCAGCCTCGAGATCGGGGAAGTGGTTCTGGTGGTCCTGGATGAGGTCATGCACCTCTTCGGACGGGAGGTCGGGGCGCCGCAGCGCGCCCTCGGCGGGATCGCCGTCGGCCAGCTGGCTGGCCAGAACCCGGGCTCGGTCGGCCGCGCCCCGGTAGGCCTCGTACAGGCCCAACACCGCACGCGCCATGGCCGGTGAGGAGCCCACCATGTCCTTCACCTCTTGGTTGGACAGGGCCTGGTCTTCGAACATCGGGTCGGACAAGACCTCCATGAGGTCGGCGGTCAGCCTCGCGTCGTCGTCGCCGGCGAAGGTGCGCAGATCGATGTCGAAGACCTGGGCCAGCTTGATGAGTACCGCTGCTGAGAGCGGGCGTTTGTCGTGCTCGATGAGGTTCAGGTAGCTGGCCGAGATGCCCAGCTTCTGGGCCAGGCGCGCCTGGGTGAGCCCCTCGCGCCGGCGCAGCGCCCGAACCTTGCCTCCGAGCCTCGCCTTGTCGCCCACCGCGTCCTCCAAACCTGTCACGACTGAGCTTAACACCCTTTACTGAATTGCAATTCATTCTTTACTTCGCTTTTCGCGTTCTCGCTCGTCACAGCAGGAATGGGTGGGCAGAAGGGAGAGGGCGTGAAAAGTTGAGGTGGACCACAGCAGGGAGCTTGTCGATGAGTCTTGCCGCCGTCGAGGCCGCAACGGGAACGAACGTGCGCCTGTTGGGGCCAATGCGTCCCGGCTACGAAGAGATCCTGTCGACCGATGCCCTGGCCTTCGTGGCCGAGCTCGCCCGCCGCTTCCGGCCCGGCATCCGGGCCATCATGAGCGCACGAGAGCGCGCTCAGGCAGGGTTCGACGCGGGCCAGATGCCCGACTTCCCAGCCGAGACCCGTGACATCCGCGAAGGGGACTGGACGTGCGCGGAGCTGCCCGAGGGTCTGCTCGACCGCCGCGTCGAGATCACGGGCCCCCCCGAGCGCAAGATGGTGATCAACGCGCTGAACTCGGGCGCGAGCTGCTTCATGGCCGACTTCGAAGACAGCAACGCGCCCACCTGGGACAACTGCATCCAGGGCCAGATCAACCTGCGCGATGCCATCCGCCGCGACATCGACTTCACCCATCCCGTCACGGGCAAGCAGTACCGCTTGGCCGAAGACCCCGCGGTCTTGCTGGTGCGGCCCCGTGGCTGGCACCTGCAAGAGAAGCACATCCTGGTGGATGGCGAGCCTGTTCCGGCATCGCTGGTGGACTTTGGCCTGTACTTCTTCCACAACGCGCACGAGCTCGTGGCCCGGGGCGCCGGGCCCTGGTTCTACCTGCCCAAGCTGGAGCACTACCTCGAAGCGCGCCTGTGGAACGACGTCTTTGTGTTTGCCCAGGCCGCACACCGGCTGCCCGTGGGCACGATCAAGGCGACGGTGCTGCTCGAGACGCTGCCTGCGGCGTTTCAGATGGACGAGCTGCTGTACGAGCTCCGCGAGCACATGGCAGGGCTCAACTGCGGTCGCTGGGACTACATCTTCAGCACCATCAAGACCCTGCGTGCCCACCCCGACCGCGTGCTGCCGGACCGCGGGCAGGTGGGCATGACCCAGCCCTTCATGCGTGCCTACACCGAACGGGTCATCCGGGTCTGCCACCGGCGAGGTGTGCACGCCATGGGGGGCATGGCGGCGCAGATCCCCATCAAGGGAGACCCCGAGGCCCATGCGGCGGCCCTCGAGCGCGTGCACCGCGACAAGCTTCGTGAGGTCGGCGCTGGGCACGACGGCACCTGGGTGGCGCATCCGGCCTTGGTGGCGGTTGCGCGAGACGTGTTCGACACCTACATGCCGACTCCCAACCAGATTGCCAACAAGCGCCTGGATGTCGAGGTCTCAGCGAGCGACCTGCTGCCCGACGGCGGTGGAATCCGCACCCTGGAGGGGGTGCGCGTCAATGTGCGCGTCGGCTTGCAATACCTCGAGGCCTGGCTTCGCGGGAACGGCTGTGTGCCGCTGTACGACTTGATGGAGGACGCGGCGACGGCCGAGATCTCGCGCGCTCAGCTGTGGCAGTGGATCCGCCACGGCGCGCTGCTCGACGACGGCACGCCGGTCACGGCCGAGCTGTTCGAGCGGGTGCTGGCCCAGGAGCTGAGGTCGTTCCAAGGCGGCCGCTTCGACCTGGCTGCGCAGCTGTTCCGCGAGCTGGTCACCGCGCCCGAGCTCGCCGACTTCCTGACCCTGCCCGCCTACGACCACCTGATTGCGCTGGACGCCTGAAACACCTGTCTCTGGAGACGCTCGATGTCTGCTCTGCTCGAAGAAACCCACCCCTTCCATGATCTGCACGCTCGCCGCTTCGACGGGATCCAGCGAAACTACGGCCCCGACGATGTCGTGCGGCTGCGGGGCTCGGTGCGCATCGAGCACACGCTGGCTCGGCGCGGCTCGCAGCGGCTGTGGGAGCTTCTGCACAGCGACGACTACATCAACGCGCTGGGTGCGCTCACCGGCAACCAGGCCGTGCAACAGGTTCGCGCCGGCCTGAAGGCCATCTACCTCTCGGGCTGGCAGGTCGCCGCCGACGCGAACCTGGCCGGGCAGATGTACCCCGACCAGAGCCTGTACCCCGCCGACTCGGTGCCCAAGGTGGTCGAGCGCATCAACGCCGCCCTGCAGCGCGCCGACCAGGTCGAGCACGCCGAGGGCCATGTCACCCGTGACTGGTTCGCGCCCATCGTGGCCGACGCCGAGGCCGGCTTTGGCGGCCCGCTCAATGCCTACGAGCTGATGAAGGGCATGATCGCGGCCGGAGCCGCCGGCGTGCACTTCGAAGACCAGCTCGCCAGCGAGAAGAAGTGCGGGCATCTGGGTGGAAAGGTGCTCGTTCCGACCAGCCAGTTCGTGCGCACGCTCACCGCGGCCCGTCTGGCTGCCGATGTCATGGACACACCCACGGTGCTGATCGCTCGCACCGACGCCAACAGCGCCAAGCTCATCACCAGCGACATCGACGAGTACGACCGTCCCTACATCACCGGTGAGCGCACGGCCGAGGGCTTCTTTCGCATCACCGGCGGCCTGGACATGGCCATCAGCCGCGGCCTTGCCTACGCGCCCTACGCCGACCTGCTGTGGTGCGAGACGAGCACGCCTGATCTGGCGGAAGCCAAGCGCTTCGCCGACGCGATTCACGCGCAGTTCCCGGGCAAGTTGTTGGCGTACAACTGCTCGCCGAGCTTCAACTGGAAGCGACACCTCGACGACGCCACCATCGCTCGCTTCCAGCGCGAGCTCGGCGCCATGGGCTACAAGTTCCAGTTCGTGACCCTGGCGGGCTTCCATGCCCTGAACCACGGCATGTTCGAGCTGGCTCGTGGGTACAAGGCCAGCGGCATGTCCGCCTACTCGGCCCTGCAGGAGGCCGAGTTCGGGAGCGAGGTGCACGGCTACACCGCGACGCGGCACCAGCGCGAGGTCGGCACCGGCTACTTCGATGCGGTCAAGAGTGCGATCTCGGGCGGCCAGGCCAGCACCCTGGCGCTCGCCGAGAGCACCGAGGCCGAGCAGTTCTAGCAGAGTGATGAGATACCCGGCTTGCCGGGTATCTCAGCGCGCTGCGACCGAGGCATCCGCCGCCCTCGGCAGGTCCGGCTGCCGAATCGGCGATTCCTCGAAGCAACGAAAACCACCGGCCAAACCCAATCGTCGAGTCGGTGGCCGGACTTGCCGAGCCAGAAGGCGGCGGTGCCGGCAATGGTAGTGCAGGCTGTTGAAATGCGAGGAACGAGTATTTCAGCAGTCTGCTAGAACCGCCCCGCCTGGTAGTCCTCGTAGGCCTGAACCAGCTCGTGCCGGTAGTTCATGACGAACGGCCCGTAGCGGGCAACCGGCTCGCGAAGGGGTTTGCCCGAGAGCAAGAGCAGTTGCGCCTCACCGGACTTCGGCCCGGTGAGGCGCACGGCGTCGCCCGGACCAAAGAAGGCGACCTGCCCTGAGACCAGCTCCTGAGCGGGGTCACCGAGCCATGCGCTTCCGCTGAACACATAGGCGAAGGCGTTGTGCCCGTCGGGGATGGGCTGGTCGACGGTGGCGCCCGCTCGCAGGGTCCAGTGTTGGTAGGTGATGGGGGTGTGGGTGTCGATGGCAGCCCGCACACCCAGGGCCTCGCCGGCGATGACGGCGACCGTGGCGAGCCCGTCGGCGCTGGTGGCGGTCGGGATCTGGTCTGCGTCGAGGCCTTGGTATCGGGGCTCGGTCAGCTTCTTGGCCTTGGGCAGGTTGACCCAGATCTGGAAGCCGTGCGTGAGCCCGCCATCTCGCAGCAGCTCGGCGGTGGGCATCTCGCTGTGCACGACCCCTCGGCCGGCGGTCATCCACTGCACCCCGCCGGGGCGAATGACGCCGCCTCCACCGTGGTTGTCTTGGTGTTCGATCTCGCCGGCGAGCAGGTAGGTCACGGTCTCGAACCCGCGGTGCGGGTGGGAGGGCGCGCCAATGGCTCCGCCGGGGGGCCAGTCGACGGGCCCCATCTCGTCGAGCATCAAGAAGGGGTCGACCATGTCCAGGCCGTGGGTGGGGAAGGGGCGCCGGACCGGGAAGCCGCCCCCCTCCAGCTGGGTGTGGGCGGTGGCGACCTTGTCGATGGATCTCAGTTTCATGGTGACTCCAAGCCGAAACGATAAGCACGGCTCCGTTGACCCCGCTGCAACAGAGCGGCCCGTGCAGGAGCACTGATGATCCAGGGTGTGACCTTCGATTTCTGGGATTGCATCGTTCACGACGATTCCGACGAGCCCAAGCGCGCCGCGCGCGGCATGCCCACCAAGCTCCAGGCGCGGCTCGACCTGTTCGCGGGCGAGGTTCGCGCGCACCATCCGGGCATCACCGATGCGCGTGCCGCCCAGGCCTTCGAGCACCTGAACGAGCGCTTCCGCCACTGGTGGAAGGTCGAACACCGCACGCCCAGCGTCGAGACCCGCCTGCTGGAGGGGTACCGCTTCCTGGGCATCGAGCGCACGCCGGGCTTCGACAGCGTGGTCAACGGCTGGGAGACGATGGAGGTCGACACGCCTCCCGACCTGACGCCCAACATCGAGGCGGCGCTCCAGGGGCTGCAGGGGCGGTACAAGATCGGCATCGTCAGCGACGCCATCGTGACCCCCGGGCACCTGCTGCGCCAGATCCTGAAGAACTACGGCCTGCTGCACTACTTCGACCACTTCGTGTTCTCGGACGAGGCCGGAGCCAGTAAGCCCGATCGCGCCGTGTTCGACAACGCCAGCGCCGGCCTTGGTGTGCCCGTGCACGCCATCGCCCACATCGGCGATCGCGAGTACAACGACATCGGCGGGCCGCTCGGCTGCGGCGCCAAGGGTGTGCTGTACACCGGCGCGATCGACCGCGGCAGCGCCGACACCCGGGCGCACGCCGTGTGCCGCGATCATGCCGATCTTCCCGGCATCATCGACGAGCTCTCGGCCCGATGAGGGGCGACTGGACCGACAGCCTGACGCGGCAGTTCCTGTCGACCTTTCCCGACGAGCGCTCCTGGCGCACCATCGGCCGCGAGGCCGAGTTCCCGATCGTGCACGCCGATGGCAGCATGGCCGACATCCGTGAGCTGTGGCCCCGCCTGGCCGAGGCCGGTGACCTGACCGTGCTCTCCGAGCGCGACCTGGTGGTGGGCCTCGAGGGACGGGACTTCACCTTCGCGATGGAGGTGGGGTTGGGCACCGTCGAGATCATCTGCGAGCCGCGCGACGACCTGGGCGGCATGGCCAGCATCCACGAGGCCGCCGTCGAGCGCCTGGTGCGCGCCAGCGAAGAGATCGGCGTGCACGTGCTGGGCTACGGCATTCAGCCAAAGACGCCCGCCAGTACCGGGGTGATGAGCCCCAAGAGCCGGTATGGCGTCATCCACGACGTGCTGGGCGAGCTGTGGCTGTGGTTCACGCTCACGGCCAGCGATCAGATCCACGTGGCGGCCAGCGGGCCCGAGATGGGTCCGCTCACCGACCTGTGCAACGCGCTGTCCGGCGTCACCATCGCGCTGTGTGCCAACTCGTCGGTGTTTGCCGGCACTGACTCGGGGCTGTGCAGTGGCCGAGAAGGGCACATGGGCGCCATCGGGGCCGAGGTCGGGCGCCACGGCATGCCGCTTCGGCCCGCGCAGAGCATGCACGGCTGGATCGCCGGCTTGGCCGCGCACCCGGTCATCCTGCGGTGGGCCGGCAGCCAGCGCGTGGCCGGCGGCGGCGACCTGGAGTCGGTGCTGGCGAGGTCGGGGGGGCCCGACACGCCCGAGGGCTGGAACGACTTCTTGCTGCACGACCACTACATCTGGAACAGCGCGCGCCCCCGGCACAAGCAGGCCACCATCGAGCTGCGCGCCGCCTGCCAGCAGCCCGGCGACGAGCACATGGTGGGGGCTGCCCTGCACCTGGGAATGGTCGCCGGAGCGCCCCAGCTCGGCGCGTGGCTGGTCGAGCACCTCGGCGGCAGCTGGTGGTCCGACATGCGGCGCTTCCACGATGACGCCGTGGAGCTGGGCCTCGATGCTCCCGAGCCCTTCGAGGGCTTTCTCTCGGGCGTGCTCGATCGCTGTGCGAATGCGCTCGACGACCGCGGGCGGGGCGAGGCCGAGTACCTGCGCCCGCTGTACGATCGGCTCGAGCGTCGGCGCGCGCCGGCGCAAGACGTGCGGTCGGCGTTCGGCGAGGGGGGAATGGCTGCTGTGGTGGCGCTGACGGCGATTCGCTAGCCGCACTCCCCCGACGGGCACTCCCACGGCGCGGGGCTGCCCAGATCCTCGCTCAACATGTCCAAGAAGACGCGCACCTTCGGTGAGAGCAAGCGCCGGTGAGGGTACAGCGCGTACACCGGTCGGCCGGTGTCGGACCAGTCGGGCAGGATTCGGGTGAGGCGACCCTGCTGCAGGTAGGGGCGAACCATGAAGTCGGGCGCGTACCCGATGCCCAGGCCCTGGAGCAGCGCGGTGATGAGCGCGTGGCCGTCGTTGGTGCGGAAGGCGCCGTTGCGCGGGAAGCGGACCTCGCCGTCGGGTCCGTGCAGGGACAGGGTCTCGCTGCCTCCGATGCGGGTGACCAGCGCGTGGTTCTCGAGCTCGGCGGGGTGGGCGGGCGCCTTGTTCTTTTGCAGCCAGTCCGGAGATGCCACCAGCACATGCCAGCTCTCGCCGAGCTTCTTGGCCACCAGGCCAGAGTCCGAGGGCCGGGCGATGCGGATGGCGACGTCGTAGCCATCGTCGACCACGTCCACGAGCCTGTCGTCGGCACTGAGCTCGACGGTGACCTCGGGCCACTGGGCCATGTAGCGGCGAACGGTGCCGATCACGTACTGAGTGGCGAAGATCTTGGGGGCGGTGATCCTGAGCGTTCCGAGGGGAACGTCGCCCTGATCGGTGATGGAGCGGTCGGCCTCGGCGGCGTCGCCCACGATGCGCGCACAGCGGTCGTAGTAGGCCTTGCCGATGTCGGTGGGGCGCAGGCTGCGGGTGTTGCGGTTGAGCAGGCGCACCCCCAGGCGATCTTCGAGCGCGGCCACGTGCCGGCTGACCGTGGACTTGGCGATGCCCAGCTCGGTGGCCGCGCTGGTGAAGCTGCCCTCGTCCACCACGGTCACATACACGGTCATCTGCGTCAGGCGGTCCACATCACACTCCGGTCGGTTCCGGAAGGTAAGTCACCGCGCGTTGCGGGCAAGTCTCAGTCCCACGAGCGGACGCCGATCATCGGGCGCTGCGTGGTCACGATTTGCCACCCGGGACTCCTTGGCGCCGCTGGCCCAGTTGCCTCCGCGCCGGGCGCGTTCTTCGCCCGTCGGGGGGCCTGCCGGGTCGTCGACCATCTGGGAGTCGTAGTCGCCGTACCAGTCCCACACCCACTCGCTCACGTTGCCGGTCATGTCGTGCAAGCCAAAGCCGTTGGGCTGGAACTGGGCGACGGGGGCCAGGCGCTCCTCGCCGTCGTCGCAGTCGAAGGCCTTCCACGTGAGCCAGGCGTAGTGCCGCTTCTTGGTGTCGGGATTGGCGACGTTGCCGTAGGTGCAGACCTCGTCGTCGCTGCTGGTTCCGGCGTAGGCGTCGCGCGCCCCGGCCCGGGCGGCGTACTCCCACTCGGCCTCGGTGGGCAGGCGGTAGCCGTTGGCCTGCCGGTTCCACACCACCACGCCGTCATCGCCCTTGCTGTACGCGGGCTCGAGGCCCTCGAGCCTGGACACGAAGTTGGTGAACAGCGCGGCCTCTTCCCAGGTGATGCAGCCCACCGGGTAGCGGTCGCCGACGCCCCCCCACTTGCTGCAGGCGGTGCCTCGATCATCGAACACACCGTCGTCGACGGGGTTGCTGCCAGCGAAGGCCGTCCACAGCTCCTGGGTCACCTCGGTCTTGCCGATGAGGAAGGGGCGCGTGATGTCGACCGGGTGCCGCACCTCGTCGCGGCGGGCGTAGGGCTCGTCGGCGGTGGTTCCCATGAAGAAGTCGCCGCGCGGGATCTCGACCATCTCGTAGCCAAAGGGCAGCAGCGCGCTGCCGGCCCCGGTCTGCGGGATCTCGGGCTCGGGCTCGGGTGGCTCGGTGTCGACCGCGGGCTCCGGGGGCGGGCTCTCGCCGCCGGCGAACAGCACAGCGGCCCCGCCCAGCACCCCCAGGGTGAGCACCACGGCGGCCGCGATGGGCGCCGGCCCCATGCCGCCGGGCTGGTAGTCCTCGGTGTACAGGGGCTCGTCGTGGTCGGCGTCGTCTTCTTGGGACGCCAGGTCGAGGTTCATCGTCTCGGGCGCCATGAGCTGGCGCTTGGTGGTGGAGCCGGCCTGACCGGGCATGGGCGCCTGCAGCATGACGCCGTCGTCGCGCTTGAGCTCGGGCAGGCGATCGATCTCGCCTGCGGCGATGGCGTCGAGGGCTGCGACCATCACCGCCATCTGGGGTAGCCGGTCTTGAGGCTCGGGCTGGGTGGCCCACGCGATGAGCTGACGCAGGGCGTTGGGCGTCGAGCGGCCGGGGTCGACCACGCCGCCGGCCAGCTTGGCGGCCATGATCTGGGCCATGCGCTGACCGGCCGACAGGTCGGGGTTCTCGGGGTAGGCCCGGCGGCCGGTGAGCATTTCGAACAGCAGCAGGCCGGTCGCGTAGATGTCGGACAGCGCCGGGTCGGGCTTGCTGCCCTCGAAGATCTCGGGAGGGATGTAGGGCAGGGTGCCGGGCACGGTTCGGTCGTTGGTGAGCCGCGTTCGACCGGCCTGAACGGCGATGCCGAAGTCCAGGATCTTCACGGCACCCTGGGCGGTGACCATGACGTTGGCCGGCTTGATGTCGCGGTGGCGGATGCCGCGCTCGTGCGCATGCGCCAGCCCGACGGCGATCTCGCGAAAGATCCGGGTGGCCTCCTTCCAGTCGAGCGGGCCGCGAGCGAGCATGTCCTCGAGCGTCTCGCCGTCGAGCATCTCCATGGCCATCCACAGCACGTTGCGCGTGCTGTCTTCGCCGCTGCCCATCACCCGCACGATGTTGGGGTGGGTGAGCGCGGCCAGGGCCTCCATCTCGCGGATGAAGCGCTCGCGGGCATCGCCGCCGACGTCGTGCGACTTCATGACCTTGACGGCGGCCACCATGCGCTCGGACAGGTGGTTGTGGCACAAGAAGACCGCGCCCATTCCGCCCTCGCCGAGGGTGGACTGCACGATCCAGTCTCCGATGCGATCTCCGGTGCGCAACATGCCCGCGAGGATAATCCGGGTCACATGGCAATGCGGGCTCTGGAGCTGTTCTGCGGGATCGGCGGGTGTGCGGCGGCTCTGCAGGGCCGCGCGACCGTCGTTGGCGCCGTCGATCACGACCGACGCGCGCTGTCGGTGTACCAGCGAAACTTCGAGCATCCGGTGATCGTGCGAAACCTGAGCTCGGTGCGCCCAGCGCAGCTGCCCCAGGCCGATCTGTGGTGGATGAGCCCGCCTTGTCAGCCGTACACGGTGCGCGGTGCCCGGCGCGACCTCGACGACCGGCGCGCCGAGAGCCTTGTGCACCTGATGCGCTTGCTGCCCCAGCAGGCGCCTTCATACGTCGCGCTCGAGAACGTGCCCCTGTTTCACGGCTCCCGAGCCCACGCGCTGGTGCGCCAGACCCTGCTGGGCATGGGCTACACCATCGTCGAGCGCATGCTGTGCCCGTCCGAGCTCGGCGTTCCGGCCCAGCGCCGCCGCTTCTACATGGTGGCGGGCCGAGACCTCATGGAGCCCACCGCGGTCCCCGTCGAGCGCACACGCCTTGCTGACTACCTCGACGACGACCCCGACCCGGCCTTGTTCCTGACCGAGCCCTTCCTCGGTCGCTACGGCGATGCCCTGCACGTCGTCGACCGACGTGATGAGGATGCCGTCGCCGCCTGCTTCACCAGTGCGTACGGCCACTCACCGGTGTACGCCGGCTCGTACCTGCGCGAGGCCGACGGTCGGCTGCGGCGCTTGTCACCGGTCGAGCTGCTGAGGCTGCTGGGCTTCGGACCCCGGTTCACGCTGCCCGCCCTGTCCGAGCGCCACGCCTACAAGTTGGTGGGCAACAGCCTGAGCGTGCCCGCCGTGGGCACCGTTCTCAGCGTCATTCCTGGGCTTCGATGATCGACTCCTGGACCTCTTCCATGAGCTCGAGCAGCTCTTCCATGTCGAAGTCCCACTGCTTGGCCCAGCCCTCGATGAGCTCTTTCTCGGTGTCGGCGTACTGGCCGTCGCCAGCGGCCATCAGCAGCGCCTGACGCAGCAGGAAGAGCTGCACGAAGTAGTCGTCGATCTGGGCGGCCGCGGCCTGGCCATCGGGGCGGGTGTGCAGCCACGACTGCAGCTCGTCCTCGGTGGGGGTGAGCTCGAGCTCGTCGACCACCTCGCGGATCATGTCGAGTTCACTCTGTTCCAGATTCGAATCGGCCCAGGCAACCGCCAGGATGCACTGGAGGAAGGGCCCATGCTCGGAGTTGGCAAGCCAGTCGGGAGTTTCGCTCATGCGCAGAGCATAGTGCTTGCGAGCTGCGTCCGCTAAGCGGCGGGCTCGGAGGCACAGCATGGCGGAATACGACTACGACCTCTTCGTGATCGGTGGAGGGTCGGGCGGCGTCCGTTGCGCCCGCATGGCCGGCTCGTTCGGCGCACGGGTGGCAATCTGCGAGGAGCGCTACTGGGGCGGTACCTGCGTCAACGTGGGCTGCGTGCCCAAGAAGCTCATGGTCTATGGCGCCCAGTACGGGCACACGGCGCACGACGCGGCCGCCTATGGCTGGGACTTCGCCGAGCCGGCGCTGGACTGGGCCCGCATGACGGCCAACAAGGATCGCGAGATCGCGCGGCTCAACGGCATCTACTCGGGTCTGCTGGAGCGCTTCGGTGTCGAGGTCATCAACGGCCGCGGGCACATCGAGGGCCCGCACACCGTGCGCGTGGGCGACGAGCAGTACACCGCCAAGCACATCCTGGTGGCAACCGGTGGTTGGCCGAATCGCCCCCAGATCGAGGGGGTCGACCTGGGCATCACCAGCAACGAGGCCTTCAGCCTGCCCAAGCGCCCCGACCACGTGGTGATCGTGGGCACCGGCTACATCGGCGTCGAGTTCGCCGGCATCTTTCGGGGCTTCGGCTCCAAGGTGACGGTGCTGTGCCGAAACCCGCTGCCGCTGCGCGGCTTCGACATCGACGTGCGCCGCCACCTGCAGGCCGAGATGACGGCGAGCGGCATCGAGTTCGTGGCCAACGCCACCCTGGCACGCATCGAAGAGGCCGACGGGTGCAAGGTCGCGGTCACCGGCGACGGCCGACGGGTGACCTGCGACGTCGTCTTCTTGGCGACGGGCCGCAAGCCCAACACCCATGGCTTGGGCCTGGGCGAGGTGGGCGTCGACATCAAGGACAACGGCGGCATCCGGGTCGACCACCGCTTCCAGACGAGCTGTCCGTCGATCTACGCCGTGGGCGATGTCATTGGGCACCGGGCGCTCACGCCGGTGGCCCTGGCCGAGGGCATGGTGGTGGCCAAGAACCTGTTCGATGGCCAGGACCTGACCATGGACTACCACGACATCCCCACCGCGGTGTTCTCGAGTCCGCCGGTGGGTACGGTGGGCGTGACCGAAGAACAAGCCCGGGACCTGTACGACGACGTGGTGGTGTACCGCAGCAGCTTTCGGCCCATGAAGCACACCCTGACCGGACGCGAGACCCGCACGATGATGAAGCTCGTGGTCGACGGGCACAGCGATCGCGTCGTCGGAGCGCACATGGTGGGGCCCGATGCGGGCGAGATCATCCAGGGCATCGGCATCGCGCTGAAGTGCGGGGCCACCAAGGCCCAGTTCGACGCCACCATCGGCATTCACCCGACGGCTGCCGAGGAATTCGTGACGATGCGTACGCCGGTGGCGTGAGGGTGCGGGCCCTACGCCCCCTGCCTCACCGCCACCGCCGCGAGCGCCGCCCACGCCTGATCGCTCATCCAGCCACTGGCGCGCACCCGGGGTGGGTCCAGGCTGTCGTCCAGCTGCATCTGGCCCTCGGCGACCTCGGCCACCGACTTCCACGGCACCCACAGGGCGTCGCCGTCTTGGGGGTGCAGCACCACCACCTCGCACACCGGCAGCAGCGGGTCGGTCCCCTCGGTCCACGACGACACGGTGATCAGCCGCCCGGTGCCCGCCTCTTCGAGCAGACCCACCCGGGCGATGGTGAGGTCGTAGATGCCCTCGAGCACGTCGCGCTGCTGCTCGTACTCCCGCCGAATCAGCATCTTTTGCTGGTTCTCGGCGGTGACCCGGAGCGCGTGGCCCTGGGTTGGCATGTAGGGCACCAGCTTGCCAAAGGCGAGGGTGTAGGCGCAGGGCGAGATGGGGCTGCCCTCGCGCTCCCAGCCTTCGCGAGCGATGGACAGCAGGCGCTCGGCGTCGGCCTCGCCGCCCACCAGCAGAATGCGCGGCGCGGGCACGATGGCCATCGGGGCGCCGTCGACGCGGCCCTCGAAGGCCCGCAGCCATCCGGGAAGGCACAGCCGGGAGGCGTCGAGTCCGTCGTTGGAGTCGAGGCGCCACAGGCCTTCCCAGCGGCTCAAGCCGTGGGTGGGGTCGAGGTTGCCCATGGCCAAGGCGAAGGCGTCTTTTGCGCTCACTCCCCACTCGTCCAGGCTGCCCCGGCTCACGTAGGTCAACTTGTCGGGACCGTCGATGGCCAGCAGGGTGTGCAGGAAGGGCACCAGCCGCTTGCGCACCAGTGCCCGGTCGGGATCGGCCGCCGCCGCGCGCAGGGCGGCCGCGGGTTGGCTCACGCTCTTGAGGACGGGCAGCAGCAGAGGGCGGGCGTCGTTGAAATCCACACCGATGGGGTAACCTACTCAGCATGCGAACCCTGCCCCTGCTGGCCCTCCCCCTGTTGCTCGCCTGCCCGCCGTCCACCCCCGACGACACCGGCGTCCAGACGGATGCTGATGCCGACGCCGACAGCGATGCCGATGCCGACAGCGATGCCGATGCCGACAGCGATGCCGATGCCGACAGCGATGCCGATGCCGATGCCGACAGCGATGCCGACACCGACACCGGTTCCGACGGGCTCGACACCGACGACGACAGCGACGGCTTCACCGAGAACGAGGGCGACTGCGACGACGCCGACGCCGCGGTGTTTCCCGGCGCGGCCGATGCCTGGTACGACGACATCGACGCCGACTGCGATGGGGCCGATGACTTCGACGCCGACGCCGACGGGCACATCCCCGATGCCTACTCGGGCGTCTACACGGGCTCGCTGCCTGCCGGCGACTGCGACGACACAGACCCGGCCGTGCATCCAGCGGCCACCGAGGTGCCCTACAACGGCGTCGACGAGGACTGCACCGACACGACCCCCGACGACGATCTGGACGCCGACGGCTCCTTGCTCGCCGACGACTGCGACGATGACGACCCCGCCCGTGCTCCCGGCCTGACCGAGGTCGACGGCGACTTTGTGGACGAAGACTGCGACGGCGCCCTCGGTGTCGGCGCATGGTCCTTCGACGGGCGACACTGGGATCGCC
This sequence comes from Myxococcota bacterium, assembly GCA_965216925.1. Lineage (GTDB taxonomy): Bacteria > Myxococcota_A > UBA796 > UBA796 > CAYYHT01. The sequence goes on along the minus strand of CBDCGT010000001.1, from coordinate 2,578,787 downwards.
CCCGCCGCCCGGCGCTCGCCGGCAACGACCTGGGTGTGGGTCTGGCGGTGGTCGCCGACCCGGCGGTGGCCGAGCTGCTGGTGCTCGACACGGCGGGCTCGGTGTCCGACGAGGTCACCTGGCACGGCACGCTGTTCACCGGGCCCCTCGACGAGGGCGTGGACATGGTGGCCGAGGGCAACCGCTTCTACATCGCCGCCAGCACCGACTCCGAGGGCGACAACTACCTGTTCGTGCGGGAGCTGAGCTACGACGGCTCCTGGGACCAGGGGGTCGCCTCGCGCCTCAACGGCGGCAACGAGACCTACACCCACTACGACCTGCTGCGCGCAGACAGTGGCCGCCTCTATGGCTTGGGCTGCGGCGCCAGCAGCTTCATCTACCTCGAGCTGTCCGGCAGCGGAATCACCTTCCAGGCCGAGAGTGACGGCGTGGGCACCAGCTTCTTCTCGGTGACCTCTGGCGAGCTGTGCGCGCTGCACGACGACGGGACCGACGTGTTCGTGAACGTGTGGAGCACGACCAATGGCGCCGAGAGCTGGACCATCGATGGAGGCTTCGACTTCACCGCGACCGGCGCCGCCTTCGAGGCGACCGCCGCCGACGTGGGCAGCAGCGGCGACTGGACGGCGATGGCCGGGGGCGATGACTACGGTGGCGTGCGCTTGCACCGAGACGATGGCACCTCCGCCGTCACGCTGTTTGCCGGGGCCACCGTGCGATCGGTGTCGGTGTTCGACCGCGGCAGCGAGGTCTTGGTGGCCGCCCTGGCTGACGATGCCGACAGCGACGGGCAGCCCGACCTGTGGGTCTCCTCGGGCGATCCGGCCACCTTCCCCATCGAGTGGAAGGTGGGCAACTACCAGCACGCCAGCGTTCCGCAGGTGCCCGAGCATGTGGGCATCTGGGGCGACGACGACCGGGTGTGGCTGGCGGTCAGCTCACACTCGGTGGCGGGCGATGCGAACGATGCAGTGGGCTGGGTGGCGCTGGCTCGGTAGGCGCCGGTGCCTACACGCCCCACTCGCCCAGGAAGGGCAGCAGGACCGCCTCGGTTCCCGTCTGCCGGATCTCGCTCAGGAATCCGGGAATGTCCACCTCGGGCAGGGCATAGGGCTCCACCTCGATGGGCGTCGTGAACAGGTCCCAGTGGCAGGGCAGCACCACCTTGGGCTTCAGGATGCGGATGGCATCGGCGGTGTAGTTGGGGCGGTACTTGCGGCCGATGGCACACAGGCACAGCACGTCGCACTCCACGCCCTGCAGCTCGTCTTCGAAGAACTCGGCGGTGTCGATGTGCACCACCTTGATGCCGTCCATCTCGACGAACCAGTTGAACACCTGGCCGTGCTTGAGCTCGGTGTAGCGGGGCGGCCAGCTGGGCGGCTCGGGGATGTCGCCGGCCAGGCTCACGCGGTTGAAGTACACCCGTCCGTGGGCGCTGGGCAGGCCGATGCAGCAGCCCGACGCCGTCGAGATGAGCTCGCGGCCCTCGGTCTGGACCAACTGGGCCTCGGGCAGGCCGGCGGCGCGGGCCACATTGCAGGCATCGACGCTGCCGATGAAGCGGGCACCCGTCTGTCGGCACAGCTCGGGGCCGTCGAGCACATGGTCGTGGTGGGCGTGGCCGATGAGCACGTCGTCGGCCTTGGGCAGGTGGCGGCGGATGATGGCCGGCTCGGGGCGCACGCGACCGAACAGGGTGCGGCGGCCGCTGGGGCGCGAGACGTATGGATCGAGCACCACGGTGTGATTGGCGGTCTCGAGCACGAAGCCCGCGGTGCCGAGGTAGCGAACGCGCAGCCGCGCCTCGTCCCGAACCCCGTCGCGGTAGTACAAGGCCGGGTCGAGCTGGCTGAGGAGCCCGCTTCGTTCGAGGAATCGGTAGACCCTTCCGCTCATGCTGGGGCTCCTGCGATCAACAGCTTCTGGTCGCTTCCGTCGGCAGCCAGGCAGCCGAGCTCGGCGAAGGGGTGCTCCAGGACGCGGATCACGCTCTCGATGCCCCGGCCTGCGCTCAGGCCGTCGTCGGTGCGCTCGTCGTAGCTCACGCGGATGTGGATGCTCGGCTGGCTGACCACCTTGCCGTCCTTGACCACCGGGCGGTCGTGCAGCTGCCCCACCATCAAGAACAGCGGGCAGGTGCCCCACTCGTACAGGTGGTGGTAGCCGGCGTCCATCTTCATGCTTCCGAGGTTCGACACGAACACGCTGGTGTACATGGGGTCGCCCTCGATGAACCAGCCCGGCAGCAGGTTGTAGTGATCGAGCCAGCCGACCGCCCAGAACATCACCATGAAGGCAGGCCGAGGAAGCCGGGCGAAGGCCGAGATCTCTTTGTCCGAGTACGTCTTCTTGCCGCTGCGGTGTACGTCGATCTTCTGCGAGACCTCGGTGCACAGGCTCTGCAGGGTGGTGTCCTCGCTGAATCGGTACTTCACCACGGCCAGCTTGGCCTTCTGGTCCATCTTCTTGCGCTTCATCGAGAAGCTCACCCAGATGCCGTCGCGATCGTACATGCGCCGGCCGGCGACGAAGCGGTTCATGGTGGGGTTCTCGGCAACGCCCAGGCCGATGGCGGCCACGATGACGTGGGTGAGCGTGGCGCCGAACTTCTCTTTGGCCTGGGGCAGGTACTCCAGCAGCTCGGTCGCATCGACGAAGCTGTCGAAGTAGACCACCGACTCGTTTCGCGTCGGCATGATGAACCACATGATGCGCCGGTACGGGTGCACGTTGCGCAAGATGCCGTCGGGTCGGGACGTCTTGAGCTCCAGCAGCAACAGCACCACCATCGCCGCTGCCAGCGCGATCAGGACGTACGACCATGGGGACATGCGGTGCTCCGTGAATGACGCGAGGTAACCTGACCACCATCCCACCTGGGGACGTCATGGGACAGTTCAACATTCCCGAGCTCAAGCTCGCCTTCGGCTACCACTTCGTGCGCCTGATCCTCGAGACCGACGCCGTCATCACCATCAGCGAGACCGACTACCTGCAGCGCATCTTTCCGCGCGAGCAGATGAGCAAGGTGGGCTTCATCGGCAGCGATGGGGGCTTCACCGAGCGGCACACCGAGGCCATGCGCGAGGCGATTGAACGGCTGCCGGTCGAGCTCGGGCTCGACGAGCGGCTCGAGTTCCTGACCACCTTCCTCGCGGCATCGGTCGCGGACGGCGAGTTCGACACCGAGGAGGGGAGCGTGATGATGACCGCAGCCACCATGTTGGCGATCCCCGGCGATGCCCTCGATGCCCACCTCGAGAGCCTCGATGATGTCGGCACCATCGACCTGCCCGAGCCCGAGCAAGAGTGAGTGAACCGGGGCCGGCAGAGCCCCTGCAGCTCGGGGCCTTCGAGCTGCTCGCCCCCATCGCATCGGGGGGCTCCGGCGAGGTCTGGCACGGGCGCCACCGGGCCACCGACCTCGAGGTCGCCGTCAAGGTGTTGCATGCCGAGCGTGCGCGGCGCCTCGAGGTGCGCAAGAGCTTCCGCGAAGAGGTGCGGGCCACCGCTCGGCTCGACCACCCCGGCATCGTGGTGGTGTACGAGCACGGCGAGATCCCTCGAAGCGTGCATGCGGCCAGCGAGGGGCGGCTGGTGTCCAGGAGCCCCTACCTGGTCATGGAGTACTGCGAGCACGGCAGCCTCGAGGACATGCCGCCCACGCGCTGGCCGCAGGTGCGCCGGGTGCTGCTGGCGCTGCTGCATGCCCTGTCGCACGCCCACAGCCGTGGCGTGGTGCACCGCGACGTGAAGCCCGGCAACGTGCTGTTGGCCGAAGATGACTTCCAGAGGTTGATCCTCACCGACTTTGGCATCGCATCCGCGGTGACCCGGCAGGACTCGCCCGGGGGCGAGGCTGTGGCGGGTACGCCGGCCTACATGGCCCCCGAGCAGGCGCTGGGGCGCTGGCGGGACTTTGGGCCCTGGACCGACCTGTACGCGCTCGGAACCATGGCCTGGGAGCTCACGACGGGGAGGGTGCCCTTCCATGGCCTCAAGGGGCCGGCGCTGCTTCAGGCCCATGTGGGCCGCGAGCTCCCCGAGTACACGCCGCGCCTGCCGGTGCCCGAGCACTTCGACAACTGGCTGGAGCGTTGTCTCGAGAAGGAACACCTGCGTCGGTACAGCAACGCTGCCGATGCTGCCTGGGCGCTGATGAACCTGCGCGATCCCGACGAGGACGGCGAGATCGAGGCGGTCCTGTCCAGCGGGCGAAGCGCCGCGGAGTTCCGCACCTGGAGCATGGAGCTCTCGGGTGACACGGGGCAGGTGGACAGTCCCACGTCGGCGACCGAGACCTGGGGCTTCGCCGACGAGCTGCCCGAGGATGACGAGCCCACCGAGATGCGCATGACCAGCCTGCCGCCGATGCCCGACAGCTGGCGCATGGCCAGCTCCAAGCACACGCCGGCACGGCTCCGAGGCGCGGGCTTGGGCCTGTACGGCCTGCGCGCGGTGCCGCTGGTGGGTCGCGAGCAGGAGCGCGACTTCTTGTGGGGCGAGCTCGGCGAGGTTCGCAAGACCCGTCGACCGCGACTGGTCCTGCTTCGAGGCGGCGCTGGCAACGGCAAGTCCCGCCTGGCCCAGTGGCTCTGCGAGCGCTCGGTCGAGCTGGGCGCCGCGCACGCGATGACGGCGGTGCACGGCGATGTCCGCGGCCCGCGACACGGGCTCTCGCCGATGGTGGCGGCCTACTTCCGCACCACCGAGCTGGCCTTCAAGCAAGTGTCGTCAAGGGCCAAGCGCTGGTTCCGCGCCCATCGGGTCGACGAGCCCTGGGAGTGGGACGATGTGGCCCGTCTGGTGGCGCCCAAGCCCGATCTGCCGGGCGGCTTCTTCGAGTCGGCCAAAGAGGGCCACGAGGTGGTGCGCCGGCTGATGCAGCGGGTCGGGCGGGACCGCCCGGTCGTGGTCTGGCTCGATGACGCGCAGTGGGGAGCGGACACGCTGGCCTTCGTGGTGCAGGCGCTGCAGCGCGCCGAGGTGCTGCCGGTGCTGTTCATCGCGTCGGTGCGCGACGACCTGCTGCCCGACAGGCCCGTCGAGCTGCAGATGCTGCGGTGGCTGTCCAAGCGCAGCGAGGTGAAGGACATCGAGATCGGACCGCTGACGCGTGACGATCACATCGAGCTGGTTCAGGTGCTCGCGGGGCTCGATCGGCGGCTGGTGGAGCAGGTGGTCGACCGCACCGGCGGCAACCCCCTGTTCGCGGTGCAGCTGGTCGGAGACTGGGTGCAGCGCGGTGTGCTCGAGCCGGGTGACAAGGGCTTCGTGCTCGCCGAGGGCAGCGAGGTGCCCCTTCCCGACGACATCCACGGCCTGTGGCGCAGCCGCACGCGAACGGCGGTGTGGGAGGCCGGAGGAGGCGAGGCGCAGCTCGAGACCCTGTGGCTGGGGGCGGCGCTGGGGCTCGACGTCGATCTCGAGGAGTGGAAGGCCGCGGCCCGACTGGCCGAGCGTGAGCCCAGCGACGAGCTGCTGCAGCACCTGGAGCGCCGCCAGCTGCTCGCCACCGGGCCCGACGGGTGGCGTTTTGCGCACGGGATGATGCGCGAGAGCCTGATTCGTAGCGCCAAAGAGGCGCTGGCCTGGGAGCGCTGCAACACCACCTGCGCGCGCATGCTCATGAACCGGTACGGGGCGGCCGCGCCGGCTGCCCGCGTGGCCCAACATCTGCTTCTCGCGAACGCCCCGGCCGATGCCATCGGGCCGTTGCTGGCGGCGGCCGAGAACGATCACCGCATGGCCCGCTTCCAGGCGGCGCGAACCCACCTCGAGCAGCGTGAGCGCTGCCTGGACGAGATCGACGCGCCGGCGAACTCCCCAGACCGGCACGAGGGCTGGGTGATGGCCTGCCGGCTGCACCTGGCGCTGGGCGAGTACGACGCCGCGATGCGGCTGGCCGAGCGCTTGCGCGGCAGCAGTCCACCTCCGCGCCTTCGGGCCGAGGCGTACTTCGTGATCGGCGAGGCCGCGCGCCGGCGGGGCAAGCTCGAGCTCGCCAAACGCCGACTGACCGAGGCCCGCAGCCTGTTCGCCGGTGCCCATGTGCCCGACCGTGAGGCCGCGGCGCTTCGGGCCCAGGCCGAGCTCGAGCGTGCCGGTGGCGATCTCGATCGCGCTGCCGAGCTGGCCCGCGAGGCGCTTGCGCTGGCCGAGGGCCTGGGCCAGGACGGGGCCATCGCCACCACCCTGCAGCTGCTGGGTGGGGTGTATGTGCAGACGGGTGACCTTGACACCGCCGAGACCTGCTTCCGAAAGGCGCGCAAGCTGCAGGAGCGCAACTCGCTGCGGCGCGACTTGATGAACACGATCAACGGCCTGGCCGAGATCGCGCGCAAGCGGGGCCAGCTGGACGTGGCCGAGAAGGGGTACATGAAGGCCATCGCCGAGGCCGAGCGCATCGGAGCCGAAGAGGCGAGCTACATCTCGCTGAACAGGGCCATGGTACTGGTCGAGCGAGGGGAGTACGACGCCGCCCGCCACGTGCTTGACCGGGCCGGGCAGCGGCTGGCAGCCAGCCGGCGTGATCCGCTCACCGCCTTCGCCCACGCCCTGGCCCTGGTGCCGTGCGCGGGGCTCAACCTGTGGGACGACTTCGCCTACCACCAGGCGGCCACCGAGCAGCTGCTCGAGCGCACGACCTTTGCCGACGCCGACCTGGCCCGGGCCCTCGAGTCGGCGGGCGACATGGCCCGCATCAAGGGCCGCGAAGACGAGTGCCGGTCGGTGTGGGCCGCGGCCGAGCGACAGTGGGAACGGCTCGGCGACGAGGCTGGGCTCGCCCGGGTGCGACACAAGGCTGCGGGCGGGGACGCCCCACCCTGACCTGTGCCGGTGCGGCATTTAATGTAGATGGCCGCGCCACGCTTCGCTGAAGCCCCGCACAGGGCGCGATCCTGACCTTGGCATGACGATTGCTTTGCATGGCTCTCACACGTGTGAGGTCCCTGCAGAAATGCGCAACACCACCCCCATCGCCGCCCTCTTCGGTTTGCTGCTCGCAGCCACCGGCTGCACCGAGAGCGGCCTGAGCTCGGTCGTGCTCCCCGACTCCGGCGAAGAAGACACCGCGCTGCCGCAAGACACGGGCACGCCGGACACCGACAGCCCGGCCGACACCGACACCCCCATCGCCGAGCCCATCGCCGACGCGGGCCCCGACCGCATCATCGACACGGGCTCGTCGCTGAGCCTCGACGGCACCAGCTCCTACGACCCCGCTGGCCTGGCTCCGCTGCAGTACGAGTGGGAGCTCATCCAGGCCCCGGCCGGGTCCATCGCCAAGCTCTCGTCCTACGATGTCTCCAGTCCTTCTTTCACCGCCGACGTCGATGGCGACTACATCTTCAGCCTGGTCGTCGGCAACTCCATGGGCGTGTGGGACTCCACCCCCGACAAGGTCAAGGTCAGCGCCGAGCTCGACCCGGTCATCGAGCCGGTCGCCAACGCCGGGCCCGACCAGGTGACCGACGAGGGCAACCTGGTCTTCCTCACCGGCGCGGCCTCCTTCGACCCGTCCGGCCTGAGCCCGCTGTCGTACCAGTGGCACATCTCGACGCGTCCGGCCGGCAGCGGCGCGGCCCTGTCGTCGGCCACCTCCATGACGCCCAACTTCACCGCCGACGTGCCCGGCACCTACGCCGTCGAGCTGACCGTGCAGAACTCGGCCGGCGTGTGGGACTCCACGCCCGACGCCATGACGGTGACCGTCAACGAGATCGTCATCGCGCCGCCCATCGCCAACGCCGGCTCCGACCAGACCGTCGACGAGGGCTCCCTGGTGTTCGTCAGCGGCAACGCCTCCTACGATCCCGCGGGCCTCAACCCGCTGCAGTACCAGTGGACGCTCCTGTCCAAGCCCAGCGGCTCCAGCGCCTTCCTGCTGACCCCGGGCTCGGTGGTGAGCACCTTCATCGCCGACCGCGCAGGCGACTACGTCCTGCAGCTGGGCGTGGCCAACTCGGCCGGCATCTGGGACCCCACCCCCGACACGGTGACCATCCACGCCGAGGTTCCGCCCGCCAGCGAGCCCATCGCCGATGCCGGCAACGACCAGGCCGTGCAGCCCCTGGACACGGTCTTCCTCGACGCCAGCGGCTCCTACGACCCGGGTGGCATGTCCATCACCAACTACCAGTGGACGCTGGTGAGCCGCCCCTCGGGCAGCACCACGAGCCTGTCGACGACCACCGGCAGCAACCCGAGCTTCTTCGCCGACCTGGCTGGTGACTACGTCTTCGACCTGACCGTGCGCAACAGCGCCGGCCTGTGGGACAGCACCCCCGACCAGGTCATCGTGAACGCGGCCCCCGCCGACGGCTTCTACGTCGAGGTGAGCTGGGACAACGTCAACGACCTGGACCTCCACATCGTGCAGAACGGCTACGGCATCTGGAACTGGCCGCAAGACTGCAACTTCTGCAACCTCAACCCCAACTGGGGCGGCAGCGGCGGCCTGGACGACCCCTCGCTCGACTGGGATGCCATCTACGGCTGGGGTCCCGAGACCACCACCATCGACGCCCCAGCCAGCGGCGCCTACGATGTGAAGGTGCACTACTACGGGCAAGACGGCGCCAGCAGCTGCGCCTTCGGCTGCCCGTCCAGCACCGCCACGGTCAAGGTCTTCCTTGGCGGCTCGCTCGCCCGCACCTACACCCGCACCATGCACGACGCCGGGCAGGTGTGGAACGTGGCCACCATCACCTGGCCCAGCGGGCTGATCAGCACCAGCGACACCATCACGACCACGAGCGATAGCTGGTGCTATTGAGCTGACGGACGCGCGCCAGGCCCCTTAGGGGGCGCTGCACCCGGTGTGGGTGCCGCTGCAGTTGTCGTCGATGCCGTTGTCGCAAATCTCATCGACACCAGGGGAAATGGCCGGGTTGGTGTCGTCGCAGTCCCCCCCGCCGTGCTGGTTGCTGTCGTGGCCATCGCCGTCGGCATCGAAATCCGAGTTGCCTAGGCAGTCGGCGTCGACCCCGTCGTACCAGATGTCCTCCGCGTCCGGGTACGTGGTCGCGTCAGTGTCGTCGCAGTCCTCGTCGTTGGCGACGTAGCCGGAAGGTTGAGAGCACGACAAGACCACGACGGTCGGATCGCCGTAGCTGTCGGAATCTGAATCTGCGTACCACTGGGGAAGGGTGACGCCGTCGTCGACGCTGCCGTCACAGTCGTCGTCGATGTCGTTGCACCGTTCCTCGGCCTGGGGGTGCACCATGACGTCGTCGTCGTTGCAGTCGTCGTCGTTGCTCACATGGCCTTCCGCAGGTGTGCATGCAAGCAGGGGGTCCCCGGCGCCAAAACCATCGCTGTCGTTGTCTAGAAAGAAGCCGTCCGAGCCCACGCCGAAGTCGTCCACGACGCCATCGCAGTCGTTGTCGAGGCCGTCATCGCAGAGCTCGGCCTCCTCGACGTTCACGTTGGGGTTGTCATCGTCACAGTCCGTGCAGGTGGCGCAGTCGCCCTCCACGGATCCGAACCCATCTCCGTCGCGGTCGAACAGAGATTCAACGTCGGTGATGCACGCGGACAGCAGCAAGAAGTACAGAGACATGGGGGCTCCCGATTGGACGATTGTCGTGGGTGCTTGGCGATGCTGCAAGCGCGATGCCATTCGATTCTCGGCGTTGGCTGGTCGGGTGGCGAATGACGGGTGACGGACGTCCGTCACCGGCCCCGACTACACCCGCCTGTCGCTCACGCTCCTGCGCTAGCCCTACAAGTCCGTGTCGCAGTGCCCCTCGCCATCGATGTGGCCGAGGGTTTGCGACAGCACCCCCACAAAGGCGTCCAGGTCGGTCACCTCGCTGAACCGGCCCACGCCGACCCCCAGGGGGGCGATGTCGACCGCCGCCAGCTCGGCGTGGGTGACCACCCCGTCCGAGTCGGCATCTGCGGCCACGATGTGCTCGCCGATGAGGACCGCTTCGGGGTCTTCGAGGTGGTCGTAGAACAGGTGGTCGCCGTGGATGGTGGCCTCGGTCACGGCCTCTTGCCCAGCGATCACCTCGAGGGCCTCGAGCTCGCAGTCGTAGGTGGTGGGCGTTGCAAAGGCCCAGTCGAAGGTCACGGTGCCGCCGGGACACGACAACAACCCGCTGACGGCCGTGCTCTCGACCACGTACAGCGCATTGTCGTAGGTGCCCACCGGGACGACGTCCATGAAGCTGTGCACCGGCCTCGGCCCGGCGATGGTGAGCTCGATGGGGTGGCTGTGGTCCATCTGCACCACCGCGTCGCCGTTTCCGTCGAGCAGGGATCCGGACCCGATGGTGGCCTCGAAGCCGTCGTACACCGCGCTGCAGCCGTCGCTGAAGTCGGCGGCGGGGATCTCGACCTCGATGTACTCTTCGCCCCAGGCGTTCAGCGTCCAGTCGCCGGTGGGGGTGCAGGCGGTCAGGGCGAGCATCAGGGCGAGCATTGGGTCTCCAGGGTGTAGTTCGCGGTGGAAAGGGCGCCGAAGCGCAGGGTGTTCTCGAGCACGGCGGGCTCTTCGTTCCAGGCGGCGCGCGACAGCAGGCCGGCGGTGTCGATGCTCAGGCACAGGCTGGCCGGCGGCGCGTCGGCGTCGATGCTGAGGGGCGCGTCGATGCCGGCCACCTCTTCGTCGAAGTCGAGGGTCCAGGTGAAGGGAGTCGCCGTGCCGTCCAGCGTGGCGGTGCCGCGGAGCTCGACCTGGTGCAGATCGAAGTGGGCGGTAGCCAGATCGCCCTCGAACAGCTGCGCGCTGCCCAGCAGCACCGGCTCGCCCAGCAGGTCGAGGGTCCAGGTGCCCAGAATCTCGCCGGCGAGGTCGCCGTCCAGCTCGTGGCCTGGATGGGCATGCGCGGCCGAGATGGGGTTCAGCAGGTGCAGCAGGCTCAGGCTGTCGGGCTCTTCGAAGCCCACGTCCTGGAGCCGGAGCGTCGCCCACTCCAGCTGCACGTCCGCACCGCCCGCCTGGAAGGAGCCCTGGGCCGAAGGCACGGCATGCACGGGCACCTCCACCACCCCTCTGTCCGAGATGCAGGCCAGGAGCATCAGCGCGATCACAGGGCCCTCTCGACTTCGAAGCGAACCGCGAGCGGCTTGCCGGCGGTGAAGTGACGGGCCGCGAGCTCGCTCTTGGCCCCGCTGGACCAGTGCGACGGAAACACGTACTCGCCATCCCGCCAGCGCACGTTCAGCACATTGTCTGCCTGGGCCCGCAGCGTCCACCTCTCGCGCATCAGGGCCGCCGTGGCGTCGATGCTGCCTGTCGGGCCCTGCGCGAAGCCGCGTGTCGTGGGGCGAGGCCCCAGCAGCCACGGCCGCACGCCGGCAGTGAGCTCCCAGCTGCCCACGGGCAGGCGCTGGGCGTAGACCCCCGCCGATACCAGCGAGCGAGGCGCGTACGGGATTGGCTCGTTGCTGGCGGTGTAGCGCCCGTCCGACAGCGAGACGTCGAGCTGGGTGCGCCAGCTGGTGCTCGGACTCCACGCCACCCCGGCCTCGCCACCCACCCGGCGAGTGGAACCGCTGGCGAGGTAGCGACCCACCGAGTGGTCGAACACCACCTCCTGGCGCAGGCCAGTGACAAAGGCCCCCGCAAAGGCGTCGAATGTGGTGGTGTCCAGCCGCAGACCTGCCTCGCCGGTGGTCGCGACCGAGATGGGCAGGGCTCGGCCGGTGCCGTCGGCGAGGCCTCGGGCGTTGGGGCTGCGAAATCCCCGACCCAGCGCCGCGTAGGCGCTCACCTCGTCGGTGATCAGCGTGGTGACCTCGAGCTTGGGCGAGATGGGGAAGGCCCTGGCCCCGCGCCGAGTCCCGACGCCGATGACGCCGTCGACGGCCTCGTCCAGCCGTGTCAGGCCGACCCAGTCGGCGCGAAATCCCGGCCGGAGCTCCAGGTGGTGGCCCAGCCGAAACACCCCCGCCGCCCAGGCACCGGCATCGCTGTGCGCCAGCTGCGCTTGGTACCAGGTCTGGCGGCCGGAGAGGTCGAGGGCCGCGAGCTGCTCGACCTGCCAGGCGGCCGCCAGCCACAGGTCGGCACCGCCACTCACCGTGCTGGTCTGGCCCATCCACTCGAAGCTGCGCGCCATGCGCCCGCGGACGCCCGCATCCAGGGCGATGTGCTCCTGCCTCAGCCCGTCGCCAAGGCCCTCGTAGAAGGTCCCGGTGAAGTTGTTGCGCAGCACCAGCTGTCGGAAGCCCCCCCACGCCGTGATGGATCGGCTAGATGCCTCGCCGTCGCGCCGGCTCGCCCCGCCCAGCAGCACGCGTCGGGACCGGCCGTCGCCCGCGCCCTCGTACGCGTCCCAGAAGCCCAGGCGGCCGGCCTCGTAGTCGTCCTCCCGCAGCACGCCCGGCGACTCGAACACGCCGTCGTAGGCCAGCAGGAATGCGCGGTTGCGCTCGTTGCCCATGCCCAGGGCCACGTGCGCTGCGGCGAAGCCTCGGCCGTCGCCGACGCCGAGTCCCCCCTCGATCTCGGCCAGGGCGAAGGTCTGCTCCGGCGCGCCCACGGGCCGGTAGGCCGCACGCAGCACCGCGCTCTTGTCGGTTCCGCCGCCGGCGGCAAAGCGCGTCCCCTCCACGGGGTTGCCCAGCGTCATCTCGGCCGAGCCGGCCACCGCGAAGTCGCCCTTGTCGGCCCGGGTGAGTCCCTTGTCGATGCGCACCGAGGTGACCAGCTCGGTGGGGATGAAGTGCAGGTCCAGGTAGCCCTGGCCATGGATGTTGCTGGGCTCGTTGAGCGGGATGCCCTCGAGCGTGCCCAGCACGTCGGTGCCGTGCACCGCGTCGAAGCCCCGCACAAAGAACTGGAACGCCTTGCCACGCCCGCCGTGGGCCGACAGGTGGATGCCCGGAGCGGCCTTGAGCAGCTCGTCGGTGCTGGTGGCCGGGAAGGCTTCGATGGCATCGCGATCGAGCACGGTCTCGCTGGGGTCGTCGGCGGAGCGCTCGCCCACTACGACGATCTCGCCGTCATCGGGGTCGTCCTGGGGAGGCTCTTCGGGGTGGGCCCAGGTGAGGGGAGCGATGGCAAGGAGCAGCAACACGGTGGCGGATATAGCTGGAGCGCGCTGCCATCGGCATGTGACACGTCGTCGCGCCGGGTGCGACGGATTGTCGCGGCCTACATCTTCTGCAGCTTGCGCTGGAGTGTGCGCCGGTACAGGCCGAGCCGGCGGGCGGCCTCGCTGATGTTGCCATCGCAGTCGTCGAGCACGCGCTGGATGTGCTCGCGCTCGACATCCTCGAGGCGCTCGCTGGCCGGGGACGGGGCTGGCCTCGTGCCCACCGCATCGCCGAGCGCCGCCACCAGCTCGCCGGTGGACACCGGCTTGCTGAGGAAGTCGACCGCGCCGGCCCGCATGCCCTGCACCGCGCTGCGCACCGAGCCGTGGCCCGAGAGCATGACCGAGGGGATGCCCTGGCCCACCAAGAGCCGCACCGCGTCCAGGCCGCTGCCGTCGGGAAGGTGCAGGTCGACGACCGCGACGTCGCCGTCTGGCTCGGCGGCATCCAGAGCGCTCACCCCCGAGAACAGCACTGCGTCGTGCCCCTCGCGCGCCAGGGCGCGAACCAGCGCCGGACCGTAGACCTCGTCGTCCTCGATCACGATGACCCTCACGCGACCTCCATGCTCAGGGTGACCCGGGCGCCGGCGCGGCCAAGCCCGATGCGCACATCCCCTCCTGCGCTGCGCGCGAACCGGCGCGCGGTGTACAGGCCCAGGCCCGCGCCCGACTCGTTCCAGCCCGACCAGAAGGGCTCGAAGATGCGCTCTCTCGCGCCGTCCAGCAGGCCATGGCCGTCGTCCTCGACGTCGAGATGCAGCGCGCCGTCGGCAATGACACCGGAGAGCTGCACCTCGCGAGCCCCGGCCCGTGCGGCATTGTCCAGGATGGTCCACAGGGCGGCGCGCCAGCCGGTGGGATCGCCGCGCACAGCCGTGTCCGGCAGTTCCGCCAGCCGGACAGCGAGGGGGTCGGGCTGGGCGGCACGCCAGTCGCTGACCCAGCGAGCGACGTATGCTCGCACGTCGCTGGTGGTGCCGTCGCTGGCCTCGCCCCGGGCCACCAGCCGGTCCACGATGCCGCGGCATCGACGCACCTGCCCTTGCAGGGTGGCGAGCACGTCATGTCCGGGGTCTTGGGCAGGCAGCCGGGCCGCGGCCTCTTCGGCCAGCAGCTCGATGCTTCCCAGCGGGGTGCCCAGCTCGTGCGCGACGCCCGCCGCCATCGTGCCGATGCTGGCCAGACGCGCGGTGCGCTCGCGATCGGCCTCGGCCTCGCGCAGCTGTTCCTCCTGCTCGCGCTGGGCGCGGGCGAGTCGGGTACCGAACCACACGATCGCCAGCACCGCCCCAGCGTGCCCAAGTCCGTGCTCGACCTCGGCCCCGTGGGACACCGCCGTGCTGCCCAGGGTGATGGCCAGCACCACGCCGGCGAGGGTCCAGGCGCGGTTGGCGGTGAGTGCGGCGCTGGCGATGGCCAGCTCCACCAGCACGAAGGCCTCGAGTGGGGCGTGGGCGTGGTCTTCCGAGAACGAGATCGCGGCCAGCGCGACGGTGTCCAGCAGCACGTGGGCCCAGACGGCGATCTCCAGGCTGCGCGGCTCGGCGGGAACCCGGCTGCGTAGGACATCGCCGATGACCAGGACCGCGACGACGGCGGCGGCGACGTAGTGATGTCCGTGGAAGTGGCCCGAGAGGCCGTCTGCCGCGATGAGAACCGCCTGCACCCCGTAGATGACACGGCGCACCTGGGTGAGGGCCGACAAGGCGATGCGGGGATCGGAAGGGCGTGCAGACATGGCGGTCGGCGCGCCTAACCCGTACAATCCGCGAGGAGGTCCCCGCATGTCCGGTGACGAGCACCAGCTCACCGAGCTCTACGAAGAACCGACCTGGATCGATCCGGTTCAGTCCCGAGAAGACCTGCCACCCGGGAAATACCTGCGCGAAGGCACGTTGTGCTTCGTCGAGTCCGAGCGTGCCGTGTACTGGTATCGGGGCGGCGAGTGGCAGAGCCGGAGCGCCCCGCCGCCGCAGTAGCCGGGCTTGCCGGGTTTCAGCACCTTGGCCTGCGTGTTACCTGCGACCACTCGGAGGTTGCCCATGCGCACCGCGCTCGCTCTGACCCTGGCTGTTCTTCCCCTGGCCGTCGGCTGCAACAAGGTCGACGATGGCGACGGCGAGGTCTCGGACCCTCCACGGGCGGTCGAGCTACTGGGCACCACCATCCGCACCCCCCACGTGGCGGCAAGTGTCTGCGGCTGGCTCTTCGACGGCGACCAGGACGGCGAGGTCGACGGATCGCTCGGTGTGGTCACGGTCATCGGCACCACCCACAGCGACACCTGTTCCATGGTCGAGACGGGCAACCCGCCCGACAACACCGAGGTCGAGTACGTCAAGCTCGAGGCCTACTTCCGCGATCTTCCGTGGGACCACGTCGAGGCCAGCGGCAACGAGCTGTGGCAGTACGGCGAGACCTATGTCTCGGGCGAAGAAGACACCGACGAGATCGATCTTGACGCGTTCGTGGTCGACTCCACCGGGCTGACCGAGGTCGAGGCCGGGGGCCCGCCCTGGGGCAACATCGAGCTCATCGAGAACACCACCACCGGCCTGCACTTCGCCGTCGACGCCACCATCGGCTTCGTGCGCGACAACACCACCAACGAGACCGCCAACGCCGACCCGCTCGAGACGGTGAGCTTCGAGTGGGTGGATGTGGCGCTGTGTCCCTGCCCCGAGCAGCCTTAGCTAGAGCACCGAACGAGTAAACGTCCACGTCCACGTGACCGTGAACGTCCACGTGACCGTGAACGTCCACGTGACCGTGACCGTGACCGTGACCGTGACCGTGACCGTGACCGTGACCGTGACCGTGACCGTGACCGCGAACGTCCATGTGAACGTCCACGTCCACGCGACGTCGACGTCGACGAATCGTCGTCGCCGGCCGGGCCGGTGTGGCCCCGTCACCATGCCGCTGGGATGCCGCACCGCCGGCCCCGCGTCAACCTCCGCGACCCCTTCGGCGGTCGGCTTAGCCTCCCGCCTGCCAGGGGTTCCCGCGGAGGTTGACCCGGCGCCGTCGGTGCGGCTGGGGCGGCCTTGGGTCCCAGCCGCCAGCCCTGGCCGTGGGGGGAAGGAAGCTTGCGACCGAACGGGACCCCGCGGCCAGCTCGATGGCTGGCGGCGCAATCGGTCGCAGGCCACACCGGCCCGGCCTGGAGTCAACGACCATGTCCTTCTCGTACGAAAAGCTCGATGTCTACCGTCTACTCACCGAGGTGGCCGACTGGATCGCCGATGCCAAATGGCCTTCGGGTTCGCACTGGCTCAAAGACCAGGCGCTCCGCTCCATCCAGTCGGCGGTGCTCAACACCGCCGAGGGGCTCCTGCGAAAGGGCAAGGCCGGCAAGAACCAGCTGGACATCGCTTTCGCGAGTGCCGGCGAGGCGAACGCGGCTCTGCGGCTGAGTCGGCTCGCAGGGGCCGAAGAGCAGCAAGCGAAGCTGCGGCGCGTGGGACAGATGCTGTGGAGGCTCAAGCGATAGCGCTCGAGCTGTGGTGGGCCGAACTTACCCGTTCGCTGCTGTAGATCGGTGCTCTACGTCATCCACAACGGGCTGATGGCAAAGGGCTCTTCGGGCACAGGCCAGTCGCCGCGCACCATGAAGATCTCGTCGTCGTCCCAGTCGACGGGCTCGGCGTCGACATCGAAGCGGTCGGGGGTGAAGCACAGCTCGGCCCAGGTCCACGAGCCGGGAATGCACGCCAGGACCTCGTCGAGCTCGGGCAGGACCGGGGCGATCACATCCAGCAGGCGGATGGTGTCGCCGTGGTCTTCCCAGGCGATGAGCGAGCCTGTTCCTTCGTCGTAGCCCAGGCCACCGGGCTCGCCGGCGAACCCCGACCAGAACAGCACCGCGTTGATGCCCACCAGCCACCCGTCGTCGGTGGGGCAGAACACGTCACTCACGGGGTCGCGCTCGGACAACAGCTGGTGAACCAGCTCGGCGTCGCCCTGACGGCGGTGCGACAGCGGCGAGAGCGGCTTGCGGAACACCCCCATCGGAGCCGGCACACGAAAGCGGTGCAGCTCGATGGCCCGGAACCCGTGCGGCTCGTAGACACCTGGCTTGTCGGTGGACAGCTGAGCGGCCGTCCACCGGGCGTCGGCGAACGACAGCGCGCGCTCCACCTGGCTGCGAGCCAGCCCGCGGCCCCGCGAGCCCGGTCGCGTGCACACCGCATGCAGGCTCGCGAGCTCTCGGTCTTGGCCATCGATGCGCACCGGCAGGGACAGCACGCCAGCGTGGGCCACGGCCCGATCGGCAGTCATGGCCGCAAAGGGGGTGGACACCTCGGTCCAGTCCCAGCCCAGGTTTGCAGCCAGCTGGATGCGATCGGGAGTCCCGGGCCACACCTGGTCGAACAGATCGTAGATGGCGGGCCAGGGGTGCATGCCGCGATGGTACTACCCGGCCTGGCGCTTCTTTCGCTGCAGCCAGCGTCGCTGCGGAGCGGAGCCGGCGAGCGCGATCGCGCGATCATAGGCCCGGTGCGCTTCGTGGGTTCGACCGGCGCGCCGTAGCATGTCGGCCCGGGCGGCATGGAAGGGCTGGTACGAGTCCAGTGCCGCGCCCAGGGGCTCCAGCAGCACCAGCCCCGTCTGTGGGGATGCGGCAAAGCTCACGGCTACAGCGTGGTTCAAGCGCACCACTGGGCTGGGCTGCAGCGAGGCCAGCCGGTCGTACAGCAAGGCGATCTGGTGCCAGCCCACCTGGCCCGTGTCGCGGGCTTCGCTGTGCACGGCCGCGATGGCCGCCTGCAGCTGGTACGGCCCAGGCTGGCGAAACAGGAGGGCGCGCCGGGTCAGGGCGCTGCCTTCGGCGATGGCGTCGGCGCTCCACAGGCTCCGGTCTTGCTCGGTCAGGGGCACCAGCAGGCCCTCGGCATCGACCCGTGCGTCGCGACGCGCGTCGGTGAGCAACATCAGCGCCAGCAGCCCGATGGCCTCGGGCTCGTCGGGCATCAGCCCCACCAAGG
The DNA here is from genome assembly GCA_965216925.1 of Myxococcota bacterium. Taxonomy (GTDB): domain Bacteria; phylum Myxococcota_A; class UBA796; order UBA796; genus CAYYHT01. The sequence goes on along the minus strand of CBDCGT010000001.1, from coordinate 2,560,738 downwards.
TTCGCGCCAGTCGAATGGCCTCGGTGCACAGCTCGCGGCGCACGAGCTCGTCGCCCGAGCTGGCGCTGTAGCCCTCGTTGAAGATGAGGTACAGCGCCGCGAGCACGCCCGGGGTGCGCTCGTCCAGCAGCTCCCGCGGCGGCACGCGGTAGGGGATGCCCGCGAGCTTGATCTTCTTCTTGGCGCGCACCAGGCGCTGCGCCATGGTGGCGGGCGGCACCAGGAAGGCGGCGGCGACCTCGTCTGTGGTGAGGCCCCCCAGGGTGCGCAGGGTCAGCGCCACCTGTGCCTCGGCCGCGAGGGTGGGGTGGCAGCAGGTGAAGAACAGGCGCAGCTGTTCGTCGGGGATCTCTTCAGTCTCGGGTGGCTCGATCATGGCGTCGAACTCGGCGAGTTGGGTGAGCTCGGGAAGCTTGTCGGCGCGCGTACCTCGCCGGCGAACCCGGTCGGTGCCCTTGCGACGGGCCGCGGTGGTGAGCCAGGCGGCCGGTCGCTCGGGCACCCCGTCTGCGGGCCAGCGCTCGAGCGCGGTCGTCAGGGCGTCCTGAAGCGCGTCCTCGGCCAGCTGAAAGTCACCGCCGAAGACGCGAATGAGGTGGGCGAGCACGAGGCCATATTCCTCGCGCACGACCTGCTGAATCGCACTGTGGGCCGAGCCCCAGGGCGTCGTCACCCGAAGGTCATCACCGGGCGAACCTCGACGCAGCCGGTGAAGCTCTTGGGCGCCTTGCCGGCCCAGGCGACGGCGTCGTCGAGGTTGTCGACCTCGATCAGGTAGTAGCCACCGAGCTGTTCTTTGGTCTCGGCAAAGGGCCCGTCGACCGACAGGGGCTTGTCGCCGCCGTGGCGGACCGTGGTGGCGGTGGACACGCCGTGCAAGGCGTCGCCGCCCTTGAACACGCCGGCTTCTTGCATCGCTTGCGTGTACTGCATCCACTCGCCCATGGTCTTCTCTTGGTCGGCCTGGTTGCGGTTGGCGCCGACGGATTCCGCTTCGTAGATGAGCAACAGGTACTGCATGGTCACTGACTCCTTGGAGGGGTTCTGCCTAGACGACGGGTGAGGATGCGCTGGATCGACAGCACCCGAGATTTTTCTGGCGGAGGTGGCCGCCGAGTCTAGCCCCGAAACCGCTGGGGCGTGCTAGCCTGATCCCTTGAGGAGGGTCCGTGAGCGGCTATTTCGACCACGTCTCGTGCCACAACTGCAACGCTCAGATCGATCCCGAACGCATCGAGAAGGTGCGGGGCAAGATGGTCTGCCCCGCCTGCGGCGAAGACCTGAAGCTCACCGACTTGTTCGGGATCAAAGCCCAGTTCATGGAAGACGAGGGTGTCCAGGTGTCGCTCGACGACCTGGTGCCCAGCGGCGATGGCCACTTCGCCAACCCGTGGGACGCGCCCGAGGCCTCGGCCGAGAGCCAGGGCAGCTACCAATGGGCCGATCAAGAAGAGATGGACGCCTACAAGCGTGGTTTCGGCCCATCGGCGCGCTCCAAGCGCAGCGCGATGGACGAGGCGATGGACGGCGGCGGCGAGCGCGGCGAGCGGTCCCGAGGCACGGGCGGCGTAGCCGACGGAGCCTTGCCTCCCGGTGCGGTGCGTGCCCGCCACATCGATCCGCCCAAGCCCAAGCGAAGCTACGGTCAGGCCAGCCAGGTCGACGACGACGATTGGGAAGACGTCGAGGCGGTGCCCGAGCCCGAGCCCGAGCGCACGGGCCGACGCCGCTTCAAGGGCCCCACCGACTTCCCCGAGGCCAAGCCCGAAGACCGCGCCATCATCCGTACCGGTGGCGGCCCCGACGAAGACTACCGCCCCCACCGTGCCCCCGATCAAGACGCCGAGGGCATCGACGACCCCGAGCTGCAGAAGGCAGCCGAAGAGCGGGCCAAGCGCAAGAGCAAGCGCCGCAGGTTCTAGTCCAGTCCCCCGGCCCCGCCGGCCCGCCACCCGTCTACGATGCCCATGATGACGGCGTCTGCGAAGGCCTCCCGCACCGCCGGCTCGTCGAAGCGCTCCACCTCCAGCAGGTCGAGAGCGTGGTGGGTCTCGACGATGATGCTGGGCATGGCTGGGCGGCGCAGCATCATCAGGCCGCGGCGGTCGGTGAACACGCCGGCCACCTGGTCATGCAGGTAGCGGTCGCCGTAGAAGCTCCCGTCGTACGGCGGAATGCCCGACGCCGTGAGCCGCTCGGCCACCCCTCGGGCGATGGCCAGACGCCGGTCGGCCAGCTCACCTTCGTCGCTCCACAGCACCGCGAAGCCTCGGTGATCGTCGACGGAGTCGCACTCGCGGCCGTCGGGCCACTTCTTCTTGGTGGGTTGCCCCCGCCAGTCGCTGTGAAAGGACAGCAGGATGTCGGCCCGCCACTGCTCGGCCGCGGCCATGCGCCGGGTGTAGTTGGGGCCGGGAACGGCGGTGTGCGACAGGGTGGTCTGGAAGCCGGGCAGGGCGCCCATGCGCTGCTCGACGAAGGCGGCGATGTCCAGGGTGTGGTCTTGCTCGGACTGGCAGCGCACCCCGGTGTTTCCGGTGTTTCCAGCAAAGCCGTGGCCCGCCTCGACGTAGACACGGACCGGCCCGAAGCCCTCGGGAATGTCCACATCGGGCGGTGACAAGATCACGCCATTTTCGGGCCAGACCGCGGGCCTGGGGAGGCTGAGCGCTGCGTCTGCCTCTGGGGCGACTTCGGGAGGAGGCTCGGGCTCGGTGCAGGCCAGCAGGGACAGGAGGAGTACGGTCATGGGTTGCACAGCTTAGACTGCGCCCCACGACGGAGGGTCCACCCATGTTCCTGCTCGCCATGCTGACCGCCGGTCCGCTGCACGCCTTCGAGACCAGCCAGGCCGATCACCTGGAGCTCAAGTGGGTCCGCGACAGCGTGGAGTACCAGCAGCTCACCAAGCAGACCTTCCGCAACGGCGTTCAGCAGGCGATCGCGAACAACACGGCGCACAAGAAGCGCAAGGGACCCTGGGTGGTGGTGTTCGACATCGACGAGACGCTGCTGGACAACTCGCCCTACTTCCTGGAGCTGGCCGCCTACGATCGGCCCTTCGACTGGCCCAGCTGGGACGCCTGGTGCGAGCGACGCACGGCCGAGCCCATCGCTGGCGGACCCCAAGCGGTTGCCGAGCTGCGGGCCGCGGGCGCGCGCATCGCCTTCATCAGCAACCGCATGGAGGGCACGCGCCAGGCCACCATCGACAACCTGATGGCCCACGGCATGTGGGCCGAGGGCGACGCGCTGTGTCTCAAGACCGACGACGACGCCTACACCAAGGTCGCGCGCCGGGCCGAGCTGGCCAAGGGGGCGGGCCGGTGCAGCCTGGGCGAGCCCGCGGTCACGCTCGCGTGGTTCGGCGACACCATCACCGACTTCCCCAATGCCGACGAGCGCCCCAACTGGGACAGCAGCTTTGGCACCCACTACTTCGTGCTGCCCAACCCCACCTACGGGGGCTGGGAGCACGCGGTCACGAGGCCGGATCTGCGCCCGTGATTCGGTCCCAGCCGTAGCGTCCGTAGATCGGGGTGAACGCGAACTTGGACAGGTCGTCGTCTTTTTGCGCGGTGCCGTCCGCCGCCATCACGAAGCAGCTCTGGCCGCCCACCAGCGGCTCCTGCATGAACATCAGCATGCGGCCCGTGCCTGGCCGGAGCTGCTGCACCAGCGGCCGCGGGATCTTGGGCACCGAGCCGTTGAGGATGATGCAGTCGTAGGGCCCCGACTCGGGGCTGCCCAGGGTGACGTCGGGTACGTGACGCACCTCGGCGCGGGCGGCGAGGTGGGGATGGGTCTGCAGCGAGGCCGCCACCAGGGCGACGGTCGCGGGCTCCCAGTCGATGGCCAATCCGCTGCCTTGGGCGCCCACCATCTCGGTGGCCAGCGCCAGGACCATGCCCCCCTTGGCGCCGCACACCAGCACGCGCTCGCCGGGCTGGGGCCGGACGGCCTTGAGCAGGTAGACCAGGGCGTGGGGCGCGCTGGTGGTCATGTCGCCGACGCCGGTGGGAACGGGCACATCGAGATCCGCCAGCGGGGCGATGGAGCTGGGCACGAAGCGAGAGCGGTCGACCGCGCTCAAGGCCCGGAAGATCGCGTGGTCGTGGGACAGGCCAAAGCTGGTGGCCAGGTGCGCCAGCAGCATCGCCCGCATCTGCTGGTGGAGCTCGGGCCACCGCGCGGCGACGGTGTCCACCAGGGCGTACCCCATGGGCGAGAGCGCCAGCAGGCCGGGCAGCTCGGTCTCGACCAGCAGGCCGCGCCCCACCAGCGCCTCGGCCGCCTCCATGGCCGCCTCTTCGTCGAGCGGCGGGCGCATGGCCAGCCGGACGGGAACCACCTCTTGCCTTGCCGCAATCGCCATCATCAGGCGCGCGCTCAGGTCCAGGTCGTCCAGCAGACTTGCACTCATGCTGCCAGCCTACGCGGCGTTCGCGTCACCCGTCTGTTGGGGTTTGTCTGTGGCTTTACCCTTGTCGCCGCCCGGCTTGGCGTTCCACACCCGGGTAGCCAACAGCATGCCCATCAGCGCCAGCGGAATCATCGCGGCCGGCCATACAATCCAATTTGCTGGGTCTGCTGCGGCGCCGATCGTGTTGCCAGCCTCGTCGAGTTGCTGCTCTGGCAGCGTGAGGGCGTACACGAGGCTCATGAAGCCGGTGCCCAGGTACACGAAGCCGTCGATGATGCCCACGGCGACGCCGACGTTCTTCTTGCCGCCGAAGTCCATGCTGGCTGTGCCCGAGAGCATGCCGTGAACGCCGATGACCGCCATGGACATGAACACGACCAGCCAGCCGACGTAGGGCGTCGTGTACACGAAGGTGAGCAGGATCGAAGACGCGAACATGACGCCGTACAGGATGGCCGCCACGGGGCCTCGGCGACTCTGAAACAAGTGGTCGCTGATGATGCCGGCGACCACCCCGCCCAGGATGCCCGCGCAGCACAGAAGGATGCCCCAGTTCTGGAACACGAAGCCGGGTTCCAGGTGCAGGACCGCGTCCGTTTGGGCCGCGAACTCGCGGTACCACTGCATGATGGCCTGACGCAAGAAGCCGGAGCAGAACTCGATGAGCGCGATGGTCATGATCACCGGATTCGTGAGCATCTTCTTGAACACGGCGAGGATAGGTAGCCTTGGACTGTCGTCGTGGACGCTCTGTCCGTCCCCCAGGTCGAAGTCTTCGAGGCCTGCCTCGCCGGGGCTGTCGTGGACCACTGCAAAGACGATCGTCAAGAAGACGAGGAGCAGGACCGTTGGAACCCAGAACACCCACTCTAGCGGGAGATAGCTCTTGATGAGGTACCCCCAGTCGTAGGCGAAGTAGATGCCGAGGCTGATGAGAATTCCGAAGATGGCCCCGAAAACGCCTCGCTCTCGCACATGGAACCACGGGGCGTTGACCTTCACGACGGCCACAGCGCCAAAGGCCTGGAAGTACATGTTCAAAGCGTAGATCACGCTGAAGACAAGGACAAAGTTGCTGGAGATGAACGAGAACCCGGGGCCGTGGTTGACCAGGGTCCATGTAGCGGCGCCCAGCAGTCCGTTCATCAGTGCCGAACCGCCCGCTCCGACCAAGATGGCCTTCTTGCCCCCGAACCGGTCGGTAAGCGGGCCGTTGATGAGGAACGCGAACCCGTACGTGACTGTACCCGCGAGGAAGATCCAGCCGAAGTCGTCGTTGCCCATCATGGGGCCACCGTCGGCGCCGTGCATCTTGCCGAACGCCAGCTTGCTGACCTTCAGGTTGTAGCGACCCATGTACAGAAACGCGTAGGTGAGGCCCAGCGGGAGCCAGTTCAGCACGCGGCGACGGCGGAACTCGGCGCTGTGATCGACACCCTCGACCTTGGGCAGGCGGGCCAGGACGAAGGTGACGACACCCAGCAAGATCAGGATGGGGAGGAGCTTCTCGAGCCACTCGGGCATGGACGCCTCCAGCAGAGGGACGGCGACGATACCGCACGCTCCCCGCCGCTCACGTTAAAGCTGCCGGCAATGGGAAACCAACACCTCAACACCGTTCTCGATCGCGTCGGCGAGCACGTCTCCAGGGGTGAGCTGCCCGTGGTCGTGTTCGATCTCGACTCCACCCTGTTCTCGTGCAACCCGCGGCACCTGCGAATCCTGCGAGAGTTCGCCAGCGAGGCGGGCTCTTCGTGGCCCGGACTCGCCGGTGCGGTCGACGACATCGCGCCGCACGAGTTCGACTGGGATGTCCGGGGCCCGTTGCAGCAGCGCGGCTTCAACGACGAGCAGCTCGCGGCGCAGATCCTCGACTACTGGAAGGCGCGCTTCTTCCTCGATGACTACATCCGCGAAGACGAGCCCCTGCCGGGCGCCGTCGACTACGTGACCCAGCTGCACGAGCAGGGTGCGATGGTGTACTACCTCACCGGCCGGCACGTCTCGGACATGGGGCAGGGCACCGTGCAGTCGCTCACCGACCATGGCTTCCCCTTCTGGCGCGGCCGAACCACGCTGCACCTCAAGCCCGCCTTCGAGATGACCGACCACGACTTCAAGATGGCGGCCCTGGCCGACATTCGCTCGTACAACGGCCCGGTGGTCGCCACCTTCGAGAACGAGCCCGAGAACGCCAACCTGTTCGTGGCGGGCTTCGACGACGCGATGCACTTCCTGCTGGCCACGACGCACAGCGGCAAGCCCGTGCAGCCCGACCCGTCGATCATCCACATTCCGGACTTCCAGCTCCCCAAGTGAGCACGCGGCTCCAGCCTCCCGCCGACGAGCACCTCGACGAAGAGCGCCTCGCCAGGCTGCTCGTGGAGCTGGAGTTCCCCCAGGCGGTGCTCGCAGCCGACTGGATCGACGATCTGTTCTTCGATCTGGCCGACGTGCACGAGCACAAGGACACCGTGCGCCGCTGGTGGACCGTGCACGACCAGACGGTTCGTCCCCTGTCGTTCAGCAAGCGCCGCAGCGCGTACAGCTATGGCTGCGACTGCGCCCGCCGCGGCCTGTGTCCGCACGTCGCGGCGGTGCTGCTGTGCCTGGCGTGGTCCGATCCAGACTGGCGCCCTCGCTTCACCCGCCCGGTCTGGGAACACGATCTGCTTCCGTTGGTGCCCCAGCGCGTCTCGGGGCCCGATCGCGTGCCTCGTCGCGGGCATCTGCGCTACCGCCTTCGCCCGGGTGGCGGCGAGCTTCGGCCGCTGGGAATCGGTGTCCAGGTGGTTCGCCGGGCGGCCCGTGGGGGCCGGGAGCTCAAGCCCGCTGCGGCCCCTCGCTCCACCGACAAGCTGCGCGAGGTCGTGGCGCCGCTGCACCCCTGGGACATCGAGATCCATCGCACCGCGATGCACCTGCAGGAGCTCGACAAGCAGGCCGACAAGGCGTGGAGCGGTGGTGATCGCATCAGCGATGTCGCGGCCCACCTGGGGCGCATGGCGCTGCGCTCGCTGGCCAGGGCGGTAGATCTGCTGCACGAGGGCGAGCCCGTCACGGTCTCGCTGGAGCCCGTGCGGCCGCGCATCGTCGCCACCCGCACCGACACGGGGCTGGAGCTGCACTGGGTGCCGGGCATCCTCGACGCCTGGCAGGGAGGCATCGTGCTGACCGATCAGCGCGTGCTGTGCCCGCTGGCCGAAGGCGCTCGTGTCGAGCCGCTGCTGGTGCCGCTCCCCGAGATCCCGCGCCTGCAGGAGCGCGCCTTTGTCGAGGACCTGGTGGTGGCCCGTGGCCTGCCCGTCGACCTGCCCGGCGATGTCGCAGGGGTCACCGACCCCGATGATCGCGCCGTTCGTGTGCTGGTCGAAGAAGAACAGCATGGCGTGCTGCACGTCAGGCCCGTGGCCCGGTACCTGGCTCGCGGTGAGCCCGTGGTGGTGCCGCTCGCCGCGGGTCCCGCCGTGCACGCCGATCCCGTCAGCGGCCTGCTGCGCCGCGACCTGGACTGGGAGCGCGACCAGGCGGCGACCCTGGCTCGGACCCTGGGCGGGCCAGGCGAACAGCGACTGACCGGCGACGAGGCGCTCGACTTCCTGACCGACACCGTGCCCGAGCTGTCCAAGCACATCGAGGTCTTTGGGGAGCGGTCGGTCCTCGAGCGCAGCGCTGGCGAGCTGGACGTGTCGGTCGGCGCGACGTCGGGCACCGACTGGTTCGAGCTGCAGGTCGACTTCGATGCCGACGGGAAGCGGGTCTCGGCGCCTCACGTGCTCAAGAGCTGGCTAGCGGGGGCTCGCTACCATCGCCTGGACGATGGACGGGTGGTGCGCCTGCCCCACGCCTGGCTCGAGCGCCATGGCGAGTCCGCGCTCCAGGTGACCGAGCTGCAGCAGGATGGCGCCCGCCTGGGCGTGCAGGCGGCCTGGGCGGCGGCCGATCTGCTCGAGCAGGCGGGGCCCGAGGGGCAGCCTTGGCTCGAGCGCATGGGGGCGCTCCAGGACTTCGCCGGCATCGAGCCTGGCCCGCCGCCAGCAGGGCTGCAGGCCACGCTGCGGGACTACCAGCGGCGGGGCCTCGCCTGGCTTCGATTTCTTCGCGACAACGGCCTGGGCGGGGTGTTGGCCGACGACATGGGCCTGGGCAAGACCGTCCAGGTGCTGGCCCTGTTGGTGGATTCCCATGCGGCACCAGGACCGCCCTCGCTGGTGGTCGCACCCACGTCGGTGCTGCGCAACTGGCAGCGCGAGGCTGCGCGCTTCACGCCCGGTCTGCGGGTGCATGTGCACCACGGCCCGCGTCGCGGGGACATTCCCCACGACGTCGATGTGGTGCTCACCACCTACGCCCTGATGCGGCTCGATCGCGAGACCTTGGCCGCGCGCGACTGGCGGCATGTCGTGCTCGACGAGGCCCAGCACATCAAGAACCCCACCAGCCAGGCAGCTGCTGCTGCACGCTCGCTGCCCTCCCGGCATCGCCTGGCCCTGTCGGGCACCCCGCTCGAGAACCGCCTGCAGGAGCTGTGGAGCCTGTTCGCCTTCGTGATGCCGGGCTTCTTTGGGCGGCTGCAGAGCTTCTCGCGGCGCTATGCCGGCCCCATCGAGCGCGAGCGCAGCCGCGCCGCCCAGAGCGAGCTGCGTGCCCGAATCCGCCCCTTCCTGCTTCGCCGCCTCAAGCACGAAGTGGCGACCGAGCTCCCTCCGCGCACCATCAGCGTGCTCGAGGCCGAGCTGTCCGAGCCCGAGCGAGCCCTGTACGACCGCGTGCGCGAGACCTACCGCCAGAGTGTGCTCGACGCGGTGGGCCAGGGGCGCGGTGGCGGCCTGCACATTCTCGAGGCGCTCACCCGGCTGCGTCAGGCGGCATGCCATCCAGCGCTGCTTCCCTTCGACGAGGCCAAGGTGGTGCGCCGCTCGGCCAAGCTGGACGTCCTGGCCGACCGCCTGGTCGAGGCGGCGGCCGAGGGGCACCAGTCCCTGGTGTTCAGCCAGTGGCCCAGCTTCTTGAAGCTCGCCCGGGCCCGCCTGGCCGACGAGGGCCTGGAGTGCCTGCTGTTGGACGGCTCCACCACCGATCGCGCGGGGCTGGTGGACCGGTTCTCGGCTCCCGGTGGGCCCCCGGTCTTCCTGATCAGCATCAAAGCCGGCGGCACGGGCCTGAACCTCACCTCGGCCGACCTGGTCTTTCACCTGGACCCGTGGTGGAACCCCGCTGTCGAGGATCAGGCCACCGATCGCGCCCACCGCATCGGGCAGACCAAGCCGGTGATGGTCTACCGCATCGTGGCCACCGACACCGTCGAGCAGCTGATCCTCGAGCTGCAAGAGCGCAAGCGCACCCTCGCTGCCTCGACGCTCGACGCGGACCGCCTGGTTCCCGGCGACCTGTCCAAAGACGAGCTGCTGGCCGTCTTTGCTCCATAGCGGTGCGGCGGTCTACGCGCGGGACGCCTGATCGAGGGTGTCCAGCAGCTCGCGGGCGCGAAAGGGCTTCTGGAGGTACAGCACATCGTCGCTGAAAGCCTGCAGGTACCCGCTCATCAAGATCAGCCTGCGAGCGAGGTGAGGGTGGTCGGCGCGCAGGTGCTCGCGCAGCTGAACGCCGGACATGCCCGGCAGCCGCACGTCGCTGAGCACCACATCGAAGTGGTTGTGGTCGACCAGCGCCAGGCCGTCTTCGGCGCTGCTGGCGGTGAGCACACGATGCCCGGCCCGCTCGGCGATGCCCTGAACCAGCTGCACGATGGCGGCCTCGTCTTCGACGCACAGCACGGTCAAGGGCACGCGCGACAGGGCAGGGGCGTCGGCGCGGCGTGCCACGACCGGCGTGTCGTCGGGGTTGCAGCGCGGCAGGTCCATGCGGAAGACGGCGCCGCCATTGGGGCGGTTCTCGGCCCGAATCGTGCCGTCGTGCTCTTGCAGGATGCCCCACGTGATGGCCAGCCCCAGGCCACTGCGTCGGGCCCGGGAGCGTCCACTCACGAACGGCGTGAACACCTGGTCGAGCAGCTCTGCGGGGATGCCTTCGCCCTCGTCGGCCACGTCGATGCGCACGCGGTCGTCGTCGGCGACGGCGGTCACCCAGATGCGGCCCCCGTCGCTCATGGCGTCGGCCGCGTTGTTGAACAGGTTCACCAAGACCCGCTCGAGCTGCCAGCGATCGGCTCGGATACACAGCTCGTGGGGCACATCGAGCTCGAGCTGGACCCCGCGCAGCGAGGCACCGGCCACCTCGGTGGCGGCGGTGACCAGCTCGTGCACGGGAACGGCCTCGGGCTCGGCGGCCCGCGGACGAGCAAAGGCCTGCAAGCTGCTGACGATTCGCGCGATGCGGATGGCGTGCCGGCCGATGATGTCGAGGTGCTTGCGCAGCAGCGGCGGAACCTCGACACCCAGGATGTCGACCAGCTCGACCCGGCCCTGGATGACCGCGAGCGGGTTGTTGATCTCGTGGGCCACGCCCGCCGCCAGGTGTCCGATGGCGGCCAGACGCCGGGTGTGCTGCAGCTCGGCCTCGAGCTCGCGCCGCTCGGTGACGTCGTGCAGCACCACCTGAAAGGCGTCGAAGCCCGGCAGCGGTGCGATGGTGGTGAGCAGCGTGCGTCCGCCAAGCGAGCGCAGCTCCAAGTCGCCCACGCGCCCCAGCCCCGAGGCGACCAGCCCACGAAGGCGCTCGGCGCTGCTGATGGCAAAGAACGACGACAGCTCACGACCCACCAGCGCGTCGCGGTCGGTGGAGACGTGGTTCGAGAAGGTCTGGTTGGCCTCGGTCAGCACGCCCTTGGGGTCGATGGTGAGCACGCCGGCCGGGGCATGGTCGTACAGCGCGCGGTAGCGCTGCTGGCTGGCCTCGAGCTCGTGGGTTCGCTGGTCGATCAGGCTCTCGAGGTGAGCCATGGCGTTGAGCACCGCGTAGCGATCGATGCTGCCGCCGCGCCCCTCGAGCTTCTCGACGCGCTTGGCCAGGGCGTTGACGGTCTTCTTGGAGGCCGTCAGATCGCGCTCGAGCTCGGCGATTCGTGCATCGCGCTCGTCAGCCATCGGCCTTGCCGAAGATCAGGCCCGTCAGCGTGTGGTTGAGCACCAACGGGCCGAACTGTTCGCTGTACGTGGTGAAGCCGGCCGCCGGCATGCCCTGGCACATCGCGGGACCCAGCTGGTCGAGCAGGCCCGACTGCTGCGCCTCGAGGGCGCGGCCCCCGCAGTTGAACAGCAGCGCGCCGATGGGGGGCCCGTCGAGCTCGTCGATGGCGCTGCGCACGCCTGCCTCGGACTCGGCGATCAGGTCGCCTGCGATCATCAGCCTGAGCACCATGCCTTCTTCGACGGAGCCTCCGAGGTACACCGTATCTCCGTCGCTGTGGGTGGCCGAGCGCATGAAGTACTGGCCGCCCACATTGTGGCCCAGCGTGAGCGGCTTGTTGCCGATGAGCTCGCTGAAGCGCGCGCGCACCTCGGCTGGACTCACTCCCCACCACGACGCCGCCAGCTCGATCGCGGGCTTGCCATCGAACTCGTGCACCGCCTGATCGCCGGGTGTGGCCTCGGTGATCACCACCCGTCGCTCCGAGGGCTGGAAGTGGTGTTTGTGAAAGGCGGCGAACGGGATGCCGGGCTCGACCAACAGCACCACCGACGACGACGGGCGAGCCGAGCCGTTGAGGGCCACGTGCGTGACCGCGAAGTTGAAGTCGTCGGCCGCCCCACCACCCACCAGCGGCGTGTCGCCGAGGGCGGTGGCCATGGAAGCGACCAGGATCTCTTCGCGCGCGCTCAGGCCGTCGGTGAGGGTGATCAGGCAGTGGCTCTGGGCGTCCAGGGCCCCGAGCCCCAGCCGGCTCGTGAGCTGGTGGACCAGCTCGACGCCGTCTTCGAAGGCCAGGCTGGACATGTCTTCGATGAGGGCGGCCGCGGCCCGGGCTGGTGGGCACAGCGCCAGCGCGGACACCGAGCCGCGGGTGCACCCGGCCGGGCTGATCTCGCCCGCGGTGGTGCAGCCCGCCGTCACCGCGTTGGGGTAGCGGTGGTCGAGCTCGTGGTCGATCGCCGCGATGTCTCGCTTGCTGGAGACGAAGAACAGCACCAGCTCGGCGTCATCGCCCAGCTGCCGAGCCAGATCGTCGGCGACGCGGACCGGCGAGGTGTGTGCGGAGGATGCGACGCGGACAGGGGCGTTCAACGAAGGCCCCCCCCGCACCGGATCATCAGGGAAGCAGAACGGCGGTCTGGCGCTGCCCGGCCTGCGCGGTGCAGGGGGCCTTGAGGCCGTGGGTGGTGACCAGTTCGACCAGCTCGGCCGCCTCGACCTCGCGCCCCAACTGCAGGAGCGTCAGCGCGTACTCGAGCGCTTCGACGGCGGTCGCCCGTTCCCAGATGAGATCGACGCTGCCCGTGAGGTGGCCGCCCATCTGCTGGAACGTGGCTGCGAAGCCGTCGATCCCCTCGTATTCCAGAACGTCCAACAGACCGCTGGTCATCGTCCCTTCCATGCCGAAACCCCCATTCCGACTCGTCGTCCGAAATCAACTGTAGATCCATTCTGACCCGTCGTCCAGAATCTTTTTGCGAGGGGTGTGCGAGGATGTCTGCATGGTCGCTCTCTCCCTGTTGTTGGCCTGTTCGCCGACCGTCGCCGAGCCCGCGCCCGCCGAGCCGGTGGCCGCCAAAGCACCAGACGAACCACGGCCCCGTCCCTTCGAATCGAGTGTCGAAGCGATCGGCGAAGACCTGCAGGCCAATATGCAGGGTGTGTCGATGCACCCGGGTTGCCCGGTCGGCTTCGACGAGCTGCGGCTCGTCACGGTGCAGCACCACGACTACCAGGGTGCCGTCCAGACCGGCCAGATCATCGTGGGTGCCCCCCATGCCCAGGCCGTAGCCGGCGTCTTCGAAGCGCTGTTTCGTGAGGGCTTCGCCATCGAGCGCATGAGGCCCGTGCACGAGTACGGCGGCAGCGATGACCGCAGCATGGCCGCCAACAACACCAGCGCCTTCAACTGCCGCGCGGTGACGGGCGGCGGCCAGTTCAGCCAGCACAGCTACGGCAACGCCATCGACCTGAACCCGCTCACCAACCCCTACGTGAAGGGCTCGTTGGTGCTGCCGCCCGGCGGCAAGGCCTTCGTCGACCGCGAGCAGCAGGTCCCGGGGCTGGTGAGGGCAGGGGACGCGGCGGTCACGGCCTTCGCCGAGATCGGGTGGAAGTGGGGCGGGGACTGGACGGGTGCCAAGAAGGACTACCAGCACTTCTCGAGCAACGGGCGGTGAACGCCGCCCCGGCCCACACCCTCACTCCGGCCCGAACAGGATCTCGCGCGCCCGCTCGATGCGCTCCAGGTGTGCGGTGTGTCCCGCGCCCTCGATCACGATGTGCTCGGGCTTGGGCAGCAGGGTGGCCATTCGCCGGGCGATGGCGGTGAACTTGGGGTCCTCGCTGCCCGTCACCAGCGTCACCGGCATGGTGAGCTCGTGCAGGCGATGCCACACGCTCGGCATCGCACCGGTGCCATAGCCGCGAAGGGCGCCTGCCAGGCCGTTGGGCGTGTGCAGACGTCGCCGGGCACGCATGGGCTCGCGGATCTCGGCGGCGATGCGCTGCTGGCTCGCCAGGATGGGCACGCGCTCCCAGCTGTCGGCGAAGGCGCTGACCCCCTCGGTCTCGATGTGTTCGGCCAGCAGCTGGTCTGAGGCGGCGCGTTTATCGCGCTCCCTTGGATTGTCCACTCCTGGCGTCGCACCAAACAGGACAAGTCGCTCGACTCGGGAGGGAACCAGCAGGGCCAAGTGCAGCGCCACCCGTCCGCCCATCGAGTAGCCCACCAGGTGCAGCCGCCCGACGTACTCCCGGGCAAGCCGCAACACGACGTCCTCCATCCGGTAGGGCGCCTCGGGGTGTGGCCCGGTGCCGTGTCCGTGCAGATCCGGCGCGACGTGCGGACGACCGTCGAACACCGGCTCCCAGTCCTTCCCGGTGCCGGTGAATCCATGGAGGGCGAGCCACATGCCGCCAATGTACACCGCCCTCTGCCGCACCTGGGAGCATGTGATAGAACCCCGTGCTTCGGAGTGAGCCGTGTCGCGCGTTCAGGACTTCATCGACGTTCTCTCAGACCCCAACGGGCCCAGCCTCGAGGGCCATGACCGCAATGACGACATGCTGCGCACCTTCATCGCGCACATCTTCTTCGCCGACGACGAGCTGGCCCCGGCCGAGCTCGCGGCCTTTGGTCGGCTGTGCCCCGGCAAGCGAGACGTCGAGAGCTACATCCAGATGCTGCGCGAGCGCCCGCTCGACCTCGACGGCCTGGCAGCGGCCTTCGCCACGGTCGACGAGCGAGCACAGCTGTATCAGCTGGCCGAGAAAGCCGTCTTTGGCGACGACAAGGTGGTGCACGGCGAGGTCGATCTGCTCGAGCAGGTCATGAGGCACCTGGGCTTCGAGGTCGACTAGGCAGACCCCGAGCCGGGTCTACCGAATCGGGCACCCCGGCCCGTCTTTGGCCAGCTGCGCGACGGTCTCGAGGGTGTCGACGATGCCACCGGACGAGAACGAGCTGACGGGGCCGGCTGGCAGGCTGCCGCCCGGGTCGGACCACGTGACGTACTCGAGCAGGGTGTGCTCGCCGTCGATGTCGATGGCGAACCAGCTGCCCTTGGTCCAAGCGAGCGGAACGCCGCTCTTGGCCCACTCGGCGGCCTCGCCGGTCGTGGGCTTGCGGTCGTCGTCCTCTTCGCTCTGCCAGCGGATCTCACGAACGCGGCCGTTGGTCTGCTGCCACAGCTTGTCGTTCTCTTGGAAGTCGCTGACCCACCAGCGGTCCGAGATCATGATGGGGGTGGGCAGGTACTGAAACACCCGTCGTGGCGTCATGCAGTACTCGCCCGACAGGATCTTGGCGTACGACAGGCGGGTGTGCTCGACCTTGCCCTTGTCGTCGGTCAGCGCGGCCCACAGGGGTCCGATGGCGACATCCATCACGCCCACGCCGTAGGCCTTCTTGGCGGCCACGCCCGACACCGAGACGAGGTTGGTCTGCACCTTGCCGTCGACGGCGGCCTTGTACTCGCTCTCTTGAATCGGGGGCACCCAGTCGGCCACCAGGCGGTCGCTGCGAAGGGCCTCGACCTCGGCCAGTCGGGCCTGCACAGCCTCCCAGTCGGCAGCCTGGGCCGTACCTGCCACCATCGCCAACCAAAGCATCATCACCCCGCGGTAGCTGCTTAACCCTGGTCGGTGTCGTCAGCTTCCGACAACGCAGCCCGCCGCAGCTTGCCCAGTCCGTCGCGCGGGAGCGCTGCGATGCGCACGTAGCGATCGGGAACCTTGAGGCCGGGCAGGTGGGACCGGCACAGGGCATCGAGCTCGTCGTCGCTGACCGGGTCGGCGACCAGCCACGCGACGGGGCGCTGCCCCCAGCGTTCGTCGGGTACTCCACGCACGGCCACCGCTCGCACCGCGGCGTGCCGGGCCAGCACCTGCTCGATCTCGATCGGGTCGATGTTCTCGCCGCCGCTGATGATCACGTCATCGGCGCGGCCGTGCACCGACACCTGGCCGTCGACCACGGCCCCACGATCGGACGACACCAGGCGCCCGCGCACCTGGGGCCCCTCGACGACGAGTCGACCCTGCTCGGACAGCACCCTGGCGAAGGGCAGGGCAGCCGCCGATCGGGCGGCGAGGTCGCCCGGGAAGCGGGTGGCCACCTGGCTGCCGGCCTCGGACATGCCCCAGGACAGCGACACGGGCAGGGACAGGCGGCGGCAGCGCTCGAGCAAGGGCTCGCCCATGGGGGCGCCGCCCACCAGGATCACCCGCACATGCGGCGGGAATGGGCGGTCTTGTCTGTCGTCCAGCACACGCTGGAGCATGGTGGGCACCAGGCTCACCCCGGTGGCGTCGGCGTCGAGCGCGGCGTTCACCGCCGAAGGGTCGAAGCGCGGCTGGAGCACCACCGTGGTGCCGTACCAGGCGCAGCGGTACAGGATCGCCAGCCCGCCGATGTGGTGAAGCGGAAGGCAGTTCAACCAGCGGTCACCGGGAAGGTGCCCCAGGCGGATGGCCGAGCCCATGGCCCCAAAGAGCAGCTGGTGGGTGTTGAGGCGGACCGGACGGGGGCTTCCGGTCGTGCCGCTGGTGGCGATCTGCAGGCGCTCGTCGCTGAGCGCCCAGTCGGCAGCCGCGACCGGGGGGCCCTGGTCCGAGAGCGAAGGGCCTGTCTGGCTCACCCGTGCAGCCGCGCCGGCCCAGCCCACCGCGTGCAGGTCTTCGACGAAGCCGAGGTCGCGGCGAGCCCCCAGATCGACCCAGTCGGTGGAGATCGCGGCCGCCCGGGCGGCACAGACGGCGGCGAGCTCGCGGTAGGTGCGCGTGCCCTGGGGAGCGACGATCGCGGGGTGATCGGGCCGTGCCGCCGCTGAGGCGGCGACGGGATGGGGAATCACAACCACGCGTGTCCGTCTTCGATGCGCAGGTCCGGCCCCAGATCGCTGGCCAGCATGTGCCCGGTGTCCAGCCCCGCCGAGCGAGGCCCGCCGAGCGCTGCTGCGACGTGCAGGGCCAAACGACGGCCCACGACCGACTCCAGGGTGGTGGTGACCACCACCTCGACGCCGCCCCTTCGCGCCTGGCGGGCCAACCGCATCGCCGCGCGCGGGCCGCCCACGAACATGGGCTTGAGCACGAGCACATCGGCGGCGCCGGCATCGATGGCGGCGGCGAGCTCGCCGGGGCTCCGGACGGACTCGTCGACGGCGATGGGCATGTGGGAGCGCAGCGCTGCCAGCACGGCCGGATCCCCGCCCGCGACGGGCTCCTCGATGAACTCGATGCCGAGCGGGGCGAGCGCTCGGAGCGCCTCCTCGGCGTGAGCCCGCGACCACCCCTGGTTGGCGTCGAGCCGCAGCTGCACGTCGCTGCCGACGGCCTGCCGGATCGAGGTGACCAGCTCGACGTCGCGGGTGACGGGAAGCCGGATTCCGACCTTGATCTTGAGTGTTCCAAACCCCAGGTCCCTGGCGGCGATGGCCTCGTCGGCATCACGCACCAGGCGGTGCAGAGGCACGCTGGGGCGCGGCTCGGGGGTGAGGACCCGGGCCATGTGGATGCCTCGGGACTGTGCCTCGATGTCGAGCAGCGCCTGCTCGATGGCATGTGCGGCGCTCGGGGGCCCGGCAAAGGGGGTACCGGGCCGCCACGCGTGGAGCGCCGCCAGCACGTCGATGAGGGTCTCTTCGCTGAATCCCGGCAGCGGCGCGGCGTCGCCGTGACCCACGTGGCCATCGTCGTCGATGACCTCGACGATGGCGCCCGAACGGGCCTCGATGGTGCCCCGTGCGGTCACGATGGGGCGGGTGAGGGGCAGATCGTAGCGTTCGACGCGGTGCTTCATGGGCTCATGCTCCCACGATTGCCAGGCCGGCGGCCAGGCAAGCCGAGAAGGCCAGGAGCAAGCGAGCCGTGGCGCCCAGCTCGGGGTTGAGATCGGGCCCGTCCAGGGTCCAGACCTTGCGCACCTGATGCACGGCCAGGGGCATGGTGAGCAGGGGCGTGAGCCAGGCCCACGACGCCGAGGCCGCGAACCAGCCGATGCACAGGGCATATGCAAGCACGACGGCCACGGTGTACTCGATACGCACCGCCCGAGCTCCGAAGCGCACCGCCAGCGTGCGCTTGTTGGCGGCGGCGTCGGTGTGGCGGTCACGCAGGTTGTTCACCACCAAGATGGCCGTCGCGAGCAGCCCCAGCGCGGTGCCCGAGATGACGGCCTCGACGGGCCACTGCAGGGTCTGCACGTAGACCGTGCCGGCCACCGCGACCGGGCCAAAGAACACCAGCACGAACAGGTCGCCCAGGCCCACGTAGGCCAGCGGCATGGGACCCCCGGTGTAGGCCACGGCGCACACGATCGAGACCACGGCGATGACCACCACCGGCCAGCCGCCCACGAAGGCCAGGAAGGTGCCCACCGCCGCCGCGAGCACCAGCACCAGGGCGGTCGCCCGCGCCATGGCTTGTGGTGTCAGCCATCCCTTCTGCGTGGCCCGGGCCGGTCCGATGCGGTCGTCGTTGTCGGCGCCTGTCTTGAAGTCGAAGTAGTCGTTGGCCAGGTTGGTGCCGATCTGCACCAGCAGCGCGGCCGCCAGTGCAGCCAGCGCCGGCACCAGCACGAAGCCGTCCGTGGACGCGGCGATGGCCCAGCCCACCAGCACGGGCGCCGCCCCGGCGGTGAGTGTGGCCGGGCGAATGGCGAGCACCCACGTGCCCACCAGGCCGGGCCGCGGCGCGACCTCGTTCAATGCGGCTCCGTGGACTGGCCCGTGCCGGCGAGCGCGATGGCCTGGTTGCGAATGCGCTCGTCCTCGCGGGGGTCGATGGCCGCCACGATGACACTGGCCTGGCGCTTCTGCAGCTGCTGCACGAAGCCGTGGCGCAGCTCGTCCAGGCTCTGGGGGGAGCTGACGGGCAGGCCCAGGCCCCGGCACAGGTTGCCGATGTCGGTGTTCTGAGGCGTGCGAAAGAAGCGCTCGAAGGCGGGCTGCTCGCGCACCGGCAGCCGCTCGAAGATGCCGCCGCCGCGGTTGTCGATCACCACGATCACCAGCGGGTCGGGGTGGTGGGCCAGCGCGGTCAGGCCGCCCACGTCGTGCAGAAGGGCCAGGTCTCCGGTGATGAGCACGCTGGGACCGCCCTGCCACTGGCTGGCCTGGCCTGCGGCGGTGGCAATGGTGCCGTCGATGCCGTTGGCTCCGCGGCTGCTGGTGAAGCCGATGTTGGGCGCCAGCAAGCCCGCCCAGGTGTCGGCGTGCCGGACGGCCATCGAGCTGGCCAGGTGCACCATGGCGCCCGACGGCACCAGATCGAGCAGGGTGTGCACGACGGCGCCCTCCCACCATCCGGTGCCCAGGTGGCCGTCCAGCGTGGGCTCGACGGCCTTCCAGCGGCCCAGCCAGCGGGGGTCGGGTTGGTGGTGGGCCAGGCGATCGCACAGCTGCTCGCACAGCCAGGTGTCGTCGGCCGCCAGCACGGTGTCGGCGCGGTGTTGGGGGTCGAGCCAGCGCCCCAGTGGGTCGACCAGGTCGGTGGAGTCGGCCTTGGCGGCCCAGCGGTACACGGCCTTGTTGGTGGGCTGGCGGCCGAAGCGCAGCACGTGCTCGGCGCGCAGATCGGCGGCCACACGGGGCACCCGGAGCAAGACGTCGGCGTGGCGAATGGTGTTGGACCCGGGGTGACGGCCGCGCGAGGCGGGCTCGGCCACCAGCGGCCAGCCCAGCGCCTGGGCGAGGGCATGGGCGGCGGCTGCGAAGCGGTCCGACGGACCGGTGTGGGCCATGTCTCGGGGGCCGGCCACGATGGCTCCGTTGGTGCGGTTCTGGAGCGCGGTCGCCAGCTGATCGAGCACCGCTGGCGGCAGGCGGGCGCGCCCACGCACCACCATCGGGCGGCGCGGGTGCTCGCCCTGGGGCTGGGGCGGTGCGTTCCACAGGGGCTTTCGGAAGGGCGCGTTGATGTGCACGGGACCGGGGTTGGGGCCGGTGGCGGCGTCGACCACGCGCGCGGCGACCGTGCCCAGCCATCGTGCGTCGGTGGCCTGGTGTGGCTCGCTGAGGTCGACAAAGAGGCGTTGGTGCTCGCCGAACAGGGAGCCCTGAGGCACGGTCTGAGGCGCGCCGGAGCCGTGCAGCTCGGCGGGGCGGTCGGCGGTGATCCCGATCAAGGCAATGCCCGAGGCGCTGGCCTCGACAAATGCGGGCAGCCAGTGTGCACCCGCACTGCCGCTGGTGCACGACAGCAGGACCGGGCGCCCGGTCACGCGCGCGATGCCCAGGGCACGGAATGCGGCGACACGCTCGTCGAGCACCACGTCGATGGTCAGCGTGCCGGCCTGCTCCAGCTCGGCCATCGCCAGCACGATGGGCGTGTTGCGGCTGCCGGGGGACACCACCGCGTGGCTCACGCCCGCTGCGGTGAGCGAGGCGAGCAAGGCTCGGGCCCATCGGGCGTTGATGTCGCTCATCGGGCGGTCACGGACAGGCCGTGGCGCACGGTGGCCAGCTTGGACAGGGTCTCGCCCCACTCGGCCTCGGGGTCGGACTCGGGCACGATGCCGCAGCCGGCAAAGGTGGTGGCCGTGCCGTTGCGCAGCAGCACACTGCGGATCGCCACCACGAAGGTGCCGTTGCCGTGGGCATCGGCCCAGCCCATCGGCGCTGAGTACCAGCCGCGATCGAGCCCCTCGTGCTCGGCCCTCCACCGCAAGGCCGGCTGCCGCGGCAGTCCACCGACGGCGGGGGTCGGGTGCAGGCGGCCTACCAGCTCGAAGAGCCCGTGGTGCGCGCCCAGCTGCCCTCGGATCTGCGTCTCGAGGTGAAGCACGTCAGCGAGCTCGACGATGGTGGGCTGGTCGGGGATCGACAGCGTGTCGGCAATGGGCCGCAAGCTGGCCTCGATGGCCTGGGTCACCAGGCCCTGTTCGTGCCGGTCCTTGGCGCTGCCCAGCAGCCGCAGAGCCAGCTCGGAGGTGGGCGTGTCGGGGTCTTGGCGCGCCGTCCCTGCGAGGGCCGTCGTGCACAACTGGCCGCCATCGAGCCGCACCAGAAGCTCGGGCGTGGCGCCCACGAAGGCGCTGCCGTCCTCGCGGCAGAAGGCGAAGGTGGTGCAGCGGGCCTGGCGCTCCCTCAGGGCGACGGCCGTGGCGAAGGGGTCGAAGCGTTGCCCGTCGCGCGTCTGCCACGACTCCGAGCGGGCCACGACGACCTTGTCGAAGGCGCCGGCGGTCATGGTGTCGCGCGCTGCCTGCACGCGACGCGTCCAGCTGGCGTGGTCGGCAGCGTCGCGGCCGGCGCTGGGGCCTCCGAGGGCAGGCTCGGAGGGGTGCGCGGGGTGGGGGCGCTCGATGGCGGCGTGCACGCGCTCGAGGTTGCGCCGCAGCTCGTCCATGACCTCGGTGGCGTCTGACGAAGCGTCGACACGCTCGGTGACCACCAGCACCGCCCGCCCCTGGTGTCGCTGAACCAGGGCGTGGGGCAGCCACAGGGTCGAGTCCGCCCAGCCTTGCCAGGTCCCGGACCGCTGCTCGGTCGACTCGAACGAGAACCCGCCGACCACCAGGGGGGCGTCCTGGGCGATGTCGGTGTCGCCCACCCAGGGCACGTCGAAGCAGCTCGAACGCAGCTCGCCCACCAGATCCTCGGCGGCCACGAAACGCCTGGCACCGTCCAGATCGAAGGCGCGCAGCACGGCCACCGCCAAGAAACAGCGATCGGCGATGTCGTCGGCCCAGGCGAAGACCTGCCTCTGGGCCAGCTCGGGGTGGCCCAGGAGCGCCCAGGGATCGACGCTCGGATCGAGCGACAGGTGCACCCGAACGGTCGCCGGCTGACCCGTGCGGCGGGCGTGGTCGATCGCTTGCTCGACTGCCCCAGCCGGATTCGGCAGGTTCGGGGTGCTCAATGGGTGACGCCTCACGTTAACTTTCAATTTTCATTGAAAACTAAACGTTCGAGGGCCCCGGGTCAACCCGAAGCTACTGCTGTTGTGGCATCTGTCCCGTGTACCAGGTGGCCCGCAGCTCGTGCTCCCAGAGCACGGTGCCCGTCGCAGGGTGCAGCGCCCGTACCCCGTAGTCGGGCTCGACGCTGTTGTAGATGATGGCGTCACCCCACAACAAGAATGGACCCGTCGCTGCGGCCTTGGGCACCTCGTGCACCAGCTGGTCGGTTCCGTGGGCGAACACCGACCAGCTGTACTCGATCTCGGACCCTTCGACGCGCTTGCCATGGATGTAGTGCTTGCCATTGCTGGCCATGCGCGTGAACTCGACCTCGGTATCGGCGTCCGGCGCGCGCGGAATCTTGATCGGCGCCGGCACCTCGGACCCGCCGCCCAGCAGGTTGCCGGTCATCAGATCGCAGCGGACGATGCCCGACGCCTGGCGTTGACCGCCGTTCGCGGCCACATCGGGGGGAGGGGCTCCGCGCCCCACCCACTGCATGCTCGCGTTCCACACGATGTACACGACGTCGGGGGCCCAGCGCGCGTCGACCGCAAGGCTGCCGCCCAGCGGCTGGTCGACGGTGTCGGGGGCCCACTTGGGCAGCTCGATGCTGTCGCACGCAATCGCCTTGCGACCCTTCTTGCTCACGTCCAGGGCCACGAGGTCGAGCTGGCGCTTGCCGCCGGACTTGCCGTCGATCTGAACGAAGAGCAGGTCGCCATGTTTCATGAGTGGCTTGGCGCCCGCATCGGACGACCAGCGGACCTTGCCGTTGTTCAGCGCGATCGCTTCGACGGTGCCCTCGGGGGTCATCATGTACAGCTCGCCACGCTCGGAGTCGACGATGACGCCGTCCATCATCGGGAACGAGGTGGCTGGTTTGTCGGCGGCGGCACTGGGCGACGCAGCAAGCAAGAGGAGGTGCAGTAGCGAAGTCATGGTGCAGCTATACACCCTCGGCGAGTCGCTTTCCTTCCGCGCTGGGTTCAATCCCCCTTGCTTGCGGCTTCGGGCATCGGATCGGCCCACTCGCTGATCGTGTCGCAGGTCGCGTCGGCGGGCGCGGGCGTGTACACGAACTTGCCCTTCATCCACTCGGCCCTGTCGGACGACATCCAGCGAAGGCAGGCGCCGTCGACCTCCTGGATCTGCTGATCGACGTGGATGTCGATGTCGCCGAAGAAGCGATCGCCGTCGAGCGTTGCGGTGGCCAGGGACTTGGCCTCGCTGGCGACGTGCAGCGTGCCGCCACACAGCGGCGCCTGCACCCGAACGGCCATGCCCGGCCGGCCGTCCTCGTCGAGGTCCTCCTCGCCCCAGCCGCTGGGCCACTCGGCCGCGGCGAAGCCCCCATCGGCGTGGGGTTCGAACACCGGGTAGGCGGTGTGCATCTTGCCTGCGGCCTTCTCGTCCAGGCTGATGCTCGCGCCGGCCGCCTTCTCGAAGGTGACCTTGCACACCTGCTGCTCGAGCGCGTACCCCCCGGCTTCGGTTCGGCTCACGGTGGCCAGCAGGTAGTTGTCGGTTCGAAAGTCGATCGTGCCGATGATGGGCACCTTTCGGGTACCGGTGACCGCCGAGCGCCCGGCCCACAGCACGGGCTCGGCACCTGCCCCGCTCACGACGTCGGCCTTGGCGGGCTCGGCGGTGGGGGCCACGTCTTCGGCAGCGGCCGGGGCGGCGAGCCCAAGGGCGATGATGGCGGCGATCGGTCGCATGTCCGGATCGTAGCCGCTTGACCCCTTGTGTGTCTCTCATTAGGAGCGCGTCGCTTCGCGGCACGCACTGCCCGGAGTCGAGTTTGTCGAGTTCGCCTCTGTGAGAGGACCCGTTGGCCGCGAGAGCGGTCGAATCCACGCCGACGGGGTGTGGCCGAGCCAGAAACCGACATCCGAGCGCAGACCGTGTCCGTGGGCGAGTTCTACGGAGATTGTTGTCATGCGGTGCTTTGCACTGGCTTCCCTTCTATTTGCACTCACGGCCTGTCGCGCACCCGTCGCGCGCGAGCTCGCCGTCGAGACCCCCACCTGCGAAGGCCTCGGCGGGTACGCCGCCGGCTTCGTCGACGTGCCTGATTTCGAGGCCCACGCACTGATCGAGTGGGCCAACAACGCCAGCGGCGAAGAGCTGCAGGCGGTGTGCGGCGTGGGTCCGAGCCTGGCCAAGGACCTCGAGGCGGCGCGCCCCTACGCCACCCTCAGCGATGTCGATGCCGTGCCGATGGTGGGCCCGGCCACCCTTCAAGAGATGCTCGGACGCGAGGGCCACGACTGCCAAGACAAGGGCAGCGTGCTCGCCGAGTGGTGTGCTCTCGAGGGCACCTGCGAGTGCCAGAGCTGATCGCGCCCTCGGGGCAGTGGTAGAGTCTGCGACCCATGATGGTTCACGAAAAAGAGGGCCCGTTCGGGCTCGCGCTGCTGCACTTCCGAGGCACGGCTCTCAAGCAGATCTGGCCGGCCATCGTCGTGGTGGTGCTGGCCAGCATCGCGGTCGAGGTCGGGTACGACTACCTGGGCCTCGACGAGGCCTTCACCCTCACTACCATCCCGTTCTCGCTGATCGGCCTGGCGCTGTCCATCTTCTTGGGCTTCCGCAACAACGCCTGCTACGACCGGTACTGGGAGGGGCGCAAGCTGTGGGGCCGCATGGTCAACAACAGCCGCACCTTCACCCGCATCGTGTTCACGCTCATCGAGAAGCGCGGTGACGGGCTGCGCAAGGGGCTTCTGATTCGGCAGGCGGCCTATGTGCACTCGCTGCGGATGCACCTACGCGACGATCACGACTGGCACGAGCTCGAGCAGTTCCTTCCCAAAGAAGAGGTCGACGCGCTGTACGACGAGCCCAACGTGCCCAACGCCATCCTGTTCAGCATGGCCGAGCTCGTTCGCAAGGCCTGGAAGGACGGCCGCATCGACACCTTCCACGTGCCCACGGTCGAGGAGTGCCTCACCGAGAACAGCAGTGTGCAGGGAGGGTGTGAGCGCATCAAGGGCACGCCGCTGCCGCTCAGCTACACCGCACTCACCCACCGCATCGTGGGCCTGTACGTGTTTGCGCTGCCCTTTGGACTGCACACCGAGATTGGCTACGCGACGCCCATCGTGGTCGCTCTGGTTGCCTACGCCTTCCTGGGTCTCGATGCGATCGGCTCCGAGATCGAAGATCCCTTCGACAAAGACGACAACGACCTGCCCTTGTCCTTCATCTCACGAAACATCGAGCGCGAGATCGTCAAGCGGCTGGACATGCCGATGCCCGAGATCATCCAGCCCGAGGGCGGCTTCTTGAGGTAGACGGAGGGCTCGGCCGCTCAGCCGGTCCAGCTGCTCATCAGCACGTCCATGAGCGTGATGGCGGTGTCGCGAACAGCGTTCTCGCTCCACAGTCCGGTGGCTCCCACCGACGGGCGGTCTTCGTGGTCGCCCAGGATGGCGATCCAGCCCGTGTTGGCCAGGGGGATGGGCTGGTTGAGCGCCTGGCGAGCCTCGGCCATGACCTTCCACGATCGGTACAGCAGCACGCCCTCGCTGTTGTCCCACAGCGCATCGCCAGAGACCCTCACCGTGTAGCGACCGGTGTCGACGCCCACAGAGCCCTTGCCAAAGCTGGTGATGACCGAGCGCTCATCGGCCGTCTCGGCCACCAGGTGAGCGATGGGCACCGCGCCCAGGCTGCCCACGAACTCGGTCATGCGGGTGTTGGGCTGCACCCAGATGTCGTCGGTGGCGAGGTCGGTGAACTCGAGGTCGAGGCCGCTGAACGACTGGCGAAGCATGCGCCGCAGCTGTTCGTGCGTCCAGGACAGCTCGCGGTTGCGCTTGCTCACGCCCTGGAGATCGAAGCCCACGATCTTGCCGGTGCGGCGCTGCCGGATCTGCAAGCTGGCGCCGGTGAGCGCCGAGTCGAACTCGTGCATGAGCTTGCGCAGCTGCTCGTCTTCTTTGCTGCGAAAGGCCAGGCCGATCAGGCCGATGTCGTCGATGGTGCACTCGTGCTCCCACCGGCGCTTGCCGTCTTCTTCGGTGGTGCAGGTGGTGATGAACTTGAGCTCGACCTGGGTGGCGCGCGCCTCGAGGTTGCGCTCGCCCTGCAAGAAGACCGGGCGATCGAAGAGCATCACGCTCTCGACGTAGAAGCTGCGCGTCTCGCCGGGCTTCCATTGCCATTGAAGGTCTGAGACGACCTCGCTCGCATCGCTGTGGGTCTCGGGGGCGTCGGCAAGCGCTGGTTGGGCAAGCAGCAACGCGGCAGCGGCAAGGGCGAGCTTCATCGTCATCTCCCGAGCGGGAATGTAAGGCTGGTCGACGGGTTCCGCGTCAGGAGGTGGTCAGAATGGACACGCACCCTGGTATGCTCCGCGGCATGACAACCCTGATCTTGGCCCTGATTCTCTCGTTCGACGCTCAAGCCGGCTCGCTGTCCAGCATCTCGATGCCCGACACCGCGACCGTCGGCGGCAAAGCCCTCGTGCTCAACGGCATGGGACTGCGCGAGAAGTACTTCATCGACATCTACGTGGGCGGGCTCTATTTGCCCGAAAAGACCACCTCAGATCGCACTGCCATCGACTCCGACGTGCCCAAGCGCATCGAGATGGGCTTCGTGTACAACGAGGTGACCGCGCAGCAGCTCAAGGACAGCTTCGACGAGTCCCTGGCCAAGCTGCCCAACAAGGGCAGCGTGTCGGCCGACTTCGCCAAGCTCAACGGCATGATGGAGACGGTGAACTCCGGTGACCGCATCGTGTTCGACTACGTTCCCGGCACGGGCACCACCATCACCGTCAAGGGCTCCAAGAAGGGCACCATCGCCGGCGCCGAGTTCATGAAGGCGCTGTGGCAGGTGTACCTGGGCTCGTCGCCGCCCACGGCCAAGCTCAAGCGCGGCATGCTGAGCGGCTAGCAGAGCGATGAAATACCCGGCTTGCCGGGTATTTCAGCGCGCTGCGACCGAGGCATCCGCCGCCCTCGGCAGGTCCGGCTGCCGAATCGGCGATTCCTCGAGAATGCGAAAACCACCGGCCAAACGCAATCGTCGAGTCGGCGGCCGGACTTGCCGAGTCTGAAGGCGGCGGTGCCGGCAATGGTAGAAGCAGGCCGCTGAAATGCGAGGAACGAGTATTTCAGCGGCCTGTTAGGGCGCGCCCGCGGCGTCTTCGAACTCCGAGCGGTCGAGCTGGGCCATGGTGCCGATGCGTTCGTGCAGGTGCTCGGCGATCAGCCGGGCGCTGCCGAGCTTCTTGAGCTCGCCCGCCGTGATGGGTTCGCACCAGCGGATGCGGATCTCGGGCTTGTCGCGACGCCACAGGCTCTTGACCTCGGACACGAAGTCGTTGGACAGCCCGATGATGAAGAACGGGAGGATGAGCGCGTCGTCGGGGGCGGCGTGAACCAGCTCGCCGACGCCCGGTTTGCACGGCAGCAGCTGCCAGGGGTCGTCGCCCTTGCCCCGGGTTCCTTCGGGGTGGATTCCGATGGCCGTGCCGCGGTTCTGCAGCACGTGCTTCATCTGGTCGGTGCCGATGGGGTTGAGCTCGCGGCGACGGTCGTCGCGAAACACCGGCGGCCACATGGCGCCGCCGGACACCGACAGGTTCACCAGGGCGCCGATGGCGCTGTCGTAGAAGAACTTGGCACGCACCGGGAAGTACAGCCGATCGAGGATGCGGGTGTGCGTGTACAGCGACGAGCAGGTCACGTACATGTCGAAGAAGGAGCGGTGGTTGCTGACCAACAGCACCGACGACGTCGGGTTCAGGTGCTTCACGCGCTCGAAGTGCATGAGCTTCCAGCGGTAGCCCGTGACCCAGCGCACCCAGCGCGCGCTGACGTGCCGCACGAAGAACTGCACGATGTCTTTGGGCAGCCCGCTGGTGTTGAGCCAGCGAAAGAAGGGCACGGCGAAGCGCTCGAGGCCTCGAAGGCTCGACACCGCCATCTCGGGGGCGGCAACGAGCGGGAGGGCGGCCTGGGAAGACTTCGTCATGAGTGGCCTTGTACCTCGATGCTGATGACTGACACGCGTGTCAGTGACATTTCGAGACGAAACGCCCGGCTCGGGTGGGCTCGTCAGGCGTCCCGCCGGCGGCGGCGTAGACCCGCGAATAACAGAGGCGCCAGGACGAAGAACGCCGTGTCGTTGCCTGCCGTGTCCGAGCTTCCCGAGCAGCATCCGCCGCCCGGGGGGATGACGATGTCGCAGGTCCCGTCCAGCTCCTTGAAGTCCTCGCGGATCTGCCAGTTCGCGTTTCCGTCGCCGATCCGGCAGCGTTCGTACGCTCCCACGTCCGGCTGATCGCCTTCCCGCGGGACCCCCACGAAGTCGTGTGACGGGATGTAGCTGGATGCGTCGGTGCCGCCCGCGTTGACCAGTGTAGACGTCAGTGTGGGGTAGAAGTCCCAGCCGACGGGATCCGAGTAGTCGGCTGCGCCCGCTCCCGGCTGGTAGTGGCCGTCGAGTTCGGTCAGCTCGTCGGCGTCGATGAAGCCGGTGATGATGTTGTGGCTGAATCCGTTCACGGTCGGGTCGACGTGGTCGGGCCTTGCCTGCAAGGCCTGCCCGGTGGTGTTGGTGATCGCGTTGTTGGCGAAGAGCAGCGTGTCGCTCGTCTGACGGTCGCGCCAGTCTTCGAGGCGAACCCCCCATTCTCCGGTGTTGTAGACCGTGTTGAAGGTGATGCGCACCTTCTCGAGGGAGTCGCCCTCGTCTTCGCTGACGATGCCCTCGCCCTCGAGGTTGAACACGACGTTGTTCTGCACGAGCGCCGCCCCGGAGAGCCAGATGCCGTCCGTCGACTGCCACACGGCGTTCGCCAGGATCTGGTTTGGCTCTCCGAACGCCGCGGAGTGGCTCTGGATGCCCTGGCCAGCGATGTTGTACAGGATGTTGTCGCGGATGACATTGCCGTTGCTGCCGTTCTGAAGCTCGATGCCGTCGCCGTTGATGGTGTCGTGCACGACGTTCTTGGCGATCGAGGACGCCGTGACCGTGCATGTGACGTCGCCGCAGCCGCCCACGATGGCGTCGTTACGAACGAACGCCACCACGTTGTCTTCGATCGACAGCGTGTGCATGTCGCCGCCGCCCACCTCAATGCCGTTGTCGCCGATGTACTCGATGGTCAGCCCACGAACCTCGACGTTGCTGCTGTTGTTGATGCGCAGCCCGTCGTAGCCCTGCTCGGCCTCGTAGCGGTCGGTGGCTCCACGGAGGGTCAGGTTCTCGATGACCACGAAGTCCGAGTCGAACAAGCGGATGATCGCGCCACCACCGTCCATCTGCGACTCCAGCACCACGGTGCCATTGCCCTTGAAGGTGATGGGATTGGTTTCGTCGCCCACCGCGTTCCACGACAGCGTCGCGTCCAGCATGTACGTGCCGGCGTTGAAGGTGATGGTGTGGCCTGGCGACAGCGACGACGTCAAGGCAGCGACGTCGTTTCCTGGCTCCAGGGTGATGTCTGCGGCCTGGGCCGCGAGTGCCAGCAGCAAGAAGACTGCGCTCATCGGGGGTCACCTCCAAGGCGACCATACCTGTGCCGAGGTGTTCGAGCGAGCCCGGTGACGAGCGCCGCTAGTGCGTTGAGTTCGAAGTCCGCTTCAGATCCTCGGTCCGTGGTCCGGCGCTTGTCCTTGTTGGTGCGCGCGCTCGAGGGTGCAGGGCCGGCCCCCCGCCCACCTCCGAGACCAAGGCACACGCGCCGCCGACAGCGTGGTGCTCAATGTCGCGGAGGGGCTGAGCCGCGGCGGAAAGCCGGGCCGCAATCACTTCCGCATCGCCCAGGGCTCGGCGGGTGAAGCGTTGGCGGTGCTCGACCTCATCGAGCTGCCAGGCGGCAACGAGAAGCAGCAGCTGCTGCGGCGGTCACCCTGCTAGGCCTCTTTGCGCCTGCGACGCAGCGCGATCAGCAGCAGCGGCGCCAGCAACAGCGCGGTGTCGCCCTCGTCGAGCTCGCCATCCTTGTTGCAGCAGCCCGCGCCACCGCCATCGTCGAAGGAATTGGCACAGGCGTTGTCGTCGAGGCTCTTGAAGTCCTCGCGAATCTGCCAGCCCGGGTTGCCGTCGCCGATCAGGCAGCGTTCGTAGGCGCCGATGTCGGGCTGGTCGCCCTCGCGCGGGTTGCCCAGGAAGTCGGTCGCCGGGATGTAGGTGGCGCCGTCGGTGCTGCCGGTGTTCACCAGGGTGGATGTCAGCGTGGGGTAGAAGTCCCAGCCCACCGGATCGGTGTAGTCGGCGGCCGCCGCGCCGGGCTTGTAGTGCCCGTCGAGCTCGGTCAGCTCGGCGGCCTCGATGAAGCCCGTGATCACGTTGTTGGCGAACAGGTTGACCGTGGGGTCGACCTGCACCGGGCGCGCCAGCAGCGCAGCCCCCGTGGTGTTGGTGATCGCGTTGTTGGCGAACACCATGGTGTCGCTGCTCTCGCGGTCGCGCCAGTCTTCTAGGCGGACACCCCAGTCGCCGGTGTTGTAGACCGTGTTGAAGGTGATGCGCACCTTCTCGATGGTGTCGCGCTCGTCTTCGCTGACGATGCCTTCGCCCTCGAGGTTGAACACCACGTTGTTCTGCACCAGCGCGGCGCCCGACACGAAGATGCCGTGCATCGACTGCCAGACGGCATTCCCGAGGATTTGGTTGGGTTCGCCATACTCGGTCGAGCGCGTCTGGATGCCCTGGTCGGCCACGTTGTAGACGACGTTGTCGCGGATGACGTTCTCGTTGCAGCCGTTGGACAGCTCGATGCCGTCGCCGTTGACGGTGTCGTTGATGATGTTGTTCGCGATGGTGGAACGGGCCATGCTGCAACTCGCGTCGAAGCAACCGGCCACGATGGCGTCGTTGCGAACGAACTGGACATGGCTGTCGGTGATGGAGATGCCCTCCATGTCACCGCCGCTGATCTCGATGCCGTTCTCGCCGATGTTCTCGATGGTGAGGTTTCGCAGGGTGACGAAGCTGCTGTTGTTGATGCGCAGCCCGTCGTAGTTCTGCTCGGCGTCGAAGCGCTCTTGGCTGCCCCGCAGCGTGAGGTTCTCGAGCACGACGTGGGTGGAGTCGAACAGCCGAATGAGCGTGCCACCACCGTCGAGGTTGGACTCGAGGATGACCTCTCCGTTGCCGATGAAGCGGATGGGGTTGCCCTCGTCGCCGACGGCATTCCACTGCAGCGCCGAGTCGAGCGAGTACGTGCCGGCGTTGAAGGTGATGGTGTCGCCGGGGGTGAGCGACGACGTGAGGGCGGCGACGTCGTTGCCGGGCTCGAGGGTGATGTCCGCGGCGCCGGCGGTCACAGCCAGAAGAAGTGCGATGCTCATGTGCATGGGTCTCCGTTGCGCACCATACTCGGCGCGACGGGTGGTGTGCTGCGGGTTGTGAGGGACCGCCGTCTAGGGCGCCCCTGGACCGCCCGTCCAACCTCGATCGTTGCGGCCACCGGTTCGGTCGTCCCAAGCGGAGTCGCTGGGGCCGCTGTCGACCAGCGTCGAGCTACCCGACGGGGTGAGGTCGTCGTCGTCGGGGTTGCCGTTGTCGGTGAAGCTGGTGAACCCGGGGTTTCCGGTCTCGTTGTTCAGGGCGATCAGGTCGGAGCCGCCCCCAAAGATGGTGCCGGCGCGGAAGAACGTGTTGTAGTCGATGTCGGCGAGGGCCGTGAGCCCCATGTACACACTGGAGGCGCCGTTGTTGTTCTGGCCAGCGTTGGACCAGATGACCACGCCCGACGAGTCGGTGGCCCCGACGTTGATCGCGCCGCCTTCTCCCGTGGTGGAGTTGGCCACGAAGGTGTTGTTGCCCACGACCACCGAGACAACGCCCGACGAGCCACCGATGTGGATGCCCCCGCCGGTGGTTCCCGACGAGTTGTCCGAGAACTGGTTGTTGCGAACCATGCCGTCGGCGTCGTTGATGTTGGCCAGGTGCAGGCCGCCGCCCGAGCCACTGGCAACGTTGAGCAACAGCTCGTTGAGGTGCACATCGATGTCGTCGCTGCCCACGATGGCCACGCCGCCGCCGTTGCCCCCGGCGGTGTTGCCCCGGATGAGCAGCCCGTCCAGGCTGACGGGGCTGGAGGTGGTGTAGATGGCGCCGCCATCGTCGCCCTGGTTGTTGGCGTACACCGAGTCCTGATCGGTCAAGGA
Source organism: Myxococcota bacterium (assembly GCA_965216925.1). Taxonomy (GTDB): domain Bacteria; phylum Myxococcota_A; class UBA796; order UBA796; genus CAYYHT01. The sequence goes on along the minus strand of CBDCGT010000001.1, from coordinate 2,528,679 downwards.
GCCTGCGCTGACCGAAACGGCCCCGCCGTTGGTGCCGGCCGTGTTGCCGTTGAAGGTGCACCCGTCCAGGTCGGCGTCGCCGTTGGTGACGAACAAGGCGCCGCCGTCACCGGCCGCCGTGTTGGCGTTGAAGTCGATGTTGCTGGCCGTCAGGCTGCCGCCGTCGACGCGCACGCCTCCGCCGTCGGGGCCACTGGTGGCGCCGCCGGCGGTGTCACCGCCTGTGATCTCGAGGTCTTGCAAGACCACGTTGGCTCCACCGCTGATGGTGAGCACGCGGCCGCCGGCCCCGCCGTCGAGCGTGGACAAGGGCGATCCCCCGCTGTCAGCCTCGCCGCGGATGGTCACGTCGGTGGTGATGCTGGCGTTGGTGGTGACCGTCCCCGCAACGATGAAGATCTCGTTGCAGTTGCCGTCGAGGTTGCTGAGGGCGGCGCCCAGACCCTGGTAGGGGCTGGTGTCGGTGCCGTTTCCGCCACCTCCTGCGCTGCCATCGACGACCACGGGGTACCAGGTGGACTGGTTGTCGTCGCAGTCGCCGGCCAGGCTACACAGGGAGTGCCCGTCGCCATCGGCATCGACGTCGTCGACCACGCTGTTGCAGTCGTTGTCCTTGCCGTCACCGCAGATCTCGGTGCCGCCTGGGTACACCGCGTTGTCGGCGTCATCGCAGTCGCCGTCGCACAGGGTGTGGCCGTCGGAGTCGCCGTCGGCGATGTCGGGGTTGTTGCCGTCGCAGTCGCTGTCGAGGTTGTCGCAGATCTCGGGGGCGCCCGGGTACACGTTGGGCTCGGAGTCGTCGCAGTCGCCGTCGCACACGCGGCTGCCATCGGAGTCGCTGTCGGCCTCGTTGACGGGAATCTGTCCGTTGCAGTCGTTGTCGCGGCCATCGCACAGCTCGGATGCGCCGGGGTAGACGTTGGCGTTGTCTTCGTCGCAGTCGCCGTCGGCCGCCGAGAAGCCATCGCCATCGTTGTCGGTCTGGGATGCGCCGCCCGAGCCGTCGAGGCGCACGAACGCGTTCTCGAGATCGGTGCGGACCTGGACCTGGCCCGACTCGGCCCGCTCCTGACTCGGCGTGAAGATCACCTCGACCACCATGCTCTCGCCGCCGGCCAAGAGGTCGACGTCTGGCGCGTTGACGCGCCACACGCCCGCGTCGCCCTCGACCCGGCTGACGCTGAACACCTCGATCTCGCCGTCGCCCTCGTTGGTCACGGTGAACGTCTGGGTGTCATTCGACTGTAAGGGAATTTCACCGAAGTCCAAGCTCTCGGTGCTGATTGCGAAAGATGGAGGTAGTTCCTCTGTTCCATTGCATCCGACGATCGCACTCAAGAGCAGGATCAGGGTCAGCGAGCGGGTCATTGCATCTCCGGCCAGTGGAATTCTGGTCCGCGCAAGGTAGCATGACCTTGCCCGTGTGGAGGTCTTTGTGCGGCGTGTGCTGACCGCCTGGCCCGCGGTGGTGATTCCCTGTGTGTTGATGGGTTGCCCCCCGGCCGACGATTCCGACACCTCGGTGGAACTACCACCCGAGGATAGCTATGTGGACACCGATACCGGTCTGGGCTCGTTCCCGGTCGATACCTCGCTGTCCAGCGACATCAACGAGGTGCCCGAGAACACGGTCACCATCAGCCAGTGGGGCGAGTGGAACCTCACCCCCTTCCTGGGGCCGTACGACACGCTCCTGGGGACGCTCGAGGTCGAGGAGTACATCAACGGCGAGATGGAAGACACCGCCATCACCGACACCGCCGACCCGCGCTTCATCGAGCTCGAGTGCGACGTCGAGTACAGCATGGCGGGCATCCCGGTCGAGGCCGGCGAGGAGTGCACTGGATGCAACGGCCTCACCTTCATCGTCACCTACGCCTTGATCGACGGTGACCCCTCGCAGTGCCACGACCCGGACCTTCCGGCAGACGGCGAGCAGCGTGTGCTCGGCTTCAACGGCAGCACCGGCCAGATCGAGTGGAACTTCCAGGAATCGGGACTGTGGTTCGACTGGTACTCCGCCGAGAAGATTGGCGACCAGGTGAACTACGAGTGGACGGTGACCGTCGGTGTCGCCATCGAAGAGGACGACGACCAATGAACCGCCCCATCGCACTTGCACTCGCTGTCTTCGCCATCGGCTGCGCCCCCGAAGAAGAAGAGCCCGTCACCAGCGAGCCCCCGCAGGAGCTCGTGCAGCCCGACCTCGAGGGAATCGACGTGCCGGCGGCCTTCGAACAGGCCGTGCGCACCGCCGTGGCCACCGACCTTCGCGCCCCCTTCGCGGCGCACGCGGCGTCGATGTCGCTGCTGCACCCCGGCTGCCCCGATCTCTATGCAGGCCCCCCCGACCCCGACATGGATGAGATCGACATCGATGCGCGCGGCGTATCGTGGTCCGACCACTGCTCGACCGGTGGCGGTCGTGAGTTCGGTGGCTTCGTGTACTGGGATGGCTCCATGACCCTGCAGGGAGATCCCACCACGGTCGAAGGTCGTACGAGCACCGCGTCCCGCGAGCTGATCGCCGACGGGGTGATCGCCGAAGGTGACGATGTGCTGTTCGAGTTCGACGGCACTGGAAGCGACTCGGTACTGCGCGTAGATGCCGATGGATTCAACCGATTCGTCTACAACAGTCTCATGGAAGGTACGGTCACCGGCAGCATGGTGTCAGAGCAAGGACAGATCGGCGACCTGCGGACCGACATGTACTTGGCCTATACTGGTGGAGACGCGGACACGCTCGAGGCGAGAGGCAACGTCTTCTTCTTCGACCACCGCATCCAGGAGAAATTCGACTCGATTCACCTGGACATCGCCTTCGCCTCCCCCACGAGCACCGAACCGGGAGGCTGCGATCAAGAACCCCTCGGGTTCGTGAGCCTTCGAGACAGCAACGCTTTCTGGTACGACCTCGTCTTCCAACCTCGCTACGACGAGGACGCTACCGACGAGGACTACGAAAATGATCCGTATGTGGGCTGCGATGGATGCGGCGTCATGTATGTGAGGGGTCTGGAGCAGCCTGATCAGGTCTGCATCGACCTCAGTTTCCTATGGGACGGTGGGACCCTCATCCCGCCAGATGTTGAAGACTATGCATTGTCGATGCGCGAAGTCTTCGAGGAGGATCCATGAACAGAGCACCCCTTGTGGTGATTCTCGGCGTTCTGGCGGGCTGCGTGCCAGACGAAAATGCCGAGGTACCCCCGCAGGGCATCGAGACACTCGATGCCAGGCAACAGCTGATCCGGCTGAGTGTGGACCTACGCGGTATCCACCCCACCGAGACCGAGCTGCAGTTCATCGAGGAGAATCCGCATGCGTACGACGAATACGTCGATCGCTACCTGGATGACCCCCGCTTCCTCGACCGCATGGAAGACGTCTTCAACGAGCGGTACCTGACCCGCACCGGTGAGACCTACTTCGACATGGAGGGCTTCGAAGCCGTGGGCCTCGGTGCGACGAGCGAGCAGCGCATCGCCCGCTCCATCGCCGACGAGCCGCTCAAGCTCCTGCGCTACGCCATCGAGCAGGACCTTCCCTACTCCTACGTGGTCGAAGCCGAGCACACCATGGCCGACGAGGTCCTCGCGGCTGCTTGGCGCCTGGACCGACCGGCCGACGCCGAAGGCTGGGTTCCTGCCTACTACACCGACGGGCGGCCCATGGCGGGCATCCTGTCCATGACCACCACCTGGACGCGCTACCCCTCCGCCGGGGTCAACGGCAACCGCCACCGCGCCAACCAGCTCTCGCGGCTGTTCCTGTGCGACGACTACCTGTCGCGCCCGGTGGCCTTCTCGCGTAGCCAGGTCGACGCCATCACCTCGGGCGACCCCAACGACGTCATCGCCACGACGCCCACCTGCCAGAGCTGTCACTCCAGCCTCGACCCGCTGTCGGCGCACTTCTTTGGGTACTGGTGGGAGATCGAGGGCGACATGGTCGACCAGACGACCTACCGCCCCGAAGACGAGGAAGGCTACCTGGACTACGGCCGTCGCACGATGGCGTACTACGGCGTACCCACCTCGAGCTCCGAAGAGATGTCGGCACTGCTCGCCGAAGACCCGCGCTTCGCCGACTGCGCCGTGCGCACCGTCTTCGAGGGCCTCACGCAGCGCGACACCAGCGACGCCGACTGGAACGAGCTGTACGACCACCGCGAGGCCTTCGTGGCCGACGACCAGAACGTCAAGACGCTCGTCAAGAGCATCGTGATGTCCGATGAGTACCGCGCGACCTACGTGATGGAGGAGGGCGACGAGGACGGACTCGCCGACCGCCTGCAGACCGTCAAGATGGTCTCTCCCGAGCAGCTGTCCACCATCATCACCGACAAGACCGGCTACCGGTGGGACTTCGGTGGGCGCGATGGACTCACCTGGAACGAGCGCGGCCTGGCCGTTCTCGCTGGTGGCATCGACAGCCGCTTCGTGACGACCTCGAGCCACGACCCCTCGGTGGGCATGGTGCTCATCCAGGAACGTCTGGCCCAGTCCGCTGGCTGGCACGTCGCGATTCACGACCTCAACCCCGAGACCCTTCCCGAGGACCGCACCCTCCTGAAGTACGTCACGTCCGAGATGACTCCCGAGAACAATCCCGAGGAGTTCGAAGTCCAGATCCGGGACCTGTACCTGCAGATCACCGGCGTTCCGCTCGAAGAGGAGGCTCCCGAAGTCGAGGAGCTGATGACTCTTTGGAAGCAGATTCGCACCCCCGAGGAGAACTCGGCCCAGGTTGCCTGGGCTGGCATCGTCTCGGTGGTCCTTCGTGACCCCATGGTTCTGTTCTACTAAAAGGAGGTTGAAAATGAACATCAATCGTCGTGAGCTGATTCGTTCGATCGCCTCCGCTGCTGCCTTGGGCACGCTGGGCTCCGCTGCTGCGGTGAGCCAGCAGGCACGGGCCGCAACAGGTGACCGCAAGTTCCTCTTCTTCTTCGCCAGCGGTGGCTGGGATGCCACGCCGCACGACCCGAAGTACGGGCCGGACGGGGTGACCCCCATCGACGGCACGGACATGGACCCCATGACCGTCCGAGGCGAGATCGGGAACCTCTCCTGGTGCTCCGGTGCAGACCGGCCCAATGTCGACCTGTTCATGTCGCGCTGGGGGCAACATGCCGCCCTGGTTCGCGGTGTGAACGTGCACTCTGCCGGTCACGATTCCGGCATGCAGTGGATGATGACCGGCACCACCGCGTCGTCGTACTCCGACTGGCCCACCATTCTGGCGGCGAACGGAACCGCCGAGTACCCCATGCCGCACCTGGTCTTCTCGGGTCCGAGCTATCCGGGCAACTTCGGCGCCGCGGTTGTGCGCGGTGGCGGCGGAACCCTGCTCGACCTCATCGACGGTGACATCGTCGGCGAGTCGGATCGGCCCGCACCCAAGGTCGCCGTGCCCTCCGACAGCATGATGGACCACTTCGTCTACAACCGGGCGGCGCGCTACGCCGTCGGGCGAAAGGGCGACCTGGGTCGCAAGCGTGCCGACGCGCTGCTCACCAACCTCGAGAAGGGGATGGAGCTCGAAGGCCGCCGCTTCGAGGCGGGCCTGGGCGACCAGGGCAACGGCACGCTCGACCAGGCCATGATGGCCCTCGAGGTCATGCGCCTCGGCCTCACGCGCAGCGCCATGATTCGCATCCCTGGTGGATGGGACACGCACGGCGGCAACCAGGGTGTGGGACCGCAGCTCGACAACTTCTACGGAGTTCTCGACGAGCTGTTCGCGCACATGGCCGTCACCCCGGGCCAGGCCGCACCGCGCCTGCTCGACGAGGTGGTCGTGGTCGCTACGTCCGAGCTCGGTCGCACGCCGCGCTTCAACGGCGCGATGGGCCGTGACCACTGGCCGTACACCTCCATGCTGGTGGCCGGCAGTGGCATCCGTGGAAACAACGTGGTCGGCTCGACCGACGACGCCTTCATTGCCAACCCCATTGACTTCAAGACGGGTCTGGCCGACCCGGGTGGGCAGATGCTCGGAACCGAGAACGTCGGTACCGCGCTGCTCAAGCTCGGCGGCCTGGACCCTGAGAGGTTCCTCCCGGGTATCGAGCCTGTCGACGGCTTGCTGCGAAACCCGGGGTAGGAAGCACCCTCATTGAGAACCGGATCGATTCTGGTCTGCACGCTCGGCCTGGCATTGGCATCCTGCACCCCGCAAGAAGCCAATGACACGGCCGACCCGTGCGTTCATGACCCCCCTCTCGACCACGACAACTTTGGGGACCCCTTCCTCGAGCAGTTCTGCAACGGCTGCCACTCGCAGCTCGTTCCGCCGGACCATCGAAACGGGGCACCCGAAGGGGTCGACTTCGACGAGTATGCGCTGGTGATGCAGTGGGCCGTGCGCATCGAGGCGCGCACGGTGCTCTTCGACGACCCGGCCAATGCGATGCCTCCTGGCGGAGGCCCCACAGATGATGAGCGCGGGAAGCTCCACGAGTGGCTACAGTGCGCCGTGATGCCCGACTTCGAGCGTTGGAATGCACAAGGGGGCGAGCAATGACCTCACCAACCCGTTTCTTCTTGGCGCTGCCCGCCATCGCCATTGTCTTGGCCACGGCCTGCGGCGGCAACGAGCAAAACATCTACATCCCGCCGTCGGTCGAGCCGCCGCTCCCCCCCGACGAGAGCACCGACGACGAGGGCTCGCCGCCCAACTTCACGTCCTGCAACCAGGGCTGGTTCGCGAGCTACTACAACCTCCCCAACACCCACCCCGATGTCGAGCCCGAAGAGGCCAGTCTGCCGGGGCTCGATCCGGCCGCCTTCGACTGGTGGGACAACCAGTACATCGCCTACGAGAAGTACGACCCTTCGCTCGAGTTCGGGCCGAACTGGTGGCCGGTCGAAGAGGGGCTGCAGGACGACCCGGCCTACTTCAGCGTGAAGTGGAACGCCTGGCTGCGCGCGACCGACGACAGCGACGTGCAGATGGTGCTCGCGGGCTCCAGCGACGCCTGGGTCATGCTGGGCGAGAGCAAAGAGGTCATCGCGTCCATCGAGGGCGTCGACGAGTTCACCGTGCTCGATGTGACGCACCGCATCGACTCGGGTGTGTACCCCATCCAGATTCGCTACTCCCACCGCATGGGCAGCGCCGGTTTCCGCTTCCGGGTGGTGCAGGGCGACGTCATCATCTGCTTCCCTGACTTCAGTGAAGACTAGGTTCATCCTGGCAGGGGCCGTGTTTTGCGCGGCGACCGCTTGCGCCCCGACCGATGGTGGCTTCCGGATCATCCGAGACACCGGCGAGTTCCCCTTGCCGCCGCCTCCGCCACCCGACCCCCGTGGCGAGCCGCCCAACTTCACTGCCTGCGATCAGGGGTGGTTCGGCAGCTACTACAACCTGCCCAACACCCATCCCGACCTCGAGCCGGTAGAGCCGACGCTGCCCGGCCTCGACCCCCAGCTCGTCGACTGGTGGGACGACCGCTTCGTCGCGCATCAGAAGTACGACCCTTCGCTCGAGTTCGGGCCCAATTGGTGGCCGGTCGACGAGGGGCTCGAGGCTGACCCAGCCTATTTCAGCGTGCGCTGGCGAGGCTGGGTTCGAGCGGCCGGCGATCAGGATGTGCGCCTGGTGTTGGGGGCCACCAGCGACGCCTGGGTGGTGCTGGGCTCCGAGGTCGTGGCTTCGATCGAGTCGCAGCCCGAGTTCACGGTGCTCGACGTGTCCGTGGTCATCCCATCGGGCACGCATCCGATCGAGGTGCTGTACACCCACCGCATGGGCACCCCCGGCTTTCGCTTTCGGGTGGTCGAGGGCGACGTGACCATCTGCTTCCCAGACTTTCCGGCGCCCGAGGACGATGCGGGGGCGCTGGACGGCGGCTGCTAGGTATTTCAGCCGCTTGCTGGGGTTGGGGTCATAGCGGTTAGGGCGGCAGATGCCCCTGCCCACTGCACTGGCTGAGCCGCGCGTCACGGCGGTGACGGGCCCGACGAACACCGGCAAGACCCACCACGCCATCGAGCGCATGCTGCTGCACCCCAGCGGAATGATTGGGTTGCCGCTGAGGCTGCTGGCGAGGGAGGTCTACGAGCGGGTGGTGTCTCGCAAGGGTGCGCTGGACGTGGCGCTGATCACCGGCGAAGAGAAGATCATCCCAGCCGGCGCGCGGTACTGGGTGTGCACCGTCGAGGCCATGCCGGTGGAAAAGCGTGTGGCCTTCGTCGCGGTGGACGAGATCCAGCTGTGTGCCAGTCGGCAGCGCGGGCGGCTGTTCACCGAGCGCCTGCTCGCCGCGCGCGGCTTGCTCGAGACGATGTTTCTGGGCTCGGACACCATGGCACCCATCATCGCGCGACTGCTGCCCAAGGCCGAACACGCGTCTCGACCGCGCCTGTCCAAGCTGTCGTGGACAGGCGTGAGCAAGCTGTCAGCGCTGCCGAAGCGCTCGGCGATCATCGCGTTTTCGGCCGATCAGGTGTACCAGCTGGCCGAGCGGGTTCGTGCTCGTCGCGGTGGCGCGGCGGTGGTGCTCGGCGCGCTGTCGCCCCGGGCCCGCAATGCCCAGGTGGCCATGTACCAGGCCGGCGAGGTGGACACGCTGGTGGCCACCGATGCCATCGGCATGGGGCTGAACCTGGACATCGACCACGTCGCCTTCAGCGCGCTGCGCAAGTTCGACGGCCACCGCCATCGTGCGCTGCAACCGCCCGAGCTGGCCCAGATCGCCGGACGAGCGGGGCGGCACCTGCGCGACGGCACCTTCGGCTGTCTGAAGGGCGCTGGCACGCTCGATCCCGACGTCGTCGAGAGGCTCGAGCACCACGCATTCACCCCCGTCGAGCGGCTGTACTGGCGCAATCCCGACCTGGACTTCCGGAGCATCGACAGCCTGCTCACCTCGCTGCGCAAGCGGTCGCCGCGGCGCGAGCTCATTCAGGTGAAGGACGGCGAAGATCACCGCGTGCTCGAAGACCTGGCCGCCGACGACGAGGTGCGTCGCGCCACGCATTCCACGGACGATGTCGCGCTGCTGTGGGAGGTGTGCGGGGTGCCGGACTACCGCAAGACGCTCACGGGAGCGCACGCCGAGCAGCTCAAGCGGGTGTATCTGTTCTTGCGCGAGGGCGGCGAGCTCCCCGACGACTGGATTCGGGGCCGCGTGCAGCGCCTCGATCGCACCGACGGCGACATCGAGACACTGATGGCGCGCATCGCGTACACCCGGACCTGGACCTACCTGGCCTATCGAACCGGGTGGATGCGCGACTCCCCGCACTGGCAGGAGCGCACCCGCGTCATCGAAGACAAGCTGTCGGACGCGCTTCACGACCGGCTCACCGCTCGATTTGTGGACACCCGGGGCCGCTCGTCAGGCACGGCCATCGCGGCAACGCCTCGTGCATGGCAAGAGGCGCCGCTCGACATCGATCACGAAGGACGCGTCCAGGTGCAGGGACGGCAGGTGGCTCGGCTGCTGCCCTCGTCGGACGTGTTTCGACCGCTGGTGCGCGTCATCGGCATGAACGATGCTAATGCCGAGACACGGCAGGTGCTGCGACGTCGGGTGGAGCGGCGGGTCGCTGGTGCGGTTCACGGGCTCGTTGGGCCGGTGCAGCGGCTCCCGGATGGGCTGCACCATGCCGGGCGAGCGGTTGCCTACGCCCTGGAGCGTGGGCTCGGCCTGGCGCGCAGCCGTGAGCTGCGTGAGCCCCTGGCCCGGCTCACCCCCGACGAGCGCCAGCTGCTCGGCGACCTGGGCGTCGAGTTTCGCCAGGGCTCGGTGTGGTTGCGCCAGGCGATGTCGGATCGCGGGGTGCGCTGGCGGGTCTTGCTGTGGGCGCTGCACGAGCGCATCGAGCCGATGCCGCGCCTGCCCGACGCCGGGCTCGAGACCCTGGCACCGGGGCAGCTGCCCGCCCGGGTTCTCGAGGTCGCCGGCTACATGCAGGTGGGGCCGTTGGCCGTGCGGCTGGATCTGGCCCCTTAGCAGGCCGCTGAAATACTCGTTCCTCGCATTTCAGCGACCTGCCTCTACCATTGCCGGCACCGCCGCCTTCAGACTCGGCAAGTCCGGCCGCCGACTCCACGATTGAGTTTGGCCGGCGGTTTTCGCATTCTCGAGGAATCGCCGATTCGGCAGCCGGACCTGCTTAGGGCGGCGGATGCCTCGGTCGCAGCGCCGTGAGAAGCCCGGCAAGCCGGGCTTTTCAGCACCCTGTTGGTGTGCGGCTACTGGGTTCCTCCGGCGATCACCACGTACGGAAAGAGCTCGTCCTTGCCGGACTGCCGGCTGCCGTCCATGGCCTCGATGAGCGTGCCGTAGCTGGTGTTCTGGCTGGGAACCAAGACGAGGTTCTCTTCGTGGGGGTGGGCCATCTTGACCTGGGCAAGCACGCGGTTGAGCTCGGCGTTGTCGTAGCCGGCGCCCTCGCAGTCACCGTCGATGCAGCGAATCTCGATGCGGTCGTCGATGTCGGCAAGCCCCAGATCGTTGCCCAGGATGGTGTAGCCGTCCTTGTGCACCGTGATGGACAGATTGAGGGGAGGCTGCGGGTCGGGGTCGGGCTTGGGATCGGCGCCGCAGGGAGCGCCGCAGATTCCCGGCAGCGTGGTATCGACAACGCTGATGGACACGAACTCGCTGGCCATCAGCAGAAAGGGAATCAAGATGGTGACGAGGTTCATCACCGGGACCAGGTTGAGGTCCTGGTTCGGAGGGTCTTGGCGCGTGGACACGGGGGAACTCCGGGCGGTGGGGCCGCCTGGAGTGCGACCCGCGCGCCGAGCTGGAGTTCCGTCAAGAGGGTGTGTGCCCGTGCCCGGGGTACATCGGGGCTACAGCGGGGTGCAGGCGCTGGGGTCGTAGCACTCGACCGGGCGCTCTTCGGCGACGCCGATCACGATGCGCTCGGTGGCGCCCGTGGTGATGCGCGCTCGCGCCAGCGGGCGATCCTCGTCCATGAACTCGTACACCTCGACGGTGTGCACGCCCGGAGACAGGGACGTCTGGCCTTCTTTGCTGTTGCGCAGCTCGACCGCGGTGCGGCCGTCCACCTTCACATCGACCCACTCGCCGTCGAGGGAGCGGACCACGAGCGTGTAGCTGGTGGGTTGCCCCGAGCCGGCGCCGACGCGCAGGTCGCTGCCGATCGACACCGAACCGCCCGTGGGCCGAGCGGTGGTGTTGTCGTTGATGGTGATGTTCCAGCTGCCCGTCGTGCGTCCGCCACCGCCCGGGGTGCCGGTGCGGCTTCCCATGCCGGAGCCGCCGCTTAGGCGCGTGCCTCCGCTGCCGTCATCGAACACGTTCGTGCCGTTCTTGCAGGCGTCGACGCACTTGCTGTTGGCGGCGACGTACAGCGACTGCTCGATCATGTCGCCGCCCCCGATGGCCACGGCCATCTCGCCCAGCCCGGTGGCGTCCATCATCTGGCGAGCTTGCGTCACGTCGCGGTCGAGAACCCGGGCGCAGGCGGCGACGCTGGCCATGGGCGGGCAGTTGCAGTCTTGAAGGCGCTGGCACACGCCCTGGGCGGTGCCCGGGTATTCGGTGGCGGCCTGGGCCGCGGGGGTGGCTGGTGTGGGCGGCTTGGCCATGGGCGTGCGCGCCGGCGCGGGTGTGCCGGTGGGTGCCGGCGTGGCTGCGGGTGCCGCCCCTGCATCGGCGTCGGCCACGGCAGGCGCGGCTTCGACACCAATCAGCACGTCGTCTTGGGGAGGCGGGCTGCCCGCGCAGGCCAGGGTGAAGGCCAGGGTGAGCAGGCAGGCCGTGGATGTGAGGGGAGAGAACCGCATTTGCGACGTCCGAGGGTTGGGGATGTGCGTCGAACCCGGGCACCCAATAACGAATTCCCATGCGCCATCTGCTTGTGTACGTCGTTGCGATCGCCATGGTGATGATGGGCTGTCGAGCCCAGCAATCACCGCCCGCGGCCCCACAATCCAGCTTGGTGCGGGTCGAGGTGGTAGCGGGCACCGGTGGCAGCCTGCCGCTGGTGGTCGCCATGCACGGGCTCGGTGACCGAGCCGCAGCCTACGCACCGCTGTTCGATGCCTACCCTGGGAAGGCACGTGTGATCGTCGCTCAGGCGCCCACGGCCCACGGCCAGGGCTGGTCGTGGTTTGCCACCCGGGTGCGGGAGGGCGAGGCCGAGGTCGTCGCGGCCGAGGTGGCCACCGCCGCCGACGAGGTCGCCGTGTTGCTGCGTGAGCTGATGCACCGGTACCCCGACGCGGGAAAGCCCGTGGTCACCGGATTCAGCCAGGGGGCCATGATGTCCATCGCGCTGGCCGTGCGCCATCCCGAGCTGGTGTCGAGGGCCGTCGCGGTCGCCGGCTGGCTGCCCGAGCCGCTATGGCCCAAGGCCCTGCCCAAGGACGCGCCCCCCATCGTGGCCCTACACGGCGATGGCGACACCGTGCTGCCCATCGAGCGCACGCGCCGCGGCATCGAAGCGCTGGGCGCGCAGGGCTGGGACGCCGAGCTGGTGGTCTACCCGGGGGTGTCTCACCACATCACGCCGCAGATGCGCGCGCGCATGTACGCCGAGATCGGGCGGTAGGCGCCGCTCAGTCCTCGACGGGGTTGTACATCTCACAGGTGTCGTGGGCGTCGAGGCTGGTGGGCCAGTTCAGGTCGATGGCCAGTGCGGATCCGCCGCTGACCTCGTCGTAGAACAGCTCGTCGTCGCCGTTGGGGGTGCAGGTGCCGGTGTCGTCGGCGTCGATGTGCACGTAGATGCGGTAGTCCTCGCTGACCGCCAGGGCGCAGGCGAAGGCGAAGTCGAACTTGCCGGCCGTCACATCCATGCTCTCGCGCTCGGTCACGGCGGAGTCGCTGGTGCGGTACACGGCGACCGTCACCTCGGAGCCCTCGAACTCGGCGTAGCCGGTGCCGTCGACCGTCAGCTCGTCGGCCCGGTTCACCGACGCGCGGGTGTCGTCGCAGTCGATGCCCCCCAAGAAGGTGGGCAGGTGCGTGTCGCCGTCCTGGTCGAAGTCGTTGGCGCCGTCGCAGTTCTGGTCGAAGCCGTCGTACCAGATCTCGTCGGCGCCCGGGTTCACGGCTGGATCACCGTCGTCGCAGTCTTGGGGATCGGTCACGCCGTCGCGCGCGTTGTAGCCGTCGAGGTCGCGGTCGTAGTCGTTGGCGCCGTCGCAGTTGCTGTCGACCCCGTCGTAGAAGGGGTCGGCGGCGCCGGGGAACACCGTGTCATCGCTGTCGTCGCAGTCGGTGCCACCGTATTCGTCGCTGTCGAAGCCGTCGCCGTCGAGGTCGCCGTCGAGGCCGTCGCAGTCCTGGTCGGTGCCGTCGTAGGGAATCTCGGCGACGTCGCTGTGGATGTCGGGATCGTTGTCGACACAGTCGTCGCCGCCGTGGGCGTCGGAGCGATCGCCGTCGCCGTCCTGGTCGAAGTCGTCGTGCCCGTCGCAGTTGCGATCTTCGCCGTCGTACCAGAACTCCTCGGCGGCTGGGTTCACACTGGCGTCGATGTCGTTGCAGTCTTCGCCGCCGTGGCTGGCACTGTCGTAGCCATCGCCGTCTTGGTCGAAGTCCGAGGCGCCGTCGCAGTCTTGATCGATGCCGTCGTACGGAGCGTCGACGGGGGAGCTTGGACGGATGGCGGCGTCGAGGTCGTCGCAGTCGTCTCCGCCGTGCTCGATGGCGTCGTGGCCGTCACCGTCCTGGTCGAAATCGGACGCCCCGTCGCAGTTCTGATCGGTGCCGTCGTACCAGATCTCTTCGGCGCCGGGGTGGATGGCCGGATCGCTGTCGACGCAGTCGGGTCCGTCGGAGCCGGGACCGGCGTAGCCATCGCCGTCTCCGTCGCCGGTGGTGGGGCAGGCGGCGAGTAGGAGGAGAGTGGGCAGCAGGCGCATGGACATCGAGACTCCGCGGTCTCGCGGGTGTATCGCAAGGCGCCCCGCGCTGACAACACCGGGCGCGCGGAAGGGTGGGGGTTCCCCTATACTGGGTGTGGAGGACGACATGAGGCGGCTGCTTCCATGGATGGCGCTGGCGGCCCTTTCCTGCGAAGGAACGGGAAGTGAGGCGGTGGGGCTCGACGACTTCGAGGGCGACGACCCCGGCGAGTGCTCCGATGGGGCCGACAACGACCGCAACGGGTACTTCGACTGCCGCGACAACGGCTGCGTGTTCTCGCCCGACTGCGAGGAGGCCGACGCCGACGCCGACGCCGACGCTGACGCCGACGCTGACGCCGACGCCGATGCCGACACCGACGTGGGTCCGCCGCTGTTCGCGCACCTCACCGACTTCGAGCTCATCTACCACGTCGACTGGGACATCACGCCGGATGGATTGATCACCGACCTGTTGTGCGACTCCAGCGCTACCGGCGCCGAGCCCATCTGCGACTGCACGATGACCTACGCGGCCGATGGCACGCAGGTCGAGGCCAAGGGCTCCCGCGTGACCATGCATGGCAAGTGGGAGCGGGTGCAGTCCAACTGCAACTCGGCCTTCGAAGACGGCTTCTGGCTGTCCAGCACCAACGAGGCCTACCACAGCTTCAACTTCTCCGACGACGGCAGCCGCCTCAAGGAGTGGGTCGTGCACGGCAACGAGCTCGACACCGATCCGCTGAGCCCGCCCATCAACAACCAGCAGTTCTGGATGGACAACATCCAGGAGTCGTGGACGCCCGAAAAGACCACGATGGACTACCAGCTGGTGGAGCAGGTGCCCGACTCGCCGATCATCCACGTCGTGACCTCGGACGTCGACCTCGACTTCAATGTCATAACGAACCGCTGAGCTCGGCGATCTCGACAGCATCGGCGTCTTCGAGCTCGAGCACCCCGCGGGCCAGGCCGTAGGCGAACCCGGCGCGCGCCATGCGTGCCAGGTCTTTGTCGAACAGCTCCCGGCGCACATCGGCCAAACGGTAGGGCCCCATTCGCCGCTTTCGCACGTATGCGGCAGCAGCCTTGGTGTCTGGATCCCCGCTCTCTTCACGCACGACGGCCAGTGCCTCGTCGATGAGCGGCCCAGCAACGCCCTTGGCGCGGAGCTTCATCTGAACCATGCGGGTGGGATTGCCCCGGCGAACGAGCGCGCGCGCCTTGTCGATGGCGTACCGGCGGTCGTCGAGGGCGCCCTCCTTCACCAGCCGGTCGAGCACTTCGTCGACCCACTGCAGCGCCTCGTCGCGGTCGCCTTGGTGCACGGCCAGCGCCTTGTCGACCTTGCGAACCAGGATGCGGCGCACATGGGCTCGCGGCGCGAAGTAGCGCTTGAGGTACCAGCTGGCCTGGTTGTAGATGCGACGAGGGGTCGGAGGGCGTGGACCCTTCCGACCCGCTGCGGAACGCTGACTGGGCACCTAGCCGATGATGGGCTTGTAGTGCTTGACCGCTGAGCCGACACCGCTGTCGACGGCGAACTTGCGCTTGCGACGCGGGTTCGTGCTCTTGGTGCGGGTGGGACGGATGTCGTAGTCGGCGGTGGCCTCGCCAGGCTTGACCCGGTTGGGGTCTTGCGCGGTCTTCTTCTTCTTCTTGATGCCGGGGTTCGAGGGCCGGATGTTCCACGGCGCGTGGGTGTTGCCCTCGACGCGGGTGTGGTCGGCGCGGTTGACCCAGGCTTCGCGGCGGCGCTCCTTGAGCACGTCACGGACGTCTTTGGGCTCGTCGCTGTCGAGCTCGCCGTCGTCGTCGTCGTCGTCGTCGGCCAGGACCTCGTCGTCGAAGTAGACCTCGGGCTCGGGTTCGGGCTCGGGTGGGGCCGCGTAGGCCACCTCGAGCGGAACGTAGTCGTCGGGAGCGGGCAGTCCGAGGCCGCGCACGAACAGGTCGTCCAGACCCGCGTCGAACAACGGAGCGGCCAGGTTGCCGCGCGACAGGATCCACAGAATCTGGCCCTCGTCGTCTTCGGCGCGGAACAGGTGTTCGTCGCCCGGGGACGCCTCGTAGCTCACCGAGATGCGGTCGTACTCACCATCGGGAGCGAACACCAGCTTGTTGTCGCGGAAGCCGAGCGACACAGCCCCGCTCTTTTGCGTCTTCACATCGAGCGCGCCGATGTCCTTGCCAATGCCCTCGAGCTGACTCAGCAGGTCTTTGCGGGCCTTGGTGGCCGACGCCTGGAGTTCTTTGTTTCGCTTTTCGGTCTCGGCCTTCTCTTTTTCGGCCTTCTTGCGCGCTGCTTCTTCTTGGGCGAGCGCACTGCTGAAGCGTGAAGCGAACTTGCTCTTCTTGTCGGCCATCCGTCCTCCGGCACAGACGAACATCCTACCGCGGGTGGTCGCAGCTGAGACATCGATTGCGTTGGACTACACTCGGACCCGTGAGCTTCTACGTCAATGACCGGGTCGAGATCGGGCCCTTTGCCTTCAGCCTGCGCGACTCGGGGCTGCGCGTGTCCCGCGGCCTCGTGGGCCTGTTCATGGGGCGTGGTCCGACGGCCCATCGCGTGTCGGTGATGCCCATCCGCGGTGCCGAGCGCCGAATGGACGTCGACGGCCAGACCGAGGCCGTGATCGTGCCCGAAGACGACAACCCCACCGAGGTGCTGTTCCAGATGAACCGCCGTCGGGGGCGAGCGCCGGGCGAGGTGCGCACGCTGGTGAAGATCGCCTGCGCCTGGGGTATCGCCGCCATGGGCCTCTGGCTGACGCTCAACAAGGCGCCGGGCTGGCTGACGGGCCAGTGGGGGCAGGACAAAGACCCCTTCATGTGGGACGAGCGACTGGCGCTGGCGCAGTTCTTGACCGACAGCATCGAGCCGGCGATTCGGGCTCAGCTGCACCAGGTGACCCTGGCGGGTCTGGGGCTGGCATTGCTCGCGGTGGCGCTGATTCCGGTTGCCTGGCGGCGGTACCAGTACGCGCGATCGACGGCGCTCGTGTTCGCGCTGGGCAACGATGCGCAGCGGCGCTTTGCCCGGCTGTTCGCGGCGGTGACCGGCATTGCGGGCGCGGGCCTGACCTGGAAAGGGGGCCGAGGTGGCGTCGCGGTGGGCACCAGCGAGCCGCCGCTGGTCTTCAGCAACCTCAGCATTCCTGCCATGCGCATCGGGCCCACCACGCTGCACTTCTACCCGGATCGGGTGCTGGTCGAGGACAGCGGGGTCATCCGGGCGGCCAACTACGACCAGTTCGCCATCACGCTGGTGGTCGACACCGGCGAGCCCCACCTGCACATCACCTCGGTGTTCCTGGATGCGCGCATCGACATCGCCGAGCCGATGATGGCCCAGGACCTGCCTGCCGCCTTGCAGGGCATGGACCCGATGCTGAGCCGCGCGGGGTAGCGCGCCGGGCGAGCGAGTCGCCTTCGCCGGGCCACGGCTCCGCTACGACGACAGCTCGATGGAGCTTCCTTCGAAGGCGCTGCCAATCGCCTCGGCGCTCCCCCCCAGGTGCTCGGCCAGGAACTGCTCGGCCACCGCGTAGAAGGCGAGGCGGTTCTCGGGGCGGGCGAAGCCGTGTCCCTCGTCGGGAAACAGCGCGTAGGTGACGGGAATGCTGCGCTGGCGCATCGCATCGACAATCTGGGTGGACTCGGCCTCCTTGACACGAGGATCGTTGGCACCCTGCCCGATGAGCAGGGGCCGCTCGATGCGGTCGATATGGGTGAGGGGACTGCGCTCGGTGAGCAGCTCGCGCTCCGAGTCGATGTTGCCCACCCGGGTGTCGAACAAGGCGCGCATCGGCGCCCAGTAGGCAGGAATCGTCTCCAACAGGGTGATGAGGTTGGAGGGGCCCACGATGTCGATGGCACAGGCGAAGAAGGTGGGAGAGAAGGTCAGGCCGGCGAGAGCGGCGTACCCACCGTACGACCCCCCCATGATCGCGACGCGACCGGGCTCGGTGATGCCCTCGTCGATGGCCCAGCGCACGGCATCGAGCAGATCGTCGTGCATGCGCGTTCCCCACATCTTGTTGCCGGCGTTGATGTGGGCCTTGCCAAAGCCGGTCGATGAACGGAAGTTCACGCTCAGCACGGCATAGCCGCGGCTGGCCAGCCACTGGTGCAGGGGGTTGTAGCCCCAGCTGTCGCGGGCCCAGGGGCCACCGTGCACCAGCAGCACCAGCGGCACGGGCGACTCGGTGGGTGGGCGGGTCAGGTAGCTGACCATGTCCAGCCCGTCGCTCGCGCGCAGGACCACGGGCTGCATCGGCCGAAGCTCCAGGTCGTCGAGGGCGCTGCGGTTGGTGAAGAGAAAGCGCACTTCTCCGGTGTCGCGCCGGTACAGGTGGTACCCGATGGGGCCATCGTCGCGCATGCCCGCGACCACCCACAGCTGGTCGTCGACCGAGCGGGAGATGACGTCGACGTCGCCCTGGACCCGCTGACCCAAGGTGTCGAGGTCGGCCTGGATGGCCGGGTCGAGCACGTGCAGGCGCTTGCGCTCGTACACGCTGCTGGCGGCCTCGACGACGCGGGTGGTGGGGTGCTGCATCCAGCCCTCGATGTCGGCCTGGGGGTCATGGGCGAGCACGCGCACACGGCCGGTGTCCAGGTGGGTGGCGGTCAGGGCGGCGGTGTCGCGCTCGCGGCTGTCGAGCATGTACAGCGTGCGCCCGGACGCGTCGAAGCCCACCAGGTGGGTGGTGAGGGTGTCGTCGCTGGGAATGGTGGTGAACGGCTCCCATCCGGAGTCGGTGGCGGCCAGTACCTGCAGGTCCCCAGTGGGGGTCATGGCGATGCCAAAGCGGGGGGCGTGGTCATCGTCGATGAGAAAGCCGGCAAAGCCGGGGTTTTCACCGAGCTTCTTGCGCTC
Source organism: Myxococcota bacterium (assembly GCA_965216925.1). GTDB lineage: Bacteria > Myxococcota_A > UBA796 > UBA796 > CAYYHT01. The sequence continues at coordinate 2,509,952 of CBDCGT010000001.1, read as the reverse complement.
GCCGGTGCGCACGTCGATCAAGTAGGGGTCGTGCAGCTGGGCGACGCGGTCGTTGAGTCCCACGACCACATGGTCGGGGCGCGCGTCCGACAGGCTCATCAGCTGGGCAGCAACCCCGTCGATGGGCGTGAGGTCGGTGACCTCGTCGGTGGCGGGGTCGACGCTGTAGACGTGGTTGTTCTCGTCTCCGTCGGCGTCCTGCAGGTACAGCAGCCGATCGCCGGTTCTGGCCCAGGCGTACTGGGCGATGCCGCGGCCGGTGTCGGCGGTGATGGCGCGCGCCGCGTCGAGGTTGTCGGTCGGGGCGAGCCACAGGTTGAGCACGCCGTCGCGCGGTGCGAGCCACGACAGGGTGGACCCGTCTGGCGAGATGCGCACCATGGCGCGGTCGGGGTTGCCGAAGAAGGTGGCGCGGGGAATGAGCTCGCTCATTGGTGTGACTCCCGTGGTGTTTTTGTCGCGGCTCGAAGCGCCGCGCATGGCCGGATGGGCAGGTAATCGCCCGTTCGGGGGCGTGCCGGGGATCGGCACAGGGGTTGCATCGAAGCTCACGCAGCCCCGGAGCGCACCATGTACAACGACGATGACTACTACGACGAGCCCGAGATGGTCGTGACCGCCGAGCAGGTGGCTTGGATTGCCCTGCCCAGCGCCACCGCCGTGACCGGCCTGTTGGTGGGGCTGATGCTCGGCGGCGTGTTCGGCTGGAGCATGGCCCCCGCAAGCATCGAGACCACGGTTCGGGCTGACGTGGCCGATCTCGGTGCGCTGTGCCACGACGTCATCGAGGACACCCAGACCCAGCTCGACAGCGCCAATCGCAAGGTGGCGACGCTGCAGGATCGGGTCTCGGCGGGCGAGGCCAAGCTCGCCGAGCTGCAGGACAAGATGAAGCGTCGCGGCAAGGGCTCGTCGGCGGTCAGCCGTGAGCTCGCTGCCGTCCGCGAGGAACTGGCACAGACCAAGCTGCTGCTGGTGGCCGCCGAGGCCGACAAGGAGCGCCTGATCGTCGAGCTCACCGAGACCGAAGACAAGCTGGTGCGCACCGAAGCCAAGCTCGAGCGGCAGGTGAGGGCAACCAAACACGCCGAAGAGGATGCCCTGGTGGCCAAGTGGTACCGCTTCTTGGACGAGTCGCAGCTGCGGGTCTGCGAGAAGGGCAACCGAAAGCGGCTCGGGAACTGCCGCGAGCGCGTGCTCGACATCTTGGGGCGCCCCAAGATTCGCGACAAGTTCAGCCACTGTGTGCGCTCAGGCCAAGCGGTCCCCGAGGTCGAAGAGCTGGGTCGCGACGAGCAGCTTCCGTCGTACAGCTACTACCTCAACCGCGACGATCGCTTCGTGAAGGGCTGGTACCTGCACCTGTGTGACCCGTCCCTGCCCGAAAAGCCCGGCTACGACGCCGACCCGTACGACGATGGGGGGCTTCCGACAGGCTTCGAGTTCGAGGATGACGAGTTCGCGGGCTTGTTGGATGGGTACTAGCAGGCCACTGCAGAAGGCCGCGTAGCGGCCGCTGCAGGGCCTGCTCCCGTGCCCGTGCCCGTGCCCGTGCCCGTGCCCGTGCCCGTGCCCGTGCCCGTGCCCGTGCCCGTGCCCGTGCCCGTGCCCGTGCCCGTGCCCGATCATGTTCGGCAGCAGCGTCCCTCTCGGCGGTGCCGTTGGCCTGGGTGAGCTCGAAGTCGGCGACCAGACCGTTGCGGTTCTCCAACCGCGCACCGCCCCTGGCTGACGTCCCGAAGGCCCGCGAACTCCTCCATCGCCTCGTCTCCATGCTGGTCCGCATGGCCGCCAACGCTGAACGCCGACGCTCCTGAAGATGCGGAGTCCGCGCCTCACCGAATCGGGCACGGGCACGGGCACGGGCACGGGCAAGCGTCCCACTAGAGCACCGCGCACCGCCCCTACACCTTGGGGAGCGCTCGCCGCTCCAGCAGGGGATTTCCGAACAGCAGCCAGGCGATGCGGTCGGTGATCTCGGTCACCGTCGTCCACAGCCAGCCCCACAGCATGCCGGCCCGAACCAGGCCCATGCACGTGTAGGTCGCGACCAACCCGGCAAAGACGAACAGCCGGTAGAACCACCACAGCACGAAGCCGTCGAGCTCGGGGTATCGATTGGGCATGCGCCACAGCCGCCCGAACGCCGGAACGAGCGTGTCGAACTCGTAGCCCAGGCTGTAGGCGAGGGCGTAGATGTCCAGGCTCATCCAGGGCACCGCGGCGATGCCCCGGTAGATGTTGGGGTTCAGCAAGAAGCGAATGCCGCGCAGCCCGCTGTACTCGCGCGCGGCATGCCGCGTCACCAGCCAGTTCAGGGCGATGTGCTGCCCCTCGTCGGCGCACACCCGACGCACGAACTCGTCCATCGCCGGGCCCTTCAGGGCGGGGTGTTTCTGCAGGAAGGGGATGGTGCCCGCGTCCAGGAAGGTCTCGAACACCGGCGTGCTGGCCGCCACCAGCACCCAGTCGGCGTCGGAGCGGGGCTCGATGGTGTCGAACTGATCGAGCACCAGGGCGTTGCCCAGGCCGGGGCCTTCGAGGCCGTGGCCGTGCAGCGACAGGATCTTGCGCAGCCCGTCGGCATGTCGCCGTTCTTCGTCGGCGAACAGGCCGTAGATCGCCTTGAGATCGGCGTTGTCGGTGGCTCGGGCCTCGAACTGGAAGTTCAGGCCGGCGATCTCTTCGATGTAGATGACCTGGTTGAGCAACCGCACCATCAGCGGGTCCAGGGGAGGCTGCTGGCCGGTGGGCCAGGGGATGTCCTGCAGCGACCACTGGTGCGCCTCGACGCGCTGGCGCATGCGGCCCACCATGGCCAGGTCTTCGGGGCGGGTCAGGCGCAGCGGCTTGTCGACGCGGGCCCAGAAGTCGGGAACGCCCTCGTAGACACCGTTGCGCACGATGGCCCATGCGGCGATGCCGACGGCCATGCCGGCGGGCACGTCGATGATGTAGTGCTGCTTGGTGGTGAGGGTGAACACGCTCACACCCACGGCCCATGCCAGCACCAGGGCCTGTTGCCAGCGCTGGGTCAGGAAGGCCACCCACGTGAGGCCCAGGCTCCAGGCCAGCGCGACGTGCATGCTGGGGAAGCAGTGCGATGGCGTGTCGGATGCGCGCAGGTCGGCGAACTCACGCACCGTGAAGCTGTCGACATCGGGCAGCGGGTACAGAAAGCGCGGGTAGGTCGTGGGGAAGAAGGCGAAGAACACCCAGCAGACCACGCAGGCCAGCACCATGCTGAAGAAGACGCGGCGCCCCTCGATGCGGTTGGGCACCATGAGCCAGGCCACCAGCGACGCCCAGGTGATCGTGCCGTAGGGCCAGATGGTCCACGGAATGAAGGGGATGGCCAGATCCCACTCGGTGAGCGGCAGGTACACGGGCTCGCCGTAGGGCATGAGCTTGGTGAGGCCGTAGCCCGAGATGCACACGATGCCGGTGAGCAGCCACAGCGCGACCCGCTTGGCCACGTCGAACGGCGTGCGCTTCACCGGTCACGCTCGACGAATCGGTTGGCCAGCGCCATGAGCACGTCGCGGCCTTCGCCTCGGGGCAGGGTGGACAGCGCATCGAGAGCACGATCGCGGTGGGTGCGGGCCCTGCGGATGCAGTCGCTGACGATGTCGTGACGGTGCATGGCCAGGCGCATCCAGTCCAGGTCGGCCTCGTTGGGATCGGAGCTGGCATCGAACAGGATGGTGGCGAGCCGGTCTCGCCCTCGGATGTCCAGGCGTTCGCGCAGCAGCAGCACCGGAAGCGTGACCTTTCGGGCCCGCATGTCGGTGCCCGGCCGCTTGCCCAGCAGATCGAGCGCACCGGTGTAGTCCAGCACATCGTCGACGATCTGGAATGCGAGGCCAGCCTCGACGCCGTAGCGAAACAGCGCTGCGACCTGGCGAGGGTTGCCGCCGCCAACGGTGCCACCCATGGCAGCGGACGCGGCAAAGAGCCGGGCCGTCTTGGCCTCGATGATGCGGTAATACCCGGTGAGCGACAGCTCGGGATCACCGGTGTGGTGCAGCTCAGAGCGCTGGCCCTCGGCCAGGGTCTGGGCGGCGTCGGCCATGGTGGAGCGCACGTCGGGCGGCAGCTGCCTGAGCTCGACGGCGATGCGGGCGAGGATCCAGGCGGTCACCCCGATGGCGAAGGGCTCGCTGGTGGCCTGGTGCAGCGTGGATGCGCCGCGACGCAGGGTGGCCTCGTCGACGATGTCGTCGAGCACCAGAGACGCCTGGTGCAGCCACTCGATGAGTGCGGCGGGCACCAGGGCACGCGCGGGATCGCCGCCCACCGCCTGGGCGGCGGCCAGCACCACCAGCGGACGCAGGCGCTTGCCGCCCTGGTGTTGCAGCAGGGACAGCGCTCCGTCGATCGAGCGGGAGGGCGACCGCACCACATCTGACAACGTGCCCTGCAGGTCGCTTCGCCACCGTGCGCCGTACCGGGTCACCGGGTCGTGGGCGACAGGCACGGGGTGCAGCCGCGGAGCGGGTGCGGGCGTCGTGTGGGCGTGCCAGGCTTCGAAGGCGCGAACCGACGGTGGCTCCGGGCGTTCCCCCAGGTATTGGAGTGCCGTGCCCAGGGCGTCCGAGAAGCTGCTGTGCGGGAGCTGATCGAGCTCGAGCAGCACGTGCTCGACGGCCTCTGCGCGGGAGGGCGGCACGGGCTGCAGGCCAACCGCGGCGAGGGCTCCGTGCCAGGCCTCAGGCGGGGCAGTGGGCTCGAGCGCCAGCCCCATCCACGTAAACAGCCGGTCGAGCCGAGCGTGGACGTCGTCGGGCACGTTGGCCGCGATGACGGCGGCGGCGGCACAGCCCCTCATGAAGAGGACGGACTCGGGGATGGGCCCGTCGCCCAGGGGTCCATGAGCGAGCACGCGGTCGAGGACCCGGTGCAGCAGCGCTTCGTCGTGGCGCAGCAGGCCCTTCCACACTGCGCGAACCCGGCTCACGTCCATGCCCAGCCATGCGGCCCGGTCGGAGTCGTCGTGGTCGCCGTGGTGCACCCGAGCATTCACGGCTTCGACCGCGGTGGTGGCGAGCTTCAGTGCCGCCCGCCAGCGTCGCTGCCCCCAGGTGTGGGCGATGTGCACGGTGAGGGCGGCGCCCAGGCCGGCGCGGGGGGCCCGGTGTGCCTGGCCCAGACGGTCGAGAGCCGCCTGCACTTGCCCCTCGATCGGTTCGACCAGGGGTGTGAACCACGGACTCGCCGCCGCTGAGAGCGACGATTCCTGGCCGCCTTGAGGCGAGTAGTGGGGGTCGAGCCGAATCATCGGCGCGCCGCATATCGCGTCGATCTACTTCTTGGGAGTGCGACGACGTCGTCGGCGCGCTGGCGCGGCGTCTTCTGCTGGCTCGTCGGCCTTGTCGGCGGCCTTGGTGTCGTCGTCGGAGCTTCCGCGGCGTCGACGTCGGCGAGCGGGCTTTTCTTCTTCTTTGGGCTCTTCTTTGGGGGCCTCTTTGGCCTTCTCTTCTTCTTTGTCGTCGTCGGAGCTTCCGCGACGTCGGCGTCGGCGAGCGGGCTTTTCTTCTTCTTCTTCTTTGGGCTCTTCTTTGGCCTTCTCTTCTTCTTTGTCGTCGTCGGAGCTTCCGCGACGTCGGCGTCGGCGAGCGGGCTTCTCTTCTTCTTCTTCTTTTGGCTCTTCTTTGGCCTTCTCTTCTTCTTTGTCGTCGTCGGAGCTTCCGCGGCGCCTGCGGCGGCGAGCGGGCTTCTCTTCTTCTTCTTCTTCTTTGGCCTGCGGCTCTTCGGCTTCGCTGTCGTCGTCGTCGGATGCACCTCGACGGCGGCGGCGCCTGCGGCTGGTGCCCTCTTCGGCCTTGGGTTCTTCTTCGGCTTCGTCGGACCCGCCGCGGCGGCGGCGACGCCGGCGGCTGGTGCCCTCTTCGGCCTTGGGCTCGTCTTCGGCGTCGTCGGACGCGCCCCGGCGGCGGCGACGCCGGCGACTGCTTCCCTCTTCTTCTTCTTCTCCACGCCGCGCGGGGCCACGTGACACGGAGCCCCAGCGGCTCTCTTCGCCCTGCTCGTCGTCGGAGTCGCCGTCGCGCCGGCGCCCGCCGGCCACGAAGCGTCCACCCGGCGCGCGAATGCCCAAACCGCTGCTGGCGGCTTGCAAGGCGCGACGCGGGATGGCCTCGGTGGTGCCGGCGCTCGTGAGCGCACGACCCTTGCGGCCCGACCCGAACACGCGCTTGGCGATGTCGAACATGGTCTCGCCTTCGAGGCTTGGGTCCGACAGCAGCTCGTAGAGGGCGTTGATGTAGTCGTGGCCCTGCAGGCGGATGGAAGGGTCGAACTGCAGCGACATCTCCATCCACTCGCGCACGGCCGCGGGGAGCTTGACGTTGCCCTTGCCCTTGCCCTTGGTCTTTGCCGCTTTGGCCAGCAGGTTGGGGCCCTCGGCGGTGCGGGCGGCCTGGATGATGTCGGCGAGGCTGCCCTGGAACAGGTCTTTGCCGGTGATCATCTCGTAGGCCATGAGCGTCAGGCAGTACAGGTCGGAGGTGGGATCCTCCATGGTTCCTTCGATGCGCTCGGGCGGGCAGTACCGGAAGGATTCCTCGCGTACGACGTGGTCGTTGTTGTTGCGCCACTCCAGGATCTCGATCTGCGGAATGGCATGGCCGATGACCTGGATCTGCCCGTCGGCGGTGACCAGCACCCGGTTGGGAGAGATGTCGCCGTGCGAGAACACGCCCTGAGTCGGCCCCGACTCACCGGCCTCGACGATGGCCATGCCGGCGAGGTAGCACATCTCGAGCGCGGCACGGAGGCCAGGTGCCTGCCCGATGTCGCGGTAGGCCTTGAGCACCTCTTGCATCGTGCGTGTGGCGCCGGTGGGGTACAGGTACCAGCCCGCGTCCAGATCGTGCTTGGACAGATCGATGAGCCCGGCGACCATGGGGGCTTCCATGAAGTTGAGCGCCAGGCGGACGTTCTCGGTCAGCGCCGGATGCCCCTGGTACTGCTCTTCGTACACGATCGCGGTGTGCAACAGCGCGTCGTCGTCGTTGGGATCCTTCAGCTCGACCAGCTCGGAGGCGGGACACTTGAGGCGGCGTCCCGTCGGCTCCAGGCCGGCGATGGTGAGCTCTGCGGTGGCGGACATTCGGGCTCCTCAGGGAGGCCTGAGATGAGTGGACTGCCGAAGCTACTACAGGCAGCGCTTCGGATCTATTCGTAGGTCTTGCCCCGCTCCCATGCCGGATCGATGAGCTGGATCGACATGGGGGAGGGTTCGTGGTTCGGGTCGCAGCGGTACCCCGACAGGTCGGTGATGCCCTCGGCGGCGAGCACTTCTTCGTCGAGCCAGGCCTTGAAGGTGCACGTCTGTGGATCGCGTGCCAGCAGGGCGATGGTGGCGTCGGCCAGGATCTCGGGTGTGCGCCAGTCGCGGTCGGCATCGGCGTTGCTCATGAGGTTCACGGTGGCCGCGGTGCGGATGCCCGTGACCGGCCACAAAGCGTGCGCCGCCACCTTGCTCTCTTCGCCGTCGATGGCGATGCCCAGCAGGGTCATGCCGAACTTGGAGACGATGTAGGGCCCCTTGCCCACGGCCGCCGAGGGCACGATGGGCGGAGACATCATGATCACGTGGCCGCCGTTCTCGCGCAGGTGCGGCAAGGCCGCCCGGGAGCACAAGAAGCTGCCGCGCACGTTCACGTTGTTGACCAGATCGTACTTCTTGGTGGGCCAGTGCTCGAGCGGCGACCAGAAGATGGCGCCGGCATTGTTGACCAGCGCGTCGAGGCGGCCGAAGTGTTCGACGGTCTTGCGCACCATCTCGTCGACCTGGTCTTCGAAGCGCACGTCTACCTGCACCACGAGCGCCTGCTGCCCCAGCTCGCGGACGGCCTGGGCCACCTCGCCGAGGGTGCCGGGGAGCTTGGGGTGGGGGTCGATGGTCTTGGCGGCGAGGGCGACGTGGGCACCCTCTCGGGCGGCCGCGAGCGCCACGGCCGCTCCGACGCCCCGGCTCGCGCCGGTGATCAAGATGACTTTGCCGTTCAGCCGCATCGGTGTGCTCCATACCTTCTTGGACCTGGGATCGGGGTAACCGGCGCCCGTGGTAGATCACGCCTCCGGTGGGAGTTTGCATGGACAAGGACGCAGTGGTGGCACGCTTGGCCGACGTGCTCTCGCACGAGCTCGATGCGCCCGTGGCCGTCACCGCGCTGCAGACGCTGGCCGGGGGCGCGTGCCAGGAGCTGTACAGGCTCCAGGTCGAGGTCGGCACGGCTCGACGCCAGATGGTGCTCCGGGCCGACGCAGCGAGCTCGCTGCCAGGGAGCCTGGGCCGACGGCAGGAGTACGCCGTGATTCGCGCGGCTGTGCAGCGCGGGGTCAAGACGCCGGCGGTGCGCGCGCTCACCGCCGACCTCGTCCGCCCGGGCAGCGATGCCTATGTCATGGACTGGGCCGACGGCGTTGCCCTGGGCAGCAAGGTCATCCGCAGCCCAACCCTCGCAGCCACCCGCGCCCGACTACCCGATCTACTGGCCGTCGAGCTGGCCCGCATCCACACGATCACCCCCGAGACCGAGCCCGACCTCGATCTGAACTCGATCCCCTTCAAGGGCGACGCCGTTTCCACCGCCGTCGCCTTCCTGGTCGACATGCTCGATCGCATGCCGGAGCCCCATCCAGCCATGGAGTTCGGGCTCAAGTGGTGCCGCGACCACGCGCCGGATCCTGGCGAGGTGGTGCTGGTTCACGGCGACTTCCGCACCGGCAACTTCCTGCTCACCCCGGACGGCCTGTCGGCGGTGCTCGACTGGGAGTTCGCCCACTGGGGCGACCCGCACGAGGACATCGCGTGGCTGTGCATGCGCGACTGGCGCTTTGGCAAACTCGACCTGCCGGTCGGGGGCTTCGCCAAGCGGGCCGCCTTCTACGACGCCTATGCCGCTGCATCGGGGCGCCACGTCGACCCCGCGCTGGTGCACTTCTGGGAGGTCGTCGCGAACCTCCGGTGGGCAGCGGGCGCCGTGTACCAGGGCGAGCGCTACCTGTCGGGCCAAGACCCCGACTTCGAGTACCTGGCCATCGCGCGGCGTGTTCCCGAGATGGAGTACGAGATCCTGCGCCTCATCGAAACCGGCCCGGAGGTCTGAGCATGCAAGAACGTCCCGATCAGGCCACGATGCTGATGGCCATGGCCCAGTTCTTCGCCAGCGAGGTGCGGCCGGCGATCGACGACAAGGGCCTGTCCTTTCGGGTGCTCATCGCGTCGGCGGTGGCCACCAGCCTGGCCCTCGAGCAGGCGGGCATGCACGAGCGCGAGGTCGCCGAGATGCAGTCCCTGGGCCGCATCCTGGGCGGGCTGGTGCCCACGGGCGAGCTGTCGGATCGCACCCGGCGGCACACCCTGCGCGAGATGAACACCGAGGTCGCGCGCGGCCTGCGCCACGACAGCCTGGACGACGACACAGTGGCTGCGCTGGCGGTGCACCTGAAGGCCACGCTGGGCGCTCGACTGGCCGCGATCAACCCGCGCTTCGACACCCGCGACAAGGTGGAATGAGCATGAGCTACACGCTGTCCCCAGAGCTGATCGAGCTGCGAGGGCGGGTTCGCACCTTCGTGGACGAACGCATCATCGGTGTCGAAGAAGACATCCTGTCCGAAGACCAGCAGACCGGCTCGTCGCCGACGCTGCTCGCGCTTCAGGCTCAGGCGCGTGCCGAGGGGCTGTGGGTACCGCACCTGCCGGTCGAGGTGGGTGGGCTGGGGCTCGGGCCCATGGGCATGTGCGCCCTGTTTCGCGAGATGGGGCGCTCGGTGGTGGGCGCTCGGGTGTTCAACTGCGACGCACCGGACCAGGGCAACATGGACCTGCTGCTCAAGGCGGCCAGTCCGGCGCTCCGCGACAAGTACCTGCAGCCGCTGATCGACGGCGAGATCACGAGTGCCTTCTGCATGACCGAGCCCGCTCCCGGCGCCGGCTCCGACCCGTCCAACCTGCGCACCACCGCGGTCCGGGACGGTGATCAATGGCGAATCGACGGGCACAAGTGGTACACGACCGGCGGAGATGCCGCTTCGTTCCTGATCGTCATGGCGCGCACCAGTGAGGATCGGCGCACGGGCTGCACGATGTTCATCGTCGATCGCCATGCGCCTGGGGTCGAGCACGTGCGAGACATCCCCGTGATGGCCGAGGACGTGCTGCAGCATCGCGAGGCGGAGTTCCGCTTCGACGGGGTGCGCGTGGGCGACGAGGCCGTGTTGTTGGGCGAGGGCAGGGGCTTCGAGCTCGCCCAACGGCGCCTGGTTCCGGCGCGGCTCACCCACTGCATGCGCTGGCTGGGGTGGGCCGATCGCGCGCTGGGCATGTGTCGGGCGTACGTCTCGACGCGGCTGAGCTTTGGCAAGGAGCTGGCCCGTCACCAGGCCGTGCAGGCGATGATCGCGCGCAACGCCTTGGGCATCTACCAGGGCAATCTGATGGCCCTGCACTGCGCGTCCCTGCTCGAGGCCGGCGCCGGGCTCGAGGCCAAGGGGTACTCGTCGATGGCCAAGCTGCACTGTGCTCGACTGCTGTGCCAGGTCTTCGATGACGCCATCCAGCTGCACGGCGGGCTGGGCTTCAGCGAAGACGTTCCCTTCTCGCGCTGGTACCGGTTCGCGCGCTCGGCTCGCATCGCCGATGGGCCCGACGAAGTGCACCAGATGGTGATCGCGCGCGACTTCCTGAAGGGGCGGCTCGACCTGTTGGTGTAGGCATGCGGTTGCCTGTGCCGGCGCCATCCTGGGTAAATCGAGCCCTTATCCTTTACAGTTGTCTGCAGGGTGGCTATAGTCGTGTCGCGAACGGCGGCTTCGAGCCGTCCGACTTGTGGAGAACCTTCTTCGATGCTCGATGTCTTCTACCATCCCAGGCAAGCTTGGACGCCGGTCGACCGATCGGTCTCCGCGCTTGGCGAACGGGCCGGCCGGCCTGCGAAAAAGGTGGTCATGACAGGTGCTTTCAGTGATTTCAACTTCCCAGTCCTCGGACTGGAAGCCTCCTGCCGGAGGTGCTCGACGTAGCGTGCGCAACACCCTCGTCGAACCAAGCCCCCGGCTCCACCATGGACCCGGGGGCTTTGTCGTTTCAGCGCCGCATTCTGCGCGTCCTTCGACGCGACCCCACACGTGCGTTTGCATTGTATTGCATTGCATTGTGCGGGGTGCGGTGCGCCCCGCCGCGGCCAGCTGCCGCGGTGTGCTCCTTCTCATCCCGAAGATGTCTGGATCCGAGGACGGTGCCCCAATCGGGCGCCGTCCACCCCCGGCGCCCGGTGGCCCAGTCCGCTCGAACATCGAGAGAACATCGAGAGAACATCGATTCTATCGGCGTGAGGAGAATGTCATGCGGGTGTCACGGCTTTTGTTGCGGGTGGGCCGAGGGCCTGCGATACTCCGAACGTCCCCCTCTACTGAATCCCTTCCGGGAGTGAAGCATGCTTAGCGAAAGGCCACGCCGCCGAGGAAGCTACGCGATTCTTTGGGCGTCCAGCATGATGTCCATCATGGGCTTTGGCGCGCTCGCGGTCGACTTGACCCTGGTCGAGTTTGCGCGCGGCCAGACCCAGGACATCGCCGACGCCGCCGCTCAGGCCGCTGCCATCACCCTTCGCGAGACGGCCGACGCCGGTGACGCCGCCGACGTGGCCGCCCGACTCGTGGCCAACAACGACGTGGTGGGCTCCACCCCCGCGATCGACGCGGTGACCGTGGGTCTTTGGGACGGCACCGACTTCGCCGCCGACAACGACTCGCCCAACGCCGTCGAGGTGACGCTGGCTCAGACCGAGCCGCTGTTGCTCGCTCCGCTGTTCGGCTTCACCGAGTTCCACATCAGCGCCGGCGCCGTCGCCGCATGGCAGGAGGTGCACGCCATCTTGGTGGTCGACGGCACCCTGTCCTGGAGCAACTCCGACTTCGAAGGGGCCAAGAACGCGTGCGTCGCCTTCTACGACATGTTCGTGGCGGCCGCCCAGCCCGACGATCGACTGGGCCTGACCTACTTCAACGGCCCGATGGGCTTCGAGTACACACCTCTGCAGCGTGTCGAAGACGCCGAGGCAGGCACCGTTCGCGCCGACTGGACTGCGCTCAAGCGTGCGTCCACCGGTCGGCGCTACCACGACGGCACGGGCACGTATGGCAACCACTTCCATGACCCCGATGGCGGGACGAACCCGGCGATGCCGCGTTCCTACCGCGACGAGCTGAGCACCAACCACCACGTTGGTGTCGCCATGGCCTACCAGATGTTCGACGAGGCGCCCGACGCGCCCAACCTGTACCAGGCCATCGTCATCAACACCGACGGGTACCCCAACAGCAGCAGCGACGGCGACGACCGCCACGACGACGAAGAGGAGTTCGCCGAGGGCTACCGCTCCAACTGGCGCTACTACCAATCGGGCGTCGGCATCGTCGATGCACCGGCGGGCGAAGACCCCGTGCATGGCGACAGCATCGGTCGCGACACGGTCATCTCGCGCACCGAGGACATCGTGGACGACATGTTCGTCGACGACGACATCCACACCTGGATTGTGTCCTTCGTGGCCGACGACCCGTGGATGGAAGACATTCCCCGCGGCAATGGCTACTACCAGCGCGTCAACGACTCCGACGACATGGTGCCCATCTACGAAGACATCGCCCGTAGCTTCCCCATGGTTCTGGTGAGGTAGATGATGCAGCGATTCGATCGTCGAGGCGCCAACGCCATCGAGTTTGCCTTGCTCATGCCCGTCTTCGTGGCGGTGATGTTCGGCTGCTACGAGAGCTGCTGGCTGATGTACAACCGCACCGTGGTCGCGAGCGTGCTCGAGCAGGTGTGCCGTGAGGGCTCGCTCATCGATCCGGGCCCGGCCGAAGCCGATGCCGACGATGTGTTCCAGCACGTGCAAGACGAGGTCCCGGCCCGCATCGGCATGTGCGCCACGGCCGACTGCGACATCGACGCCGAGTTCGTGCTCGAGCCGCCGTCGCGCTCGCTTCGCTGCACGGGCACGGTGACCTTCCCGGCCCTGATCGTGAGCGGGGGCACCATGACGGTTGCCGCCGAGTCCACGTTCCGGATGGAATTCCAACGGTACTTCGAGTGAGGCCCACGATGCTCATGAACAAGCCCACGCGTCGTCGTGGCAGCAACGCCACCGAGTTCGCCCTCGGTCTCCCGTTCATCCTGGCGATGTTCGCCGGTGTGATCGACGGTTGCTGGTACCTCATCAACGCGCGCTCGCTGTCCCAGGCCGTGCGCAGCGCCAGTCGCGTCGGGACCATGGTCGACGAGGGCTACCCGCCCACCGGCGATGACATCGAGGCCACTGCGCTGCAGATCCTCGAGCAGAACCTCGAGGGCAATGGCGTCGACCTCGCCGACGTCTCGATGGACGCCGAGTGGGTCATCGATGGCGACAACATCGGCTGGCTGGTGGTCGAGGCCGAGGTCGAGCACCAGGCACTGCTGGGTGACTTCTCGCCCTTCAACCGCCCGGTGTACGCCCAGTTCCAAGCCGTGACCCGCGAACAGCCCCCCTGATCGCCGCGCTCCCCAGCGGAGCACGCTCGTCTATTCGAACCCTGCCACCTGACGAAGGTCGGCGGGGTTTGTTGTTGTGCAGGCCCGCTGTGGTCTGTCAGTCCCCGCACTCCTGAGTTCGAGGCGCCGGCCTTGTAAGCCGGAGCGCCGTGCTGGACGTGCGCTGGACATCCACCAACCGGTTCTCTTGGCCCGATGCACGGATGGGCCGGGGCCCGCCGCATGGGGGCGGGCCCCCTCATCCGTGGGGTCTTGGAACCATCTTTCATCACCACCAACCAACCTCGAAGGAGGCGCTATGCAGGACGTGTTGCTGCTCAATGCGGACTACGCGCCCGTCCAGATCCTTGCTTGGGAGCGGGCCGTGTGCTTGCTCCTGGCCAGGAAGGCGCGGGCGGTGGCCCACTACACGGATCGAACGATCCGCTCACCCGGTTTCGAGATGGCCTGGCCGGCTGTCGTGTCTCTGGTTCAGTACGTGCGCGTGCGGGCGAGCCCCAAGCTCAGCCGCCGCAACGTGATGGCCCGCGATGCGTTCACCTGCCAGTACTGCGGCGACATGCCGCTGGCCCGCTCGAACCAGTCGTGGCGCGAGCTCACGCTCGACCACGTGATTCCACGCGCCCGCTCTCGAGAGGGCACCGTGGTTCTGCCGTGGAACGGCCGGCGAGTGCCGGTCACTTCGTGGGAGAACCTCGTGACCGCTTGCGCGCCGTGCAACCACCGCAAGGCCGATCGTTCTCCCGCCGAGGCGGGCATGGACCTGGCGACGCGACCGCGCCGTCCGACACCGTCGGACACGCTGCGAATCGTGCTCGCGAGGACGTCCGTGCCCGACGAGTGGGTCGACTTCTTGCCTTGAGGCTTGTGCGGTCACGAGCCAGCCAACAGGCTGCTGGGGTGCTCTACCCGGGCACCTCGGCAGCCTCGTTCTCGCGCTTCTTCTTCTTCTTTTTCTTCTCGCCGATGCACTCGCCCACACCGACGACGTGCCAGGTTGGCGCGGTGGGACCCACGATGGTCGAGACCGTCGCCACGCAGGCCGGATGGCCGTCGACCGACAACAGGGATTTCGGATCCGACCCTTCGGGAAGCGTCAGCTCGATGTAGTTGGGGCTATCGAGCGATGCGAGGCTCGTGGTCACGATGCCCGCTGCGCGCAGATCGAGCCCCACCACACCGATGGCGGTTCGCGCGCCCTTGCGCACGCGCACGATCGCGTACGAGACCTCACCGGGTGTGGTGGCCACCCGCACCGGTGGCGCGTCCTGGGCCAGGGCGATGCCGGCCAGCCATGCCAGGAGCGTCACTCCAGCCACTTCACCGGCTTGTTGTCGAGCAGCTCGGAGGTCGACGAAGGGGTGAGGGAGCTCTTCATGCCGTTCTCGATGAGCCGGATCTCGCCGACCCAGGTCTTGCCGGCGCCAACGACCACAGACTGGCGCGCTCCTGCCGCGACCGCCGGGTAGTCCTCTTTGAAGCCCGGCGCAGCGACGAACACCTCGTGGATGCCCGGCGTGAGCAGCTGGCAGAAGTAGCGCCGGCCACGCAGGGCTCCAACCTCGCTGTTGTCGACGTAGATCCAGGTCGGGCTGCCGCCACCGACGACCTGCGGCACGCGGTACACACAGAGCTGGCTGGCCTGGCCGGGGACGCTGGAGCTGTACTCGCCCGGGGCCGAGGTGGGCCAGGGCTCGGGGGCCTCGATCGTGGCTTGGGACGGGATGTCGGACGGGGGGTCCACGTCGGCGACGGCGGGGCCGGTGTCTTTGGGGGTGGGCTCGTCTGAGGGAGCGGCGGCACCCTTGTCGCTGGTGGCCTGGGTGTCGGCGGTGGCAGGGTCGTCATGGCTGGCCTGCTCGAGGGCCTCGGGCAGGCCGACGGCACGGGTGGGCGCTGCAGCCGGCTTGCCCGATCGCGAGGGCCCGCCCGCCGGGGCAGGCTTCTTCTTGGCGGCCTTCTTGGGGGCGATGGGGTGCTTCTTGGCCTCGGCGACGACCTCGGGGGTGGGGTCGGCGACGACCTCGGCGCCCTCGGGGACCTCTTCGCCGGCGGCGACCTCGGCTGGGATGCCGTTGATCATCACGATCTGCGGCACGGCCTGGCCCCGAGAGATGGCGTCCTTGTACAGCAGCCATCCGCCGATCACGAGCGCGATCACCACGACCGCTCCGACGGCACCCAGCACCGTGGTGGCGCCGGCCACGCCCAACGCCACGCCCTTGGCCACGCCGACGGTCTCGGTGGTGTCGCCGTAGGTGGGGCCACCCAGGCTGGGGCTGTCGGACAGGGTCTCGGCCGCCGACGGCACCGACGAGCTGTCGACCGCGGGTGCAGCGGTGGCCTGGGCCGACATGGCCGAGTGGTCGAACGTGGCACCGGCGTTGGGCCCGGTGTCGAGCGAAGGCTCGTAGCCACCGGACTCGGGACGCTCGTGGGGTCCGGACTGCGACAGCATGACCAGGGGCGGTGTGTTGTCGGGGTTGTCGGGCAGGGCGTCGTGCGCGGCCACCAGCGCAGCCAGCATGTCGTCGCAGTTGGCGTAGCGGTCTTCGGGCTCGTAGCGGCAGGCGCGGGCGATGATGGTGCACAGCCCTTCGTTGAGGCCGGCAAAAGCCTTCTTGTGGACCTCGGCCGAGAACAGATCGAAGGGGTCTTTGCCGGACACGATGGCGTACAGGGTGGCGCCCGCGGCGTAGATGTCGGCCGACGGCGACACGCCCTTGCTGTCGGCGCGCTGTTCGGGCGCCATGTACGCCCAGGTGCCGATGACGGCGCCGGTCTTGGTGAGCTCGAGGTCGTTGTCGCCGAGACGGGCGATGCCGAAGTCGGTGATCTTGGGCACCCCCTCGGAGGTGACCAGGATGTTGTGTGGCTTGATGTCGCGGTGCACGATGCTCTGCCGGTGGGCCTCACCCAGGCCCTCGAGCACCGCCTGCACGACGCGCGAGGCCATGCGCGGCGGCAACGGACCGCGTGCTTTGACGCGATCCGAGACGGAGCCACCGGCCAGCAGCTCCATCACCATGTACACCGTCTCGTCGTCGACGCCGACGTCGTGCACGTTCACGATGTTGGTGTGGTGCAGGCGCGCCATCGTGCGCGCTTCGTTGAGGAAGCGCTCGCGAATCTTGCGGTTCTTGGTCATGTCGGGCGACAGCACCTTGACCGCCCGCCACGTGTCGAGCAGGCCGTCGTAGGCCCTGTACACGTTGGCCATGCCGCCCGTGCCCAGCACGTCGACCAGCCGGTAGCGTCCGTTGCACAGCGGTGGGGCGATGTCTTCGCTCAGGAGGCCTCCGCTCCCCAGTGTACCCGCCGATGGCTGGCACGGGTCGTGCAGTAGGAGCGGCCAAGGAGGAACCCATGGTTCACTACAAGAAGATCCTGGTGCCGCTGGACGACTCGCCCCTCGCTGGGCGTGCATTGGATGCGGCGCTGTCGATGGCTGAACGCTTCGAGGCCAGCGTGGTGCTGCTCGAGGTCCGCAAGGATGCCGCTCCGCTGGACAACGCCGCCACCCCCGGAGCGCTGGACACCGTCGACGAAGACGAGGCGTCGCTGCTCAACATGGCCAAGGAGGTCCTGGGCAAAGGCGGGCACCAGCTGCCGGCCGACCGCATCTCGGCCGAGGTTCGCAGTGGAGCCATCACCGCCGCCATCGTGGACGCCGCCACCGAGCACATGGTGGACCTGATCGTCATGGGAACCCATGGACGCAAGGGCATCACCGAGATGTTCACCGGCTCGACCACCGAGCAGGTCATGGCGCGCACGTCGGCATCGGTGCTGACGGTCAAGCCCGAAGGCTTCCCGTACCTGCGTGACTAAGCCCACTTCGCAGCCAGCACTGTGTGAAAAGACACACATGCACAGGAGATCCCATGAACGTCCTCGTTGCCATTGACCTTCGCGAGCAGGTGCCTCCGCTGATGACCCAGGTCATCGCGTGGGCCCGGCGCCTGGGTGCCACCATCGATCTGCTGTACGCCGAGGGCTACGTGGGGGCCGCCGACCTGATCAGCGACCCCCACGTGCGCAGCTTGATGGCCGTCGAAGCCGACAAGCTGCGCGCCCATGACCTGGAGCGCCTTCGCGCGATCATGGAGACCGTTCCCGAGGCGCTGCGCGGGGAGGTGCACCTGGTGGCCGCCGCCCCCGCCGAGGCGGTGGTGGAGCGTGCGCCCGCTTACGATGCGGTGATCGTGGGTACGCATGGCCGAACAGGCCTGGCCCACTTCTGGCTGGGTAGCCAGGCCGAGCGCATCATCCGCATGTGCCAGCAGCCGGTCGTGGTGCTGCGCCTGAGCGGTGCCGAATGAAGGCGCTGGTTGCGGTGGACTTGTTCGCCGAGGCCACCGACACCGTGCTGCGGGCGGTCGAGTGGGCCCATCGCATGGATGCCACCCTCGACCTGGTGTACGCCGACACCTACTACGAGCGGGCGGACTTCATCCAAGACGACAAGCTGCGCGAGATGGTGTTTCGCGAGTGGGACGACTACCGCGTACGCTTTCGGACCCAGCTGGACATGCTGCAGCTCAAGATCCCCAAGGCCCTCCGGGGCCAGACCATCGTGCGCGAGGGGCGCCCGGCCGACGTCGTCGTGGAGCTGGCGCCCGGCTACGATCTGGTGCTGGTGGCCACCCACGGCCGCACGGGGATCTCGCGGCTGGTGATGGGCAGTGTCGCCGAGAAGATCGTGCGTCTGTCACCCGTGTCGGTGCTCGTGATGCATCCGGAGCGCCACGCTCGGTAGACGGCCTCACTACTGGCCTTTACGAACCTCGGCGGGCTTGACCTTGCCCAGCGCGTGGCACTCGGCGCAGCTCGCAATGACCGTGCCGTAGGCCTGCCCTCGGCGCTCGGGCTGGCTCATCGCCTGGGCCGCCTTGTGCACCTGCACCTCGAGCTCGATGGCGCGGGGGAGGGGATCCATCCCCTGGGCGTGCGATGCGAGCGGCGAGTCGCCGAGCTCGGAGAGGACCTCGCTCAGCAGGGCGTCGTCGGGGGTGATCATCGCGATCCACAGGGTGTCCACGGCCCACTGGTGGCGCAGCATCTCGTTCTTGGCGGCCTTCCAGTCGGGCTTGTCGGCCACCGGCAGGGCGATGATGGCCGCCTTGGAGGTGTGGCAGCTCCCGCACGCTTGTGCCATATCGCCCACCTTGGCGGCCGCCGTGTTCAGATCGTCGGCTTGGACGTGTTTCTGCGCCGTGGCCAGGTCGCCGGCGACGACGGCGTCGCGTGCGGCAACCGCGTCGTCGTAGTGGTCGTTCATGGCCACCTGGTTCGCCTGTTCTTGGTTCAGCTCGGCCTTGCCGTCGACACCACCACAAGCCATCATCAACGCGAGCACGGGGTAGAGCACGTGACCTCCGATGCGCGCTGCAGCTGCAATGGGTATGCCATGCGGCGAGGCACGCGCCTTGCACCCCATAGCGGCAGGAGGACCGATGTCCAGCAATCCCCTTCGTCTCGATGTGATCGTGGTGCCCACCGACTTCACCGACCGGTGCCGGCTGGCCTGCGATGCGGCCATGGCCCTGCAGAAGCCCGGCTCGGTCGTGCACCTGGTGCACGTGCTGGCGCCGCTGCCCCTGGCCCACGGCTGGACTCAGGACTACGAGCGCCAGCGGCGCGACTCTGCTCAGCGCGCGCTGGACGAGGAAGCCGGCCGCTTCGAAGGCTCAGATGTTCGCACGCTGCTGATCGACGGCGGCATGGGCAACCCCGGCGACGACATCGCTGAGGCGGCGACGACGCTGGGCGCGACGTTGATCGCGCTTCCCAGCCACGGACGCCGCGGGCTGGCTCGCTGGGCGATCGGGAGTGTGGCCGAGCGGGTGGTCAGGCTGGCGCACTGCCCGGTGCTGGTGCTGCGTGAGGCGCTGCGCACGCCCGTTCGCCATGTGTTGGTGCCTTATGACTTCTCGGAGCCGGCCAGCCAGGCGCTGAGCGTCGCCTCGGGGCTGGTGACGGACCCCTCGGGGCTGCACATCGCCCACGTGATGGGGCCGATGCCCCCGTCGACACCGGCAGCCAGCCGCGACAAGGCGCTCGACGAGCGGCGCAAGGGGCACGTGTTCGCGTCGATGCGCGAGGTGATGGCCGCGCGCGGTGTCGAGGATGCCCGGCCCCATGTGTTGCTGGGTCCGACCGGCAACCCCGGTTCCGAGATCTGTGAGCTGGCCGGCGAGCTGGACGTGGACCTGATCGTGCTGCCTTCGCACGGCCGCACCGGGCTCGCCCGGCTGCTCATCGGGAGCGTGGCCGAGCGGGTGGTGCGGCTCGCGCATCGGCCGGTGTTGGTGTTGCGGAGCTAGGGGGCAAGGAGCACAGGCCTCCGTGCCTGTGCAACGGTCACGGAGGCTGGTTCTGTTGGTCGCGGCTACCGGTTGGCGGCCGCGTTCCTTGCGTCGCGCACGTCGAACACCAGCTCGTCGTCGGTGGCGTCGATGACGACGCGCTGGCCCTCGGCGATCTCGCCCTTCACGATGGCCCGTCCGATGCGGGTCTCGAGCTGGCGCTGCAGGTAGCGCGCCAGCGGGCGGGCGCCGTACACCGGGTCGAAGCCGCCCTTCGCGATGTGATGGGTGGCGGCGTCGGTGAGCTCGAGCCCGATGCCCTGGGCCTCGAGGCGAGCCGCGAGGCGACCCGACATCAGCCGCACGATGCGCGCGATCTCCTGCAGCTGCAGCGGCTTGAACAAGACGATGTCATCGACGCGGTTGAGGAACTCGGGCCGGAAGTGGCGGCGCAGCTCGCCCATGACCGCGTCCCGAGCGCCCTCCTCGATCTCTCCCTCCGCTGAGACGCCGTCCAGCAGGTGCATCGAGCCGATGTTGCTCGTGAGGATGATGACCGTGTTCTTGAAGTCCACGGTGCGGCCCTGCGAGTCGGTGGCCCGACCGTCGTCGAGGATCTGCAGCAGCACGTTGAACACGTCGGGGTGGGCCTTCTCGATCTCGTCGAAGAGAAGCACGGCGTACGGCTTGCGCCGGATCGCCTCGGTGAGCTGCCCGCCCTCGTCGTAGCCGACGTAGCCGGGAGGAGCGCCCAGAAGGCGGCTCACGGCGTGCTTCTCCATGTACTCGGACATGTCGATGCGAACGAGCGCCTCCTCGCTGTCGAACAGCGACGCCGCCAGCGTCTTGGCCAGCTCGGTCTTGCCCACGCCGGTCGGCCCCAGGAAGATGAAGCTTCCGATCGGGCGGTTGGGGTCGTTGATGCCGGAGCGGGCGCGCAACACGGCGTCGGCGACCAGCTGAACGGCTTCGTCTTGGCCCACCACCCGCTCGTGCAGGATCTCGTCGAGGCGCAGGAGCTTGTCGCGCTCGCCCTCGACCAGCCGGGTGACCGGCACTCCCGTCCACCGGCTGACGACCTCGGCGACCTCGTCTTCGGTCACCGCCTCGCGCAGCAGCTTGGACTCCCCCTGGTTCAGCGTCTCTTCGGCCTGGGCGACGCGCCGCTCGAGGTCGGGCAGCGTGCCGTACTTCAGCTCGGCGGCCTTGTTGAGCTCGTAGTTGCGCTCGTGCTCGGCCAGCTCGGTGCGCACCTTCTCGATCTCTTCGCGCAGGGTGCGAACCCCGTCGAGAGCCCCCTTCTCGGACTCCCACTGGGCCCGCATGGTGTCGGCCTGTCCGCGAAGGTCCTGCAGCTCGCGGCGCAGGGCGGCGAGGCGCTCGGCGCTCTTGGCATCGGACTCGTTCTCGAGCGCCTTCTCTTCGATCTCGAGCTGCATGACGCGCCGGGTGGCCGCATCGAGATCGGCCGGCATGCTGTCGATCTCGGTGCGAATCAGCGCGCACGCCTCATCGATCAGATCGATGGCCTTGTCGGGCAGGAAGCGGTCGCTGATGTAGCGGTCGGACAGCTTGGCGGCGGCCACCAGGGACGCGTCGTGGATGCGCACGCCGTGGTGCACCTCGAAGCGCTCCTTCAGTCCACGCAGGATGCTGATGGTGTCGTCGACGTTGGGCTCCTCGACCAGCACCGGCTGAAAGCGGCGCTCGAGGGCGGCGTCCTTCTCGATGTGCTTGCGGTACTCATCGAGGGTGGTGGCGCCGATGCAGTGCAGCTCGCCGCGGGCGAGCATGGGCTTGAGCATGTTGGCGGCGTCCTGGGCGCCGTCGGCTTTGCCCGCACCCACGATGGTGTGCAGCTCGTCGATGAACAGGATGATGCGCCCGTCGGCTTGCTTCACCTCGTTCAGCACGGCCTTGAGGCGCTCTTCGAACTCGCCGCGGAACTTGGCGCCCGAGACCAGGCTGCCCATGTCCAGCGAGAACACGGTGTGGCCGTCGAGCCAGGCCGGGACGTCGCGCGCCACGATGCGCTGAGCGAGGCCCTCGGCGATGGCGGTCTTTCCGACGCCGGGCTCGCCGATGAGCACGGGGTTGTTCTTGGTCTTGCGCGACAAGATGCGCACCACGCGGCGGATCTCTTCGTCCCGGCCGATCACCGGGTCGAGCTTGCCCGAGCGCGCGAGAGCGACGAGGTCGGTGCCGTACTTGGTGAGCGCGTCGTAGGTGGCCTCGGGGTCCCGGCTGGTGACGCGCTGGTTGCCGCGCACCTCGACCAGGGCGGCCAGCAGGTCGTCCCGGGACAAGTCGTGGCGGTCGGTGAGAGCGAGCAGCAGGTGCTCGACCGAGACGTACTCGTCTTTGAGGCGGGTGGCCTCGTCTTCGGCGCGCACCAGCGCCTCGGAGAGCGAGCGGGTGATGTAGGTGCGGTTGGGGTCGACGCCAGGGCCGCTCGTGCGGGGGCGCTTGTCGAGCGCCGTGTGAACGCGCTGGCGCAGGTTGGTGCTGCTCACCCCCATGCGTTCGAGCAGACGCGGCACGACGCCGTCCGACTGGTCGATGAGGGCCAGCAACAGGTGATCGGTGTCGACCTCGGTGTGGTTGTAGCGAATGGCGAGGCTCTGCGCGCTCTGGAGCGCTTCGAGGCTCTTCTGGGTGAGTTTGTCGGTGTTCATGATGGGCTCCTGCCGGTTGGCTGGGTCTTGCGCAAAACACAAGCGCGTGGTCCCCTGCCGTCAAGTGGTGGAGTTGCCACATGGCCCGTGCCTTGCATGGGCTACCCGACACAGGAGGCATGCATGGAGACGGTCGCCGATCTGATGACGCCCAACCCCATCGTGGTCAGGGACGACAAGAACATCGTGGACTGTGCGCTTCTGTTGATGAAGCACAAGATGCGTCACCTGCCGGTGGTGGATCGGGACGGCCGGCTGGCTGGCGTGGTGCACGACTTCGACGTGTTCAACAAGGGTGGCCTGATCGGCGTCGATCAGCAGATGTGGGTCAGCTACGACGAAGGCGACGAGGCGCTGACCGCCGGCGAGCTGGCGGTGCCGGCCAACGTCGTGGCAGGCGCCGATGACACGCTTCAGGGCCGTCTGAAGCACATCTTGAGCACCAAGCAGGACGGAGCGGTCGTGATCGACGAGGACCGCAAGGTCATCGGCATCATCACCGAGCACGATGGCGTGCAGCTGGCTCAGGATCTTCTTCCGCCGCACCTCACGGCCACGCACGAGGGCATCAAGGGCGTGCACACGGTGAGCAAGGATGCGCTGGCGATGAGCGCGCTGGAGCTCATGGGCAAGCATCGCATTCGCCATGTGCTCGTGCTCGATGGCGAGCGGCTTCACGGGGTGATCAGCTGGCGCGACTTGATCGAGGATGACGTGCAGCCGGGCAGCAAGCTCACCGCAGACGACGTGCTGCGCGAGCGCTACGACGTGGTGACCGTGGCCCCCGACGCGGCCCTGCGCACGGTGGCCGATCGCATGGCCCAGCACGGCATCGGGTGCATACCCATCGTCAACTTCGACAACATCCCCGTTGGCGTGCTCACGCGCACCGACATCATCGAGGCGTTGATCTTGCGCATGGAGGAGGACGACCTCTTCTCGGGATAGCGGCCCGTTGTGAACACTCTGCGCCACTCGATGCGGACGCTCCGCATCTGGTCCACCCTCGTGCATGTCGTCATCGTGGCGTTTGCGTGGGCCGGACTTGGGTCCTCGGCGGCGGCCGGTATCGCGGGGGTGCTCTTGCTGTCTGTGGGGCTCACCAGCCTGGCCGACCGGGCGTTGCTGGCCGAGCTGTCGGGCCCCACCGCCGGCGATCTGATGCTGCGCACCGGCGAGCGCCTGAACCGGGCGACGCTGAGCCGAGCACAGCGGTTCGGCCAGCTCGAGGCCTACCTGTCGCTGGTGCTGGTCGCCATCACGGTGGTGGCAGCGGCGGCGGTGCAACAGAGCGTCTTCTACGGGGTCCTGGTGGGCATCTGTGGCCTGCTGCCCTTGCTGCTCAACAGCACGGTGCTGCTCAGCCGGTCGCTGTCCCGTCGCATCAGTGCGGCCCACAGCGCGCTGTACGACCGGGACTACCCCCGTGCAGCCCAGCTGGCCGAGGCGATGGTGGCCAACCGCAGCGTGCCCACCTCGCTGCGGGACGTCGCGCTCGCCTACCAGGCCGAGGCCCGCATGCGAATGGGCCAGCACGATGCCGCGGCCGAGATCTACGAGCGGCGGTGGACAGGCGCCATGGACGAGACCGCGGTCCCGGTCGCGCGGCTGCGGCTGGGTACGGGCGACACCGAGCTCGCCCGCAAGGTGCTCGAGGACATGGACCCCGACAACCGCGTCGAGCAGTACGCCCTCGACGGCCTGGAGGCGCACCTCGCCATCCTGGAGGGGCAGCCCGACGAGGTCGAGCGCATCGCCGACCAGGCCGAGGGCGAGTACCCGCCCTTCATGGCCGACGAGATGCATCTGCTGCGTGCGCTCGCGCGCCAGGCGGCGGGAGACACCGCGGGGGCCAAACAAGCGCTCGCCAGGCTGTCGAGGGAGCCCCAGGCCGACGTGTGGATGCCGGCCACCTATCCACGGCTGTGGCAGCTGCTCGACGACCTGGTCTCGGGGCGCAGGAGCGAAGCGGTGGCTCCCGCGCGTCGCCGGGATCTGCCGGTCCAGACCAATGGCTCGGGCGCCGACGCCTTCGCGCCCCCGGCCGAGGATCGCCCCACCGCGGCGGCACGGGGCCGTCGCATGCACATCGGTGCCGTGCCGGTGGAGTGGCTTCCCATTGCGGTGCAGCGACGCGGCGGCGCGGTGGTGCGGGGAATCGCCGCGGCGCTGCTGCTGCCGCTGGGTGGCCTGCTCATCTTCTTGACCTCGGTGCTCGCGCTGGCCGGGGACGACCCGTCGTCGCGCGCCATCTTGCTGGTCGCACCGCCCATCGCCCTGGTGGCGGTGGTGGTGGGCACCGTCACCGGCGTGTTCGTGCTGCGTGAGCTGTTGGGCTGGGACGAGGCCGATCGGCCGGTGGTCCGGCTCGAGAACGGCAAGGCGCTGTCGAGCCGGGGCCTGACGTGGGCGTCGCGCCGCATGCTCGCGGTGAACATGATGGTGGCGCTGATCTTCGCGCTGCTGCCGGCGCTGGTCGAGATGTCCATTCGCGGGAGCTTCTGGTCGCTGTCGCTGGGCATGGTCGCGGGTGCGTTGCTGACCTGGGGCGGCCGCGTGCGCTGGCGCTCCCAGCGGGCGGTGTGGTTGCTGCACTTCGGCGAGCCTGGACCCGCGGTGCGCTACGCCACCGACCTGGTTGGCGCCCACCCGCACTCCCGCAGCCTGCGCGTCATCCAGGGCATGGCCGAGCTGCTGGATGGGCAGCCCGATGCGGCGCTGGCGAGCTGGCGAGAGTCGGCCAAGGAAGAGCCCGGCGTCTGGGAGCTCGCGGCATGGCTCGAGGTGGGCCGGCGCAACGTCGACGCCGACCGTGTGCTCAGGCGCACAGCGTCGGGGGAGCTGGGTGTGGATTTTCGCACAGCCGTGCTGCAAGGCCTGGTGGCCCTGCGCACGGGTCGCGAGGCTGACGTCGAGCACCGCCGCAGCGACTGGCTGGAGCTGGCTGGGCAGCTCGACAACCGCATGGGCGCCGTCCTGGACCTCATCCTGGGCGCCCTCGACATTCGCTCGGGTCGGGAGGCCCGGGGCCGGGCACACCTGATGAGCCGGTTCATCGACGTCCAGGACTTCACGTGGGTGAAGGCGGCGTGGCCCTTTCTTTGGGAGGCGCTCACCGACAGCGGGCCCGGGAGCCCGGGCTAGGGCGTGGCTGCCTGGGTCTCCATGGCCATGTGGCAGGTGCTGCAGGTGGCCAGGATGTCGGCGTAGGTGGTGGCGCGGGTGTGGGGGTCGGTGGCAGCCAGTGCCTTGGCGGCCAGCGCGTGCACCTGATCGTCGAGCCCGGCGGCGGCCTGGGGCAGGGCAGGGTGGTCGGAGCCGTGCATCAGGGGCTGTTCGGCCAGCACCCGCGCTCCGCGGCGATAGGCGGTCAGATCGGGCTTGATGATGCCCAGCCACATCCACGTCGACGCCCACTGGTGGCGGGACATATGGCTCGCGCCGGTCCAGTCCTGCTCGGGCACCTTGTTGCTGTCGAGCTTGGGACCTCCACCCGTTGTTTCGTGGCAGGTGGCGCACGACTCGCCCAGCAGCGTGAGGCTGCGCGCGGCGTCCGGCAGCGACTCGGCCGAGGCACTCATGCGCGCGAACGTGCCGATGTCTTCGAGCCAGGGTTGCCACGAGTCGGGCATGCCGTCGTTGGGCAGAGCGCGGAGCTCTTTGCCCGCGGCGTGCACCTCGTCGAGGTCGCCGCGCACGATGGCTCGCTCGATGCGGGTGGTGAGCTCGAAGTGGGTCTGCATGCGCTCGTGCACCGTGGTCGGGGACGCCTTGGGCGTCTTGGCGGTGGCCAGCGTGGGCAGCAGGATCAGCAGCAGCAGGCAGCGCATGTCATTTCTCCTGGAGCATGCGGGTGGGCGGGTCGTCGAGGTCATCGAACTGGCCCTTTCGCACCGACCACAGGAAGGCAGCGGCGAAGGTGCCCGCGAGAAGCAGGGCGAGCGGCAACAGGAACAGGATGGCGTTCATGGGGTGGGCTTTTGCAAGTCCCGTTCCACGGCGGTGCTGCCCCAGAGCACCCAGAGGCTTGACAGGGGCATCGTGACGGCGGCGACGAGGGGATTGACGAGGCCCAGCACTGCGATGGCGGTGGCCACGATGTTGTAGCCGACCGAGCGTCGGATGTTGGCCCCGATGGCGTGCTTGGCGGCCCTGGCGGCGCGAATGCCCGAGACCAGCGGGCCGAGGGTGCCGTCCACCAGCAGCCCGTCGGCGACCAACACCGAGCTCATCGCGCCGTGGTGCATGGCGATGCCCACGTCGGCGGCCGACAGCGCCGGCGCATCGTTGACGCCATCGCCCACGAAGAGCACGGCGCCGTGGGCTTGGGCCATGCGCACATGCGCCACCTTGTCGAGCGGGCGCACACCTCCGTCGGCGTGCCGGACGCCGGCTTGGTGGGCGAAGTCCCGGGCCACCTCGGCGCGGTCGCCGCTGACGATGCGCACGTCGATGTGCATGGCACCAAGCTGCTGGACGGCGCGGGCTGCGTCGGGCCGAAGGCGGTCGGCGAGGTGGATGGAGCCCAGCCGATGCGGCCCCTCGTACAGGTCGACCTGGCCGGGATCCCCGGCCTGCAGCCGCACCCGGCGTCCGCGCACCACACCGCGGATGCCGCGGCCAGGAAGCTCGTGAACCAGCGAGGGCTCCGGCAGCGGGATCCCGCGGGCTGCGGCCTCGGCGGTGATGGCCCGGGCGATGGGGTGCACACTGGCGCGCTCGAGGCCCGCCGCCAGGGTGAGCACCTCGTCGGTGGCGCTGGACACCGTGAGCTCGCCCTCGGTCAGGGTTCCGGTCTTGTCGAGCAGGACGGTCTGCACGTCGGCGAGAGCGAGCAGGGCGTCGCCCGAGCGCAGCATGAGGCCACGGCGCGCGGCTGCGCCGATGCCGGCCGAGGCGGCCAGCGGCCACGACAGCGCCAGCGCGCAGGGGCAGGCGATGACCAGGACGGCCACCGCGCGCTCCACCCCCAGGCTTGCGCCGCCGAACCAGGCCCACGCCACGCCGGAGCCCAGCGCCAGCGCCAGGGTGACGCCGGTGAACCAGGGAGCGATGGCGTCGGTGGGCGTGGACACCCGGGCCGAGGTGCTGTCGAGCACCGCGGCGGCCATCTGGCGCACCATCGTGTCGTCGCCCGTGCGCTGGACCTCGATGGTGAGGTGACCGTCGAGCACCAGGGCGCCGGCCACCACACGCTGGCCCGGGCCGACGGGCACGGGCTCGGCCTCGCCGGTCAGCAAGGCCATGCGCAGCTGGGCGCCGCCGTCGGTGACGATGCCGTCTGCAGCGACCTCTTCACCGGACGAGGCCAGGATCGCATCGCCGGGCTGCAGCTGAGCGGCGTCGACCTGGGTGATGTGCCCGTCGTTCAGGCGGCGAGCGAAGCGCGGCACGGCCATCGCCAGCGCGGCGGCGGCCTCGGCGGCCTGGCGGCGCCCCCGAGCCTCGAGCACCCGCCCGCCGAGCAGCAGCGCGACCAACATGGTGGCACTGTCCAGCCACGTCTCGCCGCCGGTGAGCGTCATGACCACGGCATGCCCGTACATCACCGCGATGGCCAGGCTCACGGGCAGATCCATGTGAAGCAGCCGGTGCCGCACACCGGTGAGGGCGCCCTGAAAGAAGGGCTGCGCGCACCACAGCACCGCCGGGGTGGCCAGGGCCAGCGAGAGCCACCGGAACAGGGCCAGGTAGCGGGGCTCCATGCCCGAGAGCCAGCCCGTGTAGACCGCCGCGTGCAGGCTCATCACATTCACCGCGACGAAGGCTGCCAGTCCGAAGCGGACCAGCAGGTCGTGGTCGGCATTGCCGGCCGCGTCGACAGGACGTGGGCGGTAGCCCAGCGCCTCGATGCGCCGCGCGAGGGTAGGCAGATCCGCCACCTCGGCCTTCCACACCAGGCGAGCTCGGCCGGTCGCGTAGCTCACCTCGGCGCTCGTCACCCCGTCGGTGGCCTCGAGCACGCGCTCCACCACCCACACACACGAGGCGCAGCGCAGGCCGTCGATGCACAGGGTGGCCGAGGCCGTGCCCGCATCGAGCTCGCGCACCGGCACCGACGACCAGGCGACGTCGCTGGGAAGGGGCTTGGCGGGCAGGTGGGTTCGGTCGGCATAGTAGGAACCGGCACCCGCGCCCTCGATGATGCGGGCGGCCAGCTCGCAGCCGCCGCAGCAATACCCGGGCTGCTCCACCAGCGTGCCGCAATGGGGGCAGCTCGGCACGGCCGGCTGCTCCACATCGGGCACCGCGCTCACTGCCGGTTCTCTTGCACCAGGTAGTCGGGCGAGATCTCGTCGTTGTGGTTCACCGCGACGGTGATGAACACGATGTTCACCACGATCACGGTGGCCAGGAAGAGCGCGATGGCGACGGGCCAGGGCTCGAAGCGCCGCTCCGGCTCGCCGCTCACTTGTCGCCCTCGGACAGGATGTAGGCGGTCACCTGCGAGATCTTCTCGGGACCCAGGATGGGACCCCAGGTCAGCATGCCCTTGCTGGGCACGCCCTCGGTGATGGTGTTGGCGACCTCGTCGGGCTCGCCGCCGTGGATCCACTCGTCGTCGATCAGGTTGGGACCGATGCCGCCGGTGAGGTCAGCCGCGTGGCAGGCGGCGCAGTTCTTGGCGTACACCTCCTTGCCGGCCTCGATGGCGGCCGGATCCATCTGAACCACGGCGGGTCCGGTGGCATCGGGCCACTGCTCGGCGGCAGCCGCCATCTCGGACAGGTACCAGCCCTCCTGGGAACGACCGTTGATGAAGTGGAAGTCGAGCGTGTAGCCGACCGCCCACAGGATCGTGAAGTAGAACAGGCCCAACCACCAGCTGGGCAGTGCGTTGTCGTACTCCTCGATGCCGTCGTTGTCGTCGGCGTGGCCGAGCTTGTTGTCTTCGTAGGCCATGGGTCAGTCCTCCTCGAGCGGGAGGTTGGCCATGCGCTCCATGGCTTCGCGGTTGAAGGGGGCCCAGGCCCACAGCACCCATCCGGTGAAGAAGAGGATGAAGAAGGCGGTCATGCCGCCCATCAGCCACCCGAGCTCGATGCTCTCGGCGGCTGCACGAAACACCGGGTTCATCACTCACCTCCCATGGCGGCTTGTTCTTGCGCTTCGATGGCGGGACGTCCGTCGACACCCAGTCGCTGCAGGTAGGCCGTGAGCGCGATGATCTCGTCGTCCCAGCTGGCCTCGATGTTGGCGGACTTCATGCTCTCGGCAATCGCCGTGCCCTGCTGCTGCATGTGGGCCGGAGCGCCGTCGATGTCCTCTTGCGTATACGGCACGCCCACCCGGGACAGCGCCGTCAAGCTGGCTTGCACGTCGGCCGGGTCGACCTTCCAGTCGATGAGCCACGGGTAGGCCGGCATGACCGAGCCCGGCGTGACCTTGCGCGGGTCGTTCATGTGGTCGTAGTGCCAGCTGTCGGGGTACTTGCCGCCCACCCGGTGCAGGTCGGGGCCGATGCGGCGGCTGCCGAGCTGGAAGGGGTGGTCGTAGGCGTACTCGCCACCGCGCGACCATGGGCCGTAGCGCAGCGTCTCGGCGCGCATGGGGCGCACCATCTGCGAGTGGCACAGGTAGCAGCCCTCGCGGACGTAGATGTCGCGCCCAGCCTGCTCGAGCGGCGTGTACGGGGTCACACCCTCGAGCTGCTGGGTGCCCATGGATGCCGTGAACATCGGCGCGATCTCGACGAGGCCGCCGATGCTGATGCCCACCGTGGTGAGGACGGCAAAGAGGGTGGCGTTGCCCTCGAGGATGCGCCTGTGCCAGTGCTCAGCCATTGGCCACCTCCGCAGTCTGCGTCGTCGCACCGGCTCCGGTGGCGGTCAGCAGGAAGTTCACGAGCATCAAGACGGCGCCGGCCAGGTATGTGAGCCCGCCGATGAAGCGGCCCCAGTAGAAGGGGTCGAGCTGGTCGACGATCTCGACGAAGTTGGGGTACATCAGCAGGCCGTTGTCGCCGATGGCGCGCCACATCAGGCCCTCGGTCACGCCCGCGGCCCACATGGTGACCGTGTAGAGCACGATGCCCACGGTGGCCAGCCAGAAGTGCAGCTCCACCCAGCCCTGGTTGTAGATGGGGCGGTCGTACAGACGCGGCGCCAGCCAATACAGGATGCCGAAGCTGATCATCCCGACCCAGCCCAGCGCACCCGAGTGCACATGGCCCACGACCCAGTTGGTGTAGT
The DNA here is from genome assembly GCA_965216925.1 of Myxococcota bacterium. GTDB lineage: Bacteria > Myxococcota_A > UBA796 > UBA796 > CAYYHT01. The sequence continues at coordinate 2,479,231 of CBDCGT010000001.1, read as the reverse complement.
GGGCCAGGCCGTTGACGGCGCGAATCGACATCATGGGCCCCTCGAAGGTGCTCATTCCGTAGAACGAGACGGCGACCACCATGAACTTGAGGATGGGGTCGGTGCGCAGCCGGTCCCAGGCGCCGCGCAGGGTCAGCAGGCCGTTGAGCATTCCGCCCCACGAAGGCGCCAGCAGCATGATGCTGAACACCATGCCCAGGGTCTGCGCCCAGTCGGGCAGCGCCGAGTACAGCAGGTGGTGCGGACCCGCCCAGATGTACAGGAAGACCAGGGCCCAGAAGTGGATGATGGACAGCCGGTAGCTGAACACCGGCCGCTCGGCCGCCCGCGGCAGGAAGTAGTACATCAAGCCCAGGAACGGCGTGGTCAAGAAGAAGCCCACGGCGTTGTGCCCGTACCACCACTGCACGAGCCCGTCGGTGAGGCCGCCGTAGATGGGGTAGCTGCGGGTGAGCGTGGCCGGAATCGCGAGGCTGTTGACGACGTGCAGCACCGTGATGGTGATGACCATCGACATGTAGAACCAGATGGCCACGTACAGGTGCTCGACCTTGCGGTTCTTGATGGTGCCAAAGAAGTTGATCGCGAATGCCACCCACACCACCGCGATGGCCACGTCGATGGGCCAGATGAGCTCGGCGTACTCCTTGCCCTGGGTCATTCCCAGGGGAAGGGTGAGGGCGGCCGAGACGATGATGGCCTGCCACCCCCAGAAGTGGAACAGCGACAGGCCGCGATGGAACATCGGCGTCTTGAGCAGCCGCTGCATCGAGTAATAGATGCCGGTGAACACCACGTTGCCGGCGAAGGCGAAGATCACGGCGTTGGTGTGGAGCGGACGGAGTCGGCCGAAGGTGAGGTAGGGGATGCCGCCGTTGGCAGGCCACCAGGCCAGCTGCAACGCGATGATCACGCCCACCAACATGCCGACGACGCCCCAGATCGTCGTCGCCCAGAAGAACTTCCGGACGATGTCGTCGTCGTATTTGGACTGCACGGGTACCTCGGGGTGTGCGGGTTCCGGTCGCTAGTTCAAGCTCCGTGCCACAGCGGCATCTGGGGCGGAAGACGCAGGCAATGACGATGCGCATCGATGGGCTACGCGTCGAGGAACCGCTTCGGCGCCAGAAACTGGGCCTTTTCGCACAGGTGCGCCGGGTCCGCTGTGCGCGCTGACCCGGGCGTGCCAGCCGGCTGGGCCTACCGGACCTCGACCACGCGCACGCCCAAGGGAGCGTGGCAGGCCGAGCAGGTGGTGAGCAGCTGGTCGAAAGTCGCGATTCGAGCCCCCAGGTCGGCGTCGGTTCGGCCCTTGTCGACCAGCTCGGCCTGTCGCTGGGCGATCAGCGCGGTGGTGGGCTCGCTCATGGCCGCCGAAGGCAGGCTGGCCATGCGGTCCATGCCGTGCTGCCAGACCTCGGTGGAGTCGGTGATCAGGCCGACCCAGGCGGCGTAGGTGCCCCAGATGTGGGCCGACTTCGGGCCGTCGTCGGGCAGCGTGTCCACGTCGCCGACGTGCACCCGGGGCCCGTCCTTGGCGGTGGTGTGGCAGCCTGCACAGCTGCCCGCGAGGCCGGCGACGGCGACGCGCGCCTGGGGGACCGACTCGGCCTTGGCAATCAGCCGTGCCTTGGAGCGCATGTCCTCGACATAGCCCCGCAGGGCCTTGGGCAGCTGGTCGTGCTGGGCGTGGTCGAGCTCGGCGGCCTTGGCGCGCGTGGTGTCCAGATCGGCGGCGGCGACGTACCACATCGCATCCGTCGCGCTCGCGAAGTGGCCCTGCATGTGGTTGGGCAGTGGCTCGCCGGCCCATGCTGTCGTCAGGGTGAACACCATCCACATCTCGGACTCCTGGTCTCTGGCCTTGGCAGGTGCAACGGCTGTGCCATGCGCACACGGAGCGGCACGGGCGTTGCAGTGCAATCCCACCTGGGAGGGCCACGATGCGGATCGAATTTCTGGGCGCGGCGGGCACGGTGACCGGCTCCAAGACGCTGGTGGTGGAGCACGACACCCGGGTGCTGGTGGATTGCGGGCTGTTCCAGGGCGTCAAGGACCTGCGCCGACGGAACTGGGAGCCGCTGGGGGTCGATCCCAAGTCGCTGGACGCGGTGGTGCTGACGCATGCGCACATCGACCACTCGGGCTGGTTGCCGCGGCTGGTGCGCCAGGGCTTTCGGGGGCCGATCTACTGCACCGATGGCACCGCAGACCTGTGCACCCTGCTGCTGCCCGACTCGGGGCACATCCAGGAGGAGGACGCCCGCTATGCGAACCGGCGTGGCTACTCCAGGCACGACCCCGCAGAGCCGCTGTACACCGAGCGTGAGGCGGTGCAGTGCCTGTCTCGCCTGCAGCGCGTCGAATGGGGCGATCCGGTTCGCATCGGCGCGCTCACCGCCATCTTCAAGCCGGCGGGGCACATCCTGGGAGCCTCGACGGTTCGTCTGGGCAATGGCTCGGGCAGCGTGCTGTTCTCGGGGGATCTCGGGCGGCCGGACGATCCGCTGATGGTCGCGCCGCAGACGGTCGAAGAGGCACCGGACTGGCTGGTGCTCGAGAGCACCTACGGCGACCGCAAACACACGGGCACCGAGCCCATCTCGCAGCTCGGCGACGTGGTGAAGCGCACCGTCGAGCGCGGCGGCGTCGTGGTGATCCCGGCGTTCGCCGTGGGCCGCGCCCAGGCGGTGCTCTGGGCACTGCACAGCCTCATCGAGGCCGGCGAGCTGCCTGCGGAGCTCCCCATCTTCATGAACAGCCCCATGTCGGTGGACACGACCGAGCTGTACCTCAAACACACAGACCTGCACCGCCTGACCCCCGAGCAGACGCGGGCCATGTGTGCGCGAGCGAGGTTCGTGCGCACGGTCGACGAGAGCAAGCGGCTCAACCAGCGCACCAAGCCGGCGGTCATCATCAGCGCGGCCGGCATGCTGACCGGAGGCCGGGTGCTGCACCACCTGCGGGCTTTCGGTCCCGACCCCAAGAACACCCTGCTGCTCACGGGCTTCCAGGCAGCGGGAACCCGGGGGGCGGCCCTGTTGCGTGGCACGCGTCGCCTGAAGATCCACGGCCGCTACGTCGACATCCGCTGCGACGTGGAGCGGGTGGACGCGTTCTCGGCGCATGCGGACGCCGACGAGACCCTGGCCTGGCTGGCCCGCTGGCCCGGACCGCCGCGGCACGTGTTCTTGAACCATGGCGAGCCGCACGCCGCCGATGCCCTTCGGCTGCGGATTCAGGACGAGCTGGGCTGGTCCGTCTCGGTGCCCGAGCTCGGGGAGACCGCAACGCTCGCGAGCGTCGAGGAACACCCTCGCCGGGAGGCTGCGATCCCGCCGGTGGCCTGGCGCCAGATGGACGAAGAGAGCCGAGTCGCGGCGCTGCTCCAGACCTCGGGCTGGACGCGGGCCGACCAGGATCTCGATCTTCTGGGCAGCGACCGCGGCCGCCCCCTGCGCCTGGCTCTGGAGTTCTTGAAGGTCGATGACGCGCTGCAGCGGCAGGCCGTGACCGACACGGTGGTGGTGATCGGCAGCACCCGCACCTCCGATGGCTGGTGGTACGACCAAGCCCGCCGCTTCGCACGCCTGGCCAGCTCGACCGCGGTCGATGGCCTTCCCCCGTTGGTGGTCGTCACCGGAGGAGGGCCGGGCATCATGGAGGCGGCCAATCGCGGTGCGTTTGATGCGGGGACCCCGACCGTAGGGCTCAACATCGCGCTTCCCAGAGAGCAGCTCCCCAATCCCTACGTCACGCCCGAGCTGTGCTTTCGCCTGCGCTACTTCGCCCTGCGAAAGATGCACTTCGTGATGCGCGCGCGTGCCTTCGTGGCCTTTCCCGGTGGCTTCGGAACCCTCGACGAGCTGTTCGGCGCGCTGACCCTTGTGCAGACCGGTGTGCAGCCGAAGATTCCCTTCGTGCTCGTCGGCGAGGCCTTCTGGCGCAAGGCACTGCCCCTGGAGCTGCTGATCGAAGATGGCCTCATCTCGCCCGAAGACGCAGGGCTGATGTCCTTCGTCGACGACGCAGATGCCGCTTGGGAGGTGGTTCGTAGGGGCCTTGCCCCGCGATTCGGTGCCCAGTGACCGAGCTGCTGTGGATTGGCCTGGGCCTGGGCGCCCTGGTGGCCGGGGCCGAGGGCGTCGTCGCCGGCGGGCGCGCCGGAGCCCGGCGTCTGGGCGTGTCCGACCTGGCTGTCGGGCTGGTGGTGGCGTCGGTGGGCACCAGCCTCCCGGAGCTGTTCACGGCAGCCTCGGCGGCGCGCAGCGCGGTGAGCCAGGGGGAGCAGGCGGCCGCCATTGGGATGGGCAACATCCTGGGCAGCAACCTGTTTCTGCTGTTGTTCTTGTTTGGCGTGATGGGGGCCAGGTCGCCCGTCGACATCGACGGCCGCATCTGGCGCCGGGACGGCATGGCGCTGCTGCTCGCCACCGGGGCGCTGGTGGCGTTGTCACTCGATGGGGTGATCGCCGGGTGGGAGGGCCTGGTGCTGCTCGCCGGCTTCGCGATGTGGCTGGGGCTCGTCGCTTACCAGGAGCGGGAGGTTGGGCCGGTCACGGACGAGAGGCCGTCGACCGATCCGCGTCCGGCCTGGCAGCTCGGCGGCATGGTCGTCGGTGGGCTCGTCGCGCTGGGGCTGGGCGCCGACCTGGTGGTCGACCGAGGGGTCGTGCTCGCGGCCCGCTTTGGCATCGACGCGGTGCTGGTTGGCGTTCTCGCGGGGTTCGGCACGAGCCTGCCCGAGGTGGTGGTGAGCCTGCGTGCCGGCACCGAGGATCCGGCCATGTCGCTGGGCAACATCCTGGGCAGCGCCCTCACCAACGCGCTGCTGTGCACTGGCGTGGCGGCCTCTCTGGGCTCGCTGCTGGTGCCGGCGGACGCCCTGACCTTGGAGCTGCCCTTCTTGGCAGCCGGAACGGTGGTGATGCTGCTGCTCACCTGGGAGCGCCGGGACCTGTCGAGGGCCGAGGGCCTTTCGCTGCTCACGCTGTTCGGCCTGTACGTCACCCTGCGGCTGGTGGCCTGAACTCCGCGCCGTTACCGGGCGCGTCGCCGGAGAGGGTGTCTCGATGCATGTGTACGACGAGATGAAGTCGTATGTCGGGTTCACCGAAGCGGACGCGGTTGCACTGACCGAGTTCGCGGTGCACGCCGATCCCCACGTGCCCCGCATCATCGACCACTTCTACGAGCGAATCCTCGCGTTTCCCGATGCGGCGGCGGTGCTGGCCGACGATGCTCAGGTCGAGCGGCTGAAGGGCACTTTGCGTGCATGGCTGCGCGAGCTGCTCGCGGGGCCGCACGACCACGCGTACTACGCGCGGCGTGAGCGCATCGGCAAGGTGCACGTCAAGGTGGGGCTGCCGTCGCGCTTCATGTTCACGGCCATGAGTGTCATCCGAGATGACCTGTGCCACATCGCCTGGGAGGACTTCGAGCGCGACGAGGCCCGGCGGGTGTGCGGCGCGCTGATGCGGGCCACCGAGCTCGACCTGGCGATCATGACCGGCACCTACATCTCGAGCCGCGAAGATCGTCAGCTGGCGGCCCTGCAGGAGCTGTTGGTGGCCCATCTGCCGGTCACCGTCCTGCTGATCGACGAGCAGGGCATCATCGTGGCAGCGACCCGCCCCATGCACCGGGTGGTGGGCGGCACACACGACGTGGTGGGGCAGCACTACACAACCGCGCTGCCGCACGAGCTGATGAGCGGGGCCGACCTGGCTGTGCAGGTTCGACGGGCCATGGATACCGGTCGCGAGATCGAGATCGTGCGCGTGGACGTCGAGCACGCCGCCGGGGACCTTCGCCACTACTCGGTCACCATCGTGCCGCTGCACAACGAGCGGGCCCGGGCCCTCATTCACCTCGAAGACCTGACCGACACGGTCGAGGCCGAGGCCTTGCTGCGCCGGTCCGAGACGCTGGCCCAGCTCGGTGCCTTGTCGGCGGCGGTCGCCCACGAGCTGCGCAACCCGCTCGCAGGCATGTCCGGGGCGCTCCAGGTGCTGCGCCGCTCGTTCGAGGACAGCGACCGCCGGGGCCCCATCGTCGACAAGATCAACGAGCAGATCAATCGGTTGAACGCCCACATCACCGAGCTTCTGGAGTTCGCGCGTTCGCCCGTGCTGACGGCCAAGGAGATCTCCCTCGAAGACGTCGCCACTGCGGTCAGCGAGCTGGTGGGCTCCCAGTTCGACGACATCTCGGTCGAGGTTCATGGCCGCGGGCGGGCGTGGGCCGACAGCCATGCGGTTCACCAGATCCTGCTCAACCTCTGCCTCAACGCCGCTCAGGCCCTCGAGGGGCGAGGGGCGGTGCGCATGGTGCTGGCCGATGGCCTGGCGCGCGTCGAGGACGACGGGCCCGGCGTGGCCAGCGATGTGGCGGGCCGCATCTTCCAGCCCTTCTTCACCACCAAGACCCGTGGAACGGGCCTGGGCCTGGCCACCGCTCGCAAGAATGCCGTCGAGATGGGCGGGCACCTGGAGCTGGGCCACAGCGAGCTGGGCGGAGCGGCCTTCGTGCTCAGCTTACCGGTTCGCTGAACAGCTCGAACTTGTCCATGCGGTAGCGAAGGGCGTAGCGGCTGATGCCCAGCAGGCGTGCTGCTGCCGACTGGTTGCCCTCGGTGCGCTGCAGTGCCTGCGCGATGAGCCCCCGCTCGACGGCCTCGAGCTCGATCCCGTCTTCGGGAAGGGTGAACGGGCAGCCCTCGACGTTGCGCGGGCCGCTTCCGACGGCGAATCGCACCTCGGACGGCAGGTCGGAGGGCTGGATGACCTCGTCGGGGCCCAAGATGACCATGCGCTCGATGACGTTGCGCAGCTCTCGCACGTTGCCGGGCCACGAGTAGCTGGTGAGCATCTGCATCGCCTCGCCGCTGACGCCCTTCACCGTTCGCCCGAACTGCTTGCTGAACCGGGTCAGGAAGTGGTCGAGCAGGGCGGGGATGTCTTCGGCGCGGTTTCGCAGTGGGGGTAGGGAGATTGGAATCACGTTCAGGCGGAAGAACAGGTCTTCACGGAACGTGCCGTCGGCCACCTCTTGCTTCAGGTCGCGGTTGGTGGCCGCGATGATGGCGACGTCCATGGGGAGTGTGGCCACGCCACCGACCCGCTTGAAGCGGCGGTTCTCGAGGGCCCGCAACAGCTTCGCCTGGGTGGCCAGGCTCATCTCGCCGATCTCGTCCAGAAACACGACCCCGCCAGCCCCGACCTCGAACAGGCCCCGCTTCATCTGGCGCGCGTCGGTGAATGCCCCCTTCTCGTGCCCGAACAGCTCGCTCTCGATGAGCTGCTCGGGGAGGGAGGCACAGTCGATCTCGACGAAGACGCCCGTCTTTCGGGGACCACTGGAGTGGATGGCGCGCGCGATCACGTCCTTTCCCGTGCCCGACTCACCGGTGATCAAGACCGTAGGCGCGTCGACACCCTCGAGCCTGCCCAGCATCTTGAACACCGGCTCCAGCGCCTTGGCCTTGCCGATGAAGTCGCCGTAGCCGCTTCGCTGGCGGCCGCGCAGGTAGTGCACCTCGTGCTTGAGCTGGTCTTCGCGCAGTGCCTTGCGCACCGCGAAGCTGATCTCGCGCAGGTCGAAGGGCTTGGACAGGTAGCCGCTGGCCCCCAGCTGGGTGGCCGCGATCGCCGAGTCCACGGCCCCATGCGCGGTGATCATGATCACGGGCACGTCGGAGCCCGTCGCCCGCAGACGCTCCAGCGCGGTGAGTCCATCCATCACCGGCATCTTGAGGTCGATGAGCACCAGGGATGGGCTGTTCTCGCGCACCAGCTCCAGGCATTCCTGCCCGTTGGTGGCCATCAGGACCTGGTAGCCCTCTTGCTGCAGGTGCTCCGACAGCGACCATCGGATGAGTTCTTCGTCGTCGCAGACGATGATCTGGGGCTTGGTGGTCATGGGTTTCATCTCGCGTGGACCATGTCACGGTGCAAGGGGCTTGCCAAGGTGGGCCGGCATGCCCTTTGCAGTTGGCTTCAGCATGTCGCCCAGCCAACGCCAACACCTGGAAGGACTCGCGCTCCGCATGCACAGGCGGTGGTCGGTCCGTGGCGGCCGCCTGGTGGCCGCGGTGATCAGCGTGCCGCTGGTGTCCGGCGACGAGCACGTCATGGCCCTGAGGGCGGCGCTCGACAAGCTGGGCCTGCACGGGATCGAGCTGCTCTTCTCGCCCTCCGCTGGCCCGCCCCGCCTGGTCACCCTGGAGTTCGAGCCGTGATGTCCCTTGTCTTGGGTGCGGCGGCGGCGGGGGTGTTCGGAAGCGCACACTGCGTGGGCATGTGTGGGCCATTTGCCACAGCCGGTGCCGGAACCCGTTCCGAGGTCGCCGCCTGGCACGCCGGCCGCCTGGCCACCTACGCCACACTCGGCGGGCTGGCTGGAGCGACGGGCGCCGCCATCCCGGGCCCCCCCTGGCTCGCGTCGGGGCTGGCCACCGCCCTGCTGCTGTGGTTCGCCGCGCGCCTGGCCGGGTGGTCGCCGCCGAGCCACTGGGTGCCCGAGGGCTTCGTGACGCTCTCGCAGTCGCTGCTGGCCCGCCGGGGCCTGGCGTCGCGCGTGGGCTTTGGCATGCTCACGGGGCTGCTTCCGTGTGGCCTGGTCTATGCCGCCCTCGGCATGCCCGTCGCGGCAGCCGACCCCGCACTCGGAGCGCTGCTGATGGTCGTGTTCGGCCTGGGCACCGTGCCAGCGCTGGCGGTGTTCACAACCGCACTGCGGGGTGTTGGCGATGGCACACCCTGGGTCCGGCGAGGCGTCGCGCTGGGGGTGTTGGTGGCGGGGTTGTGGTCGGTCCACATGCGCCTTCCATCGGCATCCGATGACCAGCCGGCCGCGCCCGCCTGCCACGATGTGGCCGATCCTGGGTAGTGGCATGCAGGTTGCAGTCACAGGGGCCGAGACGGCGGCGTCGTCTGGCGCGGGCAACCGCGTGCCCCACACACACACACCACACACTCTCCGTAGGGAAGTGGACGACGCCGCCGCTATCTCTTTGCTGGTGCGCCACCGGGCGCGCCCACAACCCCCTGTTGCGCGCACAGCTCGCCGCGAGGAGGTCCGATGACCGCGTTCGAATCCATCTTGCTGCCTACCGACCTCTCTCCCGACAGCGACGAGGCCTTCGCCACCGCTCTGCGCCTGGCCATCGGTGGTGGGCGCCAGCTCGACATCCTGAACGTGACCCCGGACGATGAGCGCCCTTCCTGGGAGGGGCAACCCACCATCGAGAGCTGGCTGGGGCGGTGGGGGCGGGCCGAAGGCTCGCTGGGCCGAGTCGTCGTGAATGTGCACAGCCGCAAGGCCACGTCGGCCGCCGAGGGGATCCTGCGCGAGCTGCAGGAGCTCGAGTTCGACCTCGTGGTGATGTCCACGCGTGGCCACGGAGGCCTCGACCGGCTGGCCAAGGGCAGCGTCTCGGAGGTGGTGGCCACGCGATCGGGCCATCCCTGCTTGCTGCTCCCCCAGAAGGCCAGCCGAACCCTGGTGGATGCAGCGACGGGGCACGCCCGGCTTCAGCACGTGGTGCTGCCGGTCGGTGGCGACCTCGACCAGGGCGCAGCCCTCGCGGCCCTGCGCTCGCTGGCGGCCAACCTGGGGGTTCAGCGCCTGCACGTGCAGATTGTGCACGTGGGCCACGAGGGCACGGTTCCCAAGCTCGATCTGAGCGACTACGCCGACTGGTCCTTCGACACCCGCCTGATGCAGTCGCGCGTGGGCCCCACCGGTCCCATCGTCGCCGCCGCTCAGGAGCTGCGCGCCGACCTGATCGTCATGGCCACCCGTGGCCGGGACAGCCTGTTCGACCTGGTGGTGGGCAGCCGCACCGAGCGCGTCGTGCACGGTGCGCCCTGCCCGGTGCTGGCGGTTCCGGTGTAGGGAGTGACCCCGGCGGACGGCTGTGGCAGTTTGTGGGGGTGGAGATCTGTCGATGTCGTCCGGTCCCGCTGTTGGATGGTCCGCTGACGATCGCGTTGTTGGGTGCACTGGCCGTTGCCACCCCGTTCTACGAGCCGGGGCCCGTTGAGGTGGTGCTCGCGCCTGACGAGACGCGGGACGATGTGGCGCTGCGGTTCGAGCGACGCGCGTTCCGGGGTCTCGAGGCCGACATCTGGGTGCACTCCGATGCCGGGCGTTGGCCGGTCACGGTGAAGGTCGATGACGAAGGGGCCGTGGATGTGCAGCACGGCGATGGCGAGCTCGTCCGTCAGCGGCCACCGAACGGGCTCGGCGCCGAGCAGTGGCGCGCCCGGATCGCGTCCGAATTCCGGCTGTTGCGGGTCGAGGACGGCGATGCCGCTTGGACCGAAGACGACCTCGGCCTGGTGGTGGCGGCGTTGTCTCGCCTGAACGCGGACGAGGCCGCGGTGCTCGATGGGCTCATCGTGCGGCGCGACCACTTTGGCCGCCGCTGGGGGGACGTGGCCGAGTACGACTCTCAGCAGCGCGTGCCCCACATCGCCTTGTTCGACTGGGCGCTCGAGGTCGACCGGTGGAACTTCGTGGGCTCGCCCTCGGCACCGGTTCCCGCGTCGGTGCAGTCGCTGGTTCACGAGGTGGGCCACGCCTTCGCGGACGCTCCCCGGCGTGAGCTGCAGCTGCAGTGGGAGGCGCTGTACGACGTCGACGCGACCTTGATGTCCGACCACGAGCTCGAGGACTGGTACGACGACCGCAAGGCGCTCATGCGGCGCACGCGATCGCTCGGGCGTCGTGGACCGGTGCTCGACGCCTACCGAGAGGCGATCCGAGGCGGACCGCGGGGACCCACCCGGTATGGGCGGCGCAACGTGCACGAGTCCTTCGCCGAGGCCTTTGGCCTGTACAAGACCGATCCGCGAGCGCTGGGGCGGGTGATGCCGCTGGCGCTGGTGTGGTTCGAATCGGGTGGGCACATCGTGGCCCTGGATACCTGGCGGTCGCCAATTCCTTGACGCGGCCGCTCTGACCGGGCACCTTGCGTCGAATCACGCGGATGTTGCATGCGCTCAGACCTGCTCACGTTCTTGGTCCCCTCCTTGCTCTTTGTGGCTGCCTGCAACGAGTACGACCTGTCGGTGTACGAGAACAGCGACGTCTTCTTCCAGAACCCGGCCGACGAGGTCGACATCCTGCTGGTGGTCGACAACTCGTGCTCCATGGCCGACGAGCAGGCTCGCTTGGGCTCCAGCTTCGAGCAGTTCCTGACCTACTTCGTCGAGGCCGATGTCGACTACCAGATCGGCGTCACCACCACCTCGGTCACCCATCCCGAGCCGGCAGGGGGCTGCACCCAGTCCGACATCCAGGCCGCCCCCGCCCAGGGCCATCTGGCCGACGGCACCTTCATCACGCCCGACACCGCGAACAAGGCCGAGGTCTTCGACAACCTGGTCAACCAGGGCATCTGCGGCGCGGGCTACGAGCAGGGCCTCGAGACCGCCCGGCTGGCGCTGAGCGAGCCCAACCTGTCCGGCGTCAACGCGGGCTTCATTCGCGAGGCCGCCGACCTGTCCATCATCGTCGTCAGCGATGAGCATGACGCATCGCCGCTGCCCGTCAACGACTACATCAACCACTGGCGCGACCTCAAGGGGCAGCGCTCCCGCGACGTCTTCCACTTCTCGTCGCTGGTCATCACCGACCCGTCCGAGTGCTTTGCCGCGGCGGTCGATTCGCCGGCCATCCGCTACATCGACGTGGCCGAGCAGACCGGTGGCGTGGTGCACAGCATCTGCGAGCTCGACTTCGAGGACATCGTCACCGACCTGTCGCTGAACGCCAGCCGGCTGCGCGACACCTTCTACCTGTCCGACACCCCCCAGCTCTCGACCCTGCGTGTGGGCGTCGACGTCGAAGAGATTCCCTGCGGGGAGGGGGGCTGGTGGTTCGACATGGTGTTCGACGAGGTCGAGCAGATGGAGCGCCCGGCCATCATCTTCGAGCGCGAGTCGCTGCCTCCACCGAGTGCCCAGGTCTCGGCCCGGTACCAGGCGGGCGATGTCGAAGACGAGCACGAGTGTCGTCGCGCGGAGGGGGAGTGACCATGCGCGCACCTTGGCTCACCATCGGCATCGCCAGTGCCTTCGCCTACGCTGTCGCATGCGGCCCCACCAGCGTGCAGCGCACCTGCAACGACAACAGCGACTGCCTGACCTTCCCCACCGAGACGGGCTTCGCGGCGTGCACCGAGATCACCGCCGAGGGCGGCGAGTGTGCGCCGGTGCAGTGCCTGGCCAACGAACACTGCGACATCGGCAACTACTGCAACGACAACTTCAACTGCGTGCCCGGCTGCAGCACCGACCTCGACTGCCGAGCCGGCGAGAGCTGCGACCTCGATACCCGCGCGTGCTTCGAGTACGGGTGCCGCAGCAGCCGCCTCGACTGCAACGTGCTCGAAGAGTGCAATGTCTCGAGCGGCCAGTGCCAGCTTCCCAGCACGCAGCACTGCAAGGAATGCGACGTCGGCATCTTTGGTGGCATCACCTGTCCCGGCAATGGCGAGTGCTTCGCCTTCGACCAGGCCCAGCAAGACCTGTACTGCCTGTTCCCCTGCACCACCCAAGAGCAGTGCCCCGCCGGGTTCACCTGCAGCGATCCCACGGGCGGAAACGGCACCAAGTACTGCTCGGGCGCCTGCGCCCAGCTCGATGACGACGGTCAGCTGCCCTGGTAGCGCCGGCGTAAGGCCACGACCGACAGCGCGAGCGGCCACCACAGCCACCCCGTCGAGGAGCCGGTGGTGCAGCCGCAGCCCGACGTCGCCGCCGGCGATCCCGAGTAGGTGCTGACCTCTCGGCCATCGAGCAGCAACCGGCTGCCGCCGTCGACGGCGCCCGCCCAGATCTCGGAGTCGGCGTCGTCTCTGGGAAGGCTGGCGTCGGGGCCCTTGCCGTCGATGGCATCGCTGGGCAGGTGCGCCGCGATGGGAAGCTCGACGAGCAGATCGCTTCCATCGACCACGAAGGCATCTTGGTCGAAGGCCAGGTCGGGCAGCGGCAACACCGCCGTGAATGCGGTGCCCTCGGGTGTCGTGCCCTCGACCAGCACGGGCTGATCGGTGTCGTAGAGCACATCCAGGCCGCAGTACACGTCGGCCGCTACCTCGAGTGCCTGCTGGCCCGGCATGAGCAGGTCGAACTCGAGCTCGGTGAGCCGCGTGGCCTCGCCGTCGCAGGGGTGCAGGTAGAGCTCGGCGATGCGGGCCTCGGCAACGTCGATGCCGCCGTCGTCGGGCAGATCGCTGCCGAAGGTGAGGTTGCCGGGATTGCCGACGGCGGTGCCGCTGTCGACCTGGCGCTCGGTGCATGCGCCGCAACTCAGCACGACCAGCAGGGGAAGGGGACGAATCACGGGTCCTCCAGCGACCGGGACAGGGGCACGAGCTGCAGGTTGAGCTGAAACACCCGCTCGGCCCGCTCGACGTGGGCGTCGCACAGGTGCAGCAGTCGCTGCTGAAACGCATTGAGCTCGGCCTTGAGCTGCGGCACGAGGTCTTCGGGAATGGCGACGGTGACCCCCAGCAGGTGCCGCTCGCGCGGGTGCACCGTGGTGATGGCCTCGGAGGCGCGCTCGAGCATCTGCAGGTGGTAGTTGTGGGCCGCCAGCCCCGCGACCTGGTGGGGCGTGGCGAGCGACACCTCGGCGGGGCGCACCACGCCTGCATCTTCGACCAGCATGCCCAGCTCCATCAGGGTGGCCAGCGCGGCTCGGGCAGAGGCCTCGGTGATGCGAGGCTGCAGCTGACGCGCCACCCAGGCCGGGTCGTTGCGGAAGTCCCGCCGCAGGGCGAGCTCGCGGATGGCGGGGTAGTGCCAGTGCGACAGGTAGGTGACGCTGGCCCCCTCGATGGGACGCGCACTCTTGAAGCGCCGGCACGCGGCGATGCCCTCCCAGGCTTCGTTCTTGGCTTCGTGGGTCTTTGCCTGGTCGAAGGCGACGAGGTCTTGGAAGAAGGCGGCTTCTTGGTGGGTGAGGCCCAGCGCGCGGATGAAGCCCTCGGTGGTCCGCGCCGTCAGGTTGCGCTTGCCGGCGATGACCTCGGACAGCAGGGATGGCGAGCGCACGCCGGCGCGGCGCGTGAACAGCCGGTGGCTGTAGCGCGGGTCGGTGCGCTTTCGCGCATCGAACCAGTCGGACAGGTATTCCCGGTACGACAGGTAAGAGAAGAGGTCGGGCAGAGGGCCATGACGCATGGAATACATATACTCGATTTGTGGTGATTTGAGTACAGTTGCTTTCCCATCCTCGGCATGGGACCGGGGCCTGCTACGATGGCGGCATGTGGTTGCTCCTGCTGTCTCTGGTCCCCCATGCGTACGCCAGCTGTGCCGATCGCGATGCGGTGATCGAAGAGGCCGAAGCCAAGGTGCTCGAGTTCGACCTGCAGGCCGCCGAGGCCGCCTTGCGCGAAGCCGAGGGGCTCATCACCTGCGGCGCGGCGATGGACCGAACCATGCTGGCCCGGTTCTGGCTGGCCGAGGCGGTGCTGCTGCACAACCTCGGCGAGGACCGCGATGCGACGCTGTCCTTCGCCGCGGCGAGCCGGGTGGCCAACGAGTACTGGAATCCCGCCTACGGCCCCGAGATGCGGCGCCTGTTCGAGAAGGCCGTGCGCGCCGAGGATGGCAGCGGCGAGATCCAGGTCGATCCGCCGCCCGACAACTACATCATCGTCATCGACGGGGTTCCGGCTGTGTCGCCGCTGCAGGTGAGCACCGGCTTGCACCTGGTGCAGGCAGGCCAGGCGTTTTCGGACCTGACCTTCGCCAAGATCGTGCTGGTCACCAAGAACGACACCGCGGTGGTGCCCACGGGCATCGCGCCGGTGGTGGTGGCGCCCACCGAGCTGCCACCCCCCGAGCCAACGCCCCCCAAGGAGCCCGGCAACGGCCTCCGTGTGCACGTGGCGCTGGGGCCCTCGCTGGCCGTGGGCCGCAGCCTGGGCGACAAAGAAGCCTTCGGGATCTTCGAGCCGGGGGGCAAGTTCAGCCTGCCCATCGAGGCCGGCATGGGTGTCGAGCTGGGCAACCTGTGGGCCCGCGGCGCTCTGGCGATGGCACCGATGCTGGGCGGCCAGTGGCTGTGGGCAGACTCCGACGGCGACGCCCACAGCAGCGCCTTGGCCTGGGGGGGCCACGTGGCCGGCGGCCTCGATGTGCAAGACGTCGAGGTGGGCCTGTTGCTCGGCGGGCTGTTCCCTGGCCGGCTCTCGGCTCACGGGGTGGGCTCGGTGGGCTTCGGTGAGCTGCCGATTCGCCTGGAGGGGCGGCTGGGGCTCAATGTCGGCACGGGTGGGCGCGTCGAGGGCGCGGGCTCGGCCTTCGTGGTGTTTGCGCCTACGCTGTAGGGCGGTCTCTACGCCGCAGCATCAGCAGTCCGAGCAGACCGAGATACAGCCCGCCCGCGGGCGTGCCACGGCTATCGCAGAAGCACCCCTGCGGGAGATCGAGCTCACCGGTATCCACCGGCTCGATGCCCTCGGCGGTGTCGGATCCCGTGTCGGTCTGGCCGGTGTCCTGGCCTCCGGTGTCGCCGGTGTCGGTGGGGCCGACATCGTCGAGCGGATCGTTGGGATCGCGGCCGGCGTCCACTTCGTCGCCATCGCCCTCGCCACCGCCGTCGGTGTCGGGGTCGAGTGGGTCGGTGCTGTGATCGATGATCTCTTCGCCGTCGGTCAGGCCATCGTCGTCGCTGTCGGCGTCGTTGGGGTCGGTGCCGTACAAGGTCGTCTCGTCGTCGTCGGACAGGCCGTCGCCGTCGGAGTCGACGGCGGTGTTGTCGACGCCGTCGCAGTCCTGGTCGTGCCCGTCTCCCGGAATGTCGACGGCCCCGGGGAACCAGGTGGGCTCGGTGTCGTTGCAGTCGGCGCCGCCGCCCGAGGGGTCGTCGAAGCCGTCGCCGTCTTGATCGTAGTCGGAGGCACCGTCGCAGTCGCTGTCGGTGCCGTCGTACCAGGTCTCGACCGCTGTGGGATGGACGGCCGCATCGTCGTCGTCGCAGTCGGTGTTGTCGGCGACCCAGCCGGTTGGCTGGTCACAGGCCGCGGCGGCTCCCGAGGTGCGCCCGTAGCCATCGCTGTCGAAGTCGCGGTACCAGTTCGAGGCGGTGTCTCGGTCCAGTGAAGGGTCCTGGTCGTCCACCAGCCCGTCGCAGTCGTTGTCGATGGTGTCACAGACCTCGTCGGCGCTGGGGCTCACCGTGCTGTCGCTGTCGTCGCAGTCGGTGTCGTTGGACACGAAGCCCGTGGGCTGGGCGCACGACAGCTGGGAGCTGCCAGGGTCGCCGAAGCCGTCCGAGTCGGTGTCGGGGTACCAGGTGCCCAGCTGGCTGTTGTCGACGCTGGGGTCGTCGTTGTCGATCAGGCCATCGCAGTCGTCGTCGATCGTGTTGCAGATCTCTTGGGCCAGCGGGTGCACGTTGCCGTCGGTGTCCAGGCAGTCCTGGTCGTTGTCGGTGTAGCCGGGAACCGCCAGGCACTCGTTCACCACGTTGGTGGCGTCTCCGTAGCCATCGCCGTCGATGTCTCGCCACTGATCGGTGAAGGTCAGGCCGTCGTCGATGCCGCCGGCGCAGTCGTCGTCGATGCCGTTGCAGACCTCGGTGGCGTCGGGGCTCACGGTGTCGTCGGTGTCGTCGCAGTCCTGGTCGTTGTCGACGCGGCCGGTCAGGGCCTGGCAGGCATTGACCACGTCGTTGGGGTCGCCGTAGCCGTCGGTGTCGGCGTCGCGCCACTGGTCGGTGAAGGTCAGGCCGTCGTCGATGCCGCCGGCGCAGTCGTCGTCGACGCCGTTGCACACCTCGGCGGCGGCGGGGTTGACCGTGGCGAGGGCATCGTTGCAGTCTTGATCGTCGGTGATGTACCCCGACGGGCGGTCGCACTGGCTCAGGCTGTTTCCGGCGGCGCCGTAGCCGTCGGTGTCGCTGTCGGCGTACCAGGTCTGCCCGGGGAAGGCTTCGTCGTCGCTGTCGTCGCAGTC
Source organism: Myxococcota bacterium (assembly GCA_965216925.1). Classification (GTDB taxonomy): domain Bacteria; phylum Myxococcota_A; class UBA796; order UBA796; genus CAYYHT01. The sequence continues at coordinate 2,462,249 of CBDCGT010000001.1, read as the reverse complement.
GAGGCCATTGGCGACCCAGCCGGCGGGCTGGGAGCACCACAGGGCCGCGCCCGGGGCGTCGCCATAGCTGTCGCCGTCGCTGTCGGGGTAGTAGGTGGTGCCCACTCCGTTGTCGATGGCGGTGTCGCAGTCGTCGTCGACGCCGTTGCAGGTCTCGGTGGCGTCGGGGCTGATGGTGTTCGTGGAGTCGTCGCAGTCGTCGGCGTTGTCGACGAAGCCGGCCGGCTGCGAGCAGTCGACCTGGGTGGAGCCCGGGTCGCCGTGGGTGTCGTTGTCGGTGTCGGCGTACCACGTGGTCGCATCGACCGCGTCGGGCCCGTCGGCCGTGCCCTCGCAGTCGTTGTCGACGGCGTCGCCGCACACCTCATTGGCCGCCGGGTTCACGGCGGCATCGGTGTCGTCACAGTCGACGCCGGCGACGAAGCCGTCACCGTCGGCGTCGACCGGCAGGGCGCCCGTGCCACCGTATGCTCCGATGTCGGAGCCACCGCTGCCGTTGCCGATGAGGGGGCTCGCCGGTGAGGGCCACCAGCGGGCCGCTCCGCACGTCGTGACGCCGGGGGTGTAGTCATCGAGCAGCGGGTCGAGCCCGTCGACGGAATTGTTGCCCTTGAGCCAGAACACCCCTTCGTCGCGCGACGCCGAGGCCGCGTCGAGGTTGTCGAACCAGGCGTTGTGGTCGCCGTCGCTGGCGGTGCTGAACGGGCCCGAGACGGCGCCGATGCCGTTGCCGGTGTCGCCCAGGCGGTGGTAGGCCACCAGGTTGTTGTCGAAGTCGACCGTGGTGCCCGTGTCGTTGATGTACAGGGCCGCGCCATCGTTCGATTCGTTGTTCACGAAGTGGTTGTGTTCGATGAAGCCATCGGTGCCCTGGTCCAGGAACAGCGCTCCGCCGTCGCTCCCGGCGTAGTTGTCGGCGAAGACGTTGTTTCGGATGGTGACGTTGGCCTGGCCGCCGTCGATGTTGTCCAGGTAGATGGCTCCGCCGTCGTCGTTGCCGCCGGCAGAGTCGGTCCTGTTGCCGCAGAAGGTGCTGCGGTTGACGTGGGCCTCGTCGAGGTTGTCGGCGTAGACCGCGGCGGCTCGGGACGTGCTGGTGTTGGCCTCGAACGAGGCGTCGTCGACCAGCAGGATGCCGTTGATGGGCGCGTCGATGGCGCCGCCGCGGCCTCCTTGGCCAGCGGTCGAGGGGCCGGCATTGTTGGCCACGAAGCGCGTGCCCGAGACCGCGAGGGTCTGGGTATTGCTGTTGCCGATCCAGTGAATCGCGCCGCCGCGCTCGGCGCTGCAGTTGCTGAAGCTGCCGCCGGTGAACGAGGCCTCGACCGCGTCCAGGTACACGCAGCCGCCGTAGCCGGTGCCGGTGTCGGCGGTGTCGAAGGTGCAGTCGGAGCAGGTGAAGACCGGGGTGCCCGTCACCCGGTTGACCTCGATCGCGCCGCCGTTCGTGTCGGTACCGGTGGTGGTGCTTCGCACGAAGTCCGTGCCCACCACGTCGAAGGTGCCGGCCCCGAACATCTGGTCGAAACTGATGGCGCCGCCGCCGTCGACCGCGGTGTTGTCTTCGAAGACCGAGTCGGTCACGGTGAGCGCGACGTCATGCCAGACGTACACGGCGCCGCCGCGGGTTCCCGAGCTGCCGTTGCGCAGGGTGCAGCGCGTGAAGCTGAGTTGCTGGCTGCTGATGTCCACCAAGCCGCCGATGTCGGTGGCCGTCGCCCCATCGAGCACGCTGTCCTCGAACGCGACGTCCGAGTTGTCGGCGGACAGCACGCCGCCATCGTCGCCCGCCTGGTGCGCGGTGAAGGTGGCGTTGCGGATCATCAGGTCGGAGCCGTTGCTGGCCCAGATGGCGCCGCCGTCGTCGGCACTGCCGTTCGAGAACGCAGTGCCATCGATGAGCAGGTCGGTGTTGGTGAGCTGGATGTGCCCGCCGCGCTGTGTGCCAGCGTCGTTGTTGTCGAACACCCCGCCCAGGACCGTGAGTGTTGCCCCGTTGGCGGCCACGGCGGATCCGCCGCTGATGTTGCGCACGGTCACGCCGTCGAGCGTGACGTCGGCGTTGCTGATGTTGATGCCGCGGCTGCCGGTGGACTCGACGATCACGTCCACCAGGGTGAGCATGGTGCTGGAGCCGGTGATGCCCAGCGTGGTGCCGCCGCCCGAGAACACCACGTCGCCCGTGGCGGCGGGATCGCGCCCGATGATGAGGCCGACCGGACCCCAGTTTCCGGACAGGTTCTGGGCCGGGTAGGTGCCCGCGTCGAGCAGGATCTCGTCGCCGTCGCCTGCTCCGGCCGAGATGGCCGCGGCGATGGTGGCGTGATCGGCGGGCACCAGGAAGGTTGCGGCATCGGCGGAGGCCGACACCCAGAGCAGGCTGGCGAGGAGCAGGGGACCCATGAGGCCATGGTACCTCCGATTTCGGTACACTGGGGCGTGGCGACACGACTCCTGAGACCCGGCGACCGAATCGGCGACTGGAAGATCGAGAGCCCGCTGGGCGAGGGCGGCATGGGTGCGGTGTACCTGGCCCGCAACGCCATGAGCGATCGCATCAAGGCGGCGGTCAAGGTTCACAAGCCCCACAACCTCGACGACGAGCGCGACCGTTTCCTGCGCGAGGTCGAGGCGCTGTACGCCCTCCGGCACCCGGCGGTGGTGCGCGTGACTGGCTGGGGAGAAGACGAGGAGCGTGGGCTGCTGTTTCTGGCCATGGAGCTGGTCGAGGGCGAAGAGCTCTCGCGTCGGCTCCATCGCGGCGCCGCGCTGTCCGAAGACATGGCCATCAAGGCCTTCGCGATGCTGGCCGACGGCCTGCGTCACTGCCACGAGCGCGGCATTGCCCACCGGGACGTCAAGCCGGCCAACGTCATGCTCACCCACTCGGGGCAGGCTCGGCTGCTCGACTTCGGCATTGCTCACAGCCAGGGGCGCACGCGGCTGACCTCGGCGGGCGTCGCCGCGGGCACTCTGGGCTACCTGCCCCCCGAGACCTTCAGCGACGAGCCCCTCGACCCCTACCTGGCCGATGTCTACGCCTTGGGCTTGCTGCTCCACGAGTCGTTGGTGGGCCAGATCGTGTTCGACGAGCAGACCGATCTGTCGGGCAACCAGCAGACCGCCAAGCTCATCGCCAAGAAGCTCCGCAGCAAGCGCCTCGACCCGGGCAAGGGCTTCTCGCGCACCCTTCGCGATCTCATCGCAGAGGCCACCGAGCCCGACCCCTCCAGGCGGCTGTCCACCATGCGCGAGTTCGCGGTGCGCCTGGGGGCCAAGCCCACCGAGACGCATGTCCACTCCCGGCAGGCGGCGCCCACCAACCGCGGCCCCGACCCGTCCGCGCGCAGCACCAGCCGCGTGCTGCGCACCGGGGGCGTGGTGGTGGCGGCCGGCTCCATGGGGCTGCTGGCCATCTCGTTGGGCGTCGGCGCGCTCGGCATCGGTGGCGGCGCCGTCTGGTGGGTCACCGCCGGCACTCCACAGTCGGTGGCCGCTCCCGAAGACGCGCCGGATGCCACCGCCGACGCGGGCGACGACAAGGCGGTCGACACCGCCGTACCCCCCGAACCCGCTGCTGGCAGCGACAAGCCCGCCCCCAAGCCCATGTCGCAGGGCAGCTCGCCGCCCGCTTCCCGGCCACCCGCTCAGGCCAAGCCCAAGCCCAAGCCCAAGCCCGCCCCCAAGCCCACAGGCGTCACCTACCCGGTCACCTTCGCTTCGGTGCCGATGGGCCAGACGGTGCTGGTCGACGGGCACGAGATCGGCACGACGCCCATCGCCAACCACCCCCTGGCGTCGGGCCGGCACACGGTGCGCATGGAGGGCACGGCCGGCAACACCGAGCACACCATCACCGTCGGCCGGCGCGACCCCAAGCGCTATGTGTGGAAGGGCGGGTCAGACTGGGAGGCCTTCCACTGACCTGCGGGCTGCCGGGCCACTTCGGCGAAGCGCGCAAACAGGGTTCGAGCCAGGTCGTCGGTGTTCACCACCTGGGCCAGCATGGCCTCGCGGTCGAAGCCGGCGTCGGGGTGCTTGAGCACCCGGTACTCGATGATGCGGGTCTCTTCGTGAACCGGGTATTCGGTGTGGAACTGCACGCCCCAGGTGCGCTTGCCCGGGACACGAAGGGCGTGCACGGGGCAGGCCTGGGTGCGGGCCAGGACCGAGAAGCGGGCGCTGGAGCGCACCTGATCTTCGTGGCTCACGAAGGTGCGGAACGAAGGCGGCAGCACCCCCAGGAGCTCGTCGTCGGGCGCCTCACAGCGAACGTCGAGGTAGCCGACCTCGGGTGGGCGGGCCTTCTCGAGGGCGTCCTCGCCTGAGAGGGCGTAAGCGACGAGCTGATGGCCGAAGCACACCCCCAGGGTGGGCACGTCGTGCTCGATGGCCTGACGCGTGAAGTCGGCGGCGCGTTCCATCCAGGCCTCGCGCTCGAGCAGGCTGCCTGCCGAGCCCGAGAGCACGATGGCGCTGAACTCCCGCGGGTCGGGTAGCTCGACATCGGCTGGCCGCAGGCTCACGAAGTCGGCCGGCAGCCACGGCGTGAAGTGGGGCGCTGCGGACAGTTCGACGTACATGTCGACGAGCAACAGGGGTCGCACGCGGGCTCCTTGCGAGGCCCTGAGGTTATCCCACGCGTCTGCAGAGGACCCCGATGGCTCGCCCCCTCATCTTGTTTGCCCACGGAGCCGGCGCTCCATCCACCTCCGAGTGGATGCAGCACTGGGCCACCCGCCTGTCGACCTTCGGCCGTGTCGCGCCCTTCGACTACCCATACATGTCCGAGGGCCGCAAGCGTCCCGACCGTCAGCCCGTGCTCATCGATGCGCACCGCACCGTGCTCAAGGCCCTGCGCGCTCACCATGACGGTCCCATCGTGCTGGCCGGCAAGTCCATGGGCTCGCGCATCGGCTGTCACGTGGCCCTGCAAGAGCAGGTCGATGCGCTGGTGTGCTTCGGGTACCCCCTGTGCAGCATCGGCAAGAAGGCCAAGATCCGCGATGAGGTGCTGCTGGCGCTGCGCACGCCCATCCTGTTCTGCCAGGGCACCAAGGACTCGATGAGCCCCGCAGAGGTGTGGGCCGAGGTTCGACCCAAGATGAAGGCCGACAACGAGATGTTCGTGGTCGAGGGTGGCCGCCATGGCCTCGAGGTGGGCAAGCGCCAGCTCAAGGCCGAGGGGCGCACCCAAGACGACGTCGACGACCAGATCCTCGGGGCCATTCGGGCGTTCCTGGAGCGTGTCCTCTAGGTGAAGACCCGGCTGCCGGCGCTGGCGAGGGTGACGGGCCGGGTGGTCGGTCCGCGGCTGTCGCTGGCGCTGTTGCCGGCCTGGGCCGTGCTCGGCTTCGCGTTCACCCAGCTGCGGGACATCCTGGACTGGCCGCGCATGATGGCGTGGGCCGTGGCGCAGGCGCCGCTGGACGCGGCCAGCACCGTGGCCATCGCCACCGCTGCCTGGGGTGTGTTGTTCGCGCGGGCGCTGCGGCAGGCGCTGTATACCCGCGACCTCGCCGTGCTTTGGCGCCAGTCGGGCACGCCGCTGGACTGGGGCATCGTGCTGGTGCCGTGGCTGGTGCTCGCGGCGCTTCCCCTGGTGGCGCTGGCATGGCTGTGGCAGTCGCCCGTGGCGGTCGTGGGAGGGCTGATCGGGTGGTGCGTCGTGGCGACGGGCGCGGCGCGCGGCGGTGCGCCCGGCTGGAGCTTGGCCCTCGCGGGCACGGGCGGGGCCGGTGTGCTGTTCGCCCTGGGGCGCGTGCACCCGGCGGCCTTGCTGCTGCTGGCTGGCCTGGGCGCGGCTGTCCTTCCCGTGCTCGGCCAGGCGTACCTGGGCGGCCGCGAGGTGCGCACCCCGGCGAGCCGGGCGCTGCCGGGGCGGCCCCAGAATGCGGTCGAGGCCCTGATTCGGCGCGATCTGCTGTGCCTGCTCCGCTGCGCCCCCGGGGCGGTGCTCGCCGCGTTCGTGCCTGTGCTGCCCGTGTACGGCATGCTGTCGACGTTCCGGGCGCGCGGCATCTTCGAGGGCGAGGCGGCTGTGGCAGCCGCCATCGTGCTGCTGTGCTTCTGCTCGCCGGTCACCGGGTGGGCCTTCACCGTGCTTCGGCGGCGCCTGGCTTCCCAGTTCGACGCAGGATGGATGCCCATCGACGGGACTCAGCGGGCGCTGGCACTCGCTTTTGTGGGCGAGCTGTTGATGCTCCCGACCTCGATGGCGGTGCTGGCGGCGATGTGGCCCGAGGGGGCCATGCCGGTGCTCAGGCTGATGCTGTGCAGCAGCGCGCTGACGGCCGCGGCCGTGTGGGCCACGGCGCGTACCCTGCATTTCTTGGATGATGGGTCCGCCGCCGGCTGGAGCTTGCTGACGGCGTTCACTGTGGGTGTGGTGGCTGCCTCGGGGCCGATGGCGGGCGCGCTGGGCTGCATCGGCATCATCGCGGCCGGGCTGGGCGAGGCCGCCGGTGCCTTCGAGCATCAGCGGCGGCTCGCATGAGCACACTGATCGCCGACGGCGTGGTGGTGGAGCTCGGGGGGTTCTCGCTGGGCCCGGTGAACCTGTCGCTGGGTCCGGGCGTGCACCACATCCGGGGCGACAACGGCAGCGGCAAGACCACCTTGCTGCGCGCGCTGTGCGGCGATCTGCGGCCGGCGAAGGGCATGGTGCGCGTCGATGGCGGCGACCCCTGGACCGATCCGGCCGCCCGCGCCCGGGTGTCGTGGGTGCCCACCCACCCACAGCTCCCGGGCTTCCTCACCGTCGACGAGGCCTGGCAGATGATGGCCGCGCTGCGCAACGCCCCCGACTGGCAGGGCGACGACTACCGCTCGGCGCTGGGGCTCCCGGGCGAGCTGCGACTCGAACACGCCAGCGTGGGCCAGCGCCACCGCGCCGAGCTGCTGGCGGGCATCGCGGCCGACCCGGGGGTGCTCCTGCTCGACGAGCCCCTCGCCAGCCTGGACCCCCGGGGCCAGCACGTGATCACCGTGTGGCTCAAGCGATGGCGCGCCGAGCGCGTGGTGCTGCTTACGAGCCACGAGCCGCTGCCCATCGAGGCCGACAGCACGGGTGAGCTGGTGCGCGGGCAGCCATTCATGCACAGCGGGTGGTGAACGTTGCAGATCCGCCCCCTCCGCGCCTAGAATGCGCGGTCACTTAGTGGAGATGCGATGCGAACGGGCTTGACGATGTGGGCGGTGCTGGCGCTGCTTTGGGGCTGCAACGGCGGCAACGGCGACGACACCGGGCCGGTCGACACCGACGCCGACACCGATTCCGACGCCGATGCCGATGCCGACGCGGACACCGACAGCGACGCAGACACCGACATCGAGGTCGACGGCGAGGGCCACTTCTTCTTCGCTCGGGTGAACGAGTCCGTGTACTGGGAGTCGGTCTCGTTCGCGGGCGGATTCTTTGCGGACAGCCGTCAGGCCGTGGTCAACCCCTTCGAGTGCTTCGTCGCCGGCGATGCGCTGTTCTACCAGGCTTGTTGGGCGTCCCTGCCGCAGATCGAGGGCGACATCGTGGTCTACGACGCGTCGGTCGGCTTCGACCCCAGCGAGGCACAGTTCGCGTTCAACGGCCTGCGCGTCGAGGTTGGCGACGAGGTGGCCCACCTCGTCAACGACTACCACAACGACGCCCTGTACTACCGCAACGAGCTGCTTCCCGGTGCCTGGGGCGGCGACAGCCAGAAGCTCGCGTTCAGCAACGGCGACTGGGGAAGCTACGACGGCTCCGCCGACTTCGTATTTCCCACGGCCCTGACCGGGGTCGACCCCGATCCGCTCGACCTGCTCGACCTCGCCACCGGCGACACGCTCACGCTGCAGTGGGATGCGGGCTCGACGGGCGACGTCTACCTGCACATCCTGGGCCCGGGCGTGAACGAGATCTGGGCCCTCGACGACGACGGCGAGGTGCAGATCGACACCATCGACATGGGATTTGCGACCTCGGGCTTCGTGTCGCTCATCCTGCAGCGTGTGCAGTGGAACGACGTCGACATCAACGGCGGCTCCATGTCCGTGCAGACGGTCGATCAGCAGTGGTGGGAGGGCCAGTTCACGCAGCTCGACCTGTCCGGCCGCAACTTCCTCGACCCCAGCGACACCTGTGGTGGCGCCACTACGTCCACCGACGCCGGGCTGTACTGGGGCACCCTGGGCGGGCTGGCCAACGACCTCGACCCCGACGATGTCGACGACTGCACCGGGTGGCAGGCCACCGGCGGCGACGCCATCGTGCCCGTCGACGTGGCTGCCGGGCAGCTGCTCTCGGTCGCCCTCGACGTGCCGGCCGGCGACGCGTCGCTGTACCTGCTCACCGATTGCGCCGACGTGAACACCTGCATCACCGGGCAAGACGACACCGTGTCCGGGCCCGAGGCCATCGACTGGATCAACACCGGGGGCGACACCACCGTCTATGTGGTGCTCGACTCGTACGACGCCGAGGGCGGCGGGGCGTTCTTGCTCGACATCGACAAGATCACCCTGTCGGCGCCCCCCATCGCCGAAGACTGCGATGTGTCGGGCGTGGGCGACCTGACCGCCGGCCGCTACTTCGGTGTGCTCGACGACCTCGCCGACGACGAAGACCTCGGCTCGGCCGACTGCGTGAGCCCGCCGCCGCCCTCGGGCTCTGGCGACGGATTCATGTCGGTCACCCTGCAGCCCGACGAGCTGCTCGAGGTGGCCGTCAGCCGCACCAGCGCCGTTGCCGTCGCCATCCTGGCCGACGGCTGCGACCTGGACAGCTGCCTGGCGGCCGACAGCGAGACGGGCGCCATCGCGGCCGAGGCTTCCTGGTTCAACGCCAGCGGCTCTGCGCAGACGGTCACCGTCGCCATCGAAGGGCAGGGCTTGTACCAGCTCGACGTCAGCATCGAGGCGGTCACCGGCGTCGACGCGGCCGACACCTGCTCGCTGGCGGGCGCCACTGCACCCATCGGCGCCGGGCGCTACTACGGAGATCTCACCGGCTTCACCGACGACCTCGACCCGGGATCGGGTGGCTGCACGGTGTTCGCGGCCGAAGGCGGCGAGGGCATCATCCCCATCCAGCTCCCGGCAAGCAGCCAGGTCACCATCGACGTGCAGATGCCCGGGCTCGACCCCTCCATCTACCTCGTCGACGACTGCGACGACGCCGACACCTGCTTCTTGGGTGTCGACGCGGGTGATGGCGCCGGAGAGGTCCTGCGCTGGGTCAACCCCGGTGCCGCCACCTCGGCCTTCCTGGTCGTCGACGGCTACGGCGCCAGCACCGGCCCCTTCACGCTGGACATCCAGCACCAGGCCATGACCGAGCTCACCGTCGCCGACACCTGCAGCGAGGCCATGAGCGCATCGTCGGTGACGTCGGGCATCTACTTCGGCACCACCAGCGGGCTCACCGACGTGCTCGACCCCGGCGACGGCGGCTGCACCGGGTACGAGGCGCTGGCCGAGGACGGCATCGTGCCGATCACCCTCGCCGACGGCGAGTCGGTCAAGCTGGAGTACACGCTGGCGGGCGAAGACGCATCGATCTACCTGCTGACCGACTGCAACAGCGCGGCCACCTGCATTGTGGGGGCCGACGAGTCGGTGGGCGACAGCGAGGAGTTGTCCTACTCCAACACCAGCGGCGCGGAACAGACGCTGTATGTGGTACTGGACGGGTACTTCAACGGCTCGGACTTCACCTTGTCTGTCGACATCCACTGACCCGGAGCGGCATGCGGCACGCCCTGCTGGCCACGGCATTCTTCTTGGCCAGCTGCACCGGTGGGCCGCAGCCCGCAGATGACACGGGGCCTGTCGAACCGCCTCAGGGGGTTGCGGGAGAGGCCGGCAACCTGCTGCTCATCCACTGGCAAGATGCGGCCGACTTCGACGGCAGCACGGTGCTCGCCGGGATGTTCGTCGACGACCTGCAGGGCGTCTACAACCCCATCGAGTGCCTGTTCCAGTTCAACTACTGCTTCGCCGACTTCCCCAGCACCCCCGGCGACGTGGTGGCGCTCGACCCAGCGGTGCGCTTTCGCCTCGACGACGCGTCCTACCGCTACAACGGCGATGCGGTGTCCCTGGGGCCCGCCCAGGCCGAGTACGTCGATGATGTGCAGGCGGGCGCGGAGTACTACTACGGCGCGCTGGAGTCCGAGGTGTTCCAGCCCGGCTCGTCGGTGGGCGCGGCCCTCGATGGCGAGTGGGGGGCTTGGCAGAGTGCCGCCGCCCTCACGCTGCCCAGCGAGATCCAGCTGTTGGAGCCCGACCCACTAAGTCCCCTGCTGCTGCGCGAGGGCGAGGACCTCCCGCTCGCCTGGCAGCCCGGGGAGGGCACGGTGCTGCTGTTGGTGGCCAGCTCGTCCGGGGCGTGGCTGCACAACCTGCACGACGACGGCGAGCACGTGCTGGGCTGGAGCGAGCTGGGGGCGCTGCCCGGCGAGGAGCTCATCGTCGTGCTGGGTCGGTGGAGCTTTGCCGACGTCGATGTCAACGGCAACGCGCTGCGCATCCAGGCCGGCGACGAGCAGTGGCTGTCGGCGCGGGTGTCGCACCTCGATCTGTCCGAGCACCTGCCCTTCCAGCCCGTCGATCGCTGCGACGACACGGCCGACGTGCTCGAGCCCGGCACCTACTGGGGCAGCTTCGATGGGTATGGCGCCGACCTGGACCCCACCGATGCGGGCTGCACGGGCTGGGAGGCCGCCGGCGCCGAGGGCCTGGCCCGCGTTCGGCTGCAGCCCGGCGAGGTGGCGACGGCCCACTACGAGCTGCTGACCGGCGATGGCTCGGTCTACGTGCTCACCGACTGCGACGATGCGTCGACCTGTGTGGCCGGTACCGATGCCGCAGCCGGCGGCGCCGAGACCGTGCGCTGGATCAACGACACGGGCTCGGTCGCCGACTACTGGCTGGTGCTCGACGTCTTCGATCACGCCCGGGGCGGCACCTTCGCGCTCGACCTGCAGATCGAGCCCTCGGTGCCAGCACCGCTGGTCGCGGACTGCGCTCAGGTCGCCGGGGCCGAGCCCCTGACGACCGGGGTCTGGACCGGCAGCTTGCTGGGCGCCAGCGATGATCTGGACCTCGACGACGCCGCCTGCGTGCCGGGAACCGGCGAGAACGCGGTCGATCAGCTGGCCCGCATCGAGGTCGCGCCGTCGGAGCGCGTCGAAATCACGATGATTACAGCCTCAGACGCAGGTCTTGTCCTGTTGTCCGACTGCAGCGATGTAGACAGCTGCCTGGCGGCGGACGCCAGCACCGTCGGCTCGGCCGTGGTGTCGTGGGTCAACCTGGGCGATGCCGCGCAGTCCCTGACGCTGGCCATCGACGGGCGCGAGGAACTGTACGAGCTGCAGGTGCTCTTCGAGAGCGTCGACCTCGCCGCCGAGGTCGATGCCTGCGCCGATGCGAGCTCGTTGCCCGTCCTGGGCGAGGGAACCTGGTATGGCGACAGCGCCGGCCTAGGCGACGACCTCGACCTGGACCCCACCGGATGCACCGGGCACGGGTCGGCGGGCCCCGACGGGCTGGTGCGCGTCGAGGTGCCTGCCGGACGCCGCCTGCGGGCGTCGATCGACATGCCTGGCGCCGACCCGGTGCTGTACCTGCTCACCGACTGCGACGACGCCGACAGCTGCGTGGTGGGCGCCGACCACAACGTGCACGGGCGCGAGACCCTGGTCTACGACAACCTGAGCGTGGCCGACGAGGTCTTGTTCCTGGGCATCGACAGCTTCGAGCACGGCGGGGCCTACGCCTTGGATCTGCAGTCCACCCCCATCCAGCAGCTGCAGCCTGCCGACAGCTGCGGCGATGTCGCGGGCGGTGTGGTGCTGCAGACGGGGATCTACGTGGGTGACCTCACCGGGTACGGCAACGACCTGACCCCGTCCGACTGCACCGGCTTTGTGGCCGACGGCGGCGAGGGCTTCGCGCGCCTGGTGATCCCGCCGGGTCACACCGCCGAGCTGGCCCTGTCGATGACGGGCGGCGACGCCTCGCTCTACCTCGTCGAAGACTGCACCGACCCCGACAGCTGCGTGGTGGGCGCCGACTTCGGGTTCAACCCCGACGGCCACTTCGAGGTGGTCAGCATCGACAACCCCGCGAGCGTCGACCGCGAGCTGGTGGTGGTGCTCGACGCCTACCAGGCGACCGGTCCCTACGAGCTTCACGTCCGCATCGAGTGACGGCGCCGGCCCACGATGGCCACACCGGCAAACAAGCCGAGCAGCCACAGCGGACTCGGCGCCGAGGCACGGCGCTGCCGACGAGCCCGCCACTCGTCGTCGTCCCAGCAGCTGCCGGGCTCCGGCAGCATGCCCAGGCCGCACACCGGGTAGAGGTCCTCGAGCGGCTCGGCGTAGCGGATGAAGCGAATCTGCGACGAGCTGGTGTCGCCCGTGCTGTACAGCAGCAGGTCCTCGGTGGCCGATGCGGCGTCGTAGCGGGCGTGGATGCGGGTGAAGTGCGCGTTTGCGGCGTCCCGTTCCCAGCCAAGGGTCTCGAAGTCTTCGCTGGCGGGCGGTGGGCCCACGCAGGGGTCGCACTTGACCGGCTGCCAGCTGTACTCGACGGTCCACGAGGCCGGCTCGTCGGCGGTCAGGCGATCGTAGGCGCCGGCGTAGTATTCGCCCAGCCCGTCGCCATCGACGATGGCCATGCACTCGTCCTCCACCTCCAGGCGAGGGTAGTTCGCAATGGCCATGCTGCCGTCGTCCCGGGCGTTCACCGCGTACACGATGACGTCCTGCGTGCCCTTCGACGACGCCGTTCCAATGCGGATCGGCAGCACCAGATCGTCAGCCTCGTACGACAGCTGCAGCGGTGACAGCTGCGACTTGCCCACCGACGCCACCCGAACCTGTGCGGTCAGGAAGTAGAGATCCTGGTCGATGTACTCCTGCAGCAGCTCGCGGGCGTCCGGGTGGGGTTGGTAGCCGCGGGCGTCCAGCCAGTCGAAGAGGCCCGCCGACTGCTGCGCCGAGAGCACGCTGATGTCGTATTCGCCCGCCTCGAAGGCACTCTCGACCACTACGCCGTCGACCATCTGCAGGGGCGCCTCGGACGGGCTGCTGCCGGTGCACGCCGACGACTCGCCGGCCGCCCATTGCGTGGGATAGGCGTCGTCGCAGGTGTACTCCACCAAGCGGGGCGACGAGTAGGCATCCAAGCTGGCGAACACCGCGCTGTCGATCACCCGCACGTCGCCCTCGCGCAGCACCTCGGGCACCGGAATGACCAGCGCAAAGTCGCGCGCGTCGCCCTCGTAGTCGTTGGCCAGGGTCAGCGTCGTGCGTCGGCCGTCGCGCACCAGGGCCACCTGGCTGACGTTGTTGTACAGCTCGGCGCCGGCGTGGCCGACGTAGGTGCCGCAGAAGGCGTGAGCGTTGGGGGTGAGCAGGGACAGCAAGAGCATGAACATGGAGCCTCCGTTCGATGCTCCGAGGCTATGTTGGGCGCCGGTTTGGCGAAAGCATTGGAAGAAACAAGCGTACTCGCGATGAGTACGGTCGCCTGGCCGCGGTGACGTAGACTCCGGGACCCGGAGAGACCATGGACACCCTCGAGTTCCACCGGCGCAAGGCCGGCAAGCTGGCCCGTCGACACCGCTCTGTCCCCAACCCCAACCCCACCGGGCACCTGCGCGCGGCGGCGACCTTGGTGGACATCACGCCGGCCTTCGGCACCCAGCTGGGCGGCTCGGGATTTCAGCTGTCCGATGCGGCGGTCGCGACCTTTGGCCGCCTGTATGCGTCGCTGTTGCTCATCGAGGATGCGTCCGGTCGGCGAGTGCTCGTTGTGAGCGCCGATCTGCACGTGGGCTACCGCACCGTCAGCGAGAAGCTCGCCGAGGCGCTGCACGCGCCGCTGGGCTTGGGGCAGGACGCGGTGTGGTTCTGCGCCTCGCACACCCACGGGGGGCCGGGAAACCTGTACGGCAATCCGTTCTACGACGTCTTTGCCCAGCGGCTGCAGGGCTACCACCGCGAGGGCGTGCAGTGGCTGGTGGACACCTTCCGCGCGGCAGCGATCTCGCTGAAGCCCAAGCTGGTGCGGGCCAAGCTGGGCTACGGGCGAAGCACCGCGCCACGCAGCTTCTGGAACCGCAGCGTCCTGTCCTTCCTGGCCAACCACTTCGGCTCGCTGAAGGGCCCACAGCTGCAGCCTCAGCACCTGGACGCCGCGAAGAACTGGTACCAGGCGCGCGCTCCTGGGCCGCTTCCCACCTTCCACGACGCGGCTCGCTTCGCAGTCGACCCGGTCTTGGAGGTGCTGCATGCCGTCGAGCACGCCAGCGGCGATGCGATCGGCACCCTGGCCCTCTGCCACGCGACCCCAACGATGATCCCCGCGGTGACGCACTGCATGTCGGGTGACGTGTTCGGCTACACCAGCCAGCTGCTCCGCCGGCAGCTCGCGTCCAGCGGCGACTACCCCCTGGTGTTGGTCGCCGGCACGATGGGCGACCAGAACGTGGTCGACCCCACCTACAGCAGCATCTCGGCCTTCCGGCGCGACCGCAAGTCGGCCACGCTCGAGCAGCAGGTCGCGTCGGTGAGGCGGTCGGCCCGGCCCCTGGTCCAGGCCCTCGACGACGCCATCGTGGACGCCGCGAACGCGCTGACCGAGCCCACCGTGCACAGCTTTCTGTGGGAGGCGACGCCGGCGGGCGCGTCCATCAAGGGCGGGGCCGAGCAGCTCACCCGCGATGCGCTGCCGGGAGTGGCGACGTTTGCGGGCTCCGAGCTGACCCGCAGCATCGAAGAGGACACCCAGCGCATGTTTCGCGAGGGCAGCCACAAGCGCTGGAGAGACGGCAAGGAGGTGGTGCTGCCGTTTCAGTCCAGCAAGCCCCACGATCCCAAGGACACCGGACTCATCCGCCTGGCCACGGCCTTGCCGGGCCTGGGGCTCATCCTGCCGCTGTTCGGTGCCGCCCCCGACCCCGTCGAGGGCGTTCGCAAGGCGCTCAAGGGCGTCAATCCCTACTTCGGGATTCGCTACGCCAAGATCGGCAACCTGCGCCTGGTGGGGTTGCCCACCGAGGCCACGGTCGGGCTGGGGGAGCGGGTGAGGGCGGCGGTGAAGACCGGGGATGTGGGTGCCCAGCGCGTGCTGGTGTTCGGCCTGGTGGGCGGCTTTCACGGCTATGCCTCGACCCAGGGCGAGTACACGGTGCAGGACTACGAGGGCAGCTCCAACCTTTGGGGTCGTGAGTTCGGGACCTGGATCGCCGAGCGCTGCGCCGCCATCGCCGCCCAGCCGGCCACGCGCTTCGCCCAGGGCGAGGCGACACGCTCCACCGCCATCTTCACCCGCCTGGCCAGCCGCAAGACCGTGCACCTCGACAAGCCCAAGCACCCGCGGCGCAAGGTGAAGGGCCAGCCCTACCGGCGCATCTGGTGGCAGCAGACGAACGAGGGTCTACGGCTTGCTGGCAGCTGGGTCTCTCGCCACCGCGACGTGGCTCCCACGCAGCGGCTGGCCGCAAGCACCGTGATCTCGGTGCTCATGGACGGCAACCCCTGGAACGTGCCCGGCGTGGGGCTGGTGAACGACCGCACGCTTCCCTTCCTGCTGCAGCGCAGGCTTGCCGGCGACAAGGTGCTCGTCCTGTGGGAGTGGGAGGTGATGATTCCCGGCTATGTCGGCGGCGTTCCCGGAGAGATCGACGTCCAGATCACCGGCGACGACCCCTTCGCGCCGCTGCCGGGAACGGTGCGGTTGGTGGAGGGGTGGGTGTGATGAGCCACCTGTCCATCGGCGTGGCCGACCTGGGGCGCGCGGCCCGGTTCTACGACGCGGGGGTGGGCACCCACATCGCCTTCGTCGTGGCCGACGAGTCCGCGGTGCAGGCGTTCTACGACGCGGCCCTCGGCCACGGCGGGCTCGACGACGGCCCGCCGGGACTCAGGCGGCAGTACGGCCCTCAGCGGAGCCGTTCGGGTCCTCCTCGCCTACGGCGGCATCGGCGCCGGCGCCCGGTCGGCTTCGTGAAGCGCTTTGTACGCCCGTACCAACAATGTCCGCTGCTCGAGAGGCACGTCATAGAAACCGACGTCCGGCACCGGATCGATTCGCAGGTCGTTCCGGGTCGGGACCCGCATCACGTGGAATTCGGTTGGCTCGAGGCTGGCGCAGAGCGACCCGCCGCCTTGTTCGCCTGGGTTCGACTGCGAGTCGAGTTGGCAGGCCGAGATCAGGTTGGCGAGATCCATCCCGAGCACGCAGCCCAGGGCGCCGCCGGCGATGGGTGAGGGGTCGGTGGCGGACGGTGGGGCGGGGAGCGAGTTGGTGAGGGCGTCTTCGCAGTAGGCGGCGACTTCGGGGTAGTCGAGGGGGTTGGGGGTGTTTGAGCCGCCACCGTCCGGCTCCTCGTCGAGCAATCGCACCACTTCCTCCACTGCCCGCTCCAGGCGGGTCTCAGCTGCACTGTGCTCGTCGAGCGGACCGTCAACGATCGACGGGTCGGAGCCCGCCTCGTTCACCTTTCGGACAGCCGCACGAACTGCGGCCTCGGCGTCGTCCACGGCCTGCTGCGCGTCGGACAACTCCTGAAGCGCCTCTTCCAACGGCGTTGGTTTCGTTGTATGCGGTCGCTCCGGTCCCACATCGCTGTTCTCCTGGTCCATGTCGCCTTCGTCGACCAGCGGTTCCAGTCCCGGGATTGGCGACTCGACGACGTCCTCACCCGAACACAGCAACGAGCCCATGACCGATCCCCGAGCTGGCCGGTCCATGGCAAAGCACGTCCCGAACTTGTTCTGGAACGCCGCGCCGAAGATCTCTCCCTGCAGGCGGGCAATCGGGAACTTGCTCTCCTGCTCGATGATCCCGGTGAGCTGCAGTACGGACGCGCCGAGTTCGTCGGGTTCGCCCAGGGGCTGCCCGATCATGAGGAGGCGGTACTCCTTGGTTTGATCTGGCTGATCCTTCACTTCCGGCGGGGGCGTCGGTTCGGGCGTCGGGGCTGGAATGGGCTGCTTCTGTGCGCAGGCAGTAATCAGGGCAAGCACGAGGCCGGTCATCATGTGCTCCGGGTGATGCCGGACGGTACCACTCGACGAAGTAGCGTCCACGGCCCTCTCGCTACGGCGGGAGGGGCCGCTTTCGTCGTTCCCTACGGTCCCCACGCTCTGGTATGGCGGCTGACCTACAGCGCATCGAGCGCCGCCGCCAGCTCACTCGACAGCTCGATGGGGTGGGAGTGGCGGTCGGTCGCATCGTCGTCCTCGCCCTTGTGCTCGGACTGCTGCTTCCGTCGTGTCTGGAGTGTGGCCTTCACGGCGCTTGCCAGTGCCTTTGCATTGGTGGGATCGCGTAGATTCAGGCCTGCTGCGGCCTGCGCGTTCTTCTGCTCCGCTGCATGCAAAGCGGCGTTGTTGTCGCCGTCGGCCTGGGCGCCGCGACCGAAGAAGGCGACGTATTTGTCGATCGCCGCCTGAGCACGGCTGAGCTTGGCGTCGTCAGCGCGCTGCCTAGACTCCGCGTTGGCAGTGTCGGCCTGCTCTCTGTCGGTCGCCAGCTGGTCTCGACGACGCAACTCACCAACGTCGGTCACACCCACCGCGCCTCCGGCCCCCTTGTGCGCTTGGTCCAGTGTGGGCGTCTCGACCTGGAGCGGCCCGGCGGGCTGCCTTCTCCCCCAGCCGACCGCCACCGGAGGGGGCGCGCCACCCAGTCCCATGTCCTCGAGGGCCGCTGCGTTGCCTTGCTGGTGGGTCGCCGTAGGCGTTGGCGGTGCCTTCGCTTGGGTTTCCGTAGTCGGCGCCTTCTTTGCGGCTGGCTTCTTTTGCTGTTTCGGGGGCATTACTGGTCTCCATACAAGTACCCAAAAAGTCTACCTTTCAGGGAGATACGGACGCCGGAAATTTTTCCGGCGCAGAATGGAGGCTGGCCCCGTACTGCAGAGTGACTGGTTCGTCATCGGCGTTGCGGTGGAGATGAGACGCCGGAGTAGGGGCTCCGACGCGGCATGCTGTCGAGCCCTTGAGAGGCACGACGATTCGGCACTCTCAGCTGGTCTGCGGCAGGAGCTTGCGCTCGAAGACCAAGTAGGCGCCGCCGCTCGGGAGCGCCGCAAACGGCGGCCAGTCGGGCCTGTCGCCTTCCCCCATATCACCGCCGTCGGTGTCTCTTTGGGTCCCCACTTGGGTGCCTCCCGGATCGTTCATGGTTTACCATCACCCGGCTGTCGGACCGATGGAGCCACCGCCGGCCCATTCCGACGGTGGCCCCGGGGTGATCCGCCCCCACACAACTTCTCGTGTCCTACGGATCACCCCCTCTGGAGGAGAGGTTGTCGGCCGCGGGGCCGAGCGCGCGACCCATTGACGCGCACTACGGCCCCTCAGCGCGGCCGCGGGGTCCCGTCCGGTCACAGGCTCCCTACCCCCCACGGCCGCGGGGCCGAGCGCGCTAGGCCTCCGGCGTGGGCGGGTCGCCGATGCTCGGGAACACGATCTCGCGCACCAGCTTCTCGATGTGGGCGAGCAGCTCCGGCTCGTCGTACATCTTGTCGCGCACGTTCTCTTTGCCCTGTCCCAGGCGCTCGTCGCCCATCGAGTACCAGGAGCCGTTCTTCTGGATGACGCCGGTTCCTTCGGCCATGTCGATGATCGACCCCGCCTTGCAGAAGCCCTTTCCGTACAAGATCTCGGTGTCGACGCGCTGAAACGGCGGTGCGAGCTTGTTCTTCTGCACCTTGATCTTCACCTTGTTGCCCAGCACATCGCCCTTGCCGTTCTTGATGGCGCCAGTGCGGCGGATGTCGATGCGCATGGATGCGTAGAACTTGAGCGCGTTGCCGCCGGTGGTGACCTCGTTGCTGCCCCAGGTGACGCCGATCTTTTGGCGGATCTGGTTGATGAACAGCACGATCGTGCCGGTGCGAGCGATCACCCCCGTGATCTTGCGCAGCGCCTGGCTCATCAGCCGCGCCTGCACGCCCATGTGGGCATCGCCCATGTCGCCCTCGATCTCGGCCCGGGGCACCAGCGCGGCCACCGAGTCGATGACCACGATGTCGACGGCACCGGAGCGCACCAGGGACTCGGTGATCTCGAGGGCGGCCTCGCCGTGGTCGGGCTGGGCGACCAGCAGGTCGTCGACATCGACGCCCAGTTTGCGGGCGTACTCGACGTCCAGGGCGTGCTCGGCGTCGATGAAGGCCGCGGTCCCGCCCAGCGCCTGGGCCTCGGCGATGGCGTGCAGGGCCAGGGTGGTCTTGCCCGACGACTCCGGCCCGTAGACCTCGACGACGCGGCCGCGGGGCAGCCCGCCGATGCCGAGTGCGAGGTCGAGCTGCAGGTTGCCGGTGGGAATGGTCGAGACGCGGGTGGCCTCGGCGTCGCCCAGGCGCATGACCGAGCCGGTGCCAAAGCGCTTGTCGATGGACTTGAGCGCCTCTCCCAGCGCGATTCGGCGCTGCTCGGGGCTGGGGTTGGTGATGACGGTATCGAGGATCATGGTGCTCTCCTGGAGCGGGTGTTGGAGTGCCTCACGCGCCATCCATGGACGGCGAGGCGGGTTGGAAGCTCGAAGTCGGGGTCGATGGGCGCGCCTCGGTCGCGGATGAGCCGCAGCTGGAAGGCATCGCCCTCGCGGGTGCCGGCTGGCAGGCGCTCGGTGCGCACGAAGGCCATCTCGCCGGTGGGCTGCCACTCGACGTAGGACCAGCCGTTGTCGGCCTGGTCGACCACCCCGTGCAGGGTGAGACCGAAGAACAGCGCGCGAATCACAGCCCCTCCAGCGGTCGGAAGGCCAGAGCCTCGGCGATGTGTTTGCGGCCCACGTGCTCGTGGTCGTCGAGGTCGGCGATGGTGCGCGCCACCTTCATGAGGCGGTGAGCGGCGCGGCCCGACAGGGCATGCTTTCGCGCGGCGTCGAGCAGCAGCGCTCGCCCGGGTTCGTCGGGCCGGCAGTACAGCTCGACCTGCGCGGTGGGCAGCCGCCCGTTGGGGTACAGCTGACCGCGGTCGGTCTGGCGCTTGCGGGCCGCTTGGACACGGCCTCGGACCACGGCGCTGGACTCGCCGGGCTGGCCCTGGAGCAGGACCTCAGAGGGCACCGGGTCCAGGGGCACGTGCAGATCGATGCGATCGAGGATGGGGCCGCTGAGGCGCTGGCGGTAGCGGGCAACGATGCCGTCGGTGCAGCTGCACGGCACCGGTGAGCCGCGGTAGCCGCACGGGCAGGGATTCGCGGCCATCACCATGGTGAGCATGGCCGGGTACTCGACGGTGCCGTCGGCTCGGGTGATGCGCACGCGGCCGTCTTCGAGGGGCTCACGCAGGTGCTCGAGCACCGAGCGCTGGAACTCCGTCGCCTCGTCGAGGAAGAGCACGCCGTGGTGGGCGAGGCTCACCTCGCCGGGGCGCAGGTCGCGGCCGCCCACCAGGCCGGCGGCGGAGACCGAGTGGTGTGGGGCGCGAAAGGGGCGGCGCGTGACCAGGCGCGGGTCCTGGCCCAGGGTGCCCGCCGCGGCATGCACCCGGGTGCAGTCGAGCGCCTCTTCGAAGCACAGCTCGGGCAGGATGGTGGGGAGCCGGCGGGCGAGCATGGACTTGCCACAGCCCGGCGGCCCCATCATCAGCAGGTGGTGCCCGCCCGCGGCGGCGATCTCGATGGCCCGCCGTGCGAAGGCCTGCCCGCGCACCTCGGCCAGGTCGACGTCGAAGTCGCAGGTCAGGCTGTCGCGGGGCTCGGCGATGGGCAGATCGTGCTCGCCCTTGAGGTGGGCGGTGACCTCGGACAGGCTGCGCGCCGCGAACACGCGTACATCGGGCACCAGAGCGGCCTGGGCGGCGCTGTCGGCAGGCAGCACCAGGTCGAGCTCGAGCTCGCGGGCCAGCAGTGCGAGCGACAGAGCGCCGCGCACCGGCCGCAGGTCGCCGCCCAGGCCGAGCTCACCGACGGCGATGAGGCCCGTGAGCGACAGCGGGGGGACCTGCTCGTCGGCGGCCAGGATGCCCAGCGCGATGGGCAGGTCGAAGGCGGTGCCCTGCTTGCGCACATCGGCGGGGGCGAGGTTCACGACGATGCGCTTCTTGGGGAACTCGAGCTCGGCGCCGAAGATGGCGGAGCGCACGCGCTCGACGGCCTCTTTGACCGCGCTCTGGGCCAGGCCCACCAGGATGACGCGGGGCAGGCGCCGGATCAGGTCGACCTCGA
Organism: Myxococcota bacterium; assembly: GCA_965216925.1. GTDB lineage: Bacteria > Myxococcota_A > UBA796 > UBA796 > CAYYHT01. The sequence continues at coordinate 2,441,072 of CBDCGT010000001.1, read as the reverse complement.
CGCGGATGGGGAGCGCGTCGACGCCTTGAAGTGCTCCGCCCAGGATGGTGACTGCCATGTGGCCTCCGATGCGGGGGCCTCAAGCAGTTGGCGTGCCAGCTTCAGCGGGGGGATTGTTGGCGTTGGAGCGATCGTGTGTCGGCGGCCACCGGCACCCCTGGGTTTCCGGTGGGGGCCTCGATGGGCGGGGCTGGCCGGCTCAGGGGGTGTCGGTGGGTGACGGACGTCCGACGGGTCTAGATTTCCGCAAAATGGTCTCCTGACACCGTCCCGCGGTTAGCGGGCCGCATGTCCAGCATCGCCGTCTTTCTCCGAGGCATGAACCTCGGGAACCGCCGCATCACCAACGACGACTTGAAGGACGCCTTCCGCGCCATCGGCTTCGACCGCGTCGACACCTTTCGGGCCAGCGGCAACGTGGTGCTGCACGATGTCGATCCTGGGCTGTCGGCGGCGCGAATCGAGGCGGGGCTGCACCAACAGCTCGGCTACGCCGTGCCCACCGCCCTGCGAACGAGCGACGAGCTGGCCGCCATCCTGGCCTTTTCTGGGCTGGCGCCCAAGGCGGCGGGCGGGGGCAAGCTCCAAGTCATGCTGCTGAAGACCGCTCCCGACGCGGGGTCACGAGACGCGGTGCTGGCCCTTGCGAACGGCCTGGACGACCGGCTCGTGTTTCGTGAGCGCGAGCTGTTCTGGCTGCCGGCCAAGGGGCTCAGCACCTCGGAGCTGAGCCTGGCGGCGATCGACAAGCTGCTCGGCTTCACGACGACGCGCACGCTGGGCACGATTCAGGGGGTTGCGAGGAAGGCTGGGCTGTGACCAACGCGGAGCAGTGGCGCGACCCTCTTGGACCCGGAACAACGTGCAATAATGCCGCATGTTCCGCTCCTTCCTGGTGGCTGACGACGCGTTCGCTGCAGCACCCTGCCGATCAAGGTGATTCAGGCGAACAGCCTGGGAAAGGCGGTGCGTCCTCGGGCCAGGTGAGCTCGATGCTGTGGTCGATACCCGCCACCTCGACGCCGAGCGTGACGGTGCGTCCGAGTGGTAGGACCCAGCTGAACACGGTCGACTGGCCAATGTGGTGCAGCGTGCCGCCCTCTGCTTGTGGCGGCGTGGTCCACCAAGTGGGCACGTTCTGCATTCGCCGGCCATCGGCGTGGCGAATCATCGCGCCGGCCCCGACCAATGGGCAGGGACCGAAGGCCGAGAGCTCGTAGGCCACCGCGATGATCTCGACCGAGGCGATGTCGGCCAGGGTGGCGACCTCGATGGGCCAGTCTGGGAGTGGCTCGTCTACGTACCAGGTCTCCACGACTCCGCTCGCGGTGGGCCGGACGAAGACCCGCCCTTCGGCGGTGGCAACCAGTCCGGGCCCGGTCGCCCGGATCTGATCCCCATTGAATCCCAGAGCGGACCCGTTGTCGTCGTATAGGAAGATGTCGAGCGCGATGGTCTCGTCTGCGAGGACCCAGCTGGAGTCGCCAAGCTCGTCCGGATCTGGGAATGTTCCCGAGAGCAGGATCTCGGACTCGCCGAGTGGACCGTACTCGGTGGAGGAGGGCCCGACGACCTGTGCAGCTGCGATGTCTCGGACTTCGAGCGGGAAGACGTCCTGGCGGGATCCGAGCGTCCACTGCATCGTGGCGCTGCCTGAGCTTGCCATCCGCAGCGTGGCTCGCCCCGGCGACGCGCCGGTGAGCTGCACGGCCTCACCTTCGATCGAGGGCATGGCGTCGGTCGGGAGGTCGATGGACTCGTCCCAGCCTTGGTCCCAAGCGGTGATACGCACCTCCGTACCCGTCGCGACCGGAGCCGCCGGGTCCCAGATGCCGTTGCCGAACCACTCGTCGTCGAAGCCGTTGGGCGAGAGGTCGGAGCGGTAGAGGAAGTTGTCTTCACGCCACGCGCCAGGCACGACGCAGGCCGAGCCACCCAGGGCCAGCAGGGCAATGATGAAGTAGCCACGCATGCCACGAACCTACCTGCTCGTCTCTTCCGTCGGCAACGGCTCACCGCCCACCCACTGCTGAATCCCCAGCCCGCCCAGGATGAACACCAGCGCCACCGGCGTCGATCGCTCGATGGGCTCGCCCGCGACCCAGGCCAGCAGGGTCAGTGAGACGGGCGGCGACAGGAAGATGAGCGTCGAGATGCGCGCGGTGTTCTGGGTGGTCTTCATGGCCATCAGCCACAAGACGAAGGCGATGCCCAGCTCGAAGCAGCCCACGTAGGCGCCCGCCAACAGGGCTGATGCCGGGAATGCCCGGAATCCCGGGCCCAGCGCCATCAGCACGGTAAGGACCCCGGCGCCGACGGTGAAGTTCTGCCACTGCCCCGCGATGGGGGCACGCTCGTCCCGCTTCGACAGCAGCCAATACAGGGCCCAGATCACCGTCGAGACCACGGCCAGGCCGACACCCACCGGGTCGGCGAAAGCCACGTTCAGCACGTCTCCGCGGGTCGCGATGATCCACACCCCGAAGTAGCTCAACAGGCTGGCCACCGCGTCGACGGGTCGCAGCCGCTGCCCCAGGATGGGGATCGCCAGCCACGCCATGGTGAGCGCCCAGGTGTAGTTGATGGCCATGGCCTCTTGCCCAGGCAGCCGGTCGTAGGCCTCGAACAGCACCAGGTAGTAGGCCACCGGGTTCATCAGGCCCGCCCATGCCGCGGTCTTCCAGCCGGTTTTCACCTGGTGTAGCTCGCCGCGCCAGGCCAGGATGCCGCCCAGCAGCGCCCACGAGACCACGGTGGCCATCCAGATGAGTTCCAGGGGCGAGAGCACTGCCAGCGCCAGCTCGAAGGCGGTCGCGACGGTCGACCACAGAGCGACTGCGCCCAGGCCGTAGAGCAGGGCCGTGCGCTCGGTGGCCTCGCTCACCTCAGGCGCGCTCCAGCTCCCGAACCGCGGTCGCCGTCAGCCCGTAGCGGTCGCCGAGCTCGCCCGCGAGCCGGCGCGCCAACGCCATCGCGGTGAGCTGCGGGTTGGCGGCGGGGCTGCTCGGCAGCAGGCTGGTGTCGCAGACGTAGAGGTCTTCGACGCCGTAGACCTTGCCCCAGCTGTCGGTGGCGTGCTGGCCGTCGTCGCGGCCCATCGCCATGGTGCCGAACATGTGGTTGCTGCCCGACTGGAAGTCGTGGGCGGCGAACTTGGCGTCGCGGATGGCCTGCACGTGGTTGCCGCCGGCCCGCATGATCTCGGGCAGCCCGCTGATGCCGGGCAAGGCCTCTTTGGCGCCCGCGGCGAACAGCAGCTCCACCAGCTTGGCGTTGCACTCCTGCAGCCGGCGCACGTCGGACTTGCCGATGTCGTAGGTCAGGTTGGGGCGGCCGTTGGGCAGCACGCCGACGCGGCCGGTGCTGCCGTCGCCACTGATCCAGCCGTCGAAGATCACCATGCGCGGCCAGCGGCCCATGTAGCGGGCGAAGGCCTTGTGGGCGCTGGGCAGGCGCCGCGCGAACAGCCCCATCGGACCCCAGAGGCTCTCGAGCTTGACGCCCTCGTCCATGAAGTCGAGGCAGTGCACGCCCTGAGTGGCGCCGAACCACGGGTCGATGTCGGTGGGCATCACGCCCAGCGCGAATGCCGACGGGTGAAAGCGCAGGTTGCCGCCGATGGCCCGCTGGCGCAGGCCCCCCCGCTGGGCGATCATCGGAGAACCGATGGGCCCAGCCGACAGCACGGTGCACCGCGCGGCGATGCGCACCGGGTGCTTGCGCTCGCCGGTGTCGGGGTCGACGGTGTAGCCCTCGATGCCGTCGACGCGCCCCTGGCGCATGACCACGCGGTCGACGTGGACCGAGGTGTAGATCTCGCCGCCGCTCGCCACGAACTCGGGCAGGCCGCGGCGGTCGGTGGACTGCTTGCGCTCGGCGCGGCAGCCGGTGAAGCACTCGCCCGTTCCCAGGCAGTCGACGACGTTGCGCTTGACGGGCTCGAAGCCCCAGCCCAGCTCTTCGCAGCCCTTGGCGAACAGCTCGTTGCGGCTGCCCCACACCTCGCGCGGCGTGGAAGACACGCCCATGAACTCTTCGACGGCGGCGTAGTGATCGGCAAGGTCGCTGGCCAGCAGGCCCTCGGTGCCGTGCTCGTCGGCCCAGCGGTCGAGCGATGTCTCCGATGCACGCATGCAGATCGCGGCGTTGAACACCGAGCCGCCGCCGAGTGCACGCCCGTGCATGGTGGTGAGCAGCGCGTTGCCGCGCGACAGGCGGGTGCCGGCCTCCCAGAAGTGCTTGCCGATGAGCAGGCTGCTGTCGTGCTTCAGGTCCTGGGCACGCAGCTTGGGACCCGCCTCGAGCACGATGATGCGGCCGCCCTGGCCACCCATCCAGCGCGCGAGCGAGCCCCCACCGGGGCCCGACCCCACGATGAGCACATCGCAGTGCTCGACGATGGGCCCCTCGTAGTCGGAGAACTCGTGGATACCCGGGACGCGAGGCCTGTCAGCAGGCGCGTCATCGGCCCGGGTCAGGCTTTTTTTGGCGCCGTCTCCTCGTCGCTGGCGTTGGCGGTGCCCAACAGCTTGCCCACGCCGCCGGGAATCAGGCTTCGCGCCTGCTCGATGGCCTTGCCAACCACCTGCTGGCCGAGTGCCACCGCTGGGCCGCGACCCTCGTAAAATCCGGCGAGCACCTCGTCGAGGGCGCCGATGAAGCGGCTGATGTCTTCGGGTGTGGTGCACGCGGGGGGCAGCACCTTGATGGCGTTCACGCCCACGCCGGGAATCTGCACGATGATGCGGTGGGTGCGGTACAGCTCGACGTTCACGGCGGCAGCGAAGGCCGACGAGTCGGCGGCGCCGATGATGGCCTGCTCGGCTCCAAGCCGCGCGGACGCGCTGTTCTTGAAGTAGATGGCCGTCATCAGGTTGCGGCCCTGCACGCGATCGATGACGTCGTAGCGCTCGGCGAGGCCGGCGAGGCCCTTGTGCAGCTGCTCACCCAGCTCACGGGCGCGGGCGGGTGCGTCGATGGACTCGAGGTACTCGAGTGTGGCGATGCCAGCGGCCATGGCCAGGTTGTTCTCGCCAAAGGTCGAGAAGTGGAACAGGCCGCTGCCGAAGCGCTCGAACACGCGCTCGTAGATCTCTTCGCTGATGAGCACCGCGCTCACGGGCACCTGGCCGCCCGACAGCGTCTTGCTGACGGTCATGATGTGCGGGCGAATGCCCATGCCCGAGGTGACGAACCAGTCACCGGTGCGGCCCAGACCCGTCTGCACCTCGTCGGCGATGAACAGGCTGCCGTACTCCTCGCACAGCAGCTCGGCCTCGCGCAGGTACTTCTGGTCCATGGGCTGGCAGGTCATGCCCTGCAGGGGCTCCATGAACACGCCGGCCACGTCGCCGTAGCGCAGCTCGTTGCGCAGCTGGCGCAGGTCGTTGGGCTTGATGGGCGTGGTGGTGGGCAGCATGGGCGTCATGCCGTCCTTCAGGTGGCTGTCGCCGCACAGGCTGACGGCCCCGAAGGTGCGCCCGTGGAAGGCGTTCTCGAGGTACAGGAAGCGCCGGCGACGGGTGACGTAGCGGGCGAAGCGGATGGCCACCTCGGTGGCCTCGGTGCCCGAGTTGCCGTACATCACCTTGCTGAAGTGCGGACCCGCCTTCTCGAGCAGCTTGCCCGCCAACAAGCCGCCCAGCAGCGATGCATTGACGATGGACAGGTTGGGGAGCTCGAGCTCGAGCACCGCCTTGAGCTTCTCGTTGATCTCGGGCTGGTTTCGTCCGGCGAAAGCCGCGCCGCCCGCTGAGAGGAAGTCGAGGTACTGGTTGCCGTCGACGTCCCAGACGTACTGGCCCTGCGCCCGGTTGAAGACCGCGGTCATGCCGCCCATCTCGAACATCTTGAGCAGCTTGGGGTGCACGTGGCGGCTGGACAGGTGCGCCGAAGAGGTGATCTGGTCTTGCAGGCGCTGCTTGAAGTCGCTCATGCGGAGTACTCCCGGTCGTAGCCGAAGGTGTCGAAGACGACGCCCCAGTGGTTGCGAACCAGCTGCTGGGTGCGTTCGTCGATGTTCAGTTTGTTGCGCTTGTACTCACCGAGTCCGTCGACGTACTCGGTGATGGCGGGGCCGGCCGTCTCCCAGTCGGGGAGGCGCAGCTTCTTCCACAGATCGCCCATGACGGCGACCTCGTTGCCGCACAGGTCGGTGTAGGGAATCTCGTAGTAGTTCTCTTCGGGGATCAGGTGCCGGTCGGCGACGAACTGCTCGAAGATGCGCTCGCCGAGCAGCAGTGTCTGGCGCTCACGCTCGGCCTCCCAGCCTTCCCACGGCACGTGGAAGAAGTTCTCCCAGTCGGTGTGGCTGCGCATGTGCAGCGTGCTCGCGAACACCTCGAAGGGGTTGCGGTGGATGAACACGAAGCGCGCGTTGGGGAACATCTCGAGCAGCAGGCGGATGCGTGCGGTGTGGGCGCAGGACTTCACGATCACGCGCTTACCGCCGGTCTGCAGCATGATCTTCTTGATGAAGTAGCGGAAGGCGTCCTTCCACTCTTGCTTCTCGTCGTAGCTGGCCTCGAGGAAGTCGACGTACTTCCAGTACTGGGCGCCCGAGTCGGGGAAGCTGAACGACAGGTAGGGCGACAGGCCGGTGAGCTTGGCGAGCGCGATCTCGTCTTCGGCGGCCTCGTACCAGCCGTGCTTGACGTTGTCGTAGGTGCGCGTGCTGTCCATCATCTGCTCGGTCAGCCGCGGGATGGTGGGGTCGGTGGACAGGAAGCTGCCCGGGAACACGCACTGGTACACGGTGGAGTAGGTGTGGTTGGGCGCACGCCCCAGCAGGTTGTGCATGTGCGTGGTGCCCGAGCGCCAGTGCCCCAGCACGAACAGCGGCTCGGGGTCGAGCTCCATCGATGCGAGCGCGCGGCTGAACTTGGCGTCTTCGTAGCGGGTCATCACGCTGGTGGCCGCACTCCAGCCGGTGATCCAGGCGGCGCGGTGCAGGTACTCGGGCGACACGTTCCAGTCGTTGTCCTTGAGGACGTTGATCCACTTGGACAGGCTGACGCCGGTGAGCAGCTGATCGGTCGACCAGCGCTTGCTGATGAAGGGTTCACGCTTCATTTGGCGAGCTCCTCGTTTTGACGGGCGGCCTGCTCGCGCTCGCTCTCGCGCTCGAGGGCGTACTCGAGGCGGTCGGGAGCACCGAGCTTTTGGTTGACCGCCGCCGACTCGGAGTAGGCCATGGTGAGCAGGGTGCGCAGGCCGTCGTAGACCATGCGCTGGGTGTAGATGTTGGAGGTCTCCCACGTGCGCATGTACTGCTCGCGCTCTTCGTGGGTGGCCGAGACGAAGCGGGCGGTTGGCCGCGTGGTGTAGGCCGCGTAGCCGGCGGCGAAGGCGGCCAACAGGGCGTGCACCTGGCCACGATCGAAGGCGGGCATGCGGTCCATGTGGCGGTCGAACCACTGCACCACCTGTGCGTCGTCGCCGTCGAGCCCGAGCGCACCGCTGCGCCGGAACATCGTCTTCGAGAGCGCCCTGACCAGTCGGCGCTCGGCATCGTTCAACGGCATGCGGCCTCCGGGGACGATCAAGCCAAGTCGGGTAACCAACCACGGATCGGATGGCGACGGCGATTGCGCGGAATTACACGGCTCGCGCATGCGCCCGAAACGCCGTCCCGCTGGCGGCCCCGGTCGTCAGGAGGCATCCCGTGCAGTTCAGTTTCATGGACGAAGTTCCCTTTCCGCGCGATCTGGTGTTCACCACCCATCGCGATCGCCTCACCGAGATGATCGACTACCTGCCGGCTGTCACCGCGATCGAGACCATCGAGCGCATCGTCGAGGGCGACGTCGTTCGCCTGCTCAACAAGTGGACCGGCAGCGACGAAGAGATCCCCGGCGTCATCCGCCCCTTCCTGAAGACCGAGTACCTGTCCTGGATGGACCGCGCCTCGTGGGATGAAGGCCGCTGGCGCGTCGACTGGGAGCTCGAGCTCGGCGTCCTGCCCGGCGCCATCGAGGCGCGCGGCCACTCCGAGTACGAAGACGAAGGCGATGACACCGTCATCCACATGAGCGGCGAGTTCATCGTGCACACCGACCGCATTCCCGCCATGCCCTCCGCCCTGGCCGGCCGCACCAAGCCCAGCATCGAGAAGTTCGTCGTGGGCCTCGTCGAGCCCAACCTGCGGCGCACCAACGAGGGCCTGGCCAGGTTCCTGGAAGAGCAGGGGTACTAGGACGCCCGGGCTTCGGCTCCGGCCCCCTCGGGCCTCCACCCCGGTGGCTTGAGCAGGAACCTCAGGCTGTCGCCCCAGCTCGCGGCGCCCCGCACGTCCCGGTACAGGTCGCGCAGCTCGTGCACCTGGCAGTCCACCAGGTCGTAGCCGTGCCAGTCTTTGACAAGGCCGTAGACGGGCTGCTCGACCTCTGGCTCGTAGGTGCCGAACATCCGGTCGAAGAGCACCCAGAAGCCGCCATAGTTCTTGTCGACGTACTGCGGGTTGGTGGCGTGGTGCACGCGGTGCACCGACGGCGTGACCAGGATGCCGTCCAGCCAGCCGAGCTTGCCGATGGCCTCGGTGTGGTACGCGAGGCCGTAGAACTTGAACAGCTTGTCGACCACCAGGAACAGCACGGGGTGGATGCCCAGGATGGGGATCCAGAAGGTGAAGGGCAGGTTGCCGAACACCCCCAGCGCGCTGCCGCGAATGCCCGTGGTCAGGTCGTAGTGCCGGGGGCTGTGGTGCACGACGTGGATGGCCCACAGAAAGCGCACCTCGTGCATCAGCCGGTGCGACACGTAGAACATCAGGTCGTTGAGCATGAACGCGGCCATCCAGGCCACCGGACCGAAGCCCAGATCCCAGATTCGGTACTGGTACACCAGGGTCTGGAGCGACAGCAGCAGCGTCGCCCGCACCAGGCCCTCGACGCCAAAGCCCAGGATGCCGCACTTCATGGACAGGATGCGGGACTGCCGGTCGCGCGGCATGTTCCACCACACCATCCCCACGGTCTCGAGCACGATGATGCCCACCCCGAATGCGTACAGCATGGGGGTGACCTGTCCCATCAGCGCCTGTGTGCTCGCCAGATCCATCAGTCGGCCTGCGGGCGGTCGTAGGGGCGGTCACGGTCGTTGGCGCACATCGAGCCGTCGATGAAGTCGTCGGCGTTGACGCGGTGGTCGTCCATCGCGTTCTTGACGGTGTTCACGTAGATGTCGGGACCCACCGGGCCGAGCTGAACCGCCGACCAGACTGCCTGAAAGCGCGTGGTGCCGCCGTCGGGAGAGGGCACGAGCACGTCGAGCTGGAAGAACTGGTCCCAGCTGTAGCTGTCGTTGTCGGCGGGGAAGGGACGCTCGATCCAGCCGCGCGCCACCATGGCCTCACGCCCGTCGTCGAGCTGCACCAGCTGGTGGTCTTTGCGGAAGTCGTACCAGACATTGGCGACGAAGCTCTCTTTGCGGACCTCGTTGTCGGTGTCCACCCGGGTGCACGTGCCGTCGGCCAGGCACTCGGCCGTGCCCGACCGGATGGAGCGCCCGTACCAGGTGGTGGTGTCGGACTCGATGCACACCTGGTTGGCCAGCCCCACGAGCTGCATGTGTTCATCGAGATCGTGACGGGAGAGACCGGCGATGGCCACGGGCAGCTGGTGCTCGGCCGGCAGGTCGGGGCTCAGGATGTCGCCGCGATCGGCCTGTTGCAGGGGTGGCATCGTGAACGCGCGGTCGTTCAGCGCGGAGTCGAGGTCGAGCGCAGACAGCTGCTGGTCGAGCGCGAGCACGCCGCCAGCGAGGACATCGGGCTGGTCGAACTCCCGGTACAGGTAGGCGCCAAGGTCGGACAGCTCGGCCGGGGCGTCGGGCGGCGGCGCGCAGCCCAGCAGGGGGAGCAGAAGGATCGAGGTATACATGATGTATACTTAGCGCGATTCGTGGGGAGCGAGCAACAAAAAAGGGGCTCCCGAAGAGCCCCTTGTTGGTCGCGGACGGGCGCGTTTGCTAGGCCACGGCCTCGCGGCGCTGCACGAACTGGCCGGTGGGCTTCTTGGACAGGAGCTCGCCGCGGCGGCACACGATCTTGCCGCCAACGATCACCATGTCGGGCTTGGGAGCCGCCTCGCGGTCGAGGTACGGGGTATCGCCGCCGGTGGTGAGCATGTCGCCGGCGGCCACGCGGGTGAGCTCGCCCTCGCTGAACAGCACGAGGTCGGCGTCGGCGCCCTTCTCGATGCGGCCCTTGGCCTCGAGGCCAAAGATGCGAGCAGGCGCCTCGCTGCACAGGCTGACGAGCAGCTCGAGCGACAGGCGGCCGTACTTCACGGCGGACAGCATGAGCGGGAACATCAGCTCGGCGCCGGGAACACCGTCTTGCGTGGGGTGGTGGTCGGACGCCACGACGTCGAGGCGACCCCGCTTCATGGCGGTCCACAGGCTCTTGCGGTCGTGCTCGGGACGCACGGGCGGGTTGGTGGCCACACCCTTGTCGTTGGACTCTTCGGACAAGAACAGGTGGTGGGGGGTCACGCCGGCGGTGACGGGCAGATCGCCCTTGACCGGGTCGAGCATGTGCAGCTCTTCGGCCCGGCACAGGTGCACGAGGTGGATCTCGGCGTCCTTGCTCTGGGTGAGCTCGAGCGCGCGGGCGAAGACCTCGTCGGCGCGGCCTTCGGCCACGGTGCCGTTGAGGTGCACGCCGGTGACGCCGTCACTGCCCAGGTGGCTCTGCAGCTCGTCGACCTCGATGCCGATGCCCTGGTGCTTGCCCATGTAGGCGAGCGTTCCCAGGATGAGGCCCTCGCTGGCGGCTTCGCGCAGCTGGTCGGCGTTGTCGGCGGTGGCGCCGCCCCACAGACCAAAGTTCACGAAGGACTTCTTGCCAAAGCGCTTGACGCGCGCCTTGGCGCTCTTGGCGTCGGTGACGGGCTTCTTGCCGCCGGGCAGCGAGATGACCGTGGTGATGCCCCCCGAGACCGCGGCCTTGGACTCGGCCTCCCAGGCGCGGGGGTCGTCGTCGGCGGCGAACTGCACGGCGGTGTCGATGACGCCGGGAATGAGGAACTTGCCAATGGCCGAGATGGTCTCTTTGGCCCGGCGCTTGGGCGGACGAGGTCCGACGTACACGATCTTGCCGTCGGTGATCGCCACGTCGGCGACCTCGCGGCCAGAAGAAGTGACGATGGTCGCATCGCGCAACACGAGGTCGTACAAAGTGGTCCCCCTGTGTGAATCCGAAGAGGTCGGCTCGAATCGCCGCCTCAGCAACCGGCGTCTAAAGGGGCACCCGCGTTGTGACAAGCACGGGGTCCTCCTTGCCTTCTGGGGATCGCGCACCCGGGCAGGCCCGAGTGGGTGCAGCGATCGGTTGCGGTGGGTGAGCGCATTCTCACGAGTGCACCGACCACGACATCGATGCCGCGGTTTCAGCGCCGAGAGAGATATCGCGCCGACCCGCACAGCGTGAGGATCGGCGGCGGCACCGCTTGCGGGGAGGGGGCTCGGGGCTGCCGTGGCGGGGGGTGAAAGGACGGGTGTTCGGGCCCACCATGACATCGATGTCGTGGTTTGGGTCCGACGTGCCGTCAGGGGTGGATCGGGCTGGCCTCGGTGCACCGAAGAAGCTGTATTATCGGCCGAATCGGGGTCGTTGGCACGGGCTGTGCAGGTGAAATCGTTGGAGAAACGCAAGAGCTTTGCGGATGCTGGCCCCGTGCCACCACCGCACCCGAGACGCCCGGACCCTTTGGTCCGGGCGTTTCTTGTTTGGCATAAGCTCCCCCGCATGCGACCTCTTCCAGATGGCTTGAGAGCCAGCACCCATCCCCTCGACCGCGCTGCCGCCGCCCGCGACCTGTGGCCGGGCGGCACCCTCGACTTCTGGCAGGGCCGGCTCCCTGTCGGTCCCGATCTGGTGGTGTGGCCCGAAGACGAGTCCCAGATCGAGAGCGCGCTGCAGTGGGCCCAAGACAACGAGCTGGCGGTCGTGACCTACGGCGCCGGCAGCGGCGTCTGCGGTGGGGCGAGGGGACGGCCCGGAACCTTGGTGCTGGACACCAAGCGCCTCCATCGCATCGGTCCGCTCGACGAAGAGAGGTGGACGGTCGAGGCTGAGGCCGGTGTGAACGGGCAAATCCTCGAGGACTGGCTCAACGAGCGCGGCTACACCTTGGGCCACAGCCCATCGTCGATCTGGTGCAGCACCGTCGGGGGCTGGGCCGCGGCACGGTCGGCGGGGCAGTTCAGCAGCCGCTACGGCGTGTTCGAGGACATGGTGTTGCAGCTGCGCGCGGTGACCCCCGGCCGAGGCACCATCGTGGTGGGCGAAGACGGCGACGCTCCCGACGAGTGGATGCCTCTGCTGTTGGGCTCCGAGGGCACCCTGGGGGTGATCACCCGGGTGCGCATGCGGGTGTGGCCACAGCCCAAGGCACGGTGGCTGCGCGGATATGCCTTCGACAGCGTCGAGGGCGCGCTCACCGCCATGCGAGAGCTGATGCAGGGGGAGCTGTGGCCGTCGGCCTTGCGCCTGTACGATCCCGTCGACACCCGCATCGGCGGCAAGACCAAGCCCAAGAAGAAGGGGGGGCCGTCGGCGTCGAGCGCCTGGTACAGCGCGCTCCTCGAGGCCCTCGACGATGTTCCCGCGCTCAAGCGACGCAGCCTGGTGCTGCCGCTGTCCCTGCCTGGCCTGGTGAACCGCGTGTTCGATCGGGCGGCCGACGGGGTGTTCCTGGTGGTGGGATTCGAGGGCGATCCCGAGGTGGTTGCCCTGGCCAGCGAGGCCGGCCATGCCATCTGCGCGGCGCACGGCGAAGATCTGGGTCCCGACCCGGGCCAGCGGTGGTTCGACTCGCGGCACGCCGTGTCCTACAAGCTCATGCCCATCTTCGAGCGCGGCGGCTTTGCCGACACCATGGAGGTGGCCATGAGCTGGTCGGATCTTCCCCGGGTGTACGAGGCGGTGCGCGAGGCCGTGCAGCCCCACGCGGTCATCATGGCCCACATGAGCCACCTGTACCCCGAGGGCGGCTCCATCTACTTCAGCTTCGCCGGCAAGGGGGAGCGCGCCACCTACGAAGCCACATGGAAGGCCGCCCTGGCCGCGGTGCTGGCGTCCGGAGCCACCACCACCCATCACCACGGGGTGGGGTCGCTCAAAGCCAAGACGGCATCCCGCGAGATCGGCCCGGCCATCGAGGGCTGGAAGGCCATTCGGCGACAGCTCGATCCACGCGGGTGCATGAACCCAGGACGCCTGTTCGTGGAGGGGCAGGCGGTCGACGCGGGTCCCTCCCGGCAGCCGGCTGCCACCGACGGACTGGCCGTCGCAGGGCCGGCAGATGGGCCGCGCCCCGACGCGATGTACCCCTGGGAGGCACTGCCGGCCGTGCCGCGCTGGCAACGCAATCCCTGGCAAGTGGGCTGGGTCGGTGTCGACGGCACCGTGGATGGCAAGCGCTGCCGGCTGGGCAGGGGACCACGCAGTGCAGCAGGGCCCGATCTTCGGGGATGGCTGCTGCGGAACGCCGATGACGTGCGCTTGACCGTTCCGGTCGCCCCTGACGGTCCGCGGTGGCTGGGCGAGGCCCAGGTCGACAAGCCCTGGCAGGTGGCCCGGGAGCTGCTGCGCTCGGATCTTCGCCCTGCGGTGCTCACCGTGGTGGACGGGCGCCTGCTGGTGGGCTTTCGCGGACCGGCGGCCGCTGCCATGGGTCAGCTGGCGAGCGCGCGCGTCGACGGGGGGCTCACCGAGCGGGACTGGACGCTGCCAGCGCTACCGGCCGGCAAGCTGGTGCCCTGCACCGTCGACGACGACGCGGCGGTGCACGTCAACCTCCAGGGCGCCTTCCGGCGAGGTTCGCCATGAACCTGCACGAGGGCATCGACACGTGTGCGCTGTGCCCGCGCCTGTGCCGGCCAGCCTGTCCGGTGGTCACGGGCACCGGCCGGGAGGCCTCGGTCCCCACCCTGATCGCGGGGGCCATCGTGGCCGCCGACAAGGGCTTTGTTCCCAGCGAGCTCGCCGCGCAGGCCTCGACCCTGTGCACCGACTGCGGCGCCTGCGAGGAGCACTGCCACATCCATCACCCGCTGCCACGGCTGTTGCGCGAGGCCCGCGCTCGCCTGCTGCCCGCTCCAGCGATCGAAGCGCTGCGGCCCATCGAGGGGCTGGGTGACGTGGTGGTGGTGCAGACCGACGAGCGCCCGCTGGCCCAGGCCGTGTCGGCCAGGCTCGGTGTGCCGGTGAGGGTGTGGCACACGGGCGACGCCCTGGGCGTGGCCGCGGTGGAGCACGACTCGTGGGCGCAGCGGGCGGCGGAGCTCACCACCCATGCGGCTGGCGCCACCATCCTGGTGGCTCACGGCGGCGTCGCGCACGCCCTACAGGCCGCGGCGGTCCCGTTCGAGTGGCTGCACGAACACCTGGCCATCGAGGGGCTGCGGGGCAGCTGCCGAGCATCGGGCCCGGCCGGACCCACCGCCTGCTGCGGCGGCGCGGGCCCCTTGGCAGAGCACCATCCCGATGACGCCGCTCGGCTGGGCCGCTGGTGGCTCGATCGGGGCACCGGCGGTCCCACCGCCGACGCACGCTGCGCGGCGCATCTGCGCCAGTGTGGTGGCGACGGCGACCACCTCATCCACGACGTCGTGGATCACCTGATCGGAGAGCCATCTTGAGCGAGCGCAACACCACCGAGAAGGCGTGTTTCATCGTGAACCCCCGCTCGGCGGGCGGTCGAACCGGTAGCAAGCTGGACGAGGTTCGCAGGGCGGCCGAGCGATGGTTCGAGCACAGCGAGATCCGGTGCACCGAGCGGCCCCGGCACGCCACCGAGCTCGCTGCCGCCGCCGTCGAAGAAGGCTTCGACCTGGTGGTGGCGGTGGGCGGCGACGGCACGGCCCACGAGGTGGTGAACGGCCTGTTCGACGGCGAGACGGCGCGCAATCCGGACGTCGTGTTCACGGTCATCCCGGCAGGAACGGGATCCGACCTGGTGAAGACCCTGGCGATGCCCCCGTACATCGAAGACGCCGTGGCCACGGCGGCCATCGGCTCCACCCGCCGATCCGATGCGGTGCTGGCCCACTACACCGCCCACGACGGCACCTCCGACGCATCCGAGATCTGCATCAACGTGGCCGGCTTTGGCATGAGCGGCGATGTGGTGCAGCGCGTCAACCGATCCAAGAAGCGCTTCGGTGGCACGGTGAGCTTCATCACGGGCACCGTGGCGAGCCTGGTGGCCTACGAGCCGCCGCAGGTCGACATTCGCTGGACCGCCGCCGATGGCTCCAAGGGCGAGTGGGGCGGGACGATCTTCAACGTCTTCATCGCCAACGGCGCCTACTGCGGCAGCGGCATGTGGGTGGGCCGGGGCGGCAGCATGCAAGACGGCGCTCTGGACATGACCATCATTCCGGATCTGTCGCTGCCGCGAACCATCATGGGCTCACCTCGGCTGTTCACCGGAACGATGGATCGCGTGAAGGGCGTGGTGAGGTGTGCGATCCGCGAGGTCGAAGCGACGTTGCGCACCGCGGAGGGGGCGGGGGAGGTGCTGCTCGACCTCGACGGCGAGCAGCCAGGGCGGCTCCCGGTGTCGCTCCGTATCCTGCCCGAGACGCTCTGTATCCGCGGTCGCTGGGCCTGATTTGCACAATTTCTAGAATTGCTGCGCGGCCGTGTCAGAGTTGTTTCAGTGAAAAAGTGGCGTTCCGCCCTTGCCAAGGTGGGGTCTGGGGTCGTAGATATCTGACGTCCGAGCGACACAAGTTGCGGTTCACTGCTGCTTTTGATCTCGCGGATGCCGGCCCCGGGCCGTTTCACGGAAAACCGGGCTTTCGGCGAACCCGATGAGTTTGCGTTTTTAAGAATTTTCATTAAACTCAACCTGTCACCAGGAGACATCCAATGAACAAGGCCGACCTCACCGAAGTGCTCGCTTCCCGCGGCGGAATCCCCAAGGTTCGCGCAGCGACCTACATCAACATTCTGACCGAAGCCATCCAGGAGGCCCTCGTCCGCGACGAGAAGGTCACCATCTCCGACTTCGGCACCTTCACCGTGTCCAAGCGTCGCGAGTTCAAGGGGCACAACCCCAAGAACGGCCAGGTCATGCACGTGCCTGCACGTCGCATCCCCGTGTTCCGCGCCGGCAAGGGCCTCAAGCACGCGCTGAACCCCGAGTAGGTCGATGACAACGGCTCGTTCCGGACACGGAACGAACGCCCAAAAGGCCCGTGAAACCTGAATGGTTTCGCGGGCCTTCTCGTTTCTGCTCGGACGACGCCGGTGTCGTGATTAGTAGGGCTGGCGTGCCCGGAGGCGGTGATGGAAGTGCTCAACCCTGATTCCCACGAGGTCGGTGCCGGCCGGCTGGTTCGCCTGGCGGCCGAAGCTCGCCTGCCCTCGCGGCATGGCATGTTTCGTGTGGTCGCCTTCGAGGCGGTCGATGGCAAAGAGTACGGTGCCGTCATCAAGGGCGATGTGCGCGGCAAGAAGGGCGTGCCGCTGCGCGTGCACAGCGAGTGCTTCACCGGCGACGTGATGGGCAGCCTGAAGTGCGACTGCCGCGATCAGCTCGAGGCCGCGCTCGACTACATCGGCGAGGCCGAGATGGGGGCCGTTCTGTACCTTCGTCAGGAAGGTCGGGGCATCGGGCTGGCCAACAAGATCCGGGCCTACGCGCTCCAAGATGCGGGCCTGGACACGGTGCAGGCGAACCTGGCTCTGGGCTTCGAAGATGACGAGCGGCGCTACGACGTGGCCGCTCAGATGATCGAGGAGCTCGGCATCAACTCCATCAACCTGATCACCAACAATCCCAAGAAGTACGAGGGACTCGCCAAGTACGGGATCGTGGTCGACGGTCGCATTCCCCTCAAGATGCCGTCCAACGAGTTCAACGAGCAGTACCTGAACACCAAGAAGGCCAAGAGCGGGCACCTGCTGTAGGCCATGAATCGTGGGGGGCTGCGCCCGTCCCGTCGAATTGCCACCTACTTGGCGGCCGCCAGCCCCGCTGCCACCGCCGTGTCCACCCTCAGCACCCACTCGCCGAGCCCCATCGGCGTGAAGCCGTGCTGCTCGCAGATGCGAACCTCGTCGGGGGTCAGGCCACCTTCGGGGCCGATCACCAGGGCGATGGGGCCCTCGGATGGGGCGAGCCGGGGGGCTCCCGGCACCAACACGCGCCCTTGCAGGCCGTCGGGGAGCTGCCCGAGCACATCGGTGAGCTTGGCGGGCGGGCTCACGCCGGGCATGTCGGCACGCCCGCACTGCTGGGCGGCGCTGCTGACGATGCGCTTCCAGCGAGACTCGTTGCCCTTGCTGGGCACCGAGCGCTTGGCGAAGAACGGGTGGATGTGGGTCACGCCCAGCTCGGTGGCCATGCGCAGGCTGGTGTCGAGCGCGGCCTTCTTGGGCAGGCCCAGGACGAGGTGGCAAGCGGTCTGGGGGGCGCGCCGCACGGGCTCCGAGACGACCTCGACCAAGACGTTGTCGCCCTCGATCGACTCGATGCGAGCGTGCACCTGAGAGCCCGAGCCATCGAACAGCTGCACCATGTCGCCCTGCGACAGCCGCAGCACCCTCACCAGGTGGTGCGAAGCGGCCGCAGAGAGCTGCTGGCTGGCTCCGATGTTGGCCAGGCGCTCGACCTCGAAACGCCTCATGAGCGCCTCGTGTAGTGCAAGGCGACCCACTCGCCGTCGACGACGCGGTCGTGGAGCGCCAGGTGGGGGTCGAGGGCCGAGCGAACCAGGTGCTCGCGGTCATCGATGATGCCAGCCAGCACCAGATCGCGCTTGGTCAGGCGCACCAGGTCGGCGGCCAGCTGCACCAGGACCTCGGCGTAGATGTTGGCGGCGACCAGCTCGGCGGGCTCGCGGAGATCGGGGATGGGGGTGGTGTCGAAGCGGCCCGCCAGGCCGTTCAGCTCGGCGTTGCGGTGGGCGTCGCGCACCGCGGCTGGGTCGATGTCGACGCCGTGCACGTCCGCTCCGTGGCGCGCGGCGACCAGGGCCAGGATGCCGCTGCCGCAGCCCAGGTCGAGCATGGACGTGGCGGCGGGGGCCAGCTGGTTCACCCAGCGCATCAGGGCGAGGGTCGTGGGGTGTTGGCCGGTGCCGAAGCCCTGGCCAGGCTCGATCAGCAGGGCGCCAGCGGGGGCGTCCCACGGCGCGGCGATGGTGAGTGTGTCGTCGACCACCAGCGGGACGAAGGATTCGCGCCAGGCGGCGTCCCAGTCGGTGTCGGGCACGGCAGCGGTGTGCACCGGGTATGGGGCGAGGGCTGCGCGGATGCCGTCCAAGTCGGGCTCCTGGAACCACGCCTTCACGACCCGCTGCTTGACGGCGGGTGGTGGCGCGCCCGTGTCCCAAGGCTGGCGCGGGGGCGGGGCTTGGCCGGGCAAGAAGTCTTCTTGCACGCCCGCGGCGCCGTGAGCGAAGAACACGCCGCTGACGCGGTCGACGTCGCCTCGGGGAACCTCGACTGAGAGCTCGGTCCAGGCCATGGGGCCTAGTGCAGCTCTTCGCTGTGGGCCTTGGGCTCGGGCATGCTGACCCCGTCGCGGTGCGCCTCGATCAGGCGGCCCAGGTCGTCGGGGGTGTGCGTGATGCTGACCCACTCTTCGCCGTGCGTGCCCTTGAGGAACAGCGCCGGGGTTCCGCGCACGCCCGCCTCGTTGCCATGCAGGGCATCGGCGAGGATGAACTCGAGGGTCTTGGGGTCTTCGGCGCAGACGCGCCAGGTGTCTAGGTCGAGTCCGGCGTCTTGCGCCAGGAACTCGAACTCGGCCGGGGTCATCTGCAGGGCGCTCTGGTTGGTGAAGACCAGGTCGGAGTACTCGTAGAACTTGCCCTGCTGGTGTGCGCACTCGGCGGCGATGGCCGCCAGGCACACGCCGGGGCGCCCGGGCTCGAGGCTGGGGTTGCACTCGCCGGACAGGGGGTAGTTCTTGAACAGCAGCTGAACGTCGGGGTTGTCGTCGATGAGCTTGTGCAGCTTGGGGAAGGCGTGGGCGCAGTGCCCGCAGCCGAAGTCGGCGTACTCGACGACGGTGTACCGGGCGTTGGCGTTGCCCAGGCGTGCTTCGTGGCCGTCGAGCTTGACCACCCCGTTGACCTTGGCGAACAGCTTGGCCACCGCGGCGCTGGGGTCGGCCGCGTTGGCGATGGGCTCGGTGGACCCGCCGGCGCCCCGGGTGGCAAAGCCGCCCACGCCCAGGATGAGCAGGAAGATGGCCGAGATGCCCACGAAGCTGGTGGAAGCCGGTACGGAGCCCAGGTCTTGGAACAGGCGTCCCTCGGTCTCGGCCAGCCCGCGCACCGCCGCCCACATGAGCAACACGTTGGCCACGTAGATGCTGATGCAGAACGGGCACACGAGGCCCAGCCTGGCGCTCGCGTCGCCGAGGTAGGCCGAGAAGGCCAGCGCGAAGATCATGAACAGGCCGTTGACCTGGTGCAGCTTGGGCGCCAGGTCGCGGCCAGCCAGGGCCAGCGCCATGAGCGCCACGTAGAAGGCGACACCCAGGAGGGTGACCGGCACACCGAACAGCTCGGAGTACTCGGAGGCGTTGACCGCGCGGCAGTTGACGATCTCGTTGACCGAGCACAGCGGCGGCTTGTCGCTGGCCGCCACTTTGTCCCACAGCAGGTAGGCGTTGGCCGAGGCGGCAAGCAGCGCCGTGGCCGCCGTGCCCAGGCGGGTGGAGTAGAAGATGGCACCCGCGCACACGGCGAGCGCGCCTCCGATCCAGGCGAACAGCTGTGACACCGGGTTGGTGGTCACGAAGCCGAAGATGACGAGGGCAGCGGCGAGGGCGAATGGCCCGTAGTTCTTCGCGTGATCCATCGAGAGTCGACCTACCTCCGGGCGCGGTCCATATCGCGCTTGGCATCTCGCGCCTTGATCGTGTGGCGCTTGTCGTGGAGCTTCTTGCCTTTGGCCAGCCCGATCTCGACCTTGAAGAGCGACCCCTTCAGGTAGATGCGCAGCGGCACGACGGTCATCTGCTTCTGCTGGATGCCGCGCTGGAGCTTGGACAACTCGTGACCGTGAAGCAGCAGCCGTCGCCGACGCGTGGGCTCGTGGTTGAACTGGTTGGCCTGCGGGTAGTGGGCGATGTGGCAGCCGTGCAGCCAGGCACCGTCGGGCTGCAGCTGCACCCAGGCCTCGACCAGGTTGGCGTTGCCCGCGCGCAGGCTCTTGACCTCGCTGCCCAGCAGCGCGATGCCCGCTTCGAACGTGTCCGAGACCGTGTACTGGTGCCGGGCACGCCGGTTGACGACGACATCGGTGTTGGTGGGCTTGTTGGCCATGGCGGACGCCTAACCGGTGTCTCCGCCCTGGTGCCTGCCGCGGGGTGGCCAATGGGCAGCCAGGGTGGAAAAGTGGATCGATCTGTGTTGAAAGTGGGGAGGAGTGGACTATAGTGGGTCACGCCAGGGCCCCTCCCTCTGCGCGCGAGCTCACTGATGCTGAAGGTCCGCTGCCAGGCACATGCCACCGTCGACGCCAAAGGGCGCCTGGCTATGCCTGCCGCCCTGCGTCACGCGTGCAAAGAGGCCGACGTCGGCTACCTGGTGCTCACCTTCCACCGCGGCTCGGTGTGGGGCATGACGCGCGACGACTTCGAGCAGAAGGTCGAGCGCCGGCTCGAAGACCAGGACCCCTTCGCGGCCGACGTGCTCGACTTCACCCATGCGTTGCTCGCGACGGCCCAAGACGTGCGCATCGACGGCAACGGGCGCATCAACATCCCCCCGCTGCTGCGCGACCTCGCGGGCCTCGACAAGGACGTGGTGGTGAGCTCGCTGCTCAACCGCATCGAGATCTGGGACCGCGCCGCTTGGGAGGAGCGCTTCAAGACCGCGCTCGAGCGCACCGCCAAGCTCGGTGGCATGCCGCGGGGGGAGTCGTGGTGAGCGAACCCTCGGCCTACGAACACGTCACGGTCCTGCTCGACGAGACGGTCGACGCGGTTCACCCGCGCGACGGAGGCGTCTACGTCGACTGCACCCTGGGCGGTGGGGGCCACACCGAGGCCCTGCTCGCCCGGGCTTCGTGCACGGTGGTGGGCATCGACCGCGATCCGGCCGCCCTGTCTGCGGCCCGCCTTCGCAACCAGGCCGCCGGCGACCGCTTCATCCCGGTGCGCGCCAGCTTCTCGGATCTGGCGGCGGTGCTCGACAAGCTGGGCATTGCCCGGGTCGACGGGGTGCTGGCCGATCTGGGGGTCTCGTCGCCGCAGCTCGACGAGGCCGAGCGCGGCTTCTCGTTTCGCTTCCCGGGCCCACTCGACATGCGCATGGACCCCGACGGGCCGGTCACCGCGGCCACCGTGGTGAACACCTGGCCCGAGGCCGAGCTGCAGCGCATCATCCGGGACTATGGCGAGGAGCGGAAGTGGCGCCGTGTCGCCAGCCGCATCGTCGAGGGACGCCCCTGGACCACCACCACCCAGCTGGCCGATGCCGTGGGCCGCGTGGTGGGACGAGGCAAGGGCCGCATCAACCCCGCCACGCGCACCTTTCAAGGCATTCGCATTGCCGTCAACGACGAGCTCGGCGAGCTCGAGCGCCTGCTGGCGGTGGCGACCGACCACCTCGCTCCGGGCGGCTGGCTCGCCGTCATCAGCTTTCACAGCCTCGAAGATCGCCTGGTGAAGCAGTTCATGGCCCGTGAGTCCGGCAAGAACGCCGAGCGCGACGCCTACGGCAACAAGATCGGTTCCTTCCGGCTCGACCGCCCGGTCAAGCCCATCACGCCCGCCCCCGACGACCCCAACCCTCGCGCGCGCTCCGCCCGGTTGCGCTCCGCCCAGAGGCTCGAATGGACGCCCAGCCAGTCGCAGTGACCCAGACGGTGGTGCATGTGCCCACCGCGACGCTTCCGGCACCCGACGTCGAGATTGGCGCCTGGGAGACGCCGTGGAAGCGTCTGTTGCCGCTGTGGCGGCATGCGGTGTGGCTGATGGCCCTGTTCGTGCTGTGCGCCATCTCGGTGGGGGTGCGCCTGGACGTTCAGAAGGCCCGCATCGAGCTCGATCGCAACGCCGCCATGCAAGCCGAAGCCCGCATCGTCAACGAGCGCCTGACCCTCGAGTACGACGCCCGCCGCCGGGCCGTCGCCATGGAGAACGTGGCCTCCCACTTCGCGCTGGGCGGCAACAGCCGCGTGGTCACGGTCGGGGGCGCGCCTTGAACCGCCGCTCGAACACCCCCGTGCACATCGCGCCCGAGCCGCGCGACATGGTGCGTCGCCGTGCCCGCACGCGCAGCAAGCTGGTGGGTCTGGGCGTGGCGGCCGTGCTGCTGGCCATTGCTGGGCGGGGAGCACAGCTGTGCATCGATCCCCACACCAAGACCATGAAGATGGGCAGCGGCCAGCGCTGGGGCCAAGAGACCTTCCGAGCCCCCCGCGGCGACATCCTGGACCGCGATGGGCGACGGCTCGCCACCTCGGTCGACGCGCCGTCGGTGGTGGTCGACCCCATGTTGGTCGACGCCTCCGATGTCGACGGGCTGGCCCGCGACGTCGCCGCCATCCTGGACCTGCCCGTGGCCCAGGTGGCCGACAAGATGAAGCGCGACTCGCGCTACGCCCGGCTCAAGTCGCGGGTGCACCCGCGCGAGGCCAAGGCCATCGAAGACCTGGGGCATCGCTCGCTGTGGACCCAGCGCGATCCGCGGCGCTACTACCCCGAAGAGGGCCTCGGGGCGCAGATCCTGGGCTTCGTGGACAGCAAGGGAACCGGCAAGGCCGGGCTCGAAGCGGCGCTCGATCTGCACCTTCGCGGCGGCTCGATCCTGGTGACGCATCGTCGCTCCCGGCGCGGGTACGACCTCGATCCCCACCAGGTGCGGCAGACCCCCGACGAGGGGCTGGACGTGCACACCACCATCGACCGCTCCATCCAGCGCGTGGCCGAGCGTGCGCTGGCCGGGGTGGTCGAGCGCCACGCCCCACACGCCGCCTACGCCACGGTCGTGGACATCAAGACCGGGGACGTCCTGGCCATCGCCAACGCGCCCTCGTTCAACCCCAACGCCATTGGATCCGACCCGTCGGTGCGCCGAAACCACGCGCTGCAAGACGCCATCGAGCCCGGCAGTGTGTTCAAGCCCTTCACGCTGGCGGCGGTCATCGAAGACGGCCTGGTGAACGTCGACAGCATCGTCGACTGCGAGGGCGGTGCCTGGTACATCGGCCGCACCCGCATTCGCGACGACCACCCGCACCGGCTGATCACCGCCGGCGAGGTGGTGAAGTACTCCAGCAACATCTGCTCGGCGAAGTTCGGTCTGCAGCTCGGTCCCGAGCGCTTCATGAGCTACCTCGACCGCTTTGGCTTTGGCCAGCGCACAGGGGTGGGCCTGCCTGGCGAGCGTCGCGGCTTCGTGCGCGACCCGGCCAAGGTCAAGCCCATCGAGCTGGCGACCACGGCCTTCGGGCAGGGCGTGACCAGCACGCAGATCCAGCTGGCCATGGCCACTGCATCCATCGCGAACCGTGGCGTGCTCATGAAGCCGCGCCTGGTCACGCTGGTGGCCGATGCCGACGGGGTGCCGGTGTTCGAGCAGCCGGTCGAGGAGCGCCACCGCGTGGTCTCCGAGAGCACCGCGCTGCAGGTCACCAAGGCCATGAAGATGGTCACCGAGCAGGGGGGCACGGCCCCTCGGGCGCGGGTGGCCGGCTACAAGGTGGCGGGCAAGACCGGCACCGCACAGAAGCCCAAGAACGGTGGGTATGGCGAGGGCCGCATCGGCTCCTTCATGGGCTTCTTGCCCGCCGACGACCCTGCCGTGGCCATCGTGGTCACCGTCGACGAGCCCACCAAAGGCAGCGGCTACGGCGGCATCAATGCGGCACCTGCTTTCGCCGAGATCGGTGCGTACACCATGCGCCACCTCGGAATCGCGCCGGATCCGGAGCTCGTGGACATCCCCGAGCCCGAACCGGACGACATCATCGAGCCCGAAGAGCCCATTCGGCTTGCCTGGCTCGGCAATGCCTGGTCGGTCCCCGACTTGAGCGGACGCCCGGTGCGCGAGGTCCTGCAGGGGATCCAGGGCACCGGCCTCCGCCTCGAGCTCGATGGCACCGGCCGGGTCATCTCTCAGTCGCCCTCACCCGGCGACCGCATTCCGGCAGGCGGCTCGCTGTCTGTCGTCCTTCGCTAAACCTTCATCCCACCACCTGGACCCGTCTGCGGAGGGGAGAAGTGCGGCTCGAGCAAGCCGGGCTCCAACCTTGAAGTCCCTGTCATCGTCCCTGTCGAGCGATTGCTTCTTCCTGGTTTCGTCCCGACCCGCATCATCGCTGCCAGTTGTCCCCTGGGCGCGAATCACTCCCACTCCGCAGACGGGTTTCCTCTCATAGTACAGCGGCTCGCAGGCTCCTCGCTTGCTCTTCGGCCGCGTCTTTAGGCGATCCTTGGGTTGCGGCGGCACCGCTGTGCCTGTACAACTGATCTACCCCTTCTGCCCGCTCCCCACGGGCATCTTTCGCCTCCCCCACATCTCTCCCCCGCGGGCGCCCGCTCGCTTCCTGGCCCTCCCCGCCAACCATGACCTTGCAAGACCTTCTCAGGCACGTGGACGTGCTCGGTACGCTCGGTGGATCCACCGGGGTCGAGGTGCGCTCGGTCACCCGGGACTCGCGGCAGGCCGGTGAGGGGGCGGTGTTCGTCGCGATTGCCGGGACGCGGGTGGATGGGCACGACTTCGTAGCCGGGCTGAAGTGCGCGGCGGTGGTCGTGGAGCGCGAGGTCCAGGCCGAAGAAGGGGTGGTGGTGGTTCGGGTCGCCAGCACCCGCGCTGCCCTGGGACCCCTCGCCGCCGCGATCCATGGCCAGCCATCCCACACGGTGAAGGTGGTGGGACTGACCGGCACGAACGGCAAGACCACGGTCACCACGCTGATCGACGAGGCGCTCGG
Source organism: Myxococcota bacterium (assembly GCA_965216925.1). Taxonomy (GTDB): domain Bacteria; phylum Myxococcota_A; class UBA796; order UBA796; genus CAYYHT01. The sequence goes on along the minus strand of CBDCGT010000001.1, from coordinate 2,416,159 downwards.
GCACCTGGGCCGGGTGAGCGCACGCATCGGCACGACCGGGACCTTCGTGGGCGGACGGGCGGTTCCCAGCGAGCTCACCACGCCCATGGCCGACGATCTGCAGCGCTTGCTGGCCACCACGGTCGATGCGGGGGCCCTGGCCGTCAGCATCGAGGTGTCGAGCATCGGCCTGCACCAGCATCGGGTAGGGGGCGTTCGCATTCACACCGCGGTGTTCACGAACCTCAGCCAGGATCACCTCGACTACCACGGCACCCTCGACGCCTACCGCAACGCCAAGTCGCTGCTGTTCTCGGATTCGTATCTGCGCCCCCCCGGCGGGGCCGTGCGCGCCTTGCTGTGTGCAGACGACCCGGCCTGGCCCCACATGCACGCGCCTGCCGACCGCTGGCTGTACGGCTTCGACGAGGGCGCCGACGTTCGTGTCACCTCGACGCGCATTCACGACGGCGGCATGTCGGTTGCATTCACCACGCCCATGGGCGACATCGAGCTGCATTCCCGCCTGGTGGGGCGGTACAACGCGCAGAACCTCGCGGCGGCGCTGGGCGTGCTGCTCACGCTCGAGGTGCCGCTGGCCGAGGCCGGGCAGGCGCTGGCCGCGGTGGCGGGCGTTCCGGGGCGCCTGGAGTCCATCCCCAACGAGCGCGATCTGCTGGTGCTCGTGGACTATGCGCACACGCCCGATGCCCTTCGCGCCGTGCTCTCAGCGATGCGAGAGGTCGCTCGGGGGCGCTTGATCTGCGTGTTCGGGTGTGGCGGCGACCGAGATGCCGACAAGCGCCCGCTCATGGGGGCAGCGGTTGCCGAGCTGGCAGATGTGGCGGTGGTCACCTCGGACAACCCACGGTCCGAAGACCCCCAGTCGATCATCGACGCCGTGGTGAGCGGCATGGCTCGGCCAGCAGACCACATCGACATCGATCGCCGGAGCGCCATCGGCTGGGCCATCGCCCAGGCGAGGGCGGGCGACGTCGTGGTCATCGCCGGCAAGGGCCACGAGACCACCCAAGAGATCTCTGGGGTCAAGCACCCCTTCGACGACCGGCAGGTGGCCCGCGCCGCCCTGGAGGGCACGCCATGAACTTCGACGGATCCACCATCGCCACGGCCACGTCCGGCAGCCTGATTCGCGACGCGGCGGCCGGCCCCATCCAGACCGACACCCGCAAGCTGGAGCCGGGGGCATGGTTCCTGGCCATCGTGGGCGAGCGCTTCGATGGGCACGCCTTCCTGCAGACCGCGGCCGAGAAGGACTGCGCTGGCATCATCGTCAGCCAGGCGCCCGACGGCTGGGAGCGGGGTCTGGTGGTGGTCCCGGACACGACCGTGGCCTTGCAGGACCTGGGTCGGCACGCCCGCGGGCAGCTCGAGGTGCCCGTCGTGGGCCTGACGGGCAGCGCGGGCAAGACGACCACCCGGGCGCTGATGGCGCTGGCCATGTCCCCCATGGGTGAGGTGCACCAGACGGTCGGCAACCTGAACAACCACTGGGGCGTGCCCATGACCCTGGTGGCGACGCCCGAGGGCGTCTCGGGCCTGGTGGTCGAGATGGGCACCTCGAGTCCTGGAGAGATCGGCCTGCTGGCCGAGATCGCGCGCCCGAACGTGCGCCTCATCGTCAACGTGGGGCCCTCCCACCTGTTGGAGCTCGGAGGCCTGGACGGGGTTGCGCGCGAGAAGGGGGCGCTGTTCGCGACGGCGGAGCCCGGCGATGTGCTGTGCGTGAACCTCGATGACGACCGCATCCGTGAGCTGCCGTGGCCCGACTGGACCACGACGGTGACCTACGGCTTCCACCCGGGTGCCGAGATTCGTGTCGACGAGGCCGAGCTGGTGCCCGAGCGGCTGGCCACACGCACCGTCTTCGAGACGCCCGAGGGCCGAATCGAGGTCGAGCTGCCCGCACCCGGCCTACACATCGCGCACAATGCGGCCGGAGCCCTGGCGGTTGCCCGGGCCCTTGGCGTCGATCTACACGCCGCCGCGGCGGCCATGGCCGACTACGCGCCCGTGGGCATGCGCATGCGGCGAGAAGACCTGCCCGGCGGGGCGACCGCACTCAACGACGCCTACAACGCCAATCCCGCATCGATGGAGGCCTCGCTCGAGGTGCTCGCGGCGATGCCGGGCCGCCGGATCGCCGTGCTGGGCACCATGCTCGAGCTGGGCACCCAAGAAGACGCCTGGCATGCACACATCGCCCGCCGCGCCGGAGAGCTGGGCCTGGAGCTGGTGGTGCTGGTGGGCGAGCCCTTCGGCATGGCGGCCCCGTGCTGTGAGGGCGCCGGCGATGTGTGGGTGTTCCGGGACGGCGAGGCGGCGGTGCCGCTGCTGCGCGACTTCCTTGGCGAAGGCGACCACGTGCTCTTCAAGGGCAGTCGCGGTGCCCGCATCGAACTGGTTCTCAAGGCCCTTCAGGGAGCGCGCTGATGTTCTATTGGTTGTACGAGGCATTTGGTGCGACCGTGCCCGGATTCGGCGTGTTCAAGTACGTCTCGTTCCGGTCGGCGTGGGGCCTGATCACGGCGCTGTCGGTGTCGTGGCTCGCGTTTCCGTACTTCATCGACTGGATGAAGCGGCAAAAGATGAACCAGATCATCCGCGAGGACGGCCCCCAGAGTCACCTGCTGCAGAAGGTCGGCACACCCACCATGGGCGGCGTTCCGCTCATCTTTGGCGTGGTGGTGTCCATGCTGCTGTGGGGCAACCTGTTCGAGCCGTTCACGTGGATGGTGCTGACGGTGATGGTCGGGTACGCGCTCATCGGCTTCGTGGACGACTGGAAGAAGGTCATGGACAAGTCGACCGATGGCCTCGCCGGGCGCTGGAAGATCGTCGGGCAGCTGACCATCGGCGGCGCGGTGCTGGGCTACGGATACGCCACTGGCGTGCTGGCGCCGGTCATTCCCTTGCCCTTCCTCAAGACGGCCATCCTGGACTTCAGCCAGCTGTGGGAGGGGGCACCGGATCTCTCGGTGCTCTACCTGTTGTTCGGCTTGTTCATCCTGGTGGGTGCCAGCAACGCCGTGAACCTCACCGACGGCCTGGACGGCCTGGCCATCGGGCCGGTGATGACCTGCGCGCTCACCTACGGGATCCTGGCCTACGTCGCCGGCCGCGTCGACACCTCGGCCTACCTCGACATCGTGTACGTGCCTGGCTCGACCGAGGTGGCCATCCTGGCCTTCGCCATCGTGGGCGCCGGTCTTGGGTTTCTTTGGTACAACGCCTACCCTGCGCAGATCTTCATGGGTGACGTGGGCTCGCTGTCGCTGGGCGGCACCATCGCCATCATCGCGATCATCACCCACCACGAGATCTTGCTGGCGCTGGTGGGCGGCATCTTCGTGCTCGAGGCGGTCTCGGTCATCCTGCAGGTGTGGAGCTACAAGACGCGGGGCAAGCGCATCTTCTTGATGGCGCCCATCCATCACCACTTCGAGAAGAAGGGGTGGAGCGAGACCAAGATCGTGATCCGCTTCTGGATCATCAGCATCGTGCTGGCACTGGTGGCGCTGTCCACCCTGAAGCTGCGTTGATGGATGTCGCGGGCCAGACGGTGGTCGTCGTTGGCCTGGCGGCCAGCGGTCGGGCCGCGGCCGAGCTGGCGGCGAGCCGCGGCGCTCGCGTCCTGGGGCTCGATCTCAACCCGGACACCCAGCCCATCGACGGCGTCGAGCTGGTGCTGGGCCCCCACCCCGACAAGGTGTTTCAGCAGGCCGATCTCATCGTCGCCAGCCCCGGTGTGCCCGCGCTCATGCTCGCGCCGGTGCGGGCAGCCATCGGCGCGGGAACGCCGGTGCTCGGCGAGCTCGCATTCGCGTGGAGCTTCCTGCACGAGCCGGTCACGGTGGGCATCACCGGCACCAACGGCAAGTCGACCGTGACCTCCTTCGTGGGGCAGCTGCTCGCCGCGAGCGGCATCGAGTGCTTTGTGGGCGGCAACCTGGGCCGGCCCCTGTCCGAGTCGGTGCTGGCTGGCGAGGCCCCGGCGGTGCACGTGCTCGAGATCAGCAGCTACCAGCTGGAGCTGCCCGGCCGGCTGCGCTGCAACGTGGCCGCCATCTTGAACCTGTCCCCCGACCACCTGGCCCGCCACGGCGATATGCCTGGATATGCGGCCGCCAAGGCCCGCATCTTCGAGCGGCAACAGCCCAGCGACGTGGCCCTGCTGCCCCGGGACGAGCGGCTGGTCCAGGCGGCCCACGGGGTAGGGCAGGGGCGTCGCCTGTGGCTCGACGACCTGCCTGACATCGACGCCGGGGCGCTGCGCGTGCCGGGCCGGCACAACCAACGCAATGCGACCGTCGCGCTGACGCTGGCGTCCCTCGCGAGCCAGCTGCCGACCGCCCAGCTGGCGCCCCGGCTTGCCGGGCTGCGCGCCCTGGAGCACCGCATGGAGCCCATCGACACCCCCGACGGGCGGGTGTGGATCAACGACTCCAAGGCCACCAACCTGGATGCGGCTGCCACGGGCATCGGCGGGCTGGAGCGCCCCGCTGTGGTGTTGCTGGGAGGCCAGTCCAAAGAGGGCACCGACTACGGCGAGCTGGCTCCGTCGCTTCGGCGGCACCGGGCGGTGCTGACCTTCGGCGCGGCCGGCCAGATGATCCGGGACCAGCTCGCTGCGGCCGGCCTCTCAGCCACTCGGTACCCTTCGATGGCCGACGCCGTGCGCGCCGCCCGCGCCCTGGCCCGCCAAGGCGACGCCGTGCTGCTGTCACCCGGCTGCGCCAGCTTCGACGAATTCGACGACTTCGAGCACCGCGGACGCGTGTTTCGCGAGCTCGCTTTGGAGACCCCATGAGCACCACCATGACCTCGCTCGCCGAGAGCCCCGTCCGCCGCGCGCGGGAACACGATGCCGTCCCACCGCTGGGAAGCTGGGACTGGTGGCTGCTGGGCACGGTCGTGCTGCAGATGGCCTTCGGAATTCTCATGATCCTGTCTGCGTCGTCGCTATTTGCAGATGCCCGGTACGGGAACAGCCTGCACTTCGCGATTCGCCAGCTCGCGGGCCTGGGCATGGGGGCCACACTCGGTTTCGTGCTCATCCGGCAGCCGTGGTCCCGGCTGCGGGCCCTGGCCTGGCCCGTGTTCGGCGTGGCGCTCTTCGGCCTGCTGCTCGTGCTCACGCCGCTGTCGCACTCGGCCAACGGAGCCACCCGCTGGATCTCGCTGGGCGGCATCAACTTCCAGCCCTCCGAGTTCGGCAAGCTGGCCCTGATCTTCGTGCTGTCCCACTACCTGTCCTGCAACGAGGGACGCCTGAACGACTTCTTTGGCGTGGTCATTCCCGCCATGGCGGTGCCCTTTCCGCTGCTGCTGTTGGTCATGCTGCAGCCCGACTTCGGCACGACGGTCATCCTGGCGGGCCTGTGCGGCCTGCTCCTGTTCCTGGCCGGTCTGCGCTGGTCGTGGGTGGGTGCGTTGGGAGGCACCGGCCTGGCCGCCCTGGGGGTCGTCGCCGTGCTGGCTCCCTACCGGGTGCGCCGAATGACGAGCTTCCTCGACCCCTTCGCCGACAGCGAAGGCGCCGGCTACCAGGTCGTTCAGGGCTGGATTGCGCTGGCATCTGGGGGCATCTCGGGTCGTGGTCTGGCCACGGGTCTCGCCCAGAGTGGGTTCTTGCCCGAGGCGCACACCGACTTCATCGCGGCGGTGGTGGGCGAAGAGTTCGGAGCCGTGGGCTGGGCCGTCCTGGTGCTGTCGTACGCGGTCATCGTGTGGCGCGGGACCGTCATCGCCGATCGCAGCACCGACCTGTTTGGCACGCTGCTCGCAATGGGGATCACCGTGCTGCTCGCCATGCAGGCGATCATCAATCTAGGAGTCGTGGTCGGATGGCTACCCGCAAAGGGACTGGTTCTTCCCTTCCTGTCGTACGGATCGTCCGCAGCCCTCGTGCACACGCTCGCCATCGCGCTACTTCTGCGGGTCAGCATGCAGCCCGCCGTGGCCGCACAGAAGGGAGCGCACTCGACATGATGTTCCGGGGCAAGGTCCGCACGATTCACTTTGTCGGAATCGGCGGAATCGGCATGAGCGGCATCGCCGAGGTGCTGCTGAACATCGGCTACAGCGTGTCGGGCTCCGATCTGCGCGAGGGGCCTAGTGTTCGGCGGCTGCGGTCGCTGGGGGCGGTGGTGCACATCGGACACAGCGCCGACAACATCGGTGCCGCCGACGTCGTGGTGCGCAGCACCGCGGTGGGCGAAGACAACCTCGAGATCGTCGAGGCCAACAAGCGCCTGGTCCCGGTCATTCGACGAGCCGAGATGCTGGCCGAGCTCATGCGACTCAAGCACGGCATCGCGGTCGCCGGCACCCACGGCAAGACCACCACCACCTCCATGCTCGCAACGCTGCTGGCCGCCGGCGGCCTGGACCCCACCATCGTGATCGGGGGTCGGCTGGACAGCCTGGGCGGCACCAACGCACGGCTGGGAGAGGGCGACTACCTGGTGGCCGAGGCCGACGAGTCCGACGGCAGCTTCATGCTCTTGTCGCCCACGGTCTCGCTCATCACCAACATCGATCCCGAGCACCTCGACCACTACGGCGACGCCGAGACCCTCGAGCGCACCTTCCTCGAGTTCGCCAACAAGGTACCGTTCTACGGCTTCAGCGTGCTTTGCATCGACCACCCTGTGGTGCAGCGCCTCATCCCAGACGTGCGCCGGCGTGTCGTCACCTATGGCTTGTCGCGGCAAGCCGACTACCGCGCCAGCAACCTGCGCCGCGATGGCCTGCTCACCACCTTCAGTGTGCATCGGCGCGAAGATCTGCTGGGCGACGTCACCCTGGGCATGCCGGGCCTGCACAATGTCAGCAATGCCGTCGGCGCCATCGCCGCCGCCATGGAGCTGAACATCTCGTTCCAGGGCATCGCCGGGGCGCTGCATGGCTTCACCGGGGTTCAGCGTCGCTTCACCGTCCACGACACCGTCGACGACGTGGTGATCGTCGATGACTACGGGCACCATCCCGTCGAGATCGCCGCCACCCTCGAGGCCGCCGACCAGGGCTTCCCCGAGCGCCGCCTCATCGCGGTGGTCCAGCCACATCGGTACACCCGGGTCCAGTCGCTGTTCGACGACTTCTGCAGCTGCTTCAACCAAGCCGCTCGGGTGGTCGTCTGCCCGGTGTACGCGGCCGGCGAGCAGCCCATCGAGGGCATCGACCACCACACGCTCGCGGCCGGCATCCACGAGCGCGGCCACCGCGGGTGCTTCGCGGTCGACAGCCTGGATGCCGCGGTGGTGGCCCTGACCGATCTGGTGAAGCCGGGCGACATCGTGGTGACGCTCGGCGCCGGCAACGTGAACAGCGTGTGCGGCCAGCTGGCCGATGCGCTGCGGGCCCGCGCTTGAGCGACTGGCCGGCGGGTGTCACGGTTCGACGCGACGAGCCCGTGTCCCGGCACGTTCCCCTACGAACGGGCGGTCCGTGCGCGGCGCTGCTGACGGTGCACCAACGGGCTGGGCTGGCTGGCGCCCTCGACGGCTGCAAGGCCGCCGGGTGGAAGGTGCTGCCCATCGGCTTTGGCACCCGGATGGTGGTTCGCGATGGTGCCGTGCAGCGCGCGCTGCTTCGCTTGGGCACGGACTTCGCTCGCATCGAGCGCGACGGGCTCTCGGTGACCGCGGGGGCTGCCGTGCCCGTCGCGGCCCTGGTCGCGGCCACCGCCTCTTTCGGAGCGGCCGGTCTTAGCGAGCTGATCCGGGTCCCTGGCAGCGTCGGCGGGCTGTTGCGCGAAGAGCCCGACGGCGCCTGGGCCAACCGCGTCGACGTCGTGACCGCGCTCGTGCGCGGCAAAGAGGCCGAGCTGAGCCTCGACGAGGCCCGCCGCACCCGCGCGGTGCTCACCGGTGCGCGCTTCATCCTGCAGCCCGGCGACCCGGACGCTCTGCGCTTTGCCGTGGCCGCGGGCCTGGCGGGTCGGCGCGAGCAAAACCTGCCCGCACCCGGCTGCACCTGGCAGCGCTTCGACAAGCGCTCGCTGCGCGAGACCCTGGTGAAGGCCGGTCTGGCCGGGGTTCGCCTACGCGGGGTCACCATCCCGCAGCATGCCCCCGAGACACTGGCCAACCTGGGCGGCGGCACCTTCCACGATCTGGCTTTGCTGCAGCGCTCTGCCATCGATCGGGTCAAGCGCGCCACGGGTCTGGTGCTCGCATCGCGTCTTCGTGAGGTGGGAGCTCGCTCATGAGGCTCCGCCTTTCCTTGCACTTCTGCCCGTTGGAACGGTGCATCCAGGAGAAGAAATGACCGAGAAAGCCCTACGCGTCGGCGTCTTGATGGGCGGCCTGTCCACCGAGCGCCCGATCTCGATGAAGTCGGGCAAGGCCGTCTGCGAGGCGCTGCGAAACCGCGGCTGGAACGCCATCGACATCGTGGTCGACCGCGATCTGCCGGCCAAGCTGCTGGACAATCAGATCGACGTCGCCTGGATCGCGCTGCACGGGCGCTTTGGAGAGGACGGCTGCGTGCAGGGCCTGCTCGAGGTGATGGGCATTCCGTACACCGGCTGCGGCGTGCTGGCCTCGAGCGTGGCCATGGACAAGATCGCCACCAAGCGGGCCCTCGCTGGCGACTCGGCCGTCGTCATGGCGCGCGACTGGGTGTACCGCAAGGGGGCCGCCTGGCCTTCGGACATCACGCTGCCGGCGGTGGTCAAGCCGTCCATCGGTGGCTCCACCATCGGCATCGCCATCGCGCGCACCGAGACCGAGCTGCGCGATGCCCTCGACGAGGCCTTCCGACTCAACAACGAGGTGCTGATCGAGGAGTTCGTCGAGGGCGACGAGATCACCGTCGCAGTGCTCGACGGGCGCCCGCTCCCGGTCGTCCGCATCCTGCCGCACGACGGCTTCTTCGACTTCGAGGCCAAGTACACCGAGGGCAAGACCACCTACGAGGTGCCCGCCGACATCAGCGAGAGCGCGTGGCACAGCGCCCAGCTCGCCGCCAAGCATGCGTTCGTGCGCCTGGGCTGCCGGGGACTGTGCCGAGCCGACTTCATCGTGCGGCGTGGCGACGACCAGCCGGTGTTCCTGGAGATCAACACCATTCCCGGCATGACCGCCACCAGCCTGTCCCCCATGTCGGCGGCGCAGGAGGGCATCAGCTTCGAGGAGCTGTGCGAGCGCATCTTGAAGGCGGCCACGGTGATGGAAGCCGAGATCGAGACCGCGTAGGTCTTCTGGGATCGAGTCGGGTTCGACGTGGGGTGGGCGTCTCGCCTGCCGCATGGGATCGACGTGGGGCAGGCGTCTCGCCTGCCCGATGGGATCGAGGTGGGGCAGGCGTCTCGCCTGCCCGATTGGATCGACGGGATCGACGTGGGGCAGGCGTCTCGCCTGCCCGATTGGATCGCGCCCGATCTCAACGATCCTCCTGGCAAATCGTCCCGATCCCAGATGGGATCGAACCTGCCAACTGGATCTCCCGATCCGATCCTCGATCCCGATCCGGATCTTTCGATCCGATCGGTTTTCCACCGGCGCCCCGCCGCCCGATCACCCGGGGGATCCTTGCGATCAGCATCGATCCCTCAGAAGTTTTCCACAGGCCCTGTTGACGAACGGATCACAATGGGCGTTGCAAGGGGCTTTTGATCCGGTGAGATCAGCCCGATCCCAGCGGTGCGATCGCCCGATCCACAAAAAGTCTCGCGACCTTGTTGAAGGCCTCCCACTGGCCTTGTACAAAGGGTGCGACTCTCCGGTTCGGTTCCCCGCCAAACCACTCGGTCGCCCCTCGTAGCCTCGGCTACACCGCTCCGGCTTCCCGGCCGGTTGCACCCCCCCCCACACTCCCTCCCCAAAAGCCACGTGACCTCCTCGTCGCCGCAGGTCGAGACTTCGGTCTCGAACCCAAGCTCCTGGATTCGTCCTGCCGCCGCGTCCCTCGCGGCGGCAGGCATCCTGGGCGCCCTCGTCCTCATCCGCCCCGACCTGATGATGGTCGAGCAGGTGGCCTTCGTGGGCAACGAACGGGCGAGCGCCGAGTCACTGCGGCACCTGGTGGACGTGCAGAACGGGACCACGATGTGGGGTGCCGACCTGACCGAGGCCGAGACCGGCGCCGTTCAACATCCCTGGGTCCGGCACGCTCGCGCTGCGCGCCAGTGGCCGTCCACCGTGGTGGTCGAGGTGGTCGAGTACGACCCGGTCGCCATCGTGCAGTGGGGCGGCATGAAGTACGTCGATGCGGATGGCACCGTCTTCCTGGGCTCCCGCACCGACGACCTCGACTACCCGCTGCTCACCGGAATCGACGACGAGCTCGCCGCTTCCCACCCGGCGCTGCCACCGCTCGCAATACGCGATGCCCTGTGGCTGCTGGAATCGCTCGACGTCGGCGGCCTCGCCCCACGCGAGCAGGTCTCGGAGGTGTCCTTCTCGGGCAGCCGCGGCTTCACCGTGCACCTGAACAGCGGCGCCGAGGTCTTGTTTGGCCTCGACGGGCTCGAGCGTCAGGTCGAGCGCCTCGCCGCGCTCCAGCGCGAACACGATTTGTCCCTGGACCGACCGGTCATGGTTGACCTCGGTCCGCGAAGGGTGGCCATTGTACGGCCGCTTCATCGCACTCCTGCCGTCGCTGACGGACAGGCTCTCTAGTGGAATGCGGAGGATTCCATGATTGAACTGGTCGAAGAAGAGGAGATCGCAGGCGCGAAGATCAAAGTGATCGGCGTCGGCGGCGGCGGCGGAAACGCCGTGAACACGATGATCTCAGCCGGGCTCACCGGCGTTGAGTTCATCGTCATGAACACCGATGCGCAGGACCTCAAGCGCAGCTTGGCCCCCCGACGCTTCCAGCTCGGCGCCCAGCTGACCCGTGGCCTGGGCGCGGGTGCCGATCCAGAGGTGGGCCGTGAGGCCGCCCTCGAGGATCGAGACCGCGTGGCCGAGCTCGTTGGCGATGCCGACATGGTCTTCGTGACCGCGGGCATGGGCGGCGGCACGGGCACGGGAGCGGCGCCGGTCATCGCGCAGGTCGCTCGAGAGTGCGGCGCGCTCACCGTCGGTGTGTGCACTCGACCCTTCTTCTTCGAGGGCAAGCGGCGTCGCCGCCAGGCCGAAGAAGGGCTCGAGAACCTCAAAGAAGTGGTCGACACCCTGATCACCATCCCCAACCAGCGGCTGGTGGCGATGGCCAGCGACCGCACCAGCATGAAGGACGCCTTCCGCATGGCGGACGAGGTGCTGCTGCAGGCCGTGAAGGGCGTGAGCGACCTCATCAACTTCCAGGGCATGGTCAACGTCGACTTCGCCGATGTGCGCACCATCATGGCGGGCAAGGGCATCGCGCTGATGGGCGTGGGCACGGCGTCGGGCGAGCACAAGACCGTCGAGGCGGCACAGCTGGCCATCAGCAGCCCGCTGCTCGACGATGTGAGCATCGTGGGAGCCACGAGCGTGCTCATCAACATCACCGGCAACCACAACCTGACCATGTACGAGATGCACGAGGCATCCTCGCTCATCCAGGAAGAGGCCCACGAGGACGTCGAGGTCATCTGGGGTTGGGTCATCGACGAGACCATGGAGGACGAGGCCCGCGTGACGGTCATCGCCACCGGTTTCGAAGAGAGCCGCCAGATGCTGCAGCCGCAGTCCATCGAGCGCCGCGTCAACGAGCGCGTCGTGCGCCACGCTGGCGCCAGCCGTCCACGCGGCCGCGAGCTGCACAGCGGCTTCGACCGCGTGTACGAGGACTACGACATCCCGACCTTCTTCCGGAACGCCGACTAAGAGTTCGACCGAGCTGTTCGCGCCGGCGGGCTCTGGGGAGCCTCCGCACCCCATCCACCGGGTCGGCGAACGGCACTGTCGTGTGACAGGGACGTGACCCCGTCGAAGAGAGGAACGGCTCTTCGGCGGGGTCTTTTCTTTTTGGGAGGGGATCGATCCCCTAGAACTCGCCTTCTACCCGTGCCTTCGCCTGAAGCAGCTCGTCGACCTTCTTGCTGCCCCACTGGTTGGCCAGCGCCAGGTCGATGCCGTTTTGGTAGTAGGACAGCGCCTTGGCCCGGCTGGCCTCGATGTAGGGCGCGAACTCGGCGCGCCAGGCCTCGAGCAGCTCGGGGTGCTTCTTGCTCTTTCGGCGGATCTTGCCGGGGGGCCGGGCACGAGCGAAGTCGTTGGCGCCTTCGGCCATGGCGTCGCCGATGACCAGCAGGCCGTGCAGAATCCACTCGATCTCGCCGGTCTGCACGACGGCCGCCACCTGCTTTCCGGCCGCGCCGATCAGCTCGCCTCGGGCTGAGAAGTTCTTGACCTGCTTCTTCGGGCTCACGTCGAAGGTGTACTCCGCCGCCTCCTGCACGAAGCTCTCGGCGATGGCGGCTCGCGCCCACGCATGGGTGAAGGCCACTTCGCCGGGCTCGACGGTCTGCAGCACGGTGGCCAGCGCCAGCCGACCTGCATCGCGCTCGCCCGCCTGCAGCAGCCAGATGCCCTGCATCAGGTCGACCTTCTTCTGGTCGGATGCGCTGAGCGGCCCGATGGCGTCCAGCGCCGCCTGGGCCTCGTCGTGGCGACCCAGCTTGGCCAGGGTGGCGGCGCGCCGGTACACGACGTCCTGTGTACGGACGGCGGGGTAGCTGGCCGCGACCTCGTCGTAGGCGGCGAGGGCGGCGGCGTGGTCGTCGCCGAGCTCCAGGCTCATGGCCACGAAGTAGCCGATGTTTCCGTGCTCTTCGTCGGTCCGGGCACGCTCTCGGGCCTGGTCGAGCACGATGCGCGCGCCCTCGTAGTCGGCCCGGTGGATGCGGTCGGATGCCGCCACGATGAGCTCGGCGGCAGTCGCCACCTCGGGCTCCGCCGCGGGCTCTGCCGTGGCCTCGGGCTCGGCCTCGGGCTCGGGCGGGTCTTGGGTGGGGGCCACGCCGGCCGCCTCGGCCGGATCGGGGGCGGGCTCCTCAGCCAGGGCCAGCGCCGCCAGCAGCAACATCCACATGGGCTTCCTCCGGTGCGATGGACATCGTACTGCCGTCGCTGTTCCGTGAGGCCGGTGTCAAGCCACCCGCGAGCGCCAGGGTCCCCACGACCAGGGCGGTGCGGAGCACCTCGACATCGCCCACCACGTCCTGGGTCATGGCCCCCACCACCAGCGCGGCGAGCGCCCCCCGCAGCCACGACTCGCCCTGGGTCCACACGATCCATCCGGCCCATGCCAGCGCGACCCAGGCCCCCGGCCCGGCCTCGGCGGCGGCCTGGATGAAGGCGTCGTGCGCGTGGTGTGGAAAGAAGAAGCTGGGCTCCAGCGCCATGTGGTGGCCGTCCACGGCGCTTCTCCACGCCCCCGGAGCGACCCCGCCATCGGCCAGCAGACGGGCGCCGCCTGTCCACAGGATCACCCGGTCCACCAGCGCGCGCTCCCAGGGCAGCACCCACAGCGCGGCGAGGGTGCACGCGACGCCCGCGCCCAAGGCCAGCAGCGATGCCCGCGCCCCTGCGCGGCGGTCGGCCTCGCACACCGCGAGCGCCACCACCAGCGCGACCCCGCCGCCAAGGGCGCCGGTCGACAGCACCGACCCGGCGAAGATCAACGCCGCCCACCACAAGCCCGTCCCCCACGCCGCCGCCGCCAGGATCGCCCCGCAGTAGGCCCAGGTGAGGTGATGGTCTTGCACGCCTCCCACCAGCGCCGCCGGCAGGGCCGCGAACACCAGGATTCGAGCCCAGGGCAGCGGGCCCGAGGCGGCGAGTAGCACCGGCACCAGCACCACCGGAGCCAGGGTCCAGACCCGGCGCGCGCTGGTGCTCGACGAACCCTCCGGCGCGAGCGCCATCACCATCCAGCCCACCGCCACCAGCACAGCCGGGCCCGCCAGTGGACCCAGGTCCGGCCGTACGCCGCGCGCCAGCAACACCAGCGCGGTGACGGCGCCACCGATGGCCGCGACCTCGTGCACGGTGGCGCCGAAGGACAGCGACAGCAACAGCGCTCCGAGGGCGAGCGAGGCCAGCAGCTGAACCGGCTCCGGCGCTTCAGGCTCGGTCGAGCTCACCCCGTGACCGCCAAGAAGCATGGACCCCCTCCCGGGGAGGGGAGGGGGTCGATGTGCCGCCTTGGCCGTGTGGAGTGTGTCGGACCCCCTACCTCAAGTAGGTGGGTTCTAACTGGGCGTTTCAAGGTTCCCTCTCAGAAGGGCGTCCAATCCGCGCACCAAATTCCGATCCCGAAAGACTGGATACTGGGAGTCCCGCGACAGCACGCCGAAGCTCGAACCACGCAGCACCGTCAGGCTACCGGCACGGCAGGGCGTCCCGCAAGACGATCGATCGCGAACTGGTACACGGACAGGGTTCGATCGGCGATGGCGTCCCAGTCGTGGTCGCTCGAGACCTGGGCCAGGGCGCGATCGCCGCAGTGTTCGAACGCGCCGTCGTCGAGCTTGCCGATGGCGTCGGCCCAGGCGTCGATGTCCTGGGCCGGGATCCTCACGCCCAGCGCGTCGTTCCAGATGACCTGGCGGTGGGGCTCGATGTCGCTGACCATGCACACTCGACCGGTCGACATCGCCTCGAGCAGGCCCAGCGGCATGCCCTCTAGCCGGCTGGCGGTCATGTAGGCGCCGGCGTGGTGCAGCAGCGCGGCCTTGGCGCGGCCGAACCGCGAGCCGGTGAAGCGAACACCGGGCCCCGCACGTCGTCTCAGCGACTCGGCGTAGTCCTGGCTGTGGCCGGCGCTTCCGGTGATGACCAGCTCTCGCTGAGTGCCGCTGCGCTTGTGGGCTTCGATGAGCACCTCGATGGCCTTCTCGGGCACGAGTCGGCCCAGGTACAGCAGGAACCCGGGCTCGAGACCGGGAACGTCGGCCTCGGCGAGGGGCACCTGTGGCAGGTCGGGTGCCCCGTTGGGGATGAAGGTCACCTTGTGGCCGCGATGGGCGTAGTGCCCGGTCGTCTGCTTGCTGACGGTGATTACCGCGTGCGGGAAGCACCCCGCCGCCCAGGCTCCGGCGCGCAGCACGGCGCGGGCCGGTGCGTTCCACTTGTCTCGCTGCCAGTCGAAGCCGTGCACCGTCGCCACCGTCGGCACCCCGGCGAGTCGCGGCACGAACGACAGCAGCGACGGCCCCGTGGCGTGCAGGTGCACGACGTCGTAGCCGCGCAGGGCCGATGGCAGGGCCAGCGACGTGTGCACGATGGCCTCGAGGTGCTTGGTGTACACGGTGGGCACGTTCACGAGCTGCATGCCCTCGTGTGCCTGCCCCGACCGGTTGTACCTGGCGCGCGTGAACACCGTGACCTGGCAGCCGCGGGCGACCAGCCGGGGGCCCAGCTCGCTCACCACTCGCTCGACGCCCCCTTCGGCGCCGGGTGCGCGTAGCCCCAGCATGGCGACCTTCACGGCTGGCTGACTCCGGCCGCATCGAGGCGCTCGGCCCAGGTGTCGAGCAGCCACTGCTGGTGATCGCCCAGGTGGTTGGTGGCGACCCCGCGCTCGCGCTTGAAGCGCTTGCTGCGGTCGCCCTCGCTGAGCCAGCCGTACTTGCGGTTCCAGAAGGCGTCCCACGCCCCCATCGCCCAGTGGTCGAGCCGCTCGGCCACCGGGGCGAGGGCACCATCGGAGCGGCCTCGGGGCTGCATGGGCAGCGGCTGCGCACAGCGCGCCCGCTCGATGCTCCAGTCGAAGCCGGGCACATAGTCCTGGGCCCAGCGGTTGGCCTGGAGCAGGGCGGTGGCCGCCTCTGGCCCGTACATCGGCACCGCGGTGGCCAGCTCGATGGCGGTGAAGGCGGTCTGCTCGGGGATGGCCAGGGCGTCGGCTGCGATCAGGTAGTTGGTGCAGAAGTGCTTGCGCAGCCAGCCCGGCAGGGCACGGCGGAACAGCTGCAGCTGGGTCTTGGCCAGCCACACGCGGCCAGGGGCCACGATGAGCAAGAAGTCGACGTCGGCGTCCTCGCGGATGCAGCGCTTGGACATGCCGCCCGTCACCAGCACGCCGCGCACGAAGGGGGCTCGGGCCAGGATCGAGGCGGCTCGGCGTGCCATCGGCCACATGCGCTCCGCACGCTCGGAGGCCGGCCGCCGCTCCGAGACCAGCCGATCGCGACCCGGCGCGTGCACCCAGCCCGGAGGGCCGCCGAGCTGGCCGCGGGCCTTGAGCGTGCCCACCCGCGCGCGCCACTGCGGGTCGCCGGCCAGGGTGGCCAGCTCGGACTCCATCAGCGGCCACCCGAACACGTCGAAGTACCAGACCAGGCGTAGGAGGGCCTCGTCGGCGGGATCGGGGGCGTTCGCTGTGTCGGGTGCGGTGGACATGACAACCGGGCTCGGACCCGGAATGTACGGTGACTGGCGCGGGTTGGCGAGGGAAGCTACAATTCACTGCCTGTCCAGGCCCCCTCCCCACCGCCCCCGACCCACCAACAATGCCCATCCACTCCGATTGTCGCTCGCTGCGCTCGCTCGAAGGGGCGTCGCCCCTTCAACCCCGCGCTTCGCGCAGCTCGGGGCTCGGCCCAGGTCGCCGAGGCGTCCGCCTTCGCTCCAAGGCCCCGATCGCGGTCTACATGGCCGTTGCCCTCGTCGCGCTGCTCGGAGCCGACGGCAAGGGCTGCAAGTGCACGCCCGACCCCCCGTCCATCGACCCTCCGGTCGAAGACACCGACGCCGACGTCGCCGACGTCGCCGACGAGCTCCAGATCGTCGCTGTCGCCCCCTCCTACCGCGAGGCCGGCGAGGCCTTCGCCGCCCGCGTCGACGGCGCCGGCTTTGCCGAGGGCGCCAAGGTGGTCATCGGCCAGGACATCGCGCCCACCGATCTCCGACGCGACTCGGCCAACGCTCTGCGGGTCACCATCCCGGTGCTCGATGCGGGCAGCTACGACGTCGCGGTCGTCAACCCCGACGGCAAGCGCGCCACGCTGCGGCGCGGCCTCATCCTGACCGAGCCCAACAACCTGGGCGAGTGCGGCTTCACCCGGCTGTTCTTCGAGACCGACAGCGACGATCTCACCGGCGAGAGCACGTCGGTGCTCGACGACAAGGCGGCCTGCCTCAACGCCAAGAACACGCTGCGGCTCGAGGGCCACGCCGACGAGCGCGGCACCACCTCGTACAACCTGGGGCTGGGCGAGCGTCGGGCCTACTCGGTCAGTCGTGCGCTGGCGGCCAAGGGCGTGCCCGTGCACAAGCACAGCGTCGTCAGCTACGGCGAAGAACGCCCTGTCGATCCCGGCTCCTCAGAGGCGGCCTGGGCCAAGAACCGGCGAGTGGACATCCATGCGGATTGAGCAGATTCTGAGTGGCGGCGTGCTGGCGCTGCTGCTGGTGCCCGGGTGCTGGATCACCCAGCAACAACAGGCCCTCGACGCCCACGGCTCGCAGCTTGGGGTGGTGCAGGGCCGCTCGGCGGCACTCGAGCGCGCGGTGCTCGAGTACGAAGACCGGCTCGCCCGGCTCGAAGAGTCCATGCGCACGGCGGGCGCGTCCCAGGCGGCGAAGCTCGAGAACATCGACGAGGTCAACAGCGAGGTCAACCGGCTGCGGGGCGAGATCGAGGTCATCCGCTTCGAGCTCGACGGGCTCAAGCGCACCTTCGACGATCTGGTCATCGACTTCGACCAGCGCCAGCTCTACGACGAGGCCCGCCTGCGCCAGCTCGAGCGCTTCCTCAACGTCACGCCGCCGCCCATGCCCACCACCGAGCCCGAGTGCGATCCGTCGGTCGAAGACTGCGAAGATCCTGCAGACAGCGGTGGCGACGCCAACCCCACCGACCCTCAGGCCGAGGACGTGCCCGAGACCGCCAAGGGCAAGCTCGAGCTGGCCTCCGAACACATCGCCGCCGGGCGATCCCGCGTGGCCCGTGCCGTGCTCGAGAAGGCGCTGGGGGAGCACAAGGGCGCTCCCGAGATTCCCGAGATCCGCTACCGCCTGGGCGAGACCTGGTTCAACGAGAAGAACTGGGGCAAGGCGGTGGGCGCCTTCCAGTCGGTCATCGAGAACCACCCCGACAGCGAGTGGGCGCCGTGGGCGATGCTGCGCCAGGGCGAGTGCTTTGGCGAGCTGGGCCAGAACGACAACGCCCAGCTCTTCTTCCAGGAGGTCATCCGCGTGCACCCGGGCACGCCAGCTGCCAAGGACGCCAAGAAGCTGCTCGAATAGCGCCGCTTGACACCGACCGATCCGCCTCATAGACGGCGCGTCAAATCACTGGTCCCCTTTGTTACGGGATTGGTCCTTCGGGGGCCGATCCTTTTTTTGTGCCCGGAGTTCCCGTGCATCCCACCGAGCTACAGCGCCACGTCCGGCGCCTGATCGAACCCGAGGTCGCCCGACTGGGCTTCGACCTCGTGGCGGTCGAGTGGCGAGGCCAGGTCCTGCGCCTGTCGGTGGACGGCCCCAACGGGGTGGGCATGGGCGACATCACCAAGATCAGCCACGGTGTCTCGCCGCTGATCGACGCCGACGACCCCATCCGCGGCAGCTACCGGCTCGAGGTCAGCAGCCCGGGCATCGAGCGTCCCGTCCAGCGCATCGACGACTTTCGCCGCTTCCAGGGCTTTCGCGCCAAGGTCAAGCTGGTCGAAGGCTACCCCCGCCGGCGGTACACCGGCACCCTGGCCGGCACCGACGACAGCGACGTTCTCATCGAGGTGGATGGCACCGTGCATCCGCTCGCCTTCGAGTCCATCGAACGCGCGAACCTCGACCTCACCCTCGACGAATACAAAAAGCTCGGAAAGGGACTTCCCCCGATCCCCGAGCAAACGGAGGAATCGCCATGATGATCAGCGACCTCGAGCGCCTCATCGACACCATCACTCGTGAGAAGTCCATTCCGCGAGACGTGGTCATCGAGATCCTCGAGTCGGCCATGGAGGCCGCAGCCCGCAAGCGCTACGGCATGGCCATCGACATCGAGGCTCAGTACAACGACGACCTCGGTGAGGTCGAGCTGTTCCAGTTCCAGACCGTCTGCGAAGAGGTCGAGGACGACGGCATCGAGATCACCCTGCCCGAGGCGCGTGAGCTCGACCCCGAGTGCGAGATCGGCGACTCCCTAGGCATCAAGATGGAGGTCGACGAGCTCGGCCGCATCGCCGCCCAGACCGCAAAGCAGGTCATCATCCAGAAGATCCGCGACGCCGAGCGCGAGCTCACCTTCAACGAGTTCAAGGATCGCAAGGGCGAGCTGATCACGGGCATCGTCCGTCGGTTCGAGAAGGGCAACATCATCGTCGACCTCAACCGCGCCGAGGCCATCCTGCCCCGCCGCGAGCAGGTCCCGACCGAGACCTACCGCCCGGGCGACCGCATCCAGGCCTTCGTGCTCGACATCACCCGGGCCACCCGTCAGCCCCAGGTCGTGCTCTCGCGCACCCATCCGGGCCTGCTCATGAAGCTGTTCGAGATGGAGGTCCCCGAGATCTACGAAGGCATCGTGCGCATCGAAGCCTGCGCCCGCGAGCCGGGACACCGCGCCAAGATCGCCGTCTCCTCGACCGACAGCGACGTCGATCCGGTCGGCGCCTGCGTCGGCCTCAAGGGCAGCCGTGTCCAGGCTGTGGTCGGCGAGCTTCGTGGCGAAGCCATCGACATCATCCCGTGGCACCCCGATCCCGCCCGCTTCATCGTGTACGCCATTGCTCCCGCCAGCGTGGCCCGCGTCTACATCGACGAGGGCAACCACACCATGGAGCTCGTGGTCCCCGACGATCAGCTCGCCAAGGCCATCGGCCGTCGCGGGCAGAACGTGCGGCTCGCCGCGCAGCTCACCGGTTGGCGCATCGACATCTACAGCGAGGCCAAGCACGCGGCCCTCATCGATACCGCCCGTGCCGAGATCGCCCGCGTGAAGCAGCTGGCAGACGACACCGTCGAGACGCTCATCGCCAATGGCTTCCAGTCGGCCCAGGAGCTCGCCGACGCCGAGGTGCCCGAGATCGCCGCGATCCTGCAGCTGTCCGACGAAGACGCCCAGGCCGTCATCGATGGCGCCGATCAGGTCGTCACCGACCTCATCATGGAAGAGGCCGAGCGGCGCAAGTCCGGCGGCGACGACGAGAACGCACCGGCTCCGGCCTAGTCCATGCCGGCCCGGCGCACCTGTGCGGCGTGCCGGCTCGAGGCGGACCGCGACGAGCTGGTTCGCCTCGTGCTCGCACCCGATGGCGCGGTGGTCGTCGACTACCGCGGCAAGCTCCCCGGCAGGGGAGGGTGGGTGCACGCCACCGCCGACTGCGTGGGCAAGATCGATCAGAAACCCGGGCTGCTGAGCCGGGCCTTCAAGGGGCCCGTCCGCGCGTCGGGTCTCGGTGATTCGGTTCGCGCCGCGGTGATCGAGGCCGCCCTGTCTGGGGTCTCGATTGCTGCGGCAGGAGGCGCGGCGATCGGCGGTCACGATGTGCTGGCCACGGCGCTCGACGAGGGGTCGATCCTGGCGGTGGCCGTCGCGAGCGATGCCTCGGAGCGCACGATCGAGAGCCTGCGGCGCCGCGCGGGGCCGGATGTGCCCTTCGTCTCGCTGCCCTTCGACAAGCAAGCCCTCGGAGGCGCCGCGGGCCAAGCTCCACGAGCGGCCATCGGTGCGGCCTCGGCCCATGCCGGGCGATACCTCGCTGCGCAGTTGCGCCGGCTCGCCCGCCTGGGTTAACGGTCCCGTCGCAGGCGAAGAAAGCCCGTCCGGGTGAGTGCGAAAGCCTCCCCGGCCACGCTCCTTCGCGAGTCAGGCATCCCGACATTGTGTCGGGTTTGCACGGCAAATGTCCCATGCCCGGGAACTAGGGGCTGAATGTCCATCAAGAAAGACGTCCTCGAGAGAATCACGCGCGAAGAGCGCGGCGCCGGCGCCCGTCGTACGGAACCTGCCGCTGCTGCCGCTGCGGCTCCCGTGGGTGAAGAGGTTGCCGTCACCACCAAGCGCGTCAGCCGCAAGGTCGTGCGGCGCCGCCGCAAGAAAGACGACGTTCGGGCCGACGACAAGCCAGCGGCCCCGCCCGTTCGGCGCAAGGTCGTCGACGCGCCTCCCCAGGTCGAGGTCCAGACCCCCGAGACCACCGGCGCCCAGCAAGCGGCTCCGCCCGCGGCCGCTCCCGAAGCGCCCCCGGCCGCCGACGCCGCACCCGCGCCCGAGCCGGCCGCCGCCCAGGCTGCCGCCGAGCCGCCCAAGGCCGAGCCCGCCGACAAGCCGGCCAAGGCCGAGCCCGCTGCCGCCAGTGCAAGCGAGCCCGCCGCCGATGCCGCCCCTGCCGGCGACCCGCCCGCCGAGGCTCCAGCCGCCGCAGCAGCCCCTGCGCCCGAAAAGAAGGTGCACGCCAACCCGCGTCTTCCCGGCCTCGGGCCCGCCGTGGTCGTGCCGCCCCCCGGCTACGATCCCACCAACCCCGAGGCGTACCGCAAGACCATCGAGGCCCAGCAGGCCCAGGCCAAGCAGTACCGCAACGAGGGCGGCACCACCAGCTGGCGCCGTGGTCGTCGCGTCGCCGCCGGCGCTCCGGGTGCTCCCGCCGCTCCGGGCGCAACCCCTGGCGCGGCCCCTGGTGCCCGTCCAGGCCCTGCAGACACCCGCAACGCTCGTCGTCCCGGGCGTCGCCAGCGCCGCACCGGCTTCGACCGTCCGGCCAATCCGCGTCGCAAGTCGCGCCGCAAGTCCAGCGGTCCCAAGAAGGCGTCGCCGGCGCCCAAGGCGCAGAAGCGCAAGATCCGGATGGACAACGTCATCTCGGTCGGCCAGCTGGCCAAAGAGATGAGCGTCAAGGCCAGCGCGGTCATCCGTGAGCTGATGGACATGGGCCAGATGGTCCGGGTCAACGACATGCTCGACGTCGACACCGCTACCCTGGTGGCCACCGAGTTCGAGTACGAGGTCGAGAACGTCGGATTCCAGGAATCCAACTTCCTGCAGCACTTCGCCGAAGACGAAGACGACGCCAACCTCGTGTCGCGGCCTCCGGTCGTCACCATCATGGGCCACGTCGATCACGGCAAGACCACCTTGCTCGACGCCATTCGCAACGCGCGCGTCGCTCAGGGCGAGGCCGGTGGCATCACCCAGCACGTGGGCGCCTACCAGATCGACCGCGACGGGCAGAAGATCACCTTCATCGACACGCCTGGCCACGCGGCCTTCACTCAGATGCGTGCTCGCGGCGCCCAGGTGACCGACATCGTCATCCTGGTGGTGGCCGTCGACGACGGCGTCCAGCCCCAGACCGAAGAGGCCATCGCCCACGCGCGCGCCGCCGAGGTGCCCATCTTGGTGGCCGTCAACAAGATGGACAAGCCCGACGCCAACCCCGAAGCCATCAAGAACCGCCTCGGCGAGTTCGGCCTGGCCCCCGAAGACTGGGGTGGCGAGACGCTGTACGCACACGTGTCCGCCCTCAAGGGCGAAGGCATCGACGAGCTGCTCGACCAGATCCTGCTGCAGGCCGAGGTCCTCGACCTCCAGGCCAACCCCGAGCGTCCCGCCGAGGGCGTGGTCATCGAGGCCAAGATGGAGCGCGGCCGTGGTGCCGTCGCCAGCATCCTGGTGCAGAGCGGCACGCTCAAGCGCAACGACTTCGTGGTGCTCGGCGCCGCGTACGGCAAGGTGCGCGCCATGCTCGACGATCAGGGCAACAAGCTCAAGGTCGCCGGGCCCAGCACGCCGGTCGAGATCTTCGGCCTGTCCGAGCTTCCCGAGGTGGGTGACAGCGTCTCGGTCGTGAAGACCGAAAAAGACGCCCGCAAGCTGGCCGAGCACCGTGCCGAGGCCAAGCGCCTGGCCGAGATGTCCAAGGACAAGAAGAAGACCGCCGAAGACATCTTCGCTGCTGCCGCCGGGCCGCAGAACGAACAGCTCCAGATCGTGCTCAAGGCCGACGTCCAGGGCTCGCTCGAGGCGCTCAAGGCCTCGCTGCAGAACATCGAGGTCGCCGGAACCGAGGTGCGCATCCTGCACGCCGGCGTCGGCAACATCTCCGAATCCGACGTCACCCTGGTGGCCAGCAGCAGCCACGACAACACGGCCATCATCGGGTTCAACGTCCGCATCGACGCCAAGGCCCGCCAGACCGCCGACCAGCTCGGTGTCAGCCCTCGTGTGCAGCTGTTCGAGGTCATCTACTCGGCACTCGACTACGCCGAAGCGCGCCTCAAGGGCATGCTCGAGCCCGAGTACGAGCACGTCAAGCAGGGCACGGCCGAGGTTCGCGCCACCTTCTCCATCTCCAAGCTGGGCACCATCGCCGGTCTGTACGTGACCGACGGCAAGGTGCTTCGCAACGGCATCGCCCGCGTCATGCGCGAAGGCGAGCAGCTGTGGGAAGGCAAGGTCAGCACCCTCAAGCGCTTCAAGGACGACGTCAAAGAGGTCACCAATGGCTACGAGTGCGGTATGGCGCTCGAGGGCTACAACGACATCGTCGAAGGCGACATCATCGAGGTCTACACCCTCGAGGTGATCGAGGTCACCTAGCCACGGGCATGCAAGCCATTCACGTCGGTGTGCTGCGCCTGGGACTCACGGTCCCGGGCGCTCGTACGTTGAAGCATCGCCGCCAGGCGGTGGTCAGCGTGCGTGACCGTGTGCGCCACCGCTTCGACGTGACCTTCAACGAGCTGGCGACAGACGAGCGCCAGGACCAGACCGTCGCGGTGTGCACCACGGCGGGCAAAGACGCCCGTTCGATCCGCTCAATCCTCGACCGCGTCGCGTCGTTCGTCGGGCAGTCGGGCCGGGTCCTCGTCACCTCGGTCGACGTCGACGTCATTCCCTGGCATCCTTCTGTTCAGAGCTGGGATCCGGACGACTTCAACCTCCCCTGACTCCTCCCGGTTCACCCCACCCCATCTCACGCCTCCCCTTCCTGCCTCGCCCGACATCGGAGCCATCCCATGGCGACTCTCTCGACCCAACGGTCTGCCCGTGATCTGTGGATCTCCCGCAGCCACCTGCTCGCGGCTTCGCTGGCTGTGCTGTCCCTGGCGGGCGTCTGCTTCGCGTCGGGCCTGTCCATCGGTCGTGCCCAGGCCACCGCATCGGGGCCATCCGTGGTCGAGGGGGCGGCACCAGAAGGCGAGCTGCTCGACCTCATCGCTCGCGTCGAGGCCAACGCGCAGATCGGCGGCGGGGTCGACAAGCTCACCTTCCCCGACGCGCTCGCCGGCCGCGCGGGGGCGGTGACCCTGCCGGGTCCAATCGTGGCCACCGCGTCCGCCGCCACCATCGAGCCTCGGCCGGGTGATGTGGTGCCTGTCGATGTGGTGCCCGAAGGCGCGCATCCCGTCGAGGTGGCTCGCTTCGCCGAGCTGTCTGCGGCGGCTGGCCTGCGCGACGGACTTCGCGGCGCCGGGCTGTCCGCGTGGCTGGGCCTCGAGCTCGTCGCTGGCCAGCGCGTGCACACGGTGCTCGTCGAGCCAACCGAGTAGATCGCCAGCCGGAAATCCAAGGCCGTTGGTGATCCGCAGGCTTTGCCGCACCGATACCCTCTGGGCACACCGAGGGAGGTCGCCGTGGCAGAGCTGGGTTCGTTTTGGGCAGGAGCGCTCACACGCGCGAACAAGCGTGACCTGTGGGCCATGCGCGATGCCGCGGGTGGGTGGCAGCGGCTCATGGACGGCGGTGTCTCGGCGCTGGTGCACGCGGGAATTGCGCCGTCCGACGCCCACGACTGGCTGAGCACCCCCCCCATCGTCAGCGAGGGCAGGGTCATCCGCATGTGCGACGGGGCGTACCCGGCCGGGCTGCGGGACTTGCCGGGCGCGCCGCCGGTCTTGTTCGTCGAGGGCGACACCGACTGCTTTGGCGCACCGGCGATCGGCATCGTGGGCACGCGGGAGTGCAATGCCTATGGCCGAGGTGTGGCCGCCCACCTGGCAGGGGCGCTCGCCGCTGCTGGCGTGGTGGTGGTCAGCGGGCTGGCCCGCGGCATCGACACCGAGGCCCATCGGGCGGCCGTGCGAAGTGGGCGAACCATCGCGGTGCTGGGGCACGGGCTGGGCACGACGGCACCGCCGGTGAACCGAGGGCTGCGCCGCGACATCGTGGAGCACGGTGGCCTGGTGCTGTCGTCCTGGCCGGACGCGATGCGACCCACGCGGTACACCTTTCCCGCCCGCAACCGCTGGATCGCGGCGCTCTCTCAGGCGGTGGTCGTCGTGCAGGCTCCACGCAAGAGCGGGGCCTTGATCACCGCACGCCAGGCCGCCGAGCTGGGTCGCGAGGTCTTTGCCGTGCCCGGAGACATCGGCAACCCGCACAGCGCCGGCTGCAACTGGCTCCTGCAGTCGGGCGCCCATCCGCTCATCGACGTCGATGCCTTCGTCGGCGACGTCACCGGGCGCGCCAGCCCGGTGTCCGAGCTGTGGGTGGCGGCACTGTTCTCTGGGGGCAGCCTCGACGAGGTGGCCAAGCTCGCCGGCAGGTCCACGGTCGAGCTGCTGGCCGAACTGTCGTTGATGGAGCTGCGCGGCGAGGTGGTTCGGCTTCCGGGTGGTCGTTACGCTCGCGCCGGGAGCCCAGCCTGACCAGCCAACCCATCCGCATTCGACTGACTGGACGCGCCGCCCGCTTCGTGGGCCTGCTGCGCGACTTCGGACACCTCGACGACACCACCGTCGATCCATTCCTGGTGGCGCTCGGCGAGGCCCACCCGGGCCCCCGTGAGTCTCGCGTCGACCTGCCTCAGGTCCGCCGCTTTGCGGCCGTGTGGCTGCACCAGGCGGACCAAGAAGGGCGAAGCGCGCCGCACCTCAAAGAGGATTGGCCCATACTGTTCTCGTGACCGCTGCCGATCCCCAGCTCATCGATCGATACCTCGACCACCTGCGGGTCGAGCGCGGCCTCTCCGACAACACCCGACGCGCCTACCGCTTCACCCTCGACGGCCTCGCCAGGCACCTCGACGACCACGGGACCTCGTTGCTGCAGGCGCGCCGAATCCAGGTGCGCGCGTTCTTGTTCGAGGCCGGCCGCGGTCGCAGCTCGAGCACGCTGGCCCGCCACGTCGCGGCCATCCGCACGTTCTACAAGTGGGCGCTGCGCCTCGAGCTGATCGAGGCCTCGCCGGTCGAGGATCTGCAGCCGCCGCGCGTCGGCCGCAAGCTCCCCCGCTTCCTGTCCCGCGCCGAGGCCACCGAGCTGCTGGACACACCGTCCACCGCGACGACGGTCTCCATTCGCGACCAGGCACTGCTGGAGGTCCTCTACGGGGCGGGCTTGCGCGTCGGCGAGGCGTCGGCCCTCGACCGGTCCGACGTCGACTTGGTGCAAGGCATGGTCCGCGTTCGGCATGGCAAGGGAAACAAGGAGCGACGGGTGCCCCTCGGGCCGCCGGCGGTGGGGGCCATCCGGGCCTGGCTGGCCACCTCACCGGGCGACGAGGGGCCGCTGTTCACCGGGCAGCGCGGCCAACGGCTGTCGCCCAGGTCGATGCGCCACGTGCTCAAGAAGCTCGGCGACCGCACGGGCATCGCCAACCTGCACCCGCACGCGCTTCGCCACAGCTTCGCCACCCACCTGCTCGACGCCGGGGCCGACCTGCGGGGCATCCAGGAGCTGCTCGGACACGCCAGCCTGTCCACCACCCAGCGCTACACCCACGTCTCGGTCGAGGCCCTGCTCGACGTGTACAAGAATGCTCACCCGCACGCCAAGCGTGACGACGCCGAGTGAAGCGTTAGTCCCCAGGCCGGTCGAAAGGGGAGGGAGTGCATGCCAAATGTCGTGGTTGTCGGCACCCAGTGGGGCGACGAGGGCAAGGGCAAGATCGTAGACGTGCTCACTCCCGAGGCCGACGCGGTGGTGCGGTTCCAGGGCGGCAACAACGCCGGCCACACCTTGGTGGTCGATGGGGTGAAGGTGGTCTTGCACCTGCTTCCCTCGGGCGTGCTGCGCGACGGCTGTGCCAACGTCATCGGCAACGGCGTCGTCATCGACCCGCGAGTGCTCGTGCAAGAGATCGATGGCCTGGCCGCGACCGGGCGTGTGCTCACGCCCAAGCAGCTGGTGATCGGCGCCAACGCCCACGTGATCCTCCCCTGGCACACCGAGCTCGACCGCCTGCGCGACAAGGCTCGCATCGGCACCACGGGCCGCGGCATCGGCCCCGCCTACGAAGACAAGGTGGCGCGCCGAGGCGTGCGCATGGCCGATCTCATCGATCCTGACCGGCTGCGGGAGCGCATCCACGCGGTCTTGCCACAGAAGAACCGCATGATCGTCGAGTGGTTCGGCGGTGAGCCGCTCGACGCCGACGCGATCCTGGCCGAATACAACGACCTGGGCGAGCGGCTCGAGCCGTTTACCGCCGACGCGGTCGGGCTGTTGCACAGCATCCAGCGCCGTGGCGGCAACATGCTCTTCGAGGGAGCCCAGGGCACCTTCCTGGACATCGATCACGGCACGTACCCCTACGTCACCAGCAGCAACACCGTCGCGGGCAACGCCTGCGCGGGCAGCGGCGTGGGACCCACCGCCATCGACGAGGTGGTGGGCATCACCAAGGCGTACACCACCCGCGTGGGCCACGGCCCCTTTCCCACCGAAGACGAGGGCGACATCGGTCAGCAGCTGCGCGCCAAGGGCGGTGAGTTCGGCGCGACCACGGGCCGCCCGCGCCGCTGTGGCTGGTTCGACGCGGTGCTCGTTCGCCACGCCGTGCGCGTCAACGGCGTCACCCGCATCGCCATGACCAAGCTCGATGTGCTCTCGGGCTTCGCGACCATCCCGGTGTGCGTCGACTACGCGGGTGTCGACGGCTTTCCCGGTGTGCTCGACGACATCAAGCCGGTGTACGAAGAGCTCCCCGGCTGGACCGAAGACATCACCGGCTGCCGCAGCTTCGACGAGCTCCCCGCAAACTGCCAGGCGTACATCGACCGCTTGCAGGATCTCGTCGGAGTCCCCATCGAGCTTGCCGGCGTTGGTCCCGGACGAAGCGAGACCCTCGTTCGCGGAGACCTCTTTAGGCTCACCTAGACCGTTGACCCTCGCAACCGCCATCGTTAGTCTCTGGCAGCAAGGGGCCGTTAGCTCAGTTGGTAGAGCACCGGCCTTTTAAGCCGAGGGTCACTGGTTCGAGTCCAGTACGGCTCACTCCCTAGCTTCATCACCCTATCGTCTAGTCTGGTCCAGGACACCGGGTTTTCATCCCGGCAACACGGGTTCGAATCCCGTTGGGGTGACTTCTTCCGAAGGCGATGCTTTCAACGCGACTCCCGCGAGATGTGATGTCTCGCGGGAGTTGTCGTTTCGGGTCAGGTCGGGCGCCGCGTCTCGAAGACGCTCTCCAGGACGGCCCGCAGGCGCTCCGGCCGCGAAGGCTTCTCCACGTAGGCCACCGCCCCGAGCCGCATCGCCTGCTCCTCTTCTCCTGGAGTGCCAAGGCCAGAGAGCACCACCACAGGGATGCTCGAGTGGCGTTCGGACATCTCGCGGATGAACTGCATGCCCGACATGCCTGGCATCTTCAGGTCGGTCAGCGCAACGTCGAAGGGCTGCTGCGCAGCGGCCACGAGGGCGGACTCCGCCGACGGCTGGGCGCTGACCTGGTGGCCCATGCTTCGAAGCCACCTGGCGATGGACCTGAGTACCAGCTCTTCGTCGTCGACCAGCAGGATGGTTCTCGGCATGGGCTGCTCCTTGCTCCGAACCACGGCGGCTCGGGCAGGTACAACCTACGGAGCGCCGCCGTAATGCGACATTGCAGCAACGCTACATCGGGTACTGGCGGCGGTATCGGGTGGCCCGGTGCTGTTTCGGGGGGACACCCTGAAAGAACAGCGTCATCACACCGACATGACCGCGTAATGGGGCCTTGCAGGCCCGGGGCCTACCTTGGGGGCAGGAGGTCTCATGACACTCTTCTTCATCCTGACCGTCGCTGCCCTCGCGGGCCCACCCCGCGCCCTGGCCGATGCCGACCGCGATGGCATCCACGATGACTTCGACCAGTGCCCGCTCGCGGCCGAAGACGACGACGACCACGACGACGACGATGGCTGCCCGGACCCCACCCGGGTGGTGTTCCAGTTCAATGACCCCGATGGCAAAGCCCTGCTCCCCGAGGTCCAGCTCGATCACGCCGACGTCCCGTCCCGCCGACGCCTGGGCGTCTCGCTCGACAGCGGCGCGTACCTGCTCAACGCCGGCCTGCGGGGCTACGTCCCCATCGAGCAGAAGGTGCACGTGCCGGGAGGAGCGCACGCCACGCTCACCTTCGTGATGGAACCCACCGGTGAGGTGCCGCTGGTGGACTGCCTGATGTACAGCCGCAGCGGCGCCTGTCGGTATGCCGCGTTGACGCGCGGGCTTCCCTGACGCGGTCGGCCGGCCGCTCGACCCATTTAAGGTCGGCATGGCTGGTCCCCACGTTACCGGTGCCCATCCTGTTAGTCTGTGGGAAGGGAGCGGGACTTGAGCGTCGATCTTCGCATCTACGAAGTCAGCCTTCGGGACGGCCTGCAAAACGAGCCGGCCATCATCGAGACCGCGCTCAAGCTGCAGCACCTGCAGCACCTCCTCGACGCCGGCTTCAAGGACATCGAGGTCACCTCCTTCGTGCGGCCGCGGTGGATTCCTGCCCTGGCCGACGCAGCTGAGCTGTGTGCGCACCTGCCCGACTTGTCCAAGGCTCATCCCGACGTGCGCTTCTGGGCGCTGGTGCCCAACGCGCGTGGGCTCGAGCGTGCCCTCGACAGCGATGTGAAGCACATCGCCACCTTTGTGTCGGCCAGCGAGAGCCACAACAAGAAAAACGTCAACCGCACGGTTCGCGAGTCCATGGCTGCACTCGATGTCGTGGTGGGCGATGCCCGTCGCGAGGGCATGGCGGTTCGCGGCTACATCTCGTGTGTCTTTGGCTGCCCCTTCGAAGGCTGGGTCGATCCGCAGCGCACCCTCGACCTGGCCCTGCGCCTGCTCGACGCGGGGGCCAGCGAGCTGGCCCTGGGCGACACCATCGGCTCGGGCAACCCGCTGCAGGTCACCGAGATCCTGCAGACGCTCACCGATGGTGGCGTGCCGCTCGACAAGATCGGGGTGCACTTCCACGACACCCAGGGCACCGCACTCACCAACGCATTTGCGGCCTGGCAGTTCGGCGTGCGCACCTTCGATGGCTCGCTGGGTGGGCTCGGCGGCTGCCCCTACGCACCGGGCGCCGCGGGCAACGCGGCGACCGAAGACCTGGTGAACATGTTCGAGCTGATGGGCCTGTCGACGGGCATCGATCTCGATCTCGCCGCCGACGGCGCGAGGTGGATGGGTGGCGTCATCGGCAAGTCGCTGCCGGGACGCTTCCACAAGTACCGCGTGGCCGAGCGCGGACGTCGGTCCGAGTCGCCGCCCATGGCCAATCCAGCCAAGGCCGCCAAGGGAGCGGTCGTTGGCGAATAGCGCCTTCCTTCAGATCGTGAGCGGCGCCCGGCAGGGTACCAACGTGCCGCTGGACAGCGAGACGCCGCTGGTCATCGGCCGCAAGCGCGGCGATCTGATCTTCGACGACCCGCTGGTCAGCTCGTCCCACGCACGAATCGTGCACAAGGACGGCGCCTGGAACCTGCAGGACCTGGGCAGCACCAACGGCACGCTGGTGGACGGCAGGCTGGTTCGCGAGGTCGTTCTGCGGCCCGGAGCCGAGATTGCCATCGGCGGCAGCAAGCTCGTGCTCTTCGTGGGCGACAAGATCGCCGAGCACGATGCCGACGCGGTCCTGCCCAAAGGAGCCGAGCTGGACATCGCCTGGCTGCTCGACGAGGAGCTGGTCGAGCTGCCTGGCAGCAAGGGCGGCAGCGCCGACGTGATCGGGCAGGAACTGCGCCTGCCTCCGGGCCTGAAGGCCGCCGTCGAGGTGGTGGCAGGCCAAGACGTCGGTGAGCGCTACAAGCTCTTGCGCGGCAACATCAGCATCGGCCGCCGCCAGGGCGAGGTCCCCTTGTCCGACGTCGAGGTCAGCCGAAACCACGCCGTGATCGAGGTCTTTGGCCGCGAGATGATCTTTCTACGCGACCTGGGCAGCACCAACGGGACCTACCACAACGGCCGGCGCGTCGCCGTCGCCAAGCTGGCGGACGGCGACACGGTGGGCTGTGGCAAGACCGTGATGAAGCTCCATCTGGCGTAGCTAAGGGCGTCGCTACCGCAGACCGCCGCGCACGTCGCCGCCATAGGCCGTCTCGAGCTTCTCGGCCGCGGCCAGGACCTCGGGGTCGTCGCTGCTCGGAACCTGGGGACGCAGCACCAGGAACAGGTCGCCGGGCTTGCCCCTGCGCTGGACGCCTTTGCCCCGCAGCCGCAGCTTGGCCCCGGCGCTGGTGCCCGCGGGCACGGTGACCTTCACGCCACCGGTGGGGGTGGGGACCTCGATGGACGCCCCCTTCATCGCCTCCAGGATGGTGATGGGGACCTCGAGCTCCAGGTCGTCGTCGTCGCGCTTGTACAGGGAGTGTTCGGGGATCTGCAGCTCGATCAGCATGTCTCCGCAGGGTCCGCCGCCAGGAGGCGGGTAGCCCTTGCCTTGCAGGCGAAGGCTCTGCCGATGGCGTGCACCTGCCGGGATCTTGACCGTCAGTCGGTCTGTCGTGCCGTCGTGGCGCTGGACGGTGATCGTCGATTCGCCGCCCACGAAGCTCATCATCGGGTCGATGGCGAGCTTGGCATGCATGTCCCGCCCTCGGCTGGTGCGAAAGCCGCCGCCGCCGCCAAAGAGCGAGCCGAGCAGGTCTTCCATGTCGACCGGCCCGCCGCCGCCGCCGAAGCCACCGCCGCCGAAGCCACCGCCAAAGCCGCCTGCTGCCGCCTTGGGATCGAAGCCCGCGCGGGTACTGGCAGGGCCCCACCGGTCGAAGTTCTTGCGCTTGGACTCGTCGCCCAGGATCTCGTACGCGGAGTTGATCTCCTTGAACTTCTCTTCGGCGCCCGAGTCCTTGTTCAGGTCGGGGTGATACGTCTTGGCGAGCTTCTTGAAAGCCTTCTTGATCTCGTCCTGGCTCGCGCTGCGGCTCACGCCGAGGACCTTGTAGGGGTCGACCACGTTGCCCTCCAACTGGCCTGGAATGTACCGCCCCGCGCCGTCGCGACAAGGGGCATGCCCATGAGCTGGGGTGAATCGGGCTTGGTGGATCGGCCCGATCCCGACGTCAGGGAGCGCAGGATCGCCGCAACGCTCTTCGTGCTCACCTGCACGTCGGTGTTCGGGGTCAACGCGTGGCGGTGGAGCGCGGGAGCCCCCTGGACCGAGCCGGCCGTCATGTTCGACGCCTTGCTGTTCACCTGTGTGCTGATGGGCATCTTGCTGGCCCACGAACTGGGCCACTGGCTGGTGGCCCAGGCGCACGGCTTCTCGCTGTCCATGCCCTGGTTCCTGCCCGCTCCCTTCCTGATCGGCACCCTGGGAGCCGTGATCCGGCTGCGCGACGAACCCCGTACCCGAACCGGCCTGCTCGAGATGGGTGCGGCTGGACCCTTGGCTGGACTCGCCGTGGTGGTGGCAGCCCTGGTCGTCTGGCTGCGGGGGGAGGGGACGGTCGGCGTCGATGAGCTGACGCTGGCTCGCCCGGCCATCGTGCACGTGCTGAGCTGGGTGGTGACCGGCGCCTCGGCCCCCGAGATGTCGGCGCGCGATCCGGTGGCCTTCGCGGCGTGGCTGGGCTGCCTGCTGACCGCCATGAACCTGCTGCCGTTCGGGCAGCTCGACGGAGGGCACGTGATGTCGGCGCTGCTGCCCGACCACGCCGGTCGGGTCGGCTGGCTGGTGACCGCACTGCTGCTGGTGGGGGCCGCATTCTGGCCCGGATGGGGCGTCTGGGTCATCGTGCTGCACCTGCTCGGAGCCCGCGAGGGGCTGAGGCCGCGCCGGAGCGACCGACCTCTGACCCCGCGCGCGCGCTGGGTGGCCGGTGCCGCTGCGCTCGCCTTCGTGCTGTGCTTCACCCCTGTCCCGATGTAGCGTCGCAGCGCCGGCTACTCCTTGATCCAGCCCACCAGACCAGCCGGCTCGCGCGTGATGTGCAGCACCTTCTCGTCGTGCACCAGCACCTTGCCGCTGGTGTCGCCCGGAATGCTCTTGACCATGCGAGACCGCGTGTACTGCACGTCCCCGCTGGCTCCCTCCGGTACCCCGGCGGCGATGAGCGCGATCTGGCCGGCGGCCATCAGCAGCTCCAGGCTGGGCGTCTGCCCACGCTTCATGGGCAGGATGATGTGGGCCCCCGGGCGACCACGCAGGTGCATCCAGTAGTCGTCGCCGCGCGCCACCTGGAAGGACAGGCGACGGTTGCCCTTGGCGTTCTTGCCCACCAACACGCGCTGACCCGCTGGGCCGACCCAGGTGTGCCACGGCACCTGCGGGCTCGAGCTGGTGCGCCGGTGCTTGTCGGCCGGAGCCAGCTTGGACAGCTCGTTCAGCTCGTTCAGGTTGGCGGTCTCGACCTGTTCCAGCGCGTCGCGCAGCGTCGCGGCGCGTTGGTCGGCCGCCTCGAGCTGCTCGAGCACCCGCTCCCCCATGCGATCGAGCCGTCGCGCCTTCGCGTATAGGCGCTCCATGCTGGCCGCCGGGGGCTTCGCGGGATCGAGGGGGATGGTGAGTCGTTGGCTGGCGTCTTCGAGGTCGGGCAGCACGACGTGGTCCTGTCCGCGGGGCACGTTGTGCAGGTGCGCAGCCAGAGCGTCGGCCTGGCGGCGGATCTGCGGCGCTCGCTCGGCCTTGTCCAGGTCGCGCTCAAGGGCACGCCCCAGCCGCCAGGTCTTGTCCAGGTGGCGCTTGAGCCGGCGGCGCACCTCGGCCCGGGTCGCCTCGGTCTGCTGGTGCCGCTCCAGAGCGGTGAAGTGCCGGTCGGCGGCCTGTGCCCAGGTCTCGCCCGGCTGGGGCTCGAAGCGGGGGCTGCTGGGACGCGCGTCTCCGGTGGGCAGCGCTGGGAGCTGGTCTGGCGCGGGTCCATCGTAGGCGGCGAGCACGTCATCGCGTCGGCACAGCCACAGGCCACCGCCTCGCCCCGTCAGCCTCAGGTGTAGACGGGTCTCGCCGAAGTGCAGCTCGATGATCCGGTCGCCCTCGACCTTGCGCACCTCGTCGAGCCGGCCCGTCAGGTGAGCCCGGCACGCCCCCTGAAAGCTGAAGGGCTTCTTGGGGTTCCGGGGCCGAGTTCGCACTGGATGGATGCGCGCCAGTGGCCCACGCGGAACGATGAGCAGGTGCGTCGAGCCCAAGGTGAGCACCAGCCGGTCGCGCGCGGGCTGGCGCACCTCGGACAGCGCGGCCCCCACCAGGTCCTGGAGGTCCTGGCACACGGCTGCGATCTCGGCTTCGTTCATTCCCATGGTGTTCCGTTATTGCAGGGCGATGATCGGACTCGGCCTGCTGCTGCTGTTTGCTGCCCCTGCACACGCAGTGGACTTCTACATCGAAGGTCCTTCCGTCACCACCCGGGCCGAGGCCGTGGCGATGGTGCAGACCGCGAAGGCCGCTGGCCACAAGGCGCGGGTCGTTCGCCGCTACCGCCATGGCTCTGGATGGGAGTACGTCTTTCGCGTCGAGGGCTTCACCGAGCGACTCGGCGCCTCCCAGGCGGCGTCCCAGCTGGCCGAGCTGACCGGACGGGGCGTCTCGGTCTATGGCGAAGACGGCACGATCGCGGCGCCGAGCGAGCGGCCCAAGGTCGACAACGACCCCGCTCCGGTGCCCATTGCGCGGGTCGAGCCCAGCGAGCAGGCCGAGCCGCTCGACGCACCCCAGGTCCCCGACGAGCTCATCCAGCGGGCGACCCGCGCTCACGGAGGCGCTGACGGGACCATGAGCGTGTTGGGGCGCGCCGACGTGGTCGTCTTCGAGTTCGATCGGCACCTCGATGGTGATGTGGTGCGCCACATCTGGGCCAGACGGGGCGACGACCTCTTCTTGGAGGTGCGGTCCCAGGCGGCCGCGGTCCCCTCCCGCACGGTGATTCAGGGGGACACGGCCTGGCTCGTGGTCGGGGACGGCGAGCGGGTCTCGGTGGACACCGAGCGTGCCAGGCAGACCGTCGAGCGCTTCGCCCCCGAGACGGTGATCGGCCTCGGCCTCACGGCGGCCCGCGACTTCACCGAGCGGCCCGAGCTGCACAGCCTGCGCTTGGACGGCGAGACGACCTGCGGGGACGATCCCTGCGCCGTGATGCGCTTCGACGGTGGTCGCCTCGCCAGCCCCGTCGTCCTGGGCGTGGCCACGAGCGACTGGACGGTTCGGCAGGTTGGCTTTCGCGGCGGCGTGATGCGCGAGTTCGAGGGGTACACCGAGCCGGCGCCGGGGCTGGTGGTTCCGGGGGTGGTGCGCACGTGGCGGCACCGCGAGCTCGTGGACGACCTGCGGATCACCCGCCTCGATCCGCAGCCGGAGCTCCCGGATGACTGGTTCGACGCCGCACTTGAGGGGACGTCGTCCGAGTAGGCCATGTGGCCTTGACACCGTCTGGTAGCACTCATAAGGGTCGCGGCGCTTGGTCGAGGGACCGAGTCGCGCTGGCGTAGCTCAATTGGTAGAGCAGCTGATTTGTAATCAGCAGGTTGCGGGTTCAAGTCCCACCGTCAGCTCCACGTTCTTTACAGCACAGATTCAGTTTTTGGGGGGTTGCCCGAGTGGTCAAAGGGAGCGGGCTGTAAACCCGCCGGCTTCGCCTACGTTGGTTCAAATCCAGCACCCCCCACCACTTTCGACCGACCTCGTCGGTCCTGGTCGGCCGCGCAGATGCGTCTGCGCGGCCGGCACGCGGGAATAGCTCAGTTGGTAGAGCATCGGCCTTCCAAGCCGAGGGTCGCGAGTTCGAGTCTCGTTTCCCGCTCCAGATCAGATCAGATTCGGCCCTCATAGCTCAGCGGTAGAGCACTCCCTTGGTAAGGGAGAGGTCACGAGTTCAATTCTCGTTGAGGGCTCCACTCCATACACTCACGCGCGCCCACAGGCGCACCATCCGGAGGACCCTGGCCATGGCCAAGGAGAAGTTCGAGCGGACCAAGCCGCACGTCAACATCGGAACGATCGGTCACGTCGACCATGGCAAGACCACCCTGACCGCCGCGATCACCAAGGTGCTCGCCGAAGCGCAGGGCGGCAAGTTCATGGACTACGCCGACATCGACAAGGCTCCGGAAGAGAAGGCCCGCGGCATCACGATCAACACGGCGCACGTCGAGTACGAGACGGAGAACCGTCACTACGCGCACGTCGATTGCCCCGGCCACGCTGACTACATCAAGAACATGATCACGGGAGCCGCCCAGATGGACGGCGCCATCCTGGTCGTGTCGGCGGCCGACGGCCCGATGCCCCAGACGCGTGAGCACGTGCTGCTCGCTCGCCAGGTGCAGGTGCCGTACATCGTGGTGTTCCTGAACAAGTGCGACATGCTCGACGACGAAGAGCTGCTCGAGCTGGTCGAGATGGAAGTTCGCGAGCTTCTGTCGGAGTACGACTTCCCTGGCGACGACATTCCTGTGGTCAAGGGCTCGGCGCTCAAGGCGCTCGAGGGCGACAAGAGCGAGATTGGCGAGGCCGCCATTCTCGAGCTGATGTCGAACGTCGACGAGTACATCCCGACGCCCGAGCGCGCTGTGGACAAGCCGTTCCTGATGCCCATCGAGGACGTGTTCACCATCTCGGGTCGCGGCACGGTTGCGACGGGTCGCGTCGAGAGCGGCATCGT
The DNA here is from genome assembly GCA_965216925.1 of Myxococcota bacterium. GTDB lineage: Bacteria > Myxococcota_A > UBA796 > UBA796 > CAYYHT01. The sequence continues at coordinate 2,379,530 of CBDCGT010000001.1, read as the reverse complement.
CAAGGTTGGCGAAGAGCTCGAGATCGTGGGCATCAAGGACACGCGCAAGACGACGATCACGGGCGTGGAGATGTTCCGCAAGCTGCTCGACCAGGGGCAGGCAGGCGACAACATCGGCGCACTGCTTCGCGGCATCAAGCGCGAAGAGATCGAGCGTGGCCAGGTTCTCGCGAAGCCGGGGAGCATCAAGCCGCACACGAAGTTCTCTGGCGAGGTGTACGTCCTGAAGAAGGAAGAGGGCGGTCGTCACAAGCCGTTCTTCGCGGGCTACCGTCCGCAGTTCTACTTCCGCACGACGGACGTGACGGGCTCCATCACGCTGCCCGAAGGGGTCGAGATGGTGATGCCGGGTGACCGCGTCACCATCGAGGTCGAGCTCATCGTGCCCATCGCCATGGCGCTGCAGCTTCGCTTCGCCATCCGTGAGGGCGGTCGTACCGTCGGTGCCGGCGTCGTCGCCAGCATCATCGAGTAGTGCTGGCTCCGTTCGTTCAGGCGTCGTAGGCCTCGCCTCGACGGGGCCCGACACGCTGTCGGGTCGCCTTTGAACTCCTGAACGAGCAACCCTCAGCACATGTTCTCGTCCAGCGCAATCGCGCTGGACATTCTTTTTGTTGCGTCTACATAGGCCTCGCAATAGTTGGCACGCCGCTTGCTTACGGCTGCCAGACAGCGGCGGGATCGAATCATGCTCCATCAGCGCTACGTGCTGCTTTCCTTTGTTCTCACAGCGATTGTCGCTGGCCTGACCTTTCAGGCCGCGTCCACTTCGCTCGTGGGCGCACTGAAGGTGGCCGACCTGCGCATGGGGCCCTTCGCCACCACCACCGTGGTCTCCACGGTCGGTGCAGCCGGCATCTTCTTCGCGCTCATTCGAAACCGTGCGGCCATCGCGTTCACCGACGAGGTCGTCGACGAGCTCACCAAGGTCACCTGGCCGTCCAAGGACGAGACCGTCAAGGCCTCGACCACCGTCGTCTTCACCACGCTGTTCACCGCGGCGCTTCTGGGTGGCTACGACTACTTGTGGAAGAACCTCGCCGACATCTTCCTGTTCAGCGAGGGCGGTCTGGCGGGCATGCTCACGGCCCTGGGTGACCTCTTCGTGGTCGTCCTGGGTGTGGTGGCAGCCATCGGCACGCTTGCAGTGCGCATCTACTGGCGCTCGTCTAGCAACAGCTAGGCCAGGTCAAGGAGTTCAATCGACATGCGGTGGTACGCCGTCCATACCCTCTCGGGTTCAGAAGCCAAGGCCGCTCAGGCCCTGCAGCAGCGCATCGACATGCACGAGCTGCAGGAGCGTTTCGGGCAGCTGCTCGTGCCCTCCGAGGTCGTGGTCGACCCCAAGACCAAGCGCAAGATCACCAAGCGGTTCTACCCCGGGTACATGTTCGTCGAGATGGACCTCGACAACGAGACCTGGCACCTGGTCAAGAACACGCCTCGGGTGACGGGCTTCGTCGGTGGCAGCCGCAACCCGCCCCCCATGCCCGAAGAAGAAGTCGCGCGGATCACTCGCTTGCTCAGCAAGGAAGAAGAGCCCCGCCCGGTCATGAACTTCGAGGTCGGCGAAGAAGTTCGCCTCACCGAGGGTCGCTACGCATCCATGCGCGGCACCATCGAAGAGATCAACGAGTCCCGCGGCAAGCTCCGCGTCATCATCACCATCTTTGGACGTCCCGTCCCCACCGAGCTCGGCTTCCACCAGGTCGAAAAGCTCTCGTAGGGCCCGTCCCTTCACCGTCTTCGAGCGGCGCCAAGCGGCGTCGGGAGTTGAAACATGGCCAAGAAGGTCGTCAACAAAATCAAGCTGCAGATTCCTGCTGGTCAGGCTCGTCCCGCCCCCCCCGTCGGTCCGGCGCTGGGTCAGGCTGGCGTGAACATCAAGCAGTTCTGCGATGAGTTCAACAACCGCACCAAGCCCCAGGCTGGTGAGGGCCTCATCATCCCGGTCGAGATCACCGTGTTCGCCGACCGCTCGTTCCAATTCGTGACCAAGACTCCTCCGGCTGCCGTGCTGCTGTTCAAGGCTGCTGGCATCAAGGGTGGTTCCGGTCAGCCGAACCGAGACAAGGTCGGCTCCGTGACCATGGCCCAGGTGGAGGAGATCGCGAAGATCAAAATGCCCGACCTCAACTGCGGTGAGAACCTGGAATCGGCAATGGCCCAGGTGATCGGTACCGCGAACAGCTCAGGCATCATCGTCAACCCGTAACCACCTAGACCCAAGCTTCGGGAGGGGGCGCCGACCCCCACAAACCGCGGCCGGTCGAAGCCTCGAGCTCGGTGGGAGCCAGGAAGCTGGTAGCCCCATCCCTCGTCGCAGGAGGAGAATGCACATGGCGCAAATTGGAAAGCGCTACACAGCGAATCGCGGCAAAGTCGACGTCGACGCCCGCTACTCGCTCACCGACGCAGTCGCGTTGGTGAAAGAGACAGCGGACGCCAAGTTCGATGAGTCTGTCGACATCGCTGTGCGTCTGGGGGTCAACCCCCGGCAGGCGGACCAGATGGTTCGCGGAGCCGTGAGCTTGCCTCATGGCATTGGCAAGACGAACACCGTTGTGGTGTTCGCAGAGGGACCTGCGGCCGACGCGGCGACCGAGGCTGGAGCTGACTATGTCGGCTCGGCCGAGCTCATCGCGAAGATCTCGGACGGATGGACTGACTTCGACAAGGCCGTGGCAACGCGGTCGATGATGGCGAAGGTGGGACGTCTGGGCCGAATCCTCGGGCCGCGCGGTCTGATGCCCAACCCCAAGACCGGAACGGTCGTCGCTCCCGAAGATGTCGGGCGCGTCGTCAAAGAGGTCAAGGGGGGTCGGATCGACTTCCGGGTCGAGAAGGCTGGCATCGTGCACGCACCGGTCGGGAAGTCCACCATGGACGCCGATCAGCTTCGCGAGAACGTCCTCTCCCTCGTGGCAACGCTCATCCGCCTGAAGCCGGCAACGGCAAAGGGCACCTACGTGAAGAGCGTGGCCCTCTCCAGCACCATGGGCATCGGAGTCCGGCTCGACAGCAACGAGCTGGCCAAAGAAGCCACGGATTTCAGGGGATAAGTCATGAACCGCACTCAAAAGGCGGCTGTCGTCGACGACATCCGCAAGCGATTCGAAGACACGACGTTCGTCGCTCTCATGGACTACAAGGGTTCGACCGTCGCCCAGATGGACGCGCTTCGCCGGGCATGTGACCCGGTTGGCGTGCACGTCCAGGTGATCAAGAACACGCTGTCCAAGCGAGCCGTCGAAGGGACCAACAAGGCCAGCCTCGCCGATCACTTCGTCGGGCCGGTCGCGGTCGTGTTTGCGGGTGAAGACCCGGTCGCCGCTGCCAAGCTGGTGAAGGCTCAGCTCAAAGAGAATCCGAAGCTCGAGGTCAAGGCCGGCTTCTTCGAGGGAGACGTCATCGATGCCAAGGGCATCGAAGCCGTGGCAACGCTGCCGTCCCGCGAAGAGCTCCTCGTCACCATGCTTCAGACGCTCCTCGCTGCTCCGCGGCAGGTCATGGGGGTCATTCGTGCTCCCGCTCGCGACCTGCTCTACCTGCTCAAGAACTACGAAACGAAACTTTCCGAATAACCAAGATCTTCGCGGGTTTCCCCGCACTTCAACTTTCAGGAGGACACCATGTCCGTCACGCAAGACCAGGTGGTCGACTACATCAAGAACCTCAAGCTCGGCGAGGTCAAGGCCCTCATCGACATCCTCGAGACCGAGCTCGGTGTCGAGGCGTCCGCTCCCGTCATGATGGGTGCCGTTGCTGGCCCCGGCGGAGCTGCCGAGGCTGCCGAAGAGCAGACCGAGTTCGACGTCATTCTCACGAGCTTCGGCGACAAGAAGATCGGTGTCATCAAGGCCGTTCGCGGCCTGACGGGCCTCGGTCTCAAGGATGCCAAGGCGCTTGTCGAGGCCGCTCCCGATGCCAAGATCAAAGAAGGCATCAGCAAGGAAGAAGCCGAAGACGCCAAGAAGCAGCTCGAAGAGGCTGGCGCCTCGGTCGAGCTCAAGTAGCTCCTGGCCACTCAGGCCGCCCGCGCGTTGTGACCGGCGACGCGCGGGCGGTCGTCCCTCTCTTTGGGAGGGGCACCCGCCGCTCGCGGCATTTGCCGGTCGACCCTCATCGTTGGAATGACCTCACCCGCATGGTGAACCTCTCTGATCGCGGCCTTCGGCCTCGTCGGCCCGTGTTCATGGACGGATCTGCACTGCAGGTCCGCGCTTGGACGCGTGCGTGCCCAGAGATGCTCGATTCCACCGCCTGCTCGCACACCTCGCTCCCAGGAGAGTCCCAATGAAGGTCTCACCGCAGCAACTGCTGGCGAACAACTACAAGTACCGCAACTCCTTCGGCAAGGTCGAGTCCGTCATTGACGTCTCCAACCTCATCGAGATCCAGAGCCGGTCCTACCACCAGTTCCTCCAGCCGGAGGTCCCCGAAGAGGACCGCGAAGACATCGGACTGCAGTCCGTGTTCAAGAGCGTGTTCCCCATCCAGGACTTCTCGGGCCGCGCGTCCCTCCAGTTCGTGAGCTACGAGCTCGAGCAGCCGAAGTACGACGTCGATGAGTGTCGCGAACGCGGCATGACCTACTCGGCGCCCATCAAGGTGGTGGTGCGCCTGGTGGTCTGGGACGTCGACTCCGACGCGGGCACCCGCACGGTGTCCAACATCAAGGAACAGCCGGTCTACTTCGGCGAGATTCCGCTCATGACCGAGAACGGAACGTTCATCGTGAACGGCACCGAGCGCGTCATCGTGAGCCAGCTGCACCGTAGCCCCGGCATCTTCTTCGACAGCCAGATGTCCAAGACCGGTGGTCGCAAAGAGATCTTCTCGGCCCGCATCATCCCCAACCGCGGGTCCTGGATCGACTTCGAGTTCGACTCCAAGGACATCCTGTACGTGCGCATCGACCGCCGCCGCAAGCTGCCGGCCACCGTGCTGCTGCGCGCGCTGGGGTACGACACCGAGGCGCTGCTCAACTACTTCTACGAGAACGAGCGCGTCTACCGCACCGATGACGGCTGGCTCAAAGAGACCACCGCCGACCTGCTGTTCCAGCAGAAGGCGACCGTCGACGTGACCGACAGCGAGGGCAAGGTCCTCTGCCGCAAGGACAAGAAGTTCCTCAAGAACATCCTGCGCAAGATGCGCAAGGCCGACATGCTCCGCACCGAGACGCGCCTGGTCGATGGCCACGAGCGCGAGGTCGAGCTGGGTGTCATCCCGATTCGTGCCGAAGACCTGATTGGCAAGGTCAGCGCGTACGACATGGTGGACATGAACAGCGGCCGCATCCTGGTCGAGTGCAACGAAGAGTTCACCGAAGAGAACGTCGCCAACTGCATCGCCCACGGCATCACCGACTTCCACCCGCTGTTCATCGATGGCGTGCTGGTCGGCTCCTTCCTGCGCGACACCCTGCTCGTCGACAAGATCGGCAGCACCGAAGAGGCCGTCGTCGAGATCTACCGCCGCCTGCGCAGCGGAGACCCGCCCACGTACGAGACGGCGCTCCAGCACTTCGAGAACCTGTTCTTCAACGCCGAGCGCTACGACCTGTCCCGCGTGGGCCGTCACAAGCTCAACCACAAGCTGTCGGTCGACATCCCCCTCGACCAGACCACGCTGACCCGCGAGGACATCCTCCAGGTCGTGAAGTACCTGATCGACCTCAAGAACAACAAGGGCGAGGTCGACGACATCGACCACCTCGGCAATCGCCGCGTGCGTGCCGTGGGCGAGCTCCTCGAGAACCAGTACCGTGTCGGCCTCGACCGCATGGGCAAGGCCATCAAGGAGCGCATGAGCTTGTCCGAGATCGAGGCGCTGATGCCCAACGATCTCATCAACTCCAAGCCCGTGTCCGCGGTCGTCAAAGAGTTCTTCGGCAGCAGCCAGCTGTCGCAGTTCATGGACCAGACCAACCCGCTCTCCGAGATCACGCACAAGCGTCGCCTGTCGGCCCTCGGGCCGGGCGGTCTTACCCGTGAGCGTGCGGGCTTCGACGTGCGCGACGTGCATCCCACTCACTACGGTCGCATCTGCCCCATCGAGACCCCAGAAGGTCCGAACATCGGCCTCATCGCGTCGCTGTCGACCTTCGCCCGGGTCAACGAGTTCGGGTTCATCGAGACCCCGTACCGCAAGGTCGTCGACGGCCGTGTCACCGGCGAGATCACCTACTTCGACGCTCTCGAAGAGGAGTTCGCCGACGACGGACGCACCACCCGCGTCATCGCCATGGCCTCGGCCCCGATGGATGACAACGGCACCTTCACCGGTGACCTCGTCCCCAGTCGTAAGGGTGGGGACTACTCCATGGTCACCGCCGACGAAGTCACGCTGATGGACGTTGCGCCCAACCAGCTCGTCTCGGTGGCATCTTCGCTGGTGCCCTTCCTCGAGAACGACGACGCCAACCGCGCGCTCATGGGCTCCAACATGATGCGCCAGGCCGTTCCGGTCGTGCGCACCGAGTCGCCGCTCGTCGGCACCGGTGTCGAGCGTGTCGTCGCCCGCGACGCCGGCGTCACCGTGACCTCGCGCCGCGACGGCGTGGTCGAGTCTGTCGATGCGAGCCGCATCGTCATCAAGACCGACTCGGCCGACGACCAGGAGATCGGCGCCGACGTCGACATCTACAACCTGACCAAGTTCATGCGTTCCAACCAGAACACGTGCATCAACCAGCGTCCGGTCGTTCGCCCCGGCGACAAGATTCGCGCCGGCGAGGTCATCGCCGACGGTCCCGCGACCGATCGCGGCGAGCTTGCTCTGGGCCAGAACGTCATCGTCGCGTTCATGCCCTGGGGTGGCTACAACTTCGAGGACTCGATTCTCATCAACGAGCGGTTGGTGCGCGAGGACCTCTACACCACCATCCATATCGAGGAATTCGAGGTCGCGGCTCGCGACACAAAGCTCGGCAAAGAAGAGATCACCCGCGACATCCCCAATGTCGGCGACGAGGCCCTCAAGGACCTCGACGAGTCGGGCATCGTGCGCATCGGCGCCGAGGTCCGTCAGGGCGACATCCTGGTGGGCAAGATCACGCCCAAGGGCGAGACCCAGCTCTCCCCCGAAGAGAAGCTGCTGCGCGCCATCTTTGGCGAGAAGGCCGGAGACGTGCGCGACACGTCCCTGCGTGTTCCGCCGGGTGTCGAAGGCACGGTCATCGGTGCCCAGGTCTTCAGCCGCGAGGGCGTCGAGAAGGACTCCCGCGCCCTCGAGATCGAGCACATCGCCGAGAACCGCGTCCTGCGCGACCGCGACGAGAAGATTCGCACCATTCGTGAGTCTGCGATGCGTCAGCTCGCGCGCTTGCTCGACGGGCACAAGGCCGCCAGCGCGGTCATCAACCCCGAGAGTGGCGCCGAGGTCCTCGGCGCAGGTCAGGCCTACAACGCCGAAAACCTGCAGGGTCTTCCCATCGAGGCGCTCGACCGCATCTCGGTCGAGGACGCCGACGTCGAAGAGAAGGTGTGGGGTCTGACCGACCAGATTCGCGCCAAGGTCGACGAGGTGCACGCGCGCTTCCGCGGCAAGATCGAGCGCCTCAAGAAGGGCGACGAGCTTCCCCCGGGCGTCATCAAGATGGTCAAGATCTACGTGGCCATCAAGCGCAAGCTGTCGGTCGGCGACAAGATGGCCGGCCGTCACGGAAACAAGGGCGTCATCTCCAAGATCCTCCCGGTCGAGAACATGCCCTACCTCGACGATGGAACCCCGGTCGACATCGTGCTGAACCCGCTGGGCGTGCCTTCGCGCATGAACGTGGGTCAGATCCTCGAGACCCACCTCGGCTGGGCCGCTCGTGGCATCGGACAGAAGATCGGCGCCATGCTCGACGAGGCTGGCCAGGCCAAGAACCTGCGCAAGTACCTGGGCGAGGTGTTCAAGACCCACGACGAGGTGACGTCCTTCCTCAAGGACGCGACCGACGAAGAGGTCGAGGTCTTTGCCGACAAGTACCGGCGCGGCATCACCACGGCGACGCCGGTCTTCTCGGGTGTCGACGAGGCACAGATCAAGGAAGCGCTGGCCCTCGCGGACTACGCGTCCGACGGGCAGACGCTGCTCTTCGACGGTCGCACCGGCGAGGCCTTCCACCATCGGGTCACCGTTGGCGTGATGTACATGCTCAAGCTGCATCACCTGGTCGACGACAAGATCCACGCCCGCTCCATCGGGCCGTACTCCCTGGTCACGCAGCAGCCGCTGGGTGGTAAGGCGCAGTTCGGTGGCCAGCGACTCGGCGAGATGGAAGTCTGGGCCATGGAGGCGTACGGCGCCGCCTACGGTCTGCAGGAGTTCCTCACCGTCAAGTCCGACGACGTCGCCGGGCGTACCCGGATGTACGAGTCCATCGTCAAGGGCGAGAACGTCCTCGAGGCTGGTCTGCCGGAGTCCTTCAACGTGCTCGTGAAAGAGATGCACGCCCTCGCACTCGATGTCGACCTCATCGAGGACAAAGAGGTGCTCCGCTAGCAGCCGCGGAGCCCTCGCCACGCGGGCGCCGCAAGGTGCCCACCCCCTCTTCCCTCTTTTCCCGACAGCTTTACGCTTCGCCCGCAGGAGATCGACCAATGCGCGAGATCTACAACCTCTACGAGAAGCCCAAGAACCCCCTGAACTACGTGGCCGTTCGCATCAGCCTCGCCAGCCCGGACAAGATCCGCAGCTGGTCGCACGGCGAGACGAAGAAGCCCGAGACCATCAACTACCGGACGTTCAAGCCCGAGAAAGATGGCCTGTTCTGCGCGCGGATCTTCGGGCCGGTCAAGGACTACGAGTGCCTGTGCGGCAAGTACAAGCGCATGAAGTACCGCGGGGTCACCTGCGAGAAGTGCGGCGTCGAGGTCATCCAGTCTCGCGTCCGTCGCGAGCGCATGGGCCACATCGACCTGGCCACGCCGGTCGCCCACATCTGGTTCCTCAAGAGCCTGCCCAGCCGCATCGGCAACCTGCTCGACATCTCGCTCAAGGACCTCGAGAAGGTGCTGTACTGCGAGAGCTACATCGTCACCGATCCCGGTGAGACCACGCTCGAGAAGGGCGCCATCCTCGCCGAAGAGGACTACCAGGAGATGATCCAGACCTTCGGGTACGGGTCCTTCGAGGTGGGCATGGGCGGCGAAGTCGTCCGCGACATGATGGCCGACCTCGATGTGGTCGCGCTGGCCGACAGCCTTCGCACCGAGATGAAGCAGACGAGCTCGGCGGCTCAGCGACGCAAGTTCGCCAAGCGCCTGCGGATCGTCGAGGCCTTCCGCGACTCCGGCAACCACCCCGAGCACATGATGCTCGAGGTCATCCCGGTGCTCCCGCCCGATCTTCGCCCGCTCGTTCCCCTCGATGGTGGCCGCTTCGCCACCTCCGATCTGAACGACCTGTACCGCCGCGTGATCAACCGCAACAACCGCCTCAAGCGGCTGCAGGACCTCAACGCGCCCGAGATCATCATCCGCAACGAGAAGCGCATGCTGCAGGAGGCCGTCGACGCGCTGTTCGACAACGGCCGTCGCGGCAAGGTCTTCACCGGACCCAACAAGCGCCCGCTTCGTTCGCTGTCCGACATGCTCAAGGGCAAGCAGGGCCGCTTCCGGCAGAACCTGCTCGGCAAGCGCGTCGACTACTCCGGCCGCTCGGTCATCGTCGTCGGCCCCGACCTGCGCCTGCACCAGTGCGGCCTTCCCAAGAAGATGGCGCTCGAGCTGTTCAAGCCCTTCATCTACAACAAGCTCGAAGAGCGCGGTCTGGTCACCACGATCAAGGCCGCCAAGAAGATGGTCGAGAAGCAGAAAGAAGAGGTCTGGGACATCCTCGAAGACGTGATTCGCGAGCACCCCGTGCTCCTGAACCGCGCTCCGACCCTTCACCGTCTGGGCATCCAGGCCTTCGAGCCGGTCCTCATCGAGGGTCGCGCCATCCGCCTGCACCCGCTGGTCTGCACCGCGTTCAACGCCGACTTCGACGGCGACCAGATGGCGGTCCACGTGCCGCTGTCCATCGAGGCGCAGATCGAAGCCCGCGTGCTCATGATGTCCACCAACAACATCCTGAGCCCCGCATCGGGTCGCCCCATCATCCAGCCTTCGCAGGACGTCGTCCTGGGCTCGTACTACATGACCCGCCACCGCCACGGTGCCCGGGGCGAGGGCCGCACCTTCAGCAGCCCCGAAGAAGTCGAGCGCGCCTACGACAGCAACGAGGTCGCCCTGCACGCGCAGGTCAACGTGCGCATGCCGTCGCGCCCGCTCGAGAAGCGCCTGCTCGAGAACCTCGAGAGCCTGCTCGACGCCCACCTGGTGCTCGGGGTCGACGTCGGTGGAAACACCGAGGTCTGGCACGTGCACCGCAATGGCGTCGATCGCTTCATCGACGAGGGCACGCCCATCAACCTGGGTGAGTTCGCCGCGCTGGGCGGCGACGGGTACGCCGTTGTTGCCGGCGAGGGTCGCAAGCACGACATCGACGACGACAATGCCGCAGTGGTGGTCGACATCGCCAGCCTCACCAAGCCTTCTGGCAAGAAGGGCGGCAAGTACGCAGCCCGCACGGTCGGCAAGGTCGGCGACGAGGTGCAGATCTACTCGGCTGGCCAGCACAAGGACTCTGTGCAGGGCCTGGGCAGCACGTTCGCCAGCTTCCCGGAGGGCACCACCATCCGTGAAGAGGTCGTCGACGGCCTCGACGTGTTCGTCTACGAGCTGCCCGAGATCCGCGGCGCACAGCGCATGGTCGCGAGCCTCAACCCGACGGTCACCCACAAGGGTGCGTCCCCGCTCATCGATGCGCGCCTCAACGTCAGCTACCGCCTGCGTCAGCTCAAGTCTGCCGTGCAGTGGCTGCGTGACGAGTACAAGGACACGCTCACCATGGTCGTGGTGCCCACGGGCTACTTCGGCTTCGGCGGGCTGGTGCCCGTGTGGACCGAGGACACCGACGAGAACGTCGTCGAGGCCCGAGGTGAGCTCATCAGCACCACGGTCGGCCGCGTGCTCTTCCACGGCATCGTGCCCAACGAGCTGCCCTTCCACCTCGTCGACCGCGCCATGTCCAAGAAGGCGCTCGGTGAGCTCATCGACCGCTGCTACCGCGTGGCGGGTCCCAAGAAGACCGTGCTCATGGCCGACGGCCTGATGCGTCTGGGCTTCCGCATGGCCGCCGAGGCCGGCATCTCGATCTGCATCGACGACATGGAGATCCCGAGCTCCAAGCAGACCATTCTCGACTCTGCCCAGGCGGCGGTTCGCGAGACCGAGTCCCAGTACAACGAGGGGCTCATCACCCCACGCGAGAAGTACAACAAGGTCGTCGACATCTGGTCCAAGGTGACCACGGACATCTCGGACGCCCTGCTCAAGAACATCTCGACCGAGATCGTCGAGCTCGAGAGCGGCGAGAAGGTCGAGCAGCCGAGCTTCAACAGCATCTTCATGATGCAAGACTCGGGTGCTCGTGGCTCCGCCACCCAGATCCGCCAGCTGGCGGGCATGCGTGGACTCATGGCCAAGCCTTCCGGCGAGATCATCGAGAACCCCATCACCGCGAACTTCCGCGAGGGGCTCTCGGTCCTCGAGTACTTCACCTCGACCCACGGTGCTCGCAAGGGCCTTGCGGATACGGCGCTCAAGACCGCCAACTCCGGCTACCTGACGCGCCGCCTCGTGGACGTGGTCCAGGACACCATCATCACCGCGGTCGACTGCGGCACCACCGATGGCATGGAGATCAGCTCCCTCATCGAGGGTGGCGAGGTCATCGAGCACCTCGGTGAGCGCGTCCTGGGTCGTGTTGCGGCCGAGGACATCCTCGACCCGTACAGCGACGAGGTGCTCGTGCGCCGCGGCGACATGCTCAACGAGGTCGCTGTCGACAAGGTCGTGCAGGCCGGCGTCGAGACCGTCCGCATTCGCTCGGTGCTCTCGTGCGAGATGCGCTGGGGTGTGTGCGGCATGTGCTACGGCCGCGACCTGGCGCGCGGTGCGCTGGTCAACATCGGTGAGGCCGTCGGCGTCATCGCTGCGCAGTCCATCGGCGAGCCGGGCACCCAGCTCACGATGCGCACCTTCCACATCGGTGGCGCGGCCTCGTCCAAGGTGGCCCAGAGCTTCCACGAGCTGCGCACCAGCGGTGTGATTCGCTACGGCGAGACGCTGGTCACCGCGGTCAACCGCGACGGCCAGATCATCGCGATGTCGCGCAACGGCGAGATCACCGTGCAAGACGCCAAGGGCCGCGAGCGTGAGCGCTACGGCGTGCCCTACGGCGCCGAGCTGCTGGTGCAGGACGGCCAGAAGGCGGCCGCCAAGATGAAGGTCGCCCGCTGGGACCCCTTCAACCTGCCCATCCTGGCCACGGCCAACGGCGTCGCCAAGTTCGAAGACCTCGAGGACGGCCGCTCCATGAAAGAAGAGATCGACGTGACGGGCCTGTCCCGCATGGTCGTGACCGACTTCAAGGACACCGACCTCAAGCCCCGCATCGTGCTCAAGGCCGACGACAAGTCGCATCGCTACTTCTTGCCCGTCAACGCGTACATCATGTCGCAGGACGGAGGCGACGTGAAGATCGCCGACGTGCTCGCCAAGATTCCGCGCGAGACCACGAAGACCAAGGACATCACCGGTGGTCTGCCGCGTGTCGCCGAGCTCTTCGAGGCCCGCAAGCCCAAGGAAGTCGCCATCATCGCCGAGAACGATGGCGCCGTGTCCTTTGGCAAGGACACCAAGGGCAAGCGCCGCATCGTCGTCACCGCCGACGAGTCGGGCGAGGCCCAGGAGTACCTCATCCCGAAGGGCAAGAACATCACCGTCAACGAGGGCGACTACGTTCGCGCCGGTGAGGCCCTGATGGACGGTGCCGCCAACCCGCACGACATCCTCAAGGTCAAGGGTGAGGGGGCGCTTGCTCGCTACATGGTCGACGAGATCCAGGAGGTCTACCGACTCCAGGGCGTCAAGATCAACGACAAGCACATCGAGGTCATCGTTCGCCAGATGCTTCGCCGCGTGAAGATCCGCGAGGTCGGGGACACCGACTTCCTGGTCGACGAGGTGGTGGAACGCCATCGCTTCGCCGAGGTCAACCGCCAGGTCATCGCGATGGGCGGTCTGCCTTCCAAGGCCGAGCCCCTGCTCCTGGGCATCACCAAGGCCAGCCTGTCGACCGACTCCTTCCTGTCGGCCGCCTCCTTCCAGGAGACCACCCGTGTCCTGACCGAGGCCGCCATGAAGGGATCCGTCGACGAGCTCCGCGGCTGCAAGGAGAACGTCATCATGGGTCGTCTGATTCCGGCAGGTACCGGTTTCGCGGCCTACAAGAAGCTCGGCATGTCCTTCAAGGACGAGTCCGACGCCGACGAGTTCGCATACGCCAAGTAGGTCATGCACCCATGACCGCCCTTGACAGCCGACGTGGCTTTGCATAAAGCGCGCCGGCTTGGGCGGTCTGTCTGCCCGAACCCATTCAACACAGAGTTCTCAATGCCCACCATCAACCAGCTCGTCCGCAAGGGTCGCACCCGGAAGGTCAAGAAGTCTTCCGCCCCGGCTCTCAAGGGCAACCCGCAGAAGCGCGGTGTGTGTACCCGCGTGTACGCCACCACCCCCAAGAAGCCGAACTCCGCGCTTCGTAAGGTCGCGCGTGTGCGCCTCACCAACGGAATCGAGGTCACGGCCTACATTCCCGGCGAGGGCCACAACCTGCAGGAGCACAACTCTGTGCTCGTGCGCGGGGGCCGTGTGAAGGACCTTCCGGGCGTTCGTTACCACATCGTGCGCGGCACCCTCGATAGTCAGGGTGTCTCGTCTCGCGGCCAGGGCCGTTCCAAGTACGGCGCCAAGAAGCCGAAGAAGTAGGAGTTCGAGATGCCACGTCGTGGAGACGTTCCCAAGCGCAAGCCGCTTCCGGATCCCCAGTTCGGCGACCTTCTGATCGCCAAGTTCATGAACGCCATCATGCGCGATGGCAAGAAGGCCACCGCCGAGAAGATCGTGTACGGCGCCTTCGACATCATCCACGAGCGGACCCGCGAGGATCCGGTCTTGGTGTTCCACAAGGCGCTCGAGAACGTCAAGCCGATGGTCGAGGTCAAGTCTCGCCGTGTCGGTGGATCCACCTACCAGGTGCCGGTCGAGGTTCGCCCCGAGAGGCGTACTGCTCTGGCCATGCGCTGGGTCATCGACTTCTCTCGCAAGCGGAGCGGTCGCTCCATGCGCGAAAAGCTCGCCAACGAGCTCATCGAGGCCAGCCACATGCGCGGCGGCGCCATCAAGCGCAAAGACGACGTGCACCGCATGGCCGAGGCCAACAAGGCGTTCTCGCACTACCGCTGGTAGCGCCGCTCGCTTCCAGCCAGCCAGTCCAGGGGCGCCCAATCGGGCGCCCTTTGTCTTTTTCACCGTCGGTAGAACCGGCATTCGGCACGAATGTTGCGCGGATCCACTTTCCGTGCTTGCCACCCCTGACCCGAACCGCTAGTAGGCGCGGGTCCGACCTACAGGGCACCTGGGCGTTCTGCGCTCACAGCTCGCTGGTCACTTGAAAACCCCTTGCGCGGAGCCGACATCGGCCGCCGTGCATCGCCGGACCTCAGCGTCGGCGAAATCTTCTGGAGCCTGAGATGGCCAAGGAAAAGTTCGAGCGGACCAAGCCGCACGTCAACATCGGAACGATCGGTCACGTCGACCATGGCAAGACCACCCTGACCGCCGCGATCACCAAGGTGCTCGCCGAGGCGCAGGGCGGCAAGTTCATGGACTACGCCGACATCGACAAGGCTCCGGAAGAGAAGGCCCGCGGCATCACGATCAACACGGCGCACGTCGAGTACGAGACGGAGAACCGTCACTACGCGCACGTCGATTGCCCCGGCCACGCTGACTACATCAAGAACATGATCACGGGAGCCGCCCAGATGGACGGCGCCATCCTGGTCGTGTCGGCGGCCGACGGCCCGATGCCCCAGACGCGTGAGCACGTGCTGCTCGCTCGCCAGGTGCAGGTGCCGTACATCGTGGTGTTCCTGAACAAGTGCGACATGCTCGACGACGAAGAGCTGCTCGAGCTTGTCGAGATGGAAGTTCGCGAGCTTCTGTCGGAGTACGACTTCCCTGGCGACGACATTCCTGTGGTCAAGGGCTCGGCGCTCAAGGCGCTCGAGGGCGACAAGAGCGAGATTGGCGAGGCCGCCATTCTCGAGCTGATGTCGAACGTCGACGAGTACATCCCGACGCCCGAGCGCGCTGTGGACAAGCCGTTCCTGATGCCCATCGAGGACGTGTTCACCATCTCGGGTCGCGGCACGGTTGCGACGGGTCGCGTCGAGAGCGGCATCGTCAAGGTTGGCGAAGAGCTCGAGATCGTGGGCATCAAGGACACGCGCAAGACGACGATCACGGGCGTCGAGATGTTCCGCAAGCTGCTCGACCAGGGCCAGGCAGGCGACAACATCGGCGCACTGCTTCGCGGCATCAAGCGCGAAGAGATCGAGCGTGGCCAGGTTCTCGCGAAGCCGGGGAGCATCAAGCCGCACACGAAGTTCTCTGGCGAGGTGTACGTCCTGAAGAAGGAAGAGGGCGGTCGTCACAAGCCGTTCTTCGCGGGCTACCGTCCGCAGTTCTACTTCCGCACGACGGACGTGACGGGCTCCATCACGCTGCCCGAAGGGGTCGAGATGGTGATGCCGGGTGACCGCGTCACCATCGAGGTCGAGCTCATCGTGCCCATCGCCATGGCGCTGCAGCTTCGCTTCGCCATCCGTGAGGGCGGTCGTACCGTCGGTGCCGGCGTCGTCGCCAGCATCATCGAGTAGAGAGACCCATGTCCAACGGAAACAAGATTCGCATTCGCCTCAAGGCCTACGATCACAAGCTGCTCGACAAGAGCGCGCGCGAGATCGTCGAGACCGCCAAGCGTTCTGGTGTCGAGATTCGCGGGCCCTTCCCGCTTCCGACCACCATCAATCGCTGGACGGTTCTCCGTGGCCCCCACGTCGACAAGAAGTCGCGTGAGCAGTTCGAGCGCCGCACCCATCACAGGTTGCTGGATATCCTCGAGCCCACGCAGCAGACCGTCGACGCTCTCATGAAGCTCGACCTCAGTGCCGGCGTGCACGTCGAGATCAAGCTCTCCTGACCCCAGGTCAGGCAAGCGAGAAAAGCACCATGTCCAAAATCGACGTTTACAAGCAGGATGGCAAGAAGGCCAAGGCCAAGCTCGAGCTCGAAGACGCTGTCTTCGGGACCGAGGTCAAGTCGCACCTTCTTCACCAGGCCGTCCGGTACCAGCTGGCCAAGCGCCGCGCCGGTACCCACGACACCAAAGAGCGTGCCGAAGTCAGCGGCGGCGGCAAGAAGCCGTTCCGTCAGAAGGGCACCGGTCGTGCCCGTGCCGGCACCACTCGCTCCCCCATCTGGCGGGGCGGTGGCATCACGCACGGTCCGACTCCCCGCGACCACGGCTTCAAGATGAACAAGAAGGAGCGTCGTGCGGCGCTCTGCAGCGCGCTGTCACAGCGGGCCCAGAACGGCGACCTCGTCGTGCTGGAATCGCTCGAGCTGCCCGAGTACAAGACCAAGCAAGTCACCGAACTGCTCGGCACCTTCGAGCTCGGTGATGCGCTGTTCGTCCTCGGGGCTCGCGACGAGAAGATCGAGAAGTCGGCGGCAAACATCCCGTCGGTGACCGTGCTTCCGAGCGAGGGCCTCAATGTGTACGACGTGCTGCGACGCAGCAAGCTCGTCATGACCAAGGATGCGGTCGCTGCGGTGACCGCCCGTTTGAGCCCGGCTGCTGCCGCGGCAGGCGGGGAGGCCTGATGCTGCTCTCCAACACACTTGTCCGTCCCATCATCACCGAGAAGACGTCCTCCCAGCTCGGCCTGGAAGAGACCTACGCCTTCGAGGTCGGGCTGAATTCCAACAAGTACCAGATCAAGCAGGCCATCGAGCAGTTCTACGGGGTCGAGGTCGTGCGCGTGCGTACGCTCGTCGTCCGCGGCAAGACCAAGCGCTTCGGCCGTCACCACGGCAAGCGCTCGAACTGGAAGAAGGCGTATATCACCCTTGCTGAAGGCCAGAGCCTTCCGCTTTACGGCGAGGGCTGAGGTTCATCATGGGCGTTCGTAAGTTCAAACCGACATCCGCTGGCCGGCGGTTCATGAGTGTGGCGGATTTCGCCGAAGTCACTCGTGACCGTCCCGAGCGCAAACTCACCGACAAGCTCCACAGCAAGGGTGGCCGCAACAACCGCGGGCGAATCACGGTTCGTCATCGGGGCGGTGGTCACAAGCGTCGCTACCGTGTCATCGACTTCCGTCGCGACAAGGCCGGCGTGCCTGGCAAGGTGGCCACTGTCGAGTACGATCCGAACCGCTCGGCTCGTATCGCGCTCATCCACTACGCCGACGGCGAGAAGCGCTACATCCTGCACCCGCTGGGCCTGAAGGTCGGAGACGAGGTCATCACCTCCGACACGGCCGACATCAAGCCGGGCAACTGCATGACGCTGCTCGCGATTCCGCTTGGAACGTTCGTGCACAACATCGAGCTCTCCGGTGGCCGTGGCGGCCAGCTGTGCCGTTCCGCCGGCACCTACGCCCAGGTCATGGCGAAAGAAGGCGCGTACGTGCTGCTTCGCCTGCCGTCGGGTGAGCTGCGCCAGGTGCTCGGACGCAACCGGGCCACCATCGGCCAGGTGGGCAACACCGAGCACGAGAACATCCAGATTGGCAAGGCCGGACGTACGCGCTGGCTGGGCCGTCGCCCGCACGTTCGCGGAACGGCGATGAACCCTGTCGATCACCCGCACGGTGGTGGTGAGGGACGGTCCAAGGGCCGTCACCCCGTCACTCCCTGGGGCAAGCCCACCAAGGGCTTCCGCACCCGTGCGAACGGCAAGAACTCCGACCGCTTCATCGTGAAGCGTCGCAACAAGCGATAGGTCACCATGTCTCGTTCCATCAAGAAGGGACCGTTCATCGACGGACCGCTGATGAAGAAGGTGCGCAACACGCGCGCCGCTGGCGGAAACAAGGTCATCAAGACCTGGAGCCGCCGCTCCACCATCGTTCCCGAGATGATCAACCTCACCTTCGCCGTGCACAACGGCCGTCAGTTCATTCCCGTCTACGTGACTGAACACATGATTGGCCACAAGCTCGGCGAGTTTGCTCCCACCCGCACCTACCGCGGCCATGCGGCCGACCGGAAGGGCAAGGTACGGTAGGAACACATCATGCAAAGCAAAGCTAAGCTTCGCGGGGTGCGTGTCTCGCCGCAGAAGGCCCGTCTGGTCGCGAACCTGGTTCGCGGTCGCGATGTGCCCGACGCCATCGAGATCCTCTCCTTCACTCGTAAGAAGAGTGCCCCCATCATCCGCAAGCTCGTCGAGTCCGCCGTGGCCAACGCCGAGCAGAGCAGCGATGACGTCGACATCGACGAGCTGGTCGTCAAGACCATCACCGTCGACATGGGTCCGCGCCTTCGCCGCTTCCGTCCTCGTGCCCAGGGCCGCGCAACCCGCATCCTGAAGCACAGCAGCCACATCACCGTCGTCCTCGAGACACGGGAGTAGTCATGGGCCAGAAGATTCACCCTCAGGGGTTCCGCGTTGGCATCACCAGTGGCTGGGACAGCAACTGGTACGCCGACAAGGAGTACAAGCAGTACCTCGAAGAGGATCTGCGCATCCGCAAGCACATCAAAGAGAAGCTGAAGTCTGCGGGCGTCGCCAAGATCGTCATCGAGCGTGCCGCCAACAAGGCCAAGGTCTTCGTGCACGCCGCCAAGCCGGGCATCGTCCTGGGCAAGCGGGCCACGGGCCTCGACGCCCTGCGGAACGAGCTGCAGAAGCTCACGAGCACCGAGGTGTTCGTCAACATCATCGAGGTTCGCAAGGTCGAGACCGAAGCCATCCTCGTGGCCGAGAACATCGCGGCTCAGCTCGTGAAGCGTGTCAGCTTCCGACGCGCGATGAAGAAGGCCATCACCCAGGCACGGCGTGCAGGCGCCAAGGGTGTTCGCGTCCAGTGCGCGGGTCGCCTCGGTGGGGCAGAGATGTCTCGCCGTGAGTGGTACCGCGAGGGCCGCGTTCCGCTCCACACGCTGCGTGCCGACGTCGACTACGGTCTGGCCGAGGCCAAGACCACCTACGGAATCATCGGAGTGAAGGTCTGGATCTTCAAGGGCGAGAAGCTCGCCGGCGAAGCCGAAGGCCGGAAGTTCTAGGAGAACCTCATGCTTTCCCCAAAGCGTGTTCGCCACCGCAAGGTCCAGAAGGGACGGATGCGTGGATTCGCCTACCGCGGATCCGACATCTCCTTCGGGGACTTCGGACTGCAGGCGACCGAGTGCGGACGCATCACGTCCCGCCAGATCGAAGCGGCTCGTATCGCCATGACCCGTCACGTGAAGCGTGGCGGCAAGGTGTGGATTCGCATCTTCCCCGACAAGCCGATCAGCAAGAAGCCCGCCGAGACCCGCATGGGTAAAGGCAAGTCCGGACCGGACCACTGGGTTGCTGTCGTGAAGCCAGGTCGGATTCTGTACGAACTCGATGGCGTGTCCGAGGACCTGGCCCGCGAAGCGATGCTTCGTGCGGGCCACAAGCTCCCCGTCGGCACGCGCTTCGTGAAGCGTGAATCGGAGGTGATCTGATGGCCATCGCAGAACTGAACGACGAGCAGCTGGTGCACAAGATGCTGTCGACCGAGCGTGAGCTCGTGGCGGCACGCTTTGCCCACGCCCAGTCCACCCTCGAGAACACCGCGTCGCTTCGTGTGCTTCGCAAAGACATCGCACGGCTCGCCACCGAGGCGCGTCGCCGCGAGGTCGAGGCCGGGCTCAACAAAGATGCCCTGATGTCGAAGTACCGCAATTCCTTCGCTGCCGACGGCACTCAGAGCGAGGCCGATGGCGGTTCGGGCGGGGGCTTCCTGTCCGGGATTGTTGACAAGCTGACGTCAGACGAGTAAGTGCGCGTCGCTTGCAGGGAGACCTGCGAGCGTCGAGGGCATCGGTGGGTGACACCATCGGTGCTGGCCGAGCCAGGTCGGCTCGAGTCCGGTTCTCCGGAGACCCCGCCGACCCAGTCGTCCTAACCCCTCGTGGCCCCTAGAGGGTCATGTCCTCATGGCCCCTGAAGGGCCCAGGTTCGCGTGCGCCGATGCACGTGCGGAGAGTCGAAATGGCTACCGAAGAAACCGAAAAGACCACCGGTCGCCGGATCCTGACCGGCACTGTCGTGTCCGACAAGATGGACAAGACGGTGACCGTCGAGGTGTCCCGCACGGTGCAGCACCGTCAATACCGCAAGTACCTGCGCCGCACGGCCACGTACAAGGCACATGACGAAAACAACGAGTACCAGCTCGGGGACATCGTGAAGATCGAAGAGAGCCGTCCGCTCTCCAAGACCAAGCGGTGGATTGTCCTCGGCCGTCAGGGAGCGTGAGTCGTGATTCAGATGGAATCCGTGCTCGACGTCGCTGACAACTCGGGCGCCAAGAAGGTCAAGTGTGTGAAGGTGCTCGGTGGCAGCAAGCGCAAGTACGCTGGCATCGGAGACATCATCGTGGTGTCCATCAAGGACGCCGCACCGAACGGCAAGGTCAAGAAGGGGCAGATCGCTCGCGCCGTCATCGTCCGGACTCGCAAAGAGATCCGTCGCGTCGATGGCTCGTACATCCGCTTCGACACGAACAGCGCCGTGCTGGTGAGCAAAGAAAACGAACCGGTCGGGACCCGCATCTTTGGTCCTGTGGCCCGCGAGCTTCGCGGACGCAGCTTCATGAAGATCGTGTCGCTCGCGCCCGAAGTTCTCTAGGAGAAATGATGGCTAAGCTCCGCATCAAGCGCGACGACACCGTCAAGGTCATCACCGGGAAGGATCGAGGCACCATTGGTCGTGTCCTCAAGGTCCTGCCGGCGAAGGGCCAGGTCGTGGTCGAGGGCGTCAAGCGCGTCAAGCGCCACCAGAAGCCCACAGGCAACCAAGGAGGGGCCATTATCCGCAAGGAGATGCCCGTCGACGTGTCCAACGTCGCTCTGTGGGACGCCGACAGCAACACCCGCATCAAGGTCGCCTACCAGACCGTCGACGGCAAGAAGGTACGCGTCAACCGCGCTACCGGCGCCGTCCTGGATCAGTGAGGTCCACGATGGAAGCGTACACACCACGTCTCAAGACGCAGTACAACGAACAGACCAAGGCCCAGCTCCTCGAGGAGTTCAAGTTCGACAACGCCATGCTCATTCCGAAGCTGACGAAGATCGTTCTGAACATCTCGATGAAAGAAGCCATCCAGAATGTGAAGCTGCTCCAGACGGCTTGCGACGAGCTCACGCTCATCGCCGGCCAGAAGGCCGTCATCACGCGCGCCCGTCGGTCCATCGCGACCTTCAAGCTGCGTGAGGGCATGCCCATCGGAGCGCGCGTCACCCTTCGCGGTGACCGCATGTGGGAGTTCCTCGACCGGCTCATCACGGTCGCGATCCCTCGCATCCGCGACTTCCGAGGCGTCAGCCCCAAGGCCTTCGACGGCCGCGGGAACTACTCCCTCGGTGTCACCGAACAGATCATCTTCCCCGAGATCGACTACGACAAGGTGTCGAAGATCACGGGAATGAACATCGCTTTCGTCACTACGGCTGAGAACGACGAGGAAGGCCGAGCCTTGCTTCGCCACCTCGGTATGCCGTTCGCAGACGCCTAGTACGGAGACCGCTCATGTCTATGACTGATCCCATCGCCGACATGCTGACGCGCATCCGCAACGCACAGCAGGCCCGGCACTCGACCGTCGTCATCCCTCGCAGCAAGACCAAGGTCGGAATCACCAAGATCCTCAAGCACGAAGGCTTCATCGAAGGCTACGTCGAGGACGAGAACGGCCCGCAGGGTCGTATCAAGGTGTTTCTGAAGTACGGTGCCGGCGACCGCGGAACCATCCGCGGCCTGACGCGCATCTCGAAGCCTGGTCGTCGCCACTACGTGGGGCGCGCTGAAGTGCCTCGCGTGCGCAACGGACTTGGCGTCGCCATCCTCACCACTTCGCGCGGTCTGTTGACCGACGCTCAGGCCCGCACCGCGGGCGTGGGTGGCGAAGTCATCTGCCACGTCTGGTAGGCGGAGGACCCCATGTCTCGAATCGGAAAGCAGCCAGTCGAGCTCCCCAGCGGTGTCACGGTCAGCCTCACGGCCGACTCGGTCACGGTGAAGGGGCCCAAGGGCACGCTCAACCAGGCGATTGTCGACCTGGTCACCGTCAAGCAGGACGGGAGCACCATCGTGTGCACCCGTGCCAACGACAGCAAGCCGGCCCGTGCCTACCACGGCCTGATGCGCTCGCTCATCGACAACATGGTGACCGGCGTCACCAAGGGCTTCGAGAAGAAGCTCTCGGTGCTCGGCGTCGGCTACCGTGCCGATGTGAAGGGTCGAAACCTGGTGATGAACCTCGGTTACTCGCACCCCATCGAGTTCAGCATCCCGGACGGCATCGACATCGCCGTCGACAAGCAAAACAACATCACCGTCGGTGGCTGCGACAAGCAGCAGGTTGGCCAGGTTGCCGCGAAGATTCGCAGCTTCCGCAAGCCCGACCACTACAAGGGCAAGGGTGTCCGCTACGCCGATGAATACGTCCGCCTCAAGGCGGGCAAGTCCGCCAAGTAAGGAGACCAAGCAATGGCCAAGACCAGTCAGAAGCTGGCCGGACGTCTCCGGCGCAAGAAGCACATCAAGAAGACCGTGCGTGGCACGACGGACCGTCCGCGTCTGTGCGTGTTCCGTTCGGCCAAGCACATCTACGCCCAAGTCATCGACGACAGCACCGGCAAGACGCTGGCCGCCGCTTCGAGCCTCAAGCTCGACGTGTCCGGCGGCAACCGCGACGGTGCTGCCAAGGTCGGTGAAGCACTCGGCGGAGCCGCCAAGGCTGCCGGTGTGAGCAAGGTCGTCTTCGACCGCAATGGGTACCTGTACCACGGCCGTGTCGCAGCTCTTGCTGATGCCGCGCGCGAAGCCGGTCTGGAGTTCTGATGCCTGGAAGGAACCGTAGAGGTCGCAACAACGAAGAGGACTCCAACCTCATCGAGAAGGTGATCTACATCAACCGAGTCGCCAAGGTCGTCAAGGGCGGTCGTCGCTTCAGCTTCAGCGCCATTGTCGTGGTCGGTGATGGCGAGGGCAACGTCGGGGTCGGCTTCGGCAAGGCCAACGAAGTGCCCGAGGCCATCCGCAAGGGAACCGAGCGCGCCAAGAAGAGCCAGCGGCCCATTCCGCTGGTCGATGGCACGATCTCTCACGAGACCGTGGGCGAGTTCGGCGCCGGCAAGGTCCTGCTCAAGCCGGCTTCGCCCGGTACGGGCGTTACCGCTGGTCCGGCCATCCGCGCCATCATGGAAGCCGCGGGCGTTCGCAACGTCCTCACCAAGAGCCTGGGAACCACCAACTCCCACAACCTGGTGAAGGCCACCATGGTCGCCCTCGGCCAGCTCGAGTCCGCCGAGCAGTACGCCACCCGTCTGGGACGTCCTGTCGAGGACATCTACCCGAACTACACCGTGCGCCCGGCGCCGGTCACCTAGGGGAGCCATCATGAGCACCCAGCTCAAGGTCACGCTGCGCAAGAGCCCCATCGGGCGCCCTGGCAAGCAGCTCGCCACCGTCAAGGGCCTCGGCCTGCGGCGCATCGGGCAGTCTCGACTGCTCGAGAACACGCCTGCCGTTCGCGGCATGGTCAAGAAGGTCATTCACCTGATCGAGGTCGAAGAGCTCGCCGGGGAAGGGAAGTAGCATCATGGCCAACGAACTTTCGAACCTGTCCCCGAACCCCGGCTCGACCAAGGCGCGCAAGCGCGTCGGTCGCGGCGAGGGCTCTGGCAAGGGCAAGACCGCCGGTCGAGGCACCAAGGGCCAGCAGTCCCGTAGCGGCTACAGCCGCAACTGGGGCTTCGAGGGCGGGCAGATGCCCATCCAGCGGCGCCTTCCCAAGGTCGGCTTCAACAACTCCAAGTTCGCCAAGGACTACGAGGTCACCAACGTGGCTCGGCTCGCCGGGCTACCTGCGGGCACCGTGGTCGACGCGGCCTTCCTGAAGAGCCAGGGCATCGTCAGCCGAATCGGCAAGCACGGGATCAAGATCCTGGGCCGTGGCGATCTCGGGGTTGCCCTGCACGTGCGCGTGGCCAAGTTGTCGCGGTCCGCGTCCGAGAAGATCGTTGCCGCTGGCGGCTCCGTCGAGGGCGACATCCCAGCCTGAGGCTCTTTGCCTGAATGAGAGGGTGGTCGTTTCGTGACCAACATCTTTGCCGAGATCTGGAAGATGGAGGACCTGCGCTGGCGGGTCCTCTTTACGCTTGCGATGTTGGGCGTATACCGCCTCGGCATCTTCATCCCCGCCCCGGGCATCGACCGCGTGGTGCTGGGTGACTGGTTCAACAACCAGCAGAACACCCTCTTTGGCCTGTACGACATGTTCGCCGGCGGCGCGCTGACCCAGTTCAGCGTGTTCGTGCTGGGCATCATGCCGTACATCACCGCGTCCATCATCATGCAGGTGATGACCCACGCGGTGCCGACGCTCGAGCGCATCAGCAAGGAAGGCCAGCAGGGCCGCAACCGCATCAACCAGTACACGCGGTACATGACCATCGCCATTGCGGTGGTGCAGTCCCTGTCCATGTCGATTGGCATGGAGCAGATGCGCGTGGGCGCCAGCAATGTGGTCATCGACCCGGGCTGGGACTTCCGCGCCATGACGGTGCTCACCATGACCGCTGGCGCGTGTTTCGTCATGTGGCTGGGCGAGCAGATGACCGATCGTGGTGTCGGCAACGGCGCCAGCATCATCATCACCGCGGGCATCGTGGCCGCCGTGCCTTCCGGGGCTGTGTCGCTGTTCCAGCTCATCCAGATCGGCGAGCTCACGCTGCTGGGTGCCGTCCTGCTGCTGGGCTTCATGTTCCTGGTGCTGATGGCCATCGTGTTCATCGAGCGCGGGCAGCGCCGGATCCCCATCCAGTACGCCAAGCGCGTGCTGGGACGCCGTGTCTACGAAGGGCAGACGACCCACCTGCCACTCAAGGTGAACACCGCCGGCGTCATTCCGCCGATCTTCGCCAGCTCGCTGCTCATGATGCCAAGCACCGTGGGCACCTTCTACGAAGCGGGCCTCGTGCGGTGGCTCAGCCAGGCGCTGTTCCCTGGGGCTTGGCTCTACAACGTCGTCTACATCGTGTTGATCATCTTTTTCGCCTTCTACTACACGGCGGTCACGTTCAACCCGGTCGACGTCGCCGAGAACCTGAAGAAGCAGGGCGGCTACATTCCCAAGATTCGTCCGGGAACCGAGACGGCCGAGTTCATCGACCGGCTGCTGACGCGGCTGACCACCGGTGGTGCGATCTACCTGGCGGCGGTGTGCGTGCTGCCCACGATGCTCATCAACCAGTTCAACATTCCGTTCTACTACGGCGGAACGGGGCTGCTCATCGTGGTGGGCGTCAGCCTGGACACGGTCCAGCAGATCGAAGCGCACCTGATGACACGCCACTACGACGGCGTCACCGGCCCTGGCCAGCGCGTCAAGGGCCGCCGCAAGCGTCTGGGCGACACGGGCGCCTCGGGCCGCGCCTTGTGATGGCTGCGTCGTAGTCATGGCCGTCGTCAAGGAACCCTGGGAACTCGCGCTCATGCGCAACAGCGGACGCCGCCTCGCCGAGGTGGCTGCCCTGGTGCGCGAGGCCACCCGTGAAGGCGTGACCACCGACGAGCTCGACCAGCTCGCCGAGCGCGAGACGGCCTCACGTGGCGCTGTGCCCGCGTTCAAGGGCTACCAGGTCGGCAAGGCCATCTTCCCCAAGACCATCTGCGCGTCCCCCAACGAGCAGGTCGTTCACGGCATCCCCAACGGCGTCCCGCTGAAGGCCGGCGACATCATCAGCATCGACATGGGGCTGGTGTACGGGGGCTACCACGCCGACATGGCATTCACCGTGGCCATCGGCGAAGTGACCCCAGAGGTACGCGACCTGCTTGCGCGGACCGAAGAAAGCTTGTATAGGGGCGTGGCCCAGGCCCAGCCTGGCAAACGGATCGGTGACATAGGTCACGCGGTTCAGTCGTTCATCGAACCTTTCGGATACGGCATCGTCCGCGAATACGTCGGACATGGCATAGGACGCGCTCTCCACGAGACTCCGTCCGTTCCCAATTACGGGAACGCCGGTCGTGGGTCCCTGCTCAAGGCAGGGATGTGCGTCGCCATCGAGCCCATGATCACCCTAGGTGATCACCGAACCAAGGTACTCGGAGACGCCTGGACAGTCGTGACAGCCGACCGAAGCCTCGCGGCCCACTTCGAACACACCGTGGCCATCACGCCACGCGGACCCGAAATTCTCACCGTGCTCCCCGGACAGGACAACCGTCCCAACCGCGCACCCTAGAAGGAAACCCCCATGGCTCGTATCGAAGGCGTCGACCTTCCCCGCAACAAGCCGGTCTGGATTGCGTTGACGTACATCTACGGAATCGGCCAGACCTCGGCGAAGCAGATTGTGGCCAAGGCCGGCATCGATCCGATGGTCCGCGTCTTTCAGCTGACCGACCACGAGGTCGCCCGCGTCCGCGAGGTCATCCAGTCGGGATTCACCGTCGAGGGTGAGCTGCGCAAGCAGGTCGCCATGAACATCAAGCGCCTGGTCGACCTCGGTTCCTACCGCGGTCTGCGGCATCGTCGTGGACTTCCCGTCCGTGGCCAGCGCACCCACACGAACGCTCGCACCCGCAAGGGCCCGCGTCGCATTCCCACCGCCAAAAAGAAGTAGCGGGAGGACAGACCCATGGCAGCGCCCCGTCGTACGCAGAAGCGTCGCGTCAAGAAGAACATCCCGGCCGGGATCGCCCACATCCAGGCCACGTTCAACAACACCATCGTCACCATCACCGATCAGGCCGGCAACACCGTCGCCTGGAGCTCGTCTGGTGTGCTGCGCTTCAAGGGCAGCCGCAAGAGCACGCCCTTTGCGGCCCAGCTCGTCGCCGAAGACGCGGCCCGCAAGGCCATGGAGCACGGCATGAAGACCGTCGGTGTCTTCGTGAAGGGCCCGGGCACCGGTCGTGAGTCCGCGCTTCGCGCCATCGCGAACACCGGCCTCAAGATCTCGCACATCAAAGATGTGACGCCCATTCCCCACAACGGATGCCGCCCGCCCAAGCGCCGCCGCGTCTGATTCTTCCGTTTCGAATGGCGCCTCCTCCCTGAGTCAGGGTCGGAGGCGTCCGCAATGTGGCCCGACTCGTCCATCGGGCCAGCCAACGATTGGCGCGTAGTGCCGGTCTGGACCCCTGGCAGAAGCGCCCTGGAGATTTGAATGTCTGACGAAATGTCCGAGCACGTGTACGCAAACTGGCGCCGGCTCATCAAGCCGCGCCGCGTCGAGCGGGACGACAAGTCCAGCCGCACCTACGGCAAGTTCACCATCCGTCCGCTCGAGCGTGGTTTCGGAACCACCATCGGCAACTCCCTTCGCCGGATCCTGCTGTCGTCGCTTCAGGGCGCCGCGGTCACCTCGGTGAAGATCGAGGGCGTGCTGCACGAGTTCTCGTCCATCCCCGGCATCGTCGAAGACGTCACCGACATCATGCTCAACGTCAAGGGTGTGCTGCCGCGCACCAGCTCGATGGAGCCCGTCACGGGCCGCCTGACCAAGAGCGGCGAGCGCGGCCAGATCGTCGTCGTTCGCGCCGGCGACCTGACCTTCGATGCCGACTGCGAAGTGCTCAACCCCGAGCACCCCATCGCCACGCTCACCGAAGACGGCAAGTTCGACGCCGAGCTCACCATCGAGATGGGCAAGGGCTACGTTCCGGCCTCCCAGAACAAGGGTGAAGACCAGCCCATCGGCACCATTCCGGTCGACGCGATCTTCTCGCCGATCCAGCGTGTCCGGTACCAGGTCACCAACGCCCGCGTGGGCAACCGCACCGACTACGACAAGCTCGTGCTCGAGATCTGGACCGACGGCTCTGTCTTCCCCGAAGACGCGTTGGCCTTCGCAGCCAAGATCCTCAAGGAGCAGCTGCAGATCTTCATCAACTTCGCCGAAGAAGAAGAGCCCGAGGTCGAAGAAGAGGACGAGGCCGAAGAGGAGTTCAACGAGAACCTCTTCAAGCGCGTCGACGAGCTCGAGCTGTCTGTCCGCAGCCAGAACTGCCTGCAGAACGCCGGCATCGAGTACATCTACCAGCTGGTCGAGAAGTCCGAGGCAGAGATGCTGAAGACCAAGAACTTCGGCCGCAAGTCGCTCAACGAGATCAAGGAGATCCTCTCGGATCTCGGCCTGCAGCTCGGCACCAAGCTGCACAACTTCCCGAAGCACAAGGTCGGCTAGCCCGACCGCAGCTCCATCCAGGAGGCCCGCATGCGTCACCGCAAGCAAGGTCGCAAGTTCAACATCGACTCGTCGCATCGCTCAGCCATGTTCCGCAACATGGTGACGTCGCTGATGCTCCACGGGCAGATTCGCACCACCACCGAGCGTGCCAAGGAGCTGTCCCGCTTCGCCGAGAAGGTCATCACCTTCGGCAAGAAGGCGCCAGCTGTCGACGGCCTGAAGGGCGATGCCCTCAAGCAGGCCCAGGCCGATCGGGTTCACCTCATCCGTCAGGCCCGGAAGTGGGTCAACAACGACGAGGCCCTTGGCAAGGTGTTCGGCGAATACGCCGAGCGCTTCGCCAATCGGTCGGGCGGCTACACCCGCGTGATCAAGGCCGACGTTCGTCCCGGTGACAACGCCGACATGGCCTTCATCCTGCTCACCGAGGCTCTCGAAGCCAAGCCGGTGGTCAAGGCGAAGACCAAGAAGGCAGCCGCACCCAAGGCCGACGAGCCCAAGGCTGAAGAGCCGGCGGCCGAAGAAGCCTCGAGCGACGAAGCCAGCGAAGAATAGGTTTCCTCGTTACTAAACGCTCATTGAGAGTGTGTACGTGGGAACCATTCCGAATGACAAGCCGATCGAGCGCTTCAAGAGCTACCTGGCCGACGAAGGCCTGAAGTTCACGAAGCAGCGCAGAGCCATCGCCGAGGCGTTCTACGCCAGCGGCGATCACCTGTCGCTCAATGACGTGCTGGAGCTGGCTCGGGTGCGCCATGCGTCGGTTGGCTACGCCACCGTCTACCGAACCATGAAGCTGCTGGCCGACTCGGGCTTGGCGACCGAGCACCACTTCCTGGACGGGAACGTGGTGTACGAGCCGTCCGATGCCGAGCACCACGACCACCTCGTTTGCTTGAGCTGCGAGCGCATCATCGAGTTCGAAGAGCCCGAGATCGAACGCCTGCAGGATGCCATCGCCAAGAAGTACGGGTTTACCCCGGTGGATCACCAGCACGTCATCTATGGCTACTGCAACAAGCCGTCCTGCAAGCCCAGCTGACCCCATGCCCGCCCTTGCCTGGGCCGGCTCGGGGCACTAACTAAGGCCGTCGCAGGTTGGCCGGCGCCGCCAGGCTGGCCGCCCAGGAGAGAAGCACACCATGTACTTGTTCGTCGTCGCTCTGCACGTTGTGCTGTGCATCTTCC
Source organism: Myxococcota bacterium (assembly GCA_965216925.1). Lineage (GTDB taxonomy): Bacteria > Myxococcota_A > UBA796 > UBA796 > CAYYHT01. The sequence goes on along the minus strand of CBDCGT010000001.1, from coordinate 2,349,927 downwards.
TGATCCTGATCATCCTCCTGCAGCCGGGCAAGGGCGGCGACGTCGGCGCGGCCTTCGGTGGTGGCGGTGGCGGCGGTGGTGGCAGCTTCTTTGGGCCGCGCGGGCCGGCCACGCTGCTGTCGCAGGCGACCACGGCGGTGGCCGTGCTCTTCATGTTCACCAGCATCACGCTGTCGCTGTACTCCAACCGCAAGGTCATGGAAGACGCGAACACGATGGACGAGATCGAGCGCCTACAGCAAGAAGAAGACCTCAAGAAGCAGCAGGGCGAACAGGCTTCGGACCCCGACCAGGGTGCCGAAGGCGAGTCTTCCGAGACTCCTTGACGCCCCCACCCGGCGCAGATAGCTGCCGGGGGTCACGCGCGAGTGGCGGAATTTGGTAGACGCGCAAGGTTGAGGGCCTTGTGGCCGTAAGGCTGTGGGGGTTCGAGTCCCCCCTCGCGCACCACATCTCGATGTGAAAGCGGCGGCTTGGGACTTCGGTTCCAGGCCGTTTCTGCGTTCTGACACCCATCTCAGGTGGAAGGCGCCCCGAACAGCGGGCGGGCTCGCGCGCCACTCGCGTTCATGGGGCTGCGGCGCCGCTCAGCGCGCGGGGCGACGCCGGGCCTACCGGTGCGCTCGCATTTTGTCACCCTCCGGGATTGGCGGCGATAGACCCGGGGAAAGCCGGATAAATTTGAAATGCGCCCATCAGTCCTATTGCTCTCGCTCGCTGCACTCGTCGCGTGCGAACCCCCTGACGTCGTTTGGACGGCGCCGGGCACCTATGTCGACTTCGACGTTGGCTACTCCGAGGTCTGCGCCGTCGACAGCGATCAGCAGCTCCGGTGTTTCGGCGATCTGACCGCCGGGCCTCCGCCTTCCGGCCGCTACGCCGACGTGGAGCTGGGCACGCTGTACGGCTGCGCGGTGACCGTCGACGGCGCCGCCGAGTGCTGGGGCCCCGGCACGGGCGCGGGTGAGACGGCCGAGCATTCCGGCGAGGTCTTCACCGAGGTGTATGCCGATGGCGACCGCACCTGCTTCAGGGCGACGGACGGCACCTTGCGCTGCAACGGCGACGACTGGCCGCAGAACACCTCGCTCCGCGACGTTGCCCATTCCTGGGGCACGCTGGACCCGGTCAGTTGCGGTCTGGACGACGACGATGGGCTCGTGTGCTGGGGTGGACGCGGTGCGCTGCAAGGCGAGGCCGGTTGGGACGACTGGTGGGCTCCCGAGGGCGGCTTTTCGGACGTGTCCGTCGGCGTCGGATCGATCTGCGCGATTGGCAAGTCAGGCGGGCGCGAGTGCTGGCACTGGGACCCCGACAGGCCCGGCAGCGACCAGTCGGAGTACAACGCGCTGGCCTGGGAGCAGGTGAGCACCGGAGCGAACTTCGACTGCGCGCTGCACACAGAAGGTTGGGTCACGTGCCGTGGCGCGCCGTCCCCGGTCATCCCCCTCGTGCAGATCGACTCCGACTTCTCGCTCACATGTGGCCTCAACGAGGGCGGAAAGCTGAACTGCTGGAGCGACACCGGGTGGCTGCCGTTCTAGTCCGTGGAGTGCTGAAATACCCGGCATGCCGGCTGTTTCATCAGTCCGCTACCGCACGTAGTAGCGGGTCATGTTGCAGCCGTTGTTCCCAGGGCCCAGCCAGCTGCGGGACGCCCAGCCCGTGGGGCAGACACCGCCCGAGGGCGAATACCCGGTGTTGAACGCTTGGATGATGTAGTCGTCACTGTTTCGACGGAAGCCCCAGCCGCACATGTTGCCGTGCGTGTAGTTGCTGGTGAGCGTCTGGTGGGTGCCCACGAAGCAGGTCGGAGCGTCGTTCTCGAGCTGGGACATGTTCGAGACGTTGTTGTCGGTGTGAAAGACGTAGGAGGAGACGAAGTCGACCTTGCACACCTTGTCCCAGGCCCCGGTGCCGCCTCCCGCCCGGTTCTCGTCGTACTTGATCAGGACCTGCTTGTCGCTGGACCACACGCCGTTGACGTCGGCGTTCGACCACTTCGCTGGGTGCCCCACGGAGTTGGGGCTCCACCAGTCGAGCTCGCCCACCGCCCCGGGCTGGCAGAGGTTCCAGGCGCCGTTGAAGGGAGAGCTCTGCTGGATGAGCGTCCAGCCACCGCCGTCGGTCGTCATGTCGCACCACGTGCGCCGGGGCGTGGCGGAGCCACTGCCGTCTGGGTCGATCCAGTAGGTGCCATCCGGGGCACCGGGGTTTGCGTTGAGGATGTCCAGGCAGCTGCCTTGGGCGTCTGCGGCGGTTTGGGCGGGCGCGCTCGCACCGACCGCGACCCAGGCTGCGCCGTCGCAAAGCTCGAGGGCACCGGAGCTGTAGCGCAGCGTTCCCGCCGCGCCGTTGTTGCACGGCGTCGAGCTGCCGACCTGCACCCCTCCCGAGAAGCTCGCCGAGGTGCCGTTGAGCGCGCCGGTCATCGTTCCACCGGCCGTCGCCACGGCGCCGACGTCGTTGGGCGAGTGGCTGTGGTCGCCAGCCGAGACGGTATTGGTGCTGACGCCGACCGGCAGTCGCTCGATGGCCAACACGCCGTTGTCGATGTGGGACGCGTCGTGGGTGTGGCTCCCGGAGCCGTCTGCGACGCATCCCCAGCCCGAGTTCCAGCCCAGGACCTGTCCGTCGGTGCAGCTGAAGTCGGCCACCGTGATCCCCGAGCTGGGCGCGACGACGGTGCCGCTGGAGTCGATGACCGTCGTGCCGTTGACCTGGATCTCGGCGGCATTGACGGTGCCACCCCCGTCGACGTTCAACGCTCGGATGGCGTAGGGCACCGCGACGAGGCGGAGTCGAGTCGGCAGCTCCGCGCCGCCGTCAACCGAGATGGCCAGCCAGGCGTCGTCGTCGTCGAATGCCGACGCATCGAGCGTGGTGGAGGAGCCGAGCTGCACACTGTAGTAGCCGTCATCGAAGCTGACGGTCTGGGTCTCGGTCCACAGCTGGGACGAGCCCGACGCGGCATCGTAGATGGTGAAGGTAACGGGCATCGAGCCCGTGAGTGGCTGCGCCAGAGCATCCATCAGCCGGCCCTGATGGTTGAACTCGAGGGGGACGGCACTGGCGGCGGTCGGGAGGGCGATGAGCGAGAGCAGGGCGAGGTGGCGCATGGTGGATTCTCCTGAAGAAGGGAGGAGGATACACTGGAAAGGCCCGCTCAGCGCCCAACCCACCGAGGCAGCCAAACGCTTGCTCCCTCGGCCTCGACCGCCACCCTGGCATCGCGCCCAGACCGGTGTGCCGTCCACACACGGGCGACCCCGTCCTTCTCGACCGTGAATGCCAGCCAGCGCCCATCTGGCGACCACGTCGGGTGGCTCACGATGCCTCCTGGCTCGACGGTTCCCAGCAGGTGTGCATCGGCGACGCGGATCACCTCGACGCGGGTCTGCCCGCGATCGCTCACCACCGCTGCGATCGAAGCGCCATCGGGCGACCAGGCGTAGCCCGCATGGGCGCCGGTGCCCTCGTACAGGGGCTTGGGGCCCTCGACCCACAGGCGGTTGGTGCCCGATCGGCCCGATACCCACGCGAGCTTGCCCGTGCTCGAGAAGGTGGGCCGGGTGTCGTCGGCTGGATCGTCGGTGATGCGCGTCAGGGCGCCGTCCTGGAGGACGTACACCTCGGCTTGCTGGTCGCGGCTGGTGCCGAATGCGATGCGGCCGTCCGGGGCGACGCTCGGCTCGAAGTCGCCATGGGGGTGGGTGTCGATCTGCTGGGGCTCTGCGCCCGGTCGCACGCGCCACAGCTCACTGACCGCCTGCTGGCGCCCCTCGAAGACGATGGAGTCGCCGTCCCACACGGGCCCGCGCAAGACCGCGAAGAGCCCCGACCACGGCGTGAGCTCGTCGTTGGCGTACACGCCCAGGCGCCAGGCCTCGCCCTGCTGCTGCACCACGATCAAGCGACCGTCCTGGGATGGGCCCGGGAAGGTGCCGGCCAGGGCGTCGGGGCAGTGCAGCTCGCCGCCGAGCTCGGCCAGGCACGTGCGCGGGGCGTCGTCGCCGCGCTCGACCACCACGCTCAGGGTGCCCGAGGCCGCGGGCGGCGACGCCTTGATGGTCGGGGGAGGGACCCGGGTGGGCTCGATGTCGACGTCGGGCCCTCCGCAGGCCAGCAGGGCGAGCAGGATCAATCGACTTCCGTGACCCTCACGGCGTCGGCGATGACCACGCTGCCAGCGGGGGCCCAGCGTGAGACCGCGACACGGTTCCAGCCGGCCGTGAACTCGTACGAGCCGACCGTGACCCAGCTGGCGTGGTTGTTCTGCTGGTTCATGTACTCGGTGCCGAGCACGGTGCCGTCGGCGTTGTAGGCGATGTACGGGGCCTCGGTGGTGCGGTTGGCCCCCGCCGTCCAGGTGGACTCGACCAGCATGCGGCTGTCGGAATCGAGCCAGAACCAGAAGTCGACCGGGTCGGAGCTGGCACCCGTGTCGCGGTACATGTAGTCGGAGCCGTAGAAGCCCGACGTGTACGAGCTGCTGGCCCACCACCCCGAGGCGGTGACCTCGGCCGCCGAGTCGTTGTTGCTGTTGTCGCTGTCGATGACGATCTGCACCGGGTCGCTTCCGGTGTCGACCGGGTCGGTGCCTGTGTCCACCGGGTCGCTGTCGCCCGGCGTGGGTGCCGTGCTTCCAGCGCAGTTGCTCGATGGGCGCACCCGGACCGCATCGGCGATGACGACGCCGCTGGTCCCGGTGGTGCGCGACAACGCGACGGCGCCCCATCCGGCATTCAGGTTGAAGTCACCGATGGTGTTCCACTGCCCGCCGCCGGTGGTCTGGTTCATGTTGGCGCGGCCGACCTCGCTGCCGTCGGCGTCGAACACGATGAACGGAGCGCTCGTGGTGCGGTCGCCCGAGGCCGCCCACCAGGCGTCCACGGCGTAGCAGCCGGCGGTGTCGAGGTTGTAGCGGAAGTAGGCGGCGTCAGAGGAGCTTCCGGAGCTGCGCCACCAATAGCCGGTGTTGTAGTACCCACCGACGTTCTGGCTGCTCTTCCAGGAGGACGACACGTCGACGCGCCCCTTGCTGGGCAGGTTGTAGGCGTTGTTGCTGTCGATCACGATGGTGCTGCTGCCGGGAGCGCCGGTGCCCGGGGTGGGAACGCCGGTGTCACCGCTGTCTCCGGGATCGGTCGGGTCGACGGGGGGCGGGGTGGTGCCGCCGCCGTCGCCGCACTTGGACCGGATGTCTGCCAGGTAGGACGCCCACGGCCAGTTGGGGCCCGGGTCGACGCGGTTGTAGGGCTGCAGCTGCCCGTGGCCGACGATGTGGTAGCTGTCTCGCGGGATGCCCTGATCGCGCGTGATATCGCACACGAGCTGGGCCGACTTGTCGATGAGGCCGGGATGCCAGGAGCTCTGTGCGGCCCGGCCGGCGTGCTCGATGCCCACGGTGAAGTTGTTGCTGCTCACGCTGTTGCGGCTGCAGTTGGTGCCGTCGTTGAGGTTGCAGTCGTAGCGAGCGCTGATGTGCCAGGCCTTGCGGCTCTCGCGCACGAGCTGGCTGACCTCGCTGCCGTCGTCGTTGACCACGTAGTGGGCACTGACGCCGCTTCCGCTCTTGCTGAGCCAGCTCCAGCAGCCGGTGTAGCTGCCTTCACAGGTGTGGATGATGACCAGCTCGGACCCGTAGCTGCCGCGGGAGCTGCTGTTGGGGGAGGGCCGCCACACGGCGTAGCTGCGGTCGCCGCCGCTGCTGTAGGTGTTGGGCACTGGTGCCGGGAAGTTGATGGTGCCCTGCCAGGGCGGCACGGACAGGTCTTCGAGGTGGATGCCCTGCGCGAGCTGCCCATAGATCTCGTCGTGCACGTACGCTGCCTGGGCGGCTTCGTCGTCGAGGCCGGAGTAGCGGGCCACAGTGGGAGCCCAGGCGCCGAGGTCGGCTCGATCGACGGCGAGGTCGTCGGCCCAGAACGAGAGCAGCGCCGCGGCGGCCAGGATGTTGGCGGTGCGGTCGGTGCGCGCGTCGTGGGCGGTCACACCCGCCAGCAGGGCGGCGTGCTCGACCATGGATTCACGCAGCGCCATCAGGCCCCACACCGGCTCCTGGCCTTCGAACTCCTGCTCACCCTGGGCGGCCTGCATGCCCGTCTCGCCATAGGCGATGGTCTGCAGCAGCTCGACGGGGACGTCGAACTCCTGGGCGGCGTCGTCGAAGGCGGCAGACATCGGACGGCTGTCGACCTCGCCTTCGTAGGCGGTGGGGCCGCAGGCGGCGGCACCGAGCAGGGACAAGCCGACGAGGGTCAGGCGAAGGGCAGAAAAACGGGGCTGGGAGACCATGGGGAGCACCTCTCGGCAACCCCTTAAGCAATCACCGTGCCAGTCTTTTAAGGGTGTATACGGAGTGTATACTTCGGTGTCGGGCAAAAATGCCGCGACGTCATGACCCAGATGCCCCGATCGGCGCTACGCCCAGGCGATGATGCCGACGAAGCTCTCGACCTTGAGGGCGGCGCCGCCCACGAGTGCGCCATCGATGTCGGGCTGCGACAGCAGGTCCTTGGCGTTGCCCGGCTTCACGCTGCCGCCGTACTGGATGCGCACCTGGTCGGCGACGAAGGGGGGGTAGCCCTCGCGCAGCAGGCGGCGGATGAAGGCGTGCACGTCCTGGGCCTGCTCGGGGCTGGCGACCTCGCCGGTGCCGATGGCCCAGACGGGCTCGTAGGCCAGGGTGAGGGTCGCGACCTGATCGGCCTCGAGGCCCTGCAGAGCGGCGCGAACCTGCCGCCCGACCACGGCTTCGACCTGGCCGGAGCGGCGCTCGTCGAGGGTCTCGCCCACACACACGATGGGCAGGAGCCCGGCGGCCAGGGCGGCCTTGGTCTTGAGGTTCACGCCTTCGTCGGTCTCGCCGTAGAGCTGCCGCCGCTCGGAGTGGCCGACCAGGCAGTGGGTGCACCCGAGCTCGCGGGCCATCACCGGGCTGTTGGTGCCGGTGTAGGCGCCACTGCTGTGGTGGTTGATCTCTTGCACGCCGACGTGCACCGCGCTGTCGCCGAGCTCGGCGATGACGGCTGCGAGCGACAGGGCCGGGGGGAACACGGCGATGTCGACGTCGGTGCGGTTGCCGAGCGTCTGATGCAGCCCGCGGGCGAGGGCAGCCGCGTCGGCCGGCCCTTTGTTGAGCTTCCAGTTTCCGGCGATGAAGGTACGGCGGCTCACGAGTTGCTGCTCCTCAGGGCTTGAAGGCCGGGAAGGTCGCCGTCGCGGATGAACTCGAGCGAGGCGCCTCCTCCGGTGGAGACATGGTCGATGCGGTCGGCCAGGCCAAAGCGAGCGACCGCGGCGGCAGAATCTCCGCCGCCGACCACGGTGTAGCCCTCGAGCGCGGCCAGCGCCTCGGCGACGCCGCGGGTGCCGCCGGCGAAGGCGTCCCACTCGAACACGCCGAGGGGGCCGTTCCAGAACACGGTCTTGCAGCTGGCCAGCACCTCGGTCCACTCGGCGACCGTCTGGGGGCCGATGTCGAGCCCCATCTGGTGGTCTTCGATGTCGAGCACCGCGGTGGCCTCGGCGTCTTCGGCGAAGCGCTCGGCGACGATGTGATCGCTGGGAAGGTGCACGGTGACGCCACCCTCGTCGCAGCGGTGCAGAAGGTCGCGGGCCAGGCGCACGCGATCGGTCTCGACGCGGCTCTTGCCCACCTCGACGCCCTGCGCGGCCAGGAAGGTGTAGGCCATGGCGCCGCCGATGAAGATGTGGTCGCAGCGCTTGGCCAGGGCTTCGATCACCTCGATCTTGTCGGACACCTTGGCGCCGCCGATGACCGCGCCGTAGGGGTGCTCGACGCGCCCGGTGAGCTGGGACAGCGCCTCGATCTCGGCCAACACCAGCAGACCCGCCGCAGACGGCAGGAGCTTGGGGACACCGGTGATGCTGGCGTGTTCACGGTGCATGGCGCCGAAGGCGTCGAGCACGAACACGTCACCCAGCTGGGCCAGGCTCTTGGCGAAGTCGCTGGATCCGGACTTCTCGCCCGCGTCGTAGCGCAGGTTCTCGACCACCATGACGCCGCCGTCGGGCAGCTCGTTGGCGAGCGCGACGACCTCGTCGCCGGTGGTCTCGTGGGCGAACAAGACCTCGGCGTTGATGAGCTCGGCCAGCTTGGCGGCCGCCGGAAGCAGCGAGAGGCCGGGGTCGCGCTGACCCTTGGGACGGCCCAGGTGGCTGCAGAGCACCACGCGAGCGCCGGTCTCGCGGATGGCGGCAAGTGTCGGCAGGAACGCCCGGATGCGCGTGTCGTCGGTCACCGTGTCGCCCTGGAGCGGCACGTTGAAGTCGACACGGCACAGGACACGCTTGCCGGCGAGCTCGAGCGAGTCGAGGCCGGGGGGCACGATGCTCATCAGGCGCCGATCCGCTTGGCCAGGGACAGCATGCGGTTGCTGAAGCCCCACTCGTTGTCGTACCAGGACAAGACCTTGACCTGGCGGCCGTTCACGGCGGTGAGCGGCAGGTCGATGATCGCGCTGTGCGGATTGCCGATGATGTCGCTGCTGACGAGCAGATCGGAGTTGGCCTCGAGAATGCCGGCGAGGGCTCCGTTGGCCGCCTCGCGGTAGGCGGCGTTGACGGCCTCGACGGTGATGTCGGCCTTGACGATGTAGGTGGCGTCGACGAGCGAGCCATTGGGCGTGGGCACGCGGATGGCCATTCCGTCGAGCTTGCCCGCGAGGTGCGGCATGACCAGGCCGATGGCCTTGGCGGCGCCGGTGGACGTCGGCACCATGTTGAGCGCAGCCGCGCGTGCTCGGCGGAACTTGCCCCCGGGGTGCGGCGCGTCGAGCAGGTTCTGGTCCATCGTGTAGGAGTGCACGGTGGTGATCAGGCCGCTCTCGACGCCGACGAGGTCGTCGAGCACCTTGGTGGTGGGTGCCAGGCAGTTGGTGGTGCACGACGCGTTGGACACGATGTGGTGCTTGGAAGGGTCGATCTGGTCGTCGTTGACGCCCATGACGAAGGTGCCGTCGATGCCCTTGCCCGGGGCCGAGATGACGACCTTGCGCGCGCCCGCCGAGATGTGCGCCCCTGCGCGGGCACCGTCGGTGAACACGCCGGTGCACTCGAGCACGACGTCGACTTCGGCGCGCTTCCAGGGCAGGGCGCTGGGATCGCGCTCGGCGGTCGTGGGAATGACCTTGCCGTCGATGCTGATGCCGCCGTCGACGGCCTTGACGTCGTGACGGAACGGGCCGTGCACCGAGTCGTTGCGCAGCAGGTGCGCGAGCATGTCGTCGGAGGTCAGATCGTTGATGTGGACGAACTCGATGCTCGAGTCGTTCCACGCGGAGCGGAGCACGTTGCGACCGATGCGGCCGAAGCCATTGATGGCGATGCGGAGAGCCAAGGTTCACCTCTGCGGGTGGTTGATCAAAGGTCTTCGGACGTATCCCGTTAGCCTTGTCGGGCCAGTACGGATGGTTCGAGGTCACCGTGGCGTTGCATGTCTCCAATGTGGTGCTCCCCGCAGAGTACGCCCAGGGCGCCCCTCCGGCGCTGATCGAAGCCCTTGGGCTGCCCGTCGAGGCGATCGGCGAGGTGATGCTCGTCAAGAAGAGCCTGGATGCACGGTGGGGCAAGCAGGTCTGGCGCGGCGTGTTCCGCGTCGAGGTGATCGACGAGGCCTCGGTGCTGGCCGCGCGGAGGCATGGCGTCCGTGCCTGGACCGATCGCGACGATGGGCGCTACGGGCTGGTGGACCTGGCGCCGGTGCCGCACTCCTGGCCGCCTGATGCACGGCCGATCGTGGTGGGGGCGGGCCCTGCGGGCCTGTTCGCGGCGCTCGCGCTCGCCGAAGCGGGTGCCCCGGTGGTGCTCATCGAGCGCGGGGGGCCCGTCGAGAACCGGGTGAAGGTCGTCAACGACCACTGGCGGCGCAAGGCCGAGCTCGACCCCGAGAACAACATCTTGTTCGGCGAGGGCGGGGCAGGGACCTTTAGCGACGGCAAGATCTACACCCGACGGCGCGACGGCGAGCTGGGCTTCATCTTTCGGCGCCTGGTGGAGTTCGGCGCGGACCCGGACTTGATGCGCGAGGCGTACGCGCACCTGGGCACGGACAAGGTGCGCGCGATCCTTCCGCGCTTTCGGGAGCGCCTGGTCGAGCTGGGCGTCGACGTGCGCTTCCACTGCGCCGTCACCGGCCTGGTGATCGAGTCGGGCACCGCGGTTGGGGTGACGCTGGGGGATGGGAGCGAGCTGCGCGGCGGGCCGGTGATCGTGGCCGCCGGGCACTCGGCACGGGACACCCTGGCCATGTTGGTCGACTCCGGGGCTTCGGCGCACGCTCGTCAGACGGCGATCGGCGCACGCATCGAACACCCCCAGTCGCTCATCGACAGCGGGCGCTACGGCAGCGCAGACCGGCGGGAGCTGCCCGCGGCCAGCTACCGGCTGGCGTTCAATCCGCCCGATGGCCGGCGTGCCCATACCTTCTGCATGTGTCCGGGCGGCATGGTGGTGCCGGCGAGCAACCACCCCGGAAGGGCCGTCGTGAACGGCATGTCCTTCGCTGCGCGGCGGGCGTTCTGGGCCAACAGTGCGGTGATCGTCGAGGTAGGGCCCGACGACTACGACGCGCCCGGGCCGCTTGGGGGCTTTGCCTACCAAGATGCCATCGAGCAGCGTTGCTTCGAGGCGGCCGGTGGCGACGGGCGGGCGCCGGCACAGCGGGTGAGCGACCTGCTCGCTGGCCGCGCCAGCAGCGACCTGCCCAAGACCAGCTACCCGCTGGGGGTCACCCCGGTCGACCTGCGCGAGCTGCTCCCTGCTCCGGTGATCGATGGCATGATTCGGGCGATCCTCGACTTCGAGGGCACCATCCCCGGTTTTGCCGGCAGCGAGGCCGTGCTCATCGCCCCCGAGACGCGAACCACGTCCCCCATTCGCTTCGACCGTGACGAGCGCATGTGCTCCACCACCCTCGAAGGGCTGTACCCAGTGGGCGAAGGTGCGGGCTACGCCGGCGGCATCGTCAGCAGTGCCCTCGATGGTTTTCGCGCGGCCCGGTCGATCACGGCGCAGCTGGGGACAGCTGTGGAGAAGGCTGTGGATAACTCGGGTGAGGCAGGTGGCGGATGAGCCAACCATGCTTCTTGATGCCCGAATCGGTTCCCGTGCACGACCTGGGGACGAACAGCCATGAGGCCATCTGGCTGGGGCGGCCTGCGGCCGAGACCCTGCGCACCGAAGTGCGGCGTGCGGGCCTCGCCGAGGGTGCCGGGTCGGGTCCGGACGTGGTCTCGCTCAGCCCAGGAGCCGTGGCCACGGCCGAGGCGATCGCTGGATTCGTCGCTGCATCCCAGCAGGTCGAGGGCGACGTCGTGGGCACCCTGGCCGAGCCCATTGCGCCGTGGGGTACGTGGAGCGCCTTTGGTCCGCCGGCACTGTTGACGCGCATGCGCGGCGGGGGCGAAGTCAGCCCCGAGCGCATCTCGAGGGCCCACCGCGTCGAGGTGCCGGTCACCGAGCTTCGCACCGTGCCGGTGCCCCTCGCCGATCAGCCTGGCGGCCGGGTGGTCGAGGTGCAGCTCGCCGACGAGCTGCTGATCAGCACGCACCATTACTCGGGCCTGCTGTGGGCCAACTTGCTGGCCATGCCGCCGGCCCTGTGGCGCGCGCTGATGGGCACCAGCACCTGGATGGCGGCCGCCCGCGGTGTATGGGGCATGCTCCTGACGCGCAGCTCCGACCCCGTGGTCGTGGCCGGCGCCCTCAACCGCATCGACCCGGGTGCGCGCGTGCATCCCTCTGCGGTGGTCGAGGGTGCGTGGATCGGCGCCGATGCGGTGGTCGGACCCGGTGCGGTGGTGCGTGGCTCCATCATCGGGGAGGGAGCGAGGGTCGAGCCCATGGCGCTGGTGGCGTGGTCGGTGCTGGGCCCGGGCAGCCATGTGCAACGCATGGCCTGGTGCCACTTCTGCGTGCTGCATCCTGGCGCGGCCCACGCAGGAGCCATGCAGCTGGGTGTGCTGGGCCCGGGGGCGCAGACCAAGGGGGTCTCGGTGCTCATGGATCAGGGCGCGGGCACCGAGGTACGCGTGCAGAGGCAGGGCGAGCTGCACGCCGTTCCGCTGGGGCTGATGGGCGTGGGGCTCGGGCGCGACAGCGTGGTGGGCTCCGGGGTCTGGGTGGCGCCTGGGCGGGCCATTCCACCGGGGCTCACCATCCTTCCCAGCAGGGACACCGTGGTGATGCGCATTCCAGACGGCTTGACGGGGGTGGTTCGCGCGAGCGGCGGCACCCTGGAGCCGGCGTCGTGATCTGGGACCTGTGGGTGGGCCTGACCGTGTTCACGTGGGTGATGCTCCTGCGTGGGGTCTGGCGATGGGGCGAGGGCTTCGAGCTGCCCATCGTGCCCACGACCGCCCGCGAGACCGTGCGGGTGTGCGTGCCGGCCCGGGACGAGGTCGACAACATCGGCGTGTGTGTCACGGCCATCCTGGCGAGCGAGGGCATCGAGCTCGAGCTGGTGGTCGTCGATGACGAGTCCACCGATGGCACGAGCGTGGTCGCCGCCGCGGCAGGCGCCGACGACCCACGATTTCGGCTTTTCGAGGCTCCGGTGCGGCCTCCCGGCAAGTGGGCGGGCAAGCCCTGGGCCTGCCACGCCGCGTCCGCGGGGGCGACCACCGACTGGCTGCTCTTCGTCGACGCCGACGTGCGCGTGAGCCCCCACGCCATCGCCACCGCCGTCGAGCGCGGGCGAGCCAACTCGGCGGACCTGCTGTCCCTGTTCGGGACCTGGCAGCTCGAGACGTTCTGGGAGCGGGTGGCGGTGCCAGCTATCGGTTGGTTCATCCGTGGGTTTGCCTCGCCGAGCGACGTCAACGCGGGCCGCCGCGCCTTCGCCAACGGACAGTTCCTCCTGGTTCGCCGCAGCGCCTACCTGGAGGTTGGTGGGCACGAGGCCGTCGCTGGCGAGGTGCTCGATGATGTGCGGCTCGCCGAGGCCTGCCGGGCGGCGGGGCAGCGCCTGTGGCTGCTCTGGTCTCCCGACGCCTTCCGTGTTCGGCTGTACGACGGGCTCTCAGCGATCTTCGACGGCTATCGAAAGAACGTGTTCGAGGGGGCTGGCCGGGTGGCCCTTCTGCCGTTGCTCGGCGCCGCCTTCACCGTGGCGACCACGGTCTTGCCGCCGCTGGCGGCACCGATCTTCTGGGCCGTCGGCATGCCCATGCGGGCCGGCTGGATGGCGGTGATCACCGCCATGGTGGTGGTCTGGCGCTTCGCCATCGAGCAACGAGACGGCCGGTCCGGGGTGATGGCCCCGTTGCACTTCCTGGGAGCCGCGGTGCTGGCCGCGGTGCTGGTGGCCAGCGTGGTGGCTGGCCCGGTGAGCTGGAAGGGAAGGACCTTTCCGGCTCGCCCCTGAAAGACGAAGACCCCGCCCGGGCTACCGGACGGGGTCTGTCTAGATGGAGCGGGAGACGAGATTCGAACTCGCGACAGCCACGTTGGCAACGTGGGGCTCTACCACTGAGCTACTCCCGCAGGCGCCCCCGGCTTTTAACTTTCTTCGTGGGGGCGTCAAGGGTTCCGTGCACGCCGCGCGACCCGTTCGAGGATCTTGCGCCATGAAGCATCGTTCAGGCCCGCGGCAGCCGCGTCGGCCCGGGCTGCCAGGTGCTCGCCCAGCAGGGGCTCGAGGTCTTCCCAACGGGCGGTTGCGTCGTCGCCGAGCGCCGTGCCCAGCTCGAACCACAGGGACTCGCTCGCCGTCGTTCGGCGCAGCAGACCTTCGTTGAACGGGCCAGCCCCGGTCCCGGCGAGCGCATCCACGACATTGGCGAGCGCGAAGCGCAGGGATGGGCGATCCCGGGCGACGTCGAGGGTGTCGATGGCGTTCTTGAGCGCCACCACCTGCCACACCGAGGCGAGGGGGGCGAGCTCGGGGTGCCAGCCCCCGGCATCGGCGATCAGCGCGGTGCGGTCGACGCCGGCACAGGGCTCCCACGAGCAGGCGTCGCGGCTGCGCAGGGCGCCGATGGCCAACAGCGCGGCGCCTGCCGATCGATCGTCGCCGGCGTGGGCCGTGTGAGCCTGCACGGTGCGGTCGAGCAGGGCGGTGACCGGATCGTCGCCCAGGTCGAGGGCCGTGAGGCGCTCGCGCATCGCCTTCTGCTCGCCGTCGGAGTCGGCCGCGGCCTGCAGCAGGGCCAGCTCGGTCGCCAGCCGAAGATCATCGAGACCGGGCGGCATGGCGGCGATCGAGCGCGAGGCCCGGGCCTGCAGCAGGGTGCCCACCGGGCTGGCTCGCAGGTCGTCGTAGGTGGCCTGGTCGAGGGCGCTGGACACCGCCTGGAGGGGAAGCCCGGGCGCGTGCAGCCATCCCTGCAGCACGTAGCGGTCGGCCCACGCCTGGATGATGGGCCGTGCCTCGTGGGTGCCGGTGATCCACGCCAGCGGGCGCTGGGCCACCCCCGACTCGGCGGGCAGCGGCCGCAGGTCGACCATCATCAGCAACACGTCGCGCTCCAGCGCATCGTTGCGCTCGGACAGCTGGGCCAGCGCCGACTCGATTCGCGCGAGCCGCTCGCCCCGTGCCAGCGGGAGGGCTGCCGTGCCGCGCCCGCGCTGCTCGTAGCCGTGCAGGGTGCGGTGCTCCTGGGCTGCGCCCTTTCGAATCGCCTCGAGATCGACCATGAAGCGCGCCAGCGCATCGCCGCCCTCGATCTGGGCGAGCTGGGGTCGGTCGAGAGGCGCGAGGCTGCGTGCCAGGGGGTCGCGCCGGATCAGCGCCTGGACCGCCGACTCCAGATCGGTCACCGCCACGTCCACCACCGGGTTGGTGTCGGTGTCCAGGCGCAGGTGATCAGGAACAGGCCGGGGGCAGCCCGCCAAGCACAAGACCAGCAAGAGCGGGCTCAGTCGGCCAGCTCGCGGTGGATGCGGCTGGGAAGGCCGGGACCCTCGTAGATCAGGGCCGAGTAGAGCTGCACACCCACGCAGCCGGCTTGCAGCAGCTCGGCGACCTGGGCGGCGCTGTGGATGCCTCCCACGCCGATGACCGGAACCCGCCCAGCCACCACGTCGAGCACCTGCCCCACCACCTGCCGCGACAGGGGCCAAAGGGGCTCCCCCGACAGTCCTCCCGCCTCGCCGGGGTCGGCGCTGAGCCGCTCGCGCCCGATGGTGGTGTTGGTGGCGATGATGCCGCTGATGCCGCGGGTGATGGACAGCTCGACCGCCTCGGCCAGCGCTGCAGCTGGCATGTCCGGCGCGAACTTCACCAGGACAGGGGTGCCGTCGACCTGCTCGAGCACGGCATCGATGATGCGGGCAAGCGCACTGGCATCCTGGAGCTTGCGAAGCCCCGGGGTGTTGGGGCTGGAGACGTTGATGGTGAAGTAGTCGGCCAGCCCGGCCAGGCGTTTGGCGCTGATCGCGTAGTCTTCGTGGGCTTCTTGGAGGGGGGTGACCTTGCTCTTGCCGATGTTCGCGCCCACGGGGACATCGGGCCAGCAGTCGGCCTCACGCAGGGCCCGCATGCGCGTGGCCAACGCCTCGCTCCCCAGGTTGTTGAAGCCCATGCGGTTGATGATCGCGCGGTCGGTCCGCACCCGGAACATGCGCGGCTTGGGGTTGCCTGGCTGCGCGTGCGCGGTGACCGTGCCGCACTCGATGAAGCCGAAGCCCAGCTTGGGCCAGAAGCGCAGCGCGACGCCGTTCTTGTCGAGGCCGGCGGCGAGCCCAACAGGCCCCGCGAAGTTCAGCCCGAAGGCCTGGAATGCCAGCGAGGCCGGCGGTGGCCCCATGGTGATTGCGGCCATGCCGCCGAGCAGTCCGGGCATGGCGCTCAGCAGGCCCAGGGTGCGTTCGTGGGCGCTCTCGGCGTCCATGGCGAAGAGCATCGCTCGCGTGAGCGGGTAGCCCAGGTCGAGCATCAGTCCTCTTTGACGGGCTGGTCTTCCCACGCCTCGCGCAGGATGTCGTGGTTGCCAATGAAGTAGTCGATGAAGCTGTACAGCGTGACCACGGTGATGATGGCCATCGTCCACCAGGCGATGTCGTCGGTGGGAGCAACGCCGGGCCACATCTTGCCGACGGCCAGGGCGATGAAGACGATCTGGGTGCCGACGCCCTGGACCACGGCCTTGATCTTGCCGGACTGGCGCGCCGAGATGACCCGATTGCGCACGGCGGCGACGGAGCGAAAGAAGCTGATGGCGCTGTCGCGGTAGAAGATCGCGATGATCATCCACAGCTCGGCCGAGCCGACGGCGAACAGCCCCAAGAACAGGGTGTAGCGGCAGAATGCGTCGGCGAATGGGTCGTAGAGCTTTCCGAAGTCGCTGACCACGTCGTACTTTCGGGCCAGGTAGCCGTCGAGGATGTCGGTGAGCTCGAGCACCAGAGACAGCGCCGCGGCGATGAGTGTGCCCGTCAGCGTGCCCGTGTACAGGCAGCCCACCGCCAGCGGCGCCAGGGGCAGGCGGATGCTGGTGATGATGTTGGGGTCGATGGGCGGCGCGCGCTTGGTCATCGGGTAGCGGTGACTCCGTCTGGCCGTGGTTGTTCGGCGGGTTCCTCGTCGCCGATGGTGGTCAAGTAGCCGAATGCGGCCACGGCGGACAGTGCGAGCGAGAGCTCCGAGAGCAGGACCCCCACGGTATACCAGTGGATGCCGATCCATACGACGTGGAACAGCAGGACCGGCTGTGCGATGCCCTCGAAGCTGACCGCGACCTGCCCCAGGCGACTGCTGCGGATGTGCTTGCCCCGAGCGTGCAGCCAGTGCCACATGACGGCCACCGTGAGGTCGCGCGCCACCATGGGGATGGCCAGGTACCAGGGGCACAGTCCCACGGCCCACATGCCCAGCCAGGTGAAGTCGATGAGCAGCTTGTCGGCCACGGGGTCGAACCAGTCGCCGAACTCGGAGTGGGCGTCGAGCGCGCGCGCGAGCCAGCCATCGGCCAGATCGGTGAGCATGGCCAGGATGTAGAGCCAGAATGCGACGAAATGCGACCCGCCGCCGATGAGCAGCAGGAAGATGACGGGGCCCAGCAACCCTCGGGTCGCCGTGACCGCATTGGGTACCCACTTCATGGCGTTGTCGCTTATCGTTGTCGCTGATGCATACCACCGACTTCCTGGTCATCGGGTCCGGCGTTGCCGGCATGTGGTTCGCCCTTCGGGCGGCCAAGCATGCGCGCGTCACCATTGTCACCAAGGCGGTACGCGAAGAGAGCAACTCTCGCTACGCCCAGGGCGGAATCGCCGCCGTGTGGTCCAAGGACGACTCCTTCAAGAACCACGTTCGAGACACGCTGGTGGCGGGCGCGGGTCTGTGTCGCCGCGAGTCGGTCGAGCAGACGGTTCGCGAAGGGCCCAAGCGGGTGCAGGAGCTCATCGACTTCGGCACCGAGTTCACCCGAAACCACGATGAGCCCGACAAGTACAGCCTGCACCGCGAGGGAGGGCACAGCCATCGGCGCATCCTGCACGCGGCCGACCTCACCGGGGCCGAGATCGTGCGGGCCCTGGGTGCGGCCTGCGCGGCCGAGCCCAACATCACGGTGCTGGAGCACCACTGCGCGGTCGATCTCGTCACCAGCAACTGGCTGTCCCGCCGCAAGAACACCATCCCCCTGGCCGACGACCAGGTGCTCGGCGCCTACGTGCTCGACGAGAAGGCCGACGAGGTGCACGTCTATGGTGCAAAGGCCGTGGTGCTCGCCAGCGGCGGCGCCGGCAAGGTGTACCAATACACCTCCAACCCCATGGTCGCGACCGGGGACGGCATGGCGATGGCCTGGAGGGCCGGCGCCCGCATGGCCAACATGGAGTTCGTGCAGTTCCACCCCACCAGCCTGTACCACCACCAGGCGCACTCCTTCTTGATCTCCGAGGCGCTGCGCGGCGAGGGCGGCAAGCTGGTGCACGCCAACGGCACGCGCTTCATGCCCCAGTACGACGAGCGCGGCGAGCTGGCCCCGCGCGACATCGTGGCTCGGGCCATCGACAACGAGATCAAGACCAAGGGCCTCGACCACGTCTTCTTGGACATGTCGCACCTGGGGCGCACCGAGATCGAGCGCATGTTCCCGAACATCGACGGCAAGCTGATGTCGCTGGGCATCGACATGAGCACCGACCGCATTCCCGTGGTGCCCGCCGCCCACTACTTCTGCGGCGGGGTGCAGATCGACCTGCGCGGCGAGTCGTCGATCAAGAACCTGTTCGCCATCGGCGAGGTTAGCTGCAGTGGCCTGCACGGCGCCAACCGCCTGGCCAGCAACTCCCTGCTCGAGGCCTGCGTCTACGGCCACCGCGCCGCCGAGACCGTCGTGCGGCGGCTCGACCGCCTGCAGGCGCCGACGGCGCTGCCTGCCTGGGACTACGGCACGGCGCGGGTCAGCGACGAGCTGGTGGTCATCAAGCAGGTCTGGGAAGAGATCCGGCGCTTCATGTGGAACTACGTAGGCATCGTGCGCACGCATCGTCGCCTCAAGCGGGCACGCCGGCGCATCGAGCTGGTGAAGGACGAGGTTCGCACCTACTACTGGGACTTCCGGCTCACCAAGGACCTCATCGAGCTCCGCAACCTCACCACCGTGGCCGATCTGGTGGTGAACTGCGCGCTGCGACGGCGTGAGAGCCGGGGGCTGCACTACACGCTCGACTTCCCCGACAGCGACGACCGCTTCATCCACGACACCGTGATCCAGCGGTCGATGTAGCCCTTCGGCGGCCGGCTATGGGCTGGTGTCGGACAGTCCGAAGCCCTTGAGCCACTGGTCGTGCGGGGCCAGCAGGTGTTCGAGGGCACCGCCGCTGCCGATGATGCCCATCACGCCCCGTCCGTCCTCGGGGTCTGGGTAGGGGTCGGGGTCGCCCAGCATCACCAGGGGCTCGGGGGAGACGTTGTGGGGGGCTCCCGCCATGTAGTCGAGCTCCATGCGCAGCCGGCCACGCAAGTCGTGCATGCGCCAGTGTCCATTCTTTAGGCCGTCGACGTACCGGCCGGCCTTCTGCACGCCGCCTGTGGCCCAGCGGTACTCCCACTCGCCGTTCTTGAGGTCGTCAGCGTAGGTGCCCTGCTTCTTGACGGCGCCGTTGGGGTACCAGAAGGTCCACGGCCCGAAGCGCATGTCGGCCAGGCGCTTGCCGCGGCTCGCGACCGCACCCGACGCGTAGTATTCGGTCCACTCGCCGGCTCGTTGCCCCATGGTGTCGTACGAACCGGTCTTCTCGACCTGCCCAGTCTCGTACCACCAGCTCCAGTCGCCGACGGCGTCGCCGTTGCGGTAGGCACCACGCTCCGCCAGGCGCCCGTTGGGCCACCAGCGCGAAAAGGCGCCGTCGAGGTTGCCGGCCGTGTGAGCGCCCGATTCGTGGTGGGTCCCGTCGGTGAACCAGGTGTGGAAGGGGCCGTCGAGAGAGCCGGAGTCCCACGTCCACACCTCGGTGAGCACCCCGCCAGCGGTCCACCGGCGACAGGTGCCGTGCAGCCGTCCGCGAGCGTACCCGCAGTCCTCGATGAGCGAGCCGTCGCTGTAGCGCCTCGAAGCACCGTCCCGCGCGCCGTCGAGGTAGTGGATGGTCTCGTACACATGGTCGCCGTCGCTGCGTTGCCACAGCCCCGTCCGCCTCGATGCCACGTAGTCGCCGGTCCACCAGGCGCCGTCGCCCGCGGCCTCGCGCCAGCGACCCACCCGCGCGCCGCCGTCGACCCGGCCCTCGTAGATGAGGCTACCGCTGGCGTCCCACTGGCGGCTGATGCCTAGCTGTACGCCGTGGCTCCAGCTCAGCTCGAGCTGCAGCTGCTCCCCGCCGGCGAACCAGGACCGCCAGACCCCGTGCTGCTGGCCGGCCGCGTACTCACCTTCTTCGACCCGGGTGCCGTGCACGAACCTGCGGTAGGCCCCGTGGCGCTGGCCCTCGTGCCAGGTGGTCTCGTTGACCTTGGAGCCCCCCTGCCAGAACTCCCAGACGCCGTGGCGTTGGTCGTCGCGGTAGGGCCCGCGCTCGACGAGCTGTCCGTCCTGGCTGAACTCCCATACGCCGGTGCGCGAGCCCTGGCTGAGCTGCCCCGACTCGACCGTCTCGCCATTGCGAATGCGGAAGGGTCCATCGAGCACGCCCTGGTTCCACGTCCACGCGTACAGCTCGCGGCCCGTCTCGTCGTAGGCGACCTCCGGGCCGTGCTCGACGCCGGCTTGCCAGCTTCGTACCAGGCGCACGCGCCCCTGTTGGTCGAGCTCCTTCCACTCACCATCGCGATCACCGAGTCGGTAGCTGCCCACCTCGACGCCGGCTCGCTGGCTCGGCTGCAGCCACGGCCCATGCCGCAGGCCGTGGTCCCACGAGCCGGCCTTCACCAGCAGCCCGTTGTAGCTCCACTCGAAGCTGGGGCCGTGTTTGAGCCCATCGCTGTACGGCACCTCGGACGAGCGGAATCCGTCATCGGTCCAGCGGCAGCTCAGGCCGTCGAGGTGTCCCGCGCGGCTGCGGCGTGAGCGCCCGACGATGTCGCCTGTGTCGTTGCGCTCCACCCGAACCCAGAATGGGGCGCCAGACGGCGCTCGAACCGGACACATGGGCGCGGCCATCGATGCCGAGACCAGGAGGGGGACCAAGAAGGGCATGACCGGGTTGACCGGCGGATCAGTCCTCGGTTCCGGACTTTTTGCGCATCGCGGGGAAGGGCAGCACTAGTCCTCGGGGCGGGGCCGTGCCCTCGAAGCGGCGGGTGCTGGTGAAGCCACACAGCTGGCACTCCTCGTGCACCTCGACCACGGTCTTTCCGTCGTCGTCGGGCAAGCGGATGCACGGGGTCTCGAGGCTGCGCTGCAGGCACGCGGGACACCAGGCATAGCGAAAGCGCTGCCCATGGGCGAGCGTTGCGGCGTTGCGGCACTCCCGGCACACCAGCACCTCGTAGGTCCCGTGCGGCTGGTCGGCGGTCGAGCCCATGGGCAGGGCGTCCATCGGGACATCGCAGCTGGGGCAGAAACGGTTGCCGCGAAGCACGCGGGTGGCAATGGCCAGGCCGATCAGCGCCAGCATGGGCGGCAGGATCAGCCAAGCGATGCCCGTCACGTACACCCGAGTCGCTCCTGGACGGTGGGACCGCTGCCCACGATGGCCTCGACGGCCTCGATCGTCTTGGGCACAGCATCGGTCAGCACGTCGGGATCCGCAAGCGTCACCAGCACGTCGTCTTCGATGCGAATGCCGCCAAAACCCTCCCACTCGGCGGCCTTGCCGAAGTCGACCTGGTGCGCGAAGCGCTCGCGCAGCGTCGCGTCTCCGAGGATGGCCGGCACCACGTAGAAGCCCGGCTCGACGGTGACCACCCAGCCTGGCTCGAGCGGCAGGTCGAGGCGCAGGTAGCAGGTTCCGAACTGGTCGGGGCGCTTGGCACCCGGGGGGTAGGAGGGGCGGTCGCCGTAGTTCTCGAGATCGTGGACGTCCATGCCCAGCAGGTGCCCGACGCCGTGCGGAAAGAACAGGGCGTGGGCACCGGACTCGACCGCGGATTCGGGGGACACGGTGATCAGGCCCTCGTCGGCCAGAAAGCGGGCCAGCACCAGCGACGTCGCGTCATGCACGTTGCGGTAGCGGATGCCGGGTCGGCACAGCTCGATGCTCTTGCGCTGGGCTTCGAGCACGGCCTGGTAGGCCGCCCGCTGCCGACCGGTGAACGAGCCCGACACGGGCCACGTGCGGGTGATGTCGACGCCGTAGCCCGTGCCCACCTCGCCGCCGCCGTCGAGCAGCAACAGGCGCCCGGCGGCCAAGGCCGAGTCGTGCCCATGGTTGTGCAACACCTCGCCGGCCTGAGTGAGGATGGTGCCGTACCCCGTGGTGCAGCCATGGAAGGCCAACACGGCCTCGAACAGCGCAGCGAGGTGCCGTTCGTGCCCGCCAGGGTGGGTGCTGGCCATGACCGCCCTGAACGCGGCCTCGGTGTAGCCAGCGGCGGCCCTCATCGCGTCGAGCTCGGCGTCGCTCTTGCTGCGCCGCAGAGCGATCACCGCGTCCACCAGCTCGTCATCACCGTGGTCCGAGCCGAAGGCAAGCTTCTTGCCAAGCAATGCGGAAAATCGGCGGTTCTTCTGCTCGTCGGCGACGGCCAGAACCAGGGGGTCGAGCGCGCCGATGGCCGAGTCGAGGTCGACAGCAGGTCGCACATCGTCGACGCCGAGCTGGGCGCCCAGCTGTTGGATGGAGGGCACGGGCCCGTGCCACAGGGCATCGTCGGCGTCGGGCTGCGGCAAGAACAGCGTGCACCGGTCGCCCACGATGAGCGCTGCGGCGTCGGGTAGGTCGCAGCCGGTAAAGTACAGGAAGGTGCTGTCCTGGCGGAACGGAAGCTTGTTCATGGGCAGGTTGCGGCTGCGTTCGCCGTTGCCCAGGAGCAGGATGGGTCCGTCGGTGGCCTCGGCCAGGTCCAGGCGACGCTGCCTGTGGATGGCGGGATCGAGCAGCGCGTTCATGACTCGAGGTCCTCGCGGGTGACCAGTGCTTGCAGCCGCAACCCCCGGGCTGCCAGCCGCTCGGCGGCGCCCTCCTGGCGGTCGACCACTGTGAGGCACTGCACGACGTCGAGCCCGGCTTCGAGCGCGCGGTCGACGGCCTTGAGCAGCGAGCCGCCGGTGGTGGTGGTGTCTTCGACGATGCACACCTTGGTGCCCTCTGGAACCAGGTCACCGCCGGCCAGGAAGCCGCCGCGGCCGTGGCCCTTGGGCTCTTTGCGAATGATGAAGGCGTTGACGGGCCTGCCGACCACCGTGGAGAGGGCGGCGGCGCTGCAGGCAACCGGGTCGGCCCCGAGCGTGAGCCCGCCTACGGCCTGGACCTCGGGCTGGAGTGCGGCCAGAACGGCCTCACCCACCAGCCGGGCGCCCTGGCTGTCTAGAGCGGTGTTGCGCACGTCGACGTAGAAGTCAGACGTCTTGCCGCTGGCGAGGGTGAACTCACCGAACCGTACCGATCGCTCGCGCAGCAGCGCGATGAGCGCGTTCATGCGGCCTCCGTCTGAGCCAGATGCGGCGCGATCCAGTCGGCGACCGCGGTGATGACCTCGCCCTTCACAGCCTCGTTGTGCACCTCGTGCAGGGCGCCCGGCCAGGGGCGTGTGGCTGCCGCGACACGGTTGGCCCAGCTGGCCAGGACGGCGGTGTCCACGATGCCGTCACCCTCGCCCCACCAGATGTACAAGGGCATGCTGTAGCGCCCGTGTGCCTGCACCCGGCGCGACGCCAGGCGGAAGTGCTTGAACCAGCGCGGCGTGATGGTGCCAAACACCAGCGGGTCGGCCTGGTAGGCGCGCACCACCTCGGGGTCGCCGCAGATCCACTCGACGGGAATCTCGTTGTCCATGGACAGCCGCGGCACGATGCGGTTGAGCAGTCGGGCGCCCCACAGCTTCCACAGTGGGGCGGGGACGGCGGGCTCGAGGGGCGCGGCCGAGAGCGCTGCCGCGACACAGCTGCCCGGCGTGCGCAGGTGGTCCAGGCTGACCAGCGCGCCCATGGAGTGGGCCACCAACACGTAGGGGCCGTCGATGAGTTGGGCGGCGGCGCGGAGATCGGCCACGTACTCGGCCCAGTCTTCGACGTGGCCGCGCTTGCCGTCGCTGGTGCCGTGCCCACGCAGGTCGAGGGCCGTGACCCGCCAGCCGCGGGCGGTGAAGGCCTGGGCGACGTGGTTGTAGCGTCCCGCGTGCTCGCCCAGCCCGTGGCACAGCAGGATGTCGCCGGTGGGAGCACCGTCGGGCTCCCATCGATACGCTGCCAGACGGGTTCCGTCGGCAGAGTGGATGTCGTCGATGCGCGGCAAGGGGCCCTCCTGGGCAAGAGGGTCCCGTAACCCGCGTGGCAGCTGGATAGGGGGTTGCATGCATGCACTTCTCTGGATCGCTCTGCTCGCCTGCGGCTCCACCACCGAGCCCGACCCCAAGCCCGATGGCGAGCCCGTCGTCACTCCTGCCCCGCCGGGTCCGCCCGCCGTCACCGAGGCCATCGAGGCGGCGCCCATCTACGAGCTCGAGTTCACCGGGCCCACCGAGCCGGTCGCTGCCGGCTCCGAGGTGACCATCGGGGTCAGCTACCAGCTGCCCAACGGGTGCTGGCGCTGGACCGACGAACTCGCGGTCGACGACCAGTCGATCACCCTGTCGGTGAAGCACCACACCGAGGGCGAGATGTGCACCCAGATGATGGTCCCGGTCGACATCCGCAAGACAGTGAAGGTGGAGTCTGCCGGCGATTGGACCGCTGCCTTGGTGATGGATGGCCAGCCCGTGGTGAGTCAGGCCTTCGTCGCGCGACAATGACGGTACAGTAGGGGCCCAGGAGGCTCCCGTCCCGCGCGCCTTGCCGCTCATCGCACTGGTGTTCTCCGGCGCTGCCGGGGCCGCCGACATCACCGTCTGCACCGGCGGAAGCTGCGACTACGAGCAGCTCCAGCCTGCTGTCGACGACGCCCTGGACGGCGATCGGGTGATCGTCTGGCCCGGCGCCTGGGATCTGGCGGCCACGGTCGCCGATGGCCGAACCATCGAGCTTCGGTCGCTCGCCGGGCCGGCGAGCACCAGCCTGTTGGAGCCGGCCGGTGGCCAGCCCATGCTGCAGGTGAACAACGGCGATGTGATGCTGCGCGGATTCTCGGTCCAACAGGGGCAGCCGCAGCCGCTGCTGCAGGCCATCGGCGCCACGCTGCGGCTGCGTCACATGGAGTTCGAGCACGCTGGCGTGGCGCCCGAGTCGAGCTTCGCCGTCGTGCGCAACAACGGCGACGGCTTCGTGGACGGCTGCCGCTTCATCAACCAGCAGACCCTCGGGAACACCGGCGCCCTCGCTGTCGAGGCGAACGGCGAGCTGCAGGTCATCGACTCGGACTTCCAGGACAACCGGCTGGGCGTCGCGGTGGTGGGCGCCACCCTCACGCTCGAGCGCACCACCATGACGGGCGCATCCGGCCGAGGCATTCGAGCCGAGGGCGGCGACATCTCGATCATCGACTCCAGCTTGATCGACCTCGCGGGGGC
This sequence comes from Myxococcota bacterium, assembly GCA_965216925.1. Taxonomy (GTDB): domain Bacteria; phylum Myxococcota_A; class UBA796; order UBA796; genus CAYYHT01. Next base: position 2,324,909 of record CBDCGT010000001.1, on the reverse strand, counting down.
GGTCGAGAGCGCCGTCGCGACCGTCTCGGTGACCGGGAGCGTGTTCGAGCACAACACCCGCGCTCCGGGCGGAGCCATCTACGCGGAACAGGCGGGTGTGTTCGTGCAGCAGTCCCGCTTTGCGGGCAACTCGGCGACGAATGCGAGCAACGGGGGGGCGATCTACGCAGAGAGCCCCGATCAGGGCGTGGACGTGTCGGGGTCGGTCTTCGACGCCAACGTGGCGGCGGCCGGCGGCGCCATCTTTGTCAGCGGTGGTCCCTTCCTGGGCATCACCACGACGCGCCTGTCGAACAACCAGTCCACCACGGGTCGAGGCGGCGCGCTGAGGGCGGTTGGCAACAGCGGGGTGGAGCTGGGCGCGAATGCGTGGATCACCAACGAGGCGTTCAACTACGGAGGCGCGGCGAGCCTGCAAGGCAACACCTGGACCGCGGACAACCAGAGCTTCTACTGCGACAACGGCACCAGCCCCGGAGCCGGGACGGACACCGGAGGCGGCGCGCTGCACCTGCACGGCGGTGCCCAGGCGTCGATTCAGGACACGGCCTTCGTGGGCAACCACACCTTTCGGCGAGGTGGCGCCGTGTGGTCGGAGTCGGCGAGCAGCTCGTTCACCAACGCGCTGTTCTGGGGCCCGGGCGCCGACGACCGGGGGTCGTTCTTCTACTACGTCGGCGGGGGGCTGTCGGTGCGCAACAGCGCGCTGGTGGTCATGGAGAACGAGGAGGGCATCTACTCGGTCGGTGGACCTGGGGGGCTCGACCTGGACTACAACGTGTTCTGGCTGCCGGCGGTGGGCGCCAGCTACTGGGGTACGCCCGGGCCCAACGATGTGCAGGCGGATCCGCTGTTGGGGGGCCTGGTGGGTGGCGAGGACTGCGCGACGCAAGACCTGGAAGCGGATGTGGCCGGGCCGCTGTTCAGCAGTCCCGCCGACCCCGGCATCGGCGCTGCGAACCGCGGCCTGCTGTTTCCCGGGGCGTTCCCTTCGCCCCTCGACGATGCAGATGGGGACGGCTTCATTGGGGTCATGGAGTGCAATGACAACGACCCTGGGGTGCATCCCTTGGCGCGTGAGGTCTGCAACGGCATCGACGACGACTGCGATGGCGCGGTGGACGACCTCGACGACTCGCTCGAGTCTGCGCCCGAGGTGTTCACAGACATGGATGACGACGGCTTCGGCGATGGGAACGGCCCGGGCTCGGTCGGACGGGCCTGCCTGGAGCGCCCGGGCCTGGTTCACGACAACACCGACTGCGATGACGCCAACTTCTTGGTGAATACCAGCGGCACCGAGATCGCCGATGACGGCCTGGACAACGACTGCGATGGCTTCCAGCTGACCTGCGACAGCGACGGGGACGGCTATGCTCTCGATGATGGCGGTGGGGCCTGCGGCGGCGACGACTGCGACGACGGAAACAACCTGGTGAACCCGGGTGGCAACGACGTGCCCGGCGACGGCATCGACCAGGACTGCGACGGCGCCGATGCCCCGTGCGACGTGGACGGCGATGGCTACGAGGTCGCCGGGAACTTTTGTGCGGGCGGCGACTGCAACGACTCCGATGCCGGCATCAACCCCTTGGCCGCCGAGGTCTACGACGACGGCATCGACCAGGACTGTGACGGCTCCGATGCGGTGTGTGACCAGGATGGGGACGGCTTCGAGGGTACTCACGCGGCCTGCGGCGGAAGCGACTGTGACGACACGGCCGCGACCGTGTTTCCGGGCAACCAGGACCGCACTTGCGACCTGATCGATGACGACTGCGACGGCAGCCTGGTCGATGGGTTCGCCGATCTGGATCTGGACCTGCTGCCCGATTGTGTCGACACCGATGCCGACGGCGATGGCTATGCGGCCGACGACGGGGACTGCGACGACCTGGACGCCAACCGCAACCCCGGCGAGATCGACATCCCGGGCGATGCCATCGACCAGGACTGCGACGGCGAAGCGGCGGGCAGCTGCTTCGAGGACGACGACGGCGATGGCGCGGGAGCGGCGATGGTGGTGGTGAGCGACGGCGACTGCGGGGCCGCGGGCCTGGCGAGCATCGGTGACGACTGCGACGACAACGACCCCACCGTGCTGCCCGGCGCCGCCGAGCTGTGCGACGGCCAGGACAACGACTGCGACGCCGTGGTGCCTGGCAGCGAAGTTGACGCCGACGACGATGGCATGAGGGCTTGCGAGGGCGACTGCGACGACACCGACGCCACCGTGTACTCAGGTGCCACCGAGGTGCTCGACGACGGCATCGACCAGGACTGCGACGGGTTCGACGCTGAGAGCCAGGTAGACACGGGCCTGGGCGACACCGGTGTGCCGATGGACACGGGCATGCCGTCGGACACGGGCACCGCGGACACGGCGGGTCCCCTGGACACGGCCGGCGACGACACCTCGGCGGGTGGGAGCGGTCTGGACACCGACAACGCCGAGCCGGTGTACAGCTCGCGGCTCACAAGCGGCGCCCTGTGTGGGTGTAGCTCGGGCGCGCCCGCGGGTCTGGCCTGGCTGGGGCTTCTGCCGATGCTGATGCTGCGCCGACGAACTACAGGAAGGCCAGGCTCAGCCACGGCACGTACACGATGACGAACAGGCAGAAGAGCATCAGGAACAGGAAGGGGATGACCGCCCGAATGACATCCACGATGGGCTTCTCGAACACCGTGCTGGCCACGAACAGGTTGATGCCCAGCGGTGGGGTCAGGTAGCCGAGCTCCAGGTTCACGATGAACATGATGCCGAAGTGCACCGGGTGGATGCCGTAGGCCTGGGCGATCGGGGCCAGCAGCGGCGCCACGATGAGGATGGCCGACAGGATGTCCATCACGCAGCCCAACGCCAGCAGGAACAGGTTGACCACGATCAGGAAGGCGACCCGGCTGTCGACGTAGGACATCATCAGCTCGGTGGCCGCTTCGGGGATCTCTTGGAAGACGAAGAAGCGGTTGAGGCTGATGGCGATGACCAGGATGAGGAACAGCGTGCCCATCATGATCGCCGACTCGCTGATGACCTCGGGCAGCTGCCAGATCTTGAGCTCGCGGTTGATGACCAGCTCGACGAACAAGGCGTAGACAACGGCGACGGCTGCGGCCTCGTTGACGGTCATCGCGATGTTGAGGGGCTCGAAGTCGAAGAAGCCGTAGATGCCGCCCAGAATGAGCACGGGCAAGAACAGCGACAGCGCCCCGCGGGCGAAGGTGCGACCCACGCGCTCGAAGTAGCCCATGCCGTCGTCGTTGGTCTTGCCGCCGTAGCCCTCGAACCCGTCGCGCGGCCAAGCGACGTACAGCGTGTAGGCCATAAGGGTGAGGGCGATGAACACCCCCGGCATCACGCCGGCCACGAAGAGGTTCTGAGGCGTCGCGACGGCGTTGGTCACGATGTCTTCGGGCATCACGCCGGTGGGCAGCGTGTCGGGGTTGGCGTCGGGGATGCCGCCCACCACGATCGCGTACACGATCATGGGGATGCTGGGCGGGATGATGATGCCCAGGCCGCCCGCGGTGGTGAGCACGCCCACGCTGTAGTCTTGCTCGTAGCCCTCTTTGATGAGCATCGGGAACAGGATGCTGCCGATGGCGATGACGGTCACCGGTGAGCTGCCCGAGATGGCCGCGAAGATCGCGCACGAGAGCACCGCGCCTACGCCGAGCCCGCCGGGCATGGGCCCCAGCAGCGCCCGCGCGAAGTCGATCAGGCGCTTGGCGATGCTCCCCTTGGTCATCAGGTTGCCCGCGAGCACAAAGAACGGAATGGCCAGCAGCTCTTGCTTGTAGGTCGCCTCGAACATGTCGCTGACGACCTGGTGGCTCGCGCCGTCTCGCAGGAACACCCAGCTGGCCAGGGTGCCTACGCCCACCGCGACAAACAGCGGCGCTCCCATGAACACCAGCGTCACCGCCACCATCAGGATCGCCGCCCCGACCCCGAAGTACGACGCGCAGAACAGCGACATCACCACACCGGGAAAGATGCCCGCCAGGATGACGTCGCCCGGGCGTCGCGTGTACTCGCGGGTGCTGGGCGGCTCGGGGATGCCGGGTGGATACAGGACCTGTCCCAGGAAGCGCACGCCCATCAGCGTGAACGCGACGACCAGCAACAGCATGGGGATGGGCAGCGGGAAGCCGTCTCCTGCTTCGACGAAGCGGAAGGCGGTGCCCAGGTCGTCCCACTCCTTGCCCAGGTCGAACATCGCGTTCTCCCAGGCGTCATAGTCGGCGTAGTTGGCACCATATTTCTCGAACGTCTCGGCGTTCGGTCCGTACTTGTCGCCGGGCATCCAGCTGACGAGCCAGTTCACCGGCGCGACAAACCAGCTCCACACCTTGAGGCCAGGCACCTTGTCGTGGCCCGCCTCGATCATCAGGTGCCAGGCGCCGGTTCCCAGCACATAGCAGAGGCCGGCGGCGACGAGCGCGGTGATGCGCTGGATGAAGGTGGCCGCCCCGGGTGCGACCACGCGCGCGTAGCCATCGATGGCCAGGTGCTTGCGTTCCTGGGTGGCCAGGCTGCCGCCCAGGAAACCGACGACCACCATCAGCAGCAGGGCCATGTTCGCCTGGCCCTCGAGCGCCCAGATGCCCTCCAGCTCGGTCTGGTACCAGCCCTTGTAGGTGCGGGCCAAGAACTCCATGAAGACCAGGAAGGTCATGCCCAGCATGGCGCCGAACACCAGGGTTCGCTCGACCCAGCCGGCAATTCGGTCGAGCCACCCCGCCAGGAACTCCACGATGACCAGCAGGCCGTACACCCACAGGACCGCGTAGAACAGCAGGCCCTGGAAGGGGCCGTCCCACAGCGAGCGCACACCGTCCCGGATGCCGTTCCAGACGCCGCGGAAAAGGCCGTCGATGCCCTGGAAGATCGCACCGATGAAGTTCAAGCAAGCTCCTATGGCAGCGAGGGCATGCCCTCGTGCCGGCCCTCTACATGCCCTTCACGGCGTCCTTGATCTTCTTGAGCAGCTCGGGCCCACCCTCGATCTCGGCCACGAAGCCGTCGTGCATCTCGCGCGCCTTGCTGGCGAACGCTTCGCGCTGCTCGTCGGTGAGCTCGTGCATCTCGAGGTCTTCTTCGAGCAGCATGATGATGGCTTCGTCTTCTTCGCGGATCTCGGCGCGGCCCTGGGCGGCCAGATCCTTGGTGCCCAGCACGTGGCCCTGCAGATCTTCGGGCAGGGTCTCGAACCAGCGACGGGAGTACACGACGGCCGCCGGCTGGTAGATGTGCTTGGTGAGCGTGAAGTGGTCGAGGGGCTCGGACAGGCCACCGGTCTTCAGGTACAGGGCGGTGTTGTCCAGGCCATCGACGACGCCGGACTGAAGTGCAGTGAGCACCTCGGTCATGGGCTTCTGCACGGCCAGAGCGCCGTAGTGCTTGTACATCGCCATGTGCACGTCGGACTCCTGGGAGCGCATCTTCACGCCCTTCAGGTCATCCCACTTCAGGATGGGGTCGCCCTTGACGGCGAAGCTGCGCCAGCCGTTCTCGGACCAGATGCCCAGGATGAAGCCACGCTTCTTGAGCTCGGCACTCATGTCGTCGAAGATCACGTTGTCGAGCACGTGATCGGCCTGGGCGTTGTTCTTGAACAGGTAGGGGAGCTCGACGATCTGCAGCTTGTCGACGTTGCCGCCCTCGGCCAGTGCGGCGGTGGTGACGGCGGCACCCTGGACTCGGTCGCCCTTGCGCGTCTCGCGTACGGCTTCGACCTCGCTCATGACGCCTGGCGGGCGCAGGATGACCTGGATCTTGCCGCCGGACTCTTCTTCGACGCGCTTCTCGAAGCGCTCGAGCAGGCTGCGCCAGGGCGTGCCCTTGGGGGCCATCGAGGCGATGTTGAGCTCGAAGGTACTCTGGGCCTCGGTCGCCGGGGCGACGAGCGCCACACCGGCGATGGCGCTGGCGGCGAGGACGGTGGCGATGATGCGCTTCATGGGGGCTCCCAGGGTGATTTACTCGCCGCCGTCGGCGGCAGCGGCCTCTTCGAGCGTCTTCTTGTCGAACAGCTCGTTGAGCTCGGCCATCAGGCGCTTGGCCTTGGCCTGCTCCATCGTGTTCTCGGGCTGCAGCTCGGGAACGGCGGCGGGGTCGGCCGACAGCACGAAGTTGAGATCTTCTTTGAAGGCGTTGGGGTCTTGCTCGAGCACGGCGAGGTACTCGGCGCGGAGCACGCGCGTGCCCAGGTAGTTGGGCGCGCCCTGGATGCTGGCTGCGAGGTACTCACCGGACTTGTCGGCGTCTTGGCCGGCAAAGCTGGGCAGGGCCGCGTAGTAGGCGCCCCAGTAGCGGGCGGGGCCGTAGTGCCAGAACGTCGGGTCGAGCTCTTCGGCCTTGGTGATGTAGGCCTTGACGGTGGGCAGGTGCTTGAGCGTCTTGGACAGGCTCTGGGCCTTGCCCCACTTGCCCAAGGCCGAAGCCGTCCAGTAGATGCAGGGCACGTCTTCTTTCTTGGCGACCGAGATGGCGTCGCGCTCTTTCTCGCCGGCCTTGATCTTGGTGGCGAACTCGTCGTTGAGCGCCAGGCAGCGGGCACCCCACTCGATGGCGTGGCCCCACTCTTCGACCTTCTGGTCGGTCTCGGTGGAGTGGGCGTCGCCCAGGAAGTACCAGCCACGAACCAGGCGCTCGTAGGCCTGACGGTTGTCGGGCTGGGCGTTGACGATCTCTTCGTAGGCGGCCAGGGCCTTGACCAGCTCGGCGCGCTCGACGCGCTTTTCCCACGCGGCTTCGGCTTCGGCGATCTTGGGATCGGCGGCTGCGGCGTCTCCGGAAGCGGCGAGCTTCTCGTAGGTGCCGGTGTGCTTGCCTCCGCAGGCTGTCGCGAGAAGCAGGCCGGCGGCGACGGGGACGAGTGCGATCGTGCGCATGTGTTGTCTCCTGTTCGGATCTTTGGCCGGCCTAGTACGGCGCCGCGGCGGTCTTGTCAATGCGGGGGAGGCGCCGTTCATTCCCTGACATTGCGCGGCGCCAGAGCGCGCAATACCGGCAGTCCCGGGCAGGGTCCCGGGGGAGGCGTCATGCTGCAAGACCAGGTCCCCCTCGCGCTCACCTTCGACGACGTCCTGCTGGTGCCGCGCTCCAGCACCGTGCTGCCACGCGATGTCGACATCCGCACCGAGCTCGCGCCGGGGCTGGTGCTCAACGCCCCGCTGCTGTCGGCCGCCATGGACACGGTCACCGAGGCGTCCATGGCCATTGCCATGGCGCAGCAGGGTGGGCTGGGCATCATCCACAAGAACATGTCCCCCGAGCGCCAGGCTCAGCACGTGCGTGACGTGAAGCGCGCGGTCACCGGCACCATCCAGGATCCGGTCACCGTCTCGCCAGACGCCAGCATCGGCCAGGCCCGGGCTGTCATGCGCGAGAACAACATCTCGGGCGTTCCCGTCACGGTCGACGGCCGTGCCGTCGGCATCCTGACCAACCGCGATCTGCGCTTCGAGAAGCGCCTGGACGTGCCGGTTCAGGCGGTGATGAGCAAGGACCTGGTCACCGTGCCCCCGGGCACCACCCTCGATCGCGCGAAGGAGCTCCTGCAGCTGCACAAGATCGAGAAGCTGCTCGTGGTCGACGGCGACGGCCAGCTGGCCGGCCTCATCACCATCAAGGACATCGAGAACATCGGCAAGCACCCGCTCTCGGTGCTCGACGACCGCGGTCAGCTGCGCTGCGGGGCGGCCGTGGGCGTCGGTGGCGACTCCCACGATCGGGTTGCAGCGCTGGTCGAAGCCGGCGTCGACGTGCTGGTCATCGACACGGCTCATGGCCATAGCCAGGGGGTCCTGAAAGCGGCGAGCGGTATCAAGGCCCGGTGGGGCAGCGAGGTCACCATCGTGGTGGGCAATGTCGCCTCTGGCGACGCGACCCGTGCCGCCATCGACGCCGGCGCCGACATCGTCAAAGTGGGTGTCGGGCCCGGGTCCATCTGCACCACCCGCATCGTTGCGGGTGTCGGGGTGCCCCAACTCACCGCCATCGCCGACGCCGCCAAGGTCGCCCACGCCGTCGGCCGTACCATCATCGCCGACGGCGGAATCAAGTTCTCGGGCGACATCGCCAAGGCCTTCGCCGCGGGCGCCGACGCGGTGATGATCGGCTCGCTGTTCGCGGGCACGCGCGAGGCGCCGGGCGACACGGTGCTGTGGCAGGGCCGCCGGTACAAGGCCTACCGCGGCATGGGCTCCATCGACGCCATGAAGGCCGGCTCGTCCGACCGCTACTTCCAGAACGCCGATGTGGGCGATCCCGAGGCGGCCACCCGCAAGCTGGTGCCCGAGGGAATCGTGGGCCGGGTGCCCTACAAGGGCCCGGTCGAAGACACGGTGTACCAGCTGCTGGGCGGGCTTCGCGCGTCGATGGGCTACTGCGGGTGTGCCGATCTGCGGGCGATGCAGCAGGACGCGGGCTTTGTGCGCATCACCCCGGCGGGCCTGCGCGAGAGCCACGTGCACGACGTGGTCATCACCCAAGAAGCCCCGAACTACCGCAGCTCCTGACGATCAGCCCAGGTCGATCGCCGCATACCAGTCGATGGCCTCGGGGTTGGCCATCGCATCGCGGTTGTGGATGGTCTCGCCCTGCAGCACCCGGGTCACGGCGATCTCGACCTTCTTGCCGCTGATGGTTCTTGGCACGTCCGGGGCAGCCACGATGAGCGCCGGCACGTGCCGGGGCGTGGCCTCGGCACGAATGCGCTTCTTGATGGCGGCGATGAGCTCGGGCTGCAGCTGCAGCCCCGGCCGCAGCACCACGAACAGCACCACACGCACGTCATCCTTGTGGGGCTGGCCCACCACGATGCTGTCGACGACCTCGTCGAACTCCTCGACCACGCGGTAGATCTCGGCGGTACCGATGCGCACCCCGCCAGGGTTGAGCGTCGCATCCGACCGCCCGTACACGATGACGCCCCCGCGGTCGGTGATCTCGATGAAGTCGCCGTGCCGCCAGACGCCGGGAAAGACGTCGAAATACGCGCTGTGGTACTTCGCGCCGCCCGGGTCGTTCCAGAAGCTCACGGGCATGCTCACGAAGGGCTTCACGCAGACCAGTTCGGCCTTCTGGCCCAGCACCGGTGCCCGCTCGCCGGCCCAGGCCTCGACGGCCATGCCCAGCCCGCGCTTCTGGATCTCGCCGGCGTACACGGGCTCGGTGGGCACGCCCAGCATGAAGCAGCTGATGATGTCGGTGCCGCCGCAGATGCTGGCGACCTGCACGCCGTGCATGTGCTCGCCCAGCCACTCGAAGTTCTCGGCCGACAGGGGGGCACCCGTGCTCATCAGCGTGCGCACCTTCAGGGAGTGCTCGGACATGGGCGAGATGCCCGCCTTCTTGCACAGGGTGATGAACTTGGGGCTGGTGCCGAACACGGTCACCCCCTCGTTGGCCGCCATGCGCCACAGCACCCTGGCGTCCGGGTAGGCGGGAGACCCGTCGTACAGCACGATCTTGGCGCCGGTGAGCAGCGAGCTGACCAGCCAGTTCCACATCATCCAGCCGCAGGTGGTGAAGTAGAAGATGCTGTCGTCGCGGATCAGATCGGTGTGCAGCACCAGCTCTTTGGCGTGCTGGAGCAGGGTGCCGCCGGCCCCGTGAACGATGCACTTGGGCACGCCGGTCGTGCCCGAGCTGTACATGATGTACAGCGGGTGATCAAAGGGCAGCTGCTCGAAGACCACGTCGCTGGCGTCGTTGTCGATGGCCGCCGACCAGGCGACCCCCTTGCCACCCAGCGAAGAGAGGTCGGGCTGGTCCGAGACCATGGCAAAGACGACCACCTGCTCGATGCTGTCGATGGCCTGCACCACTTCGGCCACGCGAGCCAGTGAGTCGTGCACCTTGCCGTTGTAGCGGTAGCCATCGGCGGTGATCAGCACCTTGGGGCGGATCTGGCCAAAGCGGTCCATCACGCCCTTGAACCCGAAGTCGGGGCTGCACGAGCTCCAGATGGCGCCGATGCTGGTGGCCGCCAGCATGGCCACGATGGACTCGATGCGGTTGGGCACGAAGCCGGCCACGCGATCGCCGCAAGTGACACCCACCGACCGCATCCATGCCGCCAGCTTGGCGACTCGGGCTCGGAGCTGGGCGCTGGTGACCGACTCCCGCTCGCCGTTCTCGCACACCCACACCAGGGCCTCGCGGTCGTCGCTGTAGCGAAGAAGATTCTGGGCGAAGTTCAGCTTCGCGCCGGCGAACCACTCGGTTCCCGGCATGCGCGGCTCGGACATCACGCGCTCGGCAGGCTGCGAGCAGACCGTGCCGGTAAAGTCCCACACCGCTTGCCAGAAGTCGGACGTCTCTTGCACCGACCAGTCGTACAGCGCGTCATAGTCCGCTAGATTCGTCGAAAATGTCTGGTTTACATACCGGCGAAAAGCAGTCATATTCGAGCGCTCGGTGCGCTCGGCGGCTGGGGTCCACAGGGGCAAGGACGACAAGGGGACTCCTCGTTGAACGAAGGAGTCCCCTCTAATCGGGCGGGCGTGGCGCCCACCCCACGTTCTTGGCGCTAGGCCTTGGCGGCCTGGCGAATGGTGACGTAGCCGCCGTTGGCGCCGGGCACGCCGCCCTTGATGAAGATCAGGTTGCGCTCGGCGTCGACGCGCACGACCTTGAGGTTCTGCACGGTGACCTGCTCGTCGCCCATGTGGCCCGTCATCTTCTTGCCGGGGAAGACGCGGCCGGGGGTGAGGCGGGTACCGATGGAGCCGCCGTGGCGGAAGAACTCGTGGGTACCGTGGCTGCGGATGAAGCCTGCGAAGTTGTAGCGCTTCATGACGCCGGCGTGGCCCTTGCCCTTGGAGCGTGCGGTGACGTCGGCGAGTGCGCCGGCCTCGAACACGTCTGCGGCACCGAGGGTGGCGCCGGGCTCGTGCTTGGCGAGCTCGCCAGCGCCGACGCGGATCTCTTTGACCAGGGCGGGCATGGCATCGACGCCAGCCTTCTTGGCATGGCCCTTCTGGGCCTTGGTGACACGCTGGTCTTTCTGGGTGCCGAAGGCGAGCTGCAGGGCGTTGTAGCCGTCAGGGCCGTCTTCGCTCTTGACCTGCAGCACCGTGTTGGCGCCAACCTCGATGACGGTGACGCCGTGAACGGTGCCATCTTCGTCGAAGATCTGGGTCATGCCGACCTTGCGGCCAATCAGGCCCATCTTTTCGTTTGCCATGGTATTCCTCGCATTGGGCCCACTTCTGGGGCCGTACGGTTGAGTTGCCGCGCCCCGTAATGCGAGGGGCTGGCTAAATCAAGACTAGAACGTGTACTTGAGGTAGCCCTGACCACCGGCACCCAGGTCGAAGCCAACCGCGTAGGTGGCCATGATGTCGACGCCGATGCTGAAGTGCGTGAGCTTGGTGTAGTACTCGAAGGTCGCTCCGCCGGTGCCGTAGGGGTGCGGGTTGTTGTGCACCGTGGGCTGAGCATTCCAGGTGGGGATGACCTCGTTCTGGAAGGCGTCGGGGTCCATCAGCAGGGGCGTGAGCATGACGCCACCGCCGACGCGCGCGCCGACGCCGATGCGTCGGGTCAGGTAGCGGCTGTACTCGTACGTCGCCTCGAGCGCGAAGGTGCGGGTGTCGCCCTGGATGAGGCTGGTGGCGGGAATGCCGGCCGCGGCCTGTTGTTCGTAGTTCAGGCCGTTGTGCACGCCCTGAGCGAAGTTGACCTCCCAGGCCATGCTGGTGTCTTCTTGGTCGACGAAGTCACTGCCGACGCCCATGGACAGCACGGTGCCCGGTCGCAGCACGGAGCCGTAAGCCAGAATCCAGGCCGTCGCTCCGAGGCCGGTCTTGAGGTAGAAGCCGCGGTTGATCTCGCGAACGACCTCGTCTTCGAGGCCGGCCGAGATGTTCTTGGCGGCCTTCTGCTTCTTGTTTCGGGACTTGGAGCCGCCCTCGCCGTCGAGGTCTTCGTAGTCCTGGGCGCTGGCCGTGCTCGACAACGTGAGCGGGGCAGCGATCAGGGCGAGGGTGAGGAGCGTCTTCATGTGGTCTTCCGAGGGGAGGGGGCTCTTCTAGCACTTGTGGCGTGAAGGGGAAACCTTCACGCCATTTTCGGAAAGGATCCGGATGCGTCAGCCCGGTGCGAACAAGAACGGGTAGCTGACGATGACGATGCCGCCGCCCTTGGGCGTGGGGAACTGCATGCGCATGAAGCGACCCTCGATGCAGCTCTCGACCGCCGAGTTGTTCATGGTGGTGGACTTGGTGCTCGCCGCGCTGACCGAGCCGTCCTTCGCAATGGTGAAGCGGATGACGATCTTGCCGCCCAGCGTGTTGTTCTTGGTGAGCTCGCGCTGGTAGCAGTAGCGAATCTGGTTCATGTGGCGCTTGATGACCTCGTCGATCAAGCTGCGGTCGAGCGCGCCCAAGATGATGGGGTCGCCGCCGACCGTGCCGATGGCACCGTCGCCCTTGGCGCCGAAGTTGCCGCCGCCGGCGCCGTAGCCGCTGGCGCCCGAGCCCATGCCCTTGGTGCCCAGACCGCCCAGGCCTTCGGCCGTGCCGCCGCCGCCGAGCCCCGAGCCGCGCGAGCCCAGACCGCCGGCACCGATCTGGGTGCCCTTGGCGCCGATGAGGCCGCCGATGCCGCCGGTGATGTCGGAGTTGAGGCCGGAAGAACCGAAGACGCCATCGAGCTCGGCGCCGTCACGCAGAGCGCCAAGCACGCCCGCACTCTCGGCGATCTGCTTGTCGATCTGCTGCTTCTTCATCTTGACCTTGTTGCCCTTGGCCTTCTTCATCTTGGCGTCTTTCTTGCCGGTCTTGCCCTCTTCGCGCTTGGCCTTGGCGCCTTCGCCCGCGTCGGGGTTGCCCGACGGCTTCTTGGACTTCTGCTCTTCGGGCGGCTTCTCGAGGATGAGCTCGACGAAGCGGTCGGGGATCTCGACCACGTCGTTCTGCGCGGGGGGCGGCATCCACCACATGATCAGGCCGAACATCAGGCCCACGAAGCCGATGATGGTCATGAAGGCCATGAACACGTAGTCGACGTCGTCGTTGATGCGGGTGATGATCTTCTTACCGGGTCGCACCATGTGCGAGTAGAAGACCATGCCCTCGGCATCGACCATGAGGCGCACGTCGTCGTCGATGGGGATCTGGTACTGCCCGTTGCCTTTCTTGGCCTTGCCGGCGTCGACGGCTTCGTCGAGGGTGTAGCGCTGCTCGCCGACGTCCATGAAGCCGTCCCACTTCTCGGGCAGCTTGGCGACGTACTTGCCGTCTTCCCAGTCGAACAGCTTGTGCTCGTAGCCTGAGGCCAGCACGGCATCGGGGGCGTAGAAGTCGTTGCGCCAGTCGCTGTTGACCTCGGACCACATCGGCGGCGTGTAGCGCAGCAGGATGTTGAGGGGCGGCATGACCCAGCCCATGTCGATGCCCAGGAAGTTCCAGCGCCAGCCCACGGAAGAGCCGATGGACACCGAGCTGCCACCCTTGGCGAAGTGGCGCGTGTCCAGGAGCAGGTTCTCCCACATCTGGTTGACTTCGAGCACCTTGGGGCGCCGCGCGTCGATGCCCAGGTTGGTCTTGGCCGTGCCCGAGCGCATGATGAACTCGACGACGTCTTCGGGGTCGTCGTTGTAGCCGGCTTCGTCGTCGTCGGCCTTGTCTTGGGCGGCGACCTCGGCGGGCGCCGGGGCGTCGGCCTTGGGCTCGCTGGGGGCCGCTGCAACGGGAGCGGGCGCCTCGACCGGACCGGGGTCGGTGGCCTCGGGCTCTTCTTCTTCGACGTCGGTGGACTCGCCGGCTTCTTCGACGTCGGCTTCGGCCTTCTTGATGATGGCCGCCAGCTCTTCGGCCGAGGCCTGCTTGGTGGCGGCGTCGTCGTCTTCTTCGTCTTCTTCGGCGCCGGCATCGGCGTACTTGAGCACCACCCGGATGTCGCCGACCTTGAAGGCGTCGCCGCTCTTGAGCGGCACGTTGCTGACGGGCTCGTCGTTGACCTTGACGTTGTTGGCGCCCAGATCCAGGAGGGTCGCGGCACCGTCTTCGATGTTCACGACGCAGGACAGCTCGGCGATGCTTCGGTGCTTGAGGCGCAGCAGCGCCTCGGAGCCGGAGCCAATCGTCACGCTGTCTTCGCGGTATTCACGCGTGTCGACGAGCTTGGTGCCCTTGTAGATCTCGAAGAGCAATGCGAGCTTTTCGTCCGCCATCGGGGGGATTCCTCGGGTGTTTCGAGACGCGGGGGGCCGCCGGCCTCGGGACGCCAGCAATGCCGGCGTTCAGAGTGTTCGCCGGCAATCGCCGGCGATCTGGGTGTGTCAGGTGGCTACTGGATCTCGTTGATCGACTGCCGCATCTCGACGTTGAAGTCTTCGCGGAGCTGAATCAGCGGGTTGAAGTTGGCCTTGCGTCGGTCGAGAAGCAGCTGACCGTTTGGCTTCACGAGCTCGCCGGTGACGTCGACCGCCTCGAAGTCGATCTCGGTGCGCGCCTTGTAGCGGACGCTGCGACTGTCGTCGTCTTGGGCCATCGCGGGAAGTGCGGTGGTGAGGAGGAGGGAGGCGAGAGCAAAACGAATCATTTCTTTTCTCCTGGGCTGTGCCCTGGACGGTGCTCGTGCTGAGACGGAGCGACGCAATGCATCATCATTTGTCATGGCCATCTGAACAACCTCAGGAGGGTCATGTTCCCGTCAAAGCAACTGACAAGACCCCGGGGAGGGTGTTCCCCGGGGAGTCGTCAAGCGATTGTCAGCCCCGGTCGAAGAGGAACGGGTAGCTCACCACCACGATGCCTCCGCCCTGCGGCTCGGGGAACTGCATGCGCAGGAAGCGGCCTTCGATGCACGATTCCACGGCGCTGTTGTTCATGGTGCTGCTCTTCTTGCTGGCACTCGACACAGACCCGTCCTTGGCGATCGTGAACTTGATCACGACCTTGCCTGCCAGGGTGTTGTCCTTCACCAGCTCGCGCTGGTAGCAGTAGCGAATCTGGTTCATGTGGTTCTTGACCACCTCGTCGATGAGCGCGCGGTCCAGGCCACCGATGACGATCGGGTCGCCGGTCACCGCACCGATGTCCCCGTCGTTCTTGCCGCCCCACACGCCGTTGCAGGGCTCGTCCGAGTCGCAGCTTCCGCTCTCGCCGTACCCGTCACCATGGGTGCCGATGCCGGTTCCTTCGGCCTCGCCGTTGCGGCCGAAGCCATCGCCCCGCCGGTCGAAGCCGCCGGTTCCGATCTGGGTGCCCTTGGGTCCGTGAAGCCCGCCGATGGCATCGGTGATCGAGCGATCCAGGCCGCCGTCGAAGGCGGCACCGAGCGGACCGTTTGCCGACATCACGCCCAACAGTCCGGCGTTCTGCACCTGAGCCATGTCTCGCTGGCGCTTGCTCATGGCCCCGGGCTTGCCCTTGGCCTTGTTCAGCTTGGCGTCCTGCTTGCCCGCCTTGCCGCGGTCCCCGGGGGCCTTCTTGCCTTCCTTGGTGGCCTCACCGGTGGTTGGCTTCGGCTTGTCGGGCTCGGGAGGCTTGTCCAGGGCGAGCTCGACGAAGTAGTCCGGCACCTCGCCGACCGAGTACTGGGCCGGCGCGGGCATGCTCCACATCAGCACGCCGAACATCAGGCCCATGGTGCACACCAGGCTGGTGAGGGCCATGAAGGGCAGGTCGTGCTCGACGGGCGCATTCACCCGAGTGCTGGCCCCCACCCGGCTGGCCACGAAGGTGAGCTCGCCGATGGTGAGCGTGAGCCGGGCGCCGACTGGCAGCGTGAGCTCCAGCGAGTCGCCCACGTCGGTAGCGAGCCCGCGCTCGGCCAGCTGCGACAGCGCCAGGCTCTCACCGTCGAGCTCGACGGTGCCGGTCCAGTCATCGTCGATCACGGCCACGGGCTTGCCGCCCTCGAACCGGAACAGCGTGTGCTCCATGGACACTGGCAGCGCGTCGTCGGGGGTGTAGAAGTCGTTGCGCCAGTCGCTGTCGACCTCGGACCACATGGGAGGCGCAAAGCGGGCCATCACGTGGGCTCCCTGGGGCAGCCAGCCCAGCTGCACACCCAGGATCGACCACCGCCAGCCGACGGCCGAGCCGATGGTCACGGGCTGGCTTCCGTCGAAGTGCTTGGTCTCGAGCAGCAGGTCGCCCCACAGCTGGTGCACTTCGAGCACGGCGGGCCGGTGAGGGGCCTCTCCGGGGCCGGGCTTGCGGTCAGGGGAGGTACGGACGAACGCGGGGACTTCGGTCTGCATGGTGACTCCATGGTGGGTTTGTGTCGGATCCGACACGGCACAGACCCCTGGGGTCCCATGGGATGGTCAGTGATAAGTCAATGTGTACCTTGACTTTGATTTGTTGGGAGTTTGCGAACCGTTGACAGGGTGGTGGTGTCGCGGCGGGCGACGCGAGCGAGCGCCGGCGGCGGAGAAACGCAGAGAGGCGGCCCGAAGGCCGCCTCTGCATGGTCCTGGTCTCGGCTGCGAGCCGAGGGCATGGCCCTACTCCGGCGCGGGAGCCTCTTCGGGGGGAGCCTCTTCGGGGGGAGCCTCTTCGTCGCCGCCCTCTTCGGGTGCGGGAGCTGCTCCTCCGCCGCCGGCACAGCCGGCGATCGCCTCGTCCCACACGCCCGTGTAGCCTTCGAGCAGCATCTGGATGTCCGAGGCCATGTCGACCTCTTTCATCTCGACCACCATGTTGGCCTGCTCGAGGATCATGTTGCCCTCTTCGACCAACATGGCGTCCAGGCAGCCTGCGTTCGCGGTGAACTGGGAGGAGTAGGTGGTGATGGTGCCCGACAGCTCGGCAAGCATGGCCTCGTTGCGCTTGCGGCGCTCTTCTTCGGCGGCCTTGCGCTCGGCTTCGAGGCGCTTGCGCTCTTCTTCGGCCGCACGTGCCTTCTTGACGCGCTCGAGCCGGGTGAAGACGGGGTCGTCGGGCGCCACCGGGTTCGCGTCGATGTACGTCTGCAGGTAGGTCTCGGCCTTCTTGAAGTCCTTGGTGTAGAACTCGTGCAGGATGCTGGCGTTGAAGTACCCGTACTCGCTGTCTGGCGCGGACTTGATGACCTCGTTGTACAGGCCTTCGGCGCGGTCGAACTCGCCGGTTCCGCGCAGGGCGACGGCCAGGCCGAGCTTGGCATCGGTGCTCGCGGGGTTGGCGGCGACCGCCTTCTCGAGCGAGGACTTGGCCAGGGCGTAGTCACCGGAGTTCAACGCGATGAAGCCCAGGTTGACGTTGGCTTCGTAGTTGGTGCTCTCGATCTTGATGGCGGTCTTGAACTGATCGATGGCGCGCGGTTCGTTGTTCTGGATGAGGGCCGTGACACCCAGGTTGTTGTAGGTGCCGGCGTCGCCCTCGTCGAACTGCAGCGCCTTCTCGTTCATGAGCTGGCTCATGCCGAGCTCGCCCTTCTCGTAGTACATGGCGGACAGGTTGCGGTAGACATCGGCGTTCTTGGGGTCGACCAGCAGGATCTTCTGCGCCTCGGCGATGGCCTCGTCGAAGCGGCCGGCCGCGGTAAGCGCCACGATCAGGTCGTTGCGAACGGTCTTGTTGTCGGGCTGGTTGGCCAGGTAGTCCTCGTACAGGGTGACCGCCGCGTCACCCTGGCCGGCGTCGTTGTAGACACGTGCCAGCGCGAACATGGCGTTCTCGTACGTCTTGTCGGACTCGTAGGCCTTCTTGTAGTACAGGATGGCGTCTTCGGGCCGGTTGAGGACCTCGGCGGTCCAGCCGGCGTTGAACGCGGCCTGAGCGGTGCCGCCCAGGTTGACCGCGGCCACGAAGTACTGGAACGCGGCCTGGTAGTCGACCTCGCCCGTCTTGCGGTCGGGGTTCTGCAGGGTGTTCAGACCGGTGACGAAGTTGGCACGCGGGTCGGTGGCCAGGGTGTCTTCGTCGAAGGTCTCGACATTGCCCTTGGGGCAGCCAGCGAGGAAGAGAGCCGCGACCAGGCCGATCAGGTTCGGCCGCAACAAGGTCGGGATGAAGCTGTGGAAGCGCATTGTGGTCTCTCCCCTACTTGTAGTTGGTTTCGAAGGTGGAACTGCGCGTCTGCGAGGACGTCTCGCGAACCTCGGGCAGCTCTTCTTGCAGCCCCGGGAAGTCGTTGGGACGCAGCTCGCCCAGCCGGCGGGTCGCCAGCGCGGTGTTGTCGTTGTAGAGCGTGAGCTCGTACGACTTGTCGAGGGCGGCCTTGTACGCGGCGACGGCCTTCTCTTGCTGCGGGTAGACCTTGTCTTCGAGGGCCATCGTGTACATCTCGACCTGATCTTCGGTCAGGTAGCTGGGGATGTGGCTGTCCTCGAGGCTCTTGGCCATGTTCTCGTACACCTCGCCGAGCTTCACCAGGCCCGCCAGGCCCCACTCGCCGGCTCCGGTCTTGATGATCTCGGCGTAGACCTTCTCGGTCTCGACGAGCAGCTCTGCCTTCTTCTTGAGGGCATCGCCGAGCTGCTTGTCTTCGCTCTTGCGACTGCTGCCCGGGCGCACCCCGCCGATGACGGCGGCGGCGTACTTCTCGAACTGGGGCTCGGCCAGCTTGAACATCATCTCGGCCACGAACTCGGTGTGCCCGCCGGGCTCACCGCCAGCCTCGATGTACTTGTTGTACCGGTCGACCGTGGCCTCGTACAGGCGGGTGGCGTTGGTGGTCTGGTTCTGCTTCTCGAGCGCTCGCGCATGGTGCAGGCGCGCGAAGTACAAGAACTCGATGGGAGCGGTGGTCTCTTTGTTGCGCTCTTCGGTCTCGTAGAAGTTCTTGAAGACGTTGGCCGCCGAGCTCCACTGCTCGTTCTCTTCGTAGATCTTGCCGATGGTGAGCTTGATGTCGTTGGCGCGGTCGTCTTCGGGGAAGGCGGCCAGGAACTTCTTGTAGTTCTCGATGGCAGGCTTCCACTCGCCGAGGGCCTTGCGGAAGACGGCGGCCGAGTAGATGGCGTCGGCGGCTCCCTGCTTCTGGGTGGCGAGGTCGTCGCCTTCTTTCTTCCACTCGTCCTTGAACTTGCGCGGGTCGTTGAAGATGCCGAACATCTCTTCGTAGAGCTCGGCGGCGCGCGTGTAGTCGGCGATGGTCTCGTGGTCGTAGCCCAGACCGCCGATCTGGTCGTAGTAGTACTTGGTCTTGGTGCCGAACTTGGGGTCGTCGACCAGGATGCGCCGGACCTCCATCGCCTTCTCGATCTGGTTGTCCTTGTGGAAGTAGATCGTGGCGTTGTTCAGGATTCGGGCGTTCTCGTCGGAGTCGGGGAAGTCGTTGTAGAACTGCACATAGGCGGCGGCCGTCTTGGTGTGGTTCTTGTTGGCTTCGAAGTCGACTTCGATGAGCTTGAGCGACGCGTTCTGGTAGACGCCGTAGACCTCTTTCTTGAAGGTAGCGGAGCCCAGGCGCTCGGTGTCGTAGTAGATCTTGGCGTTCTTCTGCAGGTTGGCCCAGTCCTCGTTGACCACGAAGGAGTCGAGGATGAGGTTGGCGGCCTGCTCGGCCTCGCGGGAGCCGGGGTCGGAAGAGATGACCTTGTTGAACTGGTCGGCGGCCTCTTCGAAACGGTACTTGTTGTACAGCAGGTACCCGGACTTGTAGATGATGTTCTTGACCTTGTCCTGGCCCGGGAACAGGTCGGCGTACTTGGCGCAGGCGTCGACCAGACGCTTCTCCCAATCGGTGAGCGGCTGGGCCTCCTTGGCCTCGCCAGGACCCTTGCTGATCTCTTGGTTGCCGCCCTCTTTCTTGACCATCTCGTCGGCGGCGAAGATGGCGGACTCGGCGCAGAACTCGGAGTGCTTGCCCTTGGGGTCGAGGTCGACGACCGCCATGTACTGCTCGTACGCCTCTTCGTACTTCTTGATCTTGTAGAGCAGCTCGGCGAAGGAGTAGTGGATCTCGTAGGCCTTGTCGGACCCCGGGAACTCGCGCAGATAGACCTTGTAGGCCTTGTAGGCCAGCGCGTAGGACTGCTTGGCCTCGTCGCCGCTCTTGATCTTCTTGGCGCGGTTGTGGTGGTACAGCGCGACCTGGCGCAGGTTCTTTTCGACCTTCTGGGTGGCCTCTTCGATGGCCTCCTGGTTCGACGCGTTGGCACGGGCCCAGGCCGAGTCCTTGCCGTACGTCTTCAGCATGCGGTCGATCTCGGTGAACGTCTCTTCTTTCAGGCCCATCTTCTGGTAGGCCTGGATGATCTCGTGCTGGTAGTCGGGGTTCTCGGGCGCGGTGGGGTTCTCGGCGATCAGACGACGGTAGGTCTGGATGGCCTCTTCCCACTTGCCGTTGTCGAAGTACTTCTTGGCCAGCTGCTTGAGCATGGAGCGGATGAGCTCTTTCTTGCCCAGCTTGTTGAAGTACTCGTAGGCCTCGTCGAGCTCGCCGGCGTCGGCGAAGAATCGGACGAGGTCCTTGAGGGCTTCTTCTTGCAGCTGCAGCTTGGAGCCGCCGGCGGCGCCCTCGGCCATCGAGAAGGACACGACGGCCTTCATGGTCTCGATGGACTTGCCGGCCTCGCCCACGTTGTAGTAGCACCACGCCAGCTTGTAGAGGCTGAAGCCGTACTTGTCGTGGTCGCGGTAGGCGGTAGCCTTCTTGTAGTTGGTCAGCGCCTTGTAGGCGTTGTCGTTGTCGAAGTAGTACTCGCCCAGGTTGACGTAGGTGTCGGGCACGAACTGGCTGTCCGGGTACATGCGGACGAGGTTCTCGAAGTAGTCCTTGCCGTCGTCGCGGCGCCCGATGTCGGACAGCGCCTGACCCAGGTAGAAGGTGGCCTCGTCGGCGCGGCTGTAGCGCGGGTAGTTCTGCAGGATGTTCTTGTAGAGCTTGATCGAGCGGTTCTGCCACTTCTGCGATTCTTCGTTGTCGGGCTGCAGGCGCCCGGGGTCACAGCCCTCGGTGTTGAAGCACTTGTCGTACTCCTTGTCGAACATCGCCATCTCGACCAGGTACTCGTCGCGGCCCTGCTGGAAGTACAGGTCGGCGAGGCGGAGCATCATCTCGGCCTTGCGGTCGCCCTTGAGGGCCGAGCCCTGCTCGGCGATGAGCTCTTTGAGGAACTGGATCGACTCGAGCCGCTTCTCGCGTGCCTTGACCAGGTACTCGTCGCTCAGGTTGACGTCTTGCGACTGCCGGAGCTTGAGGATGCGACGCTCGCCCTCTTCTTGGGCGTCAGCCGTCTGGATGGGCGCGGACACGCCGGCGAGGACCAGGGCCAGGATGCCGATGTGGTGCAGGTTGCTGCGCATGTGGTGCGCTCCTGTTTGGGGCTCGAGAAAGCTCTAGATGGGATTCGGGGCCAGTGGGGCGGGCTCTACTTGCAGTCGTCGGCCTCGGCGTACCGGTAGTAGCCGAGCTCGTCCTGCCAGAACTCGCCGTTGAACGGCCAGTAGATGATGTCCTTGCTGGTGGCGAAGTCGACTACCTTGTCTTCGAGGGTGTCGACCTGCGGCGCGGACGCTTTGTATTCGTAGTCGGCACGCTGGGCGTCGACGACCTCGAAGCGGATGATCTTGGACTGACCCATGAGGTCGTCGAGAACGCCCTTCTGGAAGGCCATCTCGGCCAGCAGCAGCTTGCCCGCGTTCTTCTTGTAGCGAGCGCGGTCTTGCTCGATCTGCTTCTTGAGGTGGGCACCCAGGGTGTCGCGCCACACGCCCTTCTGGCTGTCGATGAGCGCGGTCTCGCGGTCCATCATGTCCATGTGGCGCACGAGCGCGGCCAGGTCGCGGTTGCGAAGCACCCGCAGGAACACACTCTTGTCGAGCTTGGACGCGTGGTGCCGCTCGGTGAAGTAGGTGTCGTAGGCCTGGTCGGAGAGCTCGAGGCCTTGCTTGCCGCGGTAGCGCTCCAGGAACTCTTCGAGCTCGCCCTTCATGGGGGTGTACTTGCTCTCGAAGTCGAGAAGGGTCTTCTCGGCGTCGTCGAAGTTGCACAGGTTGAAGAAGTTGAGCGCGCGCAGCACGACCGTCTCGGGCAGGTGCTCGTGGTCGGCGTAGTACGGGCTGCGAAGCGTGAGCAGCAGGCCCAGGCTGTCGTTCAGGTCGGACACCATGAACTCGGCCCAGGCATGCTCGAACAGCGACTCGGCCCAGTACGTGCTGTCGTGGTCGACCATGTCGTAGTAGTTGCCGGCGTTCTCGAAGCGCTCGAGGCCGTAGTAGATGCGGGCGATGTTCACCAGCGCGAGGTCCTGCAGGTCTTGCATCTCTTGGACTTCGCGGTCGTTGTTGGGGTTGATCTCGGCCTGGTAGACGTCGCGGAAGGCCTTGACCGCACTCTTGAGCTTGCCGCGCTCGTTGTGGATGACGCCTTCGAAGTACTTGCTGCGCAGGTACAGCGACGACTTGCTGCTGATCTGCTGGAAGTACTTGGCCGACGCCGACAGCTCGCCGTCGGCGTAGAGCTTGCGGCCCATCAGGTAGTACAGGTGGTTGCGCGCCTGCCGCGGGAAGGCCTCGGGCGGGATCTTGTGCACGATGCGCAGCAGCTCGATGTCGTTGCCCGTGAGGCGAGCGATGGCCACCAGCTTGGGCAGCGCGTACTTGAAGTACGGGTTGCGCGGGCCCTTGCGCACCACCTGCATGAAGTGGAACTGGGCCGAGTGGTACATCTCGAGGTCGAACAGCGCCTTGGCCAGGTAGTAGTGGATCTTGGACTCGTACTCAGGGTACTCGTCGGCCTCGAGCAGGTCGTAGAAGCCCTTGCTGGCGGTGAGCACCTTCTTGGCGCGGTACAGCTTGACCAGCTGTTCGAGGCGCTGCGGCCCGCCGCCGCCGTCGTCTTCGTCAGAGCCTTCGGCCGAGTCGGCCTCGAAGTCACCGGTGAAGCCCTGGTCGCCGAAGTCACCGGGGTCGGGTTCGGGATCGGGGTCGTTGGTGATGATGGGCGTTGCCGTGGTGGACTCGGCATCCATGGCCATCTTGCGTGCGGCCTCGACCAGCTCGGGCGGGGCGCCCTGCTCGGACAGGCAGCGGATGTCGTCGGCGGTGAAGCGGGTGCCCGAGGCCTCCATCGTCTGCTGCACGATGTTGGGGGGCACGTTCACGTTGACCATGTTCATGATCTCGGCGCAGGTGATCGCGCTGGCCTGCTGCGAGATGAACAGGGCAGTGAGCGCCGTGGCGTATGTGAGGGAGCTACGGATCATCGGTTGATTACTCCACCTGCGGGAAGAAGAACGACACGCCGGACTGGATCATCAGGTTGTTCTTGTACTCGAGCGTCGTGCTGTTGACGGTCTCGATGTAGATCATCGAGCGGGCTTCGAGCTTGAGGGCGAGGGCATCGGTGAAGATGACACGGAAGCCGCCACCGAAGTTCATGGTCACCTGGTTTTCGCTGGCGGTCGCGTTGCACCTCGGGTCGGCATCGGAACACTGGAGTGCCTCGAGGTCGTCCTCGGTGTGCGCCACGCCCGAGCCGAAGGCACCGTAGATGTCGAAGTTGATGATGCGGTCACCGACCACGGCCAACTTGCCGTAGATGGGCGAGAACTGGAAGTTCAACGAGCCGTAGAAGAGGATCTTGGAGATGTCGGGAGACACCCGGTTCTCTTCGACGAGCTGGTGGGTGATGGGCTTCCAGTCAGCCTTGCCGAAGTCGGGCGAGAACACCGCCGATGCCTCGACCGCGAAGATCTCGGTGGGGTGGTACGCGAAGTTGGCGCCCAGCAGGTAGCGGTTGATGAAGGGGTCGTTGGTGACGAAGCCGAGGAACGGCTGGGCTTCGTAGCGACCGAGCTTCAGGAAGTTCTTCTTCTGCAGCGTCTTGATGAGCCGGCGGGGGCCCTTCTGCTCTTCGGGGAGCACGATGTCTTCGGACTTGACCCCGGTGCGGTCGTCGAGGTCGCCCTCGCGGACGGCGCGGACCTCGTCGCCCACCGACATCTCGCCGCTGTCGTCGAAGTCGCGACCGGTGAGGTCGAGGTCGTCGCCGGCAGGCGTGTCGTCGCCGGCGTCGTCGGCGTCGTCGGACTCTTCGTTGAGGAAGTCATCGAGGAAGTCGTCGAGGTCGTCGTCTTCGTCTTGTGCCCAGGCGGTACCGGACAGCAGGATGAAGCTGGCGGCGGTGGCCGCGGCAAAGCGTCGCAGTGCGTTCATCGTGGCCCTCCTTAGAAGTTGTAGAGACGGGGCTTCATCTTCGGGAAGAAGAAGGAGAGCCCGCCGCTGATGACGAGGTGGTTGTAGAGGCGCTGTTCGGTGATCTGGA
Organism: Myxococcota bacterium; assembly: GCA_965216925.1. Lineage (GTDB taxonomy): Bacteria > Myxococcota_A > UBA796 > UBA796 > CAYYHT01. The sequence goes on along the minus strand of CBDCGT010000001.1, from coordinate 2,300,746 downwards.
CGGTGGCGTCGTACGACGGCTGATTGTCGAGGTACAGCGTGGCGCGGCCGTCTGCCCGAAGCGCGATGGTCTGGTTGAGGAAGAAGTTGATGCCAGCGCCGAGGACCGGGCCGATCTTGACCTCGTTGCCCTGGTCGGCGAGGTCGACGAAGGTCGGGAACTGCGGCGGGGCGCTGGGGTTGAAGCTGGCGAAGAAGTCGTGCTTCGAGATCATGCCCAGGCCAGCGACGCCGTAGGTCTCGAAGTTGAGGACCGTCTCGCCGACGAGGTTGATCTTTCCGTACAGGGGCGTCCACTGCGCGGCGAAGTTGGCCGACAGCGTCGTCTTGGAGATGGGCTGCTGGAAGTTGCCGCCGCCCGGGCCGTTGTAGGCGATGCGCACCAGCGCACCCGTCAGCCCCTTGAGGTCGGTCTTGCCGAGGTCGGGGGAGTAGGTGAGCTGCCCGGACGCCGCGAGGTTCTCGCTGAAGTGGTAGGCGAACAGCACGCCGCCGACATACCGCTTGGCGAACGGGTTGTTGGGCACGTACCCGAGGGTCGGTGCCAGCTCGAAGCGTTCGGCCTTCACGAAGAAGCGGTTCTGCACAGCCGGCGGGATGCCGCGACCGTTGCGGAAGTCGTCGAGCGCTTCGAGGCCCGGACTGCCCTTGGTGTCCGCGGCCAGCGCGCCTGAGCTGCCCAGCATCAGGGCAACGGCGCACGTCGCGATTCGGGTTGCGAGAGACATATGAGGAGATCTCCGGTGGATTTCGAGCTGCAGCGGGTCCTGGCCAGGAGTTGCAGCACTGAAATGACTGCGCTTTGTACGGTGCGGCCGAAGCGCTGTCAAGCGGCTCCAGCGGCTCCGCGGACCCATGTCCCCGGGGCGGGTGCCCGGGGGCACATCAAGGGCTTGTCGAGAAGCTGTCAGGAATCCTCCCAGGGGCCTTCGCAAGCGGTCTTGTGGCCGAGGGGGTGGTTCCTTCACAGATTCTCAGAAAACACAGCGGCATGGCAGGCGGCTTCGCGGCGGAACGCCGCTTGCATTCGGCGAAATCCCTGCGGCGGCGGGCGTCGGTGGCTGAGTCCTCGCCGTCTACCTACTCCACCACGAAGGGCTGCACGTACCAGCCCATGCCGCCGCGACGATCCCGGATAACGACGTAGATCTCGCCGCTGTCGACGGGCTCGGCGGGGGCGGTCCAGTCGACGACCCAGAAGGGCGCCAGGCTGAAGGGGTTGAAGTAGTCGCCGCCGGTCGCGAACCAGGTTCCGTACGGTTCTTCGACGCGGTCTTCGATGTCGCCGTCGCGGGTGACGAAGGTGTAGGGCTCGGCGGCGTCTTCGGGCACCACGAGCTCGAGCTCGTAGGTCTGGCCAGCCAGGAAGACCACCGGCACCTCGGGGTCGGCGTCGATGCCGTCGACGCGCAGCCCCGTGGCGTCCGGGTTCTGGTTGGGTGCCTCTGAGTTGCTGACGACCAGGCGCTTGAACGCGCTCTCGACCTGGTTGAAGTCGATGGTCTCGAAGTCGGCGCCGTCGGCGAGCAGCTCCTGGGGCGCGGCGAGCACCTGGACCGACCAGTAGATGCCGGTGCGCTTGTCGTCTTCGGAGACATCGTCGAGGGCCGTCTCGGGCAGCACCAGCGTGGGCGGCACGGGACCCGGCTCGATGCCGATGATGGCCTCTTCGTCGAGGGTGGCGCAGCCAAAGCTGGTGGCGAGCTCGGGCGGGCAGGCGCTCCACAGGCGCAGGTCGGCGGTGCCGTCGGGATCGGGAATCAGCGCGCTGGCGACGACGGCCTCGCCAGGCATGGCCTCGGGAGGGTCCAGGCGAATGCCGAGCACCCGGGTGCGGTCGACCAGCTCGGCGCTGGGCAGGTCGCGCGGCCGCTGCCACTTGTTGTTGCCGATGGTGCACCCGGCCAGCAAGGCCAGGGCGGCGGGACTCACCGTGAGCCACGTGCAGCGTCGCATCACTTCCTCCCCGGGTAGAACGTAGCTTCCAGGCCGATGTTCGGAATGAAGGGCAGGCCGCGCACGTAGGCGAAATCGCTGTAGTCGTAGGCGTACTGGGTGAACTCGGGGTTCACGCCCTTCACGGCGTTGAGCAGGTCGACGTAGGTGGTGAGCTGCCAGGTGCGGAAGGTCCACAGCTTGTCCAGCCGCAGCGACGTCTGGAAGAAGGGGGGCAGGCGCTCGCCGTTGGAGGGGCCGATGCGAAAGCCGTTGTACGAGTCGAAGTCCAGGTCGTAGACGCCGGCGTTGAAGGGCGTGTCGGGGTTGCCGGTCACGTACTGGACCTGCGCCGAGATCCCGAAGTCGCGCGGCAGATCGTAGCCGGCCTGCGCGCTCATGATGTGCGTCTGATCGAAGTCGAACGGCGTCCAGGTGTCGGTGTCGTTGACCTTGCGCTCGCTGCGGGACAGCGTGTAGCTGACCCAGCCAAAGAAGCCGTTGTGGGGCTCGTGCCGCACGATGATCTCGGCGCCGTAGGCGCGTCCCTTGCCCGAGTTGACCCAGGCGTTGTCGCCAAAGCCGCCAAACCCGTCATCGAACTCGATCAGGTTCTGCATGTCCCGGTAGAACAGGTCGAGGTCCCAGTGAACGACCTGGGTGGGTGCGTGTTCGATGCCCACCGAGGAGTTCCAGGCGTACTCGTAGCGAAGGCTGTTGTTCGACCCCAGGCCGACGCTCTCTTGGGGCTGCGGGGGCTGGTGGTAGATGCCCGAGGCGCCCTTGACGCTCACCTTGTCGCTCAGTGCCCATCGCGTCGCCAGGCGCGGGTCGAGGGACAGGCCGGTCCAGGGGGCGCCGCCGTCGTCGCCGGTGATGGCGCCGGCGTAGGTCTGGTGCGTGATGTTGCCGCGGATGCCGGGCATGATCAGCAGGGCTTCGGGGTCGTTCAGCGGGCGGATGTTCGCCTTGAGGTACACGTCGGGCCCGTTCCAGGTGCCCCGGCCGTCCAGCGCCACGCTCTCGCGCTCGGCCAGTGGATCGATGGCCTGAGACAGGGTGAAGGGGCTCTTGAAGTCGAAGCTCCACCATGCGCCCAGCGCGTCCATGCCCGGAATCAGCTCGAAGTGATCGCTGGGCTTCCAGGGTGCCTCGGCTCGAACCTCGTAGACCCACTGGTCGTTGGCCAGCTTGAACTCGTCGCCCAGGCCGGTGTTGGTGTAGTCGACGCCCCAGCTGGGCGTGACCTGGAGCTTCCAGTTCTTGGCGAGGTTGGTCTTGTAGGTGGCCAGCACCCGATGGCTCGCGTAGCGCACGCCGATGTCGCCCTGGGTGTCCTGATCGGGGCCCTGGGCGAAGTCGTCGGGGGTGCCGGCCGTGAGGGTGTCCTCGAAGCCATAGAAGAACACCGAGAACTGCCGGTCGTTGCTCATGTCGCGCACGTACTTGGCGCTGTAGTCCCAGTACCTCGGCTTGATGCTGAAACCGGTGTTGGCGGTGAACAGCGGGATGAAGACGTCGATGTACGAGCGGCGCGCACCCAGCGCGATGCCGTGCTTCTTCTCGGAGCCCAGCTTGCTCTCGTAGTAGATCTGGCTGTCCAGGATGTCGGTGCCCCAGACGAGCTTTCCGTTCTCTTCGAAGTCGGTCTTGCTCTTGATGTCGATGCTGCCGGCCAGCGACCGACCGTACTGGGGCCCGTAGCCGCCGGGCAGGTAGTCGACGCTCTCGATCAGGTCGGGCGTGAGCACGCTGGTGGTGCCGGTGAGGTGGTAGATGATGGGGATTCGCACGCCGTCGACGTACACGCCCGAGTCTTCGGGGTTACTGCCCCGGATGATCAGCAAGCCCGTGCCGAACGGCGATCGGGCCGCGCCGGGCAGGGTCTGGATGACCTTGACCGGATCGCCGAAGGTGCCGGGCACGCGCTTGACCTCTTCGATCGTCAGCGTGCGGCGGGTGACTTCTTCCTTGGCCCGCTCGTACCGGCCGACGCCTTCGTTCTCGCGGTACTGCAGGCCGCGCACCCACAGCTCGATGCCGGTGACCTGGCCCTCGAGCAGCTCGACCTCGCGCTCGAGCACCACGTGGTCGGGGGAGAGAATGCGTACGGTCTGCATGCCGAGCGGCACGCCGCGGAGCTCGAAGAAGCCTTCTTCGTCGGTGGTGGTGACCAGATCGGTGCCCTCGACGACCACCTTGGCCCCGGCCACCCGCTCACGGGTGCCCATCTCGCGAATGGTGCCGTCCAGGTTGACGGGCAGTGGCGGCGGCGGCTCGTCGGGCTCGGGCTCGGGCGGCTGGAAGGTGAAGCCGTAGTTGAACTCGAATGCCACGCCGACGGGGCCGGCCTCGGTCTGGGCCGCCACGAACTGCATCTGGGTGACCGCAGCGAGGGCCGCCTCGTCGAAGCCGTAGCCCGCGGGCTTGGTGACCTCGGCGTAGGTGAGTCGCCCGTGCTCGTCGACCTCGAGCAGTAGCGTCACCGTGCCTTCGACCTGCAGCTCCGAGGCCTCTGGGGGGTAGGGCGCCTCGACGTAGGTGCCGTCGACGATGCCCGGCATGCCCGTGAGCGGCAGGGTGTCGATGGCGATGGGTTCACCGCTCTCGTCCAGCACCTCGGCGTACTCGATGGGCTCGAGCTCGGGGAGGTCGGTGGCCTGCCAGATGAGGGGCGCAGCGGGCTCGTCTGCTGGAACGGGCTCGTCGGCGGGCACGGGCTCGTCGGCGGGCACGGGCTCGTCGGCGAGCACTGGCTCATCGACCGGTGGCGGCGGATCGGCCGGCTCTTCCTGCGCGAACGCGGGCGACATCAGCAGGGCGAGGAGGATGGACATCACTCTCCCATCATCTCGAAACGGCAGGAATAGGGCACGCCCTTGACGCCGACAGCCCGCCCGTCGCGGGTTCCTGGCTTCCACCGGACCTTGGCCTTGGCGTGCGCGATGCAGGCGGCGTCGGCCTCGGGGTGCAGCCCTGCGACCAGGACGACCTCGGTGACGCGGCCCTCGTGGTTCACGGTGACCTCGAGCTGGACACGGCCCTCGAGCTCGAGCTCGATGACGGCATCGGGCACGTCGACGGGTGGGTTGACGCGGGGCTTGGGCTGGGTGGTGACGCTGGTGTAGGGGATGGTCGCGAACTCGTTGGCCTCGTCGAGGGTCATGGTCTCGTCGGTCTGCTTGGTGGCCACCGTGGTGCCGGCGTTCACAGAGAGTCCCGTGGTGCCGCCCTCCAGGAAGGACTGGTTGTTGAGTCCCTGCACGATGCGACGCACGGGCTTTTTGTCTGGCGGGGGCTCGGGCGGCGGCTCGTCGACCGTCTCTTCGAAGTCGACGATCTCTTCGGGCTCTGGCTCGGGCAGGTCGGGCTCTGGCTCGGGTTCTGGCTCGGGCTCCGGCTCGGGTTCTGGCTCGGGCTCGGGCTCGACTTCGGGCGGCGGTTCGTTCACCTCGACCACCACCTCGACCCACAGGTCCTTCTCGACGTCGGGCGGCTCGATGGTGGAGACGCCCGCGGCGAGCGCGACGTGGCCGATGACCGACAGGCCGCAGGCGATCAGCAGGATGCCCCACTCCAGAGGCCGGCTGCGCTCCAGGACCGTGGCGCGCATTCCTAGGGCTCCGCGATCTGGGTGGGGGTGGCCTCGGGACTCGCACCCTTGCCGACCGTCGCCGGATCGGGCGGAATGGCGCCCGCCTTGTCGATGTTGATGGCGAACTTGCCCACGCCGTTGGCCTTCACGAAGTCCATGACCCAGACCACGCGGCCGTGGGCGACCATCTCGTCGGCGGCGATGAGCACGATGACGTCGTCGGTCTGCTTCTTGGCGTCGACGAGGGCGGCCTTGAGCGCGTCGGGCGTGGTGTCCACGCCGTCGAGCAGCATGGAGCCGTCGGTACGCAGGGTGACGCCCAGGCTGATGGACTCGGTCTTCTCGCCGCTGGCGGCGTCGGGGAGGTTGACCTTGATGGTCTCGGGATCGGTGAGCGTGGTGGTGACCATGAAGATGATCAGCACCACCAGCATGATGTCGACGAACGGGGTGATGTTGATGTCGGCCATCACCTCGTCATCGCCGCCGCCGATCTTGCCGCCCATGGGTGGCTCCTACTTGGCCGCGAGGTGGTCGGCCGGATCGCCGCCGCGCATGCGCGCGATCACCAGATCGGCCAGGCTATCGACGCGGCTGACCCTGGACTTCACCCAGCGCGAGAAGCTGTTGTAGAGCACCACCGCGGGGATGGCGACCAGCAGGCCGACGGCCGTGGCGATGAGCGCCTCCGAGATGCCCGCCATGACGGCCTCGTTGCCGCCGCCCCCGCCGGCAGACTCGGCCAGGTCGTGGAACGCCTTGATGATGCCCAACACCGTGCCGAAGAGCCCGATGAACGGGGCATTGGCCCCCACCGTGGCCAGGAAGGAGAGCCCGCGGTCCATGCGCATCTTCTCGGCCGTGGCCGTGCCGCGCATGGCGTGTTCGGCGCTCTCGTGGCCGTGCTCCTTCATCTCGACCCCAGCCGAGAGCACCCGGGCCTCGAAGCCGCCGAGCGCCTTGAGCTTCTTGCCGAAGGCCACCAGGTCGCCGTCGCGCAGGTACGCATTGACCGCGCTGGCCAGGCTGCCTGTGTGGGTGCCATCTCGCAGCAGGTAGAAGGCCCGTTCGGCCGCGATGGCGATGCAGCCGATCGACAGCGCGATCAGCAGCCAGAGCACCCACTCGGCGCCCAGCAACGCAAAAGCCTTCATTCCCTCTTCGAGCACGTGGACCCTCCCGCGCCAGACGGACGCGCTGTCTTCTAAGGATTGGGACCCGCGAGCGCCAGCGGGCCGAGAGTCATTGAATGTCGAGTTCAGCGTGCCCCGAGGCGGGCCGTTCTGCCGTTACCCGCCCTTACAGGGAAGGATTGGCCCGGTGGGGCTCCACGGCTCGGGAAGGGGAGGGGGCTCGACGCCCGGCCGCGGCACCCAGGTGCGAGCTTCGGCCTCTTTGCGGTCTCTCAGCGCCGCGTTGGCCAGATCGACCGCTTGCGAGGGCGTGGTCGGGCGCCCATGAGCCCTGAGGCGGCAGTCTGGGGCCAGCGCCGTCATCGACGGCCATCCCAGCTTGGTGGTCCAGTCCGGTGCAGCGGATGGGTGCAGGAACACGGTCTGGAAGCGGTCGTTGAGGACCGTCGCCACATCGTCGTCGTGCAGCAAGCGGTCGACGGGTCCGCCTCCGACGTCGATGATCACCATGCGCTCGGCGCCGGCGTCGAGCGGGGCCCAGTGCACGTGTGTCGCCGTCGACCACGCCGGAGCATCGGATGGGGGTGGCTGAACGTCGGCCTCGGGTGTCGAGCACCCGCTCGCCGCCAGTACGCACAAGACCCCGACCGCATGGCGGACGGGGCCTTGGTGGAATTGGAGGCGCCACCCGGATTCGAACCGGGGAATGGAGGTTTTGCAAACCTCTCCCTTAACCACTTGGGTATGGCGCCCTGCAGTCACCGGCGGGTCTATCCAGCTTGGGCGCGCCCGCAAGTGGCGGATTGATTAGCCCACGCCCGTGACTCCCGAGACCCTGGCGCTCTCTGTGCTCATCCTTGCCGCGGGCGCTGCCCTGCAGGCCGCGGTGGGCTTCGGCATGGGCATGATGGCCGTGCCGCTGCTGTTGTGGGCCGGGAACTCGCTCGCCGAGTCGGTCGCGCTGGTGCTCGGCGCGGCCACGGTGCAGATGCTGGTCGGCATCTGGGGCTACCGCGAGCACATCGATGCCCGGCAGTCGCTTCCGATTGCGCTGGCCAGCTATGTCGGCATTCCCCTTGGAGTCCTGGCGATGGGGTGGCTGGCGGGCCTGGGCAAAGACACCGTGCAGCAGGCGGCGGGCTTGGCCATCCTGGCGGCCCTGGTATTTCGCAGCGCCGTCCAGCCAAAGCCGCGGGAGCAGGTGCCCTTGCCTTGGGGCTTGGCGGCGGGATGGGGCTCGGGCTTCCTTGCCGGGTTGATCGGCATGGGGGGCCCGCCCATCGTCTTCTTTGCGCTCTCGCACGACTGGGACAAGGAGAAGTTCCGCACCTTCCTGTGGAGCCAGTTCTTGCTGGCCAACCCGCTCATCCTGGCGCTCCTGTCGTGGCGCTTTGGCAGCAGCGTGCCGGTGGCCTTCGTGGTGGGGGTGGGCGCGTTTCCCCTGGTGCTGGTGGGAACCCGCCTGGGGCTGGCCGGAAGCAGCAGCTGGGACACGGCAACGGTGCAGCGCGCGGCAGTGGGTCTGCTGGGTCTGCTGGGCACCATCAGCCTGGTGCGGCCCCTGCTGCAGTAGCAACCCTCGCGCGGCCTGCTCGGCTCGAGCGGGTGTTAGTCCCAGGGTGTGCTGACCCTCGCCGTCATCGCCAAGAACGAAGAAGATCGCCTGGCCGATTGCCTGCGCTCGGTGCCCTTTGCCACCGAGCTGCTGGTGCTCGACTCAGGTTCGACCGACGGCACGGTGGCGCTCGCCGAGTCGCTCGGCGCGCGGGTCGTGCAGACCGACTGGCCAGGCCATGTCGCTCAAAAGAACCGGGCGCTGGAGCTCGCCACGCAGCCGTGGGTGCTGTCGCTCGATGCCGACGAGCGCCTGTCGCCGGGCGCGGCTGCGGAGCTCGAGCGGGCGCTTGCCCACCCCGGCGATGCCGTGGCCTTCAGCTTTCCTCGATGCTCCCGCTGGCGCGGCAAGCCCATTCGGCACGGCAAGTGGTACCCCGACCGCAAGGTGCGCGTGGTTCGGCACGGGCGAGGACGGTGGGCTGGTGACGATCCGCACGATCTGCTGCACGCCGATGGGCCGGTGACGCGCTTGTCCCATGACATCGAGCACTACACCTATCGCTCCGTGCGCGAGCACCTGCGCACCATCGATCGTTACAGCCGCATCAGCGCCGAGTCGCTCCATCGACGGGGGGTGCGGGCGCGCCCCTGGGACGTCCTGTTGCGGCCTCCTCTACATTTTGCAAATGCCGTTCTACTCAGAATGGGTTGGCTGGACGGCCCAGAGGGCATCGCCATCGCCGGGCTGGGCTCGGTGCACGTCGCGCTCAAGTGGAGCCGGCTGTACAGGATGCCTCGCTGAGGGTCGCGCTCGTCCTGCGCCGACTTGGCGGGCCTGGCGGCACCGAGCGGGTGGCGCTGGGCTTCGCCCGCTGGCTGGTGTCCGAGGGGCACCGCGTCACGGTGTACTGCGCGGACGCCCGCGTCGAGCCCGATGGCGTGGTTGTCGAGCGCATCTCTCGCGACAGCCGTGTGCCCTTCTTCTTGGCCTCGGGTCGCATTTCGCGGCGCGACCATGACGTGACGCTGGGCTTCGGCCGTAGCCTTCGCCATGACGTGTTTCGCGCCGGCGGCGGCTGCCATGCCGCGTGGATGCGGCGGCGCGACCGCACTCCCGCCGACCGACTGCGCCGGGCGTGGAGTTTCGGCGACCAGTTCGAGCTCCGCGCCGACCGCCTCGCGCAGCGGCAGGCTCGCATCGTGGTGTGCAACTCCGAGCTGGCGGCCAACGACATCGAGCACGAGTACGGCATCTCCCGCACCAAGCTCGTCCTGGTGCGCAACGGCGTGGATGCGCGGCGCTTCGCCCCCGATGCCGAGCGACGCGATGCGGCCCGGGCGCACTGGAGGGCCACCGGCCGCGTGGCCCTGTTCTTGGGCTCGGGCTTCGAGCGAAAGGGGCTCGAGACGGCGCTGTGCGCCTTCGACATGGCGGGCGGAGCCCAGGACAGGCTGGTGGTCATCGGGGGCGACCGCAACGAGGCGACGTGGCGCTCGCGGGCAGAGCAGCAGCTCGGGGATCGGCTGGTGTGGATGGGGCCACGCGACGATCCAGAGCGATGGCTGCCCGGCGCCGACGCGGTGGTCCTGCCCACCCGCTACGACCCCAGCGCCAACAGCACGCTCGAGGCCATGAGCGCAGGGGTTCCGCCCGTCACCACGCGCTTCGACGGCGCGAGCGAGGTCGTCCCCTTCGCGGGGTTGGTGGCACACGACCCGCACTCCGCGGCTGAGTTAGCCGACGCCCTGCGCTATGCCTGGTCGCTGGACGCGGCGGCGAGCGATGTGTGTCGTAGGGTCGCGGGCTCCTGGCCCGTTTCTCGCATGTGCCATGAACTGTTCGACGTGTTGCAGCGTGTGTCGGGCGAGGGGAGACGATGACCAAGGCCAAGGCCAAGCCGAGCCCAGAGGATGCCAGCCAGCCCGGCCAGGGGCGCGCGCGCGGCTGCCTCGCCAGACTCGTGCGTGTGGGGCTGTGGACCTCGATCGCCACCGCCGTCCTGGGGGTCGTCGCGGGCGGATGGCTGTGGTCGCAATACCAGGAACACGTCGTCGACAACCCAGGCGCCCACATCGAGCGCCAGAACATCTACGGCGTCATCGTTCAGGAATCACCGGTCTACTACCGCGATGGCGAGACGCGAATCGGGGTGTTCTTCGAGGATGAGCACCGCGAGTTCGTGAGCTTCGACGAGCTGCCGCCCCAGTACGTCATGGGCATCGTGGCGGCCGAGGACGGGGCCTTCTGGCGGCACCCTGGCATCAACCCCAAGGGCATCGCCAGGGCGATGGTGAGCAACGTGAAGTCGGGCAGCGTGGTGGCCGGCGGCTCGACGCTCACGCAGCAGACCGCCAAGAACCTGTTCTACCGTCCCGATCGGTCCCTCAAGAGCAAGTGGACAGAACTCGTCAATGCCCTGCGCCTCGAGGCGCACTACGACAAGTCCGAGATCCTCGAGTTCTACGCCAACCAATTTCACGTCTCGGGCAATGGGCGCGGGCTGGGCATCGCGGCTCGGTACTTCTTCGACAAGGACGTGCAGCAGCTGTCGCCGCTCGAGTCGGCCTTCATGGCCGGCCTGGTGAAAGCGCCCAGCTACTACGACCCCTTCTTGGGTGACGCCGACCGGCGCACCCGCTCGATCGAGCGTGCCCATGACCGGACCCGCTACGTGCTGGGGCGCATCCTCAAGACGCCCGTCGAGGACCTCGCGGGGCCGCTGCCCACCCGTGGCGATGCCAGCTCCCAGGCTGCCTACGAGGCGCGGCAGGTTCAAGCCAGGGCCATGCAGGGCGAGGCCCAGCGACTGCTCGACGAGGGCTTCGAGCTGCAGTTCAAGCGCGGCACCTTCCGCTACGACAGCTCGGCTGTGCTCGACGAGATCGGCCGGCGCCTCAACGAGCCCCCCTTCGACCAGGTTCTGGCCGAGGCGGGCATCGACGACCCCGATACGGCCGGGCTGAAGGTGATCACCACGCTCGATCCCGACGCCCAGCGCGAGGCGATCTATGGACTGTGGCACCATCTGAGCGACGTGGGGCCCATGATGGAGGGCCTGACCGTCGCGGACTTCATCCGTCAAGACAGCCGTGGCCCCCGCTTCGACCCCGACCAGCGCCTGGTCGAGCACGAGTTCAAGCTGGCGCGGGTCTCGGAGCACCGCGATGCGGGTGGCAAGGCACACCTGGGCGTCGACCTGGGCGGCGTGACCTGCGCGGTGGACCGCGATGCCATCGTTCGCAGCGCGCTGGCCACCCATCGGGGCGCCAAGAAAGACAAGAACGCCAAGGTGCCCACCGCCGACGTCGATGCCTTCGTGCGCGCCATCCCCGATGACGCGGTGGTCTGGGTCAGCTTGAGGGACGTTCCCGACCAAGGCGAACCCACCTGCGATCTCGAGGTCCGTCCCGAGCTGCAGGGCGCCACCATCGTGCTCGAAGACGGCCAGGTTCGAGCCATGGTTGGCGGCAACGACAACCGCAACTTCAACCGCGCGACCGCCCTGCGCCAGATGGGCTCCACGTGGAAGCCGCTGGTCTACCATGCGGCCCTCGAGCTTGGTTGGAAGCCCATCGACGTGATGGACAACAGCCGGAATGTGTTCCCGTTCTCGACCACCTACTACTACCCGCGGCCCGACCACACGCCCGCGCCGCGCGTGTCGATGGCGTGGGCGGGGGTCAACTCCGAGAACCTCGCCAGCATCTGGCTGCTCTACCATCTGACCGACCGCCTGAACGGCGAACAGGTGCGGGTGCTGGCCGAGACGCTGGGCATGGCCCGGCAGGAGGGCGAGTCCGAGAAGGACTACCGGGTGCGCATCCAGAAGATGGGTGTGCTGCCCACACCCGGCCGCATCGAAGAAGGCCTCTTCTTGCAGGCTCGACAGGAGGCGTTGACGGGCCTGGCGCTGTCGGGCCACCCCGAAGACGAGATGGCGCTCACCAGCTTGCTCTACGGCTGGGGCTACCGGTCCGAGGCTGCTCGCGTCGAGCGCGAGGGGGGCCGCAGCCGCGCGTGGAAGGAGCGCGCGCTCGACAACAGCTGGGTGCACCTGAAGGCCCGGATGGAGCCCTGTGTGCAGCAGCACGAGACCCTGGTGAACGGCGTGAAGCTGGGTGCGCTTCCGCGCCCGGCCGAGATCCCCGACCTGACCGTGCTGCTCGACGGTGACGAGCTCAAGGTGGCCTGCGGGTCGGTGCCCGAGGGCTACGCTGCGCCCGAGCCGGACTTGCTGATCGATCTCGGCGTCGAGCCGGCCGAGGACATTCGCTTCGACCCCTTCGGGCTTCGGCGACCCGGTCGAAAGGTCTCCAAGGTCACGCTGGCGTCCGACATGCTCATCGACGATCGGCTGCACCTGTCCACGCTGACCGACCTGGACGCGGGCATCCGCCGCCGCCGGTTGGTTCGCCAGCGCGCGGGGAGGGACGCGCCGTCTCTGTACGACCCCGAGGTCCTGTACTGGCACCAGGACTTCCGCGTCTTGCTGTCCATGAAGTACGTCAAGGCACTCGCGCAGCAGTACGGTGTGCAGACGCCGATTCAGGAAGTGCTGTCGATGCCCCTGGGCGCGTCGGAGATCACGCTCGAAGAGGCCGTGAGCGTGTACGACGGCATCACCACCGGACGGCACTGGGACTTCCCGGGGCGGGCGCAGTCGGCCGGCTCGATGCTGGGCGGCGCGGACGTGGGCGAGCCGGCGGCCCCCACCTTGCTCATCGCCGAGATTCGGGACATCGACGACAACGTCATCTACTCGGCCCGGCCCACGGCGCGGGAGCTGGCTCCGGCCGAGGTGGGTCAGATGACCACCGACATCCTGCGCAATGTCGTGGAGCATGGCACCGGCCGTCGAGCCCGGTCTGCGTTGGTTCACGAGGGGCTGGCCATTCCGCTCGGTGGTAAGACGGGCACCACCAACGACTTCCGCAATGCGGCCTTCATGGGCGTGGCGCCTCGGGCGACCGGGCGTGGCACCTGGAGCTTCGACGAGGGCTTCGCGGTGGGGGTGTACGTCGGCTACGACGACAACCGCCCCATGAGCATGGGCAACCTGCGTCTCGCAGGCAGCAGCGGCGCTCTGCCGGCCTGGATCGGCGCGGTTCGTGGGCTGTACGAGGCCGGCCTGCTGGGCGACCCCGGCAAGCCTTTCCCCGGCTCGGACGGCTGGCGTCTGGCCGGCGTGGACGGCCTGTCGGCCTTTGCGGTCGACCCGAACACCGGGCTGGCGCTCCACACGGGCACCGAAGCCGGCGACGGCACCCCCCCAGGGGCGGCGACCGTGCTGGCGATCACGCAAGCGCCGGTGCCCGAGGTCGAGCTGGCGACCCGCCGTCCTGCCCGCCCACCCAGGCTCGCCCCTCGAACGGCTGACGCACTGCAGTTGCTCGAAGAGAGACGACGACGCCGACTCGAGCGCAAGCGCGACCGCCCCTCCGTCTGGGATGCTCCGTGAGAGCCATGCACCTGCCCCTCGTCATCATCGCCCTGCTGGGATGCCCCAAGCCGGCTGCCGCCATCGACCCCGAGCTCGCCACCAGCGACGCTCGGGCCCAGGACTATGCCGAGCTGGCCAGCGCACTCGCCGCGCGAACGGGCCCCCACGACGCCGCTGCGGCCGAGCTCGCGCGCGCCTTGGCACAAGGCGGCGCCGATGACACCGTGCACGCGGCCGCGCATGACCTGCTGGCTTCGATGGCGGCCGCGCCCGAACCTGCCGACGATCCCGTTGCAGACCCGGTCTCAGAAACCCCGGCGCCCCGAGATCCGGTGCGGCAGCCCACCCCTGAGGGCGTCGCTGCTGATGAGCGCGCTGTCGCGCTGATCGCCGACGATCGCATCGCCGAGGCGCGCCAGGCCCTGCGCTATGGCGACTACGAGCTGGCCATCGCGGCGCTGTCTCCCCTGCGTGGGTCTGCGTCCTGGCGCGATGCCGAGCCCTTCTACGCCGAGGCCGTCGATGGCTTCGTGGGCGCCGAGCGCGAGCGCGTGGGCAAGCTGTATGTCAACGCTCGCAAGCTCACGGGCGATGCACGGCGCACAGCGCTGCTGCAGGTGCGCGAGCTGCTCGCCGGCCTGGTCGAGGCCTACCCCGGGTCGGTGTACTACGAGCCGCTGTTGAACAACCTGGAGCGTGTCGAGCGCGAGCTGGACTGATCCCGGGGGAAGGCCTTGCGGGTGCAAAGAGTTCATCCGCTGGTTTCGGTCGAGCGGGCCGCCAGTTACTTGAGCCCGCTCATTCCCAGGGGGATCGATCATGCTCTGGCAATTGCTTGCCGTTGTCGCCGCCACGCTGCTCTCCAGCGTCGCGCACGCCGAACAGCCGCCTACCAAGCCCAAGCAGCCCGACATGCAGGTGTCCGTGCCGCCCTTCGCGCTCGACACCAAGGTGTTCACCTACCCATCGGGCCTGCGGGTCCTCATGCAGCCCGACGACAGCTCGCCCCTGGTGGGCGTCACCATGTTCGTCGATCGTGGCTCCGATCACGATCCCAAGGGCAAAGAGGGCATCGCCCACTACGTCGAGCACCTGTGGTTCAAGACCAAGCACGGCGACAACATGCCCAAGACCTGGGACGTGCTGAAAGAGATGGGCTGCGACCTCAACGCGTCCACGACCCACGACTGGACCAACTACATGACGGTGTGCGGCAAGCAGCACCTGCCCGCCATGCTCAAGCTCGAGTCGCTGCGCCTCACCGACACGCTCACCAACGTGTACAAAGAAGAGCTGCTGATCGAGCGCGAAGTCGTTCGCAACGAGCTGCGCCTGCGCATGGAAGTCGGCGGCGGCGACACGCTTCGCTACGTGTTCGAGCACCTGTACCCCGAGTCCCACTCCTACCACCGCGAGGTCATCGGCACGCACGAGTCGCTGTCCAACATCGAGCTCGAGGACATCGTGAAGTTCGGCGAGGTCAACTACCGCCCCGAGCTGGCCACCATCGCCGTCGTGGGTGACTTCGACATCGACGAGGCGCACTCGCTGATCGTGCAGAACTTCGCCCTCGAGAACCTGCACCCCAAGGCCACCGAAGAGCACGTGGTCCGGTACGCCAAGCCCGGCGTCGAGAGCCCCGACCCCGAGAACCCGGATCACTGGCGATACACGCTGCTCGACCCCGACGACCCCACCAAGCCCATGAGCGTGCTCACCGAGCTCGAGCCGCGCATCAAGGGCCCCAGCGAAGAGCCGCCCACGCCTCCCGGCGGCAAGCAGTTCTTCCAGCACGCGGGTCCGGTCGATCGCCCGACCGTCGTCGTGTCCTGGTCGATTCCCGGCGGCTACCGCGAGACCGACGGCCTGTGGAACGTGGCGGCCTCGACCGTGAGCTCGCAGCTCTACTTCTACTTCGCCGATCCCTTCCAGCAGCGCTCCCTCAACGGTGACCGGCGCATCTACACCGACCCTGCAAGCTCCCAGAAGTCTGTCGGCTGCAGCATCTGGGGCGGCAAGCAGCACCAGAGCCTGTTCTGCTTCATCGAGCTGGCCGGGTCCTGGGTCGATGGCGAAGACGTGGCCGAAGACGCGGTCGACCAGATTGCCCAGCTGTGGAACCCCGAGCAGAACCAAGACATGGACGCGCGCTTCACCCGCGCTCGCATGAACTCGCTCACCAACACGCTCAACTCCCTCGACCTCGTGTCCGACATTCGCTCGGGCCGTGCCACAACCATCGCCAGCCACGCCCACTACACCGGCAGCGCGACGGTCTACTCCGACCAGATGAACACCGTGATGGGCGCCGAGTTCGGCACCATCAAGGACCTGCTGTTCAAGTACATCACCCGGGATCGGTCGGTGTCGGTCGAGGTTCGCCCGCTGCGTGCCGAAGACCTGGTGCTCGACGGCAGTGACTCCGCCTACACCGGCGCCACCCGCTCCAACGACGAGCTGAACACCGCCATCGACCCGGCGATGATCGACGCCGAGTTCGTGAAGGCGGCCACGCACCCGCCGGATCTCGACGGCATGATCGACAAGACCCTCGACAACGGCCTGCGCGTGGTCGTGCTTCCGCACGGCGTTGCTCCGGTCGCCCAGATCACCCTGTACACCCGGGGTGGTCAGGTCACCGATCCGCCAGGGTTCTGGGAGTACGCCGACGCCTTCAACGACTCGGTGCGCTACGAAGGCGAGAGCGGTCAAGACCAAGACCACGATCCCCTACGCGTCGCGGCGGACTGGACCTATTCCTCCAACGACCTGTGGATCTCCGGCTCCGTCGAGAAGCTCAAGGTGTCGTCGGGCAACGTGCGCGACGCTCTGTGGCTCATGCGCGAGTTCGTCGACGACGTTCACGGCACCACGCAGACCCAAGCCCGTCAGGGCCGCCCCGACTGGCTGCGCGACTACAAGAAGTTCCTGCTCGGTAAGTGGAAGGACGACAACAACCCCTCGTGGTTCATCGCCCGCGAGCGTGCCCGCCACCAGAACCCCGACCACCCCATCACGTGGGACACGACCATCGACTACCTCCCCACCATGAAGACGTGGGGCGTCTCGGACGTGAACAGCTACCTGTCCACGAAGTACCGCCCCGACAACGCCACGCTGGTGGTGGTGGGCAACGTCGATGCCCAGGAGGCGTTCGACCACGCCGAATACATGATGGGGGGCTGGCAAGCCAAGCGGGCCGCCACCCCCTCGATGTTCCCCGAGGTGCCGCCCCCCAACCCCGCGGGCGAGAGCAAGATCCTGTTCTACGACGCCCCTCGCAACAGCCAGACCGATGTGCAGTACCGATGCCCCGTGGCCAACAACACACGCGAGAACCGCGCCGCGCACAACCTCGCGGCCGACCTGCTCGACGAAGACGCCTGGCTCATCCTGCGCGAGCGTTCCGGTGCCACCTACGGCGCCAACGCGTCGATCAGCCGCTGGCCCGGCGGCTGGTCGCAGCTGGGCATGTCGACGTCCATCCAGAACGACAAGACCGCGCTGGCCATCCAGACCTTCCGTGAGCTGGTCGACAACGCGCACGACGGCAAGCTGTCGCAGAGCCGCCTGGCCGTGTTCAAGATGAACAGCGCGCAGAAGTACGGGCTGGGTCACCAGTCGGTGGCACAGATGACCAACCGCCTCGTCGGTCCCATCGACAACGAATGGCCCCTGGACTCGCTGCTCACCTGGGGCGAGGAGCTCGCGGCCGTCGACATGGACCAGATCGCCGAAGCGATGGGAGACTGTCGCAACCACGCCATCATCACCCTCGAGGGCCCGGTGGCCGTGGTGGGGCCCATGCTCGACGCCGAGGGCATCGAGTACGAGGTGGTCGACTGGCGCACCGAGGCCGACGCCCTGCTGGCCGAGCACGACAAGAAGGGTCTCAAGAAGCTCCAGAAGCAGCGTGCTCGTGAGGCCGAAGCCCGGGCCGCGAACGAGACCGCCGGCGCGGAATAGCGCATGGAGGCCCTGGTCGTGGGCGTGCTGACGTCCCTGACGGCTGGGGCCGGCCTCACGCTGTGGTACCTGCTGGTGCACCCCTCGCTGCTGCTGTCGGTGCTCGACGACGACGTGCCGCTCACCGGTGACCGCTTCTTTCGCGAACACCCGGTGGCGGTCACCGCGCTTCAGTGGAGCTTTGCGGCCCTGTTTCTGGGGCTCACCTTCCTGACCGGCGCCGCGACGGCCTTCCTGGCCAAGACGACCTACTAAATGCTCCCGGACGCCGTGATCCTGGCGGCCGGTGCCTCGTCGCGCATGGGCCGCCCCAAGGCCCTGCTCGAGCTCGATGGGGTACCCCTGGTGGCGTCCCACAGGGCCGCCTACGCGGCGCATACCACCCGCGTGGCGGTGGTGGTCGGTGCCCGTGCCGCGGACGTCAGCCGGGCCGCTGGTGGCCTGGTGGTGCACAACCCCGACTGGGCCACCAGCCATCCCGCCGACTCGCTGCGTCTGGCGCTCACCCAGCTGGACATCCGCGGGCCCTGTTTCGTCAGCCCGGTCGACACCCCTCCGCCCCTGGATTCGACCCTGGAGACGCTGATCGCCACGGGCGCCGACTCGGTGCCGGTCTCAGCAAAGGGTCAGCCGGGTCATCCCGTGTTGATCGGGGCGGCCACGGTGCGCCGTATCCGTGATGCCGCCCCAGACGGGGGATTGCGGGCCTTGCTCGCCGATGCCTCGCGTGTCCCGGTGCCCGACCCGCTCGTGCACCTCGATTTCGATACGCCCGCACGTTGGCGCGCCTTCCTACAGGCGTTAGCTGCGGCCCGTTCCGGCTAGGTAGCTCAGTTGGTTAGAGCGCTCGGTTCATACCCGGGTTGTCGGCGGTTCGAGTCCGCCCCTAGCCACCAGCCTTCCCGAGCCCCGCGGCCATGTCGCGGGGCTCGTGTTCTCAGAGCTCGAACTGGACGCCGACACCCACGCGGATGGCGTTCCACCCGTAGGCGCCCCGGGTGGCGTCGAGGGCGTCGGGCGTGCGTGAGAGGCGCTTTTCGCCCAAGAAGGCGAAGCTGTAGCCCAGACCAAGGTCGAGGGCGGTGCCGCTGCTGCCCAGGGGCATTCGTACCCCCGCCTCGAGGTCGGTGATGGGCACGATGTCTTGGGTGTTGGGCTCGATGGTTCCGCTGTTTGCGCGCTCTTCTTCGGTGTAGTCGGACAGCAGCACACCGGTGCCGGTCTCGTCGCCGAAGGAGTGCCAGGTGCCCACCCAGGCCAGGCCCAGCGCCGCCCCGAAGTACGGCTTCACGTCGCTGTTGATGGGCGCGTCGGCCTCGGCGCCCACGAGCAGCTGGCCGCTGGTGAGCATGGCCCAGTGCTCTTCGCTCGAGAAGCGGTACGGCTCGCCTTGCCAGGCGCCCGGCCCCTGCCAGCTCACGAAGTTGGAGCCGAAGCCGATGTCGGCGCGGGGCTCGATGCGAATGCGCGCCCCGCTGCTCACGCCGATGCGGACAGGCAGCGAGAGCGTTGCGCCGCCGAAGCTGGTGTTGCCCTTGGCGGCGTCGGGCAGGTCGGCGGCAAAGCCCAGGCCGATGCCGAACGAGTTGGTGCCGGCGGCGGCGATCTGAGCCAGTAGGAGCAGCAGCGTCATTCGCTTCCCTGAGTCGCCGTCAGTGTAGCCGAACGCGTGCACCCAGAGGCGGTGTCCTCGGCTTCGATCTCACCCTGCAGCGTCCACAGGCCCTCGGCCTCGATGGTCTGGCCGTCGCCAAAGACGTCGAGGGCGAGCCCTCCGACGGTCGCCGCCGCCCCTAGCTCGTAGAAGAAGGAGGAGTCGACGCTGCCGTCGAAGGCGGCGCCATCGCCGAAGTCGAAGAGCAGCGAGTCGGCGGTGCCGGTGATGGCGAGCGGGCCCTCGGCCCAGGCCTCGAGCGCGGCGGCGTCGCAGCTTCCTTCGGCGTCGGAGAGGGTGGCGGTGTACTCACCGGTGATGTCGGGCGCCGCATCGAAGGTGTCGTCGGTGTCGATGTCGGCTGCCCCCTCGCAGGCGGCGGCCAGCGCGAGCAGGGTCGCCGTGAGGGCGATGCGGTTCATGGCGTCTCCAGATGGCGCATCTTGGCTGCCTGGCGCCGGTTCCGCAAGCTATCGTGCGAAGCAGGCGGCCAGGTAGGAAGCGTCGGCCCTGGCGGGGAACTCGAGCTCGACCACGCCGGCCTTCACGTCGCCCGCGCCGCACTTGTCGGTGCCGGCGAAGCCCACGCACGGCGACCAGCGCCGCCCGTCCGGGGGATGGCTCCCTGCGATCTGCAGGTTGCACTGCTTGCTGCCGCGCGTGAAGCTGGCCCCCACCTTGAAGCTGGCAACGCGGAAGTCGAAGTTCGCGGCCACCGAGTCACGGTAATTCGCCAGCGCCATGCCCAGCGGCTGCAGCGGCTGCAGGTCGACGGTCTTGCCCGAGACGCCTGGCATGCAGGTGACGCCGTCGGGGGGCGCCTTGAGCACGATTCGCCCCACGCGGGTCTCTTCGTCGTAGGACACGATGACCTGGGCGGTGCCGCTGACGCACTGTCCGAGCTCCTGGCCGAGCTGCCCGACGAAGCGCGGATCGCCAAAGAAGCCACGGTGCAGGTCGCTGATGCCAAAAAAGCGCAGCTCGACCGCGACAGCCTCGGCGTCGCCGACCGGCACGATGACCGAGTGCTGGGCCTCGCCCTCGGGGATGACGATCTCGGCCTGGGGCTCGGTGTCCTGGTTGCCGCCACAGCCCGGGAGCCACAGCGCCAACAGGAGCCCGAGCGCGGTCGTCAGATCAGCCCTCGCCGCTTCTTGACTTCTTTGACCGCCTTCTGCAGCGCGATCTCGTAGTCGACGGTGCCTTCCTTGACGTTCTTGACCTTGTCTTGGGCCTCTTCGCGGATCTCGCGCTCGTTGACGTGGTGGTTGCGCAGGCACTCGATGATCTTCTTGTAGATCACCTTGTCTTCGCTGAACACCTCTTCGACGAAGGGCGAGATCATCATGTTCTCGACGAACTGCCGGGCCAGGAAGCGCTCGACATCGTCGTTGAGCGGGTGGTCTTGCTGGTCGGCCAGGCGGCTGCGCACACGCCCGTACTCGTTGTACGGCATGTTGTGCTGCGCCATGTGGTCGCGAATCTGGTTTCGGAAGTCGGAATCGCGGCGGAGGTATTCCTCCATGATCGCGACAAGATCCTTCTGCGCCTCTTCGAAGTTCTCGTGCTCGACCTCGATGTCACCGCCCTGAACGAGAGAAGATACGGTTTCCTGCGCGATGATCGGCACCTTGGCCCGGTACAGCTTCACGGCTCACCCCTGGTAGATGGGCGACTTACGCCGGTATGGGTGTCTAGGCAAGTGCACCTACTCCTGCACGCCGACCGCCGGGGTGTCGTCCTGAGGCTCGGCGTCGGGGGGTGTTGGGTCGTCGATGGGCCCGGCGTCGTCTTCGACGAGTCCCGCCTTGGCCTCGTCGCTCACGGTGTTGGTGCTGCCCTCGACGTCCCAGGGCTGCACACCCATCATCTCTTCGCCGCGGCTGATGTTGTTGAGGCGATCGGCGAGGTTGCCCAGGATGATGTTGCGGTTGTATTCCTTGCCCTCGAAGCCCCACAGGATGAGGCTCGCATAGTAGGGCGTGGGCCCGTACCACTCCGCGTGGTGGCCCATGAAGCCGGTGAAGGCCCAGCGCTCGCCGCTGGTGAGGTCGACCACGCTGAGCATGGGGGGCTGCACCTCTTTGGGGTACCACTCCGGCAGCGCCTCTTCGAAGCGCTTGGCGCGTGCGAGCTCGCGGGCCCGTGCGTTCTCGGACAGCTCGTCCCAGTGCCGCTGGTAGAACACGCTGATGGCCTCGCCGTCGTGTTCGAGCAGCATCCAGCGCCCGTCGGCGTGCAGGGACCCGGCGTTGGCGGGCGACCACTGCCCCAGCTGATGACCGTCCTGGGCGCGGTACAGGGTGACCTGCCCGCCCGAGCCCACCGACAGCGCGCCGGCAGACGGCGTGTAGCTGAACGTGCTGACCTCGGCGTCGAGCCAGGGGTAGGCGAGCGACACCGTGCCGTCGTCGAGGTCGAGGCGGTGCAGCTTGCGCACGCCATCGGCTGAGACGCCGGTGAACAGCACATCCGAAGGGCTCGCGCCGACGGCGATGTCGTCGATGCCCGTCAGTCCGGGGACCTCCTGTGTGATCAGGCTGTTCTGGTCCATGTCGTAGACGGCGATGCGCTCGACCGAGTCGTCTTCGTCGTCGGCTTTGCCGATCGGGATGGCGATGCGGGACGAGTTGAGCCAGCCGCCGCCGCCCGTGGGCGACTCGGTCGGCACGGTGATGACCTTCCGGTCATCGGCCTCGGCGTCCATGATGTGGTGGGTGAGCGTGAGCTGGAAGTACAGGTGCGTGCCGTTGGGGCTCCACGCGTAGTCCTTGAAGTTGTTGCTCCCGCAGTTCTCGAACGCGCTCATGAAGTTGTGCTTGCCGGCCAGAAAGCGGATCTCGGCCGGGTTGCACTGGGCGAAGGTCTCGCCGACGTTCTCGCTGAAGCTCGCCTTGCCCGGGTCGGACGAACAGCCGGTGACCAGCAGCAAGGGTGCCAGGAGGATTGCGAGGATGGGCTTCATGCGGGGCGTCTCCGAAGAATCAGGAGCACCAGCGGGGCCAACCAGCCGGCGGAGGGGAGGGGACTCGAGGCGCATCCGCAGCTACGGGATGCCGCTCCCGAGTCGGCCAGGCCGCTGTCGGGAGGAAGCCCCGTATCCAAGGGTGAACCCGTGTCCAGTTCCATGTCGCTTCGGACATCGGGGATCACCAACCAGGTTCCGTCGCTCACCAGGATCAGGTCGAAGACGGCATCGATATCTATGTTGGAAAGGTCGATATCGACGCTGGTGTCGGACTCGTCAACAATCGGTGCAGCCACGAGCGAGCGGGTGCTGCCCGACAGCGTCCACGCCGAGGTTCCCGGTGCGAATGCGCCTTCTAGCGAGATCTGGGACTCGGTGAGTTGCTTGCCCGAGAGCCCAGCCGGGCCCTGGGTGTCGGCCACGAACACGCCGTGGCGCCACACCCGACCGTCGCCGAGCTCGACGGTGTACGGGCCCGGGGCCAGCTGCCCTGCGTCGATGGAGGCCACGCCACCGTCGATGGTGTAGGTCAGGGGCGGGGAGTCACTGCGCCACAGGGTGAGCATGCCCGAGTCCAGCGGCACAGCGAGCTCGGTGGTGCCGATCAGCACGAAGGGATCGAGGCGAGTGTCCTGAAGGCTCGTGGGCTGGAGCTCGATGTCGAGCTGGGCTGCCGCGGCCACCGTCTGCGGCGCGTAGCCGGGGGCGGTGACACGGAGCTCGTCGGGCATGGCCAGCGCCAGCCGGTGGTAGGAGCCGCTGATCGGGTCGCTGTAGAAGGGCTGCGAGGCCGGGCTGGTGGCGTTGAACAGCTCGATCTGCGCGGCGACGGGCTCACCGGTGCTCGCGTCGGTCACGCGGCCCGACAGCAGGGGGTCGCGTAGCAGGAACTCGAGCATGGCGGGTCGGTGGTTGGCCACGAAGTCGGGGATGGTGCTGGCCGCGGGCGCCTTGGTGGCGGTGGCTTCGAGGGTGAAGTCGAGCCCACCATAGGTTCCGTAGCTCCAGTCGTTGGTGTCGCCGTAGGTGATGTACCAGGCAGCACCGTTGGTGACCCAGAAGTTGGGCTCGGTGGTGGTGGAGCCGTAGTCGCTGGCCATGGCGGCCAGCAGGGGCCAGTCGGCGTTGGCGTCGGTGGTCCAGTTCCAGACGTAGCCGAAGTTCGCGGCCCCGGCGTGCACCGACACGCTGGCGTGCGGATTGCTGAGCCACGCATGCGTGCGGATGTTCCGCGCCTCGGGCTCCGAGAAGGCGGTGGCCCCTGCGCGAAAGTCGTCTCGCCACTCGAAGCCGTAGTTTCGATTGACGTCGATGCCGTTGGCGTTGAAACGCGACCCCTCGAGCACGCCGTCAGGGTTGACGTACGGCACGAACCACACCGTGCTTCGGTCGAGCCACCCGGTGATGTCGGGGTCGGTGCCGTCTTCGGCCACCAGCGTGGCGGCGGTGTCGAGCACGACCTCGAACGAGCTCCACTCGTCGCCGTGGTGCGCGCCGAGCACCCTCCAGGTGGGCGCCCCGGAGCCGGGCGGCTGACCCAGCCACATGCCCATCACCGGCCGCCCTTCGACCGACTGGCCCAGCTGCACCAGACCGGCCCGCCCCGAGGTGGAGGCCAGCACCGCGAGCTGTGCGTGGCCCTCGTCGGGGGTGTGGTAGGCGTCGCGCGGGGCTCCTCGTCGGTGGTCGGGCCGCGTGACCGTGACCTCGAGTCCCGCGGCGCGCAGCGTGTCCAGCGCATCCATGGGCGCTAGCACGCGCCATGTGGCCCCGTTCTTGGTGTGCCTCGTGCCCTCGGCGAGCAGGATCCTGCGGTCGACTTCGGACAGCGAGACGGGATGCTCCGTGGTGACCCAGGCTTCGGCGAACACCGCTTGTGAGGGGGCGTTCGGCTCACCAGGATCGGCGCTGGCGACGCCACCAAGCAGGGTGAGTGCAGCTGCCAGGACCGTCGGACCGACGTGGGGTGGACAGCGGTGATAGAGTGCCGGGCGAATGCGTACGCTCACCTTCAACCGCCTCATCGGAAGTGGGGCGATGGGTTCGGTCTATCACGCCGAGCTTCGTGTACCCGGCGGGTTTACCCGCAGCTGCGCGGTCAAGGTGATGAAGCAATCCGCCGCCGACCACGAGCATTTCCTTGCTCGAATGCGCGACGAGGCGCGTCTGCTGGGTATGCTCGCCGACGAGAGTGTGCTGGGCGTGAGCGAGCTGGTCGCGGTCGAGGGCCGTGACGCCGTCATCATGGAGTACGTCGAGGGCGTCGACCTTGCCGACATCGTCGAGGGCACCGGTGGCGTTCCGCCCAAGGCCCTGGCCGAGATGGGCGCCGAGCTCGCGGGTACGCTGGGTCGCGCCCACGATGCGCGGCACCCCAACACCAACGAGCCCCTGCGCGTCATCCACCGCGACGTGAAGCCGGCCAACGTCATGGTCACCAACCGAGGTGGCGTGCGCCTGCTCGACTTCGGCGTCGCCCGGGCCGCCTTCGACAGCCGCGAGAGCCAAACCCAGGGGCTGGTGCTGGGCACGCTCAACTACTTCCCGCCCGAGATCCTGGCCGGTCAAGACCCCACCCCGGCCGTCGACATCTACGGGCTGGGGCTCACGATGTGGGAGTGCGCGGCCGCCAAGGAATGGGGCGCGCCGCGGGTGCAGGCCAAGCGCTTCCAAGAACGTGTCGATCGGCGGCTGGCCGAGCTGCCTCCCGAGTACGCGCCGCTGCTTCCCGTGCTCCGCAAGGTCTTCGCCTGGGATCCCACCGCACGGCCGGGCGGCCAAGAAGCCGAGAGCATGCTGCTCGAGGCCGGCGAGCGCTGCTCGGGCAAGGGCCTGCGCACGTGGAGCCGCGACGTCGTCCCTGACCTGCTCGAGAAGCGCATCAAGGCCACCAAGCCCCAGGGCGACACCCTGGTGGGGCGCACCATCGCGGTACAGGGCCTGCTCACCGACGACGACGACAAGGCGACCGAGGCCGCGAGCCCGCCGTCGAGTGCCCGGCCCAAGCCGCTGGGCGCGAACGCCGGCGCGGGCATGAGCTACGACGATCTGGGTCCGCCGGCGGCCGCCCTGCCGCGCGCGCCCGAGAACATCACCCAGATGGCGCCCATCAGTAGCGGCGCGCCCAAGAAGGCGCCGCTCCCGTCGGGTTCGGTGTCGCCTCCGTCCAAGGGCTCCCAGTCTGGGGCGCGTCAGCGGCCCAAGCGCCGAAGTGGGCCTTCCATCCTCATGATGGCGGGCGTGGGGGTGGTCGTCGGCGGTGTGCTCGGCTTCATCGGCTTGGGATTGATGGCGGTGATGGTGCTGGTGTTGCGGTAGCAGAGTGATGAAATACCCGGCTTGCCGGGTATTTCAGCGCGCTGCGACCGAGGCATCCGCCGCCCTCGGCAGGTCCGGCCGCCGAATCGGCGATTCCTCGAAGCAGCAGTCTGCTAGACTGAGGATCCCCCCCTCCTTCTCCCTCCCCCATTCCTCCACCGGCATCTGCCATGAACAGCCCTCGTTCGGCGAAACCCTTTCGCGTGTGGCCGCGGCATGTGGCCGCTGCTGCCGTGTCCGCTCTGGTCCTGATCGTCGCGGCCACGTCCTACAGCTCCACCCCCGAGCTGGTCATCGCGGCGGCTCCGCCCACGCCGCCGGCCATGCCCGCCGATACCACGCGGGTGTCCCTGCCCATTCGCCGGGGCAGCACCATTGGCGGCATCTTGTCGGCGCAGGGGCTGTCGGCGACCGCCCTCATCGCTGCCGCCAAGCCCCACTACGACCTCACGCGCATTCGTCCCGACCGCGATCTGCAGCTGGTCTACACCGATGGCATCGCCGAGCCCACGGCGCTCCGCTACGTCATCGACGCCGACCAGACCCTGCTGATCGAGCGCTGCGACGACGGCTGGACCAGCCGGCTGCAAGAGGTGGTCTACACCACCCAGGTCGAGACCCGGCGGGTTCGCATCGAGCGCAGTCTGTGGGCCGATGGCCTGGATGCCGGGCTGCGCCCCGAAGACCTCGCCGAGCTGGCGCAGATCTTCGAGTACGAGCTCGACTTCAACAGCGAGCTGCAGCCCGGAGCCACGCTCACGCTGGTGGGCGAGGTCATGACCAGCGAGCACAAGACGCGGCTCGGAGACGTGCATGCGGTCCGGCTCGTGAACGGCGACGACGTCTACGAGGCCGTCCGGCACGAGGTGAACGGCGAGGGGCGCTTCTATCACCCCGACGGAACCGGCATGAAGCGGCCCTTCCTGCGCTCGCCCCTGTCGTTCGGGGCACGCGTCACCAGCAGCTTCAACCCCAAGCGCTTCCACCCCATCCTCAAGCGGCGGCGCCCCCACAATGGCACCGACTTTGGGGCTCCCAAGGGCACGTCGGTGCGCACGGTCGCCGACGGCGTCGTTACCCACGCGGGTCGAAACGGCGGCCACGGCAACTTCGTGAAGATCCGGCACGATGGCGGCTACGAGACCAGCTACAGCCACCTGTCCCGCATCTCGGTCAAGAAGGGTGCGCGGATCAGCCAGGGCAAGGTCATCGGTGCCGTCGGAAGCACGGGCATGTCCACGGGGCCACACCTGCACTGGCAGATGTGGAAGAACGGGCGCTTCGTCGACGCCATGAAGACGCGGCTGCCCAACAGCAAGCCGCTGCCGCGCAGCCAGAAAGCAGCGTTTGCCGCCAGCGTGCAGAAGTGGCTGCCGGTGCTGGACGAGGTCGCAGAAGAAGGCGCGTAGGCGGGGCCGGGCGCGCTACCCATCGACGCGCACCGCGGCCCCTCGGCGCGGCCAATGGGGTCCCGTCCGGTCGCAAGCTCCCTACCCCCCATTGGCCGCGGGGCCGGGCGCGCTACCCATCGACGCGCACCGCGGCCCCTCGGCGCGGCCAATGGGGTCCCGTCCGGTCGCAAGCTCCCTACCCCCCATTGGCCGCGGGGCCGGGCGCGCTACCCATCGACGCGCACCGCGGCCCCTCGGCGCGGCCAATGGGGTCCCGTCCGGTCGCAAGCTCCCTACCCCCCATTGGCCGCGGGGCCGGGCGCGCTACCCATCGACGCGCACCGCGGCCCCTCGGCGCGGCCAATGGGGTCCCGTCCGGTCGCAAGCTCCCTACCCCCCATTGGCCGCGGGGCCGGGCGCGCTACTCCTCGATCGGCGTCATCCACACCATGTGCTCGTGCACACCCAGGGCGGCGAGGGCGGCGGTGTAGATCTGGTCGGGTTTGTCGCTGAAGATCAGCTGGGGGTCGGCGTCGACGTACAGCCAGCCTCCGGCCTGGATCTCTTTGTCGAGCTGGCCCGGGCCCCAGCCCGCGTAGCCGAGGCACAGCACCACGGGCCGGC
This sequence comes from Myxococcota bacterium, assembly GCA_965216925.1. Taxonomy (GTDB): domain Bacteria; phylum Myxococcota_A; class UBA796; order UBA796; genus CAYYHT01. The sequence continues at coordinate 2,273,165 of CBDCGT010000001.1, read as the reverse complement.
CTTCGTCGAGCACGCGGTACATGGCCTCGGCGCTGCGCGTGACCGCGATGCCGCAGTCGAGCGTCCAGCCCTCGTCGTCGTCGATCGTGCCGCTGGTGACCACGATGCCCGACTGGGTCTCGACCGGGCCGCCCCAGCTGACCCGCGTCTGGGCATGCTCGCGCAGCTCGAAGCCCTCGCGCGGGACGACCACATCGCCGATGCCGTGCTTGAGGGCGCGGTTGACCACCACCCCGATGGCGCCGTCTTCGTCGTGGTGCCAGAGCAGCACGACCGACCGCTCGAAGAAGGGATCGGTCATCTGAGGTGACGCGATCAGGATGGAGGGGGTCAGCCCGGTACCCCAAGCTCTTGCGTGGTGACGTACTCGGGCTCGCCGTCGCCCTTGACGACGCTCTCGCTGATGCTGACCTCGGACAGGCCCTCGATCGAGGGCACCTCGTACATGACCTCGAGCATGACGCGCTCGATGATGGCTCGAAGGCCACGCGCGCCGGACTTGCGGTCGATGGCACGCTCGGCGATGGCCCGGATGGCCTCGTCGTCGAAGCGCAGCTTCACCTTCTCGAACTTGAGCAGCTTCTGGTACTGCTTGATGAGCGCGTTCTTGGGCTCGGTCAGGATGTGCACCAGGTCTTCGACGCCCAGCGGGTTCATGACCGCGACCACCGGCAATCGACCGATGAACTCGGGGATCAGGCCGAAGTGTTCGAGGTCTTCGGTGGTGACCTTCTGCAGCATGAGCCGCTTTTCGACCTTGTCTTGTTCGACCGTCTGCTTCTCGTCGTTGCGGAAGCCCACGCTGCGACGCCCGAGGCGCTGCTCGATGACCTTGTCGAGGCCCTCGAAGCTGCCGCCGCAGATGAACAGGATGTTGGACGTGTCGATCTGGATGGTTTCTTGGTTGGGGAGGCGCTTGTTGCCTCGCACCTGGATGTTGGCGACGGTGCCCTCGAGGATCTTGAGCAGCGCCTGCTGCACGCCTTCGCCCGAGACATCGCGGCTGACGGACGACGTGAAGTTCTTCTTGGTGACCTTGTCGACCTCGTCGAGGTAGACGATGCCGCGCAGCGTGCGCTCGAGGTTGTTGTTGGACGCCTGGTACAGGTTGAGGATGATGTTCTCGACGTCTTCGCCGACGTAGCCTGCCTCGGTCAGCGACGTGGCGTCGGCGATGACGAAGGGCACGTCCAGGAAGCGGGCGAGCGTCTGCGCGATGAGCGTCTTGCCGGTGCCGGTGGGGCCGATGAGCAGCACGTTGCTCTTCTGCACCTCGACGTCGCCGTCTTCGGACTTGGCGTTGGCTTCGAGTCGCTTGTAGTGGTTGTACACGGCGACCGCGATCTTGCGCTTGGCCTGGTCTTGGCCCACCACGTACTGGTCGAGGTAGGTCTTGATCTTGGCGGGCGCGGGCACACCGGAGTGACCCCAGCTGACGGGCTTGTGCTGGCTGTTGTCTCGGATGATGTCGAGGCACAGCCGGATGCATTCGCTGCAGATGTACACGTTCGGCCCGGCGACGATCTTGTCGACCTCACGCTGCGGCTTGTGGCAGAACGAGCACGAGAGCCCGGCGGGGTTGGTGTATTTACCCATGAATCAGCCTCGGGTCAGGCGCGCACACCGCGCCCGATGCCTCATCATCGTAACTTTGGGGTACGCTGTCCACCACGAACCTTGACGGAGGTCTACAGCTTTGGACCTCCAGCCGGCGGTCGGATCTTGGTTTCGACCGCGAGGAGCCCATGGCGCAGGACTATTACGAGGTCCTCGGAGTCGCCCCCGACGCGACTCCACAGGAAATCAAGAGAGCGTTCCGTCAGATCGCCCGTGAGTGCCATCCCGATGTGGCCGGCGACGATCCCGAGGCGGCCGCGCGCTTCAAGACGGCCAGAAAAGCGTACGAGACGCTCATGGATCCTGTCACCCGTGCGCGGTACGACCGGCGAGGGCAGCGGCGCTTCTCGGGCGGGGGCAACTTCTTCGACGCCTTCTACAACCATGTCAGCGGCAACTTTGGCGAAGAAGCCACCCACAAGCAGCAGTCCGGACCCAAGGCGCCGCAGGCCCACGGTCCGTCTGGCCCCACCAAGCCCGGCGGGCAGGGGGCGCACGAGGCCGGTGGGCATGCCAGCTCCGAGCGCGCCCAAGGTGCCGCCGGCAACGACCTTGACCTCGACGACCTGTTCAAGGACTTCGGCGACTTTGGCTTCGGCAGCAACAAGCGGCGGCGTGGCCGCGCACCCGGGCGCGACCCCTCGGCGCGACGCAACCAGCCGACGCCTGGCGACGATGTGCACATCGAGCTCGACGTGCCCGCGCGCATCGCGGCCGAAGGAGGCACGGTCACCGCGGTGTACTACCGCATGCAGCGCTCGGACTCGTGGCGGCCCGGAAGCCAAGACCCCGGAGTGGTGCGCATCCAGGACATCGCGGACGTGCGCATCATGCCTGGCACGCGCGATGGCGAGGTGCTGCGCGAGCGCGGCCTCGGAGACGCCGGTGCGCACGGGGGGCCCTACGGCTCGCTCGTCGTCCGGGTGAGGGTGGTCGGGCGGCCTGATCAGGCCGATCGACCCGCTACAGGCGAGGTCCCGCGCGAGCAGGTGCAGACCGAGACGGCGCCGCCCCCAAGGCCGCCGCGCCGTCCGCCGCCGCCGGTGGCCGAGGCTCAAGCCAGCGGACCGGACGGCATGGTGATCGACATCTCGTTGGTCGAGGCCCTGCTGGGCGGTCGGGTCGCGCTCAAGACCCCGCAAGGCAAGGTGCGCATCACCATCCCCGCCGGCACCAGCGGGGGCACCCGCATGCGCCTGAAGGGCAAGGGCGACGATGGCGAGGACCTGTTCGTCAGCGTGCGCATTCGCGTACCCAAGCAGCTCGATGACGAGTCCAGAGAGCTGATCGAGCGCTTCGCCGAGCTCAATCCCGACGACTAGGACCGCCCGGCCTTGGGCGGCGATTCGTGGACGTCGGCGACGGACGCCCGCGCTCCTCAGTCCCCTGGCGCGCTTCCCAGCAGCTCCTCGATGGCCTCGACCATCACGCCGAAATCATAGGTCCGCGCTTCGGCCAGGGCGGCCTCCAGGCGCTGGCGTCCCTCGGCTTGTCGGCCTTCGTCCAGCATCCACTTGCCAGACAGCCACAGTCCGGTGCTGACGATCTCGTGGTCGCCCAGGGTCCGGGCGGCATCGATGGCCTGCTCGATGGTGTGCAACCCGGCCTCGTCGCCCTGCATGGCGGCGATGGTGCCCATGTACACGTCGTTGAGCACCACACCGCGGTCCCAGCCCATCTCGAGCGCGAGCTCGCGGCTGGTCTCGAAGGCCACCCAGGCGCGCGCCGGGTCGCCCTTGTGGAACCACGCGTCGCCGATGTTGTGGTGGTTGATGCTGACGCCGCGCGTGTAGCCGATGCCCTGGCGCACCTCGAGCGCCTTGCGGAACCAGGTGATGGCCTCGTCGTGCTCACCGGCGGCGGAGTGGCCCAGGCCGATGTTGTTGAGCACCCGACCCTCCAGGATGCGGTCGCTGGCGCGCCGTGCGGCGCTGAGCGCCCCCTGCAGCAGTGGCTCGGCCGATCCGTTGTCGCCGGTGCGCAGGTAGCGATTGGCCAGCCCCAGCATGCACCGGGCCTCGGCCTGGGCGTTGCCCTGCGCCAGCGCCAGGGCGTCGTGCCACAGCTCGTCGGCCTGTTCGTACTGGCCCTGCTCGTAGGCGACCGCGGCTGCGACCTCGAGCGACTCGAGCTCGAGCTCGGGGTCGCGCTCGTGGGTCAGGATCTCGCGCGCCTGGTCGACGTGCGCCGCGGCCATGATCAGCCGTCCGCGGTGCATGTAGGCGCGCCCGAGCTCCAGGTGGGCACCCGCCTCGATCCAGGGCAGGCCGCAGTCCGAGCTGATGTCGATGGCCATGTGCAGGGAGCGCTCGGCGGCGCCCGGATCGCCCAGCAGCTGGCACACCATCCCGTGACGCAGGTGCAGCGTGGCCTCGCCCTGGACACGGGCGTCCCAGGTATGCCGGTCTTCGGGCACCTTGCGAATCCAGCCAATGCCCCGCTCGAGCATCTGACGGGAGCGGTCGAGCACGGCCTCGGCCTCGAGCCGGCGCGCGGCGGTGAGCGCGTAGCGAGCGGCGTCGACGTGGCGCCCGCCCTCGGCGCAGTGGTGGGCCAGGCCCTCGGCCCACGCCTCGGTCTCGCCCTCGTGCAGGGTCTCGATCGCGGCCGCCACCATGCGGTGGTAGTCGCGGCGCTGAACTCCCAGGATGCCGCGCAGAGCGGCCTCCTGAACGAGCTCCGACGAAAAGGCCCAGTCGTCGCCCAGGCCTTCGGTGCGCACGATGAGGCCGTGGCTCACGAGATCGGACACCAATGGCGTGGGATCGTCCACGCCGGCCGCCTCGCCGAGCACCGCGGCCGAGAAGGTCAGGCCGATGATGGCGGCCAGCTGAAGCGCGCCCTTGGACGCCGGGTCGAGCGCGTCGATGCGCGCCGAGATCAGTGCAGCCAGGCTCTTGGGCATGGGGGCATCGTCGTCGCCGGCGAGGGCGGCGCGCCCCTGATGCGTGGTCACCCGGCCGGTCTGCAGCAGGTACTTGGCCATCTGCTCGAGGTAGAGCGGGTTGCCCTCGCAGGTGCGGTCGATCAGCGAGACCAGCCGCTCGTCGACCTCGACCACGTCGAGAAGGTGGCGCAGCAGCCGCTCCTGCGCGTCGTGATCGAACCGACCCAGGGGCACGACGCGGGCAGCCTGGGCCACCGAGTCGGGGGCGTCGCCGCGGGCGGTGAACAAGAACAGGACGGGCAGCTCTTCGTGAGCGCGCAGCAGCCAGGCGAGCTCGGCGGTCTCGGCTCGGGGAAGGTGCTGCACATCTTCGAGCGCGACGATCACCGGCCCTTCGCGGGGCAGGCCTCTCACCACACTGCGCAGAGCGGCCCACGCGGCGGCCCGGCGGCTGACGCCTCCGATGCCCAGCAGGGCGCCCAGTGCCCCGGTGTCGCGCTCGGACAGGCCCAGCTGGGTCAGGCGCCCGAGCTGCTGGCGAACCTCGTCTTTGGGGGTGTCGACCTCGACGCCGACGACGCCGCGAACCAGATCGCGAAACGGCTCCATGGGCGGGTCCTCGCCAAATGGCGTGCACCGGGCCAGGTAGAAGGGAATGCCCCGGCGCTGGGCCCGGTCGCGGATCTCGCGCAGCAGTCGGGACTTGCCGCTGCCCGGCCCGCCTGTCAGCACGATGGCGGCGCCGGTGCCCTGACCCAGCCCGATGAGCGCGTGCCGAATCACGTCGAGCTCCTGGCCGCGCCGCAGCCAGGGCCCCTTGCCGGCCACCCGCAGTCCCTTGCGGGGCTCGAGCAGCAGGTAGCTGGGGGTGGGCGCCTTGCCGCCCCGGTTGGGCACGTCGGGGCCGCGCCGCAGCCGGTAGTCGTTCTCGGCCGCCTGAAGCACGGCCTCGCTCACCAGCACCTCGTCGTGGTCGGCGACCGAGCTCAGGCGGCGGGCCATGCGGGTGGTGTTGCCGCGCGCCGTGTAGCGCAGCCGCCGCTTGCGGGCAGACAGGGTGACGTCGCCGGTGTGCACGCCGATGGCCAGGCTGATGTTCAGGCCCTTGGCGCGAATCTGGCCCACGCTGCGCTGCAGCTCGAGCGCCGCCTCGAGGGCCCGACGCAGATCGTCGTCACGGTTCTTCGGCACTCCGAAGAACACCACGATGTGGTCGTCGACGGCACTGTGCACGACGCCGCCATAGTTGTCCGTGATGTGACGAAGCCAGCGCAACAGCTGGTAGTGCCGCTTGAACAGCACATCGGCGTCGACGCGTGCCGACAGCTCGGTCATGCCGTCGACGTCGATCACCAACACGGCAACGGGCTTGCGCTCGCCGTCCGGCTGCTGCAGCCGACCCAGCAGCGCGGTGCCCTCGGCCGGGGTCGCGCGGCCCGCTTGGCTGGCGAGGGTCGGCTCGGGCGCATCGAGGCGGTCGAGGTCGGCGACCATGCGCGCCAGGTCCAGGTCGTCGCCGGGGTGCTCGGCCTCTTGCGGGAAGGCCAGCTGCATCTGCTGGGCAATCTCGTTGCGGCCGGCGCGGACTCCCTGGTGGAAGAGCCAGGCGCGCAGGTCTTCTTCGAACAGGGCGGCCGAATCGTACCGATCGTCGACCTCGACCGACAGGGCGCGCTGCAGGATGGCCCACAGGCCGCGGTCGATCTCGACGCCCTGGTCGCGGGGATGCGGCACGATCGCCTCACGCACCAGTCGCAGCTTCTCGTCTTTGTCGGAGGACTGGAACAGCCGGTGCCCGACGATGAGCTCCCACAGCACGATGCCCGCGCTGAAGATGTCCGACCGGTGGTCGACGGGCTCGCCGGCAGCCTGCTCGGGGCTCATGTAGGCATACTTGCCGCCGCCGGGGCGTCCAGGCTGCTCGGCATCGGACTCGGCGCTGTTCATCAGGCGCGCGACACCGAAGTCGACGAGCTTCACCTCGCCGTCGAAGGTCACCATGATGTTGTGGGGCGAGACATCCCGGTGAACCAGCCCCAGCAGGGCGCCGGATGGGTCGGTGCGGCTGTGCGCATAGGCCAGGCCGCGCGCCGCCTTGGCGACGATGGCCACCGCGACGTGCTGCGGAAGGGCGAGCTCTGCGGCACGAAGGGTCTTCACCAGCCGCGTCAGGTCGTGCCCTCGCAGGTGCTCCATCGCCATGAACCAGCTGGAACCGACCTTTCCGAGATCGTAGACCTGCACGATGTTGGGGTGGCTCAGGTGCACGGCGATCTTTGCTTCGTTGATGAACAGGCTGACGAAGCGGGGGTCGGACGCGAACTCGGGTCGAATGCGCTTGATGACCAGGCGCTTCTCGAAGCCGGCCACGCCAAAGCTGCGCGCCAGGTACACCTCGGCCATTCCCCCCGTCGCGATGCGCTCCAGCAGCTCGTATTTTCCGAATGCGGCTGGGAACTGCAAGGGCTCGGGGACCTCTGGTGTGAGGGTATGGGAACATGCGACGGGTCCCCATACGGACTCTTGGTGGAGGCATAACGTTTGGCGGAACCGGTGCTCGCGCGGACCGTTGCTCCCTGGGCCATCGCGGCCGGGGCGCTGGGCCTCGCGCTGGGCCTGTGGCTGCGTCCGCCGCCGGCCGCCCCGGCGGAGTCCCCCGGCTGGGTGAGCTACGCCGACTTGTACGCGGGCGTGGCGCCGGTGGTCGTCAACGTCAGCCTCGACCAGCCCGAGCCCCGCCTGGGCAGTGGCTTCGCGGTGGCCGAGGACGCCGTGGTGACCGCCCGGCACCTGGTGGTGGGGGCCGAGCGAGCGGTGGTGCGCACCTCGGAGGGCAAGGTGTACGAAGCCCGGGTGGTGGGCACCGATGCACGCACCGACCTGGCTCTCTTGGAGGTCGAGGGGGGCGAGCTGCAGCCCGCGGCGCTCGGTCGCTCCGAGGATCTGATGATCGGCGACACCGTGCTCGCCATCGGAAACCCCTACGGCCTGGGGCACAGCCTGGCGGTCGGGGTGCTGGGTTCGCGGGGGCGCCGGCTGGACCTGGGCGAGTCCGAGGAGGGGCCCAGGGTCGACTTCTTGCAGCTCACCATCCCGCTCAATCCGGGCAACTCGGGGGGCCCCATCTTCGACAGCCAGGGCGCGGTGGTGGGCGTGCTGGCGGGCACCCACGCGCAAGGGCAGGCCATCGCCTTCGCGGTTCCCGTCGAGGTGCTGCAGGACGCCCTTCCGGAGCTGGCCGCGGGGGCGCAGGTCACGCGGGCCTTCTTTGGGGTGCGCACCGAGGTGCGGGGCGACGAGCTGGTGGTCAGTCGGGTCATCCCCAGCGGGCCCGGCGGTCGCGCTGGCATCCGCGAGGGGGATGCGCTTGTCGCGGTGCAGGGCGAGCGGGTCCAGACCCCGGATGCGCTGCGGGCCCTGCTCGACCGGCTACCGGCCAACGAGCCCGTTCACGTGCAGGTGCGCCGCGGCGCCGAGCACTTCCACTACCCGGTGCGCATGGGCGACTGGGCGGTGACGCCGGTGGTCGTGGCGGGCATGACGCTTGTCGCCGAGCCCGGCTCCGGTGGACGCGTGCTCGCGGTTCGGCCGCGCAGTCGGGCGGAGCGGGCCGGGGTGGCCGTCGAGGACATCATCCGGAGCGTGAACGGCGTGCCGGTGCAGGCGCCCGCCGACGTGCAGGAGCTGCTGCAGGGCGAGGCCGCGCAGGTCCAGGTGACACGCGGCGGGCAGCCGGCCAGCGTGCAGTTCGACTGGGGAGGAACGCCGTTCGCGGGGCCGGGATAGCCCCCGCCACAGCGTCGGCTCTCTAGTCACGCACGAAGATGGCGTAGTCGTAGTCGAGCCCGCGAGAGTTCGTGGTGGCCCAGGGGTCGCCCGGGACCTCGTCGGATCCCATGAGGGCGCGCTGATAGCCGATTCCGTCCCAGCCGTAGCCCGCGTCCCAGCGCGACCCGTTGGTGCCGTTGCTGACGTTCATGCGGCAGCCAAGACCGGCGACGGTGTCGTCGTGGTTGTTCGGTGCCCCGAACGCCGCGGCCGCGTTGTTCACCAGCCGTGACCAGTCGTTCGACGTGGTGTAGCCGTAGACCCAGTTCGCGATGAGCTGGCCGTCGCCTCGCACGACAGCCTCGTACTGATCGAGGGCGTTGGTGTTGGTGCTGCCGATGATTCCGGCGGTGATGACCGTGTTCTGCGGAGCGGTCGTGATGCCCAACATCGTGCGAGCCTGGGCCAGGTTCCAGGACCGCCAGGCGACCTCGGTTCCCTCTTCGTGGACCATGATCATCAGATCTTGGGCGGGGAGCTCGGCGAACACACTGGCGTTCTTGTAGTCGGCCGTGAAGCTGGAGGACACGCCGCCCAAGCCATTGGTACTCGAAGTCCAGAAGTTGGTATTGTTGTAATCGACGTAATTTCCGTCGTTGGTATCGATGTTCATCACCTGGGTCCAGCCGCCACCGCCTGCGGACATCAAGCAGTAGGAGAGCACCGGCCCGTTGCCGCCTGGGCCGTCGGGGGTCGATCCAGTAGTTGAGGTCGTGTGCGGTGCCCACCCCATCGAAGGCGGCATCGTCGAAGATGTCGTTGCAAGAGGCGTACGTGCCGTCGGAACCGGCGGCCTCGCAGCCGGCGTGGGATGCGTCGGAGACGCAGTTCCAGGGGGATGGGCAAGCGTTCCAGGATGCGGACGCCCCGTCGAAGGTCTGCTCTCCGAAGCCAGGGCAGTCGCGCTTCACGCCGTCGAACAGTGTGTAGTCGACCAGGGCCCCAGTGGGAATGGTTGCGGTGGGGAGCTGGCCCGCGCCGTCGAGCAGAGCAATGCGCTCGTCGCCGGTGCCCGAGCCGCTCACCGTGTGTCCTTGCAGAGAGACGGCGTCGATGTCGCTGTGCCCGTGGTCGCCAATCGCGACGTTGTTGGCGCCGGTGCCCGTGGGAAGGCGGTCCATGTCCACTTCGCCGCTGGTGATCGCGCTGGCATCGATGGCCAGGGGGGCGCAGGCCCATGCCGACCCGACCAGCTGGGCGATCTGGCCATCGGTGCAGCCCAGATCCAGAAGCGTGTCCGAGGAGTTCGCGACTGCGCTGGCATCGATCTGGCCAGAGGAGTCGATGACCGTGGTGCCGTTGATGCGAACCTCGGTGGCATCGATGACGGTGCCGCCGCTGAACGAGTCGGCGGATGCGGCGCGTAGCGCGTACGGCACGCTCACCAGCTGGATGCGCGTGGGCAGCTCGGCTCCGGCACCCACCTGAATGGACATGTATGCCGAGTCGCCGTCAAACAGGCTGGTGTCGAGCGCTTCTTCGGTGCCCAGCTGGACATTGTAGTAGCCGTCCGTGAACCCGACGGTCAGGTGGGTCTCTTCCCAGGTGGGGCTGCCCCCCGAGGGCACGTCGTAGAGCCGGAAGGTAACGACCTCTGGGGTGGCTAGCGGGGCCCCCAGTTGGTCGAACAATCGACCTTGATGATGGAATTCCATCGGCACGGCGGCTGCGGACGAGGCCACAAAGAGGGATAGGGCGCTGAGGGCTGAGAGTCGCATCGGACCTCCAAGCCGACACAATACATCGGATAGCCCCCGCCCATGCTCCGCCCCGCCCTCGGCGTCGCGCTGCTGCTGCTGCTCGCGCTGCCGACGTGGCACCTGCAGCTCGACGACACCTACATCAGTGCCACCTACGCCTTCGAGCTGGTCGATCACGGTCGGCTGACCTGGGCGGGTGGCCGCGTCGTCGAGGGCTACTCCAACTTCCTGTGGGTGCTGCTGATGACGGTGCCCATCGGCTTGGGGTGGGACCCGGGACTGTTCGTGCAGGGGGTGTCGCTGATCAGCGGGGTGGCGCTGGTGTGGCTGCTGGACCGCGCTCTCGGGCAACGTCCCGTCGATCATGCGGTGTTCTTCGCCGCCACGGCGTGGGCACCGCTGGCCTTCTGGTCGGCCATGGGCATGGAGACGGTGTTCTTCGCGTTGCTGCTGGTGTGCGGCTGGTGCGAGCTGCTGCGCGACGGCGGACGTCCCGCTGGGGCGATGCTGCTGCTGGTGCTGGCCGCGCTCACCCGCCCAGAAGGGCACGCCCACCTGCTGGTCGCCATGGCGCTGCTGCTCTGGAACCGCCGGGGCACCGCCGCTGTGGGGGTCGGAGCACTGGTGCTGGGCAGCTACCACCTGGCGCGTGTCGCGTGGTTCGGCAGCCTGTTGCCCACCCCCTACCTGGCCAAGGTGGCGGGCTCGGAGTGGCTCGTGCACGGGCTTACGGCGGTGGGGCTGGAGGGCGCCTTGCTCGCGCCGCTCGTCGGCCTGTTGGCGCTGGGCTGGCGCGCGCCGCTGGCCGTCTGGCTGCCCTTGGGGGCCCACACCGTGTTGCTGGCACGCCTGGGCGGCGACTGGATGGCCCACGGCCGCATGGTGCTTCCGGGCATGGCCCTGACCATCGCCTTGCTGTTGCTGCTGGGTGAGCGCAGGGAGCCGTGGCGAGGCTGGCCGGCGCTGGCGCTTGCGGCCGGGTTGGCGGCGGCCTGGCAGGTGGATCTGGACCGGCTGAGGCTGCGACAGGCGCCCGCGGTCTCGGAGCTCACCCGGCTGCACCAGCTCGATACGCCGATTGCGGTCGACCTGCTGTGGACCGTGGTGCACGCGCCGGCGGATGCGGGGGTGATGTCCAGCGATGTGGGCATGCTCGGGCACGTGCTCGACATCCGTGTGCACGACCACGTGGGGCTCGTCGATCGCGAGATGGTCCGACTCCGCGGCGGCGAAGCACAGCTCCTCCCCGAGATGCTCGCCCGGTACACGCGCAGCCATCCCAACCGGGTCGATCTGCTTCGACTGCGCGACTGGAGCGGTGAGCAGCGGCCGGTCCTCCGAGGCTGGGCCCGGCCCTACTTCGGGGAGGCCATCGAGGTGCCGGGCGATGCGTTCGTGGCCTGGTACGCCGCACCCGGCCTGGGTTCGCCGTCCGACCAGCTGGTCCAGCAGCGCTTCGCCGAGCTGATTCGGCGCTTTCCCGCCCAGCCTCGAATACGCTTCGAGCGGGATCGCTGGGGAGACGCACGATGAGGTTCGGCACTGGCCTGTTGAGGCGTGCCAACGCACGCTGGATGCCAGGCCACATGTGGCATGCCCCCGAGTGGGTCATCCTGGGCGTCAACAACCTCTGCAACCTGCACTGCCGAATGTGCGACGTGGGCACGGGCTTCGATGCCAGCAACTTCCACTTTCATCAGGCCGGCGCGCATCCTGTCGACATGCCGCTCGAACTGATCGAGGACGTGCTCCGCCAGATCGGGAAGAGCTGGCCACAGACCCGGGTCAGCTGGGCCTTTACCGAGCCGCTCATCTACCCCCACACGGGCACGTCGCTGGCGCTTGCGACCGAGCTGGGGCTGACGACCACGCTCATCACCAACGGGCTGCACCTGCCGCGCCATGCTGCGATGCTCTGCGACGCGGGGCTCGACGAGCTGGCCGTGTCCCTGGACGGTCCGCCAGGCGTGCACGACGCCATCCGAGGCGCGGCCGGCTCCTTCGACAAGGCGATCGAGGGACTGCATCGGCTCTTCGAGCAGCCGACGCCGCCCTCGGTTCGGGTGTTCTGCGCGATCACGCCCTGGAACACCGGGCACCTCGGGGCACTGCTGGTGCAGCTGTCGGCGCTGCCGCTGGCGGGGGTTGGCTTCATGCACACCACCTTCACCACCCCCCGACAGGCCCGCGAGCACAACCGTCAGCTGGGCGATCGGTGGCCCGCCGCCCCCTCCAGCCTGGCCGACCTCGACCTCGATGACATCGATCTGCTCGAGCTCGCAGCCGAGATCGAAGCGATCCGTTCGCGGACGTGGCCCTGGCCGGTGAGCTTCGCTCCTGATCTCGCCGGGGAGGCGGGTCTGCAGCGGTACTACCGCCGCCCCCAGGAGCGCATGGGCAGCTGCAGGGACGCCTTCCGCGCCATCATGGTGAAGTCCGACGGCACCGTGATTCCGGCGCACTCGCGGTGCTACCGGGTGGTCGCCGGCAACGTGCACCAGCAGTCGCTCGTGGAGCTGTGGAACGCCCCCGAGCTGATGGCCTTCCGCAAAGGGCTGGCCGCCAACGGAGGGCTACTCCCTGCCTGCACCCGGTGTTGTTCGGCGTTTGCGTAGCTCGGCTGGGGCGGTTGCTACTCGAGCGCGAGCTCCAACACCTGCTGCACGGTCTCGACGAAGTGGAAGGTCAAATCGTCGCGCAGGGGCGCGGGCACGTCCTCGAGATCGGTCTCGTTGCGCTTGGGAAGGATGACCGTGGTGACGCCCGCCCGGCGGGCGGCCAGCACCTTCTCTTTGACGCCGCCGACCGGCAGCACCTTGCCGCGCAGCGTCATCTCGCCGGTCATGGCGAGGCTGGGCTTGACCTTGCGGCCGCTCACCAGGCTGGCCAGCGACGTGGCCATGGTGACGCCGGCGCTGGGCCCGTCCTTGGGAATGGCGCCAGCGGGCACATGCAGGTGGAAGGCGGCGTCGAACGCGTCGGGCTTCAAATCGTATTCGGCGGCGTGGGTTCGCAGCCAGGACATCGCGGCCTCGACCGACTCCTTCATCACGTCGCCGAGCGAGCCCGTCAGCTTGAGCGAGTGCTTGCCCGGCATCTTGGTGGCCTCGATGAACAGGATGTCGCCGCCGACCGCCGTCCAGGCCAGTCCAACCACGACTCCAGGCTGATCGACGCGCTCGACCGGCTCGGGGAAGTACCGCGGCGGGCCCAGGTACTCCTTGAGCGCGCCGGCATCGATCCTGACCTTCTTGGCCTTGCCCTCGACGATGCGGCGGGCGACCTTGCGGTGCACGGTGGCGAGCTTGCGGTCCAGGCTGCGCACGCCGGCCTCGCGGGTGTGATCGCGGATCACCTCGACGATGGCGGCCTCAGTGAGCGCCAGCTTGCCCTTGTTCAGGCCATGTTCTTGGGCCTGGCGCGGCAGCAGGTGCTGGGTGGCGATCTTGACCTTCTCTTCTTCGATGTAGCCGCCGATGCGGATGATCTCGAGGCGGTCGTGCAGCGCCGGTGGGATGGGCTCTTCGAGGTTCGCGGTGGCGATGAACATCACCTGCGACAGGTCGACGGGGATGTCGAGGTAGTGGTCGGTGAATGCGCTGTTCTGCTCGCCGTCGAGCACCTCGAGCAGGGCGCTGGCTGGGTCGCCCCGGTGGGGGTCGGTGCCCACCTTGTCGAGCTCGTCGAGCACCAGCACCGGGTTGCGGGTGCCCGCGCGGATGAGCGCGCGCACGATGCGGCCTGGCAACGCGCCGATGTAGGTGCGCCGGTGTCCGCGGATCTCGGTCTCGTCTTTGACGCCGCCCAGCGCAATGCGCGCGTAGTTTCGGCCCAAGGCGTGCGCGATGGAGCGCCCGAGCGAGGTCTTGCCCACGCCAGGGGGCCCCACGAAGCACAGGATGGGGCCCTTGCTGTTTGGGTTGAGCTGGCGCACGGCCAGGTACTCGATGATGCGCTCTTTGACCTTGTCGAGGCCGTGGTGATCGGCGTCGAGCACGCTCAGGGCATCGGCTAGATCGGCGTTGTCATCGGTGGCGGTGGTCCACGGCATGTCGCACACGGTCTCGAGCCAGGTGCGAATGATGGTGTACTCGGCAGCATCGACGTGAACGCGGCGCAGGCGGTCGACCTCGCGCAGGGCTTCTTCGAGGCTGGTCTGGGGCAGGCCGAGCTCTTTGAGGCGCTCTTCGAAGCGGTCGGCGTCGGCGGCGGGGCCGGCGCGGTCGCCGAGCTCCTCTTGCAGGACCTTGATCTGCTCGCGAACGTGGTACTCGCGGTTGGACTTGTCCATCGCCGCGGTGACCTTGGCGTTGATGTCGGTGGTGATGCGCTGCTTGGCCAGCTCGCGGGCCATCAGATCGCTCACCTCGGCAAGGCGATCGAGGGTGTCGGGCACCTCGATGAGGGCGAGCTGGTCTTCGTGGGACAGGGGGAGCTGCGCTGCCACCTGATCGGCCACCCGTGCCGGGTCGTTGCGGTCGGCCGCGATGAGCTCGGCCTCGTGGCCGTGTAGGCCCTGCGCCAGCTGCCACTCCCTGAACATGTCGGCGAGCTGCTCGGACAGTGCGGCCATGTGCACGGGGTCGGCCTGTCGTTCGAGCACGGGCGCGAAAGGAGCGGTCAGCGCCCCCTCGACGAGCTCGAGCGGGCCGAGCACGCGCACGCGCTCGCCGCCCTCGATGAGCAGCCGCACGGAGCCGTCAGGCAAGGTGGTGACGCGTAGCACATGGGCCACCACCCCGTGCGCCGTGAGATCGGCGGTGAGCGGGTCGAGCTGCTCGGCGTCGAGCTGCGGAACGAGCACCAGCGGCGTGCCCGACTCGAGATGCCGAAGAGCGGATTGGACCGAAGCGGGACGCCCGAGGGCGACCGCGCGGATGCTCCCGGGGAACACCACGAGTGCCCGCATGGGCACGACCAGAGCGAGGTTCTGCATTCCCGCCGGTGTAACCTCCACCGGTGTCCCTGCACGCCCCGGAACCACACCAACCGCCGCGGATTTCCGGCCCGCCGATCTACGTGCTGGGTGCCGGCCGCAGCGGAACCTCGCTGATGCGCGCCATGCTCAACGCGCACCCCAACATCTACATCGCGCAAGAGGCGAGCTTTCATCCGTGGGTGTGGCAGGGGCGCCGCCGGAGTGCGGCTGAGCGCCTGCAGCGCTGGTTCGACTCCTTCAGCTTCGCCTTCCTGGGTCTGGACCCCGGCGACGTCCGGGCGCTGTTGCCCGACAAGCTCGGGGAGGAAGACCTGGTGACGGCCTTTCGCGTCGCGATGGGCCGCCTGTCGGAGCGAAATGGCGCCGTGCGCTGGGGCGACAAGAACCCCGGCCTGTGCCCGTACATCGGCCGGCTGTACGACGAGCACCCCGACGCCCGGGTCATCTACATGGTGCGCGACCCGCGCCCCAACGTGGCCTCACTGGTCACCATGCCCTGGGCCACCGGGTCATTGACCTTCGCGACCCACCTGGTGCGCGGGCAGCACGCCTTCACCTTGCCGTACCGGGACCGGGTGCTCTACGTGCGCCTGGAAGACCTCATCTCAGCGCCGCGACCCACCTTCGAGCGCGTGCTGGAGCACGTGGGCGAGCCCTGGGACGACCGAGTGCTCGCTCACCACGAGCTTGCCGACGACGGCTACCGCATGCCGTGGCTGGTTCGTGCCAACAAGCAGCGCGGAGGCGCCCGGCCCCGAGACTGGCGCACGCAGCTGTCGCCGCAGTGGATCCGTCTGGTCGAGAGCACGTGCTGGCGAATCATGGCCGACCATGGGTACACGCCCGCGCAGCTGGAGCGCGAGCCCGCCTTTGGAACCCGCTTCACGGCGGTGCTGCGCGATGTGCCGGCGATGTTGGGCTACGGGCGCCAGCTCCTGCAGACCTTCAGGCGGTTCTGGGGCGGCGACCCGCCGGCGGTCGAGGCGCTGAAGCTGCTGACCAACCACAATCCCCGCGGGTGGGAGCTGCATCCGGAGTGGGAGCTGCCGCCGGTTCCTCAGATCTTGCGGGCCAGGACCCGGTAGGTGTTCGACCACCCCCGCTTGCGCCAGACCGGCGCCAGCGCCAGATCGACGAGGTGCCCAACCATCGCGATGGGACCCACGAAGCCGGCGACGACGCGACGCCACAGCAGCCCGAACATCGACGGCCTGGTGCTCCACGGCCAGTCGGGGTTGGGGGCCACGTCGTTGATGAACAGGGCGGTGGCGAACAGGAAGTCGATCTCCTGGTGGGCCTCGCCGTGGTGCCAGACCACGGGCTCGAAGCCATGCTTCTTCAGCTGCTCGCCCAGGAGCGCGGGCGGCAACAGGTTCAGGTGCTGTGGCTGTAGCCACGGTACCCAGTACCGCCCCAGGCGGCGGCCGAGCTCGCTGTCGGGGTTCGGCACCTCGATGAGCAGCCAGCCGCCGTCCCGCAGGGCGGTGTGCGCGGCCTGGAGCTCTGCCGCTGGCTCGCGGGTGTGTTCCAGGTAGTGGAACATGCTCACCACGTCGTACGCCCCAGCCAGCTTGGGGGCCTCGTGGGGGAACAGGCCCTCGATGCCCCGGCGCAGCCACCCTCGGCGAACCGCCGCGTGGATGTGGCTGGACAGGTCGAGCCCGTCGAAGCGGGTGTTGGGCCAGTGCGTGCGGGCGGCCTCGGCGAAGTGGCCCATGCCGCAGCCCACATCGAGCCAGTCGCTGGGCTCGACGTGGCCGTTGGCGATGGTGGAGCGCTCGGCGTAGGCCTTTCGCGTCGAGCGGAACAGGACCTCCATGGTGCGCGCGCCCAGGCCTTCGTAGAAGTCGGCGTAGTAGAAGTCCAGGCCGTCGATGGTGAGCCTTGGATTCTGGAACACCAGTGAACAGCCGCCGCAGCGCTCGAGCACGAAGGTGCCCGGCTTGTTCTGCAGCAGATCCCGGGTCCTCAGCGCCTCGGACAGCGCTGTGTCGCCGCACAGCGGGCACTGCTGCACGCGCGGCTCGAAATAGCGCTCGGGGGCGCCGTCGAGCTTGCCGCGGTAGCGCTCACGGGCCTCTCTCAGGGCGCGGGTGTCGCGCGGGCGCACCGCCGCGATGCCGATGCGCAGCCACTCCCACAGCTCCATGGGTGTTCGCAGCAGTGTGATCGCCACCAGGTCGCGTGGCTGCATGGGCGTACCGGTGGTCGCCATCCACGGCTGCAGATGGAACAGCGCGATGCAGACCAAGGCCGCCACGCGCGTGCCCGGGAACGCCAGCCCCAGGGCGAACAGGCCCAGGGTGATCAGCTTGAAGGCGATGACGAACACCGCGACCACGCCGGCGGCAGTCTCGAGCTGAGCCAGGCGGTCGCGCGCGCTCAGCGCCGGGGCCGACACCGCGGGCGCCACGATGAAGTCGGTCTTGGTGGGGGCGCGCTCTTTCAGGCCGATCATCGTGGACACCATGTCGGCGGTGTCCTGGGGGGCGGCTAGGGCCTCGAGGTCGGGCACGTCGGGGCTCACCAGGAAGGCGGCGGTCGCGGTTCGTCCGTGGGCGGCGGGGTTGTGCCGGTAGCTGGCCAGGTCGGTGATGGTCGCGAGTGCCAGCGCCCGGATGGCAGGCAGGTCGGCGGGCACCACGTCGACCACCAGCAGTTCCTTCTTGCGCGCCAGCTCGGCGAGCGCAGCCTGCTGCACCGGCGGCACCTCGACGCCGGGCAGGGCCCACGTGGCGAACGCCGGGTCGACCTCGCCGCCTCGGGGCTCGGCCACCAGCAGGCCGCCGAGCGCGCGGCGCATGCGCAAGCCGTCCACCAACAGGATGAGCGCCATGAACCACCACAGCAGGCTCAACCAGCTCACGACGGGTCCTTGGCGGGCACGATGGCGCCGCCGCGCACCACCATGGGCTCGCCGGCCGGCAGATCGGCCGGGATGTGCCGAAATACCCGATTGGGGTCGACCAACAGGAAGGCGTCGTTGGGCACGGCCTCGCCGAAGTTGATGATCACGTGGGGACCGATGCGGGCCCGGTGACCGACCGCGACCCCCAGGAAGCGCCGTCCCGAGGCGGCAGTCTGCCCCTCGTGCTGCACGCGGATCTCGCTGCCGAAGGACAGGTCGTAGCAGGTGACGCCGTGCGCCAAGAAGCAGTCGCGGCCGAACACCGACGACTGGTGCCCCGACCCTGGCGACACCAGGGCGCCTTCGAGCACCAGGCAGAAGTTGCTCATCACGCCGCGAGCCAGCTGGGCCCCGGGCCGGGCCACGGTGGACAGAACCTGAGCGTGCTCGCCGATGTGCACGCCGTCACCAATCCACGAGCTGCGAACGACGGCGTGTGGACCGATGGTGACGCCGTCACCGACCCACGAGGCCTCGATGGTGGCGGTGGGGTGGATGTCGCAGCCCGCGCCGGTGTGGGAGATGCCGCGCGCCAGGGCGTACTTTTCGAGTGACCGCACGCGCAGCATGAACAGCAGCAGCTTGTACCAACGTGTCGGCGCCGGAAGGGCCGACAGCCGCTGCCCCTCGGCGCTGCTGTTCGCGATCATCGCGTACAGGTTCACCCGCAGCAGGTGCGACCAGTGGGTGATGGTGTGCACCATGGCGGCGGTCTCGGGAACCGGCTCCATCGCGTGCTCGAAGGCTGGGTGCCGGGCGGGCGTGTCGTGGAAGCTCACCGCCAGGTCGGTGGGGATGGCCGGCAGCTCGGCGAGCGCCTGGGTGGGGTCGGTGCCCGCGGGAGCGAGCGCGACGGGGTAGCGCAGCAGCTCGCCCTCGGGCTTCAAGCCCTGCAGGGGCCCGGTGAGCTCGGCCCAGCGCCCGCCCACGCTCAGCACGCCGCCTGTGGGTGGACATACCGCGGCAAAGCGCCGCAGGGCATCGGGGGTGACCCAGGTGTGATCGCCCACCACCCAGGTCAGGCCCACGGGAGCGGGCACCTCGCGGGCGGCTCGGGCGGTGGCTTCGCGCAGGGTCTCGCCCAGCACCGGGCAGTCGGCGGGGATGTCCAGGAAGGGGGGGAGGGGACGTCCGAGCTCGACCCAGCGGACGTCACTCACGCGGCGCCTCGGAGCTTGCACGCTCCGGCTCGGCGGCAGCAGTCCCTGGCTCTGGGGTGGGCAGCGACGACAGCTGGCGGGTGGGCACGTTGCCCATGGCCTGGTGGTCGCGCACGTAGCTCTCCCACCCCCGCAGGCGTCCCAGGCGCTCCTCGCCCTCGCGGAAGCGCAGGAAACCCATGTAGTTCTCGCGCCACCACGCCCAGAAGTCCTTCTCGTCGATGCTGCCGTTCAGCAGCGGGCGGTACATCTCGTCGCTGAAGTTGCGCCCGGTGATCCAGTCGCTGCTGCGAAAGTCGGAGCCGTCCCACACCGCGTAGTGGCTCGACGCAAAGGTCCACGATCCGGTGTTGATGTAGGCGCGCCCGTGTTGACGGATGATGCCGGGCAGGTGGCTGTGCCCGCACACGATGTAGGGCCAGCTGCCGCTCTCGAGATCGCGGGCGATCGCTGGGAACATGCACATGGGGTCGCCCATGTTGCTGCGCGCCCAGAAGTTGAGCTCCTGATCGAGCTTTTCGAGGCTGCGGGGGTAGCCCAGGGCCGACATCACCGTGGCCCAGCCGTGGGCGACGACCGCCACCTTGTGGGCGATCCAGAACAGCAGCCGGTTGGGGAAGGTGTAGAACTCGCCCAGGGGGATGCGAATCCAGGTGTCCAGGTAGCGCTCGATGAGGTGGTGGACCTTGGTGCCCACCTGGCCCTTGGCGAGGTCTTTGTTGGCGTGGAAGGGGTCGTATTCGTAGCCGTGCGTGACCTTGATCGTCTTGCCCACGTGCAGCTCGTCACAGACCCGGAAGTTCAACAGCTCGCGATACAGCGAGATGTCGTAGTCGTGGTTGCCCACGATGTAGATGAGGCGCCCGTCTCGGGCCAGGTCGCTCATGGCGCCCAGCACGTCCTTGTGGGCCTTGAGGATGCGGGTGAAGCTCCACGCCTGGTGAAAGTCCATGGCGTCTCCGCCCACCACCAGCGTGCCCCCGCGCCGCGACACCGTCTGGATGAGCGCCAGCAGGTGCCGGTCCTTGCCAAAGAACACGTCCGACGGGGTGCCATCGCCAAGGTGCAGGTCGCTGATGAACCAGATCTCCTGATCTTCGGAGAGCTTGGCCACGTCGACGGGTCGGTTCCAGCCGGTCTGATGCATTGCGCTCCAGGGTATCCGCTGTGGTGAGCGCCTTCACGACGTTACTGGCCCGACCATGCGCAACGCAGCTGGCAACGTACAGTTCATCGGCAGCTTCCCGAGCGATTGGCCGGTGCTCGAATTCCCCGAGGTGGCCTTCGCCGGTCGCAGCAACGTGGGCAAGTCATCGGCGCTCAACTGCCTGCTCAACAACAACAAGGCGGCCCGAGTCAGCGGCACGCCCGGGCGCACCCAGGCCATCAATCTCTTCCAGGTCGGCAAGTCGGCCATCTTCGCCGACCTGCCCGGCTACGGCTTCGCCAAGGTACCGCCCCACATGCAGGCGCAGTGGAAAGACATGGTCGAGACCTACTTCTCGGAGCGAGAGGCGCTGCGGCTGGTCATCGTGCTGGTCGACGCGCGGCGCAAGCCTCAAGAGATGGACGGCCAGCTGCTGTACGCCCTGACCGAGGGTGGCATCGACAGCCTGGTCATCGCCACCAAGGTCGACAAGCTCAAGAAGAACGAGCTGCGCAAGAACCTCAAGGCGCTGCGCGACGAGTTTCGTCTGCGCGGCGATCAGCTGATCCCGTTCAGCTCGGTCACCAAAGAGGGGCGCAACCTGGTGTGGGACCGCATCGAGGCGGCTTGTCGGTAGGCTGATTCGCCGCCGCTAGCAGGCCGCTGAAATACTCGTTCCTCGCATTTCAGCGACCTGCTTCTACCATTGCCGGCACCGCCGCCTTCCGACTCGGCAAGTCCGGCCGCCGACTCGACGATTGAGTTTGGCCGGTGGTTTTCGCATTCTCGAGGAATCGCCGATTCGGCAGCCGGACCTGCCGAGGGCGGCGGATGCCTCGGTCGCAGCGCCCTGAAAAACCCGGCAAGCCGGGTTTTTCAGCACCCTGCTACGGGTTGAGGCTGTAGGGTTCGCCGGGGAAGACGAAGGGCACCGACCACGTGCGCTGGTACGTGCTCTTGATGGCCGTGCAGTCGATGTCGAAGCCGTACACCGAGGTGACGAAGGCGGAGGTGCCGACGTAGGACTCGCCATCGACCTGTGCCGCCGGCCCCCCGTACCAGAGCGGGCCCAGGTTCACGTTGCCGGGCCAGTTGTTCCAGCCGTTGTTGCTGGGGTAGGCGACGAATCCGGCCAGATCGCCGCCCAGCACGCCGCAGTTGCTGGACCCGCCATCGCACGGAATGATGCGGTTGGGCAGCTGCCCGGCGTTGTACAGGCCGCAGCCCGGGTCGGCCGAGAAGCCGTTGCGCACCACCTGGTTGACGCGCACCTCGGGGTCTTCGTCGCTGATGAAGCTCTTGCCGTTTCGGTAGCTGCCGACCGCGGTGGCCTGGGCCACTGACCAGTCGCACACCTGCACCCCGCCCGCGGCCGTGGTGGCGTTTGCGGTGCCGAACACCGAGTAGGCGTACAGCTTGCGCTGGCGGTCGTCCTGGAAGCGGGTCACGTCGATGGGCACGTAGGGCGGGAAGCACTCGTCGAGCTGGTAGGTGCGCACGTCGACCAGCTTCAGACGCCCGCCCAGCACGGTCATGGTGCCCGGAACGCTGGTGCACTCGGGGCCCGCGCAGTCGGAGTCGTCGCAGTCGATGGCGCCGTCGCCGTCGTTGTCGACGCCGTCGTCGCACACGGTCTCGAAGCAGGTGGGGTCACCAAAGCACTCGGCATCTTCGCAGTCGATCAGGCCATCGAAGTCGTCGTCGACGCCGTTTCCGCAGATCTCGGTGCACACGTCGGTGCCCTGGCAGTCGGGGTCGGCGCAGTCGATGCGGCCGTCCAGATCGTTGTCGGCCCCGTCGTCGCAGATCTCGAAGCAGGCGGGGTCGCCAAAGCAGTCGCTGTCCAGGCAGTCGGCGGCGCCGTCGCCGTCGTTGTCCAGGCCGTCATCGCACAGCTCGAAGCAGATCAGGTTCTCGTCGACCTGGTTGTCGCAGTCGTTGTCGATGTCGTCGCAGATCTCGGTGTTGCCGGGGAAGCGGGCCGCCTCGGTGTCGTCGCAGTCGGTGCGGTTGACGACGTAGCCATCGGGCTGGCCACAGGCGAGCTGCAGGGTCGCGGGGTCGCCAAAGGTGTCGCCATCGGCGTCGAGGTACCATGGCGCGCGGTTGCCGTTGCCATCTTCGTCGATGACTCCGTCGCAGTCGTCGTCGATGCTGTTGCACGTCTCGGTGGCGAGCGGGTTGATGGCTGGGTCGGAGTCGTCGCAGTCGCCGATGTCGGTGCCGAAGCCCGCCGGCGCCTCGCAGCCGCGAGCTTGGTTGCTGACGTCGCCGAAGCCGTCGCCATCGCCATCGCCGAACCAGTACCCCTCATCGATCGGATCGTCGTCGATCAGGCCGTTGCAGTCGTCGTCTTCGTTGTTGCAGCGCTCGGCGGCACCGGGAAACTGGCCGGCGTCGGCATCGTCGCAGTCGCCGGCGTCGGCCGTCCACTGCGGGGGTATCGAGCACTCCCAGGTCCACGTGTTCGCATTGCCGAAGCCGTCCTGGTCGTTGTCGGCGTACACCGCGATGACGTTGACCGCGTCGAAGCCGTCGACCGTGCCGTTGCAGTCGTTGTCGATGCCGTCGCAGACCTCGACTGCGCCGGGGTTGGCGCGTGCGTCGGTGTCGTCGCAGTCGCCGGTGCTGTCGGTGTAGCCGGCGGGTGCGTAGCAGCCCAGGGTGGTCGAGGCCTGGTTGCCCCAGCCGTCGCTGTCGGCATCGGCGTACCAGTCGATGGCGTCGGCGGCGTCGGGTTCATCGAGCTCGCCGTCGCAGTCGTTGTCGATGCCGTCGCAGATCTCTTGGGCGCCGGGCAGGATGTCGGTGCTGGTGTCGTCGCAGTCATCGCCGCCGCAGCCGGTCGAGAAGAAGCCGTCGCCATCGGCGTCACAGCCGAGCGGCAGCTGCAGGGTGATGTCGGTGCTGGCCACGCCCTGCTCGCCGATGCCGGCGTAACCGTAGAACTCGACCTCGAGCTGGGCCAGCTCGAGCTCGGCCCAGTCGTCGAAGTTGGCGACGCGAAGGGTGATGTCGAGGGTGGCGCCCGGCCCCACCTCGGCGGGGAGATCGAGCTCGTCGATGCGAAGCCGTGGGGCGCCGTCTCCCAGCAGCGTCGCGCGCCCGATCACCACCCCGGAGTCGTCGTGGTTGGTGACCACGGCGTTTCGATGTGCGCCGTACTCGTCGACCGACGCGGTCGAGAAGTCGATGGGCGAGGGGCCCACGCTCACGTCCGGAACGAGTGGGTCGGGTTGGCAGCCCAGCAGCGGGATGAGGAGCAGGGTAGCCAGCGTGGTGGGCAGGTCGCGCATCGGGCGGAGGGTAGCCGATGCGAGGGGGTGCCGTCACCATCGAAGCAGGTGCACCTGCGAACCCGTCGCCAGGCCGACCTCGGGCAGGGCGCTGCCGCCGATGTCTCCGAGGGCGGAGGGAATGGCCAAGGTGTCGTCAGAGAGGGCGTTTCCGACGGCGCCGAGCTCCCACGTACCTGGCTGGGGCGACAGCGCGAGCCATCGACCGGCCATGAACTCGTTCAGGCCGTCGCCATCGACATCGCCGACGTCTCGCAGCTCGGCCCACAGGGCTTCCCAGCCCGCGTGCACCTCGAAGCGCGAGCGAGCGCCGGAGGGCTGCACGGATCCGCCGGATCCGGGTGTGTACAGCAGCACCGCGCCGTGTCCAGGAAGCCCCGCCGAGCGCTCGGGGTCGCCGATGAGCAGCTCGCCGTAGCCATCGCCGTCGGTGTCTCCCACACCCGCCGACTGTGCGCGCCCGCGCACCACCAGATCCCGGAACAGCACGTCGCGCTCGTTGACCCCCACGATGCCGCTGGGCCGCTCGCGAAACAGCCAGCCCCGCTCGGCGTTGGCTTGAAACAGCTCATCGATGCCGTCGCCGTCGGTGTCGGGCACCACGGTCAGGGTGATCACGGCGCCTCCACCCAGGATTCCCGACGACGCCTGCCCGAGGTCTTCGGCCACGGGCGGTCCGTCCAGCACGAACGAGCGGCCGGCGTTGGACGTGCCGACGTAGACCTCTTGCGTGCCGTCGCCGTCGGTGTCCCCGACCGCGAGGCTGCCCAGCGACTCCGTCGCGAACGGGGCGCGAGCCTCGGCGTACGCGGCACCCGCATCGATGACCCCGGTCGGCGCCGCGAAGAACAACACGGCGCTGTGCTGGGGGCTGGGGTCGCTCGCCAGCACCACCAGGGCGGTGTCGCCGCTGCCGTCCAGGTCGGCGCCGGCGGCGAGGTCCAGGCCCGATCGGGCAGCGTTGGCGCCGATGACCGCAGCCGCAGACCCGAGGTTGCCCGAGAAGGGCCCGGTATAGAGCCGGATCGCGTCTGAGACCGCGCTCACGACCGCGATGTCGGCGTGCCCGTCCTGGTCGATGTCGCCGGCCGGCCAGATGCTTGCCCCGGTGCCTTCGGCCAGGGTCTGGGCCTCGATCACGCAGGCGAGCTCGCCGTTGCAGTCATCGTCGACGGGGTCGGCGCACACCTCGATCGCGTCGGGATTCACGGCCGGGTTGCTGTCGTCGCAGTCCCCGGGCAGGCTCGCCGACCCGGGCTGCCAGGTGCACAGCGGCACTACGCCGAAGCCGTCGCCGTCGGCGTCGGTGAACCATGTGCCCGTGGGCACGATGGCGGGGTTTCCGTCGTCGCAGTCGATGCCGCCCCGAGAGGCCGCTGCAAAGCCATCCCCATCGGCGTCACCGTCGAGGGTCGTGGGGTCGCAGTCGTTGTCGATGTCGTCCCAGGGCTGTTCGGGGCGATGTGCGTGAACCCTGGCCTCGCCGTCGTCGCAGTCGCCGGTGCGCGGCACCCAACCGGGCTCGCCCTCGAAGCAGGACGCGCGGCCGCGATCCGGGCGTCCCCATCCGTCCCCGTCGCTGTCCTGGTAGACCACCACCGGGTCCCCGTCCGCGCAGACACCGGTCGCGCCGATGGGAACCAGGCGGTCGATGCGCTGGCCCGACCAGTGCACGGCGCACCCATCGCCACAGTCTTCGGGGCCCACGAAGGGTGCGGTGACGGGTCCCAGCCCGCCATACCACGGGGGTTGGGCGCCCCACTGCCATCCATGGGGCGTGAGATCGGTGGGCAGCAGACCGTCGGGTGCCTCGGCTGCGACGCAGTTTGGGGTGGGGTCGGATGCGCTGCTCGCCGAGTCCGGCTCGAAGGCGAACTGGCTGCGGGTCAGGGCGTCCGGCGCCGTGAGTGTCGCCGAGGACTGGAAGGTCACCGCGCCCGAGGCGGTGGCGCCGGTCGTTCGCTGCACGGTGTGGCTCGCGGCGACCGCCCACAGCTCCCAACTGCACGTCTGGGTGGAGGCGTCGAAGAAGCGAACCGTGCCGTCGATCCGGCCGAGCATGGCGAGGTCTCGGACCACCGCACCCCGGTCTTGGCCGCACACCGCGGGGTCGGGGCACTGCCACACCTCGGATCGGCGCACCAGATCGCCCTCTCCGGCGTGGACCGTGGCGGCCCATCCGGTGGTCGCCGTGGCGCAGACCTGGTGGCGAAAGCAGTCGGCGTCCTCGCAGTCGACCAGCCCGTCGGTGTCGTCGTCGCTGCCGTTGTCGCATCGCTCCGGCGAGCCCGGGTAGACCGCGGCTCGGCTGTCGTCGGGGTCGGCCCCGACGCGGCTGAATCCGTTGCGTAGGCAGGTGGTGGACCCCGTTCCGTCGGTGCCGAAGCCGTCGCCGTCGCTGTCGACGTACAAGGTCTGCTGCGGAAAGCCCTCGTCGAGCTGGCCATCGCAGTTGTCGTCGACGGCGTTGCACAGCTCTGGCTGACCGGGAGCAACGGAGCTGTCGCTGTCGTTGCAGTCTCCGCCCACGCCCACGAAACCAGCCGGCGCATGGCACGCGAGCTGGACCACCGCCGAGTCGCCGATCCCGTCACCGTCGCTGTCCTGGTACCAGTCGACGGCTTCGAGCGCGTCTTCGTCCACCAGACCGTCTGCGTCGTCGTCGCGCCCGTTGCAGCGCTCGGTGGCGCCCGGGAAGGACAGCGGGTCGTAGTCTGCGGGGTCGCCGCCGAGGGTGGTCCAGCCGTCGCCGGGCGCAAGGCATGCGGTGGTGGCGCTGTCGTCGGTGCCGTAGCCGTCCCCGTCTTCGTCGGTGAACCAGGTGGGCGCATCGATGGCCTCGTGATCGATGAATGCGTCGCAGTTGTCGTCGATGCCGTTGCAGGTCTCGGCGGCTTGGGGATTCACGCCCGCGTTCGAGTCGTCGCAGTCGCTGCCGCCGCATGGGGCGATCAAGAAGCCGTCGCCGTCCACGTCGCAGTCCGCAGGTGCCCCCGGGTAGATGGGTATGTGGACGACTCCGCCTCCGGCCCGGGTGGGGTGGTTCCAGCGCACCTGGAGCTCGGCGGGAGGGGGCGGAACGACGTTGCCGTCGTTGTCGTAGACGACAGGCAGCTCCAACGAGGTCGCGACGATGGTCAGCAACAACGAGCCGTCCCCCGGGATGGTCGCGGGCAGCTCGACCGGCTCGACGCTGAGGCCTTCGGGGCCCTGGGGCGTGAACAGCTCGATCTCGCTGACCGTGCGATCGGCGGCGGCTTGGTTGAGCAGCTCGACGTGGGCGCGCACCGCGTCGGTGATCACGCCCTCGGACAGGTCCACGCTGGCGGGCTGCGCGTAGAGCGCCTCGGGGGCGCCACGGCAGGCCGCTGCACACAGACACAGCAAGGGCAGCAAGCGGAACACGGGAGGCTTTGGTGTGCGCGACCGCGGGACCCTTCAGGGATTCTGCAGTGCCGCCCGAACGGCCGCGGCGGCATGCACCTCGGTGGTGTCGAGCAGCGGAACGCCCGGCAGGTCGTTGCGGCTCACCAACAGGCCAATCTCGGTGCAGCCCAGGATGATGCCCTCAGCGCCGCGGCCCGCCAGGGTGCGCATGATTCCGGCATAGGCCCGCCGTGAGTCGTCGGTCACCACGCCGTGCACCAGCTCGTCGTAGATGATGTCGTGCACGATCTGGCGGTCGGCCGCGTCGGGAACCTCGACGTCCAGGCCCAGCTGCTGCAGCCGGCCTCGGTAGAAGTCGCCCTCCATGGTGAAGCGCGTGCCGAGCAGCCCCACCCGGCTCATGCCGCGCTCGGTGGCGGCGGCCGCGGTGGCGTCGGCGATGTGGATCAGCGGGATCGACAGCTCGCGCTGCATCACCGGTGCCAGCCGATGCATGGTGTTCGTGCACAGCACCACCAT
Source organism: Myxococcota bacterium (assembly GCA_965216925.1). GTDB lineage: Bacteria > Myxococcota_A > UBA796 > UBA796 > CAYYHT01. The sequence goes on along the minus strand of CBDCGT010000001.1, from coordinate 2,245,777 downwards.
GTCGGCGCCGGCCATCTGAAGGCGGGTGCACCCCTCCACCATCAGTGCGCCCAGGCGATCCCAGTCATCGGCGTGCTGCGCGGCCTCGACCTCGGCGAAGTCGACGCTCCACAGCACGATGCGGGCGCTGTGGTGTCCACCCAGCCGCGCGCCGACCCCCTCGTTGATGAGCCGGTAGTAGGTGATGGTCGACGGCCAGCCCATGCCGCCCAGCAGCCCGATGGTCTTCATGAGGCCAGTATAGTGGGGCGCAGAGGGCACCCATTCACGTTCGCCTGTACTTTCCGCCGGTCTCGGATCCGACCTTTCCTCCGCATGGCGTTGCGCGCCTGGCGGGCTTTCTCGCCGAGCGCGGGGTCGGTGTGCAGACGACCGACGCGAACGTGGCCTTCTTCCACCACGTGCTGTCGAGCGCCTACCTCACGAAGCTCGAGAGCGAGCTGCAGGCGACCCTGGCCCGGCTCGAGGCCCGGCCCCAGCTCGATGATGCGGACTGGAAGCGGTATCGGGCGGTGGGGCAGGCCCTGCTGGTGGCCCCGGCCGTCATCGACAACATCGAGGCGGCATGGTCGGTCATGCAGGACCGGGCCTGGTTCGATGACGCCAACACCTACAACTGGGCCCACCAGATCCTGGTGAGCGGGCTGCGCATCCTGTCGGCCCGGTACCATCCCACCAGCTTCGGCTTTCACAACTGGAGCAGCGGCGCACCGCTCGAGCTCGCCGAGATCCGGCGCTGCCTGTCCCCCGGTGTGGACGAGCCCTTCACGGCCTTCTACGACGAGCTGCTCGACGGGCGCGTGCCCACCGGGCCGGCGGTCGTCGGGGTGTCGTGCATGTTCCTGGACCAGCTGGTGCCGGCCTTGCTGCTGGCCCGCCAGCTGCGCGCGCGCTGCCCCGACGCCCACATCACCCTGGGCGGGGCCTACGTCACACACCTCGCCGACAAGGCCAGCCGGCTGCTGGACAGCTTCGACTTCTTGGACTCGCTGGTGCCGGGCGCCGGCGAGGCGCCGCTGCTGGCCCTGGCTCGTGGCCAGACCCCTTCGGGCATCTTCGTGCGGTCGCAGCCCGTGCCCACGCAGCAGGCCGTGCACCGCTACGACGTGACCGACACCACCGTGCCGGCTTACGAGCCCGACGCGCTCGGCCTGTACCTCTCTCCAGAGCCCGTCCTGCCCATTCGCGGCTCGCGGGGCTGCTACTGGGGCCGGTGCGTGTATTGCTCGCACCACCTGGGCGAGGGTCGCTACGCGCCTCGCTCGGTCCAGACGGCATTCGACGAGATGATGGCGCTGCAGCAGCGGCACGGGGCGCGCTTCTTCTACCTGTCCGACGACGCGCTCAGCCCCAGCTTCTTGCGCAAGTTCAGCGACCGCATCCTGGAACAGGGTGCAGACGTGCGCTGGTTCGGCGACGCCCGGCCCGAAGACCTCGACCCTGACACCATCGAGCACGCGGTGCGCGCGGGCCTGGTGATGCTGTTCCTGGGGGTCGAGTCGGCCTCGGATCGGGTACGGGAGCGCATGCAGCGCGGGCGCATGGATCGAGTGCGCGCGTGCATCGCGGCTGCCCACCGGCATGGGGTCATCCTGAAGCTCAACTTCATCTTCGGCTTTCCGGGAGAGACCGAGGCCGAGGTCGAAGAGACCCTGCGCTTCATCGAAGAGGTGCGGGCTCCGGCCGACATCCTGGGCAGCTGCCCCTTCTACATGACCGCGGGCTCACCGCTGCAGATCGCCCATGCGCCCAGCGTGTCGGCCTCCTCGATCGGCCACCAGACCCGGGCCAGCGAGCTGGGCCAGCTGGCCGTCGAGCTTCGCGAGCAAGACCCGGACGACCTGACCTTGATGTGGGACTTCACCACGCCGTCGGGCCAGACCGCGCAAGGGGTCATCGACAGCTGGCTCGAGCGCTACGCCGCCGACCCACGGCTGAAGACCTCGACCTGGAAGGTCTTCGACGTCAGCCGCACGCACCGGGCCCTGATGCACCACCTGCACGAGGCGGTCGACTTCGAGCCCCAGCGTCCGGAGCCCGCGGTCCCGGCCGCTCCCCAGGACTCGGCCGCTCCCCAGGACTCGGCCGCTACCCAGGTTGTGGCCGCTCCGACCGACCCGCTCATCCGAACCCAGCGCCCGGTGCACGCCCGGGTGTTCCGCTACAACCTGGCAGCGAGGGGTGGGGCCACCCGCATTCGGCCGATGAGCTTCGTGTGCGACGAGCTGGTGCGCTTTCCCAACCCCGACGGCGGGGTGACGATGGCCGGTGTTCCCCCCGAGCTCGGCGCGCTCATCGAGGGTGAGCTTCGCGACGGCCTGCGCTGGTCGGAGCTGCAGCATCGCCTGCACGGCGTCGAGGACGGAGCCTACGCCGTGTCCGTGCTGGTTCAGCTCGGGCTGCTCGAGGCCGTGGAGTAGCCCTACTTGCGGTCCTGGGCGACCAGGAACCACTCCCGGCTCTCTTTGCGCACGGCATCGGGCCGCATGCGCTTGACCTTGCGGAACAGCATCTTGGCCTCTTGCTGCAGATCCTGGGCATCGGGCCCCTCGAAGATCTTGCACACCATGTGGCCACCGACCTTCAGGGCCTCGCCGCACACGCGCAGCGCCTGGCGCGCCAGCTCGATCTGCGCGTAGTGGTCGGCGTCTCGGGTGCCCATCGTCTTGGGCGCCATGTCGGACAACACCACGTCGGCTGGACCGCCCAGCGCCGCTAGCAGCTCCTCGCCCGTGACCTCGAGCACGCTGCGGTCGATCCAGTGCGCACCGGCCACCTTGGGCGCCTCGAAGTCGACCCCCACCAGCTTGCCGCGCGGGCCGATCTTCTCGATGGCGTACTGGCTCCAGCTGCCGGGAAAGCAGCCCAGATCGATGACGCGGGCCCGGGGCCGCAAGATGCGCGCCCGCTTGTCGATCTCCATCAGCTTGTACACCGACCGGGCCATGTAGCCCTCGTGTTTCGCCTGCTGAGAGTAGTGATCGGGTCGGCGGTAGTTGTTCTTGCGGTGGCGTCCCATGCGTGACTAGCTGGTCTGGCCCAGCTCCTCGATCCAGCTCACCAGGCCGCGCACGTTCTCGCCCGTACCGCCGCTGGGGTAGATGCCGTGGGGCTTGTCCATGAAGCTGTTTCCGGCGATGTCGAGGTGCGCCCAGCGCTTGCCCTCGCCCACGAAGTGCGACAAGAACAGGGCCGCGGTGGTGGCGCCGCCCTCGCGGCCGCCCACGTTCTTGATCTGCGCGACGTCGCTCTTGAGCATGGACTTGTAGGGCTCGTGGTACGGCAGGCGGAACAGGCCGTCGCCGTTGGCGGAGGCGTGGCGCATCAGGTCGTCGGCGAGCGCGTCGTCGGGGGTGAACAGGCCGGCAAAGTCGGGGCCGGTCGCGATGGCGCATGCGCCGGTGAGGGTGGCCGCATCGATGATGTGGGTGGCACCCTCCACACGACTGGCCTGGATGAGGGCGTCGGCCAAGACCAGGCGACCCTCGGCATCGGTGTTGTGGATCTCGACGGTGACGCCGTTGTCGTAGGTCAGCACGTCCATGAGCTTGTAGGCATCGGCGCCCAGCATGTTCTCGGCGCTGCCGATGAAGCAGTCGACGGCCACGGGTGCGCCGATGTCGGCCACCGCCCCCACCACGCCCAGCATGGTGGCCGCGCCGCCCATGTCGCACTTCATGGTGAGCATGCCGCCGGTGGGCTTGATGGACAGGCCGCCGGCGTCGAAGGTGATGCCCTTGCCCACCAGGCAGATGTGGGCCTTGGCACCCGGCGGCCGGTAGGAGACATGGATGAGGCGGGGGTCGCGGCTGCTGCCCTGGCCCACCGCGATGATGCCCACGCAGTTGTTCTTGCGCAGCTCATCGGCGCCCCACACGGTCACCGTGGTGTGGTCGAGCTTGGCCAGCTTGCCGGCCTCGTGAGCCAGGGAATCGGGGTAGATGTCGGCGGGGGGGCCGTTGACGAGATCGCGCGTCCAGGAGACGTACCGAGCCAGGGTGGTGGCGCGGCCCACGTCGGTGCCGGTGCCGGTGAGCGTCAGCGACTCGGTGGCCCGGGTGCGCTCGGCTTCGGGCTTGTAGCGATCGTAGTGGTAGTTGCCGGCCGCATAGCCCTGGAAGACGGACTCGAAGTGCTGGCCGCCCAGATCGAGCTGCACGGTGGCCGCCCCACGGCTGCGGGCGGTGCGCCCGGCCTGTCCCGCGGCGGCGAAGAGCGAAGAGGCCGAGCCATCGCCGGTTCCGACGAGCAGGAGCTCTGCCGCTGCGATGCGCCCCAGGCTGGGGATGGCGAGCTTGCTGCCCGCGCTGCCGGTGAACTTGCGCTGCTCGCACCAGTCGCGCAGCTTGCCGCCAAATCGGGTGTCGAGCTCGTCGAGGTCGCCGTCGAGGTCGTCGCCGACTCCAATCACGAGGAGGTCGACGTTGGCATCGAGGTCACGGGTCGAGAACTGCACGTTCACTGGCGGGCTCCACTGCGAGTCCCGCCATCTATGTCACGGGCGCTCAGAACACCAGCTTGAGCAGGGTGACGAACATCAGCAGCACCGAGAGCAGCCCGACCACGCCCAGCAGCGCCGCGGTCTGCACATCCTTGCGGGCAACCTCGAACAGCTGCTCCGCGAAGCGAAGGCCGGCCTCGATCGCCGGATGTTGGGCGAAGCGGTCGTGGCCCCACTCGGGAAGCTCCTCGCTGGCACCGGTGCCGGGCACGTAGGGCTCGAAGTCGACGGGGTGCGCCCCACTGCCGAAGTCGGGCATGTGGTTGGCGGCCGCGTCGGGGCTGGGCAGCTCTTCCCAGGTGCCGGGCCCGGAGTAGCTGGGGCTGGAGGCGACGGTGTGATCGACGTCCTGGGACTCCAGGGCCACGGAATCGAGCGGTGGAGGTGTGGGCACCGCGGCGAGGGCCACCGGTGCGGGGCGCTTGCCCAGGCTCGGGCGCAACGACAGGGCCGGTGTGGGCCGCTGAACGGGCGGCGCGCTGGTGAGCACCTCGACCGAGCTGTCGGCGATGGCGTCGTCGCCCGGGCGCAGGATCGGGATGGGCGGCGTGGTGGCCGGTGGCGCCGGCACGACCGAGCGCGACACCTTGCTGGTGCGAGGGCCCGCGGTGCTCGGCGCGATGGGCATGGGGAAGCAGTCGGCGTCGGCGCGCAGCTTGTCGGCGAGGGACGGCTCGTTGCGCTGCACCGGCACGTCTGCGCTGGGGATCGACAGGCTGGAGCCGCCCTCGGTGAGCGCCTGGGGCTGGGGACGGGCCACGCCGGGGAAGGTGATGGGAGCGGGGGACTCGGGCTCCTGCCGAGCGGGGGGCACGTAGCCCGGCGCCGGCCGAAGCTGGAAGTCGCCGGTGGCGATGGCCGGTTCGTGCCCGCTGTCCTTGACGGTGAATGCGATGTTGGCGCGGTACCGCCCGGGCTCGAGCGTGGGCAGCTCGAACTCGAAGCGCATGCGCCCCGACGGGTGCGACTTCACGGTGAAGCGCGCTTCGTGGATGGGCACGCGGCCATCTCCGGGCGCGTCGAGATCGATGACCTGGATGCCGCATGCGACGTCTTCGTAGGTCGCGACGTCGCTCGAGACCCCGACCGTGACGCTGAAGCGCACCAGCTCACCGCCCTGGAACACGCCCTGGTGGGCGCCGTTGGCCAGCATGAGCCGCCCGACGTTGTCGACGCGCGGCGAGACGAGGCGGGCGACCGACTCGAGGCGGGCGATCAGGTCGGCGCTGCGCTGGAAGCGGTACGGCGGCGAGGGTTGCGTCTGCTGGGTGATGCCCCGGTTGAGCAGGGAGCAGAGCTTGTCGGCCACCCGGTTGCTGAAGCGGGGGTTCGCCCCGCCGTGCTGAAGACGCGCCAGGATGCGATCCTTGAGCTCGGCCAGCTGCACCTTGTCCAGGCTGGTGTGGGGCGGGGTCACCCGCTGACGGCGCCGCGAGTCGCCATCGAGGCGGCTGGCGCAGTACAGCATGGCGCAGATGGCCCAGGTGTCCCACAGGGACGCGGGGCGGTCGCCGGCCTCGGGCGGCAGGTAGCGGTCGCGCTGCGGGGCGAGCTCGGCCATGCGGTCGAGCCACTTGAAGCTGGAGTCGGTGAAGGCGTCGGCCAGCAGCGGGTTGCCGCGCTCGTCGATGAGGATGTTGCTGGGGCGGAGGTTGCCGTGGAATCCGCGGCCCTTCTCGAGCTCGGCGCAGAAGCGGGTGACCTTGAGCAGCAGGTCGAGCGCGTCGCCCAGGAGCATGCCCTCGAGCCGGTCGCGCAGGCTCGCGTAGCGAGGCATGAGCAGCGCGGGGCTGCCCCCCACCGTCAGCTCGTCTTCGAGGCGAGGCAGGAAAGACCAGCGCGCGCCACGCAGCAGCGCGGCCTGTTCGCGGGCGGCCGCGCGGCAGGCACTCACCAGGCCATCGGGCAGGGCCCGGTCGCTGGGGAAGTCGCCTGGCGCGTGCGCGATCTTGAGCACCCGGTCTTGCCCGGCGCTGCCGCGAACGAGCCAGCTGCTGCCCCACAGCCCGACGCCGAGCTGCTGGCGGATGGTCCACTTTTGCCCATCTTCAGAGACGAGCACATCGCCGGCGCTGCGGGAGCGCTCCGGCGCTGAGGGAGGAGTAACGGTCTTCATGGGGGAGGGACCTCGGGGAGAGGCATGGACCCAAGGGGGGAGGGAGGGTCCGGAAGGATCAGCCTGCTTATACCGGAATCTGGCATGCTTTCCAACCCAAGGATCGCCTTCAGCACTTGATGATCGACGACACGACCGACGCAGTTCTGCCCGAAGGATGGGCCATGCCCACCCTGAACCCACGGGGGAACGACGCTTTTCGCCTCTTGGCCCGGGTGGAGGCCGGGCGGCTCGCGGTGCTGGCGCGCTGCATCGAGCGTCCGGCCGACGCCCAGGACGAGGCGCTGGCGCGGGTGCTCCAGGCGGCGCGAGGCACAGACTTTGGTCGGCAGCACGGGCTGGGACGGGTGCGCACCCTGGCCGACTACCGGCAGGCCGTGCCGATCCGGTCGCCCGAGGAGCACCTGCCGGATCTGCAGGCCGTGGTCGACGGCCATGCTCGGCGCCTGGTCGCTCACCCGGTGAGCTCCTTCGTCAAGACCTCGGGCACCACCGGGGCGCCCAAGCTGCTGGCCGTCACCGGCCCCTGGGCTCGCGCCGTCTCGGATGCCCAGCGGCTCTGGGTGCTGGCGATGGTGGCCGAGCAAGAAGAGGTGAGCACCGGCCTGGCGCTCACCACGGTGGGGTCGGCCGTCGAGGGCACCACACCGAGCGGGCTTCCCTTCGGCTCGAACACCGGGCGCATGCAGCAGGCCCAGTCGTGGTGGATTCGCCGGCGCCTGGCCGTGCCCCACGAGCTGTTTGCGCTGGGGCCGCCGGAGCTGCGGCACTACTGCCTGCTCAGGCTCGCCCTGTCCGCCGATGTGCGCACCTGGACCACCGCCAACCCGAGCACGGTGCTCATGCTGGCGCGCGCGCTGGAGCGCTGGCGCGAGCCACTGGCCCGCGACCTCGCCGACGGCACCCTGAAGCACGGCCCGGCGGCCGGTCTGCCAAGGCGCTGGCGTCTGAGGTGGTGGCCGCGCCTGGGCCTCAGGACGCTCGGCGACGGCAAGCTGGGCCAGCTGTGGGATCTGGCGTGCATCAACTGCTGGAAGGGCGGTGCGGCGCCCTTCTTCATCGAGCGCTTCCCCCAGGCGCTCGGCCGGCGGGTTCGTGTGCGCGAGGTGGGAATCACCGCCTCGGAAGGCTACTTCGCGCTGCCACTGCACTCGTCGTGGGCCGGGGGGCTCGCCTGGGCGGCGGGACACCTGCTGGAGTTCGTGGACGCGACGGGGACGGCACACGGCGTGCAAGATGTCGCGATCGGTGCGGAGTACAACCTGGTCATCTCGACCACCTCTGGCCTGTATCGGTACGACATGAACGATCGGGTGAAGGTGGTGGGCCGGCTGGGGCGGGCCCCACTGCTCACGTTCGTGGGCAAGGGCTCGGACATGCTGTCGGTGACGGGCGAGAAGGTCAGCGCCTGGCAGGTGGGCGAGGCGATGCGGCGCGCCGGCACGGCCGACGTTCGCGGCTTCGCGGTGAGCGTCGAGCTGGGGGAGCTTCCGCGCTATGAGGTGCTTCACGAGGCGGGGACGGTGCACGCAGAGGGCTTCGATCGAGCGCTGCAAGAGCTGAATGCGGAGTATGCGGGCAAGCGCGAGGGCCGCCTGGCGCCGCCCTCGGTCCGGTCCGTTCCGGACGGCACCTTTGGCCGCTTTCGAGCGAGTCGCCTGCGGTCGGGCGCCGCCGATGGCCAGGTGAAAGACCCGGTGCTGGTCGCCGATGCCGCCATCGTCGAGCGGCTGCGGCAGGGGTGGCGATGATCGCCGCCATCGGCTGGCTGGTCATGGGCATCCTGCTGCTCGATGCGGCAGTCTGGCTGCTCATCCTGCTGGTGGTGGCGCTGGTGAGCACCAAGCGGGGCGAGTTCCGGCTCGGGCCCGATGATGCGGCCTTCGAGGGGGACGCCCGCGTCGACGTGCTCATCCCGGCCCGCGACGAGGCCCACAACATCGAGCGAGCCGTGCGATCGGTCCTGGCTCAGTCGCACCCCGATCTGCGCTGCATCGTGCTCGACGATGGGTCCACCGATGGCACCGCCGACCTCGTCGCCGCGATCGACGACCCCCGCGTCGAGCTGGTCGACGGCGGCGGCGGACCCCTGCCCGAGGGGTGGATGGGCAAGCCCTGGGCCTGCCAACGCCTGGGCGAGCGCTCGGACGCGCCCTGGCTGCTGTTCATCGACGCCGACGTCGAGCTCATGCCCCAGGCGGTGTCCCGGGCGCTTCAGTACTGCACCGAGCACGAGCTCGATGCCCTGTCGGGCTTCGGCGATCTAGAGATGAGCAGCCTCGCCGAGCGTGTGATCCAGCCAGCCGTGACGGGCCTGCTGCTCGCCGGCAACCCCTTCCACGACGTCAACAACCCCGACAAGCCCGACAAGGCGCTCGCCAACGGGCAGTTCATGCTGTTTCGCCGCCAGGGCTACGACGCTGTCGACGGGCATCGCGCAGTCGCGGGCAACGTGCTCGACGACGTGGGCATGGCGCTCGCGCTCAAGGGGGCGGGTGTGCCGTACCACATGGTGTTCATGCGACGCTTGTTCACCTGCCGCATGTACACGGGCGGCATGGACATGTGGCGCGGCTGGCGCAAGAACCTGTTTCCGGGCATGCGCTGGAGCTGGCTGAACCTGTCGATGGTGCTCGCCGGGCACTTCGCCTTCACCTTGCTGCCCTACCTGACCCTGATGGTGGGAATCGTCAGCGGTGACAGCGCCTGGACGCTGTTGGGTGGCTCGGTGGTGCTGGCCATCCAGGCGGTGCGCCTGCGCTTCGACCTGCTGTTCAAGAGCAACCTGCTGCTGGGGCAGGCGACCCATGCGGTGGCCCAGTTCCTGTTGGTCGCGCTGTTGTTGGACAGCGCCGTGTCGACGAGCCTGGGAACGGCAACGTGGAAGGGGAGGGTACTGCCGACGCGGGGGTAGGGCGACGCTCGACCCCCTGCCGCCTTACTCGGCGCTCGGTACGCCCAACACGAAGTCGACGGCGTCTCTGGCCAGGGCCGGGTCGCCGGCGGTGGCGACGTGCCGGCTGATGCCGATGTCCCAGGAGTCGTAGCGCGTGTCGTCGCCCAGCCCGTCGATGGTGGCGATGAGCTTGGCGTTGGTGGACGCGGGCACACGGGCATCGAGCTGGCTGAACACCGCCAGGAAGCGGTCGGGGAAACGCGCCGGAGCGACGTTGTGCATGGCGCCTGCATCGGTGGCGGTGGCGCCGTCGGGCCAGATGCGCTCCAGGCCGGTGATTCGGGCCTGATGCACCGAGGGGTTTTCCCAGAAGATGGCGAGGTCGTCGGCGGTGCTGTCGACCATCGCGCCGTCGGGCTGGGCCCCGTCGCTGATCAGCTCGGTGACGCCGCGCCCGCCTTCGCCCTGGCCGAACATGTACAGGGCGTTGGGATCGGGGGTGAAGGGCAAGGTCACGCCATTGCTGCCCTCGACAGCGCCCCAGCCGTACTCGGCGGCGTCGTAGCCCTGACGGGTGAAGAACTCGGAGGCGGCGTTGGCGCGACCGGCGTCGTCGCCGGAGTTGTGCCAGTGGTCGCCCCAGCAGTTGGTGGGCATCACCATGGCCACGCCGGCGTTGGCGAGCGCGAGCGGCAGCGACCCCTGGTGGTTCTCTTGCGCGTCTTCGTTTCGGTGCATGCCCAGCGTCGCGAACGCGCGCTGCAGGGACCATTCCCGGGTGAGGCGCAGGTCGGGGTCGGCATAGTGCTCGCCCGAGATCGGGTCGCTCTGGACGGGAACATCGATGTAGTCGAACGAGCCAGAGTGCAGCAGCAGCGCCGTGGGAACCGCGCCGCCCGGGCTGGACGGGTAGATGGCGAACATGTCGGTCGTCTCGCCGTCGGGGCAGATGAACGGCATCTCGAAGGTGCTGATGACCCAGTCGCTCGGCGCCTCGGCGGCATTCAGCGGCTCGTAGGCGACCGCCTCGATCTCGAGGGTGGCCGGGTCGAGCTTCCAGCAGGCAGTCAGCAAGGTCAGAAGAAGGGGCAGCAAACGTGTCCTCCGCGCGGAGTATAGCCAAGGCTTTGCCCAGCGGTCAGCAATCCGCCCACTCAGCCTGCTAGGGTGTCGCGACATGCGCTGGATCTTCCTCGACCGCATCGACGAGCTCGTCCCCGGTGAACACATCTCCGGCGTGTACACGTGGCCGGGCGAGCTCGAGATCTTTCAGGATCACTTTCCCGAATGGCCCGTGGTGCCCGGGGTGCTGCTGCTCGAGTCTCTGGCGCAGCTGTCGGGCAAGGCGATCGGGTACACCGTGCGCAAAGAGCGTGGCGACTGGCCCTTTCCCATCCTGTCCATGATCCACAACGTCAAGTTTCGGCGCGTGGTCAAGCCCGACACCGAGGTGTCCCTGCACGCCGAGTTCATCTCGCTGGGCGCCGACAGTGCGGCCATGAAGGTGCGCGCCCGCGTTGACGGCAAGCTGCACGCTCAGGCCGAGCAGATCTTCGTGTTCAACGCGCTGCCCCTCGATGACCCCGCCCACCGCAAGCGCCTGGAGGCCACCGAAGGAGGCGAGCTCGCCCGGCTGTGGCAGGGCTTCGACACGGACGTCTGGACGTGAGCGCCGTGCGCGCGGCTGTGGTGGGCTTCGGTGCCACGACGCCGCTGGGTACGGGGGCTGCGGCGACCTGGGACGCGCTGGTGCAGGGGCGGTCGGGCGTTCGGCACATCCGCCGCTTCGATGCGAGCCGCTACCCCGTGTGCATCGCTGCCGAGGTTCCGTCGCGCGCGTCGGGCCCCGACCTGTATGCCGAGCTCGTGCACGAGGTGCTGAGCGAGGCACTCGCCGGGGTCGACTTGAGTGCTGTCGACCCCGCCCGCATCGGGGTGTTCATGGGCAGCGAGGCGGTGCGCCCGGACATGCCCGAGCTGGCCCGGCGCATGCTCGAGCGCGAAGAGACCAGCCCGGCCGAGGTCGCCCGCCACCTTCCGGCGGTGCCCACCCTGCAGATCGCGCACGCGGTGGGGGCCCGGGGCCCGCTGGCCACCCTGTCGACGGCGTGCACCTCGTCGGGCCAGTCGGTGGGCGAGGGCCTGCTGGCCATTCGCCGAGGCGAGGCCGACATCGCCATCGTAGGCGGGGTCGATGCCCTGGTTCACCCGCTGATGGTGACCGGCTTTGCCAGGCTAGGCGCGCTCAGCACCCGCAACGACGAGCCTGCACGGGCATCCCGGCCCTTCGACCTGCGCCGAGATGGCTTTGTGCTGGGCGAGGGGGCCGGCATCCTGGTGCTCGCCTCGCCCGACCTGGCGCACCGCGTGGGGCCCGTGCTCGGCTGGGTCAGCGGCTACGGCTGCAGCAGCAATGCCTGGCGCATCACCGACTCGCCGCCGGACGGTCGTGGCGCGCGGGCGGCGATGGCGTCGGCGCTGCGCAGTGCCGGGCTAAAGCCCGCGGATGTCGCCTACATCAACGCGCACGGAACCAGCACTCAGCAGAACGACGTGTCCGAGGCCCGCGGAATCCGCGCGCTGCTGGGCGAGCGCACCGCCGACACCCCGGTGAGCAGCACCAAGTCGATGATGGGGCATCTGGTCGCGGCGTGCGGTGCGGTCGAGGCCATCGTCGCCCTTCAGGCGGTGCGCGCCAGGCTCGCCCCGCCCACCATCAACCTCGATGATCCCGATCCCGACTGCGACATCCGGCATGTGCCGCACCGGGCTGTCGAGCTGGGTGCCGGTGCGGCGCTCACCAATGCCTTCGGTTTTGGCGGCAGCAACGCCACGCTGGTGCTGGAGGCGCCGTGAGCCGTGAGGTGGTGGTGACCGGCGTGGGCGTGGTGTGCGCGCTGGGCGACGATCCGCACGCGGTCAACGCGGCGCTCGACACTGGCGCCTGCGGGCTCGCGCCCTGCGACGACCTGCGGGACATCCTGCCGCTGACGGGCTTCGGGCTCGCGTCGGTGGACATCCGGCCCCTGCTCAAGCGTCGGAAAGACCGCAAGCTCATGCCCCGAGCCGCCGAGCTGGCCCTGTGGGCGTCGTTTCACGCCCTGGGCACCGAGCGCGCTGCCGACATCGGGCTGATGCTCGGGGTGGGCCGCGAGCCCCCCGACAAGGGCGAGACCGCCGACGCCATCGAGGCCTCGATGGTGAACGGGCGCTTCGACGCCGACGCCCTGCTGGGGCCTGGACGCGCCGCATACCCGCCTCTGGCCTCGCTGCGCACCCTACCCAACCTGCAGCTCGCCCACGTCGCCATCCAGCTCGATCTGGTGGGGCCGGGGGCGACACGTGCCGGCGGGGCAGCCGCCGGGCTCGCGGCCATCGTGGAGGGGTGGCTGGCGGTCGCCGAGGGGCGCGCAGATGTGGTGCTTGCTGGCGGCGCGGACTGCATGGTCGACCCCGGCAACGCCCGGGATCACATCCGACTCGGCGTGTTGGGCCCCGCCGACGGGCCCGGCGAGGGAGCGGCCGTGCTCAGGCTCGAGGCGGCTGCGCGCGCCGAGGCCAGGGGTGCCACCGTGCTGGGTCGCATCGATGCGGGCACGGCCACCGGGGGAGGGCGGCCATGGGTGTCGCCGCTGCGCCCCGCGATTGGCTATTGCGGGGCTGCATCGGCGCCTTTGCTCGTTGCCCTCGAGATCGCGCGAGGCCGCCCGGGCAGGCTGTCGGTTGGCGAGGCGTCTGGGGCGGCAGCTTCGCTGTCGTGGCGGGCGTGAAGCCCGTGCTACCGTGAGGGTGGTGAGGTCGCACCCAGGTGGGGCTTGGCACAGGATACAGCACGCAAATTCCACTTTATTCGCGAGATCGCCAGCGGCGGTTTCGGATCGGTGTTCCTTGCCAAGGTCATCCACGCGGACGGGTTCTCGCGCCTGGCCGCGGTCAAGCTGCTGCACCCCAAGTGGTCCGAAGACGAAGAGATCGCCTCCCGCATGCGCGACGAGGCCCGCTTGCTGGGCTGGTTGCGGCACAAACACATCGTGGATGTCATCGATCTGACGCGCATCGACGGCCGGGTCGCGGTGCTCATGGAGTACCTCGAAGCCGTCGATACGCGCCTGGTCATCCAAGACTGCAAAGAGCGCGACGACATCGTTCCCATGCGGGTCGCGCTCGAGATCTGTAGCCAGGCAGCGGGCGCGCTCGACGCCGCGTACAACCGCCCGCCCTACGCCGGCGAGAAGCCGCTGCATGTCATCCACCGCGACATCAAGCCCAGCAACATCATGATCGACGGCGATGGCGTGTCCAAGGTGCTCGACTTCGGCGTCGCCCGTGCCGACTTCGACTCCCGCGAGGCCCACACCGAAGAGATGTCCTTCGGCTCCCTCGAGTACATGCCGCCCGAGCGCTTGTTCTTCGAGCCCGACACACCCGCGAGCGACGTGTACAGCCTGGGCGCCACCCTGTTCGAGCTGCTCACCCTCGAAAAATTCGGAAAGGCCAGGCTCAAGCCAAACAACCACGAAGAGTTCATCCTGGAACGCCTCGAGAAGCTGCTCGAGGTGCAGCTCTTCGACGACGCCGAGGTGGGCGAAGAGCTGCTGCTGCTGCTCAACGAGATGCTCGCCTTCGACGAGAAGGAGCGCCCGCCGGCCAGCATGTGCATGGCGCGAATGCGCGCCTTGGCCAAGCTGTTTCCGGCTCAGCCCACTCTGGCCGAGTGGGCCGAAGAAGAGATCCCGCCGCTGGTCCAGGCCTTCATGGCTCGGGACACCGGCGACTCGAGCGCCATGGTGGGGCGTGTCGTCGACGAAGACCCCTCCCGGGTGTTTCCGCGCGCCATGACCGAAGAGGCGCCCAAGCCCCAGCAACAGCAGCGCGGCGGCCACATCTTCGAAGACGTCGAGGACGAGCCCACCGATCCCGGCGGCGAAGACACCGCCGTCGAGCTGGCCATGGCCGAGCCCGCCCGCGATGCCCGCTGGGAGGCCATCAAAGAGCAGACGCTCCGCGACCGCGAGCCACCCACGGTGCCCGGAGCCCCGGTCGGAGCCGCAGCCGGCGCTGGCCCGATGGCCGCCGAGGCGGTCAGCGAGCTCGACGACGAACCCACCACCGCCATGCGCGTCCCCGGTGGCGACCCAGACACCCTGCCACGCAAGCAGCCTCGCGCCTCGCTCGAACCGCCCCGCGAGCTGACCGATCCCACGATGGAGAAGATCGACCCGGTCACCGAAGAAGAGCTCGCGGCGCACGGGTCGGCGTCCGCCTCGGCCGCGCCCGCGGTGCTCTCTGCCGCGCCGGCATCGCCCCCGGGCGAGCCCGCCGAAGAGAAGGAAGGCTGGCTGGGCGCGATCGTGCTGCTGATGGTGGGCTTGCTACTCATCGGGGGCCTGGCCTTCGGCGGCCTCACCGTGATCGGGGGCGTGGTCGGGGTGTCGGTGATGGGCGACGACCTCACCGCCGGGCTGCCCGGCGGTACGGCCCCCACGGGCAGCCAGGCCGCCGATTCCGAGCCGGCCGAAGCCCCCGACGCTCCTGCGGATGCCGGTTCCGATGCCGCCGGTTCCGATGCCGCCGAAGCCCCGTCGCCGGCCGAGCCCGACCCGGCAGCCGCCGCGCCCGAAGGCCCGGCCACCCACTTCATCAGCCACATCAGCGACGCCAAGAAGCTGAGCGTGCGCTGCGACAACACCAAGGGCTCCGGCGTGAGCGATGCCTGGGTGCAGGGCGAAGCGCTGGGCAAGTGCACCGTCACGGGCATGTCCAACGACCGCAAGCGGCTGACGGCGGTGGTCGAGGGTGTCGAGCCGCGCGAATACAACTGCTTCGTCGAGGGAGCCAAGGCCTGCGAGTGAGCCCGTGAAACCCGTCGCCATCACTGGGGTGGGCATCGCATGTGCACTCGGCGACTCGGCCTCGGAGGTGCTCGATGCCATGCGTGCGCATCGCAGCGGCGCCGTCGCGGTCGACAAGCTCCCGGCCAAGACGCTGGCGGCCTTTCCCCGGGCCCTGGCCGACCTCGACGACTTCCCCGACGACCGCAAGACATCGCTGCTCGCGCGCGCAGTGCGGGATCTGCTCGACGCGGACGGCATCGAGCCGGCACGGCGGGGGGTGTTCCTGGGCACGGGCTTGTCCTCGATCACGCCGCGCGAGCTCGACGAAGACATCTACCCCTATGTGCACGACGGCGAGATGGACTGGCGCGGGCTGTTGTTGGACTTCTCGACCGACCGGGTGGCCCCTCGTCGCCACATGCCCGCGCGAGCCACGGGCTGGCTGGCGTCGACCTTCGGCGCGGTGGGGCCGATGGGCACCACCTTCTCGGCGTGCGCTGCCGGGGCCGAGGCCATCGCCGCCGGCGCCCGAGCGGTGGCCCGCGGTGATGCAGACGTGGTCCTGGCGGGCGGCCACGACTCGATGGCGCATCCCTTTGGGCTGCTGTCCTTCGACGTGTTGGGGGCGTTGAGCCAGGACGTGTGCCGGCCATTCGACCGACGCCGGGACGGCTTCTTGCTGGGCGAGGGCGCCGCGGTGCTGCGCATCGAGCCGCTCGAAGGACCGCGCCCGCCCCTGGCCATCCTGTACGGCGCGGGCACATCCCTCGATGCGCACGGCATCACCGCTCCGCACCCCGAGGGGCGCGGCGCCGAGGCGTCGATGCGGCGGGCGCTGGCCGACGCCGGCGTGGACCCGCGCCGTGTGAGCTGGGTCAACGCCCACGGCACGGGCACTCCGCTGGGGGATCGCGCCGAGGCGATGGCGGTCGAGCGGGTGTTCGGCCGCGTTGCGGTCAGCAGCATGAAGGGGGCGGTGGGGCACACCCTGGCGGCCGCGGGTGCCGTCGAGGCGGCGCTCAGCATCGTGGCCCTGGGCGCGGGGCTGACGCCGGGCACGGTGGGTTGCGAAGAACCCGACGAGGTGGGCGTCGACGTGGTGACCCACCCGCGCGATACGCTGCCCGACCTGTTCGTGAGCAACAGCTTTGGCTTTGGCGGGCAGAACTGCTCGCTGGTGATGGGGGTGCCGCGGTGAGGGTGGCGATCACGGCGGTGGGTGTGCTGGCGACCGATGCGCCGGGCGAGATCGACGGCTTTCGCGGCCGGGATCACGTGGCGGTGCGCAAGCACGTGAAGCTGATGAACCGGGCGGTCCAGCTGGGCATCGCGGGAATTCGCAAGGCGCTCGAGGCTCGTCCCGGCTGGGAGGCCGTCGCGCCGGAGCGGCGGGGGCTCTTCGTGGGGTCAACGCCTGCCGGCAGCGAGGTCGACCCGTTGCTGCCCGCCATCGAGGCCGCGAGCACCGGTGGCCGCTTCGACGTGGCCGCCTTCGGCGATCGCGGCATCCCGCTGGTGCACCCGCTGTGGCTGGTGAAGGGCCTCTCCAACAACGTGCTCGGCTATGCCAGCGCCTACCACGACATCCGCGGCGTCAACGGCAACCGCTGCGATGGACGAGCCAGCGGCATTGCGGCTCTGGTCGATGGCGCGCGGGCCATCCACGAGGGCCATGCCGATCTGGTGGTCGCCGGCGGCTCGGACAGCCTGGTGGGGGCTTCGCAGTGGCTCGGCGTGCCCACCGGCGAGGCCTCGGTCTTCTTGGTGCTCGAGCGGGGCGACGGACTCGCCTACATCACCGATGTGGGCACGCGCTTCGACCCGTCGGTGCCGCATACCCCCGTGGGCGAGCGCGGCGAGGTGGGGGCTGCGACGGGGCTGGTGGAGCTCGCCCACCGCATCGGAACCGAGGGCGGCCAGTCGGTGCAGCAGGTGGCCGCCGGCGACGGCACCATCGCGTGGGTGACGCTGGAGTGAGGGCGAGGGCTACCGTGCCGCCCGACGCTGCTCTCTGGACCGCTTCTTGTCGCGCTTGCGCTCGTGAGCGGCTTCTTTTTCGGGATCCCTCAGGCGCACCAGCAGCGTCACCGGCTCGCCCTTGCGCAGCAGTGCGATCTCGAACTCCTCCTTGCTCTTGAGGCGCTGGTACAGGAAGTACACCTGCACCCACGTGCGGGTCTTCTTGCCGTTGACGGTGAGCAGCACGTCGCCGCGTCGAAGCCCGCCGGCGTACAGCGGGCTGTTGCAGCTGAATCCGGACACGTACCAGCCGCGCTCGCCGCTGTCTGTCTGGTAGGGCTTGCTCCAGCCCAGCTCCAGGAAGGTCTCGAGGTTCTGGGTGTAGTGATCGACCAGGGATTGGTCGATCTCGTAGCTTCCGTCGGCCAGCTCGCGGATCTCGGGCCACTCCTTGCTGCAGCGCTGGCGCCGCTTCTTCTTGGCCGTGGGGCTGCGGCGAATCGCGGAGCGCAGCGACCCTCCGCGGCGGCGGGGATCGCCCGTGCGGGCGGCCTTGCTGGGAGGAATGGGCACCGGTGCCGGAGAAATCGCAAGCACGGTGCCCTTGGGGGCCGCGAGTGTGGATGGCGGCGGTTGGGGCGGCGGCTCAGCGGCTGCGGTGTCGGCGGGGCGCTCGGGCACGGCCTGTGCGGGTTCCGCCTCGGCGGGGAGCAAGCTCGGAGGCGGCGGAGGCAGGTAGTGGACGGCTCGGTCGGCGGCCGCCCCAGCCCGGACGAAGTCGGGGGCGGGCTCACCGGCCGCGAGGCCAGCGAGCAGCCACGGCAGAGCGTACGCGAGCAGCGTGATGCAGCTGCTTGCGGCGATGGCGGTGGCGGTGCGTAGCTGGGCCATGAGTCTTCGACGTAGCAAACCCCGAACTTCTTCAACGTGCCCACAGAATCTCGCGCTCTACAAAAGGAGACGCCCAGGGGTCGGTGGTCCACGCCCACAGCAGGGTGACCGCCAGCAGGATCGCCAGCGCGAATCGGGCCTCGCGCCGCCCCCTCGGCTCGACGCCCAGCCACATGGCGGCGGCTGGGGCGGCCAGCACCAGCCAGATGGCGGTCCAGTACCGGGGATCGGCGGGCAGCATGCCGTGGAAGTCCAGCTCGCGCACGGCGTTGGCGCGAATCAGGAACAGCGGCGCCCACAGGGTTCCGAATGCCCAGGTCCAACCCCAGCGCTCGGTGCTCGCCGACAGGCCGGCGAAGAGCGCCCCGATGCCCAGGGGAAGCGCGAGCAACGGCAGCCCCGCGTACACGAGCAGCGCCGCCGGGAGCAGCGTGCCCACGACCGCCAGCATGCGCCCCGACTCGGGGGTGCTGCGCCAGGGCGATCCGACCACCACCAGCGTCCAGGCGACCCAACCGGCCAGCACGGCGGGTAGGGTGAGCGCGCCGCCGAGCGGACGCCCCAGGCCGGCGAGCGCCATCGCCAGTCCTGCGCCAGCGGCGGCCACAGCGGCGCCGGCGAAGCTGAGCGCCAGGTTCTTGGCCCCGGCCTTCCAGGCTCCGAGCTCCGGGCGACCCACCCAGGCGCCGGTCACGCCAGCGGCCGCTCCCAGCGCCAGGATGAGCCACAGCGACCAGCCGGGCAGCACGCGGCGTGTCCATGGCACCACCGCTGCGGCTTCGCCTTGGTGGCTCACGGGGCCCAGGGCCTCGGCCGCCATGAGCCGCGTCAGGGCGCGGATCGAGCGCTGCAGCGTGTAGGGGTCGAGCTGGCGCGGCTGGTCGAGGGGGGTGTGGTACGGCCAGAACACGCCATGGGGGCCCCGGGTGAGCAGGTGCGCGGTGCGCACGCCGGCCAGGCCGAAGGGACGGTGATCGGAGCGCTCGAGCTGGGGCAGGCCGTGCGAGATCGCTCGGTACATCCACGGAACGGCGGCTGGGGATGCGCTCAGGAAGGCGGCGAGGTCGGCTCGCGTCCACGAGGGTCCCAGGCCGTTCCAGGTGAGCTCGCCGCGGCCCACGAGATCGAGCGACACCACCAGATCCAGGCGGCCCGGCACGGCGCCGGACGTGGCCAGGGCGTCGGACCCCAGCAGCCCGAGCTCCTCGCCACCGGGGAATGCCACGCAGATGCGCCTGGGCGTGGTGTCGGGAACTGCCTCGGCGGCCATCAGGAGGGTGGCGACGGACCCGGCGTTGTCGACCGCGCCGGGGCATCGCTGATGCACGCTGTCGGTGTGCGCCAGCAGCAACAGCGTGTTGTCGGACTCGCCCTCCCGGCAGGCCAACACCGTGCCGGCCGGCACCCCGCCGGGCACTCGCATGGGGTCCCAGCCCCGCTGCCGAAGCTCGACGGTCACCCATTGCTGGGCTTCTTCTGCGGCCGGGGAGTAGGCGGGGCGCGGGCCCACCTCGTCGACCAGCCGGGTGGCGAGCTCAACGGCACGATCGCCGGGGGTAGCCCCGACGGCGAGCCCCAACAGCGACAAGACCACCCACATGCGGTCGCTAGGATACCCTGTCGAACCATGCCGCATCCACGCAAGCCGAAGCCCGAAGACGACGTGCTCGACGACCTGACCGATCTGAGCGACGACCAACCCGACGAGGGCGACTTCGACGAGGACGACTTCACCGACCTGGGCGACGATCAGCCCGAGATCGACCTGTCGGGCCTGTCTGACTTCCTCGACGACGATGACGACGACGACGATGACGACGCCGGTGATCTCGAGACCATCGAGGACGCCGGCACCGATGAGCTCGATCTCGGCGACTTCGAAGGCCTGGTGCTCGACGCCGAAGACGACGAGGACGCACTCGACCTGCCGCTCGATCCGCTGGTGCTGCCGTGGCGTACGCTGGCCTTCCTGCCCGACGAGGGGTGTGACCTGCCCGCGATCCTCGACCCGACCCGAGCCGACTCCGAGCGGCGCGGGCCCGACGCCGTGCCATCTGCCGCGCTGCGGGTGCAGCTCGACACGCTGACCCTCGCCGTCGCGGTGACCGCCACCCCATCCACCGAGCCCATGCTGATTCTGGGTCGCGATGCCCTGGCTGGGCGCATCCTGGTGAGCAGCGAGTGACCCCCCTGCAGACCCCCGCCCCCCGCCCCGAAGACCGTCCCCTACGCGATGATGTGCGCTGGCTCGCGAGCGCGCTGGGGCAAGCCATCCGCCGGCTCGAGGGCGACGACGCCTACCAGGCCGTCGAGGGCCTGCGTGCAGCCGCGCGCGCCCGCCGTCGAGGCGAGGAGGGGGCGCCCGATCTCGCCGAGCTCCAGCGACGCATCGACGCCCTGCCCGACGACATCGCCGCCACGGTGGCCCGGGCCTTCACCCTCTTCTTCCTGCTCATCAACACCGCCGAGCAGGTGCACCGGGCCCGCCGCCGCGACGCGTACACCCGAGCGGGCGGCGATGCCCAGCCGGCCAGCGCGCGGTGGACGATGCAGCAGCTGCTGGCTGCCGGCCACGAGGCTCCCCAGGTCAAGGCCGCCCTGGAGCGGCTCCGGGTGCAGCCGGTGCTCACGGCGCACCCCACCGAGTCCACTCGGCGCACCGTGCTCTCGCTGCAGGCCCGCATCGCGCTGGGGCTTCGGGATCGGGCGCGCGCGGCCGACCCCACCGAGGTCGAGACGGCGATGAACGGGGACATCGAGCTGCTGTGGCTCACCAGCGAGGTGCGCCGCGATCGGCTGTCGGTGCTCGACGAGGTGAGCACGGTGCTGTGGTACCTCGAAGACCGCCTGTTCGACGCGGCTGCCCGGGTCAGTCGGCGGCTCGAGTCGGCCTTCACCGACGTGTATGGCGACACCGTCTCGCTGACGGCTGCGGTTCGGCCTGGCAGCTGGGTGGCGGGCGATCGCGACGGCAACCCCTACGTCACCCCCGAGGTCACCCTCGCCGCCAGTCGCCGAGCGACCTTCACGGTGCTGCGCGCTTATGCCAGCAGCGTGGGCGACCTGATCGAGCGCCTGTCGCTGTCGGCGCGCATCGCCGAGCCCCCGCCCTCGCTGCAGGCCTCCCTCGAGCACGATCGCGGACTGCTCCCCGAGCTTTGGGATGCCAACGAGCGTCGCGACACCGACGAACCCATGCGGCTCAAGCTCACCTTCATGCGCGGGCGGCTGCTGGCCACGTCCCGGCTGGTCTCGTCCCGCGATGCGGGTGTCCCCGTGCACGAGCCCGCGGCTTATGGGCATGCCGCCGCCTTCCTGGCCGACCTGGCGCTGGTGCGCGAGGCCTTGGCCCATGCCGGCGCACAGCTGTCGGTGCAGACCCTCGTCGATCCGCTGGTGGCGAGGGTGCGCCTGTTTGGCTTCCACGGCTACCTGCTCGATGTGCGCGAGGACTCCGGTGTGCACAAGGCCGTGGTCGACGAGGTCTCAGCGGCGGTGGGCTGTGGCGTGCTCGATGCGCCCGGCCTGTCCGCCGAGCTGCTCGGCCGTCGCCCGCTGCTGTCGCCGCACCTGCAGCTGTCCGACGCCTCGGCGCGGGCGGTGAAGGTGTTCCGTACCATCCGACAGGTGCAGCACGAATCCGGCGAGCAGGCGGCGTGCACCTACATCATCTCGATGTGCACGCAGCCCGCAGATCTGCTGCGTGTGCTGCTGCTCGCCCGCGAGACCGGGCTGGTCGATCTGTCTCGCGAGCCCTACCGGTCCACCCTCGACGTGGTGCCGCTGTTCGAGACCGAGGCCGATCTGCTGGCCGCGCCCACCACCATGGCCACCCTCTTCGACGACCCCGCCTACCAGCGGCAGCTCGCCGCCCGGGGCATGTGCCAGGAGGTGATGATCGGGTACTCCGACTCGGCCAAGGACGCCGGTATGCTGCCTGCGGCATGGGCGCTGTACAAGGCGCAGGAGGCGCTGGCCCAGCTGGCCGCGAGCCGCGGCGTGCGGCTCACCCTGTTTCACGGCAGCGGGGGCACGGTCGGCCGAGGCGGCGGATCGCCGGTGTATCGAGCGCTTCAGGCGCTGCCGCCAGGCACCCTGGACGGGTCGGTCAAGCTCACCGAGCAGGGCGAGGTGATCTCGCTGAAGTACGGGCTGCCGCCCATCGCCGAGCGCAGCCTCGAGGTGCTCGCCTCTGGCACGCTGCTGGCGAGCTTCCGCGACTGGCGCACCACGCTGCAAGACGGCGAAGAAGCCGAGTTTCGCGCGGCGATGGAGCGCATGGCGAGCCAGGCGGCTCCCCACTTCCGGGCGGTCGTGCACCAGGGCACCGATCTGTTCCGGCTGTTCACCGAGTGCACGCCGGTCAAAGAGCTCGCGCACGTGCACTTCGGCAGCCGCCCCGCCTACCGCGACCGCGGGGCCGGCACCATGAAGGGCATTCGTGCGATCCCGTGGGTCTTTGGCTGGACCCAGACGCGCATCATGCTGCCGGCCTGGCTGGGGACGGGCAAGGCGCTGGCGGCCGAGGCATCGACGCCCGAGGGTCTGCAGCGGCTTCAGCGCATGGCTCGGGCATGGCCCTTCTTCGACGACATGCTCGCCAAGCTCGAGATGGTGTGCGCCAAGGCCGACATGCAGATCGCGGCCGCCTACGTGCGATCGCTGAACGGCGATCAGGCCCTGTTCGACACGCTCGAGGCCGAGTTCGCCGACACCGTGGCCACATTGCTCGCCATTCGTGGCCACGACGCGCTGCTGCAGGACAATCCGGTGCTGCGCTCGAGCATCGCCAACCGCAACCCGTATGTCGACCCGCTGTCGCTGCTGCAGATCTCGCTGCTGACCCGCAAGCGCGTGGGCGGTGAGGCGTCCGCGGCCCTCGACGCTGCGCTGGGCACCACCCTCAACGGCGTGGCCCAGGGGCTTCGGAACACCGGATGACGCTCGGTTGGTGAAACTGCTCCTGCACTACCTCGGCACCAGCGAGCCGGGCCTGCGCCGGTTCGCGCAGCGCTACATGGTGCCCTACCTGCCGTGGTACGCGGGCGGCATCGTCACCCTGGCGCTGACGAACTGGATCTCGGTCACCATCCCGCTGTACGTCGGCGCTGCCATCGACGAGATCCGCCACCAGCAGTTCGAGGGCATCGCTGGCTATGCCGTGACCATTGCGCTGCTGGGCGCCGTCGTCATCGGGGTGCGCACGCTGTCGCGCGTGCTCTTCTTCACCCCCGGGCGCCTGGTCGAGGCCGAGGTGAAGCGCGACCTCTTCGAGCGCTTGCTCCAGCAGCAGCCCAACTTCCACCGCAACTGGCCGCCCGGCGACCTCGTCAGCCGCATCACGTCCGACGTGAACTTCTTGAGGTTGGTGGCGGGCTTCGTGGCGCTCTCGGTGGTGAATACCATCGTGGCGGTGCTGCTGACCTTTGGCCAGATGGTTCGCCTGTCGCCCACGCTGGCGCTGTGGTCGCTGCTGCCCATCGGGATTGGCTTCGGCATCGTGCAGATCTTCATCCAGCGCATGTTCACCCTGGTTCGGCAGATGCAGATCGACGTCGCCAGCCTGTCCGACCACATCCTGTCCAGCTACCAGGGGGTCGCCACCATCAAGGGCTTCGACGCGACCGCGGCCTTCGTGCGTACCTTCGATGGCTTCAACGACGCGTACCTCGACACCAGCATCAAGCGGGCCGACATGCGCGCGGCCATCAGCCCCACGCTGGCCTTTGCTGGGTCGGTGAACGTGTTTCTGCTGCTGTTCATCGGCGGGCCCATGGCCATTCGGGGCGAGATCAGCGTCGGCGATCTGGTGGCCTTCACCGCGCTGCTCGCGTTCCTGCAGTCGCCGCTGCGAAGCACCAGCTTTCTGGTGTCGGCCGCCAAGCAGGCCCAGGCCGCGCTCGAGCGAATCGACGCGGTGATGGACCCCGAACCCGACCGTCCAGACCTGCCCAATCCGGCACCCGCTCCCCAGGAGCCGCCTGGCATCGAGGTGAAGGGGCTCTGCTTCAGCTACCCCGACGCTCCGGACGTGCCCGTCTTGGTGGACGTCAGCTTCTCGATCCGCGCCGGAGGCACCCTGGGCATCCTGGGCCCCACGGGTTCGGGCAAGACCACCATCCTGCGGTGCCTGGCGCGACTGTACAACCCGCCACCGGGCACGGTCTTCGTGGATGGCGTCGACATCCGGCGCATCGATCTGGACGGGTGGCGCGAGCACATGGCCTTCGTGCCGCAGCGGGCCTTCCTGTTCAGCGAGAGCCTTCGCGACAACGTGCTGCTCGGCCGTGGAGACGACAGCGACCTGCGCCGGGTGCTCGAGCTCACCGCGATGGACGTGGACATCGATGCCCTTCCGCACGGCATCGACACCCAGGTCGGGGAGTCCGGCCTGATGCTGTCCGGGGGCCAGCGCCAGCGCACGGCCCTGGCGCGCGGGCTGGTGCGCGAGCCGGCGGTGCTCATGCTCGACGACGTGTTGTCTGCGGTCGATCACGCCACCGAAGGGCAGCTCATCGCCTCGCTGCGGGATCGCGACGTCACCCCCACCACGGTCATCGTCGCCAACCGGGTCTCGGCGCTGCAGCACGCCGACTGCATCCTGGTGCTGGGCGAGGGCAGGGTGGTCGAACAGGGCCGACACGACGAGCTGTGCGAGCGTGCGGGGCCCTATCGCGAGACGTGGCTGCGGCAGAGCCAACAGGAGGCCCCGGCATGAGCGGCCAGGACCTGCCCAACGCCCCCTCCGACGCGCGCTTGCTGTCGCGCGCGTTGCCCTACATGCGGCCGCACTGGCTGCTGTACGGCTTTGCCTTCTTGGCCGCGCCCATCTCGGCGGTGCTGGTGGTGGCGCAGCCCTACCTGCTCAAGGTCGTCATCGACGATGCCATCATTCCTGGCGATGTCGACGCCGCGAAGCGCTACGCGCTGATGTACCTGGCCGCGGTGGTGGGTGGCTTCGCGCTCGAGGTCGGCTACTCGATGGCCATGAGCTATGCCGCGCTGCGCACGATCAATGCGCTGCGCCGCGACGTGTACGAGCACACCTTGTCGCTGTCGATGTCCTTCTTCGACAAGCAGCCGACCGGACGCCTGCTCACCCGGGCCACCTCCGACGTCGAGGCCCTGGGCGAGACGCTCACCGCCGGCGCCATCACCATCGTGCTCGACGTGCTGCTGGTGCTGGGCATCCTCGCTGCCATGTTCAGCCTCGAGCCCTACATGACGGTGGCGCTGCTGTTCCTCGCTCCGCCCATCCTGTTGATGCTCGAGGTGATTCGGCGGGTCCTGCGTCG
This sequence comes from Myxococcota bacterium, assembly GCA_965216925.1. Taxonomy (GTDB): domain Bacteria; phylum Myxococcota_A; class UBA796; order UBA796; genus CAYYHT01. Next base: position 2,220,285 of record CBDCGT010000001.1, on the reverse strand, counting down.
CCTGTACCTCGAGGTGCGTGAGAGCCTGTCCGAGCTCAACGCCTTCATCGCCGAGCGGTTGACCGGCTACCGGATCGTGCAGCTGTACCGCGACGAAGCGCGCAGCCAGGCCGAGATGGAGCGCCGTCTGGGTCGCTACCGAGAAGCGACCGTGCGCACCAACATCTGGGACGCGTTGCTGTACGCCACCGTCGACGGCGTCTCGTCGATGGCCGTGGCGCTGATGCTCTGGTACGGCAGCGGAGGCGTGGCCGAAGACCTGATCAGCGCGGGCATGCTGGTGGCCTTCATCGACTACCTGGGCAAGCTGTTCGGGCCGATCCGCGAGTTCTCGCAGAAGGTGGCCATCATCCAGCGAGCCGCCGCGGCCCTCGAAAAGATCTTCGGCCTGCTCGACCTCACCGAGAAGATCACCCCGGGCAACCCCGATCAGGACGACCTGAGCGGGGCAATCGTCATCGATGACCTGCACTTTGCCTACGGCCCGGACGGGCCCGACGTGCTTCGGGGCGTCTCGCTGCGGCTCGATCCGGGGCAGGTGGTCGCGGTGGTGGGGCGCACCGGCTCGGGCAAGACGACGCTCGGCAAGCTGCTCACACGGACCTATGACGGGTACCGGGGCAGCATCCGCGTGGGTGGGGTGGAGCTGTCCGAGGCGCCGGCGGGGCCGCTGCGGCGCACGATCGGCATGGTGCACCAGGACGTTCAGCTGTTCCCGGGCACGGTTCGCTTCAACCTCACGCTCGGCGATCCACTGGGAGACGACGTGATCTCCGATGCGATCGACGCGGTGCAGGCGGCCGAGGTGGTCGAGGGGCTGGGCGGGCTGGACGGACCGGTCGCCCACAAGGGGGCCAACCTGTCCATCGGCGAGGGCCAGCTGCTCTCCTTTGCGCGAACCATGGCCCACGACACCCCCTTCGTCATCCTGGACGAGGCCACGGCCTCGGTCGACACCCTGACCGAGGCGCGCATCCAGCACGCCACCGACGTCCTGCTTGAGCGAAAGACGGTGCTCGTCATCGCGCACCGTCTGTCCACCATCGTGGGCGCCGACCAGATTGTGGTGATGGATGCGGGGCGCGTGATCGAGCGTGGGACCCACGACCAACTCATGGAGGCGGGCGGGCACTACGCTGATTTGTTCCGTCAACAATTCCACAAAGATGAGGTTGCATAGGGGATATCCGCTTGCTCCGCGGTCTTTCGCTACGGTGGCGCTTGCCAAGCGGGCCCCCGCGAAGGATGCTGCTTGGCAACCCGGAGAGTGGATTTGGTCGGAAGGCCAGACGACGCTGCAGCCATCGTCGTGCTCTGCGGCGCCGGATTGTCGGTAGCCGCGGGTGTGCCTCGCTTCCACAAGAAGGACCACCAGTGGCAGGGCGAACGCGTGGGCGAGCTGTGCACCCCCGATGGGTTGCTCAACCGCCTGGACAGCCTTCGTGCGTTCTACGACGACTGCCGTGCCCAGCTGGCGACCACACTGCCCACGCCCGCCCACGACGCGGTGGCCCGGCTGCAGCAGCGGTGGGGCCCCGAGCGGGTCAGCCTGGTCACCCAGAACATCGACAGCCTGCTCGAGAAGGCCGGCGCGCCCCAGGTCATCGAGATGTACGGCTCGCTCATGCGGGTGCGCTGCGCCAACGACGACGAACACCCGGCCATCAGCGTTCCCGGCCTCGAGAACCGGAGCCTGCGCTGCAAGCTGTGCGGCTCGCACATGCGGCCCGACGTCACCCTGTACGGCGAGCCGCCGCGCCACTACGAGCGTGTGCGCAAGCTGGTGAGCCAGTGTGGCTTCTTCGTGAGCGTGGGGGCCAGCAGCAAGTCCAAGCGCGCGGCTCAGCTGGCCGAGGTGGCCAGCCAGCACGGCGCCCACACCATCGAGATCAACCCCAAGCCCAGCGGCGGCCCGTTCAACGACGTGATCACCGACCCGGCGGCCGATGCGCTGGCCCGCATCGTGGGTGAGTGGCTGCGAGAAGAGACCGACTGAGCCAGGTGCCCATGGCCCGCTCGCCGGTGCTCAGCGTCCCTCGTCCCGCGTCTCTTCGATCAGCCGCACGAACATCTCTTCGAGCTCGCCCTCGGCCATGCCGTCGGTGTGCACGTCGGCGACGATGCGGCCGTGGGCGAGCATCACGACGCGGTCGGCGGCGGCCTGCACGGTCTCGACCACGTGTGTGCTCAGCAGCACCGCGGTGCCCTGCGCGGCCAGCTCGCGCAGCGTCGCCTTGACCCGTGCCGCTGACGGCGGATCGAGGCCGTTGAGCGACTCGTCGAGCACCAACACGGGAGGCTTGCCGAGGAGGGCTGCGGCGAGGGCGGTCTTGCGGCGCATTCCCTGGCTGTACTCCCGCAGCAGGCGGTCGGCGTCGTCGCCCAAGCCGGTGAGCTCGAGGGCGGACTCCACGTCGCCGCCGCCACGAACCTCGGCGATGAACTCGAGGTACTCGCGGGCGGTGAGGTACGGGTAGACGGCGGCCTCTTCGGGCACCGCGCCCAGCTTGGTGCGGGCCTTGCGCGGCTCGGCCACCACGTCGATGCCGTCGATGTACACCTTGCCGGCGGTGGGTCGCAGCAGGCCCATGAGCATGCGCAGCGTGGTGGTCTTGCCGGCGCCGTTGTGGCCGATGATCCCGGTGAAGCTGCCGTGCGGAATCTCGAGGTCGATGCCGTCGACTGCGACGACCTTGCCGAACTCCTTGCGCAGCCCCTCGAACTTCACCGCCGATGCCATCACAGGCCTCCTGCCAGCTGGCCGGCCACCAAGACCGCAGCCAGCGCGGCGAGCGGCCCGTAGACCAGCAGCCCGCGCTCGCGCAGGGTCGCACAGATGAGGGCGGTGGTGGCGGCGACGGCGGTTGTCGCGAGCCCGGCGAACGCCAGGGTCAGCGCAGCGTCGCGTCCGTGCCGCAGCAGCAACACGGCCACGGCGGGCCAGATCGTGGCCTGCATCCACGCGGTGAGCACGAGCCAGCGGGCCCCACGTCGAGCCAGGCCGCCGTCGGGAAGCCAGGCCCGCAAGAAGTCGGGCTCGTCGGCCTCGAGCAGCACACCCACGGCGCCCACCAGCCACGCCGATGCCAGGGCGATGAAGCCGGCGCTGGCCGGGGCGAGCTCGGCGCCCGACCAGCCGGCCATCGCGGCCGCGACGCCGGCGAACCAAGCGCCGGTCAGCCAGGTGCGGCGATGCCGCCAGCCGTGGCGCAGGTCTTTCAGGGCCCACACGCCCCACCCGGTGGGCAGGAATCGCACCGCCCAGTCCAGGTACACGCGGCGCCCCTCTTCGTGGTCGGCCAGCGCGCCGTAGCGGGCGTCGATGTCGGCCAGCACGCCGCTGGCGGTGAACCAGCTGCGCTGGGCCAGCCCCGGCACCATCATCCAGCAGCCAGCGGCCAGCACCGCGGGCAGGACGAGCCACAGCGCCAGGGATGAGGGCCCATCGGCGAAGGCGAGCTGGGCGGCAGCGTGAGCCCCCTGGGACACGACCAACGCGCTTCCTCCGAGCACCACGCCAGGGGCGTAGATGAAGGCGGCCTGCTCGCGCGGGTTGGTGCCACGCACGAAGTCCAGGACGCCCTCCCAGGCGGGGCTCTCGGCCGCTTCGATGGCCAGCAGGTGGACCATGGCCGATGCCGCGATGCCCAGGATCTGGGCGCCGAGCAGCAGGGCCGCCGCGAGACCCACAGCCGCCCAGTGTCCGGCCATGCCCACCGGAATCAGCAGGGCGGTGGCGGCGGGAGCGAGCCACCAGCGCTCGGCGGCGACGGCCAGCGCCTCGGCGGTGACCACCTCGGCCGGATCGACCGGGTGCAAGGCCAGGACCTCGCGGTCGCCGGATCGAATCAGCGCGGCGTATAGATCGAGCGCCATCCAGGCCACGATGAAGCAACCGGCTCGCAGCAGGTAGCCCTCCAGCCCGCTGGCCCAGCCCTTGGGCGAGCCGGTGAGCCACTTGAAGAAGACAGGCTGAGCCAAGGGCACGAGCAGCGCGGTGGCCGCGACCGGAGCGAGCCAGCGAGCCAGGGTGGGCACCAGGCCCTCGTCGCGCCGTCGGTTGGCTGCCCTACGCCGATACGTGCGTACGTGGACGTTCATCCGCCACCTGGCCGGGGGTGATCATCTCGCCGCGGGCGGTGTGGGTGAAGCCGCGGGTCACACGCACGGGCACGGTCGTGCCCAGGAGCTCGAGCGTGCCCGGGAAGTTGACCATGAGGTTGCTGGACGTGCGGCCGCAGATGACGCCCTCGTCGTGCCGGGAGGGGCCCTCGACCAGCACGTCGACCACCTGGCCTTCGTGGGACCGGGTCCAGGCGGCGGACAGCTCGCGCTGGCGCACCTGGTAGCGGGTGAGGCGCGCGCCAGAGACCGCGTCGGACACGGGGTCTTTGCGGTGCGTCGCCGCCGTGCCGGGGCGCGGGCTGTACTTGAAGCTGTAGCTGCCTACGAAGCCCACCTCGTCGAGCAAGCGCATGGTGTCTTCGAAGTCGGCGTCGCTCTCGGACGGGAAGCCGGTGATGATGTCGGTGGTGAGCGCGATGTCGGGGCGGGCATCGCGCAGCTTGTCGACCACCTCGAGGTAGCGCTCGCGCGTGTAGAAGCGCTTCATGCGGCGCAGGATGCGGTTGCTGCCCGACTGCACGGGCAGGTGCAGGTGGCTGGTGAGCTGGGGCAGGTCCCGGTAGGCCTGGATGACGTCGTCGCCCATGTCGCGGGGATGGCTGGTGGTGTAGCGGATGCGCTCGACCCCGCTGACGCCGGCCACCTGGTACAGGAGCTGCGCGAAGGTGACCTCGCCGGGGACCTTGAGGCCGTAGGAGTTCACGTTCTGGCCGATGAGCGTGATCTCTTTGACGCCCATGGCCACCAGCCCGCGCACCTCGTCGACGATCTGGGCGCTGGGGCGGCTCACCTCGACGCCGCGGGTGGTGGGCACGATGCAGAAGGTGCACTTGTTGTCGCAGCCCTTCTGGATGGTGACGAAGGCGCCGACCTTGCCCGCGGCGGCAGGGTCCAGGTCGGTGACGAAGGGGTAGGTCTCGAGGTCCAGGAAGTCGGTGTCGAGCACCTGCTTGCCGTCGAAGGCCTCGCGCACCAGGTCGCGCACGTGGGGCACGCCGTCCGGGCCAAAGACCAGGTCGACGTCCTTGTACCGGGCGGCCAGCGTCTCGCCCTCCTGCTGGGCGACGCAGCCAGCGATGCCGATGCGAACAGGCTGGCCCTCGCGCTTCATGCGCCGGAACTCGCCCAGAGCGGAGTGCAGCTTCTGCTCGGCCTTGTCACGGATCGAGCAGGTGTTCACCACGATGAGGTCGGCGTCCTCGGGCGTGTCTGTGGTGACGAAGCCGTCCTTGGCGAGCTGAGCGCGCATCTTGGCGGTGTCGTACTCGTTCATCTGGCACCCGAAGGTCCGGAAGAACACCTTGCGCTGGGAGGGGGTGGACATCGGGCGGGGTTTAACGCGGGGACGGGGGATGGGGTCAGATCACTAGAGGCTCGGAAATCCCAAGGCGTTGGTCGAGCCCGAGCCTCTAGTGATCTGACCCCATCACCAGGGTCCTCTTATTTCCCCGCCTCTAGTGATCTGACCCCATCCCGCCCATCTCCTCCACCACCCCCCGAAAGTCCCCCTCGGTCCGCAGCGTCGCCAAGATGCTGCCAAGCCCGAACACGATGCGGCCCAGGAATGCGATGCCGCCGTCGGACTTGGCGGGGTCGAGAGGGTAGGCCTTGCGGCCGCGGATTAGCTTCATGCTCATCTCGTTCTTGAGCAGCAGCGTCTGCTTGAGCAGCTCCTTGCTGTAGTCGCGCGTCCAGCGGTAGGGCTGTGGCTCGGTGACCGGCTCGAATACCCGTCGCAGGTACGTCTCGACCCTGGCATACACCTCGGGGTCGAGGTCGTCGGGCATGCCGAAGGCGGTGCGCAGCTCGGCTTCGAAGGCGGGACCGGAGTCGCCCCTGAGCACGCCGCGGCGCAGCTCCTGGAAGGCCGCCCGCTGGTCCGCGCCAAAGATGGCGACGCTGCCGTAGTCGATGAAGCTCACCGCGCCATCGGGGTGAAACAGGTAGTTGCCCGGGTGGGGGTCGGCGTTGAACATGCCGTGCTCGAACAGCGAGCCGAACACGAAGCGAAAGATGATGTTCCCGTAGGCGCTCTTTTGCTCGTCGCTGGCCTCGGCGAGCATCTGCTGCCACGTCCACGCGCCGCGCACGCGCTCGCTGGTGAGCACGCGATCGCTGCACAGCTCGTCGACCGGCTCGGGCACGTTCACCCCGGGGTCGCCGAGCCAGACCTCGCGGAACGCACGCTGGTTGCGCAGCTCGGCGCCGTAGTCGCACTCGTCGAGCAGGCGCGTGGTGACGTCGTCGATGATGCTCTGCACGTCCATGCCCGGCAGGATGGTGGTCATCGCGCTGGTGAGCACGCCGATGTTGGCGAGGTCGCTGTTGAGCGCGTCGACCACATCCGGGTACTGCACCTTCACCACGACATCGCGTCCGTCGTGGGTCGTCGCCGCGTACACCTGGCCGATGCTGGCCGCCGCGATGGGCTCCCGGTCGAAGTGGGCGAACAGCTCATCGGCGGGACGGCCGAAGTCCTCGACGAACACCGCCTCGATGGCTTGCCACGGCATGGGCGGCGTCTCGCGCTGCAGCTTGCCCAGCGTCTCTTCGTAGATGTGCCGGTGCTCGTCGGGGATGAACTCGTCGATGTAGGAGAGCATCTGGCCGGCCTTCAGCGGCAGGCCCTTCATGTCCCCGAACACCGCCAGCATGCGACGGGCGGCCTTCTCGTGCACCTTGCGCGCGGCCGCATTCGCTCCCGACGTGACCAGCGCGCCGCCGGCACCCACCGCGTCGGTGGCCAGGCCCGCCGCCATGCCTCCCAGTCGAGCCAGCCTCGCCAAGCGGCCCTTTCGCATCACAACCTCCGTGTCCCGAAAACTGCCGTGTCCCGAGAACGTAGGCACGCGGCGCGTACCGGGGAGGTAGGGCCCTACACCGGCCTGGTCACCGGCACCCACACGATGCCGAAGTCATCGAGGCGAATGTCCGACTTCTCGAGTCCGACGTCGATTTCCTCGATCTCGGGGATCATGAGCCGGTACTTGCTCTCGACATCGTCGATGGCCTCCTTGGCCTCGTTCTCGAGGTCGTACACCTCACGATTCAGCTCGTTGATGTCCTCTTGAGCGTCGGCGACCCGACCCTGGGCGCGCTGGGTCTGCTGCCGACGGCGCATGGCGCTGCCCACCACGCTGCGGCGGCTCCCGGTGAACCAGCCAAAGACCGCCTCGGCGGCACTCACCAGCTCGGTCGTCTTCTGGGCGCCGGCCTCGGCTTCGTAGCGCTCGGCCTGCTGTTCCTTGTCGCGAATCTTCTTCTCGAGACGCTCGACGCGGTCGTCGAAGCGCTCCTTCACCTTGGTGATCTCTTGGGCCGCCAGGTCCTTGCTGACGGCGCTGCACCGCGCGCGGAAGTCGTCGCGCGACTCGCCCGCCTTGCTCACCAGCTTGAGCGCCGTGTTGCGGAACATCTTCTCGGTCTCGCCGTCGAGCACCGAGTCGACGACGCGGCGCTCGAGGGTCTTGAGCTCACGCGCCTCGTCGGCGTTCGTGGGCAGCGGCTCCCACAGCCCCTGCTCCGGCTGCAGCATCAAGAAGTCCGACTCCCGCAGCGGCGGCTCGTTGTGCTCGCCCAGGCCCCGACCCTCGATGGGAAAGAAGATGCGGTGCTCGTCGCGGTCGACGGCCCAGCTGCGGCCCTCGTCGAAGCGCAGCTTGAGCTTGGCGTACAGGGCCGGCTCCCACACGATGCGCCGGTCTTCACGGGGTGGGCGCGCGCGCTCGGCGAAGTACTCGCCCAGGCGTGAGCCAAAGACGACAGAGGGGTCCAGGAAGCGGTACTCGTAGCCCTGGGGAGCCGGTGGAGGCGTGGGCAGCAGGCCTTCGTCGGCGGGCGCGGGTGAGGTGGGCGCCGCGGCGGCCACCGGAGCCTGGGCCGAGCGGGCTGGGGGCTCATCCGCGGGAGCGGCCTTGGGCAGGCGCTCGATCTCGATCTTGGTGAGCGGCCCGCGCAGGTAGCTGATGGCGTGGCGGCTGTGGATGAGCTTTGGCGCGGGATCTTTGATCTGCCGGAGCACGAAGTTGCGCGGGGGCAGGTTCTCGAGCCAGCCCTCCACGACGGTGCGATCGGCACCCGCACCACCTGCCGCGGCGAGGCCATCGACGACACGTTCACGGTCCTGCTGGGTCTGCAGGCGCCCGACGAACCAGGTGCCGGCATTGCTCATGGCCTTGTAGTCGACGTCGACCGGGTTCTGGGTGACCAGCATCGTGCCCACGCCCACCGCGCGGGCCTGCTTCATCAGCGTGAGCACGGGGCGCTTGGTCGGCGGGTTCTTGGGGTAGGGAGGCAGGTACCCGAACACCTCATCGAAGTAGACCAGTGCGCGCAGCGACGACGTGCCCGGCTGGCGCCGTGACCAGCCCACCAGCTGATTGAGCAGCATCGACGCAAAGAACATGCGCTGCGACTCGTCGAGGTGCGACAGGTAGAAGATGCTGATCGGCGTCTTGCCATCGGTCCGCAGGAAGTGGTCGGGGTCCAGCGGAACCCCCTGGCTCCACGCCGCGAAGGCGGGCGATGCCACGACACCGTTGAGCTTGAGCGCCAGCTCCATGCGCTTCTTGCGTGGCCAGAAGGTGTCCAGCGGAAAGAATCCCACCTTGTCGAAGGGCGGGTCGACGATGAGCGGCAGCAGCGTGCCCAGCTCCAGATCGGTGCCCTGGCTCCAGGTGTGCATCAGGATGCTCTGCAGGGAGACATGCGCCGGATCACTGACCGGGTCGCCTTCTTCGCCCACCAGACCCAGCAGCGCACCGACCGTGCCGGTGACGAGCTCGCTCAGAGCCTCGGGATCATCGCGCAGCTCTGCGGGCGGCGCGCCCAGCGAGCCCAGGGTGTCGACCGGCGTGCCGGCACTGCTGCCCGGCGTGTAGATGTCCACGCTGGCGCCGTTGACGAAGCGGCTGACGCGCTCGTCGTCGACGCCCCACTCCTGCATGCCCTGGCGCCAGAACGCCGCGGTCTTGGCAGCGAACTCGGGCACGGACAGGCCCTTTCGCTGGGCCTCGGCCGGGTCGACCCAGGGCTCGAAGGCCTCGTCGGGGTGGCCATCGAAGGCCAGGGCCAGGTTGGTCATGTCGCCCTTGGGGTCGATGACGATGACCGGCACCCCGGCAAGCGCGAGCTCCTCGAGCAAGGTGACACACAGGCCGGTCTTGCCCGAGCCCGTCATGCCCACGCACACTGCGTGCCGCGTGAGGCGATCGGGTTTGATGACCGCGTCTTCTGCGGTCACCTCCCAGGTCTCGGGGTTGACGTAGCGCCCGACGAACAGCTGGGACATGGCACCCTCCTGGCAAGCATGCTGGTTGCATGAGCACCAGCACCGTTGCCTGCTAGTCCTCGTCTTCCCAAGGGGGGATGACATCGACGACCACGTCCGCGACGCCGTCACGGTCGGGGTGGCGAATGTCGTCGACCTCGTCCATGTACTGCCGCGACAGCTGCACCAGGTACTTGTCGAGCAGCGACGGCTTCACCTCGTCATCGGTGGCGACCACGAAGGACAGGCCCGTCTTGAGGAAGACCTTCCAGGCAAAGCGGGTCTCGCCCACCACCCGGCTGCCGTCGCTCTTGGCGTCGCCCTCGAGCGCGTCGTTGACCGCCTCGCAGATGTGGTGCCACAGATCTTCGTCGACGTCCTCGGAGTCGGGGTCGGCGTAGATCGGGTCGTTGAAGTCATCGTCTATGAAGATGTACAGGGCCTGTAGCAAGCGTATGCCCGTCCTGGGAAACCAATATGGTCGGCGGGCATACCACAACGCGTTGCAGAAACCAAAGCACGCGATCAGCAACCATTGCCAACCGCACGGCGGTCGGGCAGTATGGCTCCCCTCCATGGAGACAGAGACCTTGGCCACCCCGCCCGACTACGTCATTCCCGAGAGATTCGAGGTTGTGAAGCGCTGTTTCTGCGAAGCGCTCGAGCTCGACGACGATGAGGTGGAGTGGGACTCCAAGGTGCTCGACGACCTGGGCGCCGAGTCCCTCGATCTGCTCGACGTCGTGTTCCGGCTCGAGCGCGCCTTCGATATCCAGATTCCCCGCGGCGGCCTCGAGGCCGAGGCCAAGATCGTCGACGGCGAGCCTGGCGAGATCGACGGAAAGCTCACCGAGGTGGGGGCGGCACGGCTGCGCGAGCTCATGCCCGAAGTGCCAGCCGACGAGATCTACGAGGGAATGAAGTCGAGTGAGCTGGGCACGGTCTTTCGCGTCGGCACCTTCTACCACTTGAGCTCGGCGCTCATCGAGCACAAGGCCGCCGGTGGCGAGCTCCCCAAGAGCTGAGCCGGCAGATTTTGCCTTCTTGATCCACCCGCTGCGGCGGTGGCATCGGCGCATCCTGGGTGTTCGGCGTGGCAATCCCACCCTGACCATCGGCGGACCGGCGTTCATCGAGTCGGTCGGCGTCATCGGCGATGTGTGGCTTCCGACCGCCGACGGGCCCGCCCGTGGGCTGGTCGTGGGCGTGCCCGACGTGGCTGGCGATCTCGCCGCCGACCAGCAGCGCGCCTTCGCCTACCAGGTGCGCGCCGCGCGAATCGCCGTGGAGCACGGGGTGAGGGCCATCGGCCTGGCCAACGCCCTGGGGGTCGTCGCAGGCCGGGGCAGTGCGCTGGCCGAGGTGGTGGACGTGCCCATCACGCCCGGGCACGCAGCCACCAGCTGGGCCGCGACCGAGATCACCCTCAAGGTGCTTCGCCAGACCGGCGGTCCGGTGGGGGTGCTGGGCTTCAAGGGCACGGTCGGAGATGCGGTTGCGGCCGGCCTGTCCGACGCGGGCCACCGCGTGCTGGTGGATGCCAGCGGGGCCGCTGCGGTGCGTCGCGCCCGTCAGCTCGGCTGCGAGCCCGTCCCCGTGGCCGAGCTTGCTGCAGTGGCGCGGGTGATCGTGGGGGCATCGACCACGGGCCCCGTGCTCGACCCCGTGCTGGTGCGCGGGCGAACCACCCTGGTCGACCTGGCCCTGCCTCCCACCCTGCAGCCGGGCCGGCGACGGCCTGACCTGAGCGTGGTCGCCGGTGAGGCGCTGACCCTGCCGGGGCGCGTGCGGGCCGACTTCTGGGGGCGCATCTGGCTGTGGATGGCCCAGTACGGCCGGGGCTGCGTGTTTGCCTGCCTCGCCGAGCCCATGGCGATGGCACGGACCGGTGCCCAGGACTTCTCGGCAGGGCGCAAGCTCGACCTGCTCAAGGTGCGCGAGCTGGGCCGGGTGCTGGTGGAGCTGGGCTATCAGCCGGTGGTGCGCGCCAGATAGACAGTGGTGGCACCGATCGACTCGAGCAGAGCCCGATACCAGCGCGTGAGCTCGGCGGTGCGCTCGGGCAGCGCGCTGCTGCCCCACACCACACTCACCGTGCGCGTCGTCGCGTCGTGGGTCTTGGTGCGCTGGCTGTCCTTGACACTGTTGGCGCAGGGGCCCTCGGCGTCGAAGAGGCACAGAAGACCGGACAGATCGATGACCTGGCCGGACGCGTTGAACACGTAGCTGGAGCCGGGCTCGGCGATGGCGACCCGCAGGTCGCCCTGCACACGATCGAGATCCACGACACTGATGGGGATGTGGAAGCGCAGCGAGGCGGCGTTGCAGGCGTCGACGACCGCGTTGATGCGGCCCAGCCGACCGCGCGCAGCCGCGGCCACCAGGTACTCCGAGGCGGGCTTGCTGCGCCCAGACGGCTTGAAGCCCCCGTGTCGCAACAGATCGCGGATCGCGGCCTTGACCTCGTCTTCGAGCGGCGGCGCGCCGTCGAAGTGCCCAGCCAGCTGGGGAGCGTCGATCTGGCCGAGGGGAGCGGGCAGCTCGGTGATGAAGAAGGAGGCGTCGAGCAGCGGATGAGGGTCGACCGTGACCGTCACGTCAGTAGCCTCCGGTCTCCTTCCACGCCGTGGCGTTGGCGATGATGAGCATGCACAAGCCCATGACCACCAGCGGGATCGAGAAGTCGGCCCGCGGGAGCAGGCTGATGTTGTCGAGGGCACTGAAGCCCACGCCAGCCATGCCGCTGTTGAGCGCCGCACGCTCGCCGTTGTTGGCTGGGTCCCAGCCGAAGGACCAGTACAGGTTGAGGATGCCGGCACCCAGCATGAGCCCGCCTGCGATGTACAGGCCCAGGTGCATGGGGTGGTTGTCCTTGGGCTCGGGAAGCGACATCTGGAGATCCTTCTTCAGTCGAGACGCGGTTTTATCGTGGGGGCGCGACGGATCAAGCGCATCGGGTTGTTGCGGCCCGGGCACCGGCAACCGCCCAGCCGAGCTAGCAGGCCGCTGAAATACTCGTTCCTCGCATTTCAGCGACCTGCTTCTACCATTGCCGGCACCGCCGCCTTCAGACTCGGCAAGTCCGGCCGCCGACTCGACGATTGAGTTTGGCCGGTGGTTTTCGTGTTCTCGAGGAATCGCCGATTCGGCAGCCGGACCTGCCGAGGGCGGCGGATGCCTCGGTCGCAGCGCCCTGAAAAACCCGGCAAGCCGGGTTTTTCAGCACCCTGCTAGGATCCCGCATGCGCTCGCTCCACACCGATGCCGCCCTGTTGGGCCGCGGCGGAGACTTCCCGTTTGCCGGCCACTTTCACGGTGTCCTCGATGCTCCGACCGGGGGCACTCGGCTGTCGTGGGCGGGGCGGGTGACCAGCGGCGCCGATCGCACGCTCGCATGGCGCGCCGCTCGGGCGCTGCACAACGCCTTGCTGCGTCAAGGGCCGATCGAGGCCGATCGGCGCCTGGCCGCATCGATTGCCTGGGCGCGGGTCGATGGGGTGTCCCGCGACATCCTGGGCCCCAACCGCGGCGACGGGCTGGTGCTGCTGCTGGTGGCGCGCGACGACCAGGGCATCGCGGTGTCGGCGGTGGGCCTGTCGGCGGTGCTGAGCATCGACGACGGCGAGGTGCACAGCTGGATCGCCGACCCCCATCCCATGTTGGGCTTGCCCGGCCTGCCGGCGAAGCGCCCGGGTGCGCTCACCAGCGACGAGGCGCCCGCCTGGCTTGTGGGGGTGCCGCACGGGTCGGCCGTGCCCGATCTCTCGGTCGACGACCTGCTGACCCAGGCGGGGGTGCACCGATGAACGCGTGGCTGGACGGGGATCTCGAGGGATTGGTGCCGCGCAACGAGCTGTCCAGGCTGCGCGATGTGCTCGACCGGGCGTCTGCCGATGGGCGCGACACCCGCGCGCTGTGGCACGCCCTGGCCGAGCTCGACACCGTCGCCACCGCCGAGCTGGCGGTGGGTCCGCGCGCCCCCTCCGACGCCAACCTGGTGGCGGCGGCGCTCGACGTCGTGCACGCCCTCGAAGAGGTGGTCGCGCCGTCTGGGCTGTACGCCCGGCTGGCCAGCCTGGCGCCGTCGCTCGGCGCCCAGATCCTGCAGGTGGCTGCGTCTCGGCACCCTGCAGCGACGTGGATCGCGCGCCTGGCCAGGTTCGAGGAGCGTCCCGGTGCCGCCCAGCTCGCGGCTGCCGGCGACGATTTGGCCGGCGTGACCCGTGCCGTGGCCCGCTCGGGCGGGGTTCGCGCGCTGGTTCACTACGCCGCCGAGCACGGACGCCTGGAGCCGGCGCTCGCCCTGCTGCGCACCGGAGACCTCGACGGATGCGCGCGTGCGGCGGCGGCGGCTCTGGAGGCCAATCCCGCTGTTGCGCTGGTTCCCGACCTGGCCGCGGTGTGGGGCCCCGATCTCGACGCTGTGTTGGTGCGGGTCGTGCCCCACCTCAGCGGAGCGTCGGCTCGCCGCGCCCTCGCCATGGCCTGCACCGACTTTCCGGGCACTCGGGCCTTGCTGGGCGACTGACATGCCGCCCACGCCGTCCGCCCCGCCACCACCGCCGCCCAGCACGCCCCGCCCCGCACCTCGTGCAGGCGATCGGCACAAGCCCGCCCCCAAGGCGAGCCCGCCCAAGCCGCAACCGGCTCCCAGGCCTGTCACCGCCGACCCCTACTGGAACCGATGGGGCTGGAAGCGCCCAGGGCTGTACAACGGCCTGCTCTCGATGCTGCTCGGCGTCCTGCTGCTGGGCATCAACGCCCACGACATCTCCACCACCGGCTACTACGGCGTCAAGTCCACCATGATGGGCAGCGTGGCCCTGTTCATCGGGCTGGCGATGGCGGTGTGGCCGTACGGCAACGGCGGCCCACGGGCCGAGCAGCTGCTGGTGTACGGCGCTGCCGCGGTGATCGGCTTTGCGGGCGGGTTGGGGTGGATGCCCGGGGTGCTGGCGAGCGTGGTCGGCTACTGATCTCGAGGGCGTTCCGTATCCGCGATCAGCCCAGAACCAGCGGCTCCGTGAGCGCGGCAACCACCGAGTCGTGAGCGCGCTTGCTCCACAACAGCCCGTTGTGGCCGTGATCGTGGATGACCACCTCGGCGATTCCATCGATGGCGCTGCGCTTTGGCGGGAAGACCTGGTGGTCGTATGCGGCGCGAATCACGGTGGTGGGCACGGGCTCGGCGCCGCTCGACAGGCGCTGTACCCACTCGCCCTCGGGGCGAAGGGCTGGCTGCAGCCACGGCGGCACGAACACGTACCAGGCCGTGCCGGCGTGAGGCCCGCCCAGGCTCACGAAGCGGCGCACGTAGCGGGCGCCGTCGAACTCCTTGAGAAAGGCGCGGGAGGCCACGGCACCCAGCGAGTGGCCCACGAGGTCGACAGGGCCATCCTTGGCCAGGGGCTTGACGGTGCCCGCGATGCGATCGACGACGTCTTCGAGGCTGCAGCGCCACCACGGATACTGCACCCGATGCACCGAGGGCACGCCCTCGTGGATGAGGCGCCGATGTAAGGGCCGCAGCATGCCCGGGTGCCCCATGAACCCGTGAACCAGCACCACCGGCCGTCGGTCGCCCTTGGGCTGCGGCCGGGGCAGGGGACGGATGGGGATGGGCGCCAGCGCCGCCCGAGCCGAGTAGTACAGCTCGTTCAGGGTCGTGCGGAGCACATCGGCGGTGACGTTGCGCATCGCCGCTGGCTCAGCTCGGCTCGAAGGTGGTCATGAACAGGTTGCACCGGTAGAAGGCGCCTGGTCCCCACACGGCATCGTCTTCGCTGTACACGCGCAGGTAGACCGTCTGCGCTGGTGCTTCGAGGCCCAACAGGGAGCTGCTGTGTGGGGTGGTGTCGCCGCCCTCGCCGTCGGTCGCGGTCTCGATGATCTGCTCGCTCTCGTCTACTAGGTCGATGGCCAGATCGGCCAGCGCACCCACCTGATCGCCGTAGCACTCGGCGGTGAAGAAGTGGCCAGCGGGGACCTCGATGGCGAACCAGTCTTCGTCGTCTTCGACATCGAGCGCGCCCTGAACGTAGCCCGCTTCGTAGGGGGTTCCGTTGGTGGTCTCTCGGTCCTGGTTCTGTACGGGCTCGGCTTCGCCGAAGCTGTCGTTGAACTCGGTCTCGGTGACCCACACGTAGCTGTCGGGCTCGGTCGAGCTGAAGTACAGCACGTACCAGTAGTCGTCGCCCGCGTTGGCGTTGCCCAGACGGTCGTAGGTCTTGAGGATCCACGAATCGGCAGACATCAGGTAGTAGGCGGCTGAGGCCCCGTCGACGCCCAGGTTCTCTTTCATGGACACGGTGTTCTGATCGGGGTCGAGCAGCTCGACGACGACCTGTGCGGCGCTGCCCGGCATGCCTTCGAGGGCCTGCACGCGCAGGTCGGTGTTGTCGAGGTCGAAGTCGAGCTCGATGAAGTCTTCGTCGCCGGGGTCTTCGAGGTTGACCCCCACGGTCCAGATGCTGTTGCCGCCGTCGATGTTCACGACGCGTGAGGCCTGATCGACCGAGTCGGCCTCGATGGTGGTGCTGTTGAAGTCGCGCACCTCGAGCTCGTAGGCGTAGGACGAGGCGCCCGCGCCGTTGAGGTCGGTGACACGCAGGTACCAGGCGCCCGCGTTGGGCAAGTAGACGTGCAGCAACGAGTCGCAGCAGGTGACGCCACCGCCGGTGCCGAAGTCGTCGACGAAGGCGTGCAGGCTGCCGTTCTCGTCGAACACCTCCAAGAAGGTGTCCATCTCGCCGCCATCGTTGAGCGCGACGGTCTGGATGCGCAGCCACTGGTCGCCCGGAGAGGTGAAGCGGTACCAGTCCTGGTCATCGAAGGTCTGCAGGTGGCCCGAGACCGGCGCGTTCAGCGTGATGTCGATGGCTTCGTCCTGGCTGTTGTCGCGATCGCCGGACTCGCACTCGAGATCGGTGCTGCAGATCTCGTGTCCCGCACAGTCGCCGTCCACCACACACTCGCCCGTCGCCGGCGCGGTGTCGTCGACCGCCTGCTCACCGTTGCACGACAGCGCTGTGACCATGATGGCAGCCCAAAGCGGAAATCTCGTCACGTGCCCTCCCAGGGTGCCGACACTTTGATGTGACCTCGTCGGCGCCTGTGTATAACGTTGCCGCGACTCGTCACGGGTTGCAGGAGGAAAGGTTGAAACGCGCGCTGACCGGCATCAAGCCGACGGGCAACGCACACGTGGGCAACTGGCTCGGCGCCATCCGGCCCGCGCTCGGGCTTCAACAGCAGTACGACGCCTTCTACTTCATCGCCGACTACCACGCGATGACCACGGTCAACGCCTTGAGCGACAAGGACGCCGCCGCCACGCTGCGGCGCTCGTCCCTGGAACACGCGGCTGGCTGGCTGGCCCTGGGCCTCGACCCCAGCAAGACCGTGCTGTTTCGGCAGTCGGCCATTCCCGAGGTGGTCGAGCTCACCTGGATCCTGGCCTGCAACGCCGGACTCGGCATGCTCGACCGCGGTCACGCCGTGAAGTCGGCCAAAGAGGCGGGCAAGGACATCAACATCGGCACCTGGATGTACCCGCTGCTCATGGCCGCAGACATCCTGCTGTACGACATCGATCTGGTGCCGGTCGGCAAAGATCAGAAGCAGCACATGGAGATCACCCGCGATCTCGCGAGCGCGATGAATGTGCACTACGGCGACGGCACCCTGGTGGTGCCCGACAGCCTGATCCGCGAGGACGTGGGCACCGTTCCCGGGCTCGATGGGCGCAAGATGAGCGCCAGCTACGGCAACGAGATTCCGCTGTGGTTGCCGGCCAAGAAGCTGCGCAAGCTGGTGATGAAGATCAAGACCGACAGCCGCGGTGTCGACGACGTGAAAGATCCCGACACCTGCAACGTGTTCAATCTCTTCAAGCTCATCGCGCAACCCGACCACGTCGAAGATCTGCGTTCGAGGTACCTCAAGCCGGGTCTTGGCTATGGCCATGCCAAGCAGGAACTGTTCGAAGTGCTCAACGGGCTTCTCTCGGAGCCCCGCGATCGGTACAATGCGTGGCTCGCAGACCCGGACAGCCTCGAACAGGTGCTGGAAGATGGGGCGGAGCGGGCGAGAAAAGCCGCCGATGCAACCCTGATACGCGTCAGACGACGCGTGGGGTTGCTCTAAGGCCCCTCGACGCTCGTCCCTTCGTGTGTAGACCTGGAAACTGGCCGAGTCGGAACTCCACTGGAGCCTCAATGCTTTCACTATCCGACTCCTCGCGTGGACGCCGCTCAGAGCGTCTGACGGCCGAAGAGGAGAAGGAAATCGCGCGTGCGATTCGCAAGTCCGAGAACCGGGCGCGCGAAGCGATCCGCGGCCTGGACATGGCCGAAGAGATCCTGCAGAAGAAGCCCGAGCGGGCGGAGCGCACCCGTGCGGGCGCGGTCGACCGTCTCGAGGCGGCTGTCGAGCGGGTCTGGAAGGCGTCCAAGAAGGAGCCCAAGCTCAAGCCGCGCGCGCGTGAATCCAAGACGGCCTGGGCCGAGGCCGAGAACATGCGATGGCGCCTGGCCATGTCGGGTCGTCGCATCGCGCACGGCGAGGCCCGCAAGCTCGCCGGCCCCTTCATGGACGAAGAAGACCTGGTGCAAGAGGGCTACATCGGCCTGCTTCGTGCCGCCAAGCGCTTCGACCCCGATCGCGGCATCCGCTTCTCGACCTACGCTCGCTGGTGGGTGCGTGCGCAGATGACGCGCGCCATCGACCACACCGGGCGCCCCGTGCGCCTGCCCGGCTGCGCCGTCGAACAGACCCGCAACCTGCGCAAGGCGATCAAGCGCTTCGAAGCCCAGGGCATTCCCTACGGCATCGCCGAGCTCGCCGAAGAGGTCGGCATCGACAAAGAGCGCGCCGAGCTGCTGTTGTCCCAGGGCAACACCATCAGCCTCGAACAGCCGGTCGACGATGGTCCGCGCCCGCGTCCCCTCGAGCGCTTCTTGTCCGACGACGATGCCGTGCAGCCCGATGGCGAGGCCATCCAGGCGCAAGAACTCACGCGCATGCACGACGCCTTCCTGGTGGTGCTCACCGACCGCCAGCGCTTCGTGCTCACCCGCCGCTACGGGCTCGAAGACGGCGAGTTCCGCACGCTGTCCGAGGTGGGCAAAGAGATGGGGCTGTCCCGAGAGCGGGTGCGCCAGATCGAGCGCGAGGCCCTGGTTCGCCTGCGCGAACAGAGCAACATCCGAGACGGCAGCACCAAGTAGCGGCCGGGCTCACCGCCACGGGCGGACATCCACCCCGGTCTCGACCAGCCAGTCGCGGCCGTCGTGCTGGCGCAGCAGTGGCGGGGCCTGCATGTGGCCCAGGGCCACCACCCGGGCTTCCGGCCCGATCACGGCCGCGGTGCCGGGTTCGTCGGTGCCGATGGTCGACAGCCAGCGCAGCCAGGGGGCCAGCACCGCGGCGGCTTCGTCCGGGCCGGCCACCGACACGATGGCGGCGCTGCGCGGCAGGGCGGTGGGCCTCCAGAGGTGGGCGGGCAGGCCGTGCACGCTGAAGCCGGGGCCCGAGGCCTCGACGCCGGTCACCCGGGCCAGCGCGCCCCTGGAGCGGATGCGCGCGCCCTCGCCATCGCCCACCTGGCCAACGGGCAGCTCGGCCTGAGCTCGGCCCATGGCGGCGGCCAGGCCCGCCACCGCGCGCTCGAGCGGCTGCGGGGTGAACACCACTGACGGCGACAGGCAGCCTCGGGAGTCGTGCAGGGCGATGTCGCGGGCGACGCCGTCCCAGTCCGAGCCGGCCACCCAGGCGACGCTGAAGCGATGGCCGTGCAGCAGCAGCTTGGCCGCGGGCGGGGCGGCCGCCCGGATCGCGCTCATGGACGCATCGGAGCCCATGGCCACGATCAGATCGGCCAGCAGGGCCGGGTCTCTTGCTGAGACCAGCTGCAGCGGCAGTCCTTCGGCGGCGGCAGTCTGGGCCAGCATCGGGGCCGCGCCGGGCCGCGCCGAGGGTGCCTTGAGCATCACGTGCGACCCGCGGCCCAGCAGCACGGCCAGCCACTCGATGGGTGCGGTGAACACGGTGCTGGCGGCGATGAACGAGGCGGTGCGGTACGGGCGTCCGCCCAGCGCGGCCACCCGGTCCAGGTCGGTCAACGCGTCCAGGCTCGCTGCCCACGCGGCCCGGGCTCCTTCGGCAGACAAGCCCGAGTCGAGCTGTGCCGGGTCGATGGCACGCAGCCGCTCCAGCCAGCGGTGCACGGCGCTCCAGCTCACGACCGCGCCTCCCAGCCTTCTTCGATGGTGAGCGAGCAGCCGCGGGCTGGCGAGCCCCGGAGCCGCCCGATCAGAGTGACCTGACCGCGCTCGTCCACGATGCCCTCGTCGAGGGTCTCGATGGCCAGGGTGCTGTCCAGGTTGCACAGGTCCACGAAGCGCAGCTGGCCGGGCACGCCGGTGGGGCGAGGGGTGCCCGTGACCGGGTCGACGGCGTAGGCACGCATCCAGGGCGGTGGCCGGTACGCGTGCCCGGGTGTGCCCCACAGCTGGCTGCACAGCTCGGTCATGCCGTACTCGGTGACCAGGCGGCCGGGCTGCAGCAGGTCGCGCGCCTCGTCGTACAGGGCATCACCGTCCAGGCGGTGGCGGCGGCCCTTGAAGCCGCCGGTGACCATCAGCACGCTGCCCGCGGGCAGCGGCGCCGGCGCCGTGTCCAGCCAGTCGGCCAGGGCGAAGGCGGTGGCGGCGACGAACAACGCGCCGGGGGCCGAGCGAACGCGGTGCTCCAGGCCGGCGATGTCGAGCTGGGCGTCGTGCAGGTGCCAGGTGCACCGCCCGAACAGGGCGATCATGTGAGACAGCGACGACGCCGAGTCGACGGCTGGATCGTGCAGCAGGGCCGCGATGTCGGTGGGGGCCTCTGGCACGCACTGCGTCATCCAGGCGAGGCTGCCGTGGTCGTACAGCTCGACGTCGCGCAGGCGGTGCACGCCGCGTCCGCCGCCGGTGGTGCCGCTGGTCATGAAGCGCACCGGGGCGGCGGTCTTCACGGTGCCCACCGCCACGTGCTTGAACAGCTCGACGGGTACGGCCGCGATGCCCTGCCACGAGTGGGCGGACTGCGGCTGCAGCGAGGCCAGGACGGGGTCGTGAGCGAGCTGCCAGCGGTGGATGTCGAGCGCGAGCGCCTCGAAGGGCTCGCACGGCTCTGAGAGCAGGCTGCTGTCGATGAACACGCGAATGCGTGCGCTCAGAGCGTCCCGGGCGGTCATGTCGCCGCCGCCAGGGTGTGTACGAAGCCGTCGATCTGGGCGTCGGTGAGGCACACGGGCGGGGTCAGGCCCAGTGCCTCGGCTGTCGATCCCGCCGGCAGGGTGAGGTAGCCGCGCTCGAGCAGGCGCCGGCACACGGCCAGCCCGTCGCCCACGTTCACGCGCACCATCAGCCCGCGGCCGTCGGTGGTGAAGCCCGCGCCGTGCAGGCGCTCGCGCAGGCGGGTACCCCGCTCGGCCGCGCGCTCCACCAGCTTGTCGCGCTCGATGAGGTCGAGCACCGCGTTGGCGGCGGCGCAGCCGAGGGGATGTCCCAGGAAGGTCTGGGTGTGCAGCGCTTCGCCCTTGGAGGCACCCCAGGCGTTCATGACCGCGCGGGAACCGACCACCGCCGACAGGGGCAGGCCTCCACCGAGCGCCTTGCCCAGGCACAGCAGGTCGGGCACCACCCCCTCGTGGGTGCCCGCGAACCAGGTGCCCGTGCGTCCCAGGCCGCTCTGGATCTCGTCGTGGGCCAGCAAGGCTCCGTGGGCGCGGGTGAGCGCGGCGAGCTGCGCATGCCAGCCCTCGGGCGCGGTGCGCATGCCGCCGCGGCCCTGGATGGGCTCGACGATGACGAGGCCGAACGGCTGGGTCGCGAGCGCCTCGCGCACGAGGTCGAGGTCGCAGCCCCAGGGCAGGTGCTGCACTCCGGGATGGGTGAGCGCACGAAAGGGCTCGGTGAAGGCGCTCTTGTAGCCCTGCAGTCCCAGGACCCCGAGCGCGAGCCCGTGGTAGCTGCCCCCAAAGCTCAGCACGCCGCTGCGGCCGGTGGCCAGCACGGCGGTCTTCACAGCGCCGTCGACCGCGTCGCTGCCCGACAGGCCCAACAAGCTGATGTCCAGGTCGCCGGGGCACACGGCGGCGATGCGCTCCAGCAGCTCGATGCGGGAGGTGTCGGGGTAGGCGTCGCCCATGGCGTGCAGCAGGCGGCTGGACTGGCTGTGCACCGCCGCGACCACATCGGGGTGGCGGTGCCCCACGAAGGCGACCCCGAAGCCACTGGTCAGGTCGACGTAGCGGTTGTCGTCGGTGTCGAGCACGTTGGCGCCCACGGCCTCGGCGAACACGATCGGGTCGTAGTTGGCGGCGCCGATCGCCGCGGCACGGCGATCCCGACGGGCTGTGACCGCGGGGCACTCGTGGCGAGCCAGCCGGTCGACCCACTCGCGGGAGCGTGGACCCGGTACGGCAGCGGCAATGTGGGGCATCTGGTCGCCGGTCATCCGCGCCACCTATGCGCCACAAAGCGCCTTCGCACGGGTGTCGCAATGTGTCCAGCGGCGATGGTGCGCCTTGACGCTCGGGCGGCGGTTGTGAACCATAGTTCGAAACGGAGACTCAATGTCGGGTTTGGACGGGTACCGCACGCTGCTCTTGGACTCGTCCTTTCGTGCCATCCGAACCTTGTCGTGGCAGCGCTCGCTCACCCTCGACCTGCAAGACCGTGTCGACGTGCTGGAGTACTACGAGAGCGTCGCCGTGCGCACACCCAGCACCGAGTTCCCGGTACCGGCCGTCATCCGCCTGCGGCAGTACCTGAGGTTCGTGCGCTTCAGCATCGCCTTCTCGCGAAAGAACGTGTTCCTGCGCGACAACTTCCAGTGCCAATACTGCGCCTCGCACCCCGCGGTTCGGCAGCTCACCATCGACCACGTGCTGCCTCGCTCCCGCGGGGGCGGCACCGACTGGGAGAACATCGTGACCGCGTGCGGTCCGTGCAACCGCCGCAAGGGCAACCGCACTCCGCGCGAGGCAAGAATGCCGCTTCTGCGCGAGCCGATGCGCCCGCGCACGCTGCCCGATCAGCACGGCGTGCAGCGGGCGGGAGAGATCCCCGAGGAGTGGCGCGACTACCTGCCCGTGGCCGGGTAGGCCGGGGCTCTACGCCGGCAGAAAGCGGTACACGACCTCGGCGGCGCATGCCGGCTTGTCGGCGCCTTCGATCTCGATGGCGGCGTGGAAGATGCCCTCGATCCAGCCCTTGCCCTTGTCGGTCGCGCTCGCGAGCTTGAGCGCCAGGCGGTATCGGTCGCCCTCTTTGAGGGGATTGGGGAAGCGGACCTTGTTTGTGCCGTAGTTGATCACCAGCTTCATGCCCTGGATGTCCACCACCTCGAAGAACCGGCCGGCCACGAGCGCCAGCGTCATGTAGCCGTGCGCAATGGGGGCGCCGAAGGGCGACTCCTTGGCGATGCGCTCGCGGTCGATGTGGATCCACTGGTGGTCGCCGGTGGCGTCGGCGAAGGCGACGATGTCGGCGAAGGTCATCTCGGTCCAGTCGGTGGAGCCGAGGTCGGAGCCGGCGTGCTCGAAGAGGTCGGCGGCACCGTTGATGATGACGGGCATGATGGAGTCTCCGTGTGAGCCTGGGGTCTAGCGTCTGTGCACAGGCGCGACCAGGGTCTCACTCCACGGCGCTGAATCGCTCGGTCAACAGGCCCAGCAGCCGGGTGTGCAGACCGTCGAAGGAGCCGTTGGACAGAATGGCCACGACGTCGTGGGGATGGGTCTGAACGGCGAGCACCGCCGCGATCTGCTCGGCGTCGTCGAGGGTCATGGCGTCGATGCCCGCCGCGGTGAGGTCGTGCACGAGCTGATCGGAGCTGAAGCGCTCTTGCTCGTCGATGCGGGTCTGGTCGTAGGGGCGGGCCACGATGACGCGGTCGGCGGCGGCGAAGGAGGCGCCATAGGCGTCCTGGAAGGTGTTGCGGCGCGAGGTGGCCGATCGGGGCTCCCACACCGCCCACAGGCGACGCTCGCCAAAGCGCTGGCGCAGGG
The DNA here is from genome assembly GCA_965216925.1 of Myxococcota bacterium. Lineage (GTDB taxonomy): Bacteria > Myxococcota_A > UBA796 > UBA796 > CAYYHT01. The sequence continues at coordinate 2,196,835 of CBDCGT010000001.1, read as the reverse complement.
CGCGCAGGGTCAGGTCGACGGCGGTGGGATGGTGGGCGAAGTCGTCGAGAACGGTGACGCCGCCGGGCTCGCCGATGACCTCCTGGCGCCGCTTGATGCCCTTGAAGCTTCGGAAGCCGGCGGCGATCTCGTCGGCGCTCAGCCCATTGCGCAGGGCGGCGGCAGTGGCCGCGACCTGGTTGTACAGGTTGTGCTCGCCCACCATGATGCTGGTGAAGGTGCCCACCGGGTCGCCGCGACGCGTCACCGTGAAGGTCATGGTGCCGGCGCTGGTGTCGACCGAGTCGACGCGGCCGTCCCACTCTTGCCCGGGGCCATAGCGCCACACGTCGCAGGGCGCGTCCTTGGCGACATCGGCCGAGCCCTCGTCGTCTCCACGCACGATCAGGCAGCCGTCGGTGGGCAAGATGGCCATCAGCTCACGGAACGAGCGCTTGACGTGGTCGAGGTCGGAGTAGATGTCGGCGTGGTCGAACTCGACCGAGGTCAGGATGGCGGTGCGAGGCCGGTAGTGAAGGAACTTGGGCCGCTTGTCGAAGAAGGCCGTGTCGTACTCGTCGCCTTCGATCACGAAGAAGTCGCCCCGGCCGGCGCGTGCCGTGCGGTCGAAGTTGGCTGCCACGCCGCCGATCAAGAACCCCGGCTCGCGACCCGCCGACTCGAACAACCAGGCGATGATGCTGGTGGTGGTGGTCTTGCCGTGGGTGCCCGCGCACACGATGCTGTGCGCCTTGTCGAGGTACAGCTCCCCGAGCAGCTGCGGCAGCGAACAGTACGGAATGTCCGACTCGCGCAGGGCGACAGCCTCGTCGTACACCGCGCGAATGACATTGCCCACGACCACCAGATCGGGCTCGTGGTCGAGGTTGGAGCGCTCGTACCCCTTCATGATGTCGATTCCGAGCCCCGCCAGGTAGTCGGACATGGGCGGGTAGGCGCCGGTGTCCGAGCCCGTGACGCGGTACCCCGCGTCGACGAGCATGCCAGCGAGCGCGCCCATGGCGGTGCCACAGATGCCCATGATGTGGATGGTCTTCAGGTCGGGGGGCAAGCCGTCGGTGATGAGGGGCATCGGGGGCTCCGGGAGGAGTGGGGGAAGGGGGGTGATGATAGCGGCAATCGGGGCGCCGGGACGATTCGGGGCGTGCGATTGGTTGTGGAGGGGGGTAAGGAGGCTCGATGTCGATCCCGCTGTTGGCACTGTTGAGCGCGGCCGCTCTGGCTGGCCCCTACGACGAACCCTCGGAGCTGTTCGCGGCCCCTGCCGCCGAGACCAGCCAGGCTGGCGACATCAGCGGCACCGCCGATCCGTTTCGGTGGGTGATCGAGGGCGCGCGGGTGTCCCCGGGCGACGAGGCGCGGCTCGAGCTCAAGCTGCTGGTGCCGGCGGGCACCCACCTGTACCGCGACATGCTGTCGGTCAGCGTGCTCGATGCCGGTGGGCTCAAGGTGGGCAAGCCCGACTTTCCGCCTGGTCGCACCCAGGCCGACCCCGCCAACGGTGGCAAGCCGCGCGAGCTGTACGATCTCGACGTGATCATCTACCTGCCCTTCAAGGCCCCCAAGTCGCTCTCCGGCCCCATCCCCGTTCGCCTCGGCACCGGCCATCAAGGGTGCCGAGAGGGCCTGTGTTTCCCTCCAGGAGAGCTCGAACACGACGTCGTGGTCACCATCAGCGAGGACAGCCCATGAGCCGACTACATGGCTTGGCAGCCGACGGTGCCGTGCGCTTTGTGGCCGTCGAGGTCTCGGCCGCGGCCGATCGGGTGCGCGAGGTGCACAATCTGGCGCCCACCGCCGCGAGGGTCGCCGCTGAGGCCACGGTGGCGACGGCATTGTTGTCGGCCTTCATCAAAGGCGAAGAGCGGGTGAGCCTGCATGTGCAGGTCGACCATCCCCGCGCCAGCTACGCGTCCGACCTCGACGCGAGTGGGCGCTTCCGGGCGCGGTTCTCGCCCCCCAACCTGTCGCGGCTGCCACTGGCGATGCAGGGGGTGTTGGCGGTCATCAAGTCCGACACCACGGGCGAGCTGTACCGGGGAGCCACCGCGATCGAGGGCGAGAGCATCGAGAACGCCCTGCGCCGACACCTCATCCAGTCCAACCAGGTCGACGGCCGCCTGGGCATCGCGGTCGAAGAGGACGACGAAGGGGTGGGCTTCGCGGCGGGGTACTGGCTCGAGCGATTGCCCGACGAGCCGGGCAAGCCGTCGCTGTCGGCTGCCGAGTTCGCCCGCCTGTTCGACCAGTCGGGTGGCCAGCCGGTGCGCCAGGTGCTCGAGGCCATTCGCGACGGCGAGCTGTACGGAGGCAAGGTCGAGACCCTCGATCACCAGCCGGTCGACTTCGACTGCTGGTGCTCCCGCGACAAGGTGGGCAGCATGCTCGCCAGCCTGGGCAGAGACACGCTCACCACCCTGATCGACGAAGATGGCGGCGCCGAGGTGAACTGCCACTTCTGCAACACCAGCTTTGCCTTCGATGTGCCGCAGCTCAGGGCGCTGAGCCCCGACTGAACGGCGCTACAGACCCACCAGCCACACCGCGGGAGGGCTGGCCACGCCGAGCACCACACCGCGGTCGGCGTCGACCCAGACGGCGTAGTCTTCGCCGTTGATGTTGGCCTCGAGCGCGATGAGCTGGCCCTCGGCGATGCGATCGGCGGCGTCGATGAGCACCGATGCCATGGCCGCGAGCGCCAGCTTTCCCGACGCCTGGGCATGGGCGCGGTGTGCCGTCCACATGGCCGCGAAGATGGGGCGCTGATCGACCGACCAGGTGCGCTGCACCTTGACGCTGCCCAGCACCGCGAGCGCCGGCCGCGGGTCCCGGGCGGGGGTGGGCGGTGGCGGCGGCGGCTTCATCTGCGCGGTGGGCTCGAGCTCGGCGGGGGTCTCGGGCTGGGCGCGGGTCTCGACCGTGGCGTCGAGCTCGACGGGGGCGCGGCGCACCACCGCCATCTCTTGGTCGGCCTGGGCCATGAGCTCGGAGGTCTCTTCGAACTCGACGGGCGGCGGCGTGGCCTTGGCCTTGGCCTTGGCCGGCGTGGCCTTCTTCTTTTTCTTGGACGCCTTCTTGGTGGCGGCCTTGGCCGTCTTCGCGGGAGCGGCCGGCTTGGGAGCAGCCGCCGGCTTGGCCTTGGCCTTGGCGCTGGGCTTGGCCTTGGCCTCCTGGATGACCTCGGCGGCGCTCTTGGGCCGCCGGGCCCGCTCGGCCAGGCTCATCTTCTTCTTGGGGGCCTTGGGCGGCTCGGGCTCGGGCTCGGGCTCGTCGTCGTCGAGATCGACGCCGCCGTCATCGTCGTCGTCGAGATCGACGCCATCGTCGTCGTCGAGGTCCACGGCATCGTCATCGTCGAGTTGCACGGCTTTCTCCTCGCTGCGGGCGCGCGCCAGCGCCTCCTGGGCCAGCTGCTTGGCGAGGGCGGCTCGGTCGGCTTCGGAGGTCGGCGGGTCGTCGATCTCTTCGTCGAACAAGATGTCGTCGCCCGCATCCTGTCGGGGTTGTGGAATGGGGACCTGCAGATCGGACAGCGAGGGCGCCGCGGCGGCCCGCTCGTTGACCATGACCCCGGGGGTGGTTGCCAGGTCGATGGCGTCGTCGTGTTCGGGCCCGAAGCCCAGGGGCATGGCGGGCTCGGAAGGGTCGAATGGGAGCTTGGACTTGCGGGTGGGCTTGCGGGCCATCGCGGTTGGTCCTTCGGCAGGCTACTCGGGTCCTCCATCCTACGTCAGAGGAGCGGCCGTGGGTGCACCCTGGACAACAGCCTTGCAACAAGGTCGCCTGGTCGTGGCCCTGGTGCGGCATGGCCAGACCGAGTGGAACGCCAGCAAGCGCTTTGTGGGCCGGACCGACATCCCGCTCGACGCGACGGGACACCAGCAGGCCCGCACGCTCGCAGCCGGGCTGGATGCCAGCTTCGACGCCATGTACAGCTCCCCGCTCCAGCGTGCCCTGCAGACGGCCCATGCCCTGGCGCCTCCCCAGCCGGTGGTGCTGCCCGGCCTCGCCGAGCTCGACCAGGGTGAGCTCGAGGGGCTCACGGGCGAAGAGGCCCACCGGCGCTTCCCGGACTTCTTCGAGGCGTGGCGACGCGACCCCACGTCGGTGGCCTGCCCGGGAGGCGAGGGGCTGCAGGACTGCCGCGACCGAGCCTGGGCCGAGCTCGAGCACATCCGCGGCCAACACGCCAACGGGCTGGTGGCCGCCGCGGCCCACCAGGTGGTCATCTCGGCCCTCAGCTGCACGGTGCTGGACGTGGGCCTGGGGGGATGGCGCGAACACTTCGTGGGCAACACCGCCATCACGGCGCTGTCCTTTGGTCCTGGTGGGTGGCGCGTCGAGGTCGAGGACTGGCGAGTCGGCGCCTGACGTCGTGAAATTCACCTCCGATTCGGATCCCCATTTCCCAAGTCGAGGTTATGGGCGGCGTTCGGGGGAAAGGTGGACAGATACGCGGATGCGTTCAAGCGCAGCGGCCGTCGGGCCACGGTGTTGGTGGTCGAGGACGGAGAGTTTGCCCGTCAGCGGGTGAAAGAGGCGCTGCGCGCGCCCAACCGGGAGGTGTTCGTCGCCGGCACCGCCAGCGAGGGCCTGGCCGCGCTGCCCGACCTGAAGCCCGACGTGATCTTCGCCGGTCTGGAGGTGCCGGACCTGCCGGGTGTGCGCATCCTCGACGTCTTTCAGGAGCGAGCCCGCGGGGTTCCCATCGTGGCCACCACCGAGGCGCCGTCGGTGCACGGTGCCGTCGAGGCCCTGCGCCACGGAGCCGTGGACTACGTGGGGCGGGACGTCGATCGCAGCAAGTTCTTGGAGGTGGTGATCCGCGCCATGCAGGAGGCGCGGTCGGACGGCATGCTCAGGCACGCCCAGCAGCAGGTTCGCGACCGGTATGGCTTTCAGCGACTGGTGAGCCAGAGCCCGGTGATGCTTCGGGTGTTCGATCAGGTTCGTGCCGTCGCGCAGACCGACGCCACGGTGCTCATCCTGGGCGAGACCGGAACCGGCAAGGAGCTGGTGAGCCGGGCCGTGCACGACCGCAGCCGTCGGTCCGAGCAGCCCTTCATCGCCGTGAACTGTGGTGCCTTCACCGAGACCCTGCTCGAGAGCGAGCTGTTTGGCCACGAGAAGGGCTCGTTCACGGGCGCGCAGGGCCGGCGCGAGGGCCTGTTCGAGATGGGCGATGGCGGAACGCTCTTTCTGGACGAGCTGGGCGAGACGACGCTCAACGTGCAGGTGAACCTGCTGCGCGTGCTCGAGACCATGACCTTTCGCCGGGTGGGCGGCCGCGAAGAGGTGCAGGTGGACGTGCGCATCGTGGCGGCGACCAACGTCGAGCTGGAAGAGTCTGTGGCGAAGGGCACCTTTCGCGAAGACCTGTACTACCGGCTGAACGTCTTTCCGATCGAGATTCCGCCGCTGCGAAAGCGCCGCGAGGACATCCCCCTGCTGATGCGGCACTTCTTGGACGAGGGGGCCGAGGAGTACGACGTCGAGCCGCCGGTCATCGCAGCCGAGGCCATGGATGCCATCTTGGGCTACCAGTGGCCCGGCAACGTGCGCCAGCTGCGGGCGATGTGTGAGCGCTGGGTCATCACCCGGGCCGGGCAGCGGCTGGAGCGCGAGCACCTGCCGCCCACCATGACGGGCAAGGCCCGAGCCACCCCCGACGCCGGCAGCTTTGCCATCGACGAGGCGACGTCGATGAAGGACAACACGGCGTCGGCGGTGGCGCAGATCGAGCGTGCCTACCTGTACAAGCAGCTCAAGCGCTTTCGCGGGCACCTCGAGAAGACCGCCGATGCGTCGGGCATCACCCGGCGAACGCTGTACACCAAGATGAAGGCCTACGGGCTGGACGCGAGGGACTTCAAGTAGCGCGGTCAGAACAGCGACTCCTGACCCTGGCCCGGACGTACGAACGGTGAGGGGTGTGGGCACGCGGGCATGGAGCCGTAGCCGAGACGGCGCTTCCACAGGCGATACAGGTCGTGCACCGCTCGCCAGCTGGCTCCGCGGCCCGACATGCGCTCGCCGAAGCCGCTGCCGCCGCGGGTGCGCGCGATGCGGTTGAGCACGGCGTCGGCGCGGTCGGGTAGGTGGGTTCGCAGGCGCTCTTCGAAGACCTGGGCCACCTTGTCGGTGAGCCTCACCAGCATGAGGCCGCTCCAGCTGGCCCCGGCGTCGCGCGCGTGGGTGAGGATGTCGGGCACCGAGCGATCGTTGAGCCCGGGGATGAGCGGCGCGATGTTGACGCCCACCGGGATGCCGGCATCGGCCAGTGTCCGGATGATGCGGTAGCGCCGCATGGGCGCCGGGGCGTGTGGCTCGATGAGGCGGGCGATGGCCGCGTCGTGAAAGGGGATGCTGATGGTGACCACGACGGTGGCGCGGGCATGCAGCCTCACCAGCAGGTCGATGTCGCGCTCGATGATGGTGCTGCGCGTGATGATGCTGACGGGGTTCCGGTAGCGTTCGCACACCTGCAGGCAGCCGCGGGTGAGCCGGTAGTGCACCTCGAGAGGCTGGTAGCAGTCGCTGTTGCCCGAGAACACGATGCGCTCGCCGCGCCAGGACGGCTTCTCGAAGGCCGTCCTTAGTAGTGAGGGGGCCTCGGGCTTGACGACGAGCTGGGTCTCGAAGTCGGTGCCGGCGCCGAAGCCCAGGTACTCGTGCGAGGCGCGCGCGTAGCAGTAGGCACAGGCGTGCAGGCAGCCCCGGTAGACGTTGGCCGACCAGGTGAAGCCCAGATCGGGGGAGTTGTTGCGCGACAACAGCGAGCGCGCGTGGTCTTCGTACACGCGGACCTTGGCGGCCGGAGGGGGCACGTCCCACTCGACACAGGCGTCGAAGGACGAGGGCGGATTGCTGACGGCCTTGAACATATGTTCAGTATAGCGGCCCGAGAGGCGCTCGGCCAGAGGCCGTGAACATCTGTTTGGGAATTGAGATTCCCACGATGATCGGAAGATCCACGAGCGGATCACGCCCTACCAATGCGGGTCATTCTCAAGAGGTCGCGACAGAACCCGCATCGTGGAGAACGGCGTGCCCATTGAAACGGGAAATCGAGATCGAGGGCAATCGGCCATATGGGTGGTTCGACCGTTCCGCCGAAGTTGGCACGGGTCTCGCATATGTCCCGTGTGGCACCCGGGCGAAGGCCTAGGACCGACGAAAACAGCACTTCGGTGCTGCGATCTTTGACGTCACAAACCCCAAGAAGGTCCGTGAGACCTGGCGGCGGCTTCGGCCAAAGCAAAGCTCACAGACCCTGCGCGTCGGACAGACTCCGAAGGCGACCTCTCGATAGGCAGCTTGCTGCTGAAAGCGAGATCCAGGTCGACCAGACGAGGGATGACTGGCGGTGACTCGGACACAGTCGATGCTGTTGCACCTGGTTGTCCGGGACCGAGGTCACGAAAGTGGCCCTGGTCTTTCCCGAGAAGGGACAGAAGCGACGTGCAGGGGATCTTGAAGGGGAACAAAGCCCATGGAAGAACAGGCCATCGCACCCACTGGCAACGGTGAGGCGATGGTACGGACTCATCAGCGGAGCAAAGCCTTGAAGGTGGCTCGATTCCCGAAGTCGCGTTGAGGGTCGCGTCTGGCAACAGGCACGATTCGAGGCGCAATGGCTCGAGGACGCTGGCTCGGTCTCCAATGCCCGTCACCATCGAATGACGGGACGTCGTTTCGGCGACAGAGACTGGGGTTTCCGGCGGTCGTGACCATCCTCTCGAGGGTGGACGAAGGCGCGCAAGCGCTGGGCGCGACCGACCACTGCATGGTCGACTGCTTCGGCGGTCGAGCGCGCAGCGGAGACGAAGATGTGGTGATCGGCTTCGGCCGATTCGAGCATCGACGGACCGGTTTCCGATTCCACATTCTCCGACCACCAGAACCGTCGCCCCGCGCTCGCAAGAGTGTTGGGGAGGGCACTCTGGGCAGCGGCAGGCCAGGCTCTTCGGAGCGTGGAGCACCGCGGGTCGAGCGCCTGGCAGCAGGCGCTGGTCGATGTCTCTTCGGAGGCAGCGATCGAGGCAGACGGTCACGAGCTTGCTCGAGGCCGGCTGTACGCAGACCGCTCGGTTCAAGTCAGAAGCAGTGCTTTGGGTGCTGTGGAGGCTCGGACACCAAGCTGGAAACGGATTGCCCGAGAGGGTGCCGCCACCAGCGAGGGCCCGGCTGCATTGGAGCGATTCTCAGGAATCGTGCCGAGGTGTGGAATGTCGACAAACGCCAAGAAGGCAACGGCCGTGGTGACACGGTACGGCTGCAGGTGAGTGGAGTTCTTCGAGGGGTGTGAACCGCGCTGCGGGGAAGTGGATTCAACAAGCGCCAGAGCGAGGGCAGCCTTCGGGCCGGCCGCGAGCTGGGCAGGATTCATGGAAACGTAGCGAACCTCTGGTCGGCAGTGGGGTGCAACAAACCCACAGCCCATCTGCGGAGGAAACCGGCGAAGCGATGAGAGAGCGCAGGGTCGGAACGAGTGGTCGGTGTGGAAGCCGACTGCCGAAGCTGAACTTCTTCGGAAGTGCAGTGGGAGTGGACGCAGATGGTGAATCGACGGGGAGGCGACGCGAATCCCACGAGAGGAGGGACGGAAGCAGAGCTGTGAAAGGCGATGACGAAGTTCCAGCGTGGAGCAGGGCACACTCTGAAGAGGAAGCAAAGACACGAGGTCGGTCAGTCAATCTCCCCCGATTGAACTGGCTAGACAGGCAGGGAAAACCTCGAGGACCCGACCGGCAACGGTAAAAGGTCGAGGAGGAGCGCGGCGAAGTCCAAACGAGCCGCTACCGAGCCTGTTCTCTTGAAACCGGGTTCATCACAGCTTGCTGCGACGAACAACGCTCATTCGACCCCAGGTCATGCCAACCTCAAGAGAGTTGCTCGTCACCGGACCGCTTGCGGCACCGGAACGAGACCTTGCACCATGGCTCGATACTCTAAGGGACGCACCCAGCGTTCCGGATGCCACCTAAAGCCCCCGAGACCTCACGGTCTCGGGGGCTTTTCTGTTGGATCGCGCCCACTCCCGAGCCCGAGCCCGAGCCCAACGCGTTCGGGATCCGAATTACCCGCCATGAAATGAATTACCCGAACGGTAAACCAAAGAAGATCCGTGTCTTTTCGGAAATCCCGACACGAAGAGGGGCTCCCGCTCCGCCTCCTGGCCAGTCCTGATGGGAAATCCAGATCGCACTCCATGCGCTAAAACCGTGGTTCCGTCGTGGCGAAGAGTTGGCACGGGTCTCGCATATGTCCCGTGTGGCACCCGGGCGAAGGCCTAGGACCGACGAAAACAGCACTTCGGTGCTGCGATCTTTGACGTCACAAACCCCAAGAAGGTCCGTGAGACCTGGCAGCGGCTTCGGCCAAAGCAAAGCTCACAGACCCTGCGCGTCGGACAGACTCCGAAGGCGACCTCTCGATAGGCAGCTTGCTGCTGAAAGCGAGATCCAGGTCGACCAGACGAGGGATGACTGGCGGCGACTCGGACGCAGTGGATGCTGATGCACCTGGTTGTCCGGGGCCGAGGTCACGAAAGTGGCCCTGGTCTTTCCCGAGAAGGGACAGAAGCGACGTGTAGGGGATCTTGAAGGGGAACAAAGCCCATGGAAGAACAGGCCATCGCACCCACTGGCAACGGTGAGGCGATGGTACGGACTCATCAGCGGAGCAAAGCCTTGAAGGTGGCTCGATTCCCGAAGCCGTGTTGAGGGTCGCGTCTGGCAACAGGCACGACTCGAGGCGCAATGGCTCGAGGACGCTGACCCGGTCTCGAAGCGCCCGTCACCATCCAGTGACAGGCCGTCACCTCGGTGACTAGAGCCTGGGGGCAACGGCGTGCAAACGTCGGGGCCGCGATTCCAGACTCTTCGGAACGAAGAGGCCGTCACTCCACCCTGGCGACAGGGAGGGGAGGCACCTCCAACGCCGAAGGCCGACGATGGCGAGCTTGCTCGCGGTGTCGGTACGCAGACCGCTCGGTTCAAGTCAGAAGCAGTGCTTTGGGTGCTGTGGAGGCTCGGACACCAAGCTGGAAACGGATTGCCCGAGAGGGTGCCGCCACCAGCGAGGGCCCGGCTGCATTGGAGCGATTCTCAGGAATCGTGCCGAGGTGTGGAATGTCGACAAACGCCAAGAAGGCAACGGCCGTGGTGACACGGTACGGCTGCAGGTGAGTGGAGTTCTTCGAGGGGTGTGAACCGCGCTGCGGGGAAGTGGATTCAACAAGCGCCAGAGCGAGGGCAGCCTTCGGGCCGGCCGCGAGCTGGGCAGGATTCATGGAAACGTAGCGAACCTCTGGTCGGCAGTGGGGTGCAACAAACCCACAGCCCATCTGCGGAGGAAACCGGCGAAGCGATGAGAGAGCGCAGGGTCGGAACGAGTGGTCGGTGTGGAAGCCGACTGCCGAAGCTGAACTTCTTCGGAAGTGCAGTGGGAGTGGACGCAGATGGTGAATCGACGGGGAGGCGACGCGAATCCCACGAGAGGAGGGACGGAAGCAGAGCTGTGAAAGGCGATGACGAAGTTCCAGCGTGGAGCAGGGCACACTCTGAAGAGGAAGCAAAGACACGAGGTCGGTCAGTCACTCTCCCCCGATTGAACTGGCTAGACAGGCAGGGAAAACCTCGAGGACCCGACCGGCAACGGTAGAAGGTCGAGGAGGAGCGCGGCGAAGTCCAAACGAGCCGCTACCGAGCCTGTTCTCTTGAAACCGGGTTCATCACAGCTTGCTGCGACGAACAACGCTCATTCGACCCCAGGTCATGCCAACCTCAAGAGAGTTGCTCGTCACCGGACCGCTTGCGGCACCGGAACGGGACCTTGCACCATGGCTCGATACTCTAAGGGACGCACCCAGCGTTCCGGATGCCACCTAAAGCCCCCGAGACCTCACGGTCTCGGGGGCTTTTCTGTTGGATCGGCGGTCAGCCGCGGACCGCCCACCGCGGGGCCGATTTCGCGATAGGGTGCCTCTTCGGAGTTGCCCGTGGACGACCGCATCAGCAAAGGCCGCGCAAACCTCGCTTCTGGCGAGGCTGCCCTCGCACAGGGTGATGTGCACGAGGCTCGGCGCCAGTTCGAAGCCTCGCTCCGGCAGTTTCGGGGCCCCGAGCTGCGAATGGGCGAGGCCCATGCCCAGCGAGGCCTGGCCACGGTCGAGCTGTCGGTCGGCAACACCGAGAGCGCCGAGCAGCACAGCCGGGCGGCCATCCGCGGCTACCAGGAGCTGATCGAGGAGCTCGACCGCCTCGAGGACGGGCCGCTCAGCGAGTCGATGAGCGGCGCCGCCCGCGAAGGGCGGGCCCATGCGCTGGTGGTGCTGGGCGAGGTGCTGAGCCGGACGGGGCGCTCCGCCGATGCGCGCAGCGTGCTCGAGCGGGCTCGCACCACCTTCGACACGCTGGGTGATCTGCCATCGTCGGCTGGGGTCTGGGCGGCGCTCGGGCGCCTGGCCGTTCGGGCCGGCGACTACGACAGCGCCAAGAAGTCCTACGACAGCGCACTCGAGCTGTACAACCGCAGCGACAACCACGTCGGCCAGGTGGGCATGTTCTTGACGCTGGCCGAGCTGCATCGCCTTCGCGGCGAGCTGGGCAAGGGCGAGGCGGTGCTCAACATGGCGCTGGTGGTGACCCAGGCCACCGCCGACCGGCGGCTGCAGGCCCGGGTGCTGCGCGCCATGGGTGCGCTGATGATGCAGAGCGAGCACCTCGACGAAGCCCGCCGCTGCTACCACGACGCGCTGCTGCTGGTTCGCGACTCCGGCGATCGCGAGGTCGAGGCCTACACCCTGCTGGGCTTGGGTGAGGTTCAGAGCCGCTCGGGCGACGGCACGGCCATCGACTGCCTGGTCGATGGCGCGCGCATCCTGGGCGACCTCAACCATCAACACGGCGTCGCGACCGCGCTGTTTCAGATCGCCGAGCACGGATCGCGCGCTCTGGAGCCCGGTTTCGGGCTGGTCGCCTCCGAGGGGGCTCGCCGGCTGTGGCTGGACACCGATCCGGTGCGAGGCGTCGGGCAGGCCCTTCGCATGGTGGTGAAGTCGCTGGCCGGGGTGAACCGCTTTCGCGAGGCCCACCTCGCCGCCGAGGCGCGCGCCGCCGTCGCCGGCCACATGCAGCCCAACGCCATCGCCGTGCGCGACTTCTACCGCAAGCGCTCCCCGGCCGAGTGGCTCGACGAGGTCGCGGGCATGAGCGCACGCGAGCTGCACGAGCTCGCCGCCGCGCAGGTCGCGGCCGTGTTGCGTCCCATCTTCGAAGAGATCGGCCTGCCCCACACCTCGCTCAACTCGGTGCCCGGCGCACTGCGCGTCATCGAAGAGCTCGCCACGCGGCTGCCGCGCCCCACCCAGTCCGAAGAAGACGACGATGGCCAGGACGACGCGAGCATCAGCGGCGTCTGGGACATGTACCTGATGGAAGAGGACACCGAGGTCTTCGCGAACGGCGAGCAGCCCCCGCTCGAAGACTTCTACGGTGACTTGCTGCAAGACGACGAGACCGAGGAGGTCCCCCGATGACGTCGCGTGCTCCCTACACCCTCGACCGGCACGGCGCCGTGGCCGTGTGCTGCGATGGCCCCGAGCTGCTGGCCTACTCGGGCGCCAACGACCAGGCGATCTGGAAGCAGTTCACCCAGGGAATCCTGGTGGGCGTGGTGGTGGCCGGCAACGACGTGGCGACGGTCGATGCCGATGGGCACGTCATCTGGTGGCGAAAGCTCGACGGCGCCCGCATGCGGGACGTTCGCCTGGACGTGGCTGCGGCGGGCCTGGCGGCCAACCCCGCCGACGGCACGCTGGCGGTGATGTCTGCCCAGGGCGTGGTGCTCGTGACGCCCAAGGGCGACTTCAACATCCTGGAGCGAGAGGGCGTCGCGGCGGTGACCTTTGGCCAGGGCACCCTGGCCATTGCCTACGACAACGGCGTCATCGAGGTGATCGAGCTCGGCTCCGGTGCCGAGCTGGGCGTCATCGAGGTGCACGCCAAGCCCACGGACATGACCTGGTCGAACCTGGGCTACTTCGTGGTGGCGGCAGGCACGGCCCTGCACCTCATCAGCCTGCAGGATGTGCCGCCTCCGCCTCCGCCTCCCGGTGCCGACCCCAAGACCTACAAGCCGCCCCCTCCCGAGAAGCGGTGGGGCTTGGCCCAGCAGATCGCCATCGGCCCGACCGGCTACGTCGAGGCCAGCAACAACGGCATCCTGGTGCTCGCCACCGCCGGCCCCAACGACGCGGTGGTGGTCGAGATGCACAGCTTCCAGCTGGCCGGCAAGCTCTCGGCGTCGCGGGAGATCACCGGCCTGGGCTTTGGCAACAACAACTGGTGCGGCGTGGGCCTCGAAGACATGGCGTGCAACCGCGTCGACCTGGTGATGGGCAAGCTCACCCGGTGCCAGCCAGGGCTCGGGCGCTCCCCCAGCACCTGGGGCCTCAAGCACGAGCTCAACCAGCCCCTCATCCGTGGCGCTATCGCCATGGCTCAGGCGCAAGGCCAGGCCATCGCCGAGCGGGTGCAGGCCGACGGGTTCCTGGGCGACCTGGGCATGGACGACTCGTCGACGGGCACGTACGTGGCCATCGGCTGCGTGGTGCTGAGCCTGCTGTGCGGCGGTTGCTGCTGCACCAGCACGCTCGCGTCGATGCTGCTTAGCGGGTAGCGATGCAGCGCGCGGCCACGGCGCTCACCGTGGCGGGACCGACGCCGGGAACGCGCTCGAGATCCGCGCAGGACTGGAACAGCCCCAGGGTGCGGCGGTCGTCGACGATGCGCTGGGCTACGGCGGGACCGACGCCCGGTAGGGTGGCCAGCTCGGCGGCGTCGGCCTGGTTGATGTCGACCTTGTCTGAGAGGGGCTCCGCGGGCGTGGGTGCCGTGTCGATGTCGGCGTGCCGCCGGAGGTAGCGCACGGTGGGCGGGCCGATTCCGGGCACCTCGGCCAGCGATGCGGGCGACGCGAAGGGCCCATGCACGCTGCGGTGGTGCAAGATGGCGGCGGCGCGAGCGGGGCCGACCGCCGGCAGGGCCAGCAGCTCGACCTCGGTGGCGGTGTTCAGGTCGGTGGCCAGGGCCATGGCCACCAGCACCAGCGTGGCGATCACAGGTCGATCTCGTCGTCGCTCGGCCCGGCGGCTCGCAGCCGGTCGAGCCTGGCCTGGGCCGCGGCCATGGCATCGTCTGCGGGGGCGGGCTGCAGGGTGAGGGTGAAGCGGTCACCCTCGCGAGCGCCCCGGGGCAGGGCGGTCAGCGGCCAGGGCACGAACGCCCCCGAGACTTCGAGCACGGCGGTGGTGCCCTCGATGCGGTCGACGGTGACGGTGAGGGTCAAGCTCGCTCCAAGGGGGCGGTGGGGAGGCGTGATGCCGCCTCCATGGGCCACTTGGCCTTCTTGCGGGCCTTCTCGGCCTTGCGTCGGCGCTTCTCTTCGGCTTTGGCGGCCTTGCGGCGCTCCTTTTCGTCGAGCACCAGGGGCTCGGCAGCACCCCTGGGAATGGCGACAGGCCCGGTGCTCACGACCTCGTCGGCCAGGCCCAGGTCCACCAGCCCCGAGCCGATGCGGGACAGCGGGCCCTTGGTGATCTGGATGGTGGTGCCATCGGACAGCGCTCGCACGTTGTAGGACAGGTCGGTGCGGTACACGGTGACCTCGGCGTCTTTGAGCCGATCGAGCGTCTCGGTGCCGGGGTGGTCGAAGCGGTTGCGGCGACCACACGAGATCACGGCGATGTCGGGGTCGACGGCGTCGAGGAACTCGCGCCGGGTGCTGTGCCGGCTGCCGTGGTGGGCGACCTTGAGCAGGTTGACGGGCTCGAGCCCCGCGTCGAGCAAGGCGAGCTCGGTGGGCTCTTCGGCGTCGCCGGTGAACAGCATGGTGACGTCGTCGTGCACCATGCGCACCACCACCGAGTTGCTGTTCCAGTCGGAGCGCGTCTCGGTGAGCAGCGGCTCGCTGGGAAAGAGCACGTCGAAGGTGACGTCATCGCCGAAGTTCAGCCGCTGGCCGTTTCGGGCCGTCTTGTAGGGGATCTCGCGGTCTTCGACGATCTGCATGGTGTCGGTGTAGATGCCCGTCGTGTGGGGCATGCCGTTGTCCATGTACAAGCCGATGTCGAACTGGCTGACCACCTGGGGCATGCGGCCGATGTGGTCGGCGTGGGGGTGGGTCGCGATGAGCAGATCGATGCGGTAGACACCGAGCTCACGCAGCTGGTCTTCGGTGTTCGAGGACTTGTCGCCGGCGTCGATGAGCGCCGTCTTCTCGGGCGTGCGGATGAGGATGGCATCGCCCTGCCCGATGTCCAGGAAGTCGACCAGCACCGGGCCGGCGGCTGCGTTCGAGACCCACCCGAACAGGCAGATGAACAGCACTGCGCCGCGCATCACCTACTGGAAGGTCTGGGCGTGGATGCGGCGGGTGGTGAAGTCGTAGCTGGCCGCCCACCACTCGCCGTTGACCTGGACGACCTCGTTGTGGAAGCCCACAGCACCGTCGTCGCCAGCGAGCTGTTCGAGCGTCCAGCCCGAGCCGCCGCTGGTGGCCTTCATCATGTTGTTCTCGTGGCCGTCGAAGTACACGACGTTGACGGCGTCGTCTTTCATGAAGACCTCGGAGTCGGCGCCGCGGTACTTGCCGTCGTCGATGACCTGGAAGCTGAAGGAGCCGCCGCCCTGGCGGGTGGCGAGCACCAGATCCTGGTTGGTCACGTCTTGGTAGGCGATGTGCAGCACGCTGCCGTCGGTCCACATGGACGGCCACTGGCCCACATCGCCCTCGGTGGCCACGACGGTGTGCGAGTAGCTGCCGGGGAAGCCCTCGAGCAGGTGCAGATCGCCGTTGGCGCGGTCGTAGAACGCGATGTACTCGGTGTTTCCGTCGATGAGCAGACGGGCGAACTCGCCGACATCGGCGTCGACAGCCTGGCCCTCGGCGTCGGTGCCGTCTTCGCCTTCGAAGATGACCTCGTGCGTCCAGGCGGTGCCATCGTAGTGGGCGATCTTGAGCGTGCCGGCGGCCTCGTCGTGGTAGGCGACCACGGGGTTGAGGTCGGAGTCGAGCTCGAGCGAGGTGAACAGCCCGGTGTTGGGCGACAGCCCCGAGCCCGGATCGACCAGCTCGGGCTCGTTCCAGCCGGCGCCACTGGGCCGGTGGATGGCCATGAGGTTGCCGTTGCTGCGGTTGTAGTACGAGACCCAGACCCGGCCATTGGGGTCGATCTCCATCGAGCAGAACTCGCCCCGGGCTCCAGGGTCGAGCCCGTCGGAGTTGGGGTAGCCGTCGACCTCTTCGGAGTCCCAGGTGAGGCCGTCACCGAGCTTCTTGGCGACGGCGAAGCCCAGACCCGTGCGGGTGCGGTCGTAGTACGCGAAGGCGATGCCCCCTCCGGGGGCGGCCTTGGCCGAGAGCCACTGCCCGTGGTCGTTCTCGCTGGGTGGAGTGGGGATCGCTTGATCCCAGGTGTACTCGTTGCGGCAGCCGGTGACGGCTACGGCGGCGGCGAGAAGCAGTGCTGATCGGGTCGCGGACATCAAGATCCCCCGTGGGAAGGGTACCGCAAGATGCCACCGGTCCGCGCGCCTGTCAACGGCGTTGAGACGGGCTTTACGGGGTCGGAAACTCGGCTCGGACCTCGGCGAGCGTCTCGGCGACCCGTTTGGCGGTCCACACCAGCTGTTCTTCGGTGTGGGTGGACGACAAGAAGAAGCGCAGGCGAGCGGCATCGTCGGCGACGGCCGGGTACACGATCGGCTGCACGTTGATGCCTTGATCGTTCAGCCGCTGGGACAGCAGCAGGGCATGCATCGAGTTGCCGGTGACCACCGGCACCACGGCGGACTCGCCCCGAGCCGGACCGGTGTCCAGCCCGAGCTCGGTCAGCGTGTCGTGGAAGACCAGGGCGTTGCGCTGCAGCTTCTCGACACGCCAGGGCTCCTCGAGCATGAGCTCCAGCGACCTGAGGCCGGCCACGCCGTTTGCCGGGGTGATGCCCGCCGAGAACACGAAGCCCGGAGCGGTGTACTTGAGGTAGCGAATGACGTCGTCGGAGGCGGCGATCCAGCCGCCGCACGAGGCCAGGCTCTTGGACAGGGTTCCCATCCACAGGTCGACCTCGTGGCCGTCGATGTCGAAGTGCTCGCGCACGCCCTGGCCGGTCTTGCCCACGATGCCAAAGCTGTGGGCCTCGTCGACCATCAGCAGGCAGCCGTACTTCTTCTTCACCGCGATGTAGGCGGGCAGGTCGCAGATGTCGCCATCCATCGAGTACACGCCCTCGACCACGATCAGCACCTTCTTGTAGTGGCTGCGCAGCTCGCGCAGCTGGCGTTCGAGGTCGGCGGGGTCGTCGTGCTTGAAGGCGCGCCGCGAGGCACCCGACAGCTTGATGCCCTGCAACGCACTGTCGTGGATGAGCTCGTCGTGCATCACCAGATCGTCGGGCTTCATCAGGTGCCCGATGGTGGTCACGTTGGTGGCGTGCCCAGCGGTGAACACGACGGAGTCGTCGGTGCCCTGGCACTTGGCCAGCAGCTTCTCGAGCGTGCCGTGGAACGGGCGCTCACCCGATGCCACCCGGGACGCCGAGACCGAGGTGCCGAACTGGTCGATGGCGCTCTTGGTGGACTCGACCACCCGGGGGTCGCCCGACAGGCCCAGGTAGTTGTACGAGCTGTAGTTCACCAGCTCGCGGCCTGCGACCTGGGTGGTGTTCTTGGCCGTGCCCTCGTGCACCGCGAAGTACGGGTTGCGGATGCCCATCAGCTGGGCGCCGTCCAGGCGCATGTTCAGGTCTTTGGCCTCGGGCCAGGTGCTGATGTCGATGTACTCGGGCTTGATCTCGAAGTCACCGAGGGGGTTCGAGCCGGCGTCCGCGGCCTCGACCTTGCGAAGCTCGGCGGCGACATCGGTCGCGACGACCAGCAGCTCGCCGTCGAGGGTGCGCAGGGTGATGGTGCCCGAGAAGCGATCGGAGTCGTCGGACTGTTCGCCGTAGGTGACCTCGGCGATGAGCTCGCCTTCGGGGAGCGGCGCCAGCTGGACGTAGCGGCCGATGCCGATCGGGGTGCCCGCCCGGCCAAAGCGCGTCCAGGCGACGATGCCGGACAGCTGCATGGCGCTGTCGAGCACCAAAGGGTCGATGGTGAACGCGGCCCGGTTGGTGCCCGGAACCCAGGTGTCGGGCGAGCCCGTGCGCACACGGCCGCGGATGAAGCCCTCGCCCACGGCGCTGATCTCGGTGATGCCCTGCAGAAGCGGACCATGGAAGGTGATGCCGCCGTAGAACTCGGACAGGGCGAGCTCGGACGGCTGGCCTCCGGCTGAGGGGCCGGGATCGTCGACGGGAGCGAGCAGCGGGCGCACGGTGGCCCGGTAGGCCAGGGTGCCGCGGTCACCGGTGCGGATCTCGGCGCGGTCGCCGCGCACCACCACCGTGAGGCTCACGGGCTCCGAGACGGTGATGCCACGGAACAGGCGCAGGTCGAGCAGCTCGAAGGGCACACCGGGCTGCGCGCCGGCGGCGAGCAGGTCGGCGGCCGCGGCCAGCGGCAGGACGGGGGTGCCCTCGATGGCGTGATCGAGCAGGTAAGGGTGGCTTTGGGTGGACAGCGTGTGCTCGAGGTGAACCTCGCGCGTGGTCCAGGCCAGCTCACGGCCCTGAACCGCCGCCCCGCCAAAGCCGTCGGCGAGGGCCATGAGCGCGATCAGGCCGGGCTCGTCGCCCACGAGGTCGACGCCCTCTTTGCGCATGGTGGCCAGCACGGCGCTGGGAATGGTCTGCACCATCTCGGAGCTCGTCCACGGGCCGAACTCCCCGACGACGGTGCGGGTGCCATTGTGGCCAACCTCGGCGAGCGAGGCGAGCAGCGCGTTGGCGGCGCCGTAGTGGGCCTGGTGGCGGTTGCCGAAGCGGCCCGCCCACGAGCCGATGCCCACGGCGACCTGCAGGGAGGGCCCGCAGGCGGCGATGGCGTTGAGCCAGCCGCCGACCTTGATGTCCCGGGCCAGCTGGCCCTTGTCGGCGTGCACCGAACCCAGGGCGCCGTCGGCGAGAACGCCGGCTGAGTGCACCAGTGCGGTGACGGTGTACCCCTCGATGGCGGCCGAGATGGCGGCGCGGTCGGTGACGTCGGCGGCCACGGCGACCACCTTGCCCTTGCCCTCGTCGATGAGCTTCTGGGCCTCGTCGCTGGGCTCGCCGCGCCCGAGCAGCAGGACGGTCGCGCCGCGCTCGGCCAGGCGTGCGCCCAGCTTGGCGCCGATGCCACGGGTGCCGCCGGTGACGAGCACGGTGTCCTGCGGGCCGATGGTGGACCCGGTGGTGCCCATCGCGGCGTCGAAGCCGAGCACCATGCGAGCTGCGGGGGTGAGCCTCACGTCGACGGTGCGGTCGGGGGACAGCCACTCGGCGACGGTGCGCTCCAAGATGGCGCCGGTCTCGTCGAGCTCGATCTGCATGGCCTTGCACACCGCCGTGGGCCACTCACGGGCCAGGGAGCGGGCAACGCCCGCCGCGCCAGCCGCCCACACCGAGGGCTTGAACAGCGTGATCAGGTCGGGTGTGGCGTCCAGGTTGGCCTGGCGATCGAGGGCGGCGATGAGCGGAGCGGCCAGATCGGGCCAGCGCCGCTCGGCAGCGAGCACGTCGCCGATGGTGGGCAGGTCATCGGTGGCCGGCAGCCAGAAGATGGCCTGGGTGGCCTCGGCCTTGGCGGCCTCGGCGATGGAGCAGGACTGCACGCGGCAGCCGAGCTTGTCGAGGGCGCGCGAGAGCGCGTCGGCGAGGGGACCCGTGCCGGCGACCAGGACGCGGGTGTTGGTCTTGAGGCGGCGCTGGCGGAAGGCCGGCAGCTCGGTGGCCCGCCACACGGGTGCGTAGCTGGTGAGCGGGTCGTCGTCGGTGACGCGGGTGGTGCCGCCCTGGCCGGACGTCTCGACGTGGTCGATGAGATCCTGGACCGTGGGGCGGTTGATGAACAGCTCCTGCGGAATGCCGTCCATCTGGGGGAAGGCGTCGGACAAGCCGGTGGCGAGGTCGTTGACCATCAGCGAGTCGAAGCCCAGGTCGTCGACCAGGGTCATGGACGGCTTCAGCGCGGCCAGGGGGTAGGCGCTGACCTTGGCGACCACGGCCAGCACCTGGTCGCCGACGGTCGCGGCGCTGGGTGCAACGCCTGGCGCGGCGGTCGTGGGCGCGTTGGGCGTCTTGGACTGCGGGGTCTCGCGAACCCGCGGGGTGAAGCCCTTCAGGTTGAGCGCCAGCTGGGGCTCGTCCTTGACCGCCCAGTACTCCTGCCGGTCGTACAGGGTGGGGGGCAGGCTGGCGACCTTGCGCTCTTCGGTGATGGCGCGCGGATCGACGGGCACGCCAGCAATCCACAGCCGGCCCAGGGTCTCGAGCAGGCTGCGGCCGCCGTCGCTGTCGTCGGTGCCGGCCAGGGACAGGATGCCGTGGTGCTCGACGTCGCGCAGGCTGCCGCGCGCGAAGGCGGCGAGCGGACCTCCGGCCCCCACCTGCAAGAACAGGTTGGCGCCCGCATCGACACACTGCTGCAAGGCGTCGGTGAACAGCACGGGGCTGGTGGCGTGGCGGGCGAACACGCTGCGGGCATCGGCCGCGTCGGCGTAGGGGGCACTGGCGATGCCCGAGGCCACGGTGGTGACCGGGTCGTGCAGCTCGATCTCGCTCAACAGGGCGTCGGCATCGAGAGATGCGAGCACGGGGCTGTGGAAGCCATGGGACACGTCGAGCGCGACGGCCTTGACGCCGCCGGCCGTGGCGTTGGCCACGACGGCGGCGACGGCATCGGTGCTTCCCGAGACCACGAGCTGACGGGGGTGGTTCACGTTGGCGATGATCGCGCCGTCGACCAGCAGGCCGTCGGCGGTCTGGCGATCGGCCATGACGGCGGCCATGGCTCCGTGGTCGCCCTGCAGCTCGGCCATGGCACGGCCCCGTGCCGCCACGAAGCGAGCCGCGTCGGCGGGTGCGAGCACGCCCCCCACTGCGGCGGCGGTGAACTCGCCCAGCGAGTGGCCCACGACAACGGCAGGCTGCACGCCGACCGCGCCCAGCAGCTCGGTGAGGGCAATGCCGCAGGACAGCAGCGCGGGCTGGCAGTTGGCGGTGTCGGTGAGCTGGGCGCTGGCGGTCGCGTCGTCGACGGGCTCGTGGCGCCGCTCGGGGTACAGCAGGTGCGTCAGCGGGACCGGAAGGTCGTTCTTGAGCTCGCGCTGCAGCGTGCCCAGGGTCTCGGCGACCACCTGGAAGCGGTCGCGGATGCCCGCGAGCATGCCGGTTCGCTGGCTGCCCTGACCGGGGTAGAGGAATGCCACCTTGGGGGCCTCGTCGGGGGCCACACCCATGTGGCTGCCGCTGGGCCGACCTCCGGAGGCGACCTCGTCGAGGGCGGCGATGAGCTCGTCGCGGGTGGTGACCACCAGGGCGACCCGCTGCGGCTGGGCCATGCGCACGGCCCATGCGCGGGCGACACCGGCCACGCTGGCGCTCGGGTCTTCGCGAAGCTGATCGGCGGTCGCGGCCGCGAGGCGGCGCAGGGTGGGCTCATCGGGCCCGGAGATCAGCACCAGCTCGGCCTGGGGCGGGGTCTCTTCTTCGGGGTCGACGCCCACCAGGACGGCGTGGGCGTTGGTGCCACCGAAACCAAAGCTCGAGACACCGGCGATGCGGTCGCTCTTGGCCCACGGCACGGGCTCGACGGGCACGTTCCAAGGCGTCTCTTCGATGCCCAGCGCGCCCTTGGGCGTCTTGAAGTTGGCCATCGGTGGGATGGTGCGGTGGTGGATGGCCAACGCGGCCCGGATCATGCCGGTGACGCCGGCGGCGGCCATGGTGTGGCCGACGTTGGCCTTGGACGAACCCAGCCATGCCTCGCGGACCTCGTCGCCGAATGCGGTCTGAAGCCCGCGGAACTCGGCGACATCGCCCACATCGGTGCCGGTGCCGTGGCACTCCAGGTACCCGACCCGGTCCATGGACACGTTGGCGTCGCGCCACGCGGCGCGCACCACCTCGGCCTGGCCCTCGCTGACCGGCGCCATCGGGCCGTCCCCGCGGCCGTCGTTGTTCACGGCGATGCCGTTGATGACCGCATAGACGCGGTCTCCGTCCTGCTCGGCGTCTTCGAGCCGCTTGAGCACGATCATCGCGACGCCGTCGCCCTGCACGAAGCCGTCGGCCGCTTCGTCGAAGGGCAGGCACTTGCCCTGGGCACTCATGGCGCCGATGCGGCTGAAGGCGATGTGGTGCTCGGGGGTGATGCACACGTAGGCGCCGCCGGCGACCGCGGCGTCGATGGTTCCGGCGCGCAGCTGTGCGACGCCGTCGGCGATGGCCATCATCGCCGAGGCACAGGCGGCGTCGGTGGTGTAGGCGGGCCCGTGCAGGTCGAGCTCCTGGGCCACCGCGGCGGCCGCCATGTTGGCCAGCGCGCCGGGAGCGGTGAACGGCCGCGACGGCACGATGCGCTCGACGGCCTCGATGATGGCGGTCATGTCTTCGGGGGCGCGTCCAAAGGCGCCGGTGGCCATGTACTGGGCGATCATGCGGCTGGCCATCAGCGTGCGGTACTCGCTGGCGGTCATGCCGACGTAGGCGCCGGTGCGGTACGGCATCTCGCTGGGGGTGTAGCCGGCGTCTTCGATGGCCTGGCGGCTCACCTCGATGGTGAAGCGCTGCTGCGGATCCATGACCTCGACGCGGCGCGGAGGCAGCCCGAAGGCCAGGGCGGGGAACGACCGGATGTCGTCGATGAAGCCGCCGGTGGGCGCATAGCTCTTGTCGGTCGCCCGCTTGCTGGTGTCGTGGAACACGGCGGTGTCCCAGCGGTCGAGCGGAGGCTCGGTGAAGGCGTCGCGGCCCTCGAGGGTGAGCTTCCAGAAGGACTGCAGGTCAGGGGCGCCGGCGAATCGGCAGCCCATGCCTACGATGGCGATCGGCATGTTGGCGGTCAACGGGACCTCCAGTTGCACGGAAGGCCGGCCTCGAGGGGCCAGCCAAAGGGAAGGTGCGGCCGTAGAACGGCCAGAGTGGCCTCGTCAGATGACGAGGGACCCGCGAGCCTAGGCGGCTCCGACGCGTCCGGCCTTGATGAGGCTGGCGAGGTCGGCCAGGGCGTTGACCTTGGCGAGCTCTTCGTCGGGGAAGGTGGCGTCGGTCTTGTCTTCGAGGAAGCCCACCATCTCCATGGTGGCGATGGAGTCGAGAGAGAGGTCTTCGACGCTCTTGTCGAGGGCGACGGTCTCCCACTCGCTGGCGCGGTTGGGGGCGACGTCCCGGAGGGCGGCGCGGATCAGGTCGAGAATCTGGTCGTCGTTCATGGTTGAGTTCTCCGAACGGAAGAGGGATTGGCGGGCGTCGCGAGGGCGGCGCCGTGCGGTTCAGCGAAGCAGGGCGGTGGCCTTGGCACGGCTCCAGATGGAGCGGGCCACGTGCTTCGCGAGGGTGATTCGGCTGCCGGTGCTGCCCATGGTGCGTGGGCCCGCATCGCCGAGCCCACCGGCCAGGTACATCTGGCGCGTCTTGCGGCGCTGCAGCTTGCCCGACGAGGTCTTGGGCAGGGTGCCCGGCTTGACGAAGACCACCTCGTTGATGGCCAGCGACATCTCTTTCTGCACGGACTTGCGCACGGTGGCCTCGAGCTCTTCGAGGTCTTTCTTGCGGGTCTCGCACACCAGCACCAGCTCTTCGCTGTTGGCTCCGGGGCGGCTGAAGGCGACCACGTTGCCCTTGCGGACACCGTCGACTTCGGCGGCAATCCACTCGATCGATTGCGGGTGCAGGTTGCGACCGTTGAGGATGATGAGGTCCTTGAGGCGGCCGGTGATGTACACCTCGCCGTCCATGACGTAGCCGAGGTCGCCGGTGTGCAGCCAGCCGTTCTTGTGGGTGGCGGCGGTGGCCTCGGGGTTGCGGTAGTAGCCGCGGGTGTTGGACGGGCCCTTGAGGCACAGCTCGCCTTCGACACCTTCGGGGTTGACCTCGCCGTGCTCGTTCATCGACACGACCTCGTGACCGGGGAAGGCCGGGCCGCAGCTGACGTGCTCGAGGTAGGGCTGGCCGTCGATCGGCGCGATGGCCTTGCCGCCGTTTTCGTAGGCGTCGGCGTCGACCACGTTGGTGCGGAAGTCCTGGTCGAGGGGCTTGAAGCTGATGGCCAGCGTGGCTTCGGCCATGCCGTAGGCCGGCAAAACCGCGTTGGTGGGCATGTTGCAGCGCTCGTGGAACAGCTTGGTGAACGTGCGGATGGTCTCGGGCTGGATGGGCTCGGCGCCGCAGCCACAGGCCTCGAGGCAGGACAGGTCCCAGCGGTCGAGGTCGGACTCGCGGATGCGGCGGGTGGCCAGCGCGTACGCGAAGTTGGGGGCGAAGGTCGCCGTGCCGCGGTGGCGGTGGATGGTGTCGAGCCACACGCTGGGGCGCTTGATGAAGCGCATGGTGGGGATGAACACCACGGGAATGCCGTTGCAGATGGGGGCGAGCACGAAGCCGATGAGGCCCATGTCGTGGTACAGCGGCAGCCAGCTGACGCCCTTGCCCTTGGTGGGGCTCATCTTGAGGCCGTTGACGATGATCTGGTGGCAGTTCTCGATGAGGTTGCCGTGGGTGACGATGACGCCCTTGGGATCGCTCGTGGAGCCACTGGTGTACTGCAAGAAGCAGGTGTCTTCGGGGCTGATCTCGGGGTAGTCGGGCGTGCCCTCGTGGTCGGCGAGCGTCTCGACACAGATGAGCTTGCGCAGGCTGGGAACCTGGTCGACGAGGCCCCAGAGCACGTTCTGCAGCTTCTCGCTGGCCACCAGGATGCTGGTGCCGGAGGTGTCGAGCACCTTGGCGGTGCGCTCGGCGTAGGCGTCGAGGCTGCCGAAGCTCATGGGCGGGTACAGCGGCACGGGAAGCACACCGACGCGGACGGCGGCGAGGAAGGTGAGCACGAAGTCTTCGGGCTCGATGACGATGAGGCCGATGCGGTCGCCCTTCTTGAGGCCGAGGGACTGCAGCGCCGCGGCACGGTTGGCGGTGGCCGCCTCGATGTCGCCAAAGCTGTAGTCGGCTTCTTCGCCAGCCATGTCCTGGAAGACGAAGCCGTTCTGGGGGGCGACTTCGTGAACCTTGGCAATCGCTTCTGCGACGGTGCTGAACAGGGCCATGGAAACTCCTCGGACTGTGCCGTTTGTGTTTCAGAGGTCCGTGGTGGGAGACACGGCTCTCTTTCACCGCCCTTCTACGGCACTACGATCGGTCGCGCAACCCGTCCAGGAGCGGTTTTCTGTCGATCGAGGGCCGCCAGGAACCGACTGACTGGTCGGTTTGTCGATTTGACGGGTAGGTCTGCAATACCTACCTCCGGGTCAGTATGCAGGTATTGGCATATAAGCAGAGTAATCGCGCGCTCCGTCGAGGATGGCGACTGTGCAAAAATACCGACTAGTCAGAATTTCGGGGGTCCAAGAAAAACCGCTTACAGCCGGTGACTGCAGATCGTGTGGGGTGCGAAAGGCATTTCGCACCCGGGGCGCTTTCAACTCGCGAGCCGAGCCGGTATCATCCGGCGGAACCGCAGGAGCATTCCTTGGACGTCACCGTTGCAGCCGAGACCGGACCGAACCTCGTAGGCATGGGTATTGGATTCGGCACCCTCTCCTGCTTCGCCACGCTGATCTGGTTGTACAACCTGTACGTGGCCATCAGCATGATGCGCGACACCGAGGCCGAGCCGGCGAGTGGCCTGGCGAAGGGAGCCTGGGCGGTCTCGCTCATCGCCTGGATCTTGCCGCCGTGCTGGTTCTTCCTGGGGCTGGCCGGCGTGATCATGGGCCGCATGGTCACCGGGCAGGTCTACCGCGAAGAAGCCAGCATCGCGTCCAACACGCCGGCCGGCATGGCCAGCCTGAACTTTGGCCTGCTGTTCGTGGTGTACATCCTGGCCATCGTGATCTGGATTGTGACCGGGTAGGTCAGCCGGGGCTGGACACACAAGAGGCGGGCCGGACGGCCCGCCTTTCTTGTTTCGGTGGGGCGGAGTCGGGCTCGGGCTCGGGGTCGAGTTCAGAGCGACGTTGGGGTCACAACCAAAACTGCCCTCCGCAGGAGCGGGGGGCAGGTGGGGCCAATCGATGGCGTTCGGTCAGGCTTCCGAAACTGCCCTCCGCAGGAGCGGGGGGCAGGTGGGGGGCGGAGCCCCTCGCCGAGCGAGCGAAGCTCGCGATAAACTAGACCCGACGGCGGATGAGCCCGAGCATCCCGAGCCCCAGGACCGCGAAGCCCGCGGGGCCGCCGGTGCTGGTGCTGCTGCAGCCGCAGCCGCCGTTCAGGTCGTCGACGTACTCGCCGCCGTCATCGGTGTCGGTCGGGTCGTTGGGGTCTTCGACCGGAAGCTCGACGCCCGTGCCGGACAGCGCGATGGTGACCTCGTCGGTGGTGGGGTCGTTGGTGTGGATGGTGACCGTGCCGTAGTGGTCTTGCAGGCTGTCGGGCGTGAAGCTGACCGTCAGCGTGCCATCCTGGCCGTTGATCGCGATGATGCTGCCGGTGCCCACGTCGAAGACGGGCTGGTCGACGACGGCGTCGGCCAGGAGCGTGGCGTTGGACAGGGCGCCGATCTGCACGTCCATGGTGACCGTCTCGCCCACGGTGACATCACCGAAGTCGAGGGTGGTCGCCGTCATGTCGATGGCGGGGATCTCGAGCTCGTAGTTGACCATCTCGCTCTTGATCTGGCGTTCGTCGTCGGCGATGTGCCAGTTGTACGTGAACGGGACCTCGAAGCAGCCGAACCAGTCGTGGCACAGGCCGATGGTGGGCGTGACGTCGACCGCGAAGCTGCTGGTGACGTTGCCGTACCACATCGACTCCATGTCGAGCATGCCGTCGTTCTCTTCGGGGCCGTCGAGGGTTGCGACGGCGTCGATGGTCTCGACGTTGCGGCGGTTGGTGCGGATCTTTTCGCCGGTGATGGTGGCGCTGTTCTGCGGGGCCACGTCGCCCGAGAAGGTGAGGAAGACGCCGTAGTCGACCTCGTAGTACTCGTCGATGACGTTGAACTCGGTCTTGTCGATGGCGACGCTGACGGAGTTGGTCTCGTTCTCGGGGAGCAGGAGGCTCTGGAAGCTCTCGGACTGTTCCCAGGTGAACTCACGCGACCAGATGCTGTAGGTGAAGTTGAAACCCCACAGGTCGACCGCGACGTCGGCCGTCATCTTGGCGTCGGCCACCAGGGTGACGATGCCGGGCTGCTTGATGTCGTTCCAGCCGCTCTGGACCTCGCCTTCGGGCCAGTCGAGGTGGTTTTCGCCCACCATGTCGATGGTGACGAAGGTGTCCATGTCGGCCGAGAAGCGCGCCGAGAGGCTGCTGTCTTCGGGGAAGAACTGCGACCACTGGGTACCGCGGAACAGCTGGGTCTCGGCGTGGAAGTCGACGTCGGTCTTGGACTCGTCGGCGGCGTTCGCGACGGCGGGAAGAAGGACGGACAGCAGAACAAGGGTGCGCATTAGAACCTCACAATAGCAGGTCGGCGGCTGCCCATAGGGGCAATCTTCCGTCAACGCGGCGCTTCTAACGAGTGGCGACAGTGCGTCAAGGAAAGGTGGAGATCTCCTGGGCAATGAGGATCGGCCACGCGGTGATTAGGCATCGACCATGGCCATCTCGAACCACCCGCTCATCGCCGAGCGCTACCTGTTTCCGCGCCGCGCGCCCCTCCCCAACCCCTGGGTGGTGCCGGTCGACGGTGCCGAGCTGCACTGCCTGAAGCGCAGTGCTGGTCCGGACGCCCCCTGGCTGGTGCACTTCCACGGCAACGGGGAGGTGGTGCGGGACTGGTCGGGCGACTTCGTCGACACCCTGGTGCAGCGGGGCGTGTCGGTGGTGCTCGCCGAGTACCGCGAGTACGGCGGATCGACGGGCCAGGCCCGCCTGGGCGAGCTGTGCCCCGACGCGCTGGCCATCGTGGACGCACTCGATGTCCCGGCCGACCGCGTGCTGGTGTATGGCCGCTCGATCGGCAGCATTCCGGCCTTGCATGTGGCGGCGCAGCGCCCGGTCCGGGGCCTGGTCATCGAGAGCGGGATCGCCGATGTGCACGAGCGCATCGCCATGCGGGTGTGGCCCTCGGAGCTCGGCATCGAGCCCGATCAGCTGCAGGCCGAGCTGCGGGCCGAGTTCGATCACCAGGCCAAGATGCACGCGACCACCTGCCCGGTGCTGGTGATGCACACCCACGGCGACCACATGGTTCACCCCTCCCACGCCGAGCGGCTGGCCAACTGGGCCGGCGAGCGAGCGGCGCTTCGCATGTTCGACGAGGGCGATCACAACAGCATCTACGCTTACAACAGCGACGAGATGCTGGCCCTGGTGAGCAGCTTTGCCCTGCACGGTCGTGTGCCGCCGATGGGCGGGTAGCCAGCCCTACATCGGAACGAAGACGCAGCGGAAACCGTCGGTGATCCCGGTGTTCCAGCTGTTGTGGTGCCCGTTGTAGATGCCGGTGTCGTCGAATCCGCGCGATCCGGCGGCACCCGACGACGCGTGATCGTAGCTGCCGCCGCGGGTGAGGTTGCCGGTTCCGCCGTACAGGCGACCCATGCCCTGGGCCTCGGTGAAGTCGCCCTCGGGGCCGAATCCCGCGCGGTAGGCCTCCCACCCATCGTCGGTGGTGAAGGCGCTGTTGTCGAAGCTCATCCACAGCCCGTCGGGGCCCCCGGTGCTGCCGTCGACTTGCTCCTTCAGGTTGCCCGAGAAGTCCCAGATCGTCTCGCCGTTGCTCAGCTGATGCGTGCGCCGCTGCGACCAGTCGGACGATGACGGGTCTGCGCAGCCTGGGTTGCCCGTGCCCACGCACACGTCGCCGTCTGAGGCCAGGCTCGACAGCGGCAGCTCGTCGCTGTGCCCTCTTGGAATCTCGCCGGCTCCCACGGCGCCGCCAGACCAGTTGCCGGGCGTGCGCTCGATGCTGCGTGCGACCGCCTGCCACTGGGGATTGGTGATGAGCTGCCACGAGAAGCCGATGCTGTCGCACGAGACTCGGGCCTGGCCCTTGTCGATGCCCGACCACGGCGTGCCGGTGGGGCGGCTCTCGGCCACGTAGGTGGTGCTGTAGGTGACGTCGCCGTCGTCGAGGCCTTGAACGCGCATCTCGTAGGTAGCGACGCAGAAGGGGTCGGTGCCGAGGCTCGGGTCGGAGGGCACGAAGCTGTAGTGGTTGGGGCAGGTGATGAAGCCCGTCGAGATCGCCGGCTGGCTGGCGTTGCCCGCGAGATCCGTGGCCCGGACCGACAGCCAGTACCACGCCTCGGGGGGCAGCGATGGCATCGCCACATCGGTGCCCAGGACGGTGGTCAGCTCGGTGCCAGCGGGGGTCCAGGGCAGGGTGTCGGCCGAGCCCGGGGCCGTGCCGACGGCCACCTCGAAACCGGCGAAGCCCGATGCCGAGTCGGACTGCGGATGGGCCCAGTGCACGGTGCCGTCCACCGGGGCGCGGGCGTCGTCGACCATCGCTGGCTTGTCGGGGGGGTCGATGTCGACGGTCCAGCCGGTGCTGGCGGTGGGCTCGGACACGGTTCCGTCGGCGAAGACAGCGCGCACGCTGGCCAGGTAGGTCTGCCCGTTGGCCAGCACCCAGATGGCGGGGAAGGCGTGATCGGTGGCGACGCCCACATCGGTCCAGCACGCGGCATCGTCGGCGCCGGGCGCTGTGCCGATGGCCACCTGGTACGACGCGGCCCCGGCGACGGGCGTCCAGCTGATGTCGGGGGACTCTGTGAGTCGGTTGTGCCAGGCGGCGTGGGTGACGCTGGAGGGCCCCGCCGCGCACTCGCCGACGCATGGTTCGGCGACCGGGGGGCAGCGGCCGTCATCGGTGTCTCCGGTGTCGCTGCCGGCGCCGGCGCCCCCGCGAATCCACGCCTCGATGGCGTCGAGCTCGGATGCGGGAAGTCGCCCGGCGGGGGGCATGATGGTGCCGCTGCCGCCGTGGGCCTGGTGGGTGTCCTGCAGCTTGAGCCACAGGTACGAGGCCTCGGGTGAGCCGGGCTCCACCAGATCGAGGCCGGACTCGACGTGAGGCACGTCCACCACGGTGGCGGGGTGGTCGAGCGACAGGTCGGCCACCGGTGCGAGGGTGCCCACGTGGCATGGGCTGCAGCGGGCCTCGAAGATCGGCGCGATCTCGTCGAAGCTGACGCCGTCGGCGGTGTCGATCACCACGTCCGGGGCGGTGTCATCAGGTTGCGAGCTGTCGGATGGCGCCCCGGTGCAGGCGAACAGCAAGGTCAGGGCGATCATGGCTCGATCCGGGCGCGCTGCTGGAAGGTGTTCGTGTGGGGCATGTGGCGCACCAGATCGAGCACCCTGCCGTCCTCGAAGGCCGTCTGCATGGAGTCGATGGTGCACACGTCGGCGTCACCGGGCTCTCGTCCCCAGGCGGCCCGGAACCACTGGGTCGCGAAGCAGTTCTTGACCTCGGGTGCGGCTGCGACCTTGCCCGAGAGGTCGATGGCGCCGTAGAAGGACCCCTGCTGGCTGGAATAGGTCATCAGCCCGCTGGCGTCGACAGGCACCCCGCTGCCCTCGTCGGTGCGCCACCGGCCCACGGGGTCGTAGTGTTCGAAGCCGATGCCCACCGGGTCCATCACCGAGTGGCAGCCCGAGCAGATGGGGTCCTGGGTGTGGCGCGCGAAGCGCTCCCGCGTCGAGATGGTGTCGTCGAGCGGGGGCAGGGTGATGTCCAGGTCGTCGGGCGGCTGGGGCTGAACCCCGCAGAACAGCTGCTCGTAGACGAACAGGCCGCGGTGCACGGGCGAGGTCTGGTTGTTGTGGGCGGCGCTGGACAAGAAGCTTGCGTGGGTGAGGATGCCGGCGCGCTGATTGGCGGGCAGGGTGGCGCGTTCCCAGCTGTCGGGGTCGGCTGGGGAGGGCAGGCCGTAGTGGGCGGCCACGGCCCCGTTGACCCAGGTCTGGTTGGAGGTGAGCAGGGCGTCGAGGGTGCCGGGCTCCTCGAACACCGCCGACGCGGCGAATCGCCGGGTCTCTTCGCGCAGGTCGGCCGCCAGGCCAGGGGTCCAGTCGGGGAAGGCCAGCGCGTCCTTGGAGCGCTCGTCGAGGTGGGTGATGTGCATCCACTGCTCGACGAAGCGCGAGACCGCGTCGTGGGCGCGGGAGTCGGCCAGGAGCCGGTCGACCTGGGCGGACAGCACGTCGGGATCGGACAGGGTGCCGTCTGCCGCCGCGGCCAGCAGCTCGTCGTCGGGGGTGGACGCCCACAGGAAGTACGACAGGCGCGCGGCCAGCTCGTGTGGGGTGAGGGGAACGGCGTCGCCTGTGGCCCCCTCCACACCCAGCTCGAGCTTGTACAGGAACTGCGGCGACTGGAGCATCGCCTGCACGATGGCCGCCATGGCGACGTCGAATCCCTGCGAGGGCTCGAGCGCCACGAAGAGATCGACGAAGATCTGGCGCTCGGCCGGCAGCAGCGGGCGGCGGAAGGCCCGACCGCCAAAGCTGTCGATGAAGGACTCGGCGCAGGTCTGATCGCCCGAGGCCGGGTCGCAGGGCAGGGTGCTGGCCCAGTCGACGGCTCCGGTGACGTCTTCGGACGCGCGCATGTAGCCGTCGACCAGCAGCTGGTTGGGCGCGACCGTCTCGGCGAAACCCTCGAAGCCATGCACGGTGGGGTCGTCGGGAAGGCGCGCCCGGGTGGTGCCGGGGGTGCCCAGCAGGTCGGCCACCGAGCGATCGATCTCGGTTCGGGTGAGCGAGCGCAGCGGCGCGGGCGGGGGCAGCTGGGGAATGCACTCGCCGGCGGCGGCCGAGTCCGTGCCCGAGTCTTGGGGGGCGCCCGTCTCTATAGGTGAGGAGCCGGTGTCGTCGGAGGGGGACGGACAAGCGGCCAGGGCCAGGATGGGGAGCAGCACCCTCATGCGATCACCCCCGACAGAGGCCCAGAAGCAAAGCCAGGGTCGCCGAAGCGGTCGTCGGGGAGGCCCAAGGCTTGCAGGATGGAGGTGAACAGGTCGGCGTTGTGGGCGCCCTGGAGGTCCAGGTTCCTGCCACCCACCAGGCCGCCTCCACCGCCGAACAGCAGGTAGGTCTTGCCGCTGGCGCTGTGGTTCGAGCCCGTCGAGAACACGTTGCCGACCACCACCAGGGTGTTGTCGAGCATGGTGCCAGCCCCCTCGGGAACGGCGTCGAGCGCGGCCAGCAGGGCGGCCACCTGGGTGGAGTACCAGCGGTAGGAGTCGGTCAGGTCGTCTTCGAGGTCGAGGGTGACCGGGCCGGCGTGCACCGCGTCGTGCCAGCCGGAGGGGAAGTCGACGTCGGCCAGCCATGGCCAGCTCTGGAAATCGCCAAACGAGAGGGTGGCCACCCGCGTGAGGTCGCAGGCGAGCGCCATCGTGAGCATGTCGATCATCGCCGTGCTGCGCTCGGGGATGGTGCTCGCGGACAGGTCGACCGCCGGGGCCGTGCAGGCATCGCCCAGGCCGCCGGCCGACAGGCTGGCCTGCACGCTCTCGATGCCGGCGAGGTGGTTCTGCAGCTTGACGCGGTCTTGTGAGGACACGCGCGGCAGCACGGTGTCGAACTGGGCGGCGACGGCGGTCAACACCGCGTCGCGCCGGGCCGCGCGGTTGGCGATCTCGGTGGGGTCGGAGCCGACCAGGTCTTCGAACAGGCGCGTGTTCATGGCGCTGACGCTGTTCTCGGGGGGCACGGGCTGACCGACTCCCTTCCACCAGAAGGTCTGGATCGGCTGGGTGTCGGCGCCCACGCCGAACTCCAGCGAGCTGTAGGGGGTCGAGCCGGCCCAGTGGGCAGCCACCTGCTGGTCGAGGGTGATGCCGCCGGCGCTGGTGGGCCGCGCGGTGCCGTCGCTGCCCACGGACCACACCATGCCGCGCGCGCTCCAGGTGTGCAGCAGGCACCGGGTGTGCCCATTGTAGCTGCCATCCAGGATGTTGGTGCCGTCGTTGACATTGCCGGCGATCACCATGCGGTCCTTGAACGGCGTGAGCGGGTCCAGGATGGGTCCGAGGGTGAAGTCGGTGGGGCTGGTTCCCGGGATCACGAGCTTGCTGGGCAGCGTTCCCTGGCCGCGGCACACGACCACGAGCCGGGTCGGGAAGGCGCCGTTCGCGTGCGCCGGGGCCATCACCGACTCCAGCAGCGGAAGCCCGAGGGCGGTGGCACCCAGGGTGCGAAGTAGGTGCCGGCGAGTGAACACAGTGCCTCCAACAGCAAGGTACGGCTACCACACGGGGCGCCGGACCCGATAGGGGCCGGCCGCGGAGGAGCCATGCATAGCGACGATCTGTACGAACTGGTGACCGAGGCGGTGCGCCAGTCCCTGGCCGAGGAGCGCGGCGGCGCCGACATGCGCATCGCTCGACGCATGTCCGGCGGCAAGGTCATCTTCGAAGACGACCAGGGCCGCCAGTTCAAAGAGATGGACGCCCACTCCTTCTTTCGCAAGGTGACGGCGGTCCGCGAGAAGCTGCGGGTGCTCGAGCAGAAGATCAACAACCACGATGCCCTGTCCCACGAAGACCGGGCCGAGCTGCAGGCGTACATCACGCGCTGCTACGGCTCGCTCACCAGCTTCAACGTGCTTTTCGCCGACGAGGGAGACAAGTTCAAGGGCACGGGCGGATGAGCAAGCCCATGATCGGTCGCGTCATCGCCGACCGGTACGAGATCCTCGAGACGCTGGGCGAGGGCGGCATGGGCGCGGTCTACAAGGCCAAGCAGCTCGCGCTCGACCGGGTGGTGGCCCTCAAGGTCATTCGCCCCGAGCTGATGGGTCAGGGCAGCAACGTGCAGCGCTTCCTGCGTGAGGCGGCCGCGGCCGCCAAGATGACCCACAGCAACATCGTGAGGGTCTTCGACTTTGGCCACGAGGAAGATCTGACCTTGTGGCTGGCGATGGAGTACCTCGAAGGGCGCAGCCTCTACCACCTTCTCAGGGACGAGGGCGCCCAGCACCCCGCCCGAGCCGTGCACATCGCCGAGCAGGTCGCTGAGGCCCTGCACGACGCGCACATCGTGGGGGTCATCCATCGGGACATCAAGCCCGGCAACATCATGCTGGTGCAGCAAGGCGACGACCCCGATCACGTCAAGGTGGTCGACTTCGGGCTGGCTCGCTCGGTCGAGCCCGGCGAGGACGGGCGGCTCACCATGGCGGGCATCGTGATGGGCTCGCCGGCCTACATGTCGCCCGAGCAGCTGCAGCAGCACGATCTGGACGGCCGCAGCGACCTGTTCGCGCTGGGCATCGTGATGTACGAGCTGATCGCGGGCCACCTGCCGCACCCCCATGACTCGGCCCAGAAGCTCATGCAGGCCAACGTCAGCAAGCCGCCGCCCAGGTTCGCCGAGCTCGACCCACCGCTCGACGTGCCCGCCGATGTCGAGAACATCGTGCTGCAGCTGCTCCAGAAGAACCCCGATGATCGGCCGGAGTCGGCGGCGGCCGCGGCCAAGGTGCTGCACCGGCTGGCCCGAAAGATGGGGGGCACGTTGATGCTGCGCATGGCCCAGGGCGACCCCAGCGGCGAGAGCGCCGAGCTGCCGGAGCTGCCGCCGGCGGCACCTCCGCCGCAGCCGACTGGCCTGCCCCCGATGTACCTGGCCGGCATCGTGATGATCGTGCTCATCGTGGCGGCCGTGAGCTTCACGATGGGCACGGCGATGTAGGGGGCGTCAGGCCCGCAGGGCCGGGCGCGCTACCGCACCATCCAGGTGATGCCCTCGTAGTTGCTGGGGCTCGCAGGCCAGCAGCTGTAGTGGCAGCGGCTGGAGTCGCGGCCCGTGGCCGTGTCGTTGTAGCTGAACAGGTGGCGGATGGTGTTGAGCGAGGCCGTTGTCGAGTCGTCGCGGTGCAGCAGCGCGCCAGTCGAGTCGTTGATCAGGTTGGCGTTGTTCTGCAGGCAGGTGTCGTTGCCGCTGTTTCCACTGTTGGCCAGGCCGTACGAGCTCCAGGGCGGTCCGCTGCCGGGGAAGGTCAGCACGATGTCGGTCTGGCCCATGGAGTCGGTGCCGTTGGCCACCACCGTGATCGGGCCGTCGATCTTGGTGCACGAGTTGCTCTTGGTGGAGAAGACGTCGGCCATCGCGACGTTGCTGGCGAACTCGAGGCGGATGAACTGCTCGTTGTCGACCGCGTTGGAGCCGGTCCACAGGGTGGAGCGCTTGTTCCACTCGAGGCCATCGACGCCCACGAAGGCGGCCCACGCGTCGGCGTTGACTCCGGAGCCGAAGACCACGTCGTGAGGAGCGGCGGCCCCGGTGCCTGCGCTGTTGCCAGCGGCGGCCTCGGTGCGCAGCGTCGCGTTGCTCAGGGTGCCGCCCCGTGCGCCGCCGGCCTGTGTCCAGATGACGGTCCAGCCACCGCCGTCGGTGTCCATGTCACACCAGGCTTCGAAGGGCAGGCTGCCGCCGGCGCCGTCGGGGTCGAGCCAGTACTTGCCGCTGGGGTAGGAGGGGAACTCGGTGTGCAGGGTGTTGCAGCTCTGTGCCGCGAACTGGGGCGCAAGGCCATCGTCGCCACCCAAGCGCACGTCGAGCCAGGAGCTGCCGTCGCACATCTGGAGCGGTGGCCCGTAGGCAAGGGAGCCTGCCGTGGAAGAGTCGCAGGTGCCCGGCGCGCCGATGGCCACGGCGGGCCCCGCTGGGTGGCTGTGGTCGCCGTAGGCGACGGTTCCGGAGGTGGTGCCCATGTTGATCTGCGCGGGCTGCAGCGTGCCGGTCACGTTGGCGGCTGCGATGGTGAGCTGGGTCTCGTTCACACAGGTCCACGCCGAGCCGTCGTACAGGGCCACGTCGCCTGCGGTGGTGCAGTTGACGTCGATGCTGTTGGCCGGCGCGCCCGAGATGGTGTTGTACGAGATGGTGCCGTCGGATGCGATGATCGTGGTTCCGTTGACCGACACCGAGGCGACATCGAGATCGCTGGATGCGAGCACGCTGTCGGCCTGGGTCGCGGTGGCGGCGTTGAGCGCGTAGGGCACCGAGGTGAGGGGAACCCGTGGCAGGGCGGCACCGCTGTCGACGGAGATCGCGAGCCAGAGGTCGTCGTTGGCGGCGAAGAGGTTGGCGTCGGCGGGAGAGGACTCGCCCAGGATGACGGCGTAGTAGCCGTTGTCGAACCCGACGCCCGACAGCGACTCGCTCCAGGCGGCGGTGCCGCCGGTGCCGGTGGTGAACACCTCGAAGTCGAGGTCGTGGGTGCCGTCGAGCGGGGCGCCCAGGGCGTCGAACAAGCGGCCCTGATGGGTCATCGTGGGCGGCGCAGCGAGGGCTGTGGTGGAGAGAGCCAGAAGGGGGAGCAGCAGGAAGGAGCGCATGTCGACCTCGGGTGGTTGGGCGACGGCTAACTCGAATTGTGGGCTTCGACAGCACACCATCGGTCCACGACTCAGTCGCCGATCACCATGGCGTGGCGCGCGGGCAGGGGAGCCTGACTGGCGAAGCCGAGCACGTCGCTGGCTCCCGATCCCAGCCCGCTGGGCCCGCCGTAGTGCACCACGTCGGCTGCGATGAGGTCGGGGTAGCCGTCCAGGTTGGTGTCTGCTGTGGAAGCGCCGTAGCTGTAGCTTGCGGGTGCCCAGGGCTGCTGAACGAAGGTGCTGTCCCACTCCCAGTAGCTGCTTCCGTTGAAGCTCCGGTTCAGCGCGACCAGGTCCAGATCGCCGTCCTGGTCGAAGTCGTCGAGCGCGAAGGCGCTCAGGTTCGGTGTCGACAGGGTGGCGTCCGGGGCCGCCGTGGGATCGATGCCGCCCGGTGAGCCCATCCACACGTCGATCGAGCTTGCTCGGCCGGCGAGCAGGTCCTGGTACCCGTCGCCGTCGATGTCGCGAACCTCATGGTGGCCAGTGTTTCCGGGCTGCATGGTGGTGGTGTTGCCGCTGTCGAAGCCATCGTCGTTCCAGTACACCAGCGACGGGCCGGTGGCACAGCAGTGGGTGTACCCGACCACCAGGTCCAGGTCGCCGTCGTTGTCCAGGTCGATGGGGGCGAAGGCCCGGGTGGCATGGGTGTTGCCCAAGCCGGACAGCAGCGTTGCGGCCCCGTCCGACCAGCCAGCGAGGCTGCCGGTGTGGACCCGGACGTGGTTGTTGCCCACGCTGACGATCAGCTCGGCGTGGCCATCCCCGTCCAGATCCTCGACCACCGGCGTGCGGTCGTTGCTGGCCGCCAGGGATGTGGTTCGAGCCGGGTTGCCGTCGGTCCATGGGCCGTAGCTGACGGCCACCGGGTTTCCGCTCACCACCACGTCCATGGTGCCGTCGCCGTCGAAGTCGCCGCTGGTGACCCGTCCTCCGGCCGAGCCCAGCGAGGTGGCCTCCGGAGTGTCGATGGCGGACCCTCGATGCAGGTCCATGCCCACCGTCTCGTGTTGCAGGAGCAGGTCGGGAATGCCGTCCGCATCGAGCTGGCCCCACGCCATTCCCATCACCTCGGTCCCGGCGCCGAGATCGATGGTGGTGCTGTGGTCGATCGAGAAGCGAGGTCCCCGCCGCTGTGCCCAGTAGATGTGCGTCTGCGTCCCCACGCCGAACACCACCAGATCGGGCATGCCGTCGCAGTTCAGGTCGCGGCAGTCGTCCTGGCCGTCGCAGTCCTGGTCGATGCCATCACCCGGAATCTCGGCGTAGGGCTCGGTCTCGGGGTGAATGGCCGGGTCGGTGTCGTCGCAGTCGCCCACTGCCGCGGCGAAGCCGTCGGGCTTGGTGCACGCCTCGATGGTGGGGGCGCTCACGCCCCAGCCGTCGTCGTCGGCATCGGCGTGCCAGGTGAACACCCCGGCGGCGTCCTCGTCGACTGTGCCGTCGCAGTCGTCGTCGACTTCGTTGCAGCTCTCGACCTGGCCGGGGAAGGTGCTGGGCTCCCCGTCGTCACAGTCGGTGGCGTCGGACACCCAGCCCGCAGGTGCGTCGCAGGATTCGGCGGCGCGGGCCACGTCGCCAAAGCCGTCGCGATCGTCGTCGGGGTACCAGGTGTTGGTGCCGACGGGCTCCTCGTCGACCTCCCCATCGCAGTCCTGGTCGCGGTCGTCGCAGGTCTCGTCGGCGCCGGGATGCACGGTGGCATCGTGGTCGTCGCAGTCGGTGTTGCTGGAGGTGAAGCCGGCGGGTTGCTCGCAGGCATCGAGGGTCACGGCGCTCACGCCGCCGTGGCCGTCGTCGTCGACATCGGCGTACCAGGTGGGGGCACCGAGCGCACCAGCCTCGTCGACGAGGCCGTCGCAGTCGTCGTCCTGGCCGTTGCAGACCTCGCTGCCATCTGGTGAGACCGCGACGTCGGCGTCATCGCAGTCGGTGACGACGGCGAAGCGGTCGCTCGGCTGCGTACACGCGAACAACACGTCATCGGGCCCGCCGTGGTTGTCTCCGTCGAGGTCGGCGTAGAACGGAGTGCCGCCCACGACGTTGTCATCGACGAGGGCGTTGCAGTCTTCGTCGACGCCGTCACAGTGCTCGTCGGCACCGGGGTGCACCGAGCTGGAGGTGTCGTCGCAGTCGGTGCCGTCGCCGGCGAAGCCCGGTGGCGGCGAGCACGCCCGAACGGCACTGGCCAGCGCGCCATAGCCGTCTCCGTCGGTGTCAGCATAGAACTCGACGCCGGTGGGCACGATGCCTTCGTCGGCCTGACCGTTGCAGTTCTGGTCGACACCGTCGCACACCTCGGTGGCCCCGGGAAAGATCTCGGCTGCGCCGTCGTCGCAGTCACCGGCACGGGGAACCTCGCTGGTCTGAGGTCCGTCACAGCGTGAGGTCGGGGCTCCGGTGCCCCATCCATCGCCGTCGGCATCCAACCACCAGTCGGTGAACACCAGGTCCTCGTCCACCGCGCCGTCGCAGTCGTCGTCGACCTCGTTGCAGATCTCGGCGGCACCCGGTCGGCGAGCCGGGTCGGTGTCATCGCAGTCGCCGGCCTCGGCCACGAAGCCCACGGGCAGGGTGCAGGACCGCACCGAGGTGGACGCGTCGCCAACGCCATCACCGTCCGTATCGGCGTACCACTCGGGTGCGTTGGCTGCGTCCTCGTCGATCTCACCGTCGCAGTCCTGATCGACGCCGTCGCACTGCTCGGGCGTGCCGGGACCGACGCCGGCAGCCTGGTCGTCGCAGTCGCCCGGCTGGCTCGCGTAGCCTGCGGGCTGCGCACACGACGTCACGGTATCGGCGGCATCTCCG
Source organism: Myxococcota bacterium (assembly GCA_965216925.1). GTDB lineage: Bacteria > Myxococcota_A > UBA796 > UBA796 > CAYYHT01. The sequence goes on along the minus strand of CBDCGT010000001.1, from coordinate 2,157,601 downwards.
ACGCCGTCGCCATCGATGTCGCCGTACCACTCGGGGGCATCGGCCACCCCGTCGTCCGTGAGGCCGTTGCAGTCGTCGTCCTGGCCGTTGCAGGTCTCTACGGCGCCGCTGTGCACGTTGGGGTTGTTGTCGTTGCAGTCGGCCGAGAACGGGTAGCCATCGCGGTCGCTGTCTGCCTCGTAAAGGCCGTCGTAGCCGATGCCCGGGCCGCAGCCTCCCAGGATGAGGGCCAGCACCCACAGGGTTGGGGTGGGGCGGTTCATCGCGCACCTGCCACCGTGATGCCACGGATCGAGAGGTTGGTGCCGTCGAAACCCAGTGGCTCGGAGCCGCTGACCCCCAGTCCGCCAGGTCCGCCGTAGTACACGGTGTCCGAGAGCACGGCGTCCGGGTAGCGGTCGCCGTTCAGGAACCCGACACCGACCCCATGGCGCTGGCCCGGCAAGCCCAGGCCGGGGTCGGCAAAGGCTCCGTCGTCGAAGGCGTAGTAGCCGCTGCCCCAGGTGTTGGAGTTGGCCACGATGAGGTCCAGATCGCCGTCCTGGTCGAAGTCGGCCAGGGCGGCGCCCGCGGGGTAGACACTGCGCAAGCCGTGCTCGAGCGGCGCGGCGCCGGGGTCGATGCCGCCGGGTCCCCCGAGCCACAGACGGGATCCGTTGCCCGTGCTGCCTTCCTGGGCGCGGATCACGAACAGGTCGTTGTGGCCGTCGCCGTCGATGTCTTCGATGAAGGTGTACCCGGGGTTGCCGAGGTTGATCTCGGTTCGGTCACCGGCGTCGAAGCCCTGTGGGCCGCCCCAGTAGATGAACGATGGATCCCAGCAACAATGCCCAGCGCTGCCGGCGACCACGTCGCCCCAGCCGTCGCCGTTCAGGTCGCCGGCGGCGGCCGTGTTGGTGTAGTTGGGGTTGTGCAGCGAGGCGGGAAGGGTGTTGGCAGCGGCCGACGAGAAGCCCGAGAAACCGCCCCAGTACACGGTGACGTGGCCCTTTCCAGGCACGATCAGCTCCAGCAGCCCGTCGTTGTTCAGATCGCGCAGGCCAGGAGGATTCGCGGGTCCGGTCTCGAGGGTGACCGTCTCGGCCGGGGTGCCAGCCGTCCAGGGGCCGTAGTGCACCCGCGTCGGGTCACCCACAACCACCAGATCCGGGTGCCCGTCGCGGTCGAGGTCCTCCAGCACGGGTCGACCCTGATGGGGGGAGAGCATCGTGTCTTCTGCACTCCCGAGCTGCTCGTCCAGGCCGATCCCCGGGTACAACGCGCCGCTGCTGGGCTCCCCGCTGACGTGGGATGCCAGCACGTCCACGAGCCCGTCGGCATCGAAGTGCCCGGCGATCACCTGAAACGGCACGCTGCCGTCTCCTGGATCTGCCGTGGCGCTGTGATCGAGGGAGTACCGGGCGCCGGACCGCTGGGCGTAGAAGGCGTGGAGCCCGTCTTGGGCAGCGATCAGGATGTCTGCTTCGCCGTCGCAGTTCAGATCCTCGCAGGCATCGCTCCCATCGCAGTCCTGATCGATCCCGTCCCCGGGAATCTCGCCGAAGGGCTGCTGCTCGGGGTGGATGGTGTCGTCACCGTCGTCGCAGTCGCCGCCGCGGCCCGAGTAGCCGCTGGGTTGTTCGCACGCGCCCAGGCGCGTGTCGGTGATGCCGAATCCATCCCCATCGGCGTCGAGGTACCACAGCAGGCTGTCGACGGCTGCCTCGTCGATCTGTCCGTCGCAGTCTTGGTCGACGCTGTCGCAGACCTCCGCGGCGCCCGGGTGCACGTCGTTGGCTAGAGACGCGATCAGGATTGGTGAAGTGATCGACGGCGGGATCCGCCTGTGATCTAACGACGGCCTTGGAGGTCGTCGTGTTTGAAGCCTGGGCTCCGCCCGTCGAGATTTCGCCCATTGAAGGCCGCATCTTGCGGTTGTGCAAGAAGCAGAAGCTGTGGGCGTTCCTGCGTAACTACCGGCATCTGCTCATCGACGATGAGACGCGGACGGCACTGCGGGCGCTGTACCCGAGCACGCGAGGTCCGGACCGCGTCTGTCCGGAGCGCCTCTTGCTCGCGATGCTGCTTCAGGTGGCGTTCGACGTGCCTGACCAGGAGGTGCCAACGCTGACCGCAGTCGATCGACGCTGGCGGATGGTGTTGGACCTCCTGGATGCGGAGGAGGACGAGGCTGCGTTCGCGCAGGGTTCCGTTTTCAACTTCCGCGAACGGGCTCGGGAAGGCGGTCTGGCGCGATTCATGATCGAGAAGACGGTCCGCATTGCTCGTGAGACCAAGGGCTTCAGCCATAAGCGACTTCGCGCCATCTTCGACTCCAGCCCGCTGCTCGGCGCAGGCCGCGTTGAAGACAGCTTCAATCTTCTGGGACGCGCGATTGGCGGCTTGGTCAAGGTGGCGGCAGCAGAAGCCGACCGGTCGGTGGAGGAGCTCGCGGCAGAACTGCAGGTCACCGTCCTGACCGCCCCGTCGGTGAAGGCGAGCCTGGACGTGGACTGGCGCAGGCCGGAAGCGCGGAATCAAGCCCTCAACGAGCTGCTTGCTCAGTTCGACCGGCTTCAGCAGTGGCTGGCGCAGCAGTTCGCGAAAGAGGAGCTCGAGACGCCCCCGCTGTCCGATTCTCTGCAGTTGGTGGAGCGGCTCATCGAGCAGGACACGGAGCCGGACCCGGACTCACCCGCGGGCGCCAACACCGGGTCGCGTCGCATCAAGGCGGGCGGGAAAGGTCGGCAGATCAGCCTGTCCGACCCGGACATGCGACATGGCCGGAAGTCGAAGAACAAGGTGTTCCCCGGGTACAAGCGCCATGTGGCTGTCGACGCTGACGTCCAGGGCCTGGTCGTCGATGTCGAAGTTCTCGCGGCTAACCAACACGAGCAGGACGCAGCCCATCCACTGCTCACCCGTCTCGCACTGAGCGGATTCGAGGTCTTCGAGCTCCACAACGACCGTGGGTACTTGAGCGCGCCGATCATTCACGAGCGCCGGAAGCAGGGGATGAAGGTCATCTCGAAGCCCCCCACGCCCGTCCGGAGAGAGGGACGCTTCAGCAAAGCCGACTTCAAGATCGACGTCCCCGGCGGCCAGGTGACCTGTCCTGCGGGCAAGGCGGCGCTGATCAGCCACGGAAAAAGGAAGACAGCCTACTTCCGTCGTTCAACCTGCAAAGCGTGCGAACTGCGAGAGCAATGTCTCCCGAAAGCCGGCCAGCGCACCGTCGTGTTGCACGAGCACGAGGAGTTCTACCAACAGATGGCCGCGGAGCTGGCCACAGCCGAAGGCCGCGCGGCGCGCCGGGAGAGAATCCCCGTCGAGCACGCCCTCGCACGGGTCAGCGCGATTCAAGGCAACCGCGCTCGCTTCTGCGGGAAGGCAAAGAACCAGTTCGACCTCGAGCGCGTCGGTGTCGTCAGCAATCTCTACGTCCTGCGGCGCCTCTTCGAGGACGCCGCTTGAGGAATGCTGGTCGCGTCTCTAGCTCGTCGCAGTCGCCGCCCCAGCGAACCCAGCCGGAGGGCTGTGCGCAGGCTCGCTGGTGGGGTGAGTCCCCACCGTAGCCGTCGCCATCGTCGTCGCGGTACCACACCAGCGCGTCCAGCGCGTCCTCGTCGACCTCGCCGTCGCAGTCGTCGTCTGCACCGCCACACAGCTCGATGGCGCCCGGGTGCACGGTGCCGGCGTTGTCGTCGCAGTCGTCCGCCGATGCTGCGTAGCCATCGGGTGCCGTACAGGCCTGCAGGGTGGCGCCGGCGGTGGCGCCAAAGCCGTCCTGGTCGCTGTCGGCGAAGAAGGTCGTCGCGCCGGTCGCGCCTGCTTCGTCGATGTCGCCGTCGCAGTCGTCGTCGATAGCGTTGCACGCCTCGGTGCCCTCGGGCGAAACCGCGGGGTTGGTGTCGTCGCAGTCCGGAGAGGTCGCAGACAGATTGCCAGGATCGGCGCAAGTCCACGTGGGCGAGATGGCCCCGGCGTGTCCGTCGCCGTCGCGGTCATGGAACCAGGGGGTGCCGTCGACGGGGTTGTCGTCGGGGGTGCCGTTGCAGTCGCGGTCGATGCCGTCGCAGAGTTCGTCGGCGCCGGGGCGGATGGTGTCGTCGTTGTCATCGCAGTCGCCATCGTCGGCCACCCAGCCACCGAGCGAACTGCACGTGCGGCGCTCGACCGCGGGGTCGCCAAAGCCGTCGCCGTCGTTGTCGGCAAACCACAGCAGCCCGTCGCTCGACTCGCCCTCGTCGACCTCTCCGTCGCAGTCGTCGTCGATGGAGTTGCAGCGCTCAAGCGCACCGGGCGAGCGGTCGGGCTCGGTGTCGTCGCAGTCGCCGCCGGTCGACGCCCACAGCCCCGTGGGCGCATCGCAGCGCGACACCGCTGATCCCGCTCCCCAGCCGTCTCCATCGGCGTCCCCCCACCAGTCGGAACGCGGCAGGTCCTCGTCGACCAGCCCATCGCAGTCGTCGTCGAAGGAGTTGCAGCGCTCGTCGGCTCCGGGATGGGCCTCGGGGTCCGTGTCTCGGCAGTCGTCTCCGGCTTGCACGTGGTTGTCCGGCGCCTCGCAGCCTCGCGACACATGTCCTGGCGAGCCGTGCCCGTCACCGTCGACGTCGAGGTACCAGGCGTGGGTCGCAGGTCCGTGCCCCTCGTCGATCTCGCCGTCGCAGTCGTCGTCGATGCCGTTGCAGGTCTCTTGGCCTCCCCGGCCAATCTCGTTGTCGGTGTCGTCGCAGTCTCCGCTGTCGACCGCGTAGCCGTCGGGTCGGGAGCAGGCGCGGATGGCCGTCGCCGCGTCCCCGGCGCCGTCGCCATCGACATCTGCATAGAAGGTAGGGGCGCTCTCAGCGAGATCTCCCGCCTCGTCGATCTCGCCGTCGCAGTCGTCGTCGGCGCCGTTGCACAGCTCGGGAGCACCCGGGTACACGTGGGCGAGCCCGTCGTGGCAGTCCACATCCCAGGTAAACCCATCGTTGTCGCGATCGTCGGCGGTGCCGCCCTGGCCCAGCTCGGACTTGCAGCCCGTGGCCAGGCAGAGTGTGAGCCAGAGCATTGTGCTTGTGTGCATGGAGACCTCCCTGCCCACCGACAAAGCAAGGGTCGTACCAGCACGCAGTCACGGAAGAAGGCGAGATATCAGCGATTTCTGCTGTCTCCCACGTCTCGCGGGATTCTCGGCTTCGGCGCGAGACGACGGGGTACGATGGCTCGGATGGACGAGACCCGCACGCTCACCGAGACGCCGCTTCCGCGGTCCATGCCCTTGCGGCCGGCCCTGTTCGTGGCGTGCCATCCAGAGCCCAGCCAGGTCGGCCGCCATCGGGTGGTGCAGTCGGAGCTCGCGCTGGGTCGGGGCGGTGTGCAGTGGCCCTCGGTGTTCGACGACCCCCACTTGTCGCGCAGACACGCGCGCTTCGTGCCCAGCGCCAAGGGGCTCTGTGTGGTGGACGAGGGCAGCCACAACGGCACGCGGGTGAACGGGCAGCGCATCGACCGAATGCTGCTGGCCGCGGGCGACGTGGTGGCGGCAGGCAAGCTGGTGTTGGTGGTGCAGAACGTGCCCGTCGGGTTCCAGAGCGCCGTCGGCGGCGAGCTGGTGGGCGTCGGTCCATCCCACGCACGCCTGGTCGAAGCCGTGACCCGTGCGGCCCCGCGCTCCACACCCGTGCTGGTGCTGGGGGAGCCCGGCACTGGCAAAGAGGTCACGGCGCGCTGTGTGCACGCTGCCAGCGGCAGGCGCGGGCCGTTCGTGGCCGCCAACTGTGCAGGCATCTCGGACTCGGTGCTGCAGAGCGAGCTGTTCGGGCACAGTCGAGGAGCCTTCTCGGGTGCGGCGGGGCCCAGGGCGGGGTTGGTGCGGTCGGCGTCGGGGGGCACCCTGCTGCTCGACGAGATCGGCGACGCGAGTCCAGCCCTGCAGGCAGCCTTGCTGCGCCTGCTGCAAGAGGGCGAGGTGCGTGGCGTTGGCGAAGACGCCTCACGGCAGGTCGACGTGCGCATCATCGCGGCCACCAACCGGGATCTCGACCGCGAGGTGGCCCTGGGCAGCTTTCGCCGCGACCTGCTGGATCGGCTGCGGCGCTGGGTCATCGAGATTGCGCCCCTGCGAGACCGCCGCGAGGATCTGGGCCCACTGGCGGCCCGGTTTGCGGAGCGGCACGTCGGGCGGCCCGTGCCCATCGAACCGCGCCTGTGCGAGGTGCTGCTGGCGTGCCGCTGGACGGGCAACGTGCGCCAGCTCGACGCCATCATCGAGCAAGCCGCGGTTCGCTCGGACGGGTCGGGGCTGGTCTTGGGTCCGTGGGTCGACGAGGCCCTTGGGGACGACTCGGTTGCACCTGCCTCGAGCACTCCGTCCCGGCCCAGCCGCGACGAGCTGGAGCAGCAGCTGGTGGCCGTTGGCTGTCGAGTGCCGGCCGTGGCCCGAAAGCTGGGCATCGGCCGATCGACGCTGTACCGATGGCTCAACGAAGAGGGGATCGACCTGGACGAGCTGCGCTCACGGTAGCTGTGCGCGCCACAGAGCCACCCCATCGCTCTGGGGCGCAGCTGCGAGCCACGACGCGGCTCCGGAGTGGTCGCCGATGCTCCAGGCGGACGCCGCGGCTTCGAGAGCGGGGACCTCCTCGCCTGCCTCGTGCGCCCGCTCGAAGAGCTGGGTGGCCAGGCGATGCGACCGACGCAGTGCCGCGGCTCGCGCGACCTCGGTCGTCGATGGCTCGGCATCGAGCGACACGCGATGCTGGCGGAGGCGGTCGGCGAGATCGAGGTCGTAGACCGCCGTGCCCCGTGCGCCGACCACCAGGATGCGGTGCGAGCCCGGCAAGAAGCGCACCTCGGCGACTCCACCGGTGAACGAGCGTGAGCCCAGCAGGGCGGCGCTCTGCCCGTCCAGGATGCGAACCTCGCCCCCCAGGTAGGACACGGCCAGCAGCGCGCCGTCGCTCGACCAGTCGATCGAGAACGCCACGTCCGAGGCCCGGTCGGCGACGGTCTCGTTGCCGTCGGCGTCGACGATGAGGGCGCGCTGGTCGTGGGTGGTGAAGGCGAAGCGCTCTGCGTCGGGCGCCCAGGCGGCGCCGTAGCCCACCATCATCTCGCTCCCGCGCCCCAGCTGGGCACCGGACGCGATGTCCCGCAGCTCCCAGGTGGGCTCGTCGATCGCCCGGCCGGTCATCAACAGCCGACCTTTCGAGACCCGGGCCGTCCACACCTGACCCAGGTCGATGTCCAGCGGTGTGTCCTGACCCGTCGTCGGGGTCCAGATCACCGCGTCGCCCAGGTCGGGCAGGATCGCGGCACGCTCGTCGTCCAGCCACACCACCTCGGCCGAGCGGGCGGCGTGCTCGCTCACCCAGCTACCCACCAGGCGGTTTGCTGCCAGGTCCCACGCCTCGACCCGGCCCTCGGTGCCCGCCACCAGCAGGGTGCCGGTCGACGACAGGTCCAGCCTGCGCACGGTGCCCACGCCGGTCTGCACGCCGCCGATGGGGGTGAGCGTGGTGGCCTCGACCAGCTCGACGCGCCCCCCCTCGGTGCCCAGGACGACCACGACTCCGTCGGCGGACACGGCGGCAGCGGTGGCGTGTGCACGGGGTGCAGGACCGTCGGGCATGGCGAACAGGCGCAGCTCCGGTGGCGAGAACGCCGCCATCCACGGGGCAATTGCGGCGGTGGCCTCGCCGATGGAAGGGGACACGGGTTCCTGGAGGGCGAGCTCGCTCACGATGGTGCCCGTGCGCGGCTCACGGACGACGGCCCCGTGTTCGTCGATCGACACCAGTCGGCCGTGCGACAGGCTGTTTCGTGGGGTGGCGGGGCTCGGCTGGGTCCAGGGCTCGGGACAGTGCGGTAGGGCGCATCCCACCAGCTGCTCGGCCTCGCGGTCGCGCCCCACCAGCCAGTCGCCGGCGCTGTCGAGGGCGGGTCCATCCAGCCAGGGCAGCGTGGCCAGCTGCTCGCCGCTCGCCAGGTCGACGGCAGCGAAGGCTCCATGGGTTCGGGTGTCTGGCCCCACAGCGATGCGACCGTCTGCGGAGGTCGCGTGGGCGAGCATCCAAGCGATGGCAGGTCCGGTGGTGCCGTCGAGGGCGAAGCGCTGGGTGCCCGTGCCGTCGGCGCGCACGAACGCCGAGCCGTCTCGGCTGATGTGGCTGGCGAGATCAGCGGCGCTGGTGCGCGGCACCGACAACAGCACGCTCCCGCCAGCATCGAGCACACTCCAGGACTCGGCCCCGCGCGCGGCGACGCGCAGGTTGGGGGCCAGGGCCAAGCGCACCAGGTCGCGCTGCGGCACGTCGAGGCTCGTGAGCCTGGCGAAATCGGGCAGCGAGAACACGTCGACCGTGCCCTGGCGGAACGTCGCGAACGCCGAGCCGTCGGACGCCAGGGCAGGGGACAGCTCGCTGTCTACCCGTGCGATGGGGGGTGGGTGGTCGACTGCGAGCCACGATGCTGCGATTCGCGCGCGCCACGACAGGGGACTGTCGCCGTACGCGTCGGTTGCTTCGTCGAACGCCATGGCGGCGCCGCGGGTATCTCCTTGCTCCTCGAGCAGGCGTCCGAGAGCGACGCGGGCATCGGCGAGCTGCAGGAGGCGCTCGTGCTCGGCGGCGAGCGCGCGGTCGCGGGCTTCGATGACGTTGCGCAGCCAAAGGGTCCCCATCACGATGAGCACCACTCCGGCCGCACCGGCCGTCACGGCCACGGCGCTGGCCATCCTGGAGTTTCGTCTCAGCCACTTTCGCCCGCGCTCGACCACCCCGTAGGTCGCGGCCGACACGGGGAGCCCCTCGAGCCAGCGCTCGATGTCGCGCGACAGCTCGCGAGCGCCGGTGTAGCGATGAGCGGGGTCGGTGGCCATGGCCTTGAGCACCACCGCCTCGAGCTCCCAGGGCATCGACGGTCGGCGCTGTCGCGGCGGCACCATCTGCCCGGAACCGACCCTGGCCAGCAGCAGCGGGCCCCGATCGAAGGGCTTGGCGCCAGTGAGCATGACGTACAGCAGCGCCCCGAGGGCGTACACGTCGGTCAGCGGCCCAACCCGCTCGTGCTCGGCGCGCGCCTGTTCGGGCGCCATGTACATGGGTGTGCCGACGGCATTGCCGACCCGGGTCAGGCTGCCCTGAGACTCGTCCTCGTCTGACGTCACCGGCGCATCGCCGCGCTCGGACAGCGTGCCTTCGTCGGTCGCATCGACGAGCTTGGCCACACCCCAGTCCACCAGCTGCACCTCACCGAACTCGCCGAGCATGACGTTGGACGGCTTGATGTCGCGGTGCACGACGCCGCGGCTGTGGGCGTAGGCCACGGCGTCGCCGATCTTCAGGAAGACGCGCAGCAGCGCGGCGTCGCCCTGCAGCTGGCCCTCCTTCAGGGCCTCGGCCAGGGACCGCCCGCGCACGCGCCGCATGGTGAAGTACAGCGAGCCCTGCGGCGTGACGCCGACGTCGTGCACGGGCACGATGTTGGGATGCTCGAGCTGGCCTGTGACCTGAGCCTCCTGCAGAAACCTGCGCAGGACGGCGTCGTCGGGAGCCTGCTTGCGCAGCGTCTTCAGCGCGATGGGGCGGCGCAGCACGCGATCGTAGACCGCTAGCACCTCACCGGCGCCCCCGGCTCCCAGGATGCGCTGCTCGACGTAGCGCTCGGCGAAGTCGGCGCGCGTTGCCTCGACCGCGCTGCGCAGGTGGGTCCACGGGGCCTCTGGCACCGTCTCGTCGAGGGTGCGGGTGGGCTCGTCATCCTCTGGGTTCAGGGTGTCAGGTCCTCGTAGGCGCTGAACCCGTAGTGGGTGCCGTCGGTGGCGTCGTTGTCGACCAGGTCGTAGGCCAGGTCGGTGTACGCCGTCCACGTGTTCTCGCCCTCGCCGGCGAATCCGACGAACAGCTGGGGCTCACCGGCATTGCCATCGGCGTCGATGCCCATCATCTCGGGAAAGAAGCCGTCGGTCTCGTCGTGGCAGCCCAGACTGACCTGGCCCTCGCCGCCCGAGGCCGAGTCGTTGGGTGAGACCAGCTCCCAGTCGTGATCACAGCCCGGGCAATCCTGGAAGCGGGGCGCCAGCTCGTAGGTGTCGGCGTCGTAGCAGATGGTGATGTCTTCGGCGGCCACCCGGACCGAGCGCAGCAGCGTGCCCGACATGCGGCCGGTGCTGTCGACGCAGATGTCGAAGGCCCAGCCCCGCTGCAGCGGCTTGGCCTCGTCGGTGGTGTTGTCGGTCGTGAGCGTGGGGGGAACCTGCAGGGTGGTGTGGTCGGAGCAGGCTGCCGGCCCCGTGTCGGTGTCGGTGTCCCCGCCGCCGGAGTCGTCGGTGTCGTTGTCGGCGGGCGGGGTGCATGCCGCGCTCAAGAGCAGGGGAACGCCGTACCAGGGCTTCATCGATGCCTCCACGGCGCCAGGGTACCCCACATTCGGCGGAGGTGAACCCGTCCGTTTGTCGGTTAGGAGCGGCAGCCTAGGAGGACCGATGCTGTTTGCCCTGCTCGCCGCCACCGTGATCGCCGCACCCCTCGATGACGACCAGCTCGAGGCCAGGCTCTTGGAGCTGGCCACGTCCAGCGGCGAGGTGGTCGTGGTGGGGTCGGGCTCGTCTGCGGCGATCGCGTTCGTGCGCGAGATCGCCGACAAGAACCCCCAGGTCTCGCTGCGGGTCGAGCGCCACAAGACCGAGGCCTCGCTGGCCATGAGCCTGGCCGAGGCGGGCAAGCGCTGTGGGGCGTTGGTGGCGTACGAGGTCGACGGTTGGGCGGCGTCGGTGGTGGGCGATTGCACCGCCGAAGGCGGCGACACGTCGTGGATTCCCGCGGGCTTCAGCGCCAAGCCCAAGGCAAAGCCCGAGCCCATGTCGGCGTCCACCGATCTGCTTGCCGACGACGAGGCCACCGAGGACACGGCCCCGCCAAGAACCGAGCGAGTGGCGTCCGGGGACACGCCGGCCAAGCCCCCCAAGCCCTCCAAGCCCCCAGCCAAGACGGGTGAATCCAAGCCGGTGCAGGGCCCCCAGCCCGCGCCCAGCCAGCTCACCGATGCCGACATCGAGCGCATCATCGGTGCCCAGCGCCGGCATGCACGGGCCCTGCTGGCGTCGCCAGATCCGGGCGCTGCAGCGGTCTTGTCTCTGGCCCTGGGCTTTGGCGCCGGCCACTTCTACGCCAAGCAGAACGAGCGCGGATACCTGCACCTGGGTGCGCAGCTCGGAGGCTTGCTGGCCATGGGCCTGGGGCAGGCGGTCCTGCTCGAGGCGCGCACCGAGCAGGCGGCCACCTTCGGCAGCCTGCTCGTTTACAGCGGAAGCCTCACCTTCAGCATCGACCGCATCGTCGACATCTGGACGGCGCCGCAGTCGGCGCACGACACCGGGCGGGACATGTTGCGGTGAGGTCGCGCTCCGGCGGCGACACCGGCACCATCGGCTAGGCTGTCGGCACGTGAGGAGCAACACGTGGCCGTCTCGAGAAAGGGCCGCCGACCCATGTCGGTGCGCGGAAAGACCTATTTCTGGGAGTGCCGCACGGAGCGCTCACGGGATCCGAGCCACAAGAGCGGACCCGTGGTCATGATCATCGGCGAGGACGCGCAACTGCACGTCCGGTACCACCTGTTTCAGCGCGACGACCGACGCTATGCGACCGTGAGCGGCGCGGAGTTCTCGAACATCGAGCTGCATGGCACACAGAACGTACGTTGCCCTCACTTTGGCTGGGTGGCGTCTCCGGTGGTTTGGCCGAGCACCGTGCGCGAGATCCTGGACTGGTGCCACGCGTCGCGTGCCAAGCGGCAGCTGGTGGACGACGAGGGCCTCGATCTGCCCGATGACGGGAGCCACGGAGCCCCGCCGCGGTAGGAGTGGCACCCCCGAGAGGATTTGAACCTCCGACCTTCTGATTAGGAATCAGCTGCTCTATCCACTGAGCTACGGGGGCAGGGGCAGCAGCCCTAACCCATGGCGACCTGTTAGTTCACCCCTTCATGCGACCCCTCATTCTGCTGATGCCGCTGGTGATGGCGTGCCCGAACAACGACGGGCCCGATGTGGTGCAGACCGACGTCGAGTTGCCCGTCGACTGCTTTCAGGGAGGGGCCCCGGGCAACGAGCCCTTCACGGTCAGCGCGTCCGACGCGGGGCAGTTCGCGCTGGGCAACCAGTTCACCACCGACGGCTCGCACACCTTCCAGAGCTTTGCGCTCGACGCGGCCTTCGTGGAGCCCCCAGACGCGGTCGAGCTCCCGGATGGCACCCCGCACATCCAGTGGGAGACCCGCGAGCCGCTGCATCGACGCGGAGACCGGGCGTGGTGGCTGGGCGACGACGAGCTGTTGTGGCGCAGCGACGACGGCGGATCCACGTGGACGCCGCTACCGCCCGAGGTGCCGAGCCTGCCCACCGACTACCCCGCGTTTGGGCTCGACAGCGCCGGCGAGCGGCTGGTGTTGTGGCAGCCGGGCCTCGAAGACAGCGTGTTCACCAGCGATGACGGCGGGCAGAGCTGGCGCAACGTCGCGATGCCGACCGATCCCAACGTGCCCTACATCGTCGCCGACGCGGTCGTCAGCACCGACGGCACGCTGCTGGTGTCCACGTCGAACCCCAACGGCTTTCAGGTGTGGCGGTCCGACGACGACGGCGTGAGCTTCGTGGACATCGCGCCCGAGCTGCCCGAGCGCCAGGCCAACGGCCCCGACGGCCTCATTCGCACCGACGACGATCGGGTGTGGATTCCCGCCCGGGTGGTGCAGGGCGATGTCTCCGGCGACGTGATGATCTTCTCGGACGACTGGGCCACGTGGACCACCGGAGCGCTGGTCAACGACGAGCGGCTGGCGATCAGCCCCGACGCGATGGCACCGTACACGCCCCGGGTGCACCAGCCGGGCAACCGCATCGCGTGGGGAGCGGGCATCAGCCCGGTGGCGTTGCAGCTCGATGGCTTCGTGGCCGAGATGGGGTTGGCGTCCAGCTTCTTCTGCGTGCTGGGCGCGGACACCACCGGGGTGACCCTCCCCGAATTCCCGGTCGTGCCGCCCGCGTCGATCGAGCCCGGCCTGATCGCGCCCTATCGCCGCTTCAGCACGACCGCGCCAGCGGCAGCGGGGCGGGGTACCGCCTGGTTTGCGCACCAGAGCGGCCTGTTCACCGATGGCGGGGCGCTCTGGACCGACGACACCGATTTCTACCCTGCCACCGACGTGCTCCGCGAACCCGGAGCCGACCACGCCTTCGTTTTGTTGCACCCCGACGAGGTGTTCGTCCTGCCCAACGACTACCAGGTGCCCGTGGTCGCCAAGATCGACCTGACCACCGGCGAGCTGCTGGGCACGCAAGAGGTGGGTCCGTGGCAGGCCCAGGTGACCGGCGAGCGCTCGGTCCGCCGGGTCATCGAGCTGGTGCCGAGCGGCGGTGAGGCGTGGCCGCTCGTGCACACCTCCAACCCGGCAACGGGCATCGGCAGCGGGTACTTCAGGCCCGACAACCCCATCGATCAGCCCGCCGTGTTCGAGCTGGGCTTCTTGCCCTACGACCTCGACCGGCGCGGTGGCTCGCTGTGGTTTCTGCAGAACGGCTGGCTTCACCGCACCGGCGGGCTGGCGAGCTGGGACAGCGACTGCGACCTGGCCACCACCACCCAGGACTGTGTGCCCGCGGGCGGCCACCGGCTGTGGGTTCGCGATGGCTGGTTCTACCAGGTCGATGGCGACACCATCGTGCGTCGCTCGATCGACGCCGGAACCGCCTGGGAGGCTGTTGTCTCGGGAACAACCGGCGTGATGGACCTGTGGGTCGAGGTGCGCGGCGACGGCGGCCACGAGATCTGGTACGTCGACTCTGGCACGCTGTGGGTGGCGGTTCCCGACGGCACGGGGCCGCTCGTTCAGAGCTGGTAGCTACAGGCCGGGGCCGCCCCAGAACACGTACTGCTTGCCGACCGTGCTGTACAGAATGTCATCGACGCCGTCCCCGTTCAGGTCGCCCAGGCCGTGCTGGGCCTCGCCGACCAGGGGCGGAATGGACGTGGTGGCGTCGCCGCCCTTGAACGCGGCATCGAAGCTCAGGTCGTGCGCGAGGCCGGCGAGGGGGCCGAACATCACGCCGGTGCGGTACTCGTCGGGCAGGCCCACCAGCAGGTCGTCGTGGCCGTCGCCGTTGACGTCGCGGCCCTGGCTGGCCACCAGGTTGCCGCCAGCGGCGTAGGTCACCGTGGGGTGGGCGGTGACGTCGCCACCACTGGGCATGCCCGCGATCAGGTAGGCGGCTCCGGCGCTGCCCGACACCACCAGCTCCATTCGCCCGTCGCCGTCGAGGTCTCCGGCGGGGTGCATCGTGCTGCCGTTGGTGCCCTCGGCGCCCGCGAGCCACACGCCCGCGTCGGCGGCTGTGGTGGTGCCCGAGGGCAGGGGACCGGTCACGAGCCACAGGCCGTTGCTGCCGGGTGCGCCCGCGGCCAGATCGGCGGTTCCGTCGCCGTCCAGATCGACGGCCACAAGCCGGTCACCCAGCTCGCCGTCGCCGGTGAGCTGGCTGTGCTCGGTGTAGTCGAAACCGACGGGCTCGTAGGCGTAGATCCGGTGGGCGCCCGGCGCGGACACCGCGAACCGAGGGCTTCCCACCGCGCTGGCGTCGAGGGTGGCGACGTCGGTGCCCAGCCGCTCGGTGCCTGTGCCCATGTGCACGATGTTGGCCTCGGCGGTGAGCTCGACGGGCGCGGTGTCGTTGCGCACGTCGATGAGCACGAAGGCGCCGGTGGCCGCGTGGTCGGTGAGCGAGGTCGGCGCGCCGATCAACAGCGAGCCACCCACGGCATCGAGCGACGGCTCGGTGAGGCTGAAGTAGGTGCCGTCGGACGGGTACTCGGCATGCACGGTGACGCGGGCTGGCGTGCCTCCCACCAGCCCGACGGCCACGCCCGATGGGCCCGCGGCCGCTACGGCGAGGTTGCCGCTCCATTCGGTGAGCACGACGTCCGCGCCGCTGGCCTCGACCGTTGTGTCGGCGACCAGGATCAAGAAGTCTTCGGTGACGCCCGGCGTCCAGTCGTCGCAGTCGGGCTCGGGCACCCCGTCGCAGTTGAAGTCGGCGCCGCAGCCGCTGCCGTCGGGGTTCACGCGGTAGCGATCGTCGTCGCAGTCGCCGCCTTGCAGCGAGGTACCGGGGAAGGTGAAGGCGTCGCCGCAGGTGTAGCGCTGGGTGCCCTCGGCCCCCCAGCCGTCGCCGTCGTGATCGGTCCAGATGGCGTAGGCGCCCGGGTCGAGCTCGGTGGCGCCATCGTCGATGACGCCGTCGCAGTTGTCGTCCATGCCATTGCAGGTGTCGACGGCATCGGGGTTCACGGTGGCGCGGTGGTCGTCGCAGTCTTCGCTGATGCCAAAGCCGTCGGCGTCGAAGTCTTCTTCGAGGCAGGCGGTGCCCAGCAGGGCGAGCAGCATGGGGATTGCGATGGCGCGCATGGCCACAGGATAACCGCCGGGGTACAGATGGGGTCGTGGAGTGGCCATGCTGATCTTGGCTTTGTTGGCTTGTACGGCGAGCAACGACGACTCGGGTCTGGCCGACGACAGCGGGCCGAGCCCCGTCGCCGGGCTGACCATCGCGTCGGACTTCGATGTGGTGGTCACCAACAACACCACCCTTGATCTGGTGCAGGCGCTGTCGGGCGAGACGGTGACCGTGCACTATGGCGAGCACCACAGCGCTCCGGCGTCGGTGTCCGAGGCCACCGCCGGTGACGGCGCGACCCGGTACTTCGTGCAGGTGCCAGCGGCGCCGGCGCGCACCCCCGACGGCGAGCTGTGGATCACCTACGGCGAGCTCACCAGCAACCGGCTTCCCTACTTCGTGTCCGCCTGGGTCGACACCGTCGAGCCCGAGGTGCTGACGCCCGGCGAACCGGCGACGCTCACGGGCGTCAACTTCGGCAGCGATCCCCAGCTGGCTGGCGGGCTGGGCGGGGTGATCGACAGTGCCACGGACACGCAGATCGTGTTCCGGCTGTCGCCGAACACGGGAACCAACGGGCAGCTGTCGGTCGCCAAGCCGCTTCCCGGCGGGACGCTGCTGGGCAACGAACAGTCCTTCCTGGAGCCCGGGGTGGCCCCGATCGTCACCAGCAGCTGCGCGGCACCAGAAGGGGAGCGCTGCGTGCTCAAGGGCGGCGGCTTTGGCTTTGGCCTGGGCTCCGGCACCCTCGAGGTCGGTGGTGTGGCGGTGACCGACTTCGATGGGGCGAGCGCATGGTCGCCCACCGAGGTGCGCTTCTTGTTCCCCGACACGGTCGCGCCCGGGGTGCACACCGCGGTCCTCACGACCGCCGACGGCCACGCCGTGAGCTTCGAGGTGACCAAGCTCGGCTGGACCCGGCAAGAGGTCGGCTGGCTCGCTCGCTTCGATGACGTGGGCGGCACCTTGCTGGCCGAGGGCACCGCTCTGGCCTACGCCGACCGGCTGACCGTCTTCCACCAGGGTGTGAGCGGCAATCCCAACGGGTCGGGCGGCAGCAACCTGTTCACGGCCGGGGTGGCCCGGGTCAGCTTGGGCGACCTGAACGTGCCCGCAGGCCCGCCAAGGCCGCTCGTTCCGCTACCTTGGCCCAGTGGGCCCGGGTTTCTGGGTTCGGGCTCCAGGCAGGGCGACGCGTCTTGCGGCACCCCGCGCCTCGGGGTCTACGGCAACTACGCGGTGTTCGCCTGGGCAGACGGCGAGACCTTCTTTGTGGACGACCCTCACGTGCCCGGCCGGCAGTGCGCCGCCAGCGAGCGCGTCGTCAACGTGGACATGTCCAACGCCACGAATGGGTACAACATCCTGCGCATACCCGTGGCCTCGGGATGGGCGGTTCCTGGCGGCGTCGTGACCGCCGCAGACCGCGCCTTCGTGCTCGTGGTCGACTGGATTGGCGGCACGACGCACCCGTACATGGCGGCCATCAGCACGCCGCCCGTGCTGGCCGCGACCGGCCATGTGTTCGACAGCCGTGGCACGGCCTACCAGGCCAGCCCGTCCACGTTCTACCTCGCTGGCGGCGAGCCCGGCTGGGACGGCCGCATGTGGGAGATCGACGTCGAGCAGGGCGTGAACCAGGGGGCATTCCCCGCGCTGACGCCCACCGAGATTCCTTCGCCGATCGTGACCACCGATGCGCTGGCCGATCGCCTGCTCGCCTTCACGGGCACCAGCGACGGGGAGCTGGTCGCGCTGGTGGTGCAAGACGACGCGAGCCAGCAGCTGCACGTCTGGGACCCGGTCGCGGACGTGTGGTCACCCTGGGTGGTCGCCCCGATGGGCGAGATCGCCGACATCGCCGTTCACGAGGGCGTTCCTCACGTGCTCCTGTACCAGGCGGGCCGCTCCGGCCTGGGCGTGTGGTGGTGGGACGACTCGGCGGGGGAGTGGGCGCCGCTGGGCGAAGAGCTGACCGGGTGGTGGGGCCAGTGGACGGTGTGCGAGGGGCCCTACGCCGAGCCGGGGCCCACGGGTGGTGAGGGCAGCTGCACGCTCGAAGAAGTGCCGCGCGACCTCAAGACCTGGCGCGAGCGCCCCGCAGATGCTGGACGGGCCCGGCTACAGGCGGTCGAGGACTACGGCCTCATCGCCACATTCGATGCGTGGGTCACCGACGATGTGTACGCCGGCGATCTGGGTGACGATCGCCAGTACGTCGCGGTCTGGCGCGACTGAGCTACCCGGTCACGAAGCTGGGGTCGCCTCCGCGCTCCACCGCCCGCTTCCAGGCATCCCGGGCTTGGATGCGGCCGAGCCAGTCGTGGATGCGGGGATGGCTGTCGGGGGTGATTCCCGCCCGCCCCCGGCCCTCGCTCACCGGGTAGGACATCTGGATGTCGGCGCCGCTGAACTCGGCGCCGGCGAACCAGTCGTGGGCGGCGAGGTGCTGCTCGATGAACGCGAAGTGCCGCTCGAGCTCGGCGTTGGTGAAGTTCGCGTTGACGGCCCCCACCAGGGCCCGCGCGATGGGTCGCACGATGAAGGGCACCTTGGGCCCTTGCATCTGCGCCAGCACCAGCGACACCAGCAGCGGCGCCATCAACGAGCCCTCGGCATAGTGCAGCCAGTAGCGGAAGTGCTGGAACTCCGGTGTGTCGGGTGCCGGACGCAGGCGGCCGTTGCCGTGGCGGTCGAGCACGGTCTCGAGGATGGCGGCGGACTCGGCCAGGATGGTGCCGTCGAGCTGCAGAAGCGGGGACTTGCCCAGGGGGTGCAGCTCGCGCAGGGCCGGGTCGCCGCGCATGGTGTCGGGGTCGCGGGCGTAGCGCTTGATCTCGTAGTCGAGACCGAGCTCCTCCATCAGCCACAGGATTCGATGGGAGCGGGACTTCTCGAGATGGTGGAGCACGATGGACATGCCGTGGCTTAGCGCTTTTAAGGTGGCTGTGCCTCCAGTCCGGGGTATCGTCGGAGTCGTGGTGTTCTCCCCTGCGAAACGACTGTGCCTGGTGGCCGCTGTGGTCGGCGCGGCCGTGGGCTGCAAGGGTGCCGACGTCAACCTGACCGATCAGCGCTTTGCGCCCACCTGCGAAGTGGTGTGGCCGGCCGAAGATGTCGATCTGCTGTTCGGTGAGCCGGTCGAGCTCGCCGTGTCCATCAGCGATGCCGACACCCCTCCCGACGAGCTGGCCTTTCGAGCGGTCTCGGACCTGGACGGCATCCTGCCCGGCGAGCCCTTGCTCGACGAGATTGGCGCCACCCTGACCGTGCCCACCGGCGTGCTGCGCGAGGGCTACCACACCCTCGACATCACCGTCAGCGACGAGGCCGACGTGGGCACCTGCACGCGCAGCTTCTGGATTCGCCCCAACACCGATCCGTCGGTGAACTTCGCGGGCCCCGACGCCGACACCTCCTACCTGTCCAGCGAGAACATCCTGGTCGAGATCTCGGCCTTCGACGCCGACGAGGTCGACCAGAGCACGCTGGAGCTCGACTGGAACGGGGTGGCCGCCGACCAGCCGACGGCACCCGAACACCCCGACTCGGATGGCCACGCCGCCTGGTTCCTGCCGCGCCTGTCGGCCGGCAACTACACCATCGGCGTCAAGGTCACCGACCGCGTCGGAGGCAACCGCACCGCCACGGTCGCGTTCACGGTGATTCCCACCGACGGCGACGGCGACGGCTGGATCTCGGCGAGCGACGGCGGCGCCGACTGCAACGACGATGACTTCGCCGTGAATCCGGCCCAGGTCGAGCTGTGCAACGGCATCGACGACAACTGCGACGGGCTCATCGACACCACCGACTCCATCGACGCCCCCAGCTGGTACCCCGATGGCGATGGCGACGGCTTTGGCGACCCCGATGCCGCGCTGGTGCAGTGCACCAACCCCGCCGGCTATGGCGCCCAGGGGGGTGACTGCGACGACTCCGACCCCGGCGTGAACCCCGACGCCGACGAGGTCTGCGACAACGAAGACAACGACTGCAACGGCTACATCGACGACTCTCCCGTCGATGGCGACACCTTCTTCGCCGACCTCGACAACGACACCTACGGTGACGCGAGCAACCCCACCACGGCTTGTGGCTTTGGCCCGGGCGTCTCGGTCGATGGCACCGACTGCGACGACAGCGAGGCCGACATCTCGCCCATCGCCGACGAGGTCTGTGGCAACGGACGCGACGACGACTGCAACGGCGGCATCGACGAGGGCTGCGTCATCGACCACTGCGGATCGATCACCGTGGCCGAGGTGTGGACCGCCGACTGGCAGCACACCATCAGCTGCCGCGTCGATGTGCGCACCACGCTGATCATCGAGGCCGGGGCCGGGGTGGCCTTCGTCGATCCCACCGCTCGACTGGTGGTCGGCGATGGGCAGGCCGGGCGCCTGCTGGTTCAGGGCACCGCCACCGAGCCCGTGGTGCTGAACGCCGACGGCAACGGCGCCCTGGCGTTCAGCACCGAAGACACGGGCAGCGTGCTGCAGCACTTCACCCTGGCGAGTGCCGTGGCTGGGGAGCCCGCTATCCGCGTCGACTCGAACCACGTTCAGCTGCTCGATGGCCACATCACGCAGGGAGCGGGGACAGCCGTGTTGGTCGAGGCCGGTGGCGACCTGCTGATGGAGCGCTGCCTGGTGGACGGCATGCTCAGCGATGGGGTCGAGGCCACGGGCTCCATCGAGCTGGTGGACACCACGATCACCGACAACCTCGGTCGACCGCTGCACATCGGCGTGCAAGACCTCGGACGCCTCACCAACATCGATGTGACCGGCAACTGGGTCGATGATGTGCTGGTGGATGGCGGGGTGGTCAGCACCGACCTCACCTGGCCCAACCTGGGGGTTCCCTTCCGCTCGGGGTCGGTGTTCGTGGGCGACGTGCTGAACGAGCCGGTGCTCACCATCGAGCCGGGAACCCACATCGGCTTCGTCTCGTCGGGGGCGACGCTGACCGTGGGCAGCGTGGAGCCGGGCAGGCTGGATATCGACGCGGCGGCCGACCCGGTCATCCTGGATGCGGTGCCCGAGCGGCAGCAGAGCGATGGGTGGTCGGGGCTCGAGCTGTCTCGCTACGACACCGGCACCACCATCGATGGCCTGGTGGTGCGCCATGCCTCGGGCGGAATCGGCCTGGTGGGCTCCACCAGCTTCCAGACCGCGACGTCCACCATCGCCAATGTGCTGGTGGAGCAGGGGATTCTGGGCATCCACAGCGACGACAACGCCAGCATCTCGCTGTCCAATGCCACCATCGATCAGAACCTGGGCAACGCCATCTACCTTGAGGGTGAGATCACGTTGTTCGAGAACAACACCGTCACCGACAACGACGGCATCGCCCTGGGCATCACGCCGCCGGCCATCTCGATGCTGGGCAACGGCAACGTGTACAGCGGCAACTCCGACGAGCGCATCCATATCCTGGGTGGGTCGTTCTCGATCGCCGATGACCTGTACTGGCCCGCTCAGGGCAATCCCTACGTCGTCAGCGGCATCGTGACCGTCGATGGCGACAGCTACCCCACGTTGACGCTGGGGGACGGGCTGGTGCTGCGACACGGCGTGTACGCCGGCCTCGAGGTCGCGCGCGGGACACTCGCGGTCGAGCAGGGGCCCGGCGGAGTGCTGCTCACGGCGCACCAGGACGTGCCCGAGCGGGGGGACTGGAAGGGCATCTCGCTGCTCGGCGGCAGCGCCACGGGTCCCGCTGGACTCAACGGCCTGGTCATGGAGTGGGCCGCCGGCTTCGGGTACCCGTCCGCGGTCTACCTGTCCGAGGACGATCTCGTGCTCGATGGCGTCACCATCGTCGAGAGCGCCGGCGACGCGATTCGGTACCACGGCGACCACGACGGGCTGTCGATCGTGAACTGCTTGATCGACGGAGCCGATGGTCCGGGGCTCTCGACCGGCACGAAGTCGGCCATCGCCACGCTTTCCGGCAACACGATCACCAACACCTCGCTGCCCATCCGAACCCAACACACCTCGATCATCGAGGCCCTGGCATCAGACAACGCCCTGACGGGCAACAGCGACGACGCAGTGCACCTGGACTTCCAGTTCGCCTGGGAAGGCACCGTGCGCGACAGCAGCACGATGCGCGACGTGGGTGTGCCCTGGCGAATCGGTCTGGAGGGACTGCGGGTGGCCAGCCCCGGCGCCACCCCCACGCTCACGGTCGAGCCGGGCGTCCTGGTGGAGTTCGAGCCCGAAGCCGAGCTGCAGATCGCCGAGTTCAACAACTTCGGCAACCTGGTGGTCCAAGGCACCAGCAGCAACCCGGTGGTGTTCACGTCCAGCCAGACCAGTCCTGCTCCCGGCGACTGGCCAGGACTTCAGTTCGAGAGCGATGCCGGCGGCTCACTCGACCACCTGATCGTCGAGTATGCCGGTGGCGCCGGTCGAAGCGGCGCGCTGTCCTTCCACGACCGGGTCACCACCACGTTCTCGGACGTCACCGTGCGCGACTCGGCGACCTATGGAGCCAGCCTGACCGAAGGCTCGCCGCCCAACCTGTCGGGCGTCACCTTCAGCGGCAACGCGTCAGGCGACGTGGACTGGTAGGTCGCGGGGTGCCGAAGACCCGGCAAGCCGGGTTTGTCAGCCGCTGCTACACCGATGCGACGAAGCCTTCGGTCCAGCTCCACAGGCGCTCGGCCAGCGCCTCGTCGTCGGCCGGGGGCTTGGTGGGGGCGACGTTGACGTCGGCGAAGTACTCGCCGGTGATGGCGGCGGCGTCGGGGTGCACCGCGACATAGACCTGGGTGGCAGCGCCCTGGCCCACCGACTTGAGGTTGTCGCGCCCGATGCTGTCGAGCACGGCATCGCCATCGTCGCGGTGGCGGAGCAGGTTGGTGGCGATGACGCCGGGGTGCACGGCGTTGGCGGTCTGCGACGCGCCGAGCTGCTTTGCGAGCTGCTTGGCAAACAGGATGTTGGCCATCTTGGACCGCCCGTACGCTGTCCAGCCGGCGTAGCTCTGGCTGCCATCCAGGTTGTCGAAGTCGATGCCGCCAGCAGGCGCCATGCGATGGGCGCCGCTGGACAGCACCACCACACGCCCGTCGTTGGCGAGCTGGCCCAGCAGGCCCGTGACCAACATGAAGTGGCCCACGTGGTTGGTCAGGAACTGCAGCTCGATGCCGTGGTGCAGGTTGAGCTCTGGCAGCGCCATGATGCCCGCGTTGGCGATGATGCCGTCGAGGGCGACACCCGACTTCTGGACGGTGGCGACGGCCTCACGGACGCTGGATGGCTCGGACAGCTCGGCTGCCAGCGGTGTGCCGTCGTGCCCGATCGCGGTCAGCGCGTCGATCGCCTTCTGTTCGGTGCGGGCGGCCGCGATGACGTGGGCCCCGCGCAGCGCCAGGACTCGGGCGGTCTCGTGGCCGATTCCGCTGTTGGCGCCGGTGACCAGGTACGTCTTGCCAGACAGGTCGAGGCCTGCGGTGACCTCTTCTGCGGTGGTTTCAAAGCCGAAGCCGCTGGGGCCGGGTTCTCTGCTCATGGACATGCTCTCGGTGGCGTGTGGTCGCGAAGGGTAAGCACCCGATCGGCGCCGGCCAGCCGAATGCTGGTACCATGCCGCCCGTAGTGGGTTCAGCACCGGAGACGCATGGCCCTCGCACCTGGAACCGTCGTCGAT
Source organism: Myxococcota bacterium (assembly GCA_965216925.1). Classification (GTDB taxonomy): domain Bacteria; phylum Myxococcota_A; class UBA796; order UBA796; genus CAYYHT01. The sequence goes on along the minus strand of CBDCGT010000001.1, from coordinate 2,134,518 downwards.
CGTTACACCGTGGACTCGGTCCTGGGCCAGGGCGGTATGGCCGTCGTCTACAAGGTGAAGCACAACCAGCTCGGCAGCTGGCACGCGCTCAAGGTGCTCACGATCAGCAGCGACTCCATTCGTCAGCGGTTGGTGCAGGAGGGGCGGGTGCAGGCCTCGCTGGCGCACCCCAACATCGTGGCGGTCACCGACATCCTGGACGTCAACGGCGCTCCGGGGCTGGTGATGGAGTACATCACCGGCTCGTCGCTCGATCACCTCATCGTGCAGAACAAGCCCGACGCCGCCGAGGCCGAGCGGCTGTTTCGCGGCATCTTGTCGGGCGTGACCCACGCCCATGCGCTCGGGGTGGTTCACCGCGACCTCAAGCCCGCCAACGTGATGCTGTTCACCGGTGGCGGCCAGCTGATTCCCAAGGTTGCCGACTTTGGCCTGGCCAAGGCCGTCGCCGACGACAGCGGCGGTGGCATGGGCCAGACCCGCAGCGGCGTGGCCATGGGCACGCCCGCCTACATGGCACCCGAGCAGATCCGCGACGCCAAGAACGTCGACGAACGCGCCGATGTGTTCTCACTGGGCTGCATTCTGTACGAGCTGTTCGTGGGCAAGCCGCCGTTCGCGGGCCCCGACCTGCTCACCATCTTCAACCTGGTGGCCAGCGGCGAGTTCACGCCCATCGACTCGCTCGTCCCCGACGTGCCCGCGCACATCAAGAACGCCATCGATGGCTGCTTGCAGGTCGATCGGGACCGACGTCTCGCCAGCGGCGAGGCCATCTCCAAGGTGCTCGACGGCGAGCCCTGGCAGCTGGTGGCCCCGCCGGCCCCGGCCATGGGCAACACCATCTCGGTCGAGGACTTCACCGGCGACGCCGCCTTGGGCAGTGTGGCCATGAGTGGGGTTCCGCAAGAGGGACAGGCCGCCGTCGAGGCCGGCGGGTCCGACGCTGGGACCGGAACCCTGGCGCCGAACACCCAGGGAGCGCTCGACGCGACGTCGGGCAGCCTGAAGCCGGTGTCGAGTCCCTCCATCGCGGGCACCGCCGCCAAGGGTGGGCTGGCGGTGATGGGGCTGGGCACGGTGGTGCTGGGCGGTGTGGCGCTGCTGGGCCTGGTGGGCGTGGGGCTCGCTGGCGGCTGGTACTACGCCCAGACCAGCGCCGCCGCACGCATGCACACCTTCCTGCAGCTGCGCACCAACGGCGAGGTCACCTTTCAGACCCTCGCCTGGCGTCCGGGAGGGGTCACGCTCACCGGGGTTCGGGTGACGGGGGCCGACGGTCAGCCAGTTGCCGCCATCGGCAAGGTGCGGCTGGACGGCTCGTGGGGCGCCGGCGAGTGGGAGCTGAGCCACGTCGAGCTGCGGGGCTTTCAGGGCGACCTGCGGCGCAACGAACAAGGCTGGGTGGTGCCCGAGGCCACCGCAGCGCTGCTGACCGGCAACATCAAGGCCCGCGATGCCGGCTTCGTGATCAACGTCGACTCGCTGACGGTGCCCGATGGCAAGGTGAAGTACCGCGGAGCCGAGCAAGACCTCGAGATGTCCTGGGACGCGCTCGAGCTCACCGACTTCGTGGTGTCCGCGCGCGACCCGGCCGGCTGGGACACTGCGGGCGGGCGTGCCGCGGGGTTGGCGATCGAGACCGACCAGCCGCTGTTGAAGGCCACCTCGATCGATCTCGATGACGGCGTGGTGTCGGTCAGCGACGCCCAGATCTGGGCCACCATCGGCACGGGCGGCTGGGTCGAGCTGCCCGAGGCCATGCGCTGGCAGGTGGTGAAGTATGCAGGCGGCTTTGCGTCGGCTCCCATCCGCGAGCCCTGGTACGGCCTGGACGCCACCTGGCTGCCGGGGCACCTGTCGCAGCTCAAGCTCGACTCGGCGACCGTGCACCTGACCGACCGGTACAACGCCTACCCCGAAAAGGACTGGGAGGTGGTGCTCGACACCGCCAACATCGGCCCCATCAACGGGCATCGCCTGCCGTATTCCATGTCGGGGCGCGTGGCCGACGCCAGCCTGTCCACCAGCGGGGACATCCGCATGGACGGCCTGTTGCGCGGCTCGGGCAGCATTCGCTCCCTGGACGTGACCCGGCTGGGGCCGTACCTCGTGGCGTCCAACGAGGCCTACGGCGTGAGCATCGATGGCGGCGTGCTCACGGCCGATCTGGAATACTCGCTGATGGGCCCCGCGTTCACCGGGGGCATCGAGGGCACCATCGGACAGCCGTCGCTGGGCGAGGTGCCAGGTGCTCGCACCACATCGCGCACCCAGCGCCTGCTCGGCAACCGGGCCAAGGCCACGGTGAGCGGTGGGGTCAGCGGCGACATCAATGGCCGTCGCTTTGGCATCATCGACAGCTACGTGCACCACGTGGGCGATGCGATCTTCGAGCCGGCCGGCGGCGCGGTCAAGGTCAAGCGGGGCCGATGATCGCGTGGATCACCATGGGCTTTGCCGCCATCGCTCTGGCCCAGGACCCCACCCCGGCCGCGCCGGACCCCTTTGCCGAGCCCTGGGCGCTGGCCCGCGACTTCGAGCGAGCCGGCTACGCCGACATCGGGGCAGCCGAGGTGATGCGCGCGCTGCACCGCCACCCGGGTCACCCGGACGCCGGCATGCATCGGCTGCGCCTGTCGCGGTTTCAGCGAAAGAACGGGCATTTTCGCGCCGAACAAGGGGTGCTGTTGGCCGGCCGCGAGCAGCAGCCCCAGTTCGCCCACTGGTTCGAGCTGGTGTTGGCGGACACGCTGCTGCAGCGGCGTGAGTTCGGCGCGTTGGTGAGGTCTGTGGGTGCGGTCGGCATTCCCAAGGCGGCGGTGCGCAGCGAGATGGCCTACTTCAAGGCCTGGGGCCACGTCGGAGCGGGGGAGCCCACCGCCGCCCTGGCTGCGCTGTCTCGGGTGGACGGAGACCTGGCGGGCCCTGCGGCGGCGTTCTCGGACGACCTGGCGCACTGGGACGAGGTTCGCCGCCGCAGTCCCGGCGTGGCGGCAGGGCTGTCGGTCGTGCCCGGGCTGGGGCATGTGTACGCAGGGCGACCGGGATCCGGGCTGCTGTACGCCGCGACGGTCGCTGCGATGGTGGCCGGCTCGGTGGTGCTGATTCGGGACGAACGTCCGGTCCCGGGTGCCTTGCTCGGTGTGGCGGCGGTGTCTGCGTGGGCGTCGACCATGGCCGATGGGCATGCGGCGGTGCGATCGTTCAACGCGGCCCAGCGGCAGGCGCGCCTCGAGGCGCTGCAGCAACGCAACTGGGTGCGCACCGAGCTCGCAGACGATCCCCGGCGGCCCGTGGTCGTGGTGGTGGCCCCGCCCGAGCCCGCGCTGCCGGGAAGCCTCGACGAGCTGATGCAGAGCGTGCGCTGAGGTAGCGTCCCCCATGGCCACCTCGACCTCCCGCTACCGCTTCGAACACCGGCTGCACGACTGGGCCGCGAGCCTCAGCCGATCGCTGTGCGGCGAGCGCCGCGCCATGTTCGTGGGCGTGCGCTCCGATGGCAGCGTGCGCCGCATCTACCTGGCATCGCCGACCGATCGCTGGGACGCCGACCGCAAGGCCACCCTGGTGGCGGCTCATCCCTGCTGGCTGCTGTACGTGCCGCACGACCAGGACGGCCACGCCTATGTCGAGTGGTACGAGCTCGATCGCCGCCTTGCCGAGCTGTGGGTGGGCGGTGCATTCACGCCCGACGACTACGCCGATGTCCGCAGCCAGAGCGCCCACGAGGGGTGGCCCGAGAGCTGGCGGGTGCTGTTCGGTTGACCGTCAGCCAACGGGCTCGGGGTGCGAATCGGCCCGTTGCCCCAGACAGGATGTGACGATTCGCCGATTCCCCCGTTATGCCTGAGGCGAGCGTGGCAGACAGCTGCCGCCAGCCGCTGAAAGGGGGCACCGTGTCTTTGCATCCAGACCTCGAAGCCATCACCGGACTTCCGTCGCACGAGCGCGTGGGCCCGCTTGCCCGCATGGGCCGGCAGGTCGCCGAACAGAACGGTTCGGGCGACGCTCAGCTCAAGCAGCGCCTGGTCGCGGCCATGGCCTCGCTGCTCGAAGAAGGTGCCGGCACCGCCAACGAGCGCCTCGATCTGGGCGAGGCCCTGGGCCTGCTCGGCGATCCACGCGTTCGCAGCAACACCGACGACGACTACTGGGTCTCGGTCCCCGGCGAAGACGGCCCGGTCACCATCGCGCGCTTCCCGGTCACCAACGCCGAATACCGGGCCTTCGTCAAAGACGGCGGCTACACCAAGCGCGAGCTGTGGGGCGAAGAGGGCTGGGACTGGCTGGCCGCCACCGACGACCCGTGGCCCAACCGCGCCGACAACGAAGACTCCAAGCCCTTCGTGATCGACAACCAGCCGGTCGTGGGCGTCAGCTGGTACGAGGCCATGGCCTTCGCGCGCTGGGCCGATGCCCGCCTTCCCAGCTTCGAAGAGCGCCTGTGGGTGACGCGCGGCGAAGAGCGGCGCCCGTACCCGTGGGGCTCGCCCTTTGGGGCTGGCAATGCGAATACCCGCGAAGAGGTCCTGGGGCGTCCCTGCGCCGTGGGCCTGTACGTGAACGACTGCACGCCCGAGGGTGTGCGCGATCTCGCCGGCAACGTCGCGGAGTGGTGCACCGATGGCGTCGCCCGCGACCGCTGGATCCACCCCGGCAGCTGGCAAGAGCCGTCCATGGCCGCCTGGGCCAAGGCCCGCTCCCCCGAGGCTCCCGACAGCCGCTGGGCTGGGCTGGGTTTCCGCCTCGCCAAGTAGCGAGCGCTCCCCACCGCCATGCTCATCTTTCTCACTGCGGCCCTGGCGTCGGCTTGGACGAACCCCGACCGACCGTCGGTCAGCATGTCGCCCGCTCTGGTCATGCCCGACAGCATCGAGCTCGAGGCGGGCGGCTTGTGGCACCGCGAGAGCGGCGCGGCCAGCCCGGTGCGGCTGAAGTACGCGTTTCAGGACCGCTTCGAGCTGCGTGTCGATGCCAACCCGCTCGGCGCGGCCGACGTGGGCCCGGGCTTGATCGCCGGCGCCAAGATCCCCCTGGCCGAGGGCCAGGCAGGTGTGTTCACGGGCTTCTTGGGCAGCGCCCTGCCGATTGCCTCGGGCGAGGCCTGGACGGCCGACGCCATGGTGCTGTGGGGCAAGGGCGTGCAGGATTGGGGGTTCACGATCAACGCCGGCGTGCGCCTTGACGGCGATGGAGGCGTCGGCCTGGTGGGCGTTCCGCTGGTGCTCGCGGTGTCGGGTCCTGCTCCCACCGACTTTGCCTGGTTCGTCGAGGGCGCGTCGATCTTGGGAGAGGACGGGCCGTTCGGCTCGGTCATCGATGGCGGCGTGTTCTACAACATCACCGAGCAGCTCACCGTCGACATCGGTGCCGGCTACACACTCGACGACGGCGCGCCCTACGCCCAGGCTGGCGTTACCGCCAACTTCGGCAAGATGTCCAAGAAGTAGGGACCCGTGAAGCAAAAGAAGAACCCCGGTCAGAGCAAAGCCCCCGCCACCGGCGAGCGAAGCTCTCAGCAGCCCGACGTCGACGCGTCCATGGTCGAGGCCGCGTCGCTGGGCAATGCCGCGCTCCTGGCCGGCATGGGTGCGGGCGCCGAAGAGGTCTTTGGCGTCGAGCTCGACGTGCGCGACCTGGCGATGCCCAAGGTTGGGCGTGCGGTGTTGGCGATGGAGATGCTTCCGCGGCCGACCGCGCAGACCGATCGCATGCTCGCGATCATCGAGGGCAGCAACCTCTCTGGCGAGCGCAAGGACCTGCTGACCGATCGCCTCGAGCGCGACATCGACGCCGCCTCGGACATCTCGGCCGCGATCGAGCGGGCTTTTGGCGAAGACACCGCGGCGGTGCGGGGCGAGCTGATCTCGGCGCTCGAGGCGGTGTGGAGCGGCCTGCAGGCTGGGTCGATGAACGAGGGCACCTGGCAGTCGGCCGACGGGGCCCAGCACACCATCGAGGGAGAGTCCGCGGGCGACCGGGCCGATGCGCTGATCGCCGTGCTGGCGGGCGAGCGAATCACCGGCGATCTGGCGTCGGGTGACAAGGCCGCCTCGGGCAAGGCGCTCACCAGCCTGGTGAACGCCGTGAGCCTCGCCCTGATGATGGACGAAGAAGAAGAAGAAGAAGAAGAGGCGGGTGACTGGGGCGGCGAGCCGTAGCCGTCACGCTCGTGACAGGAGTGGCTCTGGCGTTTGTGGCCTCGGTCCCATATAAGCCGCCGCCATGATGCCCTCCCCCGCGGACGTGCTTGAGACGCTACGCCACACCGGTCACGCAGACCGGTGGACGGCGTTGGTTGCCGGCCGTGAGGATCTGCGCCTGACGGTCGAGAAGATCGTGTCACGGCAGCCCGAAGATGTGGCTGCGGCGCTGCTGCAGCACCTGTCGGCAGGCGATCGCCACGGCCCTTCCTGGGCCCGTGCGGCGATCTGGGCGCTCGAGCTCGCGGCCACCCAGGGCGCCACCGCGCGCGAGGTGATTCGGCCCGGCCTGCTGCGCATGGTGGGCGATGACGGGCAGACCTTCGTGCTGGCCCCGCTGGCCTTCGTGGGGCAGAAGACCAAGGGTGCCGACGCCGACGTCGAGCGGCTGGTGTCCGCCCTGGACGGGGCGCTGGCCAGCTACCGCTACACCCTGCACATCAAGAAGCCGCTTCCCGCCGATCTCGATCCCACCCCCATCGCCCAGGCCATCCACCTGTGGCTGGGCGCGATGCGGCGCGGGTCCGAGGTGGGGCGCTGCGCCTCGTACGAAGATGGCGATATTGCCGTCGAGATCGGCCTCACCGACCTGCCTCGTCGGGGCATCGAGTCGGGACTGCTGACCCTCATTGGGCCCAAGCGCGCGCTCGAGCGGCTGGCGTCGGTGGACGGTCGCCTGGTTCACGCCGCTGGCGCCTCGGCCGAGGCCGCCCCGGGCGAGCCGCTGCTGTGTGTGGTCGCGGCTGATGCCCCGTGGCATATGCCGCGAGGCTACGTGCACCAGGTCCTGTACGGCACCCCCCGCGAGGTCTACACGCGCCGAGATGGAGACTTCAGGCGGCACGAGGCCCTGTACCGCAGCAATGGCCTGTCGCTGTTCAGCGATCCCAAGTGCGCCCACCTGGGTGCGGTGTGGTGGGTCGAGCCGGCTGGCAGCGTCTCGGTGCGCGCCTGGAGCCACGAAAACCCGTGGGCGAGCGAACACGATCGCATCCCGGTGTTGCCGGGCAAGCGCTTCTGGCGGCGTGAAGGCCCCACCGGGCTTCACGACGAGGCGGTGATGGTGGCTACGATGGACGACCCCGTCCAGTGGAGTCCCCTGCCATGATGCCGCCCGTGCAGCCCCGTGATCTCGGTTGGATCGAGGTGATCTGCGGCTGCATGTACTCGGGAAAGACCGAGGAGCTCATCCGGCGAATGGTGCGCGCGCGCTACGCCAAGCAGCGCGTCGTGGTGGTCAAGCCGGCGACCGACACGCGCTACGCCGAAGAGGACATCGTGACCCACAGCCGCGTGAGCCTGCCGTGCAAGCCCGTTGCCACCGCCGGCGACATCGTTGCGCTCGTCGGCGATGCGCAGGTCGTGGGCATCGACGAGGCCCAGTTCTTCGACGCCTCGCTCGTGGACGTGTGCAACCAGCTCGCCGACGACGGACGCCGCGTGATCGTCGCCGGCCTCGATCAGGACTTCATGGGCAACCCCTTCGAGCCCATTCCGCAGCTGCTGGCGGTGGCCGAGGTGATCACCAAGAACCTGGCGTGCTGCATGGTGTGCGGCGCCCCGGCCGATCGCTCCCAGCGCCTGGTGGCCACCGAGTCGCAGGTGTTGCTGGGCTCCGACGAGGTGTACGAGGCGCGCTGTCGACGGCACTGGAACCCCCACGCGCATACCCCCCTTCAAGAAGAACTCTTCGGCACGGAGGAAGTGTGAGATTCCTGGCTCTTGTCCTGGTGTCGGCCTGCGCGCCGTACACCCCCGACACCTTCCACGAAGAGTCCACCCAGCTGGGCTGTGAGCTCGCCGTTCGATGCGGCGCCTGGGCCGACGAGGCCACCTGCGTGGCCAGCGCCCAGGTCGACGACACCCGTGGCTGCACCTTCGATGCCAGCGCGGCCAAGACCTGCGCCGACGACCTGGCGAGTGCGCGGTGTCCGCAGGATGGCTCGCTGCCCGACCCACCCGAGTCGTGCGATGCCGTGTGGAGCGCCTGCCCGTGACCGTGTTCCGGGCCGTCGACCCGGCGACCGAACGCGGCATCCGTGAGGTCGGCGAGCACGACGCGGCCGCCGTCGAGCGCCGCCTGGCACTGGCGCACCACGCATTCGGGGCCTGGCGGGCCACGTCGCTCCCTCAGCGGGCTGCCGTGCTGAGGGCTGCGGCCGAGCGCCTTCGTGACAACGCCGACGCTCATGCGCAGCTGATGCAGCAAGAGATGGGCAAGCCGCTTGCCGAGGGGGCAGGGGAGTCGCGCAAGTGCGCCTGGGTGTGCGACCACTACGCCGAGCATGCCGAGGCGTTCTTGCAGCCCGAGCTCCTGCCCAGCGACGCCTCGCGCAGCTACGTGAGGCTCGACCCCATCGGGCCGGTGCTGGGCATCATGCCGTGGAACTTCCCGTTCTGGCAGGTGTTCCGCTTTCTGGCGCCGGCGCTGATGGCCGGCAACGTGATGCTGCTCAAGCACGCGCCGGGCACCCCGGGATGCGCGCTCGCGATCGAGAAGCTGATGGCCGACGCGGGCCTGCCGGCCGGGTGCCTGCAGAACCTGTTCATCGACACCGACCGGGTGCAGGGCGTCATCGCTGATCGGCGCGTGGCGGCCATCACGCTCACGGGCAGCTCCCGCGCGGGTTCTGCCGTGGCCGCCGCCGCAGGTCGACACCTCAAGAAGTGCGTGCTCGAGCTGGGCGGCAGCGACCCCTTCATCGTGCTCGACGATGCTGATGTGGTTCGTGCCGCGCAGGTGGGGGCGGCGTCGCGCTGCCTCAACGGTGGCCAGAGCTGCATCGCGGCCAAGCGCTTCATCGTGCACCGGTCCGTGCACGACGCCTTCGTCGATGCGCTCGCCGAGCAGATGGCCGCCAGCGAGATGGGCCCCCTGGCAAGAGCCGATCTGCGGGATCAGCTGCACCAGCAGGTGCTCGCATCGGTGCAGGGCGGCGCGATTGTCCGCCTGGGCGGCGAGCTACCGCCGGGGAATGGCTGGTTCTACCCGGCCACGGTGCTCACCGGCGTGACCCCCGACCTGCCGTGCTGGCGCGACGAGACCTTCGGGCCCGTCGCCGCGGTGATGGCGGTGCCCGACGCCCCGACGGCCATCGCGGTGGCCAACGATTCGATCTACGGCCTGGGAGCCAGCGTGTGGACCACAGCCGAGCGCGGCGAGCGGATGGCCGCGAGCATCGATGCAGGCGCCGTCTTCGTGAACGGCATGACCAAGTCCGACCCCAGGCTGCCCTTCGGCGGCATCAAGGACTCCGGGTGGGGGCGGGAGCTGTCGTGGCACGGGCTGCGGGAGTTCGTGAACCAGAAGACGGTGTGGGTGGGCTGAACCAGAGCGGCGTTCTGCGCGCAGACACGCGCCGAACTTCCGAGGTCGGTCTCCGTCTCGAGATCGGTCTCGGTCTGGAGGTCGGTCTCGGTCTCGAGGTCGGTCTCGGTCTGGAGGTCGGTCTCGGTCTCGAGGTCGGTCTCGGTCTGGAGGTCGGTCTCGGTCTCGAGGTCGGTCTCGGTCTCGAGGTCGGTCTCCGTCTCGAGGTCGGTCTCCGTCTCAATCCACTAGATGTACCGCTTCATCTCCAGCACGACCGGGTGAGACGCCCACGACCACGTCCACGTCCACGTCCACGTCCACGTCCACGTCCACGTCCACGTCAGCGTGGCCGTGACCGTGGCCGCCGACGTCCGCGTGCGACTCGACGTCGACGAATTGCCGCTGATGGTCGGGCCGGCGTGACCCCGCCACGATGTCGCGTATGCGGCCGGAACCAGAGCGGCGTTCTGCGCGCAGACACGCCCCGAACTTCCGCTCCCGGGAACAGAAGGGGGTCCTGCTTCCGCCCAGAGGCTGATGGAGGCGTGGTGGGCCCCAGCCCGGTCTCGAAAAGCGGCCTTTTCCCGTGGCGATGCGTCCGGGGACGCCCCTGTTGCGGAAGTTCGACGCCGGTCTGTTCCGGCTGTCGGAAGCTCAGCGCCGGTCTGATGTGCACAGAGGCCATGAACTTCCGCCCCAGAGCACCGAACGGTGAACGCCCACGCCCACGCCCACGCCCACGCCCACGTCCACGTCCACGTCCACGTCCATGGCCACGTCAGCGTGGCCATGGCCGTCGACGTCGACGTGCGACTCGGCGTCGACCTCGGTCTCTATCCACTAGCTGGGTGCTGAAAAACCCGGCTTGCCGGGCGTTTCAGGGCGCTGCGACCGAGGCATCCGCCGCCCTCGGCAGGTCCGGCTGCCGAATCGGCGATTCCTCGAGAATGCGAAAGCCACCGGCAAAACTCAATCGCCGAGTCGGCGGCCGGACTTGCCGAGTCCGAAGGCGGCGGTGCCGGCAATGGTAGAAGCAGGCCGCTGAAGTGCGAGGAACGAGTATTTCAGCGGCCTGCTAGATGTACCGCTTCATCGCCAGCACCACCGGGTGCGTGTCCCCCAGGCGCGTGCGCACGATGCCGTAGGCCTTCTGCATGCCGTCCATGCCCTCGAAGATGTCGCCGGCGTCGAGCTGCATGCGGGCCAGCTCGAAGCGGGTGATCCAGGTGTCGACGTGGTCGTCGCCCAGGCTGTTGGCGGTGATCTGCACCGCGAGCTCCATCTCGTCGCGCGAAGCCAGGAAGTCGCCGGTGCGGTGCAGCGCCTGGGCGAGGCAGTGGCGGCACCCACCCACGGGACTCGCCTTGGGGCCGAGCAGGCTCAACCACAGCTCCAGGGCTTGGCGATGGAGGTCGACGGCCCGAAAGGGCTTGCCCCGAGCACGCTCGACGATGCCCAGGCCGTCCAGGATGGCGGCGGCTTCGGCGGTGTCGGGGTTCGGTAGCTTGGGCGATCGGCGGATGGCCAGGGCCTCGAGCAGGGCCTCGCGTGCTGCATCGGGGCGACCGATGCCGTAGCGGCACATGCCCAAGGCCAGCAGCGCATCGGCGGTCTCGACGCTGCCCGAGCCGGTGCACGTGCGCGCCATGGCCACGCTGCGCTCGGCGATCTGCAGGCCAGCGGCCGGATCGCCCGCGGCCCGACACGTCTCGGCCAGCGAGGTGCCCAGCAGGATCTCGGCCAGGATGTCGGCGTCGCGCCCCGTGGCCCGGCTCTGCGTGTTGAGCGCCTCGGACAGCACGGCGCGCGCCGCCGTCGGCTCGCCGATGGACACCAGCGCCACGCCCAGGCCCAGCTTGACCTCCCAGTGCTCGGACTTCTCGCTGCCTCGCTCGGCCGCGTCCATCGCCTCGCGCGGGCGGCCCAGGTGCGAGTAGATGCGCGCCAGCAGACCCCACAGCCGGCCGCGCACGTCGTCGTCGCTGGCCTCTTCGATGGCGGCCACGGCGCCGTGCCTCGCGAGCTCGAGCTCGCCGTTGCGAAGGTGTGAGCGGATGATGTCGAGACTCATGCTTCCCCCCCCTGTTCGAGCGTCGGGTGGGGCCAGTGGTTCCAGTCGCCGACGAAGTGCACCTCTCGATGCAGGCGCACGCCGAACTGGCGCTCGACCGTTGCCGCGGCGTGCTCGATGGTATGCCGCAGATCGTCGGCGGTGGCATCGCCCAGGTTGAGCACGAAGTTGGCGTGCTTGTGGGCGATCTGGGCTCCGCCGCGGGTGTAGCCCTTGAGGCCGGCAGCCTCGATGAGGCGCCCGGCGTGGTCGCCGGGGGGATTGCGGAAGGTGGACCCACACGACGGCTTGTCGACGGGTTGGGTGGCCTTTCGGCGATCCAGGAAGGTGTGCATGCGCGCGAAGGTGGCGCCCGCGTCGGCACTGGTGCACTGCAGGCGGGTGCTGGCGACGATGGCGCCGGGGGGCAGATCGGTGCTCCGGTACGTCATGTTCAGCTCGTCGCGGGTGCGTGTGGCCATGTCACCAGTCTTCAGCACGATCTGGGCATCCAGCAACACATCGCATGTCTCGCCCAGGCTCGCACCGGCATTCATGCGCACCGCGCCACCCATGGTTCCCGGGATTCCGGCAAACACTTCCATTCCGGTCCAACCGTGCTTTTCGGCCGATCGCACAAAGCGCACCAGCCGTGCCCCGCCGCCCACCTGAAGCACCCTGTCATCGGTCTCGCGCCAGGTGGCGAGCTCGCCCTCGAGCTGCACGACCAAGCCGCGGATGCCCCGATCGCTGACCAGCAGGTTGGAGCCGTTTCCCAGCACGAAGACCGGTGTGCCGGTGTCGTGGCAGATGCGCTGCGCCGCCCGAAGCTGCGGCAGCGAGGTCAGCTTGGCGAAGCCGTCTGCCGGTCCGCCCACGCGCCACCAGGTGCGGCGGGCAAGGGGAAAGTGCTCGTCGAGGTGGACCCCGGCGGCACGAAGCTCGTTGGCAGTGGAACGGGCGAGGCCCATGCTGTAGGGTAACCGCCCTGGCATGGGGCCGAGGGGGCGAAGCGATGGTGATCATCGGTGGCGGACGAGTCGGAACGGCTCTGCATGCTCGCTCCCAAGAGGCAGGCGTCGCCACCACCCTGGTGACGCGCACCGAGGGCTGGGATGCACTTGCCGGTCCGCCCGGCGAGCCCATCTTGCTGGCCTTGCGCAACGACGACATGGGCGACGTGGTGAGCCGCATTCCCGCCCCACGCAAGCACGACCTGGTGTTCGTGCAGAACGGCATGTACCGCGGCTGGCTGCAGCAGCGGCACCTGCAGCGCAACACGCGCGGGCTGCTGTACTTCGCCGTGCGCCAGGTGGGCGGCGAGGTCGAGATCGGCATCAACAATCCGTTCTGCGGCGGCCACGCGCACATGCTGGTGCGCTGGTTCGCGATGATGGGCCTGCCTGCCGAAGAGGTCGACTGGGCGCGCTTCAGCATGTACGAGCTCGAGAAGCTGGTGTGGATCGCCGCCATGGGCGTGCTTTGCGAGGTGTACGACGCCGACGTGGGCACCGTGTGCCAAGACCACACCGGCGAGATGGACGGCCTGGTGCACGAGCTGCGCATCATCGGGCGCAAGGCCCTGGGTGTCGATGTGCCCCAGGCTTGGCTGATGGAGCGGCTGGCCGCCTACAGCATGACCATCCCCACCTACAAAGCCAGTGTCAAAGCGTGGAAGTGGCGCAACGGCTGGTTCGACCTGGCCGCCCGCCGGCACCGCTACGAGAGTGTGGTGCACCGCGAGATGCTGCGCAGCATCGGCAAGGGCGAGCTGCTGGGGGAGTAGGCGCCGCTGGCGCTACACCCCGCTGAACTGCACATCCTCGAACACCAGCGTCGGGCTCATCACGCTGCTGTACTTCCACACGTCGTCGCCGACCTCGGCCAGCTTGTCCATGATGGTCAGCGCGTTGCCGCTGATGTTCATCTCGGACAGGGACTTCACGGGCTGCCCGTGTTCGAGCAGCTGTCCGCGAATGCCGAAGCTGAAGTCGCCGGTGGCGCTGTTGCTGTTGCCGCCCAGGAATCCGTCGACCCAGATGGCCTTGGGGTAGCGGGCCAGGATGTCGTCGATGGGTACGTCGCCTGCCGGCACGATCCAGTTGCTGCGGCCGCCGGTGGTGGGTGGCCGGTCGAGCTTGCGGCCGTAGTAGACGTTGACGTAGTGCATCTGCAGCACGCCCTTGTCGACGATGGTGCGGGGCGTGGCACGCAGGCCGTCGCCGTCCCAGGGCCGGCTGGACAGGCCGCGGGGCACGGTGGGATCGTCGATGAGGGTGAACTTGTCGCTGCCGATTCGCTCGCCCAGCTTGTCGGCCAGGCAGCTGCGCTTCTCGAAGATGCTCCCTGCCGACAGCGGCCCGCCCAGCACGCCCAGGATGCGTCCTGCGGCCCGGTTGGCCAACACCAAGGGGTAGGTGCCCGACTCGATAGGGCCCGAGCCCAGGCGCTCGGTGGCGCGCTTGTGCAGCTCGGCGGCGATGTCCTGGGGGGAGGGGAGGTCGGCCAGGTAGCGGGCGCCAAAGTAGGCATAGGCCTCGGGGCGCTTGTCGCCGTCGGACAGCGTGGTCTCGCCGCCGGCGCTGAACCAGGCGCCCTCGTGTTCGCCCGAGAAGCCGTTGCTCATCACGCGCACCGAGCGGCTCCAGCCGTCGGCCACGTAGGTCGCCGAGGAGATGGCGCGCTCGTCACTGACCGCATCGACGGCCGCTTCGAGGGCCAGCGCGTGTTCGCCGCGGTCGGTCGCTGAGCGCTCGGCCCAGGCGGGGTCGAGCTGGTCGAGTTCTTCTGCGGTCGCACCACGTCCGCAGCGCTCGCCCTCGACCTGCTTTCGGTCGGGGTCGGGCTCGAGGTAGGACGTGGCGGACAGCGCGCGCTGCAGAAATGGCTCGAGCGCCTCGGGACGCAGGTCGGACGTGCTGTGGCTGGACCACCGGTCGTCGGCCATCAGCGAGATGACCAGGCCGCGCGTGGTGGCCTCGGCGGCCTGCTCGACCTTGCCGCCGCGTCGCTGGATGGTGGTGTGCGAGCCCTCGCTGACGCTGACGCTCACCTCGTCGGCACCCATGGACATCGCGGTCTGCTTGACCTTCTGGGCCAGGTCGTGGAGCTCGGAGCTCATCGGGCACCTCCGCCCACCGACAGCTTGGCGACCTTGACCGTGGGCATGCCCTGGCTGACGGGCACGGACTGGCCGTCTTTGCCGCACGTCCAGCCGCCCTCGTCGATCATCATGTCATTGCCCACCATCTGGATGGTCTCGAGCACCTTGGGGCCGTTGCCGATGAGGTTCACGTCCTTGACGGGGGTGGTCAGCTTGCCGTCTTCGATGAGCCAGCCATGGCGCACGTAGAAGGCGAAGTCACCGGCGCCGATCTGCACCTGCCCGTTGGCGAAGGTCTCGCAGTAGATGCCCTTGTCGACGCTGGCGATGATCTCTTTGGGGTCGTGGGTGCCCGACTCCATGTAGGTGGCCCGCATGCGGGGAAGCACGGGGTGGCGGAAGGACTCGCGGCGGCCGCTGCCGGTGGGATCGACCCCGTAGTGGCGGCTGCTGATGTCGTCGTGCAGGTAGCTCTCGAGCACGCCGTCGCGGATGAGCACCGTCTTCTGGGTGTCGTTGCCCTCGTCGTCGCAGTTGATGGCCCCTCGGGTGCCCGGCACGGTGCCGTCGTCGACGATGGTCACGCCCTTTGGTGCAACCTGCTGGCCGATGCGGTCGGCGAAGACGCTGATGCCCTTGCGGTTGAAGTCGGCCTCGAGCCCATGCCCCACCGCTTCGTGCAGCAGGATGCCCGAGCTGCCCGCGGCCATGACCACGGGCATCTCGCCGGCCGGCGGTGACTCGGCGTACAGCGCGCGGGTGGCCCGGTCGACCGCTTGCTCGACCAGGCGCTCCTGCCGGTCGATCGAGTAGAAGCCCAGATCGTCGCGGGCGGCCACGTTGTAGCCACCGGACTCGCGCTTGTCGCCGTCGACGGCGGTGCACATCACGAACGCGCGCGTCATGGGTCGGTAGTCGGCGGCCATGCGGCCGTCGGCGCCCACGACCAGCACGCGCTTGTCGACATCGGCCAGGCTCACCTGGACGCGCTGGATGCGCTCGTCGGCGTCGAAGGCGCGCTTCTCCCAGTCGCGGACGAGCGGGATGCGCTCGGAGAGGTCGACGTCGGACCAGAAGCGATCGACGGGGTAGAAGTCGGGCAGCTTGTGCGGCGTGGCGTCGACCGGGCTGCGGGGTTGGCCGCCTCGGGCGATCTCGGCGGCGATCTTGGCGACGCGCAGCATGGCGTCCAGCGACAGGTCCTCGCTGTAGGCGTAGCCCACCTGATCGCCCACCACGACACGGATGCCCACGCCCAGATCGACGCTGGTGTGGGCGCGGTTGACCTTGCGGTCGGACAGGGCGACCGACGTCGCCGCGCTGTGTTCGAAGTACAAGTCGGCCTGGTCGGCGCCGTGCATGGTGGCGGCGGCGAGCACCTTGCGGGTGACGTCGCGGGTGACCCCGAACTGCTCGAAGAAGCGGGCGGCGTCGCTGTGGTTGGTCAAAGAGCCTCCAAGAAAAGAAGCTGTAACCACGGCCCACAGATGGGCACTCGATTTGCGCTGACGTGTCCCTCACTTAGATTCCACCCCGCCCGGGAGCCCCACCATCA
This sequence comes from Myxococcota bacterium, assembly GCA_965216925.1. Classification (GTDB taxonomy): domain Bacteria; phylum Myxococcota_A; class UBA796; order UBA796; genus CAYYHT01. Next base: position 2,118,294 of record CBDCGT010000001.1, on the reverse strand, counting down.
ACCGCATCCTCGCCTTCGCCATCCCCTTCGTCGTCGTGCTGGCCGCGGGCGTCGGGGCGTGGGTGGTGTCCCATCGAGCGCCCGACACCAGCCAGCCCCCCATCCCGGTCAAGTGGCAAGAGGCCGATCTCGTCAACCTGCCGCGCATGGTCACCATCGACGGCATGGCCCACTACACCGCGACCGTGCACCAGGACGTACCTGGGAACCTGATCCGCAAGCCCAAGGAATACTGGCTGTACGGGTTCTTTGCGCCCTACGACACCGATGGCCGGGCCATCCGGCTCATGGTTCGCACCGATCGCGAGCCCGAAGACCTGGTGAGCTACGAGCTCGTCCGCATCACAGGGCTGCTGTCCCGAGCCACCCCCGACAAGGTGCCCTACCAGGCCGAAGTGATGTTCGGGAAGGAGTCGGACTACTTCTTCACCGACGAGATGCTGTTGCTCGAGCCCACCGCGTTCGAGCCCATCGGAGGCGACGATTGAAGCCCGTCGAACGTGAACTGAGCGAAGAAGAGGGAGAGGAGCTGTCCGGCGAGCTGGCCGATGCGCTGTCCCTGCTGCCCGACGATCTCGACGCCAGCGACCACGATGCCGTCGTGGCCGCCATCATCGAGATGGTCGACGCCATCCGCGACCACAAGCGCAACGCCCCCAGGCCGGTCGAAGAGACGGGCTTTCTGCTGGGCCTGGTGCTCGGCAACGCCATGACCGGGGTCTCGCGCTTCGAGTGGTGCCACCTGACCTACGACTCGGGCTTCGAGAGCATCGGGCTGGTCACCTGGGACCGCTCCTTCGTGTGCTTTCCCTTCCACTTCGTGTTCGAGCTGTGCGCCAACCCCGAGCGCGAGAACACGATCGGCACGCTGTGGGAGATGATCAAGCAGCCGCGCGGGCCCGGTGCCGTGGCCAACGCCTACCTGCCGCTGGGGTAGGCCGGGTCGGCCCACTACTCCACCCACACCGGCGACGACCACGCCCGCGACACGCGGCCGCCGGTCTCGCCCACCAGCTCGGTGCGCAGGTAGTACACCGCGCGCGCCTGCGGATCGCTGAAGCTCTCGTCGAGCTGGCGGCCCAGGTCGGTCCACATGGCGACGGCGACCCAGTCCGACCCGTCCCAGGCCATCACCTGGGCGAGCTCGATGTTGCGTGGGGCGCGGATCGAGACGCTGCCCGAGATACCGCCCGACGCGTTGACCGTGCCGCCCATCGGCTCGCCCTCGACGTCGAAGCCCAGCACGATGCGCTCACCGGTGGTGCCGTAGGTGCGGCCCGCGAGCAGGGCGTCGAAGATCGCCTCGCGGGTGAGCTCGGGTGCCCAGACCGCGGCCAGTCCGCGGTGGGCCAACCCTGGGCGCGCGTCGTGGTTGTCGCTGGAGGCGATCACCCGCAGGTGGTGCCCCGCCGCCCAGGCGTCTCGCGCGTAGTGCGGCCCGCTGACGCTCTGCGAGTTGCTGAAGGTCGTCTGCTCGTGGGCCAGCGCGTCGTGGGTGTCGAAGTACTCGCTCTGGCCGTGGTGGGAGTAGATCTCGAGCATGGGCCGCAGCTCGTCGTCCTGGGGCAGGGTCCAGTCGACGTTGGGGCCGGTGCGCCCGCTGCCGTCGTGCCCCTGTGGGGGTTCTTGCAGCTCGGGGCCGGGGGCGCCAATGTTGTTGCCGCGAAAGGTGATGCCCAGGGTGTGGGGGACGGTGAACGCCGTGCCCCGGTCCAGGTGCGTCCACAGCTCCTGGGCGTTGTGGTTCACGTCGGGTGCCGGGATGGGCACGGCGTCCAGCCCGCGGAAATACACGTTGTGGTGGCCGGTGCTCAGGCCGCACTCGTAGGCCAGCAGCGTGACGAAGCTCCCCGGATCGTAGAAGTCGATCACACGCTGCTTCACGCTCTCGAAGGCGTCTTCGTACAGCGGGGTGTTGTCGATGGTCTCGGCGTGCTCGGTCGATGCGTAGAAGTCGAGGTCCGAGACGTCGCGAGCCCAGGCAAAGTCGCCGTCCCCGAGCCCATCCTTGGACAGTCGGCTGTGGGCGTGCAGATCGCCCCACCACAGGCGCTCGGTAGGCTTGGACGCGTGCACGCGAATGGGGTGACTGGCGCCGTCGGCCTGCAGCCAGCCATCGCCCGGGCTGGCGGGGGTCCAGGTGCTTCGGCCCAGGCCGTCCACCAGATCGATGGCCACCGGCCCGTCCGGGGTGCTCACCTCGATCACCTCATCGACGTCGGCCACGTTGTCGAAGCCATCCATGGCGACCAGCTGGATCTCTGTGGGCTCGCCCACCCAGGTGTCGGTGGTGGCCGTGAGCCGCCACCGCTCTGCGGCGCCGGGCATCACGACGTAGGTGGCGCTGCCCGTGGTGCGCACGTCGTCTGGCGTGTCCACGGCGATCTCGACGGCCTGGGACCCCGCCAGGTAGGGCGCCGTGGTGTGGTCGAGGTGCAGGGTGATGCGGTTGTCGGCTTGGAGTGCACGCCCCAGCTCGACGGTCACCGTGTGCCGGTAGCGGTGGTTCTTGCCCGACAGCTCGGTGCCGATGAGGGTGACCTCGGGCGTGCCGATGTCGGCGGTGGAGCTGACATGGATGTGGTGCGGCAGCTCCGCGCTCTCGGACTGCCAGGGGCGGTTGAGGGGGTGCGGGTTGGTGACCCAGATGGCTGGCAGCTCGAAGCGAAGCACCGTGTTTCGGGGCAGGTCGATGTGGGTGCTCACCTCGACACGATGGTCGCCGACCTGCGCCGCGGTGAGGATCGCGGGCTCGAAGGCCACCTCGATGTCGGCGGGGTCGCCTGGATCGAGGGTGGACGGATCGGTCGGGTCGCCTGGGCCACAGGCGATCATCAGCAGCGGGAACAGCATCCGTCGATCCTACCTGGACAGCCGTACCATCCAGTCGGTGAAGCCCTGGCTCTTCCAGAAGTTCACGGCGCGCTCATCGCGCATGAGCGTGTTCACCTCGATGCGCTCGAAGCCGCTCGCGGTCGCCGCGCTCACGAACGCGCTCACCAGGCCACTTCCGACGCCCGAGCCCCGAGCCGACTCGGCCACGAACAGGTCGCCGATCTGGGCGGTGAGCGGATCGTGCAGCACCGGCAAGCGGCTGACGGGAAAGCCCGAGAGCATGCCCACCAGCGCGCTGTCGCGCTCGGCGACCCACCCGTGAGGGAAGGGCTTGCTGCGGGTCCATGTCTCGCGCATCCACGGGCGCATCACCGAGCGAGCATCGGGGGCAGGCGCGAAGCGGCCGTCCGCGGCCTCGCCGTTGGCCAGCAGGGCCTCCCACAGGTCGAGCACGGGCTCGATGTCGGCAGATGCGAGAGGCCGGAAGGTGGTCATCGCAGGATCGAGCGGCCGGCGTAGGTGGCGGCGTCGCCCAGGTCTTCTTCGATGCGCAGCAGCTGGTTGTACTTGGCCACGCGGTCGGTGCGGCAGGGGGCACCGGTCTTGATCTGCCCGCACCGGCATGCCACCGACAGGTCGGCGATGGTGGTGTCTTCGGTCTCGCCCGAGCGGTGTGACATCACCGAGGTGAAGCCGGCGCGGTGAGCCATGTCGACCGCCTGCAGCGTCTCGGTGAGCGTGCCGATCTGGTTCACCTTGATGAGGATGCTGTTGGCAACGCCCTGAGCGATGCCCCGGCCCAAGCGTGTGGTGTTGGTGACGAACAGGTCGTCGCCCACCAGCTGCACCTTGTCGCCCAGGCGATCGTTGAGCATCTTCCAGCCGTCCCAGTCGTCTTCGTTGAGGCCGTCTTCGATGCTGAACAGGGGGTACTTCTCGACCAGGCCGGCGTAGTAGTCGACCAGCTGCTCGCTGTTCCACTCGGCGCTCTCGCCCCCGAGCTTGTACACACCCTTGTCGTGGAACTCGCTGGCGGCGACGTCGAGGGCCAGCACCACCTCTTCGCCGGGCGTGTAGCCCGCGCCCTGGATGGCCTCGATGATGAGGTCGAGCGCGGCCGCGTTGTTGGGCAGATCCGGGGCGAAGCCGCCCTCGTCGCCCACGCCAGTGGCCAGCTTGCGGCCCTTCAGCACCGACTTGAGGTGGTGGTAGATCTCGGTGCCCCAACGCAGGCCCTCGGCGAAGCTGTTGGCGCCCACCGGCAACACCATGAACTCCTGGATGTCGACGTTGTTGTCGGCGTGGCTTCCGCCGTTCAGGATGTTCATGAGCGGGACGGGCAGGGTGGTGGCCAGCGGACCGCCGACGTACCGGTACAGCGGCAGGCCCGTCTCGCGGGCGGCCACCTTGGCGATGGCCAGGCTGGCCCCCAGGATGGCGTTCGCGCCCAGGCGCCCCTTGTTGGGTGTGCCGTCGAGCTCGATGAGCAGGCGATCGAGCCCGCCCTGGTCGCGGCAGTCCAGGCCGATCAGCTGGTCGGCGATGGTGGTGTTCACATTCTGCACAGCCTGGTCGACGCCCTTGCCCAGCCAGCGGGTCTTGTCGCCGTCGCGAAGCTCGACGGCTTCGTGTTCGCCGGTGGACGCCCCCGAGGGCACGGCGGCTCGGCCGGTGGCGCCGGTGTCGGTGATGACCTCGACCTCGACGGTGGGGTTGCCGCGGCTGTCGAGGATGGGGCGGGCTTGAACCTGGTAGATCGTGGACATCGGCACTCCGGGGTACGCGGGGCCATCTGGCGTAACCGGTCGACGGCGCCTGGCATCGTTGCGCCTTACCTTGACGGCGGGGCCCCGATGGGGCAAGTTGCGCCGTCTCTGGAGACCCGATGAAGCGCTCGATTGCTCTGCTGCTGTGCATCCTCCCCGGAATTGCCGGAGCGGCCAACGACAAGTGGCTCCTCGATGGCGCCGACAGTGTCGAGATCGCCGGCACGGTCGAGCTCCCGATGTACCGGGGTGAGGCTACGCATGGAAACCCCACCGTCGCGGCAACGGTCCCCCTCGACGACGCAGCGGCCGAGGGCGAAGAGGCGCAGGTCAAGACGTTGCTGGTGTACTTCCGCAACGGCGGCTTCACCGAGATCGGCAAGGGACTGCTGGGCGAGCTCGGCCTGACCGATCGCAAGGGCTACGCGCTGATCCCCCAGCTCAACCTGGGCGACGTGGTCCTGTACGACGTGCGTGCCAAGGTCAACGAGGCTTCCGACCACCTGGTGCTGTCCATGAGCACCATCGATGAGCTGGGCTATGCCTTCATGAACTCCAAGGGAGTGGTGCAGCTCGTGCCGGCGGCCGAGGGCGCAGCCCTGGTCTCGGGAGTGGGGCAGCCGCAGCCCGTGACCCAGCCTCAGCAGGGCAAGTACTGGGTTCACGGCGTGAAGAAGGTCGAGAACGGCGTGGACATGTACGTTCCAGGCTCCATCGGCGACGCTCAGGGCCTGGTGCTGGTGAGTCCGTACCACGCGCTCGATCAGTGGCTGGTCTTGGAGCATGCCGGTGAGGTGGATCGCACGGCCGGTGGCCACCGCATGGCTCGTCGGGGCGCCACCATCGGCGATCTGGACCTGGGCGAGTCGTGGTTCCAGGTGCACGGCGGCAAGTCGTCCGCCGAGGCCACCTGGCTCGGAACCATCGGCAGTGACGTCACCTGGTCGCTGGACATGGCCTTCGATGCGACGTCGGCAACCGCGGCCTTCACCAAGGCCGGCGATCCCAAGTGGGCCGATCCCAACGACATCCTGGTAAAGGCTGCACGCGACGACTTCGCGCGCGCCGAGGCCGACGCCAGCACCGCCGACGACGACACCGAGACCGCCGCTGCAGGCGAGGTCGGGGCGACGGTCGACGAGGGCGATGCCGAGGCTGTTGCCCGCAACACAGCGCTGGGCGAGGCCCTGTGGGCGGCCGGGAGCTCGCGCGATGCCCTCCGCCGCTTCGAGACCGCGGCCGAGGCCGCCGGCGACAACTGCGCCGCCTACCTGCGGCTGGGCGAGGCCCAGCTCGAGTCGGGCGATCCCGAGGGCGCCATCGAGTCGCTCGTCCGGGCCGGCGAGCTGTACGACAAGTGGTGGAATCAGTCCCTCGCGCTGCGCCGAGAGATTGCCGCCGACAAGGCCATCGGCGATGACCTGTGGACGCTCGAGCAGCCTGGCGACTGCCACCGAGCCTGGGGACTGGCTGCCGCAGCCCACCTGGCCTCGGGCAACGGCAAGGCCGTGGCCCAGATCTACGAAGCACACCTCGACCTCGACCCGTACCTGCCCGCCATCTACGGCCTGACGCTCGCCGCGGGCGACCTTCCCGCCGCCAACGGGGCCCTGCGCCGTGCCATCAACCTGGGCGCCGGCCAAGACGAGGCGCTCCGCCTGGCACTTGGCTACGTCAACGGCGCCAACGGACAGACCGCCGTCTTCGAGGCGCAAGTCGAAGCCCTGGCAAGCGGTTCGCTCTCGCTTCCGCTGCCCACGGTCTTGCTCTCCATCGAGTTTGCCCGCGAGCTCAACGGCGACGCAGCGGCGACCAAGACCGCGCAGTCCTTTGTCGACGCCAACCCGCTGTCGGTGTCGGCGGCGCTGGGGCACGCCCTGGCGCAGCCCCAGGCCGATCGCAAGGGCAAAGACCTGGTCGCCCGCGCCACCGCCAACGTGAACCGCACCGGCGGCACGTCCCAGGCCTACAGCGAGCTCGCAGTGGCCCACGCCATTGCTGGGGACACCAAGGCCGCCACCGGCGCCCTCAAGTCGGCGGCCGATGCCGGTGAGCTCGGTCCGGCCTACCGTGTGGCCAAGGCCACCGTCGCCCAGCTCGCAGGCGAACAAGACAAGGCCATCGAGGCCTACGCTCAGCTGGCGAGCATCTACCCCGGCTACATCCTGCCCAAGGCCTGGAAGCCGGCCGAGTGACATCTGTGTGGGCTTGCGGGGTTATGCAGTCCCATGGAGTTCGCCAGCCCATTCGATGAAGCCGTTGCCCACGGTGGCCCTGCGTCCGTCTTCTTGCGCGACCACAAGGGTCTGTGGCGGCTGGCGCCGGACTGGTCGCGGGACTGCTGGGGGCGTGCGCCCGGTCCCCATGCCCACGGCTGGACGTGGCTGTCCTTGCGCGACCAGGCGTCTGGCTTTCGGCTGACGGTGCTGGCCACGTCGCCCACCCTCATCGTCGACCACCCCCGCTTCGACATCGAGCCCGGGCAGGCGCCCACGTGATGTCCGTGCTGGCCGCCGTGCTCTTTGGGGTCGCTTGGGCACAGGAAGCACCGGTCGACCCACTGCAAGACGCCGACGAGATCGTGGTGTACGCCGACTATGTCGTCGAGCAGGCCCGTCGCGAGGTGGTGCAGGACCTCAAGCAAGAGGGCTACACGGTCACCATCGAGCGCGACGACGTCACCATCTACCGGCACCCCGACCCCTGGAAGGGCGATGTGCACATGCACGACGACGGCTGGATGGTGATTCGTCGGCAGCCGCTGCAGTTTCGGCCGCCCAATGCGGGCAGCGCCAAGCAGGCCTCGGCGGGCTCGTGGCTGTACTGCATCTGGGTTCCCGCCTGCGTCAAGGTGGGGGGCGTCGTCGTCAGCAAGCGCAAGTTCGATGCCCAGCGGGGGCGTACCTACGGCTCGGCCATGCCCGAGGTCCGTGACTGGGGCGACCGTATCGCCGATCGAGCCACCAAAGAACGCACCGACGAGCTGCCCGATCACCTCGAAGACCTGTGGAACCACGGGCAGCCCTTGCCCGGCCGTGGGGGCAAGACGCTCACCACGGTCGCCGAGCGCAAAGAGGCCCTGCTCGACTTCTGGAACAGCCGCGCCGACAACACCTGGGGCGACCGCGTCCGCGTCACGGTCGAGGGCTTCATGCGCGGCGTGGTGCAGTACAGCGACGATCCGTTCACCAAGGCCGAGATCGCCGCCTTCAACGCCCAACGCAACTGCGCGCGCGTGCTCGATCTCGACGCCCCCTGGCAGGACGTCATCGCCTCGGTAGAGCCAGAGCCGTTCTGATGCACGCGCTGTGGAAACTCACCCGGCCTGCGGGAACGCCGTGGGTGCTGTCGCTGCCGGTGCTGGGCTATGGATTCGCCCACTGGGACCACGGCCTGCCCGCTCGCGCGGTGCCGCAGATGGCCTTGCTCGTCATCGCGTGGTGGTTCTTGCATGCCGGCACCATGTGGCTCAACGCGACCCTCGATCGTGACGAGGGCGATGTGCTCTACGGAAGCCCGGGCACGGCCGTCCCGGTGAACACGCGCCCGCTGGGCCTGCTGGCGCTGTTCACCGCGGCGGCGCTGGCATCGCTCGCGGGTCCGATTGCCGGCTTCGCTGCGGCTTCTGCCGCTGCACTCTCGGTGCTGTACAGCGATCCGCTCACCGCCTGGAAGGGCCACCCCATCGGCGGGCCCGCGGTGAACCTGCTGGGCTACGGCCTGCTCTCTCCGCTGGCCGGCTGGTCAATCGTGGGGGCGCCGCTGACCCCGCGAGCGTCGCTGGTGCTCGTGTTGCACAGCCTGATGGTGCTGGGCACCTACTTTGCGATGCAGGCCTTCCAGCAGCGCGAGGACGCTGCCCGCGGGTACCGGACGCTGGTGGTGACCCACGGGCCCCAGCGCACCCTGGCTGCCGCCAGGGCGCTGTACTTCGCATCGTTCGGAGGGCATGCCGTGCTGGCGCTGGCCGGCTGGATCCCTCGGGGCTGCTTGATTCCGGCGGTGGGGTACCTGTGGGCCGACCAGGTGCTGGTGAGCTGGGCCGCGCGCGACGATGGTGGAACGGTGCAAGAAGCCCAGCACCTCGTGCGTAGGCTCATGACCGTCGGAGTGGGGTTGATCTTCGTGGCGTACCTGCATCATGGCTTCCAGATCGTGCTCGGGCTGCCGCCTGGCGGGCTGGGCACCGCCGGAGGGCACCTGTGAGCGGTTCAGGGCTCATGGCGCTGTGGAAGCTGTCGCGGCCCAAGCTCACCCTGTACGTGATGCTGCTCATCCTGGCGGGCTACGGCTGGGCCCACTGGGACCGCGCGCTGACCACCCGCGGCGGCTGGGATCTGCTGGTGGTGTGCACGGGCTGGTGGTTCTTGAACGCGGGCACCCTGTGGCTCAACGCGGCCCTCGACCAAGACGAGGGCGAGGTGCTGATGGGCGAGACGGTCGCCCCTCCGCCGGGCATCGAGCGGTGGGGGTACGCGGCCCTCGTGGTGTCCGTGCCCATCTGCGCCGTCGGCGACCCGGTCTCGGGCCTGGCCGCCGTTGCATGCGCCGCGCTGGCCGTGCTGTACTCCCATCCCGCTACCGTGTGGAAGGGGCACCCGGTCGGGGGTCCCATCGTCAATGGCGTCGGCTATGGGCTGTTCACGCCGCTTGCGGGCTGGGCGGTGGTCGACGTCACTCTCGATGCGCGCACGGCGGTGGCGTGGATTCTGGGCATGGTGGGCGTTCTGGGCTGCTACTTCGCGGCCCAGGCCTTCCAGGAGCAAGAGGACGCCGGGCGCGGCTACCGCACGCTGGTGGCCACCCACGGTCCGGGCGTCACCATCCTGACCGCACGGCTGTGCATCGGCGCCGCTCTGGGCGGTGGGCTGGTGTTGGCGGCGGTGGGCTGGGTGCCTCGCACGTGCCTGCTCATCGCGCCGCTGGTGCTGTGGTCGGATCGGTGGTTCGCGCACTGGTCCAGCCTGCCCGAAGGGGGCAGCGAGTCCGATGCCCGCGAGATGGCGCGGCGCCTGCTGCTCACGGGGTTGGCGGGCCTGGTGCTGTCGCTCGGGGTGTACTTCCAGCAGTCGTGGCACGGCGAGCCTGTCGCGGGGCTGGGCACGGCGGCTGGCCATCCGCCGGATCGTCCCCTGTTGCCACCCATGGCGATGCGGGCCTGGGAGCGCGAGCAGGCCCGCAAGCGGTTAGCCGCTGCGCCTGACCTGGAGATCCCGTGAGCACCTGGCTCTTGGCCCTGTTCCTGGCCTGTGGAGGCGCAGAGACCCCCGCCACCACCGCGTCCACCCCCACCAGCCCGACGTCGCTGCATCAGGTCGGCTCGGTCGATCTGCAGGGCTTCAAAGAGGTTCATGGCGCCGGAGCCACCGTGATCGATGTGCGCAGCGACAGCGAGTTCTCGTCGGGTCACGTGCCCGGAGCCATCCATGTGCCGGTCGGCTCGGTCTCTCCGCACCACGACCTGATCAAGGATCTCCCCAAGGACAAGCCGCTGTACATGATCTGCGAGTCTGGCGGTCGCTCGGGCCGTGCGGCGAAAGTGCTGGCTTCTGCCGGCTATACGACGGTCAATGTCGAGGGCGGCACGGGCGCTTGGCGAAGTGCGGGACTTCCCCTCGAAAAGTAGGATCGACGGGATCCAGTGTCGTTGGTAGCATCGCGCCATGGCGACGTTCGAGGCTGGCGAGAAGTTCGGGGATTACACCATCGAGGGGCTCGTTGCGGGTGGCGGCATGGGCAAGGTCTATGCGGCCCGTGATGCGCTGTACGGCAATGTCATCGCCCTCAAGGTGCTGCACAAGGGCTTGCATGCCGACGAAGACTGGCGCATTCGCTTCAACCTCGAAGGCGTCATCGGTCAGCAGCTCAAGCATCCGCACGTGGTGGCCGCTCGCGAGCTCATCGAGCACGACGAGAGCGTGGGCATCGTGCTCGACCTGGTGTTGGGTGGGCTCACCGTGCACCGGGTCATCAGCCGCGAGTACCCCGACGGCCTGCAGCTCGTCACCGCGCTGCGGCTGTTCCTGGGCATCGTTCAGGGCGTCGAGTATGCGCACGGCAAGATGGTGACCCACGGCGACATCAAGCCCGAGAACGTGCTGCTCGCCGGCAACCTGCGCGAGCCCGACAAGTGGGTTCCCAAGGTGACCGACTTCGGCACCGTGGGCATCATGGCCCACCCGGTGGTGATCGACGGTCGCCCGGCGGTGGTCGTGTCGCCCCGCTACGCCTCGCCGGAGCACCTGCAGGGCATCGACAAGCTCGAGCCGCGCAGCGATGTGTACTGCCTGGGGCTGTTGCTGCACTACCTGGTCACGGGAAAGCACGCCTCGCCCGCCAGCGACGTCAAAGAGGCGGCGCGCAACGTCGCCAAGGCCGTGAGCCTGGTGCAGCTGGTCGACCACCCCGAGGGCGTGAGCGAGATTGTTCGGCGCTGCACGCAGATTGGCATGGACGAGCGCTACCAGAGCTGCCGCGAGCTGGCGGTGGCCGTACGCGAACAGCTCGATGCGCTTGGCGCCAAGCTCGATCTCGAAGACGTGAGCCCCGACCTTGCTACCGAGGTGATGGAGGAGCGTGCCGAGATGAAGGCGGCGGCGGCCAACGGACCGGTGCCCAGCCCAGACGCCACCGGCGTCGAAGAGACCACCGGATTCGGCGATGACCCCCCCGCCCAAGAACACGACCCCGAGCAGAACACGCACGGCGAAGACGCCAGCGACGAAGAGTTCACCGGTGTCGAGGGGGCCCCCGCGGCCGACCCAGAGGCATCGGCGCCCGTAGACGAGCCAGCGCCCGGGTCCGAGCCAGAAGCGCCCGCGGCCCAGGCCCCAGAAGAAGAAGAACTCCCCGACGAGTCGCCGCCCGACAGCGGGCCGTCCACCATGGACATCGAGGCTGCGCTGGCGTCTCCGGCCAAGAAGAACTGGGACGACCTGTCCGAGGACGACGCGTCCGAAGAGTTCTTCACCGGCCCGCAAGACGCCGTCGAGACGCCACCGATGGGCCCGCCCATGTGGGTGTGGGCCGTGGGTGTCGGCGTGGTGGTCGTGGTGGCCATCGTGCTCTTCGCGTTCATGTAGCGACCGACGCGCGGGCCCAAGCCGTACCCGGCCGGCCCCGTCGGCGGTCACCGAGCGCTCATGTCACCGCTCGGTTCACCGGTCGCGACGGCGTCGCAGTGCCAGGAGCGCCAGGGCAGCGAGGCCCAACCCACCAGCGGGCTGCTGGGTGGTGTTGAAGCCCAGCCCGCAGCCGGGATTGTTGATCACCGCCTTGTCGGGCAGCTCGGTGCCGCCGTCGAAGCTGGGGTCGAGGTAGTCGGGGATACCGTCGCCGTCGGCGTCTTCGGTCTGCGACTCGGCGCCGTCGAGCACACCGTCGTTGTCGCTGTCCGGGTCGAGGTGGTTGGGCAGGCCGTCGCCATCGATGTCGGGGTTGGTGGTGCCGATCTCGATGGAGGTGGGCACGCCGTCGTTGTCGTCGTCGGGATCGCGGTAGTCGGCCAAGCCGTCGCCGTCGGTGTCGGTGGTGCCCTCTTCGGCGTCGGAGAGGCCGTCGTTGTCGCTGTCGGTGTCGTTGGCGTCGGGGCTGCCATCGCCGTCGGAATCGATGGGCGCACCGGTGAGCGGTCCACCCCACTCGACGTTGTCGGGAATGCCGTCGCCGTCGGTGTCGGCATTGTTGGGGTTGGTGCCGTACAGCGTCTCGGTCGGGTCCATGATGCCGTCGCCGTCGGAGTCGGGATCGATGATGCCGTCGCAGTCGTTGTCGAGGCTGTCGGCGAGCTCGGGTGCACCTGGGTACACGGTGTCGTTCAGATCGTCGCAGTCGGTGCCGCCGTGGGCCGCACTGTCGACGCCGTCGAAGTCCTGGTCGTAGTCGGAGTGGTCGTCGCAGTTGTTGTCCAGGCCGTCGTACCAGATCTCTACGGTGTCGGGCCCGAACAGGACGGTGGCGTCGTTGCAGTCGGTGCCGCCGTACTCTTCGCTGTCGGCGCCGTCGCCGTCGAGGTCGAAGTCGGACCCACCGCTGCAGTCCTGGTCGATGCCGTCGTACCAGATCTCGGTGTTGCCCGGGTAGGCGTCGTCGCGGGTGTCGTCGCAGTCGTCGCCCAGCAGGTAGCCGTCGCCGTCCCAGTCCTGGTCGTCGTCGCCGTTGCAGTCGTTGTCGATGCCGTCGTCGGCGATCTCGGTGATGTACGGGTGCACGCCCGCGTCGTTGTCGTTGCAGTCGAGGCCGTCGAACCAGGCGTCTTGATCGGCATCATCGGCGGAGCTGCCATTGCAGTCGTTGTCGATGCCATTGCCGGCGACTTCGGTGTTGCCGGGGTACGCGTCGGGGTTGCCGTCGTCGCAGTCGGCTCCGAACCAAGAGCTGCCTTCGGTGAAGCCATCGCCGTCGGCGTCGACGTCGTCGCCGCCGGAGCAGTCCTCGTCGATGTCGTTGCCGGGGACCTCGGTGTTGCCGGGATACGCGTCGACGTTGGTGCCGTCGCAGTCGCCGTGGGCGAGGGGAAAGCCGTCACCGTCGGGGTCTTCGTAGATGCCGACGCCCAGGAAGGCCCCCCAGTTGGCCCCGTGCTGCGCGAAGTCGCCGTCCCACACCAGGGTGTCGTTGTCGCAGTCGTCGTCGTCGTTCCAGCTGGGCGTCGGGAAGCTGCCCGCGCCCGAGGGGATCATCTGAGTGGACTGGTCGGACCACGTGCCGGCGCAACCGCCCAAGAAGTCGCCGTGCCCGAACTGCACGTTCTGGTCGACGTCCAGGCCTCCGCAGTTGCCGAAGCTACCGATGCCCTGAGCGCCGTTGCTCTGGAACAGGTTGTTGTAGACGAGTAGGTTGTACCCCGACGACGTCAGGCGGGCGACGCCGCCGATGTCGGTCGTGGTGCTGGTGTTGCCCACGAAGGTGCTGTACTCCAGGGCGGCAAAGGACGTCGCGTTGCCCTCGGCGACGAACATCGCGCCGCCCTCTCCGATGGCCTCGTTGGACAGGAACACATCGTCGGTGAAGAACAGCACGCCGCTGGGCGCTTCGATGAACGCGCCGCCGCCCTGGCCGCTCGCGGTGTTCTTGCACCACACATTGCCTGCCAGCGTGGCTCCGTCCGGAGAGCCAAGCAAGTACATGCCGCCGCCGTCGGAGGCGGCGGTGTTGTGGTGTAGGCGGGTACGGGTGACGTCGCCGCGTCCCGACGACGGGTTGGCGTAGATGGCGCCGCCCTGGCCGCTGCTGCTGTTGCCCGAGAACTCGGAGCGCTTGATGTTGTAGCTGGCGTTGCTGTTGGCGTAGAACCCGCCGCCCACGGCTGCGGAGTTGTCTTCGAACAGCGAGAGCTCGATGTCTGCGCTCGCCGAGCCACCCAGGCGCAGGCCGCCGCCGTTGCCACCTGCCGTGTTGGATGAAAACCGGTTGTTCAGGCCCATCCACTGGGAGCTGCCCGCGGTGTTGACTGCGCCACCCTGGGTGTCCGCCGTGTTGCTGACGAATCGGTTGCGCTGGGTCTCGGCAAAGCCGCTGTTGGACAGGTTGATGGCGCCGCCGGCTCCCGACGTCGCCGTGTTGCCGCTGAGCACCGAGTCGTACAGGCTCAAGAAGTCGACACGCAGAGCCCCTGCGGCGGACCCCTGGTTGTCGGTGAACGTGCTGTCACCAATGTCGGCGGTGGGCGCGAACACGGCGCCGCCGGCGGCCGTGCTGCTGTTGCCGTCGAAGGTGCTGCTCTGGATCCTGGCGTTGGCGTTCGAGACGACCGCGCCGCCACCGTTGCCGGCGATGTTGCCCTCGAAACGAGTCCACACCAGCTCCAGGTCGCTGTCCGTGGCGATGGCGCCGCCCCCACCGGTAGCGGTGTTGTCGCGGAAGGTGGTTCCCCAGAACTTGCCGAACGCCTGCAGTCGGACCGCGCCGCCGGCCGCACCCTGGTTGTTCGAGAAGGTGCCGCCCTCGAAGTAGACGGTCGACTGGGTGCTGATGCGAGCGGCGCCGCCGTTGCCGCTGGCGATGTTGCCGTCGTAGTCGGTGTCTCGGGAGTTGATGGAGCTGATCCCGTCGAGGTACAGGCCCGCCCCCGAGGTTGCCGTGTTGCCGGCCAGGCGCGCGTACCACAGGTCGACGCTGCTGTTGGTGCCGTAGATCCCGCCACCCAGCGCCCCCGAGCTCGCGCCGCTGATCTGCCCGCCGGTCATGAACAGGATCGAGCCGTCGAGGTAGATGGCGCCGCCGTTCTCGCTCGTGCTGACGTTCGTGATGTTGGTGTCGAACAGGTCGACGATCGAGTTGTAGGCGTTGATGGCAGGCCCATACTCGCCGATGGCCGCCAGGCCGGACATGTCGACGCCGTCGAGCCGCAGCTCGGAGGTGTCGACCAGGAACCCCTGTTGGCCGGGGTTGGCCACCGTCATGTCGCGCATGATGAGCGTGCCCGAGTACAGGCTGACGGCGGTGATGCCGGCGCACTCGAGCGTCGTCTGGCCGGTTCCGGCGCCCACGATCTCGATCGAGATTCCGTAGTCGACTTCTAGGCAGTCTTGGTAGGTGCCGGCTTCGAGGAACACGACGTCGCCGTCGCCAAGCGAAGGCAGCAGGGTCGAGATCGACCCGCCGGCAGGCAGATGCCACTGGCTACGGGCCGACGCGCTCGTAGGCAGGGCGATGGCGAGGAGCAACAGAAGCGTGCGGTGCATGGACTCTCCGGCTGAACGCGAGACAGCACCCTACCTCAATTTTGCGGCCTCATCAGCGCGAGATGGGCTTGTATCGGATGCGCTGCGGCTGGTCGGCCTCGGCGCCCAGGCGGCGCTTGCGGTCACGCTCGTAGTCGCTGTAGCTGCCCTCGAACCAGACCACCTCGGAGTTGCCCTCGAAGGCCAGGATGTGGGTGGCCACACGATCGAGGAACCAGCGGTCGTGGCTGATGACCACGGCGCAACCAGCGAAGCCGAGCATCGCCCCCTCGAGCGCACGCAGGGTGCTGACGTCGAGGTCGTTGCTGGGCTCGTCTAGCAGCAGGACATTGCCACCCGACTGCAACAGCTTGGCCAGGTGAACCCGGTTGCGCTCGCCACCCGACAAGGTGGCCACGTCCTGGCTCTGCTTGTTGCCTGTGAAGCCGAAGGTGGAGACATAGGCCCGGCTGTTGAGCTCGCGGCCGCCGACGTCGAGCAGCTGATGCCCTCCGCTGATGTTCTCCCACACGCTCTTGCCGTCTTCGAGGTCGTCGCGGTGCTGGTCGACGTAGGACAGCTGCACCGTCTCGCCCACGTTCAGGGTGCCGCCGTCGGGGGTGTCCTGGCCGGTGATCAGCTTGAACAGGGTGGTCTTGCCAGCGCCGTTGGCGCCGATGATGCCCACGATTCCGCCGCGTGGCAGCGAGAAGTTCAGGTCGTCGAACAACAGCTTGTCGCCGTAGGCCTTGCTGAGCCCCTTGGCTTCGACGACGACGTCGCCCAGGCGAGGGCCGTTGGGCAGGATGATCTCGGCGTTGTTGCGCTGGGTCTCGCTGTTGGACTCGTCGACCAGCTCGTTGTAGCGCTCGTACCGCCACTTGGCCTTGGCCTGCTTGGCCTTCTGGCCCATGCGAATCCAGTCGAGCTCGGCCGCGAGCGCCTTCTGGCGGCGGCTGGCCGACTTCTCTTCTTCGGCCAGGCGCTGGCCCTTCTGCTCGAGCCAGTCGCTGTAGTTGGCCTCCCACGGGATTCCCTTGCCGTTCTCGAGCTCCAGGATCCACTTGGTCACGTTGTCCAGGAAGTAGCGGTCGTGGGTCACCACGATGACGGTGCCGTGGTACTCGCGCAGGGTGCGCTCGAGCCAGGCCACGCTCTCGGCATCGAGGTGGTTGGTGGGCTCGTCGAGCAGCAGCATGTCGGGCTTCTCGAGCAGTAGACGGCACAGGGCCACGCGTCGCTTCTCGCCACCCGACAGGTGCGCGACCGCCGCATCGGGGTCGGGCACGCGCAGTGCGTCCATGGCGATCTCGACCATGCGATCGAGGTCCCAGGCGCCCTTGGCCTCGATCTCGTCGGTCAGCTCGCCCTGCTGAGCGATGACCTTGTCCATCTCGTCGTCGGTCAGCTCGTCGGCGAACCTGGCGCTGACGGCCTCGTAGCGATCGAGCAAGTCGCGCAGCTCGGCCAGACCCAGCTCGACGTTGCCGCGCACGGTGAGGGTCTCGTCGAGCTCGGGCTCCTGCGGCAGGTAGCCCACCTTGGCGCGCGGCTCCTTCCACACCTTGCCCGAGTACTCGTCGTCGAGGCCGGCCATGATCTTGAGCAGCGTGGACTTGCCCGCCCCGTTGGGCCCGATCACGCCGATCTTGGCGCCCGGGAAGAACGACAGCCAGATCCCCTTCAGGATCTCTTTGCCGTTGGGTGCGACCTTCTGCAGACCTTGCATCTGGTAGATGAACTCGGGCACGGCTACCTCCACGAAAGGGGGTGGAGCTAACGTGACCGAGCTCGAGCGCGCCGCGGAAATCCTGCGCCAGGCGGACAGCGTCCTGTTCGTCACCGGAGCGGGGCTGTCGGCCGATTCGGGCCTGCCGACCTATCGCGGGGTCGGCGGCCTGTACTCGAGCGGCACCACCGACGAGGGCGTGCCCATCGAGACGGCCCTGTCGGGGCACATGCTGCTGGAGCGTCCCGAGCTCTGTTGGAAGCACATCGCGGCCATCGAGCTGGCCTGTCGCGGCGCGACCTTCAACGCGGGGCATGCGGCGATCGCGGCCATCGAACAGCGCAAGGATCGGGTGTGGGTGCTCACCCAGAACGTCGATGGCTTTCACACCGACGCCGGGTCCGACCACGTCATCGAGATCCACGGCAACATCCACACCCTGCTGTGCACCGTTTGCCGACATCGGTGGTTCGTCGAGGACTATTCCCGGTTGGAAGTCATCCCGCCTCGCTGCGGGCGTTGTTCCGGCCTGGTGCGCCCCGCTGTCGTGCTGTTCGACGAGTGGCTTCCCCAGGCCGAGGTCAGCTTGCTGCAGCGCGAGCTCGCCACCGGCTTCGACGCGGTGTTCAGCGTGGGCACCTCCAGTGGCTTCCCGTACATCGCCGGTCCGGTGCTGGACCAGGTGCGCCGAGGGCTGCCCGCGGTCGAGCTGAACCCCGGAGACACCGCCGTGAGCGCTTCTGTGAGCGTGCACTGTCGAGGCGGGGCCGCTGCAGACCTCCAAGCGCTCGTGCAGGCGCTATAGTCCCCGCCATGTTCCTGATCCTCCTGTCGGCGTTCGCCACAGCCCAGACCGCTCCCCCGGTCGATGCCGCGGTGTTTCGGCCGTCCATCGACAGCCGCAGCATGGTGTGGACCGACGACGCCACGATGTACGACGTAGGCGACAGCTCGGCCCGCGTGGGTGTGCACTACTTCAACGGCACCATCGCCGCGGTCGACGAGGACGGCACCGAGCTGCAGGGCATCGACAACGCACTGGCCTTCGATCTGGCCGGGGCGCTGTACTTCGACGTGCTGCGTGTCGGCGTGCACGTGCCGGTGTACGGCATGGTCACCAGCGACGTGTGGCAGGGCGGAATGGGCATCGGCGACGTGTCGCTCGACGGCAAGCTCGTCGTGCTCGATCCGGTCGACACCGGCGTCGGCCTGGGATTCTCGGCCAAGCTGGGCATCCCCAACGCGACCTTTGGCAACCTGCCTGTGGGCAACGATGGGCTCAGCTGGTCCGCTGGGGCCATCGTGGATGTGCGTCAGGGACCGCTGCAGGTCTCGGCCAACCTTGGCACCATCGGGCTGCCCAAGGTCGAGGTCGCCAACCTCGAGCTCGACGACGCGTTCTACGGCCGCCTGGGGGCGGGCTATGCCACCGGCGACCGCGCGGGATTGAGTGCCGAGGGCGGCATCCAGGTCGGGTACAAGGGTGGGTTCGCCAATGGCCCTGGGACGCCGGCAGAAGCCCTGCTCGGTGGCTGGTTTCGCCCCACCGACGGCATCGTGCTGCGCGGTGCCGCGGGCACGGGCCTGACGCGGGGCATCGGCTCGCCCGCGATCCGCGCCCTGATCTCGGTCTCGTTCGAGCCGGCGCCGTTCGTCGACACCGACATGGACGGCATCATCGATGCCGAGGACGCCTGCCTCGCCGAGGCCGAGGACTTCGACGGCTTCAAGGACGCCGATGGCTGCCCCGAAGACGACAACGACTCCGACGGCATCTCGGATCGCGACGACAGCTGCGCGCTCGAGCCCGAGGACTACGACGACATCGAAGACGACGACGGATGCCCGGATGCCGCGACCTGGATGACCGTCACCGCGGCTCTGGGCGAACAGCGGCCCATCGCCGATGCGCGCATCACCCTGGCGCGCGGCGACGAGGTGGTCGAGCTGACCCACGGCCAGCGCGCCATCGTGCAGCCCGGCGAGTGGACGCTGCAGGTCGGCGGCGACAAGCTCGCAACTGCCGTCGAAGAGCTCACGATCCAGCCGAATGTGCCCATCGAGCGTGAGGTCGTGCTCACCGCGGCCGAGGGCTACCGCCTGGTCACGGTGCGCATCACCGACCGCGAGAACGTGCCCATCGACGCCCAGTGGACGCTCACCAACGACCTGCTGTCCTACGAGGCCAAGGCGGGCCTCTCGGTGGTTCCCCTGCCGCTGGGCTCCCACCCGGTCTCGATCACCGCGTTTGGCTACACCGATGGCTCGGCGACCATCGAGGTGACCCAGGACGGGGAGGGGCCGGCGCTGTCGGTGGTCCTGCGGCCGGCCTGGGGCAGCGTGAACCTGCTGCTGGTCGACCCAGACGGCAACCCCATCGAGGGCACCTGGTTCTACCGCGACGAGCCGGATCTGCCGCCCATTCCCATTCCGAAGGACGGCCTGCCCAACTTCATGCAAGAGGGCGACCACATCGTGTTGGTGAAGTCGGCGGGCTTCAAGGATGCCTTCGTGCCCATTCGCGTCCTTCGCGAGGACATGACCATGGTGGAGTGGACCATGGAGCCCGGTGAGGGAGCCGTGCTTCCCGACGGCTCCGAGCAAGAGAAGGAGCGGGATCCCGCACCTCCCCAAGCGCCCTGAAGGATTCGGCAGCAGCCCACACAGTATGGGCAACGCGGTTGGAGTCCCCGATGAGTCGTCGTTGGATGGTGTTGCTCGTTCCCCTTGCAGCCTGCGCCCCCGAGCCGGGGGCCTACCAAGGTGTCCCGATCGGCGAGGTCGAGGATGCACGCGTCCACATGGAGTACAGAGCCGATGTCTACGGCGTGACCGGAGGCTTCGCGGTGCACGACGGCGGTGACGGCGTGGCTCAGATGGGCTCGTTGTTGTGCGACTTCGACAACGTTGGCTGGGTCGGCAGCGACTACACCTATCCTGCCGATGATCCGCAGATCGACGATGTCGACGGCGGGGTGGTCGTCGTTCGCTCCTCTTCCGGAGGCGTGGGCATTCACGCGGGGGCCTGGAACAGCGGCTTGTATGACGGCCGTGAGTACGACACGACGGTGGATGGTGCTGTGGCTGCGCGCTCGGCGCTGGGAGAGCTGGTGGCCCTGGTCGAGTCGAACGGGCGGTGCGAGGTGGCGTGGCCCGAGCGGGGACTCTCTACGGCCGTAGACGCCCACTACTGCGGGGCGTCCTTCGACGTCGACGATGGCGCAACGGCCTACCTGGCCAACGACCAGGGATTGCTGGCGGTCACCCCGGCCGGCGCCGATCGCATCGGGGGCCCCACCCGCCTGGTGCACTTCGACGCGGCGACCCAGCTGCTCTATGTGAGCCAGTCGGCTGGGGGGACGGGCCCCGTGTCGGCCCCCATGAGCACCCTGGCGGCGCTCGAGCTCGATGGCAGCGTGGCCTGGAGCAGGCCGATCATGGGCGCGCCACCCCGGGTGCTGACCGATGCGGGGGACGTGGGCGCCGTGGTGGTGGCCCGGGGAGGGGACTTCACCGGTGGGCTGGTGTTCATCGACGGACGCGGTGCGCAGGTGATCGGCGCCGAGGCACTGCCGACGGCACCGGACTGGGTGAGCGCGTCCCCGAGCGGCGCCTATGTGGGCCTGGTTGCCGAGAGCGTCGGCCACGTCATGCGCCTGGTCGAGGATTAGCTAGCAGGCCACTGCTGAAGGCCGCGTAGCGGCCGCTGCAGGGCCTGCTCCCGTGCCCGTGCCCGTGCCCGTGCCCGAACGCCATGGCTGGGCGCTGCGAAGTGGCGAAGGCAGCTCGCCTCGCCCGTCAAGTCGCGGGCTGGAGCTTGGTGATGCGGAGGAGGTTGTACGTGGCTGCAGTGATCGTGCCCGCGAACGCCGTCTTCCGGCGCCCGCGGAAGCGACTTCGTCGGAAGCCCGCCACCGCCTTCATCCAGCCGTAGATCTTCTCAAGGGACGCGGCTACATGCGGGACCAGCTCCGACGGGCGGCGAACTCGGTTCCACTCAACATCGCAGAGGGTGCGGGAGAGTTCGCGCCTGCCGAGAAGGCCCGCTTCTACCGAATCGCGAAGCGGTCCGCGACCGAGGCAGCCGCACAGGTCATCGTGGCGAGTCGACTCGGTCTCGCACCTGGGGCTGACGTCTCGAAGGCCCGCGAACTCCTCCATCGCCTCGTCTCCATGCTGGTCCGCATGGCCGCCAACGCTGAACGCCGACGCTCCTGAAGATGCGGAGTCCGCGCCTCACCGAATCGGGCACGGGCACGGGCACGGGCACGGGGACGGGTCAGGATGCGCAGAACGCGCGCTGCGCGCGCTGTTCTGCAGCGTCCTGCTAGAACTCCGCGCTGCCGGGCGTGCGCGGGAAGGGCAGCACGTCGCGGATGTTCTGCATGCCGGTGATCCACATCAGCATGCGCTCGAAGCCCAGCCCGAACCCGCCGTGGGGCACCGAGCCCCAGCGCCGCAGGTCGAGGTACCACCAGTACGGTGCCTCCTCCATGCCGCGGCTGGACATGGTGTTCTGCAGCACGTCGAGCCGCTCTTCGCGGGCTGACCCCCCGATCATCTCGCCGATGCGCGGCACCAACAGGTCGACCGCTTCCATGGTCTCGCCGTCGTCGGCGATTCGCATGTAGAAGGCCTTCTGCGCGACGGGGTAGTTGGTGACGAAGACGGGGCCGTTGAAGTGCTCTTCGGCCAGGTAGCGCTCGTGTTCGGCCTGCAGGTGGGCGCCGTGCCCGATGGGGAACTCGAAGTCGCGGCCCGAAGCCAGCAAGATGTCCTGTGCCTGGGCGTAGGTGATCCGGGCAAAAGGCTGCTCGATGACCTTGTTCAACGCGTCCAGCAGCCCCTTCTCGACGAAGCGGTCGAAGAAGGCGAAGTCTTCGGGGCACTGCGCCAGCGTCTCGCGGGTGACCGTGCGCACGAAGTCCTCGGCCAGCGCGATGACGTCGTCGAGGGTGGCGAAGGCCAGCTCGGGCTCGATCATCCAGAACTCGTTGGCGTGCCGGCTGGTGTTGCTGTTCTCGGCCCGAAAGGTGGGGCCGAAGGTGTACACATCGCCGAAGGCCTGGGCGAAGCACTCGACCTCGAGCTGCCCCGAGACCGTCAGGAAGGCGGGTTGACCAAAAAAGCCCTCGGGCTTGTCGCCGGCCGAGAGGTGGAAGATCTCGCCGGCGCCCTCGGCATCGCTGGTGGCGATGATCGGGGTGTGGATCCACAGGAAGCCGCGCTCCTGGAAGAAGCGGTGGATCTGCCAGGAGAGGGCGTTTCGCACGCGAAACACCGACTGGAAGGTGTTGGTGCGCGGGCGGATGTGCGCGATGGTGCGCAGGAACTCGAGCGAGGTCCGCTTCTTCTGGATGGGGTAGTTGGGGGGGTCGGACTCGCCCACGATCTGCACGTCGGCGGGCTCGGCCTTGATCTCCCACTCCTGCTTGCCGCCGGGTGAGTGCACCCATGGACCGGTGATGCGCACGGCCGCATGGATGCCCAGGCGGCCCTTCAGATCCTCGTCGGTGTCCTGGGGCAGCACCACCTGGATGGTGCGCGTCGTCGAGCCGTCCATCACGTGCACGAAGCTGACGTTCTTGCTGAAGCGCGATGTCTTGACCCAGCCGGTGACGGTGACGGTCTCGCCCGCGCGGGCGGCATCCAGGAGCTGGGCGATGGTCTGGCGGCGGTCGGTGCCGGGCATGAGGGGTCTCCGATCGGAGACCCGGCGTAACGCGCGTTCAGCGTGGCTACCGCAGCGCCTTGCCGATGCGCTTGTCGGTGAGCAACTGCCGCCCGAGCTCGTCGCTGGCGTCGGTGCCGTCGCAGCCGCCGAGGGCCTGCGGTTGGGCACACCAGGAGGGGATCTCGCGCCCGCTCTTGGCCCACTTCGCGAAGGACTTGTCGGCGGCGGCAAACACCGGCTGGCCCAGAGCGGCTCGGCGCTGCGCGGTCGCCGCCGTGATCTGCTGGGCCTTCGACGTCATCTGCGCGAGATCCTGAGCCGTGGCGCCCTCTTCGATGGCGGCCTCGAAGTCGAGCCGCTGCTTGCTGTCTTCGCGCCGAATGCGGTCGAGGCGGTCGGGCCAGACGGAGCGAAAGAACTCGCCCACATCGATGTAGGGCTCGCCTTCACCGACCCGGGTGGCCGTGACGTCGGCCTGAGGCTCCAGTGCGGGCCAGGATAGGGTCAGGATCTCGTCGATAGCGGCCTTCAACGTCGGGTCGGCGTCCATTGCCTGGGCGATGGCCCCGTTGAGGTCGTCGCCGGTGCAGTCGGGGTTCTTCTTCATCGGTTGGCGCATGCCCGGCACGCCGCGGCCGTCAGGCACCATCGGCTGACACTCGACCGCGCCGGCAGGGGTCGCGCGGGTCATGGCGGCGGTGAACTCGGCGTCGAAGTCGGCCACCAACTCGTCGGCGAAGGCCTGCGCGACGGCGAACTGCCGGTTGTAGCTCACGGTCTGCTGGGCCAGGCGCTCTCGATCGCCCTTGGGAGCGTGCTCGCCCATCAGGTCGAGGGCCTCTTCGTAGTCGGCCAGGGCGGTCGACAGCATGGCCGCTCGTTCCTGCAGGGCGGCCATCTGCGCGCCGGCACCGGCCGAGGCCCGCTGGTACTGCGAGCTGGCTGCCGCGACCTCGACGGGGTGGTAGTGGCCGCCGGCAGCGGCGATCGAGGTCACGAACAAGGCGAGGGTCAGCATCGAGTCTCCAGACACACGAGCCGCAAAGTATGGTCCGACCGGGCATCTGAAATCCGTAAAAAAACTTTCGCCGGGTCCTGGTACACGCTATGCTCCTGTTGAGGGTAGACAGATGCTCCTTGCGTTTCTCCACGACCAAGACGGCGCCACCGCCATCGAGTACGGCCTGATGGCGGCGTTCTTCGCCACGCTGATGATCGCCGGCCTCACGCAGTTCGGCGCGGCCCTCGATGTGCAGGTGGGCGACATCACCTCGGCCATCGAGTCGGTCTGATAGACGCACGGACCCCCGGAGGTCCGATGCCCACAGCCCAGACGCTCGTCGCTGCTTTTCAGCCCCTTGCCGACGAGGTGGCCAAGCTCGACCTCGTCGATGCCCCCGCCGCCACAGCAGCCCTGAATGCCTCGATGCCTCTGTCCTCGCTGGGCGAGCTGCAGGCCTTGTGCGAGGCTGCGCTGCAAGAAGGCTGGCTGGCCCCCAAGGCCGCGACGCCCACCCTGAGCTTCGGTCGGCTCAGCAAGCCGACGGCAGCGCTCCACGGCATGAGCATCGACGTGGTGGACATGGAGGGCGCGGGCGCCGCCCACACCCACCCCAAGGGTGAGGTCAGCCTGTGTTTCGTGCAGTCCGGCGAGCCCCGCTTCTGCGGCCATCCTCCAGGCTGGGTGGTGGTGCCCCCCGGCAGCCGTCACGTGCCCGAGGTCACCGGCGGCCGCATGCTCATCTTCTACTTCTTGCCCGATGGCGCGATGGTGTGGGGGTAGCCCGGCCCGTGCCCTAGGAGCGTGCAGCGCGTAGCGCTCACACGCTCCTCCCGTGCCCGTGCCCGTGCCCGTGCCCAGCGAAGCGGTGCCCGATGCGGCGTCACGCCCCGTCGACTGAGTCCCGGGCCCCATCCGCCGGTCCTCGAATTCGCGATCGACACGCGCCCGCGTCGGTGATCTGCTGAGGCCATGAAGACCTACAGACCCTGGGCGCCTCATCAGGCGTACTTGTTGCCCCCGGCCCCGCAGGACTGGCTGCCGAAAGCATCACCTTGCCTACTTCATCCTCGACATCGTCGGCGAACTCGACTTGTCGGCGATCGAGGACGTCCTGCAAGCGAAGGACCCTCGTGGGGAAAGGGCCTACGACCCGCGGATGATGGTGGCTGTGCTGCTGTACGCGTACTGCGTGGGCTTGTTCTCCTCACGACGGATTGCGCGGGCGACGTTCGAGGATGTCGCAGTGCGCTTCATCAGTGGCGATCAGCATCCGCATTTCACGCGCATCGCGGCGTTTCGTCGGCAGCACCTGGACGCGCTGGGCGCGCTATTCGTGCAGACGGTGCAGCTGTGCGAGCGTGGCGGGCTGATGAATCTCGGGTGCCTTCGCGCAGGCCTACAACGCCCAGGCAGCGGTCACGGAGAAGCACCAGATCATCGTGGCGTGCCCATTGTCGAACAATCTGCAGACGCGCGGCACTTGGCGCCGTCAGAGCGGCGAACGCACCCGCATAGGCGGTAGTCTGTTGCGGGCCAATCGGGCACGGGCACGGGCACGGGCACGGGGGAGCCCGAGCGCTACGCGCTACGGGCTCCTACCCCAAGATGCCTTGGGCCAGCACGCCGGCCTCGGCCAGCGAGCCGTCCGCGTCGTGCTCGAGCAGGGTGGCCAGGTGGGGCATCGCGGCCTGATCGCCCATGAGGGCCAACGACCGGGCATACAGCAGCCGGGCGTCCGGGTCGGCGGGCACCTCGAGCTCCAGCAGGGCAACCAGAACCTCCTCGGTGGGCACCCACTCGGCCAGCAGCAGGCCCAGGTCGCGCGTCGCCCGATTCGAGATCAGCTCGGGAACACGATCGGCGCGTGACCACGCCGCGGCGGTGGCCAGGGCCACGGCCCTTCCGTTGCGGGCGCCGTCCACCAGGTGCTGGATGACGGCATCGGCCAGCTCGGGGGCTTCGCCGTTGGCCAGCAGGGGCATCGCCACCACCGCGGTGCTCGTGTTGCCGTGGGTCTGCAGGTTGTCGGCAATGGCGGCCGGTTCGACGCTGGACGCCAATCGGCGGGCCTCGGACAGGCGGGTGCCGTCGCCACCGGCGTTGCGGTTGAACACGTCCTCGATGGGATCTTGCGGGTCGTAGGCCGCGAGCCAGGCCGCCGTCGTGAGCGGCCACATGCCCCAGTCCAGGTTCGCGTCGTCGGCGTACAGGGCCCTCAGCAGGGCGGCTGCGGGGTGGTCTCGCCCGTCGAGCAGGGCCGCCATCCAGGCCGAGACCCGGCGCCGGCGGCTGCCCTTGATCGCCGGCATCTCGGGCACCGAGCCATTGGCCAGGTACGCGCCGAAGTCGACCGCGCCTTCGGGCTCGCGCAGCTCGGGGTAGGCCTCTTCGCTGCCCAGCGCCATGGGCACGCCCAGGCCCCCGAGGATCGCGCCCAGCAGCGCGGGGTCGGCGGAGAGCTTGGGGGCGATGCCGCGAGCGATCTCGCGGGCGGCGTCGTCGGCGGCCCCGGTCTTGCCGGCCACGTGGAGCACCACGATGGGGAGCAGCCAGTCGGCGTCGGCATCTCGCACGGCGGCCGCCGCGGCAAGGGCCTTTCCGTCGGCCTCGCCGAGCTGGGCCAGCGCGAATGCGAGCCACAGATCCGACGCGCCGGGGTTGCCCATGCTGTCGCGGATCGCTCCGGCCAGGGCCGCGGGATCTTCGGGCAACACCCCAAAGGCGGCCATGCCCGCCACCGATGCCGCCAGCCCCAGGCTCACATCGCCGTCCTCGCGCAGCGCGCCGGCCAGGGCGGGGATCAGCCTTGGGGGACCTGCCGCCAACACCACGTCCCAGACGTCGTCGCCCGCCGGGAAGACGCGAAAGCGGTCGGGGGCCTGCAGCGCGAGTCGGCTGGTGGCCCAGTCGCGCGCAATGCCGGCGGGGCCGTTGGCCAGGGATTCGAGGGCCTCGTCGGCGTGGAGCGGTGTTGCCATGGGTCTCTCCGCGGTGGTGGACACGGTCGTGGGAGGCGAACTGTACCCGAATCCGTCCTTGGACTATGCTCGCCCCGTGCTGGTCTCCTCCCTTCGCCGAAACGTCCCCCGTGCCGCGCTCGGGCTCGCCGTTGCGGTGCTGTTCGCCGCTCCCCCGACCGCCGCGGCCGACGAGGCCGAATACCGCCGGATCTCCGTCGAGATGAGCAAGCTGGCCAGCAAGAACGCCTGGTCGGGGGTCGAGCGCCAGTACGGCTCGCTCATCGAACTCGGCGATCCCATCCAGTACGACGAGCTGATCCTTGGCGCTCAGGCGGCGCGCGCCCTGGGCGATGTCACCGCGGCTTACGAACGCTACGTCAACGCGCAGCGCAAGCAGGACAGCCCCGAGATCGCGGAGGCCATCAACGAGGTCGAGTCCGAGTTCGGCCGTGTCGAGCTCCGCGTCGATCCCGGCGTCACCCCGCTCACCATCGGCCAGATGCCGTTCCAGCCCGAGCGCATCACCGCCATCGAGTTCGCCCAGGCCCGCTTGCAGCAGACCGGCGAATACATCGGGTGGCTGCCCGTTGGCGACTACGAGCTGGGCATCATGCCGCTCGAGGTTCGAGCGGGCCGGGATCCCCTGGTCGAGGACGTCAGCACCGGTGCCAGCCGCACGCTGATGCCGTCCAACATGGCCGCACCCGTCGACGGCACCTTCGCCGACTGGGCGCCCTTCTTGCCCGGAGGGGGGCAGAAGCCCGCCCGATACGGCGTCAAGGCCGGATGGGGCTCGGGGCTCGGGTACTTCGGTGCCGGCTTTGCGGTGCGACCCGCCTGGAAGTACAGCTTTGGCGTGGGCATCGGCTACGACCCCTTCAGCCAGTCGCTGTCCGGCGCCTTCGACTTCCGCTACAAGCTGCCCGACCCGCGCTTCTACGTAAACGCCCAGCTGGGCTCCAACCTGTGGGGCGTTCAGGGCAGCAAGCGCGTGTTCTTTGGCCCCAGTGTGGGCGGCGGCTTCGAGCTCGCCACTGGTCCCTTGCTGGTCGATCTGGGCGTCGGGGTGGGCATGGCCATCCATCCGCAGGGTCCGCGACCGGTGGTGGTCGGGACCGTCGCGGTGGGAACCAACTTCGACTAGCAGAGTGATGAAATACCCAGCTTGCCGGGTATTTCAGCGCGCTGCGACCGAGGCATCCGCCGCCCTCGGCAGGTCCGGCCGCCGAATCGGCGATTCCTCGAGAACGCGAAAACCACCGGCAAAACCCAATCGTCGAGTCGGGGGCCGGACTTGCCGAGTCCGAAGGCGGCGGTGCCGGCAATGGTAGAAGCAGGTCGCTGAAATGCGAGGAACGAGTATTTCAACGGCCTGCTAGGCCTCGGGCTTGGGCTCCGGCAACGGCTTGTCGTGTTGGTCTCGAGCACGCACGCTCCAGCTCTTGGGGAAGATCGGGCCCTCGACCTGCGCGAGCTTGCCGCCAGGTCCAAACGCGTCGATGACGTCCTGCAGCTCGTCGATGCTGCGGGGCGGATGGGGCGGCAGGGGCTTGTCGGGGGTGGACTCGAGGTACAGGCTCTGGCTCGGGAAGGCGAAGCTCACCTCGAGGCGCTCGGCCAGGCGCAAGAACTCCAGGATGTTCGCCGCCTTGGCTTCGAGCTCCTCGGTCCACGTCTCGCACACGAAGTGGTAGTACACCAGGATGTCGATGGAGCTGCTGCCGAGCGAGTTGACATGAACCTCGTAGGTGCGCTGCACCAGCGGGTGCGCGGCCAAGATGGCGCGAACCCCTTCGGCGTAGGCTTGCAGCTTGTCGGGCGGGGTGTCGTAGGTGAGGCCCAGCGTGAGCTTGTGGCGGCGCCGCGTGCGCAGCCCGTAGTTGTCGACGTTGCTGGTGGTGATCTTGCTGTTGGGGATGGTGACCACGCTGCCGTAGAAGGTGCGCACGCGCACCGAGCGGAAGCCCACCTCCTCGACCACGCCCTCCACGTCGCCGATGGCCACCCAGTCGCCGATCTGGAATGGCTTGTCGATGAAGATGTTCGCTGCGCCGAACAGGTTCGCGGCCGAGTCCTGGGCGGCCAGGGCGAAGGCGAGGGAACCCACCGAGACACCGGCCAGCAGCTTCCAGATGTCGACCCCGGTCTGCGACAGCACGAACAGCAGGCCCACCACCCACAGAAGCAGGCGGGCGGCCTGCCGCAGCAGGGGAATCAGCTGGTCGTCGAGCTTGCTGTCGGTCTCGTCGGCCCAGGAGTTGGCGATGTCGGTGGCGACGTCCAGAAAGCGGCTTGCGGCGAACACCGACGAGACCGCGACGGCGATCCAGCCAATGCGGTGCAGTACGTTGCTGAGCTGTACCTCCAGCGCCAGGTCGCTGATGCCCCAGAGCATGACGGCCGAGATGGCCACGAAGCTGATGGGAACGGCGGTCTTGGCCCAGCTCTTGTCGTCGAGCTCGAGCCCCAGGGTCTCGATGCCTCGGATCACCTGGTTGCGGAGCAAGAACGAGACCAGCCGGCCGATCAGCCAGGCGATGAGCACCAGCATGCCGGCGTACAGCACCTGCCAGTATTGGATGCCCAAGAGAGACTGGTAGAAGACGGGCGGCAGCTGCTCCTGGAACCACTGCGACAGGGGCGAGAAGGTCTTGCTGTACAGGCCGGGGACCTGGTTCAGCGTCTCGCGGGTGTAGCGCCACTGCCCGTCCTTGCCGCGCGCGACAACCAGCCAGGGGGCCTCGTCGGGCATCAGCTGGATCTCGGCGAGGCCTTCTTCGTTGGTGTAGTCCGGGTCCAGGGGAAGGCTGGGCACGGGCACCCACAGGCCGCGCGCGTCCAGGACCTGCCGAAGATGCACGTTGATGCGCTCGCCGTTGGCGCCTTCGGGCAGGTCTAGGCAGGTCTTGCCGAGCTTGGGGTTGTCGTTGAACAGCGAATCGGCGGCGTCTCGGGGGTTTGCGCACGACGGCTGCTGAGCCAGCGCGGGTGTGGCTGCGAACAGGGCCATGAACACCCACAACAGGGTGAGCAAACGGGTCATCGGGATAGCCTCCTCGGCGAGGGCGCCGCGTAACCCGGAGGCCGTTGGTTGATTCTCTCTGCTTCCGTGGTGGTGGCCTTTGCCGTGCAGCTGGCGCTGTGCTGGGCCGCCAACGCTTCCGACGACGAGCCGGTGCACATCCCCGCCTACCTCACCATCGTGGCACCCCTGGTGGTGGTGGTGGCGGCCCGGCGGGGCTTTGCCGACATCGGTCCCAGCATGCCCATCGACCAGCTGGTCGAGCGGCTGCATGCGGTAGCCTCGGTGGGCCCTTGGATGTGCCTGTTGGGAGTGACGGGCATCGTGGGGGGCTTGTGGCCACGGCGCCGCGGTCGGGACCACGGCGCCCCGTCCATGGTGCAGACCGGGGCGCTGACCCTGGGGGCTGGGCTGATGTGGGGCCCGCTGCTGAGCGGCGTCGCCGCGCTGTGGGCCACCTGGGATCAGCCCACCGACGTGCTGAACCACCTGTCCCACTGCCGTCAGGCCGCCTGGCCCTGGGTCGCCGGTGGGCTGCTCGTCGTGGCGGTGGGCTGGGGGGCCAGCAGCGTGTGGGGGTACCGCCGGTACCGCTGGAACGGGCTGGGTGAGGGGCTCGCGGCGGGCGCGCTGGTGGCGCTGGTGCTGTCCACCGGGCGGCCGGCGGCGAGCGCGATTGCCAGCGTGGCCGAGCCCATGCGAGCGGCGTGCGACCGCCTGGACACCATTGGGGTCGACGTCCCGGGTGGAACCCACGCACCGGTTCACGCGGCCATTGCGCGGCAGGGTCCTCGGCAGCTGGAGCAGTGGACCCCGCAGGGGTGGCAGCCCTGGTCGCCGACAGAGCCGCTGCGGGTGCTGTGGGTGGCGAGCCCCACACAGACGCTGGGACAGGTTGGCGACCAGCTGGCCATCCTGCCCCCGGGCACCGAAGTCCTGCTGGCGGGCCGTGGTCGCTCCAACCCTGTCGAGGGCCCGCTGTTCGCGCGTCATCCGGTGGTCGCGAGTCGCCGCTGTCGAGCGTGGCCGTGGCCCGTTGCGGGCACGCGAGGGACCCTGCTGGGCGACGCGCTGTCCGACGGTCCGTAGCATGCGCTAGAATCCCGCTCTCCAGGAGCAGCCAGATCCAACAGGACTACCCGTGCACATACGGCGGATACGTGCTCCTGGAACGGCTGGGTGTCGGAGGGATGTCCGAGGTCGACCTGGCCCGAAAGGGTGCCGGCGAAGAGTTCGTGCGCTTCCTGGTCATCAAGCGCATCAAGGCCGATCGCACCGACGACGAGGCCTTCGTCCGCATGTTCAAGGACGAAGCCCGCATCACCAGCGAGCTTCACCACAACAACATCGCGCAGATCTACGACTTCGGCCGGCACGAAGACGAGTACTACATGGCGCTCGAGTTCGTGCCCGGGCTCGACATGCGGCGCATCATCAACACCCTGCGCAAGCGGCGGCAGCGTGTCCCCGTGCGCGTCGCGCTGCGCATGATCCACGACGTCCTGCTGGCGCTCGACTACGCCCACTCCAAGGTCGATCAGCTGGGCAATCCCATGAACATCGTGCACCGCGACGTGAATCCGCGGAACATCATGGTGAGCGTGCGGGGCGAGACCAAGCTCATCGACTTCGGCGTCGCCAAGGCGACCGGCCGGCTCGAGCGCACCAAGACCGACCATGTGAAGGGCAAGTTCGCCTACATGGCGCCCGAGCAGGTGACCAGCCGCGAGATCGATGGCCGGGCCGACCTGTTTGCCGTCGGCCTGACGCTGCACGAGCTGTTCACGGGCTACGGGCCGTTTCACGGGCTGTCGCAGGTGCAGATCATGCACCGGTTGATCGCCGGTCGCATCCCCAGCCTGGTTCGTGTGCCCGAAGAGTTCCGCGACCCCGAGTTCGCCAAGAAGGTGCACGACAAGTCCCTCGAGGTGAAGCCCGAGAACCGGTACCAGTCTGCGTCCGAGTTCGCCAAGGACATCGAGAACCTGGCGGCCCCGATGGGCGGGCTCGCCAACCAGGACGAGATGATTCGTTTCCTGTCCATCGTCGACGAGGACTTGATCGAGCGCACCCGCTCCAAGATCGAGAACTACTCCGGCGCGATCGACGTGAGCGGGCTCGCCGAGGCCACCACAGCACCGGGCACCAACCCGGCCGACTTCACCGGCACCCTGAGCGAGCCGGGCGAGCTGCCCTCGCAGGGTTCGCTGACGGTCACGCGCACCGTGCTCGCGGCGGGCAGCGCCTTCGCCGGTGGGGCCATCGCCGTGGGCGTGGTGCTGGTGCTGGTGCTGGGTGGGCTCGTGGCCTGGAAGTGGGATGTGATGTTCCCGGGAGCTCCGCCGCCCACGACGGCCCAGGCCCTGGGCGACGGCGTGCTCGAGCCGGTCGATCCCGAGGGCCCCACCGTGGTCACCGACGTGCAGCCCGACGATGGCACCGGTGCGGTCGCCGACAGCGAACCCGAGGCGCCTGTCAAGCCGCCGCCCACGGCCGATCCGAGAGACGAGCCACCAACCGACGCCGGCTCTCAGGGCACCGACCGCGCCGACCCGTCCGATACCGACGCCAACCCCGACGCGACCGCCGACCCCGACGGCCCTGCCCCCGACGTCGAGGCTCCGCCCACCGACGCCGGCGATGCCCAGGGCACCGGCGACCAGGATGGGCCCGGCACCGACGGTGGCAGCGATGTCGAGGCGCCGGTCACCGAGACCCCGCCGCCGCCCGATCCGCCGGTGGTCACCGACACGGGCACGCTGCAGGTCACCAGCGTCGACAAGGGCCGCGCCATTCGCATCGACGGCGCCGACACCGGAAAGGTGACGCCTGCGATGATCGAAGTGCCCGTTGGCAAGCACACGATCGAGGTCGAAGGCTACAGCTCGATCGAGGCCAGTGTGGGCAAGAACCAACGCAAGCCCGTAATCTTCCGCTGATGACTTCGACCCCGCTCACGATGTTGCTCGCCGCCGCCTTGATGGTGCCAGGGCTCGCCCTGGGCGGGCCCCGTGTCGCGGTGGTGCAGTCCGACGACCTTGCGCCCTACGTCGACCCGGTGCCCGCCTTCCTCGAGGCCCTGGGCGAGCCGGCGCTGGTGGTCAACCTCCACGGTCGCCAGGCCGAGGCCGACGAGATGGTCGAGCGCCTGTCCAAGCAAGATCCCAAGGTCGTCTTCGCGCTGGGGGCCAAGGCCGCCTGGGCAGTCAAAGAGGGGCTGCCCAACACCCCGGTCGTGTACGCCAGCATCCTGGAGCCCAAGCGCTACGGACTCGAGGGTGGGCAGGTGACGGGCATGTCCATGACCGTCGAGCCCACGACCTACCTGTCCCAGTTCGTCGGCTTCTTTCCCGAGGTGCAGTCCATCGGCGTGCTGCGGGGGCCTTCGACGAGCGACGACGAGATGACGGCCATCTACGCGGCGGCCAAGGAGGTCGGCGTCCAGGTGGTGGTCAAGTCGGTGGCCAGCCCCCGCAAGGTGAGGGGCGCCTTCGCCGAGATCTCCAGCGAGGTCGACGCCTTATGGCTGCGGCCCGACCGCGAGATCCTGACCCGGGAGTCCTTCCGGGGCCTCACCGACGAGACCCATCGGGTGCGCATGCCCCTGCTGGTCGACACCGACAACATGGTGCGCGCTGGCGGCCTGTTTGCGGTCGTGCCCAGCTACGAGGGCATCGGTCGGCAGGCCGCCGCGATGTGCATGCGCATCGCCGAGGGGGCCGCTCCGGCGGTGAACCCGGTCGAGCAGCCCGAACAGGTGCTCGTCGTGCTCAACCTCAAGGCGGTGCAGAGCTCCGACGTCGCCTTCGAAGAGCTGCTGCTCGACTTCGTGGATGTGGTGGTCGAGTAGGCGTCGACCGCGGAGCCGCTCGTGCTGCCGGCTCTACGGGCTGCGAACGACCGCCAGCGCGCGCTTGGCGCCCGTGGCGGTGTGGGCGATGCCCAGCAGGCTCTGCGGGCCGTCGTCGGTCTCTTCGTCGAACTGGGCCAGGTACACGGGCACGGAGCCACCGGTGAGCTGCCACAGCGTGGTTCCGTCGGGCTCACGGGAGAGCGGCACCTCGCCCCTGCTGTACAGGAGCCCCAGAGGGGCGGGCAGCTTGTCGGTCTTGCCGAAGATGCGCACCACGGACATGCCCAGGTTGCTGTCGCTGTAGGCCACGGCGCCCTTGGCAGCGCCGAGGCCGCGGTTGGTCCGGAAGCCGGCCGGCGCCTTCCAGTACCCGTCGGCGAGGTCGGGCCACTCGAGCTGTTCGGCGGCCGTGCCCGGTTTGTAGATGCTGTCGGCGACGATGGCCGCGCGGGGGTCGTCGCGCTTGAGGGCGTTCGCGTCGAGCAGCGGGTCGCCGGCGCCGGTGATGAGGTTGTGCTCCATGCGCACCGCACGGGCCGAGTTGTGGCGCCGGGCCGCGGTGTTGAGGTGATCACGCGCCGACGTCGACCACGCCCGCCCCGCGGTGGCGGCGAAGGCGATGGCGTAGCCCTTGGGCTCGTCGAGGCGGTGGGTGAGCAGGGTGCCGTCGCGGGCGGCGCCGTCCAGGTCGCCCATGTCCATGCGCAGCTGGGCGCGCAGGCCCAGATTGCGCGCGTCCGCGGTGACCTCTGCGTCGTGGTGCATCAGCAGCGCGAGCAGCCCGCCCTCGGGAACCAGGGTCATGCGGTCGAGCAGGTTGTCGGCCTCGGGCGGTGCTCCTCCGCGGCGAGCAGCGATCTCGGCGGTCTCGTCGTCGCCGGCAAGCACCGCCAACAGGCCCAGCTGGGCAGCGAGCTCGGCGTCGTCGGGGTTCAGGTCGGATGCGCGCCGGGCGGCGTACAGGGCGGCGGGAAGGTCGCCAGCAGGCAGGGCTGCGTCGACCACCCGTGACCACGACGCCGCGTCGGTCACCCGCACACGGGCTGCGTGGCGGGCAGCGACCAGCGCCTCGGCCTGGCTGCCGGCCCGCGCATAGGCCCTGGCAATGATGTCGAACAGCTGGGGGTCATCGTGCACCAGCGCCGACGCCAGCTCGAGCTCGTGCTCGATGTTCTCGCGGGCGCCGCCAGTGTGCGCCGAGACCAGGGCTCCGAGCGCCAGGGCCATGGGGTCGCCGGGCAGCAGGTCGTTGGCCTGGGCGAGCAGCTCGTTGGCTTCGTCCCACTCTTCGCGGCCGATGGCACGCTCGGCGCGGCGCTTGACGCTCTCGCCGATGAACGCGGTCTTGTCGGGGGCCGCATCGGCCGCGACCTCGACGGTGGTGAGCAGGTTGTCGATGGGCTTCCACGCTCCCGATGGGGAGTCGGGCGACGGGCTCTCGGGCTGGGTCTGCGCTTGCAACAGCGTGGCCTGCACGGCCACCGACAGGTCCGAGCTGGTGGTGAGCGACGCCGCGCGGACCCAGGTGTCGGCGGCACCTCGGCGCTGGGCTGCCTGGGTGAGGCGCCAGCGCTCGGCGTCGGTCATCGCCAGGTCGGCCATGAGGTCGATCAGGCGCAGGTCGCGGGCGTCGGTGACCGCCAGGGCGCCGTCCAGCACCGCGTCGAAGCCGTGGACCTTGATGCCCTTCTTGAGCGGCTTGGCAGCCTTGTTGGGCAGGCCCGACTCGAGCCAAAGCAGGGCCTCGAGCCCCGGGCGCTGGCTCGCGGACACCGCGCTGGACTTGCGCATCACCTTGATGAGGGTGGCGTCGATCTGCGGCATGAAGCGAACCATGGGGCCGTCCGAGGCGATTCGGCTCAGGTACTCGGCTGCGGCGGCCTCGATGGCCGGTGTGGTGGTGCGGTAGGGGCGCTCGACCTCGGCGATGAAGGTGATGCGGTTGCCCTCGCGGCGCATCGAATACCCCACTGCAGCACCCTCGTAGAACGACGGTTCCGGTGGCTGAACCAGCAGCGGCTGCATGCCGGTGGGGCCGGTGATCGAGACCTCTTCGCGAATGCGGATGTTCGGAGGCAGCCAGCTGGCCAGCGCGGGTGCGAGCAGGGGGGGCACCGTGGCCTGCACGCCCGGCCCAAAGGCTTGGCTGGCCTGGCCTTCGTGGGCCTGCAGGGTGAGCTTCACGGGCTTGCGGGTGCCATCGATGCCCGAGTCGGTCAGTCCGGCCCGCTCGATGGTGGGTCGCCCGGTGGTCGCGAGCTTCTGCAGGGCTTCGATTCGCCCCTGGCCTTCGACGGGATCGAGGTAGCGGCGCAGCCACTCCTCGGCCGTTCCCGTGGCGCTGATGTTGGCGGTGAGCGATGCGCCGCCCTTGCCGTCGAGCTTGGCCTCGGTCAGCACGATGACGGTGCCGTCTGCGGTGGCCCCGCGCTGCACCGGCACGGGAAGGTCGCCCGGCACCCAGGCGATGCCGCCCACCATGGACGCGGGCGTGCGCGGCACGGCCACGTGGTCGGCCGCCGGATCGATCCACACCAGCCCCTTGCTGGTGCGGGCCGCCACGGCCGGGCGGTCGAGCAGGCTGGGGGCCGGAACCGTGGTGGCGAAACCGCCGGCCGAGGCCGGTCGGAACAGTGCTGGGCCGGCGTCGACCCCTGCCGCGCGCAGCAACGAAATGAGCACCAGGGCCCGCTCGGTCGCCGTGCCCTTGCCCTGCTGGACCACCTCGACCGAGTGCCGCGCGTCCGTCCAGCTCTGCGGGCCCTCGATGAGGGTCACCGACCGGCGCACCCGCTCGACGGCCTCGGGGATGCGGACCGAGCCGACGTCGGCCGCGAGCACGGGACCGAGCTGGTTCTTGCTGGCCACCCGGCTGTCGACGTCGGCCTCGACCGCGGCGCCGGCCTCGACCCAGTCCTTCCAGGTGGTCCACAGCAGCTGCGAACCGCCGGCTGCGGGTGCGTCCCAGGTGTAGTGCACGTTTCGGTTGCGCGAACGCTTGAAGTCGGGCTTGGAGCCGTCGTCGGCCCAGATGGTGAGCGGAATCCACGAGGGCGCGGTGACCTCGACCCGCATCTGTTCGATCGCCAGGTCTGGAGCCGCTCGAAACACGCCGGAATACGGCCCCTTTCGCTGCTTACGCTCGGAGACCAGGGTGTAGATCGTGCCGGGCTCGGCGTCGGCGGGGACGATCAGCAGGTCGTCGAGCACGATGGCGTCGCCGTCGCTGGCTCCCGACAGCCCCGGGGGCCCGGGAATGCCTGCCTCGGCGGCAGCCGGATCGTCGACCCGAACGGTCCACGTCTGACGCTCGGTCAGGCGGCCGGAGCCGTCGATGGCCACGGTGAGGACATGGGAGACCACGGTCGCCGCCGCCGCTGCCGTACCGACTTCCTGAGCGTGTGCAACGCCAGGGACGGCCAGCAGGCAGACGGGAGCTGCCGCAATCAGTGCAAGGAGCACGATGGGGGTCATGCGCATCCGCATGGCCCCCCTGTAACGTCAACCCGAGCCGGGTCGACCGCGCGCGGTCGGACCGCTCTAGTCCTTGAGCTCGTCGAGATCGAGGTAGGGGAAGTCCTGGTACCAGTAGGCCGACGAGCGGATGAAGCCACCGGGCAGCGCATTGGCGTCTTCGGGGATGGTCACGCCGACGTACTCGTCGTCATCGTTGACCGTCGGGAGCAGCGTGTCCGAGTCCCACTCGAACAGGATGCCGGTGGTGAAGTCCCGTCCGACAAAGTTCCCGTCCTTGTCGTAGATCGCGATGTGCTCGGTGAAGAAGGATCCGCCCAGCTCTGCGAGGGTGTCTTCGCCCCACGCGCTCTCGAGGTACTCGCTGTGGGGGCCGAAGCCCATGCCGAAGCGGGCTCCGTTGAACTTGTTGTACAGATCCATGCCGTCGGTTCCCCACTTTTCGGGGTCGATGACCTTGTTGCACGAGAACTCGTTGTTGGCGTTGCTCCAGCTGGCCGAGTCGAGATCGAGGGTCATCTCCCACGCGTGCCAGACCTGCGTGGTGACGGCCGAGTCGCCGGACAGCGGCTCGCCGCCCACCGTGGCGCTGAACAGGGTGGGGTCGCTCATGGGGCCGACGGCGGTGACGTTGGCCCACACGACGCAGCTCTCTTCGTCTTGTGCTTCGGCGCTCTCGGCGCTGAAGAAGTCTTCGGTGGCGAAGGTGACGTAGACGACCGGCGGGATGACCACCGTCTCTCCGCTGTCTTCGATGCCGAAGCCGGTCAGCGTGTTGCCGTCCCAGCCGCCCTCGTACTCGAAGCCGACGGCGAGTGGGTCGATGAAGGTGTCGGCATCGGCGTCCGCATCCGCATCCGCGTCAGCGTCGGCATCTGCGTCGGCGTCGGTCTCGTTGGGGTTGACCACGGCTCCCTCGCCAGCGCAGGCGCTGATGACGAGCAGGGAAAGCAGAAGGTGGATGTTTCGCAAGTGTTCCTCCAGGGTCACGGCCGCGCCTTGTACCCGGCTGGACGAACGATGGCGAGTCTGGGATCAAAATCTGACACGGGCCCCACATCCCGGATGGTTTTTGGCTTTGCACCCGGTGGCTGGGGCGTGTACATGCCCGGCTGAACCGGAGTCCTCCATGATCTTCAGCTCGCGCTCGGCGCTTCTCTCCCTCTTCCTCTTGATCGGCTGCACAGGCGAGTCTGCGGTACAGAACGACACCGATGCCGATGCCGATGCCGATGCTGATGCCGACGCCGACGCCGATGTCGACGAGCACGGCGACAGCATCGACGACGCGGCGGCCGTCGAGTTCGACGACAACGGTGAGATCCGAGAGTCCGCCAGCCTGCTCGAGGGCGACCGCGACTTCTTCGAGGTGCCCGTGGTCGGCGGGGGTTTCTACTTCTTCTGGGGAGCGCGCACGAACAACCTGCCGCCCGACCAGGGTGATCCCGACACGGTGTGTCGCCTGTACGACGCCGATGGGCGCGAGATCGCGGTCAACGACGACATGCCCTGGCGTGAGTTCGACACCGACTGCTCGATTGTTGCCTTTGCACCGGCGAACACCACCTTCTACGTCGAGATCCTCGAGTTCAACGACTACGACGACCGTGCTCTCGAGGGCGGAGCCGACTTCACCTACGACTTCGTCGCCATGGGCTACAGCTTCGTCGAGCTCAACGAAGACGACCAGGTCAGCGGCACCGACAACGACCTTGTGAGCGACGCCCTGGCCTTCATCGACGACGAGCAGCCCGACTGGTGGTTCAACCCCTGGCACAGCTTCCTCGACAGCGACGAAGGCCGGTCGTGGCAGTTCGGCGCCATCGGCGAAGACGGCGATGTCGACCTGGTGGCCGCCCGCTTCGTCGAGCCCGACACGGGGCCGTTCGAGCCGTCCATCTGCCAGTGGGGGCTGTACCCCGGCGTCGACACCGACTTTGGCGGCCAGCTGCGCCTCGTCGACAACGAGGGCAACCAGCTCGCCGTCAATGCCGACCCCTACGTCTACCCCGAGTACGACTTCCTCTACCGCGCCGGGATCACGTACCCGGTGGCCAGTGCGGGCGACTACTTCGTCGAGATCAGCGACTCCACGGGCTCGGGTCCCACGCACTGGTGGGCCATCCAGAGCCCCACTTGCTACCCGGCGGTGTTCGACCCGGGGGGCGGGGTCCAGCCTGTGGTGCAGTTCTCGTTCGACGAAGAGACGTCCAGCAACGACCCAACCCTGGCCACCGTGCTGGTGACCCGTGAGTACGACGGCGGAGGCGCCGGAGGCAGCTTCACCGGTTGGCTCGAGACCGCCGGCGACGTCGACTCCTTCAAGATCGAGAACAACGTCTCAGCCGGCGACAAGCTGCGGGTGTACGTCGAAGATCTCGCCGGCGGCTCCGTGCTCACCGACTCGGTGGTCACGCTGTACGCGGCCGATGGCACCACGGTGCTCGAGTTCGCCACCGGTCCCAACGCCGAGCTCGAGCACACCACCAGCGACGGTGGACCCTTCTTTGTCACCGTGGCCAGCGACTCGGGGCTGGCGGGCAGCGACGTGTACTACCTGGGCTCGCTCGACATCGAGTCCAACTGACGCCGGTGCTCACCGCCCTGCTGCTCGTGGCGTCTGCGTGGGCCTGGCCCGCCGAAGACGCTTGGGCACCGGTCTTGGCCGGAGGGGCCGCCTTGACCGACGGCTCGGGCGACCAACAGGGCGACGCGCACGTCGACCTCGCCGGACCAGTGCTCTGGAGTGCCGACGCCGACGAGGTCTTCGTGCGCCTCGAGCTCTCGGCCCAGCCGGTCTCGGGCGCGGCGTTGTTCCCGGCGGCGTGGGTGCTGCTGCTCGACACCGACCTCGACGACACCGCGGTCGAGCTGGCCATGGCGGTGGTGGGTCCGTCGGCGCCCGTCGACGTCTACGCCAACTCGGTCGGGCAGCCGGGCCTGCAGCCCGGTACCTGGACGTGGCTGGGCTCCGACGGCTCGCGCGCCGAGGGCGATGTGCGCGAGCTGGCCACCGGGGTGGATGGCCACTGGTGGCTCGACTTCCGCGTGCCTCGGCCCCTGCTCCAGGACGACGGCGGGGTGCAGCCCACCAACCCGCTGCGCATGGTCGCGGTCGCGGGCGACACGGTGTTTGCCCCTTGGTCGGACGCCGCGGCCTGCGACGACGGCGCCGGCTGCGCGCTGGCGGATGTGCTGAGCGACCCGGTGCACATCGACCGGGACGGGGACGGCCTGACCGATGTGATCGAAGAAGCCATCGGCACCCGCCCGTGGGATGCCGACACCGATGACGATGGCCTGCTCGATGGCCTCGAGCCCCTGGGCGTCGAGGACGGCGACGATCTGGCGGCGCCTTTCGACTGTGACTCCGACGGCGACCGCATCCGTGATGGCGTCGAGGCCGGCGTCGTCGAGCCGCATCCCGACACCGAGCTCGAAGACTCCTGCTTCCGGCCCGATGCCGACCCGAGCAAGGTCTCGGACCCTGGCGTCGCCGATTCCGATGGAGGCGGCATTCGCGACGGGCGCGAAGACTGGAACCGCAACGGCGCCCTCGACGACTGGGAGACCGAGCCCAGCGACCCCTCCGACGACGTCGACACCGATGGCGACGGCATCGCCGATGTGCTCGAGGCGCGGCCCGAGGACGGCGACATCACCGACAGCGACAGCGATGGCGACGGCATCCGCGACGAAGACGAGTGGCTGTGGGACGACGACGGCGACGGAACCCCCAACTACCTCGACCTCGACAGCGATGGCGACGGCATCCTGGACCTCGTCGAGACCGACGCCGACCCCGACGGCGACGAAATCCCCAACTACCTCGACTTCGACAGTGATGGTGACGGCATCGGCGATGCCATCGAGGGCGTGTTCGACCAGGATGGCGACGGCGTGCGCGATTTCCTGGACGACGACACCGATGGCGATGGCAAGCTCGACATCGACGAAGGCGCCGATGATGCCGACTGCGACGGCGTGCCCGACTTCCGCGACACCGACGACGGCGACGGTCCCTGCGGCGAGGCCGCCATCGGCGAGCCCGACACCGGCGATGTGAGTGTGGGCGCTGGGCCGTTCTTTGGGCCCGGGAGCTTCACCGGTGGGGCGTGCAGCTCGGTGCCCCTCGGGGGCGCGGGATGGCTCGTGGTGGTCGCGTTGCTCGCGTGGGGACGCCGGGCCCAGGCTCAGGACGTCGATGCCCAGCGCTTCGTGCCCTCGGTGGACGGCGAGCGCTTCACCAAGCTGGTGGAGGCCGACGTGTCGTCCCAGTGGGGAGTGGGGCTGTGGACCTCGCTCGCGGACGACCCCTTGGTGTATCGCCACGACGACCCTGCGCTGGGCGAGGTGGCCCTGCTCGCTTCGGTCCTCACCACCGACCTGACGGGCTTCTGGGGGTCCGGCCCGCTCCGAGTGGGCGCCCATCTGCCGCTTCATGTGCACACCGCAGGGCAGGGGATTGGGCGTGGTGGTCATGGGCCGACGCGTCTGGGCGACGCTCGTGTCAGCGCGCGCTGGTCGGTGCTCGAGCCCGACGACGACGGCCGGGTGTCCCTGGGCTTGGGCGCCGACCTGCGCATGCCCACCGGAGCCCCCAGCAACCATGTCGGCGCCGGGCGAGCCACGGGCCACCTGCAGGCGCTGGTCGGCTACGCGGTGGGCGACGCCCTCGTGCTGCTGAACTCGGGGTTTCGCACCGGGACGGCGTCCGAGATCGGCACCGATCTTCGCGTCGGGCCCATGGCGACCTGGGGAGTTGGCCTCGCGCTGCCCGTAGGCGAGGGCCGGGCCGTGTCGCTCGAGATCGACGGCGATCTGTGGCTGTCCAGCCTGGCAGAGCCGGGCTCGCGGCCCATCGAGGCCCTGATCGCCGCCCGCATGCGACCCAGCAGCGCGACGTTGTTCACCATCGGAGCCGGCACGGGCCTGTCGAGCGGCGTCGGCGCGCCGGACTTCCGTGTGGTGGGTGGCTTCACGGTTACGGGGCCCGACCTGTAGCCGGAGATGCCGTGACCGCCGCCGAGCCCCGTCCCGCCTGTACCATCATCTTGTGCTGCCCCGACCCGGCCGGTGGATTCTCGGTGTTCATGGTGCAACGGCACGGCAAGTCCGGGTTTCTGCCCAACGCCTGGGTGTTCCCCGGCGGCCGGGTCGACCCTGGCGACCATCTTGCCGGGCACGAGCGCATCGTGGGTGGCCAGCAGGCGATTCAGCACATGGGGCTTGGCCCGCATGAGGGAACCGCCTTCTTGGTGGCCGGCGTGCGCGAGACGCTCGAAGAATCGGGGATCTGGCTGGGAACGGGCGAGGTCGAGCCCGACACCCGCGATGCGCTCAACAACAACGAGATCGACTTCGCGGCGGTGCTCGACCGGCATGACGCCACCGTCGACCTCGATGCCTTGGGCGTGTGGAGCTGGTGGGTCACGCCGCGCGCCGAGCCCCGTCGCTACAACACCCGCTTCCTGGTGGCGGTGGTCGACTCGCGCCATGGCCGGCACGACGAACACGAGACCATCGACTCGCGATGGGTCGACCCGCGGGCCGTGCTGGAGGGCTGGAGCCAGAAGCGCTTCCCCATGGCCCCGCCCACTTGGTTCGTGCTGCACGAGCTCGCCCAGCACCAAGACGCTGGCGCGGTGCTGGCGGCCTGCGCCCAGCGGTACCGCGAGCCCATCGAGCCCGTGCTCGAGTACACCGACGCCTTCCACCTGTACCTGCCCGGCCACGACATGCACGACGCCCCCGCCATCGATGGCGTCCCGGCCTACATCGGCTTCGACGGGGAGCGCTGGTTCTCGCGCTAGCAGGCCGCTGAAATACTCGTTCCTCGCGTTTCAGCGACCTGCTTCTACCATTGCCGGCACCGCCGCCTTCAGACTCGGCAAGTCCGGCCGCCGACTCGACGATTGAGTTTGGCCGGTGGTTTTCGCATTATCGAGGAATCGCCGATTCGGCAGCCGGACCTGCCGAGGGCGGCGGATGCCTCGGTCGCAGCGCCCTGAAAAGCCCGGCAAGCCGGGTTTTTCAGCACCCTGCTAGCCCTCTACCTGGGAATCTCGAGTCCGGGGGCGATGACCATGATGCCGCGCACGTTGTTCTTGAGCTCCTCGTCGCGGGCGGCGCCGAAGGTCCAGCCCTCGCCCTGGGCGAAGCGGTCGACCAGCGGGTAGCTCTCTTGGTAGCTGGTGCCGCCCTTCTTGGCGTCGAAGGCGTCGAGCATGTCCAGATCGGGCAGGCGAACACCGGGCAGGGGCGTCTCTTTGCCCGGAACCGAGAAGCCCTTCAGCAGGCGAATCGCCCGCCACGTGCCTCGTTCCCAGCCGGGGCCGGGCTCGGTCTGCAGCACCACGGTGGTGCCGTACGGCGCCCGAATCACCATCGATGCCGCCGCGGTGGGTGCAGGGTCCCCCTTGCGTCCACGCAGGAACAGGCGCACGGCCTTGCGGCCGCCGCTCAGGTTGACCGCCGTGTACATGACGAAGGCGGCCTTCAGGCGCTCGGGGATCGTCCACTTGATGGGCATGCGGGCTCCGGGAGGCCCGCAGTGTCTCATGCCCTCGGCGAGGAGCGAAAGGGCGACGGCAACAACCCGTCGGCAGGCGTCCAAGTCTGCGCCGATCTGACAGGCGTCCGACGGACGTCCGTCACCCGACGTCCGTCACCCAACGGAAGAACCTGTGTAATCGGCTGGCACCCCCCTTGAACATGGACACGGGCACCAACACAGGGGTGCCCGATGACCGAACGAGTTCTGGTGACGATGGAGCGTGGATTCGAGGGGCTGACGAGCGCGGTGCTGCGCTACGGCATGCTCGAGCGGCTGGCCAAGTCGGCTGCACTGCGCAACGTGACGGTGCTGGCCTTCGGCGTGGCCCGTCGCGAGCTTCGGCTCGTCCTCGACGGCGCCGACGCTGACATCCGCAACGTGATCCGGGGGGTGAAGTGCGGCACGGGTCGCGCTGCTCGGCGCCTCAACGTCACCATCGAGTGGGGCGAACAGCGCCGCACCGAGGTGACGGTCGACGGACTGGAAGAAGCCGTCGCATGGGCCCACAGCGCACCGGTCGAACACGGCGTCATCCGGCCGCTGGCCAGCCCCTGGACGTCCCACCGAGACCTGATGGGCTACCGGGTGGCCGGCTTCTTCGATGCGGGAGCCGTGCGCGGCCGGGTCGATCTCGAGCGCGTGCACCAGCTGGCCGAGGGTGGCCCCATGCCGGGCTTGCCCACCGGAGCCCCGCCGGTGCGCACCGAGTCGCTCGACGTGCTCCTGCGCATCGCCGCCGGCTGCAAGGGCGTGCTCCCCGCCGATCGCCG
The DNA here is from genome assembly GCA_965216925.1 of Myxococcota bacterium. Classification (GTDB taxonomy): domain Bacteria; phylum Myxococcota_A; class UBA796; order UBA796; genus CAYYHT01. The sequence continues at coordinate 2,073,988 of CBDCGT010000001.1, read as the reverse complement.
CTGCTTTGCTCTGTTCGCGCAGCTGGCGGGCGCCCGCGGGCACCAGACCTGCGAGATCGCAACCGCCTTGGCACTGACCACTCGCCGGGTGCGGCAGCTGCGCAAGGCCGACGAGCCGCAGCTCGAGATGGCCATGCGCTGCCTGTCCGACGCTCGCCTGCGCGTCGTGCCGTAGCTACAGCCCAACCTCGAGGGCCACGTGAACGCTACGGCCCTCGCCCTCGAAGCCGCGCGGAAAGCGTGCGCCGCCGCCCGACTCGCGGTCCAGATCGTCGCGGTACACGCCGGTCTCCCACTCCGAGTTCAGCACGTTGCGCACGGCGACGTTCATCTCGACCTTGTCGGCCTTGCCCAGCTTCTTGGCCTGCACACCGATGTTGAGCAGGCCGAAGGAGCGGCCGTCGGGCTGGTTGACGGTGGGCGACCAGTCGTTGCGCGGGCGAGCGCTGTACCAGTCGCCGCCGAACCAGCCGCCCAGGTGCTCGGTGAGCGCCAGATCGACGCCCCCCTTCACCATGTGCGGAGGGAACTCGTACTGCTGGCGGCCCTCGTAAACGGCCGTGCCGGCGGGAATGTCGTCGCCCACCGGCGCGCCGTAGCGGGCCAGCGTCAGCGCGTACTGCGCGGTGAAGGTGACCACGTCGTACTTGACCTGCGCCGAGGCCTCGGCGCCCACGATGTGCAGCGGCGTTGGGAAGTTGACGTACTCGTTGAGGGGCTGGGCCTTGTCGATCTCGCCTCGGTGCTGGCTGTAGTTGCCAGAGACGTTGAGGTTCAGGGCCTCGCTGGGCGCCAGCGCCAGCTGCCCCTCGATGGTCTGGATGGTCTCGGGGCGAACGCCCAGGTTGCCGTGCGAGAAGTCGTACGAGCCCGACTCTTCGTCGAAGGGAGCGGCCACCAGGAGCTCGCGCACGTTGGGGGCACGGAAGGCGCGGCCGTACAGCAACTTGCCGGTGACGGCCTCGCTGGGCACCCAAAGCAGGCCGATGCGCGGCGAGATGACCGGCAGGAAGGCTTGCTGGGCGCGCGGGTCGTCGGGCACGTCGCCGAAGGGGGCGAAGCGGTAGTCGATGCGGCCGCCCGCGGTCAGCTCGAACTCGGGCAGCGCCGTCCACGTCCACTGGCCGTAGGCAAAGCCGTTCCACAGGCTGGCGCCGGCAGGGGCTTCGAAGCCGGTGCGCTCGGGAATGTGCTCGCCGCCGGGCACGTCCGGGTCGAACTGGTACTGCTGGTCGAAAATCCGCAGCACACGCACCGACTCGGCGCCCACGCCACCCACCACCACGTGGTTCATACCCGGCCGGGCCTCGAGGTCGATGCCCATGGCCTGGCGGCGGGTGTCCTTCTCGGTCTCGACGGTGATGACCTGTTCGTAGGTCTCGATCTCGAGCGGCTCGCCCCGGATGGGGAACGGAAGCTCGGCCTCGGAGCTGTGGCCCAGGCTGAAGAAGTAGTTGCCAGGATTGTTGTGGCGCTGGCTGTTGATGTACGGCACCACGTCGACGCGCCACGGTGTCGACCAGCGGTACCGCGCCTCGAAGAACGTGTTGTCGAAGCCGACGTTGTATTGGTCGACGTCTTTCTGGGCGATGCTGATGGGGTCGTCGGCCTCGTTCTGCAGGTAGGTGCGCCGGTGGTCGACGTGGTGGATCTGCAGGCTGAGGTTGGCCACGTTGATGCGACCGCCCACAGCGATGCCGTTGGCCGGGTCGTTGCCCAGGATGTTCGGCCGCTCACGCGGACTGAGGTCGGGGCCGTCGCCGTAGTTGTCGAGCACCCGCGCGTAGGCCGATGCCTCGACGGCAAGGCCGCCCACGGTGTCGCGGCCGCCCACCATCGCGGTGATGTCGGTGCGGCCCACCCCACCGACGACCGCTCGGGCCCTGAAGCCGTCGATGTCGGCCGGAGACCACGTCACCACGTTGATGACGCCGGCGAAGGCGTTGGTTCCGTAGATGGCCGACCCGGGGCCCTTGATGACCTCGATCTGCTTGACATGGCTGATGGGCAGGTAGTCGTCGATGCTGGCGTGGGTGTACACGCCGTCGTACCAGGGAACCCCGTCGACGAGCAGCAGCGTCTTGTTGTTGTCGGCCGAGACGACGCCGCGGAAGCTCACCAGGTCACGTCCCTCGGGGGTCTTCCAGACGTAGATGCCCGGGATCTGCCGAAGCACGTCGGACAGGTTGCGATGCCCGCGGCGGCGGATCTCGTCGGCAGTCACCAGGGTGACGATGGACGGGGCCTTGCGCAGGGTCTGCTGGTAGCGGCTGGCGACGGTCACGAGCTGTTCGTCGAGGCGAAACAGCTCGCTCTCGTCGGGCTCGAGGAAGGGGTTGACCTGCTCGCCGGACTCGGGGTCGGCGAGGGCCATGGGCGACAGCAGCAGCAGCAGGGCGAGGGTCATGCCGCGGGGAGCATAGCAGCCGCGAAACCCATCGAAGCGCTATTCGTCGACGCCCACCAACTCGACCTCGAACACCAACGCGGCCTTGGGCGGGATGATGGGGGGCCGGCCGCGCTCGCCATAGGCCAGCTCGTACGGAATCTGCAGCTGGCGCTTGCCGCCGACCTTCATGCTCATCACGCCTTCGTCCCAGCCGGCAATCACCTTGCGCCGGCCGATGGGAAACTCGATGGGCTCGTTGCGGTCGAGTGAACTGTCGAACGGCGTGCCGTCGGTGAGCCAGCCCGTGTAGTCGACCCGGACGTTGCGCCCGCGCGTGGGGGAGGCGCCGGTGCCGACCACGAAGTCGTGGTACTTCAGGCCGCTGTCGGTGGTGGTGAAGTCGGCGTCGGCGACCTTCTGCGGGGCCTTGGGAGCCACGCGAGGCGGCGACATGCCCACCAGCTCGACGTCGAAGACCAGGGTGGCGTCGGGCGGGATTCGGCCCCGGCCGCGCTTTCCGTAGCCCAGCTTGGGAGGAATGCGCAGCTGACGCTTCTCGCCCTGGCTCATGGTGGCGACGGCCTCGTCCCAGCCCTGAACCACCTGGCCCGCCCCCAGCTTGAAGCGGTGCGGCGTCTTTCGCTTGTACGACGAGTCGAACATCGTGCCGTCGGTGAGCCAGCCGGTGTACTCGACCTCGACGATGCCGCCCTGAACGGGCTCCTTGCCAGAGCCTTTCTGGATGACGAAGTACTGCAGGCCGCTGCTGGTGGTGGTGTAGTCGGCGGCGTCGACGGGGTGCGGCTGTTCGGGCACGTCCCGTTCGTACTTGGGCTTGTGACTGGGCGGCGGGGGCTTGGGTGCTGTGGCCGGACCGCCGGCCTTGGCCTGGACGGCCGGCTTGCCTTCGCCGGGCTCGGGGCTCTCGGGCTTGCTCATGCCCTGAACGACGACCGCGATTCCGGCAATGACAAAGAGGGCAGTGACGCCGCCGGCCACCCAGGTGGCCGTGTTGTTGTTGGGGGGAGCTTCGCTCAAGGGTCCTCCGGTGGGGCCGTACTAACCAGAAAGCAACTGCAGGAGCGCCAGCACGCCGCCGGCACAGGCCACGAAGCCCGTCCCGATGGCCCCGAGCACGCCGCCGATCAAGGGCACCAGCACGCGCGGGTTGGTCAGCGACCCCGAGCGCAGCCGGTACGAGTAGTTGTAGAAGTCGCGGTACCAACGGTTGCGGTGCATGAGCCTGGCATGCGCCTGCCGCGACAGCTCCTTCTGCATCGAACCGGCGAAGCCCGTGGCCTTCTGGGCCGTCGACGGGGGCGGGGCCGAGGCCTGGACCTGTTGCTCGTTCAGCACGGTCAGGCGAGCGCCCTGCTGGCTGCCCAGCACCAGGGTGTCGCCGGGGCTCGCGATGACGGGGGCTTGCACGGGCCACAGCTGCTGATCACCCGCCTGGATCAGAAAGACCTGTCCGTTGCGATCGGTGGGGGTCACCGTCCAGGTGCCGTTGCCGTTGTCCATCACCTGGCAGTGCACGGGCATCAGGCCCTGGAGCAAGACCTGGCATTGCTGCGGGTGCGAGCCAATCTGCACGATGCCCGTGAACGGGCCGAAGCGGTGACCGCCCTGGGCTTGTGCGACCTGAAGGAACGTTTGCGACATCGGCGCGGAGTCTACCAGCCGTGACCTCGGTCGGCCGTGAAGGTCCTGGTCAGAAAGACGAAACCCCGGCCCCCGTGACGGGGCCGAGGTCTCTTCGCGTGGCGTGCCTGAAGTCGGCTACCGCTTCTTGGCAGAACCCTGGCGGGCCTTGAAGCGCGGGTTGGACTTGCAGATGACGTACACGCGGCCCCGGCGACGCACGACTTGGCAGTCTTTGTGGCGCTTCTTGAGGGACTTGAGCGAATTCGCGACCTTCATGATGTTCCCCTTGCCCACGTGTACGGCGGGCAGACCCCGGGCGTCTAAGGGAGCCGCGCGCCAGCGTCAAGCGCAGACGACACGGCGGCCCGCTGCTCGGCCGTCAGGGCTTCGAGGGCCTTGTGGCATCGAGCGGGCTCGATGGCGTGGCGACGCGGGGACAGGCAGTCGCGGGACGCCGTGGGCATGGCCGTGCACGCGCTGCGAAAGGCCGGCTCGTCGGGAGCCTTGGCGCCTTCGATGGCGGCAGCAAGGGTCGACAGCTCGACCCAGGCCTCGTCGCAGGGGTCGGGCGGCGGCGGGGCCGGGGGTGGCTCGGGGGGGCCGGTGCAGGCCCACACGAACAGCCAGGTGATCACGGTGGGCTCTCCAGGACGTCCCGAGCGTACACCGCGTCCAGGGCTCGCAGCTTCGCGCCGACCGCGCGCGCCAGGTTCCTGTACAGCACCAGGGCGATGTCGGGGCGCTGCCGCGTGAGCTCGTGGATGTCCCGCGCGTCGAGGGTGGCAGCGGTCGTGGGCGAGCGGGCGATGGCCGACAGGCTGTGTGGGGCGCCGGTCAACAGCGAGACCTCTCCCAGGATGTCGCCGGCACCGAGCTCACCGACGCGCCGACTGCCGAGATGCAGCGAGATGGCCCCTTGCAGGATGACGTACATGCGATCGCTGGGGCTGTCCTGTGCGAACAGGCACGCCCCCGCCTCGTGCTGCTCGATTTCGCACAGCCCGGCGACCCGGTGCGCGTCGGCTTCGCGCAGGCCGTCGAACAACGAGAGTTCGCGGATCAAGTGGGCAATGCGAGGCCGGGTCTCGCGGTGTTCGAACTGGGTGAGCACGAGGTCGGCGATGGCGCGGCTGTCGGCGACGAGGTCGACTGGGCCGACGTGCAGTGGACCAGTCAGGCGGGCCATCTTGACGACGTCCAAGCGCTCGACCTGGGCGAAGACCCCCGCCGGCACGAAGGCCACCGGCCCGAAGCCGAGCTCCAGCAGGGTGCGCTGCATGCGCGGAGCATGGGCGCTGACATCGGTCTCGACGTACTGCACACCCCAGGCCGCGCATCGGGTCAGCAGCGCGTCGAGCACGGCTCGCACGGCGGCATCGGAGCGGTGCACCAGCTCGCAGATCTGCACCGCCTGGTTGATCGGATCGCGGATGAAGCCCACGGCCCCGGCGACGGCGCCGCTGCCCGGGTCGGTGGCGACCAGGTAGGTGGCCCGTCTCGCGTGGATATGGAAGAAGCCATCGTGCAGGCGCATGGGCCCGAACAGCTCGCGGTTGCGCACCCGGCCACGCTCGATGCGCAGCAGCGCGGGCATGCCGCCCCGAGCCAGCTCGGTCACGACGAAGTGGCCGCCAGGTGGGTAGCTGGCCGACTGGTCGTCCACCACCACGTCGGGATCGATGCCGCAGTTGGTCAGCGCTGCGTGGGCCAGGGCCGCGGCCTCGGGCACCACCCGGGGGTGGTTGCTGCGCAGCTCGCGGGCGTCGCCGAACAGCCGGCACCACAGCGACGCGGACTCCCGGGTGCGCAGGGCGTACTTCATGGGAAGGAAGCCCACCGCCGCGAAGCCGTGGCGCTTGGAGATGCGCTGGCTGTGGGTGTGCACGGCCCTGTTCTGCACGATGCCCACGTGCAGGCGCGGCTCGATGTGCTCGACCCGAGCTTGCATCAACGCGCGGCCGACGCCCAGGCCCCGTGCGTCGGGGTGAACCGCGAGGCGGCCCAGCTCACCGAGCAGGTCGCTGTGGCTGCCCACGTCGAAGACCACCGAGGCGGTTCCCAGCACCGCTCCCGTGCCGGTGTCCTCGGCGACGAGCATCAGCACGTCGTCGTTGTACACGGAGCGCTTGAGCCACTGGGTGTCCAGGAACTGCTGGTAGGGGTAGTCGCCGGAGTAGGTGGCCTCGAAGATGCCGCGAACCTGGCCTACGTCGCTCTCGGTGGCCTCTCGGACCCGGATGTCGTCACCCACGGCAAGCTCCTGGAATTCAGGAGTTCTCACCAGCAAGATGCGTGCCGGCGATGCGGGCCACGCGATCCATCCACGCCGCACCCCAGGCCAGCGCGTCCTCGTGGATGTCGAACTGGCTGCTGTGGGCGGGGAAGCCCTCTCGACCACGAACCTGGGCGCCGTAGCGGATGTAACAACCGGGCACGTGCTCGAGGTACTGGGCGAAGTCCTCGCCGCCCATGTTCGCGGTGTGCAGCACCAGCACGTTGTCGGGCCCCACCACGTCGACGGCGGCCCGCCGGGCCAGCGTCGTGGGACCGGGCGCGTTGATGACCGGCGGCGTTCCGGGCGCGATCTCGGCGGTGACGCGGGCCTGGTGCAGCTCGCCGATGGCGCGCGCGATGCGCTGCACCGAGGTGCACAGGTGAGCGCGGGTCTCGGGGTCCTGCGAGCGAATGGTGCCCTCGAGCAGGGCCCTTCCGGCGATGACATTGGATGCGGTCCCGGCGTCGAAGCGCCCCACCGTGATCACCGAGGGGCGTGCCGGGTCGATCTCACGCGAGACGATGGTCTGCAGCGCGGTGACCAGCAAGCTGCCGATCACCACGGCGTCGACCGCCTCGTGCGGACGGGCACCGTGCCCTTGCTGCCCGTCGATGGTGATGCGGAAGGTGTCGGTGCTGGCGTTCACCGCCCCGTCGGTGACCGCGAGCGTGCCGGGGGGGTAGTGCCGGTCGACGTGGCCCCCGAAGATCATGCCCACGCCATCGAGCGCACCCGCCTCGATGAGCGCGGCGGCTCCGCTGCCCAGCTCTTCGGCGGGTTGCCACAGCAGTCGCACCGGCAGGGGAGGCGGGTTGGCCCGGAGCAGCGCGGCTGCCCCCAACAGAATGCTGGTGTGGCCGTCGTGCCCGCATGCGTGCATCACGCCCTCGTGCTGCGAGGCAAAGGGCAGGCCGGTCTCTTCGTGCACGGGCAGGGCATCCATGTCGGCACGCAGGGCGATGGCTGGGCCCTCCTGCTGGCCGGGCAGATCGGCGATGATGCCAGTCTGAGCGATGCCGTCGCGGTACGGGATGCCCAGATCATCGAGCTGCGCGGTGATGCGCGCCATGGTGCGGGCCTCGTTCCACGACAGCTCGGGGTGTTGGTGCAGGTCACGGCGCAGGCCGACGATGCGCTCGTGGAGGTCGGCAGGGAGCGGAAGGGTCATTCAGAATCCGTAACCTTCGTGGTCTGGAGTGAACTCGCTCGCGGCGAGGCCGGGGTTCACCACCAGGCTGGCGAAGGTGTACCGCTCCACCATGCGCAGCGCGCCATCTTCGTGATCCCAGTTCTCGACGAACACGGGCAGACCGGTGCGATCGGCAAAGCAGATCTCGGACTTGTACGAGTACAGCTCGGGGTCGGTGGCCTTGTCGGTGACGGTCAAGAAGCAGTGGGCATCATCGCCCTCGACGCTTCGTGTGCCCAGGTCGGTCACGTCCGGGGTCAGGACCGCGCTGTCCCGTACCCGGATGGCGCCGTCCACGATGTTGTCGACGGTGAACACGATGCTCGCTTCTTTCAGGCTGTGCCGCTGGTTTCGGGTGGCCAGCCTGGAGTCGAGGGCCAGATCGATGTTGGGCACCCACCGGCCCACGCGCACCCGCATGCGGTCGTCGTTCCATCCGGGTACCCACAACAGCTCCCGGCCGGTGTTCACATCGCCGGACCAGCGCATGTACAGGCCATCATCGGACGCCCGCCACTTGACCTCCATGCGGGTGTCGGGGTCGAGCTTGCCCCCCACCCACACCTGCTGGTGCAGGGTCCACGTGGCGTCGTCGAGCGAGTCGGCTACCGCCCTGGCCCGGGTCGCCGCCTCTCCGAAGGCCAGCGAGGCGGTGTCGTCGGCAGCCGGGGGAACCGCCTGGGCAGCGCCGATAAGAAGAATGATCAACTTTTCTTTTCCCTTTCTCTGCCGTGGTGGTTCTCATGGACGAACCGACGCACAGGAGAACCCAATGCGCACCCCATACGCTCTGCTTCCCGCTATCCTTCTCGCCGCCATCGGCACCGGCTGTGAGCCCGCCCCGATTGGTGACGGAGATGTCGACGCCTACCGCGCCGTGCTCCCCGACGAACGGGTGCAGATCAACCTCGACACCGACTACGACGGCAGCCGCGCCGTTGGTGACCTCGCCGAGGCCTACCTGTTCACGGCTCAGGTCACCCGGGACGTGAACGGCATGATCGGCTCGGTGCTCGGCATCGTCGACCTGGCCACCGACTACGAGCCGACGTGGGCTTCGCACGAAGAGAACACGGCGGTCTGGGGCCCCTGGGCCGACTCCCTCGACGCATCCGAGTCGGCGCTGTGGGTGCACTACGACGAGCCCACCGACGTCTACACCTGGGCCATCGCCCAGCGACCCCGCGGCGAAGAAGACTGGGACGCGTTCGAGCCCATCGTGGTGGGGCAGGTCAACGAGGGCGCGACCGACACCGACAGCGACGGCTGGTTCTACTTCGACTTCGACGCCGCCGCGACGTACGACCCGGTGTCCACCACCGAGGGCAAGTTCGCGACCCACTACGACATCGATCCCGATGCGGTGGAGGCGACCGCCGGCTTCGAAGACTTCAGCGACGATGGCGAGGGGCCCATCAACGCGGTGTACGCGTTCTCGCAGGACAGCGCCGGCGGGGCCATGGACCTCATCTACGAAGCCGACATCGACGGCAATGGCAGCGCCATCGAGACGCACTACGCCCGCAGCCGCTGGATGGCCGATGGCTCCGGCCGCGGCGACGCGGCGGTGGCAGGCGGCGACCTGGGCGAGTTCGTTGGCTACTCCAGCGAGTGCTGGGATGCAGCGCCCGACTTCGGCCGCAGCTTCTACGGCAACAACTGGGACACCGAGTCCATCGAGGGCGATGCCAGCAACTGCGTGTTCACCGACGAGGACTTCAGCGACGACGCGCCCGAAGACGCCTCGCGGTAGGCGTAGCACAGACCGTGGGCGGGCGATTCGCCTGCCATCCCCAAGCGGCGGCCCTCGGGTCGCCGCGCTTGTCTGGATCGTCCCAAAGCGTCACAGGCGTCGACGGAACGGCCGGCTCGCGACACGTTATTGCCGGCGCCCACGGAGACATCATGCACGCAGCCTGGCTGGCCCTCGCCGCAACTATGCTCACCTCGACGCCTGCGGCCGCGCAGGACTTCGAGATCTGGCTCGACGGCACCGAGCCCTTGTACATCCTGGAGCCTCAAGAAGGCACCTTCTACGAAAACGGCATCGGCGCTCCCACGGTGGCCTACACGGGCTCCGAGTACGTCATGCTCTTCGAGACCAAGCTCACCACCGACTACGTCGACGCGCTCCCTGGTGACTACACGGGCTGCGGGGCGGTGTGGGCCATGGGCCGGGCCTCGTCGCCCGATGGCCTGGCCTGGACGGTGACCGGAACCGATCCGGTGCTCATTCCCGAGCCCGGCACCGACCACGCCTGCCGCGTCACCCACCCGGTGGCCCTCGACGATGGGGGCACGCTGCGGCTGTGGTTCAAGGCGAACGATCAGGCCGGTCAGACCGGCGTGAGCTACGCATCTTCGGTGGACGGCGGGCTCACCTGGAGTGCCAACCCGAACTCGGTCTTGCCGCTCACGGGCGCGTCCTTCGGCTTCCCGGCCGTGAGTCAGGTCGATGGTACCTGGTACATGGTGCTCGCCCAGGTTCCAAGCCTGTACCTGGCCACCTCCCAGAGTCCTGACAGCGGCTGGACGCTGCTGTCGTCGCCGGTGTTCGAGCCCGGTCTGGCCGTCTGGATGGAAGACCGCGTCTACAACCCCTCGCTGGTGTGCGAAGAGACCGGCCTGTTCCCGCTCACCCTGCACCTTGGCGGCAAAGACTGCGTCGACGGCGACGCCGCGTGCAACCCAGCCAACACGTCCTCGTTCGGGCGCGCGTGGTCGGACGGCGGCCAGAGCTGGTGGCTCGATGCCCTCAACAGCCCCGCCTTCACCTGGCCCGGCGACGACATCTGGCGGCACTGGGAGGTGATGCGGGTCGGCTCGGACTACCTGGTCTGGTACTCGGTGCAGATCGACGGAAAGAACACCATCGGCTTCGCGTCGACCACCGACACCTGGAGCGAGATCGACATCGCGCCCCGCATCTGCCAGTTCGGCGGGGGGGATGCCGACACCGATGCCGACTCCGACTCCGACAGCGATGCCGACTCCGATGCCGACAGCGATGTCGATGCCGATGCCGATGCCGACGCGGACAGCGACGCCGACGCCGACGCCGACGCCGATGCGGACAGCGACGCCGATGCCGACGCCGACACCGACACCGACTCGGGGGGCGACGCGTGCGGGTGCAGCTCCGCGCCGGGGCCCTGGGGCCTTGGCTGGCTGGCGCTGCCTGTCCTGGTGGCCGTGCGCCGTCGGTGAGGCTGCTCGTCAGTATGGGGCGCGTGCGACCCGGTACGCCCCGGGTGCCGGTGCTGCTGGACGTGGACTGGGCTGGCCGGTCCGTGAGCTCGGAGCTGGCGCTGACACCGACGCGGACGGCCGATGCAGGCGAAGATCACGAGCTGACCGGCGGGCGCATCGTGGACGGCTTGCTGTGGCAGGTCACACGAAACGAGCTGCTGTGGATCGACCCGAGGCGCATGGCTGTGCTCGAGCGCTTCAGCCACCGCCTGTTCTACGACCTGCACGACGTCTGTCCGCTCCCGGGTGGCGGCTTTGCGGTGAGCTGCGCCGGGCACGAGTCGGTGCTGCGCTTTGGCAGCGATCGGCAGCTCGAACATCACCACTGGCTGCGTGACCCCGCCGGCGGTTCGGTGGGCTTCGAGGCCGCCTACGGGAGCGTTCGCGACTGGCGTGTGGTGCCGACAAGCCGAACCAAGCCGCACTCCCACCACCCCAATGGGCTGTTCCTGCGGGGCGGCCAGCTGTGGGTCACCCTGTTCGAGCAGCGGGAGGCTCGCAGCCTCGATGGCCCCGGCACCATCGGGCTCTCAGAGGGGCCCGCCCACGATGGGCGCCTGCGCGAGGGCTTGTTGTGGTTCACCACAGTGACGGGGCACGTGGTAGCGGTCGATCCGGAGTCGCTGGAGCGTCGCGTGCACCTGGATCTGCACGAGATCACGGGCTCGCCGCGCATGTTGGGGTGGTGCCGGGGCATCGAGGTGGTGGGCGACCGGGTGTTCGTGGGCATGACCATGCTCCGGCGAGGGCGCCACCGCGAGCTGCTGCGCCGTTGGGTGCGCGGGGTTCGCGGCGAGAAGCTGCCCACGCGCATCGTCGAGCTGAACTGGCGGGAACGACGGCTGACGGCCGAGATGGTGTTGGCCCCCGAAGGAGGCACGATCTACGCCATCAACAGGGATGCGTCGCGCGAATGAGGGTGAGGCGGGGGGCGCCGCACTACTCTTTGTGGAAGTTCTCGCGCCGCGTTCGAGCCAGCACGGCTCCCTCGGGATCGATCTCGACCTTGGGCTTCTTCTTGGACGAGAGTGGGATCTCGACCGCGCCCTGGCCGTCGATGACATCGATCCACACCGTGGTGATCTTGTCGCCCTTCTCGCGAACGCGGATCGGCACGTCGATGGTGCCGAAGGGCACGTCGCTGGTGAGCGTTCCCGTCAGCACAGGCGGAGTGGCCTCGGCGTCCACGCGCCAGTCGAGGGTGAGCTTGGGCACGATGCCCGTGTGCACCCAGTAGTCGAAGAAGTCGTCGAGCTCGCGGTTGGTCTTGGACTCGAAGGCCGCCAGCAGCTGCTCGGTGGTCACGGTCTGCTGAAAGCGCTGCTGGGACAGCTCGTCGAGGGCGCCAAAGAAGGCCTTGTCGCCGATGCGCTTGCGCAGCATCTCGAACATCACGTACGGGCCGTACTCGTACACGATGGCGGGCTGCCAGGGCGAGCCGTAGGCGCCGGACAGGCTGGCTCGAACCCGCCGCGCCGCGAGCTCTTTCTCCCAGGTGCGCTGGTAGCGCTTCATGCGCACCCGGCAGTCCTTCCGGTCGAACTGCTGGGCGAGGTACCAGCAGGCATAGCCCTCGGCCATGGTCTCGGAGATCCAGAAGTCCCGCATATTGGCCGGACGAGCGATGTGCCCCCACACCTGGTGGGCGACCTCGTGGGCCAGGATGCCGTGCTCGAAGTGGGGGCGGTCGTCGCGCAGGCCGGCGTGGCCGGTGGTGCTGGCGCCCGGGCTCTGGCCCATGGGATCGGCCACAAAGGCCTGCTGCATGGCCACCATGCCGTGAGGAGCCACCCAGGCCAGTCCATACGGCCGGCCCGGCATCTCGATGACCTCGAGCTCGGACAGGGGCATGAGCGGCAGGAAGCGGTCGTAGAACAGGCCGATGCGGCGCAGCTCGGGCCCGAACTCGTCGAGGGAGCTGGCACTGCTGGCGGTGAGGTTGATGCGCATGGCCGGTAGCTGGTCTTTGTACTTGGGCTCGGTGCGGGTCTTCCACTCGCCCAGGGACACGGCGGCCCAGCTGGCCTGGCCCTCGTAGCCAGCACGGATCCGGCTGATGCCCGAGCTGGTGCCCGACTCGATGGTGCCGCCAGACAGGGCACCGCTGAGCTTGAGGGACGCGGGCCAGGTGAGGGTGGCGTCGAAGGCCCAGGGGTTGCCGGGTTGGCTGGGTACGGGAGCTGGGATGAACCACTGCAGGCCCGTGCCCTTGGCCTGCCCGCGCACTTCGCCACCGAGCTCGACCATGCCGCCGATGGGCCAATAGGCCTTCCACGTCACGTCGAGCTGGATGGACTCGCCGTCGGCGAGGTGGCGGGGCAGGGCGATGGTGACAGCCTCGTTCTCCCAGTGGGGCGTGTACACCACCAGCGAGTCCCCGTTGGCGAGCTGAACATCGACGTCGACGCCGAATCGCTTCTCGCGGATGCCGCGAGGCACCGTCAGCCGAAAGATCGATCCGCCACCCACGGCCGCCATCGTGAGCCGTGTCTGGATGCGGGCTTGCAGGATGAGCGCGTCCTTGGGCCATGGGGTGACGTCGATGGTGGACACCGCGCGGTCGTGCCGCAGGTAGGTCGCTGGCCAGGGGGCGCTGGTGGGGTCGTCGGGGTCTTCGGGCGCAAAGGGAGCGCCGGCGAGGTGCAAGGACACGAAGACGTCTTCTTGGTCGCCGTGGATGGCGCGCACGCTGGTCTGCAGGCGGCTGTCGTTCTCGCCCGTGTCGTCGCGCACCAGGGTGAACCAGTCGGTCTTGTAGACGCGGTCGGTGTCGAGCACCTGGGCGGTGTCGGCGAAGTCGTAGGTGGTCTGCTCGGTGACCCGCAGCGGCACGGTGGTGTCGGTGTGCACGTCGGCGATGAGCAGCGCGTGGCGATGGCTGGCGCCATACAGCTCGCGGCGTGCCCGGTCGATGGCCAGGCGCCGCTCGAAGGTCTCGTCCATCCAGTCGTACAGCCGCATGCGGTCGCGAAACAGGGTGCGCGACTTGCGCAGGGCGTCGCGGGCCTCACCGCGATCGCCGATGACGATGATCTCGTCGAGGGTCTCGGGGTCGTCTGGCGGCACCAGCAGCTCGGTGATGGTGTTCTTGGCAAAGATGTCGGCGGTGACCTCGGGCCCCGCCAGAAACAGGCCTCGGTCGATGTTGACGGTCCACGACTCGCCGGCGGCGAGCGCGGCGACGGCCTGCGGCTCCAGATCGCCGCGCATGGCCAGGTAGTTGGCCAGGCCCAGCCCGTCGCTCTTCTCGGGGAAGGACAGCTCGGCGGTGCCGCTGCCCTCGACCCACATGAAGCCCGCCAGGTTGCGGCGACCGCGCAAGGCCTCGGGAATGTCGCCCGCGTCGTCGCGATCGGGCCACTCGTAGGGGTGGTACCCCGACCAGATGGGTGTCACCCAGCCGCCCTCGAGCTGCATGGTCATGGGGCCATCGCTGACGGTGATCGGGTCGTGCAGGGGCACGGGGAGCTGCTGGTCGATGTGCAGCTCCTGGACCGACTTCAGGTAGGCCACCACGTGGCCGGGCCGCAGGCTCTCAGGCGTTTCCTGAGCCAGGGAGATCATGGCGAGCAGGGCGAACCACACGTTGTTCCTCCGTGATGGACGCGCGCACGTAGCCGATTGCGCGGCGGATCGCTTCTGGCAGGGGGTGACCCGTGGCCAGGCCCGTGGCGATGGCCGATGACAGCGTGCAGCCGGTGCCGTGCATCGACGCGGCGATGCGGGGATTTCGGAACTCGAGCGCGGGCATGCCAGGCCGCAACAACACGTCGACGACGTCGCCCCCTGCATGGGGGTCATCGCCGCCCGTCCGCAGCACCGGCACGGGCAGCTCGCCCAGGCGGGCCGCCTCGGCGCGGTTGGGTGTGACCAACGTGCACAGGGGCACCAACGCGTCGCGTAGCATGGCGACGGCGTCGGGGTGAAGCAGCGCGCGTCCGCTGCTGCTCACCATCACCGGGTCGAGCACGATGGGCGGGCGCGGGTGCAGCGCAGCCAGCGCGGCCGCGACACAAGTGACCGCAGCGGCGCTGCCCAGCATGCCGATCTTGATGGCGTCGACGCCGCCGTCGAGCGCGGCCACCAGCTGGGCTTGCAGCGACGGGAGCGGCGTGAGCTCGACGTGGGCCACCGAGGTCGAGGTCTGGGCGGTGAGCGCGGTGATCACCGAGCGGCCGTCGGCGCCCAGCTGTTGGAAGACGCGCAGATCCCGCTGAATCCCAGCTCCCCCGCTGGTGTCGGAGCCGGCGATGCTCAGCACCACCGCCCTAATGGGAGTGCCCTTCGAGCTTGTGGATCACGACCACGCGCCCCACCAGATCGTCGGGAACGGGCTTGTCGGGGGTGGCCAGCGTGATTCGCTGCCCCACGCCCTGCAGCACGCGCACCCCGTCTGCTGTGCGCACGAAGCCCTTGGCGCGGATCGCGGCCTGCGCCCGGACCGTCTGCAGCACGGCGTCGGGGTCGACCGTTCCGGGGAAGGACAGCTCGGTGGTGCCGAAGCGCTCGTGGGTGTGCTCGTGCATCTTTGCCGCGGGGTCGCGGCGCTCGCTCCGGGTGCCGCTGGGGTCTGGCGGGAACAGCAGCTCGGGGGCCACCCTGGAGTGCACGGTCTGGATCATCGGCTGGCCGCCGGTGATGCCGTCCACGATGCCGCGAGCCGTCGCGATGCCGGCCTCGTCGAGCAGGTCGCACTTGTTCAGCAGCACCAGATCGGCGGCCTCGAGCTGCTCGATCATCGTGTCGTCCGTGGCCCCCTCGGCCACGATGCGCTCGCCGTCCACCAGCACCACCACCACCTCTTCGCTGATCAGCTCGCTCACTGGCGGGCGCCAGAAGGTCATCAGCACCTCGCCGGGCAGCGCCACCCCCGAGCACTCCAGCACCAGGCGATCGGGCCGGGTCTGGGTGAGGATCATCTCGAGGGTCTCGCCCAGAGCGTCGGACAGGCGGCAGCACACGCAGCCGCCGTCGAGCTCGACGAAGCCCTCTTCGCCGGCGTCGAGCAGCGCGCGGTCGATGCCCGTGTCACCGAACTCGTTGCTGATGATGGCCAGGCGCACGCCACTGGCGACGGCCTGCTTCAGCAGGTGCTGAACCAGGGTGGTCTTGCCGCTGCCCAGGTACCCCGACACGATGAGGGCCGGGACGGGTTGGGGGCTAGCTGTCGGTTTCGTCGTCATCGTTGGGCTTCCCGAATGCCCAGCTCGCGCCCACGCCCACCGTCCATCCATTGGAGTTGTAGGTGCCGTTGCCCACGATGAGGCCGGACGGGTAGCTCAGGCTGGGGTCGTTCTCGGTGTTCAGCGCGTTGATCTGCTGGACCTCGCTGTTGTTCACCGTGGTCTCGGGGAAGAAGAGCATGTTGGCGGCCACGTCGAAGCGCAGGTTGTCGCCGGCCAGCACGCTGCCCCCGATGCCCAGCTGCACCTTGTTCATGTCGATGGTGCCGACCGCCAGGTTGCGCCTGCGCACCGCCGTGGGCTCGTAGAAGCCGCCCCCACGAATCATGGCGACGTCGCCGATCTTGCCTTCGGCACCCAGGGAGTAGGTGGTGGAGCTCTTGAAGGCCGCGGGCAGGCCGATGGTGTCGGGAAGGGTCTGGTCGCCGATGACCGAGCCCACGGTGACGTCGATCTCTTCGATGAGGATCTCGTCGACGCTGCCCCAGTTCACGTAGTGGGCGGCGACCTCGATCTCGAGATCGGGGATGGGTCGGACGGCGACGCCGGCCCGGAACTCGAGGGGAAGCGCGAGGTTCAGGGCGACGGCCTCGTCGGTCCACACGAAGGAGCCGTCGTCGTTGGGCTCGAGCAGGTTCTGCACGCCCTCGGACTCGCTGGCATCGAAGGTCATGGCGCCGCGGGCCTTGTAGCCGGTGGGGGGCTGGAACATGAGCCCGATGGACACCGCCTCGACCGGGTCGATGAGCACGCCGATGTTGGCCGACGGGGTGAACAGGTCTTGCACGCGCACGTCGACGGCGATGTCCTGCTCGACGTCGTCCTGGGCCTCGTTCTCGATGACCGCGACGTTGGCGTTCAGGCGCTGGCCCACCGACAGAAAGCCCCACTGCAGGCCCACACCCAGGGTGAACTGCTCGACCGGCTGCCACGCGAAGCTGGGCCCGATGTTGCCTTGCAGGATGAGCGTGTCGATCACCGTGTAGCGCTGGGGCCCCTCGGGGTCGTAGTCGGAGCTGGGGGCATAGGGCGTGTACAGGCCGAACGCGAAGGCGAACTTGTCGCCGACTGGCATTGCATAGCCGAACTCGGGAACCGTGAACGGCGCGGCCTGGTTCTTGACGGTGGCGTACCGGTTGCCGTCGAAGTCTTCGCCCGCCCGCTGGAAGCTCACGTTCTGCTGCACGAAGGACACGCCCAGATCGAGCGTGGGCCGATCGATGCGGATCAGCCCCGCGGGGTTGTAGCGCTGCGCAAAGCGTGTGTTGGCACCGGCCACCCACGCGCCGCCTCGGGTGGAGGCCACCACCCCGGAGTCGCTGTAGAAGTAGCCCGAGGCCAGCGCCGTCGAGGGGCTGAGCGTCGCGAGCAGAAGGACCGAGAAAGCGCGGGTCATGAGCATCTCCGGCCGCATCATACGCTCAATCACCCGACGAACCGGTACCGCAGCTGCTTCCAGCCGCGGATCTTGCCGCTCTCGTCGAACTCGATGCCCTCGGCTTCGAGGCGGATCTGCTGTTCGCTGGCGCGCCCGGTGTCGCCGCGGTGGCTGACCCGCCCCTGGCTGTTGACCACCCGGTGCCAGGGCACGTCCGCGTCGCGCTCGGTGATCGACGACAGCGCCCAGCCCACGTGCCGCGCGACGCGCGGTGAGCCCAGTGCGGCCGCCACATCGCCGTACGCGGTCACCGCGCCCGTGGGTACGGTGCGCACCAGATCGTACACGACCCGGTGAAAGCCGGGCTTCACGATGCGCTCGGGGTCGTCTGGGTCCATGCGGGTCTCCTGCGAGGTCGGGACATGCTAAGGCAGCGAGCATGCTGTGGCTGTTCGTCGTGACCGCTTGTTGGGAACCCGCCGTGACGGGCCCCAGTGGCATGGTGGGCGTGGTGTCCGACAGCCACGGGGTGCCGATTGCAGGGCTGCGCGTCGAGAGCGTCGAGCAAGGCGAGCTGACCGACGCTGGCGGGCAGTTCTCGGTCTCGTACAAAGATCCCAGCCGCTACGTGATGCTCAAGCAGGGCAACACCTGGTACCGCCGCAGCTATCTACCGCAGGACGACGGGCAGATCGTCGCGTTGGACCTGCCTGCCCAAGGCGAGGCCCAGCTGCGCTGCGAGGTGCCCTCCAAGTGCGCGCTGGCGCTGAAGTGGAAGCTCCCGGATGGGCTCTCGGCCTCGATCAACGAGATGTGCGAGCCCGGCGCGGGCATGGCGCTCACGGGCATTCCCGCCGGCGCCGAGCCGAGCGTGTCCTGCATCGCCACGCGAGGCGGCGGCGAGCGGCCGGTCGAGCTGGCCGTCAGCGGCGCCCTGTGGCGTGTCGTTCCCCAGGCCACGCCGGTGCGGGTGGCGGTCGCCTTCGACGGCGACGCTCCGAGCGACTGCGAGGTCACCGTCGGCGGGCAGGCCGCGCAGCCCTCGGGCGAGGGCTACTGGGTCGGCCGCGCGCGAGGTGGCGAGAGTGTGGTGGCCTGGTGCGATGGCGTGCCCACCGTGCCGGTCGCCGTGTCCCGACCACCCGAGGACGGAGTCGAGCTCACCTGGACGGGGGCGTCTGTCGCCATGGAGCTACCCGACGCGGTCAGCCTGCATGTGGTGCGCGAAGGCGAGTCGGGCTGGGCCATCGTGGCGCACGACGAGGCCGGCACCTTTGCCCTGCCGCCGCTGCCCGCGGGGCGCTACCAGCTGGCGACCGACGCGACACAGCTGGTCGGCGGCTCCGATCCAGGGAAGGATGTGCCCGAGGGGGTCGCGGTTTTTGAACAGGGCCGGGGGCTCTTGGTCCTCGAGCGTGACCGCTCGGATGGTCGAATCGAAGTGGAGATCCGGTAGATGCGCCTTGCCCCGATACTCGTCGTGCTCGCCATCGCAGCGGGCTGTGTGCCCAAGGGCAAGCTCGACGACATGACGGCGATGCGCGACGATCTGCAAACACAGCTCGACGCCTCCAGCTCGCAGCTCCAGACGACGCAGCAACAGCTCGCCTCGCTCGAGCGCGAGCTCGATGCCTCCGAGCGCGCGCTCGAACAGACCAACAAGAAGCTGGCCGAGAAGATCAGCGAAGCCGGCGCCCTTCAGACCGACATGGACGAGATGCGCGCGGCCCTGGCCGAGGCCGAGAAGCGCAAGGCCCGTGCCGATGCGTCTCTTCAGCAGTACCGCGAGCTCATCGCCCGCTTTCAGGCCCTGATCGACGCCGGCACGCTCCAGGTCAAGGTCATCGACGGCCGAATGGTGGTCGAGCTCGCGACGGACATCCTGTTTGGGGCGGGCTCGGCGAGCCTGTCACGCGCGGGCCGCAGCTCCATCGAGAGCGTGGCCCAGGTCCTGGCCTCGATCCCCGACCGCAACTACCAGGTGGCCGGCCACACCGACAACGTGCCGATCTCGACCGAGCAGTTCCCCTCCAACTGGGACTTGGGCGCGGCACGTGCCATCTCGGTCACGCGCCTGCTCATCGAGGCGGGCCTCGACGGCGACCGGGTCTCTGCAGCGAGCTTCGCGGACTTCCAGCCCGTCGACACCAACCGAACCCGTGAGGGTCGGGCGGCCAACCGCCGGATCGAGATCGTGATTACGCCCGATCTATCCGACCTACCCGGCTTCGAAGAACTCCAGGCGCTCGCGGATCAAGGCCAGTAGCGCGCGGCGGCGGCCGCGACGGATGAGGTGGTGGCGAGCGGCCGACGCTCGTGCAACATTGCTCGCCGATTGGAGGACACATGGACCTTAGAACGCTCTCTCTCTTGAGTGCGCTGGCGATACTCGCAGCCGGTTGCAACGGTGGTGGTGGTGACGACACCGGTGTCGAAACCGACGCCGACGCCGACGCCGACGCCGATGCCGATGCCGATGCCGATGCCGACGCGGATGCCGACGCGGATGCCGATGCCGATGCCGACGCCGACGCCGACGCCGATGCGGACGCCGACACCGACACGGGCGGGGACACCGGCAGCGGGGACACCGGCGATACCGGCAGCGGCGACACGGGCGACACGGGCACTCCGCCGGCGCTCGACATCGATCCCCTCGTCGACACCTGCACCGAAGCCCTCGCCATGACGGCCCTGACCCCAGGCACGTACAGCGGCGACCTCTCCACCGCCAGCCAGACGGTCGACCCGAGCTGCGGCCAGTTCAGCGCCTACGAAGAGGACGCTTTTGGCGTCGTCAACGTTCCGCCCGGCAACGAGCTCGAGGTCACCTTCTCGATGCCCGGCGGAGACCCTGGCGTGTTCCTCGCCGACGGCTGCACCGACTTCTCCACATGCCTGGCGTCCACCGACGACGGCGGCGCCGAGACCGCGGTGTGGGCCAACAACGGCTCGACGGCCGTCGACGTCTACATCTCGCTTCAGGCGTACACCGGCGCGGGCCCCTACACCGTCGACATCGGCTTGAACGCGATCACCGCCTACACGGCATCCAATGACTGCGCCGGCGTCAGCTCGCTGTCGGCCATCGCGACGCCTGGTGTGTACGTGGGCTCATTCAGTGGCTTCGACGACCAGACCAGCGACGACTGTTTTGGCTGGGACACCGACGGCGTCAATGCCTTCATCCCGGTCACCATCCCGGCCAACACCGCCGCGCGGTTCGACTACTCGACCTTCGGCGGCGACTTCGACATCGACCTGATGTTGGTGGCCGACTGCACCGCGCTGGGCACGTGCCTGTCGTCGGGCGCCGACACCGACAGCGACACCAGCTCCACCTACATCAACGAGACATCGGCGGCGATCGACGCGGTGTTGGTGCTCGACAACGACGCCGGCTCGACCGCCCCGACCGACTGGCGGCTGGGTGTGCAGCACACCACGGCGGCGGCCTTCCCCGGCTTTGACACGTGCAGCGAGGCGGTGTCCGGTGCCGCCATCGCATCGGGCTTCTACTACGGCGACGGCGCCAGCAGCACCAATGCCCTCGACGTCGCGAGCTGCACGAGCGGCAGCGGCATCCTGGGCACCCCGGGCGAAGACCAGCTGGTCAAGGTCGAGCTGGCCGACGGCCAGACGCTCGATGCTTTCCTGGCCGACGTCAGTGGCTTGCTCGATCCCGCCTTGTACCTGGTGTCGGACTGCACCGACGCCGCGACCTGCGCCTACGGCGTCGACGCGGCCTTCACCTCGGTCGAGTCGCTGGTGTACACCAACACCTCCGGCGGCACCGAGACGTGGTACCTGGGCCTGGATGGGTACACCACCGGGCAGCTCGGCGAGTACACCATCGAGATCGACATCCAGTAGCTGACGTCCATCGGTTGGCAGGGTGCTGAAAAACCCGGCTTGCCGGGCTTTTCAGGGCGCTGCGACCGAGGCATCCGCCGCCCTCGGCAGGTCCGGCTGCCGAATCGGCGATTCCTCGAGAATGCGAAAACCACCGGCCAAACTCAATCGTCGAGTCGGCGGCCGGACTTGCCGAGTCTGAAGGCGGCGGTGCCGGCAATGGTAGAAGCAGGTCGCTGAAATGCGAGGAACGAGTATTTCAGCGACCTGCTAGGCTGACGGGGCGCCCTCCACCGGGGGCGCCCTTCTGTTTGGATGTCGGTTGTTCCTGCTCTGGCTCGTGCTCGGGTGTCCACCTTTAGCTGTCGATGACACGACGGTGGACGACACGGGCCCGCGCGACAGCGGGGGCGACGCCGATGTCGACGCCGACGCCGATGCCGACGCCGACAGCGACGCCGACTCGGATGCCGACACCGACACCGGCCAGGACACCGACACCGGCGGGCCCCCGGACGAGCCCACCACCTCGGTGCCGCTCGATCCCGGCACCATCGCCGACGACTGCTCCGAAGTGGCGTCCGTGCCGGTGCTCTCGCCTGGTCTGTGGTCTGGCGATCTATCCGCCTACACCGCCACCCTGGACTCGTCGTGCGGGGGCTACACCAGCCCCGGCGAAGACCTGCTGCTCAAGCTGTCCGTGCCCGCGGGTGCCTGGATCGAGCTCGACCTGTCCATGCCCGGGGCCGACCCTTCCCTGCACCTGCTGAGCGCCTGCGAGCAGCCCCCGGCCTGCGTCGATGCCTCCGACCGCCTGTTCGGCCCCCAGGAGCTGCTGTCCTGGTTCAACGCCGGGGCGGACACCGAGCTTGTGCTGCTGGTCGACCACTTTGCCACCGGCGTCAGTACACCCGGCCCGTTCGAGCTGCGCTACCGCGTGACCCCCCACGTGCCGCTCACAACGTACCCGACCTGCGCCCTGGCCGAGCCCGAGGCATCCGTCGCGAACGGCGACTATTGGGGGCCGGTCAGCGACTGGACCGCCGATCAGGACACGACCTGCTTGCCTGCGAACCAGCTCGGCGTGGATGCGGCGGTCCCGGTGGATGTGCCCGCTGGCCGGGTGCTGCGCGCGTCGCACGCCCGCACGGGGCCCGAGGCTCCGTCGGTCTTTCTGTACGATGGCTGTGGCGATCTGGCGACCTGCATCGCGTCTGGAACGGCCGACTCTGGCGACCCAGCTGTGGTGTGGCACCACAACACGAGCGGCGCCACCGAGCGGCTGCTGGTGGGCCTCGACGCCGACGTGGCCAGCGGTGCCGGGGAGTGGCGCCTGGGCCTGGCGTCCACCCCGGTGAGCAGCCTTGCCGCATCGGACACGTGCACCGACGCCATGGCCGGGACTCCGCTGGTGCAGGGGTCCTACGCCAGCACGCTGGTGGGTGCCTCGAACACCCTCGACGCGGCGTGTGCATCGGGCCTGGGCACTGCCGGTCCCGAGCAGATCTACCCGGTGGCGCTGGGGGCGGGTGAGCACCTGGTGGCGACGCTCCAGCAGTGGGGCGGCGACGGGGCACTGTACCTGCTCACCGACTGCGCCGACGCCAGCTCCTGCCTGGTCGGACAAGACCATGGCGAGCCCGAGCAGCTCGAGTGGACCAACACCACCGGCGCGCTCGCGGTCGTGTACCTGGTGGTCGACTCGCGCGGCGGCATGGACGGCTTTGGCCTTCAAGTCGACATCGAGGCGCCGGCCGCCCCGTAGGCGCCCCACAGCCGGGCTATAGTCCCGCCATGTCCGACCCCATCCTCCAGCGCATGCTGCGCTTCATCGACGAATCGCCCACCCCCCACCACTGCGTGGCCACCGCCGCCCGCTGGCTGTCCGACCACGGCTTCACCGAGATCGAGCCTGGCTCCCCGCCGGCGCCCCTGTCGCCGGGTGCCTGCCACTTCGTGGTGCGCGGCGGCTCGATCGTCGCGTTCCGCATGGGCTCTGCGCCCCCGTCCGAGGCGGGCTTCCACATGGTTGCCGCGCACACCGACTCGCCGAACCTGCGCATCAAGCCGCAGCCCTACATCGTCAGCGAAGGCTATGTGCGCCTGGGCGTCGAGCCCTATGGCGGCGTGCTGCTGGCCACCTGGGCCGACCGCGACCTGGGCATCGCCGGACCCGTCGTGGTGCGCGATGGGCAGGGCACGCGCACCCACCTCGTCGAGCTTCGCCGGCCGCTGTGCCGGGTCCCCAACCTGGCCATCCACCTCAACCGGGGTGTCAACAACGACGGGCTCAAGCTCAACAAGCAGAGCCATCTGCCCGCGCTCATCTCGCTCGAGAACGACGACGACGCGCTTCCGCTGCATCGGCTGCTCGCCGGCGAGATCGGCTGCGACCCCGGCGACATCCTGACCTGGGATCTGTCCCTGTTCGACCTCACCCCGTGTGTCGTCTCGGGGGCCAATGGCGAGTTCGTGCACGCCCCCCGGCTCGACAACCAGGGCAGCTCCCACGCCGCCGTCGAGGCCCTGCTGGCCGCGGTCAAGCACGATCCCGGCGACAGCACCGCGCTCATCGCCCTGTTCGATCACGAAGAGGTGGGCAGCCGCACCTACCGCGGCGCCGATGGTCGCCTGCTGCAGGGCATCCTGGAGCGCATCGTGCGCGACGCCGAGCTGACCGCGCCCGGCGGCCTGGGCCGTGCCCTCGACCACTCCATGATGATCAGCGCCGACATGACCCACGCCGTGCACCCGGCCTACGTCGACAAGTCCGAAGCCCAGCACATGCCGCGCCTCAACCGCGGCCCGGCCATCAAGCAGAACGTCAACCAGCGCTACGGCACCGACTCCGAGAGCGCGGCCATGTTCCTGGGGCTGTGCGAGGCGGCGGGTGTGCCGTCCCAGTGGTTCGTCAACCGCAGCGATCTGGCCTGCGGCTCGACGGTGGGCCCCATGCTCGCCGCCGGCCTGGGCGTGCCCACGGTCGACGTGGGCAACCCGATGCTGTCCATGCACTCCATCCGCGAGATGTGCGGCTCGCTCGACCAGAAGTGGATGGTCGCGGCCATGGAGCTGTGGCTGCGCGGGTAGCTGTGGCTGCCAGGGTAGGCACCGACCCTTGCGTTTGGCATCGCTGTGCTTACCCTCCGCTCCCACTCGAATGCACCCGCTCGGAGGCACGCCATGACCGCTCAAGAACACGGCTTCAAGGCCGAGGTCCAGCAGCTGCTCGATCTCATGATCCACAGCCTGTACTCGCACAAAGAGATCTTCCTGCGCGAGCTCATCAGCAACGCAGCCGACGCGCTCGACAAGGTTCGTTTCCTCGAGCTGACGCGCGTCGACCTCACCAACGCCGCCACCGACGAGCCCGGCATTCGCATCACCGTCGACGAAGACGCCGGCATCATCGTGATCGAAGACGACGGCATCGGCATGACGCACGACGAAGTGGTGAACAACCTGGGCACCATCGCGCGCAGCGGGTCCAAGGCCTTTCTAGCCGAGCTGGCCGAGAGCGCCGACGAAGGCAAGCCGTCCACCCCCGACCTCATCGGGCAGTTCGGCGTCGGCTTCTACAGCTCGTTCATGGTCGCCACCTCGGTGCAGGTCGAGACCCTGTCGGCGCTGCCC
This sequence comes from Myxococcota bacterium, assembly GCA_965216925.1. Classification (GTDB taxonomy): domain Bacteria; phylum Myxococcota_A; class UBA796; order UBA796; genus CAYYHT01. The sequence goes on along the minus strand of CBDCGT010000001.1, from coordinate 2,049,196 downwards.
GAGGCCGAGCCCGTGCTGTGGACCAGCGAGGGGCGCGGCAGCTACACCATCGACAAGGGCAGCCGCACCGCACGCGGCACCCGCATCACCATCCAGCTCCGCGACGAAGAGAAGCTGGAGTACGCCAGCGCCGGGCGCCTCACCACCATCGTGCGCAAGCACAGCAACTTCTTGGCCTGGCCCGTGTTCGTGGGCGAAGAGCAAGCCAACCAGGCGCGCGCCATCTGGCACGAGAACCCCTCCAACGTCCAAGACGACGACTACAACGAGTTCTTCCGCGCCCTGGCCCAAGACTGGACCAACCCCGACTGGCGCCTGCACGTCAGCATCGACTCCCCCATCCAGTACAAGGCGCTGCTGTTCATCCCCGGCCGCCCGCCCTACGACCTGTTTCGGCCCGAGTCGCAGTTCGGGCCCCGGCTGTACGCCAAGCGCGTGCTGATCAACGAGCACGCCGAAGACCTGTTCCCGCGGTGGTTGCGCTTCATCAAGGGCGTCATCGACAGCGAGGACATCCAGCTCAACGTCTCGCGAGAGATGGTGCAGCAGACACCGGTCGTGCGAAAGATCCGCGACATGCTGGTCAAGCGCCTGCTCAAAGACCTGGGCAAGCTCGCCAAGAGCGACGACGAAGACAAGGCCAACCTGTTCACCGGCATCTGGCGCAACTTCGGCGTGCCCTTCAAGGAGGGCTACCTGCAGTCCCCGGAGTACAAGGACAAGATCCTGCCCCTGCTGCGCTTCAACGCCCTGTCCCACGACTCCGAAGACGGCCTCATGTCGCTGGCCGAGTACAAGGCGGCCATGCCCGAGGGGCAAGAGGCCATCTACTACATCCCCGCGCTCAACCGCGACGCCGCGGTGGGCAGCCCCGCCCTCGAGATCCTGCGCAACAAGGGCTACGACGTGCTGCTGCTCACCGACACCATCGACGAGTGGCTGGTGCAGGCCATAGCCACCTTCGACGAGGTGCCGCTCAAGTCGGCCACCCAGGGCGACCTCGACCTGGGTGACCGCGACGACGCCGATGACGGCGAGCTGGGCGACCTGGTGCCGTGGATGAAGGACGTCTTCGGCGTCGAGCTCAGCGATGTGCGCACGAGCGGACGCCTGGTCGATTCCCCTGCAGTTCTGGTCGATGCCGACGGCATCTCCAGCAACCAGGAGCGCATCCTTCGCGCGGCCAACGAGCCGGTGATGATGACGGCCAAGCGCGTGCTCGAGCTCAACCCCAAGCACGCGGTGGTGCGCAACATCGAGCGCCTGCGGGCCTCGGGCAACACCGAAGAGGCCGAGCCCCTCGCGCGCCTGCTGCTCGACGATGCCCTGCTGCTCGAGGGCACGGTCAAAGACCCGGCCGCCATCGGACGCCGCCTGCAGGCCTTGCTGGAGCGGTCGGCCGAGGCTGCGCTTGGGGGCGAAGAGGCGACCGCGTAGCGGGCCCCACGCCGCTTTGGTGGCACCCTGTTACACTGCTCACCTAGGCGCCCCTTTGGGCGACACGGTGATCTATGCGCGTAGCTCTGTTTTTCGACGGCAAGAACCACATGAAGGCCCTGCGGCGGTCCGCGAGTGACCGCTGGCTCGACCACGGTGCCCTTGCCGACTGGACGGTCGAACACGTCGGCGGCAAGCGCCTGTTCGCGGCCTACTACTACACCGGGGTGCCCACGCCCCAAGACGACGTCACCGACCGGCATGCGCTGTCCGACCTGCTCGACAACCTCGAGCGGCGAACCGGCTTCTTCGTGCGTCGCTTCAACCGGCGCGCCAGCACCCGCGAGTGCCCCCACTGCAACGGTGTCATCGCCTACACCGAAGAAAAGATGGTGGACACCTCGCTGGTGGCCGACATCATCATGCTCGCGGTGCAAGACGCCTACGACGTGGCGGTGATCTTCAGCGGCGACCTGGACATCGCGCCGGCGCTGCAGGCCATCCACGGACTGGGCAAGCAGGGCTGGGTCGCCACCTTCGGCGACTCGGGGCTGTCGCGCACCCTGTCGCGCTCGGCATGGGGCACCATCAACCTGCTCGACCACCTCGACCAGTTCAGCTACGCCGATCTGGCTGCCGCCCCGGTTCGCGCGGTGCCCGACCCGCCCGAGAAGGTCGACACCGAGATGCTGCGCGAGCTGCGCCGCGCCGAGGCGCACTTCGGCGCGGGCGGCGGCTTCGTGGGTGCGCACTACTTCATCCATCGCTGGAAGGGCCACGAGATCCCCGATGCGCCGGAGCTACGCCGGGCGGCGCTGCAGCGGCTGATGCAGACGGGCCACGTGGTGACCTACACCGTCGACGGCAAGACCGCGCTGCGCACGGGCGAGGGCGATGCCGAAGACAGCCTGCCCAGCGACGACGACGAGACCACGGTCGAGATGAGGCTGTCCGATGCCGTCAAGCGGCTGCGCCGCCGGGTGGCCGTCGACGTGGTCAAGGACTGAGAAGGCGCCACGGGCTGGTGCCCAGGTCGCCGGACCCGATGCGCAGCGCTTCGATGGTGGCCAGCTCGCCCAGTCGGCTGGCCAGGCCAAGCCGGGCCCAGGGCTCGGGCAGTGCATCGTCGGTGCCGCCGAGCGCCGTCCATAGCTCCTCGATCATGCGCGGCGAGCCGGCGCAGGCCTGGGTCTGGCCCAGCAGCCAGCCCTGCTGGTCGAGGTAGGCGAACAGCTCGGCGCCGGTGCCCAGCTCGGCAAAGGGGCGGTCGCCGGCGCGCAGCAGCAGCGAGGTGAGCGTCTGGGTGAAGCCCAGCGTGGCCTTGTAGCCAGCGGACAGCTCGATGGGCACCGGCTGGCCTGGGTTCTGCTCGGCGAAGAGCACGGGCGCGCCCACCAGACCGACGGCGGCGCGCCAAGCCCCCAGCGCGGTGCCGTCCGAGAGCGCTCCCGCCGCGCTGAGAAGAGGCTTCCAGGCGGCTCTCAGCTGGTCGAAGGCCGACGCGTTCATGGGCACGCCGCGGCGCCGGTCGTGGTACGGGCAGCGCACCAGGCGCGTCGCGGTAGACGCGTAGGAGCGCGCTGCGACCTCGCCCAGGGGGCGCCCGTCGGCGTCCAGCAGCTCGATGGCGAGGTCGAGGTCGAGCATCAGCTCTCGGGGGGCGAGGTGGGAGGCGGCGTGCGGGGTGCGGCCTGGATCGCGACGGAGCCCTGCCGGCCCTGAACGGTGACCGTGATGGGGGCGTCGGCGGGCTCGGTGTCCACCAGGAACTCGCCCAGCGAGCGGGTCTCGCCGGCAGCCAGCTGCAGCCACTCCCGGCGGGGGCCCGCCCGAGAGACGACGCGCGGCCGATTCGAGGGCTGCAGCAGCGCGTCCCCGAGCAGCACCTGGGAGCTGCCGGCCAGCGAGCCTTCTTCGCCCAGCAGCTCGACGGGCTCGTCGCTGGTGTTGCGCACGCTGGCGCGGAGCCTGTCGCCTTCGAGCCACTCCGCGGTGACCTCCAGCGTGCCATCGGCGTGGGCGGTGGGAGCGGCCGCGACGAGCGCGGCGAGTACGGACAGTGCGAGCGGTGTGTGTTGCATGGTCTCAGCATAGGCAACCGCCACAAGGCCGTGGGTAAGCGCATCGTAAGCGCTGGGTCACCGATCAGTCGGCGTGCTCGGACACCAGAGAGCGCAAGGCATCGACATCGTGGGCGGTGGGCTGCCCCAGGTGGGTGCGCTGCCAGCTACGCGGCTCGCCTGGGTAGTTGGCGCGTGCAGATTCCCAGTGCTTGGCCCGCGCGCTGATCTTGGGCACCGCTGCCTCGTAGCGCTTCGCCAGCACAGCCCAGGCGGCCTTGTGCTCGGCGAGCTCGGTGGGGGTGGCCTCGGCAGACTCGGGACCTTGGTGGGCACGCAGGATGCGTTTGGCCTCTTTGTCGGCGATGCGGGCTTCGACGCGGCGGCTGTGGGCACGACGTTTGTTGGCGGCCATCGCGTCGTCGGCGAGCTTGCCCCCGATGCGCCAGCCGAAACCACTGAAGATGGAGCGGATGATGATGCCGAACATGAACTCTCCTGTACACGGCGGCTCGTAACGGCGCGATCGACGCTGGAGCCTGAGGTGCAAGGTGCCGGTGTCCGGCTTGTGACTGTGTCGGTGCGTCATAAATGGCGCGCTCTAGTGATCGGACCCCATTGCTTCCGGACCTCAGCCCTGGCACGACGATTGCTTTACCCACGAGCACCCCGCCTCTGCGGGCCTGTTTTGTGGAGCCACATCCATGTCCCTCGCCGCGCTCGTCGTGCTGTCCGCCTCTGCGGTCACGCTCAACCTCCAGTCGACCGACACGCCGTACCCCGGCGTCACCATCCAGAAGTACCGGACCAGCTCGCCGGGCACGGACACCTGGGTGGCCAGGATCGACCTGTGCAACAGCTCGATCCACGTCGATGCCACCAAGCCCACCACCACCCGACGGTCGGTGGGCGCCTGGGCCAACGACGCGGGTGTGCAGTTCGCCATCAACGGCGACTTCTACAAGACGAGCCCCCTGCGCGTGTACGGCCGCGCCATCGGCAACGGCATCACCTGGCCGCTCGACCACACCGGCGCCGACCCCCAGTACAGCAGCGAGTGGTACTACAAGGACTACGGCTGGATCGCGTTCGGCCACGACCGGGTGGAGTTCGACCACACCAAGTGGATCAAGAACAACCGGACCACCAGCGAAGGCTGGGACACCGCGGTGGGCGCCGAGCCTCCTGCCGGAACCCTGGCGCTGGTGAGCGGCTTTCCCGAGCTGGTCACCGAGGGCGCGGTCTACACCTGCAGCTCGGCCACCGCCAACAGCTGCTTCCCCGACCGCACCGACATGCGGTCGCGGCACCCGCGCTCGGCCATGGGCATCACCGCCGACCGCGAGACGCTGATCTTCGCCGTGGTGGACGGGCGGCGCTCGAGCAGCGCGGGCATGTACGGCGCCGAGCTGGCCGATCTGATGGGCCAGCTGGGTGCGTGGCAGGCCTTCAACCTGGACGGCGGCGGCTCCACGCAGATGTGGGTGAAGGGCGATGGATACCTGAACCAGCCCTCGGACGGGAGCCCGCGCTCGGTGGCGAACCACTGGGGCGTGTTCGCCGGAGGGGGCCACGACCGCGGCACACGCCCCGGCTCGTGCGTGTCGCAGCCGGCCTGCGAGACCATTCCCGACGCGGGCGGCACCCTGGACGACTCCAGCGCGTGCTTCCGGACCTATGGCCCGTCCCAGTACTGGCGCGAGGAGTCCGATGGGCACGGCGGGCACCTGTTCTGGACCAACGCCTGGAAGAACGAGGTCGCGTCCAACTGGGCGTGGTGGCAGACCGAGCTGGCCCAGGCCGGCGAGTACGAGGTGGAGGTGTACATCGACCCCGACTGGGGTGTGTTCGACGATGTGGACTACCGCATCGTCGCCGATGGCACCGAGCACTACGTCACCCTCGATCAGGGTGCTGCGAGCGGCTGGACCTCGCTGGGCGCCTTCGACTTCGCCCAGGGCGGTGACCAGTACGTCGCGCTGTACGACGCGGTCGACTACAGCCCGGGCAGCAATCAGCACATCGTCGCCGATGCCGTGAGGCTCACGCGCCTGGACCTGCCCGTTCCCCAGGACGACCCCGCCGACGATCCGGTCGAGGACCCTGACGGCGATGATCCCCTGGACTCCGGCCTCGCAGCAGACACCGGGCTCGACGGACCCGGCGCCGACGAGGTCGAGGGCATCGAGCGCGGTGACGAGGGCGGCGTGGTCGGGTCGACCTGGGAGCCGATGGGCTGCTCGACGGTGGGCGGAAGCACGCGGTGGCTGTGGGTGTGGGGGGCGTTCGCGCTGCTGTGGCTTCGGCGGGGCGAGTAGCCTCGCGCTCACGCCGGAGGCAGCTCGACCACCATGCCGCCCTCGCTCCACACCACCCGGCCTTCGACGTTCAATGGCTCGGTCGCCACCAGCCAGCCGGCGCCCTGGCGGCGCAGCTCTAGCAGCGCGTCGTGCCCCACCTGGTGGGGGAGGATGACCCACCCGCGGCGCTGGCACAGGTTCAGCAGGGTGGGGTCGTGGTTGGGGGCGACGACGACGACGCGCCCGCTGTCGGGAATGTGGCTCTGGCAGGCGGCGGCGGCGGTGAGTCGGGGGTCGTCCGCGGTCTCGCGCTCGAGCAGGGAGCTCCAGATCGACAGGGTCTGGAAGATGGCCACCAGCATGCAGCCGCCGACCACCGCCATGCCCTGGTTCCGCCACATCAGCCGGGAGGCGCCCCGGCCTGCGATGGCGCACAGCGGGGCCAGCAGGGGTAGCTGGTAGTAGTCGTGCACGTCGTTGCCGCGTGCGACGAAGACGATGTACACGGCACATCCGACCAGCCACCACTCGAAGACCCGCTCCTCTTCGATCTCGACGTGCCACAGCCCGTACAGCACCAGCGGAACCGCGCCCACCGCCAGCAGCCGGGCGCCGATGCGGGTGACCAGGAGCTTCTTCCAGAACGTCGGGTCGACCAGCAGCGAGGGGTGTCCCCACTTGTCGACCCCGGGCTCGACCGAGAAGAAGGCGAGGCCGCTGTCGTGGCCCAGGGCGGCGGCGTGCGCGTACCAGGCCGCCACCACGGCCAAGGACACCGCTGCGATGGCCAGCGGCACCGGCGCCAGCAGCCCCTTCCTGCCGCGCTCGTGCACCAGCATCCAGGCCATGGGCAGGCCGATCAGCAGGCCGTAGGGCTTGGTGAGGCCGGTGATGGTCACCGCCACGGCCGTGAGCACCGCGTCGCCGGCCCAGTCGCTGTCCAGCCAGCGGCGAAAGGCCCAGACGGCGGTCACCCCGCCCAGCATCAGCAGCGCCTCGGGCTGCACCGTGCGTCCGTAGAACAGGCCCATGGGCAGCAGCGCGTACAGGCCCGCGGCCCAGTTGGCCGCGTGGGGCCCGCTGGTGCGGCGAACCAGCTGATGCAGCACCACCACCGACAGCACCGAGATCACCAGCGACAGCGCGCGGCCCATGATCGGGCTGCCCCCCAGCAACGCCAGCAGCAGGCTGTAGATCGGCGCCTCCATGGCCACGGCGCCGCCCCCACCCCAGTACACGTGCGGCTGCAGGGGCCCACCGACGTCCATGAGCTGCGCCACCGCCCAGGTGTCCGTCTGGCGCCATGCCTGGTGCCCAACCAGGGGATTGCCCAGCCCCACGGCCCGCAGCCCGATGGCGGCAATCACGATGCCCAGCAGCGGGTAGCGGGTCAGGGGGCCCCCCGCAGGTAGCCCAGGGCCTCGAGCGCGCTGCGCTGGTCGGACTCCAGCTCGATGGCCACGCCTCCGGTGCCCAGATCGTGCCAGGTCGCCTGGCCCAGCTGCTGCACCCGATGCGCTTGGCTGGGGGCAAGGTCGACGAGCTCGCCCGGGTCGGCCGCCACGTCGTAAAGGCGGGGGTCGCCGTCGCCAAAGATCGCCTTGTACGGGCCTTGGCGCACGGCCCACTGGCGGCCGGGAAGCCCGTGGGCCAGGTTGCCGGTCAGTAGCGTGCGCTCAGCGAGCGGCTGCGCCAGGTCGTGGCCCTCGAGCGTGGGGTCGGGCAGTCCCGCGGCTGAGAGCAGGGTGGGCGCGATGTCCAGGTGGTGCACCGGGGCGGCGGCGTCGGGCACACGCACCCCGCGGATGGCGAGCGGAACGGCGACCACCTGCTGCCACAGGGCATGCCCGTGCTCGAAGCCGCCGTGCTCCCAGATCTCCTCGCCGTGGTCGGCGGTGTACACCACCACGGCGTCGTCACCCACGGCGTCGAGCAGGCGCCCGATGGCGGTGTCCACGAGCTCGGCTTCGTGTTGGTGCGCGGCCAGCAGGGTGGTGCGTCCGGCCGGGCTGGCCCAGCTGGGGTCGGCCAGGATGTCGGGCCGCGCGGCCTTGGCCAGGGACGGCTCGCTGGCGTGGGTGTAGGGAAGGTGCACGTCCATGAAGTGCAGCCACACGAACAGGGGCCGGTCCCTGCGGCTGGACAGGCCCGCCAGCACCCGATCGACGAGCCGCTCCGAGGCCAGCTCCGAGCGAGCCGGCAGGCCGAGTCCAGCCGCGAGCCGCGCAAAGAAGGGCAGCCCGGTGGTGGCGGTCGCGCCGCCCGGGGCCCGCTGGCGAGTGTGGAAGAACGACGCGAAGCCTCGGCCAACCCCCGATGACGGCCGCAGCCACATGTTCCGGTCGACCACCGCCAGCGTGTCGTAGCCGTGGTCGGACAGGCGCTCGGCGAGGGTGGGCACGTCGGCGGCGATGGCCTGGGTGCCGCTGGTGCTTCGCCCCGCATGGTGCCGGTGCAGCGGCGCGCCGGTGAGCAGGGTGGCGGTCGACGGCAGCGTCCACGGTGCCGCGGCGGTGGTGTCGGGCAGGGCGGCCCCGCCAGCGGCGACGCGCTGAAAGCCGGGCAGCTGCTGGCCCACATCCGCGCGCAGGGTGTCCACGGTGATCAGCACGATGTCGGGCCCGTCGGGCACCGGCCCGGTGGCGGTCCAGCCCGCGGGCGGGCCGAGCACCACGCCGGCGCCCACCAGGCCGCCCAGCACCCCGTTCACAGCGGCGCCCTCGACGCGCAGGGCCAGCGCGGTGGCCACCAGCCACACCGCCGCGGTGGCAGCCACGGCGCCCAGCTCGGGCACCTGAAGTGACAGCGCCCACGACAGCACCCACGCGGTGGCCAGGCCGGCGAGCAGCACCGCCGGGTGCGGTGGACCCTCCACGCCCGCGGACGGCGCCAGGCCCAGCAGCAGCAGGCCGGCCGCCACGCCAAGCATCGCGGTCGCCCAGGCGGGCACCATCGCGGTGGGCATGGCGACTGCGGCGCCCACCAGCCCGGCGGCGACCCACACGCCGGAGGCGGCGACCGCTGGCGCACGGTCGTCGGGCAGGCGCGTCGACCACAGCGCCGGCGCCACGCACAGCAGCCCCAGGCCCAGTGCGCTCCACAGCAGATCCACGCTGGGGATGGGCTGTTGGGCCATGCGAGCCAGGCTGGCCTCGCAGACGAACAGCAGAGCGGCGGCGCCCAGGGCGCGGGTCAGCAGTGTGGGGTCCACCGGCCTCCCTGTCGATGGTCGCGGCTACCGGTCGTGGGTATCGTACCCGTGTGAATCCCTTCACCCGTCGCAGCTTTCTTGCCTCCCTCGGAGCCTCGGTCGTCGTGTGGGGCCCCGGCTGCGGGCGGCGCGAGGTGCCGACCACCTACGACGTGGTGGTGGTGGGCTCGGGCTTCGCCGGCCTGTTGTTGGCGCTGCGCACCGCGACCGCCGGGCTGAGCACCCTGGTGCTGGAGGCTGGCGGGAGTTTTGCGCAGGGAGGAGCCCTGAACCCATCGGTGTCGAACGCCGGCGGGCTCGAGTACCCCATCGCCAGCACCCGGGTGCTGGCCCTGGGCGGGACCTCCAACCACTGGACCGGGGTGGTGGGCCGCCTGTCCGAGCGCGACATGCAGACCCAGTCGCTGTTCGGCCTCGATGTCGACTGGCCCATCCGCTACGCCGACCTCGACCCCTGGTACTGCGAAGCCGAACAGGCCCTTCGGGTGGTCGGTCGCGCGCCCGTCTCAGGCGAGCCCGGCCGCGAGTGCGCCTATCCGCTGCAGGAATCGGGGTATGCCGGCCCGGACCTGCCGGGACCGACGGGGTCGCTGCGCTTCGCGGCGCCGGCCAAGTCCCTGCGTCGGCCCGGTCCGGTGCGCCTCACCGAAGAGGAGCTGCCCGCCTTCGACAAGCTCGAGCACGGCACCCTGCTGTCCCAACACGCGGTCACCGGCCTGGTGGTCGAGAACGGACGGGCGGTGGGGGTGGCTGCCGTGGATGGCCAGGGTGCTCGGCACCGGTTTGCGGCCCGAGCCGTGGTGCTGGCGGCAGGGGTGCTCGAGACCCCGCGCCTGCTGCTTCACGCGGGACTGGGGGGTGACCACGTCGGGCGCCACTTCAACGCGCATCCCACGTGGGGCTGGAAGTGGGAGGCGGAGGCCGCGCCCCAGGGCTGGACCGGCCGCAGCCATCGCACCATCGATCTCGACCAGCACCTGCGCAGCCTGGGCCTGAGCGCGGCGCACCTGCAGCTCGACACCAAGCCGGCGATGCGCTGGGTCATGCAGCCCGAGCTCGAGCCGCACCGCGACAACCGCGTCACCCTGGGTGCCCAGACCGACGCCCACGGCGTGCCCCTGCTCGCCCTGCACTTCGACCGCACCGAGCGGGATGCCCGCACCCTCGAGGCCGCTCGCGCCTTGCTCACCCGCCACCGGGGTGCGCTCGGAGTTCCCGAGGACGCGCGCGTGGTCGAGGGCTGGCGTGCCCATCCCGCCGGCACCTGCCGCATGTCGGCGAGCGCCGCAGACGGGGTGGTGGATGCCCACAACCAGGTGCACGGCACCCCGGGGCTGTACGTGTCCGGCGCCAGTGTCTTTCCCACCTCGGGCACCGCCAATCCCACGCTCACCGTGGTGGCGCTCACCCTGCGGCTCGCGGCCCACCTGAAGGCCACCTTGGTGGCCCGGTGACCCCGGAGCAGCTGCGCGAGCGCATCGCCCGTTGGGACCGCTGGCACTACGCCATCGAGCTGCCTGGAGGCGTGCGCACACCCATCTTCGATCCCGAGCACGCGGTGCGGCACGAACAGCGGCGTCGCCACTTCTTCGAGCCCCTGGTGCAATGGCTGGGCGGGCTTCAGGGCCGTCGGGTGCTCGACCTGGGCTGCAACGCGGGCTTCTGGAGCCTGGCGGCGCTGAGGGCCGGGGCCGACCATGTTCGTGGCATCGATGGCCGCCAGATGCACGTCGAGCAGGCCCAGCTGGTGCGGGAGGCCCTGGGCTTCGACGCCGAGCGCTGGGCGATCGGCGTGGGCGACGTGCTGGGCACCGACCTGGGCACGGGCTGGGACGTGGTGCTGTGCTTGGGATTGCTCTACCACCTCGACCGGCCCCGGGAGCTGATCGAGCGCATCGCGCGCACCGGGGCCCCGGTGGTGGTCATCGACACCGAGGTGCACCCCGCCAGCGGCCGGCGCGGGGCGTGGGGCCGCGAGACGCGCAGCGACCCCCGCAGCGCGACCGCCAGTGACCGCGTTCAGGTGCTCACCGCCGAGGCCATCGACGATGCCCTGCGGGGGCTTGGCTACGACGTCGCGCTGTTGCGGCCGCGCTTTGACGACTGGACCGGCAGCGCCGACTACCGGGGCGGCTGGAGGCGAACCCTGGTGGCCAGCCGAGGGCCCGACCTGGGCGAGCTCATGGCCGAGCGTGAGCCGGTGAGGGGACCGCTGCGGCAGCGGGTGCGCTGGCTGCGCTGGCTGTGGTGGCGAGCGCGTGGACGGCGGCTGTGACTACCAGCCCAGCGCGGTGGCCGTGTCCACCATCTTGAGCACGTCGGCCTCGAGCGTGTCGTGGTCGACCTCGAGCCCGCGAAGCGACAGCGCCTCGTCATCGACCACCACCTCGCCCAGCTCGATGAGTTCCAGCAGGTTGCGACGCACCTCGTCGCTCAGCCGCTCGCGAACGATGTGAGGGTCGTAGCCCTTGATGACGAAGGCCTTGTCGAAGGCCTCGTCGGCGACCTGGATGTCTTGGCCCACCGACCAGTATCCATCGGGGTCGACCTGGCGAGACAGGCGCAGCCCCAGGGGTGGGTGCTCGTGGAACCACACCCGCACACTGATGGTGAAGCCACCTTGAACGCGGCGCACAGCCACCAACACGGCGCGCCCCTCGATCTCGCCGTACATCGCGGGCAGCCAGGGCTCGAAGTCGAGGCCCAGGCGAGGGGCCATCTGCTCCCACCGCTCGACCAGGGGCACGACGTGGCTGGGAACGGCCACGCGCTTACGGGCTTCTTCGAGGGCCTGGGCGAGCCCCTCCATGCGCCGGATGAGGCCCATCAAGGCCACGGCGCTCGTCTCGGGCCGGCTTAGGTGCACGCGCACGGCATGGTCGGTGATCACCAGCTTGGGGTGGCTCTTGACCAGGGCGTCGATGGCGTCGTTGACCGCGGGAGCGTTGAGCACGGTGCGAACCTGGTCGAGGTCGTCGCCGTGGATCTCGTAGCGCTTGTCGAGATCGGGGTCGCCGATGAGCAGCTCGGGGCTGCGGCGCTTGAAGCGGCCACGCATGCCGCGCCGCCGCAGGTGCAGCGCCAAGCCCAGCGGCCGGGCAAGCCCCAGCACGCCGCGCTCCTCGGTCTTGCGCTCGGCGCCGTAGCCCGTCATCACCTCGCCGATCCACAGCCGACGCTGGCCGACGTAGCCGTGCACGCTGATGCCGCGCGTGTCGGTGACGAGGCCCAGCTCGTGGCTGACCTCGCGGTAGGCCTCGGCCGCGGACAGCTGGCGCCAGGCGCGGCGCGCGCCGACGTAGAAGGCTGCGATGGGGAGGGCGACGCCTACGAGCAGGCAGGCGACGTAGCTGAAGAGGTCCAAGTCGTGCCTAGAAGCTGAACACCAGACCGGCGTTGCCCTGGGGCACGACCCCCTGGTTCTGCAGTCCATCCTGAATGATGAGCCACTCGCTGCCCTGCCAGCCGCCGACCGAGAGGTTGAGCTGCAGGGCGAGCAGGTCGCTCAGGCCGATGTCGACACCCAGGCGACCGCGCGCGCCCAACGCCCAGCTGGGCTTCTGGGTGGCGGGGTTGACGTAGTACTGCACGGCCATGACGTCGGCGCCCACGAAGGGACGCACGCTGCCCATGTTCCAGAACTTGTAGTGCACGCCCGCCCAGATGGGAAAGATGGTGTTCCACTCGGCGGTGATGCCGAGCTCGGCCCACAGCTCTTCGGGGATCTCGCGCTGGGTGCTGAAGGCTTCGGCGCCGGCGACGGCCACGATGCCGCTCGACCCGATGGGCGCGGTGAGCTCGGCGCCAAAGGTGACGAAGTTGAGGGCGTAGTACTTGGCCATGCCGCCGCGGAAGGTCACCTGGACCGACGGCACTTCGCTGTCGCCGCCGGGGCGGTCGATGGTCTCGCGGCTGTTGCGCTCTTTGGGCGGGCGGCTGTTCTTGGTCTTGCCGCGGTCGCTGGGGCCGTCGAGGTCGAGATCGGGGTCGTCGAAGGCGTCGGGGTCTTCGAAGTCGCGGAAGTCTTCGCGGCCACCGCCGGTGTCGACCTCGACCTCTTCGTAGACCGGGGCCTGGAAGCTGATGGCCGAGTTGAGGGCCTCGAGGGTGATGTCGTCTTCGTCGGGCTTGCCGAAGCTGATGGCGCTGGGGTCGAAGACCTCTTCGGTGTTGCGGCGGTATTCGGCTTCTTTGGCCTCTTTGCGGCGACGCTCTTCTTCGGCCCGGGCACGGGCTTCGGCCTCGGCGCGGCGGCGGGCGTCTTCTTCGGCTTTGGCGCGGGCGGCGGCTTCTTCTTTGCGGCGGCGCTCTTCTTCTTGGCGGCGCAGCTCTTCTTGGCGGCGGAGCTCTTCTTGGCGGCGGGCCTCCTGGGCCCGGGCGCGCTCGGCCTCTTTGGCGCGCTGCAGCTCCTCTTCGGGGTCGAAGCTGCCCCAGTCGTCGCCGAAGTCGAGGTCGTCTTCGCCGTCGTCGAGGTCGAACTCGAAGTCGTCGGCGCCGACGGCTTCTTCGCGGGCCTCGGCGCGGGTCTCGCCGTTGACGATCTCGGTCACCAGGCTGTTCATGCTGTCGGCGACGACTTCGGGCGACGACGAGATGTTGAAGGTCTTGCGCCGCACGATGCGGCCGGCCCCGTTGTCGAAGTACACCAGATCGATCGAGAAGCTGCCGTTGGTTCCGCTGATGGCCCCGGTGATGAGGCCGTCGCCACCGCCCTGGTTGGCGAGCGTGCGCAGGCACGAAGACGAGCCCAGGCAGCTGCTGGACGACGGCGCCTTGCCGATCTCGACCACCTCGTCGAACTCGGGCATGAAGTCGAGCTCGGAGCTGATGAGCGAGGTGATGTTGGCGACCTGTTGGCCCTGAACGCCGCTCTTGGCGAGGAGGGGAGCGAGCACCACCGTGTTGGCGAGGCCAACATTGGGGACCAGCGCGAGGGCAAGTCCGACGGCAGCGAGGAGCGTGCGCATGTGAGGCACCCGGGCTCGGGGAAAGAAGACAGCGAAATATGTCACGGCAGCCCGTGCCTGGCAACCGCGCGGAACCGTTACGACACCCCCGTGACAACCGTGTTCCCGGACGGCGAGCCAGGACTCGCCACACAGGTGCTGTGGGCCTGGGTCGCGTCGGCGTCCGTAGGTCTGCTTGCCGAGTCGATCGGCGTGGTGATGGGCGGACGCCTCGACCTGGGGCCGGTGGGGGTGGCGGCGGTGCTGGTCGCGCCCCTGGTCTTTCCCGGGCTCGCCGGCGCTGGATCGGCCGCGGCGCTGTTCTGGCATCCGCGCGCGCGCGGCTTCGGACGCGCGGCCGCCGTCGTGGTGGGCTGCGGCATGGGCGGCGTGGTGGTGGGCACGACCAGCTGGCTGGTGCCGACGGCACCCTGGCCCGAGCCCGCCCTGCCCTGGTTGGCCGCGTCCTCGGTGGTGGCGACTGCCGGTGCCCTGGCCCTGCTGGCCCGCTCGCGCGAGCTCGCCATGGCCCTGGCGGCCGCTCCAGCGGTGCTGTCCCTGGCGGCGGGCCTGCCCAGCTGGCGGGCGACCGTGGGCACGGCGGCCGGGCCCACGGTGGTGCTGGTGACCGTCGACGGGTGGCGGGCCGATCGGGCCGGGGCGCATGCCACCGACACCAGCGCCTTCGATCGCGTCGCCGCCGAGGGCGTGCGCTTCGATCTGGCCACCAGCCCCATTCCATCCACGGGCCCCGCGGCGGCCAGCGTGCTGACGGGCACCATGCCGTGGACGCACCGGAGCTGGCTCGATGGTCAGGCGCCTTCGGGGCCGCTGGTGAGCGAGCGCCTGGCCGAGCGGGGCTGGCACACGGCGGCCTTCGTCTCGCGGCCTCCACTGCACCGCTCGGCGGGCCTCGATCGGGGCTTTGCCGTCTACGACGATGACTTCGCCTGGGCCAAGGGCACGCGCGACCTGGCTCTGGGCCGCGTCCTGGGCCGCGTGGTGGGGCGTCGAGGCGAGCGTCGGGCCCAGGCCACGGTCGATCGCGCGCTGCGCTGGCTGGGGCGGCACCCGGACGGCGCCGCCTTCGTGTGGGTGCACCTGGGCGACCCCCACGGCCCCTACGACCCGCCGCCGCCCTACGACGAGCGCTACTACACCGGCTCAGACCGGCGCGACCCGGGCCGCCGCCTGCCCGCCGGCCTGCCCGAGTACCACGGCCCGGTGCTCGATGGCGTCACCGACCCCGACTACCTGATCGCCCGCTACGACGGTGAGGTGGCCTACGTCGATGCGCAGATCGGGCGCCTGCTCGACGCGCTGGACGACCGGCCCGGAGACGAGCTGGTGGCGGTGGTGGGCCTGTACGGCGAGCTGCTGGGCGAGCACGACGCGTGGTTTCGCCACGACGAGCTGTACGAGCCGGCGCTGCACGTGCCGCTGGCCATGCGCATGCCGGGCACCGTCGAGCCGGGCCGCACCATCGACGAGCCGGTCGAGATCCGCGACCTGGCACCCACGCTGCTGGAGTACGCGCTGGGCGAGCAGTCTCCCAGCTCGTGGAAGCGCGCCATCGATCTGGGGCTGCCCGCGGGCCGAACCGCGCGCTCGGTGCTTCCAGGAGCCGCGAATCGTCGGCCTGCCGTGGCCATTCGCGGCTCGCGGGTTCGCTACCTCTACCTGGGGGGCGCGGTGCCGGTCGAGCGCGCCTGGACCATCGTCTCGGGTGGCAAGACCGACGAGCTCCCGCTGACCGGAAAGCGCCGCGACATGCTGCGTGCCGAGGCCCGTGCGCTGATGGCCGATATCCCCACGCCCTGAGCGGTACGATGGGTGCGCCTTGAGCGAGGACACCACCAACTCCGTCGACGACACCCGCATGGTGTCCTTTCACCCCAAGACCATCCGGGCGGTGCTCGATGGCGCCGGGGTGGTGCTGCGCAGCAACGAAGACTTCGAGGAGCGCTACGAGGTGCTCGAGCAGATCGGCCGAGGAGGCACCGGCGAGGTGCACCGGGTGCTCGACCGCAAGCTCAACCGCATCCTGGCCATGAAGGCGATCCGCGCCGACTTCGCCCAGAAAGACCCCGAGGGCCTGCACCGCTTCATCGCCGAGGCCCAGGCCACCGCCCAGCTCGAACACCCCAGCATCGTGCCCATCCACGACATGGGCCGCCTGCCCGACGGGCGTGTGTACTTCACCATGAAGGAGGTGCGCGGCCGGACGCTCAAAGACGCGGTCAAGGCGCTGCATCGAGCGGCGTCCGACGGACGCTGGCACCCCACGCCCGAAGGATGGAGCTTTCGCGGGCTGCTGGATGCCTTTCGCCGCTCGTGCGAGGCGGTCGCGCACGCGCACGCCCGGGGCGTGATCCACCGCGACCTCAAGCCCAACAACATCATGCTGGGCCGCTTTGGCGAGGTGCTGGTGCTGGACTGGGGCCTGGCCAAGGTGGTGGGCGAGCCGCAGCAGGGCCTGCTGCCGGTGTCGACCGTGCGCGAGTACGGCGAAGACGAGATCCTGGAGACGATGACTGGGCGCGTGGCGGGCACCATTCCGTGGATGTCGCCCGAGCAGGCCAACGGCGAGGTGGAGCTGCTGGGGCCGCCGTCGGACGTGTGGGCGCTGGGCGCGGTGCTGTTCTTCCTGCTCACCGGTCGCCGGCGGTACCGCGGCAAGCGCGACGAGGTGCTGCGGCAGGCGCGCATGGGCGTGCCCGTCGTCGAGTTCGAGGCCCCGGTCGAGATCGACAAGGCGCTGCGGGATCTGGTGGACAAGGCGACCCAGCCCGACCCCGAGGCGCGCTTCGCCGACGCCGGCGAGATGGCGGTCGCGGTGGGGTCGTGGCTCGATGGCGAGCAGCGCCGGCGCGAGGCGCGCATCATCCTGGACGAGGCCAGGCGCCTGGTGCCGCGGGCCGAAGATCTGCGCGAGCAGGCGGCCGACCTGATCGCCGAGGCCCGGGTGCGCGGCGATGCGCTGGCGGCCTGGGACCCGGTCACCGCCAAGCGGCCTGCCTGGGAGCTGATTCGGCGCTCGGACGGGCTGCAGGACGAGGCGGTGCAGACCGAAGCCGAGGCCGTCAACCGGCTGCACGCCGCGCTGGAGCGTGATCCCGAGCTGCGCGATGCCCACGAGCTGCTGGGCGATGTGTACCTGGAGCAGCACCGTGTGGCCGAGTCGCTCGGCGATCGCCGCGGGGCGATGATCTTGATGGCTCGCCTGCGGGCGCATGCCCAGCAGCGGCACCTGTCGTACATCGAGGGCCTGGGCGCCATCGACCTGGTGACCGACCCTCCCGGCGCCGAGGTGCACCTGCTGGAGTGGGTCGAAGAGGACCGGCGGCTGGACACCCAGTTCGTGCGAACGCTGGGGCGCACGCCGCTGCGGGACTGCGAGGTCCCGATGGGCAACTTCTTGCTGCTCATCCAGAAGCCCGGGCACGTGACCGTGCGCTACCCGGTGCGTGTCGGACGAGAAGAGGTGTGGACGGGCGCCCGGCCCGGGTCTTCCGAGCCCTTCCCCATCCGTCTGCCGCGCGATGGCGAGCTCTCGGACGGCGAGGCCTACGTGCCCGCCGGCTGGTACGTGGCGGGCGGCGAGGGCCCCGGCGAGAACGCCCTGCCCAGGCAGCGCGTGTGGGTCGATGGCTTCGTCAGCCGGCGCCACCTGGTCACCAACCGCAACTACCTGGCCTTCCTCGATGACCTGGTGAGGCGCGGCCACGAAGACCTCGCCATGGCCCACGCCCCGACCACCCGCGGTCACGGGGGCGATGCGCGTGTGCTGTATGGGCGCAGCAAGCGCGGCGGCTTCGAGCTGGTGCCCGACATGGACGGCGACCTGTGGGGCATGGACTGGCCCGTCATGTACGTGGGCCTACGCGCCGCCTGGGCCTATGCCGACTGGGTGGGCAAGCACACGCGCCACCGCTGGCGGCTGCCGGTCGAGCTGGAGTGGGAGAAGGCCGCGCGGGGGCTCGACCGTCGGGCCTATGCCTGGGGCAACTTCTTTGACCCCACCTGGGCCAATGTCGGCAACAGCCGGCCCGGGCGGCCCCTGCCCACCGACGTCGGGCACTACGCCACCGACCAGAGCCCGTACGGCGTCTTTGGTGTGACCGGTGGCCTGCGCGAGTGGTGCGCCGACCCCGATCCCGGCGGCGGCCCCACCGTGGTGGACGGCATCGCTCAGATCACCCCGGCCGACCCGGGCGACACCGAGCTATCGCTGGCGCGAGGGGGCTCGTGGCTGGCCGATGCCGGCGAAGCGCACCTGGCACGACGCTGGATCGCGCAGGGCGACTACCGCACGCACACGGTGGGCATTCGGCTGGTTCGGAGCTTTGCGTAGTCCGAGGCCTACGCCTCGAGCCAGCGGCGAACCTCGGGCTTCTGCGTGAAGACGATGGCCAGGATCTCCATGACCATGCCGATCATGCCGCACATCAAGAAGGCGCTGATGAGGCCGAACACGCTCACGATCATGGACTGCGGCACCTTCTTGCCCTGCAGCATCATGATTCCGCAGATGATCTCGCAGATCGCGACGCAGAACGGGATGATGTACAGGAAGGCGATGAAGAACAGGAAGATGGTGGACAGCCACACAAGCGCCACCATCGCGGACGCCATCAGGTTGAACACACCCGCGATGAGCATGAAGATACCGGCGGTCTTGTAGTCCTGGGGTACGTCTTCCATGGCCCCTCCTGGGGTGCAGATCTACTTCAGGCGTGAAGCTCTCGCCACCAAGACTCGAACTCGGGGGTCTGAACCACGCCCTGCAGCCTGGCAGTGATGAGCTCGGTGGTGGTGTCGGTCCACACCTGCCGCAGCTGGACCTCGTCGAGCCAGGCCCCCAGCGTTCCGTCGCCAGCTTGATCGAGCAGGGTGGCGATCCGGGCCTCGGTGCGCTCGACGAAGGACGGGTCGCGCACCATGCTGCGCATCGCGCTCACCACGACGTCGACCCCCTCCAGCGGGTGCAGCTTGTCGAGCTCGCCCATGAACTCGGCCACGGTGGTGTCCAGCAGCACATCCAGGATCTGCAGCCGCATCTCGCTGTAGGCATCGGCGTTGTCGGGGTCGGTGACGTGGCGGGCCACGATCTTCATGGCCTCGCCGGTGGCGCTGCCCAGGAACTCGTCGATGCGCCGCTCGACCACCCCTTCGAGCTCGTTCTGCACGGTGCCCACGATGTTCTGGGCCGAGCCGCGCAGGGTCTCGGCGGCGCCGCCGAAGTTGTCGGCGATGTTGCCGAACAGCCCGCGGCCGACGGCCTTGGCGCGCTTGCCCAGGCCACCGAGCTTGTCTTGATCGAAGCTGCGCAGCCGGTTGTTGAAGCGACGCAGGCTGTTCTCGAGCACCTCTTTGAGCAGCTCGTGAAAGACCCCCTGGTCGATCACGCGCATGGTCAGCTCTTCGGAGGGGCTCCATGGCCTGGACAGCAAGGTGCGGAGCGGATCTTCGACCTCGGGCACCATCCACGTGCGCACGGTGCGCTGCTCGTCGGCCCAGCGCTCGCGCCCCTCGTCGAGGCGCCTGGCCACGAAGTCGCGCACCGCATCGGTTCGGGTGGCGGCCTCGAGCGTCGCCGCGAGCTGGCTGGCGATCCAGCCGGGGGCGGCGACGTCGCGCATGGGCGTCGAGGTGGCGTCGTCGACCACCATGCGCGCCAGGCGCTGCAGGTAGTCGCTCTTGGGGTCGCGTAGGCGCGTGAGCGCGAGGTCGTCGGTCATGCGCTAGCCTAACTCCGTGCTGCGCCTCGTCCCGCTCGTGTTGCTGGCCGCCTGCGGTCCTCCTCCGGAGTTGCTGCTGGTCACCAGCCCCTCGCCGGGTGCCACGCTCGCGGCGCCGTGGATCCCGATCTCGATCCGGCTTCCCGGCTCGTACATCGACGGCGAGGTCAGCACCGAGCTCGACGGCGCCGATGTCACCGACCCGCTGGGCTTCATCCGCGGCCGCTACAACCACCTGGACGGCGAGGCCGACTACCTGGGCTGGCTGGACCTGCGCGGGGTCGATGACGGGCCCCACACCCTGGACTTCACGATCCGGAAGGAAGGAGGGGGCGGGAAGCAGCAGCTGAGCACCTCCTTCGACCTCCAGCGCGCCGCCTGCGAGCTGCGGATCCGCACGGTGGATGGTGAAGGCAGGCCCGTCGCCGCCCGGGTCGCCATCGACGGCCCCGATGGCCAGCCCTTCGACGTGTCCAGCCCCGATGCGGCCCCCGTCGATCCGCTGCGGCAGCGCGACATCGGCGTCACCAGCC
Source organism: Myxococcota bacterium (assembly GCA_965216925.1). Lineage (GTDB taxonomy): Bacteria > Myxococcota_A > UBA796 > UBA796 > CAYYHT01. The sequence goes on along the minus strand of CBDCGT010000001.1, from coordinate 2,028,968 downwards.
TGTTCACCCAGGCGGGCGAGGGCACCTGGCCGCTGCCGTGCCAGACCTACACCCTGACGGCGGTGCGAAACCCGCTGCACGAGGTCGGTCGCGCCACCGTCGAGCTGGTGCAGGGGCGCACCGAGCTGACCCTCGACCTGCCCCGGGTGGTCGACGATGGAGGGCGCTTCACCGCCGACCTGCACGTGCACACCGGCCGCAGCCCCGACGCCTTCATTCCCGACCAGATGCGGTGGCGCAGCATCCTGGCCGCCGGCCTGGATCTGGTGGTGATCACCGATCACGACCTGGTGACCGACCCCGCCAACGCGATGGCCCTGCTGGCCGGCGACGACGCCCTGCTCGCGCTTCCCGGAACCGAGGCCCAGATGCGGCCCATCCGCGACGACGAGGACCGGCTGACCCCGGGCCACCTGAACGCGCTGCCGCTGCCGCTGGACGCCGAGCTGGCCCCCGACCCGCCCGATCACCTGGCCGACTACCTGACCTGGTACCACGGCATGACCGATCCCTGGCCCGGCGTGGACGCGCCGATGGTGCAGCTCAACCACCCGCGCGGCATCCACTTCGATGCTGCGGGCCCCACCTCTCCCAGCGTTCACGCGCTGTTCTTTCGCAATGGCTTCGAGCCCGACCTGCCGCTCACCGCCGCCGAGAACGCGTGGTTCTCCGACCCCAACCCGGCAGGCGACACCCTGCTGGACTGGGATGCGGTCGAGGTGGTGAACCGCTTCTCGTGGCCGCTTTATCTGGAGGTGCGCCGGGACTGGTTCAGCCTGATGAACCAGGGGGTGTTCATCACCGGCACCGGCAACAGCGACAGCCACGCCGCCGAGGTCGAGCTGGCGGGCTTTCCGGTGAACCTGCTGCCGCGCTGCGGGGACGCCGCCGATGCGGCCTGCCTGGTGGACGGCATGCGCGCGGGCCGCAACAGCGTGAGCAACGGCCCGGTGGTGGAGCTGGACGTGCTGGGTGCCGGGCCCGGCGGGTCGGTGGTGGCCCCGACGGATGGCGTGGTGGTGGTTCGCGCCCGGGTGCAGGCGGCCAGCTGGGTGATGGTGCCCCAGGTGCGGCTGGTGGTGAACGGCGAGGTGGTGCGCACCGAAGAGCGCGACGACGACGGTATCGACCGCTTCGAGGACGGGCGCCTGGACCGGACCTTCCAGTGGACGGTGCAGCCGCAAGCCGACGCGTGGATCCTGGTGGAGGCGGGCTGGGAGCTGGACCCCGACCTGCAGGTCGATGACCGCAGCGGCGAGGTCTACGCGCGTGTGGCGCCGGGCTATGTGCCGCTGGGCTTCACCAATCCGGTGCGCGTGGACATCGATGGCGATGGCTGGACGGCACCCGGGCTGCCGGAGTGAAGCAGAAGGCGCTCATCGCGGTGCTGCTGGCCATCGTGCTCTCAGACCTGGCGCAGCCGCTGATGCTGGAGTGGCGGCCCAAGTTTGCGGCGGCCATCGCGGGGGCGGCGCTGTACGCGGGATGTGCGCTGGGCGTGGTCCAAGGCTGGGCGCCTGCGCTGTGGGTGGTGCGGCTCATGCCCATCGTTCCGCTGACCACGCTCGGCCTGTGGGCCGCGGGCGTCGACGTGCCGGCTCAGCCCGACGCGGGCATGCTGTGGGTGCTGGGGCTGCAGCTGGTGGCGGCGGGGCTGGCGTGGGCGCTGCCGCCGGATCAGGGGTCGCCGTACTCCATCTGACGCGGCACACGAATGCGCTCGCCGGGCCCCGAGAACTGGTACGTCGCCGACTGGTAGGCGTCGGTGTAGTTGCACGAGGCCCCGTTGACGCCGGTGGACGAGTCCGCGGCGATGACCGAGCTGGCGATGGGGGCCCCGCCGATGAGCACGCCGCGGCTGGCGAAGGGGTAGGACGCGTAGCTCGAGTAGCCGGGCACGATGTCGCGCACCGTCAGGCGCTTGCTGTTGCGATCGAAGTGCCAGGGGCGCGGCACGAAGTGGATGCCCAGGGGAATCGTGCACGCGGTGTCCACCTGCAGGCCGGTGTAGCCGGCGCCGAGGCCCTCGCCCTGCTGGGCGTAGGCCGGCGAGAAGACCTGCCAGTAGGTGTTGCGGTGCATCTCTTGCAGCGTGAAGTCGCACGACTGCATGGAGCCCGTCTGGGGCCAGTCGTAGATCTTGCCGGTGATGTTCTGCAGCTGGATGTAGGCGGTGCCGCTGGGCTGGTGGGTCGGTGCCCCGCTGGAGCAACTGAGCGTGTAGTCGCTGGCCAGCGCCTCGACGGTGGCCGTGCCGCCCAGGATCGTCACCGCGCGGGCCTCGCAGCCATTGCCCCAGCAGTCGTCGTCGTCGCAGTCGAACAGCCCGTCGGAGTCGTTGTCGGCGTCGTCGTCGCAGGCGGTCTCGGGCTGGCAGTGGATGGCGCTGGCGCAGTCGGCGTCTTCGCAGTCGGTGAGGCCGTCGGTGTCGTTGTCGTTGCCGTCGCTGCAGTCGACCTCGGGGTCGGCGGGCGTGCCCGTGTCGCCGGTGTCGGTGTCGGCATCGGCGTCTGCGTCTGCGTCTGCGTCTGCGTCTGCGTCCGCGTCTGCGTCGGCGTCGGCGTCTGCGTCGGTCTCGATCGCGGTGTCGTCGGTCGGGTTCGTGGGACAGCCGGCGAGGGCGAGCACGAGGAGCGGTGCGATTGTGCGCATGGGAAGGCCTCCTTGACGGATCGAGCGTATGACCAGGCGGCGCAGCCTGGCCAGGATTCGTGAGATCACCGTGGGGTCAGCCCTCGACCATCTCGAGCGGCGTCACCCGGCCGGGCGGGATGTTGCTGGTGCGGGCGCGGTCGCTGCGCTCGGCCAGGTACGAGAACAGCTTCGCGCCGGCCTTGGCCTTGTGCACCACGTCGGAGGGCCGGCGGATGTCGCGCAGCTGCAGCCACAGCCCGCGGGGGCTCAGGTACTGCCCGGCGTAGGCGAGCTTGAGCGCGAGCCGCAGCTCGTTGGCCGACAGGTTGGGCAGATCGATGATCACGTCGCGCTGGTTGTCGGTGGGCACGAAGTCGCCGTCCGAGAACCACCCGTCGCGCATCGCGATGTCGTACAGCTCGGTGCTGGGGGCCGGCAGGGCCACGCTGAAGTGCACGAAGCGCGTGCCCAGCGAGCGGGCCATGCGCCAGCTGTTGATGATGGTGCGCCACGACTCCTTCTCGGAGCCACCGATGAGCACGCTGACCTCGGGCTCGACCCCGTTGCGGAAGCAGGTCTCGACGGCCTTCTGCACGTCGGCCACCTTCATCTGCTTGACCATGTCGGTCAGGATGCCGTCGTCGAAGGACTCGCTGCCCATGTACACCAGCTGGCAGCCCGCGCGCTTCATGGCAGCCAGCACCCGGTCGTCGTGCAGCATGTGGGCTCGGGCCAGGCAGATCCACTCGAGGCCCAGGGGCGCGATGCGGTCGCAGATCTCGATGGTGCGGGCCTTGCCCCAGGTGAAGATGTTGTCGGCGATCTCGACGTCGGTGTAGCCCAGGCTGGCGATGTGCTCGAACTCGGCGACGATCTGGTCGACGGTGCGCTTTCGCAAGGGCGGCCGGTCGACGTACCACTCGGGCTGCAGCCGCTTGAACTCCAGCTCGTTGGCTTGATCGATGGCGTTGGGCGTGCAGAAGTTGCAGCGAAAGCCGCAGCCGCGGCTGACCACCATGGTGGTGGCCTTGCCCGAGCTCAGGCGGTTGGCCCGGTAGGTGCCCCGCAACAGGGTGCGATCGGGCATGGGCAGCTCGGACACGTCGAGCTGGGGGCGGAACTCGCCGCGCACGATGGCGCCGTCCTGCCAGCCCGCGATGCCGAGCTCACCGAGCGGAGAGCGGCCCTGGGCCCATGCCTCGGACAGGGCGCGCAGGGAGTGCTCGGGCTCGCCCAGGATGCACCAGGTGCGGTCGTCTGAGACCCGGAACTCGTCGGGCTTCCAGGTGCTGGCCGTTCCCACGAAGACGTGCTGAACCGGGGCGCGGCACAGGTCGCGAATGCGGCGTGCCGAGCGCAGGTCCTCGACCGCCGACAGGTAGGTCGTCCAGTGGATGACCACGTCGTAGGCGTTGTCTTGGACGTGCCGTTCGAAGGCCGGCACGTCGATGCCCTCGGCCGGACAGTCCATCAGGCGCACGTGCCAGCCCAGGGTGTCGCGGGCGTAGGTCGCCAGCGCCAGCACGTGGATGGGCGGCTTGTAGTCGAAGCCGTAGTTGCAGCCATAGACCCGATCGACGGAGTTTCCGTGGTCGCTGTAGCCGATGGGGGGGATGAGGAAGAGCGCGCGCATGGTGGGTGACCTAGCACAGTCCCGCGTCGATGACGTCGATCACCTCGTCGTACTGCTTGCGCGCAAAGTCGGCCACGATGTCGATGCGCCGCCTGGGATCGCCCGTATCGCGTGCAATCTTGCGCTCCAGGCGCTCGCGATCCGGCGCGCGGATCACCGCGTGCATGTCCAGCCGCGCGGCGACGGCCGGGTAGCAGCCCGTGTACACCCCCTCCACGATCACCAGGCCCGTCGCGTCGCCGTCGGCCGTCGCATCGAGCACCGCCTCGCGGATGGCCATGTGGTCGTAGATGCCTGGCCCGTGCAGCAGGGTGCGCCGCATGCCGTGCTCGTGCACGTAGCGAAAGCCCTCACCCGGCCAGGTCAGGTCGTCGCACACCAGCCGCCAGGCGTCGATGCGGCGCTGGCCGGCCTCTTCGAGCAGCTGCCGCGCCAGGGTGGACTTGCCCGCGGCCGCCGCTCCCGACAGACCCAAGACGAAGCGGTAGCGCCGCGCGTCGTCGAAGACGGGCTCGAGGTGCTCGACCGACAGTGCCGTTGGGGACCGCGGACTCGAGGGGATCCAGGCCGTGCGGCCGGTGTCGGGGTGGGGGAAGGCGAAGGCGTGGCGCGCCAGGGCCTGGCGAAGGGCGTCGTCGATGGTGTCGTCCCAGGCGCCCCCCTCACGCATCCACCTCACACGCAGCCAGGCGGCGACCTCGTCCCGGGCGTCGGGATTGGGGGGAGCCTGGGCAAACAGGCGCTGAGCGTGGTCGAGCAACACCGCGAGCTCGGCGTGATCGATGTCGTTGGCCAGGGTCCAGCTGGCCAGGCGCGAGAACCAGACGTTGCGTGGCGCCGGGCTCCAGGAAGGCCGAATGCCCCCGTCCCCGAGCGCCGCCAGCCTGGCACTCAGCACGTCCCCGCGGCCCGGCAGGCAGCACCGCGACAAGAAGAAGCTGGCCAGGGATCGGCGGCTGCGCTCGACCCCGCGAATGGGCTCGGCATCGTGATCGAGCCACCAGGCCAGGGCGTCCCAGTCGCTGCCGCGGGGGGTGAGCGCGCGCAGCTCTTCGCCGGTCACCCCAGCACCTCGGCCAGGATGCGGTCTTCGTCGCGGTCGGCGGCATCGATGACCCGCGCGCCGGGCGGTGCCCAGGCGGTGGCGAAGTCGGGGGTGGGCTGGCCCGCGAACAGCACGGTGGTGGGCAGGCCGATGGCGGCCGAGAGGTGGCCGTGCACACTGTCGTAGGCGATGGCTCGGGTGCAGCCCGAGGTCAGGCGAGCCCAGCCTCCGATGCTGCCCTTCCAGGCCAGGATGCGGGCCTTGCCCAGGCTGGGTGTCACGGCGTCGCTCGCCTGGACCACCGGCTGTCCGGTGCTCGCCAGCACGGCGTCCGACCGGGCGATCTCGTCGCCGATGCCGCGATCGACCACCAGGGTGTGCCCCTGGTCGAGCAGGCCCTGCAGCAGGCGGCGCTCGAAGTCGACCGACAGCGTCTTGTCGCGCGCACCGGCCGCCTGCAGCTTGAGGGCGATGCACGGCTGCGGCAGCGAGGGGGGCGCGCCGTCCAGCCACACCGCGGGAGCGGCGGGTGCACCGGGGCCGAACAGGGTGTCGAAGGCGGCGTTGATGTGCACGGCCCAAGGACGGACCTCACCCGCGAACGACGTCTCGATGAAGGCGTAGCGCTCTTCGGGGCAGCTCGGCAGGGAGCCGAGCTGGTCGATGCGAGAGTCGGCGGCGACCACCAGGTCGGCGCCCAGCTGATCGATGAGGCGCGTCACCGTGCTCCACGCCACCAGCCGCTCGCCCAGGGAGCCGCTGCGGGGGTAGCGCATCAGGTAGGGGCGAACGCCCGGACAGGCGCCGATGAGCGACGCCGCTCCCCGGTCGGCCACCAGGGTGATCGGGCTGTCGGGGAAGCGCGCGCGCAGGCGCTGCAGCAGCACGCTGGTGATCGCGATGTCGGCGCCCAGCGTGACGCGAGAGAGCACCACGATGCGCTGGGGCTGCGAGGGCACCTCCAGCCGCTCGTTGCGGCGAACCCGGGCATAGCGCTCCTGCAGGGCGGCCCCATCGACAAACCCGGCCCGCGCCAGCATCGAGGCCACCGGAGCCGCGACGGGGTGCTCGTACAGGGCCGTCCACAGGCGAATCAGCTCGCGGCAGGCCGAGTCCCGGGACGACCGGGTCAGGCGCTCGCAGTCGCGCACCGTGCGCGCCAGCAGCTCGCGGGTGGCCATGCGGCCGGCGTCGGTGCTGGCCAGCAGCGACAGGTCGAGCAGGCGGGCGCGGTTGGCGGTGACGAGCGCCTGGCGAAGCCGATGGGCGGGCACCGACTCGTCGACGTCGCGCTCGAGCGGTGGGCGCGGGGCCCGGGTGACGTCGGCGGTGACGCCATCGCTGACGCCCATGGGCTCTTCGCTGACCACCTTGTACAGCAGTCCACGCTGAACGATGGCGTGCGGCACCGCCGACCCCAGCACCAGGCTTCGCTCGGCCTCGACGCGGCCGGTGCAGTCCTCGATGACGCTGTCGGACACCGCCGAGCCGGGCAGCAGGGTGCAGTGGCGCACGATGGAGCGCTGGATGAGCACGCCGCCCACCTCGACGCCGTGGCGCACGTCCTCCCAGCTGACCTCGGGCCCGTCGATGAACACATCCCCCAGGCGCACCCGCTCGATCGGATGCCGGATGCGATGGGCGGCCCTCAGCACCAGCCCGGTGTCGGTCGAGCCGGCCATCAGCTCGGCGGCCTCTCGATGCTCGGCGGGCCGGCGGTACCGCTGCCACACCGATCCTGGCGGCAGCACCTCGATGGCGTCGGGGGAGGGGATGTCGACCAGGCCCTCGATCGCGGCCTGCTGGAGCCGGAAGGCACCGATGTCCCAGGCGATGGCGGCCTGTTCGGCACGCCACTGCTCCAGGGCATCGAGCGAGCCCAGGGCACCGGGGGCCAGGAAGCCTGCCGGTTGGCCGTCGCTGTGCAGCGCGTGCAGGCCCAGATCGGCGAGGTCGACGTCGCGCTCGCGGCCGCTGGGCGCCGCCGCCAGCTGGGTCATGGTGGCGGTGGGAAGGCTGGGTGGACTCGCGGGGACCACGACCTGCGAACCCCAGAACACATCCAGGCCCGGGCACGAGGCGCCATAGACCTGGATGCTGACCAGCACCAGGTCGAGCAGGCGCAGCTCGTGGTCTTGGGCGTAGCTGCGCCCCCAGCTGCCCGGCAGCTGCACCGCGCCGCGGGAGGGCTCGACCGCGGTCAGGGGCTGGGTGCGGGTGGCCTGGCCCGCGTCGTGCACGATGGCCACGCGCTGGGTGGGGCCCCCGGTGCGGACGTAGTCGTGCCAGGCGGCGAGCGTGCCGGCCATCTTGCCCAGCGGCGCGCCTCGCTCGACCACCACGTGCACGACCGGCGGGTGGCTGGCGCGCTCGAAGAGCGCTTCGATACGCCGCTGGTGGGACTCGGCCAGGATCTCGGTCGACGCGGTGACCACGATGGCCTGGTAGCCCTGCCAGGGCAGCCGTCCTTCGACGGCCGCCCAGCAGGCTTCGATGGTGTCGAGCGCGCTCATCGCCCACCCCGGGCCAGCAGGGCCACGCCCAGGGCTTGGCCGTGGGTGGCGGCATCGATGGGCCACGGGTGCGGCCCGGGCAGCAAGACCGGGGCGGGGGACCGCTCGCGAACGGCGGCCAGCAGGGCGTCGGTGCCGGGGCCCGGCTCGGTGAGGCGGCCCAGGATCAGCACGCTGCGAAGCAGGGCGTCACCCAGCCAGGCCCGAAACAGCTCGATGCCCTGGGCCAGGGCGTGCCCGGCCTCGGTGAAGATGCGCAGGATGGCGGGCTCGCTCGAGGCCTGGAGCGCTCGCAGCTGCTGCCGGTCCTGCGCACCCGAGGCGATGCCCGCGGCACGAAAGATCCCGGTCTGGGTGGGGTACTGCTGCAGCGAGCCGGGCACCCCGGTGGTGCGGTGGGCGGTGAGGCCGCCGTCGCCGGGGCGGATCACGGCGGCACCCGCGTACAGGGGCCATGGCAGGGGGTGCCCGTCGGCGTCGACCGTCGCGGCGGCGATGCTGGTGCCCAGCGAGAGCACCAGGGTGGAGCGGTGGCCCTGGGCGGCGGCCCAGGCCGCGGCGGCCACCCCGTCGGCCACCAGGTGCACGGGCACACCCTGGGCCTGGCTCAGGTGCTGGGCCAGGGGCCGGACGCTGCGGTCGAAGGCCGACCAGTAGCCGTCCCCGTGCACCGCGCGCATGGCGGCCATCTTGGAGCTGATGCCGCCCACGATGGCCCCGCGGTGGCAGATGTCGGGGAAGGACAGGCCGATGGCGTCGACGGCACGGCCCGCAGCCTGGGCGGCGGCTCGAACGTGCTCGCCCAGGACGGGCAGGTAGGCGGCGGCGTCGGTCATGCGGTGAGGGGGTGTGCTCCAGGTGGGGTCGGCGGTGTACACCACCTGGTCTGATGACAGGGCCACGACCTTCAGATCGGTGCCGCCCACGTCCAGGCCGACCACCAGGCTGTCGCGCGCCACGGGCGGGGGATGCCCGTCGCCATCGGCCTGACGGAGGCGCTCGGCCATGCCCATCAGCAGCTGAACGCCCGGATCGCGCTCGGCCTCGCTCACGAAGCCGGTGGGATCGGCCTGGAAGGTGGGCGCTCGCCCGGTGATGGCGAGGCCGTTCACCAGCGCGGCGCGGGCCTCGATCAGCGAGGCGGGGGCGGGAAGCATCACTTGGGGCCCGCGATCCACTCTTCGTACTCGACCGCGCGGGCGAAGCCCAGGCGCTCGTACAGGTCGATGGCGACCTCGTTGTCGGCGTGCACGTTCAGGCCGATGGTGTCGGTCTGTCCCAGCGCCTTGACCACCGCCGCGGTGGTGACTCGCGCGAGCCCCTGGCCGCGATGGTCGGGGTGGGTGCAGATGTTGCCCAGGGCGGCGATGCCGTGCTTGGGGCTCCAGGTGTGCACGCCGGCGACCGACACCAGGTGCCTGCCTCGCCACAGGCCCTGGTACTTGCCGGTGTGCAGCATGCGCTCGTCAAAGAAGTTGCCCGGGTAGGCCACCTGGTACAGCGCCAGCAGCTCGTCGAGGTCGGCGGCCAGTAGCGGCCGGGTACGCCCGGTGTCCACCTTGGCGATCTTGCCGCGGTCGGTCAGGCCCATGCGGTGAAAGCGCCCGCGCGGCGTCAGCGACCAGTGGCCTTCGAGGGCGGCCGACACGCCGATCGACGCGTGCAGGTGGAAGGCCCGGGGCAGCGAGTGGCGCAGCTCACGCAGCAGGTCCACCATGGCGCCGTCGCGGCCCGACTGGAAGGCCAGCACCGAGGGCATGCCCGGTGCGCGGTACACCAGCACGACCTCTTGCAGCTCGCCGCGCTTGGAGTCGCGGCTGCCGAACCAGGTGGTGCGGTCCCAGAAGAAGCCGTCCAGATCGCCCAGGGCGTACAGGTGCAGCAGCGAGTCCCGCTGCAGGAACTCGGCGAGACGCGTGCGGGAGTGAAGGTTGACGGTGGTGCGCATCGGCGCGAAGGGTACCGCGAAACCCGGGCCCGGATCACAGGTCCGGCGGGACCCACAGCACCAGCCATCCCCACGGCGAGCGCGTCTTGACGCCCACCCAGCCCTTGCCGGGCTGGTGGGTGATCAGGGCGGTGTCCTTCATCGCGATGCCCACGGCGGCGCCATTGGGGCGGTCGTACAGCCAGGTCCCGCCGCTGATGGCGAAGTCGGGATCGGGATCGTCGCACCAGGCGCCGGGGTTCTCGACGGCGCAGGGGTTCTCGAGGGATCGCGGAGGGTCTTCGAGGGCCGAGACCGGCACGTAGCCCTTCACCGAGAGGTCGTGGTCGGTCCACCACACGTGCGCCCAGCCGTCGGTGTCGACCGATAGCCGAATCACCTTCCTGGGGCAGTTGGGCGCCCAAGGCCCGGCCGTGGCCAGCACCCGGCTCTTGTCCTTGGGCTTGGTGTGCACCTGGGTGCGCTCTTTCAGGCACAGCCGGGGTTCGTCGGCAAAGTCCCGGTCGGGCTGCTCGACGGGGGCCGGGGTGAACGCCTTGTCGACGACGGTCCAGGGCAGCCAACCCTCGGCCGAGATTCGCTCGTCCAATACCTTGACGGGAACCCAGCCATCTTGCGGGTCTCCCTGCTCGACGCGGATGCCCGGGCCCAGCACCAGCCCGTCGTCGTCCTTGCCCAGGAACTTGCGCTGCAGCACCACCGGCTGGTTCAGCACCCGGCCCACATCCTGGACGTCGACGCTCACCAGCACCCGGATGGGGTCGGCGTAGTAGGCCAGCCTCCATCGGTCGCCCTTCTGCGCCACGATGAGCGGGCCCTCGGGGGGCCGATGGCCAGACGGATCGGCGGGCACCATCTGCGAGGTCAGCCCGTGCTCGCCCCAGCGCTCCATGCGGGTCTGCTCGCGGCCGTCGGCACTGCTGTGCAGCCACTCTCGCACCTGTGGCTCGGGCGGCAGGGGCGGAGCGGCCAGCGCTCCGGACAACAACAGACTCAGGATCATCGGCAACAACCTTGTGGCTACAGTACGTATACCGAACCCGCGAGCGGTGGTGTTGTCGTTCAGGGCAGGGGGAAACGATGTTCAGCCAAGGCGGACCCAGCCTCTACGAGCTCGCCGAGCAGGCGCTGTCGAGCACCAGCACGGGCTACGACAAGCTCGCACCCAAGTTCGACCTCACCCCCTTCCGCACCCCGCAAGACCTCATCGACATGCTGGGGCAGCGCCTGGGCGGGCCGGGCAGCTTCGAGCGCGGGCTCGACGTGTGCTGCGGCACCGGTGGCGGGGTCCGCATGCTGCGCGACATCTGCACCGAAGAGGCGGTCGGCATCGACTTCTCAGAGGGCATGCTGGGCGTCGCGCAGCAGGAGCTGGGCAAGATCGAGGGCACGCCCTTCCGTCTGGTGCACGGCGACGCCTTCGCCATGGACTTCGACAACGAGTTCGACATCGCCGTGTGCTTCGGCGCCCTGGGGCACGTGCTGCCTCGCGACGAAGACGCCTTCCTGGGCGGAATCTACCGTGCGCTCAAGCCTGGCGGCCGCTTCGTCATCCTCACCCATGAGCACCCCGGGCCCACCCATCCGGCGTGGTGGGTGGCGCGCGGCTTCAACTTCGCGATGCACGTGCGCAACGCGGTGCTCGACCCACCGTTCATCATGTTCTACCTGACGTTCACCCTGCCCACCGCGGTGCAGAAGTTCGAGCGGCACGGCTTCCGGGCCAGCGTGATGGACGCGCGATTCGACGGCAAGTACCACCGGTTGCGGGCGTTGGTGGGCGTGAAGCCGGAGTAGTCAGGGGTTGGGGGGCTCGCTGATGGCGGCGTTCCGACGGCGCTCGCGCTCGAGCATGGCGCGCGCATGGGCGCGGGCCTCGGGATCGGTGACGGGGTCGTCGATGGTGGCCTGCAGGGCATCGAGGATGGAGCTTTGGGGCGTCAGTTGCGCGGGGCGCTCGAAGGGTCGGATGTCGGCGTTGGGAGGATGCAGGAGGTCCAGCAGCGGCGTCCCGGCTTCCACGGCGGCGACGACGTCGTCGGCGGTGATCGCGCGGACTTCGACGGTCACCTGGCGAAGCTCGCCCCCGTGCAGCGGCGGGACCTCGACGCGCGTGGTGCTCATCGGCTCCGGGTCCGTCGGGCGGACGATCAGCACGCATCGCTCCTTCGCGACGGCCTCGAGCAACGAGGCGTGCCCTGTCGCGTCGGTCTCGCCCGAGCCGTCGACCACGAGCACGTCCAGCTCGGCGTGCGCGGTGAACTCCACCTCGCAGGGCACCGTCGTGCCGGGCTGCTCGGCGGCCCAGGACACGTAGAAGGGTTTGTCGCACTCCTGCTGGTCGCGTCCGTCGTGGGGCACCAGGTAGTAGCGCTCCACGCCCTGGCGACCCTCCAGGCTGCGCTTCACGTCCGTTTACCAGCCCTCGTCGACGCGCTGCATGAAGCTCCGCGGCGCGTACTGGGCAGAGCTGAACTCCTCGCCGACCCAGCAGCGAACCGCCACGTAGCCCAGCCGCTCGGCCAGGGCGGCGTGAACGCGCGCGGCGGGCGAAGGGTCGGCTGGGCCAGGGTCTTCGGCCGCCGGGGGTGTGATGACCCGCTTGGTGACGGGCTGGTTGGGCAGGGGGGCTGGCTTGCGGGGAGGAACGTGGAGCGGCACCGCGCTGGCGGGCTCGGGACCTGGACGGGGCTGCAGGACCGGGACCAGGGCGGCGACGGCAGCGATCGCGGTGAAGATGGCGATGGCGCGGGGGCGGGTCATCGGCTGTGGATTGAACCATGCAGGGCGGGGACCCGTCCCGGACAGAACTCCGGGCATCGAGATCGATCCGGCGAGTTCGGTCCGGATTTCGGACAGAACTCCGGGCATCGACGCCCATCAACGGGGTTGTGTCCGGATTTCGGACACAACTCCGGGGATCGATCCCGGTCCTCGGAGTTGTGTCCGTCGCGTCCGAGACCGACCTCGAGGCCGAGACCGAACTCGATTCCGAAGACTCGACATCGAGCCGGAGCCGTCGACCTCGAGCTCGAGAACCGACTGCCGCGGCCCGAGCCCAGCACCGGACCTAACAGGCCACTGAAATACTCGTTCCTCGCATTTCAGCGACCTGCTTCTACCATTGCCGGCACCGCCGCCTTCAGACTCGGCAAGTCCGGCCGCCGACTCGACGATTGAGTTTGGCCGGTGGTTTTCGCATTCTCGAGGAATCGCCGAGTCGGCAGCCGGACCTGCCGAGGGCGGCGGATGCCTCGGTCGCTGCGCACTGAAAAACCCGGCAAGCCGGGTTTTTCAGCACCCTTCTAGTCCAGCGCCTCGTCGATCCCGCTGGCCACCACATCCCCCATCGACGGCACGTCGAGCGCCCTGGGAGGCTGCTCGCCCAGGCTCACCCGGCGCAGCAGCTCGTCGACGGCGGCCAGGGTCATGCTGTTGTCGTGCGGCTCGTAAGCGGCCAGGGCCGCCTGGTGCTCGCCGATGCGGCCCAGAAAGCCGGTCAGCGCTTCTACGGTCAGCTCGCGCACCCACTCTCCGTAGCCCAGGTGCTCCAGCCAGCGCGCGTTCAGCTCCTGCTCGAACTGGTCGTCCAGCGGCACCGCGAGCAGCGGCACGCGCAGGTGCACGCACTCGCTCATCAGGCTGAAGCCACCGCCGGCGACCACGCCCTTGGCGGTGCGCAGGTCGTCGACGAAGCCCTGCTGCGAGAACGGCCTGAACGCCAGGTGACCCTCGTCGCGCGCCTCGCCCCAGCCGTAGATGCGGAACTCCTGGTGCGTGTACTCGCGCAGGGCCGGCAACAGGGCCTCGACGGCCTCTCTGTGGTGGTACACGAGCACGTGGCTGCCTGGCTCGCGCTCGGCAGCCAGGATCTCGGGTCGCAGGATGGGCGGCACCAGCGTGGTGCGGGGCTTGCGCACCGGCGGGTAGAAGAAGCTGGTGATCAGGAAGTGGTAGGCCCCGGGCATCTTGGCCTTGGCGGCGTACCGAGCCAGCAAGAAGTCGAGGCTGCGCGTGCCCTGGATGTGCGCGGCGTGGGCGCAGCGGTGCAGGATCTGGATGTTGTCGATGCTGATCACCGGCACGTCGTGCGCGCCCGCGTAGAACCACGCCCACGACTCGAAGTCGCTGATCACCAGGTCGGCATCGAAGCGGCCGGCGACGTCGCTGTACATGCGCAGGTTGTGGCGCAGTGACTCGGGTGCGCCGCTCAGGTTGCTCCACAGGCTCGCGCTTCGGTCGATGCCCTCGATGTCTTGGACCAGGTGCAGGCCCACGATCTCGGTCATCTCGATGCCGTCGCGGTCCCGAAACGCTGAGATCAGGAAGTCGTGGGCCTTCCCGGACACCACGACGTGGACTTGATGCCCGAGCTCGAGCAGGTGCTCCAGGATGACCCTGGAGCGCGTGGCGTGGCCCATGCCCTCGCCCACGACTCCGTAGAGGATGCGCATGGGCGCATCCTACTCCGGGGCATACTTGCAGGCATGCTCGTCCTCCTGCTCGCCGCCTGCACCGCGAACCTCGATGACTCGGCGCCGATCGACAGCGGCATGGCGCCGCGGTGTCAGCCCCGGCCGTCGCTTGGCGCACCGGCCTCGGTGGGCCCACGGACGCTCGATGAGCCCACGTGGACCGCGACCGGTGACCAGCTGGTGGTCTCGTCGCCGCGCTTCGCGGATCTGGATGGGCAGGGACCCCTCGACATCACCTTCGGGCGCGGCACCGAGGATGGCGGACCGGATCTGCTGCATGGCGTCGGGGGCGCGGTGGCCCTGGATGGCTCGGATGGCACGCCGCTGTGGGACGTCGACGCGCGCCAGCAGGTCTTCGCCACTGCAGCGCTGGTGGACCTGTCGGCGGATGGCCGGGTCGATGCGGTCTACGGAGGCCGCCACAACGAGCTCTTCGCGGTGAACGGCGCCACCGGGGACGTGCTGTGGCGCTCGGCCCTGGAGGTCGAGGCCGCCCGAGAGGCCGGTCTGTACAACAACTACAGCCCCGTGGTCGTCCATGATGTCGATGGGGATGGGGTCGTGGACCTGCTGGTGGCCAATGGCGGCGACTCCACACAGCCGCCGGCCAGCAGCAACCGCCCGCCCGCGCAGCTCCTGCTGGTCTCGGGCGCCGATGGCTCCATCCTGCGGCGGGCGACCGTGCCCGACCTCGGCGAGACCTACATGTCGCCCATCGTGGTCGACGATGCGGTGATCTTCGGCACCGGCGGCGAGACCCGACCCGGTTCGCTGTGGCGCGCACCACTGGCTGCGGTCGAGGCCGAGGATCTGTCGGGGGCGGTGGCGCTGGCGACGGGCAGCGCCAAGGGCTTCATCGCGCCACCATCACGCGCCCCCTGGCAGCTGGACGGCTGCGACCAGGTGGTGGCGTCGAGCTTCGAGGGCCATCTGCTCGCGCTGGACCGCGATGGCCAAGAGCTGTGGCGGGTGTCCAGCCCTGGCCACGAGACCTACACCACGCCGGTGCTGGGCTACTTCGACGACGACGAGGTGCCCGATGTATTCGCCACCTTCCAGGCCGGCACCTGGCCGGCCTATTCGAGCTCGCGCAGCCTGGCGGTGAGCGGCGCCGATGGCACCGTGCTCTGGGAGGCGACGGGCGGGGCGGGCACCACCAGCGGCAACGTCGTGGCCGATCTGAACGGAGATGGCCTGGACGAGGTGATCTACGGGGTCACGGGTCCGGGCGCCGGCGGATTGGCGGCAACGCTGTTCGTCTTCGACCCCGTCGCGCGCAGCTCCACGGCGGTGGCCCAGCTGGACACGGCCTTGGTGGCCAGTCCGCTGCTGGGCGACGCCGACATGGATGGCGACCTGGAGCTCGTCGTGGTGGCCACCGACCTGGCCTCGGACAACCCCGACTGGGCGGCGCTGCTGTACGACACCGACTGGCCGGCTGAGGGCCTGCGGTGGGGGGCCTACCTGGGCACCGATGGGGATGGCGCGCTGTAGCAGGGTGCTGCGGCAATGGTCGCCCGCGGTGCTACTCGACGACCACGACCTGAACGGTGTCGGGGGCGTCGGGCGTGGTGACCGCGATGCCCAGCGCCGTGAACAGCACGATGGCCGCAGCGCTGGCCACCAGGGCGCCGATGGACGCGGTGATGGCGAAGCCCACGAACATGGGGCTGGGACCCGGCAGCGGGGCCACGAGCGGTTCGGGGGACGCTTCGCGCTCTGGGAGCAGGGTGTTCTCGGTGAACTCTTCGAGCTGCAGGTCTGCGGCCTCGTCCCAGAGCATGGGAGGGGCGATCTCTTCGTATTGCACGGTGGGCACCAGAGGGAGGGAGAGGAAGGGCGGAGGGGGGGGGAGGGGCCCTCAGTGTGGCACAAAGCGTGGCCGGGAGCTACATCGCGCGGCGATGTCCAAGAAGAAGAGCCACCGCGCGGGCAAGAAGCGCGAGAAGCAGAAGAAGAAACGCAGCGCCGCGGCAGCCTCGGCCGCCGAAAAGCGGCGCGCGGAGCTTCCTACCGGCGGCCTGCGCAATGCTGCCGGGTGGCCCCTGGCCGAGTGCTGGGTGACGGGCAACTGGCACCAGTGGGAGGTCGAGGTGACCGCCATCGTGGTCAGGCGTCACCCCATGGGTGCCGTCGCGGCCGCCGTCTTCGAGGTCGACCTCGCTGAGCGCGCGGTGGTGGGCGCGTCCGTGGTGCGCGACCACGCGGTGCAGCGAACGCTCGAGCGCGTGTCCGAGGGCGATGCCCACCTCGAGCAGTGCAGCGCCGCCTTCGTCGCACGCCTGGTCGGTGAGGCCGGGGCGCAGTCGGGCAGCAAGTCGAGCGGCGTCAAGAAGGCGCTCAAGCTGCTCGGCGATGCCGACCCTGCCGGCAGCGACGCCGAGTTCCGCTGGGGCTACGAGCTGGAAGAAGCCGACACCGACGAGAAGGCCGGCTCCGCACCCGGGCTGATGGACCGGGTGAAAGCGTGGTTCGGCAGGGGGTAGGCACGTTATAGTGAGCCGTCCGGAGGTTCCCATGCGTGTCCTGTCCCTGCTGCTGCTCACCATCGCCACCCCCTCCCTGGCCGTTCCGCTCGAGATCAACCACCAGGGCCGGCTGCACGACGCCCTCGGTGTTCCGCTCGATGGCAGCCACGATCTGACGGTTCGCATCTACGACACGGCGACTGGCGGCAGCGCGGCGTGGACCGAGCAGCACACCGGTGTGGCCTTGGACAACGGCTACTACACGCTGCAGGTCGGCGCCGTCTCGGCCCTCGATGACACGCTGTTCGACGGCAACACGCTGTACCTGTCGCTGCAGGTCGATGCCGGCGCCGAGCTGTCACCGCGCCTGCCCCTGGTCAGCGTGCCGTACGCCATCCGCGCCGAGACGGCCACCGTCGCCGACTCGGCCGGGAGCGTCAGCTGGTCCGATGTCAGCGGCGTGCCCGCCGGCCTCGACGATGGCCAGGACAACGACACCCTCGCCGAGCTGGTGCCCAACTGCAGCGACGGCGAGGTCGCCACCTTCGCGTCCGGCGCGTGGACCTGTGCAGCCGTGCCCGCCGCCGATCCCAACCATGCTCTCGACGCCGACAACATCGGCTCGGGCATCGTGAACGTGAGCTACTTGCCCATCGGCACCAGCGCCTCCCACGTCGCCGCCGGCGACCACGTGCACGCCGACTACCTGCCCACCGCCAACCTGGGCGCGGCGGTCGACAACCACCTCGCCAACAACCCGGTCACCCTGCACGCAGGCACCACGGTGGGGGGCACGCCCATCTCGGATGTGGGCGGACGCTGGATTCCCCAGACCCAGTCGGGCAACTTCACGGTCAGCGCCAGCGACGACTACGCCTGGTTCGCCATCACCGGCGATGCCGACGTCGCGCTGCCCGACACGGCGGGGCTGTCTGCGGGCTTCGTGGTCGCGTTCAAGAACGTGAGCGGCTCGGCCATCGCGCTCAACGCGAACTCGGGCCAGACCATCGACGGCGCAACCACGCTCAGCCTTGCCTTGCCCGGGTCGGGCCTGGCGCTGATCACCGACGGAACCGACTGGTACACGCTGTTCGGCAGCGGCGATGCCTACATCCTGGGCCAGGGCTGGTTTGCGGGCATCACCTACACCGACTCACCCGGTACCTACGGCTCGTGCCCGAGCACCATCACCTACGACCGCATGAACGATGGCGTGTACGGCGGGGCCAATGGCTGGGGCTCACCCCAGTCCGGACTTGGGCAGTACCTGCAGGCCGACCTGGGGACCTTTCGGTGGATCTCGATGATTCGCCTGGGCGGCGGCAACATGCCGTGCTGGGGCAACGCCCACAACTACCAGAACGGGCGCGAGATCCAGACCTCTCCGGATGGCTCGAACTGGACGACGTTGTTTGCCATCAGCGGCGCCCAGGCCGGCGCCACCGACTTCAACTTCGCGCCAGTGCAGGCTCGCTACGTACGCTTGGTCACGGTGGCCAGCTCGTGGGCCGCCACCACGGAGTTCCGGGTGGGGAACTAGCTCATCGAGGCGCCTTAGTCCCCCGCCGCCACGGGCGGCAGGCTGGCCACGAACGCGTCCCACTGCGCGTTGGGGTTGGCGTCGGTGGAGCACCCCAGCTCGCTGGCGTGGGCGTTGATGTCGTCGACCCGGCTGTCGCTGCTGGGGTGGGTGCTCAGGAACTCGGGCAGCTCCAGGCCCTCGAGCTTCTCGAAGAAGCCGGCCGCCCCGTTGGCCGCGTAGTCGGTCTCGCACAGGTAGATCACGCTGAACTGGTCGGACTCGGTCTCGTCTTCGCGCGAAAAACCCAGCGACACCAGGCCAGCGGCGATCTCGGGGATGATGCCCGGGTCTTCGCCCAGCACCACGCCCAGCAGCGTCTGGATGCCGTACGCCTGGGTGAGCTGCTTGGTGGAGTGGCGCAGGTCGGCGTGGGCGATCTCGTGGCCCATCACGCCGGAAAAGTCGTCTTCGTTGTCCA
This sequence comes from Myxococcota bacterium, assembly GCA_965216925.1. Taxonomy (GTDB): domain Bacteria; phylum Myxococcota_A; class UBA796; order UBA796; genus CAYYHT01. The sequence goes on along the minus strand of CBDCGT010000001.1, from coordinate 2,010,252 downwards.
AGAAACGAATGAGGCCCGTGTAGACGTAGATGTAGCCGCCCGGCGCGGCGAACGCATTGAGCGTGTCGTCGTCGTGGATGATGTGCACCTGCCACTCGAACTCGTTGGCGAGCTGCACCTCGCCCGACGCCAGGATCTCGTCGCGCACGCGCTCGAGGTGCGTGTAGGCCTCGGGGTACTGCGCCGCGTCGAGCATGGGGTAGGTCTCGGGGTCGCTGGCGATCTCGGCGGCGAGATCGGCGCCGAGCTGGCGATCGTCATCCAGACTGAACAGGTTGATGTCGGGTGTGTTGCCGCAGGCGGCGAGCAGCAGGAGCGGTAGCGTCTTCATGCCGACCACCTAACGGGTGATACAGGACCCCATGCCGCTCGACTCGGTCAAGGTCCCACCCCAGTACGAAGCGCTGTTCGCGAAGGCGCAGCAGTTGGTGCGCGAGTACCACGCGGCGCGTAGCTCGGACCCGACGCGCGGCACGATCGAGCTGCACGGGCATCGGTACATCCAGGTGCGCGCGGCGTCGATGTCGGTCGAGTTCTTCGACCTCGTGAGCCGGCTGTACCGCGACGATGCCGGGGCCGACGAGGTCGCGCGCTCCCTGCTCTTTGATGTGGCGCACGCCATCGGGCTGGCCGACGCCCGAGACTTCAACCGCGAGATGGGGGTGGAGGACCCCATCGAGCGGCTGTCTGCGGGGCCCATGCACTTCGCGCACAACGGCTGGGCCTTCGTCGAGCTCGACGAGGCCAGCCGCCCCGACGTCGATGACTTCATGCTCGTCTACGACCACCCCTACAGCTTCGAGGCCGACTCGTGGCTTCGGGCGGGCCGCCGATCCGACAGCCCGGTCTGCGTGATGAGCGCCGGGTACAGTTCCGGCTGGACCGAGGCCGCCTTCGGCATTCCCCTGGTGGCCGCCGAGCTGCTGTGCAAGGGCCGGGGAGACGATCGCTGCCACTTCGTGATGGGACGTCCCGACGAGCTGCGCGACAAGGTGCAGGCCTATGTGGCGACGCGTCCCGACCTCGCCCAGGCCGTGGGCACCGTGCGCATTCCGGGCTTCTTCGAAGAACGGCGCAGGGCGGCGGCGGTCTTGGAGCGCAGCCAGGCGCGCTTCCGCTCGGCGTTCGAGCACGCGGGCGTGGGCATGGCCATCGTGGCCACCGACGGCACGGTGGTGCAGGCCAACGCCGCGGCCGGCGCCATCCTGGGCTACGACCACCAAGAGCTCGCTGGCCGGCCCTTCGACGCATTCGTGGTGCCCGAGCGCGCGTCCCAGGACTGGCAGACCTTCTCGGAGGTGATTGTGGCCGCCGTGCCCGTCACCACCGAGACCGAGATGCTCGGCGCCGATGGGCGACGGGTTCAGGTTCGGGTGACGGCGTCGCCCCTTCGCGACGAGGCCGGAGGGGTGGGCCAGGTGCTCATTCAGGCCATCGACCTGTCCCGGCAGCGTCGGGCCGAGGACGCGCTGCGCCAGCGCGACGAGGAGCTGCAGCGCGCCCGCCGGCTCGAGGCCCTGGGCCGGCTGGCCGGGGGCATGGCGCACGACTTCAACAACCTGCTCACCGTCATCATGGGCTACTCCGAGCAGCTGCAGCTGACGCTTCAGGGGCACCCGGCCAGCGCTCAGGCGCAGCGCATCGCCGATGCCGCCGACAAGGCGAGCTCGCTGACCCAGAAGCTGCTCGCCATCAGCCGAAGGCAGGTTCTCAAGCCCGATGTCATCGACATCGAGCGGGTCGTGTCCGGGGTGCGCGACATGCTCGAGCGGCTGGTGCGCGACGATGTCGAGCTGCACATCGAGCTTCCCCCTCGGCTGTGGCATGCCGAGGTCGACCCCACCCAGCTCGAACAGGCGCTGGTGAACCTCACGCTCAACGCCAGCGATGCCATGCCGCGCGGCGGGTCGCTGCGAATCGCCTTCGACAACGTCGACCTGGGCGCGGGCCCGGCCGCCGATCGCGGCATCGCACCAGGGCGCTACGTGCGCACCACGGTGCGCGATGACGGCGAGGGCATGGACGACGCCACGGTGAAGCGCGTCTTCGAGCCCTTCTACACCACCAAGTCGGGCGGGCTGGGCCTGGGCACCGCGTCGGTCTATGGCTTCGTTCAGCAGTCAGGCGGCGCGATCTCGGTCGAGTCCAAGCCGGGCCGCGGCACCACCTTTCGCTTCTTGTTGCCAGCCGCAGCGGCCGGCCGCGCCAGGCTGCCGCGACGGAACACGCCGCCGCAGTCCGACGCTCAGGGCGAGGTCGTGCTGCTCGTCGACGACAACCCCGACATCCGCTCGCTGCTCGAAGAACAGCTCGACGGCTTGGGCTACGACGTTCGGGTCGCCTCGGACGGCGCGCAGGCGGTCGCGGTGTCGAGCGGCCTCGAGCGCGTCGATCTGCTGATCACCGACGTCATCATGCCGGGCATGAACGGCCCGGAGGCGGCCAGCGCGATCGCCATGGCGCACGACGGCCTTCGTGTGCTGTTCATGACGGGCTACGCCGACGATGACGTTCAGGCGCTGCCCGAGGGCGCAACCGTGCTCACCAAGCCCTTCAGCCTGGTGCAGCTGCAGCGCATGGTTCGAAGGCTGCTGGACGACTGAGGGCTACTCGCCCCCTTCGCCCTCTTCGGTGTTGTTGATGGCGCAGGCGGCGGCACCGGCGGCGCTGATGCACAGCAGCTCGGCCTGGGTGCTGTCGAGCCCGGCCGACTTGCGGTACTCGATCCACTCGCGCGCGAAGGTCTTGGTGCGCAGGCGCTGCTTCTCGGCTTCGTCGGAGTTGCCGACCTCGCTGGCACCCTTCCACAGCTTGGCGGCGGCCATGGCGCGCACCTTCATGAGCTGGCTGACGCGCTTGACGTAGGTGTCGCCCTCCCAGATCTGCTTGCGCTCCAGCGCGACCTCGGTCCACTTGATGGCGTCTTCGAACTTGGGGGAGAGCGGCCGATTGTACAGGTAGAAGCTGTACAAGTAGGCGACATCGGGATCGGACTGATCGATCTCGGCGAGGTGGCGTTCGACCAGCTTGGACCACATGAACGTGTCGTAAGCGTACGCGTTGACCAGCAGCACGCGGGAGATCTTGCCCTTGGTGGTCTGCTCTTTGGCCTTCGTGATGTTGGTCTCGAGGCAGTTCTGCTGGTCTTGCGTGAGCGAACCGATGCTGGCGGGCGCTTCGAGCTCCCGCAGCTGGTCGGGATCCGACGCGTAGTCCTTGCACGTCCACTCTTGTGCATTCGCCGCAGGAGCGAGTGCGCGGAGCGTGGTGACGGTCACGGTGGCGAGGGCCTTGATCAATGCGTTCCCCTGTCGTGCGTGCGACTCTATCTCAGGTGCTGTGAGCGCTAGAAGCGAAGTCGCGCTTCTTCGGTGACCCGAGCCACGAACTCGTCTAGCGACATCGTGCCCGGATCCTCACCGTCACGGGAACGCACGGCGACCGTTCCCTCTTCCATCTCGCGTTCGCCAATGACCAGCAGGTACGGGATGCGCTTGGGGTGCGCCATGCGGATCTTGTACCCGATCTTCTGATCGCCGTCGTCGAACGAGACCTGCACGCCCTCTGCTGAGAGCCGGTCGTGAACGGCCTGTCCCCACTCCAGGCTCTTTTCGCTCACGGTGAGCACGCGCACGGCCTCGGGCGCGAGCCACACGGGGAAGTTGCCCCCGTAGTGCTCGATCAAGATGGCGATGAAGCGCTCGAAGCTGCCAAAGACGGCGCGGTGGATGACCACCGGCACGTGCGCCTGGTTGTCGGCGCCCACATAGGACAGCTCGAATCGGCGCGGAATCTGGAAATCGAGCTGCACCGTGGCGCATTGGTGCGGTCGGCCCAGGGCGTCGATGATGTCGAAGTCGATCTTGGGCCCGTAGAAGGCCCCGTCGCCCTCGTTGAGCTCGTACGCCACCCCGTGGGCCTCGATGCCCTCGCGCAGCGCCTGCTCGGCGCGGTCCCACAGGGCGTCGTCGCCCAGCTTCTTGGCGGGGCGCGTCGAGAGCTTGATCTGCACGCCCAGGTCGAAGACCGCGTACACGCTCTCGATCATCGCGAGCAGGCGCTCGACCTCGTGGGCGACCTGGTCTTCGGCGCAGAAGATGTGGCCGTCGTCCTGGCAGAACTGGCGCACGCGGGTCAGCCCCGAGAGCGTGCCCGATAGCTCGTTGCGGTGCAGCACCCCCTGATCGTGGATGCGCAGGGGGAGCTCGCGGTAGCTGCGCTTGCGGCTGCCGAAGATGAGCATGTGGCTGGGGCAGTTCATGGGCTTGAGGCCCATCTGGGTGCCGCGGTCGTCGTCGTTGTCGGCGTCGGGATGCTCGTGGAAGTGGAAGAGGTTGTCGCGGTAGTGCCCCCAGTGGCCGGACGTCTCGTACAGGCGCTTGTCGAACACCAGCGGGGTGCGCACCACGTCGTAGCCATCGGCGTCGAGCAGCTCGCGCATGCGGGCCGACAGGCGGTTGTACAGCCACTCGCCGTTGGGCAGCCAGAACGGGGCCCCCGGGGCGAAGTCGTGGAACATGAACAGGTCGAGCTCGCGGCCCACCTTGCGGTGATCGCGCTTCTTGGCCTCTTCGAGCATGAACAGGTACTGGTCGAGCTCGTCGCGCTTGGGCCAGACGGTGCCGTACACGCGCTGCAGCATCTTGTTGTTGACATCGGCACGCCAGTAGGCGCCGCTCACCTTCAGCAGCTTGAAGTGCTTGCACTGGCCGGTGCGCATGACGTGAGGGCCCGCGCACAGGTCCAGGAACTCGGGCCCGTCCTTCTTCTGCGGGTTCTTGTAGATGGTGACGGTCTCGTCGGCGATGCCGTCGATGAGCTCGAGCTTGAACTCCTGGCCGTGCTCGCCGAAGTAGGCGCGAGCCTGGTCTTTGCTCCACTCCTCGCGCTCGAAGACCTGGTTCTCTTTGACGATGCGCTTCATCTCTTTTTCGATGCCGGTGAGGTCGTCCTCGGACAGCGTCACGGGCAGATCGATGTCGTAGTAGAAGCCGTCTTCGATCGCGGGGCCGATGGCCAGGCTTGCCTGGGGCCACAGGCGCAGCACGGCCTGGGCCATGATGTGCGCGGTGGAGTGGCGCAGGCAGTGCAGGCGGTACGCATCTTCGGACTCGAAGGCGTCACGCCCGAGCTCATGTTCTTCCATCTTCGTTGCTCCTTGCGGGTCGTCCACCAGACGAGAGGTGGGCCCTGTGGTCCCTCGCTCGACGCGAGGGCGGCGGTTGTTCGGCGATGCCATAAGCGGGGCTGGCGTGTCCGACAAAGGCTTACGGGAACGCGCTTGCGCAGGAGTGGTTTAAAGAGGAGTCTGCACGCCGGAGGGCCTCGTGCGTCCATCGCTGCTCGTCATCCCCGCCGTTGCCTTGCTCGGCGCGGCCTGCAATGCCCCGCTGCCGCCCAGCTTTCACCAGCAGCCCGCTGACCTGGTGCGTGGCGTGCCCATCGTCGACGTCGAGATCAACGGCATTCCCAGCCGCTGTGTCATCGACACCGGCAACTCGAGCTTCTTTGTGTCGCCGTCGTTTGGCGGAACACCCTGGAACGGCTTCACCGACCCCGTGTTGTTCGACATCAACAGCCTGATCCTGGCGGCTTGGGAGTTCCAGGGACAGGCGGTGACCGCCCAGCAGAGCTTCTTTGACGAGTGGGAGGCCGAGCTGGGCCAGCCCATCGACTGCTGGCTGGGCAATGGCGTGGTGGGCAATACGCGCTTCACCATCGACTACGCCAACGGGCTCATCGAGCTGGCCGACGAGCAAGAACGCCCGATGCGGGCGCCGGACACGGTCGACGAGGAGATCTTGATCGAGGCCGTGTACGACGAGTTCTTGCTGGTGGGCTCGGTGAACCTGGCCGGCCGCTTCGACGCCAACCTGCTGTTCGACTCGGGTGCGAGCGTCGTCTCGCTGGGCCCCGACGCCTACGAAGACCTGGACGAGCCGCCGGTCACCGAGATCGACGGCATTCCCTACGGCACCCTGCCCAGCGTGACCGCGGGGAGCGATGGCCGAATCGACGAGGTCGCCTTTCTGACCTGGGACGATCCGCAGTTCGAGCAGCTCTCCGACATCGTGGGGCGGCAGGTCGACGGCAGCCTGGGGGCGTCGTTCCTGGCGGGGTTCCAGGTGACCTGGGACTTCCCGTACGGGGTGGTGCGCCTGCGCGCCTACGATCCCGAGGTGCAGCAGCAGGTGCTCGAAGACCTGCGCATCGAGCTGGGGCTGTAGGCGCCGGCCACGATCAGTAGAAGTAGCAGCCGGACGGGCTCTGGTACGCCCAGTGGCCGCCGCTGGACTTGCCCGCCGCAAAGAAGTTGCCGCTGCCGGCAAAGCTGTAGCTGCTGTCGCAGGGACCCGTGCCCGAGCACGTCTCGTCGACCGAGTAGGTGACGTCGTAGGGGTCGGTGCCCCACGCCTGATCGATGAAGTCGGGGTGGCAGGTGCTGTCGGTGAGATCGATGGCTCCGTGCGCCGTCATGGTCCAGTCGGCGCTGCCGCCGGACGGCGCGACACTGCCGGTGATGTCCCACTCCACGAAGCACACCGTGGCGTGGGCCGGGTTGGCGCTGACCCAGGTGGCGTTGGGGAACAGGTGCACGCGCTCGGTGCCGGTCAGGGTGGTGCCCGAGATGGTGAAGTCGCCCAGCCAGTACGCGGTCGACCCGGCGACGGCCTGCTGGGAGCCATTGGGCAGGGTGACGCCGTCGCAGTCGGCGATGGCGCCCCATGTGGCCGGCGAGATCAGCACGGTGCCGTCGCAGTTGCCGTCCTGATTGGGCCAGCTGTCGGCGGTGGGGGAGCCGGGGTAGATCGCCGCGTTGCTGTCGTCGCAGTCGGCGGGTGCGTCCCAGCCGTCGGAGTCGGCGTCGTTGCTGGAGCCGGTGCCGGTGTCGGTGTCGGCGTCGGCATCGGCATCCGCGTCGGCGTCGGCGTCGGCGTCGGCATCCGAGTCGGCGTCGGCGTCGGCGTCGGCATCCGAGTCGGCGTCGGCGTCGGCGTCGGCATCCGAGTCGGCGTCGGCATCCGAGTCGGTGTCGGTGTCGGTGTCGGTGCTGGTGTCCGTGGGCTCGGGATCGCCGGGGCAGGCGGTGAGCACGAGCAGAAGCGGGAGGGTTCGCATCGGGGGCTCCGTCAGGTGAGGGCCAGCACCACTAGCCCGATCAGCACCACGCATCCCGCTGCCAGCGCCAGGATGCCCCACGCCATCGCGGTGCTCGACAGGCCCCCGGCGGCCGGTGCGGGCGCGGGTGCCGCCGGGCTGGCGGTGTTCTCGTCGCTCTTTCGGCGCGGCATCACCGGGGTCTCTTCGCCGCGCTTCACCCACTCGCCCTTCTTGGGGGTGCTGGTGCGGCGCACCTTGGGGGCGGGGGTGCGGTCGGCCTTGAACTCGTCGACGGCGATGGGCACGACGCCCAGGCCCATCAGGTGCTTGTCGGCCTCGAGGTGGTAGGCCTCTTTCTGAACGAGGGCCGGGGGGACGTGCACCGCCGCCCACGTGCGCAGGTCGTCCTCGTCGGTGCGCTCGTCGGCGAGGTTCTGCAGGGTGCGCGACAGGTCGCCCGGCACCGGGCGTGACTTGCGGTCGAAGCCCAGCGCGCCGGCGATCGCGTTGGCGATGGGCTCCGCGCCGTCGCCCAGCACCTTGCCCACCTTGCCCAGGAAGCCGTCGATGCGCGCCTGGTGGATGTCCTTGTCGACATAGGTGGCGGGGCGAGGACGGTCGGCGGTGAGCAGCTCGTAGGTGATCATGCCCAGCGAGTAGACGTCGTCGCCGGTGTCCGAGGCCCCGGTGAGCTGTTCGGGCGGCATGTAGGCCAGGCTGCCGAACACCGCGGTGGAGTCCATGTCCAGGCCCTCGGTGGCGATCGTGCCGGCCAGGCCGAAGTCGACCAGCTTGACCCCACCCGTGGCGGTCACCAGCACCTGGCTGGGCTTGAGGTCGCCGTGCGACCAGTTCAGCGGGCCGGATGGACCCGATGACGAGCGCACCGCCTGCAGCGCAGCCGCCGCGCGCGCGGCGATCTCGAGGGCGACCCGCGGAGGAAGGCTCTCGCCCGTGGTGAGCGCGTACAGGTCGACACCCTCGACGTACTCGGTGACCACGCCCACGCGCTCTCCGACCTCGACCAGCCCCAGCGGACGGGCGATCCCCGCATGCGCCGCGGCGCGCGTCTTGCCCGTTGCCTCGCGCAGACGCCGCTGATCGACGTGCGGCGCCTGATGCTTGTGGGGGAGCTTCAGGACGGCAACCGCGCCGCCTTTCGAAGAGACCAGGTAGACCTCTCCGAAGGCGCCGGATCCCAGCTTGCGCTCGATGGTGTAGGTTTCCGTTCCGGACATCCCAGCGCACTGTAGCAGTGGGGACAGACATGGCGAGCCTCGACATCGATGAGTTGCTTCAGCAGTTCGACGGAGCCGATTGGTCCGTCCGACTGGTGCACGCGGTCTGCGCCGTCGTGCCCTTCGCTCCCGAGGTGCCCGACGCGCACTCGCTGGTCGAGCTGGTCAAGGTCGTCGATCCCAATGCCACCCGGCCGGTCATGGAGCGCGCCGCCGAGCTGGTGCGCGAGCCGCACATGCAGCGCGCGCTGTGGATGGGCAAGACCATGCACACCGCGGGCGCCGGGATCGGTCTGTTCTCGGGCGTGAACTCGGCCTACAAGCTGTACCAGGCGGGCGAGGGCGAGAAGCTCGACGCCCTCGAGACCGACCCCCAGCAGGCCGCCGATGCCGTCATCAAGGCGCTGGCCTTGGCCTTCGTGATCGCCAAGCTCTTCGACGGCGGTCCGCTGCAGAAGGTCGAGGCCTTCCGCGCCACCACCACCGGTCAGGCCATCCTGGTGTACTTCGCGGCCGTCGACGTGGGCCTGCCCTTTGCCGACAACGCCCTGCTCGAGGGCGGCACGCTGATGAGCGAGCTCATCGACCGCTACGCCGAGTCCGAGACCGACAAGCTCGCGGCCGTGGCCGGTGCCGAAGAGGCGCTGGCGGCCAAGAGCGTGCTGCTCCAGCTCAAAGACAGCTTCGACAAGATGGGCTCGATGGCCGCCGGGCACCTCAAGCCGGTGGCCGGCGCGGTGAGCGACAAGCTGTCCGGCTACCTCGACGCCGGAGACAAGGCGGCGGGCGCCGCCGCCACAGCAGCCGACGTTCTGCCCGTCTACCGCTTCCTCATCACACGCCTGGTGGCCGAAGTGGCCGTGCAGACGGCCATCGCCGATGCCGGTCAGGCCCAGGCCGCGCGCGAGGCCGTGAACCCCGGGCTGGTGCCCGTGAAGGTGACCCGCTCCCAGGCGGCCGATCTGCCCGACGCGCCCCCCGCCCGTCGGTCGTGCCTGCCCTTCTTCGTGGCGCTGCTCTCGGTGGCCGCCAGCTCGGCCACCCTCGCGGTGTGGTGGGTGGCGGCATGAGCGTCGATGCCGCGCGGCTGGCTGCGCTCGATGCCGAACTGGCTGGCTTTCCGCCCACTTCGGTGACGGCCAGGCTCTGCGGGGCCTTGTACGCGCAGCTGCCCAACGCGCCGGCCCTGCCGCCCTACGCGTCCTTCGACGCCGCGGCGCAGTCGCTGCACCAGGACTGGAAGCCCGAGACCCTGGCCCGGGCCCGCGAGCTGGCCTCGGCCAAGCCCGTGGCGGACGTGCGCAACGCGGCGCGGGCCATCGACACCGGCGACACCGGGCTCACCATCGTCACCGGCCTGCGCAGCGCCCTGTCGCTGTTCTGGGGCGACAAGGCGCAGGTTGCCGACGAGGCGCAGCAGAAGGCCGACGCCGCGCTCAAGGCGCTGGGCATCGCGTTCATCGCCGGCCGGCTGTTCGAAGGCACGGTCAAGGAGCGGCTGGCTCAGCTGCGCCGCGTTCCCGCCGGTCGCAGCCTGCTGCTGTACTACGGCATGGCCGAGGTGGCGCTGCCTTTCGTCACCGACGTGGTCGCCGCCGAGGGCAGCTTCGTGCGCGATCTGGTGGCCACCCAGGCCACGTCCATCGCGTCGAAGCTGGGCACCATCGTGGGCAAAGACGGGGTCGACAACGCCGTCAAGGTGCTCGACGAGCTGGTCGAGACCCTCGACGGCATCGCGCTCAAGACGGTGCAGTACGTCGAGCCCGTGGCCACCAGCGTGCAGGCCTACCTGCCGGGGCCCATCAAGGCGGCGGGCGGTGAGCTCACCGACCTCGCGGCCATCGGTGCCGACATGCTGCCGGTCTACCGGTACCTGGTGAACCGCCTGGCCGCCGAGTCGGCGCTGTTCCGCGCCATCCAGGAGCTCGAGCCCGAGCGCCTGCCCCAGCCCGCCGCGCCCGACGCGGCAAGCGCCGACGAGGCCCCCACCGAGGGCGGCACGGGCGTTGATGCAGCGGGGCTGCACGGCCTGCGCACCGCCGAGGTCATGGCCGAGACGTGGCGCGACGCCCTGGCGCTCGAGCCCGAGGCTGCTGCGCCGCCCCGCAAGCGGAGCCCCTTCGCAGGGCTGGCCGCGGTCAGTGCCGGGCCATCGGTCGACCTCGAGCCGGTGGGCGGAGACGACGACCGCACCGCCACCATGCCCGCCACCGACACGGTGGTCTCGCCGGTGCGCTCCCCCTCGCCACCGCCGCTGCCCGTGGGCCTCTCCCAGACGCTCGTGCCCGAGGACTTCGGCGACAGCGAACACCTGCCCGACGAGCCCGAACCCGTGCAAGACGGCGTCCTGGGCGACTTCGACGAGATCCCCGAGCGCACCGACGAGGCGTCCACCATGGTGGTGCAGATGGCGCCGCCCACGCCCGCGCCCATCCCGGGCCTGGATGCGATGGAGGCGATGCCCACCTTCACGCCCGAGATGCTCGAGGACATCGATCTGTCCAGCGTGGGCGAGGCACCCATCGACGGGGTGTGGCTGCACCGCGAGCCAGATGGCCCGGCGCGTTGGGTGGTGCTGTCGGCCAGCGGGGTGTTCTCGAACCGGCCGCCGGTCACCCCGCCGCCGGTCGACTGGGAGGCCCATCGCGACGCCGGCCACCTGGTGGGCACCTGGCGTCGCATGGGCGATCTGCTGCTCATCGAGATTGCGGGAACGCCCCAGGAGGCGCAGCTGCAGGTGGGCGAGGGCGAGCTCACCGTGGACGGGGTGACCCTGCGCAAGGCCGACCACGACCTCACCGGCAAGGTCTTGTCCGGTCGGTGGCGTCCGCGGGATGGCTCGGGCCGTCGCTGGCGCTTCGACGAGGCCGGGGCTGTGTTCACCGACGAGTCCGGCGCCGACCCGGCGGGTCGCTACGAGCTGGGCTACGCGTCGCTCACCGTGCACTGGGCCGACGGCACGCGCACCGTGCTCTCGATGTTCAGCGATCTGCAGCCCCCGGGGCAGACCGACTTCATCGCCCTCGACGGCGAGATCTACGATCGGGAGGACGCTTGAAGACCCTGACCTACGAGGTGACCGGCCGGGTGGCGCGCATCACCCTGAACCGCCCAGAACGCAGCAATGCCATCACCTTCGACATGCCTCGCGAGCTGGCAGCCGCGGTCGAACGGGCCGATCTCGATCCGGGGGTGCACGTCATCGCGCTGGCGGGCAACGGGCGCGGCTTCTGTGCCGGCTACGACCTGCTGGCCAGCGCCGAGCGAGCCATGGACGGAGTGGCCGATGCCGCCAGCTGGCCCAAGGGCAGCCCGATGGACCCAGACGTGGTCGCGGCGAACCACGACCCGGGGCGTACCTGGGACCCGATGGTCGACTACGCCATGATGCGGCGCAATGTGCGCGGCTTCATGAGCCTGTTCCACGCCGACAAGCCCGTAGTCTGCAAGGTGCATGGCTTCTGCGTGGCCGGGGGCACCGACATGGCGCTGTGCTCGGACCTGCTGGTGATCGAAGACACCGCGAAGATCGGCTATCCGCCGGCCCGCGTGTGGGGGGTGCCCACGACGATGCTGTGGGCGCACCGCGTGGGGGTGGCGCGAGCCAAACGGCTGCTGTTCACGGGGGACTGCCTGTCCGGCACCCAGGCGGTGGAGTGGGGCCTGGCGGTCGAAGCTCCCCCCGCTGCCCAGCTCGACGAGCGCTTCGAGGTCCTGCTCGAGCGCATCGCGCGCATGCCCGTCAACCAGCTCATGATGATGAAGATGACGCTGAACCAGGCGATGTACGCCCAGGGTCTGCATGCCACGCAGCAGATGGGCATCCTGCTCGACGGCGCCGCTCGCCACACCCCCGAGGGCTACGGCTTTCAGGGCCTGGCAGCCGACAGGGGCTTCAAGCAGGCGGTGCGCGAACGCGACGAGCCGTTCGGCGATGTGGGGAGGAGCACGTTCAAGGGTTGAGGAGCTGGGCGCTGGGTGCCGGGTGTTGGGCGCTCGGCAGCTGCGGTGGAACCACTCCCGAGGGGACGCCGACCGTCGAGGCCGAGGTCCGGCCGGCCCCCGCCGTGCTGTTGGTGTCGTTCGACACCACCCGAGCCGATGCGCTCGGCGCCTACGGGCACGAGCCGTCGCCATCCCCCACCGTCGACGCGCTGGCGGCGCGCGGCGTGCGCTTCGACGAGGTGCAGACCACGGCACCGCTCACCCTGCCTGCGCACAGCTCGCTGTTCACCGGTCGCACGCCGGATCGGCACGGGGTTCGAGACAACAACGGCCATCACCTGCCCGACTCGGCGCTCACCGTGGCCGAGCAGTTCGCGCAAGCAGGCTGGCGAACGGGTGGATTCGTGGGTGCCGTCGTCATCGACGGGATCTTTGGCACCGATCAGGGCTTCGAGGTCTACGAAGACGGCTTCGATCTGTCCGGTCCTGGCGCCGACTCGCTGGCGGTGGCCCAGTGGCCCGGAGACAAGGTCCGCGAGCGGGCGGTGCGCTGGATCACCGGCGTCGATCCCCTGGTGCCCGTGTTCGTGTTCGTGCACCTGTACGACCCACACCTGCCCTACGAGGCCCCCGAGCGCTTTCGCGCCAGCCATGACGACGGCTATGACGCCGAGATCGCCTTCGCCGACGAGCAGCTGAGCGCGGTCATCGACGCGCTCACCGCACAGGGGAGGGACCCGTGGGTGGCGGTGGTGGCCGACCACGGCGAGGGTCGGGGCGACCACGGCGAGCCGACCCACGGGCAGTACGCCTACCGCAGCACCATGCGCGTGCCGTGGGTGCTGGCCGGGCCAGGCGTGGAGCCGGGCGTGGTCACCGAGCCGGTGTCGATCGTGGACGTCGCGCCCACCTTGCTGGCGCTGGCCGGGGTGCCGGCGCTGCCCGACATCGAGGGTGTCGACGTGCTGGCGGGGCGGCCCGAGCGCGAGCTGTACGCCGAGACCCTGTACCCGCGACTGGCCTTCGGCTTCTCGGAGCTGCGCGTGCTCCAGGATGCTCAGTGGCGCTACATCCTCGCCCCCCGCGAGGAGCTGTATGCCTGGAAGACCGACCCGGCCGAGCTCGAAGACGTCGCCGCCAGGCACCCCGAGGTGACCCGGCGCCTGCGCGAGGCGCTGCTGGCGCGCACCTCGGTCGCAGCGACCGCCTCGGAGCCCCAGGTGGCCGAGGCGATGCTCGCGCTGGGCTACATGAGCGGTGCGGCGACGGTCGACGAGCACGCCTCGTACGCCGACCTGCCCGACCCCAAGGATCACCCCGGCTTCGAGCTGATGTTCGAGCAGACCATCATCGCCGCCCGGCAGAAACCCCCGATGCAGGGGGCGCAGCTGCTGGGGGAGTTCCTGGAGACCTGGCCCGACGTGGGCACCGCCCGGCAGGTGCAGGCGCTGGCCTTCGAGAAGGCGCACCGCCCGGATCTGGCCCGCGAGGCGCTCGCGCCGCTGCTGGCCGCTCGCCCAGACGACCCGCAGCTGCTCGCGCGAACCGGCCAGCTGCTGATCGACGAGGGGCGCCTGGAGTCGGCGCGCGAGGTGCTCGAGCACGCCGTCGAGGTGCGCCCCGGCTACCCGGCTCCGTACGGGCTGCTCGCCGAGATCGACCGCCGCCAGGGTCGGTGCGCGGCCGCGGTGAGTCGCCTGGACCACGCGCTCGACATGGCCCCGGATCAGTCGGTGCTGCTGCTGCAGCGAGGCACCTGTCGAGGGCAGCTCGGCGACGTCGAGGGCGCGGTCAGCGACCTGTTGAGGGTGCTGGAGCTCGATCCCGCCAACCACGACGCGAACTTCGTGCTCGGTACGACGCTGGTGGCCCAGGGACGGGCTGAGCAGGCCCTGGTGTACCTGGCGGCGCAGACCGAGCGCACCCCCGAAGAGCCACGCGCCTGGGCCAGCTACGGGGCTGCGTTGGCCAGCCTGGGTCGTTGGAGCGAGGCCATCGCGCCGCTTCGCCGAGCGGTCGACGAGCCTGCCGTCGGCGCCGAGCCCGCCATTCTGCTCGCCGATGCGCTGGTGCGCACGGACGGCGACCTTCAGGAGGCCAAGGGCTGGTTGGCGGTGGCGGCGGTGAGGGACCCCACGGATGCCCGCATCAAGGTGGTGTGGAGCGCGGTCTACATGGCCGAGGGAAGGGTGGACGACGCCATCGAGGTGATGGGCGGCGGGTAGGCGAGGGGCCGGGCGGCCTCTCGCTCACTCTGAATGGGGCCAGGTGGCCACCGCGAAGCGGCTGCCAAAGACTCCGGCGCGCATGCGATCGAGCGGAATGGTGCCCATGCCCACGGTGCCATTGGGCGAAGGGCTGGCGTACAGGCCCACCTGGAAGTCGAGCGTGGCACCGGTGCCGTCGCCGTAGTCGGCAACGGGCACCCAGTCGCCCTCCAGGTCGGCGTAGGCGGTGGTGCCGAACACGGCACCCTGGCCGGCAACGCCGCCCACCGAGAACAGCCAGGCCTGGGCGTCGAGCGACTCGACGAAGTGCCCATCGTCGGTGGTCACGCTCATGGCCAGGCCGTCGATGCCGATACGAGGCTCGGCGACGTACAGGGGCGTCTCGTCCCAGGCGGGGAAGCAGGTGAACGACGGGTTGTCGGGCCAGGTGATGGCGACGGTGATCGGCGTGGGGTCGATGAACTCGGCGGATGCGGTCACATACCGCAGGATCGAGCTGTGCCCGTCGGTCTGTAGGGCCAGCAGCGCGTCGCCATCGAGGCCCTCGATGCCCTGGCAGTCGGTGCTCCCGTCGATCTCGGCGCCTCCGAAGTCGGTCGGTGGCGCGGTGTCGGCGGTGTCGTTCGTGGGGGTGGACGTGTCGTCGGCTGTCGGTGGACAGCCCATCAGCAGCCAGGCCAGCGTCACCACAGCCAGGCCACGTTGAGCTCCGGCTGCAGGTACAGGTAGGCGCCCACGTGCAGGCCGATGGTGGCCTGGATGGGCTTGGGCGGGTCCCACTGCGCGCCGATGCCCAGCTGGAGGTACGGGGTGCTCCAGTTGAAGATGAAGCCCAGGCTGGTCTCGAACTGCC
Source organism: Myxococcota bacterium (assembly GCA_965216925.1). GTDB lineage: Bacteria > Myxococcota_A > UBA796 > UBA796 > CAYYHT01. Next base: position 1,994,887 of record CBDCGT010000001.1, on the reverse strand, counting down.
AGTCGCTGCGGGACTGAAAGTCGGTGTACAGGCTGAACGACGGCGTGATGTACGACGAGCCGCTCATGAGCGCGTAGTTGAAGCCGGTGCGCAGGCCCACGCCGTCGACGGCCGCCCCCTTGGCCTTCCACTCGATGCGCAGCCCTGTAGGCAAGCCGGCGTCGAGGCCCACCAGGATGGGGCCGCGGGGGTCTTCGGTCCAGGGGCGGTCGCTCGGCGCCCGGTAGGGCTGGGACAGGCTGGGGCCGTCGTCGGCAGGCGCCGAGCCCGGTGCGGGCTGGTTGGCCGCGGCAGGGGGACCGACGGGAAGGGGCTGCACGCCGGTGCGGCGGCGCTCGAGCTGATCGGTGGCAATGGCGGCCACCGCTTGGAAGCTCGACGCCAGTTCTGGGTACTCGGCCACCGCAGGAATGGCGATCTCGAGCGCGTCTTCGTAGCGTCCGACCGACAGCAGCTTGGTGACGGTGTCGAGCACCGCGTCGGCGGGGATCTTGTCGATGGCCGGCGGCAGCTCGGGCGCGTCGCCCGCGGGGGGTTCTTCGGCCTGGGCGGTGACCAGCAGCAACAACAGGGGGAGGATGCGCATTCGAGTGACCTTACGATCCCCTAGTGGCCAGTCGCCACGACATCCATGCCCCGCCGGCGCGATCGAGCACTTCTCCGTACACGTAGCGGGCCAACTTGTGGTCGTCGGGGCCGTCTGCGCGCAGCGCCTGGCGCATGGGCAGGGCCAGGGCCACCAGGTGCGCGTGCAGCTCGTCCAGGAAGGGAATGAGCCCGCGGTCGGCCCGAGCCGATGCAAACAGGCGCTCGAGGGCGGTGCGCAGAGCGGCCTGGTGCTCGGTGGCCGTCGACCCCTCGACGTCGGGCAGATCGGCCAGAACCCCGAGCGCCAACAGGTGGCTGCGCACCTTGACTCGCAGGTTGGCGTGGGGGTCGCTCACCGTGTGCAGGGCGAGCTCACAGGCGGTGAGCACGTCGTAGGTCACCATTCGATGGGCCACCGCGAGGGCAGGCCCCTCTGAGGGCTCGATCTCGGCGCCGCCTTCGCGCACGTCCCAGCCCTGGCTGCCGAGCAGATCGAGGCGTGGCTGCAGCTGGCGCAGGTCGCGGTTGTGGGGCGGCCCGACGTGGCGCGTCCACAGCAGCCCCTCGACGGGCACCTGGCCCTCGGTCAACACGGCGACGACGGCCGCCATGGCCTGGGCGGCGTCGAGCGACAGGTGAACCAACGTCGCGCGCCCGGTGGACGATCCCGTGTCGTCGGCGTCGAACCAGACGGCCACCCGCGGCGAATCGGGCCGATCGGCCGGGCTGATGGTCCATTTCACGGGTTGAGCTCCGGTGGCGGCATTGAAGCACGTCCGCCCGGGGCTTAACCTGATGACCTCTCGTCTCTGAGGTTCGATGAGCGCACTGGCCTCCAGCTCCGCCGACTACGCGTCCCCGACGGTCGCCGAGTTTGCCTCCGCCGTGCGCGCCTTCCTCGACAGCCTCGACTCGTCGCGCACGTTCGGCGACGAGGCGCTCGACACGGCGCGCGAGGCCATCGCGGTGCTTCAGGGCTATGCCACGGCCCTGCTCAACGCCTGGGAGGGCGTGCCGCCCGTCTCCACCGACGAGATCCAGCTGCGCGCGGCGGTGACCCTGCTGGCCGATGCGCTGCCCGACCCCACCTCGCTGTCCGACCGCATGCCCGAGTGGCTCGCCATCCGCGATCGGCTGTCTCCGTTGTACGAACGCCTCGCCATCGCGCTCGCCGAAGACGGCGTCGACGCGCGACCGCTTCGCCCCTCCAACTACGCGCGCAGCGTCTTCCACGCGAGCTCGGGGCTGTTTGCCATCGCCATCTTCGAGGCGGGCTTCGACATGCGCCTGCTCACGGGTCTGGCCGTCGCGGTGGTCATCTGGGCATGGACGATGGAGGTCGGGCGGGTGTTCTCGCCGTGGCTCAACGACTGGCTGATGTGGGCATTCTCGCTGGTCTCGCACCCCCACGAGGCGGTGCGCATCAACAGCGCCACCTGGTACTCCAGCGCGGCCGCCATCATCACCATCTTGTCGCCCAACTACGTGGGCGTGCTCGCCTTGCTGGTGCTCGCCGTCGGCGACCCCATGGCCGGGCTCGTCGGCCGGCGCTTTGGCCGCACCAAGCTGGTGGGCCCCAAGTCGGCCGAGGGCACCGCGGCCTTCGTGGTCACGTCGGTGCTGGCCGGGTTGCTGTACCTGGGCATCTGGCACCCCGAGCTGGGCGGGCTGGACATGGTGTTGTTCGCCAGTGTCGCGGCCCTTTCCGGGGGCATCGCAGAGCTGGGCACCTCTCGGCTCGACGACAACTTCACCATTCCTCTGGCGGCCATGCTCGGCGGGCTGGCCGTCGGCGCGCTCGTCCTCTGACCCTGCACCTCATCCGCAACGAGAGCGTCGACGAGGTGCTCGACACCGGCGTCGTGGTGGAGCTCGAGCGGGAGTGGCTGCGCATGCCGGGCGAAGAGGGGCCTCCGCTGTCGATCGTGCGCACGACGCTGCCCGGCGGTGCTACCCGCAGCCGAGCGGTGCTGTTGGTGCATGGCTTCGCGCAGAACCGCTTCACCTGGCGCATCAGCGGGCGCTCGATGAGTGGGTGGCTTGCCGCTCAGGGCTACGAGGTGCTCAACCTGGAGCTGCGTGGGCACGGGCTGTCGCGGGAGTACGGGGCGGGCAACGCCACGGCCTTCCACGACTACGTCAACGACGCCGTCCGGGTGATCCGCACCTGCGACGCGCCTCCGTTTGCCATCGGCCACTCGCTGGGCGGAGCCGTCATCAGTGGGGCCGCGACCGAGGTCGAGCTGTCGGGCATCGTGCCCATCGCCGGCGTGTTCACCTTTGGCCGCCACAACCTGGCCATCCGCGCCCTGTCTCGGCTGTCGGTCGAGATCGAGCCGCTGTTGATGGCCGCGCCCGCGCGCATGTCCACGGGGTGGGCCGGCGAGCTGCTGGGGCGCATGTACTCGCTCACCGACATCCTGGGCTACGGCATGCCGCTGGCCGGCTGGGTGCCGGGCTCGATCGAGCGCGAGCTGCTCGAAGAGCGGCTGGCCTTGGGCTTCGACTGGACCAGCATCGAGGTGTGGCTGCAGATGGCCCGCTGGGCCCGGGGCGAGCCCTTCGCCTATGCGCAGGCCTTCTCGAACACCGATGTGCCGCTGCTGGTCGTCGCCGGCGACGCCGACCCCCTGCTCCCCCCCGCCGACGCCCGCGGTGCCTACGAAGCCAGCGGCAGCGACGACCGCACCATGCTGCTGATGGAGCTGTTCGAGCATGGCCAGCACTTTGGCCACCTCGACATCCTGCTGGGCCGCCATGCGCCGAGCCTGGTGTGGCCCGCCATTGGTGACTGGCTGGTCGAGCGCACCCCGTAGTACGGTCCACGCATGCTGCGTCTCACCCCGCTCGTGCTCCTGTTCGGCTGTGCCAAGCCTCCACCCGAGGCGCCCACCGAGATGAGCGATCTTTCGCGCTTCCTGTTCCGGTCTTTCGACGACCCCGAAGCGCTCGCGGCGGGGCTCGACAACCTGCAGCTCGTGCTCGCCGACACCGAGCTCACCGCCGACGATCCCGCCGATCGGTCCTGGCTGCTCGACCCGCTGAACGAAGCCGATCTGGCCGCGGTCACGATCCCCGAAGGGCGCCTTCCCAGCGACGTGCTCACCATGGGGCTTGCCTATGACAGCCCCTGGGCCATCGATCTGCACCCCTCGTACATGATCTTGTCCGATCTGACCGTGATCTCCGACACGGCCGTCGTCTACGAGCGCACCTTCGCCAGCGGCGACGGCAGCTGCTTCTCGGACGCCAGCTGCGAGCTCATCGAGACCGACAACTTCATCGACCGCGAGACGACCTTCTTCAAGATGGAGTACTCGTTCTTCAAGGACTACCGGTGGGTGCAGCGCGACCAGGGGCGGGCCATCCTGTCGCGGGGTTGGATTGCCGAGAGCGCGCACGGCGACGGTGGCAGCAACCACCTGTGGCAGAACTACGAGACCGACGTGTGGCTCGAGGTCGACGGACGCACCTGGCGCTTCTATGCGGTGTACACCGAGGCCGACTACGCGGGCGTGGGCGAAGACCTGGCGCGCAACCTGTCGCGGGCGAGTGCCCAGGACGCGCTCGAGACCCTGGACGGGTACATCGCCGAGCGGCAGTAGCGGGCGGCAGCCAAGGAGAACGGGCGTCCGTGCCCGTTTCAGGGGAGGGTGCCGGCACAGGCACGGAGGCCTGTGCTCCTTGGCGTGGTGGCGCTGCGAGGGAGGCAGCCAAGGAGAACGGGCGTCCGTGCCCGTTTCAGGGGGACGGTGCCGGCACAGGCACGGAGGCCTGTGCTCCTTGGCGTAGTGGCGCTGCCGTCCATTCACGGGGACTACGCCGGTGGGCGGGAGGGGGGGCAGTGTTCCCCTAGGGACAGGCCACCGGCGCGGCTTCCCAGTCGATGGTGTGCTCGGTGAGAACAATCGTGCGGTTCGGCGGGTCGGCGCACCAGCGCTCGGCCTGGTCGCGGACACCGCCGTCTGGGGTGCGCCAGCGCAGGCCGTAGGGGTCGCCGGTCACCAGGATGGACAGGCGCGCGCCCAGGTGCCAGGGGGCGACGATGCCGTCGGTGGGCTCGATGTAGGCGGCGATCTGCTCCAGGCGCGAGTTGGCCAGGGTGACGCGGTCCCAGCTGCTCAGCAGGCTCAGGCCCGCGACGCCCATCTGGATGCCGAGCAGCGTCGTCCACAGCCACTGCCACGACGGATGCAGCGACCATCCCATGCCGACCGCCAGGGCCAGCGATGCGCTGGCGGGCAGCCAGGCCACGACGTCGGCCGGCACGAGCAGCAGCGGCAGGGCCCACAGCAGGGCGAAGCGGTGGTCGTTTCGCCAGGCCAGCCAGGCCGCGGGCAGGGCCGCGATGGGTAGCCCGTAGCGGAGCCACGCCAACGCGGTGCGATCGGGCCGGGGCAGGCTGCCGGTGAGCACGCCCCGCTCCCCCGTCCACCAGCCGCCCATCGACAGCAGGCTCACCAAGGCCACGGTGCCGGCCGCCGCCAGCAGGATGTCGCGGGACGCCGAAGCCTGGCCAGGTGTACGGGTGTAGCGCAGGCCGGCTTGCACGGACGGGCGCTGCACGCGAGGGCGCGGGCGAACGGCGAGCAGCCAGGGCAGCGAGATGAGCGCCACCGGGGACACCAGCACCGCGGCGGCGGTGAGCGCGGCGGCGGCGCGGTGGTCGCGAACTGCGGCCGCCCACACCAGCAACGCCGCGAGCGGCAGGTCCACCTCGGCGTGGCCCGCGAAGGGCACCACGCAGATGGCCATGACCACCGCCGAGATGGCGGGGTCGCAGCGATGGCGCTTGGCCAGCTCACCCACACCCAAGACCGCGAGTCCGGCCGAGACGGCCGAGAGCACGTCGAGCGTGTACAACAGCCCATCCCCGACGAGCAGACCCAAGACGGTGGCGATGGCCAGGTAGCCTGCATGCACCGTTCGCTCGGTGAGGTCGGCGTTGAGCGCCGATGCGACGTACACCGCGGCATCGCCGTTCTTGGGTCCCGCTCCGGCGGCGAGCACACCCACCAGGGTGACGCCGCCCGCGATGGCGAAGTGCACGCGGCGGGCGAGGGGAATCACGGACAGCTCAGCTGCCCGACATCATCACCAGGGCAACGATGGCGCCGATGGCCGCACCGAGCACCAACGCAATGGCCACGGCCCCGGCGATGATGGTCATGGTGAAGCCCGCGACCGTGTTCTCGGTGTCGCGCGGGACCACGGCCGGGTTGTCGATGCGGGGCAGGGGCGGTGTGTCGGTGGTGACATCGATGCCGGCACCCTCTTCGAGGGCCTCGACGATCTCGGCGGCCTCTTGGAAGCGGCGGCGGGGGTTCTTCTCGAGCAGCTTGAGGATGATGTCGTCGAGCCAGCGCGGGATGTCGGGGTCGATCTCGCTGGGGGTGCGGGGCGCGTCGTTGACGTGGCTGAACATGACGTTCACGGCCGTCGAGCCCCCGAAGGGCACCTCGCCGGTGGCCATCAGGAACAGCACACAGCCGAGCGCGTACAGGTCGGCGCGCGCGTCGACGGGGCCGGGAGTGACCTGCTCGGGCGCCATGAACTCGGGGGTGCCCATCACCATGCCGGACTGCGTGAGCCGCTCCCGCTCGTCGTCGTCGGAGGGATCGGCAAAGTGCGCGATGCCGAAGTCGAGCACCTTGACGCGGTCGGTGCTGCCGTACTGCTCGGTGAGCATGATGTTGGGCGGCTTGAGGTCGCGGTGGATGATGCCCTCGGCGTGCGCCGCCGCCAGGCCACGAGCGATCTGGGCCCCCACGATGGCAACGCGCTCGGGAGGGAAGCGCCCCTTGTTCTTGAGCTCGCGGTTGAGCGTCGTGCCCGACAGGAACTCGACCGCCAGGTAGATGAGCCCGCCCTCGGTCTTGCCGAAGTCGTACAGGCGCACGGTGTTGGGGTGCTCGATGCGCGCGGTGGCCTTCATCTCGCGCATGAAGCGCTTGACCACCTTGTCGTTCTTGGCGTGTTCGGGGCGGATGACCTTGAGCGCGACCTTGCGGTCGACGCCCAGCTGGGTGGCTTCGTACACCGCGCCCATGCCGCCGGCACCGATGCGCTTGGTGACCTGGTACTTGCCCTCGACTGTGGAGCCGACCAGGTCTTCGGCTTGTCTGCGGAGCTGGTTGGCCAGCTCGGAGCGGTCGGGGGAGGTGGTCACGACGCGATGGTACACCGACGGCGCCAGCCCAATGCTGACACGAACATCACGAAGGGCAGGCCCGGCGCGGACGGGCTGGTGGAACAGCCGCAGCCCGACGACTCGCTCGGGATGCGCCCCCCGTCGGACCCGGTGTCCGTCTGTCCGGAATCGCCGGGTTCTTGGCCCTGGGGATCCGCTCCCTCGCAGTCGATTTCGAGATGGAAGTCGCTCACCGCCCCCTGCCAGCCGTCGACCACGATGGTGTACTCCACAGCCGAGGTGGCGTCCCACGCGATGGCCTCGTCGTCGGTCTGGTCGGCGTGGGCGCGCAGCACGCAGTCGCCGCCCAGGCAGGCGGTGGACTCGAGCACCATGACGTCGAGGTCGTCGGACAGCCCGGACAGCCGCAGGGCGATGGGCTCGTCGCGGTCGGTGACCACCGTGTAGGCCAGCTCGGGGCCGGTGTAGACGGCGGTGGTGCAGCCATACATCTGGTGGCGGTCGGTGTGGCCGGGGTCGTCGTTGCGGGCGTCGATGCGGGCTCCGCAGGTGAGGCGCTCGACGGGCTCGCAGGACGGAAAGCTGGTGTCGCAGGTGGTGCTGGGCAGGCCGCCATGGCTGCCCTGATCGACCCACATCGAGAAGTCCGTGCCGCTGCAGCTGCCCTGGAAGGGCTCGTAGCTGGCCCCTTCGATGTCGCGGACCTCGAAGTGCAGGTGCGGGCCGGTGGAGTGCCCGCTCGAGCCCATCTGACCGAGCAGGGCCCCGCAGCTCACGAAGTCGCCCTCGGCCACGGCGATGCTGCTGTCTCTGAGGTGGGCGTAGTAGGTGTTCAGTCCGTCGGGATGGCGCAGCTTGACGTAGTTGCCAAAGCCCCCGCCTCCGGCGCAGTCGGCGGTGGTGCAGCGGTCGAAGTGCCCGTCCTCGACCGTCATGACGATGCCGGGCGCGGCGGCCACCACGTCGCGGCCTTCGTCCATGCCCGTGAAGCCCCCACCACCGAAGTCGCTGCCCCGGTGCCCGCTGTAGCGGATGTCGCCGCAGCTCCAGTCGACGCCGCCGTGGTCGCGGTAGGCGGTTGGGTACCACTCGCCCAGCTGGGCGTCGGTGGCGGGAAAGCGGTATTGCTGAGCCGTTGCCGGCACCAGCGCCAGGAGGACCAGGAGCATCGGCGGCGTCATAACGTTGCAACAGCGCTACAGGTCGCTTGCGAGTGGGCGGCGGCCGGGGCAGATTGGCGGGCACCCCTGGAGTCGCCCATGACCCGCCGCATCCTGCCCCTGATCGTGTTGCTCGCCGCCTGCAACAAGGGCGCCGACGACACGGCCATCCAGCCCGCCATCCCCCTCGCGGTGTCGATCGATAGCCCAGGAACGGGCCACTTCACCGACCAGGCCACCGTCACGGTCGACGGCGATGCCCAGGGCACGGGCGCCACCTTCAGCCTGAACCAGGCCGAGCTGACGCCCGCCGAGGGTGGGTACACCATGTCCACTGACCACGCGTCGGTGACCTGGCCCGACAGCCCGCTTTGGCCCGTGTTGGCGCATGGTCAAGACGACGACGGTTGGCTGCGGGATCGCGTCACCCTGGTGCACGGCGTGGGTGTTCCTGCCGGCGATGCCATGCCCGACGCGCTGGTGCTGCGCATGACGGACGTGCTCATCGCCGACTTCCAGCCCATCATCGAAGAAGAGCTGCTGGGCTTCGACATCGCCACCGAGCTGGCCGGCCCCGACCCGGTCGCCGACATCGCGGGGCAGAAGATCTACATCGACGCCGCCACCGTCGACTCCCTCGAGGTGGGCGACCTGGACTTCCAGACCGCGGGCCTGGCGTGGGGCTTCACCATCCACGAGATCACCGCCGATCTGCGCATCGAGTCCTTCCTGGGCAACGAGGACGGCACCATCGCCGCCGAGCGCATCGACATCGACGGTCACCTGGTGTTCGGCGCCGACGAGACCGGCAAGCTCATCGTGACGCCCATGAACACCAACGTCGTCATCACCGGACTCGACATCCAGGGCTTCGAGAGCGCACTCATCGACGCGCTGATCAACAACTTCCTGGGCGGCTTCATCGGCGCCGAGATCGAGAAGCAGCTGGTCGAGCAGTTCGAGTCGGTGCTGGCCTTCCAGGACGAGCTTCGGCAGCTCGAGCTGGGCGGCGTGACGCTGAACAACGACTTCACCAGCGCCGTGCACGACGACAACGGCGCCAACATCTACGCGGCCACCACCATCACCACCGAGGCGGGCCCGCTCACCACCATGCGGCTGTCCAACCCCAACCCGCGGGCGGCGGTCACCACCGCGCAGTTCGACGGGCTGGACTACGGGGCCGCAATCCTGCTCGACGACGACGCACTGTCGGGCCTGGGGGTGGGGCTGTTCGAGGGGGGCCTGCTCGAGCAGACCATCGACTCCGAGGCGGCGCCCATCTCGCTCACCACCACAACTCTGGGCGGCTTCGTCGAGGCGTTCCAGCAGCTGCCGCCCGACCTCGAGGTGACCATCGTCACGGCTCCCGAGCTCGGCTTTCCCGCCAGCCCCGGCACCGCGGCTCCGGAGGCGGCCAGGCTCAACGTAGGAGGCATGGGCCTCGACTTCCTGGTCGATGTCGACGGAACCGGCACGCCAACCTCCCAGATGACCGTTGTGGTCGACGTGATCGTGGGGTTGATGGGCGGCGAGAACATCATCGACTTCGAGCTGGTCGAGATCGACGCCACCATGACCCAGACCCCGCTCGACGTCGACGATCCAGCGGCCACCGAAGAGGCGCTGGCGGGCATGTTCGGCATCCTGTTGCCCGGCCTGCTCGGTGACGCGCTCACCGGGGGTCTCGGCGGCGAGGAGGGCGGCTTCCTGGATGGCATCGAGCCCGTGGGCAGCGGCCCCGAAGGCACCGGCGGCGACTACGCCGCGATGTACTTCAACCTCGACCCCGAGGTGCTGGTGGGTGGCGAGGAGCCGCCTCCGTAGCGCACCCGGCCCCGCGGCCGATGGGGGGTAGGGCGCTTGCGACCGGACGGGACCCCATCGGCGGCGCTGAGGGGCCGCGGTGCGTGTGGATGGGTAGCGCACCCGGCCACGGAGAACGGGCCTCCGTGCGCGTTCATGGGGGCCGGTGCCGCACAGGCACGGAGGCCTGTGCTCCTTGCGTGCCGCGCGGTGGGGCCGCGGTGGGCGTGGATGGGTAGCGCGGTGGGCCCCGCGGCCAAGGAGAACGGGCCTCCGTGCGCGTTCATGGGGCCGGTGCCTGCACAGGCACGGAGGCCTGTGCTCCTTGCGTGGTGCGCGGTGGGCGTGGATGGGTAGCGCCCGGCCCCGCGGCCGATGGGGGGTGCGTAGTCGAGGTGAATGGACGCCCTGCCGGACGTAGTCGAGGTGAAAGGACGTTTCGGCCACGCTGGGGGTCCTCTCGGCTGGAGTGGGGCTCATTGTTGGCGTTTCACGGTGCGTCGATCGAGGCGGAAGCGGCCTGGCGTCCATTCACCTCGACTACGGTGGCGCCCCCGTCCATTCAGGGGGACTACGTTTGGCGGAGGGGGGTCAGTGTTCCCCTGTCTCCTATTGCAGCCCATTCTTGGGTTTGTACCGTTCGGCATCCTCCCCGAACGGAACAACGCCGTCTATCGGCCACAATAGGAGAAGGGGGAACACTGACCCCGCCTGCGCTCCCAGGAACAGCCCGTCGACAGCGATCCCCAATAGGAGAAGGGGGAACACTGACCCCTTAGAACTCCCCCAACCGCGTCAACCCTGCCTCGGCATCCCGCCAGTACGGTGTGCTGTACACCCCGATCTCGGCGTCCTCTGCGACCCAGGCACCGCCGGCTGCGCGCAGGTTGCAGCCCTGATCGGCGGGGCAGTCCACGGCACGGCTGCCCACCTTGCTCATGGCCATGCCGGCCTCGGGGTGCACCCGGTACAGGTCGATGAAGTTCGTGCCGCCGTCGATGGGGAGGTCGCTGGTGTTGTCGCCCATCAGCGCGTACAGACCGCCGCCGCACTCGGCCACCAGCGCCAGCGACTGCCCGTGCATGCCCTCGGTCCCGGCCTCGGGCACCTCGATGGCGACGTCGGCGGCGTTGGTGGTGGCGGCGGGCTCGGACTCGAAGCCGTCGCGGGGACCCGTACCCCGCCCCCGGTACCAGTCGATGCGCTGGTCGTCCCAGCTCGCGAGCCAGGGCGTGCCCTCGACGACGGCGAGCCCGGCGGCGTGGGCGGTGGTGACGCCGTCTGCGAGGGGCACGACCTCGATGAGGGCGTCGCCGCCGTCGCGACCGACGTCGAACAGGCGAATCGACGCGCTGCGTGGGCCCAGGGCTCCACGCAGGTTCTCGGTGGGCACGGCCAGCACACCGTCGTGGCTGTCGATGCCGCCCGCGTGCCACTCGGATCCCTGGTCGAGGGCCAGCTCGCCCGTCATCTGCCAGGAGCCATCGAGCTGCTCGGCCACGAAGACGTCGGCTCGCTGGCGTCGCACGTCGCCGCCCGAGATGAACAGGCGGTCACCGCTGCGCGTGATGCCCTGCAGGTGGTTGTCGATGCCCCAGTCGTTGTCCTGGTCGAAGGCGTAGCGCAGGGGTTCGCCGGCAAAGACGTGGCCATCGGCGATGGCCAGCGCGGTCGCGGTGCCGCTCACCGCCTCGAAGGCGGCGGGCACATCTGGCACGCACGGGGTGGGTGCCTCGGGGGTGGAGCACGCCCCGATCGCGAGCAGCAGCAGCATGGGGGCAGGGTAGCAGGCAGCTGACACTCCCTCGACAAACCCCCGTCGGTCCTCCGTGTCGTACCATCCCGCCATGACACGATTGATGCTTGCCCTGCCCGTCCTTTCGCTGCTGTCTGCCTGCGGTGGCTCCTCCGAACCCGTGACCGGTCCCGATCCAGGCGCCGCCAAGGTCGCTGCCGGCCGCCTGTGCACCCTGTACAAGAAGCTCGGCCAGGAGTGCGAGTGGAACGGCACGGTGGCCAAGGCCGACGGCCACGAGATCAGCCTCTCGGCGACCGTGGCCAGCGAGGTCGCGGTGGGGGGCTCGTATGTGCGCGAGCTCGACTTCGACGTGATGATCGACGGGGTGGAGCATCCACAGCTGCGCGGGCGCGCGGTGGGGGGAGGCACGAGCCGTGAAGAGGCGCACGAGAAGGCCGCCGACGACTGGGGCCGCGTCTACGCGACAGCCATCATCGACCGGGTGCGCCACAACGGGCGGCTTCAGATGCTGCAGCGCCTTCAGGACGATCAGCCCGCGCCGCCGGCCTTCGTGAGCGGGGGCTGGGTCGCCTATGCGGGGTGGAGCGACCTGCGAGGCACCCGGACCGAGCGCAAGCCCATCGACATCCAGGCCCTGCTCGACACGCTGCAGCCCGAGATCGCCAAGTGGCCGACGACCGCCGACTCGACCCATGCGGTGCACATCCAGATCAACCACAAGCAGCCCATCGAGAAGGAGTGCACCCTGGACGGGCAGCCCAGCGAGGCGATCTGCGATCTGGCGCTCACCTACGACTGGCCGAAGGGCTCGTACCTCATCAAGCAGTACTTCGTGCTCACCCCTGGACCGCTGCCCGGCGCGGTCGAGGCGCGGCCGATCCTGCCCGAGATGCAGGAGCCCGGTGCTGCGGAGCCCACGCCGCCGGGGTAGGATTGCGGGGTGTTCGTGCTCCTGCCCCTGCTGTCGTTGTTGGCCTGTACCTCGGGCGACCCAGACGTCCCGGCCGAGAGCTGTGGGGATCCCGACCGGCAGCGGGTGAGCGTGGTCACCTCGCTGGTGCTCGCGCGCGAGACCGACGGCATCTCGGCGGGCTTCGACCTCGACGGCGAGCAGTCCAGCGAAGATGGCTCGACCGGCTGTGGCATCGGCGACTACCAGAGCCCCGACGGACGCACGGGCATCGACAACGCACTCGCCAGGCTCATGCCGGCCCTCGACCAGACCGAGGCCGTCGCCGTCGACGGCCTCATCCAGCAGATCATCAACACCGGCGAGCTGCTCATCATGTTCGAGACGACGGGCCTCGACGACCCCAACGACGACGAGTGCGTCGACGTCAGCATCTGGCGGGGGATGGGTGCGCCCGACGTCGGTACCCACGGGCTCATCAACGACGGGCAGACCTTCGACCGCGACACCAGCCAGGGAAGCTCCCATGCCTACGGCGTCAGCCTGCAAGAAGGCGTGCTGATGGCCAGCGGGCTGCGGCTTGAGCTGCCGTTGCAGGTGTTCGAGGCCACCGTCGATCTGGTGCTCGAAGACGCGTCGATTCGCCTTGAGTACGCGCCGGACGGCACCTTCGTGGGCTCGGTGGGCGGCAGCCTGGACCCACAGATCATCATGAACACGGTCAACAACGCGCCGGTCGATGCCGGCGTCGTCGCGCTGCTCGGCAATCTGCTGTCGGTGAACACCGACCTCGACCACGCCGACGGCGACTGCACGCGCCTGAGCGCCACCGTCGAGATCGCCGGCACCAGTGCGTGGTTCTACGACGACGACCTGGAGTGAACGTGAGACTTCTGCTGATGGCTGGCCTGCTGGTTGGTGCGGCGGGCTGCGAGACCCTGCCAGGTACTGGTGGCGGCTCCGGCGTCGATCACCCGTGCGTCGGAAATCGCACCGACACGGTGTGGCTCGACGACGACGATGTGGTGTGGGTGGGCTGCGGTTCCACCACCGAGGGCACGGGCCTGTACCGGGGCGAGGCCCTGGGTAGCAGCTGGGCCCCGGTCGGCAGCTTCGAGAACTTCCGGGTGAGCCATGTGCACCGCGCGTCCGACGGTGTGCTGTACGTCGCCGGCACCGAGGTGGGCGGCACAGACCGCGTCCGTGGCATCGTCAGCGAGACCGAGCTCACGGTCGAGTTCGAGTCCATGTCGCAGACATGGAACAGCTTTCACGTCGGCAGCTTCGCGCGGACCGACGATGGGCTGAGCGTGGCCGAGTCGCTGACCGGCGCCGATCTGGCCTGGCGAGACAGCGACGAGCACGAGTGGGCCGACGGCTATGGGTGGCCCAGCGACGACAACAGCTACCAGATCCTCGACCTGATCGAGCACCGGGGCGAGCTGGTGGGTGTGGGCAGCACCATCACCCAGCCTCCCACGGCCTTCACGCAGGTGGACGGAAGTGGGTTCGCCATGGATCCGCACGTGCTGGGCGACTTCACCGGCGAGCTGTGGTCGGTCGACTCCGATGGCGTCGGGCTGGTGGCCGGTGGGGTCGACCAGGATGCCGGTCAGGGCGTGGCCTTCGTCACCGACGATCCCTCTGGAACGTGGGCCGAGTTCCGCATCGACGATCCGACCCCCACCTGGGTGAGGGGCGTGTGCCGCGACGGCGACACCGTGGCGCTGGCCGCCGAATACAGCACGCTCGGAACCGGTCTGCTGCTGGTGTCGAGCGACGGCGGAGCGAGCTTTGCCGACCAGACGCCAGCGAGCGCGCCATCGCTGTCCCAGTGCCACATCGTGGGCAGCACCCTGGTGGTCGCTGGCGCCGAGGGTTTCTTCACCGCTTTGGAAGTCTGATCGACCCCCGAGCTATGCTCGCGCCATGAACGAGCTGCCCGAAGACCGCGCCTTCCTGGATGCCTACGACCCCGGCGACTGGCCGCGGCCCTCGGTCACCGTCGACCTGGTGGTGTTCACGGTGATCGACACCGATCTGAAGGTGCTGCTGATCCGCCGGGGGCAGAAGCCCTTCGAGGGGCACTGGGCCCTGCCGGGCGGCTTCGTGCGCGTCGGCCCCGATCGCAGTGACCAGGGCGAGAGCCTCGACGCGGCGGCGGCCCGCGAGCTGGCCAGCGAGACGAACATCACCGGCGGCGAGGCCTGGCTCGAGCAGCTGTACACCTTCGGCGCCCCCGGGCGAGATCCCCGCATGCGCGTGATCAGCGTCGCCTATTACGCCCTGGTGCAGCCTCGGTATGCCCGCATCAAGCCCGGCGATGATGCCGCCCACGTCGAGTGGATGAGCGTGGCCCACGAGCGCCCCGACGCGCTGGCCTTCGACCACGACCAGGTGCTCGACGTGGCCATCGAGCGCATCCGCGGCAAGATCGACTACAGCGATATCGCGTTTCAGCTGGTGAACGACACCTTCACCGTCGCCGAGCTGCGCGGCGTGCACGAGGCCATCAAAGGCGAGGTCTACGACCCGGGCAACTTCCGCCGCCGCTTCAACCGCATGATGACCGACGGCATCATCGAAGAGGCGCCGGGCAAGCGGCAGACGGTGAGGCGGCCGGCCAAGGTGTACCGGTTTCGCCGCGGCTAGTTCTCGAGCACGACATCCGCGATCTGGGTGCGGCTGAAGTCGCCGGGGGTGAAGGCATCGAGCGGCCCGAGCGCGCGCACCTGGATGTGGGCGTTGTGGTAGTGGATGCCGGCGCTGGCGCCGATCTCGGCCCACACCAGCAGCGAGCGCGTCCCCACGGTGCCAGGGCCGTAGCCGACCCGGATGGGCACGGTGGCATGGGTGGCGGTGCTGGACATCACCTCGACGTCGAAGTCGTCGCCCGGCGTGCCCGAGCTGCCTCCGCTGTACCGGCCAAAGCCCACGAATGTGGTCTGGCAGCCTGGGTTGTTCCAGCGACTCGCGTTGCACAGGTCGATGATCAGGTCCGCGTGGTTGTAGTCGGCGGGCTCGATCTCGGCGATGAGCCACAGGTCGTCGGCTGCGCTGGCGCCGCGCGCCTGCACATAACCTGTCCACTGGCTCAGCCGGTTGCCGACGGTCAGCTCGTCGACCGACAGCTGGCCTGCGATCGCGTCTCCGGTGTTGGACACGTAGGCGTCCTGGGCGGCGATCATGCCCTCGACGTCGACGGCCGTGAGCACGTCGTCGCCATCGTCGAGCCCGGCTGGGCGGCCGCTGATGTTGCTCCACTCCGGCGCGAGGTCGGCATCGACCACCGAGAAGGTGGTGTCGGTCAGCGCCAGGCCGGTTCCGGCCGTGTAGGTGGTGTCGTCGTCGGTGTCGTCGGCGAAGCCGGAGGGGATGCCGCCGAGCGTCGACCACGTGGTCGGCGAGGTCATGGCACCCGTGTTGTCGATGATCGTGGTGCCGTTGATCTGGATCTCGGTCGCATCGACCACGCCGCCGGACAGGTTGGTGGCGGTCTCGGCGGTCTCGGCGGTCGTTGCGTGATCGGCGCTGGCGGCCGAGTCGGCGAGCACTGCGTACGGGACAGGCAGCAGCTGCTGGCGGGTGGGCAGCGGCGCGCCGCCGTCGATGGTGAGCTCGACCCACACCTCGTCTGGCGTCAGATCGTCGAGCTCGATGGCGGTGAGGTCGCCCAGGATGACCGCGTAGTGCCCGTCGTTGAACGGCACGGTCTTGGTCTCGGACCACAGCTCGTTGCCGCTGCTGGGCGCGTCGAAGAACGCGACCTCGAGCACGTGGTTGCCGTCGAGCGGCACCGAAGACGCGTCCATGATGCGGCCCTGGTGGGACATGTAGCGAGGGAAGGCGGCGGCGGTCGACGACAGCCCAAGGACGGCCAGCAGGGCGAGGCGATGCATGGGAACTCCAGGTGAGTTGCGGATCCTACCCCAGTCCAACCCGAACCAGCTCGTCCCCACGCGCCACCACCACGCGCCCCTGCCGCTGCCGCAGATCCCAGCCGGGGTCGATGCCTGGGTCGTCCACCACCTTGTGCCCGGCGGACCCCACCCGGTTGCTGAACAGGCGCAGCGATCCGGCCTCGTCCATCAGCACCGCCACTCCGGTCTCGAGCACGGTGAACGAGACCGGGGCGGGGCCGGGCGTGCCGTCGACGCGCACGTCCCAGCGCGCCTTTCGGACGTTGCGGGTGTCGTAGCGCACGGTCAGGCGCTGCCACTCGCCCCCGCTTACCCCTGAGACCACCATCACACCGCGCTGTGCGGCGGCGTCGACCACGGTCAGGCCGTCCAGATCGGGCAGGCGAAGCTGCACGTGCTGGCCCGGCGCAGGGAACACCGAGGCCCAGGCCGTGCCCAGCAGGTCCTGGATGGCCACGCCCGGGAACAGCTGGGTGGCGTGGGGCAGCACCCGGGCCACGATGGCGGCGGTGGCCAGGACCGCCGGGCCGCCGTCCAGCAGGGTGAGCTCCATCAGGTGCTCGCCCGTGCGCACCACCAGCCTTCCGTCGGTGTGCATTGCGTCATCGGCGTGCAGCTGGATGGGCACCGGAGCACGCGTGTGCAGGTCGAGCAGGTGCAGACGGCCGCCATGCAGCGCCGCCGCCACCGGCACGTTGCGCCGCGGCGAGAACACCACGTCCACGAAGCCCGGCGGCAGCGCGGCACTCCGGTGCCCATCCACCCAAAGCGCGTCGGTGGTCCACACCACCGAGGTGCCCAGGCGCTCGCGCACACCCAGGACCGGGCCGCCGAAGGAGCGGATGACGTCGATGTGCAGGCCGCCCGTGCTGCGGCGCACCACCGGCTTGGGCGCCGGCTGGGCTCCAGCCTCGCTGGGAGGCGGCAGGCGCTCGCCACGCTCGAACAGGGCGCCGAACCAGGCGCGCCACTCGTCCGGGACGGCGTCGAGGCCGCGCATCGACGGGGGGGCGGTGACGCTGGTGTGCCACACCGGTACCCGGGCCGTCGCCCGAGCCTGCAGGCCCTTGAGCGTCGCATGCTTGCCCTTGTAGGGATGAACCCCGCACAGCAGCAGGAAGGCGAGCACCCCGAATGCGTACCAGTCGGTGAGCTCGGTGAACTGCCCCTCGGGGGCGCCGAAGTCGCGGACACCGGGCAGCAGCGCGGTCGCCGGAAAGCCGCCCGCCTGCCAGGAGTCGACGTCGATCAGGTAGGGACGGGCGAAGTCGCGGCTCACCAGCACGTTCAGCTCGTTCAGGTCGACGATGAGCGCGCCTCGGGCGTGCACCGCCGCGATGGTCTTGCGCAGCGCCACCAGCAAGGCCATCAGCTGACGGTCGCTCAGGCCGTGCCGCGTGCGAAAGGCGCTGGGCACCAAGCGGCACAGAGGCCAGGTGCCGGTCAGGTGGTCCATGCGAAAGCCCGCGATGCGGCCAGCGTCGTCGAGCAGCGGAGCCGTGGGCCGCACCACGCCGGGGATATCGAGCGCCATCAGCGCGCGCAGCTTGGCCTCGGGCATGGTGCGCGCCGGGTCGAGCCACACCTTGTAGGCATGGCCCGCCCGGGCATACACGGCGCCTTCCCCACCCTGGGCCACGAAGTCGGCCCGGGTGAGGGTGACCGATGGCTCGCCGGGCAGGTGCAGGCGCATCAGAAGGTCAGGCTCTTGCTGACCGCTCCGCTGCCCAGGGCGACGGACTGGCTGCGAATCGCGCGGCTCATGAAGTCGGCCAGGCGGGCCAGGGTGGTGGCGTCGGCGTTGTCGAGCTCGATGTACTGGTCGAAGCCCGCGTCCTTGCGAAAGTCGTCGAGCAGCTGGCTCGGCGAGGCGTTCTGCACGTTCACGCCCACCAGGATGGTGCGCACCGACTCGAGCGCCTCGGTGGTGACCGCCTCCTGCACCGCCTTGCGCACGCTGGCTGCCGACAGCGAGCTGGCGTTGTCACCGCCATCGGTGATCACGATGACGATGCCGTTCGCCGACAGCCCCTTGTCGGTGAGATCCCGCGCATAGGTGGTGAGCGCAGAGATGGCGTTGTGAGCGGCGTCGTAGAGAGCTGTCGTGCCTCCGGTGGGCAGGCAGCCGTCGTAGTCGCCCAGCGGACAGGCCGACAGCGGCCTGAAGCCGTGCACTTCGGCGAGCTTGTCGTCGAAGCGCGTGACACGCACGATGAGGTTGTCGGCCCGCGGCGAGCGCCGGCACGCGGCCACCGCAGCCTTGACCGCGTCCTCCATGTCCTTGCGGAACATGCTGACGCTGCCGCTCACGTCGGCGGTGATGCCGACCAGGGTGTACTCCGCCGCGTCGAGGTCTTCGACGCGGGTGCTCGAGAAGCCGTAGGCCGAGCCGGGGGTGATGTTCTGGGTCAGATCGAAGACAGGCATGATGCCCTCCTTAGGCAAGAAATTGGGTGGTGGTCGAGGTGCGCATTCCCTTGGCGGTGAGGTCCTTGACGAACTGGTCGCCCAGGGCCTCGAAGCCGGTCACGTTGCTGGATGCATCGGTCAGCAGCACCAGCTTTCCGATGGTCTTGGGGTCGGCGAAGTGGGTGGCGATGTCGCGCACCGTGTTGGCCAGGCAGTGCGACAGGGCCTCGCCGGCCAGCAGGATGACGTCGGCGTCTTCGAGGGTGCGAATGAGCCCGGCGTTGACCTGGGTGGTGGGGTCGGTCGGGTCGGGGACCTCGGCAGCGACCGCGCTGAAGTGCTCGGTCCACGGGTTGCTGCCCTTGGTGACGAAGTCCGCCATCGCGAAGCGGTCTTCCCAGGCGTGCACCGCGTCCGACAGGGTGGGCCACACGTTGTGACCCCCGTCACCGATGAGGCAGTGGTAGGGCCACACGACGTGCGGGTAGCGACCGCCGGTGTCGAGGGCCTCGAGGTAGGCCAGGGTGCGGTCGTAGGCGCCCGGCATGGTGGTGGTCCACACGCCCGTGCGCAGGTCTTCGGCGGTGATCACGGTGAACGGCGCCGGGTGGGCTCCCTTGCTGTCCTTCCACCAGATGGGGTGGCTGATGTCGACCTTGCGGTGGCTGTCCAGCGTGACGTGGATGTCGGACAGCTTGCCGTCCAGCCGCTCGATCATCTTGGCCAAGCGGTCCATGTCCGCCTCGGCGCCCGGTACGTGCAGCGACCCGTGCTTGGGGTCGCAGAAGTCGTTCTGCGGGTCGATCACCAGCAGCTGGATGTTCATCGACATCGGCTCTCCATTGTCAGGAAGGAAGATTAAAGGTCCTGACGACTTTTAATGTGCTCTCCTTGGAGAGGAGCGTCAAGAGTAGAAGTGACTCTTTTCGGTGGGGAGGGCGTTGACGCAGGTTGGTCCTTGGTCTTTGGGCGAGCACGTTGTTGGAGGGACCAAGGAGAACGGGCCTCCGTGCCCGCTGCGATGCACAGGCACGGAGGCCTGTGCTCCTTGCCAAGGTAGGACCAAGGAGAACGGGCCTCCGTGCCCGTTGCGATGCCCGCTGCAATGCACAGGCACGGAGGCCTGTGCTCCTTGCCAAGGTAGGACCAAGGAGAACGGGCCTCCGTGCCCGTTGCACAGGCACGGAGGCCTGTGCTCCTTGCCAAGCCACGACCAACGACCACCGACCAACGACCATCCAAAAACCGCCGCGCTCTCTCTTTCCGAACTTGTTACGCCCTCAATCGTGAGCACCCACTGGTCCGAGCGCGCGCCGGGAGACTCGCCCTGGCGCAAAGAACTCTCTCCGCTGTTCGACGGCCTCAACGACGTCGACGCGAACACGGCGCTGCGGCGCTTCGATCAGCGCCACCTCACGGCGGGCGAGGTGCTGTGCCGCGAGGGCGATGTCGCCGATACGCTCATCAGCGTGCAGGAAGGGCAGCTCGAGATCCGCAGCCATGGCGAGCTGCTGGGCACCGCGGGCACCGACAGCCTGGTTGGCGAGATGGGCCTGTTCGAAGACGCCACCCGCACCGCCGACGTCATCGCCGGGACCGACAGCACCGTGTTGGTGCTCACCCGCGACGGGTACGAAGAGCTGCGCAGCACCGTGCACCCCGCTGTGCGCAACATCGAGCGAGCTGCGCTCAGGCTGCAGGTCGAGCGCCTTCGCTCCACCGGTGCGCGCGTCAAGCAGCTGCTCAAGGGCACGCGGGCCGAGCCGGTCTCGGTCACCGAGCGCTTCTACGCCGGGGTTCGCCGCCTGTTCGGTCCAGGCGGCATGTTCAGCACCAGCGACGCCGACCCACTGCGTGCGGTCGGAGCCAGCGAGCTGTTCTGCGACGTGCCCGAGTCCTTCGTCTCAGAGATCGCCGCCCAGTTCAAGCCCGCTTCGTACCGCGAGGGCCAGGTGCTATGCACCCAGGGCGAGCCTGGCGACTGGATGTTCGTGCTCGACCGCGGTGAGGTGGACGTGGTCATCTCGGGCAAGAACCAAGACCCACAGCGTGTGGCCACCCTGGGGCCAGGATCGGCCTTCGGCATGGTGGCCATGGTCATTCCCGGCCCCCGCATGGCCAGTGTGGTGGCCCGCACCTCGGTGGTGGTGCACGCGCTCGGTCCCGAGGCCTGGCGCGGGCTCATCGCCCACCCCTGGGGCACGGGCAGCGCCTTTCGCCGCGCCGTCATCAAGGCTTTTGGCGAGCAGCTGCGCACCACCAACACCCAGGTCGTCGCGTACGAACAAGGGCGCGACGTCGACGCCTTGCAGCTGGCCAAGGCCGGGCTCACCTGACGCGGCCCGGCCCGCCAGGGCTCAGTTCTTGACGCACCACAGCACGCCAGCAACCGGCGGAAGGTGGCGGAGCCAGCCGCCGTATCGGTAGCTCCAGGTGTCGCCTGCGCCTTCGGCGTACGAGCCCCCCTCTCCCGCGAACTCGATGCCGGCGCCGACGGTGCCGTTGTCGCCCGCGCAGCACGGGAATGCGTTCTCACGCACGTAGGAGCGCACCTGTGCGCTGCCGGTGGTGGCCCTTAGTGCCAGGTTGTAGCTGCCGCTGTTGGGTACGACACCCGTGCCCATCGGCAGCCGGCCGCGCAGGTCGGGGCGGCCGCCGGACCCGTTCGCGTGGGTCCAGCCAGACGGGCAGCTGTTCGCGTTGAAGGCGACGACGGCACCGCTGGGCACCAGCATCTGGGCCACCGCTGCGGCGAGATCGGCGGTCGAGATGGTGCCGTCGGCGATGTTGGCGCTGTCGACGGTGTTGTTCTGGTCGCGCAGGAAGCCGGTCGAGTCGATGCCGTCGAGGGTGTCGGCGTCGCCCGCGGCGTGGGCGTGGGAGGCGGTGGCGAAGCCCGTGGAGTCGACGCCATCGAGGGTATCGGCGTCGCCTGCGGCATGGGCGTGCGAGGCCACCGCGTAGCCAGCCGGTGCCACGCCGCCCAGGGTGGCCGCGTCTCCGGGGGCATGGCCGTGGCCGGCCGCCGAGAAGCCCGTGGAGTCGACACCGTCGAGGGTGTCGGCGTCGCCGGGGGCGTGGGCATGACCGCTGGCGGCGTACCCGGTGGGGTCGACGCCGCCCAGGCTCGCGGCATCGATGGGGTCGGTGATGTCGGCGAAGACGTGGCTGTGCGCGCCGGCAGCGACCGAGTCGACGGTGGTGCCCACCGGCATGCGATCGAAGTGGAACACGCCGCTCACCACGTCGGCGGTGGTGTGCAGGTGGTCGCCAGGAGCGACGGTTGTGCTCGACGAGCCCACCGGCAGTCGGTTGATGTCGATGGTGCCGGTGGTCAGGTCGGTGGCGTCGTGCACGTGCGGCAGGCTGTCGCAGCCCCAGTCGAGGCCATCCCAGGTCAGCGCCTCGCCGACGGCGCAGGTGGTCTCGCCAATGGTCACGGGGCGGTTGGTGATGTTCGACCAGTCGACGACGGTGGTCACCGATCCGGAGGCGTCGATCACCGTGGTGCCGTTGACCCGGATCTCGCTGGCGTCCACGATGCCGCCGGACACGTTGGTGGCTGTGTCGGCCTGGTTGGCGAGCACGGCGAAGGGCACCGAGCGCAGCGGCAGCCGATCGGGCAGCTCGGGGCCGGCGTCGACCGCCAGGCTCAAGAAGACATCGCCACCCTCGAGCATGGCCTGTTGCAGCGGATTGGCGGTGTCGTCGCCCAGCACGTGGGTGTAGTAGCCGTCTTCGAACACCAGGCTGGCGTCCTCGGTCCACAGCGATGTGCCAGAGGAGGCGGCGTCGAACAGGGTGAAGGTGACGGTGTGGGGGCCGTCCAGGGGTTGGCCGGTGGCGCTGTCGAGCAGCCGCCCCTGGTGGGGGAACTGCATGGGCACGGCGACGGCCGATGTGGTCAGGAACAGCAGGGCGAGCGAGCATACACGGGGCATGGGTACCTCCATTGTGAAAGGGGAACCCAGACAGTAGCCGAGCCGACACGGCTGGCCACGCTCCGGCGCCTCCGTTTATGACGGGGGCGTCACGTTTAAGGTCGGTGAACCCGGCTCGCGAAGCGTGGCGCCGGTGGCGGTTATGGGCCGGGCGAGGAGGACGAACGAAATGGGCGCTTCGATCTGATGCTCGTGCTGCTACCACTGCTGGCCTGCACCAGTGGCGCGCCCGGAGGCGCCGACGATTCCTCGGGTTCCGGCGACAGCGACGCCCCATCGGTGCCCCGAGCGGTCGAGCTGTTCGGCCCCTCTCCCTACCCAGGACTCACCCTTCGGCTGCACCATCGGCAGGGCGCGCAGCCCGATCCGGGCGCGCTCGACGCTCTGCGCGGCGCGCTCGCAGACCTGGCTGCCTCTGGCCACCTCGTGAAGCCCGGCGGCGTGACGGTGGAGCTGGGTAGCGAGCTTCCTGCCGGAACCGGAGCGGCCTACACCTTCGACGAGCTCGATGCCGATCTGGAGGCCGCACGCGGGGATTTCGTCCAGGACGGCTCGGCCGTCATCCACGGCCTGTATACCGACGGCTCCTACGACAACGGCGGCGAGGGCACCGTGCTGGGCTTCGCCTATGGCCGCGCGCGCCTGGTGATGATGAAGGAGGTGATCGACACCTCGTGCCACAACGCCACCGTTGGCCTTCCCGGGGGCCTCGGCGGCGATGCCTGTGTGACCTACGAGGCGGCGGTCCTGCTGCACGAGCTGGGCCACCTCTTTGGACTCGTCGACAACGGTATCGCCATGGTGAGCGACCACAAGGACGCCGAGCACGGAGCCCACGACGTCGACAGCGGCTGCCTGATGTACTGGGCCGCCGAGACCCCCGACTTTGCGGGCACCGTGGCCACCCGCTTCCTTGGTGGGGACACCAGCTTGCCCAGCTTCGACCAAGCCTGCCTGGACGACATGGCGGCAGCGCTGGATTAGCCAGAGCGACCCGAGGGTTGCACGGCAAGAGCTCGCACCGAGGAACCTCATGAGCACGTGGCTATGGCTGGGACTGGTGGCGCTGGCCCCGGCACAAGACGACATGGACGCGCTGTACGACCCCGCTCCGCCCGCCGACTCAGCCTTCGTGCGCATCGTCAATGCCGCCGCCACCGAGGCCTCGGCCCACATCGGCCGCCGTGAGCTCGGCGCCATCGCACCGGGCGCGGTGTCGCCCTACTTCGTGGCGGCGGCGGGCGAGCACACGGTGAGGCTCGGCGCCATCGAGAACCCTCTGACGGTGGAAGCCCAGGGGTACTACACGGTTGCGCCCGCCTCTTCGGGGGCCACTGTGGTCACCGATGAGGGCAAGCTCGAGCTGGCCAAGGCCACCGTGGTGCTCTACAACTTCTCGGCGCTGCCCACGGTCGAGCTCAAGACGGCGGACGGCGGGGCGTCGGTGGTCGAGGCGGTTCAGCCGGGAGCCAGTGGCAGCCGCAAGGTCAACGGCGTCACCGTCGATCTGGCGGTGTTCGCGGGGGACACCAAGGTGGCCGATCTGCCCCAGCGCAAGCTCGAGCGCAACGTGGGCTATGCGGTGGTGGTGACGGGCGAGGCGGGCGAGCGGGTGACCTGGGCCCGAGCGACCACCGACGCCAAGCGGTAGCCGGGCGGGGACCCGACCCGGCGGTCAGGGGGTCGGTGGCGTGCTCTCGCCGTGGGTGTTGCCGCCCCAGCACTCGACCGAGCCGTCGAGCCGAAGCCCGCAGCTGTGCACCATGCCCGCCGAGATGGCCTTGAAGGCGCCGGTGGGTGCCGTGGACTGCCCCTCGCTGTTCCATCCCCAGCAGGTCGCGTTGTCGGACGCATCGATGGCGCACGCGTGGGCGTTTCCGACCGAGACGGCGACGAAGTTCGTGCCCTCGGGCGGGGTGGTCTGTCCGGAGTCGCCGTGGCCCCAGCACGACAGCGAGCCGTCCTGGGCGACCGAGCAGTTGAAGTCGTTGCCCGAGCCGACGTCGGCCTGCAGCGCGGTGGGGACCGTCGTCTGGCCGCGGTCGTTCTCGCCCCAGCAGACGGTGTCGCCGGTGCTGCGCAGGGCGCAGTTGTGGGCTCGACCGGAGCTCACGTCCACGAAGTAGCCGCCCTTGTCTTCGGCCTGGCCGTGGGTGTTGCCGCCCCAGCAGGTCACGTCGTCGTTCTCGGTGATCGCGCAGGCGTGGTAGCCGCTCATGCTCGCCGAGACCGCCTTGAAGGTACCCCGCGGGGGAGTGGCCTGGCCCTCGTTGTCGAAGCCCCAACACTCGATCTCTCCATCCGATCGAACCCCGCAGTTGAACCCGTTGCCGGCGTCGATGAACACGAAGTCAGTGGTGGGCGAGGTGGCCTGGCCGCCCGTATCGCTTCCCCAACACACCACACTGCGGTCGGCGTTGAGCTTGCAGGAGTGGGTCACCCCGACGGTGATCTGCTCGGCGACGTCGCAGGCCTCGGTGTCGACCTGGCAGCTGTCGTTGCAGGTGACGGTGCCCGGGCCGGGAAAGCCCTCGGTGGCGCAGGTCGCGGCAAGGTCTTCGTCGCCGTCGCAGGCTTCGTCGCCCTCGATGATGCCGTTGCCGCACTCGGCCGTGCTGGCCGAGCCGGTGTCCTGGGTGCCGCTGTCGGCGGTTCCGGTGTCGTCCTGGGCGCCGGTCTCGGTGGTGTCGACCGGGGTGCAGGCGGCGAGCAGAGCGACCAGGAAGGGGAGGCGGGTCATGGGAACTCCAGAAACGGAATGTGAATTCCGATTCTGGATAATGCGTGAGACCGGGGTGCACCAGTGCAATCCGTAATCCGGAGCCTCAGCCCCGCAGCTCCACCGCCTCGATCACGATGGGCTCGAAGGGCACGTCGCCTGGCTGGGTCGGCACTGCGGCGATCGCGTCGACGACGTGCATCCCGGACACCACGCGCCCGAACACCGTGTAGCCGGCGCTCAGCGCGCTGAAGTCCAGGCTGCTGTTGTCGGCGACGTTGACGAACCACTGGGTCGATGCCGAGTCGGGGTCGCCGCGCCGGGCCATGGCCAAGGTGCCGCGCCGGTTCTTGTGCCCGTTGTTGGCTTCGTTCTGGATGGGCGGCCGGGTGGGCTTGCGGCTCCCGTCGACCCGATGACCGCCGCCCTGCACCATGAAGCCCGCGATCACGCGGTGAAAGATGGTGGCGCCGTCTCCGTCGGTGCCGTCGAAGTAGGGCACGTTGGCCTTCCAGGCAGCGACGGTCTGCGGCGCGTCGGCCGGGTAGAGCATGATCTCGAAGCTGCCCATGGACGTTCGAATGACGGCGTCGATACGCTCGGTGGTCTCGGTGGTCTCGGTGGCGGTGGCGGCTGGTTCGGCGAGGCCGAGCGCGGCGAGCAGGGCGTGGAGCATGCCGAAGTGTACGGCAACCGAAGGATCTGGCGCGCGCGCACACACAGCTTCCATGACACTCCTGCTCTTCTTGCTCGCCAGCGTGGCCCCGGCCAACGACCTCGATGCCCTCGACCGGGCGCAGGCCAAGCTCCAGACCATCCACGCCCAACAAGCCCGCATTCGGGCGGCCCACCGGCAAGCGCGCCGCGATGACGCCGTCGCCGCCGCATGCCTGGAGTCCCACCGCCGCGAAGTTCGCTCGCTGGCGTGGTCAGCGCAGCTGCTTGCAGCGGACGTGCGCTACGTCGGCGAGATCGGGTACCCGGCAGCACCGGGTGAGGCCCTGGTGCGGCTGACCGGGCTGGTGGGTCGCGTCGAAGGGCACGCCCTCGATGCCGCCGCTTGCCTGGGGGCCGAGCGGCTCCCCGAGGTGAGGGGAGCGGTCGTGGACGTGGAGCCCTTGCCGGCGGACACCGAGGGCGCCGAGGCCGGGATGTTCGAGAGCTGGCAGCGGCCGCCAGAGGTGGGGCCCTTCGTGTGACCTCCTGCCCGCTTCGGCGGGCCCAGGATCGAGAGGGCCAGACGAGTCAAGGCACCAGCAAGCGCGTCCACAGGACGCCGGAGACAATCAGTCCGGCGCATTGCAGGAACACGACCCCCGCGAAAGCGAAGAGAGCGCGAGGCAGTGCCGTTCGGCCGCGGGTGGCCACGTAGTAGGTGATCGCGCCAAGCACCCCGGTTGTCAGCAACAGGTAGCGGTGCGCGCAGGAGAGCGGGAACTGCTGGTGTGCGGAATCGATCGCGGCCCACGAGGTGAAGCACAGGCTGGCCACCATCATCCACCAGATGGCCGACCACGGGAACATGCATCCGACCATCAGGCAGAACGCTCCGAGCGCCAGAAACGGGCGCCCGTGCTCGAGCTCAGTGGCGGGGGGATCGGTGGGAGGGGCGGCGAAGGCGGACTGCACGCGGGGGCATAACGTGGCACGAACCCGGATACTCGGCCTCGGGTCGATTCACTCGCCGCCCAACATGTCCCGCTTCATCTTCTGGCTCGGGGGATTGTCGCCCAGCCACACCGCCCACAGCACCTCCATGAAGTCGGTGCCCTTGATGACCGCGCGGCGCTTGCCCTTGACCGTGATGATGGTGCCCTTGCTGGGCAGGTAGTCGAACACGATCTCTTCGCCCGTGTGCATGTCTTCCATGACCTCGATGAGCTTGTCGAGGCGGCTGGTGAGCGCCGCCGCATTGGGCTGGGCCTCGAAGGCGCTCTGCCAGTGCGCGACGAGCACGCGCTCGCTCACGCGCTTGTGGATGAAGTGCATGACGATGCGCTTGGGGGCGTCGCGGGTGATGGCGACCCGCGCCTTGGTGGTGCCCACATCCATGTAAAGAGCGGCCACATAGACGTCGATGTACGCCTTCTGGCGCAGGCCGATGCCGTTGAGCACCAGGCGGCGCCCGCCGACCGTGGCCTTCTTGGGAAAGCTGACGCCAGCGCGCTCGGTGAAGGAGTCGGAGACAGCGGGGCCCTGACCCAGGTCGACGGCGAGGGCATCGGCGTGGGCGACCACGTCGAACGAGACCTTGCCGAAGGTGTAGTTGCCGACGGGCACGAAGCCGTCGAAGCTCCCAGTCTCGGCGAGCTGGTTGGCGGCGAAGTCGACCGCAGCGATGCGGTCGGGCAGGAACGGGGGCTCGGTGGGCGCGAAGGACGTGCCCGGCGGCCCCGACAGCTTGACCCGGCCGAACGCGTCGACCGCGGCCTGGCGCCGATCGAACACGTCATCGGTCTCTTCGATGGCCAGCGCCTCTTCGTAGCGCACGATCATGTTCAGTACGTCGCCGCGGTCGCGCGCGCTGTCGGCGCCCAGCAGGTGTTGCTCGCGCGATGGCTCGAGACCCAGCTCCAAGATGCCCGTATAGGCACGCTCGACGCCCGACCAGGCGTTGCGCTGCGCCAGGCGCACCATCTCGGCGGACAGGCGCTGGCGCTCGCTCTGGGCAATGTCGTCGGCGAAGGCCGGGACCGCCGAGGAAACGAGCAGTGCGAGCAGGAAAGTGCGGAGCATGGAAGGGGAGAGTAGCAGGCCGGGCGCGCGAGCAGTCTGCTAGTTCCGCCGGCAGCACATCACGGGGTAGCTGGTGGTGTTGCTGTGGCACTCGAACCACGGCAGATAGCCGGTGTTGGTGTAGCCGACCCAGCTGGTGCCAGCGGAACAGGTGAGCTCGCCCTGGACGTTTCCGGTGGAGCCACAGCACTGGCGGTTGGGCCAGATGGACGGGGTGGCCAGCGACTCGCTCTCGTGCCCGCCGCCCGGGGCCAACCACACCCAGCCGCGCGCCGACGACGGCATGAAGGCCTTGTACATCGTGTACTGCGACGGCGTGCAGGCCGAGTAGTTGGCGCCCACGTCCGAGTGGCACAGCAAGTGGGGGTTGTCGGCACGGCGGGTGTTCGTGGACGTGATCACCATGTACGGCTCGGCGGCGGTGTGGCCGGCAAGGCCGTTCGCGAAGCCTGCGCCGCCGATGGTGGAGGCGCCGTCCAGGTCGATGGGGCCGTTGCTGATCCAGGTCTCGACCTGGGACTCGTCGACCGTGTCGTCGGTGCCGTCGGCAAAGCCGGCAGGGATGTCGCCCAGGTTGTTCCACGAGCCGCTGGTGGCGATCGCGTGAAGGTCGGACGACACCAGAAAGCCGTTGTTGGCCACCATGCCGTCGACGTCGGCCTCGGTGAGCACGTTGTCGACATCGTCGGCGAAGCCCGAGGGGATGCCACCCAGGTCGGCCCAGTCGACATCGGGGGTGCCGGTGGAGTCGATGACCGTGGTGCCGTTGATCTGGATCTCGGTGGCGTTCACGATGCCGCCGCTCACGCTGGTGGCGCTGTCAGCGGTGGCTGCGCTGTCGGCGGTGGCGGCGTGGCCGGCGCGGATGGCGAAGGGCACGCTGACCACCTTCTGGCGGGGGCTCAGCTCGGCGCCGGCGCCGACCGTGAGCGCCAGGTACAGGTCGTCGCCCGAGAACACGTCGCTGTCGAGCTCGTTGCCGCTGGTGGCGCCGAAGGTGAGCTGGAAGTAGCCATTGTCGAAGGGCACCCCCGTCATGGGCTCGGTCCACAGGGCCGTTCCGCCGGACGGGGTGTCGTACAGCGAGACCGTCAGGTCGGTGGGCACGTCCAGGGGGTTGCCGAGCTGATCCATCAGGCGTCCCTGGTGGTTGAGCTCAAAGGGGACCGCTGCCGCGGCGACGGGCAGGGCGAGGACGAGGGCGAGCAGGACGCGCATGGGGATCTCCGGTTTCCCGGGCGAATAACCCGCTCGGCTGGATCAGATCCGGCTTGCCACCCGTGCCCCCTGGGCAATCGCCCGCTTGGCGTCGAGCTCGGCCGCCTCGTCGGCGCCGCCGATGAGGTGCACCTCGAGGCCCATGGCCTTCAGGGGGTCGGCCAGCTCCCGCGCGGGCACCTGCCCGGCGCAGACGACCACGTTGTCGACGTCGAGCACGCGGGGCTCTCCGCCGACGGTCAGGTGCAGCCCCTGGTCGTCGATGCGCTCGTACTGGCACTCGGCCAGCATCTCGACGTCGAGCTTCTTGAGGCTGGTGCGGTGGATCCACCCGGTCGTCTTGCCCAGGTTGGCGCCCAGCTTGCCGGCCCGGCGCTGGCACAGAGTGACCTTGCGCGCCGGTTCGTGCTGCGTGGGCTCGGTGAGGCCGCCGCGGGACTTCATGTCGGCGTCGATGCCCCACTCGGCGAGGAACAGGGTCTTGTCGAGCGACGAGGGCTTGCCCGTGTGCAGCAGGAACTCGGACACGTCGAAGCCGATGCCGCCGGCTCCGATGACCGCGACGGTCTTGCCAACGGGCGCGTCGTCGCGCAGCACGTCGACGTAGGAGAGCACCTTGGCGTGGTCGATGCCGGGCAGGCGGATCTGGCGCGGGTGCACGCCGGTGGCCAGTAGCACGACGTCGAAGTCCGCGAGGTCGTCGGCGCTCACCCGCTTGCCCAGCTGCACATCGACGCCGGTGAGTTCGAGCTGGGTGCCGAAGTAGCGCAGCGTCTCTTCGAACTCCTCTTTGCCGGGGATGCGCTTGGCCATGTTGAACTGCCCGCCGATGCGGTCGCTGGCGTCGAACAAGGTGACCTGGTGTCCGCGGCCGGCGGCGGTGGTGGCGGCCGACAGGCCTGCCGGGCCCGCTCCCACGACCGCGACCTTGCGTGCCGGGCTGGCGGGCGTGATGGTCCATTCGGTCTCGTGGCAGGCGAAGGGGTTGACCAGGCAGCTGCAGCGCTGGTTCTGGAAGATGTGGTCGAGGCAGGCCTGGTTGCAGGCGATGCACGTGTTGATCTCGGGCACGCGGTCCTGCTCGGCCTTGATGACCCAGTCGGGGTCGGCCAGGAAGGGGCGGGCCATGCTGATCATGTCGGCATCGCCCTGGGCGAGCACCGACTCGGCGGTCTCGGGCATGTTGATGCGGTTGCTGGTGACGAGCGGGATGGACACCTCGCCCTTGAGCCTGCGGGTGACCCAGGTGAAGCCCGCGCGCGGCACCATGGTGGCGATGGTGGGGATGCGCGCCTCGTGCCAGCCGATGCCGGTGTTGATGATGCTGGCGCCGGCCTCTTCGATGCGCTTGGCCAGCTGCACGATCTCGTCCCAGGAGCTGCCCTCTTTCACCAGGTCGAGCATGGACAACCGGTAGATGACGATGAAGTCGGGGCCCACGGCCTCGCGAACCGCGCGCATCACCTCGATGGGGAAGCGGATGCGGTTGTCGTAGGCGCCGCCCCAGTCGTCGGTGCGCTTGTTGGTGTGGGCGACGATGAACTGGTTGATGAGGTAGCCCTCGCTGCCCATCACCTCGACGCCGTCGTAGCCCGCGTCCTGGGCCTTCTTGGCGCAGTTGGCGAAGGCCCGGATCGTGCGCTGAACCCCGCGGGATGACAGGGCGCGTGGCTTGAACCAGCTGATGGGGCTCTTGAGCGCGGACGGTGCGACGGCGAGCGGGTGGTAGGCGTATCGTCCGGTGTGCAGGATCTGCATGGCGATGCGCCCGCCGGCTTCGTGCACGGCATCGGTGACGTAGCGGTGCTTCCACACCTCGTACCGGTTGGACAGCTTGGCGGCGAAGGGCTTGGGCCAGCCTTCGCGGTTGGGCGCGATGCCGCCGGTCACCATGAGGCCGACGCCTCCTTCGGCGCGGCGGGCGAAGTAGGCGGCCATCTTGCGCAGCGGCCCGAACTCCTCTTCGAGGCCGACGTGCATGGACCCCATCAGCACGCGGTTCTTGAGGGTGACGTGCCCCAGGTCGAGCGGTTCGAGCAGCTTCGGGAACGTGGCGTGAGGCATCGGGTGGGCTCCAGGAACGTCGGGTATCCTGGCGTGCCGGACGGTGTCAGGAGACCATTTTTCGGAAATCACGAGGCGTTGGTCGTGACGACCAACGCCTCTAGATTTCCGAAAAATGGTCTCCTGACACCGTCCCGATCCCGGAGGCCTTCATGCGTCACCTGCTCCTGGTTTCGATGGTTCTTCCCTGGGCTGCGTGCACCCCGACCGAGTGCGCGCCGGGCGACGACCCCCAGGACACGGCCTGCTCGGTCGCGGACACCGATACGGACACCGACTCGGACGCGGATGCCGACTCGGATGCGGACACCGACTCGGATGCGGATGCGGACTCGGACTCGGATGCGGATGCCGACTCGGACACGGACACCGGGTCGGGGGCGCCCGATGCGGACGGCGATGGCTACACCACGGACACCGATTGCGATGACACCGACGCGACGATCTCGCCTGGCGCCGCCGAGCAGCCCTACGACGGGGTCGACAACGACTGCGATGCATCCACCCCGGACGACGACCTGGATGGCGATGGATACCTCGAGGCGGTCGACTGCGACGACTCCGATCCGCTCGCCTGGACCGGCCGTGCCGAGATCTTCGACGACGGATCGGACAACGACTGCGATCCGGCCACCCGCGACGACCAGTGCCAGTACCAGCCCGCCCTCGACTTCGACCCCGTCGTGTACGCCACCTGGGACGGCAGCGCCGTCGAGCCGGAATACACGCGCGTCATGAGCACGCCGATGGTGGCCGACCTCAGCGGCGATGGCGTGCCAGACGTCATCTTCACCACCTACCGCCGCGGCAGCACCTCGTACTGGAGCAGCGCCAGCGAAGGGGGCTACGTGCGCGTCATCAGCGGTGACGACGGGCGTGAGCTGCACACCTTTACCGCCAAGCGCGTGATGCCCAACGCAGGACTGGCCGTGGGCGACGTGGACGGGGACGGCGCCGTCGAGGTCGTGGCCATCTCGGCGGACAGCGAGCTGGTGGTGTTTTCGGCAGATGGGGCGGTCGAGCAGACGATTGGCGGGGTGGTGATGGGGTCGTGGAAGGCCGACGCACCTCAGCTCGCCGATCTCGATCAGGACGGTACGCCCGAGGTGCTCGTGGGCCTGCAGGCCTTCGACGCGGCTGCGGGGACCTTGCTGTGGGACGCAGCGTCGACCGGCTGCGACCGGGCTGACAACGATGGGCGCCACAGCATCGCTGTGGCGGCGGACATGGACATGGGCACCTTGTTCTCGCTCGAGCTCGTGACCTCGGACTGCGTCATCCACTCGGGCGGCGGCCTGATGTGGGGCGACTCGGGTGCGCAGCGCGGATTCGTGGGCGTGGGGCAGTTCGACGCGGACGCCAACCTCGAGATCGTCGTGGTCAGCTCAGGTGAGGTTCGTGTCGTGGACCACGACTTCTCGAACACCCTGTGGACCCATCCCATCCCCGGGAGCAGCTACGGCGGACCGCCGGTGATCGGCAACTTCGACGGCGATCCGGAGCCCGAGATCGTGGTCGCGGGCGGGGCCTACCTGGTGGTGTTGGACACCGGCGGCCAGGTGTTGTGGCAGTTCGCGGCGGCCGACGCGAGCTCGGGCGTCACCGGTGCGACCGCCTTCGACTTCGACGCCGATGGGCGGCACGAGATCGTCTACAACGACGAGTGCTTCCTTCGCATCCTGGACACCCAATACCCGGGCACCGACGCGCGAGCCGTGCTCTACGAGCTGCCCAACACCACGTGGACGATCAGCGAGTACCCGGTGGTGGCCGACATCGACAACGACGGAAACGCCGAGATCGTGCTGCCTCGCAACGACGACAGCGGCGGCAGCGTGCAGGCCGGGTGCTCGGGCTGGGCGGGCTTCGACGCGTCCACCGGTGTCGGGGACGGCATCCGGCTCATCGAGGACGTCAACGACAACTGGGGCCCGGCACGAAGGGACTGGACCCAGCACGCCATGCTCACGGACTGGGGCACCCGGGTGAGCGACGACGGCGGGTCAGGCCTCTCCGCGCCCGAGCTGGCGGTGACGGACATGCAACCGACAGGCTGCCCCGACCTGTCCATCGACGTGACCATCCGCAATCGCGGACTGCTGCGGGTCGGTCCGGGCGTCGCGGTGTCGGTGTACCGGGTCGACGGCGCCACCGAGCTGCTGGGCACGGCGACCACGAGCGTGCCGCTCGCCCCCGGCGCGTCCGAGACCGTCACCGTGTCTTGGACGGCACCCGGTTCGGCGGTCGGGGCGACCCTGTCCCTGGTGGCGGTGGTCGACGACGATGGAACCGGGCTGGGCCAGCACAACGAGTGCAGCGAGGGCAACAACAGCCTCGACCTCGACCACGTCTGTAGCGCGCCGTGACCCAGCACACCCCACCACTGACCTACCGGGTCCTGCGCGCCATCATGCGGCACACCCTGCGCGTGTTCTTCCGCCGCCTGGAGATCGAGGGCGAAGAGAACGTGCCGCCCACCGGTCCCCTGCTCATCGCTCCCAACCACCCCAACACCCTGGTGGACGTGCTGATGACCGCGACCGTGGTGGAGCGGCACATCCGCTTCGTGGCCAAGTCGACGGTGGTGGCCATCCCCGTGGTGGGCTCCTTCCTGAAGGCCATGGGCACCGTGCCCATCCACCGGCGCGAGGATGGCGGCGGCGAGGTGAGCGAAGACAAGCAGAAGGCCAACGCCGGGGTGCTGGCGGCCTGTGAAGAGGTGGTCGCCGGCGGCGGGGCGGTCCTCATCTTTCCCGAGGGCAAGTCCGACCAGGCCTCGATGAAGCTGTACCGCTTGCGCACGGGGCTGGCTCGCATCGCTCTGGGCGCCGAGGAACGGGCGCCGGGCCAGGTACAGATCCTGCCCGTGGCGCTGGTCTACGAAGACCCGGGCAAGTTCCGAAGCGCGGTCCGCGTGCGCATCGGTGCCCCCATCCAGGTGGCGCCCTTCGCGGCCACCCGGGCGGGGCCCGACGACTTCGCGCCGGCGCGGTCGCTGACGAGTGCCGTGCGCGACGCCCTGGAGCTGGACGTCGTGCACGTCGAAGACGAGGCCAACGAGGAGCTGGTGCGGGAGCTGGACCTGCTGTACGGCTCGGCGATCGCGTCCGAGGCGGGAGGCCGGCTGGCGGCCAGCAAGGCGCTGGCCCGAGCGGTGAACCACTTCGCTCAGGCGGACCCCGAGCGCGTCTCAGCGATGCGGCAGGCATTGGTGGCCTACCGCGAGGCCCTGGACGCGGCAGGGCTGAGCGATCGCGCCGTGCGGCAGCGCTCGATCCCGCGGCCCACCCTGGGTCAGGACGTGCTGTTCTACCTGGGCGCACCGGTGGCGCTGTGGGGCCTGCTCAACCACCTGGTGCTCTACCAGCTGCCCCGGCTCGCCGTGGCCCAGCTGAACCTGCGCATGGAGTTCGACAGCACGGTCAAGCTGCTGGTGGGCATCGTGTCCTTCGTCGCGACCTACGTGGTGCAGACGTGGGTGGTCGCGCAGCTGGCCGGCGCAACCGGCGCGCTGGTGTACCTGCTCACCCTGCCTGTCAGCGGGGTGCTGTGCCTGCTGTGGCTCGAGGGCCTGGCCTGGCGGCGGCGCGTGGCTCGGGCGGCTCGGCTGAGGCAGGGGGCGTCTGCCGAGATCTTGACGCCCCTCGAGGCGCAGCGAGCTGGCATCATCCGGGAACTGGATCGAGCGAGAGTGGCGTGGTTGGCGCGGCAGCTGGAAGCCGCAGAGGAGTTTCCCGTTGTTTGAGACCACCGAGCTCGGCCGAAAGGTCGACAAGAAGACCTTCGAAGCCGAAGAACAGAACCTGCGCACCGAGCTGCTCGCGGCTCAGCGTGCCGCCCACGAAGCCGGGATTCCGGTCATCGTCGTCGTCTCGGGCGTCGAGGGGGCGGGCAAGGGCGCGGTCGTCAACCGGCTCACGACCTGGCTCGACACCCGGCTCATGGGGGTGCACGTGTTCTGGGACGAGACCGACGAGGAGCGGGAGCGCCCCTACTGGTGGCGCTTCTGGCGCACGCTGCCACCTCGAGGCACGGTGGGCGTGCTGTTCGGCTCCTGGTACACCGACCCCATCGTGAAGCGGGCCTTCGATCAGGAGTCTGACGCCCAGTTCAACCAGACCATGCACCGCATCAAGGCCTTTGAGCGCATGCTCACCCAGGATGGCGCGCTGTTCGTGAAGTTCTGGTACCACCTGTCCAAGGATGCGCAGAAGGCCCAGTACGAGGCCGACGCCAAGGCGGGGCGCGCTTGGGCGACGTCCCCGCTGACCGAGGAGTACGGGGCGCGCTACGACACCTTTCGCGAGGTGAGCGAGCAGGCGATTCGCCTGACCGACACGGGCTTTGCGCCGTGGTACCTTGTCGAGGCCGAGGATGCGCGCTACCGCGACCTGACCACCGGACGCACGCTGCTTGCGGCGATCCGCAGCCGTCTGGCGGCGCTCGAGCAGGGCAAGAGTGCGCTCGAGGGCAGCTCACCGACCCTGGCTGCGGCTGGCGATCCGGTCACCGTGTTGGAGCGCGTCGACCTCGACCAGCAGATCAAGGGCAAGGCCTACCGCTCCGAGCTCGAAGAGTGGCAGCAGCGCCTGCACGAGCTGTCGTGGGAGTCGTACAAGCAGCGGCGCTCCACGGTGGCGGTCTTCGAGGGCTGGGATGCAGCTGGAAAGGGCGGCAGCATCCGACGCATCGTGAGCTCGGTGGACGCACGCCTGTACAAGGTCATCAGCGTCGCGGCACCCACCGACGAGGAGCGGGCCCAGCACTACCTGTGGCGCTTCTGGCGGCACCTGCCACGCGCCGGGCGACTCACCATCTACGACCGCAGCTGGTACGGGCGTGTGCTGGTGGAGCGCGTCGAGGGCTTTGCCAGCCACGAGGCCTGGAGTCGCAGCTACCACGAGATCAACGAGTTCGAGAGCCAGCTCATCGAGGCGGGCACCAACGTGGCCAAGTTCTGGCTGCACATCAGCCCAGAAGAGCAACTGGAGCGCTTCGAGGAACGAAAGCGCATCCCGTGGAAGCAGCACAAGATCACCGAGGAGGACTGGCGCAACCGCGACCGGTGGGACGACTACCGGCTGGCCATCAATGACATGGTGCAGCGCACGAGCACGGCGCGAGCGAAGTGGAACATCGTGCCGGCCAACGACAAGAAGTTCGCCCGGGTGTTCGTGCTCAAGGCGCTGTGCGAGGCGATGGAGAAGGGGCTTGGCTGATCCTCTCGAGGTGGTGATTCGCGCCGGTCGGCCTGGCGGGGCGGCGCTGTTGGCCCTGGGGTTTGCGCTGCTGGCCTACACGTACTGGGACCTCACCTCTCGCGGCAGCTTCTTCGTCGCGATGCCGGGCCTGGGCCTGCTGTGCCTGGCCTTTGGCGGCATGTTGGTGGTGATGGGGAGCCCGCACGACCGCGCCCTTGGCACCGCCGAGACTCGGCTGCCGCCCGCCGAATTCCTGGTGGCGCTGACCGAACACGAGCGACCCTTCTGGGTCTGCACCCGGTGCCGGACATTCGGCGGACCCGGCCAGTGTCTGGGCTGCGGCAACGCGGTGGATGTGTACGAGGTCGCCGATGACTCGGACCTCAAGATGGTGATCGCCTCGGTGTCGTAGGGGCGGGTTGAAGGGTTCGGAGCGCGTGGACACAGAGCAGGCGCCCCATGGTTCGCTTGTTCGCCATTGCCCTGCTGCCGATGCTCGTTGCGGGCGGGTGGGGGTGTGCACACGGCACCGTGGGACTGCCGCCAGCTCTGCTTGGCGACGACACAGCGGTCGAGGCGGACGCCGACACGGACTCGGATACGGATGCCGACGCTGACGCTGACGCTGACGCTGACGCTGACGCTGACGCTGACGCTGACGTGGACGCTGACGTGGACGCTGACGTGGACGCTGACGCTGACGCTGACGCTGACGCTGACGCTGACGGCGACGCTGACGCTGACGGCGACGCTGACGCTGACGGCGACGCTGCCGCTGACGTGGACGCCGACGCTGACGTGGACGCCGACGCGGACGCCGACTCGGACTCGGACTCGGACTCGGACTCGGACTCGGACTCGGACTCGGACTCGGACTCGGACTCGGACTCGGACTCGGACTCGGACTCGGACTCGGACTCGGATGCGGATGCGGATGCGGATGCGGATGCGGATGCCGACTCGGATTCAGGGGGGCCGGTGTACTGGGAGGTGCATTGCTCCGATGGAATCGATGACGACTCGGACGGGCTGTTGGACTGTGAGGACGCGGACTGTGCGCACCGCGTGGGTTGTACCGAGCGGTGTGATGACCTCTTGGACAACGACTCCGACGGCTTCGTGGACTGCTTGGACGACGAGTGCGCTACGAACGTGGCTTGCTTCGAGTTCTGTGGCGACCACCGGGACAACGATGGCGATGGGCAGGTGGACTGCGACGACGCTCACTGCCCGGACCGCGGGAGCTTCGTCATCGAGTGCGCGTGGAACGCCAACGTTCTTGTCGACGAGTCATCCTGTTTCGACGGCACGGAGACCTACCCTCCGGATGGACTCGTCGACTGCGCTGACCCCGACTGCGACGGTGTCTGTCCCGAGCGCTGTGGCGACCATCGAGACAACGACGGGGATGGCTTGGTGGACTGCGACGATCCCGACTGCGCTGGTAGAGCGCCGTGTGCTGAAGACTGCGTCGATCACCTCGACAACGACGGCGACGGTGCGACGGACTGCTGGGACGACGACTGTTTCGGAGCCGCCTGCGTTGGTGCGACCCGTGCGCGGGTCTTGGGCGTGGGGTCCCTACACGGTGGGTTCGAGCGCGTTCGACTCGGCAGCGGGGGATGGTACCTCGCCGATGGAGAAGCGCGTACCCTCAACGCGGTGGACGTCATCGGGACAGTGGCCATCTCTGACGGCTATGGCGCTAGCACCGTGGCGTGCGGGTTCGAGGTTGCCAATGCGACGTTCGTCACCGACGGCGGCGTGCGCAGCGTTTCTTCGAGAGACAATCTCATGCCGCGCCTCCATGAACGCATGGTGGTGTCCAACCGTGCGGGGGTGGTGCTGACCGGATGTCCCGGGTTGGACCCCAACCTCGTGCTCCCGGGTGCCGTCTTTCCCCGAGCGGCGGGAGGCCTGGCCGCCGCGCCGCTCGCGACGACGGGACGGCTATACCCTTCGTTCGGCGCAGGCGCATACCCGGTCTACAACGATATTCTGGCTCCGGCCTGGCCTTGGTATGCTGGCGTGTCAGCCCGCATTCACCCGGCGCCAGAGCAAGTCACCGCGGGGTTCCAGCCGTGGCGGATCGAGTACTCCGCCTCCACCACCTGGGGGCACGTCGACCCGACCCCGCATGGCTGGTACGCGCCGCCGCAGTGACCACGACCCACGTGGGTCAGGGGAACAGCAGCTCTTGGGTCCACCCGTCTTCACTCCGGGTGAAGCGCTCGCGCTTGTGCAGCCGGAACGGCAGCTCAGCCCAGAACTCGATGGTTCGCGGAACCAGGCAGAAGCCCGACCAGAACTCGGGCCGGGGCACCTCGCCGGCACCAAAGCGGGCGGTCTGGACGGCGACGGCCTTCTCGAGCGCCAATCTGCTGGGCAAGGGCTCGCTCTGCTTGCTGGCCCAGGCGCCGATGCGGCTCAGGCGGTCGCGGCTGGCGAAGTAGGCATCGGCGGTGGCATCGTCGACTGGCCGAACCGGGCCGGCCGCTCGGACCTGCCGCTTGAGGCTCTTCCAGTGAAAGACCAGCGCCGCGTTGGGGTTCTGGGCGAGCTCGATGCCCTTCTGGCTGCGGGTGTTCGTGTAGAAGAAGAAGCCCTGCTCGGTCACCGTCTTGCACAGCACCATGCGCACCGACGGGATGCCATCGGACGTGGACGTGGCGAGCGCGCACGCGGTGTGCAGGGAGGGCTCGCTGTCGCTGGCGGCCTCGAACCAGGTGTGGAACTGCGCGATGGGGTCGGACATGACGCTCGCGTATCGCCGCTTGCTCCCCTGACAAGCCTTTGGCAGCACCCCGCTGCATCTGGTCGTATTTTGGCCACTCGCTGGAGCCCCCGATGACGAGAATCCTCCTCCTGTTTCCTCTGGTGGCTGCCTGCACCTCGGGCACCCCGGGCACCGATGACACCGCGCCCAGCTACACCGAGGGCGGTCCGTTCTACTACCCCGAAGCTCGGCAGGCCCTGGACGCGCACTGCATTCGCTGCCACGCCGGCGAGGGCCCCGGCATCGGCGACTTCACCGACACCGACGTGGCGGTGCCGCTGGCCGAGCGCATGCTCGAGCGCATCCAGGCCGGCACCATGCCGCCGCCCACCAGCGATCCCGACTGCCACGACTACCAGGGGGCCGACCACCTCAACGTGTCCGACGCCGCCGTGCAGGTCATCGCCGACTGGATCGACAACGGCAAGCCGCTGGGCAACCCCGACGACTACACGCCCACCAACCAGATTCGAACCGAGCTCGACGACTTCAACCTCGAGATCGGCCTGCCAGCCTCGTACGTGCCCTCGTTCACCGACGCCGCCAACCCCAACAACGAGTACCGCTGCTTCGCGATCGACCACGGCCAGACCGAGAACTTCTACATCAACGCGATGGCCCCGGCGCTCGATCAGCGCGGCATCATCCACCACATCGTCGCCTACACCCTGCAAGAAGACGACGTGCCCGAGCACGACCCCAACCTGGGCTGGGACTGCATCAACGACGCCAGCCCGGGAGCCGGCATGCTCGCGGGCTGGGCGCCGGGCGCGGTGCCGGTCGAGTTCGAGGCCGGAACCGGCCTGCAGGTCCGCCCCCAAGACCGCATCGTGCTGCAGATGCACTACTACGCTGCCGGCCCCGAGTTCGAGGGCAAGGGCGACCAGTCGGGCTACCGATTCAAGACCCTGACCTCCGACGAGCTCACCCGGCGCGTCATCATGATGCCGCTGGGCGTGTACAGCAGCTTCGTCATTCCCGCCGGCGACCCGGCCTTCACCGTCGGCGAAGACATCACCATTCCCGGCATTCCCCTGGACATCGATGCCACGGTCAACATCCACGGCACCTTCCCCCACATGCACCGCTCGGGCTCGGCCTACCAGGCCGGCGTGATCGACGGCGAGACCGGCGCCGACCAGTGCGTGGTGCGCTCCGAGGGCTGGGAGTTCGACAACCAGCTCACCTACATGTTCGACGAGCCGGTCGTGGTGAGGCCGGGCGACTCGGTGTACATCAACTGCACCTACGACAACTCGTCCGACAACCCCAGCGTGCCGCAGCCGCCCGTCGACATCCACGACGGCGAGCGCACCGACGAAGAGATGTGCTTCGCGTTCACCTTCCTGTCCACCGACCCGCCGGGGCTGGTGAACCTGATCGACGAGTATCTGTAGGACCCACGGCGGCGCCCTCATCCACCGGCGTCGGTTCCCACCTCGACGGCCCCGACCACCACATCGGGCCGGTGCATGGCGTCGAGCAGCGGCTGGCGCACGCGCTCGGAGGTACGGAAGGGCAGCACCACGAACACCGCGTGGTCGAAGACGGTGACGCCGGCGGGGAGCTGGTAGGGCGACCCGAGCCCCTCGGGCAGGTAGTCGTTGGCCACGAAGCCCACCTCGCGCGGCACCGCGTCGTCGTTGAGCACGTCGATGGGGTACGTCGGCGCCCTCACCATGCCGTGCGCGACCCCCAGGGTGCCGTCGTGCACCCAGGCGTGGTTCGTGCCGGTCTGCCGCTCCACGATGCCCGAGGCGTCCAGGTGGTCGTGGCGCACCTGCCAGGGGCGAAGGCCATGGGTGAAGTCGCCGGGGTGCTGCACGTAGGTGTCGTCGGTGGTCACCTGGTGCACCTTGCCGTACACCTCGGGGCGGCCGGCGAACAGCCAGTACTCGTGGGTGTAGGCGTAGCCACCGCGGCTGTCGCTGCGCTCGCCCGAGGCACGCACCCCCGCCACCACCGGGCCATCCGCCAGCAGCTCCAGTGCGCCGGGAGCGTCCTGCGGCGACAGGGTCCACTCGTTGTCGGTGGTGCCGGTGTTGATGCCGTTTCCGCGCCACGCGCCGGCGATGGTCGCCAGGCTGGGCGACGTCCCCAGGCGCAGCTCCCACAGCATGCCGCCGCGCGTGGGGTCGAAGCTCGCCTCGGCCACCCCGGTGTGCACACGGGTGACCGTGGCGGTGAGCTCGGTGGGCATGTGCAGCTCGTCGGTGCCGGCGCTCTGGGTCGAGTCGAAGAAGACGTGCAGGTCGCTGGCCCGCACCGCCAGCGCATCGCGGAGCACCACCACCGCCCCGGCCTCGTCCCCGAGCGCATCGCTGCTGGGCGACCTGCTCAAGATGCCGGAGAACCCGTCCAGGAACTGCACCGGCAGCGCCACGCACGTGCCGTCGGCCACGGCCCAGGCACGCAGGCTGGTGGCATCCAGCCCGCTGGTGTCGCCGGCCGTCGCAAGCGCGTCCGCGAAGTCGACGTGGGCCTCGATGGGCGTCGTCGCCGGGCCGCTCGCGACCAGGGGCACCCGGTAGGCCAGGGTGGGCGCGCACCACTGCGGGTTGCGGTTGGCCGCGCCGGGGCCGGTGTCGGCGGTGTCGTCCCCCGTTGTGGGCGGCGGACACCCGATCAGCAGCAAGGTGAGGGGAAGCACGCAGTCCTCGGGCCGGGTAGGCTCTCACCCTAGCGCGGAGGGAATGTGCTGGCTTGGCTGATGCTCGCGTGCGTGGGCACCCCCGACGACACCGCGGTCGAGCCGACGCCTCAGGAGCGGCTCGCCCAGCTGCGGGCGCCGGGTCCGTACCGTGCCGGCTACCGCGAGGTCACCGTCACCTACGACGCCATGCTGGGCGGCGAGGGGCGGCAGCTGCGAACGGGCATCTGGTTCCCCACCGACGCGAGCAGCGGCGGCGAGGTCCGCTATCGGGGCACCTTCCCGGCCCCCGACGTGCTCGACGACCCCGAGCCGGCGGCCGGCCCCTTCCCCACCATCGCCTTCAGCCACGGAACGGGGGTTCACGCCGAGGTGAGCGGCCGCATCATGAGCCACCTGGCGACCCACGGCTACGTGGTGGTGGCTCCGGAGCACGCCGGCGACACGCTGCTGTCGGGCGACCGCACCACCCCCATCTACGCCTGGCGCCCCACCGATGTGACGGCGGCGCTCGACCACGTGCTCACCAGTGATCTGCC
Source organism: Myxococcota bacterium (assembly GCA_965216925.1). GTDB lineage: Bacteria > Myxococcota_A > UBA796 > UBA796 > CAYYHT01. The sequence continues at coordinate 1,952,340 of CBDCGT010000001.1, read as the reverse complement.
GGCGTCGGAGCCTGTCGGCGCCATAGGCCACTCCTTCGGGGGCTACACCACCCACAGCCTCGCCGGCGCTACCTACGACGAGGCCCTGCTGGGCGAGTGCCTGGACGGCTCGGACACCAGCTTCTACTGCAGCGAGATGGACGCCGACTGGGCCGGTGCCTTTCGAGCGGGCTTTCGCGACGAGCGTCCGGTCGCCTTCTTGACCATGGCGCCCGGCGACTGGAGGCTGCACAAGTCTGGGCTGGGCGCCATCGACCGCCCGCTGCTGCACTTGAGCGGCGCCCTCGACCAGAACGTCGGGCCCGACAACGACCCCATCTGGCAAGACCTGCCCGACCGCGACGACGTCGTGCGCCTGCACCTTCCCAACGGGGGGCACTCCACCTTCACCGATGCGGCCGGGGTCTTCGACACCTCCCCCGGTGAGCTCGACGCCGAGACCAGCTTCGACATCACCCGCACCTACGCCTTGGCGTGGATGGAGCTGATGGTGAAGGGCGATGCGTCGGCGCGGGCTGTGGTGGAGGGCGAGGTGGGGTTCACGAGCGAGGTGGAGTGGGTGGAGTAGGGGTCGCGAGCGTGCAGTGTTCGACCCTATAGTGGCTCCATCCACCCTGGAGTCCTCATGCGCCTCTCCCTGCTGTTGTCTGCCCTCGTCCTGCTGCCCGCAACGGCCGTGGCCGTCCCCCACTCGATGTCTCACCAGGGTCGCCTGATGGACGCCCTGGGCGTGCCGCTGGATGGCCAGCACGACATCGCGTTCAGCCTGTACGACGCGCCCGCTGGCGGGGCCGAGGTGTTCGCCGAGACGATCACCACGGACTTCACCGATGGCTACTACAGCATCGTGGTGAACGACGGCGACGCGATGGATCTGGACATCCTGGACGACGACCTGTGGGTCGAGCTGGCCATCGACGCGGCGCCGCCGTTCCCCGATCGCTTGCCGGTTCGGGCGGTGCCCTGGGCCATGAGGACCGAGCTGGCCGACCAGGCAACGCAGGCCGATCACGCCACCACCGCCGACTCGGCGACCTCGGCCACCACCGCCGACACCGCAACCAACGTGAGCGGCGGAGTGGTCGATGCCAGCGAGATCCGCATCAACGGCACCACGGTGATCGACGGTGTGGGCGGCAACCTGGCCTCGCTGGCTTGCTCGGCGAACCAGGTTCCCGAGTACGACGGCAGCGCCTGGGGTTGCACCGACAACAACGCCCACGATCACAACGCCAGCCAGATTGTCGGCGGAACACTCGACATCGGCCTCATCCCGGTGGGCAGCGGCGCCAACGATGTGGCGGCCGGCGACCACAGCCACGCACTCAGCGCGCTCACTGGAGAGATCGCGCCGTCGCAGCTTCCCTCCAGCATGGGCTCCATCGTCGATGGCTACGTCACCGACGGCGACCTGAACATGACTGCGGGAACCACCATCGGTGGTGCCGGCATCCAGACCACGATCGCGGCCGCCGCCCATGCGGGCGCCGCCTCGGCGCACCACGTCCGCTACAGCGACTCCGAGGCCGTCTCGGCCGTGGGACCGCACCTCTCAGAGAGCGATGTGGACGGCATGGTGGCCAACAACGGGTACTCGACGGGCTCACACCTCTCCGAGGCCGATGTGGACGGCATGGTGGCGAACAACGGCTACGCCGCCGCGAGCTCGCTGTCTGCCGTCGCCCTGAGCGGCGACTGGAACGACCTGGCCAACAAGCCGTTGATGGTGGCGTGGCACGCGTACAACGGGGCGGGGAGCAACTTCTCGGGCGCCTACCTGGCCTACAACTCGACCACGGTCAACGTCGGGAACGCGTACAACACGTCCAACGGCGTCGCGACCATCCCGGCGGGCGGAGACGGCGTCTATCGGCTCTGCACCTACACCATCACCCCGAACGGCACGGCGAGCAGCGTGTACATGGACCTGTACATCAACAACTCGAATGTCGCCGCCCAGGGCGGTCGCGTCTACGCCTGGAACCGAAACACGGCCGGCGACCACCACAACCTCGGGGGCTGCGTCTTGCGGAGCCTGTCAGCGGGCGACACGGTGCGTTGGTATTCGCAGAACCTCACGGTGTACCCCGGCGGCCACTACTCCTACATGAACGGCGAGCGCATCACGTTCTAGGCCCCGCTACCTCCAGTCCCCCATCACCACGAACGCGCCCCAGTACCAGGGGTGCCCCAGCTCGGGGTCGGCGATCATGCGGCGCTGGGAGTTGGCCAGGGAGCGGCCGATGTCGTGGCCCTCGGCCAGCTCGTCGTACAGCCCCCGCATCAGGTTGAGGGTGCCGGCATCGCTGACCTTCCACAGGCTGGCGACCATGGTCTCGACCCCGGCGCGTCGGAACTGGTTGGCGATGCCGCCGATGCTGATCACCAGCTCCTCGCTGTCTTGATTGGGGTTGGCCACCACCGGGCGGCCCGACTCGCAGGCCGACAGCACCACCAGCCGCGCCTGGGACAGGTGCGAGGCCAGGCCGGGGATCTCGCGGTACGACAAGCGTCCGCCGTTGCCGGCGAGCACCAGGTGTGAGCGCGTCGGCACCACTGGATCGATGCGTCCGTGGGTGGCCAGGTGCAGGGTGGTCTTGCCGTCGGCGGCGGTGAACAGGGCGTCGCGCGTGCCCTGCGGGCCAATGAGGGTGGTGGCGCCGGCAAACTGCTCGGCGATCTGCTCGACCTCGGCCTCGGCGCCGGGCAGAGACCCGTCGGGATTGCCGACCAGGAGCAGCTCCTTGGCAGCCAGCTGGTAGCGGACCTCGGTGGCATCGCGCTTTCGCAGGCTGCCCACGTGGGTCACGCCCACCACGGCGGCGTCTTGCACGAGGTAGCGGTCTTGGTGCCGCAGCATGGCGAAGGGGATCTGCTGCAGCGGACCGGTGGCCGAGACCACCACCACCTCGGCCGTGGCCAGCTCGCCGGCGATGGGGTCGAGCAGCCAGCCCCCGAGCTTGCTGGCCATGCCGTCGATGAGGCTGCGGTCCATCGCCATGTCGGCCTGCAGCAGCCGGGCCATGCGGCTGGCGGCCTTGGCGACGTCGTGGCCGCTCACGTCGACGGTGTAGGCCTTTAGGTGCTCGCGCCGAAACACCAGCAGCACCAGCTTGTCGGAGAGCACGACGGGCTGTAGCACCACCACGCCGGGGTCGAGGTCTCTCTGCACCGACTCGAGGTCTTCGGGATCGACGCGCACCAGCTGGTCGAACTCGGCGTGGGTCGCGCGCAGCTCGTCGACGGTGCTGGCGAACTCGACCCGCAGCGTGTCGAGCTGCTGCTGCAGCGCCTTGGCCCGCTCGCTGTCGGGCTGGGTGTCAAGCTCGGCCGAGAGCTGGGCCACGAGGCGCTCCTCCTCGGCGGCGAGCTGCCGGTACTTGAGCGTCTTTTCGTCGTCGGGCACGGCCTGGGGCAGCTGCGCCATCTGAAGGCGCTGGGCATACAGGAAGGCGCCGGCGGAGTCGCCCTGGGCCAGCAGGGTGTCGATGAGTGTCTCGTACACATCCGCGTAGTCGAGCACGAAGGCGCGGGACTCGTCGTCGTCGAGGCGCTTGCGGGTGCGCTCGAGCACGTCGACGGCCTGGCGCAGCTGCTTGGTGGCCTCTTTGTCCTTGCCGCGCGACAAGGCGAGCTTGCCCCGAAGGTAGGCCGCCCTCCAGCGCACCTCGGCGAGCTGCAGGCGGGCGGCGTGCTGCTCGGCGGTGTCGAGGTGCTTGCTGGCGGCGCCCGGGTCGGACTCGATGAGCAGCGACGCAAGATTGAGCGCGGCCATCGCCTGGATGCGCGCGTCGCCCGCCTCGGAGGCGCGTCGCATCACTTCCTGGTAGGCGGCTTCGGGCGATGCGGTGACCTGAGCCCGATTCAGCGCGACCCCGGCGGCCGCTCCTGGCATGTCGGCGCTCACGAAGGCCTTCTCGGCGGCCCGGTAGTGCTGGTCGGCCTCTCGCAGATCGCCGGCGGCATGCGCCAGGGTGCCCAGGTTGGCGAGCAGCGCAGCCTGCCGCTTGACGTCCTTGCGGCGCCGGGCCGAGGACAGCGCCGCTTCGTACAGCTCGCGGGCCAGATCGTCGCGGCCGAGATCTTGCAGCACCAGGCCCAGGTTGGTGAGCGCGTCGGCCTCGCCGCTGACGTCGCCCGCGGCCCGGTACAGCTCGAGCGCCTGCTCCAGCGTGTTGCGCGCATCGGGCAGGGCGCCGCTGCGGCGCAGGGCCACACCCAGGTTGGTGAGGGCATCGGCGCGGCCGGAGCGGTCGCCCAGGGTGTCGAAGAGCTTGGCCGCGGCACCCAGGGCCTTTCGCGCCCCGTCGATGTCGCCCGTGGCGAGCCGCGCGCGCCCCAGGTTGACCGCCGCATTGGCCGCTCCGGCGGGATCCTGGGCGTCGCGCAGGGTGCGGAACGAGGCCTGGAACAGCTTCTCGGCGGCCCGGGCGTCACCCGCAGCCAAGGCGATCTGGCCCTCGGCCTGCTGAGCCCGCCCGGTGTCGGCATCGCTGGCGGCGAGCTCGCGGGCCGCAGCCACCGCGTCGCCGGCCGTGCCCAGGTTGCCGGCCTCGCGGTGGGCGGCGGCCAGCCGGAGCAGCAGCTCGAACTCGGCGGCGGGGTCGCCCTCGTCGCGCGCGGCCTTGAGCCCCAGCGACCAGTGCACCAGCGCGTTGGCGAGGTCGTTGCCCTCCCAGGCCTCCTGGCCGCGGTCGATCTCTTTCTGCACGGCGGGCGAGGCGCCCATCAGCAGGGGGAGCAGCAGCAGGCCCCACAAGCGCTTCATCTACAGATCCAGGGCGGCGAGCTCGGCCTTGGCCACGTCCATGTTGGGGTTGGCCTGAACGGCCTTCTCGAAGGCCTCGCGGGCCGTGCCCACGTCCTTCTTGTCGAGCGCGATGAGCCCCTCGCTGAAGGCCACGGCAGCATCGAGCGCCTCGGGGTCCGGTGCGATGACGGCGGGCTCTGCGCTGCCGGCGCGGGCGGTCTCGGTATTGGCCGGGGTGGTGGACCCGGCGTCGGCGCCGCCATCGTTGCCGCGGGTGCGCTCGCTCTTCTTGGGCTTGGTGGCGGCCGGCACGGTGGTGGCACCGCCCGACGCCTTGGCCAGGTGGCCCTGCAGCTTGCCGGCGAGGTCTTTCTCCATCTGCATGAAGTCGGTGACGCCACCGTTCACCCCGTCGGCGCCCAGGATCTCGCTGGTCTCGACCTTGACCAGGCGGGCGTCGATGCGCAGCGTGCCCATCAGCTCGAAGTAGCTGCCCATCACCATGTACTCTGCGCCCAGCAGGCGTCCGACCTTGGCGGCGGTGTCGGGGCTGACCTTGCCGGAGTGCCCGAGCTCGAGCTCGTCGAGGATGGCCTGGATCTGGGCGCGCTCGACCACGGTGAGGCCCTCGGTGGGCTTGAGGTCGGTGATGAGCATCTGCGCCAGCCCGACCTTGAGCGGCTCGAGGTCGTCGTTGCCCTGGTTGTCGAAGTACAGGATGGCCACGGTGTTGGGACCCGCCAGGGCGGCGGTCGAGGGGAACATCAGCGCGGCAGCGAGCAGCAGGCGGCGGAACATGGTGCCTCCGAATGTCGGGATGCTAACGCCTGGAGAAGGCGAGGAAGTCCGAGGTGCAATCGGGGTGGGTCGAGGTTGCGGGTGGGATGGGGTCAGATCACTAGAGGCGGGGAAATGGCGGGGCGTTGGTGGTGGGGTCAGATCACTAGAGGCGGGGAAACGGGGGGGCGTTGGTCATGGGGCAGGTGGTGGGGTCAGAGACCCCACGACCAGGGCGTTTGGATTTCCGCGCCTCTAGTGATCTGACCCCATCCGGATCCGTACCCGCCCGCCCGTCCGATCCACCAGGTCGTCCCGCAGCTGAGCGGCGCGCCGTGCATCAACCCGGACGGTGAGCCTCACGGCTGCGTCGTACTCGGCGTCCAGCAGCTCCGCCCCGTGCGCGTGCAAGACGGCATCCACCGCGCCCTGGTCGCCATAGGCGAAGGCCAGATCCAGGGTCTGTGTCGCGACCCAGGGCTCAGTGGCCGCCTCATCGAGCACGGCGTTGGCAGCAGCCGAGTAGGCGCGCACCAGACCACCGGTGCCCAGCTTGGTGCCGCCGTACCAGCGCACCACAACCACCAGGGTGTGGCGCAGCTCACGGGAGGTGATGGCGGCCAGGATGGGCCTGCCCGCGGTGCCCGAGGGCTCACCATCGTCTGAGGACCGCTGCGCATCGCCGTCGATGGCCCAGGCCCAGCAGTGGTGGGTGGCCGCCGGGAACTCGGCGCGCACGATGTCGATGGCCCTGGCTGCGTCGTCGCCATCGGCGATGGGCACCGCGATGCCCAGAAAGCGGGAGCCCTTGATCTTGTCGATCTCGAGCCGGTGCGCGGCCAGCAGGGTGCGCGCTATGCCGACTCCTCGTCGAAGACCGTCGCGTCGAGGCTGTCCTCGATGGCCCACCCGCGCAGGTGCAGCACGAAGCTCGTGGCCAGGATCAGGCCGACGGGAAGGCTGGTGTCGAACACCAGTCCGTCGGTCCAGCGAAACACCAGCACGCCCCCGTAGATGAGCCCGGCGGCCGCCAACAGCCAGAAGATGGCGTGGATGGCGTCGCGCAGTCGGCGGCGGCTGAACCAGCACAGCACCGCGAGGCCCACGCCAAAGGTGAACTCGATCCACCACGACACCTGCCGCACGTGGCTCCCCGAGAGCAGCGTGTCGATGACGTTGGCGTGAAGGCGAACCCCGGACATGTCGGCGTCGAGGTACATGGGGAAGCTGTACGGGGTGGCGAAGCGGTCGGCGTCGGGCCGGCCCACCCCGGTGACTCGCCCGATCACCACGACCCGGTCGTCGAGGGCGCTCTCGAGGTGTTCGGGCACGATGGGGTCGACCGGCGCGCCCATCATGGTGGCCATCAGCTCGGTCTGGCCCATCGCACGCAGGATCTGCGACGCGCGTACCGTGCGGATGTCGTCGGCGCCCTCGGGCCCTCGGAAGTTGATGTCCATGGGCTCGTGCACCGCGACGGGCAGAGCGGGAAAGCCCAGCTCGGCCGGGGTGATGCTGCACTGCAGAGGCACGCCGGTGCAGTGCTCGCGCAGCAGCTTGTCGAGGTCGCGCAGCGTGGCATCGGGGTTGGCGCCGCGCTCTTGGTGCAGCCAGGCGGCGGCGAGGCCCAGACCCGGCATCAGCGCCGAGTTGTTGTCGTAGCTGCCCACCACGTTGTTGGGCCAGACCCCGTCGACGCGTACCCGGCTGACGCGGTGCAGCAGCCCCGTGCGCCTCACCAGCAGCTCGGCGGCGAACAAGGATGCGGGCTGTTCCTCCATGTTGGCGAAGGCGGGGTGGATGGCCCCGTCGTACGCCGAGATGATGCCGGGAACGAAGTGACGCCCGGTGGAGGGGTCGGTGAGCCGCCAGTGCTCGGCACCGATGACCGCGCCGTGCGCCTTGGCCGCCGCGACCAGGTGCTCGTCGCCGGGGGCTGGCTCCTCGAGAAGGATGTCGAGCACGATGACCCGGGCGCCCGCCGCATCCAGGAAGCGCACGAGCTCGGCGATCAGCGGCCTGGGGGTGACGTCGGGCTCGGGGTCGTCGGGGTTCCACAGGTACAGGGCTTCTTCGCCGATGGTGACCAGCGAGACCTGCTCGGAGGCGGGCGCGTGGCGGTGGTAGAAGACGTAGACGTCCTGCATCTCGCCGCCCATCACGATGAACCAGGTGATCACCGCCGCCAGGAAGCTCACCAGCGCGACCGCGACCTCGTAGGCGAAGTTTCGCGTGAGGTGGCCGCTGGGCTCGGGCGAGAAGGGCATGCCCGGGGGCGGCTCCCACCAACGGCGCTTGCCGACCCGCTGGTCGAGGGGGGCGGCCGCGGCCAGGAACTCGGGCGACGGCTTGCGGCGCACCCGGCTGATCTCAGTGTCTGGATCGTCTGGGAGCGGCTCTTCGTGGACCTCGGCGGGGGGGAGGTCGGCGGTCAGGTGGGAGTCGTCGAGTGCTTCGGCGGTCGGGTCTGGGGTCCACTCCTGCTTGGTGGGACCCGGCTCGGGCTGCGCGGGGACCTTGCCCTCCGGCGGCTCCTCTGGCGGGTCTGCCTTGTTGCCGTCGGGTTCGCTCAAGCACTACTCCTTGCGCAGCCCCGCTCGTTTTTCGAACTCACCCAGGAGCGCTTTGAGCTCGGGGTCGTCGGGGTGCACGGCCAGGGCCGCATCGATCGTATACAACGCCTCGGACGGCATGCCTGCCTGCAGGTACACCGTCGCCGGTACGGCCGCCAGGGCAGCCTCATTGTCGAGGCCTGCCTTGCGCAGCTTGTCGACCTGCTTGTCGGCGGCTTCGCGCGCGGCGACCACATCGTCGAGCTGGCCCTTCTCGGGCACCGAGAAGGGGAAGTCGCTGCCGCCGACCACCACCGAGTAGGCGCCGGGCTCGAGGGCGGGGCCGGCATAGTCGACCTGCCCGGTGCCCTTCGTGGTCCACAGCACCTTGTCGTTCATGAAGTCGTAGACCTGCACCTCGACCTCGCCGCAGCCGTCGCACTCCCAGCGAATGACCCGTGGGCTGGACACGCTGGTGCCGGGCACGGGGCGCGAGACGCGGGTGCCGCCACCGCGGGTTGCGGCTGCGCGGCGGGTGACGACCGCCTTGGACAGCAGGTCTTCGAGGGCACCGCGGTCGGCGGCGGACTCGGATCCGGTAGAAAGGTCTGCCAGGCCCACCTTGCGCGGGCCCACCAGATGGTTGGCGATGCCGCCGTACAGCAGCACCACCTCGGCGTCGTCGCGAAGCTCGAGCTTGGCCGTCTCTTGCAGCAGGAAGGGGGGAGCCGGGGCGGCCTTGTCTTCGCCGCCCTCGAGCAGGTGCACGTCGCCCTTCGCGGTGGTGACCATGGCCGGCACGGCGGCGGCCAACGAGGGGGAGAGGGCGAGAACGAGTGCGAATAGAGGTTTCATGACGACTTCACTCTAGCCGGGTGGCGAGGGGGGTGACCCAGCTCTCATGGGATCGGTAAGGGAGTTGCGAGTCGACAACAAGCGGACAGCCGGGTGGATTCCGTGACATCGCACGACGAAGAGCGTTCCGGCCCGAGCGTCTTTGGCGCATGAACTGGCTCCCCTGGATCGTCTCGACCGTGCTGCCCACCACCGGCCCAGCCCCCATGCCCGCGGCGGTGTCGGCGGCCGTCGCGGTGCCGACCCGGGTGGTGCACGAGGCCCCCGAGTCGGTCACCGAGCAGGAGCCCACGCCCGAGGCCCCGGCCCCGGCCCCGGCCGCGGCCCCGGCCCCGGCCCCGGCGCCCGGTCCCGCCGCCGAGTCCACGCCCGTGCCGGTCCCGGCGACCACCTACACCCTTCAGCACGAGCGGTCGCTGCTGTATGTCGTGGTGCGGCCCGACCCGTCGGCGGCGGCCAGCGCACTAGGCCACGAGCACGCCGTGGCGGCGACGGGCTGGGAGGGTGTGGTGACCTGGCACCCGGACGACGCCAGCCTGTGCGAGGTCGAGTTCTCCGTGCCCGTCGACGGCCTGCAGGTCGATCCGGCGGAGACCCAGCGTCTGCTGGGCATTGGCGTCGACACCACCGACAGCATGCGCCGCAAGATCGGCGACAACTTCCGCGGCAAGAACCAGCTGAACGCCAAGGCCTACCCCACCATCCACTTCCTTGGCACCGAGTGCAGCGGCACCGAGGGGCTGGTGCTGGTGGACGGCGAGCTCACCCTGCGTGGCCAGACCCGGCCCGTGACCGTGAGCATGGACGTGGACCTGGAGCACGGCTTCGAGGCCAATGGCGGCTTCACCACCACCCACACCGCCTTCGGCTTCGAGCCGTTTCGCGCCCTGGCGGGGGCGCTGCGCAACCACGACGATCTGGAGTTCGGGATTCGCGTGGTCGGGGGGTGAAGGGGAGACGGTGTCAGGAGACCATTTTCCGGAAATCCAGGAGGGTTGGTCGGGACGACCAACCCCCGTAGATTTCCGGAAAATGGTCTCCTGACACCGTCCGGATGACACCGTCCGGATCTCCCCATCCGGATCTCCCCGATATGTTGCCGACATGCCCACCCACTACGACGCCGTTGTGATCGGCTCAGGATTCGGCGGGAGCGTGTCGGCGCTTCGCCTTGCCCAGAAGGGCTACAAGGTGCTGGTCATCGAGAAGGGACGGCGCTGGTCCGAGGACGACTTCCCCGAGTCCAACTGGAACCTGCGCGACTGGCTGTGGATGCCCGAGCTGGGCCTGTCCGGCATCATGAAGATGACCTTCTTTCCCCACGTCACCATCCTGTCGGGGGTGGGCGTGGGCGGCGGGTCGCTGGTGTACGCCAACACCCTGCCCATCCCCGAGCACGAGTTCTTCGAGCAGGGCTCCTGGGCCGGGCTCGCGGACTGGTGGGGCGAGCTCGAGCCCCACTACGCGACCGCGCGTCGCATGCTCGGGGCGCAGACCGTGCCCTTCGAGACGGTCACCGACCGGGCCATCGCCGAGGTGGCGCGGGATCTGGGCCGTGAGCAGCACTACCACCCCACCACCGTCGCGGTCTTCTTCGGCGAGCCCGGGGTGGAGGTCGACGACCCCTACTTCGAGGGCAAGGGTCCCAAGCGCACGGGCTGCATCCAGTGCGGCGGCTGCATGCTGGGCTGCCGCCACGGCGCCAAGAACACCCTGGACAAGAACTACCTGTACCTGGCCGAGCAGCTGGGCACCGAGGTGCTGCCCGACACCCTGGTGACCGCAGTGCGACCCCGCGATGGGGGCGGCTACCGCGTCGATGTGCAGCATGCGCGTCGCTGGATCCGGCGCGGCAGGCGCACCTTCACCGCCGACAAGGTCGTCTTCTCGGGCGGCGTTCTGGGCACCGTCGATCTGCTGCTCAAGCTCAAGGAGGACCCCAACGGGCTGCCGCAGCTGTCGCCCCGGGTGGGGCAGCTGGTGCGCACCAACTCCGAGAGCCTGATCAACGTCATCAGCGCCAACCGAGAGGCCGACCTGTCCAAGGGCGTGGCCATCGGCAGCATCCTGCACACCGACGACCACAGCCACGTCGAGCCGGTTCGCTATGCCGCGGGCCAGGCCAACGCCTACCGGCCGCTGCTGGCTCCGCACGTGCCGCATGGCTCGTTGTTCGGCCGGATTCGCGGCGCCTTCGGCTGGGCCCTGAACGAGCCGGGCAAGACCTTGAGGGTGCTCACCACGCCCGATCTGGCCAAGAACAGCGTGGTGCTGCTGTACATGCGCACCATCGAGGGCACCATGTCCTTGGTTCGCGGCCTGACCGGCATGACCACCCAGCTCGAGCCCGGCGCCCAGGCGCCCAAGGCCTTCATGGATGAGGCCAGCGACATCGCCCGCCGTGTCGCCGGCAAGCTCGATGGCCTGCCGGTCGGGCTGGCTCCCGAGTTCTTGTTCGGGACGCCGACGACCGCCCACATCCTGGGCGGGGCCTGCATCGGCGAGACCGCGGCCGACGGGGTGATCGACGTCCAGCACCGGGTTCACGGCTACGACGGGCTCTACGTCTGCGACGGCAGCGCCATCTCGGCCAATCCCGGCGTCAATCCGTCGCTCACCATCACCGCCATGACCGAGCGCGCCATGACCTTCATTCCCGCCAAGGGCGAGGCCTGATGGACCCCTCCGCACTCACCAGCGCCCTGGCGATGGGCGCCCTGTGGCAGCTGTTGGCGGCGCTGTTGGGCGCGGCGGTGGTGGTGGTGGGCGGCGTGTTCCTGGTGCAGGGACGTCGTGTGCCCCCGGGGCTGCTGGTCGCCGGGGTGGGCATTCCGGCGCTGTCCACGCTGGGCTCGGCGCTGTGGGCGTCGCGGGGCGTGGTGGACGGCGCCAGCCACCAGGCCTTGACCCATGCTGTGGGCGGGTCGGTCGGCACGCGGCTGGTGGGCGTGTTCTACATGGCGCCGGCCGCGGTCTTGCTGCTGGGCTTCTGCGCCTTCGTCGGGGTGAGGGGCCAGCCGCGACGCACCGGGGCGGCCATCGCGGGCGGGGTGCTGGCCTTGCTGGTTCCGCTCACCATGCTGGCCTATGGCATCTACGACGCCGAGTACTACCCGCCGGTTCGGGCCCTGGCCTACGCCGTGCTGGCCATCCCCACCGCGCTGGCGCTGCTGGCGTCGGACCCCGATGAGTCGGCTGGCCCCGAGGCGGGAGCCGCTGCCGGCGTCACCTTCGCGCTGCTGGTCGCAGCGGGCGAGACCAGCGGGCGCTCGCTCATGCAGTTCTTCTTGCTGCTCGGTGGTCGAAACATCAAGAAGGTCGAGAACCTGCCCAACTACGTCGAGCTCGCCTCGGCCGACGTGGTCGGCACGATGTTCCCCTGGTCGATGGTGTCGGTGGCGCTGGCGTTGGCAGTCGCGGCCATCGGCGTGTCCGGCGCGGTGGCGGGCAAGGACCGCTCACCCGTGGGGGCGATCGTCGCCGGGCTGTGGCTGGTGCTCGTACCCGCGCTGTACATCGCGGGTGACGTGGGCAATGCCGGTCTGAACGCTCTGCTGGTCGCAGGCTTCGAGGGCGGCGGTTAGCTCCGAGGGTCACTCTTCTGGAGGTTCCGCCGTGCCCAACGCCTACATCTCGGGGACTGGTTTCTACGTTCCGCCGCGCGTCGTCACCAACGACGATCTGGTCAACGAATACGGCATCGACACCAGCCACGAGTGGATCCACAAGCGCACGGGCATCGAAGAGCGCCGCTTTGCGGCCGAGGGTGTGGGCGCCGTCGAGATGGCCGTGCCTGCCGCCGAGATGGCCATCGAGGCCGCCGGGCTCGAAAAGGGCGACATCGACATCATCATCAACGCCACCCTGTCGCCCCGCCACGTCTTCCCCGGTGACGGCGTGTACCTGCAGGCCGCGCTCGGCCTTCCCGACAGCGGCAAGTTCGTGCCCGCGCTCGACATCCGCAACCAGTGCTCCGGCTTCTTGTACGGCCTGGCCACCGCCACCGGCATGGTTCAGTCCGGCGCCATCAAGCACGCCATGGTCGTGGGCGCCGAGTGCCACAGCCACGCGCTCGATCTCACCACCCAGGGCCGCACCATCGCCTCGCTGTTCGGCGACGGCGCCGGCGTGTGCATCGTGAGCGCCACCGACGAAGACCGCGGGGTGCGCACCTGGAACCTCGGTGCCGACGGGCGCCACGCCGACGAGCTCGCCCAGAAGGTGTTCGACACGCGCAACAAGACCTTCTTCCCGCTCGACGAAGAGGGCAACGGCATCACGCCTCCTCACATGATGTGGGCCAACATGAACGGCCGCATGGTGTTCAAGAACGCCGTCGAGAAGATGATCGTGGGCCTGTGGCAGGCCACCAGCGACCTGAACATCACGCCCAACGACGTCGATCTGTTCTGCTTCCACCAGGCGAACATGCGCATCAACCAGTACGTGCAGAACCAGCTCAACATCCCCGACGAAAAGGTCGTGCACAACATCCAGCGCTACGGCAACACCACGGCGGGCACCATCCCCATCCTTCTGGCCGAGTCCGAGCGCAACGGCAAGCTCGAGCGCGGCATGAAGGTGGCCTGTGTGGCGTTCGGCAGCGGCTTCACCTGGGGTGCCGCGATCATCGACTGGTAGAGCGGCGCCACCCGATCTTCACCCCCCGTTGACGCAGGCGCCACCGGACTCGGGCACAATGCCCGCCTCGAAGTGGAGCCCTGCATGCGCATCCTCGCCACGTCCTTCGTCCTCCTCGCCTCCATGGCCTGCGGTCCGACCGCCGGCTCGCTGACCGAAGAGACCACCGACGACCCCGACCTGACCGGTGGCGACGCCGACGCCGACGCGGATGCAGACGCCGACGCCGATGCCGACGCGGATGCCGATGCCGATGCCGATGCGGACGCCGACGCCGACGCCGACGCGGACGCCGACACGGACCCCCAGACCATCACCTGGGAGGGTGAGCGGGAGTACGTGTTCGAGGGCTGGAACGGCCAGATCCTGTGCGAAGACACGCTCACCGAGACGGGCATCGAGGTCAGCCACGACCCGCGCTACAGCGATGTCGTCGATGCTTGCCCCATCTGCGACTACGTGTTCGCCGTCGAGGTGGCCGAAGCGTCGCTGTGCACCGACTGGGGCGACAACTGGGACCCGCTTCCCGTGGCTCAGGAGGTGTTCCGGGGGCTCGCGGTCGGCAGCGGCGGCGACACGATCGTGTACCAGATGGGCCAGCGCGACAACGGGTCGTGGTGGCGCGAGGAGTACGCCGAGGGCAAGCTCAACGGCGAAGATCTCGAGTACAGCTTCGAGGATTGGTACAGCTGGGGCGGCGGCGGGGGCAACGGCATCCCGTACTCGGTCGAAGGCGAAGCGACGCTCGACGGCCTGTAGAACGAGGTCGGCACACCGGGTCACCGTCGCGTTCGGCCGGCGCCGCCGATGCCTGCACAAAGCATCAGGTGCCACCTGACACTTTATGCTCGACGTGCTACGTTCTTCGCCTTCCCGGAGAACCCAGATGGCCGCAGCATTCCCGCCTTTCACCGATGAACACGACCAGCTCCGCGAGATGGTCAAGGACTGGGCCAGCCGCGAGATCGCGCCCTACTCCAACGAGTGGGACAAGGCGGGCGAGTGGCCCCACCGCGAGATCTTCAAGCAGATGGCCGAGCTGGGCCTGCTGGGCATCCGCTTCCCCGAACAGTACGGAGGCATGGGCCTGGACTGGTGGGCCACCACCGCCTACGTCGAGGGCCTCGCCCACGCGCAGAATGCCGGCGTCGTGATGTCCATCCTGGTGGACACCGACATGGCCACCCCGATCATCGCCGAGATCGGCACGCCCGAGCAGAAAGAGGAGTTCCTGGTTCCGCTCATCAAGGGCGAGAAGATCGCCGCCCTGGGCGTCACCGAGCCCAACTGCGGCTCCGACGTCGCGGCCATCCAGACCACCGCCAAGAAAGACGGCGGCGACTACATCATCAACGGCGCCAAGACCTTCATCACCAATGGGGCCATCGCCGACTTCATCACCCTGGCGGTGCGCACGGGCGACCAGGGTCACGGCGGCATCAGCCTGGTGCTGTTCCCCACCGATACGCCGGGCTTCAGCGTGGGCCGCAAGCTCGACAAGCTGGGCACGCGCAGCGTCGACAGCTGCGAGCTGCACTTCGACAACTGCCGCATCCCCCAGCGCAACCTGCTGGGGCACGAGAACGCGGGCTTCATCTACGTGATGACCAACTTCCAGGGCGAGCGCCTGGTGGCCGCGATGACGGCTGTGAACGCCATGGAGATGGCGCTGCACTCGGCCATCCAGTACAGCACCGAGCGCTCGGCCTTCGGTCGCCCGGTGGGCAAGTTCCAGGTGTGGAAGCACAAGTTCGCCGAGCACATCACCAACCTCGAGGCGGCCAAGGCGCTCACCTACATGGCTGTTCAGAAATTGAACAGCGACGACCCGGCGTCAGCCACCAAGCTGGTGAGCCAGGCCAAGCTCTTCGCCGGCGACATGGCCCAGCGCGTGATCTACGACTGCCAGCAGGTGTTCGGCGGCTATGGCTTCATCGAGGAGTACCCGATCACGCGGGAGTACAGGGACATTCGGCTGATCACGATCGGGGGCGGGACGAGCGAGGTGATGAAGGAGATCATCTGGAAGTGGCATGAGATGGGGGTATAGGAAGGCCGGAAATGCCGCGTTCAGGCAGTATATCGGCAGATGTTGCGCTAGTCAACGACCCGAAATCCCCGACGGGTAAACCGTGATTTCCGGCGCGTTCGTGTACAGGATGTGTACGGGCCCGAAGTGGGGGCGGATCCTGTACACACTACTTGCGACGGCGCTCTGCACGCAGGTCTGCGAGGGTCGTGCCCTTGACCGATGAGCTCGAGCGTGGCTTCGAGCGCCGGGGTGATCGCCGCGCGGTGGTGGTGGGGCGGGTGAGGTCGCGGTACCAGGTGTGGACGTCGTCGGCGGATGCCCACCAGGGCTTGGTGAGGGAGGCGTGGTGGCGCTTTCTGTGGGCGCGGAGGGTGTCTTCGTGGAGGCCGAGGATGTCGGCGGCGTGACGCCAGGAGGTGATGGGGTTGGACGCGGCGGTCACCGTGGTCGGGGCAGGTGAGGGAGCTGCCGCCTGGGCCGCGAGGTCGCAGTCCGGGCAGGTGGCGTGTTCGGGGCGGAGGGTGAGGTTCTTGACGAGCTCGGTGCGGCCGCAGACAGACAGGGCCCAGAGGGCTCGGTCGGTGTCGTCGCGGTAGGCGCCGGCGTAGAGGTCGGGGGTGGTGAGGTGCATGTTGGAGGGCCGCGAGTCGTTGGTCTTCCGCTCCAGTGTAGTTGCAAGGACTGGGACTCCCAAGGGGAGGAGGAAATGACGGGCGAACGCCGATAGTTGGTGGGCGAAAATCGCCGGATCGGTCCCCTGGGGCACAGGTTGGGCACAAGTCGGAGACGTGCCGGGCGTTTTTGGTGGTGACCCGGGGAGGGGAGGTGGTGAGCTGGGCGGAGACGCGGGAGGCCGCCGAGGGGTCGGCGGTCGAGCGGGCGAGGGAGTTGTGGTCTGCCGAGAAGGGCAGCTTCTTGCGGTGGCTGGCGGAGTTCGTGGTGGGGCTGGAGGTGGTTGAGGTTGTGGGGTCGGAGGTGGGGGTCGAGGCGCTCTGCACGCGGCTGATGGGCGCGAGTTAGGACCAGGGCCATGACCGATGACCTCGTTCCTGCCGGCCTGATCGACGAGCTTCGTTCCCTGATCGAAGGGGCTCGCGAGCGGGCTGCCGTGGCTGTCAACCAGGAGCTCGTGCTGCTGAATTGGTAGGTGGGCCGGTACATCGGGTCTGACGTGGGCTGTTGCGCGACCGGCGCGCAGAGTATTTGCGGCAGACTGTGGTGGCGCTGTCCCCAGAGTGTCAAGACCGGCAGCGGGACAGACAGGGAAGAGCAGGCGTTCGGAGTCCACAATGGTATCATTGCGTCTCTCCTCGCCTCGCGGAGTTACGATGACCGCTTCGATGCTTCCCTTGCTGATATCGCTCTGGGCCTGCGACGACCCCGTCCCCGGAGACATTGGCGGCCTCATCGTCACCCTGCAGACCACAGACGCCTGCGAGACCCCTCTGGGTGGATGCGCGCCAGAGGACATCGCGCGCGTCGTCGTCCACACCAACGAGGTCTGGGTGGACCATGAAGAAGAAGGCCAGGTCACGGTAGACACCGCATCGAGAACCATCGAATTCTTCAACCAGGAGGACGAGGTCTTCGTCGCGCAGTACCAGGTTCCCGCGGGCGACATCACCGGTGTGCGGATCATCCCCGAGCGCGTCGTCGTGACCAGACACGGGGGCGAGGAATCAGTCTTCACCGGCAATCCGCAAATCCCTAGCTGGACACAGTCCGGCTGGAAGTGGCAGACCGAAGACGCGATCGAAATCGTCAGCGACGAGCTGTCCGGGCTGCGAGGGACGTTCTCGTTCGAGCGTGATGTACGGGCCCACCCGGTCCACGAACTTCACTTCCAACCGACGATCCCGGCCGGAGAATTCCAGCCGAACCCGGATGCCGGTTCTCCAGGCATCTACGTGGACGAGCTCACGGTCGTCTTCGAAGAGGGGGTGGAGCACGAAGAGGTCCTCGCAATCCTCGAGACCCTGGGCAGCGGCGCATCGGTCCTGTATGAGCCGCCAATCGGTACGACGTGGCGCATCAAACTCCCCGTAGACTTCGACGCGGAGAAGGCCTCGCTCGCCCTGTCGGACCTGGATGAGGTCGCGGTCGTGCTTCCGTCCGTCAACTACGCCACGACGGAGATCCCAGCCGACGGCGAGTCCGACAACTACGTGATCTCCCGGGTGCACCCGGTCTGGGACCGGGACATTCGTGGGTCCCGGTTGATCCGGGTGGCCATTCTGGACCCAACAGGGCTGCGCTTGGACCACCCAGACCTGGCCCTGAACTACTCCCTGAACGAAGGCGAGATCCCGCCCCGGCTCCTGGGAGCCGGCTGCGATCCCTGTCTGCAAGACGTCGACGGAGATGAGCGGTATACGTTCCTCGATCTCAACGACTCGGCGAACTGGGCACATTCCGGGTTCGGGGACTGCTTTGACAATCTCGGGTCGCACCCGGCCTGCGACTGGAACGGCAATGGAGTCATCGACGCGATGGACTTGCTGGACGAACGCCATACCGGTGGCCTGGGCATTTGGGAGAACGGCGTCGATGACGACGATTTCGACGGCGATCCCGTGACGTTCGTGGACGACCTTGTCGGGTGGAACTTCCAGCCCGATGGACCGACCCCACTGCCGGGAAACGAACGAAATGACAACGAGCCCCGAGTCATCGACAACGACCACGGAACGAATGTTGCAGGCATCGTCGGTGCCATGCACGCAGACGATCCCGACGGTGACGGAAGCCTTGGCATCGCGGGCATTGCGGGCAGAGTGCAGATCATGCCGTTGATGGCCTTGGCCATCGACGCACAGCCGTCCAACATCCCATCGACGCCACACGCCCAGCTGTCGGCTGCCCTGTCCTACGTCATGGCACTGAACACGGATCGCGGACCGGACGGTGTCTTCAATCATCGGAACGACGTGCATGTCGTGGTTATCCCCGTCGGCTGGAACTTCGCTGCCAAGAACCGACGGACCTGCGCATCGGCTCCGAGCACAGGGCGGGGCCAGACACTGGAAATGAAGCAGAGCCAGTACGATGAGCGCGTGCCCTTTGTCCTGTCGCAGTGGAGCGAATCACCGCTTGCCGATCTCATCAGGCATGAGCGCGCACCCCTGCTCATCTTCTCCGCCGGCAACTCAGGCTACGACCTCACCGCCGCATCAGGGGCCATCGCCGCCCCGAGCGCATTGCTCCGGGAGGCGTCGCCAGACAACGTCATCGTCACCGGCAATATGGACGCTCGGGTCGACGACTCCACTGGGGAAGTGCACAACATCGGTCTTGCAGAGAGTTCGAACTACGGCCTGCCGGCGGACGTCGACCTGTGGGCGCCCGGCCAGGGGTGGATCTCGCTGGGGGTGGGCACGGACACCGTGGATCGCCTCAACGGCACCTCCTTCGCCGCACCTGTGGTCGCGGGGGCAGCGGTTCTCCTGAAGTCGGACGAACCCGACTTCTCCGCTGCAGACCTGAAGGCACAGCTGGTGGGTGAGGCGAACTTCTTGGCCGGACGTCGCGACTGTGGTAATTCGAGCCAGGTTCTCGATCAGAATGTGCCATACCTGAATATCTCAAGGGCCATCCCGTGAGAGCCTGCCTTCTCGCATGCCTGGCAACGCTGCTCACTGGCTGCGGGCGGAAGGACCTTCCCATTTCAATCGCGGGGATACCCGTCCGACAGTTCTGTGCCGAGCTCGACCACCGAATCATCATCCAGCGCCTCCCACAGCCACATCCCAGCGACGACGAACTCAACGCCATCCTGGCGCGGCAAGGGGCAAGCCTGGCAACCTGTGGGGACAACTTCTGCATCTTCGACGGGCGACTCGTGCAGCTGGAAGGCAGCAGGTACGACTGCTTTGACTTCGACCCCAACGCAGAGCCGGAGTTTGACGGGGTCGAGGTCTTTTGGGTGCCCCCGGACGACACCTGCCGGTGCGATCAGCAAGACGGATTCTGGCTCGGCATCCCCGATTGACCGCGGCACGAGGAGGACCGCACTGTCGGGCTCACAGTCGAGCGTGCTCCACCGCGCAAGCTTCCGTTGTCACGAGCCTGCACCGGGCGATAGACTCGTGGGTTTTTTGGGGGGGCGGTTCTTCACCAACCCGCGCCAGGACCGCGCTGGTCGCTCGCCCCTCCGCTGAGCGAGAGGGCCGACCGCCCTTATGTTCTCCCCCGTCGCCGCCGGTGGACTTCTTCAGCGAGGCCGATCGGTCGCCAGTGCGAGACTCACCAGAACGACGTGAATCTCACGGCTTGGGCCCAGGGCCAGCCCCCAGTGGGGCTGGGCACAACTCGCCGCTCCCCATTCCGCCACCACAGCGGCCTCGCGCCAGCCCACCCTCCGATTCTGGGCACAGCTCGATTCCCCGAACGGAGTCCCGCCGCCGATTCTCGGCGTAATACCGAACGAATTCCGGTCGGCTCTCTACGCAGCCACCCTCGGCCACCAGGTGTAGAGGGTGTGGCGTCGAACGATGTCGGGTTGGTCGGACAGCTGTAGCCAGAGCCGATTCGCGACGGCGACCAAGTCGTCGATATCGACGAAGTCCCGGTTCGCAAGAGACTCGTTAGCGACGGGCCAGGCGCGCTCTGCCGGCTGGAGCGATGGACGCGAGGGTGAGCGGCGTTGCGCCGGGGTCGACTTGGGGTGAGGACGGCTTCTGCGTCTGGGCACCAAGGGTCTCGAGACGGTCACGACCAATCGGCTCTGCAAGGCCGAGGTCCCGCGTTGTGAGGCGTCAGCAGGTCCTTCTCGATGGCCGCCCGGTTCTGACCGCACCGTCCCCCATCGTTGGCCGACACTCCGACTCGCGGCAATTGTAGTGCAAATAGCCAAGGCGCTCGTCGCCGATCTCATTGGGCTTTGCAAGGTGCAGAAAGAACGCCATGGAGGCTCCGTTAGCTGCTCTTCTTGCAGGTGCTGGCCTGGTCAGCCACGGCCAATGCGGTTCCGGCCACCAACTCTAGGGAACCGCCGTCACCGTTGTGCTTGGTGCATAGCGGCACGATGTACCACGACTTGTCGGTGCCGCCGTCCCTCTGAACATGGGCACCGACATCCGCGGCCCGAAAGCAGAGCTTTTCCCGGCAGAGGGACGGCCAGGAATCGCCGTTGCCATTGTAGTTGTTCCAGTGGTTCTTCCAGCTGCCGCAGTTGCAGACCGGGCTCGTCTTCGAGCTGCCATTGACGTTCGTGACCTTCATGGGTGCCTCCACCTACAACATAGCCCCCGCACCGGCCAGAAAATGACCGGCTGGGCATGGAACCGCGCTGAGGCGCGCGCTAGGAAAATCCATGGATCTGCCGCGTCAAATCGGTCTACCGTTCGCAAGGAAGAACCGCCTGAGTCTCCCACGAGGGTGGCGGGTCCTTTCTGGGAGGTGGCCCATGACGAACCAAGCAGGCGAGGCGTGGGTCTTGACTGAAGCGCGGCGGAGAGACCTTCTCCAATACCTTCGAGACCGAAAGACTGACCTCCGTGCCGAGATTGCTGGCGGCGGCAACGCCGCTGATATCTACGCCTCTCAGTCGGAGTGGCTGGACTGGCTCGCGCGGGAGGTGGTGGGAGAACAGCCCGAGGGCCTAGTCACCGCACTCCAGGAACTCGCATCCAAGGCCAGGCAACCGCCGCGGGCGACGTCGGTGCTGCTCACGGACATCGATGCGCTCATCCATCAGATCCGCCCGAGGTAGCAGCCTTTGGCGTACTGGGACCAGTTCGACGCCGCCGTTGCCCCGTCGGAAGCGTGGGGCTTGCTGGCCGAGCCCGTCTCGTTTCCTGACGCTCGGAGACGGACCACCCGAACCTACAGGTCGAAGGTCACCGACGAGGTTGCTCGGATCCTCCGCCCGCTCCTCCCCGATCTCGCCGGTCCCGACGGCGCCGCTCTTGCCATCGTGCCCCCAGGGCGGGTTGTTCCGCGTAGTTGGTCTACTCGCGGTTCTCCGGCGGACGCGCTCGGACTGCCCCGGGCCTGGACTCGGCTGGCAGCCCTGGCGAGCCAGCAAACAGCACGCAGACTGGATCCGATGGGAGCCGTGATCCACGATGGCGCATGACCCGCACGCACCTCGAAACGTGGCAGGAAGCACTGAACCGCCGCCACCGAACCATGCTCCGAATGCTGCCGTTCGAGCGACTGGAATCCACGAAGGCGCTGCGCGGCGACGACCTCACTGACCATGACCTCCGCGCCATGGCACTACGAACGATGGACCTCGTGATCGAAGCGATGGGGCTCGGCTACGGGGCGACCCACGTAGAAGTGGTCGACGCGCTCGCGCCCCTGGTACGGGCGGCCGAGCCGCAGGCGTCGGAGCAGCGCGTTGCAGTGGTCGCCAGAGTTGTCCTGGATGGACTCCTGAATGAGCGGGACCGAAGGCAAGCCTTCCGAGAGGAGTATGGCTGGTTCGAGGACGAGCGAATGACCCGGCGGGTGCTGTCCTTCCACCTACTCCGTGAGCGCCAGCGGCCAGATGGTTCGATCATCCTGGTGGCGACGACAGAGGGGATCAACGTCTACGCGGGCATGCTGGACTACGAGGTTGAGGATGCACAGGCTGCCGAGGAAGCCATCCTGCAGGCGCAGGTGAAGCGCGGGCGGATCGACGCGGCAGTCGCTACGGCCAAGCGGGCGCGCATACGCAGCATCGAGTACGAGCAGAAGCTGCTCGGCGTGCTGGACACAGTTCGGCGCGATGTCGCGCAGGTAGATTGGGTGCAGGACGTCCTCTCGACGCTGGCCGACGCCCGAGCGCATCTCGAGGAACGCGAGCATGTCGAGCGCCAGATCGTGGATGCGCTCGAGGCGCGCTTCCTCGACGAGACCGACGGGCCGCAAGCCCTTCAGCTGCGCGACCTGATCACCACGCTGGAGGAGTGCCTCCAGCGGCACCTCCGCCTGCTTCGACGACTGATCACCGCGAATGGCCAATACCTCGCCGAGCAGGAGCGTCAGGTCTTTCGCCCTCGGGCGCTCTCGGCGCTGCCCGATCTCGAGGCGGACGTGCTGATGCCTGCAATGAAGTTGCCGACGCACCGGGTCGCCGCTCTCGCAGAGCCCATGCTGGCCATGCTCCAGGCGCCGGTACGACCCAGGCCGATGGTGCTCGACCTGCTGGTCAACGCGCTGCTGGCACCACGTCGGGAGGTCATCGAGCCCCCACCGTTGGAGGGCCCTCAGCTTGAGAGGGTGCCATTCCAGGAGTTCCGGTTCCCGGAGCAGCTCAGGGTCTCGATTAATGCGCTCCTCGTGGCCGCGGACTCAGGCGAGCGCCTGAGTGGGCTCCTCGCGACCGCACGCGAGCAGGGCGCTGACCTGCTCGGCCTCCAGTACCTGGTCCTCCGCGTCCTCCAGGCCTTCGATGACGACGACGAGGCGAGCCCGGACTTGTTTCGAAGCGTCGACGCTGGCACGCCGCTGACAGACGCCTCGTTCACCGGACGGGATCTGGCGGTCATCAAACAGGCGGCACCCTGATGCAAGATTCCTACACGTTGTCAGAGGACGCAGCGCGTCTCATCGGCTTCGGCCTTCAACCCAGGGTCCGCCCGGCCATGGACGCGAACTATGCCGAACTGCTCCAGCGGTTCCGGGCCGACGGGAGGTTCCAGGCGACCGTCTCGGCAGTCGCGCGTGGCTTCCGCCTGCGCGTCCTCGACGCCAGCGACCACGGGCTCGTGCTCGGTTGCGACCAGGATAGCCCCTTCGCCCTTCGGCTCCGCGACTACAGGGCGATGCGCAGCGCGGAAGAGCGCATGCTCCACGGACTGGTACAGCTGGCGGTGGCCACCTGGTGCTTCCCCACAGCCGAAAGCCTGGACGACCCCGACGACATCGTGAAGCGCGTCCGGACCGTAGACATCGTCTCCTTTCTGGTTCGCCTGTCCGAGCATCTCGACGAGCATTCCGAGCGCGATGCCGATGCGGCCCACCCGGAGCTGCAAGAGGCCTGGCGGGGCGTGTTGGCTCGTGCGGAGACGAGGGGCACACCAGACGGACGGCGCGCTGCGAGCTCCCTGACCGGCGTCGTGGAGCACGCCCTTGAGACCCTCGCCGGCGGAGGGCTGCTTCGCCGCATCGACGGCACCGCGGGCGGTGAGTGGATCACTCAACCCAGCTACCGGATTCAGGTCCGCGAGCTCGCCGCGGTTCCGGTCTACCATCTGGTGCGCGACGCAGCGAGCAACCTGACGGGAGTGCGCTGAGATGGCCCGACTGCTCCGGGTCCACTTCGCGTCGATCGGCTACCGTGGCGCCCGCCTCGCACCACTGACGCTGGACTTTCGCCAGGGTACCGGGACCGGAGCCGACTCCGTGGTGTGGCTGCGTAACGGTGGCGGGAAGTCGTCCATCCTGAGCCTGTTCTTCTCGGTGTTCCGCCCGGCGAAGCGAGAGTTCCTCGGCGCGACCGCCGACCAGAAGAAGCGCTCGTTGGATCAGTTCGTGCGCGGCCCCGACGTGAGCTTCGTGCTGACCGAGTGGGACGTGGCCCCCACCGGCCAGTTGACCCTCCTGGGCACCACCCCGACCGAGACCCGCGTCGTTGGGCAGGTCCTGGCGTGGCGGGGCGGTCGTGCCTCGAGGGACACCTCACTGCTCCGGCGAGGGTTCTTTGCGTTCAAGACCTCGCCAGACGTGGCTCTCGAAGACCTCCCGGTCGACGGATTCGGGGAGCACGCACGCAGCTTCGAAGCCTTCAGGGAGTGGCTACGCGATCTCCAACTCGCCGCACCCGGCATCGAGGTCGAGTGGTCTGAGAACCAGACAAAGTGGCTCGAGCACCTGCGATCCATCCACATCGACCCGGAGCTGTTCCGCTATCAGCTCGGCATGAACGTTCGTGAGGGGGCCGCGGACGAGCAGTTCAGCTTCAATTCCGCGCTCCACTTTGTGGAGTTCCTGCTCGATTTGGCCTTCGACCCGGCGAGCGCGGACGAGGTGTCGAAGGTCCTGGAGGCACAACGCAGCGAGCTCGCGCAGCGCCCTCGGTGGGTTTCGGAGCTGGCCTTCATCGACGCTGCAGTGCCGCGGCTCGAAGAGCTCGTCACGGCGCTCGAGCAGCGCGCCAAGGCAGCAGAGGCACGAACGACGAGCAAGCTGGCCGCCGCGGCCCTCGTGGCCGCGCTGAACGCGGATGCGACATCGAAGCAGGGCGAGGTCGAGGCCCTCGGTGAGCTTCGCCTGGAGGTCGAGGAGCAGGCCCGACAGGCCAAGGCGCGCATGAACAACCACGGTCGCTGGGCTCAGGGCCTTGGTCGCCTGTCGCGCGACCTCGCTGTCGAAGAGGCCCGGGCGGCATTGGAGTCTGCGAAACAGGATCTGGCCAGCGCGGGAACCCACATGAAGCTGGTGGTCGCGGCCAGGGCCCTGCATGTCGTCCGGTCGCTAAACCTTCGGCGGGAAGAGAAGCAGCGGGCGCTCGACATCGAGCAGCGGCAGCTGGCGCCGATGGTCGAGCGACTTCGCTCCTCGGGAAGTCAGCTTGTTGCCGCCCTGACCAAGATCATCGGAACAGTCGAGGACCGGCGGCGCGCAGGCGAAGCACGGCTCGAGACCTTGCGGGTTGAGCACGAGGCGACTGACCAGGCGCGCGCGGCCCTCCAGACGCAGCTCGGAGGCCTCGAGGAGGAACAAAAGGCCATCCGGAGCCGCCTGAGCGAGCGCGACGCGGAGCGGAGTCGCCTTCGGAGCGACGGCATTCTGGAGAGTCGCGAAGAGGTCATCGACGCCCAGTTGCGTTGGCGCGAGCGCAAGGACCGCTGCAGCGCCGATCTAGCTGCGTTGGAGGCGACGCTCGATGCGCTGGACACAGAACGGACTGCCATTGGCGCGCGGCGCGTCGAGAGCTCGGCGGCGATGGCGACCGAGGAGCAGGATGCCAAGTCCTTCGAGTTGCGTCACCTCGAAGGTTGCGCCTCTCGGGATCGAATCCAGGCTGAGCCCAGAATGCTGGAAGCTCTGAGCTCCGACCAGGTGGCCATCGATCACCCTGGGCTGGAGTCGCTCCTTCGAGAGGAGGCGGCCCGCGCCAGACGGTTGGCCCTTCGGAGTGCGGTCGATGGCGCCGAAGACGCACGGTCCCTGGACAGCCTTCGGGAGCAGGGGCTCCTCCCTGCACCCCGATCCGCTGAGGTCGTCGCCGAGGCCATCCGAATGGCCGGAGGGTCGGCAATGCCCGCGACGCGCTGGATCGCCGAGAACGCACCCGCATCTGGGGAGGCCACCCGGTGGCTGCAGTCGGATCCAGCTCGTTTCGGCGCGGTCGTCGTCCAGGGGTCCGCGGGGCCGAGCTGGCTCGCCCAGCTGGAGCCCGCGAGAGCGCGTATCCGCGAGCCCGTTGCCCTCATCGCCCCGACGCTGGAGAGTCAGGACACCCGGCACTCCGTTGTCATGCCGGTCGAGATCGGGACCCACGATCACCCCGCAGCAGTCGCCGCACGGGATCGGATCGAGCAGGAGGTTCACTCCAGAGCGGAACGCGAGTCGGAGCTTCGCCTGCAGGAAGAGGAGTTGCTGGGCATCGCTGGGGACATCCGGAGCTGGCTGGCTACTTACGGCGAGGGGCGGCTGGGTGGCCTCGAGACAGCGGCCGAGACCCACCGTCTCAAGGCGGCTGCCATCCGGCGAGAACTCGGCGCTCTCGACGAGCGGGATCGCGAGATCGAGCAGGAGAAGAGCAACGCGTCCACGCTGCTCGATTCCGCCCGAAAGGGCGAACGACGGGCCGAGTCCGCTCTCAAGGATCTGGTGAGCTTCAACCAACGCGTCGAAAGAAAAGTCGCAAGCTGGCGCCAGAGGTTGGAAGAGGTGGTTGCGGCACTTGCCGACGCTGCCCAACGGCTGCCGCAGCTTGAGTCGGAGCTGCGAGGCCTCACCGAGGCCATCGCGTCCCACCGCGATGCCGTCCGAGCCTGCGAACAGGAGAGGACCACGCTGGAAACGGAGCGAGGAGGCGTGAAGCATGTGGCGGACGGACCAAGCCCGCCCATTGATGTCGTAGCTGCCCGCGAGCGCTACCGAACCCAACTCGCCGTCTACGAGCAGCGCCTGAGTGGGAGCCAGCTTCGAGGAGAACTCCAGGAACTGGACGGTCATCTGCAGAGCGCACGGCAGGACCTGGACCGACACTGCCGCGATCTGGATCGCGCGACGGTTGGATCGCTCCTGGACGCCACGGATGTACCTCTGGAGCAGCTCCAAGACGACGCGGAGGCTGCGAAGGAACGCGCAGGCGCCCGTGTCGGCGCTTGCGAGCAGGCGCTAAAGAGCGCGGTGGGCCAACGCGACGCGGGAGCCCAACGCAGGGAGTCGGCCGATCTGCCCAGGGACGAGGAGGCGCCGGAAACGGCCCAGCAGGCGCGAGCCGCATCCGACCGGCACTTCCGGCTGCAGGCCGAGGCGGCCGCGGAGGCCAACCAGCACAATGACACGCTGCGAAACCTCGAGCGGGACCGGTCCGAGCATCAGAAGATGATCGAGCGGAGGGAGCGCCAGGTTCAGGTGGTGACCGCTGGCGTTGGCGACCTCCCAGGTGCCCTCGAGTCGGCGCTGCCCCCGGGTGACGTCGATGCTGTCGTCGCCGCCACCGTCCGGAAGTTCAAGGAGGCCGACGAAGCAGCTCACGTCGCTGGCGACGCCGTGATCAAGGCCTGCGAGGTTGTCCGAACGACCGCTTCGTCGGATGACTTCGCGCCTATCGAAGGCAAGCACCGCACCGTGCTCACTGCGCCCGTAGACGCCCTGGCGCCGAATGCTCCAAGGTACCTCGAAGGGCTCATCGCCCGACGAGAGGTCATGAGGCAGCGCCTCGAGGATCTGGATCGCAACCGCGGTCACATCCTCGCGAGCGTGGAACGCGTGACATCGGACGCCATCTCCCTCCTGCACCGCGCCGAACGGGCGAGTAGGCTGCCCGAGGCACTGGGCCGATGGGGAGGTCGCCCCTTCCTTCGCGTCGCGTTCGAGGTGCCGCCGACGCCCGAGGAACGGCAGGTGCGACTCGAGCCGCTGGTCGACCGGATTGTGCAGGAGGGCCGCATCCCGGGAGGGATGGAGCTGACCCGTCGGGGCGTCGAGGAGCTCGCGGGAACCAGGGGGTTCTCCGTCACCATCCTCAAGCCAGACCCCTCCCTGCCGACGGACCGCGTCCCGATCGAGGAATCCGGAGGGTTCTCGGGTGCCGAACGGCTGACGGTCGCCGTCCTGCTCTACTGCACACTGGCGCAGATGCGGGCCTGGGCGCGAGGCTCCCGACGGTCCCGCGAAGACGCGGGTGTACTGCTCCTGGACAACCCCATGGGGACATGCTCGAGCGTTCGGCTCCTCGACCTGCAACGGGCAGTCGCACGCGAGATGCGCGTCCAGCTCGTTTACACTACCGGCGTTCGAGATCTGGACGCCCTGTCGACGATGCCGAACGTCGTGCGGCTGCGCAACAGCCACCGCGACGTCACGACGGGCAACCTGCACGTGACCCATCAGGATCGCAACGTGGAGGGCGTCCGCATCGTCGAGTCCCACCCCCGATGAGCCTGGCGTCGGATCTCCTGCCTGTCCTACACGGGATCTCCGCGGGCCGGGTTCGACTGCGAGTCGAGGAGTTGTGGGAGGCGTTTCGTCGCGCTCGGCCCGATGAGGCTTTGGCGTCGGGGGCGAGAGCGGGCCTCGCTGCTGCTCTGGAATCGCTACAGGAGCAGGGCGAGCTGACCCAACCGAGGGGCGCCAAGGGGTGGGACCGCACCGCGCGTCCTCCTCTACCGCAGTGGGTCAAGTTGGTCCGGCCGCCGCGGCCTCCCGCGGATGGTCCGGATCCCGCCGCAATCCCCTGGGCACCAGAGCTCGCCTTCGTTCCAGGACTCAAGCGGGTCTCACACATGCCCGAGCTGCAGGCGATCCAGGCCTTTCTCGTAGCCGGGGGCCGCGAACGGCCGATGGTGCCAAAGCGAGAACGCTCGCTGGAGCTCTTCGGAGACGAGAAGCGCCTCGACGCCCTCGTGAAGCGGTCGCTGTTCGTCCGCGGGCACCTGTCGCTCGACCTGTTGCGGTGCTTCGAAGTCCCACCTCCCCTAGTCTGGGAGGCCGGGCCACCGAAGAGTCGTGGTCGGGCAATTCTGACAGTGGAGAACCACCACACCTGGCACTCCTTCTGTCGATGGAATCGCACAGCGGGGGCCTACGCCGCGGTGGTCTACGGCGGCGGAGACCGATTCGTGGGCGCAGCTGCGGATCTGGAGCGAGTGTCCGAAGCCACGAACGCGAACGGGCGTGTGGACTACTTTGGTGATCTCGATGGGCGAGGGCTCAAGATTCCCGTCGCAGCGTGCAAGATGACGCACCTACCCATTCTCCCCGCCGCACGCTGGTACGACATCCTGCTGGACCCCGTGAAGGTCCCCCCGGACCGGGGCGATGTGCACGTACCGCCGGGTCTCGTCGCGTGGCTCGCACGCGAGCATCGAGAGCCCACGGCTCGGCTGCTCAGTCACGGCATGCGGCTGCCACAGGAGTGGGTCGGCTGGGAAGTTCTTGGAGGAAGCCTCCCGTGACGGGGGTCGACCAGAACGTCGCGGACTGGTCGCGTGCGGGAGCGCGCAATGTCGCGGGCGTCACCTACCAGGTCGCCGTGACGGCATACCTATGGGTGCTCTCGCGTACGGGCGACCTGCCGTTCGTCCGGGTGATCCCAGAAGGCACCGACGACATCGACTGCGAGCAAGCCGATGGCTCCCGCCTCTTCGTTCAGGCCAAGGAACGTGGCGCAGGCCGTGGCGCCCTCGGCGCGCCCGAGATCGCGAAGATCCTCGCCGCCGGGAGCACAGGCCGACGGCGGCACGCCACGCTAGCAGTCGCAACAAACGCGGTCCTCCCCGAACGTCTGTCGTTCACCGGGTGGGGCTCACCGGTGTCCGAGACTGACGGCGACCGGCTTGTGCACCACCTTCGGCACACACACAACGCATCCGACATTCCGGGCCTGCTCGGGAGGTCGCGCATCGTCCGGATCCCATGGTCGGTCGAGCGCCTGGCGATCCCACGTCTCGCGGAGAGCTTCCAGATTCAGCGCGGCGTCGCTGCGCTGGTCGTCGCGCGCCTGCTGCAACGCACCAGCCAGGTGGCCTCCGCGCAGCGTCATCGGGCCCCAGAACAGGCACTGTCGCTGACTCCAGGGGCGATCGATGTCGTTGTCCAGCGTGTGCTCGAGGTCGTCGACCCGGCAGCCCTTGATCTCGCCTTGCGTATGGGGATCGCCGAGCCGATCGACTTCACCGTCACAAGCGCTACCACTCTGGACCGATTCCTCGCGGGACTCGATGTGAACCCCGGCCACATCGCGGCAAACCTCGACGTCCCGAGACCGCGGGAGACCAGGGCCATCGAGCAATCGCTTCGGGACTCCGGGTATGCATTGGTCGTGGGACCATCGGGAGCGGGCAAGTCGTGTTTGCTGTGGAGAAGTGCGGCAGACTTGAGCGGCCGGTGTCGCACCGTCCGAGTTCGACTGCTGCGACGGGAGCACGTACCCACCCTGGTCCAGTGGATTCGACTGCTCGAGCCATCCGTGGACACCCCAGTGCTGATCTGTGCCGACGACCTCGGCACAGGCTCGATGGCGGGTTGGGTGGAGGCGGCACACCGACTGCGCGAGATTCCTGGCGCGCTGCTGCTTGGGGCGGCTCGGTGGGAGCACTTCGTCCCCTCATTGGCGGCGGGGACTGCAGACATAGTCGAGCCCCACCTGGACGCCGAGCTGGCAAGGTCTATCGCCGCCGCCCTCGAACGGCGTGGCGTCGCGACCCAACTCGACCCCGATGAAGCCCTTGCGGGCGCAGGAGGGCTCCTGATGGAGTACCTCTCGTTGCTGGTATCAGGCGGGCGCCTCGAGCAAGTCGTTGCGGCCCAAGTCCACGAACGGCTGGCTGCCGACCGTGCCACGGAACGCGACCTGATGCGGGTGACGAGCACCGGCCACGTAGCGGGCCTCGGCGTACCGTCCTCAGCGCTGCCGCACCTGCTCCACCATCCAGACGACCTGCACCACGCGCTCGAGGTCCTGAACCGCGAACACCTCATCACCCTTGAGGATGGGCGGCTCTGGAGCGGGCTTCACGCTGCTCGGTCGGTCGTGGTCGACCGCGAGTTGCATGCCCTGCCGCCGCCGCGTCGCCAAGCCACGCTGCTCCGACTGCTGCCTCACGTCGATGCCGATGACAGAGCCCAGCTGTTACGGCACATTGCCATCCGGCATCCGGACGCGCTGGCGGATGCTGGTCGCACCGCCGCTGAGCTCGTCGCCGGAATGACCGCTCCCGACGAGGTGGCGCAGATGATCGACGCTGTGCTCGAGGCCGACGCGGTGGCGCACGCGGCCGCATGCCTCGGCGCGCTGCGCGCGGTGCTCCGCGACACGGTCGACCCGCGGAACGCACTCCTCTTCGCCTACTCCCATCGGTTCCTCGGCGTCGAGTTCTCACCAGACCTTCTGGATGTTCGAGTCGAGGCGGCGCTCCTGCCCGACCCTGACCGGGCCGGCAGTCGGCAGCTCGTGGGCGTGCTGGAGTCGGAGCGCATCCGAGCGCTCCTCGCTTCCGCCGCGACCGCCGAAGCGGTCCGGCTGGTGGAGGCGGCACGGCACGTTGGCCACATAGAGCCGGCCGACGCGCGCGCGATCTGGGAGGGTGTCGCCCCGGGGAGTTTCTCTGAGTCTGGTCGGCTGCTCGCCGGCCTACGGCGGCTGCTCCCCGACTGGACTGCGACCGAAGAAGTGTTCGGCTCGCGGGAGAAGCGCCTCGAGCAGTTTCTCGAGCTACACCCAACGGCCCTTGGCGGCGCGCTCGAGGAACTGCCGAGGAAGATCACCGCGCAGGTCATCGTCCCCATCCCCACCGACGTGACCCCGAACGAGCAGGCCGTAGCGTGCGCGCAGGCGCTCTTGGATTGGCTTCCCGAGATCTCCGACACCGACGTGCGCACGTTCCTGCTCGACCTCGAACCGATCGTCGAGGCGAACGGCTACGAACCCCACCGCAAGACGATCCCCCGCTCCAACCTGCCTCCGGTCGCCGAGTCCCGGCAGAACCAGGTGTTCTTCCGCGCCGCGACGCGCCTGACCGAAGCGTCTTCCTGGACCGCTCGTCTGCGTGCGCAGGCTGCCATCGCACAAGGCCTGGTAGTACTGCTTGGCGAGGCGCCGATTCGCGTGATGAAGCGGACCGACACGGCGCGTCATCGACGCGGATGGCGCGGCAACCTCCGAGAGGTGGAAGTTGCCGCCGCTGCGTTGTCGGCACCACCAGGAGTGGCAGACTCGGGCCGACCGACCACCGACCTCGTCGGCAGAGCCCTGAACGACGTCGTTGGGGGGCTGGTTCAGTTGTTTGGCGCCCTCGACGGGCCTGCATCAGAGCTGCGCTTTCCTGGATCAGCATTGCGCGCTGCCCTCCCCAGGCTGGCGGACGCGCGTGGCGAGGGCTGGCCGCGGCTCAAGAGCCTCGCCGACCCCCTGCCCCTGGAACTCGACAGAGAGGTCGCGCTCGTGTCTGACCTTCTCATCGCGATCGCCGAGAGCGGCACCCTGCCACGCGTACCCGGTGCGGGTCCGAGGGGCTGGAGTGCCCTGGCAGCCGAGTACGTCGAGCAGCGCCGTCAGAGAACGCTCGACGACGAGGAGAGCCTCTTGCGGAGCGCGTTCGAGTCGCACGGCGCCATGCTTCATCGCGTCAGCCGAGCAGACACGCAGTCGGCGTTGTTGGTCACCGACCGGTGGCTCATCGAATGTGACGCCGCGTTCGAGGACGTCTTGGCGGCGCTCGAGGAGCTGGCTGACGGTCATCGCCACCAACTCGGATTCCGGCTCTTCGCCCTGCATGAAGAGGCGGTTGCGGGCGACCCGACCCGCTGGACAAGGATGCTCATGCTCGGGGCTCCAACGATCTTTCCCGTCTCGGTGGACGACGCGGTCGAGCTGGGTGTGGCTGCGGGACTCGAGACGCCGACGCCAGGCGAGGCTTGGCGTATCGTGCAGCGGGTTCGCGACTTGCTGGTGGAAGCCTCCCGCTGGTCCTTAATCGACAACGCGCGAACGCAGCAGTCGAGGCGCGCCCTTCACGTGGCAACAACCGCCCAACTCCTCGGCGACGTTCGAGCGTTGGTCCGCGAGCTCGACGGCGAGCCTCGGCGAGCCTCTCAGGGACTACTCGACTGGTGCTCGGAGCCCAGCAACCTTCTGGTCATCGGGCCCTACTTGACGCAGCTGGAGCGCGGGGTGAACCCCGTCGAGCTGCCCGAGGTGCTCGTCGACTTCCTCCGAATGCTCCACAACACGAGGCTCGGGCTGCTTGACTGCGTGTGCGGCCCAACCCTGTAAGCTCACCACCGGACCAGAGGACCGTAAACTCGCTGCACTTCCTTTGGCCAAGTCGTGGTCCCTGCCCAGCTCGGTGAGCTGCGCGGTGAACAGCTCCCACGCCACGACCAGAATGTCCTGTCCCGCCGTCCGCTTCCCGTCGATGGCGCTGGACCCGAGCACCACCGCCTGAATCAGGCCGTGCACGCCGAGCTGGTTGACGCCGCTGGCGTCCCGCCGGAGGCCAGGGGGATCTCGCGCACCGCCTCGTCGCTGATGACCTCGTGCGTTCTCGATACTCGCTGGCCTGCTTGGACGCCGCGGGCGTGCTGCCGATGGCCGTGTGGCCGTCGCTTGCCAGCTCAACCCCCTTTGGGTCCTCGTTTTCGATCGAGCTCATGCCTTGGAGGGGTTCGACGCCGTCGATGGGGCTCTTCAACCGCGGCATTGTGCGCCCACGTCGGCGTGCTGGTGCCAGCGCCCAAAGACGGAGCGTTCCACGGCGTCTCCGGCGCCTCGATGCCCGCCTCGTGCATCGCGCCCTTCATGGTGCCGAAAAGCGCCTCGGCGAGCTGTTCGACACACCCTCTTTTTTCGGTCTCTCGTCTGGCGACGGACGTGGATTGAGTCCGTTCATCACCTTCGCGGCGGCAGTCATGACGTCGGCGGGACGTGTGAATATGCGCAGCATCGCCTCGACGAGCTTCCGATTGTGAGCGCGGAGTTCTCGGACCTCGCGCCGCAGGGCGTCAGGGTGGCGCGAGCGTCGGGGTCGTCGGCGGGGCTGCAACGTACCGATCTGGTGCCGATCCTGTACGAAACTACTTGCGACGGCGCTCTGCGCGAAGGTCTGCGAGGGTAGTGCCCTTGACCGATGAGCTCGAGCGTGGCTTCGAGCGCCGGGGTGCCGCCGAGCGCTGGTGGCGGGGCGGGTGAGGGCGCTGTACCAGGTGTGCACGTCCTCGGCCGACGTCCACCAGGATGCGATCCACGGACCCCGTTGCAGGCCCGCTGCCATCCCGTGCCATCCGAGTGTCCTGGCCTACTCTTCTTCCGGGGTAAACGGCTCCGAAACCACCACTTCACTCATCATGCCCAGCTCGGCGTGCTCGAGGATGTGGCAGTGCGCCATCCACCGACCCGGGTTCTCGAACTCACTGTAGAGTACGACCTCGTCGCCTCCGGATAGCAGCACGGTGTCCATGAGACCCGGCTCGCTGGCGTCGTCGCCGTTGCGCTCGAGCACCTGGAAGAACTGGCCGTGAAGGTGGAAGGGGTGCTCGGGCCCCATCAGGTTGCGCAGGGTGATGCGCGTCGGGACGCCGCCTTCGACTTCGAAGTCCTCGGCGTCCTCGTGGGTCTTTCCGTTGATGCGCCACTCCAGCCCCGTCGAGGTGCCGACACCGTCGAACTCCATCACGAGCTCCTGCTCGGTCGTTCGGATCTCGGGCAGCGGCTCGAACGGCCATGCTGCCTGCTGCCCTGTGCCCGGCTCGCCCTCGATCTCCGCCGTGTAGACGGGCGCCCAGTACCACTCGCTCTGACCGGGCAGCAGGACCTGCAGCGTTGCTTCTTCGGCGTCGGCGTGGGGAATGACCTCGAGATCGACGCGACGGCCCACGGGAACGATGTAGTACTCGTCATAGGTGTAGCCCTCGTCGAGCAGGGTGCCGTCGACGGCGATGACCCGCCAGTCTGCACCTTCCACGCCAATCGGCATCGTGCGGGAGTTCGAGGTGTTCACGACGCGCCAGCGCTCGATGCCGCCGGGACGAACGGAGCCCTCGAGCATCTCGGTCTCGCCGTTGACCAGCAGGTAGTTGCCACCTCGACCATGCATGCCCCACTGGGCGGGGTCGAAGTCGTAGAAGTCGCCGTCGTCTTCGAGCGCGACGTCGTCGAGGATGAAGTAGCGGTCGGCATCGAGGTCGGGAAGCTCGGGCTCCTGAACGACGAGCGTGCCGTATAGTCCGCGTTCGACCTGCTCGTGCCCACGAACGTGCGGGTGGTACCAGTAGGATCCGGCGTCTGGCGGCACGAACTCGTAGGTGAACGTCTCGCCGGGCTGCACCGGCTCCTGGATCGCCGGCACGCCATCCATGTCGTTGTCGATGCGGAGCCCGTGCCAATGGATGGTTGTCGGCTCGTCGAGATCGTTGGTGAAGACCACGCGGATGGTCTGTCCCAGCCACGCATGGATAAGCGGCCCTGGCACCTGCT
This sequence comes from Myxococcota bacterium, assembly GCA_965216925.1. Lineage (GTDB taxonomy): Bacteria > Myxococcota_A > UBA796 > UBA796 > CAYYHT01. The sequence continues at coordinate 1,917,151 of CBDCGT010000001.1, read as the reverse complement.
CGTTGAAGGCCCAGGACTCCGTGGTCTCACCATCGAGCCACGAGACGTCGGTCGTGGAAGCCTCGAGGTGGATTTCGACGACTTCGTCGCCTGGTTTGCCGTCCATGTCGGGTGCTGCAGTCACGCCCTGGATTTCCGGCAAGACCTCGAAGGCTGGACCGCAAGCGATGAGGGTCGTGAGCAGGCTGAGCATGGGTTCCTCCGTCGCGGGCGCAATAACCGGGCGCGCGGCCCCAGCGGTGGATAGGCCGCGGTCCATGCTGCTTCTTTACGCGCTCTTGTTGGCCTGTGACCCCATCGGCGAAACCGACTCGGGGATGGAAGCCGAAACGTGTGTCCCCACGGGGGTCGAGGGCAACCCAGCAGAGCTGGGCGGCGACACGGGCTGTGGGGCCGTCTGGTACTCGGATCACTGCGCGACCTGCCATGGCAGCGACGGCTCGGGGACGGATCAGGGGCCCGAGTTGCCGCAGCATGTGGTGCACCACAGCGATCTCGAGCTGATCCTCGTGATTCGGGGTGGCACCGGGGAGATGCCCGCACAGCCCCTGGATGCTCAGCAGACTGCAGACGTCTTGGCATGGCTGCGGCTTACCTTCGGCGAGTACGACCCGAACGCGCCGTAGACGACTGCTATTCGGCGGCAGGCACTTCCAGCACGGTCATCATCCCGTCCTCGGCGTGCTCGAGGATGTGGCAGTGAGCCATCCAGAAGCCCGAATGCTGAGGCCGCACCAAGATCCGGATTCGCTCGTAGACGCCGAGGTTCCAGGTGTCCTCGACCTGCTGGAACGAAGGGGCGACCCCATTGACCGACAGCACCTCGAACTCCATCCCGTGGATGTGGAACGGGTGTTCGCTGCCGGACAGGTTGCGCACTTCGATGACACTGGGCTCGTCGATTGGCAGTGATTCGACCGTCACGTCCGGGAAGCGCTCGCCGTTGATGTACCAGTCGGTCTCTTCGCCGGTGAACACGTAGGTGATGGCCGGGGGCGAGTCCGGGGTCGGAGCAGCGCCGGAGAAGGCCCATCCCGAGGCCGCAGGAGCGTCCGCCGGCCCATCGACCTCGACTGCGAGCCGTCGTGTGGCGTCTCCGAAGGCCGGACCGGCGTCCGCGTAGGGGTGGTCGAGCAGCTCCCAGTCGTCTCGTCCCGGCAGCCACTCGACCTCGGCGCGGTCGCCCGGCCCCAGCTGGAGTCGCTCGGGGCTCTGTAGGGAAGGCAGGAGTCCCTGGTCGCCCGCAATCCAGCGAATGTCGGGCCACGCGAGGTCGAGGTACCCGTGGTTGCTCGCGTTGAGCATGCGAACGCGCAGCGGACGACCGCCGTCGACGAGCACCGTGGGTTCGACGACCCCGTTGACTGTCCAGGTGCCCTCGGCTCGGCCGTGGCCCTCTTCCGAGGCGCCCGCAGACCAGTCGTCAAAGACCAGGACGAGGTCGTCGAGTGTGGGCTCGTCGGGGTCCTCGATGACGATGACCCCGTAGAGGCCGTGATCGACTTGATGGGCGCTGTCGACGTGGGGGTGGTACCAGAAGGTCCCCGCGCGTGTAGCCGTGAACTCGTACCGGTGGGCTGTGCCCGGCTCGACGCCTCCCTCGGTCCAGACGACACCGTCCATGTCGTACGGCACCGAGAGGCCGTGCCAATGGATGGTGGTCGCGGCGTCGAGTTCGTTGGTGAAGTCCACCACGATGCGGTCCCCGACCTTCGCCCGCAGGGTTGGTCCTGGGGTCTGCCCGTTGTAGCCGTACCCATCAATCTGCAGGTCGCCGACCTGGTGCGCGAGCGGGCCTGCGCTCAACGCGACATGGAGCACGTCTTCGGCGGGGTCGATGTCCGTCGCCTCTGCCGGGCTGGTCACGTAGTTCGGAAGGGGCTCCGGGAGGCCCGTATCCTCCGTATCGGTGTCCTCAGTATCGGTGGAGTCGGCGGTCTCGGATGGGCCGGAACAAGCGAGGAACAGGAGCCACGTCATCGCTGCACCTCCGTCATGACCGAGTCGACGAGCGGCCACCCATTGTCGATGGCGAGCCGGAAGGGGTACGCCCGGTGCACGAGGGCCGCGGTGGCCGTCGGCGCAGACACACACGAGGACGCGTCGAAGGTGTGCGATGACGTCCACGAGGCGCCCGGGAGCAACCGGTTGTCACTGACGACATCGACGGCCTGGTGGTGGGGAACCATGCGCGAGCCGCCCGCGCCGACGAGCACGCGGGCGAACCCGAAGCCCGGGTGGCCCGCGAGGGTCTGGGCGGCTGACGCGTCTGTTGGCCAGCCGACACGGGACAGGTAGGCCGTGTCCCCCGCCGGTAGCGGCCCATCGAGGGTGACCTGGCCGGTGCTCCCATCTACCGCGACCACTCGCGAGACACCCTTGGCGACCTCGACCGGCAGCCCCTTCTCGGGCGCTTCGAACCGGCCGTCTCCGAACGGACCGAATCCGGGGTAGTCATGCCAGGCGCCGGTCCGCTCGGTGACTCGGATGACATCGCCGACTGAGGCCTGGGGCCAGATGCCCCAATCTTCACCGACGGCCTTCGTGGCGACGGTGCCGCCATAGTCCGGCACGACATCGCCTCCTGTCGGTTTCATCTCGGTGCCGTCGCACTGGGAGCGAACCGCGAGGATGACGGAGCGCATGGGCTCTCCGGTCGGGAGCGCATGGGCGGGACCGATGTTGCGCACGGTGGCGGATACCACGAAGCCGTCCCCGGTGAGCTCGGTCTGGAGCTGAACGGTCGCGGCGAGCTCGAGGAATCCGGCAGAACGCTGACGGGGACCAGGCCAGGAGTGATGGCGCACCGAGCCGGGTAGGCGGTACCAGCCGCCGGCGGCGCCTTCAGCGACGTCGAACATGTTGCCGAGGTCGGCGGAGTTGCCGACCCCGCTGGCCGCAGGCATGTGGCAACCTTGACATGCAAGCTCTGGACTGGTCGGCGCGGCCGCCCACTCTTCGTAGGTCGTGTGGATGGGAAGCCGGCCCGACGGCCAGCGTTCGGTGTTGATCGCGGCGTTTGCGACCAAGACCTGTTGCTCCTGCTGGTGGCACCCGCCGCACAGCTCGGCCTCGTGGAAGAGTGCACGAGGCACGCTCCCCATGCGCGGGTGAGCGACGTCGTCGTACGGGCCGAACATCAATGGACGCCAGGGTTCACCCAGGGGGTCGTCATCGGGCTCCAGGGGGCGGTTGAGCACGAGTCGTCCGGCGACACCCGGCTCTGCGAGCATGTCGACGGACTCGACCTTGTGGCACACGTCGCAATGCACTCCGTAGTCGAGCGCGAAGTCGGAGGCTTCGGCAAGATCTCGGCCACCCAGGTCGCCATCGATTCCTGGCGCATGGCAGTCGGCGCAGCCGCCGAAGCGGGACTCAGGCGTGTGAATGGCGGTGGCGCTGGCGTAGACGTCTTGGACGACCGGGTTGCTCGCGGAGGTCCGGTGAGGGGAGTCGTACCAGTCCTGGTTGAGGGTCACGTGGCAGTGTGCACACTGTCCCGTAGTGCCGCGTCGGTCGGGCTCTCCCGGGTCCTGGAACACGTAGTCCGGGTTGTCGCCGACCGCGAAGCGTTCGAGCTCGATGCGGTGTGGGGTCTCTCGGTCCACATTCACGATGGCGGCGCCGATTCGGGCATCGGGGTGCGAGGAAATCACCGAGCGCGCGAGCCCACCGCCGACGCTCGTGTCGAATGTAACGGTCGCCCGACCCGCCGCGTCCGTCGTCCAGTGCCCGTCTCGACCGCCTTGCACGACCACAGCACCTGCCAGAGGATCTCCATCGAGCGTGACCTCGACGTTGATGTCGATGAAGCGAGCTTCGGGTGCCTCGGTTTCGGCCGTGTCCGTGAACTGGTCGGAATCGACGGGTTCCGTGTCACCGCTGCCTGCGCACCCGAGCAGGACGAGCAGGAATGTGGATCGGGTCATGCGTCGGCTCCCTGTGTGTCGAGTGGCCTCGACTCAGTCCCCAAGCGGCATTCCAGCGTCGATCCAGGCCGTGAGCCGGTCCCGCTCCTCATCTGTGGGCACGGGGCCGGACCCGACCGGGAACTGGGTGGCCGGCGGCCATCCGGAACAGTCGGGCAGCGTTGCGGATGCGGTGCCGCACCGGATGGTCTCGGCGAATGCGGCGACCTGGTCTGGGTCGGCAAAGTCCTTCGGCGCGGTCGCGTGACACTCCACGCAGTAGGTCGCCATGAACTCGGAGGCGAAGTTGTCCCAGGTGTCGGCGGCGACCTCGGCGTCACCGCTGTCGGTGTCGTCGGGCGTTTCCTGCGTTTCGGGACCGCAGGCCGTCAGACACACCAGTCCCAGCAGCAGGGCGGTGGTCCTGGAACGAATGCTGGTCGCTGCGCTCGCCACGATCAATCCGCCGGGGCGTCGATGCGCAGGACTTCGTTGTCCACCGCATCCACGAGGTAGAGGTTGCCGCTGTCATCGAACTCGATGCCCATGAGCGCGCCGTCGGCCACGGGGAGCTCGACCCAGTCGATGACCGTGCCGTCGGTGGTGAAGGCGAAGAGCGTGCTGGTCTCGTTGTCGGTGACGTACAGGATGTCTTCCCGAACGGCGACACCGCTGGGAGACTGGAGCTCGACGGGGACCGGCCGCCCATCGACATCGTTGCCGAGGTCGTCGCCGTCGATGAGGGTGGCGATGTCTGCATCTTCGACCTGCTGCTGTGCGATCCCGTCGTAGTTCGGACCGATGGTGCCCCCCACATCGCCGCTGTCGATGTCGAGCACTGCAATCCGCTGGTTGCCTGTGTCCGCGATGAAGAGGTCGTTGCCCTCGAGCCAGAGGTGACTCGGGACGTCCTCGATGCGCTCGACCTCGCCCTCGACGTAGCGCAGCATCTCGCCGTCGCTGTGGTCGGCCCCGCCTGGACCGTGGTCTCCGTGGAAGGCGTAGCGGGAGATCGACGCGTTGTAGCCGTCGAAGACCCAGTAGGTGTTGCCTTCTTCCCACGCGATGCCCATGCCGTTGGGGCTGTTGTGCAGCATGTCCATGTGCCCGCCGTGGCCGGCGTCGAAGGTGTCGAGGTCCGACGTCCACAGGGTCGGCCCCATGAAGTCCTCGGGAGTGCCCGTCGGGCCCTGGGTCCTCTCGTCGGTCTCGTGAATGGTGGCGAACAGACCATTGTCCCCGAAAGCGATGGCCGCGGGCTGCGCAAAGAAGTGTTCGCCCACCGGACCGGTGTCGAACTTCTCGGAGTCCTGGTCGTCATCACCGGGGTCGAACGCGATCACCATGGACTCGTCTGCGCGGTTGACCACCCACAACTGCTCGGGGCTTTCGGGATTGAAGGCGAGGTCCCGAGGCTCGTTAAGGCCGTCATCCTCGTCGAGGACCACTCGCATGGACAGCGCGTCGGCGTCGTGCGAGCCAGCGCCCAGCATCGGCAGGCCCTTCGAGCCGCAGCCGGTGAGCAGGAGACAGAGCAGGGGGATTCGGGTGGCGGTCATGGGTCACTCTCCAATACCCACGGGGGGTATCTTGAGCAGGGGCGGATGGCATCCAGTTGACCAGGGTATTACGCGCCTTGGATGCTCGAGCCCGCCACGAAGTCGCAGATCCTCAAGCGCCTTCGTCGCATCGAAGGGCAAGTCGCCGGACTGCAGCGCATGATCGAGGAGGACAAGTACTGTGTGGATGTCCTCCTGCAGGTCTCGGCGTCGCGGGGAGCCCTCGCCAGCGTCGGCTCCATCATCCTGCGCAATCACATCGAGACGTGTGTCGGAGATGCCTTCACCACTGGCGATGACGAGACCCGTGCGCGAAAGCTCGACGAGCTGATGATGCTCTTCGATCGATACCGCGGACTGTAGTCGACCCCGGGGTGCCAGTGGCAGCACTCGCGGCGCGGGTTTAGGCCCTAGACGGAGGGTGAGGATGCGAACGTCGATTGTGGGTATGACGGTCCTGCTGGCGGCATGCGGTCAGCATGAGCGGACCAGCGGGGTGCTGGAACTGGTCGGCGATCCCATGGGAGGACGGGGCGTCTACGAGACGAACTGCGCGGAATGCCACGGCGTGGACGGCGAGGGCGTGACCGGTCCCGACCTGACCTCCCACCTCAGTCACCACGGCGACGCCAACGTCGTGGACATCGTCCTGGGCGGCAGCGGCAACATGCCGTCCTTTGAGGCGACGCTCAGTGACCAGGACGTGGCCGATGTGCTGTCCATGCTCAGGGCTGAGTTCGACGTGGAGTAGCCAAGAGGCTGGCGGAATGGTTCGCCGTTAGGCAGGATTGGTATACCCCGCATGGGTATGCCGCCCCCAGGCGGGTGAGGCAGCGTCGTCAATGCCGTCCATGCTGCAGGCTACCACTGCTTGCGAACCTCGCGCTCTGTGTGACGGTTCCGTTCCGGAGGCCCTGCGTCCAGCCATTCCCATCGTGCACCCACCACGTCACCCCGCCCGCGCGCCCGCCCCGAGCGTGAAGGACATGCGCCCAGCACGTCCCCGCGCCCGGTGGCTCGGCCCGATTCTGTCGAGCAGGAGGGGTTTGGACAGCCTGGAACCACGCCCGGGATGTACAACAGCCTGGGGATGCGCGACGACAGCGCGGAGTTCGGCGCCCTGGCGGCGAGGCCACGGCGCGGAGAGCCGAGCGAGGTCATTCTCCACCAGACGATGAGCACGAGCGGTGAATCGACTGAACAGGCGTATGCCGGTCGGATCCGCTCTGGCGACAGCACGGGAGCGCACTACCTGGTCGACGAGGAAGGCCAGACCAGTCTGACGGTGCCACCGACCAGGTCGTCTGGCATGCGAGGGGCCGCAACAGTCGGGCCATCGGCATCGAGACCGTGGGCATGCCAGCTACGGTCAGCCAGCGTGGCGATATGCACGCCCAGATCGAGGCCCTCGACCTGTCCCCGAAGCTCAAGGAACGCCTGTTGGCGATGAGCGAGCGGGAGCTGAAGCGCACGTTGGCCAACAACGGGAACTACATCTACGAAGACCTGAGCGGTCCGCAGAAGCGCGCCACCTGGAATCTGCTTCGTGCCATCGCAGACGAATACGGCATCGACCTCGACGCCGGTGTCGAGTCGCACGAGCACGTCCAGGCGAAGACCATCGGCGAGGGCGAGAACGCCGAGGAGATGGTGGATACCATGCGCTCGTGGCCCGCGAAGGTCGAGGAACTCGGGGCAAGACTCGCCGAAGCTCGGGCTGCTGGCGCGCCGGATGGCTACCTGGCCGACCTCGAAGACGAGCTCGCCGAGCAGCGAGCGAATCTGGCCGCGGTGGATGCGGACAAGACCCTGGCCGAGAACAATGCGCTCGAAGGCGAGCGGATCCTGGGAGAGCCGGGTGCGGCCGCCGCGCGCGAAGAACGTCGGAATGCGTTCTGGGACGCGTTCTACGACAACATGGAGCGGCTCGACGCCCTGCTCGCCACCCCGATTCCCGGTGGGAGTGGTCCTAGGGTGAGTTGAGGGAGAACCCCAACAGAGTACCCTGCCAAGCCCTTCGGTCTGCGAATCAGTCGTCGTGCTCATGGTGCCGGTCGTCGTGTCGGTGGAGGCCACTTGCGTGGGCTCCGGTGTCGTCGCCCAAGGTCGCATCGAGCCCCGCAGCAAGTTGCCGCCACTCGGCATCCGTCAGTTGCGCTTCCGGATGCAGCCGCACGTAGTACCAGGGCGGCATTTCGCCTTCTCGGACTTCCTCTCCCGCCTCGTGCGCCTCTTCCTGCGGCCGATCCATCTCGGAGAAGTTGAGCGCCCTTCGAGCTTCGTCCACATGGTCGCGGACGATCCAGGCCACGGGGGCGACCTTCCCGTACCAGGGCACCTGCACCTCGTTCGAGTGGCAGTCGAAGCAAGCCCGCTTGGCCAGCGCACGGGTCGTTGGGCTGTTCCACTCCGGTTCCTGCCGGATTTCGGGATTGTGGACGCGGTACGGAACGAGCTGCATGCCCCCGAAGAGCGCAGCGAATAGGGCGAGTGCACCCAGTGCGGTTCGTTTCATCAACGGACACCTCCTGTGGCATCCATGCGCCCACCGCCGACCGGGGTCGATACGGCAGATGACACAACCCAGCGACAGCGCAGTTGCAACCACCCTCTTCGTGGCCGTTGCGTCACTTGTCGGTGTGGACCTGCTGTCGGATGTCGGGTCCGGAGTCGAGCCACTGCATGTGGGTGCCGAGGGGCTAGCGGCAGCCATCTCCATCCTCGGCGCTGTGGTCTTCTACCGCTACCACGTTCGGGAGAGGGCGGAGGCCGATGCCTGGCGGGCGCAGGCGGAGGAACTGCTGCAGGGCATGGGCTCTGCCGTGGACCGGCAGTTCGAGGTGTGGTCCCTCTCCAAGGCCGAGGCGGAGGTCGCGCTGCTCCTGTTGAAGGGCCTGGCATTCAAGGAAATCGCCGCGGTCCGTGGCACATCCGAGCGCACCAACCGGGAGCAGGCGCGGGGGGTATACAAGAAGGCGGGCGTGGCGGGCCGAGCGGAACTCTCGGCGTGGTTCATGGAGGACTTTCTTTCCGGGGGCAGTGTATGAGTGCGCTCGAGACATCCATGGCGGCGCACCCTGGCAACTGATGTGGCGGCGGTGTGGCGCAAAGGGCCGCTCGACACTGGCGTATCCGTGGTCTTAATCGACCCGCGCTTCAACCAGCCGGACCAGATCGAGCCACAGAGCGTCGTTCCTGCAGAGGCGCAGCGGGCTGCACTCGACAGCCGACACGGTGTCGCGGTCGATGCTCGTGCCCCAGACCACTCGAGGAACGGGTGCGAGTCCCCGCATTGCCGAGGCCAGCCACGGGCGGCGCGAGAGGACGTGCTCGAGCAACACGACACGCCCGCCGGGCCGCACGACCCTCGCGAGCTCGGCCAGCGCACGCGCCGGATCCGGGATGGAACAGAAGACAAAGCTCGCCACGGCGGCGTCGAACTCGTTCGCCTCGAAGGGCAGACGCTCGGCATCGGCGACGATGAGCTCGACATTGCGCCCGAGGTGTTCGGCGCGTGCCCGTGCCCTCGCGAGCATGCCTGGCGAGAAGTCGATGCCCGTGATCCGAGCGCCCTCGGGATGAAAGGGCAGGTTCTTGCCGGTCCCTATGCCCACCTCGAGAATCGTCCCGTCGGTGAGGGGGGCCCAGAGCTCACGCCTCCAGGCGCCAAAGAACAGCCACTCGACCGGCGCTTCCACGAGGTCGTAGAGTGGCGCGATCCGGTCGTAGCGCTCGCGCACCAGGGCACGCTCCATCAGGCGCTCTCCGCTCATCGGGCTCGTTGCTCCCAGAGCGCTTCGAGCATCGAAGGCAGGGCCTTTCGCTCGGCCCACCGCAACAGCGCTGGGGGAACGTCACGGCTCCCCATGACGGCAACCGCGTCCAGATGGACCAGCGTGTTGCCGTCGGGCAGCGGCCGGAGGCTCCAGGCGCCTCGCGTGTCCTGCAGATTGCCGCTTCCTTCGACATAGGTCCACTCGGCGACGTACACCGGCCCGTCTCCGTCCTCGTAGATCCGGTTGCGCATGCGAATTTGCCAGTGCCGGTCTTGTAGTGGCCAGGGCAGGTTCGTGTGACCTTGGCATAGGATGGCATCGTCTCTGCGCTCGATGGGCACCGCCAACCGCATGTAGGGCACCCAGGCGTGCTGAGCTTCGGGCTCGCTCAACGCGGGCCAGAGCGCCGCCACAGGAGCGTCCAGCACGCCGAGCAGCTCCGCATGCAAGGTTCCTTCAGTGCTGTGTGCTTCGGCGCGGGGGGAGGCCGCGAGTTCGGAAGTGTCGAGTGTCGCCACCGAGGGTGGGCCGGCCGCAGCAATGGCGGCTCCAAGCGCTGCAGCCCAGGGCGTCAAGGCTGGGTCTCTTGGACTGAGAACTCGGGGTGACAGGGCGCCGTGGTCACCGTCAGCGCTCCGAGAATGGCGCCTGCGAGTAGGCACCCGAGTGTGAACTCTCGCCGTTTGTCATCCATACCGACCTCCCACCGGCGTGACCTGCAAGGGACGGGCCACGTTGGCACGCCACTTGAAGGAGGTCGCCTCGGAGGTTCCTTGGTTCACCAGAACGCTGACGCTCGCCCCTCTTGTTTCGTGCGGGCAGCACGCGCCGTCGCGTGCGAAACCTTCCGCAACACCGAGCGCGCAGAGCAAAGCAGCGCCGGCGCCAAGGGCCTGTCCGATTCCGCTCGCGGACACCTGGTGACCTGCGAGGACATCCATGACGGCGTCGAGATGCGCTTCCGGTCGGCCCGACAGAGTGCACCACATGTGCGCATGCGAGTGGCCGAGCGAGATGGCAGGGCACCGTTGAGGCTTCACACTATTCGGAATCGACTCAGACATGTCCGCATTCGCGGGCGATGCGAGCGTTGTTGTTGACGGACCAACCGTCACATTTGGCTGGCACGGCACTTGCGACAGCGCTGGCCCAGGAGGTTCGATGATCTACGCACTGATGTTTGCCTTTGCCTGCGGAGGCGCCGGCGAAGCTCCCAAGACCGAGGCCGCGGCGCCCGCGGAGGGCGGCCATGAACAACACGAGATGAAGCCCGGCGATGGGTACGAGGCCATGCACAGCACAGACGGCGATGGGGCTGCCTACGCGTGTCCCATGCACCCCGAGGAGACCTCTGACAAGCCCGCGGACTGCTCCAAGTGCGGCATGCACCTCGAGAAGCAGGAGAAGGCCGAGTGACCACCCGCTGGCTCGTTTGTTGTGCGGTCGCCCTTGCGGTCGGGAGCCCGGCCGCAGCCCAGGACCTCGAGTCGTTGGTGGCGGTTGCCCTGGAGGCGAACCCCGCCCTCGAGGCTCGTGAGGCACGGGTCGACGAGCTCGAAGCCTTGGCGTCCGCGGCCGGTGCGTGGCCCGACCCTGTGTTGGGGCTGGAGTACTCGAATGTCCCGGTCAGCAGCTTCGGCTTGTCCGGGCACCCGATGTCGGGCCTTCAAGTGCGCGCGCAGCAGATGTTGAAGCCGCCTGGATGGTCCGGTCAGCAGCGTGCGGTGGCCGACCAACGCACTCTTGCTGCCGCGTTCGCGGTCGACGAGGCTGAGAGCGGTCTGCGGTCGCAGGTCGAGACCGCGTACTGGCAGCTCACCCTGGCGAGGCAGTTGCGTGGTGTCACACAAGCACATGTGCAGCGCACCGACGAGCTGTTGATGGCCGTACGTGCGCGCTACGAAACGGGTGGTGTCGGCCAGCACGCGGTGCTTCGCTTGGAAGTGCTCAGGGACCGTCTCGCAGATTCCATCGATGACGACAACCGCGCGGAGGCCGCCTGGACCGCGCGCCTGAATGGCCTGATGGCCCGGGAGAGCGTCGAGATCACCACCCCAGCCGCGGCCGAGGTCGTCGCCGCACCGAAGGACGCCTCCGGACTGCTTCAGGCGGCGCTCGAGAGCCGCCCTCGTCTGGCCCGACTCGATGCCGAGCGCCAGAGCCGGGAGGAAGCTGCGTCGTTGGCTCGGCTGGACTCTCTTCCGGACCCATCCGTCTGGACCGGGTATCGGATACGGACCGTGCAGACGGCCACGGATCCGGGCGTCGATCTCGTAAGCGTGGGCGTAGGCGTGCCCATTCCCACGGGGTCTGGCAGGCGCGCGAGCGCAGCCCGCGCCGCGCATCTCGCAGGTGCCGAAGCTGCGCGCGCGGCCCGCGAGGCAGACCTCGACGAGGTCGCGGCCGAGATCGAGGTGCTCGTTGCGGACTGGCGGCGGGCCGACGACAAAGCCTCCGTCTATGCCAGGGAGCTCATCCCAGCGGCCGAGGCCGCTCTCGAGACAGCGTTCTCGGACTACGCCGTCGACAAGGCGGACTTCGCATCCCTTTTCGACGCCGAGGTGGCGCTGCTCGAGCTCGAGCGCGCTCGCATCCACGCCGTCATCGATACCCGCATCGCCTTGGCGCGTGCACGCGCCTTGACCGGCGACCCCACCGTGGGAGGTACCCCTTGATTCGACTGTTCTCTTTCGTGCTCGTCGCGTTGTTCCTCGCGCTCGCTCCGGCGGGATGCGGCGGTGGCGAGCAGGCGGATGTCGCCGACGCCAGCGACCAGCTCTACACCTGCGGCATGCACCCCAACGTGGTGCAGGAAGGCCCTGGCACCTGTCCGATCTGCGGCATGGACCTGACGCCCATGAAGGGTGGTGGTTCTTCAAGCGCCGCTTCTTCCGGTGAGCGGAAGGTCAAGTACTGGCAAGCGCCCATGGACCCGACCTACATCCGGGACGAGCCGGGCAAGTCGCCCATGGGCATGGACCTCATTCCCGTCTATGAGGACGAGGTCTCGAGTGGCGGCGGCAATGTCGTCTCCATCGACCCCGCCGTGGTGCAGCAGGTGGGCGTGCAGACAGAGCCGGTCAAGCGGCGTCCGGTGTTTCGCCACCTGCGCACCATCGGCCAGGTCGAGGTCGGCGAGGACGAGCTGTCTGTGGTCAACCTGCGCTTCAGTGGCTGGGTCGAGAAGCTCTACGTCGACAGGACGGGCGACCCCGTGAGGGCCGGTCAGGTGCTGTTCGACATCTACTCGCCCGAGCTTGTCGCCGCTCAGGAGGAGTACCTGCTCGCCCTACGAACGCAGGGTGCCGACAGCCCGCTCGGCCGATCGGCGCGGCGCAAGCTCGAGCTGTGGAACCTGTCATCTCGCGACATCGAAAGCATCGCGACATCCGGAGAAGCGCGTCGCGCCCTCCCCATTCGAACGCCCCAGGCGGGGTTCGTCCTGCACAAGAACGTCGTCGAAGGGGCGAGGGTGGTCGCCGGCAAGGACCTTTACCGCATCGGCAACCTGCGGAAGATCTGGGTCACGGCCGAGATCTACGAGCACGACGCGCCGTGGGTCGAGGTCGGACAGCCCGCCCAGATGGAGCTTTCGTACCAGCCAGGCGAGACGCTCGAGGGTGAGGTCGCCTACATCTACCCGACGCTCGACAACAAGAGCCGCACACTGACGGTGCGTCTCGAGTTCGAGAATCGCGGCATTCGACTCAAGCCCGGAATGTTCGCCACTGTCTATATCGAGTACCGACGCATGGACGACGTGCTCGCCATCCCGTCCGAGGCCATCCTGCACACCGGCCGACGGCAGGTCGTGTTCGTGAGCACGGGCGATGGCCACTTCGAGCCGCGGGAGGTCACCACCGGGCTGGTCGGCGACCGGCACATGACCGAAGTCCGCGCAGGCTTGGAGGAGAACGAGCTCGTCGTCGTGAGCGGGCAGTTCCTGATCGACAGCGAGAGCCAGCTCCAGGAGGCCCTGCGCAAGATGCTCGCAAAGACGGACGCCCCCGAGAAGGGCGGAGAACACGACCACCCCGACACCGTGTTCAGCTGTCCGATGCATCCCGACGTGCTCTCGGACGAGGAGGGGCGCTGTCCACGGTGCGGCATGGACCTCGTCGAGCGGTCCGGCACGCCCGAAGAACTGCACGAAGTGCATGGCGAGCAAGGCCCACTTCCCGGCCAGTACACCTGTCCGATGCATCCCGAGGTCATCAGCGACGAGCCGGGCCGATGTCCGAAGTGCGGCATGTTCCTCGTGGAGGTCAAAGGCGAGGACCACGGCACCCACGAGGGCGAGCACGGCGGGGGTGAGTGATGCTCGACGCTATCATCGAGGCCAGTGTCCGAAACCGGGTGTTCGTGTTGCTCATCGCGGCGATGGTCGCGCTTGGCGGGGTTTGGGCGCTGCGCTCGACGCCGGTCGATGCGATTCCCGACCTCTCTGATGTCCAGGTCATCGTGTACACCGAGTACCCGGGCCAGGCACCCGGGGTGGTCGAGGACCAGGTCACCTATCCCTTGTCCACCGCGATGTTGTCGGTGCCGTACGCCAAGGACGTGCGCGGCTATAGCTTCTTCGGCTTCTCGATGGTCTACATCATCTTCGAGGATGGCACGGACTTGTACTGGGCGCGGAGCCGCGTGCTCGAGTATCTCAACTTCGTCCAGAGCCGACTTCCCGACGGAACCAGCCCGCAGTTGGGACCGGATGCCACCGGTGTCGGCTGGGTCTACCAATACTCGCTGACTGACTTCAGTCCGCGCACCCGGGTGCTTCAGGCCAAGCTCGACCACAACGGCGACCACACCGTTGACGACGGTGAACTTCCGATGCCGGATGAGGGCGACCACCTCATCTCGGAAGGCAAGCTTCGAGAGCTGTTCCACACCGCTGATCCGCCGGACGGACAGTCGCCGGAGCACTTCACCGAGGACTCCCTGCGGTACATCGTCGAGGCCTTCGACCGCGATGGCGACAAGCGCATCAATCGCGAGGAGCTTCGCAAAGCTGCGAATTTCCGTGGGGTCGACCTCGCAGAACTGCGAAGCCTTCAGGATTGGTACCTGCGCTACGACTTGATGGCGATTCCCGGGGTGTCCGAGGTCGCCTCGGTCGGGGGATTCGTCAAGCAGTACCAGGTCGAAGTGGACCCCGAGAAGCTGCGCGCCTACGGCGTGACGGTTCCCGCTGTTCGTCAGGCCATCCAGGACGCCAACCTGGACGTGGGCGGCAAGCTCATCGAGATGGCCGAGACCGAGTTCATGGTTCGCGGGCAGGGCTACATTCAGTCCGTCGAGGACCTCGAGACGATTCCAGTTGCGATGGATCCTGACAGCCACGCGCCGGTGCTCCTCAGGCAGGTGGCTCGGGTGCAAATCGGGCCCGACGTCCGTCGCGGCCTCGTCGACATGAACGGTCAGGGTGAGGTGGTCAGCGGCATCATCCTGTTGCGTTTCGGCGAGAATGCACGGGCGGTCATCGCGCGGGTCGAGACGCGCCTCGAAGAGCTCAAGCGCGGGCTCCCCGAGGGGGTCGAGATCCACACCTCCTACGACCGAAGTGGCCTGATCGACCGAGCTGTCGAGACCCTGCAGCACAAGCTGATGGAAGAGATGGTCGTCGTCGCCCTCATCTGCATGCTCTTCCTGCTCCACTTTCGCAGTGCCCTCGTCGCGATCTTCACCCTGCCCTTGGGTGTGCTCATGGCCTTCATCGCCATGTACGTGCTGGGCATGAACGCGAACATCATGAGCCTGGGCGGGATCGCCATCGCGGTAGGCGTCATGGTCGATGCCTCGGTCGTCATGGTCGAGAACATGCACAAACACCGAGAGAAGGACCCGGAGAAGTCTCAGTTCGATGTCGTGGTCGAGTCCAGCAAGGAGGTGGGGCCGGCGCTGTTCTTCAGCCTGCTCATCATCACCGTCTCGTTCCTGCCGGTCTTCACGCTCGAGCAGCAGGAGGGGCGCCTGTTTGGGCCGCTGGCGTGGACGAAGACGTTTGCGATGTTGTTCTCCTCCTTCCTGGCCATCACCGTCATTCCGGTTCTGATGTTCTACCTGGTGCGCGGGAAGATTCGTTCCGAGAAGGACAACCCGCTCTCGCGCTTCTTCATCTGGCTGTACCGTCCTCTCATCACCGGCGTGCTGAAGCGTCCCGTCCTGGTCTTGTTCGGTGCCGTGCTCGTCGCCGCCGCGACCGTCTGGCCACTCCAGCGCATCGGCAACGAGTTCATGCCTCCGCTCAACGAGGGCGACCTGTTGTACATGCCGACGACGCCGCCCGGCATCTCGATCACCGAAGCACGGAGGCTGTTGCAGCAGACCGACAAGATCATCGCCCAGCACCCACAGGTCGAGCACGTGCTCGGCAAGATCGGGCGCGCGGACACGGCAACCGATCCGGCGCCGCTCACCATGATCGAGACCACCATCATCCTGCAGGACGCAGAGAAGTGGCCGGAGGGGCAGAGTGTCGAGGGCATCATCAAAGAGCTGGACGCAATGGTGCAGTTCCCTGGTGTCACGAACGCCTGGACCATGCCCATCAAGACCCGCATCGACATGCTGGCAACAGGCATCAAGACTCCGGTTGGCATCAAGCTCCTGGGCGACGATCTCGAGGAACTCTCTGAACTCGGCCAGGAGATCGAGGCTGTCATCAACGCGCTTCCGGACACGGCCTCTGTGTACTCGGAACGCGTGGTCGGGGGCAACTTCATCGACGTGCGCATCCGGCGTGAGGATGCCGCTCGGTACGGGCTGAACGTCAAGCACGTGCAGGCCATCGTCAGCTCGGCGATCGGCGGCATGAACGTCACCGAGACCGTCGAGGGCCTCGAGCGGTACCCGGTCAACGTGCGCTTCCCGCGTGAGCTTCGCAACGACCTGGAAGCCCTGCGCAACGTCGCTGTCCCCACGCCGATGGGGCACACGGTGCCACTGGCGCAGGTGGCGGACATCCAGATCAGCAAGGGGCCGCCGGCCATCAAGAGCGAGAACGCTCGCCGTACGGCCTGGATCTACGTCGATCTGAAGACCAGCGACATCGGGGGGTACGTCGAGCGCGCGCGCGAGGCCGTCGACGCGCAGGTGCCGATGCCCCCTGGCGTCAGCATCCAGTGGTCTGGGCAGTACGAGTACATGCAGCGCGCCAACGAGCGGCTGTCGCTGGTGCTACCGGTGACGATTGGCCTCATCTTCGTTCTGCTGTACGCCCACTTCAGGCAGATCGGTGAGACGGTGATGGTGATGATCGGCACCATTGTCTTTGCACCGCTCGGTGGCGTGTGGCTGCTCTACCTGGCGGACTTCAACATGTCGATTGCGGCCGGGGTGGGCTTCATCGCACTGCTCGGGCTGGCCGCGGAGACGGGGGTGGTCATGATTGTCTATCTGGACGAGGCCTACGAGCGCTTCGTCGAGCAAGGACGTATGGTGAGCATCCTGGCGCTCGAGGAGGCCATCATGGAGGGAGCGGTCGATCGCGTGCGGCCGAAACTCATGACGGTCGCCACTACGATGATTGGCTTGCTGCCGGTCATGTACGGGACCGAGACGGGCACGCGGGTGATGAAGCGCATCGCCGCGCCGATGGTCGGTGGGCTGGTGTCTTCGACGGTGCTCACGCTCATCGTGATCCCCGCGATGTACCTGCTGTGGAAGGGATTCTGGTTGCGTCGTGAGCTTGCTGCTGCGCCTGCGAGCGGGGCCTCGGACACCGGCGCTGCCGGAGCGGGTGGTGCAGAAGCCACGGCGCCGCGGGAGTAGGCGATGGCGATTCTGTTCATCGATGACGACGATACGGGGCGGGCCGTAGCCGGCTTCAATCTCCGCAAGGCCGGGTTCGAGGTCGACGAAGCCCCTGACGGCCTGGCCGGGCTCGCGGCGTTCGACGCCGAGCGCCACACGGTGGTGGTGACCGACCTCAAGATGCCCGGCGCGGACGGGATGACCGTGTTGGCGACCCTCCAAAAGAAGGCGCCCGACGTGCCGGTCGTCGTCATTACTGCATTCGGGTCCGTGGATCGGGCGGTCGATGCGATGCGCGCCGGTGCCTGGGACTTCGTCGAGAAGCCATTCTCTCGCGATCAGCTCGAGCTCACGCTGCGCCGCGCGTCAGAGGCCTCTCGGCTCCGACGGGCCAATCGCGAGCTCGTAGCGCAGAAGGTGGAGCGGCCCGTGGTGGCCGAGTCGGTAGGGATGCGCGCGGTCCTGGACCTCGCCGACCGGGTGGCCCCCACCGAGGCGGTGGTGCTGGTGACCGGCGAGAGCGGTGTCGGAAAGGAGCTGGTGGCCCGCCGCATTCACGGTCGTTCGGGCCGGGCGGCCGGTCCGTTCGTGGCAGTGAACTGTGCTGCGATACCGCGAGATCTGCTCGAATCCGAGTTGTTCGGCCACAAGAAGGGTTCGTTCACGGGCGCGTCGGGTGCCCGGGAGGGGCGCTTCCGCAAGGCCCGCGGTGGTACGCTGTTCCTGGACGAGGTGGGAGAGATCCCTGCCGAGGTGCAGGTGAAGCTCCTTCGGGTCCTTCAGGAGAGGGTCGTCGACGTGGTGGGAAGCGACGAGCCGGTGCCAGTGGACTGCCGCATCGTCGCAGCCACGAACCAGGATCTCGAGGCCATGGTGGAGCAGGGGACTTTCCGCGAAGACCTGTTCTACCGCCTCAACGTCATCCGCATTGTCGTCCCGCCGCTACGGGAGCGCATCGAAGACATTGCCCCGCTCGCGACCGCTTTCCTCGAGGAGTTCGGGGCCGGTCGGTCGCTGCACGTTCCTGAGACGCTGCTCCACAC
The DNA here is from genome assembly GCA_965216925.1 of Myxococcota bacterium. Classification (GTDB taxonomy): domain Bacteria; phylum Myxococcota_A; class UBA796; order UBA796; genus CAYYHT01. The sequence goes on along the minus strand of CBDCGT010000001.1, from coordinate 1,899,110 downwards.
GCTTCGTCAGCGGCGTTGGCGGGGCAATGTGCGTGAGCTCCGCAACACGTGCGAGCGCCTGGCCATCCTGGCACCCGCGGGTGCCGTGCGCGAAGAGGACCTGCCTCCTGAGCGGCCGTGGCAAGGTACCACCGGCTGGGTATCGAAAATCCCTGATGGGGTCGGCCTCTTCGACCTCGAGCGCGAGGTCATCGTGCATACGCTCCAGAGGTTGCATGGAAATGTGAGCGCGGCGGCGCGGGCGCTGCGCGTCCCGAGGCACATCCTCGCCTACAGGATCGAGAAGCATGGCATCGACCCGGCCGGATGAGCCGGGCCTCGGCTGGTTGCTCTCGGGCTCGGCGGTACTGTGGGTCTGGGGGCCGCTGATTGCGGTGGCTGCGCTGCACTACCTCACCCCACCCGACCCGCACTGGGTACACGACCTGGCTCGGCGGCTCTACTACCTGCCCATCGTGTTGGCGGGGAGCCATGCGGGTCTTCGCGGTGGCCTGCTCACCGCCTTTCTGGCGGCTGTCGTCTACCTCCCGCACGCGTTCATGAACCATGTGTTCCACGACCCGGCGACGCCCTCGGAGAAGCTGCTCGAGATCGCCTTCTACTTCGTCTTGGGCGCGGCGAGTGGCATTGTCGCGGAGCGCGCGGCAGTCGAGCGCATTCGGCTCCAGGCGACCCTGGCGGACCTCGAGGCTCGCGACGAGGAGTTGCGGCGCGCAGCCCGGCTCGAGTCCCTCGGTGCGCTCACGGCCGGGCTGGCCCACGAGATTCGCAACCCGCTGCACGCGATGCGCGGCACGGCCGAGATCCTCTTGGATGCGGTCCCAGCCGGGTCGCCAGAATCAGCAATCGGCGGTCGACTCATCGCTGAGATCGACCGGTTGTCGTCGCTGCTGACGCGCTTTCTCGGTTTTGCGAAAGGGCAGGCGAGCGACCCGAAGCCCGTTGCCATCGGCCCCCTCCTGGAGGAGGTGCGTGGCCTGATGGACGGGGCAGCACGTCGTCAGGAGACCGAGCTTCACCTTGCGCCAGCGCCCGACGTCGCCGTGCACGCAGACCACGACCAGCTGCTTCAGGTGGTCATGGGGGTGGCCATCAACGCGCTACAGGCCGTCCGGCGAGGGGGGCGCATCGAGCTCGGCGTGGAAAAGGTGCAGCCTGATGGGGTCGTGGTTTTCGTGCGCAACGACGGCCCGCCGATCCCGGCCGACGTCCTGCCACGCATCTTCGACCCGTTCGTGTCCACGCGGGAGCAGGGGACGGGCTTGGGCCTGAGCACGGCGTGGCGAATCCTGGATGCCCATGGCGGGTCGGTGACGGCGTCGAACGAAGACCCTTGGGTGGTGTTCCGGATCCGGCTGCGGCGGGTCTGACGGTGCCCAATATCGGGGACGGTTTCCGAATATTGTGAACGCGGAGTCGCTGCGACTCGGCTTGCACGGCGGATCTGGCCGGCACGCACCTTGCAGGGTGACCTCGCGGAGGTGTTGTCGTGGATGCGTTGCTCCCAGGACTGGGCGGGGCCTTGAACTGGCACCCGCTCTTCGTCCACTTCCCGATTGCTCTGTGGCCGGCTGCCCTTGTGTTCCTGACCTATGGAGCACTGGTGGGGAGCGATACGGTCTGGAAGAGCGGCACCGCGCTGCTGTACGCGGCTACGGCAGCAGCCGCGCTCACGGTAGCCAGCGGGTACCGCGCTGCGGATGCCCTGGGGCACGACAGCCCCGGCCACGACCTTGTGCATGTCCACCGGGACTTCATGCTCGTAGCGCTCGTGCTCTCCATTGGAGCGTCTATGGTGGCCGCGTACGGGCAGACCCGCGATTCTGAGCGCGTTCGACCCGCCGTCCTCGGAGGTCTGTTGCTCGTGAATGTGGTCGGCATGCTCGGCGCAGACCGGGGGGCGAACCTGGTGTTCCGGTATGGCGTGGGGGTCGCCCACGAGGCGCCTCCCGCAGCGGACGGTCACGCGCATGACCATGGAGACGGACATGGCCACGATGCGCCTGCCCCATCGCCCTCGGCGCCTACTTCCGCGCCTCCGGATGTGCCTGACGCGCGTCCTGCCGCTCCTCCGCCGGCGGCACCCAAAGGCCACGAAGGCCACGACCACGCTCACTGAATCCCGACCTGGAGACCCCATGCGCCTCATCGCCTGGCACCTGGTGCTCGGTGCCGCCCTCGTTGGCTGCAGGCACCCTTCGCAAGTCGACGACGTTCCTCCAAGACAGCTACGAGCTGACGCCCGCCGACTTCCCGTTGACGCCGTTCGAGCCCGAGGTGACGCGGCGCCATCGCGGGTGCGCGTCCGTGGGGGGCGCCGGCGGCACATGGGGCCTTTGGGGACTGGTGGCGCTGCTGGCTTGGCGGTCTCGTCGATGACCGGCCTCCGCTACTGGCACATGGCAGGCGACCCGATCGGCGCGTTGCTGGCGCAGGCGAGACACCACGCGCAGTGGCAAGCTCTTGCGGGAGGTCGGTAATTGGCTGCAGCGTGCCATTGTTGCGAACTGGACCCGGCGAACTGTACGTGCTGGGTGTTCCCGGGCTTCGGGAAAGTGCGCCGCATGAGCGTCGAGCCCGCGGCGGTCACGCCCCCAGCTCACCTCCTCGATGAGTGGCGCGCGACCGCCATCTGCGGCAACGACATCACCTCGAGCTGCCTCTACGTCGCCGCGCTCGCGACGGTCTACGCGGGGCCCCTCGCCCCACTGGCGCTACTGCTCGTGGCCGCGGTGCTCTACCTGTTCCGGTTCGTGTACGCGGAGGTCGGCAGCGCGCTCCCGCTAAACGGCGGCGCCTACAACGTTCTCTTGAACACCACCACGCGGGGGAGGGCGTCTGTGGCTGCGGCCCTGACCGTGCTCTCCTACATGGCGACGGCAGTCATCAGCGCAGGCGAGGCGATGCACTACGCGGCTCGCATCGTGCCGTCGCTGCCGGTGGTCGGTGCGACTGTGGTGCTGCTCGCTCTGTTTGCCGCGCTGAACCTGTACGGACTGGCGGAGTCGGCGGTCGTGGCCCTGGGCATCTTCGTCGTCCATATGGCCACGCTGACGCTCCTCGTGCTCGTTGTCGGCACATCCATCCTGCTGGACCCCAGCGTCCTGGCGGCAAATCTCGCCACGCCGATGGCTGAGTGGCCAACCCCGCCGACCTCGGTCGCCATGGCCCTGCTGTTCGGGTTCTCCGCGGCGATGCTCGGCATCAGCGGCTTCGAGAGCTCGGCCAACTTCATCGAGGAGCAGGAGCCCGGGGTGTTCCCGAAGACGCTGCGCAACATGTGGATTGCCGTGGCCATCTTCAACCCACTGATCAGCCTGTTGGCGCTCGGCGTCTTGCCGATGTCCGACATCGTGCTGCATAAGGAAGCGCTGCTGACCGAGCTGTCCGTCGTGGGGGGCGCGCCGCTCCTGGGCGCTGGACTCGCGGATGTCCTCGGCACGCTCGTTGGTATCGATGCGGTGGTGGTGCTCTCCGGGGCTGTGCTCACGAGCTTCGTGGGCGTCACGGGTCTGGTCGAGCGGTTGACCCTCGATCTGTGCCTGCCGCAGGTGCTCTTGCGTAGAAACGCTTGGAGAGGCACTCCGCACTTCATCATCCTTGGCTTCCTGGCCCTCTGTGTCTCGGTCACGCTGTGGACGGCCGGTCGCATCGAGGTCCTGGCAGGGGTCTACACGCTGTCTTTCCTGTCGGTCATGGGACTGTTCGCCGCGGGCAACCTCATGCTCAAAGCGTGGCGCGCGGACCTGTCCAGGGACGTCACCGCGCCGTTGTGGATGGTCGTGTTGGCCCTCATCGCGGTGTTCTTGGCGCTCGGCGGCAACCTCGTCCTCGAGCCGGAGACTGCACCCGTGTTCTTCGCCTACTTCGCTGGGACCCTGATTGTGCTGGCGGCCATGTACTACCGCAACGAGGTGCTCGCCGCCTTCCTGAGACTCATTGCTCGCATGCCCGGTGACGGTGCGGCGGGCCTTCGGAGTGGTGCGAACCGATGGCTGCACGACTACGCGTGCAGGCGGCTGCTGTTCGTGTCCCGTGCGGAGGATGCAGCCGATGTTCGACAGGCCATCGCCTATGCCGTGGCGAACGAGCCGATCCGCCACATGAGCGTGCTGCGCTTTGTCCAGGGCAAGGACCTCGACGCTGCGCTGGTGGCGGAGGTGCAGCGGATGGACCGCGGCGTGCCATCCCTGCGCGTCGATCTAGTGGGCGTGCAGGGGGTGGCTGATGAAGGCACGGTGCTGGGGGTGGCCCGAGCACTGGGCGTCGAGCCGAACCACGTGCTCGTGCCTTCCACGGCAGATCTGGACCTCCGTCGAATGGGCGGGGTGCGCGTGGTCATGTAGCTCCGCGGCCTACCCGGTTTCGACTGCCTGTCAGCCGCCGACCAGCCTCTTCGACTGCTTCGAGGTGAGCAGGCCTGCAGCCTCCCGAACGGCTTCCAGGTAGCCCCAGCGCTGGTCATCTCGCAGCTTTCCAATGGCCCGAACCTGAGCTTCGAGCTCGGCCGGGGTTGCGTCGGTTCCTGTGAGGCGCCAGAGCTCGGCCTCGGCTTTGTCGATCCTCTGCTGCTGTTCAGCGCCGACTCGCAGCGCGGAGTCACGGACGCCCTCCAGCTTCGAGCGCTGTTCTTCGGTCAGGTCGAGTCTTCTGGCGTAGTCGAGGTAGAAGCCCGTGGTGCCCAGGTGCAGCACGTGCTCGGCGCTGGCCAGGGAACCCTCCTGCTCCCCCATCGGGCACTGCCCCATGATGGGGCGTTGCCGCCGGAACAGGTCGATCATGTCGGGGATACCCTCAAGGTTCACGTCGAGCGTGCTGGGGTCTGTGGCCAGGGCGTTGGCGGGAGCGAGCAGGGCGGCCAGGAGAAGCAGACTACGCATCGTGCACCTCATGCGGAGTGGATGGGCTGAACAAGCGGGGGGAAGAAACGAGGCGTGCGCTCTGCTTAGGCGTCCCACTCGGCGCCAAAGCACTCCTTGGCGTCCTTCTGAGGAGCAGGTTCGCGGTGAAGGCGCCGAAGCTCCGCCAGTCCACGCCGGTTCGCGGTTTTGCGAAGCTGTAGGCGAAGGCGATGAACAGCGCGGCGTTGAGGACGACCAGGCCCCACAAGCCGTATGCGGGTGCGTCATGCGTCATCGGTGCCTCCCGAATGTGCGCTGTGGTTCGTTCCATGACCTCCATGGAGCAGCAGGGTGAACGGTCGGGTTCGGTTGGACATCGGAGACCTCCCGCCTGGGTCTCCTGCAAGCTCCTTGCCAGCATTCACGACGGCAAGACCACGATGTCGGCCGGCGGGTGTTTGAGGATATTCTGAAGCGTAGAAGAGAATCCGGAATCGAAGGGCTGTCGACGGGGTGCAATGACCTCGATTGGACCGATGGAATCGCCGTTGGCACACCCCTTGCTGTGTGACTCCGCACAGGAGTCCTGCATGGCACATCCCGCTCCCCCGCCCGGCCACCACACGGGCACGCACGACGACAGCGACGCGATGATGGTGGAGTTCCGAGCGGACCGAGATCTGTGTGCGTCCTGCCCCGCCCATGTAGAGGCGGCGCTCGCCGATGTCGAAGGCGTCGAGATGAGCCACGTGGTGGTGGGCACGCCGGTCATCCACGTGCGCTACCGCCCCGCCGACGTCACCCTGGGCACCGTCGTCGAGAAGCTACGCGGCGCCGGTTTTCGGGTCGGTGCCGACAAGACGACCCTGCGGCTCGATGGCATGCGGTGTGCGAGCTGCGTGGGCCACGTGGAAGGGGCGCTGCGGGCGACGCCCGGTGTATTGGATGCCTCCGTCAACCTCGTGACCGAAACGGCGAACATCACCTATCTGCCGGCGGCGGTCACGCTCGATGGACTGACCGAGGCGGTCCGGTCCGTCGGCTACGACGTCAAGCCCGCTCCCGCCGAGGGAGAAGCCGAGCAAGACGATTTCGAGCGCGAACAGCAGGAGCGCGATGCCTTGTACCGTTCGCTGATGGCCCGGTTCCTGGTGGCGGGCGTGGTCAGCGTCCCCATCGTGGTGCTCATGTACCCGGACCTACTGCCGTTCGAGATGACGCATGAGCAGATGCGGGCCACCTTCTGGGCGCAGCTGGTCGCAGTCATCCCCGTGATGCTCTACTCGGGGCGCGACTTCTACGTCGGTGCCTGGCGGGCATTCCAACACCGGCAGAGCGACATGAACACGCTCATTGCCGTCGGCACACTAGCGGCGTTCGGCTATTCGGGCGTGGCCGTCGCCTTCCCCCATCTGTTTCCGGAAGAGCGACTCGCGGAACCCTTCTTCGACGTCATCGCGGTCGTCATCGCCCTCGTCGTCCTCGGACAGGCGCTCGAGGTTCGAGCCAAGGGGCGCACCAGCGATGCCATTCGCAAGCTCATGGAGCTGCAGGCGAAGACGGCCAGGGTGATTCGGGACGGCAAGGAAGTCGAGATCCCCGTAGATGAGGTGCTCATCGGGGAGACGGTGGTCGTTCGTCCTGGCGAAAAGGTGCCGGTCGACGGGACCATCACCGAAGGCAAGAGTGCCGTCGACGAGTCCATGATCACCGGCGAGTCCCTTCCGGTCAGCAAGGGGGTGGGCGACTCGGTCATCGGGGCGACCCTGAACAAGACCGGTGCTTTCCAGTTCACCGCCACTGGCGTTGGCAAAGACACCGCGCTGTCGCGGATCATGGGGATGGTTGCCCAGGCACAAGCAACCAAGCCACCCATTGGAAGGCTGGTCGATCAGGTCTCGGGTGTGTTCACTCCCACGGTGATGATCATCGCTGTGGTGTCCTTCCTGGTGTGGTTCAACAGCGGGATGCCTGTTTCGTACGCGTTGATCGCCGCCGTGACGGTGCTCGTCATCGCCTGCCCATGTGCGTTGGGGCTCGCGACCCCGATGAGTCTGGTCGTCGGAGTAGGCAAGGCCGCCGAGCGAGGTGTGTTGATCCGGAATGGAGAGGCCCTGCAGACCTCATCGCAGCTCGACGTCATCGTGTTGGACAAGACCGGCACCGTGACCAAAGGCGAACCCGCACTGACGGACGTGGAGCCCATGGCGGGCTTCGACCGTCTCGAGGTGCTGCGGCTGGCCGCGTCCGCTGACGCCTCCTCGGAGCACCCCCTCGCCGAGGCGGTCGTAAAGGGCGCCAAGGACGAAGGGATTACGCTCGTCGAAGCCGATGAGTTCGAGGCGATTGTCGGTCACGGCGTACGAGCCGTCGTCGAGGGCCGTGTGGTGCACATCGGCAACAAGCGCCTGATGAAGCGCATCGGCGTCGACCCCGAGCCTGGGGTGGCGGTCGTCGAGGCGCTCGGAGACAAGGGTCGTACCGGCATGTTCGTGGCGATCGACGACGCGCTCGCTGGCATCGTGGCCGTTGCGGACACCGTGAAGCCGGACTCGGCCCGAGCCATCCAGAGGCTGCAGGCGCTCGGCATCGACGTCGTGATGATGACCGGAGACAATGCCCGGACCGGGCACGCCATCGCCGCCGAGGTCGGCATCGACCACGTGCTCGCCGAGGTCCTCCCGGCCGACAAGGCCGATGAGGTGCACAAGCTCCAGGCTGGGGGCAAGACGGTGGGTATGGTCGGCGATGGAATCAACGACGCTCCCGCCTTGGCGCAGGCGGACGTTGGGTTCGCCATCGGAACCGGAACCGACGTGGCCATCGAGGCGGCCGATGTCACCCTCGTCGGCGGCAGTCTGCTTGGCGTGGTGCATGCGATGGAGGTGTCGCGCGCGACGATGCGGAACATCCGTCAGAACCTGGTGGGGGCATTTGCCTACAACACCCTGGGGATTCCGGTCGCAGCCGGGGTGTTCTACCCGCTCTTCGGCTGGATGCTCTCGCCCCTTGTGGCCGGCGGTGCGATGGCTTTCTCCTCGGTCACGGTCGTCTCCAATGCCAATCGACTGCGGCTGTTCCGTTCCAGCGTTCAGCGCGATGCCGGAGGTGCCGCATGAGCCCCGAGCTGCTCGTTCAAGTCGCCGTCAACATTGGGGGCGTTGCCCTCATCTTCGCAATCGCTTGGTTTCACTGGGGTCCACGCACGGGCTTCCGGGCGACATCGACGGGCGGGCGGCAAGAAGCCGCCGTTGAGGTCAAGGGCGGCTACTCGCCGGACATCATCGTGATCGATGCAGGTCGGCCCGTGCGCCTCCGATTCACCCGGAACGAGACCAGCTCGTGCACCGAGAAGGTCGTGTTCGACGGCCTCGACGTCTCTCGATCGCTCCCAACTGGACACGAGGTGGTGATCGACTTGCCCGCCCTCGAGCCCGGTGAATACCCCTTCGCCTGTCAGATGGGCATGGTGCGAGGCAAGCTCGTGGCGCGGGGCGCGTGATGCTCCGGCACGCCCTGAACCTGTCCGCCGTGGCCTTTGCGCTGCACCTCGTCTGGGAGTTCTGGCAGTGCCCGCGCTTCTTCGTGCACGAGGGCGTGCCGCCGACCGTGGCGGCCATGCTCTGGGCGACGCTTGGCGATGTTGGCCTGACCTGGGTGGCCCAGGGGCTCGTCGCCGTCGCCACGGGTCGCTGGGAATGGAGTCAACGAACGTGGACGACCAGCGCGTGGGGAGCCCTGCTCGGCTCGGCGCTGGTGTTGTCCTTGGCGGTCGAGTGGCGCGCGCTGACCACGGGGAGATGGTCCTACACCGAAGCGGCGCCGCTGCTCCCCGGGACGCCGATTTCGCTCCTTCCTGTGGCGCAGCTTCTCCTGCTGTTTCCCTTGACCTTCGCTCTGGCGCGGGCGCTCGGTCGCTTCGGCCAACCCATCTCGGTGGAGAAGAACAATGCGTGACGTGAGCTATGGGTTCGGGCGTGCCCTCGAAGGAACGATGGTCGAGGTGCGGCTGCGGGTGATCGAGGCCCTCGGCGCCGAAGGATTCGGCATCCTCAGCGAGATCGACATGGCGGGGACGCTCGCGAAGAAGCTCGGCCGGGCGATGCCCGAGACCTTGATCCTGGGGGCCTGCAACCCGGTGCTGGCCAGTGCGGCGCTGGACGAGGAGCCCCAGATCAGCCTGTTGTTGCCGTGCAACGTGGTGTTGACCGCGATGAATGACGACCAGGTGTACGTCTCGGTGGTCGACCCTGCGGCAATGCTGGACGTGGCCGCGAACGCTGGACTCGCCTCCATCGCCGCCGAGGCGGAGGCGCGGTTGAGACGTGCCCTGGGGGCAGCGTGATGCTCACGTGGCTCGTGAAGAGACTTGGCCGACCGTCGCTGGTTGCACAGCTCGGCGAGGAAGAGGCCGACCGTGTGCTCGATGAAGCCATCTCGGCGTACCGACGAGAGCGTGGCGCGCTGCCACACGAGCCGAGTGTGGGGGGGCAGCTGATGGTGCGGCTGGCAGCCCTGACGTCGGCCCTCTACCAGGCATTGGTCGCGCGTTCGGTCGAGCCCAAGGAGGCCCGACGCATCACGGCGACTGTCACCGAGGTGGTCTATCGCCGCGCAACGGAAGCGCCGGGGCGGCTCGCGCGGCTACTGCGGCGCGACCCCGAGCGTCGCTTGCGGCTCGCCGTCTCGGCGATGCTGTGGTTCCCCTTCGGTGCTCCTTCGTACCGGATGGAACACCTGGACGCAGGCGATGATGTGGTGGCATTCGACGTTCACCGCTGTCCGACCGCGGACTATTTCCGGGACCGCGACCTCGGCGAGCTGTGCGTGGAGAGCTGGTGCAACCTCGACTACGCGCTCGCCGAGCGCTGGGGTGCTCGCCTCGAGCGGCCGATGACGCTCGCAGTGGGAGGCCCGTGCTGTGACTTCCGCTGGCACGTGGTCCGGGAGGCCTGATGGACGTCGCCGTCGCCCTCGTGCAGGCCTACCTGCAGGTCAATGGCTACTTCACCGTGTGCGAGTACCCGGTGATCGAGCGTCGCCGCAGCAAGGCGCGGGCGGCTACCTTGCGTACCTGGATTTCGGACAACGAAGACACCGTGCGTGCGGCGCAGATCAAGCTGCCCGCGCTGGACCTCCTGGCGCTCCTGCACAAGTGCGAGCGTCGATGAACCCCCCAACCCCAAGGAGAGAGCGATGACCCGGACCTACAGAGTGGAGGGTATGAGCTGCGGCGGCTGTGCGGGCAGCGTGCAGCGTGCCGTGGAGGGCGCTGTCGCCGACGCCCAGGTGGCTGTGTCGTTCGAGCGGCAGACAGTCACGGTCGATGGCCGTCACGAGGCGCAAGCGGTGAAAGACGCCGTGCAGAACGCCGGGTACGTGTTCGACGGTGAGGTTGTGGGCTGAACGTCGCAATGGCGGAAACGCCGAAGGCACATCACTGCAGGGTGGCGTCCGCGTCGGCGAACTGTCCACGGATCCAATGCACCACCGCCCAGCGGTCGGCTTCGGACAGGTGCCCGAACGAAGGCATGGGCGTCCCCTCGATCCCCGCTGTGAGTGTCCGGTAGATGTCCACGGGCTCCGAACCCCCTCGGAACAGCGAGCCTCGGGTCATGTCTGCGGGTCGCAACGGCTTGCGCTTGGCATCGACCATGCCCTCGGCGCCGACACCATCCCCTCGACCGTCGGGTCCGTGGCACGCTGTGCACCCCGCCTCGGCATAGAGGCGCGCACCCGTCGCGACCAGGTCCGGGGTGCTCGCGGGCGGCGCCGGGATGACGAACGGCGTCCCATCACCTTCGGCAAAGCGCGGCGAGAGGGACTCGAGGTAGAAGACGAGCTGCCAACGGTCCTCGGATGACAACCCGCGCCATCCGGGCATCGCCGTCCCCGGCATGCCGTCGGTGATCACCCGGAACAGATCCTCGTGGGCTGCGGGCTGACCCATCGGGGTCGAGGTGAACTTGTAGACGCCTGCGGTGAAGTCGCCAGGGGCGGGGTCCATGAAGCGCGCGGCTGGTCCATCGCCTGCTCCGTCACGACCGTGGCACACGGCGCAGCGTGTGCCGTAGAGGCGCTCGCCGTGGGCAAGGTCTGCTTCTGGGGTGGGGAGCCGAATCGCGGTGGCGACTACGCCCGCCGGCTCCTCGACGGGCTCGGGCGTGGGCTCGGGGGCCACAACTGGTGCGGCGTCTGGCGGCTTGTCCTCAGGTGAGGGTTCAGGGTCGCCCTCCAGGTCATCATCCGCGTCCGCGACCGCCGATGCGTCCTCCTTCGGTGCGGGGGCGGCCGCTTTGGTGGCCGGTTCGGGTGTCACTGGCTCGACGACCGGTGCGGGCGGCGGCGCCTTGGCTTCCTTCTTCTCGAAGGTGTGCAGGTAGGTGACGAGGGCATCGAGGTCCGCGTCCGGCATCGTCGCCCCGAATGCCGCCATCATCGGAGACTTGCCGATGGCGGCGCCGCCCTCCTTGATGGCCTTCTTCACCGTGGCGTCGTCCCGCGACGACCAGAACGCGGGGTCGGTGAAGTCCGCCGCCTTCACGGGGAGAGCCGCGCCCGCAGGCCCGTCACCAGCCCCCGTTGCGCCGTGGCACGCTGCGCACGTGGTGGCGTAGTAGCTGGCGGGCTCGAAGGCCAGGGCAGGGGAGGCTGCCATGGTCGCGAGAACGAACAACACAGGTCGAAACATCGGTCCTCCTCACACGCCGTGAGCGTGGCCGGCCTCTTCTTCTTCACCACCGTCAGAGGCGGCCGTGCCCTCTCCGGTGAAATCGACGGCGCCGCCCATGACGGGGAGCATCATCACGTCTTCGTTGATCGGGCCTTCCTCGGCCGCGATCATCACCATTCCCGAGCGCAGGGCGCCCAGCTCGAAGCCATCGACGTCCGTGGTCGAGAACAGGCCAATCCAGTCGTCGTGGCCTACGAACGTGAGTGCCGGACCGATGACGCTGCCACCTTCCTCATCTGCGTGGTCTGCGGCGTCGTCTTCGTGCGTGTCTTCGGCGTCGTCGCCGCCTTCGCCCACCCCGTGCGCGTGTCCGGCTTCTGATCCTTCCGTGGCGGGGAGCTCGGCTCGGGCGTTCGCGGCGAAGGTCAGCATCGGCACGTACTCGAAGCCATCGGGCAGCTCCGGCAGCTCGGCGGCGTCCACCGAACCCGTTCCGGTCGGGACATCGGTGTGGATGGTCCCGGAGCCCGCGGCGAACGCGCCCGCGTCCAGCTCCGACAGCTCGTCCGGCAGCTCCACGAGCACCGGCGCGAGAACGATGTGCACGCTGATCACGCCCAGATCGTCCAGGCCGCAGCCGGCGGTGAACAACAGCGTTGCGATGGGGAGAGACAGTCGGTACATCGGGGCCCCCTAGAAGGTCACATCGACGGACCCGACCAGCGAGCTGGCCGAGAAGTCGGCGAGGTTCTGGCGCCAGGCCAGGGTGGTGAGCACGTTGGTGCGGGCGTTGTAGGTGATGTGCGGGCCAAGCTCGAGCTTGCCGAGCGTCGGGTCGTCCGCGCTCGTGACGCCGTCGAATCGAACGGAGGTCGTCAGGCGGGGAGACATGAACCAGACCGCCTCGCCCCGGTAGGCCGCGAACGAGACCGGGAGCCCATCGTTTGCGGGGTCGTTGTGCCGGCTGGCGTAGGCCATCGCGAACAGGTTCACCGGGCCGATGTCCTGCTCGAGCTCGCCGCCCGCCATCCAGAAGTCATCGCGCTGGGCGAGCAGCACGTCGCCCAGCTCGGTCTTGAACTCCGACCGGCCGACGTAGCCGAAGAAGCCGACGGTCGTCTGGTGATCGGTGTTGTAGAAGAACGTGTGGGTGGCCCGCCCGAAGACGTCCTTCCAGTCGTCGCGTTCTTGTCCGCCGGGGGCGTCCCCGGCGACCACGGAGAGCTCGTAGCGGAAGGGACCCCAGCCGGGGCGACCGTAGACCTGCACGCCGTCGGTCGCCTCGGCGAACGTGAGCGAGTTGGCCCCGACCGATACGTTCGAGACGGCTGTCACGCCGGGGCTCAGGAACCGGTGGCTGGGCCGCTGGAAGTCGAGCAGAAAGAGTCTGCCAGCGCGAATGTTCAGCGTACCTTCGCCGAGCTTCTCCGAGAACAAGTTGTGAAAGCCCACTTTGAACTGATGAAGACTCGGATCGGGGAAGGGGGTCCAGGTGAAGTAGACGGACACGTCCTCGGATACCGCGCCCCCGCCGCTGACCATGGAGTAGACCGCGTTGCTGTAGTTGGGGCCATCTCCGGGCTCCGCGGGGGCCACCCCGAAGAACTGGCCGCGCACGGAGAGGGGGACCTCCTTGAAGACTGCGAGCTTCTCGTCGGGCGTGCCCGCCTCGATGGCTCGAGCCGCCCGCGCCCAGTCCTCGGCGCCGTCGGGTAGCTGGTACCCGTTCTCGCGGAATCGCCGCCCGAACTCGTTGAGGCGCGGGTAGTGCCCCTGGTGGCAGTCGGCGCAGGAGACCTCGTACTTGCGCGCGAACGGAGGGATGGCCTCTGCCGGACCTGAGTACAGCAGATAGATGCTCGCTAGTGTGCCGCCGGCGAGGGTGGCCGCGAACGCCAGCGCATTGCGATGTTGGCGGTCGTCCATGGGGACCTCCTGCGGCAAGGCAGAAGCAAGGCACGTGCCAGCCCTCCCGTGGGCTCTCGAAGCCTCCGGATGGTGCCTCAAGAGCGCTTCCGCGCCGAATCGCCGCCCAGCGCGGCTCCATTGGACTTCGCCACGATGCGAACGCTGCTCGCACGACTGCGAAAGCGACGGCTGACGCCCCCTCCGGGTTTTCCGCGTGGATGCGCATTGCGCACGGTTTCGTCCCCGCACGTGTCTAGCGGGCGGGAGTGGCACGCCTGTTGCTCTCTTGGTGGTGACAGAGCAAGGAGGCTCCCATGACAAGGACTGCACCCACCCTGTTGTTCGTGATGCTGGCGGCATGCGGCACCCCAGGGGAAGACATCACCGACGCCCTGCTGGCCGAGTATGCGGAGCGCATCGAGGGCGTGGAGGCTGCCACGGCGGCCTACAAGGCGGAAGTGGACGGCGCTGCCGACCTGGACTCCGTCGCCGCCGCGCAGACGACCTACCTCGCCGCAGCGGATGCCGAGCTCGAGGAGCTGGGACACGCGCTCGAGGGCTTCCACGACTGCGAGATGATGGGGGATGCCGACGCTCGTGTGGACCTGGCCAACGCGACCGTGACCGCCATGCACGAGGCCATCGACGGCCTCGAGGATGCGCACGCGGCGCACACGGACGTGGCGGAGTGCCAGACCCTGGCCGCGGACCACGAGACCGAGATGGGCGACCACTTCGCCGACCTGATGGGCCATGAGACCGGCTGGGCCGGGAACATGAGCTGCATGGGTCACGAGGGTGAGGACGACCCCGAGGACGAGCACGACGAGTAGCGATGTGCTCACGCGTAGGCCCGTGTGCCGCGGGCCGGCGCGTCAGCCGATGCCGAGCTTGTCCAGGCGCCGATACAGGGTGGCCAGGTGAACGTCGAGGGCCTTTGCGGCGGCCACCTTGTCCCCTGCGTGGCGCGCCAGCACGGCCAGGATGTGGGCGCGTTCGAACGCATCCATCGCCGGACGCAGTGCTTCGGTGTCGGACGGGTCGTGGTCGGCGAACGATGGTGGAAGGTCCGAGAGCCCGACGCGGCCGTCCTCGCACAGCAGCACCGCTCGCTCCATGACGTTGGACAGCTCTCGGATGTTGCCCGGCCACCCGTGGGCGACCAGCGCCTTCTGCACAGCGGTGGACAGGATGGGGGTGCGCCGGCCCATCGACCGGGCGTGCTTCCGGGCGAAGTGGGTGGCGAGCTCGAGCACATCCTCCCTCCTGTCGCGGAGGGGCGGCAGGTCGAGCCGGAATACGTTGAGGCGATAGTACAGGTCTTCCCGGAAGTTTCCTTCCGCGGCGGCTGTGGCCAGGTCGCGGTGCGTCGCGGTGATCAGCCGAAAGTCCACCGACACAGGCCGATCGCTGCCCAGGGGTTGAACTTCGCGGCTCTCAAGCACGCGGAGCAGCTTCACCTGGACTGGTGCGGGCAGGTCGCCGACCTCGTCCATGAACACCGTCCCGCCGCGAGCGGCTCTGAAGACACCCTGACGGCTACCAGATGCGCCGGTGAAGGCACCGCGCTCGTGCCCGAACAGCATCGCATCGACGAGCTCGGCAGGCTGTGCCGCGAGGTTGACGCCGATGAAGTCCTTGTCGCGTCGTTTCGAACAATCGTGCAACGCTCGTGCTGCCAGTTCTTTTCCGGTTCCGCTCTCTCCCTGGATGAGCACGGTGGCCGGTGAGGGACCGGCCTTCCGGATGAGCTTCAGCACACGTGCCATCGCGGGAGAGGACCCCACCATGGCGCTGGTGTCGAAGCGCTCCTGGACCTCGGAGCGGAGGCGCCGAACTTGCAGCTCGAGGCTTCTGGACCGCAACAGATTGTCGACCTTGCGCCCTACATCGGCGAGGACCAACGGCTTGAGCACGTAGTCCTGAGCTCCCAGTCGTAGGGCGGCCACGGCGGAGTCGACCGAGGCGTGCGCGGTGACGATCAGTGCGAGCGTCTCGGGCCACCGTTCGGACAACACTCGGAGCAGCTCGATGCCGTCGATGCCGGGCATGCGCAGGTCGGTGATGAGCAGGGTGTACTCTCGCTTCTCGAGCAACGCGAGCGCGGTCTCGCCGTCCGGCGCTTCATCGACATCGAGGCTCCGGCGCTTCAGGAATCGGGCAACGTTGCTGCGCAGCACGGGCTCGTCGTCCACCACCAGGATGCGGTCGCTCATGAGTCCTCCTTACAGGGGCACGAGAGATCGACGCGGAACATCGCCCCTTCGGAGCTGGGAACGAGCGACAGCGCGCCGCCGAGCTGCGCTGCGAGCCTCTGGCTGACGAACAGGCCCAGGCCTGTACCCTTCCCGGCCTCCTTCGTGGTGAAGAAGGGCTCGAAGACGCGAGAGTGAAGCTCCGGCGGTACGCCAGGCCCGCTGTCCGCGACTTCGAAGTGTGTATTGTTCCCGCTCTGGCGCGCAATCAGGGCGATGTGGCCGCCTGCGGGCGTGGCGTCCAGCGCGTTGAGACCGAGGTTGAGGAGGATCTGGACGACGCGGTCACGCACCGTGCAGAGGGCCACACGCTCGTCGGGGACTTCCACTTGGATTTCGATGCCGCGACTTCGCGGGTCGTGACGCAGGAGCCGCGCGACGTCGTTCACGAGGTCTGCGGGGTCGAACACAGTCGCGGCATCGGAGGGCGGCCGTCCGATGTCCACCAGCTCGCGTAACAGGCGCGACATGCGTCCCACCTGGTCCTTCAAGACGGGCAGTGACGCCCTGACCTCATCCACGGTCTGAGCGTCGTCGAGCATCTGCACCTCGGAGGACAGGCTCGCGAGGGGGTTGCCGATCTCGTGGGCGAGTCCGGCTGCGAGCACGCCCAGCGCCGCCATCTTCTCCTGATGCGCTAAGCGGGCCTGAAGCTGCTTCTGCTCGGTGACGTCCCGCGCGACCTCGATGACCGCGGACACGCCCGTTGCCGTGGGCACCGGGAAGCTCACCACCTCCAGAATCTCGGTTCCACTGCCTTTCTCGAGCGTGCGTTCTTCGACCAGAGGTTCGCCCGTCTCGAACACAGTGGAAGCGGGGCAGGGGGACTCGTCCGGCCGCATCTTCTGATGGATGCTCTTGCAGCCGCAGCCCACCACGTCGTCTCCGTAGGCCTCCGTCGCGGCGTCGTTCGCTCGAATGACGTTCAGGTCCCGGTCGATCACGAGGATGCGATGCTCCATCGCGTTGAGCAGCAGGTCCGAGAAATCCCTGGCCTCGGCCAGCTCCCGGGTGCGCTCTTCCACTCGGTGGTCGAGTTCGTCATAGGACGACCGAAGCGCGGTGCTCATCCGATTGAAGGCAGCGGCGAGGCTGGCGACCTCGTCCGAGCCTCGAACCGGGACCGTGCGGCCGTACTCGCCAGCTGCGATGGACTCGGTGGCGCTCACAAGGCGCTGGATGGGGGTGACGAGCTGCCGAGCAAGGAGAATGACGGCAACGGCAACGCCGATGATGAGCAACAGGCCGAAGCCGATGGCGCGGTGCTTCATCGACTCGAGTGTCGCGGCAGCCGAGTGGAGTGGCACCTCGACCCAGACACCCCAGGGCAGGACCTCTGACGGCGCATAGGCAGCGATGAGTGGCCCCGCCGGCCCTGGAACCATTCCGAACCAGGGAATGTGCGCCCCGGCCCGCCGCGTGACATCCGGTGCGAGCTCCTCACCGGGGTGGGCGTGGGGCTCGTGCTCCGCGAAGCCGTGGCAGACCACCTGGCCGCCGCCATCCACGATGTAGGCTGCTCCCCCGACGAGGCTGGCTGCGCGTTGCGAGAGCAGCTCCTGGTGCAGGGCGAAGGACACCCGGCCGCAGACGATGCTTGAGCCGACGCGCTCGGTCAGCAAGATCTCAGGCCCTTGCTCATGGGAGCCCTCTACCCGCGCTACCGTGCTCGTCGCGCTCTGTGCCAGAGTCGCACATGTGCGAATGACATTGGACGGGACGTCGCCGCCCGTGGCGTGTGCGCTGATGACCACGCCGCCGTCGTCCGTTTCAACGAGGGCGTCGATGTGCGGGGCCTCGGTCAGCGCGGTAGCGACATCGGTTCCGGGCGCGGCCAGGGTTCGGAGCAGCACGCGTTGGTCCGCAACGAACCCGTCGAGCTGTGCGGCATAGAGCTTCGCAGTCTTGCCGACGTTCTCGGCGACGAGGTCCGAGTACACGGCTCGGCTGCGCAGGTAGCCCGAGACGTTCGTGACCAGCAGCGGAATGATGGCGACCGTCATGAACGCCAGCAACAGGCGCCTTCCAAGGACGCCGAAGCCAGTGGGTTCGTCCGGGGTCGCCAAGCACACACCTCCGCATCCAGTGTGTGCAACTCCCCTGCCAACGACAAGGGAGCCGTCCTACCGACCGGCTTGCCAGTCGATGTACCGGTCCAGTCCCGCCACCCCGTCGGCGTTGTGAACGGTGAGTGTGACCCCGTTGGCGATCCACACGTTGCCGGATGGGTCGGCAGCCATGGCGCGCGCGCCGGAAATCGCTGGGCCAGCGAGTCGCGTGGCCTCGCCGCCTCCCGTCAGCACGGCGCCCAGCTGGTCTTGGGCGACGAAGTACACCTGCCCGTCGAACTCGGCCATCACGGTCGCGCCGACGGGAGGCGTTCCGAAGGTCGATAGGTCGGCTGCCCACCAAGCTCCTTCCGTGCGGCGATGCACACCACCACCGTCCACCCACCAGTGGCTCGCCCAGATCTGCCCTGCGCTGTCGAACAGCACGTCATTGATGTAGTCGCTCGGAGCGCCGGCAGCGGCTTCGTCGAAGTGGGTCCAGCTGCCGTTCCGCAGCAGTGCGACGTTCCCGTACATCGTCCCGGCCAGGACGCCGTGCTCAGGGCTGCAGTCCACACTGATCACCGAGTGATTGGGCAGGTCGGCGCTGTCGAACCACTCCCAGCTTCCGTTGTCGTCGAGGTGCGCCAGCCCGCCGTCAGCCCCGTGCACAATGCCGACCCAGGCCTCTCCGGGGCAGTCGCCGTTCACCGTGACCTCGGGAACGCCCCAGCTGTCCGGCATCGGCAGCGGCCAGCGGTCGCCCCCGACCCGGACGAGCTCGCGCTCCGAGTTGACGGCCCAGACCTCCCCAGAAGGCGCCACCGCCACCGAGAGCACGGAATCACCGGCGTTCCAGGGGGTCCAATCCGCTCGGTCTGGAGATAGGGAGAGCAGCCCTGCGTCGCCGGTGGCGAGCCACACGGTTCCGTCCGAGCTGATGGCCATGTCGCGGATGTTCTGTGTCGGGAGATCCGAAGAGGGAGTCGAGACCTCCTCCCAGGCCTCTCCCCTCCCGAAGTGAAGGCTTCCAGCGGTCGTGACCCAGGGCAGGCCCGTGCTGTCTGCGAGGAAGACCGCATCGATGGGGGAGGGGATGGGTTCTCCGGACCACTCGTCGTTCGTCTGGCTCAACAGCTCGGCGCCGGTGGCGAGCCAGAGGGTGTCCTCCCTCCAGACCATGCTCACTTCCCCGAGGAGGGGGGCGGGAGGTGACAGCTCGGATGCCGCGTTCCCGTCGAAGCGCACGACGGAAGGCGACTGGTGACCTACGACGGCGAAGACCACGCCATCGGGTCCGCCGACGACGTTGTGGACCCACGTCGTGTCCAGGCCACTGGCGGTTCCCACCCAAGGGCGCCACGCGCCATCGACGAACTGAACCAGGCCCCCACCTCGCTCCACCGGTGGATCGATGTAGGAGTACTCGACCTCGGGCACGAGGGCCGCCCAGAGGCCACCGCCCGCGTCCGAGGCGACAGACGAAAGGATGCCCTCCGGTGCCGGTCCGCCGGTCCAGGTGTCATCTTCGAGCACCGCGATGGCGGAGCCGTTCGCGGCGACGAGCCTGCCGTCCGCCCAGGCGAGGTGGACCGGACCCGTGACGTCTCCGAGCTGGGTGCCCTCGTAGCGATGGCGCTCGAACTGGTCGCCGGACAGGCGCGCGACGCCGCCCTGGTCGGCCAACCACAGGTCGCTTCCTCTCCCTGCGACCAGCGCCGAGACCTGCCCCTCGAGCTGCGAGTTCGCAGGGGTGTACCAGACCTGGCTGCCATCCCGGTCGCGACGGATCAGCCCCCCTCCCGTTGCGATCCAGCGTGCGCCCGGGGTCTCGGCGACAGCCACGACGTCAGAACGCCCCGTCAGCTGGAGCCACTCCGTGTTGTGGTCTTCAAAGCCATCGGTATCCGGCATCGCGGGGATCGAGGTCGAGGTTCGACAGCCGAACAAGGCCATCCATAGAACGAGCAGCGGCATCATCGCCTCCTTGCACCGAACCTAGCGGCGCAAGTTTGTACTGGCGACCTTGATTTTCTTTATCGAATAGTAATGATTTGATATCCATTCAATTGGGGCTCGCGTTTTTCGCTACGGAACGATCGTCAGCGTGACGGAATCGACTGCTTCGTTCCCGTCCGAGTCTGTCGCTGTCACGGTAAACGTGGTCTCGCCGACCGAAGAGGGCGACCACCCGAACGTATCGCTGCCCGTCTGGAACACGCCGTCGCGATCGCTCTCCCAGACGATCGTCGTCCAGGTGCCTCCGTCCTCAAAATCTTCGAAGTTTGCGCGGAATGGCACATTGCTCGTGACGGAGCGCACTTCGCCGTCGCCCGGGTGCCACAGGTCCACCATCGGGGAGATCGAGGTGACGGTGATGGTGTCGGTCCCGGTCAGGCCGTCGGAGTCCGTCGCGGTACACGTGATCTCGTGCTCGCCGGGCATGGTCGGATCGAGGAGCGTGCTCAGGGACACCCCGGTTCCGAGGGCTCCCTCGACATCGGAGGTCCACTCAATCGAGGCGCCAGTAAGGGTTCCGTCCTCCGGGTCGGTGGCTGTGGCCTGGAACACGAACGGCTCACGGTAGTCCAGACCGAAGCCATCGTCGGGGCTGTCGATGGTGCAGGTGGGTCCACTGTCCACCTCGACCTGCCAGCTGGTGCTGGCGATGCCGCCCTGGCCGTCGTCGGCGGTCACCTCGAGGGTGTCGGGACTGCCGCTGTCGTCCGACGGCGCCGTCGGGTTGACGGTGACGGTGACCCGGTTGCCTGACACGTTGTAGTTCGCGTACGGCGGGAGGGTGGCGTCGAACTGCAGGCTGTCGCCGTCCACGTCGCTGAAGTCGAGAATGACGTCCACCGACTCGCCGACGCCGAGAGAGAAGTCACTGGGCGGGTCCGGAGTGACCTCCGGTGTGGGGTTGGTGAAGCGCACTGATTGCGTCACCACGACTTGATTGAGCCCTTCGTCCTCGACGGTGAAGCTCATGTCGAACGAGAGTTCACCACTGGAACCGGCATCGTCGTTGTCGGGTGTGAGTGTCATGATCGTTGTGACCGTGGCGCCCGGGCCGTCGTCCAGAATCAGCGCGGTGCCGGTCGGGGCCGCGCTCTTGTCGGTATCGACTATGGTCAGGGTGTCGCCGTCGGGGTCCGTGCACTGCACCTGCGCCGCAGATGACCCGGACGCCTCCTCGACCACCAGAAGCGTCGTGGCGTCGCAGGTTGGCGGGGACCCGACCGGCTCGTCGAACGTGCCGGGGTTGCAGTCGTCGTCGATGCCGTTGCCCACGACCTCGGGATTGTCCGGGAAGCGTGACGCATCGTCATCGTCGCAGTCGTCGGCGTTGACGGCTCCGTCTCCGTCCAGGTCGTCGTCGGGCGTCACCGATGTACAGTCGTCATCGACACCGTTGTACGGCACTTCCGTTCCGCCGGGGAAGACACTCGCGTCGTTGTCGTCGCAGTCGATGATCGAGGCCGCGCCGTCCCCATCGAGGTCGTCGTCCGGCGTCGTCGCGTCGCAGTCGTCGTCCACTCCGTTGTAGGGGACTTCGGCGACGTCCGGGCCGATGGCCGGGTCGTCGTCATTGCAGTCGTCTGCGTTGACGGCGCCGTCGCCATCGAGGTCGTCTTCGAGTGTTGCCGGGTCGCAGTCGTCATCGACGCCGTTGTACGGGACCTCGGTCTCTCCCGGATTCACCTCGGCGTCGTTGTCGTCGCAGTCTGTGTCGGCGGTGTACCCATCGCCATCTGCGTCGGCGAGCGTGTCGGTATCGGTGTCCGAGTCCGAGTCCGAGTCCGAGTCCGAGTCCGAGTCCGCGTCCGCGTCCGCGTCCGCGTCCGCGTCCGCGTCCGCGTCCGCGTCTGCGTCCGCGTCTGCGTCTGCGTCTGCGTCTGCGTCCGCGTCCGCATCGGTGTCCGTCTCGATGTCGTCGGTTTCGACGATGGATCCGCTGGTGCGGCATCCGACGAGCAGACACCAGATGGTGAGGTGGGCGGCCGTTCGCATGGGGACCTCCGGGGTGCGCAACATTTTGCATGTTGCGGTCAGAGTGTTCGACCGTCAACGAAAAAATGCTTGGACCGACCGGTAAAATATTGAAGCGCAGAATATTGCGTATTTCCGCCTGGCGCGGTACCATCGCAGACATGGATCTGGATCAGCCAGGCGGATTCCTCGAGTACAAGCAGCGACTGGTGTTCTCGCTGTACCGGGCCGCGTGCAGGGTCGGGATTCGCCTCGGGATGCCCCTCGAGCAAATGGAACGACTGCTGCGCATGGCCTACCTTCGCGAGGCGCGGGAAGAGCAGGGCCTCGACCTGAAGTCGGTGGCCAGCATCTTCGGCAAGTCACTGCGCACCGTCAGTACGCTTCACCAGCGATACCAGTCGGACTTCTTCTCACCCGAAGAACAGGTTCAGCTTCGGCGCGACATTGCCGGGGTCGTGAATGCTCGCGCTCGCACGCTGGACGAGCTGGTACCGGTATTCCCAGGTGTGCAACGGGCCAGTCTGCTGGTCGCTATCGATGATCTCGTCCGTGAGGGGCGGCTGCGCCGCGACGGTGATGTGCTTCGGCGCAATCCCCTGGACCACGATTTCTATGACCCCAGCGATGCGTCCCGTCGCGTCGACGGGCTGAATCGCCAGATGGACATCCTTGCCGCCACCGTCTGGCAGCGGCTGGTCGAGAACGACGACGCGCCTATCGCGCGGTCCTACGTCTTCGACGCCAACGACGATGACTACGAGCGCTTGGTACGCGAGTTGCTAGCGAAGATTCGAGACGACGCCATCGCGGCAGATGCTGCTGCTCAAGACGCTGACGCGCGAGTTCGCCGGGGGATTACCCTGGCGGCCGTCGACATGGAGCCTCCGGAATGACCCTGCTACTCCTGACCCTTGCCTGCGAGCCGTCCGTGGTCGCCGACCCGGATGAAGCCATCGAGATCACCGGGTACCTCGACAGCGCCCGCACTTCCGTCACCAGCGACGAGCCGTTCGAGGAGGCGGCGGTCACGGCTCGCGTCGTCGGGCTGTCTGGCGCCAGCGACCAGCTCGGCGAGCTGACGGTCAGCCACGAGTTTTCCGGAGACGAGGTGGTGGTCCAGGTGCAGGAGGATGGCTCCTTCTTCGCGGAGATCCTGGCCGCCAACGGCGACGTACTCACGCTGGCGCAGCCAGGCGCGACGCCGATTTCCCTGGCTGCAGCGCCGCTCGCACCGTTTCCGGACCACACACAGACCCACATCGAGCGTCCGGACGACCACACCATGGCGGTCACGCTGGACTTGCCTGGGGATCCGCTGCATACCTTCGTCTTGAGCAACCCGATCCAAGGGCTGGTGGTCGAGATGCACCAGCTCGCCGGAACGCAGAGTGTCGCTGGCGAGATCGATGCGGAGGTAGGCGAACACGTCCTCATGCACGGCGTCAATGGCGCTGGCGCGGCCACCCTGGCGGCTGTCCTGACCGCGGAGTGACGAGCATGTGGGCTCTCGTCCTCTTGTTGGGGTGCGGCTTGTCGAAACCGTCGCCGATTGCGGAGCAGGTCATCGAGGTACCGAGCCTGGCCGGCGCTTCGGCGCCATTCTTGGCGTCCTCGCGAGACGGCGCGCTGCTGAGTTGGCTGGAGCCCGTCGGCGAGGCTGAACCACAGATGGTGAGGATGCGCGTCGCCCGCTGGTCGGGGGAATGGACAGAGCCGACGACGGTCGTGGAACGAGACGACCTCTTCGTGAACTGGGCGGACACTCCGGGTGTGGTCGCGACAGACGGCGCGCTCTTCGCGCACTGGCTTCAGCGCTCTGGGGAGGACCCGTACGCCTACGACGTCATGGTGGGGCGCTCATCGGCGGGCGGTCCCTGGGCGCCTATGGGGAAGCTGCATGACGATGACACGACGTCCGAACACGGCTTCGTGTCCTGGGTGGCACGTGACGGTGGGGCTCGGGCGTTCTGGCTGGACGGGCGCGACACGGTCGGCGGCGGGCCCATGGCGCTGCGGACGACCGAGATCGGCGAACAAGTCGGGAAGAGTGAGATCGTGGACGCGCGCACCTGCGACTGTTGCGCGACCGCCGCTGTGCGCACCGATGCGGGGGCAGTGGTGGCGTATCGGGACCGGACCGAGGCGGAGATTCGGGATGTGCAGGTCGCGACGAAGAGCTCGGGCGGCTGGCGCGCGACTCCCGTGGGCGCGGATGGCTGGCACATGGAGGGCTGCCCTGTGAATGGCCCCGCTGCAGCCGTCGTGGACGACAGGATCGCGGTGGCGTGGTTCACCGGCGCGGGGGAGGGTGCCCGTGTCCAACTCGCTTGGTCGGGGGATGGGGGCCGCTCGTTCGGTCCGCCGATGCTGGTGGACGGTGAGAAGCCTGCCGGGCGCGTCGGGCTAGCCCGGATTGCTGGTGGCGTCGTCGTGAGCTGGATCGGCCGCGGGGAGGATGGCAAGCCGGGGGTGCAGCTTCGAACGGCGTCTGATGAGCGCCTTGGAGCGGTGCGGACCTTGGCCGAGACCACGGAAGCGCGGACTACGGGCTTCCCGCGTGTCGTCGCAGCGCGCGGCGGGGTGCTGGCGGTCTGGACCGAGGCCGCAGAGCCATCTCGGCTGCGGGCTCGCTGGCTTCAGGGGCTGGCGGCTCCCTAGGAACCGATCCAGTCGTGAGGTCGCGAAACAGACCACGCCGGGATTGAGGCCAGAAGACCGCTGCGAGCTCGGGCGTGTCCGCCTGCGTTGGCTCCACTGAGTCCAGGCTGGCCAACAGGGTTCAAGGCCATTATCCATTATTCAATGGAATTAAGGAATATGGGCTCTCGAGACTTCAAAGACCAGGCCTATGGTGCGTTCGCTGTGGTCACCAAGGTGCTGTCCCACCCGACGCGACTGGAGATCCTGGACCAGCTTGCTCAGCGACCGCACCGCGTCGAATCGCTGGCGGCGGTGGTCGGACAATCGGTGGGAAACACGTCCCAGCACCTCCAGGTGCTGAAGCGGGGACGCCTGGTAGAGACCACCCGGCACGGGACGGCCATCGAGTACCGCCTGGCTCCAGGGGTTGCCGACGTCTTCGTGGCCCTCCGTCGGCTCGCCGAGGCCCGGAGCGCTGAGCTCGTCCAGGTGAAGCGAGCGTTCTTCGAAGACGCCGACGACGGCCTCATCGACGGCCGGACGCTGCGTCGGGAGCTCGCGTCTCGACAGGTCGTGCTGCTGGATGTGCGGCCACGCGACGAGTTCGACCACGATCATGTCGCTGGAGCGCGCTCCCTGCCCATGGACGAGATCGACGACCGCATGCACGAGCTCCCGATGGACAAGCTGATCGTGGCCATCTGCCGCGGGCCCTTCTGCGCTTTCGCCGCCGATGCGGTGCGTAAGCTGCGCGCGAGCGGACGAGAGGCAGTGCGTTTCGAAGATGGCGTCGCCGAGTGGCGCGTCGACACCCTGACGCATGGAGCCGCGTGATGTCGCCGAGACTCGGAATCCGAGAGAACCTCGCCCAATTCTCGTTGCTGGTCGTGGTCAACGCCTTCGTGGGCGCGATGGTCGGCCTGGAGCGCGCCATCCTGCCCTCCATCGCCGAGGACGAGTTCGGCCTGGCCGCGAAGACGGCCGTGCTCTCCTTCATCGTGGTGTTCGGGCTCACCAAGGCGGCCACCAACTACTTCGCGGGGCGCCTGTCCGATGCCTGGGGTCGGAAGGCCGTGCTGGTCGGCGGCTGGCTGGTCGCACTCCCCGTTCCCTTCCTCCTCATGTGGGCCCCCACCTGGGGCTGGGTCGTCGCCACCAACGCCCTACTCGGGATCAGCCAGGGGCTGACCTGGTCCACCACGGTGATCATGAAGATCGACCTGGCCGGGCCGAAGCAGCGCGGGCTGGCGATGGGGCTGAACGAGTTCGCCGGGTACCTCGCGGTGGGGGTCTCGGCGCTGGCCACCGGGTACGTGGCGACGCGCTGGGGGCTCCGTCCCGAGCCCTTCCTCCTCGGCGTGGGCTTCGCGGTCCTGGGCACGCTGCTCTCGGTGCTCTTCGTCCGTGAGACACGGCACCACGTGGCGATCGAGGCCGCCAGCCATCACGAAGAGGCCGCTCCAGAGCTGTCGCAGCGGGACGTGTTCGCCCTCACAACGCTCACCGACCCGGCGCTGTCCTCGGTCAGCCAGGCCGGCTTCGTCAACAACCTCAACGACGGCATGGCGTGGGGGCTGTTTCCGCTTGTCTTTGCTGCGGCCGGCATGTCGCTCTCGCAGATCGGCTGGCTGGCCGCGCTGTACCCCGCTGTCTGGGGGCTGGGGCAGCTCGTGACCGGAGCGGCGTCCGACCGCCTGGGTCGCAAGGGCTTCATCGTCGGTGGAATGTGGCTCCAGGCAGCTGGCATCGCGCTGGTCGCGTTGTCGAGTGGCTTCGTGGGATTTGCTGTCGCCAGTGTCGTGTTGGGTGCTGGGACCGCGATGGTCTACCCGACGCTTCTCGCCGTGATCGGCGATGTCGCACACCCGACCTGGCGGGCGAGCGCGGTGGGCGTGTACCGCTTGTGGCGCGACTCCGGCTACGCGGCTGGCGCGCTGGCCGCAGGAGTCATCGCAGATGCCTACGGGCTCGATGCCGCTGTGTGGAGCGTCGCGGCGTTGACGCTGGCGTCCGGAGCGGTCGTCCTGGTGCGCATGCAAGAGACGCTTCGGACAGAACCCGTCGGGCGCGCCGGCAGTCCGGACGAGCATGCCTCTGGGCACATCGAGGGTGCCTTGAACCTGCCGGTGGACTAGCTTGCCGAGCGGCTGGACGGAAGCCTGCTACCACCAGACTCGGACGCCCCCAACGGCCTGTCCAGTACTCTGGAATCCGGCGCCCGACGACGGAGCCATCCCCCCGGTCCACTGCGCGCCGACATAGGGGGCGAGCTCCCGGCGGGCTTCGTACCGCAGGCGCAGCCCCGCCGCTGCGGCCTCCAATCCGGCCGGACGGTCCAGCTCGGCTGAGGCCTGGACGGCTGCCGTTGCTTCCACCCGGCCCTGGAGGATGAGCCGCTGCGAGAAGCGCAGCTCCTTGATGGCGGTGACGCGCGTCGACACTCGTCCCCGGTGCGAGACTCGGAGGAACAGCTCCACGTCGAAGTCGTAGGGGACCACGGCCTCCAGCCCCACCTCGAGTCGGCTCTCCCAGCCGGTTCCCGACTCGTTCTGGGCCTCGGCCCCCAGCCCGACCTGAAACTCGACCCAGGGACCCACGAGGCGACTGTAGGCCAGCCCGAGCTCGCCCTCGCCGAGTCCCTCGGCGAGGTCGAGGGCCCCCTCGGCTCGGTAGCGGACCCGGTTGCGGTCGCCGCCGTACCACCCCTCGACGTCCGCCCCGGTGCTCCCGGGCACGCCCGGCATGCGCACCTCGAGCTGGTCGGCCAGCAACATGCCGCGGTGGTGGTCGTCGTCGATGGGAAGGGGCCAGTCCGGCTGGAGCGGCTCCACCGCGAGGGCGTAGGTCGTGAACAGGAGGATCATCGGTCACTCCTGGCCACGTCGCCCGGCCGGACCCGGACGATGCGGAACATGCCCATGTCCATGTGGTAGAGCAGGTGGCAGTGGAAGGCCCAGTCTCCGAGCTCGTCGGCGGTGACCAGCAGGCTGATCCGCTCCGCCGGGGCGACCGAGACCGTGTGCTTCAGCGGTCTCGAGGCGCCGCGCCCGTTCTCGAGCTCGACGAACATCCCGTGGAGGTGCAGCGGGTGGTTCATCATCGTGTCGTTGACGTAGACGATGCGGACGCGCTCGCCGTAGGTCAGCTCGATGAACGGGTCCTCGGAGAACTTCTTGCCGTTGAACGACCAGATGTAGCGCTCCATGTGGCCGGTCAGGTGCAGCTCGATCTCGCGTGAGACCGGGCCGGGATCCGGGCGGGCGTCGCGGGCCTCGAGGTCGGCGTAGCACAGCACCCGCCACGGCACGTCGGTCAAGCCAGTGGGACGCTCGGCCAGGCGGCGACGGGGTTGTTGGGCGACCATCGGGTTGGTCGGGCCGTGGCCCTCTGGGCCATGGGGAGGCACGGCGCCGAGGCTGTTGAGGTCGGCCGGCGGAATCCCCTTTGCGGCACTCCGTTGTGCGTAGGTGGCGCCGCTCAGGTCGGCCGGCTGCGGAGGAGCCATCTTGTGGCCGGCGTGCGGGTCTGGCGGCGGCGCGCCGTGTGAGCCGTGGTCCATGCCGTCCATGCCGTCCATGCCGTCCATGCCGTCCATGCCGTCCATGCCGTCCATGCCGTCCATCCCTTCCATCCCTTCCATGCCCGACATCCCTTCCATCGACATCCCCATGTCCGCCATCGTGAGCAGCGGGCGCCGCCTTCGGGCCGGGACATCGGCGGCCACTCCCGGTCTCGGCGCCAGCGTGGCGTGCACGTGGCCGCTCCGGTCCATGGTCTCGGCGTACAGCGTGTAGGCGCGGTCCTCGGGCTCGATGATGACGTCGTAGGTCTCGGCGACGGCGATGCGAAGCTCGTCCACCTCCACCGGCCGAACCTCGATGCCGTCCGCCGAGACGACCTTCATCGGGAGTCCGGGGATGCGCAGGTCGAAGTAGGTCATCGCGCCGGCGTTGATGATCCGCAGGCGCACCCGCTCGCCGGGCTCGAACAGGCCGGTCCAGGGCGCCGCGGAGGTGTGGCCGTTGATCAGGTAGTGGTAGGTCGACCCGGTGACGTCCGACAGATCGGTTGGATCCATGCGCATCCGACCCCAGCGAGCCGTGTCGCCCAGTCCCAGGCCGTCGCGTCCGGTGAGCGCGTCGATGACCGTGCGCTTCTGGTAGTTGAAGTAGCCGGCGTCCTTCTTGAGGATCGCCATGATCCGGTGCGGATCCCGGAAGGTCCAGTCGGTGAGCATGACCACGAGCTCCCGGTCGAAGGGCTCGACCTCTGCCTCGCCGTCGATCACGAGCGGGCCGGCGAGCCCGAGCTGCTCCTGGGCGCCAGAGTGGCTGTGGTACCAGTACGTCCCGCTCTGGCGGACCGGGAAGCGGTACTCGAAGGTCTCGCCTGGGGGGATGCCCGCGAAGCTGACGCCGGGAACGCCGTCCATGTCCGGAGGGAGCAGCAGGCCGTGCCAATGGATCGAGGACCACTCGTCGAGGGCATTGCGCACGCGGAGCACGGCCTCGGAGCCCTGACGCAGTCGAACGAGCGGACCGGGGTATTGGCCGTTCACGGTAATCACGCGGCCCTGCGCCTGAGCGATGGGCCGCTTCGTGCGCTCGATGACCAGGTCCCACTCGTCCTGGGCCGGTGGGAGTGCGGCGGTGGCCCACCGCGGGAGGGCGAGCAGCCCGGCCGCGGCGCCCGCCGACTGGAGGAAGTGGCGTCGGCTGGCGCCGGGGGGATTGGCATGACTCACCGCTTGCTCCCTGAGAGGGCTGTCGAGACGTGCTGAGCGTCGATCGGTCCGGCGTGGTTCCACATCGGGTCGCCTTGAGCATCGAACAGGTACGAGGCGGGCACCGTGGAGGTGCCGAATGCGCCGCGAACCGCCTCGCTCGAGACGAAGACGGGCTGCAGTCCGGTGTCGCCGAGCGCGGCCCGGGCACGGGGTGGGGCGTCGTCGACGGCCAGAACGACCAGCTCGAGGTCGTCGCGAGAGGCCAGCTCGACGAGGGCTGGGAGCTCGCTCCTGCACGGCCCGCACCACGATGCCCAGAGGGTGACCAGGGTCGCCTTGCCGGACGGAAGCAGAGCCCAGGGTGCGCCGTCAGCCTGGGTGCCTTCGAGGGTGGGCAGGCGCTCGGGTCGGCTGGGTGTGCCCAGAGCCGTGGCAGTGACCGTATCCGGGTGGGTCTCGACGTTCGAAATGGACGCGATGGCGGTGCGGCTCATCTCCAGGCCGGCCTCGGAGGACCACACGACGAGCAGCTCGTCACCCTGGGCGACAGCGCGCGGGAAGCCCGCCGAGCGGGCCGCCTCGGCCTCTCCCAGGGCCTGCTCGGCCCCCACCTGCAGCTGCCCAGGCTCGACCTCGATGCGACGGGCGCGCACCTCGGCCCGTCCTCCGCCGAGGCTGTGGAGCCAGGTGGCGACGAACTGCTCGTCTCCGAGCGGTACCAGATCGACGCGACCGAGCGGCATCGGCTCTCCGGCCGCGAGTGTGTGTGCCTCCCCGAAGCTGCGGCCGCCATCCTTCGACGCGGCCACCCGCACCTCGGTGGCGCCTGCCGGGGCGGTCGTCCACGCCGCGAGCATCGCACTGCCCGAGGTCGCCAGGCGCGGGCCGTTCACCGGACAGCCGGCGATCTGCCAGCCGTCCTCGCCCACCGAAACGGGCTGGTCGCTGTCGAACCGCAGCGCCTGGATGTCCCGGATCTCGCTCTCGCTCCGGTTCCGGTACGCCACCACCGGCACGCCGTCGGGAGCGAGGGCCATGGAGGTGCCACAGCAGTCGCAGACGCGGTCGTCGAGCACCCGCTGGCCGTTCGGGGCTCCGGGCATCACCCCGGTGCGCAGGGTCATCGCACCACCGGCTGCCGTCTCGCGCCCGTCGAGCCACACCAGGCCCACGCCGTCTGAGGTGGGCCAGGTCGACACGAAGCCGTGTTCGGTCGGGGTGCCGTCGTCGTGCACGGGGCCCACGCGGGTCCAGCGCTCGCCGTCGGTCGAGGTGGCCACCATCACGTCGTACGCGTAGGTATCGGCCGCGCTCTTCTCCGCGAAGTGGGCGACCCAGGTGCCGTCGCCGCCGCGTGTGACCGAGGGCGTGTCGGCCCAGTTCACGAAGAACTCGGCCGACTCCGCGATGGTGGCTGGTTCCGTCCACACGCCCGCCACGTTCCGCACCGCGGTCTTGAGCGCGACATCGTCACCGCTCGGCTCGAACCAGGTGAGCCGGATGTCCCTGCCCTCCGCGGTCAGATGCGGGGCCTGGGCACCCGCGGAAGCGGGGGTCGGCAGCGGGCTAGCGAAGCCGGGTAGTGACAGCAGCAGGAAGAGCATCAGTGCCCCTCCAGGGCGACGATCTCGAGCCGCTCGATGCCGACGACCCCCGAGCCCTCGAAGCGGAGCGCCACCTTGCCGTCGGGTTGGGCCGGAGCGTGGCCGTGCACCACCGTCTTGCCGTCCACCATGCCCTTCAGGTGGCTGCCGGCAGCGTTCACCGCCACGGCGTGGCGCCCGGTCACCGCAACGTCGCTGCCATCGAGCTCGCTCGGGTCCGGTGAGAGATCCAGCAGCCGCGCACGCCCGCTGGTGGCCAGGGTGAACGCACCCCCGGCCCCGGCGTCGTCGAGGTGGTGAAGCAGGTGGACCTCACCCTCGAAGGCCGTCAGGTCGAGCCAGGCGTTCACCTGCACATCGCCGAAGGGCTGTTCGAACGCCACGGTGTGCGAGCCTTCGATGGCAAAGGCAGCGCCGCGATCCGGCCATGGTGAGGCTTGCAGCGCGGCTGCGTGCTCGACCGTGGGGGTCCAGGTCCACGTGTCGCCAGCGCGAGTCAGCATCGGCGTGTCGCCCGCCTCGTCGGGCTCCATGGGTTGCGGCGGCGGCTCAGGGCAGACCTCGCACTCGGGCACCGCGACGGCCAGCGCGTGCTGGTAGACCAGTGCGCCGCCCTTGTCGGCGGTGATGAAGACGAGTCCTCCGAGGCCGGCCGCGCCGAGCAGCGCGAAGGCCCGCGCCGGCTTGGACCAGCCGGCGTCGGCCCACCGCTCGATCGCGATCCTCAGCAGGGCAAGCGTCCCGGCGAGCGTCAACGTCGTGGTCGCCCAGTTGGCGTGATCCGCGATGACGGGCTGCACATTCGGGGGCACGTTCATCAGCCCATCGGCCGCTGCCCGGCCCGCGATGAAGGCTGCCGTGGCTGCCAGGGCGGCCGCGACCCAGGCGACGCCGGCACCGCGGCGGATGTCGGCGCGGCCCAGGCCGAGCGCCGCGAGGTCGAGCAGGAGCGCTAGCGGTACGAGCACGATCGGAAAGTGCACGATGGCGGGGTGGAGGTTGGGTATTGCTGTCATGTCTCAGACCTTCAGCATGCGAAGGCGCAGGGCGTTGCCGATCACAGACACCGAGGACATCGACATCGCGGCCGCGGCCACCATCGGCGACAAGAGGATGCCGACCAGGGGGTACAGGACGCCGGCGGCGATTGGAATGCCCGCGGTGTTGTAGAAGAAGGCGAAGAACAGGTTCTGACGGATGTTCGCCATGGTCATCCGCGACAGCTTGCGCGCGCGGACGATGCCCAGCAGGTCGCCCTTGACCAAGGTCACCCCGGCGCTCTCCATGGCGACGTCGGTGCCGGTTCCCATCGCTATGCCCACCGCAGCGCGCGCCAGGGCGGGGGCGTCGTTGATGCCGTCGCCGGCCATGGCGACGATCTTGCCCTCCTCGGTCAGCGAGGCGACCTTGGCGGCCTTCTCGTCGGGCAGGACCCCGGCGATCACCTCGTCGATGCCGAGCGTCTTCGCGACAGCACGGGCGGTCGTCTCGGAATCGCCCGTGAGCATGACGATGTGCAGTCCCTCGGCGTGCAGCCGGCGGATGGCGTCGGGCGTGCTCTCCTTGATTGGATCGGACACGCCGATCAGCCCGGCGAGTGCCCCATCCACCGCGACGAACATGACGGTCTCGCCCTTCGCACGGAGCTCCTCGGCGCGGGCGTCGAGCGTGTCCGGGTCCAGGTCGAGGGCCTGCATCATCGCGCGATTCCCCAGCGCCACGGCGTGTCCCTCCACGGTCCCCTGGACGCCCTTGCCGGTCACGGACTCGAAGTCGGCGGTCTCCAGCCCGGGCACGCCTCGCTCCTCCGCCCCCGCGACAATGGCCTCGGCCAGCGGGTGCTCGCTGCCGCGCTCGAGCGCCGCGGCCAGTGAGAGGAAGGTTGCCTCGTCGAGGTCGAGGCTCTCGACGGTGGTCAGCGCCGGCCGGCCCTGGGTGAGGGTGCCTGTCTTGTCGACGACGAGCGTGTCGACCTTGCCGAGGACCTCGATGGCTTCCGCATCCTTGAACAGCACCCCGTGGCCGGCGGCCTTGCCGGTCGCGACCATGATCGACATCGGCGTGGCCAGGCCGAGCGCGCACGGACAGGCGATGATCAACACCGCCACGGCGTTGATCAGGGCGTAGGCCATCGGCGGCTCGGGCCCGACGAGCGCCCAGATCACGAAGGTAATCACGGCGGTCGCCAGCACCGCCATGACGAACCAGCCCGAGACCTGGTCGACGAGCTTCTGGACGGGCGCGCGGCTGCGCTGGGCCTCGGCCACCATCGTGACGATCCGCGAGAGCAGGGTGTCGGCGCCGACGCGCTCGGCGCGGATGACGAGGCCGCCCGTGCCGTTGACGGTGGAGCCGATCACCTCGTCATCGACCGCCTTGCTCACCGGAACCGGCTCGCCGGTGACCATCGACTCGTCGACGTGGCTCGTCCCCTCGAGGACCACGCCGTCTACGGGGATCTTCTCTCCAGGCCGCACCCGGAGTCGATCCCCGATCTGGACCTGATCCAGGTCGACATCGACCTCGGTGCCGTCGGGCTCGATGCGGCGTGCCTTCTTGGCGGACAGCTCGAGCAGCTTGGCGATGGCCTGGTTGGTCTGGCTGCGGGCCCGGAGCTCGAGCACCTGCCCGAGCAGGATGAGGGCGACGATGACGGCGGCGGCCTCGAAGTACACCGCCACCTCTCCGCCGTGTCGGAAGGAGTGCGGGAAGAGGTCTGGTGCGACGGTGGCGGCGACGCTGTAGCCGTACGCGACGGACACTCCGAGGCCGATGAGGGTCCACATGTTGGGGCTGGCGTTCTTCACCGACTCGACGGCGCGCACGAAGAAGGGCCAGGCGGCCCACAGCACCACCGGCGTCGCCAGGACGAGCTCCACCCAGACCCGGGCGCTGCCGAGCATGGTGGTCATGGGCTGGCCCGGCAGCATGTCACCCATCGCGATGACGAACACTGGCAGTGCGAAGAGGGTCGCGACCCAGAAGCGCCGGGTCATGTCCTTCAGCTCGCCGTCGTCGGCCGGTGCATTCGGGTCGAAGACCTTCGGCTCCAGCGCCATGCCGCAGATGGGGCAGCTGCCGGGGCCGATCTGCTCGATCTCCGGATGCATGGGGCAGGTGTAGACCGTGCCCTCCGGGACGTCGGGCTCCGCGGCTCCGCCGGGCTCGAGGTACTTGCCGGGGTCGGCCACGAACTTGCCGTGGCAGCCGGCGCTGCAGAACAGGAACTCCTCGCCCTCGTGCGAGTGCCGATGCGGTGTGTCCGGCTTCGGCGTCATGCCGCACACCGGATCAACGCGGGCGTCGTGATGGTGGTGGTCGTGCTCGTGGTGATGCTGTTCGTGGGGATTCATGAGTGGCTCCCGCCGCAGCTGCAGTCGAGGCAGCCGTGGGTGGCGCAGGTTCCGCAGGCCTGCTCCAGGCGCTTGCGAAGTGTTGTGCGAGCCCGGTGGAGCCGCACGTGGGCGTTGTTGGGGGTGATGCCGAGCTCGTCGGCCACGGCGCTCACGGTCCGACCATCGAGGTCCACGGCCCGCAGCATGTGCGCGTAGTTGTCGCTCAGGGTCGGGAGGAGCGCCTCGAAGCAAGAACAGAGCTCCCGATGGTTCTCCTCGTGTTGGAGGTCCAGTGCCTGTGCCGCTGCGCTTGCTTCCGCGAGGCGTTCGAGCGCCGTGCGACGGCGGTAGTGGTCGATGATCGCGTTGCGCAGGATGCGGAAGAACCACGCCACCGACGATGTTTCGTCCCGGAGGTCGTCGCGCTTTGCCAGGGCCTTGACGAACGCGGTCTGCAGGATCTCTTCGGCCGCCTGCCGGTCCTCGACCCGCGCGGCCACGAAGGCGAGGAACCTCCGATGGCTGTCCACGAGGTGGGACAGGACGGCGTCGTCTACGGGCGCATCGATCGGCGAGTTGGAACGCATGATGTCGGAGCGTAAGCCGATCGTCCGCGGCCTTGCCAACGGCGAGGATTGAGAGTGTGCGTGCATCTGCACTCCGGGCAGGTGGTGATCTCTGCCGCTGCTGACGTGGCCGAGCCGAGACTCTTACAGGTGCTTGGGGAAGCGCCCGGCGGGCCTTGGCACCACGCGCGTGGCCTACCGCGTGAGTACCGCATCCACGGCCGCGCGCAGCTTCACCTCGTCCCCTTCCTCGAAGTTCGTGGCGACGTAGGTGACCTGGCCGTCCGCGTCGACGACCAGCGTGTAGGGGATCGACCCGCCGGGGTTGAACTGCGCGTACACGGCGCCATCGCTGTCCAGCGGGATCGGATAGGTGAGCCCGAGGCGCTTTACCATCGCCTTCAGCTTTCCGCGCTTGGACGGCTCGTCGATGCTCACGCCGACCACCGCCACCTGGTCGCCGAGATCGGCGTGCAGCGCCTGAAGATGCGGCGCCTCCACCACACACGGGGCGCACCAACTCGCCCAGAAGCTGATCACCGCCGGACGGATCCCGAGCGCCGTGGCGAAGTCGTACTCCTCGCCTCCGAGGGTCGTGAGCCGGAATGCATGGGCCTTGGCCTCCGCCGTTTGTCGGGTCTCTCGGGCATCCCAGGCGATCTCGAAGTGCTCACCGGTGCCCTCGTTGTGCGCGGCCATCATCGCCTCGACCTCGTGCCGCGGCATCTGCGCGCCGGGCTTCAGGGTCACGGTGAACCGGCGGGTGGGCACGTCGAAGGTGACGTTGTCGATCTGGCTGTGCTTCTCCAGCGACCGCTGGATCCCGTTGGGTCAACCCATTCACAGGGCGCCGTTGCCGTGCTCCAGGCCGTTGACCGCGAACGAGAACCGGACGACGCCCTCGGGCTGAGACGGTGCGTCCGCCGCCTCCTCGATGGGAGCGGGTAACGCCTGGGATGAACAGACGGCGAGGAACAGGGCGACAGGCAGGATTCGCATGTTGGCTCCGGTGATACCGTATCTTAGCAATGACAAAAATACTGTCACGAGCATGCTCGCGCGTCCTAGCCGATGCAGCAGGCCATCACGGAGATGTCGCGGCGGAACGCCAAGGCGGCGGTCTTGAACGCCTCCGAGTAGGTCGGGAAGGCGTGCACGGTTTCGATGAGCTCATCGATGTGCATACCGGCGCGGATCGCGACCACCATCTCGTGGATGGCGTCTCCGGCATGGGGGGCCACGAGCTGAGCACCGACCACGACCTCGGTGCGGTGGTCGATGGTCAGCCGTGCGATCCCTGCCGTGCGGCCGGTCGCCATGGCCCGGGGGACGCGCTCGAGCAGGACGTGTCGGCACTTGCACACGCCGTGCTCGCGCATGTAGTCGCGCTCGGTCGGCCCCACCCAGGCCACCTCGGGATCGGTGTAGACCACCGCGGGCATCGACGCATAGGGCACGGTGAGCTCGGCGTCCGACAGCGCGTTGGCTGCCGCGACCTTGCCCTCCTTGCCCGCGGCGTGTTCGAGCATGTGGTGTCCGATGACGTCGCCGGCGGCGAAGATGTGCGGCACCTTGGTTCGCATCCCCGCGTCGGTCTGGAGAAAGCCGCGGTCGACGGCCAGGTCGGCGCGCTCGGCATCGATGCCGTCGGCGTTGCCGTGGACGCCCACGGAGCGGAGCACGTGAGAGGCGGGGGCGCTGTGCTCCTGGTCGCCGTCTGACCACCACACGCGCAGTCCCGCTCCGTCACGCGTGATGCGGGTGGCCCGCGTGCTCAGCTGGAAGCGCACGCCCTCGAGCTCGAGCGCCTGCTGCACCTGCGCCGCCACGTCTCGATCGACCGGCCTCAACACCTGGCTCCGCGACATCAGCACGGTCACCTCGCTCCCGAGGCGACGGAACGCCTGCGCCCACTCCAGTCCCTGGGGCCCGGCGCCGAGAACGACGAGACGTTGCGGGACCTCGGTGAGCTCGAGCGCCCCGATGTGGTCGACGACGCCGGGCAAATCCTCGCCTTCGATACCCAGACGTCGTGCTCGTGAGCCGACGGCGACGAGGATCCGATCCGCACGCAAGCGCGCGTCGCCGACCTCGATGGTGTGCGGATCGATGAAGCGGCCACGCCCCTCGACCAGGGTGACGTGCTCCAGCGCGTCGAGCACGTCGCGGTAGTTGCTGCCTCGCAGCCGCTCGACGACGGCGTCTCGCGCGGCCTTCGTCGCCGCGTAGTCCAGCTGCACGTCGCCGACCGTGAGCCCGGGAGCTCGCGGAGCCCTGGCTGCGTGGACCCCTGCAGCGGCTTGCAGCAGGTGCTTGCTCGGCACGCAGCCCACGTTGACGCAGGTGCCCCCGAGGGGCAGCCCGGCGTTGACCATCACCGTGCGCACGCCGAGGTCGTTGGCCTTGGTCGCGGCCGAGAAGGCGGCGGCACCACCACCGAGGATCAGGAAGGGAACGTGGTTCATGGCCTGACCAGGGCGAACGTGGAGAGGACGGGGAGCGCTCCCCCCATGGGCTCGGCGCTGTCGGGCTGCACCGTCCCGATCATACCGGCACCTTCTCGTCCATCTGGCGCAGCACCGCGGCGACGTTGCCGAGGCAGCAGCTCCCCTGGGGGTTGGTCTCCGGGCACCGGTCCTCGCCGCGCTTGCACGCAGCCTTGATCTCGTCCCGGATGCTCGGGCGCTCCAGCAGCTCGGCGGCGCTGTGTCCGAAGCAGTAGCAGATCGGCCGATCAGCCCCGTGCTCCTTCCGCGCCACGCGAACGGTCAGCGCCTCCGCCTCGAGCTCGGCGCCTCCCTCGCTGAAGTAGACCACCGGGCAGTCCGCGTCCCGGCAGAACCGCCAGGGCCCCGTCCCGCGATGTGCTGGCTCTCGCAGCAGGGCGTCCAGGGTGGCGTCGCCGACCGTCCGACCCCGCTGACCGCAGCGCGGGCAGTCTCGGGCCTCGACGGCCGGGACCTCGCAGCTCGTTGCACAGCAGTCCACGTCAGGCTCCTTCCGTCGAGACGGTCGCGGTGTACCCGGACTGGGTGATGGCCTCGGCGATGGCGGTCGCGCTGGTCTTGTTCGGGTCGAACGCGACGGTCGCCTTGCCTCCGGTCACGTCCACCTCGACCGTGCCGATCCCGTCGAGCTTGCTCACCGCAGTGCGGACCGTCACGGAGCACGAGGCGCAGGTCATGCCCTCCACTTCGAAGGTGGCGGTCTCGGTGGCGGCGGCCAGGACCTCGGCGGACCGCTCGGCGGCGCCGCAGCCACCCCCGAGGATGGCGACGTAGAGGGCACCGAGCAACAGTGCCGGAGCGGCGAGCCTATTCATGTGGACCTCCAGATCAGAACAAGTAGGGGGTGGCGTACGGGAACATCAGGGCGACGGCGACCAAGCCGGTGGCGACCCAGAGCATGCGCTTGCCGGCCCGGTTGGTCTTCGGCATCTCGCAGCCGCAGTCGTCGCCGACGGCATCGCCTCCAGCCGGGACGCGCGCCATCGCGGGGGTCCGGTAGGTCAGGTAGTAGCCGACACCAAGCAGGCCCAGCGTGAGCACCGTGAACACGGGGCGGTAGGGCTCCAGCGCGACCAGGAAGCCTGCGCCGCCGATCCCGAGCAGGGCGAACACCAGCGGCCCGACGCAGCAGGCCGAGGCTGCCAGTGCGGCAGCGACCGAGCCGCCAAGGCTGAAGTTGCGGGCGATATCTTCCTTCATCGTGGGCCTCCGGGAGGGTCTCTGCTCCTGTAGACGCCGATCTCCTATGCGTGTTTCAGTATTCATGCAAATACTGATTCACGGGAGCGCTGACCCGTACATGGCCGCTCTTTTCCTGCGGTCGAGCGCGATCAGCCCCCCGGGAGCAGGGCGAGTACCTCCTCCTCCATCTTGGCCAACCCACCGCTGCCACCGGCCTCGGCCCAGGCGACCACGCCGTCCGGGCCGATGATGTACGCCATCGGCAGCACCACGTCCGGATCCCAGACCGGGAAGAACTCCCCGTCCACGTCGGCCAGCACCGGGTAGGTCAGCTCCAGCTCGCTCGCCCACAGCTCGGCGTCGGCCACGTCGGGTGTGTCGCCCACGCCGTCCTGGATCACCACGCTGATCGGCACGAAGCCTGCCTCGCCGTGTTCCTGGTAGAGCCCCTCGAGTCCCTGGACCAGGGACTGGCAGCTCGTTCACCACAGCGCTGAGATGTCCACAAGTGCGACCTTGCCGCGCTGGGCCGAGAGTGTGAAAGCCTGACCGCCCCGGTCGGGCAGCGTGAAGTCGGGCGCGCAGTCACCGACCTCGAGACCGACGGCCGCGTCCGGTCCACAAGGGGCCACGGGAGCGGTGTCGACGGACTCGGAGCCGGCGCAGGCCGAGAGCAACAACATGGGGACGAGAGTGCGCATGGCTACTTCGTGGAGACCCCGACCCAGGTGAGCTCGGGGAGGCCCTGGCCGGCGTCGGTCACCGGCCTCCCGTCGGCGTCTACGGTCCCGGTGGCGACCGGGACGAGCAAGCCGAGCTCGTAGTCGAGGCTGTGGAAGGTGACGGCGGTGCCGGGGGCGAGCCCGGTGTCGCCGGGGAAGGCCACCGAAGCCGGTGGATCGAAGGTGGACTGGATGGGGTGCAGGGCGAACAGGTCGACGAGCGTCACGCCGTCGGGAACGAAGGGCGGGGCCTGCTCGATCGGGACGCGCGCCACCTGGACCTCGTCGAGCACGAACGGTGCCAGGGTCAGGCTGCCCGCCTCGATGGTGAGCTCGAGGCCGTCCGCGTTGGTGATCTGCTGGGCCGCGGGTGCGTCCGGATCGATCGGCCAGCGCTCGTCGAGGGACGGTGCGGGGATGGGCTGGTCGAACGTGGTGTTGGCGTCGGTGGAGAACGCGAAGACGACAGAGGCGAACAGGCCGTTGGCAGCGGTCTCGCCGTAGGTGATCAGCCGCTTGTCGCCTGGATCGACCTCGCCCACCGTGAAGCCGCCGGCGTCGTCGGTACGGTCGGGGATGCAGAACTCCGTGGACACGGTGACGAACACCTCGACGACCGGCACTCCGAGCAGGTCCACCACCTGGCCCGAGACCTCGAAGCGCGCAGGGGCCTCGGAGGCGGACGTGTCGGTGTCGCCGGTCTCGTCGGGCGAGCCGGACGTGCACGCGGCGAGCAGGATGAGGCTACTCGCCCACCGCATCGCGGGCGTCCCGGACCGCCTGCCGGAGCACGGCGTTGAGCGGGTGGTCGGTGAGCGCGTAGTACAGGGTCTGGGCGTCGCGTCGGTAGTGGACCAGGCGCTGCGCGCGCATCTTGGCCAGGTTCTGTGATACCGCCGAGACCGACAGCCCGAGCACCGTGGCAAGGTCGCAGACGCACATCTGCTCCACCTGGTCGAGCAGGGCGAAGATCCGCAGGCGAGACGGGTGCGACCAGACCGCGAGCCCGGCGGCGAGCTCGTCGAGGTCGGGTGTGAAGGCGTAGTCCTCGCGCAGGGCGTCGAGGTCGACGGGGCTGTTCTCGGGCGGGACGCACTTCATGGGCCTTCCGTAGTTGCGTGAACGCTGAAATAATCGGCCGTGGGCCCGGTCGCAAGTTGATTGGGAGGAACTGTGGAGAGCGTGCACCACCCATCCGCACGGAGCCCGCCGGACGAGCAGCGTGACCCTCGGACGGTCTGGCTAGCTGACTTAGGGGCTTCGCATCACCAGAAAGTCCTCCATGAACCAGGCTGACAACTCGGCTCTACCGGCGACGCCGGCTTTCTTGTAGACGCCTCGTGCTTGCTCACGGTTCGTGCGCTCCGATGTGCCCCCCACAGCGGCGATTTCCTTGAACGAGAGCCCCCTTCAGCAGCAGCAGCGCGACCTCACTCTCCGCGGAGGAATGCGACCAGGCCTCGACCTGTTGATCGACCGCCGAACCCATACCTCCAGCTGCTCCTCCGCTCGCGCGCGCCAGGCATCGGACTCTGCCTTCTCCTCACGATGGTGGCGATAGAAGACCGCCGCCCCGAGGCTGGACACCGCCGCTGCAAAGCCCTCGATTCCCACGTGCAGCACGTCGACTCCGGACCCGACATCCTCGCTCTATTCGTGGTGCTCTTCTCGGGCATGCAGCTCGTGCCATACCGCGTCCACAACCGGGGGGGCCGCCGGGAGCCGCCCTGGGACAGCCCAGCGACTCGAGCGCTCGGAAGCGGGCGTGCTTCGACTGCCACTCGAACGATGTTCAGGTACCCCTGGTACGGGCACATCGCGCCGGTTGCGTGGCTCGTTCGCGACAATGGGCCTGAGTACCCCGATGGGTGAGTTTGGGGACAGCTTCCGCGACGTGATGCGCACGCGCCGAACCTTGACGAGCAACGCCTTGGTACGAGAGGACAAAGGGCGGTTTGGTGGTCTCCTTCCGTCACCTCCTCAGAAGTCGAAGGGCGTTTGCCACCACCAGCAGCGATGCCCCCATGTCCGCGGCCACAGCGCCCCACAGGCTCGCCACGCCGCCGAAGGTCAGCACCACGAAGACGGCCTTGATGCCTAGGGCAAGCACTGTGTTGGCGCGGATGATGGACAGGGTGGCGCGGCTGTGGCCCACCAGCCAGGCGAGCTTGGACAGGTCGTCACCCATGAGCGCGATGTCTGCGGTCTCGATGGCGACATCGCTTCCGGCCGCACCCATCGCGATGCCCAGCGTGGCCCGTGCCAGCGCTGGCGCGTCGTTCACGCCGTCGCCGATCATCGCGACCGCGCCGTACTCGGCCTCGAGGCGCTCGACCGCAGCGACCTTGTCCTCGGGCAACAGCTCGGACAGCACCTCATCCACGCCGACCTCCCGGGCGACGGCTTCCGCTGTGCCGCGGTTGTCGCCAGTCAACATCACCACGCGCTGCACACCGGCGGCTCGGAGCTCTTCGATGGCGTCTCGCGACTCGGTGCGAACCTCATCGGCAACGGCGATGAGCCCGCAGACATGGTCCTCGTTGCCGACCACCACCACGGACCGCCCCGCAGACGACAGGGCCTCCAGCCGCTCGTGGTGCTCGGGCTGTTCCTGCCCACGTTCTTCGAGCCAGCGGTGCGAGCCGAGCCAGAAGGCCCGCCCATCGATGTGGCCCTGCACGCCCTTTCCGTGCACTGCCACGACGTCTGTAGCAGGAGC
This sequence comes from Myxococcota bacterium, assembly GCA_965216925.1. GTDB lineage: Bacteria > Myxococcota_A > UBA796 > UBA796 > CAYYHT01. The sequence goes on along the minus strand of CBDCGT010000001.1, from coordinate 1,857,391 downwards.
GGCATCGACACCGAGCTCGTCAGCGCGCCGAAGGATGGCGGCCGCGATGGGGTGGCCCGACATGCGCTCGAGAGCGGCCGCCCGACTGAGCAGGCTGCGCTCGTCGTGCTCTGCGAGCGGCACGACCTCGACGACACTGGGCTTGCCACGGGTGAGGGTGCCGGTCTTGTCGAGGGCGACCACGGCGATGCCCGCAGGCAGCTCCGCCACGCGCCCACCCTTCAGCAGCACGCCCTGCCTGGCCGATGCGGCCAGCGAGGCGACGATGGCGACCGGAGTGGAGATGACGAGCGCGCACGGGCAGCCAATCACGAGCAAGACCAGGGCTCGGTATGTCCAATCGGACCAGGCGGCGCCAAACAGGAGCGGCGGAACGATCGCCACGGCCAACGCGAGTCCGAAGACCGCCGGTGTGTAGATGCGCGCGAACCGCTCGACAAACCGCTCTGCTTCCGCGCGGTTCGCTTGGCTATCGGCTACCTGCCGCACGATGCGGGCCAGCGTGGTCTCGCCCGCCGGTTGCGTGGAGATGACGTCGATGGCGCCGGAGCCGTTGATCGTTCCGGCGAAGACGTCGTCGCCCGGTGCTTTGTCCACCGGCACCGACTCTCCCGTGATGGGCGCCTGATCGACTTCGGTCTGACCGGCGGCGACACGGCCGTCCAGGCCGATGCGCTCTCCTGGCTGCACCGAGAAGGTCGTGCCAACTGGTACGGTTGCAGGATCGACATCCTGGTCGTCGCCGTTGTCGTCTCGGACACGCACAGTGTCTGGCGCCAGGCTCATCAGCGCTTCGACGGCCCGTCGGGCTCGGCCGACGCTCCAGGCCTCCAGCCCCAGGGACAGCGCAAAGAGCGAGGACACGGTCGCCGCCTCGAACCACTCTCCGATGGCGATGGCACCGGCGACGGCGATGGTCATGAGCAGGTTCATGTCCGGCCGCAGCGAGCGCAGCGAGTACCAGGCCTTCGGCAGCACGACCCACAGCCCGCTCGCCACGGCGATGCTGTAGATGCCGCGGGCCGACCATGGCACCGCGTGGGCCAGGCCAGCGCCTTCGGACCCGATGGCGGCGGTAGCACCCTCGAGTAGGGCATGGGTCGCGAACCCTCCCACCGTGGCGACGATGCTGATCACGACGAGCCAATCGCGCAGGCCGAACCCGGATGCACTCTCACTCTTGGCCTTGGCCTCGTCCCACGGCTCCGCTCGCATTCCCGTGGCCGCGACGGCGTCGATGACAGCCTGCTCACGGACGGGTGTGCGAGCGATCATGCGGCCCGACAGCACGTCGAAGGTGAGCGCCTCTTCCGCGACGAGGTCGGAAAGGGCGCGCTTGAGGATCGCGACCTCTTCGGCGCAGTCCATGCCGTGGATGCGGAAGGCGACGCCACCCGGTGCATCGGGCGACACCTTCTTGGAAATCGGTGTCGTCGAGTCGCAGGCGTCTTCGCAGTGGTCGTGACCGCTCATCGGGCCCCCTCGCTCACGTGGTCAATCGCGTCGCGGATGATGCAGGCGATGTGCTGGTCTGCCAGTCTGTAGAGCTGCTTTCGGCCATCGCGCTCGCGTGACACCAGGCGCGCTTCGCGGAGGACGCGCAGTTGATGGGACAACGACGTGCGCTCCAGACCCGTCGCCTCCTGCAGTTCGCCCGCGGACCGCGGCTCCGCCTTCAAGAATATCCATCATTGCGCTGGACCTCTGCTCACCCATCGCCCGTAGAGCACGGGCAGGACAAACAGCGTCAAGAAGGTGCTCGTGACGAGGCCGCCGATGACGACCGTGGCGAGAGGGCGCTGGACCGACGCCCCCGCAGAGCTCGCGACCGCCATCGGCAGGAAGCCGAGTGCCGCCACCAGCGCGGTCATCAGCACGGGCCGCAGACGCTGCTCTGCTCCCCGCTTTGCCGCTTCTGCTGCGGAGGTCTCGCCAGTGTGGAAGTCCCGAATGCAGCTGACGAGAACCACGCCGTTCATGACTGCGATGCCGAACAACGCGATGAAGCCGACAGCCGCTGAGATCGACAGCGGCAAACCCCGGATGAATAGCGCTGCGAGTCCCCCTGTCACCGCCATCGGCACGTTCGCGTAGACGAGCAGGGTGACGCGCACGGAGCGGAAGTTCGCCTGCAGCAACACGAAGATCAGCATCAGGACGAGCGGCACCAGCAACGACAGGCGCTTTGTCGCTGCCTGGAGGTTCTCGAACGCGCCGCCCCACTCCAGGATGTACCCCGAAGGCATGTCCACCTCGTCTTCGATGGCGGCCTGGGCCTCGGCAACGAAGCTGGCGATGTCGCGTCCACGGACGTTCGCCTCGATCGTGAGGCGGCGTTGCACGTTCTCGCGACCGATCTGCAGAGGACCGTCCTCGACCCGTACGTGTGCCACCTGGCCAAGGGGGACGCGCGGACCGCCCGGCCGGCCGACGAGGATGCGGCTGACCGACTCCTCGTCGCGCCGGACGCTCTCGGGAAAGCGCACCTGCAGGGCGAAGCGGCGCTGACCGACCAGCACCTGCCCTGCGGGCCGCCCGCCCAAGGTCTGCACCGCATCGAGCACGTCCCCCGCGTTCATGCCCAGCCGCGAGATCGCCTCGCGGTCCACGTCGATGCGCAGCATGGGCAGACCGGCGAGCTTCTCGGGCTTCACATCCTCGGCTCCCTCGATGCCCTGGAGCGTCGTGGTGAGCTCGTCGCCGAGGCGCGCCAGCTCGTCGAGGTCGTCGCCGTAGAGGAACAGGGCAACATCGCCGCGAACGCCCTCGATGAGCTCGTTCATGCGCAGCTCGATGGGCTGTGAGAACGCGTAGTTGACCCCCGGCACGCTCTTGCCGAGGTGCTCCTGCATGGCCTCGACCAGCTCGGCCTGGTTGCTCGCCTTCGTCCAGTCCTCGACCGGATGGAGCATGACGTAGACATCCGAGAAATCGACGCCCATGGGGTCGGTGGCGATCTCTGCCCGACCTGTTCGGGAGATCACCGTCGTGACCTCGTCGGGAAAGCCGTCCTTGAGCGCCGCCTCGACGGCGGTGGCTTGCTGGATCGATTCCTCGAGCGACACCGACGGCGGCCGGATGATCTGAAGTGCGATGCTCCCTTCATCCAGCTTGGGCACGAACTCGGCGCCCATGAACGGGACGAGCGTCAGGCTGGCTGCGAAGGCAACGGCTGCCAGAGTTGCGGTCGCGTGCGGCCACCTCATCACCGTCGCGAGTGACGGGCGGTACAGGCGGTTCGCCAGCCGGATGAGGCGGGTCTCCTTCTCTTCGGCGCTCTTCAGGAACAACGACGCCAGCACCGGCATGGCGGTGAGCGCGAGGATGAGCGAGCCCACCAGGGCAAAGACCACGGTCAGCGCCATGGGGCGGAACATCTTCCCTTCGATGCCCGTCAGGCCCAGGATGGGCATGTAGACGAGGATGATGATGCCAACGGCGAACACGACCGGGCGTGCGACCTCTCGCGCGGCGCCCAGGATGGTCGCGTCATCGACTTCCTTGCCCTCCTTCCGGCGTTTCCCGACGACTCGGACGATGTTCTCGATCATCACGACGGAGCCGTCCACGATGAGACCGAAGTCGATGGCCCCGAGGCTCATCAGGTTACCGGACAGGCCTGCCGCCACCATGCTCGTCACCGCGAACAGCATGGACAGCGGGATCGCGATCGCGACGATCAGTCCACCGCGGATGTTGCCGAGCAGCAGCAGCAGCACGGCGATGACCAGGAAGCCGCCCTCGACCAGGTTCGTCTCGACGGTGTGCAGGGTTCGCTCGACGAGGTCGGTGCGGTTGTAGAAGACGTCGATGCTCACGCCATCCGGCAGGCTCGGGCGGATCTCCTCGACCGCTTCTTCGAGGTCCTGGCTGACGACACGGGCGTTCTCGCCGAAGCCCATCATGGCGATGCCGATGACCGCTTCGCCGCGTCCGTCTCGAGTCACTGCGCCCTGGCGGATGAGGGGTGCGTAGGACGCGCTGCCCAGCATGCCGACCGTGACCGGCGTGCCCTCGTCGGTGGTGGCGACCACGATGCGTTCGAGGTCATCGAGGTCCTCGACGAGGGCAGTGCCGCGGACCAGCATCTGCTCGCGCCCTCGCTCGATGTAGCCGCCTCCGATCGTGCGGTTGTTGCTCTCGAGTGCGTCGAAGAGATCGGCCAGCACCAGGCCGTGGGCGCCGAGGCGCTCGGACCGCACCTCGACCTGGTAGGTCCGGAGCTCCCCGCCGAAAGCGTTGATCTCCACCACGCCAGGCACGGAGCGCAGTCGCGGTGCGATCTGCCACTCGAGCACGTCGCGCAGGTCCATCAGTGAGTGGCCCTCTCCGCGTACCTCGAACTGAAAGACCTCGCCGAGCCCGGTCGATGGCGGACCGATCTCGGGGTCGCCGTACCCATCGGGAATCGACTCGCGGGCTGTGGCAACCCGCTCGGACACCAGCTGCCGAGCCCACCACAGGTCGGTGCCTTCCTCGAAGACCACGGTCACGACCGAGAGTCCGAACCGTGACAGCGACCGGACTTCCTCTGTCTTCGGAAGCCCGGACATGGCGGTCTCGATGGGCCAGCTGACGAAGCGCTCGACCTCGACTGGCGACAATCCGGGTGTGTCGGTCAGGATCTGCACCTGCACATTGGTGACGTCGGGCACGGCATCCACGGGCAGGCGCTGCGCTGCGTTCAGCCCGACCGCGATCAGCAACAGCAGCGCGATGAGGACCAGCGGCTTGTTGCGCAGGGACAGCGCGATGATGCTGTCGAGCAGCCCAGGTCCCTGTGGGGAGAGCAATTCGGCGTTCTGGGGGTCGTCAGTGTGCATGACCCGCTCCCAGCTCGGCTTTCTGGAACTCGCTCTGCACGGCGAAAGCGCCGGCGACGACGACGCGCTCGCCGGGCTCGAGGCCGCTCTCGAGCAGCACCTCGGCGCTGTTGCGGTCCTTCACCACGACCGTTCGCGGGTCGAAGCGCCCGGTCTCGTGCTCGACGAAGACCACGGTGCGGCCGTCCAGCTCGCGCACGGCATCCGCGGGAAGCAGCACGCCCTGGGCCTCGGTCTGCTTTGCGAGCGTGAGCACCGCCCGCGCCACCATGTTCGGCTTGAGCCGATGATCGGGGTTGTCCACGATTACGCGGACCTCCACTGTTCGCGTGTCCGGCGCGATCCAGTCACCCACGGCATCGACAGTGCCGACGAAGGTCTCGCCTGGCCAGGTCTCGACCGTGAATCCCACGTCTTGCCCCTGCGCGACATGGCGCAGGTCACGCTCGTAGATGTCGAGCATCAGCCAGACCTGTTCCATGGCGCCGACGTGGAACAGCCGATCGCCCGGCGCGACGCGCTGCCCGACGGCGATGTCGGTGCGCAGCACTTCGCCGTTCAGCGGGCTTCGGATCGGCACGCGGGAGGGGTAGTGCCCGCCGGAGTGCGCATCCCCGCCAGCGGACGGGTTGACTCCGAGGATGCGCAGGCGCTCCTCGGCCGCCTCGAGTGAGCTCGCCGCTTCGGCATGCTCGGCGTCGGCCTCGAGCACCTGGGCCTTCGAGGTCACACCCTGGGCCTCGAGCTGCTTGAGCCGGTCGAGCTTCGCGTCTGCGGCTCTGTCGCGGGCGAGGGCTCCTCGGTAGGCCCCCACGGCCTCGCCGAGCTCGGGGCTCTGCACCATGGCGAGCGTCTGGCCCTTCTTCACCGTGTCGCCCGAGCGCACGCTGATGCTGTCCACCTGTCCACCAACCCACGCGCTGAGGGCAGCCTCGTTCCGCGGGTCCAGCGTGATACGGGCCGGGACCTCGAGTTGTCCGTGAAGGGTGCCGAGCTGGGCCACGGCGACCTCGATTCGAGCGGCGGCGATGGCACCCTCGGTCAGGCCGACTTCTTCGTGCTCGTCGCCATGGGCTTCGCCGGCCTCTTCGTGCTCGTCGTGGTCGTCGTGCTGCTCTGGGGCGGTGCCGCCGGAGCAGCTGATGAGGAGGAGGAAGAGGAAGGAAACGGGTGTGCGACTCATGGAGTACCTCCGGGGAGGAGAGAGGGGTGCTCTGTGGCGAGCAGCAGGTCGATTCGGGCCGCGGCGAGGCGGCGTTGCAGGTCGATCGCGGCCGCTTGGCCTTCGATCACCTTGCTCTGGAGCACGACCGCGGTGGGAAGGTCGAACTCTCCCGCCCGGTAGCCGGCCTCGATGCCGACCAGCGTCGACAGTGCATCGCTCTGGAGGTCTTCGCCCAGAGCTTGGACGACGCGCGAGGCTTCCGCGTGGCGTGTGGTCGCGGTGGCCTGTTCAGTCCTCGCCACGGCCCGCGTGACGTTCAGTGCTGCTTCGCTCACAGCGAGCTCGCCCGATGCGTCCGAGCGGCCCGACTGGTTGCGGTTGAACAGCGGGAGCTCGATGCCCACTGCGGGTCCGATGACGGGGGCGCCGTCCGACTCGAGGTTCACCCCCAAGCTGATCGCGGGGAGCGCCGCGGCGCGCTCGCGAGCCAGGTTGGCCTCTGCGGCCGCCAGCGCCTGCTCGGCGCCACGAACGTCCGAGCGGTCCCGGTCGCTGTTGGCAGGAGGCGGGATTGGGGCCGCAGCCAGCGGATCGCTCCCGATCTGTTCGGCTGTCACGGTGCTGCCGGTGACGGCCGCCAGGTGACGAAGCGCCTCGGCCTCGGACTCCAGATCATCGAGCAGCATGCCGGCTGCGGTGGCCTCGGCCATGCGGGCGAGGCGCACGTCGAGCTCGGAGCCTTCGCCGACATCGAGCTTGAGCGCGACGCCTTCGCGGATCCGACGCGTGAGGTCCACGCTTCGACGAGCGAGCTCGACGTGGGCGTGGGTGGCCGCGGCGTCTGCGTAGGCCAGGCGCGCCTGTGCGGCGACCTCGAAGTGGGTTCGGTCGCGGAAGGACTCGGCGGATGCCAGCCCAGCGGTGGCGGAGCGGCGCGCGGCCAGACCTTCCCCGGAGAGGGAGACGGGCTGCAACACGTTGAACTCGACGTGCTGTCCGTTGACCCCGAGGTCCGCGCTGAACTCGGGGTTGGCGAGGAGGAGCGAGGACTGTCTGCGCTTGCCGTCTGCTGAGAGCACGGCGGCATCTGCGCGGCGGACGGCCACGTGGTTCGAGAGCGCCGCGGCGACGGCGTCCTCGGGGGTGAGAGGCGCTGAGACTGTGCTCGGATCGTGCTCCTGTGCCGACGCGGAAGCGGCGGTCAGCAGTCCGAACAGCAGGAAGACAGTGCCCCACCCCGAAGGGTTGGGAGTCATGGAGTGGTTGCCTGTGAGGAACGAGGAAGAGGGCGCACCAGGGACCTACGGGGCCAGTGGTGCGGCTACCGGTTCGTTCTCAGGCGATGGGGGGACGGGTCGGGGGAGCATGCGCCCACGACGTCGGGGTGCGCGTCAGATCGATGGCTTGGCCGGAAGCATCGACGGCCTTCTCGGAGTCCCGGTCGGGCTCTGCCTCGGCGATCAATGCTGGACTCGAGGTGTGGCACTGGCAGTGGTGCACCATCTGCGTGCAGCCGTGCTCGTCGCCCTCGTGGGCAACCTCGTCCTCGGAGTCGGCGTGCTGCTCGGTGTGGGGCAGGTGCCCGTCGTGCAGCAGGTGCTCGACCGTCTCGGCCAGCTCCATCCATCCTGGCATCAGGAGAAGGGTGACGAGAATGCCGAACAGGCGGTGTCGGAAGAGGCGGTTGCTCACGGCAGGAGCATAGGGCCGTCGGTGCGGACTGGCAACTGCGGCGTGACCAGACGTGACCCATCCCGCCGGGGCCCCTGCATCGACGCGCTCGGTTGCCACTGTCGTGAGCATGACGAGGCGTATGATCAGGCTGCTCGGCTGGAACGAGCCTGGGCATTGCCGGCACTCATGACCTTGTCCTCGCCGTCAGTACACCAGGAAGTCTGGCACCAAGCCCATCACTTACCTGCGCCGTTGGCATTCAGGAAGGCTTGAGCCCCTGCGCCCAGCCGAACGAAGTTCTCCATGACAGTGTTCTCGACCTCCTCCTGTGACACCTCCCAACACGAGGCGAGATGGTCGTAGCACACCCCCACGTCGCCTGGCATTAGTGACTTGCCGCGCAGCTTTCCGAACGGGCCGTCTGACTCGGTAAGCACTCGTTCTGGCGGCATCGAGGAGGCTAGGCTTCGTCCCCTGGTGGTGGAGGTCATCGCGGGACCCACGGAGAACCAGCAGCCCAACTCGATGGCTTGGCGGAGTTGTCTGGGTGTGCCCGTGAACCAGTGGAGGATCACGAGGTTCTTGTCGGTGTATCGGCGGAGGAGGGACAGGACGTCGTCTACGGCCCGCCTACTGTGAACGCTGACCACTCTGCCACCAGACGACGTGGCTCCCTCCAGCATCCTCCGAAAGACCGTCCTCTGAACAGGATGAGTTGCCGGAGGCATCGTACCGTCGAGACCAATTTCACCCACGTACGCGGTCTCGGTCATGAGCGAAATGCCCAGCTCGACCTCCGCGCGCCGCTCCGCCGCAACCTGCGGATGTAGGCCGATGGCGCACCGAATGCGCCGAGCATGCGAGACCAGCGAGGAGGTTCCCTTCCATGCCTTGGGTGTCGTAGTCATGCATATCGCGTAGACTCCGGCGGCTTCACATGCGTCCACCGCGGCGGCGGGGTCCGGATAGAGGTCCAAATGGACGTGAGCATCGACAAGCCTCACGTCAGCAGCTCGCGCAGCTCTTGGAGTCCTCGATTGTGGACATCGATGGCGGCGTCGATGTCATCCAGCGGGCCAGACGCCAGCACCGCCGCCCGATTTCGGGCCGAGCTTCGCCCCAATGCCCAGCGCACCGCGAGTACATCATCCGACGTGTCGGCGAGGGCGGTCTCGAAATACGGCGTCCTGTCCTCGATTCCTGCTCGCAAGAACGCGGCGCGACGGACGAGGCACGGAACACAGGTCCCGCAGTGCACGTGCTTCCGCAGCCACTTTCCACACGACATCGTGGCATTGAGAAGTCGTTCACGGTCTTCATGCACACACTCGGCGAAGGCCTCCCCCTTCGTGAGGCCTGCCAACGGGTTGGTGATGATGACCCCGAGCCCCAGCGCTTCCCAGATCTCGTTGACCAACCCGAGGAAGTAGGGGTGTGTGGTTCTGGTGCTGAGGCTCCCGATCCGGCGCGGCGACAAGGGTGCGTTGATGGCCATGAAGCCGTTTTCTGGCACCAGCAGTGTCACGGGTTGGCCGTTTCGATGGGACGGTAGCGTTGACGCGACCGCAGCGCCGAGGCCGAGGAATAGGAAGGAACGGCTTCGCTGGGAGATCTCTCGGGTCTCGAAGGGGCTCGTGGCGTTTGCGTTGGCGGCGAAGCGAGGCGGCGACGGGCCGAGCTGCGCCCACAGGGCTTCCTGGTACCCGGAGTCTCCCCGGGGTGCGTGACTGACGAGCACGAGGGAGCGTTCTGACTTCGCGTTCAAGGCCCCGACGAGACTGTCCGCACCGCCGGAGAACAGGCAGACCGAGGTGCAGTCTCTGGTCAGACGATGCTGGGGTCTTCCGCGCATGGGGGAGGGGGCGCCAGGGCCACCGCCGCGGACGTCAATGGACCAACGGTCTCCGGTCAGGAAAGCGAGCGCGTGTTCTATCCGAGCGACCTGCGGCTCGATGGTCCTCGGGTTGCGAAGTGGTACAGAAAGATCGATGGTCCGCGTCCATCCATCCTCTCCGGACGCACGGAGCACCGAGCGGTCCGCGGCTTCCACCGCCATGGCGAGAGTGAGGAGGTCCCACGCGAGGATGCTGGGCCTTCGGCGCCATTGTCTGAAACGGTGGTGGATACCCCTCCCCACGGCACCGACTGAGTCCTCACCCAGGCCATACAGGTGAAAGACGCCCCGATCTGCGTTCGATCCGTAGTCGGGTAGCGTCGTATGGAGCTCGACCCTCACGCTTCACCATCCTCGAGGTCGCTCATCACGCCGAAGATGGTGTCGTGAATGAGTTCACCCAGCACCTGCGCGTCGCGTACGCCGTCATGGACGGCTTCAGCGAGCAAATCGGAGTGAAAGTCGACCAGCTGAACCAGGAAGTCGCGAAGCTCCTGCTCTCGCTGAACGGCGGATGTGGCCGACTGCATGGCGTCTCCCGCATCCAGTAGCACCCGCTCGACAATCTGCTCAACGACAAAGGCCTGCAGGAAGTCGACCATGGAGTCGAGCGTGAGATTGCCGGGAGAAAAGTCCTCGAATGTCTCCTCGCATGCGAGCACCGCGTTGGCCAGGGAGATCCGAACTGAGTCGGCATCCTGGGTGCCCGGTTGAACGAGGACCTGGCAGAGCGCGTCTGCGACCTCCTCGGCGGAACCCCCGACAACGGCCTGTAGTGCAGCGGCAACCTCGGTACCAGTCTCACCAGCCGCGAATCCACCGAGACCAGCGGCAAGCGCGGCTCCCGCGGCGATTGTGGAGCTGTGTCGGCGTGTCGCCGTGGTGGAGCCGCCGTAGCCACGCTCCACGTGTCGTTGGAGTGAGCGAGACAGGCTCTCTCTTGAACCAGACCTTGCGAACTCCCCAAGTGCGGTTCTGAATCCCTTGAATCGAGGTGGTTCGGGCGCAGGACCGGGGCCTTGGCCGTCGTCGTCGGCCCACGGCGGGATCAGTGGATTGCTGCCGCCCGCTCCGGGATTCGACTGGGATGTGCCCATTACTTCTGCGCTCTATCTGTGGGTTCGGGCAGGTTCCAACGTTCGCGGTAGGGGGCTGCCCACCTGCGGCGTTCGAGGTGCAGGCGGAACCACTTGCCGAATGCGGTGGGATCACGGTCCGATAGGAAGGTGAGGAACCGACCCGCGGCCGGACCATCGACCTCCGCCAGGGCGACGGCACCGATCGCCCCCTCGACACGCGTGCTCCAGTCGCTGGCCACTCGAAGTCGGTCGATCAGAAGCCCCATCAACGTGACGCGCCGCTCACTGGAGGTCTGCTGTAGCCTCTCCTGAATCGTCCGATTTGACGCCTTCGTGACGGCGAGTAGTGCGCGAAGCAGGTCCTGAAGGTCTTCGTCCAGGGTGTGTTCGCCGCCTACGCTCTGCAGGGCCTCCTTGCTAAGGGCGATTGCTGGCCGCAAGTCGACGTCCCCGAGAGTCGGGGCGACCGTCGCCCAGTGCCGAACGAAGCCGACGTGCTGTTGCCACTCTTCGGGTAGTGTCACCGCATCGTCCTCGCCACCCTCGAGCGACTTCAGGACGGCGACCTTGCCATCCACGGCCTCCGCGACGAGGCGGGCAAGGGCGGCGAAGGCGTCCGTGCCAGCACACCGTTGGAAGATCGCGATCTTCGCTAGGACCTCTTCGGCTATCTCGATGCCCTGACGCCGACTCACACGACTCCGTAGGCGCACCGTGTTCATCAGTCGCTTCACCAATCGTGGATTTCCGCCGACGGGTGGTCTGACAAGCAGGGTGGCGAGCCTGGACGCGGCCTCGAGGCGTTTCGCCAGCTCGGAGTGGTCGCCGGTGATGGCCTCCAGCACATCGTCAGGTTCGACGGCAACTCCGCGCCAAGCGCTTCGAAGCTTCTTTCGCACCGAGGAGCGCGCCGCGTCAATGTCGTTGGGCGAAGCACCCTCCCGGCGCAGCTGCAAGAGATACAGGTACGCCCGCACCTCCTGCAGACCGAGTACAGGGACGCGAACAGCTACCTGGATCAGCTTGTCGAGGTAGTCGGTGATGTGCCGCTCGTCCAAGCTGTTCAGGTGGCCCCTGCGGAGCTGCTGGCGGATAACGTCTTCGTCAGCTGCAATGACAAAGGCCGTCCGCTCCAGGAAGAGCAAGAGGCGGATGGCTTCGAGTGTCTCGATGGCCACTTGTGGGAGGCACCGGTCGAGGTTGTCTACGAAGACAATCACTGTGCGGTCGATCTCGTGCAGAGTGGTCTCGAGGTCTTCGCGGAACTCGTGGATCGCTTTGGCGGGCGATACCTCCGGTTCGTCCAGCAAGGGTTTGGCGTTGGCCTTGCGGAAATCCCGAATCTCAGAAACCGTATCTGGCGGTGTGGCTGTACCGCCGCCATTCGTCAGCATCGCCGCTGTGGGGGTGGCCAACGGCCACATGCCGTGAGCCATGGCGATGAGGTCCGCGCCGGCGGCAAGCGCACGAAAGCCGTTCACCCTCCTTGCCAGCGCGGTGACGCGATCTGTCACGTTGGAGGCGATGGACTTGTTTGCGTTCACGTCGGCGTGGACCGCGTTTACGACCCTGTCCATCAACGCCAGGCGCGCACCGTCGAAGCCCTGGTACAACCAGGCGTCGAAGTGGAGCACGATGTACTCGCCGGCGCGCTCTGGAGGAACGAGCTCCTGCTCAACCATTTTCAGGAGGGATGACTTCCCGACTCCCCAGGAGCCGAAGATCCCTATCGATGTGGGCAGCAGGTCCGGTTCGCGAAGCACTTCTGCGATCGACGCGGCGATATCCTGAAAGTTCACGAAGTCCTGGTCGGTCGGCTCGTCAGTCCACACGCGCGTCGCCTCCGGCGAAGAAAAGGTAACCGGATTGGGTCACCGCAAGCGGGATACTACCCGTACTGCGGAAGACGTGTTTCCCGAGGCAGAGCCGCCGGTCCAGCCTCGCCGACTGCTAGATGTAGAACTTGAAGCTGTGTCTTCGTGCCTCTACCGTTGGATTCGAGATCAGGACCTCACCAACGGCGTCTGAGAACTTGACGGTGACCGGCTGCCCGTCACCAAGCTTGCAGGCGTTGTAGTTGAGTTTCGTGAGTCCCAGGATGTCTTGGGCCACCTGCTCGACCTCCGCTTCGCCGTGCTGGACATATAGATGGAGCGGCACCGGGGTCTCCCACCCGTCGTACGTCGCAAGGCGCGCCTTGAAACCGGAGGCGTAGAGCAGGCCGGACCGGTCGTCCTGTCGGAGGAAAGTGCCCCTCAACACTGGGCGGGTGCCGTATCGGAAGAGACGCGGACCTCGCCCTTCTGGTCGCACTCGTACAACGACCACCTTGCACCCCGGAGGTGTCGCCTCCTCGAAGCCGGCGAATTCCTCCCGGGAGAGGGAGGAGCGACAATGCACGAAGACTTCCTTCAGCGGCCGCCCGTCGAGTTCCGCGTAGGTCGCCAAGATACCGCCGAGCAGTTTCCGGGCCGCGGCCTGCGTAAGCCGGAACTGGCGATGTTCCTCGGAGTACCAGGGACCGTACTCGCCCAGGAACACGACTCCGTCGCCAGAGTCGAGGAACATCTGGGCGGCGCAGCATGCGGTGCGTCCCCCCTCTGGCGCACGCCGGAACGCGATGCCGACGTAGCAGACGCCGTCGCGGGCGGACCTCAGCTTCCAGGGCTTGCCGCCCGACTTGAAGTACAGGGCCGTTCCGAGGTTCCACATGCGGTCCGAAAGCGGCGTGAGACTCCGCTCGCCCATCCGGTGCTCTTGGCGGAGACGGAGGGTCGACTCCCGGATCAACTGGACCGGCACGTCGAATTCCATGGTCCGGGCCTTGAGCTGGCGCCTGAAGTCGGGCGACAGGCGGTACTGGTCGAGGTCGTACTTGTCGAACAGGCTCGTCTGACCGCGCTTCCGAAGTGTCTTCTCCTCCTTGGAGATCCCTGCGTCGCTCGGGCTCGCTACCCGAGACTCAGGACGGCAGTTGAGCCACACCTCATCTGGGACCACGCATACGGCCACCGCCACACGCTCGTCGAGTTTCCGCAGCCGCTTGAACGCCGGCAACACCTGCTCCACGACGGCGTAGGCGCGTTCGTGGCCGTCCTTCCTCCTGGATGCCTCGAGGAGCTCGTCGCGGTCCAAGATGAACGTCGACGTGGGAGTCTCGGCCCAGCGGGAGCCAAAGGCGATTTCAAACCCAGGAAATGGAGGCCATAGGCGATGCTTTTCGGCCTGTGGGTGGGCGGCGGAGGCGTTCATCGCCTTGGCCCATGCCTCGAAGGCAGCTGTTCCCTCGGGCGTCCCGATCAGGATGTACGGCGGCGTTACCGGATGGCTCGACGTTCCCGAGGAGTATGGGCCGAACAGCGCGAGTCCATCGTGGGGGTCCGACGCAGACTGGCCGTTCGCGAACTCAAGGTGGGGTTCGTCGAAGACGAAGAGGGTCCCGGGCGAGGAAGGGGGCGATTCAGTCATCGTCATTCTCGTCGTCGTCGGCAACGTCGGCTCCGAGATCGTTGGGGTCCAGCTCGGGCTGCCCGGCGAGTGCATCCTCATCAAGCCGAACAGGCGCCGACCAGGTGTGGGGCGTGCTTCGAACGACCAGCTCGTTGCCGGAACGGCCGACGCGAATCGTGCCGTCAGGCTGTTTCAGGAAGGCCATGACGCCGAGGGTGCGGTCCAGCCATTCCTTGTTCCACCACTGCTTGCATAGCTTCTTGCGCCGAGCGTTCGCAGCGTGCTTGGGAAACCGCTCGCCCTGAAGGTCCCGGATTCGAACGCGAACTCGAACGATGACGCTGTAGTCCTCGCCCCGCCCGCCCGAAATCGCGAACTCGGGCGCGATGTAGTAGTTGAAGTTTCCGGCCTTCTTGGTGTGCTGTCGGGTCCCGGTGACGACGAAGCGGGATCGGGAGCCGTCAGGGCGATTGAACAAGAGGAACTCGTTCTTGAACATGCCCGAGACGAAGTGCGCCCCACGCGGGTAACCTGTGAACTGGAGGCCCTTCTCGACGCAGAGGGCGTATAGGCCCTTTGTGATGAGTTCCTTCACCAGGTTGCTAGTGTCGATGCCATCGACCTCTCGCTTCCCGGTCCACAGCGTGCCCCCCTCCTCGCGGATCCTGTGGGTCATTGCGTAATCGGCTGGTGGTGGGAACAAGCTCAACTGCTCTCGGTCACCAACCGCCCGGAATGCCCAGGTTCCGGCGTCCGCGCCTTTGCCGTACACGAGTTCATCTCTGGAGCGGAACCGGTAGATCACCTTGGGGAGTGTGAGAACAGGAAAGAGGTTGGAGGCTAAAACTTCGGGCTCCAAGAGGACCACATTCTCGGGGAGATAGGAGCGAACGGCCACATCCGAGCCACCCGTAGCGGTCGGGCAGCCCTCCGCGTCGAGTGAGTCGAGCACCTGCCGCAATCCGGTCGACCAGCTGCTCTCAAAGTGGGCCCCGTCGACCTGACGAGTGGCGGCATCCAGCGCCTCCGCGCTGATGTGTTCCGCGTAGGCCGGCAGTACCAGTGACCTGCCGGTTCTTCGGCCCAGCGCATGCGCAGCCGCGCGCCGGGTGTTCCAGTCCACGTCCACGACGGAAGCTGCGCTGAGAATCGGGATGTACCTGAACGCGCGATGCTCGAGCAGGCCCTGGATGGTGTCATCCACCGAGGAGCCCGCGAGCGGCGCTAGGCCACGACACCACATGTTGTATCCGGCGAGGGTCAGGCGGCGGGATAGCCAGTGCGCGAGCGCGGTATCCTCGTCGATGTGGTCCAGGAGAACGTGGTCCGCGGAGGTGGCCAGGGAGAGCCCCCCGGCGAATGGAAAGAAGGGTGGCGTGAAGATCTGGGGGTGCCGCGCGACGAGCGTGCTGTGGGTGGACCGGAGCATGTTCGACAGCCGCTCGATGCCATAGAGTTCGCACTTCCAGCCGTAGAGCGTCTGAACCTCGTGGACGGCCTTGTCTCGCTCACCCGCGGTGAAGTCGGCCGTCGAGAGGAACACGAGCTGGTCGCACTCATGACCGTGCCGGTCGACCTTTGCGGCGTCGTCAGCGAGCTTCTTCTGCCAGTCCTCCCGGACGCTGTAGGCGAAGATCGTGACGTCACCAGTGGACCGGTCCCGGTGAATCGCATCGCGACCACGGTCTTTGGTCGCACCCAGCGGCTCGATGTTCTTGAAGCCGTCCAGCGCCATGAGATCGTGGCAGAGGCGCTCGAACTGTGCGTAGTCCGTCAGCCGTTCGAGGCAGTAGATCAAGGGGTCGGCGGCCAAGGCGGGGCCCTTCGGAGGCATGAAGAACGCGGGTGTTGGCCGGGTGGGAGGTCGCTGGCCCGCGTTGGAGGGGTCTTTTGACATAGCCCGACGAGGCCGGAATAGCAAGCCCGAGCATCCCGTCGCGCAGTCGAAGGTTGGCCTGCCACCTGCGTTTCCATCCTGAGGGCTTGGGCCGACGTGCGGCCGTGCGGCCGCTTCGCGGCGGTACGCGGGGCTTGAGATTACGCCCCGACCGCCTCGCAGTTCACCCCATGACAGGGCAGTACCTCCACCGTTACGTGTGCAAGATCCCCGTACTCGCTGAGGAGGGCCTTATAGTGGCCGGGCGGCCGCGGCGTGTGCGTCACTACCGAGATGATGGCGGCCAGGTGCCGCGGTCCGACACGCCACATGTGAAGGTCAGCAACGCGGTTGTCTCCATCCGCCTCGATCGCAGCTCGGACCTGTTCCTTGCGTGCTCTCGAGATCTCAGCATCGAGGAGGACCGCACCCGTGTCTCGCAGAAGTCCATAGGACCAGCGAGCGATCACGACGGATCCCACGATGCCCATCATGGGGTCCATCCAGACCCATCCGAGCTGTCTACCGGCGATCAGAGCGACAATGGCCAGCACCGATGTCAGCGCGTCAGCAAGGACATGGAGGTAGGCACCTCGCAGATTGTGGTCGCGATGGTCATTGGGGTCGTGGCCGGGCTCGTCATGGTGCTCATGATGGTGCTGTTCATGGTCGTGATGGTGCCCGTGTCCGTGATGGGGGTCGTGGTCGTCATGGAGCATCCAAGCGCTCACCAGGTTCACGACCAAGCCGACCACGGCCACGATGATCGCCTCGTCGAAGCGGATGGCGACTGGTGCCGCAAGGCGGGTGACGCTCTCTCCGAGCACCATCAATGCGACTACTGCGAGGCCGACCGCGCTCGCAAAGCCACCGAGCGCGCCCACCTTTCCCGTGCCGAAGCTGTAGTCCGGGTTGTTCGCGTTCCGACGGGCATAGACGTAGGCAAACACGGCGACGCCGAGGGCCGCGGCGTGGGTGCCCATGTGCCACCCGTCCGCGAGGAGTGCCATGGAGCCGAACGCCATTCCCGCCGCGATCTCCGCGGTCATCATCAACGCGGTCAGCGCGATCACCCATCGAGTTCGCGACTCTCCTCGCTGTTCCTCGTCGGTGCCAAACGTGTGCTCGTGGCGCCATTCGTTCAGGTTTTCGGCGTGCATGCCCTACCTCCTCAGTGCTGGTGCCCGCCGTCGCCGTGATCGTGGCCGCCGTCGCCGTGGTCATGGGGTTCGGGCGCGCCCTTCTGGGCGGGGACCTCGCCCCACGTGAGCCGCGCGGACTCTTCGTGTCCCCCGACCGTCACACTCACGACGGCCAGGTAGCCTGGGGCGCCCTCGGCCTTGGCGGCCCCGGTCCACCCGTCACCGTCGGCGGTCAGGACGACCTTCTGGGCCTCCTCACCCGTGCCGGTGAGCATGACCTTGGCCTCGCCCTCGGCGACAATGGGCTTGCCCTCGCTGTCGGTGACCACCAGCTTGAGCGCGTCCCCGCTCGGCTCGAGGTGCGCCGTGTAGGTTCCCAGCGGTCCCTCGATCGGGCCACCCTCCGCTGCGGCCTCGTGGGCATCGTCATGGTGCCCATCGTCGTGATGAGCGTCGTCGTGGGCGTGGTCGCCCTTCGCGTCGTGGGCGTGGTCGCCCTCGTGGTCGTGCCCATGCGGGGCTTCGGTTCCGCCGCAGGCGAGCAGCAGCGCGAGGATCAGCGTGTTCATGAGGAAACCTCCTTGGGGGGCCGTCCATAGCGGACGTAGAGTACTGGAAGGACGACGAGCACCAGCGCCGTAGAGCTCGCCAGGCCTCCGAGGATGACAGCGGCCATCGGGGCCTGGATCTCGTTGCCGGGCTCACCCGCGGCGAGCGCGATGGGCACGAGCGCCAGCGCGGTCCCCAGCGCGGTCATCAGCACAGGCACCAGCCGCTCCTCGCTCCCGCGTTTCACGGCCTCGGTGAGGGTGGCACCCTCCTCCTGGATCAGGTGGTGGTAGTGCGTGACGAGCAGGATGCCGTTGCGGGTGGCGATGCCGAACAGGGTGATGAACCCGACCAGCGAAGCGACCGAGAGCACGCCGCCGGCCAGCGCGACGACCACGACACCGCCGATCAGGGCGAGCGGCAGGTTCACCATGACCAGCACCGCGTCGCGGCCGGAGCGCAGCGCCGACCAGAGCAACCCGAACATCACCACGATGGCGACGATGGAGAGCCCAAAGATCGTGCGCGTCGCCTTCTCGGCGCTCTCGGCCTGGCCGCCGATCTCGACGTACATGCCGGGGGGCAGGTCGGGGAGGTTCGCGCGGATGTCGGCGGTGACGCCGGCGATGTCGCGTCCCTGGACGTTGGCCATGACGACGATGCGGCGCTTGGCGTTCTCCCGTTGGATCAGGTTCGGCCCGAGCGTTCGCTGCACGGTAGCGACCTGGGAGAGCGCGGTGAACCGCTCGCCGTCGGCGTCGATGGGCGCGCTGGCCAGAGCGTCGAGGTCGGCCCGGTAGCGATCGGGGTAGCGGACCACCAGCTCGTAGGCGCGGCCCTGTTGCCACCACTGGCCGACGGGGTGCCCGACCATCGCGGTCTCGACCCACTCGGCTACTTCGCCCGGGGTGAGGCCGAGGCGAGACAACGGCCCGTAGTGCGGTCGGACCACGACCTGCGGCACCTCGGTCTGCTGTTCGATGGACAGGTCCACGAGGCCCTCGACGCCCGAGATCGCGCCCTGCACTTGCTGAGCGGCCCGTCGGAGCTCGCCGAGGTCGTCGCCGAACACCTTGATCGCAAGCGCGGTCTTCACGCCCGAGAGCATGTGTTCGATCCGGTGGCCAATGGGCTGGCCCACGCTCACCACCATGCCGGGGACCTGGGCCGCCCGGCGAAGTGCGGCTGCGGCCTCCTCGGAGTCGACGCCCTCCTTGACGGTCACCTCGATCTCGCTGAACTGCACATCCTGCGCGTGCTCGTCGCGCTCGGCACGGCCCGTCCGTCGGACGGCCGACTCGACGATGTCCAGCGCCATCACCCGCTCCTCCAGGCGATGGACCATCGCATCGGACTCGGCCAGTGGCGTACCCGGCGCGGTCGCACCCGCCAGGGTGAAGGCCCCCTCGTTGAACGCGGGAAGGAAGGACTGGCCGAAGCTCGCCATGGCGCCGATCGAGATCAGCACGCCGACCGCCGACGCCAGGAGCACGGTCCGAGGAACTCGGAGTGCCAGGGACAGGGACGGGCGGTACGCGGCCTTCAACCAGCGAACGACCCGGGAGTCGCCGCCATGCTCGTCCGAGGTCGTGTTGCGCAGCAGCAGACTGCACAGCGCCGGAGTCACCGTGACCGCCACCACGAGCGAGGCGAGCAGGCTGGCCACGTAGGCCGTGCCCAACGGCGCCAACAGACGTCCCTCCAGTCCGCTGAAGAAGAACAGCGGCAGGAACACGACGACGATGATTGCGGTGGCGTAGACGATCGACCCCCGGATCTCGACCGACGCCGCATACACGGTCTCCAGCACGTCGGGTCGGTCGTCCTCGGGCATGGTCGCCCGGAGCCGGAGTCGCCGGTAGACGTTCTCCACGTCGATGATCGCGTCGTCTACGAGCGCGCCGATGGCGATGGCCAGCCCGCCCAGGGTCATGGTGTTGAACCCGATCCCCAGCGCACCCAGGGTGAGCACGCCAGCGAGCATCGACAGCGGCAGCGCCATCAGCGAGATCACCGTCGTCCGCCAGTTGGCGAGGAACAAGGTGAGCAGGAGGATGACGAGCACCGCGCTCTCGACGAGGTGGGTGCGCACGTTGCCGATGGCCGTGTCGATGAACCGGGCCTGTCGGAAGCCCGCTCGGTGGAGCGTGAAGCCCTCGGGCATCCCCCGCTCCACCTGGTCCAAGGCGAGGTCGATCTGCTCGGTGAGATCCAGGGTGTTCGCCTCGGGCTGCTTCTGGACCGCCAGGACCACCGCCGGTGCGGCGTCGACCGCCGCGGTGCCGCGAGAGAGGGCCGGCCCCATCTGCACGTCGGCGAGCTGGTGGAGAAGTACCGGCACGCCATCCACGCGACCGACGACGACCTGGCCCAGCTGCTCCAAGGTCTGCGCCCGCCCGATGCCGCGCACCAGGTACTCGCTGTGGCCGCTCGTGATGAACCCGCCAGGGGCGTTCTCGTTCGCGCCCTCGAGGGCGTCCAGGATCTGCCGATGGCCGATCTGCAGCTGCTCCATCGCGCCCGGCTCGAGCACGACCTGCACCTGGCGGAGCGCGCCGCCAATCGGTGTCACCTGCGCCACGCCGGGGATGCCGAGGAGCCGTCGACGCAGCTCCCACTCGGCGAAGTCCCGGAGGTCCATCGGGTCGGTGGTCTCCCCGCCCGACAGGCCGAGAAACAGGATCTCTCCCATGATCGAGGACATCGGGGCGAGCACGGGCGCTGGGATGTCGTCGGGCAGAGAACCCCGGGCGACCTGGAGCCGCTCGGTGACGACCTGACGGGCGCGGTACGGGTCGGTGTCCCACTCGAACTCGGCCCACACGACCGAGATTCCGATGCCGGACGAGGACCGCAGCCGGCGAAGGCCGGGAGTGCCGTTGAGCGCGGTCTCGAGGGGGATGGTGACCAGGGTCTCCACCTCGTCCGGAGCCATGCCGTGCGTCTCGGTCAGCACCGTCACCGTCGGCGCGTTCACATCGGGGAGCACGTCCACGGGCAGACGCATGGCGGTCCAGGTGCCCCAGACGAGCAGCAGGGCCGCGAGGCCGAGGACCAGGGCGCGGTTGGTCAGTGCCCAACGAATCAGAGCGTTCCACATGTCAGTGCCTGTGGGACTCGAGCGCGCCGGACAGCGAGGCCACGTGGACATCGAAGCCCCCGTCCACCACCACCATGTCGCCGGGCTCGATGCCAGAGAGGATCTCGACGTGCGTGGGGTCGGTGACCCCCAAGGTGACGCGCCGTCGCGTGAAGGACTCGCCCGTCTTCTGCACGAACACGATGTCTTGACCGTTGATCTCGACCACCGCGCTGCGCGGGACCGCCAGTCGGGGCTCAGGCTCGCCGACGCCGACCTCGAGCTCGACGAGATCGCCGACGGAGAGTCCCGCCGGGTCGTCGGCCACGACGGTGAGCGGCGCGGACAGCGTGTGGGCGTCGAACACCAGGCGCTCGGTGAGCACCTTTGCGTCCGTCAGAGCCCGAGGGGCCTTCCAGTCGCCGCGCTTCACCGCTACCGAGGCGACGGTGCCAAGCTCGGCGCGACGCCGGTCGTGGACCCGGCCCTCGAGCATCACCCCGTCTCCCGAGGCCACGGTCACGAGTGGGGAGCCGGCCTCGACCTTCTCGCCGTGGGCGCCGCCGACTGCGACCACGTACCCGTCGGCCGGAGCCCGGATCGGCATCGCGCCGGAGCGTTCGCTGGTGAGCGCAGACACGCGGCGCTGATTCCCCGCGAGCTCTGCGGTGGCGCGGTCGACGCCGGCCTTCGCCTCCTGGAGCCGACGCTCGGGGAGCAGGTCGCGGGAGCGCAGGTCCTCGACCCGAGCGAGTTCCTTCTCTGCCAGGTCGAGGTCGACCCGTGCGGTCGCGAGGTCGGCCTGCAGCCGAGACCAGGACTCGGCCGCGCCCGCTGGCACGAGGGCCGCGAGCCGCTCGCCCCGCTTCACGTGGCGCCCGACGACCGGAAGCCCGTCACTCCATGCGAGCAGCCCTTCTACGGGGGCGGCTACGATCGTGGACTGGCTGGGCGCCGCGGAGACAACTGCGCTGGCCCGGACCGTCGGAGCCAGCGGGACCTCGGCAGCCGGCGCCACCGCGAACGGGATCTGCCACTGGGTCTCCTTGAGGAAGGTGATCTCGCCTTCGTCCTCTCCCTCGTGGGCGACCTGCTCGGCCGCGCCGACCGTCACCGTGCCGCCGTCCCACTGAACCCTGTCGTCGCCGTCGGCGTAGGTCATCACCAGGCGATAGGCCCCTGGCTTGGTGGGGCTCGGCGCGTCCTTGGCAAAGATCCCGGCCCGCGCGACCTCGGTGTCGGTGTGCGACTCCACCGCGAAGCCGTCCTCCTCGAAGCGCAGCGCGAAGGTGCCCGAGGTCGCCGCGTGGTTGTCCGCCAGCCGGGTGACGTGGGCGTGGTACTTGAACCGCTGGCCCACGACCGGCGCGTCGAGCTCGACGAACAGCTCGTACCCGTCCGTCCAGCGGGTGATGGCGATGGACTCGCCCTCCTCCTCGGCGTGGTCTCCATGGCCGCCTCCGCCGTGGTCGTGGCCGTGCCCCGCGGGCTCGGACTGTCCGCAGCCCACCAGCGCGAGCAACAGTGGAACGAGGGTGATCATCGAACGGCCTCCTCGAGGACGGACTGAAGAGTGGGGTCGGCAAACCGGCCGGTCGCGCAGGCCAGATCGAGGTGGGCACGGCGCAGCAGGCGCTCGCGCTCGATGGTGGCGAGGCGTGCAGTCTCGACGGCCTCGGCGACCTGGAGCAGGTCGTCGAGAGAGGACTCGCCCGCCGTGTAGCGGTCGAAGGCCGCAGTCCACACGGCCTCGGGGTCGGACGCGATCACCGTCGACCTCTCGAGCGCCTCGACCCTGCGGTGGGCGCCTCGGACGGCAGCCTGCAGCTCGGCGCGGGCCCGAAGGAGCCGGGCTTCAGCGGCGGCGAGGTCGGCGGCCTGCTGACGGCTCTCGGCGCGGGTGCCGTCCATCCATGGAATCTGGACAGCGCCCCCCATCTCGAAGCCCTGGCTACTCGCACCTCCGGTGGGTCCCGAATCCCAGCGCGGTCCACCGCTCAACATGAGGTCCGGGATCTGGTCTCTCCGGGCCGCGTCCCGCGACGCCTTGGCGGCCTGTTGCTCCAGGGACAGGCCGTCGAGCGCAGGGTGTGCGTCGAGCGATTCGAGGGACCTGTCGAGCGTGGGCGCCTCGGACAGGGGGGCCAGCTGGATCAACTCCACGGGCTCGCCGACCAGGGCCGACACGCGAGCCCGGAGGGTATCCGCCGTGCCCAAGCGCTCCTGGGCTTGGGTCTGGTGAGAAACCACCGCGAGCGTGGTGCGATCGCGGTCGTATCCGGACGCTTCCCCGGCCTCGGCCAGCGCGGCGAGGGTGCGGAGCAGCTCGTCGAGGCGCTCCTGTGCAGCCTGGCTCACGGCCGCTGAGTTGGTTGCGGCCTGGAGGTCGGCTGCGTCGGCGCGCAGGTCGCAGGCCAGCTCGAGGGCGACGGCGTCTCGACGACGCTCCCCGGCGTTCCCACGGAGACGACCGGCCCGCGAGTAGGACAGCGGGGACAGCCCGAGGTCGACCGTGACCGACACCCCGACCGCGTTGGTGGTCGCGCCCCAGTCTCCCTTGGCCTCCTCGTGCCGCGCCTCGAGAGTGGGCGAGTCGAGCAGCGGGACCGCGGTGCGATCGGCACGAGTCTGCGCCTCGACGGCCTTGATGTCCGCGGACAGTACGGGAGCTTCGAGCGCTCTCCGCACGAGCTCCGCCTCGGACATGGGCTCCGCGGCGACCGCGGGGACCGCGAGCAGGAGCCCCAACAGGAATCCCATACGACGCAATGTCGTAGGCGTCGGACAGCGTGGTTTCGCAACGACGGCCATGGGAGCGGTCCCCTACAAGGCGAGGTTGAGCAGGTGCTCGACCTGGTGGTGCAGCCAGGCGACATTGGCCGCCAGGACTGCGACGGCGCCCGAGAGTGCTGCCAGATCGACGAAGCGAGCGTCGGGCCGGGCTGGGTGCGCGCCTGGCGTCAGCTCGAGCAGGGCACGAACCCGGCTGTCGAGGCGCCCCGACGTCCATCCCAGCTGCAGCCGCCGCGGCGAGCCCAGGCGCGCACATGCCACGAGGGCCTCGGCGAGGACCAGGGGATCGACGGAGGCGCTCGCAGCTGCGTCGGCACGGTGCTCGGCGTGGTCGAGCCACTGCCGGAGCAGGCGGTGTGCCCTGGGCCGGGGGGCCACGCTCGAGAGCAGGCTGAGGATGGCGAGGACGAGGGGGTCTCGGCGTGCCAGGTGGGCTCGTTCGTGCGCCAGCACCGCCTCTCGGTGGGTGGGCGCCAGCGTGCCCCACAGGCGGTGGTCGACCAGCAGCGAGGGGCGCAGCCAGCCGGCCAGGACCGCCGTTGGGCGAGGAAGGTCGACGAGGGTTGGCGTCGCGCCACGCCCCGTACCGAGGGGCTCGCGCACCCAGGCGGCGAGCGCGCGAACACGTCCGGGAACCAGGGCCAGGAGCGAGATGGCGGTCGGGATCAAGACGGTGGGGTCCGTCGTCGGGTGCAGCGGACACAGGTGCAGCCAGCCTGGCATCGAGGTGGCGCAGTGGCAGCCGAGCAAGTGGTCCAGGTGGGGGTCGCCGGGCAGGAAAGCGGCCAGTGCAAGGGTGGCCCCGACGAGCACGGGCAAGGCAGCCACCAGCATCGACCAGCGCGCAAGGGTTGGACGGGCGGAAACGGCGCCGTTGAACACCGGATAGGTCACCGCGGCGGTGCCCCAGGAGGCGACGAGGAAGAAGGCCAGGGCGACGGAGGGCAGGACGAGGAAGCTCACTTGCGCTCCCGACGTGCGCGGATCAAGGCCTCGAGGCGGTCCAGAGCTTCGGGGTCGACCTGCTCGAACTCGTCGAGGAACGCGACCAGGAGGGGCTCGGAGGCACCGTCGGCGCGCTGCAATACGCGGCCGACCTCGGCGGCCAGGGCCTCTTCTCTGGTGCGGGTGGCGTGGTAGCGCCAGGCTACGCCTTCCTTCTCGCGCTGCACTCGGCCCTTGGCGTGGAGGCGGTCGAGCACGGTCGCGATCGTCGTGTAGGCGAGACCGGCGCCCACCTCGTCGTAGACATCGCGCACGGACCACTCGCCTCCTTGCCAGAGGGTGTCGAGTACGCGGCGCTCGAGCTCGGGTTGGCGGGCCATCGGACCTCCTACGACGGAATGTCGTAATAGCCGGGACAACCGATGCTGTCCAAGGGGGGGGGGGGATTGTCTGCCGTTCTGAGTGCGCTCAGCGGGGTGGGTGCGCCGTCGCCTCGAGGGCCGTGCACGCGACATCGGGAGACCTCTGCCACGCGCGCAGCTGGACTCAAGTATCGGCTTTCGACGTGCGCCATCGCTTGTGCGGTCAGGAATGCGTTCGGCGCCCGGAACGTTCCCTTCGATCGAACCTCAGAGAATCTCCCCGAATGTCGCCCGATCGAGGGGAGGAGCCTCGGCGCCAGAGTAGGGCATCGTGTGGGCCCGATACTCGATCGCCGTCAGGACCTCTGATGCCATGTTCCAGAGACACAGCCCCGCAACCAAGGGCAGCGCAACAACCGCGCGACCAGCGACCACGGATTCCCGCGAGACGTACAACGCGACGAGAAAAAGAGCGAACAATGGTATGAACACCGCGCTCGCTCGTTCCATCCATGCCAAGGCCTGCATCGCGGCGTCGGCATCTTGCTGAAGCCAGGCGAAGACGAAAAGCCGCCCAGCGTCCACCGCGACTAGCGCTGTGAGCCCAATGGCCGCCCAGAAAGTTAGCCGGACCCGTGGCACACGAGGGTGATCGCCTGCGACTACAGCCAGCGCGAACCAAGCCACGGTGGCCAGGATGAGACACTCAAGCGACGCGAACATCATCTGCAGGCCGTCCCAGAAGGGCCGCGGCCATGAGGCCGTGCAATCCGATCCGAACGGGTAGAGGAGGGACAGTACAACCGCTCCGGCGGTAGGCCCCACGAACCAGCCACCGAGTGTGAGGGTCCTTCGTCGAGAGCCTGCAACTCGGAGAACGGCGAGGGACAGCGCCCATGACGCCATCGCCGGAAGTACGACCCACGGGTCGTGCAGGAAGGCACCGACGACCGTGCAAACTTCAGAGATTTCGGACGGCTGGGACAACGGCATGCACATGTCATCCCTGAACACCGAGTTTTGGGATGCGTTCCAGGGAGAACGTCAAGAGCTGGCAAGCAGGGGCTGTACGAAAGCTGATCGAGAACGGTCGGCTCGCCGTTGTCGCCGTTGTCGCCGAGCAGCTTGGTCTATGGTCGGCCCGTGTCTACCAGGCTGTCCCTCCCCAAGTTGGGCCGGACCACTGCCGCGCGGCCATCGAGTCGAGCACGACCACCGTGCTCAGCACCAATACCATCGCCACAGCAAACCCGCGGTCGTCCCGCCCGCAGGACGCACCCCACCTCCCAAGCTGCTGGTCTCGCATCGCCCTGCCCGCCGCCGGGTCTCCTCGCCGCAGCCGCCGCGCCATCGTAGAAATATCGTTGTCGTCCATGCGACCTCCCATGGCCATTCTGCGGCGGCGATTCCACATGTCAAACGCCGATTTCCCGGACGTCCCATTTTTGGCCAGTTGTTACTCTTGTCGAATATTGCAAGGCCAACGCCAGTAATTCCCGGGTATTATCTCATCGATGCGCATTGGTGCTACGCAAGACCAGGCGAGATGGGACCTTGGACCGTAGGTGAACCAACTCTAGGTTCTAGACCGCATCCGTGGGCACGCCGTTGGGGTGTCCAGGAATAGCGGAAGCGGGACCTCCATTATTGCAGGCGCGCCACCTTCGAGGCCGTCGGTAATGCTGCTCTCCGACAAGGCTGTGCCCCGCCGGGTGCCTGACGGTCACGCGGGGCATCGGGCCCCGGAGCGTCAGCATGCTGTCACAAGAAGTCTGCGCCATGCCCGGACTCTTTCCCGATGGCCGCCCGGGTGGCGCTGCGGTGCGGACGGCCATCTCTGGGCTACGCGGAGTGCGCCCGCGACATCGCTTCGGCGACCACCAGGAGTGTCTCGCGGCCTCGCTCGTCCATGCTACGCCAGTGCTGCACGAGCTCGATTTCCTGCTGGGCCATGATGCCGAGTTCCCCCGCGCCCAGGAGACTGCGAAGTTCCACGCCGAGGTCCTCGGCGATCTGGGCCAATAGACCGAGCGATGGCGTTTGGTGGCCGGTTTCCACCCTCGACAGAGTCGCTGGCTGTACATCTATCCGCTCGGCCAGCGCCTCCTGAGTCAGGTTGGAGGCCTTGCGGGCCGCTCGGATTCGACCTCCGATGTCCCGCAGGAGCGCGGTGTTGGTCGCCTTCTGCATCCTCGCAGGCTCCCCCATCAGCTGCAGGAATCCCACGACGACACAGATCAAAAGTGTCTGGAGGCTATGGCTATCAAATCTTGAGCATAAGTCACTATGTGAGGGGTTTACGGGGTTTGTTCCGTGCATGATGGCGTGGAAATGGTTGATGTGGTAGATCATGTATAAGCCCCGGCTTCGCCTCTCATGTTCCTCGCACTCCTCATCGCTCTCGCCTGCAGCACCCCAGGATCGTCCCCGGGCACCGTGGACACGTCGACAGTGGATTCGCCAGGGCCACAGGACGACACCGGCGTGGGAGGTGACTCTGGCACCGACGGGAGCGGCGATACGGCAGAGTCCGGGCCCACGCGGTTCAAGGCCATCGACGTCGGCGATCGTTACGCGTGCGGGATTCTTGAGTCCGACGACACCCTGGTGTGCTGGGGCCCAGGCACCGACGGCGCCATGAACCCTCCGCCGGGTACCTTCGATCGGATCGCGCTATCGAGCATCCAGTCTTGCGGCCTCCGCCTGGACGGCACACTTGAGTGTTGGGGATTCAGCGTCACGACTACCCCATCGGGATTCTTCAAGTCGCTGGCGACATATAGCCGCGGTGGTTGCGCCGCGCGTTCAACGACTGGAATCGTCGAGTGCTGGAGCGGGACGTCCTCGGCGTTTCCCACGCCAGTGACCCAGCCCGTGAACCAGTCACTGGACACCGCCGAAGTCGCAATGAGCAGGGACCACGCGTGTTGGTACGACGAAGCTCTGGTCAGCTGGTGCTGGGGCGACAACGAGTATGGGCAGGTCAACGGGAACCCTGGCGCAGGAGACGACAATGGAAGCGGGCTGGGCTTCACCGACATGGCGTTGGGGGCACTTCACACCTGCGGCATTCGGGCAGGCGAGGTGCTGTGCTGGGGTGCTGATGCCGCGGGACAGCTGGATGTGGCGCCAGGCACCTACCTTCAGATCGACGCGGGGAATAACGTCACCTGCGGCGTGACCAGTGCGGGGTCTGTTGAGTGCTGGGGTCGCGAGGCCGGCGATTTCGACGTTGGGCTCGATGAGCCTCCTGCCGGATCGGACTGGGTTGAGGTGCGCGTTGGCGCCCAGCTTGCCTGCGGACGGCGGAGCGACGGGTCTGTGGCGTGCTGGGGCATCGATGAGGACGGAAGCTTGGATGTTCCGTAGCGAGTGATCGACGCGGGTGAGGACCCGTCCTACTTTCGGAGTGGAACGATGACCTGGAAGGTGAGCAAGACGCCGCTCGTGGGAGTGTCGGAGCTCCACGACATGCTCGACGACTGCCCCGTGGCGATGCCACCGGGCATCGAGCTACCGAGCTTCAACGAGCCCGCAGGATGGGTTGTCGCTCGGGGGCAGGGGGATGGGCCGCCCGTGATCCAGGGAGGCCAGGGATTCCCTGGTGGCGTGTTTGACCACCCGGGGGCCTGGGAGCCCTTCGCTGCGGCCGACGGTCATGTCTACTGGCGTCGGGCAGTACACCTGCACTGCTGGGAGCCCTTCGCGGTGGCCGATGGCGATGTCTACTGGCGGATGCGCGAGTAGCGCTTCTCGGGCTCCCGCCGCGACGACTGGTGCTCCGCCAGCCCTCACCCAGTTTCCTGCCGCGCCTCCAGCCTCACCACATTGTCCGCCTCATCTCGCGGCCCCTCCCAGTCAATCGGCGGAATCAGCTCCACCGCCTCGCGCGCATCCTGGAGCAGGTCCCGCCCATAGTGCACGCTGCGCACGTCGTTCCCACCACGCCCCACCAGGTAGTCGACCACCTGCTCGCTGACCTTCTCGCTCATCAGGTGCGCGTCGAACGCGGCTCGCAGTGCATGCAGCGGCCGCGAGCTCTTCCGGTTCGGCGGCGCCCACACCCGCAGCTGCACCTGCTCAGCGTCCGTCGCGGCCAGCCAGGCGTTCTTGTACGCCTGCGTCGGAGCCTTCTTCTGCCTCCCAGCCCGCTTCCGGGAATGGCGCCGCTTGCGAAACAACGGCTGTCCAGAAGGGATGGTCGCCACCCAGTCACCGATCTCGTGCAGCAGCGATCGGCTCAACGGTACGGTGCGCGCGTACCGATTCTTGTCGATGTCCTCGCGAATGTAGAGCTCGCGCCTTTCGAGATCGATGTCGTCACGCTCCAGCGCCGCCACGGTCCCGCTGCGCAGGCCCGTATAGCGCACGAACACGCCGAACATCCGGGTCTCGACGCGGGTCTTCGGCGCCAGGTGCCGGAGGCATGCGTCCACGTCGGCCAGGGTCGGGGCGATTGTTGCCTTGTACTTCGGCGTCTGGGGAAGGTACCCACGGTTCGAGAACGGCGGCGTCGGGACGTGCGGCCAGGTCACCGGGTCGTCGGCCATCCATCGCCAGGCCTCGAGCAGCAGCCGAACGGGCGCGTAGCGCATCAAGTCAGATGCTTGGGCCACACGGTCGCGGTGCTTGATCCGGTTGAACGACTCCCGCGTCAGCAGCGTGACCGGCGGGCCCTCGTCCTCGGGAATGCCGTAGATCTGGTGCAGATGCTCGGCGATGCGCAGCGTGTACGACGTGTACCGGTCGGCCGTCGTTGCCTTCAGGCGCCCCTCGTCGACACCTGCCGCGATGAAGGCACGCATGCCGTCGATAAGGTTCGCGGGCCCCTGCGCCTCCGCCTCGGTCCGCTCAGCGTGGAAGGTGCCTGCTTCGGCGAGCGCGGCCCGGATCTGCACGACCATGGCGTCGCGCTCGATGACGCTGCCGACCATCGTGTACGACCGCGTCTTGTAACCACCGCCGGGCTTCTTCTCGCGCCACCTCAGCTTCCACTTGCCGTTGCGCAGGTCTTTGAACGAAACTCCAGTTCCACCAGCCATTTCGAGGTTCTCCACCGTGTACGTATGTGTGTACGACTCGGTTCCGGGTCACCTCCACTATCCCCTTTTCAGCGACCATTCCGCGATGAAATGGATCATCTGGAAGTGGCATGAGATGGGGGTGTAGAGTCCTGCTGGTAGCGGGGTTGCGGCGTCTCGCGGTTTGACGATTCGGACCCACCCTCCAATGTGTCCCATTCTGGCGTCCAAGTCCTTAGTGGGCGGCGGGAGTGGAGCGGGCGATGAGAGCGCTGGATGCACTGGACTGGTCCAGAGTGACCGGAGCGTACGGCCCTGTGACCGAGGCGCCGGACCGGCTGCGCGACCTGATGTCGGCCAGCGAAGCAGACCGCGCGCAGGGCCTGCGCTTCCTCCGGGGGGCGGTCATCCACCAGAGCACCCCGTTCCCGGCGGTGGTCGAGGTGGTGCCGTTCCTGGTCGAGATGCTGGTCGAGGAGCTGGCTCCCGACCCTTGGCCGCTGGTGCTGTTCGTCGGACAGGCGGTGCACGGCGAGTTCAACTTCCGCTGGGAGCCGGGGTACAAGCTGCCCCGTGGTTCGAAGGTGAACCGGTGGGGACGGCAGGAGCCGCACGGGCTGACCGGGGTCGCCAGGAAGCGCGCAGGTCAGCTGTACGCAGCCGTCCAGCCGCTGGCTTCGTGGTACGCGCGCCGGGCCAGCGGCCTCGACCCCCACACGGTACAGCACGCCACCCGCATGCTGGCCATCTACGGAGAGCGCGAAGCGCTGGCGACCTTCACCGAGTCCAGCGACCCGGCGACTCGGGCGTGCGGATGCTTTGGGCTGGCGTTCCTGGGCGACGAACGCGTTGCGGGCTTCCTGGATGACGCAGACGTCGTGGTGCGAACCGTCGCTCGGCTCGGGGCGGTTCGGGCGGGTCTGGCCTCTCCGCAGGTGGTGCTCGACCTCGGGCAGACGCCGCCGATGACTTACCAGGAGCTGCACTTCATCTCGATGTTCGACTACGACGCGGGGGCATCGCTGCTGGGCGCGGAGGACCCCGAGGCGTGGGTCGAGCCGTTCCAGGCGCGCTTCCTCGGGGTCGGCAGCACCATCCCGGCGGAGGAGGTGAAACGTCGCTTTCCGGAGATTCCCGACGTGCTCGACGAGGCGCAGCGACGGGCCTTGAGGTCCGCGGCCCGCAACGAGGCGATGGGCGCTGTCGTCTGGCTGCGCGAGCTGGGTCTCGACCTCGGACTGGCCAACCTGCCCGCACTGGCGGACCACCAGGGGACCGTCAGCGAGGCGATGAGGGCCATCCAGGCCGAGCGCGACGCGGAGCTCCGGGAGGCGCAGCGACTGGCGGACGAACGCGGGGCCGCTCGGCGCGCGGAGCTCGCCCAGGAGGCGGCCGACACCGTCGATGACGAGCTGCAGCGTCTCGCAGAGCTGCGAACGGCGGGACGGCACGCCGAGGCCGAAGACGCGTTCTTCGACATGACCTACACCGCCGACCACTGGGCCGCGCTCGCGCTGACCTATCTGGCGATGCAGCGCATGGAGGAGGTCATGGACGCCGTCCTCGCCGGTGAACGGATCGATGCCGGACACCCAGTGCTGCGGCTCGCACGATGCGCCGTGGAGCGGGCTTCCGGAAAGGTCGAGACCGCTCTGCCCTATGTGGGCGGGGTGGACTCGCAGCATTTCCCGGACGTGGCGGCTCTGGCGGCGTCGCTGGGGTAGCGGCAAGCGGGCAGTCGCCGGCACGAGGCGGAGACCTACGTTTGCACCGTCCCCAGGAGGTCCCGATGCCCACGCCGACTGCACAGCGGCCGCAGCGTCGCGTCGAAGTGCCGCAAGAACGGAGGCTCCTCGACCAGCTCCAGGCCCCGGATCTCGGCGGCACGGGCGGCTACGCGGGCGGCGACCTCGATGACGTAGTCGATGTGAGCCTGGGTGTAGGTGCGGCGGGGCAATGCCAGGCGCAGCAGCTCCAGCGGCGCATCGGGGAACATCAGCGAGCCCACCTCGACGCCGCGGACCCCGCCCTCGAGGTAGAACTCGGCGGCGAGCGCCACGGCAGGGAACTGGTGCTTGGGGATGTGCGGCAACAGCTCGCCCGCGTTGATGTAGACCGCGTGACCGCCAGGAGGACGAACGACGGGAATGCCCGCCCGCTCGAGGCCCGCGCTGAAGTAGGCCACGGTGCGGGCCCGGTAGCGCAGGTACTCGGCATCCATGGCCTCGTCCAGGCCGACGGCCAGGGCCTCGAGGTCGCGCCCGGCGAGGCCGCCGTAGGTCGGGAAGCCCTCGCCCAGGATGAGCTGGCGCCGAAAGCGCGTCGCGTGCTCGGGCAGGCGCGTGCACAGCAGTCCGCCGATGTTCACCATGCCGTCCTTCTTGGCCGACATCGTGAAGCCGTCGGCGAGATCGAAGGCGTGTTTCACGATGGCCTGGATGGTCCACGAGTCGTAGCCAGGCTCACGGGTGTGGATGAACCAGGCGTTCTCGGCGAAGCGCGCGGCGTCCAGGTAGAAGGGCACTCCCCGAGCTCGGCAGAGCTCGCTGGCCTGGGTGAGGTTGGCCATGCTCACGGGCTGCCCACCCGCCGCGTTGTTGGTGAGGGTGATCATCACCATGGCCACGTGGGCCGGGCTGTCGTCGAGCACGCGTCGGAGGGCGTCCAGGTCGATGTCGCCCTTGAAGGGGCTGTCGTCGGAGGGGCTGAGCGCCGCTGGGGTGGGCAGGTCGAGCGCCACGGCTCCCGCTTGCTCGATGTTGGCGCGGGTGGTGTCGAAGTGCGTGTTGTTCACCACGATCTGGCCCGGCTCCAGGAGCGTGCGCGCCAGGATGCGCTCGGCGGCACGGCCCTGGTGGCACGGAAGCACGTGCGGCATGCCGCTGATGCGCCTCACCACCTCTTCGAGGCGCCGGAAGGAGCGGCTTCCGGCGTAGCTCTCGTCGCCGCGCATCAGGGCGGCCAGCTGGGCGCTGCTCATCGCGCCCGTGCCGGAGTCGGTGAGCAGGTCGATGGTCACCGCCTCGGCGTCGATCTTGAACAGGTTCCAGCCGGCGCGCTCGAGGGCAACGCGACGCGCGGTCGGGGTGAGCAAGGGGATGGCCTCGACCACCTTGATGCGGAAGGGCTCGATGATGGTGTCGTAGTCCCAGCTGTGCACGGGTGCTCCTGGATGAATGCGATGCCTACAGCGTCTCGAGGTAGGCGATCAGGTCGGCCACCTCGGCTGCGGTCAGGTGGCTGACGCCGCCGTGGGTGTCGGGAAAGCCGTCGTGCTCGTTGAATCCGGTCTCGCCGGGGAGCAGGGCGGGGTGGCCCGGGGTGCACACGACCTCGCGCAGGCCCTGGGCCCGGCCGTCGTGCAGCATCGAGGGCGCGCGATCCCAGATGCCGCGCAGGCTGGGGGTGCCGAAGCGCCCGGACTCGGCGTCGGGGAAGGTGTCCACGAAGCCCGGCGCGAGGGCGTCCAGGTCTTGCCCCTGCTCGTCGCGGTTCGGGGTGACCACGGGCCCCATGCGCAGCGGCAGCGCGTAGGGATTCACCGAGCGCGACACCGCGAAGGTGGGGGAGGGGTGGCAGGTGGCGCACGAGGTGTCCAGCCGCTCGAAGGTGGCCTTGCCGCGGCGGGCGCGGGGCGAGTCCGCGTCGTTGGGGTTGGGCAGCAGCGAGCTCTCGGTCAGCAAGAAGACGCCGATGGCCCGGGTGATGCCGTCGAAGTCGAGCGGGCGCGGGCGCTGCTCGCCGGTGAAGGGGTCGATGTCGTACAGGGCGTCGCCGAACGAGGTGCTGCGCCCCAGCAGCTGCTGCGCGGCGTCCTCGTAGAAGGCGTCGCGAGATGCGAAGCCCGTGGGCCGAGGGTGGGCCGGCTCGCGGCCGCGCACCGCGCCCGAGCCATCGGCCGAGCCGGCGTTGGGCTCGGTGGCACACGCCGGGGGAGGGTTGTCGCGGCAGTCGGCGGGGGCGCCGTCGGGCCACAGGGTGTAGTCGGTGCAGCAGAAGTTCTCGATGCGGGCGAACTCGTTGAGCACCGGCTTGAAGTTGCTCTCGTCCATGGCGCTCTCGAAGAACCACGGGCGGGTGTCTGCCGCACCGCGGTAGTCCATGGTCATGCGGCTTCCGACCCCCGAGCGGCGGGTGAGCGGCATCGAGAAGGCCTTGTCGATGTTTCCGCCCTCGCGGTGGCAGTGCGCACAGGTCTGGTCGCCGTCGACCGAGAACGGCGCGGTCACGAAGTTCACGAGCTCTCCGAGCTCGGCATCGGTCGCGGGGAAGGCGCCGCCGGAGGGATCGCCCACCAGGTGCTCCGTGAGGGGCGTTCCATCGGGCTCGTAGACACCCAGGGTCTCGCCCAGGCGGTGGGCCACCAACACGCGGTTGCCAGCCAGCGCGAGCCCGTGCGGGTTGTGCCCGGTGGTGGGCCACACCCCCAGGTCGGACAGGGCGCCCGTGGCGGGATCGACGGCGAAGCGCTGCACCTCGTTGCTGCCCGACATGCTGACCAGGGCGGTGGCCCCGTCGGCGACCACCTGCTCGGGCAGGGCGCCGGCCACGATCCAGCGGTCGGATGGGGGCAGCAGATCGCCCAGGCGCTCGGTGTCGGTGGGGTCGACGTCGCGGTAGTCCATGCAGCAGCCGCTGTCCGAGGTGGCACGCCACAGGACGGTGCCCTCGGCCGACAGCACGGCCACCTCGTTCTGCAGATCCTGGAAGTTGATGTTGGGGGTGCCGTCGCCGGGCACGCCGTCGCCGTCCCCGTCAGGCCCCTCGAGCGCCTGGTGGTGGGTGGATGCCGAGGTGGTGGCGACAACCAGGTGCTCGCCCACCCACGCCAGTCCGTTGGCCGGCGCACCCAGCGGAACCCGAGCCACCTCGGCCCGCTGGGGAACCGAGAGCAGGGACACGCTCATGCCCGTCAGTGCGGCCACGGCGACCACCTGGCCATCGGGCGAGATGGCGATGTCGCGGGGGTTGCTGCCCACCGGGATCGACGCGCGGTCGAGCACCTCGAGCTGGCCCCGGTGCACGCGCACGTCCCAGACCTCGACATGATCGCGCCAGCGGTTGGTCATCCACAGCTGGGACCCGTCGGGGGTGAACACGCCCTCGGTCGCGTAGAAGTCGACGGGCAGCCGCTGCTGCTCGCGCGTGGCGTGGACATCGAGCACGCTCAGCCAGTTGCTGAAGCGGTTGAACACCACCAACAGCTCGCCGTCGGGGTGCCGAGCGATGCCGGTGGGGCTGCCGCCGACGCGGATGCGGTCGAGGTCGCCGGTCTGCAGGTCCACCCGCACGACGTCTTCGCCGGGGTCGTCGGCACTGCCCTGGAGCGTCACCCAGGCCAAGGTTCCGTCGGGGGTCGCGATGACCTCGAGGGGATTGTCGCGGTGGGGCTGTGGGGCGACGAGGGGGTCGTCTGGCGCCAGCGGCGGGGTGGACACCAGGGTGCGCCACTCGGTCTCGGCGCCGCACGACGCGAGCAGCACGGCGAGCGCCGCTATTCCTCGGGGTTGGCGCATTCGTCGGTCTCGGTGGTGTGGATGCAGGCATCGTCATCGACCAGCAGCACCTGGGCGGTGGCCAGGCACCAGGCGCCGTCGCCCTGCAGCCGGACGGCCAGGCTGGCAGGCAGGTCGGTGAGGGCTTCCAGATCGCTTGCCTCCAGAAAGATGGTGAGCGGCCCGGACAGGTCGTCGTCATCGAGCTCGACACGCAGGGTGGTGGAGGAGGGCTCGTGCCCGTCGGGCACCAGCTCGACGGCGCCTTGATGAACCCGTGGCGCACCGGCTTCTGCCTCGATCCACGCCTCCACGAACAGGAAGCCCTGAAAGCCCAGCACCAGCTCCAGCGGCTCACCGGCCTGCATCGGCCGGAAGCCGGCTTCGTCGACGAGCCCCAGGGTGCAAGCGAAGGGCTCGCCGGGGCCGGGGTCGACGGGCGGACAGCCGGCCAGAACCAGCACCAGCGCCAGGCTACAGCTCCGCATTCAGGCCTCCTCCCACCACCCAGGCGCTGCGCCGGGGAAGCTCGGTGTAGTCGGGGTAGGCGAACCACATGCGCATCACCCGGGCGCTCACCCCCAGGTGCAGGAAGGGCCCGACGTTGTCGAAGGTCCAGCGGGCGCGGCCGCCGATGGCCAGGTTCTGCATGCCCGCCAGCTCGCGGTCGGCGGTGCGCCAGGTGGGCGCCAGCAGGGTGTCCGGCGGGGTGCGGTAGTCGTCGAGGTAGAACGAGGCCGGGGCCTGCAGCGACCCACGCAGCTGGGCCGCGAGCAGCAGCCGCTCCGAGGCCACCATGCGGGCGAGCTTCGCCGTTGCGGTGTGCCCGGTCATCCTCCAGCTGTCGGTGTAGGTGCGCAGGCCCAGGTGCACGCCGGTGCGATCGCCCAGCGCGAGCGCCAGCCGAAGCCCCGTGGCTGCGCGGGTCCGGGAGCGGGGGTGGCGCTCGCCGAGGGTGCCCTGCACCGTGTCGGCCACCAAGGGGACCTGCCGGTACGGGTTCGCGTTGCAGCCGTAGTGCCCCCCGCAGGCGTCGTGGCGCCCCGAGGCGCGCAGGTCCAGCACCAGGCTGCGGGTGAGCACCTGGGACCACACCGCGTCCAGACCAATGCTGGAGGCGCGATCGATGGGCGCGCCGCCGCCGGCTCGGGTGGTGGTGCGGCGCCCCAGCTGGGCTCGTCCGCCCAGGGTAGCGGTGCGGCCGAGCAGCTCGGTGGTGGCCCCCAGCGACAGGCCCTGGGTGGTGTCGTCCGACTCACTCGACCACGACGCCGCGGCCGATGTGGTCCAGGTCTTGGCGGGGCGGTAGGTCAGCCCAACCAAACCCGCCCCACGCACCTCGTCGAAGGTCGTCGCCCCGCTCACACCATCCACCGTGAGCAGGGGGGTGGCGCCCGACACGCCGTCCACCGAGGTAGAGAAGGCGACCGTCCAGTTCCCGCGGTCGACCGCGCCGGCCAACGACGGCATCACCGCGGTCACCAGGCCATCGTCGTAGACATCGACACGGCTCTCGAGGCTGTCGGCCCCCAGGCCCAGGGCCAGCAGGGCCGGCACGGCGATCAGTCGCAGCCGCACGATGCCCCTCCGGCGTCGCTCGCCCCGAGCATGCTCTCGCGTGTTGTGAACACGTGCTCGTCGAAGGACGCCTCCAAGAAGGCCTCGGTGTCCTGCATCACCGGCGAGATCAGGCGCTCGCGCTCCCAGGGATGCAGGGTCACGCACCCGGTGAGCAGCACCGCCAGGAGCACGGTCATCGCGCCTCCTCGGCCGCGGCCTCGATCCACGCCAGCACGGCGAGGTAGTCGGGCTCGTCGGGGTCGCCCCACTGGGTGTCGCCGCCGTGGGCCTCGCCGCCGGCGCTGGGGGCGAGCGGCTTGGTGAGCAGCGCGGAGCGCTCGGGGTCGTGCGCGTCGACGAAGCCGGCCACCCGGTAGCGGTTGGCGTCGAGCTCGGCGGCGGTGAGGGGGCTGGCGACGAAGTCCTGGGACGGATCCATGCGGTGGCGCTGCGTGGCGTAGAGTTCGAGCGGCCGCAGGGTGGTGCCGTGGCACGACGGGTTGGCGCACGATGCCGCCAGCACCGGCTGCACGTCGAGCTCGAACTGGGCGGCGGCGCCGGTGGCCAGGGGCGTGTGGGGCCCGGGGTCGTCGATGCAGGCCAGCAGCAGCACGAGCAGGGTCACGGGGCGAGCTCCGTGGCAAAGGGGGCGCCCACGTCGATCCACCGGGCGATGGCGCGGATGGAGGCATCGTCCAGGCCGCCGTGACGGACGCCCGGCTGCACGGGATGACCCACGGCGTCGAGCTCATCGCCTGTCAGGGTCTCCATCAGCGCGCTGTCGCGCGCCCGACCGTCGCCGACGGCACCGGACGCGTGCAGCTCGGCGTAGGCGGTGGTCCAGTCGCCCCACGGGGTGTCGGACAGGTCCAGGTCGGCGGCCGGCGCCTCGCCGCTGTGGCAGGCGATGCAGCCCAGAAGGTGCGGGGCGACGTCGCCCACGAAGTCCGCGCCGATGCGCGTGTCGTCGCCCAGCAGGGGCGGGTCGATGGGGCGTCGTGGGTTCTGCCCCTCGTAGCGGGACAGGGTCAGCGACGCGCCCGTCAGGCCGTCGATCGGCACGTGCACGTGGCTGGGATCGCCATCGGCAGAGCCGTGGCAGGGCGCGCACAGGTTGGAGTAGGCGGGGCCGTCGTGGGACACCCCCTGCGGAAGGGTCTGCCCCGGGTGCAGATCGAGCCAGCGATTGTGGTCGGCGCCCACCGCCATGCCGGCCTCGTCGATGAGCTGGAGCCGCACCGCTCGGCCGGCGGGCAGCTCGGCTTGGAAGGTGCCATCGGCCGCCAGCGGAAGCTCGGCGAGCACCGTCGACGGCACCTGCCGCCCCGCCGTGTGGCGGTCGAAGTCCTGGGCCGGCACCTGACTGGCCAGCACCACGCGCACCGCCACCGCGTCGTCGCGCACCGGCCGGCTGCCCGTGGGGGCCAGGCTGCGGTTGATGGCGTCGATCATCGGCGCGCCCTGGTGGTGGATGCGGCCGGTGTTCGCGCCGGGCGTCCACGACATCGGGTCGGTGAGCTGCGGCAGGCTGCTCACGTAGACGGGCTCGGGGTCGAAGTCGGCGACCCCCGGCGCGTCGAGCAGGACCTCGTGGCCGGCCAGCACCGTGCCGCCTTCGGGTGATGCCTGCAGGGTCAGGCGCACGATCGCGGTGTCGGGCTCGGAGTTGCTGTCGGCGAGGTCGACCGGGCCGGGCGCCCATGCGGCCAGCACGCGGCCGTCGGGCAGCGGCGCCGGGTCGCGGTACAGCGCCCCGGTGGTGCCGCCGGAGCTGGCGCTCGGATCGAGCCGGGACAGGGGAGGCAGGTAGTTGGGCAGCGAGGGCGGCGCGCCGTCGGGCAGCTCTGGGCCCAGGTTGCGGTCGATGATGCCCAGGCGGCCGGCCCCCCAGGCGCCGTCCAGCTCGCCCAGCACGGCGACGTAGTTGCCGTCGGGGAGCTCGCGTGTGTCCCAGAACAGGCCCTCGGGCGCGCTGAAGCCGAAGTGCTGGTGGTACTCGGTGGCCAGGCCCGGCGGAAAGCGAAAGCCGTGCGCCTTGGCGGGGCCGGTCGCGGCTGCCCGAAGCGCGGTGAACAGCACCTCGCCGCCGTTCTCTTCGCCCACGCGCAAGAAGTGGGGCTTGCGCTCGACGTGGGGGGTCCAGCTGCGGCGCCGCTCGGTGCCGTCGGCGAGGCGCTCGTACAGGTCGGCGTCCAGCAAGCCCCCGTCGGCAGCGACGCCCGCCCGGGTCGACGTGAACCACACCGTGCCGTCCGGGCCCCAGGTGGGGTCGCGGTCGGTGCCGGGGCCGGAGCTGAGCGGCCAGTGCTCGAGCGACCGCAGGTTGAGCGCGTAGATGCGGTGCCCCTCGCTGTCGGAGGTGCGCATCGCGAACAGCACCGCTGTGCCGTCGGGGGCCACGGCGGGGTCGCGGATGTCGGCGGGAGCGTCGTGCAGGTGCTCGGTGAGGTTGGTGGTGGTGGCCACGCTGCCGTCCGGGGCGAGCCGGGCCAGCCACAGGTCGGTGCCCGGCGTGAAGCGGTCGAGCTCGAAGCGCGAGCCGGGCTCGAGCGGGCCGCGCACGAAGACGAAGCCCGTGAGCTCGGGCTCGCACGGCGCGCTCACCCGCCCCAGGCGCTCGGCGCAGGCCCAGTCGGCGATGGCCGCCGCGCGCGCGTCGCCGGCCCCGGCCAGGAAGGCGCCGTTGCCCCCGCGGTGGTGGATGCCGCCGTCGTCGATGGGCAGCACCTTGCGCAGCAGCCGGGACTGGCGCGGGTCGCCGCCGAGGGCCAGCATGGAGCGCGTGGCCTCGTAGTTGCGTCGGGTGGCGCCGTCGCCGACCTGGCCCTCGAAGCCCGGGTCCAGGCGGTAGGGCACCGCGGAGTTGGGGCCGTGGCAGGCGCCGCTGGCGCAGCCCATGCCCAGCAAGGCGGGCTGCACCTGCTCGGCGAACTGGCGCTCCAGTTCGTCGAGCGGCGGCGCGTCCTCGCCACCGGACTCCTCGGCGGCGATCCATGCCCAGACCGCGCGGTAGTCGGCGTCGTCAGGCGTCTGCCAGTTGGTGCCTCCGTAGTGCGGGCTTCCGCCGTAGACCGGTGACAGCGGCTTGCGCAGCAGCGAGCTGGCGTCGGGATCGCCGGTGGTGTCGATGGCACGGCGGGTGATCTCCCGCGCCGCCACCACATCGGCGATGTGCCCGTCGGCATCGAGGTCCCAGTACAGCGCCTGGCGATCGATGACGTCGCCTGCGGCCTCGGCGCCCGGCGCCACGCCATGGCACTGCGCCGAGGCACAGGAACGCTCCAGCGCGGGCACGACATCGCGCTCGAACAGCACGTCCGGGGAGGGCCCGTCACACGCCGCCAGCACCAGGAGCAGCGGGGTCACCGCGTTCCGGCGACCTCAGTGGCCACGGCATCGGCCCGGCTCCACGCCACCACACGCTCCTCGAGCTGCTCGATCGCGGCGGCGTCGAGCTCGCCCTCCACCACGTCCAGCACGGTGCCGTCGGAGCGGAGCACGAAGGTGGCGGGCAGGGAGGTGGGGGAGAGGCCGCCCACGTAGGTCGCCGGCGCGTCGTACACCACGGGCAGGGTGAGCCCCAGGTGGCGGACCACCGCCTCGCCTCGGCGGCTGGTGCGGTCGACGTTGAGCGCCACGACCCGGGCCTCGCTGTCGTCGAGGCGCTCGTCGAGGGCGTCGAGCAGGGGGAGCTCGGCACGGCAGGGTCCACACCAGCTGGCCCAGACGTTCACCACCAACACCGGCGCCTGCGGCACGCCTTCTTGGGCCATCAGGTCGGCGACCGGCACGATCTCGCCAGGCTGAGCTGCGGCGAGGGCATTGCTGGCCAGCAGCCAGCCCAAGCACAGCGAGGTGATGGTCGTCATTCGGCTCTCCGGGAGTGTCGGTTGAGGGTCGAGGTGGGCTCGTCGTGCTGGCGGTCGAGCCAGCCCAGCGCATGCGCCTTCGAGATGGCCTCGGCGCGTGTACTGGATTCGAGCTTGTGGCGAATGTTTTCGATGTGTGTTCGGGCAGTGGAGTACTGAATGCCCAAGGCCGAGGCCACGCGCTGGGTGGTCATGCCGTCGGCGACGAGGTGCAGCACCTCGGACTCGCGCCGGGTCAGCGGCTGCAGCGACCGTCCCAGCAGGGCCGTGTCGTCGACGGTCACCAGCGCGTGCGACAGCAGGGGCGCGCAGCGGACCTCGGCGTGGCGGGCCCGCACCGAGCCGCGCACCCGAGAGGGGGTGCCGGCCTCGAGCAGCTCGGCCACACACCCGGCGCGGCACCGGGTCACCCCTTGCACGCGCACGCACACGACCTCGGCGCAGCGACGGCCTCGAACGCTGCCAAAGCGCGTGTCGGCGGCGGCATTTCCGTCGACGACGATGCCCTGGGCGTTCACGATCAGGATGGCCGGGTCGCCCAAGAGGGGCCTCGCGGCAAGGGGGGTGGGACCGGGATTGGAGAGCAAGGCGTGGGCATCAATGGATCAATGGATGATTATATCCATAGAGTATGGACCGGTTTGTCGACCGTCAAGTCCATTGAAGGATTTCTGGATCAGCCCGCTTGGAGCTCCCTGAGCTTGCGCCACAGCGTCGTCCGCCCGATCCCGAGCACCCTGGCCGCCTCGACCTGGTTGCCGCCCACGAGCTCGAGCACGCTCAGGATGTGCTCGCGCTCGACGTCGACGAGCGGCCGCAGGGGGTCCATCCCACCCGATGGCGCCCGGCGGCCGGTGTCGAGGGCGGGCGGGAAGTGGGGGATGTCGATGTCGTGGCCCTGGGAGAGCACACAGCCGTGGCGCACCACATTGGCCAGCTCACGCACGTTGCCGGGCCACGCGTGCTCGACCAGACGCCGGAGCGCGGCCTCGGTGAACACGCCCGTGGGGTGGTCGAGCTCGGACAGGAACATGCGCGCCAGCGGCTCGATGTCTTCGCGGCGCTCGCGCAGCGGCGGCACGGTCAGCTCGAAGACGTTGAGCCGCCAGTACAGATCCTCGCGAAACCGGCCCCGCCGCACCTCGGTGGACAGGTCTCGGTTGGTCGCGCACAGCACGCGCACATCGACCCGGGTCGTGCGCGAGGAGCCCACGCGGCGCACCTCGCCCCCATCGAGCACGCGCAGCAGCTTGGCCTGAAGGCCCAGCGGGAGCTCGCCGATCTCGTCGAGCAGCAGCGTGCCGCCGTCGGCCGCCTCGAACAGCCCCGCCCGCGAAGCCGTCGCGCCGGTGAAGGCGCCCCTCTCGTGACCGAACAGCTCGCTCTCGACCAGATCGACGGGCAGCGCGGCGACGTTGATGGCCACCAGCGGCTTGTCCGCGCGTGGGCTGTTGGCGTGCAGCGTGCGCGCCAGGACCTCTTTGCCAACGCCGGTCTCGCCGCCGATGACCACGGGCACGTCCGACGAGCGGGCGATGGGACCGGCGCGCACCAGCAGCGTCCGCATCGCCTCGCTGCGCGCGACCATGCGCGAACAGCGGGTCATGCCCACCTGGTCGGCGCGCAGGTGGCAGACCTGGCACAGCTGGGGCGATCGATCGAGGGGGCGTCGGCAGGGTTCGGAGGTGTTTCGCATTGTTTCGTATTGAAACGATAACCGAGTCACGCGCACGGCGGCGACCTGGGCAAAGGCCGGTTGTCGACCGGGCACCCCAGACCGGGGGGCTGGCACAGCGATTGCTGTTCAGGGGAGCAAGGAGAACGTTGCCATGCAGACCCCGTTGCCCCCGCCAGACGCCGACCCCTACTGGACCACGGCCCCTCTCGACGAGCTGATCGAGCACATCCTCTGGAAGCACCATCGGCCGCTCGACCAGGAGCTGCCCCGGCTTCGGCAGCTCACGGCGACGGTGCGCGACGCGCATCCCGAGCATGCCGCCTCGCTCGCCAAGGTGCAGCTCACCCTCGACGCGATCGTGCAGGACCTCGTCGACCACATGCCCAAAGAGGAGCAGGTGCTCTTCCCTCTCATCCTGAGCGGCCGAGGCCACGTGGCCACCATGCCGATGCACGTCA
Organism: Myxococcota bacterium; assembly: GCA_965216925.1. Lineage (GTDB taxonomy): Bacteria > Myxococcota_A > UBA796 > UBA796 > CAYYHT01. The sequence continues at coordinate 1,814,479 of CBDCGT010000001.1, read as the reverse complement.
TGGGTGCAGAGCACCGCGAGCTCGAGACCCGGCTCGACGAGCTGGCCGCCCTGACCGATGACTTCCAGGCACCCCCGGGTGCGTGCCCCACGTGGCAGGCCCTGTGGCAGGGGCTGGGTGCGCTTCGGGACGATCTGGTGCTGCACATCTACCTCGAGGACGAGGTGCTGTTTCCGAGGGCGGCGGTGCCGCCAGGTGCCGGTGTGTGATGGGTGTGGCCCCGCGAGCAGGAGAGAGCGCGATGAGCATGCACGTCGTTCGACAGGCTGGAGAGGTGCACTGGGCGCTCGATCCCGATGGATGGGTGACGAGCGGCCACGTGGGCGAGCGCTTCTACCGCTTCGGGCTCGACGGCTCGGTGCTGGAGCGCAGCGGGCCGCGCTGGCGAGGTCGTGTGCCCAGGCGCCTTGCGCGACCCGAGGCCGACGCCCTGCTGTCGCGGGTGGCGGCGGATGTGGCGAGCGAGGGCCTGCCGGTGAAGACCCTCGATGACTGGGCCCATCGCCGCTCGCTGTTCGAGCGCACCTACCGCCCGGTGCGCGTGCTGCCCCCCGACAACTACCGCGCGGTGGTGGTGCAGCTGGTCGAGGGGTGTTCCCACGACGGCTGCACCTTCTGCACCCTGTACCGGGGGGTCCCGTTCCGGGTCAAGAGCGCCCGCGACCTCGAGGCGCACCTGATGGGGATTCGGCTGCTGCTGGGTCACGATCTGGAGCGCCGCACGAGGGTGTTCCTGGGTGGCGCGAACCCGCTGCTGGCGAGTGGGCGGCGCCTGGTCGATGCGATGGAGCGGTCCCGTCGCGTGTTGGGTCGTCCCGCCGAGCAGGGCTTCGATGCGTTCACCGATCTGTTCACCGGGCGGCCGCGGGATGCCGACCTGGTGGCAGCGAGGAACGCGGGCCTGCGACGGGTCTATGTGGGGCTCGAGACCGGCGATGCCGAGCTGCTGGCGCGGTTGAACAAGCCCGGCGGGCCGGCGCAGTCGGTGGCCCGGATCGAGCAGCTCAAGGCGGCTGGCCTAGAGGTGGGTGTCATCGTGCTGGTGGGGGCCGGAGGGCCGTCGTGGGCCGACCGCCACTTCGAGGCCACGGTCGACGTCATTGGCCGCATGGCGCTCGACAGCTCCGACGCCATCTACCTGTCGCCCATCGTGCCCAGTGAGTTCGACGTGGACCTGCAAGTGCGACGCTTCGAGGCAGCCTTTCGCCCGATGCCGCCTCGAATCACGCCGTACGACATCCGGCGCTGGATCTACTGACCTCGTCTCGGTCGTTCTGCCGATGTGGCGGGTCGTGCTGCCGGCGTAGCTTGGTCGGGTTGGAGGGTCGATGCGACCGCTCGTGCTCGGCGCAGGTGGATTCCTGGGCATCAACCTGGTGGAACAGCTCCTGTCGGAGGGCGTGCTGCCCACCTGTGGGCGACGTCGTCGCTCCAACGTCATCGTGCTCAGAAAGCTGGGCGTGCCCATGGTGCCGGCCGACCTCGACCAGCCGGAACAGCTGCGCGACGCGATGCGCGACGTCGACGTCGTCTTTCACCTGGCCGGCCACTACCCGCGCACCTACGACCGGCCGCAGCAGCAGCTGGCCGACGCGCTGCGCCGCATGGTCAACGTGCTCGACGCCGCCGCTGCCTCGGGGGTTCGGCGCCTGGTCTACGTCTCGAGCACGGCGACGGTCGCGCCGGTCTTCGGTCGGCCCTCGTGCGAGTCGGACGTCTACGAGCGCGCGCCGTCCTACGGGCTGTACCACGAGATCAAGTGGTACCTGGAGCGCCTGGTTCGGCAGGACGACCGGGTCCAGAGCGTCATCGTCTGTCCAGGAGCCTGCCTGGGTCCCTGGGACATCAAGGTGGGCACCAGCAGCCTGCTGGTGGCGCTTGCCCGCGGACTCGATCCCGTGCGGCCCGACGGCGTGATCAACCTCGTGGACGTGCGCGACGTGGCGACGTGCCTGACCCGGCTCGGGCGGCTCGAGTCGCCTCCGCGCCGGGTGCTGCTGGCGGCGAGCAACCACCGGCTGGGAGCGCTCCTGGAGGCGCTGGCGGTTCGCTACCGGGTGCCTCCGCCGAGCCCGCCGCTGCCCGCCGAGGTCGCCATCCAGGTCGCCGATGCGGCCGAGCGCGAGGCCCTGGCCAGCGGGACGCGCCCCGCCCTGTCCCGCGAGATCGCCGATCTGGTGGTGCACGGCTCTCGCGTCGACGCCTCGCTCGGCGAGCGCCGCCTGGGCGTGCGCTGGCGCCCCCTGGCCAGCACCCTGGACGACTTTGACGCCTGGGCTCGCAGGCATCACCTGATTCCCTACCTTCAAGCAGGAGAACAAATCGCATGACCCAAGCTACCCCCACCCTCGAGGACCGCGTCCTGGACCTCGTCGCCGAGGTGTGCGCCACGCCGCGCGACAAGCTGCGGCTCGACGACCAGCTGCGGGCCGACCTTCGCATGGACTCGGTGTCCAGCATGGAGCTCGTGTCGATGATGTGCGAGGAGTTCGACATCGATGTCGAGCTCGACGAGGCCATGGCCGTCGACGATGTGGCCGGTGCGATCGCCTTGGTGCGGCGGTACCAGCATGGGTGAAGCGACGCTCGCGCTCGACGTCGGGTGGGTCGAGGATGCCCTCGATCGCTGGGCTTCGGAGCGGCTGGACCCCGCACGCATCGACCAGGAGCACCGCATCGACCCGGAGCTCGTCGGTGAGCTGGCGGATCTGGGGGCCTTCGGGGCCTCGATCTCCTGCGAGCACGGCGGGCTGGGGCTGGGGCTGCCGGGGGCCTGTGCGGTGGCCGGTGCCCTGGCGGTGCACGACCGCTCGGTCGCCACCACGGTCGGGCTGCACCTGGGCCTCGGCAGCCGCGCGCTCACCGGGTCTGCGAGCGCCGAGCAGCGCGGTGCCTGGCTGCCCGCCATGGCGGCCGGTCAGGCGATCGGGGCCTTCTGCGCCACCGAACCCGGAGCGGGCAGCGACCTGGCCGCGATCACGACGCGCGCGGTGCCCTCGCGGCACGGCTACCGGCTGGATGGCAGCAAGGTGTTCGTCACCAATGGCGCGCTGGCCTCGGTGTTCACCGTGGTGGCGGTCTTGCACGACGAGCACGGGCGACCGCTGGGCCCGGCCCTGTTCCTGATTCGCCGCGACGACGCCGGGGTGGCCATCGGTGCCGAGGAGCGCAAGCTCGGGCTGCGGGGATCGTCGACGACCTCGCTGCACCTCGACGCCGTGCAGCTGGACCGCGATCGGCTGGTGGTGGGTGGGCGCGACGGCACCCGCGCGCTCGACGATGTGCTGGCCTGGGGGCGAACCGCGATGGCGGCCGGCTGCGTGGGCACCGCCCGGTCGGCCCAGCGGCGGGCTCAGGACCACACCACCCAGCGGCGCCAGTTCCGGCGGCGGCTGCGAGACCTGGAGGTGGTGGCCGGCCAGCTGCAGGACATCGACGCGATGGTCTTTGCCATGCACGCGCTGGTGCAGCGGGCCTGCCACGCGCCGGCGCACGCGCTCGTCGCGCTGTCGTCGTCGGCCAAGGTGTTCTGCAGCGAGGGGGCCTGGCGTGTGTGTGACTCGGCGCTGCAGCTGTTTGGCGGGTCGGGCTACATCGAAGAGACGGGTATGCCGCTGCTGCTCAGAGATGCCCGCATCACGCGCATCTTCGAGGGGGCCAATGACGTGCTGCTGGTGCACATCGGCACCCGGGAGCTGGTCGAGCCGGCGGGGGCGGGCAGCCACCCGCTGAGCCAGGCCGTTGCCCAGCACGTCGCTGCGTGCCGGGCGGGCCAGGGGATGGCGCTGATGCGCGACCAGGCGGCCCTGCATCGGCTGGGGCGGCTGGTCGTGCTGCGCGATGCCACCGAGGCGGTGCAGAGCCGCGCAGCCACCGCCCCCGAGCAGGCCGAGCGCTGGACACAGCTCGCGTCCTGGCTGGCGCGCCCACTGCTGGGCCAGCCCGTCGGCCGGGCGCCCAGCTGGACTGGAGGTCTCGCATGAACCAGAAGATCCTGTTCGTCTACCCGCGCTTTGCCCGGCACGCCGAGGCCCACCCCGAGCTGCTCGACTTCGTGCCGATGAACGAGTACCTCGGCTCGCCGTCGCTGGGCATCGCCATGATGGCCGCGCTGACCCCCGGCGACTGGCAGCGCGAGTACCGGGACGACCGCCTCGAGTCGGCCGCGTACGACACCGACGCCGACGTGGTGGCTCTGTCCTTCTTCACCCCGGCCGCCAAGCGCGCCCTCGAGCTGGCCGACTGGTTTCGGGCCCGAGGAAAGACGGTCATCGCCGGCGGCATCTTCTCGACGGCGATGCCCGACGGGGTGCAGCCCCACGTGGACGCCGTGATCGTGGGTGAGGGCGAGGCGGTGTGGCGCCAGGTGCTGCGTGACCTGAAGGCGGGCACGCTGCAGCCGCGGTACGAGCGGTCGACCGACGTCGTCCTGGACGAGCTCCCGCTGCCGGACCTGTCGCTGTACTTCGGCGCCGAGACCGAGGGCTTTCGGCCCGATGACTACCCGGTTCAGCTGTCGCGGGGATGCCCGCTCGAGTGCGAGGCGTGCATCCTGCCGGTGTCCATGACCCGGCACCTGCGCTGCTTCCCCTTCGACCATGTGCGCGGGCAGCTGGAGCAGCTCGACGCGGTGGGCAAGCGCGCAGCCCTGACCGAGGACACCAGCTGGCTTCCCGGCAACGCCGGCCGACGGCTGCTCGACCAGATGTTCACCTGGCTCGTCGAGACCGGTCGGCGCGCGCATGTCAGCTACATCGGCGTGTCCATGCCCATGCTCATCACCGCGCCCGAGGCGCTGCTGACCTCGGCCAAGGCCGCAGGCGTCGACATGTTCTACCTGGTGGGTGGATTCGATCCCATCACGCGCCATGCCTTCACCGGCAAGCACCCTCGGGCGCTCGAGCGGGCCTTCCGCGCCATCGAACGCGCGCACGACGCGGGCATCGAGCCCTACACCTCGTTTCTGCTGGGCAACGACTCCGACGACGAGGGCACCGTCGACCGCGTGCTCGACTTCGCCGACCGCGCCGGCATTCGCAAGGCCGAGTTCGCCATTGCGACGCCGTACCCGGGCACCCCCCGCTGGAAGCAGCTGGTGCGCGAGGAGCGCATCACCAGCCGGGACTGGTCGCTGTACAACGACGCCAACGTCGTCTTCGAGCCGGCCCAGCTCACCCAGGACCAGCTGCTGGAGGGCTACCTGCGCCTGTGGAAGGAGTTCTACGCGACACGGGGGCACTTTGTGCACGCGGAGCAGGCGGAGCGCACGATTCAGTTCTGAGGGGGTGGCGGGCCTACCGCCGCCGTCGTCGCCGCCGCCGGCTCCGTCGACGACTTCCCGGGCAAGCTGACGCTCTTTGGCCGAGGAGGGTCGTGTCCAGCCCCGTGTCCTGGGTGGTGCCCACGAAAGAAACCTCAAAATCGCCCAACGCTCCCGGGTATCCTGTCACCGACGAGCCGACCGAGAGGGCGGTCGCGTCGGGCGGCACTCGCCCGCGGGACAGACCTCGTGCTCGTCAGGTGCACCATCCGTGGCAGACAAGTCTCCCCGAAAGCAGGCTCCGGCCAAGAAGCTCACCACCAAAGAAAAGAAGGCCAAGAAGAACGCGAAGCGCGCGGCCAAGGACAGCGTGATTCCGCCTACCCGGTGAGTCGAAGTGGCCAGCTGCAAACCCGCGGCAGCGGGTGCGTCGTCACCAGGCACCTACTGCTGGCAAGCAGTGGATGATCCGCAGCCTACCCGTTCTTCGCCAGGCCCACCGCATGCGCGATCGCCTCGAGCATGAGCCGGTCGGTGGTGCCGAAGCCGTCTTCTTTGTTGAGCAGCTGCAGCACGCCCAGGATGCGGCCATCGACGCTGACGGGGACCGCCAGCACGGTGCTGGTGGTGTAGCCGCTCGTGCGGTCCCAGCGGGCATCGAAGCGATCGTCCTTCAGCACGTCGTTGATGACCAGGGGCACGCCGGCCATCGCCACCCAGCCAGCCAGGCCCTTGCCCACGTCGAGTGAGATGTCGAGCTGGGCGTCTCCGTTCACCACCGTGCTGCTCAGCTCGGAGCCGTCGGCGCTGACCTGGTACAGGGTTCCCCGGTCGGCGCCGATCAGCTGTACGGTCTCGCCAACGATGTGGGCCCAGTCCGAGCTGGGCTGAATGTTGGCGATCAGGGCGGCGAGGCCCTCGAGCTTGCGCTTGTAGGGGCGGAGTTCCATGGACCCAGGATCCTCCTGGAGGCGCGCTGGGTCAAGCTACCTCGGCGCCCCAGCCACCACGAAGGCCGCCCACTGCGCCGGAGCGGCCTCGCCCTGGGCGCGATTTCGCTCCAGGAGCGCCAGCTGGGCGGCTCTCAGCGCCGCCAGCTCGTCTCGGGCCGGGTCGGCGGTCCACGTGGCGTAGAAGGTGTCCATCATCTGCGCGGTGGCGTCGTCGTCGACGGGCCACAGGCTCATGATCGTGGCGCGGGCGCCTGACTGCGCGAAGGCCCGGCGCAGGCCCATCACGCCTTCGCCGCTCTCGACCTCACCCAAGCCCGTCTCGCACGCCGAGAGCACCACCAGGTCGGTGCCCGACAGGTCCAGGCCACTGATCTCGTGGGCGGTCCAGATGCCGTCTCCTTCGGTGGCCGAGCCGTTGGCGCCCGCCAGCGCCACCCCCGACAGCAGCATCGGATTCATGCCGCTGGCGTCGACCCCAAAGGCGCCTGAGCGCGTCGCCATGCCGCTGCGGCACTCGCTGTTGGCGAAGAAGCCGTGGGTGGCCAGGTGCACCAGCCCCGCATCGGCGAGGGCGTCGGACACGGCCAGCTCGGTGGCCGCCGCCCCGGTGAGCAGGGTGGCCGTGCCCAGGGCCTCGCTGACCGCCGTGGCCTCGGTCGCTGTGCCGGGCAGCTGCGGGAACTGCGACGCGCAGGCCAGGCCACGCCCACCGCCCTGGCCGTAGTCGACCCCGCCCACCACCACCTGCCCCTGGTCGGGGTCCGGTCGCTCGTCGAGCAGGTCGACGGCGCTGTCCAGGTGGCGAAAGGCCACCTGCTCCACCAGGTAGCCCTGCTCGGTGGGCAGGGCGCCGAAGGCCAGTGTGGAGGTGGGGCCGTCGGTCACCAGGAACACGGTGGGCGGCGCCTCGTCCCAGGCGATGAAGAGGGGGTCCCACACCAGCTTGCGGAGGGTGGCGCCCGGCCGGTCCACCTTGGCGGTGGGCGCGCGCTCGGTGAGCAGGGCGCGGTGCCGGGCGATGGCGGCGTCGATGGGCTCGGCGGCGCCCAGCTCGACGCGGGAGATCAGGCAGCCTGGCGCCATCACGAAGGCGGTGTACACCGGCTCGCCAAAGCGGCCTCGGCGCACGATGTCCACCAGGCCGGTCTGCTCGGGCAGGACCTGGCACACGTCGTTCGCGGTGCGGATGGGGGGCAGGGGCGTGCCGCCGACCTGCTCCAGCAGCTCGCGGTACAGCGCCTCTCGCTGGCGGCTGAGCTCGATCAGCCGCTCGGGCTCGGCCCCTGCGTAGGTGGCCTCGGCCAGCGCCGTGCTGGTCTGCGAGAACGCATCCCAGGTCTGCGGAGCGGCCGCTTGCAGGCGGCTTGGCGGGGTGGCCGCCAGCGACCGGCCCACCAGGCCCTTCCAGCGCAGCCACGCCGCCCAGGTGGCCTGGGTGTCGCCCCCATCGCCCTCTTGCACTGTGAGGGATGCGAAGAGCGCCTCACGATGCACACGCAGCAGCGCGATGCGCTCGCGCTCGGTGAGGTGCACCAGCTGCTCGGCGACCTCGGCCTCGACCGCCTGGATGACGGTGTTCATGGTGCTTCGAGCAGCGTCCAGATTGCCCAGGGTGAAGTGCAGGACCGCGATCTCGGAGCCCAGGAACACACGCTCGGGATGGGCCGGGGGCGTGTCGGGGGGAAGCGAGGCCAGCAGTGCCTCGTAGGCGGCCAGGGCCTTGGCGTGCTGGCCGCGCAGGCTGGCGATGGAGGCCAGGTGCGTGCGGGCGGTGCGGGTGCGTGCCGAGCCCGGGCCATCGGTGGCCTCGAGCAGGGCCACGGCGCGCTCGCTCAGCTGCTGGGCCTCGTCGTAGCGGTCGACCCACATCAGCACCGTGGCGAGGTGATCGAGGCTGTAGGCCACATCGCCGTGTTGCTCGCCCAGCGCGGCCTCGCGGATGGCCAGGCTGCGCCGCGCGAGCTTCTCGGCCACGGGGTAGTCGCGGTGCTCCATGCGAATGGCGCCCAGCTTGTCGAGGGTCACCGCGATGGACGGGTGGGTGGGGCCGAAGGTGGCGATCTTGATGGCCATGGCGCGCTCGAGGCTGAGCTGGGCCGCGTCCAGGTCACCGCGGGACAGCTGCACGATGCCCAGGTTGTGCAGCTCGCTGGCGATCTGCGGGCTGTCGGCACCCCACGCGGCCTCGCCGATGGCCAGCCCTCGCTCGAACAGGGCCTCGGACTCGACCAGGCGGCCCTGCTGCTGCAGGGTGAGCGCCAGGTTGTTGAGGGGGGTCGTGATCTCGGGGTGATGGGGCCCGTACACCGCCTCGAGGGCGTCCAGCGCGCGGCGGTGGCGGCGCTCGGCCTCGCCCAGCCGCCCCGTCTCGATGAGCAGCCCGCCGTAGCCGCTGTGCATCTGCGCGGTGGTGGGGTGGTTGGGCCCCAGGATGGTGGATGCGCCCGCGATGGCCAGCAGCCACTGCCGCTCGGACTCGGCGAAGTCGCCGGTCTCGGCCAGGGCGTGGGCCAGGGCGCTGCGTGTGCCGGGCAGGTTGGGGTCGTCGGGGTTGTTCTGCTGCAGGCGCTCGATGGCGGGCCCGATGCGCTGCACCGCAGCCGTGGCGCGCCCCTGCTCGATGTCGAGCCGTGCCCAGGTGGCGTCGACGTGGGCCACGTCGATGCTCTGTTCGCCCAGGGCGGCCACCAGATCGGCGCGGGACCGCTGCAGCAGCTCCAGCACGCCGTCGAAGCGCTGGTTGTCGATCGAGATGAGGGCCAGGTTGCTGCGCGCGATGGCGGTGTTGGGGTGGCTGGGGCCGTCGCTGGCCTCGTGCAGCGCCAGCACCCGGGCGGTGAGCTCGATGGCGGCGTCGATGTTGCCGCGGCCGGCCTCGACCTCGGTCCAGCGGTCGTAGACCGACAGCAAGAACGGCGAGTCGGCTCCGTAGGCCGCGACGATCGCCTGCTCGGCGGCCTGCAGCTCGGTAGCGGCGAGCTCCACGTGGGCCTGGGCCAGGTAAAGGCGGGCCAGCTCCAGGTGGATGGTGACCACCATGGGCACGTGCTCGGCACTCTGGGCGATGGCACGGGCCTCCTGCAAGACCACGAGCGCGTCCCCATACTCCCCCAGGTCGATGAGCAGCGAGGCCAGGACCGCCTTGGCCTGCGCGACCTCGGGGTGGTCGGGGCCGTGGTCGTTGGTGAGGCTCTTGACCATCCACTCGCGCAGGATCCGGGTGGTGGCGTGGTCGCCCATTGCCGAGGTGGTCTGCGCGTACTGGGTCGCGACCACATGCCGCTCGGGGGGAAAGACCCCGCTCGTCACCATGGTGGTCCAGGCGTCCTCGTGCCAGGCCAGAGCGGTCGCGTAGTCGCCTCGGGCGTGGAAGGTGGCGCCCAGGTTGCTGCGCGCCATCAGCGTCTGCACGAACTGCTCGTAGTCGGCGCGCCGAGGCACGTCGTCGATCACGCTCAGGTAGACGATCTCGGCCTCGTCGTAGCGACCCACCCCGTACAAGCTGTCGCCCAGGTTGTTGAGGGCGCGCAGCCGCCTGGGGTCCTTCTTGGGCAGCGAGCGGGCTCGCTCCCAGGTGGCAGTGGCCGTCGCGTGGGCAGCCTCGTACTGGCCCTGGTTGTACAGGGTCATCGTCTCGACGGCGGCGGCGTCTAGATCGGCGTACAGGGCCTCGCGGTCGGCGGCGCTGGCTGGCGAGGCCACGAGCAGGGCGGTGAGCAGGAAGATCGCGTGCATCGGCCGAGCCTACCGCCTGCGGTCGCGCCCGGGGACTTCCCGTGGAATGATGGGGGCCATGCGACTGATCCCCCTTGCCTGCTTGCTGGCTGTCGGCACCGGCTGCCTGTACATCTCGGACACCGATCACCAGGCCAAGCTCGATGCCGACGGCGATGGCGTTCCCTTTGGCCAGGACTGCGATCCCGATGACGGCACCGTGTGGGCCGAGCGGGAGTGGTTCGAAGACGCCGACCAGGACGGCTTTGGCGGAGCCACCTCACAGATGGCCTGCCACCAGCCCGACGGGTATGTCGAGGTCGCGGGCGACTGCAACGAGTCCAGCGCCTCGGTGCACCCCGACGCGCCAGACTTCTGCAACGGCGTCGACGACAACTGCAGCGGCGGCCAGGACGACGAGGCCGAGCAGACCTGGTACCGCGACGCCGATGGCGACGGATTCGGCGATGATGCCGACACCGTCGACGCGTGCGAGCAGCCCGATGGCTATGTGCTCGCGGGCGGCGACTGCGCCGACGACTCGGTGCTGGTGCACCCCCAAGCCGACGAGGTCTGCTCGGGCGACGACGAAGACTGCGACGGCCTGGTAGACGGGTCCGACCCCGACTTCACTGGCGAAGACGCCCTGTGGTTCGCCGACGTCGACCAGGATGGCTTTGGCGACGATGCCTCCACGGTGGCCAGCTGCTCGAATCCCGGCGACCACGTGCGCATCGGAGGCGACTGCGACGATGCCGCGGCGGGCGCCAACCCCGACGCCGTCGAGGTCTGCGATGGGCTCGACAACGACTGCGACGGCGATGTCGACGATGACGACGCCTCACTGAGCGATGGCCAGGACTGGTTCGCCGACAGCGACATGGACGGGCACGGCGACCCGCTGGTGTCGGCGACCGGCTGCCAGCCCGACACTGGGGACTGGGTGGGCGACGCCGACGACTGCGACGACGACGACAACGCGGTGAACCCCGATGGCGTCGAGGTGTGCAACGGCGTCGACGACGACTGCGACGGCGACATCGACGACGACGATGCCGACACCCTGCTCCCCCCCTGGTACGCCGATGTCGATGGCGACACCTACGGCGATGCATCGGTGTCGCAGCAGGGGTGTGAGCCTCCCGACACCACCGGCTGGACCGACAACGACCAGGACTGCGACGACGCGTCCCCCGGGGTCAACCCCCAGACCGCCTGGTACCCCGACGCCGACAACGATGGCTACGGCGATGACAGCGCCACGCCCACCATCCAGTGTGAGGCCCCGGCGGGATTGTTTCGCCCCAACGGCGGAGACTGCGACGACACTCGCCAGTACGTGAGCCCCGAAGAACAAGAGGCCTGCAGCGCCTTCGACGACGACTGCGACCCCAGCACCCTCGATCCCAACTACTCGGTGGGTCGTACCCTCTCGTACGACGAGCACGATGACGCCCTGGACGCCGCCCAGGACGGTGACACCATCCACATCTGCAAGGCGGTCACCGTCGGTGTCTGGGAGATCGACAAGGACCTCATCCTGCAGGGTCACGGCTCACCGCGTCGGGTGTTGGATGGCGCGTCCGTGCCCGGATTTCCGGTGATCACGCACGCCGGAGGAGCCCTGACGATCGACAACGTCGAGATCAATGGGGGCACCGGCATCATCAGCGCGGATGACCTCGATCAGCCCGTCGGGGGCGGGATCTTCACCGCGGGCACGCTGCTGACCGTGCGCGAGTCGGTGATTCGCGGCAACTCGGCCTTCCGAGGGGCGGGCCTGTACTCGGCCTACACCGGCGAGGTGCGGCTCGAGAACGTGACCATCGAGCAGAACAGTGCCAGCTCGGCGGGCGGCGGTGCGTGGATTCGCGGAAGCAACGTGGTGCTCGAGGGCAGCACGGTGGTGCAGGACAACTCGGCGGCCACCGTGGGTGGGGGGTTTGCGCTGCGCAACCAGGCGACTTGGGACGGCGGCCTGGTGGCGTCCAACGACGCGCCGAACGCGTCGGGCGCCCAGGTCTCCCAGGGTGCCGAGGTGCACAACACCGTCTTCGAGGGCAACACGTCGGCTGTGTCGGCCGTGCAGCTCGATGGCCTGGCGCAGACCCGCCTGGTCGACGTCACCATCCGCGACCACACCACGACGGGGCTGCTGGTGGCGCCCGACTCCGTGGCCAGCATCGAGGGCGGACTGATCCACGACAACGTGGTGACCGGCTCACGGGCAGGCGCGAGCATCGGCCTGAACGCGCTGGTGACCTTCGACGGCACGCAGTTCGTCGACAACGTGGCGGTGGACCGCGCCGGCGCACTCGGTGTCGACGATGGAGTGGTGATCGAGCTGTTCGACGTGGTCTTCGACGGCAACCGGGTCACGGGCACGAACAAGAACGGTGGTGCGGTCGGCCTCGACGATGGCGTGTCCTTCGACTGCATTCGTTGCTTCTGGGTGGGCAACGTGGCCACCCGTGATGGCGGTGCGCTGTTCACGCCTGACAGCGCCGTCATCGACGTGACCCTGCTCGACAACACCTTCGATGGCAACGCCGCCGAGGGAGGCGCCGCCCTGTGGCTGGGCCAGAACACGGTCGCGCGCATCAGCGACAGCACCTTCGTGGCCAACACGGCCGGGCAGTGGGGCGGCGCCCTCGAGACCGGCAGCGATGACGTCGAGATCAATGGCGGCACCTTTGACAGCAACACCGCACAAGACGGCGGTGCGCTCTACGTCTCAGCGGGAGGGCTGGTGACGGTGACCGGCCCGGTCCAGCTGATCGACAACGTCGCCACCGATGATGGCGGCGCGGCCACGGCCAACGGCGGGGCCATCATCTTCGACAACGTCACCGTGCGCGGCAACTCGGCCGCCGACATGGGGGGCGCCGTGGCGATGTTCCAGGACGCCGAGGTCGAGTTCATCAACTCGCTGATCGAGGGCAACCAGACGTCGAACCACGGAGGGGCCGTCGCCCTGGGCAACGACCTGAACGGCAGCATGACCCTCGACCTCACCAATACCCGCCTCGAGGCCAACATCGCGGGCGCGTCTGGCGGCGCGGTCTACTCCGACGGCGACCACACCATCCGCGCGACCGATGCCGTGTTCGAGGGCAACACCGCCTCGGTCGACGGCGGGGCCATCGCGGGCCCGGGCTTCGTGACCGGCAGCCGGGCCGACTTCCTGGACAACAGCGCGGCCGGGCGCGGCGGCGCCATGTACATCTTCGACAGCCCGGGCGCGCCCAACTGGTCGTTCGATCTAGGCAGCGTGCAAGGCAACTCGGCTGGCACGGCGAGCGGCGGCGGCGTGGCCGTCTGGGGCGGTGGCGTGAGCTTCACCAACACCACCTTCGGGTCCAACGTGCCCGAGGACATCCGCACCCTGGATGGCGAAGTCGTGAACGGCGCCGGCACCACCTTCATCTACTGCCCCGCCACCGGTGGGTGCACGGCGTTCTAGGACGCCCCGATCAAAAGTCGCGTTCAAGGCCGCTCTTGGTCCCGACCGTGCTGTGCGCCGTCGGCCGCGAGCGTACCGCTCCGTTGCTGAGAACGTCTCAGCGGCGTGGAGCGGCGATCCTCTTGTTGTAGTGGGCACCTCCGGGCAGGAGCGCGGCCGTCAGGCCGTGCTCCACTTGGTCAGTGTGAAGATGCGCTGCAGGTTGTGGGCGGTTGCGGTCATGAACGCCTGGTGCCGGGCCAGTGCGAGCCCGAAGTAGCGCGCATGGCGCATTCCGAGCCGGACAAGGTGGCTGATGAGGCGCTCGGCTGCCGACCGCTTGCGAAGGGTGGCCTTCGCGTCAGGCTGGGCGTTGAAGGCCTTGAGGCGCTGGAGCTCAGGCTCGAAGGCGTTCAGCGTGATCTGACGGCGTCCCCCACGTTCGACCTCCCTGCCGCAGCGGGCCTTCAGCGGGCATGCTTGGCAGGTCGCCTTGTCGAACTTGTAGCTGCGAACACGCTCGTCGGGCCGGTCCTTGCACCTCACCATCGTGAACTCGCTTGTGGTGTGGCCCGCGGGGCACGCTACCGTGCCGGCTTCGAGGTCGATGGCGAAGTCGCGCTTGGTGAGCGTGCCCTTCTTGGTCCGGGCCAGCTTCGAGACCACAGTGACCCCCCGCTCCTGGCAGCGTCGGACGTTGGGTCCCGTGCCGTAGGCGGTGTCACCGATGGCCATGGCGGGAAGTAGGTCCGCTGCTTCAGCCTGGTCGAGTAGCTCGGTTGTCGGCTCCGCATCCTTGGTAGCGGCGTCGGTCATCGCGATGCCGGTGATGAACTCGCTGACCGGCGTGCCCAGCATGTGGGTCTTGAACCCCTTGATCGTCTTCGTGGGGCTCTTGCGCCCGTGTCGGGCCTCCGGGTCCTTGATGCTGATGGTGCGGCCCTTGGTTGTGCCTCGCGCGATGGCGAAGGTGCCGTCCTCGCGCTCCTCCACGTCCTGGCGCGCGACCTTCCGCAGCAGCGCCACGGCTTCCGTGACCTCCGCGGGTAGCTCGCCGTCCACCGCCGAGATGCGTTGCGCGAGGGCATCGGCGTCTCGGATCTCCTCGGTGAGCAGGGCGTTGCGCTGGTCGACGTCCGTCCAATCGATGTCGACGCGGCCCTTCACGGACCGGCCCATGTAGCGGTCCAGGCCCCACCGCACTGCCAGCTCGGCCGCGGAGAGCTCGAGAAACCGAGCCATCTTGCGAACGACGTTGCCGATGCCGACAGCGACGAGGTTGAAGGTGTCGATGCACGCCCCCCGACAGCGCGTGTCGGTCGAGTCCATGACCTGGACGGCGGCGTCTGTGATGAGCTCTCGTTTGAGCGCCAGAGCCAGCACCCGGTGGAACAGGAAGTCCTCACCGAGCTCCTTGCGGAGCCGACTGCGGAAGCGGCGCAACGACGAGACCATCGGCGGCTTCTTCGCCGGGTGGTCGAGACGAAGGGCGTAGCGGAAGCCCAGGTCGCGCTGGCAGCGCGCGATCAGCTCGTCATCGCCGAGGTTGTAGCGCCGCTGTAGCAGCAGCATGCCCGTCAGCCGTACCCTGGACTTGGGCGGCCGCCCGAACGACGACTTGCACCACCCGGCGAAGTCGTCCTCGCTGACGATGTTCGTCAGCTCATCCCGTAGACGACGCTCGAAGCTGTCTCGCGGGAGTCCGAGCGCGTCGGGATCGACCGCGCACATCGAGAGTTGGTACAAGGATTCACGCGCCATGGGCACCTCCGTTCCGGCTTTGGCTTCAACACCATCAGGAGATCACGGTTTGATCTCCACGCCAAGGGCAGAGGTGCCCTGGTTTTTCCTTGCTTCTCAGCTACTCCTGGCGTCCGGCTCCGGCCGGACGCCATCTCGCGCATCCTCGGCGTTCAAGGCCGATGGATCGGCGTCCTAGCAGGGTGCTGAAAAACCCGGCTTGCCGGGCTTTTCAGGGCGCTGCGACCGAGGCATCCGCCGCCCTCGGCAGGTCCGGCTGCCGAATCGGCGATTCCTCGAGAATGCGAAAACCACCGGCCAAACGCAATCGTCGAGTCGGCGGCCGGACTTGCCGAGTCTGAAGGCGGCGGTGCCGGCAATGGTAGAAGCAGGTCGCTGAAATGCGAGGAACGAGTATTTCAGCGGCCTGCTAGAGCACCGAACGGGTAAGTTCGCCCCACCAAAGCTCGAGCGCTACCGCTTGAGCCTCCAGAGCATCTGTCCCACGCGCCGCAGCTTGGCCTGCTGCTCTTCTGCCCCTTCGAGCCGACTCAGCCGCAGAGCCGCGTTGGCCTCGCCGGCACTCGCGAATGCGATGTCGAGCTGGTTCTTGCCGGCCTTGCCCTTTCGCAGGAGACCCTCTGCGGTGTTGAGCACCGCCGACTGGATGGAGCGCAGCGCCTGGTCTTTGAGCCAGTGCGACCCTGAGGGCCACTTGGCATCGGCGATCCAGTCGGCCACCTCGGTGAGTAGACGGTAGACATCGAGCTTTTCGTACGAGAAGGACATGGTCGTTGACTCCAGGCCGGGCCGGTGTGGCCTGCGACCGATTGCGCCGCCAGCCGTCGAGCTGGCCGCGGGGTCCCGTTCGGTCGCAAGCTCCTTCCCCCCACGGCCAGGGCTGGCGGCTGGACCTACGCCGCCCCAGCCGCGCCGACGGCGCCGGGTCAACCTCCGCGGGAACCCCTGGCAGGCGGGAGGCTAAGCCGACCGCCGAAGGGGTCGCGGAGGTTGACGCGGGGCCGGCGGTGCGGCATCCCAGCGGCATGGTGACGGGGCCACACCGGCCCGGCCGGCGACGACGATTCGTCGAAGTCGACGTCGACGTCGAGTCGCGTGGACGTGGACGTGGACGTGGACGTGGACGTGGACGTGGACGTGGACGTGGACGTGGACGTGGACGTGGACGTGGACGTGGACGTTCACGGTCACGTGACGTGGACGTTCACGGTCACGTGACGTGGACGTGGACGTGGACGTTTACTCGTTCGGTGCTCTAGCTACGCGATGCGGAACCGGGCCACCAGCTGTTGAAGGCGCGCTGCGACCGCGGCCAGCTCGACCGCTTCTTGGGCCACCTCGGAGCTCGCGCGGGCGCCGTCGTGGGTCACCGCCGCGATCTCGGTCATGGCCTGGTTGACCTGGCGGGTGGCGCTGCGCTGCTGGTGAAGCACCTCGGCGATCTGCCCGACCGCGACGCGGGTGTGCTCCGCCTGACGTGCTGCCTGCTCGGTGGCGTCGACCGTCAGCGCCGTCGAGTGCTGGATGTTCTCGGTGATGGTGGTGATCTCTTCGACGGCGCCGGACACGCGCTCACTCAGCTTCTGCAGCTCGTTGGCCACCAGCGTGAAGCCGCGCCCGGCATCGCCCGCCCGCGTTCCCTCGAGCGCAGCGTTCAGGGCCAGGATCTCAGACTTGCGAGACACCTCGTCGACGATGGTGAGCACGTCTGAGATGCGCTTGGTCTGGCTGTTCAGGTGCGCCAGGCGTTCCTGGATCACCCGGGTGTTCTCGTGGGTGTGGAGCGCTCCCTGACTCACCCGTTCCGTGGCCCTGTCGATGGCGGCCGAGCCCTCGATCAGCGCCTGCATCGTGCGCTCCGTCTCACCGATCATCGCCGCCTGGCGTTGTGTGCCGCTGTCCTGAGCGGTGGTGCGATCGACGATCTCGTGGCTGCTGATCTGGAGCTGCTGCACCGCCCCCACGACCGCGCTGACCACCTGGAGCTGGGAGTCCGTCATGTCGCGCATCGCCCGGATCAACGCCTCGTCTCCGTCGATCTCGACGGTCAGGTCACCCCGCTCGACGGTGGCGAGGTGTCGGTCGAGGGTCCTCAACGTGACGTGGAGGGCGTTCACGCTCTGCATCAGCACCCCGATCTCGTCGCCGCTCCCCGCCGTGAGCGGCTCGATGTCCAGGCGCCCGCGTGCCAGGCCCTCGGTTGCCTGCGCGGTCTGCACGATGCGGGTGGCGATGTGGCGCGCGATGAACCACGCACACCCCCCCGCGGCGACGAGCACCGTGAGTCCGGCGACGGCCGCCACCGTGAGCTCACGCGTGCCGACCTCGTCCTGCAGCGACAAGACCAGCGGCACCTGAACCGCCACCACCACGACGGCGGCGCCCATCATGCTCCCCACGATCTTGGTCTTGATGGACAGGCCCATGCGCCATTGTGCGTGCACGCGGCCTTTCGCGGCGCCCAGTACCGACGTGAGTGGCGTTCGCTGTGCGGCCTCAGGGTTTTTCCCCGACTGGCTACGTTCGTGTCGCGGTGCGTCGGGCTAGCCCAGCGCGCCGCTCTCGAGCACCAAAATGGCGACCGCGCTCACCGCGAGGGCCGTGACGCTGCCGGCGAGTGCCGCGGCGACGTACAGCACGCTCACCGGGGCCTGCCCACGCGGTGGGCCCTGCAGGGCGGTCGGCTGCAGCTCGAGCGGGGCCATCGGCGCCAGATCCGGCGGCCTCTGCTCGGCCGTTGGCGTGCTCTGCCACTTGGCCTCGGCCGCGTCGAACCAACCCACCAGCGACTCGACGTCGGGCAGGCGCTTGTCGGGGTTGGGGTGGGTGGACTTGCGCACCAGGTTGCGCAGCCAGTCGGGAAGCTCCTCGCCCGGGTCGAGGGCCAGGGAGCGTGTCTTCCACTGAATCATGCGCTGAGCGCGCTCGGCGGGCTTGCCCATGGTGGCCGCGGGGAAGGCCGACTGGCCGGTCAGCGTCTCGTGCATGACGCAGCCGAATGCGTACAGATCGGCCCGTGCCGGGTGTTGCCGCGGATTGGCGATCACCTCGGGGGCCAGGTAGGCCATCTCGCCCAGCGGGGGGTCGTCGAGGGTCTCGAGCAGCTCCTGGCTGGCCGCCAGATCGAAGCCAATCAGCGTGACCTTGCCGTCGCGGTCGAGCCAGATCTTGGACGGGCAGATGTCGCGGTGCAGCAGTCCGTGCTCGTGCACGTGCTCCAGAGCGCCCGAGAGCTGCTGGAACATAGGGCAGGCCTCGCGCCACAGCACCGAGCCCAGCAACAGCCGGTCGGCCAGCGACTCGCCCTCGAAGGGCTCGACCGCAATCCAGGTGTGGCCCTCGCCGGTGCCATGGCCCAACAATGCGGGAATGCAGGGGTGATCGAGCGCGCTCAGTGCCTTCACCTGGCGCTCGTGTGCGGCACGCTGTACAGGCTGCATCAGGTGGATGATGGCGTGCACGTCAGCATCGTCGGTCTTGACGGCCTTGAACAGCAGCGGGCTCGCGAAGGTCAGCTGATCGCGAAGCGTCCAGTCGCCGAGCTCGTCGCCGATGCGGGGTGTGCTCACTTGCTCACCACGAACCGGCCGCGTCCGCGGCCTCCGATCGAGACGCGACCGGTGGCCTCGCCGTCGCGGATCTTGCCGAAGTACATCGCCGGCTCGGGAACCCCGCTCTCGGTGAGGGCGATGGTGATCCCGTCGGGGGCCTTCACCCACTCGCCGTCGGCGTCGATGGTGCGGTCGCCCTGGCCGGTGTCCCGGCGAACGCTGGCGCTGAGCGCGCCGTCGGGACCAAAGCTCATCTTGATCCACACCGGGTCGCCGCCGGCCTTGCCCACGTAGGCGCCAGCCAGGGCCCGAATCGCGGGCGGAGCCTTGGGCGGGGGTGGTGGGGGCACTGGCTCTGGCTCTGGCTCTGGCTCTGGCTCTGGCTCGACCACCACCACGACGGGCTCTGGCTCGGGCTCATCGACGAGGCCGGGCTCTGGCTCTGGCTCTGGCTCTGGCTCGGGCTCGGGCTCGGGCTGCGGCGGGGGAGGGGGCCTGACCGCGGGGCGCACCGGCGGCCGGAGCTGGGCGACGGGCTCTGGCTCTGGCTCGCGCTCGACCTCCTTCTCGACGTACACGATCTCGGGCGGCGGCGCGGGGAGCTGCTTCTCGATGTAGGTGGGAACCTGGATGACCGTCGGCGCGTCGGGCGCCTTGGGGTAGACCGACCGGAAGGTGCCCCAGCCGCCGACCATGACCGTCATCGTGAGCCCGAAGGTGGTCACATAGATCGCGACCGCTCGGTAGTAGATGGCCGGGTCTTCCCAGCCGATGGGTCCATCGGGCGGTTCGGCCGGGGAGGGGGCCGGGCCGGCAGACGCTGCCGCAGGCGTGTGTTGCGAGGGCCGGCGCCGCACCGGGGCCGGGGCGGGCGTGGGCGTGCGCTGCTTGAAGGGCAGGGCGGCGAGCTGCTGGGTCACCTCTTCGGTCGACTGCTGCACGATGCCCGCCATCTCGGCGTTCACGGTGGTGTCGCTGTCCCAGTCCGACTCGGGAGCCGGCGCCTCGGCGGTGGGGTCGTCGCCTTCGCCCACCTCTTCGGTGGCGGGGTCGACATCCAGATCGTCGGGCTCCGAGGCGCCATCGCCGTCCATCTCGAGATCGATGGGGCGATTGGCGTAGAGCACCCGTCGAGGGGCCTCGGCCGCGGGGGTCGCTGCGGTGCTGGGGTCGAGCGCAGGCTCGGCGTTCGCGGCCCCGTAGGTGGGCATCTCGAAGCGGTCTTCGATGTCGTCGACGACGTAGCTGGGGTCGTCGTCGGTGGTCTCGGGCTCGTCGGGGATGATGACGTCGGGTGCCGTCAGCTTCGCGAACTCGGCCTCGTCCATCGTCTCGCCGTCTTCGTCCTGGGGCATGGAGTCGCCCAGGGTCTCGGTGACGTCGAGCTCGTCGGAGTTGTCGGGGAGCTCTGGAAGCTCTGGAAGCACCGGCGCCGGCCCGCCGGCCTCTTCGGTCAGCGACGGCTCGTCGGCGAGCTCGTCGTCTTCGGCGGTGGGCTCGGGTGGCGCCCGGACAGCTGGGGTGAGCGTGACGCCGCGGCTGACACCGGTCAGGGACCGGCGTCTACGCAGCATGCTCCGGCGATTGGGCTTGTCGGACACGGGGCCATGGTACGGCATGGGACACCGACTCCGCACTTGCACTGCCCGCACCAGCCAGCAGGATAGGCACTGCAGATGTGGTTCGTTCTTGCCGTTGCGTGCTCTGGAGGGGGGGGGGACTCCGCCGTCGACTCGGGGGACACGTCCATCGAGCCTGTCGAGCAAGTGGTGGCCGAGCCCACCCACGACGCCGACATCCAGCCCATCTGGGACGACGCCTGTCGGGGCTGCCACACCCCGAGCTTCGACTTCGGAGAGCTGGTTCTCACCGACGCGTTCACCGAGCTGTCTGGCGTCGAGTCGGTCGGCAACGCGCCGATGCCCAGGGTGCTGCCCGGTGATGCCGACGGCTCCTACCTCTGGCACAAGCTCGCCGGCTCCCATCGTGAGGTCGGCGGAGGGGGCGACACCATGCCCGCTGGGGGCCGCCCCGTGCTGTCCGACGTGCGCCTGCAGACCATCCGCAACTGGATTGAGACGGGCGCACCTCGGTAGTCGAGGCTAGAACGGTAGCTCCGGAGGAATCCATGCGCCTGCTGCTTCCCGCATCCCTGCTGGTCCTCGCGCTCGCCTGCCGCGGGTCCGAGAACGACACCATCATCGACACCGATGCCGACACGGACGCCGACGCGGATGCTGACGCTGACGCTGACGCTGACGCTGACGCGGACGCTGACGCTGACGCTGACGCTGACGCTGATGCTGATGCTGACGCTGACGCTGACGCTGACGCTGACGCTGACGCTGACGCTGACGCTGACGCCGACGCCGACGCGGACACAGACGCCGATGCGGACACGGACACGGACACGGACACGGACACGGACACGGACACCGATACCGACACCGACACCGACCCCGTCGGGTGCGCGAGTCCCGTCGACGATCAGACCGACGGAGACCTGAGCGCGGCCACCGATCTGGGCACGCTCGGCTCGCCCAGCGCCTGGTGCGGAACCATGAGCAACCCCACCAACGACGGCACGCTGTGGACCGGCGACAACGACTTCCAGTTGTTCCAGCCCACCACCGACGGGTCGTGGTCGGTCACCCTGGACTGGGATGCCACCGGCGCCGACTACGATCTGGTGCTGTACAACGTCGATGGCAACCCGGTGGGCGCGTCGGTGCAGGATGGCCTCGACCTCAAGCCCGAGACGCTCACCGTCGACATCGCGGGTGGCGAGACCTACTACGTCGGGGTGCTGGGGTGGGATGGAACACCGGGCGACTGGTACACCACGTTGCAGCGCGGGGGAGCGCCGGCCTGTGAGCCCGAGCGCGGCGACACCGATGCCTCCTCGCAAGACCTGGGGCAGCTGTCGGGCACCGGCGCCATCTGCGGGCGCATCTTCCGCCCCGACAACGATGGCAGCGACTACATCCGCGACCTCGACTTCTACAGCTTCGATGTGCCCGAAGAAGCGGTGGTGACCCTGGACGTGCAGTGGTCCACCGACAACGGCCTGGGCGCCGACTACGACCTGTGGGTGGTCGACGACTTCGGCACCATCCTGGACAGCGCGCTCACCATCAGCCTGGACGCCAACGGCGCCGAGACGGTCACCTTCGACGGCTTCCCCGGCGAGCTCTACACCGTCGTGGTCGCGGGCTGGGAGGGCGACGATGGCGACTACACCCTGGGCTGGGACGTCGTGGGTGTGTGCGAGGCCGAGGTGGGTGACTCGCTGGGCGACACGGTCGACATCGGCGTGATCAGCGTGTCGACCGCGGTGTGTTCCGACCTGTATGCGTCGGGCAACAACGGGGTGGAGTGGAGCGCCGACCGCGACATCTACACCTTCACCACCGACTTGTCGGGCGTGTACCAGCTCACCCTGAACTGGGATGACGCGAGCACCAACGCCGACGTCATCTTGGTCGACGACGAAGACCGCGTGCTGTCCACGGACGGGGCCGGGCTCGCCGATCCCGAGATCACCGCTATGAACCTGGTGGGCGGCGCCGAGTTCCACGCGCTGGTGGCTGCCTGGAACGGCCCGGCCACGGGCTACGACCTCGCCGTCGACTACCTGGGTCTGTCCCTGGACGGGTGTTCCCCCGAGACGGGCAACGACCAGAGCCTGTTGCTCAACCTGGGCCTCGTCGAGGCACCAGGGGGCTCGCTGTGCGCCAACATGTTCCGCGCGTCGAACGACGGCCTGGACTACACCGGCGACATCGACAGCTACCGCTTCATGGCCGACGTGACCGGCGTCTGGACCATCGAGATGGAGGCCGACGACAACGCGGCCGACTACGATCTGGAGCTGTACGACAACGCGCTCAATCCACTGGACGGCAGCTACCTCATCGGGGGCTCGGTCGAGGTGATCACGCCGTCGCTGGTGGCCGGCACCGAATACATCATCACGGTGCCCGGCTGGGACGGCCCGGCCGGCAACTACGACCTCAGGATGTACACCCCATGAACACGATCACCATCTCGGGACCGGGCAAGAACGCGCTGAGCCTGGAGCTCATGCAGTCGCTGCTGGCTCAGGTGGCCGACCTGGCGCCGTCGGGCGATCCGCTGCTGCTCGTGGGCGACGGCGACGCCTTCTCAGCGGGGCTCGACCTCAAGCAGGTGCACGCGCTCGACCTCGATGCCATGCGCGGCTTCCATCGCGCCCTCGAAGACCTGGTCGAAGCCCTGTGGCGCTACCCGGGGCCCACCGCAGCGGCGGTCAACGGGCATGCCATTGCCGGTGGCCTCATCCTGGCGCTCATGTGCGACCACCGGGTGGTCACCACCCAGCCGCGGGCCCGCCTGGGCCTCAACGAAGTGGCGCTGGGGCTACGCTTTCCCCCGCGGGTGCTGGCGATGGTTCGGGACCGGCTGCGGCGGGAGCACGAGTGGGAGATCCTGCTGGGTGCGGGGCTGCACGGGCCCGCCGACGCGCTGCGCCTGGGCATGGTCGACGCCATCGACGACGAGCCCGCAGCCGCGGCCACCGCCTGGCTCGAGCGCTTCTCGCGCCACCCGCAAGGGGCCTATGCCGGCGCCAAGCTCATGCTGCGGCCCGTGGTCGAGCTCACCCCCGCGCAGCAGGCGCACTTCGAGCAGGACGTGCTGCCGCTGTGGGTGTCCGATGCGGTCAAGGCACGCATCGAGGGCTTCTTCCGCCGGTAGTGGGGTGATGCTGGCCGGGCTGCTGGGCTATACGGCGCCCATGCCCACCACTCTCCTGTTGCTTGTTCTCTCTGCGTGCACCGACCCGGCCTCGGGGGTCGACGACACGGCGGCCCCGTCGACGTCGGCCGATCCCTTCGCCGAGGTGACCGTCGATGCGGGCGGGCTCACCAACGTCAGCGCCGACCTGCAGCAGGTGCTCGAGAACGGTGCCCTCGATGGCGCCTGCGACGCGTGGCTGGCCGATCCCGACGACCGCCAGCGCAAGCTGCTGTGCGGCAAGCAGATGTTCTTCGACGAGGGCATGGGCACCATCGGTGTACCCACGGCCCTTTTCGATGCGATGGCCGAACACTTCCCCAATCAGAGCGGCGAGGCGTTCAGCCAGGTGGGCATGATTCCCGATCCACGGGATCCGGGCCGCCCCATCGGGGTCGCGCCCGGCGCGCCCATTGGCGACGGAAGCATCGAGACGCTGGCGTTCACCTGCGCGTCCTGCCACTTCGGTCAGCTGCCCGATGGGCGCTATGCGGTGGGGGCGCCCAACCACCAGTGGGACTACGCCACCCACATGCTGGCGCTGTTCGTCGTTCCCAGCGCGGCGGCCCCCGGCTTCGACGAGGCCCAGCACGACGCCGCCGCCCTCGAACGGGTGGCCCCCTGGCTCGACCAGCTCGACGGCAACATCGGCCTGCAGATCACCCTGGGAATCGACCTGCTGCCCCTGCTGTCGATCCAGAGCGATCAGCCGCAGATCACCAAGCAGATCGAGGGGGAGTACGCCAGCTGGCCGCCGGGCACCCAGGACTTCGCCATCGCGCCGCTGCCGGTCGAGGACACGGTGCACACGGTGTCCAAGATGTCGCCCCTGTGGGGCATCCCGACCCAGCAAGAAGAGCAAGCTGCCGGCATGCCCCACGCCATGCTCGCGTGGACCGGCAGCGCGGTGAGCCTGGAGCAGTTCCTCGAGGGGTTCGTGGTGATCGGCGACGGCGGCGGGGAGTGGACGCCGGAGCGCCTGTCTCCGCTGGCCGAGTACATCCGCACCCTGGCACCCCCGGACCCACCCCTGCAAGACGCGGCCGCCGTCGACGCAGGGCGCCAGGTGTTTCAGGACGCCGCCTGCCTGGAGTGCCACGACGGTCCACGCGGCAGCGGCACCCGCATCTACGACTTCGACGAGATCGGCACCGACTCGGCCATGGCGCGCTGGGGCGACCCCGAAGGCGACGGCACGGGCTGCTGCGGCTTCGATGCGGCGCAGCTCACCGGCGGCATCAAGAGTCCACGCTTGGTGGGCCTGTGGGGCCAGCGCCGGTTCCTGCACAACGGCTCACTCGACTCGCTCGAGGCCGTGTTGTGCCTGGACACCACGCGACCCAGCGGAATCGCCGAACCCAACTCCGACGCCGGGCACACGTTCGGCTGCGACCTGCCCGAGGCCGATCGACGTGACCTGGTGGCCTACCTCAACAGCCACTGAGGCAGGGGCGGGCCCCGCCGCTACAGAGACTGCCCGGCGATGAACCAGACGCCGCCAGTGTCTCCGGAGCCGCCCTCGTCCCAGTACGGGACGCCGATGGCGAAGTCGTTCAGGCCGTCGCCGTCTTGATCGCCCAGGGCGGCGGCGCCCAGGCAGGGCCAGGGGCGATGGCCGTTGCTGCCGCTGATTCGGCCCACCGAGCCGTCGTAGGCGCTCTGCGTGCCCGCGAAGGGCCCATAGTAGATGTGGCACACGCCGGAGTCGTCGCTGCCGGTGACCGAGTCCACGAAGTACTGCGAGGCGGCGAGATCGGGCTCGCCGTCGCCGTTGACATCGCCCAGGTCGGTCATGTTGGGGGCGAAGCCGATCTGCAGGTCGACGTCGACCACGCCCGTGAGCATCGCATCGGCGGAGCTCACGTCGTCGAGACCGTTCCCGAGCGGGCCGTGGAACACGTAGATGGCCCCGGCGTTGATGCCAGCGCCGTCGTGGTACCCCGACGAGGCCACCAGATCGGCCACCCCGTCACCGTTGAGGTCGGACACGATCAGTCCCCAGCCCAAGCGGTCGTCGTTGGCGGCTCCCGCGATGGCGGTGCGCGCGTCGTCGGTGTCGGTGGTGCCCGAGAACGGCCCCTCGACCAAGAAGACCACGCCTGTCGAGTTGCCGCCCGAGTGTTCGTCGTTGAAGGCCCCGATGGCCACCTCGGGGATGTCGTCGCCGTCGAAGTCGCCCGCGCCGACGCGGTATCCGGTGCTCTCGCCTCCGGGCGCCCGACCCTCGATGAGGGCATCGGCGCTGGCGGTGGACAGCTCGCCGGTTGCGGTGCCGTCCATGATGGCGACGTAGCCCTGGTTCGAGTTCCACGTGTACGAGCCGAAGATCAGGTCGCCCTCGGCGCCGCCCACGAGGTCCATGCCGCCCACCAGGCTGAAGCCGAGCAGCTCGGCAGCCTCGGTCGGGTGCACATGCAGGCGGGCGTCGCTGGTCGACCCCCCGGCGCCCACCTGCTCGAAGACGTACACCGCGCCGCCATCGACATAGTCGCCGTCGGACGAGAAGGCAGCCACCGCCAGGTCATCGAGGCCGTCACCACCGACGTCGCCCAGGTTGGCCAGCGTCGTGCCCAGCTGCTCGCGGGTGACGTCCGACTCCCACGTGGGAACCAGCTGCGTGGCCTGGTCTTGGATGAATGGCCCCTCGTACAGCTCGAGGTGGCCCCCGTTCACCGCCCCCTCGGAGCTGTTGGCGTTGCCGATCACCAGCTCGTCGACGCCGTTGTTGTCGAGGTCGATGGTGACCATGGCCAGCCCGAGCTGGTGCCCATTGGAGCCGATGATCGAGGCGGGGGTGTCGTCGAGCCACACGTCGTGCACGCACGGGTCGATCGCTGGATCGCAGTCGTTGTCGATGCCGTCGTTGCAGACCTCGGCCGCGGACGGGCGGATGTCGGGGTCGGTGTCGTTGCAGTCGCCGTCGTTGGCGGTGTGGGCCGAGGGCCGCGAGCAGGCCAGCGTGTCCTGCAGCGGGTCGCCAAAGCCGTCGCCGTCGGAGTCGAGCCAGTACAGGTCGCCATCAACGGGCTCGTCATCGATCAGGCCGTCGCAGTCTTGGTCGGTGCCGTCGCACGTCTCTGCAGCGTCGGGATTCACGGTGTCTTCGGTGTCGTCGCAGTCGAGCGCGTTGTCGGCATGAAGCGACGGCTGCACGCAGGCGTGCACCACGACCGTGGGGTCGCCATAGCCGTCGCTGTCGGCGTCGGCGTACCAGGCCGGCGCCCCGTCATCGACCACCCCGTTGCAGTCGTTGTCGATCGAGTTGCAGTCATCGTCGGGCAGCCCTGGGTGCACCAGAGGTGCGGCATCGCTGCAGTCGCCGTCGATGGCCACGAGCCCGTCGGGGATCCCGCACAGGCGCCGTCCGCTGCCGTCGGCGCCGTAGCCGTCCTCGTCGACGTCGGCGTACCACATTGCGCCGTCGATGGGCTCGTTGTCGACCAGGGTGTCGCAGTCGTTGTCGGTGCCGTCGCAGACCTCGACCGTGCCCGGGTTGCTGCTGGCGTCGGCATCGTCGCAGTCATCGCCGTTGGTGACCTGCCCGGCCAGGGGGCTGCACGCCGTCGCTTGGGTGGCCGCATCGCCAAAGCCATCGGCGTCGGCATCGTCGAAGACGTCGATCAGCAGCCCCTCGTCGACTTCGCCGTCGCAGTTGTCGTCGATGCCGTTGCACAGCTCGTCGGCGCCGGGCGAGACCGCGCTGTTGCCGTCGTCGCAGTCGTCGGCGGTGAGCGCTCCGTCCCCGTCGGCGTCGAGCGTGGAGAAGGGCGTGGGATCGGTGCACGCGACGAGCCAGGCCAGCGTGGCCACCAACGGCGACAGCCGCATCATTCCCCCATCCCGCTGAACAGCCACACCGCGCCCCGCAGCCCGTCGTGTCGCTGGCCGCCGATGGCGAAGTCGTCGTAGCCGTCGACGTTCAGGTCGCCCAGAGGCACCAGCGCCGTTCCGAAGTAGTCGCCCTCGGCCGCCCCATAGATGTGGGTGGTCTGGGGGTTGTCGTGCAGGGCGATGCTGCCGGAGATGGGGCCGTGCACGACCACCGCGAGCCCCGTGTGCGGGAAGCCCGGCAGCGACTTGTCTTCGGCGTTCACCCCGGAGATCAGGATGTCGAGCCAGCCGTCCCCGTCGACGTCGCCCGCCGGCTGAAGGCGAGCCCCGCCGGACGGCGCGCCCCCGTCGAAGTTGTCGGGGAAGACCAGCAGCGCCGCCCTGTTGGCGTGGGCAGCGCCCGACGTGAACTCGTCGAGGCTGCGGGTGAACAGCAGCGCTCCGCCGTGGTCGAAGGCGGCCGTTCGGCGGGTGGCGTTGGCCATCCAGTCGTCGCGCCCGTCGCCGTCCATGTCGCCCATCGTGGTCAGCGCGCCGGCGAGCCACTCCCCCTGCGTGCTGCCCAGGAGCAACACCTCGGCGTCGACGGCACTTCGGTCGCCCAGCAAGGGCCCCTCGTTGATGTAGATGGCGCCCGTGTCGAACAGCACGGGAGACACCGAGAACATGTTCGGCGTGCCCACCAGCATCTCGTCGATGCCGTCGGCGTTCAGGTCGACCGTGGTGCCGGAGTAGCCCAGGGCTTGGCCGTTGGTGTAGCCCCAGATCTGGATGGGGGGGCCTGTGCCCTCGGGGTACACCCACATCGAGCCGCGCTGAAAGCAGCATGCCGTGCCGCCGGGGCCACCCAGGTTCTGGTGGGCGCCCACGAACAGGTCGGGCTCGCCGTCGTCGTCGATGAGTCCGGTGCCAAAGGCCACGCCCAGTCGGTCGGATGCCGTGCCGTCGATGCGCGGCAGGGTGGTGACCGGGGCGCCGGCCAGGGTGGGGGACCCGTCGAGCACGAACAACACGCCAGCGTCACCAACGGCAAAGCCCGAGATGCCCAGGTCGTCGATGCCGTCGCCGCTCAAGTCGCCCAGGTTGCGCAGCCTGCCCCCCGCCTGCCGCCCCGCCTCGTCGCCCGGGAACACCAGGTCCGGGGCGCCTAGCGATGCGGCGAGATCGAGCGGCCCCAGCCAGATGTCGAAGCCACCGCCTTCGGAGGCGGTTGTGGAGCTGTAGGCCCGCCCGACGGCCAGATCGAGCTC
Organism: Myxococcota bacterium; assembly: GCA_965216925.1. Classification (GTDB taxonomy): domain Bacteria; phylum Myxococcota_A; class UBA796; order UBA796; genus CAYYHT01. The sequence continues at coordinate 1,785,944 of CBDCGT010000001.1, read as the reverse complement.
GCCGTCGTCGTTGAAGTCGCCCGCCGCCATGCCGCTGCCCAGCTCGTCGCCGGCCGCAAGCCCGGTGAGGTTGGGGGCGATGGCGTCGGGGCCCAGGTGCACGTCGGGCAGCCTGCAGTCGGTGCCGGCCGCGCAGTCGTCGTCCAGCCCGTTGCCACACACCTCGACGGCGGCTGGATTCCGGGCCGGGTCGGCGTCGTCGCAGTCGCTGCTGTTGGGCACGGCATTGGGGGCGTCGGTCGCGCACACCGACACGGTCACGAGCGGATCTCCGAAGCCGTCGCCATCGCTGTCGGCGTGCCAGTCGACCGGATCGATGGCGTCTTCGTCGGTGAGGCCGTCGCAGTCGTCGTCGATGCTGTTGCACCGCTCGTCGGCGCCGGGGCCGATCAGGTCGGTGCTGTCGTCGCAGTCGTCGTCGGTGGCCACATGGCCCGCGGGAGCGGTGCACGCCGCCACCGGGGTGCCTGCGCCGGCACCGTCGCTGTCGCCGTCGGGGTACCACAGCGGCATGATCTGATCGACCACGCCGTCGCAGTCGTCGTCCAGGCCGTCGCAGTCGTCGTCGGCGCGCCCGGGGTGCTGCTCGTCGTTGGCATCTTGGCAGTCGCCGTCGACGGCGACGTGGTTGGCCGGTGCGGTGCAGGCACGAACCGAGCTGTCCGCGGTGCCAAAGCCATCGGCATCGCCGTCGGGGAACCACATCGTGCCGTCGACGGCGTCTTCGTCGACCTGGCCGTCGCAATCGTTGTCGACGCCATCGCAGCGCTCGGGCAGCCCTGGGTAGACGTGGGCGTCCTTGTCGTCGCAGTCGGTGCTGTCGGGCACACGGGCGGGCCCCGGCGCGCAGCCGCTCTGCTCGGTTTCCGGGTCGCCAAAGCCGTCGCCGTCGGTGTCGGCGTAGAAAGACCCATGCAGGTCTTCGTCGACGTCGCCGTCGCAGTCGTCGTCGACGCCGTTGCACAACTCGGGCGCGCCCGGATGCGTGGTGGCCACGTCGTCGTCGCAGTCCAGGCCGCCCACCGCCAACGAGGGCTCGCCGTCGCCGTCGCGGTCGCCCACGATGTGCATGGCATCGTCGTCGATGTACAGGCAGGCGGACCCGCACAGCAGGAGCGTCAGGCTGGGGACCAAGAGGCGCATTGCGGGCAGTGTACCCAAGGTACAGTCACCCATGTTCTGGATCCTCGCTCTGGCCGCCTGTGCCCCCCGCGTCAGTACGGGCAGCCACCACTACGATGGGCAGACCGCCATGTGGTCGGCCTACGTGCCCCCCGATGATGGCCGGGAATACGGGGCGGCGGTCTTGCTGCCCGCCGACAACAGCACCCACGAGTGGCTGCCCAGGCGTCGCGCGCTCCGCCGCTGGGCCAGGGCTACCCACAGCGTGCTGTTCTCGCTCGATGCGCCTGCGCCCGGCGGCACCGGGTGCTGGTGGACGCCGCAGAAACACCGGCGCGCGCGATTCCTGGCCGACGCGGTGGGGGCGATCGTGGTGGGGCGCTTTGGCGCCGATCCGCAGCGCATTCACCTGGGCGGGTGGTCGGGCGGCGCGTTCCTGGCGCTTGCGGCGCCCATCTACACCGATCTGGAGTTCCGGGGCGGCCTGGTGGGCGTGTGCGGGGGCGATCAGCCGCGCCAGGACACCGGGATCGACTGGTGCGAGGTCGATGAGTACCAGGACGACGCGCCCTTGCTCCTGCCCGCCGAGGTCGGAAGGGCTGCCGCGCTCGGGCGCCGGGTGTACGTGGTGCGCAACGACGACGACGACTGGGTACGCAGCGTCGACGCGGGAGCGGCCTTCTGGACCGAGCACGGGGCCGATGTGCGGCTCGAGTCGGCGGGCTCCGGGGGGCACTGCGCCTTGGACGTGGTAGACCAGTTTGTCCAGGGTCTGCGCTGGGTTGCGGCGAGGGAGGGAACCTAAACGCACATGTTCGTCCTGTTCGCGCTCCTTTGGGCCACCGTCGCCATGGCGGGGGGGCCAGCCGTCGATGGGGTCATCGATGTCTCCGATGCGGACTTCGCGTCCGGCGAGGTCGTGGTCCTCGACGGGGAGTGGTCGATGTGGCGCGACCAGCTGCTGGCTCCCGACCAGCTCGCGTCGGCCCAGGACGCCGGCACCATGGCGGTGCCCGGGGTGTGGAGCGGTGCCGGCCATGCCACGTACCGGCTGGTGGTGCAGGTGGGCGACCGCTGGAACGGGCGGCCTCTGGCCCTGTCGATGTCCAATACCCGAGCCACGCGGGTGTGGGTGAACGGCGACGAGGTGGCGTCCTGGGGCGAGCCCGACACGGTGCCATCGGTGGCCGGGTCGTACGTCGCGACCCCGACGGTGATTCCGCAAGACGGAGAGCTGGTCATCGTGGCGCACGTGGCCAACCATGCCCATCGGGTGGGCGGCCTTCGGCACTCGCTGCTGCTCGGTGCGCCCGATCCGGTGCACCGGGCCGACCGCTACGAGCTCGCTCGGGAGCTCGGGTTGTTCGTGCTCTTCTTCACGGCGGGCTTCATCCACGTGGCGGTCTGGTCGATGCGGCGCCGCGAGCACGCCCAGCTGTGGTTCGGGCTGTTCTGCATGGGGCAGGCGATTCGGCTGGCCGCGACTCAGGGCCTGCTGCTGTTTCCCCTGGAGGGCATCTGGTGGTCGGTGGCGCTCAAGGTCGAGTACTTGTCGCTGTACACCACCCTGGGTCTTGGCGTTCTGATGATGGAAACTCTGTACCCAGAGGACAGCACGCCCTTCGTTCGCCGCAGCTCGGTCGCGGTCAGCGCGCTGTTTTCGGCCATCGTGCTGGTGACGCCGGCAACGATCTACTCGCTCACGCTGATTGTCTGGCAGCTCATCGCCGTTGGCTACGTGCTGGCCATCTGCTGGGATCTGTTTCGATCGTGGCGCAACCAGCGCCCCAGGTCCGGGCTGGTGTTCTGGATCTCGGTGCTGGCCGCCGCCAGCGTGGTGCACGACAGCATGCGGTACCAGCACCTGCCCAACCTGGGCTTCGACACCGTGTACCTGGGCCTCTTCTTGTTCCTGCTGGTGCAGATCTACACCCTGGGCCGCAAGTACGCCGACAACTACAGCGACGTCGAGCGCCTCTCCAAGAGCCTGCTGGCCAGCAACCGCGACCTCGAAGAGACCAACCGCGCGGTCGAGCGCTTCGTGCCCTTCGAGTTCCTGAACCTGCTCGACCGCGAGTCCATCCGCGCCATCGAACGCGGCGACCACGTCAGCATGGAGATGGGCGTCCTGTTCTGCGATCTGCGCGGGTTCACCAGCACCCTGGAGCAGATGACCGAAGACGAGGCCTTCGACTTCGTCAACCGCTACCTGCTGGTGATGGAGCCAGCCATCCACGAGTACGGCGGCTTCATCAACGCCTACCTGGGTGATGCGATCATGGCTTTGTTTCCGGACGGCGGCGACAGCACCGTTCGGGCGGCCAACGCGATGCTCGAGGCGCTCGAGCGCTTCAACAACGATCAGGCCGACCGTGGGCAGGCCGAGACGCGCATCGGCATTGGCGTGCACACCGGCACGCTGATGCTGGGCACCATCGGCGGCCGTGATCGGCTGGACGTCAATGTCATCGGAGACGCCGTGAACCTGGCCAGCCGCATCGAGGGCATGACCAAAATGTACGGTTCGCCCGTGCTAATCAGCGAGTCCGTCGTCGATGTGCTGCGGGAGCGCGGGGCCTTCGAGCTGCGCCTCGTCGACCGGGTCGTGGCCAAGGGGCGTGCCGAGCCGGTGGCCATCTACGAGGTGCTCGACCGCCTCGACCCCGACGAACGCGAGGCCAAGCTGGCCACGCGCGAGACCTTCGAGTCGGCCGCGCACGCCTACCGCGAGGGACGCATCGACGATGCCCTCGCCGGGTTCCGCGCGGTGCTGCAGGCCCATGCCCAGGACCGCGCCGCGCAGAGCTATGTCGCGCGCTGCGAGCGCCTGGTCGGCGTGGAGCTTCCGAGCGATTGGGACGGGACCGAGCGGCTCGACCACAAGTGACAGGGCCGTGTCACTGGCCATGCTGTACAGTGAGACCATGACGCGTTCCCTGGCCATTCTCCTCTGGCTCGGGTTGGCATCTCCGGCCGTCGCCGATGACGGTCAGCAGCGCGAAGCGAACCGCATCGCGCACGAGATGACCAGCCTTGCAACCCGCAACGCCTGGGACGGTGTCGAGCGCCACTACGAAGAGATCGTCACCCTCGACGCGACCCTGCCGTCCAGCGTCTACCACTTGGCGGGTGAAGCCGCGCGCAACCGGGGGGATGTGCACGGGGCCATCCAGCGCTTCGAGGCTGCGCTGACCGCGGGCCATGGCGCCGAGACCGAGAGCACCATCAAGGTGCTGCGCGACGAGTTCGGTCGCGCCGAGATCATCATCAAGCCCGGTTCGCACGATCTCGTGCCGGACGCCACCCCCTTTCGGCCGGATCACGTGGTGGCGATCGAGTTCGCCCGCGCCATCCTGGCCGACCGGGGGCACTTCAGCGGCTACCTGCCCGCGGGCCGGTACACGGTGGGGGACCACGCCTTCGAGGTGCGGCCGCACGTGAGCCCGCGCGCGGTGGACCTGCGTGGGAACGGCAGCATCGACCCGCTGGCCGTGGTCGACCACGCGCCCAAGATCAAGGCGCGCGGCGGCGGCAAGCTGGCGCTGCGCGGGGCGGCGCTGCAGAAGCAGGGGTACGTCGAGGTGCTGGTGGTGTCGCTGCACGCGGGCAAGAAGCTCGAGCTGTCCGAGCGCGCGCCGGCCATGAGCGAGCCCTGGCGGCTCACCCTGCACGCGGCCTTTCGCTCGGTGCCCCACCAGGAGCTGGCCCAGGTGTTCCGCGCCCAGCTCACCGACCCCTCCCACAAAGAATCCGTGCAGCGGCTGACGTCCATGCTGGGCTCGCTGCAGCGGGGGGACGTGCTGGTCATCGAGTGGTCACCCGAGGACTCGTCGGTGCATATCGAGCACCGAGGTCGGTACAAGGGAGCGGTCAAGGGCGTGGCCTTCAGCCAGGCGCTGTGGCGCATGTACGTGGCAGATGGCGTGCTGGGGCCGAGGCTGCGCGGCGAGGTGTAGGGAGCCACGGTCTAAGGTAGTTTCTTAGCTCAACTCTTGACACTGCAATGACGTTCACGGACCATGTGTGGGTCACGTGGAGGTTTCGCATGAAGACCGAAGAGGAGATCACCCAGGTCACCCGCATCCGCAACGAGCGGCTCATCAACGAGCAGCCCGTCGCCGAAGAGATCGTGCGCCTGGCGAGCGAAGAAGAGGGCGTCGACACGGCGGTGGTGTCGTTCTTCGACGTCGACTACGTGCGGTCCGACGACGACTACAACGCGCACTCCGAGCGCGCCCGTGACCGCCTGGACAAGCGCCTCAAGGTCAAGCGCGGCTTCATCCGCAAGTAGGGCCGCAGCCTAGTCTTCGGGGCTCCACAACACCCCGTCGCTGGTCTCGACCACGTCGCACCACGCGGTGATGTCGAAGGGCGTGTGCACGATGGCCATGTTGCACATCTCGTCTTCGGCGTTGAGGCCGTAGTTCACGGCAAACGCGTCTTCGTTCTTCCACGTGCAGCTGAACTCGAAGCCCGTGCCCTCGGGGACGATCAGCGGCGGGTCGTACTGCACGATCTTGGGGTCGTGCCAGTCGTCGTTGCGGTAGAAGACGTCGCCCGTGGTCTCGCCGTCGAAGGGCGCGATGGCGAACTCGACGCCCCGGCGGTGCGTGTGCGAGGCCAAAAACAGCACCTCGACGTCGCGGTTCATCACGCAGCGGCTCCACTCGGTGTGGGCGGTCGCCTCGGCGGGGATGTTGATGTGCTCGTCGCGCACCGAGCCGCCCCAGATCCCGGACGTCACCTCGCTCTCGGGGATGGTCCAGGCATTGATGCGGCTGTACAGCTCGATGGGCTGATCGCTGGCGTTGACGTAGTGCACCTCGTGCACCACATCGATGGTGGCCGGCAGCGTGGCGGCGACGCCCGGCGGCAGGTGCAGGGTGCCGTCGGCATCACCCTGGTTGCCGAAGAACATCGTCTGGTTGTTCATGAAGTCGCCCTGGTAGACGTCGTCGCAGGGGTAGATCCCCGCCTCTTTGCCGACGCCCTCGGGCACCAGCGCGGTCGACAGCGTCATGTGGTGCATGCCGGCGTTCTGCTGGAACTCCACCCAGTTGACGTTCTGGATGGTGTCGACGGGCATGGGGTACACCGCACAGTCCCAGGCCTCGCTGAAGGCCTCGACGCGCGTCTCCATGGACAGCTGAAAGCCCTGGCCCGCAGGCGGCGGGGTGAGGGGCACGACGCCGCCCGTGTCGTCTTCTGCAGCGTTGTTGCAGCCTGTCAGCAGCGACAGGAGTATGACCACCACCATGAGCACCTCCGCGCGCCACGATATCCCGGGTTCGCAGACTTCGTTGACGATCGTCGACCGCATGCTGCCCATCGCCGAGCGGGCCCGGAGCCTGCCGTGGGGCAAGGAACGGCCGTGGCATCCCGACACGCACATGTGGGAGGAGGCCGGCCTCACCACCATCGACCTGCACGACCTCTCGGTGCGGCTGGGTCTCGAAGTGGTGGACGCCCTCGAGGAGCTCGGCGCGGAGCTGCCCTCAGGTGCGGTCATGCTCATCACCGGGCGCGGCAAGCACACGATGGGCCGATCGACGCTCCGGGATGCCGTCGCCGACGCGCTCATCGACGCGGCTCAGCGCCACGGGTGGCGGGTGTTCCCGAGGGGCCCGGCGCGCTTCGTGCTGATCACCGACGAGGCGCGGGCTCCGGCCAGCGCCACGGGAAAGCCAGGTCTGCTGATGGTGCTGTTTGCGCTGCTGGTGCTGGTGGCGCTGCTGGTGAGCTGGTTCAACTGGCTGGTGACGCCGTAGGCATCCCCAACGCCCCGCGATCTCCCGCGCTACTTCAACGACGCGAACGCCAGCACCAGCCACCCGGCGATGAAGCACACCCCTCCGATGGGGGTGATGGCCCCCAGCCAGCGCACCCCGGTGAGCGTCATCAGGTACAGCGAGCCCGAGAACAGCGCGATGCCCGCCACAAAGAGCCCGCCGGCCCAGCTGGGCTGCGACGGATGCGCGGCCACGGCGCACAGCGCCAGCGCGTGCAGCAGGTGGTAGTGCGCGCCCGTCTTCCACACCGCGAGCAGGTGGGGGTCGTCGACGCGGCCCTGAAGGCCGTGTGCGCCGAAGGCTCCCAGGCCCACGCCGAGGGCGCCGGCGATTCCCGCTGCGGTCCACCAGGTCATGTGCCCGAATAACCCTGATCTGACCCATTGCCGGCGCCGTACACCGAGACGGTGAGAATCGTGCGCTGCATTTGGCTGACACACGTCAGTGAGATACGGTGGTCACTCCGAGGAAGCCATGCGTCAACAACCCCCTCCCAATCCCGTCGGCTGGTACGTGGTCGCGTTCAGCGAAGAGCTCGCCCCGGGTGCGGTGCTCACCCGCGCCTTTGCCGGGTCCGAGATCGTGATCTTTCGCACCGCGTCCGGCGAGATCGGGGTCACCGACCCGTTCTGCCCACACCTGGGGGCCCACCTGGGGCACGGAGGCACCGTGGTGGGCGAGGCGCTGCAGTGCCCCTTCCATCACTTTCGCTTTGCGACGAGCGGCGCGTGCGTCCGGGCCTACCCGGGCAACAAGGTGCCCCCCACCTGCAAGCTGCCGGTGCGCGAGGTGCGCGAGCGAAACGGGCACATCCTGGTGTGGCACCACCCGCACGGGATCGAGCCCGACTGGGAGATCCCCGAGCTCGACTGGGAAGGGTGGACGGCCACACGCTGGACGTCGTGGCACTTCCGGGGTCATCCGCAAGAGACCAGCGAGAACAGCGTCGACTCCGGGCACTTCGGGGTGGTGCACGAGTACGATGCCGTCAAGACGCTCGTTCCCGCCTCGGTCGACGGCACGCTGCTGCACGCCAAGTACCAGATGCACCGTGCGGCTCGCGGCCTGGCGCCGGCGGTCACCTCCGACTTCGAGGTGTTCGTGCATGGCCTGGGCTACTCGGTGGTCGAGGTCGATGTGCTCGAGCGCGGCTTCCACATGCGCACCTTCGTGCTGCCGCAGCCGGCCGAAGACGGGCACATCTTCTTGCGCCTGGGCGTCGCCATCCGAAAGCCGGAGCGCAAGGGCGACCTTCACCCGCTGGCGGCGCTCGTCCCGGACTTCGCGCTGTACCCCATCATGCTGCGCTGGGCGCTCGCGACGTACACCAGCGACGTCGCCCAGGACCTCGAGGTGTGGAAGAACAAGACCTGGCTCGATCGTCCTCGGCTGGCGGCCGGTGACGGACCGATCGGCCTATATCGGCGATACTGCCGGCAGTTTTACCCAGATTCTCAGCCGCCGTTGCAGCTGGTGGGAGAGACCGGGTAGTTTGTTTGAAGGACGTGGGGCGTCCCCGAGACGAACAGGGTGAGAGGTCGATGTGCCGCGACTCCCCTGCCTGATCCTGATGTTGTTGTGTGGCGCCTGCGGGCCGAGCGAGCGCTGGGACGCCATCGACTGGGATCTGGAGTCGACCGATGCGGGCTGGTACTCCGGCGAGCTCTATTTCGAGGCCCGGGCGCGCGTCGGGCCGGTGCCGATTCGCAGCGCCGAATGCAGCAACGAGGCGCGGGTGTGGATGTCGTGGGACAGCGCCGCCACCGGCGCCTTGTCCTGCGACTTCGGCGGCGAGGTGGGCGAGCTGTCGGTCGACATGAGCGGTGAGAGCACCGAGCTGCCGCTCATCGACGGTACCATCGACGCCGAGGTGGATGGCGAGCCCGTCGAGGCCGAGTGGAACGGGGGCTTCACCGCCGAAGACGCGTTCTTTGGCGAGATCAACGGCTCTCGCACCATCGACGGCATCAGCGTGCGCTTCGAGGGGTGGTTCGAGCTGCGCCGCGAGCAGCGGGACGATGCCGGAGGCGGCAACAGCACGGCGGGGTGAATGCCCGAGCGGCCCCATGTCGGTCCGACTGGGTGCCCGCCGGCGCCGGCCCTCGTCAGCAGCTCACCGGCCAGATCAGCGCCACGGCCCCGCTCCACAGCGGCTTGCCTGCGTCGCCCAGGGAATACACCTCGATGCCCACCTCGACCTGGTGCCCGGCATCGTCGACCACGGCCTTCATCGGCGCGGTCAGGTAGGCGTCCTGGGCGCCGATCTCGGCGATGGACAGGGTGCGCCATGGCCCCCAGCCGGTCTCGTTGAACTCGCCGTCCATGTTCTGCCCCTGCATGGACCGAGCTCGCAGGTGCACCCCGCGCGCCTCGGTGCCCGCCGCGATCTTGAGGTGCAGCGTCTCGGGCGTGACCATGGCCCGCTTGCTGACCTGGGTCGTGCCTCCGTCGCCGCACTGGCTGCCCAGATCGACCGGGTCGAGGTCGATCCAGCCGGGCCGGTCCTGGTAGTGCACCTCGGTCCACGGCACGATGCAGGCCTGGCCCGCTGGGGCGTCCTGCAGGGTCTTCCACGGGAGCTTGGCGGGGTCGCCGTCACACCAGGTCGCGACCTTGACCGCGGTCACATCCGGCCCCCACGGGATGATGCGCATGTCGGCCCGGAGCGCCTTGGCCTCGCCGCGCACCCGCGCTGCGTGGGTGCTCTCGACCCGCTCGTACACGGTGGCGAGCTGCTCGCGGAGGGCCGGGTTGCCGTCGTGCCAGGCCGCGGCCCGCTCGGCGAGGGGCAGCGCGTCTGAGAGGCGCCCGGCAGCGAGGTGGGCTTCGGCCTGGGTCATCATCGACTGCAGCGAGGGCAGCTCGTCCACGAGGTACTTTTCGAGCGTCCACCCGGTCTCGGTGCAGCGGTGGGTGGTGGGCTCGGTGCCCGAGTCGTCGAACACGGACTTGGGCGCGGTGACCCAGGCCCAGTCGCCCTGCACCCAGTGCACCACCACCTCGGTCGCCATGCCCACGTTGTGCACCTTGTCGGAGGTCAGATCGCGGCGGGTTCGGATGTTCAGGCTGCTGGCCAGCACCTTCTTCTTCACCAGCTCGGTGACCTCGCGCTGGATGCAGCGCTCGGCGAGGGGGGCGGGCTTGGCCTCGTCGCCCCAGAAGTGCCAAGCGTTGCTGTGGATGCGCACGTGGCCCTGGGTGACGCTGCCCTTGCCGGCGAGCACCTCGGCCTCGCCCTGGTGCTGGCCCCAGCCGGCGAAGTACAGGTGGCCGCCCACGCCCTCGGCCTCGACGACGTCCATGCGGATGTCGCAGGCGGCATCGGCGGGGTCGGCCAGCCGCTCGAAGGCCCCCGACGGCTTGAAGCCCTTCTGCTGGGCAGCCAGGTGCCACTCGTCGGCGGTGGGCAGCTCTTGGCTCTGGTCGCGGCAGTGCTCGTGGGCGCCGGCCTTGGCATCGATCGTGAAGCCGGGCGAGTAGACCTCGCGGCCGTCGATCTCGTGCACACCGGCGGGAAGGGTGACATCGGCGGCGAGTGCGGCGCCGATCAGGGCCAGGATCATGGGAACTTCCGGTAGGGGGCCCAGGTGATGTACTTGGGACGTTCGTCGAGGCGGACGTGCAGCCAGTGCACGCCCAGTCCGCTGGTAGACACCCAGACGGGGGTGTCGCGTTCCGCCCACCAGCGCGTGATGTTGCGCCCGACCTCGGCCCACAGCCCGTGGATCTGGGCGTCGGGTGCGGTGCGAACGAAGCGCAGCAGGTGGGCATAGTCGGCGTCGGGGGTGGGGCGGCAGGGCGCGGTGAGCACGGCGTCGCCCCCGATGTTGCCGAAGGTGCGCACCTGCTCGGTGCCGGCTCCCGGGTCGAGCTGCTGGGCGAAGGGGGCGGGCCGCGGCTGGATGCGGGCCAGGGCGTTGCTGGGCGCGAGCACACACTCGAACAGGCGATCGGTGGTGTCGCGGGACACCGGGCCGCACTCCCAGAACAGCCCGTCGTGCGGCGCGATGCGCAGGGCGCGGGTGAGTTCGTCGCGCAGGTCTGCCCGCTCCACCAGGCCGGTGGCGAACTGGGCCCATGTCAGCCCGCGCCCCTCGTCGATGAAGCCGGTGCGCGCAACGCCATCCCAGGGCTCCTGGTAGATCTCCACCGTGCTCTCTCCGATTCGGACGGGATGATAGCGCGACGGCCCAGGCGCCGGGGCGGTAGAGAGGAACGGGCAGGGGTATGGTCCGTGCCCCGAGGATGTTGCGGCGTGTACGAGACCGAGATCGCCTGGTTTGCCGAGCGCCACGGCCTGGACGAGGCCGGGCGGCTGGCCTTGGCCAAGCTGCTGGCGCGCGTTGGCGCCCGCAAAGAGGCCGACAGCACCATCGAGACCCTGGCCGACCAGACCCTGGTGGCGGCCCGCCTGTCCGACGTTGAAGACACCGTCGAGGCCGGGGCAGCGCCGCCCGTGCCCGAGCTGCCGCGCGAGCCGTCGGAGCGCTACGAAGACCTGGGCACCATCGGGTCGGGCGGCATGGGCGAGGTTCGGCGCGTGCGCGATCGGGTGCTCGGCCGCACCATGGCCATGAAGATCCTGCGGTCCAAGCTGCTGCAGCGCCCTCGCACCGTCGCGCGCTTCGTCGAAGAAGCGCAGGCCACCGCCCAGCTCCAGCACCCCGGCATCGTGCCGGTGCACGACTTTGGCAAGCTTCCCGATGGCCGCCTGTTCTTCACCATGAAGGAGGTCAAGGGGCACACCCTGGCCGACGCCATCTTCGACCTGCACCTGGACAAGCGGCCCGACGGCGCGCTTCGCAAGATCGTCGATGCCTTTCGCGACGCGGCCGAGGCGGTCGCCTATGCCCACGCCCGGGGCGTGCTTCACCGCGATCTCAAGCCCTCCAACATCATGCTCGGCGCGTTTGGCGAGGTGCTGGTGCTCGACTGGGGGCTGGTGCGGCTGCAGGACATGGCCGGCAAGGAACAGCCCCTCGAAGACGCGGTGAGCACCGGCCGGGCGAGCGACCCATCGCTGCACACCGTGGTGGGCACAGTGGCCGGCACCCCGCACTACATGCCGCCCGAGCAGGCCTACGGTGACCTGGACGCCATGTCGCCGCGCACCGACGTGTACGCGCTGGGCGCCATCCTGTACGAGATCCTGGCCGGCCAGCCGCCCTATGCCCACCTGGCCCCCCGGCAGGTGATCGGCGCCGTGCGCGTGGAGCCCCCCAAGCCGGTGTCCGAGCTGTGCCTGGGGCCGGTCGAGCTCATCGAGATCTGCGAAGAGGCGCTGGCCCGTGACCCCGCCGACCGCTTTGCCGATGCCTTCGAGCTGGCCCGGGCCGTGAGTGCCTGGCTCACGGGCGAGCAGCGCCGTACCCGGGCACGGGCCCTCGCCGCCGACGCCCTGGCGCTGGTTCCCCGCGCCCGCAACGCCCGCGCCCGCGCCGTCGAGCTGCGATCCGAGGCGACCGCCCGGCTCGACGAGGTGCCCAGCCACAGGCCCGCGGCCGACAAGGCGTCCGCCTGGGCGCTCGAAGACGAGGCTCGGGCCAGCGAGCGAATGGCCGAGCGGCTCGAGGCCGAGCTCAAGGTCGGCCTGCGCAGCGCCCTGCAAGAATCGGCCGACCTGCCCGAGGCGCACGGGGCGCTGGTGGAGCACTACACCCAGGCGCACCGCAAGGCCGAGGCCGCCCACGACCCCGACGCGGTGGTGCGTGCCGAGGTGCCCCTGCGTGCCCATGCACTCGCGCTTCCCGAGGGCCACATCGACCGCGTCGAAGCGCTCACCTACCTGACGGGCACCGGTGCACTGACCTTGCGCACCGACCCACCCGGCGCCCGGGTGGAGCTGCACCGCTTCGTGCGGCGGGAGCGGCGCCTCATCCCCGTCTTCGACTGCGAGCTGGGGGTCACCCCGCTGGCGCAGGTCCCGGTCGAGATGGGCAGCTACGTGCTGCACCTCAGCGCTCCCGGCCGCGAGGTGGTGCGCTACCCCGTGCACATCAGCCGCAACCACCGCTGGGAGGGCGTGCGCCCCGGATCGACAGAGAGCGCGGTCGTGACGCTTCCCGCCGCTGGCACCCTGGGCGACAACGACTGCTTCGTTCCGGCGGGATGGTTCAACAGCGGGGGCGATTCGCTCTCGGTCGACAGCTTGCCCGGGCGCGCGGTGTGGGTCGACGGCTTCGTGATGCAGAAGCACCCGGTGCGCATGCGCGACTTCCTGGCCTTCCTCGACCACCTCAGCGCCACCGGCCGCGAGCCGGAAGCGCTGCGCCACGTGCCGCGCGAGCCCGGTGCCTCGCCCACCGAGGTCGGGCGTCCGGCGATGGTGGTGGTGGAAGGCAAGTGGCGTCTTCAGCCCGATCAGGAGGGCGTGCTGTGGCCCCTGGACTGGCCGGTGCTGCTGGTGAGCTGGGAGTCGGCCTGGGCGTACGCGGGATGGCTGGCCCAGACCACCGGGCTGCCCTGGCGCCTGCCCACCGAGTACGAGTGGGAGAAGGCCGCACGTGGGGTGGACGCCCGCGCCTACCCATGGGGCGACTTCTGCGACCCGTCCTGGACGGCGATGAACAGCTCCTTCGAGGGGGCGCCGCAGCCCGTCGTGGTCGACGAGTTTCCCGAAGACGAGAGCGTGTACGGGGTGCGCGGCCTGGGCGGAAACGCCAGCGACCTGGTGGCCGAGGGCTTCAGCCGCGGCGGCATGGAGCCCGTGGACGGGGTGGCGCCGGCGGGACCCACGGGCTGGGACCCGAGCGCCAGCCACGTCGTGCTGCGGGGAGGGAACTGGTGCGGCAGCCCTCGCGGCGCGCGGGTGTGCTACCGCGGCCGTCACCTGCGCAACGGGGTGCGGGATCCGGTGACCACCGTGAGGCTGGTGCGCTCGCTTTCGTAGCATCGGCGGCCGCTACTTGCGCACCCACACGGCAAACACGCCGGCCAGCACGACCCCACTCATGACCACCGCGGTGGTGGCGAACTCGAAGGCCAGCGCGGGAAAGGCCGCCCCGGCCAGCGCCGCCAGCACCAAGAAGGCGGTCAGCCAGAACAGCCTGAGGTTGATGCCGACGGCCGCCATGGCCGAGCCCAGCGCCAGCAGGATGACGTCGGTGACCAGCACGGTGTGCAGCGGCTGGTCCATCCACCAGGCCATCGAGCGAAACAGGGCGATGGCCACGGCGGGCACGTACAGGCTGAACATGATGCGCTGGTTGACCACGCTGGTCATCAGCCGGCGCCGCCCCACCCAGAACACCAGGCTGAAGCCGGCGACCGCGATCCAGCCCATGGCCACGCCCAGAAGGTGGGAGTTGGGCATCAGCCCCGAGCGCGTGAGCGCCACCAGGCCGGCCCCGACCACCGCCGATGTCGCCGCAAAGAAGAGCAGGAAGGCCAGCCGCCAACCGCTGGCGACCGACAGGTCCATCTCGCGGCCCAGGCGGTGCAGCGCCTCGTCGCGGCGAACCGCGGCGTCGACCTCGTCGTCGAGGGCGGCCAGCTGCAGCCGCTGCTCGGGCGAGGCGAGCGCCAGCAGCTGCTCCATCTGGTTCTTCGCCTCTTTGGGTTCGCCGGTGCTCAGGCGGAAGCGTGTCATCAGCTCCAGGCAGCTCATCAGGTCGCGGCGAGCGGGCTCGTTGCCGGGCCAGGCGTCGAGCGCCTGCTTCAGCGCGAAGCGACAGCCACCGCCCACCTCTGAGATGCGCCGGGGTTCGGCATCGTCGGTGCGCAGGAGCTCGGTGAGCTGCTCCAGGCGCATGTGCGCGGCCAGGGCGAGCTGGCGGCTGGTTCGATGGGTCTCGAAGGCCTCGAGGGCGCGCCGAAAGCTGGCGACATCCGGGTAGCGGTCGTCGGGGCGTGCGGCTGTGGCTCGGTTGGCGACCGTGGCCAGCTCGGCGGGGACGTCGGGTCCGTACTCGACCGGCGCCGAGACGAAGGCCTTCAGCAGGCTGTCCTGCATGTTCTTGCCCTTGTGGCGGGCGCGACCGGTGAGGATGCGGTGCAGCGTGGCGCCCAACAGGTACACGTCGGTGCGCTCGTCCGGAGCCAGCCCCTCGACCATCTCGGGCGCCATGTAGGCGGGGGTGCCCAGCATGGTCTGTGGATGAGGCTCGCCCATGCGGGCCGAGACGCCCCAGTCCACCACCATCACCTCGCCAAACTCGCCCACCAGCACGTTTCCAGGCTTGATGTCGCGGTGGATGATGCGCTTGCTGTGGGCGTACTCCAGCGCGTGGCACACGCCCTTCAGGATGTCGAGGTGCCGCTCGAGGGCCACGGGATCGGGCGGCTCGCCCTTGGGCAGCAGCTGCGTCCAGCGGTCGCCCTCGATGCGCTTCATCACCAGCACCGGGTGCCCTTGCTCGTCGCGGGCCAGCGCATGGACCGGCACGATGTTGGGGTGCGAGAGCGCACCCAGGATGCGAGCCTCGCGCAGAAGCGCGTCGATGTGCCCGTCCTTGACCTGGTGCAGGCGCTTGACGGCGACCTCGCGACGCAGCGAGGTCTGGTCGGCCAAGAACACCGAGCCCATGCCGCCCTTTCCGAGCTCCTCGCGCAGCCTCAGCTCACCCATGCTGGTCTCGTCGTCGTCGGTGCTGGCCACGACCGACAGCGGCGGCAGGGAGCGCACGCCCGGGTGCATGTCGATGCCGTCCATCGGCGGCAGGGTGAGGTCCTCGGCGCCGCCCTGGTGCCCGCGGTACAGGCCTGGCGTCACCGTGACGGAGCTCTGCAGGCGGTCAGCCACGCCGGTGCGCACCAGCGTCTGCCAGATGTCGTCGAACTCGGCGCGTGCTCGGTCCAGCAGATCCCCGGTTCGAGCGTAACTCACACCGGCAGGCTCACGCCTGGGAACGGCCCCGGCGCCGCCGGATCCACAGCCCCAGCCCGCCCATCAGCCCCAGCATCAAGGCGATGGGGGTGAACACGGCGCCTTTCTGCTTCCACGTGCTGTTCTGCAGCAGCGAGCGCGGGGCCCAGCTGTTGCGCTGCAAGAAGCGGGGCTCGGCGGTGGGGCCGCTGGTGGGTAGGTCGGCGAGGCCGTCACCGTCGGTGTCGGGCAGGTTCGCGAGCTTGTCGAGCACCACCCGCCAAGCCTTGAGCTCTTGCACACCCGGCGTGTTCGGGTCGGCGTCGACCAGCAGCTTCTGCATGTCGTGTTCGACCTCGCCGGCGGCATTGCGCGGCGTCGCGTCGAGCAGCCCCTTGCTGGTGACCTTGACCGTGGGCAGGAAGCTGCCGATGTAGGTGGTGGTGGCGGCCGAGTACAGCTCGTCGCTGTCGAGATCGACGGTGCGGTATCCGTCCTGGTCGTTGCCGACACGGATCTCCATCACCCGGTCGAAGGGCACGCGGTTGTCGTTGTACAGGACCTGGGCGCCCGAGATGCGCGGGTAGTACTTGCGGCCCTTGAGCTGGTAGCCGATGAGCAGGAACTCGAAGATGGCCTTGAGATCCGAGGCACGAAAGTGGGTGACCTGCATCGCGTAGCCGGGCGTGGCGTCCAGCGTGCCGATGCCCAGGCCCGAGATGCGGAACAGGTCGCTGGTGCGCTGCACGCCGGTGCGCCCCTGGTCGATGTCGGCGCGCAGGGTGCCGTTGCCGGTGAATGCGATGTCGGCGCCGGTGGCCTCGCGGTAGGCGTCGGTCACCAGGTTGCCGATCACGTGGTCGTCGAAGGCGCGGGTGAGGTCGGAGGAGGTCTCGGCGAGGGGCTGATCAAAGCGGTACCCGGCCGGAGCCAGGATGCGGGCGTCCACATCGGCGGCCACCTCGCTCAAGAAGGCGGTGATCTCGGGGTCTCCGGGGATCGAGTCGTCCACGGGATGCAGGGTGTAGCTGGCCACGGTCCAGTCTTCGCCGGCTCGCTCGAGCACCAGCTCACCCAGGTAGCGGCCGTCCGAGCCGGCCTGCACCACCGGCGTGCCGCCAATGACGATGGGCTGCTCGAGCGGGGTGTGGCTGTGGCCGCCGATGACCGCGTCGATCTCGGGGATGTCGCGGGCGAAGTCGATCTCTTCGCCGGTCCATGAGTCGTGGGGCGTGACCGGCGCCACGATGCCCGAGTGCGACAGCAACAGCACCAGGTTGGCCCCTTGCTCGCGCAGCGCGATGGCCTGCTCGCGGGCGCTGGCGGTGGGGTCGGCCATGGTGACGGGCTCGATCTGGCCGATGACCTCGTAGGCGTCGACGCCCATGATGCCGATGAGACCCACCTTCACCCCGCCCCGGTCGAGCAACAGGCTGCGGCGGATGGTGCCCTCGCTCTGCAGGCGCTCCAGGTCGTCGTCGCGGGCGTCGGCCGGGTCCCAGTTCAGGTTGGTGGCCAGGATGGTGGGTGTTCCCTGACCGCGCTGGGCGGAACGGATCATGCGGGCCAGGCCATCGGGCCGAAAGTCGAACTCGTGGTTGCCCACGGTGACGGCGTCGTAGCCCATGCGCGCCATCAGCTGCAGCTCGGTGCCGTTCTCGCGGGTGACGGTGTGGAACAGGGAGCCCATGGTCCAGTCACCGCCATCGACCAACAGGACGGGACCCTCGGCGGCGGCGCGACGCTGCTCGATGAGCGTGCCCATGCGGGCCATGCCGCCGATGGTGTCGTCGTCGCCGGTGGTGTCGGGCGTGTACTCGGCGTTGGGGCCGAAGCCCAGCATGCGCGACTGCCAGTCGTTGGTGTGCAGGATGGTGACGCGGTCGGCGGCGGGCGCGGACGACAACAGGGCAAGAAGTGCGAGCATGGCGGGGGGATAACCGTCGAGGGGGCCAGGTTGTTAGCGCACCCCATGGCATTCGACCTGCACGCCCACACCATCCTGCTGACCGTCTCGGGAAGCCGCGCCTACGGCATGCACACCCCGCAGTCGGACGTGGACGTGCGCGGGGTGGCCATCCCGCCGGCGGCGAGCCTGCTGGGCATCGGCCGCGACTTCGAGCAGGCCGACTCGGTGGCCGAGATCGCGGCCTTCGCGCCCGACCTGAGCGCCGACGAGCGGGCGGTGGTCGCCCACACCAAGCTGGAGGGCTCGGTGTACGGGCTGCGCAAGCTGGCGCGGCTGGCCACCGACTGCAACCCGAACATCCTGGACGTGCTGTTCTGCCGCGACGCCGAGGTTCGGCTGGTGACCCCGCTCGGCCAGCGCCTTCGCGACCACCGCGACCTGTTCTTGTCGGCCCGCGCCCGACACAGCTACGCGGGCTACGCCGCGGCTCAGCTCAAGCGCATCAAGGGCCATCGCGCCTGGCTGCTGAACCCGCCCGAGCGCGAGCCCAGCCGCGCGGACTTCGGCCTGCCCGGGCACACGCTCATTCCCCGCGACCAGCTCGCCGCCGCCGAGGCCGCCGTGCGCAGGCAGGTCGACAGCTGGGAGATCGACTACGGCGACCTGCCCGGGAGCCAGATCGTCGCGCTCCAGGCCCGCATCGCAGCGACCCTGGCCGAGCAGGGGGTGGGCACCGACCAGCTGTGGGCCACGGCCGCGCGGCACGTGGGCCTGGACGACAACCTGATCCACGTCATGCAGCAGGAGCGCGCGTACAAGGCCGCGCACCGGCACTTCTCGCAGTACCAGGCGTGGAAGCACAACCGGAACCCGGCGCGTGCGGCACTCGAGGCCCGCCACGGCTACGACACCAAACACGGGGCCCACCTGGTGCGGCTGCTGCGCATGGGACGCGAGATCCTGGCGACGGGTGAGGTGCACGTGTGGCGCGGCGACCGCGATGCCCAGGAGCTGCTGGCGATTCGGGCCGGGGCGTGGAGCTACGAACAGCTCGTCGAGCACGCGGACTCAGAGATGGCCCGGCTCGCCGAGCTCGACCGGCAGGGGCCCATCGCCGTACCGCGCAGCTGTGACCGCGACGCGATCGATGCCTTGGTGGTGCAGCTCGTCGGTGAGGCCATCGGGCTCGGCTGAATCCGCTACAATGGCGCATGCTGCGGCTCACCCTGCGCTCGGGCCGAACTGGCCGCTTCCTCGCTCGTGTCGTCGACCCCGGCGGGTACCCCTTCGTGCTCGACTTCGGCGACCGCCGGGTGATCAGCGACGTGAGCCAGCGCCTGCTCAAGGGCTTCACGCTGTGGCGGCACGGCGCGCTGCTGACAGTGCAGCCTCAGGACGGCAACGTCATGGAGATGCTGGCCGAGCACTTTGCCAACGAGGGCATGCTCGTCTTCCTCGAAGAGCCGATGTGGAGTGGGCGCCGGGGCTCGCTCGAAGACCGCCTGGACGGCCCGCCCATGAGCCCGCCCTCGCCGATGTTCCTGGGCGACGCCGACGGTAGCCTGAACCTCACCGAAGACGACATCGCCACCGAAGAGGCCGACTTCGAAGACCCCAGCACCGAGATCGCCGACCTGCCCGACGAGTCGGATGCCCCCACCGAGGTGCTGAGCCTCGAGGAGCTGCCCAGCGTCGACGAGTACATGGACCTCGTCGCCGGGCCGCCGGACGCGTCCGAGAAAGAGACCGAGGTGGTGGACCTCAGCGAGCTGAGGAAGAAGCTGCTGGACGAAGGCTAAGCAGCGCGCTGACATACCGAGTGCTGGCGAAGCCCTACCGCGCCGTGTCGTGCTCGTTGCCGGCCACGTACCAGACCTTGAGCGTGTACTCGCCCTGGCTGTCGCCGTCGGTGCCCGTGACGCCCACCAGCACCTCGAAGTCGGTGTAGTTGGGCAGGTAGATGGCCTCGGCCTGGCCGGGGTTGTCGTCGGCCTCTTGATCGAAGACGGTGTCGCAGCTCCACGGCGGGCTGGACAGGTTGGGCGGCGTGGACAGGGTGCCGTCGAACTGCATGGTGTACATGGACAGGTCGACCTGATCGCTCGTGGGCTCGAGCAGCAGGAAGATGTCGGTGCCGGCGGGCTGATCGAGCTCGTGGAAGGTGTGCGCGCCGTCGAAGTTCTCGTTCTCGGTGGCGACCCAGCAGTAGTTGGACTCGCCGGTGGCGGCCCAGCTGATGTCGATGACCGAGCCGTTCGAGATGTCGCCGCTGAGCGTCTCGTCGGGGACCCGGTCGGGGAAGCCCGTGGACGGCCACGCCGAGTTGCTGTTGTACGACGCCGGGACCTCGCCGCCGCCCTCGTTGCCGTTGCCGTTTCCGTTGGTGTCACCGTCGCCGTCGCCGTCGCCGGTGGTGCAGGCGAGGGTGGCGAACAGAACGACGAGCGGGAGGTGGAGCTTGAACAAGGGGTGTCTCCTGAGGTCGGGGCGGGCACTGTAGCCGCAAATCAGACCCACTCCCACTCCAGCTTTCCCGGCTCGGGCACCGCCCCCTCCACCAGGCGAACGCGAACCGTCCGGCTGGGCTCCGAGAGCCACTCCTCGATCACCGCCCGGATCTGCGCGGCCGTCCAACCCGCCTCGGCCATCGCCGCCAGATGCAGCGAGCCGTGGGACTTCGACAGCTTGCGTCCGTCGGTCCCCAGCACCAGCGGGCTGTGCTGCCAGGAGGGTGGGGTGCCGCCGAGCGCCTGCCACAGCACCTCCTGGACGGCGGACATGTCCAGCAGGTCGGAGCCGCGCACCACCTCGGTCACCCCGTCGGTGATGTCGTCGGCCACGACGCACAGGTTGTAGGCCCACACCCCGTCGCGGCGGCGCAGGATGGGATCGCCCAGCGTGTTGGGGTCGAGCATGCGGGCGCCGTGGACCCGGTCGCGGATCAGCCGCTCGCCGGGGGGCAGGCGAAAGCGCAGCACCCCCTCGGTGTGGCCCGCGTCTCGGCAGGTCCCGGGGTACACACCTCCCTCGGCACGCAGCAGCTTGCGGGTGCAGGTGCACTGGTAGGTGTGCTCGGCCAGTCGGTCGGCAAAGGGTTGGTAGTCGCGCTCGGACTGGCGCGGGGTCTCGCGGTCCCAGGCCAGTCCCAGCCACTTGAGGTCAGCGCGCTGGCTGGCCTCGACGTCGGGCCGGGATCGGGTGGTGTCGGCGTCTTCGATGCGCAGCAGCAGCTCGCCACCCTGGTCGCGCACGGAGTTCCAGCAGGCCAGGAAGGCCGTGGCGTTGCCCAGGTGCAGGTGCCCGGAAGGCGTCGGGGCCAGTCGACCCACCACCATCAAAAATCAAAGCCCCACTGCGCCCCGATCACCACGATGCTGCCGCCGTAGGGGATGAAGTCGACATCGACCGGATACCCGGCCGTCGGCTCGTCAGAGGAGCGCGGCAGCGACCCGCGCGACAGCAGGTTGTACTGCAGCATCAGGTCGTAGCGCACGGGCGCGTCGACCAGCTCGAAGGGGTCGTGGTGTTCGAGGCCCGCGCCGAGCGTGAGCATGGTGCGGTCGGAGTCCAGGAATGCGGTCTCGCTGGACTGGCCCAGGAGCGGTGAGGGGATGTACGCGAAGCCGCCGCGCAGCGACAGCTGGGCGTACTGCCAGCGCGTGTCGAACTCCCACTTGGGCAGGCGGACCTCGGCACCGCCGTTGACCTGGACCGTGTTGCGCCACTGCGGCGCCACGAAGTCGTTGCCGTCCACCAGCCGGTCGTTCAGGTCGACCAGCGGGGTGGTGAGGCTGCTGTTGTCGGTGTCCAGGTCGGCGATGTTGATCTTGAAGCGCTGCCAGCTGGTCAGGCGCATGTCGCCATAGACCGACAGCATGCCCTCGGGCCGGTGGTAGGCCCCGCCGATGGCGATGTAGGGCGGCACGTAGTGGTCGATCATCGACAGCTTGCCGTCGATGATGGCGGCCAGGATGTACGGCTCCAGGTCGCCCACATCCTCGATGGCGATGTTGGCCTGGATGTCGAGGTTGGCCGTGATGGGCAGGCCGGTGGAGCCGCGAATGACGCCGCCCACCTGGACACCCTCGAGCGCGGGGAGCCACTCGCCGACGTCGATCTGAGCGCCGATGATGGGCGCCAGCTGCGGAACGACGTCCAGAGAGGCCTCGTGCACGGTGATGACGATGTCGCCGACGAGCTCTTCGCCGCTGTCGCTGTCTCCCGAGAAGCCGGCATCGAGGGTCATGAACAGGTTGAGGTGGGCGGCGGCCAGGACCTCGACCGACGCGCCGATGGACACGCCGGGAAGGATCTGCCCGCCCACGCCCGCCGCGGCCGAGAAGCGCTGGGGCCGGTTGCTGTACATCAGGTAGTTGGGCAAGCGCGGCTCGAAGGTCTCGAAGCGGATGACGCGCTTGGTGGGCACATAGGCGTTGAGGCCGATGCCGAACTTGCCGCCGATGTTTCGACCGGCGTACACCTGAAAGCCGGCTGCATCGTCGACGGCGGAGGGGAACTCGAGGGCGGCATCGCGGTCGTCGAGCACCCCGTCCCGGTTGGTGTCCCAGTACAGGTCGGGGATCGGATCGAAGCGGTGGAAGGCGCTGGTGACGCCCAGTCCCACCGTGGGCTGGTCGACGAACCCCAGCCCAGCCGGGTTGATGCGGGCCGCATTGCCGTCGTCCACCAGCCCGATGCCGCCGCCGCCCATGCCCATGTAGCGCACGCCAGAGCCGTACATGTCGGGCACGCCGGCGTGGGCCGTGTTGAGCAGCGATGCGAGCAAGAGCAGCATTCGGCGGCGGGTAACCGCGGCGCGGGGGTCTCGCCTGTGTGGGGGATGGGGTCAGATCACTAGAGGCTCGGAAATGCCACACCGTTGGTCTCGGGGTCGTCTCGGTCTCTTCGGGGGGGTGTTTCGACCTCGGGGGGCATCTCGGCCTCGGGGCCTCGGGGTCGGGGCCTCGGGGTCAGATCACTAGAGGCTCGGAAATCCACCAACTTTGGTTGCTAGCAACCAAGGCCCCAGGATTTCCCCGCCTCTAGTGATCTGACCCCATCACCACGACCCCGTCCGCCCCTCGGTCGCCGTCCGCGCCCCTCGGTCGCCGTCCGCGCCCGTCCCCCGTGCCCTACGCCACCTCGTCTTCGTCCTGCAGCGTCTTGTGCCCCTCGACCCGGGCGAGGTCTTCGGCGTACATGCGCACCAGGCTCTCGACCACGTCGGCGGCGTTGCGCACGCCGTCCGGGGTGCTCTCGCCCTCGCCCCCCATCAGCGCCAGGCCGCGGTAGCCCATGAGCATCGCCTGACGCGCATCGGTCGCGCCGCCCAGATCGACGGCGGGGACGGGCCGACCGGCCCAGCGAAGGCGCTCGACCATGGCGGGGCCGGTGGGGCGGTGCCGCTGGCGAAAGAGCTGGCCCTCGCTGACGACGGCGTGCAGAGGCGTGCGACCGCAGTCGTCGAGGGCGATCACCAGGATGGGCTGGGGCAGGTGCTGGCCGTGCAGCTCCAGGAACGAGCGCATCCCGCCCTGAAAGGCCCGCCCACACGCGGTCCACGCCGTCCACAGCTGCACGCCCGCGACCGGCCGCGCGCTGAAGCGGTGCTGCAGCTCGAGCAGGGTCACCGGGCCGCTGGCCTCTTCGTGGGTGCCGGTGGAGCGATGCATCAGGCCGCCGATAACCACCGACGCAAAGAGCACGCAGATGGCACCCGCGTACATGGTGATGGACGGGCGCCCCCATGGCTGGGCCAGGAAGCGCAGCACCAGCAGGCCCGTCACCAGCGCCGACGCGCCGAACATCACCTGCAGCGGTCGGTAGCTGACCCAGCGTCGGCTCTGGGGCCGCCAGCGTGGGATGTCGAGGGGCGTCGAGATGATGACGGTGCCCAGCGCCTTGCCGCCCTCGTTCTTGACCACCAGGTTGTAGGCGGGCTTGCGCGGGGCGGGCCAGCGCAGGATGCGGTACCAGCCCGTGCCTTCGCCCAGCAGGCTGGCGGTGACCAGGCCGCAAGCCAGCGCGCCCAGGCCGGGGTGCCAGTAGCCGAGCGTGCCGGCGATCAGCAAGGCCAGCGCGTGCACGCCGTACCATAGGGCGGGCGACACCTGGTCGACGAAGGCTTCGATGCGGGAGGGCACGCCCTCGGGCAGGCGTTCTTTGACCGCGTGCAGCATTGCCCGCTCACCCTCGGTGCCCGCGTACCGCTCTGGCACGCTCGACAACGCGCTCAGGTTGGCCTCGATGCGGTCGCTTTCGGGGGGCATCTGGTGAAGTCCTCTTGTCGGCTTGTCCCACGCCATCGCATGGTCTAGCGTGAGCGCTCATTGGGTGAGCGATGCGATATCTCGGAAAGGACTACACCGGTAAGGGCATCTCGATTGCCATCGTCGACTCGGGCATCGATCCGAGCGACCCTCGGCTCGAGGGCGTGCCCATCGAAGGCTGGTCGATCCAGCTGGGTGCAACCGGACATGCGCTGCTTTCGTCGGACTTCCACGACCAGAACGGTCACGGAACCGAGATTGCCGTAGCGATCCACCGGCTTGCCCCAGACGCCAAGCTGCTCGCGGTCAAGATCATGGGCGAGAAGCTGCGCACGTCAGCCGAGCTCATGGCCGCCGGCATCGAGACGTCGGCCCGCAACGGCGCCCAGGTGGTCAACCTGTCGCTGGGCACGCCCAACATGGGCAAGGCGCTGCTGCTTCGCGACTGCGTGGCCAACGCCGTCGAGGCCAACAGCCTGGTGCTCGCGGCGGCGCACCCCAAGGGCGAGCGTGCCTACCCGGCCGACCTTCCCGAGTGCCTCGGCGTGGCCGCCCACCCCGACTGCCCCATCGACAAGTACTTCTTCTTCAGCCCCAAGCGCTTCCCGCGCAAGGAGTGGGGCGTGCTCTCAGGCAAGTTCCTGACGCACGGCTACGGCGTGAACCCCGAGGGCGGCACCGGTCGATACCGCGGCTCCGGCGTGGCCACGGCCTACCTGTCGGCCACGGCGGCCTGCCTGGCCGAGGCGCTGGTCGACAAGAAGGGCAAGTGCACGAGCGAAGAGCTCGAGAAGACGCTCAAGCGCACGGCGCTGGTGCCCATTCCCGAGATTGGGTACTCGTAGGGCCTACCCCGTGTACGGCGGGAACTGCCCCGGCACCTGCGTCTCGTGGCTGTGGATCAGGCCCAGCGGGAGCGGCGGCAGCATGTCGGGCACCGGCAGGATGAACAGGTCGAGCACGGTCGCGTCTTCGGCGACGCCGTCTCCGTCCAGATCCATGTGCCACAGGAAGGGAATCGCCTGGGGCTGACCTGCGGGCGTGAGATCGACGAACCACAGGTGGCTGTCGGGAACCGAGTCGCCATCGCCGTCGAACGCCGCGGGGGGCACGTCCACGACCTCGGGGCTGCCTGAGATGACGGTGGCCACCGCGCCCCCGGTGTGGTCGGTGATGACCAGGGGCAGCGCCTCGAGGCCGTACATCAGGTGGTGGATGCGCACCCGCACCAGGCCCGCATCGGGCTCGCCGAGGTCTTCGGCGAGCACGCTGTGGCCGACGGTGCCCAGCGCGTCGACGCCGGACAACAGGATGGTGGCCGAGGTGCCGGCGCCCAGCGTCTCGGCGGCCTGGTAGGCAGGATTCGCGGTGCCGGTGTCGGTGAGCGTCAGGCTGGCGTCGCCGCTGGGAAAGCCATCGATGAAGCCGGTGCTTCCCCCGAATGGGAAGGGGCCCGCCGCCGGAACGGGCGCGTCGTTGAGGTACACGTCGAGGCAGGCCTTGAAGTCGGCGCTGCAGTCTGGAGCGACATCGGGCGCCAGGTGGATGAAGCGGAGCTCGGCGCTGTCGTCGGTCCACGGCGGCAGGTTGGTGTCGTGGATGGTGAGCCCATCGCCGCCCATAGCCGTGTCGACCGGTGGCGACGGACAGGCGGTGAGCACTAGCAGCAAGATCGACGAAGGAAGCAGGCGGGTCATGACGCGAATGTACCTCGTTACGAGGGACCCGTGCTGCTCGCCCTGCTGCTCGCCTGCTCCGACCCCCAAGCGCCCACCTCGATGTGCTGGCGCGCGCGCTGGCGCGGCTACGTCGAGCAGGATGGGCGGCTGTTTGGGCCGCCCGAGTTCAGCACGGGCCACCACGACCCCGGCGATGTCGCTTGGCAGGGCATGGGCGAGGTGCTCGACGCCCTGGCGAGCCAAGACATCCAGGTCGTCGTGGTGCCCGTTCCGACGCGGCCTTCGGCACTCGAGGGCTTCGACAACGACGCCGAGCGGCAGGCCTACGGCGCAACCCTCGACCGAATCTCCGAGCGCGCCGCGGTGATCGATGTGCTCTCGCTCGCGCGCGAGGACCCTGGCTTCTTCTTCACCCACGACCACCACATGAGCCCTTCCGGCATCGCGGCGGTGGCCGTGGCGGTGGCCGAGCGCGTCGACCACAGCGAGCTGGCCCACCCACTGCCCGCCGCCAGCTGGTCGATCCGCGAGGTGGACGAGAGCCGGCCCGCGGGCTCGGTGCTGCGCGCCCTGAACGGGGTGTGCGGCGGCACGCTGGAGCGTCCTCGCTTCCACCGCACCGAGACCGTGCGCGAAGACCCGCCCGATCTGCTGGGCGACGAGCCCGCGCCACGGGTGGTGCTGGTGGGCAGCAGCCAGTCCAGCCGCAAGTTCAACCTGGGCGGTCACCTCGCGCTCGAGCTGGGCACCACCGTGCTCACGGTCCCCGTGGACGGCGGCGGGGTGCTGGGCGGGCTCCAGCACTACACCAGCAGCGCCGATTGGCGCAGCGCACCACCCAGCGTGCTGGTGTGGGAGTTCCCGGTGAGAAGCTTCGGGGCCCCGGGCGCCGCGACCCGGGCCGACCCTACCGACCGCGCCGTCTGGGAGCGCTTGCTGGCCGAAATCCGACAGCAGTAGGGGCTTGCTTCGCGGCCCGCGGTATCATTCGCGCCGTGAGAGCAGCCACCCTACTGTTCGCGGCCGTGCTGGCCCTCGCCGGCCCCGCGCATGCCGACCCGGAATCCGACTGGGCGGTGGTTCAGCAGCAGACCCTGCCGTCGCTTGCCGGGCGTGTCGAGGCGGCCAACGCCAAGATCGAGGCGCGGTCGGCGTACTTCGCGGGCACCGCCCGATTCGAGTCGGCCTTCCCGCTGCTGGTCGGTGCTGGGCTCCAGCAGCGCGCGGTGCTGGTGTCCCGGCTCGCCCGCCTCGACGATGCCGAGGCCGCGCGCGCCGCGGAGCGGGTGGCCCCGCGCCCCGCACTAGACGACGCCAAGCGCTCCCAGGAGCTGGACGCAGCCCTGACGACGGCGCTCGATGCCGAAGACCGTGCAGACGCCCTCGAACGCCGCCTGTTGCTGGGGTTGCGCGCAGCGCTCGACGCGCAGCCCTCGCTCGAGGCACAGGCCCTGGACCGGTACCACGCGGCGCTTCAGGCCGAGCTGGACGCCGCCGGTGACCCCGCCTCCAGCGCCGACGCCGCGCGCCGCATCGCCGACATCGACGAAGATCGGCGGCGTATGCAGGTGCTCGTGGCCG
This sequence comes from Myxococcota bacterium, assembly GCA_965216925.1. Lineage (GTDB taxonomy): Bacteria > Myxococcota_A > UBA796 > UBA796 > CAYYHT01. Next base: position 1,758,792 of record CBDCGT010000001.1, on the reverse strand, counting down.
ATCTTCGGCGCGTGGCCACCGTTCCCGGCACGGCCGCCCCCGACCCGACCGACGACATCGGGCGGCTGGCAGGTCCGCGCAGCCACACCGCCAACGCGCGCCTGGAGCGCATGCTTCCTTTCCTGCCCGCTCCCGTGCGGGCCGATACCGAGGCGGCGATGGTGGCGTGGTACCAGACCACCCGCATCCCCGAGCTCGAGGCGCGTGTCGCCGCTGGCTACACCCCCCAGGCCGACTCGGTCGAGGGGCTGCGCGAGGCGCTGGCCGCCGCCGACGACGAGCTGGACGCGGCCATCGCGGCGCTGCCCGACACGGTGCCCACCACCAACCTGATCGCGGCCCAGCACCGGGTTGCCGGCATCGAGCGCGAGCTCGCGGTGGGCAAGCGCCAGGCCATCGCCGGCGCTATCCTGCTGCACGAGCAGGACCTCGCCGCCCAGACCCACCAGCAGAACAGCGCCCAGAGCGCGGCGCGGGCGGCTGCCGAGGCCCTGGTGGCCCGCGAGCAGGCCGATCAGGCCCTCGACCAGCGGCTGTCCAACCGCCGGCTCGATGCCGTCGACCGCGCGGGCCGGGCATGGACCGAGACCGGCGCCTTCACCGACGCCCTCGACCAGGCCGAGGTGGATGCCCAGCAGCGGCTGGTGGACTTCGCCGACAAGACCGCCACCGCGGAGCTGCCCATCCTGGGCGCCGACCTGCCCCCCGAGATCGCCAATGCCAACGACCTGTACGTCGAGCTGCGGGAGTACATCGACCAACTGCGCTCGGGCGTGGGCACCGCCTACGAGACCCACGACAAGGTTGTCGACGGCCGCAACCGGGCCATGCTGGTGCTGGCCGCCGAGAAGGCCGAGGTGGCCCAGGCCGAGGGCGCGCTTTCCTCCAAGCCGGCCGTGCGCGCCGAACAGATCGCGTCGCTCAACGCCTGGCGCGAGGCCATCGAGAACGAACAGGCGGCCTGGGACGGGCGCCTCGAACGCGCCAGCCTGGCCCGGGACGAGTCCTTCCGGCGGCTGCGCCAGGCCAAGGCCATCCGTCGCACCCTGGCGGGCAAGGCCACGGCGTCGGTTCGCGCCCAGGACGAGTTCCTGGTCGAGCTTCAGTTCGAGCTGGGCATGCTGGGCCAGAACCTGACCACCCTGGTCAGCGACCGCCTGGCGCAGCTGTTCGCCGTGAACTGGTTCTCGCTGCCGGTGCTGTGGAGCATCTTCACGGGCAGCTTCCGCGCGTTCTTGCTGGCCGGCTTCTGGTGGTACGCGCGCCGCGCCTCCCCCGGGTGGGTGCACCAGGGCATGGTCTACGTGCGCCGGCGCTGGCCCGAGATCCGTCCGGTCGACCTGGCGGCCATCAAAGACGAGGTGCTCACCGCTCTGCATGCCCTGCTCGACCTGGTTGCGGGCTACCTGCTCCTTCAGCCGCTGTGGGCCGGCATTCCCGAGCTTGGCCTGGTCTTGTACATGTACATGCACCTGGCCACGTGGCGGCTGCTGCGCGCGCTCTACGAGCTGCTCGTGGTGCCGTCCACGCGCATTCGCCCGGCCCTGCGCGTGGTCACCGAGGCCACCTATGAGACCGCCCGGCTGTCCCTGGATGCCGTCGCCATCTGGTACCTGTCGCGCCGGGTGGTGGCCTACATCACGCTGCGCACGCTCGAGACCGATGCCATCCACGACCTGCTGATGACGCTGTTCTGGTGGGCGGGCTTTGCGCTGTGGGTGTTCCTGATGCACCGCTGGGAGCCCGTGCTGCGCGAGGGCGTGGGCCGCATGCACCAGAGCAACCGCATCATCGAGACGCTGGCCAAGGGGCCGCCGAGTCCTTGGCTGCAGGCGCCGTTTTCGATCGGGCACGCGGTCTTGCTGGGGCTGCGGGGCGGCTGGAACACGCTGGCGGTGCAGGCCGAGCAGCGGGAGCGCCTCGGGCGCCTGTTCAACTACGTCACACGGTACCAATACGACCGCGACGAAGAAGAAGCGCTCAACCGCGACATCCCGCCGGAGCTGACGGCCGCCATCTGCGCGGTCGACTGCCACGACGACGTCTACGTGCCGCGCCAGAGCGCCGATCTGGCGCTCGACGAGGCGGTGGCCGCCTGGCAGAAGGAGCAGCGGCGCGGCCTGGTGGCGCTCATCGGCGACCGCGGCGACGGCAAGCGCACCTGGCTCGACGTCAAGGAGCGCCAGCTGCAGGGGCAGGGCCTGGACGTCACCCGCGTCACGCTCGACCAGCGTCTCACCCGCCATGAAGACCTGAACCGCTGGCTCGCCGACGCCTTCGGTGTCCCCTACCAAGAGGGCCCCGAAGAGATGGCCGAGTCGCTCAAGGGGCTGCCCCCAGGCATCTACGTCATCGAGGGTGGCCACCTGGCCTTCTTGCGCGCGGTGCAGGGCTTTGGCGCCATCCGCAAGCTGCTGTACCTGCTCAACGCCGCGGGTGACCGTCACCTGTGGGTGGTCGCCTTCCATCGACCGGCGTGGCGCTACCTCGAGCGCCTGGGCGAGCTGGTGGACGTCGGCGTGTTTCGGGCCGTGGTCGAGCTCAAGCCCATGGGTGAGCGGGAGCTGCGCGACCTGTGCCTCAAGCGTGCCGAGCGCGCCGGGGTGAGCATCGACTTCAAGCGGCTGGTGCGCACCGGAGCGCTGGGCGGGGACCCGCAGATCGAGCTCGAGCGCACCATCAACATCTACTTCCGCTTGCTGTCCGAGGCGTCGGCGGGCAACCCCGCGGTGGCGCTCGAGATGTTCGCCCTGTGCATGTCGCCCCTCGAGGGCGACAGCTACACCATCCACTTCGCCGACTTCATGGACCTGGGCACCATCGACCAGCTCAACGAGGCCGACCTGTTCACGCTGGTGGCGCTGCGCACTCAAGACATCCTGGACGAAGCCGAGCTCGTGCACGTCACCAACATGAGCCCGGGCAACATCCGAAGCGTCGTCAAGCTGCTGCAGAGCCGCGGGCTGGTTGTTCCTGACGGGCATCGGCTGCGCATCAGCGAGCTCGAGCTTCCCGCGGTGACGCGCACCCTGCGCCGTCGCCACTTCTTGCAGTGGGCGATCTGATGGAAGGAGGCCAGTAGATGGAGTCGATCGACGAAGTCCTGCGCTTCATTGCCTGGGGACGGGTGCCCGTCGCCCTGCTGATGCTGGTGTCGGGCTGGCTGGTGGTGCAGCTGTCGGGCCGCTTCCTGGACGACCTGGGCGAGCGCTTCACCGAGCGTCGCCTGGCGCTGATGAAGGCCAAGGCGGTCAGCCGCTTCATCTTGTACTTCTTCGTGGGCCTGGTGGTGGTGGCCAGCGTGGTGTCCCCGACGGGCGACGCGCAGGCTGCCGCGCTGACGGCGTCGGCGGGCTTCGCCTTCGGCTTTGCCTTCAAGGACGTGCTGGCGTCGCTCATCACGGGCGTGCTCTTGCTCATCGACCAGCCGTTTCAGGTGGGCGACCGCATCGCGTTCGGCAACTACTACGGCGAGGTCATGGAGATCGGCCTGCGCAGCGTGCGCCTTGCGACCCTCGACGACAACCTCGTCACCATCCCCAACAGCAAGTTCCTGAACGACCCGGTGGCCAGCGCCAATGCCGGTGAGCTGCACGCGATGGTGGTGGTGGAGTACCACATCGGGGCGGCCGAAGACTTCTACCGGGCTCGGCAGATCGTGGCCGAGGCGGCCGCCACCAGCCGGTACGTGTTCTTGGACCGAAAGGTGGTCACGCTGGTGAGCGACCGGTTCCTGGGAGAGCGCTTCGTGACCACCATCAAGCTCAAGGCCTACGTCTTCGATGTGCGCTACGAGAACGCCTTCGCCTCGGACGTGACCGAGCGCGTGAAGCGGGCCTTCCGGCAAGCCGGCATTCGCGCGCCCGACCAGCAATACCGGGATCTGGACATGTTCGGCCAAGAGACCGAGCCCGGACGAAAGGTGGCCGACTGATGGCCCTCGATCTGGGCAACTTCGCCAACCCCTGGGAGCATGTCCGGCTGCTGTCGGACGCGGCGCGCAACGAGGCCATGCTCGAGGTGATGTCCCGGCACTGTCCGGGCAAGCGCGTGCTCGAGGTGGGCTGCGGCACGGGCTTGTTGTCGTGCATCGCCGCCAGGATGGGCGCCACCAAGGTGTACGCGGTCGAGCCCACGGGCCTGGTGCACGAAGCGCGGGAGATGGTGCTGGCCAACGGGCTGGGCGACGTGGTCGAGGTCATCGAGGGCATGGTGGAGGAGGTCGACCCGCGCGAGGTCGACTTCGCCTTCAGCGAGCTGCTCAACGCCGACCCCTTCGCCGAGGGCGTGATGAGCGCCATGGCCGGGGTGCGTCCCTGGCTCGCCGAGGGCGGGCTGGCCTGCCCCACGCGGCTGCGTGTGTACGCGGCGCTGGTGAGGGAGGGGGACTCGGCCAAGGAGGTGCGCGACGCCCGCCGGCAGGTGCAGGGCTTCGCCGGTCGCTACGGCCTGGACCTGACCCGGCTCGACCAGGTGCTGGCGAACCCCGGTCCGTACACCTACCTGCATCAGATTCGCGCCCTGGCGGGGCCTCCCGTGTTGCTGTGGGATCTGGCGGTGGGCCAGGACGACGAGCCCGACGAGCCCGTCGAAGTGGCGCTGACCGTCGACGAGCCCGGCCCGGTGGGCGGTGCTGTCGTGTGGTTCGAGGCCCAGCTCGACGGTGAGACCGTGATGAGCAACAGACCCGAGAGCTGGGGTCACTGGGGCCAGCTGGTGTGTGGCTGGGCCGAAGAACGAGGCGTGCCGATGGGCACGGGCATTCGTGTGGTGGCCGAGCCGGGGGAGGATGGGCTGGTGGTTCGGCCGGTTTAGCGGCCAAACCCAATCGTCGAGTCGGCGGCCTGTTAGAGCGCCCGTAGCGTCGCCCACAGGGCGCGCTCGGCGTCACCCAGCGCCGGCAATAGCGCGTCCACGGCCGCCGTCAGGGCGGATCGATCGCCGATCGCCAAGAGCTCTTCGATGTCCCACCGATCTTGCGCTCCGCCGGCGTACAGCTTGAGCGCGATCAGGTCGGGGGCGGTGACAACGGGGAGGCGCTCGCCATGCACATGGGCTGGCCGGGCGCGCTCGATGACGCCGTGTTGCCACTTGGCGCCGTGTCCGACAACGACATCGACCTGATCGATCTGAAGCGGGCGAAAGCGCGCAACGCCCGCCAAGGGATCGGCGAGGTCGCCACGCCGCAGCTCGAAGTCTTCGTGCGGCATCGCCTCCCAGGTTCGCCATTGCAGGCAGCGGTCATCCACCGAGAACAGATCGAGGTCGTCGGTGCTTCTTGGTCTGGCGTGGACGGCGAAGGCCGCCGCTCCGATGACCGCGAAGGGGATCTCTGCGGCCCGAAGGATGCCCACGATGGCCGCCAGGTCGGTCACTCGGTCAGCGACCGCATGACCGCGGACGGTCGTCGGGTGAGCTGCTTGCGGCGCTCGATCTCGCGCCGCGCCTGTTCGATCGAGAGCCCGTGATTGACCGCGAAGTCGGCCACCGCCCGCTCTCCGAGGGCGCGCGCCCGCGCGACCTTGTCGCAAGCCGGCTCGGCTGCCTCCGCCCGTCGCTGCTCGTGTCGAAGCTCGTCCGCGATGCTCTTCATGCAGCCATCGTAGCCCGAGGCTCACCTTGGAACCACGACGAGGCCATGCGGTCAACCCTGGTCATGCCCCTTCCCGTGCCCTGGGCCAACGCCACGCCCACCGCGATGCTCATCGTCCAGTCCAGCTGGAACGGGGTGCTGCTGGAGTCTCGGCAGTTCTCGCCCGGCACCGGTCCCATCACCCTCGGCGACGCGGTCGGGCACCGCCTGTACCTGCTGGGGCGACCCACCATCTGGGTGCCGGGCTTCCTGGCGCCGGTGAGCTGGCTGATTCCCGAGCTCGTCGCCGTGCGCGAGGAGCGCCGTGGCACCTTCTTCATGCCCGCCGATGACCTGCCCATGCCCGATCACGCGCTGTTCCAGTGGTTCGAGGACACCTGGGTGTGCACGGTCTCGCCCAGCTGGGAGATCTTCGTCGAGCAGTGGGGCGAAGAGTGCACCATGCCCGAGGGAAGCTCCATGACCCTGCCGTTCTTCCGCATGTACGAGGGAACGCGCGTGGTCGTCGAGGCCGGCCCGACGCGAATCGAGGCCGAGATGCTGCGTCCGGCGACGTCGGCGTGACGGTGTCAGGAGACCACTTTTCGGAAATCTAGAGGCGTTGGTCGTCCCGTCCCATCGAAGCGCCTCCCATTCCCCACGATCTGCCGGTTAGTGAGTCCCCATGTTCCTGCTGCTCGCGTCCATCGCCATGGCCGATCCCTGTCCCTGGGACGCCGACGCGCTGTCTTTCGCCGGCACCCCCGTCGACCAGGCGCGCTGCCTGATGCGGCCCGTGCGTGCCTTTGGCGTGCTGGGCGCCGAGCGCGAGCTGCCGGCCCCCCTCGAAGACCTGGTGGGAGAGCCCGTCGACCTCGATCGGGCCGCTCTGAACGACCTGCTGAACGAGCGCGGCATCGATCCCACCGACATCGGCGGGCCGCTGAACCAGCCGCTGTGTCACTGGGGCGGAGACACCGAGCAGCCCGTGGTGGCGCGCTACTTCGTGATCCACGACACCGCGCTGCCCGTCGACGAGTGGCCCGAGGGCCGCGACGACGCCGGCTGGGTGGGCAACGCGCTGCACATCTGGACCAAGCCCATCGCCCACATCTTCGTGAGCCGCACCGGCGAGTCGGTGGCCATGGCGAGCTTTGCCGAGCCGTCGTGGTGGGCCACCAAGTTCGAGCGCGACAAGCTCGACCGCAAGGCCGGGCTGCTCATCAACGTCGAGCTGGTGCAGCCGCGCATGAAGCACCGGGACACCGGCAGCTACTACCCCACGCCTCCCGACCCGGGCTTCATGCCGGCGCAGTACGAGCGGCTGGCGCTGCTGTACGTGGCGGCGAGCGTGCGCAAGGGCGAGTGGCTGATCCCCGCCTTCCACGCGGCCTTCGACCATGGGATTCCCGACGCGCACGACGACCCGCAGGGGTTCAGCACCGAGCAGTGGGCGGCGGCGGTCCGAACGTGGATTGCGGCGGTTGGGGTGCGGGAGGGGTGAGCGTGTGGGTCGGGTCAGAGTTGCCCTCCCAAGCTGACCCACACGCGCCCACCACTCCACGAGGAGGTGCTTACGGCGAGGTCGTCGACTCCGTCCCCGTCAGCGTCGAGCACCGCAAGGGGCAACGTGGCGTTGGCACTCGTGGACACGTCCCAGACCAGGCTTTCATTGGGGTCCACCTCGCCAGCGAGCTCCCCGTCAAACACGAACAGGGACGTGCCGACGCCAGAGCGCCCGGATGCCACCAGCTCTGCGGCGTCGTCCCCGTCCAGGTCGGCGAGCGTCAGTCGATTTCCGAAGGTGGGGTCTCCACTGGCTTGCAGGGTCGCCAGTGGTGTGTCTGGTTCTGAGCGCGAAAACACCCGAACGCGGCCGGTTCCTGAGAGAGGTGGGCCCAACTCGTCCCGAATGACCAGTTCATCGCTGCCGTCTCCGTCAACGTCCCCGACGGCGAGCTTCGGTTCCCCCGAGACCTCGATGGACACGGTGTTGTCGTCCAGGTTCGCACCCACCTCGATGGACTCGACCAAGACAACGACACCAGCACCGGACGCCTCGAGCTGAGGTACCACCTGGGTGCCCTCCCAAGGGACGACTTGCCCGGCGGGTCGAGGGGTGTCGATGCATGCGGCGTCGCCCCATCCGGTGCCGCTGGTCAATAGCTGGGCGACCCGGCAGAGCCGCTCCCCCTGGTCGTCGATGCCGACCAAGAGGTCGTCGCCGTCCGCGGCGAAGGCGCGCGGCTCGATGGGCAGCGACAGCACAACCACAGGCTCCGTCGCCGCGTCGTACAGGACCAGGCCAGAGCCCGGGCTGTGGACCAGCAGGTGCGCCTCCATCATCGGCGCTGCGCGGGGGGCCACGTCTCCGGAGCCGCTGACGGTCGCGGTTCGAGCGAAGCCCTCTTCGTGCCCGGTCCAGGTGTACCGCGCGAGCTCTGCGTGAGTCGCTGCTGGGCCTCGCGGAACTCCCACCCAGAGATCTGCTCGCGATGGAGCCGCGACGAGCGTGTTCCCGAACCATGGCGTCGATGCCTCGATCGAGGCGTCTGCTTGCAGGCTCGCGGAGAGCAAGGTGCATGGCGTTGCGGCGCCATCGCAGTCCTCGTCGACGCCTGTCCGGCAAGACTCCGCCGCGTCTGGATGGACGTTGCCGTCGCGGTCGTCGCAGTCTGGCCCGTCCAAGAAGCCGTCGCCATCGAGATCGACGTCGCCGGGCGGGGGGAGCTGAACGTTGCCCGTGGTGCACGCGCCCAAGGCAGCTGCGCCGGCTATCATCCAGGCCCCGTGGCGCGAGCCCCTACGGCGCATTCGCCTGCACCGCGACCGAGAATCCTCGAGACTCCATCCATTCGCGGTACCAGGCGAGCAGCTCTTCGCCTGGGCCCGAGAACTCGTGGGAGACCGCTGCTGTGTGCTCCGCGCTGAGTGCGGGGGTCACGGTGAGCTCGCAGTTCAGGCTCCGCGAGACAGCCTGGTGCGCCTCGATGGGTGTCGCAGCGTTCAGGATCAGCCCGACGGGCCGGCTCATGTCGCATGGCGGGCGCTCGTCGGCACCCGGCAGCGTGATCGTCAGGCGATCACCCTGGCGCTCGATGGTCGCGCCGTCGACGCTCGGGCCGGGAGCTCGGGAGCCGCACGCGGCGGAGCACAGGAAGGCCAGGGCCGTGGCTCGCAGCGTCACGACCCCTCTCTAGAACCACGCACACTGGTGCGGCGACAGCCAGTTGTACTGGTTCCCCGAGCTGTACCCGCGACCGAGGGGGTTGCCGCTGTTGCTGAAGAACACCTCGATGCCGCCGTCGGCAGCCACCTTGATGTCGTAGCTCTGACGGAAGTGGTTTCCGTCGATGGTGATGCGCTTGGGGCACGAGGACGCGTCGTAGTCGACGTCGGCCTGGAACTGGATGGCGAAGGAGCAGTCGGTGCAGGCGCTGGGCTGGGTCTTGGTGCCCTGGATGGTCCAGATGACCTCGCAGTCGGTGCCCTTCTGCTCTGCGGGGCGCGCCTTCCAGATGGCGTTGGCGAACAACAGCCGCTTCTCGACACCGGTGACCGTGCCGTCGGCGTTGACGGTGAACACGCCGGCGTAGTGCTGGTCGGCTCCCGGCGGCTTCTTGTTGCGCATCTTCTCGAGCTGAGGCGACTCGCACTTGCCGCGAACGGCTTCGGCCTCGACGTTGCGCAGAGCGGGGGGCGCGGCGTTGGCCTGGGCGGCGGGTTCTTCGGCGAGGGCGAGCGTGGACAGGAGCAGCATCAGCATGCCGGGAGTGTAGCGCGGCGCTCCGCGCTTCGGGCCTCGGGCGTGGGCCGGGGTGGGTTTGCGGAAGTTGAACAGCCCTGTGGCCGCAGAGCGGGGGTGAACTTCCGGAAGCGGGAACAGAACGCCGTCGAACTTCCGCTTCTGCTCGTACGGCTCGATCTTCCGACGAGTCAACGCCGACTTTCGGTCGTCGTCCGAGCGGCGCCTGGCCGCGGCCACCAAAACGCGGAAGTTCAACCGGCTTCTGCTTGGCGATCCGGAAGTTCACGGGCTGTCTGCTCGCAGAGACGGTCCCAGCTTCCGCCCCGGCAGCCATCCCAGCTTGGCGCCGGCCTTGGGTGGATGTCGATGCGTTCTATTATTCGAAAATATCGAATCGAGCATCGGATATTGCGGGACAACCGCAAATTGGTGCCTACATTCTCGAGACAGGAGGTTCCCGATGACGACCGCGCTTGCGACCCAGCACTTCTCTCTTCTGCCCGGCGAAAGCGTCCTGCTCGAGGGGGGCCCGGTGGACGCGGCCCGCACCTCGTGGATGCTGGGCACGGTCATCGGCTCGGTGGTCTCGGTCGTGGGCATTCCCTTCTTGCCGTTCGCCCTGTTGGCCCAGAATGCGGCCTTCGGATGGCATCGCTGGTGGCTCACCGATCGCCGCATCGTCGTGCAGACCGGCATCATCGGGTACCAGGTGCGCAGCATCCCGCTGAACCGGGTCACCGATGTGAGTGTGTCGTGCTCGTGGTGGGATCGGATGTTCGGACTCACCCACATCACCGTGCGCGACATGACCGGAGAGGTGGCCAACCAGGGCGTGTCGACCGGCGTGGGCCTGTACGGCGTGGCCGACGCGTCCACCGTGCGCGATGCCATCCTGAACGAGGTGCACCGGGTGAACCAGCCCCAGGTCAGCGAAGACGACAAACTCGGCCGGGTCGTCGAGCTGCTCGAGGTGATGGCGAAGCGCGCGGCCTAGGCAGGCAGCTGAACACTCGTTCCTCGCGTTCAGCTGCCTGCTACCTACCATTGCCGGCACCGCCGCCTTCAGACTCGGCAAGTCCGGCCACCGACTCGACGATTGTGTTTGGCCGGTGGTTTTCGCCTTCTCGAGGAATCGCCGATTCGGCAGCCGGACCCGCCGAGGGCGGCGGATGCCTCGGTCGCAGCGCTCTGAAATGCCCGGCAAGCCGGGTATTCAGCACCCTGCTAGCCATCCTTCCCCCGGCACCCGCGCCCATGGAACGGGCACTGCCCACACGGCCGCCGCTCATCGCTCCCGGTGACGGCGGCCTCGACCTCGGACCAGGTGCGACCCACGGTCTGCGACACCTCGTCGAGCAGGGCCTCGAAGCGCTTGAAGGCGGCCGGCCCGACGTTGGCCAGGGTGAAGGGGTAGCCCGTGTCGGTGAAGTACACCTCGCCGCGCTCGACCGGCTCGCCGCCGTAGGCCACGAGCACCTGGCTGGCGGCCCATGCATAGGCCAGTAGCTGGCGCTCGTGCTCTCTGGCGGCGCTGATGGGTGAGCCGTGCACGTGCTCGGACTTGTAGTCGAGCACCACCCAGCACTGGTCCTTGTCGTCGAACCACAGCCGGTCGATCTGGCCACGGAGCACGAGCCCCTTGTAGGGCAGTCGGAACTCCACCTCGGACATGCCCTTGCTGTCGAGCACGCGTCGCAGGGTGGGGTCGGCGGCAGCGCGTCTGAGATGGGCTCGCAGGGCCTTCCATCCCGCGGCGATGTCCTTCTCGCTGGCGCCCTCGGCGCGGGCCATCGCCGACCAGCGCCGGCGGGCGACGCCCTCGTCGTCGGCGAGATCGTCTTCGAGCAGGCCGTGCAGCACGTTGCCGCGAACCCGGGCGAGGGTGCGCTCCAGCTCGGCGGCGCGGGTGCGGGCGTCGGGAATGCGCATGACCTGGCGCAGGTACCACCACGCCGGGCACCGGGTGTACAGGTCGAGGGACGAGGGCGAGATCTCGAAGTCGGCCTCGACGTAGATGGGCTCGACGCCGCGGGTGGCGTCGGGGCCCGGCAGGGTTGGCGGCAGCGGCTGGCCGGCTCGGGGCAGGGGGGTGGAGGTCACGTCATCGGCCGTGCGCACCGCCAGCCCGTCCGACGAGGTGGCCGGCTGCCCGTGGTGGCGGTTGATGGCATCCATCCAGGTGTCGCGGCTGTCGGGGTCGCGCTCGACGTCGCTGCCCAGCAGGATCAGGTGGTCGCGGGCTCGGGTGCAGGCCACGTACAGCAGCCGCAGCGACTCGGCGTCTTCTTCGACCTCGCGCACCTGCTCGAGCTGGTTGTAGCGCCCGGGCCGAACGCGCTTGCGCACCTTGGCGGTGGGGCTGGTGACCCGGCAGGCGAGGTCCCACTCGCCCGCGACGCGGCGAATCGCCACCGAGGGGTTCACGCTGGGCGGCGGCGCGCCCAGGCCCGGAACCACGACGACCGGAAACTCCAGCCCCTTGCTGGCGTGCACGGTCATGATCATCACGCGCGCGGCGGCGGGGGTCACCGCGGCTTCGGTCTCGGGGGTGGCGTCCTCGACCTGCTGCAGACAGAAGCTGGACACGCCGTCCAGGCCCATGCCGCGGGCATCGAGGGTACTGGCCAGCTCGACCAGGCGGCCGGCGTTGGCCTCGGCCTGGCCGCTGGGCTCGGCGACGGCGTAGGCATGCCACGCGACGCCCGCGGACAGGACCTCGCGCAGCAGCATCGCCACCGGCAGGCGGTCGCGCAGCGCCAGCAGGCGACGCCAGGCCGCTTCGGCGCGCTGCAGCTCGACGGGCGCCCCTGGATCGAGGGCAAAGGTGCCGAAGCGGTGCAGCCCGTGGTGGCGCGGGGCCCCCACCGGGGACAAGCGCCCCAGGGTGAGGTCGTGCAGCGCCTGGTCGGGCACGCCGAACAGGGGCGAGCGCAGCACGCCCAGCACCGACAGCGGATCCTGGGTGGCCAGCGCGTGCAGGGCGTTGACCAGGTCGACGATCTCGGGACGCTCCCAGAAGCCGATGCCCGAGGCGACGACGTAGGGAACGCCGTGGCGGCGCAGCGCGTCCTCGAACACGCGCATGTGGGTGCGAGCCCGCAGCAGCAGGGCGATGGGCGGGGTGGGGTGCAGGTCGGTGTCGCCCAGAGCCAAGCCCGCGTAGTGGTCGGTGCCGGGCAGCACCTCGGCGGCAAGCAGGTGGGCCACCGCCTCGGCCTCGGTCAGCGCCGCGTCGGTGGTGCGCTTGTCTTCGTGGGTGATCAGCACCACGCTGCCGCCGGCCTCGCCGCGACCGGCATTCAGCGATGTGTAGGGGGCCTCGTGCGCGGGCCGGGTGGGGGAGGGGGCGCCCATCGCGCTGGCGAAGAAGGCGTTGAACCAGGCGATGAGCTGCGTTCGCGAGCGAAAGTTGTCGGGCAGCACCACCGGGTCGACGTTCAGGGCCCGGGTGGCGGTGCGAAACACCGTGACGTCGCCGCCGCGAAAGCCGTAGATCGCCTGCTTGACGTCGCCCACCAGAAAGATCCGGTCGGAGGGGGTGTCGTCGTCGGTGCGGCCGAGTGCACGCACCATGGCCCACTGCTGGGCGTCGGTGTCCTGGAACTCGTCGACCATCAGGTACCGGTAGCGTCGCCGCAGCCGGTCGCGCAGCTCGGCGTCGCCCAGCACCGCGTCGACCGCCCGGATCTGCATCTCGGCGAAGTCGATGGCACGCTCGTCGGCGAGCAGGGTGCGGTTGCGCTGCAGCGCGTCGAGGGTGAGCCGCGCGAAGGCACCCAGCGCGTCGAGCATCACCCGGTCGGCGGGGCCGGGCAGCAGCCGCGCATCGGCCTTGCGCGTGGCCCAGTCTTCGACCCGGTCTTGCAGCGCCTTGAGGTCGTCTTTGGCCCGGGTGTAGGAATCGACGCTGGGCCAGTCGCCCTTCTTGCCGATGACCGAGGCGTTGTCGAGCTTGCGCACGGTGGGGTTGCGGCTGGTGGTGAGCAGGCACTCGAGGGTGCGGCTGTACACCTCGTAGATCGACAGTGGGTCGTCCGGCAGCTGGTGCAGCTCACCCACCATGGGCCGGATGGCTTCGTCGAAGTGCTTGCCACCTGGGCCCTGGCTCACGATCGCCGCGATGCGGGCCAACACCGGGCTCGCCTCGTTCTGCAGCCAGCTTCGGACATCGGCGGGGGTGAGCACCGCGGTGTCGAGCAGCTCGTCGATGGTCACCTGGTCGGTCGCGTAGGCGGTGAGCCGTTCGCGCAGCACGCCGCGCTGGCCCATCGCGGCCACCACCGCGTCGAGCAGCCAGCGGCGCGTGGGCCAGCTGTCGAGCAGCAGGGCGAGATCTTCGCGCCGCTCGTCGATGACCCCCTGGAGCGCTTCGGCGGCACTTCGGCGCATCAGCTCCCGCGCCTCGAGCGGCTCGAGCACGTCGAAGCCGGGCGGGGTGCCCGTCTCGGCGGGGAACTCGCGCAGCAGGCGGGAGCAGAAGCCGTGGAAGGTCGAGATCTGCGCCAGATCGATGGTGTCGACCAGGTGATCGATGGCCGCGGCGAGCGCCAGGCCAAAGCCGGGGAAGGCCCGGGCATCGAGCGCGTCGCGTCCGTCGCGCACCGCGGCTGCCAGCGTGAGCAGGCGCTTGTAGCAGCGGTCGGCCATCTCTTCGGCCGCCTTCTCGGTGAAGGTGAGCACCAGCACCGACTCGATGTCGGGGCGCGGCGAGCTGCGGTTGGCCAGCACCTCGCGCACCGCCACGTCGAGCAGCAGTGCGGTGTACCGCAGCGAGAGCGTGTGGGTCTTGCCCGCGCCGGCGCCTGCGGTGACCGCCACCTCGCGCTCGAAGCCCATGGCCCGGCGCTGGTCGGCGGTGAGCAGCAGCGAGCTGTCGTGCAGATCGAGGGCAGGGTGCCGCCCGGTGAGGTCGAGCTTCATGGCGCGTCGTCCTCGGGGATGGGGCGGGCCCAGTCGCCGTCGCCTTCGCTGATGCGGCTGTTGCGTGGCTCGTCGAGGGCACACACCCGGCGGTAGGGACACCACTGGCAGCCGGCCTCTTCGGAGCTGGCCAGGGTGGTGTGGAAGCGGCCGTCTGCGAGGTGGCGAACCATGCCGCTGGCGTGGTCGAGCAGCTCGCTGAACGTGCCCTGGTCGAGCTCGACGGTGTCGTCCCAGCGGCTCGCCAGGCCGTTCCAGACCGCGCCGTCGCCGCACCAGCCGCTGCGCCGCAGGGTCTCGGCGTTCTTGAGTGAGTAGTACACGCTGGCGACGGGCTCGTCGGGCCACCTTGCGGCCGCCGCGGCGGCATAGGCGATGGGCTGCAGCACCAGCCCGCGGCGGATCTTGTTGGCCGAGGGCGCCTTGCCCGTCTTGTAGTCGGTCACCAGCAGGCCCTGGTTGCCCACCCGGTCAACGCGATCGGCCTTGCCGCGAAGCTTCACATCGCCGATGGACAGGCCCTCGAAGGGGAGCTCGACCGCCAGCGGCTCGATGGGGATGCGCGGCCCCCACACCTCGTCGGCCAGCCAGGCCGCGAGCACCCCTCGTGGCTGCCGATCGACGAGGCCGGCGAGCCATCGGTGCCGGTTGTGGTCCTGGAGCGCCGGCTCGAAGCCGCCCTGGGCGTCGAGCTCGTCGAGCACGGTGTTGGCGACCTGGTGCAGGTGGGCGGCGGCCTCGTCGAAGCGCACCCCCTTGAGTGGCTGAAGCTCACGCTCGAGCAGGAAGCGCTCCAGGATCTCGTGGATGGCGGTGCCGCGGCGACGGGCGTCGAGCTCGGGGTCCCACTCCTCGACCTCGTCGAGGCCCAGCACGTAGCGGTACCAGTAGCGCTGTGGGCAGCGCAGGAAGGTCTCGAGCTGGGTGACCGACATCTCTTCGGGTCGGGACGGAGGCCGGGGCAGCACCCCGTCGTGGGGCCCGAATGCGTCGAGATCACGGGAGTCGAGCACCGCGCGCTGGTGGGTCACGGCGGTGGAGTCGGCCGGCGACATCACCGGAAGCCAGGCGGCGAGCGCACCTGCGGCGGCACGGATCGCGTCGCTTCGGGCCAGGGGGCGGCGGCCGCTGGGGGCGGGGTGGTCGACCACGAGCTCGCCGAACAGCTTGCCCTCGGGGTGGGCCGTGGGCAGGTCGAGCAGGTCTTCGAGCATGGGCGAGCGGGCGACGGGCTTGCCCCCGCGCGTGGCCGGCCACGACAGGGTGAGCGAGGTCATGTTGTCGTCGCCCAGCGCGTTGCGCAGCAGCGAGCAGAACAGGTAGCGCGCCTCGGCCAGCGGATCGACGGGCTCGAGGCTTCGTGCGGCCGAGCGTGGGATGAGGAAGGGCGTGGGGCGAGCACCGGGGAAGGCGCCTCGTACCAGGCCGCCCAGCCAGGTGTGAGCCGGGGTGATGCCGCGCAGCTCGAGCACGCCCACCACCTGCACGCGGCTCCAGCACACCGGATCGGGGTTGAAGGTGGCGCGCTGCAGGGCGTGATCGAAGTTGTCGGCGAGGACCTGCGCCGGCCAGGCGCCGTCGTCGACGACGGACAGATCGAGCACCAGGTCGTCGAGCACCCGCAGCACGGCGCCCCAGGCGTGCAGGTTCTCGGCGGCGGCGTCGGGGGCCGCGTCGGAGCGGCCCAGGTTGTCGGGAATGCGCAGCGTGGTTGCCGTGGCCAGCACCCGGTCGCGAAAGCCAGACGGCGTCATGTCTTCGGTGTGCGGGGTGAGGGCGGCGCAGAAGGCATCGAGCTGGTCGAGCGTCTGCAGCATGCGCTCCTGGCTGACGCCGGGGTAGCGCTCACGGGCGTGCCACGAGCGAAGCGCAGGGGCCCAGTCGGCCGGGCGTCCGCGGCTCACGCCGGCGGCTCGGCACCAGGCGTGCACCTGGGTGGGGTCGACGTCTGGCGGCCCCTGCACCAGGTCGGAGCGCAACAAGGCGAGCAGGTCGGTGACCCCGAAGCCCTCGAGCGCCAGCGTGATGATGCGGCGCACCGCGGTGGCCACCGGCGACTGCGACAGGTTGCTGCCCGCCGAGATCGAGAACGGGATGCCGTGGTCGGCGAACACGGCCCGTACCGCGGGTGCGTACACCGACAGCTCGGGCAGCGCGACCACCAGATCACGGGCGTTGTCGCCGGCCAGCAGGCGGCCCTTCACCTGGCGGGCGATCTCGCGGATCTCTTCGATGGGGTCGGCGCACTCCACCAGCGCGACCTTGCCGCCCAGCCAATCGCGGGCCGAAGCGGCGGTGTCGCAAGGCAAGGTGCGTCCGCTGTACAGGAAGTCGGACAGGTCTTCGGTGTCGCTCGCCTGGGGTACCTCGCCGGGCGCCACCTCGATCACGTCCTTCCGCAGGGACACCCACAGCTCGGCGTCGTCTTGGGCGATGAGCCGGTCGAAGGCCGCTTGGCGAAAGGCCCGGGTGATCAAGAAGGGCTTGAGCGCGTAGGCGACGCCATCGCAGTCGCCGTACTCGAAGAACAGCTCGGCCTCTTGGCCGCCCAGGTCGCGGCCGGTCTCGAAGGAGAGAACCACGTGCACGCCCAGCACCGCCCACGTCTTGCACAGCTCGAGCAGGAACTCCCGGCGCAGCGGAGAGGGGTGCAGGATGTCGTCGATGACCACCGAGCTGGTGCGCCGCAGCCACTCGGCCATGGCCGGTGTGGGCGACTGGGCCAGGGTGAGCAGGTTCTCGATGGCGCGGGCGCGGGTGGTGTAGCCCTTGACGCTGCCCAGCCGGCGACCCAGCTCGGCGAGCGCGGCCGAGAGCTCGTGGCGGTGGGGCACGTCGCGGGGCAGCGTGCGCACCCGGGCCTCGGCCATGTCGCGGTGCAGCTCGGCCAGGGCCTGGCCGATGACCCGCCCCGAACCCATGCTGGCCAGCCATGTCCAGGATTCGGCCTGCTCGATGAGCACGCGCTCGGCGGCGAGCGCGCACATGCGCTCGGACAGCACCGCAGACCCATCGCCGAAGCGCACCTGCAGGTCGTCGATGAGCTCCGAGAGCACGCGCACCTCGGGCTTGAACGTGGCCTGATGACGGCGGTACTCCAGAAATTCTTGTTCAACCACCGCAGCCTTGCGCTGGGTGTCCGTCAAGTACAGAAAGTTGGGCCGCCCGTGGCGGTCGACGCCCGAGATGTTCTGGCGAGGGATCGCCCTGCGGCGACGCCATCGTGTCTTGCCCAGGAGGATGTGCAGAGCCATCTGGTCGGGTATCACGGGGATCGTCGTGCTAAGGCTGCGTCCATGTCGATCACCCGCCGCCACGTACTCGCCGCCATGGCCGCCGTCGCAGCCACCGGCACGACGACGGCGGGCGGGGTGGCGTGGCAGTGGTGGAACCGTGCGCCGGGCGAGGGGCTGAAGGCGCTGTCGCAGCACGAGTACGACATCGTGCAGGCCATGGCCGAGGGCTGGATGCCCCGGGGAGGCACGCCGGCCCTGTCGGGCGCCGACGCCAACCTGGGGGCCTACCTCGACTCGGTGTTGGCCGACATGGCGCCGCTCGACCGCAAGGGGCTCAAGCTGTTGATCCAGGCGGTCGACGATCTGTGCCTGGTGTCGGACGGGGGCACCTTTCGTTCGCTGTCCGTGGACCGACGCAGCGAGCTGGTGCAGTTTTGGCTCAGCAGCGAGATCAACCTGGTTCGCTCGGCATTCACGGCGTTGTTCATCCTGATGAGCATCGGCTGGACCTCCCATCCCGACGTCGCCGCGCACCTGAGTCCGATGTTTCCCTGCGGGAACGGCGCATGACCCTGCGCGACCACCGCGATGCCCTGGGCGACACGGTGCTCGAGACCGACGTGGTCATCGTGGGCAGTGGTCCCGGCGGCGCGGCCTTCGCCAAGGTGATGGCGGCCGAGCGCGGCCGCGAGGTGGTGGTGCTCGAGGAGGGGCCGGCCCGCACCCGCTTTCGGCCCAACCTGGGGCACACCCAGCGCTTCCACATGCAAGAGAACGGCATGATCGTGGCCACGGGCGACCAGTTCATGCCGATTGCCGCGGGGCGAGGTGTGGGCGGGGGCAGCCTCATCAACTCGGCGATCTGCTGGCGCACGCCCGACTCGGTGCTGCAAGACTGGTTCGCCCTGCTCGATGGCGACCAACGCTTCTCGCCCGACGCGATGCGCCCGGTGTTCGAAGAGATCGAGGCCTTGCTGGGCATCGCCGAGACGCCCGAGTCCATCGCTGGCGAGAACAACAAGCTCATCGTGCGCGGGGTGCAGGCGCTGGGACTGCCGGGCGGGTACCTCAAGCGGAACACCCCCCACTGCAGCGGATGCGGGCTGTGCAACTGGGGATGCCCGGTGGGCGGCAAGGCCAGCGTCGACCGCAACCTCATCCCGATGGCGATGGATGCCGGCGCCATCGTGCAGGGCGACTGCAAGGTCGAGACCATCCTGGTCGAGGGCGGCAAGGCCGTGGGCGTGCGCGGCACGGTGATCGACACCGACACCAAGCAGCCCGTCGGCACGCTCACCGTCAAGGCGAACATGGTGGTGGTCTGTGCGGGGGGCATCGGGACGCCGCGTCTGCTGCACGTGGCCGGGCTGGCCGGCAAGCTGGGCCCGGCGGTGGGCAAGGGCCTGCACGTGCACCCGGGAAACGCGGTGCTGGGGCTGTGCGACTTCCCGGTCAACCTGTGGACAGGGGCCACGCAAGGGGCCTGGTTCGAGCATCCCGACCACCCGGGCATCCTGCCGCACACCTTCAGCGCCCCCCCGGGCACGGTCTTGATGCTGCTGGGCAAGAGCGGGCTCGCCGGGAAAGAGGCCATGATCGAGGAGCTTCCCCGTGTCTGCGGTGCCGTGGTCATGGTGAGCGACAAGGGCGAGGGCTACGTCGGCGCTCGAAGCGACGGACGGGCCAAGGTCTCGTACCGGTTCCACCCCACCGATGTGGAGCGCATCAAGATCGGCATGGGCTTCACCGCCGAGGTGCTGCTCGCGGGCGGTGCCAAGGAGCTGTTCACGCCGGTGGCGGGCGTGGGTCGTGTCAAGACCGCCGAGGAGCTGGTCGCGGCGCTCGATCCCAAGCGCATCACCGACTTCAACCTGTACGCCGCCCATCCGATGGCGAGCTGCCGCATGGGCGCTGACCCGGCGACCTCGGTGGTGGGTGCCACCGGCGAGGCTCACGGCATCGAGGGGCTGTACGTGTCGGACAGCTCGGTGTTCCCCACGTCGCTGGGCGTGAACCCACAGCTGACCACCATGACCATGAGCACGATGATCGCGCGGGCGATCTGAGACGGTGTCAGGAGACTATTTTTCGGAAATGGGAGGGCCTTGGTCGGCGGCTACTGCTCGATGCGCACCAGCTGGGCCTCGTCACACTCCCACCACTCTGGATCGAGCACCGGCGCGCCTTTGACGTCGTGGTACCCCTTGATTTCGATGGTGTCGCCCTCTTTGATGGCGGCCAGCGAGGTGTCGGTGCCCTCGCACTGAAAGCCGTCGGCGAAGATGATGGCGAACTGCCGGATCTGCCGCGTGTCCTGGTCGGTGCGGCCGATGCCACCCTTGTGGAACTGGGCGATGCGCATGACCTCCCCGGTGTGGTGGATGGGCAGCAGGCGGGCCATGAACCATCGAGTCTGCCACAGCCCGGTGAGCACCAGCAGAGTGCCGAGCAGGACGGCGGCAGCGATGGCGTACTTCTTCATCTGGGCATTGTACGCCGACCAACGGGCTGTGATTTCCGCAAAATGGTCTCCTGACACCGTCCCATTCGCCGACCAACGGGCTGTGATTTCCGCAAAATGGTCTCCTGACACCGTCCCCTACCTCTCCCCCCTCTCGCTCCACACCAGCCGCGCGCTTCGCTCGTAGGTGAGCCACGCCCAGGCCCACTTCACGAACACGACTAGGCGATTGCGGTGGCTCACCAGGGTCATCAGGTGCACGAACACCCACATGAGCCACGCGATGAAGCCTCGAAAGTGCATGCCCCGGGTCTCGGCCACGGCCAGTCGGCGGCCGATGGTCGCCATGCTGCCGTGGTCGCTGTACCGGAACGCGCCGCGTGGTTTGCCGGCGCGGTCGGCCAGGATGTTGGCGGCGGCGTGCTGGCCCATCTGAATGGCGGCGGGCGCAACGCCGGGAACGGGCTTGCCGTCGGCTCCGACCGCGTGCGCCTGATCGCCGATCACCATGACCTCCGGGTGTCCGGCGATGGACAGGTCGGGCTGCACGATCACCCGGCCCATGCGATCCCGTTCCACGGGCAGGCTCTCGCCCAGTCCGCTCGCCTGGTTGCCCGCCGCCCACAGCACCGTGCCGGCGTCGATGCGGCCATTGCTGGTGTCCACGCCGTGGTCGTCGATGCCGGTCACGAAGGTCTCGGTGCGCACCTCGACCCCCAGCCGCTGCAGGTGCTCCAGGGCGTGGTCGGGGAGCGGCCCGCTCATGTGCGACAGCACCTTGGCGCCGCCCTCCACCAGGACCACCCGGGACGTGCTCGTGTCGACGCGCTTGAAGTCGCGGGCCAGGGTGTCGGTCGCGATGTCGCGCAGGGCACCGGCGAGCTCGACGCCCGTCGGGCCGCCACCCACCACCACGAAGGTCAGCAGGCGCTCGCGCTCGGCGGGGTCATCGGTCCACTCGGCCTTCTCGTAGGCACCCAGGATGCGCCGGCGCATGTCCAGCGCGTCATCCAGCGTCTTGAGGCCCGGGGCGTAGCGCTCCCAGTCGTCGTGCCCGAAATAGGAGTGCCGGGCACCGGCGGCCAGCACCAGGACGTCGTAGTCGATGGCAGCCTCGTCTACGACGATGTGTTTGGCGGCCACATCGACAGACTGCACCTCTCCCAGACGCACCTCGACGTTGGTCTGCCGGGACAACACCGCGCGGATGGGCTCGGCGATGTCGCCAGGCGCCAGCGCGGCGCTGGCCACCTGGTAGAGCAGCGGCTGAAAGAGGTGGTGGTTGACGCGGTCGACGAGCGTGATCCGGACGTCGGCGCCGCGTAGGGCCTGCGCAGTCGACAGCCCGCCGAAGCCGCCGCCGACGATCACCACATGCATGGGTCCTCCCCGTACGGGAGTGTAAGCACCAGACCGGGCTTGGGGTCGAGACCGAGATCGATGGCTAAGCGCGCACCAACTCGATGGCGGCGATGGTCTCGCCCTTGCCGCGCATCTTGCGCTGGTAGTACGTCTCGATGTCGTCGGGCCAGGGCGCGCCGTCGGTGTCCAGGTCGAAGGTCTGGCCCGTGATCGTGAGCGGCAGCCCGTCGAGCAAGCCGGCCACGCGGCCGATGTTGTCGTGGAAGTCGGACTTCAGGCGGAACATGCCTCCGGGAACCAACAGGCGCACCACGTCTTCGAGGAACCATCGGCTGATGAGGCGGTTCTTCTCGTGCCGTTCCTTGGGCCAGGGATCCGGGTGGTTGACGTAGATCGCGGACAGGCTGCCGTCGGCGAAGAGATCGTCGAGGTAGGCCGCGTGGTACCGGCACATCGCACCGTTGTTGAGCCCGGCGGCCTTGAGCTTCTTGGCGCAGCGCACGGTGCGCTTGTAGCGAATCTCGACGCCCACGACGTTGTGGTCGGCGTGGCGCTGGGCCAGCTCGGTCAGGAAATAGCCGTTGCCGCACCCGATCTCGAGCACGAGCGGCGCCTCGCGCGCAAACCACTCGTTCCAGCGGCCGTGCCACTTCCAGGCCTCGCTGGCGGGCAGCAGCGGCCGGCCGAAGGCGAAGTGTTGCTCGAGGTAGGGGTTGGCGTCCCGGTTGCGCACCTCGGAGGGCTGGAGGTCGCGGAACCGGGGGCGGCCCGACCGCTCAGGCAGGGGCGTTGGCCTTCCACTCGCTGCCATCGCTGTAGATCTCCTTCTTCCAGATGGGAACGCGCGCCTTGAGGGCATCGATCGCGAAGCGACTCGCCTCGTAGCCCTCTGCGCGGTGCGGCGCCCCCACTGCGATGACGATCGAGGCCTCGCCGATGGGCACGCGGCCCACGCGATGCACCATCGAGACCTGCACGGGCCAGCGCTGCTCGGCCTCGTGAGCGATGGCCGCCATCTGCGCCTGCGCCATGGGCTCGTAGGCCTCGTACCAGAGCTCCGAGACGGGCTTGCCGTCGAAGTTGTCGCGGGTCACCCCGGCGAACACGATGGTGCAGCCGTGCCCGGGCTGGCACACCGTCGCTTCCAGTGCGGCGCGATCGATGCGATCGGGGGTCAGGCCCACCATCAGCCGCCCCCAATGGGCGGAATGAACACCACCTCGTCGCCGTCGGCCAGGAAGGTGTCGCCGGCCACGTACTGGGCGTTTCGCGCGTAGCCGACGGGAAGGCGGGGCTCGGGGAACAGGGTGGCGTACAGGGCGCCGATCGTGGTCGCGGGGGCGACCTCGATCGTCTCGTCGTCGCAGCCACGCGCCTCGCGGAGCTGGGCGAAGTACCGGATGGTGACCTCGGGCATCGTCATCTTGTATCCGGCGGCTTGCACACCCGCCTGCATCGGGCCATATGGTTGAACGGCGCGGCGTTTGGGGGCGACATGCTCATGCTCCTGTTCTTGTGGGGATGCATCGAGTTCACCATCGATCCGGTCGATCCGGATGCGCCACCGGACCGCGTGCTCATCACCGACTCGTTCCGGCAAGAGGCGCTTCCTGCCGTCGACCTGCTGTTCGTGGTCGACAACACCGCCTCGATGAGCAGCGAGCGCCGCACCCTGGCCAGCGAGTTCCCCCAGCTCGCCGACCGGCTGTCCGACGAAGGTGTGCGCTGGCAGGCCGGGGTCATCACCACCGAGGCCACCGGGCCCCGCGCCGGCTGGCTGGTGGGCGATCCGTGGATCATCACCGCCTCCATGCCCGACGCCGCCGAGCGCTTTGCCGCCAACGCGCAGGTCGGAGGCGAGGGAACGTCTCCCGAGGCCGGTGTTCGCGCGGCGCTGATGGCACTCGACCTGGTGACCGGCGACGGGCCCAATGCCGGCTTCCGCCGCCCCGATGCCGGGCTGCACATCGTGTTCGTGAGCGACAGCGACGACCAGTCCCAGCCCGGCACGGCCGACGCCGTCGACGAGCTGCTGTCCGAGCTCCAGGCTGAGGCCGCCGCCAGCGGGCTGCCTGCGTTCGCCTCTGCCATCGTGGGCGACGTGCCCGACGGCTGCCTGAGTCCCCTGGGCAGCGCCGAGCCGGGGCTGCGCTACAGCGATCTGGCGCTGCGCAGCGGTGGCGCGGTGGTGTCCATCTGCGCGCCCGACTTCGGCCCGCTCCTGTCCAGCATTGCCGCCCAGTCCATCACCTACCGAACGCGCTTCTGGCTGGTCGGCGACCCCGTGGTCGACTCGCTGCGCGTCAGTGTCGACGGCGTGCGCTGGGGCAGCGGCTGGGCCCACGACTCGCTCGACAACGCCATCGTCTTCGAGCTCGACGACGTGCCGCCACCGGGCGCCACCATCGACGTCGAGTACTTGATCGAGGTGGCCGCTCCATGATCCTGTTCGCCTCGCTGCTCACCCTGATTGTGTGGGACCTCGACACCACCGACGGCGCGTTCGTCTCGTCGGGGTCGACGGGGCAGTGGGAGTGGGGCGTGGCCACCGTTGGGCCGCCCGGCGGCGAGACCGCGTGGGGAACCAACCTCGACGGCAACCACTTCAACGACGCAACCGACGCGCTCGAGCTGCCCATTCCGGAGCTGGGTGGCGCGACGGCTCCCGTGCTGGTGCTCGACCACTGGTACGAGATTCGCGCGGGCGATGTGGGCCGGGTCGAGGTCTTCGACGGGCTTGGCTGGCAGCCCATCGAGCCGGTCTATGGCTACCCGGCGGTCGATGGCTTCGTGGGGCGGTCGAACGACTGGGTGACCGACACGGTGCTGCTCGATGGCCTGGGGCCGCGGCCTCGCATTCGGTTGCTGCTCGATGCAGACGCCTCGGTGGCGTCGTCCGGCTGGTACGTGCGCCAGGCCTCGGTCCTGGACGGAGACGCCACCCCGCCGCTGGTCGAGCCGCTGCTGTTGCCCGAGGACACCAGCGACCTGGCCGGCCCCTACGCGGTGGTGGCCCACATCGACGACGAGACGGGGGTGGTCGCGGCCATGCTCGAGGTGAGCGTCGACGGGGGACCGTCCAACGATGTGCCCATGTCGCGGCAGCCCGACGGGAGCTGGCTCGGCGAGATCGATGGCGCCCCGTCGGGGTCCACGGTCGAGTTTGTCATCGTGGCCTCGGATCACCAGAACAGCACGGTGTGGCCCCCCAGCGGTGCGGCCTCCTTCGAGGTCAGCCTGCCGCGGCCCACGGGCCTGGCTGGGCCGTCCGGCCGCGTGGTCGGGCAAGCGATCTCCCTCGACTGGCTGGCCCCGACCGGCGAGCCCCCCCTGTCCTACCTGGTGTTCGAGCAGGGCAGCGCCGCGGCCACCGAGGTCACCGCGCCACCCGCCAGTGTCTCCGTCGATCCCGACGGTGACCACGTCTTCACCGTGGCCGCGGTGCATGCAGACGGCGTGTCGGCGCCGTCCGACCCCTTGTCTGTCGACGTCACCGTGCCGCGGCTGCACGCGGTCACACCCGCGGCGGCCCTGCAGGGCGACACGCTGTACATCGATGTCCAGGGCGACGCGCTGTTCGCGGTCGACGGGCTGACCGAGCTCGATCTGGGCGACGGCGTCGAGGTTCGAGATCTCGTTGTGGCCGACGTGGGGCACCTCACCGCGGTGGTGCACGTCGCTCCGGACGCCGCAAAGGGCGCGAGGCCGGTCGAGGTCGTCGGTGCCTACGGACGGGCCAGCTTCGCCGGGGCCTTCGTCATCGGAGATGGCGATGCCCGCCCGCGCATCTTGTCCATCACGCCCGAGCGTGTCGTGCAGGGCAGCACCGTGAGCATCGAGATCGCCGCACCCTTCGACTTCGCCGGCCCCGTGAGCGTCGATCCCGGTCCTGGCTTGTTGGTGACGTCCGATGTGCAGGTCGACGGCGAGCTGGCCCGCTTCGACCTGCTTGCGCTGGGCAACGCGGCTCCCGGAGAGCGCCTGCTGGTGCTCGACGATGGAACTCGCCTGTGGACGGCGGCCATCGAGGTCCGCGAGTATGTCGTGACGGGTCGGCGTTGCGGCACGGCACCGATTCCCGCAGCATGGGTCGGACTGATCCTGCTCCCCCTGTTGACGCGAAGGAGACGCCCATTCTGCTGATCGTGCTGCTGCTGTCCTTCAGCGCCGTCGCGGCCGACCTGGCCCACGACCTGGGGGAGCTGCCCACGCCGGGCAGCAACTGGTGGGACAGCGCGGTCGCCTTTCGCCTGGTGGTCGCCTACGACCTCAACCGCAGCGGCGACATCGACCGCAAGAAAGAGGTCGCGGCCATCAGCTGCGACGTGTGGCAGGTGCTCGACACCCGCACCGACGGGCTGGTGGTGCCGTATGGCTTTCGCGAAGACCTGGCCTACGAAGGGCACTCCATTGGCATCGACCCGCGGGTTCGCCGACACGCGCTGTCGTCGATGCGTGGCTGCGGCCTGCAGGATCGCCAGCCCGACGAGGTGCACGCCGATGATGGCGCGCATGCCGCCGACATCCTGGCCTTCATCTTCGGTGCCGAGGGCGGCGAGATGGAAGAGATGCTCATTCAGGCGACGCTGTTCGCCGAGTTCGACAAGAGCGGCGACGGCAGCATCGATCAGCCCTACGAGCTCGAGGCCGTTCCCTGCGAGGTGTGGCACGTCATCGACGTGGCCCGCGGCCACAAGCTGCGCGAGCGCTACGGGGTCGACCTGGGCAGCGAGTGGAACGGCGGCGAGGTGGGCATCGACGCCAGCCTTCGCCAGCTGTGGGCCGATCGACTCGATCAGTGCGGCGTGGACTGAATCGCACGCTCGAAGAAGCGGTACTTCCGGTAGATCGTGAGCCCGGCACCCTCGACCACCCCGCGCATGGGCTTGTTGCGCTCGTCGATCAGGCTGCCGTCGACGCGCTCGTACCCGGCGGTCCGCACCCCATCGATGGTGTGGGCAATCATCTTGGCGTGCAGGCCGCTGCCCCGGAACTCGGGCATCACACCGATGAGCTTGAAGGCCGCGGTGCGGATGCGTCGAAGATCGCGCACGAAGCGAAACAGACCCGTCGGTCGCAGGCGTCCGGCCCAGGCGCCCATGGCCTCGTTGATCTCGGGCAGGCACACCACGAAGCCGGCGGGCCGGCCGTGCACCGTGGCCAGCTGCACCATGTGCTTGTTGGTGAACATCAGGAAGGACAGCGCCAGGCTCACGAACTGCTCCCACGGGATGGGGGCCGTGTCGGGAACGGTGCGGTACGACTGGTCGAAGACCGTGTACACCAGGCGAAGATCGCTCCAGACCCGGCGCCACTTCACCGACCGCACCTCGAGTCCGTCGATGCTGCAGGCGTCGGCCTTGCGCTGGAGCTTGTCGGGGAGGGGACGAGGACTGCCGTCGTCGAGGAACAGCGAGATCTCGTAGGCCAGGATGTCGTGGTGCTTCTCGAAGCCGGCGGTCTCGAAGAGGGCTCGGTAGTAGGGCGGGTGATGCGCGGCCAGCATGGGGGGAAGGGTGTCGTGCCCCTCGATGGTGATGCCGGGGTCTTCGAGGCGGGTGAGGTTGCGGCTACCCCGCAGGCGGTCACAGCCCCACTCGGTGGCCGCGCCCTCGGCCGCGGCGAACAGGCTGTCGGCGACCGCCTGATCGTCGACGGCGTCGAAGAAGCCGAACCAGGCAACGTCCTCGCCGCGGTGCTCGTTGTGGCGGGGGTCGACGAGCACCGAGATGCGGCCCACCATCTTGCCGCCGCGCCAGGTACCGAACAGCTTGAGCCGAGCGTCCTTGAACAGTGGGTTGGTGGGCGCCAGGCGGCGGCGCAGCCAGGCACGAAGGGGCGGCACGTAGCTGGGATCGCCGGCGAGCAGCTCGTCGGGCAGCGCCAGGAAGGCCTCGAGCTCGTCGTGGCCGTCGATCTCTCGCGTGGTGATGGTCATGGGTTGCTCCTGGGCCAGATCTGGAAGGGGTCCCATCCGGCGCGCAGCCCGCCGACCTTCCACCACAGCAGGCAGCTGACCAGCATGTACACCGTGGTGGCGGCCAGCGCGGTCAGGCCGGCTGCGGGGTAGCCGTCGCTCCAGCCGGCGACCGCGATGGGGTGCAACAGCAGCAGGATGGGGGCGACACCCACGATGGCGATCGCCGACCCCACCACGGCGCTGTTGGGGGCGGGGCTCTGCAGCTCGGGGTCGATGATGCGAAGCAGCGCCAGGCCCATGGGCAGGGTGCCCGTGGACGTGCCGAACAAGAGCACGCAGTGCTCGAAGGGGGCGTCCTTGAAGCCACGTCGCGACGTCCACAGCACCGCCAGGAGGGTGGTGATGCCGCCGGCCGTGGTCACCACCAGGATGGGCAGCAGGTTGGCGGTGAAGACCGACAGCTGGATGGCCGACAGCGCGGCCACGGTGGCGAAGTCGACGGTCACGCCCGCCACGCGGCCCAGCAGCCCGTTGTGCAGTGGCGTCCCGCTCGGGAGCTTGTGCAGAAGCGGCCGCACCATCATGGCCAGCAGGGCGCCGATCATGAAGTGGAAGCCCCAGATCATGTGCGCGATGTCCTGGATGCCGGCCCGCTCGAGCCCGCTGGCGGCGGCGAGGCACACCCCGTAGGTGGCCAGGTACACCGTGCCGATGGCCACCAGCTGGCGGGTGAGCAGCTCCAGCGAGCCCGCGGGCAGCAGGGGCATCTGCTCGACGTGCTCCTTGTCGCCCTGGACCTCGTCGGCCGTGCGTTGGGCGCCCACCAGACCCTTGGCCTTGCCCCACATCACCAGCGGGACGCCCACGCCCACCGACCAGGCGTAGCCGATGGCCGCCACGATGAGCCCCACGTCGGCGCCGTCGGTCATGCCGCCCTCTTCCCACACCGAGCCCAGCGACAGGGCCTGGCCCGGCCCCTGCTCGAAGCCCAGGGGCAGAATGAGCCCAAAGCCCGGGTGCATGTGGTCGGCGGCCAGAAAGCCCAGCATCAGCACCAAACCCAGGCCCACCACCGTCTGCATCGCCACCAGCACGGTGATCAAGAAGCCGTAGGAGAGCCCTCCGCCGCCCTGGTGGCCCTCGCCCTTCTCGGGCGTCTGCAGGCTGACGGCGATGAACACCACGCCGAGCGCGTGGTAGACGATGTTCTTGAGCACGTCGACGTCGAGCGGCACCCAGCCCAGCACCGGGGGGCCCAGCACGAAGCCCAGCACGCCCGCCACGATGGCCCCCGGAACGCCGAAGCGGTTGAAGACCGGAATCAGCCCGCGCACCAACTCGGACCCAGCGAGCAAGGCGGCGATGAGCAGGATGGTCAGGACCGCGGGCTGCTGCCAGAACTCCATGGGGACCTCAACCGAGTCGGGTGATGCGAGTCTCGAGCCATTCTGCTACAACCGGTGCATGCGTACGCTTCAGCTAGTCGCCCTCACGGTCCTCGTGGCCGGTTGCTCACCCGAGTACCTTACGCCCCGCGATGCCTGTTCGAGCACCGTGGCAGGCCAGGGCACCGTCGACGACGATGCCGCTGTCGATGCCATGTTGCGCATGAACTGCTATCGCCGCTTCGTCGGCCTGCCCAAGGTACCGGTCGACAACTCGTTGGCGCGCGCGGCTGCGTCCCACGCGGCCTACCTGTCCATCAACTACACCCCCGAGTTCGAGCCCCCCTTCACCGAAGAAGACGACTCGCACGAGGGCTACCTGGGCGACGACCCCAAAGATCGGGCCGATGCCCGGGGCTACGAGACGCCCGGTGAGTCGGTGGTGTACTTCGAGCTCAACTTCGGCAAGCTCACGTCGGACATGCCGTCCTACGGCGTCGTCGACTGGTCCATCCACGACCCGGTCTCGCGCGCTGTGCTGCTGCAGCCGTCCATCCTGGCGGCCGGCTACGGCGAGGCCGGCGACTGGGCCACCTTCGAGACCGTGTACTCCTGGCCGCCTACCGCCCGCATCTCGCGGCCCATCGTGTACCCGGCCACGGGGCAGGTCGATGTGCCCACGTCGCTCATTGCCAGCCGCGATCTGCCCGACCAGTCCAGCCCCACCATCATCGCCGGCCGCTCCTATGGCTACCCCATCACGGTCACCGTGGGCTCCAGCGACGACGAGGTGCAGCTCAACACGCCCGATCCGTGGGGACTCGCCGTGTCCGACGTGCTGCTGCGCAGTGCCAACGGCGGCGAAGTCGATGTCACCGTCATCACCCCGGGCTCGTCGCCCAGCAATGTCGAGTCCACGGTCATCATCTGGCCGCTGGTCGAGCTCGAGCCCAACACCGAACACCGCGTGACCGGCACCCTCGACTGGACCGACGGCCCGCGCGACTTCGAGTCCACCTTCACCACCGCCGCCGAGTAGCCGTCGCCCACCGGCGACACAGGTTCACGCATGTCCAAGCCAGTCGCCCCGCTGACGCACAAAGATGGCGTGAGCCGCAGCCGGGCCATGGTGTGGCGCATCGTGAACACCGTGGTGATGGGGGGCTTTGGCAGCGCGGTCATGCTGGTGGTGCGCAGCCGCTTCATGATCGATGGCATGCCCTTCTACTCGGCCACCAGCCTGGTGGCCTTCGACCGGGTGATGATCTTCGGCTGGCTGCTCGGCCTCACCATGATCGGCCTGTCCACGTACTTCTCGAGCCGAAGCACCTACCCGCGCACCGACGCCTACCACGCCGCTCAGCTGGGCTTTGGCCTGGTGATGCTGTCGGGGGTGGGCTTCTTGCTGCGGCTGGCCGCGATCCACGTGCGGCACAACGCCGGATTCCCGATGCCGTTCTGAGGGCGGTTAGTCCAGCTCGTCCAGCGCCACCCCGTTCACCGTGGCCACCGCGTCGGCGTGCATGTCCAGGTGGAACTGCTCGATCTCTTCGGACTCGCGCCCGGGCGCACCCAGGTGCTGGATGATCTCGACCTCGGTGATGCCGTCGTCGCCCTCGCGAAGCACGATGCTGCCCTCGAGCGTCTCGATGATCGCCGCGCCGAAGGTCTTCTGCCAGCGGATGGCGGCGGACTCGGGCAGCTCCAGGGTTCCGTCCTTCAGCCCATGCCGCCAGGTGATGTCGTAGTCGACGTCGATGATGTCGTGCACCGTGGTGTGGATGACGTAGGAGTAGTCGACGTCGGCGTCGTCGACCGGCTCGGTGCTGTACTCCGACACGCGTCGGCGATCGGTGTTGACGGCGGGGTCGCGGAAGGCCGCCCAGGTGTCCGCCAAGGGCGCATGCACGTAGCCCCGGGAGTGGGCAAAGACCCAGTCGTCGGTCTCGCCGCCCACCACGTTCAGGGTCTCGCTGCCGTCCTCGGGAAACACGGCGGTGTTGTCCTCCAGGGGTTCGAGTCCGGCGGGGAAGGGGGTCTCTTCGTCCTTGAGGCAACCGCTGACCATTGTCAGCGAGAGAGCAGCGAACAGGGCGGTTCTGGAGCGATTCGGCATGGGCAGACCCTACCCCATGGAACCGTTCGCCGGCCTCATGGTCATCAAGCATGGACCCCAAACACCGGCTCCTGCCCTCGTGGCGGGCGCACTCGCGTACTCGAAGGAGGCCCCATGCGGTCACTTGCCCTGGTTTGTCTGCTGATCCCGACGTTGTCCCATGCTGCGACCTGGGAGGACTTTCAGGAGGCCTTTCCGGCCTTCCCCTGCAACGACGGCTGGTCGGCCTGCGTGTCCGGCGATGGCGAGCGCATCACGCCGGATCTCGCGGTTCGGGACGGGCTGCGCCGCAAGTCGGCGGATCGCCTGGACTGGAACGACATGGACGCAACGGGCACCTTCGATCCCTTCGGCACGCTGTCCCCCTACGAGCCCTTCGTGGCGCCCGAGGTCGAGATCGAGGAGGTTGCCGAGGTGCAGGTCGAGGTCGAGGTCGAGCGCGAGCCCGTGACCGAGGTGGCGACGACCACCGCGGACAAGCGCGTGCAGCCCGACGCCGCCGATCCCGACGAGCCGGTGCAGCCCAATGTCGTCGAACCGGTCACACCGGGCGAGACCGAGGCCGAGCGCACCGCGCGCCTGGCACAGGAGCAGGCCGACAAGCAGCGCCTCGCCGACGAAGAAGCGAGCCGCAAGGTCGCGCTGGAGCGGCAGCAGGGCGGCACGCCCAACGTCGACTGCTCGGACCTGGTGCGGCTGGAGCCGATGGCCATGATGGGCAAGCTCACCGACGACCATGTGGGATGCCTGGAGGCGCGTATGGCGGTGGCCGAGACCCAGACCGAGAAGAGCAAGATCAGCTTGGTGCTGATCAAGACGAAGAAGGTGGGCTCGAAGCCTTGGGAACAGGCCATGCGCCGCCACCTCAGCGACATCAACCAGTCCGACCCCGACATCGCCTACATCTTTGCGAGCCACCTCTCCAAGAAGGGCCCCACGCGTGCCGAAGAGGCCCTGCGCTGGTCTCGGGTGGCGCTCGAGAACAAGACACGCTGGTCGGGCAAGACCTTCGTGGACCGGGTGTACGGCCTGCACAAGATCCAGTCCCGTGCCGCCTACGAGCTATGGAAGGACGCCAACACCGAGTTCACCGAGACGAACTCGGCCGATGCCGAGGCCCGCATGAAGCGCTGGGAGGGCGAGACCAAGACGCACGCCCGCGAGTGGTACGACTACGCCAACGAGGCGGGCCGAGACACCACCAAGGCTCTGCAGATGTGCATGAGCGCGGCCGGGACCGAGGACTACTGCACGGGCAAGTAGCGCGCCCGGCCCCGCGGCCAGGGGCGCGTGAAGGGTGGCGCGCTACCAGCGCTCGGCCTGGGCCTCGCGACTCATGAGCTGCCCCACGGCATCGAGCGGGTCGAGGCCGTCGTAGATGGCCACCAGGCCGGCGGTGAGCGGCACGTCGACCTTGACGTGCTGGGCGATGCGCAGCACGGTGCGCGCGACGGCCACCGGGCCCTTGTCGCGCTTGCCCTTGGCCAGGCGGGCGCCGGCGTCGAAGTAGGCGGACCCCTTCTTGCCGTGGGTTGCCACCAGATCGCCGATGCCGGCGAGCCCTGCCAGGGTGTCGGCCTGCCCGCCGATGGCCGAGGCCAGGCGGCCTGCTTCGGCGATGCCGCGGGCGAGCACCATGGCGTGCATGCCCACGCCGGAGCCGCCCAGCGATGACGACAGCCCGATGAGGGTCGCCAGCACCGGAACCATGGCGCTGGCCAGCTGCACCCCGGCCACGTCGTTGGAGTCGTACACCCGGTAGCGAGAGCTGTGCAGCGCCGTGGTCACCATGGCGCGCACCTCGTCGAACTCGCTGGCGATGACGCCTGCGCACAGGCCGCCGTTCAGGATCTCGTCGGCCGGGGCCGGGCCCGCCAGGGCACCAAGCCGCAGCGCGGTGCACTCCTCCTGAACCACCTGGGACAG
This sequence comes from Myxococcota bacterium, assembly GCA_965216925.1. GTDB lineage: Bacteria > Myxococcota_A > UBA796 > UBA796 > CAYYHT01. Next base: position 1,726,146 of record CBDCGT010000001.1, on the reverse strand, counting down.
CCACTTACCGGTGTCGGGCTCGATGCCACGACCGGCCACCACCACCCGGTTGCGCGGGCCGGGCTTGGCGAGCTGGATGGCGCCACGGACCTGGCTGGCCGAGGTGGCCACGATGACCAGCTCGCAGGTCTCACACACCTCGGGGGCGTTGTTGGTGGACTTGAGGATGTGCGGAGGCTTGTCGCCCTTGTCGCGGTAGGCGATGAGCGGGTCGTTGCCCGCGGCCTTGGCGAGCCGGGCCAGTGCCTGGCCCCAGCGACCGCCGCCCAAGATGCCGACGTTCATGCTCATGACCTTGCCTCCAAGCCGCAGTGGGTGACGCGATTTCGGTAGTACAAGCACAGCTTGGGATCTTCGACCACGATGTCCGACCCGCGGGCGGCCAGCGGGCGGGTGCGGTGGTAGCGCCCGAAGCGGTCCAGGGCCTCGTTGAGCACGTCCTCGGCACTCGGCGGCAGGCTGCTGTGCCACCGCCCGTCTGCTGCACCCGCCTGCACCTGCTCGAGCACGCGGCCCAGCTTCTCGGTGAAGGCGGCGCGGTTCAGGCGGCGGTGCACGGCTCCAGCACGCACCAGCCGGAACGGGTCCTTGGTGCCGACGTTGTCTTCGAGGATGCACCAGGCCAGCCACGCGCACAGGTGGTTGGCCATCATGTGGTGCCCGCGCGGGAAGGCGTCACGGATGGCGTCCGAGAGGTTGTTGGTGTAGATGCGGTCTCGCTGCGGGTCTCGCTGCACGACCCCGTTGCGATCGGTGACGTAGCCCTTGCGCAGCTGAGCCTGCTCGGCGCGCTCGACGGGGTCGGCGCTGACCGGGCGGCCCAGCACGTCGATGGGGTTGCCGAAGTGCGCGACCGCGGCCGAGTCCAGGCCCAGGATGCGCCGCCCGAACTGGGCGATGCGCCGGGCGTCGGCCGACTCGTCGTCGCTGATGATGTAGCGCTGCTTGCCGGACTCCTCGAGGTGGTCGCCGATGAGGGTGTTGGCCTCGAGCACCAGCTGAAAGGTCAGCGTCAGCGGCACGAAGTAGACCTCGCTGTCGCTGCGGCCCGCTTCGAGCATCTCTTGCCAGGCCTCGATGCCGGTGCCCATCAGGCCCTTCTTGAGGTTGGTCTCGATGGCGCCGTTGCGGCTGCGCGTGCCACCCGGAAAGAACAGGCTGTGGTGCTTGGTGGTGAGGCAGCGCACCGAGTAGTCCTTGAGGATCTCTTTGTAGAGCCGGGCCTTCTTGGTGCGGTCGACCGTGTAGGCGCCCAGGCGCCCCATGAACCAGCCCATGACCGGGTTGCTGAACAGGTTGAGGCCGGCGCCGTAGACGAAGGGGGGCAGGTTGGCGAGGTGTAGCGCCAGCCCGATGATGGGGCTGTCGAGGTTGCTGATGTGCGTGGGGACGAGCACCACGGTGCCTTCGTGGCACAAGTCGCGCACCAGGGGCACGTTGCCCTCGACGCGAAGCCGGCGCTGCGGGCTCAGGTCCCAGTGGCGGATGTCGCGGGAGCCGGCCGAGAGCAGCGCGGTGAGGGTTCGCGGCAAGATGCGGGTGGCAAAGCGGTACACGCGCTGGTTGAAGTTGCCGTGCACCTCGTCGGACCAGGCGCGAACCAGGTCCAGGCCGGCGTCGACGCGCGCGGGACGGTCGCCGCGCAGCAGGGACCGCGCCACGATGTCGAGCATCTCGCGCTCGCCGGGCTCGGCCTTGGCGCGCTCGAGGCGCTTGCGCTCGCTGTACAGGGCGTCTTGCAGCAGGTCGGTGAGCTCGTCGTCGGGCATCGGCTCGAGCCGGCGACGGGCGCGCTGGAGCATGTCGCGGACGACGACCTGCCGGGGGCGTGGGTTGAACAGGCCCGAGGGGGGCACGGCGGCCATGTGGCCCTCCGAGGATCGTGAGACGGGCTGGCGAGTCTAGCAGGGTGCCGAAATCCTCGTTCCTCGCAGGATGCCTCGGCCGCAGGGCGCCGAAGACCCGGCAAGCCGGGTGCTTCGGCGCCCTGCGACAGGGTGCCGAAATCCTCGTTCCTCGCAGGATGCCTCGGCCTCAGATCGCGCGCAGGCGCGTGCCGTCGTCGCTGGACGCGACGAGCTCGGCCGAGAACAGGACCTCGCAGTGGTCGAGCAGCTCGAGCTCCGAGACCGACATGGCCGCCGCCAGCTGCGACAACTCCATCTCGCCGTTGTCGCGCAGGTGGCCCAGGATGGCCCATGCCTTGGGGGGAATCGTCTCTTCGTCGTACTCGCCGGCGATGCGCGCGCTGACGGCCGAGGGCAGGCCTTGGGTCTCGCGGCGCAGCTGGGCGGCGTCGTCTTCGTCTTCGCCAAAGAAGGACAGCAGCATGGCGATGTCGTGCACGTCGAGCGGGGTGGGTGCCAGCTGCACCACGTGCTCGCCCAGCTCGGGCAGGGGGCGGTTGGATCGGATGAGCAGCAGGCCGTGGGTGCGCTGGCTGGCGATGTCGCGTGCGACCTCGATGGCGCCGTCGTCGTCGGCCTGCAGCCACGCGGCGACGGGCGCCCCCTTGGAGCGCATCGCGCGCAGCACCTTGTTGGGCTCGTTGACCTTCATGCAGCGCAGCCCCGCGCGTCGGCCGGCTTCCATGGCCTCTTCGATGAGCGCGGTGCGGCCGCAGCCCGCGGGGCCGTACAAGACCACGATGCGGGACTCGGCGTCGGTGGCCCCGATCACCGCCTGCCGCAGCTGCTCGCGCTCGTCGTGCATGCCCACCAGCGGGGGCAGGATGGGCGTGTCGCTGGACTTGCGCAGGCCAGGCCCGATGCGCGCGACCGACCCGGGCCGGCGGCTGGGATCGCGCTGCAGCAGGGTGAGCAGGATGCGCTCCAGGCCCGAGGGGATGTCGGCGTTGAGGGCACTGGGCGGGACGGGCAAGCTGACGAGGGGCAGGTAGGACAGCGCGGCCGGATCGGGCGCCACGAAGGGGGGCCTTCCCGTGACCGCGGCAAAGAGCGTGGCTCCGATGCCGTACACGTCGGTGCGGGAGGTGGGTTTGGCGCCACGCAGCAGCTCGGGCGCGGCGTAGCCCATGGTGCCCTTGAAGCCCTGGCGGCCCTCGCCGCTCAACACCGAGACGCCCAGGTCGATCAGCACGACCTGATCGTGCTGGTCGATGAGCACGTTGCGAGGCTTGAGGTCGCCGTGGATGATCTTGTGTTCGTGCAGGTGTCCCACGGCGTCGGCGAGCTGCGCGCCCACCTCGATGATGGCCTCGACGCTCTTGTCGCGGCACCAGTCGTCGAGCGGCTGGCCCTTGATCCAGTCCATGGCGAACCACGAGCCGTCGGCGGCGATGTCGTGCGCGCGCACGATGCCCGGGTGGTTGCACCGCCGCAGCAAGGCGTGCTCCCGCTGCAGGGCCGTGCGTCCGGCGTCGCTGCGCGCCACCTTGATCGCCACCTGATCTTCGGGGCCGTTGGCCACGTGCACATCGGCCAGGAGCCCGCGGTGCAGCCGGTGGTCGATCTCGTAGGGCCCGAGCTGGGTCGGTGTGGAATCGTCGCTCACGGCCCAAGGGTATATGTTCGCGGGCATGACGGCACGGGCTCCCCTCTGCATCCTCGCGTGTGGCGACGCCGCCGGCCTCGGTCGTGCCGTTGCCGCCGAGCTTGGCGTCGCAGCGGCCGAGAGTCACGATGTGTGGTTCGCGTCGGGTGAGGGCAAGCACGTGCTCGATGCCAACGTGCGCGGGACCGATGTGTACCTGTTCCAGCGCAGCGTCGCCCCGGGCTCGCGCCGCTCGATCTACGACCGCTTCACCATGGTGATGCACGCCGCCGACGCCGCCCGCCACGCCGACGCCGATCGCGTCACCGTGGTGCTGCCCTACCTGCCCGGCTGCCGGCAAGACAAGCGAAAGGGGCGCACCCGCGAGGGCGTGTCCACCGGGCTGTTCGCCCGCATGCTCGAGGCCGCTGGTGTGTCGATGGTGATCACCGTCGAGCCCCACACCGAGGCGGTGATGGGGTGCTACGAGCCCAGCCGCTGCGTGTTCGAGTCGGTGCAGCTGGCGCCGGCCTTTGCTCACTGGCTGCAAGCGCGCGGGCTGGGCCAGCACGTGGTGGCCTCCACCGACGTGGGCGGGCTCGAGAACGCGCGCCAGTACGCGCAGATCCTCGGAACCGGCCTGGTGGCCCTGTCCAAGGAGCGCGACTACAGCCAGCCCAACACCGTCGCCAACACCACGGTCATCGGCGATCCCGCCGGCCACGACGTGTTGATCGTCGACGACATCGTGGACACCGGCGGCAGTGTGGTGTCGGCGACCCAGGCCCTGTGGGACGCGGGCGCCAAGGGCATTGCCGTCGCCGGGGTGCACATGCTCATGTCGGGCCGCGCCTGGGACCGCATGCATCAGCTGCGCGAGCTCGCCACCGAGCGGGGGGTCGACTTCCAGCTGTTGGGCACCTCGTCGGTGCTGCACCCCGACGCGCCCGACTGGTACCACTCCATGCCGCTCGAGCCGCTGCTGGCCAAGGTCATCCGCAGCGTGAACTCACGCGGAAGCGTGCGCGGGGTCGTCGAGCAGGGGTGATGCACGTCGCGCTGTATCACCCCGAGATACCGCCGAATACCGGCAACATCGGCCGGCTGTGCCTGGGGCTGGGTCTGTCGCTGCACATCGTGCACCCCATCTCGTTCCAGATGGACGAGAAGGCCGTGCGCCGAGCCGGCCTGGACTACTGGAAGCACGTCGATCTGCACGAGCACGAGAGCGAGGACGCCTTCTGGGCGTGGGCCAGCGGGCGTCGCGTGCACCTGTTCAGCGCCCACGGCACCGAGCCCTACACCCGGTGCGATGTGCAGCCCGGCGACGTGCTGTTGTTCGGCCGCGAGACCAAGGGCCTGCCGCCCGAGCTCATCGAGCGACACGGCGCCTACACCATCCCCATGACCGGCCCGATCCGAAGCCTGAACCTGTCCAACGCCGTTGCGGTGGTGGTGTACGGCGCCATGCAGCGGGTGAAGCCGGAGCTGTTTTGAGGGTCAGCGCGCTGAAGCCCCGGCAAGCCAGGTCTTCGGCTCTCGGCTCTACCGGTCCGGCAGGGCAGTCGGGTCGTCGCCCGGCGGCGCGGGGGCATCGTCGGCGCCCGGGTCGTCGGTGATGGCCGACTCGGTGGTGTCGGTGCTTGCGCTGGTGCGGTTGCCGTCTGCGTCGAAGGTCTCCCAGAAGTCGACCACCTCGTCGCCGTCGGTGTCGCGCTCCTTCTTGACCACCTTGCCGTTGGCGTAGGTGTTGAACACGTCCCAGCGCCCGTTGTAGTCGGTGTCGATCTCGGCCTTGACGCGCTGGCCGTTCTTGTAGGTGTCGACCCAGTCGTACAGGCCGTCGAAGTCGCCGTCGAACAGCTCGCGGCTCATCTCGCCGTCTTGGTCGTACTCGGTGATCACATCGACCGCGCCGTCGAGGTTGAGGTCGGTCTCTTTCTTGACCAGCACGCGGCCGCCGCCCCGCTGGGCGTAGTAGTTCTTGACGTCGATGACGCCATCTTCGTCGAAGTCGACCTCGACCAGGATGGTGGGTTTCATGCGCGCGAGCGCGGCCTGCTGTTCGGCCTCTTGCCGTGCGGCGGCCTCTTCGGCGGCCTTCTTCTTGCGACCGGCGTGGGCGTGCGCGGGCACGAGCAGGGCGAGGGCGGCGATTGCCAGAGCGAGGTTCTTCATGTCGTGTCCTACTCTTCTCGGAAGTCCATCTTGCCGTCACCATCGGTGTCGGCGCCGGTCTTGATGACGTTGCCCTCTTCGTCGAAGCGCTCCCAGAAGTCGATGCGACCATCGGCGTCGGTGTCGCGTTCCTTGCGGGTGATCTTGCCATCTTGGAAGTACGAGAAGATGTCCATCTCGCCGTCTTCGTTGGTGTCGGTCTCGGACATCACCCGGCGGCCGTTCTGGTAGTGGTCGCGCCAGTCGATGCCGCCGTCGAAGTCGCGGTCCATCTCTTCGGTCGTGAGCTCGCCCAGATCGTCGAAGGTGCTGATGACGTCGATGGAGCCGTCGTGGTTCATGTCGGCTTCTTTCTTGAGCAGCAGCCGGTCGGCGTTCTCGCGCGGACGGTAGTGGTTGAAGACGTCGGGCGCGCCGTCTTTGTTGAGGTCGACCTCGACCAGGATGTTGCCGTTCTCGAGCAGCTTCTCGCTGACCTGTGACTGCAGCTGGGCGTAGGCCTCGGAGCTCTCGAGGTCTTGCTTGTTTCCCTTGCAGGCGGCAATCAGCAGCAGCATGGGCAGGATGGACTTCATGGATGGGCTCCGACCAGACACAGCATCTTAACCTGGCTCGGCTGTGTACCCTTCGAGACCTTATCGGTCCAACATCGCCCGTCATGAATGGTCAGCGGACCGCCGGTGCGCGGTAGTATGTGGCTGAAGAGGGGGTGTGCCCGCGTGGCCACTGAACAATCCCGGCCGGGCAGGCTGGTGCTCGTCGACGACGAGCCCGTCATCCTGGAGCTACTGGCGACCGTGTTCGAAGACGAGCCCTACGAGGTCGTCGCCTGTCCCGATGGAACCACGGCGCTCGCGGCGATGCAGCAGGGTGTCGACGTGCTGCTCACCGACAAGAACCTGCCGGACATCGGCGGGCTCGACCTGGTTCAGCATGCGCGCCGCCTTCAGCCCGACAGCGAGTGCATCATCATCACGGGCTACGCCTCGCTCGACACCGCGCTCGAGGCCATGGCGCTCGATGTCTTCGACTACATCGTCAAGCCCCCCAAAGACATCTACGAGGTGCGCCGCAAGGTGCGCCTGGCCTTCGACCGCCAGCGCATGCGGCGCGAGAACGAGCGCCTGATGGGCGAGCTGCAGCAGAAGAACGCCGAGCTCGAGGCGGCGCTCACCGAGCTCCACGACGTGCAGGCCGAGCTCATCCAGTCCGAGAAGCTGGCCGGCATCGGCACCCTGGCTGCGGGCATCGCGCACGAGATCAGCTCGCCCCTGTTCGGCATCATGGGCCTGGGCGAGGCGATCACCGACGAGACCGACATCGCCGCGGCCCAGCGCTATGCCAGCGAGATCGTCGAATACAGCCGCACCATCCGCGACATCATCGGCGAACTGTCGGGCTACTCGCGCACCGCAGACACCGAGTACCTCACCACCGTCGAGCTGCGCGCCGTCGTCGACGACGCATCCCGCCTGGTGACCCGTTCCATGGGGGTGTCCGCCGATGCGGTCGTCTGTGAGCTCGAGCCGGGCTTGCTGGTCAACGCGCGCACCAGCGAGCTTCAGCAGGTGTTCGTGAACCTGTTCAAGAACGCGATCCAGGCGGTCACCGAGGGTGGGGGAGCCGTCACCGATGGCTGCGTGAGGGTCTCGGGAGGGCGGGCGCCGCAGCACGTGTGGGTGGCGGTCGCCGACCAGGGCCCCGGCATCGCCGACGAAAAGAAGTCGGTGATCTTCGACCCCTTCTTCACCACCAAGCCGCCCGGGCAGGGGACGGGGCTGGGGCTCAACATCGTGTACCGCATCGTCACCAAGTACCGGGGCACGGTGAACGTCGACAGCCAGCCGGGCGAGGGCGCCGAGTTCCGCCTGCGCTTCCCGGTCGAGGGGTAGCCGCTTGCGCCTGTGGGCCCGCCTGGCGCTGTTGATGTCGCTCGTGTCGGTGATTCCGTTGCTGCTCACCAGCTACCGGGCCGTCGAGGTCGCCACCAGCAAGGCCGAGGCCACCAGCCGGCGGGTGCTCGAGGGCGATGCCCGGCGCATGGCGGCCACGCTGCAGACCTGGGCCGAGGGGCAGGGCACGGCCCTGTCCGGGTGGATGCTGCTGTACCCAGAGCTCGCAGATCAAGGCCCTGAGCGCCAGGCCGCGCTGCTGCGCGCGGTGTTCGTGGCGATGCCCAGCGTGGTGGCGGTCATGCTCATCGATCCGGACGGGGTGCCGGTCACGGGCGTCGAGCCCGTGTACCTCGAGCAGGCCAGCGCGTCGGGCCCGCTGCGAGGTCGGCCCACCATCGACGAGGAAGGCCTCAACCGCTTCATGGGCAAGATCCCGGTCAGCGAGGCGCACCTGGCGGGAGCCGAGGGGCTCGAGCGCTTTGGCACGGCGTCGGGCTACGTGGTGGGGCGGGGCTGGACCCAGGACGTGGGCTATGCCTCGGCGGCGGCCGCCACCGGGCCGCGCGACGCCGACCTGATCCTGGGCGCACAGCTCGACCTTTCGGTGGTGCTCGAGCGCTTGGCGGTGAGCCTGGACCCCGAGCGCAGCATGGCGGTGCTCGAGGCCGACGGCAGCGTGCTGTTCGCCAGCGAGCGCGCCCGGCTCAACGCCGACACCCTGCGGCCGCTGCTGGGCATGCAGGCCAGCTTCACCGAGGGCGGCACCCGAACCCGTGGGGCCGTGGCCCCCGTGCCCGGCACCGGCTGGAGCATCGTGGTGATGGAGCCCGCAGCCGCGGCCGCGCGCACCGCCGACGCGATCCGCGTGCGCACGACCCAGGTGCTCGCGGTGGCCATCGTGCTGGCCATCCTGATGGGGTTGGTGATGTCGCGCTACTTCACCGAGCCCGTGGCCGAGCTGCGCGACCAGGCGCTGGCGCTGGCAGATGGCGACTACGAGCGCCGGGTCCGCGTGTCCAGCAGCGACGAGCTGGGCGAGCTGGCCCTGGCCTTCAACCACATGGCGGCTCAGCTCGCCAAGAGCTTGCACGAGATCCGCGCTCAGCAAGGCGAGATCGAGGCCTTCAACGTCGAGCTGCAGCAGCGCGTCGACGACCGCACGGCCGAGCTCAAGAGCGCGCAGGCCCAGCTGGTCGAGTCGGGGCAGCTCGCCGCGGTGGCCGAGGTGGGCGCCGGGCTGGCGCACGAGCTCAACAACCCGCTGACGGGCATCTTGGGCATGGTGCAGATCATGCGCAGCAAAGACCCCGACAACACGCAGCTGAAGCGCGTCGAGCAGCAGGCCGAGCGCTGCCGAGAGGTGGTGAGCGCGATGTTGCGCTTCAGCGCCGGCGACGTGGACCGGCGCGGGGTGCCCGTGGTAGATCTCTCGGACCTCCTTCGCGAGGTGTTGGGGCTGGTGCGCGGGCCGTTCCGTCAGCGTGGAGTCGAGCTGCGCTTCGCAGATCCGGCGACGCCACTGAACGTGCGGATCGATCCCGTTCTAGGAAGTCGAATCTTGGCGCAGATCCTCAACTCCCTTCGATCCGGCCTGCACAACGGCGATCAGCTCGATGTGTCGGCGACCGGTGTCGATGGCGAGGTGATCCTCGACTTTGTTCCCAGCCGGCCCGTCGCCGTGGGCAAGGCCCGCGACGACTTCATGACCTCGGGCATGGCCCTGTGGGTGGCGCGCCGGGTGCTCGATCAGGTCCAAGGGCGGCTCGTCGAGCCGAAAGAGGGCGAGGCCGGGCCCTGGCGCATCGTGCTGCCCGACGCCAGCCGGTTCACCGGCACGCCGCCGATGGGCACCCCGTCGCTGGGAGGCCCGGCATGAAGCGCACCGCTCCGCTGATTGCCCTGGTGGCGCTCATTGTCGCCGCCATCGTGGCCACGGCCTTCTTGACCGGCGACGGCGGCGGCACCGAGCTCACCATCTCGGAGGTGGTGGGCGCGGTGACGGTCACCAACGGCGAATCCGTCGAGAGCGTGGCCAAGTCGGGCGTGGCCCTGTCGGCCGACGACCGCATCGTCACCGGTCCCGACGGGCGTGCCGTGCTCATGCTCGGCCCCGACACCCGGATTCGCCTGCAGCAAGAGTCGACGATGCAGGTGAAGTCGGTGTCCGACGACGAGGTCAAGCTCGAGCTCGAGGGGGGACTGCTCGAGGCCACCGTGCGGCCCAACTCCAGCGCGGTGCGTGTGGGCAACGATGGCCGCGAGCTGCTGGCCACCGACGCCGACCTGCGCTTTGGGGTCGACGACGACGGCCTGGCCATCGAAGCCAGCCGCGGCACGGTCGCCGTGGCCGGGGTTCCCGGCGTGGCCCAGCTGGGTCCCGATGAGCGGGTCACCCTGACGCTGGGCGAAGAGCCCGTCCTGGCGCCCATCCCCGACGAGCTGCTGCTCGACGTCAACTGGCCGGAGCCCAAGGTGCGCAGCAAGACCGCCACCATCACCGGCACCACCGAGCCGGGGGCCACGGTCATCATCATGAGCGGCAGCACGCCCATCTACGCGACGGCCGACAGAGACGGCAGCTTCAGCGCCGAGATTCCTTTGCTCGACAAGGTAAACGTGTTGCGCGCTCACACGGTAAACCTGTTGGGGGAGGAGTCCGAGAGGGTGCGAGCCGACATCCACAGCGATCAAGGCGTCGAGGTGCACAGCATCGGCGCCACCTACAATGGCACGCCTCCAGGAGGCGGCAAATAGTCGCCGGGCTGCTGGCGCTCGCGTTCAGTCTGGCCGCCGGACTCGCTCACGGCGCCCAGGTCGAGGTCGTCAGTCCATCGGGGCCCCTCCGGCCCGGCGAGCGCGGGGTGATCCGGGTCGCGGTGAGTGATGATGACGGCCGTCCCGTCGAGATCGAGCGGGTGACCGCCTCGGGCATCGGCGTGCTCGAGCCGGCCGATGTCGACAGCCGGGCAGGCACCGGCGCCTACGTCCTGGATGCGCCCCTCGACGCCCAGAAGATCGAGTTCGTGGTGGTTGCGCGCAACGAGCAGCCCATCGCCCGCACGCTCGAGGTGCAGCCTCGTCAGCCGTCCACGCTCGAGCTCCCGCGTCGCGTCGACGGCGTGGTGGGCGCCCAGCAGATCCGCGTGCGGGTGCGTGGCCACGACCTGCCCCCTCCCGAAGCGCTCGCGGTGTCCCTGGGCGAGGGCGAGGTGCTGTCGATCGACCGCGACGAGCAGGGGCTGGTGGTGCACGTGCGCCCGGGCGAGAGCCAGTTTCCCCGCTATGTGCCGCTGTTGGTGCGGGACACACGCACCGATGACACGCCGGCCTGGACGGGTCTGCGCCTGCGTGCGCGCCCCAACATCGCGCTGCAGAGCGAGCCTGGCGCCTCGATGATGCTGGTGGTCGGCAGCCGCGAATACGGCCCCTTCCAGGCCGACGACGAGGGCGTGCTGCGCGCGACCGTCGACCAGTACCCCGGCGAGACCGCGGCCACCGCGCACATCACCGACGAGATCGGCAACTCCGCCACCACCGAGCTGCCGCTGTCGTCGAATGCGGGCGCCTCGCTGGCCGGGCTGAGCTCGGGCGAGCAGGTGCCCGGCCGGGCGCTGCCCGTTGTGTTCCTGCGGGCGATGCACGGCGACGGGCACTCGTGGAATGGCGCCGACCCGGCCTGCCGAGCCGCAGCCGTCGGTGAGCTGGCGGTGAGCCGCATCGACCGGGGGGTGTGGATCGCCACGGTGCCCCCCGAGCGCCTGCCCAGCCCCCAGGAGCTTCGCGTGTACTGCTCGATCGGCCAGGGCACCGAGACCGCCGTGCGCCTGTCGGTCACCGACCGCTTCGCGACGCGGCTGCGCCTGGAGGTGTACCCCGAGGAGCTGTCCACCGACTTCCCGGTGGCCGAGCTGCAGGCCATCCTCGAGGACTCCCAGGGCGCGCGGCTGCCCGCTCACGGCATCAAGGTGCGCTCCCGCCTGGGCGAGATCGAGCTCGAGCCGGTGACCGGTGCGGTGCTGCGGGGCACCTACCGTGGTGGCGCCTCGGTGGTCGAGTCCGGCGAGGACACCTTGATCGCCCGCTACGACCGCCCGATCGGCACGGGGCCCGTGGCCGCCCTCGAGGTGCGCCACGGCTCGGTTCCGGCTGGCGGTGAGCTCGAGGTGTACGCCCGGGCGCTCAACGCCTTCGGCCAGCCGCTGGCAGGGGTCGAGCTGGCCCTGTCGGCCGGCGAGGAGGCGCTCGTCGCCAAGACGGGGCGCGATGGTTGGGCACGCGCCAAGGTGCCCATGGCGGTGGGGACGGGGCCGGTTCGCGTCGAGGCGCGCTCGCCCTACAAGGTGGCACGCACGGTCGCGCTGCGGCAGACCCCGGCCACCGGCGGCCCCGGTGCGCCCGAGTTCGAGGTGCGCCGCACGGTGCGCATCTCGACGGGCCGGGTCAGCAGCGTGCAGGTTCGCATCGACCCGCCTGCGCTGTACATGACCGCCAATGCCGTGGCCTTCGTGGCGGTAGACATGTTCGATCGCTACGGCAACCCGGTCTCCGATATCCCCCTCGAGCTCAGCGCCTCGGCGGGCAGCCTGGGCGCGCCGGTGCTCGACGCCGACAGCGGAACCTGGAAGGCCGAGTACACGCCGCCTCCCGGTGAGCGCCAGCAGAAGGTGACCATCGAGGCGCGTCCTTCCGAGGGCGGAGCGAGCGGAGCCGCGTCGCTGGTGCTCGCCCACCGGCCCGTCGAGCGCAGCTTGATGGTGACCGCCGGTGGCCTCACCAACTTTGGGCCCAAGCTGTCGCCCACCTTCGGCTTCGACCTCGAGTTCCGCACCCGCTTCACCGGCGCGATCATGTGGCGCGCCGGCATCAGCAACCAGTTCTTGTCGAACCAGGTGACGGGGCCGGGCGTGCCTCCGATCACGGTCGACTTCCGCAACGTGATCATCCCGCTGAACCTGGGTGCTTCGCGGCGCTTCGAGACCCAGAAGAGCACGTCGACGTGGTTCGGGGGAGCGCTCACACTGGCGGCCTCACGCGAGGTGATCAGCCACCCGTCCGGCTCGTTCGCGCCCGTCCCGATTCTTCCTCCTGGATTCACCGGCTTCGGCGGCGTCGGCTGGCGCCTCGGCCAGGCCGAGTTCGTGATCGAGGGCCGCTACACCTTCTTGGTGAAGCCACCGAACGGGGACGTCGGCGGGACCATCGCACAGGTCGGCGGCGTGTCGCTGCTGGCCGGCCTGCGGGTGGTGCTGTGATGGGGTTGGTCTCGCTGCTGCTCGTCGGCTGCTCGGTCCAGTTCCCGGATCCGTCGGTCGTCGCCGTGGCACCCGATCGCGGCTGGTTCGGCGAAGAGAACCGCGTCGAGATTCGAGGCACCAACTTCTACCCGCTGGTGCACGTCGATGCCCGCACCGGCGACGGGCAGATCGACGACGAGTTCATCGTGCAGCTGGTGGGCCCGGTCGAGGGCGAAGACAGCGGCGTGTACGACCTGGTTGGTGTCGATTGGTACGCGTACACCCAGCTTTTGGGAACCGTTCCCGAGGGCTTGCCCATCGGGCAGTACGACCTGCTGCTGGAGGGGCCCACCGGGCTGGGGGCGGCGCTGCCGCTGGCCTACACGGTGACCGAGACCAAGGCCGATCACCTGGACGTGTCCACCGAGTTCGTCGAGTACGAGGTGAACACCGAGGCACTGCTCGAGCTGCAGCTGCTCGACCCCACCGACCTGCCCGTGCTGGAGCCCTTCGACTTCATCTTGGAGGTCATCCCCGACGCAGGTCCGCTGGACATGGTGTTCGACCTGGGCAGCATCGACAATGCCGAGGTCATCGACGCCACCACCATCAGCGGCACCCTCGACACCAGCGGGGCCGGGCAGGTCGGCCTGACCCTGGTCGACCCGGGAACGGTGACCGTCGAGCTTCGCCCCATGGCCAACTCCGGACCCGACGCCTCGGTCGACCCCGACGACGAGCGCATCCTGTTCTCGCCGGGCTCCGACCTCGAGCTCGACATCCTGCTGCCCGGGGGCGCCGCGTCGTATTCCACCACCGCGGGCGAGCCCTTCGACGTCACCCTGCAGCTCACCGACCAGAACGGCTTCCCCGTCGACAACGCCACCGAGACGGTGGTGCTGCGCAACACCTGCGGGCCCAACTTCACCAGCCTGGTGACCGTCAACGGGCGGGCCACCACGACGGTGACGCTGACCCAGGCCTCGAGCACGGCCAACTGCCTGGTCGACCGGCTGGTCTCGGGTGGCTTCAGCGTGCCTGGCGAGTCGGCCGACATCCACGTCGAGGCCGGGTCGCTGGTGCAGTTCAACGTGCTGGCCCCCGTGCCCTCGGTGGTGGCGGGCGATCCCGACGCATTGGTGGCGCTGGTGACGCCGGTCGATGCCTTCGAGAACACCACCAAGTGGAACGGCGGTGCGGTGCAGCTCGCCGACTCGGTGGGGGGCCTGGTGACCCAGCCCGATGACTGCGACACCACCGGCTCGCTGTTCTTCTGCGAGACCACCGCCACCATCGCCGGCGAGGGCATCGTGCTCACTGTGCAAGACGATGGGGGCATCCAGGGCGACAGCAATGCCTACACGGTGCTTCCGGCTGCTGCCGACACCGTCGTGGTCGAGGCCCAGGGCACCAGCACTGTCGCGGGGGCGAGCTTGGCCGTCGCGGTGTCGGTCTTCGACGAGTTCGGCAACCTGCTGCGGTCTCAGGACCTGCCCGAGGCCGCCTTCGAGTTCAGCGCCGCCGACGAGGTGCCGGTGTGCAACCTGTCGTCGGCCCCCATCGACGACCGGGTGTGGTTCGACTGCGTGCTCACCGTCGCCCGTCCCGATGCGGCGGTGGACGTGACCCTCACCAGCAGCAGCCTCACGGGACGCAGTGCACCCATCGCGGTCGAAAACGGGCCGCTCTCGGTGGTCGACATCAGCCACCCGGGCAGCGCGGTGGCCGGCGAGCCTCTGCTCATCGACTTCGCGGGCTACGACGCCTTTGGCAATCCCTACCTGGTGCAGACCGACGCGGTGGTCTCGGTGACCGACACCAGCGGCACCCTGTCCATCGCCTCGGTGACGCTCGACAACAATGGCCAGGCCACGGCTACCGCCAGCTTCACCAAGGCCGGCGCGACGGTGGTGTGGGCGCGCCAGGCCGGGGGAGACCTGGGCACGTCCAGCTCGCTGATGGTCTCGGCGTCCACGGCCACGGTCTTTGGCGTGGTCGCGCCTCCGTGGAGCTGGCTGGGGACCCCCGAGGACATCACGCTGCGCGCGCTCGATGCCTTTGGCAACCAGGCCAACTACGACGGCGACGTCACCGTGACCTCGGCAAGCGGCAACGTCGTCGGCGAGCCCCTGACGGTGGCGCTCTCAGCTGGGCAGGGAACGGCGAGCGTGGAGTGGACGGCCGCCTCGCTCAACGAGGTGCTGAGCGCCGATGATGGCGCGCTCTCAGGCAGCAGCAGCACCATCGCGGTGGTCATCGACTGCGGCGTGGGCGCCAGTCCGACGGTCGACCTCGACTTCGGCGGTTTCGCCCAGGCCATCGTGTGCTTCAACGACACCGCGGGCGAGGGCACCATCCTGGGCCTGCTGGATGGCTCGGCGCCCATCAGCGGGCACAGCATCGATCTGTTCGCGCTGGCCGTCGACGGCGGCGACAGCGCGCGCGATGGCACGGGCTCCGACCTGCGGGTCTTCGTCGATGCGGTGGGGCGCTACGACGTGCTGGGCCTGGTGGTGCAAGACGACAGCTGTGCCACCGAGGCCCAAGGGGTGGCGTGGGTCGGCCCCGACGACGGCAGCCCGGTGGGCCCCATCGACGTGAGCCCGGTGTCGGCGACGATCGACGTGGGCGTTCAGACGACATCGATCGACATCTCGGGCGCCGTCGACTGCAGCCGCGACGCGGCCGCTGGCGGGCGGGTCTTCGTGCGCTCCAACCGGGGGGACGTGCTGGTGCCCGCTGGCGAGACCGGGCTGGGCCTGGCGGTCACCCTCGATGCGGCCGGCGATGGCCAGTTCGAGCTCGACGCGGTGGGTACGCTGTCGGGAGGGGAGGCCACCGTCACCGCCTGGCTCGATCATCCGGCGGGCGGCGGCACCAGTACGGTCACGCTCATCGGCGACGACCGGAACCCGGTGGTGTGGGAGCAGAGCCCACGGGGCGACACCGTGGGCGGCGTGGGCATCATCGACCTGTGGTTCAGCGAGCCCATGCTGCCGGGTGCGGTGCAGCCCGTCGGCTTCTCGGTCACCGGTCCCAGCGCGGTGCAGGTGGTCGCGGCCACGCTGGTCGAGCCCGATCACGTCGAGCTGACCCTCGACGGGCCCGTCACCAGCGATGCCGGGGTGTGGACCGTGAGCACCAGCTCGGTGCGCGATGCCGGCGGCGGCAATCCCATCGACGGGGCGCACTCGGGCGTGGCGAGCCCCTACAACGGGAGCTTCGGCGACCTTCCCTCGACCGCGGGGGACGTCATCGACTGCACCCCCGATGTGGCGACCTTCCGCCCCGACGGCGATGACGGCCTGGGCGCCCAGACCGACTTCCTGCGCGTGGACCTCGAGAGCCAGTCCACCCCGGCGCGTTGGATCGTGTCGGTCGAGGATTCTGGGGGTACGCTCGTGTACCGGGACCACAAGACCGCGGTCGACGCGGTCGATTCCTGGACCTGGGACGGGCGCGACGTGACCGAGAAGATCGTAGACAACGGCACCTGGACGCTTCGCTTCGAGGCCGACGACGGCTTCGGAAATCGGGGCGCCGAGTGCGTCACCTCGGTCACCGTCGACAACCGCGAGGCGCCCTGATGCCCGACTGGGACGACCAGGACAGCCCGGCCTGGATGCACGCCGCGCGCATGGCCGAGCTGGGGGTGCTGTCGGCCTCGCTGCTGCACGAGCTGCGCCAGCCCTTGTTCGCCATCAAGGCGCTGTCTCAGCTCTCGGTCGAACAGGGCCAGATGAGCCCAGAGCACATCCTGATGCTCGTTCGGCAGATCGAGCACATGCAGACGCTGGTCGACGCCTACAGCGGCTTCTCGAGCCCCGGCGAGTCGGTGGTGCTCTTCGACCTCAACGACCCGGTTCGCAACGCCGCCCAGATGCTCGCCCATCGCGGGCGCAGCCAGGGAGCCAGCCTGGACCTCGACCTGGCGGCAGGCTTCTTGCCGGTACGTGCCCGTCCTTCGGCCACCCAGCAGGTCGTGGTCAACCTGCTGGCCAACGCCTACGACGCGGTCGAGGCCGGGGGAGGCGGATCGGTGTCGGTGCACACCGAGGCCGACGAACACATGGTGCGGCTGTTCGTGCGAGACACCGGTCCTGGCGTGCCGCAGGGACTCGAAGACGAGGTGTTCGAGCCCTTCGTCACCACCAAGGGGCCCGGGCAGGGCACCGGGCTGGGGCTGTACATCGCCAGCAAGATCGTGGCCGAGGCCAACGGTGAGCTGGTGATGCGCCGAGACGGCAACGGCACGGTGTTCGAGGTGCGGCTGCCGCGGGCGGCGTGAGCCTACTCCTCGCCGGGTAGCTTCAGCTCGCCCTGGTCGCCGACGCCCATGAAGAAGGCGTAGTAGCTGGCGTATTCGTCGCTGGGGTCGAGCTCGGCGGCCTTGGTGAAGTGGGTCTGGGCCTCGCTGACGATGCGCTGGAACTCGCTGGGATCGCCGAAGATCACGTCATCTTCGTCGGCATGCCGGCGCAAGATCTCGGCCAGCAGCGCGTGGGCGAGGGCGCTCACGACGTTCTCGGGGATCTCGTCGGTCCACTGGCCTCCGGTCTCGAGCAGGCGGAGGGCCTCGCGAGCGTGCTCCTCGGCGTCTTCGAGCCGGTCGGTGTCGAGCAGCAGCCTGGCCAGCTCCATGTGCGGCTCGGGCAGTCGGGGCTCGATCCGCTGGATGGCGCGCAGCTCTTTCTCGGCTTTGTCGACATCGCCCTGGTCTTTGAGCGCAAGGGCCGTCATGAAGCGTTTGGCGAGCTCGTCGAGGACGGCCTTGTCGTCATCTTCGGTGGACATGGGCGGCAAGTAACCTCGACCGCCTTGACACACCCCTGCTGACGGGTGATTGGCGGCGCCCGGGAGGGTGCCCCTTGGCTGACCCGCGAACCATCATCGTTGCTGTCGATCTCCAGTCCGACTGGTCGAACCTCGTCGCCCATGCTGCGCGCTACGCCGCGAACATGGATGCCGCGCTGCACCTGGTGCACGTGGTTGCCAAGCCGTCGTGGCTCACGTGGAGGGTGCTCGACTCGAGCACGCTCGAGCCGCACATGGAGCATCAGATCCAGGTGGCCACCGACCGGCTGGCCCAGGGTGCTCAGGCCGTCAGCGGCGTGGCCATCACCTACGAGGTTCGCACCGGCAAACCCGCGGTCGAGATCGTCGAGTGCGTGGTGGACAAAGACGCCGCGATGGTGGCCGTCGGCGGCACCCCGAACGCGGGCGGCTTCTTCGTGGGCACGGTCGCCGACCGCGTGCTGCGCCATAGCCCCGCTCCGGTGCTGGTGGTCGGGCCCGAGTCACCCCGCGACACCAAGACCATCCTGGTGCCCACCTCGCTGGGCAGCGGGGGCCGCATCTCGATCGACGCCGCCGGCAACTTCTCGGCGGCCAAGCGCATCATCGCCCTGCACGTCATCGCCATCCCCAGCCTGCTGCGGTCGTACTCCGGCGATGTCGTGGGCCTGCGCAAGCGCCTGATCGAAGAGGGCACCTCCGAGCTGCACAAGCACCTCAAAGAGGTGAAGGTGCCCAGCAACAAGTCGCTCGAGGCCATGCTCCGCGCGAACGAAGAGAACACCAACGTCGCACAGACCATCCTCACGCTGGCGCGCGAGCGCAATGTCGACCTCATCGTGATGGCGCTCAACAGTCATCGCTCTCCCTTCGTGCTGGGCCGAACCGCCGAGAAGCTCGTGCGAGCGCTCCCGTGCTCGCTGCTGGCCCTGCCCGACAGCTGGCTGCAGGCCAAGCGCGACGCCGAGTAGGTACACTGCGGGCATGTCCGACAGCCCGCGTCAGCCGCTCCAGCAGCCCCTCCCTGTGCACCGTGTGGGTGAGGTGGTGCATGGCGAGGGCCCGACGCTCTGCAGCTCTTGTGGCGAGACCTTCGACGAGAGCGAGCTCACCGTCGAGCCCGAGGGCTTGCACTGCGAGGTCTGCAAGGTCCAGCGGGACGCCCACCTCGAGGTGCGGTCACAGCTGCGTGGCAGCGTGGTGCTGTTTTCGTTCCTGGCGGTCCTGGGGGGCATTGCCACCGCGGCGCCCCAGCATCCTCTGTGGTTCGCGCTGTCGCTCGTCACGCTGGCTGGGCCGTTCTATGTGCTGGCCGGGCTCTGGGTGGCCGTCCGAGGTCCCAACACCTACGCCGACGCCAAGCTGCTGGAGCGGGTGGGCGGCCTGGTGACGGCGTACCGCGTGCTCGGCTTGCTCAATGCTCTGCTGTGGGCCCTGGCCAGCTGGGTCTTCTACTCGCCCGCGTTCTTGTGAGGCACGCCCGGGGCATCACGCCACCGGATGGTCGAACAGCTCTTTGGGGTCCTTCTTGCCATGCGTCGGGGGAGGGGAGCCCACCATGCCGTCGCCGTCGGGCTCGCTGCCCGTGTAGTTGCGCACCACGAAGTTGCGCGACACCCAGTTGACCAGCACTGGGGCCACCAGGCGGCGGGTGATGGGAAAGATGAAGGCGAATCCGGTGAGGTCGGTGAGCACGCCTGGGGTCACCAGAAGCAGACCACCGGCCACCACCAGGGCCCCTTCTGCGATGCGGGCCGCGGGCGGAATTCCCTTGCCCAGGTCTTCGCTGAGCTGAGACAGCACCGACCAGCCCTCGCGCTTGGCCAGCCAGGCGCCCACCATGCCCGTCACCAGGATGATGGCCACCGTCTCGAGCGCGCCGATGTAGCTGCCGATGGTGATGAGCAGGTACAGCTCGAGGGCGGGAATGAGCGTGAACGCGATGAACAGCTTCCACATCAGGGCGCCTCGCTTGGCTTGAGCGAACGCCACAGCGGCTCGAGTTCCTGGGCCGACGAGTCGGAAACCCGGCGACCCTGAGCGCGCAGCTCGTCTTCGAGGGCGCGGAAGCGCTGCTCGAAGCGCTCGGTCGCCACCCGCAGGGCTGCTTCGGCGCCCACGGGCAGATGCCTTCCTAGATTGACCAGCGTGAACAGCACGTCGCCCAGCTCCTCGCCGATGGCCTGGGCATCGCCCGCGGCCATGGCTTCGTCGAGCTCGTCGAGCTCTTCGGCGACCTTCTTTCGCACCGATGGAGCGTCCGGCCAGTCAAAACCCACGGCGCCGGCCTTCTCTGAGATGCGGTGCGCCCGCAGCAGCGCGGGCATGGCCTTGGGCACGCCGTCGAGTGCCGACGCATCGGGCTTGCGCTCCTTGGCCTTGCGGGCTTCCCAGGCACCGATGCCACCCTCGTCGTCGCTGCTGTCGTGGTGCGGATCGAACACGTGCGGATGCCGGCGTATCATCTTGCTGCTCACGGCCTCGACGACGTCATCGACGGTGAAGGCGCCGCGTTCATCGGCCATCTGCGAGAGCATCACGATCAAGAACAGCACATCGCCCAGTTCTTTGCGCAGCGATGCGTCGTCGCCCGAGTCGATCGCATCGAGGGCCTCGTAGGCCTCTTCGAGCAGGTAGGGGCGCAGGGTCTGGGGGGTCTGCGCTCGATCCCACGGGCAGCCGCCCTCGGCGCGAAGGCGTGCCACGATCTCGACCAGTCTCGCGAAGCGGTCCACCGGCTCCTCCACATGGGATAGCATCGGCCGTCCTAGACAGGAGAATCCGTGTCCGAGGCCCCCCCGCAGCAGTTCGGGGAGTATCACCTGCTCGAGAAGATCGCGACCGGCGGCATGGCCGAGGTGTGGCGTGCTCGGGCCAAGGGCCTCGCCGGCTTCGAGAAGATCCTGGTCATCAAGAAGGTCCTCGACAACCTCGCCAAAGACGACGAGTTCATCAAGCTGTTCATCGACGAGGCCCGCATCGCCGTGCAGCTGCTGCACGTCAACATCGTGCAGGTCTTCGATCTCGGCGCCGTCGACGGCACCTACTACATGGCCATGGAGTACGTGCACGGGATGGACCTGTCGCGGCTGGTGACGCGCGGCCGTCACCTGGGCCCCTTCCCGGTTCCACTGGCCCTGTTCGTGCAGACCGAGGTGCTCAAGGCGCTCGACTTCGCCCACGCGCGCACCGACGAAGAGGGCGAGCCGCTGCGCATCGTTCACTGCGACATCTCGCCCCAGAACGTGCTCATCAGCTACGCGGGCGAGGTCAAGATCACCGACTTTGGCATCAGCCGGGCGGCGTTCCAGGCCGAGGGCCTGCACGACGTGATCCGCGGCAAGTATGCATACATGAGCCCCGAACAGGTCGATGGCAAAGAGCTCGACGGGCGCAGCGACATCTTCAGCATGGGCATCGTGCTCTACGAGCTGCTGACCGGGCGACGCCTGTTCAAGGCCAAGACCCGCGACGAGACGCTGGCCCGGGTTCGTCGGGCCGAGGTGCCGTCTCCTCGGGCCTACCGTCCCGAGATCAGCGAAGACCTCGAGGCGCTGCTGCTGCGTGCCCTGTCACGCGACGCCAAGGACCGCTACGACCGCGCAAGCGACTGGGTCGAGCAGCTGCAGCAGCTCATGGTTCGCGAGGGCCATCGCGCCACCAACAACGACCTTGCCGTCTACATGAAGGACGTGATCGAGGCGCACGGCAACGCGCCCCGCAAGTCCAAGCACGACCCGGCCACCGCCGAGCCCAAGAACGTGGTGGTGCTGTCGGTCGAGGCGGCTCCTCCGCCGCGAACCCTGGCCACGCCGCGCATCACGCTGGCCACGCTCACCCAGGAGTGGACGGGCATCGTGGCCGAGGCCGGCGGACAGGTGTGGGAGCGCGGCGACGGCAGCATGCTGGTGTGCTGGACGGCCACCGGCAAGCTCAAAGACACCATCCACAGCGCGGTTCAGGCGGCGCGATCGCTGCGCAAGGTCACGGGCCGCACCGGGTACCGGCTGTCGGCCGGCGTGGCGCCGGGGGTGGCGCGGCTGATGGCCGACACCGAGCGGCCGCCCGAGGGGTGGGAGCTGTCTGGCCCCTTCTACCTGGCTCGATGGATGATGAACCTGTCGGCCCATCGCGGGCGCATCCTGCTCACCGAGGTGGGCGCGCGCCAGGTCAAGAAGAGCAAGATCTCGCTGCTGGGACGCATCTCGATTCAGGGCAACCGGTACATCAACCTGTACGAGGTGGGGTAGCCCCCAGCGGCTGGGGCTCTATTCGCCCAGCGGCGGGATGGTGTCGGACGCCAGCGCCATGCCCGGCAGCTCGACATCGGCGGTCACCCCGAGCGACTCGGACCGCACCGACCAGCGTGCACCGGTGGAGCGGGCCAGCTCGCCGGCCAGGGCAAGGCCGAAGTCGGGGGTCGGCGACCGCCAGATCTCTTCGTCGAAGGGGGCCTCGCGCTGCAGCTTGTACGCGACGGCGGCGGCGTTGGCCGGGCAGCGGTTGGCGTGCAGGGTGAGCCCGCGCCCGTTCTCGGAGTGGGTGATGCGGATGGTGCCGCCAGCGGTCGACTCGGCGATGAGGGCCAGTGCGACGTTGCGCAGGCTGTGCAGGATGAGTCGGCGGTCGACACGGGTCTGCTGGGGCAGCACGTCGCTGACCACGGTGACGTGGCGCTCGTCGGCGAAGGCCGCGCACTCGCGCACCACCTGGGACGCCAGCTCGTCGACCGAGAGCTTGTCGAGCACCACGCTGGGCGGGCTGTCGGCGATGCGAGCAAGCATCTCGAGATCGGCGTGCAGGGCCTCGGCACGGGTGCCAGCCCGCCGCATCCAACCCATCGACGAGCGAAGCGCCTGAGGCCATCCGCTCGTCCCGCTCGCGTTGGCGCCCGCAGCCCGCTTGGGCTCCTCGCGCACCACCAGCACCAGCTGTTCGGCCCCGGGCACGGGCCCGCCGCTCACCAGCGCGTCGAACG
This sequence comes from Myxococcota bacterium, assembly GCA_965216925.1. GTDB lineage: Bacteria > Myxococcota_A > UBA796 > UBA796 > CAYYHT01. Next base: position 1,703,575 of record CBDCGT010000001.1, on the reverse strand, counting down.
AGCCCGACCCATCGGCACGCTCGGCCTTCATGCGCCACTCGACCGAGAGCACCTCCTGGCGGCCCGACCGGCGAAGCGCGCGCATCTCGGGGCGCCGCTCTTCGACCGCGGGAAGCAGGGTGTCGATGCGCTGACCGGCCAGCTTGCGCCCAGCACCGGCCAGCAAGATGATGGCGGCGTTGTTGGCTTGGCGGATGGTGCCGTCGCCATCGACCAGCAGGACCCCGTCACCGCTGGCGCCCACCAGCGCCTCGAGCACCCGATCCCCCGAGCCACCCTTCACCAGGCGGGTGCGCAGCAGATCGCGGTGGGCCGTGACCCGAATGCTGTCGGCGACGGCATGGCCGGCCAGCGCCCCCCACAGCGGGAAGGTGTCCACCAAGAAGAGCGCGGGCACGGCCGAGTGGGCGCCCAGCAGCGGCAGGCCCTGGGTTCGCATGGTGACCCACCACGTCAGGATGGTGGCGACCGCGCCTGTCACGGCACCCAACACGGCGGGGATCCACCGAATTCTGGGTGCATGGGTGCCAGACAATCGCGCCTCCGAAGTCCGCACAGTCTACAATCCGGATGGGGACAAGGTGACGTTGGAGATCGGACAAGTCGTAGACAAGTACGTTGTCGAGCGAAAGCTCGGCGAGGGTGCCACGGCAACGGTCTATCGCGTGCGGCACCAGACGTTGAACAGCGCGCATGCGCTCAAGGTGCTCGATGCCACCGGTGCGGCGCTGCGCGAACGCCTGATGAAAGAAGGCCAGGTGCAGGCCCGGCTGCGCCACCCCAATGTGGTCTCGGTCACCGATGTCATCAGTGTCGGCGGCTCGCCGGGGCTGGTGATGGAGTACGTGAAGGGTCCGTCCCTGCACGAGTGGCTGCAAGACAACGAGCCCACCCTCGAGCAGGCGCTGCGCACCTACGCGGGTATCGTCGCTGGCGTTCGGGCCGCTCACGACATCGGCGTCATCCATCGAGATCTCAAGCCGCAGAACGTCATGCTCGACTCCACCACCACCACGCTGCGCCCCAAGGTGGCTGACTTCGGGCTGGTGAAGCACCTGGACACGCGCGCCACGTCGTCGACCCAGACCGGCACCACCATGGGCACCCCCGAGTATATGGCGCCCGAGCAGATCCGCGACGCTGCGAGCGTCGACCACCGGGCCGACATGTGGTCGCTGGGCTGCATCTTGTACCGGCTGGTGTGCGGGCACGGCCCCTTCGACGGGCCCGACCCGCTCACCGTCTTCAACAAGGTGGCGTCCACCGACTACCCGCCGCCGCGCACCCGTGTTCCCGACCTGCCGCCGGTCATCGAACAGGTGATCGGCAGCCTGCTCAAGGTGCGCCCTGCCGACCGCGTGCAGAGCTGCGACGAGCTCCTGGAGCTGCTGGGGCTGGACCTGGAGCCCACCTCGGCCGACGCCAGTGGCTGGAACTGGACCCCGGCCGAGGTCGACGACGCGTCGGTTCCCGCCATGGTGCTGGCCTTCCCCGAGTCGCGCGACAACAGCTGGTCGGCGGACTCTCGCTTCGAGGGCGACGCGTCGGCCACGCCCATCATCGCCATGAGGCGGCGCGGCGGCCAGCCTCCGAGGGTGCTTGTGGCCATGAGCGTCATGGCCATCATGGCGCTGGCGACCGGGGTGGTGATCGCCGGCTTGTTCCTGGGGAATGCATGAGCGAGTCCCGCAATCCCTTCGGCTCCCTGCCGCTCGATGCCCTGGGCGCGCGAGACACCGCGCTCGAGCCTGGCCAGACGCTCGGGCGCTACACCATCGAGAAAGAGATCGCGCGCGAGGGCGGGCGTCGCGACTACACCGCCATCCACAACGAGCTCGGCTCTCGGCACGTGGTGCGGCTGGTGTTCGTGCACTCGCCCTCGGTTCGCAAGCGACTGGTTCACGAAGGGCGTCTGCAGTCGCGGCTGACCCACCCCAACGTGGTGCAGGTCACCGACGCCATCGAGGTGCAGGATGGCGCCGCCCTGGTGTTCGAAGAGATCGTGGGCGAGACGCTCCTGGAACACCTCGAGCGCGCCCCTCCCGACCTGTTGGCCGCGCTTCGCCTGGCAGCGGGCATCGCGCAAGGGCTGGCCTATGCGCACGGCGAGGGCCTCACCCACCGCGATCTGCGGCCCGAGAACATCTGGATCGTCTCGGGAGGCGATGGCGTGGTGCCCAAGCTGGGGGGCTTCGGCATGGCCATCGAGGGCGACGACCCCACCGCCGTCGCCGCGACCACCAAGACCATGGGCACCCCTCACTACGCCGCTCCCGAACAGTTCGCCGACGCGCGCAAGGTCACGCACAAGGCCGACCTGTGGTCGTTAGGCGTGCTGATCTACGAGATGGTCGCGCGTGTGAGGCCCTTCGAGGGCGATTCCTTCGAGGTGATCGCGTCGATCCGTGCAGGCCAGCGGCCACCCCTGCAGGTGCCGGGGGTCGAGGTGCCGCGAACCCTCGTGTCGCTGGTCGATCAGCTGCTCAAGGTCGATCCGGCGCTCCGGCCCGGAGCGGCCACCGAGGTGCTGGCCTCGCTCGCCGAGATCGAGCGGCTGGTGGCTCAGCCCACCATGACCATGAAGCGTCAGAACACGCTGACGCAGGCCAAGCCGGTCACCACCCGGCGCACCTCGCTGGCCACCCCCAGGGCCACCCCCACGCTGCAGAACGGCACCGTGGTGCTCACCCTGGTGGCCAGCCTGGCCACCCTGCTCGCTCTGGGGCTGGCGATCGGCAGCGCCCTCGGCTGAGGGCGGGCCGGACGCCGCGCTACACCAGCGACCACAGGTCGAGCAGGGGCACGATCTCGTCACCGCCCAGGTGCACCAGCCCGCGCCAGCCAACGGCCTCGCGCTGGGCCAGTAGCCAGGGCAGGGGGCGCACGTCGTGGGCCGGAACCTGGGTGACGCCGATGGCCTGGACCGAGATGACCACATCGCCCACGCGCACCAAGCGGGTGCCCCCGGACGCCGGACTGCCGAGCAGCTTGCACAACGGCTGAGCGGGCACATCGGTGCTCTCGACGAACTCGATGCCCATGGAGTCGGCGGCGACATGCCAGGCGCCCGAGCGCAGGATCAGCAGGCTGCGGGTCTCAGGCAACGAACTTCTCGAGGATCAACGGCAGCGTGCCCACCTTGGCCTCGCGGCTGGGGTCGAAGTCTCCGATGCGGGCTCGGGAGACCAGCAGGATGGCACGCACCTGTTGGTCGTTCACCAAGATGGCGCGCGCGGCACCTTCGCTGGCGAGCGAGACCACTGGCCAGGCGTCTCCTTCGAGCCAGGCCAGGCCCAACAGTCCTTCGGGTAAGCCCGGAATGCGGCTGATCACCGCCGGGGGCTCGATGAATCGGTACACCGCGCCGACGGGCAGCCACCACCGCGCATCGTCGGTGTCGATGTAGACTCCCTGGCGCTCTGTTGACACGGCTCGATCCTCGCGAGACAGGGTAGCAGGTGGGAGGGAATCATCGCCGAACGACGCTCGGAACTCATCCACGCCCGCCTGGTGAGGCAGACGGCGCTGGTGATGAGCCTGGGACTGACGGTGGTGGGCGCGCTCACCACCCTGTCGCTGCTGTACATCGGCTCTGGGGCGTGGAACTACCCGGTCGCCGGCATCGCGGCGGGAATCACCGGGGCTGTGCTCGTCTGGCTGCGCAGAGAGGCTCTGGCGGTCAATCTGGTGGGCTTCGCCATCGTCGCCATCGTGGTGGCCGCTGACCTGGCGCTCAACAACCCCATCGACCGTGCCTCGGGCTTCATGGTGATGCCCATCCTGGTGGTGGCGGTCGCCTTCACCAACGGCGCCTTCGCCGGTCGCATCTTCGTGGCGCTCACTGTCCTGGCGCTCGCGGTGTCCGCGATCGACGAGTCCCTGGACGGCCAGACCAACAACGCCATCGTTCGTTTTGTGCTGGACGGCTCGTTCGTGGCGTTCGCGGGCGTGCTCGCGCTGGGCATCCTCAAGAACCGCGAAGAGGCGCGCCACGCGCTCGAAGACGCGCTCGACGACATCGAGCAGGTGGTGGACATCGCCGCCGAGGTCGCTCACGGCGATCTGAGCCGCGACGTGCAGGGCGAAGATGGCATCGCGGTCGCGATTCGCCAGATGCAGATGCGCCTGCGTTCGATGGTCGACGAGGTCCAAGTGGGCACGGCGGTGCTGGGGCCCGCTAGCGCCAAGATCGCCAGCTCGGCGCGCCAGAACGAGGCCCTGGCTCGCGAGCAAGCCAACGCCATCGGCGCCGTGGTGAGCGAGCTGCAAGAGCTCACCAGCAAGGCGGCCGGCATCAGCGAGACCTCGGGCAGCGTCATCACCAACGCCGCGGCGGTGCAGGCGACCAACCAGCGCATGATCCTGCTCTTTCGCAATGTGCGGGACATGTTCCAGCGCATCGAGGGGCTGCTGGCCGACATCCAGGAGGTGTCGCGCAAGTCCGAGATCCTGGCGCTCAACGCCGCGCTCGAGGGACACCGCGCCGGGCAGGCGGGTGCCGGCTTCTCGCTGGTGGCGGGCGAGATGCAGCAGCTGTCCGAGCGCACGGCACGGGCCAGCGACGACGTCGCGCTCATCGTGGTGGGCTTGCAGGAGTTCAACGACGAGGCACGCGAGGCCTTTGGCGAGATGCAGGCGAACGCCGAGCTGAACCAGCAGCTCTCCCGCAAGATCAGCCAGAGTTCGGGCGACCAACAGCGGGCCACCCAGCAGCTGGTGTCGCTGATGGGCGAGCTCGAGAACAGCGGCCGGGAGCTGGCATCGAGCGCGCAGCAGACCATCCTGCTCGCCGCCGACCTCGCCGAGCTGTCGGGCCGACTCGACGGAGCCGTCGAGGACTTCACGGTGTAGCGGGCCTCAGCGGCGAGAGCCGGGTTACTTCTGGAGCATGTCGCTCAGAGACCAGCTCGTGGCAAAAGGCTTCGCCAAGAAGGGCGACAAGGCGCGCGTCGAGCGCGAGCTGAAGCAGACGCGAAAGAAGAAGCGCGGCCAGCGCCAAAAGAAGAGCAAGCTCGAGCGCGAGCAAGAACAGGCCGCCGAGGCCGAGCTGCAGCGGGCCATCGAGCGGCGAAACCAGGTTCGCAAGCTCAACGCGGCTCAGCGCGAGGCGATCGAGCGCCGGCACCGCATTCGGCGCATGGTGCTCGACAGCGAGGTTCGGTCGCGCGGGTCGCTTCGCTTCCACTTCAAGAAGCTCGACGGCAAACGCATCGACTTCATCAGCGTGCACCCCAAGGTGGGACGCCAGCTGCGCTCTGGCTGGGCGGGCATCGCGGCGGCGCCGGGCATCGACGAGCACAGCCCCGAGACCTACCATGTGGTGCCCGTCAAGACGGCACGGCGGCTGCTCGAGCTGGCGTCCGACCACCTGGTCTTCTTTGTTCAGGACACCGCAGGCATCGACGCCCCCGACGAAGATTTCCTGGACCCCGAGTGGGAGATCTCGCTGGCTCCCAGGCGTCTTCGCTAATACTCGGCGGGCCATGCGCACTTCGACACCGACCTTGCTCGCCCTCGTGTTCACCCTGTCCTGCGGCGGAAACGCCAGCAAGCCGGCCGGCGACGAGCCCGGCGGCGACGGCATCACCGACGCGGGTGATGCCCCCACGGCGCAGCAAGCCGCCGACTTCGCACTGGCTGTCGACAAGGACCTGCGCGAGAAGTGGGTCGCCTGGGACCTCGCCGCCTGGGACCACCAGACCAACCTGACGCCCGAAAACGAGAAGAAGGCGACCGAGGCCGAAGAGATGGTGATGGCCTACACCACCACCACCATCAACGCGGCGGCCCGCTTCGACGGCGTCGAGGGCCTCGACCCCAAGACGGCCCGGCAGCTCACCCTGCTCAAGCGTGCCACCTCGCTTCCCGCCCCCAGCGACGCCGACAAGCGCGCTCGGCTCGCGGCCATCAGCACCGAGCTGTCCGGCATGTACGGTAAGGGCAAGTACTGCACGGGCGAGGGCGATGCGGCCACCTGCCGCGACCTGGGCGAGCTGTCCGAGGTGCTGGCCACCAACCGCGACTGGGACGCCCAGCTCGAGGCCTGGGAGGGCTGGCGCACGGTCAGCCCGCCGATGCGGCCCAAGTACGAGTCGTTCGTGGCGCTCGGCAACGAGGGAGCCAAAGACATCGGCTTCAGCGACGTCGGCACCATGTGGCGGGGCGGCTACGACATGCCCGCCGACGACTTCGAGAAAGAGGTCGACCGCCTGTGGGCCCAGGTGTCGCCCCTGTACGAGCAGCTGCACTGCCACGTGCGCGCCGAGCTGGCCCAGAAGTACGGCACCGACAAGGTTGCTGCGGACGGGCTCATTCCCGCCCATGTCACCGGCAACATGTGGTCCCAGAGCTGGGAAAACCTGTACCCCATGCTCGAGCCCTTCGAGGGCCAGCCCAGCCTGGACGTGACCGCCGCGCTGCAAGAGCAGGACTACGACGCGGTCAAGATGGTGAAGGCCGGCGAGGGCTTCTTCACCTCGCTGGGGCTCGATCCGCTTCCAGACACGTTCTGGGAGCGGTCCATGCTCACCCAGCCCGACGACCGCGAGGTGGTGTGCCACGCGTCGGCGTGGGACCCGCACTACAACAACGATCTGCGCATCAAGATGTGCATCAAGCCCACGATGGAGGACTACATCACCATCCATCACGAGCTGGGGCACAACTACTACTACCACTACTACTACCAGCAGCCGATCCTGTTCCAGACCGGCGCCCACGATGGATTCCACGAGGCAGTGGGCGACGCCATCGCACTGTCGGTCACGCCGTCCTACCTCAAGGAGGTGGGCCTGCTGACCGACGCGTCCACCGCCAACGAGGCCGTCATCAACCAGCAGATGCAGCTGGCCCTGTCCAAGATCGCCTTCTTGCCCTTTGGCCGCATGATCGACCAGTGGCGCTGGGACGTGTTCAGCGGCAAGGTCCCGCCCGAGCAGTGGAACCAGCACTGGTGGGAGCTGCGCAAGAAGTACCAGGGCATCGGCGCACCTAGCGCCCGAGGAGAGGAGTACTTCGATCCCGGAGCCAAGTACCACATTCCTGCCAACACCCCGTACATGCGGTACTTCTTGGCGGCGATCCTCCAGTTCCAGTTCCACGAGTCCATGTGCCAGGCCGCTGGCCAGGACGGTCCCTTGCACGAGTGCAGCGTGTATGGCAGCAAAGAGGCTGGCAAGAAGCTCGAAGGCATGCTGTCGCTCGGTGCCAGCCAGCCATGGCCCGACGCCCTCGAGAAGATGACCGGCACCCGTCAGATGAACGCCGAGCCGCTGGTGAAGTACTTCGACCCCCTCATGGGCTGGCTCGAAGAGCAGAACAAGGACCGCCAGTGCGGCTGGTGACCTGGTCGGTTCTGCACATGCCGGCGCACATCCGACCCATGGATTGTGCGGGTGTGACGTAGCGGCCCGCTCGATTGCAGGGCACATTGCCTGCGCACGGACGCAGGAGCGTCTTCATGACCCGTATCGCCCCGCTCATCGCCTTCACCGCTCTTGCGCTCACCGCTTGTGACCTCGAGTCGGCGCCGGTCGAGCCCACGGCCAACCCCATTCCCAGCACCGCCCCGGAGCCGCCTGCCGAGGCCCGCGTGGTGTCGCGAATCCTGTTGTCCCAGTCGACACCCGTCGGCATCACCATCGCGCCCGACACCGGCGAGCGCTACGTGCTCGACGCCTGGGAAGGCCTGTTCAAGCTCGAGGGCGGCAGCGCCACGTTGTTCGTGGGGTCGGCGGCACTGGTGCCCGATGACGGCATCGACCGGCGCCCGTACACCGACGTGGTCGCCATCGGCATGGGGCAGTTCGCCTACACCGTACAGAGCGACGGCATCCTGTACGACCACAACGACGGCATCGCTCGGCAGCACTTCTGCTACGAGCCAGAAGACAGCGGCTTGTGGGGCATCGACAGCTTTCAGCTCACCCAGGCCCTCGGCTTCGATGGGGCCAACCGCCGCCTGGTTGCGCAGCCGCAGACCTTCCCGGGCCCGGCCGACGCGTCGGTGGGCGCCTGGAACGCCGATCTGGGCGGTCAGCCCACCGACTGGAGCTGGCTGCCCTGGCCCGAGTTCGATGCCGGAGGCTTGGTCGTCGATCAGCCGGGCCAGGTGCTGCTGGGCCACGACAGCCTGCTGTACCGCATGACCCTGGGTCAGGATGGCGAGCCCGCCCCGGTCATCGACCTGGCCCGCTTTGGGGTCCAGCGTGTCGAGGGGCTGGCCATCGATCCGGCCTCGGGCAACCTGGTGGTGCTCGATGCCGATCACGAGGTGGTCGAGATCGCCGACTGGAAACAGGCCGAAGACGACACGCTGTAGCGGGGCACTGAACTCGGGCGCCCCGAGGCGCTTCAGGCCATGAAGGCCAGGCCGATGAGTCCGAACATCAGCACGGCCCAGACGCCCACGAACATGTAGATCATCGGGCCGAAGTCTTCGTCTTCTTCGTCTTCGTCTTCTTCCCAGATGCTCTTCTTTCGGGGCAGCTCGGGGTAGTCGCCGGACAGCTGCTCGCGCTTGAGCTTCTCGAGGGCGGCGATGTCGTCCTCGTCCATGTTCTCCATCTCGGCAAAGTCGATGATGGAGCTGCTGGGGTCGTTGGACGGGCGCGGTTCGCGGGTGCGCGGAGCGGGGCGTTCGACCTCGGCTTCGTGCGGCGAGTTGTCGATGAGCTGGGGCAGGGGGGCGGTCTCGCGCTCGGGCTCCGGCTCGGGCTCGGGCTCGGGTGGGGCTTCGGCGACGGGCTCGGGCTCTGGCTCTGGCTCTGGCTCTGGCTCTGGCTCTGGCTCTGGCTCTGGCTCTGGCTCTGGCTCTGGCTCTGGCTCTGGCTCTGGCTCTGGCTCTGGCTCTGGCTCTGGATCTGGCTCTGGCTCTGGCTCTGGCTCTGGCTCTGGCTCGGGCTCTGGCTCGGGTGGGGCTTCGGCGACGGGCGCTGGTGGGGCGACGGGCTCGGGCCCGGGCTCTGGGGGGGCTTCGGCCACGGGCTCGGGCTCGGGCTGAGGTTCGGGCTCTGGCTCAGGCTCGGGGGGCGGGCTCGGAGGCGGTGACGCGAGCGTGGCCGGCGGGAGCTTGGGAACGGGGGGAGGGTCGACCGGGGCGACCGGCTTGGAGGGCGGCAGCACCGGCTCTGGGGGCATGGCACCGGTCGAGATGGAGGTCTTGCGGCTGATGAGGCTGCGCCGCCGCCGCAGGCCGCGTCGGGGGCCGCCGCCCGCCGCTCCTGCGCCGCCATCGCCATTGGGCGGGTTGTCCGCGCCTGCCATACGACTCCTTGGTCCGTGCATACTAGGGCTAGAGGGCGGCGCCGGACAATGGTTGGCGTCTTGCATCGTCCTGGCGCCTGAGCGCTCACCCCCGACTTGCACTGCATGTGGGCGGGAAATGCCCTCACCATCGCGCAGTTCTACGCCCGCGCGCGCCGCGGGTGCGCACGGCTCGACCCTGGCGCATTCAGACATCCGCGCCATAGGCGTGCGGGGAGCACGCGCTTCTCTGAGCGGAATCGAGTCGTGCACAATGGGTTCAGGAGGTTCCCCCATGCTCATCGCACTTCTCGCCGGCCTGGCCCTTGCCGTACCGGGCGAGCTCACCCACACCGGCCGTGTCTTCGACGACACCGGCGCGCCCCTCGACGGCCCTCACGACGTCACTTTCGGCATCTTCGATGCCCAGAGTGGGGGCAGCAGCGTGTGGACCGAGACCCAGAGCGTGCCCTTCGATGCCGGCTACTTTGCCGTCGAGCTGGGCGCGGCAGGGTCCAACCTCATCGACACCGACGATCTGGACGTGAGCGGGCGCCTGTGGGTGTCCATTGCCGTCGATGGCAACGCCGAGCTGCCGCGCCAGCCGCTGACCAGCGTTCCCTACGCCCGGGTTGCGGGCCGCGCGCAGGTGGCCACCGACGTCGAGGGCGGAACGGTCGACGCCAGCGAGGTGCGCATCAACGGCACCACCGTCATCGACGCATCCGGGGCCCTGGTGGGGCCCGGCGCACCCACCGACACGCTGGCCGAGCTGACGTGCACGGCGGGTCAGATGGCGGTCTTTGATGGCAGTGGCTGGGGATGCGGTCTGCCGTCCGCCGCGACCGACTGGACCGACCTCACCGGCGTGCCGACGGGCTTTGCCGACGATGTCGACAACGACGTGGCAGGCGCCCTGGTGTGCAGCGGCGGCAACGTGCTGGGCTGGAACGGCTCGCTCAACCGATGGGCGTGCGCGCCGGATGCGGTGCTGAGTGAGTCGGACGTCGATGGCATGGTCGCAGACAATGGCTTCGCACTGACCGCCGATCTCGCCTCGGTGGCCACCAGCGGGTCCTACGGCGACCTGTCTGGCGCGCCCACCCTTGCCGCGGTGGCCACATCAGGCGACTACGGTGACCTGAGCAACACGCCGACGGACGCCGACACGCTGGCGACCCTGGGGTGCGCCGACGGTGAGGTGCCCGTCTACGATCAGTCGGGCTCGGCGTGGTCGTGCCGGGGGGACATCCAGTCCGCCACCGATGCCGCCTCGACCTACCTGACCCAGGCCGACGCCGCCGCCACCTACGAGACCGCTCGGGACTGGTGCTACGTCTGCTACCCCAACGGCTACTCGGCGGTCGGCACCGCGTGGCAGACCCTGCCGAGCTTCGCGGGGTGTTCCATGACCACCAACGGCGGCCCCGTGCGCGTGCAGATGGAGTACTCGATGCACATCACCACCAACCACGGCGGCATGCGCCTGGTCATGGACCCTGGCTCCAGCGGCGAGACGATCTACGGGAACAATGCCACCTACGGCATGGACTGGCAGAGCCACGCCCCGGGAACGTGGATCAAGCGCTCGATGACCCGGGTGATCGACGTTCCGGCCGGCACCCATGACTTCACCGTGCAGATGCGTGCGCAGAGCGGCGGCCACACCACCCAGATTCACGGAGGCAACTGCGACGATGAATACAGCGGCTTCCATCTGTTCATGGAAGAGCTGCAGTAGCGCTACGGCAGCTCGGTCACGAACAGCCGCTTGAAGTCGCGCCGCGTGTCGGTGGCGCGGCCCTGCGCCACGTAGGCCAGGCGCGTGCCCTTGGGGCCAGCCGCCACGTCCAGGTCACCGTGGCCCACGGTGCCGAGATCGAGGACTCGCGGATCGCCGCCTGCCAGCGGGACGACCGCGATCGGGTCGAAGCGCTCGTCGTCGTCGAGCACCGTGACGAGGCCGTTGCCGTCGGGAAGCCAGGCAGGACCGGTGGCGTTGGGCAGCACACCCTGCTGCAGGAGCCGTGGGGTGCTGCCGTCCTGGGCCTGCGTGACGTACAGGTCCCAGCGTTCGCCGTCGGCGGTCGCGTAGAAGGCGACGAGGTTGCCGTTGGGCGAGAAGCTCGGGCGCGACTGCGCGCCGGGCAGCTTGGTGAGGCGGATGGGGGTGCCGTCGAGCGCGGGCAGCAGCCACACGTTGTCGCCCGTGGCGTCGCTGTGCCCCACCCAGGCGAGCTTGCTGCCATGGTTGGACCACGTGGCGTACAGCTCGGCGCTGGCCGGGTCGGAGGTGAGCTGGCGTGGGGGCTTTTCGATGGCGTTGACGTCGATCAGGTACAGGTCGCCCTGCCCGGTGCGGGCGCTGGTGAAGGCGATCCAGCGGCCATCGGCCGACCATGCCGCCCCGCCGTCGGCCCCGGGCCCCGGCGCGACAGCGCTGCCCCCGGCGATGTACAGGTCGTAGTCGGACATGTCGTTGGTGGCGCTGTATACGAAGCGCCCGATCGACGGCGGTGACCACGACAGCTCGTGCACCACGGTGCTCGCGCTGGACGCATTCGAGAACCCCGCCGAGGCCGAGGACATGGAGCGCGTGCCCGCGGTCACCTTTTGGAAGGCGCGGGTGTCCGGGTCGCCGGCGTACAGGTCGATGCGTTTGCTGGCGTGGTCGTTGGCCTCGTAGGCGAGCTGCTTGCCGTCGGGGCTCCAGACGGGGCGCTGCAGGTTCGCGTCGGGCCGCGCGGCCACTTCGGTGGGCGCCGCTGCTGAGAGGGCGATGGTGAGCAGGACCGAGAGCATCAGAACGCCAGGCTAAGGTTCGACAGGAAGCGAAATCCGGTCGCACTCCACGCCCGGTCGCCGCCGACGGTGTAAGGCACCGAGGTGCCGTCTGCCGCCACGGTCGCCGTGGCGCCCTCGGGGTTGGTTCCGAAGGCCATCTCGCCGACCGCCTTGACCCCAAACCCCAGGCCCCGGCTCTTCGTCCGATCCAGGAACTCGACCGACAGCTCGATCATCGGAATGTGCGCGCGGGCGACGGTGTACACCATCAGCTCGGGGTCGGGCTCGCCGTTGCAGGCGAAGGTGTTGTCGTCGCTGGCCAGGCAGGCCAGCTCGATGCCCGGGACGTAGCCATAGCGGTAGCCGACCGAGGGTCGCACCTGCAGCGGCTGGGTGCCGGGAACCAGGGTGCCCAGGCGGCCGCCGGCCGACCACGCCGATGTGGAGTAGGACACGTCGCCCCACACCGTCTGGTAGGGCTGCGGCGTCCAGTCCACCATGACGCCGCCGATGAGGCGCGATCCGAAGGGCTGCGTGTAGGCGAGCTGGGCGGTGAGCGACGGGAACAGGTTGTCGACGCGGTCGCCCAGCCAGACGGCGCCGCCCAGGCCCAGCTCGATCTGGGCGATCTGGACCGCCAGGGCCTTCTTGCCGCTCACCTCGCTCATGTCCAGGTCGACGCCGACGTAGTCGTTGGGCGCGATGCCCACCTGGCGCCCGTTGATGGTGTACGTGCCGGCGGGCAGCCCGAAGCGCTTCGGCAGCACGGCCTTGGTGCTGTACACCTCGCCCACGCGCTCGATGTAGCGCTTGAGATCGGGGTCGAAGAGCACGCTCTGCAGCTCGATGTCGAGCACACCCTCCATGCCCGGGTACGGGGCGCGCACCTCGACCACCCCGAACTGGTCGTTGAGGTACTGGCTGAAGCCTGCGGCCTGGGCGAGCTCCTCGCCGGTGCGCGAGTAGGTGTGGCTGCGCTCGGCGGCATCGCGCGCGCCCTCGACGTCGGTCAGCTCGTAGCGCACCTGGGCCAGCATGTACCAGGCCTCGGGGTCGAGCTTGCCGTCGCGGAGCTTCACCGCCTTCTCGAGCTCGACCTCGGCGTCTCGGTACCACTTGCGGCGGATGAAGAAGCGGGCCTGATCGATGTGGCCACGGAAGTCCATCTCTGGGGCCGCCTCGTCGGCGGTTGGAGGGGGTTCGTCGGCCCACGCCAGGGCGCTGAGCAGGAGCAGAGCGGTCACGCGGCCATCCCTGCTGCTCTGAGCAGCTCTCGGGTGTGGGGATGACGCTGGGGTGCGCGCAGCTCCGGGGTTTCGAAGGCGTCGACCAGCTCTCCTTCGAACATCACGAAGATTCGGGTGGCTGCCCAGGCCACGAGCGGCAGGTCGTGGCTGATGAGCACGACCGCGCACTCGGTGCCCAGGCGCTCGTACAGCAGCTCGATGAGGTTGGCCTTGCGGCTGGCATCCAAGCCGCTCGTGGGCTCGTCGGCGACGACCAGACGCGGCTTGGCCAGCAGCAGCCGCGCGATGCCGGCCCGGCGACGCTCGCCGCCAGAGAGCTCGTGCGGCAGCGCACGCTCGCGCCCGGCCAGCCCCACGTCGTGCAGCACGCCCAGGGCGGCCGCGGTCGCATCGACCTCGGGCCGATGGATTCGGGCGCTCTCGTGCAGCAGCTGGCCGATGGTCATGCCGGGGTTGAGCATGGCGCGCGGATTCTGGAAGAGCAACTGCGCATCGGTGCGGCTGCGGAGCCACTGGCCGGCCCCCCAGCTCGCGGTGTCCTGGCCAAACAGGCGCACCACGCCGCCTTCACGCTCCACGAGGCCCAACCCGACGCGTGCCAGCGTGGTCTTGCCGCTGCCCGACTCGCCGATGATCGCGACCCGCTCACCGGCGGCCACCGCCAGGCTGGCGCCCGAGACGGCGGTGTGCACCTGCGGGGCCATCCAGCCCCCGCGGCGGTACCGCTTCACGATGCCCTCGAGCTCCCAGGCGGCGGTCATGGGCTGCCCCCCAAGCTGCCACCGGCAATGCGGCGCGTGGCGGCCACCAGGCTTCGCGCCACCTCGCTGGACGGGGATCCGCCGCGCAAGACCTGTGGCGTGAGCCTCTCGACCATGCGCCCATGGTCCATCACCACCACCTCGTCGGCGAAGTCGGGCAGGATGCGCAGGTCGTGGGTGATGAGCAGCACGCCGATGCCCGTGTCGGCGAGCGCGCGCAGCTCGCGCAGGATGTTGTGCTGGATGGTGGGATCGAGCGCGCTGGTGGGCTCGTCGGCCAGGATGAAGCGGCTGCCCCGCGCCAGGCACTGGGCGATGGCGACGCGCTGGGCCATGCCCCCCGACAGCTGATGCGGCCACAGCCCCACCAGCTCGTCGGGCCGGCGAAAGCCTGCACGCTGCAGCCATGGGCGCGGATCGGGGGACCTCCCGCCGAGCGCGGCCGCCGTCGCCACCTGGCGACCGACGCGAAACAGGGGGTCCAGTGCGGCTCGGGCATCTTGGGCCAAGTAGCCGATCAGGTGCCCGCGCACGGGGCGAAAGGCGACGTCGCGGGCGCGGCGGCCCGCCCCCAGGCACCCCGCGTACGGCAGATGGATCTGGCCGTCCGCGGTGGTGATCTGCAGCCGTCCGGCGACCACCCCCGGGTGCAGATCGACGAGGCCCAACAACGAGCGCGCCGTGAGCGACTTGCCCGAGCCGCTGGGGCCCACCAGCGCCGTGAGCTTGCCCGATGCCAGCAGCAGCTCGGCATCGTGGACCAGGGTGGTGTCACCCGCCTGGATGCGGAGCCCCTCGAGCTGGACGCGGTCAGGCATGCTGCACCTCGTCGTCGAGGGCCGCGCTCACCCAGGAGATGGCCAGCACCGTGAGCCAGATGGCGGCGCCGGGCAGCAGCACGCCGAGCCCCGAGGTGCGGCCCATCTCGAACACCAGCATGTTTCCCCACGACGGCGCGGGCTCTTGCACGCCAAAGCCATCGAAGTACGACAGGGTGCACTCGAGCACCAGCACGTAGCCGAACAGCAGCAGCGCGTGCCGCAAGATGAGCGAGCCAGCCGCGGCCCAAACCAGGTGCACCCACAAAATGCGCCAGTCGGGCACGCCATAAGCGCGGTTGGCGACCACGTACTCGGCGCGCGACAGCTCGCTGATGCGGCTGTACAGGGACTCGCCCAGCGTGGGCACGTACGATGCGCCCGCGGCCAGCGAGAGCAGCCACAGGTTGTTGCCGTAGATGCTGAACACCAGCAGCACCAGCACGAAGCGCGGAACCGCCGACAGGGTGGTGAAGCCAAAGCGCAGGGCGCCGGCGATCCAGCCGCCGTACCACCCGGCAGCTGCACCTGCGGGCACCGCCACGGCCACGCACAGCGCGGCGGCACCGACCCCCGGCCCGGCAAACGCCCCGGCCGCGGTGACGAGTCGCCAGAACAGGTCTCGGCCCAGGTGATCGGTGCCCAGCCAGTGGGCGCTGGACGGGCCGGTGCTGCGGGCTGCCAGGTCGACGGCCACGGCCAGATCGTAGGTGAGGGGAGAGGCCAGGGCGGCCACCGCCACCGCCGCCAGCACGGCCAGGCCGAGCCCCGGTTGTGGCTGGCGCAGGCCCTCGACCTTGGAGCGCGACCAGCTCAAGCGAGGTCCCAGGCGCGCGGATCGATGGCCAGCCGTCCCAGGTCACACACCAGGCGAGTCGCGGCCACCGAGCCCGCGGCCAGGAGTCCCACGCCCAGGGCAACAGGCCAGTCGCGGGCCAGCGCCGCAGACCACAGGATGGAGCCGGCGCCGTTGAGCAGGAAGACCCGCTCCAGGATCACCACGCCGCCCACCAGGAAGGCCATGCGCGTGGACAGCACGCCCAGCAGCGGAGGCAGCAGGTTCCAGGCGACGTGCGGCAGCAGCGACTCGCCGCGGGCGCGCGCGGCATCGATGTAGCCGCTGTTCTGGATGCGCACGAGTGCGGTCTCGAGGTCGCTGTGCACCTCGGTCAGCGTGCCCGAGCCGATGGCCAGGACGCCGATGGCCAGGGTGGTGCGCAGCGGGGAGGGGTCGGGCAGGGGGAACCAGCCGGGCCGCGCGATGCTGCCGTCGAGCATGAGCGTCCAGGCGGCCGAGTTGAAGCCCGTCACCAGCAGGTGCGCCAGCACGAAGACCGGTGCCACCGACAACGCCTGCACCAGCAGCCGAGAGCGTGCCGGGTAGCCGGCCGTGGTCCAGGCCATGGCGGTGCCGGCGGCCAGCGCGGTGGTCACCGCCGCGATCACCCAGCCCGCCGAGCGCAGGGCGGGGCCCCAGAGCAGCTCGGACACGGGCATGCCAGGCCGGTAGGTCAACGAGGTGCCCAGATCTCCGCGCGCCATGGCGAACAGCCACGTGGCGAGGCGCTCGTGCACGGGCCGATCGAGGGCCCACTCGGCCTCGAGGATCGGCCGCAGCTCCTCGCCATTGGGCAGGGTGTCGATGGCGTCGCCGGGAGCCAGCTCGAGCATCACGGCAAGCAGCACAGCCACCCCGAGCAGCGTCCCGGCGAAGGTCAGTACGCTTCCGCCGATCACCCCGGCAGACCGCGCGAGGGCTACTGAATCTGCCACTCGCGTGCCCAGGTGAAGAAGTAGAACGGGTGCACGACCACCCGCTCGACCCGCGTGGACAGGGCGGAGTACGAGTCCATCGTCCACAAGAAGACCATGGGCGCGTCGTCGTTGACCAGCTGGTGGACCTCACGCATCTTGACTTTCTTGAGCTGCGGGTCGGTCGCGGTGCGGGCCTCGTCGAGCAGCGTGTCGACCGCCGGGTTGCGGTACTTCACGAAGTTGCGGCTGCCCTTGCTGTGGAACTGCTCGTAGATGTCCTCGTTGCGGTCGAACGACCAAGAGGACAGAATCAGGTCGAAATCCCCGTCTTTCCAGACCTTCTGCTTCCACTCGGCGACGGGCAGAAACACGGGCTCGACCGCGACACCCTGGTTCTGCAGCTGGGCCTGCAGGTTGATGACCACGTCCTGGGCGGTCTCGAGGTTCTGCTGGGTGGCGAGGCGAAGCTTGAGCGGGCGACCGTCTTTCTCCCACTGGCGGCCGTTCATCTGCCAGCCGGCCTCGCGCAACAGCTGCGCCGCACGCTCTGGGTCGGGGCGGCTGGTCGGCACGTCGTGGTTGTAGAAGGGGGACGACTTGACGAAGGGGCCCGAGAGCAGGTCGCCGGTGCCGATGGGGGCGAGCAGGGCCTGGACATCGATCATCGACCGGATGGCCTGGCGGGTCTTGGCGTCGTTCAGGCGGTTGTCGCGGTGATTGAAGCCGACGTACCACCAGGAGTTGGTCTGGTACGGGTACAGCTCGATCTTGCGGTCGGCCTGCAGGGCGGCCAGATCGCGCGGCAGCACGCGCACCAGCGCTTCGAGGGACTCGTAGATCAGCAGCTTGGCCTGGTAGTTCTTGTCGGCCACCTCGCGCATCACCACCTGCTCGACCTGGCTGGTGTCCCAGTAGTTGGGGTTGCGCTCGAGGGTGACCGAGTTGTCGTCGTTGAAGCCCGCGAGCATGAACGCGCCGGTGCCGATGGGCCGGGTGCGGAAGGGGTCGGTGCGCTTGACGGTGGTGGAGCTGAAGCGGTGTTCGGGCAGGATCTTGAAGTGCAGCTTGTCTTCGGGTGCGTACTCTTCGCCCACGAAGTGCATGACCAGCTCGGTGTCGCTGCGCTTGTCGATGCGGTCGATCCAGGCCACGCGGCCCTGCTCGGTCGACGCGGTGGACGGGTTGCGCATGGCGTCGATGGTGAACACCACGTCGTCGACGGTGAGCACCTCGCCGTCGTGCCAGCGCACGTTGTCGCGCAGCTGGATGGTCATGGACAGGCGGTCTTCGGCCAGGGTGCTGCCCGCAGCCAGGCGAGGAACGCTGCGCAGCTCCTGGTCGTCGCTGTACAGCCCCTCGAACACCAGCTCGTTGAGGCGGGCTTCGCTCATGGAGGTGCTGAACAGCGGGTTGACGATGGCCGGGGCCCGGTCTTCGGCGTAGCGAAGCGGTGGGCCGGCCAGGGCCGTCGCAGAGACGGAGAGCAGCAGTGCTGGTGCGAGGAAGCGCGTCATCGGGAGCCCCGGTAACATGGTCAATTCTCCTTGCTGTCGCCGGTGCGATCGAGCCCTTCGAGCACAGCCAGATCACCCACGTGCTCCATCAGACCCACGAGCTCGGGGTGAGCGTCCGCAATGGGCCGAAGCGCGCCGAGGGATTCACGGGTATGGCCGTTGACCAGCTGGGCATGGGCGAGCACCGAGAAGGCCTGGGGGGCGTTGGTGGAGCCTACGTGTCGATCAGACACGTCGACCGCCATCTCGGCGTAGGTCAGGGCCTGGCGAGGGTGGTCGGCCAGCAGCGTGAAGCGCGCGCGGGACACCAGCCAGGCCTGGCGGAGGCGAGCGCGCATGCCGATGTCGCGCAGCAGCGCGCGACCATCGTCGCCGGCGACCTCGAGCAGGGCGGCCTCGTGGGCGTTCAGCGCCTCGTCGAAGGCGCGAACGTGCTCCCGTGCGGCCTGGGCCTCGTCTGAGAGGCCGGCGGTATCGGGCACATCGTAGGGGGTGGGGGTGTACGCCAGCACGTCGTCGACGGTCAGCCACGGCGCAAACAGGGTGGTCTCGAGGCCCTCGTCGGAACCGCCGAGGTCGGCGGAGCCGTCGGCTCGGGCGCGATCGGCCCAGACCCGGTGAAGGGTGGCGTAGCCGCACGGGTCCCAGAGCTTGCGCTCGAAGCCCGCGCTGTCGTCGACCGCGTAGGGCTCCAGCAGCGCGTCGACGAGTGCCTGGGGCGAATCCGCCGCCGCGGCGTGCAGCCCCGCTCGCTGGGTGTATTCGGGGACGTCGGTGATGGCGCCGGCGTCTTCGCAGCGGTCCGAGATGCTCCACAGACGGGCGACCGACTCGGGAACCTCCTGCTCCCGCTTGCTGTACGCATCCTGGGCCCGCGAGATGGCGACCTGCCGGGACTGGTCGAGGTCGGCATACAACACCGAGACGGCCAGCTCGGCTCGGGCACGCGAGCGTCGGACCACCGGGTCGTCGCCCACGAACAGCGACGCGGCCTTGGCGTGGTCGTTGTCCGCCATGGCGACCCAGCCATCCTTCAGCCCTGGCCCGGTGATGGCCGCGAAGGCCTGGGGCCGCAGCGCGACCACCGTCAGCCAGTCCCCGGCGGCCTCGAGCTTGTCGGTGTCGACGGCCGGGGAGTCCGCGGACGGACTTCCGCAGGCCAATGCCAGGGCCAGCAGCACGGGTCAGTCCCCTTCGTAGGTGGCGCCGGAGGACTGCGTGGACTGGTCGTAGAGCTCGGGGTCGAGGGCGGCGTCGTCGTCGCGAATGGACAGCGTCTCTTCGCGCAGCGTGAACGTCGACAGCGTGTGGGCGCCCTTCTTGAAGTAGAAGGCCTCGGAGGTGGTGTGAAAGCCCGGTTTGAAGATCTCGACAGAGTAGTCGGTCTTGCGGGCCAGCTTGACCCGCGTGCCGTCGTTGGCTCGCAGGTAGTCGATGATGAAGCGCCCGTCGCGGTCGGTCACCAGCTCGACGTTGCCCGGGTCCAGGCTCACGATGGCTCGGCTGACGGGCTCGCCGTTGCGGTCGATGACCCGGCCTGTGATCATGTGGCGGGCCGCGCTGGCGGTGATGGGGGCCAGCAGCAGCAGGGCGGTGACGAACAGTCGCGTCATCCTCCAACCCTCCTCTTCATGTCGTTGAGTCGCTTGAGCTGGGCGTCCGCCTTGACCGTCAGGTCGGCCCGATTCTTGGTCTCGGCGTGCCGCCGGAACCGTTCCCACCCGCGGATGGCGTTGTCGAGCGAGTTCATGTCTTCGCCGCCCGAGTTGTAATACTTGCCCTGCCAGCTGCTCGCCTGGATCTCGTAGATCATCGCCTTGCGGCTGAAGATCAGCTCGCTGGGCAGCCGAGCCCAGTGCCGCTCGGCGAGGTTGGCCTGCTGAAGGGCCATGTCGTAGTCCTTCTTGCGGATGTACAGCTCGGCGTCTTCGACAAGCAGGGTGGGGTTGTAGCGGTTCTCGGGCACGGCCATGAGCTCGGACATGTACCGGGCGCGGCCGCGGTGGTCGCTGCGCACCTTGGCGTCTTGGTACAGGATGACCTTGGCGCGGGTGTAGTCGACGTCGGCGTCGCTCCAGCCCTCGAGCTGCTGGCGGTCGGCTGGGGTGAGGCTCCCGGCCTCGCCGCGCTCGGCGAGGGCATTGAGATCGCCCGAGAACTCCATTCCGGCCGAGGCGCTGGCGTCGGCGGTGCCCTCGACCGGTGGGGGCGCGATGTCGTCGATGCGGCCCTTGCTCTCGGGCTCGATGTAGGCGGCGCCGTCGTCCTCGTACGCGGGCTCGTCGTAGCTGGGCTCGTCGTAGCTGGGCTGGCTGTAGGTGGGCTCGGGATCGCGTGGACGCGGAGCCGACCAGTCGTTCGTGGACGCGACCGCAGCGTTGCTGGGCTCCGGCCGGGGCGTGGAGCCGGAACCGGCTCGCGAGCCGCTTGCGGAGGCCGTGTTGGAGGCGTCGCCGCCCGAGGTGGGCTTGCCTTCGGGCTCGTCGTCGGGTTTGTCGTCGGGGGTGTCGCTGGCCTCGGCCTTGGGTGGTGCCTCGACCTCGGGGGAATCGTCGGCATCGGGGGAGTCGTCGACCATGTCGGCGACGCTGGGTGCCGACGTGGAGCCACTGGTGGCGAACATGCCGGCGATGAACACGCCACCGCCGCCGCCTGCGCACACGATGAGCGCAACCAGGGTGACCACACCGGCGCCCACGGCGATCAGCATGCCGTTGCCGCCCGAGACGGGCTCCGGTTCCCAGTCGTCGTCCAGGTCGGTGTCGGTGTGCACGGGCGCGGGTGCGGGCTCGGGAGGAGGCGGCGCGGGCTCTTGCGCGCGTGGCTGCGGCGGTGCCGGGGTCGGGGGCTTGGGCGGCGCCGGGGCGGCCTTCTGCGACGCCTTGGGGTTGGGGATCCAGCCCGTGCCCGTGGTCTCGTCGAGCTCGACGCTGCCCGAGCCCGGGGGCTCCGGCGGCAGGCTGGGCGTCGAGGCGTGCATGGGAAGCGGGGTCTTTCGCCGGGAGATCAGCGAGCGAGCGGAACCCGCGGCCGGCGGCACCGTGGGCACGTCGGTCGGGGGCTCGTCTTCTTCGCTCGCGAAGCCCTGCAGCTGCGGATTGGGAATCCAGCCGGTGTCGTCGTCGAGGTTGATGGTCTGGTTGCCGGCGGCGGCATCGTCGATGAGCGAGGACAGCTCGTCTTCTTCGGGGACGAGGGTCGACTGGCCCGGCTGGCCGCCGGCGGCCGCCTTGATGAAGCTGGCGGTGTCGTTGGGCGTGGTGCCCGGACGAGACGGCATCAGCGCGCCGTGCGCCGCCCCCGGAGCGCTGTCGAACAGGTCGCCGAGGTAGCTCACCGTGTGGTCGTTGATGTTGCTGAAGCTGTAGCCGGCCATGAGGCCGCGCAGATCTTCGCGCAGCACGAAGGCACGCTGGTAGCGGTGCCGCGGGTTGAGCGACAGCGCACGCTGCAGCACCCGGTCGAGCCCGGGCAGCAGGTCGCGCACGTGGGCGAGCGCGCCCGTGACGTCGGCGCGGCGAACCTTGTGGATGGTCTGGAGGCCCGAGTCGGCTGCGAAGAGCGACTGCAGTGTGAGCAGCTCGTACAGCAGGGCGCCGAGGGCAAACACATCGCTGGCGGGGGCCAGATCGGCGTCGGGCTGGGTCTGTTCGGGAGACAGGTACTCGACGCCTGGCGGGGTCGACTGCGTCGAGGCCGACGGAACAGCGGTGGGGGACCGCAGCAGGCCGTACTCGCCCACGATGGCCCGGCCCGTGCGATCGATGGTGATGGCGTCGGGGCTCAGGCCAAGGTGCAGGATGTGCTGGGCGCCGCTGGTCTTGCCCGGACGTCCGTGAAGGGCCTCGAGCCCGTTGCAGATCTGGGTCGCGAGGTTGAGGTAGATGTTGTGGGGCAGCGGCGTGTCGTTGGCGCGGCACCAGGCCAGCACAGCCGACAGACTGATTCCGTCGACGGCCTCGCTGACCACGTACAGCTCGCCCTGGATCTCTTGCGCGCTGTGCACCGGCGCCAGCGCGTTGTGGCGGATGGCCGTGAGGTCGCCGACCCGCTCGCGCACCGCCCTGGAGAGCCGGTGATCGGCCATCACGACGGGCAGCACGCGGCGGACGTGAACCGCCTTACCAGCCGGCTCGTCGAGGATGCCGGCGTAGCTCTCGGTGGCTCCGTCGCCGCCGAGCCTTCGCATCAGGGTGATGGGGCCGATCTTCTTGGGAAGGTCGCTCATGTCCAACCAGTCATGTCCAGCCGAGGGTTGCGGCTACACCGACTCCACATACCCGGCCGATGTTCCGCGGTTTAGCAGCTTGGGGAGTTTGACCGGGTTTTGTCACACCCGGCACGCCCGCGCCGGCCCCTCGTTAACGCGCTCCCATGCCACTCTTGCTCTTTGTCTTTGCGTGCACGGCCAGCCTGCAGGGCCTGGTCGAAAAGCGGCCGCTCGGCACCTGGATCAAGACCTCCGAGGGCACCGACTACCAGCTGGTGCTGGGCGAGGGGGCGTCTGCCGTGTCCCACCTCGAGGGCCTCATCGTGGAGGTGGAGGGGCGACGGGTGTTTCGCAAGGTGACCGTCGAGCAGTGGCGATGCCGCGAGGGAAGCCACGGACTCACCGCGTGGATCGGGGTTGTCGAGGAGCGCGGGGTGCAGCTGGGCCTGTACGATCGCAACAGCGACGGCTGGTATTTCTTCGACGAAGACAGCATCGACACGCTCAGGCCCTTTGCAGGCAAACCCATGTTGATCGAGGGCTACGTCGTGGGTGCGCACGAGGTGGCAGCGGTGTATTACCGCCCGCTGTTCTGAGGAGGGGGGACTCCAATGGGTGAGCGATTCGCACTTCTTTCGGTGTCCGACAAGACGGGCCTGCCCGAGTTCGGGCGACGGCTCGCCGATGCCGGCTTCACCATCTTGAGCACCGGCGGCACCGCCCGAGTGCTCACCGAGGCGGGCATCGCCGTCACCAAGGTGTCGGCCCACACCGGTGCGCCCGAGATCATGAACGGCCGCGTCAAGACGCTTCATCCCAAGATCCATGGCGGCATCCTGGGCGACCGCGATCGCCACGCCGCCGAGGCCCTTGCCCAGGACATCGAGTGGATCGACGTCGTGGCGTGCAACCTGTACCCCTTCGAGCGCACGGTCGAGGGCGACGTCGACCTCGCAACCGCCGTCGAGAACATCGACATCGGTGGGCCCACCATGGTGCGGGCGGCGGCCAAGAACCACCGCTACGTGGCGGTGGTGACCGACCCCGCCGACTACGACCGGGTCGCGTCGGCCATCGAGGCGGGAGCCCTCGACTCGACGCTGCGCACCCAGCTCGCGGTCAAGGCCTACCGCCACACCGCACGCTACGACAGCGTGATCAGCGACTGGTTGGCCCGCAATGCCGGTGACGCCGGCCTTCCCGCCGAGGGGGCGCTGGGCATTCGCAAGGTGCAAGACCTGCGCTACGGCGAGAACCCCCACCAGAGCGCGGCCTTCTACGCCGACGTCCAGGTCAGTGGCCGGTCGTTGGCCCGCGCGGTCCAGCACCAGGGCAAGGAGCTGTCGTTCAACAACCTGGGTGACCTCGATGGCGCCCTGCGCTGCGTCTTCGAGTACCAGCAGCCCGCAGCCGCCATCATCAAGCACATGAACCCGGCCGGTGCGGCCACGGGTCCAGACATCTCGACCGCCTTCACCCGTGCCCTGGCAGGTGATCCGGTCAGCGCCTTCGGGGGCATCGTGGTGTTCAACCGCCCCGTCGGCCCCCAGGACGTTCGCACCGTTCGCAGCGCCCGCACCTTCTTCGAGGTCCTGGCGGCGCCTGGCTTCACCGGCGACGCCCTCGAGCGGCTCAAGGGGCGCGAGAAGCTCAGGGTCCTGGAGTTGCCCGCCGACTGGGCGACTTCGGTGCCACCTGGCCGTGATGCCCGACGGGTGCAGGGTGGTTGGCTGCTGCAAGACTGGGACGTCGGACACGACATGGGGTGGCGCGTCGTCACCAAGAAGCAGCCGACGGCCGACGAGGTCCGCGCGCTCGAGTTCGCGTGGCTGGCTGCCCGCAACGTCAAGAGCAATGCCATCGTGTTGGCCCGGTCGCTCGACGACGGCTGCACCCTCAACGGCGTGGGCGCCGGCCAGATGAGCCGCGTCGACTCGGTGCACGTCGCCCTGCGCAAGGCCACCCTGCAGATTCCCGGCAGCGTGCTGGCATCCGATGCCTTCTTCCCGTTCCCCGATGGCCCCAAGGCGGCCATCGAGGCCGGTGTCACGGCCATCATCCAGCCTGGCGGCTCCATCCGTGACGACGAGGTCTTTGCCGCCGCCGACGAGGCGGGTGTGGCGATGGTGGTCACCGGCGCGCGGCACTTCCGGCACTGATCGGCACGCTGGTAGCCGTCTGGAGGCAGCATGAACGTCGTCATCGTGGGGAAGGGGGGCCGTGAGGCGGCTCTGGCCTACCGAATCGCCCAGTCTCCCAAGCTCGGCAGGCTGATCGTGACGGGGCGCAACCCTGGCTGGCCCGACGCGGCGCAGGTGATCGAGGCCACCGCCAATGACGACATCGTGGCACTCGCGCTTCGCGAGTCCGCCGACCTCGTGGTGGTCGGGCCCGAGGCGCCGCTGGCCGAGGGGCTGGGCGATGCCCTGCGCAGCGCCGGGGTGGCCTGCTTCGGGCCCGATCGACAGGCCGCGCAGCTCGAGACCAGCAAGGCCTTCGCCAAGGATGTGCTCCAGCGGGCCCGCGTGCCCACCGCGGCGGCAGTCGTCGTCGATCGCCGGGTCGACGGGGATCGGGAGCGGGCGCGCGAGCGTTGCTCCCAGGGCCGGGTGGCGGTCAAGGTCGATGGGCTGGCAGCCGGCAAGGGCGTGTTCGTGTGCCACACCGCCGACGAAGCGCTGTCTGCGCTCGGCGAGGCATGGTCCGACCGTTTCGGTCCCGCCGCCGACCGCCTGGTGCTCGAAGATCTGCTCGAAGGCCCCGAGGTCAGCGTGTTCGCCCTGTGCGACGGGTCGCGCGCGGTGGCCTTGCCCAGTGCCCAGGACCACAAGCGCATCTTTGACGGCGACCAAGGCCCGAACACCGGTGGCATGGGCGCCTACGCTCCGTGCCCCCTGCTCGACCAGGCCGCCGCCGACGAGATCGTGCGCACCTGCTACCTGCCGGTGCTGCGGGTGCTGACCCTGTCGGGCATGCCGTTTCGCGGGGTGCTCTTTGGCGGGCTGATGCTCACCGACCGTGGCCCCAAGGTGCTCGAGTTCAACGTGCGCTTTGGCGACCCCGAGACGCAGGCCTTGATGGCGCTGTGGGACGACGACATCCTTCCTTGGTTGCACGGCGCCGCCATCGGGCGGCTGCCCTCGGGGCGGCCTCGCTTTGCCGATGGCGCCGCCTGCTGCGTGGTGCTGGCGTCGGCGGGCTACCCGGCATCGAGCACCAAGGGCGTCGCCATAGCCGAGCCCGGTCCCCAGGACGGCGTCATCGCCTTCCATGCCGGCACCCGGCGGGGCGACGACGGGGTGCTGCGCACCGATGGCGGGCGGGTTCTGGGCGTGACGGCCATGGGGCCAGACCTGTCGCGGGCACGGGCTGCGGCCTACGCGGCGGTGCCGGGGTGGGCATTCGAGGGCGCGCAACACCGCACCGACATCGGGGCCAAGGGCCTGCTGTGACAGCGGACCGGCCCGCACCGGGGCTCGTCGTGCACCAGCCCGAGCGCGGTTTTCGCTACGGGTCCGAGTCGTTCTGGTGCGTGGGCATGGCGCTTCAGGGCGGCGTGCCGGCAACCGCGATCGACCTGGGCACGGGCTCCGGGATCATGGCCTTGCTGCTGGCCCGGCATGGGGTGCAGGTGAGGGGGGTCGACGTTCGCCCGGAGTGGCGCCCGCTGTGGGAGCGCACCCTCGCCGAGTCGGATGTGGCTGCCTCTCTGCAGGTCCAGGATGTGCGCGATGTGGCCGGCAGCACCGACCTCGTGGTCAGCAACCCCCCCTACTTCCCGCTGCAGAGCGGGCCGCCAAGCCGCGACCCCTTCAAGGGCACCGCTCGGTCCGAGCTCGCCGGCACCCTCGACGACTTCGTCGAGGCCGCGCAGCGTTGCTTGAGTCCCCGTGGACGTGCCGTCTTCGTGGTGCCCGCCGACCGCTATGACGCCTTTGCGCGCACCCACCCGCGACGCGTGGCATGGGTCGGTCGCCGACGCGTGCTCGTCGAATTCGCCGCGAAACCCTGCGCAAAGCCCGAAATCATGCGCGTCGAGGAGCAGAGCCCCGCCGTGGCTCGCTGGTACGCGCTAGCTAGGGAAGCTTGACGGCGTATACTCCCGGCCATGCGTATCGAAGTCGACGATCGCGCCACCACCGGCGTCGCGCGGATCTATCGAACCCTGTTCATGGTCACCGTGTTCGCCTACGTGCTGAGCCCGTTCTTCGATGACGTGCTCGCGCTTGTCAAGCTGCAGCAGGCTGGAGCCCTCAACGGCGACAACGTGGTGCAGGCGATGCAGGTCAGCATCAAGCTCAACCGGGTGGGCATCCTGTGCCACGTGCTCGGCTGTGTGGGCGGTGTCGGCCTGGTGATGTGGCAGGCGGCCCATGACGACGCGAGCACCTTTGCGGCGGCTCCGTTCGGCGCGGGGGTGATCATCGGCATGTTCGCCCTTCTCACACAGATCATCCCGGCACCCCAGATCGACCCGGTCACCGAGGTCATCCTCGGCAACCTCAGAGACAGCAACGATCAGCTGCTCTCGCTGGCCACGACCTTCGGCACCCTGGGTCGAGCCGAGTACATCGTGATGACCGGTCTGTTCATCAGCCTGGGCAGCCTGGGTGTGATGATCAAGGCCCGCATCGCTGAGCAAGACGCGAAGCGCGACACCAAGCGTGGACAGCGCCCCAAGGGCTGGGGCAAGTCAGACGACTGAGGGTGTTTCGGCGCCCTGCTACAGGTGGAAGATGATCTCTTGCAGGATCACGTCCATGTCGGCCGTGGTCTGGGCTTCGTTGTGGAACGTGGTGTAGAGCACCGTTCCGCTGCCCGACTGCATCTTGGCGGCCAGGGGGCCAAAGTGGCTGCCCGACCCGCCAAAGAAGTCCGAGTAGCCATAGGTGCCCTCGAGCAGCACGTAGTCCTGGTCGGACGCGCTGGTGACCGCGACCCAGATGCCCAGGTCGTAGTTGAGCGACGCCGTGCCCGAGCCCAGCGCTGACGCGATGGTGGGGTCTTTGACCGTGCCGGTGACGAAGCCCTCGTTGCCTACCTTGGCCGCCTCGGAGTCGTAGTCGTCGCCGTGGAAGTCGAGCATGTTGGGGTGGCTCGCCTCGACGGTGAAGTAGGCCCAGTCGGACGCGTAGATGGAGCCACCATTGCTGACGAAGTCGCGCAAGTTCTGCGCCACGGTGGTCTGGCTGGACCAGATCCAGGACTCGTCCATGCCGCAGTTGAAGAAGATGATGTCGTACTGCTCGAGCTGGGTGGGGTCGCTCATGAAGGTGTTGGACTGCCCGCCCAGGCCGTCGATGGTGGTGTACTCGATGCCCAGGCGATCGAGCACGTCTTCGATCGAGTCGAACAGGCCGGTGACGACGGCGATGTTCACCTCTTCGTCGCGGATGCACTCCTCTTCGTCGAGGGTGATGATCTCGCCGACGGCGATGGTGACCTCGAAGTCGGTGGAGAAGGAGCCCTTCTCGACGTGCACGGTGTGGGTGCCCTCGGGCACGCCGGTCAGCGTGAAGAAGCCGTCGGAGTCGGTGGTGGTCTGGGCGCGGCCGAACTCGTGGTCGACGTAGACCAGGGCGCCGGCGATCCAGGCGTTCTCGCTCGGGGCGCAGATGCGGCCTTCGACCCCGCCACCATCGAAGTTTTCGGGGTCGTCACCGATGAGCGTGTCGGTGTCGGGATCGAGCTGGTAGTCGGTGGGACCGCAGGCGAGGGGAAGCGCGAGAAGACCTGCGATTGCGAGATTGCGCATATAGAAACTCCGACTGGCCGTGCCCACACGGTGGCGCGGCAACTTACTCATATAGAGAACGATCGTCTACGGAAAGCCGAGACGAGGGTGGGGCGAGGACGGGGTGTTAGCCACGGCTGATGCCGCAGTATCCGATTCGGCTTCACTCGATTGCATCGAGCGTTGCCGCTCATGACGACGACGACAGGCTGGGCGAGAGCCTGGTGGATGTGTGCAGGTCGGCCGTCGAGCGACGCTCGGCACCGTCGTCTGCACTGGTCGTGCGTACCGATCGGGTGGATGTGATTCCGCTCAAGCAGCTGCAGCAACAGAAGCTCCACGTGCCGCGCTTCATCGCGGGCATGACCGTGGCCAGCCTGCCGGATCGGGCTCCATCCGACGTGTTGGCGGTGGGGCTGATCGGATCCTTCGAGCGGCGACTGGCCAGCCAGCCGGGGCCGGTGCCCGTTGCGATGGTGTTCATCGAGTGGACCGACTGCCGGTGGTGGCACTGGCATGCGCTGGTTCACCCCGACGATCGCATCGTGCTCGACGCCACCGAGACGGTGCGCAGCGCCAGCGAGGGCGATGCCAAGCCCCCCGGCCTGGGTGGCTGGTGGAGTCTGGGACGACGCTCGAACATGAGCGTCAAGCTGGATCCGGTGGTGCACTGACATGACCCGCTGCCCTTCTGCAACAATCGTTCCGCGGGCGTCGATTCGCGAGATGCCGGCCAAACCATGTCTATCGGCCGCTGGAAGGGACCGTTGAGCACACAACTGCGGCAAAAGTTCCGCCGAATCTGCGTCTACTGTGGCTCCAGCAACCACGTCGCGGACAAATACTTCGATGCGGCCCGCGAGATGGGGCGCCTGCTCGCCGCCCACGACATCGACGTGGTGTTTGGCGGGGGCCGCGTGGGCTTGATGGGGGCGGTGGCCGACGCGGCGCTGCAGGCGGGTGGCCGGGTGTACGGGGTGATTCCTCACAAGCTCCAGGAGCTGGAGCTGGGGCACACCGGCTGCACCGAGCTGTTCGTGGTGGACTCGATGCATGCCCGCAAGATGATGATGGCGCAGCTGTCCGACGGCTTCGTGGCGCTCCCGGGCGGCTGGGGAACCATGGAAGAGCTGTTCGAGGTGACCACCTGGGCGCAGCTCAACTACCACCTCAAGCCCATCGGCGCGCTCGACGTGGACGGGTACTACGAGGCGCTGTTCGCCTGGGTCGACAAGGCCGTGGACGAGGGCTTCGTGCGCCCGATGCACCAGGGCCTGGTGTGTCGAGAGAGCACGCCAGAGGCGCTGCTGCGCGCGATGAGCCAGGCCGAGATTCCGCAGATCGGCCGGTGGATCGATCGGCCGTGAGCGCCGATCCTGCGAACGCGCGCCCGAGCATGTAAGATGCGCGCTGCAATGGCGGAGGCGCGATGAGCGGAGCCATGCGCTCCTGGATGGCTGGTGGACTCTTGCTCGCGGCGGCGTGTCGCGGCGGGCCGGTTCCCCTTTCGCACCTGACCGTCGATCCCGAGCCGGCGGTCATCGTGCCCGCGGCCGATGGCAGCCCGGGGTCGGCCACGGTCCACCTGGCAAACACGGGCGACGCCGACGTGCAGATCACCGCGCTGGCGCTCACCGGCGACGAGGCCGCCAGGCTGCGCGCCGTGCCGGCCTTCGACCTTCCGGCCACCCTGCAGCCGGGCGATGTGCTCGACGTCACCGTGGTGCTCGACTCCATCGAGGGGCTCGACGCCTCGGCCTTCGAGTACGAGGTCATGCTCGATGTCGACGCAGAAGGGTCCTGGCAGGTCGCTGGCGGCTGTCAGGGCATCGACACCGAAGTCGTCGAGCTCGACACCGCTGTGCCGATCATCTTCCAGCCGCTCGGGGGCCAGGCCTGCGACGGCGATCTAGACGGCGTTGCGGGCCCCCAGTGTGGTGGCGCCGACTGTGACGACACCAGCGCCACGGTCGCGCCGGGTCTCGAAGAGCTCTGCGATGGGCTCGACAACGACTGCAACGAGCTCGTCGACGACGGTATCACCGATGCGCCGGTCTGGTACGGCGATAGCGATGGCGACGGCTACGGGGCTGATGATCAGGCGATCGAGAGCTGCGTGCCGGTTGCGGGCTACACCTCCCAGCCTGGCGACTGTGATGACGGCGATATCTTCGTGCACCCCGGTGGCGTCGAGATCTGCAACGATCGCGACGACGACTGCGATGGGTCCATCGACGAGGATGCGACCAGCGTCACCTGGTACGCCGATGCCGACGACGACGGGTACGGCTCCGATCTGGCTCCCACGATCCAGTCGTGCACGCCGCCGCCCGGCTACTCCCAAGCCTCGGGCGACTGCGACGATACCAACCGCGACGTGTCCCCCTCGGGCCTCGAGGTGTGCGACAGCATCGACAACAACTGCTCCGGCACCATCGACGTCGACGCGGTCGATGCGGCCACCTGGTACCTCGACGCCGACGGCGACGACTTTGGCACCCCCGATGAAAGCATCGCCGGCTGCGAAGCGGCACCTGGCTACGTGGCCAGTCCCACCGATTGCGACGACAGCGACGCGTCGATCCACCCTGCTGCCGACGAAGCCTGCGATGGCATCGACAACAACTGCGACGGTGACGTCGACGGCGGCCTGAACCAGCCCTGGTACCAGGATGGCGATGGCGATGGCTTCGGTGATGGTGGTGTCGTGGTGCAAGACTGCGTGCAGCCGCCTGGTTTCGTGGGCACCAACACCGACTGCGACGACGCCAACAGCAGCGTGAACCCCGCCGCGAGCGAGGTCTGCAACGGCATCGACGACGACTGCGACGCGGTGGTCGACCCGCCAACCTCGGTCGACGCGGCTCGGTGGTACCTGGACGACGATGGCGACACCTTTGGCGGGCCCGATGACGTAGTGGCCTCGTGCGACCCCCAGATCGGTCGCATCACCGACGGCTCCGACTGCGACGACACCGACCCCGACGTGAACCCGCTGGCGAACGAGCTGTGCGGCGATGGGGTCGACAACGACTGCGACGGCGGCATCGACGACGAAGGCACCTTCTTCGCCGACGACGACGGCGACGGCTTCGGCACGGCCTCCATCATCCTGCAGCTGCCCAGCTGCGCCCCCCAGCCGGGTTGGTCTTTCAACGCCGACGACTGCGACGACGGCGCCCCTGACATCAACCCCAGCGCCAACGAGCTGTGCGA
Organism: Myxococcota bacterium; assembly: GCA_965216925.1. Lineage (GTDB taxonomy): Bacteria > Myxococcota_A > UBA796 > UBA796 > CAYYHT01. The sequence goes on along the minus strand of CBDCGT010000001.1, from coordinate 1,672,293 downwards.
CGGCGTCGACAACGACTGCGACGGCGAGGTCGACGAGGACTCGGCGGGCGACGCCACGGTCTGGTTCACCGATGCCGACCTGGACGGATTCGGCGATCCAGCGGGCCCCACGGTGGTGCAGTGCACCCAGCCGCCGGGCTTCGTCGACAATGCCGATGACTGCGACGACGGCGCGTCGGGCAGCTTCCCCGGGGCCCCCGAGTTCTGCGATGCCGCCGACAACGACTGCAACGGCCTTGTCGACGACAACCCGCTCGACCCGACCACCTTCTTTGCCGACGCCGACGGCGATGACTTCGGCGACGCGGCGGTCACCCAAGAGGCGTGCTCGCCGTCTGCGGGCTTCGTGACCGACGACACCGACTGCGACGACGGGTCGCCCCTGGTGTTCCCGGGTGCTCCGGAGCGGTGCAATGGCATCGACGACGACTGCAACGCCCTCATCGACGATGGCGCTGTCGACGGGCAGAACTGGTTCGCCGACAACGACGGCGACACATTCGGCGATCCCGCCACTCTGGTGGTCGCTTGTGCACAGCCCGGTCCGCAGTTCGTGAACAACGAGTCCGACTGCGACGACGCCAACTTCCTGGTGAACCCCTTGGCACCGGAGGTCTGCAACGGCGTCGACGACAACTGCAACACGCTGGTCGATGACAACCCCATCGACGGGGCTACCTTCTTTGGCGACGGTGATGGCGACACCTTTGGCGACGCCGGAGTCACCACCCAGGCCTGCTCACAGCCCCCCGGCTTCGTGGGCGACGGGACCGACTGCGACGACGCCGATGCGAGCACATTCCCCGGCGCTCCCGAGCTCTGCGACGGCGCCGACAACGACTGCAACGGCGTGATCGACGACGCCGCCATCGACCCGCTGGACTGGTTTGCCGACAACGACGGGGACACCTTCGGCGACCCCAGCGTGACCCAGGCGGCCTGCCAGCAGCCCAGTGGCTTCGTGGCCGACAACACCGACTGCGACGACGGAAACGGGGCGATCAACCCCGGTGCCGCCGAGGTCTGCGACGGCGTCGACAACGACTGCAGCGGGGCCATCGATGACAACGCGATCGACGCTGGCGACTGGTTTGCCGACGGCGATGGCGACACGTTTGGCAATCCACTCGACCTCGTGACGGCGTGCACCCAGCCCCCCGGACGCGTCGCCGACGGCTCCGACTGCGACGACACCAACGCGGCGGTCAATCCGCTGGCCACCGAGGTCTGTGACGGTGCCGACAACGACTGCGATGGCACGATCGACATCGGCGCGGTCGACGGCGACCCCTACTTCGTAGATGGCGACATCGATGGCTTTGGTGACCCTCTCAACACGGTGGTGGCGTGCTCCCAGCCGCCGGGCACTTCCCTCGACAACACCGACTGCGACGACACCAACGACACGGTGTTCCCCGGCGCACCCGAGCTGTGCGACGGCCTCGACAACGACTGCAACGGCCCCATCGACGACAATCCCGTCAATCCGCCGGACTGGTTCCGCGACTTCGACGGCGACAACTTCGGCACCGGCCTCGACGTCCTGGCCCAGTGCGATCAGCCTCCGGGCTACGTCGACAACGACACCGACTGCAACGATGCAAACCCGCTCATCAACCCCGGCCAGCCAGAGCTGTGCAACGGGCAGGATGACGACTGCAACTTCATCGTCGACGACAACCCAATCGACGGCTCCGACTTCTTCAGGGACTTCGACGGCGACGGCTTCGGCGACCCGGCAGACAGCCAGTCCGGCTGCAACCAGCCCCCGGGCTATGTCACCACCAACACCGACTGCGAAGACACGGTGTTCCAGATCAACCCCTCGGTCTTCGACGTGTGCGACGCCATCGACAACGACTGCTCGGGCTTGGTCGACGACGCCGGCGACTGCGAGAGCGCGCTGCCAGGCTTCTGCGAGATGACCTGGGACCTCAACCAGCCCGACAACGCCTACCTGTACTGCGAGTTCCCGCCGTTCACGCCCTTCCCCGGCGACTGGAGCACGGCGAACACGGCCTGTGACTTCATCACCGGCGGCACCTATGACCTGCTCACCATCGAAGACGATGCCGAGAACCAGTTCATCTACGACAACATCGTGCAGCCCTTCGGCGGGCTGTGGTGGATGGGGTACACCGATCAGGTGATCGAAGGGGTGTGGCTGTGGGTCGACGGTACCCCGCCCGGCTACGAGAACTGGGGGCCTGGCGAGCCGAACGATGCCGGCGGCGAAGACTGCGGCGAGCTCGGACGCTTCGCCGAGCAGTGGAACGACATGCCCTGCAGCGCCGAGCTCGACGGATTCATCTGCGAGGCGATCTAGGTTCGCCGCTCGCTTCGCTCGCTGCCAGGGGGGCCGCTTCATTGCGCCGCTGGCCCTCCGGCGGCCGATGGGGTCCCGTCCGGTCGCGGGCTCCCTTCCCCCCATCGGCCGGGCCAGCTGCTGGCCCCCTGGAACCCCCCGCTCCTGCGGAGGGCAGTTTCGAGAGGCGCTCGCTTCGCTCGCTGCCAGGGGGGCCGCTCCATTGCGCCGCTGGCCATCCGGCGGCCGATGGGGTCCCGTCCGGTCGCGGGCTCCCTTCCCCCCATCGGCCGGGCCAGCGGCTGGCCCCCTGGAACCCCCCGCTCCTGCGGAGGGCAGTTGAGGGAGCCGCTCGCTTCGCTCGCTGCCAGGGGGGCCGCTCCATTGCGCCGCTGGCCATCCGGCGGCCGATGGGGTCCCGTCCGGTCGCGCGCTCCCTTCCCCCCATCGGCCGGGCCAGCTGCTGGCCCCCTGGAACGCGCTGTGCAGCAGCCCCCGCTCCTGCGGAGGGCAGTTTCGAGAGGCGCTCGCTTCGCTCGCTGCCAGGGGGGGCCGCTTCATTGCGCCGCTGGCCCTCCGGCGGCCGATGGGGTCCCGTCCGGTCGCGGGCTCCCTTCCCCCCATCGGCCGGGCCAGCTGCTGGCCCCCTGGAACCCCCCGCTCCTGCGGAGGGCAGTTGAGGGAGCCGCTCGCTTCGCTCGCTGCCAGGGGGGCCGCTCCATTGCGCCGCTGGCCATCCGGCGGCCGATGGGGTCCCGTCCGGTCGCGGGCTCCCTTCCCCCCATCGGCCGGGCCAGCGGCTGGCCCCCTTGAACGTGGGGCAGGCGTCTCGCCTGCCCAACCCTGGTGCCCCTGGCTGGCCCAGCGCTGCCCCACGTGTCCCTTACATATGAGGAAAAAAGGTCGCAGTCAGGCATCGGATCCCCGTCCTGACGGGGCTTTGAGGTTGGCACGGAACTCGCAGTAAGGGAGGACACCTTCCGAGAGGTACTCCATGTTCCGCACCTTCCTCATCGCTTCCCTGGTCATCGGCACCCTCGCCGGCGCGACCACCACCGACACCGACTCCCTCAAGAAGGGTGGCGACGAGGTCGCACTGCTCAAGGGTGGCGACGAGCTCAAGAAGGGCGAGACCGACGGCCTCAAGAAGGGCGAAGGCGAGATTGCGCTGCTCAAGGGTGGCGACGAGCTCAAGAAGGGCGAGACCGACGGCCTCAAGAAGGGCGGCGACGAGGTCATCGCCTAGAGCGGCCCGGCCTGCTCGGCGCGTCTCGGAAGCGCGGCTGACGGCAGGCACCCAACGACCCACACGAGTGGGACAGCGACGCCCCAGGTTCCCCAGCCTGGGGCGGTTTTTTTGTCGCGATCGTTAGGACGATCCCGATTCAGCGGGCCCCTAAGCCTGGCACGATGGTTGCAGCATGAGAGGTCAACACCGAGAGGCCATCATGTTCCGCTTCACCTTCATCGCCGCCATCGTCATCGGAACCCTCGCCGCGTCCGCGCCGGCGGTCGACGGCCTCAAGAAGGGTGGCGACGAGGTTGCACTGCTCAAGGGCGGCGACGAGCTGAAGAAGGGCGACACCGACGGCCTCAAGAAGGGCGAGGGCGAGGTGGCTCTCAAGAAGGGCGACACCGACGGTCTCAAGAAGGGCGGCGACGAGGTCATCGCCTAGAACTTCCGCTTCTCTCGTGTTTACGAGAAGGGGTGGGGCAGCGATGCCCCACCCCTTCTCGCGTTTGGCCCTGGCCTGTTAGCCACGCTGCCTGTTCGGAGCCCGCATGTTCAAGCGTCTCGACAACCCGGTCCCACTCGAGGAGGAGGTCCTCCAGTTCTGGAAGGAGCGCGACATCTTTGCTCGCACCCTCCAGCAGTCGAGTGGCCGACCGCGCTTCGTGTTCTTCGAGGGGCCGCCCACGGCGAACGGCACGCCGCACAACGGGCACGTGCTCACGCGCGTCATCAAGGACGTGATTCCCCGCTACAAGACCATGCGCGGCTACCACGTGGATCGAAAGGGCGGCTGGGACACCCACGGCTTGCCCGTCGAGGTCGAGGTCGAGAAGGCGCTCGACATCCATGGCCAGGAGCAGATCCTGGAATACGGGCTCGACCGTTTCAGCCAGCGCTGCATCGAGAGTGTGTTCACCTACGTCGACGACTGGGAGCAGCTCACCGAGCAGGTGGGCTTCTGGGTCGATCTTCCCGATGCCTACGTCACCTTCCACCGCTCGTACGTCGAGTCGGTCTGGTGGGCGCTGTCGCGCCTGCATGACCGGGGCCTGCTGTACCAGGGCCACAAGGTGGTGTGGTGGTGGCCGCAGGGGGGCACGACGCTGTCTGCCGGCGAGGTGGGCATGGGGTACAAGACCGTCGACGATCCGGCGGTCACGGTGCGCTTCCGCAGCATCGACGAGCCCGGCGTCAGCTACCTCGCATGGACCACCACGCCGTGGACGCTGCCGTCCAACGTGGCCCTCGCGGTGGGCGAGAACATCGACTACGCCTACTGCGACGATCCCGATGGTGGCGAGGTTGTCGCCGCCGTGGCGCTGTGCGAGTCCCTGGGCCTCGAGCCCAAGCGCACGGTGAAGGGCAGCGACCTGGTGGGGCGGCGGTACACGCCGCTGTACGACTTCGGGCCGCCCACCGAGGGCAAGGCCTTCATCATCGTGACGGCGGGGCACGTCACCACCGACGCCGGAACGGGCATCGTGCACACCGCTCCCGCCTTCGGCGAGGACGACATGCTCGTGGCCCGCGAGCAGGGGCTGGGGCTGCTGCAGTGGATCCTGCCCAACGGCACCTTCGCGCCGGAGTGCGGATTCGTCGCGGGCATCTTCTGCAAAGACGCCGACAAGCCCATCATCGGCGACCTTCGCGAGCGAGGGCTGCTGTTCAAGCGCGAGAGCATTCGCCACGAGTACCCGTTCTGCTGGCGAGCCAGCGACGACCCACTCATCCAGTATGCGCGCCCGGCCTGGTTCATCCGCACCACCGACTTCGTCGAAGCGGCGCTGGCCAACAACCAATCGGTGCGGTGGATGCCCGACCACATCCAAGAAGGCCGCTTTGGCGACTTCTTGCGCAACAACGTCGACTGGGCGCTGTCTCGCGAGCGCTTCTGGGGCACGCCGCTGCCCATCTGGGAGTGCGAGTCGGAGTCGTGCGAACACAGCGTCGCCGCGTCGTCGATGGACGATCTGGCGGCCAAGGGCGCCACGGGCTTCGACACCTCGGTCGACACGCACCTGCAGATCCACCGCCCCTGGGTCGACAAGATCACGCTGCCCTGCACGCAGTGCGGTGCCACCATGCGCCGCGTGCCCGAGGTCATCGACTGCTGGTTCGACTCGGGCTGCATGCCCTTTGCGCAGTGGGGCTTTCCCCATCAGGGGCACGACGAGTTCGCCCGCAGCTTCCCCGCCGACTTCATCTCCGAGGCCATCGACCAGACCCGTGGCTGGTTCTACAGCCTGCTGATGATCAGCACCATGCTGTTCGACGACGACACCTGCCGCGAGTACGGCATCGAGCCCGTCGGCTTTCCGCGTCCGTACAAGAGCTGCATCGTGCTGGGGCACGTGGGCGACATGGAGGGCCGCAAAGAGTCCAAGTCCCGCGGCAACTACACCTCTCCCAACATCGTCATGCGGGGTCGCACCCAGCTCAAGGTGCGCGCCGACGACACGGTGAAGCCCGGCCAGGTGGGTCTCAAGGCCGAACAGGTCGCCAGCCTCGACCTGGGCAAGAAGGAGCACGTCACCATCTCGTTGGACGGCGACGAGGCCACCATCAAAGGGCCGGTCGTGCGCAGCAAGAAGGTCGGCAACGCCAAGGACACGATGCACCTCAACCCATCCGACATGGCTCGACTGGGGCTGGGTGACGGCGACCAGGCCTGGTTCACGGTGCCGTTCCAGCCGCCTGGGGCCGATGCCTTCCGCTGGCTCTTCTGCTCGGCCAGCCCGCCCTGGAGCAACACCCGCCTGTCGCTTCGTGCCATCCGTGATGGGCAGCGGGAGTTCCTGCTGCGGCTGCGCAACGTTCACCAGTTCTTCAGCATCTACGCCAATATCGCGATCGAGCAGGGCAACTTCGACCCCTCTGGGGCGGCGCCGCGCCCTCCCGCCGAGCGCAGCCTGCTCGACCGTTGGGTCCTGCACGAGCTCAACGCCACCGTCGAGCGCGTCACCGCGCTGATGGACGACTATCGCCTGTACGACGGCGCCCGCGAGATCCTCGCCTTCGTGGACGCACTGTCCAACTGGTACGTGCGTCGCTCCCGCAGCCGCTTCTGGGCCGAGGGTGAACCCCTGCAGGACGCGCTGTGGACGCTGTACGAGGTGCTGACGACCACGTCTCGGCTCATCGCGCCCTTCGTGCCGTTCATGGCCGAGGCGATGTGGCGCTCGCTCAACGCGTCCAATGCCAGCGCCGCCGACTCGGTGCACATGGCCGAGTGGCCATCGGTCGACCCGGCGCTGCTCGACGCATCGCTGGCCGCCGACATGAGCGTGGTGCGCGAGGTGGCGTCGCTGGGGCTCTCGGCCCGGGCTGCTTCCAAGATCAAGGTGCGGCAGCCCCTGGCCAGCATCACCGTGGTGCTCGCCGACCCGTCGCAGCGCGCGGCGGTTCGCAGCCTCGAGTCACTGCTGCTCGACGAGCTGAACATCCGCGAGGTCCAGTTCGCCGCCGACGCCGATGAGTTCGTGTCGTACCAGGTCAAGCCCAACTTCAAGAAGCTCGGCCGTGAGCTGGGCAAGGACATGAAGCGCTGCGCAGCCGCGCTTGGGCAGCGCAGCGCGGCCGAGATCAAGGCCGAGCTCGATCAGGGCTCGGTTCGCGTCGACCTGGGCGATCGCGTGCTCGAGCTGGGACCCGACGACGTCGTGGTCACCGTGCAGGCCAAGGGCGAGTTCGAGGCCGCCTCCAGTCCCCGGGCCGTGGTGGCGCTCTCGACGCACCTCGATGACGACCTTGTGGCCGAGGGGCTCGTGCGTGAGCTCACCAACCGGGTTCAGGGCATGCGCAAGGACCTCGACCTGGGCTACACCCAGCGCATCTCGCTGCGCATCGACGGCGCGCCCGACGTCAAGGCCGCTCTCGAGCAGCATGGCTCGTACCTGGCGGGAGAGACCCTGGCGAGCAGCTTCGCCATCGGTAAGCCCGACGGCGAGGGCTGGACCCGCGGCGAGTGGACGGTCGACGGCCACGATGTGGTGGCCAGCGTGCGCCCGGTGAGCTGACTATCGCCCGGCGCCCCGCGGCCCGTCCCTCACGGGCTCAGCAGTACCGTCCAGAGAACGTAAGGTCGCTGTAAGGGCGCGCGGTGGAATGCCGTGTTCTTAGAGGCCTGACAAGCCGTGACAGCAGAGGCCATTGCCGCTGGCGTCTCGGGTGATTGAATACCTGCAACAGATTCACACTCTGTCCCGACGCTGTAGAGGGCAGTCCGTTCGCATGGGGACCAATGGCCGGGTGCCATGACCTTCGAGCAGCGTCGGGACTTTGTGATCTGGGTACAGAAACCGGCGGCGGTCAGTTCGCCGGGTTGTGAATGGTGGGCCACTTCTCGTCGGCTTGCTTGCGGGCGGTGCGCACCTGGGTGCAGAACCACTGCCAGCGCCCGATCTTGTCTTCGGGTGGGGTGTCGTTGCACACCACCATGGTGGGCTCGTCGTCGGTGGTGTACCGGCCGCCCAAGAAGCGGTACATCGCGATTAGCTGGCGCAGGGCATCGCGCGCCTCGGACACCGAGAGCGCGGCCTTGAGGCCAACGCTGACCGAGTCTTCGGCAGCGCCCAGCGGCGGAAGGATGCTGTAGGGAGGCAGCTGAACCAGGTGGCTGGCCAGCTCGGCGAGGGCGTGAACCAGGGCCAGATCGCGGTTGTCGTCGTCGCGGGCGAGCTTGGCGGCTTCGGCCAGCCAGGCCTCGGCGCGGTCGCGAATGGCGGGAGACAGCTCGTCGATGATCCACTGCCACTCGTTGCCCTCCATCGCCGCCAGGGTGGCGCCGGCGTCGAAGGTCGAGGGCAGGGGGTCCTTGTCGTCGCCCAGGTGACCGCTCATGAAGCGGGTGATGGGCTCGCCCCGGCCACCCGAGAGGGCGCGCCCGGCCCTGAGTGCCAGCGACAGCCGGGTGAGGGGAGGCACATCGGCGCTGAACAAGACGTCGAGCACGGCCGGCTCGGGCGCCATGCCCAGCACTTCCATGGCGCGGCGAACGTCCTTGGCCAGGTGCCGCGCCGGCACCCTGGGATCGCGCGACAGCCGCACGAAGGCCTGGGTGGCCGGGTGGTGGCCGGAGCCCGACCGGTCGACCAGGAACCAGCCGCCGACGCCGTGCGGGGTGGCGGTCATCATGAGCGGGTCGCGCGGTGCGCCCGGAACGATGACCAGCCCGCCAGCGCCCTCTTCGCGGCCCACACCACACGAGGCCAGCACCGGCGCGTACAGGACCGCCGGGCCGGGGATGGGCGTGCTGGCCTCGGGATCGCCGATGACCGAGACCTGGAGCGGCAGACCGAGCTGACGAGCACGCGTCAGCAAGAGGATTCCGGCGGTGGTGGCACCGGGCATGCTTCCGCGAAGTACGACGTCCATGGGGGCCTCACTGGGTGTGGGAACGACCCCTATTCCAGGGTGACCAGCCCATCCAGCGGTACTGCACCGCTGGCCATCAGCTGGCGGGCGCGATGCATCATGGGCAGCAGGCTGCTGTGCCTCACCGCTCGGCACGCGGCGGCCGGTGTGAACCAGCGAACGTCGCCAATGCCCTCACGCTCCGATGGGACGAAGGCGGGCAGAGGCTGCAGCGGGCGCAGGAAGTACAGGTAGACGGTCTTGAGCCGGGGCAGCCCACCGGGGGCCATGAATCCATAGCGCACATCTCCGAGGTGGCGGATCACGTCCATGGGGATGTCGATGCCCATCTCTTCTTGAACCTCACGCACGGCGGTGGCCTCGGGGGTCTCGCCCGGCTCGAGCTTGCCCTTGGCGACCTCCCAGGTGGTCCCACTTCGGCGGGTGACGCGAATCAGGGCCATGCGTGGCGCGCCGTCGCTGCCCAGCGCCAGCGGGAAGCCGCCGGCCGACAGCTGGTGCGCAAAGTTGTCGCGCAGGTTCAGCACGTCGCGAACCGACACCTTCTCGGTGGCGAACAGCCCGGCCTTGGTCTTGCGAAAGCGCACCCCGTGGCGGCTGGCTCGGGCCGCATCGACGAACAAGACTTCGGGGGCGCTGCCGTTGGTGGCCATGCGATGGGCGGCACGCCAGGCCGACGACTCGTCGGCGGACAGCAGCACCGGTCGGCGCCCACCCTCCAAGAAACCCTTGCTCTGGGCGGCCGCGGCGATGGAGGTGTCGGTGGCGTGGTACAGGATGTCCGGGACGCGCACGCGGCCGCCCCTGGCTTGGGTGCTCACGGCCCGAATGCGGGTCGAGCTGATCTCGAAGCGCCGCACCCGTGCGCCGTCCACAACGATGCGCACGCGCTCGACGTCGATCTCGGTCCTGAGCATCTTGCCCAGGGCGGCCGCGACCTCGGTCAGCTCGACCCAGCCGGCCTCGTCGAGGGTCAGGTTGCCGTGCTCGGGTTTGTGCTTGAGCAGGTAGGACAGGGTCTTGGAGATGCGCACGGGGTCCATGGGCGCCATCAGTCCTTCACCTCGTGCACGCGGGAGTCCTGTTCGCGGCCGTAGCTGTCGTAGAGCGTGGCCTTGTCGCGGCTGTTGTTCCAGATCGGGAACTCGGAGCCCAAGAAGACCTCGATCTGCTGGCCAGGGTCGGTCTTGTGTTCGCCCTTTCCGGAGTGCAGCTCGAAGGTGTGGCCCGCGGGGACCACCACGGTCGGAAGCTCCCAGGACTGCCCTGTCGACTTGGTGATGCGGAAGCCAGCCAGGTTCACCGGGCCGTCGCTGATGTTGGAGATGCGCAGGTACTCGCCGTTCACGTTCTGTCGGTCGTCGCCGGGGGCGTTCGCGTGGAACGAGGTGATGTGCAGCACCCCCTGGTAGCGGTCGGTCGACCAGATGCCACGCCGGGCTTTGCGCGCCTTGGCCTGGGCTTCGAGCAGCGCCGTGGGGTCGAGGTCGTCGGGAGGGATGATGAAGACGTGCGCCAGTCCCTGCTCGACGAGGTGCAGGGACAGGTCGCCCTGGCTGGTGGAGACGCCCGCCACGATGCGGCCGTAGCCATCTCGTGCGTCGGCGCTGGTGGTCAGCTTGACCTCTTCGCCGGAGACGAAGCGTCGCGTGGCGTCACGGGCCTGGATTCCGTACTCCTCGGCGGGCTTGAGCTCGGGCGTGTTCACCCACTTCAGGCGAATCTTCTCGCCATCGGTGAGGGTGAGCGTGTCGCCATCGTAGGCGGTCTTGACGCGCCCAGACTCGGGCGGGTCGGGCCAGCCCCCGGGGGGAGGTTCGGCGGCCAGAGCGGCCAACACGAACAGCACGAACACGTTCATGGTTGCTCCAGGTCTGAACCGGCGTCTCGGGCGAGCTGCGCAATGCGCTCGGCCTGCCAGAGCATGTACACGTCGTCGGGTTGCAGGCGCGCGGCGGCGAGGGCGGACTGGTGGGCCAGGTCGTACTCACCGCGCACCAGGTGGATCACGGCTTTGGTGTCCAAGAAGTCGCTGCGCTCCCCCTCGGCCTCGAGCGCCGACTCGACGAGGGCCAGGGAACCATCGGGATCGTGGCCTGCCAGCGCGTTGTACCAGGCGATGCAGTTGTCGCGAAGGGCCTGGTTTCGGGCGTCGTCGCAGTCACGTGCGATGCCCTCGGCGCGCAGCTCGAGCGCGAGCTCCTGGTCGCCCAGCTGGTGGTGACTCGCCACCATGAAGTCGATCGGGCGCTGAAACGGGTGCAGCCGCCCCATTGCGTGCTGCATGTCGGCGCGAAAAGTCGACTCGTCGGTGTCGTCGAGCATCATGCTGTAGAACCACATGAAGGGCCCGCGGTACGGGTAGATCTGGAGCATCTTTCGCAGGTGGGCCATCGCGCCATAGCGGTCGTCGGTGGCCATTGCGGTGCGGGCTCGCCGGTCGAGGTAGGCGTCGGGGTTCTGCGAGACGCGGGCCGCCTGCAGCAGCATCTTGTTGGCTTCGTCGACCTTGCCCGTGAACAGCAGGGCGTCGGCCTTGGCCACGTAGGGGGAGGGTTCGTCGGGGCGGGCCTCGATGGCGGCGTCGGCCAGGGCCAGCGCCTCGTCGGTGCGCTCTTCGAGCAGCAGGCCGTTCACCGAGGCCACCACCTGGTGTTCATCGACCAGTGCACCGATGTCGATGGGCTCGAGCACTTGCCAGGCCTCGACCAGCTCGCCCTTGGACCGGTGCAGGTTGGCCAGCAAGATGCGGGACTCGTGGTCGTCGGGCGTGTCCTTCAGGTGCGCCGTCAACAGCTCGATGCTGGTGTCCAGCTCGTCGAGGCCGATGTGGAGCTTGGCTCGGTACACCCGCCTGGACGCGGCATTGGGCCCGTGCTCGTCGATGTCCTGGGCCAGCAGCAGCGCGTGGCCGTCGTTCTCGCGCTTCTTGCGCTTGCTGCGGGTCAGGGCGAAGCCCGAGCCCTGGTAGTCGATCCACACCACGTTGTGTTCCATCAGCTCGTGGCCGGCGAGCCCCTGCAGGTTCTGCGGACCGAAGCGCTGCCCTTCGTAGTTGATCCAACGCGCCTTGACGTCGAGTTCGTCCACGGTGGTGCCGCCCAGGCGCACGCTGTCGATGGGCAGCCGCCGTGTGGAGCGGTTGTACTGGCTGGCCGGCAGCGAGTCGGAACCGCCGATTCCGAACAAGGGCTCGAGCCCCTCGGTGTAGTCGTGCTCGAAGATGCCTGCCCCGCTGCTGCCGGACAGGATGAGCCCGCTGGCGCCGGTGTCGACCTGGATGATGACCTGGTCGGTGTGCGGGGGCTGGGCGGCCGTGGTGACCTCGATGGGGGTGTTGACGAAGCCGTCGAAGAACATGGGCGACCACTTTCGCGGCAGCTTCTGCGTGCCTGGCCGGTGCAGCACCAGCGTGTCCGACGGGTAGTCGATCTCGAGCAGGAATCGGCTCCAGACGTTGTTGCCCAGGATGCCGTCTTGAGGCATCCAGCCGGCTTGCTCGGGGACGCCTGGAACATCGACGGCAAAGTCGACGGCGGGGATGATGGCCTCGCCGATCTGGATCTGATCGACGACCGCGCGCTTGAGCGGCGCGGTGCCCGCCAGTCCGGACAGCTCGCGACCGGTGTCCTGGACCTCGAGGCCCAGGCGCTCGGCGGTGGTCTTGGACAACACCGAGATGTCGGCGCCGGTGTCGATCATGAACAGACCGGGCTCGCCATCGGGCAGCATGGCTTGGACGTAGATGCGCGGACCCGACGGTGAAGGCCGCAGCAGGTCGACGCTCACGTGGTCGGGGCCATCGAAGAACGGAAGCGGCATGTCGCCTGCCGCGACCGGTGGACGCGCGCGTCCGCATCCCGACAAGAGGGCGACAAGGGCGATGCCCATCAACGTGCGCTTCATCTGGCTCCCGCTGCGCGTAGACCGCTAGAATACCGTAGGTACGCACAACTAGCGTGCGGTTGCCGCTCGTTGAAGCTTTTTTACCCGCCGCTGGGAACGCACGCCTCGCGCGGCGCATGAAGCTTGTGGCGTTGCGGATCCGCTGTTTGCTATACTGATCACCAGGCCACGACCCCTGTGGCTGCCTCCCGGCTTCCCTCCGACCACCCCCCGGTCACCCCTCCCTCCCCACCATCCCCCGGAAATCGCCAATGTCTGCAACCCTGCGGATCGAGGAACCTCGCAAGCTCGATGCGATCGTGAACCTGCTGGCCCGTCGCCTGCCAGACTGGGGCTACCGACAGACGGCCGCCGAAGAGTCGGGCCTGCCCGGCGCGCAGTACTCCGGCGATGCGCGCACTGGATGGCGCACCCTGGTGCGCGAAGCTTCTGAGCGGGGACGGGTTGTCGAGCTGGTCCGAGCCGCTGCCGCCCAGGCACTCGATGATCCGGAGCTCGCGCGCCTCGCGACCGGCATCGAGCTGGGACGCGTCGATGTGGCGTCCCCGGTCGAGAAGGCGGCGCCGTTCGTGGCCCTCGGCGGGCTGGGTGCGGCCGGACTCGCCGTATCTGTGGGCGTCGTTGGGGTGATCTGGGTGGCCAGCAGCTTGTTGGGTTCCGGGCCGGTCGAGGTACCCCTGGCGCCCGCTCCGATCGCGGCGCCCCAGCCGGTGCCGGTCGTGGCTGCGGTGGCCGAGCCTGCGCCGGTCGCTCACGCGGAGCCCACCGGCGGCTCCATCCCCACCGAGGTGCAGCCGCCCGGCCAGCCGGAGCCGCAGCCCGAGCCCGAGCCCGCCAGGGTCCTGCCGGTGCCGCCCCCCAACGCCAACTGGACACTCGAAGAGAAGGCCCGCATGGGGCCCGGGCGCTGCTCCTCCCCCGAGGGCCAGGTGGTCGGCTACGCGTTCTACGACATGAAGAAGCCCGCACGGCGCATGACCGAGTGGAAGCTGTCGCGCGACCTGAACGTGCGCTCCGAGTACCCCTCCAAGAAGAATGGCTGGGATGTGCAGGGCACCGAGGTGGTGTGTGTCCTGCTCGAGGGCTCAACGATCGAAATCCATCCTAGTGCGCCCCCGATGCGGATCGAAGGTGGAGCCTGGTGGATCCCGGTCATCGGTGGCGCTGCACGGGGCCCGTCGAGCCGCTGAGCTTTCGGTAAACGGCTCTGGCGCTGGCCGGGTACAGGGGTAGACTGTGCGTCGTCCCCCTTCTGCGTGCGAGTGAACCTGTATGTCCCGCTCAGGCATTGTCGCGGTCTCGGCCGCTTTCTCGGCTCTGATGCTGGTGTCGTCGACTGCGGCGGCCCAGACGTGGATCGACGAGTACAGCACCGACTTCGGCAGCTCCACCTCGTCGGCGTACACCGGAACCGACAACTGGGCCAAGGTCTACAACGACGACTGGGAGGTCCTGGACGTCTCGGGCACCTACCCCCTCAGCCCCAAGACCGACGACAGCGCGTGCACCTGGGGTACCACCACCACCGCGTGCCGCAACCACCTCATTCAGGGCAACCACGAGGGTGGCAACTTCCGCCTGACCGTCGAGACGAGCTCATCGGACGACGACGCGATCGGCCTGGTGTTCAACTACGAAGACGCCAACAACTTCTATGTGGTGTTCATGACGGGGCCCACGGGCGACTCCCCGACGTATCCGGCGGCCAACGGCACCCACACGTCGGGCACCGGTACCTACCTGATGAAGATCGACGGCGGGTCGGCCACGCTGCTGGCGTCGGACACCGACACCATCGACGTCACCCCCAACCAAAAGAAGATGCGCGTCCAGAACATCGATGGGGTGATCCAGTTCTGGTACGACGCCAACGGCAACGACGCGTTCTCGGGCGGCGAGCGCATCATCAACTACACCGACAGCTCGAGCCCACACGGGGTGGGTGACTGGGGGCTGTGGGCCTACAACAACGACGCGGTCCAGTTCGACGATGTCGACTTCGATCTGTACGACGCCGACGACGACACCGACCCCGACGACACCGACTGCGACGACACCGACGACACCGTCTACAACGGCGCGACCGAGCTCTGCGACGGCCAGCTGAACGACTGTGGCGGGTCCATGCTCTCGACCGAAGACAACGAGGACGGCGACGCGTACTCCGAGTGCACGCTCGACAGCGGTGGTTGGGACGGCAGCGGCACCGTGACCGGCGGCGACGACTGCGACGACTCGGCCTCGACCGGTGCCGACGTGTACCCGGGCCAGACCGAGAACTGCTCCAACAGCATCGACGACGACTGCGACACCCTGATCGATCTGCTCGACACCTCCGACTGCACGGTGGCCGACGCCGACAACGACGGCGACCCAGATGTGACCGACTGCGACGACACCGACAACACGGTGTACACGGGTGCCACCGAGCTGTGCGACGGCCAGCTGAACAACTGTGGCGGGTCGATGCTCTCGACCGAGGGCAACGGCGACGGCGACAATCAGGTCGAGTGCACCCTCGACGCCGGTGGCTGGGACGGTGCCGGCACCGTCACCCAGGGCGGCGACTGCGACGACACCGACGCCACCGTCTACACCGGTGCCACCGAGCTGTGCGATGGGCAGCTGAACAACTGCGGCGGCTCGATGCTCTCGACCGAAGACAACGAGGACGGGGACGCCTACTCCGAGTGCACGCTCGACAGCGGCGGCTGGGACGGCAGCGGCACCGTGACCGGCGGCGATGACTGCGACGACTCGGTCTCGACGGGCACCGACGTGTACCCCGGCGCCGATGAGCTGTGCGACAACAAGGACAACGACTGCAACAGCAGCGTCGACGACAACCTCGACGAGACCCCGCCCAACGCAAGCATGCAAGCTGGCGTGTGTGCGGGGGCGCAGCAGGTGTGCTCGAGCGGCTCGTGGGTCGACCCCGACTACGAGGCCACCATCGGCACGTACGATGCGGTCGAGGCCACCTGTGACGGGCTCGACAACGACTGCGACAGCATCGTGGACGAAGACGACCCCAACTCCAACACCACGCCGCTGTCGCTACAGACGACCTACTACCACGACTCCGACGGCGACTTCTACGGCGACGCCACCGACCCGCAGAACGCGTGTTCTGCGCCCGCCAACCACGTCTCTGACTCCAACGACTGCGACGACGACGACATCAACGTCAACCCCGGCGAGGCCGAGGAGTGCGACGGTGTCGACACCGACTGCGTGGGCGGTCTGGGCACCACGGGCGCCACAGACGAGACCGACAGCGACGGCGACACCCACCTGGCGTGCACCATCACGACGTGGCGTGGTGCCGGCGGCGCCCCCTCCGATGGCGACTGCGACGACGGCGACGGCACGGTCCATGTGGGGGCCACCGAGCTGTGTGACGGTCAGCTGAACGCCTGCGGTGGCTCGATGTTGGCCACAGAGGCCGACCAGGATGGCGACGGCTTCGTAGAGTGCACGGTCGACGCCGGCGGCTGGGATGGTTCCTCGATCAGCGGCGGCGACGACTGCTTGGACTTCCCGCTGGCCAACGGCACCTACGGCGGCTTCACGGCCGCGGTCTACCCCGGTGCGACCGAGCTGTGTGATGGCATCAACAACGACTGCAGCGGTTCGCCCGGCAACTGGAACACCAACCTGCGCGCCAGCGAGGTCGACAACGACGGCGACGGGCACGTCGAGTGCAACGGCAACAGCGCTGGCTGGGACGGCGACAGCTCCGTCGTGGGCTGGAACGACTGCGACGACTCCAGCTCGGGCGACGGTGCCACTGTGTACGTGGGCGCGCCAGAGCTGTGCGACGGCATCACGAACAACTGCTCCACGCGAAGCACGCCCAGCGACGACCAGTCCGGCCTGCCCGACGACGAGATCGACGACGACAACGACGGGCACGTCGAGTGCGAGCTCGACAGCGGCGGCTGGGACGGCAACGGCAGCAAGCTGGGTGACGACTGCAACGACTCCAACGCCGGCATCAGCCCGTCCGACGCCGAGATCTGCGGGCTCTGGGGCATCGCTCACGTCGACGAAGACTGCGACGGCAGCACCACCAACGGGCTGACCTTCACCGACTGGTACCGCGACGGCGACAGCGACACCTACGGCGACCCGAACGACTCCCGGAACTGGTGCAACCAGCCCACCGACTACGTTACCGACGATCAGGACTGCGACGACACGAACATCAACGTCAATCCGGTCGCCCAAGAGAAGTGCAATGGCTTCGATGACGACTGCGACGGGCTTGTCGACATCGATGACCCGACCGTCGACGAGAACGATCTGGGCGACTGGTACCTCGACTCCGACAGCGATGGCTTCGGTGACGCGACCGACTCGGTCGAGTCGTGCGACCCGATCACCGGACGCGTGCCCAACAACACCGACTGCGACGACTCGATCAATGCGGTCAACCCGAACGCCCAAGAGATCTGCAACGGCGACCGTGACGACGACTGCGATGGCCTGGCCGACTTCGACGACCCCAGCCGGGACACGTCGACCGGCCCGTTCTGGTACGAAGACTCGGACTCCGACGGCTACGGGCACTTCACTCTGGGCATCAACGACTGCGAGGCCCCGACAGGCTACGTCGGCGACAACACCGACTGCGATGACGGCCGCTTTGTGATCAACCCGGGCCAAAACGACACCTGCAACGGTGTCGACAACGACTGCGACGGCTTTGGCGATGTGAATGACGACTGGGACGGCGACGGACTCGCGTGGAACGTCGAGACCCCCGGCGGCGGCAGCGACTGCGACATCGACACCGATGGGGATGGCGTTCGTGACGACATCGAGTGGGGCTCCGGCGCCCGGAACACCGATGGCGACGACGACAACGACATCAACGACGACGACGACGACAACGACAACGTGCCGACGGCCCTGGAGTCGATCGCCGATGCCGACAACGACCCGTCGGTGATCACCGACGCGCTCAACACCGACACCGACGGCGATGGCATTCCCGACTACATCGACGACGACGATGACGACGACGGGCTGCTTACCCGCAACGAGGACTACTCGGGGAGCCCCAACGACCCCACCGACGACGACTTCGATGGCGACGGCACGCCCAACTACCTCGACATCGACGATGACGAGGACATGGTGCCCACCGAGTGCGAGCTGTTCGCCAACAGCCACCTCTCCGACGACTTCGACGGTGACGGGGTGGGCGATGGCGCCGAGTGGTTCACCCTCAACGAGACGGTGTCCGACTACGACGAGCTGGCGCGGGACACCAACAGCGACGGCGTGATCGACGGCTGGAATGCGGTGAGCAACCCGTACAGCCTCGACTGCCTCACCCCCAGGGACACCGATGGCGACGGCGCCTTCGACTTCGAAGACGACGACGACGACAACGACGGCCTGTTCACCTTCCTCGAGGCCGACATCGACAGCGATGGGCAGGTGGACAACTCCGACGATCCGCCGTTCACCGGGTGCACGGGCGATGTGCTCCCCAACTACATGGACCTCGACTCCGACGGCGACGGATTCAACGACAACACGTTCTCGACGGGCTTCGACGACAACTGGCCCGAAGACCTGTCCGACGACAACGACCTCGATGGCATCGTCAACTACGCCGACTGCGACGACAACGACGGCTGCGACGGCGACAACGACTTCGACGGCATCTCGAACTGCGCCGAGACCTGTCCCGGCATCGCCGAGCTCAATGGCCTGTGCAGCACCGCCACCGACCTCGACACCAACCCGCTGCAGGCCGACACCGACCTCGACGGCTTGTGCGATGGCACCATCCTGGTGGCGGGCATCTGTGTGGCTGGCGAAGACGCCGCGGGCGGCCAGGACACCGATGGTGACGGCACCATCGACGCGCTCGAGCCCGACGACGACGGCGACGGTGTGCTCACCGAAGACGAAGACTACGGTGGCAACCTCACCGTGCCCAACCCCGACGGCGACCCCACCAACGACGACACCGACGGCGACAGCATTCCCGACTACCTCGACGACGACGACGACGGCGACGGCGAGCTCACCATCGACGAGCTCGATGTCGACTGTGTGGCCGAGTACGGCACCTCGGCCCAGGGTACGCCCGACGACTGCGACTGCGACGACATCCCGAACTACCTCGACGAGTTCGACAACGACGGCGCTTGCGGGGACTCCGACTTCGACGGCCTGAGCAACCAGGACGAAGTGGCGGTCGGCAGCGATCCCTTCGACAAGGACAGCGACGGCGACGGCCGCGCCGACTTCGACGAGTACACCGCCGAGGGCCCGGCCGACTGCGATGCCGACGGAACCCCCGATGCGGCGGTGCCCTACGATGCCGACTGCGACGGCACGCCCGACATCCTGGACACCGACGATGACGGCGATGGCATCGACAACGCCATCGAGGGTGACTTCGACGCCGATGCCGACGGCATTCCCAACAGCGCCGACGATGACAGCGACGGCGACGGCAAGCTCGATGCCGACGAGGGAACGGGCGACGACGACAACGACGGCATCCCCAACTTCCTCGACGCCGACGACACCGACGGCTTGCTGCTGCCTGACACGGGCGAGATGTTCGGCGGCTTCGACACGGCCGGCGACGACGAAGGCTGTGGCTGCAGTGGCGCACCGGCGCCGGCCAATGGCCTGCCCTTCCTGCTGCTCGGGCTGCTGGCCATTCGTCGCCGCAGCGCGTAGCAGGCGGCCAGCGGAGCGGCCCGCGACAGCGAAGTCGCGGGTTGCCGCGTCCGTGGCGCGCAGAATCGTGAGGCGCGTCCATGGAAATGTGCACGCCGGGCCACTGCAAGGGGTGTGGCCTGGCCTTTGCAGCGCCTCACAGGGATTCGACCGAATATGCATTGCCGGTGCGCGTCCACGGGGGCTACTGTGCCGGGCCAGCTGGGGTGAGGGAGCTACGTAGATGGCGGTTTTGACAAGATCCGCAGCGGTGATGGCCGTATTCGCCCTCACGGCCTGCCGTGGCTTCCAGGAGCCCTACGCCGAGCTGTACAGCGACCCCAAGTACGTCGACTTCGGCGAAGAAGACCCGTACCAGCCCACCCGCCCCTCCGATGTCCTGACCTTCGCCAACACCGGTGACGTCGACGTGTACGTCACCAGCCTGCTGCTCGAGGGCGAGAGCGCCGAGTGGATGAGCTTCGACCGGGCGCCGAGCCTTCCGCTCACCTTGACCCCGGGCGAGGTGTTCGAGGTCGAGGTCTCGCTCTCGGTGCCCCTCGACGCCCAAGACCAGAGCTACGGCGTCGATCTGGTGGTCGAGCATCGCGGGGAGTGGACCTACGCCCGGGGCTGCGACGCGGGCGAAGAGGCTCCGTCGGTCGAGCTCGAGCCGCTGCGCGTGCCGGTGTGGTTCACCGTGGTCGACCTGTGCGACCAAGACGGCGACGGCTTTGCCAACGCGGTCTGCGGTGGCGATGACTGCGACGACGATGACGACACGACCTACCCCGGCGCCGATGAGCTGTGCGATGGCGTCGACAACGACTGCAACGGTCTGATCGACGATGCCGATGATGGCGACGGCGACGGCTACACCGAGTGCGACGGCGACTGCGACGACGACGACAGCGCCGTCCACCCGGGCGCCGAAGAGATCTGCGACGGCATCGACAACAACTGCGACGGCACCTCGGGCGACGACGAGCTCGACCTCGACAACGACGGCTGGCGCATCTGCGACGGCGACTGCGACGACTCCGACGCCACGACCTTCCCTGGTGCCGACGATGTCTGCGACGGCCTGGACAACGACTGCTCCGGCGTCATCGATGACGGCGTCTACCCCGACGACGACGGCGACGGATTCGACCAGTGCGAGGGCGACTGCGACGACGGCAACCCGGGCGTGTTCCCCGGCGCTCCCGAGCTGTGCGACCAGCTCGACAACGACTGCGACGGGGTGCTCCCCGGCGACGAGATCGACGCCGACAACGATGGAATCGCGGCCTGCGAGGGCGACTGCGACGACAGCCGCGGCGACGTGGCCCCCGGCCTGCCCGAGCTGTGCGACGGGGTGGACAACGACTGCGACGGTACCGTCGACGAGTCCGAAGACAACGATGGCGACGGCTTCGAGACCTGCGGCGGCGACTGCAACGATCTACGCGACGACATCTTTCCCGGCGCACCGGAGCTGTGCGACGGCGACGACAACGACTGCGACGGCATCTTGCCCCCCAACGAGGCCGACGATGACGGCGATGGCTTCGCGGCCTGCGAAGAGTGCGACGACGGACGCGACGACGTGTTCCCGGGCGCGCCCGAGCTGTGCGACGGCGTCGACAACGACTGCGACGGCTCGGTCCCGAGCACCGAGACCCTCGACGCCGACGGTGACGGCTTTGCCGAGTGCGAGGAGTGCGACGACGGCCAGGTCGACACCTTCCCAGGCGCGCCCGAGCTGTGCGATCAGCGCGACAACGACTGCGACGGCGTGGTGCCTCCGGGCGAGACGCTCGATGCCGACGGGGATGGCTTTGCCGAGTGCGCCGACTGCGACGACCTCGACGACGCGATCAACCCCGACGCCGACGAGATCTGCAACGGCTTCGACGACGACTGCGACGGCATCCTGTTCCCCGGCGAAGACCAAGACGCCGACAACGATGGCTTCAGCGCCTGCGAAGACTGCAACGACCTGGACGACACCGTGTTCCCCGGTGCGCCCGAGCTCTGCAACGGCATCGACGACGACTGCTCCGGCGACGCCCCCGACGACGAGTTCAACGACGACGACGGCGATGGCTTCGTCGAGTGCGAGGAGTGCGACGACAACGACCCCGACACCTTCCCCGGTGCGCCGGAGCTCTGCGATGGCCTCGACAACGACTGCGACGGCATCGTGCCCGACGACGAGGCCACCGACGAAGACGGCGACGGGTTCGTGGCCTGCGAAGACTGCGACGATCTGAACGTCGACGTGAACCCCGATGCGGCCGAGGTCTGCAACGGCTTCGACGACAACTGCGACGGCGTGCTCTTCCCGGGCGAGGACATCGACCGCGACGGCGACCTGTACCCGGCGTGCGACGACTGCAACGACCTGCTCGACTTCATCCACCCCGACGCGCCCGAGCAGTGCAACGGGCTCGATGACGACTGCGACGGCGAGGTCGACGAGGGCACCGACATCGATGCCGACGGCGATGGCATCAGCGCCTGCGACGGCGACTGCGACGACGGCGACCCCGACGTGTTTCCCGGCGCGCCCGAGCAGTGCGACTTCATCGACAACGACTGCCAGGGCGGCATCGACGAGGACTTCCGCACCGGCAACAAGTACACCGACGAAGAGCACTGCGGCGGCTGCGGCAACGACTGCACCACCGCCAGCTTCGACAACGCGCTGCCCTTCTGCAACATCGCGCCGTCGCTCCCGTTCTGTGACTACACCTGCGAGACGGGCTTCTTTGACGTGAACGGCCTGGCCAGCGATGGCTGCGAGTGCGTGTTCATCAGCGACATCGAGATTCCCTTCAACGGAATCGACGAGAACTGCGACGGCGAAGACGGCGGCGGCGGCATCGACCCCGACGAGGTGATCTACGTCTCGGAGTCGGACGGCCGGCCAAACGGCGCTGGCACCATCGACGACCCGGTCGACACCATCACCGGCGGCAGCGCGCTGGCATCGGCGAGCACGAGCGTGAACTGGATCCTGGTCGAGCGCGGCAGCTACGAAGAGGACGTCGATCTGCTCGACGGCATCACCTACTTCGGTGGCTTCGACGATGGCTTCGTCAACCGCGACCCGTCCCTGTTCGTCACCATGATCGACGGCACGGGCAACGGGCCGACGGTGGCCGCCGTCGACCTGGGCCAGGACACCATCTTTGACGGCTTCACGGTGTTTGGCACGAACGCCCGCACCAACGGCGCGGCATCGATCGCGATGTGGGTCGAGAACACCGGCGGCAACCTGCAGATCAGCAACAACATCCTGCAGGCCGAGATCGGGTGGGATGGCACCGACGGGTCCAGTGGCACCGACGGAGGGGACGGATTCGATGGCCAGACCGGCGTGATGGCAGAGATGGCCGACTGCAGCGACCTTCCTTTCGGCGGTGCGGGTGGCGCGAACTTCTGCGGTACCGACAACGTGTCGGGGGGCGATGGCGGTGGCAACGGGTGCCCCGGACCCAACACGCTGCAGGGTGACGGCACCTCGGGTCTGCCCTTCTCGGATGGCGGAAGCGGAGGCACTGGTGCCTGTGACAGCGTCATCATCGACAGTGTCGAGTTCGGCTGCGTGTGTTCGATTGCATGTGGCAGCAGCGACGGAGATCGCGGGCTCAACGGCGACAGCGGCTCGGACGGCAACGGTGGTGGTGGCGGTTCCGGCCCGGCTGGTCTCTTCCAGCCCCTCGCGGCTGGTGGCTGGTCAGCTGCAAGTGGCGGAAACGGTGTGCCCGGCACCAACGGAGCCGGCGGTGGTGGCGGTGGCGCCGGATCTGGCGCCTGGGACCAATGTGCCCTTGGCAACGGCGACCAGCTGGGCGGTACCGGCGGCGGTGGTGGCGCCGGCGGCTGTGCGGGGACCCGTGGTGCCGGCGGTCGGGGTGGTGGCGGGTCTTTCGGCCTGGTGATCATCGACGCGCCTTCGCCCAGCGACCTGCCCTTGCTGCTCGGCAACGAAATCATCGCCGACGACGGCGGTGGCGGCGGAACAGGCGGCGACGGTGGACTCGGCGGCACCGGCGGGCTGGGCGGCTTCGGTGGCCTGGACGGGGACATCAACGCCGCCTGGTGCGGTGCGGCCGGCGGTGATGGTGGCCTGGGCGGCAACGGCGGCAACGGCGGCGGCGGCGGCGGCGGTGCCGGCGGCGCGAGCTTTGCGGTCTACGTCGACGGCGTGAACCCACCCGCCGACTACGCCATCAACGGCAACACGCTCGAGTTCGGCAACGCTGGCCTCGGCGGCGCCGGCGGCAGCGGCGGAACCAGCGCCAGCAGCGACGGCACTCCCGGCGTCAACGGCGGAGCCGGCGCGACCAACTGGTAGCCGGCTTGCAGCAAGGAGAACGGGCCTCCGTGCCCGTTGCAGTGGGGCCTCCCGCACAGGCACGGAGGCCTGTGCTCCTTGAGCTGCTGGAGGGCAGGAGGCGTGCCTGCCATTGGAGGCCTCTCCTCGGAGGTGCGACGAACTGGTAGCCGGCTTGCAGCAAGGAGAACGGGCGTCGGTGCCCGTTGCAGTTGGGAGCCCCCCGCACAGGCACGGAGGCCTGTGCTCCTTGAGCTGCTGGAGGGCAGGAGGCGTGCCTGCGATTAGAGGCCCCTCCCTCGGAGGTGTGCCCTGCTCCCGCTGTTGCTGCTGTCATCTGCGCTGGCCCAGACCACGGGCGGGCTGCCCCGCTTCCCTGATGTGGGACAAGGCCACGTCGTGTTCACCGCCGGCGGCGATCTGTGGAAGGTGCCGGTCGAGGGCGGCACGGCGCGTCGGCTGACGACGCACCCGGGCGACGAGCGCTTCGCCCGCATCAGTCCCGACGGCCAGTGGATTGCCTACACGGCGGAGTACCAGGGCGATGCGGACGTTTGGGTGATTCCCTTCGACGGGGGCGCTCCCCGGCGGCTCACCTGGCACAGCCTGGGCTTCATGGACGACGTCGTCTGGGACTGGACACCCGACTCCAAGAGGGTGGTGTTCGGCAGCCGCTTCGAAGCCGTCGACAACCGCTATGCCTCGCTGTACACCGTGTCTCTGGAAGGGGACATGCCGGTGGTGCTGCCCACCAGCGATGCCGGACCCACCAAGCTCATCGGTGACGACGGCAGCTACGTGTTCAACCGCAAGTTCCGCAACTTCCGGACGTGGAAGCGCTACCGCGGGGGCATGCAGCAAGACCTGTGGCGCTGGGACGCCACCCAGAAGACGAGCGAGCAGCTCACGACTTGGCCGGGCACCGACACCCATCCCATGGTCGCGGGCGACGCCATCTTCTTCGTGAGCGACCGAAGCGCCGATGGCGAGGGCTTTGCCACGCGAAACCTGTTCCGCCTGGGTGAGGGGGGCGAGGCCACCGCGCTCACGGCACACGCCGACTTCGACGTGTCCTGGCCGTCCATCGACGGCGACACCATCGTGTACGGCCACGGCGGCGATCTGCGTGTCTACGACGTGGCCAGCAAGTCCGACACCGTGCTGAACATCGACATCCCCGACGAGGCCCTGGCCACGCTTCCCCGGGTCGAGACCGTGCACAGCGAGGTGGGTGCCCAGACCGTGGGCCCCCAGGGCAAGCGGGTGGCGGGCATCGCCCACGGGCGACTCTTCAGCGTGCCCGCCGAGCACGGCGACTGGCGCCAGGTCGCCGGCGAGTCGGGCTCACGCATCGTGGATGCGGCGTGGAGCCCCGACGGCAAGAAGATCGCCGTCATCAGCGACCGCAGCGGCGAACACGAGCTTTGGCTGGTGAACCAGGATGGCTCTGGGCTGCCGCGTCGGCTCACCCAGGACAACGACACCTGGCTCACGGGCATGCGCTGGTCGCCTGATGGCAAGCGCATCCTGTTCACCGACAAGCGCATGCGCCTGTGGGACGTGGTGGTCGAGAGCGGCGAGAAGACGCTGGTCGATCAGGGCGAGCGCTGGGCCATCCACAACGCGAGCTACTCGCACGATGGCGGGTGGATCGCCTACATCCGGCCCGACGAGAACTGGCACGGTGCGGTGTGGATCTACAACGTGTTCACCGGCGAGAACACCCGGGTCACCGACGACTTCAACGATGACTTCGACGTCGCCTGGGACCCCGAGGGCCACTTCTTGTACCTGGCCAGCCGGCGCGCCTTCGACCTCGTGAGCAACGTCTACGAGTTCCGCCTGGTGCACCGTCGCACCGACCTGCTGTACGCGGTGCGGCTGAAGGGCGATGGGCCCGACCCCGTGCCAGCGCGCAGCGACGAGGAGGTCGACGACGAAGGCAGCCCGGTGTTCGACCTGGACGAGGCCGAAGAAGAGGACAAGAAGAAAGAAAAGCGCCGCAAGCGCCGCAACAAGAAGAAGGTCGTGCTCGAGGCTCCGGAGCTGGAGATCGAGCTCGACGGCCTCGGCGACCGCCTGGTGCGTCTGCCCATCGAGCCGGGGCGCTACGACAGCCTGGAGGCCATCGAGGGCGCGGTCTTGTTCACGGCGTGGGACCCCATCGACGACGGCGAGGCCGACCTGTTCCACTACGATCTCGAGGAGCAGGAGGCCGAGCGCGTCACCAGCGACGTGGTGGCCTACGAAGTGGCCGCAAGCGGCGAGAAGCTGCTGGCCATCGACAGCGATGGCGACAGCTGGGTGGTCGACGCCTCGCCCGATGCCGATGCCAAGCGGGTGTCTTTCTGGGGAATTTCGACCCGAATCGATCCCAAGGAGGAGTGGACACATTCCATCGATGAGGTGCGTCGCTACATGCGCGACCACTTCTACGACCCCGGCATGCACGGCCACGACTGGGACGCGCTCGCCGAGCGCTACGCCGGGCTGCTGTCCAAGGCCACGACCGAGAGCGATGTGCGCTGGCTGCTGGGAGAGCTCATCGCCGAGCTCAACGTCGGTCACGCCTACATCTGGGGCGAGTGGAACGGCGTTCGTTCCGTGTCCACCGGATACCTGGGGGCCGACCTCGTCCAGGAGGGCGAAGGGGTGCGCATCACGAGGGTGCTGCGCGGCGAGCCGGGCGACCCATCGCGCACACCGCCGCTGGCACGGCCTGGCGCGGACGTGAGGGACGGCTCGTGGCTGGTGATGATCGACGGGCACGAGCTCGAGCCGGGGGACAACCCGTACCGATGGCTGGTCGGCACTGCGGGCCGCCGCATCCGCATCGCCGTCAACGAGGCCAATCCCGACATGGCCGGCGCTCGCGAGATCGAGGTCGAGCCCGTGCACAGCGAGGCCGAGCTGCGGTACCACGACTGGGTGGTCGACCGCCGGGACCGCGTCAGCAAGGCCTCGAACGGCCGCGTGGGCTACATCCACGTGCCCAATACGTCCAGCAAGGGCTACACCGAGTTCGTGCGTGGCCTGTACGCGCAGCACCGCAAAGACGCGTTGGTCATCGACGTTCGCTACAACCGGGGTGGCTTCATCCCCGAGATGTTCGTCGAGCACCTGATCCGGCCGCACTACAACACCTGGGTGCCGCGCGACGGCATGGACTGGCGCACGCCCACCGTGGCCATGCACGGCCCCATGGCGATGATCGCCAACGGCTACGCGGGCTCCGGCGGCGATGCCTTCCCGTACTACTTCAAGCAGTTCGAGCTGGGGCCGGTGGTTGGCGAGACCACCTGGGGCGGTCTGGTGGGCATCGACAACTCGCTGCAGCTGCTCATCGGTGGCGGCATCACGGCGCCCAGCTTCGGCTTCGTGAACCGCGAAGGGGAGTGGGACGTCGAGCGCGAGGGCGTGGAGCCCACCGTGCCGTTGGTGGAGCCGCCAGAGGCGCCGCGTAAGGGCGAGGACCCGCAGCTCGACAAGGCCGTCGAGCTGGTGATCGAGGCGCTGGAAGGATGGGAGAGCCCGGTGCCTGGCCGGCCGCGGGAGTTCCCGAAGCGGCCGTAGCAGGGGGCGACGAGAGCGGGCACGGGCACGGAGGCCTATGCTCCTTGGCGACCGGTTATTCGCGCCACATGATCCTGGTCATCGACGTCGGCAATACGAACACCGTGCTGGGCCTCATGGACGGCACCACGGTTCGTCACACCTTCCGCATCACCACCGAGGGGCGCACCACAGACGAGCTCGGGGTGCTGATCACCCGCCTGTTCGATCTGAGCGACATCGACAAGGCCGAGGTCGAGGGGTCCATCTGCTCGACGGTGGTGCCGTCGGTGCTCTACACCTTCGAGAAGTGCTGCCGCCGCTACCTCGACGTCGACCTCAAGGTGGTGGGCCGTGGCCTCAAGACCGGCATGCGCGTGCGCGCCGACAACCCGCGCGAAGTAGGGGCCGACCGGGTGGTGAACTCGGTGGCGGCCTACGATCGCTGGGGTGGGCCCATCGTGGTGGTGGACTTTGGCACCGCGACCACCTTCGACTGCGTCAACGGCGCGGGCGACTATGTCGGGGGGGCGATCGCGCCGGGCTTCAAGATCTCCGAAGAGGCGCTGTTCTCGCGCACCGCCAAGCTGCCCCGGGTCGAGGTTCGCCGCCCGCCCTCGGCCATTGGCACCAACACGGTGCACGCGATGCAGAGCGGCCTGTACTACGGGTATGTCGGCCTGGTGGACTCGCTGGCTCGGCGATGCGCCGACGAGCTGGGGGACGACTGCCGGGTGGTGGCGACGGGAGGCATGGCGACGCTGTTCAGCGAAGAGAGCGCGGTGATCGAAGAGGTCGACGCCTACCTGACCCTGCGCGGGCTCGCGATGCTCTACGAGCGGAATCGCTGAAAACACGCGTTGGAGCGACGGCATTCCATGGGTGCCAAAAGCTTGGAAACGCCGACGAAAGCGGACGGTTCGGGGGGCTGACTGTGGTACCTTCCCGGCTCGTTTCGCTCGATCTGGGGCAGGTGGATGCACTGGAAGTTGTTCGCGCTCACGCCACTCGTGACGCTCTCTGCCATCGCTGTCGCGCAAGAGGTTCCGGAGCCCGAACCTCCCAAGAACACCGCGCCGGTGGTCGACTCGGTCACGGTCTCTCCAGCCCAGGCCCGCACGGACACCGAGCTGGCCTGCGCCGCCAAGGCGTCCGATGCCGATGGTGACGAGGTCACGCTGGGCTACGCCTGGCTCGTCAACGGCAGCGCCAGCGGGGCCACCGGCGAAGCGCTGGTGGGGCGCTACTTCGGCAAAGACGACAAGGTGAGCTGCCAGGTCACGCCGAGCGATGGAAAAGACAAGGGCGAAGCCGTTACTTCGGCCGCTGTTCTGATCTTGAATACCCTGCCCGAGCTGGGTGCCGTGGCCGTCGCGCCCGCCAAGGCCCACACCGGCACCGCGCTCAGCTGCAACGCCACAGGCGCCAAAGATGCCGATGGCGACCCGGTCCAGCTGAAGTACCTGTGGAAGGCCGACGGCGTGGCCATCGCGGGCACCAACGCCAAGACGCTCGCGGCCGACAAGCACAAGCGTGGGCAGAAGATCACCTGCGCCGTGACCCCCAACGACGGCGGCGCCGACGGCCAGATGGTCGAGTCCGAGGCCGTCACCATCGCAAACACGGCACCCACCTTCGCCTCGGTCACCACCACGCCCGACGAGCTGCTCACCACCTCGGCCGTCAAGTGCCAGCCCGGCGAGGCCGCCGATGTCGACGGCGACAGCGTGTCCTTCACCTACACCTGGCTGGTCGCCGGCAAGACGGTCGACGGCCAGACAACCGACACGCTGCCGGCCAGTGCCACGGCCAAGGGCCAGTCGGTGGTGTGCCAGGCCACGCCCACCGACGGCACCGATGCGGGCACCCCGCGCAAGAGCGCCGCGCGCACCGTCAAGAACACCGGACCATCGCTGGCCTCGGTGTCCATCGACAACACCTCGCCAGCCACCACCGACGCGCTGGTGTGCCAGCCCGGCAAGGCCACCGACGACGACCAGGACACCGTGTCCTTCAGCTACCGCTGGCTCGACGGCGAACGCGTGCTCTCCACCAGCCAGACCCTGACGGCCGGCCTCACCAAGAAGGGGCAGTCGCTGCTGTGCGAGGCCACCCCCCGCGACCCCAGCGGCGCCCGCGGAGAGCCCGTGAAGTCGGCGGCGGTCACCGTCAAGAACACCGTGCCCACGCTGGCCAAGGTCTCGGTCAGCCCCAGCGCCCCCACCACCGACAAAGAGCTCAGCTGCACGCCCTCGGGCGGCGCCGATGCCGACCGCGACGCCATCACCTACAGCTACGCGTGGACGGTGGGCGGCAGCGCGGTGGCCGGTGTCACCGAGAACAAGCTCCCGGCCGCCAAGTTCGCCAAGAACCAGGACATCGTGTGCACGGTCACCCCCAGTGACGACGAGGGGGCGGGTGCCGCGGTCAGCAGCGAGCCCGCGCGCTCGGTGAACACCAAGCCGGTGCTGGCCGACGTGGCCATCAGCCCCGACAAGCCCGTCACCACCGATACCTTCACCTGCACGCCCGGCGAGTCGACCGATGCCGACGGCGATGCGGTGTCGTACACCTACCGCTGGCTCGCCAACGGCAGCGCCATCGACGGCCAGACCTCTAAGACGCTGCCGTCGAGCGCCTTCAAGAAGGGGCAGGGCATCAGCTGCGAGGCCACACCCACCGATGGCGAGGCCAGCGGTGCTGCCAAGCGCTCCGCCACGCGCTCGGTGGCCAACACGCCTCCCACATTGGCCAGCGCCAAGCTCGACAAGACCGTGGCGCTCACCACCGACACCCTCGAGTGTCAGCCCGCCCAGGGCAGCGATGCCGACGGCGACACCGTGTCCTTCCTGTATGCCTGGTACGTCAACGAGGCCAAGGCGGGCAGCACGGCGCAGAAGCTCACCTCGGGCTACTTCAAGAAGGGCGACAAGGTCGTGTGCGAGGCCACCCCGCGCGACACCGCCGGAGCCCGCGGCGACGCCGTCAAGACGGCTGCGGCCACCATCGACAACTCGGCGCCCAAGCTGTCTTCGGCCACCCTGTCGTCCAAGGCGCCGGCCACCGATCAGGCCCTGTCGTGCCGGCCAGGCAGCAAGTCCGATGCCGACGGCGACCCGGTAGAGCTGAAGTACAGCTGGAGCGTCGACGGCGCGACCGTGGCCGGTGTCGACGGCGCCGAGCTGCCCGCCAGCCACTTCAAGAAGAACCAGAAGATCGCGTGCACGGTGACGCCCAACGATGGCACCGCCAACGGCCAGGCCATCACCTCCGAGCCCGCAGTGGCCAAGAACACCCTGCCCAAGCTCGCAGACGTGCAGCTCACCCCCGACAAGCCCGTCACCACCAGCACCATGAGCTGCAAGCCGGGGGCGGCCACCGACGGCGACGACGACGCGGTGAACTTCGCCTACCAGTGGTTGGTCAGCGGCCGGGCGGTCGACGGGCAGTCGGGCCCCACCCTGGCCAGCACCCACTTCAAGAAGGGCCAGTCGGTGCAGTGCGTGGTCACGCCCAACGACGGTGAGGGCGACGGCAGCGCGGTGCGCTCCGCCACGCGTGTGCCGGCCAACACGCCGCCCACCCTCGCGAGCGCGGCCGTCGACAACAAGACGCCCAAGACCACCGATACCCTCGAGTGCGAGCCTGGCGCCGCCACCGACGACGACGACGATCGCGTGAGCTTCCGCTACGCCTGGTACGTCGACGACGCCAAGGTGGCCAGCAGCTCCCAGTCGCTGTCGTCGAGCTACTTCAGCAAGGGCCAGGCGGTGTCCTGCGAGGCCACGCCCACCGACGGCTCCAGCTCGGGAGACGCGGTCAAGTCGGCCGCCGTGACGGTGGTGAACAGCCCGCCCAAGGTCTCTGGCGCCACCGTCAGCCCGTCTTCACCCAAGACCACCGACGAGCTGTCTTGCCGCGCAGGTGCGGGTTCCGACCCGGATCGCGACGAGGTCAGCTTCGACTACAAGTGGACGGTCGATGGGGCCGTGGCGGGCGGCAACAGCGACAAGCTGGCGGCAAGCGCCTTCAAGAAGAACAACAAGGTCGTGTGCACGGTCACACCCAAAGACGGTACCGCTACGGGCGAGCCCGTCGCCAGCGCCGAGGTGGTGGTGCAGAACACCACTCCGGTGCTGTCCGAAGCGACCACCACCCCATCCGAGCCCAGCACCTCCGACTCGCTGCTGTGCAAGGCGGGCGCCGCCACCGACGCCGATGGCGACTCGGTGAGCTTCGACTACAAGTGGACCGTCAGCGGGCGGCTGGTCGGCGACAACAGCAACAAGCTGGCCAGCGACGCCTTTGGCAAGAACCAGAGTGTGGTGTGCACCGTCACCCCCAAAGACGACCAGGGCTCCGGGCGTGCCGTCGCGGCCGCCGCGGTCCGGGTCAAGAACACCGCTCCGTCCCTGGCGAGCGCGGCCATCGAGCCCAAGGCCCCGTTCACCAACCAGAGCGTGACCTGCGTGCCGGGCCAGGCCACCGACGACGACAACGACCGCGTGTACTACGGCTACGCGTGGACGGTCGATGGTGCCGCGGTCAGCAGCAGCTCGGTGACGCTGTCATCGTCGTTCTTCAAGCGCGACCAGAAGGTGGTGTGCGAGGCGACCCCCAAAGACGGCACCAACGACGGGGCCCCGGTGAAGTCGGCGGCCATCGTCGTGCAGAACACCGCCCCCAAGCTGTCGAGCGCCAGCCTGGGCCCGTCCACGGCCTACACCGACACCGAGCTCGAGTGCAAGCCCGGCCGCTCCTCCGATCTCGACGGCGACGAGGTGAGCTTCACCTACGCGTGGGAGGTCAACGGCTCGTCGGTCGCGGGCTCGGGGGCCAAGCTGTCGGGCTCGTCCTTCAAGAAGGGCGACCAGGTGCAGTGCAAGGCGACACCCACCGACGGCACCGACAGCGGCGAGGCGGTGGCCAGCAATGCCATCACCATCGTCAACTCGGCGCCCCAGATCAACAGCGTGGTGCTCACCCCCGACAATGTGTTCACCGAAGGCACCATCAAGGTCTCGGCGCGGGCCAGTGACGCAGACGGCGACGAGGTGAAGGTCACCTACCAGTGGCTGGTGAACGGACGCGTGGTGCCCGACCAGACCGAGCGCACGCTCGACGGCAAGCAGTTCTTCGATCGCGATGACAAGGTGGTGGCCCGGGTGTCGGTCAACGACGGCTTCGTCGACGGCAAGACCCAGGACTCCGAGCCGCTGTCGGTCAAGAACACGCCACCCACCAACGTCAACGTGTTCATCGCCGACCCCGAGGGTGGCTTCGTCGACCTCAAGTGCCTGGTGGTCGGCGAGTCCACCGATCTCGACGGCGACACGGTGAGCTACCGCTTCGAGTTCTTCGAGAACGACACGCCGTACACGGGCCCCACCAACACCGCGCGGCGCCCCGGCGACTCGGTCCCGGCCAGCGAGCTCGATGTCGACGAACACTGGCGCTGCAAGGCCACCCCCACTGACGGCACCGACGATGGGCCCAGCGCCGACTGGACCACCACGGTCATCCCCGGCATCGCCGGTGGAGGCAGCTCACACGGCTGCGCCTTGTCCACGCTGGGGCAGCTGTCGTGCTGGGGCCTCGACGACTACAAGGTGGCGAGCCCTCCCGACGAGACGACCTACCGCCGGCTCGCGGTGGGTGGGTGGCACAACTGCGCGCTCACCGCCAAAGACGGGCAGCTGGCGTGCTGGGGCCACCGCACCTACGGCCAGGACCGGCCGCCCAAGGGGCAGTGGAACGAGGTGGCGAGCGGGTGGTGGCACAGCTGCGCCATCAACTCGGCCGGCGAGGTGGCCTGCTGGGGCCAGTCCGCCGACGGTCGCACCGAGGTGCCCAAGGGCAAGAAGTTCATCGCCCTCGACGCGGGCGGGCAGCACACCTGCGCGCTCGAAGAGGGTGGCGCTGCGGTGTGCTGGGGACACGACGAGTTCGGACAGTCCACCCCGCCGCCGGGCACCTTCGTCGAGATCGCCACGGGCGAGTACCACAGCTGCGCGCGCAAGGCCGACGGCACGGTGGTGTGCTGGGGCAACAACGAGAGCGCGCAGCTCGACGTTCCCAACGCCAAGTTCACCAAGCTGGGCATCGGCGCCCGGCACACCTGCGGCGTCACCACGTCCAAGCAGGTCAAGTGCTGGGGCCTGAACAACTACGACCAGCTCACCCCGCCCGCCGACCCCTTCCGCGTGGTGGGCAAGGGCATGGGGCACACCTGTGGCATCGACGACCGTGGCAGCGTGCGGTGCTGGGGCAAGAACAACTACCAGCAGGCGACGCCGCCCGAGTTCCTGGTCAAGCAGCCGGCCGCCGCTACCGACGAAGGTGGCGGGTGACGCCGTTCTCGGTGATCACAGCGTGCATGGGCTGATCGTGGGCTTCGGCGGGTAGCGCGTCGACGATCTGGCAGGCAAAGCAGATGGCCACGCGACGGGCCTGGGGTGCGGCCGCCAGGGTGCGGTCGTAGTAGCCCGCGCCGTAGCCCAAGCGGTTTCCGTGGAGGTCGAAGCCCAGGCCGGGCACCACGAACAGATCGACCTCGTTGGGGTGGACCTCTTGCGCGGTGGGCGGAGGCTCCGGCACGCGGAAGGAGCCAGGCACCAGATCATCGAGGCGCAGCACCTGACGGAGCACCAATCGGTGGCCACGCCCCACGGTGACGGGCAGGACCAGGCGCTTGCCCGCTGAGAGGGCCGCGTTGAGGATGTCCTGGGTCTGCACCTCGCTGCGAATCGAGGCGAAGGCGGCCACGGTCTGCGCCGCAGCCCAGTCGGGATGGTGCACCAGGTGTCGGGTGATGGCGGCGCTGGCGGCCCGCCGCTGATCGGCGTCGAGTGCCCCTCTGCGCTCGGCCAGGAGCGCGCGGAGCTGTGGCTTGTCGTGCGGCATGGGCCTAGGTGTAGCATGTGCGGCATGTTCGTCTGGATATGCATGCTGGCCGTGACGGCATCGGCCAAGAAAGGATCTGCGGACCCGCCGCCGCCGCCCACGATCTCGGTGCCCCAAGACCCGGGCGCCGCGGCGACCCCCTACGCGAGCGAGATGCCCATCCCCCCCATCACCGGGCGCGGCACCGAGCTGCAGCTCGAGTCGCTGTCCCGGGTTCAGCGCAGCTTCAACATCCAGGTCCCGCTCGAACCGGCCAACGTGCCGGCCTCGGTGGCGGGGGCAGTGCTGCGCCATGTCGCGGCAGATGCGCGCTGGCGGCTCATCCAGCGTGATGGGGCGCTGGTGGCCTATCGCCGCGAGAGCCGCGGACGCGAGCACCACCTCGACTGGTCGGGCTACATCCGCCGCCCCAAAGAGGTGTGGACCACGGCCATCCGCTTCGACGAGTGGTCCCAGGAAGGTGCCTGGGCGACGTCGCCGCACGTGGTCGTCACCCCGGCGACCGCCTCGTCGCTATCGGTGAACACCTTCTTTCTGGACACCGATGACATGTACGGGTGGGAGACGACCGCCATCACCATCGAAGGCGAGGGGCTGTTCGTCGACATCTACGAGTCGGGCAAGCGCGGAGGTCGCGACCGCACGGCCACCGCCCTGGGCGAGGTGCTCGGGTACCTGGGCGGGCTGGGGCAGGACCCACAGCGCATCGACACCGACGGCTACCACCGCTGGTTCATGCCGCGGCGTGAGCCCAGCAAAGATGGCGACAGCATCGAGCTGTCCACCCAGGGCCGCGGCACGTTGACCGTGCAGGCCCACGTCAATCCGGGGCGGCCAGGGTGGACGTGGGTGCGCATCCTGGACGATCAGCTGCGCCCCTGGGAAGAGACCGCGCTCGCCACCGGTACCCGCGAGCGCATCGGCTACTCGGGCAAGGCGGGGGAGTCCTTCTTTCTGGGCGTCACCATTCCCGTGCCCAGCAGCCCCAAGTTCAGCGGCACCGCCGAGGTGTGGTTCATGGCCGACGGCGCCGAAGCACCAGAGCGGCTCACGGCCCTGCCGGTGGTGGTTCCCAAGCGGTGATCGGCGGGCCGGTGGCGCCTACGATTCGCGGTCGCCCCAGACGTCGCTCATGATCTGACGCATGGTGGAGCGATGCACGCCGTAGGCACGGGCGATGCGGCCCAGCAGGGCGAACTCTTCGTCTTGCAGCTCGCCATCGGCCATGCAGACGTGCACGCAGCTGTTGAGGATGCGGTGCTTTTCGTCTTCTTCGAGGTTGGCGGCGACCACGACGCCCCACCCGCTCTTGTAGTTGTCACCCAGCTTGCTGCACAGGACGTCGAGCTTGCCGCGATCGAGGTCGTTGCCGGTGAGCTTCTTGTACTGGTTGGTGACCGCCGTGGCCTCGGATTCGTGCCCGTGGCCGTCGGCCATCATGATGAGAACCATCGCGTTGAGGGCGGCATCGACGTAGTCGGCACTGGTGCTGCTCATCGGAGTCTCCGTGAAGGGAGAGAGACTACTACAGAACGACGCGCCCGGCAGCACGCGATCAGAACTCGCGCGTGCCCCGCTCGATCTCGACGTCGAAGTTCTTGCGAAGCACGATGAACGACGTGAATCCGCGGCGTCGTTCCTCGAAGCCCACACCGATCGTGGGGCCGTCGAGGGTGCCGGTGACGTCGATCTCGTCGAAGCACACACTCTGAACGCCTCTGCGCACGGTGTTGCACTCGTCTTCTTGGGCCATGGCGGGCGTCATCAGGGAGGTCAGGATCAGGAACAGCATGTCGGTCTCGTCCGGGGCCGGGGGGACGTGCACATAGACCCCGGCGCCCAACGAGGGTTCCGCCGATCAGTGGGCCCGTGAGCCGGCGGCCCAGCGCAGCACCAGGTGTGCCCACTGCACCGAAATGGGCCAGTAGACCTCGTCGCCCAACGCGGCGTCGACGTCGACCTCGCGTGCCTCGTCTCGGTCGCACTCCCGCTCGGGATCGCGCACCACGTCCACCACGCGCATCGCACGAAACACCGAGTAGTCGTCCAGGACCCGCAGGTCGAGATCGCCGTGCGCCCGGGTGAGCAGCCGCTGCACGTCGCTGACCGCGACCACGGGCCGAAGATCGACGAGCCCCACGCGGCGTGAGTTGTCGCGAAACAGCAGGCAGCCCCCGCCACCGACGGGAGAGTCCGGCACCCACAGGGGCTGGCCCTCGATCTCGATGCGCGTGACCCAGCGTGTCGACTCGCGCGGGGCGCCGATCAGGGGGCCCGCCGGGCCGCCGGGGAAGGCACGTCTGATGCGCTCCATGACCGCTGCTCCGAGCCCGGGCGCTGCGGGCCGGCCCAGCGTGAGCGGCGGCATCTCGGGCAGGCACAGCACCGTGTCCCAGTACCCGTCACAGCTGCACGTGCCGCCGACACCATGTTCGTCGAAGGACACGGTCTCGATTCGGGTGTAGTCCTCGAACACGTCGAGTCGCCTGGACTCGGCGTCGAGCTGGAACACCCATGGGAAGTCGACGCGGGGAAACACAAGTGCCTCCTGCACCCACAGTACAGTCCACAAACCCGCCGCGCAGGGGTTTTCAGCTGCTTTCGCGAGGGTGGGCGGACAATGCGCCCAATGGGGCGGGCGCGGGCCGTCGCGACCCTGGCTTCAGGGCGTGTCCCTAGCCGGCGAAGAGCTCGGCGACCTCGGCGCCCCGCTCCTCGCCCCACTGGATCGCCCCGACCACGTCGTCGGGTCGGGCTCCAAAGGTGTCGCGCGCGGTCTCGATCAGCTCGTCGTGGTCGCCATCATCGCACTCGGGCAGCATGCCCACCAGGCGCACGGCTCCGGGCGCCTGCGCGCCGCCGTGGTGGCCGGTGATCGCGGCCGACAGCGAGTCGGGGAATCGCCACTCGGCGCACAGCCAGCTGGCCACCACCGCGTGGTCCCAGCCGTAGGTGTCCCGCTCGCGGCCGTCGAGCTGGCCGCCGTTGTCGTGCCAGTCCTGCAGCAGCGCGCCGTAGTCCCCGCCGACCGACTGGGCCAGCAGGGGTATCGCCATGTCCTGCAGCAGGCCTGCGGTGAACGCCACCAGGCGTGCTTGTGGCTCGTACAGCTCGCACAGGCGCTGGGCCGTGGCGGCGCGCCTGGCGGCTGCGCCCCAGAACCGGCGGTGATCGAGGCCTGGGGCCTGCTTCGGCAAGCTCGCGGCGACCGCTACGGCGAGCACCATCGACTCCAATGGGGCTCGCCCGAGCACGGCGACCGCGTGCTGGACGTTGTCGATGGGTCGACGCAGACCGAAGGCCGCCGAGTTGACGGTGCGCAGCACCTTGACCGACAGACCGGGGTCCTGGCTAACAAGGGCGGCGATGGTGGCGTTGTCGGCGTTGGGGTCGCGCAGGGTCTCGAGCACCCGCATGGTGATGGCGGGCAGCTGGGGCAGCTCGGTGGTGCCCAGCAGGGTGACCAGGTTCTGGCGCGGTGAGCCCGACCACAGCCGGCGCAGGGATGCGAACATCAGTCGGCCCTCCTTCCCATCTTGCTGGCGAAGATCGACAGGAGGCCGCCCAGCATGACGTACCCGATGACGACCTGGCTCATCACGACACCCTGAGATGCAGCCGTGGTGGGCAGCGCGTCGCCATAGCCGAGCGTCGTCAGCGTCACGATGCTGAAGTACAGCGGCGATAGCCACGTCGCATTGTCCCCGTAGTCGACGGCCACGAAGGTGTAGAGGTGGGCGTACAGCACGGCGATGGCCGCCGTCCAGGCGCCCCAACGACCGAAGCTGCGCCCGCAGTCCGAGGTGATCCACCAGACCTGGTACACCAGCCGGTTCACGGCGCTCTGCTCGCGAAACTCGTGGAGGAAGTTCTGGTCGAGGGCGTGGCGTCGGAGCAGGTAGGCGCCGTTGAAGTCGGCGTCGCGCAGGTCGGTGCCCACCCAGTCGGCGGTCTGGTAGTTGCGCACTCCCCGCAGGCGGGCCTGGCGCAGGTCGGCCCCATGGAAGGCAGCGTTGGCGACGTCTGCCGAGCTCAGGTCGGCGCCGACGAGCTGTGCCGAGGTGAGATCGGCGTCTTGCAGGCTCGCGTCCACCAGGCAGACGCCGTCCAGCTTGGCCGTGCGCAGGTCGGCGCCGTCCAGGGTCGCGCCGTTGAGCGTCGCTCCCTGCATGCGCGCGCCGAACAACGTCGCGCCCTCCAGCCGTGCCCGTCCCAATCCCGTGTGGCCGGCGCTCACCTCGTTCATGTTGGCGCCGCGCAGATCGGCTCCTGCCAGCTCCGCGCCGTCCAGGCGAGCCCCAAAGAGCACCGTTCCCACCAAGCGGGCCCGCATCAGCCGAGCGCCCCGCAGGTCGGCCCCCGACAGGTCGGCCCCCGACAGATCCTGATCCGAGAGGTCCACCGCTGACAGGTCGACGCCGGCAAGGGATGCGCCACGCAGCTCTTGTGGCAGGAGGGGATGTGAGGGGGAAGCAGAAGCCATGCATCAGACTTCGGTACGATGCGTGGCTTCCTTGAGGAGATTCCATGATCGTTCTGCTGCTGTCCACGCTGGCCCTGGCCGACATCCCCCCGCCCGAGGGCTACGTCGAGTCCTGCACGGTCAAGAAGGTGCAGGCCGCAAACAGCGGTCAGGCCTGCGTCAGCTGCGACGGATGGCACGGCGGGCGCGAAGACTGCGAGGCGCTCGAAGCCCAGGGCTACACCCTGAACTGCCGCACCGCCGGCGCGTCGGTGTGGACCGAGGTGCACTGCCGGGCCGCCGATGCCCCGCCCACGCCCGATCCCCGCATCCAACAGGCCGACGCTCCCGTCGACGAGCCCAAGGTGACCCCCGAGCCCGAGCCCGGAAAGGTCGAGCCCAAGCCTGCCAAGAAGAAGGACTGCAGCACCGCCGCCGGTGGGGGTGGGACTGCCGCGTTCGCGCTGGCCATGCTCGCGCTGCTGGGGCGTCGCCGCCGGTGATCGGGGCGGCGATGGCCGTCGCGGCGACCGCGTTGCTGGTGGTGCTCTTTCCGCTGGGGGTCTACACCACCACGCTGGCCGTGTTTGGCCTGGCCCACGTGCTCTCGGAGCTGCGCTTCGTGGACGAGCGCTATGGAGGGGCCATCGGGGCGCGGCTGCGGGTGGCGCTGGGCGTCATCCTGGCCGGGGTTGCGGGCAGCCGAGGGCTGGTGGCCCTGGGTGTGCTGGACGGGTACTCGGCGGTGGTGGTCGAGCTGGTGCTGCTGATCGCGCTGGCCGTTGCGGTGATGCCCATGCTCGAGCGCACCGGGGTGCCGCTGGTGGTCGCGGGGCTGGTGGCCACAGGCGTGTGGACGGGCCTTCAGCTGTCGCCCATCCACACACTGCTGGTGCTCGCGGTCTTGCACAACTTCACGCCGCTGGCCTTTCTGGCCGAGGCGCTGCCGCCTCACCAGCGTGGGAGCGGACTCGGGGTCGCGGTGCTGTGTTTCATCGCCGTGCCGCTGTTCATCGCCACCGGGCTGCCGCGGGAGTGGCTCACAGCCGCCGAGCTGGTGCGTCCCAATGCGAGCCTGTTCGACGCGGGTGGGCTGGCCTCGCAGCTGCGGGTCTACGTGCCCTCCGAGTGGCACGATCGGCCGTGGGCCATCGACGCGTTCAGCGCCGCGGTGTTTGCGCAGTGCATGCACTACGCGGCGGTGATCCATGTGTTGCCGGGGCTCACGGGCCCAGGGGAGGGCACCCTGCCTTGGCCCGATCGGCGCACCTTCGTGGCAGCGATGGGTGCCGCGGGCCTGGTGCTGCTGGGCCTGTTCGCACTCGACTTCGGTGAGGGGCGCGCGATCTACGCGATCTTCGCGGCGGTTCACGCCTGGGTCGAGGTGCCCATCCTGCTGTTGGCCCTGGGCGGCACCTACCGCTCCTGATGGCCCTGCTGCAGCCGCGCTTCCCAGGCGCTGACCAGGCGCTGCACGGCGTCGGGACCGTGGCGAAAGAACAGGCTCGGCTCGACCAGCTCGAGCTCGTTGAGTCCGTAGCTCCCATCGTCGAGCTGGAGCAGGTCGACCCGGGCGTAGAGCAGCGGGCCGAAGCGCTCGTGCATGAACCCGATCGCGGCGTCGACGACGGCAGCCGCCTTGGCGTCGAGCGGCCAGGGCTCGTCGGTGGCGCCGAAGTCGTCTTGCACGCGGTAGTCGCCCGCCACGGGCACCTTGCGCAGCGTGTGCGTGAGCTGCCCGTCGATGACCACCGCCGACAGCTCGCCAAGGGTCTCGACCGAGCTGAGGTAGGGCTGCACCATCAGGTCTTCGTGCGGCAGCAGGCGGTCGAGGTGGGCTTGAGCGGCCGCGAGGTCCCGCTCGCCGAACGGCAGGGTCTCGCGGGCGGTCGCGCCCACGGCCGGCTTGATGAAGGCCCGATGCCAGCCGCGCTCAACCAGGATGTCGGCCGCGTTGGCCCGGGTTCCTCGCGGCAGCCAGGTGGTGGGCGCGATGGGGATGCCCAGGCGGGCGAGCTCACGCAGGTAGCCCTTGTGGGTGTTCCAGCGCACGACCTGAATGGGATTGAACAGCCGGGTCTGCGTGTGCGCGTGCTCGGCCCAGGCCGCGAAGGCGGGCAGCTTTTCCTGGTAGTCCCAGGTGGTGCGGATCAGCACCGAGTCGAACGTCGACCAGTCGACCTGGGGGTCGTCCCACACGGGGAAGCCCACCTCGTGGCCGCGCTCGCGCAGCTGGCTGTGCAGCCCTGTGTCGTCGTGTTCGTGGGCGGGCAGCTCGGAGCATGTGGCGAGGCCGAGCCTCATGCCAGCACCGCGAACACCGCACCGCAGTTGTCGACCAACAGAGCCATGCGGCCCACACCAGGGATCTCGGCGGGCCCGAGGGCGATCGAGCCCCCGAGCGCCCCCACTTGCTGGGCGGTGGCGTCCGCGGACTCGACGGCGAAGTACTGCAGCCAGGCCGATGGCTGGCTGGGGTCTTTGCACTGGAGCATGCCGGCGGCGTCGCCGTGGGTGCCGCTAGCCATGTGGTAGTCGGCGCCGCCCGGGAGGGGCATCTTGCCGAAGCGCCACCCGAGCAGGCCGGTGTAGAAATCGCGTGCACCGGCTGCCCTTGGGGTGTGCAGCTCTTGCCAGATGGGGGTGCCCGGCCCCTCGCCAGGTGCGGTCGCGCTGTGCTGAAGCAGGGCCAGGTGGGCCCCGTCCGGGTCGCGGATGTGGGCCGAGAGCCCGCCACCGGGAGCGTCTGCGATGTCGCCCATGACGCGCCCCCCCAGCTCGGTCACCGCGCTGGCCGCTCCGGCCACGTCGTGAACGGCGGCGCACAACACCCACTGGTTGGGCGGGTCGCCAGTGCCGGTGGACACCAGGCTGGCGAAGGCCGTGCCATTGCAGCAGAGCTGGGTGCCCCCTGGCGCGTCGACGGTCGACCAGCCCAGGAGCTGGGCGTAGAAGTCGGCGGCCCTCGCGGGGTCGCGGGTGAGCAGTTCGCGCCAGATCCAGGAGCCGTGCATGACAGGAGCTTAGGCGCCGCTGTACAGGTCTGCCACCCACTCGCCGTACCCGTTGTAGAGCAGGGTGGGCACCCGATCGCCGCCGGGGATCGCGCGCTCGGTGGCCTGGGACCAACGGGGGTGGCTGCGCGCCGGGTCGACGTTGGCCACCAGGTCGTACTCGTCGGGCTGAAGCGTGTTCCAGAAGGTCTGCGGTGGTGTTGCCACCAGCTCGATTCGGGCCAGGCTCTTGATGCTCTTGTAGCCGTACTTCCAAGGCACCACCAAGCGCAGCGGCGCGCCGTGCTGGTTGGGCAGCGCGTGGCCGTAGAT
Source organism: Myxococcota bacterium (assembly GCA_965216925.1). Taxonomy (GTDB): domain Bacteria; phylum Myxococcota_A; class UBA796; order UBA796; genus CAYYHT01. Next base: position 1,630,218 of record CBDCGT010000001.1, on the reverse strand, counting down.
GCCCGTGGCCAGCAGGGTCAGCTCGTTCATGGCCTCGGGCATGGTGAGCGACTCGGTGTAGGGCCATGGGGCGGACGGCAGCTCGGACATGCCCGGATACCAGCTGGGCTCGTCGGCGGTGACGAAGCGCACGTACTGGGCCCGTGCCGTGGGCTCGACGGCGGTCAGCAGCTTGTGCAGCGCAAGGCCCGACCACGGCACCGCCATGCTCCAGCCCTCGACGCAGCGAAAGCGGTACACGCGCTCTTCGATGACGTAGCGCTTGAGCAGGTCTTCGAAGCCGATGGTCAGCGGCTTGCTGCACTCACCAGCGATCTGCAGCGTCCAGGGCTTGGGCCGAATGCCGCCCGCTGCCTGGTGCACGGACTTGCTGGTGCCGAGCTCGACGAAGTTGTTGTACCGGGCAGCCACCGACTCCTGGGTGACCGGCCGGTCGAGGGTCCACCGCGCGCTGCGTCGATGCGGGGGCAGGCTCCACTCGAGCTCCGCGGGAGCGCTGTCGCCCGGGCCGCACCCGCTGATCAGGCCGATGGTGCCCAGCCCGAGGGCGCGAACCAGCTCGCGGCGGTTCAGGTAGGCCGACTCGGACGGGGCCAGGCGCTCGGGCAGGAGCCACGGCTGCGGGGACGCGCGCTTCACCAGGCCAAGGCCCCGCCGGACATCCGCGCCCGGGCCCCCATTGGGAAGGCGTGGTTCCGGGCGCCGTGCCCGATGGGCAGGTTGGTCGTGACGGGAACCCCTAAAGGGGCCAACGCCTCTTGAAAGACGTCGAGCAGCGTCCAGTCGGCGTTGTCGGGCCCGTCGCATCCGGTGAACTCGCCCAGCGCCACACCTGCCAGCCCGTCGAGCACGCCGGCGGCACGCAGCTGCTCCAGGTTTCGGTCGATGCGGTAGGGGTGCTCGCCGACATCTTCGAGCACCAGGATGGCCCCTGCGGTCTGCGGCTGCCATGGCGTGCCGCACATCGACGCGATGACGGTGAGGTTGCCGCCGACAAGGCGCCCTTCGGCGACGCCAGCCACGAGCTCCCGACCCACCAGGGGCTCGGTGGGCTCGCCCGCCATCAACCGAAACAGGTGCGCGATGCTCGCGTCATCGGTGCTTCCCAGGCTGTGCAGGACCGGGCCGTGCACCACCTGGCTGCCCGTGCGCTCGCACAGCGGAAGCAGCAGCGATGTGGTGTCGCTGAAGCCGATGACCGGCCGCTGGGGAAGCGCGTCGAAGTCGATGTGACGGAGGAGCTGGTTGAGCCCCGATCCGCCGCGCACGACCCACACGGCCCCATACTCGTCTGAGGTCAAGGCGTGAAGGAGCTGTTCGACCCGGTGGGTCGCGGGGCCGGCGAAGTAGCGGTGGCGCGCGTCGATGCCGTCGAAGACCCGCAGGTCGTGCCCGTGCTCGCGCGCGATCTGCAGCCCGCGCTCGAGCTTGGCTGCGCTGTAGGCGTGGCTGGGTGCCACGACGGCGATGGGTGTTCCGGGCGGAACCAATCCGCCTAGCACCAGTCGACCAGGGAGGGCAGGGGAGCGGTGGCGTGGAAGCGCCCGCGGTCGTCGCGCCCGATGCCCGACAGCGCCGTCTGGTGGTCGTGGGTGTAGAACAGGCGGCCCCCCCGGTCGATCAGGTCGCCCAGCAGGGCCTGCTTTTCGTCGATGAGCAGCTCGGGGAAGCGGTCGTAGCCCATGGTGATGGGCAGGTGCACCCACGGCGTGCCCGGAATCAGGTCGCCGGCGAACACCACCGGACCCGAGGGCAGCGCGATCTCGGTGAGCAGCAGCCCCGGCGTGTGGCCGTCGCTGTAGTGAAAGCGGTAGCCCGGGCCGAGGGTGGGGCTGGTGTCCCCGGTGACGACCTCCAGGCGGTCCGAGGCCTGTTCGAGCAGCTGGATCATGGGCGGCACGTAGCTGGCGCGGTCTCGGAAGTGGGGCTGCCGGGCCCGCTCCCAGGCCGCCTGCCCCACCACGATGACCGCGTTGGGGAACAGCAGCTCGTAGGTGCCGTCGGAGCGCCAGGGCGTGAGCAGGCCGCCGGCATGATCGAAGTGCAGGTGCGACAAGACCACCACGTCGATGTCTTGGTGGTCCAGGCCGGCGGCCGCAAGACTGTCCAGCAGGACATGCCGGTCTTCGACCACGCCAAAGCGGTCTTTGAGCTTGGGCTCGAAGAACACGCCGATGCCGGTCTCGAACAGGATCGTGCGCTCGCCGTCCCGAACCAGCAAGCAGCGGCAGGCCAGCGGAATGCGGTTGTGCTCGTCGGCGGGGATCCACCGCGTCCACAGTGCCTTGGGCGCGTTGCCGAACATGGCGCCACCGTCGAGGCGTTGGCTGTTGCCGTGCAGGGAGGTCAGGGTTCGCATGTGCAGGGAATATCAGATATTGCCGCGGCTTCACCCCCACGCCTCGGAGGCCGCATGTCCAATCAAGGGCGTCGCTGGTTCGAGCAGCGCAAGGAATTCGTTGGAAAGAAGGCCGATCAGGCCGCCACCAACGAGAGCCCCGACCTCTTCACTCGCTGCCCCGAGTGCAGCGCCGCACTGTTCAACGAGACCCTGCGCGAAGAGGCCAGCGTCTGCAGTCACTGTGGATACCACTTCCGAATCGGTGCAACCGATCGGCTGCGCATGCTGTGCGACGACACCGACGACATCGTGGTTCACGACGAAGAGCTGGCGCCGGTCGATGCCCTGTCTTTTGTCGACAGCAAGCCGTACGCCACGCGCATCGCTGCCACCAAGAAGAAGACCGGGCGCAACGACGCGTTCATCGCCATCAGCGCCAAGATCGACGGCATCGAGGTCGAGATCGGCAGCTTCGACTTTCGCTACATGGGCGGAAGCATGGGCTCGGTCGTGGGCGAGTGCATCACCCGGCTCTTCGAGCGGGCCACCGAACGCAAGGTGCCCGCGCTCGTCATCAGCGCCAGCGGCGGCGCACGCATGCAAGAAGGTGTGCTGTCGCTCATGCAAATGGCCAAGACCTGTGCCGCGCTGGCCCGGCTCAAAGACGACGCCAGCATGCCGTACATCTCCATCCTCACCCATCCCACCACCGGTGGCGTGGCCGCCTCCTTTGCCATGCTGGGCGACCTGATCGTGGCCGAGCCCGGCGCGCTCATTGGCTTTGCGGGGCCCCGGGTCATCAAAGAGACCATCGGCCAGGACCTGCCTGCCGGCTTCCAGACCTCCGAGTACCTGCTTGCCCACGGCATGGTCGACGCCATCGTGCCGCGCGCCCAGATGAAGCCCAAGATCGCCAGCCTGCTGCGCATGCTCCTGCTCATGCCCAGCTCCGACGACGCGGCCACCGACGCCGGCACGGCCATGACCGCCGCCCAGCGCGACAAGCTCGCCGCCGACCTGTCCAAGCCGGCACCCACCGACTCGGTGCCGCTCGAGAACACCTCCGAAACCGAGAAGGCCACGTGATCCACCACCCGGTGCTCGACCAGCTCGCGGCGTCGGGGGTCAAGCTCGGTCTCGAGCGCGTCCGCTCCTTCCTGACGTACATCCAGGAACCGCAGCGCGCCTACCCGTCGGTGCACATCGCCGGCACCAATGGCAAGGGCAGCGTGTGCGCCTTCGTCAGCACGGTCTTGGTCGAGGCTGGCTACCGTGTGGGCACCAACTACTCGCCCCACCTCGAGGCGGTGAACGAGCGCATCCAGGTCAACAACCGCGCCATCGACGACGCCTCGCTCATCGAAGCGCTCGAGGCGCAGGACCGCCTGCGGTGGGAATGGGCCCAGAACCACGGCATCACCGGGGTGCCGCTCACCTACTTCGAGTTCGTCACCACCCTGGCCATGAGCGTGTTCGCCCAGCGTGCGGTCGACGTCGGCGTGTTCGAGGTGGGCCTGGGCGGCCGGCTCGACGCCACCAACGTGCTCGAGCCCATCGTCACGGCCATCACCAGCATCGGCCTCGATCATGTCGATCAGCTGGGCGACACCGAGGCGGCCATCGCCAAAGAGAAGGCGGGCATCCTCAAGCGGGGCGTGCCGATGGTGATCGGCCCGATGAGCACCGAGGCCCGCGAGACCGTCGAGGCCCTCGCTCAGCAGTTCAATGCACCCTTGTGGAAGCCCGGTCGCGACCTCGCCCGCGAATACCGCAGCGGGCGCTGGAGCTTCCGCACCCCCGAGGGCGTGCTCTCCGACGTCACCCTGGGGCTCGAGGGCGTGCACCAGGGCAGCAACGCGCTGGTGGCGCTGGGCATCCTGCACAGCCTGCGTCGGCAGGGATTCCACGTGCCCGACGACGCCGTTCGCTCGGGCTTCGCCAACACCTACCTGGCCGGACGCATCGAGCGCCTCAAGCCTGGTCTGGTGGCCGACGGAGCCCACAACGAGGCCGGCGCGAAGGCGCTTGCCAAGTGGCTCGATCGTCAGCCCAGGCCGGCCAACCGCATCTTGCTGCTGGGTGTCGGTGAGGATCGCGATCCCAACGCGGTGCTCACGCCTCTGCTGCCCTACATCGACGAGGTGGTCACCACCCGCTGCAGCCACCCCAAGGCCATGGAGCCCGCGTCGATCGCTGGAGCCATCCACGACCTGCCCGAGACGGTGATACTGGCCGAGGGCCCGCCCATCGACGACCTGCTGGCCGAGGTCTTCGTCGAGGCCGACGAGACGCTGGTGGCCGGCAGCCTGTTTCTGGCTGGGGCCGCCAAGAGCATCGTGCGCGCGGGCAAGCTGGACGGCCTGGTGGCGGGCAGTGCGCCGCCGCCTCAGGGTGACGACGCGGGGTAGTGCCGCGGCTACGGTGCCACCACCACCTTCAGCACGCCCTTGTCGCCGGCCTTGCGCAGGGCATCGACGCCTTCGTCCAGGCCCATTCGCGCCGAGATGAGTGGCGTGGGGTCGACGGCCCCGCTCTGAAGGAGCCGCAGGGCCGGCGCGAAGGGCCCGCAGCGGCTGCCAATCAGCGTGATCTCGTCGATGACCCAGCCGGTGGGGTTGGTGTCGCCCAGATCGTGCACCGTCGTCTTGAGGATCACCGTGCCTCGGGGGCGCACCAAGCTGGTGGCGAGCTTCAGGCCGGCGGCGTTGCCGGTGCTGTCCACCACCAGGTCGGCGCCGGCCACCGATGCGGCGTCTCCGAGCTGGACGCGCTCGATGCCTCTGGGAAGCCGTGCCAGGGTGAGGGGATTGCGCCCCACCGCGGACACAGCCGCACCGGTGAGGGCCAGCACCCGGGCGCAGAGCTGCCCCAGCCGGCCGGTGCCCAGCACCACCACGCGCATCGACGGCGTGACGTGCACCTGCTGCAGGATCTCGAGCGCGGCGGCGAGCGGCTCGACAAAGACGGCGGCCTCGTCGCTCACCCCGTCGGGCACGGCGTGCAGGTTGGCCAGGGGCAGGCTGGTGTGCTCGGCGAACACACCATCGCGGCCCTGGATGCCCAGCACCGTGCGGCTTGGGCAGTGGGTGCGGCGGCCAGCCAGGCAGACGGGGCAGGCCCCGCAGCTCGCGTTGATCTCGCCGACCACACGCCGGCCGACCCAGCTGGCGTCCGGGGCCGCCTCGACCACGCCGACGAACTCGTGCCCGAGCACGCCGGTGAAGCCCATATAGCCCTTCACCAGCTCGAGATCCGTCGCGCACACCCCAGCCAGGCTCACGCGCACACGGGCCTCGCCCGGCCTCGCCTGGAAGTCCCGCTGTTGGACGACGGGCCCGCTGTCGGTCAGCACCAGGGCTCGCATCACTGCCTCCGGTAGATGACGGTGAGGTTGTTGGCGGGCATCTCGACCACCCGCTCGAGCCCGAGGCCGCGCTGGTTGGCCTCGGCCACCACCACGTCCAGGTCGCGAACGCCCCAGCTGGGGTCGCGCGAGCGCAGGCTCTCGTCGAAGCGCGCATTGCTGGGGGCCGTGTGCTCGCCGCCCCGCATGTACGGTCCGTACATCACCAAGGGCGCGCCGGGCCGGAGCACCCTGGCGACGCCATCGAGCAGTCCCAGGGTCGCCGGCCACGGGGCGATGTGGATCATGTTGGCGTTGAACACCGCGTCTGCCCGTTCGATGGGCCATCCGTCGGCGGTCACGTCGATCACGAGCGGCTCCCGCAGGTTCGGCAGGGCGGCGTGTTCGCGCCAGGCGCGCACGCTCGCCAGGTTCTCGGGGTCGATGTCGCTCGGCTGCCAGGTCAGACGCGGCCACCGCTCGGCAAAGAACACGCCGTGCTCGCCGGAGCCGCTCGCCAGCTCGAGCACCACCCCGGTAGAGGGCAGCACCTCGTCGAGCACCGCGGCGATTGGCTCGCGGTTTCGCGCAGTGGCGGGCCAGTGCTTGCGGGTCATCGCACCACCTGAGCGCGGACTTCGAGCAGCAGCGCGTCCATCACCAGCCGGGTCTGCACGTTCACCAACATCTGCTCGCGGGCCTCGTGGATGGCGGCGGTGATCGACGTGATGCCTGTGGGCCACAGCGCCCGCGTCCACTGCTGAACCACCTCGGGGGCGTCGGCGTTGAGCAGGGGCAGGTCGCTGCCGCTGCCCAGGACAGCCACATCGCGAAGCAGGTCTTCGATGACCGCGATGAGCTGCTCGGCCCGGGCCATGGTCTGCTGTCGCGCGCCCCGCCCGGCACGCTCGGTCCACTGGAAGATGGCGGGCGGCCCGCCGTCGACGATGCCGAGCATGGTCTGCCGCAGGTCGGAGCGCTCGGCGAGTCCGCCCCGGGCGAGGCTCAGCGCCTGGCCCGGGCAGCCCAGCGACAGCCGGGCCGCAGCACGCGCGTGCGTGGCCTCTTGCCCCTTGGAGACGAGCCAGTCGACGATGTCGTCCTCGGCGACCGCGCCAAAGCGCACGCGCTGGCAGCGCGACACGATTGTGGGCAGCAGGGCCGACGCATGGTTGGCCACCAGGATGAAGCCCGTGCCCTCTGGTGGCTCCTCGAGGGTCTTGAGCAAGGCATTGGCGGCCGCCGGCTGCATGGCCTCGGCGGGGTCGATGATCACCATGCGGCGCTTGCTGTTGTACCGGTGGTAGCCCGCGACGCGAACCACCTCGCGCACGGCATCGACCGGGATGACGGGCGTGGCGCGGTCGGCGGCGGGCTCGAGCACGATCACATCGGGGTGGTTTCCCGCTGAGATCTGCTTGCAGGGCGGGCACACGCCACACGGGCGGTCGCCGGGAGGACCCTCGGCCACGCAGTTGGCGGCCATCGCCAGCTTGAGGGCGACAGCATGCTTGCCGGCCCCTCGAGGACCCTCGAAGAGGTAGGCGTGGTGAAGCGCATCACGCTCGAGCGCGCCCCACAGGCGCGCGAGCGCATCGGCGTGGCCCAGGATCGGGGCCACAGGCATCTAGAAGCCGAGTTCGGCCTTGCGGTCTTCGGCGCCGGGAAGCGGGTCGGACGGCTCGGTGACGTTGTCGAGGTCCTCTTCGCACTTGTCGGCGTTGATCTGGATCCACTTCTCTTCGTCGGCGGGCACGTCTTCTTCGGGGTAGATCGCGCTGACCGGACAGGCGGGCTCGCAAGCGCCGCAGTCGATGCACTCGTCGGGGTGGATGTAGAGCATCTTGTCGTCGCCGTAGAAGCAGTCGACCGGACACACATCGACACAGTCGGTGAAGCGGCAGCCGTTGCAGTTGCTGGTGACCACGTAAGCCATGGTTTCGTCCTCACTAGGGTGGAGCGGGCGATCGCGGCCCGCCCGCAATGGGTCTTGCTACTTCTTGCCGGGGAGCTGATCCTTCGGGGCGTTCTTGTGGGACGCCTCGGTGTGGATCGGGAATGACGGCGTGGTGCCTTCGCGGGCGATCTTGCGCTTGCGGTCGCTGCCGCTGCGGGTGCGCTTGAGCTCGCGGCGGAAGCGCGTCTGCTTGGTGTTGGAAGCCATCGTGCTGTCCTTGTACGTAGAATCGGTTCTGGCGGCATGGCCAAGAGCGCGGCTACCTACTGTTGTAGGGGCCACCCGTCAAGGCTTGACCCCGGAGGAGACATCATGAAGAAGGTTGTGCCCGCGCTACTACTGCTGGGCCTATGCGGTTGCGACGAAGTGGCCGACATCTGGGGCGGCCTGACGACGGCGCTCGTCACCAACGCGGTGGTGGTCGGCGTCGCCGAGCCCGACGACGAACGACTCGACCTGTCTGGCACCGAGTTCGAGCCCGGCACGGGCTTCACGGCCTTCCTGGCCGATGCCGCCAGCCTGAACGACCTGGAGTCCGCCCCCATCAGCGGCGCGACGGTGTCGGTCGAGGGCGCAGCCGGCGAGATGGTGGCCCCTGGCTCATACAACTACGCGGGCGACCTCGCCTACGTCGACGGCGCCGACTGGACGATGTCGGTCACCGTCGGCGGGGACACCGCGTCTGCGGCCTTCACGCTGCCGCCTGCGGCCAACATCACCCTGGACAGCCAGCACAGCGCCAACACGGCACTCACGGTGCCGCTGTCGGGTCAGCCCTTCGACAATGCCCTGGTGGTGGTCATCGACGTCGAGAGCGGCGATCTGACCTACAGCAACGAGCCCGAGTCGATCACCGAGCTGTACGAGTTCATGCAGGCCACAGGCCCCTCGGACGAAGCCATCCCCGCGTCGGCCTTTCCCAGCGAGTCCATGTACGCGCTCGGCATCACGGGCATCACCAAGACCGAGTCCGACGATCTGACGGACATGAACACCGCCTTGTCCAACGTCAGCGCGGGCAAGATGAAGCTGCTGCCCATCTGCACGCTGCCGCAGCAGGCCTGCGACGCGCTGTAGCGGATTGCTTGGCCGCCGCTGGTGATGGCGCCGTCGGCGCCCGGATCAGCGGTTGGCCAGCACCGTGGTGACCACCGTCTTGTCATCGCCGCCCATGTTGGCGGTGATGCCCAGGCTCGGTGTCTTGGCGAGCTGGTAGTCCCCGCACCGGCCCTTCATCTGGCGGTACACCTCGAGGATCTGCTTCACGCCGGTCGCGCCCACGGGGTGGCCGTAGCCGATGAGCCCGCCGCCGGTGTTCACGGGGATGTCGCCGTCCAGGCCGGTGCGGCCCTCCCGTGCCAGGGCGGCTCCCTGGCCCTTGTCCGAGAAGCCCAGCGCGTCGTACATCAGCAGCTCGGTGACCGCGAAGCAGTCGTGCACTTCGGCCACGTCGACATCGGCCGAGGTGATGCCTGCCTCGTCGTAGGCGCGGGCTGCGGCCGCTCGTGTGGTGGCCAGCTCGGTCAGGTCGCCGTCGACAAAGAGGTTGCCGGTGGCGTGCCCCAGAGAGAGCACCTCGATGGCGTCGGACTCGGTCTTGCCCAGCTGACGCAGCCCCTGCTCGCTCACGATGACCAGCGCAGCGCCGCCATCGCTGACCTGGCTGCAGTCGCTCATGCGCATGTACGGGTTGAGCTCCTGGTTGCCCAGGAAGGCCGGGTTGCCGTCGCCAATGGACGCGGCGGTCTCGAAGTCGAGCGAGATGGCGTGCATGTGGGCGAGGGGGTTCTTGTTGGCGTTGCCGTAGGCCTTCACCGAGACGTGGGCGAGGTCGGCATCGGACAGGCCATAGGCCTCGCGCAGGGCCTTGGTGCGGCGAGCGAACAGCGCCGGGAAAGTGAAGTCATCGATGCCGCGCTGGCGGGAATAGTGGGACGCGCGAGCCAGGTAGTCGCCTCCGGTGCGCGCTGATGCGGTGGTCTGCACCTCGGCGCCGACCACCAGGGCCACGTCGGTGCCGGCCTGGATGGACTCGAGTGCCGAGGCGAAAGCGAGCCCGCCCGACGCGCACGCGCCTTCGACCCGCATGACCGGCTTGAACATCAGGTCGGGGTGCGCGCCGACGACCGCCGCCCCCAGGTGCCCCTGGTTGCTGAACAGCTCGCCGACGAAGTTGCCGATCCAGGCCTTCTGCACGGCCCCGGCCGGGGTGCCCGTGGCCTCGAGCGCGCCGTTGACCGCCTGGACGATGTAGTCCTCGAGGGCCGGGTTCTCGCGCGTGCCGAAGTCCGGGTGTCGCTTCCAGATGAAGTCCGGGTGCTTCTTTCCGATGAACGGCGTGATGTGGCCGCCGATGACGAAGGCGCGACGAGCAAGGCCCATGGGGTCCCCCTTTGAGTGACCCGTCTCTTAAACACACGCCGCGTCTGGGGCTACTCAGCCTCGACCGCGGCCCGGTAGTCGGTCATGCGGTCGTCGATGAGCTCGAACATGCGGTCGGTCTCGTCGCTGTTGGCGCCAGCGGTCGAGATGCGCGCCTCGAGGTCGGACATCTGGGCTTCGAGCTCCACGAAGTCGAAGTCCTGGGGGCTGCGCCGCATCTCGCGCAGGGTGCTCACGATGTCGTTCGCCTCGGCGGCGAGCTCTTCTTCGCCGGCCTGGGTCAGCTGCCGGCTGATCTGCGTCCAGGGCGCGCTGATGCGCCCGGCAGCGATGGCCTCGGGGCTGTTTCGCCTGGAGGCGGCCGCCGCGGCGAGGGGATTGGCGCCCTCGGTGATGGCCACGCCGCCCCGATCGAGGGCGACACCTCCGGGCCGCTTCATGCCGTTGACTCCGGGCACCCGAGCCGAGGCGGGTGCCTCGGGCTGGCCGGATGCACGGGGCTTGGCGGGTCGGGCGCTGATCGGGTCGTCGGGAGGAGGTGGGGCCTTGGCCTGACCCTCGGTGGGCAGGTCCACCGGCGCCGCGGTGATGGCGCCCCCGGTGTCGGGCCGCGGAATGAACAGGACGGCGGCGATGATGCCGACCACCCCTGCGATTCCAATCCACCAGCGCTGACTCATGCGACCTCCGTCGGTTCTTGGGCTCGGACGCGTGGCGGGCGTCTTCCCATGTCACCGTCGGTCTAGGTATCGCCCACGAGGGGCCGGTCGCCAGCCTTGCCCTCGATCATTCCGATCGGCAAACGCCAACTATGATCGATTCTGTATGGAAAGAAAAAAGGATCGGCGTTTGAGGCCGATCCTTCACTGAGTCGATCATATGCAAGGTTGTATGATCGTTTTCAGGCGACCTCGTCCATCGGTCCGATGGCGGCGATCACCTCGGACACCCGCTTTCGGCTGGCTGCCCGGCGGCTGATGGCGCGAGCCACGCGGGGCTTGGACACATGCTCGAAGCCGGCGGCCTCTGGGTAGAGGTCGTGCCGCACCACCGGCAGGTCGTGGTTGGACAGCACCACCCGGGCGCCCTTGAACGCAGCCTTGCGGGCGCTCTTGGCCAACGCGTGCTGATCCTCGATGCCGAAGGGAGCCTTGCAGTAGCCGGTGAACGACGCGGTGGCGGACAGCGGGACATAAGGGGGGTCGCAGTACACCTGGTCGCCGTCGCCCGCCTCGGCGAGCACGCTGGCGAAGTCGGCCGACACCAGCTCGACGCCCTGCAGCAGCTCGCTCACGGCACGAAAGTGCTCGGCGCTGGGCATGCTCAGCCGCGTGTAGCGGCCCACGGGCACGTTGAACTCGCCCTTGCGGTTCTCGCGGTACAGGCCGTTGAAGCCCGCTCGGTTCAGCCACAAGAACCGGGCCGCGTGCAGGATTCCGCGCGGCGGACCGTCGTTGTAGGACTCGCGCATGGCGTAGTAGTGGTCTCGGTAGTCGTCGTAAGGCAGCTCATCGAGCGTGCTCAGCAGCTTGTCGACGTGGTCACGCACGGCGCGGTGCACCTCGACGAGCTTGTCGTTGACATCGGACAGCACGGCCGACTTCACCTCTCCTGCGGCGCGTCGATGGAGAAAGACGGCGCAAGAACCGGCGAAGGGCTCGTAGTAGGTGCCCGAGCAGGGCTCGGCGAAGGCTTTCGAGATTTCTTTGGCGAGACGGGCCTTTCCGCCCGCCCACTTCAACACTGGCTTCATCGGGTGAGCCTCGTGGCATCACCCCCCACAGTGACTGTATCACATGCGGATGGGGACCCCGCGGAACCGATGCTCCGAGCTTGACGTGTCTGTGGCCGGTGCGAACGTCAGCCCGCGTTAGTGCCTGGTGATTCCGGAGGCTCGATGTCCGAGGACGACAAGACCGAAGAAGCGACCCAACCCGTCATCGAGCGGCCACAGGAGCCTGCGCGCGCACGCCCCCGGCCGCGTCCGGGCGGGCGCTCGGGCAGCGCCACCATGGTGACGCGCCTGCTCATCGGCTTCACCGCCCTGGGCTTGTTCGTGTGCCTGGCCTCCATCGGTGCGGTGGTCTACTTCGTGTCCAACAGCGACACCGCCGACGTCGCCGAGGGCAGCTTCCTGAAGGTGCCGCTGTCCGGCTCCATCTCGGACGCCCCCATCCAGGGCGGCTTGTTCGTCGAGCCCGAGGACTTCCCGCCCACCACCACGGGCATCGCCGAGGCCATCCGCGAGGCGGGCGACGACGAGCGCATCTCGGGGCTGTACCTCAAGATGAACGGCGTGGGCATGGGCTGGGCACAAGCGCAGGAGCTTCGGGACGCCGTCACCGACTTCCGTGCCTCGGGCAAGCCCTGCGTGACCTACGCCGAGGCGTACACCACCCGCGACTACTACCTGGCTTCGGCGTGCGACAAGGTGCTGCTGGCGCCCAGTGGCATCACGCTCATCTCGGGCATGAGCCTCGAGGTCACCTACTACGCCAACGCCTTCGAGAAGATCGGCCTCGACCCCGAGTTCGAACACGTGGGCGACTTCAAGACCGGCCCGGAGCCCTACCAACGGTCCGAGCCCAGCGAAGAGGCCATCGTGGCCTACGAGGCCTTCATCGACTCCATCTATGGGCAGGTGGTGGCCGGCATCGCCAGCGGGCGTGGTCTGTCCGAAGACGTGGTGCGTGACCTGATCGACCATCCCAAGCTCACCCCCGAAGACGCCGTGGCGCGTGGCCTGGTCGACGGGCTCGCCTTCCCCGACGCGGTCGAGGACAACATCCTGAGCGCGGCCGACGATGGCTGGCTCGAGTCGCTGGCCAAGATGCCTGATCCGCCCGCCGAAGACGCCGACGAATCGCTGCTCGAAGACGAGCCCGAGGTGTTCACTTCGCTCAAGGAGTACCGCAAGGGCATCCGCGAGGCGCACCAAGACAAGGACAAGCTCGTCGCCATCGTGCACGCGCAGGGCACCATTGTGTCCGGCGACCCCGATGGTGGGCTGTTCGGCGACTCCAACCTGCTGGGTGACCGTCCCTTTGCCCGCATGATGCAAGAGGTCCGCGACGACGACCAGATCAAGGCCGTGGTGCTGCGCGTGAACAGCCCCGGAGGCTCCGGGCTGGCGTCGGACATGATGTGGCGCGAGGTCCTGCTGACCCAGAACGCGGGCAAGCCCGTGGTGGTGTCCATGGCCAACTACGCGGCGAGCGGCGGGTACTTCATCTCGGCCCCCAGCGACTACATCATCGCCCAGCCGGGTACGCTGACGGGCTCCATCGGGGTGTTCGGCGGCAAGTTCAACCTGGGCGGAACCTACGAGAAGATTGGCCTGAACACGCACACCTACAAGCGCGGCGAGAACTCCGACCTGCTGTCGTCCAGCGTGCCCTTCAGCGAAGAGGGCCGCGAGATCTTCAAGGGCTACCTCGAGAGCTTCTACACCGACTTCGTGCAGAAGGTCGCCGACGGCCGGGACAAGCCCTACGACGACATCCACGCGGTGGCCAAGGGGCGCGTGTGGACTGGGCAGCAGGCGCTCGAGCGCGGCCTCGTCGACGAGCTGGGCGGGCTGGACACGGCGCTGGCGAAGGCCGCCGAGCTGGGCGACGCCGGCGACGACTATGGCGTGGTGCGGCTACCGCGGCAGAAAGGCTTCTTCGATCTGCTCTTCGAAGACATGGCCAACGCCGAGTCCCCCAAGATCCAGGTCGACATCGACCTGGGCATCGGCAACGACGTCGCCCGGGATCTGCTGGTGCTCGAAGCCGTGCTGGCAGATGGCGGGGTGGCGGCGATGGTGCCGGGTCAGCCGGAGTTCTAGCGTCCCGCCCGCCGTCCTACACCCAACCCGCGCCCCGCACGAGCCTGGCGACCCGCCGCCGTCCGGCAATGGTGCAAGGCCTGCCGGCGACAGGGTCTTCTTGCAGGATGAAGGCGCCGGTCCGGGCGTCCAGGTAGACGCGGTGGGACCTCGAGCCGCCGTCCGGCGCGGACCAAGCGACGAGCCAGGTCAGCCGCTGTTCGCCGCGCGGTCCGGGGAAGATCACCTCGGCGAAGTTCGGGTGGGGCGGCGGGTTCTTGATGCGAATCTTCTTGACGCCGTCGGCGATGCACATGGCGGCCCGCTGGCTGATGACCGACTCCAGATCACACCCGTCCTGGCCCGATTGACGGCATCGCTCGTCTGCCGGCGGCACGTTCTGGATGACGCGGGGTGGATGGGGCTCGTCGATCCGGTTCTGTGGCCGCGGCCACTGCTCCGTGCATCTGGCCACCGTCGTGTCCGTGGCGTCCGGGACCTGCGAGCAAGCCGAGAGGATCGCGAGCAGCAGCGGTCGCACAGTCCCCCCTACAAGTAGGGCCCGTCGCACACCAGATCCGCGCCCTTGCGCTTGCAGTCGTACTTGCCCTTGGACAGCACGATGACCTCGCCCGCCATGTTGGCGCCGTCGACCACGGCGTTGATCTGGCAGGGGCCGGCGCGGAAATAGCGCACGTAGCAGCTTGGATCGCAGGCCTTGACCTGGCTGCCCTTGCACTGCACGTTCTGGGCCGCGCCCTCGTGAAAGACGAACTTCGCCGCAGAGATCTCGACGTCTGGGTAGATGGGCTGCGGCGGCGCGATGGGAATGGTGTGCACCATGATGGGCTGCCCGTCGGGGCCAATGGCAGCCGTGACGTCGATGACCGGCGCATCGACGGGCGGTGCGGGGATGGCCGGCGCTTTGGTGTCGAGCCCCTGAGCGATGATCGCGTTGCCATCGAAGTCACCGGAAGCGACGGGGATCTGCCCGGTGGGCGCCATCTTGGTGACCAGCCAGGTGAACAGCTCGGACATGGTGAGGTAGTGGTCGTAGTTGGTGTCGGCGGCGCCGCTGATGGCCTCGTCGAGCAGCTTGCCGAAGGCCCCGTCTTTGGCGGGCTGTTCGGGCTGGGTCGACGACAGCACCATGGTGCCCGAAGCCATGCGGGGCCAGTGCGGTGCTGCCGGCCCAAAGAACGAGATGCCGTCGAGCTCTTGCTCGTGCACGACATCGGTGATGATGAGCGAGGTGCCGGCGCCGGCGAAGGTCTGCAGATCGCGCGCGAGCGCCGAGACCTCGAAGCCGTCCTCCTGGCCGTTCTCGAGCGTGGAGTCGTAGGCCAGGATGGTGGGGATGTCCAG
Source organism: Myxococcota bacterium (assembly GCA_965216925.1). Lineage (GTDB taxonomy): Bacteria > Myxococcota_A > UBA796 > UBA796 > CAYYHT01. The sequence continues at coordinate 1,615,022 of CBDCGT010000001.1, read as the reverse complement.
GTCGGCGCCGAGGCCGTGGCCCTCGTAGTACAGCAAGAACACGTCGTCTTTGCCCACGAGCGGCTTGACCTGGTTCTCGAGCACGTCGCGGATGCCCTGCTTGGTGGCCTGACCGTCACCCAGCATGAAGACGTGGTCGAACTTGGTCTTCTCTTTCAAGGTGTCGGCGAGCACGGCCGCGTTGCTGCGCGCGAAGTTGAGCTCGATCTTCTTGGGCAGCTTCTCGTAGCTCGAGACGCCGACGACCAGCGCCACGTAGTTTCGCCCGTCTGGCGGCGGGGTGAGCTCGGGCACTTCGTCTTGGGCGTGGGCGGTGGCGCTGGTGAGCGAGAGGGCCGCGGCGATCAGGACTGCAGGGATCTTCAAGGCTCGGAACTCCATGGCGTGCACCGACAACCCGCGAGCTGCATCGGTTCGGCCGTGAGGCCCAATAGCCTACCTCAAAGCGGCACGAGTGCGTCATCAAGTGTCCTGAGCGTGGGCCTGGAGAGGAACCGGTGCAATGATCGGGGTGTCGAGACGTACAATCGACCGTTCGCGGAGAGCGCATGAACAAGCCCATCTTCACCCTCGCAGCCCTGGCCGCCGTCGCCGGCGTGGTGTTCGCCACCGCCCCGACCGCGCCTGACCGAGACAACCCCGCCCCCACGGTGGCGGCGGCTCCCGACGCCGGGGGCACCCTGGTGGTCGACCTCGTCGATGGGGCCAGCGAGGCCGATCTCGAGGTCATCGAGCGCCTGCTCTCTGCCGACCTGGACTGGACTTCCCCCCTGTCCATCGACGAGGCGCTCGCCGAAGGCTGGGTGGCCGATCTGGACGACGCCGTCTTGGCCTTGGCCGATCACCCGCTCGTCGAGGTGGCCGAGCCGCTGCAGACCTTCGACATCGAGCCCTTCACCTGGGACGACGTGGTGTTCCCCGACGGCGCCGATGCCGCGGGCTTCCCGAACGACCCGATGTACGCCAAGCAGTGGCACCTCAAAGAGATGGGGGCCCCCGCCGGCTACGCGAACACCCCCATGGGCCGGGGCGTGATCGTCGCGGTCATCGACACAGGCGTCACCCAGACCAGCGATCTCAAGGGCACCAAGGTGCTCGAGGGCAAGAGCTTCGTGCCGGGCTTCCCGTCGGCCAAAGACGACAACGGCCACGGCACCCACGTGGCTGGAACCATCGCGCAGACCACCAACAACGGGGTCGGCGTCGCCGGCGTGGCGCCCAACGCCACCATCCTTCCGGTGAAGGTCCTGTCCAAGTGGGGCAGCGGCACCTCGTCGTGGATCGCCAGTGGCATCGACTACGCGGTCGACGAGGGCGCCGACGTCATCAACCTCTCGCTGGGCGGCGGCTACAGCTTCGTCATCCACAACGCCATCAAGAAGGCGCGTGCCAAGGGCGTCGTGGTGGTCGCGGCGGCCGGAAATAGCGGCCGCAAGGGCGTCGGCTACCCAGGCGCGCTCAAAGAGACCATCGGCGTGTCCGCGACCGGTCCTGGCGGCGCGTCGGCTCCCTACACCTCATGGGGCAAGGGCGTCGACATCGCGGCCCCGGGCGGCGACAAGCGCAAGACCGGTGGCGGTGTGCTCCAGCAGACGGTTCGTGGCGGCGGCGAGGTCTACGCCGAGTTCCAGGGCACCTCCATGGCCACGCCGCATGTGGCGGGGGCGGCCGCGGTGCTGATGTCCACGGGATCGTGCAACGCCGACTGTGTCGAGCGCACCCTGCTCAAGTCGGCGCGCGGCAAGGACTGGGATCCCAAGCTCGGCCACGGCCACCTCGACCTGGGCGCGGCGCTGTCGTCGGTGTCCACGGGCGGTGGCGGCTGGCGCTTCTTGCTGGGAGGGCTGCTGGCGCTCATCGTGTCCAACCTGGCCGGCGCCTCGCAGGGCTTCCGCGCCAAGGCCGCGGCCATCGGTGCGGTCACCGCAGGCGGCCTGTTCTTCTTGTCCTACCTGCCCGTGAGCCACCTGGTGCTCAACCTGCTGGCCACCAGCCCGCTGGCCTGGCCCAGCATCGTGCTCGGGGCCGGCTGGGGCGAGTTCCCGCTGTGGCTGTCGCCCCTGTTGCCGCTTGGCTTTGCCGCCACGCTCGGCGCCGACCGCACCTTCCGTCCCGCAGCCCTGGGCTTCGCGGCGGGCACCGCGGCGTACATGCTGCACGGGGCCGCCACCGGCAGCGTCATGCCGCTGTGGTTGGGCGAGACCCTTGGGCAGAGCTGGCTCGCGCTGTCGGGCACGGCCTGCATCCTCATTGCCATGGCGATGGCCGGGGCCGAGAACATCGAACGCGATCTGGGCAAGTAGAACGCCTGGACAGGGCAAGGAGTGGCGATGAGCTGGACCGGAAAGCTTTCTTTCGAAGACCTCGGTAGCGGGGCCTGGTACCTCGAGACGAGCGACGGAAAGCGCTTTCAGCTGATGGGGGACATTCCCTCCAGCCTCGACGGCCGCAAGGTGGTCATCGAGGGCACGGCCGTGAACACGCATGGCTTCGCCATGGCCGGCGGGGGCAAGGGAATCGAGGTCAGCTCGGTGAAGGGCGCGTAGCCCCAAAGGCCCCCAATCGCTCGGCCTCAGCGATGTCGGCGTCGCTCATGCCCGCCTCGGCAAGCACCTCGTCGCGGTGGGCTCCGAGAGCCGGGGCTGGCCTGTGCCTCAGACGGGTGGTCTCGGTCACCAGGATGGGGCCCACGGCCGCCATGGGCCCTGTGGGGTGCGGCACGTCGACCAGCGTGGTGGCCGGGTGCGCGATGGCTGCGGCGATGTCGTTCACCGGGCCGCAGGGCACCGACACGGCCGTGAGCAGGGCGTCGGCCTGGGCGAGGCTCAGGGGGGCCAGTGCGGCGCCGATCGCCGCGTCGACGGCCTCGCGGGACGCGATGCGCTGGGCGTTGGTGGCCCAGCGGGCGTGGCTGGGGATGCCCAGCGCCCCGCACAGCCGGCGCCAGATGCGGTCGTTGCCGCAGGCGACCGCGAGGTCGCCGTCGGCGCAACGGTAGATGTCGTAGGGCACCAAGCCAGCGTGCGCGTTGCCGCGCCGCGTCTCCATCTCGCCGGTCCGGGTGTACCGGGTGACGTGGTACGACAGCGACGCCGCCTGGGCGTGCAGCATGTTGACGACGATCTTCTGGCCGCGGCCGGTGCGCTCGCGCTGCAGCAGCCCGGTGAGCACGGCGTTCACCGCCAACAGGCCGGCCCCGTGGTCGGCGATGGACACGCCCGCCCGTGTGGGGGGCGAGCCCGGGAAGCCACCGATGCTGACCGTGCCGCCCATGCACTGCAGCACCAGATCGTAGGCCGGCCTTCGGCTGTCCGGAATCGACGGGTCGTCGCCGAAGCCGCAGATGCTCACGTAGACCAGGCGAGGGTAGCGGTCTCTCAGCTGCTCCCAGCCACATCCCAGCCGGGGGGCGACGCCGGGCCGAAAGTTGTGGATCAGCACGTCGGCGGTCTGCAGCAGGCGATGCAGGATCTGCACGCCTGCGGCACTCTTGAGATCGAGCGCCACCGAGCGCTTGTTGCGATTGGCCGCCGGGAAGTAGGTGGAGTGACCGTCGACCACGGGCCCGAACTGGCGCGTCTCGTCGCCCTCGGGCGACTCGATCTTCACCACATCGGCGCCCTGATCGGCGAGATGCATCGTTGCCCATGGACCCGCGAGCACCCGAGTGAGGTCGATGATGCGTGTTCCCTTCATGAGGGTCGCGTATCGCGGATTAAGGAGCGTCGATGATCTCGCTGTGCACCATCTTGTGGCTCGTGTCGATGCCGTTCGCCGCCGCCGACCCGGTCGTCGAGCTCCCGGGCACCGATCGCGTGGTGGTCTTCGAGGGCACGCCCGATGCCGCGATCGAGGACGCCATGGCCGCGCTGGCCAGCGGTCGCTTCGATGCGGCGGCATCGGCCTTCGGGGCCCTCGCCGGTGCGGGCGAGAACGTCGACGCGCGCTACCTCGAAGCGCTGGCTCGCTACGAGGCGGGCGACCTGTCGGGCGCGCGGTGGGCGGCTGAACGCGGGCTCGATCGCGACGGCGATCACGTCGCGCTGCTGTCGCTTCATGGGCTGATCCTTGCCGATGTGGGCCTGGGCGACGACGCGCTGGTGCGACTGGCGCGGGCCGAGCGGCTGGCGGTGGGCGATGCCGCCGCGCTGGAGCGCATCGCCATCAACCAGCGCCTGGTTCGCATCGATCGCGGCGAAGAGGCCTCGGACCCCGCGCACGATCCCCTGGGCGATCTGGCCGAGGACCTGCGCCGCGGGGACACCCAAGCCGCCGCCAAGCACGTGCCCACCGAGGTCGAGGGCAACCGCCGCACCGCGACCCACTCCCTGCTGGGCCAGGCAGCGGTGGCGCGCGCCGAGGGGCGCCTCGACGACGCGGCGGTGCTGTTGGACAAGGCGCTGGGGTTGGCACGGCAGGGCGGGCTGGTTCGCGAGCGGGCAGCGGCGCTGGCCGAGGTGGGCGCCGTCTACGCGCTGAGCGGGCACCACGAGCTCGCCCTCGACAACCTGCTGCAGGCGGTGGGGCTGGTGTCCGGCACGAGCTTTCGGGTCAACGAGGTGGCGTTTCGCGCCGAGACCGGCCGTGTGGCCGTCCGGCTCGGGCAGCTCGACCAGGCTCGGGCCCAGCTCGCGGGGGCGCGCAAGGTGGTGCCCGAGGGCACGCGCTTTCCCGGGGCGGCTCGCATCGACGAGCTGGCGGGGCTCATCTACGCCCGAGAGGGCAAGGCGGCCGAGGCCAATGCCGCCTTCGAGCGGGCCGTGAACGACCTGAACGGTCGTGGCTACTGGGCCGACAGCGGCCGCGTCGCCACGGCGGCGGTCGAGCTCGCTGCCACCGCCAACGACGCCGCGGGCATCAAGCAGTGGTCTGTGGCCGCCAACGGGGCCTTCGACAAGGCCGGCGATCCCGTGGGCGCGGCCCACGTGCTCATGGCCGTGGGTCTGGGCCGGGTTCGCGCCCGTGACTTCGAGGGCGCCATGGAAGCCTTCGCGCAGGCCGCCACCAAGGCCGATGCCGCGGCCACACCACGCGGCGCGAGCGTGGCCGCCGTCGCCCGGGCCAATGCCGCCGAGACATTGGTGGTGCTGGGGCACAGCCGCCGGGCAGGGGAGTTTGGTCTGGACGATGCCGTGGCCCGCCACGGCGCCTTCTCGGCCGCGGAGGATCGCTACGGCGCCGGCCTGAAGGCCTTCGAGGCCAAGGACTGGACGGCGTCCTATGCGGCCTTCGACTCCGCGTACCAGGCCTTCACCGAGCTCGACGAGGGCGCGTATGCCATCGCCGCCCGCCGAGGGCGGGCTTGGTCGTCGTGGAACGCCGCCCAGAGCAAAGATCCGACGGCGGCCCTCGCGGTGTTCGCCGCACTGCAAGAAGAGGGCGTCCAGGTGGGCGACCCCGAGCTCGAGCTCCGTGCCGGGGCGGCCTATGCCATCGCCATGGCCCGCAGCGGCGAGCCCCGGCCCAAGCAGCTGCAGAAGTGGGCGCAGGCAGCCGAGGCGATGGGGCTGCTGGACGTCGCGGTGACCTGCTGGTCCGAGCTGGCCGAGCACGACGATGCCCTGCTCGACCGGGTTCGATCGGCACGGCACGCCCATGCTCTGTCGCCCGGCACCAAGAGCGCCTATGCGCTGTACTCGACGGCCATCGACGCGTTCAACGCCGAGGAGTACACGCTCGCCGGCGAGCTCGCCCACGAGGCCCTGCCCGCCGCATCCGACGACCTGAAGCCCGCCATCCAGGAGGTCATCGACAATCTGGCCGCGGCCGAGGAGTAGGCCGCCGGACGCGTTACAGGGCGGCTCCCATGGCGACCCGAGTCCGAAAGCTCGCGCGCGAGCTCAAGCGCACCCCAGCCCACGTCCTCGGCGTGCTCCACGCGGTTGGCTACGTGCGCTACCGCAGCCCCGAGGACATGCTCCCCGATGCCGCGATCGAGCGCGTGCGGCGTGCCGAGCGCGAGGGCGTGAAGCCCGTTCCGCTCGATGCGCCCCCGCCCAAGCCCGCCAAGCCCGCCAAGCCCGCCAAGGCGGCCAAGGCCTCGGCCAACGATCTGATGAGCGCCCTGGTGCCCGGCGTGCGGCCCGTCGGGGACGCGGTGCCCGCACCGGCGCCGACACCGGTGCCCAACCCCAGTCCCGCTGCAACCCTGCCCACGCCCGAGCCCGTCGCCGTCCAGACGTCCAGCGCCGAGCGTGCCCAGCTCGACGCCGAGCGCGCCCAGCTCGATGCCGAGCGCGCCCAGCTCGATGCCGAGCGTGCCCGGCTCGATGCCGAGCGTGCCCAGCTCGACGCCGAGCGCGATCGCCTGACGGCATGGTCCACCGAGCTGGCTGCGATCCAGAAGGCGATCGACGACGCCGCAGCCGCCGAGCAAGAACAGGCCATGGCCACCGACCTGGCCCGGCTCGGGGCCCGTGCTGGCGAGGTGCTCATGCTCTCGGGCTTGCGCCGCATGGTGGTCGCCGGCGGGGCTCCAGACGCGCTCAAGGCCCTGCGCGAGGGCATCGACCGTCGCGTCGACATGCGCTTCGTGGCCGGCGATCGCGGGCGTGCCGAGGCCGAGTCCGACGTCACCCGCAGCGATGTGGTGGTGCTGTTTGGGGTGGCCGCCGACGCCCATGCCATGGCGGTGTACGCCGCGTCGCCCATCACGCTGGTCGATGCGGGCGACGTCTCGGGCACGGCCGGCCTGCTCGCCCGAATCATCCAGGTGCTCGACTCCGACATCGCGTGACGTTCAGTGGCCGAGATGGTCGAACCCGGCTGGGTCCTTGACGTCAATCCATGTCGGAGCAATGGCATGACTACACGCAAAGCAGTAATCTCGACTCCAGGAAGGGGGCCCATGTCCCGCGAGGGCGGATCCGGTGATCAGGTGGTCGTTCGACGCGTCGTACGACGTCGTCGGGTCGAGCATGTGAACCCGAAAGACAAAGCAAAGAGCCGGGCCGATGAGCTGCAGGCCTCGGGCATGCCGTTCCAGATGGCCATGGCCGTCGCCCACGGCCGCATCACCCTCAACGAGGCGCTCGAGCGCATGGCTCGGTCCGAGCGCGTCGAGAAGATGATGCGCGATCACGAGCTGTCCCGCGCCCTGGCTACCCAGATCGCGCTTGGCCAGGCCTCGCTCGAGAAGGTTCTCTCCAAGCGCCGGCTGGCCCAGCACCGCGAAGACTTCCGCGATCGGTCCATCCTGTCCGACGCCGTCGAGTCTGGCGAGGTGGTGACCCTGCAGCTCACCAAGGGCCGCCGGGTCGAGGCCCACATCGAGCGCGTCGACGCCTACACCTTCCAGATGCGCGAGACGGGCTCCGACAGCGCGGTCGAGGTGCACAAGCTCGAGGTCAAGTTCGGCTACGCCCCCGACGACTGGAAGAAGCTGCGCAAGGGACTCAAGAAAGACAAGGCGGTCGCGGCCGACGCGGCGGCGCCCTCCACGCGCCCGCAAGATCGCTACTCATGCTCGGACAAGCGCTTGTTCCGCTACATGGACAACGCCGAGCTGGTGACCGCGACGCTGCTCGAGGGCGAGATCCTCAAGGGCACGATTCGCTGGTTCGGACGCTACGAGTTCGGTCTGGACATCAGCGGGGCCGAGGTCGTCGTCTTCCGGCACGCGCTGCATGATCTTCGCTCGAACAAGGGCAAATAAAAGGGCGCTCTGCCCGGTTGGCTTCGTTAGCTCTGCTCCCCTCAGTCGAAGGGAGAGACGATGTCCATCTTGTCCGGCGCGCTCACGGTGCGCCGCTTTCGCGTCGACGGCGACCTGCCCGACGACTTCCGCGAGCGCTACCGCGACTCGCTGAACCAGCTCGCCTTCCGTGAGCCGCCCAACGAGCGCGGCAAAGAAGAGGTCGAGGGCTGGGTGCAGATCCACAACCTGCTCGACAACGAGTTCGACGACTTCAACCAGTGGCTGTACGACGGCTACGCGGTCTTCGCCCTGCGCGTCGACAAGAAGACCCTGCCCGCCAAGCTGTTCTCGGCGACGCTGGCCAAGAAGTGCGACGCGTGGGCCCAAGAGAACGGCATGGAGCGGTGTCCCGCCTCGGTTCGAACCACCCTCAAGGACGATCTCGAAGACGAGTGGCTGCGGCGCACGCTTCCCCGCGCGGCCGTGACCGAGGCGTGCTGGAACCTGAACGCGGGCTGGGTCGTGCTGCACAGCCACAGCGACGGCGTCGCCGATCGCTTTCGCAAGCGCTTCTACCGCACCTTCGGCCTGCCGCTGCTGCCGTGGTCGCCGCTGGATTGGCTCGACGACGGTGCGGTGGCCGAGAAGTTGATGGGCACCTCGCCCAGCTTTGGTCCCGACAATGGAGGTGCCGCATGAGTGACGCAACCCCCGTCGTGCCGCACCAAGCCGGCGAGTTCTATGCCTGGTTGTGGTGGCAGTCCGAAGAGCGCGACGGCGTGTTCGACCTGGGCGGAGACATCGGCCGCGTCGACCTGTGGGTCGATGAGCGCCTGGCCTTCCGCAACCCCGCCGAGACCAAGGTGTCTGCGGTGCTCACGGGCGACAACCCGTCCACCACGCTCGAGGCGCGCGCCGCCCTGGCGGGTGGCAAGGTGCTGCAAGAGATTCGCATCGGTGTTCGGCGCGACGAGCGCGAGTTCTTCTTCACCCTCAAGGGCCCGGCGATCGAACTCAAGCAGGCCAAGCTGCCCTCGCTGATGAGCGAGGGCGAAGAGGCCGCCATCTACGACCGCATGTTCCTGTACGAGGAGCTGTCGTTCGTGCTGGCCGGGCTGCTGGGACTGTTCTCGGAAGCCCGCACGTCTTCCCAGTGGGAGGAGGATGTCGCAGCAATCCGCGCATGGGTGGGCGGCAACGACTGACCGCATTAGGTTCGAGCGCCCCAAGGGTGTGCCGAGCGCGGTTAGCTCAGCTGGATAGAGCGCTGGCCTCCGGAGCCAGAGGTCACAGGTTCGAATCCTGTACCGCGCGCCACCCGGGGTGACTCGCACGGGAGCACTTGGCCCCGACCGTCGGTTGCGGTACCATGGCGCGGCTTGGCGACGTTTCGTCAGCCGCCTGCAGCCAACCACCGTGAAGAGGGCAGCAAACCACCCTTGGAAGTACGTTTCTGGGGAGTTCGGGGTTCGATCCCCACTCCGGGCCTGCATACCCAGCGCTGGGGCGGAAACACCGCGTGTCTGGAAGTGCGCCACGGAGACCTGCCGCCACTGGTGTTCGACTGCGGAACCGGTGCGCGCGGACTCGGGTTCAAGCTGGTGGGCGAACCGGCCCGTGAGCTAGACCTCGTGTTCACGCACCTGCACATGGACCATGTGTTCGGCTTCCCGTTCTTCATCCCCATCTACACGCCCGGCTACGACGTCCGCGTCACGGTGCCGGCCTACAGCGAAGACGAAGCCCGCGAGAAGATCGCCCGCTACCTCAACGGCATCTACCACCCCACGCGCCTTCGCGACCTGCCGGCCAACGTCACCTTCCACGCCGTTCGGCCCGGCAAGAGCTTCGAGCGCTCCGGCTACACGCTCACCGGCCTGGGCCTGAACCACCCCGGCGGCTCGGTGGGCTACCGGGTCGAGGTCGAGGGCCAGAGCTTTGCGTACATCACGGACACCGCGCCGTTCGCGAAGCCCGGCGATGGTGTGTGCGGTGGTCAGCCCGCCCCGCCGGCCGAACAGCGCATGATCGACTTCCTCAAGAACGTCGATGTCGTCATCTACGACACCATGTACGACGTCAACGAGTACCTCGAGAAGATGACCTGGGGTCACAGCTACCCCGAGTACGCCTTCGAGCTGTGCAAGGCGGCCAACGTAGGGTCGCTCGTGCTCTTCCACCACCGGCCCGACGCCAGCGACGAGACCATGGACGAGCTCGAGGCCGCCTGGGCTGCCAAAGAGTCGCCGTTCCCCATCGGTGTGGCCAAAGAGGGCCAGGCCATCCAGATCCCGGTGAAGGGCACGTGAACATCGAGGGCATTCCCCCCTCGATCACCCCCCAGTTCCTGCAAGCCCTCGCCACCGGGCTGCTGATGCTCGTGGCCGCCATCGGGCTGCTGGAGCTCATGGGCTCGCTGTGGCGCAGGCTCATCTGGGCTCGCTCCGGGGATGGCATCACGCGGGTGGCGGCCCAGCTCGGCGCCGAGCCCGTGGGCCGCTGGAGCGGGTGGTCGGTGGTGGCTGCCCATGTCCGCGTCGACTGGCTGGGCGGGCTCATGGGCCTGCGCACGCGAGTCACGACGGCGACGGGACGGGTGGAGCACCCGGGCTTGCTCGGTGCGTCCGCGGTGCTCGAGCTGATTGGGGCCTAGCAGGCCGCTGAAATACTCGTTCCTCGCATTTCAGCGACCTGCTTCTACCATTGCCGGCACCGCCGCCTTCAGACTCGGCAAGTCCGGCCGCCGACTCGACGATTGAGTTTGGCCGGTGGTTTTCGCATTCTCGAGGAATCGCCGATTCGGCAGCCGGACCTGCCGAGGGCGGCGGATGCCTCGGTCGCAGCGCCCTGAAAAGCTCGGCAAGCCGGGTTTTTCAGCACCCTGCTAGGTTCCGGCGAGCTCGCGGCGTGTCGCTCGGCGGGCATCGCCGCTGACGGCCTGGCCGCGAAGGCGATCGAGCACCTCGGGCAGCTTCTCGGGCACGGTCTCGCCGGGCAGTTCCTGGGCGATGGCCAGGCTGGCGCGGGCCTCTTCGAGGAAGGCGGTGGCGTATTCGACCAGGGCCTCGTTGCGGCGGCGCTCTTTGGCCATGGTCTCGCGGTGCTGGAGCAGGCGCTTGAGGTGCTTGACCGTGGCCTTGCGGCGCTCCTGGGTGAACTCGTCTTCGCCCTTGGCAGCCTCGTTGGCGGCGTCGATGCGTCGCTCGACGTCGTCGGGATCGATCTGGCGGAGCTCCTTGTCCAGGGCCTGCAGGGTGGTCTGCAGCCGGAACACCCAGGTGGCGACCTCGCACAGCCCTCGGCGGGACTCGAGGTCGGCGTGCTTTCGGCCCTGGGCGTACAGGGTGAACGCGCGCAGCACGGCGGGTCGGTAGGCGGGGAGCAGGGTGCGTTCGACCTCACGCATGGTGGGCAGGCGGGGGTGGTCGAAGCGGATGGCGAGGGGCAGCATGCCCGTCGACGCCATCAGACCCATGGTTGCGCCGGTCAGCCCGGCGGACAGGAAGCCGTCGATGCCCGTGGGCAGCAGCTGCAGCGAGGCCCACAGCCCCAGCGACGCCCCGATGGCGGTGGCGAGCGCGCCGTTGACGTAGTCGAGGGAGTCGGTGTGCTCGGGCAGCATCCACGCGGCCGCGGCACCGGCGACGGCGCCGGCGCCGAGCACGGCGGGCAGGCGCACGAAGTCGAAGGCCAGGCCGCCCAGCACGACGCCGGCAAAGACCAGGGGGGCCGCCCACCACTTGCGCGGGTTGATGACCATGACCCCCGCCGCGAGCGCGAGGCCGAGCGCGATGTTCGGCTCGCCGAACCACACGCCAACGGCCCCGAGGGCGGCGGCAGCAGCGGTCTGGGCGGCGACCCACGCGGCTTGTCGCCTTGGCAGCGCCTTGAGCGCACCTCCCCGCCGGGCGAGTTCTGAATTGGAGGAGGGGACTATGGCCGTCTGGGACAACGTGGACTCCTGTAGGGGCTCCGACTCAACGGCGTGCGCGGTTGCGCGCGTGCTCTTTTGCAGCCTTGATCGCGGTTTGTCCGCGAGTGCTGCTAGGACTGTACGCGCTGTAGATCTGGGTCTGCCGTACCGTGTTGTCAGCGTCTTGCTTCAATTCGTCAGCGTCGAGCTCGCGGCCGGCATCGCGCAGCACACGCTCGCCCTCGAGGGCCAGCTTCTTGGCTTCTTCGACGTCGCCGTTGGCGTAGGCCCGCGTGGACTGGTCGAGGTAGAAGTTGCCCCAGGCGGCGTTGGCGTCGATGCTGCGCGCCCGGTCGACGCTGCTGGCGACCACGGCTCGGTTGTCGGTGATGCTCGCTGCGGTGGTTGCGTCGGTGGCGGCTCGGCGGCCGTCGACGAGGTCGTGGTACTCGGCGTGAACGCTGGCGATGTCGAGGGTGTTGTCGGCCGTGGCCGCGTCGACCTGGACACGGACCACGATTTTTCTTGTCTCGCCGGCGTACACATCGCCGACGCGCAGGGACAGCCCGGTGGCGGTCCTGGAGGCCTCCCAGCCCACCACATCGAGCGCGCGAACGCCGGAGGGCAGGTCGATGGTGAGCGTGGTGTCGCGGGCGATGACCGACGCCGTGCGGTCGAGCTCGTCGGCGAAGGCGCTGTCGAGGTCTCGGGGATCGTCGACGAAGTCGTAGGTGCCGCCGCCGATGTCGGCGATGCGGGCGAGCAGGTCTTCGTTGTAGTCGCCCGCTCCCAGGCCGATGGCCGACACGCTCATGCCCCGGCTGGACAGCTCGGCGACGTAGCGCTCGAGGGCGGCCGGGTCGGTGATGCCGGCGGTGGCCTTGCCGTCCGAGAGGATCACGATGCGGCCGGTGTGGTCGTCGTCGATGGTGCGATGGATCTCGGACGCGCCCTTCTCGATGCCGGCGTACAGGTTGGTGCCGCCGCCCTCCAGCACCCGGTCGATGGCGTCGTGCACCGCGGCCGGGTCGTACACCGGCGTGGCGGGAACGATGGCCTTGGCGTCCTCGGAGAACACCACAAGGCTGTACAGATCGCCCTCCTGCATCTCGGTGGCGAGCAGCTTGGCGCCGCGCTTGGCGTAGTCGATCTTTCCGCGAGCGGTCATGCTTCCAGAGGTGTCCATCACCACCGCGAGGTCGACCGGACGGCGAAAGCTCTCGCCCAGGTCGTCGGGGGCGCCCAGGGTGATGGTGAGGAAGCGCTCGTTGTCGCTGTTTCGGAGCAGCGCCGTGCGATCGAGGCCCACGTCGACGCTCAGGTGTCCAACGGGCAGCCCGGTCGGCACGAGATCGACGATGGGTTCGACCACGGTGTCGATGACCGGGGGCGGAGCCGGGATCGCCGGCTCGACGGCGATCTTGCCGCTGAGCTGGGGTGCGATTGCCGCGACGCCCAGCACAAGCGCGCCTAGTCCGACGGTGAGGTGCCAACGCTGCATGAGTGATTCTCCTGGAGTCTCTTTGGAAGTCGAATCCAGCCGACTTCCGAAGCGACAACGGGAGGGGGTCCCGGTTCCTTACAGCGTTGTCTCAGATTGCCGTCGTCACACTCACAGCCCCCTGTCTTGGCCCGTGGGGTGAGTCGCGATCCCCGGGGACGCGTACTCGAGTACACGACGGGGCAATCACCAGCTGCCGAGTTCACAGGCCGCTGGATGGCCGGTCTACCCGGCGCCGGGCCGGAACACCTTGGGCATGCTGCCGTCGTCGACCGGCTCTTCGGGCTTGTCTTCGGGTTCGGGCTCGGGCGGCGGCGGAGGTGGCGGCTTGGGGGCAGCGGCGATCTTCTTGGCCCGCACGATGGGCGACTCGATGGCGCCGCGACCCACGTCGAGGGCCTCGGCGATCAGCTCGGGCAGCTCGGCCATGGGCTCTTCGCCTTCGGCCGGCTCGGGCGGATCCTCGCCATGCGGGATCTCGGACCAGCCGAGCGTCGCTTTGGCGAGCAGCTTGGTGATGCGGGCATGTTCTTTGGGCCGATGCTGCTCGATGAGCTTGCCGACCTCGCCGTTCATCGACGCCGACGTCTGGTGCACGCGGCGTGCCCACAGCTGCTGGACCTCTTCGTTGTCGGCGAGTTCGGTGGCGACCGACGCATAGCCAGCAGCAGCCAGTGCTTCGAGGTACACGTCGACGGCGAAGCTGTCGGCGATCTTCTCTTCGCCCTTGAAGTCGAGCATGACCTCGGTGAGCTTGTCGGTGGGGGTGCTCGCTCGCCACGCTTCGAGGCGTGCCTCGAGGCCATCGGTGGCGGGTGCGAACCAGACGGGGGCCTTGACCTCGGGATCGGCCTTGCCTCGGAAGGTGATCTCGAGCGCGACCAAGCCTTCGATCTCGGTGACCTGGGCCTCGGTGAGCGGCTCGATGGCGCGGCGGTCGAAACAACGCCAGGCGTCTTTGTACAGCTGCGCGTACTCGACGGTGTCGGCCATCGCGTCCATGACGACACTGAGCGCCTCGCCGCAGCGCCCGTCGCGGGTGGCTTTGACGGCCGCGGTGGTCTCGGGCCCGCCGGGAGGGGCGCCGGTGAACTGCGCGGCACGGTGCGGGGAACGCCGCGGAGGGTCGGGGAGCACCGGCTTGAACAGGAAGGGCGACTCTTCGGGCTCGGGCTGTTCTGGCGGCTCGGGCTGCTCGGGGAGCTCGTCGGGGTTTGGATCGGTCGGGGCGACGTCGACGATGTCGGTGCCCGGATCGGTGTCCTCGACCTCGGCGGTGGACGTCTGCTTGCCCTTCTGCACGAGCACCACGGCGAGCAGCGCGGCGGCCAGCACCATCGAGGTGCCCGTGACCGCGGCGATCATGCCGTAGCCGCCCTGCTTGCGCTTCTTGGACTTGCGACCGCCCGCGTCGGCAGGCGCTTGCAGCGTCTCGGCCTGGGACGTGCTTGGACCCGCCTTGCGCGGCACCGGCTTGACCGACGGCACGGCCGGCGCCGACTCGGTGGGCTTGCTGATCGACGACTTGGGCATCGCCAGCGAGGGCGGGGCCGGACCGGCGTCACGCTGGGCGGCGGGCTTGGCCGAGGCCTGGCTGGTGACCTCTTCGAGTGACAGGGCGTCGGGGACCGGGGTGGGCGCGGCCGAGCGTTCGGCGGGAACGCCGATCGAGACGGCGGCGAGCGTGGCGTTGTCGTCGCCTTCGCGCTCGCGCACGGTCCACAGGACGTTGCGCACGGCCTCTTGAGGGTCGGTCCAGTCGACCTGGGCGAGCTCGAAGTCTTCGACCACCCCGTGCACGCCGTCGCTGCACAGCATGAACACCATGCCGGGCTTGAGCGGGATGGGCTTGCCCACCTCGACCTCGACGGACTTCTCGACGCCCAGCGATCGGGCGAGCACGTGCGCTTCGGGATGGCTGGCGGCCTCTTCGGGGGACAGGAGCTCGGCGTCGACGAAGAGGTTGACCATGGTGTGGTCGCGGGTGACCTGCTTGGCCTCGCCGTCTTCGATCAGGTAGACGCGGCTGTCGCCCACGTGGGCCACGTGAGCGGTGTCGCCCTCGATGGCGACGCCCACCACGGTGGTGCCCATGCCCATGAGGCGGCGCGACTTGCGGGAGGTGTCGTTGATGGCGGTGTTCGCGGCAACAATGCCCTTCTCTAGAGCAACCGGCACGGGGTCGTTCGGATGGGCTTCCATGTGCTGGTGGATGGTGCGAACAGCCAGCGAGCTGGCCTGGCGACCACCAGCGTGGCCGCCCATGCCGTCGCAGACGAGCAGCAGGGTGAAGCCGGGGAACAGGAAGACTCCGTACGAATCTTCGTTCTCCTCACGCATCCGTTGGTCGGTTGCGTAGCCCCAGGCGTGGTCCAAGTTACTGCCTCCAGTCGCGCAATCTATCATCCGGGCCCTTGTTGGCCCATCCTTCGGAGTACCGCGCCGTGTCTCGGTTCCAAGCATTGCCCGTTCTGGCCGCTACGAGCGCCATCGTGCTCACTTCGATTGCAGCCGCACCCTATGCCGAGCGCGGTCGCGCGATGGTGTCGTCCGACCACGAGCTCGCCGCGGCCGCTGGCGCGGCGATCCTGGCCGACGGAGGCAATGCCATCGACGCGGCGGTGGCCACGGCGCTGGCCGCTGGGGTGGTGCAGCCGGCGGGTTCGGGCCTTGGAGGCGGAGGCTTCGCCGTCGTGGTGCGGCCGGGCCAGAGCCCGATGTCGCTCGACTTTCGAGAGGTGGCCCCGGGCGCCGCAACCCGCGACATGTACCGCACCGCGGACGGCGGGGTCGAGTCATCGCGGTCGCGCAAGGGCGGGCTGGCTGTTGGCGTTCCAGGCGAGCCCAAGGGGCTGGCGCAGCTGCTCGCGTGCTGCGGCACCATGTCGCACGCCGAGGTGGCGGCCCCGGCAATCGACCTCGCCAAGGGCTTTCCCATGGGGCACCACCTGGCGGGCGCCCTCGTGAAGACCGGCGACAGCGAGGTCCAGGAGCTATTTGGCGTGGGCCGCAAGCCGCCGCTGCCGGGCGACACCGTCTCCCGCAAGCAGCTTGCCAAGACTCTCAAGCGCTGGGCTGCGACCGAGTCGGACTACCTGTACACCGGAGCGGGAGCCGCCGCGATCGCGCAGTCGGTCCAGCGCAGCGGGGGTCTGATCACCGTCGACGATCTGGCTGGCTACACGCCGCGCGAGCGCGAGCCCATCGTGGCCACGTACAAGGGGCACACCCTGGTGACGATGGCGCCGCCGTCGTCGGGGGGCGTGTTCCTGGCCCAGATGCTGGGCGTGCTCGAGGGCTTCGATCTGGCCGAGCTGGGGCACAACTCGTCCGACTACGTGCACGTGCTCACCGAGGCCATGAAGCATGCGTACGCCGATCGGGCCCACCACATGGGCGATCCCGACTTTGCCGACGTGCCGACGGCGGAGCTGATGGGCGATGCGCGTGTCGACGAGATCCGAAAGAAGATCTACCCCAGCCGTACGTTCGAGGCCGACTGGTATGGCGAGCCCTTCGCGCCCCACGACGACGCCGGTACCCAGCACATCTCGGTGATCGATCGCGACGGCAATGCCGTGGCGCTCACCACCACCATCAACACCTCCTTTGGCTCGGGCGTGGTGGTGCCCGAGCTGGGCATCGTGCTCAACAACGAGATGGATGACTTCGCGGCGGCGCCTGGGGTGCCCAATGCCTACGGCCTGGTGGGTCAGGAGGCGAACGCGGTGGCGGCGGGCAAGCGCCCCCTGTCGTCGATGACACCCACCATCGTGCTCGACGCCGAAGGCAAGGTGGTCATGAGCATCGGCGCCAGCGGCGGCAGCTTCATCATCACCAGCGTGCTGCAGGTGTACCTGAACATCGTGGAGTTCGGCCTCGACCCGCAAGAAGCCGTGGCGGCGCCTCGCTTCCATCACCAGTGGGCACCCGACAAGCTCGTGCTCGAGCAGGGCTTTCCGCTGGACGTGCGGCGGTCGCTCCAGGCGAGGGGACACACCCTCGCCGACATCGAGCCCTACAGCTCGTGCCAGGTCGTCGCGGTGGGTGAGGGCGGGGAGCTGTCGGCGGGCGCCGACCCCCGCAAGGCGGGGTGGCCGGCGGGGGTCTGGTAGTTGGCGTCCTAGATGACGATCCACACCAGCGCGATGGCCAGCTGGACCGCCGCGATGGGCGCGCCGAACTTCCAGACCTCGCGGCCGTGCACGGTCGCGGCCAGGGCCAGCGGAAGTACCGGAGCCAGCGCGATTCCCAGCACGAGGGGCCGCAGGGACAGGCCGGGAGGCTGCCCCAGCGAGTGCACCCGTTCCAGGACCGAGGCCAAGAGCCACGGATCGGCGATGGCACCGGCCGCGAGTCCCAGGCCGTAGAAGCCCGCTGGCGGAACCGGCATCGGTCGCTCGGACAGGGCATCAGCGAGCAACAGGCTCACCCCGGTTCCGTGCACGACGGCACCCATGACCCACACCGCGAGCGCCCAGCGGGCCAGCCGCAGCCAGGTCCAGGGGTGCATGGGCGTCGGTTCGTGGGTGGGCGGCGGGTTGCCGGGCCATGCCACCGCGGCCGCCAGCGCGCCGGGCACGAGCGCAAAGCCCAGCCAGTCCAGCGCCGATCCGCACATCCACTGCACCGGCCCGAACGGACCCATCGCCGAGAGTGCCGAACAGAACAGCGTCAGCCGTGCGGCCTGGCGTGCATCGCGGGTGTGGGGCACCAGCGCCGCGGCGACGGGCAGTCCCCCAAGAAAGGGCGCCGAGACGGCGAGCACGGTCAGGGGCCGCTTCTGGGCGCCCAGCTGGCGGCCGGCGCCATGCAGGGCCACCAGGATGGCGAGCCAGGCTAGGGGGCGCAGGTCGAACAGCCGCACGTGCACCGCCATGCCGGCGGCGAGCGCCATGCCCAGTGCCGCGGCGGTCACTGCCTCGGGCAGCTTGAAGCGATGGCGCCAGCGCCAGGCGGTGCTCGCCCAGGCAGCGAGGGCCAACAACGCCGCCAGCACCACGCCCACGATGGTCACCAGCGGCGGGGTGATCACCGGTCTTCCCGGTTGACCACCGGGTTGCGCAGGACTCCGATGCCCTCGATCTCGATCTCGATCTCGTCGCCGGCGACCACCGGCGCGACCCCCGGCGGCGTGCCCATGCTCACCACGTCGCCCGGCAGCAGCGTCATGATGCCGCTGATGAAGGCCAGCGCAGCCGGAATGTCGAACACCATGTCGGCGGTGCTGCCCTGGCTGCGCAGCTCGCCGTTGACGTGAACCGTCTGCCGCAGGTCGAACGGGGACAGCTCGGTCTCGATCCACGGCCCTATGGGGCAAAAGGAGTCGAAGCCCTTGGCGCGCGTGAACACCCCATCGGCCTTCTGGAAGTCGCGGGCGGTCACGTCGTTGAGCACGGTGTAGCCGTAGACCGCCGACATCACGGTGTCGGCGGGCTCACAGAACAGCCGGCGCCCGATCACCACCGCGAGCTCGCCCTCGGGGTCGACCCGGGTGGTGCCGGGTGGAATCCGGATGGGGTCGTCGGGGCCGACCACGGCTGTGGGGGCCTTCAAGAAGATCTTGGGCACGCTGGGCACGGCGTTGCCGAGCTCTCGAGCGTGGGCCACGTAGTTTCGGCCCAGCGCGACGATCTTGGAGGGCTGCACCGGAGCCAGGATGCGCGCCTCACCGATGTCGGCGACGGTGCCATTGCCGGTGAATCCCTCTTCGAAGCTGCCGTCGCACAGCACCAGCCGCTGGCCTTCGATGCGTCCGTAGTGGATGCCGCCGCGCCATGCGACGCGGGCGAGCTTCACGCGACGCCTGCCGGGCGAAGCTCTTCGATGAGGGACTGCAGCAGGTCACGGTCCTGGACCACCGCGCCGACCTGTGCGACGGTCTGCGCCGCCACGGCGCTGGCCAGGTTGCCCGACGCGAGCGCCGACCAGCCGTTCACGAAGCCGTACAGGAACCCGCCAGCGTAGGCATCGCCGGCCCCGGTGGTGTCGACGGCGGTGACCTTGCGAATGTCGATGCGGTGGACCTCGCCGTCTTGCCACACCATCGAGCCGCGGCTTCCGAGCTTGACCACCACCGTGTGCAGGCCGGCTCGCTCGGCGATGATCGGGGCCGCGTGCTCGGGATCGTCGTCGGTGAGCTTGCGGGCCTCGTCGGCGTTCAGGAACACGACATCGGCGAGCTCTTCGAGCAGGCTCCAGAGCAGCTCTTTGGTCTGGACCACCACGAAGGGATCGGCGGCGTCGATGCTGACGCGGGCGCCGGCTTCTTTGGCCTCGCGCATGGCGGTGATGGCGATGTTCTTCATGGGGCCATCGAGCAGCGTGTAGCCGGTGAAGTGCGCGACCTTGGCTCCGGTCATGGCCTTGCGGTAGGTGCCCAGCTCCTTCACGGACACGGCGGCTCCGAGGTCGGTGAGCATGGTGCGCTCGGCGTCGCTGGCCGAGATGATGGACAGGCACTTGCCGGTGGGAGCGCTGTCGGTGAACTGAAGCGCGTGCCGGCCGCAGGCCTTCATCATGCGATCGGCGTACATACGCCCCATCTGGTCGTTGCCGACCTGCCCGCAGTAGATGGCGTCGCCGCCCAGCCAGCCCACGGTGGCGATGGTGTTCGCGCAGCTTCCGCCGGAGTCGAAGGTGACCTTGAGGTGGCGCACGTGCTCGTACACCTCTTGCCAGCGGTCGTGGTCGACGAGGTGCATGGTGCCCCGCACCAAGCCGAGCTCGGTGATCAGGCTGTCGTCGTGAACGACGACCAGGGCATCGACGAGTGCGTTTCCGAGACCGGCCACATCACAGCTCAAGGGGATCCTCCCGGGACCGCCCGAACTAGCCGCGAGAACACCGCTGCGCAAACCGGCGGGCGCGGGGGTCCGGCGGGTTACCGGGCGCGGGTGCAGGAAAAGCGCTTCGACTTTCGTTGGGTGATCGCCGTGGGGGCCGCGCTGGGCCTCCTCGGGTGGTTCCTCTCGGGCGTTCAGTGGGACGAGACGCTGGCGGTGCTGGCGCGCGCTCGCTGGAGCCTGCTGCTCGCAGCCGCCGCCCTGCTGGTGTTCGAGTACGCGCTTCGATCGTGGCGCTGGGCGTACCTGGTCGAGGACCTCGACCCCGACGTGGGCTTCTACGACCTGTGGGCGGCCACCAGCATCGGCGCGACGTTCAACACCTTCTTGCCTCTGCGTGGCGGCGACCTGGTTCGCGTCGCCGTGTTGGCCAAACAACGGCGCCTGCCCTTCACGGCGGTGCTGTCGACCACCATCGTCGAGAAGCTGCTCGACGCGTTCGGCTTGGTGGCCGCGCTCATGGCGATGCTCTGGTTCCTGCCCCCCGACATTGCCGAGTCGGGCTTCGTGGCCCAGCTGTCGAGCGGCGGAATGTGGATCGCCGGCATGGCCATGGTGCTGTTGGTGGTCACGCTCTTGATGGGCACGCGAGGTGCCCAGCTGGGCTTCTACCGGCTGCTCGGCCCGCTGCCCAAGCCCGTGCGGGCCCGGGTGTTCCTGCAGTTCAAGGCGCTGGTGGCGGGGCTGTCGGCGATTGGAAGTCCGCTGCGGCTCGTGCCCGGTCTGGGGCTCACCCTGGCGATCCTGGCCAACGGTTGGGCGGCGATCATCTGCGCGTTCATGGCCTTTGGCCTTGATTTGCCCTACATCACCGGGCTTTTCGTCGAGCTGGCGGTCTTCTTGTCGGTGGCCATTCCGCAGGCTCCAGGCTTCATCGGCCTGTTCCAGGTGGTGCTCGAAGAGACGATGGGCCTGTTCGGGGCCAGCGTGGGCGAAGCACAGGCGATGGCCATCGTGCTGTGGGCGCTGTATTTCCTGCCCATCACCATCGTAGGCGCCATCGACACCTGGCGAATGGGCAGCGGGCTCACGAACTTCCGTGAGGAGCTGTTCGGAAGCTTCGACGAGGCGGCGCTCGGGGACGATGCGCCCAGCGAGATCGAACGGGCGACTGAAGACTAGTGGGCCGCGGGCACACGTAGTCGGTGTGACCGATCGACACACCGGAATGCTCGGCCTGGCGACCGTGATGGCGGCGGCTGCGGTGCCGCTCATCTTGGGGCTCTGGCCGCCTCTCTACTACATGATCTGGGTGGTGGTGCCCCCGATGTTGACCGCGGTGTGGTGGGCGGCCTGGTTGCCGCGCCGACGCCGGCACGATGCCTGGGGTCTGGCGTCGACGCTGGTGTGGGCAGGCACGCTCGTGGCCGTCTGCAACGCCGTCCCCCTACGAGTCGGCTTCGCACTGGTGCGCCCGGTGCTCGAGAGCCGGATTGCGGCGAATCCGAGCGCAGAGCCCGGCAGGCTGGGGATCTACCGGGTTGGCGCCGCCACGGGGGACTATTGCGGCACGCCGGGCATCGAGGTGTACCCCCTGGGGCCGCAAGGCCACGATCATGGCGCGTTCGTGCACGCGCCGATGGGCATCGACGAGCTCTGCTACAACTCGGGCGAAGCCGGGTGGCTGTGGGGCGACTGGTACTGGAAGGTCGACGACTAGCCCGCCAGCTGCGCCCACTCCTGCACGGCGGCGATGCGGCTGAGGCGCGTAGGGCGGAAGCTGTGGGTGTCGACGGCCGCGTGCACGTGTTGGGCAGTGGCGTGCAGCACCTGGCCATCGGCGCTGGTGATGCGGAAGCCCCAGGTGAGCGATGAGTCGCCGGTCTGGGCGATTCGCACGTGCACCACGATGTCGTCGCCCAAGCGCATGGGCCGCTTGTAGTCGGCCTCGGCGTGCACGATGGGAAGGATGACCTCTGGCTTGCCGTCGAAGAAGCTGGACAGCGGATGGGATGACGCCGCCATCAAGGCTTCCATCGCGTCGTGGCACAGCTCGAAGACCCGCGAGAAGTACAGGATTCCGGCGGGATCGACGTGCTTGAAGGTCACCGATGTGGCGTGAGCAAAGGCCATGCTGCCTCCGGGTTGGGGCGGGCTGCTACTGCTCCTCGAACCAGCGCTCGCACTCCAGGGCGGCCATGCATCCGGTTCCAGCGGCGGTGATGGCCTGGCGGAACACGTGGTCTTGCGCGTCGCCACAGGCAAAGACGCCCGGGACGTTGGTCTTGGTGCTGTCGGCGTCGGTGAGGATGTAGCCGGTCTCGTCGAAGTTGAGCTGGCCCGCGAAGATCTGGGTGTTGGGCGAGTGCCCGATGCCCAGGAAGAATCCCTTGCACTCCAGCTCGTACTCTTCGCCTGTCTTTCGGTTGCGAACCATCAGGTTGTCGACCTTGTCGTCGCCGAGCACGTCGATGACTTCGTGGCTGTACAGGAACTCGATCTTCGGGTTGTCGAAGGCGCGCTGCTGCATGATCTTGGAGGCGCGCAGCTCGTCGCGGCGGTGCACGATGGTGACCTTGCTGGCGAACTTGGTGAGGAAGTTCGCCTCTTCCATGGCGGTGTCGCCGCCGCCCACCACGACGACCGGGACCTCTTGAAAGAAGAAGCCGTCGCAGGTGGCGCAGGCTGACACGCCGAAGCCGCGCAGCCGGAGCTCGTTGTCGAGGCCCAGGTACTTGGCGCTGGCGCCGGTGGCGATGACCACGGCGTCGTACTCGACCACATCACCCGATGCGGTGGTGAGCTTGAAGGGACGCTGGGACAGGTCGGCGGCGGTGATCTCGTTGTAGTCGAAGGTCGCGCCGAAGCGCTGGCACTGCTTCTTCATGCGCTCGACCAGCTCGGGCCCCAGCATGCCGTCGGGGAAGCCCGGAAAGTTGTCGACGTCGGTGGTGGTGGTGAGCTGACCACCCGGTTCGAGACCCTCGTAGACGGTGGGGGCCAGGTTGGCGCGGGACAGGTACAGGGCGGCGGTACAGCCGGCGGGGCCAGAGCCCAGAACGGCGACGCGATGCTTCGACAAGAGTGCCTCCGAGACAGGAAGCGGAGCCTTATGGAGCCTCGCTCACCTGGGCCAGCAGCGCGTCGATCACCTCGGGTGGCAGCCGCTCGTTGAAGGCGGCCGGGAGCCCGTGCACACGATCGCCCTTGCGCACCGTGCGCAGGTAGTCGGGAAGGCTGGTCTTGGCTGGGGCTTCGTCGCTGGGCTTGCCCCAGGCCAGCAGCGCGAGCGGAGCCCAGGCTCGGGGTGCGTCGGGGCCCTGCACCACCTGTTGGGCCAGGGATGCCGTGAGGTCGTGGTGCGCCTGACCCGCGAGTGCCGCGTTGGGCAGCGTGAGTGGCATGGACGTCAGCCGCTCGATCTCTTGGGCGGTGCGCGGCTCGCCTGTGAGGGGATCGAACGCGACCTGGTAGGGCAGCAGGGGGTCGTCGAGCACATCGCTGTACCACAGGCCGCGCGCGCGGCGGGCGCGCAGCAGGGTTCGGTCCTTGGGAGCGGCAAACCAGGCCAGCTCCAACAAGCCATCGGCTTCGACGGTGCGGCCGGCGCCATCGAGTGCGTGCACGACCGCCTTGATGACGTGTGGATCGGGCGCGTTGGCCAGGGCTGCGCTCCAGATGGCGTCGGGGTTGTCCACCGCCTGCGGGTACCAGGTGAGCGCGCGCAGGTAGCCACGCCACAGCTCCGGGTCGCGCGGCGCCTCGGCGATGAGCTCTTGCCACAGCGCGATCGCGTCGTGGGCATGCCCCACCTCGGCCAGGGCCTGAGCCAGCTCGCTGCGTGCGCGCAGGCTGGTTGGGATTCGCTCGACGCTGGTTCGGGCCTCGAGCAAGGACATCGGCTCGTTCCAGCGCACCGACGCGCGCAGCGAGTCACGCAGCGGTGACAGCCGGCGCGCGCTGGCCGAGTCGACCAGCCACAGCTCATGCAGCTCCCACACCCCACGCGTGGTGAAGCGCCACTCGAGCTGCTCGAGCCCGTCGGCGTCCAGGCTGACCTCGGCCTTCCACCCCGGGTGGCCGGCGACCGTGTCCTCCGAGAGCTTGCCGATGGCGGCGTGGGGGTAGCTGCGCATCAGCTGCTCGGTCCACTCGATACGCACCGTCTCGGGGTCGCGGGGGTTGTCGTGTTGACGCTCGTCGACCGACCAGTAGCGATCGCCGGCTGGCGACGGCGACCCGGTGCCCGACTGCATGCCGGCCACGTGCACCGTGCTCCAGCCCGCTGGAACCGCATACTCCAGCGATTCGTACGGCTCGTCTTCGGTCGCCGGCGCGGCCGTTCGCAGGGCTGGCGGCAGGCTGGCCCGCTCGGCGACGGTGTGATCGACGAGCAGGTACGCACGCGGGCCGAGCAAGAGCAGCGTTCCGAGCACCACCGCGATGACCGAGCCGGTGAGCAGCTGCACGCGGAGGTTCCACCCCTCCCGGCGCTGAAGCGGCTGCGGATCGAGGAACGGAACCAGCATCGCGCCGGTCAACAGACCGCCGAGGTGGCTCCAGTTGTCGATGCCGTCGTTGGTGAGCCCCGACGAGAACATCAGCAGCAGGTAGGGCAACATCGCCCAGCCGAAGTACCGCCGCCCGCGCTCGGGAAGCAGATCCGGGCGCAAGAAGCCGAACACCATCGACGCGGCGATGAGCCCGAACACGCCCCCGGACGCGCCCAGCGAGGGCGTGGCTGCCGACCCGTACATCGACAGCACCGACCCCCCCAGCACGCTGGCCAGGTACAGGGTGAGCAGGTTGCGCCGCCCCAGCGCCACCTCGAGGTTCCAACCGGTGTACGCCAGCCACAGCATGTTGGCGACCAGGTGCCCGCGGTCGGTGTGCAGGAAGCCCATGGTGAGCAGGCGCCAGACCTCGCCGTCCTCGAGGGTGGGCGCGGTCCAGTTGGTGAAGTTCAGCACCAGCCAGTCGGCGACCTCGGGCAGCCGCGCGAACCACCAGATGCGAATCTGCACCCCCACCAGCAACGCCGTGAGGATGGGCGGAGGGCCGGACATGAGGCTGCCGCGCCAGGCGATGGCCGCGTCGTTGCGCAGGCTGCGGAACGACTCCAGGCGGCGCGCAGGAACGAAGGCCGAGCCGGTCACGGGCTCGAAGCGCACCAGGGCGTCGGGGGGGATGCGGCCCTCTTCGACGCGGCGCTCCCATTCGTCCCAGGACAACTCGACAAGCTCTTCCCCGATGCGGACGCTGACCAATCCTTTCCTCCGTCAAAGGGCGCACCCGCCGGTCGCTGCTGGGTAACATGGCTGTGGACAACGCCGGAGGGCAGGGGTTTGACAGAAGTTGTTGCGCCGACCCGCGAACGCCTCGTGGCCGCCTGCGCCTTCCTCCCCATCTTTCCGCTGTCCCGCACGGTGCTCATGCCCGGCGCCCTGCTGCCGTTGCACGTGTTCGAGCCGCGCTACCGCGCGATGCTGGCCCACTGCCTGGCGGGCAATCGCATGATGGGCATCGCAACACTCAAGCCCGATGGCCGCAGGGGCGAGCAGCGTCCGGGCGTGTACGAAGAGATGGGTGTGGGCTTGGTGGTCGCGCACCAGGCGCTGTCCGATGGTCGATCGAACCTGGTGCTCAAGAGCGTGGGCCGCGCGCGCATCGTCGAGGAGTTCAACACCGAGCACCGATTTCGTCTGGTTCGCGCGGAGCTCGCCGATGACGACGCCAGTGGCCTGACGATGTCGGCCAGCGTCCTGCGCTCGCTGGTCACGCAGATCGGCTCGTACAACGGCGAGGCCGCCGACGAGGCGCAGCGCCTGTGTTGCCTGGATGATGTACCCATGGTCGACGAGCTGGCCCGCCGCCTGGTGGAACACCCCGACGAGCAGCTCAGCTACCTGGCGATGGACCGGGTGGACGATCGCGCACAGCTGGTGATCGAGCGGCTCGCAGCGCTGATTCGCCCGGTGGGGGATGGGCCGGTCAACTGACGGGCCGCGCGACCACAAGGGGCCAAGAACCGCGGCTACAGCCGACCCAGAGCCCATGTCGCGGCGGCGCGCACCACCTCGCTGGGGTGCAGGAGGGCTGTCTCTAGAGACGGGACGGCGCCGGGGTCGCCAGAGTTCCCCAAGACGATGCACGCGTTCCTCTTGAGCCCAATGGCGCCCGGACGGCGCAGCGGGGTGCCCAGGAAGCGCTCCATCAGCGCCTCGTCGGGGGTCGCGATGATCTCGTCCAGGTCGACCCAGGCGTTGCGGGGCAGCAGATCGTCCTCGTCGGCGTCGGGCGGGTTGTTGTTGTGGGGGCACACCTCCTGGCAGCGATCGCAGCCAAAGAACCAGTCACCGAACCCTGGAAGCAGCGATTGTGGCGGCATCTTGCGGGTCTCGATCGTCCAGTAGGCGATGCAACGGCGCGCATCGAGCTGCCGAGGCCCAACGAAGGCCGATGTCGGACAGGCCACCAGGCAGCGCGTGCAGGTGCCGCAGTGGTCGCGGGGCAGGGGGGCGTCTGGCGTGCAGTGGGCGTCCACGAACACCACCGCCAGAAACAGGTACGAGGTGATGCCGGGCAGAAAGTGCACGCTGTTCTTCCCGGTGAAGCCCAGGCCGGCCGCCTGGGCCCACGCCCGCTCGATGATGGGCGCCGTGTCGACGCCGCCCCACGAGGCGATTCCCTCGTCTCGGAGCCGGCGGGACAGCTTCTTGAGTCGCTTGCCCATGAGGTTGTGGTAGTCGCGGCCCCAGGCGTAGCGGGCGACGCGCCCGACGCGCCCCGAGGGCCGAGCAGGGCGGGCGTGGTGATGCCTCAGGGCGAGCACCACAGCGCTGCGTGCGCCGGCGAAGCGTTCCCGCGGGTCGGCCCGCACCTCGGTGTTTCGCGCGAGGTACGACATGTCCCCGTGATGGCCCGCCGCCAGCCAGGCGGCATAGCGCTCGTGGTCGGGCGTGGGGCCCACGTCGGCGAAGCGCACCGGCTCGAATCCCAGCTCGGTGGCCACGGCAGTGATGGTGGCTCGCGCGGTCATGTGCGGGTAGGCTCGCAGAGAGGGGGGCCGATGTCACCAACGCTGTGGTTCTTGGCTCTGCTGGCGGGGTGCCCGGTGCAGCCGGACGACACGGGCTCGGTGGCCGAGACCGACGCCGATGCGGACGGGGACGCCGATTCCGATGCCGACGGGGATGCTGACAGCGACGCGGACTCGCATGCGGACGCGGACGCGGACACGGGAGCCGATGACACCGGGACACCGCCGGTGTTCAGCAGCGTGGAGCTCACCGGGGTGATCACCTGGAACCTGGACTTCGACGCCGATGCCGAGGCCGAGGGCTACGTCGACTGCAGTTACCAGCGCACGTACGCGGCCGTCGAAGACAGCTCCGCCCCCTGGCTGTGCGCCGAGTGCGAGACCATTGTGCGCGCGGACTCCGTCGAGGTCACGACCGGCCTCGACGATTGTTACCGCCAGATCAGCCAGGCCGATGTCGAGCCGGTCGAGCGACTCGGGTGGTCGAGCGATGGGCGCTTCTTTCGAGGGCGGGGCGAGAACCGGGCGCTCACCGAGCAGGGCACCGTATCGTGGACCGGGGACGACCTGGACACGATCAACGTGCCCGACCCGTGGACGGCGCTGACCGCGGGCACCATGCAGTTCGACATTCGCGGCGAGCTGGTGCGCACCGTGGGCAGCTCCGACCCGCAGATGGGCTACTACCCGCCACCGCCGGGCGACACCTACACCTGCGGCTGGCACCGCGAGGAGCCGCCCGCCTACACAGGACCGTGGCAGGCCACCATCGGTGCCGAGGTGCCCGATGGCCTGATGCTCGACCGCTGCGCCGAGGTCGTGCGCTTGCACGATCTGTCCGGTGGGTACTTGCTGATCGACATGTCAGCGGTGAACTGTCCGCCCTGCTGGAACATGGCCACCGACGAGGTGGGCTGGGTCGCCCAGATGCGGTCCGATGGCTACGACGTCGAGGTGGTCACGCTGCTGGCGCCGTCGCTCCAGGACGTGCTCGGCCCCACGAGTCAAGCCCAGCTGCAGCAGTGGACCAACGACTTTGGCCTGTCGAGCCCGGTGCTCGCCGACCGCGGCTGGGGGTACAGCCAGCTCTACCCCCTCACCGGAGAGTCCAGCTCGTCGTACCCCACCACCATCCTGGTGGCCCCGGACCGCACCGTGCTGTCAGTGCGCACGGGCTACGGCACCGACACCGACGGGTTGACCACCTTCGACCGCTTTGGTCTGGACATCGTGGCCCACGCCACGGGCAGCCCCTGACGCGGGCCGGCGTGACCCCCAAGCGCCCGCCGCGCTCCTTGTTATGAGCGGACGCTCATGTACAACCTCGCACTCTCCACGCTGTTTGCCGCCATCGCCTTCGCCGCGTCGGCGCTCACGTTCACGCCCATCGCCGGCGTGTTCCCGGCAGTGGTGGCATTTGGCCTGTCCTTCTTCTTGATCAGCCGGCGCGTCGGCCGCGAGCTCGAGGTCGAGATGAAGAAGCTCGAGCCGCTGCTCATGGCGCGCAAGGTCGACGAGGCCAAGGCGCTCATCGCCGAGCTCAAGGGCAAGTACGGCAACTGGCAGCCGCTGCTCTCGGGCCAGCTCGACGCCAATGCGGGCCTCATCGACTACATGCAGATGAAGTGGGACGATGCCCTTCCGCAGCTCGAGCGGGGCAAGTGGCGCAACTGGATGGTGATGGTGTGCATCGGCCTCATCCACCACCGCCAGAAGCGCCCCGACGAGGCCCGGCGGGCTCTGGCCGATGCCACCTACGTGGCGCCCAGCGAGCCGATGATCTACCTGGTGCAGACCGTGCTGCTGGCCCGCCAGGGCGAGCGGGACGAGGCGCTCAAGGCCATCTCGAACGGCCTCAAGCAGATTCCTGGCAGCCAGTTGCTCCAGGACCTGCAGTCGACCGTCGCCAACAAGAAGAAGATCGACACGCGAAAGTTCCCGCAGAACTGGTACCAGTTCTTTCCCGAAGATGCCGTGAAGCACCACATGATGCGCGGGCAGCGCGGTGGCCCCATGCCAGGCCCGAACTTCCCGCAGCCCAAGATGAGCCGCAAGATGCGCAGGGGTCGCTAAGCCAGGCGAGTGTGCGGTAGGCTCGCCCCGTGGAGCTGCTCGAGCAGCACATCGGCAGCGCGCCCGTTGCGGTCGTCGACCTTGAGATGACGGGACTCGACCCGCAACACGACCGTGTCTGCGAGATTGCAGTCGTGCGCGCCGAGGGTGGCAGGATCGTGGCGAGCTACCAGACCCTGGTTCGCCCGCCGGTTCCGATGTCCAAGGGGGCCATCAAGGTCACGGGCCTCACCAACGAGCAGCTCGAGTCGGCGCCGGTGTTCGCCGACGTCGCCGACCAGGTTCGCGCGGTGCTGGACGGTGCCGTGATGGTCGCCCACAACGCGCCCTTCGACCTCGCCTATCTGCACCGCGAGTACGAGGCGATGGGGTCGTCCCTTCCGCCGCCGGTCACGGTCGACACCCTCGAGATGAGCCGCCGGCTGTTCGCTTTCTCCAAGAACAACCTGGTGGCGGTGTGCCAGAAGTTCGGCATCCAGGCGGCACCGAGCCACCGCGCCCTCGACGACGCCCATGCCTGCCACCAGGTCTACCGCCACATGTGCGAGCTGCTCGATCCGCACGGTACCGTCACCATCGGAGAGCTGCTGGATCTGCTGGGGGCGCTGGCCCCGAACTCGCCGCTGCGGCTGCGTCAGAAACGGCTGATTCGCGAGGCCTTTGCCGCCAAGACCACACTGTTCATCGACTACCAGAGCAGTGATCATCCGCTTCGCGGCCTGGTGCACCGCGAGATCGCCATTTGGGCGCTGAAGCTGCCCTACATGCAGGCCTGGTGCTACCTGCGGCAGGGCGAGCGCGTGTTCCGGCTCGATCGCATTCGGCGGCTGGGTCCGGGTGAGCGGGAGTACGAGATCCCCGACTTCGAGCTGCGAATTTGACGGCGGTGCTCCACGTCACCCGCGTGGCGTGGCCCCACATTGGCGGAATGGAGGCCGCGGTCCACGAGCTCGCGCGCGCCCAGGCCGCCCTGGGGTGGTCGGTGACGGTGATGGCCGGTCGACGCGACGGAGCCGAGGGACGTGTGCATGACGGTGTGCGGTACGAAACCAAGCCGTTGAGGGGGCCCCGGCGCTACCCGTGGGTCGCCGGGGCCGGTCGCGCGGCGCGGCGCTTCGATGTCGTGCACGTGCACGGGCTCGACGCCAACGCCGACTGGCTGGCCCGGGCTCGCTTGCTGCATCGCACCCCCGTCGGTATCAGCACCCACGGCGGCTTCCTGCACACCGGTCAATATCGGCGGCTCAAGCAGCTGTGGCTGCGAACGGTCACCCGGGGCACCCTGCGCGCGGCCGATGCGGTGTGGTTCACCTCGGTGGCCGACCAACGGGCCCTGTCTGCGGCGGGGGTTCCGGGCGAGGTCATCGGCAATGCCGTTGCGGTCGAACCGCTGTTGGCGCGGACCCGCAAGCCGGAGGTGGGGCGGTGGCTGGTGCCCGGGCGCGTCGATGTGCACAAAGGGATCGACGATCTGCTCGATGCGCTCGCGGGGCTTGCCTCGAGTCGCCTGCCGGCGACCCTGCGTGTGGTCGGGCCCTGCCGCGATCCCGCGCTGCTGGCATCGCTCAGGCGAAAGGCGGGTCGTGCCGGCCTGGCCCATCGGGTCGAGTTCGTGGGCGCGGTCGACCGCGAGGCGTGGCTCCATGAGCTCCAGGCCGCCGAGTGGGTGTTGTTCCCGTCGCGGCACGAGGGCTTCGGCATCGCGGTGGTCGAGGCGATGGCGATGGGGGCGGGGGTCGTCTGCAGCGACATCTCAGCGTTCCGTGAGCTCGTGGAGCCAGGCCTCACCGGACTGATCGTTCCCATGCGCGACCGCCAGGCCGCCGCCGCCGTATTGAAGGACCTGCTCGGTCGCGACACTCAGGCCATGGGTGAGGCCGCCCGTCGCGCGGCTCGGGCGCACCGTCCCGAGGTCGTCGTCTCGCGCTATGTCGACGCGTACCGGCGCCTGGGAGTGCGGTGTTGACGTACAAGATCGCGATTGTGTGCAGCACCGGGGGACACCTGGCTCAGATGGTGCGCCTGGAGCCCTGGTGGTCGCTGCACGAGCGCTTCTGGGTGACCTTCGACAAACCAGATGCGGCCGATCGGCTCGCCGGCGAGCGCGTCTTTCACGCGCACCACCCCACCACACGAAACCTCCCCAACCTGGCCAGGAACACCCGCATGGCCGCACGCTTGCTGCGCACCGAGCGCCCAGACCTGATCGTCAGCAACGGCGCGGGACTGGCGCTGCCCTTCTTCTGGCTGGGGCGGGCGATGGGCGTGCCCACGATGTTCGTCGAGGTCTACGATCGCATCGACACCGCGTCGCTCACCGGGCGCCTGGTGTCGCCCGTGGCCAGCAAGGTGGTGCTGCAGTGGCCCGAGCAGCTCGCCCACTACCCGGAGGGCGTCGTGCTGGGCAGGTTGGCATGATCTTCGTCACCGTCGGCACCCACGAGGCGCCCTTCGATCGGCTGGTGCGCACGATGGACCGGTATGCGGCGGGCATCGACGAACCGGTGGTGGTCCAGCGGGGCTACAGCCGGGAACCGGCGCCGCACTGCGAGGTCCATGGTCTGTTGTCCCCCTCGCGAATGAACGAACTCATGGAGCAAGCCCGCATCATCGTCACCCACGCCGGTCCCTCCACCATCTTGGATGCGCTCGCCCTGGGGCGGGTGCCCGTCGTCCTTCCGCGCGATCCGGCTTGGGCCGAGCACATCGACGGGCACCAGATCGCGTTTGCGCATCGCATGGACGATCGCGTGATCGTGGTCGACAACGAGCGGCAGCTTCCCTCGGTGCTCGACGACTACCCGCGTCTGGTGGCTGCCTTGCCACCCCGGGCCAAGGTCGAGACCGACGAAAGCCCGTTCGCGACCCGCTTCGCGAGTCTCGCCGATGATCTGGTACGCTCCCAACGAGCCTCCACGCACCTGCGTGATAGGCTCATCTCTCTGATTTTTACGCCACGAGGGCGATGACCGCCGAATATCCCCGGTCTCTGTGCAACCGACGCTACCTGCTGGTCAGCCAGCTGGGTGAGGGCGGCATGGCCGCGGTCTTCCGTGGCTACGATGTGCGCCTCAAGGCCTGGCGAGCGGTCAAGCTGATGGCGCCGCACCTCGCCACCAAGAAGAAGCTGCGCCAACGCTTCGAGGGCGAAGCCCAGACGATGGCCATGCTCGAGCACCGAAACATCGTGCGCGTCTACGACGTGGGCGAAGACTCGGGCACGGCCTTCATCGTCATGGAGCTCATCGAGGGGGGCTGCCTGGTCGACTGGCTCGAGGACCACGGCACCATGCCGCCCAAGCTGGCCGTCGAGTGCACGCTGCAGACCGCCGAGGGACTGCACGCCGCCCACAAGAAGGGCATCATCCATCGCGACATCAAGCCGCACAACGTCCTGGTCACCACCGAGGGCAAGATGCGCGTGACCGACTTCGGCATCGCGCGCATCAACGACGGCGACATGTCCATGACCAAGACCGGCGCGGTCATGGGAACCTGGGGCTACATGGCGCCCGAGCAGCGCAGCGACGCCAAGAGCGTCGATGCCCGCGCCGACGAGTACGCGCTCGCTGCCACGCTGTACTCGTTGCTCACCAACAAGACACCCATGGACCTGTTCGCGGCCGATCGCGACGCGTCCATGATGGCCGGCATCCCCAAGTCGCTGGTGGACGTGCTCATCAAGGCGACCGAGTACCGCCGCGAAGATCGCTACGACGACGTGATGGGTTTTGCCGATGCCCTGCGCGAGATCCTGCCTGGTCTTCCCGACGATCCACCCGACACGCCGCCGATCGCGCGCAAGGCCGGCGAGCCGCCCCCCATTCCCGATCCCTTCGACTTCATCGACCTCGACGCGCCCACCTCGGGCGGCAACGAGACCGTCGGCTGGATGGACGATGGCGTGGTGCCCGTCGGCACGGTGCAGCCCGAGCCCGCGGGCACCATCTCGCCGCCCGCCGGCGGAACCGCCCATCCCCAGCAGTCGATGGCTCCGGGTGCCCAGCCGGGCTTCGAGCAACACACCGGGCAGGCCCCGGTGCAGCATCCGGGCAACCCCGGGCAGATGACCATGGGGCCCGGAATGCTGGGCAACATGCAGACGGTCGCCCATCCGCAGGGCATGCATCCGGGCATGACCCACCACACCATGCCGGGTCAGTACCCGCCCGGCACCATGCCCGGTCACCCAGGCACCATGCCCGGAACCATGTCGGGCTACCCGGGGCCCGGCATGACCGGCCCGCACAGCGGAGGCTTCGAGCCGCAGACCAGCCACGCGCCCACGAGCACCTCGGGCACGGTCGCCATGCTGGGCCTGTCGGGCGCGCTCGTGTTCCTGGGGGTGTGCTTGCTGCTCGCCGCTGGCGGCGTGGGCCTGTTCTTCGTGATGAACAGTGGCCAGACGGCCGACGTCACGCCGCCGCCCGAGGCCCCCATCGCCGCCGAGACCGACGAGCCGGTCGAAGACACCGACGAGCCGGTCGAAGACACCGACGAGCCGGTCGAAGACACCGACGAGCCGGTCGAAGACACCGACGATGGCGTTGCGGCTGCCGATCCGCCCACTCCCGAGCGGCAGCCCGACCCGCCTCCGCGCGATCCCATCGAGGTCAAGCCGCCTCCGCGCGATCCCATCGAGGTCAAGCCGCCTCCGCAGGACGACCCCATCAAGGTGGTGGTGCCGCCGGCAGACCCGCCGTCGGGCGCCACCGAAGACTGCCTCAAGGTCAAGGCGCCTGCTCAGGCCGGACCGGGAGCGACCTTCTCGGTCAAGGTGTGCTCCGACATCAGCGCCACGCCCATCCTGTACTGGCGCGACGTCGGAAGCGGCGGCTGGAAGTCGGCGCAGATGCCCAAGCGGCTGGGCAGCAACCTGGCCAAGATCAGCGACGACAACCACGCCAAGGGCGTGGAGTACTACATCGTGGCCGGCAGCGTCAGCTATGGCTCCGCGGGCAACCCGAAGGTCATCCGGTAGCTACTCGGTGGCCTCGTCGGTGCGGTCGGCACCGTCGTTCGACTCGATGGGCCAGCGAACCTGCACCCACAGCCGCGCCGTGTCGTTGGGCAGGCCCCGGCCGCGAAGCTCTTCGCGGTGGATGAACATCGCGCCCACGTCGAAGCCGGGCACCAGGTCCCAGCGCGTGACACCGGCGTGCAGGATGCCCACATCGCCGTTGTCTTGCAGGGCGGTGTTGTCGTCGAACAACGAGAAGCGAGCGCCCGCTTGCACGCCGCCGCGCTCCAT
Source organism: Myxococcota bacterium (assembly GCA_965216925.1). Classification (GTDB taxonomy): domain Bacteria; phylum Myxococcota_A; class UBA796; order UBA796; genus CAYYHT01. The sequence continues at coordinate 1,580,824 of CBDCGT010000001.1, read as the reverse complement.
CTCGGAGATCACGCCCAGCTCGCCGGTGACACCCAGGCGCGAGGTCTTCTCGGTGACCTGGGGCAGGTCGATGTCGCTGCGGGACGGCGCCAGGGTAGCGCTGGTGACCTCGCTGGACACCAGCAGGGGCCCCACCCGCATCACCAGGTCGCCGCCAAAGGCCAGGGTGTTGGTGGCGACGCCGGTGTCCTGGTACATCGACGCGGCCACGCCGATGGTGCCCTTCTCGGGCATGCGGCCGTAGCGGTCGTTGTTCGCGTACTCGGCGCGGGCGGCGAACAAGAAGCCGTCGTTGTCGTCGCCAAAGATGCCTGCGTTGCCATTGAACGCGCCGGCGCGAATGCGCACGCCCATGTCCAGCTCGTAGTCGGCGATGATGCCCGCCTGGTAGCCCGGCGCCGTCCACTGCACGCCGACGGCGCGCTCCTGGAACATGAGGTGGCGCGACGACACCAGGCGCTCGTGGCCGAAGGGCACACGCTGAGTGCCGACCCCGATCTTGAGCTCGCCGGGCCCGGCCTCGAGCTTTCCGGCGAGCGCCGCGCCCACGATGCCGACGTCGGTCTCGGTGGGCGTGAGCGAGTCGTAGGGCGCGGTGGTTCCCACGATGATGCTGTACTCGTAGCTGTCGGTCTCTCCCTCCAGGCCGATGCGCGCCCGCGGGACGCTGACCCCGATGTCGGCCTCGGGGTCGCCGTAGCCCGCCGGATCGGCCAGGCGGTCCTCGTCCTGGTCGAAGGCGGTGACCCAGGACTGCAGCTGCACGCTGGGCTTGGGGTTGCCTGGGAGCTCGGCGGCGTGGACCGGTTGGGTGGTGGCGGCGAGAAGGAGGAGGGGGCTCATGCGGCGGCATCCGGGTTAGTGCGCCCCACATGTACAACTCCGCTCGCTTGCTGTCCACGCTCGCCCTGATCGCCCCGCTGTTGTCGGGGTGCAAGGTCCAGGACGACCCCTGGTCGAGCGCCAAGGTGATCGAGCGCCGCGACGAGGTGGTCGGCGGGCCCAAGGCATCGGCGCGACCGGGCGATATTCTTCTCGAGAACGACAGGATCAAGCTCGCGATCATCGGAGCCCGCAACAACCTGGGGCCCGGGCTGTACGGCGGCTCGATCATCGATGCCGACGTGCAGCGCACCGACCCTCGCTTCACCGGCGGGCGCGGCCGCGATCAGCTCGCCGAGCTGACGCCCACCACCAACATGTACGTGCACCACCCCACCAACCCGGTGGGCGACGAGCCCGGCGTCGACCAGATCACCATCGTGAACGATGGCAGCGACGGTGAGGCCGCGGTCGTGCGGGTGGACAGCCCGGTCGAGCCGTTCATTGAGATGCTGCGGGCGCTGTCCACGCTCACCTCGGCACCCGATCAATGGATGGTCACCGAATACCGCCTGGAGCCCGGCAAGCCCTGGGTCGAGATCACCACCACGGTGCACTATGGGTACGCCGGAGCCGGGGGCGATCTGGGCATCGAGGGCCAAGACGCGGGCTACCATCAAGACTCCATGCCGGTCATCGAGTGGGCCATCGAGAACGGCCTCATCTTGGGCGACTTCTACCTGCAGGGCGGCAACATCGACGTGTTCGCCCCCGGCATCGGCTTCGACGAAGACGGTGCCGTCTTCGAGGCCTTCGAGCAAGAGCGAAACCTGTTCACCGACCCCTTCGTGTTCGACTTCCTGGGCGGTGTGGGCGAGGGCGTGAGCTACGGCATCGCGCCCGCGCAGGGCAAGGCCTTCATCCCGTTGTTCACAGCCTCTCAGACGGCGGTGGTCGGAGCCGGCCGAGGCGGCGATCTGGACGAAGACGACGACGGAGTGATCGACGACGACCGCTTCGCCGCGGGCACGGCACTCACCTACAAGCGCTACTTCTTCGTGGGCGACGGCGACATGGGCAGCATCGTCGATGGCTGGGTCGAGGCCCTCGAGGTGCCCTACGGCGAGGTGTACGGCAACGTGCTCGAAGAGGGAACGCGGCTGCCCCTGTCCAATGTCGACGTCTTTGCCTACCGGCCCGGCGACGCCAAGCCCTACACCCAGTGGACCACCGACGTGCGCCTCGACGATCAGGCTGCCGACGGCTCGTTCGGCGGGCGCCTGCCCACGGGCAACTGGGAGCTGCTGGTGCATCAGCACGGGCGCCCCGACAGCGCCCGCATTCCGGTGGCAGTGGGCGAGGGGACCCTGTCCGAGATCGTGCTCGAGTCGCCGCGGGCCGGGCTGTTGTCGTTCACCGTGCGCGACGACGACGACATGTTGGTGCCTTCCAAGGTGTCCATCTACCGGGTCGACGACGACGTCACGCGCAACCCCGTGCTGGGCGACAGCTTCATTGGCGGCAACCCCGAGTTCGTGCTGTTTCCCATGTATGGCGAGGGCGAGGTCGAGCTGCCCGACGGCGAGTACTACGCCATCGCCTCGCGCGGAACCGAGTACGAGATCGACCGGTCCCCAACCTTCGTGGTCGATGCCACTCGGCGCCAGCACCTCGACTTCCTGGTGCAGCGCAGCGTGGTCACCGACGGCTGGATCTCGGCCGACTTCCACGTGCACGCCAGCCCGTCCCACGACAGCGGCGTCGCGCTCGCCGACCGGGTGCGCACCATGGCCAGCGAGGGCGTCGAGTTCTTCGCGAGCACCGATCACGACGTGATCACCGACTACGCCCCGGTCATCGAAGACCTGGGCATGGAGAACTGGGTGCAGTCGGCGGTCGGCCTCGAGACCACCACCATCGAGGTGGGGCACTTCCTGTCGTTCCCCATGGCCGCCGAGTTCCTGGAGCCCAGCGGCGCGCCCACGCCCCGCCGCAACGAGGATGTGCGCATCGACTGGACGGGGCTCACGCCCGACGAGATCCTCACGGGCCTCGATCAGATGGGCCGCGATGCAGGCTACAACCCGATCACCTTCGTGGGGCACCCTCGCGCCGGCATCCTGGGCTACTTCGACCAGTACGGCTTCTCGCCCTATGGCGGGGTTCCCGGCACCGGCGGCGAGCCAGGGGCTCCGCTGGTGAACACGCCCACGCTGGGCCTCACCAATCCGCTGCTGACCGCCACCAACATCTCGTGGGACTTCGAAGGCCTCGAGATGCTCAATGGCAAGCGCTTCGACTACCTGCGCACGCCGACCTTGCCCGAGCTCACCGCCTACGGCCAGGGCGAAGACCTCGATGTGCGGGACTTCATGACCCGCACCATGGAAGAGCAGGTCGCCCTGCAGGACGGCACGTACACCCTGGGTGGCGGCGTGCACGGCGACATCGACGACTGGTTCACGCTGCTGAACCTGGGCTACCGCTACACGGTGTTGGGCAACTCCGACACCCACAGCTGGACGGGCACCGAGAGCGGATGCCCCCGCAACTACGTGATGTCCGAGACCGACGACCCCGCCTTCCTGGACGATCAGCAGGTGGCCAACGCCGTGCGGCGGCACGAGGTGGTCGCCAGCTACGGTCCCTTCGTGCAGCTGTGGGTCGACGACGCCCACATCGGCCAGGAGATCGTGCCCGCAGACGCCACGGTCGACGTGGCGATCGAGGTGCAGGCCCCCAACTGGATGGACGTCGACCGCGTCGAGCTGTACCAGAATGGCGAGCTCATCCAGGAGTGGACCGAAGTCGACGGCAGTGTCATCGACGGCGATGTGCTGCGCTTCTCAGAGACGCTGCCCGTCGAGCTGGCGCGCGACAGCTGGTTCGTCGCGGTCACCATCGGTGACGAGAGCATGAATCCCGTGATGACGCCGGTCGAGATCCCCTATGTCGAGCTGCAAGAGATCGTGCTCGAGGCGCTCAGCGGCGTGGGCGCTGTGTCGGCGCTGCTGTCTCCCGCGATCCCCGTGCCCCGCAAGTACGACGTGTATCCCTACGCGATCACCAACCCGGTGTGGGTCGACCTGAACGGCGACGGATTCGATGCGCCGGGTGTACCTGCGTGGATGGCCACCGCGCCAGAGCCGCCACCGCCGCAAGAGTAGGTCAGGCGTACACGCCCGTCCATCTCGGTTAGGGGCCCGGTCCTTTCCGACTGGAGCCCCTTTGGCCCGCATCCTGACCGAGCCCTTCAGCAGTGCCCTCATCGTCGAGTCGCCGCACGCCTCCCTCGACGACTACCTGCGAAATATGGGTATCGAGGCCACGCGCCTGGACGCCGTCCCCGACGAAAAGACGCTCATCAACGAGATGAACCGCGTCGGCGCCCAGGTGCTGTTCAAGCGCAGCCGGGTTCCCGTCACCCGCAGCCTGCTCGAGTCGGTGCCCACCCTGCACGCGGTGCAGCTTTGCTGCATCGGGGACGACTCGGTGGACAAGGAGGCTGCTGCCGAGCACGGCGTGCTGGTGTTCAACGATCCGATCTCCAACGCCCAGAGCGTGGTCGAGCTGGCCATCGGGCACCTGATCGCGATGTCCCGTCGCCTGTACGAGACCGACGTGCAGTGCCACTCCAACGAGTGGCACAAGAACAACAACGGGCGCTTCGAGGTTCGCGGCAAGCGGCTGGGCATCGTGGGCCTGGGCAACATCGGGCGCCAGGTGGCCCGCGCGGCGAGCGCGCTGGGCATGAAGATCGGTTTCTACGACAACCGACTGGTGGCCCAAGAGGTCGGCATCGAGATGGGCTGGGAGCGGGCCGAGACGCTCGAGGCCCTGTTCCGCACCAGCGACTGCGTCACCGTGCACACGTCTGCCCGCGATGCGCGCGGCAACGACAACGAGCGGCTGCTCGACGACGTGCTCGGGCAGCTGGCCGCCGATCGCATCAACAACTCGCCCCGGCTCTTCCTGAACCTCGCTCGCGGCAACGTGCACAGCCCCGAAGCCCTGCTTGCCGCGGTCAAGAGCGGTGCAGTGCGGCGTGCCGCGGTCGATGTCTACCCCACCGAGCCCAAGCCCGGTGTGCCTCGCTGGGACAACCCGTACGCGGCCGAGCCTCGGATCATCTGCACACCCCACATCGGGGCTGCCACCCAAGAGGCCCAGCCACGCATCGCCCGCCGCGTGTCCGAGACCACCGCCTACTTCAGCCGTCACGGCTGGCTTCGCGACTGCGTCTACCAGCCGCGCGCCAAGATGTCGGTGGGCGACATCTCACGCGGACACGCGGTGCTCGCCGTCGTGCACAGCACCGAGCGAGGCACCAAGAAGGCGGTCGACGACGCCATCTACGAGGCCGAGGCCAGCAACCTGTTCTCGACCCACCAGGACTTCCCCAATGGGGTTGCCTACGACCTGTCGGTGCTCGACCGCCCGCTCACCGATGCTCAGCTGCAGCGCGTCATCGATCGCGCGGCCGAGCTGGCCGGCGGCCAGAACAGCATCCGCGCGGTGCGCCAGGTCGTCGTTCCCGAGCAGGGGTGGCCCGGGCTCAGCGGCTAGCGCTCTGGGGGTGGCTCATGGCTTGGGCGACAGGTGCGCCGCCAGGCCGTCCATCAGCTCGTCGAGCCGGCCGTCGCTCGCCAGGCTCGCCGGCATGGCGCCCACCAGCTCCAGGCCATGCGGGTCGCCCGTCATCGTGAGCAGCAGAGGCAGGCCCGGCTGACCTGGGGGGATCACGGCGATTCGCTCGCATCGGAAGCCGGGGCACGAGAACAGCTCGGGATCGCGCTTGCCCAGGTTGCTGACGGTCGCTGAGGCCACGTAGGTACCGCGCTGCTGGGCGGCCAGCGCCCCTCGGCGCCCGGCCCACGCCATGAGCGCCAGGGGGAACCAGCGCAGCGGCCGCTGGGCCAGTACGAAGGCCCCCTCCATGTGGGCGGCGATCAGCGTGCGCAGCGCTCGGGCGGTGCGTGTGTAGGCCCGCTCGGGCACGAGCCGCACCAGGCCGGTGAGGTTGGCGGTGGTCTGGGTGTGCTCGGTGTGCCGCCGAAGGTCGACGGGCACATCGATGCGAACCGTGTCGCCGTGCTTGCTGGCGGCAGCGCCGATCCAGGTGGCGGCGCGGGCCAGTGGGCGGTCGACGGGACCGTGCACCCGGCGTCGGGTCCACACCGTGCTCAGGGCAGGGGATGCAGCGGCGCCGGTGGGGGCGGCACAGTCTTCGGGCACGGCGGCCTCGGGCTGGACGGGTAGGCCCAGTGCCAGGTCGCTGTCGACGGTGGGTCCGGCTGGGGTCGGGACCGGCTCCTCGCCGCGCAGGGCCGCGAACAGGCGCTGCGCGAGCAACAGGCCGCCGCTCCCGTCGGTGGCGGCGTGGTGAATGCGCAGGACGACGCGGCCGGGTCCGGTCAGCAGCTCCGCGCTCGGGCCCCGATACGGGTCGAGGGGGGTGGCCAGGGCGGGGTGGGCTCCGCTCGTTGGCCACTCGGTGACCGGGGTGACCGTGGGCAGGGGCCCGTCGTCGTGCCACGACGTCCAGCCCAGCCAGCCGCGGAGTCGACCTCGGAATCCAGGCGCCGCCAGGGCCAGTGCCGGGAGCACGCGCTCGAGCTCCGGAGCCGGCACCTCGCCATCCCCCTCGAAGACGAAGGCGATGGCGAAGGGAGGAGCGACACGGTCAGCGGCCAGCCAGACGCGCTCGACGCCAGACAGGGAACGGACACGCGCCACGTCGGACTACTCGTCCGTGGGCGCGTCGTCTTCTTTCTTGCGGATCCGCTTGCGCACACGCTTGCGCTTGGGCTTGGCCTCTTCTTCGTCCTTGGCTTCGTCGACGGGCTCGCCGTCGTCGTCGCTGGCGGCCTCGGAGTCGCTGTCGGCGCTGTCGTCGGCATCCTTGGCCTTGGCCTTGGCATTGCCCTTGGGGGCCGCCTTGGCGCTGGGCTCTTCGGCGGCGGGCGCGGGCTCTTCGTCGGTGGGGTCGGGCTCGAGCAGTGCGTCGAGGTCGTCGTCATCGACGGGCTTGGCCTTCGGCTTGGCCTTGGACTTGGCCTTGGCCTTGGGTTCCTGGGCCGGCTCGGGCTCGTCGCCCGGATCGGACATCGCCTCGCCAAGGTCGGTGGGACCGTCGAAGGTGAGCAGCGCGTCGAGGTCGCCCTCGGTGTCCAGGGTGTCGCCCTCGAGCGCGGTGTCGGTGGCGTCCATCCAGGCGATGGTCTCTTCGAGCTCGCGCACGCGGTCGTTGTTGCCGAACAGCAGCTCGGCCAGCAAGGGCACGTTGGTGAGGTCGGCGCCACGGTCGCGCAGGCCCGACAGGTAGACGTTGAGCATCGCCTGGTTGAGGCGATCGGCGTCCTTGTCGAGCACGAAGGGGGCGGCTCCGGTGCGGATGGGATTGCCGTCTTTGTGCATGAGCACGTTGCTGCGCATCACGGCGGTGAACACGCTGCGGATGGCGCGCGCGGGGATGTCGGGGTGCGTCTTGCGCATGCGGCGCCGCACGTCTTCCTGGGCGAACTGCACGTTGACCCGGCGCTTGCGATCCCGGCGCTCGGCGACCACCGCCACGAAGGTCTCGAGGATGGCCATACGGGTCTCGTACGCGAGCGGGTTGATGCCGTCGACGTCCAGGAGATCCACCAGCGCCTCGGCGGCCGTCGGCAGGTTGGGGTCGGTCCACGGCCCGGTCGGCGCCGCGGGCTCTGGCCGGCGAGTGCGCTGCGCGCCCGGCGAGTCGTCGTCGTCTTCGGTGCTGTCGACCCGGTAGCCGCCGGACTTGGTGTCGCGGGTGATGCTGACGTGCCCGCCGCGCTGTGCCGCCTCGAGGAAACGAGCGAAGGAGCTGTAGCCGAGCTCGGTCTCGCTGAAGTCCGGCTGCTTGCGGCGCATCGACGTCTTGACCACCGATGCCAGCTGCGGGTCGGGGTTCTCGCGCTGGATGCCCGCGATGGCCTCGGCCACGAGGTCGAAGGCCTCGTCGCGGGTGAGGCCCTGGTTGTTGTTGTTGCTGATGGCACGGCGCCGCGACTCGGGGCGCTGACGGCGGCCGTCCTTGGCGATGGCATCGTAGAAGATGAACTCGTCGCACGCCTGGATGAGCAGGCGGCTGGTGGACGAGCGTGTGCCGCAGCCGATGACGCGCTTGTTGAGCTCGCGCATCTTGAGCACCAGCGGGGTGAAGTCGCTGTCGCCCGAGACCACGACGAAGGTGTCGATGTAGTCACGGGTGAAGGCGAGCTCGAGGCAGTCGACCACCATGGCGATGTCGGCCCGGTTCTTGTCCTGGGCGCCGTGGCTCGTGAGCTCGTACATGTTGACGTTCGCCTTGAGCAGGCCCTGCTTGAACCGCGCAAAGCGGCCCCAGTCGGCGTAGCTACGCGAGACGAGGATGCGCCCCTTGTCTTTGAGGCGTTTCATGAGGGCATCGACGTCGAATCGACCGAGGCCTTCTTTTTCAGTTCCAGCGGCGATGTTCTCGAAATCAATGAGAACAGCGAGGTTCGCTTCCATATTCGGGATGTCTCCCGCGACCATCGTGGGTCGCGTTGGGGTGGTTTCCGTCCGGTTCGTGGATCGGTCTTCCTGGGGCATCGGCATGATGCGTGAAGGCCGAACACGGGTCGCCGTGCGGGCTGAAGGGGGTCAGAGCGAAATGGCCCGGACACCTTCCAGGCGCGAAGTGTAACTCCTCGCATGCAGCGCTGCCGCAAACGTGGCTTCGGCGGGCGTGCCGGGACGGGTTACTGAATCACCATTCAGTGGAGAGCACCGTGGGCCAGTTCAAGCGTTTTCAGGGCACAGGGCGGTACATCGCCGACGACGCCCTCATGAAGTCGGTCAACGCCGCGGTCGTGCTCAAGCGACCCCTGCTGGTGAAGGGCGAGCCCGGAACCGGCAAGACGCTGCTGGCGCACGCGGTCGCCGAGGCGCTCGGCAGGCCGCTGCTGACGTGGCACATCAAGTCCACCACCAAGGCCGTCGACGGCCTGTACACCTACGACGTCGTGCAGCGCCTCAACGACTCCCGCTTCGGCGACGCCGACGTCAGCGACATCCGGCGCTACATCAAGCTGGGGCAGCTGGGCCAGGCCTTCAAGGCCGAGGAGCCGTCGGTGCTGCTCATCGACGAGATCGACAAGGCCGACATCGAGTTCCCCAATGATCTGCTGCGCGAGCTCGACGAGATGGCCTTCCACATTCCCGAGCTCGACGAGACGGTCACGGCCACCAACCGCCCGGTCGTGATCATCACCTCCAACGCCGAGAAGGAGCTCCCGGACGCCTTCTTGCGGCGCTGCGTCTTCCACTTCATCCGCTTTCCCGACCGCGAGCGCATGGAGAGGATCGTCGACGTGCACCACCCCGGCCTGGATCAGAAGCTCCTGGATGCTGCCTTGCAGCGCTTCTTCGCGTTCCGCAAGGTCGGCGGCCTGCGCAAGCCCCCCTCCACCAGCGAGCTCATCGACTGGCTGGCCGTCCTGGTGGCGGCTGGTGTCGATCCCGACGCCATCAGCAAGGAAGACCCCTTCCTGGGGGTGCTCATCAAACAAGAGCAGGACCTCGAAGCCCTGGGCGCGAAGCGGCGCTCGTCCTCGATGTACTAGGGGGTCGCGTGTTCTCCGACTTCTTGTTCAACCTGCGGGCGCAGGGCCTCAAGGTGGGCATGGGCCAGTGGCTCGCCTTCCTCGATGGCATGGGCAAGGGGCTCGCCACCGAGACGGGTGACCTGTACGAGCTGGGGCGCTCCCTGCTGTGCAAGTCCGAGACCGAGTACGACGACTACGACATCGCCTTCGCGGCGACCTTCGACGGCATCGCGCTGCCCGACGACATCCGCGCCAAGCTCGAGGAGTGGCTCTCTGGGCAGCTTCAGGAAAACCCCAACGCGCCGCCGCCGCGCACCTTCGAGAGCCTGGCCGAGCTGCTCGAGGAGTATCGAAAGACGCTCGAGCAGCAGAAGGAGCAGCACCAGGGGGGCAATCGCTGGATTGGGCAGGGCGGAACCAGCCCCTGGGGCATGAACGGGCAGAACCCGAACGGCCTGGCCATGGGAGACGGAGGCGGCAACCGCACGGGGATTCGCGGCGCGATGGAGCGCTCGTGGCGGCAGTACCGGGGTGATCGCCAGCTCGACATCCGGGATCTTCAGGTGGTGTTGCGCGCACTGCGCAGCCTGGCGCGCGAGGGGGCTTGGGAGCTCGACATCGACGAGACCATAGACCGCACCTGCAAGAACGCCGGCGACATCGAGCTGGTCGAGCGGCGGGAGCGCAAGAACCGGCTCAAGGTGGTGCTCTTGATGGATGCCGGCGGCAGCATGGCCCCTCATGCCGAGAAGGTCGAGCGCCTGTTCTCGGCGGCCAAGGGGGTGAAGGCCTTTCGCAGCTTCGAGAGCTTCACCTTTCACAACTGCGTGTACAACCACCTCTACACCGACATCGAGCAGCTCAAGCGCAAGCCGACCTCAGAGGTGTTGGCCAACCTGACCGACAAACACCGCCTCATCTTTGTGGGCGACGCTTCGATGGCGCCCTACGAGCTGTTCAGCAGCTTTGGCTGGCCCGGAAATAGCGATGCCACCTCGGGGATCGACTGGCTGCGTCGCTTTCGCGAGCGGTGCCCGGCGAGCGTCTGGCTCAACCCCGACCCGCCTCGCTACTGGAAGCACCCGACCGTCGAGGGCATTGGGCGCATCTTTCCCATGCACGAGCTCACGGTGGACGGACTCAAGGATGCCGTCAAGAAGCTGCGGGCGCCGAACTAGTCTTCGAGGAACAGGCGGCTGATCGAGTCGTTGAAGTGGATCGATCGGATGGCCTCGGCGAACAGGCTGGACACCGACAGGGTGGACAGCTTGCCGCAGGCCTCGCGCTTGCCGTTGAGCGGGATGGTGTCGGTGACCACGACGCGCTCGAAGGCGCTCTCGCGGATGCGGTCGGTGGCGGGGCCCGACAGGACCGCGTGGCTGGCCACCGCGAACACCTCTTTGGCGCCGTGATCGCGCACCGCCTGGGCGCCTTTGGTGAGCGTGCCGGCGGTGTCGATCATGTCGTCGACCAGGATGGCGCGCTTGCCCTTGACGTCGCCGATGATGTGCATGACCTCGGCGACATTGGGGCCACTGCGCCGCTTGTCGATGACGGCCAGGTCGGCGTTGAGGCGGCGGGCATAGCTGCGCGCGCGCTCGGTGCCGCCGGCGTCGGGGGAAACGATGACCGTGTCCTTGGTGAGCAACTCGTCGCGGGTGTAGCGGAGCAAGAGCGGCTGCGCGTACAGGTTGTCGACCGGGATGTTGAAGAAGCCCTGAATCTGCCCCGCATGCAGGTCCATGGTGAGAATGCGGTGCACCCCCGTGGCCTCGAGCAGGTCGGCGACGAGGCGTGCCGTGATGGGCGCCCTGGGCTGTACCTTGCGATCCTGGCGGGCGTAGCCGAAGTAGGGCATGACCGCCGTGATGCGGCCCGCCGAGCTGCGTCGGCAGGCCTCGACCATGATCAACAGCTCCATCAGCGAGTCGTTGGCCGGCGCGCATGTGGGCTGGATGAGGAAGACGTCGCGGCCACGGACGTTCTGCTTGAGCTCGACGCGGGTCTCGCCGTCGCTGAAGCGGCCCACCTGTGCGGGCGCGAGCGGATGGCCCAGCCGCTCGGCGATGCGCTGAGCGAGCTTGGGATTTGCGTTCCCGGTAAATAGAACCATCTCGCCGTACATCAGCGCGTTCCCCCTACGCTGTAAGAATGGCTGGGGCGGCAGGGGTCGAACCTGCGAATGGCGGGACCAAAACCCGCTGCCTTACCACTTGGCGACGCCCCATGAGCCAAGGGTGGAACCTAGGACAGGGTGTGGCGAGGTGCAAACACTTCGCTGAAGCGCGGTTCATACCGCCGTTGCATGCCTGTCACAGACGATCGCACCGTCGCGACAGCGCGTGAGGGAGCGTGACAGACTGCGGCAAAGACACGGTGGGTGAGGGGAGTCTTTGGCTGGCACAACCCATCCACCAAGGCTCGACAATGCTCCGAAAGGCATCCTTCCTGCTCGTGGCGGCCACCCTCGCCGCTGCTCCCGGCATCGCTGGTCACCATGGCCGCGCCGACTCCTCCTACTCCGAGACCTACTCGGAGCTCGCCGTGCTCGACGACCTCGTGGACGAGGTCCGGGACCCGCACCTGAGGTACCGGCTTCAGCTCGGCGTCGACCGGGCCGAAGCGGCGCTCGAGCGGGACGAGCAGTCAGCCATCCGTCGCCTGGAGCAGGCCCGCCGCCCGGACGGCCACCGGGGTCGGGGGAACGGCCGAGACCACCGCGACTGGGACGACCGCCGGGACCGATACGACCGTCCAGACCGATACGACCGTCCCGCGCGCAGCTTCCTGTCCTTCCAGGACTCCAAGCAGCTCATCGAGTCGGCCTACTGGGAGACGTCCAAGGTCGAGACGATGAAGCACGTGGGGGCCAACGCCAGGCTCAGCACCGAGGAGGCCCGCGCGCTGGCCGACCTGATGTACTTCGAGTCGGGCAAGAGGGATGCGCTGGTGGCGCTGTACCCCGCCGTCACCGACAAGCACCGATACATGCTGGCCTTCGACATCCTGCACTTCAGCAGCAGCCGCACGGAGGTGGTTTCGGCGCTGGGCATCTAGCCTCTACGCTTGCATGAGCCGGGACATCCGCTTAGGACCGCGCGCCACATTCGCACGGAACCGTCCCGGCCATCGCGAGATGGCCCGCAAGTCCGGGGGACACCGCTCACACAGCTCGTCTGCGTGAGCCCCCCGGTGTGCGGGCCCCTTCGGGCCGGGACATGGACCACGGAGACACCATGTCCCACATCTTGCCTGCAGAGCCGCGTGAAAGCACCAACAAAGGTGCGTCTCGCAAGCTTCGCGCCGCCGGAAAGCTCCCTGCCGTCGTGTACGGCGGCGGAAACGAGGCGCGCACCATCAGCATCGACCCCACGCGCCTCGACGAGATCTTTCGCAAGACGCGCAACGCCAACACCATCGTCACGCTCGAGATCGGCGGAGACAAGGTGAACACGCTGGTTCGTGAAGCCCAGCGGCACCCGCTCTCGCGCGACATCCTGCACGTCGACTTCTACCAGGTCGACGACGAGCGCCCGGTCACCGTGATGGTTCCGGTTGCCTCCAAGGGCAAGGCCAAGGGCGCCGTCATCGGCGGTCGCATCCGCATCGTTCGTCGCGAGCTGCCGGTCCGCTGCACGTGGAACAAGATTCCCGACCAGATCGAGATCGACGTCACGGCCCTCGACATCGGCGACTACCTCACCACCGACAAGGTCGACCTGCCCGACGGCGTCGAGCTCGCGCTCGACAACCCGATTGTCGCTGTGCAGTGCTACGGCCGCCGCGCGGACAAGAAGTAGCCATGCACCTGATCGTCGGACTGGGCAATCCCGGGCGTCGGTACGCCGACACCCGTCACAACGCGGGCTTCATGGTCATCGACCGTCTGGCCGAGCGTTGGGGTGCCCCTGTCGATCAGCGCCAGTTCGGCGCCGAGATCGGCAAGGCCCTGATTGCCCACAAGCCGGCGATCCTCGCCAAGCCCCAGTCCTTCATGAACCTCTCTGGCCAGCCGGTCGCGTCGCTCAAGGGATTCTACAAGTCCAAAAACGACGAGATCGTCGTGGTGCACGACGACATGGACATCGAGTTCGGCCAGGTCCAGGTGAAAGAGGGTGGGGGTCATCGCGGCCACAATGGCCTGCGTGACATCAACCAGAAGGTCGGCTCGGACTACGTTCGTGTTCGCTTCGGCCTCTCCCGTCCCCCCGAGCAGTGGGACCCAGCCGACTACGTGCTGGGCAAGTGGTCGACCGACCAGAAGTCCCAGCTCGATTCCGCGGTCGACCAGGCCGCCAATGCGGTCGAGTCCGTCCTTCGTGACGGGGTCGCGGCCGCCAAGAACACCTACAACACCCGACCAGGTGCCGTCGGCCAGTCAGGCCAGCGCTCGGGTCTCTCGGAGTAATCACAGTGGAAAACGCAATCTTCGCCGTTCCCGTGTCGGGCGTTCTCGCCCTCGGGTTCGCATTCTGGAAGGCCACCTGGGTCTCCAATCAGGATGCGGGCGACGAAACCATGCAAGAGATCGGCCGCCGCATCCAAGAGGGCGCCATGGCCTTCCTGCGCGCCGAGTACAGCGTTCTGGCCGTGTTCGTCGGTGTCGTCGCCGTCGCCCTGGGCGTCATGAACGTCGTCAGCAGCGCGCCCGACGCCTCGCCGCTCATCTCGGTGGCCTTCGTGCTCGGCGCCGGCTTCTCGGCCCTGGCTGGGTACTTCGGCATGCGCGTGGCCACCAACGCCAATGTGCGCACCACCCAGGCGGCCAAGACGGGGCTGTCTCCCGCCCTCGACGTCGCCTTCTCGGGCGGCGCAGTCATGGGCATGAGCGTGGTGGGCCTCGCCATCCTGGGCCTGGGCTCGCTGTACCTGGTCTTCACCATGGCCGTGTTCCCCGGCGATCTCGCCAAGAGCCTCGCCGCGCTCACGGGCTTCTCGATGGGCGCTTCGTCCATCGCGCTCTTCGCCCGCGTCGGTGGCGGCATCTACACCAAGGCCGCTGACGTCGGCGCCGACCTCGTCGGCAAGGTCGAGGCCGGCCTCCCCGAAGACGATCCCCGCAACCCGGCCGTCATCGCCGACAACGTCGGCGACAACGTCGGCGACGTCGCCGGCATGGGCGCCGACCTCTTCGAGAGCTTCGTCGGTGCCATCATCGGCGCGATGGTGCTGGGCCTCGGCTACAACGTGGTCTCGGGCGGCACCTCCATGGGCCCCATCCTGCTGCCGCTGCTCATCGCCGCGGGCGGCGTCATCTGCTCCATGCTGGGCACCTTCGTGGTGCGCACCAAAGAGGGCGGCAACCCGCAGCACGCACTCGACGCCGGAGCCTTCGGCGCCGCGGGCGTCATGGCCATCGCGACCTTCGGTCTGGCCAACGTCTTCTGGCCGGCCGAGGGAGCCGTCTACGGCGCCGTGGTCAACGGCGAGTTCGTCGCAGCTGGCGCGGGCGAGGCCATCCTGTGGTGGCAGGTCGGCGCAGCCACGGTCATCGGTCTGGTGACCGGCGTCGCCATCGGGCTCATCACCTCGTTCTACTGCTCGATGGACAAGCGTCCGGTCGACAGCATCGCCGAGCAGTCCAAGACGGGCACCGCCACCAACATCATCGCCGGTCTGGGTGTGGGCATGGAGAGCACCATGCTCCCCATCATCTGCATCGCTGTCGGCGTGGTGGCGGCCAACGCCGTCGCCGGCCTGTACGGTGTGGCCATCGCCGCGCTGGGCATGCTGTCCACCACGGGCATCCAGCTCGCGGTCGACGCCTACGGCCCCATCGCCGACAACGCTGGCGGCATCGCCGAGATGTCGCACCAGGCCCCCGAGGTTCGCGAGCGCACCGACAAGCTCGACGCGGTCGGCAACACCACCGCGGCCATCGGCAAGGGCTTCGCCATCGGCTCGGCGGCGATGACCGCGCTGGCTCTGTTCGCTGCCTTCACGCAGCAGGCCGAGATCACCGGCATCGACATCGCCAAGCCCGTCGTCATGGCCGGCCTGTTCATCGGCGGTATGCTGCCCTTCATCTTCTCGGCCCTGGCCATGAAGGCGGTGGGCGACGCAGCCATGGACATGATCGAAGAGGTGCGGCGCCAGTTCCGCGAGATCGAGGGCCTGCTCGAGGGCAAGGTCGCTCCCGACACCGCCCGCTGCGTCGACATCTCCACCAAGGCCGCCCTTCGCCAGATGATGCTGCCCGGTGCCATCGGCGTGTTCACCCCGGTGGTCATCGGCTTCGGCTTTGGTGCCGAGGCGCTCGGTGGCCTGCTCGCAGGCGTCACGGTCAGCGGTGTGCTCATGGCCATCTTCATGTCCAACGCCGGCGGCGCTTGGGACAACGCCAAGAAGTCCTTCGAGGGCGGCGGCTACAAGATGTCCGACGGCACCATTCACGAAAAGGGCAGTGAGGCGCATAAGGCCGCCGTTGTCGGCGACACCGTCGGCGACCCCTTCAAAGACACTGCCGGTCCTTCTCTCAACATCCTCGTCAAGCTCATGGCGGTCGTGTCGTTGGTTCTTGCTCCGGTGCTCGCCACCATGGGCAACGGCCTGATCGGCAACGCGCTAGGGCTCTAGGAGACTCCAATGGCTCATCACGAGTACGAGACCATCATCATCATCCGTCCCGACGTCGACGACGCGGCTATCGAAGCCATCGCCGAGAAGCTCGAGGGCATCATCACCGGGTCCGGTGGCCACATCCTGATTCGCGACGACTGGGGCAAGAAGCGCTTGGCCTACCCCATCGCCAAGCACCAGAAGGGCCACTACATCCTGTTCAACTACCTGTCCCAGGCAGGTGAGATCGACGAGCTCGAGCGCATCATCCGCATCGACGACCAGATCGTGCGCTTCCTCACGGTGCGTCGCGCCGAGGCCGTCGATGTCGACACCCGGCTCAAGGCCGCCGAAGAGCAGCGTCGCCTGCGCGCCGAAGAGCGTGCTCGTGCCGAAGCCGAGGCGGCTGCCCGTGCCGAGGCCGAGGCCGAGGCCCGCGCCGAAGCCGAAGCTGCCCTTGCCCGACAGAATGCCGAAGCTGCTGCTGCCGAACAGGCCGCCGAAGCCGCCGAAGGCGAAGACGAACAGGCTGGCGACGACCAGCCGGCCGTCTAGGAGGTCACCATGCGCGTCATTCTCAAGAGCGAAGTTCCGCACCTCGGCGAAGCCGGTGACATCGTCACCGTCAAGCCCGGTTTCGGCCGCAACTACCTGCTTCCCCGTGGCCTGGCCATCCCAGCCAGCAAGGGCAGCCTCGCCAAGCTCGAGCACGACCAGCGGGTGGCCGATGCCATTCGTCGCAAGGAGCTCGGCGTTGCCAAGGCTCTGGGCGAGCGGGTGAACGAGACCGCCGTGTCGATTCGCCGCGAAGCCGGCGACGACGACAAGCTGTTCGGCTCGGTCACCAACCGCGACATCGCCGAGGCTTTTGCCGCCGAAGGCGTCGAGCTCGACCGTCGCCAGATCAAGCTCGACGACAACATCCGATCGATCGGCTTGTTCACCGTGCCGGTGCGCCTGCACCGCGAGGTCACGGCCAACGCACGGGTCTACGTGATCCGCGCCTGATTCGGGCAAGCATCGCGTTACGAAACGGGGGTTCGGCGATGGTCGAGCCCCCGTCGTCTTTTTGGGATTCGCCATGGACCTGTCCACGCCCGTCTCTGCGCGTCCGTACCCGCACAACCTCGAGGCCGAGCGAGCGCTCCTCGGCGGTCTGATCGCCGATCCCGACCGCATGGGCGAGATCGGTGATCTGGCGACCGACGACTTCTACCGCCCCGATCATGGCCGCCTGTTCGGCCTGCTCAAGGCCATGGGTGCCAAGGGCGACAAGATCGACCTGGTGACGGTGCCCGAGCGGGTCATGGCGGGCGACAACGCCGAGCAGTACGGCGGCGTGGGCTACGTCATGCAGCTGCCCGACCACGCCCCGTCGACGGCAAACCTGGCGCACTACGCCCGCCTGGTGCGCGAGAAGTCGATCCTGCGCCAGATGATCGAGAAGGCCGAGGGCTTGGCCAACGAGGCCTACACCCAGCCGGCCGAGGTCGATGAGCTCGTCGACAAGGCCGCGCGCGAGATGCTGTCGCTGGGCGAGAGTACCAGCAGCCGCGGATTCAGGCCCCTGTCGGTGCTGGTCGACGACGAGTTCGTGCGCATCGAGCAGGTGCAAGAAGAGCGGGGCAAGACCGGTACGACGACCGGCTTCGTGGCGCTCGACGAGCGAATGGGCGGGTTCAACCCGACGGATCTGGTTGTGCTGGCCGCCCGTCCAGGCATGGGCAAGACCGCGCTGGCGTTGAACTTCGCGCAGAACGCGGCCATCAAGGATGGCGCCGGGGTGGGCATCTTTTCGATGGAGATGAGCGCTCAGCAGCTCGCCGGGCGCTTGCTCTGCTGCCGGGCGCTCGTCGACAACGGTCGCATCAAGAAGGGACGGCTCGACCCCGACGACTGGGAGCGCCTGCTCGAGGCCAGCGACGAGCTGCGCGAGCTCAAGATCCACATCGACGACACGCCGGCGCTGTCCATCGGCGATGTGCGTGCCCGCGCGCTGCGCCTGAGCGCCACGGTTCCCGGCCTCAAGCTGATTCTCATCGACTACCTGCAGCTCATGCGCGGCGACGAGAAGAACGCACCGCGCGAGCAGCAGATCTCCAGCATCTCGCGAGGGCTCAAGGCCCTGGCCAAAGACCTGGACGTGACGGTGGTGGCGCTGTCGCAGCTCAACCGCGCGGTCGAGACCCGGGCCGACAAGATGCCCAAGCTGTCCGACCTTCGCGAGTCGGGCGCCATCGAGCAAGACGCCGACATGATCATGTTCATCTACCGCGACGAGTACTACAACAAAGAGGCCAGCACCGAGAAGGGGCTGGCCACCGTCGAGGTCGCCAAACACCGGCACGGCGAGCCCGGACGGGTGCAGCTGGTCTTCCAGGGCCAGTTCGCCCGTTTCGACAACTACGCACCCGAGCACATCATCTGAGGCGATCGACGTGCGGTGCAGGACATGGTCGAACGCACCAACCATGCGTGCCGGCAGCGAATTCAAGATGGCTGTTGAGAGGCTGTCCCACGTGGCTTACGGGGTACCCCTTGACCGGCGGCGTCCCGAGCGGTAGCAACGTCGGTCCAGCCTCTCCGAAACCGGATGTTCACCGGTTCGAAAACCTCCGCAGGAGCCGTGTCCCCAATGGGCGATAACGCCGAGCTGCTCTCCAGTTTCACCGCCAAGGTCGACGAATTCGAGAAGTACCAGAACTTCATCGACAAGGCGAAGGCGTCCACCAAGTACTCGGCCGCCGTCGTCGAGAAGGTGGTCGCGAAGAACACCGAGAAGTCTCTCGAGGTGCTCGAGTCTCTGATCGAGCTCACCATGGAGATGGAAACGGTCGTCGAGACCCTCACCGACGAGAAGACCGAGATTCTCGCCAGCCGTGAGTCCTCTGGGATCCAGCTCGAAGAGCTCGAGCTCATGAAAGAGATCGGCGAGCTGTCCGACAAGGACTTCGCCTCTCAGGCCAAAGACCTGCAAGAAGCGGTGAGCCAGATCGACGAAAAGGTCGAGGTCATCGACGAAGAGTGCGGCAAGTTCCAGTCGCAGCTCGACCGTTGGAACGAGCTGGGCCTCAAGGCCGGTGTGCTCGACGAGAGCGCGCCAGAGCCCGAGCCCGAGCCCGAACCCGAGCCTGAACCCGAGATCGAAGAGGCCGAGGCCGTCGAGATCGAAGACGCCGAGCCGGTCGCCATCGAAGAGGTCGATCTCGACGCCTTCGAGGGCTCCACCAACTCGGGCGGCGTGCACACCGAGGCCGCCGCGATCGTCGACGACCTGTCCGATGTCTTCGGCGACGACGACGCGGGCGACGACGACGGGATCAACCTCGACGTCAGCGAGATCGACATCATCGGCGACGACGAGGGCATCGAGCTCGAGGGCGCCCCCGACGAGGGCGAAGACGCGGCTCGTCGCGCGGTCCTGCTGTACCAGGAAGGCACCGCCGAAGAGCAGATCTACCCGATCAATGGCGACGTGCTGACCCTCGGCCGCGGCCGAGACAACGACGTGCAGGTCAAGAACGACAGCAAGGTCAGCCGCTACCACTGCAAGATCTACCGCCGCGGCCCCAACTTCTACGTCGAAGACAACAAGTCGGCCAACGGCACCCTGGTGAACGGCGAGCTCATCACCGAGCGTCGTCTGTTCGGCGGCGAAGAGGTCATCATCGGCGAGACCTTCTTCCGCTTCCGCATCATGGACTGATGCGGCGCTCTGTCCGCTGCGCGGACAGACGCCAACCGCCATAGTGCAAATTCTGCTAAGATGAGTCGGCCGGGCACGTAGCTCGGCCGTTACTCTTCCTTGGACCATATGGCCCGCAAGAAGTCGAACTACCGCGCGCCAAAGTACTACACCACCTACCAGGTGGCGAAGTTCCTGGGGGTCTCGCTACCCACGGTGGTCAACTGGGTGAACTCGGGTCTGCTGGCGGCCCACCGAACGCCGGGCGGGCACCGCCGCATCGCACACGCCGACATCGTGTCCTTCGCCCGAGACAACGACTACCCGCTCGCGCGTGAGCTGCTCGACAGCGGCGACGGGCCCAAGCGCATCCTGATTGTCGACGACGAGCAAGACTTCTCCGAGATGCTGCGCGACTACCTCACGCTCAAGGGCGGATTCGAGGTCGATGTCGCCGACTCGGGCTTTCAAGCTGGCTTCACCGTCGCTCGCTCGCGGCCCGATCTGATCCTGATGGACCTCATGATGCCCGACATGAACGGCTTCGATGCCTTTCGCATGCTGCGCGGCGATCCCGAGACCCAGCACATCCCCATCGTGGCCTGCACCGCCTACCGCGATCCCACCGTCGACGAGCGCGTCGAAGATCTGCGCTTCGACGGCTTTGTCGAGAAGCCTGTCCAGCTCGAGCAGCTGCTGGCCTTGGTGCGAAAGAAGGTCGGGCTGGACTGATCGACGCCCGGGACCGCGGCGTCCTGGGGCGGGCTATCCCTGATCGGGACGCGTCTGGGCGAGGGGCACGGGCGGGCGGTCGTCGGCGCCGCGTCGAACCCGCACCAGCTCGGCGGCGATGCTCACGGCGATCTCGGCCGGGGTCTCGGCGCCGATGTCGAGCCCGACCGGGGCAGCCAGTCGGTCGAACAGCGCCGCATCGAGCCCCGCTGCGCGAAAGCGCCGTAGAAAGCGGGCCACCTTGGCGCGGCTGCCGATCATGCCGACCCAGCGGTGGGGACGCTGCAGCAGCTGCTCGATGAGGTCCTGGTCGAGCCGGTGATCGTGGGTGACCACCAGCCAGAACTCAGCGGCATCGGCGGGCCGCTCAGCGACGAAGGCGACGGGATCGACGTTGTGTACCTCGCAGCGCTCGAAGCGCTCGGGCGTCGCGAGGTCGGGGCGCTCGTCGACGACGGTGATGTCGAAGTCGAGGGTGGCCAGCAGCGGCGCGAGCGCGTGTGCGACGTGCCCGGCTCCGCAGATGACGATGGGAGCGCGTGTCTGCAGCGGTTCGATGAATACCTCCATGGCACCGCCGCAGCACATGCCCAGGTCGAGGGTGAGGTTGACGGTCATGCGGGTGGGGACGCCGTCCTGCATGGCCTTCAGCGCGGCTCGAATGGCGCGATGCTCGAGGGCACCCCCGCCGATGGTGCCCACGATCGAGCCGTCTTCGTACACCAGCATGCGCGCCCCGGACGACCGCGGCGCCGATCCGTTGGCGCCGATCACCGTGGCCAGGGCGGCCTTTCGCCCCGTCTTCCATGCGTCGTGAGCTGCTTCGAACACCAACATTGCGTCGTGTACTAATCTGCCCGCCCATGTTCCGGATGTTCACGCTCGCGATGTTGAGTCTGTCGGTAGCCGGGGAGGCTGCTGCACAGGAGCTTCCTCGTCCGCTCACCGACGGCTATGCATGGCGCTTGCAGCCGGCCCCCCGGGCAGGGCCCATCACCGGCGTTGCCGTGAACCCCGCCGATCCGGCCATTGCGGTGGCCGTGGCCGCCGATGGCAGCGCCTGGCTCACCATCACCCGAGGCAGCAGCTGGTTCCGGGTGCTCGACCGCCTTCCCACGTCCCTGGGCGGCCTGTCCGAAGACGAAGAGGTGTACCGCGAGGTCGAGGCCTTCTTCGAAGACATGTTGGCCATGGAAGAAATCGACGATGTGGTCGACGACGGCGAAGAGCCCGATGTCTCGGCCGTCGATGGCGACGCCGGTCGCGATGCCGCCGAGGCCGCCCGGACCGAGGTGTTGTCCGGCGGCGGCATCACCAGCGGGCAGATTACCCAAGAGGTCGAGATCGCACCGCGGGCGTTCTTCTCGAACGACGGCTGGCTCGTGATCTCCCGCCGCGATGGGGTGCACGTCACCACCAACCTGGGCGGCTCGTGGAGCCGTGTGCTCGACCAGCCCTTCACCGACATCCTGCAGCTGCCCGGGCGCGGCCTGTGGGTGGCCGGCACCGCCGATGGCGTGCGCTTCGCGGTCGATCCCTACGCGTGGATCGATGTCGAGGACGGCACCGAGGGCCTGTACATCCACGATCTGTCGGCCGACCAAGAAGGCGTCTATGCCGCCACCGACGACGGCTTGTGGTTTGCACCCGATGCGCAGCGCTGGTCGCGACAGGGGTCCATTCGCGAGACCCTGTACTCCGTCGAGACCGACCCCGACTGGCCCCTGGGGCTGTGGATCGCCACGGCCAACAACGTGCGCCGCTCCGACGACGGTGGGCGCACACTGGCGCTCGAGGTCGGCGAGGGGATTCGCTCGGTGCGCGACGTCGACCGCGTGGGGCCCGGGCACCTGCTGGCTACGGGCGAGTTTGGCGTGTTCGAGTCGATCGACGGCGGGCTCACCTGGGATCGCTTCGAACGTGGCCTCACCAATGTGGCCTCGTCATCCATCTCGAGCGCAGGCGACCAGGTCTGGCTCGCCGGCAAGGAAGGCCCCTTTCTGCTGATGCAGGTCAGCACCGAGGAGCTTCTGGCCGATCTTCGGCAGGATGTGCCTCCGTGGGTGCCTGTCGGGGCCATTGTCACGCGGTCCTTGTCTCGGCCCGGCCTGGTCTCGCAGCGCGGTGGCATGCGGCGCTTCGTCGCGGCCTACCTGTTGCCGCAGGTGCGGTTGGAGGGGCAGTACCGGGTCAAGCAGGGGCTGCGGTGGAACGACACCTCGGGCACCGTGCGCACCCGGTTCCCAGAACAGATCGGCCGGCTCATCCTTCAGTGGTCGCCCCCGGGTCGCAAGGTGCGCATGGGCGAGTACGACGGCGACATCGACTTCGACTCCGACCTCGACGACTCCGACCGGGCCGACGTCGACATCGTCGTGGTCGACGACAGCGTGTTCGTGGGCGGAAGCGCTGCTGGCTACGCAAGCCAGGTGGCCACGCGTCGATCGGCCATGAAGTACCGCAACACGCTCATCGAAGACATCAACGACATCTACAGCCAACGCAACGATCTCATCCGGCAGCGCACGCGCCTGGATGACGCGGCACTCGCCGACAAGATCGTGCACGAACTCAAGATTCAGGAGCTGGAGGCGACGCTCGACGTATTGTCCGACGGCGCCGTCAGCAGCTGGGCCATGGCTCAGCGAACGGAGGAACCATGATCCCAGCACTCCTTGCCCTGCTCGCCTCGCTGGCCCTCGCGGGGGACGACCTCGTCCTCGGCGAGGCCACCGCCGACCAGCTTGCCGAGCTCGAGCACGTCGATGCCCAGATGGCCGATGCCATCGTGAAGCTGCGCGAACAGCGCGGCCGCATCGACAACCACGAGGCGCTGCGCGTCATTCCGGGCATGGACGACCTGACCCTGGGCAGCCTGCGTGAGCACACGGCCATCCAATACGAGTTCCCGACGGGCGAGCGCAAGCGCTACAGCGGCCCCGAAGAGGTGCTGGCCGAGTTCGCCACCGAGCCCGGCATCGCGCAGACTCAGGCGTGGGCCGCCGACTACGCGCGGCTCAACTCGTCGATGGTGTCTCGGTGGCTGACCGCTGCCCAGGGCTTTGCGGCGCTTCCCCAGTTCCGCGTCGAGTATCGATACAAGGGCAACGCCGGCAACGACTGGGAGTACTACCCCAGCGACGGCATCATCGACACGCCCGACGAAGACGTGTTCGATGTGCTCGACGACGCCAACCGCGATCGAGAAGACCGCATGCTGCTTCGGGCGACCTGGGACCTCGACAAGCTCGTGATGTCGTCGGAACGCATCCGCATCATCAACGAGGCCCAGGACATCGTGAAGCTGCGCGACAAGGTGCTCACCGAGGTCACGCGGCTGTACTTCGAGCGCCGCCGGGTGCAGGTCGACATGCTGTTGTCGCCCAAGCGCGACGTCGCGGGGCAGGTCAAGGATCAGCTGCACCTGATGGAGCTCACGGCGAACATCGACGCGCTCACCGGTGGGGCATTCTCGGCGAGTCTCCCGAGGTAGTGAGCCGATCCCCGGGTTAGCCCAGCCAGCCTCGGGGGAAGCCAATGCGCCATCAGACCGTGTGGATCCTGGACTTCGGGTCCCAGTACACCCAGCTCATCGCCCGGCGAATCCGCGAGCACAACGTGTACTGCGAGATTCGCCCGTGCACCGATCGCGCGCCCGACACCTTCCCCGACGAGCTCGTGGGCGTGGTGCTGTCGGGTGGGCCTGCCTCGGTCCTGGGCGCCGACGCCCCCGAGTTCGACGAGCGCTGGCTTTCGTCTGGGGTGCCCGTGCTGGGGATCTGCTACGGCATGCAGCTGCTGTCGCACATCCATGGCGGACAGATCGGCCGTGGAACCTCGCGCGAGTACGGACCGGCCGACATCGAGCTCGAGGCCGACTGCGGCCCTCTGTTCGCCGACTTCGATCCCACCGGAAACCCGGTCTGGATGAGCCACGGTGACCACGTCGACGTGCCGCCCCCGGGCTTTCACGTGACCGCCCGCAGCGGCGGCGTGGTCGCGGCCATCGCGTCCGACGACCACCGCACCTTCGGCCTGCAGTTCCACCCCGAGGTCACGCACTCCGAGCGCGGCTCGCTGCTGGTCAAGCGCTTCTTGCAGGTGTGCGGCGCCAGCGGCGACTGGACCGCGGGCTCCTTCATCGAAGACCAGGTGGCCCGCATCCGCGAGACCGTGGGCGACGACATCGTGATCTGCGGCCTGTCGGGGGGTGTCGACTCCAGTGTGGTGGCTGCGCTGTTGCACGAAGCCATCGGCGACCAGCTGCACTGCATCTTTGTGGACAACGGCCTGTGCCGCGAGAACGAGGCCGAAGAGATCCGCGCCGAGTTCGGCGAGTACCAGCTGTCGATCATCCAGGCGACCGATCGCTTCCTCACCCCGCTCGCGGGCGTCGACGATCCCGAGCGCAAGCGCAAGATCATCGGCGAGGTCTTCATCCGCGTGTTCGAAGAAGAGGCCCGCAAGCACAAGGGTGCGCGCTGGCTGGCTCAGGGCACGCTGTACCCCGACGTCATCGAGTCGGTCTCGGTGCGTGGGCCATCGGCCGTGATCAAGTCGCACCACAACGTCGGCGGCCTGCCCGACGACATGGAGCTCGAGCTCATCGAGCCCCTGCGCGAGCTGTTCAAGGACGAGGTCCGTGAGGTGGGCGCCGCTCTGGGGCTGTCCGATGGCAGGGTGTGGCGTCAGCCCTTCCCGGGGCCGGGCCTGGCGGTGCGCTGCCTGGGTGCGGTCGATGCGACTCGGCTGGCCACGCTGCGCAAGGCCGATGCCATCGTGCGGCACGAGATCGCGCAGGCCGGCTGGGAGCGCAAGTGCTGGCAGTCCTTCGTGGTGCTGCTGCCGGTGCGCTCCGTCGGGGTCATGGGCGACGAGCGCACCTACGAAGAGGCAGGGGTGCTGCGGGCCGTGCACAGCAGCGACGGCATGACTGCCTCGGTTGCCCAGCTTCCCTGGTCACTGCTGGGTCGCATCAGCAGCCGCGTGATCAACGAGGTCAAGGGCATCAACCGCATGGCCTACGACATCTCGAGCAAGCCGCCGGGCACCATCGAGTGGGAGTAGCTTCCTGAGCCAGGCGTCTACCGCGGCGCTGGCCCTGGCCCTGTTCGCAGGGGCGCTGGCCACCGCTCCGTGGCGAGGCTGGGGCGCCTTGGCATTTGGCCTGCTGGTGCTCATGCCGATGAGCGAGCGCAGCCGCCTGGCCCTGATCGCCGCCGGCGCGGCCTTCTTGCTCGATCGGGTGCGCCCCGAGGTTGCCGCCCTCCTGGTGGTGGGCGGTGTGCTGGGGGCGTGGGCCAGCGACGAAGATCGGGCGTGGCGCTTGCCGGTCGCGGGTGCGGTGCTGGCTGCGGGCGGTCTGGTCGCGGCCAAACAGCTGCTGGGCGCCTCGGTGTTAGCCGCGGCCATGGGCCCCGTGGCTGCGGTGATCTGGGTGGCCGTGGTCCCGGCTGCCTTTGTCGCAGGGGTGGCCGATACCGCGGCGGCGGGCCGGGCGCTGGCCCTGGCCGGCGTGGTGGCACTGGTGTCGGGGCAGTGGTTCGCGGCTCAGCTGCCTGCGCTGCCCCTCGAGGCCGCAGCCGCGGCCGTCGAACAGCGCCGGGCGTGGAGGCAGCAGCCGGCGCTGCGGGACCGGGCCATCGAGGCGCTCGCATCGGGCGCTCCCCCCGGAAACGCCGCGGTCTCGCGGGTGATGGGCATCGCACCGCGCGATCGGGTCCTGGGAGCCGCCCTGGTCGAGCGCTGGGGCGCTGAGGCCGCGCTCGCAGCGGGCTGGCAGCCCACCGCACCCCTTGCCCAGAAGACCGCCGTGGCGGCGGCATGGGCGCTCGAGCGCGACGGCCAGCTGGGCCGAGCGGTGCAGCTGCTTCGGGAGCACCCTCGCCACGACGAGGTGGCCTGGGCCCTGTCCCTGATGGCTGGTGAGCTGGGCGATGCCGAGCTCGCCGCGAGCTCGTGGCCGCGAGCTCTCTATCCGCCGGATGTGGCCACCGCCCCGGGCGTGCTCATCGATGGAGTGCGCCTGTTCAGCGGCCGCGTGCACGAGGTGCACTTTGGCCTCACCGAGCGCGCCACCGCATTGCTGGTGACCGCACGCGGCACGTCCTGGAAGGGAGCGCCGCGCCTCGAGGTGCGCATCGCCGATCAGCGCTGGGAGCTCGAGGTGCCAAACCAGGGCCACACCTGGCAGCTGCCGGTCCGGCTGCCGCCCGCCGCGTACCGGGTACGCATCCGGCTGCTCAACGATGCCAGCGGAATCGGCGGAGACCGAAACCTGCACGATGTGCGCGTCGAGCTGAGGGGCCAGCCGGGGTAGCGCCCTGGCTACAGGCCCACGTGTGCGTCGGTCCAGCTCATCATGTCGCGCCAGGCCCGGCGTGCCGTGCGGCGAAACACCATGACGTGGAACACGTGGGTCTCGCGCTCGTAGTACTGGACCCGATGTGGCACATCCATGCGCCGAAGCGCCGCTTCGAGCCGCCGCGTGTCCTGCTCGATGGGGTCGGCCGTGCCCACCATGCTGTAGATGGGCGGCAGGGGTCGGCTGGGGGCATCGCCCCGCTCGAGCACCAGCAGCGGGTCCATCAGATCGGTGCCGTGCTCGATGGGGTTGGGCGGCAGGTAGTCCTTCATGTCGTAGACACGATCGAGCAAGAAGCCGCCGATGCCCATGCGTGCGAAGCGCTCCAGATCGGTGATCTGTAGAGGCGCACAGCATGGAACCACCGCGGTGGGCCGGATGCCGCGCTGATACAGCGACGCCGCGTAGGGTTCGGGCCTGCGGTACGAGGTGGCGAGCATGAGCGAGGTCACGAGGTTGCCACCGGCCGACTCTCCGGACAGCACAAGGCGCTCGGGGTCTCCGCCGAATCGCTCGGCGTTGTCGCATACCCAGTGCAGGGCGTCGCTGACGTCGTTCAGGGGCGCTGGAAAGGGGTGTTGGGGGGCCAGCCGGTACGAGACGTTGAACACCAGGTAGCCCCGACGGGCCCACAGCAGGCCCATCAGCCAGTGGGTGTCCTTGGACAGGCTGCGGAACGCCCCACCATGCACGTAGAAGAGGATGGGCAGGCGCTTTGCGGTGGCGGCCGGCCGGTAGATGTCGAGCGTGTGCTCGGGCAGCCCAGAGCGGGTGTACGGGATGTCGCGCAGCACCTCGACCCCGTTGCGCTTGGGGTGCACCAGCGGCACGCGCCGTCCGGCGCCTGCGACCCCCCGGAAGAAGGCTCGCATGGCCTTGCTGCCGGCGCGGGCGCGCAGGGTCTCTTCGCTCACTCGTCGTCGTCCAGGCCCAGCCAGCTGGACGCTTCGGCCACGAGCGTCATGGCGATCTGGGCGACCACGGCCTCGTACGAGCCTGTGCGGGCCAGGTTGGCGGTGAACAGCCGCATGCGGGTGGGGCGGTGGCGGCCGGGGTCTTCGTCTTCGGGGGGCTCGCCTTCGTACAAGCCCGAGACCGTAGGCGTGATGGGCGGCTGCCCGGCTCGGAGCTCGTCGAGCTCGGGAAGGTCGAAGAACACGAAGGGAACGTCCGCCCAGAACTCGGACACCACCCCCGGCACGCTCAGGATCGCGTCATTGAGTGCGGCCTCCCACTCGGCGCTGGTGAGCTCGATGGGAAAGGGGTAGCTCTGGGCGTCGAGCTGGCGCGCCGCCATCATGCACGCCAGCGACTCGGCCCGTCGGCCGGGGCTGCGCTCCAGCGCCAGCGCCAGGTAGAAGTGGGCCTCGGCTCGGTCGCTCTCGATGCGGATGGCCTCGCGAGCCGCCTCGATGCAGCCTGGCAGGTCACAGCTGTCGAAGCGAGCGATGGCCAGGCCCGTCAATGTGGGCCCGTCGGCGGCCTCGAGCGTCAGCTTGTGCTCGTACACCGGGACGGCTCCAGCGGCGTCGCCGAGCTCGAGCAGGCACTCGGCCAGCAAGAACAGCGCACCCGCGTGGTCGGGCTCCTCGTCCAGCAGCTCTTCGGCCTCGATGATGGCCAGGTCGTGGTCGCCGCCGGCGATGGCCGCGTGGATGCTGGCCATGCGCATGGCGAGTCGGGTCTGCTGATCGATGGCCCAGCCCTGGGCGACGTCGTCTTCCATGAATCCGACGTAACCCGCAGATGCCCGCAGCTACATCATGCTCATGGCGATGCCGATGCCCGCCACGATCACCACCAGCAGCACGATGCCACCGCCCACCAGGAGCAGTCCGCCGCCGGCCGCTGCGACCGCCGCGCCGCCGCCGCCGCCGCCGCCGGATGAACCCTCGCCGTCCGAGGACTTGTTCTGGGCTGCTTGGGGCTTGGGCTCTTCGACGTGGTCGGGAATGCCGCCGCGCAGGGCGATCGAGAACACCGCGAACTCGGCGATGTCCTTGCACAGGTCGATGTCGGTGAGCATCCACTGCTCGAAGCTGGCCTCTTCGGCCGGGGTCTTCATCTGATCGGACTCGTACAAGGGCAGGGGAGCACGATCGAGCACCGGGTTGTCGGGCGCGACCTCGAAGGGCACCCGCTGATGGTCGCGCAGCCACTGCTTGACCTTGTAGCGGGCCTTGAGCACGCCGAGCGGGTAGCCGCCGAGGGACTCGGACGCCTTGTCGATGTCTTCTTGGCTGGCGCCGCCCTGGTACACCAGCTCTAGGATGCCGACCTCGGTGGGCAGAGCGGCCTTGGCCTTGGCCAGCAGGGTCTTGGGCTTCTGGTTGCCGGTGTAGGCGTTGGCCTCGTCGCCGTCGGTGGCGCGGGCGTTGTCGCCCAGCTCGTCGACGATGATCTCGTGCGCCCACTTCACCAGGGCGCGGGACTCGGTCACGTTCACGATGCCTTCGCCAAAGCGGCCGCAGGCGGTCTCGCATGGCTCACGGCCGCCGTCTTCGCCCAGTCGGGAAGTGGCGATCGCGTAGTACCAGTCCGCAAAGCGCTGGGCCATCAGCTGGCCCGACTCGGCGTCGCCGCCGCGCCAATCCTTGAACAGCTGCTTTACGGTCTTCGGCTTGTCAGCCATGAACGAACCTCTCCATCGTTGGCCGGATGCTACCCGTGGGGACGGGGGGGTTCAACCGCCGGTCCCATCGTCGTCGGCAGCTGTGGGACGAATGCGCACCGAGGTGAGCAGCCGACCGGTGAGCCACTCGTAACGGGCGTCGACCTCGAAGGGCCCTTCGCCTTTCTCGAGGTGCAGGGTGACGGCGGCTCTTCCGCGCAGGTCGGGCGCCACCGACGCCTCCGAGAAACCCACGTAGCGTCCGACGTAGGGGTCGAGCGCCTTGTAGATCGACTCCTTGATCGAAAAGCGCATCAGAACGCCCATCCAGTGCTCCGCCTCGCCCAGCCCAGACAGGGCGGCGAGCTCTTCGGGGCGCAGGATCTTCTTGGCGATGGCCGGCCGGGGAGGGCCGTAGTCTTCGATGTCGACCCCCAGGATGCCCATGTGGCTGCGCCCCACCATGCCGACGGCGATGGTGCGCTTGTGGCTCACCGAGCCGGTGAAGCCGCGAGGCAGGTCGGGCGCGCCGCGATCGGTGGCCAGGATGGGTGGCGGCTGCACGCCGAGCTGTGACGCAGCGGCGCGCAGGGCGATGCGACCACCCACGAACTGAACCTGGCGAAATCCCCTCAAGGTGCGGGCATGTTGGGCCTCGGCACCGGGTAGCCTCTCCAGCACCGCTTCGGGCACCGGGTCGGGGGCGTCGGGAATGTGCACCGCGCTCAACACGCCGTGGGGGGTCGCGTGGTGGTACGCGACAGTGAAGGAATCCAAGATTCCCCGATCATACACGCCTTCGTTTTCGTCCGATGGCCAGCAGGCGGTCGACCTCGTTGGCATCGAGGGCGCGAGGCTTTCCGGCCGCGTGGGCCAGCAACAGGATGCGCGCCGTGTGCTCGAGCGTCTCGAGGTTGCAGAAGGCATCGAGCAGGTCGGCGCCGATGGTGACGGCGCCATGGCGCTCGAGCATGACCGCGGGGTGTCGCCAGACCGCCCCCTCGACCTGGCGGGCGAGGTCGTCGGTGCCCGTCTGGGTGTAGGGGAGGGTGGGGATGGCCCCCAGGCTGATGATCGCCTCGGGGAGCATTGGCTCCACCAAGCTGATGCCGGCCAGGGTGGCGGCGACGGCATGGGGTGGGTGGGCGTGCAGGACGGCGTTGGCATCGGGGCGGGCTCGGTAGCAGGCCAGGTGGAGCGGAAGCTCGCTGGTGGGGTCGCCGTCTCCGTCGAGCACCTCGCCCGTGGGAGCGTGGGTCAGGATGTCCCGCCGGGTGAGCATGCCCTTGTGGGTCCCCGAGCGCGTCGCCAGAATGCGTCCGTCGGCAAGCCGGGTGGAGAGGTTGCCATCCAGACCAACCGTGTAGCCACGCTCATAAAGCCGTCGGGCACACTCGATCAGCGCATCGATGCGGTCGGCCTCTGGCATGCTGACTCCCGTGTTTTCTTGACCCCAGTGCTGCGGCCACTATAGGTTCGGTCCCCTTTTGCAGCCTGGGGTGGGTGTGGGCAAACGTCTCGTCGTCACAGAGAAGAAGTCCGTCGCGGTCGATATCGAGAGCGCCATCGGCGGCTTCTCGGACGAGGGTGAGTATTACGAGTCCGACGACCTCGTCGTCACCTGGGCCAAGGGCCACCTGCTCGAGCTGGCGCAGCCAGCCGAGTACGACAAGGTCTACAAGTCCTGGGCACTCGCCAACCTCCCGATCCTCCCCGAGACCTTCAAGATCAAGCCGAAAGACGGCGAGAAGAAGCGCCTCGACCTCATCAAGAAGCTGGCCAAGCGCAAAGACGTCGTGGGGTTGGTCAACGCCTGCGATGCCGGGCGCGAGGGCGAGCTGATCTTCCGCCGAATCGAGGAATACACCGGCGTCGACAAGCCCGTCGAGCGCCTGTGGCTGCAGTCCATGACCAAGTCGGCGATCGTCGACGGCTTCTCGCGGCTTCGCCCGGGTTCCGAGCTCGATTCGTTGGGCGATGCCGCCTGGTGCCGAGCGGTCGGAGACTGGCTGGTGGGCATGAACGCCACCCGGGCGCTGACCCAGCGCCTCAAGAGCCGCGGCGAGCGCTCGGCGTGGTCGGCCGGACGCGTGCAGACCCCGACCCTCTTCTTGCTGGTCAAGCGCGAGCGCGAGATCCTGGCCCACGTGCCCGAGCCCTACTGGCGCCTCACGGGGCACTTCCAACATGGCGACGCCATCTGGGACGGCGACTTCTTCGACAACAGCCTCAACGTCACGGGCGACCACAACCGAAACAGCACCAACATCTTCGACAAGGCGAGGGTCGATGCCTTGGTGGCGGGACTGGCCACGGCCAAGACCGGGGTCGCGAGCGAGAAGCGCAAGCGGCGCAAGCAGGGGGCTCCCGGCCTGTTCGACCTCACCACGCTGCAGCGCGAGGCCAACAAGTCCGGCTACTCCGCCAAGCGCACGCTCGACTGTGCCCAGCGCCTGTACGAGACGCACAAGCTCATCACCTACCCGCGTACCGACTCCAAGCACCTGCCCGACGACTACGGGCCGACCGTCGACGAGGTTCTTCAGGCGATGTCGGCCGACGTCGAGTTCAAGCCCTACGCCGACGAAATCCTGGCGCATGGGCCTCAGAACCTCGACAAGCTGCTCGACTCCAAGAAGGTGAGCGACCACTTCGCCATCATCCCCACCGGCAACGTGCCCGAGGGCACGCTCACCGGCGGTGATGCCAAGATCTACAGCCTCATCTGCCGCCGCTTCCTGGCCGCCATGATGAAGCCCGCCGTGTGGAGCGATGTCGAGCGCATCGTCGAGGTCGAAGCTGGGGCCGAGACCGCCGAGTTCCGCCTCAAGGGCTCCATGCTCGAAGTCCCCGGCTGGCAGGCCGCCATGGGGCGTGAGGTGGGCCACGGCAAGAACATCCCGGCACTGGTGCCCGGCGAAGACGCCGCCGTGGGCGTTGGCGTCGACCACCTGGGCACCGACCTCGAAGAAAAAGAGACGACCCCCCGCAGTCGATACTCCGAGGCCCAGCTCCTGCGAGCCATGGAGAGCGCTCACGAGGTCGTCGACGACGACGACTACGCCGAGGCGCTGCGCGAGGGTGCTGGCCTGGGAACCCCGGCCACCCGCGCCGACACCATCGAGAACCTGCTTCGCAAGCAGTACTCGCGACGCGTCGAGGGCAAGCTGGCCCCCACCAGCAAAGCCATGCGTCTGATGGACGTGCTCGAGCGGGTCGATGCCGGCGCGCTCACCAGTCCGCAGCTCACCGGCGAGTGGGAGTCCCTGCTCACCCAGGTGCGCTCGGGCGAGATCCCGGCGACGGCCTTCCACCAGCGTCTCACCGACTACACCGTGGGCCTCGTCGAGGCGCTCAAGACCTTCGAGCACGAAAACCTCTACGCCAGCGAAGGCGACCTGGGCACCTGCCCGGCGTGCAAGAAGGGCGTGGTGGTCGAGAACGCCTGGGGCTACCGCTGCACGATCAACACCGGCAAGGACGCCGAGTGCAAGTTCATCGTGTGGAAAGACCGCAGCGGCAAGTACATCGATCGCAAGACGGCGCGTGCGCTCATCGAACACGGCAAGATCGGCCCCGTGGCAGGGTTCATCGATCGCTACGGTCGCATGCTCACCGGCACCATCTTCTTGGACTACGACCAAGAGAAGGACCGCTGGGTCATGTCGACCCAGTTCGGCGATCCTGTCGCCGGCGAGCAAGAAGAGACCGAGATCGGGGTGTTGTGCACCAGTCCTGACGACCCCGAAGACGAGATCGTCGAGACCAACCTGCGCTACGTCAGCCGAAAGGTGCTGGACGGAAAGACGCGCAGTGGCCCGGTCCTTCCGAGGGTGGTCTGCCACCGCGAGATCGAGACCGACGAGGCCAAGGCCTTCTTTGGCGAGGGCGCCCGCACCGAGATCCTCGAGGGCTTCATCAGCAAGCGCGGCCGGCCGTTCCGTGGCCTGCTGTTCCGCAAGGCCACCGGCAAGCATGGCTTCGAGTTCCCGCCACGCGAGGGAGCCGCCAAGAAGAAGCCCGCCGCCAAGAAGAAGCCCGCCGCCAAGAAGAAGACGACGGCCAAGAAGCCCGCCGCCAAGAAGACGGCGGCCAAGAAGCCCGCCGCCAAGAAGGCCACGGCCAAGAAGCCCGCCGCCAAGAAGAAGCCGGCCGCCAAGCGCACGACCGCCGCCAAGAAGAAGGCGACCACCAGCAAGGCGGCCACCCCGCCCCAGCCGGAGGCCTGACGCCCATGACGCGGGTCCGCGTGACCTCGTCGCTGCACGGCGTCGAGGGAACCGTCCTGTACGAGGCGCTCGACGAACACGGGGCACCCGTCGCAGGCACCCGTGCGGCAGTGGTGGGCCTCATCCACGGCAACGAGCCGGTGGGCGGTGCCACCGTGGCGCGTCTGCGGGCCGACGTCGAGCGCTACCTCACCGCCGGCAGCCTGCTGCTCGTGCGCGCGAACCTGAGGGCCGTCGAACAAGACCGGCGCTACACGGAGGGCGGGCGCGATCTGAACCGGCTCTTCGACGCGGCTAGCCTGGAGCGCCTGGCCGATGCGGCCGAGCGCCGGTGCTACGAAGAGACCCGCGCGGTCGAGCTGGCCCCGCTGCTGCTCGAGTGCGACGCGATCCTCGATCTGCACTCCACCAGCCGGCCCGCCCCTCCCTTCATCCTGTTCCGCGACGACCAGCGACACGCCACCATCGCCGCCAAGCTGGGCGTGCTTCGCCTGGTCACGGGGCTCCACGAGGCCGCGATCCTGGATGGCGGGCTGTCCTGCAACGTGGGTCTTCGCCCCGGCGAGCGCAACCCGCGACTGGGCTTCACCTTCGAGGCCGGCGAGCACACCAATCCCGACAACGCCACACGGGCTCATGCCGTCGCGGTGCGCTTCTTGCGCGCCCTCGACATCTGGAGCGAGCCCATCGAGCCGTCGGACGGGCGCACCCGCGTCTACGAGGTCATCGACCGCTTCTGCCAGGTGTCCAATGGCGAGCCCTGGCGCTTCGTCGGCTACACCGGGGGCGAGGCGGGCGGCGGCCGGCACGGGCCGGCGCGCGATCTCGCCAGCTTCGAGACGGTCGAGGCCGACGAGATCATCGTGCGGCGCGGAAGCAGCGGTGTGGTCCGGGCCCAGACCCCGTTCACCATGCTCATGCCCGCGCCCACCGCCGAGGCGGGCGCCGACCTGTACTACGTGGCTCAGCGCCGGCACGGGGGCCTGGGCGTGGCCAAGTCTCCGCGCACCGACACCGAGGCCCGCCGCGAGGCGATGGCCATCGAGCGCATGCTGGATCTCATCGATGCCGACGAGCGCGAGATGGGCATCACCCGCGCCAGCTTCGACAGCCGGCTGGTCTTCGACCAGTGCGCCGACCTGATCACCCGCGCCATGCGGCTGCCCAGCGCCGACCCGCACCGCTGCATCACGGTGGTGGGGCGAGGCGACTGGGGAGGCGACGAGACCGAGCGGCGCGCGGGCCAGCGTTACCGCCAAGCGTTTCGCGACGCCCTGGCGAGCGGGTTGCCCGTCGACCGCATTCAGCTGATGCGGGGGGCGTCGCTGGCGTGGCTCGATGCGCTGACCTCGTCCGCCATGAGGAAGCGGCTCGCCGGCCGCGAGTCGGGGCGCGCCGAAGACGTGCGCTTCTGGGTGTCGGCGCAGCAGCCGCACACCGTGTCCATCCTGGTGGTCGGCGACCTCGAGCTCGCCATCCGCGAAGCCGACACCCGCCACGTGCGCGTGGGCGTGGTGGTCGAGGCCGCCACGGTCGAGCCCGACGGAGATCGAGCGGCGGTTCGCACCGTGCGCGCCGGCCTGTTCAGCTCGCGGATGGAGTTTCTGCGCGCCACGGCGCGGCTGCTCGCCACCCTCAAGGGAGAACACCGGCGTCTGATGCGGCACCCCGCCCTGCAGGCGGCCGAGTTCCAGCAGCTGCTCGGGCCCGAGGGGGGCATCTGCGCCAGCGTCGAGCCGGGCGCGCTCGAGGCGATGCGGTCGGGGCTTCGCGAGCTGCAGATGGGTCTGTGGCGCAAGCAGCTCGCCCCGCTCACCCAGGGCGATGTGGTGCAGCTGGGCGACCTCGATGCGGTGGGGCGCTGGGTCGTCGAGACCATGTCGGCCACGGGCATTCGTGATGTCGATGCGGTTCGATCCCTGGTGGTGCCCAGAGGCGACGGCTTCTGCTTCGACCCGGCGCGAGCGCTCCGCGCCATGAACGATCCGGCCAGCCTGGTTCGGGCGGGGTCGCTGCGCCGGCCCGCACCGCCACAGCCACTCGCCGCCGACCTCATCGGGGCCGACGACCTGGAGCGTTGGGTGGGCTGGAAGCGCTACCTGCGCGGCGCTCAGCCGGTTCCCGACACCCGCGGCAAGGACATCGATCTCGCCTTCACGGGCGCCGACATCCACCGCCGCATCCAGGCCACCTTCGAGCGCACCCAGCAGCTGGCGGCCCAGATGCCCGGCCGCGTCCTGGTGGTGGTCGCCGGCGACGGCCAGAGCCCCACCCGGGATCGGCCGTCGGGGCGTGGCGCCGAGGTCTTGCTTGCCCATCGCCGGGTGCTGCTCGATCCCCGCATCCGGTACATGCGCATCCAGCATGCACAGGGAACGCACCTGTCGTGGATGAAGGATCAGCTCGACATGCTGCGATCGCGCCCGGACAGCTCCGAGCCGGTCGGGTTGATGTGGGAAGCCGAGCACGGCAGCTCGGTCAACGTCCTGCTGGTGGCGGTGCGCGATCCCGAGGCCGGGCCCCCCGACCCGTGGTCGCTCGAGGGCTGGTCGATCGAGCACTGCGGCATCGTGATGAGCGAGCTCGAGGGCGGAAGCCAGGACTACCAGTTCGCCGTGTTCACCGAGATGCTCCCTGGCATCGAGGGCCGCATCAACGCCGACTTGCTGCACTTCGGGCGTTCGCACTGCGAGGGCTTGCTGGCTCAGGCGGGGCCCAGGGCGCACGGCTCCGAGGTGGCGGCCTTCGAGTCAGCTGTCATCGATCAGCTCGCCATCTGGCTGCGCACCTTGCGTGCCTGCGTCGACGATCCCGAGCAGAGTGTGCCCGGCCCCGGCACCGAGCGATCCAGGTGGGTCGCCGAGACGTTGGGGCTGGCCGATCATCGGCTCGCCAGAGCCCTCGGACTGCAGCTCGATGCACCGGGTGCGCCGAACGAAGCGGCGGCCGCGATCTGGGCCGCGGTTCCGATGTGGCCCGGTCCGCTGTGGGCGCAGCTTCAGGAGAGTCCGTCTTAGGGTTTGACGTCGGCCGGCTACCGGGCGTTATCATCCGCCCCTTGCGCATCTACCTGGGAGGACAAGGGTGAACTGGACTGTCGAAGAGCCTGGTGGCGAATCCGTCAAGGTCCACGCTCCCAACTGGATGATGGCGATGTCGAAGGCCATGGCCTTCATGGACATCGATCCGGACTCCATGGGCCGTTGGGTCGCCGAACCCCAGGACGGCTCGACCGTACTGGTTCGCGATCCACAGAGTGGACGTAGCTGGACAGCAACCCCCGACGGCGAAGCTGCACCGGCACCCGCCGCACAGGGGCTCGCGCCCCAACCCACGGCGGGCCCGACGCTCACGCCCGGCCCGGCGTCGGCGCTCAAGGCCCCCGACGATCTCGCCGAGCGCATCTTCGACCTGTCCTTCGACATCACCAGCCAGACGCCCAATGTCGCTTGCAGCACGTCGCTCACGCTCATCAACGAGTTCGTGCCGTGCGAGGCCAGCAGCGTGCTGCGCGGCACCATCAACGACACCGCGCTCACCTTCGTGGCGGTCAACGGCCCAGTGGCTCAAGACGTGCTCGGCCGCAAGCTGCCCTGGGGCACCGGCCTCGTGGGCACGTGCTTCGACCTGGGCATCTCCATCCAGACCAGCGCCGAACAGTCCGAGGCCCACCTCAAGAAGGTCGACTCCGACACCGGCTTCAGCACCAAAGCGGTGCTGTGTGTCCCGGTGCGCAACGACACGGGCACCTTCGGCGTCATCCAGCTGCTGAACCCGCCCGGGGGCAAGTTCCTGGACTGGCACATCGAGACGGTCGAGTCGGTGTCCCGCACCCTGGCTGGCGCGCTCTCGACGCTCCAGGAGCTGTAGCGGCGTGGCGCGATTCCGCGTCACGGCTGCCGACGGGAGCACGGTTGACGTCCGGGCGGTCGACTGGATGATGGCCATGTCGCAGGCCATCCAGAAGCTGGGCACCGAGTCCAGCGGCTGGATCTGCGACTCTCGGCCCAACGGCGACACCCTGGTGACCGACAGCAAGAGCGGCGCCACGTGGGTGGTGCACCCCCTCGATCCCAACCACGACCCCAACGACGTCACCACGCCGCCCCCGGCAGGCCCGCCACCGGTCCCGCCATGGTTGGCCAAAGGCGGGGGCTTTGCCACGCCGCGTCTGGTCGAGGCCAAACCCGATCCGGTGCCGGCGGTTGCTGCACCGCCGCCCCCTCCCACGACTCCGGCACTGCCGGCTCGTGAGCCGCTGCCCATCGAACCCCCGCCGCGGCGTGAGGCGGGCGATCCTGCGCCCGACTTGACCTCCAAGGGGGCGCCGGGCGGCTTTGCCGAACGAGCACGCGAGGCGTCGGGTCGGGCCCCCAGTCCCCAGGCCCCCAATCCGCGCTGGGCCCACCGCGGGCAGGTCCCGCCCCCGCGGCGCAAGGGCAGCCAGCGGCCCACTGTGCCCCCGGTCAAGCCCAAGCCGGCCGCCGAACCCAAGCCCGCCGCGGCTCCCAAGCCGGCCGCGGCTCCCAAGCCGGCCGCGGCTCCCAAGCCGGCCGCGGCTCCCGAGCCGCTGACGCCGGCCACACCTTCGCCCCTGCTCAAAGGCAACAAGAAGCTCGCCGACACCCTCACACCGCCCGATGACATGGCGGAGCGCCTGTTCGAGGCGTCCATGGACATCACCGGTGCGCCCGACAAGAACTCCGCCTGCAGCGCCGCCCTCGAGATTGCGCTCGACATCGTGAAGTGCGAGGCCGGGAGCGTCCTGCGCGGCACCATCAACGACTCGGCGCTGACCTTCGTGGCGGTGTCGGGGCCCGTGGGCGACAAGCTGCTGGGCGTCAAGGTGCCCTTCGGCAAGGGACTTGCCGGCGTCGCTTTCGACCTGGGCATCACGGTGGTGGTCAACGACGCCCAGGCCGACCAGCGCCACGACAAAGACTTCGACAAGCGCACCGGCTTCGAGACCAAGGGCATCTTGTGCGTTCCCGTACGCACTGCAGACGGCTTTTATGGGTGCATCCAGCTGCTCAATCCGGCGCTGGGCTTCCGGCCATGGAACATCGAGGCGGTCGAGTCGCTGGCGACGACGCTGGCCACGACGCTCGCGAGGTTCTAGGGCCGGAACGACCCGGCAAGCCGGGTATTTCATCACTCTGCTACGCGGCTCGCGCCACCTCGTCGCCATGCCGGCTCAAGAACCCGGTGGCCAGGCACCAGTCCACGCAGGTGCGGCCGTGATCGGGGCCGCACTGCGTCAGCCGCGCGCCCAGGCTGCTCTCGGCGGCCTCGGACAGCATCATGCCCATCGCACCGCGCTCTTCGAGCTCGCGCACCAGCAGGTAGCCGAAGGCGAGCGGGTGAGGGGTGCCCCGGCTCGCCCGCAGCGACCGGTGCTGCCCCGTGCCGCGGGTGATGAGCGTGCCGATGCCCTCCATCGCGCCCAGCAGCACCGTGCGCGTCTTGCGCAGCGACTCGGCGCTGTCGGTGTCGAGGTGTGCGGCCACCAGCGCCTCGACACGAGCGAGCTCGATGTTGGTGTCGTCGAGGTGCAGGGTGGGGGCGACCAGCTGCTCGACGGCGATCAAGGTCAGCGGATGGGTGAGCGCCCACTGAAGATCGACCAGATCGAGCTGGGCCGAGGCCGGCGCCTCGCTGTACACCCGCAGAAAGGTGCCCAGGGTCACCCGGTCGGCGTCCCAGTCCACGAAGCCGTCGCGAACCAGCCGCACGAGCTCGCGCCGCCGCGCCACCGACAGTCGGGGCAGGGCGTCGTGGCAGGAGCGCGTCCAGTCGGCTTTCGAGCGACCAGGCTCGGCGAGCGCCAACAGGGTGTGCGCGTCGTCGAGGTTGAGCGTCCGTGTCCAGCTCTTCACGAGCCCTCCGGGTTGCGGTTGGCCATGGTAGCCAGGCGCCGGACGGGGTACCAACAGCGCCATGCCCAAGCGCACGCCGAACCCGGACGAGTCCCTCGATCGCCTCACCGATCGCTGGCACATCTTTCAGCTCCGAAAGGGGCATCGCTTCTCGACCGACGATCTGGTGGTCGCCTGGCGAGCGTCGCTGGCCAGGCCGCACGCCGCCTCGGTGCTCGACCTGGGCTCGGGCCTGGGCACGGTCGGCCTGTGCACACTGCACCTGCTCGAAAGCGAGCCCCCGCTGCTGGGCATCGAGGCGCAGGACATGTCGGTCGAGCTCGCCCGCAAGACGATCGAGCACAACGATCTGGCTTCCCGGGTGCAGGTTCGTCACGGCGACTTCCGGGACGATGGCCTGGTCGAAGAGGGCCGCCAGTTCGAGCTCATCACCGGCTCGCCGCCGTACATGCCGCTCGGGAGCGGCTTGTTGTCGCCGCATCCGCAACGAGCCGCTTGCCGGCACGAACTCAGGGGCTCGGTCTTCGACTACTGCGAGGCGGCTCGGCGCTGGCTGGAGCCTGGCGGGCGCTTCTGCTTTGTCATGCCCACCGCCGACGAACGGGTGCCGGCGGCCATCGAGGCGCACGGCTTCGTGGCCCTCGAACAGTGCGAGATCATGTTTCGTGAGGGCCGACCGCCGCTGGTGTCGACATGGCTCGTTGCCCGCCGCGAGGACGTGGACCCGGCCAAGCTCGAGCGCGCTCGCTTTGTCGTGCGAGGCCACGACGGAGAGTGGACGGCGGAGTACCACGACTTCCGGGCGCTGTTCGGGGTCGAGCGGCCCGCCCAGCACACTCCATCGGTATAGTCTGCACAGGAGGTCGAGCTGCGCATTCGCCAGGCGGTTGCCGCCACACATCCAGGGGCGTCACGGGACTACAACGAAGATGCCGTGCTGCGCCTGGTCAA
This sequence comes from Myxococcota bacterium, assembly GCA_965216925.1. Lineage (GTDB taxonomy): Bacteria > Myxococcota_A > UBA796 > UBA796 > CAYYHT01. Next base: position 1,540,405 of record CBDCGT010000001.1, on the reverse strand, counting down.
GGTGCCGCTGTTCGCGGTCTCGGATGGCATGGGTGGGCCGGGGTCCGGAGATGTCGCGGCCAACCTGTCCCTGAACGTGGTCAAGAACTTCGCCGAGACGATCATCGCCCAAAACCGCGCGGTGGCCGACGAGCGCAGCACCAAGAACCGGCTGGCGCTCGGCACGGTGCTCGACGACGTGTTCAACCAGGCCAGCCGCAGTATCCAGGCCGAGGCGCAGCGCCAGAACGCCATGGGTATGGGCGCCGCCATGGTGCTCGCCACGGTCGTGCGCAACTACGCCTACGTCGCCCACATCGGCGATGCGCGGGCCTACCTGGTGCGCGAGGGGCGGCTGGTGCGCCTCACCGAAGACCACACCCTCGCCGAGTTCAAGTACCGCCGCGGCCGAATCACGCGCGAGGAGTACGACAACTCGCCCGATCGCCACGTCCTGTACCAGTCGCTGGGTGCCGGCGTCGAGGTCGACGTCGACCTCGCCGAGGTGCGCCTGTCTGGCGGCGACGGGCTGCTGCTGTGCAGCGATGGCCTGCCCCGGGCGTTGACCGAGGCACAGATGGCCGAGGCCATCGACCCCACCGACCTCGCGCGCTCCCTCCGGCGCCTGGTGGCCCTGGCCAACAAGGCCGGCGCCGATGACAACGTCAGCGCCGTGCTCGTGGGCGTCGATGCCGACGAGGGCGACGAGCCCCTCGAGGCCATCACCGATGTGATGAAGAGCGTCTTCTTGTTCGAGAAGCTCTCGCATCAGGAACGGCTGGTCATCGCGCCGTACCTCGAAGAGGTGGTGGTCAAGGCCGGGCACACCATCGCGTCCGAGGGCGACGCGGCGAACTGCTTCTACGTGGTGGTCAGCGGCCGCGTGCGCATCACCAGCGGCGGCATCCACCTGACCGACGTGAAGCGCGGGGGCCACTTCGGCGAGATCGCGCTGGCCAGGCCGGTCGACCGCAGCGCCACCGTCAAGGCGCTCACCGAGACACGCATGTTCAGCCTGACCCGCGAGCGCTTTCAGGAGCTGATGCGGCAGAAGCCCGATCTGGGTGCCAAGCTCGCGCTGTCGCTGCTCGATGCGGTCGGCGACCGTCTGCGCGACCTCTCGGATCGGCTGAAGGCGGCCGAGCGGGCGCTGAAGCCGGCGTCGGATGACACCGATGTGACCGAGCACACGGTGCGCCTCAAACGTCCACCGGAGTAGTCCCTCGCAGACCGAGGTCAGGACGCGGCTTCGCTGCGGAACCTCGCTTGCACGAGGCGAAATCCCTTCGCTCGCAAGCTCGCTTCGGGACCGCCTCGTCGCTCGGCCCCGCTGGCGCGCCGCGTCCTGCCCTCGACCCCGCCGGGGCAGGGTGCCGCCCGTGAGCTAGGGCAGGACGCGGCTTCGCCGCGGAACCTCGCTTGCACGAGGCGAAATCCCTTCGCTCGCAAGCTCGCTTCGGGACCGCCTCGTCGCTCGGCCCCGCTGGCGCGCCGCGTCCTGCCCTCGACCCCGCCGGGGCAGGGTGCCGCCCGTGAGCTAGGGCAGGACGCGGCTTCGCTGCGGAACCTCGCTTGCACGAGGCGAAATCCCTTCGCTCGCAAGCTCGCTTCGGGACCGCCTCGTCGCTCGGCCCCGCTGGCGCGCCGCGTCCTGCCCTCGACCGGGTCAGGGCAGGGTGCCGCCCGTGAGCTAGGGCAGGACGCGGCTTCGCCGCGGAACCTCGCTTGCACGAGGCGAAATCCCTTCGCTCGCAAGCTCGCTTCGGGATCGCCTCGTCGCTCGGCCCCGCTGGCGCGCCGCGTCCTGCCCTCGACCCCGCCGCGGGGCGGGGTGCCGCCCGTGAGCTAGGTCAGGACGCGGCTTCGCCGCGCCCGAGCTACTCGCTCTTGAGTTGGGCGTTGGTCGCGCGCAGGCGGCTGCCCAGGGTGGCGACGAGCTTCCACAGCATCATGTTGCCCAGCGCGGGCTCGAGCATGGTGAACTCGCGAAGCGCGTTGCGATCGATGGACAGCAGGTGCCCGAAGCCCTTGGCGACGATGTCGGCGCTGCGGGGCTCGTGATCGACCAGTGCCAGCTCGCCGAAGTGTTCGCCGGCACGCAGCACGGCGACCTCTCGGCCGTCGACGTTGACCCCGACCTCGCCCTGCACCACCACGAACAGCGTGTCGCCCAGGTCGCCCTGCTTGACGATGGCCTCGCCCGGCGAGACGAAGCGCTCGCTGACGATGCGCCCCACCCGCAAGCGGGCGTGGAAGGGCAGATCCTCGAACAGGAACAGGTTCTCCATCGCCTTGGCACGGGCGGCGACGCTCTCGGCCTCGAGGACCGCCTCGGGCTCGAGCGCGATGACCGTGACGTTGTCTTTGCCGCCGGCACGAAGCGCGGCGTCGATGCAGTCGTCGACCGCCACAGCGATGTTCTCTTTGGACAGCAGCTGCAGCACCACGGCGGGCTCGACCAGATCGGACAGGCCGTCGCTGCACAGCATGATGCGGTCGCCGTCGATGAGCTCGATGGCCAGCGTGTCGGTCTTGGCAGTGGGGTACAGGCCGACGGCGCGCGTGATGACGTTGCGGTAGCGGCTGGTGCGGGCCTCTTCGGGGGTCATGGCTCCGGTGCGGATGAGCTCGTTGACCATGGAGTGGTCTTCGGTGAGCTGGCGCAGCTGCCCGCCGCGCAGCAGGTAGCCACGGCTGTCGCCGACATGCACCACGAATGCCGACCCGCCGCCGACCACGCAGGCCACCAGCGTGGTGGTCATGCCCTGGCGCCCGGTTGCGCTGGCCGCCTCGTAGACCCGCTTGGAAGCGGCATTGGCCGACTCGTCGAGCAACTCCAGGACCGCGTTGCGCGCTTCGCGTGTGTTCTCGGTGGCGGCGGCATCGACCGCGGCTTTGAGCTTGGGCGCGAAGGCTTGGAACGTGTTCACGGTGATGGCGCTGGCCAGCTCGCCGGCCTTGCGCCCTCCCACGCCGTCTGCAACGACGAAGACACCGAATTCCTCTGCTGCGAGCAGGGAATCCTCGTTGTGCTTTCGCTTGAGCCCGACGTCAGTGCGGGCGTGGAACTTGATCATGGGGGGAGCCTCGTGCCGGGGACGGGGACGACGGCGAAGATACCAATCCCACGGCCTCTTTGGAAGCGGCCTAGTCGACGCGCAGCGGCACACGCTGCACCACCAGGGGGGTGTCTTCCAAGGAGCCGCTGTGCATGCGGGTGAGCGAGGTCTCGAGCGTCCACGCACCAGACGACGCACGCAGCGGGAGCTCGGCGTTCCACGACCAGCTGCGCTGCTCACCGGCGCTCAGCCGCGTGTCGCTGACCGTGTTCCAGGGGGCGGCGGGCTGAAGGGTGCGGGCGAGGTCGACGGTGAAGGGCTCACCAGCGACCTCGGTCGTGCCGTCCTCGAGGCGCACCACCAGCTGGGAGCGGAGCTGAACGCCCACAAAGGGCGACCCCGTCGGGAAGCTGTGCCCGGCACCGGTGTTTTGCAGTGTGATGTCCACCACCAGCGGGTCTCCGCCCCGGACTCCACTGGCAGCGCTGACATCCACCAGCAGGCTGACCGCCCGGCCGGTGCCCACGGGCATGCCGTGGTCATGCCCCAGCCGCGCACCGGCGCCAGCGGTCATGTGGCAGTCGATGCACCCGATGCCCAGCTCGGCCTGTGCCGAGCGCTCCCACTCCCCAAAGGTGTCGTAGAACGGGGCGTCGGCACCGGGCCAGGTCAGCTGGTGGCAGGTCGCACAGCCCTGGCTGCTCCCCAACTCGGCCGAGACCAGCGTGGGGTGGGGGGCGTCGGCGACCGGCCGCGTCGTGAGCACCGCGCCGTCCCGCACGTGGCAGGCGGCACAGGTCACCCCCTCGCCGTGCAGGGTGGCGTCGAAAGCCTCGTTGGGTGCGGTGACGGCCCGGTTGATGTCGCCGCCGTCGTAGTTGGCGACCACCGCCTGCTGCACCGCCAAGGGCTGGTGGCACACCCGGCAGGCGGGCACGGCCGCGGTCTCGAAAGCCTGCTGAAGGCCTTCGTCGGCCCAACCAATGGCGTGGGCACTGCTGGCCCAGCCGTCGTGTGCCGCAAAGTGGCAGGCGTTGCATCCCTGGGCACTCATGCTCGGCAAGCCCTGGGGCAGCGGGCCGATCTGGGCGGGGAGCGTGGCTGGCCACAGGGGCTCGTCGTAGGACGGAGGCGGCGGTGGGGCCTCGACCACCACGGGCACCGGCTCGGGGTCGGGGTCACGCCCCTTCTTCTTCTTCTTGTCCCGGTTGCCGCCGGTCAGCACGACCACGGCGAGCAACGCAGCGCCGAGTGCCGTCGCACCTCGGTACCACCGGCTGGCACCCGATCTCGCGCCGGAATGCCTCAGAAGTCGACCACCGTCTCGTGGTTGCCGGTGGGATGCGGCGGCAGGTCCACCAGGGTGCCGTCGGGCGCGTACAGCGCCAGGTAGGTGCGGTAGTTGGCGCTGACGGTCTTGACGTAGCCGCGGGTCTCGCGGAACGGGATGTGCTCGACCCACTGATCCATCGGCATGTCGTGGCCGGTGCCGTCGAGCCAGCTGGACACGTTGTGAGGCCCGCCGTTGTACGAAGCGATGGCCAGGGGGTAGACCCCCTCGAAGCGGTCCATCAGCAGCCCCAGGTAGTGCAGGCCGTAGCCGACCGCCAAGACCGGGTCCTCGAGGTCTGCCGCGCTGAAGTCCTTGTCGCCGAACTGGTCGGCGAGCAGGTTGCCCGTGCGGGGCATGATCTGCATGGCCCCGCGAGCGCCGACGCGGCTGGTGGCGATGGGGCTGTACTGGCTCTCTTGGCGCATCAGGCCCAGCACCAGCATGGGATCGATGTCGGCCTCGCGGGAGTGGGCCCACACAAAGCGATCATGCGCCAGCGGCCAGCCCAGTCGATGGGCCTCGAGTGCAGACCCAGAGCCCTCGACGAAGTCGTCTTGCTTGCCGTACATGTAGCGCATGGTGTGGTGATGGTCGCGGGTGACCAGGAACAGCTGCTCCCAGTCGTCTTGCTTGAGCTTCATGTCGCGTGCGGACTGGTAGCGGGGGTCGCGGGGCGAGCGAATGGCCTTGCGCCAGTCTTCGTGCATCTCGGCCATGAGCGGCCCGCTCTGGTCGTACAGGCCGATGCGAGCGAGCTCGTGGATGACCTGCAGCTCGGGCCACTGCTCGGTGTTCTTGTCGGCGAGCTCGTCGAGGTCGCGGAAGGCGTCCCAGGGGTTGAACAGCTGGCTCGCCAGGTAGGACTCGGGTGGACGCGTCAGGTCGTCGATGGCGACCGACGGCTCGGGAGCCGCGGGCGAGGGGATGGCCGCCTGAAGGGGCCAAGCCATGCGGGCGAAGCCCACCGAGCCGGTCAGGCGACGGGGGGGAACCCAGGCTGCGAGCGCCGGCTGCCCCACCTCGACGGCATCGGGTGCGGGAGGAAGATCGGGAAGAGCGGCGCCAGGCCAGGCTCCATTGCGGCCGAAGGGGGCGGACCTTGGCCGCGTGGTGTCGTCCTGTTCGAGCAGCAGCGCGTACCAGCTCCAGGGGTCTTCGGCTTGAATCCACTGGCGGTCGGCTTCGGCTTCTGGCGCACGCTCGAGGGCGGCCAGGGTGCGCGCCCGCCAGTAGTGGCTCTCGGTGACGTAGCTGCGGTCGCGATCGATGATGGTGTCGAAGCGCGCGAGCGCGTCGGCGTGGTCGCCGGCCATGAATGCGCTGAACGCTGCATAGAAGCCCGCGCGGCGACCGCTCCAGCCGCCCCGCTTCGCGCGGGTGTCCATGAGCTCGCGGGCGCGAACGTAGTCGCCGGCCATCATCGCGGTTCGAGCGATGTCTTCTTCGCGGCGGCGCCAGTGGCGGTTGCCGGGGTGATCGGTGAGGCCCTGCTCGGCGACCGCGAGCGACTCGGCGTGCTTGCCGTCGCGGGACAGCACCCGGTGCAGCAGCCACAGGTCTTCGGCATCGCCTTCGGCCTCGTACCGAGCCCGGTAGTAGTCGGCGAGGAAGCCATAGTCGCGGGCTCGCCAGCCAAAGCGGTCGGCTTCTTGCTCGACCCAGCGACCGAGCCGTGGATCGTCGGGCGCTCGGCGCATCAGCTCGTCGAACAGCGCCATGGCATCGTGCCGGCGACCGCTGTCGCGCAGCGACATGGCCCGCTTCTTGAGGGTGGGTGTGTCGGTGGGCAGCGCGGCCTCGGCGAAGCCAGCGGCGTGCAGCCGACCCAGGTGTTCGTTGGCTACGCGGCCGGTCAGCGGCGCCACGTGCGTGTGCGACAGCTTTTGAAGAATGGGAATCGCCTCGGCCTGTCGGTCGTGGCTGACGTAGTACTCGGCAACCACCAGCAGGATGTGCTCGGTGATCTCGGCCCCTTCGTGCTCTTCGTCGTACTCCTCGGCGACCTGCTTGGCGCTGTACGCGTGCCCCTGGGCGGCCCAGGACTGAGCGATGATGCGCTTGCAGTCCTGGACGAACCGGCCCTCGGGCCACGTCTCTTCGTACTTCTTGCACTCGCTGATGGCGACGCTGGGCTTGCCCCGGCGAAAGTCCTGCTCGGCCTCGTAGTACGCACCCCACGGAGCGAGGGGCCCCTTGGAAAGGCGCACCTTGGTGAACGCCTCGCTGGCCAGGTTGTGGCGCCCCTCTTCGCGGTGCAACATGCCGATGAGCAGCCAGGCCGCATCCCGGTCGTGCCCCCAGCGACGCTTCTCGACCAGCTCGGTCGCGGCGGCGAGGGCCGAGGTGGTGTCGGCGGCGGCCATGTGGCTGCGGATCTCGGCGATGGTGGGCGGCTTGGCGTCGGGGTTGGGCCGAGCGGGTGCTGCGGCTGGCGCGCTGGGGAAGGCGAGCCCCATGGCGGTCACCGTCGGGCCCGCGAACTTGGGAATCGGCGGCTCTTTCTGGGACAGGTCGGGCACGATGGCCACAGCGGGAAGGACTGCCGCGCCAATGGCAGCGGTCAGGGCTACGGCCACCGCGATGGAGGCTCTGGACGTCATGTCGGCTTGGACCGTGGGGGAGGGCGGAGGTTCGGAGGGATTGCGAGGCGGGAGGGGGGGAGGGGTTCGCGCTGCGAGGTCTGGAGGAGCGGGGGAGCTCCGGATGGCACACGTGCTCGCAGCATGAACGAGGGTCCTGGAGAGGGTCGAGATGGATCACGGGGGCGCGATCGTGACCCTTCCAGGCGTAGATTCTGACACACTCGGGCCCGATCGAGAAGCGTTGAACGCGCTCGTTACATCGGTTGACGAACGGCCGGCCCGGTCGTCAGGGCTTCAGGCGATAGCCGACACCCAGCCAGGCGCTGTAGAGCCGCCCGTACTCGTAGGTGGTGTCGTTGTCGCGCGTGGCCTCACCGGCGATGCCGATCTGGGTGCGTGCAAGGATCTCGACGGGGCCAACGGGAATCGACAGGCGTCCGCCGAGCGCCGGGTGGTACGGGAACATGTACCCGGCCGAGACCTGCGCCCATGGCACACCCACAGCGATGTGCGGATGCGCACGCAGGCGAACCTTGCCGTCGCCGGTGAAGGCCACGCCCTGCGCTTCGGTGGGCACGGTGAAGTCGACGCCGGCCCCCACCCTGAGCAGGGAGACGTCGTAGTCGGCCCCCAACGAGAAGCTCGCGGCCGCTACGTTCACCGACGTGCCCAGGCGCGAGACATTGTTGGGGTCTTGTTGGTAGAAGTCGTCGCTCATGAACCAGCCGGCGCCGGCGCCCGCAGACAGCGACAGGCCCCCTTCGCCATCCTCGCCGCCACCGCCGGACGAGCCCTTTGCGGGCACCAGCTCTTCGATGCTGATGGCGTCGGCGTTGAGGATGAACAGCGTCACGCGCCCCTTGTCGGCGGGACGCGCCGCCCAGACCTCGCCGCCCAGGGCTTCGATCGAAGGTACCAGCTCGGGCGGCAGCGTTGGGGCACCGTCGGCCACCAGGCTGTTGACGAATGCGGTCCACGCCTCGTCGGACAGTGTCGCCGGTAGATCGATGCGCTTGGTCGCCGCCGCGACCACGTCGTGGCGGGCGATGACCTGACCATCGAGCTCGACGTGCACCAGGTGGCGGCCAGGACGAACCTTGAGGGTGCCCGTGGCAGGCAGCTCGGTGGGGCGCCCGTCGACAACCAGCACCGCTCCGTCGGGCAGTTCCCCTGGCGCAATCAGTCCCGGAAGGAGATCAGAGAGCTTCTCTTGCGTCTTGCCATAGGCCACGCGTTGGGGGGCTTCGGCGATGTCATACGGGGTGATGTCGCGCTCGGGATCCATCGCGATGGCATCCATCCACGGACCCTCGACCGTGACGCCCTCGAAGGCGAATCGGTAGGGCGCCCCTCGGTCGTCGCTGGCCAGGTCGGCTTCGAAGAAGCGGTTCACGGCAAAGCCCTGGTAGGCCAGCGCCTTGAACAGCTTGTCGCGATCGGCCTTGTTGCGGACGATGCCGATGTTTGCGATGGGATCAGCCAGGTCTTGCATGATCACCAGCTCACCGTCGAGCTTGGTCTCGTACTGACGCACCTCGGCCAGCGCTGCATCGAGTCGTGCGTAGGCCTCGTCGTCTTGCTCGGTCACCCGGGTGGCGCCTGCGCGAAGGTCGGTCAGTTTGAGTGTTCCGGCGCCCGGACCGGCCTCGGTGGCGACCAGTGCGCGGTCGTCGGGGCTGCCCGGCTCGAGCCAGATGACGTCCGCGGCGAGGGCGTTCACTCCCAGCAGGGCCAGGATCATCCACATGTGAGCTTGTCTCCGTCGGGCGCACACTCGATGGTGGTCGCCCGCTCGATGGTGATGGTCGTCTTGAGCTGCTTGCCCAGGTAGGTCGCCGACACCGTACACGCACCGGCTGGGAAGTCCTTGATTCGGGCGGAGCTGCTTCCGCCTTTGGTCACGTCGCCGCAGGTGACCGACAGCGAGCTGGCGTCGGCCATCACCACCATCGCCCGGCTGATGCGCGGCGCATCCGGGTCGACCACGGGCTCGGGGTCCGGCTGCGGTGGACGGATCTGCGTCTCGACGCGATCGGGGACCGGCTCGGGCTCGGGTTCTGGCTCGGGTTCTGGCTCGGGTTCTGGCTCGGGCTCTGGCTCTGGCTCGGGCTCTGGCTCGGGTTCGGGTTCGGGTTCTGGCTCGGTGATGTCGGTGTCGGGGCCATCTGGGGGGTCGGCAGGACCGACCAGGGCCAGGGCGCCCAGCCCACCCACCGCAGCGGCGAACAGCCCGCCCACCACCAGCACGATGGGCACCAGCAGCGCCAGGATCTTGATGCCCGTCTGTTGGCGGGCGATCGCGTCTTCTTGGGCGGTGATGCTGCCGACACCCGTGGGGCCGCTCGCGGCGGCCGTTCGGGGCGCCGCGCTCGTGTCGGTGAACTCGGACATCGTGGCCGAGTCGGCGTCGCGTTCCCACTCGGTCAGGATCGACTCGGACAGCACGCCGTCGACCTTCTCGGTCGAATTGCCCAGCAGCTCGTCGACCTTGGGCACGAACTCGCGGCAGAACTGGCGCAGCGTCTGGCCCTCGAGGCTGCGCGCGTACTCGGCCAGGGCGTCGCTCATCTCGGCGGAGGAGGGGCGCTGGTCGGGCTCGTGGTGCAGCGCGCGCTGCAGGATGTCGATGGTGGCGTCGACGATCTCGTCCGGGCCCTTGAGGAACGGCCGCACGACCGCCATCGCTTCGGCGACGAAGGCGTTGTGCCGATCGACGACAACGGGGGTTCGGCCCAGCGGGGAGCCGACGATGAGCTCGACGATGGATGCAGCGGTGGCGTAGACGTCGCCAGGCGGGCCCTCGGGGTCACCGATGATGCGCTCCGGCGCCATGTAGCGCTCGGTGCCCATGCGCATGCCGGTCTCGGACTCGCGCGTGGCCATATTGACCCGAGCCACGCCGAAGTCGAGCACCTTGGTCTCACCGTCGTCGGTGATGCGGACGTTCGCCGGCTTGATGTCGCGGTGCACCACCCCGAGCTGCCCGCCGTTGCCGTCGTCGGCCTTGTAGGCCGCGTCGAGCGCGTTGCACACGGCGCTGCCCACCTCGAGGGCGGCCACCGCAGGAAAGCGGCCCTCGGCGGTTCCCAGCGCGATCAGGACCATCTCGAGATCGGCGCCGGGCACGTAGTCCATGATGACGGCCCAGCGGTTGTCGAGCCGCACGAGGTCGAGCACGGTGACGATGTGGCGGTGGCTGAGCCGGCCCAGGATGCGGGCCTCGTCGCGCATGCGCTGGTGAGCCAGCTCGAACCCGTCGTGGTGGGCATGCAACAGCTTGATCGCCACGCGTTTCCGGAAGCCCGCACCGGAGTCTTGCTCGGCGAGGTACACCTCTCCGAAGGCTCCAGCACCGATGCGCTCCTGCAGGTGGAAACGCCTGCCTTGCGGTTCGCTCAATGTACTCCCGTAGGCGGTTCGCGCGGAATCATTGCACACATCGCGCGCGGGGCCTACTTTTCCGGACCATGGGACTGCTTCGCAACATCCTGGTCGGTCGCGCCGACGGTCTTCGCGCCCGAATTCGCCGCATCCTGGCGTCGGCTGGCCTGACGCTCTCCGGCGACGAACCCGCCGCCGAGCCGCCCGAACGCCGAACCACCGCTCCGGCCCAGCCACGGGTTGCCAAGCCCGCCCCACCGAGCCCCCCGCCCAAGGGTTTCCATCCAGCGGCCGACCTGAGTGCCATCCCCGAGTCGGGACTGCTCGAGGTCATCGTCGACGGCCAACCGGTCGCCCTGTGCCGCCGCGGCGATCAGGTGCACGCGGTCAGCGCGGTGTGTCCCCACGCGGGCGGGCCCATCGCCGATGGCGACATCGACGCCGGCTTGGTGGTCTGCCCGTGGCACGGCTGGTCCTTCGACGTGACCACCGGTGAGTGCAACGTCGATCCCGGCACCACGCTGCCGGTCTACGAGGTCTCGGTCCAGGACGGCGCGGTCACGGTCAAGCTGGGCCCCGAGCCATAGGCTCGCCCGGGAATCTGGCCAGGGCAAGAGCAGTCCGTTGTAAGCTTCCAAGGTGGAAAAACGGGTCTCGGAGCTTCAGCGGGCAACCAGCGGGCTGCTCGCCATCGACGGCAATGGCTTCATCGTTCGCTACGAGGCCAATGCCGAGCTGTTGTTCGGCGCGGGCGCCGTCGACGCACTCGACCGCCCCATCGCCGAGCTGTTCGATCCCGAGTACGCGGCCGCGGTTCACCAGATGCTGCGGTCGGGATGGCTGGGCGTCGTCGAGCGGGAGTACCGAACCCGTGCGGGTCGCATGGTGGCGCTCGACGTGCGCACCGACGACGATGGCGGCTGGCTGGTGATCGCCCGCGACCGCACGGTCGCCAGCGTGGTGGATCAGGCCGAAGAGGAGCGACGCCGCGTCGAGGCCATAGCCGCCTTCGCCGACGCCATCGCCCGCGAGCTGAACGACTCGATGTCGGTGGTTCAGGGGCGGCTGGAGCTGTTGCTCGAGCTCGGCCTGGCCGATGTGCCAGCAAGCGCCCTGGAGCGGCAGCTGCGCACGGCGGTCGAGCACGCTCGTCGCATGTCGGCCACGCTGCGCAACCTCAGGCTGGTCGGGCGCGCGCCCAAGCCCGAGCTCGAGCCGGTCATGCTGGCGGATGCGCTGCACGCCTCCGTCGAGATGGGCGGCCCCCGCATGCGGCGCGTCCCCGTCAAGATCGACCTCGAGCCCGCGGGGCTGACCGCCGGCGGCGATCCCGCTCTTGTAGGGCGTGTGCTGGGCAACCTGTTCGGGCACCTGCTGGACCACCGCGAAGAGGGTGCGACCATCCAGGTCACGGGCCGTGCGGGCAAGGATGACGTCGAGCTGATGCTGTACTGCGGTGCCGGCGAGGCATCCGAGCTCGAGCGCGTGCCGGAGGTGTCCGGCGCCGCGCTCGACAGCCTGGCGCTGCGCATCGCCACCACCCTGCTCGAGTCCATGGGCGGTGAGCTGACCTCACGCGAAGGGCCGCGCTCGACCTCCCTGGTGGTTCGGCTGCCGGAGCCACCGCGCCGCCGCGGCCGCAAGCGCGCCACCATCGAGCGACTCCTCGTGGTGGGCGATGCCAGCCTCGTCAGCGCCTTCGATGGGCTCATCGCTCGCGATGGCTACGAGGTCGTCTCGGCACAAGGAGCCGCCGAGGCCATCGAGCTGCTCACCGCCGAGACCGAGGTCGACGCCATGGCCACCGAGCTGTTGCTCGCAGGAACCAGCGGCCTGTCCCTGGCCAGCGAGGCGCTGAGGCTGCGTCCGGAGCTGGCGGGTCGGGTGGTGGTGGTGACCCACAGTGACCTGCGCACTTTGCCGCCAGACGTGACGATTCTGCGCACGCCGCTGCGCCGGATGCGCATCCTCGAGGCACTCGGCCGCCGGGTGGCGGCACGATGATGCAGGCGTCTGCTTGCCGTTCCCATGGGTGATCGTTACACGGCGGCGGTCTACGTATCTGCGCGACCACGCGCGATTCCACACGAGGTGCGAGATGGCTCGCAAGTGCATGTTTACCGGCAAGCGTCCCAACGCGGCCAACAACGTCTCCCATTCCCACGTCAAGACCAAGAAGCGTCAGCTGCCCAACCTGCAGTGGCGCCGACTGTGGTGGGCCGAGGGCAACGCCACCGTGCGCATTCGGCTGTCGACGCGCGCACTGCGCACCATCGACAAGAACGGCCTCGGCCGCTTTGCCGATCAGCAGGGCATCGATCTGTCCAAGTACGTGGTCGTCGAAGCCTGACAGCGGGCTCGCCTGGCCGCGCGTGAGCGGCCGCGTCGCGCTTGGGCGGCCCAAGGAAGGCGCCGCCCAGGTTGCGTCATTCGGTGCTTCCGGGCCTAGACCTGGAAGTCGACGATGATGCTCCCGCGCTCGTCCTTCTTGGGCTCCGGTTCGCGGTGCCGGTCGTCCGGACGAGGCTGATCACGCTCGATGCGCAGTGGAATCAACGACCCTTCTTGCCGGTCGTGTTCTGCGCGCTCGCGCTTGATCCGTTCGATGATGTAGGCATCCAGCATGCCCTCTCCTCGAAGTCTCGACATCAAGATAGCACCCGATCCGCCACCGACAAGAGGCATGTTCAGGTTGTCGCTGGTCGGGGGCCGGCGCCGTGCCTTCGCATGAGCACCGGCGTCACAGCTTTCGGGCGTACTCGGTGGCCGCGTCGTACAGCTCGACGATGTCGGTAAACCCGGCTTCTTCCAATGCTTCACGGTGGGCTTGGATGACGGACCAGTCGCCGCGGGCCACGGGACCGGTGAGCGCGGCCGCCGGGTCGGGTGGTGCGTTGCGCAGGGACTGCAGGGCGAGGGGCAGCAAGATCGCCGCAGCCTGGTCACGCGGGGCGCCCGCCGCGACGAGCGCCCGGGTGGCGGCCTCGAGCAGCACGGTGCCGAAGTTCCCGGAGATCACGGCCGCAGCGTGGTACAGCCGGCGGTCGCCGGTGACCTCGAAGGGAGACATGCCCAGCGACATGGCCAGCTCGCGGGCGATGACCTTGGCTTCGGTGTCTCCGGCGATGGCCGCGGCCACGCCATCCAGATCGGGGAGGGCCTCTGGACCGGGGAAGGTCATCAGCGGGTGCAGGCTGCCGGCGGGCTGGTGCGGCGCCAGCGGCTGCAGGTCGGTCGCGCCCGAGCAGTGGAGCACGGGGCGCCCCAGCGGTAGCGCGGCCGCGGCCTCGCGGATGGCGGTGTCGGGCACGCACAGGAGCACCACATCGCCGCGGGGAACCTCGCCGCGACCCACCAGGTGCACGGCGTGCCCCGCCCGCGCGAGCAGGATCTCGAGGGATCGTCCCAGGCGACCGGGACCAAGGATGCCGACATGCATGCCGAGGGGGGTATCACGGCCAGCGCGCCGCCCGCACCGAGAGCGGGTGTCGGGTGTGCTAGCGTGCGTGGCCTTTCAGCCCTGGGGGACCCTATGAATCGCGTGCTCGTCGCCACCCGTGGCGAGATGGCCCGCCGGCTGATTCGCTTCTTTCGCGAGCGGGACATCGAGACCGTCTCGGTGTTCTCGGAGCCCGACCTCGAGGCTCCGTGGGTCGAAGAGGCCGACTACGAGGTGTACCTGGGCGGCGCGAGCGTGGGCGAGACGTACATGAACCCCGGTCGCGTGCTGGGGGCGGCGCTCGACAGCGGCTCGGACGCCGTGCACCCCGGATACAACTTCCTGGCCGAGCGGCCCGAGTTCATCGACATGGCGGTGCGCTCCAACGTCCCTGTGCTGGGGGTCGATCCCAAGGCGCTGTTGCGGGTCCAGGACCGCATGGGGCTCCGCAGCGCAGCGGCCAGCCTGGGCATTCCCCTCATTCCCGCGTCCGACCTCATCCCTCCCACCGAAGACGGCATCGCCGAGGGCGCCCAGCTGGGCTTCCCCCTGTTCGTGAAGTCGGTCAGCGCGGGCATCTTCAAGGTCGCGCACAACGAGAAGGAGCTCGCGTCGGCCGTCGAGTCGGTGCGCAAGTGGGGCACGCAGCTCGAAGGCGACACCCGGGTGTACCTCGAGCGCGCCGTCGACAAGCTCCGCCACGTCGGCACCGTCGTCGTGCGCGATCACCACGGAACCACCGCCTTCCTGGGCCACACCGACGGCAGCATCAAGGCCGACTACATGACCTGGGTCGAAGAGATGGGCACCGAGGTGGTGTCGCCCGAGCTGTCCGAGCGCCTCGGCAATGCGGCCATCGCCCTGGCCCAGCACCTCGACTGGGCAGGCGTCGGGCGCGTCAGCTGGGCGGTGACCTCGGACGGCGGCTGGTACTTGCTGGGCTTCAGCGGCCGGCTGACCACCGGCTACAACCTGGTCGAAGAGGTGTACGGCGTCGATCTGCTGGACACCCAGTTCCGGCTCTCCCATGGCGAACACCTCGACTGGGAGGGCATGTCCAACGAGCCCAACCGGTTCGGGGTGCAGCTGCGCATCCTGCACGTCGACACCACCGACATGTCCCGTCCCGAAGGCATGATCGAGGCGCTCGACCTGCCCGAGGGGGTCATCGCCGACGTGAGCCTGGACGTGGGCTTCGAGTGCAGCCGCCAGACCGAGCCCCTGTTGGTCAAGCTCACCGTGACGGGTCCCACCCGCCAGGCGGCCCTGGTGCAGGCCCGTTCGGCGCTCGAGGGCTTGAACATCGAGGGCGTGCCCACCAATAAGGACCTCTTGCTGGCACTGCTCGGCGAAGAGCCCTATTGGAGAGGCAACTACGACACCTCGACGCTGCCCGGTCTGCTCGACCGGCAATAGGTGCTCGACCGCGGCACGCGCGAGCGGTGAGGAGGGTCCCATGGGGGGCTACAGACACGAACGGGTGGCCGAGCTCATCCACCGAGAGCTCTCGCAGCGCCTTCGCGGCGAGATCAAGGATGCACACCTCGAGCCCGTGTCCATCACCCACGTCTCGGTCAGCCGCGATCTGCGGCGTGCCTGGGTGCAGTACTGCCCGTTGGGTGGGGGCTCGCCTTCGGCCGAGCTCATCAGCGCGGTCGAGTCGGCCGCCAAGAACCTCCGGGGGCCCATCGGCCGGGCACTGCGGCTGCGGCACTCCCCCGAGCTCATCTTCCAGGTCGACACCCACACGGATCAGGCCATGCACGTGAACCGCTTGATCGAAGAGGCCGCCCGCGAGCGCCAGGCCCGAGCCGGCGAAGGGGCCGAGGACACCGTGCCCCAGGACGCCGCCTCGTCGCAGGACGCCGACGTCCAAGATCCGGAGTAGGCCGTGCTCTCGGGCTTTCTGGTCGTCGACAAGCCTGCAGGGCTCACCTCCCACGATGTCGTGGGCATGGTGCGTGCGGTCACCGGGGTCAAGAAGGTCGGGCACACCGGCACGCTCGACCCCTTTGCCACGGGGGTCCTGCCGCTGGCCCTGGGGTCATGCACCCGCCTCATCCAGTTCCTCGACGAGTCCCACAAGGTGTACGACGCGACCGTGCTCCTGGGCCAGCGAACCGACACGGGCGACCTGGATGGGGAGGTGGTGCAGCAGGCGCCGGTTCCGGCGCTCACCGCGGCCGAGGTCCGCTCCGTGCTCGACGGCTTCGTGGGGCAGCAGCTGCAGACGCCTCCCGCCTACAGCGCGGTCAAGAAGGACGGCAAGCGGCTGTACGAGTACGCCCGTGAGGGGGTCGAGGTGTCGGTCCCACCCCGAACCATCGTGGTTCACAGCATCGAGCTGGTCGCGCTGGGCAACGACAGCCTGCGCCTGCGGGTCGCCTGTGGTCGAGGCACCTACGTGCGCGTCCTGGGCGAGGACATCGCCAGCAGGCTCGGCACGCTCGGGCACCTGACGGCCTTGCGTCGCGAAAAGAGCGGGCCCTTCGAGATCGAAGGCAGCCTGACGGCCGACGAGCTCGGGAGCGTCGTGGCGGCCGAGCCTGGCCACTCCTGGGAATCGGTGCTGCGCGGCCGAAAGCGCGACGGCGTCGCATGGAAGGCCCGCGACGATGTGCGGGCGGCGCTGCAAGGTCGTCTCTTGCGGCCGCTCGGAGCCATGGCGCACCTCCCGCTGTGCCACGTCGACGACGCGACGGCCACGCGGGTTCAGTCGGGCCAGCGCCCGCCCCCGCTCGCCCTTGCCGGCAGCGACGGTCGCTATGCGGTGGTGCACGATGGCCGCTTGCTCGCGATTGCGCGCATGCGCGGCGGCGAGCCCACGCTCGAGCGCGTCCTGCCCTTGACGCCCTGAGCCAAACGGAGCATATGGGCCTGTTCCACTCTGAGGCGTTCGACATGTCGGCGCCCCGGTAATCCAGAGGTTTTCCATGGCTCTCTCTGCCGCAGACAAGTCCGACCTGGTCGGAAAGTACGCGACCCACGAAGGCGACACCGGCTCGCCCGAGGTGCAGGTCGCGCTGCTCACCGCCCGCATCACCTACCTGACCGAGCACTTCCAGACCCACAAGAAGGACCACTCGTCCCGCCGTGGCCTGCTCAAGCTCGTCGGCCAGCGCCGCAAGCTGCTCAAGTACCTGCGCACGACCGAAGAGGCCCGCTACCAGTCGCTCATCAAGAGCCTGGGGCTGCGCAAGTAGTGCACGAAGGCGGGCGTTTGGCCCGCCTTTTTCTTTGCCTGATCTATTGCATCACGCCGCCTGACTGCGGCGAGTTCTTTTCACTACCCGACGAGTCCCGAGCGAAAGGGAACGGTCACAGTCCTCAGCGGGCTGACGTCTCGAGCGAGACGCCACTCCGTCCAGGCCTGTGAAGTGGCAGACCGGACGCCCGACGACTCGTCTTCAACAAACGCCATGGGTGTATGCCCGTGGTGCATTCAAGGAAGACGACATGAATCACGTCGTAAAGACCGTGGAGTACGCTCCCGGCAAGACCATCACGATGGAAACGGGCAAGTACGCCAAGCAGGCGTCCGGCGCCGTCATCATCAGCGAGGGCGACAGCATGGTGCTCTGCACCACGGTCTGTACCCCCGCATTCCGCCCCATGGATTTCCTCCCGCTCACGGTCAACTACCAAGACCGCAACGGAGCCAGCGGCACCATCCCGGGCAGCTACTTCAAGCGCGAGGGCCGCACGTCCGAGCGCGAGACGCTCATCTGCCGCCTCATCGACCGGCCGCTGCGCCCGCTGTTCCCCAAGCACTTCCGTGACGAGCTGCAGGCCATCGCCACCGCGATGTCCTACGACCGCGACCACGAGACCGATGTGCTGGCCCTGTGCGGCACCGCCGCCTCGTTCCACATCAGCAAGGCCCCCATGGCCGAGCCTGCAGCCGGCGTCCGCGTCTGCCGCGTCGACGGCGAGTTCATCTGCAACCCGTCCTACGACGAGACCGAGCGCGCCGACATCAACCTGGTGTTCGCCGGCACCGCCGAGGCCATCACCATGATCGAGGGTGGCGCCAACGAGTGCTCCGAGGACGCCGTGCTCGACGCCCTCGAGATCGCCCACGACGCCATCAAGAAGATCATCGGCTGCATGAACGAGCTGCGCGAAGAGGCCGGCGTCGACAAGATCGACCCGGGCGAAGCGCCCAGCATCGACGAAGACATCCTGGCCAAGGTGCTCGAGCAGGGCGCCGAGCCGCTTCGTGCCGCGCTGAAGACCCCCGGCAAGCACGAGCGTGGTGCCGTGGTCAAGGCCGCCCGCAACGAGATCATCGAGGGCCTCACCGCAGGCATCGACGACGAGGCCGAGGTCAAGCGCATCACCGGCGAAGCCAAGTCCGCTTGGGAGAAGCTCACCCGCAAGACCATGCGCGGCGACCTCATCGCCACCGGCAAGCGCCTCGACGGCCGTGCCACCGACGAGATCCGCGACATCTGGAGCGAGGTCGGCATCTCTCCGCGTGCCCATGGTTCGGCCATGTTCACCCGCGGCGAGACCCAGGGCTTCGTCACCATCGCGCTCGGCACCGACATCGACGCCCAGCGCCTCGAGATGCCCCAGGGCCGCTTCGAGCGCACCTGGATGCTCACCTATGAGTTCCCGCCCTTCTGCACCGGTGAGGCCCGTCCTCTCCGTGGCCCGAAGCGTCGCGAGGTCGGACACGGTGCGCTCGCCCGCCGTGCCCTCATCCCGGTGCTGCCGTCCAAGGCCGACTTCCCGTACGTGTACCGCTCCACCTCCATGATCCTCGAGTCCAACGGCTCGTCGTCCATGGCGACGGTGTGCGGCTCGACGCTGGCGCTCATGGACGCCGGTGTGCCCATCAAGGCCCCGGTGGCCGGCATTGCCATGGGTCTGGTCAAGGAGGGCGACGACTTCGCCGTCCTGTCCGACATCCTGGGCGACGAAGACCACCTCGGCGACATGGACTTCAAGGTCACGGGCACCAAGGAGGGCATCACCGCCTTCCAGCTCGACACCAAGATCAAGGGCATCAGCCGCGAGGTCATGCTCAAGGCGCTCAACCAGGCCAAGGCCGGCCGCCTGCACATCCTCGACGAGATGAACAAGGTGCTCGCCGAGCCGCGCAGCGAGATGTCGCAGTACGCGCCGCGCATCACCACCCTGCACATCAAGCCCGACAAGATCCGCGATCTCATCGGCCCCGGTGGCAAGGTCATCCGTGGCATCCAGGCCGCCTGTGACGTCAAGGTCACCGTCGACGACAACGGCCGCGTCGATGTCGCCAGCAGCGACCCCGACTCCACCAACAAGGCCATGGCGATGATCCGCGAGATCACCCAGGAAGCCGAGATCGGCGCCCTGTACGTGGGCGTGGTCAAGCGCATCGTCGACTTCGGTGCCTTTGTCGAGATCTTCCCCGGCACCGACGGCCTGGTGCACATCAGCCACCTGGCGCACGAGCGCATCGACAAGGTGACCGACGTGCTGCACGAGGGCGACGAGGTCCTGGTTCGCGTGATCGATATCGATCGCAGCGGCAAGATCCGCCTGAGCCGCAAAGAAGCGCTGGACGCGGGCGCGTAGTAGAGGCGGCGGGCCTATGGTCCGCCGGATCCATGCAAGGGCGGGCCGATGGGTCCGCCCTTTTTTGGTCCTTGCAAGGAGCAACTGCCTCCGTGCCTGTGCCAGGCAACGGGCACGGAGGCCCGTTCTCCTTGGTCTTGCCGACCGCGCTGACGTCTGCTGTGGGGCAGGCGTCTCGCCTGCCGTGGGACGATCCGCGGATTACCCGGCGTCATGTCCAGTCCCAAAGTCCTGATCAAGCGCCTTCCCCACAGCGAAGGGCTGCCGCTGCCCGCGTACAAGACAGCCGGTGCGGCGGGTGCCGACATTGTGGCCGCGGTCGTGCACCCCGAGACCCTCGAGCAGTTCGATCGCCGAGCCATTCCCGCTGGCTTCTGCATGGCCATCGAGCCTGGCTGGGAGGCGCAGATTCGCCCGCGGTCTGGGCTGGCGTTGAAGCACGGCCTGTCCATGCCCAACGCTCCCGGCACGATCGACTCGGACTATCGGGGCGAGCTCAAGGTGCTGCTCATCAACCTGGGCAAGGAGCCCTTCACCATCCGCCGCGGCGACCGCATTGCCCAGATGGTGCTCAAGCGCGCGCCGCAGGCCGAGTTCGTCGAGGTAGACGACCTGGATGCCACCGAGCGGGGTGAAGGTGGGTTCGGGAGCACAGGGGTGAATGACGAGGGCCAGCAGGGCTAGAGAAAACGTCGACGTCCACGTCTGCATGCCCGTGCCCGTGCCCGTGCCCGTGACCGTGACCGTGACCGTGACCGTCGACGTCCACGTCCACGTCCCACGTCCCACGTCCACGTGACGGTCGACGCCCCCGCGACTCGACGTCGACGTAGACGAATCGCCGCTGACGGCCGGGCCCCAGCCCTGGCCGCGGCGACCGAACCGACCAGGGACCAAGGACCAACGACCCCCATCCACGTTCCTCTCACCATCCCGGTGGTTACAACGCTCGGCCAGGAGTCTCGCTTCATGTTCGATGTCGTCAGCAAGGGTTTCAAGAACGCGCGCCTCAAGCTGCAGGGAAAGCGCCTGCTCACCGAGGACGACGTCACCGACGCGCTGCGCGAGGTCCGCACCTCGCTGATTCAGGCCGACGTGCAGATTGGCGTCATCAAGGACTTCGTCGAGCGCGTCAAGAAGCGCACCCTGGGCTCCATCGTCACGCTCACCAACGCGGCGGGCCAGCAGGCATCTCCCAGCGACCACTTCATCGCGGCCTGCCACGACGAGCTGGTCGATCTGATGGGCCCCGTCGACGCCACCCTCGACCTGGGCGGCAAGCCGGCCATCGTCATGATGGTCGGCCTGCAGGGCTCCGGCAAGACGACGACCTCGGGCAAGCTCGCCAAGATGCTGCTGGAGCAGGGCAAGAAGCCCCTGCTGGTCGCCGCCGACATCTACCGCCCAGCCGCCGTCGACCAGCTGATGGTCGTGGGCAAGAAGCTCGGCGTACCCGTGTTCAGCATCAAGGGCATGAACCCGGTGCAGCTCGCCACGATGGCGGTCACCCAGGCCCGCAACGTCGGCCGCGACGTGGTCATCATCGACACCGCCGGGCGCCTGGCCATCGACAACGAGCTCATGGACGAGCTGGTTCAGATCAAGGCCAAGGTCCAGCCCGACAACATCCTGTTCGTGTGCGACGCGATGATGGGCCAGGACGCCGTCAAGACCGCCGACGCCTTCGACGATCTGCTCGACTTCTCGGGCTTCATCATGACCAAGCTCGACGGCGACGCGCGCGGCGGTGCGGCCCTGTCCATCAAGGCGGTCACCGGCAAGCCCATCAAGTACCTGGGCAAGGGCGAGGGCCTCGCCGACCTCGAGGAGTTCCGTCCCGAGGGCCTCGCGCAGCGCATCCTGGGCATGGGCGACGTCGTCGGCCTGATGAAGGACTTCGAGAAGCACGTCGATCAAGAGACCGCCGTCGCCGACGCCCAGAAGATGATGCAGGGGCAGTTCTCGTACGACGACTTCGTGCGGCAGCTCAAGCAGATCCGCAAGATGGGCCCACTGAAAGAGATCTTCAGCCGCCTGCCGGGCCTGTCCAGCCTGATGGAGCAGATCCCCGAAGAGGCCTTCGACGACCGCGAGCTCGACCGCACCCTGGCCATCATCAACTCGATGACCAAGCAAGAACGCACCACCCCCAGCGTCATGAACGACAGCCGCTTTCGCCGCATCGCCGTGGGCTGTGGGCGCACCTTCAGCGACGTGAGCGACCTGCACAACCGCTTCTTGCAGGCCCGCGAGATGATGAAGAGCATGGGCGGCATGATGGGCAACCCCGGCGCCATGGCCCAGGCCCAGCAGATGATGGGCATGGGCGGCGGAGGCTTCCCGGGCATGGGCGGTGGCGGTTTCCCGGGCATGGGTGGCTTCCCGGGCATGGGCGGAGGAATGCCCGGCATGGGCGGATTCCCCGGAATGCCGGGCATGGGAGGCGCCGGCGGTGGTGGAAAGCCCGAGCTGTCCGCCGAAGAGAAGATCGCCAAGCGCCGGGCCCGCAAAGACAAGAAGAAGGCCCGCAAGAAGAACCGCAAGAAGTAGGCCGCCGGAATAGGACGGCGGGGATGCACATCGTCGCCCGAGCTCCAAACCACCTCGGTGACGGGGTGATGGCCCTGCCGGCGCTGGCCGCGCTGGCTCGGCTGGGGCGCCTGGACATCGCCGCGCCGCGATGGGGAGCCCAGCTGTACCGCGATCTGGACGCGGCCGTCGTGCCCACGGGCGACCTGGGCGCGCCCGACGCCGCGGTGCTGTTTCCGCCGTCCTTCCGGGTCGCGTGGCAAGCAAGGCGGGCCGGGATGCGGGTGGGCACGGCCACCGATGCACGCAGCCTTCTGCTCACGCACACCGTCGAGCAGGGGCCACACCGGTCTGACACCTACACCCGCCTGGCCCGGGTTGTCGGCGCCGAGCCCGTGGGACAGCCCCGGTACGAGCTGCGGGCCGGCGACGGCGGTCCGTCCGTGCCGGACGGGCACATCGGGCTCAATCCCGTGAGCGTGAGCGGCGCCACCGTGCAGTGGCCCGGCTACCGGGCCCTGGCCGATCGGCTGGCCGCGGCGCACCCGGTCCTGTTCTACGGCGGGCCCGGCGAAGACGCCCGTGTTGCCGGCATCTCAGGGCCGCATGCCCGTCAGGTGGGGCTGCCGCTGCCCGCCTTCGCCGCGGCGCTCACCCGTTGTGCCGTGTTCGTCAGCAATGACTCGGGGGCCGCGCACTTCGCACGGGCCGTAGGCGTGCCCACGGTGGTGGTGTACGGGTCGACCGCACCCGAGCAGACCGGGCCCGCGGGCTCGGTGCCGGTGCTGGGTCCGCGGCCCCGCTGCGCTCCGTGCTACAGCAAGCGCTGCGGCACGGCCTTCGAGTGCCTCGACATTGCGGTCGACGCGGTGTACGCCAGGGTGCTGGAGGTGCTGGTTGGGTGAGGGGACGGTGCTCATCCGACGCAGCTCCCTGGGCGACGTCGTGCTCACGGGAGCGGTCACCAAGGCCATCGACGGGCCGGTGCACCTGGTGACGCACCCGCGCTATGCCGGCCTGGCGCGGCGGCTCATCGGGGTGGACGAGGTGATCACCTGGCCCGACGGAGCCACCGCCACCGAGATGGTGAACAAGCTCCCACCCGGCGCGCTCATCGACCTGCAGAACAGCATCGGCAGCATCGCGCTGTGCGTCAGCAGCGGCCGAAAGAGCCGGCGCATCCGCAAGCACAGCGTCACCCGCCGGCTGCGGGTGTGGCTCAAGAGTGGTCCGCCGCGGCCCCACGTCACACAGCTCTACGCCGATGCGGTGCAGTGCGAGCCCGCACCCCCGCCTTGGGTGCAGCTGCCGCAGCGGGAGCGCGACACCCTCGCGCTGGTGCCCGGAGCGAGCAAGCGCACCAAGCAGTGGCATCCAGACGCGTTCGCGACCGTCGGCCGGTCGTGGAGCGGTCCGGTCGTGGTGCTCGGCGGCCCGGGCGAAGACGAGCTGTGCCAGCGCGTGGCGGCCTCGGTGCCCGGCGCCGCCGTGGTCTGCGAGGATGGCTTCGGCCGCACCCTGGACACGCTGGCGGCGGTGC
The DNA here is from genome assembly GCA_965216925.1 of Myxococcota bacterium. Taxonomy (GTDB): domain Bacteria; phylum Myxococcota_A; class UBA796; order UBA796; genus CAYYHT01. The sequence goes on along the minus strand of CBDCGT010000001.1, from coordinate 1,516,998 downwards.
GGGTGGCGGTGGCCGGCGATACTGGGCTCATGCACCTCGCCGGCGCCGCGGGGGCACGGGTCGTGGGCATCTTTGGGCCGACCGATCCGGGCGATGGCTTCTGGGTGTGGCCCGGCGATCCCGTGCGGCGCCAGCTCGAGTGCAGTCCGTGCAGCCTGCACGGCGACGACCGCTGCCCCGAGGGGCACCACAAGTGCATGGACCTGCCCGTCGACCGGGTGATCAACGCGGTGAGGGCGGCATCCGCTGGGTGATCGCCACCGATGACTTTCCGCCGCTCGACGGCGGCGTGTCGACATGGACCTCGGCGGTGGCCGGTGGTCTGCGCGACGCGGGCCACGACGTGGTGGTGTACGCCAGGCGCCGCTCGGGCCTGGGTGAGGGGACGGGCCTGGACGTGCGCGGCGTGCCTGGACCCTCATTTGGCCGCTGGGGGTCCCGCTGGATGGGGCTGGCGCTGTGGCGCGCCTTGAAGCCAGGCGACGTCCTGCTCGCCAGCACCTGGAACATGGCGACCCATGCCCTTCGCAGTGCCGCCCGCGCCGATGTGCCCGTGCACACGGTCTTCCATGGCTCCGATCTCACCGTGCCCACCGATGCCGCCGCTGACTTCCAGGCGGTGCTCGATGGCGCCTCGCATCGCTGGGCGGTCAGCCGATACCTCGCCGAGCTGGTCGAGGGCAGGGGAGCCGCCGCCGAGGTCCTTCCCAGCCCCATCGACCCGGCCGAGCCGCGGTCCCCGTCCACGGCGCCCGAGCACTGGGGCCTGGTGGCGCGGGCCACCCCGCTGAAGGGGGGCGAGCGCTTCATCCGGCTGGTTGCCCAGGCCGATGCACGCGGGACTGTCGTGGGCGACGGGCCGGCCCTGCACCGCTGGAAGGCGCTCGCGGCGCAGTTGGGCGCCGACATCACCTTCACGGGGCGGCTGGCCCGCGCCCAGGTCCTGGACGTGGTGCGCACCCTAGACCTGATGGTGCTCCTGCCCACGACACACCGTCTCGGCACGGGCGCCGAGGGCCTGGGCCTGGTGTTGCTCGAGGCCGCCAGCGTCGGCGTGCCGGCCGTGGGCTGCGCAACCGGAGGGGTGCCCGAGGCGGTCGGGCCGGCGGGGTTGGTGTTGGCGCATCCGGAGGACGCCGCAGGGAGCGTGGCGGCGATTCGGGAGTGGTGGACGCCGGACTCGGGAATGCGAGCGCGGGAGTGGCTGGGCGACGTGCACGGGGTGCGGCGGTGTGTGGCGCGGCTCCTGCCAGGGATGGCCCCATGATCTTGACCTGCCCCCACTGCGCCAACGAGGTGTTTGTGAGCAAAGGCGGGGCTTGCCCAGCCTGCGGAGGCGATCCGCGCGTTCGCTCGCCGCACGCCAGGATCGCGGTGCGGTCGCAGGACGTTCTTCCTGCGTTTTGCCTGGTCTGCGGAGACGCGTCGGCGCGGACCGTCGAGGTTCAGCAGCGCCGCCGGGGAGACCAGCAGGCGCTGCGTCGAAGCGACGCGGAGTTCGTTCGCGTCGGCGCGGCCATCAGCTTCCTCTTCGCGCCGCTGTTCCTTGCCTTTGCACGGTTCATGGACCTGTTCATGATGCCCACCCAGCGGATTGCGGTGCGGGTACCGCTGTGCCAGCGCTGCGAGCCGCCCGTTCCGTCCAAGGTGGACTGGGAGGCGGGCAAGCTGTATTTCACGGTGCCTTTCGAGGTCGCGGCCGTCTTCGAGGCGACCCGGAAGGCACGCTGAACGCGCCGCCTACCGCAGCGCCCGCACCAGGAACGCCAGCTCGTCGGCCTTCTGATCGATCTGCATGCTGATGGGCGTGCCGGCGCCGTGCCCGGCCCGCGTCTCGATGCGAATCAGGATGGGCTCGGTGCCCTGCTGGGCCTCTTGCAGCGCGGCTGCGAACTTGAAGCTGTGGGCCGGAACCACCCGGTCGTCGTGGTCGGCGGTGATGACCATGGTCGGCGGGTACTCCGCGGGCTCGGCGTTGTGCACCGGCGAGTAGGCGCGCAGGTACTCGAACATCTCTTGGTTGTCTTCGCTGGTGCCGTAGTCGCTGGCCCACGCCCAGCCGATGGTGAACTTGTGGTAGCGCAGCATGTCCATGACTCCCACGCCCGGCATCGCGGCGCCGAACAGGTCGGGCCGCTGCAGCACGGTGGCCCCCACCAACAGGCCGCCGTTGCTGCGGCCGCTGATGCCCATGTGCTCGGGGCTCGTCCACTTCTGGGCCACCAGGTACTCGCCGGCCGCGATGAAGTCGTCGAAGACGTTCTGCTTGTTCAGCTTGGTGCCCGCCTGATGCCACTCTTCGCCGTACTCGCCCCCGCCACGCAGGTTGGCCACCGCGTACACGCCGCCCTGCTCCAGCCACACGAGGTTCGACACCGAGAAGCTCGGCGTGATGCTGATGTTGAAGCCGCCATACCCGTACAGCAGCGTCTTGTTCTCGCCGTTCTGCTCGGTCCCCTTCTTGCGGGTGATGAACATCGGGATCTTCGTGCCGTCCTTGCTCGGGTAGAAGACCTGGGTGGTCTCGTAGGCGGACGGGTCGAAGTCGACCTCGGGCTGCTTGTACAGCTCGGAGGTTCCGGTGGCGATGTCGTACCGGTAGATCGTGTTCGGCGTGGTGTAGCCGGTGAAGGAGTAGAAGGTCTCGGTGCTGTCTTGCTTTCCGCCGAAGCCGCCGGCGCTGCCGATGCCCGGGAGCTCGACCTCACCCTCGGCGGTGCCGTCCTTGGCAAACACCTTCACGACGCTGCGGGCGTCCTTGAGGTACTCCATGATCAGCTTGCCACCGACAAAGGACGTGCTCTGCAGCGTCTCGGCCGCCTCGGGAACCAGCGTCTTCCAGTTGTCGCGGCCCGGGTTGGTGGTGTCGATCTGGATGACCTTGCCCTTGGGCGCATCGAGGTTGGTCTGGTACCAGTGCGTCGTGCCCTCGTTGCCCAGGAAGTAGTAGTAGGCGTCGAAGTCATCGAGCAGCTTGACCACCGGCGCCTTGGGGTCTTTGAGGCTCTTGAGGTAGATGCGATTCTTCTCTTCGGTGCCCTGCCAGACGTGGATGACGAGCGTCTCACCGTCTTCGGTGACCTTGTTGCCAAAGCCCCACTCGGGCTCGTCGGGGCGCTCGTAGATCAGCTCGTCGTCGGCCTGGGGCGTGCCCAGGCGGTGGTAGTAGAGCTTGTAGTCGTAGTTGGCCGCCTCGAGCTTGTCGTCGCCGCCCACCGGGTAGCGGCCGTAGAAGAAGCCCTGGCCGTCGTGCGTCCAGCTGACCTCGCTGAACTTCACCCACTCGACCTCGTCTTCGAGGTCGGTGCCGGTCTCGACGTTGCGCACCTTCCACGTGCGCCAGTCGGACCCGCCGTCGCTCAGCCCGTAGGCCAGCAGCTTGCCGTCTTCGCTGGGAACCCAGCCCGCCAGCGAGACCGTGCCGTCCTCGGACAGGGTGTTGGGGTCGAGCAGCAGCTGCTTGTCGGCGTCGAGGCTGGGCGCGGTGTACAGCACCGACTGGTCTTGCACACCCGTGTTGTGGGTGTAGAAGTAGCGGTCGCCGCGCTTGTGGGGCGTGCCAAAGCGCTCGTAGTTCCACAGCTTGCTCAGCCGGTCGTGGATCTCGGTGCGCTTGGGTTCGCCGTCGAGCCAGGCTCGCGTGATGGTGTTCTCGGCGTCGATCCATGCGCGTGTCTCGTCGCTGTCGGGATCTTCGAGCCAGCGGTAGGGGTCGGCGACCTGGACGCCAAAGTAGGTGTCGACGGTGTCGCCCTTGCGGGCCTGGGGGTAGTCCATCGCCGTCTCCTGTGGGGGGGCTTCGAGGTTCGACGGGTCGCCGCCAGAGGTCTCGGCGGGGCCACCGCAGGCGGCGAGGACCAACAGGAAGGGCAGGGCGCGCATCGGCTCTCCAGAGGAATGTCGGCCCTCATAGCCAGCGGACGTCTACACTGCGAACCATGCAAGCCAAGCGCTGGTTCTGGCTGTACCGACCGGTTGCCCCGTCCGTGCGTGCGCAGTCCATCCAGGTGGTCAACGCCGCCCACGCCATGGCGACCCTGGGTCGGGACGTCACCCTGGCGGTCGAGCCCGCCGAGCCAGGGGTCACCGCCGCTGACGTGCTCGCCTTCTACGGGCTCGACCCGCTCCCCACGCTGCACCTGCACGTGCTGTCCGGCCGCCGCACCGTCGCTTCGGTGGCCTACCGGGCCCTGTTTGCGGCGTGGATCGCCCGAGGAGGTGGCGTCGCCCTGGCGCGCAGCAAGCGCCACGCGGCCTGGGCCCTCGATCTGTTCGAGAGCCACTTCACGCTCGTGGTCGAGGCCCACGAGGTGGACTCGGCCATCGCGCGCGACCGCGAGCAGCCCCACGAGGCCTTGTTTGCGCTCGAGCGGCGCGTGATCGGGGGCGCGGCAGGGGTGGTGGCCAACTGCGAGGGAACCCTCGACCTGCTGGGCGAGACGCATGCGCTGCCTGCGGCCATCGCCCTGCACAACGCCGCCCACCCCGACCGCCATCCGCCCCCGCATCCGCGTGCCCTGGGAGCTGGCTACGTGGGCAGCGTACGCTCGTACAAAGACCTGGACACCCTGGCTCGGGCCGCGCGGCTGACCGAGGTCCCCATCACCGTGGTGGGCGCTCGACCCGACGACCCCGCGACCGACCAGCTACGCGATCGGTCCGATGGCCGGCTGATCCTGGAGCCACCCATCCCGTACCATGCCGTTCCCGAGCGGCTCTCCCGGTTCAAGGTGCTGGTTCTGCCCCTGTCCGACGGGCTGTTCGGGCAGCGCCTCACCTCGCCGCTCAAGCTGTGGGATGCCCTCGCGAGCCGGGTTCCCATCGTGGGCGCCGATGTCGAGGCCTTGAGACGGGCGGCACCCGGCGCCTTCCTTCCCTACCAGCCGGGCGACCCCGCCGACCTGGCGCGGGCCATCAACACGGCTCATGCGCAACCAGGCGACTCGCCCGCAGCTGCTAGGGTTCGAAGCTGGCGCGATCGGGCCATCGAGCTCGCTCGCTTCGTGGAGACGCTGCCGGCGTGAAGCCCCTGTACGTCCTTCGTTACTACCCGACGCTCTCCGAGACCTTCGTCTACCGCGAGATGGGAGAGCTCGTGTCGCGGGGACACCAGGTGCGCGCGGTGGCGGTGGGCCGCCGACCGGACGGCGTGCTGCAGGACGAGCTTCCGCCCGTCCCGGTGAGGTACCCACCGCACGGCTTTCGCGGGGCGGCCGTGCTGTTTGCGCTGGCGCGCGCGCTGGGCAGCCGGGATGGACGCTGGGCATGGCGGTGGGCCCGCGAGCACATGCGCGACAAGGACGCGGCGCGCGCCTGCTGGCTGGCGGTGTACGCGGCCGAGATCGGTGCGCAACGACTGCACGCCCACTTCGCCGGAGAGGCCGCCGAATGGGCGCGTGTCGCCGGGGCCATCTTGGGCATGCCCTACTCGGTGACCGTGCATGCATCGGATTTGTTCAAGCCCAGACGCAGCATTCATGCGGTTCTGCGCGACGCTGACACGGTGATCACCATTGCGGAGCACCATCGCGGTATTCTTCGCGACCGGTACGATGTCGAGGCGCGTGTCGTACCTTGCGGGGTGGACCCCACTCGCTACCCACGCGCCCAGCCCGGCACGGAGGAACCGCTGCGCGTCATCTCGGTCGCCCGTCATGTCCCCAAGAAGGGATTGACCCCGCTCGCCCGCGCGGTCGAGCAGGTGGGCGGTGACGTGGGGCTGCGCCTGGTCAGCGAGGCGCCCGAGCTGCGATCGGCGCGGGTGCGCACCGGCGCGCTGCCGCCCAGCGCCGTGCCCTCCGAGCTGGCCCAGGCCCACGTCTTCGCGCTTCCCTGTACGCGCGGTCCGGACGGCGACATGGATGGCGTGCCCGTCGCCATGCTCGAGGCCATGGCCGCAGGGCTGCCCGTGCTCACCACGCCCCTGTCGGGCATTCCCGAGCTCGTCGACGAGTCGGTCGGCTGGCTGGTTCCCCCGGACGACCCAGCCGCCCTGCTTCAGGCCCTGCGCACCATCGCCAGCAGTCCCCAGGAGCGGGCCCGCCGCGGTGCCGCCGCGCGGGCGCGCATCCTCGAGCGCGGCCTCACCGTGAAGGGGCAGGTCGACGGCCTGCTGGCGGCATGGGGAGCGCGGCGTTGAAGATCGCGCTGAACGCCTACCTCGAGCGCCTGCGCAAGACCGGCGGCAACCACCTCGCGGCGGTCACCGAGGCCGCCGAGACCCTGTACCACACGCCTTGGGACGTGGTGCGCTTCGCCGGCCCGCTGGCGCGCTGCCGGGTGCAGATCGCCGAGCGCGATCTGGGCATCACCGCCAACCTCGATGCGCGCGACCCCGACGCCCGGAACGTCATCGAGGTGGTGCCCGAGGGCGCGCCCTACCCGGTGCCCATGCACCCAGGGCGCCGCAAGCGCGGCACCTACGACACGCCCGTCGACATGGCACGCCGCGTCGTGCAGGCCTCACAGGTCGCCGTCGAGGGGCCCCTTCGGGTCGGCCTCGACCCGGCGTGCGGCACCGGCGCCTTCCTGGTGGCCATGCTCGAGGCCGGCGTCAAAGAGGTGCGCGGCACCGACATCGACCCGGCGGCCCTGGCGGTCGCCCGGGTGGCCGCTCCCAAGGCCAAGATCGAGATCGGCGATGCGCTGCGCTTTGGCCCCAAGGTCGACCTGGTGGTCGGCAACCCGCCCTTCGTGCCGCCGGAGCGCCAAGACAAGTTCATGCGCGCCGACCTGCGCCGCCGTTTCCCCTGGCTCAAGGGGCGCTTCGACCTGGTCATTCCCTTTGCGAGCATGGCCGTCGAGCGCTGCCGGCCCGGCGGGGCCACGGGCCTGGTCATGCCCAATGCGGCCCTGGTTCAGCCCTATGGTGCCGTGCTCCGACGCCGGTGGATCGAGCGCCACGAGGTGGTCGACCTGTCCGGGCCCTACCCTTTCCCGGGCGCGTCGGTCGACGTCATGATCGTGGTGCTTCGTGCCGAGCGTGGCCCCAAGCCCCTGCCGCTGTTCATGATCCCCCCCGAAGAGCTGCTCCGCCTCGATGCGGTGCCCTTCAACCCCGAGATGCAGCCCGGCGACGTCGACCTGGTCGAGAAGGTGCGCACCAAGTCCTTCGCGCTGGGCGACTTCTGCCTGGTGGACACCGGTGTCGTTGCCCACGGGCCCCACGGCGGCAAGAAGGAGCTCATCCACGAAGATGGCGGCAAGGGGCTGGTTCCCTACGCCGACGCCCGCGACTTCTTCGAGGGCAACTTCAAGTGGCTCGACTACCAGCCCAACAAGATGCACCGGGCCAAGAACCGCGAGATGTTCGAGAACCCCAAGATCGTGATCCAGCGCATCCGTGGCCGAAAGCCCGTGCGCGCGGCCATCGACTGGGATGGGGTCTTCCTGGGGCACACCTGCACCGTGGTCTTCCCGCGCAAGCGGCTCATCCCCCTCGACCGCATCCTCGACCTCATCAAGTCGCCCATCATCGATGCACTCACCCGCATCCAGCACGGCCAGCGCCTCGACCTGTACCCGCGCGACGTCCGCAACTTTCCAGTGCCCACGGCATGGCTATCCAAGCCTCACCTCTCCATCCGCGAGGCCTTCGAACTCACCGAGGACGAGATGTTCCGCATCGAGATGATCGCGGAGCGTTAAGAGGCGGCCGATGCGGTACCTTCTTCCAGTCTGTGCTTTTCTGCTCGCTTCCACGGGTTGCGCCGACCAGCGCTTCTCGATCAAGCAGCGCAGTTGCGGCGACAACTTCACCAAGTGGGGCGGCGGGCTCACCCACCACCTGCTGCAGGGCCAGAAGAGCACTGGCGTCTGGAACTACGACCCCGATGGCTTGGTGGTCACCAACAACACCGGCTCCTACAACTTCATCACCGGCGACTTCTCGTGGGACCTCGACTACCACCCCGACCACTGGCGCCTCGACGGTGAGGTCACGGGCTTTGGCTACGCCGACCGCAACGGCGACATCGACATCGAGTACGAGCTCGTCACCCTGGACACGCTCGACAATCAATGGACCATCGACGTGCGCGAGAGGCGGGTCGGCTGCCAGGCCCGAGTGGTCACCACCGACTCCCAGGGCAACGTGACCGACGAGCGTGGCACCTACGCCGCGGGCCAGTACGTCTGGGAACGCGACACCGGCAACCCCGACGTGTCCCTGTCTGGGGTGCGTCGCTCCGACGGCACCTGGACGCAGGAATACGAGCTCGAAGGCGACTACACGCACGAGGCCACCACCGAAGGCGATGCCGACGGCTACTCGATCGAGACCTTCGTCCAGCAGAGCGGCAGCACCACCTTCGAGGGCACCGTCGAGACCTTCCTGGACGGCACCGAACACGTGGCGTACTCGTTCGACGACGGCAGCAACAGCGGCAGCTGGGACTACACCATCGACTACGCGGGCGATGGTGAGGGCACCTTCGAGTCCAATGGCGACGAGTGCGACGTGGACTTCGACGAGGGCGAATGCACCCGCACTTGCGACGGGACGACGTCTTCATGCTGAGATCGATGACAGGGTACGGCGCCGGCGAGGCCAGCAGCGGCGATGTGACCGTGGTTGTCGAGCTGCGCAGCGTCAACAACCGCTTCCGCGACATCCAGCTGCGCAGCCCGCGTGAGTACATGGCGCTCGAGCCGCGCATGAACAAGAAGCTCAAGGCGCCGTTCGCCCGCGGCCGCATCGACGCCTTCGTGCGCCGGCAGACCAAGTCGGGGGGCCGCGTCGTTCGGGCCAACCAGGCGCTGGCCAACAACTACGCCACGGTCATCAACGACGTGGTCGAGGGCATGATCGGCTTCATGAAGCGCGAGGTGCCGCTCACCTTCGTGCTGGGGCAAGAGGGCGTGCTCGAGGTGGTCGAAGACGAGGTCGACGTCATGAGCGAGTGGCCCGTGCTCGACGCGGCCCTCGACGCCGCGACCCAAGACCTGCAGCGCATGCGCGAGGTCGAGGGCCAGGCCCTGTACGAAGACCTGCAGACGTACCTGGGCGAGCTTCGCACCACCGTCGCCGAGGTCGAGGCTGCGGCCGTCGGGGTCAACGAGCGCCTTCGGGCCCGCCTCGAGCGCCGTATGGCGCGCCTGCTCGGCGACCGCGCCGACACCAACCGGGTCGTGCAAGAGGCAGCCATCCTCGCCGACAAGGCCGACGTCAACGAAGAACTAGCGCGCCTGCGCAGCCACATGGACCAGTTCTCTGACGCGCTCGAGTCTTCGGACTCGGTCGGTCGGCGGCTCGATTTTCTTCTGCAAGAGATGAATCGAGAGGTGAACACCATCGGCAGCAAGGCGGCCGAGCATCCGATCAGCCATCGGGTGGTCGACATGAAGTCGACGCTCGAGCGCATGCGCGAGCAGTCGGCCAACGTCGAGTAGGCGGTGACTCAGCCCCTTCGCCTGGCTCCTCCCGACCGCGGGGTGCTCTTTGTGGTCACCGGGCCCAGCGGCGTGGGCAAGTCCACCCTGGTTCGGCGAGCCATGGCGCGCATTCCGGGGCTGTCCTTCTCGGTGAGTGCCACCACGCGAGGCCCTCGCGAGGGCGAGGTCAACGGCGTCGACTACCACTTCAAGACCAAGGCCGAGTTCGTCGAGCTGCGCGACACCGGCGGGCTGCTCGAGCACGCCTCGGTCTATGACAACTTCTACGGCACACCCGCCGCTCCGGTCGACCAGGCGCTGGCCCAGGGCGACAGCATCCTTCTGGACATCGACCTGCTGGGTGCGCGCCAGGTGCGCGCTGCCCGCCCCGACTCGGTGCATGTGTTCTTGCTTCCGCCGTCCATCGAGGTCCTGCGCCGGCGCCTGCGCGCTCGCGGGACCGACAGCGACGAGGTGATCGCACGGCGCATGGAGCTGACCGCGGCCCAGCTGGCCGGCGTCGGTGAGTTCGACTACCTGGTGCTCAACGACGACCTGGACACGGCGCATGCGGCGTTTCAGGCGGTGCTCGTGGCCGAGCTGTGCCGCCGCGATCGACGAGACTCGTGGGTTCGTCGCTTCTCGTGACAAAGCCGGGGCTACGCCCCCCCTGCTTCCGCGTATAGACTTCGACTTCGGCACCCCATGTGCCTGGAGTCGTGCGTGGCCGAGACCATCTCCGACATCCTCGAGACCATCAAGGGCTACTCACCCGACGCAAACCTGCAGCCGGTGATGCAGGCCTACCTGTTGGCGGCCAAGGCCCACGCCGGGCAGACACGAAAGAGCGGCGAGCCCTACCTCACGCATCCGCTGGCGGTCGCGGCCATCCTGGCGGGCATGCGCATGGACGTCGAGACCATCGCCACCGCGCTGCTGCACGATGCGCTCGAAGACAACCCCATCACCAAGACCGAGATGGAGCGTGAGATCGGTCCGGTGGTCACCAACCTGGTCGATGGCGTCACCAAGATCGGCAAGCTGAAGTTCCGCAGCAAAGAGGAGCTCCAGGCCGAGAACTTCCGCAAGATGATGCTCGCCATGTCCAAGGACCTCCGGGTCATCCTGGTCAAGCTGGGCGACCGCCTGCACAACATGCGCACCCTGGGCGGCCACGGCGTACTGGCCAAGCAGCAGCGCATCGCCCGCGAGACGATGGACATCTACGTGCCCATCGCCAACCGACTGGGCCTCACCAAGCTCAAGAGCGAGCTCGAAGACCTGTGCTTCCAGTACCTGCACCCCGAGGCCTTTGCCGAGATCAACGCCTACCTCGCCAACACGTCGTCCGATCGCGACGCGTACACCACCCGAGTGGTGGGGGCCCTGCGCACCAAGCTCGATGACGAGGGCGTGGTGTGCCAGGTCACCGGCCGCGCCAAGCACTGCTTCAGCATCTTTCGCAAGATGAATGCCCAGGGCCTTGCCGTCAACGAGGTGCCCGACCTCATCGCCTTCCGCATCCTGGTCGACGATCTGGGCACTTGCTACGCCGTGCTGGGGCTCATGCACGCGAACTACCCGCCCGTGCCCGACCGCATCAAGGACTACATCGCTCGGCCCAAGAACAACGGCTACCAGTCGCTGCACACCACGGTCATCGGCCCCGAGGGCCAGCGCATCGAGGTGCAGATCCGCACCCACGAGATGCACCGCATCGCCGAAGACGGCATCGCGGCTCACTGGCAGTACAAAGAGGGCCACCTGGCGCTGAGCCCCTCCGAGGTGGCCCGCATCACCAAGATTCGCGAGCTGTTCGAGGCGGCAAGCGAGGCCGAGAGCGCCACCGAGTTCATGGAGACGGTCAAGGTCGAGTTCTACTCCGACGAGGTCTTCGTGTTCACCCCGGCCGGCGACGTGAAGCGGCTGGCGCTGGGGGCGACGGCGCTGGACTTTGCCTACGCCATCCACACCGACGTGGGCAACCGCTGCACCGGCGCCAAGGTCGACGGGCGCATGGTGCCGCTGCGGTACGAGCTCAAGAGCGGCGATCGCCTCGAGATCATCACCAGCCCCAGCCAGCGGCCCAACCGAGGCTGGCTCGATATCGCGCGCACCGGCCGGGCCATCAGCAAGATTCGCCGCGAGCTGCGGGCCGAGGAGCTCGAGCGGGGTCAGCGCCTGGGCCGCGAGATGATCGATGCCGAGCTGCAGCGCTTCGACAGCTCGCTCGACAAGGTCGCCAAGAGCGGCGCCCTCGACACCTACCTCAAGAAGAAGGGCAAGCGCAACGCCGAGCACGTCTACGCCGAGGTGGCCATCGGCAACATCTCGCTGGCCAGCGTGGCCCGGGGGCTACTGCCGCGCGGGGTGTACACCACCCGCGAACAAGAAGAGAAGGCTGCCGGCGCCATCAGCTCGCTGTTCAACCGCATTCGCCGCAAGGCGCAGAGCCCGGTGCTCATCAGCGGCGAAGACGGCGTGCTGGTGCAGTACGCCAGGTGCTGCGCGCCGCTGCCGGGCGAGCCGGTGGTGGGCTTCATCACCCGCGGAAAGGGCATCAGCGTGCACAAGATCGAGTGCACCCAGCTGGCCAGTATGGACCCCGAGCGCCGCATCCCCGTCGAGTGGGACGCCGAGAGCGCGGCTCGCCACTCGGGCGAGATCAACATCTACTGCCGCGACCGCCCGGGCTTGTTGGCCAACATCAGCCAGGTGTGCGAACAAGCCCACGTGAACATCAACAGCGCCGAGGCGCGCAACATCGGCGACGACCGCGCGGTGTGCGTGCTCAACCTGTCCATTCGCGACGTGGCCGAACTCACCCGGGTCATCCGCAACATCGAGAAGATCCGCGGCGTCGAAGAGGTTCGCCGGGTGTGAGCGCCGGCCCGATGCCCGGGCTCACCCTCCCCAGATCGAAAGGCTCTCGCCAGGGCGAAGATCCGCGTGAACACGGCGTCCTTCGATGCTCAGCCGCCCCTCGACGGCCATGCGCAGGGCCATGGGGAGCAGCCGGTGCTCCACCGCCAGGATGCGCTGCTTGACGGCATCGACGTCGTCTGCGGGGTGAACGGGCACGGCCCCCTGGCAGATGATGGGGCCGGTATCGGTGCCCGAGTCCACGAAGTGCACCGTGGCACCCGCGATGCGCACCCCGTGCTCGACCGCCTGCTGCTGGCCGTCGACGCCGGGGAAGGCGGGCAGCAGGGCAGGGTGGATGTTGATCACGCGGCCAGCGAAGGCGTCGAGCAAGACAGGGGTCACGATGCGCATGAAGCCCGCCAGGCAGACCCACTCGCAGCCCGCGGCGCGCAGGGCCTCGACCAGAGCGGCATCGTAGGCCTCGCGTGAGGCGAACTTCTTGTGCCAGAGCCACTGCTCGGCGATGCCGGCCCTTCGGGCGCGCTCCCGGCCGCCTGCGTGCCTGCGGTTGCTGATGACCAGCTCGATCTGGGCCGGGAAGTCGGGGTCTGTGGTGGCGTCGATGAGTGCCTGCAGGTTGGTGCCCCCGCCGCTGATGAGCACGCCGACGCGGGCACTCACTGGAGCTCGACCCCGGGCCGGTCGACGACCTCGCCCAGCAAGAAGGACCCGGGGTGGTCGTTCATGAGGTCGTGAGCCCAGTCGGGCGAGATGGCGATCACCATGCCTATGCCGCAGTTGAACGTGCGCAGCAGGTCGTCTTCGCCAAGGTCGCCGGTGCGGCGCAGCCAGTCGAACAGGGGCGACCCCAGCCGGTCGCGCTGCACGGTCGCGCCGCAACCCTCGGGAAGCACGCGCGGGAGGTTGCCCGGCAGGCCTCCGCCGGTGATGTGCGCAATGGCCGCTACGTGCGGTCCATAGGCATCGTCGGCGAGCATGGACAGAGTGGCCGGCACGTAGATGGTGGTGGGCGTGAGCAGGGTCTCGCCCAGGGTGCGCTCGAAGCCCTGGGGGGTGTGATCCCACGGCAGTCCGCTGGCTTCGACGATGTGGCGTACCAGCGAGAAGCCGTTGCTGTGCACCCCCGAGGACGGCAGGGCGACCAGCTGGTCGCCGGGCTGGACCTTGTTGCCGTCGATCAGCTTGTGGCGCTCGACCGCACCCACGGCGAACCCTGCCAGGTCGTAGTGGCCCGGCCCGTACATGCCGGGCATCTCGGCGGTCTCGCCGCCCAGCAGCGCACAGCCGGCCTGGGTGCAGCCCTCGGCGATGCCCGCGATGACGTGCTCGGCGGTGCCCGGCTCGAGCTTGCCCGTGGCGAAGTAGTCCAAGAAGAACAGGGGCTCGGCGCCGGTGACGATGATGTCGTTGACGCACATGGCCACCAGGTCGATGCCGATCGTGTCGTGCACGCCCAGCTGCTGGGCGATGAGCAGCTTGGTGCCCACGCCGTCGGTCCCGGACACCAGCACCGGATCGCTGTAGCGCCCCATCAGCGAGAACAGGCCGCCAAAGCCGCCCAAGCCGGCCAGCACGCCGGGCCTACGGGTTGCTGCGGCCAGTGGCTTGATGCGCTCGATCAGCTGGTCGGCAGCGTCGATGTCGACGCCAGCGCGCTTGTAGGCGTCGTCAGGCATGAGGGCGCTCCCTGGGCGGTGCAGGCTAACAGGCTTGCCTCGGTCGCAGCGCTATCGGGGCTCCCACATGGCGGTGGCCTCGGCCAGCTTCTCGCGCACGATCCGGTACACGCCGGGATCCCAGACGAGCTCGCTGTGCCCCACCCCCCGAACCTCGGCGTTGTGCATCTGGTGCTTCGCTGAGAGTGGCTTGATGCGGCAGCGAAACGGGGGCGTGATCCAGTCGTCTGTCGAGAACACCGACGTCATGGGCACCGTCGCCGGAAAGCGCTCGCCCTCGACCCGCCGCATCAGGCTGCCGAGGGTTGCGCGAAGGGTGCCCCGGTGAGGGCTGCCCAGGGTGATCAGCGACTTGGCCGTGGCGGCCCCGCCGAAGCTCTCGATGTAGCGCCGGCCGATGATGCCCCCGCGGGCATGCCCCAGGATGTGAAGCCCACCCAGGTTGTGCCTCTGCTGCAGCCGCTCGAGCTTGTGCCCCACCAGCTGGGCCAGGTGATCGACCGGCTTGAGATCGGTGGGCGACAGCAGTCCGCCCATGTTGAACGACGCCACGGCGTACCCGTCGTAGCGCAGGCGGTCTTCCATGACGTCCCAGATGTTGCGCGTCTGAAAGAAGCCGTGGATCAGCACCACCACCTCGAGCTTGCCGTCGAAGTCGTCGTGCCGCACCAGCGTGTTGCCCGACAGGTAGCGCTTTCGCACGCTGCCCACCTGGTTGCGCAGGCCACGAAAGACATCGTTGGGGGTGGGGAGTCGCAACAACGCGAGCGTAGCAGGCCGCCGCTCGGCGGGGTACCAAGTGCTGGAGACTGGAGACACGATGCGCCCTGTGACCACGCTGCTGTGCACCCTGTTGGCCGCCTGCACCCCCGGCGGCGACGGCACCAACACCGACATCCCCATTCCGAGCGGCAGCGCAGACGATTGCGGCACCAGCAGCCCGGTGATCGAAGAGGCGACGATCCGCGACGGCGGTCCCCAACAGTTCGACCAGGGGACCTTCCCGTCCATCATCATCAGCGCCGACACCAGCGACGAAGACGGCGACCTGCACTACTACGAGATGCGGGTGTGGTGGGACGACGAGATCGACGGCAGCGTCGACACCAGCGAGGCCTATCAAGAGGTCTACGGCACGGTCAGCAACACCGAGTGCGCGACCTTCCGCACGACGTTCAGCATGCAGCTGGGCATCAACGGCTCCGAAGACCTGCCCTACGCCACCGAGCTCGAGTTCGGCGTGGTGGTGTACGACGACCTCGAGAACGCCACCAACGGCGGCGACCCCACCATCGTGGTGTTCACGACCCCGGCAGGGTTGGAATAGCGGGGGCCGATCGGCGGCCCTCCGCGCCCTACTCGGTCTCTTCGCCTTCGCCTTCGCCTTCGCCTTCTTCGGCGGGGGGAACCCATGCGGGCGCGTCGAGGTTGCGGCAGCAGCGGAAGCTCATCGACCCATCGGTGAAGGTCATGCCTTCGTCGGTGCGGAAGGCGCAGCGGGTGCCGCGCTCGGGGTGCTCACGCATGCCCCCCTTCACGATGCGACGGTCGTCGTTGTTGGGCGGCGAGGTGGACGTCCACTCGCGGAAGTTGCCCGACATGTCGAAGGGCCCACCCAGCCACTTGGCGCGGCAGTCGGGACGTGAGCCGGACAGGCCGCGGTCTTCGAGGCCGGCCCCGCAGAACTCCTGGTCGTACTGGTCGGCGACCGGACCCAGGGTGTTGTAGGCGTAGATGGAGTTCATCGGGCCCTTGCAGGCCTTCTCCCACTCGGTCTCGGTGCACAGACGCTTGCCTTGCTCGGCGCACATCTGGTCGGCCTTCTCGTAGGTGACGTTGAACTCGGGCTTGCCCTTCATCTTGTTGGGGTATTCGAAGGCATCGATGAGGAAGCCACGCACCTCGACCTTGCGGGCCAAGGGCTCGGCGGTCATGGAGTGGATGTCTTCGTGCATGCGGCCCTGGATCATCGGCCCGCCGGGCACGTAGATCATGTTGGGCGGATGCTTGGCCAGGATCTCTTTGACGGCTTCGGGCGAGGGGGCTTCGTGCGCCTCTTTGACCGACTGCCGCAGCAGCGAGTCGGCGACCTTGCCCTCGTTGACATCGCCAGGGGCGAAGAGCTGGTACGCGATGACCACGACGGCGACCGCCAGAAGCACCATGAGCGCCCATCCAAAGGGCGTGATGAGGGGCTTCTTCTCGACTTCGCCGGCTCCGGCGACCGAGGTCTCGCTGATCATGCGCTGGATGTCGGCAACGAAGTCGCGGGCCGACTGGTAGCGGTCTTCGGGGGCCACAGCGAGCGCGAGCTCGACCACCCCGTTGACCTGCTTGGGCAGGTCTTGGCGCAGCAGGGTGGGGAGCTGGAAGGTGCCGACCGGAGCGGTGCCGGTGAGCATCTCGTAGAACATCACCGCGGTGGAGTAGCCGTCGCAGCGGGCGGTGGGCTCGGGCTCGAAGCTCTTGAGCTCGGGTGCCAGGTACTGGGCTTCGCCGCGGGTGAACTCGTCTTCGGCGAGGGTGCCGGCCGGGACCAGGTCCCAGAAGCCGGCGCCGATGAGCTTGACCTGCGCCACGAAGTTCTGCTTGCGCGGGCCGGTGTAGCGCACATTGATGAGCACGTATTCCGGACGTAGGGCCCGGAACACGATGCCCTGCTCGTGCGCGGCACCGAGAGCTTCGAGGATCTGGATGCTGATCTGGGACGCCTGGCGCAGCTGGAACTGCTTGCCCGAGACCTTGTACTCCTGCAGGACTTCCCGAAGCGTCTGCCCCTCGAAGTCTTCCATGGTGACGTAGGCAACGCCCTCATGGTCTCCGAGCTCACCGATCTTGATGAGGTTGGCGTGCTGGAGCTCTTTGGCACCCTTGAAGGCGGCGACGACCGCGTCTTTCTGCTCGTGCCCGGCAATGTTCGGGCGCAGCAGCAGGAGCCGGACGTACTTGCCCGACTTCAGGTGTTTGACGCGGTATGTCAGCCCAAGGGGGCTTTCGTCCAGGAGGTCGACGACCTCGTACTTCTTCGCGAGAATCTCGCCCCGAGAGAAGTCGAGTTTCAAGTTCGACAACGAGGGCTCCTAGTAGCCATTGGTAGCGCCTGCGGACCAGCAAGCGGAAACATTCGCCGGACACTACCACAGGGGATGCATCGGGTCGCCCTTGTTGCAGCTGAAATGCGCATGGGGCGGCCGGCCGGCCCCCGCGAGCTACTCGGATCGACGCCACGAGAAGAACCGGAACAGGCTGGCCAGTCGGCGTCGCCACCCGCGGATGTCGAGCAGCCCGGCAAAGAAGACGTGGATGCCCAGCGCCCCGTACAAGCCCAGCCCGGCCCCGACGACGGCGACCGCCATCAGGATGAACAGCACCGTCCAGGCGATGGTGGGGGCCTGGCTGGCCATCAAGAACAGGCCCGCGCCGATGAGGGTGACGGTCGATGCCATCATGGCCAGCGCGACCCGCAGACCGCCCATGCGGATCTCGTCGCGCAGGTACTCGACCTGCTGGCGGTCCAGGTCGCTCTCGACGTTGCGGAAGTTGAAGGACAGGCGCCCGGCCTCGAGGTCCATGAGCACCTGGCTGCCCTGCGTGGGGAGGTCGCGCATGGTGCCCTGCGCCTGAAAGATCAGACGCGCCGCGTCGGCGGCGACCCGCTCGACGCTGAAGCGATCGCGCATGAGCCGCTGCGCATAGGGGCTCACCTCGGCCACGATGTCGATGCCCGGCAGCAGACGTCGGCAGTTGCCCTCGATCAGCCCGACCGATCGCGACAGCACGGCAAACTCCGGGGGCAGGGTGATGCGGAACTCGGCTGCCATGTGCACCACCTCGGCCAGGGTGGTGGGGTTGGCGATGTCGTCGAGCGATGCGCCGTAGTACTTGATCATCATCTTCTCGCACTCGTTGGTGAACGTGCGGAGATCGATGCGCTCGGAGGTGGCGCCAGACCGGTAGACGGTCATGGCAAAGGTCTCGGCGTCCCGGAACACCAGCGAGGTGAACGCCAAGATGATGGTGTCCTGCATGGCGCCGGTGAGAAGTCCGGTGACGCCGAAGTCCAGGAAGGCCACGCGCTCGTCGTCGAGCACGTAGATGTTTCCGGGGTGCGGGTCGCCGTGGAAGAAGCCGTGCTCGAAGACCTGCCGGTAGGTGGCATCCATCACGCGGTGCGCCACGCGGTTGGCTTGTTCGGGGGACAGCTCGTCGAAGGCCTGGCGCAGCGGGCGCCCCTCGATGAGCTCCATCACCATCATGCGGCGTGTGCACCACTGCTGCAGCACGCGGGGAATGACGATGTCGGGGCTGCCCTCGAAGTTGCGGCCCATGCGCTCGGCCGCCCGTGCCTCTTGCCGGAAGTCGAGCTCTTTGGTGATCGCCGTGTCGAACTCGTGCACGATCGCGGTGGGTGTGTGCACCCCTGGAAGCTCGACGCGCCCCTCGAGCATGCCGGCCAACGTGTACAGGATCGACATGTCGCTCTCGATCGTCTTGTCGATGCCGGGGCGCTGGAGCTTGACCGCGACCTCTTTGCCGCCCGCCAGCGTGGCGCGGTGCACCTGGGCGATCGAGGCCGAGCCCAGCGGGGTCTCGTCGAACGAGTCGAACACGTCCTCGATGGTGCGGCCGAGCTCAGACTCCACGACGCTGCGCACGTCGGCGAAGGACATGGCCGGCACGCGGTCTTGCAGCGACTGGAACTCGACCAGCACGTCGTCGGGCAGGATGTCGGGCCGCACCGACAGCACCTGCCCCAGCTTGATGAAGGTAGGGCCCAGGTCGACCAGCACCTGCCGCATGCGGCGCGCATAGGGAGCGGTGTCGTCTTCGCCCTTGGCCGAGGGCAGGTGAGCGCCCAGGCCGATGCGGTTGAAGACGTGCCCGAAGCCGTTGCTCGCCAGCGCCGCGGCGATCTGCCGGACGCGGCCCAGGTCTTGGACGCGGATGGTGCTCTTGGCCATGAGGGGTGGGTCTATCCGATGGCGGCGTGTACGGGTCGGGGACGGTGCCTATTGCGCCACCCAGCCACGTCCGTTCACGTTACGCCGCCGCTCCAAGGAGGCGGACCCCATGGCCCAGGAACACGGAATCACCAAGCGCGAGGACGACTACTCGGCGTGGTACCTCGACGTCATCGCGCAGGGGGACCTGCTCGACGAAGCCCCGGTTCGTGGCTGCAAGGTGCTCAAGCCGCACGGGTTCGCCATCTGGGAGGCGATTCAGGCCGATCTGGACCGGCGCTTCAAAGAGACGGGCCACAGCAACGCCTACTTCCCGCTCTTCATCCCCATGTCCTTCTTGAGCCGCGAGGCCGAGCATGTCGAGGGATTCGCCAAGGAATGCGCTCTGGTCACCCACCACCGGCTGCGCTCGGTGACCACGCCCGACGGAAAGACCGCCGTCGAGCCCGATCCCGCCAGCAAGCTCGAGGAGCCGCTGGTGGTGCGCCCCACCTCCGAGACCATCATCTGGCACATGTACGGCCGCTGGATCGACTCGTGGCGTGACCTGCCCGTGCTCATCAACCAGTGGGCCAACGTCGTGCGCTGGGAGATGAAGACGCGTCCCTTCCTGCGCACCGCCGAGTTCCTGTGGCAAGAGGGACACACCGCCCACGCCACCCAGGACGAGGCGCTGCAAGAGGCGCACCGCATGCTGGACGTGTACGCCGACTTCGCCCGCGACGTGCTCGCGGTGCCGGTGATCAAGGGCACCAAGTCTGCGCGGGAGCGCTTTGCCGGTGCCGTGGACACGTTCACCATCGAGGCGATGATGCAGAACGGGTGGGCGCTGCAGGCGGGCACCAGCCACTTCTTGGGCCAGAACTTCGCGCGCGCCTTCGACGTGACCTTCCAAGATGCCGATGGCAAGCGCGATCACGTGTGGGCCACCAGCTGGGGCGTGTCCACGCGCCTCATCGGCGCCGTCATCATGACCCACAGCGACGACGACGGGCTGGTGCTGCCGCCCGCCGTGGCGCCGGTGCAGGTCGTGATCATCCCCGTCTACAAGATGAAGGACAAAGACGTGGTCATGGACGCCGTCAACGCGCTGTTCGCCGACCTCAAGCCGCACTTCCGGGTCAAGGTCGACGATCGCGAGAACATGCGCCCGGGCGCCAAGTACTTCGAGTGGGAGCGCAAGGGCGTTCCTCTGCGGCTCGAAGTGGGCCCGCGCGACGTGCAGAAGGGCCAGGCCTTCAGCAAGAAGCGGACTGGGGGAGGCAAGTTCGGCATCGCCTTCGACGGCGTGGTCGATCAAGTGCGCGAGGTGCTCGACGGCATCCAGGCCGAGCTGCTCGAGCGGGCCACCGACCTGCGCGATCGCCAGACCTACACCGTCGAGTCGTGGGACCAGTTCAAGGCCGACATCAACGACAAGCCGGGCTTCTACCGGGTGCCCTGGGGCGGCGACGATGCCGACGAGGTTCGCGTCAAAGACGAAACCAAGGCCACGATTCGGTGTTTCCCCCACCATGAGCCGGCGCCCGAGGGACGGACCTGCCCGTTCACCGGCAAGCCAGCCCAGCAGTGGGCGATCTTCGCCCGGGCGTACTGACGGCGATCACAGCCGGATCGGCTCACGCCCCGAATTCGGCGCGGCGCGGACAAGTCGTGACAGGCGCAGGATCCGCGCAGAATCGGAACGATCGACGTGCCCCCGAACCAGGTGTGGCGGACGCTGTCCAGCCATGTCAATCATGGTGTGTGCTCTTAGCGGAGGTTTTCGATGCGCATTGGTCTTTCTGTCATGGCGATCCTCGGTCTTGCGGCGTGTGAGGTTGCCCCGGGCCAGTTCGATCACGAAGCGACCCTGCAGACCGACGCGCGCGGTGTCGCGCTCGACCAGTCGGGCGATGTCGCCCAGGTCGGCATGTTCGGCACCACCTGCGACGTCTTCACCTCCGATGCCTCGGTCGGCACCGACTACGACTACCCGTCCGAACAAGAGACGGTGGTCGACATCGCTCCCGCCGGCGTGCTCATCATCTCGCCCGACCGCGTCCACGTGCAGGGTCACGACTGGACGGTCAGCGACATCAACGTCACCGGTGTCGTCGACGCTGGCTTCAGCGACCAGGGCGTCGTGGCCATCGCCGACACGGGTGCGGGCTGTGAGGTCAACTGGACCGACATCGGCTCCGACGTCGCCGTCGACGCTACCCTCTGCAACGCCGGCAGCTTCGACGTGACGCCCGGCGGCGCCGCCATCGTGGGCACCGGCGACGGTGTGTTCTCGGTCGACTCCGAGGGCTCCACCATCATCGACAGCACCGCCAACCTCGCGGCCTTCGACAGCGCCAGCGGCATCCTCTACGTCGCCGAGCTCGGCGGCCTCGAAGTGCGCGGCCTCGACCTCGATGGCACCGAGGTCTGGAACACCCAGCTCGATGGCGCCGTTCGCGCGGTGACCGAGATGGGCGACCTGGGCCGTGCCGGCGTCAGCATCCAGAAGTTCGGCGGCCACGGCGAGATCGTCACCATCGACGGACTCACCGGCGAGATCATCAGCCGGGTGAACACGCCCAACGCCGCCGAAGACCTGTCGACGTCCGGCGACGGCACCATGGTGGCCGTCGATGTGGCCGACGCGGTCCACTTCTTCCGCACCCGCGAGTAGCTCCAAGGCTCCTGCGGCCGCGGCCGCAGCGAAGACCGGCGAACCATGCGGCTCGCCGGTTTTTTCGTGGATCCGCTGAAGGATCTGCTGGAGCCTCACACGAAGGGATTGAGCAGGGGGGAATTCACTCTCCGGCTCTTCTTTCACCCTTGGGTGATTGAACCGAACCTTGTCCGCGTGATCCTGAGGGGGCGGCGCCCAATTCCGGGCGTCGTCCTCTCTTTCTGTGAGTTTCGGCTCGCAAGCTCCCTCCCGTGTCCTGCGGACGGCCCTGAGCAGCATTGGCTGACGTGGGGTGGGCGTCCCGCCCGCCCAAAATTCACGACCAAGGACCGAGGACTCAGCCAACACCGCCACACTCCCCACCCCTATCTCCCTCGCCGAGACATCCAATGACGAATGAATCGCGGGCTCGTCCAGTCTTGTGCGCACTTCGGGAGGAAGCGAGAGACATGAAAAAGACGAGCCTGATCCTGGTCGCCCTGTTCGCTGCGAGCGGTTGTTCCAGCGAGAACCTGTTCTACCAGCACGAGAACACCGTCACGACGCCCGACGCCAGCGGTGTCGAGTTCGTGGCCGAAGACGTGGCCCAGGTGGGCATGAGCGGCACCACCTGCGACGTCACCATCGAAGACGGCGCGATTGGCACCGACTACGACTACCCCGGCGACAACGACCGAGTCGTCGACTCGGGCCCCGACCCCGTGACCGGCTCCGATGTGGTGGTGGTCACCTCGGACAAGGGGGTTCACATTCAGGAGGGCAGCGACTTCTGGGGAGCCACCAGCATCGACTACGACGTGCCCGCCGGGGTCGTAGACGCCACGCTCACCGATGACGCGGTGGTGGTGTTGACCGAGGACTGCGAGGTGGGCTTCGTGCACGGAGACGACCCCACCGGTGTCGGCGTCATGCCCGAGTTCTGCGAGGGAACCACCGAGATCACCGCCAACCCGGAGACGGGCGATGCCTGGATCGGCTCCGAGAACGGGCTGGTGCTCGTCGATCCCAAGGGCGATGCCGAGCTCGTCGACGAGGCACCCAGCGAGATCGTGGCCTGGGACGCCGAGAGCGACTGCCTGTACACGGCGGCACGGGGTTCGGACACCGTCTACGCGCTCGAGGCCGACGGGTCGATTCGCTGGGTCAGCGACGTGCGCGGCGAAGTGCTCGACATCGCCGAGGGGGACAACGGCGGGCGCGCCATCGTGGCCATCGCCAGCGGGATGGGTGGCGAGATCGTGCAGCTGGACGGCTACACGGGCCTGGAGCTGGGCAGCAAGAGCGTGAACACGCGCCCCGATGCCATCACCACCGCCAACGGCGGGCGCAGCCTTGCGGTCGCGGGCTCCAACCGCGTCGACTTCTACAACGCGTCGATGCTCAGTTTCTGAACAGCGCACGCAGAATGTAGGGCCGGGGCCAAAGATGGCTCCGGCCCTCGTGCGTTGGGGGGCCGACTTGGCGCGGGCATGGGTGCGGTACACTTTTGTTTGAAGGAACTCGTGGTCCCCCACACACAGGGACTGACGAGGTGGTTCCATGCAACGTTCGGATCGCGACATCATCGACGCCCTACAGGCCGGAGAGCCCTGGGCACTCGATGCCTTCTACCGGCAGCATGCCAAGCAGGTGCTGGGCTGGGCGATTCGCATGGGCGGGCCCTACCTGGACGCTGAAGATGTGGCCCAGGACGTCTTCGCCATTGCGCTGCGCAAGATCGGGTCCTTCCGCGGCGACTCGGCGGTCAGCACCTGGCTGTATGCCATCACGCGCAACGTCATCAGCAATGCGCGCCGCAAGGCCACGCTGCGTCGCTGGGTCGGGCTGGACACGCTCCCGGAGCTGCCCACGCCCGACGAAGCCCCCGAGGCCGAGGTCGCCAATCTTCGGCGTCGCCGCAAGGTGCAGCTGGCGCTCGAGCGGCTGGCCCACAAGCCGCGCGAGGTGCTCGTGCTGATGGATCTCGAGGGTCGCACGGCTCCCGAGGTCAGCGAGATCCTGGGCGTGCCCACGGGCACCGTCTACTCGCGGCTGCACTACGCGCGAAAGGCATTCAAGGACGCCCTGCAGAAAGAGGGCGTGGGAAAGGCTGAGGCACTCGGTGTGGTGTCGACGGCAGGGAGGCTCGCATGAGCAAAGACCCCAACAAGTGGCCCGGCTGGGTGTCGGAGTCCACGAACCCCAACGGCAACGAGGTGCAGCGCATCACGGCCAGCATCGAGCCCGAGCTGGTCGACGCTGCTGCGCAGGCGACCGAGCCGCTCGATCGTGAGATCAACCGCTTGCTGCGCTCTCGTGCCCATGCCCAGATGCCGGTTCCGGCCGCGTACGGCTGGTTTGGCTTCGAGCCGCGCCAGATCGGTATGGTGGGCGCCGGCGCGGCGGCCCTGCTCGCGGTGGGTGCCTACACCGCCATGCCCGCTTCGTATGGCCCCATCGGCTCGCCGGTGGGCGAGGTCGCCGAGTGGCACGGCAGCTTCGAGCTCGGCCCGTCCATTGATGTGACCGCCGACGGCTCGCTGATGGTCGCTCAGGCCGATCGCAGGGGCACGGTCGTCGATCTTATCGACGGTACCGCCGAGTTCTCGGTCACCCCCGGCGGTGAGTACCGGCACCTGCTGGTTCACGCTCAGGACGTCGAGGTCGAGGTCATCGGCACGGTGTTCGACGTGAGCATCGACAACGGCGTGGTGTGGGTCGGCTGCGAGCGTGGAAAGGTCGAGGTTCGCTATGCGGGCCTGGAGTTCTACGTCGAAGGCGGCGAGGCGTGGAACACCGCCGAGCTGGCCGTCGCTCTAGAAGAGGCCAAGCCCGCGGCACCCCGCACCAACGGGCTCGGAGCCACCGATGCCGCTCACGATGCCGTGGCCAGCGTGCCCGCTCGGGTGCGGGCTCCTGTCGGGGCGCCGCCTGCCATGGACAGCGAAGACGTAGTCGAGGTCGAGGTCGAGGGCAGCTCCGAGTGGAGCCGCCCCAAGACCGCCGCCGGCGACCTCGTGAAGTACACGCGCATCGCCAACCGGGGTGCCTCCCTCGAAGAGAAGATCGGCATGTGGGACCAGTTCCTGGCCGACTGGCCCGACGCCTACGAGGCGGACGAAGCGCGCCTGTTCCGGATGGAGGCACGGCTGTTCATGCAGCCGACGCGCTCGGGGCTCGGCGAGCTCGACGCTCTCATCGATGCAACCAGCGATCGTCCCGATCTGCTCGAGCGCGCCCACGAGCTCAAGGTCCAGATTGGGGTGTCCTTCCTCAACGACTGTGGGCTCGCGCTCGACAGCTTCCGCTGGCAGGCGGGCCACGATCAGCTGACCCCGCTCGAGCGCGCCGAAGCATCGGCCTACCTGGGCCTGTGCTCGGCAACCGAGCAGGGCGAGGCGAAGCAGGCGCTGCGTCGCGCCCAGGCGTTGGGTCTCAAGAACCCGATGCTCGTCGCCGACGTCGACATCAAGCTGGCGGCTCTCGAGGGTACTCGGGAGCGGTAGGCGACGGCTCCTCCGTGTGCTCGGTCAGACCCCACGCCTCAGCACAAGAACTCGGCCACGCGGTCGGCGACCTTGGGCCCGGTGAAGCCGATCTTGTCGGCGATGACGTTGGCCGGCGCCGACCAGCCAAAGCGGTCGATGCCGATGGCGAGCCCCTGGTCGCCGACGAAGCGGTGCCAGCCCAGCGTCACGCCGGCCTCGAGGCTGACCCGGCGGCTGCCCGGCGGCAGCACGCTGTCACGGTAGGCCTGGGACTGCTCGAGGAACAGCTCGGTGCTGGGCATGGAGACGACCCGGGCCGCGATGCCGCGCGCTGAGAGCTCGGTCTGAGCGGCCAAGAGGGTGGCGACCTCGGAGCCCGTCCCGATGAGCACGACGTCAGCGGGGCCGTCCGTGTCTGAGAGCACGTAGCCACCTTGGCGAGCGCCATCTGCACTCGCCAGCGACTCGCGGTCGAGCACCGGGAGCCCCTGACGGGTGAGCGACAGGGCGGTGGGTCCGTCGCGGCGCTCGATGGCCAGCTGCCAGGCGACCACCGTCTCTGCGGCGTCGGCGGGGCGGAGCACGCGCAATCCGGGGATGGAGCGCATGGCGCACAGCGTCTCGACCGGCTGGTGGGTGGGGCCGTCTTCGCCCAGGAAGACCGAGTCGTGGGTGTAGATGTAGATGACGCCCTGGTGCATGAGCGACGACAGGCGAACGGCGTTGCGCATGTAGTCGTGGAACATCAGGAAGGTCGCGGCGTACGGGATGTGCGCGCCGTGCAGGCTGATGCCGTTGCAGATGGCGGCCATCGCGTGCTCGCGAACACCAAAGTGGATGGTGCCGGCGCCGGTGAAATCGTCGCGGCTGAACTCCTTGGCGCCGATGTTGGTGCCGTTGGAGCCGGCGAGGTCGGCCGAGCCGCCGATCACATTGGGGGCCGCCGCGTAGATGGCCTTGAGGCAGGCGGCCGACGCCTTGCGCGTGGCCAGCTTGCTGCCCGGCTCGAAGGTGGGCCAGTCGATGGTGTCGACGAGGGACTGGCCATCACCGGCCAGCCACGCGCTGAGCTCGGCGCCACGCGGGTGCTCGGCCAGGCGTGCCTTCCAGGCGGCGTGCTGTGCGGCACCATCGTGGTGGCCGAACGCGGCGCGCACGCCGTCGGGCACCACGAAGTGGGCGTCGGGGTCGAAGCCCATGGCGGCCTTGACCTGGCGGATGTCGTCTTCGCCCAGGGGAGAGCCGTGGGTCTTGCTGGTGCCCTGCTTCTGCGAGCCCTGGCCGATGACCGTGCGGGCGCAGATGAGGGACGGCTTGTCCTTGTCGAGCCGGGCGCGTTCCAGGGCGTCGGCCACCGCTTCGGGGTCGTGGCCATCGACGGTCTGCACCTGCCAGCCGTAGCTGCGGAAACGGGCGGCCGTGTCTTCGTCGAAGCTGATGTCGGTGCCGCCGTCGATGGTGATGGCGTTGTCGTCGTACAGTACGGTCAGGCGCGACAGCCCCAGGTGGCCGGCCAGCGACGCGGCCTCCGCAGAGACTCCCTCCATCAGGCAGCCGTCCCCGGCGATGCACCAGGTGGCGTGATCGCACAGGTCCTTGCCGAAGGTCTGGCGCAGGTGACGCTCGGCGAGCGCCATGCCCACCGCGTTGGCGAAGCCCTGGCCAAGCGGGCCCGTGGTGGTCTCGACGCCCGGTGTGTAGCCGTACTCGGGGTGCCCCGGGGTTCGGCTGTCCCACTGCCGGAAGGCGCGGATGTCGTCGAGGCTCAGGTCGTAGCCGGACAGGTGCAGCAGGCTGTAGAGCAGCATGGAGCCGTGGCCGGCGGACAGCACGAAGCGGTCGCGGTCGGGCCAGGTGGGGTCGGCGGGGTCGTGCTTGAGGAAGCGTGTCCACAAGACGGTGGCCATGTCGGCGCAGCCCATGGGCATGCCGGGATGACCGGAGTTGGCCTTCTGGATGGCGTCCATCGCCAGGCCCTTGATGGTGTTGGCACACAGCTGGTGCAGATCGGCGTCCACGGTTCCCCCTCGTGATCCGGCAATCGTGGCGCCGGGCCGTGCCGTAACCAGAGGATCGGGTTGGGGACGGTGTCAGGAGACCACTTTTCGGAAGCCAGGAGTGCCTGGTCGGCAAGCACGCCTGGCAGGCAGGTATACAGACCAAGGGGGCTACATTTCCGAAAAGTGGTCTCCTGACACCGTCTGCCCCCCGTCCCCCAGTCTCAGTCCTCCGCGCGCACGTTGCGCTTTCCTCCGAAGATTCCGCCAAAGAAGCCGCCGACCGCGGCAGCGACCCCGCCGTGCTCGTCGCACTTGTCGCGGGGGATGTGCTCCTCGACGAAGATCTCGGGGTAGGTGATCGGGCAGGCCGCCCTGGCGAGTTGGTGGCTGTCGATGCACACGGGCTGGTGCACCACGCCCCGCGGCTCGGGAAACTCGCCTGTCTCGGCGACGGCGTCGACCACGAAGCGGCTCCAGATGGGCAGCGCCGCTCGGCTACCGGACAAGCCCAGGGGTTCACCCTCGTCGTTGCCCACCCACACCGCAACGGCGAGCTCGGGCGTGAAGCCGACGAACCAGGCATCGCGGCCGCCGGTGGTGGTGCCGGTCTTTCCACCCGCGGGCCCGCGGATGCCGTACTCAGCGGCGCTGCGGCCGGTGCCATCGCTGATCACGCCCTCGAGCACCGAGGTGGCGAGGGCCGCGGCCCTGGCGCTGGCGATGGCGCGCTCTTGGTGGGGCGCCTCGGTCAGGGTGCCGTCCGGCGCGGCCAGTCCGCTCACCAGCCACGGCTCGTGCCAGGTGCCTCCGCTGGGGAATGCGGCATAGGCCCCGGCCATCTGCCACGGGGTGGTCTCGAAGCTGCCCAGCGAGGCCGAGGGCAGGGCGGTTGCGCGTGACAGGCCGGCGTCCTCGTAGAAGCCTTGCACGTGGTCCATGCCCAGCTCCTGGGCCAGCTTGACCATGGGCACGTTGACGCTGTCTTGCACGGCCCGCCTCAGCGAGATCTCGCCGCGGAAGGTGCCGTCGTAGTTGCGTGGCGTCCAGCCGTCGATGGTGATGGGCTCGTCGACCACCGCGTGCAGCGGGGAGCGGGTGGGTTCCCGGTCGAAAGACGCCATCAGCGTGAGCGGCTTGACCGTCGAGCCGGCCTGGCGCCACGCGCTGACCGCGCGATTGAAAGGGCTGGTGGCGTAGTCCCGGCCACCGACCACCGCCACGACCGAGCCGTCGCTCACGCGAATGGCCACCAGGGCAGCCTGGGCATCGGGTCGGTCCAGGGCGTCCAGGCCTTCGCGCACCGCCGCGCTCGCGGCGCGCTGCAGCACCGGCTGCAGCGTGGTGTGCACCCTCCAGCCGCCGGTCGACAAGGCGCCGCTGCCAACCAGCTCGTCGGCGTGGTCGACGGCGATATCGACGGCCCACGGCGCGCGGCGGATGGCGCCGGGCAGGGCCCCGTCGACCACCAGAGGCGCCGCCGTGGCCAGGCTCGCCTGGTCGTGGCTGATCGCGCCGGTGGCCACCATGCGGTCAAGTACCACGGCTCGGCGCTCAGCGGCCTTGTCGGGGTGCCGCACCGGCGAGAAGGCGTTGGGGGCCTGGATGACACCGGCCAGCGTGGCGGCTTCTCCCAGAGACAGCCGAGCCGCTGAGGTGCCAAACCACGCGCGACTGGCGGCCTCGACCCCGTGAACCGGCACGCCGCCGACCTGCCCCAGGTACACCTCTCCCAGGTACAGCTCCAGAAGCTGATCTTTGGACAGCTCGCTCTCGAGCGCCGCCGCAAAGAAGGCCTCGCGCACCTTGCGCTGCATCGAGCGCTCGCTGGTCAGGAACAGGTTCTTGGCGAGCTGCTGGGTCAGCGTGCTGCCGCCGTGCATGCCCCCGTCCGAGCGCAGGTTGTGCCAGATGGCCCGGGCGATGCCCAGGGGGTCGATGCCGTGGTGTTCGCGAAAACGCGCGTCTTCCATGGAGAGGACGGCCGGCTCGACGTGGGGCGAGATGGCCTCGAGGAACACGGGCTCGCGGCGTAGGGCGGCGTCGCCCACCGTGGCCAGGACGGTGGGACGCAGGGTGATGCCCCGCGCCGGCTTGGTGCTGCGAACCCGGCCGGCCTCGATGTGCACCGTGGACTTGTCGGCGTCGACCCGGCCGCCGGGCACCTGAAGGGGAGCGGTCCAGATGTGCACCCGGCCGCCGTCGATGGCGAACTGGCCACGGCTGTCGACGTGGTCGACGCGCTCGTAGCCGGCCGCGAGCAGATCGCCGGCCAGCTCGGGTACGGTCAGCGGCTGACCCTTGCGCACCTCGATGGGCGCGCTGTACACCACGCCCGGCACGGCCCGTGGCGGGTTTGCGAGGTACGAGGCCACGTCGCTCTTGGCCCGCCACCACAGCAAGCCCCCGGTCACCGTGAGCCCCAGGGTGATGCCGACGGCCACGGTCAGGCCTTCGCGGACAGCCCAGCTTCGCCAGGATCGCTGGGTCTTGACCGGGGTCGTGACCGGCTTGCCGCGCGTGGCGGCGACCTTGCTGCGCCGGGCCGGGCTCTTGGCGGCGGAGGCCCGCTTCTTGGCGGGCTTCTTGGCGGTGGACGTGCGTTTCTTGGCGCCCTTGGTGGGCGTCGCGGCCTTCTTCTTGCGCGGGGCCATGTGGGGTCCGGGAGGAGGGGGAGGGGGAGGGATGGAGGCGCCGAGGGGGGATCGGCTTGGGGGTGGGACGACAACAGGATACCGCATCAGCCGTCATTGGAGGTGCTCTTGACCGCGCTGCTGTGGATGTGGGCGTCGCTTGCGCTCGCTGCCCCCGAGATGATTCCGCTCGAAGACATCGAAGTCGTGGGGCGCACCGCGCCCGACATGGAGCTCAAGACCTTCGACGGTGGCGATTTCTCGCTGGCGGCCACCCGTGGACGGCCCGTCGTGCTGTCGTTCTGGGCGAGCTGGTGTGGCCCCTGCCGCGCCGAGCTGCCCGCGCTCTCGGAGCTGCAGAAGCAGCGCGACGATGTGGTGATCTACGCGGTCAACGTCGATCGAGAGCGCAACAAGGCCCAGGCCTTCCTCAAGCGGGTCAAGTTCGAGCTGCCCATCGTGTGGGACAACCAGTCGTTGGCCATGGGCGAGTGGAACGTCATGAGCATGCCCACCATGTTCCTGCTCGATGCCCAGGGCACCGTGAAGTGGAAGAAGGTCGGCTACAGCAGCAAGAACGGACTCTCTGAGCTCGAAGCCAAGCTGGATGCGATGAAATGAGCAGCACCGACTCCAACCCCGAGAGCTCCGCAAAGCCGGTCACCAACGGCGCCGGTGGGCCAAGCTGGTTGCTGTGGATCGTCTCCGTCCTGTCCATCGCAGCGGTGGGCATCAGCGTGTACATGACCATGCACCACGAGGTGGGCCTGTACGGTGGCGCACAGATGGAGCTCTGGGGCTGTGCCGAGGCCGAGGGCGTGTCCTGCGACGTCGTCAACACCTCCGAGTGGTCCGAGCTGCTGGGCGTGCCGCTGTTCACGTGGGGAATCCCCTTCTACCTGACCCTGGCGGGCATCTCGGGCGCGGTGGCCGCGGGTCGTCGCGAATACCTGCCCATCGTCCTGGTGTTCGGGGTCGCGGCCAGCCTGTTCTCGGGCTTCCTCTGGTACATCAGCATCTACGAGCTGGGCAATGTCTGCCTGTGGTGCAAGCGCCTGTACTTCATCAACTTCGCCACGGCGCTCGTTCCGCTGCTGGCTGGCGTGCACAAGGACTTCAAGCCCAACGTGAACGCGGCCGGCACCACGGTGCTGGCCTGGGGGCTGCTGTTGGTGGTGTCGGTGGGCGCGCAGAAGTACTACCGAACCACGCTCCTGGGTGACGCCCCGGTCAGCGAGCTCAAGACCACGGCCGAGCTCGAGGCGGTCGAGGCCAGCGATGGGCCCTTCGTCGATCCCGAGGGCCCTGCTCCCACCCTGTCCTTCGACGTGAAGACCGAAGACGGCAACGACAGCGTGCTCACCATCGAGCCCGACGACGCGTGGAAGGGCAACCCGCAGGCAACGGTCGCCGTGGTCGAGTTCGCCGACCTGGAGTGTGGCTACTGCAAGCGGGCCGCGGGTCAGCTGCGCCGGCTGTACGAGGCCTACGGCGACCGGGTCGTGTTCGTGTTCAAGCACTTCCCCATGGACCCGGCCTGCAACGTGGGCGTGAACAACAAGCGCCACCGCAGCGCTTGCAACGCCGCCGTGGCGTCGGTCTGTGCGCAAGATCAGGGACGCTTCTGGGCCTTCCATGATCTGGCCTTCAAGAACCAGCACCAGCTCGACGTGCAGAGCCTGCGCACCTACGCCGAGGCCATCGAGCTGGACATGCCCAAGTTCGAGGCCTGCGTGCGCGACCCCGCGTCGATGGAGCGCGTGCGTGGCGACTCGGCGGCGGGCAAGTCGGTCGATGCGCATGGCACGCCGCGCATCTTCATCAACGGCAAGCTGTACCGCTCGGGCAACAGCGCCGAGCAGATGGCACGGGCCATCGAGATCGAGCTGGGCACGAGCGCTGCCGAGGCCACCGCGAAGGCCCGCCAGATGGGCAGCGAGCGCATCCCCGTCAAGCCCATCCCCCCGGACGTGCCCGAGATGTCCGAGATCAAGCTGGGTGCCATGCACTTCATGATCGACACCTTCGAGTCGGGGCTCACCGACGACGGCAAGGCCACCACCGGCAAGCATGTGGTGCCGGGCGTGCGCATGAGCTGGTACGCCGCCAAGGATGCCTGCGAGGCGGCTGGCAAGCGGCTGTGCAGCGAAAAGGAGTGGATCGCCGCCTGCCAGGGGGCCGAGCCCGTCGACGACAACGGCAACGGCCAGTTCAGCGACGACCTGATCGAAGGCACCGCCTACCCCTACAGCGACTACCACGAGCGTGGGCGCTGCTGGGACGACCGAAACCGCGACACCGAGCGCCCGGTGTACACGGGCGAGATGCCTGGTTGCGTGACGCCTCAGGGGGTGTACGACCTCACCGGCAACGTCGAGGAGTGGGTGGGCACCGAAGCGGGCAACGCGGTGCTGCTGGGCGGCGGCTACGACACCAGCAAAGACCACGCCCGCTGCTACCGTCGAAACGACACCTTTGGGGCAGGTTTCGCCAACATCCGCACCGGGTTCCGCTGCTGCAAGGACCCCAGCTAGTGGCCACCATCGTGCTGGCCGGAGGGGGCACCGGCGGCCATGTGTACCCGGCGCTGGCGATTGGCGACGTGCTGCGGGAGCGCGGGCACACCGTGCTGTACTACGGCGACCCGGGACGGCTGGAGGGGCGCGTGGCGCCCGAGCGCGGCTACACCTTCAGGCCGGTGCATGCGCTGCAGTACCCGCGTGGCGGCGTGCTGGGCAAGATCCGCTTCGCCTTTGGCTTGATGCGCAGCACGCTGGCCACCCGGTCGCAGCTCAAGGCCGATGGCGTCGACGCGGTGCTGGGTGTGGGGGGCTACATCTCGGCGCCGCCGGTGCTGGGGGCCTGGTTGCTGCGCATCGGGCGGGTCATCCACGAGGCCAATGTGGTGCCTGGGCTGGCCAACAAGCTGTGTGCGCGCGTGGCCCAGCAGATCCTGCTCACCTACGAGCGCACCCGCACGCGCCTGCCGGGGTCGGCCCCGCGCGAGGTGGTGGGGGTGCCGGTGAACCCCAAGGTGCTGGCCGGCGACCGGGCTGCAGCGCTCGAGCGCTACGGCCTCTCAGCGGATCAGCCTGTCGTTCTGTTCGTGGGGGGCTCGCTGGGGGCGGCCAAGCTCAATGAGCTGGCGCTTGCCACCGCCAAGCTCGATGGCCGGAGCTTCCAGGTGCTGCACCTGTGCGGGCCTCGGTACCACGACGAGGTGTCGGTCCAGCTGGGCGACCCTCCGCCCGGCGTCACGCTGAAGGGCTACGAAGATCAGATGGGCATGGCCTACGCCGCCGCCGATCTGGTGGTGGCGAGGGCCGGCAGCAGCACGCTGGCCGAGCTGTGCGCGGTGGGCAAGGCCAGCCTGCTCATCCCCAGCCCCAATGTCACCGAGAACCACCAAGAAGAGAACGCGCGAGGCCTCGAAGAGGTAGGCGCCGCCGAGGTCCTGGTGGAGCAGGGGTGGGACCTGGGCTCGGCGGTCGACCGGGTACGGGGGCTCATCGCCGATGCGGCCAAGCTCGATGCCATGAGCCAGGCCGCCAAGGGTGCCGCCCGGCTCGATGCGGCCAGTCGCGCGGCCGACCTGATCGAGGGCGTGCTGGGGAGTTCAGCGAAGTGACTGCTGCTGCTTCAGCTGCGGCGCCAGCGCCTCTTGAAGCAAGTTGGCCTGCTCGGGGGTGACGTCCCGCTTCCAGCGGTCGACGGCCGCGGGGCGGATCTGGGTTGCGGCGATGCGCGCTTCGACGTCGCTCGACCACGGCAGCTGGGCAAAGGCCATGACCTCGCGCATGCGGCCGATGGGGTCTTGGCAGAGGTCTTCGAAGGACAGGCGGTGAACGCGCTCGGCGGGCAGCTGGGCCAGTGACGCCTCGATCTCGCAGAAGCAGAGCTTCCACTGCAGGCCGGCCAGCACCAGGAAGGATTGCTCGCTGTCGTCCCAGGTCTGTTGGTCGACGGGCGACAGGGGGCCCCAGCGCCACTTGTCGGGGCCTCCCCAGCCCTTCCACCACGGCTGCTGCAGCAGGCTGTTGGCCACCGCTCGGCCGTCGCGGTGCACGTGGATGAAGCGGGCGTCGGGAAAGACCTC
Organism: Myxococcota bacterium; assembly: GCA_965216925.1. Lineage (GTDB taxonomy): Bacteria > Myxococcota_A > UBA796 > UBA796 > CAYYHT01. Next base: position 1,483,248 of record CBDCGT010000001.1, on the reverse strand, counting down.
GTTCATGAAGCCGGCCCGGGACCAGCCCGTCCACTTCATGGTGAAGCGCGGGCGGGCTTCTTGGCGCTGACGGGCGGCGACCAGCTCGCGCAGGCGCTTGGCCGCCCACGGTGTGACGTCGGAGGCGCGCAGGCTTCGATAGGGCTCCGAGAAGCCGGGAAAGGCCTGATCGAGCAGGGCGAAGGGCTCGACCGGGCGCGCGTACATGCCCCGCTGGGTGTTGTAGGCGCGCTTGTCGAGGCCGGGGACCTTGAAGATGGCCTTGGCCCAGTGACTGACCCCGCTGTCGGGGAAACGAAGGTCGTAGCTGCTGAACCACGACAGTTCGGGATGCCGCACCAGCAGCCGGTAGGCCAGGGTGGTGCCGCTGCGCCCGGTGCCGATCATGAAGACCGGGCGGTCGATCTGGGGGGCCAATGACATGGGAACCTGTAACCCTTTGGGTTACCGGCAAGGCATGCCCACCAAAGAGACCGAAGCGGCCGAGCAGCCCGACGTGCTCCCCGAGATCGAAGACGCGGTCGTCAGCGATGTCGATGTCGACGGGCCCGACGCCGAGCGCGGTCTCGACGACGACGGCAACGACGAAGAGTCCCGCTCGTCGCGCCTGTACCGCTTCACGCGGCGCCTGCTCGACCGTCGCGAGCTGGGCGAAGACGCCAAGCTGCTGGTGGGCACGGTGCTCGAGACGAGCGACCGCGCCAAGTCCGAGGCCGTCAAGATGGTGGCCCGCGAGGTGCGCCACTACCTCGACGAGCTGCAGTGGAAAGAAGACCTCCGCGACCTGATGACCGGCCACACGCTCAAGGTGTCCGCCGAGTTCACCCTCATCCCCAAAGAAGACGCCCCGGCCCCCACCAGCGACGAAGACGACGTCCAGGGCGGTCCCGAAGGCGAACCGGAGCCCACCCCGTGAAGCACCTCATCGCAGCCCTGGTGTGGCTCGTGGCCATGCCCGCGACCGCCGCAGACGTCGTGTGGGTCACCGACGACACCCCGTCCGTCCGCTTCTTGGACGGCGAGACCGCTGGGCCCACCTTCAGCGCATTCAGCCGCCTGGTGGTGCTGTACGAAGACGGCGACAAGTACCGGGTGAAAGAGGCCAATGCCATGAACTGGGGCTGGATCCCCAAGGCCGGGACCACCGCCGAAGAGCCCGACGAGGCCAAGACCGAGCTGCCCGACGGCGCCCTGCCCGACTTCCAGAAGATGCTCGAAGAGATCCAGGCACAGCAGCCGTAGCTGGCGCGCGCCTACCTTCGCTCGATCTCGCGCATCAGCTCGGACAGCCCCGCGTCCTCGATGACCTTGCGGGCGCTGGCCACGAACTCGTCGAGCTGCATGCCCTCGTGCTGCTCGTACCACACCGCCTGCAGGGCCATGTCCAGCCGGTCGAGCTGCCGCACGAAGCGGGCCTCGGCGTCGTCCTGCCGCTCGTACGCCCGCCACGTCTGCAGCAGGTGGGCGGGAAGACCGCGCATCATCTGAGCCATCGCTTGGTCCTCCCTCTCAGCTTTCTGACGAGCGGGAATGCCGTCGGCGGGCGTCAGATCGCCCACCCGCACCTCGGCGAGGTCGTGCAGGACGGCGTACGAGAGCGCGCGCTCGCGGTTCAGGTGCGGCGGCAGCAGCACCAGCACGAGCCAGCTCACCCCCCAGCTATGAGCGGCCACCGACTCGGGGCGGGGCACACCACGGCGAACCCACCCGGCCCGATCGAGCCGCTTGAGGGCCAGCGCCTCGAGCAGGCGCTCGATCACGAGGTGAGCCGCTCGCGCTGCGGCTCGATGCCGAACGACAGCAGCACGGGATGGTCGCTGGACTGTACGGCGTCGAAGTCGGCTCGGGAGCGCATGCCGCGCCAGCCCATCTGCACGAGGGTGGCGGCGACCGGCCCGCCCAGGGCGTTGCCAGGACCCAGCAAGACCACCACGTCGGGGCCCAACAGCGACATCGACGTGCGCAGCGACAGGGCGAAGTCGTAGGTGTCGGTGACCTGGGCGCCCAGGGTGTAGCTGCGAAGGGCGTTGGGGTTGGCGGTGCGAGGGCGGTGCATGCGGCCCAGGCCATCGACGAGCGGCACCTCGGGGGCGTGGAAGCCCAGGTCTGCGAGCTCGTCGAAGGCGCGCTGGCTGGTGGGCTCCATGACCGGCGTGTGGAAGGCGCTGTGCAAGGGAAGGCGGGCCGGGAAGGTGCGCTCACCGCGCTGCTCGACAGGCAACCGCTCGAGCAGGGCCTTGGCGCCAGCGTCGTCGGCGCCCAGGATGGCGAAGCTGCCCAGATCGATGGACCACCAGGCGCCAGCGCCCGAGTCGCGAACCTGCGCCAGGGCGGCGTCGATGTCGGCCCGGCGCGCCGGGTCGCGCTGCCAGTCGGGGCCGGTGAGCGGCGTGATGATCTGGGCGCCCGTGACGTTGGCCTCTTGGTAGGCGCCCATCGTGTCCACGAGCCGCACGGCGTGGCCCACCGACAGCGAGCCCGACACCGCCATGGCGGTGTACCAGCCCATGGAGTTGCCCATCACGCCCACCACATCGAAGCGGTCGGCGAGGTCACGTCGATCGGCCAGCGAGCAGGCGAAGGTCAACAGGCTGGCGTTTTCGCCGGCCACGTGCAGCTTGCCGCGAAAGGCCTGGGCGGCGTCGAGCTCGGTGATGGTCGGGCGACCATGGTCGGCGCGCCACTGGTCGCACAGCTGGAGCAGCTCCGGGGCACGCCCGGACAGGTAGCCCAGGGTGTCGCGGCCGTAGCTCCCTCGGCCCGGGCAGATGACGAGCGCCCTCATGGGCCCTCCAGCAGGTGCAGGGCGCCGGCCTGGATGTCGTCTTCGCTCACCAGCACCAGGTTGGCGGCGGCCCCCAGGGGAATGTAGGTGTCTGGGGCCGTCACCCGGTGCACGGGCAGGCCGGGGAGGCGCTCGCCGATGTCGGCGGCGAGCGCCGATGCAATGCCCGACGACTTGCGGCACTCATCGACGATGAGGAGCCGGCCGGCGCTGGAGGCATGCTGGGCCACGGCGTCGACCGGTAGCGGCATCAGCCAGCGCAGGTCGACCACGCGCACCCGGTGTCCGCGGGCGCGCAGCCGCTCGGCCACGCGCAGGCTCATCCACAGGCCGTTGGCGTAGCTGGCGATGCACAGCTCGTCGTCGTCGCCGGCGTCGTAGACCCCGACTTCGCCGACCGCGAGCGACTCGTGGGGCGGGGGGTAGCTGGTGAGCCAGGCGCCATCGCCGTCGTCGTGCAGGTCTTTGGTCATGTACAGGGCGATGGGCTCGAGGTTGATGCACACTCGCCCGTGCTCACGCGCGGCGGCCACCATCGTGCGCAGCATGCGGGCGGCGTCGTCGCCACGGGATGGGCAGCCGATGAGCAGGCCAGGCACCTCGAGCAAGGCTGCGATGCCGTTGTCGTTGTGGAAGTGGCCGCCGAAGCCCTTCTGGTAGGCCAAGCCGGCGATGCGCACGACCATGGGGTTTCGGTACTGCCCCTGGCTGAAGAACTGCATCGACCCGGCCTCGCCGCGCAGCTGGTCGATGGCGTTCATCAGGTACGCCAGGTACTGGATCTCGGGGATGGGCAGCATGCCGGCGTGGCCGGCGCCGATGGCGAGGCCCAGGATGGTCTGTTCGTCGAGCAGGGTGTTGAACACCCGACCGACGCCGAAGTGGCGCACCAGGTTGGCCGTGACGTGGTACACGCCGCCCTTCTTGGCGACGTCTTCGCCAAAGACGATGGCCTCGGGGGCCCCCAGCAGCACGTCGTGAAGCGCTCGGTTGAGCTGGAAGGCGAGGTGGCGCGGACGGTCGCTGGCCTCGGGCAGGCTGGAGCGCCACAGGTTGTCGCGCTCGCCCGCGCTCGCGACCGGCACCGCGGCGGCGACCGCCTGCGGATCGTGCGTGAATAGCGGCGTCATCACCGCCTCGCGGGTGGTGATGCGCGGCCGGCGCACCGCCTCGTGGGCCAGCGCGGTGATGCGCGCGCGGGTGCCTTCGTAGATCGACATCACCTCGTCGGGCCCAAGCCAGCCGCACTCGACCAACATCGTGGCGGTGCGGCGCAGGGGGTCGCGGCTCTCGCCCTCTTCGATCTCTTCTTTGGTGCGGTACAGCTGCTCGACGTCGCTGCCGGCGTGGCCCAGCAGCCGCACGGTGCGCATGTGCAGGAATGCCGGGTGGCGGCGGCGGCGCACATAGTCGACGGCGGCCGAGGCGGTGTCGAAGGCGTCGGCCGCGTCGAGGCCGTCCGAAAAGAAGTAGCGCAGCCCGCGGCGGCCCTCGAAGGAGTTGGCGATCCAGCCCTCGGGGGTGCGCACGCTGATGCCCAGTCCGTTGTCTTCGCAGACGAAGAGCACCGGGGCCGGCACGTTCTGGAACGTCGTCCACGATGCGGCGTTGAGCGCGCCAGCGGCCGTCGAGTGGTTGGAGCTGGCGTCGCCCATGCTGCACACCACGATTCGGCGGTCGTCGGTGCCCAGCAGCCTTGCGCGGCGATCGATGGCTACGGCACAGCCGAGCGCCTTGGGCAGCTGCGAGGCGATGGTGCTGGTCTGCGGGGGGATGTCCAGGTCGAGGCTGCCAAAGACCTTGTGGCGGCCACCGGCGATGGGCTCGTCGCTGCTGGCGGTCACCCCCAGCAGGACGTCGAGCGGGCCATAGGGACCAGGAAGCTGCCGACAACGGGCCAGGAAGAAGGCCCCGGATCGGTAGTGCAGGAAGGCTGGATCGCGGTGCTGCAGGGCCATGGCGATGGCGGCGTTGCCTTCGTGGCCGCTGCTGCCGATGGTGTAGAAGCTGTTGCCGTCTTTCTTGAGCTCGCGAGACAGCAGGTCGCACATGCGCGACTCGACCTGGACCTCGAACAGCTCGATGGCGCGTCGCCCGGTGAGGCGGCTGCCCGGCTGAACCGGGCTGTCCAGATCGCGCCGCGGTGCTCGGGCGGTGAGCGTGGCGACGTGTTCGATGAAGTTGCGGTCGACGACGTCGGCGCGTGAGACGGCCAAGCTTGCCCTCGGCTACTGGATGGGGAGCGAAAGCTACTGGATGGGGAGGTAGGGGTACTGACCCCAGCGCGGATCGGACTGCACGAAGTTCAGCTCGACGTCGTGCTCGCCCTTGACCAGCTCGCAGGTGTCGGGGAAGTAGGGCTCGACGGCGGACATGACGTTTCGGTAGAAGCTGCGGTCGACCACCTGCCCGCCCAGATCGACGCGCGCTTTGCGGGGCGTCGGGATGTTGGCCAGGAACTCGACGTACGCCATCATGGCGCGCACGGCCATGGCCGGCGTGGCGCGCTCGAGCGCCAGCAGGAAGGGCAGATCGGCCTCGGGGCTGAACTCGAGACGGGCCTGGATGGGGAAGGTGTTGGACAGGGCCTCGGCGCGGCGCAGCGTGTCCTGCAGCCACGGGTCACACGGGCCCCAGGTGGGGATGACCGTGGAGCGAGGGGTCTCGAAATTGGATCCCTGGGTGGCCACGAGCCCGCCCGTTGCGGGTGGCTGCGTGTTCATGGGGCGGTGCGGCGCCGTGGGCATCTCTTCGGGGGGACGCGAGGGCACGGACGGGCTGGAGTCGAACGAGACCAGCGCGTCGTCACCGCCGCCGCCGGTCACGCCGCCGAACGAGGCCAAGCCGCTGCCCGTGGCGCCCCCGCCGGCTGTCGGGGAGTCGAAGTCGACGAGCGCACCGCTGCCGCCGCCCGTGGAGCGGCCGGTCATGGCGGCAGACGGGGAGGGCGTGGTCATGCGTCCGCGTGGAGCCGCAGGCGTGGCGGCGTGGCGGGCCATGGCGTTCTTCTGCTGGGTGAGGCGCTTGACCTCTTCGGCGATCTCGGCGTGCTGCTTGGCCTCCCAGTCGAGCATCGGCGAGTCTCGCCCGATGGACACCGCGGCGAGACCGAGCATCCAGAATCCAAAGAGCAACAGGACGCCGATGACCAGGAACACGGCGGGCAGCGGAAAGCCGACAGCGGCCTCGATGGCGCGGATGGACTCGATGGGGATCTGGCGCTGCGTGGCTCGGTCCAGGGAGGGGTAGGCGAGGGGAAGCACCAGCAGGGCGATGCCCACCGCAGACGACGCCATGCCCATCAGAACGAAGCCCAGACGCATCAGCACCACGGGGTGCCCCGGGGAGTGCGTCTGCAGGCGCTCCCAGGCCTGTTCGTTCGAGATGTCTTCTTCAAACATGGCCAGCTTGTCGGTGGCTTCCCGGAGCTGGCGCTCGACGTCGTCGGCGCTCTCGATGAATGACATTGCGGTAGCCTGCCTCCTGAGCGGCGCTAATCTACCTCGATTTCGACGGGGCGTCCGAGCACTCGGGCCAGAGCCCGTGCCCGGCCCACGGTGGCCCACCGCTCCAGATGCCCCGGGTCGCGCGCCGCAGCGCGGATGCGTACCGCGTCGTCGTGCACGCTCACGTCGATGTGCTCGACGTTCTGGTTGTGTCCACGGTCGAGCGCGTCGGCCACGCACAGCAGCGCAGACATGGTGTCGACGCGCTTCTGGGCGTCGGGTGGGAGCGCTGCGTAGTCAGGGTGCCGGACCTTGCCGCGGCCTCGGCGGTGGTAGCGCACGATGTTGCCCAGCTCGGCGATCTCGGGGGCAGTGAACCCGGGCATGCGGGTGTGCTTGATGAGGTACTGGCCATGGCGGTGGTGATCGGCGCCCGAGATGTGGTGCCCGATGTCGTGCAGCAGGGCCGCGAACTCGAGCGTGCGGCGGTCGTCGATGCGCAAGCCGTGCAGCAGGGCCGTGGCATCGAAGAGCTGGGTGGCGAAGCGGGCCGTCTGGCGGGCGTGCTTCTTGTCGACGTGAAAGCGCTTGAGCGCCGCCAACACGGCGCGGCGCCGCGGGTCGGACACCGTGCCCAGCAGGTTGACCTCGGGCCGGTGACGAAGCACCCAGTCGGCGATGAGCCCGTCGCGGAGCGAACGCTGGCTGGTGACCAGGCTGTCCTTGCCGAAGGCGTCCATGATCTCGCGGGTGATGATGGCGCCGGTGGGCAGGGTGTGAGCACGCTTGGCGTCCATGCCGGGCACGCGGACCAGGCGCTTGGCACCGGTCTTGGTGAACATGTGAATCACGCCGTCGAGCTCGGCGCGGGTGAGCACCAGGCCGTGCCCGTGCTCGGGGTCGACGTCGCCGCGCTGCAGGGTGGCCAGCCGGGCCAGCGCGCGCGTGGTCCCGCTGGTGCCCACCATCGCCGAGAAGTCGTCGGCGTGCAGGCGCGCGCGCACCGCCTTGAGCTGTTTGCGGATGTGCTTGGCCAGACGGTCGATCTCGTCGACGGTGATGGGGTCGGACTTGTGGAAGGCGTCGGCCAGGCGGATGTGGCCGAGCTGCAGGCTGGTGGACAGCAGAGCGGTCTCGGCGTCGCACAGGATGAGCTCGGTGGACCCACCGCCCAGGTCGACCAGCATCACGCGCCCTCGGCTGAAGTCGAGGTCGGCGCGGGCCCCCAGGTAGATCAGGCGCGCTTCTTCGGAGCCGTTGATGATGCGGACGTGGATGCCGGTGCGCTCTTTGACCACCCGGCAGAAGTCGCGCCCGTTCTCGGCCTCGCGCACGGCGCTGGTGGCCGTGGCGTGGATGTCAGCCACCTCGAAGGAGTCGCAGGCGACCTTGAAGGCCTCGAGCGCCGCCAGACCCCGCTCGAAGGCGTCGTCGGTGATGCGCTGCTGGTCGAGGCCTCCGCCCGCTCCCAGCTCGACCTGTTCGCGGGCCTTCTCGACGATGTCGATGCGGCCGTCGGGGCTGATCTCGGCCACCAGCAGGTGCACCGAGTTGGTGCCCACGTCGATGGCGCCCACTCGGAGTCCTTGCCGCGCGCCGGTGGTGGTGAGCGACGTCAAGCGCTGACCCGGGGCAGCGACACGCCATGTTCGTTCGCGGCTTGCGCGACGGCGGCGACCAGCCCGCTGTCGTTGGCGTCGTCGGCGACCTCGAGTGCCTGGGCAATCACCGTGGCCGCGGCAGAGGGGTCGGTGCGCGCGATGGCCAGCAGCGCCAGCACCGTGCCTCGGCTGGAGCCGGCGTCGCGGGCTTCGCGGAGCGCTGCGCGCGCTTGCTCGGCGCCATCGCTGCCCGCGGTCTCGATGCCCGACGAAGCGATGGCCGCCTCGATCTGCTGCTGCAGGTCACGAACCTCGACCTGGCCCTCGAAATCGGGATGCTGGCGCAGGATGCGGAGCGAGGTGGCGGCCCACTGGCCCGCGCGACGGGGCGCGCCGGCCAGCAGCAGGGACTGGGCGAGCAGCGAGCACACCCGGGCCCGGACGTCTTGCAGGTCAGGGGCGCGGGACAGCGCATCGTGCTTGGCCACCGGCGCCAGCAACGAGACGGCGTCGGAGGCGCGGCCGTCGCGCAGGGCCTGCACGGCAGACTCGATGGTGGTGGCCAGGCCCTCGGAGGTCATCAGGCCCCGGGTTGATCGAGGGAGGCGAGCGCCATGACGGCGGCGTCGTGTTCGATCTGCTTGGGAACCAGCACCTCGCCGGCAGGCAGGTCGCCGTGGGTCGCGAGGTGTTCGAGCGCCAGGCCCAGCACCGTGAAGTGCAGCAGCACAGGCTCGTGGGAGCCGCTGTTGAGCACGATGTTGAGCGGGTGGCCGTTTCCGAGCACCGTGACGCGGCGCCCGTTGCCCATGCGGTAGCGCACCACCTGCTCGCTGATGTGATCGGCACGCTCGGCGGCCTTGCGGATGGCACCCACGTCGACTTCGTTGCCTCCGTGGCCCGCGTTGATGAGCACGATGCCGTCGCGCGCGCTGGCGAGGTCTTGGGGGCCGATCACGCCGGGCGCGCCCGTGGCCGTGACCAGCAGGGACACCCACTGGATGCAGTCTTGCAGCTTGGGGGTGGGGAAGCCGTCGTAGTGGGCGAACAGCTGCCGCACGGGGTCGGCCTCGACCACCTCGACGGCCATGCCAGCGGCACGAGCGTGCAGCGCCAGGCCCTTGCCCACCGGGCCATAGCCCACGACGGCGATCCGGCGCCCGGCCAGGTACATGCCGGTGAGCTGGCTGACCGCATTCCAGATGGCTTCGCCGACGCCATGGCGGTTCTCGACGGCGTTCTTGAGCCGACCGTCGTTGATGTTCACGACCGGGAAGGGCACGTCTCCGGCGGCTCTCAGACGGGTGATGCCCGAACGGGTGAGCTCGACGGCGCCTCGCACCTTGGAGCCGTCTCCGTCACGGTGCTTGAGGGCCGTTGCCACCAGGCCAAAGCCCACGTCGACCAGCAGATCGGGGCGGTGCTCGAGCAGCTCGACGTGGCGGTCGCCGCTGTCGGCGTACACCTCGACGCCTTGGTTGCGCAGCATCTCGACGACGCGCCGGTCGGTTGTCGCGGTGTTCGCGGCGCTGACGACGGGCGTGCCGCCACCCAGCTGGATCTCGCTGATGAGCGCCGCCGAGAGCGTGGTGAGGTGCAGGTTGAGCCCCAGCACCTTGCCTTCCCAGGGGCGGGTGGCCGCGACGCGGTTGCCGAGGCGAGGAAGGATGGGGAAGAAGGCGTTGATTCGCCCGACCTCGCGCTCCGCTTCGAAGGCGCGGTCGTTCTTGTCAGCCATCGGTGGTCTCCTGGGGGGCCGGGGGGACGGCCTCTGAATCGGGTGTGGCGGGCGCGGCCGCGGGATCGAAGCCCTCGGGTGCCGGGAAGGACAGGTGCACCGTCTCGCCGGGCTGCACCACGAGCTTGTACGGGAAGATCAGGTTGTGCTCGGGGACCTTGACCTTGACCTTGAAGGTCCCGGGCTTGGTGCGCAGCTCGTACAGCGGCAGCTCGCCCAGGAAGTCGCCATCGAGGTGGAGCTCGCCACCCAGCGCCGACTCTACCGAGACCAGCCCGGGGTTGTCGTTGGCCAGGCCACCGAGGCAGGCGGTCGCGCCGTCGACAACCATGCACTCGAGCTCGTCGCCGCCCCAGATGGGGCCGTAGGAACCGCTGGTCGAGGCGAGCTCGACGGTGCACGCCTCGGGAGGCACATCGAAGGTGGCCTTGCCGTCTTCTTCGCCGAAGCTGCGGTCGGCCTTGAAGATGCCGCACTCGACCCGCGCGGTCTTGGCCCGCGTGCCCTCGGTGCGGGTGACCACAATCGTCTCGGCGGGCTCGATGGTGAGGCGGCCGCTGCGGGTCACGTCGGGTCGCACGTCGCCCTGCACGGGCTTGACGGGCCCCACCGTCTCGGGGCCCGCGGGATCGGACGGGTTGAGCACCAGGAACGCGGCCGCGCCCGTCAGCAGCAAGGCCACGACGGCCATGGTGATGAGGGACCGGTTGTCGTTCACGACGCACTCCGTTGCATGAGGCAGAGCCCCTAACAAGCCCGCCGCAATGGGATCGGTCCGTCGGCGTCGGCGATCGGACAACGGAAAAGATTCTTGCTGGTCAGAATTGTGACCGGCGGGTATTAAGTGGTCGGGGTACGTTGAATTTGGGAGGGGGGTAGCGTGGAGATTTCACGCCGTAGAGCACTGGCATTGGGCTTGGCTGGGGTCGCGGCCGCGGCCACGGGCTCGGCGCTGCACCTGCCGGTGGCGGCCCCGGGCCGGTCGGTGCTCTCGGCCGCCGAGCTCGACGTCGTGGGCGCGGTGGCGCTGGTGCTCTTTCCCGGTGTGCACTTCCCCCTCGACGGTGTGCAGGCGGGTGTTCCGGAGCGCGTCGACGAGCTGCTGGTCTCGCTGATGGAACCGGGCCAGGTGATGGCCTTTCGCTATGTGATTCGGGCCATCGAGTGGGGCACGGCGGCGGCCTGGGGGCGGCGCTTCACGCAGCTCGACCGCAACGATCAGGCCCAGGTGCTCGCGGTCTGGGGCGACCCCGACGTCGTTCCTCGACGCCTCGCGGCCGACTCGCTCAAGGCCATCCTGTCCATCGCGTATTTCGGCCACCCCACCATCCAGCAGACCATCGGCTGGCGTGGCCTTTGTGGAGTCCGTCGATGAGGCAGTTCAAGCCCGGCAAGCAGTCTTTCCAAGGCTATGGCTCCGACCTCGATCTGCACGCAGACGTGGTGATTGTGGGTGCCGGCGCCGGGGGCTCGGCAGCGGCGGCTGCGTTGGCAGCGGGCGGGCTCGATGTGGTGGTGCTCGAGCAGGGGCGCCACTGGAAACCCTCCGAGTTCAAGCAGGACACGGCATGGGCCTTTCGAAACCTGTACGCCAACAACGGCATGCGCACCCTGCGAGGAAACGCGGTCATGCCGCTGCCCGGGGGGCGCGGCGTCGGCGGCAGCACGCTCATCAACTCGGCCATCTGCTTCCGCACGCCTCCCGAGGTGATGCAGCGCTGGCGCACGGTCGATGGCTGCGAGCACATCACCGCCGATCGCTTTGGCGCCTACTTCGACCGCATCTGGGACACCATCGGGGTCACCGTCCAGCCCGTCGAGGTGCAGCGAAACAACAACCTGGTGTTCCGAGACGGAGCCCACAAGCTCGGTCTGGAGGGGGCCTTCCTGTCGCGAAGTGCTCCTGGCTGCGTCGGCTGCGGCATCTGCCAGTTCGGCTGCCCAACCGGTGGCAAGGCGAGCGTCGACCGCACGTTCCTGGCCGAGGCCATCCAGGCGGGCACGGTGGGCGTCTATGCCGACTGCCGCATGCGGGGCGTGCAGACCAAGGGTGACCGGGTGGTCGCGGTCACGGGCGAGCTCATCGATCCGGTCACCCAGCAGCCCGCGGGCACGGTTCGGGCCACCGCTGACACCTTCGTGCTGTCGGGCGGGCCCATCGGCTCGCCCTTGTTCCTGTCCCAGAACGGGTTGTCCGACTCGACCCACCTGGGACAGCACCTGGTTGTGCACCCCACCTCGGGCATGCTCGCGCGCTTTCCGTGGGACATCGTGCCGTGGCAGGGCGTGACCCAGGGCTACTATGTCGACATGTGGAAGCAGGGCTACCTGCTGCAGACCTACACCGTCACCCCCGACCAGTACTACCTGTGCGCCACCATGGGCATGGGCCCCGAGGTCATGGAGGTCATGGCCGACCTGCGCCGCATGGCGAGCGCCGGCGCCCTGGTGCACGACGAAGACTCCGAGGGTTTCGTGCGCATGCTGCCGTCCGGGCTCGACCTGTACTACCACCTCGGTGAGGGCGACAAACGCCGGCTGCTGGCCGGCATGCAGAAGGTCGCCGAGGTGTTCTTCGCCGCCGGCGCCACCTCGGTGTTCTCGGGCCTCAAGGGCACCGCTCCGGTGCGCCCGGGCGACGACCTCGCCAAGGTCTGGCACCCCGACACCCCCGCCAGCCGCATCAATGGCTATGCCAGCCACCCCATGGGCACGTGCCGCATGGGCGGCGACCCGTCCGCCAGCGTCATCGACCCCGATGGCCGCGTCTGGGGCTGGAAGAACCTGCACGTCGCCGACGCCAGCACCTTTCCCAGCTCGCTCGGTGTCAATCCCCAGGTCACCACCATGGCGATGGGGCTCATGGTGGGCGAGGGGATCGCGGGCACGCGGGTGTAGGCCGCCCCACGCCGACGCCGATCAGCCGTCGATGAAGCCCAGCGCTTCGAGCTTGGCCACCACCAAAGCGGCGCACTCGTCGGGGCTGCGACCCTCGGTCTGGAGCCAGATCTCGGGCTCTTCGGGGGCCTCGTAGGGCGCCGAGATTCCGGTGAACTGCCCGATCTCGCCCGAACGGGCCTTCTTGTACAGGCCCTTGGGGTCCCGCTGCTCGCAGATCTCGAGCGGGGTGTCCACGAACACCTCGACGAAGCGTCCGTCGGCGACTCGCTCACGGGCGATGGCCCGGTCAGAGCGGTACGGGCTGATGAAAGCGGTCAGGCACACCGTGCTGGAATCGGCGAAGAGGGCCGCCACGCAGCCGACGCGGCGGATGTTCTCGGTGCGGTCGGCGGGGCTGAAGCCCAGGTCGGCGTTGAGGCCGTGGCGCAGGTTGTCGCCGTCGAGAGTGTACACATGCACGTTGCGGTGCAGCAGCTGGGCCTCGACCCGTCGGCTGACCGTGGACTTCCCAGAGCCCGACAGCCCGGTGAACCACACCACGCACCCACGCTGGCCCAGGCGCTTCTCGCGCTCGTCCTGGGTGAGCTCGGCGCCGTGCCAGCGAATGTTCTGCGACTTGGGGGTCTCGGCCATGCTGCCTCCGTGGCCCGCTGGCTAACGCGGCACTGCAGACCCGAAACCGGGCGCTCCAGATGCTAAAGTCCGGCCGTTCGATACGGGGGATGCTTGATTTCCGTTGCGCTTGACGCGATGGGTGGTGACCACGGCGCCAAAGCGGCGATCGAGGGTGCTGCCCGACTGTCCAGAGAAGATACCGACGTGCACATCTACGTGGTGGGCGAGGCGGCGATCCTGGCTCCGTTGCTCGATCAGTTCGCCTACCATCCCGGGCGCATGACGATCGTGGACTGCAAGGGCGTCGTGCCCATGGATGCCAAGCCGCGCGACGGCCTGGAGGCCATGCCCGAGTGCAGCATCTTGACGGCGGCCGATCTGGTGCGGTCCGGCGAGGCCGACGCGCTGGTCTCGGCAGGCTCCACTGGCGCCACCATCCTGGCCTCGGCGCAGAATTTCTCGATGCTGCCGGGCATTCGGCGCGCCGCGCTGGCCGCGGTCCATCCCACCGAACAGCGGCACGGGCCACGCGGAGACCCCTTCGGTCTGATGCTCGATGTCGGCGCCACCATCGGAGCGACCCCGGAAGATCTGGTGGGATTTGCCGTGATGGGCTCGGCCTACAGCTCCATCGTCTCGGAAATGCCGAGCCCCAAGGTGGGCCTACTGTCCAACGGCACCGAGCGCGGCAAGGGCACGCCTGAGATCGTGCGCGCCTTCGAGATGCTGTCCAACGGCCCACTCAACTTCGTGGGCAACGTCGAGGGGCTCGACATCCCGCGGGGAACCGTCGACGTCGTCGTGTGCGATGGCTTCTTGGGCAACGTGGTGCTCAAGATGCTCGAGGGCGTGGGCGAGGTGGTGCGCGACATCGCCAAGCAGGCCTACAAGTCCAACCTGCAGTGGCGGCTCGGCCTCTCCATGCTGTCGGGGGGCATTCGCGAGCTCAAGAAGATGACCGACTGGAAGGCGTACGGCGGGGCTCCACTGCTGGGCCTCGATCACGTGGTCATCAAGGCCCACGGTCGGTCCGAGGCCCGCGCCATCCGCAACGCGATGAAGGTGGCTGCCAAGGCGGTTCGCGGCGATCTGATCGGGCGCATTCGCGAGGGCGTTCACACCATGAACCTCGACGATGCGTGAATCCAGGTGAGTGACGAGCAGCCCGCCCCGCCGTCGCACCCGCGCGACCCCTGGTCCCAGCAGGTCAAAGACCGCTGGTTCCTGGGCGTGCTCGCGTCCACCATCCTGGCCGTGGGCTACCTGTTCAAGCCCTACCTGTACGTGCTCGGGGCCGCCGGAGTGGTGGTCATCGTCACGTGGCCCATCTACGAGTGGGTGCAAGAGAAGGTCGGCGCCGAGCGCCGCGCTGCGGGCGCCGCGCTCACCCTGCTCCTGCTCATCGTGGTGGTGCTGGGACCGGTGGGCACCATCTTGTACCTGGCGCTGGCCGAGGGCGTTCGTTTTGGCGCCGAGGGCGTGACCTGGGTGCAGAGCGGTGGCTTTCAGCTGTGGTTGTGGGAGTTCGGCAACACCGCCCAAGAGAACGAGTGGGCCGTGTGGGCGCTGTCCTTCCTTCCCGAGGGCTTCGACCCCACCGAGTACAACATCATCGAGCGGGTCTCGGGGCCGCTTCAGGCCGGGGTGTTGGCGGGGCTCAACGGGCTGTCCAAGGCCGTGCCGCAGATCCTCGCCAGCGCCGCAGGCTTCGGGCTCGACGCGTTCATCTTCTTGTTCGCCGTGCCCACCTTCTACATGGAAGGGCCGGCCATCGTCGAAGCGGCCAAGAAGATGTCGCCCATCGACGACGAGTACGAAGACCGCCTGTTCGGTGTGTTCGCCGAGTTCGCCACCAACATGGTGGTGGGTACCCTGGCGACGGCTGCCTTGCAGGGGCTGGTGAGCGGCATCGCCTACTGGCTCATCGGCGTGCCCTCGGTGATCTTCCTGTCCATCCTCACCGGCATCTGCAGCTTCATCCCGCTCATCGGCACGGGGATCATCTGGGTGCCGGTCGCGCTGTGGGCGCTCGTGGCGCTGGGCTGGGGCAAGGCGCTCTTCCTCACCATCTGGTGCATCGTGATCACCGGCAGCGTCGACAACGTGGTCAAGCCGCTGTTCTTGCGCGGCAGCAGCAACATCCATCCGCTGCTGATCTTCTTGGCCGTGTTCGGTGGGTACGCCTGGTTGGATCTGCCCGGGCTGCTGATCGGGCCGGTGCTGGTGGCGCTGGCCATCAGCATGTACAAGATCTACAAAGAGGACTTCCTGGGCGAGGAGCCCGAAGAGGTGCTCGACGAAGGGGGCGGGTGGATGGCCTGGCTGTCGGACCGCTTGATGGGCCTGATGGGCTCGGGTGGTGCGGCTCCTTCCGAGGACGCCTCCGATGCCGGGGCGCCGTCCTCGCCGGTAGAGGCCGACGCGGAGCCGGTGGTAGGGGAGGCCAAAGTCGACGAGGGTCGCGGCGATGCGGGGCCGGGCGCGGGCACGGATGTGGGTGGGGACTGATGCACATCTACCGCTGGGACCTCGATCGTACCTACCTGGACACCGACATCCACTCGATGCGGGGGTTGATTCGCGCGGCGGTCGAGCGAGCCAGCGAGAAGCGCAACATTCCCGGCTCGGGCGCCTTGCTGCGAAACCTCCAGCGCACCGATCCCCGGTGCCGGGTGTTCGTGCTGTCGGGCTCGCCGCCGCAGATGCGCCAGGTCCTGCAAGAGAAGCTGGCGCTCGACGGGGTGAAGGTCGACGGGCTGGTGCTCAAGGACTCGCTGGGCAACATCCGCCGTGGCCGCTTTCGCGCGGTCACGGGGCAGGTCGGCTACAAGCTGCCGCAGCTGCTGTCGCAGCGGGTTGGCCTGGGTCCTCGCGTGCACGAGACGCTGTTTGGCGATGACTCAGAGGTCGATGCCCTGGTGTACAGCGTGTACGCCGACGCCGTGGCCGGCCGCCTGTCCGAGAGCGAGGTCGGACGCATCATGGAGGCGGGCGGGGCCTACAGCGACAGCGTGCGCGAGGCCGTGAAGTCGATGCGAAAGATCGGCCGGGCCGATGCGGTCGACGACATCTTCATCCACAGCGATCGCGGGGTCAGCGTCTCGCAGTTCAACCTGCTGGGCCCGCGCGTCACGCCCATCTTCAGCTGGTTCCAGGCCGCGCTGGTGCTGTGGGATCGCGGCCGACTCGACGCTGTGGGCCTGGTGGACGTCGCGCGCACGGTGACCGACAAAGCTCAGCTCGATGAGCGCGCCTTGGCGGGACTGGTGCAGGACATGGTGCGGCGCCGTCGGATCGAGCCCGACAAGGTCCGAGAGCTGTTTGCCAGCGAAGAGGGCCTGCAGCCCGTGGCCGCCAGCGTGAACCAGGCCCTCGACCGGCTGGGGCCGCTGCCCGAGCCGCAGTTTCCGAGCCAGCCAGAGTACCTCGCCTTTCTGCGCAGCCTGCACAAGTAGGGCGGTCGCTGTGGCCACCTGGCCCCTTCGTCGGGAATGCGCCGGGGCGCCACCCGTAGGTGAGGGCAGGAGGAGCCATGAAGCAGCCTGCTGACCGCACCCGCGACGTCGACATCCGTGGGGTGCTCGCCTTCACCGCCCTGGCAATGGGCCTGGGAGCGCTGGCGGTCGCGCCGCTGTGGCTGTCGCCGGCGGGCCTGGCGCACCCGGCGGCCACGCCGCTGATGGTCGCCATGATGTGGAGCCCCGCGGTCGCCGCCCTGATCGTGGTGCGCTGGGTGTCCCCCGACGAGCGCGGCTTGAAGGAGCGGCTGGGCCTCGGGCTCGGTCGTGACTGGCTGCCGATGTGGCTCTTCGCCTGGCTGGCGTGGCCGGCCATGTCGGTGCTGGCGCCGTTCGTGGGCTGGATGTTCGGCTGCTTCGAGCTGGATCTCGTGGAACTGTCGGGCTTTCGAGCGCTCATCGTGACCACCGCTGGCGACGCGGCCGCCGAAGAGGTCTTCGCCACGGTGCCCATCCACGCGCTGGCTGCCGCACAGCTGTTCAACATGCTGCTGGCGCCGATGCTGAACGTGCCGGCGGTGCTGGGCGAGGAGCTGGGGTGGCGCGGCTACCTGCTGCCGGCCCTGCAGCCGTTGGGCGACTGGGCAGCGCTGGTGCTGCACGGCGTCATCTGGGGCCTGTGGCACGCGCCCGTGATCTTGCTCGGGTACAACTACCCGCAACACCCGGTGCTCGGTGTGGGCCTGATGACCGTGCTGTGTGTGGTGCACGGCATCTTGATGGGGTGGACACGCAGCCGCACCGGCTCGGTCTGGCCCGCGGTCATCGCGCACGGTGCCCTCAACGGTTCCGCGGCCTTCCTGGTGGTGGTGAGTGCGGCGGGTGCCGAGTTCGACACGGCCCTGGTGGGCATGACCGGGGTCACGGGCTGGCTGATTCCCGTCGGTGTGATCGTCGGGCTCACCGCGGCTGGGATGCTGCCTGCGGCCTCGTCGCCCGATCCCATTCGATAGATCGGCGCGCGAGACGCTCTACATACGGTAGATTTGGGCTCGTCCGAGGAACTCGCTTGGCCACGCTCGAATCGTTGGACCCCGCCCAGCGCACCGCCGTGCTCGAACACGCGTCCAGGCTCAAGCACGACCTGGGCAAGTACATCGCCTTCCAGACGCGCTGGCTGGGGCCCGACGCGTCGGCCCTCGACCGCCAGCAGGCCCTGGAGGCGGATCTGCTCGCGACTCGCCGCGGACCAGAGGGCACGGTGAGCGCGGTCGAGGTGTGGCAGCAGGCTCGCGGCGGGCTGTTCGGGACCGACGCACTGCGCGACGGCCTGACGGTCGATCTGTCCGACGACGCCATCGTGGCCCACCTGGACGCCCAGATGGCCCAGGTGGCTGGCGTGGTTCGTGCACTGCAACAAGGCCCCCCCGACGAAGACACGGTGCAACGCGGCTGCGAGCTGGCGCTCGCGGTGGCTGATTCCTGCAAGCAGCTCGTCCTCGCGGCGCGCAACGGAGAAAGGCTTGGCTGACATCCTCATCGTCGACGACCAGGACCGCTACATGCAGCTGTGTCGCCGGGCCATTCCAGAGCACCACTACCGGGGGCCGGCCCGGTGCTGGAGGCAAGCGTCCGAGATGCTGGCCCGGAGCCGCGGCCGAATCGACCTGGTGCTGTTGGACGTGCACTTCGACATCCCCGACGACGAGCTGGTCGGAGCCGGCCCGCCCGAAGATCTGCGCAACCGGCAGGGCTTCGAGATCCTCAAGCTGCTGCGGGCCCGGCATCCAGACCTGCCGGTCATCCTGATGACCAGCCGCGAGGAGGTCCCGCTCGCCGAGGCCGCCGATGCCCTCGAGGCCCAGGAGTACACCTGGTTCCTGGACGATGAATACGTCGATGCCCGATCGCTGAGCGCTCAGATTGCGGGCATTGCCGCCGCGCGCCACGCGCAAGAGGCCGAGGGCCCCATCTACTGGGGCCGCTCGCTCAAGATGCGCGCCATCCGCCAGAAGCTGGGGGTGCTCGCCGGGGGCCGCCTGCCTGTGCTGCTGCTGGGGCCGACGGGCACCGGCAAGAGCTTGATCGCGCGGCACTACCTGCACGAGCGCAGCGGCCGAACGGGCAAGTTCGTGGCCGTCGACCTGTCGACCATCCCCACCAACCTCATGGCCGCGCACCTGTTCGGCGCCGCCAAGGGCTCGTACACGGGCGCGGTCTCGGACCGGCTGGGGGCCTTCGAGGCGGCGAACCACGGCACGCTGTTCTTGGACGAGATCGGCAACCTGTCCATGGAGGCCCAGAAGATGCTGCTGTCGGTGCTCCAGGAGGGCATCGTCACGCGCATTGGCGAGCTTCACGAGCGACCCGTCGACACCAAGCTGGTGGTCGCCACCAACGAAGACCTGGCCGCCCGTGTGGCAGACGGCACCTTTCGCGCCGATCTGTACATGCGGCTGAACCCGGCCGCAGCGGTGCGGCTGCCGTCGTTGGCCGAGCGCCAGCTCGACCAGGCACGCCTGCTCGAGTTCGCGGTGCAGCGCGCCTTGGAGCGCCCGTACCTGCGCGGCCTCGTCGACGACTACCGACAACGGAACGCGTTGTCGGCCGGCACGGTCGAAGTGGTCGTGGGAGGCCCAGCGCCCGACGCACGCCCTGGCGTGCTGCACCTGTTGTTCGCCGAGCGCGCCGTTCGCGCGCTAAAGGCCCATCCGTGGCCCGGCAACCTGCGCGAGTTCGCGATGACGGTCGAGAACGCCGCGCTGTTCGCGCTCACCGAGATGCTCGCGGTGCCGGGCGGCGACCGACCCGACGTGGTGCCGGTTCGACCCAAGGTGGTGCGCGACCTGCTCGCCAGCGCGCCGGCCGGCGCATCCCGGGGGCAGGGTGATGTCCTCGATGCCGATGACGACGGGGTTCCTGGCTGGCGCATCCGCGTCTCGGTGCGGCCCAACGGCTCCCTCAACAAGGTCGCGCAAGACACCGAGCGCCAGTACTTCAAGGCGCTGTACCTGGAACACGAGGGCGACTTCACCAAGATGGCTCAGATCTTGCTGGGGGATCAGGAGCACGCGCGCAAGGTCCAGCTTCGCTTCAACCAGCTGGGCCTGAAGGTGCGCGAGCTGAAGGAACAGCTCTGAACCTCGTCTTGCTGCTCCTGGGGGCCCTGGCCGTCGCCGATCCGGCGGATGCCCTGCCGCTGGCGGCGCGGTCGGACTGGAAGGCCGCGCTCGCGGCCGAGCAGGAGGGACGGCTCGACCAGGCCGAGGCCCTGCTGGCCCGGGTGCTCGAGGCGGATCCCTACTTCGATCACGCCACCATGGCGCTGGCACGGGTGTATGAGCGGCAAGGGGACGACCAGCTTGCCGAGGACGCCTACCGCCGGCTCGGCAGCGATGCCGATGCCGTCGAGGCGCTGACGCGCTTGCTGATTCGCAGCGATCGGCCTGATGAGGCGCTCCAGGCCGCGATCGAGCTGCAGCAGCTGTCCATCGAGGCGCCGGGCACCGCGGTTGCACTGCAGGCCCGGGCGCTCGCCGAAACCGAGCCCACCCAGGCGGCGGCGCTGGTTCGCGATGCCGTGGGCTACCAGGGTTTTGCCATCGCCGACGATGACGCCCAGGCGGCGCTGCGGGCCATCGTGGTGGCCCTGCACGAGCAGGGCGACGGCGAGGCGGAGCGCGAGCTGCTGGACTGGTGGCTGCAGCGCCAGCCCTCGGCCAGCGACTGGGTGACCCAGCGCCTCGAGCGCTTCACCGTCGAAGACGAGGCGCGCCGCATGATGGCGGCGGCAGCCGTCCCGCTGGACCCCACCCAGCAGCGGCGGCTTCAGCGCGCGCGGGCGCTGGTGGCGGCCGGAGACCTGGGCGCGGCACGGCAGGAGCTCCAGGGACTGGTTCACGATGCGCCCCGAAGCCCCGAGGTTCACGCCGCCCTGGGCGATGTGCAGCTGGCGCTGGGGGATGTCACCGGTGCCGAGCGGTCCATGCTGCTGGCGGCCGGCCTCGACCCGCTCGAGTCCCGATACGAGGCGGCGCTCGCCGACCTGCTCGCCACCCGGTACGCCGGTCGCTTCGACGATGAGGCGGCGGCCCGGTACCGGCGTGCGCTGCGCCTCGCGCCCAGCTGGACGGCGCTGCATCTCGAGCTGGCCCGGGTCCTGCTTCGCCAGGGGCGGCCGGCCGAGGCCGAGGCGGCCCTGTCTCGTTTCTTGGCCGACGCCAAGAACACCGAAGGACGGGGCGAGGCTCGTGCCTTGCTGGCCGATCTGGTGCGCGCCCGCCCCGCACAGCCCACCCTTCCCGATGCCTATGACCGGCCCGTCGACGTCGATGACGAAGCCTGGCTGGCGTACCACGTGGCCCATGCCTATGTCTCGGGCGGCAAGACCGAGCTGGCCATTGCCGAGCTGCAGAAGGTCCAGGAGCTCGCGCCTCGCTTCGTGCCGGCGCTCAACCTGCACGCCAAGCTACTGCTGGCTGACGGGCGCCTCGATGAGGCCCTCGACGTGTACCGCCGCAGCATCGCCCTGGACCGGCGGCAGCCCGCGGTCTTGCTGATTCTGGCCAACCACACCATCGACAGGGTCGAGCAAGAGGCGCTGATTCGAGAGGCCGCCCAGCTGGGCTATCCGGGCGCGCACTTCTTGCTGGCCGAGCTGGCCTGGGGTCGGCTGCAGCCGCTGGCCGCGCGCGAACACCTGGACACCTACTTTCAGGCCGCCACCAGCGGCATCTACCACGCCCGCGCACTCGACCTCGATCAGCGCATGCGCACGGCAACACGCACCGCCACGGCGGTGTCGGCGCTGGGTCTGGGAGGCATGCTGGTGCTGCCCGTCGCGGTGATCTGGCGGCGCCGCTCCGGCGTCGGGGTGCGCGAGCTGCTGGACCGGGCTCCGTCGGCCTACCGCGACATCGCGCGCATCGGCAGCGCCATTCGCCACGAAGTGCTCAAGCACAACACCACCACCTTGCCCGCCATCGCCGCCGCGCTCGACGACGGCGACCCGGCGCCCGCGACCTGGGCCGCCGACAAGCTGTTTGGCGAGCGCGGCGCCGTCGACCGCTTTCGTGGCTACGTGCGCGAGCTGGAGCGGCTGGGCGCGGTGCACGGCATGCGGCTGAACCTGCGCCACGTCGACCCGGTCTTCTGCGAGCTGGTCGAGGGCATGGATCGCCTACAGGCCCGACAGCGCGACATGCGGGCTGGGGCCGGGCGTGGGCTTGCCGATGACCTGCGCCGCATCTCGGAACAGCTGAACGACCGGGGCTATGCTGAGCTCGGGCGCCTGCTGGCGACCGTGTGCATCCTGCCGGTCGACGAGGCGCTCGTGCGAGCGGTGTGGCGCCAGGTCGTGGCCGAGTCCGAGTTTCGCACCGACTACGAGCCCGAGCTCGACGTAGCGATCGAGGTGGCCAGGCCCGCGGTTCGGGTGTTTCGCGACGAGCTCGAGGACATCCTGGCCAACGTGCTGCGAAACAGCCTGCAGGCGACACTCGAGTGCGGCGAGCTGCGCGTCGGGGTGCGCATCGACGTCGAAGAGGACGAGGTCACCTTCCTGGAGCGGCTGTGCATCCGTGTGCGCGATGACGCACCCCGGCGCATCAGCACGGCGGTGATCCGTGGGCGCTACATCGACCGTGGGCTCGGGCTCACCGTCGATCTCATCAGCAAGAACGGGGGCAGCATCCATGTCGAGGATGAGCCCGGCTGGAGCAAGGCAGTCGTGGTACGGCTGCCCCTGGCCGCAATCCCCGACCATATGAGGACCGAGTGATGCGAGTACTGATCGTCGAGGATGGTTTCGAGTACATCGAGACGCTGCAGCGCTTTCTGGCCGATGGCTTCGAGTGGGAGCGGGCGGGTAGCGGTCCGGCGGCGCTCGAGCGTGTGAAACAGGGGCACTTCGACGCCATCTACCTGGACATGCGCTTCGATCGCGTGCCCGATGGGGAGCTGCTGGGCGACCTTGCGGCGACAGCCGACCGCTTCAACGGCGACCCTGTCCAGGCCAGACACTTCCTGGAAGATCACCAGGGAAACTACGTGCTCGCTGCACTGCGCGAGGCCGGGGTGCGCACGCCGGTGCTGATGTCCTACGACTTTGGCAGTGAGGAACGGCGCTGGAGCCGCATCTGCGACAAGCACGGCCCTGTCGACTACCTGCCCGACAACGCGGCCCCGGCCGAGGTCGCGCGCCGCCTGCACGCGCTGGCGGCTACTCGCGGCTGAACAGGGGCTCGCCCACGCACAGGGCTTCGTTGCCTTCGGTCTGAACCCCGGGGTCGCCCCCAAGGTACGTGGTCTCGCCGACGGCGTCCCAGCAGGCATGGAAGATGCGCTCGCCTTCGGGGGTGAACACGGTGCCGTCGGCACGCCCGCCCTGAGCGGAGTGCAGCACGCCCGCGCTGGCGGGCCATGCAGCCCCGTCGGTGGTGAGCAGCACGTCGCCCAGCGGCAAGCCCATGGCGGCATCGCCATACAGCCCCCACGCGTTGCCCAGGGTGACCAGGTTGCCGCGGTGTTCCACCGTGACGTTACGGCCGTAGTCGGCCTGCTCGAAGGCGACGTTCAGGTGCCCGCTGTCCTCGAAGAAGGTCAGATCCCAGTCGATGCCACCCCGGCCCATGGGGTCGCGCCAGCCCTCTCCGGCCGGCGTCCATGGCCCGTCCTGGCTTTCCGCGACCTCGATGGTGCTGGCCATCAGGCCGTCTCCGGCATCGACCACGTCGGCGCGGATCCACCAGCTGTCCAGGCCAGCATCGCTAGTGCTCGCGACCGGGAGCGGCTGCCAGCTTCGGTAGTCGCTGCCGCGATTGTCGGGTGAGGTCCGACGCAGAGCCTCGCCGCTCTCGAGCAGCGTGCGCACGGTCTGCAGGTAGTCGTCGCGGGCGTCGATGGCGGCATCGAGCACCGGGTCGCTGGCTTGTTGCAGGTCGGCAAAGGGGCCGGGCGGACCCAGCAGGGCCTCGGTGGGCAGCGCCTCGGTGAAGCGCTGGTCTTCGACGAAGGCCGCGTTGCTGATGGGATCGTAGCAACCCGTCACCAGGACGAGCACTGGCAGCGCGCGCTTCAGAACCGGTACCCCACACTTAGGGTGAGCTCGTTGAAGGCGGGGATGGGTGTGCCGTCGTCGATCCGGAGCGGCAACCACATGCGGCTCAGGTTCACGTCGGCGGCAAAGCGCCCGTGGTGCATGCCGACCCAGGCAATCAAGCCCGGTGCGACCGACAGCGCGTCCTGCTTCACGGCTGCCGCGTCCATGTCATCGTGCGGGCGCAGCGAGCGCTGGAAGTACACCAGCTCGCCCTTCAGGCCGCCTCCGGCGCGAACCAGCCGAGGACCGGTCGCGGCGCCAAAGTAGGTGCTGGCGCTCGTGCTCTGCACGAAGGTCTGCTGCGTGGGCACACCCGGAAACTCGATGAGCGCGCCGCGGCCGCCCGACAGCACCTCGGCGCCGTAGAAGACGCGCCGCGTGAGGGGAAGCACCCGTACGTCGATGCCCGCGACGCCGTGTTCGGGCAGGTAGGTGGCCGAGTAGGTGGGGTCCGCGAAGCCTCGACCTCCCAGCGACACCCGCACCGCCACGTCGGGCCGCTTCGCCTTGCGCTCCTGCTTCTGCAGATCGCCGCGGCTCGCGGTCTCGTCGTAGGCGAGGGTGATGAAGTCCAGCTCGCTCACGGTGGCCGTCTGCCCTTCGGCCAGCACGTACTCGGCTTCGTCGACCCAGCCCGTCGAGCGGTGGTGCACGTAGTAGGTGCCGGGCTGCAGCGCGATCTGCCCCGCCGCGCCGCCGTCGATCTCGGCCACGTACCGCTTACGGACCTCGTCCCAGATCGAGTAGGAGCCCTCCATTCCGCCGTCGAAGGCCAGCCGCGCGCTCGCCGACTCCAGCCGCGTCAGCCATAGATCGCCCGTGCCCGTCAGGTCGAAGTCGAAGGTCGGGGTCTGGGTCTCGCGTGTGGTGCGAGTGGCGAACGAGGTCTCGTTGTGCACGTAGCGGTACACCTCGCCCAGCCCCACCTCTCCGTCGCCGTTCTGGTCGGCGGCACCCTGAAGGCCACTGTGCAGGTAGTGGGTGAAGAAGCCGCCCCCGAGCTCGCCGGACTCCTGGCTGTACTCGTTGCGGGCGCTCGAGGTCAGGAAAGCGGTGCCGCGGGTCTGCTCGGCTCCCAGGTCGAAGGCGTAGGACGGCCCGCGAACACCGCCCTTGCTGCGCACGACGGCCCCGGACTGGCAGGCATCGAGCATGGCGATGCGCACGTCCGCACCGGTGGCCTCGATGGCTTGGCGCAGGGCCTCGTGCGTCAGCTCCTGCGTGCCGATGTTCAGCGCGTCATCGTCGCCGTGCCCCGAGTAGTAGAACACCAGCGTGGTGTGGTGGCCGCTGGCTTTGCTGTGCTCGACCTTGCGCTGCAGGCTGGCCAGCTCGGACTCGATGCGGCGCAGCGGCTGGTTCTGCAGCAGGATCGCGTCAGCGGCGTCCACGCCGCCGTAGTCCACTATCAGGTCGCGCATCTTGCGGGCATCGGCGGCCGCGAACAGCAGGCGCTGCTGGCTGGCGCCGCCCTCGTTGTTGCCGATGAACAGGCCGATGCGCACGTCGTCGCCTGCATGGGCCGGCGCGCAGACGCCCATGCCCACGGCGATGGCCAACGTTGCCGCGACGTGTCTCATCGACGCTCCACCCGCACCGAGTCGGCCCCGCCATGCTCCTGGACCCAAGACTCCACCCCGGCGGTTCCGCCGGCCTTGTAGGCCTCGTCCAGCGCGTCGCGGGCGTCGGTGTGGGGCATGTCGAAGACGGCCACGAAGATCTCCGGTCCGGGTGCGTCATCCAGGATGACCGTGCCCGGCAAAGGGATGGTCTCGCCACTTCCGCCCAGCTGCATCAGGTTCTCGTCTTTGTCGGGGTACAGAACACTCACCGTGCCCCGGCCGTCCACCGACAGCACTGCGACGGTGTGGTGATCGCCGCCGTTCACGCGGAAGCCGATGGAGTCGCCCTCGCCCAGGGCGTTTCCCTGGTAGGGACGCAGCTGCTGGTCGTCATGCAGCTGGTACACCAGCAAGCCGCCGCCCTTCAGGGTCAAGCCCGGGGTCGGCGGGGTGGGGTCGAAGGCGGTGGGGTCAGGCAGCACCGCGAGCACGAACACCGCGGCCAGCACGATGAGCGGAGCGAACCAGCGCCAGTTGTTCGCAGGGGAGGGGACGGGGGCTGTCGGCTGGGCCTGGGGTGGCGCGTCCTGCAGCTCGCCAGCCCGCGCGCGGATGGCGGCGATGTCGAAGGTCGGCACGCGCGCCTTGGAGCGCTGCAGCGCGTCGAGGTGGGCCCGGGCCTGGGCATCGAGCCGACTCGCGGCCAGCTCGAGCTCGCCTGTGGCGTGGCGGCCGAGCTCCAGGGTGCTGGGGCGAGCGCCCTCGTTGATGTCGAACAGGCTAGGCATCACGCCACCGCCTGGGCCACAGACGAGGCCGCCGCAAGGGTGAGCAGGATGGCGACCACATCGGTGGCGGGCACGTCGAGCTGCCGTCGCGCCCGCTCCAAGAAGGTGTTGATGCGCTTGCGCACCGTGGGAACCGAGATGCCCACCAGGTCGGCCACCTCTTGCCGCGTGCAGTCGTCGAAGTAGGTGTACATCACGCACAGCCGGGTCTCTTCGTCGGCGTCTTCGAGCAGGGCGATCACCGCGGCGCGGTCGGTGCCCTCCTCGTCGGGGGCCGTCGCCTCGTCGCCCAGGATGTCTTCGCGGTGCACGGTGAGTTTGTTGGCTCGCCCCTTGCGGTTGCGAATCTGGTTGAGGCAGTAGTTGGTGGAGATCCGGTACATCCAGGTCAGCGGGCTCGATTGGTTGTTGAAGTCGGCGCTGTGGCGAAGCACCCGCGCGAACGTCTCTTGCAAGGCGTCGTGAGCCAGTTCCTCGTTCTTGAGGATGGACAAGCAGCGGTGAAAGATGACGTGGGCATAGCGCTCGTAGAGTTGTGCGAGTTCTTCGTCGGTGAAGCTCATGGACGGCCCGTGGAGTGGATCCGCATCCTTTGGAACCGCGAGGCTCGGGGAGCAGAAAAGAAAAAAGTCGACGGCCTTGTGCCGGCCGTCGAACGCCAGCTCGCGGCGATGTTACAGCGCCAGCGTGTCGAAACGGACCACACGCGGAAAGCCCACCCTAGAGACGGTGCTCACCGGCCACACCGCGACCGCGGGTGCCCTGGCTGCCGCTCTTGGCGCCGAAGAGCGCGAAGATCGCCTCACGCACGGCTTCCACACCTACCCGGCGGGTCTTCACCCCGATGCCGCGCGCGACCTGCTGGCGGCCCTGCCCGGCGACAGCGTGCTCGACCCCTTCTGTGGCGGCGGCACGGTACTCGTCGAGGCCATGGTGGCTGGCCGCACCGCCTTCGGCCGCGACCTCAGCCCCACCGCACTGCGCGCGGCGCGGGCCCGCACCAGCGTGGTCGACGACGACGTACTCACCGAGATGCGCAGCACCGCTCGCAAGCTCGCCGACGTCGCCAAGTCCGCCACCGACCTGCCGCCCCCGGCCATCGCCGGCGTGCTGTCCGAGTGGTACGCGCCGCATGCCTTCTGCGAGCTCGAGGCCATTCGCCGGGGCATCGAGGCCATGCCCATGGGCGATGCCCGCGGCCTGCTGTGGAGCGTCTTCAGCGCCATCCTGGTCAAGGTGAGCTGGCGCGCCAGCGATACCCACGGCGAGCGCAAGAAACACCGTCGCCCGCCGGGCACCACGGCCATCCTGTTCCACAAGAAGGCGCGTGAGCTCGGGCGTCGCATCGTGGCGCTGCGCGATGCCGTTCCCGAGGGCACCCCCAACGCCCACCTGGCCTTGTGCGACGCCCGCGAGCTGCGGCTCGACGCCCCGGTCGACCTGGTGCTCACCAGCCCTCCCTACCCGGGTGTGTACGACTACCTGCTGCTTCAGCACCTGCGAAATGTCTGGTTTCTCGACGATCTTCGTCGCGACCACGAGGTCGGCTCCCGCCGCAGCTGGCGCGAGGGCAAGAAGACGGCGCTGTCCCACTGGCGGCGCGACACCGAAGCCTGGATACGCGCCGCCACCGCTCAGCTCACCCCCGGCGGCCGCATCTGCATCGTCATCGGCGACGGCCTCACCCCGGGCGGCGCCATCGACAGCCGCACCCCCACCGAACAAGCTGCGCTGGCGGCGGGCCTCAAGTCGGTGGCCTCGGCCAGCCTCGAGCGCCCCGATCACGCACGCAAGAGCTCACGCTGGGAGCACGCGTTGGTGTACGAACGCCGCTAGCCAGGAATCCGCCACCGCGTGGCGCGTGCTAGCGGCCCCAGACCTTGTCCAGCCGCGCCTGAAAGGCCGATTCTTTCTTCTTGTTTTCGATCTCGCGGCTCATGTTCACCATGTTCAGCAGCACGTCGGCATTGTCGGGGCTCGCGGTGAGGCACTTCTCCCAGTTCTCGACGGCCTGGTTGAAGTGCGCCTTGGCGCCGCCTTTGTCGTCGAGGTTGAGCTTGCCGTTCATCAAGATGCGGTGCACCCCGCCCAGGCGGCAGTGCGGGGTCACGTCGCCCTCGGCGAGGGTGAGCGCGAACCCGTAGGCCTCGAGCGCTTCTTGGTTGCGCTTCTCGCGCACCAGCAGATCGCCGTACTTCAAGCGCACGTCGTAGTCGTCGGGCAACACCTCGATCGCGTGCTCGAAGGCCACGACGGCCTCGTCTTTGCGGCTTGGATGTTCCAGGAAGGCCGACAGCAGGTTGCGGTTGATCGCGATGCGCGCCTGGCGAATCGTGCTCTCCAGATCGTCCCAGGCCTTGCCCGAGCGGCCGCCGCGGATCTTCTCGATCTCGACCACCAGCTCCTTCAGCAGCGTCTGGCCCGACAGCAGGCTGTCGATGGCCGGGTCGAGGTAGCCCAGTCGCTCGTACTGGATCTCGGCGCGATCCGAGATGCTGAAGGCGATCTTGGGGTCGGGGAAGCGGGGAGGGGTGCGCTTGTAGGCGTCGACGGCGGCCTGGAAGTCTCGCACCGCCCCGGCGTACTGGCCGTAGGTCATCTTGACCCGGGCGCGCGTGTCGTACGCCTTGTACGAGTCGGGGTTCGCTTCGATCAGCTTGTCCAGGGAGCTCTGCGTCGTCATGAGCGATTCGTAGGCGGCATCGCCGCCCAGCTCGCCGCTCTTCACCTTCTCGATCACCGACATGGCGCTGGCGAGGTCCGCTTCGGGCACCTCGGCGATTGCAGGCGTGGCCAGGGCAGCTGCCAAGACCAGCCATGCTCCGAGCGCGATTCTTCGAGTCCTCGAACTCATTCAGTCGTCTCCGTCCCAGTCATCGTACTCATGGTACTTCAAGGCCTTCCCGCGCACCCGTTCGACCGGGTACTTCTTCTCTGCGCGCTGCAGCTTGGCGTCGACCGCCGCCGCAAGGTCGATGTCGGCGCGCGAGCAGAAATTCAGCAGGCAGATGAGCACATCGGCGGCCTCGTCGGCCGCTCTCGGCGCGCGGTCGGGGTTCAGGGGCTGCGGACCGTCGTCGGCACACCACAGGTACAGCTCCAGCAGCTCGCTCGCCTCGACCGATAGCGCCATCGCCAGGTTGCGCGGCGAGTGGAACTGGCCCCAGTCGCGCCGCTCGACGAAGTCGAGGGCCCGTGCCGAGAGGGCGGCCAGGGTCGGGCTGGATTCGGTGGTCATCGGTCACATGGTCCATACACGTGGTGCGCGCGTTGTCTTCCTAACGAAGGCCGTCAGTCCAACACCGTCATCAGGCGGAACGGGGCATCACGCACGAAGCCCGAGCGCTCGTAGACGACCACCGCCGGCGTGTTGGCCTCGTTCACGTGCAGGGTGATGCGCGGGTGATCTCGAAGCAGGAGCCTGCACACGGCGCGCATGCCGATGGTCGCCAGCCCCTGACCGCGATGGTCCGGTGGAACCCAGGTCCCGCCCACCTGGCAGCCCAGCGCGGTCTGGGTGCCCACGTTGATCTGGAACACGATCGAGCCGTCCTGCTCGATGACCCAGGTCCGGCCGGCCTCGATGCGATCCCGCACCACTCGGGTGTGCATCTCGGGATCGGCCTCGTGAGGGTTTCGGCCCAGGTCCTCTTGTTCCATCTGGCCGGAGTTGTGGGCGACGACCGGCGCTTCGTCGAGTCGGGCCTGACGGAAGCCCGTGGGGTCGAGCCCTTTGGGTGGCTCGGTGCATACGTACAGGCGCTGATCGTACGATCGCTGCGCCGGCAGCTCCGACCATGCGCTCCACAGGGTGTCGCACTCGGCTCGGGGCCCCACCACCATGCAAGGCCGGTAGCGAGGCCGCATGAAGCGGCCGATGGCGGCACCGTGCTCGGGGTTGGGGCAGTAGGGAACCAGCAGGCGACCCGGAACCAACAGCGCAACGCCCGCCAGTTCCTCGTCCTGGGACGCCCCGATCCAGCAGGCGCGGTCCAAGCCGTGCATCTCCAGGAAGCCCAGCAGGAACAGGTTGATGGCGGCTTGCTGCCGCAGCAGCTCCTCCACGGCGGACTCCTGATACCGCGCCAGTCGGCCGATCCGCAGCTTGCCTCCACGCTGCAATCGTACATGGAACGGGCCCGGCGAGGGCCGGTTAGGGCGGTTGACCTCGATGGAGAGCCCCAGATGTTGGTCAAGGCGCAGTCCGTACAGCCCGATGGCACCCCCGATGGCTGGGAGCCCCCCACTGCTTGGCGCAGCGAGAGCACCGAGCAGGGGCAGCGCCTGGTGATCAGCGTGGGCTGGGAGCGCCTGGCCGATGTGCACCTGGCCCTGATCGCGGCACTGGGAACACCCATCGGCGTGCTGTACCGACGCAAGGTCGACCGGCGCGACCCCAAGCCCGAGGGTTGGCCCGGGCAAGACCTCATCGCGCTCGATGTGCCGGGCGACCGCCTGGCGCCGGCCGTGTCCCAGGCCGCCGACCTCTTCTATGGCGATGCCCGGTGCGAGCTGTGGCTACGGGGGCCAGGCGGCACTCAGCTGGTGCTCGACCAGGACGGCGTCATCTACGCCTACCCCGACAACGCCGAGTTTCGCGCGGCGCTGCACGCGGCCCAGATCCCCGATGGTGCAGAGCAGACGCTGGCGCAGCGCGACTACGTCAAGCACTGGTTCCGCGCCGACGCCGATGCCCAAGAAGAGGCCTTCGTGCAGGGCCTGAACCTGACCGAGTGGGGCTAGGGTGGACGCTCCCTCCCTGACCATCGGTGGCATTCCCATCCGCAACGGCCTCGTGCTCGCGCCAATGGAGAACGTGACCGATCTCACCTTTCGTCGCCTCATTCGGCAGATTGGCGGCTGCGGCCTGACCGTCACCGAGTTCGTGCCCGCGCGCGGCCTCGTGCACACCGAGAAGCGCGTCATGAAGATGCTGCAGTGGGACGAAGACGAGCGGCCCGTCGCGGTTCAGGTCTATGGGCGCGACCCCGAGCTGCTGGCACAGGGTGCCGCCATCGCGGCCGAGCTCGGCGCCGACATCATCGACCTGAACATGGGCTGTCCCTCCAAGAAGGTCTGCCGCAACAGCGGTGGATCGGGCCTGATGAAGGAGCCGCTGCTGGCGCGCGACATCGTTCGAGCCATTCGCGCGGCGGTCTCGGTGCCCTTCACCGTCAAGATGCGGGCGGGCTGGGACGCGGCGCTCAAGAATGCTCCCGACCTCGCCGCCATGTGCGAAGACGAAGGCGCCGACGCGGTTGCCGTGCACTGGCGAACCCGCGAAGATCTCTACGGCGGCCAGCGCGACCTCTCCACCATCGCCCAGGTCAAGGCCCGGGTCGGCATCCCCGTGCTTGCCAACGGTGACATCATCGATGCGGCGTCGGCCCAGCAGACCCTCGCCGAGACGGGCTGCGATGGGCTGATGATCGGCCGCGGGGCCATCCGCAACCCCTGGGTGTTCCGCGAGATCGAGGCCGCCATGCACGGACACCCGCCCGTCATCGTCGATCCAGCCGAGCGGCATCGCGTCCTGCTGGGCTACCTCGATGCGATCCGCACCACGTTTCGCAGTGACATCGGTGCGCTCGGGCGCTTCAAGAAGATCGCGCGCTACTTCTGCAACGGGGTGCCCGACGGTGGGCGCCTGCGGCAAGAGGTCTTCCACAGCCAGACGGTCGAAGAGGCGATCGAGCGCGTGGACGCCTTCTTCGAGTCGCTCACGGCACAGGGGCGCGCCGGGTCACTGGGCGATCAGGATCCAGATCGCGGCGGCGGCGAGCAGGCCGCCTGAGACGAACAGCGCAGCGCCGAGTCCAAAGGCGGCGATCATCGACACCTGGCGGGCGGCCGGGGCTCCCGGGGACGTCGTGCGTGCGGGTGGTCTGGGCTCGGACCGGGTGAGCTCGCGCTCAGCCGTCGCAGCGAGAAAGTCCTCGTAGGTCGGCTCTGCCAGGTCGTCGACGTCCTCGACTTCGGCGGTGATCAGCGGCGGAAGGGCCGCCGGTTCTTCGGGAGCAGCCGGGGGCTCGGGTGGACGCGGCGGAACCGGTGCCCCGACCTCTTCGGTGGGCTGATCGGCGTCCAGGTTGGCGACGTCGGGCAGCTCCTCGGGCTCGAGGGCTCTAGGCGGCGGAACCGGAGGGGGAGGGGGAGGCGGCTCATCCAGCAGCTCGTCGTCGGCGCGCTCGAGCGGGGGCACCGGCGTGTCGTAGAACGATGCGGGCTCCTCGACCGGGCCGTCCTGCTCCCACGACGTCGCCGGTCCGGCCTCTTCCCACTCGGTGTCGATGCGGGGAATGCCCTCTTCGGAGGTCTCGTCGGGTGGGCCCGGATCGCTGGGTTCTTCGGGAGCCTGGGCGACGTCGGGAGCCTGCGGAGCCTGCAGATCGAGCGAGATCCGTCCGGTCTCGTCGCCGAAGTCGGACTGTTTCCAGCCATCCTGCGTCTCTTCCCAGTGGGCGTCGTTGTCGCGTTGACGCTCGAGCAGCCCACCGGTCTGGAACCCTTCTGGAACCGGTAGGTCAGACGAAGTGGCGCCGGTCTCCAGCATGCCCACCTGATGCTCCTCCAGACCCGGATCAGGCTGCACCGGCACCGGCTCGAGCCAGGGGAGCGCATGGGCAACGGCAAACGACTCGAGGGTCGGTCCTGGGGACCGATCGGCCAGGGTGCGGAATGTGTGGGCGACCTCGGCGGCCTCGGGGCGCGCATCGACGTCGAAGGCCACCATGCGCAGCAGCATGCCCCGCAGCTGGCCGTCGTCGGCCCGCGTGCGCATGCCCAGTTCGCCCATGGTGGCCACGACCTCGGCAAGATGCCGGTCGTGTGCGGGATTCTGGGAGCGCAGGCGCCGAAGCCACCGGCCCCGGAACAGCTCGATGCCCAGGATGCCCAGCGAGTAGATGTCGGCCGCTGGACTGGCCCGATGCCCCTCGCGGCGCTCGGGCGACATGTACTTGATCAGACCTTTCTGCAGCGCGCCGCGATGCGCGTCCCGCCCCGCCAGCGAGGTGAATCCGGCCCCGAAGTCGATGATCTTCAGCTCGCCATCGCGGTCCACCATGACATTGGTGGGCTTGAGGTCGCGGTGCACCGCCGCGATCGGCTCCGACGACCCAGCCGGTGCGCGGTTGTGCGCCGCGTCGAGCGCCGATGCCGCGCCGCGAAGGATCTCGCAGACCACCCGCCCCGGCAGCAAGGTGCCCGTCTCGCGCAGCACCTCGACCCAGTCCAACAGGTCGATGCCTTCGACGTAGGGAGAGAGGATGGCGGGAAAGCCACCGATCGACGCGATGTCGAAGGGGGCCACGATGTGGCGATGGCCGATCGAGCTCACGCGCCGCGCGCTGTCCCGCAGGTGCATCAGCTTCTCGACGTCTCGCTGGCTGCGATGACGCAGCACCTTCACCGCCACGAGCCGACGGCTGAGCTCGCGTTCGTGCAGTCCGACGAACATGGCACTCAGTGGTCCGGTCGCGACCTCGCGCAGCAGAGTGATGCGGCGCGTGGGCTCCAGCGCGGTCAACCAGCCTCCGAATCAGGGGGCCCCATACCTGATGACTCAATCTACCACGGGCCATGCTGGGACCCGCCACGGTTGAATCCGCCGCCTGCCTGTTGTATTCAACAACCCGTCCGCGAACGTGCCCAAACGGGGTCGCGTCGCTCTGGAGCCATCGGATGAGAATCTGGAAACTCGCACCGATCGCACTCCTGCCCATGTTGGTAGGTTTCGCGTGCCCCTTCGGGGGAAAGACCGAAGAAGAGATCGTTGCCGAGCCCGAGGCAGCGCTTCGGGATGGAAACCTGCCCACCGCGTACGACAAGTACGAGGCGGCCGTCACCGAGAACGCCGATAGCCGCGCCGCCAAGCAGGGTGCGGCCTACACCTACCTGCTCGCCGGCAAGTACAGCGAGGCCGACGGCCTGCTGGCCAAGCTCGAGGACGGCGCCGAAGGCGACGCCCTCGGCGAGATCAAGCTGCGTCGCGCCATGGTTGCGCTTGCCGCGCGCGAGCTCGACTCGGTGAAAGAACACGGAAACGCGTCGGGGCGCCCCGCGGGGTACGTGCTGGCGGCCGAGGTTCACCTCGCTGACGCCGAATCCGACGAAGCCATCCAGCTGCTCAACAAGGTCGAGGGTGGTGGCCCGGTCGAACGCACCGCCAAGAAGTACCTCGAGCTGCTCGAGAGCGGCGATCAGTTCCAGGCGGGGCTCGCCGAGGCGACCGCGCTTTGGGCGTTGGGGCAGCGCGGCGACGCCTGCGATGCGGCCGAAGAGCTGGTCAAGGGCCTAGAGACCGAAGAGAAGGGCGAGCTGCTGCTCATCTGGGCGGGTCGCGCCGCGACCTCGGACCGCCTCGACGTCGCCGAGAGCCTGCTCGAAGAGGCCGAGTTCGCCGATATTCCGCCCGACCACGCGTGGCGCGTCCAGGCCACGGCGGCCATCGTCAAGGCCGCGCGCGGTGACGGCCCTGGCGCCGTCGAGCAGTTCAACCTGCTCAACGATCTGGCTCCCGCCGACGGGCTGGCCGATGCCCGAGCGACCGCCGCAGCACTGTGTCCCGACAAGGCGGTAGCCAAGCAGCTCGTCGAGGGCCTGGAATCCGAAGCCGTCGCGAGGGGTCTTGCACAGGCGGGCGCCGGAAAGGCCGCCAAGGACCAGGCTCCCGCAGGACCGCTCAAGGACTACCTCGAAGGGAAGTGATCACATGTTCCGACTGACCACCATCACCGCTGCAGCCGCCCTGTTCCTGACGTCGAACTTCGCGTTGGCCCAGGATGTCGGCGTGCCCGTCACCGTCAAGGTGATCCAGGCCGACGGCACCCCCATCCCGACGGCCGTCGTTCGGCACCCTCAAGAGGCCGAGCGGCACCGTGTCAACACCGCCACCGGCGAGTGGACCGAATCGGTGCTCTACATGCAGGACGGCAGTGAGTTCATCTTCCAGAAGGGCACCACCCTCGAGCTCGAGGTGTCTGCCCCTGGGTACGTGAACCAGAAGATCCGCTACCTCATCAAGAAGAAGAAGAAGAACATCATCCCCGTCGTTCTCCAGCCCATGGAGATGGAAGAAGAGGATGAGGACTTCGACGGCCCGGTCATCCAGTTCGGGCGTGACAAACCTATCGACTAGTGCCCCGTATCCGTGGCCCTCGGGCCGAATGGAGTGTACGTGATTCGCAAGACCACATTCCTCGCACTGATCGCAGGCGGGCTGTTCTCCAGCCCCGCCTTCGCTGCTGGTTGGGGTGACTTCGACGCCGCCTTCCCCGCCTTCCCGTGCAACGACGGCTGGGTGGCCTGCGTCGTCGGCAACGACAACCGCGTCCAGCCCGGCCTTCAGAAGGGCGACGGCGGACTGATGCGTCCGGCCCACCTGCGGCTGGACTGGTCGGGTGAGGCGACGCCCATGTTCAACCCGTTCACCAAGCTGTCTCGCTACACCGGCGAAGACACTGCGGTGGCTGCGGCCGAGCCCGAAGACGAGCCCGAAGAGTTCGTCGACGAAGGTGGCGGCGACGAGTACGTGCCTCCGCCGCCTGCGAATGACGGTGGCGGCTGGACCGGCGGCGACGACGGCTCTGCCGGCGGCGATGACCCGCCTCCGGCCAACGATGGCGGGGCCGACCCGATGGTGCGCCCTCCCGGCGGTGACGGTGGAGCCGACCCGATGGTTCGCCCCCCGGGTGGCGACGGTGGAGCCGACCCCATGGTCCGTCCGCCTGGCGGTGACGGCGGGGCCAACCCGATGGTTCGTCCTCCCGGCGGTGATGGCGGCTCGGTCCGTCCTCCCGGCGGCGATGGCGGTGCCGACCCCATGGTCCGGCCCCCCGGCGGCGATGGTGGCGTGAAGCCGCCCGAGAGCGGTGATGGCAGCGATGCCGTCGCGGCCATCAACAACGCCACCCAGCCCGCCGACCTCGGCCCCGAGACTTGTGACAACGTCACGATGCTCGAACCAGCCGCCATGATGGGCAAGCTGTCCGACGGCCAGGTGGGCTGCCTCGAGGCCTCGCTGGCTGCGGCAACCACCCAGACCGACAAGGACAAGCTCTCCCGCATCCTGATGGCCAACGCGTGGTCCAAGGGCGACAAGAAGACCTGGGAGAAGCTGGTCAAGCGGCACCTCGACGACATCGATCAGTCCGACCCGGACATCTGCTACAAGTACGCCTTGTACCTGTCCAAGAAGGGCCCAGGGCGTGCCACCGGCGTGATTCGCTGGGCAGACGTCGCGCTCGAGAACAAGACCCGCTGGAGTGGCGACACCTACAAGTCCCGTGTCTACAACCTGTACAAGCTGCGGTCTGCCGCCTCCCAGGCGCTCTGGCAGCAAGCCGAGAAGAAGCACGCCACGGCGCCGTCCGACTCCACCCAGGGCGATGTCGACAAGTACCGCAACATGACCAAGGTCAACTCGCGCGAGTGGTTCGAGTACGCCAAAGAAGCTGGCAAAGACACCACGAAGGCCTTGCAGCTGTGCGTCAGCGCAGCTGGCACGAAGGACTTCTGCGAGGGCAGTTGATGCGACCCCACTTGGTCTCGAGCCGCGGCTCTGTCGTGGCTCTTCTACTTTTTCTGGCCATGGGTGTGCCCGCAGGATGCGGGGGCACCGAAGAGGTGGTCGAAGGCCCGACCGCCGCCGAGCAATTGCCGGACGGCATGGTCGACTCCATCTGGGTGATGGAGGTGGCCGATGATGCGGTTCGGCAGCCCTACGAGGCCGCGGGCGGCTGGGTGAAGCTCGTCGTCAAGCGCGACTACCGCAGCGCCACCAAGCAGCTCGGGACCGTGGGCGGCCTGTCCGCAGCTCGAGCCCATGCTGACGCGGCGTCCATGTACCGGCAGGCGGCGTTGATGGACGCGCAGAGCCTGATCCAGACGTACGCCGAGCTGCCCGATCCCACCGACCCCATCGCCACGGCCCACCTGTTGGCGGTCAGTTTTGCCCTCACCGGCGACCTCGACAAGGCGAAGGAGCAGTCCGCTCGCCTCGACGCGGTCGAAGACGACCCGGTCCTGGCGTGGCACGCCCCGTGGAAGGTCTGGCTCGGCGAGGGCCAGGCCTGGCCTCCCGACCTCTCTTCGCTGCCGCTGGCTCTGCCCGAGCCCGCGCCGGGCGAGTGGCCGACGCCGCCGTCATCTCCCATGTACCAGGTCAAGCACCGGCTGGCGCCTGCGGCCGAAGGCGACGATGCCCCAGCGGGCGATCCGCCTAGCCTCGACGTCGATGACCTGTCGGCGCTGGTGGCGCTGGCACTCTGGCACGACCAGGTCGCGGCTGCGGCTGCGGGCGACAGCGCTCCCGCCATTGCCACCTACACCGCTCGCTACCGGCTTCCCGCCGAAGGCCCGCTCGACGGGGCCGTCGACTTGCCGCTGGAGCTCCGCTTCGGCAGCGACTACTTCACGGCGAGCGACGGTGCCTTCATGGCCGCCGTCACCGGATCCGAGGGCGCAGGTGCCGTCGAGTCCTGGAAGGCCAAGAGCTTCCTGGCCGCCATCGCGGCCGAGTCGCGCACCGAAGGCGCGATCGATCCCGAGAAGGCGAACGACATGGCGGCGCTGATCCGCGAAGCCATGCTCGACGAACAGAAAACACGCGCGGGTGGCACGCTTCAGGGCCAGCACCGCATCTTCGCAGACATCGCTAGAGTCGGCCTTCTTCGCAATCTTGCGCTGATTGCCGATGTCGAGGGGAATAGAGAGACTGCCGGGCGCCTTCGTATCAACGCCATGGAGATGTCTGGGGACGAGCACACTGCGTGCCCGGTCGCGGCTCTCAATCTGGCTGCATTCGACGCGTCGAACGCTTACCCCCTTCGTCCAAGTGATACCCTTCACAACCTGATTCGGCGGTACCCGTCCCTCGAGGCCGCCCGCATGAGCCTAGATGTGCTGGCGATCCGTGTTGGTCGCAATTCCAGCGGCGTCGGGCCCTCCAACTAGGGAGCAAGAGATACCCATGCGCTCAACTCGTCACATTCTCGCAGCCGTCGGAGTCGCCGGTGCAGTTCTACTCACCGGTTCGACTGTGTCGTACTACGAGGAAGCGCTGCCCAGCACCATGAACCCGCTCTTTGCGCGTTCCATGGTGGACTTCCGAACCCACGAGCTGGTCTTCGACCGCTTGTACTACCACTCGGCGGTCACCAACGAGCTCAAGAGCCGTCTCGTCGAGACGGGTCGCGAAGAGAAGCTCAACGGCGGCCAGCAGATGAAGCTCTACCTCAAGCGCGGCATCCGCTGGCACGACGGCAAGGAGTTCGGGCCCAAGGACGTCTGCTTCACCATCGACGCCATGCTCGACCCGCAGACGCCGTCGCAGATCGCCAAGGACTTCAAAGAGGCGATCACCGGCTGCGAGGCCGACCAGAAAGAGAACTCGGTCACCATCAGCTACGCCAAGGCGTACCACAACCCGCTCGATCGCCTGGGCTTCTCGGTCATTCCGGCCCATGCCTTCGGTGGCAAGACGGCGGTCAGCCCCGACCTCGACTTCTCGCACCGTCCGGTCGGCACCGGCCCCATGAAGGCCACCAAGGGTCCGCGCGCCGTCAAGTTCACGGCGTTCCCCAACGCCCACCAGAACCCCAAGATCCAGATCTTGAGCCAGCAGGAGGGCGGCGACCCCTTCGTTCAGATTCGTACGCTGCTCAACGCCGGTGTTCACGGCGTCATCAGCGTTGCACCGCCGCTTCGGCCCGATGTCGCCGCGTCCGACGACGTGGCCCTCAAGTCCTACGACCTGCGCTCCTGGTGGTTCGTCGCCGTCAACACCAACAAGGGTGCGATGGCGAACAACAAGGTTCGCCAGGCGCTCAACCTCACCATCGACCGCTCCGAGCTTCGTGAGCTCACCATCGGTGTCGACCCGGACGACCCGAACCCGCCCTGCGAGTTCATCTCGGGTCCCTTCGTCGGCAGCTCGCCGTACTACAACCGCGCCGTCAAGCCGGTCGAGCGCAGCGACCGCGCCAAGGCCCGCCAGCTCATGGTCGACGCCGGTGCTGTCGAACAGGTGGGCCGCTGGGTCTACAACGGCAAGCCCATCAGCCTCAAGATCGGCATGAACGCGCCGCTCGACTCCGAGGCCAAAGACCTTCTCAACCAGGTCGGAAACCAGCTCCAGGCCGGTGGCTTCGACCGTCAGGTCTACAAGGTCACCGCCGACGACTGGAACCGCAAGGCGGTCACCGGTCAGCTCTCCGACTACGACCTGCTCATCGGCAAGTGGTCCTTCGGCCTGGTCGAAGACGTCAACCCGCTCTTCCATGCCCGCACGGGCGGCAAGGGCGCGTTGAACATCTTCAACTACAAGAACACCGAAGTGAACGACATCCTGTCGCGCTACGACAAGGCTCGCACCGACACCGAAGCCCAGGACGCCTACCACGACCTGCACGCCTACGTCGCTGCCGACCTTCCCTACCTGTTCTTGTGGAAGCTCGACACCAAGAGTGCCTGGCGCAACGAGGTTCGCGGCAACATCATCGCCCCCTACTACTACTTCACCGAGTTCCAGGGCTGGAAGTTCGACGGGTAGTACAAGGCCACGGCTGTTTTCTGCCTGAAACCTAGGTAAACGAGCGAGGCCCCGCGGGGCCTCGCTTTCTGCTTTGCAATTGCTATTATGGGCGCCGGTCGGCCCCATGCGACCGGGGAGGAGCGAAAGACTTGGCTTGGTGGATGCGCCCGCTCGTTCGCGTGATCGCCGCCATTGCGCTCCCGTTGCTGGTTCCGGCCATCATTTGCGGGATTCTTTGGCTTCTACCCGGAGATCCGGCGTCGATTATCTGCCCGCCCGAGCTCTGTGGGCAAGAATCGACCGACTCGCTCGCCGAGCAGTGGGAGCTGCACAAGGGCCCCATGCACTTCTACCAGCACTGGATCACCAATGCACTGACCGGTGATCTGGGCCGCAGCTGGCGGGTGTACCAGGGCCGTGACATCACCGGCATCCTGCTCGAAGACAAGTACCTGGCCAACACCACCTTCCTCATCCTGTTCAGCTTCGTGCCGGTGGTGTGCGCCACCGTGTTCACGGTCGTGGGCGCCATTCCTGCGGTGCTCGACCGGCTGTGGAATGCCATGGGCCTGGCGCCGGCCGTCATCCTGGCTCTGTTCGCCGCCGCCTTCGTCACCATCACCTACGGCCCGGCGTCGTTCGATGGCTGGCCCGGCTGGCTGCGGCTCATCCTGGGGGCCCTGGTGCTCGGGCTCGCCGACGGCATGCTGAATGGCGCCATCGTGGGCACTCGCCAGGTCTTCGATGACGAGACCAAGCAGCGCTACGTGCAGATGGCCATCCTGCGCGGCGAGGGCGAGCTGTCCAACGCGCTGCCCAACGTGCTGCCATCGCTCGTGGGCCAGCTTCGCGCCCGCATCCTGCTCATGCTCTCGGGCGCGGTCATCGTCGAGGTTGTTCTGCAGATTGCCGGTGTCGGCAGCTTGCTGTGGGACGGCACGCTGATGCAGGACTTTGGCGTGGTGCTCGCCGCGGCCTTCGTGTTCGCGGTGTTCTCTGGGCTGCTGCTGCTGGCGCAGGCCATGAGCGAGGTGGCCCTGAACATCTGGGTTCGTCGGTCGCCCGAGGTGCCCGAATGATCGCCTTGCTCGCCAACCCCATCCTGGTGGGCGTGCTGTCCGCGGTGGTCAGTGGCGGCGTCGCCTTTGGCATGTACCGCAGGGGTGGCCTGGGCATCTCCGACCTCGTTGCGGTGATGGTGGCCAGCTTTGGCTGGCTCGTCGCTGTGCTCGTGTCGCTGTACTCGGGGTGGTGGGTCGCAGTCGGTGCGTTGTGGTTCGTGGTCTTCTTCGTCGCGGTGCTTGCGGCGCTCGAGTCCTTCGACACCAAGATCGACTACGCGGTGGCGTTGGTGCTGTTCGCCAGCCTGATCGCCGCGTCCATGCTGGCCCCCGAGTTCGTCTCGACCCCCGACCTGGGCAATCGCTCGGCGCTCCCGTCGCTCACTGGCATGACCCTGGGCACCGACATGTCCGGTGTGCCCATCCTGGACTACGCCCTGCAGGGCGCCGGTGTGGTCACCGGGCCTGCGCTCGCGTCCGGGGTGGTGTTGGCCATGCTGGCCACCCTGGCTGGGGTGTCCCGCTGCGCGGCACTCGGCTGGACCGACCCGGTGCTGCAGGCCTTCTCGGAGCTCGTGGGTGCGCTGCCGCGCCTGGTGGTCATCTTGGTGGTGGCGCTCGCGCTTCCCAAGGAGGGGCGCTCGCTGTACCCCATCGCCATCACCTGGGCCTTCCTGGCGGCTCCCGGTGCGATGGACGAAGCCGCGGCCACGGCCGGGCGTCTAGGCGGCAGCAAGTTCGTCGAGGCCCTGCGGGCCCACGGCTTCAACGCCGCCCGCATCTACCTGTACCACATCATCTGGCTCAACCTGCGGCCCGTCATCGTTCGCCAGGCCGCCGAGGTGGGCATGCAGGTCATCTTCTTGGAGATCGCGCTGTCGTACCTGGCCGCCAGCCAGCGCCAGCCGTCCTTCACCCACCCCGACTCCACCTACTCCTGGGCCAAGCTGCTTTACGACGGCTATTCGGCCATCGTCGGCGGCACGCCGATGTACCACGCCTTGGTGGTCGGCGTGCTGTTGGTGGCACTCACGGCCATCATGGCCCAGGCCTTCCGGCTGGGAGCGCGTGCACGATGACGTCGACGCTCGAGTCCATGCGCGAAGAGCGCAGCAAGCGCAGCGTGGCCGACCTGCTCGAGGCCAACCGGTCGGCCGAGGGCACCATCCTGCTCGAGATGCTCGGCGTCACGATTGCGTTGCCAAGCCACAACCTGGTCGAGGGCGTCGACCTTCGGGTGAGGGAAGGGCGGGTGACCGCTCTGGTCGGGGCCTCCGGCTCCGGAAAATCCCTAAGCGCCCGCGCCGCCATGGGCGTACTGGATGTGTACCCGATTGGCCTCATCGAGGGCAGTCTGCGGTTTCCAGAGGTCAGCGACAAAGATTGGTTCGAAGGGGTGCGAAAGGCCGGCTACCGCGCACAGCGCCGTTGCCTGCGCGAGACGGCAAAGCTGCGTGGCGGCTACGTGACCTACTCGCCGCAGAGCGCCTCTTCGGCGCTCAATCCCGGCCGCACGGTGGGCCAGCAGCTGGCCATGGCCATCAACCGGCGCGACAAGGTGCCCGCCAACATGGGCGCCGCGATCAAGGACGTGCTCGACGAGGTGGGCCTGCCCGGCCGGGCGTCGCGTGCGCTGGTGCAAGAGCTGTCCGGTGGGCAAGCCCAGCGTGCTGCGCTGGCCATCGCCATTGCCCCCAACCCCAAGATCATGATCGCCGACGAGCCCGAGACGGGGCTCGATCCGGTGCTCCGGCGGGTCGTCACCGAGCTGATGATCGACGTGGCCCGCAACCACAACGTGGGACTGGTGCTCATCACCCACAACAAGGACACGGTCGACCGCATCGCCGACGACATGGTCATCATCGGGCCCGACCCATGGGCGAAGTACCGGGAGCGGTCATGAGCGGCGCGTCCATCAAGCCCGAGAGCGAGATCGTCGCCACCAACCGTCCTGTCTTCCTCGACGAGACGCCAGTCGTCGACTTCAAGGCGGTCAGCAAGACCTTCGTGCTGCCGGGTGCGTGGCCGTGGTCGCCCACCAAAGACGTCGACGCCGTGAAAGAGGTCTCGTTCCAGATCATGCCGGGCGAGATCGTGGCGCTGGTGGGCCAGTCGGGATCGGGCAAGACCACCGTCGCCCGCTGCGTCCTGGGACTCGAAGAGGTCACCAAGGGGCAGATCCTTCTGCAGGGCAAGCCGTGGCACAACCTCAGCGAGGCCCAGCGGCGCGCCAAGCGCGTGCGCTACCAGTACGTGCCGCAAGACGCGCTCTCGGCCCTCGACCCGCAGCAGACCGCGATCGAGAGCGTCACCGAGTCCCTGCGCGTGCTCGCCAACTACCCGCCCGACAAGGCCGTGAGCCACGCCCGAAAGATGCTCACCGATCTGGGCCTGGGTGCCCGCACCGAGGCCCTTCCGCGCGAGATGTCCGGTGGTGAGCAGCGCCGTGTCACGCTCGCGCGCGTTCTGGCCCTCGATCCGGCCTTGATCGTTGCCGACGAGCCCACCTCCGGTCTCGATGCCGACCGGCAAGAACAGGTCCTCGAAGACATGATCAACAATCTGCCCGAAAAAGCAGGTTGCATCTTTGTTACACACGATATGGTACAGGCTCGGAACTGGTGCCATCGTGCGCTTGTGATGCTCGAAGGCCGTGTGGTCGAAGAGCTGCATTTCCCAAAGGACGAGCCGCAA
Source organism: Myxococcota bacterium (assembly GCA_965216925.1). Lineage (GTDB taxonomy): Bacteria > Myxococcota_A > UBA796 > UBA796 > CAYYHT01. The sequence continues at coordinate 1,439,963 of CBDCGT010000001.1, read as the reverse complement.
CACCCGTATGGGCGTATGCTGTTCGACCCATGGGGAGTCGAAGACCTTTCCCTTTCGACGACCACGTGACGCCCCTGGAGACACCATGACCATGAACATCCGAAAGCTGTCGCTCTCGCTGTGTGCGGTCGTTGCCATGGGCCTGATGGCCCCCTCGGTCGCCTCGGCCCAGTCTGCCGAGGCTCGGCGCCTGATGGGCAACATGAAGAGCCTGGCCGAAAAGAACGCCTGGACGGGCGTCGAGCGCAACTACGACCAGCTGCTCGACCTCGGCGAAGAGGTGCCGTTCAACATCCACATGCTGGGTGCCCAGGCCGCGAGCTCGCAGGGCAAGGTGCTCGAGTGGTACGAGCGCCTGAAGTACGCCCGCGATGCTGGCACCGATGACGGCGCCGCCCAGGGCGAGGTCGAACAGAATATCACCGCTATCGAGGGTGCTTACGGCAAGGTCAAGGTCAAGGGCAAGCCGTCGTGGCACCCCACCCTGCACATCCAGACCATGCCCTTTGCTCCCGACCAGCGTCGCGCCGTCGAGTACGCGCAAGAGCACCTCAAGGGTGCCGGCTCGTTCGTGGGCATGCTGGCGGTTGGCAAGTACTGCTTCGGCAATCAGGTCTTCGACGTCGCACCCGGTGGCGGCGACTTCCTCGAGCTCAAGCTGACCGGCAAGGATCTTGGCGCCGCGTGCAACGACTGGGGCGATGGCACCACCTCGGCGCCGCCACCCGACACCGGCGACCCCGATCCAGTCGAGGGCACGGGCAAGCCGCCCAAGGGCGAGAAGCCGCCCAAGGGCGAGAAGCCGCCCAAGCCCGAAGGTGCCGAAGAAGGCATCATCTACGCGGGCCCCATCCTGATGGTCGGCGGCGGACTGGCTAGCTCGGGCGCTCCGTCCGAGGTCGCGCTCGACCCCGACAACGAAAACTTCACCCTGGTGCAGCCCGTGGGCATCGCGGCATCTGGCCTCTCGGTCGATGCGGGCGGCGAGATCGGCCTGTCCTACTTCTTTGGTCTGGCGGCTACTGCGGGCTACCGCGGCGGCTATGGCGACCGAACGGTTCATCACGTCAACGGCACTGTCTCGGCGGTCTTCCGTACCAAGGTCGGCCCCGGTGACATTCGCGTGCTCGTTGGTCCCAGCTACGGATACTTCCGTGGTCAGGGCGCCGGTGTCCACGCCGACGTGAAGCAGCCCGGGCTCGATCCCGATGTCGTGAACTACGACAACCTCGAGTTCCGCGGCCGTGCCTTCGCTGCTGGTGCGGCTTTGAGCGCCGGCTACGCTTTCTTGGACTTAGATCCGCTACAGGGTGTTGTAGAACTCGGAGGCTCGTACAAGTACGACAACACTCGAGGCTGGCTGACCGCCGGCATCAGCGTTGGTATCGTGCCCAAGGTGCCCCGATACACGGGCGAGTGAGCCCAAACTCTTTCCCCACCCACATGCGAATCCGATGGCGAATCTGGGAGACACTCCAATGACTTCTGTTCCCGCGCGATGGCTGCGCGCTGCCGCTTCTGCGGCCCTCATGGCACTCCTTCCGGCGACAGCGACGGCCGGCGAGGTGCGCTACGACGGCAACGGCCACGCGTACCACCCGATGTGGTCGCTCGACGGCAAATATATCGCCTTCGAGGTGAATCCCTTTGCCGGCGACATCGACCTGTTTTTTGTCGAACTCAAGGGCGATGTTGCCCAGCAGGCCAAGAAGGTCTCACTCCCCGGCGGCGGCAGCGGCTTTGGCAGCTCCGGCCAGGTGGTGGTGAACCCCAGCTGGCACCCCCAGGGCATCGCGGTCTTCGAAGGCAGCAACCAGGGCGGTGAATTCCGCCTGTACTTCGCCCAGCCTGGTGGAGCGTCGGCAGCCGAGATGCTGCCTACATCGCTGGCTCCGGGCAACCTGACCTTCCCGGCCATCTCGCCCGACGGCAACATGCTGGGCTACGTCTCGGCCCAGACGGGCAACGGCGACATCCGCTCGTGGAACCGCTCGACCAACAAGGTCGATCAGCTCACCAGCACCTCGTCGTCCGAGATGTTCCCGCTGTACCACAAGGACGGCAAGCGCATCCTCTTCACCCGCAAGCAGGACAACACCGAAGACATCTTCGAGCTGCAGGTGGGCGGAGCCGAGAAGCCGCTGGCTGGTGGCGCGGGTGACCAGACGCGTCCCGTGTACGCCGCTGGCGACCGCATTCTGTACTTCACCTCCGAGCGCGGCACCGACAACTGGGACCTGGGCGTTCTCGAGAACGGCAGCAAGAAGATCCTCTCCGAGGGCATCCGCTTGCCGCTGCGTGCCCGTCCGGCCGTCTCGCCCGACGGACAGTGGGTGGCGTACGGCTTCGACGACCCCACCAAGAACACGTACATCGAGCTCAAGAAGGTCGACGGCTCCAAGACCGTGCAGATCAAGACCAACTTCACCGCCTGTGGCGAACCCGCCATCACGGTGCAGAACGGCCGCACCCTGCTCGCGTTCACGGCGCTGCCTTCGTCGGACTCGGACTGGCGATTCCTGTACGTCCAGGACATCACGGACCAGCTCTAGCCCGCCATGCTCGTCATGACGGCAGCGTTGCTCTCGTTGGGCATCACCGCGCACGCTGCGCCGGTGAAGGCCCCCGAAGATGGGCACGCCTTCAACCCGACCTGGTCGCCGAGTGGCGAGTGGGTCTCGTTCGAGCTCAATCGGCAGACCAGCAACATCGACCTGTTCTTTCAGCCGGTCGGAGGCATCGAGCCCACCGGGTCACCCGAGAAGGTCGAGCTGCCTGGCAAGGGCTGCGGCAGCTTTGGGGCCTGCGACCGGGTGGTCATCAACCCCGACTGGCACCCCAGCCAGCGCATGGTGGTGTACGAAGGCACCAACGGCGGCGGTGAGTACCGCCTGTACTTCTCGAGCCCCGGAGGCGCCGGAGCGGCCGAGATGGTCGCCACCAGCGTGGCGCCTGGCAACCTGACCTTCCCCGATGTCAGCCCCGATGGGCGTTCGCTGCTGTTCGTCAGCGGGGCCTCGGGCAGTGGTGACGTCGCCTCCTGGAGCTCGTCGACGGGCCAGGTCACCATGCGCACGTCAGACCCTCAGAGCGAGATGTTTCCGCAGTTCCACGCCGACGGCACCCGCGTGGTGTTCACGCGCAAGCGCAATGAGTCCGAGGATGTGTTCCTGCTCGACGGCGCCGATGCCCGGGTCATTGGCGAGGGCGAGGGCGATCAGACCCGTCCCACCTGGGCGGCCGGGGATCGGGTGCTGTATTTCTCGCAGAACGCGGCCCAGTGGGACATCAAGGAGTGGAACGCCGGCAAGACACGCACGCTGGCGTCGGGCGTGCGTCTACCCCTCCGCGCCCGTCCGGCCATCTCGCCCGACGGCCGCTGGCTGGCCTACACCTACGACGACCCCACCAAGAGCGGCTACGTCGAGATCCAGCACCTCGAGACGCAGAAGGTGGTGCGCGTCGACACGCCGCACGTCGCCTGCGGCGAGCCAGCGCTGACCACCCGTGATGGCGCCACGTTGCTCGCCTACACCGCTTTGCCGCAAAGCGACTCGGCCTGGCGCTTTCTGGCCCTCGAGGACATCAGCGCCAAGCTGAAGTGAGCGTCAGTAGAACTGGCAGCCCGCCTCGGCCTGGTACTGCACGACATCCCCGGCTCCGTGACCGGTGCCGAGCTGATTGCCCGATTCGCTCCACGTGAACACGGCGTCGCACACACCACCGTCTGGGCAGGTGAGGGTGACGTCGTAGGAGTCTTCCCAGCTGTTCTCGTAGGCCAGGGCGCCCCAGCCCGGCGCGCAGGTCGAGTCGCTGTCGGAATAGCTCGCGCTGAAGGCGATCTGGTGGTCGCCGGCGCCGTCGTCGCTGACCGAGCCGGTCACCGTCCACACCGCCTCACACTCCGCCCGGGCATTGTCGGGGTCGGCTTCGAGCCACGCGCTGTTTCCGAACACCTTGAGTCGCTCGAAGCCTCGGACGTCGCGGGTGCCATCTTCGTCGGGCTCGCCGACGAACTCGAACCAGCCGCCCCAAGCACGGAGCGCGCCGGCGACTTCCTGGAAGTTGCCGTCGCTGTCTTCGACCCCGTCGCAGCGGTCTTCGTAGGCCATGCCCTCGAAGAGCACGGGGAGGTCGGCGGGGTCACCCTGGGAGGGGCAACCGCCCAGGCCCACCGAGAGGGTGGCCAGCATCGTAGGTGCAAGCAGCCTGTTCATGCCAAGCTCCCGGTCAGTAGAACTGGCAGCCCGCTTCGGCCTGGTACTGGGCGAAGTTGCCGGCCGCGTGGCCGTCGGCCAGCTTGTTGCCGGTGTCGGTCCAGTTGAACACGGCATCGCAGATCTCGCCGTCGGGGCAGGTCAGCGTCACGTCGTAGGAGTCTTCCCAGCTTGGGTCGTAGGCCAGCGCGCCCCAGCCCGGTGCACAGGTCGAGTCGTCGTCGGAGTAGTTGGCGCTGAACGCGATCTGGAAGTCGCCGCTGCCATCTTCGGTGACGGTGCCGCTGATGCTCCACACGGCTTCACACTCGGCGCGCGCGTTGTCGGGATCGGCGTCGAGCCAGGCGCTGTTGCCGAACACCTTCAGGCGCTCGCTGCCACGCACGTCCTGGGCGCCATCTTCGTCGGGTTCGCCGACGAACTCGAAGCTGCCGCCCCAGACACGCAGCGCACCCGCGACATCCTGGAAGTTGCCGTCGCTGTCTTCGATGCCGTCGCAGCGAGACTCGTAGGCCACGTCGGCGAAGAGCTCGGGCAGGTCGTCGGGGTTGCCGTCGGTGGTGCCTGGCCCGTCGGGTTCGCCATTGCCGGTGCCAGAGCCCCCGTCGCAACCGAGCATACCGAGGGACAATAGGCCTGTGAGGCCGATGAGCTTGTACATGGGAGGTCTCCTTCTCCGTCCGTTGGCCGCCAGGGTACCCTGGATCTCACCCGCCTGGAACGGTGTCCGTCTGGATCTTGCAGGAGTCCTTGAGTGGCTGCACCGCCTGGCGAAAGCCGGTCAGGTCGAAGGTCGTGTGGGTGGGCGGGGACGAGAACGGCGTGAACTCGAAAAACATGGTGTGGTTCACCAGGAGCTCCCGCACGATCTGCTTGGCCCGTGGGAAGTACACCTGCTCGCCCGAGACGCTGCGCCGAAGCCTCCACTCATCGGGGTCCTGGCCGTCGAAGCCGATGCGGGTCAAGGCCAGGTAGTCGTCGTAGTAGTCGCCGTACACTTCTGGCCGCAGCTTGGTGACCACGAAGACGCGGAGCTTACCGCGTGTGCAGGACACCGCGAGGTGAGGGGTCTCGCGCCGATCGTCGGGCCAGCCCACGACCTCGGACTCGGCATCGAGGGTGATGCGCACGTCCTTGTGCTTCTTGGTATTCGGTGCCTCGTCACTGACGAGTTGCCACTTGCCGGTGCCGAGCACGTCGTCGGCAACCGCCGGCGTGCTCGCGAACCAGATTGCGGCGGCGAATACCATCCTCACAGACATCGAACACAGGGTAGCACCCAGCGCTTCCGTCCGTGGTGTCAACGGCGGCGCGGGACGAGCAGGGCGAGCAGCAGCGACAGGTAGGGCAGGGGAGCGCCGGGCGCCTGGCTGCACGCGCCGGAGCCACCGGTGGCGTACACGAGCACCTTGGAGTCGCAGTTGTTGTCGATGTCGTCGACGAGCTCCTCGGCGTCGGGATTCACGCTGGCGTCGGCGTCATCGCAGTCGGGGCCGCCGACCTGCGCCGCCAGGAAGCCGTCGCCGTCGGCGTCGCCATCGTTGCCATCGCAGTCTTGATCGACGCCGTCGTACCAGATCTCGTCGCTGACGTGCTCGTCGATGGCGCCGTCGCAGTTGTCGTCGATCTGGTTGCACACCTCGGTGGCATCGGGGTTCACGGCGGCGGCCGTGTCGTCGCAGTCGCTATCTAGCCGCGACCAGCCATCGCCCGGCTCGAGGCACAGCGTGTTCGCCGGGCCGGGGATGCCAAAGCCGTCGCCATCGGCGTCGACGTACCAGTCCACGAACACCAGGGCATCGTCGACCTCGCCGTTGCAGTCCTGATCGATGCCATCGCACTGCTCGGGCTGATTGGGAGCGATGTGGGCGTCGGCGTCATCGCAGTCGCCGGCGACGGTCACCCAGCCATCGCCTGGATGGTCGCAGCGGTTGTCGGCGGTGCCGGGATCTCCGAATCCATCGCCGTCGGTGTCGGCGAACCAGTCCACGAACACGAGGGTGTCATCGATGTCGCCGTTGCAGTCTTGATCGATGCCGTCGCACAGCTCGGGCATGTTGGGGGCGACCCCAGCTGAGGCATCGTCGCAGTCGGTGCCATCGAGCACCCAGCCATCGCCGGGATCGTCGCAGCGGGTGTCGGCGCCATCGGGGGCCCCGTAGGTGTCGGAGTCGCCGTCGGGGTGCCACGTGGCGAAGGTGAGCCCGTCGTCGACGACCCCCAAGCAGTCGTTGTCGACGCCGTCACACAGCTCTGGTGCCGAGGGGTAGGTGAGCTCGTCGTCGTCGTCGCAGTCGGTGTCGTCGGCGACGAAGCCTTCGGGGGCGGCGCAGACCGCCGTCTGGACCGTTGCATCTCCGAAGCCGTCGTCGTCGCTGTCGGCGTACCAGGTGGGGCGGTCGACGGCGTCGCTGTCGGCGTCGCCGTCGCAGTCGTTGTCGATGGTGTCGCAGACCTCGGTGTTGCCGGGGTAGTTGGCGGCCTCACCGTCGTCGCAGTCGGTGTTGTCGGCCACGTGGGCGGTGGGCGCGTCGCACGCGACCGTCACCTGCCCGGGGTCGCCGAAGCCGTCGTCGTCGCTGTCGGCGTACCAGCTGGAAGGGTTGGTGGGCGTGTCCTCGTCATCGGTCAGGCCGTTGCAGTCGTTGTCGAGCCCGTCGCAGATCTCGGTTCCGCCAGGCAAGGCCAGGGCGGAGCTGTCGTCGCAGTCGTCGCCGTTGTCGACCGTCCCGGCTTGAGGGGCGCAGGCCACGAACTCGGATGCGGGGTCGCCAAAGCTGTCGTTGTCGCCGTCGAGCCAGAACGAGATGGCCTCGGCGGCGTCATCGCCGTCGACCTGAAGGTTGCAGTCGTTGTCGATGCCGTCGCAGACCTCGGTGGCGCCGGGGTTCACGCTGGCGTCGGCGTCGTCGCAGTCGTCGCCGCCCAGGGCCTGGTCGGTGTAGCCGTCGCCGTCTGAGTCGCCCGGCACCAGGTCGGGGTAGGCGCCCACATTGGGCACCCCGATGGCCGCGTCGCCGGCGCCCACCAGCGGCGAGCCCAGCGCCGGCTGCAGGTTCAGGTCGCAGTTGCCGAGCCAGTTGCTGCCCGACTCGAGCATGGGGTTGGCCGAGGGCACCGGGTTGGTGTGCGTCAGCGTGTGGTGCAGCCCCCCGTTGGTGCTCCACATCAGGTTGTTGCGCACGTCGGTGTTCATGCCGTCCCAGTCGATGAGCGTGGTCCCGATGAGCTTCGGTCCGTTGTCGCCGCTCTTGGCGAACAGGTTGTTCACGATCTCGGTGTAGTGGGCGTTGGGCCCCATGCGGATGACCGAGCCCGACCAGGCCTGGTTCGTGTACCCACGCACCTCCAGAAAGTGGTTGTTCACGATCATGGGGTGCTGCGCGGCGGAGCCCCCGGTGTACTCCAGCTGGATGGCTCCGGCCGCGCCTTGCCCGGGCGGCCGGCTGTCGACAAAGCGGTTGAAGCGAATCTGCACGTCGTTCCAGGCCCGAGCGACAAAGAGGCCCGCGCCGCGGTCTGCTCGGCCTCGGCAGAACAGGTTGTCGTAGGCCTCGAAGGTGTCGAGGGCACCCCCGGGCAGGCCCGCCCGGAAGTAGGCGTGGCCGCCCTCGATGATGGCTTGGTTGTCGATGAAGCGGGTGCTCTGGTACAGGTGCTGGGCGTCGCTGGTGTTGACGTACACGGCGCCGCCGCGAGCCCCTGCGCGACAGCCGACCAGCTCGGACCCCTCGATGTCGACGTAGCGGGAGTGCGCCCAGATGCACCCGCCATTGGCTCCCGCATCGCCGCCGCGGAGCTCGCTGTCGGCGATGTCGAGTCGGCCGGTTCCCGGCACCATATAGATGTGGCCGCCGTTGGCAGAGACCACCATGGGGTGCAGGATCGACTGGCGGAGCGACACGTCGGCTCCGGCCCCGGCCCAGATGGCGCCACCGCTGCCGGTGTAGCTGCCGCTCCCGAACACCTCGACCCGGTCGAGCGTGAGCTCGGCGTTGGCGGCAACCTGGATGGCCCGGCGCGCGTCGCAGGCGCGCACGTGCACGTTCTCGAGCAGCACGGTGCGGGCTCCGGTCACGTCCACCTGATTGTCGATGCTGCCTGTGCACTGAAGCACGGCGGGCCCCGAAGACGTGCCCACGATCTCGATGTCGATCGGGAGCACCAGCTGCCCGGTGTAGTTGCCGTCATCGAGCTCGATCCGGGTCACGCCGCTCACCGCCAACGCAGCCGGGATGCTTGTCTCGTTGCAGCCGGATGGGCAGACCGTGACGGTGGTTGCGCCGGCGAGCGCAGCGAGCATGGGGATCAACACGCCGCCAGCGTACACCCGCTAGGTAGGGTCCGCCATTGCCTCATGCAGGCAATGGCGGACCCGGCTGTGGCCTAGGGATTGGGCGGCTTGGGCTGGGCCTCGGCCGCGGCGCCGACGGGTGGCGGAGGGACGGGTGCCGGTGGTTTCGCTGCCACGACGGGCTTCACGTCTGCGGGCGGCGGCGCCACGGGCGTCACCGCCGGCGTCGTGTCCGCGGGCGGGGGAACCACGACGGGCTGCGCCTCGAGGGCCACAACCGTCGACTCGGGAACGATCTCGAGCAGGCGGCAGGCCAGGAAGGCCCCAGAACGTGTCTTGCGCATGTCCCACCGCACCCACAGGTGCCGGTCGGGCTTCACTGCGCCAGATGCCAAGGCACGCTCCACGGCGTTGTCGGCACTCTCGGCCATCATGCTGCGTCCAATCTCGTCTTCGTTGTCGCTGACCCAGTAGCGCATCGGCCACCTCCTATTGGTCGACTGGACCTACAGCAGGAAGCGTGCCAGGGGTTGCAAACCCGGCAAGCCGGGTTGTTCAGCACGCTGCTACAGCCCCCAGACGCCGCCGCTGCCGCCGTATGCGCCCATGTCGGCTGGGCTGGCGTCGGCGTCGAGGCCCAGCGCGGCATCGACCGCGGGGGAGCTGGCAGCCAGGTGCCAGTCGTCGTTGGTCCAGTCGCCGTCGTCGCTGACCCCCAGGAACTGCGGGTTGGCCTCGATGTTGCCGTTGGAACCGATGGGGCTGGCGATGTTGTGGTACACGGCGGGGGTGGCGTCGTAGACCAGGGTGCGCTGCTGGTCGAAGACGCCGGACGTGGTGGTGGCCATGTAGATGGCGTCGCCCCCGCGCGAGAAGGCCACGATGCTGTCGTGCAGGGTGGCGTCGTTGAGCGACAGGCGCATGAAGGCGCCACCGTTGTCGGCGCGGTTCCACGTCCCGGTGAGGTGCGTCAGCGTCGCCAGCTTTGGCTCGCTGGAGGTGGACTGCACCATCAGCCCGCCGCCGTACGACGCCCCGTTGTCGTGGAAGATGCTGTTGTGCACGTCGGTGTCGCAGCTCTTGGCGTACAAGGCGCCGCCATTGAGCTCGATGGCGTGGTTGTTGGCAAAAAGGGCACCGGCCACGTCGACGATGCCGTCTTCGATGTAGATGCCCCCGCCGTAGCGGATGGACGTGTTGTCGGTGATGTGCACGTCGGTGGCGGTCAGCTGCCCGTCGAGCATGAACACGGCGCCGCCGGTCACGGCCTGGTTGTGGCGCAATGCCACACCCTCGAGGGTCAGATCGCCCCCGAGCATCCGGATGCCCCCGCCTTCTTCGGACAGGCCGCCGGTGAGCGTGAGGTCGCGAAGCACGAGATCTTCGTTGCTGGGCGCGTCGAGCACCCGCCCGGTGCCCTCGCCGTCGAGCACCGTGTCGTCCGGGCCCGCACCCTGGATGGTGATCGAGCGGCCGTCGAGGCTCGCATGAAGGGGCCAGGTGCCGGCGGCCACGACCACCGTGTACGAGCTCACCACGCTGGCGATGGCCGTGTCCAGATCGGCGTAGTCGTCTGGAACCAGCACGTCGCCCTCGACCCACATCGTGGTCTGGTCGGGGGGCGAGCTGTTGGCGTCGTCGTCGGTGACCACCAGCTCGAAGACGTAGGCGCCTGGGGTGTCGGGGGTGAAGCTCGGCGATGGCGTGTCGGCACCGGTGATGTCGCCGCTGGTGGCCGTGCTGCGGCCCGGCTGGCTCACCAGGGTCCAGGCGTGGTCGAGCGGGTCGGAGTTGGGGTCGGAGCTGCTGGATCCGTCGAGGCTCGCAGCCACGCCCACCTGGGTGATGACGTTGTTCCCGGCGTCCGCCACCGGGAAGTGGTCGGCGCTGCCCACCGGATCGGGGTCGACATCGTCGGTCAGGCCGTCTCCGTCGGTGTCCGCGCGGTTGGGGTCGGTGCCCGCGGCGAGCTCCGCGGCGTTGTCGAGGTTGTCGCCGTCGGGATCGGCGCTGGGGTCGGTGACGCCGTAGGTCACCTCGAAGGCGTCGGGCAGTCCGTTGCTGTCGCCATCGACGTAGAAGGCGTCGTAGCCTGGCCCGGCCAGGGGCCCCGACCACACGCCAAAGTCACAGACGCTGCCGTCTGGATCGAGGCAGCCTGGGTCGCCCACGTCGATCATGGGGCTGTCCCAGCGCAGGCGGTGGTCGCCGCTCGCCGCGAAGCGGGGATCACCGTGCACGTTCAGCGTGCCGCTGGACGACAGCGACGACGGCTGGGAGGGGGCGGCGCTGTTGCCGTGCCAGCCGTTGTACACCGCGGCGAAGGTGGAGCTGCCGGTGCGGTACAGGCCGAACCCGGTGTTGTGGGCCACGATGCTGTGCTGCAGGTTGCCCAGGCCCAGGCCAGTCACGTACCAGGCGCCGAAGCTCCCGGAGTTGTGCACCACCGTCATGTGGTGGTTGGTGACGAGGCCGCCGGATTGGTACACGGCGCCGCCGCTGCTGCCGGCATCGTTGTGCGCCAGCAGCAGGTTGTCGATGGCTCCGTTGCTGGCGACGAGGTGCAGGGCGCCACCAGAAGCCCCTGCCAGGTTGAAGCTGGCGCTTCCGCCGGCCCATGTGACGGTGCTGCTCTGGGCGTAGAGCGCGCCACCGTTGAAGGCCGCGTAGTTGCCGTCGATGGTGGTGTCCGTGAAGGTCGCGACGCAGCTCTCGAGGCCGACGCCGCCGCCCGAGTAGCCGGCGTTGGCCCACACCAACACGTCGACGAGCTGGAGCTCGCCGTCTTCGCAGGCCACCCCGCCGCCCCGGTCGCCGGTGCCGCCGGTCACGGTCAAGGCCTCGAGCGTGAGGTTGCCGTCGGCGGTGACTACGGCCGCCTCTTGACCGGGCAGCGCCCGCAGGGTCGTCTGATCGGAGCCCGCGCCGCGAACGGTGAAGCGGCGGTCGCCGCTCTCGACCAGGGTCTGGAACTCGCCGGCGCCCAGGACGATGGTGTCGTCGTCGAGCAGGCTCGCCACTGCGCTGGGAATGTCCGGGTAGTCGCCGGGCACCGCGATGTCGCCGTACACCTCGACGCGCACACGGTCGGGCAGGGACGCCGCGTTGGCGTCGCTGACGACGAGCGCCAGGTTGTACACACCGCGCACGTCGGGGGTGAAGCTGGGCGTCTGCGACGTGGCGTCGTCGAGGCTGGCGGTGGTGATGGCCGAACCCACCGGCGCGGCCTCGACCTGCCAGTCGAAGGCGAGTGGGTCGGCGTTGGGGTCGAAGGAGGCCGTTCCGTCCAGCGCCACGGGCGTGCCCTGGCGGACGCGGGCGTCGCTGCCGGCGTTGGCGGTGGGTTTGTTGTCGGAGGCGTCGGCGGGGTTGGTGCCGGCGGTCAGCTCGTCGCCGTCACTGATTCCGTCGGTGTCGCTGTCCGCCAGCGTCGGGTTGGTGCCCAGCACGAACTCGGTGGCGTTGTCGATCCCATCGCCGTCGGCGTCGAGGGTGGCGTCCGCCGACAGTGGGTCGAGGCCGTACAGCTGCTCCCAGCCGTCGGACATCCCGTCGCCATCACTGTCACGCGTGAAGGCCTCGACGCCCAGTGGGGCCTCGGGACCGCCCCAAGGACCGATGTCGACGCGGGTTCCGTCCCGGTCGGTCTGCGCCGGGTGTCCGGCGTCCAGAAGCGGGGAGGCGGCAAGCGGCGCCCACAGGTCGTTGCTGGCGTCGCCGTCATCGCTCCACGACAGCACCATGGGGTCGGCATGGACCGAACCCCACTCGTCGCCCAGCATGTCCTCGGCGTGATCGAAGAGCTCGTCGCTGGCCGGCCCATAGTCGACGAACAGGGGCACCAGGCGGGCGGTTCCCTCGTCTCGGCCCGCCACGTAGGGCGCGCGGTTCCAGGCCAGCACGGTGTTCTCGAGGATGAGCTCACCCGCGTGCGCGTACACCACGCTGTGGGTGGCGTCGTTGTCGACGATGGCGCAGTTGCGCAGCCACTGCTCGGTGCTCGAGCCGAAGTGAACGGTGGCGGCCCCGAGCTCGGCGGAGTTGCGCTGAAAGATGCTGTTCTCGATGCGGTGCACGAAGCCCGAGCCCGACGTGGTGAGCAGCCCGCCTCCGTAGTGGTCGGCCGCGTTGCCGGTGAACAGCGTGCGAAGGACCGTGGCCGGGGCGCTGACGACGCGCAGGCCGGCCGCATCGGTCGCGGTGTTGTCGCGGAACACACTGTCGGTGATGGTGACCGGGGTTCCCCGCACGTAGACGCCGCCGCCGCGAAGGTTCGCGTGGTTGTCTTCGACGATGACCTGATCGAGGCGCAGCGACGTCGATCCATCGATGAACAGCCCTCCGCCGTCCGATGCGGTGCCGCCGGTAACGGTGAGGCGCGCCAGGGTGACCGCCTCGTCGCTGTCGTTGGTGAGCACGCGGCCCACGCCTCCGCCGTCCAGGCGCACGTCCCCTGGCTCGCTGCCCAGGCCGACGAATCCAATGTCCTTGCCGATGGTGACGAGGTTCTCGAGGTAGGTGCCGGGCTCGATGAGCACGTACCCGCCGGACGGGGTGAGCGCGATGGCCTCTTGCACCGTGGCCGCGTCGGTGGGAACCACGACGCCATCGACCACGTGCAGCAGCACCTCGTCGGAGCGCGTCGCCGCGCCGCTGTCGACGCTGATCTGCAGCCGCCAGAGGCCGGTGGCGTCGGGCACCAGGGTGGTGACCGCCGACGAGGGGTCTGCCGGCAGGGCGCTGCCCGGGGCCTCGAGCACGGTCCACGCGATGGTGGGGCTGCTGATGCCCGGGGTGAAGCTGCCTCCGCCTTGCAGGGTGACCGAGTCGCCCAGGCGAACCCAGCGATCGCGTCCGGCGCTGGCCACCGGAGCGTTGTCTCGGGGATCGGCCGGGTCTTGGCCACTCGTGACCTCGTCGCCGTCTGAGACGCCGTCCTGGTCGGTGTCCACGACGTTGGGCAGGGTGCCGGCGGCCAGCTCGTCCTGGTTGGCCAGGCCGTCGGCATCGGGGTCGGCGAGGGCGTCGTCGAGCCAGGGGTTGGTGCCGCCCCGCCACTCCCAGCCCGAGGGCATGCCGTCGGCGTCGGGGTCGAGCCAGCCCCAGTCGAAGTCTGAGGGAGCATCCGGGCCGCCGAAGGCGCCCATGTCGGAGCGCGAGCCGTCGGGATCGAGCCGCGCATCGCTGCCGGCGTCGATCAGGGGGCTGCCCGCGGACAACCTCAGGTCCCAGGCCTCGGGTGAGGTGAGCGGGTCGTGGGCCACGAACAAGGGGTCGGCGCGAATCGCGTCGACGTTGTGCCCGGTGCGGTGCTCGAGGCCCAGATTGCCCCAGCTGGACAGCAGCGAGATGTCCTCGTTCTCTTCGGACAGCGCGTAGAAGATGGGGGTGTCGTTGTGGTCGTGGAACGCGGCGATGCTGCTGTCGAGCGTGAGGTCGCTGCGGTAGTTGTAGGTGGCGGCACCGGACTGGCCGGCGCGATTGCTCACCAGGGTCAGGTTGCTGGCGGTGACCACCGCGGGCACGTCGTCGCCGTCGGCCGGGTTGCGAAGCGAGATGGCCCCGCCCGCGTTGTGGGCGACGTTGTCGGCGAACCAGCTGCTGCGCAGGGTGCCGGTGGCGTTCTCGAAGGCCAGCGCGCCTCCGCGTGAGCCCCGGTTGCTGACGAAGGCCGAGCGCTGGACGTCGAGCTGGGCTGTGGGCGCGACCCAGATGCCGCCGCCGTCTCCCGAGGCCTGGTTACGAACGAGCCAGCTGTCGACCAGGGTCGTGCTGCCCGCGGTGATGGCGATGCCGCCACCCTCCTCGGTCGCGAAGTTGCTCTGCAGGCACACCTCGGTCAGCGCCACATCGCCGCCGATCAGCATGCCGCCACCAAACTCGGCCGAGCCGCCTCCGACACTGATGCGCTCGACAGCGCCCGCGTCGAGGGTGACCACGGTGCCGTCCCCGTCGCCGTACAGCGATGTGCTGTCGCAGCCATTGCCCGCGAGCGTGATGTCCCGTCCGGTGAGGTCGATGGTGTCGAAGAAAGTGCCGTTGCCCAGCTGGACGACGTCGCCATCGCTCGCTGCCGCCACGGCATCGGCGAGGGTGGCGTGGTGATCGGGCACCGCATGCTCGTCGATGTAGCCGTCGCAGTCGTCGTCCAGGCTGTTCCCGGCGACCTCGATGGTGGCGGGACTGTGGCTGGCGTCGGTGTCGTCGCAGTCGAGCGCGTTGTTGACGATGCCGTCGCCGCACTCGTAGGTGGGCGCGTTCACATCGCCGTAGCCGTCGCCGTCGGCGTCGAACCAACCGGGCCGAGCGCCGGCGTCGTCGTCGATGCTGCCGTTGCAGTCGTTGTCCTTGCCGTCGCACACCTCTTGCCCCAGGCCGGAGACCTCGGGGTCGTTGTCGTCGCAGTCGGTGGCCGTGGCCGACAGGCCTGCTGTGGGCGCGCACCCCTCGGCGGTGGGCTCGCCGCTGCCGTCGCCGTCACCGTCGCCGTCGACGTAGAAGCCCAGCAGCACGTCCTCGTCGACGCGTCGGTCGCAGTTGTCGTCTTCGCCGTTGCAGATCTCGGTGGCGTCGGGATGGATCTGGGAGTCCAGATCGTTGCAGTCGCCGGCGACGGTCGCCGCATCGGCGGGGAGCTCGCAGACTCGGCTGCCGAACTCGTCGTCGCCGAAGCCGTCGCCGTCGCGATCCCACCAGGCGGCGATGGAGACGCCCTCGTCGACCCAGCCATCGCAGTCGTTGTCGATGCCGTCGCAGATCTCGGTGGCGCGCGGGTTCACCCGGGGGCGGTTGTCGTTGCAGTCGCGACGTCGGGAGCCGTCGCCGTCGTTGTCGGGACCGCAGGCGGCGAGGATGAGCAGGGCAAGTAGGGGCAGGTGTCGCATCGCGGGCCAAAATAGCCCGGTAGCAGCGGGGTCGCTGTCACTTGATGACGAGGAATGGCCCGTCTTCGGATGCGGCCTCGCCCGGTGTCTTGGGCAAGCCGTGGAACCAAGCCTCGAGGGTGCCGTCGTCGATCTGCACCCACAAGAAGCCGGGTTGCTCGAAGTCTGCGTACACCGGGCGATTGGCGTCGTTCCGGGGGCCTCGTACCTTGGCGCCCGCGCCGGACACCACGAAGTGGGTGCCGCAGGTCTCGCCCAGCCACTGGCGATTGTGGTCGTGCCCGGCCAGGTACAGGTCGATCTCGCCACACACGTGCTGCTCGAAGAAGTCCTTGAGCGGATGACCGCAGGCCACGGCCACCCCGGGAACCTGGCACATGCCGTCGACCGTCTGCTCGTAGCTGCCGGCGTCGCCGTGCTGCCCGTTGCTGATGTAGGGGTGGTGCCCGAACGCGATCTTCCATCGTGCCGATGAGGCGGCCAGCTGGTCGTCGAGCCAGGAGCCCTGCTTGGTCTCGACCCAGTCGGCGAAGAAGATCTCGGTGGTGTGCAGGCCCCAGAGGTCGACATCGCTGCCAGGCACGAGCCCGTCGGGGACGGCATAGTAGAAGGCGGGCATCGTGAACTTGTCGCCCAGTGCGGTGTAGGCCACCTGGTGGGCGCCTTTGTCCCAGTTCACATCGACGGCGTAGTCGCCTTTGACGTCGTGGTTTCCCAGCACCGCGAAAAACCGCAGGTCGACGGGCGCGTAGGGTTGCTCGAAGTGGCTGTCGAACAGCGGGTCGTACGCGCTGTTGACGCCCGCGTCGTAGAAGTTGTCTCCCAGATACAGGACAAAGTCGCAGCCACGGTCCGGACGGGCGCACGTGGCTGCGATGAGCTCACCGACGGCGTGTTGGGCTTCGGTGCCGGTGCCCGCGTCGCCCAGCGCCACGAAGCGCACCGGTTCGGCGTGACAGGGAACGGCCAACAACGCCAGCAGCGCGGTCACCGAAGCGTGACGCCCATGCTTCCCCAGGTGACCTCGACCGCCTTGATCAGCGACTCGCTGGCCGCGTTGATCTCGTCGGCGCTGCGCTCGGCGCCGTCGTGGGCGTAGGTGAGCTCGTAGGTGATCGCGCGCCTGGGCTGGCCGTCCTGTTGGTGGTCGTATTCGTCGACGATCTGCACCGAAGCGAGCCACGAGGGCCCGGAGCGGCGCAGCTGGGTGGCGATGTCGCCGGCCCGCACGCCAATGGGCAGGTCGAAGGCCAGGCTGCGCACCGACGGATGGTGCACCGCAGGGGGCTCGTAGGCGCGTCGCTGGCCAATCTTCAGGGGGTCGAGCTCGATCTCGAGGTAGCAGGGGCGCGCGCCCTTGAGCTTGTGGTTGCGCACGATGGTGGGGTGCACCTCGCCCAGGATGCCCACGCGCCGGCCGTCCAGCAGCACGGCGGCCTGCCGGCCCGGGTGCAGCAGGGTGTTCAGCGGGTCATCCGGGTCGGCTTCGCCCACCGTCAGCGGCAGCCGAAGCTCCACCGCCAGCTGCTCGACCATGCCCTTGAGCTGCCACACCAGAGAGGGTTGACGAGCTGGCCACGCGTCTTCGGTTCCTGGCTCGCTGGCCATGGCCCACAGCAGCCGCCGCTCGGTGCAAACCCCGTTGGCAGCGCCGTCGTCGGGGTGGAAGGTGCGCGTGAACTCGTAGCAGCGCACGTGCTGGTTCTTCATGCGGTGGTTCACCGCGACCGCGTCGATCGCCTGCGCAAGGCCGTTGTTCTTGAGGAGTGAATAGCCGCGGTCGAGGGCATTGAGTGTCTCGACGTGGCTCCACAGCGGGTGCGCCTCGTGCATGCCCAGCAGATCACGCACCGTGCGAGCGTAGAAGCCGTCGGTGAACACCTCGTAGAAGCCAGCCGCGCAGAGCACGTCCTCGACCCGGCGCTTGGCGAGCTCACGCGCCGACGGGAGGGCCCCCATGTCGATGGAGGGTAGGGTGCTGGGCGTGTTGTTGTAGCCGATGGACTTGGCCAGCTCCTCGTACAGGTCGGCGGGGTGCTCGACGTCCCAAAGGCGGCCGGGCGGCACGCGGAAGCTCACCTGGTGTCGCTCCTGGTCGACGGCCGTGAATCCGTAGCGAGCCAGGCGCTGCGTGGCGTCGTCGCCGGTGAGGGGGTGCACCAGGAAGTTGGCGGCGTGCGGGATGTTCACCGCGATCACCCGCTCAGGGTCGGTCCAGTCGCCCACCAAACCCGTGGCGCCCTTGAGCGTCCAGCCCGCGTGCTCGCGCAGCAGGTGCACGATGCGGCCTGCGCCCACCAGGGGCAGGGAGGGGTCGGCGCCGCGCTCGAAACGACTCGAAGAATCGGTGTGGATGTTGAGGGCGCGGCTGGCTTTTCGCACGCTGACGGGGTCGAAGGTCGCCGACTCGATGAGCAGCCGCGTGGTGGCGTCGGTGGTCTTGCTCTCTTGGCACCCGATGACGCCGGCGATGGCCAGGATCTTCTGCTCGTCGGCGATGACCAGGGTGCCCTCGGGCACCTCGACGCGCTCGGTGGCGAACAGCGGAAGGGCGGTCTCGCCGGCGGCCGCTTCGCGGATGGTGATGGCACCTACGATGGTGTCGGCGTCGAACACGTGCGTGGGCTGCCCGAACTCGAGGTTGCTGAGGTTGGTGGCGTCGACCTCGGCGCCGATGGTGTTGACGCCGGTGGCCTCGATGGTGGCCAGCAGGTGGCGCGGGAGCGGGCCCGAGGGGCCGGTTCGCTCCATCATGGTGAGCGAGTACAGCAGGCACTTGTCGGAGCGATGGACGAGCGGCCAGGGGCTCTGCCCGCTCTGGAGCGCATCGGTTTCGGGCAGCTTGACCGTGTTGCCGGTGCGGCCGCACAGCTCGCGGGCGATGCCCTGGTAGCAGGCATGGTCGCCGCGGTTCGCCAGCAGCTCGACGCTGTACAGCAGGCCCGCATCGGTCTGTGTGACGCGCTTGACCTCGATGCCCACGTCGTCGAGCAGGTCGCGGACCGCGCGGTCGCCGGTTGGGGGAAGGTCGGTGAAGTCCCGCAGGCGTCGCTCGAGGATCTTCACTGGGCACCTCCGCGGTGCAGCGCGTGGTGAACGCGCAGGTCGGCCTCGTACAGGCTGCGGCTTCGCACCACTCCGCTGTACTGGGATGCCATGCGGCTAGTGCCCAGGCCGAAGGCGATGCCACTGACCTGAGCCGGATCGAAGCCGAACTCCAGGAAGACCTTGGGGTGAACCATGCCGGCGCCCAGGATGGTGACCCAACCGGCGTCGTGGCAGGCAGCGCAGCCGGCTCCGTCGCAGTTGCCGCAGGCCAGATCGACGCCGACGCTGGGCTCGGTGTAGGGGTAGAACTTGGGCTTGAAGCGAATGCGGCGCTCGGCGCTGAACAGCGATCGCGCGATGAACTCGAGCGTTCCCTTGAGGTGACTGAACGTGAGCCCCTTGTCGATCCAGATGCCCTCGAACTGGTGGAACATCGCCAGGTGCGTCGCGTCGACCGCCTCGTTCCGGTACACGCGACCGGTGGATGCCACGCGGATGGGCAGCTCGGGGCGGCTCTGCAGCAGACGGGCCTGGACCGTGGTGGTGTGGCTGCGCAGCAACAGGCCGCCGGTGACCCAGAAGGTGTCCTGCATGTCCCGGGCGGGGTGGTGCTCGGGGATGTTGAGGGCATCGAAGTTGTAGTAGGCGGACTCGACCTCGGGCCCGTCGATGAGCTCGAAGCCGAGCTGCCGCAGCACGTCCATGCAGCGGTCTTCGACCTCGGTCAGCGGGTGGCGGGCGCCGCGGGGTTGGCCCTTGCCCGGCATGGAGAGGTCGAGCCACTCGGCATCGAGTTTGCGCGCAATCGCGGCCTCTTCGGCCTTGGCCAGGGCCTGCCGGGCTTCGTCGTCCATGATCGAAGCCGCCGCGTTGATGGCGGCCGCGACCTTGGGGCGGTCTTCGGGGGCGACGTCGCGCAGTCCCTTGAGAGCGGCCTTGATGGGGCTCTTCTTGCCGGTGTGCTGCCGCCGAACCTCGTCGACTGCCTGCGGGCTTTGGGCTGCGGCCAGCTCGCGGCGAAACGCATCGAGCAGTGCGTCCACATCAGGTCCTTGCACGTTCTCTCCTCGGGTTCCGGGGCTAACAGCCGACGGCGCGTAGACCCACGGCGATTTCCGGTGACACCGGATGACGTTTGTCGGATGTGGCTGACGCGGTTGGCGCGTACTTCTGTACACGAGCCCGGGGGATGGGGCAGCCGCCCCGCACCGGCAACCGAAAACAAGACTGTAGGCTCGGGCCGTTGTGGCCTTACACACGGGGACCAACGTTGCGGAGACGCTGCTTCGGCCCGAGCCACATTCGGCACCGTGAATGCAGGCAGCGAGCTGCCCCACCGGCCTCCCTGGCGCGCCGGGGTCGGGAGCGTCCCTCCCGGTCCTGCGGACGGCTCTGATCGCGGACAAGAGTGGCGTTGGTGCGTTCGGGCGCCTGATTCCGGGGTTTACGGCGGTTGTCCTGCCGTTTCGATGGGGGGTCTCGCCCGCCGAGCCCCGATGGCCTCGAAGCGCGACAGTCGATTTTCGAGGTCGATCTCTCGAGGCCGATTTCTCGGAATCGAGGTCTGTCTCGGCCTCGATGTCGGTCTCGGCCTCGAGGTCGTTGTCGGCGAGAACAGCCTCACACCAGCCCCGCCATGCCGAGCAACAACCCCACGCCGTACCCGGTGCCCCGACCGGCACTCGTGCTGGGCGCTGCCATGTCCACGTGCAGCCAGGCGCCCGTGTGCTTGCCCAGGTGGTTGTTCAAGAACTGCCCGGCACAGCTGGACTGGGCATTGCGCCGGTTCTTCACGCTGTTCTTCATGTCGGCCACCTGGCTCTTGAACTCGTTTCGGAAGAACTCGGGCACGTAGGGGATGGGGAAGCACAGGTCGCCCGTTCGCTTGCCGGACGCGATGGCGCGGGCCTCGATGGCGTCGGCGTTGGCGTACAGCGCGGCGTGCTTGCTGCCCGTGGCCATGGCCTGAGCGCCGGTGAGCGTCGCCAGGTCCACGATCTCGTCGGGCTCGCGGTGGTCCGTGACCCAGGCCAGGCCGTCGGCCAGCACCAGGCGGCCCTCGGCGTCGGTGTTGTTCACTTCGATGCTGCGGCCGCTGTACGGTCGAAGGATGTCGTCTGGGCGGATGGCGTCGGGCCCCACGGCGTTCTCGGCGATGCACAGCACCGCGGTGAGCCGCTCGCTGTGTCCCAGCTGCACCGCGGCCTCGAACGCGCACAACACGGCCGCGGCCCCGCCCATGTCGGTCTTCATGCCGGGCATGCCGGTCTTGGGCTTGATGGACAGGCCGCCGGTGTCGTAGCAGATGCCCTTGCCCACCCACGCCGCGGCCTTGGTGGCTCCCTCGGGCGCGTGGTCGAGCACCACCATGGCTGGCGGCTGACGAGCGGCACGACCGACACCCCAGATGGCCCCCAGGCCCTGCTGGCGCAGCTCCTCACCGCGCACCACCATGATCGTCGCGCCGGTACGCTTGGCCACGGCACGCGCCTCGGCCACGAAGGCGTCTGGGCCCAGCTCGTCGGGGGGCATGTCCACCAGGTGCCCGGCCCTTCGCACCGCGGCTGCCCCGGCTCGCATGGCGTCCAGGGGCACGTTGCTGCCGTCCGGGGTCAGGAACTGCACCTCGTATCGGCGCTCGGGCGGTGGCTTGCGCGCGGTGTAGGTGGGCAGAGCCCGCGCCACGCCCATCGCACTTGCGAAGGCGTGATCGGCGTCGGACAGCGCCAACAGCACGCGAACATTGCCTCGACCCGCCGACCGAACCAAGCCCGGGATGGCCCAGCTTCGACTGGCGGTGTTGTGCCGACTGCAGTGCTCCGGCAGCACCCCCACCACGACGCGACGGGGCGTGGAACCGGTGTAGGTGGCGGCGTAGCGCCCGTTGTCTCCAGGCTCGGCGATGCGCAGCATCTCTTCCCATGCGCCGTCCGGCAGCGTCTTGGGAAGCCGCGCGCTCACGTCGTCCTGTTCCAGGCGGTCCTTGCGCCCGATGATCAGCAGAACCTCGGGCGTATCTAGATCTTCGTCGCGGTCGTGAAAGGTCAGCGTGGCGGCCATGCTCGCTCCGGGGGCGCATCGGTGAATGGATGGCTACAGTAATGTCCGTGGACGGAGACGTGGTCATCGTCGGGGCCGGAGTGGCCGGAAGCGCGGTCGCGCTGCACCTGGCGGGCGCCGGGCACTCGGTCGTGCTCGTCGATCGGGCCGCGTTCCCGCGCAAGAAGACCTGCGGCGAGGGGCTGATGCCCCACGGCGTGCACGAGCTCCAGCAGCTGGGCCTGCTCGACGCCGTGCGCGAGGTGGGCTTCCTGCCCTTCCGGGGAATCGCGTACCACGTGGCTGGGCAGCGCGCAGTTGGGGATTTTCCACAAGGCGAACACGGGTACCAAGGGATGGGAATTCGCCGCTGGCGCCTGGACAAGGTGCTGGTCGATGCGTGTGAGGCCCACCCCAACATCAAGGTGCACACCGGCTGCAAGGTCGAGCGCATCGGCGTGAGCGGATCCCAGGTCATCGTCGAGAGCGCCGTTGGCGACATCTGGGCTCGCTGCATCATCGGCGCCGACGGGCTGCACTCGGTGGTGCGCCGCGAGCTCGGCCTGGACCGCGCGCCCAGCGGCCGCAAGCGCTACGGCGTGCGCGCCCACTTCCAGCGCAGCACCTCGGCTCCCGACGCCGAGTACGTCGAGGTCCACATCGGTGATCGCGCCGAGTACTACGTCACGCCCACGGCGCCCGGCGAGTTCAACATCGCGCTGCTGCTCGAAGAGAGCGTCGCCAAGCAGTTCGCCGGCAACCTCGAGGGGGGCTTCTACGATCTGGTGGGCGAGATGGCGCCCGTGCGCGAGCTGCTGACCGGGGCTCAACCGCTCACCACCCCCAAGCTGGTGGGGCCGCTCCGGCAGTCGGCGAGCGGCCTGGTGAGCCGCCGAGCCATGCTCGTGGGCGATGCCGCGGGATTCTTGGACGGCATCACCGGCGAGGGCATGTCGATTGCGCTGTCGTCGGCCCGACTGGCGGCCCACACCCTGTGCACCGCCCTCGACTCGGACCGCCTCGAGAAGTGGAACCTGCTGCCCTATCAACGGGCTCAGAGGCGCATGGCCCGCGACATGACGCGCTTCACCGAGGCGGTCCTGTGGGGCATTCGCTACCCCAGCCTCGCTGGCCGCGTCGTGCGCAACCTGGGACGCCACCCCGACACCTTCAGCCGCTTGTTGTCCATCAACACGGGCAAGGGCTTCTGGCAGTCGATCCAGATGCGGGATCTGTGGCGGCTCACGGTGGGCTGACCGGACCCGTCGGTGATACGGTCCCCTCCGTGTGGGAGCGACCCCGCACCAGCCGCAGGAGTCCGCATGCCCCCTCGCATCACCGTCGTTCGTGGCGACATCACCGAGCAGGACACCGATGCCATCGTCAACGCGGCGAACGAGCGCCTGGCCGGCGGCGGAGGGGTCGACGGGGCCATTCACCGCGCCGCGGGGCCCCAGCTGCTCGATGCGTGCATGGAGCTGCCGGTGATCGGCCCGGGCATGCAGCGCTGCGAGACCGGCGATGCCCAGGTGACGCCGGGTTTTAGGCTGTGCAAGTACGTGATCCATGCCGTGGGTCCCAAGTACGAGTCCCACCCCGACCCCCAGGGCGCGCTTCGCAAGGTGTTCAGCAAGAGCCTGCAGCGTGCCGTCGCGGTGGGGGCTCGCTCCATCAGCTTCCCGGCAATCTCGTGCGGCGCCTATGGCTTCCCCATCATCGACGCCGCCTACATCGCAACCGATGCGGTGCTCGAGCAGGAGTGGAAGCTCGACGAGATTCGCTTCGTGCTGCACGACCGGCAGGCCTACGACGTGTTCCGGCAGGCCCTGGGCGTCGAGCCATAGCGGGGTTCACCGAGCCCGGCGTGGTTCGCGAGACCGCGGTGGTTCCGGCGGGCCTCGCCGACTCCCGGGCCTTCGCCGTGGCCTTCGAGCTGCTCGACTCGGTCGCGTCCAAGGCAGCGGCCAGGAAGTGCGCCAAGCGGGGCGAGCTGCTGGTCGATGGTGAGCCGTGCCGGTACGGCGATCGGCTGCAGCCCGGGGCCACGCTGACGGTGCTCGAGCGCCCGCCGCGGCCGGGCCAGACGGTCTACCCACGCACCCTCGACGTAGCGTGGGCCGACGAGCACATGGCCATCGTGGACAAGCCCGCCGGGCTCACCACCAGCGGGTATCGCCCGCGCACCCTCGAGAATGCGCTGCCCCACAACTTCGAGCGCAGCGTCGAGTTCGACGCGCTGCCGTGGCCGCGGCCCGTGCATCGGCTCGACGCGCGCACCAGCGGCCTGGTGGTGATCGCACGCACCGCCCGCGCGCTGGTGGGGCTGGGGCGCTCGTTCCAGGAGCGAGGCGTGCGCAAGCGCTACCGGGCCATCGTGGGAGGCCGGCTCGACGGCGCCGGCGAGATCCGGGAGCCGATCGGCGGGCGGGAAGCGCACACAACATGGCGCGCCGTCGAGCACACGCGCTCGCTCAAGAAGCAGTGGACGACCGTGGTCGAGCTGTCGCCGCACACCGGCCGTACCCACCAGCTGCGCATCCACATGGCGCAACTGGGGCACCCGATCCTCGGAGATGGGCGCTACGGCGACGACTTCAAGGGCAAGGGCCTGTACCTGCAAGCGTACGGGCTGCTGTTGCCGCACCCGATTCGCAACGAGCCCCTGGACATCGAGATCCCCGAGCTGCCGCGCTTCCGGAGCTACCGCGAGCGCGAGGCCCGTCGCTGGCTCAAGCATCACCCCCTGGGGTCGTAGCTGATGCCGTACATCAGCATCACCTGACCACTCGGCGCCGACGGATACAGCCCCAGGGCGCGGAGATCGAGTCGGTGGTGCAGCCCCTCGCGTCCCTTGGCGATGTCGAAGCTCGCCCGCACACCCGCGCCCGATGTCCAGAAGCCGAGCATGCCGATGGGGCCCATGCGGAAGTGTTCGCCGCCCACCATGGGCCCGAAGGTGTGGCTGCCCATGTGGTGCAGGCGCGCGTCGTCCTTGGTGATGAAGTTGAAGAAGGGCGCGGTCTCGGCCGAGATGAGCAGCCCGCCCTTGTCGCCGGTCTCGCAGGCCACGGACAGCATGGGGGAGCCCGAGATCGCCAGGGGCACATTGCTGCCCACGAACTCCCACGAGGGCAGCGTGGACGACGCGCCCAGCGCGATGCCGGCCATCGTGTTGATGCGGCTGCAGGCGAATGGCCCGCGAGGGCGCAGTGCTTTGGGATCGCGGGCTCGACGCTCGGCGCGCTCGCGCAGGCGGGACAGATCGCGCTCGCCCGGGGCGCGCAGCGGCTCGCTCCACACGTACATCAACGACACCTGCCCGGTGCGGGGGGCGAACCAGGTCAGGCGGGCCTCGAGGCCGCGGAACTCGGTGCGCGATTCTTGCCAGGGGGTGATCACCGTGCGCAGGCCGGCGCCGACGTTGTACAGGCCCGCGGTCACGAACGGGCCGGTGCGCAGCCTGGGGCTGCCGAAGGTGGCGCCGGTGCTCAGGTTGGCCAGGTGGATGCCGCCAGAGCCGTCGTCGGCGGCCCAGAAGAACAAGCCGGCGCTGTCGCCACCGACGAACCAGCGCGCGCGCCGGGTGCCCGTCTCGAACTCGACCGACAGCGACGGAAAGAAAGGGATCTGAATCCGCGTGGGCCCCAGCGTGCCGCCGATCACCCAGCCCGTTCCCAGGATGACGTACGACTGGCGATCGAGGCGCTCGTGATCGATGAGCGGCCCATCACCGGTGAACTTGGGTGCCTCGACGCCGAACACCGTGGGGGGAGGGGGCAGCGCCGGTGGGCGCTCGTAGGTGGCCTGGGAAGGCGCATCGGGCGGCCGCGTGGCCGGGCTCTGCACCACAGCAGGGGGCGGCTCGCGCACCAGGGGCTCCCGCTCCTCGCTGGCCCCCCTCAAGGTGGCGCGCCCCTCGAGCTCGTCGCGGATCGCCGCATCGCCGTCGCGTCGGATGGTGAGCGGCACCCCCATGCAGGCGGTCGACCGCCACACGCCGACGGTGCCGTAGCTGCTGGAGCCCAGGATCACGTCGTCGCAGCCGTCCATGTCGACGTCACCGGTGCTCAGGTGATCGATGCCGTCGGGAACGGGGTGCGTCGCCTCGCCGCGCATGTTCGCTGGAATGATGCCCACAAGCTGCTCGGTGGGGTGCAGCACCACCAGATCCCGCTCGCCGTCGTCGTCGAAGTGCCCCATGGCAAGGGCGCCTGGCCGAGGGGCCACCGGAATGACGCGGTGGGTGACGTCGGCCACCATGTCGCGATCGGGCAGCGACCACGTCCAGCCGCGCGGACCGGGGGCCAGGCCACCCACCGGGCCGCCGGTGGCCAGGCTGGAATCACCGGTGGGGCCGTGCTCGAGCACCGACTGGCGCCCCTTCATCGAGATGGCGAGGTACCCGCGGCGCGAGGCCAGGAGCGGCTCACCGCTGAGCGGGCTGTCGGTGGTGTCGCCCCGAGCGGCCAGGTGAACCGCCTCGATCTCGGTGAGGCCGCCCTGACCGGGCTGGTAGGTGTGAACCGCGCCGTCGGCACCGGCCGCCACCAGGCGCACGCCGTCGACGTGGTCGAGGGTGGTGAGCGCCGCGCACGGGCGCTCGGAGAGGGTCTCGGGCACCGCGCTATAGCTGTCCGACTCCCAGCGGTTGCCCACCAGGCCGGCCGGCCCGCACAGCACCAGCTCCCGTGCACCGTCGCCATCCAGATCCAGCGCGGTGGCGTCCACCCCGCCCGCCGAGAGCGCCCGCACGATCTCGCCGCTGGCCGGCTCCACCACCCACGAACTCGACTCGCCCAGGGCCAGCAGGGCGGTTCCGTCGCGGTCGGGCACCACGGCGATGCCGTGCACTTCGTTCTTGAGTCGCGCCTCGGGCAGCACCTCGAAGGGCCACGCAAAGGCGCTCGGGGCAATCAGCAGTGCGGCGATGGCGACGGACACGCGAGTCATCGCTTCTACATTAGCGTTCGACCTTGGTGGTCGGCGCGCGTGTTCCTGCTTTGGCGATGGCGGTCTCTTCGTCGACGGCAGCCTGCAGTCGGTCGTAAGCCTGCTGGTCGGGCTCGATCCAGCCGGACAGCTTCTCCATTTCACCCAGGGCTGGAACGTTCCATTCCTTCATCGGGTCGAGGGCGAGCAGGGCCTGGGACAGCTTGTGGCGCTGCTCGACCGTGGCACTCGGTCCGGCGGCGATGGCGTCGTGCGGGGTGCGGCCCGTGATGGCCAGGATGCGGGTCTGGGCGCTGGCGATGCCCTTGTCGTCGGCCTCGTCGAGGGCGCCTCGGTACACGCCGCCCACGTCGCACTTGTCGTCCACGATGCCTCGAATGACCTCGAGGTGGTTGCCCATCACGATGTGGCCGGTGAGCTGCGTGTCCGGGTCGAGGCCCTGCTTGCGGATGTGCACCCGGGGCAGCACCGAGCCCGTGGTGGAGTTGGGATCGGGGTAGCAGATGCGCTTGCCCTCCAGGTCTTTCACCTCGAAGATGGGCGATCCCTCGTGCACCAGCAGCACGCCCTCGGTGCCGGTGCTGCCGTTGAGCAGCTTGCCGGCCACGATCTCGATCTCGCTGTGGGCGGCCAGCGTCTGCATGGTGATGGCCGGGGGCAGGCTGGCGAAGTTCACGTCCCCGCTCACCACCGAGTCGGCGGTGGCCTGGTAGCTGGCGCCCACACTGAACTCGACGGGCTGCTGCAGCGTGTGCTCCAGGTAGCGCCGAAAAGGCTCGAGCTCGTCGAGCAGGATGGCCGAGTCGATGGTGGGGGCGAAGCGCAGCCGCACCGGCTCGCCCTCGGGCGTCACGTACTTGGCATGCGGGTCTTCGGTTCCCAGCATGCCGTTCTGCCAGGCCACCACGCCGCCCAGCACGGCGATGGCCGCCACCACCAGCGCCACGCCGCCAGCGCTGACCATCAGCCCGCCCATGACCCCGGCCACGCCGTAGGTGGTGGCGCGGGTCTGGGTCATGGTGGTGCGGCGGTCGATGCTGCCGCGGGTGTGCTGCCCCGTACCCGTCACCATGGTGCGGTCGAGCGCCGCGGTCACGTGCTGCTTGCGCGCTTTGTGCTTGGCGCCCAGCATCTCGGCGACGAACTGCCGAGTCGTGTCGGACGACACGGTGAGGTCGGCCTCTTCGGCTGCTGAGAGCAAGGCGCGGCGCAGATCGTCGGCGGTCTCGAAGCGCTCGTCGCGCTTGGTCGCCAGCGCCTTGTCGACGACCTTCGCCAGCGGCTCGGCGATGCCCTTCCGTGTGCTGCGAATGTCGCGCAGCTTGCCCGAGATGATGGACTGCATGGTCTGCAGCTCGGACTTGCCGGCAAACAGCTTCTCGCCGGCCAGCAGCTCCCAAAGCACGATGCCCAGGGCGTAGATGTCGCTGCGCGCGTCGAGCACGCCCTGCTGGCACTGCTCGGGCGACATGTACGACAGCTTGCCCTTGAGGATGCCCGTGCGCGTCCGCTCGCCGCCTTCGCCCTTGACGATGCCGAAGTCGAGCAGCTTGACGTGCCCGTCGGTGGTCACCATCAGGTTGTGGGGCGAGATGTCGCGGTGCACCAGCTTCATGGGGGCGCCGGTGGGATCGGCCAGCACGTGCACGGCGTGGCTGCCGGCGGCGGCCTGGGCCATCAGGTCGACCACGATGCCGGGGGGGATGTGGAAGCGCTTCTTGTCGGCGGCCAGTATCAGCTCACGCAGGGTCGAGCCGTCGACGTACTCCATGGCCATGAAGGGCAGCTCGTCGTGCTCGCCCAGCTCGATGATGCGCACCACGTTGGGGTGGTTGATGCGCGCACACACCCGCGCCTCTTGCAGGAACATCTTGACGAAGGACTCGTCGTTCTGGATGTGCGGCAGCATCTTCTTGATGACGACCAGGCGCTCGAAGTCGTGCGCACCTCGCTCGCAAGCGAGGAAGATCTCCGCCATTCCGCCCACGGCAAGCCGCTCGACGAGGTGATAGCGGCCGACCTGGTCTCTACCGGTCTCCTGCGATTCGGTCATCGGCTCGGCAGCACCATCCCTGTGCAGGATACACGGCGACGTGCCCAAACCACCGCCCCGCCCGCCCGAAACCACGCTGGTGCGTGAATCGCTGCTCGCCTGGTACCGGCGCCACCGGCGCGATCTGCCCTGGCGGCGGGACACAGCGCCCTATCGTGTGCTCCTGTCCGAGCTGATGTGTCAGCAGACGCGGGTGGACACCGCGATCCCCTACTTCGAGCGCTTCACGGCGCGTTGGCCGACACTCGCTCACCTGGCCGGCGCCCACGAGGACGAGGTGATGAAGGAGTGGGCTGGCTTGGGCTACTACAGCCGGGCCCGCAACCTGCTGGCTTGTGCGCGCGCCGCCCACGCCATGGGCGGCCTGCCCGACACGGCAGAGCGGCTGCGTGAGCTGCCTGGCGTGGGTCCGTACACCGCCGGTGCCGTGGCCTCGATTGCCTTCGGCGAGGCCACCCCGGCGGTCGATGGCAACGTCAACCGGGTGCTCTCCCGCCTTGATGGCCTCGACGCAGACCCGCGAAGCACCGAGGGCAAGCGTGCGCTGTGGCAGCGCGCTGGCGAGCTGGTGCCGCCCCAGGCACCCGGTGACTTCAACCAGGCCTTGATGGAGCTGGGTGCCCTGGTGTGCACCCCCCGAAAGCCCCGCTGCGGCGACTGCCCCCTGGTGGCGGTGTGCGTGGCCCGCGCGTCTGGGCGCGAGCACGAGCTGCCCACCAAGACGCCCCGACGCAAGCCTGTTCCCATTCGAGGGGTGGCCGGACTGCTGGTCGAGGACGGGCGCGTGCTTCTGGCCAAGCGCCCCGGCGTTGGCTTGCTGCCCAACCTGTGGGAACCCCCGGGCGGCACCATCGCCGCCCAAGCCGATGGCTGCGACGAACTGGTGCGGGTCATCTGGGAGCGCGCCGGCCTGGCGGTGCTCCCAGGGCCGCACCTGCGCACGGTGGTGCACGTGTTCTCGCACCGCAAGCTCACGCTGGACGTGTGGTCGGTGACCCGGGTGAACGACCCGGCGCTGGTGTGTGAGCCCGGGTACTATCAAGAGGTTCGCTGGGTCGATGCGGCTGCGCCCGACGTCGCCCTGTCCACCCTCGCCAAGAAGATGCTGGGGCTCTCCTGATGCCGACCGTCGCGGCCGTGATCATCGGCAACGAGATCCTCACCGGCAAGTTCGCCGACGAGAACGGCGTGTACCTGATCCAGCGCTGCCGCGTGCTCGGCGCCGACCTGGAGCGGGTGACCGTCCTGGCCGACGACGTGGCCGAGATTGCGCGCGAGGTCGCCTACTGTGCCCAGCGCTTCGACTGGGTGTTCACCAGCGGCGGTGTGGGACCCACCCACGACGACGTCACCCTCGAGGGGGTCGCGCGAGCCTTCGAGCGGCCGCTGCACCAACACCCCGATCTGGTGGCCCTCATCGACGCGTACGGGCTGCCCAGAAACGACGCCTCGCTGCGCATGGCCACCATTCCGCAGGGGGCGGTGCTGGTGCGGTCCGACGCCACGTCGTACCCCGTGCTGCGCGTCGACAACGTGTGGGTGCTGCCCGGCGTGCCCCGCCTGTTCCGCTCCAAGTTCGAGACCATCGCCCACCACGTGCGGGGCGTCGCCGTCACCACCGCCCGGCTGTTCGTCGATCAGCACGAGACGGCCATCGCCGCGACCCTGGGGGCCGCGCAGGACCGGTGGCCCATGGTCGACATTGGCAGCTACCCCCGATTTGGTCAGGGCGAGTTCAAGGTCATCGTGACGCTCGAGTCGCGGCAGCCCGATGCCCTGCATGCGTGCGAGGACCACCTGCGAGCCCGGCTCGATACCGTTCAGCTGGCGGCTCCTGACGATGGTGAGGATCCCGATGGCGGCGGTGCGTAAGAACCTGGGCTGTCATTCGTTGTCGGTACGAGCCGGCCGCCGTTGCATGGGGCGGGTCGCGTGAGAAATCCTGTACCAGCGGAAGTCAGTCAACGTTGAGCCACACCGACGAGCCAGACCCCAACCCGGCAGCCACCGCGGAGCCCAGCCCGATCGTCGAGCTGGACATCCGCGAACCCGCACGCCTGGCTGCTGCAGCGTCCGATGCCTTCCAGCGCGCGGCCGGCGAGATGCTCGCCAACGGCTCGGGTGACTGGGATGGCCGCATCACCGTGGTGGCGACTGGGCTCCAGGGGCAAGAGGCCGAGATCGAGCGCCAGCGCGTGGCCGCCAACAGGCGCATCGCCCGGCTGATCGACGACCTGGCTCTCCAGCTGCCCGACGGCACGGCGCTGGCCGGCGATGTGCTCACCGGTGCCGAGCAGGAGCGCCGCGCGCTGCGCCCCGACGCGCCCAACCGGGAGCCCGTTCGCGGCAAGCTCGTGCTCCATGCCAGTGCCAGCTTCTACGGCACGCACGTCGAAGACACCTTCGCGGCCCACGGCCAGGTGCTGCAGATCGGCAACTCGTCGTCCATGGCGGTGCCCGTTCCGGCCGGCGCGCCCTACATCGCCCGCATCTGGTGGAAGGGGCCCCGCACCGCGCTGGTGCGCGACGGGCGCGGCAACGAGCACGAGCTCGGGCCCGACGGCGTGGTCCGGGTCGCGGTGGGGCCGGTCGAGCTCGAGCTGCGGCTGATTCCTCGCTACTCGCTGCAGCGCAGCACGCCCATCCGGGCCTGGGGCAGTCTGGCGTGGCTCGCCATCGTGATGATGTCGTCGCTCACGGCCATGCAGGGCGAGCTGGTGTACACCAACCGCTGCGAGTGGGTGTTTCCGCTGGTGGCGCCCACCATCACCCAGCCGGACGCGATGTACCTGCTGTCGCTGGGGCTGGCGGGCGCGGTGGGCACGCTGCTGGTGATGCCGCTGCTGCTGAGGCGGCCGCTGTTCCGGTTCTTGCGCGGTCCGGACTATGAACCCGAGCCCATCTCGGCCCCCATCGTGGTGGGGCTGTTGAGTGTGGTGATGATGGGTGCGGTGTGGGCCCCCGAAGAAGCGCAGCTGTCTGCCCGCCAGCTGGCGGCCGAGTGCCGTGGCGAAGAAGGGGCGCCCCCGTCCATCACCACCCGGGTGACCGCCGAGTACCTCGCCCGCCTGCTCGAAGAGGACTACGCCGGCCAAGAACAGGCCCGGCTGCAGGCTCAGGAGCGCGAGCAGCACGACCGAAAGAGCGACAGCATCTACATTCCCGCCGGCGACCGCGGCCCCATCACCGAGATGGGCGGCGCCGAAGACTCGGCCCCCGAGCCCGTGCGCACCCCCGAAGAAGAAGAGCAGGTCGCCAAGGCTGTCGAGCCCGAGCCCGCGCCGCTGGCTGCCCCCGAGGGCATCGGCACCGAGATCGAAGAGGCGCCCGACAAAGACCCGGTCGACGACGCCGTGGCCGATGCCAGCGACGACGAGATCGCCGACGAAGAGGTCGACGCCACCGAGGCCCCCGCCGAAGAGAAGGTCGGATGGGGCATTCGCGACTGGTACGACGAGACCGACCAGGCGATGGAAGAGATCGAGATCGCCTCGCAGCTGCGCGCGGCCCGCGAGCGTCTGCGTATCGACCCCGACGACCCCACCGCGCTGTCGGTGCTGTCCTACTACCAATACCTGGCGCAGGACTACGACTCGGCGCTGGGCACCTACGACAAGTACATCCGCCTGTACCCCGAACAATCCGCCGGCTACAACAACAAGGCGCTCGTGTACAAGCGCAAAGGCGACTACAAGAAAGAAGAGGGCCTGTACCGGGTGGCGCTCGCCATCGAGCCTCAAGACAAGACCGCGCTCAACAACCTGGCGGTGAACCTGGCTCATCAGCAGCGCTACGACGAAGCGCTCGCGATCATGAAAGAGCTCGAGACCATCGACCCCGAAGAGCCCTACGCCGACCTTCACCGGGCCAAGATCTACGCCGAGATGGGCGAAGACGACCTCGCCCTGCGCTACCTCGAGCTGGCGCTCGAGGGCATGGCCGCCCTCGACACACTGCACCACATCGAGTTCAGGCAGGACATCCGTGTCGACCCGTCATTCGAAGGTCTGCGACAGACCGAACGTTTTCGTGCCATCCTTGTCAAGTACTATGGCGATGACTCGCCGCTTCAGGACTAGCCCCGCTTGATTCCCCTCCGCGTCACTGTCGAACTGCACGGAAGCGTCGTCGAAGACCGCCTGGTCAACGTGCGCGACAGCATTCGCCTGGGCGACTCGCGGTGGGCCGATGTCCCGTTCCCCGGCGCCGACTTGCTGATCCAGCGCAAGGGCGGGCAGCTCGAGGTGAGGGGACGCACCCTGATGGCGGGCGTGCCGCTGTCGGTGTGCCTGGGGGCCGTGCGCGTGGTGATGGAGCGCACCAACACCCACGAGATCGAGCGCACCTCCCGCTTCTCGTTCAAGGCGCCCGCCATCGACCTTCGCGTGGCGGTCGCGACGCTGGCCGTGGTGCTCACCGGCACCTTTGTCGACGCGGTCGACCGCTTCGTGCAGAACGACCCCGAGGCCAGCGAGCTGGTGGCCGAGCTCTTCGATCCCGGCTGGGCCGACGAGGCCGAGGCCACCCGCCGAGCGCGGCTTCAGGCCCCCGGCGATCTTCCCGAGGGCGTCATCCCCGACGACGCCTTCGAGCTGCCTGTGGTCCCCGCCGGTGACGGCGGCGTGACCACGGTGACGTACATGCCCGTGGTCATCACGGGCGTCGCCGACTAAGGGCGTTCCATGTCACGGACCGCCATCTACGCGGGGTCGTTCGACCCCGTGACCAACGGACACATCGACATCATCGTGCGTGGTGCTCGCTTGTTCGACAAGCTGTACGTCGCCGTCGGCAACAACCCGGCCAAGAAGTACTTCTTCGACATGGCCGAGCGCACGCGGCTCATCGATCAGGCGCTGCAGCACGTGGACAACGTCGACGTGGTCAGCTTCTCGGGCCTGCTGGTGCACGCCGCCCAGAAGCACCAGGCCGGTGTCATCCTGCGCGGGCTGCGCGCCCTGTCCGACTTCGATCTCGAGTTCCGCAACGGCCTGGCCAACCGCGACCTCACTGGCATCGAGACCATGTTCCTGCTCACCGAGCCGCGAAACATCTTTGTCAGCAGCTCGCTGGTCAAAGAGATCGCGCTCAACGGCGGTGACGTGAGCCGGTACGTGCCGCCGAACGTGAACGCCGCGCTGTCCGCGAGGCTGCCGGGTTGATCGCACTCGCGGCGCTGCTGCTTTCAACGGCACTCGCCGACGAGGGGGAGCCTGCGTTGCTGGTGGAGCGCGCGGCCGCGGCCCTGCGTGAGCAGCGGGCGGCCGATGCCCGTCAGTTCGCGCTCGAGTCGCTGTCGCAGCCCAGCTGGCCGGCGGTGATGCTGTACCTCGACGCCTGCGAGGCCGACGGACTCTTCGAGGTGTGCCTGTCGGCGGTCGAGGGGCTGGCTGCGGGCGACGAACAGATCGATGCCATCCACCGATGGGCTCGGGTGCAACGGGGCCTGGCGCCGGCCGACATCCTGGGAGAGGTGGGCGGCGAGGGCAAGGACGTGGCCACCCTGGCGCTGGCGAGCGTGGCGCTGAACGATGGCTCTCCCGAGGTGACCGTCGCCATGCTGTCGCAGCACGACCAGCCCGAGGCCCGCTCGTTGGTGCTGGCTGCGCTCGTCGATCAGGGGCTCGACAAAGAGGCGCTTGCGGCGGCCAAGCAGCTGATGGCCGACTGGCCCGACCGCCCGGAGCTGCTCGCCGCGCTGTGGAGCACGGATGCGTCCAAGAAGGTGGGCAAGCAGCGCAAGCGCGCCCTCGAGCACGCCCGGTCCAGGCTGGTGAGCATCGACCCGGTGGTCGCCTACCGGGTGCTGGCCCTGGCCATCGCGGCCGATGACGACCCCCTGGCCGAGGCTGCGGCGGCGCGTGTGCAGGCGCTGGGCGATCCGCTGCCCCTCGATCGGGTGCCGTGGAACGCGAACATGCGCCGCGACCTGGCCAAGGGGCTGGCCCGGGTGCGCAACCCCACGCTGCCCGCCGGAACCGACTCCGAGCGCGAAGACATCGCGATTGCCACGGCGTGGGCGCTGCGCGACCTGGGCCGGGTCGACGAGGCCATCGAGCTGTACCAACGGGCCCGTGAGGGGCGCGACAGTGCGCGCCTGGCCATCGAGCACGCCAACCAGCTGCTGCGCATGGGGCGCTTGAAAGACGCCAAGCAGATCAGCCGTGAGGCCGTGCGCCTGGCCGCGCGGGCCCAGCCTGGCGACTCTGGGCGTCTTCGTGCCGACCGCGACGACATGCTGGCGACCGCGTGGGCCACGCTGGCGTTCGTGCTGTCGGGCCGCGAGGAGCTGCCCGACGCCTTGTCGGCCATCACCACGGCCAACGCGCTGCATCCCCAGGGCGACTGGTTCTACCTGGCTGCCGGCCTGCAGGCCCAGCTGGGCGACGGCGATGCAGCCTTCGTGTCCTATGCCATCGCCGATGCGCTGGGCATGCGCGGGGCGCGAGAGGCGGCCATGGGCGTGTACCGCGGCATCGGCGACCCCGAAGACGCCATGTTCGCGGTGGTTCAGCAGTGGTCGTCGCGGCAAGGCGACGACAGCGTGTCCGTCGCCCTCGAGACCGCCGCCGAGCGCGAGGTGCTCGATCGCCTGGAGCGGCCGGCGGTCGGTCGGCCGATGCGCGACTTCACCATCACCACCCAGGAGGGTGAGCTCACGGCCGCCGACCTGAAGGGCCAGGTGGTGGTGCTGAACTTCTGGGCGACGTGGTGCGGGCCCTGCCAAGAGGAGCTGCCGGCCTACGCCAAGGTGGCACGGCGACTGCAAAAGAAGGGACTGCCAGTGACCTTCGTCGCGGTGTCGGTCGACAGCCGGCAGCGGGACTTCGATCGCTGGCAGCCCGATGGCGACGTCAGCGGGCTGCAAGTCGCCTGGAGTCGAGAGATGGGAAAAGCGTGGAGAGTCGAAGCACTGCCCACCACCTGGCTGGTCGACGCTGAAGGCGTGCTGCAATCAAGACACACAGGTTTTCAATCGGGAGTAGAGGACGAGCTCGAGCAGGACATCCTGCAGCTGCTCCCAGACAGCCCAGACGCTGAGAGGTAGGCCCCATGTGCGGAATCGTCGGATACATCGGACCCGAGCCCGCCCTTCCGCGGCTGATCGAGGGCCTGCGGCGCCTCGAGTACCGCGGCTACGACTCCTCGGGGGTTGCGCTTCCTGGTGCAGCGGGGCTGTGGACGCACAAGGCGGTCGGTCGGGTCGACGGCATGGCCAAGACCATCGAGGGCCCGCCCGAGGCCTCGGTGGGCATCGCGCATACCCGGTGGGCGACGCATGGCGGCGTGACCCAGGCCAACGCCCACCCCCACCTGGACACGCCGTGCCGAATCGCGGTCGTGCACAACGGCATCATCGAGAACATGGCGGCTCTCAAGCGCAAGCTCGTGGCCGACGGGGTGGAGTTTCGCAGCGAGACCGACACCGAGCTGCTCCCGCACCTGATTCGCAAGCACTACCAGGGCGACCCCATGGCCGCGGTCGAGGCCGCCGTGCGCGACGTGCGTGGCACCTACGGCATGGCTGTGCTCTTTGCCGACCACCCCGGGCTGCTCATCGCGGTGCGCAATGGCTCGCCCCTGGTCATCGGCCTGGGCGACGGCGAGACGGTGATCGCCAGCGACCCGCAGGCCATCGTGGCCCACACCCGGCGCGCGGTGTACCTGCAAGACCGCGAGATCGCGATGGTGACCACCGATGGTGTCGAGGTGCGCCGCCTCGATGGAGGGGCCGTCGAGCACGGCGTCGAGGTCATCGACGAGGCCTACGATCTGGCCGAGCTCGAGGGCTACCCGCACTTCATGCTCAAGGAGATCCACGAACAGCCCGAGTCGATTCGCCGCTGCCTGCGCGGCCGGGTGCAGATCGACGAGGGCAACTCCAAGCTGGGCGGCCTGAACATGACGCCGCGCGACCTGGTGGGCATCAACCGCGTGGTGAACATCGGGTGTGGAACCGCCTACCATGCGGGCTTGGTGGGCGCTATGGCCATCGAGGCCCTGGGCCGGGTGCCCGCACGGGCCGAGATCGCCAGCGAGTTCAGGCACCGCAAGCCCATCATCCAGCCCGACTCGCTGTTCTTTGCGGTCAGCCAGTCCGGAGAGACGGCCGACACCCTTGGCGCGGTCGAGGAAGTGCTGGTGAAGGGTGGGCAGGTCATGGGGGTCGTCAACGTGGTGGGCAGCACCATCGCGCGCGCCTGCGGTCAGGGCGTGTACATCCACGCCGGCCCCGAGATCGCGGTGGCCAGCACCAAGGCCTTCACCTCGCAGATCACGGCACTGCTGGTGTTCACGCTCAACCTCGCGCGCACCCGCAACCTGTCGCTGGCCGAGGGCCAAGAGATGGCCCGGGCGCTGCGCGCGGTGCCCAAGAAGATCGAGCGCTATCTGAAGGATCCGGGGCCCATCGACGCCATCGTCGATGCGGTCGCCGACGCTCGCTACGTGCTGTTCTTGGGCCGCGGCTTCAGCTTCCCGGTGGCGCTCGAGGGAGCGCTCAAGCTCAAAGAGATCGCCTACATCCCGTGCGAGGCCTACCCGGCCGGCGAGATGAAGCACGGGCCCATCGCCATGCTCGAAGAAGGCACCCCGGTGGTCTACGTCTTGCCCAAGGGCGAGCAGCGCGACAAGGCGATCAGCAACATGAAAGAGGTCGAGGCACGCGGGGCCAAGCTGTTCGTCATCCACACCGAGGGCGACCAGGAGGTCGCCGACCTCGCCCACGTGTCCATTCCCGTCCCCGAGGTGCCGGACTACTGCAGCCCGCTGGTGACGGTGCTTCCCCTGCAGCTGTTGGCGTACCGCACCGCCCTCAAGCTCGGGCTCGACGTCGACAAGCCCAGAAACCTCGCCAAGAGCGTGACCGTGGAGTGATGCCGAGCCCCGGCTTTGGAATTGGGCATCAGGGGGTTAGGGCGCGGGCCTCAGGAGCCATCATGTCTCGCGTCGAAGTCCGCCCCATCTCCTTGCCCGCAGACGCCAAGCAGTTCGTCCACAGCTGGTGGCCCATCTACGAAGGCGACGACAACTGGGTTCCCCCGCTGGTCTTCGAGCGGCTCGAGTTCTTTGACCCGGCCAAGAACCCGTACTTCAAGAACGCCGACGTGCAGTGCTTCATGGCCATCAAGGACGGCCAGCCGGCGGGCACGATCAGCGCACAGGTCGACAAGAGCTCGCTGAAAGAGAACCCCGGACGGGGCTACTTCGGCTTCTTCGAGTTCATCGACGACGAGGCGGTGTCGGCCGCGCTGTTCGAGACGGCGATGGAGTGGCTTCGCGGCCAGGGCATGACCGAGGCGCACGGCCCCTACAACTTCAGCAGCAACCACGAGTTCGGCCTGCTGATCGACGGGTTCGTCAGCCCGGCGGTGCTCAACCCCTACAACCGCGACTACTACCAGCGCCACTACGAGGCCATCGGCATCCAGCAGGTCATGGACTGGTATGCGTACTGGATGGACGTCGGGCCCGTGCCGCCGCGCATCGGCAAGATCGCCAACCGCTTCATCGACCGCAACCCGGACATCACCTACCGCACCATGGACATGGCGAACTACGAGCAAGAAGCGACGTGGTTCTACGAGATCTACAACGACGCGTGGGCCGAGAACTTCGCCCACATCGACATCACGCGCGAGGAGTTCCTGGCCATGGCCAATGGCCTGAAGGAATTCCTGGATCCCAAGCTCATCTGGTGGGCCTTCCATAAAGACGAAGAGGCCCCCATCGCCGGCTCCATCACGCTTCCGGACGTGAACCAGATCGTCAAGAAGATGAACGGCGGGCTGTTTCCCTTTGGCTGGTGGCACTGGGCGAGCTGGCGCTACCTGGGGCGCAACCAGCCCGATGCACTGCGCATCTTTGCCCTGGGCGTGAAGACCGCGTGGCAAAAGAAGGCCGTCGGCAGCGCCCTGTACCTCAAGACGTGGGAGACGGGCATGGACATGCCCATCCGCGGCGCCGACGCCAGCCTGGTGCTGCACGACAACTTCAAGATGCGCGGCGCGCTCGAGAAGTTGGGGGCCCGCATCTACATGACCTACCGCACGTACGGCTACCCGCTGTCGGACAGCGCCGAGGCTTCCTGATCGACGGGGCATCGAATGCCGAAGCTTCGAGCGCGTATGGGCTGATTCGCCACGGAGCGCGCCATGAAGCCAGCTTGGCTACTCGTCCCCGCCCTCGTCCTGGGCTGCCTTGTGCTCACCACCGCCGCACCGGCCGATCCGCCGCCGCCGCTGCCCACCAACTGCAGCTCCGGTGACCTGCTGGTGGCCTCTTCCGGGGGCCGCTTCGAGTGCCGCAACCCAGACGAGGCCCTGCGCCTGTCCGGCTGCAGCACCGGTGACTTCGTGACCACCGACTACGGCCGGCTGAAGTGCGTGAGCCCGTCCACGACACCGTGGGGGGCCAAGGCCCTGCTGCCCGACTGCTCGAGCGGCAGTCGCCTGCAGAGCGAGGGCTTTGGTCGCTGGAAGTGCGTCAGCGACTGATGGGCGGTGTGGCCAGCACACGGCCCTCCGCCGTGCGCCACTGCACGCCGTCTTCGCCCAGCTCGCCGGCCACGAGCACGTCGTCGTCGGCAACCGGGACGGTGAACGTGCCCAGGACCTGGGCGGTGAGGGGATCGAACCAGCGCCCTCTTCCTGTGTCCCAGTGCACGGTGGCCCACCGGTCTGGCCCGGCAACCGTGGGTCCCAGAAGCTCGACCGCGCGCCCGCGACCGAGATCGAACAGCACCTCCATGTCGTCTGCATCGCGCGACAGCAGCAGCCGCCCTGCTGAGAACAGGGTCAGTGGCGCATCCAGGGCGAGC
The DNA here is from genome assembly GCA_965216925.1 of Myxococcota bacterium. Classification (GTDB taxonomy): domain Bacteria; phylum Myxococcota_A; class UBA796; order UBA796; genus CAYYHT01. The sequence continues at coordinate 1,400,659 of CBDCGT010000001.1, read as the reverse complement.
TCCAGCGCCAGCGCCCGACAGCTGCCGTGGGGGGCGGCGCCCGCGATCCACCCCGAGTCGTCGCGCACCAGGACCGACCCATGCTGCAACACCGTGAACCCGTCTTCGGCGGCGCCGATGCAGCGCACGACGCCGCCGCGGCTGCGGTAGAGCCAGGCGCCATCCGACCACACGGTCACCCCATGCGCCGCGATGCGCTGGTTCACTCCGGGTCCATCACGAACCGGTAGCCCACGCCGCGCACGGTCAGGAAGTGCCGTGGGCTGCCGCTGGTGTCGAGCTTGCTGCGCAGCCGGGTGATGAAGTTGTCGACGGTGCGATCGGTGCCGAAGTAGCCGTGGCCCCACACGCCATCCAGGATGGCCTCGCGGGTGACGGCCCGACCCTCGCGCCCCACCAGGAAGGTGAGCAGGTCGAACTCCTTGGCGGTCATGTTCACCGTCTCGCCGCCCTTGCGCACCACCTGGCGCTCGATGTCGATCTCGACGTCCTGGAAGCGCACGACGGTGGATGTGCCGCTGCGGCGCAGCAGGGCCTTGATTCGTGCCAGCAGCTCACCCACGCCGAAGGGCTTGGTGACGTAGTCGTCGGCGCCCAGGTCGAGGCCCATGATCTTGTCGACCTCGGCGTTCTTGGCCGACAGCATGATCACCGGCGTGTCACGCCCGTCTTTGCGGAGCTTCTGCAGGATCTGGTAGCCGTTGAAGTAGGGCAGCATGACATCGAGCACCATCAGATCGACGTGCTCGTTCAGGGCACGCGCCATGCCCTCGCGCCCGTCGACGGCGGTGAGCACGTCGAAACCCTCGAGCTGCAGGTTCAGCTCGATTCCGCGCAAGATGGCCGGGTCGTCTTCGACGATGAGGATGCGACTCATGACGGACGGGTATTAAGGCCGCAGCCATGCGCATCCCAATCATCGCTGCCCTGTTGTTGCTCACGTCCGCGTGTGGCCTCGATCCGAACAAGATCCCCAGCACGAGGATCTACGCCGATGACGGCGAGACCGCGTCACACGAGCGCTACATCAACTTCGCCGTCGTGGGCCAGACCCGGGTCCCTGTCTCGGCGGTGGGCGAGCCCGAGGGGCCCAAGCAGGTCATCGGCGACATCCGCGCCGAAAAGCCCGTGCGCGACCTGTCCTTTGCGGCCCTGATGGGCGGCATGGTGTCGCGCAGCAAGACGGGCGAGTGGACGAACTTTGCCGAGCGCTGGGCGCCCATCCTGCACAGCGACGTGATCTCCGACAACCAGAGCCGCATCCCCGCGCTGCCGATGGTGGGCCGGGGCGAGCTGGTGGGCGACAAGCGGCTGAAGGGGATGGGCGCGGCCTTTCGCGGCACCGGCGCCGACATCGGTCTGAACCGGGTCGCCAGCTGGTCGCGGGTCGATCTGCACGTGGGCAAGACGCGCTGGCGCATGGTCTTCCTGGACACCAACCGCGACAAGCTGGGCTCGCGCTGGGACGAGCAGCTGTATTGGCTTCCGGGTGCTGTGAGCGGCGACGGCTACGACCAGCTCATCGTGTTCTTGTCCGAGCCGCGCTTCAGCACCGCCAAGTCGGCGCGCATGACCCGCGACGGAGCGGCCGCCCAGCTGCTCGACACCATCGACAAGCACTCCGACCTGCTCAAGCTCACCGCTGTGTTCTCGGGCGGGCCGGCCACCAACGAGGCCTACCTGCCCACCGGCGAGTTCGGCGAGCTGCACATCGTGGCCGGCAATGGCGGCATCGGCGGCGAGACCTTCACCCGCGGGGCCAGCGCAAGCGAGGCTGGCATCGACGACAACCTGACGCTCGAGCCGGTGTTCACCCGCGTATTGCTGTCGGCCTTCAGCGCGGCGGCGAAAGACCTGGAGCTGGGCGACAAGGTCAAAGAGGCGGTCGCGGGGACCGAAGGCAAGCCGCCGGAGTTTCCGGGTGGCGACTTCCCGGTCCAGGGGTGGTGGTCGGTCACGCTGGGTGAGCTGGGCATGAGCGTCACCTTCCGCATGCGTGCACACGACGGCAGCTTCAGCGACGCGTACAAGGCTGTGTGGACGTCGAAGGGCGGGTGGAAGGCCGAGGCGCTGTAGGGCCGGCACTCCTGGATCGGGGGGCCCCGCTTGAATATGCGCATATAATGCGTCGCCATGCGCCTGAAAATGGCCGGTCGTCTGCTCGAAAATGACGTCAGAATCGGCATTGCATATTATGCGTCGCCTTATTCATTGACGGCGCATGGTCATGCATTTTATGCATGCACCATGACGTCATGGCGCGACATGCTTCCGCAGATCATCCAGGAGGGGACCTTTCGGACCCAGTCCCAGGTGGCGGCGGCCGTGGCCAGCCACACCGGGCAGCAGCTCAACCAGGCCACCATCAGCCGCGAGCTCAACAACCTGGGTGTTCGCAAGATGAGCGGCGTGTACCGGCTCCCCAGCAGTCGGCGTGCGGGTGCCAACATCTACTCGGTCGACGTGACCGGCGCCGGATGCTTGTTCGTGGTCAAGACGGACAATGCCTTCGCATCGGTGGTCGCCAACCGCATCGACAACGCCCGTCTCGCGGGCGTGCTGGGGACCATCGCCGGCGACGACACGGTGTTTGTCGCCACCACCGGCTCTGACGCGCTGCCGCCGCTGTGCGAGCTGCTGGGCCACGACCCCGACAACCGACGACGACGAGCGTAGTTCCGCTCACCCCCTCGTCTTCGAACGAACCGATTCCTCAACCTGGAGAGCGCCATGCGCATCCGGCTCGACAAGGTGGCCTCTGCCACCCGCAACCTGAACCTTCATCAACACGTGCTGCTGTCCGACGACATCCCGGCGTCACCTGGCACCGTCGTCGTGGTGCGTGTGCTCGACGACAAGGCCGTCTACAACCAGATCGAGGACGTGCACGGGCGCATGATGACGGTGCACCGCGGTGACATCGTCGCCGGAGTGCTTGGCGAGCGGCGCGCGCTGCGTGGCTACACGGGCATCGTGCCGGCGTCGGTGCGCGCAGGCGATGTGCTGCACCTGCTGAACCTCGGAGGCATCGTCGGGCACTGCACCTCAGCGGCGCCCGAGGTGGGACCGCCGGCCCGGGTCGAGGTCTTGGGGTCGGTGCTCGTCTTTCCCCAGCTTGGTGTCCGGCAGGGCGGGCAGCCGGCGTCGATCTTGCCGGGGCCGGTTCCGCTGCTCGACCATGTCGAGGGGCTGCCGCCCACGGTGGCGCTGGTGGGCACCTGCATGCATGCCGGAAAGACCGCGGCCGCGTCGTCGCTGGTTCGCAGCCTCACCGCCCGTGGGCTGAAGGTGGGCGCCGCCAAGGTGACCGGGGTGGCGCTGCGCCGGGACGCGCTCGAGATGCTGGATCATGGCGCGAAACAGGCGTTCACCTTTGCCGATGCGGGCTTGCCCAGCACCACGGGCGATGACGTGGTGGCCGCGGCTCGCGGCTGCATGGCGGCTGCCGGTGCCGGCATGGACGTGCTGGTGGTGGAGCTCGGAGACGGCCTGCTGGGCGACTACGGCGTGGGCGACGTGCTTGCGGCGGCCGACATCGCCGCACAGCTCGATGCCGTGGTTCTGGCGGCGGCGGATCCCGTCGGAGCCTGGGGTGGCGCGCGCATCCTGGACGACCTGGGTCTGCCGCTCACCGCCGTCACCGGGCCCGCGACCGACAACGCGGCTGGCAACGACGCCATCGCCCTGCACGCCGGCGCGCCGGCGGCCAACGCCCGCAAGCAGCCCGAGCTCCTGGCCGACCACGTGATGGCCGCCTTGGGTCTCGCCCTGCCGCAGCCGCAGCTGCGGGCGGTGTCGGCTTGAGCGACAAGCTGCGCGTCGGGGTGGTGGGCGCCACCGGCTACGTGGGCTCCGAACTGTGCCGGTGGCTGCTGGCGAACCCGCACCTGGAGCTGGTGCGGGCGACATCGCGCCGCGGTGCGGGCCAGCCGCTGGGGCTCGCCGTGCCTGCCCTGTTCGGCGTCACCGACCTGGTGCTCGAGGACCTCGACGCGTCGCTGGCCGAGCTGGACGCGGTGTTCATGGCCACCACCCACGGCGTGGCGGCGCCCATCGCCGAGCTGCTGGCGAGCGCGCCCATCCTGGTGGACTGCAGCCGCGACCATCGGCACGTGCCGGGCTGGGTGTACGGCCAGCCGGAGTGGAACGCCGAGGCGCTGCTGGGTGCGACGCGCATCGCCGCCCCGGGCTGCTTTGCATCGGCCATCGAGCTGTCGCTGGCACCGCTGGTGAAGGCCGGGGTGGTGCAGGGCGACGTGATGATCAGCGCCGCCACCGGCTCGGCCGGCTCGGGGAGCCAGGCCAAGCCCGCGACCCACCATCCCGAGCGCTTCGCCAACATCCGCGCCTACAAGGTCCTGGAGCACCAGCACGTGCCAGAGGCCCGCAGCTTCTTGCAGAGCCTGGGCGGTCAGCCCGCGCCGCGGCTGCACTTCGTCCCGCTGTCGGCCCCGGTCGATCGCGGGATCTTCGCGACGAGCTTTGTTCACGTGGGCGAGGCCGATGCGAGCGCCATCGTCAACGATGCCTACGCGTCGCACCCGCTGGTGCGGCTGCGCTCCGGCAGCCCGGATCTCCGGCTGGTGCGCGGCACCGCCTTCTGCGACCTGTCCGTTCACCAGGATGGCGACACCGCCGTCGTGATGGCGGCCATCGACAACCTGGGCCGCGGAGCCGCCGCACAGGCGATCGGGGCCCTGCTCACCTCTCTTGGCCATCCGCCCCACGCGGGGCTTCTCACCGCTGGACTCACGCCATGACTCACCTGCTCGACAACCTGGGCGCGGCCCAGTGGCCCATCACCATCGTCTCGGGGGAGGGGGCCCTGCTGTGGGACCAGGGGGGCCGCACCTACTGGGACTTCTACGGCGGCCACGCCGTCACCCTGCTGGGGCAGGGGCATCCGGCATGGATCGCGGCGCTGGAGAGGCAGATGCGGTCGCTGGCGTTCTGCACCACCGTGGCGCAGGTCCCGGTGCGCACCCGTGCGGCCGACAAGCTCGCGGCCTTCACCGGCATGGACCGAGTGTTCTTCGTGAACTCCGGTGCCGAGGCCAACGAGGCCGCGCTCAAGGTGGCCCGCAAGGCGACGGGCAGACCGGTGGTCGTGGCCATGGAGCGGGGCTTCCACGGCCGCACCATGGGTGCGCTGGGGGCCACCTGGAAGTACCGGGAGCAGCACGAGCCCAGCCACGGCAGCACGCGCTTCGTGCCCTATGGCGATGCCGCTGCCCTGGCGGCCGCCCTGGACGAGCACGTGGCTGCGGTGATCGTGGAGCCCATCCAGGGAATCGGCGGTGTCGTCGTGCCGCCCAAGGGCTGGCTGGCCGACGTGGCGGCCAAAACCCGGGCCAACGGCTCGGTGTTCATCTGCGACGAGGTCCAGTCGGGCATTGCTCGCTCTGGAGCCCCGCTCGCCTGCCACCACGACGGCGTGACGCCGGATCTGGTGACCGTGGGCAAGGGCGTGGGTGGCGGCTTTCCGGTGGCGGCGCTGTTGCTGACCCAGGCCATGGCCGACACCGTGAGCCCGGGCGAGCACGGCACGACCTTCGGAGGCGCGCCGCTGGCATGTGCCGCCGTAGAAGCGACCCTCGACATCCTGCAAGAAGAGGGCCTGATGGAGCGCGGCGTCGCGCTGGGCCAGCGAATGCGCACCGTCTTGCACGTGCCCGGTGTGATCGAGACGCGCGGGAGCGGTCCGTGGGTGGCGCTGGTGCTGGACCGGCCGGCGTCTCCGGTTCGGGACGAGCTGATGAAGCGGGGCTTCCTGGTGGGCACGGCCAGCGATCCCACGGTGCTGCGCCTGGCGCCGCCGGCAGTCACGCCGCTTTATGCGGTGGACCTGCTGGCCCACGAGCTCGACGCGGTGCTGGGCGGCGCGGCGGCCGCCCAGGGCATGCGGGAGGTCGCATGAGCCTCATCGACGGCACCGAGCCCGGCAAGGGCGGTGTGGCCGAGCTGGCCCAGCGCGCACTGCACCTTCGCGCCGGGGCCGCCCCTGCGCGCCGGGACGGGCTGCGCCTGGCCGCGATGTTCCTGAACCCCAGCCTGCGGACCCGAGCCTCGCTGGAGGCCGCGGCGGGAGCCCTGGGCATCCAGCCCATCATCCTGCAGCCCGGCAAGGACAGCTGGGCGCTGGAGTTCGCAGACGGTGCGGTGATGAACGGCACCAAGGCCGAGCACGTGAGAGACGCGGTCGCCGTCCTGGAGCAGTACGCCGACATGCTCGCCGTGCGGGCCTTCGCCGGCCTGGAGAGCCTGCAAGAAGACCGGGCCGACCGCGTCATCGGCGCCTTCGCCCGCTACAGCGGCAAGCCGGTGATCAACCTGGAGTCGGCGCTGTGGCACCCGCTGCAGGGCCTGGCGGACACCGCGACCTGGATGAGCCACCTGGGCCCGGATCTGCAGGGCAAGCGCGTCACGCTGACCTGGGCGCCCCACCCCAAGGCGCTGCCGGCCGCGGTGCCCAACCAGGTGGCGCTGTCGGCCGCTCTGCAGGGAATGCACGTCACCATCGCCCACCCACGTGGTTTCGACCTCGATCCGCAGGTGATCGAGCGGGTCGATGGCCTGGCCCGGGCGAGTGGCGGCGGGCTGGACATCACGCACGACCCCGACGAGGCCATGCACGGCGCACAGGTGGTGGTCGCCAAGAGCTGGTCGGGCTTCAGCGGCTACGGCCGACGCGAGGCCGAGGCGACCGAGCGCGACAAGCTCGGGCACTGGCAGGTCACGCCCGACCGGATGGCGATGAGCGAGGGCGCAGGTTTCATGCACTGCCTGCCGGTGCGTCGCAACGTCGTGGTGGCGGACGCCGTGCTTGACGGGCCCGCCAGCTGGGTGCACGAGACCGCCGGCCTGCGCATGTGGACCGCCATGGCGCTCCTGGAGCGGCTGGGGGAGGCGTGGTGACGCGCATCGACCTGGTGACGGCCGCGCCGTGGCTGCGCAAGCACCAGGGGGCGACCTTCGTGGTGAAGGCCGGCGGCGATCTGCTGAACCAGCCCGAGTGGGCCGACGCGGTGGCCTCGGACATCGCGGTCTTGCACCGCCTGGGCCTGCGCATCGTCCTGGTTCACGGAGGCGGGCCCCAGCTCGACGCCGCCGCCGAGCGGCTGGGCATCGCCACTCGGCGTGTGGCCGGTCGCCGCGTGACCACCCCGCAGCTGCTGGACGCGGCGATCATGGAGTGGCGGGGGCGACTGAGCCTGCAGTGGGTCACGGCGCTGGGCCAGCACGGTGAGCGGGCCATGGGCATCAGCGGCGCCGACGCCGGGCTGCTGACCGCCGACAAGCGGCCTGCCGCCGTGGTCACCGACGACCAAGGCGAGCGTGTGAGCGTCGACTACGGGCTGGTTGGGGACGTGCGCAGCTGTGATCCCGTAGCCATCGAGGCGATGTTGGACGCGGGCATCATCCCGGTGGTGTCGCCGCTGGCGGGGGGCCCCGACGGGGTGCTCAACGTCAACGCCGACACCGTGGCCGCCGAGATCGCGGTGGCGGTGGGGGCCGCGCGCTTGCTGCTGTTGACCCGGGCCCCGGGCATCCAGACCGACCCGGAGGACCCGTCCACCGCGCTGCACCAGGCGACGCTGGGCGAGCTCGATGCCCTGGAGCAAGCCGGCGCCCTGAAGGCGGGAATGCGGCCCAAGGTGGCGTCGATCCGCAGGGCGATTGGCGGCGGGGTGGGCGCGGTGCACGTGCTGGATGGCACCCGGCCCGGGGCGCTCGTCGAGGAGCTGTTCACCACGGAGGGGGTGGGCACGCTGGTGCAGGCCTAAACAGGAACTTCCTCAAGCCGCTGGCAGCCACACCGTGAACGTGCTCCCGCTCCCCACCTCGGTCTCGAGCTCCACGCGGCCGCCGTGCCCCTGCGCCACGGCGCGCACGATGGACAGGCCCAGACCGCTGCCTTCGACCTCGCGCGAGAGCCTCGTGTCGGCCTGGTAGAACTTCTCGAACACGCGCCGGCGCTCGTGCCGGGGGATGCCCGGCCCGTTGTCGGTCACCGACAGCCCGATCTCGCTGCCCTCGCTGCGGCCCACGATGCGCACCTGGCGCGGGGCGGGCGTGTACTTGAAGGCGTTCTGGATGAGGTTGAGCAGCGCCTCGATGATCGCGTCGCGGTCGGCGCGCACTGCAGGTAGGTCGTCGGGCACCTCGACTTCGATGCGCGTGTCGGACTCGTCGAGAAGGGTCTGAGACTCGAAGGCGGCCAGGGCGTCGTCGATGATGTCGCGCGCGGGCAGGTCCTCGAACTCGTACACGCGGCGGCCGGCCTCCATGCGACCCCACTCCAGCACACGCTCGATGCGACGGGACAGGCGGTCGGACTCCTGAGCCAGCAGGTCGAGGCACTCCTGGATGCGCTCGGGGTCTTCGATGCGTCCCGACTGCAGCGTCTCGATGAACATGCGGATGCTGGTCATCGGTGTGCGCAGCTCGTGCCCCAGGTGGCTGACGAAGTCGGTCTGCAAGCGCGACAGGCGAATCTCGCGCGCCGCACTGTTGAGCGTGATCACCGTGCCGATGAGCACCGTGGCGACCAACACCACCAGACCCGCGATGTACAGGGTCATCAGCCCGCCGCGGCTGGGCTTGAGCGGCACCAGCAGCTCGTAGCCCCCGAGCGGATGGGGCAGTGAGACCGCCACCTGGGGTTCGTCGAAGCTGGCGGCGAGGTCTTCGAGCGGGGTGGCCGCGCCAGAGCCCTGCAGCTCGAGCCTGACCTGCCCATCTTCGGGGTATCCGCGATCGAGACCGCCCACGAAGCTGTCCAACGCGGTCACATCCAGCCGCCACGCGACTGAGACCCCGTCCTGCACGAACAGACCGATGGGTTCGGTGGCGTCGGACGGGGTGAACCACGCGGTCTCGTCGTCGACCGGAATGGGCGTGCCGATGCCCTGCAGATCGGTGGGCAGCTCCGAGCCCGCGGGCCACACCCAGACCGAGCCCACGCCGCGCGTGTTCACGTCGCACTGGGCGCCCGGAGCCACTGCGCAGCGGCGCGCCGAGCCGTGCACCTCGCGGTCGATGCGGTCGAGCTCGGTGAACAGCTGCTCGGCCGCCCACTGGATGCGGGCCTCTTGCTGCACGCGCACCCGCTCGGACATGGCTGCGCGCTCGTTGCGGATGGCCACCACGCCGTACACCGCCAACAGCACGGTGGGCAGGATGACCGTGCCCACCAGCAGCCACAGCAGACGCTGAAAGGCGAAGGCGTCGCCCAGGCCGCGAATGGCCACTCAGGCCCCCGGAGGCGCAGGCGACTTGCGCTGCACCAGCCGATGACCAGCCACCGGACGATCGATGACACCCTTTTGATCGGGGGCGAGCACCACCAGCGTGCCCGCCCAGGTCAGGTCCATGCTGGCCAGGCCAAAGCGGTCGATCACCAGCACCGTCTTGCTGGTGACCTCGTGCAGGCGCGCGGCGCCCTCGTCGGGGCCCTGGGCGGCACCGCGGCAGGTCCAGGTGGTGACGCCGTTGGCCACCTCGCGGCTGCAGTCCTCTTTGAGGATGGCGGGCACTGCAGCCACGCTGATGGCGCGCTCCCAGGAGCCCTCGGGGGGCTGGCCCGGGAAGTTGCGCTGCATGTCGCGCACGACGCCGGCCGGGTCGATCAGCGCCAGGCCCGTGGTCACCGACTCGGGCGGCAAGCGGTCGAGGCCGCGCACCACCTCGTCGGCGGCCTTGCGCCACCGTGGCTCGGTGGCGAGTGCAACGGGCAGCCCGTCTTCCATCACCAGCGCCGTGGGCAGCGCGCTGATGGCGTGCTGGTACACCACGGGCCACGGGTCGCTGGACCGCGGTTGCTCGGAGTCGAACAGGATGCGCTCACCGTGTTCTTCCCACGACCCCTCGCTGCTGACCGTGCGGAAGGTCCAGACGTTGCCTTGGTCGTGAGCAACCTCGAGTTCGTACAGCGAGGTGACGACGCGGGGTCCGCTGGCCACCGCGACGGCAACCCCGTAGGTAGCGGTCTCTGCGCGGGGTGGCCCCGCCAGCGGAGCCTTGGGACAGCCGGTCAGAAGCAGGGTCGCGGCCATGGCGATGTTGCGGGCCATCATGCGCGTCGATTAACTCGCCCGCCTCTAGAGAGGTGAGTGGTGAACCTGACGACCGTCCTGGAGGAGCAGATCCTCCCACGGGTCGAGAAGCCCTCGCGGTATCTCGGCAACGAAGTCAACGCGGTGAACAAGCCACTCGACGACGTCGAGATCCGCATCGCGCTGGCTTTCCCCGACCTGTACGACCTGGGGCTGGGGAACCTGGGCATCCACATCCTGTACAGCGTGATCAACAAGCTGCCGTGGGCGTCGTGCGAGCGGGTCTACGCCCCCGCTTTGGACATGGAGCAGCAGCTGCGTCAGCGGGGCCTCAAGCTGTTCGGGCTCGAGAGCCGCGACGAGCTCGACGCCTTCGACGGCATCGGCATCACCCTGCAGAGCGAGCTCACCTACACCAACATCCTGAACATCCTCGATCTGGCCGGCCTGCCGCTGCGCACCGCCGATCGCAGCGACACGGATCCCCTGACCTTCGCGGGGGGGCCCGCGGTGTTCAATCCCGAGCCCATCGCCCCCTTCTTCGACTTCTTCGTCATCGGAGACGGCGAAGACATCGTGGTCGAGATCGCCGGGGTCATGCGCGCCATGAAGGGCAAGGGACGCAAGGCCACGCTGCTGGCGCTGTCGGGCATCGAGGGCATCTACGTGCCCGCGCTCTACCCCTTCGAGACGATGGCCGACGGACGCGTGCTGCCCAGAGAAGACGCCCCCAAGATCCGCAAGCGGCTGGTGAAAGACCTGAACGGAGCCGAGTTTCCCACCGACTACATCGTTCCCTACACCCAGCAGGTCCACGACCGCATCAGCCTGGAGGTGCTTCGCGGCTGCACCCAGGGCTGCCGCTTCTGCCAGGCCGGTATGGTGACCCGCCCGGTGCGCGAGCGAAAGCTCGAGAAGGTCGACGAGCTGCTCGAGAAGACGCTCGAGACCACCGGCTACGAAGAGGTCAGCCTGGTGAGCCTGAGCACCTGCGACTACAGCCGGGTGCGTCAGCTGGTCGAGAACACCGTGCAGCGCGCCCGGCCCAACAAGGTGGCGGTGAGCCTGCCCAGCCTGCGCCTCGACAGCTTCAGCGTCGAGCTGTCGGACATGGTGGCCGAGACCCGCAAGTCGGGCGTGACCTTCGCTCCCGAGGCCGCCAGCCCGCGTCTGCGCGCGGTGATCAACAAGTGGATTCCCGACGAAGAGCTGCTCGAGATGTCGGCGCAGGTCTACAGCAAGGGCTGGGACCACGTGAAGCTGTACTTCATGATCGGTCTGCCCACCGAGCGCGACGACGACATCGAGGCCATCGCCGACCTGTGTGCTCGCACGCTCGAGGTGGGCAAGTCCCACAACCACCGCGCCCGGGTGAACCTGGGCGTCAGCACCTTCGTACCCAAGCCCTTCACGCCCTTCCAGTGGGCTCGCCAGGCCACCGTCGACGAGACCATCCGCAAGCAGGACCTGCTCGAGGCGCGCTTTCGACCGTATGGCGGCAAGATCAAGTTCGGCCGCCACGATCCCGAAGAGACCTTCATCGAAGGGCTGGTCACCCGCGCCGATCGGCGTGCGGCCGACCTGATCGAGTGTGCCTACCGCAAGGGCGCCCGCTTTGACGCGTGGAGGGAGCACCTGCGCTACGACCTGTGGCTCGAGGCGATCGCCGACACGGGCTACGACGTCGACGACGCCCTGCGCGAGCGCGACCTCGACGAGCGCCTGCCCTGGGATCACATCGACGTGTTCATTCCCAAGGGCTGGTTCAAGGCCGACTGGGAGCGGGCCACCGAGCTCAAGCACGCGCCCGACTGCCGTCATCGCAAGTGCCACAAGTGCGGCGTCATCGACGAGGAGCGCGAGCTGTGCGCCAGCATGCTGCGCGACCACGTCAAGGCCCGCCCGGTCGAGGCCAGCTGGACGCGGTCCGACATCGCCGAGCGTGTCGAGCCCGAGCCGGTGCAGCAGATGTGGTTCCGGCTGCGCCGCGAGGGCGGCGCTCGCTTCTTGTCGCACCTCGAGAGCCAGTCGGCCATCGTGAGGGCGCTGCGTCGTGCGCGCGCGCCGCTGGCGTACAGCCAGGGCTTCCACCCGCACCCCAAGGTCAGCTTCTCGGCGGCCATGCGCGTCGGCGAGTCCAGCACCGGCGAGTACATGAGCGTGATGTTCACCGAGCGCATCGACCCCGAAGACCTGCGTGCCCGCCTCAACAGCACCATGCCGCCGGGCTTCAGCGCCGACGCGGTCACCGAGGTTCAGCTGCACAGCAAGGCGCTGATGGCCCTGAACCAGGGTGGCCACTACCGCATCGAGCTGCCACGCGACTCGGTCGCCGACGTGTCCGAGCGGGTGGCCGAGCTCATGGCCCGGGCCGAGATTCCCGTCGAGCGGCGTGGCAAGACCCGCAAGAAGAAGAGCAACGGCCGCCGCCGCGGCCGCGACCAGCGCCGCGCCAAGGTGATGCGCACCATCGACATTCGCCCGATGATCCGCGAGATGACCGTGATCGACGGCGACGTGCCCGCGGTCGAGGTGATGCTCGTCAACGTCGAGGGACGTCCGGGCAAGCCGCGCGAGCTGCTGCCCATGCTGGCCAGCGACCCAGACAGCACGCGGGTGCTCAAGCGCGACACGCTCAAGGTGAGCGGCGAGGGGTGGGAGAGCATCAGCGCGGGGTGGTAGGGGGAGCTACAGCGTCACCACGATCCGCCGTTGTTTTGCCCCATACCGGTGCTCCCACAGGTAGATGCCCTGCCAGGTGCCCAGCATCAGGCGCCCGTCCCGGCAAGGGATGGTCAGGCTCACGCTGGTGAGGGCGGTGCGCACATGCGCGCTCATGTCGTCGTCGCCCTCGTCGGTGTGCACGAAGCGGGGGTCGCCGTCCTTCACCGCGCCGGCGAACCACGTCTCGAGGTCGCGCAGCACCGCCGGATCGGCGTTCTCTTGGATGAGCAGGCTCGCGCTGGTGTGCTGCAGGAACAGGTGAACGAGCCCGTCGCCCGCGCTGTGCTCGGCGACCAGCGTGGCGATCTGTGGCGTGATGTCGTGCAGTCCGCGGCCGGGTGTCTGGACGGTCAGGATCTGGTGGCTCATGCGGTTACGCTAACGCTCGCTCCGGGTGTCCATGTCCTTCGTCCACCTCCACGTGCACAGCCAGTTCTCACTGCTCGACGGCACGATGGGCCCCAAGGCCATTGCGCGGGCGGCGGCCGCCATGGGCATGAGCGCCATCGCGCTCACCGACACCAGCAACATGTACGGCGCGGTCACCTTCTACAAGGCCTGCAAAGACGCCGGCGTCAAGCCCATCTTGGGTGCCGAGCTGCACGTCGACCCCGAAGGCATGGCGCATGTACCCGGCAAGCGCGAGAACGCGGGCTACCAGGTGCGCGTTCTGGTCGAGAATGCCGTCGGCTACGGCAACATCTGCCAGCTCATCACGCGCGCCATCTTTGACGGCATGCAGTACAAGCCACGGGTCGATCTGGCGCTCATCGAGCAGCACCGCGAGGGACTGATCTTCTTGACCGGCGGGCGCAAGGGCGCGTTTGGCCGCTCGCTGCTCGAGGGCAAAGAGGCCGAGGGGCGCCAGGCGTTCGCGCAGCTGTCGGCGGTGCTGGGGCCCGATCAGCTCTTTGTCGAGCTGCTCGACCACGGCCTGCACGGCCAAGAGCAGGTCAACGCCCTGGGTCGCGAGCTGTCCGCCGAGCATGGCCGGCCCACGGTGGTCACCAACGCGGCGCACTACAAGCTGCCCGAGGCCGCACCCGTGCACGAGGCGCTCAACGCCATCGCGATGGGGTGCTCGCTGTCCGATCCACGGCGTCTCATCGCGTCCACCGACCAGGCGTGGCTCAAAGACACCGACGACATGCGGCAGCTCTTTCCCGATGATCTCCAGGCCATCGACCGCACCGTGCAGATCGCCCGGCGCTGCAACTACGAGCTGCCCCTGGTCAAGGGCAGCGAGGGCTACCACTTCCCGGCCACCAACCCGCCCGATGTGCTCGACGACGGCACGCAGCCCGACACGGCCCCCAACTGGGAGTACTTCTACAAGGCCTTTCCCCCGCCCAAAGACTACGGAATGGGCGAGGGCATGCCGCCCTTCGTCCAGGGCGCCGGCAGCATCAACGGCTACTTCAGCTGGTACTGCCGCCGCGGCCTCGAGCTGCGCCTGGCCCAGCAAAGGAGCATCCCGGCCGAGCGCCACCCCGAGTACTGGGAACGCCTCGAGGTCGAGGTCGGCATCATCGAGCGCATGGGCTTTCCGGCCTACCTGCTCATCGTGGCCGAGTTCATCAACTGGAGCAAAGACAACGACATCCCGGTGGGCCCGGGGCGTGGCTCGGCGGCCGGCTCGCTGGCGGCTTGGGCGATGCGCATCACCGACATCGATCCCATCCGCTTCGACCTGCTGTTCGAGCGCTTCCTGAACCCGGCTCGTGTGTCCATGCCCGACATCGACGTCGACTTCTGCCAAGACCGGCGCGAAGAAGCCATCGAGCACGTGCGCAAGAAGTACGGCGCCGAGCTGGTGAGCCAGATCATCACCTACGGCACGCTCAAGGCCAAGGCGGCCGTGCGCGACGTGGCCCGGGTGCTCGACCTGAACTTTGGCGAGGCCGATCGCGTCGCCAAGCTCATCCCCGAGCAGCTGGGCACCACCCTGCAAGACGCGCTCGACCAGGTCGAGATGCTGCGCGACCTGCGCGATGGCGACCCCAAGGTGCGCCGGGTCATCAACCTGGCGCTGCAGGTCGAGGGCATGTGCCGGCAGACGGGTGTGCACGCCGCTGGCGTGGTCATCGCCGACCGGCCGCTGGTGCACTATGCGCCGCTGTACCGCGACGACCCCGAGGGCGGGCCGGTGGTGCAGTACGACATGAAGAGCGCCGAGAGCATCGGCCTCATCAAGTTCGACTTCCTGGGCCTCAAGACCCTCGACCAGATCCGCGACGCTGCCATCGCCGTGAAGCGAAACCACGGGGTCGAGCTCGACATGAGCCAGATCCCCTTCGACGACGAGCGCACCTTCGAGCTGCTGCAGGCCGGCGACGCGCTGGGCATCTTTCAGCTCGAGTCTTCGGGCATGCGCGACCTGCTCACGCGGCTGCAGCCCAACGTGCTCGACGACATCGTGGCCCTGGTGGCCCTGTACCGCCCGGGACCGCTGTCCAGCGGCATGACCGACGACTTCGTCGACCGCAAGCACGGCCGCAAGAAGGTCGAGTACCCGCTGCCCATGCTCGAGCCCATCCTCAAGAACACCTACGGCACCATCGTCTACCAGGAGCAGGTCATGCAGATCGCTCAGGTCATGGCGGGGTACTCGCTGGGTGAGGCCGACCTTCTGCGCCGCGCCATGGGCAAGAAGAAGAAAGAAGAGATGGACAAGCAGAAGGTCCGTTTCGTCTCGGGGTCGGTCGCCAACAACATCGACGAGTACAAGGCCGTCGAGATCTTCGAGCTGCTGGCCAAGTTCGCGGCCTACGGCTTCAACAAGAGCCACTCGGCCGCCTATGGCGTCGTGAGCTACCAGACGGCCTACCTCAAGGCCCACTACCGGCCCGAGTACATGGCCGCCCTGATGACCATCGAGGCGGGAAACACCGACAAGGTGTTCACGTACATCACCGACTGCCGCAAGGGCGACATCGAGGTGAAGCCCGTCTGCATCAACCACTCGGTCTACGCCTTCCACGTGCCGCCCTACGACAAGGTCGAAGACGGCTTCATCCGGTACGGGCTGGCGGCGGTCAAGGGGGTGGGCCGGGGCGCCATCGATGCCATCATCGAGGCTCGCGACCAGGCCGGCGGCGCCTTCGAAGACGCCTTCGACTTCTTCAAGCGCGTCGACTACGGCCGCGTCAATCGCCGCGTCTTCGAGGCGCTGATCAAGGCCGGGGCCTTCGACTTCGCGGGCGTCGAGCGCTCCAGCCTGATGCACGGGCTCGAGGCCGCCATGAGCGCGGGCCAGCGTCAGCAAGAAGACGCGGCCGCGGGCCAGGTGGGCTTGTTTGCGGCTCTCGCGCCCGCATCCCAGCCCGTCGACTTTCGCTGGACGCCCCAGCTCGAGTGGTCGATCACCACCCGGCTCGACCACGAAAAAGAGGTCCTGGGCCTGTACCTGACTGGCCATCCCATGACCGCGTACGCCACCGATGCCGAACGCTGGGCCGACGCCACGGTCGCCAGCCTGGCCGACCTCAACGAGGGCAACACAACCACCCTGCTGGCCATCCCCGTCGAGCTGCGAAAGACCCGGACGCGACGGGGCGATCGCATGGCCCAGGTGGTGCTCGAAGACCAGACCGGATCGGTCCGCTGCGTGTTCTTTCCCGAGCCGTGGAGCCGCAGTCAGCGCGCCCTCACCAGCGGCGAGCCAGTGCTGGTCGAAGCGCAGGTGCAGATGGGTAGCGAGGGCCCCGAGCTGCGCTGCTCCACCGCCGAGACCCTGTCCGACGTGCGCAATCGCTTCACCAGCTATGTGCGCTTTCACCTGCACGATCACGAGCTCGCCGGCAAGCGACTGGGGCTGTTCAAGGCCCTTCTCGACGAACAGCGCGGCAGCTGCTCGGCTCGACTGTGCCTGAACGTGGGCGGCCGCTACGAGCTCGAGCTCGACCTGCCCGGTCAGGTCGACCCCGGCACCGCGATGGAAGAAGCCGTGCGCACGCTGTTTGCGCGCAACGATGCGGTCGCGCTCGCATGATCACGCTGCTGCTCACCAGCCTGGCCCTGGCCGATGACCCGGGCCCCCAGGACATCCGCGTGCCCATTGAGTCCGGCGCGGTCATCGACTGGACGGACATGGTGGTCGAGGTGTCCAGCAGCGCGCAGCCCAGCGGTGTCGACAGCAGCCGAAAGGTGGTCGAGACCACGGCGCGCCGGCCCATGGGCGACAAGATCGCGCGATCCGCCGATCGCGTGCGGGTGAACCACGAGCTGGTGGTGTCCGAGCTGCGCGTCGATCCCAGCCTGGGCCAGGCGGTCACGGCGCGGGCCACGCGTTGGTCGGTGACCGAGGCCCGGTACTTCGCCTCGGGCCGCATCGAGCTGGTGGCGCAGCTTCCGCTGTCCGAGCTGCTGCGTCCGTGGACGCTGTCTGTCGCCACCGAGCCCCCGGAGGTCGCGCGGCAGCCCAGGTACACGGGCGTGGTGCTCGATGCCCGCGGAACGGGCGCCGAGCCTGCGTTTTCGCCCCGAATCCTGAACAGCAGCGAGGCCGAGCTGTACTCGGGTCACGTGTGGCGCGGCGACGCCACCAGTGCCGTGCCGGTCATCTACGTTCCCGACCCGGCCCACCCCGCATCGGCCAGGGCAGGGGACTCACCCCTGTTCGTCAAGGCCGAGCGCGCCAGCGGGTGCGATCTGGTGCTCGATCGCGAGAGCAGCATCGCGTTCAAGACGGGCCTGCAGGGCAGCCACGCCCTGGGCAAGGGCACCATCGTCGTGGTGATCGACCCGTGAGCGAGGTGCAGGTCGCGTGGCTCGGCCGGGTGCCCTATGGCAAGGCCCTCGCCCAGCAGCGCGAGCGCCGCGACGCCATTGTGGCTGGGCAGGCGCCCGAGGCCATCTGGCTGCTCGAACATGCACCCGTCATCACCACCGGCCGGCGGCGCGTGGGCGATCTGCCCAGCGCGGCGCAGCTCGCCGAACACGGGACCGAGCTTTTCCACACCGAGCGGGGCGGCCTGGCCACCTGGCACGGGCCAGGCCAGCTGGTGGGCTACCTGCTGCTCGACCTGCCCAGCCGCGGCCTCAAGGTCAAGGCCGCGGTCTGCGCCATCGAGAAGGGGCTCATCGACTGGCTTGCGGCCCAGGGCGTCGTGGCCAGTCGCCGCAAGGGCTACCCCGGCGTCTGGGTGAACGGCGACAAGATCGCGGCCCTGGGCATCCACGTGCGCCGCGGCGTCACGCTGCACGGCTTCGCCCTGAACCTGTGCAACGATCTAGCTGGCTTCGGGCTCATCACTCCGTGTGGCATCCCCGATGCCGGCGTGACCACCCTGCAGCAGCTCACCGGTCGTCACGTCGAGCCTGCAAGCGTGGCGATCGAGGTTGCAGGCCATGTCTCGGCCGCCCTCGATATCACCCTTGCCACCGCTTCCGCCGCCGATTACCCCGCGGGGGTCGTTGGCGCGTAGCTCAGTGGGAGAGCATCGTCCTGACACGGCGAGGGTCGACAGTTCAAATCTGTCCGCGCCAACCATCGACTTTCAGACCGGCGGCTCAGAAATGGGTCGCCGGTTTGTCGTTTCACGCCTTGCGGGCCACGATGAAGGCACTGGTGGTTTCGCTGCCCACGTCGTGCTCGACCACGTCCACGAAGCCCAGTCGAGCCATGTCATCGAGCAGCTGGGGCTTCTTGAGCATGCCCACGTGGTTGGGGGCCTTGCCGAGCAGGCGCATGATCGGGATCAAGAGCCAGTACGGCGTCCAGGCTCCCCCCAGGAATGCCGTCGACTGAACGAAGTAGCCGCCCGGCTTGAGCAGCCGATGCACCTGCCGCAGACAGGCCTCTGGGTCGGGTACCAGGTGAACGATGTTGTAGGCCAGGATCCCGTCCAGGCTTCCGTCCTCGAAGGGTACAGATTCCTCGTCGAAGGGGCCCGCTTGAAAGTGCACGTTGTCGGCGCCCTGCTTGATGGCTTTGTCACGGGCGATGCGGATCATCGCCGGGCTGATGTCCAAGCCATGGATGTGGGCGACCGCGTCGCAGAGCCGAAGCGCGATGGTCCCAGTGCCACAGCCAAAGTCGAGCACGCGGTGCTCGGGACGCATCAGGGCTCGGGTCAGGGCGAGCTTGCGGGCCGTGGCATCGGGGTTGGGCAGGGGCTGGGCGGCGTACCCTTCGGCGATGCCGTCCCAGAAGGCGTGCTCGGCGGTCATGTCGGCTCCTCGTGTTGCATCCAGGCTACGGGCTTGGACACGAGACCATCCGGTGCAATTAGGCAACCGGTGGGTGCGTCTGTCGACCATCGCCGTCGAACAGCCAGGATTGGGCGTCGAAGGCCCTAGAGATGGCCTGTCGGCAGGCCTTGAGGCGCGCGTTGGAGCGCAGGTCGGGGTGGCTTAGCAGCCACAGATCGCCCAGGTGGCGGTCGTCGTCGTGGCTCAGGCGTCGCAGGCTCGGCTCGCTGTCGCCGACGTAGCTGGGCAGCATGGCGATGCCGTACCCGGCCTTGACCGCCGACACCAGCACGGTCAGCGAGGAGAATCCGCCCCACGCCTGCAGGTGTGCGTAACTTCCGGCGCCAGCGAGCTCGGTCTGGATGTCCGGGTCGTCGAAGCTCGCCCAGCGTGCGTCCGAGCCCTCCCGGTCGGGGTCCAGGCGATCGGCGTGTTCGATGGCGACGTAGTTGGCCATGCGCAGGGCCGCCACCCGCGTGCCGATGAGGTGCTGCGGCGGCTGCTTGGACCGCGCCAACGCCCGGATGGCGATGTCGGCCTCGCGCTTGGACAGATCGAAGGGACGGCCATCGGCGCCGACGTGGAGCTGAATGCCGGGGTTGTTGTGGCAGAAGCCGCGCAGCTCACGCAGCAGCAGGTCGGCCACCCACGGGTCGCAGCAGGTGATCGAGACGTCTCCCTCGAGCTGGGCGTCCTTGCCCACCAGCCCGCGCTCCAGCGCCGCCATCTCGTCTTCGATGCGCTCGGCGCCGGGCACCATCTCTTGCCCCGCCTGGGTCAGGGTGTACCCGCCGCGGCTGCGGTCGAACAGTCGAGTCCCCAGGCGTTCTTCGAGGGCCTCGACGCGGCGCAGCACCGTCGAGTGGCTGACCCCCAGCGAGGCCCCCGCGGCTCGGACGGACCCCGATCGAGCGAGGGCCAGGAAGTAGCGCAAGTCGTTCCAGTCCATGTGCGAATCCTAGCCGCACCGGCCCCGCGTTTCGGCCCCGACGGTTATGTTTCGAAAGTCGTTTGACAGGGCCCGCGTAGATCGCCGACCCTTGGCGACTCTCTTTTGCCCCCAACCTGGAGCCTGATTGCGCAGACGACCGCGCGGGCGACGCTTCGAGCGCCCCGAGAACAACGAACCCAGAGTTAACCGTAGAATCCGCGTCCCCCGGGTGCTCGTCATCGACGAGATTGGAACCCGACTCGGCGAGTTCATGACCGAAGACGCCGTTCGCATGGCCGAAGAGCGAGGCCTCGACCTCGTCGAGGTGGCGCCTGGCGCCCGCCCGCCCGTGTGCAAGATCGCCGACTACGGTCGCATGAAGTACGAAAAGAAGAAGCGGGACTCTGCTGCGCGAAAGAAGCAAGCTCAGGTCCAGATGAAGGAAATCAAGGTCCGCCCCAAGACCGACGATCACGACATGAGCGTCAAGGTCCGGGCTGCCCGGAAGTTCCTGGGTCAGGGGCACAAGGTCAAGGTCACGGTCCGTTTCCGCGGTCGCGAGCTCGCTCACCGCAACATCGGCGCTGATCAGTGCCTGGCCATCGCAGACGCCGCTGGCGAGCTGGCGACGATCGAGAGCATGCCGCGCATGGAAGGCCGGCAGATGTTCATGATCCTGGCCCCCACGCGCCGTCCGCAGCCCAAGGTCCAAGACGACGAAGACGAGTCGGACGAGATCGGCGAGCACGACATGTCGACCGAAGAAGCCGAAGCCGCTGCCGCCAACGACGGTGACGACGAGAGCGAAGAGATCGACGACATCGACGATGACGACGACGAGGAAGAAGACGATGGTGAGGCTGGCGACGACGCGGCCGACACCAGCGAAGACAAAGCCCAGGCCTAGAGCTACGGCTCTGGCCCGGCAATCCCTTGCACAGACCGGCTGCCTGACTTAGTCACGGCCGGTCTGACTGCGGCTGGCCCAACGGGTGTGGCCGCACCCATCTCTCGACCGTTCCAGCGGTCGCCCTGGCAGGAGCCTACCGTGCCCAAGATGAAGACCCACCGTGGCGCCGCCAAGCGTTTCAAGCGCACGGCGTCGGGCAAGATCAAGTACAAGCACAAGAACATGCAGCACAACTTCGGCAGCATGCAGACCCGCACCAAGAAGCGGCTCATCAAGCCTGGCTACCTCGACGAAGTCGATGCCAAGCGCGTTCGCGAGATGCTCGCTCCCGGCAAGTGAGCCGGTAGCTCCCTCGTTGTTCTCAACCACCCCGCCGTCAGCTCCCCATGGATGCGAAGCGGCCCAAGTGAGGTGACTCATGGCCCGAATCAAGGGCGCCCAGACCCGTACCACCCGCAAGAAGACCCTGCGCACGCGCACCAAGGGCTTCTTCGGCGCTCGCAAGAACCTTCGTCAGGCCAAAGAAGCCATGATGAAGGCCGAGGCGCAGGAGTTCGTCGGCCGCAAGCTGCGCAAGCGCAACTTCCGTCGCCTGTGGACCGTGCGCATCAACGCGGCTGTTCGTGCCGCCGGCATGAACTACTCCACGTTCATCCACGGCCTCAAGAAGGCTGGCGTCTCGCTCAACCGCAAGATGCTCGCCGACCTCGCCGTGCGTGAACCCGAGGCCTTCGCCGCTCTGGTCGCGCAGGCCAAGGGCGCACTGGCCTAGCGTTGTTCCTCCTCGTCGTACCGCTCCTGGGGCTCGTGCCCACCGATTGCGGCGACGACGAGGTCGGCTACGAACGCTTCAACCAGACGTCCGACGCGCTGGTGGTCGAGGTGGCCGCCGGTGCCGTCGCCGACGATGCTTCCATCGAGCTGTTCTCGAGCACGGGAACGGTGCTGGTGGGCAGCTTTGTGGTGTCGCCGGGCGGTGGGCCCGTGGGCACCGAGCACACGCTCACCGTGAGTCTGGTCGAAGACTACGTCGATCAGGTCGATCGGGTGGTGGTCACCACCGACAGCGGTGACCGCGGCATCGAGAAGTTCGAGTTCGACCAAGACTCGGCCAACCGCGGTCTGTGGGTCACCAGCGTGGTCTCGTCCGGGGTCGAGGGCGAGGTGCGCAGCGACACGATGTCCGTGGGGCTGTTCACCGAGGTCCCGGCCGACGAGGTCACCGACACCGGGTCGCGGTGATGTCGTCCAAGCCTCGCGATCTGCCCCACACCGCGATCACCGGCCGGGCCGAGCTGGTGTCGCGCGTGCGCATGCTGGGCCACACCCACGAGGCCGCCGCCGGGCACGTCGAGGCCCTGGTGGACCTCCTGTGCGAGGGGATCGCCAGCGGGCAGGCAGTCAAGCTGCGAGGGTTCGGGCGCTTCGAGTGCGTTCGACGCAGCGAGCGTCCGGGTCGCGACCTGCGCACGGGGGAGTCGATCCCGGTGGCCGCACGGAATACGGTGGTGTTTCGTCCTTCTCAATCGCTGCGAAAGCGACTGACCGATGCCCATCTGCCAGCACAGGAGCCCTGATGGCCGACGCCGAAGCCGTGGGCGATAATGTCCCTGACAAGCTCTTCTTTCGCATTGGCGAAGTCGGCGAGATCGTAGGCGTCGAGCCGCACGTCCTTCGCTACTGGGAGAGTGAGTTCAAGATGCGCCCCAGCCGGTCTCCGTCCGGGCAGCGCATGTACAAGCGAAAGGACATCGTGCGCTTCCTGCGCATCCGCAAGCTCTTGCACGACGAAGGCTTCACCATTGCCGGCGCGCGCAAGGCGCTGTCCGAGGGCAACACGGCTGCAGAGGCGGTGGCGGCGCCCGACTCGTCCAAGGTCGGCGAGGCATCGGGGCGTCTGGACGAGCTGCGGCAGCGCATTGCCGATGCGCGCGCGCGATTTGCCACTCGCGGCGCGGGTGACCCCGAGATCAGCGCGCACGCTCCGGAGCGCAACTACTGATTTTGAGCGTCTGGGCCCTTGGCGGTCCCCGCACAGTGCATTAGTCCCGGGGGGCTTATTGGACGGGGCGTAGCGCAGTCTGGTAGCGCACCAGACTGGGGGTCTGGTGGTCGCTGGTTCGAATCCAGTCGCCCCGACCATCACTTCGAAGCCCATCCAGGCATCGCCTGGGTGGGCTTTCGAACTCAGGGTGCGAGCAGCTCGGGGAAGGCCTCGGTGAGGTCGTCTTGGAGCCGTTCCCACTGCGCATCGACCGTCGTGCCTCCTTCGGCGGCGTACACGGTCGAGAAGCGCCGACGGTCGGCCACCTGGTTCGACACCGAGCCGTAGAAGTAGCCATTGCGCACATCGTAGAGGTAGGCGTCCAGGTAGCTGGTGGTCTCGATGTCCAGGAACGGCGTGACCAGGGCGGGCAGCAGCAGCACGTTGAGCGCGGCGAGGCCGTTGGCGCGGGTCTCGCGCTTGGTCGCGTGGTCCACCAGCACCAGGCCGTCGCAGTGGGCGCGCGCGGCCAACAGGCGTAGCTTCTGCATGGACATCTCACTGCGCTGAGGCCAGGCGTCGGTGAAGCGGTCTTCGCCGTCGACCAGGAACGGGGACAGCGCCAGCGTGGACTGCACCCCGTCCACCTCGGCCAGCGCTTCGGCAACGGACGTCGCGCGCTCGGGGTCGGTGCCGTAGACGGCCAGCCGGACCGTTTGGGGCAGCTGAGGCACGGCCGCGAAGGCGGCGGCGATCTCGGCGTCCGCGATGTCGACGTCGTCGGTGTGAACCGCGCCGGTGTGAAAGACCTTGGCGCCGCAACCAGTTGAACCAAGGCCCAGCAACAGGACCAGGAATGCTCGTTTCATGTTTCCTCCGCGGTCAGAAACACGAACTCGGGGCGCCGGTGTCACTTACGAGCGATGTCGTGCGATCAGCCCAGCAGCTCCCGGAGCAGGGGATGGTCGTGGCCACGCAGGTCGTCGACGGCGCCCACGGCCGAGACCCGGCCGGCATCCATCAGCACCACGATGGGCTTCCACGCCTGTAGATCACGCCGATCGTGCGTCACGATCACGCTCAGACGCGACGGATCGCACAGGTAGGTCGTCAGAAGCTCGCGAATGGCGGGCCGAACGGCGACGTCGAGCGCGTTGGTGGGCTCGTCGAGAAGTAGCAGCCGGGGGTCGTTGGCGAGCGCCCTGGCCAGCGAGACCCGCTGCAGCTGCCCGCCCGACAGCACGCGGGGCCGCAGGCGAGAGGCGCGCCCGACGCCAAGCTCGTCGAGTAACTGTTGTGCGCGTTCCATCGCGTTGGGCAGGCCGCGCATACGGGGCCCGTAGGCCACGTTGTCGAGGGCGGTCATGTGCTGGAACAGGCCATAGCCCTGCGGTTGGTAGCCGACGCCGCGCTCTTCGGGCGGCACCCAGGTGCTCGCGTCGAACAGCGTCTCGCCGTCCAGGCGGATGTGGCCGTGGTCGGGGTGAACGGCGCCGGCCAGCGCGCGCAGCAGCGTGGACTTGCCCGACCCGTTGGCGCCCACCAGGGCAACGGGCCCGCGGTCGACCTGCAGCTGGGCGTCGAGGGTGAAGTCGCCGCGGCGGACGGTGATGTCGACGTCGAGTCTCATGGCCTCCCAACTTCATGCTTCTTCACACCGCGCTCTATCGCTCCTTCAAACGGCGGCAGCACATTGCTCCAACCCGACACACCGTCGGTCATCAGGAGGTTGTCTTGCTCGGCTTCATCTTTGGAACCCTGTGCCTGTTCGCCTTGGTCAAGGTGC
This sequence comes from Myxococcota bacterium, assembly GCA_965216925.1. Classification (GTDB taxonomy): domain Bacteria; phylum Myxococcota_A; class UBA796; order UBA796; genus CAYYHT01. The sequence goes on along the minus strand of CBDCGT010000001.1, from coordinate 1,376,077 downwards.
TCTTTGGGGGGCATCGCCACTGGGGTGGCCGTCACCGCCACCATCGCCGCCGCCGCACCCGCGAAGGCCTGACCCGCGCGGCAGGTGAGGTGCTCAAGCGGCGCCTGGACATCGACGACGACCAGGAGGGCATCGTCGACCACGCGCTGATGGACCTTCGTGACACGGTGCGCGAGCTGCGCGCCACCCTCGGCGAGAGTCGGGTCGATCTCGCCGCCGCGTTCGCCGGCGAGACCGTCGACGATGGGGCCATCGGCGTCATCTTCGCCCAGCAGGACGAGGAGCTGTCCCGTGCACGGCGCCAGGCGGTGAGCGCGCTCAAGCAGATCCACGCCGTGCTCGACGAAGACCAGCGTGCCGAGGCGGTTCGCCTGGTCGAGGAGGGCCCCGGAGCTCGACTGGGCCGTGGCTGGGGGGTGAGCTGATGGGCGCACGACGCATCGGAGCCGCGCTGTTGCTGTCCGCGGGTGTGCTGTGGGGCTACGGGCATGCTGCCCGCTCGCTGGTGCACGGCGCACACCACGGCGGCTGGAAGTCCCCTTGCCAACGCGAGGCTGGAGCACCGCGGGCCGACCAGGGCACCCAGTCCGAGATACACCCAGAGGACCATGGCCACACGCGCCCTGCTCATCGATGACGACCCCAAGCTGGCCTCGCTGCTCGCCACCTACCTGGCGCCGCACGAGGTCAGCCTGGCGCATGCCCCCGATGGTGCTCGTGGCCTCAGCGCACTTGCCGACGGGGGCTTCGACATCGTGGTGCTCGACGTGATGATGCCCGGGCTGGACGGCCTGGAGGTGCTGCGGCGGCTGCGCGCCAAGAGCGCCGTTCCCGTCATCATGCTGACCGCGCGAGGTGACGAGACCGATCGAGTCGTCGGGCTCGAGCTCGGCGCCGACGACTACCTGGCCAAGCCCGTGTACCCGCGCGAGCTGTTGGCCCGCATTCGCGCGGTGCTCAGACGCACCGCGCCCCAGAGCGTCGGCAAGAGGCTGGTGGTTGGGGACCTCGAGCTCGATCCCGGTGCTCGCACCGCGCACATCGGCGATCGGCTCCTGGAGCTGACGGCCCTGGAGTTCGACCTGTTGCTGGCGCTGGCCGAGCGTGCCGGCCGCGTGGTCAGCCGGCAAGCGCTGTGGGATGCCGCCGGGCGTGGCGACACCGTGGTGAGCGAGCGCACGGTGGACGTGCACATCAGTCACCTGCGCGCCAAGCTCGGTGACGACGCCCGCAGCCCCGACCGCCTGAAGACCGTGCGCGGTGCGGGCTACGTGCTGGTCAGGCCATGAGGCATCACCACTCCCATCACCATCGTTGGCGGCGACACCGCAAGGGCTGGAGCAAGCACCACCGGCGGCACTGGCTGCTGACGCGGGGAATCCATCGCCGGTTGGCGTTGTACATCCTGCTGGCCGTGGTTCTGGGCCTGGTGGCTGGCTGGGCTCTACACGGCGCCCACAGCGCGGGCTGGACGGGCACCTCATGGTGTCTCGGCGCGTCGGTGATCGCGTTCACCTGGCCGCTCGGCTGGTGGGCGACCTTCCGCATCGCCCGGCCGGTGCGCGAGCTGGCTCGTGTGGCCGGCGAGCTGCGCGACGGCAAGCTGAAGAGCCGCGAGCACCTGGCCGACGGAGCCGACGAGGTGGGCGAGGTCGCTGGCGCGCTGCACGACCTGTCCGGGCGCATCGCCGATCAGCTCGATGCGCAGCGGGCCTTGATGGCGGCGGTGTCCCACGAGCTGCGCAGTCCGCTGGCCCGGGTGCGCGTGCTCGTCGAGCTGATGCGCGAGGGCAACGCGCCGGACGGGTCCTACGACGACCTGCAGGCCGAGGTCGACGGCATGGACGCGCTGGTGGGCGACCTGCTGGCCGGAGCACGCATCGACTTCGAGGCGGTGTCGCCGGTCGACGTCGACGCCAGGGACATCTGCGCGAGGGCGCTGTCCGAGGCGGGCTACCCCTCCGAGCTGCTGGATGTGCGCGGGAACGTGGCCGAGGTCCGGGCCGACCCCACCTTGCTGGTGCGGGCGCTGGGTGTCTTGCTCGACAACGCCGAGCGCTACGGCGGCGGTCCCACCGAGCTGGTCATCGAGGCGGGGGACGACGGGGTGCGCTTTGCCGTGCTGGATGAGGGGCCGGGTTTTCAGGACGGCGAAGAGGAGCAGGTGTTCCAGCCGTTCTGGCGCCGCGCCGGCACCACCAGCTCCGGCGCGGGCCTGGGCCTGGCGCTGGTGCGTCAGATCGCGAGGGCGCACGGCGGAGAGGCCGGCGCCGAGAACCGACCCGAGGGCGGCGCGCGGGTGTGGATGGAGCTTTAGCTAGGCCGGCCACTGCAACGCCGCACCACCGGCCCCGGCCTACCCCGTCCAGATCATCAGGTCGGCAAAGCCCTCGGCGTACGACGCCACCCGTTCGTTGCCCTCGTCGAGGTAGGCCCGCAGATCGGGCTCGAGCGGCATGGCCATGAGGGTGGGCTTCCAGGTCACCGCCTCGCCATGCTCGGTGGGGATGCCCGAGCCGGCCAGCGCATTGGTGGCCTGCAGCAGGGTGATGTCCTTGGCCTCGAAGAATCGGCACAAACCCGCGAACCAGGCGCGGTCCTGGGGGTCGACGTGCGTCCAGGCGCGGCGCGAGATCCACGCGACATGGAAGTGGCTGGGGATGAAGCTCACGCCCGCCAGACCCAGTCGCTCGGCGACGCGCAGCATCAGCTGACCCGACTCGGCGGCGAGGCCGAGACCGGGTTTGTCTTGGCCCGGCAGGCGAGGGCGGTCGTCGGTGAAGCTCAGCCGGGGGTCCTTGAGCTCCAGCCACTCGACGAAGAGTGTGTCGAACTCCCCGACCTTGCGGATGGACAGCGACAGGTCGACCAGGCGCTCGCGGGCTCCCTGCACCTCGGCCGTGACCCGGAGCTGATGCGGGGGCGGGCCCTCGGCCACCATCTCGACCTCGAGCTGCTCGAAGCCCATGCGGCGCAGGGCATCGAGCAGGCCATACCGGGTGAGCGCGTACTCGATGCCGTGCGCGGTGTACAAGCCCAAGAACCGGGGCTCGGTCTGCACCGGGACGTTCAGGCCAAACAGCAGGTCCTCTTCGGTGAACCAGTCGTCGCCCCCCAGTTCGTTCAGGTCGAGGGCCTTGGCGACGTCACGGGTCTGGCGCCGCAGCGGGTCGTAGCCCTCGGGCACGGGGCGCCCGTCGCCGGCGGCCTCGGCGACGGTGCCGGCGAACACCCGCCAGGCGGCCGAGGTGTAGCCACCGGCAGGCAGCAGCACCGTGGGCGTGCCATCGAAGTGCTTCATCACGCGACGGTCGCGCTCACGAAGGCCCGCCTCGCTCACGGCCAGGCCGCCCAGGCGGTCGCCGGCCAGGGGGTCGGCGCCGGCGATGTAGAACAGCAGATCGACCTTGCCCACCGCCGCAATGGCTTCGTCGACGGCGCTCTGGTAGGCGGCGTCGGTGCTGCCCGCGGGCAGCCGGCGATCGAGCTCGATCGGCAGGGCATCCCAAGCCGACTCGCAGGCCACCGATGCGATGCGCACACGCTCGTCGCTGCCCAAGATGTCGGCGATGCCGTCGGGGGGGTGGGCGTCGAGGTCGAGCACGCCCGTGTAGCCCTCGAAGCCGTCCAGACGCGCCAGCGACAAGGCTATGGCGACGTCATTGAGCGCGCAGAAGCCCACCCCGCGATCTCTGTAGGCGTGGTGGTAGCCGCCCTGCAGGTTGACGGCGGGCTGGCGGTTGTCGAGGGTCCACCGCGTGGCGGCCACGGTGGCGCCCACGCCGCGACGCCACAGCTCCAGGATGGACCCGACCGACACCACGCGTTCGTCGACGCCCAGCACACGGGCCACCGCCTCGGGCGTGTCCAGGGTGTCCAGGTAGGCCTCGTCGTGCACCATGCGCATCCAGCGCCACGGGGCCATCGGCGCCTCGAACACCATCTCGGGTGTCAGCACGTCCCGATCGAGCATCCACGTGAGCACGTGGTCGGCTCGCCGGGGCTCGATGCCCAGCGTGGACGCCACCCCGGCGATGGGGATGCGGAAGGCCGGGTGGTACCAGGCGGCAATGGCCCCGTGCCGCCACCGCCTGAACGCGCCGCGAATCAAGGTTGGGCTCCGATCAACCGCCCGAGTCCTGCATGAACTGCATGTGCACGTCGGGCCCATCGGGCTCGCGGTCGCGAATGCGCTCGAACGACCCGTCGGAGCGCATCAAGCGGGAGCGCTCCGTGTCGTTGAGGTAACGCTCGAGGTAGACATCTCGCATCCAGCGCACCAGGGCGGGGTTCTCGACCGGGGTGCACACCTCCACGCGGCGCACCAGGTTGCGGCCCATCCAGTCGGCCGACCCCAGGTACACCCGGGGTTCGCCGCCGTTCTCGAACCAGTAGACGCGGCTGTGCTCCAAGAAGCGGCCCACCACGCTGCGCACGCGGATGTTCTCGGACAGGCCGGGCACCCCGGGGCGCAGGCAACAGATGCCCCGCACCAGCAGGTCGATGGGCACGCCGGCCAGGCTGGCCTCGTACAGCTCCTGGATGATCGTGGCGTCGGTGATGGCGTTGCACTTGGCGATGATGCGGGCGGGCCGACCGGCGCGGGCCTCCTCGGCTTCGCGGCGGATGAAGCCCACCAGCTGCTTGCGCATGTGCCGGGGCGCGACCAACAGCTTGCGGTAGGACGGCGGGTTGGCGAAGCCCGTCAGCCGATTGAACAGGTCGGCCACGTCGCGGGTGATGTCGGGGTCGGTGGTGAACAGCCCCAGGTCGGTGTACAGGCGCGCGGTGGTGGGGTTGTAGTTGCCGGTGCCGATATGGGCGTATCGGCGCAGCACGTCGCCTTCCTTGCGGATCACCAGCGCCAGCTTGCTGTGGGTCTTCAGGCCGGGCACGCCGTAGATGACGTGCACGCCGACCTGCTCCAGGCGCTGTGCCCAGACGATGTTGTTCTCTTCGTCGAAGCGGGCCTTCAGCTCGACGATGGCTGCCACCTGCTTGCCGTTCTCGGCGGCGGTCTCGAGGGCGGCAATGACCGGGGAATCGCCCGACGTGCGGTAGAGCGTCTGCTTGATGGCCAGGACGGCGGGGTCGCGGGCGGCCTCGGTGATGAAGTCGACCACGGGCGCGAAGGACTCGAAGGGGTGGTGCAGAAGCACGTCGCCCGCGCGGATGTCGGCAAAGATGTCGCTGTCGGTGATGGCCGGGGGATGTGCCGGCACGAAGGGCGTGTAGCGCAGCTCCGGAACGTCCACATCCAGCAGCTGCCGGCCGTAGCTCGGCACATCCATCACGCCGTCGATCTCGTACACCGCGTTCTCGTGCAGGTTGAGCCCTCGCATCAGGTGGCTGCGCACGCGCTCGGGCATGCCCGTGGGCACCTCGAGTCGCACTGCCTCGCCGAAGCGCCGCTTGCGCAGCTCTTCTTGGATGGCGGTCAACAGGTCGTTGGCTTCGTCTTCTTTGAGCTCGAAGTCGGCGTCCCGCGTCACCCGGAACAGCCACGGGGTGTCGACCTCGACGCCGGGAAAGAGCTTGTGCAGGTTGGCGCCGATCAGCTCCTCGATGGGCAGGAACTCGAGCGGGGGTGTCTTGGCGTCGTTGCCCTCGCTGATGCGAACCAGGCGAGGCAACGTGGGGGGCACCTTGACGCGGGCGAAGCGCTCTTCGCCAGACCGGCTGCGCACGTACATGCCGAAGTTCAGCGACAGGTTCGAGATGAACGGGAAGGGCTGTGTGGGCCCCGTCGCCAGCGGCGTGAGGATGGGCAGCACGCTGCGATCGAACCAGTCGTCCCACCGGGCCCGCTTCTTCTTGCCCAGGTCGGCGTAGTGGCGCACCCGCACGCCGTTGGCCTCGAAGGCGGGCAGCACGGACTGGGTGAGGCACCGCTGAGACGCGGCCAGGGCGGGCACCAGGCGTTCGTGGATGGCCTTGAGCTGGGCCCGGGGCGACATCCCGTCGGCCGAGACCACCTCGATGCCGGCGTTGACCTGCTGCATCAAGCCCGAGACGCGGATCATGAAGAACTCGTCCAGGTTGGTGTTCACGATCGACAGGAAACGAAGCCGCTCGACCAGGGGCGTGGCCTCGTCCATGGCCTCTTCGAGCACCCGATCATTGAACGCCAGCCAGGACAGCTCACGGTTGAGGAAGATGGGCTCGGCGGGACCCTCATCTGCGGCGGCGACATCCGGGCTGATGTTGTCGGCGGTCTGGCTCATGTTGTCTCCAAGGACCGACCATCGTAATACACCCACCCCCATGAACCTCCTGTTGTGCAACGACGACGGCATCGAAGCGCCTGGTCTCGACGCGCTCGCGACGGCCCTGGAGCCGCTCGGGACGGTGTACGTGGTGGCCCCCGAGAAAGAGCGCAGCGCCGGCTCGCACGCGTTCACGCTGCACAAGCCGCTGCGCGCTCGCAAGGTGCGCGACCGCTGGTGGTGGGTCTCGGGCACGCCGGCCGACTGCGCGTACATGGGCATCCACAAGCTGCTGCCGTCCACCCCCGACATCGTGGTCAGCGGCATCAACCGCGGGGCCAACCTGGGCAATGACGTGTTCTACTCGGGCACCGTGGCCGCGGCCCTCGAGGGTGTGTTCCAGGGCGTGCCTGCGGTCGCGGTCTCGCTCGATCTGCGGCCGGGCGACCAGGCACGCTACTGGCAGACGGCCGGCGAGGTCGCTCGCAAGGTGGTGAAGCGCGTCATCGAGCACGGCCTGCCCAAGCGCACCCTGCTCAACGTGAATGTGCCCAATCGCCGCACGGACGAGCTGGCCGGGCTCAAGGTCACGGCGCTGGGCCAGCGCCAGTACAGCGCTCGGGTCGATACCCGAAAAGACCCCTTTGGCCGAACCTACTACTGGATCGGCGGCGAACATCAGGTCTTCGCCGATGTCGATGGCACCGACGGCCCGGCGATCGAGGCCGGCTACGCGACCATCACCCCGCTCGAGCCCGACATGACCCGGCGCGACAGCCTGTCCACGCTAAGGGGATGGTTCGGTGACTGAGTTGATGTGGATCATCGTGCTCACGCTCACGCCCACGCTCGAGCTGCGGGCCTCGATTCCGTACGCCATCTTGGTGGCCGAGTACAACGTGGTGCTGGCTGCCGTCGTGGGCATTGCCGCCAACACCGCGCTGGCCCCGGTCGCCTGGGTGTTCACCGACAAGGTCTTGCCCATCCTGCTGACCGTGCCGCTGATCAAGCGCGTGTTCGATTGGTACGCCCAGAAAAAGAAGGGCTCGCTCGAGGGCTACGTCGAGCGCTACGGCGTGTACGGCCTGGCCCTGTTCATCGGCGTGCCCTTCCCGGGAACGGGCGTGTACAGCGGCTGCCTGGCGGCCTGGTTGCTGGGCTACCGCTTTCGGGACTACATGGTCGCCTCTTTCGGTGGCTGCGTCATCGCAGGCATCGCCGTCACCGTGGCCGTGGCCAGCGGCAACGAGGCATTTTCCTTCTTCTTCAAGGAGATCTGATGGGCGAGCTGCACGTCGACGTCATCAACACCATCCGCGACATCCCCGACTTTCCCAAGCCCGGCATCCTGTTCAAGGACATCACCCCGGTGCTTGCCGACCCCAAGCTGTTCGACCGGGTGATTCGCTGGATGGCGGCGCACTTCGTGCCAGCTGACATCGACGTCATCGTCGGTGTCGAGTCCCGCGGCTTCATGTTCGGCGCCCCGCTGGTTCGCGAGCTCAACGCTGGCTTCGTGCCCGCCCGCAAGAAGGGCAAGCTGCCCCACCAGACCGTGTCCAAGGAGTACGAGCTCGAGTACGGCAGCGCCACGCTCGAGATGCACGTCGATGCCTTTGCCTCGGGCGCCAAGGTGGTCATCGTTGACGACCTGCTCGCCACCGGGGGCACGGCGGCGGCCACGGTCGACCTGGTTCGCCAGCTGGGCGGCGACGTCGTGGGCGTGATCTTCTTGCTCGAGCTGGGCTTCCTCAATGGGCGCAAGCGCGTCGACGCGCCCGTCGTGAGCCTGATCAACTACTGACGCGCTTCCACAGGGCCGAGACGTGCTGACGCAGCTCGTCCAGGCTGCCGTCGTTGCGAATCACGTGGGTGGCGACGGCCTCTTTGTCGGCCATCGGTAGCTGGGCCGCGAGCACCTGGCGCGCGGCCTGCTCGGTGCCTCCGTCGCGGGCCATCACGCGGCGCACCTGGGTCTCGGGGTCGCAGCTGACCACCACGAGCTCGGGGTACATCCGGTACCCGCCGGTCTCGACGAGCAAGGCGGCCTCCACCACCACGATCGCCGCTCCGGCACCAAAGGCCTCGGCGATGCGCTCGGCGACGCGCTGGCGAATGGCCGGGTGGGTGATCGACTCGAGGGTGGAGCGCTTGCTCGCGTCGCTCATCACGAGCTCACGGACGGCCGCGCGGTCCATGGCGCCGTCGGGCAGCAGGATCTGGGGCCCGAAGGCCTCCACGATCGCGGCCAGGGCGGGCTGGCCTGGCTCGACGACCTCTCTGGACACCTGGTCGGCGTCGATCACGGTGGCGCCGTGTTCGTCGCGTAGCAGCCGCGCCACCGTGGACTTGCCGGTGGCGATGCCGCCTGTGAGTCCAATCACCTTCACGTTGCCTCCCCGGCGGCAATCGCCGCCTCGAGGTGCTTGCGCACCGAGCTTCGGGCTTCTTGGTCGAGGGCGCTGCGCAGCGGCTGCACGGCGTCAGGGGAGGGGAGGTAGGTCAGGATCTGGGCGCAGATTCGGCGCACGTTGGCGTGGCGAAGGCAGCGGCCGGCCGGCGCGGTGGCCTCGCGGCGCAGGTCGGCGTACTGCACAGCCAGCTCCTGGGCCCGCAGCTCGTCGCGCGGCGGCTTGTGCACCCCGCGGCTCGCGACCCGTGCTTGCCGCCGGATCTCACGCGCCGCGTACAATCGAGCGCCGCGGTTGGACGAGTCGATGTCGTGCAGCAGCTCTTCGAGGGTCTGCGGCGTGTCCAGGCGCACCGGGCCCCGGGCACCGGGAGACATGCTGCCCTGGGCCAGTCCCAGCGAGACCAGCAGCCAGATGATCACGCTTCGTCCTGGAACTTCTCGATGTAGCGAAAGATGGTGCGCGCATCGACGCCCAGGTCGCGCGCGGTCGCCGCTTTGTTCCAGTTGTTCAGGTCGAGCACCGATCGGATGTAGTCGATCTTGAAGTCTTCTTGGGCGTCGGCGAGGGGCTTCACCAGCCGCTTGTCTTCGCTCTCGAGCTCGAGGTCCTCGGGGTTGAGCAGGGCGCGGTCGCTCATGATGAGGGCCTTCTTGACGCGGCTCTCGAGCTCACGGACGTTGCCTGGCCAGTAGTAGTTCTTCATCGCCAGCAGGCACTGGTTGGTGAAGCCGTTGGCGTGCGCGTCGTATTGCTGGCGGTACTTGCCCAGGAAGTAGGTCGCGAGCAGCACGATGTCTTCGCCGCGGTCGCGCAGAGGGGGCAGGTTCACGGTCATCTCGTTGAGGCGGTAGAGCAGGTCTTCGCGGAAGGTGCCGGCCTCGATGAGCTCTTTGAGGTCTTTGTTGGTGGCGGCCACCACCCGGATGTCCACCGACCGTGGGGCCAGGTCGCCCACGCGCTCGATCACCCGCTCCTGGAGCACCCGCAGCAGCTTGACCTGCAGGTTCATGGGCATCTCGCCGATCTCGTCCAGGAACAGCGTGCCGCCGCCCGCGGCCTCGACCTTGCCGATCTTGTCCGAGACGGCTCCCGTGAACGAGCCCTTCTTGTGCCCAAACAGCTCGCTCTCGAGCAGGTTCTCGGGGATGGCACCGCAGTTGATGGCGACAAACGGCCCGTCCTTGCGCTCGGACAGGCCATGGATCTCGCGAGCCACGAGCTCCTTGCCGGTGCCGGTCTCTCCCAACACCAGCACCGAGAGGTCGGTGGGGGCCACGCGCTTGAGCACCTTGAACAGCGACTTCATGCCGGCGTCGTTGCCCAGCATCTTGCCCTGGCTGGCACTGCGCAGCCGGTCACGCAGGTTGCGGTTGTCGAGCCGAAGCTGGTTCATCTGCATGGCACTGTTCATGATGATGGCGGCCTGGGCCGCGTACACCTTGAGCAGCTGCAGATCGCGCTTGGTGAACAGGTCGGTGATCTTGTCGTTGCCCAGGTAGATCACGCCCAACAGGTCGTTGCGGTAGATGAGGGGCACGCACATCACCGATGACAGGCGCAGATCCACCACGGACTTGGCGCGCCCGAAGCGACTGTCGTTCATGGCATCGCTGATGATGACGGGCTGCAGGTGCTCGACCACCTGGTTGACGATCGAGTCGGACACGGCCGCCATGTCCAGGCGCTCGTCGTCGACATTGTGCGAGGCGGCCAGGTGGCGCTGGCCGTCCCGGAACACGATCAAGAAGCCCTTCTCGGCCTTGGTGAGCTCGACCAGCCCCCGCAGCACGCTCACGAACAGCCGCTTGGGGGCGGTGTCCTTCATCATCTCGCCGGACAGCTCGACCATCTTCTCGAGCAAGTCGAGGGTGACCGAGTTGTCGGCTTCGGGGCCCCGGAGGTCTTCTTCGGTCGGCTGGCCGTCGGCGTAGATCAGCTTGAACGCGCCGATCAGTACCTCGTCGCCCGGCGACAGGGTGGCCGAGCGGGCCGCCTTGCCGTTGACGTAGATCTCGCCCGTCTTGCCCGCGAGCGACAGGGTGTACTTGGTGCCGGCCTTCATCAAGCTGGCGTGCGTCTTGCCCACCATGGGGTCGTCGAGCACGAGATCGTTGCCGCGCGAGCGGCCGATGGTCACCAGCGCCTTGCGGATGACGTAGTTGGTGCTGGTCTTGGTGATGGTGTTCTCACACCGCAGCCACGCCATGGACCGTCCTCTCGGGAGAACGGCCGTTCTATCACAACACAGGGGCGATCCGCGCCGACAACCCAGCCGAGCCCGCTGGCGTGGTCAGAAGCGGCCGGCGAGCCCGACATTGCCAGGCCCGATCAGCACCTGCACCTCGGCCTGGTGCTTGCGGTAGTCGTCTCGCCAGCGAGCCCGGGCGTCACGCTGGGACCCCAGCCACGACAGGTAGACGCCCGCGCTGGCGGGCCACTGCACCAGGTAGCGCTCCAGGTTCACGCGGCGCTTCACGTCGTCGTCGGTGGGGAAGCCGTGCGCGCACTCCTCGGGCTCGATCTCCAGCGGGCAGTCGATCGAGGCGATGTGCAGGTAGCTGGCGACCGACGTCGCGGCGAAGCCCACCTGAAGGCCGGCCATCAGCGCGCCGCGGCCCGGCTTGCCCTGGCGAAACTGTGGAATGCCCAGGGGTAGCCACGTCCAGGCCGGCGCGCGCGGAATGGGGGGTGGAGGCACTGGATCGGGGTCTGGGTCTGGATCGGGCGGGTCGGGATCGGGCTCCGCCTGCTGGATCTGCTGACGTACCAGCTCGAACCAGGCGATGACATCGGTGGGGTGGTTGTAGGGGCTGATCTTGTGGTCGGGGTCCCGCTCGAGCAGCGTGCGGAAGGTGTCCCAGGCCACGGCCTCGTCGCCGGTCTGGTACTGGATTTCGCCCAGGTACACCAGCGCCTCGGAGGCCGCCTTGTCGGGAACGGCTTCGCCCGCATCCAGCCGCGCGACCAGCGCCTCCAGGAGCGCGCGCGCCTCGGTGTGACCGCCGTCGAAGTACCGGTTCTTGGCGAACTCGAGCGCGTCTTCAAAGGGCTGCGGCGCTGAGGGTTCGGGCTGGGGCTGCTCCTCGGGCTGGGGCTGCTCCTCGGGCTCGGGCTGCTCTTGCGCCACCGCGGTCGCGTGCAACAGCAGCATGAGGAACAGCGTGGACAGGGTGGCCTCGGGGGGTCGGGCAGGCGCCAAGGTATCCGCGGCCCCGGGCGAGGGTCAATCTGTTACGGATGTCTGCAGTCGATGGTATGAAAACCATCCAGACCCATTGCAACCGGTGCAAACGACCCGATGAGAAGGCTCGAAACGTACGATTGGTGGCCCGAGCTGGTTGCCAAGAAAGACGAACTCTCCCTGCGCGAGCTTGCAGAGCGCTTTGGGGTCACACCGGGTGCCATCTCAGCGGCATTCAAGCGCACGGGAACGCAGCGCCGGCCCGCACCCCCAGGTCCGCGCGCCCTCCGCAAGCGCCGCTCCGGCGGCAAGCTGCCCCCCGAGGCCGGAGACGCCGTCAAGGCGGGCGAGGCGCCGCGCGGCGGGCCTCCCAAGCCGCGGCCCGGAAGCAAGGATGTGCACATCGTGCGTTTCTTCGACCTTCTGGGCGAGGTGCCCGACGCCGAGGTGGCGCGCAAGGCGGGGGTGAGTGTTCGCACCATCGCCAGCTACCGCGCCCGCCACGACATCGCCGCGTTCAGCGGCCGCGCAAGCCCGCTGGCAGTGCCGGACACCGCCAGTCCCGAATCGACCCCTACCGCGAGCTGCTCGGCCAGGTCCCCGACCGGGTCGTCGCCGAGAAAGCCGGTGTCAGCCTCAATGCCGTACGGAACTACCGCGTGAAGCATGGAATCCCCGCCGCCCAACGAGGCGTGCGCAGCAGCAACTCCCCGCAACCCCGCTACACGGCGCCCACCGGCGAGTCCGCCTGGCGCATCCGCTTCGAGGCCGAAGACGGTCCCTCGTACCGGGTCATCATCGCCAGCAGTGTGGTCGACGCCGCTGCCATGGCCCACGTCGCCAAGTTGGGGCACGTCACCGAGATCGTCTGGGTAGGCGAGATCCTCTAGCGGCGAGGCGCCGCGGCGAAGGCGGCTCTCGGCCGTGTCCGCGAGTAGCGGCATCCCTGCTGGGGATGTGAGCCGGCGCGCCAGCGTCGCCGAAGCGGTGAGGGATCTCGAAGCGAGCTTGCGAGCGCCGAGATGTCCCGAACGCAAGCGAGGCGACGCGGCGAAGCCGGCTCACATCCCCCGGAGAGAGAGCTAGCGGTTGACCGCGACTTGTGTCTCGAAGCGCCCGCTACTCCCCGTGAACGCGATGGCCCACAGGCGCCCGGACTGGTCGCGCACCTCGATGGTCGCGTACTCGACGGGGTCGTCGTCTTCGTCGATCACCCGGCCGCTCAGGGTGAGTCCCGCCGCCATGACCAGGTCGGTCGCGCCTTGCGCGCCGGCCACCGGTGCGGCGACGGTCAGGGCGAGGTCACCGCGGTCGGCGGGAGGGCTCACGGTGTACTCGATGCCCGTCTGCGGCACGTCCAGCGTCCAGCCGCCGTCGGCGTCGCTCGTGGTCGTCCAGCTGCGCTTGCCAAAGCCCGTCTCGGCCGCCTGAACCAGCGCGCCTGCGACGGGCCAGCCGTTGTTGTCCCAGACGGTGCCCGAGACCGACACCAGGCCCGGCAGCACGGTGTCGGGCAGGCCGATGCCCACCGAAGCGTCGACCTCGCCCAGCGATGCGGGCGTCAGCGAGCTGGCCGGCGGCAGGATCTCGACCTCGTACACCCCGGGAACCACGAGTGCGGAATACACCCCGGAGTCGTTGGTGCGGTAGGTGACCGCCAGCTCGGCATCGTCGGTGTAGCCGTCGAGGGCCACCGAGGTGAGCTTGACCGTGGCGTTGCCCACGTTGCCGGTGGGCCCGCGCACCACGCCGCTGACCCCGACCGTCGACAGGGGTGCGTAGGCGATGTCACGCTTGGCTCCCAGGGCGTCGACGTAGAAGAAGTCGGTGGTGACCGTGGGGTCCAGATCGCCGTTGTCGCGGCCTTCACTGACGACCCGGTAGTCGCGATCGGGCAGCACCCGCAGCATGTAGCGGCCCTGGCCGTCGGTCACGACGTCGGCGCCGGCGGTTCCGTCGGGCAGCTCCGCGTGGATTCGGGCGCCAACCAGCGGCTGGCCGCCTGTGGTGACCGTGCCCCAGACCGCGACGCCGTAGCCCAGGTCGACGTCGTACGCGGTGGTGTCGAGCACCGACAGCAGGTCGGACGCGAAGGGCACCTCGCCAGAGTCGGGCACGATGCGCAGCCGGTAGCCGATGTTCGGTGCCGCCCTCATGCGGAAGGCACCGGCCTCGTCGGTGAAGCCGTAGCGTTGCTGGACCGTGCCATCGAGCGACAGCTCCACCTCGGCGCCCTCGATGGTGGTGGCTGTGCCAGGCAGGTCGGGGCCGCCGCTGTAGGGCGACACGCCGTAGCCGCTGACCTCGCCGGTCACGTCGACGGCGCGGGACATGCGGATGACCGCCTCGCCCTCGTCGTCGGGCAACACCTCGAAGGTCTGGGGCAAGAGCAGGGGCAGGCCCCCGCTGTCCAGGTTGCTCTCGACGGGCGGGTGCACGTCGATGCGAAAGAACCCGCGCGCGGCATCGCCGTCCTCGAAGGCCGTGGGCGGAGACTCACCCCCACCGCCGAACTCGTTGGCGCTGTCCAGGTCGGCCTCTGGGGCCGAGCAGGCCACCACGGCGACGAGCACGCTGGCGATGGAGAGAAGCCGGGTCATTGGGGCACGCTCAGCTCGAAGAAGACGTTCACGGTCTCGCCGGGTTCGTCGGTGATCAGGGCACGAACGATGCGCCCGTCCAGCTCGGGATCGACCCGGTTGACCCGGGCCGAACGGAAGTAGAGGGTGCTTCCTCCGCTGGCCTCGGTGCCGGTGGGCAGCACGTCCAGCCACTCCTCGGCCTCGTCCAGAAAGAAGATGAACACCGGATCGTCGTTGGGGTCGCTCGCCACCACGAACAGGTTGGTGTCCAGGGACAGGTCCTTGGTCACCGTGACGTTCTGCTGTCCGTCGTTGGGGGGCTCGATGAGCATCGGTGGGTCGTTCTCGGGTGGTGTCCAGGCGGGCTTCACGTAGAAGCAGCCGGCACACAGGGAGATGCAACCGATGTGCCATACCCGTACGATGCGCCTTGCGAGGGCACGCTTGCTGGCCAGGTGGATCGATCCACCCACGAATCGCGGCATCGGGATCACGGTGCCGAAGATAGCCCGAGAATCGGCGCTCTACCCGTCCCTCGCGAAATCGACCACCGGCGCCACCAGGTTGCTGAAGCGTCGGGTGTACACGCGCTCGCCGCACTGCACCACCAGCATGTGGTCGTGGTTGGGCGTGGGCAGCGTGACCCGCCGCTCCAGCTCGCCCACCGTGCCCAGGTCTTCGCCGTCGCGGTTCACCCGGCAGTCGTCTTCGAAGGCGGCATCGATGCGCACGATGGCCGGCTTGGGGGACAGCACGATGTCGTGCAGGGTCACTTGCTGACCCGCCTCGACCACGATGTCGAGCACCTTGTCTTGCTGGAGCGGGTGCTTGAGCACGAGCTGGTGCGGACCCGCGGTCAGCTCGATGGGGCCGGGCTCGCGCGTATTGCCCAGCAGGCGTCCACC
Organism: Myxococcota bacterium; assembly: GCA_965216925.1. GTDB lineage: Bacteria > Myxococcota_A > UBA796 > UBA796 > CAYYHT01. The sequence goes on along the minus strand of CBDCGT010000001.1, from coordinate 1,360,789 downwards.
CTCGTAGATGTTGGCCCAGAACCCTCGGCCCACTCGCACATCGACGGTGCCGGTGGTGGGGACGTCCGGGCCCGGTGTGCCGCCATCCAGCTGCATCTCAGCGGCGATGGGCCGGTTGGGGGCGGTCAGCGCGGGGCGGGTCACGGGCATGCGCACCGGGACGCGGGTCGCAGGCTGCTCATCGGCAGGTGGGTCGTCGGGCTGCATGGGCATCTCGGACTCGGGCGGCAGCTCGAACAGGGGCTCGTCGGGACTCTCGCCGGTGGTGGCGTCGGTGCTGGGCTTGGCGGCGGTGCCCTCGGTGGGCGGCCCCAGCGCCACGATCGCGTACAGGATGGCCGCGGACGCCACGGCGAGCAAGAACAGGCCCGCAAAACGAAGGGCTGCACTGCCAGCTTGGGGATCGGCCTCGATCTCGCTGTGCATGCCCTGCACCAGGCCCAGGACCTCGGCGTTGTCTTCGTCGAGGCACAGCAGCCGGTTGAACAGACGCAAGGCGCCAAGGTGCTCGCCCTGCGCCAGATACGCCTTGCCGGCGACCAGCAGGTGCTCGCGCAGGTGCTCTTCGAGGCGCCGGGTGTAGGCCTCGGGGTCGGCGAGGTAGGCCGTGAGCGACCAGTGCGGCGCCGAGCCGTCGATCTCGGCCTCTTGAAGGCTGGCCTCGAGGGCGATGGCGACGTCGCTGGCGCTGTTGAAGCGCTCCTCGCGATCGGTCTGCAGCAGGCGCTCGATGACATCGGCGAGCGACGCGGACATGGTGGGAACCAGCTCGCTCACGGCGGGGCGGTTGCCCTCGATGATGTTCTTGAGGATGAGGCTGGGGTTGCTGCCGGCAAAGGGCAGGTGGCCGCTCACCAGGTAGAACAGCAGGGTGCCCAGGCTGAACAGGTCGGATCGCGCGTCGAGCTGGCCCTCACGCGCCTGCTCGGGGCTCATGAAGGCTGGGCTGCCCACCAGCGCGCCGGTCATGGTGACCTGCGACTCGTCCAAGAAGCGCGCGATGCCAAAGTCCATCAGCTTGACGGTGCCGTCGTCGCGCACCATCACGTTGTCGGGCTTCAGGTCGCGGTGAAGGATGCCCGCGCGGTGCGCGTAGTCGAGCGCCCGCGACAGGTGGATGCCCAGCAGCGACACCGCCTCGGACGGCGTCGGGCCCGCGCGGTTGAGCAGCGCGGTGAGCGTCTCGCCCTGCACGAACTCGGTGATGATGTAGCACTCGGACGCGTCGGATCCGGAGTAGTCGAAGATCTCGAGGATGTTCTCGTGCCGCAGCTGCTCGATGGCCCGGGCCTCGCGGGCGAAGCGCTTGCGGTTGCGCTGGCTGCTGGACAGGTGAGGGTGCAGCACCTTGATGGCCACGTCGCGGGACAGCGCGCTGTGCTTGCCTCGGTACACGGTGGCCATGCCGCCCTCGCCGATCTTCTGCAGCACCTCGTACTTGTCGAGCGTCTGGCCGATCATGGCACGGGCCCCCGCGTCGCTGGGATGCCGCTCAAAGCTGCCCTGCCTCGCCAACCCCGGCCACGTGCCCGCGGTCGTGCAGGATGCTGATGATCGTGGCCGCGGTCTCTTCGACGGCCTTGTTGGTGACGTCGAGCACCGGCCACTCGCTGTTGGCCGCAAAGAGCTCTTCGGCGTACTCGAGCTCGGCCAGGATGTAGTCGATGTCGCCGTAGTTGGTGCGATCGGACATGCGCATGTGCCGCAGCCGACTCTGGCGGATCTCGCGCAGGGTGTCGGGGCGGATGGTGAGGGCGAAGATGCGGTTCTGATCGACCTCGAAGAGCTGATCGGGGGGCGGGCGGTCGAGCACGATGGGCACGTTGCCCACCTTGTACCCCTTGTGGGCCAGGAACGTGGACAGCGGTGTCTTGGAGGTTCGCGACACGCCCACCAGGATGATGTCGGCCTGCCTGAGCATGCGCGGCTCTTTGCCGTCGTCGACCTTGACGGTGAACTCGACGGCCTCGACACGGCGGAAGTAGCTCTCGTCGGCGGTGTGCATCAGTCCGGGCACGCCGACGGCGGTCTGGTTCAAGAAGCTCTCGAGCTCGGTGATCAGGTGCCCCATCAGGTCGATGTGCTGGACACCCAGATCGGCCGACAGCTTCTCGGCCGCTTCGCGCATCTCGGGGCGAACCAGGGTGGTCACCACCAGGGCCTGCTGGCGCTGGGCCCGCCTGAACATCGACAGCAGCTTGGTCTCGCTGGTGATCAGCGGGAAGGTGCGCAGGTAGATGACGTGGCCGCGAAACTGCCGGAACGCCGCTCGCACGACTTTCTCGGCGGTGTCGCCGGTGCCGTCGGACAGAATGAACACCGGCTGTGGCAGTGAAACGGACATGCGGACTGAATCCTCGCTCACTCCTAGCTCGCCAGGGTTATTCTCGCTCGAAGGGAGCGGGGGAATGCAGCCACTGGCGGACTTCTTCGACAGCGCAGAGGCCGGACTCGGGCACGTGCTCGTCGAGGCCCTGCCCGAAGACGTGGTGGTCACCTTCGAGCTCGCCGGCGATGGCGGGGGCACCTGGACGGTCAAGCGCTTCGGCCCGGCGGTCACGGTTCGCACCGGCAGCCACGCCACCCCGGACTGCCGGCTGTCCTGCCAGGCCAGCGACTTCCAGCACATGCTCGCGGGCCACTTGTCCAGCCGAGACGGCTTTCTGCAGGGCAAGCTCGTGGTCGAGGGCGATGTTGGCCTGGTGCTTCGGCTCGAGAAGGCCGTGCTCCGCCGACTCAGGCACTCCACCACCGCGTGATCGCCATGGTCTTCGCCGCTCCGGCGCTGGTGATCGGCGTGCGTGAACTCGCAGCTGTGATGCTCGCTGTGGTGATCGTGGGCTGGGTTGCCTGGCATCGCTATGGCCGAGGCTGAAGCCCTCCCCGTCCGGCATCCCGCGCCCATTGACCCCCCGCCTTCCATCCCCACGCCCCCGTGTGTAGGGTAGGCAATCCACCCCGCCACGAGGCAGCCAGATGGCATTCGAAAATCCCGCCGACGCCGATGCAACCAACCTTCCCGACACCATGGATGTTCCCGTCCTGGCCATCCGGAACACGGTCATCTTTCCGGTGCTCGCCTTCCCCATCAACGTGGGGCGACCCAAGTCTGTAAACGCGGTCGACAACGCGCTGTCCAGCGGCGAAAAGCTGCTCGGCATCTTTGCGCAGAAAGATCCCAAGACCGAAGACCCCGAGCCCGGCGACCTGTACCAGGTGGGCACGGTGGTGAAGATCCTCAAGTCGGTGAAGGTGCCCGGCAACAAGCTCAACGTCATCATCCAGGGCCTCGCCCGGGTCAAGATCGTGGGCTGGGAGGGCGAGGGCGATCACCTTCGCGCCAAGGTCGAGACCTTCCGCCCCGACGAGTCGCGTGACGTCGAGATCGATCAGCTCATGGACAGCCTGCGCGAGCTCGCCCAGAAGATCATCGACCTGTCGCCGCAGATCCCCGCCGAGGCGAGCTTCTTGGTGCGCAGCATCGACGAGCCCGGTGTGCTCGCCGACATCGTCTCCAGCAACCTGAACATCCCGCCCGACGAAAAGCAGGACCTGCTCGAGACCTTCGACACGCGCGAGCGTATGGACAAGGTGATCGCGCTGCTCAACAAAGAGATCCAGGTGCTGGAGCTGTCCAACAAGATCCAGACCGAGGTCAAGGGCGAGATGGACAAGGCGCAGCGCGAGTATTTCTTGCGCGAGCAGCTCAAGGCCATCCAGAAAGAGCTCGGCGAGGTCGACGAGCGCCAAGAAGAGTTCGAAGAGATCAAGCGCAACATCAAGCGCGCCAAGATGCCCGACGAGGTCCAGAAGACCGCGTTCAAAGAGCTCAAGCGCATGTCGCGCATGAGCCCCGGCGCGGCCGAGTACACGGTCGCCCGCACCTACATCGACTGGCTGTGCGACCTGCCGTGGAGCAAGTCCAGCGACGACCACCTCGATGTGAACCGCGCCGAGGAATACCTCGACGAAGATCACTACGGCCTCGACAAGGTCAAGCAGCGCATCCTGGAGTACCTGTCGGTGCTCAAGCTCAAGCAGGACATGAAGGGGCCCATCCTGTGCCTCATCGGTCCGCCGGGTGTCGGCAAGACGTCGCTGGCCAAGTCGGTGGCGCGGGCGCTGGGGCGCGAGCTGCACCGCATTGCGCTGGGTGGCGTGCGCGACGAGGCCGAGATCCGGGGCCATCGCCGCACCTACATCGGCTCCATGCCCGGCAAGGTCATCAAGGGGCTCAAGCGGGCCGGCACCAACAACCCGGTGTTCGTGCTCGACGAGATCGACAAGCTGGGCGCCGACTACCGTGGCGACCCCAGCTCGGCGCTGCTCGAGGTGCTCGACCCCGAGCAGAACGACTCGTTCACCGACCACTACCTCGACCTGCCCTTCGACCTGTCCAAGGTGTTGTTCATCGCCACCGCCAACATGGCCGACACCATCCCGGGCCCCCTGCGCGATCGCATGGAGATCATCCGCATCGCCGGGTACACCCACAAAGAGAAGACCGAGATCGCGCGCCGGTACCTGATTCGGCAGAACATCGACGATCACGGGCTCAAAGACGGCGACATCGAGATCACCGACGAAGCCCTCGACAAGATCATCGAGAACTACACCCGCGAGGCCGGGGTTCGAAACCTCAAGCGCGAGATCGCGGCCGTGTGCCGCCATGTGGCTCGGCAGATCGCCGGCGACGACAAGATCGCGCGTCCGCTCAAGATCACCGCCAAGGACGTCGAAGAGATCCGCGGCCCCATCCACTTCTGGAAGGAGGTGGCCGAGCGCACGGCAGTCCCCGGTGTGGCCACGGGACTGGCCTGGACGCAGACCGGCGGCGACATCCTGTTCATCGAGGCCACCCGCATGAAGGGCAAGGGCAACCTCACCCTCACGGGCTCGCTGGGCGACGTGATGAAAGAGTCGGTGAGCGTGGCCCGAAGCTACGTCAAGTCGATGGCCGCCGATCTGGGCATCGACGAAGACGAGTTCGACAAGATCGACCTGCACGTGCACGTCCCCAGCGGATCCATCCCCAAGGATGGGCCGTCGGCCGGCGTCACCATGATCACGGCGCTCACGAGCCTGCTCACGGGCCTCACCGTCGATCCCAACATCGCCATGACGGGCGAGATCACGCTGCGCGGCGCAGTCCTGCCTGTGGGCGGGGTCAAAGAGAAGGTGCTCGCTGCCCACCGCGCCGGCATCAAGAAGGTGCTGCTCCCCGAGAAGTGTCGCAAAGACCTGATCGAGGTCCCCGACGAGATCAAGAGCCAGCTCGAGTTCGTGTTCGTGAGCCGCATGGACGAGGTGCTCGACCACAACCTGGGCGCCAACAAGCTCAAGAAGCTGCGCAAGGAGCTCGCGCTCAAGCAGCAAGCGGCTGAAGCGGCGAAGGGTGCCAAGGGCCAGGCTCCCGCCAGCGCCTAGTGTCGGACGACGACTGGCGCGTGCTCCGGCTCGAGCGCGAGACCCGCAGGCTGCGGGTCATCGCGTGGGTTGCCGTCTTGTTGCACGTGCCGTGGATGGCCGCGGGCATCACCATGGTGGCGCTGCGCAGCGGGGTCGTGGTGGTGCAGATCGCGCCATCACAAGACGCAGAGCTTGCAGGGGGGCCGTCCACCGCCGACGTGCTGCCCGCGCCGGTCGATCCGCCCAGTCCGCCCAGTCCGCCCGCGCCCTCTGTCGAACCCGCGGCCCCGGCGGAGCCACCCCCGCCCACCATCGCCCCGGCCGAGCCCCCGCCGCCGCCGCAGCAGCTCGGCCGCACCAAGAAGGCCACTACGACGGCCCTGGTCGAAGAGGGCTGGAGCTTCATCGAGCAGCGCAACAACCGGGCCGCCGAGAACACCTTCCGGCACGCCATCGACGAAGACCCCACCAATGCCGAGGCCCAGCTGGGCTACGCCTACGCGTTGCTGCGCAACGACAAGTCGAGCGTTGCCAAGGACCACCTGTGCCGTGCCCTGCGGCTCTCGGGCGGCGACATCGAGCTCCAGCGAGAGGCCGAGGGCCTGCTGCGCAAGCACGAGCTGAGCTGTCGCTGAAGGGCCGAGACCCGTGCGGGGTCACCGCGTTACCCGCGCGACATGAACATCCGACCCTTCAAGAAGGTGCTGGTCGCCAACCGCGGCGAGATCGCGGTTCGCATCATTCGCGGTTGCCATGAGCTCGGGATCCGGGCCGTCGCTGTGTACAGCGAGGCCGACGACAAGGCGCTGCACGTGCGGCTCGCAGACGAGGCCTACCTCATCGGCCCGCCTGCCAGCGCCCAGAGCTACCTGCTGGCCGACAAGCTGCTCGGCGTGGCCGCCGCAAGCGGCTGCGATGCCGTCCACCCCGGCTACGGCTTTCTGTCCGAGAACGCGGGCTTTGCCCAGGCCGTGATCGACGCCGGCTTGGTGTGGATCGGTCCGCCCCCGGCGGCCATCACCGCGATGGGCAGCAAGACCGGCGCCCGGCAACACATGATCGCCGCCGGCGTCCCCGTGGTTCCCGGCACCGCCGAGCCGCTCGCCAGCGTCGACGAGGCCAAGAAGATCGCGGGCGAGATGGGCTACCCGGTCATGCTCAAGGCCGCGGCAGGCGGCGGTGGCAAGGGCATGCGCGAGGTGTGGTCCGAGGGCGACCTGGCGACGGCGCTCGAATCCACCCGCAGCGAGGCCCGCAAGTCCTTCGCCGACGACGCGGTCTACGTCGAGAAGCTGGTGGTGAAGCCGCGCCACGTCGAGATCCAGGTCCTGGCCGACGCCCACGGCACCGCCGTGCACCTGTTCGAGCGCGACTGCAGCATCCAGCGCCGGCACCAGAAGGTGGTCGAGGAGGCCCCCTGCCCAGTGCTCGACCCCAAGACGCGCGCGGCGATGGGCGAGGTGGCGGTCAAGGCGGCCGAGTCGGTGGGCTACGTCGGCGCCGGCACCTGCGAGTTCCTGCTGGGCAGCGATGGCAGCTTCTACTTCTTGGAGATGAACACGCGCCTGCAGGTCGAACACCCCATCACCGAGGCCATCACGGGCATCGACTTGCTGGTGGCGCAGCTCCGCGTGGCGGCGGGGGAGCCCCTGTGGTTCGCACAGAGCGACCTGTCCATCAGCGGGCATGCCATCGAGCTGCGCATCTACGCCGAAGACGCCGCCGCAGGCTTCCGCCCGGCTCCCGGTCCGCTGCTGGGCTACCGCGAGCCGGCCGGCCCGGGCGTGCGGGTCGACTCGGGGGTGGTCGAGGGCATGGAGGTGCCCATTCACTACGACCCGATGGTGGCCAAGCTCATCGTGCACGGCGAGACGCGCGAGGTGGCCCTGGCCCGCGCCCGGCGTGCGCTGCACGACTACCACCTGGTGGGCATCCCCACCTCCATCCCCTTCTTCCTCGCGCTGCTCGACGACGAGGACTTCGGGCGAGGGGAGTACGACACGGGCTTCATCACCGACGACTGGATTGCCAAGAACCTGGCGCAGCCGCAGCTCGCCGAGGAACACCTTGCCATCGCCGCGGCCATTGCCCGCTTCTCACAAGACGTCGCGCCTACCCGCGGCGCCACCGGCGGCCCGGTCGAGTCTGCCTGGAAGCGCTCGCACCGCTGGAACACCATGCACCGGGGAGGTACCCGATGAACTACGACGTCTCGGTCGGTGACCGCACGCTGTCCATCTCGGTCGACGCCGTTCGCGGAGGCGGCTGGATGGTGTCGGTCGCCGGCGGCGAGCCCCGGCTCGTCACGGGCGGCGCCATCGGCGCGGCGGAGTGGCTGCTGTCCAGCCGGGGGCGCACCCACCGCATCGCCATGATTGCCCGCGACGAGGGCGTGGTGATGCAGCACCAGGGCCACAAGCTCACGGTCGATGTCGTCGACCCGCGCAAGGCCGCGCTCGAGGCGGCCGGCACCGCCGAGGCGGGCGCGGTGGTCACCGCCATGCCCGGTGCCGTGGTGCGGGTGCTGGTGAGCGCGGGCGACAGGGTGAGCAAGGGCCAAGCACTGGTGGTGGTCGAGGCCATGAAGATGGAGAACGAGTTCCGCTCGCCCTGCGACGGCACCGTCGAGCACATCGCCGTCAGCGCTGGCGATGCCGTCGACTCGGGAGCGCTGCTCATCGTGGTCACGCCGGAGGTGGGCGAATGACCGAGGACGACCTGCGTCGGTGGCGGTCGAACGTGCGCGACAAGGCACTGGCCCGCTTTCCCGAGCGCGAGCGCATGCAGCTGTCCGACGGAAGGCCCGTGCGCGATCTGTACACCGCCCTCGACACGGGCGATCCCGCGCGCATCGGGCTGCCCGGCGAGTACCCCTTCACCCGCGGTGCGCAGCCCACCATGTACCGGGGCAGCTTCTGGACCATGCGGCAGTACGCTGGCTTCGGCACCGCCGCCGAGTCCAACGAGCGCTACCGCTACCTGCTGTCCCAGGGCACCACGGGCCTGTCCGTCGCCTTCGATCTGCCCACCCAGATGGGGTACGACTCCGACGACGACATGGCCATGGGCGAGGTGGGCCGCGTGGGTGTCGCGATCGACAGCATCGCCGACATGCGCACGCTCTTTGCCGGCATCCCCATGGACAAGGTCAGCACCAGCATGACCATCAACAGCACGGCGTCCACCCTGCTGGCACTGTACGTGGCGGTGGCCGGCGAGCAGGGGCTGGCGCCTGGCAAGATCCGCGGCACCATCCAGAACGACCTGCTCAAGGAATACATCGCTCGCGGCACCTACATCTACCCGCCGCGCGCGTCGATGCGCATCATCACCGACATCTTTCGCTGGTGCGCCCAGCACGCGCCTCGGTGGAACACCATCAGCATCTCGGGCTACCACATCCGCGAGGCAGGCAGCACGGCGGCCCAGGAGCTCGCGTTCACCCTGGCCGACGGCATCGCCTATGTCGACGCGGCCATCGAGGCGGGCCTGGACGTCGATGCCTTCGCGCCGCGGCTGTCCTTCTTCTTCAACGCGCACAACAACCTGCTCGAAGAGGTGGCCAAGTTCCGCGCCGCTCGCCGCATGTGGGCCATCATCATGCGCGAGCGCTTTGGCGCCAAGAACCCGCGCAGCTGGCGTCTTCGCTTCCACACCCAGACCGCGGGCAGCACGCTGACGGCCCAGCAAGTCGACAACAACGTGGTTCGCGTGGCGCTGCAGGCACTGGGTGCGGTGCTCGGCGGCACCCAGTCGCTGCACACCAACGGCAAGGACGAGGCGCTGGCGCTGCCCACCGAGGCTTCGGCGACCCTGGCACTGCGCACCCAGCAGGTGATCGCCCACGAGTCGGGGGTGGCCGACTTCGTCGATCCGCTCGGCGGCAGCTGGGCGGTCGAGACGCTCACCGACGAGCTGCAGCACGAGGCCTCCCGCCTCATCGGCGAGATCGATGATCTGGGCGGAATGGTCTCGGCGATCGAGCAGGGCTTTCCCCAGCGCGAGATCCAGCGGGCGGCCTACGAGACGCAGTTGGCCATCGATGCCGGCGAGCAGGTGGTGGTGGGCGTCAACGCGTTCACCTCCGAGTCGGCCGACGTGCCGGTGATGCGCATCGATCCGTCGATCGAAGAGGCCCAGACCGCCCGCGTGGCGGCGTTTCGGGCCGCCCGCAACAACGACGCCGCTCGCGCCTCGCTCGATGCGCTTGCCGAGGGGGCCGCGGGCACCGCCAATGTGCAGGCCCTGATCCTGGACTCGGTGCGTTCCGAGGCGACCCTGGGCGAGATCGCGCATACTCTGCGTGACGTCTTTGGCACCTACACCGAGACGCCGATTGTGTGAGGTCCACCCGGTGGCCCGCCCAGAAAGAGAGCCGCAATGATCCCGGTAGACCTGCCTCCTCCCGACCACCGCCCGGCGTGCATCGCGCCGGCCTGGCGCGCCGACCGGCCCAACACCACCGACAGCATCACCAGCGACACCTACCCCATCAAGGTGCACTGGCGGCGCGCCCAGGACGCCAACCGCGCGGCTGTCGCCCTCGAGGCGGCCGAGCTGTCGTGGGCCATCCAGGTCGAGCAGCTGGGCTTTCAGCCTCCGGTGCTACCCGACGACGAAGACGGTCCCGAGCTCGACATCTACTTCGCCGGCGTGGGCGAGTGGGAGGCCTACACCGAGCCCGGCGACTACGTCGACAGCCAGCCGGGCGACGGCCGCAACAGCACCAGCGCCCACATCGTGATCGACCGCAACCTGCCCATCGAGTGGGTGCCCAGCTACACCGCGCACGAGTTCAACCACGTGGTGCAGTTCGCCACCGACTACAGCGAGGACTCCCTGCCCATCTGGGAGGCCGTCGCGGTCGCCTCCCAGCACTGGACCCTGGGCCGCGAGGAGGGCGCCTGGGACTGGGACGTCTCGGAGTTCCAGGTGGCTCCGTGGGCGCCCGCCCTGCTCGCCGACGGCTACCAGGTCTCGGACGAGCTCGGCGGAAGCCAGGGTTTCTTGTACGAGTACGGCGCCGCTCTGTGGGTGATGCACATCGACGAGGTGCTGGGAGCGGGCGATGGCTCGGCCGGTGCCGAGCTGTGGGATGCCACCGCCAACGAGGGCTGGCAGTACGAGCCCGACCCGCTCGATGCCGTGCAGACGGTCACTGGCCAGTCGCTGGGCGAGTTCATGAACGCGCTGGCGCGAACCCGCTGGCTCACAGGGGACCGCTGGGACGATCGCGGGCTGGCGGTAGCTCCTGAATGGGACGCCGACGAGGCCGTGCCCGTCGCGCTCACCCTCGATGCCGAAGCGGTGGGGGGCATCCATCAGCCCGCTGTCGGGCCCATGATCACGGGCACGGTGTTCGCCGAGATCGACGTCGAGGTCACGGATGAGCCTCTGGTTGTCGGGGTGAGCTCCGCCTCGGGCAACCAGACCGGGCTGATGGTGATGACCTGGGGCAGCGCGGGCCCCGTGGACTACGAGGCCTCTGGGCTGGCGCCCGAGGTGACCGTGCCAGCCACGGGCGTCGAGCGGGTGGTCGTGGCCATCAGCAACCTGGGGCCCGAGGACTTCGACGGCGAGGACGACCCCTGGGTGCAGGGCGATCAGCAGCTGCATCTGGGCTGGGGCGAGGTCGACCTGCCCGATCCGGGTGACCCCAACGGCGACGGGCCTCGTGTCGGCGCCTGCGGCTGCGCATCGGGAGCCGGAGGCCCGTGGTGGTTTGCCCTGGTGCTGGTGGCCGGCTTCAGGCGCCGGAGCTGAGCACCCGGTAGCGCTCGGGCAGCACCGGCGCGACCCAGTCGGCGGGCGGCTCGGTGCGCCACAGCCGAAACGCGTCGTCGAGCACCAGGGTGGTGCCGTCGGCGATGTCTTCCCAGATGTTCTCGTCGCCGACCCGCTCGCTGGCGACGAGCAGGTGATTGACCGGCTGATCTTCGGGTCGGACGGGCAGCATGCACACCTTGCTGGGCTCGGGGCAGGTCTTGAAGTCGGAGCAGAAGTGCTTCTGGGTGGACAGGAACAGCGGCATGCCGGCCCGGTGCGCCAGGAAGGTGGTGCCGTCGGTCATCAGCAGGTTCACGATCGGGCGGTCGAGCTGGTGGCGCAGCGCCTCGGCCTGGAGCTCGAGCAGGGCCTGGCGTACCCAGCTGCCGAGCTCGGCTGGGTCGCAGCTGGCGCGCCCCCGGCGGCAGCCGCCCTGTCGGCTGATGGCCGAGAGCAGGTAGTAGAACAGGTGCTCGGAGTCGGTGTCGCCCAGGATCTGGGTGCGCAGGTCATCGTCGATGCGCGCCAGCATCCACTCCTTGAGGCCATCTTCGAAGCCGAAGATGGTGCCATTGTGGGCCATGACCCAGCGCCCAAAGCGGAAAGGATGCGCATTGAGGTGGTCGATGGTGCCCACCGTCGCCTTGCGCACGTGCACGATCATCGTGTGGCTGGACAGGGCGCTCGATGCTCGCTTGAAGCGGTCGCATGCGTGGGCGGCGGTCTGGGACTTCACGATGTAGGCGTCTTCGTCGACGTACCAGCCGATGCCCCACCCGTCGGGGTGACGCGTGGACTGGCGTGCCAGTGCGTTCTCGGCGTCCATCAGCGAACGATGGGCGCGGCCAGGGACGACGCTGCGAAATCCGAACAGCCGACACACGGCAGAACTCCTGCACTTCGATCTGCGATTATAGTCCCGCTATGCGCTCCAGGGCCGATTGATGCTGGGACTGGGCCTCACCGAGATTCTGCTGGTGGGAGCAGTCATGCTGGTGGTTGTCGGTCCCGACCGGCTGCCACAGGTGTTCCGCACGCTTGGGCGGATCTACGGCCAGATTCGCCGCGCTTCCGACGAGATGCGCCGCGCCTTCGTGTTGGAGGCCGATCGGCAAGATGCCGACGAGCGCTTCGAGAAGCTGCAGGAGCGGCGCAAGGCAGCGTTGGCGGCCCGCAAGGCCGCACTCGACGCGGCTGGCGGAAACAGCGTGCCGGTCGACGACGGCCCCGAGCCCCAGACCGAGGCCGAGCCTGCTGAGGCTTCGTCCGATGGCGCGTCCCCAGACATCGAGGCTCCCCGTGGCGAGTGAGCCCGAAGATGCAGCCGACGAGGTCGAGCGGCACCGCATGCCGCTCATCGAGCACCTGCGCGAGCTTCGCACCCGCGTGATCTACGCCGCCATCGCCGTGGGCATCGGCATGGTGGTGTCGCTGGTGATGGTGGACACGATGTACGCGGTGCTGACCGCGCCGCTACGCCTGGTGATTCCCGAGGCCGGCGGCGTGCACCCCGACATCGACGGTCTTTACCGGAGCGTGCTGGGCGAGACCATGACGGCGTGGGCGTCCAAGGTGCAGGTCAAGGGCACGCTGGCCATCACCAGCTCACCGCTCGAGGGCATCTACACCTACTTCAGGGTGGCCCTGTGGGGCGGGGTGGGCATGTCCATCCCGGTGGTGTCGTGGCAAGTGTGGCAGTTCATCGCGCCGGGGCTGTACAACACCGAACGCAGGCTGGTTTACCCGCTGGTGTTCTTCTCGAGCCTGCTGTTTCTGGCGGGCGGGTCGTTCGCCTTCTTCGTCATCTTGCCGCTGGCGCTCCCGTTCTTCTTGACCGTGCTCGACGCCGAGGCCCTGCTGTCGGTCGAGGGCTATCTGGGCACGGTGGTGCGCATGACCATCGTGTTCGGTGCCTGCTTTCAGCTGCCGGTCGTCACGTGGTTCCTGGCCAAGCTGGGCCTGATCGACCACATCGACATGATCAAGGGCTTTCGCTACTCGATCGTCGGCATCTTCTTGGTGGCCGCCATCGTGACCCCGCCCGAGGTGCTGACCCAGGTGGTGCTCGCGGTGCCCCTGATCTTGCTGTACGGCGTGGGCATCGTGGTGGCGTGGTTCTCGAGCACCAAGGTGCGGGAGCCCGAAGACGAAGACGAGAACACCGCCCTGGATTTCGGGTAGAGGCCGGAAGGATGGGCAGGCGGGACGCCTGCCCCACGTACGACCGGATCGAGCGGCTGCAGGGATGGGCAGGCGGGACGCCTACCCCACGACCGACCGCATCGGCTCTGCGAGAGGGAGCGTCAGCGACCATCCCTCGCGGGGCCGGGGGTTGAAGGGGCGCAGCCCCTTCGAGGGAGCGCCAGCGACCGACAACTAGTCTTGCTGTACGGCGTGGGCATCGTGGTGGCGTGGTTCTTGAGCACCAAGGTGCGCGAGCCCGAAGACGAAGACGAGAACACCGCCCTGGATTTTGGGTAGAGGCTGGAAGGATGGGCAGGCGGGACGCCTGCCCCACGTACGACCGGATCGAGCGGCTGCAGGGATGGGCAGGCGGGACGCCTACCCCACGACCGACCGCATCGGCTCTGCGAGAGGGAGCGTCAGCGACCATCCCTCGCGGGGCCGGGGGTTGAAGGGGCGCAGCCCCTTCGAGGGAGCGCCAGCGACCGACAACTAGTACGGACCTTTGAGGAGCCCCGGGAACTGCACCCCGGCCCGCGGATCGACACCCTGGAACTGGTTCTCGGCCTTTCCGAGTGTGACGGTGAAGCCCATGCGGGGCAGGTAGGCGCGGCCGTCCTTCTCGAGCAGACCCTCGGGGGGGTTGGGGTAGGGGCCGGCGATCTGGAAGGCGCGCACCACGGCGTCGTCGAGCTCGGGGCTGCCCGACTCGTCGGTCACCACCAGCGTCTCGAGCGCGCCGTTGCCATCGAGCACCGCCTCGATCGTGGTCGTGTAGCGCGGCTTTGCCAGGGTGACGCTGTTGGGCAGGTTGTCGAGGTTCTGGCTCCAGTAGAAGTTCACCAGCCGGCGGATGCGGTTGAGGTAGCTCGCGTACAGGAACTCCTTGGTGTTGAGCGCCGTCTGGTTGGCCCGCTTCTCGTCGAGAAGGTCGTTGCTGGGGGCGCCTGCGAGCATGGCCGCGGCGTGGGAGGCCGGCACCGGAGCCTGCGCCCCCTCTTTGTTGGTGAGCACCCAGGGCGATGGCAGCGCCGCCATGCGCCCATCGCGGTCGGGATCGAAGCGGTCGTTGCCCACCACGGCACCCGTGGACGGCTCGGTGACGTTGAGATCCTGCAGGTCTTCGGCCTCGAGCTTCTGGTCGCGGGAATACTCGGCGGCCAGGATCTCGGGGTTCACCTCGAAGCGCTCGGATCGTGTCTCTTCTTCGACCGTGTTGTCGGCTTCGGCGAGGTAGTCGGCCTCTTTTGGGCGCTCTTCTTCGACGGGGGGAGCCACCTCGACGATCTGCCCGTCAAACTCGTCGTCGGGCTCGTCTTCGGGGTCGTCCTCGTCGTCCTCGGACCGCTCGCTCGGGTCGAGGATCACCAGCTGGATGGGCCCCATCTCGCCGGTGCCACTCTCGAACAGCCAGTCGGCGAAGCCGGACTTCTCGGCGACCACCAGGCCCACGCCGTGCATGGCCATGGCCAAGGCGATGGCGACGACGACTCCGTTGGAGTAGCGCCGCTTCATGGGCCCACCGCCCCGGGCACGATGGGGTTGTCGTAGACGAAGGTGACCTTGCGGTGCAGGTCGCCCTGCCACTCGACGCGGCGCGGCCGCCGGGGGAAGCGCTCTGGCACGGCGTCGAGCGCCATGCGGTCGAGCATGGGGTGGCCCGAGCTGCGCACGACGTGGGCGTCGTAGGCCTTGCCGTTGGGAGCGACCCGGTAGTACACCACGGCAGTGCCCTGAACCCCGCTGGCGCGGGCATGCGAGTCGAGGTCGAGCTGGTACCAGTTGTCGCGCACGATGTCGTCGGTGCGCGCGAGGTACTTGCCCAGCTCGGTGCCTTGAGCGTTGATCATCACCTCATCGGCCAGCAGGTACTTGTCGTCGAGCACCGCCTGCGGCGACGTCGCGGCGGCTCCCTCGCCATCGGCGTCGCCCTGGTTCTGCCGGCGCGGTGCCAGCTCGCTGCGGTCGATGCCTCCCCAGCCCAGCGCATCGCGCAGGTCGGCGACCGGGTCCTGGGCTCCTTCGCGATCGCCCGTGCCCTCGCCGAGCTGCTCGACGTCGACGTCGCTGACCTGGGCCTCTTGGTCTTGGTCGAGCTGGGTTCCGCCCACATCGACGGCCGTTTCTGGGCGCTCGAGCAGCGCCTCGTCGATGCCATCGGTGGGGGAGGGGACCACACTCTGGTGCCGCACCCGGGTCTGCGGCGCGCTGGTGACGGCGATGCGCACCGCGACAGGCTGCCACCAGCTGGGGCCATCGGATGCCGCCTGGCGCACCCCGTCCGGTGCCGGCGCGAATCCGTCCTGGGTGGCCGGACCGCCGGTGGTGGCGCTTCGCTGGGCGGCGGATCCGGCGCCTCCGCCGGCTCTCGCCGCGCTGCCGCCCGCTCGCCGGGTGCCAGCGATGCCCTCGGCTCCGCGCCCCGTGCTCTGCCCCCGCCGGCCGCCTCCTCCAGCTTCTGCGCCCGCGGCGGCGACCGCATCGGACACCTCGGGGCGGCTGCCCATCGGGTCGGCCGGGTCGCCGGCGTCGAGCTGCAGGGTGGGCGACGATGCGGCGGCGGCCAAGGCCGACTGCGCCCGCTTGGTGACCGGGCCCTCGTGATCCGCGGTGACCGCCGCCCGGGTCTCGATGTTGGCCTTGCTGGTGGTGTTGGAGATGCGCGCGCTCTCGATGCCCACGGTGTCGGCGCCGGCATCGTTGCGCACGAACTCGATCCAGTGCCCGTCATCGGTGCCCAGGTCGGCGAGCAGGTCTTCTTCGGCGGCGACAGCGACGGTGTCTTCGGTCTCGCGCTCGGCGGTGACCTCTTCGGGCTCCTCGAAGGGAGCGGCCTCTTCGCTGGGGGTGGGAGCATCGGCCAGGGCGTCGGATGACGGCTGCACGACGTCTTGTTCGACTTCGTCTCGGGTCTCGACGCCGTCGGGCACGCCCTGGTCGGTGGCGTCTGAGGGTTCCTCCTTGCCCGCAGCGGGCTCGGCGAAGGGGTCGTCGCTGGTCTGCTGCGTGTTCGGTGGGTCGCGGTCTTCGACCACCGGCCGCTCGCTGTCGCCGGTGGCAGGCGCGTCGGGCAACTGCTCACCCTCGGACAGGACCGAGCGAGCCGAGGCCAGCGCCTGCTCGGGCAGCTCGGGCTGCGGCAGCTGGGCCGCAAGCGGCGACGGGCTGCTGCCGTCGGGTCCCACATCGCCTGGATCGTCCCCCGGAACCGGCTGCAGCAGGTCCACCATCGTGATGTGGATCTGGGGGTCGGGCGGCTCGAAGATCACGTCAGCCGGGCACTGAGTGAACGACAGCAGGATCAGGAAGTGCAGCCAGCTCGAGGCGATCAAACCCCATCCCTGACGCTCACGCGCGTCGGTGTCTCGGCGGCCCTGGCGGCGATCGATCATGTGGTGGCGGACACTTCCCCACGTGAATTGTTGCCCACCCATCGCCGCAAGCCAAGCCGGCTTGACGGGGATTTACCTGCGATCAGGCTGGCTGCGCAGCCAGGTATTCGGCGAGCTCGGCGCGCAGCCGCAGCCTGGCGCGGTGCAGACGGGTCTTCACGTTGGGCACGGTCAACGCCAGATCCTGGGCCACTTCTTTCATGGACTTGTGCTGCAGATCGGCCAGCTCGAACACCGCCCGGTACGAGCTGGGCAGCGTGTCCACCGCCCTGCGAATCTGCTCCCCCAGCTCGTCGAGCTCGACCCGCTCCAGTGCACTTGCGGCCGGATCGAGCACCGGACGCTCGCGCGACTCGTCGGCATCGCCTCCGGGCAGGTCGAGCGGCACCTCCGGCTTGCGCCGACGCGAGCGCATCTTCATCAGCGCGGAGTTGGTGGCGATGCGGTGCAGCCACGACGAGAACTGCGCGTCGAAACGAAAGCCGTCGAGGCGCCGGTACGCGTTCATGAAGGCCTCTTGCACCACGTCCTGGGCGTCGGTCCGGTTGCGCATCATCGCCATGGCGTGCCGGAACAGCCGCTGTTCGTGCCGACGAATCAGCGTCTCGAACGCGGACTTGTCGCCCTGCAGGGTCAGCTTCACCAGGTCGTTGTCCGGGATGCGAGGGTGTTCCGTCATGCATGGGGGTATGCCTGCACTGCGGCTGCGGTTACCGGCGAGACGTGCCGCACGCTCGCCATCGCCTGGACGTCGTCCTGGTCTTCATCGACCCTCCAAGGGTGCGTCCGGTTCCCAGGCCGTGGCTCGATTCGCTGCTTGCGGACGGCTTTGCCGATGTGTTCGAGGTCGGCTTCGACGCCCCGCGTTTCATCGCCAACCACCAGGGGGGCTTTCGTGTGAGCTGCCCTGAAACGCACCGTTCCATTGTGGGGCCCTTCAATCGCGCGCTGTCGGACTGGCGTACCGGGCAACGGCGTCAGATCGCCTGCCCATCGTGCGGCGCGGAGCATGATCTGGCCGCGCTGGAATATGCCCCGCCCGCGGCGTTCGGGAGCTACATCGTGGAGCTTCGCGATGTGGCCAGCGCGGCAGTGAGCGATGAAGCAGCTCGTGACTTGGCCCATCGGTTGGGCGCGTTTAAGGTCGTGTTCAAGCGGATCGGTTGAGCTTGCCGCCGGGAGTGTTGTGGAAGAAGGATTCGAGTTCGACCTGTTCGGCTTTCCCGTCGAGATTGCGCCATCTGTCGCCTTGATCGCGGGAATCTACCTGCTGCTGGGGCTGCAGGGCGGCGTGAGCCTGGCCGGCGTGGCCACCACGCTCGTGCTGATCGTCGTGGTGTTCGCGTCGATCCTTTGGCACGAGCTCGGGCACGCCGTGCTGTCCAAGGCCTATGGGCTCGGCCCGGTGCGCATCCAGATCCACGGGCTGGGAGGAACCGCCCACCGAGCGCAGGTCGGAACCACGTGGCAGAGCTTGTGGATCTCGCTGGCGGGGCCCGGTGCGGGCCTGTTGTTGGGAGCCGTCGCCCTGGTGGTCGCTGTGGCTGCCGGACCCACAGACGGGTTCGTGGCCACCCTCCTGGGAGCGCTGATCTACATCAACATCTTCTGGAGCCTGGTGAACCTGCTGCCGGTCATGCCGCTCGACGGCGGCAACGCGCTTCGATCCCTGCTGTCGCTGTTCATCGAAGAAGAGACGGCCATCGGCATCACGGCGGGCGTCGGTCTGCTGGTGGGCGCTGGCGGCGCCGTCGTCGCGTACCTGTACAGCTACCTGTTCATCATGTTCTTCATGGGCATGTTCGCGCATCGCAACTACCAGATCCTCAACTGGCTGCGAAAGAACCGCGACAAGGTCGCGGCACCCGGCGGTGCGCGGCGCGGCGAGACCGTGCCTCGGTGATCTGGCTCGCCTGGCTGGCCTGCACCGGACCGCAACCCGCCGCCTGGCAGCTGGGACGCACCGAGCAGGGGCCCGCCGGCATTGGCTATGGGCACTCGGTGGCATGGGTGGGCGAGTCCCTCGCGGTGGGCGCGCCCGTCGATGCGAGCGGCGGCCACGTGTTCATCGATGGCGCGCTCGTGCTCACCGGGGAGGGCAGCGACTTCTTGGGCAGCGCGTTGGTTGGCGGCGAGGCCCTGATCGTGGCGTCGCCTCGGCACGGGGGCGGGCGGGGTGCGCTGCTGGACCGCGACGGGCAGACCCTGTGGGCCGGAGACGAAGCGGTGGGTCTGGGATCGCGGCCGGTTCGCCATCGCGAGGGTCTGGCGGCGCTCCGCGTGGGGGGCGTGGTCAGCCAGGCCGGGGATGGCTGGAGCGAGTCGGGCCGGCTGTGGTCGCTCGCATCGGTCGATCTGGGCGCTGGAGCGCAGCTCGTCGCGGGCCGCGTCGATGGGCGGCTGTCGGTGAGCGGGCTGGCGCTGGGCCCGGCAGACGCGGCCTCGGAGCTTGGCTACTCGCTGAGTCCCTGCACGATCGGGGGCGAGACGATGTTGGCCGTCGGCGTTCCAGGCCGCGATGAGGTGCGCCTGCTGGGCTCGGTCGACGAGGCCGGCATGGCCGATGCCATCGTGATCCGCGGCCACGCGCGCACGCGCTTTGGGCATGCGGTGCTGTGCCAGGACGGGCAGCTGTGGGTGGGCGCACCGTCCGGTGCCGGGGCGGTCTTTCACGTGCCCGATCCCCTCAGCGGTGAGCTGGGTTGGTCGTGGACAGCGCCGGGTCCGCACGAACAGGCGGGCTTCGCACTGGACCGATCCCCCTCGGGAATCCTGGCTGCCGGCGCGCCCGGGTCGAACCGTGTGTACCGGTTCCGGCCCGTTCCGTAGCGGCATGCCGTGTGGAGGTTAGGAGCCCGCCATGCCGAGCATCCGACAGCAGATCAACATCCATGCGTCGCAGCGCGCCGTGTGGAAAGCGCTCACCACCGCCGATGGCCTCACCAGCTGGTGGGTCGACGAGGCCCGGGTCGATGCTCGTGAGGGTGGCCGCATCACCATCGTGAGCGAAGACGACGAGGGCAACCCGATCGAAGAATCGGGCATCTTTCACAAGGTGCGGCCCACGCGAAAGATCGAGATCAAGTTCGACAACGTGGGCAAGGGCGAGAACGCCGGAACCCGCATCGAGTTCTCGCTCGCCAGCGACGGCGACGACACCCGCGTGGCCCTCATCCACAGCGGCAGCGGCCCCCTCGACGACGAAGAGGCCCGTGCCGTGATGGACAAGGCCTGGAAGGGCGCCCTCAAGGCGCTTCGCTCGTCGCTCGAAGACTGACGCGCGCGCGAAGCTCTGCAAAAGGAAGCCGCCCCTCGAGCCAGAGGCGCGAGGGGTTGGATTGCGTGGTGGCCCACGCGGCATGCTTTTGAACGGAGGAGTGCGCTCTGAAGCGAGGGGCGGCGAAGAGGAACTACTCGGCGGTGTCGGCCGGGGCGGCGTCGACCACGATGTCGGCGGTCACCGGGACCATCAGCTTGTCGCCGGGGTGCAGCGAGTCCAGCGAGATGCTGGGGTTGTAGGCGGCCAGCAGCCAGATGGGGATGCCGTGGGACTCGCGGGCGATTCCCCAGGCGGTGTCCCCGGTCTTGACCGTGTAGAAGTCGGTCCCGGTCTCGCCGCCGCGACTCTCGAGGTAGCCGTCGATGCGGGCGAGCCAGTGGGCCTCACGAGCGCTCTCGACGGCGACGATGTCGACGCCCTCGACGGGCAGCGCCACCTCGGTGCCCACGGGGTAGTCCCCCGCGAGGTCGAGCCCCGAGAGCTCGGCGATGTCTTCGACCGGCACCTCGGACCACTTGGCAAAGATGTGCAGGTTCTCGCCGTGGCGCAGCTCGAAGATCCTGGTGGGCACGGGCTCGGGCGCCTCGGCAAGCTCGGTGTCGAGCCCCTCGCCGGGGAGCACCGCGTTGCCAGAGTCGACGACCGGCTCCGGCACCGAGGCCAGGAAGTCGGGGTCGTTGCGCAAGGTGCTCTCGGGTTCGGCGTCGAGAAGCTCGCCCACCGGGCCCAGGACGTCGCTGTCCTCGACAGCCACCTCCGAGAGCTCGAGGGTCTCGTTGGAGGGGGCCGGTGCCGAGGTCTCACCGCAGGCCACGAGGCCAACGAGAGCAAGCGTGATGAAGATGGAACGGCTCATCGTGTACTCCTGCGACCCTGTTCAGGTTGGGTCGCCTGGTGTACTTGCGAGCGTCGTGCCAACTTGCAAGAACGGAGAAACGCCGAATATTGGGCTGTCTTCGATGTAATCCGTAGACTACAATCGATAGATTCTAGAAAGCCAAGTTGGCGTCGAGCAGCAGGGTCGTCTCGCGCACCCCGGCCGGGTCGTCACGAGGACCGAGGCCGGCCCAGGTGCCGACGGGCAGCACGATGCCGCCTCGGAAGCGCACACCTTCGATGGCGTCGACGCGCACCAGCCCCGAGATCTCCCAGGGCGAGGTGTCCCAGTAGCTCACACTCATCTCGCCGATGATGCCCACCCAGTTCATGACGGCGTAGTCGACGGCCCCGGCGGCGCCAAAGCGGGCGTAGACGTCGGGGTAGGGGCGAACCCCGGCCAGGCTGGCGTGCACACCGAACTGCGCTCGCACGAGCACGGTGAGCTGGTTGGACTCGAGCTCGCCCTGCCAGACGGCGTTGCCGCCGTAGGTGGGCCACAGCTCTTCGGGGTCGTTGACGTAGGACCAGGCGTTGTCGCCGATGTTGAAGTGGGCCTCGAGGCCGATGCTCGACGCGAACGGGCCCAGATCACCGTGGTGGTAGAAGCCGGCGAGCTCGAGGTTGCCCATGGCCAGCTCGCGCCCGCGGGCGGGTGTGCGGTAGGCGCCCAAGGGCAGGGACACCGAGAACGCGTAGTCGTCGGTGCCGTAGCGGGCGGTGATGCCCAGCAGCGTGGTACCCCCATCGGGCCCCACCACCGCGTTGTGCGCGACGCCGACACCACTGCCGTGCCGCACCTGTTGGATGCGATGGCCCGCGAGTGCGTTGCCACCTTCGAGGTCGACGGCGAGCGCTGGGCAGGCCACCAAGAGGAGGGCCATGCAGGCAAGGGAACGCATCAGTTGCCCCCTTCGTCGCCGTCGCCGGGCTCGGGCTCGGGATCCGTGTCAGCGTCGGCGTCGGCGTCGGCGTCGGCGTCGGCATCAGCGTCGGTGTCGGCGTCCGCATCAGCGTCGGTGTCTGCGTCGACATCGCTGTCGGTGTCGGTGTCCGCGTCAGCATCGGCGTCGGCGTCCACGTCGGTGTCGGTGTCGGCTTCGTCTTGGAGCTCGCCGAGCTTGCGCAGCTCGCCCACCTTGTCGGGCACGGCGCCGGCGTGCGCGACCTGGCGCCAGGGCCCGCGGTCGCCCCACCAGACCCGAACCACATCGGTGTCGTCCAGGATGAAACGATTGAGATCGGGGTCGCTGTCCGGATCGTCGGGCAACGCGCCCGGCGGGTACAGGCGCAGGCAGTACACGGCCATGCCGCCATCGCCGGGCTCGAGGCTGTATTCACCCTGGAACACACCCTGAGTCGGCTCGGCGCCCTCGAGCTCGTGGGCCACGTCGATGTCGTTGACGGTGAGGCGGAGCGCGCCGCCGACGGGCTCGGAGCCATCGACATCGAGCTCGCGGCTCCAGATGAGGCAGGTGTCCCGTTCGCCAGTTCGCTCGACCACGCCGAGCAGGTCGAGCCGATCGACCGAGGTATCGAAGACGGCGCTGCCCACCAGGTTGCCCTCGACGCTGATCTCGGGCCCGTGCGGGACCTCGTCGAGCGGCGCGACCGTCCAGGCGTAGCGGCGGTTGGGCGCCCAGCCGAGGGTGGGGGTGAAGCGCAGGCGCCGGTTGTTGAGGGTGACGGTGCCCGCGACCCGACCGCCGGTGTCCAGATCGGTCACGCGGATCAGGTCGGGAAGGGGGTAGTCGGGCGGCAGATCGACGGTCCAGGTGTTGACCGTGAGCGCGAGGCTGTCTTCGCCCGACGGGACGGCGGTCTGGCCGTCGGCAGGCGCGATGTAGGCGCTGCCGGTCTCGGGTGGCCCCGGACATGCCGTGAGCAATACCGCCAAAGTGGCGTAGAACCCGGATTTATGCAGACTCATGGGTCTCCGTCTCTCTCTCGAACGTCGCAAAGACTAGCACGCGCCCAACCCCTTCGCCCGGCTGAACATGCCCGCTCTTGGTGTGCTTCGACGTCAAGAAATCCTTGGATCCGACTCAACGGGGTGGGAGCTTGCTTCGGTCGGGCGCCTTGTCGCTCACCAGGATGCTGCCCCGGAGCGTCAGCACGCCGTCGACCTCTCCCCCCGCGGACTGCACGTCGACGGTGTAGGTGTGGTCGCCCTTGTCGGCGGATTGGTACGCGGGGATGGCGGTGCGGACGCTGTCTTCGATGGTGGACAAGATGACGCTCTGCGCCAGGGCGGCCAGCGGGTCGGCGAACACGGCCCCCTTCGACGTGGCGCCCTCGACCACCGACTCGGCGGCCAGGTGCAGGCGCTTGCCCTCGATCCGGTGCACACCGTGGATGGTGTAGTCGCGCCACCAGCCCTTGCCCGTTGTGCTCCACAGGCGAACATCCATGGTGAAGCTGTCGACCTCGAAGTCGATGGTGGTGGGCACCACCACGATGCCTTGGGCCATGGGTCCCTTGTCGAAGGACGCCCTGGCGGCGAGCCCCACCAGGCTCTGCTCGGACAGGTCGAGCTGCCATCCAGAGCGCACGCGCGACGCCGTGCTGGCGAGCTGGCCCGGAGTGGGGCTGTTGGTGAGCATGGTGACGCCGAGCCCTCCCTTGGACGGCACGACGCCCACACCCAGCAGGGGCGTGTCTTCGCCGAACTCGGTGATCACCGACGGCTTGCCCTCTTGCAGCAGCCTGGCCTCGATGCGCTCGGCCACCGGCCCTTCCAGCAGGCGGGTGATCGGCTTGCTCTTGCCCAGCCGGACCGTGAAGTCGTGCACCGCGACGGGCTTGCCGGTGACCACGAAGCCGCCTCCGCGCGCCTCGCTGCGGATCTCGACGTCCACCTCTCCGCGCGCGTTCACGTCCAGTGAGCCCGCGCCGACCGCCGTCTTGAAGTCGACCTTGCCGGTGATGTGCGGCTCGACGGCGATGCAGCTGTCGCATCGGGCCGTGCCCTGGATGCCCATGCTGTCCATGGTGAGGTGCGGCTCGACCTGGGCACGGGTGAGGCCGGTGCCCGCAGCAAAGCCGGCGCGAAGATCGCCGCGCTCCTCCAGACCCACGGCGACGAGCTGCTGCAGCAGGTCCTTGCTGATGTGCAGGACGGCGTCGGGTTGGTAGTCGGGGGGCGCCACCGGGACCCGGAGCGCCGCTTGCCGTGCGGCCTCGTAGTCAGGCAGCACCGACTCGGGGCAGGCGGTCAGCCCCAGCAACGAGACGACAATCACGGCGGTGCGACGCACAGTGCCTCCACTTGTTGCCCCGCGCTCAACGCAGAGCTTGGGTCGCGCGTACGGACTGTGTACCGTAGCGCTTCGTTCCGGACGATTGAATCTGGACAGGGGGGACACCGCGAATGGAGACCGAGCAGCCGCGTGAGGCGATCTTGAAGGGCGACGTCGCCACGCGATCCGCCGCCGCGCGGGACCTCGCGCGCATCGGGAACTTCAAGGATCTGCCGACGCTCATCGAGCTGGCCACCACCCACAAGTCGTCGGCGATTCGCCTGTACACGGCGGCGGCCGCGGCCTCGATTCTGTCGCGCTACCGGGGCCTGCCAGGCCACTCCAAACTGACGCGCAAGCAAGAAGACGAGGTGCTGCAGCTGGTGACCGGCACCGATCCTGGCATCAATCCGCCGCTGTTGATGGCGCTGTCGGCGCTCAAGGCCAACAAGGTCGTCGATCGCCTGGGGCGCATGCTGCGCGACCCACGCAACACCGTGCGGGCGGGTGCCGCGGCTGCCGTGCGTCGCCGTGTGCTGTCCGCCGCCCACTTCGACCCGGGCTACGTGCAAAAGAGCGCGGCCAGCTGGTTCGCCGATCGCAAGATGCCGGCCGACTCGCTGCTCGAGCTCATCAAGCTGGTGGGCGAAGCCGGCATGCACCCGCTGGCCGACGAGGTGCGCAAGGCATCGAGTGCCGGACGCAACCACGTGGCCGAGGCCGAGACGGCGCTGACGCGGCTGGCCATGCGCGGGCGCGCCGAGTCGTGGACGGGCATCTGGCAGTCCGATGGGCTCGACGTGCTCGAGGTGAACCCAGAGGTGCGGGTTCCGCAGTGGCGCGCCATCGCCGACGGCGTGATCTCGGGGCCCGGGGCCGAGGGCGAGCTGGCCTTGCAAGACGACGGCACGGCCATCGCCGGCGGCAAGCGCTGGCGCATGCTGTGGGCGCCGCGCCAGGGCGAGGCCGAGTCTTTCCATGCCTTGCAGTGCGAAGACGGGCGAACCTTCTACAAGCTGGTCGGAAGCTCGCTCATCGAGGGGGCCCAGCGGCTCGCCGATGCGCTGTCGGCGGCGCCGGTGGGGGCCCTGGCGGCCAGCATCGACAGCCTGGAGCCCGGCGACGACAAGAACGGCGACAAGGGCAAGTACGAGCCCGGAGCGCAGCTCGCGCAGGGCATCCTGCTGTGGCGAGCGGGCGATGCCCAGGCGGCGATCGACAAGCTGTCGGGCATCAAGAAGGCCCCGGCAGAGGCGGCCTATTGGCTGGGCGTCGTGCAGCTCGATTCGGGCGATGCCGCGTCAGGCCGCGCCAGCATCGAGAAGTTCCTCAAGAAGGCCAAGAAGAAGCATCCGCTTCGGGCGAAGGCCGAGGGCCTGCTGTAGCGTCCACGGGCTCAGCCAGCATCAGGCTGCCGGCCTCGTCGGGCTCGGCAATCTGCAGCGCGCCGACCGCCTCGTCCAGGCGAGCGAGCATCAGCGTGCCGGCATCGCCGACGGCTCGTCCCTGGATGGCCTTGACGGCCAGCTCGACGACCCCGGGAAGGCTGGACATCATGCCCTCCTTGGCGGCCATGGCCCGCAGGGGCTCCACGGCGGCCGGGCTGGCCACCTTGCCCAGGGCGCCCACGGCGGCGCGCCGAATCGTGTCGTGCGCATCGTCGAGGATGCGCAGCAGACCGGCCTCGGCGCGGGCCTCCCCGGCCGCGGCGATGGCCTCGATCAGGCCCAGGCGTTGCCTGCCACGGAGCTGAGCGAAGGCGTGCGGGTCGTCGAGCACGGCCACCAGCGTTTCGGTGCTGTCGAGCGCGAGTGCGGCCGCGGTGCGCACTCCCGGTTGCGTGGCGGTCAACAGGGGCTCCAGGTCCCGGGTTCGCCCGCGCTTGTGAAGCTCGGCGATCGCGACCATGCGCACGCCGGGCTCGGGGTCGTGGGTGGCTCGTTTCACCAGGCGAGCGCCGACATCGATGTCGGCGAGCTTGCGCAGCCAGCGCGCCAGCTTCAGGCAGTCGACCAGCATGTCGATCGGCTCGCCCTTGGGCTTGGCCTCACCGAGGAAGATGGTGTTGGGCAGGTCGCCCAGCATGCGAACCGTGCCTCGGTCGACCACGATGCCGCTCTTGACCCACTGCACCAGCGTGTCGCGCGCTGAGTCGTCGAAGGCCGCGATCATCCAGGCGCGGTCGCCGGCGACGGCCAAGGGGCGGTCGAAGTCGGCATCGCCGATGCGCACATCGGTGCCAAAGACGCCGGTGAGCAAGCCGGCCCTGGACAGCGAGAAGTCGGCCGGCAGACCGGGCACGCGCACGTCCACCGCGGGCCGCCACTCGGTGCGCTTGCTGCGTCGCTGACGGTGCCAGTACAGCTCGACGTCCATGCCGTCGACCGATCCGGCGGCGGCCTGCGGTCCGCCGGCCCGGAGGTTCAAGCCGAAGGCCGTGGATGCGTCCTGGAACTTGTCGGCGAAGGCGTCGAAGTGGCTGCTGTAGTCCCAGGAATGGGTCGCGGCGCGTGGGGTGTGCGCCGATGGGTCGAGCCGGGTGGCGGCGATGAGCTCGGCGTTGCCGGTGACTTCGGCGGCGCGGGCGCGCACCGAGGGCAGGGGGTCGGTGCGCGCGAGCTGGTCGAGCGTCGCCGATTGCTCGAGGGCCTGCACCAGGCTCAAGGCGCGCTCGATCAGCTCGGCGGGGGGAACGGCGCGCCCAATGTGGCTGAGCTTCAGCTCGCCGTCGGCCAGCTCCATCACCTCGCGCTTGTCCAGCGCCAGGCGGATGGCCTTGCGAGACGGCGCGTCGAGCCGCGCCAGTGCTGAAGCCGGGCCAAAGCGAACCCGCCGGTCCAGGCGAGGGTCCCCGCTCGGGAACCCCTCCGCGGCATCGGGCTCGCCGGCCACGATGCCCATGGGCGCGCCCGAGATCGACACCGTGCACCAGGGTCGGCCGGCGTCCGAGATCAGCCCGCGCACGCGCACCGGGTGCCCATCCCGCTCCCCGGCCCACTCGGTGCCTTCTCCGGTCAGTCCAGCGGACGCCAGATCGGCCCATCGCTCCCGCTCGCGGCGCAGGTTGGAGCGGTTCATCTGGTCGGAGGCCGCGGTGATCGCCTTGTAGATGCCCAGCGGCAGCGCGACCGCGACCAGCAGCACCACCGCCAGCACCAGCGCCGCGGCGAGCAGCGTGAGGACCGCGGTGACTCCCAGAACAACAAGCTCCATGGTGTTCCCCCTATTGCGGCGGGGCCCGGCCCGTGGGGGACCGCGAATTGCGAGGAACGCGTCGTTGGGCAGCCTGTTAGGCCCCGTGCCCCGGAGGAACGATGTCCGAGCTCGCCAAGGCCTATGATCCCCAAGGTGCCGCAAAGCGCTGGTCTGCAGCGTGGAACAAGGCCGGGGTCTACACCGCCAACCCCGATGCGCCCGGCGAGCCCTACTCCATCGTCATCCCGCCGCCCAACGTCACGGGCTCCCTGCACATGGGGCACGCACTCAACAACACGCTGCAAGACGTGCTCGTTCGCTACAAGCGCATGGATGGCTACAACGCGGTGTGGGTGCCTGGAACCGACCACGCGGGCATCGCGACCCAGTGGGTGGTGCGCAAGCAGCTGGCGGCCGAGGGCGTCGACTTCTGGGAGCTCGGTCGCGAGCGCTTCGTGGAGCGGGTATGGCAGTGGAAGGAGCAGGCCGGCGGGCGAATCACCCACCAGCTCCGTGAGCTGGGCGTGTCCTGCGACTGGAGCCGCGAGCGCTTCACCCTCGACGATGACCTGCAGGCGGCCGTCGCCGAGCACTTCGTGCGGCTGTACGAAGAGGGGCTGATCTACCGCGGCGAGCGGCTGATCAACTGGGATCCGGTCGACCGCACCGCGCTGTCCAACCTCGAGGTCGAGTACCCCAAAGACAACGACGGCAACAAGATCGAAGAGAAGGGCGAGCTGTACAGCTTTGCCTACCCCATCCCCGACGAGCACGGCGGCGGCGAGATCGTGGTGGCCACCACCCGCCCCGAGACGATGCTCGGCGACACGGCGGTGGCCGTGCACCCCGACGACGAGCGCTACCAGCACCTCATCGGCAAGTTCGTGCAGCACCCCTTCGTGGACCGGCAGATCCCCATCGTGGCCGACGCCATCCTGGTGAACCCCGAGTTCGGCACCGGCTGCGTCAAGATCACCCCGGCTCACGACTTCAACGACTTCGAAGTGGGCAAGCGGCACGACCTGCCGATGATCAACATCTTCAACGAAGACGCCACGGTGAACGCCAACGGCGGCAAGTACGAGGGCATGGACCGCTACGAGGCCCGCGACGCCATCAAGGCCGACCTCGATGCTGCGGGCCTGTTCCGGGGCACCAAAGAGCACTTCATGGCCATCGGCCGTGGCCAGCGCTCGGGGGCCGTGGTCGAGCCCATGCTGTCGACCCAGTGGTTCGTGAGCATGAAGCCCTTGGCGGGCCCCGCGCTTGCTGCCGTCGAGCACGGCTTCACCCGCTTCGTGCCCAAGCAGTGGGAGAACACCTACTACGCCTGGCTGCGCGACATCCGCGACTGGTGCATCAGCCGCCAGCTGTGGTGGGGGCACCGCATTCCCGCCTGGTACGACGCCAGCGGCAAGGTGTACGTGGCCCGCAGCTTCGAGGAAGCGGCCGAGCAGGCTGGCACCACCGAGCTCACCCAGGACAGCGACGTGCTGGACACATGGTTCAGCTCGGCCCTTTGGCCCTTCAGTGTGTTCGGATGGCCCGAAAAGACCGCCGATCTCGACAAGTGGTACCCCACCAGCGTGCTGATCACGGGCTTCGACATCATCTTCTTCTGGGTCGCGCGCATGATGTTCGCGGGCCAGCACTTCACGGGCTCCGTGCCCTTCCGCGACGTGTACATCCACGCCTTGGTGCGCGACGAGCACGGCCACAAGATGAGCAAGACCAAGGGCAACGTGGTCGACCCGCTCGACATGATCGACAAGTGGGGGGCCGATGCCTTCCGCTTCACCCTGGTCGAGTTCGCCGCTCAGGGTCGCGACATCCTGTGGAACGAGAAGTCCATCGAGACCAGCCGCAACTTCACCACCAAGATCTGGCAGGCGCTGACGTACGGATCGCTGTGGCAGGGCGACTACGACCCCGACGCTCCCATGGAGTTCGGCCTGTACGAGCGCTGGATCCGCCACGAGTGCCGCATCGCCATCGAGCGTGTGCGCTCGGCCCTCGACAACTACAAGTTCAACGAGGCCGCCAAGGCGCTCACCGAGTTCACCTACGGCGTGTACTGCAGCTGGTACATCGAGCTGTCCAAGACCACCAAGTACGACGATCAGGCCAGCGCAGCCCGCAAGAACGGCACGGCGCACGTGCTGTACGAGGCCATGGGTGTGCTTGCGCGCCTGTCGCACCCCATGATGCCCTTCTTGAGCGAAGAGATCTGGGCCACGCTGCCCGACGCGATCACCGGCACGGGCTTCATCACCACGGCGCCTTACCCCCAGGCCAGCGAGTTCGAGGCCGACACCGAGGTGGCTCGCCAGGTGGCCCTGCTGCAGCAGGTGATCACGCGCGTGCGCACTGTGCGCGGCGAGATGGAGATTGCCAAGAGCAAGCCGATGCGCCTGCTCACCAACGACGCCGAGCTGCGCATGGCCCTGCACGACCACGGGCGCGCGCTTCGTGACCTTGCCGGTGTCGTGGGTCTCGAGCCGCTGGTGGGCTCGCCCGGCTTCAGCGCCCCCATCGTGGTGAACGGCAGCGAGTGCCACATCCCGCTCGACGGCATCGTCGACCGCGACGCCGAGATCTCGCGCTTGAACAAGACCATCAAGAAGGCCAAGGCCGACGTCGACAAGCTCAGCCGCCGGGCCACGAACCCCAAGTTCCTGGCCAACGCCAAGCCCGACGTCGTGGCCGAGGTGAAAGAGCGGTACGAGGCCGAGCTGGCCCGTGTCGCCACCCTCGAGAAGAACCTCGCCCGCATGATGGGGAGCTGACCATGCACATGCTCGACTTCGTGCGGCTGGCCCTCGACGAAGACGTCGGCCACGGCGACCTCACCACCGAGGCATGCATCCCAGCCGACGCCACCGGCACGGCCTTCATCCACAGCAAGCAGGAGCTCGTCGTTGCTGGGCACGAGCCCGCTGCTGCGGTGTTCGCCGAGCTCAGCGCACGCACCGGCCTGGCCGTCGAGTACACCGTGGAGCAGCCCGATGGCGCGGCTGTGGCCGACCGCACCGTGGTGGCCCGGCTGAAGGGCTCGCTGCGCACGATCCTGACGGGCGAGCGGCTGGCGCTGAACTTCTTGATGAAGCTGTCGGGCATCGCCACCCAGGTGCGCCCCTTCGTCCAGGCGGCCGAGGGCAAGCTGCGCATCGTCGACACCCGCAAGACCACCCCGATGCTGCGCTACTTCGAGAAGTATGCCGTGCGCTGTGGCGGGGGCGACAACCACCGATTCGCCCTGTACGACGGGCTGATGGTCAAAGACAACCACATCCAGGCGGCGGGCTCGCTCAAGGCCGCGGTGGACGCGTGCCGCAATCACGCCCACCACCTGGTGCGCATCGAGTGCGAGGTCGAGACGCTCGACCAGCTGGCTCAGGCGCTCGACACCGCCGCCGACGTCATCTTGCTCGACAACATGGACAACGCGACGCTGGCCCAGGCCGTGGCCATCACCCGGCAAAAGAAGCCCGGGGTGGTGCTCGAGGCCAGCGGCAACATCGACGTGCAGCGCATCCGCGAGATTCGTGACCTGGGCCTGGACGTGGCCAGCAGCGGCGGCCTGATTCACCAGGCGCGCTGGGTGGATCTGAGCCTCGAGATTGAGTGATCGCGTCCCCATCGACAGGCGGAAGCTGAAGAGGCGCATCCGTGTGCAGGCCAATCTGGACGGTGAAACCTGGACGGTTCCAGAGCGAGACCGTCTCGTCGAGGTCGCGGCGGGTACCGTCCCGCCCAAAGCCAGCGGTGGCTGGGTCAGGCCGGCCATGCGGGTTCAGCGACGTCCGAGCGATCCGGCCAAGCTGCATATCGACCGCGCCGGTTTGACCGCGGACGAGGTGCGGATTCTCTGGGAAAACCTAGAGGTTCGACTGCTGCCAGGACCTTCAAGTCACGCCGACCGCAAGCTTGGTGCGCTGCGCTTCTCGGATCGTGCCACGGGTGAATGGAAGCTCGTTGTTCCCGACCTGCATCCCGACGATATTGAACTCCCCCTCACGGCCATCGAAGGCGCGCGGGTGCACGCGATGACCGGTCTCGTTGACGAACGGGCCCGAGCGGCCTTGGAGCTGCTGCGCATCGGGGCGGATCCAGACCGTCCCAAACCGTGATCGAGCACCTCCCCACCGTCGACTCCACCAACGCTGAGCTCGTCCGACGCCTGGAGGCCGGTCAGTCCCTCGACCACGGCTTTGCCTTGCTCTCAGACGCTCAGACCGCCGGAAGAGGCCGCTTGGGCCGCATCTGGCAGTCCCCGCCCGGCCAGAACCTGCTGATGAGCATCGTGTTGCGCACGCCGGTTCCTGCCAGCCGCGTGGGTCTGGTTCCGCTGGCAACCGGCGTGGCCATGGCGGTCGCCGCCGGCGCGGACACCGTGCTCAAGTGGCCCAACGATCTGCTGGCCCCGGACGGCCGCAAGGTCGGCGGCGTCCTGGCCCAGCGCGAGGCGCAGGGTCGGTGGATGGTTGTGGGCATCGGCTTGAATGTGGGCTGGGCACCGCCCGGGCTGCCGGCCACCTGCCTGGCCAGTCTCGGTGAGGGTCGATCGGTCGCGGCGCTGGCGCTGCAGCTGCGCTCGAGCGTGCTGACCGAGATCGAGCGACTGGCCGCCGACCCCGGAGCCGTGCTCGCGCGGTGGCGCCAGCGGGCCCACACGCTCGGGCGGCGGGTGAGCGTCTCCGGGGTGGCTGGCCTGGCTGTGGACATCGACTCGGACGGTGCCCTGAAGGTGCGAACCGACGCTGGCGAAGAACGGCGAATCTTGGCCGGTGACGTGTCGATGGTGGGCGTTAGGGGCCCCTCCTGAACGGGAGTCCTCATGGCCATTACCGGCGTTCACGCAATGTTCTACACCGACAAGCCCGACGAGCTGCGGGCCTTCCTGCGCGACAAGATGCAGCTGCCCAACTTCGACGTGGGCGATGGCTGGCTCATCTTCGACCTCAAGAGCGCCGACATGGGCGTGCACCCTGTCGATCACGAGGGTGCTCCTCCAGCCGGCACCCACAACATCTCGTTCTACACCGATGACCTCGAAGGCACCGTGGCTGGCATGCGCGAGCGCGGCGTCGAGTTCCTCGATGACATCACCGACCAGGGCTACGCGACCGCCATCCACCTCGAGATGCCCGGCGGAATCAAGGTCGAGCTGTATCAGCCCAAGTACCGCTGACCGTCAGCCGCCCAGGATCGCCAGGCCGATGCACACCAGAAGCGGCAGGTAGCTGATCTTGAGCAGCCACGAGTAGCGCAGGTACAAGGGCGGGTTGTTGTGGAAGTCGAGCACCGGCGCCGGCACCGAGCGGTTGCCCGGCACCTGCTCTTCGCGCATCCACTGCCCAACGACCTCGTTGTCGGCCGTGTCTTCGGCCAGGCTGTGCACGGCAAGCACCACGGGAACCAGCACCGGAATGCGGCCCAGCGCAGCCACCGGGCCCACCGCCGGTACGGCCGCCAGCATCATGGTGGCCACGAAGACCGGGTTGTCGCTGATGCCGTGCAGCCCCCACACCAGCGCGGCGACGCACATGCCAGTGAGGAACTCCCATCGGGCCTCGGTGTTCGCCTCGGTGGCCAGTCGGAACTCGCTGACCACCGGTGATTGGTTGAACACGTGGGTGAGCACGTGGGCGGTGCGCAGGAACAGGATGGGAATGGTGAGCACCGCCAGCCAGGTGGCCAGGGCGCTGGGAAGCGCCTGCTGGAAGCCGGCACCGCCCAGGATGTGGGCGTGCACGCCAAACCAGCACAGCAGGATGCCCAGCCGGCCGAGCGCCTGCGCCAGGTAGACCGAGAAGCCCGACATCAGGCTGTCGCGAGCCGCCTCGAGCTGAGCCGCGTCCAAGCGCCCGTCCTTCTGCAGCAGCTCGTAGCCGTGGCGGCTGGCCATGCCCTCGTCCCAAAGGATGACGGCGCTCATCGCAAAGCAGAACACGGCCATCGCGAACGCCGCCCACAGCGCCGTCGGCGACGGGTACAGCGCGGCCACCACCAACATGGCGGCGAAGGCCTGCCCCGACCAGGCGTAGGCCAGGCGGGCCACCGGCAGCAGCGTCTCGCGAGTGGCGCTGCCTCCGATGTTCAGGGAGTGGCCGAGCTCGTGCGCACCGATCGCCCAGGCCGACGGGTAGCGCCGCTGCCAGGTGCCCTCGGTCAGCGCGATGAAGCCGACCCCCGGCCAGTAGCCGTCGGCGCCGCCGTGCGGGTCGGGGTGCACGCCCACGTCGACCGGCATCAGGTATTCGGCGATGACCTCCTGCACCCAGCGACCGGTGCCGATGGGCAGAGGCTCGTACTCGCGTTCCAGGCGCTGCACCGTGAATCGCTGCCACAGCACCGCCACCAGGGACAGCAAGAAGGGCAGCGCGATGACCACCACCAGAGGCAGCCAGTGAGCCCCGTGGCGGGAAAGTGACGTTAGGCCGGCGAGCATCGGGGCTCCGGTGGACGGAGGGACGGGTCCAGGGGCCTTGGACCACAGGATGTTACCTGCGGTTCCGGGAAGGAGCACCATGTTCGCGGCCCTGCCGTTCTTCGGCCTCAACGTCTGGAACCTCGACATCCCCGGGCTGGGCACCCTGCCCATCGACCCGTGGGCCACGCTGGTGTGCCTGGGCTTCATCGCGGGCATGGAGATCGCCCGTCACCGCGCCATTCGCATGGGCATGGACGTGCGCGATGTCGTTGACGGCGCCGTGGTGATCGTGGGCATGGGCTTCGTGGTGGGGCACATCGTCACCGTGGTGGGCTACCACCCCGAGCGCATGTACAACGACGCCGGTGCATTCGACGCCACCAACGCGTTTTGGGCGATCGTCAGCCTGTGGCAGGGCTTCAGCTCGTTCGGTGGCTTCCTGGGCGCGGTGATCGGCGCGATCTTGTTCTACAAGGTGCTGCGCCCCCGGCCCTTCTGGCGCTACGCCGACGTCATCACCTACGGCTTTCCCTTTGGCTGGATCCTGGGACGCATGGGCTGTGGCGTGGTGCACGACCACATCGGTCGCGAGGCGATGGGGCCCTACGCCATCACCATGAACTTCGACGAGGGCTACCTGAACTTCGCGAAGTTCGGCGGCGATCCCTATCCCTGGGCGTCCGGCATCCGCTACGAGCTGGGGCTGACCGAGATGGTGCTCTTCTTGGGCATCGGCGCCGCCTTCTGGTGGCTGGGCCGCGTCGACCGGCCGCCCGGCTTCTTCACCGGCGTGCTCGCGGTCGTGTACGCGCCGATTCGCTTTGGCCTCGACTTCTTGCGCAACACCGACCTGGACAACATGGATGCGCGCTGGGGCGGGCTGACCCCGGCGCAGTGGGGCTGCTTCGCGATGTTCGTGGGTGGCCTGTACGTGCTGTACTCCATCGACTGGAAGGGCTTCGAGCCGTGGCCGCTCGACGGCAGCGCCAACCAGGGCAAGCCCCGCCCCGAGCCCGAACCCGACCCTGCCGAGGCGACCACGTGAGCGACGCGCCCGTCGAGGGGGTGTTCGGCTGGCTGCGGGTGGGCTGCGGCATCACGGTGCTCGCCTTCTTTCCCGTCTGGGCCATGGTCACGGCCTTGGTGGTGCAGGCCGATCCGGTGCTGCGGGAGATCGAGTGGCGAGCGGGCTTGATGGTGGGCGCGCCAGTCGCCCTGTTCTGGATCTCTCTGGCGCTCGTGCTCGTGTTCGGCGTGCTGTCCCTGTGGGCGGTGCTCGCCCGGCTGGGCGCCTACCGCGCGGCCGCCCAGCGGGAGGCAGCCGATCTTGGGGTGTCCGACGATGCGGCGCTTCCAGCCGACGCCTGGGACAACCCCGACGCCGTGGTGCCCACCGGGCTCGCCCCGGACGACCCTCCCGAGCCCGAGCTGCCGCCGGCCCCCGAGCCCGAGGCACCGCGTCCCGAGGCAGCCCCGGCCGAGGCCCTCGACGACTTTCCCGCTGCCGACACCGATGCCGACATCACCGATGCCACCGAAGAGGTCGACTGGTGAAGCGCGCCCTGATGCACCTGTCCTCTCTGCCATCCCGGCTGCGCGGTCGCCACCGCCGGGTGGTGGTCGAAGACGTGCACGGGGTGCCGATCGTGGTGCTGCCGCGTGTGTTCAATCCGGTGCTATTCCGCAGCGGCGAGCTGCTGGCTGGCGTGCTGCGCGACGAGTTGTTGGGCCGACCGGCGGCCACGGTGCTCGATCTGGGGGCGGGCAGTGGGGTGGGCTCGGTGTTTTCGGCCCGGCTGGGGGCCCAGGTCGTGGCCGTCGATGTCAACCCGCGAGCGCTGCGCAACGTCCGCGCCAACGCCGAGCTACACGGGGTAGCCGACCACGTGAGGTGCGTGCAGGGCGACCTGTTCGACGGCGTGGCCGGCGAGCGCTTCGACCGCGTGTTGTTCAATCCGCCCTACTTCGAAGGGGAGCCCAGCGGCATCGCCGACGCGGCCTGGCGGGGCGAGGGCATCGTGGCGCGCTTCTGCGAGAGCCTGGGCGACCACCTCACGCCTGGGGGTGCGGCGCTGCTGGCGACGTCGGGCGAGGGCATCGGGCCTGCCATGCTCGATCGGCTGCGAGACCAGGGCTACCGCGTCGACGAGCTCGCGCGCCGGCAGACGTGGCTCGAGACGCTGTTCGTGCACCGCGCGCGGATCGCCGAATGCTGATCTTCTACAATCCGCGCTCGTCCGAGGGCCGCAAGCCCATCCTGCCCCTGTCGCTGCTGGCGCTCGCGGCCACGGTTCCCGACCGAGAGTGGGCGCTCGTCGACGGCAACCTGCACAATCCGCTGGGCCGCATCCTGGGCCTCCTGGACGGCTGCCCCCCCAACGATCGCCCTGTGCTCGCGGTGACGGCGATGCCGGGTCCCCAGCTCACCGAGGCGACCGCGGTGTGCCGTGCCCTGCGGCTCCGTCGCCCCGACATCACCGTGATCTGGGGCGGCTACTTTCCCACGCAACATCCCAAGCCCTGCATCCACGACGCCGCCGTCGACTACGTGCTCCGCGGCCATGCCGATGCCACCTTCCCGCAGCTGCTCGACGCCATCGAGGGCAGGGGAGCCCTGGACACCATCCCCGGATTGGTGTGGACCGACGACTCGGGCGCGGTCCACGACAACCCCAAGGGCGCGCTTCCGCACCCCCGCGAGCTGCCGGCGCCCGCCTTCGACCGCATCGACGTCGAGCCCTATGTGCGCAACACCTTCTTGGGCCAGCGCACGCTCGGCTACCACTCCAGCTACGGCTGCCCCTTCCTGTGCAACTTCTGCGCGGTGGTGAACCTGGTGCAGGGGCGCTGGCTGCCCCAGACGGTCGAACAGCTCACGGAAGGCGTCACCGAGTACGTGCGCCGCTACCGCGTCGATGCCGTCGAGTTCTACGACAACAACTTCTTCACGTCCGAGAAGCGCGTGCGCGCCTTCGCCGAGGCCATCGAGCCCCTGGGCATCTCGTGGTGGGGCGAGGGGCGTGTCGACACCCTGCTGAAGTACAGCGACGAGACCTGGGCCGCCATGGCCCGCTCGGGCCTGCGCATGGTGTTCCTGGGGGCCGAGTCGGGCAGCGCCGAGACCCTCGAGCGCATGCAGAAGGGCGGAACCCTGCGCCCCGAGCACACCCTGCAGCTGGTGCGGCGCATGCGCACGTACGGGGTTGTGCCCGAGCTGTCCTTCGTCCTGGGCGCGCCGCCCGATCCCGAGGGCGATGCCGAGGGCACGCTGCGCTTCGTGGGCGAGGTCAAGCGCGAGCACCCCACCGCCGAGATCATCCTGTACCTGTACACACCCGAGCCCGTCGAAGGCGCGCTGCTGGACGGTGCGACCGGCTCGGGCTTTCGCTTTCCCACCACCCTCGACGAGTGGACGGGCGATGAGTGGCGCGACGTGATCCAGCGCCGCAGCACGGCGCTTCCTTGGATGCGCCGCGATCTGTGGCAGCGCGTCCGGGACTACGAGCGCGTTCTCAACGCGTACTACCCCACCAGCACCGACACCCGCCTGCGGGGTCCGCTGCGCTGGCTGCTTCGATCGATGGCTTCGTGGCGCTGGCACACAGGGGTACACCGCTACCCCGTCGAGCTCGCGGCGCTTCAGCGCCTGGTTCGCTACCAGCGCCCCGAGACCAGCGGGTTCTGACGCCCAAACACGATAAGGCTCGCTGCCATGTTCTTGTCTTCCCTCATCCTGTCCGCGCTGTTGGCGTGTGATTCCCAGTCTGTCGACACCCTCGCGGCCGCTCCCGCCGACGTGATCGCCGATTCGACCCGGCCCGACGCAACGGGCCCCAGCGTGCTCATCATCACGCTCGACACCACCCGCGCCGACCGGCTGAGCCCCTACGGCTACCGCGCGGCCGACACGCCCGCCTACGCCAAGCTGGCGTCCGAAGGCACGGTGTTCACCCGGGCCTACTCCACAGCACCGCTCACCATCCCGTCGCACAGCACGATCTTCACCGGCAAGGCTCCGCCCTCCCATGGTGTGCGCGACAACGGTGACTTCCTGCTCGGCGAAGAGCAGGTGACGCTGGCCGAGCGCCTGCACGATGCCGGCTGGAACACGCTGGCCTTCACCTCGGCCTTCCCAACCCAGCGCCGCTGGGGCTTCGATCAGGGCTTCGACGACTACCACGACCCGCTTCAGGGCCTGCCGACGCAGCTCGACTGGCGCGACGAGCGGCGTGCCGGCGAAGTCATCGACGACGCGCTCGACACGATGCCCGACTACAGCGGTCCGACCTTCGCCTGGGTGCACCTCTTCGACGCGCACTGGCCCTACGAGCCCCCCGAGCCCTTCAAGACCCAACACCAGGGGCGCCCCTACGACGGCGAGATCGCCTACGCCTCGTACGAGGTGGCCCGGCTGCTCGAGTGGTGGGACGCGCACCATCCCGACAGCGTGGTGATCATCACCGCCGACCACGGCGAGGGCATGGGCGATGGCGGCGAGCAGACCCATGGCTTCTTGCTGCACGACGGCACCATCCGGGTGCCGATGATCGTGCGGGGGCCGGGTTTCGAGCCGGGGACGCGCATCGACGATGCGGTGGGCCACGTGGATATCGTGCCCACCGTGCTCGACATTGCCGGGCTTCAGCCTCACGAGGGCCTGCAGGGGCGCGACCTTCGCAAGGGCGGCTCCGACCGCATGTACAGCGAGGCGCTGACCGGGCAGTTCAACCTGGGTCTGGCCCCGCTGTACGCGTACACCGAGCAAGACGGGCGCTACGCCGAGGGGGCCTGGGGTGGCTGGTACCCAGCCGAGGGCGACCACATCCCCGTCGACTACGAGGGCGAACAAGACCCTGCCGAGCAGCTCGAGGCGCTGGCCCTGTTCCGCGCCCAGCTCGACGAGGTGGTCGCTCCCTCGGCCACGCTGGGTGCCGAGGAGTTCGAGCAGCTGATGGCGCTGGGCTACCTGGGCGGCGACACGATCGCTGCCGAAGGCGACATCGATCCCCGCGATGTGATCGACGTGGTTCCGCTGTCCTGGCACGCGCGTCAGGCCATGGCCAAGCGCCGCTTCAAGGTCGCCGAGAAGATGATCAACGAGCTCGACGAGCGCATGCCCGACGCCTACGGCGTGCTGCAGCTCCGCGGCCAGCTGCTTCGCGCGCAGGGGCGCCTGCCCGCCGCGGCCGAGATCTTCGCCGACCTGTACCTGCGCTCGCCGTCCAGCACCCTGGCCATGCAGCTGGGTTCCATCGCCGCCACGCAGGGTCGCTGGCACGATGCCGCCGACTGGTTCGAAGAGGCGCACGAGCTGCAGCCCGCCAGCCCCGAAGCGATGGCCGGAATGGTGCGCGCGGCCAAGGCGATGGGGCAGAACGAGCGCGCAGGCGAGCTCGCCGACCGGTTCTTGCTGCTGTACCCCGATCACGCCGAACTCGCGCTGATCCGCGCCGAGATGGCCATCCTGGACGGGCGATACGAAGAGGCGCTGAACGACGGCGATGCCGCCCTGCAACAGATGCCCAACTCGCCCTGGGCGCTGACGCTCACCGGCCAGGCGCTGTGGGAGCTCGGCCGGGCCGACGCCTCGATCGTGCGCCTGCAGGATGCCGTGCGTGTCGACCCGTACAACATCCCCGTGCGGCTGCGCCTGGCCGAGAACCTGCTCGAGGTGGGTCGAAACGCCGAGGCCTACCGCCTGCTGGCGCCCACCCATCGCGTCGCCCCCAACCACCCCGAGATCACCCGCCTGCACGACGAGGCCAAGGCCGCCCTCGACGCCGAGAGGGGATACCGCCGCTAGGACGCCGATCCATGTTCCGAAAGCTACTCATCGCCAACCGCGGCGAGGTCGCCGCCCGCGTGGCCCGCACCGCCGCGCGCCTGGGAATCTCGACGGTCGCCGTGGCCAGCGAGGCCGACCGAGACGCCGCATGGCTCGCCGAGGCCAGCGAGGTGGTCGTCATCGGCGGGGCGCGCAGCCACGACTCGTACCTCGACGCCGACGCGATCATCGCGGTTGGCCTGCACACGGGGTGTGCCGCGGTTCACCCGGGCTGGGGCTTTCTGTCCGAGAACGCCACCTTCGCGGTTCGCTGCCAGGCGGCGGGCATCACCTTCGTGGGGCCTGACGCGCACCACATGCGGGTGATGGGCGACAAGTCGCTCGCGCGGCAGACCATGAGCGACCTGGGCATGCCCATCATTCCGGGCAGCAAGGAGGCGGTCACCGATGTCGATGCCGCCCGACGCATCGCCGACGAGATGGGCTACCCCATCTTGCTCAAGGCGGTGGCAGGCGGCGGCGGGCGGGGCATGCGCGCGGTCGACGAGCCCGAGCAGCTGGCCGATGCCTTCCGGGACGCCGTCGCCGAGGCCACCGGGGCCTTCGGCGACGGGCGCATGTACATCGAGCGCCGCATCGTGGGCGGGCGGCACGTCGAGGTGCAGATCATCGCCGACCGCTTCGGGAACTGCCTGCACCTGGGTGAGCGCGAGTGCTCGCTGCAACGGCGCCACCAGAAGGTGCTCGAAGAAGCGCCCAGCCCTGGGCTGCCCTCAGCCGAGCGCGAGCGCATCCTGCCTCTGGTGGCCAGCGTGGTTCGCCGGTCGGGCTACCGAAACGCCGGCACCATCGAGATGCTCGTCGATGCCAGCGGCCAGGCCTATTTCATGGAGATGAACACGCGCCTGCAGGTCGAGCACCCGGTCACCGAGCAGGTCACGGGCGTCGATCTGGTGGAGTGGCAGCTGCGGGTCGCGGCCAATGAGCCCTTGCCGGCCACCCAGGCCGACATCCAGTGCAAGGGGCACAGCATCGAGTGCCGCCTCAACGCCGAAGACCCCGACGACGGCTTTCGCCCCAGCCCGGGCACCATCTCGGCGCTCGAGTTTCCGACCGGGGAGGGCATTCGCGTCGACACGCACCTGCGCACGGGCGACCGCATCCCACCCAACTACGACTCGATGATCGCCAAGCTCATCGTGACGGCCGACACCCGCGACCAGGCGATCGCGCGCATGGCCGGGGCTCTCGCGGCCACGCGCATCGACGGCGTCAAGAACAACATCGGCCTGCACCAGCGCATCCTCACCTGGGACGCGTTCACATCGGGGCAGTACGACACCAAGTCGCTCGAGCGCGACCTCGTGGGGGTGAACTGATGTCCCGCATCCTGCTCCACGAGCTCGGCCGAGAGCTCGACCATGATCTGGGCCCCGCCGAGCGCACCACCAACACGGCCTACATGGCCGACCTCGACCAAGACCTGGCCAGCAAGGTGGCCACCACCCACGCGGGGTGGGGCGACAAGTACGTGCAACGGGTGCACGCCAAGGGCAAGCTCACCAGCTGGGAGCGCATCGACG
Source organism: Myxococcota bacterium (assembly GCA_965216925.1). Taxonomy (GTDB): domain Bacteria; phylum Myxococcota_A; class UBA796; order UBA796; genus CAYYHT01. Next base: position 1,319,647 of record CBDCGT010000001.1, on the reverse strand, counting down.
CGCTCAAGGACGACGGCAGCGAGGTCTTCGAGGTGGGCACCCTTGTGAACTGGGGGGTCGAGTTCGCGGGCAGTCGACGAGCGGCGCCGGGAGCCGGCGTCATCACCTGCTTCACGCGCATCCACGACCGCTGGTGCATGGTAATCGCCAACGACAACACCGTTGCCAGCGGGGCCTGGTGGCCCAAGACCCCCGAGAAGATCGAGCGAGCCCAGCAGATGGCCCTGCGCCTGCGGCTCCCGGTCGTGTACCTGGTGGACTGCAGCGGCTTGTTCTTGCCCGAGCAGAGTCGCTCCTTCGCCGGCGCCACGGGTGCCGGGCACATCTTCAAGAAGAACGCGCTGCTGGCCGACTCGGGCGTGCCCCAGATCGCGGGCGTGTTCGGCGATTGCATCGCTGGTGGCGGCTACATGCCCATCATCAGCGATCGCGTGTACATGACCGAGGGCGCCTACATGGTCATCGCGGGCGCCGCGCTGATTCGCGGGGCCAAGAGCCTCAAGCTGACCAGCCTGGACATCGGCGGCCCCGAGGTGCACGTGCATCAGAGCCGAACCGCTGACGTGCGCGTTCCCGACGACCCAACCGCGCTGCGCCTCATCCGCGACGACGTGAACAAGCTGCCCTCGTCGGCCGCGGGCTTCTACCGCCACGGTGCCGTGCCCGCTCCGCCCCGCTTCGACCCCAGCGAGCTCTCGAGCTTGTTTCCGCCCGACTTCCGGCAGGGCTACGACATCGAGCAGGTGATTGCGCGCCTGGTCGATCACAGCTTGTTCCACGAGGTCATGGGCCACGTGGGCCGCGAGATGGTGACCGGGCTCGCGCGCATCAACGGCCTGTGGGTCGGCATCATCGCCAACCGGCAGGGAATCGTCACCGAAGACGGCCGCAAGCGGCCCGGCGGCGCGCTGTACCGCGAGGGAATCGCCAAGATCAGCCAGTTCAGCCGGGCTGCCAACAGCGACGGCATCCCGGTGGTGTGGCTGCAAGACATCAGCGGCTTCGACATCGGTGTGCAGGCCGAGCGCCAGGGCCTGCTGGGCTACGGCAGCAACCTCATCTACACCAACAGCACCAACGAGACCCCCATGTTCACGGTGCTGCTGCGCAAGGCGAGCGGCGCTGGGTACTACGCCATGGCCGGGCTGCCCTACGACCCCGTGGTGCAGCTGTCCACGCCCATGACGCGCCTGTCGGTCATGGAGGGGCGCACCCTGGCCATCGCCACCTACAACAGCAAGCTCGACGACGACTTCGAGATCGCGACCCAAGACCCCGCCGAGCGCGCCGAGATCGAGCAGGGCATGCGCACGACGGCGGCCCGCATCGAGGGCGACATGGACCCGGTGGGGGCGGCCAGCCGCATGGACACCGACGAGGTCATCGAGCTTCGGCGGCTGCGGGCCTGGCTCGAGTGCCTGGTCGAGAGCGCCTGGCAGTCGGCCGGCTACCGCCGCACTAAGAATCCCCGGATCTGGAGCGTGCACGACCTCGAGGTGGTCACCGGCGCGCGCCCCGATGCGCGAGGCACCCGCCTGGCGGGCAGCGACGGCGATCGCATCACCAGCCCCGCGGTGGGTCACTGGCGGCCGGCGGTCGCCGTGGGCGCCAGCATCGTGGGTGGAACCGTGCTGGGCACGCTCGAGAGGGCGGGCAGCAGCATCGCCGTGGTGGCGCCGCGCAGCGCCTCTGGGGGGGCTTGCGCCGTCAGCGAGGCGGGCTGGGTGCAGGCAGGCGACCCGCTGGTGGAGCTGGGTGAGCTGGCGGCGCAAGCCGGCGAAGAGCGTCCAGCCGAGGCGAGTGCCGACGGCGCTCCAGAGGGGGTCCTGGTGATTCGCGCCGAGACCGACGGCACCGTGTACCTGCGCCCCGAGCCGTCCGCCGACGCGTTCGTCGAGACCGGTGCTGCCTTCGCCGCCCGCGCCACCCTTGCGCTGGTCGAGGTCATGAAGACCTTCACCCCGGTACGCGCCAACAACGCCGGCAGCGTCGAGCGCATCCTGGTGGACGACGGCCAGGCGGTGAGTGAAGGCCAGCCGTTGTTCTGGGTTCGCTAAACGCACGGAGTGCGATGCCGGTAGGGCAGACGAACAGGAGGTTCGTTTGCGCTCGACCTTGATGGCCGCCGCCATGCTGGCGGCACCGGCGGCGGCGACTGCCGCGTGCCCTGCGCCCTACGCGGCCGACCAGTTGCTCACCGACATGGCGGCTGTCGAAGAGGCGCTGCGCGCCCACGACGACTCCGAGGCCTCCACCCGTGGCGACGCCCTCGAGACGGGCCTGGGTTGCGCCGACGAGGTGCTCGCGCCCATCGTGCTGGGCCGTGTGTATCGGGCCATTGCGGCGGGCAAGTTGTCTGGCGGCGACGAGGGCCGAGCGCGGCAGTGGTTTGCGACAGCCGTCGAGATCGACCCCAGCTTCGAGTACGGCATCGCCGAGGTGCCCGAGCAGCACCCCGTGCGCGACGTCTACGGCGACAGCCTGCTGGCGTACACCCCGGCGCCGACCCCTGTCGAGGGGCGCGTCTTCGCCTCATCGGCCGCGACCTGGCTGGATGGGCGCAAGCTCGCCGAGCCCGAGGCGGTCGAGTCCAGACCGCACCTGCTTCAGCTCGATGCCGAAGGCGCTGTGAGCAGCTGGGTCATCGACGGCAACCGCTTCCCCGACGAGGTGCTGGCCGACCCGGCGTTGGCCAGCGACGACTCCGGTGGGCGACGGCGCGGCAACCGCGGCGACGACGAGGTGGGGGCGGGGGCGCGCAACGCGCGATCGGTGCCGCGCGCGGTGTGCCCCTCGGGGCGGCTGCGGACCGACGGCACCTCGTGCCGTCCCTTCGGCAAGACCCCGTTGCTGGCGGGCGGCGTGGTGGTCGGCCTGGGTGCCGGGGCGCTGTATGCCACCAGCTTTGGTGCGAGCGCCGCATTCGACGACGCGGGGCAACCAGACGAGATCCAGCGGCTCCGCAGTCGCACCAACAACACCGTGCTCGCGTCTGGGGCGGCCCTCGCCCTCGGTGCGGCCGGCCTCACTTTCGGGCTGGCCATCTAGGCCGGTCCTTGTGCTACTCTCCGGCGCGTTGGAGGAGTCTTTGCGCAGCATTGCGAGTCTGAGCACCACAGTCGTCGGGTTGATGTTCGCGAACACAGCCTGGGGCCAGTGCGCCACTTCCTACACAACCGACAGCCTCCTCCAAGACATGATCATGGTCGAAGAGGGACTGCGAAGTGACAACGCCGCCGTCGTTTCCGACGCGGGCGGTCGCCTCGAGAAGGGCATCGGCTGTCTCAACGAGGTCCTGCCCCAGATGATGGTCGGCAGGACGTACCGAGCCATCGCGGCCGGCAAGCTCCTGGCCGAAGACGAAGGCGGCGCGCGCAGCTGGTATGCGACCGCCGTCGAGGTGGACAGCACCTTCGACTACGGCCTCGAAGACCTGCCTGCCGAACACCCGGTGCGCAACGTCTACAACGACCTCAAGATCGCCTACGTGCCGCCGGCCGAGACCGTCGAGGGCATGGTGCTGACCGAGGGGCCGGCCCACTACCTCGACGGCCGCAAGATCAGCGCCCCCGAGGCGGTTCAGGCGCGTCCACACCTGTACCAGCGCGTCGATGGGGGCTCCACCTTCTCGGCGGTCATCAAGGGCAACAAGTTCCCCGATGACGCCATCGTCGACCCGGCTGCCATGGCCGAGGCCGGCGGCAAAGACAAGAAGAAGAAGAAGAAGGACAAAGACCCCGGCGTCACCATCAACTCCGATGGTTTCGTGCAGCGCGCACGTCCACCCGAAAAGACCCCGCTCATCATTGGTGGCATCGTCACCATTCTGGGCGCAGGCGGCATCTACGGGTACACCTTCAAGACCAACAGCGACTTCGATGCCTGCGAAGACCCCGACTGCATCAACCAGACCCGCGACCTCACCAACCGGCTCATCCTGGTGAGTGCCGGCGTTCTGGCCCTGGGTACGGCTACGTTCACATGGGGCGCCATGGTCGATGCCAACGGCAACCCCATCGGGCCGTCCGTGCACATGAAGTGGTAGATGGCGACCGCCACCCTTCCGCAGGTGTGGCGTGGTCGTTCCGGCCGGGCCTACGTCCCCGCCGATAGTCGAGGCAGTGTTCGGCACGGAAGCATGGCGACCGTGCGCAAGTGTGTTGGTCGTGGCGGCGCGGTAGGCACCTCGACGGTGGCCGACGGCGTGCCGCTGGCGCTCAAGATGTGGAACGAGGGCGGCGACGAGGAGTCGATCGAGCAGTTCCAGGGCGAGGCCCGCATCTTGGCCGACCTGTCGAGTCGGCCCGGCGAGATCCCGTGCCCCCGACTGTACGACCTGGTGGGCACGCCGGTGATCACCGGCGTGATCATGGAGTGGTGCCCGGTCGATCTCGAGCGCTGGTGGGGCCAGAAGCTGGCCGAGCCCGAGGCCTTCGGTCGGCTCATGGCCACACTGGCCGAGGCGAGCCGGCGCCTGGACGACTACCACCGCTTCTACGAGAAGAAGACCAAGACGGCGATGCCGCACGGCGACCTGAAGTCCAGCAATGTGCTGCTCGACATTCGCGGCCGCTGGCTCATCTCGGACTTCGGCCTGGCCCGCGTGGCCGCCCCCGAGGGCGTTCTCGAGACCGGCAAGATCGTCGCGGGAACCGAGAACTTTCTGGCGCCCGAGGCCCTGTTCGGGGCCAAGCAGCCCTTCCCGGCCGCGCTCGACACCTTTGCGCTGGCGGCCACCTCGTGTTCGCTGCTTCGCCTGCGTCGCGTGGTTCTGGACGGCGGTGCCGTGCCCCGCAACGGCAGCCACAGCCCGCGCTTCCGAATGGCTCGCGTGCACCAGCTGCTCGAGGTGTACGAGCGTGACCCCAAGGCCTTCGAGGGACGGCACCTCGACCCGTCGGCCTTCGACGACGGCCACGCGCTGCCGGCGGCCGACCGCAAGGCCGTGCGCGAGGCCCTGCGCGGCGTCTTCGGCGCCGAGGACGAGCCGCGCGAGGTCGAGCTGTTCGACGCGTACACCGACATGCTCGAGCGTGCCACGGCGATCGATCCGGCCCATCGGTACACGTCAGCCGCCGATCTGGCGGTGGCCTTCGAAGACCTCACCCGCACCTTCATCACCCTGGCCAGCGAGGGGCCAAGCCGAGCCGGGCCCGCACCCAGCACGACCGACCCGGCAGTCACCGAGGCCGAGCGCGAGCGGCGCGAGGCCGAGCGGCGCGCACGCAAGCTCGAGGGCCAGCTCGAGGGCCTTCGCTCGGAGGTCGAGCGACTCCGGCGGCAGGCCGAGGCCCGACGCGTCGACGAGGCCGAAGAGGCGGCCGCTCAGGCCAACGCCGGCGGCGGATGGATGTACGTGTTGGTGGGCCTGCTGCTGGTCATCGCGCTGCTGGCGCTCGCGGCCATCGGCGTGGCGCTGGTAGCCCTGGGCATGGTGGCGGTGCTGTTCTTCGCGTAGCCGCGCGAGCTACTTCTTCTTGGACTTGCGCAGGCGGTTGAGCAGCGCCTCGGCGCCCTTCGACTTGCCCTTGCCGCCGCTCGGCTGGGCCGGGCGCGTCTCGGGCACCTGGGTGGCGTCTTCGGGGGGCGGAGGAGGCGGTGCCGCAGGAAGGGTGTCCTTGGCCGGCTTGTCTTGGCTGGACGACGCGGCCTTCTTGGCGTCCAGGAGCTTGCGAAGGCGCTGCTGAGCGGTGTCGGTGGCGTGGCCTCCGCCAGTTCCACCCTCTTCGTCCTGCTTCTTGGCCGAGGCGCTGCGCAGCAGCTTGGCCAGACGCTCGTTGCCGCCCTTCTTGGCCACCCCGCTGCCCTTGTCGGGGGTCGAGATCGAGCTTCGCAGGCGCTTGAGACGCTCGGCGGCCGACTCGCCGGTCTTCTCGATGGCCGGGCTGGGCTGTGCGGGCGCTGAGCCCTGCTTCTGCTTGGCACCCTCGATGGACCGACGCAGCCTGCGCAGGCGGTCGAGTGCCGACTCGCTCTGGGTGTCCTCGTCGTCGACGTCTTCGGGTGGAGGAGGCGGCGCGCTGCTGGGCTGTGCGGGCGCTGGCGGGCGCGACGGCGGCGGCGGTTCGGGATCGGTCTCGGGATCGATCTCGAGCTCGGGAGCGGTGTCTGGCTCTTCGGGGGCACGGTCGGCGGTGTCGGAGCCGCGAGCGGGCTCGGGGCGCGCGGCAGGGCCGCCGGGCAGGGAGTCGCGGCGGGCACGCTCGTGCCTGTCCAGGCGCCGGCGACGCAGCTCGCTGCGTGGGTCGTCGCTCTCGGGCTGCGTGTTCTCGTCGTCTTGGGCCGGCGCCTCGGAGCGGTCCTCGCCGGGCTTGGGCAGGCTGCCCCGCTGGCTGCGCGCCCTCAGGCGGTCCCGGGGATCCCGTGGGCCGCGCGGCCCACCGGGGGCACCGCCCCCGCGAGGCTGGCGGACGCGCTCGCGAGGACTCGCCGGCGCATCGTCGCTGCCCTCGGCGGCTTCGTCGCCCCCACGGCGGCGGCGCAGCCTGCGGCGCGGGCTGTCGGCGGCATCGCCGTCTTCGCCATCGGCTCCGCGTCGCCGCCTCAGCCGCTCGCGGCGGTCACCGTCAGCCGGCTTGTCGCCGTCTGCGGCCTCGTCGCCGCCGCGGCGACGCCGTCGAAGGCGCTGCATGCGGTCGTTGCCCGCTTCGCCGTCACCGGCCTCGTCGCGGCGCGAACGGCGCGCCCTCAGGCGCTCGCGGCGGTCGTCGGCACCCCCGGCCTCGGCGCCGTCGGCGCCCTCGGCGGAGCGCCGCCGCGGCCTGCGCAGGCGTTCACGCCGGTTGCCGGCCGCGTCGGCGTCGTCGCCCGCCGCGCTGCGTTCTTCGCGTCGCCGGCGCAGCCGCTCCCGGCGGTCGTCGGTGGCGTCCTTGGCCGGCTCGCCGTCGGCGGCATTGTCGCCGCCGCGGCGTCCCCGTAGCCGGTCGCGCAGGTCACCCCGCGAGCGGCGTCGCGGGCGCTCTTCGTCGTCGGCACCTTCGGCGGAGCGTCGGCTGCGTCGCCTTGGACGGTCGCCAGCATCGTCGCCACCGCGGCGGCGGCTGCTGCGGCGTCGCGGGCGGTCCTCGTCTTCTTCGGCTTCGCCACGGGCCGCGCGCTCGGCGGCCTTCTTCTTGCGCTCTTCTTCTTCTTGGGCCTTGCGCGCGGCTTCCTCTTCGGCGCGCCGAGCCTCTTCTTCTTCGCGCTGCTGGCGCTCCTCTTCTTCGCGGATCCGAGCTTCTTCTTCTTCTTTCTGGCGGAGCTCTTCTTCTTCGGCGCGCCGCTTCTCGTCCTCTTCGGCCTCGGCGACGGCCTCGAGCATCACCGCAATGCGCTCTTCGACCGTCTTGCCGGCCTTCAGCGTCTTGCGGGCGGCGTCATCGGCCGTGCCGGCGAGCTCGATGGCCTCGGCATTGGTGGCCACGGCAGCCTGATCGGCGGCGGTGCGTGTCTCGGCCGCTGCACTGGCGACTCGTTCGCCGCTGCGCATCACGCGCTTGAGGCTGGACTTGACGCGCTTGGCGCCCGCGTGGGCGGCCGCGCCCTGCACCGCGTTTTCGATGGCGGTGGCGATGGCGCGCGCGATGTTGGACGCCTGCTCAGCCTTCTCGCGGGCGCGGCCGCGGGCCTCCTCGGCCTGCCGGCGCAGCTCTTCTTCGCGGCGCCGCCGCTCTTCTTCTTCTTTGCGGGCGCGCTCTTCGGCCTCTTTCTTGAGGCGCTCCTCTTCTTCTTTCTTGAGGCGGGCCTCTTCTTCTTTCTTGAGGCGTTCTTCTTCTTCGCGTCGCTGGCGCTCGGCCTCTTCTTTGCGCTGGCGCTCGGCTGCTGCCTGCTTGGCGCGCTCGATGGCCAGGCTGGCCTCGCGCTCGGCGAGGTTGGCCTTCTCGACCGCGCTCTCGTAGGCGCTGCCCGCCTCGTCGACGGCGTCGCGAGCGGTCTGCAGGTGCGGCTCTGCGTCTTCGGAGGTCTCGCAAGCGGCGACCTTCTGGGCCGCGGTGGCTGCGCGGCTGGCGGCCTGCACGGCGCTGACCGCCGAGCTGACGGCATCGACGCGGGCCTGAAGGGCCAGCTCGTCGGTAGTGTCCGCGGTCGCGTTCTTGGCGCGCTCGGCTTCGGCCTGGGCCTTCATGGCCATCTCGCCGACCCGGACCACCAGGGTGTCGGCCTCGGCACGCATGCGCTCGAGGGCTTCGGCCTGGGACGCTGCGCTGCGGCACAGGCGCAGGGCTTCCTGAATCGTGCCCACAGCAAGGTCGGCCGACTCGGTGGCCTTGTCGCGGGCGACACCCGCCATGAAGGCGCGCTTCATCGCGGGCTTGCTGGTGGTCGACTCGGACGCCTGCTGCGCGAAGCGCTCGCCCGCGGACGCGTGGCGATCGGCCTCGGACGCATGGGTCAACGCCGCGTCCTTGAACTCGTCGGCCTCGGGCACCGGGGTGGCTTCGAGCTCGATGATGGCGTCGTCGATGATCTGCTTGGCCCGACTCGCCGCTGCTCGTGCCTCTTCGGCGGCGGTCTTGGCGTTGCCCATGGCGGTGAACAGCCGCCGGGTCTCCTCTTCGCGCGCGTTCTTCTGGAAGGCGACCGCTTCGCGGAGCAGCTCCAGGAGCTTGGGCACCTTCTCGGCGGCGGCTTCGGCCTTGGCCGCACAGGCGACGGTGGCGTCGGCGGCGACGCGGGCATCGTCGCTGTGGGTGGCGGCCAGCGCGCGGTCCTTGGCCGAGCCGGCCTCGAAGGCGGCCAGGGAGGTCGCCGCGGCGGCCTCGCGCAGCCGAGCCAGAGCGGCCGCGCCCTGCTTGATGTCGTAGCCCTCGAACTCGGTCTGGGCCGCCTGCAGCGCCTCGGCGCAAGACCGCGCCGAGCCCGTTGCTTGCTCCGCGGCCTCGGTCGCGTCGGACTTGGCCTGGCCCAGCGCATCGGACTCGGCCCGCTGCTTGGCGGCGACCTCGTCTTGCGCGAGGCGGGCGGCCTCGCTGGCCTGGCGTTGGGCCTCGTCGGACGCGGTGGTGGCCTTGTCGGCGGCCTCGCGGGCGGCCTCGAGGAAGGGCGCGGCGTCGTCGGCCGAGCCCGCCGAGGCGGCGCCGTCGGCGGCCTTCACCGCGTCGGCAGCGGCGATCTGGGCGGTCTCGGACGCGCTGCGAGCCGCGTCGCGGGCGGCGAGGGGCTCTTCGCCGGTCACCAGGGCCGTGGAGCCCGCAGCGAGCGTCGCTGCGTCGGACGCCTTTCGGGCGGCCTCGCTGGCGCGGTCGGCGAGCTGGCGTGTCTCGGCGACCGTGCGCTCGATGCGCTCGGCCTCGGACGCCGCGGCACGGCAGATCTCGAGGGCGGTCTCGATGGCGGTTCGTGCGTCCGAGAAGGTGGATGCCGCCGTCGCGGCGGCGGCGGCGGCTGCGTCGACGGCAGCCTGCGCAGCCTCGATCTCGGTTGCCAGGGACGCTTGGCCGGCAGCAGCCCGGGCCTCGCCCGCCGCCTCCTTGACCGACGAGACCTGCTCGGAGGCCTGATCACGCAGCTCGATGGCGGTCTCGTCGCTCGCGTCGGCCAGCTCGTCCATGGCCTGGTCTAGGGCTTCGGCGGCGCGGCTGGCGGCGGCCTCGGCTTCGTCGGCCGAGCCCGCGGCGGCGCGCACAGCCTCGGCGAGGGCGGCTTCGAGGGCACGCGCAGCTTCCTCGGCGCGGGATCGAGCCTCGGCTTCGGCCGCTTTGATGCCGGCGTCGCGCTGCTTCTCGGCCTCGCGCGAGGACGTCTGGGCGCTGTCGGCGGCCTCGTCGATGCCGGGCAGCTCGGCGGCGGCTTCTTCGGCGGTGGTGGCGGTGGTGGCCGTGGCCAGGCCGGACTCGGCGTTCTCGACGGCCTCGGAGGCGGCGTGGACCGCAGCGGCGACCGCGTCGACGGCCGCGCTGTACAGCTCGCCCTCGGCGTTGTGCTCGGCGCCCGCGGCTTGCAGCGCCTGCTGGGCCGCCGTCGCCGTCTCGAGGGCCGCGCGAGCACGCTCGGCCGCCGCCGTCGCCTTGGCGGTGGCCTCGGCACGGGCTCCCTGTTCGGCGGCGGCAGCGACACGCAGGGCCTCGGACGCGACGGTGGCCTTTCCGGCGGCGGCCTCGGCCTTGGCGGCGGCTTCGAGGGCCTCGGCAGCGAGCTCGGCCGCTCCCTCGCTGGTGGCGGCCGCGGCGGCCTGGGCCGCGACCTCGCGTGTAGCCTGCGATGCAGCGGCAGCGGCCTCGACAGCGGCAGCGATCTCGGCGATCTGGTCTTGCACGGTGGGCACGTCGCCGAACTCGGCCTTCAGCGACTCGAGCGTCTCGCGGGCTCGGGCGGTGGCCGCATCGGCATCTTGGACCGCCTGCACGGCACGGCCACGTGTGTCGGCCAGTCGCTGCTGTTCGGCGGCCTCGGCGGCCTCGGCGGCCAGCTTGGCGGCTGCCGCCGCCGCCGCCGTGGCATCGGCCTGCTCTTCGGCGGCCGTCGCCGCGGCCGTGGCTTCGGTGGCATGCTTCTCGGCCTCGGCGAGGGCGTCGTCGGCATCGTTGCTGCCCGCTGCAACCACGGCCGCCGCGGCGACGAGCGCGGCCAGAGCGGCCGCAGCACGCTCGGCTGCCTGTTGGGCGTCGGCCTTGGCCTTGGCGGCGTCGCCTTCGTGGTCGGCGGCCTCGGCGGCCGCGCGCTGAGCGGCGCCTTGAGCACGCTCGGACGCGGCTTGTGCGGCGGCAACCAGGTCGGCGAGCTTCTGTTCGCGGCCCGCCTGCGCGGCGGCGGCGGCCTTGAACGACGCAGCATGTTCGCTGGCCTGGGCGGCAGCCTGCTGGGCACGCTCGGCTTCCTGGCCAGCAGCGGCGGCGGCGGCCCGGGCGGCCTCGATCAGGGCCTCGATCGCATCGGCATCGGCCTCGGCACCGTCGGCGACGCTCGCCGCGGCGGCTTGGGCTTGCGAGGCCGCCTCGGCGGCCGCCTCGCTCGCGGTGGACGCGGCTTCGGCGGCCTGGTCGCCCGCGTCGGCAGCAGCCTGGGCGGCGGCCTCGGCGGCGCTCTGTGCCTGCTCGGCGCTGGCCGCCGCGGCTTCGGCGGCGCTGGCCAGCTGGCTGCGACCCTCGCCCAGCTTGTCGGCCTGGGCCTTCAGGCGGGCGTTCTCGTCCTTGACGGCCTGGCGAAGACCCTTGCGCGCCGCCTTGGCATCTTTGAGGGCTTGGTTGGCGGCGTCGAGCTGGGTGGTGGCCGTCTGGAGCGCAGCGTCGGCATCGCCCGAGGCCTGGGCCCCCTGGGCGGCCTGCACCGCTTCGACGGCGGCATCCAGGGCCGCGTTGGCGCTGCCGACGTGTTCCTGAACCACTCGGTGGGCGTCCGCGACCGCCGGGGCATCGGTGAGCTCGCCGACGTCGTGGCTGGCCTCGTCGAGGGCCGCAGTGGCGGCCGCCCGGGCCTTGTCCAGGCGGCCGGTGAGCTTGTCGGCGGCCTTCTGGGCCTTGGCGAGGGCCTTGGCCTCGGCGTCGGCCGCGGCAGCGGCTTCTTCTTGGGCCTGGCGTGCGGCATCGTCGGCGGCATTGTCGGCCGCCGTCGCGGCTTCGTCGGCCTTGTCGGTGGCCGCGGCCGCGGACTCGAGCAGCTTCTGGGCTTCGTCGGGGCTCGCTGCGGCGTCGGCGCTCTTGGCGGTCTCGGCGACTTCGCCTGCGGCGGCCTCGGCCTCGTTGGCGCGATCATTGGCGGTCGCGGCGACGCCTTGCAGGGCCTCGGAGGCGCCAGCCGTGGCTTCGCGGCCCCGTTCGGCCGCGGCGCGAGCCCGCTCGGCGGCCGCCCTGCTGCGGTCGACGAGCTCGTGGATCTCGGCCTGGAGGCTGCTGAGGCGCTCGGCCTCGCTCGCCGCCTGGCGGGCCGCCTTGACGGCGTCCTTGATGGACGCGCGCGCCTCGTCTGCGGCCGCCTTGGTGGCTTCTGCCGCCTGCTCGGCGGCGGTGGCCGCCGCCTCGGCCTCGCTGCTGGCCTCGGTGGCCTCGGCGGTCGCCAGCGACTCGCTGGCCGTGGCCGCCTGCTCTCGAGCGCGGGCCAGCTGGTCACGTGCCGTCTGCAGGTGGGCGGCTGCGTCGGCATCGTCGCTGCCCTCCAGATCGGCGCCGGCTTTGTCGACCGCATCGGCGGCCTTTTGCGCGGCAGCATCGGCGGCCTTCTGGGCCTTGCGGGCTCGACCGATGGCGTCTTTGAGGGCCGCGGCTTCGGCCTTGCGCGCCTCGTCTTCGGCCGCGATTGCGGCCCGCAGCGGCTCGAGCGCAGATTCGGCTGCGGACGCCGCCTCAGCGGCGTCGGCAGCGGTGGCATCGGCGGCGTCGGCAGCCTTGCCAGCAGCCTGGCTGTCGGCCGCATTGGCGGCCTCATCTCGCGCCTCGGCCGCCTGCTGCGCCGCCTGGTTCGACGCCTCGGTGTGATCGTGCAGGGCTTGCAGCGCGCTGGCGACGTCCGGGTGAACGTACCCCTCGGCTTCGGATGCCGCGGTGCCCGCGACCTCGGTGGCGCGTTCGCTCGATGCGGCGGCCTCGGTGGCCGCCTCGTCGGCGCGCTGCCGCTGGCTCGCCAGGGCCTCGTTCTCGGCTTCGGCGGCGGCGGCCACGAGCTTGGCGGACCGATCGGCCGCGGCCTTGGCGTCGTTGCACGCGGTCTGGGCAGCCTCGGCGGCAGCTGTGGCCGCCTGCAGCTGGGCGTCCGAGGCATCGTCGCCGTTGGCGAGCTCGGCGGCTGCGTTGGCGTCGCCCACGGCCTTGGCCGCAGCCTCGGCGGCCGAGGTTGCCTCGGCGGCTGCCGCGGCGACGTCGTCTCCGGCGCCCTGGGCGAGTCCCTGGGCGCGGGTCTGGTGCTCGCGGGCGGCCTGCAGCGCGGCCTCGGCCGCTGCAACCTGGCTGGCGATGTCGGCGCGCAGCTTGCCGAGCTGTTGCTCGCGTTCGGCCGCGGCAGCGTTGGCCTGTTCGGCCGCCGAGATGAGCGGGGGGACCGCATCGGCCGCGGCCGTAGCGGCCTCGGCGGCCTCGCTGGCCGTCGCGGCGGCAGCGCCGGCCTCGTCGACCGACTCGGCGGCTGTGGCGCCAGCCAGGGCGTCTTGCGCGGTCTGGCTGGCCGCTGCGGCCTGTTCGACCTGTGCCTGGGCTTGGGCCTGCAGCTCGAGGGACTGGGGGCTGGCGTCGCCGCCGAAGCACGAGGCCGCGGCCAGAGCATCACTGGCCCGGGATGCCGCGTCGGCGGCCGTGCTGGCGGCAGCCTGCGCCTTGGCGACGCTGGCCTGCAGCTCGGCGGCAACCGCCTCTTGAGCGTCGCGTCGCCGCTGCTCTTCTTCGCGGATGGCCGCTCGAAGCGACTCGACCAGCGGCTCGATTGTCTGCGCGATGCTGGCTGCGGTGGCCGCGGCGGTCTGGGCCTCGCTTGCAGCGGCCTCGGCGTCGGCAGCGGCCTCGGCGTCGGTCGCGGCCTGGTGTGCCGCGGCGGCGGCTTCGACCTGGGCCGCCACCTTGGCGACCCCGTCGGCAATGGGCTCCACCAGCGCGGTGATGGCGTCGACGCCCAGCTCGGCCGTGCGTTCTTTCGCGCGCTGCAGGGTCTCGTCGACGCCGGCCAGGGCGTGCTTGGCCTCGTGCAGCGCGTCCTCGGCGTCGGTTCGCGCGGTCGAGAGCTTCTCGGCCTGTTCGGCAGCCAGCTTCTCGGCCTCTTCACGCGCGGCCCGCTCGGCCTCGGCGGCCTCGGCGTCTTGCTGGGCCGTGAGGGCTTCGATGGCGGCGTCGAGGGCTTCACGTCCCTGGGGCAGGGACTCCACGCCCGCTGTCGCCCGCCCGGCGGCGGACCGCGCCCCTTCGAGCAGATCGGCGCTCTGCTCGCTGCCATCGGCATCTCGGGCTGCCTGGGCCGCGGTGACCGCCTCGTTCGCGGCGTCGCGCGTGTCGCCGATCGCTGAGAGCAGCCCGCTCAGCGCCTGCTGCACGCCCTCGCCGTCGATGCCCTGGGCGGCTTCGTTGGCGCTGGCTTCGGCCTCGGCGACGGCGGTGAGCGCCTCGGCCATCGAGGCTTCGATGTCGTTGGCCTGGCCATCGAGCTCGGCCTTGCGCTCTGCTTCTTGCTCGGCCCGCTTCTGGGCCTCTTCGGCCTCGGCGGCTTCGCGCGCGGCGCGTTCTTCTTCGGCCTTTCGGCTGGCTTCGTCGGCCGCCAGGCGCTCGTCTTCGGCCTTGGTGGCGGCGTCGAGCGCGTCGCGTAGCCCGGCCAGCGTGTCGTTGGCCGCGCTGGCGCTCTGGGAGGCTTCGATGGCCGCATCGGCATGGGTGCTCGCCTGGGCAGGGTCGTCGGTCTCGCTGGCGCTGCCCGCCGCATTGGCGGCCTCTTCGGCGCCGTCGATGACCACGCTGGCGGCCTCTTCGATGGACTCGAGCGTGGACGCGACGTTGTCGGCGTCGTAGCCTTTTGCCGCTTCTCTTGCGCCGGCGAGCAGCTCTTGAGCGGCCTCGGTCAGCTTGGCGGCCTGCTCGGCGGCCTCGAGTGCTCGGCTGCGGTGCCCCTCAAGCTCCTCTTGGGCGGCCGCCGCTTCGGCCTCTTGGGCAGCGGCCGCCTCGGCTTCGGCCTCGGCGCCGGCCGCTTCGATGGCGGCGTCCAGGGACTCGTCGGCGGTCTTTGCGTCGGCCAAGCCCTTCTGGGCGTCCTCTTGGGCGGCCTCGGCGTCTTCGGTGGCGGCCTTGACGTCGGCCAGCGTCTCGAGGGACTCGGCGTCGTCGGCGGCAGCCCCGGCATCCTCGGCCGCCTTGCGCACCAGATCGACGGCGTCTTTCAGCGCTGTGTAGGCTTCGGTGGCCGAGTCGGCGGTGACGCCGTCCATCTTGGCTTCGGCCGCTTCGTACAGCGCGTCGGCGTCGTCGGCTGCCGCGCCCGCGGCCTCGGCGGCCTTGACGGCGCGGTCGGCGAGGGCGTCGAGCTCGGCGGTGTCGTCGCCGTCGTCGCCGTCATCGTTGACCTTGTCGTCGGGCTCGTCTTCGAAGGCGTCGTCGATGGCCTCGTCGCCCTCTTTGGCCTCGGACTTCCACTCGGCTTCTTCGGGGTCTTCGAAGCGGTCGGGCTCGGCATCGCGGGCACGGTCGAGGCACTCGACCAGGGAGGGGCCGTCGTACTTTTCGGCCAGCGCATGGGCTTCGTCGGCGAAGGCGAGGCCATCTTCGAAGCGCTCGTCGGGGTAGGGAGCGAGCGCCTTGGCCAGGAAGTCGCGAATGTCGGCGGGCAGCTCCATGCCAGCGAGCTTCTTGTGGGCCGTGCCCTCGGTGGCGTCGTCCAGCAGGGGGTCGCCGTCGGCTTCGTACACCGCGAAGCCCGTGATCACCTCGGCCACCAGCAGCGCCAGCACGAAGAGGTCGGACCCGATGTCTTCGTCTTTGCCCTCGAGGCGCTCGGGCGGCGAGTAGCGCACGGCGTCATCGGGAGGCAGCAGCTCTTCGTCGTCGACGAAGTCGTAGATCTCGATGGGAGGAACCGCGTAGCCCACCAAGCGAGGCTTGCCGTCGCCGTTGAGGCATAGGGTCCAGGGGCTGAGGTTGCCGTGGCAGTAGACGTCCTGCTGGGACCCGGTGTCGGCGGCCTCGTGCAGCAGCAGCGCCGCCCGCTCGGCGAGCTCCAGACCCGCCTTCTCGCCGCAGCCTTCGTCGAAGCCCACGAACGCGTCGAGCAGCATGCGCAGGGGCCAGGCCTCGCCCGTGGGGTACAGGAACTTGCCCTGAGCCCGGTCGGAGAGCTCGACCACGCCCGGCACCATGGGCATCTCGAGGAACGAGAGGATCGGCTCGACGGCGCCCTCGAGATCTTCGCTCTCGGCGAAGTCTTCGCCGAACGCCATCTCGAGGTGCTTCTTACCCTTGTCGTCGTAGTGTTCGACGATGTCGAAGGCGGGGCCCGCCGTCTTCCGTCCCGACGACTTCACCCCCGAGAACCCAGCCATCCAACCCTCTTCGATCCCGCGCCAAAAACCACGCGGATCAGCGCCCGGAGACTACTACAACTACTTCTTGTTGGGGTTGTCCCACAGGTACTCCGGCTCACCCAGGGCCGCCGAGACCCACCGACCGAGCACGAAGAGCAAGTCTGAAAGCCGGTTCAGGTAGATCAGTACGTCTTCGCCGACCGAAGGATCCTCACGAGTCAGCGTGGTGGTTCGTCGCTCGGCGCGCCGGCACACGGTGCGCGCCTGATGCAGGTGAGCGCTCACCGGGCCGCCGCCGGGAAGGATGAACTCGGTGAGGGGAGGCAGCGTGCCGTTGAGCTCGTCGATCCACGCCTCCAGGCGTTGGATGTCGGGTCGGCCCACCCGGACCATGCCCTCCCAGCGTGAGGCGGCGGGGGTGGCGAGGTCTGCGCCCACGTTGAACAGGTCGTTCTGAACCTGCCGGAGCAACATCTCGAGGCGCTGGCCGGCCGCGGTGGTGCTGGCGTTGACCGTGCGCACCAACCCCACGATGGCGTTCAGCTCGTCGACCGACCCGTAGGACTCGACCCGTGCGTCGTCTTTTGCCACTTCGCTGCCGCCGACCAGCCGCGTCGTACCTCGATCACCGACACCGGTGTACACCCTGCTGATGCGCATGGACGTGCTCCTCTGCTACGGTGCCGCCTTATCGGTCGGGAGGCAACGGTGCAGCGTCAGGTCCGAGTCGACAACCTGAGAACCCAGGATCCGGTGATGCTGGAGATCGTCCTGCAGGGGCCGCTTCGGCGTCCCATCCCGCAGATCGAGATCGGCACGCTCGCCGACATGATGGCTCTGTCCGAGCTCGATACCCTTCCCAAGGCGCTCAAGAGGCCGTTCGACGGGTTCACGACGCGCGTCGCGAGCGAGGTCGAAGACCTGCCCGATGGCGAGAGCTTTCACCTGTTCTGCAAGGCGATCGGCGGGCTCGAGCCCGAGCGGGTGCCGGCCAGCCTCAGGAACATCCTCGAGCGCGAGGCGACCCGGGACGGTCGCTCCGAGTCCGGTCGCGACCAGGTGCGCAGCCTGCTCGACGTGCTGGCCGAGGTCGAGCCCGAGGTCGTGGTGCTCGGCGCGGTGGCCCCCAAGATCGAGCGGGGCGCGCTCAAGAAGGTGTTCGAGAAACGCATCGGCGGCAAGGTCGAAGAGCGCCCGAAGCGCCAGCGATCGAGCTCCAGGGGCTCCAGCGGTCCAAGCGGCGCCGGACGCGCCCGGCTGCCGGCCGACCACAACCCCGAGCGGGCGGCGTGGCTCCGCGACCTGCTCACCGAGACGCTGGTGGGCAAGGACAACGGCTTGTCCGAGACGGTCTTGATCGCCGGATGCCGCCACAAGGCCAAGTCCAGCAGCTTCCACCCCATCCAGCCCAAGCACATCACCGAGGTGCTCAAGAGCATGGAAGAGGCCGGAGTGGTGCGCCACTCCGCCGGGCGCTGGACGATGGGCAAGCGCTGGTAGTCGGCGTTCGGCGCCAATTTGCACCGCGGTGCAGCGACGGCCGGAGCGCGTGCCTGCCAAGTCACCCGAACCCGGTTAGCTCCAGCTCTCCCGGGGGCGTGGCGGAATCGGTAGACGCGCTCGATTCAAAATCGAGTTCCGAAAGGAGTGTGGGTTCGATTCCCACCGCCCCTACTCGCGTCGCTGCGGGGCCGGCTACTGCCGCCCCAGCTCGAACATCACCAGCACATCCTGGTAGCTGCCGTTGCCGACATTGCCGATCGGGTCTTCGAAGCCCCGGTTGCCGACCTGGGAGTTCATGTTGTTGGCGTTGGCGCGGTCGGTGCGGCACTCCAGAAAGATGTCGTGCGGGCCCGCCGCCACCGGGTACACGCCACTGTAGGTGTACAGCCACTCGAAGTTGTACCGGCCGTAGTACTCGTGCTGCCCCATGCGGTAGCGGGTGCCATCCACGTTGAGCACGCAGGCCATCGCGATGAATTCGGTGCTGATGCCGACATCGTCGTTCATCTGGATGGACGTGTGGACGAAGAGTGGGTTGCCGGTCGTGGTGATCTGCACCGTTCCAAAGTTGCTCATGGTTCGCCAGCCGCCCTCGCTCAGGTTGAAGGCACTGGTCGAGTTCACATAGGCAAAGCCGTCGTTGAACGTCGTCTTGGTGAGGGCATCGCTGGCGGTGACGAAGCCGTTGTTTGCGACCATGCCGTCGACGTCGGACTCGGTGAGGCGATGGTGATTCAGGGGGTTGCCGTCGGACACGGCGCCCATGGCGGCAACGGCGGCGGCATCGGTGTAGTGCGCCCCCGTCGAGATGGCAGCGCCGCCCAGCGTGGTGCTCGAATCCAGGTCACCGGGGAGCTGAGATGCGCTGACGAAGCCCAGCAGATTCGCGAAGTCGTGGTTGTGGTCACCGGCGGCCACGTTGGTGGCGTCTGTGCCGATGGGCAGGCGATCGATCGCGAGGGTTCCGGTGACCTGGCCGGCGTCGTGGGTGTGTGAGGGGGTCGAGCCGCACCCCCAGCTGCTGCCGCTGAAGACGGCCAGCTCGCTCGCGCCGCACGACAGGTCGCCCAGCGTGTCGTCGTCACCATCGTCGACGCCGGCCGGCAGCCCGCTCTGGATCATGCCCGAGCTGTCGATCACCGTGGTGCCGTCGACGCGGATCTCGGCGGCATCGACCACGCCGCCCCGCAGGTCGTGACTGACGAGGGCATAGGGAACGCTGTTGAGCAGGATGCGGTCGGGCAGCTCCGAGCCGGAGTCGACGGTGATGGCCATCCAGGTGTCGCCCGGGTCGACGTCATCGGCGTCGATGGGCGCCGTCTCGCCCAGGATCACCGCGTAGTAGCCGTCCTGAAAGTCGGTCGTGAGCGTCTCGGTCCACCCGGTCGTTCCGCTGGCGGCGGCGTCGTAGAAGGTGAACGTGAGTGTGTGCGGCCCGGCCAGCGGGGCACCGAGGGCATCGAACAGGCGACCCTGGTGGGCCATGCGGCTGGGGACGGCAAGCGCGATGGCAGGGGTGATCAGCGCGAACAGGGCCAGGCTGGCCGATAGGCGTGTCATGGGGCCTCCAGAGGGCGGGCCGAATAACACCCGAAGGACCGGTCAGAGGCCCGATGCGATCGCGGTCCCCAGCCGATCCTCCAGGGCAGTCAGCTTGGCCCGATCGACGCCCCGCCACTGCAGGTCCTCGACGGCGTGGGTCACCAGCGGCACGTCGGTGCGCAGCGTGGCCAGGTCGACGTAGAGCAGGGCCTCGTCGCGCATGGCCTCGAGGTTGTCGGACAGGCCCTTGGCGCCGCGCACCTTGACCGACCACGACTCGCAGTCGGTGGGGATGTGCTTGACGTGCCCGTAGGCCCGCAGCACCGTGGCCGTCGACTTGGCCCCCCACTTGGCCACGCCTGGAATGCCGTCGGCCGTGTCGCCCACCAGCCCCAGGTAGTCGGGGATCGAGGCTGGTGGCACGCCGAACTTGTCGAGCACCGCGGGCTCGTCGGTGGTCTTACGCCGAATGGGGTCGTACATGACCACGCGCTGGCCGCTGATGACCTGGGCCAGGTCTTTGTCGGGCGAGCGCATGACCACCTGCTCGACCCCGGGATGGGCCGCCGCGCGCACCGCCATGGTGGCAATGGCATCATCGGCCTCGTAGCGCATGTTTCGCCAGGTTACGATGCCCAGCGCCTCGGCCGCGTCTTGCGCGATCGAGAACTGCGCCTTGAGCTCGGGCTCGATGCCATCGCCGGTCTTGTAGCCGGCGAACAGGTCGTTGCGAAAGCTCTCGATGACCGTGTCGAAGCTGAAGGCGACATGGGTGACGTCGTCTTGCTGCAGCAGGCGCGTCAGCGAGCGAACCAGGCCCAGAACGGCGCCCACCTGAGTGCCGTCGGGCGCCAGGTGCGAGCGGTGGCCGGGCGAGAAGTGATGCCGGTAGATCTCGAAGGTGCCGTCGATCAGGTGCACGTTCATGGGTAGGGTCCGTCGTCGAGGGGTTTCCAGGCGTGCCCGTCGCAGAAGTAGCGAGTGACCGCAACCAGGTCGCTGCCATCGACGTCATAGACGTTCATGTGGGCGACGCGGCCGTGGCTGGGGTCGTGTCCGTAGCCCGAGCTGCCGCAGTTGTGGATGGGAACGCTGCTTTGGCCCAGCGGCGCCTGGACCGTGTAGCCCCGGTGCACGTGTCCATGCAGGATCAGATCGGGCTTGCGGGGGGCCGCCGACAGCAGCGACAGCAGCTCGCTGGCGTTGCGCAGGCCGTGGTTCAAGCCGTCGTAGACGCGCCCGTCGGGGTGCAGCAGCGGGTAGTGCAGCGCGAGCACCACGAAGCGGTCGGCCAGGGACGGGTCGGCCAGGTGCGCGCCCAGCTCGGCGAGCTGGTCTTGCGGCACCAAGCCGCTGGACAGCACCCCCGGGCGGCAAGGGTCGAGCCCCAGGATGCACAGGCCGCCGAGGTCGAGCCGCCCGAGGGGGCCCCGCAGGTGCATCCACTCCCCGAAGTAGTGCTGCATGCGCTTGGAGTCGCGCGCGCCTGTGGTGTAGACGTCGTGGTTGCCCGGGATCACGAAGGTGGGCACGGCTGCCAGCAGGGGCTTCAGGTCGGCGAGGGCCGCCTCGAACTCGGACTCCAGCGCGGTCTGGGTGAGGTCGCCGGTGAGGATGGCCACGTCGGGCTGCAGGTCGATCAGGTGCTGCACCAGCGAGCGCTGCACCTCTCGGCTGAAGTGGCTTCCGCGCCCGAGCGCCATGTTGACCGCGCCGAGCACGCGCTTGCCGGGCAAGCGCCGCAGCGGTGGGGTCTCGATCCAGTGGATGTCGGTGGCGTGGGCGATGCGCAAGGGGCAGTTCCTGACGGGGTCGCGGACTGTACCGCTAACCGGCGGCTGAGATCGTCGCGGTGCTGCGCCGGTCGCTGTCGGGTGCCCCGGCGTGGTGCTTGACCACGCGGCGTGTGAACCCGTGGAGCTACGTCGCGCGCCGTGCCGAAGGAAGCAGCCCGAACACGAACGCGCCAAGCGCGGCGAGCAACAACAGCACCACCAGGGACAGTGCGCCGGTGGGCGGCTTGGCCCAGGGGATCGACACGCGTTCGCGCTGGTTGTCGGCCCGCACCTCGGCCACGCCGGCCTGCTCGGGGACCCATCGCACCCGTCCCCGGGCGTCGGTGATGCCGATGGCCAGCTCGCGTTCGCCGGCGAGCTCGGGCCGGTGCAGCACCCGCACGGTGACGCCCACGCGAGGAGCATCGTTGCCGTCGGTCACCACGATGGCGGTCTCGGTGCCTACGGCGGGGGCGGACTGGATGGCGATGCCCTCGGCACCGGCCAGAGCGGCCAGCAGCATGACCGTCATCATTGGCTCACCTCGACCACCGGGCCCAGGGCGGCGCGGGTTCCCGTGTACCAGACGGCCACCACCGGCACCACAGCGGCTGCAGCAGCCACCAGCGGGGACTCCGGCAGGCCCGGCCAGCCCGCCACGGCCGCGGCAGTGAACAGCGATGCCGCCACGAGCCCGATGGCGCGCTGGCCGCCTTCTGTGCGGGCCGCGAGGGCAGCGCCCGTGAAGGCGGGAGCCAGTGGAAGCATCGACGCCCAGAACAGGGGTCGCGCGCCCGCCGCCGGAAAGGCGAACCACAAGGTGGCGAGCAGGCCCACGAGCGGCAGCACCACGGGGCGAGGGGAGTCGGCGGATCGGGTGAGCAGCCCGCAGCCGGCGGCCGCGATGCCCACAAGCGTGACCATGCCGAACGGAGCTGCATCGGCGAAAGCGGGGATCTCGAAGGCGCTGGCCGTGGCGATCGCGGCGGCCACAGCGCCCAGCAGGGCAAGCCCGGTAACCGCCGATACCAGGCGCCGTCGGCCGGGAACCGGCTTGGGGGCCGAACCCCAGTAGCCCAGCCCCGCGCCCGAGAGCAGGATGCCCCCGGCGACCGCGTGGGTGGACCACTCGCGCCACGACGCCCACTGCGGGTCCAGCAGCGTCCAAGGCGCCGACTGCAGCCACGCGGCCGAGCCCGCCACCAGCAGCGCGGCCCACGCCAGCACCACAAGCGCTCGCAGCATGCCCAGCTTGCCCATGCGGCAGACCGCGGCACCCAGCGCCCAGGACGCCACGGCGATCACCGCGCCGCGTGCGCCCAGGTGTGCCACGACCGGGGCCGCCAGCGCGGCCACCACCAGCACCCCGGCCAGCTCGGCAAGCGCGTGGGAGCCGCGTTCCCAGGTGCCGTCCACCGTCTCGGGCCCGGCTGCCCACTCGGCGCTCGCCAGGGGAACGCCGATGAACAACGCGATCAACAGCGCCCCGACCAGAACCGACAGACCGCCTGTGGCCAGGACGTCGGTGGACGCCCATGCAGCCACGCCCAACGCCGGGGCGAGGGCGAACGGCACGGTGGCCAGAGGGCCCGAGGTTTGGCGAATGGCGTGCACCGGCATCGTTGTCGCAGTATCCCGTGTGGTGATGTCCGCCGTCTTCCTGGATCCTGGAGTGACAGACCGTGGCAGGTGAATCCGGCCGACTCGAGCTTGCAGCCGCGGCGCGGGTGCCGTGCCGTATCGGACGTGCAAACGGCCCCTGGGTTCCCGGGGTCCTGTGCGGCTGCTCCGATGGCAGTGTGGTGGCCGACGTGCCCAACCACGGGCTGCGCGACGGGCAAGAGGTGCGCCTGTGGTTCGAGTTCGACGGCGAGGCCGCGTACTTCGAGGCCACCGTCGCCCGCGTGGGCGTGGCAGTGCCCAGCCGTGGGGCGGGCGGCATCAAGCTGTCCTGGCTGTCTGAGATCCTGGCACCCGAAGGGGCGGCGAGCGACGGATCGGTCGTCGAGATCCTGCTCCCCGGAGGCGCCGCGGTACCCCTGCTGGGCAATCCTGGGCGCCTGCTGGACATCACGCCACACCGCATCGACTTCGAGCTGCCCCGCAGCTACCCGGTCGTGTTTCCGCGAGGCGGTCCGCTTCGGCTGCGGCTCGCCAGCCTGGCCGAGTCGCCGTGCGAGGTGCGAGGCCGCGTCACCCGCATCGTGCCCGGCGGCATGCGCTTGCTGTACAGCGTGCACATCGAGCTGGTCGAGCGGGCCGACCTGCACCGACGCCTGGTCAGCCGTCTGGCGGCCAACCTGTTCTGATGCGCATCCTGGTCGCCCACAACTTCCACCTGTTGCTCGACCCCCACGAGACGGCCGAGATGCGGCCCTACGCGCCGGTCGGCACGGTGGCCATCGCAAGCGACCTGAAGCGGCGGGGCTACCAGGTGGTGGTCGACGACTGCACCTTTCGGCAAGACCCGGGCGGGTTCTCAGCGGTGCTCGACCAGCACAACCCCGATGTGGTCCTGCTGATCGCCGACCATCACTCCATCTTGCAGAAGATGTGCCTGGGTGAGCAGCGCCGGGCCGCGGCGACGATGATCGGGCTGGCACGCGATCGGGGCTGCAAGGTTCTCGCGGCCGGACCAGACATGAGCGACGAGCCGGCGGTGTACCTGAACGCCGGTGCCCACGCGGTGATCCGGGGTGAGCCGGACCGTCCGGTGGTGCGCTGGCTGGCCGGCGAACAAGAGGTCCCCGGGTTGATGGAGCCCGGCGACCCGCTCGCCGCGCCGGCCCCAGCGATGCCGCTGGACGACCTGACCCCGCCAGACTGGTCGTTGCTGGACCTGTCTGCCTACGCGCGAGCCTGGCGCTCGAAGCACGGGTTCTGGGAGGCCGCGGTGAGCGCCGCCCGAGGGTGCCCGTACCGCTGCAACTGGTGCGCCAAGCCTGTGTGGGGTCGGGGGCTCACCCTGCGTCCGCCCGCCGCGGTCGTTGCCGACTGCCGCGACCTCGCCGCTCGCGGGGCCGATCGCATCTGGTTCATGGACGACATCTTTGCGCTCAAGCCCAGCTGGCTGCGGCTGTTTCGCGCGGCGGTCGACGATGCGGGCGGCATCCTGCCCTACCGCATGCAGGCCAGAGCCGATCTGGCTGCCAAAGAGGCCTACGTCGACGATCTGGCGGCAACCGGCTGCGTCGAGGTGTGGATGGGTGCCGAGTCGGGGTCCGACAGCGTGCTGCGGGCCATGGACAAGGACGCCACCGTGCAACAGATCGTGCGGGCCAACGAGCTGCTGCAGTCCAGGGGCATCCGCACCGGCTTCTTCTTGCAGCTGGGCTACCCGGGCGAGGGCTGGAGCGAGGTGCAGCAGACGCTGAAGATGGTGCGCGACGCGATGCCCGACCACATCGGCATCTCAGTGAGCTACCCGCTTCCAGGCACCGTGTTCTACGACAACGTGCGCGACCAGCTGTCCGACACCCACTGGGACACGGCCATGGACAACGCCGTGCTGCACACCGCCGCCTTCGAGCAGCCCTTCTACCGGGCCACCCGCCAGGCGTTGCGCCGTGAGCACGCGGTGCGCCGAGCGCCGGCCGAGGTCCGCGCCTGGATGGGCGGTCATGGCGACCTGAGGATGGCAGCCAAGCGGGTCTTGACGGCACCAAAGCACCTCGC
The DNA here is from genome assembly GCA_965216925.1 of Myxococcota bacterium. GTDB lineage: Bacteria > Myxococcota_A > UBA796 > UBA796 > CAYYHT01. The sequence goes on along the minus strand of CBDCGT010000001.1, from coordinate 1,295,254 downwards.
GCTCCTACCGTTGGCCCACGCGCAGATGCGCTGGTGGGCGCGGGTTCAAGGTGCCGACCTCAACCGGTAGATGATGGCGCCGGCGCCGGCCACTGCCATGAACAGGCAGACCCCCAGCATGCCGTCATTCGACTGCACGACGCCCTGGTAGGCGCCGTAGCTGCCCCCGAGGGTGACAGCCAGGCCTGCGACCAGGTCCTTCGTCTGCCTGAAGGTGGCGTTGGGGTCGTTCATGTCGGCTAGCCCCGTCCGATTCGCGAGAACATGTCTTCGTCGTCGAGGCGCTGAGCCTCGGCCTCCCAGCGGTCTCCACTGGGCCCCCACAGCGCTTCGCTGATCAGGTGGCGAACGTACAGGCGAAGCGCCATTGCGAAGACAGCCAAAACGATGATTCCAAGCGTTTCCATAGATGACCTCCAAGGTTGCAAGGCTTCTATGGACCACCGGGGTGCAAGGTCCACGCGGTGGACTTGCGGGTCGCCCACGCAAAAAGGCCCCCCCATCTCTGGAGGGGCCTTTGCGTCTCTCTACTCTTGCGGTGTCGATGTTTTAAGGGCTCTCGCCCTGACTGCTTCGCGGCCGCCGACCCATGGGGGGTGGGTGCCAAAGGAAGGGTGTATTGGGCCGACGGCCGGAAGCGGTCATGAGGAGCAAGCTCCTCACACCTGTGCGGTCACACGCCTCACAGGAACTGTTGAATCGAGGGAAATCCCCTTGTCACGGGGGTTGAGCTTGATCTCGAAGGCTTCGGGTTCGACCTCGCAGTACTTGGAGATCACCTCGAGCACTTCGGACTTCATCTTCTCCATCTGAGCCGGGGTCAGGTTGACCCGGTCGTGGATGAGCAAGACCTTCATGCGCTGCTTCGCATCGTCTTTGCTCGACGTCTCCCGGATTCCCAGGAGCTTGTTCACGAGATCGAGCATGTCAGATCGCCTCCCTGGCGGGGGCGAGCCCCATCCAGCGCTTGAATGTCATCCAGAAGTTCTCGTCGCTCTCGAAGTCGGGAATCTCGATCTCTTCGCCCAGGACACGGGCTGCGATGCGCATGTAGGCCTGGCCGACGACGGAGTTCTCGTCAAAGACGGCGGGGGTTCCACGGTTCGCGCTGATGATGACGTCTTCGTGGTCGGGCACGATGCCAATCAGCGGAATCGCCAGGATCTCGAGGATGTCTTCGCGGTTCATCATGTCGCCGCGCGAGACCATGCCCGGGCGGTATCGGTTGATGATGAGGTCGGGCTCGGGAAGGTCGTGCGCTTCGACCATGCCGATGATGCGGTCGGCGTCGCGAATCGCACTCACCTCGGGGGTGGTGACGATGAGCGCCCGGTCGGCTCCGGCGATGGAGTTCTTGAAGCCCTGCTCGATGCCCGCAGGGCAGTCGATCAGCACGTAGTCGACGGTCTCTTTCATCTCTTCGACCAGCTTTCGCATCTGGTCGGGATTGACGGAGTTCTTGTCGCGGGTCTGTGCCGCAGGCAGCAAGAACAGCCCGTCGACGCGCTTGTCGCGGATGAGTGCCTGCTTCAGCCTGCACTCGCCCTCGATGACGTTCACGAGGTCGTAGACGATGCGGTTCTCGAGGCCAAGAATGACGTCGAGGTTGCGAAGGCCGATATCGGCGTCCACGACCGCGACACTCTTGCCCATGAGCGCGAGTCCCGCGCCCAGGTTGGCGGAGGTGGTCGTCTTGCCGACGCCTCCCTTGCCAGAGGTGATGACGATGCACTCAGACATGGGGTCAGACTCCGGAACGCGGGGAACGAGCCCGGTAAGGCTCGATGGCGATGGAACCGTGGCGGATGCGAGCCAGCTCTGGTTGCAGACCGAGCTGCACCACGTCACGGGGAGGGGGGATGGCTATGTGGCGAGCGATGCGCAGCTGTGTAGGCTGCAGATCGAAGCCGAGGATGAAAGCGTCTTCGTCGCCCGTGGCGCCAGCGTGGGCCAAGCCCTTCAGGTTGCCGAGCACGATGATGTTGCCGGCCGCGATGACCTGGGCGCCGGGGTTCAGGTCGCCGAACAGCACGATGTCGCCGTCGAAGCGAACGACCGCTCCCGAGCGAAGGGTGCGATGCAGGGTCAGCGTGCGCCGACCCGGGTCTTCGCGGAGCTCGGGGGGCGGAACCAGCGTCAGGGCCGGCTCATCCTCAGCCGCTTCGCCTTCGACTGGCGCATCGATGGGCTCGGCTTCGTCGACCATCTCGGCGTCTGAAGCTTCGGTGGGCGTCTCGCCTTCTTCGACCTCGACCTCGGTCTCGTCGGTGACCTCGCGAATCAGCTGCAAGGCAATCTGACGGAGATCGGGGTGGTCCGACAGCCACGGCTGGAGCTCATCGAACTCCATGGCCGGCGGCGGCTCGATCTCTGGCACCGTACGCTCGACCTTCACGGTCAGCGACGGCACACGGATGTGCACTTCAGCGGGTTGGGTCATGACGGGGAGGGGGGGAGGGAGGGAGGAAGGGGAGGGGAGAAAACGGGAACCGAAGGGGGGGGGAAGGGAAGGGGGGCTCGGCTCCCGGTGGCAATGATGTACCACCGCCTTTCAGGGGTCCGCAAATCCAACGAGCGAGAAGTCGGCAACCCGGCTCCCGACGCAACGGCCCACATGCGCCGCAGACGAGCCTGCAAAGCGGGTCAAGCAATACCTAATGTGATACTTCAAGTGTCGGCTGACACGTCAACATGCAAGCGATCGTTTTGTGATCCTTGGCGATCCTTGCGGTGCACCACGAGGGGCCGCCACCGGCGTTAGGGTGGGCCGATGCACCGTGTCCGCCTGCCTCGCAACGCCATCGGGCCCATCACGATGGGGCACCCCTGGGCGTTTCGCGACTTTCGCTGCGACGCGACTGCCGGCGAGGTGGTCGAGCTCTGCGACGCCAAGAACCAGGTGTTGGCCTGGGGGCTGGCCGACGAAGGGCCCATCGCCATCCGGGTGCTCGGCCGTGGCCCGGCACCTGCCGACGTGGCCTCCGAGATCTCTGGGCGCATCCGACGGGCCGACCAGCTTCGCTTTCGACTGTTCCAGGACGGCACCGACTGCTGGCGCGTGGTGAATGGAGCGGGCGATGGCCTGCCGGGTGTGGTGGTCGATCGCTACGCCGATGTCGCTGTGCTGCGGCTGTACAGCATCGCGTGGGAGCGGCACCTCGACGCGCTCGTTTCCGCGCTCGCTGGTACGGGCTGGCCCACATCGATCTACCGCCGCTTCGGGGTGGCCCGGGTCGATGGCCGGGACGGCGGCGAGCGCCTGCACGGCACCGAGCCTGCCGACGCCATCGTGGTGACCGAGCACGGCATGAAGCTGCTGGTGCGCCCGCGCGTGGGCCAGAAGACGGGTGCCTTCCTCGACCAACGCGAGCACCGGGCGCTGGTTCGACGCTGGTCGTCGGGGCGCCGCACCGCCAACCTCTTTGCCTACAACGGTGGCTTCTCGGTCGCGGCGGCCCTGGGGGGTGCGGCCACCGTCACCACCGTCGACCTCGCGCCCGAAGCCATCGAGGACGCTCGCGAGAACTTTCGCTTGAACGATCTGTCGCTCGATGCCCACCGCTTCGAGGTCGCCGACGTGTTCAAGTGGGAGCCCCGCGGCCAGCTCGACCTGCTCATCGTCGATCCCCCGTCGCTCACCCGGTCCGAGCGCTCGGATCGCGCGGCGGCCCGCGCCTACGAGAAGCTGCACCGGCGTCTGGCGCCCTTCCTCTCTAGAGACGGGCTGCTCGCCACCGCCAGCTGCACGGCCCGTCTGTCGCTGGGGGAGTGGCGCAAGGCGGTCGCCGACGGACTCGCGCCGACGGCTGATTTCTCGTGGCACTGGGTCAGCGGCGAACCGCCCGACCACCCCACCGCGCTGGTGCACCGAGAAGCGCGCTACCTCAAGTTCGCGTTACTACGGCGCCGTTGAGTTCACACTTGACCGGCACATGCCCGTCATGTGACAACGCCAACCCCTCCTGGCCGAAACGTGATTCGACCCCGAGGGCCAACCCATACATGAACCCGCAACCCCGGAGTTCCGGTTGAACGAGCGCAGAGCCGCACAGCGAGATCCACACGCTGCCGCCGCATGCTCGATCCCGGTCCAACAGGGGCGGGTCGACAGGAGTTCCCAGTGGGCAGCGAGATCATCTGCAATACCACCGGCCGGGAGACGCGCGTTGCGCTGATGGACAACGGCCGTCTGGCCGAGTTGTACATCGATCGCGGAGACAATCGAGGCTACGTCGGAAACGTCTACCTGGGGCGCGTTGTTCGCGTGCTTCCGGGCATGCAGGCGGCCTTCGTCGATGTCGGGCTCGAGCGCGCGGCATTCTTGTACGTGGGCGACATCTACCGCGACTTCCTGCACATGCACGAAGAGCCCAGCGACAACGGCGTCGCCACCGAAGAGGTGCCCCGTTCCTCGTCGCGTGCTGGGCAGCCTCCCATTCAGGATCTGCTGAAGGAGGGGCAAGAGATCGTGGTCCAGGTCGCCAAGGATCCCATCGGCACCAAGGGCGCCCGCCTCACCACGCACATCGCCATTCCTGGCCGCTACATCGTGTTCATGCCCACGGTCGCCCACGTCGGCATCAGCCGCCGCATCGACTCCGACAAGGAGCGCCGGCGCCTGCGCCGCTTCGTGGACAAGCACCGTCCCAAGGGCACGGGCTTCATCGTGCGCACCGTGTGCGAGAACCAGCCGCTGGCCAACCTGCAGGCCGACATGGACTTCTTGCTCAAGTCGTGGACGCGCATCCAAGAGGCCGCCAAGACCAAGAAGGCGCCGTCGCTGCTGCACGCCGAGTACGGCCTGGTGCTGCGATCGGTGCGCGACATGTTCGACGAGAACGTCGAGCGCATGGTCATCGACGACAAGAAGATCTTCGAGGCGGTGCGCAAGTTCATGGGCGACTTCACGCCGCAGCACAAAGACCGTGTGCACGTGTACCGCGGCAACGACCCCATCTTCGACACCTACGGCGTCGAGACGGCCATCAACAAGAGCCTGGGCCGCAAGGTCTGGCTCAAGTCGGGCGGCTACCTGGTCATCGATCAGACCGAAGCGCTCATGGCCATCGACGTCAACTCCGGCAAGTTCGTCGGCAGCTCCTCGCTCGAAGACACCACGCTCCAGATCAACCTCGAGGCCGTCGACGAGGTCGTCCAGCAGCTGCGCCTGCGCAACATGGGCGGCATCATCATCATCGACTTCATCGACATGGACCGCGAGGCCAGCCGCGACAAGGTGTACAAGGCCCTCGACGACGCGCTCAAGGGCGACCGGGCGCGCACCAACGTGCTCAAGATCAGCGACCTGGGCCTCGTCGAGATGACGCGCAAGCGCGTGCAAGAGGGCCTCGACCGCTACCTCATGGACGACTGCCCCACCTGCGAGGGCAACGGCGTGGTTCGCTCGGCGTCCACCCTGTGCTTCGACATCCTGCGCGAGGTGCGCCGAGAGGCCAATCGCGTCCCCAAGGCCGAAAACATCTACGTCAACACCACGCCACAGATCGCCGACCGCCTGTACGGCGAGCAGTATGCCGACCTCGAAGGCATCGAAAAGGTGGTGGGCCGGCGCGTCGTGGTGCGTGCCCTGGGGCACTACCACCCCGAACAGTACGAGGTCTACGGGCGGTAGCGCCCGGTGACGCGCATTGTGGTTAGGCTCTGATCGTGGACGGCCTCTTCAAGCGCGTGCGAACCATCCTGATCACCGGCGTGCTGGTGATCGTGCCCATTGCGGTGACGTGGTGGGTGCTGGTCTTCCTCGTGGGCTTCCTCGAGAAGACCATCAAGCTGCTGCCCGACGCGCTCGAACCGCAGAACCTGGTGGGCTTTCCCATTCCGGGCCTGGGCGTGCTGCTGGCCGTTGCGACAGTGTTCACCGTGGGCTTCACCGCGCAGTCCTTCGCGGGCCGCCGCGTGCTCGACCTGTACGAGTGGATGATGCTCAAGGTGCCCATCGTCTCGTCGATCCACGCGGGCGTGAAGCAGCTGGTCGAGGCGCTATTCGCCAGCGACAAGGGTCACTTCCGTCAGGTGGTGCTGGTCGAATACCCACGAAAGGGCATCTTCTGTGTGGCCTTCCACACGGGCGAGTCCTTCGTGCATCGCGCCGGCGAAGAGCCGCTCGTGAACGTGTTCTTGCCCACCACGCCCAACCCCACCAGCGGCTTCTACCTCATGATTCCCGCCGATGACGTGCACATGCTCGACCTCACGGTCGAAGAGGCCTTCAAGCTGATCATGAGCGCCGGCATCGTGTCGCCCACCGAGGCCCGCGAGCTGACCGCCGAGGTGAGCCGCGACGAGCTCGAGGCCATCCTGGCCCGCCAGGGCGAGACGCTCGAGAGCATCGGCGCCGGGAAGTAGGCCATCAAGGAGCACAGGCCTCCGTGCCTGTGCGGGCCAACGGGCACGGAGGCCCGTTCTCCTTGATGTGGCGCACTAGGACGCCCCGATCAAAAGTCGCGTTCAAGGCCGCTCTTGGTCCCGACCGTGCTGTGCGCCGTCGGCCGCGAGCGTACCGCTCCGTTGCTGAGAACGTCTCAGCGGCGTGGAGCGGCGATCCTCTTGTTGTAGTGGGCACCTCCGGGCAGGAGCGCGGCCGTCAGGCCGTGCTCCACTTGGTCAGTGTGAAGATGCGCTGCAGGTTGTGGGCGGTTGCGGTCATGAACGCCTGGTGCCGGGCCAGTGCGAGCCCGAAGTAGCGCGCATGGCGCATTCCGAGCCGGACAAGGTGGCTGATGAGGCGCTCGGCTGCCGACCGCTTGCGAAGGGTGGCCTTCGCGTCAGGCTGGGCGTTGAAGGCCTTGAGGCGCTGGAGCTCAGGCTCGAAGGCGTTCAGCGTGATCTGACGGCGTCCCCCACGTTCGACCTCCCTGCCGCAGCGGGCCTTCAGCGGGCATGCTTGGCAGGTCGCCTTGTCGAACTTGTAGCTGCGAACACGCTCGTCGGGCCGGTCCTTGCACCTCACCATCGTGAACTCGCTTGTGGTGTGGCCCGCGGGGCACGCTACCGTGCCGGCTTCGAGGTCGATGGCGAAGTCGCGCTTGGTGAGCGTGCCCTTCTTGGTCCGGGCCAGCTTCGAGACCACAGTGACCCCCCGCTCCTGGCAGCGTCGGACGTTGGGTCCCGTGCCGTAGGCGGTGTCACCGATGGCCATGGCGGGAAGTAGGTCCGCTGCTTCAGCCTGGTCGAGTAGCTCGGTTGTCGGCTCCGCATCCTTGGTAGCGGCGTCGGTCATCGCGATGCCGGTGATGAACTCGCTGACCGGCGTGCCCAGCATGTGGGTCTTGAACCCCTTGATCGTCTTCGTGGGGCTCTTGCGCCCGTGTCGGGCCTCCGGGTCCTTGATGCTGATGGTGCGGCCCTTGGTTGTGCCTCGCGCGATGGCGAAGGTGCCGTCCTCGCGCTCCTCCACGTCCTGGCGCGCGACCTTCCGCAGCAGCGCCACGGCTTCCGTGACCTCCGCGGGTAGCTCGCCGTCCACCGCCGAGATGCGTTGCGCGAGGGCATCGGCGTCTCGGATCTCCTCGGTGAGCAGGGCGTTGCGCTGGTCGACGTCCGTCCAATCGATGTCGACGCGGCCCTTCACGGACCGGCCCATGTAGCGGTCCAGGCCCCACCGCACTGCCAGCTCGGCCGCGGAGAGCTCGAGAAACCGAGCCATCTTGCGAACGACGTTGCCGATGCCGACAGCGACGAGGTTGAAGGTGTCGATGCACGCCCCCCGACAGCGCGTGTCGGTCGAGTCCATGACCTGGACGGCGGCGTCTGTGATGAGCTCTCGTTTGAGCGCCAGAGCCAGCACCCGGTGGAACAGGAAGTCCTCACCGAGCTCCTTGCGGAGCCGACTGCGGAAGCGGCGCAACGACGAGACCATCGGCGGCTTCTTCGCCGGGTGGTCGAGACGAAGGGCGTAGCGGAAGCCCAGGTCGCGCTGGCAGCGCGCGATCAGCTCGTCATCGCCGAGGTTGTAGCGCCGCTGTAGCAGCAGCATGCCCGTCAGCCGTACCCTGGACTTGGGCGGCCGCCCGAACGACGACTTGCACCACCCGGCGAAGTCGTCCTCGCTGACGATGTTCGTCAGCTCATCCCGTAGACGACGCTCGAAGCTGTCTCGCGGGAGTCCGAGCGCGTCGGGATCGACCGCGCACATCGAGAGTTGGTACAAGGATTCACGCGCCATGGGCACCTCCGTTCCGGCTTTGGCTTCAACACCATCAGGAGATCACGGTTTGATCTCCACGCCAAGGGCAGAGGTGCCCTGGTTTTTCCTTGCTTCTCAGCTACTCCTGGCGTCCGGCTCCGGCCGGACGCCATCTCGCGCATCCTCGGCGTTCAAGGCCGATGGATCGGCGTCCTAGCAGAGTGATGAAATACCCGGCTTGCCGGGTATTTCAGCGCGCTGCGACCGAGGCATCCGCCGCCCTCGGCAGGTCCGGCTGCCGAATCGGCGATTCCTCGAAACAACGAAAATCACCGGCCAAACGCAATCGTCGAGTCGGCGGCCGGACTTGCCGAGCCAGAAGGCGGCGGTGCCGGCAATGGTAGTGCAGGCTGTTGAAATGCGAGGAACGAGTATTTCAGCAGTCTGCTAGAACATGCGACCGATCATGGTCGGCAGCTCGTTGCTGCGCAGGCGCTGGGCGAGCGCGGTGAAGCGTCGGTCGTCGCCCACGGTGCGGGCGGCGCGTTCCCAGCCGACGGGGTCGCCGATGATGCACATGAAGCGGCGCGCGCGGGTCACCGCCGTGTAGAACAGGTTGCGGCGCAGCATGATGCCGTGGCTGCGGTCGAGCGCCAGGACCACGGCCGGGTACTCGCTGCCCTGGCTCTTGTGCACGGTCATGGCATACGCCAGGTCGAGCATGGGCAGCTCGTCCCACTTCCACTCGACCTCGCGGCCGTCGAAGTCGACGAGCAGGCCACCCGAGAACTGGTCTTTCACCAAGCCGACGTCGCCGTTGAACACGTCGACGTCGTAGCGATTGCGGATGCACAACACGCGGTCGCCGGCGCGGAACTCGGCGTTTCGCTTGGACAGCACCGCGCCGTCGGGGTTGAGCGCGAGCTGCAGCTCGCGGTTGAGGGTCTGGGTGCCCAGCGGACCCCGGCGGGTGGGGGCCAGGACCTGCACGTCGGTGCGCGCGTCGAAGCCGTTGGCGGGCAGCCGCTGCGAGACGATGTGCAGCAGGCTCTCACGTGCCCGCTCTGGGTCACGGCGCGGCACGGCGAAGAAGTCTTTGTACCCGGCAGACTCGCCCGAGCGGGGCACGACGCCGGTGTGGATCGACGCGGCCGCCTCGACGATGCCGGATTCTTGGGCCTGCCGGTAGATGCGCTGCAGCCGGACCACCGGCACCGTGCCGCTGTCGATGATGTCGCGCAATACCTGGCCGGGCCCCACCGAGGGCAGCTGATCGGCGTCGCCCACGAGCACCACCGAGAAGGCACGCTCGGTCTCGTCGGGCAGGGCCTCGACTAGCGATGCCATGAGCGGCAGGTCCACCATCGATGCTTCGTCGACCACCAGCCCGTCGCCCTCGAGCGGATTGCCCCGACCACGCGTGAACCCGCCCGGGGGCTTCCACTCCAACAGGCGATGGATGGTGCTGGCCGACACGTTGGTGGCCTCTTCGAGGCGGCGGGCGGCGCGCCCGGTGGGGCTCGCGAGCAGCCACTGCTGGCCGCGCTCTCGGGCCGCCCGCAGCAGGACCTTGACCAGGGTGGTCTTGCCGGTGCCCGGGCCCCCGGTGACCACCACCACCCCGCCAGACAGGGCACGCCTCACGGCCAGGAGCTGCTGTTCGTCGAGGTCGACGCCCTCGAACCGCGCCGCGGCCGCGACCTCGTCGGCCTGGCCCTGCTCGGCGGGATCGGTGGCGCCGGCACGGGTGCGCAGCTCGAAGGCCACGGTGCTCTCGGCCATGTGCAAGCGCGCCGACCAGATGCGCTCGTCTTCGCCTTCGGGAACCTCGACCACCACACGCCCAGAAGCGGCCGCCTCGCCGACGGCCGCATCGAGACCCTGGGTAGGAACCCCCAGGCGGCGCAGGGCGGCGTCGAGCTCGGCGCGGGGCAGGAAGCAGTGCCCTTCGCCCCCCTCTTGATCGAGCACGTGCACCACCGCGGCGCGCACGCGCCCAGGATCGTCGAGCGCCACGCCCTGCTGACGGGCCAGCAGGTCGGCGGTGCGAAAGCCGATGCCGCGAATCTCTTCGGCCAGTCGGTAGGGCTCGGCGGTGACGACGCGCGCGGTGTCGGCGCCGTACCTGCGCTGGATGCGCTCGATGAGCCGCCCGTTGAGGCCCAGGCCCCGCAGGGTGATGGCGATGGCGCGCCCACGGGCGTCGCTGACCCAGCGCTCGTTGATGGTCTGCGCGCGCTGGGGGCCGATGCCATCGACCTCGGTCAGGCGCTCGGGCTCCTCGGCCAGCACGCGCAGCGCATCGACGCCAAAGGCATCGACGATGCGTGAGGCCAGGGTGGGCCCGATGCCAGGTAGGCCGGAGCTGGCCAGGTAGGCGCGAAGGCCGGTGAGGGTGCGGGGCGTGCCCTGCAGCAGGCCCGTCACCCGGAACTGGCGGCCGTGGGTGGTGTGCTGTTCCCAGTCGCCCTCGAGGGCCACGAAGCTCTCGGCGGCGTCGTCGCCGGCCAGGATGGCGAGGGGACCCACCGCCGTGACCACCTCGCTGCCGTCGCTGCCAACCGCCAGCCGCACCACGGCGTAGCCCGTCTGGTCGGAGTGCCAGACCACGTGTGCAACGCGTCCTTCGAGCCAGTCGGCCATGGCAGACCGCTAACCGCGATCCACCCGCTGGCTCGGTCAGTTTCTGACCGCCAGTCGGCCTTACTTGGCCTTGAAGCCGAACACCGGGGTGATCACGCAGATGTCCTTGCCGTAGCCATCCATCACCTCGACAGGAAGCTCCATCACCGCCTCGCCCGTGGCGGCCACCAGGCTCTGCACCGTCTCGACGAGCTCTTTGGTGACCTTGGCGCGCGCGGTCACATCTCGGCTGCTGAATGCCCGGTACTGGATGTGGCTCACGCGGTGCTTCTGCACCAGAGCGCGCAGGTCGGGATGGGTGCCCAGCGCCGCGGCTGCGGCGAGCTCACCGACCTGGAACAGGGCGCCGTGGGCCAGATGGCCCTCGACGTTCTGATTTTGCCGATTGCAGGGGAGTCTCAGCGTCACGTTGCCCGGCTTTGCCGATTCGACGGTGATTCCCAGGTGCTCGACGAACGGCACCGTACGCAGCGATTCTTCCAGGGCCTGGCGGGACATGGAGCCTCCGGCCAAATACTACACCCGCCATGAGCGAACAGACGCCAAGGCTCGACGAGGTGCGGCCCGCCCGCAAACCGTCCGAGCTCGTGTACGACGCCCAGGGGCGCGTCGATCTCAAGAACTTCGACCTGCCCGGTCTGCGGGCTTGGGTCGCGGAGCACCTCGGTGAAGGCGAGGCGCGCGCGATGCAGATCTACAAGGCGCTGTGGCAGCAGGGTGTCACCGACTTCGACCAGATGCTGCGCATCAAGGCGGCCACCCGCGACAAGCTCCGTGCCAAGGCCTACATCAGCCAGCTCCATCCCGAGCTGGTGCTTCGAAGCCAAGACGGCACGGTGAAGTACCTGTGGAAGCTCGAGGACGGCCTCACCATCGAGAGCGTGCTCATCCCCGACGGCGATCGGCTGACGCTGTGCATGTCGTCTCAGGTCGGCTGCGCCATGGCCTGCACCTTCTGCCTCACCGGTGATCTGGGGCTCAAGCGGCACCTCAAGGCGTCCGAGATCGCCAACCAGCCCCTGCAGGTGAGCCAGGATCTGCCCGAGGGCGAGCGCATCACCAACCTGGTGTTGATGGGCATGGGCGAGCCGCTGCACAACCTCGATCAGCTGGTGCCCGCCCTCGACAACGCCCTGCACGATCACGCGCTCAACTTCAGCCACCGCAAGATCACCGTGTCCACGGTGGGGGTGGTGCCCAAGATGGCCGAGCTGGCCGCCCGGCTGCCCGTCAACCTCGCGGTGTCGCTCAACGCCAGCAGCGACGCTCAGCGCCGCGAGATCATGCCGATCACGCGCAAGTACAGCCTGGCCGAGCTGATGGAAGCCTGCCGGAACTACCCGCTGCACGGCAAGCGCATCACCTTCGAGTACGTGATGTTCGAGGGCATCAACGACAGCCTGCAAGACGCCGAGCGTGTGCGGGACCTGCTCGACGGCATCCCCAGCAAGCTCAACCTCATTCCCTACAACGCCAACCCCGAGCGAGACCTGCGGCCGCCGCACCCCGACGTGGTCAAGGCCTTTCAGCACTACTTCGTGAGTCGGGGCCTGCACTGCACGGTGCGCACCACCCGCGGCATCGACATCTCGGCGGCGTGCGGGCAGCTGGGCAAGGCCAGGCAGCAGGCGGCCATCCGTTGAGCGAGCCCTGGTCCAGGCTTGGGGCCCGTCGCGACGAGCTGGGCCTCACCGTCGACGGCATCGCGCGGGAGCTGCGCATCCCGGCCGAACACCTCGCGGCCCTCGAGGCCGGCGACATCGCCTCGTTGCCCGAAGGGCCGTACCGCCTGGGATGGCTGCGCAGCTACAGCGCCCACCTCGGCGTCGATGCCGAGCCGCTCGAGGCCGCCCTTCGCGACATCGAGGCCCCGGACACGCCATCGGTCCCATTGTCCACCATCCGAGCCGTGGCCGCCGCCCTGGCGCTGGTGCTGTTTGCGGCGGTGGGCTGGCAGATCGTGACCCTGGACACCGGCCAGCCAGGCCCCGAGGCGTCGGTGCCGCCCGAGCCCCAGGGGCCCGATCAGCGTGTCCGCCTGCGGGTCGAGCGGCCCGGACACTTCGTGGTGCGGGTCGACGGCGAAATCGTCGAAGATCGCCGATTCGCGCCTGGGGAGCAGGTCGATGTGGCAGGCGACCGGCGCGTCGAGATCGATCTGCCGGGGGCGTGGTCGGCGCGAGTCGAATACAACGGCGCGCACGTGGTCCCGCAGGGTCGTCAGGACGCCCCGCGACGGCTGGTTTTCATCGACGATCTCGAACCCGACGGCGCGGCAGGTGATGGCGGTCCAACCCCTAAACGCACGCACCGAGACGATCCTCCGGCGGCTAGCCCGTAGAGACTCCGGGGCGCCGCTCAAGAAGGTCCTCGCCAAGGCCCGCCCCGAAGACGTGGCCGCGGCGATGGAGCACCTGACGGCCAAGCAGATGCGCCGGCTCTATGCCCTCATCGAAGATCGCGAGTTCGCCGCCGAGGTCCTGGCTCACCTGTCCGACGAGGCCACCAACCTGGTGACCCGCGAGATGACCGAAGAGGCGATCGTCGAGCTGCTCGAGCACATGGAGCCCGACGACGCCACCGATGTGGTCGAGGTTCTTCCCGAGCTGCTGCGTGCGCGCGTCATCGAAGAGATGCAAGACGACGAAGAGCACGCCGACGCCCTCGAGCTGCTCGCGTGGCCCAGCGACAGCGCAGGCGGCATCATGTCGCCGGTCGTCTTCCACATGCCCGACACGGCCACCTGCGGCAACGCCATCATCACGCTGCAGGAGCACCACGAAGAGCTCGAGAACGTCTACTACCTGTACGTCACCGACGCCGACGGCGTGGTGGTGGGCGTGGTGTCGATGCGCCAGCTGCTGGTTCACCCACCGGGCACTCCGCTGGTCTCCATCATGAACCCCGATGTCATCAGCGTCGGCCCCCGCCAAGACCAAGAAGAGGTGGCCCGGTACGTCGCCCGCTACGACCTGCTGGCGCTGCCGGTCATCGACGAGCGGGGCCGCATGATGGGCGTCGTGACCGTCGACGACGTCGTCGACGTCATCCGCGAAGAGGCCGCCGAGGACATGATGCTCATGGCGGGTGTGCACGGCGAGGTGCCCGAGCTCCAGCACGGCAGCGCCCTGCAGTTCGCTCGGCAGCGGGCGGGCTGGCTGCTGGCCACCGCATTCGGCGGCATCGTGGCCGAGCGCCTGACCTCCATCGGCGGAGCCGGCCTGGACGTCGAGGTGCTCGCCGGGTTCATCCCGGTGGTCATGGGCATGGGCGGCAACGTGGGCATCCAGTCCACCACCCTCGCGGTGCGCGGCTTGGCGACCGGTGCGGTGCAGGTCGGCGGTGCTGCGGCCTTCGTGTGGCGTGAGGTCCAGGTGGGGCTGATCCTGGGCGTGCTGTACGGGGTGCTTCTGGCCTCGTATGGCCTGTTCACGGGCTGGCCCGACCCCAGCGTGTCGCTGGTTGTGGGTTCGTCGGTGCTCATCGCCATCAGCCTGGGCAGCCTGCTGGGGTCCGGCCTGCCGGTCCTGCTGCAGCGCATGGGACACGATCCGGCGGTCGCCACCGGCCCCTTCGTGACCACCGGTGTCGACATCATGGGCATCTTTGTGTACTTCCAGGTGGCGCGGCTGTTGATGGGCGCGGTGTGAAGGCCATCGCGGTGGTGGCCGGCTCGGTCGACATCGGCGAGTCCGACCGGATCATGCGCCTGCTCAGTGATGAGCACGGGCGCCTGTCGGTGGTCGCGCGGCGCGCCCGCTCCAGCAAGAAGCGCTGGGCTGGCCTGCTGGACGTCGGCTGCCAGATCGCCATCACGGCCAAGCGCGGGCGAGGGGACCTCGCGACCCTCACCGGGGCCGACCTGATCGCCGGCCCGCGCCGTGCCCGCGAGAGCCTGGTGCGCATCGCCCTGATGGCCTACGGCTGCGAGCTGTGCCACGCGCTCGCCCCCGAGGCCACCGGAGCGCCCAAGCTGCACCGGCTGCTGGTCGCCTGGCTCACGGTGCTCGAAGGTGCCGCCGAGCCCGGCGCGGCCAGTCGGCTCGCCCTCGACGCCAAGGCCCTCACCTTCGCGGGGCTCACTCCCGCCCTCGATCGCTGCGCCCGGTGCGGCGATCCGCTGTACGAGCGGGCGGTGTGGGACCCCGAGGCGGGGGGAGCGCTGCATCCGCACTGCGGAGGCGGCCGCAGCGTCCGCGCCGCCGATCTGGCCCGCATCGAAGAGCTTCGACGCACCCCGCTCGCCGATACCCCGGGTGCAGTGGCCCCCGACTCCGATGCCTGGGGCCTGCTCACCGACTTCGCCCAACACCAGCTCTCGCGCGCCATCCGCAGCCGGGCGATGGTCGAGGATGCGCTTTCGGGCGGCTAGCCGGCCGGGCTGCTAGGTTGCACTCCATGCACTCGACGATCGCACTCGCCCTGCTGCTGCCTGCCTGCCAGTTCGGCGACATCGAGGTCAGCGGCACGGTCCTGGACGGACGCGACCGCGACGCCGCCCCTCTCGCGGACGCCGTGGTCGAGATCCTCGACGACGAAGCCGGGGTGCATGCCTCCACCACCACCTTGGCCGACGGCACCTTCCAGCTCCCGTCGCCCCGGTCGCAGACCCTGTACATGTCCATCGAGTCGCCCGATGGCACGCTGACCTCCTTCTCGGGCGTCGCGGGCACCCAGTCCTTCGATGTGCCCAAGTACCTGTTGGACGCCTGCGACGATCTGATCCTGGTCGAGGGCGGAGCGCCGGTGCCATCGCTGTACGCGACGCCGGCCGACGAGGTCGACGCGATCCGGCAGAAGTACGCCGGATGCCCCGGGGCCGACTCCAGCGGCGGCGTGATCGAGGGCTGGGTTCGGTATTTCTTGTTCGCCCACGACGAAAACCAGGAACGCATCGAGGGGCAGAACGCATGCTTCCTGGACGAAGACAGCTTCGTACCGCCTGTCGTCCGCAACCCCGTGGTGGCCGCCGAGCCCCTCGATGGGGGTGATGCGCTGTCGGCTTGCTACCTCGACCCCGAGGGCTCCGCATACGATCCCACCGCGACTGATGCGGGCGCCTCGCAGCAGTTCGCGATTTTCGGGGTGCCCGAAGGAAGGTACACGGTGGTGGTCACCTTCAACATCACGGACACCGCCTTCACACAGGGCTTCTACAACGTCTGGGTGCCGGCTGATGGCGTCGTCCCCAGGCATCCTCTGTGGGTCGAGTTTCCAGGACCGTCCTGAGCATCGCCTGAAATTCGCTTTGGGCCCTTGCGACCGGGTCGCCAATGTCCTAGTGTCCGGTCGCCTCGATGCGGTGCGTTCGGCACCCATCGCTTGTTTGCGTCTCGAAACCCCCCGGAGATCAGATTCATGGGTGAGATGATCACGAAGCCCGACGCCAACCCCATCGTGTTTGCGGTTTGCAACCTCTTCTTTGCGGGTGGCCTCGGCTACTTCTTGATGGGCCAGAAAAAGAAGGCCTTTATCACTTGGGGCATCGTGATTGGTGTCTCTGTCATCAGTTGCGGCATGCTCAGCATCGTGTCGATTATCTTCAACTGGATCACCACCTACGACGCGTATCTGTTGGGCCAGAAGCTCCAGAACGGCGAGTCGATTGGTGAGAACGAGAACGGTCTCGACTTCTTGAACGCTCTCTTCAAGGACTAGACGACGCGGTCGACGTACCAGGAGAGTGGGGGGCAGGGGTCTTGAACGGCACCATGTCCCCCTTCGTCCTCCGGAGCAGCGTTGAGCCCTGCCGAGCAAAAGGTGAACCTTCCGGGCATTGCCCTGATGGTCTACGGCTTGCTCGGTGTTCTCGGCGCCCTCTCGGCCATGGCCTCTCAAGCCGTGCAGGCCATACCGGCCGCGGCAATGGCCTTGGTCGAACAGAGCTCCCAGGTCGAGCTTTTCTTCCTGGTTGGGTCGGACGTGTTCTCGTTGCTCTGGACCATGTCCGGAGCGGCGGTGTCGGTCGTGATCGCGCTCGCAGGTTTTCGCCTGCGCCAGCTTTCGTCCCCGGGGCTCGTCTACCTCGGCACCATCCTGGCGATGGTCCCGCTGTGTTCGGGCTTCACTCCCTTCATCCCCGTACCGTGTTGCTGTCTAGGTCTGTTCGTCGGAATGTGGGTCCTGGTGACCCTACAAGACGAGGACGTGAAAGCCGCACTGGCAGAGTAGCTGCGCTGGTGTAGAATCGGCGTCGTTTTTGGAGCGCTTCTCTTTGGGCGAGCTTCGCCGCAGCTTTGGCTTCCAACTCGCGGTGGACGGAAACTCCGACGTCGGGAGGGTCCGGACCAACAACGAGGACAGCTGGGGCGCGTCCTGGCTCGATGACGGCAGCCTGTTCGTCATCGTCGCCGACGGCATGGGTGGGCACGAGGCCGGAGAGGTCGCCTCGGGGCTCGCGGTCCAGGTCGTCGAAGATGTCGCATCGCGCGACGCCGACGCCGACCCACGCGAGCGCCTGTTCGACGCGCTGATCGAAGCCAACCAGGTGATCCTCGAAGAGGGCAACCGCAGCGGCACACGGGGCATGGGCACCACGGCCGTCACCGCGATCCTCAAGGGTGCCGAGGCCTACGTCGCCCTGGTGGGCGACTCCCGCTGCTACCTCATTCGCCACGGCCAGATCGTCTGGCGCACGCTCGATCACACCCGCGTGCAGATGCTCGTCGACAACGGCGACATCAGCGAAGAAGAAGCCAAGTCCCACCCCGAAGCCGGCATGCTCACCCGTGCCCTGGGGCACAGCCGCATGGCCGACGGGCGGCCGCTCGAGCCCGACGTGCTCGAAGAGCCCCTGTACCTCGAAGAAAAGACCGATACGCTGCTGTTCTGCAGCGACGGCCTGACCGACCTCGTCGACGACTGGGAGATCGGCCAGATCGTGGCCGGCAAGACGGGCGACGAGGCCATCTCGGCGCTCATCGAGCTCGCGTGCGATCGCGGCGGCCACGACAACGTGACCATCGCCATCGTGAACACCGGGCTGAGGGCCGCCGACTACGACGAGAACTACGTGCCCGAGACGTGGGAAGACTACAACGAGACCTACGACGAGCAAGGACACGACCAGGGCCCCAACACCTACGACGACATGGGTGCTGGCGCGCCGCCCCCCGCTCCGGCACCGCAGGTCGCGGCGGCCCCGTATGCGGGAACCCCGGCGCAGACCCCCCAGTACGCCCCCGAAGAGGCGGCGGGTGGCAACACCATGCTCATCGCCGGCGTCGGCGCCGTGCTGGTGCTGGTGTTCGGCGTGATGGCCTTCGCGCTGCTGGTGGTCGTGCTCATGCTGGCGCTGGGCTAGCTAGCAGGGCGGCGGATGCCTCGGTCGCAGCGCGAGATCCTCTGCCTGTGGTTCGACGCTGGGGAGGTGACGCCGCCGTTGTGGAGCCGACTTCTGACTCACCCCAATAGCTAAGGCGCGACCTCGGTCATCAACACGTCGGGCACGGCTGCTGTGCGTACCTGGTTCACGACGCCCCACGTGAGTGCACCCAGCAGGGCGATGCCCAAGAAGATGGGTGCAGCGGGCGGGCCATCTGGCGGCTGCGTGCGCCGTACGGGCGCGCCGAAGCTGGGCGTCGGGGGAGCGGGCTCGGAGCGACCGATCGGCGCCGGGTCGAGGGTGGGCCGGTCGTCGGCCGTGGACTGCATGGGATCGGCGGCGGGCCAGTCTTCGCGATTGGGGGCGAAGGGGTCGGTCGCGTCGTCGGGGGCCGCGCCACGGGAGGCATTCTGGGCGCGGGCCAGCGCCTCTTCGTTGATCTCGGTGCGCTTGCTGCGCATGTTGTCGTAGTGGGCCAGCTCGGCGGCGGCCTCGGCGTCGAACCACTCGGCGCAGATGGCGGTGATGTTGTCGTGCCCGCCGCGATCGAGGGCGACCTGCACCAAGCGCGCACACGCTTCTTCGGGGGTGCTGTACTCGAGCAGCTCGGGCAGCTCCTCGTCGCCCACCAGGTCGCACAGGCCGTCGCTGCACAGCACCAGCCAGTCGCCCGGCTGAAGCTCCCACGGGGTCTCCAGGATGGAGACCTCGAGCCGCTTGCCATCGGGCTTGCGGCCACCAAGAGCGCGGGTGAGGACGCTCGAGAGTGCCGAGACCTTGGCCTCTGCCGGGGTGAGCTCGCCCGCCTGCACCAGGTCCTCGACCAGCTTGTGGTCGCGCGTGCGCGCGGCCACCGCTCCATCGCGCACCAGGTACACGCGGCTGTCGCCGACCCAGGCGACGTAGCCCTTGCCGCCTCGGATGTAGATGCCCACGACCGTGCAGCCCGGCCGGCCCTGCAGGCCCACGCACAGCGCGTGCCGAATGGCGAGATCGGCGCGCTGGATGGCCTCGGTCATGCGGGCGAAGGGGTCGGGCTCTTCGCCTTTGAGCACATGGTCGGTGATGACGTCGATGCCCAGCGAGCTGGCCTCGTCGCCCCGGCCCATGCCACCCATGCCGTCGCACACCACCAGCAGAAGGTCGTCGCCTCCGACCTTCTGCACCGCAAACGAATCCTCGTTGGTGTGGTGCTCTTTGCCGATGTCCGTTTGGGCGTGAACCGCAATCGGCAGCATACGGGGGGACTCCGAAGGGTGGGGAACCGCGCCAGCATACGCCCCGGCGACGCCAACAACAAACCCGGTTGAGTTGACCCCGGCATTCCTCGGTCGGTACGGTGGTAGAACGGGGGTCGTGCAGCAGTGAACAAACGGGCGTACGAACCAGCAAACACTCGCACGTTTGCGCTCGTAGGTCATCGTTCTGCTGGCAAGACCACCATCGGCGACGCGTTGCTGCACGCGGCGGGCGTCACCCGGGTGCGTGGCGAGGTCGACGAGCGGACGTCGCTGCTCGATCACGAGCGGGAGGAGCGCGAGCGCGGGTCGTCCCTGGCGCCGGCCTTCGCGTGGCTGCCCTGGGACGAGCACCTGGTTCAGATCATCGACACGCCCGGCAGCCCGGGGCTGGCGCACGAGCGCGACCTTGCGCTGCACGGGGCCGATTCCGCCGTGGTGGTGGTCTCGGCGCCCGATGGAGTGGAGTACGGGGCCGAGTCCGCGCTGCGAACAGCGGGCAGGCTTGGCAAGCCGCGGGTGGTCGTGCTCAACAAGATGGACCGCCCGGGCGATGTTGCCGGAATCTGTCGGCACCTCGAGCGCCTCACCGGGGCAAAGGTGGTTCCGCTGCAGGTGCCCTTCGACAACGACGAGGGGGAGTTCGCCGGGGTGGTCAGCCTGCTCAAGCGCAAGGCCCTGCGCTACCACCCGGACGGCAGCGGCACGTACTCGATCGAACCCATGCCCGACCGGGTCTCTGGCGCCTGCGACGCCGCTTGGGAGCTGGTCATGGAGGCGGTCGCGCTCACCGATGACGAGCTGCTCGAGCACTACCTCGAGTACCTGGAGCTGCCCGTCGATCTGGTGCGCGAGGGGCTGGCACGCGGCATGGCCAAGGGGCTGGTGGTCCCGGTGCTCTTTGCCAGCGGCCACAGCAACATCGGGGCCCACGCTTTGCTCGATCTGGCCGTGTGGGCGCTGCCCGCGGCCGCAGGCGATGCCTCTGCCCCCTTCGCCGCCCGCCTGCTCGCGACTCGCTACGACGCCGACAACCAGCCCTACCATGTGATGCGTGTGCTTCAGGGGCTGCCCTCGCGCGGCATGGCCTGGACCACCAGCGCGGGCACCGGGCGGGTGCGCAAGCTCTACCAGGTGCGGGGTCCGCGCCGCGCCGTGGCGGCCAGCATGGGTCCCGGGTGCATCGTGGCCGCCTGGGACGAGCTTCCGGGCCGCCCCGGCGACCTCGTGTACGACGGCAAGAAGCCCGATCAGCTCCAAGAAGAGCTCTTCGACCCGCTCCCGGAGCCGGCGCACATGGCGGCCTGGATGCTGATGCCGCGTGAGGCCCGCGACGAGCGCCGCCTGGACGAGGCGCTGTGCGCGCTGGTGAGCACCGATCGAGGGCTGCAGCTCGACGTCGAGCCGCTCTCTGGCCTGCCGGTGCTGCGCGGCACCACCGACGACCACCTGCACCACGCGGTTCGCTTCCTGGAGGGTCGCCTGGGTGTGCGCGTCACCACGGCCCTAGAGCCGGTGGCCTTCCGCGAGGTGCCCGCCGGTGAATGCCGCGCGATCCAGGGTGTACACCGGGTCGCTGGCGGGGGCGATGTCTCGGAATATGGCGAGTGCTTCATCGACCTGGCGCCCTGCTCGCCCGAGCAGGGACTCAGCGTGTCGATGGCCGAGTACATCGACGACTGCATTCCCAACCGCTTTCACGAGGGCCTCGAGCGAGGACTCGCAAGCGGCCTGCGCGAGGGGCCCACAGCCGGCTACCCGGTGATCGGGGTGGCCATCCACGTCACCGGCGGCGACTACGACGTCTTCATGTCCGACGAGGGCCACTTCGAGCTGGCGGGGCACGCCGCCGCGGTCTCGGCCCTGCAAGCCACGTCGTCGTCGCTCGTCGAGCCATGGTCCACGCTCGAGATCGCAGCACCCGCCAACGAGGTGGGCGACATCCTCAACGACGTGGCGGCCCATCGCGGGCGCATCCTGGGCATGGAGGTACGGGGGGCCACCGCGTCGGTCCGGGCGCAGCTGCCCGACCTCGAGCTGCGTGCATTCGGTCCCCGTCTGCAGGCCATCACCGGCGGGCGCGGACAATTCGAGGCAAGCCACTCCCACTATGGGTGGTTACCGGCAGCGTATGTCCGGGAGGCAATCGATGCCTCACCGCTTCGGAACCCCGTTCATCGCCCCGGACCCGCCACCGGGGGAACGCCGAAGCCAGCGACACGTGAGGTTCGTCCCTTCAGCCGTCAAGCGTACGCGGTGACCCGAGGCGCCAAGGCTTGAGCGAGAAAAGCCATGGCACCCCCCGTTCCCAATCTCTCCTTCGACAACAACGACCGCGTGCGCGAGCTCGCCGGCGAGTTCGGATCCCACCTCACGCTGGTGGGCCAAGCCTTCCAGGTCGAGGTCACGCAGCGCGGGACCGACCTGTGGATCACCAGCCGCGGCGGTGATGTCGACCTCGCTGGCGCGGCCCTGGCTGCGTTGTACGAGCTGGTCGAAGCCGGCTTTGCGCTGCACCCCACCGATGTGCAGCACGCCCTGCGCCTGCTGGCCACCGATCCCACCGTCAAGCTCGCGTCGTACTTCAACGACACGGTGATCTACGGCATGGGCCGCAAGCCGGTGGTGCCCCGCACGCCGGGCCAGCGCGCCTACGTGCACGCCATGCGCGGCAATACCGTCGTGTTCGGCGTGGGGCCGGCGGGCACCGGCAAGACCTTCTTGTCGGTGGCGATGGCGGCGGCTGCCCTGCAGAAGGGCCTGGTCAAGCGCATCATCCTCACGCGGCCGGCGGTCGAAGCCGGCGAGAAGCTGGGTTTTCTGCCTGGCGATCTCAACGAGAAGGTCGACCCCTATCTGCGGCCGCTGTACGACTCGCTCGAGGCCATGATGCCCGCCGAGCGCATGGGCAAGCTGCTCGAGCGAAAGGTGATCGAGGTGGCGCCGCTCGCCTTCATGCGCGGACGAACGCTGTCCGATGCCTACGTGCTGCTCGACGAGGCGCAGAACACGACGCGGGCGCAGATGCGCATGTTCCTGACCCGCCTGGGCAGCAACAGCCGCGTCGTGGTCAACGGAGACGTGACCCAGGTCGATCTACCCAGGGGGGTCGAGAGCGGCATGGTGAACGCGTTGCGGCTGCTTCACGGCGTCTCCGATATCGGGGTGGTAGAATTCGGCCCGGAGGACGTCATCCGGCACCCCCTCGTCGCCGACATCATCCGTGCATACGAGCGAGACGATCAGTCCCGCCGCGATGAGCGCGATGCCCGGCAAGCCCAGAGAGACGCACGACACAGATGAGCTGGTGGCAGCGACTCACAGCAACATCCGGTAGCGGCGGCCCACGCGAGACGGGGGTCCGCCACGTGCTCGTGCTGCTGGTGTCGGCGCTGGTGTCGGCCTTGCTCATCGTCGACTACACGCAGATCCCCAACGACACCCTCGCGGTCGGTGACGTCGCGCCTCGCACGGTCAAGGCGCCCTTCCCGTTCAAGTACCAAGACTTCGCCGAGCGCGAGCGGCGCCAGGACGAGGCCGAGGCCGGCGTGGCGCCGGTGTACGTGTGGCAGGCCGACGAGCAGCGCCAGCTGACCGCCCGCATCGACTACGCCTTCCAGTCCATGCGCGAGCGCGTGGCCAAGCAGCAGAGCGACGCCGCCCAGGACGGGCAAGAAGCCGATCGCCTCAGCGACGCCGAGGCCATCAGCCGGGCCGACGACCTGCAGAACGCGCTCGGCGTGCACATGAGCGTCGAGAAGCTGCTGCCCATCGTCAACGACGACTTCCCCGAGCCGGCCCAACGCCTCGCCCGCGGCTTGGTCGAGCGGGCCATGCGCGGGTACGTCGTGCTGTCGCGCGAGCAGCTTCCGGCCGAAGCCAAGGTCATTCGTGTCATCGAGAACCGGGGCGGCGAGCGAACCGAGGTCACGGTCAGCGACCTGGCCGGCATCCGCACCCTCGAGCAGGCCCGCGAACAGGTCACCTTCGGCCGCGTCGAGTCGGACTTTGCCGACGAGCCCTGGGCCGACGCCGCCGCCGCCATCGCCCGTGCCCTGGTCGAAGACAACTTCGTGTTCGATGCGCAAGAGACCCTGGCGCGCCGGGCCCAGGCCGCCGCCGAGATCCCCATGGCGCCCATCACCGTCGAGCGGGGCACCACCCTGTTTCGGCAGGGCGATGTGCTGTCGTCGGTGCAGGTCGCCCAGTACCGGGCGCTGCAGAGCAGCGCCGGGAGCCAGGGCGTGTTCCGCGAAGTCGTAGCGGTCTGGCTGTTCCTCTTGCTGTTCTTGGGCGTCACCTACCAGTTCGGGTCGACCTACCTCAAGGGCTTCTCGACGCGCCTGCGCGACGTCGCGGCGATGGGCGTTCTGCTGGTGCTCACAGCACTCGTGGCTCGGGCGACCGTGGTCTCGTCTGGCAGCGTGGCCGAGATGTTGGGCGAGCAGGTCGAGCCCGCCACGGTGTGGTTCGTAGCACCCATCGCCGGTGCCGCCATGCTGGTGCGCCTGCTCATCGGCGTGCCTTCGTCCCTGCTGTTCAGCATCGCCGCGGCGGTGTGCGCCGGCATGGTGATGGACCTGTCGGCCCTGCACATGATCTTCGTGCTGCTGTCCTGTGTGGTCGCCGCCGGGTCGGTCGAGCACACGCGGGAGCGGCTGGCGGTCCTGCGCGCGGGCTTGTTCGTGGGCTTCATCAACGGGTGGGCGGTGCTGCTCATCCACTTCTTGCAGCTGTTCTTTGCCGACGGCGAGATCAGCGCCACGACGGCCTGGCGTCCGTTCTGGTCGCTGCCCTTCGCATTCGGCGGCGGCGTGCTCTCGGCCATGGTGGTGCTGGCGCTGGTGCCCCTGTTCGAGGCCGTGGGCTTCGTCACCGACTACCGGCTGATGGAGCTGGCCAACCTCAACCACCCGCTGCTTCGCCAGCTGATGCTGCGCGCACCGGGCACCTACCACCACAGCGTCATCGTGGGCAGCCTGGCCGAGGCCGCCTGCGAAGCCATCGGCGCCAACGCGCTTCAAGCTCGGGTCGCGGCCTACTTCCACGACATCGGGAAGGGGCTGAAACCCCAGTATTTCGTCGAGAATCAGCGGGGCGGCAACCGCCACGACAAGCTCGATGCCTACACCTCGGCACGCATCATCATCAGCCACGTGAGCGAGGGGGGGCGCATGGCCAAGGAGCACCGGCTCCCGCGCCCCATCATCGAGAACATCTACATGCACCACGGCTCGGGGCTGCTGGCCTACTTCTATGGTCGAGCCATCACCGAAG
Source organism: Myxococcota bacterium (assembly GCA_965216925.1). Taxonomy (GTDB): domain Bacteria; phylum Myxococcota_A; class UBA796; order UBA796; genus CAYYHT01. The sequence goes on along the minus strand of CBDCGT010000001.1, from coordinate 1,270,626 downwards.
CCGACGACCCCAGCCGCGTCGACGAGGCCGCCTTCCGCTACCCGGGACCCAAGCCCAACACCCGCGAGGCGGGCGTCATCATGCTCGCCGACAAGGTCGAGGCGGCCACGCGCACCATCAAGGAACCCACCGAAGAAAAGTTCCGCCAGATGATCGCGACCATCATCAACTCGGTGATCGCCGACGGGCAGTTCGAAGAATGCCCGCTCACCTTCCGCGAGATCTACACCATCAGCGAGACCTTCGTGGCTACCCTCGGCGGCATCCACCACCACCGCATCGAGTACGCGGGAACCGCCGCCATCAGCAGCAGCGACACGGCGTCGAAGGCACCGCCGGCCAAGGTGCCGCCGGTCAAGCCCGAGGCGGTGATCACGCTCGACGTCATGCCCACCGGCAACCACCCGGTGATCACGCGCCAAGACGTCGTCGACGAGCAGGACGACGACTTCCCCGACGAGAACACCGACTACGAGTCGGTCAAGCACCTGCCGGGCAGCTCGGGCTCTCCCAACAAGTGACCACCATGGCCTCAGCGGCGGGCGTCGACGTCGATCCCGGCCCTGTCGAGCGCGACGGAGATGCCCTGCTCCGTGAGCTGGGGCTCGACGGCGAGCTGTCGGTGCTGCTGTGCAACGACGCCCGCATCCACGACCTCAACAAGCAGTGGCGCGGCAAGGATGGGCCCACCGACGTGCTGTCCTTCCCCCAAGACGACGATCAATACCTGGGCGACGTGGTCATCTCGATCGACACGGCCTCGCGGGCGGCCACCCGGCTCGGACACGACGTGGCCACCGAGGTGAGGGTGCTGTTGGTGCACGGGCTGTGCCATCTGCTGGGGCACGATCACGGCACCGCCGACGACACCGCTGCGATGCGGGCTCTGGAGGCGCGGCTGCTCGGTGTGCTGGGCTGCGTGAATGCTGGACTGGTCGAGCGTGCCGACGCGGAGTAAGCAGCACCGATGATCGACGACATCAAGGCAACGCTGGGACCCCTGTCCACCCGAGTAGACGAACTCTGGGGGCACCTTTGACATCGAGGGGCGCAACCGGCGCATCGCCGATCTAGACGCGCAGGCGGGCAGCCCGGGCTTCTGGGACGACAACGACCGTGCCCAGCGGGTGCTGCGCGACAAGGGCTCGCTCGAGCGTGTCGTGCGCGACTGGGACACCCTGAACGAGCTGCGCGAAGACGTGGCGACGATCATCGAGCTCGCCGCCGAAGAAGGCGACAGCAGCCTGCTCGACGAGGCGCGCACCTCGCTCGAGACCCTCGAGTCCAAGGTCAAGAGCCTCGAGACCCAGCGCCTGCTGGGCGAAGAGCAAGACGAGCTCAGCGCGATCGTCGAGGTCAACTCGGGCGCGGGTGGCACCGACGCCGCCGACTGGGCGCAGATGCTCATGCGCATGTACTTCCGCTGGGCCGAGCGAAAGGGCTTCGCGGTCGAGGTGATGGAAGAGACCCCGGCCGAAGAAGCCGGCATTCGAAGCGCTACCTTCGCCATTCGTGGGCCCTATGCCTACGGCTTGATGCAGTCCGAGATCGGCGTGCACCGCCTGGTGCGCATCAGCCCCTTCGACCAGAACGCCCGCCGCCACACCGCCTTCGCCGCGGTCGCCGCCTACGCCGAGATCGACGACGATATCCAGATCGAGATCAACCCCGCCGACATTCGCATGGACACCATGCGTGCCTCGGGGGCTGGCGGCCAGCACGTCAACACCACCGACTCGGCGGTGCGGCTCACGCACGAGCCCACCGGCCTGGTGGTGAAGTGCTCCGCCGAGCGCAGCCAGCACAAGAACCGAGACAAGGCCATGAAGATGCTCAAGGCCAAGCTCTACCAGCTCGAGCTCGACAAGCGCCTCGAAGAGGCCGCCGCCGCCAACGCCCAAAAGAAGAAGATCGACTTTGGCAGCCAGATTCGTAGCTATGTCATGCAGCCCTACCAGCAGGTGAAAGACCTGCGCACCGGCGAGACGGTCGGAGACGTCACGCGCGTCCTCGACGGCACCCTCGACAACTTCATGGACGCGTGGCTTGCCGCGCGCGCGGACGGCTCGCTGTCCGAGGAGCGCACATGAGCGACAGCCACGCCATCCTCACGTGGAACGAAAAGAAGGGCTTCGAGCTACACCTCGACGTCGTCACCGCCGATGCGACCGTGCGCTTCGTGGGCATGCCTGTCGCGGCAGACGGCACCACATCCATGTCGGCGGCCCCCATCTCGCTGCACAACCTCGACCTGCTGTTCAAGGCCCACGTCGACTGGCGCGGCAACCCCTGCCAGATCCAGGAGGGGTCGGTGCAGCTGTTCATGGCCGACAACGGCGACGATCAGCTGGGGCTCACGGCGCTCATCGAAGACCCCGACTCTGGGCAGTCCAACAAGGTCGAGGTCAAGCTCGCCGTCGAGGTTCCCCCCGAGGCCCCCGATGCGGGCGGTCCGGTTCCCAAGGCGCTCGAAGAAGACGAGCTCGACTGGGACGACGAGACCACCATGGAGCGCATGTTCGGCGACCTGCCTGCGGGCATGATGTCGGGCCAGGCCAAGGGCGCCGACGACGCATCCGACGAGGTCGACGATCCGCGCCAGGTCAAGGGCCTCGCGGCGTTGTTCCAAGCGCTCGCTGCCCCCGAGATGGACGACAAGACCGGCGAGGTGCCCATCGGCACCACCGGTCCGCCTCCCAAGATCGCCAGCTTCGTCGATGCGCCCACACCCGAGGTGGCCCCGGCTGCCCCGGTGCGGCCCACACCCGTCGAGGTGCCCCCACCGCCGCCTGCACCCCCGCTCGAGAAGACGCTCGAAGCGATGGACTCGGGTGGCGCGATCTTCACGATCGAACAAGAGGCACGCAGCTTCTTGGTCTTGCTGGTCGACAACGAGCACCTCGAGCTCGTCGATGGGTACGGGATCGACGCGCTGGTGCAGGGGGTCGCGCCCATCCTGGCCAGCCGCCGCGAGGCCGACGCCAAGGCCGCTCAGCTGTCGAACTGGATCCTGGATCAAGAATCCGTCGAAGAGTTGTACATCGACGACGAGTCCCTGGCGAGCCTGCTAGAGCAGTGGTGATGCTCCGTTTGGCGCCCATCGCGCTTGTCCTGGGGGTGGCCACGGCTTGTTGGCCACACATTCCAGGCAGGGCCACCGACTACGATGACACCGCGGTAGAGGCGGATGCCGATGCTGACGCCGATGCAGACGCTGACGCTGACGCCGACGCCGATGCGGACGCTGACGCCGATGCGGACGCTGACGCCGATGCTGACGCTGACGCTGACGCTGACGCTGACGCTGACGCTGACGCTGACGCTGACGCTGACGCTGACGCTGACGCTGACGCTGACGCTGACGCTGACGCCGACGCCGACGCCGATGCGGACGCTGACGCCGATGCGGATGCGGATGCGGACGCGGACGCGGACTCGGACTCGGACTCGGACTCGGACACCGACACTGGCGGCGGCGTGGTCATCACCGCGCTGTCCGACATCCGGGCCGGCCTGGTGCCCCAGAACACCGTGGTCACGGTCGAGGGCGTGGTGAACGGCGTGGGCAGCAATGGCTTTGCCATGCAAGAGGCCAACACCCCCAACAGTGGCGTCTGGGTGTTCCTCAACGCGGTGCCGACGGTGACCGTCGGTGAGCGCATCCGCGTCACCGGCGAGTACATCGAGTACTTCGACCTGCAAGAGATCAACGCGGCTGCCACCCCCACCACCACGTCCGTTGGCACGGGCACGCTGTTCCCGGCCATCGTGACCGGGTACGACTTCACCGATTCGGGCCAGATGGAACGCTACGAGTCCATGCTGGTCGAGGTCTCAGGCACGCTGGTGGCCAGCGACACCCTGACCCGTGGCAACGGCGAGTTCGTGCTCTCCGGCGGCATCGTGGTCGACGACAAGCTGTACCCCGATCTGATCAACACCTTTGGTGTGCAAGATGGCGGCTCGTTCACCGTCGTGCGCGGGGTGCTCTCCTACTCCTTCGGCGAGTACAAGCTCCAGCCCCGCGATGCCGCCGACCTGCAGGGCTACCAAGCCCCCTAGTGAGGACACCATGACCCTACTGCTGGCCCTGGTGGGCCTCGCCGCTGCGAATGACTGCACCGAGACGGTTCCCGCCGATGCGGTGACCGCCCACATGGAAGACGCCATCCTGGCCTTCGCCACGCTCGACGAAGAGTCCTTCTACGCGTCCACTGGCCAGGCCAAAGAGTCGCTGCCCTGCCTGAACCAGGTGTTCTTGCCGCCGAACTCGGCCGCGTACCACCGAATGCTGGGCATGACCGGCTTCATGGACGGAGACAGCGACGCCGCAGGGCTTGCCTTCCAGGCGGCCTTTCGGGTCGAGCCCGACTTCCAGCTGTCCAACAAGCTCGCTCCGGAGGGCGGCAAGCTGTGGCGGCTGGCCGACGAGGCGCGAAACCAGCCCAGCTCGTTGATGGCTGGCTTCGAGCCGCCACCTGGCCTGATCGCCTACGTCGATGGCAAGAAGAGCAACGAGCGCCCGGCCAACATTCCCGCCGTGGTGCAATTCACCAACCGCGCAGGCGACGTGCTGTGGACGAGCTACGTGCCGCCCGGCGCGCACCTGCCCAAGACCATCGAGGGCGCCGATGACCCGGTTGCCGACGCCGCCATCGAGCCCGAGCCCATCGACGAGCCCGAGCCCATCGACGAACCCGAGCCCATCGACGAGCCCAAGGTCAAGCCCGACCCCCGACCCGAGCCCCTGCCCACCAAGCCCGACCCGGCCCGAAGCGGCGGCGGCAACCCCCTGCTGACCGCCGGTATCGGTGCTGGCGCCGCGGCCGCTGTGCTGTTTGGCACCTCGGTGGGGGCCCGGCTGCAGTTCGATGCCCAACCTTCGGGCACGATGTACCACGTCACCAACGGCGCGCACTACGCCAGCATCGGCACCGGTGTGGTGGCGGGCGGCCTGCTGGTCGCCGGCCTGGCCAGGGGCAAGTGATGCGGCGCTTGTTCACGGTCGCCTTGGTGCTTGGCCTCGCCGCCGGCTGCTGGCCGCACATTCCCGGCAAGGCCGCCGACTACGACGAGCCCGTGCTCAAGGGCCTGGTGGGCGCGATGTTCTACCAGGAGCCGCTCGGCGACTACTGGGCCGATGACGATCCCGTCGGCGACGTCTGGTTCGGCATGCCCGACCCGGTGCAGCAGGCGGCATGGTGGGAGCTGTGGTCGGACGGCTTCTTTGGCGAGTGCGAAGAAGCCCGTCCCGACACCCCCGACTGGTTCGACGACTTCGAGCGCTTCGAAGACTCCGACGACCCGGCCATCGTGGGCGCCGGCATGGGCATGGAGCTGCAGTGGAACGAAGACGCCAACCGGTGGGTGGGCGACATCGACGACTACTTCCCCGACACCGAGCTCCAGATCCTGCCCTTCGACACCGGCGAGGGCACCCTGGCCGTCGAGAGGCTGGTCACCACGCCCCGGGCGTTCGTCTTGACCTCGCCCGACATGGACACCAGCGACCCCATCGAGATCGATGACGACGAGTTCAGCTTCACCTGGCAGCCGTCCGGCGCCGACTATGTCTTCATCTTGATTCGCTTCGACAACCTCGAAGGCGGCGTCAATGGCGTCGAGTACGTCGCCTGCCCGGTGCCCGACACCGGCAGCTTCAGCGTGCCCAGCAGCAAGATCGACGACTGGAACAGCGGCATGGGCGCCGCGATCTACATCGGGCCCGTCAACGAGGGCAGGGGAACCATCGGGTTCAACCAGGGTGGCAACGCGTTCGACGCCTGGGCCGCGAAGCTCGGCTACGTCCTGCCCGGATAGCCCGGGTCGCATCGCGAGTGGCTGTTAGGGGCTCGGGCACTCAGGAGCGACCCGTGTTCGAGTTCGACGACAAGTTCACCACCAAGCTCGCGTCCCTGCGCGAGATGGGCGTCGAGCCCTACCCGAACGGCTTCGAGCCCACCCACCTGTCCACCGAGCTGCACCAGGCATTCGTCGGCGTCGACGATCCCTCCACGGTGCCTGGCTTCGACAAGGTGGCCATCGGCGGTCGGCTGATGTTCCGCAACCGCATGGGCAAGGCGATGTTCCTGCGGGTGCAGGATCGCGGCGAGGCCACGGTCGACGACGTCGACTCCGACGGCCAGGCCATACGGCGCGGCGGCATCATCCAGGTGTGGATCAAGCGCGACAACGTGGGCGAACAGGCCTACGAGACGCTCAAGAAGCTCGACATCGGCGACATCGTGTACGTCGAGGGCACCATGATGCGCACCCGCACCGGCGAGCTCACCGTGCAGGCCTCCAGGGCCGTCCTGGCCGGCAAGACGCTGCTACCTTTCCCCGACCGCTTCCACGGTGTCTCGGATGTCGAGACGCGCGCTCGGCAGCGCTACGTCGACCTGTTCATGAACAGCGACACCCGCGATGTGTTCCGAAAGCGCAGCAAGATCATCCGGTACGTGCGTGACTACTTCGAGTCCCGCGACTTCCTCGAGGTCGAGACGCCCATGATGCAGGCGATTCCCGGCGGAGCGAGCGCGCGGCCCTTCGTGACCCACCACAACGCGCTGGGCATGGAGCTGTACCTGCGCATCGCGCCCGAGCTGTACCTCAAGCGCCTGATCGTGGGGGGACTCGACCGGGTGTTCGAGATCAACCGGAACTTCCGCAACGAGGGCATCAGCCTCAAGCACAACCCCGAGTTCACGATGCTCGAGTTCTACCAGGCCTGGGCCACCCATGCCGACCTGATGGACCTCACCGAGGATCTGGTCAGCGGGCTGGTGCTCGACCTGTTCTCGGGTTCGGTGGTTCCCTTCGACGGCCGCGACATCGACTACAGCCGTCCGTGGCGCCGCGCCGACATGGACGAGCTCATCGCCGAGGCGACGGGCATCGAGCGCGCGTCTTTGCTCGACCCAGCCGCGATGCGCGCCTGGTGGAACGAGCACAAGCCGGGGGCCGACGCCGAAGCATTGCCGACCACCGTCGGCAAGTGGTGGGAGCTGTTCTTCGACGTGTACGTCGAGCACACCCTGGTTCACCCCACCTTCGTCACGGGCTTCCCCGCCGAGATCTCGCCCCTGGCTCGCCGCAACGATGACGACCCCTTCCGCACCGATCGCTTCGAGCTGATCATCAACGGCTGGGAGATCGCCAATGCCTTCAGCGAGCTCAACGACCCGGTCGACCAAGCCGAGCGCTTCGCGGCGCAGGCCTCGCAGCGCACCAGCGGCGACGACGAGGCCATGTACTTCGACGCCGACTACATCCGCGCCCTTTGTTACGGCATGCCGCCCACCGCAGGCGAGGGAATCGGCATCGACCGTCTGGTGATGTTGCTCACAGGGCAGACCAGCATTCGCGAGGTCATCCTGTTCCCGACCCTGCGCCCCGAAGGTGGACGAAGAGCTGATGGAAGCACCGATCCCGAGTGATCCGCCGCCGGAGCCGCTCATCGACTTCGAGGCGCTGCCTGCGATCGAGCCGGGCAGCTCCATCGGGGCCGAGTGGTGGGTGGCGCAGTCGCACCTGCGCAGCAAGCAGCGCGAGGGCTTCGTCAGCCTGGTCACGGTGCTCTCGGTGCTGGGTGTGGTGGTGGGCGTCGCCATCCTGAACATGGTGCTGTCGGTCATGACCGGCTTCGAGCTCGATCTGCGCGACAAGATCCTGGGTGCCAACGCCCACATCGTGGTGCTCAACTACACCGGCAGCATCCCCGACTGGGAGACGGCCAACGCCGAGGTCGAGGCCGTCGACGGCGTGGCCGCCAGCGCGCCTTTCGTGTACTCCGAGCTGCTCGTGCGCAGCTCGTGGGGCCATGCCGGCGTGATCATGAAGGGCATGGACCCCGACCGCACCGGCGATGTCACCAGCCTTCGCGACGACATGAAGTGGAGCCTGGACGGCCTGATCACCGAAGAGGGCGAAAAATACGCGGTCTTCGAGGACATGAAGGCGCCCATCGCGCCGCCGCTCAGCGACCCCGACGGGGCGTCACAGCCGGGCATCCTGATCGGCAAGGGCCTGATGGAGCAGCTGCAGGTCCGACCTGGCGACACCATCCAGCTCATCAACCCGCTGGGCGGAAGCGCCGGCCCCATGGGCATGCCCGTGCCCCAGGTGCGGCCCGTGCGTGTGGCCGGCGTGTTCGAGTCGGGCATGTACGAGTACGACTCCAAGTGGGTCTACGTGTCCAACCAGACGGCCCAGTCCTTCCTCAAGCTCGGCGACCGGGTGACCGGCCTGGAGGTGTCGCTCGTCGACATCGACGAAGCGCCGCGCATCAGCTCCGCGATCGAAGAGCGCCTCCAGTATCCGCACCACGTCAAGCACTGGATGCAGATGAACAAGTCGCTGTTTGCGGCCCTGAAGCTCGAGAAGATCGTGATGGGGCTCATCTTGGCGATGATCGTGGTGGTGGCTGCGCTGCTCATCGTGACCACGCTCACCATGCTGGTGATCACCAAGGGCCGCGAGATCGCCATCCTCAAGGCCATGGGCGCGTCCAGCGGCAGCATTCGCCGCATCTTCATGATGGAGGGCGCCCTCATCGGGGCTGTGGGCACGGTGCTGGGCACGGCCACCGGCATGGTGGGCTGCTTCATCCTCGACCGATACGAGTACCAGCTCGAGACCGACGTCTACTACCTGGACACGCTGCCGGTGGTGATCGAGCCCGAGGTCGTGCTCACGGTCGCCGTGGGCGCCTTCCTGCTGTGCTTCCTGGCCACGCTCTACCCCTCCAGCCGGGCCGCCAGCGTCGACCCCGTCGAGGGCCTTCGCTATGAGTGACGCCGGGGTGCGCGTCGAGGTCTCGGGCCTGTCCAAGCTGTACCGCAAGGGCGGCAACGAGATCCGCGTGCTCACCGGCGTCGACATCGTGCTCGAGCCGGGCGAGCGCGTTGCCGTGGTGGGCCCCTCGGGCTCGGGCAAGTCCACCTTCATGCACCTGCTGGGCCTGCTCGACCGGCCCACCACCGGCACCATCAAGCTGGGCGGCCGCGACGTGGCCCGCATGGCCGATGTCGAGCGAGATCGCATGCGCAACGCGCGGGTGGGCTTCGTGTTCCAGGCGCACAACCTGCTGCCGGAGCAGACCGCGCTCGGCAACACCATGATGCCGGTGCGGCTGTCCGGGTCGCCGGTTCACGTGGCCCGTGCCCGCGCCAAGGCCCTGCTGACCGCGGTGGGACTGGGCCACCGCCTGCACCACAAGCCCGGCGAACTCTCGGGCGGCGAACAGCAGCGCGTGGCCATTGCGCGTGCGCTGGTGATGGCGCCTGGTCTGGTGCTGGCCGACGAGCCCACGGGCAACCTCGACCCCGGCACCGCCGATGGCGTCTTCGACATCTTCTTGCGCCTCAACCAGCAGCTGGGCAGCACCTTGCTGGTGGTGACCCACAGCCTCGAGCTCGCCGCCCGCTTTCCGCGTGTGCTCCGTGTCGATCAAGGGCGCCTGATCGAAGGGCTGTGACGGTCAGCCGAGCGCGGCCGCCAACAGCGGCAGCACGCGGTCGAAACGGTAGCTGGTTCCGCGGTGCCCGCCCCGGAACTCCTCGTAGGTGTGCTCGACGCCGAGGGCATCGAGCTTGCGCACCAGACGCCGCGCTCCAAGGTGCAGGTTGTACTCGTCACGGTCGCCGGCATCGATGAACAGCAAGTCCAGCTGGCGCAGGGCCTCGTGGTCGCGGTCCACGCGCACGATCGGATCGAAGCGCTGCCAGGACTGCAGCACCTCGAAGTCGACGGCGCCGGTGTCGAAGTCGACGGGAAAACGAGCGGGAATCGGCTTGGCGTCCGGGTCGGGGGAGTAGGCGCAGCTCATGCCCACGATGTTCATGGCGGCGAAGAGCGCGCCCCCGTGCCGGTGCTGCTTCCAGAAGTAGTCGACGAACCCGTCCAGGCCGCCGGCGCCGGCCACACCGCTCACCGCCTGGCTGATGTCCCCCAGATAGGCCAGATCGAAGCCCATGTCCCCCGCCAGGGATCCCACCGCATGCAGCTCTCCGGGGAAGTCCATGGCCAGCGACAGCGCGCCGAAGCCTCCCGAGCTTCGCCCCGTGGCGCCCCAGCGCCCGTTGGTGCGGAAGCGCCCGTCGACGAAGGGCTTGATCTCGCGCATCAGGTAGCTGGCGTACCGGCCGATGCCTGGCGAGTCGAGGTACTGCGAGCCGCCGACGCTGGTCATGCAGTCGGGCATCACCGCGATGAAGGGCGGGCACCCATCGGCCAGCAGGCGGTCGATGCGCGTGGCGATGGACATGTCGGCCAGGCCCCGGCCCAGCAGCCCCTCGCCGGTGCCCGCGAAGCCGGCGAGCACGAAGACCACCGGGTAGCGGGCGTCGCTGTCGCGGTAGCCGGGCGGCGTGTACACCAGGACGTCCCGGTGGGACGGGTCGCCCCACGGGTTGTCGCGGAGCGCCTGGCTCTGGTGATCGATGACGTGGATCTTGCCGCGCTGGTACGGCGCGACGTTGGGGAAGGGCGTGGGCATCGGGCCTCCTGCAACAGACCTTGGCAGGTGAGGGGGGTGCCGCAGGGATAGCTTGCCTGCATGGCGCTTCCCATTCCCCGGCTCGATCTCCCCGACGGCTTCGAGGTGACGCTGACCGGTGGGGCCAGCGACGCGGCTCCGTCCGAGGCCCTGTTTCGCGCGCTGAAGGCATTCGCCCCGTTCTTTGGCGCGATCGCCGCCATCATCCTGGGGCTGGCCATCGCGGGCTTCGTGGCCTGGGTCTTTGCGATCTTCGCAGTGGCCGCCACGGCGCTTGCGTTCGCGGCGCCCGGTGGCGACATCGAGGCCGAGGTCACGCGCGTGCGTGTCACCGCCGACGGCATTCGCGCCGACGAGGCCGCACCCATCGCCTGGGGGCGGGTGGGCCACTGCAGCGCCCGCCGCACCGAGTCGGGGCCCATGCTCAACCTGCACCTCATCGAGCCCGACGAGTTCTTCCTGGTTCCCGCCCAGGAGCACGACTTCGATGCCGTTCACGGGGTCGCCGTCGAGATCGGCAAGCGGATGGTCTTGTGAAGTCCGACTACGAGCGCATCGGTGACGCGGAGCTTCGCGAGGCGGTCGAAGCCTACGTGCAGCGCTTCGCCGCCGACTTCATCATCGGCTTCATGTTCGAAGGCAAGGACCTGCAGCGCATCGCCCTGCACGAGTACCAGCTCGCGGCCTCGCACCTGGGCGCCTCGGTCGCCTACCAGGGCCGCTCGCTGCGAGGGGCCCACACCCGGCTGCCCATCAACGCGGGGCACTTCCGCCGCCGCCTGGCCATCGTGCGCACCGTGCTGACGGAGCGGGGAATCGACGCCGACATCATCGAGCGATGGGTGGAGTGGGAGCGTGGGCTTGAGGCCGCGGTGACCGACGGCACCGACTGCACGCCCGGTTAGCAGGGTGCTGAAAAACCCGGCTTGCCGGGTTTTTTCAGGGCGCTGCGACCGAGGCATCCGCCGCCCTCGGCAGGTCCGGCTGCCGAATCGGCGATTCCTCGAGAATGCGAAAACCAGCGGCCAAACACAATCGTCGAGTCGGCGGCCGGACTTGCCGAGTCTGAAGGCGGCGATGCCGGCAATGGTAAAAGCAGGTCGCTGAAATGCGAGGAACGAGTATTTCAGCGGCCTGTTAGGCGGCTGTTCGCCGTGGAGGCCCGATGTTCGTCCGCACCGAAGAAGCACAAGCCCTCGCCGACGCCGTGCGCGCGTTCTGCCAGGCCGAGCTCGCCCCAACCGTCGAACAAGACGACGAGGATCAGCACTTCCGCAAGGATCTGATCGCAGCCATGGGCGAGCAGGGCTTCTGCGGCATTCCCACCCCCGAGGAATATGGCGGGCTGGGCCTGGGCTACTACGAGTACTGCATCGTGCTCGAAGAGATCGCGGCGGTATCGGCCTCGTACGCGGTCTCGGTGGCGGTCACCGGGCTGCCCCAGGTCATCTTGAGCAAGATGGGCACCGAAGCGCAGAAGCAGCGCTGGCTTCCCGGGCTCGCCGCCGGAGAGCTGCTCGGTGGCTTCGCGCTCTCAGAGCCAGGAAGCGGCAGCGACGCCGCCTCGCTCAAGACCACCGCTGTGGCCGATGGGGACGACTACGTGCTCAACGGCACCAAGTTCTGGATCACCCACGGTGGCTATGCCGATGTCTACATCGTCATGGCCCGCACCGGGGGCCCGGGCGCGCGCGGGGTGTCGGCCTTCGTGTTGCCCGGAGATGCCCCGGGCCTGTCCTTCGGCAAGAAAGAGAGCAAGATGGGGCTGCGCGCCTCGCCCACGGTCGAGCTCATCCTCGACAACGTGCGCCTGCCCAAGACGGCGATGGTCGGTCAGCCAGGCGAGGGTTTCACCGTCGCCATGGAAGCCCTCGACTCGGGGCGCATCACCATCGCGGCCACCTCGGTGGGACTGTCGCGCGCCGCCATGGACGCGGCCGGTCGCTACACCACCGAGCGCCAGCAGTTCGGCAAGGCCATCATCGACTTTCAAGGGGTGGGCTTCATGCTGGCCGACATGGCCTGCAGGGTCGAGTCTTCGCGGCTGCTCACCCACAAGGCAGCCTGGTTGCGCGACAAGGGCCACGCGTACAGCGACATCGCCGCGATGGCCAAGTGCGTGGCCACGGACACCGCGATGGCGGTCACCACCGACGCGGTGCAGTGCTTCGGTGGCTACGGCTACACACGCGACTACCCCGTCGAACGCTACATGCGCGACGCAAAGGTGATGCAGATCGTCGAGGGCACCAACCAGATTCAGCGCCTCGTCATCGCCCGCCACCTCAAGCGCCAGTACTCCGTATGAGCGGTCGGATTGGCCTCTGGCGTCCCCGGGGCGTATACTCCTCGGCAATCCGGCCCGCTGGGCGAGGGTAGATGAAGGTTTGTTCGACCTGCGGCTCCAAATACACGGACCGCATCAGTTACTGCTTCAACGACGGCGCTGTGCTCGAGACCCAGGTTTCTGCATCGCCGTTCGGTGATTCTGCGATCGATGCGCCCCTGCCGCGCAACTTCGCCATGCAGTCGACGGGTGCGACCCCGCCGCCCGCGCCCGGTCGTGTGACCTCCCGGCGCCGCCGCTCCCTCGTGGGCGGTGGGTCGGCGCTCAATCCGCCGCCGGTTCCTGGCATGGGCATGGGCATGGGTGCAGGCGCCGCCAACCTCGCCGCTCCGCCGACGCCAACGGGAGCAGGCCAGTCGGCCAGCGGCGGCCAGGGCGACCAGTTCGAGGGCTACGACTTCAACCCCGAGCCACTCACCTTCGCGCCCGTTCAGGGCACGCCCCGCACGGTGGCCCCGTCCGTCGACGAAGTGCCCCTGGACACGCCGCAGGCCGATCAGCCCTCCGACGATGGCCTTGACGCACCTCCGCCGCCCAGCCTCGGCGGCGCCGCTCCGCCCGCGACCGAGCCAAAGGCGGCCCCGCCACCGCCCAAGTACGAGCCGCCTGCGACTCCCGCGGCCACGCCCGAGCCCGCGGCCCCCGAAGACGACTTCTTTGCCAATCGTCCCGATCCTGACGACCTCTCAGACGAAGTGCGCCGCGAAGAGGCGCTCGCCGCCGCTGGTCCACAGCGAGAGACCACCGAAGAGCGCAACAAGGGCGGCGGAATCCCGCTGTTCGTGATCCTCGGCGCCGGCGCGGTCGTGTTCGTGATCATCACCGGTGCGCTGATCACCTTCGGCGGCGGGGCGGCCCTGCTCATGGGAACGTCCGGCAAGGGCGGCGAACCGGTAGACGGCACCGATGGCACCGCCATCGAACAGCCGTCGACCGACGGAACGGCCGACGCGACCCCCGACACCGAAGAGCCGCCGGCCGCCGACACCGAAGAGCCGCCGGCCGCCGATACCGACGACACCGAAGACCCCCAGGACACCGACGCGGCCGATCCCGGTGGCGACGACACCGACGCGGCCGATCCCGGCGGCACCGACACCGACGAGCCGCCCGCGGCCGACACCGACGAGCCTGCAGCGGCAAGCGACGGCGGGTCCTCCGAGGGCACCGGCGACGCTGGGACCGGCAGCGATGGCGGCGCCGACGCGGCTAGTGACGGCGGCAGCGAGGGCAGTGGTGATCCCTGGGGTGGCCAGCCCCCCGCGGCAACCGCGTCCGAGGTGCGCATCACCAGCAACCCGCCCGGCGCAACCGTCATCATCGACAAGCAGAACAAGGGCCAGACGCCGCTGAACATTCAGCTCGACCATGGCCTGCACACGGTCGAGGTCAGCAAGGACGGCTACGGCGAGCAAAAGAAGACGCTCGATGTGCGCGCCGATCAGGCGGTGCCCTTCGAGCTCGAGTCCGCGGCCCGCACCGGCAACGTGATGATCTTCATGACCGGCAGCAAGGGCGAGAAGGTGCTCGTCGACGGCAAAGAGGTAGGCAAGCTGCCCGCCCGCGCCCAGCTGACCGAAGGCACCCATAGCTTCCGCATCGTCGGGGGGGACACCGAGTTCACCCTCGAGCGTGAGGTCAAGTTCAACTCCGCGGGTAGCGCGGTGGTGAATCTGGCTGCGCCGTGACGGGCTTGCTCGCTGTGCTGGTGGCGTGCGGTCCGCAGTTCGCCGACCCGTACAGCGAGACGGTCCTCGACGACGCGCGCATCCACAGCCAAGGGGATGTGGACGTGCGCTCGGTCACCGCGCCGCTCGACTTTCGCGACGGCCCTTTCGCCAGCGCGACGCTGACCGTCGATCTGCGCTCCACCTGCTTTCCGTTCGAGCAGTGGGACGATGATCCGCCGCCGCCCGGGCACAACTGGCCCGCATCGTGCGATGCCTTCGATCGGGCCTTCGAGGTGTACCTCGACCCGCCGGGCGACACCGGGGGGCCGCCGGCCTTCGAACTCCTGCATGCCGCCACCCCGTTCGGGGGCCCCCTTTCGGTCGAACTCGACGTCACCGATCTGGCCAACGCCCGGCCGGGCGCCCACGAGCTCGAGGTGTTCATCAGCACCTCCTACGACACCGCGGGCCAGGTCAGCGGCAGCGAGGGCGGCTGGAATGTCAGTGTGACGCTCGAGGCCGAGCCTGGAGAGCCACCACGCAATGTGCTGGCGGCGATTCCCCTGTACCGCGGCGTGCACGTGGCCGACGACGGCGATGTCGACCTGCCCTTCACCACGCCCGAGGGCGCCACCGAGGTTCGCGTCGACTACCGGGCCACCGGTCACGGCGGAGGACCGGTGGGCGCCAACTGCATCGGACCCGCCGAAGAGTTCTGCTCGCGCAGGCACCGTCTGCGGGCCGATGCCGATGAGTTCGAGCGCTGGGACGCGTGGCGTGAGGACTGCGACAGCCTGTGCACCATGACCAGCGGCGGCCCCTTCGGCCAATACTGCCTCGAGAACCCCTGCGGGGCCGAGGGCAGCGTGCGCGCCCCGCGCGCGAACTGGTGCCCTGGAGCGGTCACCGAGCCCCAGAGCTACCAGCGGTTCTCCTGGAACGAGCCCGGTGAGCACAGCTTCGGCTTCACCGTCGATGGCATGTCCCAAGAGGGCACTTGGCGCATCTCGGCGGCGGCCTTCGTGTACGGCTCGGCCTCCGAGTAGCGGCCGCACCCGGAAATTCAGAGCGGGTGGTGGTCCGCGTGCGGTCCAGACCGCCTAGGTTGTGCCCCTTCGAAGGGAGATGGGCCGATGGGACAGCCTGCTGTACAGCACCTCACCGACGTGTGTCTGAGCTGCGACGCCAACCGCATCGATGCTGGCGGCCCCTGCGCCTGCTGTGGCTTCGATCCCGAGCAGGAGATCGAGGCGCGTCGTCTCGGCTGCCTGGTCGAGCTGCACATCGCGGTGCAGACCGCCATCGCCGTGCTCGACTTCGACGCCCGGCGCGTGCGTGAGCTGCCCGAGCCTGTGCGCCGCAGGGTCTTCAGCTGGTGGTCGCGGCCCATGTCGGTGCGCCGCCGACTCAGGCTGCAGCCGACCCGCGCCGAGCGCATGCAGTGGGCGCGCGAGCTGGTCCGCGTCGATGACGACACCATCGAGGCGGTGCTGGCGTCCCCACATCGATTCCTCGCCGGCCCGATGAGCAGCCGCGGGATGGCGCGCCTGCTTCGGGGAGAGATCGACGACCTGCCCCCCGAGTGGCTCATGTGTGCCCTGGTCACCATGGAGCGAAGCCTCAGGCGGGCCAGGAGGACGTTCGGGTAGGTCGGCTACGGGGCTCGTACGTACAGCTCGTGGGTCACGCCGCTGGTGTACCAGGTGCCGTCATGCGACACGGCATTGCAGTGCCCGGCGTCGAAGCCGGGCCAGACGCAGACCTGGGCGCTCGTGTCGTCACCGCCAAGGCAGTACGCCCGCTCCAGGACGCCGGCAGCGTAGTCCCAGTACACGCTGTTGGGGTAGGTGTTGCCCACCAGCGTCACCAGCGAGAAATCGGTGCTCGCCGACTTGAACCACCCCGCTCCGGGAATGGGGAAGGCGAAGTCGGCCGCGATGTCGCCAAACGCTCCCGGCACGAACTTCACCGCGCTGACCCGGGGGCCGGCCGCCGGGGCCGAGTCGTCGAAGGTGCTCATGAGCTCGCCGCCGCCTCCCCAGTTGCCCGCCACGTCGATGGTCATGACCCAGTGCGTCGAGGTGGTCGCCGTGCCGATGATGCATCCGCTGCTGTCGCCCGCCTCGAAGCTGAGCGTGCGCGTCCAGCCGCCACCATCGGTGGTCATGTCGCAGTACAGCTGAACGTCGCCGCCAGTGCTGTCGAGGGTGAACCAGTAGTCGCCGTCGTCGACCGAGAAGCCGAGGCCTGCCTGCGCGGTCTGCAGTTCCGTGCAGTCGTTGTACAGCGTGCAGCCGCCGCCTGGCGTCGGGGTCGTCGCGTCGCTCTCGTCGTCGCAGTCGACGCCGCCGCACCCGGGTCGGAGGTAGGAATCCAGATCGTGGTCATCGTCTTGCAACAGGTCGCAGTTGCGGTCGACGGGATCGCACGTCTCGGCTTGCCCGGGGAAGGTGAGGCCGTCGCTGTCATCGCAGTCGGTGTCGTTTAGGACGTCGGTGCTGTTGGGCTTGGCGCACTGCTGGGTGCCGGCGTCGTTCTCGTCGCCGAATCCATCCCCATCGCCGTCGGTGAACCAGATGGACTCCGGGTTGATCGCGGGGTCGCCGTCGTTGCAGTCGGTATTGTCCATGACGTGGGCGGCCGGCTGGGCGCACTGAACCATCGTGGTCCCGCCCATCTCGCCGTAGTCATCGCCGTCGGTGTCGGGGTACCAGACGGTCGCTGGGTTCTGGCTGCCGTCGGCGTCGTTGCAGTCGGTGGCGTCGCGCACGAAGCCCGTCGGCTGCACGCACTGGGTCATGGTGGCCCCGGACGGGTCGCCGAACTGGTCGTTGTCGGTGTCGGCGTACCAGACGGTGTCCGGGTTGACGTCGGCCTCGCCGTCGTTGCAGTCGTCGCTGTTGTCGACGTAGCCGCTGGGCTGGTCGCAGGCGACCTGGGTCGGGCTGGTGGCGCCGTAGCCGTCGCTGTCGCCGTCGTTGTACCAGGTGGGCTGGTCGATGGCGTCTTCGTCGATGGTGATGTCGCAGTCGTCGTCCAGATCGTTGCAGCGCTCCGGAGCGAGTGGGTAGATCTGGTCGTTGGAGTCGTTGCAGTCGTCGCTCTTGGCCGACCACCCGTTGACCGAGGGCGGGTCGCAGCCCTGCGAAGTGACGCCGGCGTCGCCGTGGCCGTCTCCATCGGCATCGGCGTACCACGTGGGCGGCGTCTCGTCGGTCTCGCCGTCGCAGTCGTTGTCCTTGGCGTCGCAGAGCTCCTCGGCGTCGGGGTAGATGTCTTGATCGGCATCGTTGCAGTCGCCATCGACCTCCGCGTAGCCAGCGGGCCTCGAGCAGGCCTCGGTGGTGGCGGCACTGTCCCCGTATCCGTCGCTGTCACCGTCGAGGTAGAAGGTGTCGGGGTCGACGGGGTCGTTGTCGGGCACGCCGCTGCAGTCCTGGTCGATGCCGTCGCACAGCTCGTCGGCGCCCGGGTTGATGGTGCTGTCGTCGTCGTCGCAGTCGGTGGCGTCGGACACGTACCCGGGCTGGCACACGTCGGACGCGGTGTCGAAGTCGCCAAAGGTGTCGCCATCGACGTCGGCGTACCAGCTGTTGTCGGTGTTGTCGGCGGTGCCGTCACAGTCGTCGTCGATGTCGTTGCAGACCTCGTTGGCGACCGGGTTGATCAGGGCGTTGCTGTCGTCGCAGTCGGTGTTGAGCCCGGACCACCCGTCGCCTGGGCAGGCGGGCATTGGCGTGCCCTGGCCAAAGCCGTCGCCGTCATCGTCGACGTAGAACGCTTCTTGCGGATCTTCGTCGGTCTCGCCGTCGCAGTCGTTGTCGATGCCATCGCAGCTGTCGGTGGCGGCGGGGTGGATGGACGCGTTGGTGTCGTCGCAGTCGCCCTCGCTCGGCAGCACCCCGTCGCCATCGCCGTCGAGCGCCGCGAAGTGGTCTTGCACGTAGGCATCGTTGACGAACGGGCAGCCCGTCGCGATCAGCAGCGTGAGCGGAATCAAGGCGGTGCGCATCAGAAGGCTCCTGTGAAGGCGGCGGTGACGCCCAGTCCGACGGCGACTCCACCCAGCGCAAGGCCGGTGGCCCCAAGCGTGTTGGCCTGGGCCTGCAGCTTGGCCCCCTCTTGGCGGTCGGTGCTCTTGTCGAAGCGGCCCTTGGCCCCCAGTGCGGCGCCGTACACGATGGCGCCACCCACAGCCGCGATGGCGCTGCCGGCCAGCAAGGGCATTCGGAGGTTGGTGTCGTCTTCGTAGCTGTACGCGCTGCGTTCGCCTTCGGGCAGCGGCGTGTAGGCGGGGGGCGCCGCGTCGCCGGCCAGGTAGGCCGACTCCTTCACCTTGCCATCGTCGTCGATGAGCTGGAAGACCACGGGGTGGCCTTCGTAGCGCCAGGTTCGGCGATGGCCGTCGAAGAGCAGGTAGCCCTTGGCGGGCTTGTCGGCGCCGGTGGTGCCGGCTCGGGCCTTGCGCGCCTCTTCCCACACCTCGCGGAAGGGGTCGTCGAGCTTGACGGTGGCAGCCGGCAGCTCGTACTTGGGCGCCTCTCGGCGCGACACGGTGGCCGAGCGAAGCGCCAGGTCGCTGTCCTTGTTGCGGAAGGCGGCCAGGGCCTCGACCAGGTGGAAGCGAGCGGCCACATGGTCGGGGATCTCGTCGATCACGCAGGGCGTCATGTGCCGAGCCTCGCGTGCCGCGTCCGAGAAGCCCTCCCAGTCGGACGTTCCGTAGGCCGAGGTGGCCATGGTGAGGGCCTGCGAGAGCTCCTCGGAGGTGACCTTGACGCACTTGGCGTTGGCGCCGGCCTCTTTACGCAGATCGACCACGATGGGCGCGCCACCGGCGGCCACGACGATGGTCTTGGGCCCGAAGGTGTACTCGCCGGCGGGCAGCCAGCCGTCGAAGGATCCGCTGGCGTCGACCTTGGCGGTGGCCACGTCGATGGCCTTGCCCAGATCGGGCTGGAACGGCCGCTCCCGCACCGCGAGGGTGGCCGGCTCGGCCTTGCGGCTGTGCAGCTCGACCGGGCCGTAGGCTGCGGTGATCGCGTCGAGCTCGGCCTGGCCCTCGTCGCTGGCCTCGATGGCCTCGGCGGCGCGCAGCCGGTCGACCAGGGCACCCACATCACCGGCGCTGCGCGCGCTCTGCGCTCCGAGCCGGTGCACCTTGGCCTCGACATCGTGATCGAGCTCGATGATGGCCAGGTAGTTGCGCTCGACACCCTCCCAGGCGTTGCGCTCGGCGAGCTTGGTCATCGACTCGGTCAGTCGCCTGTATTCGGCGGCGTCTTCTTCGCCGGCCATGGCCACGACAGGGGCCAGGAGCAGCAACATGATGGTCTCCGGGGAGGAGTGTCTTGGGAAAGGGGAGGGGACGGCCATCCCATCGCACGCGGGCGCGCACGACCAACGGCCGCACGGGCAAGGTAGACCGCAGATGGACGGGTGTCAATCGCGGGAGCGTTACCCTCGAACGACGCTTGGGGGCGGGCTCGTCAGCGCTCGATGTGGAGCTGGACTCCGGTGCTCTCGGACCGCGGATCGTAGACCGGCACGATCTGGAGATCGCCCGACTTGGCGCTTCGAAGGCCAAACGCCTGCGAGCTCACCACGCTGATGGCGTAGAAACCCAGCGCGGTGGACACGGCAAACTGCGCCGGGCTCGACGAGCTCTCGGCGCTGACCGCAGCCCAGGCCCCGGTGCCCACCACCGTGGCGCCCAGCGCCATGCCGAAGCCCGCGGTGTCGCCCGCCTTGAGCGAGGGGTAGCCGGGCAGCGGAATGAAGCTGCGGGCGATGACCTCCTTCTCGGAGGCCGAGATGGTGGCGTTGCCGCTGCCACCCGGGTCCTTCGGATCTTTGGGGTCTTTCGGATCCTTGGGGTCTTTCGGGTCTTTGCCACCACCGCTCGACGCAAAGAGCGGCCCGGTGAGCGGAGGCAGGTCTCCGGCGGGAATCAGCCCGAGTGCGCCGTAGGTGGCCTGTTGCAACGCGCCAACGTCGGCCCGGTCGTAGCTGGCGGTGTAGTCGGTCGCGCCGGTGTTCAAGAAGCCATGCAGCGCGATCGTTCCGTCATCGCCCTTGTCAGCGGTGACGATCCAGGTCCACGGGGCGCCGGTGAGCGCGGCCTTGAGGCAGTCGGCGTCGGGCCCGCACTCCTTGGCGAAGGCGGCCTGATCGGCGGTGATCGGCGACGACACGCCGGGCTGCCCATGCACCTGAATGCCAGGAATGGCCGTGAAGGCGGCCTTGAGCTTCTTGGACACGTCGGGCGGCGCGGCCACGTAGATGACCCAGTCGGGCTGGGACAGGTAGGCGGTGGGGTCGCTGGGCACCATGTCGACCAGCAGCGTGAACGGGATCTCGGACGTTCCCTGAGGAACGGTGATGGCCAGGCCCGCCGCCAGGGTGTTGGTGAGCTCGACGTTGAGCTCGCGCCCGTCGGAGAGCTGCAGCACGCGGTACTCGAGGGCACTCGCGGCGTTTGGAGCCAACAGGCTGAGGCCGAGGGCCAGCAGGGCAGAGGTGCGAATCACTCGGACGCTCCCAGAGAAGGGCGAGGGCAGGGGGCCAGGTTGGTGCCGTCGTCGGCGACGAGCGCCCAGGCTGCCTGGTAAGGAAGATCGACCAGGGGTCGGTTTGCGGTGCCGGTGTCGGTGTCGCCATCGTCGACGCCGTACCCGGCAACGAGCAAGGCAAAGCGCTGCCCGGCTTCGACGTGGGTGCTCCACGCGTGCACCTGACCGCTGCGGCCAAAGCCCAGCACCCCGTCTTGCCAGTTGGAGCCTTCGCCCACCACGGGGGCCAGCGGCACCTGGCAGCCATCGGCGAGCGGAAAGAGCACGAGGTCCCAGCCAACCGGATCTTGGAATGGCGCGTGCTGGCCCATGACACACAGCGTGCCGGCCGACTCGACGGTGATGCCGTAGAAGTCGACGTCGGCGCCGTACTCGCCGGCCACCCCATCGGGCTTGCGGCTGCCGGTGACGCTGGGGCAGGCCTCGTCGGTGATCACGACGGGGTCGAAGTCGTCTTCCCACACCAGGCCGTTCATGGTGCCGTCGAGCACACCGGCCGCGGAGCCCAGAGCCAGGGTCGTCTGCTGGGCCTCGGACGGCACATCATTGGGCTCGGCCTCGAGGTCGATCCAGTCCACCACCAGATCGTCGTACTGGTCGAGGGGGTCGGTCTGGGCGGGCAAATAGGTGCGGTCATCGGTGGTCTCGCCCCACGAGGGGTAGTCGCCACAGCCGCTCAGCGCGAAGGCAGCAATGGGGGCGAGGGTACGCAACGACGTCACTTGCATGCCGATTCATACCGCGCATATGAGGGCGGACACAAGCGCATCTCGCACAAAGCCGTTAGCGCTCCAATCGCATTTTAAGCATGTCTCAAGGAGATGCACGGTGGCAGAGCAGGAGCCCGGCGGGCTCGATCTTCCCGACCAAGAGGCCGGTGCGGCGTTCCGCGCCGAGATGTGGCTCGCCAACACCTTCCTCGGGTACTGGAAACACCTCGCAGCCGTCATCGGCGTGGGGCTGGTGTGTGTGCTGATCTACGGCATTGGCATGAACCAGTACCGCAAGGCCCAGAAGGCCACCACGGGGCGCGTCGCCGACGCCCGCTCCGACTTGCCCGGGGGCGCGTCCCTCGGGGCGCTCACCGACGCCGACAAGGCCTCCATCACCGAGGTCGCCGACCGCTTGGTCGCAATCGGCAAAGAATCGAGCGGAACGGCCAGCGTCGAGGCCTACCTCGAGGCGGCCGAGCTGTACCGCATCGTCGACGCGCCCGCGGCTCGTCGGGCGGCCCTCCAGGCGGCCGAGCCCGACTCCCGCGCTGCGCTGCGCTACGCCGTCGTCGGAGCACTCGCCAATCTCGACCTCGAAGAGGGCCAGGGCGACGACGCGGTGGCGCGTCTGCGCAAGCTGTCCACCGAGGTCGACGGCTTCCTCGCCGAACAAGCCCTCATCGACCTGGGGCTGGCGCTCGAACACCTCGAGCGGCCCAGCGAGGCCAGCATGGTGTACGACGACTTCATCAAGCGCTTCCCCGACGACTCCGAGCGCCTGCAGACCGTGCAGAAGCGCCAGGCGGCCCTGCAGCAGGGCGGCACGTGATCGACGCGATCTTGCTCGGGCTGGTGGCGCTCGCCATGGCGGGCGACACCGCGTCCGCCCAAGAAGCCGAGCAGACGCCGGTCAAGACCACCATTCCGTTCGAGCGCCCGCTGGTTCCCCCCTCGGCGGACTACTCGGGTGACTTTGCTCGGCCCCCGGTCAGCCACTGGTCGGTCGAGCTGCCCGGCAACCGCGTCAACGCTGCCACCCACGCCGAACGGGCGCGTCCGGTGGTCCGCGACGAGGTGCTCTACGTCGGTGCCGCTGGCGGCAACGCCCTGTACAAGCTGTCCCGCCGCAACGGAGCCGTGCTGGGCAAGTTCCCGGCAGCAGGCAGTGTCGAGTCCGAGCCCTGGGTGTCCGACACCCATGTGTACTTCACCGACACGGCCGGACGCACCTGGTGCTACACGCTGGCGGGTGAGCTGGTGTGGAAGCACAACAGCGGCGCCCCCATCCTGGTGCGGCCCACGGTCGAAGACGGCATCGTCTACATCACCAACGTCAGCGACCTCGCCGTGGCCCTCGACGCCACCACCGGTGAGCTGCTGTGGCGCTACCAGCGAAAGGCCGATCTCACGCGCGAGGCCGAGCTGGCGCTGTTCGCGGCACCGCCGGCGACCATCACCGGCGACATCGCCGTGCTGGGCTTCTCGGACGGGGCCGTCATCGCCATCGATCGCGTCAAGGGCGATGTCGTCTGGGAACGCCGCGTGGGCGAGGGGAGGTACCCCGACATCGTCGCGGGCACCGTGGCCTGGGGCAACGACATCTTCGCTTCGGGCTACTTCCGGCCGGTCGTGGCCATCGACAAGGCCACGCACAATGTGCGCTGGCGCATGGAGCACGGCGCGGCCGATGCCCCCATCGTCGATCCCGATCGCGGCATCCTGTTCCACCCCGGAACCGACGGCCGCATGCGGGCGATCTATGCGCTCACCGGCGCCCTTGCCTGGACGTGGAAGTCCGGAACCACGGGCTCGCTCACCACGCCGGTGCTCACGCCGGCCGGGCTGCTGGTGGGCTCGTCCGAGGGCGGCGTCTACATGGTCGACCCTGACACGGGCCTTGACCTGTGGCGGGTCGACGAGGGCAAGCTGCTCGAAGGCGTGACGGCCGCCCCCGTGGTGGCCGGTCGCCAGCTGCTGTTTGTGAGCAACAGTGGACGCCTGTACAGCATGCTCGTGCCCAAGCCATCGCCCAAGGCCAGCGACTTCCGCCAGTTCTTCGATGTGACGGCAAAGGGTGACGGCGACGTGGTAGCCGCCGAATAGCGCGCTGAAATACCCGGCAAGCCGGGTATTTCAGTGCCGTGCTAAGGGCACACCTTCGGCCAGCTTCCCGGCTGACCCAGGTCCTCACACCAGTTCGAGGGAATGTCGTTCGCATCCGCATCCAGTGCGGATTCGGTGAGCATCCAGGCGTTGCCCTCGGCGGGTGCGGTCCAGGTGCTCCAGTCCACCATGTCGATGTCGCGCTCGAGCCAGATGGCGGCCTGGTCGCTCGAGGTGAGGGGCCCCGGTAGCTCCCACTCGCACAGCAGTCCGCCGTTGTCGGCCGTCGCCGTCGACCCGCAAAACAGAGCGCTCTGGCCGGGTCCAATCGACACGCTGCCCAGCTCGATGGCCCCCGCCGCCGACACGATCTCGGCGCCCACCAGTCGAACGGTGCGCACGCTCACGTTTCGGAGCTCGACGTACTGCAGCAGCGGGTCGTCGCCCGTCGTGGCCACGTACAGCTCGGTGAACACGAGGTGGCCGGGCAGCACGAAGGTCTCGTCGATGCGGCCGTCGCAGTCCTGATCGAGCCCATCATCGAGCTCGGGTGCGGATGGGCCGTAGCTCGTGTCCAGGTCGTCGCAGTCGGTCCCGCCAAACGCGTCGCTGTCTGCCCCGTCTCCGTCTTGATCGTAGTCGGACGCGCCATCGCAGTTGCCGTCAACGCCGTCGTACCAGGCATCCGCCGCACCAGGAAACACGTCGGCGTCGGTGTCATCGCAGTCCGAACCTCCGCCCGAGGCCGCCAGGAATCCATCCAGGTCCTGGTCGTGGTCGGAATCTCCGGCGCAGTCGGCGTCGACGCTGTCGTACCAGGCATCGGGGGCGCCGGGGTACACGTCGGCCCGGGTGTCGTCGCAGTCGTCGAAGTTTGTGGTGTACCCGTCGGGCAGCGCACACTCCGACACCGTGGTGGTGCTTCCGAAGCCATCGCCGTCGCCGTCGAGGTACCAGGTGAGCCCGTCGATGGGCTCTTCATCGACGCTGCCGTCGCAGTCTTCGTCGACGCCGTCGCACTTCTCGGGCTGATCGGGGTTCAGGAGCGCGTCTTCGTCGTCGCAGTCGGTGCCTCCGACCTCGGGCGGCTGAAAGCCATCGCCGTCCAGGTCGCGGTTCACGGTGCCGGTCACGTCGGTGGCGTAGACGTGGTGCTCGGTGGTGACCGTGATCTGGCCCGATGCGTCGTCGTAGCTGTCGGGAACGAACTCGAAGGCCACCTCGACCTCGGCGCCGGCCGCCACGTCGACCGGCTGGTCGCTGGCTCGAAACGGGGCGGTGGCCGAGAGCACGAATGTGGATGGAGCGGTGCCGATGTTCTGCACCACGAAGTGGCCCTCGGACAGTCGGCCGATCGGCGCCTGGGTGATCTGCACGGACGGCAAGACCAGCCGCTCGACCGGGAGGGCTTCGCCGCCCGGAGGTGTGCAAGCCAGCATCAGCAGCGCGATTGCGGAGTTCATCGACGGTAGACTATCCCCGTCGGAGGGTATGGAAAACTCCGATAACGTATATTATGTCAAGTATTGGATTCTGAAATTGGCCAGGCTGGCCGCGCTTGGGCTCGTCCTCTGTGCGGGCTGCTAGGCCCCTCGCCTGCGCCGCCGTCTCGTTCCCAAGACAATGGCCAAGGTCAGCGCGATCGTCTTCGGAGCGGTGCCCGTCGCGCACCCGCCGTCGCGGCTCGGATCATCATCGACCGAGGCGGTGTCCGTGCCGCTGTCGTCGTCCTCCCACTCCACCCAGGCGTACGCGCCGTCGCAGTCCCAGTCGGTCGGATCGTTGTCGTCGTCGGTTGCGCCAGGGTTCACGGCGGGGTCGTCGTCGTCGCAGTCGCCATCGATCGGCGCCCAGCCGTCGTCCGGGTCACATAGATGGCGCAGGGCGCCGCTGCCCCAGCCATCGCCGTCGTCATCGCGCCAGACCGCTTCGGTGTCGACGGCGCCCACGTCGACCCGTCCGTCGCAGTCGTCGTCGCGCTCATTGCAGACCTCGACGGCTCCAGGGTTGATCGTGGGTTCGGTGTCGTCACAGTCGGTGGTGTCGGCCGAGTAGCCGTCGGGCTGCTGGCACTGCTCGATGGGCGACCAAGACCACACCCCGAAGCCGTCCTCGTCGGCATCGGGGTACCAGCTCGGCGCATTCACCGCTCCTGCGGTGGGGTCGCCGTCGCAGTTCATGTCGCGGGAGCCGCACAGCTCGGTTCGACCGGGAAAGACATTGGCGCTGCTGTCGTCGCAGTCGCCATCCACAGGCGCCATCTGTCCGGGCAGGCAGGTCGTCAGCGATGGTCCCGCGCCCCACCCGTCGTTGTCCAGGTCGGCGTATCCAGCGACGCCGAACGCATCGCCGTCCTCGTCTTCGAGGCCATCGCAGTCGTTGTCTGCCCCATCGCAGATCTCGGGCGCACCGGGATGCACGCTGTTCAAGCTGTCGTCGCAGTCTTGGCCCGCTTCGCCCATGCCCGTGGGTGGGGCCGTGGTCTCGCAGCCAAAACCCAGCTGCTCCGCGAAGATCGCGGTCCAGGCGGCCGACACCACCACCACCGTAAAGCGGGCGTGCCCGCCCCAGCCATCCAGGTCGGCATCGGGGGTGTACAGCACGGGCTCGACGGGTGAGGACGGGCACGCGGCAAGGGCGGACATGTCCATGGGTGCGGTTCCATGCATGGTCGGTCCGAAATCGAGGGCGATGGAGTAGCCGGCCACATCACCCAACGCCGTGTGCTCGAGCTCGAAGACCCCCACCGACGGGGTGGTGTCGAAGTTGACGGTGACCTCGTCCGAGGCCAGTAGCCAGGCCCCGCCCTCATCGTAGAGGTGCAGGGAGACGGCGTGATCGCCGGTGGTCCGTGTGCCCAGTGCGTCCCAGACCTGTCCGATCGGGATCTCGAGCTGCACGGGCTCGGCTGCTGCGAGGCCGGAAACCAGGGCCAACGTCATGGCAAACACAGGTACCCCCTGGGTCACAAGGGGTACCTCATAGCCTGAGGGGCAGCCCCCTCGCCTGGCTAGTCCCTGCCCTGCAGGCGCATCAGCAGCACGATCAGGTTCCACAGCAGCACCAGCAGGCCCATGGTGATCATGTAGGCGCCGGGCACGTGCTGATCGGTGCGCATCTCGTGGATGACGAGGTTCATCTGGTACAGCAGCCCGGCCGCGCTGACGCCGACGAACAGCACCGAGAGCATCAGGCCAAACGGACCAGACAGCATGCTGCTGAAGAAGAAGCTCAGCACCATGGCGGCCAGCATGGGCAAGAAAGCGATGGTGAGGAAGCCCTTGACGTACGACAGCTCTTTGGGGCCGGTCAGCAGGTAGCCCAGCATGCCCACGCTCGTGAGCCCCACCAAGCCGATCGCCTGAACCAGCAGCAACAGCGGGTTGCCGAGCTCGGCGGCCGAGAATGCAAGGGCGGACAACAGCAGGTAGCCCATGGCGATGCCCTCGGCCGCCGAGCCGCTGATGAAGCCGAACCACTTGGTGGCGCTGCTGTCGGCGAACACCATGGCCCGCGCGCCCATGTGGGCGTAGAAGTAGGCGCCGAGCATGATGATGAGCGGCAGGTAGCCATACGACAGCGCTGGCACCGCAAGGATCGCAGCGAGGGACACGATGGAGGACGCCGTGGCGATGCCGATGCCCACGAAGGTCAGCACGCCGACCTTGCGCAGGTACGCCACCCGTGTGGTCTCGTCGGCGCGGGCCACGGTGCGGGCGTTGCTGGGGGCGTAGGGGTTGCTGGTCAGGGCCAAGGTTGGCCTCCTTTGCGTTGCCCACTGCCTAACCGCGGTCGGCCCGGGGGGAAGCCGGGCTCTACAGCAAGGTCGTCTACAGCGCCGAGATCTCGGCCTCGGTGAGCGGCTCGTACGCCTCCCAGGCCCCCGAGCTCTTGGCCAGAGCCACATCGATGTGCTCGGGGTCGAGCACGGCCGTGGTCGGGGCCTCTTTTCGCATCTGCAACAGGCGCCAGCCCGTCCACAGGGTGAAGCCGACCGTGAAGACGAAGGCGCCCAGGTCGTCGAGCTGACCCAGCACCGGGATCACGTCGGGGATCACATCGATGGGCGACAGGGTGTACATCAGCTGCGCCAGGATCACGGCGCCATTGGTCATCAGCAGCTTGCGAGCGTCTTCTGGCACCAGCGCGGTGCTTGTGTCGGACATGTCGAACCTCCTGGGGTGGCTACGCGGCGGCCTGGCACTTATTTCCCGCGCAATGACCACCGCCGAATCGCTCAACGCCGTCCTCGCCCGTCACGCCCCAGCCGCGCATGCCCTGCTGTCGCCGCTTGGCAAGCGTGCGGTCTTTCCCAAGGGCATCCTGGCCCAGACCGCCGAGGCCAAGGACTGCCGCCTCAAGGCGACCATCGGCCAGATCACCGATGGGGGGTCCCGTCCCCTGCCCTTGCCGGTCATGTCCGAGGCGATGGGCGCGCTCGATGCGCGCATGACCTTCCTGTACAGCCCTCAAGAGGGCCAGGCCCGGCTGCGGCAGCTGTGGGCTCAGCGCCAGCGCTCGCTGTCCGGGGGCTGCGACGTGCCGGTGTCGAGCCCGATCATCACCCACGGACTCACCCAGGGCCTGGGCATCATCGCCGACCTGTTCGCGGACGCCGACACCGAGGTGTTGGTCCCCTCCCCCTTCTGGGGCAACTACAAGCTCATCTTCACGCTACGCCACGGCGCCAAGCTGCGCCTCTTCCCGTTCTTCAGCGAGTCGGGCTTCAACGTGCAGGGGCTCAAGGACGCGCTCGATGCAGTTCGTGGCAAGAAGTCGGTGCTGCTGCTCAACATCCCGGGCAATCCGACGGGCTACACCCCCGGCCAGGCGATGATCGAGCGCATCGCCCAGGTGGTGGCCGACCATGACGGGCCCCAGGTCGTGGTGGTCGACGACGCCTACCAGTCCATGCTGTGGGAGCCGGGCCTCGCCCGTCGCTCGCTGTTCTGGGAGCTCGCCGAGAGCGTCGATGCGTCCCGTCAGCTGGTCATCAAGCTCGACGGTGCCACCAAGGAGTTCTTCTTCTTTCCGGCCCGCATCGGCTTCTTGACGCACACCGCCACCGGCCCCGCGGCCGACGCCCTCGAGAGCAAGATCAAGACGCTGGGCCGGGCCACGGTGGGCAGCCCGCCGGGCCCATCTCAGGCCTTGCTCGTGCGCGCGCTCGAGTGCCCCGACCTCGAGGTGCAGCGCCAGGCCAACCTCGACATCCTGCGGCGCCGCTACCGGGCGCTCAAAGATGCGCTCAAGGGGCTCCAGAGCGGCAAGATCTTCCCGTACCCCTTCAACTCGGGCATGTTCGCGCTCGTCGGCCTCGACCCCAAGGTCAGCCCCGAAGAGGTGCGTCGGCGCCTCATCGAGGAGCACTCGGTGGGTGTGATCGCCATCGACTCCATCAACGGCCTGCGCATCGCCTACGGGGCGACCGCCGAAGCCGATCTGCCGGGGTTGGTGCGGGCGCTGGAGCAGGTGGTCGGGTAGGTCGAGGGGCCGAGGGGCCGGGCGCGCTAGCCATCGACGCGCACCACGGCCCCTCAGCTCGGCCGCGGGGTCCCGTTCGGTCGTTCCTCCCTCCCCCCACGGCCGAGGGGCCGGGCGCGCTACCCCAGCTCCATCATCCTCTGCAAGGGCTTCAGCGCCGCTAGCCGCAGCTCCTCGTCCATCTCGACGCGCGGCTGCAGGTCGCGCAGGCACAGGTACAGCTTCTGCATGGTGTTCAGTCGCATGAACGGGCACTCGTTGCAGTTGCAGCTCTCGTCGGTGCCCGGCAGCGGGATGAGCTCGACGTCCGGGCTTCGCTTCTGCATCTGGTGCAGGATGCCGGGCTCGGTGCCCACGATGAACTTGGTGAAGCCCGAGGTGGCGGTGTACTCCAGCAGGCTGGACGTGCTGCCGATGTGGTGCGCGTGATCGAGGATGTTGGGCTCGCACTCGGGGTGGGCGATGACGCGGGCGTCGGGGTGCTCCAGCATCAGGTCGAGCAGCCGACGCTCGCTGAAGGTCTCGTGCACGATGCAGGCGCCCTGCCACAGGTCCATGGGACGGCCGGTCTGCTTGATCAGCCACGCGCCCAGGTTCTTGTCGGGCGCGAACAGGATGGGCTTGTCGGCGGGCAGGCTCTCGATGACCCGCACCGCGTTGCTGGACGTGCAGATGATGTCGGACAGCGACTTGGTCTCGGCCGAGCAGTTGATGTAGCTCACCACCAGGTGCTCGGGATGCGCCGCCTTCCACGCGCGCAGCTGGTCGCCTGGACAGCTGTCGGCCAGGGAGCAGCCAGCGTCCATGTCGGGCAGCACCACGATCTTGGACGGGTTGAGGATCTTGGCGCCCTCGGCCATGAAGTGCACGCCGCAGAACACGATGACGTCGGCGGTGGTGTCGCGCGCGGCCTTGGCGAGCTGCAGCGAGTCGCCGATGAAGTCGGCGATGTCCTGGATCTCGGACTCTTGGTAGTAGTGGGCCAGGATGACCGCGTTGCGTTCCTTGCGAAGCCGCTCGATCTCGGCTTCCAGGTCGATGCCCGCGGGGATCGGGTTCTCGGTGCCCATCGCTACCTCCGTGTGCGGCTCACGTAACCACGCACGCGGCTACGGCACCCTCACTTCGCGGCGAGCAGGTCGGGCTCGGTGGCGAGCGGCACCACCTTGTTGCGCAGGTAGTAGTGCGGTCCCACCACGGACACGACCGTGACGGCACCCAGGAACACCGTGGACAGCCAGTTGGGGCTGATGAACACGATGGCGGGCATGACCACCGACAGGCCCACCAGGTACAGGATGAGCACGGCGGGCAGGCGGGCGGCCTGGTCGGCCAAGAACTCGGTGGCGCCGAGCACGCTGGTCTGCAGCGGCGGAATGGCCACCACCAACACCACGGCCAGGGTGTTGAGGTAGAAGTGCGCCAGCGCGATGGTGAGGCCGGCCTCGAAGCCGGGCTGACCGACCGCGGCCGAGGCGGCCAGCAAGGCGGTGGTGGTGGTGCCGATGTTCGCGCCCATGATGAAGGGCAGGATCTGGCGGATGCTGAACAGGCCCATCGCGGCGAGCGGAACCACCATCGAGGTGGTGGCCGACGACGACTGCACCAGGATGGTGAGGAAGAGCCCGCGGGCGAAGGTGTCAAGCGGGTGCGTGCCCAGCAGCTTCTGGCCCAGGGCGGCGACATCGACGTCGTCGGTAGGGTCGGCGTTGTCGAGCAGCAGCGCCGACTTCATGGTGTTGGAGAAGCCACGGAGTGCTGCAAACAGCGCCCCAAAGCCCAGGAGGACGAGCACCCAGCCCGGAACACCGATGTCGAGCAGGGCCGAGGCGACGGGCTTGGTGTAGGTGCTGGGCGACACCCAGGCAAAGATGTCGAGCAGCACGGCGCTGGATGCCAGGCCGTCGCCAATGACGTGAGCGCTCCACTCGGAGGCCCGATGGATGATGCCGAAGGGCAGCTCGAGGGCAATCAGGATGCCGGTCACCAGGATGACGTTGAACAGCCCGTGCACGACGGCGGTGCCGACGGCGGTGTGAAAGCCCCGCTCGCGGGTGCGCACCAGCATGTGCCAGAAGTCCCGGAAGGGGTTGCCGGTGAAGCCCGGAACCTCGGCGAAGAAGGCCACGATGGTGGAGGTGACCGAGGTGCCCAGGTTGGCGCCATGCACGATGCCAATCGCGATGATCAGCGGAACGATGCCCTCTTGGGTCAGCACCACGGCCATGGACGTGACCGTCGAGCTCGACTGCACCAGCGAGGTGCCCAGCACGCCGATGACAAAGGACACCAGCTCGGTGAACTCGCCGGCGTGGTCGTGCAGGTAGTGCTTGAGCGCATCCTTGAAGGACGCCTTCATTCCGCCGCCCATCAGCGCGATGGACAAGAAGAACAGGTACGCCCAGGGAATGAGCTTGAGCAGAGTAGAGCTGATCTGGCGTCGTTTGGACATGGACCCCACTTGGGACACGTCAGAGGTATCCACCGTCTGTGACGCTTGTGAAACAGACGGGGAACGAGTGCGGGCGGCCGCGACACACGGCCGGAACCTACGATCCGCGCGGGTGGTAATCGGCGTGCAAGCGCCTCAATCGTTCGGTCGTCACGTGCGTATAGATCTGCGTCGTGCTGATGTCGGCGTGCCCCAACATGGCCTGGAGCGATCGCAGATCGGCCCCGTTTTCGAGCAGGTGGGTCGCAAAGCTGTGGCGCAGCACGTGCGGGCTGACCTTGCCTCGGATGTCGGCGCTGCGTGCGTGCTTCTTGAGCCGCTGCCAGAAGTTCTGCCGGGTCATGGCCCGGCCGTGCCGGCCCACGAACAGCTGGGCCGTGCGGGCCTGGGGATCGTGGCGAGGCCGCGCCCACTGCAGGTAGTCGCGAATGAGCAGCAGCGCCCGATCGCCCACCGGCACCAGCCGTTCCTTGTCGCCCTTGCCGAGCACCTGCACCAGGCCCACGCGGGCATCGACCCGGGCCCTCAGCAGGCCCACCAGCTCGCTGACGCGCAGGCCCGTGCTGTACAGCACCTCGATCATGGCGGCGTCACGGAGGCCCAGGGGGTGGGAGCGGTCCGGTGCCGCCAGCAGATCTTCGACCGCACGCGCTGAGAGCACGGTGGGCAGGGGCGATCCGAACCTGGGTGCGTCGACGAGCTGGGTGGGGTCGGCGTCGACGAGCTTCTCGCGCAGCAAGAAGCGAAAGAACTGGCGCACGCTGGTGCGGGCCCGCGCGATGCTGCGCAAGCCCAGGCCCTGGGCGTCGAGCCACACGAGGTGCTGGGACACGTGCTCGCGGTCGACACGCGTGGGGTCTTCGATGCCGTTGTCGGCGCACCAGTCGGCGAAGCGGCGTACGTCGCGGCCGTAGGCGGCCACGGTGTGGTCTGAAGAGTGGCGCTCGACCTTGAGGTAGTACACGAAGCCTTCGAGGGCCGCGTCCATCAGGCCAGGCCCTTGAGCGTGTACAGCGCATCGAGCGCCTCGCGGGGCGACAGCGCGTCGGGGTCGATCGCCGCGAGCGCGGACTCGACCGCGCTGACCGGGGCCGCCGCCGCCGGGGGCGCCACCTCACCGATGTCTTCGGCCTGTGGCCGCACGGTGCCGAACAGGGACAGCTGCTCGCGCTCGTTGCGCGGCGCGTGCTTCTCGAAGTGGTTCAGCAAGGCCCGAGCGCGGTCGACGACTCCGTCGGGGAGCCCGGCGAGCCGCGCGCACTGGATGCCGTAGCTGCGGCTGGCGCCCCCCTCTTTGAGGCGTCGCAAGAAGATGATGCGGTCGCCCTGGTCGCGGATGGCGACGGACATGTTGATCACCCCGGGGTGCGTGGCGGCGAGCTCGCACAGCTCGTGGTAGTGCGTCGCGAACAAGGCCCGGCAGCGCACCCGCTGGCTGATGTCTTCGGCCACGGCCCACGCGATGGACAGGCCATCGTAGGTGCTGGTGCCGCGGCCGATCTCGTCGAGCAGCACCAGAGAGCGCTCGCTGGCGTGCTGCAGGATGACCGAGGTCTCGGCCATCTCGACCATGAAGGTGGACTGGCCCCGCGTGAGGTCGTCGCTGGCCCCCACGCGGGTGAAGATGCGGTCGCACACGCCGATGTGGGCGGCATCGGCCGGCACGAAGCTGCCCATCTGGGCCAGCAGGACGATGAGAGCGGTCTGCCGCATGATGGTGCTCTTGCCGGCCATGTTGGGGCCGGTGAGCACGATCATGCGCTTGCCGTCGGCATCGAGCTGGGTGTCGTTGGGCACGAAGCGCTCTTCGTCGAGCAGGGCCTCGACGACGGGGTGGCGCCCGGCCACGATGTCGAGCTTGGTTCCGCTGTCGACCCCAGGTCGCACCCAGCGCCGGCGGATCGCCACCTCGGCGAGGTTGGCCAGCGCGTCGAGGGACGCCAGCGACCGGGCCAGCGCCGACAGCCGCTCGCCCTGCACCCCCACCCGCTCGCGCAGCTCGACGAACAGCGCGTACTCCAGCGTCTTGCGGCGCTCGTCGGCGCCCAGCACCTTCTCTTCGAGCTCTTTGAGCTCGGCGGTGATGTAGCGCTCGGCGTTGGTCAGCGTCTGCTTGCGCAGGAAGCGCTCGGGCACCTTGTGCAGGTGGGCGCGCGTGACCTCGATGAAGTAGCCAAACACCTTGTTTCTGCGCACCTTGAGGGTGGCGATGCCGGTCGCCTCGCGCTCGCGTTGCTCGAGCTTGGTGATGACCCCGACGCCCTGCACCCCGATGTCGATCAGCTCGTCGAGCTCGGCGTGGGCCCCGCTGGCGATGATGCCGCCGTCGGTGAGCGAGATGGGCGGGTCTTCGGCCAGCCAGGTGCACAGGTCGCGGGCGACGTCGGCCATGACGTCGGCGGGCAGGTGTGCACGCAAGGGCGCCAGGTCGCCCACCGTGGCCACCGCCGCCGGAGCGGCCAGCAGCGAGCGCCGCAGCCCAGCGAGATCACGGGCGTGGGCCGTGCCTTGCGAGACGCGCGCGGCGATGCGCTCGATGTCGGCGACCTCTCGCAGCGCCTTGCGCAGCGCCCCTCGGCGGTCGGGGTCGCCGGCCAGCGCGGCCACCGCGGCCGAGCGCGCGGTGATGGCGCCCGGGTCGAGCAGCGGAAAGCTCAACCACTCCCGCGTCATGCGCGAGCCCATGGCGGTGGCGCAGCGGTCGAGCAGGCCCAGCAGGCTGCCCTTGCGGCGGTTGCCGATGAGCGTCCGGGCCAGCTCGAGGTTTCGGGTGGTGGTGTCGTCGACCACCATGAAGCCGCCCGTGCGGTACGGCCGCAGCTCGTGCACGTTGCCCAGCGCCGACCCCGACACCTCGCGGCAGTAGGCCAGGGCCACCCCGGCGGCGACGAGCTCGCCATCGGCCAGATCGAGCCCACGGGCATCGTCGGCGCCCAGCACCTGCTCGAGCGTGTCGCGGGCACGGCGCTCGGACCACAGCTCTGCCGGGGGGTCGCTGATGACGGTGCGATGCCGGCGCAGGGCATCGACCAGGGCGCCCGACTTGGCCAGATCGCCCGAGAGCAGGGCCTCCTTGGGCTCCATGCGGTGCACCTCGCCGATCGCCGCGTCGACGTCGGCGACGTGGGTGCTGCGGAAGTCGCCCGTGCTCACGTCGACGAAGGCGACGCCCACCCCCGGACCGGTCATGTCACCGGCCAGGGCCACCAGGTAGTTCGGCGCCCGGGCCTCGAGAGCCGACGGGTCGAGCACCACCCCGGGGGTGACCACACGAACGACCTCGCGCTTGACCAGACCCTTGGCCAAGGCGGGGTCTTCGACCTGCTCGGCGATGGCCACGCGGTAGCCGGCCTCGGTGAAGCGCTGCACGTAGCCGGCGGCGGCGTGGTGCGGCACCCCGGCCATGGGGATGGGCTCGGGGTCTTGCTTGTTGCGGGCGGTGACGGTGAGCTCGAGGACCTGCCCGGCCAGCTCGGCGTCGTCGTAGAACATCTCGTAGAAGTCGCCCATGCGGAAGAACAGCACGCAGTCGGGGTGCTGCGCCTTGAGCGCGTGGTACTGCTGGAACATGGGCGTGTGGGTGGCGCTCACGGGGCGGCCTCGTCGCGAACCATGCGCGCCGCATAGTGCGCGTCCTCGTCGGCGTCGCTGGGGTAGGTGCGCAGCTCGGAGTCCAGCCGGAAGCCCGGGTTGTCGGCCAGGAAGGCCGCCACGACCCCCTCCCCTTCGCGGGGCTCGGGGCTGCACACGGCGTACACCAGCACCCCACCGCTGGCGACATGAGCCGCAGCGCTGGACAGGATGGGCAGCTGGGTGTCGGGCATGCGCAGCGTGTCGACCATCTGGCGGCGCCAGCGGATCTCGGGGTGGCGGCGAAGCGTGCCCAGCCCGGTGCACGGCGCGTCGACGAGCACGGCGTCGAACAGGCCCAGATCATCGGACTTGCCGGTGAGCCAGTCGTGAACGTGCACCTGGACAGGCAGATCCAGGCGCGCGGCGCTCTGCCGGGTGCGGTCCAGGCGGGTGTCGGAGATGTCGACGGCGGTGACCTGTGCTCCGTGCGAGGCCAGGCGAAAGCTCTTGCCTCCCGGCGCAGCGGCCGCGTCGAGCACGGTCATGCCCGGCTTGGCACCCACTAGGTCGGCGACGCGCACGGCCGCGATGTCCTGGATCCAGAACTCGCCCTCGGCAAAGCCGGGCAGCTCGTCGGGGCGGGTGCTCACGTCGCCGCCCACGGCGTAGACCCCGGTCACGTCGGTGGTCTGGTGCGGGAAGCGCGGTGGCTCGGCGCCCTTGCACACGATGTACCGAGGCGCCGCCTGGTTGTTGCGCTCGCACCAAGCGCTGGTGGCGGCCTCGCCAAACAGCTCGTCCCACCGGGCCACCAGCCAGGCGGGGTGGTCGAGGCTGTCGGCGCGCGAAAGATCTTCGGGGTCTTTGACCTTGCGCACGATGGCATTCACGAGCCCGCTGGCCCGTCGTGCCCCGATCTTCTTGGCCACCTCGACGGCCTGGCTCACCGCCGCATGGGGGGGCGTGCGGGCGAACAGCTTCTCGAAGGCGCCGATGCGAAGCACCGCGCGCACCTCGGGGTCGAGCCCGCCGATGGGCTCGCGCAGGAAGGGCCGCAGCGAGGCGTCGACCGTGGCGCGTCGCTGGAGCACACCGAGCGCCAGGTACCAGGCGAGCGCCCGGTCGCGGGGGGCGTCCGGCGCGCGCTTGGCCAGCTCGTCTTCGACGTGGGCGCCCTTGTCGACCGCAATCAGCGCGCGGGCGGCGGCGACGCGCCCGGGATTTGCTCGTTTGGAGGCCATCGCGCGGGCTTAATGCGGGGATCGGCCGGCGGTCAGCGGTACTCGGAAGTCGATCCCGATTCGGACAACGCGATCTGCTGCTCGAGCTGGCGCACCCGGCGGTTCGCCGCCGCGGCCCGGCCCAGCCAGGCGATGCTGGCGGCCACGAAGCCCACCGCGAAGGACCCTCCGAGCAGGTAAACGACCGGAATGGGCTGGGTCTGCGATGCCACCACGCCCAGATCGATGCTCAAGCGCACCGTGCGAAGGCTGTTCTGCCAAAAAAAGAGGCCCGCCACCCCAAAGGCGACGAGCCCGATGATCAGAAATGCGATGCGTGCGTTGCTCAAGGTCGGGACATCCTCGCCCCGACCTTAACACCGACTCACTCGGCGGCGGGAGCGTCCTCGCCAGCGTCGTCACCGGCGTCGCCGGCGTCGGCGGCAGGCGCCTCGGGCTCTTCGGCCGGGGCGGCTTCGGCAGCGGCTGCGGCCTCTTCGCCCTCTTCGCCGCGCAGCTTGCGGCCCAGGTCGCCCATGACGTCGCCGAGGCGTGCGCCGGAGTCGGACTGCTGAGCCATGAAGCCCTCGACATCGCCGGCGGAGCGCTCTTCGGCGCCCTGCTCGGAGAGGCTGATCTTGCGGTCGTGGCTGTCGATGTGGATGACCTCGGCGCGGATGCTCTTGCCGTCGGGGTACTGGGCGTCCCAGTCATCGGCCTGGTGGGAGAGCTCGCTGATGTGCACGAGGCCCTCGACACCCTCTTCGACCTCGATGAACACGCCAAAGTCGGCGCGATGCACCACCGGCCCCTCGACGACCTGACCCAGGAAGTAGCGGCTGTGCACCGTGTACCAGGGGTCTTCGGAGAGCTGCTTGATGCCCAGGCTGAAGCGCTCGTTCTCTTTGTCGATGGACAGGACGCGCGCCTCGACCTCGTCGCCCTTCTGGTAGCGGTCGGACGGGTGCTTGATGCGCTGGCCCCAGGACAGGTCGCTGATGTGCACCAGGCCGTCGATGCCATCGTCGATGCCGACGAAGATACCAAAGTCGGTGATGTTGCGGACGTTGCCCTTGATGACGGAGCCAACCGGGTACTGGTTCTCGACCATGTCCCAGGGGTTGGCCTCGAGCTGCTTGGTGGACAGGCTGATGCGCTTGTTCTCGGTGTCGATGCCGAGCACCTTGGCTTCGATGAGGTCGCCCATCGCCACCAGCTTGCTGGGGTGCTTGATGCGCTTGTTCCACGTCATCTCGGAGATGTGCACCAGGCCCTCGATGCCGTCTTCGAGCTCGATGAAGGCACCGTAGTCGGGGATGGACACGACCTTGCCGCGCACGATGGCGCCGACGGGGTACTTGAACTCGGCCTCGTTCCAGGGATCGGGGCGAATCTGCTTGTAGCCCAGGCTGACACGCTGGCTCTCGCGGTCGAACTTGAGGATCTTGACCTCGACCTCTTGGCCGACCTCGAACATCTCGCTGGGGTGCGACAGGCGGCCCCAGGACATGTCGGTGATGTGCAGCAGGCCGTCGATGCCGCCGAGGTCGATGAAGCCACCGTAGTCGGTGATGTTCTTGACGATGCCGATGAGGATGGCACCCTCGACCAGGCGAGCCACGGTCTCTTCGCGCTTGGACGCGCGCTCGGCCTCGAGCAGCACGCGGCGGGACAGCACGATGTTGCCGCGGCGCTTGTTGAACTTGATGATCTTGAACGCGAACTCTTCGCCGATGAGCTTCTCGAGGTTCTTGACCGGACGCAGGTCGACCTGCGAGCCCGGCAAGAAGGCCTTGACGCCGATGTCGACGGACAGGCCGCCCTTGACCCGAGCCAGCACGATGCCCTTGACGACTTCGTCGCGCTCGACGGCCTCGGAGATCTCTTCCCACGCCTTCATGAGGTCGGCGCGTTCTTTGGACAGCACCAGCATGCCGTCGTCGTTGTTCATGGCGTCGAGGTAGACGTCGACGGTGTCGCCGATGGCGATGGTGATCTCGCCCTCGGCGCCGATGAACTCGCGCACGGGGATGAGGCCTTCGGCCTTGTAGCTGATGTCGACGGTGACCCAATCATCGGAGATGCCGATCACGCGACCGGTGACGACCGACTTCTCTTTGATGCCGCCCTCGTCCATGAAGTCGTCGAAGAACGACTTGAACTGGTCATCGGACAGCTGGTTGATGGGAAGGTCTTCGACGTTCGGATTGCTCATGTACAAGTTTTGCCTTTGCTCGGGGTTCCGCCGTGGTCGGCGTGTTGCCGAGGGGTAGAAGCGAAATGGGATGGTATTCATGTCACGGCCCAGCGAGATGCCAGACTGGACGCCGGATTTCCCTGATTCCCAAGACCAGGGACCGGCCGGGGGCCCGCGAGGGGCCGTCCGAGGGCGCGCCAGTATCAGGCGCCGCGTTGGCTCGCAAGGCTCAGCACCGCATCGATGGCGGCGCGGATGGTGAGCGAGGTCGAGTCGATGTGCACGGCATCGTGTGCCGGCTTGAGCGGTGCGGTCTCGCGCTCCATGTCCTGCTTGTCGCGCGCGGCCAGGGTGTCGAGCACCTCGCTGTAGCGTTGGGTCTCGCCCCGACGCAGCAGCTCTTCGTGGCGCCGACGGGCCCGCTCTTGCACGTCGGCGTCGAGGTAGACTTTGAGGTCGGCGTCGGGCAGCACCACGGTGCCGATGTCGCGACCGTCCATCACCACGCCGCCGGCGGCGCCGAGCTCGCGCTGCAGGTCGAGCAATGCCGCGCGAACCTGCGGGTGCTTGGACACGTTGCTGGCGCCGGTGCTGACCTCGTCGACGCGGATGGCCCGGGTGACGTCTTGCCCGTCCACCAGGATGCGCAGCACGTCGCCGTCCCACTCGAAGCGGAACGAGAGGCTCAACGCCACCTCGGCGCAGGCGTCGGCATCGGCCCAGTCGACGCCGCGCTGCTGCGCCACCAGGGCCACGCTGCGGTACATCGCGCCGGTGTCGACGTACTGGTAGCCGAGCGTGCGAGCGACGCCGCGCGCGATGGTGCCCTTGCCCGAAGAACCGGGTCCGTCGATGGCGATGGTCAGGGGCACAGGTGCTCCAGGTGCTCTCGAAAGGCGGGATAGCTCGAACGGACCGACTCGGCACCCGCGATGCGGACGGGCCCGGACACCAGGGCGCCCACCGTGAAGGCCATCGCGATGCGGTGGTCGCCATGGGCATCGACCACCGCGTCGGGCCGCGGGGTCAGCGCT
Organism: Myxococcota bacterium; assembly: GCA_965216925.1. Taxonomy (GTDB): domain Bacteria; phylum Myxococcota_A; class UBA796; order UBA796; genus CAYYHT01. The sequence continues at coordinate 1,230,763 of CBDCGT010000001.1, read as the reverse complement.
CGCCCGCCCGAGCCCTCGATCACCATGCCGTCGGGCTGCTCCTCGACGCTCGCGCCGATGGCGCGCAGCCCGGCCACCACACGGCTGATGCGGTCCGACTCCTTGACGCGCAGCTCCTGGGCGTCGGCGATGACCGTCTCGCCATGGGCGTGGGCCGCTGCGACCGCCAGGACCGGCAGCTCGTCGAGGGCGCGCAGGGCGAGCTCACCGTCGATGCGGGTCCCGGTGAGCTCGGCGTGGCCGACGTGAAGGTGGGCCATGGGCTCCGGGCCATCGGTCGGGATGGGCTCCTCGTGGATGTCGGCGCCCATCTTGCGCAGCGCATCCACCACCCCCGAGCGCGTGGGATTGGTCCCGACCCGACGCAGCACCAAGCGGCTGGACGGCACGATGCAGCCGGCGACCAGCCAGAAGGCGGCCGCGGACATGTCGCCCGGCACCTCGATGGGCATGGCGGCGAGCGTGGTGTCGGCCGCGAGCTGCAGCCAGCCGTCGGCATCGCGCTGCAGTTGGGCCCCCATGCGGCGCAGGAAGCGCTCGGTGTGGTCGCGGCTCTGGCGCGGTTCGCGCACGCGGACGCCGCAGTCCATGCCGGCCAGCAGCACGCACGACTTCACCTGCGCGCTCGCGAGCGGGCTGTCGTAGCCGATGGACTGCAGGACGCCGCCGTCGATGGCCAGCGGCGGGCGGCCGTCCGCGGTTTCGATGCGCGCGCCCATCTGGCCCAGCGGCACGGTGACGCGCTTCATCGGTCGGCGGCACAGCGAGTCGTCGCCGGTGAGCACCGTGCGGAAGGGCTGGCGCGCGGCGATGCCCGCGAGCAATCGCATGGAGGTGCCCGAGTTGCCGCAGTCGAGGGCGCGGTCGGCCGGACGGAAGCGCTCGGGGGCGAACACCCGCACAGGGCCGGGCTGATCGAGTCCCCTCACCTCGACACCCCAGGCGCGCAGCGCGCCAGCGGTGGCCAGCACGTCTTCGCTGCGCAGTAGCCCGCTCAGCTCCACGCCATCGGCGCCCGCGAGCGCGTTGAACATCAGCGCGCGATGGCTGATGGACTTGTCGCCAGGAACCGTGAGCGCGCCCGTCAGCGGGCCGCGGCGGTCGATCGTCCAGACGTCGCCCATCAAGCGGTGGTCATGACCCCAAGGTGGCGGAAGCGGTCGTAGCGGTGGTCGAGCAGGGCCTTGCCGCTCATGCCGTCGAAGTCGGCGAGGTGGCGTCGGATGGCGTCGCCCACGCTGGCGATGATGGCGTCGTGGTGCCGGTGCGCACCGCCCTTGGGCTCCTCGATGATCTCGTCGATGACGCCCAGCTCGGAGCAGTCGCCGGCGGTGATGCGCAGGGCGGCGGCCGCCCGTGGACCCTCGGCGCGGTCACGCCACAGGATGGCGGCGCAGCCCTCGGGCGAGATGACGGAGTACACGGCGTTCTCGAGCATGAGCACCCGGTTGGCCACCGCGATGGCCAGGGCCCCGCCGGAGCCGCCCTCGCCGATGACGATGGTGATGATGGGCACCTCGAAGCGGCTCATCTCGAGGATGTTGCGCGCGATGGCCTCGGCCTGGCCCCGCTCTTCGGCGTCGATGCCGGGGTAGGCGCCGGGGGTGTCCACGAAGGTGATGATGGGCAGCCCGAAGTCGTGGGCCAGCTGCATCAGGCGCAGGGCCTTGCGGTAGCCCTCGGGACGGGCCATGCCGAAGTTGCGATGCAGGTTCTCGCGGGTGTTTCGCCCTTTCTGGTGGCCGATGACCAGCACGGGCCGGCCGTCGAAGCGCGCCATGCCGCACACCAGCGCGGGGTCTTCGTGGCCGGCGCGGTCGCCGTGCAGCTCGCTGAACTCGGTGAACAGCCCGCGCACATAGTCGAGGGTGTACGGGCGACGCGGGTGGCGCGACAGCTGGGTGCGCTGCCAGGGCGACAGACGGCTGAAGATCTGGGCCTGCAGCCGCTGGGCCTGCTTCTCGAGCTGTTCGATCGACGCAGACAGATCGACACCATTCTGCTCTTGCAGCTCACGAAGCTGCTCGATGCGCTTGCGAAGCTGAACGACCGGGCGTTCAAAGTCGAGGACGACGTCCATGGGGCCTCCGAGGCGGGCTTGTAACTCGTGTAGCATCCCGGCAATCGGAGGCGGTCATGCGAAGCGCACTTGGGCTGGGAACTCTGCTGGTGATGGCGCTGGCTTGTGCGGGCGGCGACGAGCTCGTCATCCACGACGTCACAGTGACAACTCCCGGTGCTGCCGGGCCGACGGACGAGCCGGCCACCGCTCCCTCCACCGCCACGGGCCCGATGTGCTGCCGCGCCCGCGGAAAGGCCGGCGAGGCCGACCAGTTCTCGGACCACAGTCCGGGCTGCAGCAAGGCCACGGCGACCTTCGGGACGGGAATCGTGGGCGCCGAGCTAGACCAGATGGTGGCCGCGAAGCTGCACCCCTTCGAGGAATACCGCGGGCCCGAGTGCGAGGTGGTGTGCTGCGACATGTCCAGCAACCCCATGAGCAAGAGCTACGGCGAGATGACCCGGGGCGAGTGCACGAAGTACCGCGGCGAGGCCCCCGGGCGATGCCTGAACGTCCCTGGCGCCAAGACCTGCGACACCGCGGCCATCGTGGCCGACCCCGATCCAGCGGGCCTGAACGTTCGCGACGCGCCCAGCGGAAAGAAGGTGCTCACCCAGGTGCACCAGGGCGCCATGCTCACCCTGACCGCCAGCAAGGATGGGTGGGTGTACGTGGCAAGCGCCTGGGACCCGGACCGCGACACGGAGACCGAGCCCAAGGGCTGGGTGTCCGCCAAGCTGCTCACCACCGACATCAAGCACCCCGACGAGTACGGGTCGGGCGCACCCACCGGCTACTACGACAGCCCCTATGGCAACGAAGTGAGCTTTCGCGGCGGGCAGCCGATGAGCGTGAAGCTGCTGGGCTGCGAGGACGGCTGGCTGCAGGCCGAGATGAAGCTGATGAGCGGCACCAAGCGTGGGTGGCTGTCACCGGGGAGCTTCTGCAGCAACCCGGCCACAACGTGTCCGTAGCGACCGCGCAAGGAGCACAGGCCTCTGTGCCTGTGTCTTGCTCGGTTCAACGGGCACGGAGGCCCGTTCTCCTTGGGGGCAGGACTACCCCCACAGCCGCTCGGCCACCGCCAAGGCGCGATCCACGTGCCTGTCCATCACCCGCTCGTACCCCAGCTGGTTCAGCCAGTTCCGCTGCTTGCGGGCGAACTGGCGGGTGTCCCGCTGGGTGCGGCGCACCGCCTCGTCGAGGGGCAGCGCGTCCAGCAGGTGGTCGGCGAGGTGGCGGTAGCCCAGGCTCTTCATGGGCTTGAGATCGCGGCTGTAGCCCGCGTCGAGCAGTCCCCTCACCTCGGCCAGGTAGCCCGCGTCCATCATTGCCAGCACGCGCTCGTCGATGCGTTCGTTCAGGTCGTCGCGATCGAGCCACAGCCCGGTGGCGGCGTGTCGGTCGGGCTGCGCTGCGTGCGCTTGCTGCAGGTCTGACAGCCGCTGGCCGGTGGCTCGAAACACCTCGATGCCCCGCACCAGGCGCACCCGGTCGTTGGGGTGCAGGCGACGGGCCAGGGCGGGATCGATCTGGGAGAGCTCGCTGTGCAGGTCTTCGATCGCCTCGATCTCGCCCCGCAGCTCGGGGTCGACGGCCGGGGTCTGCACCAGCCCCCGCACCAGGGATCGCAGGTAGAAGTGGGTGCCGCCGGCCACGACCACGCGCCCTTCGTGAATGGCCCGGTCGGCGATCTGCACGAAGTCTGCGGCGTCGAAGGGCTGGTATGGACTCACGACATCGATGCCCACGTGCGGAACCTGGGCGCGCTCGTCTGCGCTGGGCTTCGCGGTGCCGATGTCCATGCCGAGGTACACCGCCATGGCATCGGCGCTCACGATGGTGGCGCCGTAGGCCTGGGCCACCGCCAGCGCCGCGGCGGACTTGCCGGCTGCGGTGGGGCCGCCAAGGATGAGGATTGGCAGGCGGGACCCCTGCTCCACACCGGCCCTCCGGCGGTCCCCGCTCATCGCCGCCGGCAGCGCTGCGCGACCTCGTCCAGGTCGAAGCGCGCGCCCAGCAGGCCGGCGTCCACCTCGTCCAGGCTGGCCAGCAGGGTGCGCAGCGCGGTCGGGTCGTCGCCGAGCGCAGGCAGCGGCACGTGCGCGGCCAGGGTGGCCAGGGACGGGTCGTGGGCCAGGTCTTGCACTGCGGCGGCGATGTCGGCGTGCGCCAGCGCCGGGGGAACGGCGCGCACGATGACTCCGCCGTTGCCAAAGGGGTCGGAGTCGATGCCGGCCAGCTGCAGCGCCTCTTGCACCGTGGGTGCCTGACCGCGCTTGAGGTCGACTGGAACGGCCGGGTCGAGCAGGGTGCGCTCGCCCTCGGCGATCTGCACGTCGAGGGCACCGGTGGCCAGGGCGAGCGCGGCCTCGACGTGGTCGACGACCACCAGCCCGTGGCTGTCCTCGGCCAGGATCCAGCGCCCGGCGAGCACGCCGATGGGCTTTAGCTCGCGGTACCGCCTCGCAGGCAGCGTCTCGTCGCGCACATAGTCGTCATCGCGCTGGGCATCGGGCTCGGCGATGCGCTGATACGGCGGTGGTGGGGCCCACTCGGGGATGACGGGGTCGTCGTCGGGGTGGCTCGGGATCGAGGGCAGGCGCTCGGGCGGGGGCGGGCTCCACGCCGACGGGCGCCAGCTCGACGCAGCGGTGAGCGGAAGCTCGCTGGGCACCGGGGCGGGCTGTGGCGTGGCCGGTGCGTCGAGCAACACGGCTCGCAGCTGCTGGGACACGACACGCACCAGGTCGCGGGGCTCGCGGAAGCGCACCTCGATCTTGGAGGGGTGGGCGTTGACATCGACGCGGGTGGGGTCGAGCTGCAGCTGCAGCACCATGACCGGGTGGCGCCCCGACGGCAGCAGGCCTTCATAGGCCTCGGTCACCGCGCGGCGGAACACGGGATCGCGCACGAAGCGGCCGTTGACGTAGAGGTAGGTGGCTCCAGTGCGCGACGCGCGGCTGATGCCAGGCGGGCTCACCAGCCCGTCCACCGCAAAGCCCTCGGCCTCGAAGCTCACCGGGAGCAGCGCGCGCCCCACCTCGCCCAACAGGTCGCGGGCCCGCTCGGCCAGGCCGTCGACCTGGGGTGCACGCAGCACGACACGCCCCTGGTGGCGCACGGTGAAGTCGATCTCGGGGTGCACCAGGGCCGGGCGGGTGACGGCCTCGATGCAGTGGCCCAGCTCGGTGCCGGCGGTGCGCAAGAACTTGCGGCGAACCGGCAGGTTGTAGAACAGCTCGCGCACGTTGAACTCGGTTCCGCCGGCCATCCCGGCATCCTCGACCGCTGAGAGCACGCCGCCATCGGCCCGAACCCGGGTGCCTGCCTCTTGACCCGCGGGCTTGGTGAGCAGCTCGAAGCGGCTCACGCTGGCGATGCTGGGGATGGCCTCGCCGCGAAAGCCCAGGGTGGCGATGGCGGCGAGGTCGCTGGCGCTGCGGATCTTGCTGGTGGCGTGCCGCTGCAGGCACAGCTCGGCGTCGTGCCGGTCCATGCCGCTACCGTCATCGACCACGCGAATCAGATCGCGCCCGCCGCCCTTGAGCTGCACCTCGATGGTGGTGGCCCCGGCGTCGATGCTGTTCTCGACGAGCTCCTTGACGACACTGGCCGGGCGCTCCACGACTTCGCCCGCGGCGATCTGGTCGACGAGCACGTCGTCGAGCCGGGCGATGCGCCCCACTAGGCGTCTTCGCCCATCTTGCGGCGCTTGCGGAACTGCAGCCGGATGGGCGTTCCCTTGAAGCCGTAGGACTCGCGCAGGCTGTTCTGCAGGTAGCGCTTGTACGGCGGCGCGATGCCCTCGGGTGTGTTGCTGAAGAAGGCGATGGTGGGCGGACGCACGCGAATCTGCGAGCCGTAGTAGATGCGGACCGGCCGGTGGTGCCGCTGGGGCGGCGAGTGGGCGTGCAGCGCCGTCTCGAGCCAGCGGTTGAGCTCGGACGTCGAGATTCGGCGGTTGAACTCGACAAAGATGCGCTGAACCATGGGCAGGATGCGCTTGCACCCCTTGCCGGTCTTGGCCGCGATGAACAGGTGCGGCGCCCACTCGGCGTGGGGCAGGTCCATGAAGCGCTGGTCGACCATGTCGCGGGCCGAGATGTCGTCGTTGCCCTTGGTGAGGTCCCACTTGTTGAACAGGATGATGAGCCCGCGGCCGCGGTCGGCGACCAGCTTCGCCAGCTTGGCGTCCTGCACGGTGATGCCCTCGGTCGCGTCGACCATCAGCAGGCAGATGTGGCAGCGCTCGATGGCCTTGATCGAGCGCAGCGACACGAAGCGCTCGAGCTGGTCGGCGATGCGGCGGCGCTTGCGCACACCCGCGGTGTCCACCAACACGTACTCATCGTCACCGTGCTTGAGCACCGAGTCGATGGGGTCCATGGTGGTGCCGGGCATGTCGTGCACCAGGTGGCGGTCTTCGCCCAGAAGCCGGTTGATGAGGGTGCTCTTGCCGATGTTGGGCCGGCCGATGACCGCGATGCGGATGGGACCGGCGTCGGGGGCGGCGTCGTCGTCTTCGTCGGCGTCTGGGTCGATGAAGCCGTCGTCTTCGGGGATGGCGGGCTCGACAGCCGGGGGCAGCAGCTCTTCAACGGCGTCGAGCAGCTCGTAGATGCCGCGCCCGTGTTCGGCGCTGACCGCGTGCATCTGCTCGACGCCAATGGCGTAGAAGTCGTGCACCAGGTCGTCGTGACGCGGGCCATCGACCTTGTTCACCGCCACGACCACGGGCTTGTCCGAGCGGCGCAGCAGCGAAGCGACCTCTTCGTCGGCCGGGGTGAAGCCCGACTGTGCGTCGACCATGAGCACGATGACGTCCGCCTCTTCGACCGCCACCAGGGTCTGCAGGCGCATCTTCTCGAGCAGCGGGGTGTCGGGCTCGGGCTCGAGGCCGCCGGTGTCGATGGCCAGGAAGCGCCGGGCGATGCCCTCGGCCTCTTCGTACATGCGGTCGCGGGTGACGCCGGGGCGGTCGTGCACGGCGGCCTTGCGAAAGCCCACCAGGCGGTTGAACAGCGTGGACTTGCCGACATTGGGACGGCCGACGATGGCGACGACGGGGAGCATCGTGGGCCGGCTAACAGCGAGCCGCGGCGCTGGCCGGCCCATCTCGCTCCGACTGGATACTGAGCGCCCATGCGCATCGTCGTCGCCATGTCGGGTGGAGTGGACAGCTCCGTGGTCGCGGGCCTGCTGGTCGAGCATGGCCACGAGGTCATCGGCGTGCACATGAAGCTGCACGACATGGCGCCCACCGCCAACAAGACGGGGTCCAAGACCTGCTGCGGGCTCGACGACGCCCTGGACGCACGGCGCGTCGCCGACAAGCTGGGCATCCCGTTCTACGTGATGAACCTCAAGGACGCCTTTCGCAAGGCGGTCATCGACGACCTGGCCGACACCTACATCCAGGGACGCACCCCCAACCCGTGCATCCGCTGCAATGGCGTGCTCAAGTTCCGGGTGCTGCTCAAGCGCGCATTGGCGCTGGGCGCCTCGCACCTGGCGACGGGGCACTACGCCCGCATTGGCGAGGGCGGCATCCTGATGCGCGCGGCCGACAGCAGCAAGTGCCAGTCCTACTTCCTGTTCCCGGTCACCTCGGACGCCTTGGAAAAGACGCTGTTTCCGCTGGGGGGCATGCTCAAGAGCGAGGTGCGCGAGCACGCTCAGCGTCTGGGCCTGTTGACGGCCGACAAGCCCGAGAGCCAGGAGATCTGCTTCATCCCCGACCAAGACCACGGGCGCTTCATCCGCATGCACCGTCCCGATGTCGACGGTGCGGGCGAGGTGGTCGACGAAGACGGCCACGTGCTCGGCTACCACGATGGCTACTACCGCTTCACCGTGGGGCAGCGCCGCGGCATCGGCGTCGCGCTGGGCTACCCGGCCTACGTGCTGCGTGTCGAGCCCGACACTCGACGCGTCGTCATCGGCACCGACTCGGGCCTGGTGCACCACGGCCTCACCGTCAGCCAATGCAACTGGTTCCGGCGCCCCGACCCGGGCCACGAGGTTCAGGTGCGCATCCGCCACAAGGGCGGCATGATTCCCGGCCGTGTGGGCCCAGGCGACGTCGCCACCGTGACCTTCTCGCGCCCGGCGCGTGCGGTCGCCCCCGGGCAGGCCGCCGTGTTCTACGACGGCGACGAGGTCTTGGGTGGAGGCTGGATCGGGCGGGCCGTGGTCAAGGAAAGCGCCGCATGAGCGTGTCCCACGACTTCGCCAACCCCGAGCTGCTTCGGCGCGCATTGACGCACAGCTCGTGGGGGAACGAGAACGAAGGGCGCGACAACGAGCGCCTCGAGTTCCTGGGCGATGCGGTGCTCGAGCTGTGCGTCACCCAGATGCTGTTCGAGCGCTTTCCAGACACCCCCGAGGGTCACCTCACCCCCATCCGTGCCCGCCTGGTGAACACCACCAGCCTGGCCAACGTCGCCCGAAAGCACGGCCTGGGCAGCGAGCTGCGTCTGGGCAATGGCGAGGAGCTGTCCGGGGGCCGCGACAAGGACTCGATCCTCGAGGCGGCCGTCGAGGCGGTGCTGGGCGCGGTCTACCTGGATGGCGGGCTCCCGGCCGCCCAGGCCGTGGTCCACGGATGGCTGAGCGAGCGCGTCGAGCGCATCGCCAAGCTGGGTGCCGAAGGGTGGAAAGACGCCAAGAGCCTGCTGCAAGAGCGCACCCAGGCGGCCACGCAGACCGCTCCCTCGTACCGGGTCGTCGGGCAGGAGGGGCCGGCCCACAAGCCGCGCTTCCGGGTCGAGGTAATGCTGGACGGGGTGGTGCTGGCCCAGGGCACCGGTCGCAAGATCAAGGACGCCGAGCAAGAGGCAGCGGCGGTGGCGCTCGAGGGGTACGGTGAGCCGTCATGAAGCCCACCACCGTGCCCATCAACCTGGGTTGTTGCCCCGAGCCCCGATCTGCTCGCTGCGTGCTGTGCAATGGCGTCAACGATGTCGATGGCTCCGTGGTCGCCGCCCTGATCGACGAGTACCGCAGTGATGGTCCCCTGCTGGTGCGGTACTTCGGCGGGCCGCCTCCCAGCGATGCGCTGCTCGCGCCGGCGACGGGAATGCCCAAAGCCGTGCGGGTGCGGCCCGACCTGCTCACCCGCGACGACGCGCGCCGCCTGATCGACGCCGGCGTCGGGTCCTTCGAGCTCGACGTGCTGTCCTTCTCGGGGCACGCCCTGCGTCGCTCGGGTCGGCGCTACCGGGCCGCCCTGGTCGAAGAGATCGCCCAGGGGCTCGCGCAGATGGGCGCTCGCGTGGGCGTGGTGCTGGCGCCCGGTCTGCCGGGATCCGACCGCGGCTCGGCGCTGGCCGATGCCCGCCAGGCCACCGCCTGGGCCGACTTCGCGCGCATTCACCCCGTGCTGGTGCTGCACGGCACCGAGCTGGCCGAACGGCTGCACGCCGAGCGCTACCTGCCGCTCACCATCGAAGAGGCGGTCGATGTGTGCCGCGAGATGCTCGACATCCTCGAGGGCGCCGGCGTCGAGGTCATCCGCATAGGTCAGCAGCCTCGTCCCGATGGTCTGGCGCGCGCGATTGCGGGTCCGGCACACCCCTCCTTCCGCCAGCTCGTCGAGGGCAAGCGAGCGCTCGACCGCCTTCGAGGCCTGCTCGACGGCACCGCTGTGGCCTCGCATGTGGTCATCCACTGCGCGCCAGCCGACGAGACGCGCACCCGCGGGCCCAGCAACGAACACCTGCGCATCTTGCGCAGGGAGTACGATCTACAGACGGTCAAGGTCCAGGTCGATCCGAGCATGCCGCGCGGACGCTGGGTGGTGGCCGCACCAAAGGAGAGCGCTTGAGCTTCCGCTGTGGCTATGTCGGCCTTCTGGGCCGTCCCAATGCGGGCAAGTCCACCCTGCTCAACCAGGTGCTGGGCAGCAAGCTCGCCATCACATCGGCCAAGCCGCAGACGACGCGAAACCGCATCGCCGGCGTTCACACCGATCCGCACATGCAGGCGGTCATCGTGGACACCCCGGGCATCCACGACGCGTGGACCGAGCTCAACAAGTCCATGGTCGAGCGGGCCAGCCAGACCCTCGACGATGTCGACGTGGTGTGCTGGGTGGCCGACATGACCCTGCTGGCGCGCCGCGCCGAGGCCGGGGAGCCCGTGTTCGACGAGCTCGCCGAGGCCATCGCTGCCCAGCTCGAGGCCGCTGGCAAGCCCATCATCCTGGCCGCGAACAAGATGGACGTGGTGCCGCAGCTGCTGGTGCTGCCGGTCATCGACGCCTTCCGCACCCGCCTGCCCAACCTGGTGGCGGCCATCCCCATGTCCGCGCTCAACGGTGACGGAGTCGCCGCCTTGCTCGACGAGGTGCGCAACCACTTGCCCGAGCACCCTCCCCTGTTCCCCGAAGAGCACTGGACCGATCACACCGAGCGCTTCCTGTGCGCCGAGATCATCCGCGAGAAGATCATCCACCTGACCGAGCAAGAGATCCCCTACTCCACCTTCGTCGAGATCGAGCAGTTCGACGAGGCCGATCGGGCCGCCAAGAACCCCATCGTGAGGGTGCACGCGGTGGTGGTGGTCGAGCGCGGCAGCCAGAAGGGCATCGTGATTGGCAAGGGCGGCGAGATGCTCAAGCGCATCGGCAGCATGGCCCGCAAGGACATGGAGGCGATGTTGGGCTGCCGGGTGTTCCTCAAGCTGTTCGTGAAGGTCGAGCGCGACTGGACCAAGAGCAAGAAGGGGCTGAAACGCGTGGGGTTCGATTCCTAGACGGCGGACTCGGGTGGGACGGCCGATCGAGGTCGGGCTCGAGGTCGGGCTCGGTCTCGAGGTCGGGCTCGAGGTCGGTGTCGGTCTCGGGGTCGGTGTCGGTCTCGGGGTCGGTGTCGGCGAGAACGATTTCGAGCTCGAGATCGCCTTCGAGGGCGAGCTGGAAGGCGCGGTCGAGGTCGAGGTCGTCCTCGAGGTGCCCACGTTCCACAGGAAAGTGCGGGATCACCGGGCCCGGTTGATGGACGTCGTTGTGCACAGGCGATGTCGCTGGCGGCCCCTACTCAGCCGGGATGCGGTGGGGATCGGCAGGTTGGCGGCAAATCGGAACTGCGTGGCCGGGCGATCGGGCACGGGCACGGGCACGGGCACGGGCACGGGCACGGGCATACGGCGGGAAACGCCGACGTCGGTGGCGACCCCGGGCTCGGATGCCGCTATGCGGCAGGAAACGCCGACGTCGGAGGCGACCTCGCTCTCGGCTGCCGCTATGCGGCAGGAAACACCGAGGTCGGTGGCGACCCCGGGCTCGGATGCCGCTATGCGGCGGGAGACGCCGACGTCGCGGGCAACACAGAAGCCCGTGGCTAGGCCACGGCCACGGATGCGCTACAAGAACCCCGCCGTCGTGGGCAAACAGAAGCCGTGGCCAGCCCATCGGGCCCGGGCCCGGGCCCGGGCGCGGGCATGGGCCCGGGCGATGGGCGACGGAGCCCGCCCCCTACTCGCACCACTCCGGGAGCTCGGCCGGCAGTCCGTCTTGCCAGGCGCTGCCATCGCCCTTTCGGTGCTCGGCGATGAACACGTCCAGCATGTCCACGGCCTCGGTGGGGGGCAGGTGCCCGGCGCTGTGCTCGCAGGCGGTCACGGGCACCGCGTCGGCCTCGAGCAGGCCGATGAAGGCGCGGCTGGCGGCGTCGAAGTCGTAGCCGCCGTAGCCGTCGGTCGGTCCGCCCCAGGTGACCATGACGGGAATGGGCTCGGCCGGGGAGGTGTAGAAGGACGCGTCGGCGCCGCCCGAGAAGGGGGCGGTTCCAGCCAAGACGTCGGCACGATGCATGGTGAGCCAGGTGGTCATCAGCCCACCGGCGCTCATTCCCGTCACAAAGACGGCGTCCGGGTCGACCTGCTGTTGATCCCACAGACACGGCAGCACCGCGTCGAAGAGCGCCAGGTCGTTGTTGCCCTGCACGGTCAAGAAGTCCCACTCGAAGTCGCTGCCCCCCGACTCGGGTGCGATGACCACGACACCCTGCTGCGCGAGGTCGCGCACGCCCATCCAGTCGAGCGTCTGGGTGGCGGTGCCGTTGAGCCAGTGCCATGCGAACAGCACGGGTGCGCCCTGCGGGTCGTCGGGCAGCTCCACCTCGAGGGTGCGCACCACGCCGTCGACCTCGATCTCGACGGTGCCTGAGGCAAAGGCGGGACAGTGGGCCGCATCACCCCAGTCCGGCGCCACGTCGTCGGTCGGTTCGTCGACGAGGGCGGGGTCTTGGGGAGCGCAGGCGGGCAGCAGCACGAGGGCCAGGAGCAGGCGGGTCATCACAACCTCCGCGAGCCATGTCACCCGTTTCGGATGTACGAACCACGTACGGAGCTGGTCATCAACCGTACGAAATGGTTACATCAAGGCATGGCCCACGACGAATACGATGCCTTCGTGCACACCATCGAGCAGGGCTCGATCTCGGCAGCAGCCCGCATCCTGGACCTGCCTCGCCCCACGGTGAGCCGTCGACTGCAGCGACTCGAGGAGCGCCTGGGGGAGCGGCTCGTGTCGCGCGGCTCTCGGCGCATCAGCCCCACCAGCACGGGTCAGCGCCTGTACGAGAGCATCCGCGCCCCCCTCGCCCAGCTCGCCGCCGCCGAACAAGAGCTGCGCGACCGGGGCGAGGCCCCGCGAGGCCTGGTGCGGGTCGCCGTGCCTCCCTTGTTGGCTCCGTCTCTGGGCCCACTCATGGCCGACTTCCGCTACGCCTGCCCCGACGTGGCGCTCGACGTGCGCACCGAGGTCCGGCACGTGGATCTGGCCCGCGAGGGCTTCGACGTGGCCATCCGCGGGGGAACGTTGAGAGACCCCGAGCTGGTGCAGCGCCGCCTCATCGATCTCGAGGTCTCTGCCTGGGCTTCGGACGCGTACATCCAGGCCCACGGGGAGCCCCGGCACCCCGACGAGCTGGCCAGCCACGCCCTGCTCCGAGGCATGGACGCCGATGGCCAGCCCCGCCGCTTCTGGCCCCTGCACGGCGGCGGAGGCGTGCCCGTCGACGGGGCCTTCGTCACCGATGACCGCGCGCTGCTGCGCTCGGCGACGGCGGCCGGGCTGGGCATCAGCCTGCTGGGCGGCATCCCCACGCCGCCAGTCAATGTGCGGCGCGTGGTGGTGCCCCAGATCGGCACGGTGATCGGCCTGCACGTCGTGTACCCCAGCCGGCGCTTGCTGCCGCCACGCACCCGGGCCTTCGTGGATGCGGTGGTGGCGTGGTTCGCCGAGCCTCGGAGCTTTGCGGGCTAGGCAAGGTCCAGAAAATGCGCCCTGCTAAGGCTCCAGCACCAACACCTGCGCGGCCTTGTCGACCGCTTGTTGCCCCCACCACAACGGCACCTGCTTGCCGGTGCGGTGGGCCTCGAACAGGGTGCCGAAATCGGGGTGCTTGGGGTGCCCCGACGAGCCCCCCGGATGCGACAGCGTGCTGTTGCTCAGGTCGGACAGCGGCATCACCAGCCGCATCGACGCGATCGAGGTGGTGGCCATGCGCTCGCGCTCGCCCAGGCGGTAGCTGCCGGCGTTCACCGTGTTGGGCGTGCCAAACCAGCCCACCTGGGGTTGGTTCCAGCTGTCCAGCTTGCCGCCGAAGGGGTGCATCAGGTGCAGCGGGTGCAGGGCGCCCCAGGTCCACAGGGCTGGGTCGGGCCCCAGCTCGGCGGTCAGCCAGGTACAGGCGCGGTCGAGTGCGGTGTCGACGTCGCGCGGCACATCGTCGCTGAAGTGTTCGAGCTCGCCGTCCACGATGGTGCGCCCGGCCGGGGTGGCCGCCAGGTACCGCTTGACGCCCTCTTCGCCGAGCCTCGGCTGCAGCACCTGGAACACCAGCTCCTGCTGCAACGCCGCCCACACCGCCGCGCCTTGCGAGTCCGGCGAAGCCACGAAGTCCCAGTCGCTCAGCAGCGCATGGCACTGGACCGCCGCGGGCGTGCTGGGGGTCACGCCCTGCAGCCGCTGAGGAATGCGTTCGCGCGCCTGGATGTCGAGGTGATCGTGCTGCAAGGCGGCCATGCTCGCCCAGTCGTGCTTGGGCTTGGACTCGATCACCTCGGCGATGCGGTCGCGCCGGTAGGGCATGGCGAAACGCGTGGTGATGGCGTCGGCCCAGTCGACGTCGTAGCGGTTGTTGGCAGTGACGATGTAGCCGCGCTCGGGGTCGAGCTCGGACGGGCGCCGGTCGAGCCAGCCCTGCCATCCGTAGTCGCCCGTCCAGGCCGGGTAGGGAATGCGCCCGGTGTGGCCCTTGCGTCGCACGAAGGAGCCGAAGGGCACCCAGCCGATGTGTCCCTCGCTGTCGCCCATCACCAGGTTCTGGGAGGCCACCGCTGGCCAGTCGGCCACCGCCATGCCCTGCTCGACCGTGGCGGCGCGGTTGAGGTCGTGGAACAGCTCCATCGTGCTGTCCTCGATCTCGAGGGCCGACCACCGCAGCGCGGCCACGTGGGTGGCGTCGGCGTCGGTGATGACCGGGCCCACCTCGGTCCACAGCACGTCGACCTGCACGGGGTCACCGCCCTTGGGGTGCACGGTGACGGTGCGTGTCGTGAACGCCCGGTTGTTGCCGGCGTGGATGTAGCCCGAGTCGCCTTGCCGGGGCAGGATGGCCAGATCGACGGCATCGGCCATCACGTTGGTGAAGCCCCAGGCCAACGTCTGCGTGTGGCCGATGACCACCGCCGGTGCACCCGGAAAGGTCATGCCGCCCACGTGAGTGGCATCGCCCTGCACCTCGGCGGGGTACCAGATGCTGGGCGCTCGCTGCTGCAGGTGCGGGTCGTTGGCCACGATGGGCAGGCCGTCCGCCGAGCGGCTGCCGGACACCACCCAGTTGTTGGAGGCGGCGGCGTCGGGGAAGCCGAGCACGCGGTTGAACGACGCAAAGCCCGGCGTCCAGTCGGCGAGCTGCACCCGCTGGAGCTCGTTCCAGAACAGATCGACCGGCGGGCCTTCATCGGCACCCACGAGCTTGTCGAAGTCCTGGCGGCCGACGCGGTCGCGGACGGACAGCGCGAACAGCTCGTCGGCCAGGTTGCTCTGCAGCCCCCACGCCATCAGGTAGACGATGCCGTACGAGTCGGACGCGGCCCAGGGCTTGAACTCGACGCCCAGAACCCGGTATTCCACGGGAAGAGCGGGAAGATCCGCGGCACCCGCATTGATGCCCGCGGCGTAGGCGTCCAGGTTGGCGCGGGTCTGCGGGCGAAGGCGTTCGACCGCGGCGACGGCCTTGGTGCGTAGCTGCATGGACTGCATGAAGGCGTCGAATGCGATGGTGCGCTCGCCGAGCCAGGGCGACAAGCCCCCGAACATCAGGCGGCGGTTCATGTCGGCCTGAAACAGCCGATCCTGGGCGTGCGCATAGCCGAGCGCGTAGGCGGCGTCGGCATCGGTGGCGGCTCGGATGTGGGGAATGCCGTAGGCGTCGCGGTGGATGGTGGCCTGGGCGCTAAGGCCCGGGGCACGGACGGCACCCGCGTGCTCTGGGAAGCCCTTCTTCTGCGATGCCAGCGCCACCAGCGCGCAGCCCGACAGGCCCAGCGCGGGCAGCATCAGCCAGGCGCGGTTCATGCCAGCTCTCGAGCGAAGCGGATGAGCCGCTCGGCCAGCTTGGCGGGGCGATCCTGGTAGGGGGAGTGGCCGAAGTCGACGGGATCCTCGATCACGGCGTGGCTCGGAAGGTGGTCGGCGTACCAGCGGTAGTGCTCCATCGGCATCAAGCGGTCGCCCCGCCCCCACAGCAGCAAGATGGGCATGTCCAGACCGGCCAGGTCGTCGGGGGTGAACAGGTCGTCGGGGGTGATGCTGTCCATGAAGCCGCGCAGCAGCGGATCCTGGAACAGCTTGCGCACGCTGGGAGCAATGAGCCGACGGTGCCAGGGAGGTGCCACGAACAGCTTGTCGACGAACTCGGCGGCCTGTCGATTGTCGGCCAGATCGAACTGGGACAGGAAGCGCCTCAGCTCGGGCTCGGGCTGCCAAGCGCCGCCGGGGGAGCACAGCACGAGGCCCCGCACCAGCTCTGGACGCTCCTGGGCGAATCGAATCGCCGAGACGCCGCCCAGCGAGTTGCCGAACACCACCATCGGAGGCAGGTCGAGCTGGTCGAGCAGCTCGGTCATGCCGCGGCTCAGCACCTCGGGATCGAGGCGGTCGGGGCGTGCCGAGAAGCCGTGCCCGGGCAGGTCGGGGGCGACCACCCGCTGGCTGTGGGCCAGCAGCGAGGGGAGCACCAGTCGGTAGTTCGTGGCCCGGGAGTTGACCCCGTGAAACACCAGCATGGGGGGTGCGGTGCCCTTGCCGTCGCCGTCGAGCACGTGCAGGGGCCCCACCGAGGTGGGGTGCTTGCGGCTGTCGAATCCTTGCAGCATGAGCAAGCGTCGGTCCAGACGTGCGATCGCGGAGAGAAGCATGCAGCGCGGCTAACAGATGCGGCGCCTCCTCCGACGCGCTACCTGCGCCGCCGACTCTGGAGCTTTCTTTGATTCGCCGCTTCGCAGCCCTGTTCGCCCTCCTCCTGCTCTGGCTCGCACCGGCCCGCGCCGCCGAGCCCGAGATCGAGCTCGTGAAGTGCGTCGAACCCGAGCCCGAGGAGCTCTCCTGGGCCGAACAGAAGCTCGACGCGGTCGACAAGGTCTTTGGCGACATCGTGGTGGCTCCGCTGGGCGCGGTCATGTTCTTCGACCTGGCCTTCTGGGACGACCCCGACCTCGCGCTCGGCGATGGTGTGGGCAAGAAGGTCGACCAGGTCACCCGCGCTGCCGACGGCAAGCTGGTCGGTGGCGAGGTGATCACGGGCTACATCGAGCCCCCTACACCGCTGCCCGCACTCGCTCCCGACGAAAAGCCCACCTGGGGCTACACCTACCAACGCCTGTGCGAAGCCCCCGTCTCGGAGCTCGTGCCGCACATCACCAAGCCCCTCGAGCGCACGGTGGGCAAGCTCCAGGTGCGCATCACGGGCTCGAAGGACGGGCAGCTGCTGGCCACGGTGCCCGCCCAGGACCTGGACCTGGTGGCCCTGGGCCTTCGCCAGCGCGAAGCACCCATCGCGCCCGACGCCCCCGATGCGGCCGACGAGCCTGCCGAGGATCCGCAGCCCGATCCCCAGGCCGATGTGCGCACCATCGACACCCTCGCCCCCTTCCCCGTCCAGGTCGACTGGGTGAACGAGCGCACCATCGAAACCCAGGTGCAGCTGGATCTGAGCACGGTGCCGCTGGTGGCGGGCATGACCGTCGAGCACCAGGGAGTCGTGGTCGATCTGCTGGGCACCGACGGCGACATCGCCGACCTGCGGGTGGCCGACCAGCGCTTCGACCCTTCGGCCCTGGCCAACTCCGAGCAGCTGAACCTGCCGGTGGTGGTGGTGTGGCTGGTGTTCGGCGCGGTGTTCTTCACGCTGCGCATGATGTTCGTGAACGTGCGCATGTTCGCCCACGCCATCATGGTGACCACGGGCCGCTACGACGACCCGGACGACCCCGGTGAGATCAGCCACTTTCAGGCGCTGGCATCGGCGCTGTCGGCCACCGTCGGCTTGGGCAACATCGCGGGCGTGGCCATCGCCGTGAACGTGGGTGGGCCCGGCGCCATCTTCTGGATGATCGTGGCGGGCGCGCTGGGCATGTCCAGCAAGTTCACCGAGTGCACGCTGGGCCAGATGTACCGCGACGTCGGTCCTGACGGCACCGTCATGGGCGGGCCCATGCGCTACCTCGACAAGGGCCTCGCCGAAGACGGCAAGCCCGGCCTGGGCAAGGCGCTGGCGGTCATCTTCGCGCTGATGTGCATCGGCGGCAGCTTCGGCGGGGGCAATATGTTCCAGGCCAACCAGTCGTACGCGGCCGTCAAAGACGTCATTCCGCTGTTCGATGGCAACGCGTGGCTGTACGGCATCCTGCTGGCCGGCTGCGTTGGCCTGGTCATCATCGGTGGCATCCAGCGCATCGGCACGGCCACGAGCTTCATCGTGCCCATCATGTGTGGGGTCTACCTGCTCGCCGGCTCGTACATCCTGGTGGTGCACGCCGCCGACGTCCCGGCCGCCTTCGGCACCATCATCGAGTCGGCCTTCAGCCCCGAGGCTGGGTACGGCGGCATGATCGGCGTGCTCATCCAGGGCTTCCGCCGGGCGGCCTTCAGCAACGAAGCCGGCGTCGGATCGGCGGCCATCGCACACAGCGCCGCCGCCACCAAGGAGCCCGTTCGTGAGGGCATCGTGGCGCTGCTCGAGCCCTTCATCGACACCATCATGGTGTGCACCATGACCGGCCTGGTGGTGGTGGTCACCGGGGTCTACACGCAGCAGACCGGCGGCGCCGGCGTCGAGCTGACCGCGCGCGCCTTCGGCTCGGTGATCGAGTGGTTCCCCATCGTGCTGTCCTTCGCGGTGGTGATGTTCGCCTTCTCGACGATGATCTCGTGGAGCTACTACGGCGAGCGCTGCACCACCTGGCTGCTCGGCGAGGCGGCTGTGCTGCCCTACCGCATCGTCTTCTTGTTCTTCGTCTTCTTCGGAAGCGTGTTCAAGCTCGGCAACGTGCTCGACTTCAGCGACCTGATGGTGCTGGGCATGGCCTTCCCCAACATCCTGGGAGCCCTGCTGCTGTCGGGCAAGGTCAAGGCTGCGCTCGACGACTACACCGCCAAGCTGCACGCCGGCGAATTCAAGACGCACGGGTAGCCGACAGCCGTGCACGGGAGTCCCATGAACATCGCAGTGCTCACCTCTGGCGGCGACGCGCCGGGCATGAACGGCGCCATCCGATCCATCGTAAAGGGCGGCCGCGCCCGAGGGCACCGCGTGCTCGGCGTGCGCCGCGGCTACGAGGGGCTGCTGGACGGAGACCTCGTCGAGCTGTCCCTGTCCGACGTCGATGGCATCTCGCGCTTCGGCGGCACGCTGCTCGGCTCGGCTCGGAGCGCTGAGTTCCCCACCGAGTCGGGCCAGAAGAAGGCTGCGGCTCAGCTGGCCCAGGCCAAGGTCGACGCCCTGGTGGTCATCGGCGGCAACGGCTCGCTCACCGGCGCCCACGTGCTGGGCACGCACACCGACGTCACCATCGTGGGTCTGCCGGCCTCGATCGACAACGACATCGGGCACACGCGGCTGGCGATCGGGGTCGACACCGCGGTGAACACGATCGTCGAGGCCTGCGACCGCATCTCGGACACCGCCCGGGCCCACCGACGCGCCTTCGTGGTCGAGGTGATGGGGCGCGACTGTGGCTACCTCGCGATGCGAGCCGGCATCGCCGCCGATGCCGATGCCATCTTGTTCCGAGAGGCCGCCGAGTCCGATGACGCCGTCATCGAGCGGCTCCGCGAGCTGTTGGTGCGCAGCTTCTCGGGAGAGCGCGGCAAGCAGCGCGTGCTCATCGTGAAGTCAGAGGGCATGCGCATCCCCACCCAGACGCTGGTCGATCGTCTGCAGGGGCACCTCACCACCGATGTGCCGGGCGTGGGCATTCGCGCCACCATCCTGGGCCACGTGGTTCGAGGAGGCAGCCCCTCGGCGCTCGACCGGCTCATCGCGCAGCGGCTGGCATTCGGCGCGGTGCTGGCCATCGAGCAGGGCGTCAGCGATGTGATGTTGGCGTGGGAGCCCAGGGGCGTCGGCGAGAAGACCATCGATCCGTCCGTCAGCCGCGTCCCCCTGGCCGACGTGCTGGCCGAGACGCGCCTCATGCTCGACGGAAACAGCGACTCGATGGCGCAGCGTCTGGCCCTGCTCGCCAAGGCCGAAGGCATCCTGGCGTTGTAGGCCCGGGCTGGCCGGGGTAGGCTGCCCGCCGGAGGAAAGGCACGACCCATGCGCGTGAACGCGACACTACCGGCTCTTGCCCTGATCGTGGGTGCGACCGCCTGCGACCCGCCCGTGAACTTCCGTCCAACCGGCAACTTCCGGCAGGACTCGTTCATCCAGGACACCTACAAGTGCAACGTGGGCGCGCTTACCGACCCCACCGCCTACGTCGAAGACCCCGAAGATCCCGACGCCGAGCCCACCTGCGACCCCATCCGCTTCAACGCCTTCATCGCCGACCCCGAGGGCGCCGATGTGATCGTCACCCTGCAGGCGGTCGATGGTCCGCCCGATGGCGACGGCATCCCGCAGTCGGCTGACCTGCTGCTCACCGCCGAGGCCCACCCCGATCCGGCCAGCCTGCCCGCCGAAGAACGGGTGTGCGAGTCGCGCGGCGAAGACTACGTGCACGATCCCCAGCTGTTCCGCCGCTGCGAATACGAGAACTCGCCCGCCGAGGGCTTTGCGCTGCTGGTGCGGCCCACCTTCGCGGGCAACCAGACCCTGCGCATCGTGGCCGACGACGGCAAGAACTTCTGCGGCTGCGACAGCACCGGCACCGAGACCTGCCCCGCGGTGTGCAGCTCGGTGTCCCCGGGCGATGTGGCCCCCATCTACGTCAACGCCAGGCCGTCCAACCCCATCATCGAGTTCAGCCCCAACCCTCCCGTGCCCGACCAAGACCTGGTCATCGCGGTCACCGGCGGCCTCGAAGACTCTGACGGCCAGGGATGGGTCTCGTACAAGATCGAGCTCGACATCGTCGATGCGGGCGGTCAGGGCGTCAGCGACATCACCACCGTCGACAACACCCCGGTCACGCTGCAAGCGGGCGGCATTCGCCTGGCCCCGGGCAACGTGATCACCGCCACGGTCAAGGTCACCGAGCGCATGGGCACGGCCGACCCCGAACAGCAGCTCCCCGACCCCCTGCCCAATGGCTGGGACTTCGAGTGGGTGGCGGGCAGCGCGACCGTCGGCAACTCCGGCGACTTCAGCGTGAGCATCACGCCCGACCGACCCACCCCGGCCGATGACCTCACCTGCCTTCCGTCCATCGGCGAC
This sequence comes from Myxococcota bacterium, assembly GCA_965216925.1. Lineage (GTDB taxonomy): Bacteria > Myxococcota_A > UBA796 > UBA796 > CAYYHT01. The sequence continues at coordinate 1,209,808 of CBDCGT010000001.1, read as the reverse complement.
GCCGCCACCGAGTACACCTGGGCCTGGACGATCGACGGCGCGTCGGCGGGCACGGCCACCAACACCCTGTCCGCGAGCCTGACCTCCGCTGGGCAGACGGTCGTGTGCTCGGGCACGTCCAACGCGACCTCGGCCACCGAGACCGCGAGCGTCTTTGTGCAGAGCACCACCGACGTCGAGGTGGTGAGCTTGCCCACGGCCACCGGTCAGTGGGGGGCCGGCTACGACGGCGGCCTGATGGTGGGTGAGCCCAACGGCACCGATGCCACCTATGTGAACGCGGGCGGGGTGCACTTCTGGGCCGCGTTCGACGGCGTCAGCGCACCGGCGTTCACCCTGCGCGGCGACAACAACGACGGCATTGCCCAGATCCTGGTGGGCGGCACGGTGGGGGCCGACGACGGCATCGCTTTCACCGACATGGGTGGCACGGTGCACGTGCTCGCGGGCTACGACACCAGCACCGCTGGCAGCGCGGTGTACGCGCGCAACCCCATCGGCGGCGACGGCAGCTGGGACGACCTGGGCATTCGCACGGTGTCCAGCTCCAACGCGGGCTTCGGCAAGGCCCTGTTGCTTGGGCCGGCGCTCACCACCGGAAGCGGCGACGTGGTGGTCACCGAGAACAGCGGCAGCTCCGCGTCGGTGTACATCGTGCAGGGCGACACCCTGCCGCTCGGCATCTCGGACGTCACCGTGCACAGCGATGTGTACGAGATCACCGCCGACTGCTCGTCCACCTACTGCGACGGCTGGGGCGACGCGCTGGCCGTGGGCCTGGACATCCTGGGCAACGGCACCGGTCCCACCCTGCTCATCGGCACGCCGGGCGGCTCATCGACCACCTTCGCCATCGGCGAAGACGACCCCGACCCGGCAGGCTCCGCCAACTCGGCGCTGCCGGTCCAGATGGGCATGAACGGCACCACCAACTCGGGAGCCTGGGGCAGCAGCCTGGCCACGGCCGACGTAGGCTCCGACGCCAGCGACGACCTGATCGTGGGCTCGGGCAACAACAACGAGGTGCGCATCTTCTGGGGCGGCACCGACTTCGCCACCAAGCACATCGATCTGCCGGACGTGACCATCCAGGGCGGGGCCGGATTTGGCTCGCAGATCTCGGTGGTGGGCGACGTCGACGGCGATGGCCTGGCCGAGCTGGCGATCACCGACTTCTCGGACCTGTTCGTGATTCGCGGAGCCGACATCGCGGCGGGCGGCACCTACATGGCCGACGACGTCTTCACCTGGAAGTTCGTCGACGACGACCCCCTCACCCCCGGCGGCTGGGTGGGCGATGTCACGGGTGGCAGCAGCCTCGAAGTGCTCTTCGCCTCACAGAGCACCTCCGAGGTGTTCGTGGTGGACGTGGACGGGTTGTAGTCAGCCCAGCCGGCCGCTCAGCACGATCGCTTCGCCCTCGACAGGCCGCCCGACCCCCATCACGATGGCGATGCACGCGGCCGCCCCGAGGGGCAGCATGAGCAGTGGCGGGGCGCCCAGCCCGGTCGGAAGCGTGCCGAACACGATGGCCACCGCACCGGTGGCGAGCGCGTAGGGCAGCTGGGTGCGCACGTGGGTGACCACGTCGACACCCGAGCCCAGCGCCGACAGCACGGTGGTGTCCGAGATGGGGCTGGCGTGGTCGCCCAGGCACGCACCGGCGAGCACCGCCGCCGTGCTCCCCAGCAGGATGTGCGGTGCGCCCGCGCCCATGGTGAGGGCGAGTGGCACCACCAGCGGGATCAGGATGCCCATGGTTCCGAACGATGTGCCCGTCGCGAAGGCGGTACCCGCGGCCAGCACGAACACGGCGGTGGGCAAGGACCACGCCGGAATGATGGGGCCCAGCAGGTCGGCCAGCCAGAACTTGGCGCCGGTGTCGTCGATGGCCGCGGTCAGCATCCAGGCCAGGTACAGCACCACGAGTGCCTCGAACACCGGGTGCATGCCCGACCACGCCGCCTTGTGCAGCTTGCTGGCCGGCACCGTTCCCGCGCGCAGGGTGAGCAGCACGCCCAAGACCAGCGCCACCGCGGCGCCAGCGAACATGTCGGTGTACGCGTGCTTCGCCTCGCCAAGGATCTCGAACAGGCGCTTGCTCGTCCACTCGGGGCCGATGGCGTTGGCCCCGTCGGCCACCAGCAGGGTCAGGGTGAGCGCGACCAGCACTGCCACGGGAATCGCGGCGATCCAGGCATGGGCGGGGTCAGGCAGGTCTGCGGGGTCGGGCGCAGGCTCGGGGGGGCGGGCCTGGGCCTCGGCCTCGGCTGCGGCCATCGGCCCGAAGTCGCGACCGGACAGCGCGATGGTGCCCACGAACACGATGGTGAACAGGCTGTAGAAGCGGTACGGGATGGCATCGACGAACACACCGAAGGCGTTGAGCGAGCTGCCGGCGTCTTGCAGCGCCGCGTCGATGAGCCCCACCTCGTAGCCCACCCACGTCGACACGAGGGCGAGCGAGGCCACGGGGGCCGCGGTGGAGTCGACGATGTAAGAGAGCTTGGCGCGGCTCACCCGGTGCCGGTCGTACAGAGGCCCCATCGAGTTGCCCACGACCAGGCAGTTGGCGTAGTCATCGAAGAACACGATCGCGCCGGCGAGCCAGCTGGACACCATGGCGCCACGCCGGCCCTTGGCGTACTGCTCGACGCGCCCCACCAGCGCCGCCGTACCCCCGGCCTGGCTGACCACGCCCACCATGGCGGCGATGGTGAGCGAGAAGGCCGAGATGGTGAGGTGGTCGAGGTCCCACACCGACTTCTCGGCGTAGGCGGCCAGGTTCATCACCAGCGAGCGCGGCTTGATGGAGGCCGCCACCAGCGCGGCCACCACCACCCCCGCCCCGAGCGATGGGATGACGCGCTTGGTGGTGAGCGCAAACCCGATGGCCACGAGCGGGGCCAGCAGCGAGTACTCGGCGGCATGCACTTCCATCGCTGCTCCTCTTGTGGGGCGTCTGTTAAACCGGGGTCACGGAGGGGGCAATGGCCGGCTTGCTGGTAGGACTCACGGTCTTCTTGACCATCGTGACGGTGGGGGCGACCATGATTGGCTTCGTGAGCCCTGGCCGCAAGCTGATCCGCGACCGCGGCAAGCCGCACACCCACTCCACGCTCAAGCGCATCGAGCTCAACCTCGACCAGTTCCCCGAGTTCGACGACGAGGGGCAGCGCCTGGAGTGGCCTTCCGAGGCGGCCCACACCGATGCAAAGTTCGAGGCCCTCCCGTGGCCGTCGACGAGCTGGGACGACTCCCACTTCGGCAAGACGCTGGGCCCCGAGCAGCTCGCGGAAGTGGCGGCTGCCCGCACCAAGCGGGAGCGCAATGCCCCTCCGCCCAAGAAGACCAAGAAGAAGGCCAAGAAGCGCGCGAGTCCGCCCCAGGACGTGGGCACCACCACTCGCCGCGACATGGCCAACGCGGTTCAGCGCGAGGCGGTGAACCTGCAAGAAGACCTGGAGCAGGAGTTCTTCGAGGCCAAGGAACGCGCCAGCTCGGCGGTCAAGGCGGCCACCGGGCTCGAGCCGGCACGCGTGCAGGGCCTGGTGCGCGAGAAGGGCCTGGCCGGTGCGGTCGAGCAGATCCGGCGCGAGACCGGCTGGGACTTCAAGAAGGCGGCACAGTTCGTGGCCAAGACACTCAGGGGCTAGGCGACGTTGTCCTTCGTGATCCTGAAGTTCGGCGGCACCAGCGTGTCGTCGCTCGAGCGTTGGCAGACGATTGCGCAGCAGGCCCGCGAGAGGCAGGCCGAGGGGCTACGGCCGGTCATCGTGTGCTCGGCCGTGCGCGGTGTGAGCGACGATCTGGTCGCCATCACCCAGACCGCGCCCAGGGGCGAGTACCAGGCGGCCATCACCCGCATCCGGGAACGCCACGCGGCGCTGTGCGCCGAGCTGCAGCTCGACCTCGACGAGGTGCTGGGCGAGCACATGGCCATGCTCGACCGCCTGGCCCTCGGTGCCTCGCTCATCGGCGAGGTCAGCCCTCGGCTGCACGCCCGCATCCTGTCCTTTGGCGAGCTGGCCCTCACCCAGCTGGGGACCGCCTGGCTGCAGCAGCAGGGCCTGAACGCCGTGCGCGTCGACGCCCGCGACTGCCTGCGCGCGGTCGAGACCGGCCTCACCGCTCAGCCGCGCCGCTACCTGGGCGCCACCGTGCACCACGACCACGACGCCGCTCTGCACGCTCGCCTGAGCGAGCTCGATGCCGATGTCGTGGTGACGCAGGGCTTCATCGCACGCAACAGTGCTGGTGAGACTGTGCTGCTGGGCCGTGGAGGCTCCGACACTTCTGCTGCGTGCCTGGCCGCGTGCCTGGGGGCGGTCCGCTGCGAGATCTGGACCGATGTACCCGGCATGTTCACCGCCAACCCGCGGCAGATCCCCGGGGCAAGGCTCATTCGGCGGCTCGGCTACGACGAGGCCCAGGAGATCGCGAGCTCGGGGGCCAAGGTCCTGCACCCCGCATGCATCGCGCCGGTGCGCAAGGCCGGCATTCCGCTCGAGATCCGCTGCACGCCGCGTCCCGAGCTGCCCACCACCGTGGTGGGCCCCGACGATCGCGATCAGGGGCCCATGGTGCACGCCATCAGCAGCCGAGGCGGGCTGACGCTCGTGTCCATGGAGACGGTGGGCATGTGGCAGCAGGTGGGCTTCATGGCCGACGTCTTCGCCTGCTTCAAGCGGCATGAGCTGTCGGTCGACCTGGTGAGCACGTCCGAGACCAACGTCACCGCGTCCCTCGACCCCGCCGCCAACGGCGACGACCCCGCCGTGCTCGACGCCCTGCTCAAGGACCTGTCCCAGCACTGCCGGGCTCGCCTCATCGGCCCTTGCGCCAGCATCAGCCTGGTGGGCCGCCGCATCCGGGCCATCCTGCACAAGCTGGCTCCGGCGCTCGCCGTGTTCGAAGAACAGCAGATCCACCTACTGAGCCAGGCCGCGAGCGACCTCAACCTGACCTTCGTGGTCGACGAAGACCAGTCCGAGCGCCTGGTCCGTGATCTGCACCAGCTGCTGTTCACCGAGCGGCGCGACGACAGCACGCTCGGGCCCACCTGGGCGTCGCTGTTTGCGGGCAAGGCCGGCCAGACGGCCCAGGCTTCGGATCCGCCGTGGTGGCTTCGCCGGCGGCAAGAGCTCGTCGAGCTCGCCACCACCGGGCCCACCCCGCTGTACGTGTACGACCGCACCACGCTCGAGCGGCAGGCGGCGGCGGTGTCCTCGATCGCAGGCGTCGATCGGGCGCTGTACGCCATCAAGGCCAACGACAACCCCGACGTGCTGCGGCTCATGGCCCAACACGGCCTGGGCATGGAGTGTGTCTCGCGCGGCGAGCTCGAGCACGTGCGCCGCGAGCTGCCCGACCTGCCCGCCGAGCGCATCCTGTTCACGCCCAACTTCGCCCCCCGCGACGAGTACGCCTTTGGCCTCGAGCTCGGTGTGCACGTCACCCTGGACAGCCCCTACCCACTGGCCGCCTGGCCCGAACTGTTTCGCGGGCGCGATGTCTTCTTGCGGCTCGACCCGGGCCGGGGCCGCGGCCACCACGAACACGTGCGCACCGCCGGAAACACCTCCAAGTTCGGCATTCCCGAGGCCTGGCTCGACGAGGTGGTCGAGCTGGTGGACCGGGCTGGCGCGCGGGTGGTCGGGCTGCACGCCCACGCCGGCAGCGGCATCCGCACCCCCGAGAACTGGTCAGAGAACGCCCTCTTCCTCGCGCGGGCAGCCAGGCGCTTTGCGCATGTGCGGGTGCTCGATCTGGGCGGCGGCTTCGGCGTCGTCGAACACCCCGGCGATGATCCGCTCGACCTCGACGCGGTGGGCGACACCCTGTCCCGCTTCCGCGCCGCCCACCCGGACCTGTCGCTGTGGGTCGAGCCCGGACGCTACCTGGTGGCCGAAGCGGGCGTGCTGCTGGCGCGCGTCACCCAGACCAAGGGCAAAGGAAACCAGCTGTACGTCGGCATCGACGCGGGAATGAACGCGCTCATCCGCCCGGCCCTGTACGGCGCCTGGCACGAGATCCGAAACCTCAGCCGCGACGACGAGCCCCGATCCATCGTCGCCAACGTGGTGGGACCGATCTGCGAGTCGGGCGACACACTGGGCTACGATCGCCGCCTGCCGGAGTGCAAAGAGGGGGATGTACTCCTGATTGCGACCACCGGCGCCTACGGGCGCGTGATGTCGTCGTCGTACAACCGCCGTACGCCGCCTCCGGAGCTGGTATTGTGAAGCCGTGACAGATTCTGGTTCGCACGACTTCCGAGGCACGATCATCCAGGACCGTTGGCGGCTCGAAGAGCCCGTCGGCCGGGGTGCCGCGGCAACTGTGTACAAGGCCTCCGACCTGCGCAATGGCAAGACGCGCGCGGTCAAGCTCCTGGACACGACGCTCACCCAGGAGTTCGGCTACCGCTCGCGCTTCATCAGCGAGGCCAAGGCCATGGCGCGAATGCGCCACCCCCACATCCTTCGGGTGTACGGCTACGGCGAAGAGGCCCCTCACCTGTACATGGTCACCGAGTGGGCCCCATCGGGCACGGTGCTCGACCGGCTCAACCAGGGCGAGCGCTTCCGCACGCTGCACGCCAGCCGCGTGGTGTTCGAGGTGCTCCAGGCCATCAACGTCGCGCACCGCGAGGGCATCATCCACCGCGACATCAAGCCATCCAACGTGCTCTTCGCCGAAGATGGCACCGTGCGCCTGGCCGACTTCGGCATCGCGCGCTTCCTGACCGACGACGTGCCCCACCGCACCGTCAGCGGCGCAAGCATGGGCACGCTCGGCTACATGGCCCCCGAGCAGGGCAAGAACGCCCGGCACGTGGGCAAGACCGTCGACCTGTACGCCGCCGGCGCCACCATGTACGTGATGCTGGTGCGCAAGAACCCGCTGTCGCTGGCCGGCGCCGACTCGCGCCCCGAGATCCTGCTCAAGCTTCCCCTCGCCGTTCGCCTGGTCATCAGCAAGGCCTGCAGCTACCGGCCCGAAGGGCGTTACCAGACCGCCCGCGAGATGGCCAAGGATGTGGCGATGGCCCGCGACGTCGTGGCCGGAGCCCGCGGCCAGCCCCGCGTCGCCGACGAGTGGATGGCCGAGTTCGACCGGCACAGCGAGCTCGCCTGGGTAAATATCTAGTTTGTCGGGAGTTGCGCTCCCTAACTAGCTTGTCGGGAGCTTCGCTCCCTAACTAGCTTGTCGGGAGCTTCGCTCCCTAACTAGCTTGTCGGGAGCTTCGCTCCCTCGGCGGGGGGCTCTGCCCCCCACCTGCCCCCCGCGCCTGCGGCGAGCGGTCAAGTAGCGGGTACGTTGGGGGGGGGGAGCCCGAGCCCGAGCCCGAGGCCGAGTCCGAGGTCGACTTCGAGGCCGAGGTCGGCTTCGAGGCCGAGTCCGAGCCCGAGCCCAAGCGAGTCCGATGTCACCTCAATGCGCCCACAACCTCCACCACCCCCCGCGCCACCTGCTCCACCTCCCCGTCCGTGCTTCGGGGGCCCAGGCTGATGCGCAGGCCGCCCGCGGGGTTGGCCTCGCCCATCGCGATGAGCACGGGCGACGGATCGGTGCTTCCCGAGGCGCAGGCCGCCCCTGAGGACACGGCGATTCCCCGCAGATCGAGGGCCTGAACCAGGGTCTCGCCCAGCAGATCGCCGAACACGGCACACACCGTGTTGGGGATGCGCGCGGCATCGGTCCCGATGACGCGCCCTCCCGCTTGTGTGATGGCCCGCTGCAGGGTGCTTCGCTGCCGCGTCCAGCGCGCCGTGCGCTCGTCGAGCTCGTCGAGGGCCAGCCGTGCGGCGGCGCCGAATCCAACGACGCCGGGCACGTTGACCGTCCCGGCACGGCGTCCTCGTTCCTGGGCTCCTCCTGTCAACAGCGGCGGAAAGGCATCGCCGCTGCGCAGCACCAGCGCGCCCACCCCCATCGGGCCGCCGAGCTTGTGGGCCGACAGGCTGATGCCGTCGACGTCGAGCCGGAGCGGCAGCTTTCCCGCAGCCTGGGTGGCGTCGACGTGAACCAGGGCGCCGGGGACCGCGGGCACGTGCTGCACGATGCCGGTCTCGTGGTTGGCCGCCTGCTGCGAGACCGCGCTGGCGCCCGTGGGGGGTTCCCCTCCCCGGTGCACCGCCCAGCCCTGCTGGGCCAGGAACGCCGCGGCGCCGTACACCGACGGGTGCTCGACGTCGCCCACCCAGAGCACGCGTCCCTCGGTGAGCATCGGCAGGGCCCGCAAGAAGGTGTGTGTGGCCTCGGTGGCCCCTGATGTAAACACCACCCCCGCAGGATCGCCCGCCACCAGGGCCGCCACCGACTCGCGGGCCTGCTCGACGGCCACGGCTGCAGCCTGGCCAGCGCGGTGCACCGACGAGGAGTTGCAGGGCACGCCCAGCCACGGCTGCATGGCGTCGAGCACCTCGGGCAGCAGCGGCGAGGTGGCGTTGTGGTCGACGTAGATCACGGCGCGCCCGACGCCGTGAGGTAGGGGCGCAGCCGCGCGATGGTCGCCTCGCCCACACCCTCGACCCGCTGCAGATCATCGATGCCATCGAAGGGCCCGTTGGCGCCCCGCTCGGCCACGATGCGCGCCGCGGTGGCATCGCCGATGCCCGGCAGGGCCTGCAGGGCGGCAGCATCGGCGTGGTTGATGTCGACCGGCAGGCCCACCAGGGACGGGTCGGAGCTGGGCGCGACGTGCACCCCATCGGCCGACACGATCACCCGATCGCCCTCGACCAGGGGCGTGTTGGGCAGGCCGGAGCCATCCCCGCCCGCCGCGTCGACCGCGCTGGCCAGGGTCGGGGGATCGAGCACGTAGTACCCGGGGTGCGGAACGTCCCCGGCCACCTCGACGATGGTGCCCTCCGGTGCGCTGGGCGCCCACCATCCCCGCGCCAGGATGGCGACCGTGACCAAGACCAGCAGCACCAGCATGCCCAGCTCTCGGCGGCCCTGTGGCGGCCGTTCTTGCCGATAAACAGGGCGATCAGCCATCGAGCCGCTCGATCAGGGCGGCGCTGCGCGGACCATGGGCCACCAGCTGGATTCGCCGGCCATCCCCCTGCTCGGTGATCTCGATGGCGACGTGATCACCGGGCAGCACCTCGGGAAAGCGCTCGGCCCACTCGATGACTGCGACCCCGTCGCTCTCGGTCAGCTCGTCCAGACCCAGCTGTTCGAGCTCGCTGCCGTCGGCCAGCCGGTACAGGTCGGCGTGCCAGAAAGGCAGCCTGCCGCCCTCGTGCGCCGCCACGATGATGAAGGTCGGGCTGGTGACCACGCCCCGCACGCCGAGCCCGGCACCCACCCCCTTGGCGAGCACGGTCTTGCCCATGCCCAGGTCGCCGGTGAGCGCCAGGACCGTGCCCGGCGCTGCAGCAGCCCCCAGCTCGACCCCGAGTGCATGGGTGGCCTCGTGGGACGTCGCGATGCGAATCACCGCAGCTCCTCGATGGTGGCGGGCAGCTCGAGGGCGACGTCGCCTGCGGTCCAGCCCTGGCTGCGCCGAGCGGCGAGCCGGTCGGCCGCGACTCCGTGGACCCAGGCCCCCAGGCGGGCGGCGTCCCAGGCGGGCACCCCACGCGCCAGCAACGCCCCGATGATGCCCGCGAGCACATCTCCGCTGCCGCCCACCGCCAGGGTCTGGTTGCCGGTGGGGTTCACCCACTGCGGAGCTCCCTCGCGCGCAACCAGGGTGTTGGGGCCCTTGAGCAGCCCGATGCACCCATCGCGCGCCAGGCGGCTGGCGTACTTGAAACGATCGCCCTGCACCCGGTCCTTCTTGCGGCGCAGCATGCGCGCGGCCTCGCCTGGATGCGGCGTGACCACCCGGGGTCCGCGGGCCTCTCCGCCGGCGAAGGGCAGCGCGTCGGCGTCGAACAGCACCGGAATCTCCAGGTTGCTCCACGCAGACTGCAGCCAGGCACCGACGTCTTGAGAGATGCCACCGCCTCCGCCGAGCCCGGGGCCGGCTACCACCGTGGTGCGGCCTTTGAACACATCGTCGGACACGGGCACCCGCATGCGCGTGCCTTCTCCGGCGTCGACCACCATGACCTCGGGCGGCAGCTGTGCCAGGCGCGGCCAGGTGCCGCGCGTGGCCACCAGGCTCACCAGACCGACCCCACAGGCCAAGGCGGCTTGGCAGCACAGCACCGCCGCGCCGGCCATCGGAGCGCTGCCCGCGATCACCAGCAGGTGCCCCGACCGGTGCTTGTGGTCGGTGCTCGCCCGCGTGGGCCAGGCAGGCAGGTCGCCCGGGCCCTCGGGCAACGTGGCCACGAAGCTGCCCGGGCCGCCGCGCACCAACCCGATGTCGGCCACGTGCACCTGGCCCGCGTGCACCATGCCCTCCCCCGCCAACAGCCCCAGCTTGAGCCGGGCAAAGGTGACGGTGTGCTGGGCGCGAACCGCGATGCCCAGCACCGCGCCGGTGTCGGCGTGGATGCCGCTGGGAATGTCGACGGCCACCACCGGAGCGGGGTGGGCGTTCATGGTCTCGATGGCCGAGTAGTACTTGCCGTCGACGTCGCGGGACAGCCCGGTGCCAAAGATGGCATCGACGATCAGCTGCGCCCCACCCAGGCCGTCGAGCTCGGGAATGCCCATGCGAGTGCAGCTGGCGCGGTTGATGCCGGCATCGCCCTTGGACTCGGCCGCCAGGCTCCAGGTGTACACCCGGTACCCACGCACGTGCAGCCAGCGCGCGATGGCATAGCCGTCGCCCCCGTTGTTGCCCCCGCCGCACACCACCACCACGCCCTGGCGCGCGCTGGGGAACCGGTCGCGCACCAGCTCGGCGACGGCGTGGCTGGCCGTCTCCATGAGCGCGATGCCGGGCACGCCGAAGTCCTCGATCGTGCTGCGGTCGAGCTCCCGAACCTGGGCGGCGGTCGAGACCAACTTCATGTCAACGCCCTCCTGGCGGCCTCGGTGATGTCGGCCGAGACCTCCTCGACCACCCCGGCCAGGCGTCCCTCGATCAAGATGCGGAGCACCGGCTCGGTGCCAGAGTACCGAAGGAAGACCCGGCCGCCGGCCCCGAGCTTGGCCTCGGCCGCCGTGATGGCCAGCTGAAGTGCGTCGATCGAGCCCAGCGGCGGGCGGCTCGCGACGCGGATCTTGCCCAGCCAGCGCGGAAAGGGCTCGAAGCCAGCCAGCGCGGACGCCAGGGACTCGCCCTGCTTCCAAGCGAGCGACAGGGCCCTTAGGCCGGTGAGCAGGCCATCTCCGGCCACCAACCCGTCCGAGAACAGCACGTGGCCGCTCTCTTCGGCGCCCAGCTGCAGGCCGTGTTCACGCATGGCCACTGCCAGGTGGCGATCGCCGACCGGGGTGCGCACGACCCGCACGCCGGGCAGCGACGGCTCGAGCGCGGCGTTGCTCATCACCGTGGCGGCCAGCCCGATGACGCCGAGGCCGCGTGCCAGCAGGTAGGTGAGCGCGTCGCCGGCCACCACCTGACCCGCCCCGTCCACGAGCACGCAGCGATCGGCGTCGCCGTCCACGGCAATGCCCGCGTCGCAGCCGGCCCCGCGCACCGCGTTGGCCAGGGCCTGGGGGTGCGTGCTGCCCACCCGGTCGTTGATGGCACCCTCGCCGGCGCCCACCAGCGTCAGCTGGCACGGCAGCACCGCCTCGAGCCAGCCCTGGACCGCGGTGGCGGCGCCGTTGGCGAGGTCGATGGCGATGTGGCGCCCTTCGAGAGCCGACAGATCCCCCAGGCACTCGTCGACGGCGTTGCCCCAGGCGGCCCGCAAGGTGAGCGCAGGCGCCCCGGCCACCGGCGCAGACGGCGTGCCCAGCGCGTCTTCGATCCAGGACTCGAAGCGCGCCGATGCGGCGTCGGCGAGCTTGTGCCCGCCGGGACCGAACACCTTGAAGCCATTGTCGGCGGCCGGGTTGTGGGACGCGGTGATGGCCACGGCCGACTCGGCGAGCCCGATGTGCACGGCATGGGCCGCCGCGCTGGTGGGCAGCACCCCGCCGTCCACCAGGGTTCCGCCCGCGGCGATGACGCCGCCCCGCACGGCCCGCGCGAGCTCAGCCCCGCTGGGACGCGTGTCCCGCACCATGGCGACACGCGCGCCAGGGCGGCCGCCCAGGCGAACGGCGGCGGAGCCCACGGCTGCAGCCACCTCTGGGGTGATGGGCCACTCGCCGGCGAGGCCGCGAACCCCGTCGGTGCCGAAGCGCACCCCGCTCATGGCGCACGAACCTCGATGCTCGGCGGCTCGGTGGCCACCACGCGAACGTCGGGCACCCCCACCGGCACGCTGAGGCGGATGCCCTCTCTTGGACCGAAGGACGCGTCGTAGCGCGGCTTGTCGGGCTCGGCCGGCAGGTGCACGACGGCGAGCAGGTCGGCGGGCTTCACCTTCTCGATGGCGCTGGCCGGGCCCTCGAGCACCACCGAGATGGCAGGCGAGCTCGATGACCAGCCCGGCATGCGCGGAACCACCACGGCGACGTCCTCGACCTTCTTGCGCTGAACGGTCGCGGCCAGCTCGATGATGGCCGTGGGTGCATCGGCCCCACCGGCCAGCTCGACGCTGCGCGGCAGGGCCACCTCGACCTTGACGCGCACATCGCCGGTGAGGCCCGAGACGTCGATGGGCTTGGTGGAGAGCTCGCGCAGCTCCTCGACCACCACGCGGGGCCCGGTGATCTCGACCACGTTGGGGTCGACCTCGACGCTCATCACGGCGTAGCCGGCGCCCGGATCACCCACCATCTCGGGCCGCAGCTTCACCTTGCGGCGGTCGGACTCGTCGAGCACCAGCTGCATCATGGCGGGGCTGTGCTCGACCAGGCTCACGTTCTGCGGCATGCCCGTGATCTTGAACTCGTCGAAGGCCAGCTCGGCGGCACCGATGGGGGCATCGGACAGGTCGATGGCCATCATCAGGTCGGCGTCCTGGGCACGCCGCATCGCGCTGCGGGACCCGCTGAAGCGGGTGAGGATGGACGCCGGCAGCGGCTCGGTGGTGACCAGCCCCGGCGGGAGCTTCCAGGCCAGGCTGACGCGGTAGGACTCCTCGATGGTCTCGCCGCCCTGGACGTACAGCCAGGCGCCCACCGCGATGGCGAAGGACAGCAGCTTGTAGTGCGGCAGGGCGAGCAGCTTGGTGAAGAACTCGAGCATGGCCTACTTCGACGCCGTGGTGTTGGGCACGGTGGGCTGCGCCTCGAAGGGGCCGGTGTTCGTGTCCCGGTCTTCTTCGGCCGGGGGGACGGGGGCCTCGAGGCTGTCGGACAGGCGCTGGCGCAGGTCGTTGGGGTCGGCCACGGGGTTGACCGTGCCTCCGGAGACCAGGCTCACGGTGCCGCGCTCCTCGGAGATGACCAGGCACAGGGCATCGGTGGCCTCGGTGAGGCCGATGCCGGCGCGGTGGCGGGTGCCGTAGGCGCGGCTGATGTCCTTGGACAGGGTGAGCGGGAGGAACACACCTGCAGCGGCCACCCGCGGCCCGCGGATGACGACCGCGCCGTCGTGAATGGGCGACGAGGGGTGAAAGATGGCCTGCAAGAGCTCGGCCGAGACACGCCCGTCGATGAGGTGCGTGCCCTCGATGTAGGGGTCGAGCGACGCCACACGCTCGATGACGATGAGCCCACCGACCTTGCGCTGAGCCAGCGCGAAGACTGCCTCGATGACCTCTTCGAGCACGCCTGCCTCTGCGCGGCGGGCGCTGCGCGTGAAGAAGGTACCGCCGGCCTGGGCGAGGGCGTTGCGCACGTCGTCCTGAAAGAGGATGAGCATGGCGACCACGAAGTACACGAAGACGTTGTCGAAGACCCAGCTCAGGGTGGCGAGCCGAAGGGCCTTTGCGAGGGCATAGATGGCTCCCAGCAAGGCCAGTCCGATGAGGCTCTGCTGCGCCCGCGTGCCGCGCACCAGCAGCAGCGCTCGGTAGATGAGCCAGGTCAGGATGCCGATCTCGAGCCAGTCCCACGACTCCATCTGCGCGAAGACGCTCTCGTTCCACCACTCAAGCATGGGGCACCATCACCGCTCGGTACACGGCCAGCGCCTGCCGGGTGGCCGCCACGTCGTGCACGCGCAGGATGTCGGCGCCCAGGTGTGCGGCGGCGAGTGCCGCGCCCACGCTGCCATGCACGCGTTCGGATGCGGCACGGACGCCGGTGAGATCGCCCACGAAGCGCTTTCGCGATGCCCCGATCAGCACGCGGTGCCCCAGCGCCTTGAGTCGGGGCACGGCCGCGATGAGGCGTGGGTTGTCGCCGGGCGCCTTGCCAAAGCCCAGGCCCGGATCCAGCACGATGTCCGTGGCTGGAATGCCGGCTGCGACGGCTCGACCGACGCGTTCTTGCAGGAACTGCTCCACTTCGCCGAGTAGATCTCCGTAGCGGGTGTCTGTCTGCATGGTACGGGGCGTGCCGCGCATGTGCATGACAACCAGCTGCGCTCCGCGCTCGGCCACGGTTGCTGCCATGTCGGGGTCGGCCAGGCCGGTGACGTCGTTGACCACTCTGGCGCCGGCCGCCAGCGCGGAGGCGGCCACCGTCGCCTTGCTGGTGTCGATCGAGACCACGGCCTGGGGGCGCTCGGCCAGGATGCGCTCGATGACGGGGAGCACCCGGTCACACTCCTGGTCGGCGCCCACGGCATCGGCGCCCGGACGCGTGGACTCGCCGCCGATGTCCAGCCAGTCGGCCCCCTCGTCGAGCAGCTGCAGCCCGTGGCGAAGGGCAGCGTCGGCCGTGGCATGCCGGCCCCCATCCGAGAACGAGTCGGGGGTCACATTGACGATGCCCAGGATCAGGGGCTCGGCGGCCCCCGGGCTCACGCGCCCATCCACGCCAGGTTGTTGGGCGGGACGGGGCCGGCCTCGTCGACCAGGCGGGCAAACTCGTCGTGGTCGAGGGTCTCTTGTTCCATCAGTGCCTGCGCCACGCGGTGCAGCACGTGCACGTTGCTGGTGAGGATCTCGACCGCCGAGTCGTAGGCGGTGGTGAGGATGCGCCGCACCTCGGTGTCGATGTGCCGGGCCGTCTGCTCGCTGTAGTTCTTCATGCGGCCCATCTGGCGCCCCAAGAAGACCTCTTGCCCGCCCTCGCCGTAGTTCACCGGCCCGAGCTCGGCGCTCATGCCCAGCTCGCACACCATCGAGCGGGCCAGCTGCGTGGCGCGCTCGATGTCGTTGCTGGCCCCGCTTGTGACGGCGTTGAGCGCCACCTCTTCGGCCGCGCGGCCGCCCATCGCCACGGCGATCTGGGCATACATCTGGCTGCGCTTGTGCGACATGCGGTCTTCTTCGGGCAGGTACATGGTGACGCCCAGGGCCCGGCCGCGCGGGATGATCGACACCTTGTGCACCGGGTGGAACTCGGGCAGCAGGTGGGCCACGATGGCGTGCCCGGCCTCGTGGTAGGCGGTGTCGCGCTTTTCCCACTCGGGCATGACGAGGGAGCGCCGCTCGGGGCCCATGAAGATTTTGTCGCGGGCCGCCTCGAAGTCGGCCATCGCGACCTGGGTCTTGTTGTCGCGAGCGGCGATGAGCGCGGCCTCGTTGCACAGGTTTTCGAGGTCGGCGCCCGAGAAGCCGGGCGTCTGCTTGGCGACCGTCTTGAGATCGACGTCGGGGTTGAGTGGGGTTCGCCGCACGTGGATGGCCAGGATGTGCTCGCGCCCGCGCACGTCGGGGCGCGGCACCACGATGCGGCGATCGAAGCGACCGGGACGCAGCAGGGCGGGGTCGAGCACGTCGGGGCGGTTGGTGGCTGCCACCATGATGACGCCCTCGGTGCCCTCGAAGCCGTCCATCTCGACCAGGAGCTGGTTGAGCGTCTGCTCGCGCTCGTCGTGGCCGCCGCCCAGGCCCGCGCCACGATGCCGGCCCACGGCGTCGATCTCGTCGATGAACACGATGCAGGGGGCCTGGCGCTTGGCGTTCTCGAACAGGTCGCGCACGCGGCTGGCGCCCACACCCACGAACATCTCGACGAAGTCGGAACCCGAGATGCTGAAGAAGGGCACCCCCGCCTCGCCGGCGACGGCTCGCGCGAGCAGCGTCTTGCCCGTGCCTGGCGGGCCCATCATGAGCACACCCTTGGGAATGCGGCCGCCCAGGCGGGTGAACTTGCGCGGGTCTTTGAGGAAGTCGATGATCTCTTCGAGCTCTTCGCGCACCTCGTCGATGCCGGCGACGTCTTCGAAGGTGACCCGGCGCATGCCGTCGGTCTGGAGCTTGGCCCGGGACTTGCCGAACTGCATGGCCCGGCCGTTGCTGCCCTGGATGTTGCGCATGAACCACATGAACGCGAACAAGATGATGATGAGCGGCACGAAGGTGAAGAAGCCCGTAATCCACAAGGTCTGGTCGGACTGTTCGGCGTATTGAGGCACCACGCCGTGCTCGGTGAGCGTGTTGTAGATCGTGAGCTCGTGCATGACCGGGCCGGTGGCCCAGAACTCGGTGCCGTCGTCGAGGGCGCCCGTGATCATCTGGCCCTTGAACGTGACCTCTTGGACTTCGCCGGCTTCGACCTTGGCGATGAACTCGGGGAAGGTCAGCTCGCTGGAGTCGGACCCGGTGGTGCTGGTGCCCACGACCACCACGAGCAGGATGAGACCCAGCAGAAACAGACCGATGGTCGTTCGAGAGAAGTTGGGCACGTTGGGCGGGTCCTCGCGACGGGAAGCGGGGTTCGTAACGTCAGGCGTTGATCCGCACCATGCGCACCATGTCGCCTTCCGTCGAGGTCTCGATGTGCATCACCCGACCGCCAGGCAGCTCCACCCGCCCGCGCCCGGCGCGAACCACGGCGACAGCCGCGTCGACATGCACCGCGCCGATGCCCGGCGCCCAGCGCAGCAGCGTGCGGCGCAGCAAGGCTTCGGGCAGCTCCTGGAGCCGCGGCAGGTCGAGCGGCTCGCCGGGCACGGGCTGAAACGGCAAGAGCCCTTCCAGGAAGGCGTCGTCGACGGCGGCAACGCGAGCCGACCGCGCCAGCGCCCGCACCGCCCCGGGCCGCAGCGCGACCAGATGGGGCATGACCTGGTGACGCAGCTTGTTGCGCAGGAAGTCGCCCGAGGCGTTGGAGGGGTCCTCGCGCCAGCTCAGCCCCTCGCGTCGGGCCCAGGCGACGATCGGTCCCCGCTCGATGCCCAACATCGGACGCGCCAGCCGCCCCACCCGGTGCCGCATCGCCGCCAGGCCGGTGGTGCCAGCGCCTCGGATGAGCTGCAGCAGCACGGTCTCGGCCTGGTCGTCAGCGTGGTGGGCGGTCGCGACGACGTCGACCGGGAGCTCGGACCACACGCGGCGTCGAAGCTGCCGACAGGCTTGTTCGGAGGCGGCCGTTCCCAGCGAGGCCGTGTGGCGGGTGCAGGGCACACCGAGCGCGCCCGCCAGGGCCTCGACAAAGTCGGCGTCGGCTGCGCTGTCGGGCCGGGTGCCGTGGTCGATGGTGACCACCGAGAGCTGTGCTCGGTGCCAGCCCGCGGTTCGCACCAGTGCGTGCAGCAGCACCACCGAGTCGACGCCACCCGAGACCGAGACCGCGACACGCTCGCCTTGGGCCCACAGGGCATGAGCGCGCACCGCGTCGCCGACCTGCTGGGGCAGGTCGTGGTGCGACGGATCAGACATCGAGGATGGCCGCCCAGGAGTCGGGCGGCTCGCCGTCGAGCAGCGCCCGGTTCTTGCGCTCGGCGCCGCAGCTGCGGCATCGGTACGTGAGCATGACGTCGTCGCCGCGGCGGTGGTAGGCGACCGGGTCCAGGATGCCCCCGCAGTGGGCGGCCCGATCGCCGGGCACCACGTCGACGTGCAAGCTGCGCAGGCAGTGCGGGCAGTGGTCGCGGGCGGTGCGGCCGTGCGCGGGCACCTCGGCATGGCAGTGTGCACAGCTGAAGGCCTCGTCGCGGCGGATCGGGTTGCTGCGCTCCCGGGCGGCGGCCTGGTGGGCACGCGCGACCCGGATCAATTTCTTGCCCGCCCACTCGACGGCGTCGTCAGGCAGCTCGGCCCCCCGTCGCCGGCCCTCGATCATCACCGCCGGACGCAGCTGGGCGCCCAGCTCGCCGTCGAGCCACTTGCCCAGCCGCTTGACCTCACCCCGGCTACGCGCCGCGTCGAGCAGGGCCCGGGCCCGGGCGGCCGGCTCGAGCTCGTCGTCGGCCCACGGCACCGTCATGGCGCCCGTTCGATGCGCACGGCCATGGTGTCGCCGGGCTCGATCATGCGCGCCACCGACATGCCGTGCACCACCCGGCCAAACAGGGTGTAGTCGCCGTCGAGGTGGGGGTTGTCGGTGAGTGTGACGAACCACTGGCTGCCGCCAGTATCGGGCGCGGCACGCGCCATGCCCACGGCGCCCTCGACGTAAGGCAGCGCCGAGACCTCGTCGGCGATGGTCCAGCCGGGCCCGCCCCAGCCGTCGCCGCGCGGACACCCGCCCTGAACCACGAAGCCAGGCACCACGCGGTGAAAGCTCTTGCCGTCGAAGGCCCCAGCGTCGGCGAGCGCCACGAAGTTCGCCACCGCCAGCGGCGCCACGTCGGGGTACAGATCGATGCGGAACTCGCCATGAGGCGTGGTGACATCGGCGCCAAGCACGCCCTGGAGCTTGGCCAGGTCGGCATGCCGGACCGCCGAGTTGGTCGGCGCACTCGGCAGGTCCAGGCGCGTGGCGAGCTGGCTCGCGGCGGTGCGCACGCGGGAGCTGTCGTGCCCCAGCAGGCGCGGCAGCGCCCGGGAGGCGGCATCGACCATCGCGGGTGTGGGCGTGCGATCCGGGTCGAGCGCCTTCACCACCTGCTGCAGCGCGCCGGTGATGACCTCGGGGCTGTCTTCGACGCGCACGTGCTGCAGCAAGCTCAGCGCCACGGCGTCGCTGATCTCGCCGCGCGCGATGAGCTCGAGTGCCGCCTCGCGAATCGCCGAGTCCTTGGCCAGGAGCAGGCGGGATCCCGCGTCGTCGGGCACGTCGTCTCGGCCCAGCAGGGTGCCTGCCGCGGCCGTCCGCGCGGCGGCGCTGTCTTTGTCCAGCGCGGCAGCGATGAGGTCTTCGGCGTCGGCGTCGGCCAGATCCAGCTCTTGGCGCTCGAGGGCGGGGAGTGCCGCCCTGCCCTCTGCATCCCCCAGGCGGGCCAGCGCGCGGGCCGCGGCGAGGCGAACCTGGGGCCATGGGTCGCCCAGCAGCGGGCGCAGCGCCGCGGCGTGGTCTCCGTCCTGCACGGCCTGAGCGGCGGCCGCACGCACCAGCTGGTCGACGTCGGTGGTGCCGGCAGCCAGCAGGGCGCCCCGTTCGCCCCGATCCCAGGCGGCCTTGAGCAGCCACGCGCGCGCCGAGGGCGTGCTGGCGGCGCTCGACATGGCCTGCACCGCCGCCAGGTCGGCCTCGGAGGCCTGGGCCAGGCCGATTCGGTAGATGGCGAAGGCCGCGGCGGTGACCAGCGCGCGATCGAACCTGGACAGCAGCGGCACCAGGGCGGCCACCGCCTGGTCGGCGCCTTCGACCTTGCGCCGACCCATGCGCCCCAGCGCCAGCGCGGCCTGGGTGGCGTACGGCGACGGTGCCGCCAGCTCGTTGCTGAGCCGCACCACGTCCTGGGGCTCGCCTTGGCGCCCCATCGACCAGATCAAGGCGCGTCGAACGTCGTCGGAGGGGTAGGCCCGCGGGCCAGGCAGCGGCTTGGCGGTGGCGTCGAAGCGGTCGCGGATGGTGGCCGCCGAACCGGGAATCCAACCCAGTGCGCGGGCTGCAGCGATGCGCACAGCCAGGCGATCGTCATCGAGCAGGGGGGTGATCAGGGGCAGCGCTTCGGCGTCGGCAGACCGGGCGAGCGCGGTCAGCGCCTGCAGCTCGGTGTCCCCATCCAGGTGTTCGGCCAGCTGCGCCACGGGAGCGCGAGCGACCTCGAGCTCGTGCAGGGCCTGGGGTGTGGCGAGGGCGAGTTGCGCCAAGAACAGCAGCATGGCCCCTTCTACCCCGCCAAGCGCTCGTACGCCGCCACGGTGCCCTGCACCATCGCCTGAGCGCTGTGCCGTTCCATCACGCGGCGCTGAGCGCGCACCACCATGGCCTCGGTGGCCTCGCGCTCGCGCAGGGCTGCTCGCACGCCCTCGGCCAGCCCTCGGAAGTCGCCCGGCGAGAACAGGCGTCCGGTGACGCCGTGCTCGACAATCTCGGGGATGCCGCCCGCGGCACTGGCCACCACGGGCACGCCGGCGGCCATCGCCTCGAGGATGGCGCTGCCCAGGCCCTCCTCGACCGACGGGTGCACGAACAGGTCCAGCTCGCTCAGGAAGGCCCAGGTGTTGGCGATGCGGCCCGGCAGCTTCACCCGCTCGGTCAGGTCGTGCCGGTTGATCTGCCGCTGCAGCACCGGGCGCAGCACACCGCTGCCGGCGATGGTGCAGCGCAGCCCGGGGAGCTCGGACATGGCGTCGACCAGCACGTGGTGCCCCTTGTGGCCCACGAGTGCCCCCAGGGCGCCGATACCACCGCCGCCTCGGAAGGGCAGCACCCCGGTGGGCTCGATGCCGTCGTGCACCACCGCCACCCGCTCCGCTGAGACGCCGGCGCGCACCAGCTCGTCGCGAACCGCCGAGCTCACCGCCACGAAGCCGTGAGCGGCGGTGTACTTGCGCCGGGACAGGCCTCGGATGGTGAAGTCGAGCCGCCGGTGCACCACCACCGGGGCGAGGTCTTGCACCGCCAGGGCGGCGGTGTGCGCGTGCGAGGTGTGCACCGCCACAACGTCGGGGCGCACCTTGCACACCACGCGGCGCAGCGCCCAGGCCGAGCGAAGGCGGCGACTGGCCGGCAGCACGTGCAGCGATGCGCCGGTGCGCCGGGCCGCCTCGAGGATGAGCGCGTCGCTCCGCAGCGCGACGTGTACGTCGCCGGGCTGGCGCTGCAGCAGCAGCAGCAGCTGCGTCTGACCACCTCGCCACTCGTGGGCGGTATCCACGTGCAGAACCCTCAAGGCCGCAGAACCCTCAAGGAGTTTCGAGCTCTTGTTCGGTGGCGCGCAGCACACGCTCTTCGACGAGGTAGGGCACCCCGTCGACGATGGGCCACACGACCCGATCGTGGCTGCACAGCAGCCCCCTGGGCACGTCGCGCAACGGCTTGCGGCACCGGGGGCAGCACAGCAGCTCGCGCAGCTCGGGGTCGAGATCGCTCACGGCTGGGGCTCCTCGATCGCCGGCCAGGGAGCGAGATCGCCTGGCTCGCGACCGGGCCCGGCGACCTCGGCGCTCTCGCCCACAGGCGCCGTGTCGCGGCCCAGCAGTACGCGTAGCTTGCCGCGCTGCACGTAGGCGGCCATGGCGGCACTCCCAGGCGCGTCTGCGTCCTGGATCGGCGTGCCGACCCAGCTCCAGTGCCGCGACTTCAGGTGCCCGTAGCGGGTGTCGAACTCGCTGGTGGCGTTCACTGCCGTCTCGTACAGCGTGGCCCCCGGCTCGAGCGACGGAAGCACCGCCCTGCCCTCGGT
This sequence comes from Myxococcota bacterium, assembly GCA_965216925.1. Classification (GTDB taxonomy): domain Bacteria; phylum Myxococcota_A; class UBA796; order UBA796; genus CAYYHT01. The sequence continues at coordinate 1,188,324 of CBDCGT010000001.1, read as the reverse complement.
GAGCAGCGTGGCGACGTTGCTGTCGAAGTCGACCACCCGGTTCACGAGGCCGACCCGCCCGGGCTCGCTTGCCCCTCCGGCGGTGGCCATGGCCGACTCGTACTGGTCCCAGCTGCCCGTCGATGCGTAGCCGCCGCTGGGCAAGGCCTGCTCGAAGCCCACCAGGGCGCGGCGCACCATCTGCGTGGCGGCCTGGGACCCGGGCTTGGAGCGGTCGACGCGCAGCTCGATGGAGCCCATGGTGCCATCGGGTGTCAGCTCCATGCTGGCGGTCGCGCCGGTGAGCAGCGCGTCGATCTCAGCCAGTCCGTCGGTGGCGGCGCCACGCTCGCCAGCGAGGGTCGCCGCTACCACGGCGACATCGCTGATGAGGCAGTCCATGCGCCAGGCGTCGCGCACCTTGAGCTTGGGCTCGCAGGTGAACACCCCGGTCAAGCGCCAGGCGGTGACCCGCGCGGGCAGCTTGGTGTCCAGCACATACAGCCCCGCGGGCTGCACCTCGCTGGTGACGTAGAAGCTGCGTGGCATGGGGCTGTTGAAGTTCCACTGCAGGCCGCTGGCCGGCATGGCCAGGGCGGTCGGGGCAAGGATGGTGAGCAGCGCCAGCAAGGTGCCCAGGCTAACCCGTGAGCCGTGCCCGACCTTCACGCCCACCTGCAGAGGCTGCTCGACGCCACCGACACCGCCGCCCGGGTGGCGCGCGACCCCGTGAGCTTCGTGCGGCCCTATGGCAACCCGCTCGATGCCGAGATCGCCGGGGTGTTCGCCAGCCAGCTGGCATACGGGCGCGCCGATCTGTTTCGCCCGACGGTGGCGCGCATCCTCGCCCGGGCCGACGCCATGGGCGGTCCGCGGTCGTGGGTGGAGTCCCTGGAGCCCGAGCGGGAGCTCGCCCAGCTGGGCACGCTGGTGTACCGCCTGCAGCGGGGGCCGCACCTGGTGGCGCTGGCCGCTGGCTTGGGCCGGCTGGTGCGCGAGCTCGGCTCGGTCGAGGCCGCGTTCGAGATCCACGACGACGCTGCGGACGTGCGCTCAGCGCTGATCACCGGTGTCGAGCGGCTTCGCGCCGCCGTGATCGCCGAGGCCCCCGCCTGTGGACTCGATGGCAGCGGCTTCTCGGCGCTGCCGCGTGGCCTGCGCTTCCTGCTCTCGCACCCCGGCGGCGGCAGTGCGGTGAAGCGCTGGAACATGTACCTGCGCTGGATGGTGCGGCCAGCCGACGGCGTCGACCTTGGGCTGTGGACGGCGATTCGGCCGGCGCAGCTGGTGATGCCCATGGACACCCACACCACGCGCCTGGCCCGCTTCGCGGGCTTGACCCGCCGCACCGACGGCTCGTGGCGCACCGCCGTCGAGGTGACCGCCGCCCTGCGCCAGCTCGACCCCCACGACCCCGTGCGCTTCGACTTCGCGCTGGCCCACCTGGGCATCAGCGGCCAGTGCCGAGGTCGCTGGGTCCGCGACGTGTGCCCGGCCTGTCCCATCGCCGGCGTGTGCATCGAGGCGCGGCCTGAGGGGACCAACGGGTAGACGTCTGCGTGCCCGAGCCCGATCGCCCCATAGCTGGCCACGGCACCACCCGCATGTACACTGCCCCTCATGCACGATCTGCTGCTCATCCAGATCCGCGAGCCTGGGCACGCCATGGAGGCCCACGAGCGCGACTGCGTCATCCGTCGCATCGGCGGGCGCGCGGTTCGCGTGCGCACGGCCAATGTCTTTGCCGAGCGACCCCGCTCATCGTGGCTGTACGGCGCCGACGCCGTGGTCATCGGTGGCTCGGGCAGCTTCTCGGTCCAAGACCCGCGCAGCCACCCATGGGTCGACCACCTGCGCGATCTGGTCGACGAGTCCCTGCGCAAGCAGATCCCAGGCTTTGCCATCTGCTTTGGCCACCAGCTGCTGGGCATGCACCTGGGGCAAGAGGTGGTCACCGACGAAGATCGCCGCGAGAGCGGCACCGTGAGCGTGGCGCTCACCCAGACGGGCGTGGACGACCCCATCTTTGGGCGCTTTGGCGGTGACTTCCACGTCAACACCGGCCACACCGACCGGGTGGTCTCGGTGCCCGCGGGCACCACGCTCATCGCGCGTAACGACACGGTCGAGACCCAGGCCTTTCGCGTCGACGGGGCCCCGTGGTGGTCGGTGCAGTTCCACCCGGACTTGACCGCCGCCGAGGCCACGCAGCGGTATCGGGCCTTCGAGTCAGCCCTCGCCCGTGAGCAGGGGCGCCCGCCCGACGTCGATCTGGAGCTGTTTCACGAGCGAGGCGACCAAGCCAGCGAGCTCATCGGCTGGTGGCTGGACCACGTGCTGTAGAGCGCTGCCGAAGCACCTGCTCCGCGAGGTCTTCGGCGAAGGGCCAGGAACACGTGAATGCCGGGCTGACGGCATTGAGCACGTGCAGGCTGCGGTGGGCCTGCTGCACCACGAAGTCCATGGCGAGCTTCCCGGTCTGGGTGTCCAGCAGCTGGGCGCGAATGCCGGTGTGGCCCCAGCGCCGCCAGTCGTCTTCGCGCAGGCCCCTCACCATCGCGGCGGCCTTTCGGGCCATGTAGCGGCGCGAGACCTTGGGCAGCTCTCGCATGGCAAGCCGGCGAAAGGCGGGGTCTCGGGCGAACATCCGCGCCTCGGTACCCACGACATCGAGCAGCTCGGCCGCGCGAAAGTTGGCGAGGCCGTCGTAGTTCTCGCGCCACCACGCGGGCAGTGCCGTTGGGCCGATCTGCACGCCGCCGCCCGCCGTGACGGTGAAGTGCACGCCCAGGAAGGGCAAGTCTCGGGGCGGCACCGGGTAGACGTGGGTGCGCAGCCAGTTGGGGGCTACGTCACCCAGCAGGTACAGGCCCTTGAAGGGCACGATTCGGTAGCGGCCGCCGACCCCCCAGGCTGCGGCCACGCGGTCGGCGTAGAGCCCCGCGGCGTTGATGGTGAAGCCGGGGTGCACGTCGCCGGCGGTGGTGTGCACGACGGCTCCGGTACGGCCGGTCCACGCGGTTCGGGTGCGAACCTCGATGCCTCGATCCCGCGCCGTTCGCACCAGAGCGGCCATGACCTCCCGCGGCTCCACCGACGCCGTCGACGGGCTCCACAGCGCCCTCGCGTGGGTCCGGACCCTGGGCTCGATCTCCAGAGCCTCGGCGCGGCTGATGAGCTGAACGTCGACGCCGTTGCGCTGACCCCGGGCGAACAAGCCGTCCAGGGCGGCGTCCTCGCTGGGCACCGTCGCCACGACGAGCTTGCCAGCGTGGCGCACGCGCACCCCATGTTCTTGGCACCACTCCTTCATTCGGCGGTTGCCGCGCACGCAGTACTGCGCCTTCAGGCTGTCCTCGGCGTAGTAGAAGCCCGCGTGCAGCACGCCGCTGTTGCGCCCGCTCGCGTGCTCGCCGCAGCGCGCCTCCTTGTCGATGACCAGCACCCGGCAGCCGGGGTCGCGCTGCACGAGGCAGTGGGCCACGGTCAGGCCCACTACGCCGCCGCCCACGATGAGCACGTCCGGACGGTTCAATGCGCGATCTCGAGCCAGTGATCGGGCACATCGGCGATGTGCAGCTCGACGTCGCGCCACCACACATGGGGGCGCAGCGCACGCGGCAGCCGCACCAGGTCCTTGCCGGTGCACACGAGCGGGCGTCCTGCGGCGGCGCGCATGAGCTCGTCGGCGAGGTCGGCGGTCACGGGTTGGTGGTCGCCCAGGGCCCGAAATCCCTGAACGTCCAGGTCGGTGAGCGATGCCAGGAAGTCGCCCGGACGGGCGGTACCGGCGAAAGCATAGACGGGGCCCGTGGGCGCGATCACGAGCTTGTCCCGATGGTGCCAGGGTCCCGGCACCCGCTCGGCGAAGACCGTGGTCTGGTGCCACGGGCGCGTCATGGGCCAGCCGTGGTGCACGATCACGCCATGCACACGAGCGGGCACCGGTGGACTCTCGCGGCGCCAGCCCGCGGGAATCGAGCCCCCGGCACCCACGCTGCGCCCGTCGATCACGGCGAGATCGAGATCGCGGTGCAGACGCCGATGCTGCAGCCCATCGTCGAGCACCACCACGGTGCAGCCCTGCTTCGCCAAGATGCGCGCCGCGGCGACCCGATCCGGGCCAGCGGCCACCATGGCGCCGGTGACGAGCTGCAGCCAGGCGCCCTCGTCGCCCAGATCTTCGGCGCGCCCCGCGGCATGCGCCAAGCGTGTGTCGCGCCCTGGGCGGGTGCGCCGGTAGCCGCGCGTCGCCACCCCCACCACGTGGCCGCGCTGCTGCAGCTGCCGCACCAGCCACGCCACGGTCGAGGTCTTTCCCGGGCCCCGCGCGTTGGTGGACCCCACCGACAGCACCGGCACCCCGACGTCGTGGCCGCGCCGAACCCCGACGTCGTACAGCCCATTGCGAACGGCACTCCCGGCCCGCCACAGCCCAGCCGCGGGGCGCAGCCACGGTCGAGGACTGCGCTGGCGCGGCAGCTGCCCCAGCCGGGGTTGAATCGCCGCCCAGGTGCGGGCCGCGGCCCCAGACCGGGTGGGCTGGCCCGACCCCATGGCCTGGGCCAGTGCAGCCCCGAGCTCGGAAGGGTGTTGTGCCAGCACGGAGCGGGCGTGGCTCTGGGCGTTGCTGCTTCGTTCCGGGCCGGCCACCGTGGGCACGCCTGCTGCATGGGCCTCGGCGGCGGAGTGCCCGCCGATCGCCGGGTCGAAGCTGCCGCCCACGAACGCCGCCTGGGCGCCTACCAGCCCGCGGGCCAGCTCGCCCAGGGTGTCCAGGAGCACCACGTCGACGCCGGGCGGTACGTCCTGCTGCAGCTGCGAACGCAGCACCCACGGCACTCCCCTCGCCTCCATCACCATGCTCAGGCCGGGGACCCGCTCGATACGGCGGGGGGCGAGCAACAGCGCTGGGGAGCCGGGCAGCGTCGGCAACGCGTCCAGCAGGGCTTCTTCTTCGGGCGCGTGGGTGCTGGCGCCCACCACGAAGGCCCGCGGCCACCTCAGCAGCGGCTGCGGCGCGGGCCGGTCGGCCTTCAGGTCGCCGGTCACCTGCCCCCCCAGCACCGCGCGGTCCGGCTCGCTTCGGGCCAGGACGGTGGCCGCGGCCTCGAGTGGACGGCGCAGGCCCAGCTGGTGGGCCAGCGCCGAGCGCCCGCCCACCTTGGCACTCACGCGAAATACCGGGACGCCGTCTCGGGTCGCCAGCCGCGCCAGCTGAGTCCACCAGGTGCCCTCCACGAAGGCGACTGCTCTGGGGCGGGCTTCGGCCCACAGCGGCGCCAGGGTCCACGGGTGGTCCACCGGTCGGGCCATGGCCAGGATGCGTCCCCCCGATCGTGCCGCGATCTGGCGCGCCACCGCAACGCCGGTGTCGGTGTCGGCGGTGATCAACACACGATCGGGGATGACCAACGCCAGGGCCTCGGCGCCGCCCACCTCTCCCACCGACGCAGCGTGGATCCACACGACGCCGGGCGCGACGGGTGCTGTGGTCACACCCCAGCGCTCGTGCCAGTCGCCGCGCGTGCGCGGGTGCATCGACGTCGCCACCGCCCACAGCGGCAGCCAGGGTGTGGCCGCCGCCGCCAGCAGGGACGCGGTGCGGGCGCCGTTCACAGCATGCCGCTCGCACGCCAGAGCTGGGCGTAGGGGCCGTCGTTGCGAATCAGCTCGTCGTGCGTCCCCAGCTCCACCAGGCGTCCCTGCTGAACCATGGCGACCTGGTCGGCCATGCGCGCCACGCTCAGGTCGTGGGCCACGATCACGATGGTGCGGCCCTCACGAAGCCCGCGCAGCGTCTGCAGGATGCCCTCTTCGGTCTTGGCATCGACCTGATTGGTCGCCTCGTCGAGCAGCAGCACACGCGCGTCCCCTGCCAGGGCGCGCGCCAGGCAGATGCGCTGGCGCTCCCCGCCAGACAGCTGTGCGCCCAGCTCGTCGAGCGGGGTGTCGATGCCCGCCGGAAGCCGGGCCAGCAGGTCTTTGGCGCCGGCCAACTCGAGGGCCTCGATGACCTGGGCATCGGTGGCTTTGGGGGCGCCCAGGCGCACGTTCTCGGCGACGGTTCGCGCGAACACGAACTCGGCCTGGGGAACCGTGGCCACCGCACGGCGCAGCTGATCGAGCGACACCGCGGTGACGTCCACCTCGGCCAGGCGCACCTGCCCGGCGTCGGGGTCGATCTGCCGCCCCACCAGCTTGAGCAGGGTGGACTTGCCCGCACCCGTGGGCCCCACGATGGCCAGGATCTGCGCCGGGCGGGCCACCAACACGAGCTTGTTGAGCACCAGGCCGTTGCCGTAGTCGACGCTGACGCCGCCCCAGCGTAGCTCCAGCTGCCCCGACGGCAGCTGCATGTGGATGTCCGGGTCGCGCACCTCGGGCTCGAGGTCGAGCGTGGCGTACACCCGCTCGAGCGCCGCCAGGGAGCGCTGCATCAGGCTCCACACCTCGGCCAGGCCCACCAGCGGGCGGCTCATGAGGCCCAGGGCCACCACGAAGCCGACAAGCTGGCCGATGCCCAGCTGGCCGAGCTGAACCTGCCGGCCTCCGGTCCACAGCAGCACAGCCACCGCGACCGCGGCCACCAGCTGCACCAAGACGCTGGGCAACACCCGTTCCACCTCGACGGCCAGCCGGGCCTCGCGGTCGACCTCGTCGGCGCGGGCGAACAAGAGGGACTCGGCATCGGCCGAGCGGTAGGCCTGGATGGTGAGCAGGCCCGCCAGCTGGTCTTGCATCAGGCGCAGCAGTCCTGAGCGGGCGGCGCGCTGATCGCGGGCCCGGTGGCGCAGCCGGCGACCCGCCCACCAGCTGGTCAGGGCCAGCAGGGGCAAGAAACACAGCGCCCAGAGGGCCAGCACGGGCGCCATCATCGACGCGGTGGCGGCCAGCACCAGCAGCGTGAGCGGATTGCGGAAGGCCGTGACGATGGCCGAGACGCCGTACTGCAGCTGGTCGATGTCGTGGGTGAGCGTCGCGATGCGCTCGCCCGTGGTGCCCTGCTGCGCGGGGGACAGCCGCAGGTAGTGGGCGTGCAGCTGCTGGCGCACGTCGCTGGTGACTCGCAGCGCGATGCCCTTGGTGAGCCGGACGCGAAGCAGTCGCACCGCCCCATCGAGCACGTACAGGCCGGCGAACACCAGCGCCAGCATCAGGAGTTCGTCGCGGCTGCCCTCGGCCAGCACGGTGTCCAGCGCCCGCTCCAGAAGCAGCACCGCAGCGCCGGGAATGGCGGCAGCCAGCGACATGAGCACGGCCGCGACGACAAAGGCCAGCTTGTCGTCGCTGAAGTGCCCGAGGTATCGACGCAGTTCCGCCACGGCGCGCTGCTAACCGACGGGCAGCTCGACCTGGAACATGGCCCCGCCTTCGCTTCGGTTCTGCGCCGAGACCGACCCGCCGTGCGCCTCGACGACCGCCTTGACCAGCGCCAGGCCAAGGCCCGTGCCCTTCTTGGCGCCGCGGGTGGTGTAGAAGCGGTCGAAGACCTTGTCCAGGTGCTCGGCCGCGATGCCGGGACCGGTGTCCGAGACCTCGATGCAAGCGGCCACATCACCCATCGACACCCGGGTCTGCACGGTGCCCCCGGGGCCCGCGAAGCTCGCCGCGTTGATGATCAAGTTGCGCAGGGCCGTCTCGAGCTGCCCGGCGTCGGCCAGGACCACCGCCGGCGTGCTGCGGTCGGCGACAAAGACGACGTCGCCGAAGCGCTCGTCCCGGGACACCGCGTCGACGATGCCCGCCACCAGCTCGTGCACCGCCACCGGGGCTCGCTCGGCCGCGCCCGCGCCGGCCTCGACTCGGGCCAGCTCCAGCAGCCCGGTCACCAGCTGGTCGAGGCGCTGGCTGCTGTCGGTGAGCACCCGGGCGAGACGGGCGGCGCGGCCCGCGTCGATCTCGCGCCCCGACGCCAGGGACTCGCTGGCCGCCCGAATGGCCGCGACGGGGTTCTTCATCTCGTGGGCGAGGTCGGCGACAAAGGCCTCGTTCTCTTGGGAGCGCTCACGCACCGCGGCCAGGAGGGTGTCGAAGGCCCTCGCCAGATCACCGATCTCGTCGTCGCGATCGGTCTGGATGGGCGGCGCCGACAGCGGCCGGGACACCCGGTCGAGCGCCTCGTCGCGGAGCTTCTCGATGGGCCACACCCACGTCCACCCAAGCCACCAGCCCAGCAGCACGGCCAGCACGGCGACAAAGAGGGTGAGCTTGAGGATGGGGTAGCGCGCGTCGTACAGGCTACGAATCGCTCGGCGGCTGCTCTGCTGGACGAAGACCACCTGCCCCCCGGACAGCTGGACACCCGCCTCGCACACCAGCAGGGTCCTTGACTCGACGGACTGGCAGCGGCTCGCGCGACCTGCTGATCGCACCTCGGTCAGGAAGTCGCGATCGGCCAGGGGTGGCTGCTGGCTGTCCCACCGCGCCAGCGACGGCGCGTCCTCGCCGCCCCCAAAGAAGAAGCCGCCCACCTGGTAGGCGACGCTGCTGTCGTGTTCCTGATCGATGTCGTGGGCGATCTGCCCGTCGGCGTCGAGCACCCTCACCCGCACCGCATACGTCCACGAGATGCGGTCGAGGCTGTCGGACAGCTTGGCCTCAGCGTTCCCGCCCTCGACGGCCTTGGCGGACTGGTTGGCGGCCAGCAGGACCACCTGGCGCATGCGCTCGCCCACCGTGGCGTCGCCCAGGTCGGATCCCCAGACGAAGACGAGGGGTGCGAGGGCCACGGCGAGCACCACTGCCAGTGTCCGGGAGCGCAGTGTGCGCGCCCAGAACAGCTGTCGCTTCACCCGCGCCAGCGGTAGCCCGCCCCGATGACCGTCTCGATGTCGTCGAATGCGCTGTCGACGGCTTCGAGCTTGCGACGCAGGCGCCGCACATAGGTGTCGATGATGCGCTCGGCCACCACCGAGTCGTCGCCTCGCGCCATCTCGAGCAGCCTCTCGCGGCTGAACACGACCCCGGTGCGCGACGTGAGCGCCTGCAGCAGCCGGAACTCGGTGACCGTGGTCTCGATGGTGGTGCCGGCGTAGCTGGCCTCGAGGCGATCGGCGTCGAGGGTGAGCTTGCCCACGGTGCGCACGTCGCGTGCGTCGTCGCTGGCGCGGGCCTGCTGCCGCCGCAGCAGCGCACTGATCCGTGCCAGCAGCACCCGCGTGCTGAAAGGCTTGGCCACGTAGTCGTCGGCGCCGAGTTCGAGGCCGAGCGCCTCGTCGATCTCGTTGTCGCGGGAGGTGAGCAGGATGAGCGGCACGCTGCTGCCTTGCTCACGGAGGCGGCGGCACAGCGAGAACCCGTCCAAGCGCGGCATGTTGACGTCGCTGATCACCGCGTCGGCGCCACCGTCGGCCAGAGCCGCGAGTCCGGCCTCGCCATCGGCGGCGGTGCGTACGTCGTGCCCCGCATCCTCGAAGGCCATGGCGAGCATGTCGAGCAGCGAAGCGTCATCGTCGATCAGAAGGATCCGAGCCATGACCCTCGGATAACCGCGCCAGGGCAAGGGCATGTCTGCTTTCGTCACCCGAGTCGAATGATGCTCGCGCTGCATCGTTGCATCCCCCATGAAACTGCCGACCCTCGCACTGCTGCCCATCCTGACCCTGGGCGTGCTCGCCGCCGCCAACGCCGACTCGACCGACCCGACCCGCGATGCCGTGGCGATGGGCTGGCGCTGGTCGACCCCGCCGTCGCTCGCCGAGCCCGACGCGCCCCTGTCGCCTCCCGCGGTCATCGAGCTGGCCACCGGAACGCTGGTGGCGGTGCTGAGTCCCTCGGGGTCGCAGTTCTGGTCATCGGGCACCCTTCACCTCCTCGACGCGGCCAGCGGCCAGCCCATCGGCACGATCCGCGACGTCGACGGCCGTCCCTTTGCGCCCTGGGGCACGGTGTTCGCAGCCGATGCCGATGGCGACGGACAGCCCGACATCTGCGCCCCCGAAGCCACCGGCACCGTGTCCTGCGTCGACAGCTTCGGCGTGTACACCGGCACCGCCGACCCCCCCCTCCGCCCGGCGAGCTGGCCCGTGTCCGCCGACCTGGACGGAGACGGCCAAGCCGAGAAGCTGTCCCTGCAAGGCAACTGGCCCATGCAAGGCTGGCTGGGCTTCGTGGTGAAGTAGCGCAGCCGGCCCCGCGGCCAATGGGGGGTAGGTCGCTTGCGACCGGACGGGACCCCATTGGCCGCGCTGAGGGGCCGCGGTGCGCGTGAATGGGTAGCGCGCCCGGCCCCGCGGCCGTGGGGGGAAGGGAGGAACGACCGAACGGGACCCCGCGGCCGCGCTGAGGGGCCGCGGTGCGCGTGAATGGGTAGCGCGCCCGGCCCCGCGGCCGTGCCCGCGGCCACGCCTACAAGCGATTGTCGATGTACCACGCGTTCTTCTCTCTGCGTTCGGCCTCGGCCAGCCCCTTGAACAGCAAGAACAGCAGCCCCAGCAGCCCCCCGAAGGCCGCAGCGATCTTCCAGACCGCCTCCTCCTTCACGCTCTGCTGGGTCATCAGCGTGACGGGCAGTCCCCTGGAGCGCACATCGCTGCCCCGCACGTACAGCGCGGCCTGCTCGCGGGGCTTGTGGTCAGGGCGAAGCCGGGCCAGGCGCCGGGTCGCGCGGCGCGCGTCGCGGTCGACCCCTGGTGCCCACCATCCCCGGATGTGGCGCTGCAGGCCCAGCTCCGGCCCGGGCTCGGCGACCAGATCGGTGACGGCGACGCGCTGCACGCCAGGCAGATCGACGATCGGCGGGGCCAGCGTCGCTGATCCCTCGGCGACGCCCGGCTGCACCAGCTCGAAGTCGCTGGAGCAGCACCGGTGCAGCGGGTTGGCCAAGGCCACGATGCGTCCATCCGCATCGCGCACGGCCTCACCCCTCACGACTTGTACGGTGGCCGGCAGCGGCTCTGCCAACTCCAAGCGCTCAGCGCTGCCATGCTGGATGACGCTGTACCAGTGCACGCTGTCACCGGTCCACACTCCCGTGTGCACCGCGCGGGCGTCTGCTGACCCGGCCAGGGCCAACGAGGCCCACAACAGGCTGATCATCATCGGCTAGCCTCCCAACATGCGGTCCATGCCGCCGTCGAAGACCGTCTCTTCGTACAGGATGGGCGCCGCCACGGCGATCAGCTGGGCCAGCGTCGCCAGCTGCACCACCGACATCACCACCACCGGGGCCAGCGCGGTGGCCACGCTGCCCTTGCGGCGGGTCCAGATGGCGCGCACGGTGATGGCCATCGCGGTCAGGGTGGCGATCGACGCGGTTCCCAGTGCCAGCGCCGGACCCAGCCAGGTGCTCGACTGGTAGTACAGCGCCACCAGCGGAGCTAGCACCGCGAGCACCAACGAGCCTGTGAGAAGCCCCGACGCCACGCCGATGACCAGGTCGGACGCGCGCTGCTCCGATCCGATCAGCTTCCAGGTCAGCAGGCCGGCCGGCAGGCAGCTCGCCGCGGACAGCAACACCACCATCGGCATCTTGTACAGGTTCGCAGCCATCAGCGCGGGGTGACCACTGCCCGCCGCCAGCCCATACAGCGCGCACAGCACCGCCGAGACGGCGCACACCACCGCCACCAGCCGCAGCCGGGACGCCGGTCCGTCGTGTTCCTCGGGCAGCGGGTGCCCCCCGATGAAGTGGGTGAGGGTTCGCAACATGTCCATGTGACCTCCAGGTTTCGCTGGAGGTTGTAGGAGGCGGCTGTGAACCCCAGGAGGGGTGCGAGTTGAAACCCGCGTGAAACGCCGGGGCTACGCTCGGCTCGCCTTCCAGTCGTCGCGCAGCACCGCCCACAGCAGCTCGTCCTGGTACGCGCCATCCTTGAACAAGGCCTGGCGGCGACGCCCCTCGGCCACGTAGCCATTGGCCTTCAGGTGCGCGATGCTGCGCGCGTTCGAGGGCATGGTGCTGCTCCACATGCGGTTGAGGTTCAGCGTGTCGAAGGCGTACTCGAGCAACAGCGCCTTGGCTTCTTTGCCATAACCCTGGCCCCAGCACTCCTTCTCGCCAATGAGCGTGCCCGTGGACGCGCTGCGGTTGAGCCAGTCGATCTGCTGCATGCTGGTGGTGCCGATGTGGCGGTCACCGTCCACCAGGCAGATCGCGAAGTGCAGGGTGTTGGGCAGCGGCTTTCGATCGAGCCCGTCGAACCAGGCTTGCTCGGCCTTGAGGTCGTAGGGACGGAAGGCGCCGAGCCAGCGCTGGATCTCGCGATCGTTGATCCAGCGGTGAGCACGCTCGACGTCGGTCTGCTCGATGGCGCGCAGGTACACGCGCTCGCCGCGCAAGAACGGGGTGTAGGCCATCACGAACCTCCCAACATGGCCCCCTCGGGCCCGGTCACCACCAAGAACCAGTCCAGGGTGTCGAGTCGACTGTAGACCGTGAGCTGGCCGTCCTCTTCGACATAGCCCGTGGGACGCAGCTTCATGGCCGCGATCACCGCGGGCAGAGGGAGCGGCTCCAGGGCCAGGCCCTTGTTCTCGTGCAGGCCTCCCCCGATCTCGGTGTGCAGGTCGGTGCTGCCCACGACCACCCTCCCCTGCGCGTCGGTGAGCCACGCCTCGCTCGCGCCGGCAATCGCGGTGCCGCGCAGCAGGTCCTCGATGACCAGGTCGAAGGTCAGCTCGATGCCCGCGACGCCCAGCAGCTCGTCCTCGTCGCTCCACAGCGACTGCACACAGGGCAGGATGAGCCCCCGGCCGTTGACATCGATGTACGGCGCGCCCCACACCGGACCCCGGTTGCGGCTGCCCAGCTGGTACCAGGGCCGGGCCCGGGGATCGTAGGCATCGGGGTAGGGCCCGTGGCCGGGAAAGCTGGTGTGGATGCCGCTCTCAGTGGCGACGTACGACCAGATGATGGGCACACCCTCGTAGCCCAGCAGCCGGATCACCTGAGGATCCGACATCTTCACGGCGTCCTCGGAGTGGCTACGCAACAGGTTGGAGCGCAGCGTGCGCCTCAGCCGAATCAGCTTGCGCAGCTCGGGCTCGACCGCATCGGCGTCGACGCCTGGTGCGAGCTTGAACACCGGCCACCGGAAGTTCACCGCATCCTCGCCGTAGCGCTCGGTGACGACGGTGTCGGGCGGAGAGCGGTCGGGGTCGGCGTAGTCGGCGCTGCGGTACAGCGGCGAATCGGCGTCGGGCCGGGCGTCCTGCAGGGTGACCTCGGCCGACTCGGACAGCGCCTCGAGCAGGCCCTGCAGCTCCAGGAAGTAGTCGTTGGCCGACGAAGCTCGGTCGTGCACCAGGGTGATGGTCTGGGCGAGGCGTTCCTGGCGAACCGCCGATGCGTAGCGAACCGCGGTGACCCCGGCCAGGCCCAGCACCGTCACCCCGCCGGCCACGATGACCAGCAGCAGCATGAGCACCAGAGCGGCCTCGCGGTAGGCCTGCAGCACGCGGGCGAGCCGTCGGAACACGTTGTCAGGCCGCGCAAGCGTCTCTTCGCCGCGGAGGTAGCGCCGCACCTCGTCGGCCAGCTCGTCGACGCTCGCGTAGCGGTGCTCGGGCTTCTTTCGCGTGGCCTTGCGCAGGATGGCCGCCAGATCCGACGGCAGCGCGGTGCCGTCGGCGGTCTTGCGCGGCAGGCGCACCGCGGCGTTCTGCGCCAGCATGACCACGCTGACGCCGGTGCCCTTGTAGGCCCGATCGAGCGTGATCAGCTCGTACAGCATCAGGCCAAGCGCGAACTGGTCGCTGGCCGGGCCCAGGGTGTCGTTCTGGCCGTTGGCCTGCTCGGGCGACATGTAGGCGGGCGTGCCCACCGCGCGGCCGAGCTGGGTCTGCTTGACCACCAGATCGGTGGTGCTGCCCAGGTGGTCGACGAACTCGGTCAGGCCGGCGTCATCGACGCTCAGGATCTTGGCGATGCCCCAGTCCATCACGTAGATCTCGTGGTACGCCCCCACCATCACGTTGGCAGGCTTGAGATCGCGGTGGATGACGCCTCGTGCATGGGCGTAGGCGAGCGCGTCGCAGATCTTGACGAAGTGCTCTAGCCGCGACTCGAGGTCCATGTCGTCGGGCACCGGCTCGCCGGCCTCGATCGCCGCACGAACCTCGTCCATCAGCTCTTCGAGGGTGATGCCCTGCACCAGCTTCATGGTGTAGGCCAGGTCGCCTTCTGGGGTGCGCTCCAAGCCGTACACGGGCACGATGTTGGGATGGTCGAGCTGGGCGGTGACCTGCGCCTCTTGGAAGAAGCGCAGAGCCAGCTGGGGCCGGGACGCGATGGCCGCGCTCATCTGCTTGAAGGCGACCGGCCGCTGCAGCTGCAGATCGTGCGCGAGCTTGACCTCGCCCATGGCACCCTTGCCCACCATGCCCACGAACGCGTAGCGAGACGACGCCGCGTCGGGCACCGAGCCGATGTCCACCGCCGCCATCTCGCCGGTGGGACGCTCCGGATCCCAGGTTCCAGCGGCCTCGGTCCGAATGTCGGTGGGGAGCGGGGTGCGGTCGGTGGGCATGGCAGCGAGGGTAGCACCAGGCCCACGCCCCGCTACCTGCGCAGCTGCTCGTCCACGATCTGCGCTGCACGGGTGGCCGCGCCCTGTGGCGCCAACATGTGGGTGACCGTGGCCAGCTCGGCCCGCTGCCGATCCCCAGCGGGCCCCAGCAAGGCGGCCAGATCCCTCGCGATGCTGGCCGGGTGTAGGTCCTGGAGGTGCTCGGGCACGATCTGCCGCCCGGCAAGCACATTGGGCAGCGCCAGATCGCGCACACCCCGGACCAGGCGCGTGCCCAAGGCCCAGGTGATCGGGTGGGTCCGGTAGGCCACCGCCATGGGGATGCCCATCGCGGCGAGCTCGATGGTAGCGGTGCCGCTGGCCACCAGCGCCCCGGACGCGCCGGCCACATCGGCCAGATGGGGCACGACATCGGCATGGATCCCGCCCAGCTGTGCCGGCGACACCCCCGGCGCACGAACCACCACCAGTCGCGCATCTGGACGCAACACGCGCAGCTCCGTCGCCGCGCTTCGGAACGCTGGCCACAGCGCCGCCACCTCTTGCGGTCGGGAGCCGGGAAGCCATGCGAAGGTGGGCGGACGCGTGGGCGGAACCCGGTGCTCCAGCAGGCTCGCGAGGGCGGGGTGGCCGATGAAGCGGGCGTCCAACGAGGTGTCCTCGTACAAGGCAGGCTCGAAGGGCAGCAAGCACAAAAGGACGTTCACCGAGTCGGCGATGCGTGCCGCGCGCCCGGGCCGCCACGCCCACAGCTGTGGGCTGACCGCGTGCACCACGCGAATGCCGTGTGACCGGGCAAAGCGCCCCAGCCGCAGCATGAGGCCCGGGCTGTCCACGGTGAGCAGCACATCGGGTCGCCAGCGAAGCAGATCGGCGCGCAGCCTGCGCTCCAGGCGCCACAGGCGGGGCAGCTTGGACACCACCTCGGCCAGGCCCATGGCCACGGCGTCTTCGGCCCGCTCGGCGCAGGCAACGCCCAGGTGGCGCAGCGCGGGCCCGCACATGCCGCGGAGCTCGACGCCGCTGCCACCGAGCTGGGCCAGGATCGCCGCAGCCAGGCGATCTCCACTGGTCTCGGCGACGGCTGTGTACAGGCGGGGCATGGGCGCGGTTAACCAGGGCCCATGCGGCAGTCCGTGCTGGTCTCGATGTTCGCGGCGATGTGGCTCGTCCAGGCCGCGCTGTGGCCCTTCCCCATCAGCACCTTCTTCATGTACCTGGCTGTGGTGGTGGGGGCGGCCGCGGCGTGCATGGCGCTGGGCATCCCCGGCATGTTGGGCAAGCGCGCCGATGGCAGCGTTCCCTGGTGGAGCTTCGTGCTGTTCTGGCCCTGGTACGTCACCTCGTTCACCTTCGCCTGGTTCAACCGCAGCCGCGAACCCCAGAGCACCGAGGTCTTGCCCGACTGGCACGTGGGCGGCTGGCCTCACCGATCCGACCTGTGGGAGCCGTGGCCGTCGGTGCTCGACATGACCAACGAGCTGCCCCGCCGCAGTCGCTCCGAGCGCTACCTGAACCTGCCCACCTGGGACGGCACCGCCCCCAGCTTGCACAGCGTGCAGCAGGGCGTGCGCTTCATCCTGGCCGAGCGCGCCGCCGGCAGGCCTGTGCTGGTGCACTGCGCGGCAGGGCATGGCCGCGCCGTCACGGTGATGTGCGCCGCGCTGACGGCCGCAGGCGCCTTCCCGACGTGGCGCGAGGCCTTTGCCCACGTGAAGGCCCGTCGCCCCGAGGCCCGGCTGACCGACGAGCAGCAGGCAGTGCTGACGCAGTGGGCCACGAGCCGGTAGTCCGAGCAGACGCAGCCGTCAGGGCAAGCCGGCGGCCGATGGCAGCCCGACTCCCGGGGTGGGTGCCGCGGCCTGCCACGCCCCGATCTGCTCGGCCAGCTTCAAGGCGGCCACGGCGGCACGTGGATCGACCGCGACCGGGCGCTCGCCGCGCACCGCCTCGACAAAGGCTCGCCACTGCGCCGTCAGCCCGTCGTCGGGGTCGGGGGGACGCAATGCCTCGCCGGTGCCTTCGTGGGTGCAGCGGCCGCCGAGGTAGTCCAGGACCAGCCGCTCGCCACTCGCCGTGGTGACGAGGCAGCGCCGACGCGGCTGAAGTGCCGCCCGAGATGCAACCAGCTGTGCTTGCAGGCCGTCGATGTCCAGGCGAACCTCGACGGTCTCGGCGCCCACCTGGGCGTGCTCGATGCGCGGCTCGCCCTGGCCCCACCACAGCGCCAGGTCCAGGTCGTGCACCAGCAGATCGCGGGCGGTGTCGATGTCGCGGTTGCGCGCGCTGGGCACCACCAGGCGCTCGGCCTGCACCGCGACCGGGCGTCGAGCCCCGAGAGCGCGCACCGCGGGGTTGAAGCGCTCGACGTGGGCCACGACAAGCTTGTCGGTGGGGACCCCTGCCAGTGCGGCCTCGGCCTCGCCGGCGGCCGCGAAGATGGGCTTCTCGACCAGGACCCACAGGTCGGCCGCCAGCGCATGCCGCACCAGCTGCGCATGGGAGCTCGTGGGGGTCGCAATGACCACCGCTTCGACGCCGTCGGGCACCGTGTCGCGGGCCTCGGCGCCGTGGGCAGAGGCGGTGCGCTGGGCGCGTTCGGCGTCTCGATCGACCGCGGCGACCAGCCGGCATCGGGGGTGGGCGGCGATGACGCGGGCGTGGTGGGCACCCATGTGGCCACACCCCACCACGGCGACGTCGATCAAGGCCTCACCACCGGGTTCAACGCGACGCCGCGCGGCACACGCCGCGCTGGCTGTAGGCCAGGAAGTCGACCAGCTCGCGCACCTCGGCGCTGTCGGCGTGGGCTTCGATGACCGCCGCCATGGCGGCACGCTGGGCGATGCCGCTCACGAACAGCGTGCGCCAGGCGGCCTTGAGCTCGCCCACGACATCGAGGTCGAAGCCGGCGCGGCGCAGGCCGATGACGTTGAGTCCAAAGAGCTTGGCCCGGTCGCCCTGGGCCAGGCTGAACGGCGGCACATCCTGGGTGCACATGGCCCCGCCGCCCACCATCGCCAGCCGGCCGACGCGGCAGTGCTGGTGCACCGCCGACAGCCCGCCCAGGATGGCGCCGTCCCCCACCTCGACGTGGCCCCCGATGGCCGCCGAGTTGGCGAACATGGTGCCGCTGCCGACCTCGCAGTCGTGGGCCACGTGGCTGTTGGCCATGAAGTAGTTGTCGTCGCCGATCAGGGTGATGCCGCGGCCGCTCGATGATCCCGTGTGCGCGCTGCTGAACTCGCGAAACACGTTGTTCTTGCCGATGCGCAGGCCCAGGTCGCTGCCATCGTGGCGTCGGTCTTGGGGAGGGCCGCCGATGACCGCGTAGGGGTGCACCTCGGTGCCCTCATCCACTTCGGTGTGTCCGCGCACGACCGCATGGGCGAGCAGCCGCACGCCGTCGTGGAGCTTCACGTGCTTCTCGACGACCGCGAAGGGACCGATCTGGCAGTCGCCGACCTGGGCGCCGTCTTCGATGATGGCGGTGGGGTGGATCACGTCGTCACTCCGGAGTCGGGCACTATCCCACGTTCATCGTGGCGAGCAGCGTTCCATTCGCCGCGCGCTCGCCATCGACCGTTGCTGTCGCTGTGAACGTGCCGATCGACCTCCGGATCCGCTCGACCGCGACTTCGAGCCGCAGGGTCTCTCCGGGGCGCACCATTCGGCGGAAGCGGAGCTTGTCCATGCCCACCAGGTAGACCTCGGCCGGGTTGTCGGAGCCCTCGAACTGCGACAGGTAGGCGATCGCGGCCGCCTGAGCCAGCGCCTCGCCGATGAGCACGCCGGGCATGACCGGATTGCCCGGGAAGTGCCCCGGCACCCAGAAGGCATCGGGACGAACGTGGTGCAGGGCCACCACGCGCTTGCCCGGATCGCACTCGGCGACCTCGTCGATGAACAGGAAGGGCTCGCGGTGCGGCAGCAGCTCGCGGATGCGCTCTGGTCTCACTTGGCCTCCAGGTCCTGGACGCGGCGCTCCAGTCCCTCGACGGTTCGAAGCAGCCCCGGGAGCTGCTGAACGGCTGCGGTCTCACGCAGCCAGCGAAAGTAGCGGCGTGCGGGCGATCCGCCGATGCGCCGGCCCTTGGGCACGTTGCGCATGGCGCTGGCCAAGGCCGCGAACACGGCCCCGTCGCCCACGTCGATGGCGTCGATGACGGCAGTGCGACCGGCCATCACCACCCCATCGCCCAGCCGGGCGCCGCCTGCGATGCCCGCAAAGGCCGCGATGAGGCAGCTGGCCCCGATACGCACGCCATGCGCCACCTGCACCAGGTTGTCGAGCTTGGTGCCTCGGCCCACCCGGGTCTCGTCGAGGGCCGCGCGATCGACGCAGGCGTTGGCGCCCACCTCGACGCCGTCCTCGAGCACGACCGTGCCGAGCTGCGGCACGCGGATGGGCCCGTCGGGCGTGGGAACGTGGCCAAATCCATCGGCCCCGACCACCGCACCGGGCAGCAGCCAGACGCAATCCCCCATGGTGCAGCGTTCCATCACCACCGCATGGGGCATGAGCCGGCACGACGTGCCAACGCGCACGTGTTGCCCCACGTAGGCATGGGCCATCACCCAGCTGCCCGGACCCACCACCGCCCCTTCGTCGATGACCGCGAACGGCCCGACCGACGCGGTGGGATCGACCATCGCGGTGGGGTGCACCGACGCCGTGGGGTGTACACCCGGCGCGCCCCACACGAGCGGCACCATGGCCGAGGCGGCCTTGGCGTACGCCAGGCGTGGATTGTCATGCCACAGCGGCACCGCGCTCGACGGCACGGCCTCGCCGGGCCGCGCGATCACCGCGCCGGCGCCCGTGCCGGGCAACAGCTTGCTCCAGCGGCCACCGGCGCAGAACGACAGCTCGTCGGCGCCCGCGCTGGTGAGCGAGGCAACGCCTCGCAGCTCCAGGCTGTCTGGGCCATCGCACTCGGCCTCGACCAGCCTGGCGATGCTGCCGGTTGTCCAGACCTGTTCGGTCATTCGGGCCGCCCCCAGACGAGTGCTACGAGCCCGCGTTGTACCGCGCGATCAGCGAGTCGGTCATGTCGATGGCTTCGCCGCCGTAGTAGACCACCGCGGCCTTGTCGAGCACGACGTCGTAGCCCTTCTCGGCGGCGATCTCTTCGGTGAGCGAGCGCATCTTCTGGTCGAGGTCTTGCAGCAAGGTCAGGTAGGTCTGCTGCATCTCTTGCTGGTAGCCCATGTACTTGGCTTCGAACTCTTGCTGCTTGCGCAGCAGCTCGGTCTCGGCGTCTTGACGGGCCGAGTCGGACAAGATGAGCGCCCGGGCCTCGTAGTCTTCGACGAGCTTCTGGTACTCGTCGCGCATGCGCTCGATCTCGTTCTTGCGAGACGAGTACATCGTGTCCAGGCGCTGCTGGGCAGCCTTGCCCTCGGTGGTCTCGTTCACGGCGCGCTCGAAGTCGACGATGGCGATGTCGGCGGCGAGGGCTGGAATGGCCATGAACAGGGCAATGGCGACGGCGAAGATGCGAATCATCGGGTGCAGCTCCAAGAGGCGTGCGACTTAGCTTGTAGGGCGCTCGATGGCCAGAAACACCGGAGGGTGGCGGCGATGTTCCTTCGGTCCTTGGTCCTGCGGACTGCGACAAGGAGCACAGGCCTCCGTGCCTGTGCCTGTGCCCAGAACAACGGGCACGGAGGCCCGTTCTCCTTGGGTTCCGCGACCGCCTACCCTCTTCTCAGAAAAAGCTGCCAATCGAGAAATCAAACACGCTCTTTCTTTCGTTCTCACGCGGCTTGATGGGAATGCCGTACTCGAAGCGCAGCGGACCGATGGGGCTCTGCCAGCGAATGCCGGCACCGTAGGCAAAGCGCAGGTTGGCCGGGCTGATGGCGCCGTTGCCCCAGGGGTCGCCGAAGGCGTTGCCCGCATCGAAGAACACCACGCCGCTGATGCCTGCGGCGCGCACGATGGGGTTCTGGATCTCGATGTTGTTGATCCAGGTGGCGGTTCCGCCCACCACGATGGACTCGTCGGCGCGAATCGGGTCGCCGGACACGGTGCGCTCGTTGGGACCCAGGCTGAACCAGTTGTAGCCGCGCACGCTGTTGATGCCGCCGGCCCGGAAGCGATGGATGAAGGGCACGATGCGGCCATCGGTGCTCCACACCCGCCCCACGGTGCTGTTCACGCGAAAGATGAACAGCTCCTTTTTGGGGATGAGCGGCTGGTACAGGCGGAAGTTGCCGCGTGCCTCGACGAAGTTGAACTCGCCGCCCAGCAGCGAGACGACCTTGTCGTCGCTCACCCGAAAGCCGCCCGCCAGCTCGACCGCGGCGCTGGCGTAGATGCCCTTGGTGGCCTGGATGCGGTTGTTGCGCTTGTCGACGTTGAGGTTGAGGCCCAGGCTGGAGGTCAGGCCATTGCGGTACAGGTCGCCGCCCATCAGCCGCTCTTTGTAGGGCTGCAGGCTGGTGAGGCCGACGTTCTCGAGGGTGTACTCGAGCGTCAGGCGCACATCATCGCGGCGGTCGAGGTAGCGACCGACGGCGAGGGAGCTGCCGCGCTGGAACTCGTTGAGCTGGAAGCGGCGCGTGATGTTGTAGCCATCGACCTTGAGCGTCCACCGGGAGTCCAGGAAGTACGGGTCGAACAGGCTGGCGTTCCACTGGCGGCGCACGCCCGACCAGTTGATCGCCGCCGACATCGTGTAGCCCAGGCCCAAGAAGTTGTTCTTGCTGATGTTGCCGGTGAGAACGATGCTCTCGAGGTTGGAGTAGCCCAGCCCCAGCGAGAAGCTGCCGGTCGGCTGCTCGTGCACCTTGATGTTGAGGTCCAGCACGTCTTCGCCGACGCCGCGCGGCGTGCTGACCGCCACCTCGTCGAAGTAGCCCAGGCGCTCGAGGCGGATGCGGGAGGCGCGAATGAGCGAGCCCCGGTACAGCTCGCCCTCGTTCACCAGCACCTCGCGGCGCACGATCTTGTCGAGGGTGGGGTCGTTGCCGGTGATGTTGATGCGCCCGATGCGCATCTTTTCGCCCTTCTCGATCTCGAACTGGATGTCGACCATCTTGGTGTCGGGATCGGTGTACGGCAGCGGAACCACGTTGACGAAGGCGTAGCCCTTGTCGCTGTACAGGTCGGTGATCTGCTGCACGACGGCCTGCAGGGTGGACAGCTTGAAGGTGTCGCCCACGTCGAGGCGGGGCCCCTTGCCCTCGATCGCGAACTTGCGCGGACCGCGGCCGGTGGCCTCGCGCCACTGCTCTTCTTGCACATCGGCGACCAGACGCCCGCCAGCCACCTCGATCACCGCGTCTTTGGTGAGGCCCTCTTCGGGCACGAAGTCGCCGTTGGCATCGACGCTGCGCACCTCGTACTGGGGGCCTTCGTCGATGTGGATGCTGATGAAGATGTAGCGCTTGTCGGGCGACAGGTAGACCTTGGGAGGCTGCACCTTGGCGTCGACGTAGCCCTCTTCGAGGAAGACGTAGCGGATGGTCTCGAGGTCGATGTCGAGGTTCTCGCGCTTGAAGGTGCCGCGGCTGGACAGCCAGGGCACCACGCCACCCTCTTTGGTCTGCATGAAGCGCTTGATCTTGCTGGCGGGCACGTTGTCGTTGCCCGAGAAGTCGATGCGCTGAACCAGGACCTTCTTGTTCTCGGTGATCCAGAAGGTGAGCTCGACCTGTTCGTCGGTGATGGGCGTCACCACCGGGTCGACCTGCACCAGGAAGTAGCCCTTCTCGACGTACAGATCGCGGATGCGGTCGGCGTTGGTCTTGATGTCGGCGTCGTTGAGCACGGCGAAGCTTCGGATGTCGAGGACCTCGCGGATGTCCTCTTCGTCGATCTTCTTGTTGCCCTCGAGGCGGATGTCGCGGACGGCCGGCTTCTCGTCGACGAAGAAGACCACCACCTGCTCGCCGCTCTCTTGGATCAGCTCGACGCGTACGTCATCGAAGAAGCCCGTCGCGTACACCGACTTGATGTCACGGCGGATCTTGCTGGCGGTCAGCAGCTCGCCGCGATGGGTGCCGATGGCCGCCAACACGGTGGCATCCTCGATGCGCTCGTTGCCCTCGACGAGCACGCGCTTGACCACACCTTCGGCCGCGACCGGACGCTCGGCGAGCGCGGGAACAGCGGCAAAGAGGGCCAGCAGGAGGAAGAACAGGCGGAACATCAAGCGCCCTTAGCCGGTGGGCGGCACAAGTGCCCGGCGTTGGCGGTCGTTGCTGGGGTCGTGGTCAAAAGTTCACCCCAAAACCGAGCTGGACCGCCGGCTTCAGCCGTCCGTCATCGGGGTTCAGCGGCACACCCACCTCGACCCGGATCGGCCCCAGTGGGCTGTTCAGCCACCGCACCCCTACGCCCGCCGAGACTTTCATCTGCGCCGGATCGAAGGCACCCTTGCCCCACGGGTCGCCGGTGGCCTGTCCGGCGTCGATGAAGCCCACCACCGAGATGCCGGCGCGCGGCAGGATGTTGGCCTCGAGCTCCAGGTTGTTGACCCACTGCGCGGTGCCCCCCACGGTCATGGCCTGGTCGGCATGCACCGGGTCTTCGCTGTCGAGGGTACGCACCCTGGGGCCGATGCTCCACGGCCGGTAGCCGCGCACCGAGTCGGGGCCTCCCAGCCGGTAGCGCTGCACCCAGGGAAGCATGCGCCCATCGGTGCTCTGACGCACCCCAACCTCGCTGTTGAAGCGCAGCACGAGTGCATCGTGGCCCTCATGCTTCAGGACGGGCTGGTAGAGCCTCAGGTTGGCGGTGACCTCGGCAAACTGGAAGTCGCCGCCCAGCAGGTCGAGCCGCCGCTGATCGTCGATGCGCATCCCACCGGCGAGCCCAGCCCCGACGCTCGCATACCAGCCTCGTGTCGCATGCAGCTGACCGTTTCGTTTGTCGATGGACAGGGCCAGCCCCGCCTGGTTGGTCCAGCCGGTGCGGAACAGCTCGCCGCCGAACAGGCGCTCCCGAAAGGGATCGAGGTTGAGCACCTCGCGGTGCTCGGTCGACAGGCGCGCCGTGAGCCGGACGTGGCGCTTGGGGTCGAGCGCGCGCCCGATGGACAGCGAGGCCCCCTTGCGTCGCTCGGCCAGCCCCGCCTGCTGGTTGGTGGCGGACACCGAGACCCCGGCCGACCAAGGCGAGTCCAAGATGGCGGGCTCGAACAGCGAGAGGCTCAGGGCCTTGTTGCGCTTGGCCCAGTTGATGTTGGCGCCGCCAGACAGTCCGGTGCCAAACATGTTGCGGCTCTGGTAGGTGCCGGTGGCGCCCAGTCCGCCCAGGCTGTCGCTGCTGAGGCCGGCCGTGGCGTTCTGCACCGGCTTCTCGACCACCGTGACGTGCACGTCCACCTGGCCCGGGATTCCCGTAGGCCTAGGGTCCACCTCGACGCGATCGAACCAGTCCACCCGCAGCAGCGCTCGCCGAGCCGCCTCGATGCGGCTGCTGTGCCAGGGCTCCCCCTCGTACACCGAGAACTCACGCCGCAGGACGTGATCGAAGGTGGGATCGTTGCCGTGGAAGTGCACCGACCGCACGTGCTGGCGCTCCCCCAGCTCGATGGCGAAGTGCACGTCCACGATGCCCGTCTGGGCATCGGGGTACGGCAGCGGTGTGACGGCGGCGAAGGCATGACCCCGGTCGCCCACCAGCACGCGCAGGCGCTCGGCCGTGTGCTGGGCCGCCCCCAGGCGAAAGCGCTCGCCCGCGCGAAGGGCAGGTGCATCGCGGCTGGTGAGCGCCGTGGGCACACGTCGTCCGGTCGCTTCGCGCCACTGGGCCTCTTCGATGTCCAGGACCCGCGCGCCATGGGCCACTTCGAGCAGGACCTCGCTGGACAGCCCCAGCTCGGGCGCGAGATCCCCCTCGATGGCCAGGGCGCCCACCACGTAGGGGCGTCCCTCGTCGATGGGCACGCGCACGAAGATGGAGCGCTCATCGACCGACAGGTGGGCCACCGGCGAGTCGACCACCGCATCCAGGTGCCCCTCCTCCCAGTAGCGGGCCAGGATGCGCTGGCGGTCGAGCTCGAGCTCCCGGGGCTGGTAGGTTCCCCGGCGCGTGAGCCAGGGCAGCAGCCCGCCCTCCCGGGTGGCCATCGAGCGCCGCAGGGCACCGTCCCCCAGAGCCTCGTTGCCCTCGAAGTCGACCCGCTCTACGCGCACCTTTCGCCGCTCGTCCACCACGAAGCGGATGTCCACCTGTCCCTCGTCGATAGGCAGAACCACGCCATCGACCGACGCCAGCCAGTAGCCCTCGGCCACGTAGTGATCCCGTACCCGCTCCTCGGCCGCGGCGACGGCACCGGCCGCCAGCACTGACCAGCCCGGGATCTGCACCAGCTCGTGCAGTTCTTCTTCGTCCACCTTGCTCACGCCCTCGAACAGCACGCTGCGCACGGTGGGCCGCTCGCTCACGGTTACCACCAGGTCGACCTTGCTGCCGGCTGGCTCCCAGTCCAGCCGCACATCCTCGTACAGACCGGTCGAGAACACGTCTGAGACGGCGGTGCGGGCGAGCGACTCGTGCACTGGGTCCCCTCGCCCGAAGGGCAGCGCGCCCAGCACCACCTCGCGCTCGGTGAAGCGCGTGCCCTCGACACGAATCGAGCGAACCTCGCCCTCGGGATATGAGGGCGCTTCCGCGAGCGCGGGCAAGACCAGCAGCAGAGTCAGCACGGCGGTGGAACACCAGCCGCCGTGAGTGGTGTCACTCGGGGGGCAGGGCCTGGTGGTTGAAGGCCGACAGGTCTGGGAAGGGCCCGTTGTCGTCGAACTGCCAGCGGTACACCTGCCAGGTGCCCATCACCCGCTTGACGTAGCCCCGGGTCTCACGAAACGGGATGTGCTCGACGTACTCGTCGGTGGGCACGTTGCCGAAGCGTTCCTTCCACTGCTTCACCCGACCCGCGCCAGCATTGTAGGCCGCCAGCGACAGGTAGGGGCTGCCGTTGTGCTGCTTGTGCAGCGCGTCCAGGTAGCGCGCACCGATGCGGGTGTTGATGACGGGGTCTTTGAGCTTGGTGGTGTTGACGCTGGTGCCAAGCCATCCGGCCACCTGGTCGGCGGTGGCCGGCATGAGCTGCGACAGCCCGATGGCGCCGGCGTGGCTGATGACGTTTCGGTTGAAGTTGGACTCTTCGCGCGACAGGGCGTGGAACAGGCGTGGCTCGAAGCGGTCATCCTGGGCGGCCTGCTGGATCTCGGTCCAGTAGCGGTCGGGGTAGGCAAGCCGCACGATCGCCGCCTGGCGCTCGCCCAGCGTGCCCACCGGGTGCGAGCGCAGCCAGGTGCGCATCCAGTCGTGCGCGATGAGCCAGTCGCCGGCCCCGATGCGCAGATCGGTGAGCAGCGCCATCTCGTCGGGAGTTTCGCCAAAGTCGACGGTCTGCCACTCGGCCATCGCATCGGTGATCAGGCCCAGGCGGGCCAGGCGGTAGCCATCGCGAACCGGCGCCTGCTCCCACCACTCAGGGCGAACCTTCCAGTCGACGGCCTCGACGCCACGGTCGGCGGGCCTCACCTCGGCTGAGAGCTCGGCCGCGAGCGGCGGATCGAGCTCGAGGATGCGGCTGTAGGCCAGGATGGCGTAGAAGCTCTGAGGGTGCTTGCGCAGCAGATCGGCCCAGCCCGCGAGCGCGGCCTCGCGGCGCGACAGGTCTTGTACGGGCACGGTGGGGTTGTCGACGTCGGGGTACAGCGCCCAGCGCGCGCTCCAGTACAGGCCCGCACGCACGTCGACGGCACTGCCATGCAGGTCGAGTGCCCCAAGCCGGTCGGCGATGGCCCGAGCCTCGTCGGGCTTGTGGTCGAGGTACAGGCTCCAGGCAAGCCGCCAGGTGGCCTCGGGCGCCAGGTCGCCGTTGGGGAACTCGTCGAGCGCGCGCCGCCACATGGCCTGTGCGCCGGCCAGATCGTCGTTCTCTTGCAGCGCGATGCCCGCATGGGTCAGGCCATCATCGGCCAGGGTGCTGCCCGGGTAGCGGTCGGCGATGGCCGCCATGCTCTGGGCCGAGGCCTCGAAGCGAGACTTTCGGTACTGAGCACGCCCGGTCAGGTACAGCGCCCGGGCGCCGTAGTCGTCTTCGGGGGCCAGGTCGGTGCAGCGCTCACCGGCGTCGCCGAAGCCCTCGATCGCCGCAGAGAGCCGGTTCATGCGGTAGTTGCTGCGACCCTTGGCGAACAACAGGCGGCACGCGTCGATCGAGCGGTCATCGCCCACCTGGCCGAGCACCCGATCGATCTCGCGAATGGCGCCCGCATAGTCGCGATCGTCCATCAGGTGCTCCGACCGGCGGGCGACTTCTTGCCAGGTGGGGCGGTGTTCGTCGCCCGGGTAGTCGGCCAGGATCTTGGCCGCGGCACGGCTGTGCTCGGACTTGGGGTAGTGCGTCCACACGCGCCGGGCGTAGGTGTAGGCCTGGGGTGAGCCGCTGCCGTGCCGCTCGCACAAGGCCAGCAGCGCCTCGGCATTGCCCACCGCGGGGTCGGGGCGCTGCACCAGCTGCTCGTACAGCGTCCACGCCTCGTCGTGGCGGTCCAGATCGCGGAGCACCGCGGCGCGAACCACCAGCACCCGCGGCGAAAGCGTGGCGCCGTCGGGGATCTTCTGCAGCTCGGCCAGCGCCTCGGCGGGCTTGTCCTGTGCCAGCAGCACCTCGCCGCGCACCAGGGCGGCGTAGTCGGCGGGGATGTGCCCGCTGCCCTCGAACAGCGGGGTGTACGGGGCAGCCTTGGCGGCCTGATCGCTGTGCACCAGGCACCAGGACAGCACGAATGCCCAGGCTGCACGCGCGTCGGCGTCGAGCTCGTCGGGCTTCATCGCACCCAGATCGGCCGCGGCCTCGGCCCACTGGCGCAGCCTCAGGTGCGACCGGGTCGAATCGGAGAGGTCGAGCAGCTGGCCTCGATTGTCGGGCGCGACCGCGACCATGGGTGGTGGTGGCGGTGGCTCGGGTGCGCCAACCGCCGCCAGCGCGGTGTCTGGAGGATCGCCTTCGGCTTCGTCGGCGGCACAGCACAGGGTGAGGACGATGGTGCCCAGCAAGGGCAGCAGGGATGCTTTGTGGCGCATGAGGTGGGAACGCCGGGGCGGTGGGTGATGTCGCGGAGGGGGAGGTTCTTATGTTGTAACAGCAACCCCACCTTCGGAGTTCCGCCTGGACAAGACCCGACTCATTGCGCTGCTGGCTGTAGGCGGCGTTCTTCTGTACTTCTGGCACTCGCCGTGGCTGTGGCCGCTCAAGATCCTCGTGGTGCTCTTCCACGAGCTCGGGCACGCAGTGGCCGCCTGGGTCACCGGCGGCTCGGTCACCGAGATCGGCCTCAATCCCATGCAGGGGGGCCACACGCTGACCAAGGGCGGGTTTCGCCTGCTCATCTTGAACGCGGGCTACCTGGGCAGCCTGGCGGCGGGCGTGGGACTGCTGTGGGCCAGCCGCACCGAGAAGCACGCGCGCATCGCCGCGTGGACACTGGCCGCGGTCACCGGCATCACGGCGATGCTGTTCGTGCGCCCCTTCTTTGGCTTCGGACAGGTGTTCGCACTGGTGGCGACGGCAGGAGTGGCGGCCCTGGTTCGCTTCGGATCGGCCGAGCTCACCGCGATGGCGTTGCGAGGTCTGGGCGTGTTCAGCGTGCTCTATGCCCTGTTCGACATCCGCGACGACGTGTTTCGCGCCCCGTCCGACGCGGTCACTGACGCCAGCATGCTGGCCGAGGCCACGTTCATCCCCAGCGTGTTCTGGGGGGCGCTGTGGCTGGTGATCGGGGTGTTCACGCTGTGGAAGGTGAGGAAGTGGATCGTGTGAGGTTGGGGTAGGCACGGGCGCCAGGCGCGGAGCTACTCTTCCTTGGCCTCGAAGGCCCCCGCGATCGCATCCAGATCGGCGACCGGAATCAGGTACGGACCGCCGCCGTCGCGGTCTTGGGCAACGCGCCAGCGACTTCCCTCGCGCTGGCCGATGTCGATGGTGCGAACCCGCACGTCTTCGCTGATGGTGACCGTCCCCCACACCTCGCCCAGCGCAGGAACGGGCTCGGCGCGCAGGTGGGTGGACGCCTGAGCCACCTCGACCAGCGCGACCTCGGCCAGGGGCTCTTCGGCGCCGTCACGCTTCCACGGGCCGTCGTCTTCGCGCTGCAGGCTCCAGCTGGTCTCGCCGAGCTTCACGTCGACGCGGCTGACGAGCCGTGGCTTGGCCGGGAAGGCGTGGTCTTCGGCCAGATCGGGCGGGCCCTGAGCCAGCAGCGCGAGCGCGTTGTCGGCGATCATGCCGGCCGTGACGCCCTGCGTGAGCGCAAAGGACCCCATGGGTGTGCGATCGCCGATCTGCAGGCGATGCAGGGTGCCGTCGGCCAGCTCGACCTCCACGGTGTAGCGAGGCTCGACGATCTCGCCTTCACTCGGCGGCGGCATCAGCTGGTCGTAGCGAAGGTCGAGCAAGCCGGTGAGCAGGTCGTCGACGCCGTCCAGATCGGCGTGCGCGTACCCGGTGAGCCACCAATCACGCTCGTCCTTGACCACCTCGACCGTGCCGTCGGCACTGGTGATGCTGGCGCGCACCACGTCGCCCACCTCGTACCGAAGCGCGGCCCGGTCGCGAAAGCGCTCGACACCCTCCGAGAACACATCGCCGAACTGCCCGTCGACGGCGCCGATCTTGCCGCCCGGAGTGAGCACGTAGGTCTGGAAGCCGACGGGAGCGTCCATGCCCAGCTTCATGACCCAGGCCTTGTCGGTCTTGTCGATGAGCGTCACCACCGAGCGCGGGTTGTCGAGCCCGAAGTCGGCGGGGTCGCCGTCGACGGGCACCGCATGGCTGTTGCGAACCAGGTCCCACAGCGCCGAGTCGACCGCGCGCGCATCGGCGAAGCCCGGCTCGGGGGCCACGATGTTCCAGCCGGTGCCGTCATCGCGCTCGAACACCACCTCGGGCTGGTCGCGCCCGGTGAAGGTGAAGCGCTGCACATCCTCGCGCTCGAGCTCCCAGACCTCGAGCGTGGCCCGCTCGTCGAGCGGATCTTCTTCGGGGGGGCCGCTGTAGTTGAGCACCACCAGCAGCGCGCCCAGCACGAGCGACAGCACGAACAGCGCGCGTAGCTGACGGGACTCCAAGGCGTACCCCTAGGCTTCTGCCGGCTCGGTGTACTTGCCCACCACCACCTGGGCGGCCTTGATGGTCTTGCCGCGCAGGGCGTAGCCCGTGGTGTGCACCACCACGACCTTGCCGTCCTTTTCGGGATCATCGACGGGCATCACCGCGAGCGCCTCGTGGGCATCGGGATCGAACTCGGAGCCCTCGCCCGGCACCTCGGACAGCCCCAGCTTCTCGAGCGCGGTCTGGAACTGGCCGTAGACCATCTTGACGCCGCCCTTGAACGAGTCGAGATCGTCGCCACCGTTGTCGAGGGAGCGCTTGAGGTTCTGGACCGGGTCGAAGAAGGACGACACCACCGTGAACACCTTGCGATCGGCCTGGACCGACGCCATGGCCTTCTGCCGGGTGCGGAACTCCTCCATCTCGGCCTCGCGGTCCTTGTAGGCCTTGCTGACCTCGCGCAGGCGGGCACGCAGCTCGTCGACCTGGGCCTTGAGCTGGTCGGTCTCGGACAGCTCGATCACCTCGGCCACGGGCTCGGGCTCGGGCGCTGCGCTTCCGGCGTTCTCTTGCACGGGCTCGGCGTCGGGCGTGGACTCGGCGCTCGCCTCGGTGCTCTGCTCGGGTTCGGTCTTGTCGCCGGGCTCGTCGGGGTGACCCATGTACGGCCTCCTTGGGCCCACCGAAGTAACCCCGCGACCCCCGCGGTCAACAGCCCGCGACCCCCGCGGTCAACACGGGTCGGCGGACCGATGCCTGGGGCGTCGGTTCAGGCGGCGCAGGCCCTCGGCGACCTCGTCGAAGCGCTGCTTCGACACCAGCGTCTTGACCTGTTGCGCGAACAACAGGCGCCCCCCCACGAACATCACGGCGCCCAGGACCGTGGGCACGAGCCCCAACCAGCCGCCCGCCAGCGTGGCGATGACCCCCAGGACGAAGCTCAAGCTGCCGCCCACCACCATCATCCGGCGCCAGTGCATCCACTGCCCCAGGCGGGTGAGCGCGGCATCGGCGCGCTTGTCGTCGGGACGCACGTCGCTCCGTGTCTGCAGCAGCTCGGTCACGCGATCGTGGTCGCCCGCAGCCAGGTGGATGAGGACTTGAAGGAAGCGCGCGGCCACGAAGCCGGGCTTGAGCTCGAGCGCGCGCTCGAGCGCCGTCAGGGCATCACCGATGCGCTCGGGGTCCTTCTGACGCATGCGTGCCAAGCCGGTGTGGTAGTGCAGCACGGCGTCATCGGGGAAGTACTTGCTGCCCACCAGGGCAAAGTCCTCGGCGCGCAGGGGCTTGCCCAGGAAGGTGGCGAGCACCGCGCCCGCCACGTAGGCATTGCGGTGCCACGGCTGATCGTCGACCACCTGGCCACAGCGAGCGAGGGCCTCTTCGTAGCGCCCGCGACGAACCACCTTGAGCACCTCGTCCCACGGTGTCGGCGCGATCTCGGCCTCGTGCTCGTCTTCGTTCCAGCCGCCCAGACCCTCGAAGTCGGCCCCGCGTCCGGTGAGGATGAAGCCACAGTCGATGGAGTGGTGAAAGGCGACCAGGCGCTCGCCGTCGCCATCGCCCATGTGCACGCGGTCCATCATCTTGAGAGACGAGAAGAAGCTCTCGCGGGCTTGGTCGGCCTCGGTGCCCTCGAAGCGGTGCACGTACAAGAGCATGCCGCTGCTGTAGCCGTGCGGCACGACGTACCAGGTACTCGTGGTGTTGTCGGCGCCCCCGAAATCGGCGCTGGTCACCGGCTCGAAGGTGACGTCGGGACGGCCCTCGCTGCGCAGCACGCGGCACAAGAAGGCCGCGATCTCACCGGCGAGGTCGCCAAAGGTCTCGAGCGGGTCGGCCTCGCCCTTGGGCGTGCCCCAGCCGTACCGATGAAAGTAGCTGCGACGAAGCTGATCGATGCGCGACCGGCAGTGCGTCACCTCGGCGTCGACCAGCTCGCCGTCGCGGTACCGAATGGCGGCGAAGGTGATGCGCCGCTGGTACAGGCGGATGGAGTCCTCGAAGCTGTAGCGACGAACCACACCGTCGCGACCCACGATCTCGACGGGAAACTCGACGATCTCGGAGTAGTCCTTGCGGTTGTACCGCTGCAGCTTCCAGTTCTTGTCCATGGGCCGGAGAGAAACCCCCAGAAAAAGATACCACCGAGGAGCGATCGTTTGAAATAGCGCCGTTGTGCTTACGTAGAACCAGCGAATCCGTACTGGGAGGTACCCCTGCTGGCATTGCGAGTTCACGATGGGATCGACGACGAGCCGGCCCGCATCGCGGCTGCACGCGACGGCGATCAGGCCGCCGCTGCATGGCTTGTAGACCGCTGGACCGCCCCGGTGTTCCGATTCTCACGCCGCATGCTCGGAAACGAGCAAGACGCTCGCGATGCGGCCCAAGACACCCTGGTCAAGGTGCTTCGCAACCTCGACAAGTTCGACGTCAACCGCAAGTTCAGCACTTGGGTCTTCCAGATCGCGCGCAACACCTGCATCGACGAACACCGCCGCCGCAAGCGCCGTGCATGGGACGAGCCGCCCGACATCGCCGACACGGGCCCCACTCCCCTCGCCCGCGCCAGCGCGGCGCAGCGTGCCGAGCTGGTGACCCAGGCCATGGACAAGCTCTCTCCGATGTACCGTGAGGTGCTGGTGCTCTACCACTTCGAGCACCTCAAGTACGTCGAGATCGCCGAGGTGCTCGACATCCCGCTGGGCACCGTCATGAACCGCATCTTCAGAGCGCGCAAGAAGCTGCGCAAGTGCTACGAAGACATCGGGGGGCTGCCATGAACGACAACCACGTCCCCGACGACCTGCTGATGGCCTTCGTCGACGGTGATGTGAGCGAACACGTCGCTGTCCACCTGGCCGAACACCTCGATGCATGCCCGTCCTGCGCCACCCGCGCCGCCACCCTCGAGCCGCTGCATATCGCGCTGGCCCACGTGCCCGACCCCGTGGCCCCCGACCTCACCGCGGCCGTCCTGGCCGTCGTCGCCGAGCCCGAGCCGGCCCCGCGTGTCGAGGTGACCGTTGGCCTGGGGCTGCTCGCTGCCGCCGGCATCCTGGCGTTCTACATGGGCGACCCCGTCGGTGCGGCCGTGCAGATCACCATCGTGGGGCAGGCGCTGGCGCAAGCCGCCGCCGAGATCAACGCGGCCGTGGTGTCGTCCACCCTGGCCGTGCTGGCCATCACCTCCACTGCCGCACTGTCGGGCATGGCCACCCTGCGCCTGGCCCGGCTACCGGAGCACCGCCTGTCATGAGGCTGCCGCGCACCACGGCGATTGCATCGGCGCTGCTGTTCTCGGCGCCGGCCTTCGCAGACCCCGATGCCGACTCGGTGGCCACGCCGGTCCAGGCCGACGAGTCCGAGCACACCGACGAGTCCGATCCGGCCAACGAGTCCCATGCCGACGAAGACCCGGACATCGACCGGTTGATTCGTGTCATCGAGTCCCAGCAGAGCGACCTCAAGGTGCTGCAGGGGCAGCTCGAAGAGGTGCGCTCCACGGTCGCCGAGCAGGCCGCCGAGATCTCGGCGCTTCGCGACACCGATCAGCGCTTCGAGGCGGCGCTCGAGTCGCCGGAGCGTGTCGAGTTCGGCGGCGCGGTCACGGTCGCCGCGGGCGAAGTGGTCGATCGGGCGGTGGCCTACGGCGAAGACGTCGTCGTGTTCGGGCACGTATCGGGCGAGGTGCGCGCGCTCGGTGGCAACGTCTACATCAAGCACGGCGGCGTCGTGGGCGGTGACGCGACGGCACTCGGCGGAGACGTCATCGTCGAGCCCGGCGGCGAGCTTCACGGCAACCGCAACAGCATGCGTGGCTCGGGCAGCTGGTTCGCCAACGCCACCCCCGAGGTCAGCGGGCTGCTGTCGGCGCTGTACCACCGGCTGGTCTTCTTGCTGTCCTTCGCCGGCGCCGGGGTGCTGGTCATCGGCCTGTGGCCGCAGCGCGTCGCCAACATCGCCCGGTACATCGAGGAGCGCCCGTTCCGATCGGCGCTGTCGGGCACCTTCATCACCTCGCTGCTCTGCGGCCTGGGCGGGCTGCTGTTCTTCACGTTGGTGGCGCCGGCCTTCTTGTGGGGCGCCCTGGCCATCGCGTGGTTCACGGGCTTCATCGGTGTCTGCCAAGCCGTCGGCGACCGCCTCCCCTTCGAAAAGAAGCACAACGGCCGCTGGATGGCCTTCTTGGTGGGCTCCCTCTTGGTGGCCTTCGCCACCAGCCTGCCCGTGCTCGGCTGGATCGGCATCCTGGTCGCCAGCACCCTGGGCATCGGTGCAGCGCTGAACACCCGGTTCGGCGCGAGGTAGCGCGCCCGGCCCCTCGGCCGTGGGGGGTAGGGAGCTTGCGACCGGACGGGACCCCGCGGCCGAGCTGAGGGGCCGCGGTGCGCGTCGATGGGTAGCGCGCCCGGCCCCTCGGCCGTGGGGGGTAGGGAGCTTGCGACCGGACGGGACCCCGCGGCCGAGCTGAGGGGCCGCGGTGCGCGTCGATGGGTAGCGCGCCCGGCCCCTCGGCCGCGGGGGGTAGGGAGCTTGCGACCGGACGGGACCCCGCGGCCGAGCTGAGGGGCCGCGGTGCGCGTCGATGGGTAGCGCGCCCGGGCCTACCCCAGGCGCTCGCGGATTCCCGCGATCACCTTGCCCAGGTCATCCAGCGGCTCGTCACCGAGCGCGCCCTTGAGTTCTGGGTTGCTCGCGAAGCTCTCGACCACGGCCGCCTGGGCACCGGTGTCGTCACCGCTCGCCTTGCGGGCGCAGGCCCAGCCCAACAGCAGCTCGGCGCGCAGTGTGCTGGGGTTGGTCTCGAGCTGCAGCCCACGCTGCACCAGACCGCCCGCCTCGGCCCAGTCGCCGCGCCGCATGGCCAGCTCGGCCAGCCGCAGCAGCGCGCTGGGCTGGTTGGCATCGAAGGCGAGGCTGCGCTCGTAGTGCTGGGCGGCCTTGTCGGGTCGGTTCATCTGTTCGTCGAGGATGCGACCCTTGGTCATGTAGGCGTGCACGACGTCTTCGGGCACGGTCGCGTGGTAGATGATGTTGTTGTAGAAGTTGAGGACGGTGTTCCAGTCGCCCTTGTCTTCGAGCAGCAAGGCCATGCCCTTGAGCGCGCCCAGGTGGTTGGGGTGGAGCTCGAGTGCCTTGTTGAACCGCTTGGTGGCCTTGTCGAGGTTGCCCAGCGCGCGCTCGACGAGGCCGAGGGCGGTGTAGGTCTGGGCAATCTTGGCCTTGTCGCCGTGGCCACCGGTGAGCTGCAGCAGCTGCCGGTAGACACGCTCGGCCTTCTTCCACTGCTCGCCGGCCATGTACAGCGGCCCCACAGCCTCGAGCGTGGGCAGATGGGTGGGGTTGAGCTCGAGCGCCTTGTCGTAGCGCTTGAGTGCCTCTTCGGTGCGGTCGTCGCCGCGCAGCAGCTCGGCGAAGTTGAAGAAGAAGGACGCCACCTCCATGCGGGTGTCGAAGTCGTCGAGATCCTTGTCGCCCATCATGTGGGGCTCGAGCTTCTCGAACACAGGGAGCGCGTCGCCGTCGCTGGCATCGAGCAGGTAGGTGGCCTGGTAGGCCAGCGCGGTCTCGTTCTCGGGCTCGAGCTCGAGCACACGCTTGTAGAGCTCGGCGGCGGCGTCCCGGTCGTGGTTCATGTTGGCTTCGATGCCGGCCGCCTCGACCAGCAGAGACGCCTGGTCGGCGGGGGTCGTGGCCAGGTCGGACTGCAGCACCAGGCACCGGACCGCGCCGGGCATGTCGCCGAACTGGCGGGACAGCTTCTCGAGCCGCTGGGCGGCCTCGAGATCGGGGGGACCTTCGCTGATGGCACGCTCGTACAGCGGCATGGCGTGGTCGCGCTCGAGGTGCTCTTCGGTGGCGACACCCAGGCGGCGCAGCAGCTCGGTGCGGTCGGCGCCCGTGAGCTGGGCAACCAGCTGAGAGCCGACCTCGACGAAGGACGTCCACTCGCCCTGCTTCTGTGCGAGGCCCAGCAGCTGGGTGAGCGCGTCGGGCTCGGCGGGCTCGAGCTCGAGCACCGCGCGCCAGGCATCGGTGGCGACGGCCGGATCGCCGTTGTCTTCGGTGACCTGCGCGATCTGCTTGAGCAGGTCGACCTTGGCCGGACCCGAAGCCAGCGCGACCTCGCGCTGCAGCACCGCGACGAGCTGGTTCCAGTCGCCATCGGCTTCGGCGAGGCGCCGCAGGCCGGCCAGGGCGTCTGAGTCGTCGTTCTTGTGGTCGAGCGCGTCGAAGAAGGCCTGCCGCGCCCGGGTGACGTCGCCCTGGCCCTCGTGGATCTCGCCGATGCGGCGCTGGTACCGAGCAGACTCGTCGGCCGAGGCCGCACCAGCGGCGAGCTCGGACAGGTAGCCGATGCCCAGCTCGACCTCGCCACGAGCACCGGCGATGCGGGCGAGCACTTCGGTGACCTCGCGGTCGTCGGGGCGCTCGTCGTGCAGCTGACGGTACAGATCCCAGGCCTCGTCGGTCTCGGACAGCTTCTCGCCCAACAGCCATCGCCGCTTGGCGTCGAGCTCTGCCTTGGCGGCGGCGTCCGACGTGGCCTCGCTGCGGCGGGTGAGCACGGCGTAGGCATCGCTCCAGCGCTCGGTGGCCATGAGCGCTCGCTCGAGCTCGACCAGGGCCACGGCCGGCGCCGACTTGGGCTTGGCGAGCTTCTGCAGCACGTCGATGGCTCCATCTCGGTCGTTGGCGGCCTCGAGCGCATGCGCCAGGGCGAGCTTGTCGTGGCTGCGGTGCTTCTTGAAGTGCTTGCGCAGACCGTCGGCGTCGCCCTTGTCGGCCAGCAGGCGCGTGACGCCCTCGAAGCCCTGGTCGGAGTCGGGGCGATGCACCAGCGCCTGCTGGTACAGGTCGAGCGCGGCGTCGGCGTCGCCGGCGTCTTCGTGCAGGGTGGCGGCCCAGAGGCAGTGCGCCGCCTGGAAGGCGGGGTGCTGGCCGTCCTTGGCCAGGATGTCGTAGGCGGCCACGCGCTGCGCTGCCAGCGAGGGGTCGCGGGCCACCCGGGTCATGGCACTGGCGGCCCGCAGGCGCACCGAGGGGTCGTCGATGATGCCTTGCAGCAGGCTTGCCGAGCCGGCGGCGTCACCAAGACGGCGGGCGAGCAGGCGGGCCCGTTCGAGCTTGTCTTCGGGGGTGTCGAGCTCGGAGAGCATGGCCGCGGCCTCTTCCCAGAACTGCTGCGCCGCTGAGAGCCGGCTGATCGCACGCAGAGGGCGCCCGTCGACCTGGATGGCCTTGAGCTGGCTGGCCGCCTTGGCGGCGCCGATGCTGTCGCCCACATCGGTGAGCGCGTCGGCCACCGTGGCGAGCATCTGGGCGCGCTGCTCGAGTGGGGCGGCGTCGATGCGCTTGCGGAACAGCTCGACCAGGCCCTTGCGATCGCCTTCCGCGAGCAGCGCCAGCTCGACACTGGCCAGGGCACCGGGGTGGTCGGGGTTCGCGTCGAGGATTCGGTTGAGCTCGGCGGTTCCGTCGACGCTGTCGACGCCCTCGGCGGCCTCGGCGGCAGCCATCAGACGCCAGTGGCGGGCAGATTCGTGGGTGAGCGCGTCGGCCTCGGCCTTGTGCAGTCGGTACACCTCTTCGCTGCCGCCGCCGCGCCCGGCCAGGTCTTTGAGCAGGTCGATGGCCGGCTGGAAGCCCGGCGAGACCAGCAGGCACTGGCGAAGCGAGTCGGTGGCGTCGCCCACGGCGTCGGCGCGATCGGCGTAGACCCGGCCGCTGCGGTACAGCAGGCTGGCCTTGTCTTGGATGTCGACGGCCGCCTCGCCCGCACGGCGCAGAGCCGCGGCCAGCTCGCCCCACTGGCTGGTCTGCTCGAGCACTTGTGCCAGCCCATCGAGCGCGGACGGGTGGTCCGGAACCAGCTCGAGCGCGCGCTGGTAGAGCTCGCGGGCTCTGTCGGGGGCATCGAGGCGGTTGTGGTGCACACGGCCGGCCCGGTAGCAGTACAGGGCGACGGTGGCGTCGGCGCCGCCGATGTCGGCGCGCTTCTGGTACAGGTCGGCCAGGGCCGCCCAGTCGCCCAGGCGCGAGAGCACGCGCTGCAGGCCCTCGATCGCCGGCCGATGGTCGGGGGCGCCGTCGAGCACCGCCTGGAAGTGCTGGCGGGCCTCGGCTTGCTTGTCGGCGCCCTCGGCCACCTCGCCCATGCGGTACAGCAGCCCGGTGCGGGCGTCGTCGGCAGCACTATCGAGGCGGTCGCTCCAGAAGGCCAGCAGCTCGTCGACGCGGCCTGTGCGCTCGAGCAGCCTGGCCACCGCCTCGGCGGCTGGGGATGCATCCGAGTCGGCCGAGACCGCATCTCGGTAGGCCGTCAGCGAGGCCTCGAGATCGCCGGCCTGCTCGAGCGTGCGGCCCAGCCGGTACAGGCCGTGTGCGCGCGCGGTGGTGTCGTCGCCGAGCCCTTGGACCTCGGCCAGCACAGCCGCTGCGAGCCCGGCATAGTCGCCGTTGCGGCGCAACCAACCCTGGTTCTCGCGGATGGCCAGGGTGGAGCCCCCCTCGGCGGCCTTGGCGAAGCAGGCGGTCGCGGTAGCGGGGTCTGCGGCCTCGACCGCCGCTCGGGCAGCCTTCAAGAACCACCAGTCGGGGTCGGTCTGGCCATCGCGCGTGGCCTCGCCCTGGTACAGCGACGCGAGCGCGGCGTTGTCGCCGGTCTGGACGTGCACCGCCTCGAGGGCCAGGAATGCAGGCGCCAGCGTGGCATCGCGCTCGCGAGCCGCCGAGAAGGCGGCCACCGCATCGGGGATTCGCCCCATGCCCAGGTAGAGCTGCCCCTGCCGCCACAGCGACTCGGCGGCCAGCTCGGGGGCAGACAGCGACGCCAGCTCGGCCAAGGCAAGCGCCCGCTCGTCGTTGCGTCCCTGAGCGCCCAGGTGATCGGACAGCCATGTCCAAGCCGTGAAGTCCTGGGGATCGGCCGCCACCGCCGCCTGCAGGTCGCGGGTGGCCAACGCTGCATCGTCGAGGTGCTGGCTGGCGATGATCGCGGCCTCGCGCAGGCACTCGGCCGCGGCGGCTCCCTCGAACAGGCCCGCTCGGGCGACGTACGCATCGTGAGCAGCCTTCCAGTCGGCGGCGCCGAGCGCAGCCTCGCCAAGGGCGGCGTACAGATCGGTGGAGGAGGCACCGGCGCTCTGGGCATCTTGCAGCAGCTGCTGGGCACCCGCATAGTCGCCCAGACGCCGCAGGTAGAGCAGACCCGCGCCGAACAGCAGCTCGGCGCGTGCATCGCCCTGCGTCATCGCGGCCTCGGCCACCATGGTGCGTGCCGCAGCGCGCCACTCGTCTTCGTCGCCGCTCGGGGTCCACGTGGCCACGGGAGCCTGCGGGGCGGCCTCGGCCGGCGGGGTGTAGGCAAGCTCGGCGTCGGATTCGGCGGGTGGAGTGAAGTCGAGGCCTGCAGCGGGCTCGCTGGCCGCCGTGGGGTCGCCGGGGGCTTCGTCGCGTCCGGGGGCGGGATCGTGGGTGCGCACCATGGGCACCTCTTCGGACAGCTCGTCGGCGAAGTCGTCGGCAAAGACGCCGATCTCTTCGGACTCGTCGTCGTCGCCGGGCCATTCTTCGGCGCCGTCGCTGGGCGGGGCGGGCGGCGGCTCGGCGGTGGGAGGCTGCGAGTCGAAGGCGTTCTTGGCGATGGCGGCGGCCTCGGCCACGGCCTTGGCCTCGTCTTCGGGCACGGTGGAAGTCGTGGGATCGAGCGACAGCTCCTCGAGGTCGTCTTCGGCCACGATGGGCTTGGGCTCGGGCGGCGGAGCGATGCCCGTCATGGGGCTGGGCGCCCCAGCACCAGCGGGCAGCCCGAGCTGGGTGGGCATGTCGGCCGCATCGGGTTCGACCACGGTGGGCATCTCGTCGGTCTGCATGGGCACAAAGCCCTCGACCTTCTCGAGCGGGACGCCCTTGGGCTCGAGCTGCACACCCTGCGGGGTCTTGGCGACGGTGAGCTCGGGCGGGGGCGGGGGCGGCGGCGGCGCCGGCGTGATGCTGGGCAGTTCGGCCTGGGGCTCGGGGGCGGGCTCTGGCTCGGGCTCTGGAGCTGGCTCTGGCTCGGGCTCGGGTTCTTCGATCGTCGGCTCGACGACGGCCTCGACGATAGGAGCGGGTTCTGGCGCGGGAGGTTCTGGAGCGGGGGGCGGCTCGGGAGCGGGAGGCTCTGCGACGGGCTCGGGGGCCGATACCTGTTCGGCGGCGGCCGCCGCAGCAGCGCGGGCGACCTCCTGTGACTCTTCGTCGGCGAGCCAATCGAGGTCGTCATCGCCGAAAAACGCGGCCATGTCGTCGGTGACCTTCTTCTTGCCCAAGGGGACTCCCAGCACGCAAGAGGGTGCAGAGAGACGAGAGTCCCCCCCGCGTGGACCCACGTTGATAGCAGAGCCAAGCTGCTGGGTTCAAGCACGCCGACGAGCGCGATGAGCACCGGGTCTGCGGCCTGTCGCAAAGCATGGTCTGGGGCTTCGCGGGGCGCGCGGGCATCTGACAGGGTGCTAGGGCGTGACCAGGTATCGCCGGGGAACCCGCTCCGAGAAGCTGGTCAGGATCTCGTAGGGGATGGTGCCGGCCAGCACAGCCAGCTCGTTGGCGGTGATGAGGTCGTGCCCCTGGGGACCCAGCAGCACCACCTCGTCTCCGACCTGCACTCCGGGGATGTCGGTCACGTCGACGGCGGTAAGGTCCATGCACACACGGCCGCGCACGGGGGCGCGCTGGCCCCCAATCAACACATCCGCGCCGTTCGAGAGCGCGCGCAGGTAGCCATCGGCGTAGCCCACCGGTAGCCACGCGATCGTGGTTCGTCGGGGAGCCACCCAGGTGCGGCCGTACGACACGGAGTCGCCGGGCTCGAGCTGCCTAAGGGCGAGCACCCGGGACGAGATGCGCATCACCGGCTCGAGCCCGAGCTCCTGACCGGCTCCATCGGCCGCCACGCCGTACAGATGCAGGCCCGGACGCACCAGATCGAAGGCCGAGCCGAGCGGGGCGCCCATGCCGGCGCTGTTGGCCAGGTGGCAGACGGTAGGCTGCAGGCCCACCGACCGAGCCGTGTCGATGGCCTGGGCAAAGGCCGCGCGCTGGTGTGCGGTGAAGGTCGGGTCTTCGTCGGCGACCGCGTAGTGCGACAGCAGCCCCTCCACCCTCAGGCCGGGCAGAGCGGCCACGGCGGTGCAGAATGCCTCCCAGTCGCGAACCGCGACGCCCAGCCGACCCATGCCC
This sequence comes from Myxococcota bacterium, assembly GCA_965216925.1. GTDB lineage: Bacteria > Myxococcota_A > UBA796 > UBA796 > CAYYHT01. The sequence goes on along the minus strand of CBDCGT010000001.1, from coordinate 1,147,562 downwards.
GTGTCGACCTTCAGGTGCACCGCCAGGACCTCGCCGCGGAGCCGCGCCTTGGCATCGAGCCGGCGCGCGGTCTCGACCTCGAACAGCACCGGGGTGAGCTGGCGATCGAAGATCACGTCCACGCCGCCCATGCCCGAGCCCGACAGCACCAGGATCCGTCCCCTCACCCCGGCCTCCCGCAGCGCGCGCCCCTCTTCGACCAACGCCACCCCGAACCAGCCGCAGCCGGAGCTCTGCAGCGCCAGGGCGCAGCGCGCAGCACCGTGGCCGTACGCATTGCCCTTGACCGCCGCCAGGATGCCCACTTGGTCCGGCAGGCTCGATCGCAGGCGCTGGAAGTTGCGCTGCAGCGCCGCCAGGTCGATGCGCGCCACGGTTGGGCGGATGTGGGGCTTGCCGAGGGTCGGCATGGTGCCTCGCTGGGTTACGCGCCCGACTTAGCCGATTGACGCGCGCACGGCGCAGAGGGGCGACAGCTGAGGGTCTTGGTTGCAGGCGCGATGGGCTTCTTGGGGAGCCACCTCACACGGCGGCTGCTGGCCGACGGCCACACCGTCGTGGCCGTCGACAACGGGCTCACGGGCCGTGCCGACAACCTGCCCGCCCCCGCCGACGGAACGCTGCAGGTGGTGCGCTGTGATGTGGCCGATCTCGTCGGCATCACCGGGCCCATCGACCGCGTGTACCACCTGGCCAGCCCGGCGTCACCGGTGGCCTGGGGTGCCCACCCGCTGGCGACCTTGGACGCGGGCAGCGCCGGCACGCGGTCGCTGCTCGAGCTCGCCCAGCGCAACGGGGCCCGCTTGCTGATGGCCAGCACGTCCGAGGTGTATGGCGACCCCGAGGTGCACCCCCAGCCCGAGTCGTACCGGGGCAATGTCGACCCGACCGGTCCACGCAGTGCCTACGACGAGGCCAAGCGCTTCTCGGAGGCGCTGTGCACGGCGTTCGCGGCCTCGCGCGGCACCGAGGTGCGCATCGCCCGCATCTTCAACACCTATGGGCCGCGCATGGCGGTGCACGACGGTCGGGTCGTGCCCAACTTCGTGGGCCAGGCGCTGAACGACCGCCCGATCACGGTGCACGGCGACGGCACGCAGACGCGCAGCTTCTGCTACGTCGACGACCTGATCGAAGGCCTGGTTCGGCTGATGGAGTCCCATGTCGAGGGTCCGTGCAACATCGGCCACGACCGCGAGATCACCATGATCGAGCTGGCCCGGCGCATCCGCCTGGCGGTTGGTTCCGATTCCGAGATCGTGCACATCGACCGGCCTCTCGACGACCCGGCCCGGCGCTGCCCAGACATCGCCCGCGCGCGCCGCACGCTGGGCTGGGAGCCGCGCGTCAGCCTGGAGGCCGGCCTGCAGGCCACGATCGCGTGGTACCGCGATCGCATCTGACCCCGGTCAGATGCGGAACTGCACGCCCACGTTCACGCCGATGGTGTAGCCAGCCTCGACGGGGGTCGGCGGCGGCGTGACCGGGACTTCCCCCTGCTTGGCCGGGCCAGCCCGCACACCGAAGTGCTTGGTGAAGCTGCCCTCGATCAGGAAGCCCACCACCGGGCCCGGGTCGAACATCAGACCGCCGGCACCACCAGCGCCGTAGATGTACCCGCCGGGCGGCTCGGGGTAGGTGATGGAGCCCGAGCTCTCGATGTCGTAGGCATCGAAGATGCGCGCCTCGCCGTAGCCGGCCACGTACGGCTTCACAGGCCCCGTGGGCACCATGTAGAGCCGCAGTCGCGGCTGCACGTAGAACTGCACCGCCTCGACGAAGTCGACCGCCGAGGCCTCGCCGCCGGTGCCGTTCTGGGTCCAGCCGGTGGTCAGGCCCTTGTTGCCGTACTGCAAGCCGCCCAGCACCCCCAGGTCCAGGAAGGCGGTGGGGGCATAGCCCACGAACAGGCCGCCGCGGGGCCGGTTGCCGGGGATGGGGCCCTCTTGGAAGTAGGTCGCCGAGACGGCACCGCCGCCGTCGACGTCGACGCGGACGTCGGCATGCCGGTCGACATCGCCGCTGCCCAGGCCTCCGCGAACCTCGATGATGAAGCGGCCGCCGTGGGGCATGGCCTTGTACAGCCAGTCGCGGGGGTCGAGCTCGAGCTTGCGGAAGTTGCCCTCGGCGCCGGCGACGTGCTTGGGCAGCACATCGGTGTCGGCGAGCAGCTCTTCGAGCGGGTCGTCCTGCCAGTTGCGGTCGAGGGTGGTGTCGGGCGGCGGGCCGGTGTCGGGCGGCACGTCGGGTCCCATGTTGTTGGGGTCGACGCCGTCGGGGCCCTGGTAGCCGCCAGATGTGGGGGGCGGGTCACCGAACTGGTTGGTGCCGGTGTTGGGGTCGAAGGTGCCCTGGCCACCGTTGTTCGGTGGGTAGCCCTGGCCTCCGTTGTTGGGCGGGTAGCCGTTGTTCGGCGGGTAGCCGTTGTTGGGCGGGTAGCCCTGGCCCCCGTTGTTGGGCGGGTAGCCGTTGTTGGGCGGGTAGCCCTGGCCCCCGTTGTTGGGCGGATAGCCCTGACCACCGGGGTTGTAGCCCGGCTGCGGGTAGCCGGAGCCACCCATGCGGGCGGCCTCGACCAGCTTGACGGCCTCGATCAGGTCGCCGGCGTGGGCCGAGCCCAGCAGCGACAGCAGATCTTGCATCTTGGTGCGCACCTCGAACGCGAAGGCCGTCTCTTGGCCCGGCACGATGAGCGAGGTGTAGGAATCCATGGGCGTGGGGTCGGACTGCTCGTAGAACTCGACCGAGCCGGACAGCGCCCCGCCATTGCTGGCGTCGCGGAACACCTTGACGCTGATGGCCAGGCGCGTCGGCAGCTTCTGCAGCGACGAGTAGGGGCAGCTGTCGATCTCGAAGCAGTTGTCGATCAAGCCGCCGACCACCGGCTTGGCGGCCGCCGAGGTGAGGATGATGTTGCCATCTTTCTCGAGCTCGGACTTCACCTGGTCTTGCAGCATGAAGGCGAGCGAGTACTCGGCTCCGTCTGCCGCGGTGAAGTCGGGCACCAGGATGGGCTCGCCCGCGAGGGCGACAGAGGGGCCGAGGCAGCCCAGGAGCATGACTGAGAGGATGGATTTCTTCACGTTCGCGTTCTAGCCGGGTTCGGGGCCTGTGAACAACCAGATCATGGAACACCACCATAGAACACCGCACAGCGGCTTGCCGTTCCGGACGCACCTCCGTTAGTCGGCGACGGTTGCCGAGATAGCTCAGTTGGTAGAGCAGCTGATTCGTAATCAGCAGGTCGGCGGTTCAAGTCCGCTTCTCGGCTCCACCCTTGTAGAAGCCCCGTCGGCGCATGCTGACGGGGCTTTGTCGTGCATCACCAGCGGCGCACGTCCACCTCGACCTGACCGTCGCGCAGCAGCATGACGCGCTCCCCCTTGCCGTCGACGACCCACAGGCCGTCGCAGCTGGGGGTGAAGGCCACGTCCATCACCTGCAGCGGGCGGTCGGCGGTGCGCGGCGCGATGTCGATGGTGCGCTGGAATCGGCCCTCGAAGTCGTAGAGCTGAACGCGGTGGTTGCCCAGATCGGCCAGAGCCAGCGCCTGCTGAGAGGGGCACACGGCCAGGGCCTTGGGAAAGCGCACCTGGTGGGGGCCGGTGCCGTCGCGGTCGTAGACGGCAAGCTGCTTGCCATCGGCATCGACGCGGCGCATCCGGTGGTGGTACTGCTCCAGCACCCACAGGTCACGGCCTGCGGCCACGACGCCGGTCGAGCTCTCGTCACCGCCCTCGTAGGGCGCAAAGCGGCCCATTACCGCCCATTGCTGGTCGTAGCGCAGCAGCTCGCCGCTTCCGGTCTCGGCCACGACGTAGCCGCCGGCCGGGTGAGGCGCGATGCCCTCGGCGATGGAGAACGGCTGGTGATCGGCGTCGAGCAGCACGTGCTCCTCGACCTGCCGTCCATCGGCAAAGCGCTTGACCACGATCTGCGTGTTGCGATCGGGGTGATCGACGGGAACCTGGTCGAGCACCAGCAGGCTGCCGTCCTGGTCGACCGCCATGCCCCACACCTGCCACAGGTGGCCCGCTCCGATGCCTCGGCTGGCCCAGGTCTCGCGGACCGCGCCCGCGGCATCGAGCACCACGATGCGCTGGTGGTGGAAGTCCGAGACATAGACCTCGCCGCCTGGTCCCACCTCGATCTGGTTGGGCCGGGCGAAGTTGGCGGGGACCGACCCGCAGGCGAGCATCAGCAGCGTGAGCATGCGGTAGCGTAGCAGCGTGAGCTCCACTCCCCTCGCCCGCACCGTGCGCTTTCCGCTCTGGCTCAAGCTCGGGCTGCTGTTCGGCACCCTGGCGGGAGGCTCGATCGCCGCGGTGGGCTGGGTCGAGTTCACCGAGCAGCTCGACGGCGAGATCGAAGCGCGACGCACACGCCTGGTGGGCCTGGCGACCACCCTCGGCTTCGAGATCGAGGGCGACATCCACCAGACCTTCACCAGCGAAGCCCACGCGCGCACCCCCGAGCATCGCCACCTGTCCAAGTGGATGAGGGTGGCCATCCGCTCGAGCCAGGTCGACTGGATCGGCTCGTCGACGCGCGATGCGGACGGGCACTGGTCGTACGTCGTCGACAGCGCCGACGAGGCCCCCTTCCCCGTGGGCTACCCGATCTTCGATGGCATCGCCGATCGGGACCGCGCCTGGGAGACCGGCGAGGTGGTGTTCGTGGCGGGTCTCGAAGACGAATTCGGGCGCTGGGACACCGCCTTCGCGCCGATCACCTCCCGCGGCGGCGCGGTGGTGGGCATGCTGGAGGTGGTGCTCGATGCCGATCAGCGCGCCTACGAGGTCGAGCAGCGAACCCGCCGCATCGCCTGGCAGATGCTGCTGGGCGTGCTGCTGTCGTTCGTGGTGTCCGGGCTCTTCTCGCGCTGGCTCAACCGGCACCTGCACACGCTGACCGATGCCGCGCTCGACGTCGCCGACGGCAACCTGGAGCGCCAGGTGCACATTCCGACCCAAGACGAGATCGGGCTGCTGGGATCGGCCTTCGATCGCATGGTGGCGGGGCTTCGGGAGCGTGAGCTGATCCGCGACACCTTTGGCCGCTTCGTGAACCACGACGTCGCCGAGGCCGTCCTGGCCGATCCCGATGGCCTGGCTCTGGGCGGCAGCACACGCACCGTGACCATCCTGATGTCCGACCTGCGCGGGTTCACGGCGCTGTCCAACCAGCTGGGTCCCGAGCGCATGGTCGAGCTGCTCAACCGCTACTTCACGGCGATGAGCGAGGTGGTGTTGGCCCACGACGGCAACATCGCCGAGCTGGTGGGCGACGGCATGGTGGTGTTCTTTGGCGCGCCCAACCAACACCAGGACGACCCCCGCCGCGCGATTCGCTGTGCCATCGGCCTGCAGCAGGCGCTGCAGTCCTTCAACGCCGCCGAAGGCCGGGTGCTCGAGATGGGCATCGGCATCGACACGGGCACGGTCATCGCCGGCAACATCGGCAGCGAGCAGCGCATGAAGTACGGTGTGGTGGGCGACGCCATCAACCTGGCGGCGCGGCTCGAGAGCTTCACCATCGGCAACCAGGTGCTGGTCACCGAGGCCACGCTGGAGGCCGCCGGCGGCTACGGCATCGATCTGGACGACCCCATCGACGTGGTGGCCAAGGGCCGACCCGACCCCATTCGCTGTTACCCGGTGCTGGCCATGGACGGCGAGCGCGTGCCCGTCCTGGACGAGGCCGCCCCCCGAGACGTGCAGTGGCAGGGGCAGATCTGGCGCATCGTGGGCAAGAAGGTCGAGGTCGCGCCCCACGACGTGAGCGTGGTGCACACCCTGGGCCGCACCTGGCGTGTCCAGACCCAGCTCGAGCTCGATGCCCGCGACAAGGTCAAGCTCGCGGTCGTGGTCGAAGGACAGCGCGTCGAAGACATCTACGCCACGGTCGTCAAGCGCGTCGAGGGCGGCGTGCAGCTGCGCCTGACCAGCGTGCCCGAGGGAGCCGGTCCGAAGCTCGACGCCTGATCTCGCCCACCGAAGCTACTTGGTCTCCATCTTGAAGGCGGCGGTCCAGCCGGTCTCGACCTCGCCGCGCTTCTTGTACTTGAAGCACCTCGAGCGAAGGTTTCGCGCGGCCTTGTCGCCCTTGTGGATGCGCAGGGCGAGGTTGCACTCGTGGATGGCGGCGTCCCACTCGAGCTGGCCGTACAGATCGAGCGCACGCTCGTAGTGAGCGCGTGCGTCGAGCAGCTCTTGCGCGACGTCGCCCGTGCGTCCCATGAGCTCGTAGATGTCGATGGCCCCCTGCCGACCCTTGACGATGATCGAGTCGAGCTTGCGCAGCTCGAAGCCCGTGATCTGGTCGGCGACCGTGCCGCTGATGATGATCTCGGTGCCGTAGTGCTTGTTGGCACCCTCGAGGCGACTGGTGAGGTTCACGCCGTCTCCGACAGCGCCGTAGTACAGGCGCTCGCTCGATCCAAAGTGCCCGACGGCGACCTCGGTCGTGTGCAGCGCGAACCGTGTGGGAAGCGGAACGGTGCCGTCTTCACCGTCGTACATGCTGTGGATCAGGTCGCGGCAGGTCACCGCCGCCTCGGCGGCTTTCTGGGGGTGGTCGTCGACGGGAACAGGCGCGTTGAACAGGGCCATGATCTCGTCGCCCACGTACTGCACCACCGTGCCCTCGTGGTCGTTGATGATGCCGGTCAGGCTGGACAGGTAGCCGCCCAGCACGATGGCCATCTGCTGGGGCTGAAGGCGCTCGGATACCGCCGAGAAGCCGCCGATGTCGCTGAACCACAGGGTCACGATCTGGTTCTCGGACTCGAGCTTGGGCACCTCGTGGTTCTCGAGCAGGTGCCTCACCAGCTTGAGCGGCATGTACTTCTGGAAGGCGCGCAGGCCGACCTTCATGTCGTCGAAGGCGCGCAGCACGTCGTGGATCTCTTTGAACCGGCTGTCGATGCGCGCCCGAGGCGTGAAGTCGAGGTCGGCGATGCGCTGGCTCTCGGCCACCAGGACCTGCAGCGACGACGACAGCCAGCGGGACAGCCCCCAAGAGATGATGAGGGCCAGCGCCAGGAAGCCCAGCGCCAGCACCACGTTCATGCGGTTGTGGTACTTCACGTCGTTCAGAAAGTCGTCTTCGGGCGCCAGCGTGACGATGAGCCACTCGCTGCCGCCGCCCACGCGAATGGGGCGCACCGCACCCAGCCAGGCCTCGCCCTCACTGGTCCAGTGCATCTTGCGCAGCGTGGTGTCGCCCGTGGAGTCCATCGCCTTGCGAAAGGCGGTCAGGCGCGACATGTCGACGAGCGGTTGGAAGTGTGCCTCGTCGACCTTGTGCAGCACGAGCTCGGTGCCGTCGTCGGTCACCTTTTCGAGCACCAGATCGGTGGCGTCGGGGCTGGCGATGATGCGGCCGCGATGGTCGAGGATGAAGGCCTGGCCGCGATCGCCGATGGACAGGTTGTTCAGGAAGGAGCTGAACAGATCGAGCCCAATGTCGATGCTCGCCACCCCGATGAGCTTGCCGTCGCGCCGATGGGGCATGGCGACGGTGATGCCGGGCGCCTTGTCGGTGAAGAAGATGTACGCGTCGGTCCAGTACATCTTCTCGGAGTCGGACGCGCCCTGGTACCACGGCCGGGTGCGCGGGTCGTAGTCGTCGTCGGCAACGACCAGCTCCTCGCGGATGTTGTCGAGCCGGTCACCGGGGGTCCGGTGCACCCAGCGCACCACGCGGGCGCGCTCGGGCTCTTGGCCCTCGATCAGCTCGGCGTCGGGGTCGACCACCTCGTTGAGGATGGTCTTGGTATCGAGCGACCCGTCGGCCTGGCGCTTGACCATGACGAACTGGCCGTCCGAGTCGGCGTAGTACATGAGCTGGACGCCGTCGTGCACCAGCAGCGTGTCGAAGAAGTAGATCTCCATGGCATCGGGGTCGTCGAGCGACAGCAGGCCGTTGTTGAGATCGCGCAGCGTGGTTCGGTTGACGATTCGGGGCTCGTCGACGAAGGCACGAACGCGCTGGTAGGTGACCTCGGTCACCTGTTCGAGGATGACCTCGGAGACGTCGAGCACGTTCTCGCGGGCGTTGAAGGCCGACAGCGTGATGAGGCAGAAGGCGGTGACGGCGACCATCAGCCCCAGCACGGCGCCATAGGTGACGCGCAGGCTGGAGCGCCAGCCTGCATCGCCGAGGTCGCCTCGATCGTCGTCGGTCATGCCGCTCCCCGCCCGCGCGTGGGTGCGAGCGTCGCGCAGCATAGCAGGGTCAACGGGGCGCGAGCACAGGCGCAGAGATATGGTTGCGGCCGATGGATCAGCCCAACACCACCGAAGGCCGCCGCTACCACGTGCTCGAAGCACTGGGCAAAGGTGGATTCGGCACGGTGTACCGGGCCGAACTGCAGTCCACCGGCGGCTTTCGCAAGCCCGTCGCCCTCAAGGTCCTGAACCCCGATGTCGAGGGCATGGACGAGATCGTCGGGCGCCTGCGCGACGAGGCGCGCATGCTGGGGGTGCTGCGGCACCGGGCGATCGTTCAGGTGGACGGCCTGGTGTTCCTGGACGGCCGCTGGACCGTGGTCATGGAGTACGTCGAGGGTGCCAGCCTGAACCACCTGGTCGAGCGCTACGGCAAGCTGCCTCCCAAGGTCGCGGTGGCCATCTGCCAAGAGGTGGCTGGAGCGCTGGACACGGCCTACGCACGCCCGACCCGCGGCGGCGAGGCGATGGGGTTGCTGCACCGGGACATCAAGCCCGCCAACATCCAACTCACCCCGCTGGGCGAGGTCAAGCTGCTCGACTTCGGGGTTGCCCGCGCCAACATGGAGAAGCGCGAGGCCAAGACCCAGGCGGTCATCTACGGCTCGCTGCCGTACATGTCGCCCGAGCGGTACGAGCTCACCGACAAACACCAGTCCGACATCTACGCGCTGGGCGCCACCTTGCTCGAGATCATCACGGGCGAGCAGATGGGTCGGGCCAACCTGCACCCCGACCGCTTCCAGACACAAGTCGAGGCCGAGCTGGACAAGGTGCGGGCGATCATCGACCACGAAGCGCTGATCGCCTTCCTGCGCCGCACCCTGGCCTACGAGTGGGCCGAACGGCCCGACGCCCGGCAGTTCGAGCGGGAGTGCCGCGATCTGGCGGCCAGCCTGGACGGCCCGTGGCTCAAGGATTGGTCCGACGACCAGGTGACCGCGCTCGTCGACGAACGACACCTCGAGAACGACGAGCTGTCGGGCAAGCTGCTGACCGAGGCCACGTCGGGGGCGCACGCGCTGGCGAGCCTGCCCGAAGAGGCCGACGCCACCGACGAGTCGCTGTGGATGGGTGCCGATTCAGGCTCCGAGCGGCCCCCTCCCCCGCCGCCCCAGCCATCGCCGGAGCCTGCGCCGCAGCCGCCGACGAGCCTGCCCAAGCACCTGCAGACCATCGATCCGTCCCGGCCGCACATGTCCGAGCCGGTCAAGCGGCGCAAGTCGGGTGCGGCGCGGCAGCGATCCGGCCTGGCTTCGGTCCTGCGCTACGTCGCCATCACGCTGCTGGTGCTCATCCTGCTCGGCCTGATCGCCGTGGTGGTGCTGCCCTTCCTGGGCATGGGTGGGCTCGCGTTGCTGTGTGCGCCCTTCTGGGGCGACGCCATGATCGAGACCCACCAAGAGAGCTTCGCCGAGATGGAGGCCATGCTGGTCGCCGACTGCGCCCCGAGCCCCGAGCGCGATCACGTGGTGCAGCTGATGCAGGCGGGCGTTGCCGACGCCGAGGCCGGCACCATCGGACTATGGGAGATGGCCAGCTTCGAGGTGGTCATCGATGATGCCGTCGTGGATGGCATCATCGACAAGACCGAGGCCCGGCAGATCGAGGCCCGCTACCGCGGCATGGTCGACGACTAGGCAGGGAGCAGAGGGCGGCGTGCCTGCGCCAAGGAGCACAGGCCTCCGTGCCTGTGTCGCCATCCCTCACGGCTGAACGCCGATCGCTCCCACGATCGCGTCGCTGGTGCTGCCCACCAGCCACTGCCCCACCTCGGACACGGTGCCGTCCCCTTCGAAGCGCAGTGCGCGCACACCCTGGTTCTCGGCAAAGAACGCCAGGCCCTGCCCAGAGCCACGCTGCAGGCGAACCCCGGCCCCCGGCAGCGGCGATGACGCGGCAACCCCGGCCAGCGCATAGCTGTCGCCCTCGCGCCGCAGCGTGAGGATCTCGTTCTCGAAGCCGCTGGCCACCAGGACGGCGTCGTCGAAGGGGCTGGCGACCATCCACACCGGGTCTTCGATGTCGATGGTGGTTCGTGCGGTGAGGCCTGCCGTGCCCACCGCCACGACGGCCACCCGATTGGGCACCGTCGAGAAGCCCGAGTTGTCGCCGATGAAGCCAAATGCGCCGTCGTCACTGAGCAAGGCCACGGACATGCTGGCTTCGTCGTCGGGGAATGCTGGCGCACTGCCCACGACGCTGCCCGTTCCCAGGTCGACGAGGTGGGCATTGTCTGCCTCGTTGCCGCCGTCGATGCCCCTGGAGCCCACCAGGGCGAGGCCGCCCGCCATCGACAGCCGCGTCGCGTTCTTGGTCTCGAAGGCCCGCGCCTCGCTGGTGAGCGTGCCGTCGCAGGCGATGGCCACCGGGTACAGCCCGCCGCCGTTGTCGGGCCAGTTGCCGTCGGTCACCCACAGCGTGTCCCCCGTGGCGTCGACGGCCAGCCCGCTGGCATACAAAGCGTCCGCGCCGAAGCCCTCGTGCAGCACCGTCACCGAGCCGTCGACAGCCAGCTCGAAGGCGCCGATGGTGCCGTCGTCGTGGGCCACGAAGCCGTGGCGACCATCGGGCGTGAACACGATCTCGCCCAGAAAGGCGCGCCGCATCTCGAACTCGGTGCCCGTGGCCTGCAGGGCTGGATTGGAGGGGTCCACCCGGTACACGGCGAAGCGCCCGGCTCCGGCGCCGCTCGCGTCGAAGGGATGGGCGAGCACCATGTACCTGGGGCTGTCGGCGGGCAGCGGCTCACGCGCGCACGAGCCCACGGTGCCGGTGTCGCCGCTGTCGTCGGTGCCAGGCTCTCCGCTGCAAGCGCCCACGATGGCTGCGGCGCCTATGATGGCAACGATGTTGTGGATGCTTGCTGGGCTGGCCATGGCCGGTCCTCCCTCTCAGGAAGCAGTCGTCTTGCTGATGCAGGGCAACGCGGTGTGTTCTGGTGCCTTCGTCGCCGAAGACCGGATCGCGACTGCGTATCACTGTGTCTTGGCCGGTGGGCGGGTCCGCGTCCAGACCAGCGACGGCCGCGAGGGCGTGGCCCGGGTGATCGACCAGCGTGTCGGGTGGGATCTGGCGCTGCTCGAGACCATCGACATCGAGTCGAGCGTGTGGCTGGAGCGGCGCACCACGCCTCTGCAGCGCGGTGAGACCGTGTACACCGTGGGCCACCCCTACGGCGCGCGCGAGGCGAGCGGCTTCTTGGCCGGAACGCTGCGCTGGTCGCTGTCCGAAGGCATCGTCAGCAACGTGGGTCCCAAGGCGGTGCAGTTCACCACGCCGGTGAACCCGGGCAACTCCGGGGGCCCGCTCTTCGACGACGACGGTCGGCTGGTGGGCGTGGTGAGCCGGCGCATCGACGGCGATGGTATGGGCTTCGCGGCCCGGGTCAGCGGCCTGGCCCCCATGATCGCCGAGCCTGCGGGTCATGCGGCCCTCATCGGTGGAACCTTCCACGTCGAGCCGCTGCTCTCGACCTACGAGCTCACCATCTCGTTCGGGGTGGCGGCCCAGGTGAACGTCCGGGATCGCCTGGTGCTCGACGCCCTGGTGACCCACCCGCTCAACAAGCGCTGGGACGCGGTGCGCTTTGGTCGGGTGGAGTGGATGAGCTCCGAGTTCCGCGGCGGTCTGCGCCAGCGGCTCTTCTCGGGCGGCTGGACGCTGCGCATCGATGCGCTGGCTGGCGTGGGCGTTGTCCAGAGCGTGACCGGCGCCATCGCCGAGGGCACCAGCTCGTCCGATCTGCGTGTCCAGATCCGCCCCGAGGATGGCTCGCCCAGCCTGGTGCCGCTCGTCGGCGTGGCGTTGGGCAGCGGCCAGTGGACCAGCGACATCAGCGTCAACCCCACCAGCGGCGACCTGCGCCTGCTCATTCGCTACGCCTGGCCCGGGCGCGTGGGCATGTTTTAGGGCCCGTCCGAGCGGCTCGACCTGCCTAGGCCGGGTCGGCAACCCGCAACACCACCACCGGCACCGTGGCGCTGCGCACGATGCGCTCGGCGACACTGCCCAACCAGAAGTGGGACAGGCCGGTGCGGCCTCGGGTGCTGATGAGCAGGGCATCGTAGCCAGCCGCCGCCTCGAGCACGACCTGGGCGGGAGGACCGGCCTCGACGTGAACCGTGCCGCGATTGGCCTCTGGCAGGGTCTCGCGCAGGGCCTCGAGCATCTGGTAGTCGCGCTTGCGCAGGCGGTCGTATTCCTTGCGCATCAGCTCGTTGACGGCGGGATCGAGCACAAAGCGGCCCCCCAGGTGGTGCCCGTCGACATACAGCAGGTCGAGGGTGGCCCCCAGGCGCTGAGCCCAGGAGGAGGCCTCGGTGACGACGCCTCCGGGGTGGTCTTCGAGGTCGAGCGCACACAGCAATCGCATGTTCAGCCCACATTCTGGATGTAGTCGTCGATCTGCTCGCGGGTGAGCCCCAGCTGGGCGCCCGCCTCGAACAGCACCATCAGCTCGCGGTCATCGATGAAGCCGTCGGCCTGGCAGACCCGGTAGAACAGGCCCATCAGCCCGAGCTTGTCTTCGGACCCGATGCCGTCGCGCAGCTCGGCACGAGCGTCGTCGTAGAGCGAGTCGAGGGTGCTGTCGTCGAGCAGGTCGAGGCTACGCAGCAGGCGCTCGTTGAACGTCTTGGTGATGAACACCTCGGCCGCGTCGCGCTGGCCATCTGCGTCCATGATGCGCTCGCAGACGCGGATGGCGAAGGCCGCCTTCATGCGCTCCTCGCGGCTGTGCACCTGCTTCTTGCGGTCGCCGGGCACGACCTTGGCGTGGCGGACCATGGGCAAGAAGGCGCTGGCAGCGGCATCTTTGGCGATGGTCTTGATCACGATGGGGCCTTCTTCGCGCCAGCCGATGGACAGCGACGCCGGACCGGCCGGGCTCGACAGCCACACCTGGTGCAGCGCGCCGTGCACGAAGGCGAGCGACGGAAAGGCGTCGTCGGGGATCTCTTGCACGCCGTCGGAGCTCCACGCCAGACCGCTGTCGTCGATGACCGAATGGATCGCATCGAGCCCCGTCAGCTCGCCGTCGCACACGAACAACAACGAGATGAGCGAGACGGCGCCGCCGTCGTCCGACAGCCCCTTGCGGATCGAAAAGAGCGCGGCCGCGTCGATCGCTCCCGCCAGCTGGCTGTGGATCAGCGCGTCGGCTGCGACCCGCTGCAGCGCCAGCCAGCCGCGCGGATCGGACAACAAGACGCTCGCGTGCACGCTGAACGCGAGGCAGGCCTCGCTGGTGCGAGGAACAGAGACTGTGGTCTCGAGCTCGATGGGCATGACGGAGGCATGATATCCGAGCGAACATGATTGGCTCTGTCATCGTTCTCGTCGCCCTTGGCTGCACCTCGGGCGAACCTGTCGCGCCCACCCCGGCGGAGCCCGCCGTGGTGCCCCAAGAAGGCCCGCAAGCGGAGCCTCCGGTCGCTGCCGACCCTGCCCCGGCGCCTCTGCCAGCCCCCACCGATCAGCAGTACGCGGCCAGCCACATCCTGATCGCCTGGGCGGGCGCTGTGCGTGCGCCCAAGGGCACCACGCGCACCAAGGCCCAGGCCCGAGAACTCGCCGAACGGCTGCGCGACAAGATCCTGGCCGACGGGTCGCTCGAACAGCTTGCCCGCGAGCACAGCGACGGGCCCAGCGCGCCGCGGGGGGGCAGCATCGGGGTGTACATGACGGGAACGATGGTGCCCGACTTCGAGGCCGCCGTCGCCAGCGTCCAGCCCGGCGAGCTCGGTCCCCTGGTCGAGACCCCGTTTGGCTGGCACGTCGTGCGCCGCGACGCGGTCACCCAGGTTCGGGTGCGCCACCTGCTGGTCAGCCACTCGGGCGCCCACCAGTCGGTCAGCGAGCGCACCCGCGACGAAGCCCGCGCCATCGCCGACACCGCGCTCGGCCGCATCCAGGCCGGCGAAGACTTCGCCGCCGTCGTGGCCGAGCTGTCCGATGACGCCCCTACAGCCCAGCACGGCGGTGACATCGGGTGGATCGCGCCGGGCCAGATGGTGCCGGGCTTCGAGGCCGCCGCCATGGCGCTGGCCAAGGGTCAGACCAGCGAAGTGGTCGAGACCGCGTACGGCTTTCACGTGCTCAACCGGACGGAGTAGCGCGCCTCGGGTGCGCCGCTACTCGCTGCCCCAGAGCACCTCTTCGACCGCGGTTCGCAGGTTGGCATCGGTGGGCGGGCTCACGATCTTGCGCACCACCATCTGCTCGTCGAGCACGCGAACAATGGGCAGCTGGCCGTTGGCCTCGTCAATGAAGGGCCCGGTGTAGCTCTTGGCTTCGTCGTCGCCGAGCACCGGAGCGGTCTCGATGGTGAAGTTGTTCACCCACAGCTCGATGTCTTCGGGGTCGGGCCTGCCGCCCTCGAGGTCTTCGGCCAGCACGGTGACGTAGGTGAAGTTCTCGCCCTCGAAGTGTTCGACCGTCTCTTGGGTTCCGCGGGCCAGATCCTGGCACGGTGCGCACCAGATCGCGCCGATGTCGAGCACCGTCACGCGGCCGTAGAACTGCCACAGCGACACAGTGTCGCCGTGCTGATCGCCCATGCGAAAGTCGGGGGCGACCTGACCAAGTCCGAGCCCCTCACCCACCAGGCCCTCGACGGGGGCGCCGGTGTGCCACGTGTTCTCGGGTGCATCCCACGACCACGGCGCCCCGGTGTCGTCTCCGCCGGCGTCGGGAGACGTCAGGTTGGGCACGCAGGCCGTGCCCACCAAGACCATCGCCAGCACTGCAACCAAGCGTTCCATACCTTCATTCCTACCCGATCGAGCCTTCGCACGCATCTTGCTTGTCCAGCGGCGTCCGAGTGCGTACCGTTCCCCGATGCCGACACACCCCGACGGGTCGCGCCTTTCCCGTGACCAACTCCTCGCCGACTACCAGGGCTACGCCCGGCCCGAATCCGACTGGCTCATCGGTGGGGAGTTCGAGCGACACCTGCTGCGCGAAGACGGCACCCCCGTGCCCTTCTTCGGCGAACACGGTGTCCAGTGGCTGCTCGACCAGCTCGCGCAGCGGCATGACTGGAAGCGCGTGCACGAGGGTGAACACCTGGTCGCGCTCGCGGGCCATGGCGCGTCGGTCACGCTCGAGCCCGGCTGCCAGTTCGAGCTGTCGGGCGCACCCTTTGTGCAGATCGCCGACCTGGCGAACGAAGCCAAGGGCTTCACCCGGCAGGTGCAGGCCATCCTGGACGAGCACGGAGCCCCCTTTCACCAGGTCGCCCTGGGCTTCACCCCCTGGGCCGACGTCGAGGACATCGGCTTCGTGCCCAAGGCCCGCTACGACATCATGGGGCCCTACCTGCGCAAGACCGGCAAGCTGGCCCACCACATGATGAAGGGCACGGCGGCCATCCAGGCGACCTACGACTTCGCCGACGAAGAGGACTGCGCGCGCAAGGTCGGCATCGCCACACGGCTGGGGCCGCTGACGGTTGCCTTGTTTGCGAACTCGCCCCTGTCTGGCGGCCAGCCCAACGGCTTCATGAGCTTCCGCAACCACATCTGGGGGCAGACCGACCCCGATCGCACCGGCATTCCCGATGCGTCCGAGGGCTTCACCTACGCACGCTGGGTCGACTACCTGCTGGACGTGCCCATGATGTTCACCAAGCACGGTGGGGTGTGGTCGCCGGCCTACGGGCGCACCTTCCGCGAGTGGATGGACGACGGCATCGAGGGCGTCTACCCCAACCGCGGCGACTGGGATCTGCACCTCACCAGCGTCTTTCCCGAGGTCCGCGTGAAGCGGGGCATCGAGGTGCGTGGGGCCGACTGCGTCTCGACACCCATGGCACTGGCCTTCGTGGCCCTGTTCAAGGGCTTGTTCTACTGCGGTCGAGCCACCGGCGAGGCCGTCGAGATCGCCGAGCGCTTCTCGCGCGCCGACACCCGTGACCAACGCTTCGACGCCGCAGCCCGTGGTGGACTCCAAGGCCAGGTGGGCGGCCGCCCGCTGGCCGACTGGGCAGCCGAGCTGCTGGACGCGACCTGGGGTGGGCTGGGCCGCTGCGCCCCGCACGAGCAGGCACTGCTGCGCCCGCTGGTCGACACCGTCGAGCGCGGGGTCAGCCCCGCCGCCGATGTGTTGGCCTCGTGGAAGGCTGACCCGACGCCCCGCGGGGTCATCCGTGCCTGCGAGATGACCGGGTAGCCAGCCCTCGCCTCAGATCGCGTCCTGACGCCGCTTCTCGTACATCAAGACCGCGGCGCTGACGCTCACGTTCAGGCTCTCCAGCCCGCCCGCGAGCGGCACGGCAATGATGGCATCGCACTTGTCGCGCAACGTCTTGGACAGGCCGCGGCCCTCGCTGCCCATCACGATGGCCAGGGCACCGGTGAGGTCGTGCTCGCTGGCCACCGTGCCACCCATGTCGGCCCCCACGATGGGGATGCCGGCGTTGCGCACGTGCTTGAGCGCGCTGTGCAGGCCCTCGCGCACCACAGGAACCGCCTCGATGCCGCCCATGCTCACCCGCTGCACCACCGGGCTGGATGGGTCGGCGCCGCGGCGGGTGGGAATGATGATGCCGTGGGCACCGAAGCCCAGCGCCGACCGAAGGATGGCACCCAGGTTGTGCTCGTACTGGATCTCGTCGCAGACGATCAAGAAGGGGTCGCGCACGCCCTGCTGGGTCAGGTCGGCCAGCAGAGCCTTGGTGTTGTACTGGGGCAGCGCGTCGGCGTGGGCGATGACCCCGTTGTGCACGCGCCCCTCGGACATCTTGTCCAGGTCGTGCCGCGGCACGCGCTTGACGGGCACCCCTTTCTGACCGGCCAGCTCCAGGATGCGGCTCACCCGCCGGTCTTCGCGCGCACCGGCGTCGAGCCAGATGCGGTGCACCGCGCGACGGCCGCGCTGCAGCACCTCGATGACGGGGTTGCGCCCCTCGAGCTGGTTCATGGCGCGCTCACAGCAGCTGGGCGGCGAGCTCGGCGAGTTGACTGCGTTCGCCCTTCTTGAGCGTGACGTGCCCGGCGATAGGCGAGTCCTTGAAGCGCTCGACGGTGTACGTCAGGCCGTTCGACAGCGCGTCGACGTAGGGGTTGTCGATCTGGTTGGGGTCGCCCGTGAGCACCACCTTGGTGCCCTCGCCCGCTCGCGTCAGCACCGTCTTGACCTCGTGAGGCGTGAGGTTCTGGGCCTCGTCGACGATCAGGAACTGCTGCGGGATGCTACGGCCACGGATGTAGGTGAGCGCCTCGACCTCGATAATCTTTTGATCGATGAGGTGCTGGTACTCGGGCTCGGCCGACTGGTTGCCTCGCCCGCCGCGGTGGTTGGCGCTGGGCGCGTTGTCGCCGTGGGTCGAGGTGATGAACTCGAGGTTGTCGAAGATGGGCTTCATCCACGGATTGAGCTTGGCCTCGAGGTCGCCCGGGAGGAAGCCGATGTCTCGGCCCATCGGAAAGATCGGGCGGCTCACCAGCAACTTGCGGAACAGGCGCTCGTCGGCGGTCTGCTTGAGGCCACAGGCCAGCGCGAGCAGCGTCTTGCCCGTGCCTGCGACGCCGTTGAGCGTGACCATCGCGATGCTGGGGTCGAGCAGCAGCTCGAAGGCGAAGAGCTGTTCCTTGTTGCGCGCAAAGATGCCCCAGACACCCTCTTTGTGGCGGCCGACCAGCTTGAGCCGGCCCTTGCGGGCGTCGGCGCGGGCGAGCGCGGTCTGCGCCGGGTTCTCGATGCTGGACAGCACCACGAACTCGTGGGGCCGAACCGGCATGACGTCGTCGAGCGGGGCCGTTCCCGTCTGGTAGAGCTCCTCGATGAACTCGCTGGGCACCTGCCGCTCGATGATGCCGTTGTACTGCTCGTCGACCTCGATGCGGGCGTTCTGGTAGTCCTCGGCGGGAATGCCCAGCGCGTCGCTCTTGAGGCGCATGTTGGTGTCGCGCGTGACCAGCGACAGGCCGCGCTTGCCCTCGTGCTCCTTCTGCAAACGCAGGACGGTACGCAGGATGCGGTTGTCGTTCGTCTCGGGACCCCAGGTGATGGGCAGGCTCGGGTCGTTGCTCGAGAAATCGACGCGCAGGATGCCGCCGCCCGGCAGCGCCACCCCCTTGCGCAGCGAGCCTTGGGCGCGAAGCCCGTCCAGGTAGCGAGAGATGGTGCGCGCGTTGCGACCCGTCTCGTTCACGTCCTTCTTGAAGCGATCGACTTCTTCGATGACCGTCATGGGGATGACGACGTCGTGTTCGTGGAACACGTACAGAGCACCCGGGTCGTAGAGCAGGACATTGGTGTCGATCACGTAGGTCTTCGGCTCACCACTGGTGGCCGGAGCAGGACCTGTTTCCGTCAAGGGATGGCTCCCAGGCTGCGGGGAAAGAGGGCTTAGAGCGCGCCCGTGGAGGACACGCGGGGGATGAGCCGGGCTGACCGGCAAAGCCATCTTATCGGTTGGATCGCACCAGAGGTCAGCAAGTTGCAGTTTTCATGACTGCAACGTCGTTGGATTACCCGGCAAATCAGCGAACGGTCAGCGTATATTCCCGGACGTACTTACCATCTCGGCTGGGGCCCACGCCGAACTGAACCTGCGGGGGGTCCATGATCACCGTGCCGCTCTCGTTGGAGCCACTGCCCAGGTAGACGTAGAACGTGCCGCCGCTGGCGGCGGCCGAGTTGGACTCGACGCGCACCTGGTTCTCGCCGGGGCGCACGTAGGCCTGGATGTCCTGGATGAGCTGGGGCTGCCCCGACGGGATCGCGGGCATCTGCTTGCCGTTGATGAACACCGCGATCGAGTGCCCGCCGCTGCCGTTGTCTTCGGTGATGAGCCACCAGCGGCCCATGGGAACGCCATTGTCGACGGTTCCGGGCTCGAGCATGGCGACCGAGCCCGAGGTGGAGGGCGCCACTGCTGGCGTGTCGGGCACCGAGGGGCCGGGGGGCGGCGGGTCGGGCTCGCCCACCACCTGGATGTCGTAGCCGGGGGCAAAGATGCGCACGTTGCCGTCGGCATCGATGGTCACCTTGTCGACACCGACAAAGGTCTGATTGCGCAGGGAGTCGACGTTCACGTCGTTGACGTACGTGCTGCCTGCAACAGCGATCGAGGTAAGCAAGCCGAGGATCATGGGTGGAGGCTACTCCGTGTTCGCATCGTTGACCAACCGCACCAGCTGACGGCCCGGCCGAAAGACGGGCAGCACCTTGGCCGAGACCACAACGTCGGAGCCGGTCGACGGATTCCGTCCCACATAGGACGGATACTGCCTGCACCGCATCGTTCCGAAGCCTCGGATCTCGACGCGCTGGCCTTCTTCGAGGGCGCAGCTGATGCCCTCGATCACCTGATCGACGATGGCCGTTGCCGCCGTGCGCGTGAGTCCGCGCCGGCGCGCGAGCTCAGAGGCGAGGCCTAGACGCGTCATCGCTGTCGGACTCGAGGCGCTCGCGCTCGCGGCGGCGCTTCTCGGACTCGGTGAGCTGGCTCTCGTCGACCATCGCCTCGCTGCCCTCGCCACCATCACCCGACGTCACGACGAAGCGCTGCAGCCAGGGCTTGAGGTCTTCCATGACCAGGATCATGGGGCTGGCCACGAACACCGTGGAGTAGGTGCCGAACACGATGCCGCACAGCATGGCCAGCGCGAAGTTGTTGATGACGTCGCCGCCCAGGAACAAGAAGGCCGCGATGGCCAGCATGGTGGTGAGCGACGTGGCGAGCGTTCGGGCGAGCGTCTCGTTGATGGAGACGTTGATCAGATCCGCCATCTCGGTGCGGCGGTAGCGATCCATGTTCTCGCGGATGCGGTCGTAGATGACGATCGTGTCGTTGAGCGAGTAGCCCACGATGGTGAGCAGCGCGCCGATCATGGGCAGGTTGAACTCGCGCTGCAGCAGCACGAAGATGCCGACGGTGATGGACACGTCGTGGAACAGGGCCAGGATGGCGCCCGGCGCGAAGGCCAGGTCGAAGCGGAAGGCCACGTACAGCAGCACCAGGCCGAGCGTGGCCATGACCGAGATGGCGCCCTGGCGCGCGAGATCGCCACCGACCTTGGGGCCGATGGACTGGATGCTCAGCACGTCGACCTTCTCTTTGCCGCCGAAGGCCTGCTGCACTTCGCCCTGAACCTGCTGAGACAGGCCGGGGAGCAGCACCACCACCTCGTACTCTTCGCGGCCCTCGTTGACACCGACGTTGTCGAGGCCTTCGAGCGCCTCGGCCACCTTGGCCATGGGCACGCGGTCGCCGTTGGCGTTGGGCTTGTACATGATCGACAGGCGTGCGCCGACCTCGACGCTGGCGTCGATGGACTCGATCCAGTCGTCGCCGAACGTGGCCTGCAGCGCCTTCTCGACCTCGGCCTGGGCGCGGTCCATGCCAAAGCCGGCCTCTTTGATGCGGATCGAGAAGGAGTTTTCGTCGTCGGTGCCGATCTGCTGCACCGAGTCGCCGGGAATGCCCAGATCGGTGAGCACGCCGCGCACGCTGGCGATCTCGACGTCTTCGGTGAACTGGATCTCGATCTCGGTGCCGCCCTCGAAGTCGATGCCCCAGTTGGGCCCGATGCCCAGGAAGGCGGCCCATGCGCCGAGCACCATGAGCATGGAGATGACGCCCGCGATGCGGCGCATCGCAACGAAGTCGATCTTGGTGTCGTCGAGCTTGTTCTTGAGAAACTGCATCAGATCTTCAGCCGTGCCGAGGAGCTGCGGGTGAGCGACTCCATCAGGGTGCGATTGACAAAGAGCGCGGTCACCAGCGTGGTGCAAATGCCGATGAGCAGCGTGACGGCGAAGCCACGAATGGGGCCCGTTCCGTACGAGAACAGCACCACACCCGCGATGGCCGTGGTGATGTTGGCGTCCAAAACAGCCACCATCGCCTTGTCGAAGCCGGTGTCGACGGCTTTGCGCGCGTGTTGACCGAGTCGCATCTCTTCTCGGATGCGCTCGTAGATGATGATGTTCGCGTCGACGGCCATACCCACCGTGAGCGCGATTCCGGCGATGCCCGGCAGGGTCAGGTTGGCCCCGAACATGCAGAGCGACGCGAGCACCAGCAGCACGTTCACCGCGAGCGCGAAGTTCGCGACCCAGCCAGCGGTGCGGTACCAGATGCCCATGAAGATGAGCACCAGCGCGCCGCCGATGAGCGTCGCGATGGCGCCGGAGCGAATGGAGTCGGCACCCAGCGTGGAGCCCACGATGCGAACCTCACCCACGTTGACCGGCGCGTTCAGCGAGCCGGTGCGCAGCACCAGCGCCAAGGTCTTGGCCTCGGCCTGAGGGTCGAGGCTCTGGCCCATGGTGATCTGCCCGCGGCCGCCACAGATGCTGTCCTGGAAGTTGGGCGCGCTCTCGATGCGGTCGTCGAGCACGATGGCGAACTGCCGGCCGATGTTGGCGCTGGACAGCTCGCAGAACTTGTTGGAGCCGCGCTGCTTGAAGGACATGGTCACGATGGACTGCCCGGTGGGGTCCAGGCCCACGCCTGCGTCGTTGATGTCGGCGCCGGTGATGGGGTTGGGGTCGTAGCGCAGCACCATCGCGCCGCCCTCGCCGTAGGGCAGCGTCCAGTTGGGATCGAGGCGGAACTCGCCGTCTTCGGTCTCTTCGTACTGCCAGCGGATGATGCGGTCGTCGGGCAGGTAGCCGTTGTCGTGCAGCCAGTGATCGACCAGCTCGTCGTTGTTGAACTGGTCTTCGGGCATGGCCGCCTTGGCGTCGTCGAGCATGGCGCGCAGGCCGCGCACCTGCAGCCCCTTGCTGGCCAGGTGTGCGTCGAGCTCGTACTCCACCAGGTAGAACTCGAGCAGCGCCGTGGTGCCGATGGCATCGGTGGCGGCGTCGATGTCGACGAGGCCGGGCAGCTGCACGCTGATGGCGCCGCCGCCCTTCTTGACGATGGAGGGTTCCTTGACGCCGGTGGCGTCGATGCGGCGACGAAGCGTCTCGAGCACCTGTTCGATGGCCTCGTCTTGCAGGCGCTTCTGGGCTTCGGCACGCATGCCGAAGGTGTGGCGCGACACGTCGCCTTCGAGGTTGAGCGTCTCGATGTATTCGTAGTCTTCGAGCCGGCGCGCGAAGTAGTTCTGCACGTCCGAGAGCGGCATCTCGGTCTCGACGTGCACCCGCGGCAGGTCGCGGTCGGCCACGATGCGCGCCTTCTTCCAGGCCTCTTCGAGGTCGAGCGGCTCGCTGCCGTCGCCCTGGCTGCAGGCGGCCATCAGGTTGTCCAGGAAGGTGCTGCCCTCTTCGAGGTCGACGCCGTCTCCCTCGCCGCCGAAGTCGCGCTCGATGTCGGTCTGCAGCTGGGCCCGGTCGCGGTTGACGCGGGTGAGCACGGCCTCGTCGAGGTCGACCTGCAGGGTCAGGTCGATGCCGCCGCGAAGGTCGATGCCCAGGTTGAGGCGGTACTGCTGCGGCAGCAGCGCAGCGATCTGGGGATACTTCTCTTGAAAGGTGGGCTCGCGGTCGGTGGCCACCGGGCCTTCGCCGGGGTCGTCGACCGGGGCCGCCGCGGCCTCGTCGATGGGCTCGTAGGACATGGACAGCGGGCTCGACAGGGCCACGAGCACCGCCGCATCGGGGTCGAAAGGCGCGAAGTCGATGTAGGGAGCGCCGTCGTCGGTCCTGGCGGGCAGTCCGACGCCCACGTAGCTGCGCCCGCTGGACACCAAGAGCAGGCCCAGATCTTCGGGCACCACCACGTCGGGAGCCTGCGGGAACACGCCATCATCGGGCTGGTAGCTGCCGATCTGAAGCCCGTTCACCCGCGCGTGAGCGGCGTCGGGCGCGGTGCCCACGAGCGATGCCAGCGTCTTGGCCGCGGCGACGTCTTGCGCCAGCGCACCGACGGCCAGATCCTGGACCCGGGAATCGAGGGGGGCCAGCACCGAGGCCACGGTGGGTTCTTCGCCTTCGGGAGGTTCGGGTTCTTCGCCGTCTTGGGCGGCAGGCACGCTTGCGAGGGCCACGAACTCGACGTCGCCGCGACCGGCGGTGGCGGCGGTGATGTCGTCGCGGCCCGTGCCCGCGTTCATGGTGACCTCGACGGTGTTGTCACCGGATGGCACCACACGCCGGACCCCGACCCCGGCTGCAGCCAGCCGGTCGGTCAGCTCACGCGCGGCCAGCTTCGGGTCGCCGCTGACGGTGTACTCGACCGTCAGGTCGGGACCCTCTTCGCCGACGTCGACGTTGGCAGCCTGGGCTGCGACGTCGCCAGAGTCGTCGATGAGGACCGTCGGCAGAAGCACGTAGATCGCGCCTACGACCAGGGCAACGATGCCCAGGATGCGCAGCCAGTTGCTGCTCTCCAATTCAGACTCCCTGCGGCGCGTCGACCTTTTCGTCGACACGCCGGAACACGGACTGCTTGTCGAGGGTGATGCGGACTTTGTCTGCAACCTCGAGCACGACCGTGTCTGTGGCCACTGACTGAACCTTGCCGTGAATCCCACTGCGGGTCACGACCTCCATGTCCTTGGCCAGCGATGCGATCAGGTCGTCCCGGCGCTGTTGTTCGCGAGACTGCGGCAGCAGCACCGTGAAGTACAGGATGCCCAGGAAGAGCAGGATGAACACGAGATCGCCAGCACCGAACAAGGGGAGAGGCTCCAGTCGATTTCGGCCGGATGGATATCCGGCCGGGTTTGTTGACCCGGCCAAGGGAAACACCCTCGCCCTCGGGTCAAGAGCGGGCGGGTCATATGCGGGTCAAGCGCCCGGGGCCACCGAAGCCCTGGCTGCCTCGGCGGCCAACTCGTCGAGGCCCTCGCCGCCAGCCTCGATCGCGGCCCGCAGACGGCTCATCAATCGCTGGTAATACCGCAGGTTGTGCACCGTGAGCAGGCGGCCCCCCAGCTGCTCGCCCACCTTCATCAGGTACCGGATGTAGGCCCGGCTGAACCGCGCGCAGGTGGAGCAGTCACAGCTGGGGTCGACCGGCCCGGTGTCGCTCGCAAAGCGCGCGTTCTTGAGGTTCAGCCGCCCCTCGCTGGTGTACACATAGGCGTGCCGCCCCGAGCGCGTGGGCAACACGCAGTCGAACAGGTCGACCCCGCGCAGCACGGCCTGAACGATGTCGTGGGGGTGGCCCACGCCCATCAGGTAGCGAACCCGGTCGCTCGGCAGTGCTGGAGCGGCGACGGCCACCATGTCCATCATGGCGCCGTGCCCCTCGCCCACCGACAGGCCGCCGATCGCGTACCCATCCAGGTCCATGTCCGCGAGCTCCTGGGCATGCTCGCGCCGCAGGTCGGCCTCGAGCCCGCCTTGAACGATGCCGAAGAGCGCGGTCTTGTCGGGGTGCCGGCGCGCGTCCAGGCAGCGCCGGAGCCAGCGCGTCGTGCGCTGGGTGGATCGCGCCACGCGCTCGCGGCTTGCGGGCACCTCGATGCACTCGTCGAAGGCCATGGCCACGTCCACGCCGAAGGCCTCCTGGATCTCGACCGCGACCTCGGGCGTGAGGTGCCGATTCTCGCCGTCGAGCTGGCTGCGAAAGCGCACCCCCTCTTCGCTCACCTTCACGCGGTCTCCGCGCAGGCTGAACACCTGGTACCCACCCGAGTCGGTGAGGATGGGCCCGTCCCAGGCCATGAAGCGGTGCAGGCCCCCCACCCGGGCGATGAGCTCGTGCCCCGGGCGCTCCCACAAGTGGTAGGTGTTGGCCAGCACCATCTCGGAGCCGACCTGCTTCAGCTCGGCGGGGTCGATGTTGCGGACGGTGCCGCGGGTGCCGACGGGCATGAAGCAGGGCGTGGACACGTCGCCGTGCGGCAGCGTCAGCGTGCCGGAACGCGCAAGACCCGCGCTAGCGAGAACCTGGTAGGAGCAGCATCGCGTCGCCATAAGAGTAGAACCGGTAACCCCCTTGCACGGCCCGGCGGTAGGCATCGAGCAGTCGCTCGCGACCCACCAGGCCGGCCACCAACATCAGCAAGCTCGATCCGGGAAGGTGAAAGTTGGTGATGAGGCCATCGGTGCAGCGAAAGGTGTAGGGCGGTCGAATGAAAAGGCGCGTCGACGATGCGCCGGCCCGAGGGACTCGCTCTCCCTCTGGCGTGGCCGACTCCAGGGTGCGCGCGGACGTCGTGCCCACCGCGATCACCCGGCCTCCTCGGCCCCGCGCCGCGGCAATCGCATCCACCGTGGCGCGCGGCACCTCGTAGGCCTCGCGGTGCAGCTCGCCGCGCTCGAGGTCTTCGGGCCGCAGCGGCCGGAAGGTCCCGATGCCCACATGCAGGGTCACCGTGGCCCAGGCCACCCCACGGTCGGCCAGGGCCTCGTGCACCGCCGGCGTGAAGTGCAGGCCGGCAGTCGGCGCGGCCGCCGCCCCCAGGGGGCCCGCGAACACCGTCTGGTAGCGCTCGCTGTCGGTGCTGTCGGCCTGTCGCTTGATGTACGGCGGCAGGGGCAGGCTGCCGGCGGAGGCCATGATCTCGGCCGGGGTGGGCTCGGTGCGAACCCGGCAGATGCCCTCGTCGTCGGGCCGGGCCACGATCTCGATGCGCCCGCCGCCGTCGACCGACAGCACCTCGCCCACCTTCAGCCGCCGGGCGGGGCGGCACAGCGCCTCGACCACTCCCGGACCGGGCTGCAGCAGCAGCACCTCGACGCGCCCGCCCGTGGCCCGGCGTGCAGGGATGCGCGCAGCCATCACCCGGGTGTCGTTGGCCACCAGCAGGTCGCCCGGCTGCAGCAGGCTGGGCAGCTCCGAGAACACGTGGTCGGCGGGGGTGACCTCGCCGGGTCGCAGCACCATCAGCCGCGAGGCGTCGCGGCGCTCCGCGGGCCGAGAAGCGATGAATTCGTCGGGCAGGTCGAACTGCCAGTCTTCGAGGCGTGACATCGCCCCGTCCTATCACCCGGGCCCCGGTGTCCCAGCAGCCGGTTAGCCACGGCAGCCCTGGAGTGCCGATGTCCCCCAAGACCACCCGTACGCGCAAGTCCGACCTCGAAGCGATCCGCCAGCAAGAGGCCTTCGAGCAGGCCAAGAGTGCCTCCCGAGCGGTGTCCGAGGCCCCGGACGAGCCCGTGGTGCGCGACGCGGCGCCCCGCCCATCCATCGACACCGACGACCTCGCCGCCATCGCCAGCATGAGCATGGACGATCTGGCCGCGCTCATGGACGGCGAGTCGCTGGTGGCCGGCCCCAAGGTCGGCGACAAGGTCACCGGTCCCATCACGCGCATTGGCCGCGACAACGCGTTCATCGAGATCGGGGCCAAGTCCGAGGGCCAGATCGCCGTCGAGGAGCTCGAAGGAGCCGACATCGGAGCCATGGTCACCGCCTATGTGCTGAGCACCGGCGAGATGGGCATTCACCTGTCCAAGCGGCTGGCCGGCGCCGCGGCCGATCTGGCGATCGACGAGGCCTTCGCCCAGGGAACCCCCGTCGAGGGCTACGTCGCGTCGCACAACAAGGGCGGCTTCGATGTGCGCATCGGCTCGGTGCGGGCGTTCTGCCCCATCAGCCAGATGGATCGGGTCTTCGTGGCCGATGCGGCCTCGTACGTGGGGCAGTCCTTCTCGTTCCGCGTGCTCGAGAACGACGACAAGATCGTGCTGTCGCGCCGCGCCATCCTCGAAGAGGGTCTCGAAGAGCGCGTCGCCGACTTCTGGCTGACCGTCGCCGAGGGGCAGACCCACCAAGGGAGCGTGTCCTCGGTCGTCGACTTCGGCATCTTCGTCGATCTCGGCGGCGTGGACGGGCTGGTGCCCAAGCGCGAGCTGTCCTGGGAGCCGGGCGCGAGCTTCAAGCGCGGCGACGCCATCGAGGTTCGGGTGATCGGCGTCGACCGCGATGAGCGCCGGCTCACGCTGTCGGCCAAAGACCCGGGCGAGTCTCCGTGGAACCAGCACGTAGGCAGCCGATTCATCGAAGGCGGGACCTACCCGGGCACCGTCACCGGCGTCGAGCCCTTCGGCGCCTTCGTCGAGCTCGCCCCGGGGCTGCAGGGGCTGCTGCACAAGAGTCGGAGCGGCGGCGCCATGCCGGCCATCGGCGATGGCATCGACGTGACCGTGGCCGAGATCGACCACTCCCGTCAGCGGCTCGCGCTCGCATCGACGGACTTCACGCCCTCCGAAGGCACCGTGCAGACCGACGAACCGGTCGAAGGAACCGTCCGTGAGGTGCTCCAGAACGGCGTCCTGGTCGATCTGAAGGACGGCCGAACCGGCTGGCTTCCCGCCCGCGAGGTCGACCTGCCTGCGGGCACGGTGCTCGCCCAGCGCTTTCGACGGGGCCGCGCGGTCAGCGCACGGGTCCAGTCGGTTGATCCCAAGCGCGACCGCGTCACCCTCACCCAGAAGACCGCCGACGCCGGCAGCACCAACTGGCGTGCCCAGCAGCAGAAGCAGAAAGGCGCCCAGAGCTTTGGCACCTTCGGCGACCTGCTCAAGGGCTGGAACGAGTAGTCACCACCGCTTGCCTTCGGCCTGGCGCTTGCCCCCGAGCTCCATGTAGCGCCGTGCCGCGACCTTCAGGTCGTTGAACGTGTCGCGCTTGCCCTCGGGGTTGCGCAGCAGGTAGGCCGGATGGAAGGTGGGCATCGCTGGGATGCCCTTGTATTCACGCCACACGCCGCGGTTGCGCATGATGCCCTGGCTGGTGTCGAACAGGTTCTTGAGCGCCACCGTGCCGAGCACCACGATGACCTTGGGCTGAATGGCCGCGATCTGGCGCTCCAAGAAGGGCAGGCAGGCCGCCACCTCGTCGGGCAGGGGGTTGCGGTTGTTGGGCGGGCGGCACTTCACCACGTTGGCGATGTACACCTCGCCGCGCTCGAGCTGAAAGACACCCTGCAGCATGCGATCGAGCATCTCGCCGGCCTTGCCCACGAAGGGTTCGCCCAGTCGGTCTTCGTGAAAGCCCGGCGCCTCACCTACGATCAAGAGATCCGCGCCGGGATCGCCCACGCCAAAGACGATGGTGTTGCGGTCGGTGCACAGGCCGCAACGTCGGCAGTCGCCCAGCTCGGCACGAACCCCGTCGAGGGTGCCCGCCTCGACCGCCGCCGCCTGACGGGACGTGCTCGCCAGGCTGGCCCACTGCGAGGCCGCCTCGGGGGTGCTGGCCGCCGGTGCCGTGGGCTCGGGCTCGGGTGCGCTGCCCAGGTCGAGGTCGACGGGATCGGGGGGCGGCAGCTCGGCGCTCGGGTGCAGCGCGCGCACGCCCCGACCCTGCAGATGCTCGATCGTCGCTCGCGTGTCGGCGATGAGCTCGGCGAGTTCCAGGTGAATGTCAGACATCGACACCAGGGTAGCGGAATCCGTGGGCTCGCAGGGCGCTCAGTACCTTGAAGAGCGGCAGGCCCACGACGTTGAACCAGTCGCCGTCGATGCCCTCGAACAGCCAGGCTCCGTGCCCTTCGACGGCGTAGCCTCCGGCGCACCCACTCCCCTCGCCCGAGTCGACATAGGCCCGCAGCTCGGCATCGGTGAGATCGGCCCGAACCCGCAGGGTGGTGCGCTCGACGTCGATGTGCTGGGTGCCATCGGGCGCCACCAGGGCAAACGCGGTGACCAGATCGTGGCTGTTGCCGCGCATGCTGCGCAGGCGCCGCAGGTGGTCGGCCGGATCGGTGGGCTTGCCGAACACCTCGGCCCCATCGAACACCACCTGGTCGGCGCCGAGGACGAACGCCCCGGGGTGATCCGCCGCCACCCGCTTTGCCTTCATGCTCGCCAGCGTGGTGGCCACCATGACCGGATCCGACGACACGACCACCGACTCGTCGATTCCGGATGCGATGCAGTCCACGGCAAGGCCAGCGGCTTGCAACATGCTTGCTCGCCACCGACTTCCCGAAGCCAGGATCAGCTTCTCCATGCGCGCCCACCTTCCTGCACTGGTCCCTCTTCGCTATACTCCGCCGGGTTACGGGAGGCCGCCCTGGATCTCCCGCTGAACCGGCGCTCGGAGGCCCTTTCATATGACGACCGGCGCGGTCGGGATCGACCTCGGCACCACTTTCTCCGCAATCGCCTATGTGAACCAGCACGGCGTACCGGAGCTCCTGCCGAATGCAGAAGGCGACCGAATCACGCCCTCGGTCATCCTCTTCGAAGACGACGACGTAATCATCGGGAACTACGCGAAACAGGCGGCCATGGTCTAC
The DNA here is from genome assembly GCA_965216925.1 of Myxococcota bacterium. Classification (GTDB taxonomy): domain Bacteria; phylum Myxococcota_A; class UBA796; order UBA796; genus CAYYHT01. The sequence continues at coordinate 1,118,230 of CBDCGT010000001.1, read as the reverse complement.
CCCGACCAGGTCGTCGAGTTCGTGAAGCGCGAGATGGGCAACGCGGACTACCGCTTCGACTATCGAGGCAAGGGGTACTCCCCCGAACAGCTGTCCGGGTTCATCCTCTCCAAGCTCAAGCACGACGCTGAGCTGCGGCTCGGCCACAAGGTCGACAAAGCCGTCATCACGGTTCCCGCCTACTTCAACGATGTCGAGCGCAAGGCCACGCTGCGCGCTGGCGAGGCCGCTGGTCTGCAGGTGCTCAAGCTCATCAACGAGCCCACCGCCGCGGCCTTCGCCTATGGCCTCAACAACCTGGGCAACGACCAGCGCGTGATGGTGTACGACCTGGGTGGCGGTACCTTCGACGTGACCCTGGTCGACATCGAGGGCACCGACATCAACGTCATCGCCACCAACGGCGATCACCAGCTGGGCGGCAAAGACTTCGACGATCGCCTCATGGCCCATGTCGCCGAGGCCTTCAAGGCCAAGCACGGCATGGACCCGCTCGAAGACCTGGCCAGCTACCACGACCTGCGCCAGAAGTGCGTCAGCGCCAAGATCAGCCTGACGCGCCGCCCCAAGGTCAACATCTTCCACGACTACGGCAACAAGGTGCTGCGCCTGCCGGTCAAGCGCGAGGAGTTCGAAGAGCTCACCGCCGACCTCATGCAGCGCACGCTCGATCTCACCCAGTCGGTGCTCGACGATGCCAAGGCTTCGCCCGACAGCGTCGACACCATCCTGGTGGCCGGCGGCTCGACGCGCATGCCGATGTGCCGCAACGGCCTAGAGCAGCTGTTCGGCCGCCCGCCCGCGACCGACATCAACCCCGATGAGGCGGTTGCCCTGGGTGCGGCGCTACAAGCCGCCATCGAAGCGGCCGATCTCGCCGGCGAAGAGTCCCCGGTCGACATCCGCACCCACGACGTCACCAGCCACTCGCTGGGCATGGTGGTGTACAGCGAGGGTTCGCTGTTCAACTCGCGCATCATCCCGCGCAACACGCGCATCCCCGCCGAGCGCACCCGCGACGACTACACCACGACCCACGATGGGCAGACCACCATCGACCTGTGGCTGGTTCAGGGCGAAGACGACGATCCGCTCAAGTGCACGGTGCTCGGTCACTTCGAGTTCTACGGCATTCCGGCGCGCCTTGGCGGGCAGTCGCGGCTGTCCATGACCTACCGCTACAACAGCAACGGCATCGTCGAGGTCGAAGCCATGGACCTGACCACCGGTCAGATCCTCCCGCACCGACTGGCCGGCGGCAACGTCACCCTCGAAGACCTCGCGCACAACCGCGCCCCCATGCAGGTCGCGCTCATCATGGACTGCTCCGGCTCCATGTACGGCGACAACATCGAGGCCGCCCGCAAGGCCGCCAGCGGCTTCGCCGAGACCACGCTCCAGCAGCCCAACCGCCAGATCGCGGTCGTCGCCTTCCCCGGTGGCGTCAAGGCGCCGCCCACCTCCGACATGGAGAAGCTCTCCTGGGCCATCGACGACCTCACGCCCATCGGCTCCACGCCGCTGAGTGAGGGCCTGTACGACGCACGCACGCTGCTTCGGCCGCGTGCCGGCGTGCAGCGGGTGTTCGTGGTGATGACCGACGGTCACCCCGACGACCCCGATGCCACCGTCGCCGAGATTCACCGCCTGCGCACCAGCGGCGCCCGAATCATCACCATCGGCGTCGGCGATCAGGTCGAACAAGACTTCTTGCGCTCCCTGGCCTCACGCCCAGAGGACTACCACTTCTGCGGTGAGTCCCTCGACCTCGAGGGCACCTTCATCAATCTCGCCACCCAGCTCGCCGGCGACTAGGAGCAACTCTTGGCCAAACCCGATCCCATGCTCGCCGAGATCAAAGAGCTCGTGGAGAGCAGGCTCCAGAACGACGAGACCAAAGAGAAGGCGTTCAACACGCTGTACGACGAGCTTCGTCAGTACAAAGACGACTTCCTCTTCCAGGCCGAGAAGCCCCTGCTGCTCGACCTGCTGTTGTTCTACGACAGCTTGAACTGGTTCCAGGAGAGCCTGGTCAAGCAAGAGATGAGCCCCGACGTCATCGCCGACAGCTTCCAGTACCTGCTCGATGAGTACCTCGAGGTCCTGTACCGACGCGACGTCATGCCCATCGACGAGACCGAGAAGTTCGACGCCAAGATCCACAAGGCGGTCAAGGTCGTTCCGGCCGAGACCGAGGCCGAAAACAACAAGATCACCCAGGTGCTCAAGCGCGGCTTCAACCGAGCCGAACGCCAGCTGCGCGCCGAAGAAGTGGTCATCGCGCGCTTCAAGAAGTAGCGAGGAGCGCAAGCATTGGCTGCAGACGACGCGATCGTCCTGGGTATCGATCTCGGCACAACCTTCTCGGCGATGTCGTACGTCAACAAGTTCGGCAAGCCCGAGATCATCACCAATGCCGAGGGCTTTGCGACCACGCCCTCGGTGGTGCACTTCTACGACGAAGACGCCTGCGTCGTCGGCGAAGAAGCCGTCAAGATGGTGGTCATCGACCCCGACAACGTCTGCCGCTTCATCAAGCGGCAGATGGGTGAAGACGGCTTCTCGCTCGAGTTCTATGGCCGGCAGTACACGCCTCAAGAGATCTCGGCCCTCACCCTCAAGAAGCTGAAAGAAGATGCCGAAGAGCTCCTGGGTGTCGAGATCAACGACGCCGTCGTCACCGTTCCGGCGTACTTCAACAGCGCGCAGCGAGGCGCCACCAGCGAAGCGGGCGCCATCGCCGGCCTCAACGTGCTGTCCATCATCAACGAGCCCACCGCCGCGGCCATCGCCTATGGCCTCGACCGTGTGGGCGGTCAGCGCAAGCTGCTGGTGTTCGACCTGGGCGGCGGCACCTTCGACGTCACCGTGATGGAGATCAACGGCACCAAGCTGACCACCCTGGCCAGCGACGGCAACGCCGAGCTGGGCGGCAAAGACTGGGACGACTGCCTGGTCAACTACGTGGCCGACGAGTTCTACGACAAGTACGACATCGACCCGCGCGACGAGAGCCAGCCCTATCAAGAGCTCTACGAGCGCTGCCTGCGCGCCAAGATCAGCCTGTCCACCAAAGACAAGGCCATGATTCCGGTCGCGTACAAGGGCAAGCGATCGGGCGTGAAGGTCGGCGTCGAAGACTTCGAAGACATGACCGCGCACCTGGTGCAGCAGTGCGCTGACACGTGCGAGATCGTGCTCGACAAGGCCAACCTGACCTGGGACGACCTCGACGACGTGCTCCTGGTGGGCGGGTCGACGCGCATGCCCATGATTCGTCGGCTGCTGCACGAGATGTCCGGGAAAGACCCTGCCGAAGGCGTCAACCCCGACGAGTGTGTGGCGCTTGGTGCCGCGCTGGCGGGGGTGTTCCGGCATCGCCCCAACCACCCTGCGCTCACCGCCAAGCCCCCTCCCAAGCCCAAGAAGAAGAAGAAGCTCCCGCCCAAGCCCCAAGAGGACAGCAAGCCGCGCGGCGCCGCCATCGGGCTGGCCTACGGCGGCCACGCGGCCATGGCCGCCAACGAGGGTCCCGAAGAATCCGGCCTGCCCCCCGAAGAAGACTGGAACCCCGAGACCTACGAAGGCGAGGTCGAGCGCGTCGACGACGACGAGAGCCTGGACGAACACGCCGAGGTGCAGTCGGCTCCAGTGCTTCCCGGCGTCGAGATCCAGGACGCGACCACGCACCCCCTGGGCATCGTGGTGCTCAACAAGCAGCGACAAGAGCGCGTCGTCGAGCTGATTCCCGAGGGCACACCGCTGCCCCACGAGTTCCGCGGCCGCTTCGCCTACGCCTACGAGAACATGACCGCGGTGCGGGTCGAGGTCACCGAAGGCCACGGCACCGAGCGCGACGAGGTCAATGTCATCGGCAAGGTCGAGCTCACCGGGCTGCCGCCCCGTCCCCGCGGCACGCCCATCGAGGTCTACTACCAGTACGGGATCGATCAGATCCTGTCGGTTCGCGTTGTCGATGTGCAGACGGGGCGGTCCCGCGAGGGCAGCATCAGCTTCACCGGTGGCATGAGCAACGAAGCGGTCGAGGAAGCCCGCCAACGGACGTCCCGCATGGTGGTAGATTAGCCGCCCGTCCGGGCACGAACCTCCCGGTAGCGACAGGGTCTTGGTGTAGATGGAGCCGCGCCACATCGAGAAGGCAGCCGAGTTCTGCAAGCTCGTGGGCAGTCCGAACCTCGTGGAGTACCTCGGGCTCGACGCCGCGTCAGCCGACTCCGCCGAGGTGCGCGCCAAGCTCAAAGACCGCCGCAAGTACATGCAGGGGATGCAGAGCAACCCCAAGTACAAGGCCGAGGCGGTCTTTCTCATCAAGAACTTCCGGTCGCTCGACAAGCTGCTGACCGACCTCGATGGGTACCTCGCCGCGGTTCGGCGCGAGGTCGAGTCCGAGAACCTGCCCATCGTCGAGATGACCATCCGCACCGTGCTCAAGGGCGGGCAGATGGGCGCCGACCAGAAAGACTACCTGCTCAAGCAGGCCGCCGACCTGGGTGTGGCCGACGACACCTTCAACGAGATCCTGCGCAAGCTCGCCGCCGACGCCGGCGTTCCCCTGCCCGGCGAGGTGCCCCTCGACAAAGAGGGCGAGCACATGCGCCCCAACGAGGGCGACTCCGACCACGGCAGCCGGGTCGACCCCACCAACATCGAGGACGACTACTACGTCCTGCTGGGCATCCACTCCAACGCCACCCGCGACGATGTGTACAACGCGTACCGGCGCCGCCACGAAGAAGCCCGTGCCATGCCCGACAAGGGTGCGGCCACGCGGCTGCTGATCCGGCTCGACCGGGCTTGGAAGGTGCTGGGCGACCCCGAGAAGCGGCGCATCTACGACCTGGGGCGTAAGCGGACGGGGCCGCCGGCGCGCGACCGCGAGATGGCGCGCCACAACCAGTCCGAGACCGCTCCACCGGCGCGCGAGCGCGGCGACATCGCCACCACCGATCTGACCACCCAGACCAGCGACGACGTGGCCGAGGTGCCCACCACCCTCACCAAGGGCAACCCCCAGCTCGAGGTGGTGGGCAGCACCAACCGCACCATCGAGCTCACCAACCTCGAGCCCATCGAAGAGTCCATCCTCATCCGCAACGTGGGCGATGGGCAGATGTCGGGCCGGGTGGTCACCGATGTGCCGTGGTTGGTCCCCTCCCCTCGGGCCATCGACGCCAAGCGGCGCGAGCAGGTCATCGTCATTCGCATCGAGCCCGGCGGCATCCCCACCGCCGAGGGGGCTGGCACCGTCAGCATCCAGACCGATCACGGCGAGCGCTCGACCGTCCAGTTCAACGTGGTCAAGCCGTTCAGCTTCACACCGGTGATCGCTCTGGTGGGCGGTGTGGCCGCCATCGGCGTGGTGATCATCCTGGCGGCGTTGGCGTTCTTCTTCGCCCCGGGGGGCCAGGTCAGCGTCGAGATCCAGGTCGACCCCACAGCCGAGCGCGTGGTGCTCAACGGGGCCGAGGTCGGCTCTGGCTCCATGGTGACGGTCAGCGAGATTGCCGCTGGCGAAGCCACCCTCGAGATCGAGCAGACCAACTTCAAGCCCTACACCTCCAAGCTCGACCTGACCGACGGCAACAACGTCGTGAACGTGCGCCTGGAGCCGGCTCGAGCCTTCGACTACGCGCCGGCCGAAGATGCGCGCCAGGCCTCGCTCGACCCCGACTTCGTGCAGCGCAGCATGACCCCGCGCAAGGCGGCCATGGACGGCTGTGTCGCCGAGGCCGACATCGGTGGACAGCCGGGTGACGAGGGCGTGGTGCGCATCTACGTGGGTCCAGACGGGGTGCCCATGGGCGTGCAGATCGAGGGGGCCGAGTCGGGCAATGCGGCGCTCGCCGATTGCTTCACACGCCAGGCCGCGGCCGCGCTGTTCCATCCGTTCAAGGATGGGGACTACGCCGTGGTGCGATACGGGTATACGCTCAAGCCCGAGGCCAACACACCATGAGCTCGGTACCGCCGGTGTCAGCTGGCGAGACGCTCGAGAGCATCCTCGACCTTGCCGAAGATGCCCTCGACCGGGGCGACCCCAACAGCGCTCTAGCCCTGTGTGGGCAGATCCTCGAGGTGGCTCCCGAGCACGCCGGCGCGATGTTCGTCACCGCCGAGGCCTACCGCGACCTGCGCGAGCTCGGCGCGGCCGCCGACTGCTACCGCCTGGTGATCGAGCTGTCGCCCGACCACTCCCCGGCGTGGAGTGCGCTGGGCGCGGTGTACTTCGATTCGCTCCAGTTCCAGGCGGCAAGCAACGCCCTGGCCCGATCGATTCGCCTGGATCCGCAGAACCCCGAGTCGTACTTCTGGCGAGCCATGCTGCGCGAGCGGCGCGACGACTTTCGCGGCGCCGCCCGCGACTACCGTCATGCCGCGCTCATCGACCCCACGTTGTACCCGGTGCCCCCCGACCTCGACGACGCCACCATCGACGCCATCGTGCGCGAGGCGCTGTCGCAGCTGCACCCCTCGGTGCGCTCCTACCTGCGTCAGGTGGCCATCCTGCTCGAGGAATACCCGCCCGAAGACGCGCTGATGCAGTACGAGCCGCCCATGCCCCCGGGCGACATCCTGGGATACTTCAGCGGCGTCCCGTTGACCGAGCGCAGCCTCGAAAACCCGTGGAGCCACCTGCCCTCGGCCATCGTGCTGTACCGGCGCAACCTGCAGCGCATTGCCTGGGACCGGGAGCGGCTGCTCGAGGAGCTACGCATCACCGTGTTTCACGAGGTGGGCCACTTCTTGGGCCTCGACGAAGACGACCTCGAGGAGCGCGGACTCGACTAGTGGGGTGACGGAATAGCAAGAAGCCCCCGTCAGCGGACTGACGAGGGCTCTTGGTGAGTGGTGGAGGATAGGGGATTCGAACCCCTGACCTCAACAGTGCGAACGTTGCGCTCTCCCAACTGAGCTAATCCCCCACTGAACGGCAGCCGAGTAACGCCCGACAAGCCGAACCGTCAAGACAGTCTCTCGCCGTCGTGACGGTGCCTCCGGGCGGGCGTTAGCATGCTTGCCTGGAGTGTCATCGTGGCGGATGTGAAAGCGGGCTTTGTTCGCACAGACGACGGGATGCAGCTGTACTACCGCACGGTGGGCTCCGGCCCGCCGATGGTGTGCTGCAACGGAGTCGGCGTCTCGACGTTCTTCTGGAAGTACGTGGCCGAGCACTACCGCACCCGATTTCGGGTGATCCTGTGGGACTACCGTGCGCACGGGCTGTCCAGCAGCCCCGACGACGTCAAGAACGCCGACCTGTCGATCGACCGAAACGCACGCGACCTGCACACCGTGCTCGATCACCTCGGTGTCGACGAGCCCGCCGTGTTCCTGGGCCACTCGATGGGCTGCCAGGTCATCTTCGAGTACGCCAAGCGGCATCCGGAGCGCTTGCGCGCTCTCATCCCGATGTTTGGCACCTTCGGTCGTCCGCTCGACACCTTCATGGACAGCCGGCACAGCAAGCGCATCATCAAGCTCATCGCCAAGGCCACGAAGTACGGCTCACGCCGCACCAGTCGCCTGCTCATGCCGCTGTACGCCTCGCCCATGGCCTTCGACATCGGTCGCCTCACCGGCATGGTCGACCCGTACTACGCCAACCGGGCCGACATCGAGTCCTACATGGAACACCTCGGCTACATGGATCCGGCGGCCTTCTTTCGCATGGTCGAGCTCATCGCCGAGCACGACCTCGAAGACTACCTGCCCACCATCCGCGTCCCCGTCCTCATCTTTGCGGGCGAGAAAGACCTGTTCACGCCGCTTCATCGCAGTGAGCGCATGCGCGACCTCATCCCGGGCGCCGAGATGATCGTGCTGGCCGAGGGCAGCCACGCGGCCATCGTCGAGCGCCCCGACACCATCAACCATCGCATCGACCGCTTCTTGCGCGAGCGTGTGCTGGCCAAGCCCGCCGATCAGGCCGCCACCGGCACCTAGCCATCGGCTGCGATGGCGTTGAGCCAGCGCGGCACCGCCTCGTGCTCGAGCTCGCGCAGCAGGGCACCGGGAACGGCCACCGGGAACTGCACCCACACCGCCGCCCGCAGCTCGCTGGCCTCGCCCACGGCGACGGCCTGCACCTCGACCTCGACGCCCTGAAGTTCGCCTTCGACCAGCATGACCACGATGCCATCGTTCTGGCTCAACACCTCGAGCCGCAGGCGCACCGGTCGGGGGACACGCAGATCGAGCTGCACCTCGGACGAGACACCGGCCCTGTGAACCTCGAAGCCCACCTGCGGGCCGAGCCAGGCCGCCCACCCATCCAGATCGTGCAGGCGAGCCAGCAGCTGTTCGACCGGCAGCGGGCTCGCAGCCTTGACGCGGATGTTCACGGCTAGCGCTTCTTGCGGCGGCGCCGGCGGCGGCGACCCGACTTGCGAGGCTGCTGTCCCTGCTCGGGGATCTCGACCTCGTCGCCCAACAGCTCGGTGCCCGCGTCGCGGAGCAGCTTGACGATGTCGGCGTGGTTGCCGCGTCGCAGCAAGGGGTCGACCTTCAGGATGAAGCGGGCCTCACGGTGGCCGGCCAGCAGCACGTTTCGATCGGACCGCGGATCGAGCCAGGTGAGCGAGGGGGCGTCGTTGGCGCCCTCGCCCAGCAAGGACTCGATGCCCTGCTCCATCAGCTCCTGCATGATGGCGTCCTTTCCAGCCGGAGCGCTCGCCACCGTGCGCACCCACTGCTCGCCCTTTTCATCGGGGACCGAGCCGAGCACGTAGAAGCACGCGCAGTCTTCGGGCACGCCGCTGTGCTGGAGCAGCCCACGCAGGCGATACAGCCGTCGGGCCCGCAAGCGGTCGGACTGCTCGAAGACGATGCAGCTGACGGCGGGCATGGGCGGAGCAAGCTCGATGGGTGCTGTCGCCACGAGCACGTCGGACCGGTGGTGGGCGAAGTCGTCGACCACCCGGTACCGTTCCTCGCGCGTCATGGCTCCGTGAAAGAGCGAGACACGCATGCCCACGAAGTACTCGCTCTCGAGCGCCCCCTTGACGCGCATGGCCTCGCGCGCATCGAGCGCATCGCGGCCGTCGACCATCGGGAACACAACCAGAGCCTGACGACCGTCTTTCACGGCCTCGAGCGCCTTGGCATAGGCCGGCCCGCGGTCGTCGGCGGCATACACCTCGCCCGAGATGGCGTGGCGCCGCTCGACCGGTACGGCCGAGATGTCATGGTCGGCGTAGGCGGCCAGCATGGCCATGCCTGGCACCGGCACCGGCGACACCACCAGCAGGTCGGGTCGCGGTGTCATGTCGTTGAGCCGCCGGGTCGTCGCACCCAGGTTCTGGGTCTCTTCGGAGATCACCAGGCCGAGCTTCTTGTACTCGATGTCGGCATCGAGCAGGTCGTGGGTGCCAAAGATGATGTGCACTTCACCCCGCCGGATCGCGTCCTTCTGGCCGGCGGACACCTCGCCCGTGAACAGCCTGCCCACAAGCCCGCTCTCACGGAGCAAGGGCTCGATGAACAGGTGCCGGTAGGCCGACGTCGTCTCGTCGGGGGACAGGAACAGCACCTGGTTCTTGGCCTCGGCCACGGTGAGCGCCGTGAGCGTGGCCACCAGGCCCTTGCCCGCGCCAGCATCGCCCGCGAGCAGGCGCACCATTGGGTTGCCCGAGCGCAGGTCGCGCTTGATCGACTCGAAGGCCACCTGCTGCGCGTCGTTGGTGGTGATGTCTCGATACTGGCACAGGCGCGCGGCCAGGCTGTGGGACACCGTGTGTCCGATGCCGCGCGGCATGTTGACCCGGGGCCCGATGCCGTGGGCCAGCGTGACCAGCATGGACTCCTCGAAGCCAAAGCGATTGCGGGCCTCGGGCCGCGCCTCACCCTGGGTGTGCACCGCGCGGATGGCCTCGCTCAACGGCGGAAGACCGTAGCGCTTGAGCACGTCGCCCGGGATGGGCTCGCGCAGGCGATCGACCTCGGGCAGCAGCCAGCTCACCAGCGCGCGCATGTCGCTGTCGTCGACGCCGGCGATGCCGTACTCGGCCAAGCGCACGCCGTGGTGCCCGTCGTCGGTGCCCAGCTCTGGGTCGAGCAGGACCGGGGTGTCGCCGTCGACCGCGTAGGTCCCCACCAGCACCACACGCTCGCCGACGCCAAGACGTTCGAGCATCCAGGGCGGCACGGCCCGGCTCCAGCGCACGCGCAGCGGCCCTGCGCCCTTGAGAACGAGCTCGGTGCGTCGGCCGCCGTCGGGCTGAAGGCGGGTGAAGCGGGAGCGCACCCGGCCGCCTACTGCGGCGCGGCCCGGCTCGATCTCGCGGCCGGCACCGTGCACCGGGCGGACGAGTTCTTCGCCCGACGGGGGCGTGAGCAACAGGTCGATCGGACGCTCGAGGCCGGCATCCTTGAGGGCGGCCAGCAACGCATCGGGCAGGCCCATGTCGTCGAGTGCGCGCCCGAGGTGCTGCGGGTCGTACAAGAAGAGGTTGCCCGGCGTGGGCTTGGGAGGTGGTGGCGGCGTCTCTTCGACCGGGTCGTCGCGCCGTCCGCGGCCCCTGCCCCGCCCGCGGCCACGGTCTCGGTCGCGCCCCCCACGGTCTCGGTCACGCCCGCGGCCGCGGCGTCCGCGCCCCTTGGAGGGCGAGCTGGACGCACCGGCATCGTCGGCGAGCAGCAGATCGTCGAAGTCGACCGACAGCTCCTCTTCGTCGTCGGACGCTTCGGGCGTTGCCCCGGCCTTGGCCGACTCGCTGGCCTTGCTGGTGGCCTTGGCTGCCTTGCTGGCCTTGGGCTCCGCCGCGGCCTTGGGTTCGGCCTTGGGCTTGGGCTCGGGGGCGGGCGGCGGCAGCTCGATCTGCTTGGGAAGGGGCTTGGCGGCCTTCAGGCGCCGACGTCGCCGGATGGGCAGGCCCAGCAGCGCGTCGAGGCGCGTGAGCAGCTGGAACAGGTGGGCGGTGCGCGTCACCTGCGTCTCGGCGTCGCACTCGTCGAAGCCCGCCAGCTGCCCAGCCATGTCCACCATCATGTCGCGCACGGCGTTGGGCAGGTCGAGGGCCAGGGCCGGCCGGAGCCAGCGCTGCCCGTTGGCGCCCAGGAAGCGGGGGGGGACAGGCTGGCCGGCGCGCATGGCGAAGGCCAGCGTGCGGCGAAGGGGGTCGAGGAAGCCATCGAGCTGCTCGAGCGGCAGCCCGGGTTCGACAGAGGGGACCGGCGGCGTGGGGGCGGCCTCTGGGGTGGCAGAGGCGTCTACGGTGGTTGTCATGGCCTACTCCGCAGCGTAGCGGACTTCGACGATTTCCCAGCTCTGCTGCCCACCCGGTGTCGGGATGGTCACCTCGTCGCCCTCTTCGCGCCCGATGAGGGCCTTGGCGACCGGCGTCAGGTAGCTGATGAGGCCGTTTTCGACGTCGCCTTCGCGCTCGCCGACGATTCGCCAGGTGCGCTCTTCGCCGTCGGAGCCCTCGAGCACGACCCAGGTGCCGAACACCACGCGGCCGTTGCGCGGCACCTTGTTCACGTCGATGATCTCGGCCGAGGCCACCATGTTCTCGAGCATGGCGACGCGCCCTTCGCACAGCGCCTGGCGCTCCTTGGCGTCTTCGAACTCGGAGTTCTCGCTGATGTCGCCGTGGGCGCGGGCCTCTTCGATGTCTCGGACGATGCCCGGCCGGACCACGCTCTTTTCGTGCGCGAGCTGGGCCACGAGGGATTCGTATCCCTCCGGGGTCACTGGATTGCGTTTCATGTGCTTCTCCGATTGCCCGGAACCGCCTGGAAAGACGACCGTTCAGATGACGGTCTCGCCTGGTTCGCAAACGGGCGTGGGCGCAGAACTGCACTCTACCCCGGCAGTGGCCTTCCGTCCCGTCCCCGCTCGCCGACAACGCTGTCGAGCACGGCCATACGCACGGGCACGCCATTGGCCATCTGGTCGAACACCACCGAGCGGGGACCGTCCGCGACCTCGCTGGTGATCTCGACGCCGCGATTCATGGGGGCCGGGTGCAGCACGGCCACCACCGAGGGGTGCCGCTCCAGGCGGGCCCGGTCGAGCTGCCAGTCGCGCACGTAGGCGGCATGATCGGGGAGCAATCCGGGCTCGATGCGCTCTCGCTGGATGCGCAGCATCATGACCGCATCGGCGCCGTCGAGTGCAGCGTCGAAATCGTGGCTCACAGTCACGGCGAGCTCGTCTTGCAGCGAAGACGGGCACAGGGCCGGAGGTCCGCACAGCCGAACCGAGGCGCCGAGCTTGCTGAGCGCAAAGCAGTTGCTGCGCGCCACCCGGCTGTGGCGAACGTCGCCCACGATGGTGACCACGCGCCCGCCCAGGTGGTCGAGCCGGTCGAGCAAGGTGAGCGCGTCGAGCAGCGCCTGGGTCGGGTGCTCGGCGGTGCCCTCGCCAGCGTTGACCACCGGAATATCGAGCACCTTGGCCACGCGAGCATGGGCACCCACCTCGCCGTGCCGAAGGATGAGCACATCAGAGCCCACCGCAGCCAGAAGCCGCGCCGTGTCCTCGAGGCTCTCGCCCTTCTTGGCCGAGCTGGTGTGGGCGGGAAGCACCAGGGGGTGCATGCCCAGGCGCACGGCCGCCATCTCGAAGCTGGCCCGGGTGCGGGTGGAGTTCTCCATGAACAGCAGTGCCGCGGTCTTGCCGCGATGGGTGTCGAGCGAACCCCCGAGCCTGACCGCCTCGCGCATGTCGCGAGCACGGTCGAGCAGCGCGTGCAGCACGTGCACGGGCTGATGCTGGAGCCCCAACAGGTTGTCGAGGTGCAGCGCGCTCACCTGAGGTCTCCATCCGGGCTGATCGAGGCCACGCTGTGGAACGACAGCGGCACCTCGGCCTCGCCCACAGGAACCCGGATGACGGCCGTCCACGCACACTCGACGACCTTGTCGGCCCCGACGGTGCGCAGCGAGCAGTCGTCGTCGCCCACCTGCATGCCGATCTGCTGCTTGTCCAGCTCGTACTGGAGCCGCGACCGCGCTTTGTCTTCGCCAAAGTCGCGCCAGTCGAGGGCCACCGCCCTCACGATGCGGTCCAGGCGCAGGTCGTCGAGCACATAGGGCCCAACCGGGATGGCCACCCCCACCGCGATCACCACCAACGCCGCAACGACGCCCAGGATGGCCTGCCGGCGCCACCCCTCCAGCATCACTCGCTGCCCACCTTGAGCACTGCGAGGAAGGCCTTCTGGGGAATCTCGACCGAGCCCACCGCCTTCATGCGCTTCTTGCCCGCCTTCTGCTTCTCGAGCAGCTTGCGCTTGCGGCTGATGTCGCCGCCGTAGCACTTGGCGGTGACGTCCTTGCGCATGGCCTTGACCGTGCTGCGCGCGATCACCCGGCTGCCGATGGCCGCCTGCACCGCGACGTCGAACATCTGCCGGGGGATGAACTCCTTGAGCTTGCGAACCAGCGCGTTGCCTTTGTGGTACGCGTGCTCGCGATGGCACACCAGCGACAGCGCGTCGACGAGCTCGCCGTTGAGCAGCACGTCGACCTTCACCAGGTCGTCGCGCTGGTACTCCCCCAGCTCGTAGTCCATGGACGCGTAGCCGCGGCTCACGGACTTGAGCCGGTCGAAGAAGTCGAAGACGACCTCGGCATAGGGCACGTCGTACGTGATGATGACGCGGCCAGAGCCGCCGTACTCGAAGTTCACCTGAACACCACGCCGCTCTTCGCACAGCTTGAGCACCGGACCCACCTGGTCTTGGGGCACGTGGATGGTGAGGCGCGAGATGGGCTCTTCGATGTGGGCGATGGCGCCGGGATCGGGCAGGTCGGACGGGCGGTTGACCGTGACCACCTCGCCCGCCTTGGTGTGCGCGAAGTACACCACGCTGGGGGCGGTGGTGATGAGGTCCAGGTCGTACTCCCGCTCGAGCCGTTCTTGCACGATCTCCATGTGCAGCAGGCCCAAGAACCCCACGCGAAAGCCCATGCCCAGGGCGTCGGATGACTCCGGGTCCCAGGCAATCGCCGCGTCGTTGAGCGCCAGCTTCTCGAGGGCGTCTCGCAGGTCGGCGTAGTCTTTGGAGTCGACCGGGTAGATGCCCGAGTACACCATCGGCTTGATGTCTTTGAAGCCCGGGAGCGGCTCGACGGCACCATTGCGCACCGTGGTGATGGTGTCGCCCACCTTGGCGTCGCGCAGCTCCTTGATGCTGGCCACGATGAAGCCCACCTCACCGGCCGCGAGCGTGGGCCGAGGGACGGCCACGGGCGTGAAGTGCCCCAGCTTGGTGACCTCGTGTTCGGCCTTGGTGGCCATCAGCTTGATCTTGTCGCGCAGGTTCAGGGTGCCCTGGAAGACCCGCACCAGCACCACGACCCCGACATAGGTGTCGAACCACGAGTCGATGATCAGTGCCTGCAGGGGGGCACTCGTGTCGCCGGTGGGCGGTGGAACCAGCGCCACGATGCTCTCGAGCACCTCGAGCACGCCCTCGCCGGTCTTGGCCGAGCAGAAGATCGCGCCGGAGGCATCGAGGCCCACGGCCTCTTCGATCTGCTCGACCACGCGGTCGGGGTCGGCGCCGGGCAGATCGATCTTGTTGAGCACGGGCACGATCTCGAGCTCGTTGTCGAGTGCCAGGTACACGTTGGCCAGGGTCTGGGCCTCGACCCCCTGTGCCGCATCGACCACCAGCAACGCGCCCTCGCAGGCCGACAAGGACCGGCTGACTTCGTAGCTGAAGTCGACGTGGCCAGGGGTGTCGATCAGGTTGAGGCGGTAGGTGATGCCGTCGGCTGCGGTGTAGTCCAGGGTGGCCGTCTGGGCCTTGATGGTGATCCCCCGCTCCCGCTCGATGTCCATGGAGTCGAGCAGCTGGGCCTTCATGTCCCGATCGGCCACCGCCCCCGTCAGCTGCAGGATGCGGTCGGCGAGAGTGGACTTGCCGTGGTCGATGTGGGCAATGATCGCAAAGTTGCGGATGTGGGACAGGTCGCTCACAGGGTCTCCGGGCGTCGGCCCTATCCGACTGACGGGCGACACACCTCGAATTGCGCATCGGGCACGGGTTCGTTAGCTGCGGCCGGTTCCACCCTCAGTGGCCCCCCAGCCACTGCCCAACAGATTTCGAGGTTTCCGTGGCCAACCACAAAGATGCGATCAAGCGCGCCAAGCAGAACGACAAGCGCCGCATGCGCAATCGTCACTTCCGTACCCGCATGCGCAACGACATCAAGGCGCTGCGCGCCGCGATCGAAAACGGCGACAAGGGCGCGGCGTCCGAGCAGCTCAAGACGACGGTGAGCACCATCCACCGTGTCTGCAGCAAGGGCATCATCCACCGCAACCAGGCCGCCCGTCGCATCAGCCGACTCAACAAGGCCGTCGCGGGCATGGGCGCGTAGCTCGCGCCCGGCGCGCTACCCGCACAGCTCCAGCACCAGGTCTTCGAGAATCCGGCGGTCGCCGGCGCGATGTGAGTTCATGCGCTGGTTTGCCACCGCCAGGCTCGACACGATGGTGCTCGCCGACTTGAGCTCGCCGCGTCCGTGCGCCTTGCGCGCTGCGCGAATGAGCTCCCACTTGCCGTAGCCCTTCACGGCCACGCCGATCTCTTTGTCGCTCCGGCCCAGCGCCAGCCCCTCGGACACGGTCGCCACCTGGCGCAGCTGCCACCCGAGCTGGCCCAGGATCATGCGGATGTGCCCTCCGCTGGCGTCGCGCTCGAGCAGAGGCTGCAGCACCGCGACCGCTCGCGCGGCGTCGCCGGTGGCGATGGCGCCCGACAAGGCCCAGGCATCCTGTTCGGCCAGCGCGCTGCACGCCTGGGCCACGTGGTCGGGGGTGACGCGCTCGCCGCCGGCTGCGTACAGCACCACCTTCTCGACCTCGCGCGCGATGGTGCCCAGGTCGCTGCCCACGATGGCCACCAGCATCTCGGCCGCAGCGGGCTCGAGGGGCAATCCGGCCGTCTCGGCGTGTTCGCGCGCAAAGCGCACCGGGTTGGTCTTGCTGCTGTCGAAGCTCACCACCTTGCCGGACTTCTTGGCGGCGTTGCGAATGCGGGCACCCCAGTCTTTGCTGCCCTTCCGCACGCGGCCGAACTTGCTGGCCGTCAACACCAGGACCGTGGTGTCGCTCGGGGCTGAGACGTAGTCGGCAACGGCCTCGAGCAGCGAGGACTTGCCTTCGTGCAGGTCGCGCAGCACCACCAGGCGCTTGCCGGCCATCATGGGCAGCGTGCGCGCCGTGCGAATGGCCTCGATGGGGTTGTCGTCGGTGGCGCGCCAGGTGCCGTGGTTGAACGCCGGCAGCCCACACTCGGGCAGCACCTCCTGCTCGATGCGGAGCAGCTCGCGATCGATCAGCACCGCCGCATCGCCCATCAACAGCACCACCGGGGTCACGGGCGCACCCGGCAGCTGGGCTCGCCCAACATCGAGTCGGCGGCCCGCTGCGCGACCTCGCGTGCCATCTGCTGTACCGCCTGCTGTCGCACCTCGATCACTCCCTCGGGTGCCGATGCTGGCAGCGCCCACGACCGACGCGCGGACACGTCGACCCGGCACCCCGGACGCGAGGGTACCTCGATGCGCACGGTGATCTCACCGGCCCACACCGCAGTTCGCCCGGCACCCGGCTCTGTCGCCTCGGGATTGTGGGCCCCGGACACGATCGTCGCGCGCACCGCGTCGCCACCGCTGCTGGCTCCCCTGCTGGCGAGCGCTGTCACCAGCTCCGACCGCAGCGCGCTCCGTAGTCCCGGTTCGACGGTTGCGCCCTCCACCATGCTCACCGACAGGGCTCCCAGCGGCGGTCGACCCAGTCGCCAACCGCACCCCCAGGCCCCGGACAGCGCTGCCAGCACGCCCCAGAGAAGCCACCGGCGCGATGCTAGTTCTTGCTGGGTCGTTGACATGACACCCCGGGGACGGGTAGCAAAACGGGAGATGGAGAGCCACATGTACCGCATTCTTCCGTTGCTCGTGACCCTGGCCGCTCCGGCCACCGCGCTCGCCCAAGAGGCCCCGGCCGACGATGCAGCGCCACCCGCGGCGGACTCCGGCAGGGAGCGCGAGTTCGACATGGAGATGAGCGTGCGCTTTCGGCGCATGACCCTGCCCGACTCCATCATGGACATCTGGTACTACAACGCCGACGCCGACGGATGGATCGATGGCAACAACGACCGTCCCAGCGTGCAGGGCTTCGCGCCGGGCTTCGAGTTCGTGGTCAAGGGCGACGGCCCCAACGGCATCTTCTACTTCGACTACGCCGTCTCCCAGGTCGACGCCGGCTACTGGGACGACCAGGAGCAGCCCCCCGACCACGATGACGGCGACTACATCGTTCCCGCTGACAACCTGGGCGTGTGGATGCTCGGCGCCGACTACGCCCACGAGCTGCCCTTCGTTCGGGTCGAGAACACCGACGGCAAGTTCGGCATGTCCATCCTGCTCGGCGGCGGCTTGGGTGTGATGGGGCTGGTGGGCAAGACCCAGTGCGGCAACGACACCGGGCCGGCGTGCCGCTGGGGCCCCGCTCCCGGCGGCCAGTCCGCCAACGTGCGCCACGCGCTCGGCGAGCCTCCCGACGAGGCCTTCAACCGCATTCCGCCCGTCTTGCCGGTGCTCGACCTCAACGCTTCGCTGCGCTTCAACTTCGGAAATCGGGTGGTGCTGCGCGTCGAGGGCGGCCTGCACAACCTGGTCTACTACGGCGCGACCCTCGGCATCATGTTCTAGCCCCGCCGCGCTTGTCCTTGCCTTCGGACGCCCAACCCCATAAGACGGGGCCCGTTCGCGCCCATCCCATGTCGGGCGCACTGAGATGCAAGGAAAAGCCACGTGATTCTCGTCACCGTCCGCGACAACGAGCCCTTCGAGAAGGCCCTCCGCCGCTTCCGCCGCAAGGTCGAGCGCGAGGGAATCCGCAAGGACATCAAGAAGAACTCCTTCTACCTCAAGCCCGGCGAGAAGCGCCGCCTCAAGCAGCGCCTGGCCGAGAAGCGTCGCCGCAAGGCCCTGCGCCGCGCCGCGCGTCGTGCCGCGCGCAGCAAGAGCGCCCCGCGCCACTGATCTAGCGGTTCGTCCCGCTCACCGTAGCCCGGCCACGCGATCGATCGCGCGCCGGGCTTCTGGCGTTTGCGGGCTGCCTCCCCCGCCCCGCGGAATCAGCTCCAGCTGGCGCCGCACCAGGGCGTCGTCCTCGAGCGGCAGCGCCACGTGCACAATCAGGTCGGCCCGCAGCGCATGCTCGCCAGGGCGCTGCACCAGGGCCTGACGCAGGTGGACCTCGGCCGCCTTCAGGTCGGTGTCGGGTCGAGTGGCCGCCAGCAAGCCTCGAATCCACAGCACGGGCAGCTCTCCCTCCACGATCGCGGCGGGTTCGAGGTGCCCCACCACCTGGTCGATGGCTACCAGATCGAGCGCGCCCGGGTCGCCCCCCATGGCGTCCAGCCAGCGCACCCAGCTCCACGCCATCCACGCCACGCAGGTGTCGCGCTGGGGCACCACCACCGCCAGCGCGGGCTTCCAACCCCCATCCAGGCGCTTCTGCCGAAAGCGCCCATCCCCGTCCAGGCACGCCAGGGCATCGCCCCGCGCGTGGGCGTAGTGCATCACGGCGGCCTGGCGGTCGGCCTCGGCAAGTCCCTTGCCCACCCAAAGCCGCGACGAGCGCCACTGCACGGCTGGGGTCTGCGGGAACTGCTTCTGCGCCTCGTCGACCGCCAGCTCCACGGGCCCAAAGCCGCCCTCCGCGCGGGCGTCCCACGCCGCATCGATGCGGGCCAGCATGAGCGCGAGCGGATCGGCGGCATCGACGGCGGGCCCCTTGGGGCAGCCGGCGAGGCAGACAAACAGCGACAAGCTCGCATGTAGCCACTTCATGCAGGCTGGCATCATACGTTCCGAATCGGTCCCGGGGCTTCCATGCTGCGCAGCGCGCTCGTCACCACCCTCCTCTTGCTCGTCTCGTGCTCCTCGGCCGAGCCCGATCCCGCGCAGGCGGTGGTGCACAGCAACCCGACCGCCAGCCTGGCCCAGGGCGCCAAGGTCACCGGCATCAGCGTGCAGCAGTTCGATGAGCTGCTCGGCGCGCCCAGCCCCAAGCCGCGCATCGTGAACTTCTGGGCCACCTGGTGCCCGCCCTGTGTGGCCGAGCTGCCCGAGCTCGAGGCCTTTGCCGCTGCCAACCCCCGCTTCGACGTGGTGTTGGTGAACACCGACACGCCATCCCTGCGCGACAGCAAGGTCGTGGCCTTCCTTGAGCAGCGCAGCATCACCTCGTCCCGCAATGCCGCCGTCGACATCGACGACCAGGCCGGCATGCTCGCTGCGCACGTGCCCGAGTGGCCCAACGCCATCCCCTACACCCTGTTGATCGACACCGACGGCCGAGTCGCCAGGCGCTTCACGACCGGAATCACCCAGTCCGACCTCGAAGCCGCCGCGAGCGGCTTATAGGGCGCCCTCCGCGCCTGGGTGGTGGAACAGGTAGACACAGGGGACTTAAAATCCCCAGCCGCGCAAGCGGCGTGCGGGTTCGATCCCCGCCCCAGGTACGGACGCCTACCCCCGCAGCAGCCCCACCCTGCGCTTCACCTCCCCCCAGCAGTGCTCCGCGAACGCATCGGCACTGTCGAAACCCTGGGGGCCGATCGGCTCGCCGATGTCGAGCTGACAGGAGTGGAAGGGGCTGATGCGCATGCCGCTGACGGGCATCACGGCCTCGGTGCCCATCACGGCGCAGGGAATCACGGGCAGTCCGCGGTCGTAGCAGTCTCGCGCCAGCGTCAGGTACACCTTGCTGCGCAGCTCGCCGTCGCGGGTGCGCGTGCCCTCGGGAAAGACCAGGATTCGCGCCCCGCTCTCGAGCTGTTGCATGGCCTCGCGGCGGGCTCGGTGCCGGTCGCCGGCGCTGTTGCGGTCGAAGTACACCGCACCTGCCAGCCAGCCGTAGAAGCCCACGAAGGGGATCCAGAAGATGGAGCTCTTGGACAGGCCGATCGAGTCGGTGAAGCCGATGAGCATCAGCACATCCACCCACGACCGGTGGTTGCACAGCAGTAGAGCGCCCTCACCTCGGCCACCGGTGCGCCCCGTGACCTGGCAGCGGGCCCCCATGAGCAGCAGCGCCCAGCGAGCGAACCACCGAGCCGGCACGGCGGCGTACTTCTCGCGCCGGCCACGGGGGATCACCACCAGGGGCAGCACCAGCAGCGTGCCCAGCACGAACGCCCCCGCGAGAATCCACGGAGTCATCACCAGGGTCCAGAGCACGTCGAACACACGCCGCATGCCGCGTTATACCGCCCGGCGCCCAGCTGGAGGGGTGGTCATGTCAGACAACGACGACATCCGCGAGGCCGCGAGCGGTGACCCCGCCCCCATCGCCGAGGCGGTCGCCACGGTCATGCGGCGGCTCATCGACCGGGGGCGCTTCGAGTTCGAGCGGGCGGCGAGCCGTGGGCGGCAGCGGCTGGAGGTGCGGCAGCTGCAGCGCGACCGCGATCACTTCTGGCGCCGCCTGGGCAAAGAGGCGTACAACCTGGTCGAGGCGGGCGAGATCGACCACCCGGCACTGCGCAACGCGATGGCCCGCATTGACGACCTCGAAGCCCGCATTGCCGAGCAGCAAGACATCGCGGAGTGATGTTGCCTTGCCACCCGCGTCGCGGATCATTAGAACCGGTGGACCTGGGGCTGTAGCTCAACTGGGAGAGCGCTAGAATGGCATTCTAGAGGTCGTGGGTTCGAGCCCCATCAGCTCCACCAGGTATTGAAAGGCCCGTTGCTCACGCAGCGGGCCTTTTTCTTTGCTTGGCACACCAGCCGCGGCCGGGGAGCATCCCCGACCGCTCGCGGGTTAGGCCAGGCAGATGTTCCTGCTTCTCGCCAGCCTCGCCGCCGCCGGCATTCCCGACGGCCTGCTGCCCGCCCCCGCGCCCGTCGACACGCCGCAGCAATACGCGGAGTATCTGCAGAGCACCGGCAAGTCGGCCGACCCCCTGGCCTGCGACGTGCTGTGGAAGAACGAGGCGCTTCTGTGCTTCAAGCTGCAGAAGGGCGACAAGGTGCGCTGGGTCACCGAGCGCGACGTCACCCGGTGGGGCACCGACCTCGCCGGCCTGCGCGCCGAGGTCGAGCGCCAGGCCATCGATGTGCTCGAACGGCAGCCCGTGCAGGCGCCGGTCCCCGACATGGACGGCCGCGTCTACTGGGTCGCGGCCGAGGGCAACGGCTGGGCCGCCGCACCCCTGCTGTTGCCCTCCACCGCCGCCCTGCGAATGGGTCAGCCCACCTTCCTGGCCGCCATCCCCGTCGAGGGCGTGTCCATGTTCTGGCGCCCCGGCGACGCCGAGCTCGACAAGGTGATGGCCGTGGGTGTCGCCGAGATGCACGACAACGAAGACGGCCCTGTCACCGCCACGGTGATGCGCTGGGACGGGCAGAAGTGGCTGCCCTATGCCCAGGCCGAGAAGAAGCGGAAGGACCCGGGGCTGCCGCTTTAGAGCACTCAAACACCCGGCTTCAGCAGCCGTCTCATCGAGCGCTCACTCCGACGTCGACTGCTCGGTGACGATCGGCTCGATGCTCTCGAGCACCTCGGGATCATCGGCGGTGTGCATGAGGTCGACCAGGCGACGCGTCGTGTCGCGCTGCCGAGCGGCAAGCACCAGCGCGATCTGGTACACCAGCTTGTACGCCGACAAGTTGCGAGCGGCCAGCAGCCCCTCGAAGTCGCTTCGTGGGAAGCGGAAGGCGGTGGAGTCGCCCTTGACGCGCACCGACGCCGAGCGCGGCGAGCCATCCAGGATGCCCATCTCGCCAAAGCAGCTGCGCGGGCCGAGCACGGCGATCACGCCGCGGCCGTCTTCTTTGTCGGGGTCGTTCTTGATGACCTCGGCCTGGCCTTCGTACAAGACGTACCAGGCGTCGCCCTCTTCGCCCTCTCGGAACACGTACTGCCCACTGCGTAGGCGCTGCACCTGCATGATGTGCACGACCTCCGAGAGCTCCGCCGAGTCGAGGTCGCCGAACATGGGAGCCTCGAGCAGGAAGGAGATGATGTCTTCCAGCGTGATTGCGTTGCCCACAGCGACCTCCAACAGCCGCTGGATACCACACAACGGCCTACCCGTGGTAGACGTGATGCCTTTCCAAGGGGTGGCTTGTCATGGCTTTCATGCCTGTCGATATCGATGACGACTTCAACCAGATTCAGCTCGAGACCGAGGTCTCCGGGGCGATTTCCAAGAGTGCGCTGGACTTCGAGGTCAATCCGAACCGCTCGTTCTTCCAAGCCGTCGAGCTGATGGGCAAGGTGGCGCAATTCATCGCGGTTCGCAGCGGCAACGCCCTCGACGGCACCGGCATGGCCTTCGAGGTCGAGTTCGGCATCAAGATCGACGGCAACGGCGTGCCGATGATCTGCAAGACCCGCGACGAGTGCCAGTTCCTCACCCGCCTCACCTACCGGGACTGACGCCGGCCGGGCATGGGTCCCGACACCGTCATCGCCGGCCGCTATCGGGTGCTCTGTGAGGCTCCCGCGCCCCCACGCGTGGGGCGTGTGCGCCTGGTCGACGAGCAGACCGGCAACCCCCTCGAGGGGCTGTACCTGCGCCCCATCGGCGCGGCGAGCGCTGCGGTCCGGGCGGCCTTCGAGCGTCAGCATCGCCAGCTGCACCGCGTCGCGGCGCCCGGGCTGGTGCGCACCGTCGGGCTGCTGGAGCATGCAGGCGGGCTGGTGGTGCTCCGAGAGCCCCTCGAAGACCCCACACTGGCCGAGATCGACTCCATCGCCGACGCTCCCACACTCGCGGGCATCGGAGCGCGCCTGCTGCCTGCGATCGTCGCAGCCGGTCCGGGGGCCGGCGGCACGCTGACCGCCCACGACATCGGCATCGACAGCCAGGGCATGCCCGTGCTGGCACCGCTGGGGCAGCCGATGGACCGCGTGACCCCTTCCCTTGCCGCACATGCCCCTCCCGAGGCCTTCGCCGGTGCCCCGGCTGACGGGGCGTCCGCGCTGTACGGGCTGGGTGCGGTGCTGTACCGCCTGGGCGCGGGCCGATCGCCCGAGCCCATCGGCCCGGACCGGGTGATCGCCCCGCCTTCGAGCTTTCGCGTCGAGCTGGGCACGCGCATCGACGAAGCCATCGCCCTGTTGCTGAACCCCGATCCAATGGCGCGCGCCGGCGCCCTGCCCCGGCTCACCGACGTGGCGGGTCCCGTTCCCGACCTGCGCGAACGCATTCGCCCGCCCGTGGACTCCACAGCGGGCACGGTGCGCACGACCCGCGCGGGTCAGGCAGGGGCCCGGGCGTTGGTGGACGAGCGCGCATCGGTCGCCGCCAGCTACGTGCCGCTGACCACCCTGACCCAGCTCGATGGGCGTGAGCGAAGCCGCCTGGCCGGAGCGCTGGCCGTGTCGGTCCGCACCCTCGATGCGCTGGTGGCCGAGCGACGCGAGCTGGTGCTGCAGCGCTACACGAGCGCGCGTGGCGCCACAGACGACGCCCGCGATCGGGCCGAGCAGCTCGGGCTCCTCGTCGAGGTGTCCTCCGGACCTGGCCTGTGGAGGCCAGCGGCAAGCGCGCTGCTCGTCGGAGGAGGCGGGATCATCGGGCTCGTGGGGCTGCTCACGCTCCTGCTGCCGCTGCTGGCTGGCACCGCGGTGGCCTGGGTCTCGGCCGTCGCCCTGCTGTTCAGCTGGGTGCGAGCGCGTTCGCGGCACCAGGCCCTGGTCGACTCGCCCCCGCTGCCGGCGCCACCCCCGTCGCTGCGCCGGCCGTGGGCGCGCCTGGCTCGCGCCCGGGTGCAGCTGGCCGACGCGAACATCCCGGAGGCGGCGGCGGGCGACCTGAGGTCCGCCCTCACCGATGTCGAGCGCCACCTCGAAGAGCTCGCCCAGATCGACGCCACCATCAGCGCGACCCTCGCCGGGGTCGATGCCGCCGAGCTACAGCAGAGGCTGCGCAAACTCACCGTGCAGGCCGAACACGCACCCAGCCGCACGGCAGAGCGCGACCGCGTGGCGCGCAGCCTGGACGACCTGGCCGCCCTGCAGCACCGCCATCAGCAGCTGCGCGACGACGTGCGCCGCGTCGACGGCGCCATCGACGAGCTCACCACGACGCTCGGCGGGCTCATGGCCGACGACCTGCCCGACGCCGTTGCCCTGGCCAACCTGCAGCGAACCACCCAGCTCGCGCGAGCGGCCCTCGACCCGGCCGCCACGGAGCCCCCTCCCCCTCTGCGCACGGAAGAGCCGTGAAGAAGGCCGGTGCGGCGCGCCGGGCGTTGATCGTGCGCATGGTCCCCCCGTCCCCACGACCGGTCATCGACGTGGGCGCCGACCACGGACACGTCGCGGCCGCGCTGGGCGCCATCGCCACCGAGCGCATGCCCGTGCGGCGGGGCAAGGCGCCCGTGCGTTGGGTCGTGGCGGACGGACTTCGGCCCTTTCGCGAGGCGCCGGTGGCGGTCATCGCTGGCATGGGAGCGCTCACCATCGCCCGCATCCTGACCGAGGGTCCCCGCCCCCAGGTGGCCGTTCTGCACGCTCAGGACGACCCACCACGGCTGCGGCTGTGGCTGGCGGCCAACGGCTGGCGCATCGACGCCGAGGGCCTCGCCCCCGAGGCCCGGGCCTACGCCGAGGTCATCCGCGCGGTGCCGGGCCGCGAGCCCAGCACCGGCATGGCCCTGTTTCACGGCCCGTGCCTGATGTCGTCCCACGATCCGCACCTCCGGCCGCACCTGCGCCACCGAATCGCGCACCACCGCGGCATCGCCACGGCCACCGCGGGGCGGGCGCCATCGCGCCACGAGCAGGCGATGGCGCATGTGGACTTCCTGCAAGAGGTGCTGGAGTCGTTGGAGTCGCGCTGATCTACGGGTATTCTGCCTCGGACGTCGCGAGGATGCCCACATGCGCCGGTTTCTCCCACTTGCCATCTTGATGCCCTGCGCCGCGTTTGCGGGCTGGGGCCTGGGTGAGACCATCGATCCCTCCCTGTCCCTCGACGTGACGGCGTCGGGCTTCCAGAGCCTGGGCGGCCTCGCAGGCGCCATCGTGCCGCCGTCCATCCCCGTCGATCCCATCACCCAGGCCGACAGCTCCTGCATCTGGCTGCCGTTCGTGGGCAACGTCTGCGCCTACGACTACTCGCTGTCGGTCAGCAATATCGACATCGGGCTCACCCTCAACACCCTGGACATCGAGCCCAAGTGGGATGCGCTCGAGATGTACGCCCAGGCCACGGTGAAGCCCGGGTCGTCGGCCAACCCCATCGTGATCGACGCCGATGTCGAGATCATCGAGTTCATCAACTTCAACCAGGTCTGCCACGCCTGGGTCGATCCAGTCACGGTCGAGCTCGGCGGTGACATCCTGCTCGACGTCGTCGACGACGCCAACGGCGAACGGGTGCTCGACGCGACCATTCCCCCGGACCTGCTGTGGTGGAACTGGGATCTGTCGGGTCAAGACCTCAACTTCGGCGGTCCCAGCTGCGTCATCGCCGACATCGAAGACTTCTTCGACTGGCTCGACGACACCTTCGGCATCAACATCTTCGACATGATCCTCGACCTGGTCATTCCCCTGGCCGAAGACGCGGTCAACGACCTGATCGACGACCTGTCGGGCGAGATTGAGCCCCAGATCGAAGAGCTGTTCAGCGTGGCCACCATCCACGAAGAGATCGACCTCGCTGGCGCGCCGCTCATCATCGACCTGGCCCCCAGCGACGTGCAGATCGAGCCGGCCGGCCTGCGGGTGATGATGGAGGGCTCGGTCGACACCGTGACCCACCCGTGTGTCGCCGAGTACGGCATCATCGAGAGCTATGAGACAGCGGGCGATCTGCCGCCCATCGACGCGCCGCTCGGCGTGCCCAACTACGACGTCGGCATCTTTGTAGCCGACGACTTCGTGAACCAGGCCATGTTCGGGGCCTGGGCGGGCGGCGTACTGTGCCAGCGCCTGACCCCCGACGACGGCCTGCCGCTCACCACCACCTTGCTCTCCCTGCTGTCGAGCGACGCCTTCGGCGAGCTGTTCCCCGAGACGCAGCCGATGGTCATCGAGACCCGTCCCGCGCTGCCGCCCGAGGCCCGTCTCGATGGTCCGCACACCCTCGACATCGAAGTGCAGCAGCTGGGCGTCGACTTCTACACCGAGCTCGACTACCGCATGACGCGGGTGATCGGCTCCGAAGCCGCCGCCGATGCCGGCATCGACATGAACTTCGACGACACCACCGGGCAGCTCGCCATCGACGTGGCCCTCGACCCCAGCGAGTTCGTCATCGGCGTGACCCACAACGAGTACGCACCAGGCTTCACCAGCGACATCGAAGACAGCTTCGGCGGCCTCATCGATGCGGTGGTCGGTCCTCTCATCGGCGGCCTCATCAGCGATCTGTCCTTCGGGCTGCCCGCCATCGAGGGCATCGGCCTCACCTCCCTGCTGGCCGAGCCCGCGGGCCCCAATGACGACTTCCTGGCCCTGTACGCCAACGCTGGCGAGGTCGACTACCCCGAAGGCAGCTGCGACGACCTGTCCGGCGGATGCAGCGGCGGTGGCTGCGCCGGCGTCGTCACCAGCCCTCCGGTGTTCGTCTTCTTGGTGCCCCTGCTCATCGCCGGGCTGCGGCGCAGGGACGCGTAGCAGGGCCGACCCGGGTCACTCGCCCAGCGCGTCCTGGTGCGCGGGCCCGCCCCACACCGCGAGGAAGGCCTGGCTCTCGGCCTCGCGATCGCGCGCATCTGCGGCGGCCACCTGTTGCTTGCAGGCGCGCGCGGCAGCCGTCGGCACCGCCAGGAAGGGCTCCAGCAACGAGCGCGCTGCCACCAGGGCGTCGGCGGCCACGGCATCTACAAGCCCGATATCCAGGGCTGTCTGGGCATCGACCGGCGCTGAGGTGCCCAGCAGGCGCAGCGCTCGGCGCCGTCCGATGTGCTTCACCAGGCGGCCGGCACCGCCCCAGCCCGCCGCCACGCCCAGCCGCGCCTGGACGAAGTGCACGCGGCTCGAGGGGGTCGCGACCCGGTAGTCGGTGGCGGTGCACAGCTCGGCACCACCGCCCATGGCCACGCCGTCGATCACGGCGACGCTCACCACGGGCAGCGCCAACAGGCGGTCGGTGGCGTCGCGCATGGCGATGGCCATCGCACGCCCGGTCTGCGGCGCCGTCAGCGTGGCGCGAACATCCCCCAGGTGCCCGCCTGAGCAGAAGGCCCCGCAGGGCTCGGCGGTGAGCATCAGCGCCGCTCCGTTCCAGGCCTCCAGGCGATCGAGGGCGTCGAAGCAGTCCACCATCATGGACGCGGTCATGGCGTTGCGCGCGCGGGGGTTGTCCAGGTGCAGGCGGGCGACCGGCCCATCGGTGCTTAGATGCACGCAACCGGGGCGTCGCTCGGTCCCGGCGAGCGCGCCTCGAATGTGGTCCCGGGCCTCAGCCGGCGTCATGATGGGCGCCGTCGCGCGGCCTGGTGCGGCGTGACCCGCCGCTCGCGGAGCTGGGTCTCGAGGCCGGCGTCGAGGGCAGCCCGCGCCGCGTCGCGCGCCGCCTCGCCCACCAGGTCCAGGTACAAGCGAACGGCCGCATCGCCCCGGCGGCGGGTCCAGCGCTCACGCCCAAGACCCATGCACCACTGGCGGTGCGCCTCGGCCGAGGCAAGCACCTCGTCGACGCCTTGGTTCTGGAGCGCCGAGGCCTGGTGCACCGGCGCCGCCCAGCCGCCCTCGTCGGTGTCGAGCTGGACCGACTGCTGCAGGTCGCGCACCAGGTGCGGCGCCCCGGGCCGGTCGGCCTTGTTGACCACGAACACATCGGCGATCTCGAGCAGACCGGCCTTCATGGTCTGAACCGTGTCGCCCGACTCGGGGGTCAGCACCACCACGGTGGTGTCGGCCACCTCCATGATGCCCAGCTCCGACTGGCCCACGCCCACGGTCTCGACCAGCACCAGATCGGCGCCCCAGGCGTCGAACAGGTCGACGACCTCGGCGGTGGCGCCAGACAGCCCGCCCAGGTGACCGCGGCTGGACAGCGAGCGGATGAACACCTCGTCGTCGCCCGTGTGGCGCTCCATGCGCACCCGATCGCCCAGGATCGAACCACCGCTGAAGGGCGACGACGGGTCGACCGCCACGATGGCCACGCGCTCGTCGCGCTTGCGTGCGGCGGTGACCAAGCGGTCGACGAAGGTCGACTTGCCCGCTCCAGGGGGTCCGGTGATGCCCACCACATGGGGCAGCCCGGGCTGGTCGCGCCGCCGGATCGCCACGTTGGCCAGCGCCTCGCCCGTGCCCGGGGCCCGGTGCTCGATCAGGGTGATGGCACGCGCCAACCAGCGGCGTTGCCCGCTGACGGCACGGCTGACGATCTCGGAGATCTGCATCACCGGTGGCTAACCGAATATGGGCCCGATCCATGGAGGTACCCATGCGGCTCATCTTGCCCATCCTGTTCGCGACCGGCTGCGCCGGCTCGTGGACGAACATGGGCGGCAGCATCGACGGCGCCGACTTCAGCCACCCTCGCGCCGCCTACCACGGGGGCGACTTCATCGTGTTCGCCGCCGACAAGACCGACTGCCGCGACCTGGGCTGGGTCGACCACGAGTTCATCGACGGCGAGGCCCCCGCGGCCCGCGACTTCACCGCATTGCTGCTGCACAGCCGCGACGGCTTCAGCACCGACGTGCCCATCATCGACGTCGGCTTCTCCGGCGTTCGGGTATGGGGCCTGGTGCAGCAGGGCGCCGAGTTCGACGCCCACCACGGCCGCGAGGGCACGGTCACCATCGACTCGGCCAGCGAAGACGCCATCGAGGGAACCCTGAGCGTCTCTTTCGCCACCGACGGCGTCGGAGGGCTGTTCAAGACCGAGTTCTGCCAGGTGCTGGACAACGCGAGCTAGCGGCGTTCAAGGAGCACAGGCCTCCGTGCCTGTGGCTCGGCCACCAACAACGGGCACGGAGGCCCGTTCTCCTTGCAACCACCCAAGGAGCACAGGCCTCCGTGCCTGTGCCTCTGGGCACTAGCCCCGGTTCCCCAGCACCCCGCCGAGCCACCGAGCCTCGTCGTCTGGCGCATGCTGGTGACCCAGCACCCGCGGAAGCGGGGTGATCCCCATCGCATTCATCGCTCGCTGCAGGGGCAGGGTGTCCTGCTTGGCGCCTCGGGCAACACCCCAGGGCAGCCGCTGCACGATGGCCGGCCCTTCGCCCACCTCGGTCAGCTGGGCGACGCCGGCCCGCACCATCGCGACGATCTCGGCGTTGGACTGCTCGGCCACGGGCGATCCCTCCGCGACCTCGAGGTGCGCGGTGACGTGCCCCCGATAGGCGCCTTGGCCCGGCAGCAAGCCCGGCCGGGTCAGGCGCCCAAAACCGAGCCGATCGCAACCGCGCGTGCGCCACGGCAGGGCATCGACCTGGGCCGGCAGCGTCACCTGGATGCCGTGCAGCGGCTCGAGCGCGGCCGAGAGGTTGTCCGACAGGGGGAGCTCGCACCAACGCGGCAGATCACGGGGCCGCGCATCGACGAACAGCCGCTCGACGATGTGTTCGTACCCGTGGTCGGTGATGACGCCGGTGACGCGACCCTGATCGAACTCGAAGCCCTCGACCGAGACGTCGTGCAGGGCATCGCCACCGCCGTCGATGATGGCATCGTCAGCGCCGTCGGGCTGCCGCGGCACCCACAAGCCGCTGGCGGGGGCCAGGCCCAGCGCCGTGGCCAGTCGATCGCGCCGCCGCTCCCGGTCCAAGACCACGGTGTCGGAGAGGTGCCCCTCGGGCATGGCACCGTCGGCCACCGCGACGACCGGCCCCCACAGCCGCTCGACCCACGGCGAATCTGGCTGGGCCAGGCGAATCGCGCCGTCTCCCCACACCGGACCCGATGGCCGCGCGCTGGTGCCCAGGTAGCGGACGACCACGCCGCTG
This sequence comes from Myxococcota bacterium, assembly GCA_965216925.1. GTDB lineage: Bacteria > Myxococcota_A > UBA796 > UBA796 > CAYYHT01. The sequence continues at coordinate 1,088,311 of CBDCGT010000001.1, read as the reverse complement.
CGAGCCAGTCCAGCCGCAAAGCGCAATGCGGCCGGCGTCGACCCGATGACCACCGCGTGCTGCACTACACTGCCCTCCTGGAGGCTCCACTTGTCATCCGACGAGTATCGCAACCCGACGCCGACGGTGGACGTCATCATCGAGACCGACGCTGGCATCGTCCTGATCGAGCGTTCCAACGCACCCCTGGGCTGGGCCCTGCCGGGCGGATTCGTCGACGAGGGCGAGCGTGTCGAAGACGCGGCCCGCCGCGAGGCCATGGAAGAGACCCAGCTCGACGTCACCCTGCGGGCCCTGCTGTACGTCTACAGCGACCCGGGCCGGGATCCCCGGCAACACACGATGAGCACGGTCTTCGTGGCACGGGCTGCCGGCACGCCGAGCGCCGGCGACGACGCCCGCGCGGTCGCGGTCTTCCCGCTGGCCGACCTGCCCGAGCTGGCCTTCGACCACCGGCAGATCCTGGACGACTACGCCCGCTGGCTCGCCACCGGCAAGCGCCCCCTGGAGTAATCGTGGCAATTCGCATCACGGGCGGCCAGGCCAACGGAAGAGTGCTGCACGAGCCCGTCGGCAGCGGGGTTCGACCCACGTCCTCCCGCGTTCGGGAGGCTCTGTTCAGCATGATCGGGCAGGACCTCGCAGGCGTGCGCGTGCTGGACGCCTTTGGCGGGTCTGGCCTTGTGGGCTTGGAGGCGTGGTCGCGCGGCGCCGAGGTGACGGTCGTCGAGCGGGACCGCAGGGCCTTCGCGGCCCTGGTGCGGCGAGGCCAAGAGATCGGAGCGCGCTGGAACACCCGCAACGGCGACGTCATGAAGCTGATCGATGCCATGGACAGCTTTGACGGGATCTTCTGCGACCCTCCCTACGACGCCGACCCCATGTCCATCGTGCCGGGCCTGGCGCCGCGGGCACGCGAGTGGCTGGTGTACGAGGCCCGCAAGGGTGTGGACTGCCCCGAGTGGGCGGCGCAGCTCAAGCTCGATCGCCGCCGGGACTACGGAAGCACCGCGCTGTGGATCTACCGTCCGCCGCCGGTGAGCGAGTGATCCGCTTCAGCATCATTGGAGTGGGCACCGCCGGTCGCGCCCGGGCCAAGGCGATCGCCGCCCACCCCAAGTGCGAGCTCGTGGCCGTGTACCGCGGCCGCTACGCCGACCAGATCGCCGCGCCATCGGTCGACTCGCTGGAGGCCGCCATCGACATGGCCGACGTGGTCGCCGTGTGCAGCCCCAATGCGCACCACGCTGCCCATGTGCGCGCCGCCCTCGCGGCCGGGCGGCACGTCGTGGTGGAGTACCCGCTGGCCCTCGACCACCCCACCGCAGCGCGGCTGTTCGACCTGGCCCGACGCCGGAACCGGGTGCTGCACGTCGAGCACATCGAGCTGCTGGGCTCGGTGGCGAGCGCCCTGCGCGCCCATGTGTCCCCCACCAATGTCGAGGCGGTCGAGGTGGCCTTCGATCGGCCCGGATCGGCCGCCATTCCCGGCGTCGAGCTGGTGCGCCACAACCACGCGCGCTTGCACCGCGTGGTGGACTGCTGCGGGCACGTCGCGAGCATCGAGCACATCCGCGCCCGCCCCGGGTCCTTCGAGGCCGGCCTGCGCCTGCGGTCGGGAGCGCCCCTGCGGCTTCGCTTCCTTCAGGGCCCCGAGCTGGTACGCCACACCCGCATCGACATCCACACGGCCACCAGCCACTGGCAGCAGTTCGATCGCGATCTCACCCGCGACGACGAGTCCATGACCCTCATCCAACCGGCGAGCCTGTTCGGGCTCGACCAGGACCACCTGATCCAGCGCATCCAGAAGGGGATCGCCTCCTACGTCTCCCGGGCACAGGTCGAACACGTTCTCGAAGTCGTGGACAAGCTGGTGGAGGGTGAAGTGCCGCGAATGATTGCGCCCCGTTGAGCCGGTCATGACATTTGGCTACACGCTCGGCTCACGCCGCCATCCAGGCGCGGAGGGCCCATGCATCGCGCACTCCTCTCGACCCCGGCTTCGTTCGCCGCGCTCCTGCTGAGCGCCGGACTTCTCGCCGGCTGCATCGAGGAACCCAACCCCGAGCCCGACAAGTTCCCTCGCGGCACTCACGCTCTGCTGCCCGAGACCGACACGTCGACCAACCAGGTCGCGGCGGGCGAGGTCACCGGCGTCGCCCCGGATCAGCCCATCGCCTTCACGCACAAGCGTCACGTCGATGTCCTGGGCATGAACTGCGAGTTCTGCCACTCCGAGGCACGCAAGTCGCCCCACGCGGGCGTCCCGACGGTCCAGGTCTGCGGCGGCTGCCACGCCCAGGTCCAGAAGGTCAAAGACTCCCCCGAGATCGTCAAGGTCATGGAGTACTGCCAGTGGGACCCGGTCGCCAAGCGCTGCACCGGCGACGAGACCATTCCCTGGCAGAAGGTCCACGATCTACCCGACTACGTGCGCTTCACCCACAAGCGCCACGTGAATGCGGGCGTCGACTGCACCGAATGCCACGGCCAGGTCGCCCTCATGGAAGGCGTCCGCGGCCAAGACGACAAGGTGACTGGCACCATGACCCGCGAGGCCACCCTGCAGATGGGCTGGTGCCTCGACTGCCATGCCAGCCATCCCTCCATCGACAAAAATTACGGCGACCAGTCAGACCTTCGGCGAGCCGAGCTGAAGGACTGCTGGACCTGTCACAAGTAGGGGCATGCCTTGGGAACCCTGAACCGACGCGATTTCTTCAAGGCCATCGGGCTCACCAGCGCATCCACGCTGGCCGCCTGTGGCATTGACGACAACCGCTACCTCACCCCCATCGAACAGGTCCTGCCCTACGTCGTCCGACCCGATCAGGTCACGCCGGGCACCCCGACCTTCTTCGCCACCAGCGTGGGCTCCGGCCCCGACGCCTGGCCCGTCCTGGCGCGCCACCGCGACGGCCGGGTCATCAACGTCGGCGCCAACCCCAAGCTCGGCTCCGGCGGCGTGCCCAAGGGCAACCTGTTCGAGCTGCAGCAGCACTTCTCGCCCGACCGCATCCGCAAGCCCCTCGACGGCACCACCGAGATCGAGTGGGACGCCGCCATCGCCAAGCTCGCGGGCTTGGTGAAGGGCAAGGGCGTGGGCTACCTCGGCGGCTACAAGTCCGGCGCCATCGTCAGCCTGCTCAACGACTTCACCGGCGGCAACGCGGTGTTCTGGGAGCCGCTCGGCTACGAAGCCGAGGCCAAGGCGGCGCAGATCCTCTTCGGCGAGTCCACCCTCCCCGCCTACGACCTGTCCAAGGCGCACTACGTGCTGTCCTTCGGCGCCGACTTCCTGGGCACCTGGGGCGGCCAGCGCATCGCCACCGACTACGCCGATGCCCGCAACCCCAACGCCGGGCACTTCATCGCGCGCCTGGCCTGGGTTGGCGCCCACCTCGACCAGTCCGGCAGCAACGCCGACGACTTCTTCGCGGCCGCTCCGGGCAGCGAGGCGCTCGTCGCTCTGGCCGTCGCCAAGCTGGTGGCCACCAAGAAGGGCTACAACGGCCCGCTCTCGAGCGTGATCAGCGCCGGCGACCCTGCCAAGGCTGCCGCTGCCAGCGGGCTGAGCGCCGAGCAGATCACCGCCATCGCCGAACAGTTCGCAGGTGCCAGCGCAGCCGTCGCCCTTCCCGGTGGCGTCGCCGGTGCCAGCACCGCCGCGGTCGATCTCGCGGTCGCCACCTACGCCCTCAACATCGTCAGCGGCAACGGCGGCAAGACCTTCGGCAAGGGCGGCTACGGCGGCCCCATCCACGGCTACGACGCCGTCCAGAAGCTCATCGCCGACATCAACAGCGGCGCCATCAGCGTGCTGCTGGTCGACGACGCCAACCCGTTGTTCAGCCTTCCCGCAGCCTCGGGCATCGCCGAGGCGCTCGCCAAGGTCACCCTGGTGAGCGTGTACAGCCACCCCACCGAGACCAACGCCACCGCAGCGCTCACGCTGCCGTGCGCCGACCCCCTCGAAGACTGGGGCGACGCCGAGCCCGGCCACGGCATCTCGCTGCTGCGCCAGCCTGGCCAGACGGCCCTGTGGGGCAGCCGCTCGCTCGGCGACGTGCTGCTGGCAGTCGCCCGCGACGCCGGCATCACGCCGCTTGTCGCACCGGCCCCGCAGGCCGCCGAGCCCGACGCCGACGCCGAAGCCGGCGATGAAGCCGGAGACGAAGCCCCCGCCGAGGAGCCCACCGAAGAGCCCGAAGGCGAAGGCGAAGGCGACGAACACGCTGCCCCAGCGGTCAAGGTCGCCGCGCTCGGCTTCGAGCCCGCCACCTGGCGCGAATACATCGCTGCCCGCTGGCAGGCCCTGTACTACGACGCGGCCTCCGGCACGGCCTTCCAGCGCTTCTGGGAGCAGTCCTTGCAGCGCGGCGGCATCGACCGCGGCCAGCACCTCGAGGCCCCCTCGGTCACCGGCACGCACCAGGTGGGTGACGCCGGAGCCATCGCCGGAGACGGCGCCTACTTCCTGGTCGCCTACCCCCACGCGCACCTCTTCGACGGCCGATGGGCCAACCAGCCCTGGGCCCAAGAGACGCCCGACCCCTGCACCGGCAACACCTGGGACTCGTTCGCGGTCTTGCACCCCGATGCCGCCGCCAAGCTCGGCGTGCAGACGGGCAGCCTGATCGAGGTCGCCACGCCCAACGGCAAAATCGAAGTCGGAGCGCAGGTCTACGACGACATCCACCCCGATGTCATCGCCATCGCCTTCGGTCAGGGCCACAGCAACCTGGGTCGCTACGCCAACGGCACCGGCAAGAACGTGGTCGCGCTCCTGGGCGCGGTCGTGAGCCCGCACGGAACCCTGGCCTGGCAGCAGGCCAAGGCCGCCGTCAAGGCCACGGGCGCCATGGCCGACCTGGCGACCACCTTCGGCCATGCCGACGACTACCTGCGCCAGCTGGCGCCGGTGGCCAATGCCCAGCAGCTGGCCGCCGAGGGCGACGTCGACAGCCACCACGAACAGCACGCCGGGTACCTGACCGGCGTCCATCACCTGGGCCGCGACGGCCGCCTGAGCGAGGCGGGCCCCGAGTTCCTCGACTTCTACGGCCTGCCCGACCACCCGGTGTACCGCTGGGGCATGTCCGTCGATGTGAACGCCTGCAACGGCTGCGGCACCTGTGCGGTGGCCTGCTCGGCAGAGAACAACATCGCGATCGTGGGCAAGACCACCATCAAGAAGCAGCGCGAGATGTCGTGGATTCGCATCAACCGCTACTCCGGCGATCGAAACAGCGACAACATGGACGCCAAGCCCCGTGAAGCTCGCTTCATGCCGGTGATGTGCCAGCAGTGTGGGCACGCGCCCTGCGAGTCCGTGTGCCCGGTCATCGCGACGTACCACACCATCGATGGCCTCAACGCGATGGTCTACAACCGCTGCGCCGGCACCCGCTACTGCGCCAACGCCTGCCCCTACAAGGCCCGGCGCTTCAACTGGCACAGCTTCGAGTGGCCCGAGCCCTTCAACCTGCAGCTCAACCCCGACGTCACCGTCCGCACCATGGGCGTGATGGAGAAGTGCACCTTCTGCGTGCAGCGCGTCAAGGCGACCGTCTCGGCCCACCGCGACAAGTCGTTCACGACGCCTGTGCCCAGCAGTGCCGTCGAGACGCTGCCGGCCTGCGCCGAGGCCTGCCCGTCCGGCGCGCTGACCTTCGGCAACATCAACGAGAAGGGCGGCAAGGTGCACATGCTGCGCAACAGCAACCGCTCGTACCAGATGCTCGCCGAGCTCAACGTGTTCCCCGCGGTCAACTACCTGGCCAGGGCGAGCTTCCACGCCCCCGAGCGTCACGCCCACGCAGGCGCCCACGCAGGCGGCGGCCAGGGCGACGCCTCCCATAGCGCCGCCGAGCACGGTTCCGAGTCCCACGATTCCAAGCCCCATGGCGATGACCACGGCAAGCCCACCCACGGCGAGCCCACCGGTCACGAGGAGACCCACTGATGGATGCCGTCCGTCCGTCGACCTATGGCGGCGCCAACCGCGACATCATCCGTCCGCTCTGGACGCCGACCCCCGCGTACATCGCGCTCTGGGTCGTCGCCATCGGCATGATGCTGTACGGCGCCTACAGCTGGTGCACCCAGATCGTCTGGGGCATGGGGATGGCAGGCATCCACAGTCCCAACTTCTGGGGTGTCTACATCATCACCTTCGTGTTCTGGATCGGCATCGGCCACGCCGGAACGCTCATCAGCGCCATCCTCTTCTTGGTGCGCTCCCGCTGGCGAACCGGCGTCTACCGGGCGTCCGAGGCCATGACGGTCTTCGCGGTCATGACGGCGGGGCTGTTCCCCATGCTGCACCTGGGCCGCGTGTGGCAGGTGTACTGGTTCTTCCCGTACCCCAACCAGCGCCAGCTCTGGGTGAACTTCAAGTCTCCGCTCATGTGGGACGTGTTCGCCATCTCGACGTACTTCACCATCTCGGCGGTGTTCTTCTACGTCGGCCTCATCCCCGACATCGCAATCGTGCGCGACCACACCACCGGCCTCAAGAAGCGCTTCTATGGGCTGCTGGCCCTGGGCTGGCGCGGAACGGCCGCGCAGTGGCACCACTTCATGGGCGCCTACGGCTTCTTCGCCGCCATCTGCGCACCGCTGGTGCTCTCGGTGCACAGCGTCGTCTCTTGGGACTTCGCCATGGCCAACTCGGCCGGCTGGCACTCCACCCTGTTCCCGCCGTACTTCGTCGCGGGCGCCATCTACTCCGGCTGCGGCATGGTCATCACCCTGCTGCTCCCGCTGACGCTGGTGTTCAAGTGGGAGGAGTACCTCAACGAGTGGCACTTCGAGAACCTCGCCAAGATGTGCATCCTGACGGGCGGCATCCTCACCTACGCCTACTCCATGGAGATCTTCGTCGCCTGGTACAGCCAGAACCCGTACGAACAGCACATGTTCTACTGGCGCATGGTCGGGCCATACGCCTGGATCTTCTGGACGATGGTGTTCTGCAACTGCGTCGTCCCCATCAGCTACTGGTACAAGCCGCTTCGCCGAAACTACGCGTGGCTGTTCTTCACCAGCCTGCTCATCAACGTCGGCATGTGGATGGAGCGCGCCAACTTCGTGCTGTCGTCGCAGTCGCATGACTTCGACCCCAACAGCTGGGGCCTGTACTTCCCGTCCAACCTCGAGTTCGGCATCCTGATCGGCTCGGTTGGCTGGTTCTTCTTCTTGTTCCTGTCCTTCTGCAAGACCTTCCCGGCCATCGCCATCACGGAGATCAAGGAGTCCACCGCTCCTCCCGTGAAGGGCACCACGGAGGCCAAATGAGCACCGCCACTCGCGTCAAGGGTGTCTACGAGCACCTCGACTGCCTGCTCACCGGAGTCGAACGCCTCAAGAAGGCCGGATTCCGTGGGTACGACGTCGTTGCCCCGCTGCCTCGCCACGAGATCCTCGAGGCCGTGTACGAGGGGCGGCCGTCTCCGGTTCGCTGGTTCACGCTGGCCGGCGGCATCGCGGGCATCAGCTTCGGCATCCTGATCGCCTCGCTCACCGCCGCCGAGTGGCCGATGATCAACCCCGGCGGCAAGCCGGTGGTCAGCTTGGCGCCGTACGCGGTCATCATGTTCGAGTCCACCATCATGGGCTCGGGGCTCGCGACCTTCCTGGGGCTCATCGTGCTGGCCGGCCTGCCGAGCTTCTGGCTCGACGGCGCCATCGCCGACCCGCGCGTCAGCGACGCGAGCTTCAGCATCGTGTTCAAGAGCGCGTCGGCGGCCGATGCCGAGCGCATCCAAGAGATCCTGCGCGGCTCCGGCGCCACCGAGGTCACCACCGGCGACCAAACCATCTACGAGGTGCCCAATGCGATGTGATCGCGCACTGATCGTCCTGGCCGGCCTGGCCGTGTCCAGCGCTGCGATGGCGCTGCCCTGGGACACCGACATGGCCGACTCGTTGCACATCAAGGGCTACGAACAGCAGGCCGAACACCCGGCAGACGGCACGGTGAGCCAGGACCACCTCCTGACCCCCACCCCGTTCACGCCCAACTACGACCGCATGACCCCCGAGGGCCAGGCGCTCACCAGCCCCTACCCGCAGAACACCGAGCTCGGCGCCAAGATGTTCGGCACCTACTGCACCCCCTGCCACGGCGACGGCGTCACCGAGCTGGGTCCTGTGGGCCGCCCGGGGTCCAACCGCTTCAACGGCGTGCTGATGCTCGCGGGCCCCACCGGCGTCGCAAAGAGCCGCACCGATGGCTACATCTACCTCACCGCTCGCAACGGCGGCGCCATCATGCCCTACTTCGGCTGGGCCATGAGCGACGAAGAGCTGTGGTCCATCGTCGACCACATCCGCACCCTCAAGGGCGGTGAGTACATCCCCCCTGCCCCGCCCGCGACCCCAGAAGAGTCCGAGGAGGCCCCGGAATGAGCGTCAATCGTGGCGTGATGCCCAACACCGATGCGGTCATCGACGCGATGCCCGGTCGCGCCGTGCCGGGTGTGGTCAACATCCTCTCTGGCATCGGCATCGTGTGGATGCTGGCCGGCCTCGGCTACGGCTTTGGCGTGGCTGGTGCCGCCTGGACCTGGGGCGCCTTCTTGGTGGCCCTGGTCTTCACCCTGGCCATGGCCCAGGGCGGCGTGCTGTTCGGCGTCATGATGACGCTCACCCACGGCCGCTGGGGTGTGCCCATCAAGCGCGTCGCCGAGACCTTCGGCTTCTTCTTGCCCATCGGCTACGTGCTGCTGCTCATCCTGCTGGTGGCCGGCCAGGGCATGTACCCCTGGAACCCCAACCAGTGGCTTCTCACCGGCGACATGGCTCCGCTCGACGGCTGGCTCGCTCCCCACAGCCCGGCGGCGGTCAACGCCAAAGAGGTCTACCTCACCTGGCCCTTCTGGGTCGCTCGCCAGGCCATCGGCGTGGGTGTGCTGGTGGTGCTGTCCATGCTCTACCTGCGGGCCAGCCTGCGCCCGGACATGATCAAGGCCGCTGCCCGCCTCAAAGAGACCAACCCGTCTTGGCAGGCGCCCGCGCTGTGGGGCTACATCATGGGCGGCGCCGGCGAGCTCGACGCCGAGGTGGCCGACGGCGAGCGCAAGCGCGACGTCTTCGGCGCGCTGATCAGCATCTGCTACCCGTTCGTGTTCAGCTTCCTGACCTTCGACCTCATCATGTCGCTGGCGCCGTGGTGGTTCGCCAACATGTTCGGCACCTGGTTCATGGTCAGCAGCTTCTGGATTGCCCTGTGCACCGTGGGCATCGTGGCCATGACCAGCAAGGAATGGCTGGCCATCGACGGGTTCATCAAGAACAACATCCCCCACGACCTGGGCAAGCTCGTGCTCGCGCTCTCCATGTTCTGGGCCTACACCACCTACGCCCAGATCCTGCCCATCTGGTACGCGAACATGCCCGAAGAGACCGACTTCCTGCTCATTCGCATGTACCTGCCCCAGTGGAGCTGGATGGCGCGCACCGTGGCCGTGCTGTGTTTCATCACGCCGTTCACCACGCTGCTGTCTCGTGGCATCAAGAAGATGCGCTGGCCCTTCGTCAGCCTGCTGGTGCTCATCCTGGTGGGCCTGTTCCTGGAGCGCACGCTGCAGGTCATGCCGTCGGTGTGGTTCGAGAGCTACTTCCCGTGGGACGCGTTCTTCATCACCAGCTGCGGCCTGACCGCGGGCTTCGTGGGCATCTTCCTGGCCGTGGTCTACCGCGTCCTGGCTATCGTGCCGCCGATGCCCATCAGTGACCCGCACCTGGCGCCGCACCCCTGGGACGAGCACGTGCACAGCCTGGATCACGCGCACCACTAGGTCGGTAGCGCGCAGGGCACGGACTCCCGGGCACGGGCCCGGGCCCGTGCCCGCGGTCGAGCAGCAGTCGCCCGGACCAGAACGCAAGTCCGCTCCAAGTTGACAGTCGGGTGGGCTAGCCGCCGCCAAGTTGACGCTGTGGCCGTGCCGCCAAAGTCAGCGACGCAAGAAGCGTCAATATGGCCCGCCCCGAGGGGCCCCACCCCGGCGATCGTCAACTTCACCCCGGCTACGCCGCCGCCGCGTCAACTTGCAGGCGGCTACGCCAGTGAGCGGGGTAGCGAAGGGGTCGACGTGCCGACCTGCAGGGTCCAGCGGCGCCGCATCGGGCACCGCTTCGCTGGGCCCGGGCCCGGGCACGGGCACGGGCACGTGCACGGGCCCGGGAGGGCTGCGTGCTCCTAGCCGCCGAGCTCGATGCCCACCGCGCGCGCGGTCTTCACCAGCTCGCCGTCGACGTCCACCAGTCGGTACGTCGACGTCGCCTCGCGGATCGACACCCCGGTCACGTGCCCATTGCGCAGGCGCACCATCTCGCCCCAGCGGCCTTGCTCCACCAGATCGACCGCGGCCACGCCAAAGCGGGTGGCCAGGATGCGATCGAAAGGCACGGGGCTGCCGCCGCGCTGTAGGTGCCCCAGCACGCAGGTGCGCATCTCGTGCTCGATGCGCCCGTCGAGCTGGGCCATGGCGATCGACGCGGCGCCGCCACCCCGCTTCAGCCGGGCTTTGCGCTCATCGTGAGGCACGGCGGTGCCGTCCTTGCGGGCGGGAAGCGCGCCTTCGGCCACCACCACCACCGAGAACAGCCTTCCACGCTCCTGACGGCGCCGGATCTTCCCAGCGACGCGATCGGGGTCGTACGGAATCTCCGGCAGCAAGATCACGTCGGCCCCGCCCGCGATGCCGGCCGACAGCGCGATGTGCCCGGCGTCTCTGCCCATCACCTCCAGGAACAGCACGCGCTCGTGGGACTCGGCGGTGGTGCGCAGCCGATCCAGGCCATCGGTGGCCACGGCAACCGCCGAGTGAAAGCCGAAGGTGTAGTCGGTGGCCGACAGATCGTTGTCGATGGTCTTGGGCACGCCCACCACCGGCACCCCCAGCTCGTCCATGACCCTCAGGCTGATGGCCTGGGTGCCGTCACCGCCGATGCACACCAGCCCCTCCAGGCGCTCCTCCTCGACCGCCGCCTTGAGCCTGCCGCTCACGTCGATCCGGGTGCCATCCGGGCCGGGAAAGGTGAACGGGTCGCCGCGGTTGGTGGTGCCCAGGCACGTGCCGCCTTCTTGCAGCAGCCCCCGGCAGTCGCGCAGCGAGAAGTCCCGAAGGCGGCGCGGCGACTCGAGCAGCCCGTTGAACGAGTCCTCGATGCCGATCACCGACCAGCCCAGCTGGCCCACCCCGCGCTTCACAAAGGCGCGAATCACGGCGTTCAAGCCCGGTGCATCGCCTCCTCCCGTGAGGATTCCCACTCGCTTCGACATCGGCCCTCCCAGGGTCGGCGCATGCTACCGCGGCGCTCTCGCCGGTGCGCCAAGGCGCGACCCCGCACAGAACGTGCTACGCTCGAACCTGGATCCACGTGGCGTCGAGGACCCCGTGAAGCGCATCACCCCCATCATCCTGGCCACCCTGGCCCTCGGCGGTCAGGCCGGTTGTGCCAAGACCATCGCCGTGTCGGTGCCCGCCCATCCGGCGGTGCAGCTCGATCACCATCGGTTCGCCGTGGTGGCCGTCGACCGCCACTGCCAGGCCGTCGCCGACGCGCTCACCCGCGAGCTCCACGCCCTCGATGGGGTCACCGTCGACCCGACGGCACCCGCCCGCCTCGAGGTCATCACCTGCGGCAATACCCTGCAGCCCAGCGTCGACATCGAGCAGTCCGAGTCGGTCGACCGCCGGCGCGTGCAGCTCGAGGGTCGCAGCCATGCCGTGGTGGCCGTCAAGCTCGAGCGCCAGATGGTGGCCCACCTCATCGGATCCGGCCAGGGCACGTCCATCGGCGCCTGGGGGGACACCACCTCCGGCGCGGTGAGCGGCATGGGCAGCGCGATGCGGCGTGACCTGGGCCAGCAGCTCGCCCGCGATCTGGCCAGCCAGGTCGACCCCCTCCCCCGGCTGGTCTCGCGCCGCATCCACCCCAAGGCCAGCGACGGCTCCGCGCGCCAGCTCCACGCCAGCGCCGTGTTCGCCGAGCAGCGCGGCGACTTCGATGCCGCCCGCACCCTGGCTCGTCGCGCCCGCGACGCCAGCCCCAACCCCCGCTACGCCGACTACGCCGCCGAGCTCGATCGTGTCGTGGCTGCGCTCGAGCCCCCGCAATAGGTCAACTGCACCCGCCCCGCCCCCCTCCTCCTCACCCCCTCCAAGCATGCTGCACCATCAGGACATCACCGTGTCCGTCCTCGCCTCGGGGTCGCGCGGCAACTGCACCTACATCGGCAACGGCAACAGCGGCGTGCTGGTCGACTGCGGCCTGTCCACGCGCCACATCCTGCGCCGCATGGTGGCCCAGGGGCTGGGCTCAGCGCCCATCGATGCCGTGCTCATCACCCACGAACACAGCGACCACATCGGCGCCGCGCGGGTCTTGTGCAACAAGCTGCATCAACGCACAGGTCGGCGGGTCCCCTTCTTCATGACCCGCGGAACCCACAACTGCGCCAACAAGCGGGTGCTGCCCAAGCGCGTCGAGCACATTCGCGCCGGGCGCGAGTTCCAGGTGGGCTCCCTGTCGGTGCAGCCGGTGGCCGTTCCCCACGACACGCTCGAGCCGGTGTCGTTCTCGGTCAGCATGGGCCCGGTGCGCGTGGCGGTGATGACCGACTTTGGCCGGCCCACTCGGCTGGTTGCACGCCAGCTGGCCACCGCCGACATCGCCGTGCTCGAGTTCAACCACGATGTGCAGATGCTCATGGACGGCGGCTACCCGTGGCGCCTCAAAGAGCGGGTGCGCGGCAACCACGGGCACCTGTCCAACGCCCAGGCCGCCGAGCTGCTGGCCACCGCCGGCACCTCCCGCCTCAAGGGCCTGGTGCTGGCTCACCTGTCGCAAGAGAACAACCACCCCGATCTGGCCCTCGAGGCCGCCTATGGCGCCTTGCACCACGCCGGCCTGAGCGACGTCGAGGTGGTGGTGGGCCTGCAAGACCAGGCGGCCGACCCCCTGTCCGCCTCGGTGCCCGTGCGCGAAGAGCCCATCCGCATCGACACGGCGCGCAGCGCGTCGTCCGGCCGGCGCGCGTCGCCCCCCGCCCGCTCCCCTGAACAACTGAGTCTGTTTTGAAGTGGATCGCCCCTCTGGCCGCCATCGTCTGCCTCTCAGCAACCGCGACCGCGTCCGACACCGGTGTCGACATCACCGACGTGGTCGTGGGCTCCGGTGATGCCATCGGCACCGACGTTGCCGACGTAAAGGTCCACTACACGGGCACGCTCGCCGATGGCACCGTGTTCGACTCCAGCCGCACCCGGGGCATGCCCTTTCAGTACCGGGCCAACGCCGGTCGCGTGATCGCCGGCTGGGAGTCCGGTGTGCGAGGCATGAAGGTGGGCGGCGTGCGCAAGCTCGTGATCCCGCCGCACCTGGGTTACGGCGACCGGGACATGGGGGCAATTCCGCCCGGCAGCACCCTCACCTTCGAGATCGAGCTGCTGTCGGTGAGCGCGCTGCGCATGCCGCCCAGCAAGCCGCCCACGGTCAGCGCCGAGAAGTGGATCGAGACCGGCAGTGGCCTGCGCTACGCCGACCTGGGGGTCTGCACCGGTGACACCCCGCCGCCCGGCTCGGTGGTGAGCGCCGAGTACACCGGCTGGCTGGCCAGCGGGCAGATGTTCGACAGCAGCTACAACCGCGCCGACCCCCTGTCCTTCCCGCTCGGCGCCGGCCGCGTGATCAAGGGCTGGGACGAAGGTGTGGCCAGCATGTCCAAGGGCTGCGAGCGCCTGTTCGAGATCCCGGCCAACCTCGCCTACGGCGATCGCGGCGCCGGCGGCCTGATCCCGCCCGGAGCCACGCTGACCTTCCAGATCAAGCTGGTCGACTACAAGCCGTAGCCGGCGACTGCCATCCCCGGCCTGCCGCTACCCCGGTGGCCAGCCCTGCCGGCGCCCGCCCAAGACATGGCAGTGCAGGTGGAAGACCGTCTGGCCGGCGTTCTCGCCGTTGTTGATGACCAGGCGGTAGCCTGTGGCCTCGATGCCCTCGAGGCGAGCGACCTCGGCGGCGGCCAGCATGACCTTGCCCAGCAGGGCCTCGTCGTCGGGTGCGGCGTTGGCGATGCGGTCGATGGGCTTCTTGGGAATGACCAGCACGTGCACTGGTGCCTGCGGGTTGATGTCCCGAAAGGCCAGCACATGGTCGGTCTCGTACACGATGTCGGCGGGGATCTCGCGGTCGATGATCTTCTGAAAGAGCGTCACGGCGCCTCCTGGCGCGCGATGGTATCCGATCCATGGATTGGCCCCGCCGCGACCACCCCAATGTGCGGGCTTGCCAGTCCGCGTGCTATGCATGGTTCGGGCACAAGGAAGCTAGCAATGCGCTCGTTCGCGCTCCATCTCCCACTCGCCGTGGCCACCCTGGCTGCTCTGGCGGTCGGCACGCCCGCTGTGGCCTGTGACCCCGGCATCTTGGTCGAGTCGTCCGCGCCCGCCGACGCGGCCACCGACGTGCCCACCAACGCCCAGCTCTTCGTGTTCTTCAGCTACACCAACGACTGGCTGGATCTGAGCCTGTCGCGCAGCGACACCGGTGCCGATGTGCCCGGGGCGGTGAGCATCCGGCCCGGCGGCAACCTCGAAGACCGCTCGCGCGCCGTGGCCGTCTTCCTGCCCACCGCCGAGCTGCCCTCCGACACCAGCTTCGACCTCACGCTGCAGGGCGACTTCCGCGACGGCAGCACCGAGCAGACGGTGTCGTTCACCACCGGCTCGGGCCCGCTCACCGGCGGGCTGGTGTACGCCGGGGTCGAGTCGGTGAGCTGGGAACGCCTCGGCCGCGGCGACTACGATGCCACCCCCATCGACACGGCCTCCCCCGACGCGATCGAGGCCGACTGCCGCGACGGGGATGCACGGTGGAGCTTCACCGTGGCCGGGCACGAGGCGGTGCCTGGCGCGGTTGCCTACGCCGTCTACCGCCAGGGGTTCGCCCTGGCCACGGCACCCACGCCCGATCTGCTGTACCAGACCTTCCCCGAGACCCCTCGCGAGGTGTGCCTGCAGGTGCGGGCCATCGACCAGACGGGGTCAGCCGACGCCAACACCGGGTCCTTCTGCGTCGACGCCGGCGACGAGGACACCGGCGGCGACACCGACGAGCCCGAAGACACCTGGACGTGGCCCGAGGACACCTGGCGCGACGACTGGGGCGACGACACCTGGAACTACTGGTACGACGACTATTGGTACGACGACTACTGGGACTACTGGGGCGGGCCTGGGTGCCAGGGTGTGACCTACCGAATCTGCGGCCCGCGCGGTCCGGGCTCGCCGTTCCTCATCTTCCCGGCGGTGCTTGCTTTGGCGCTGTTGCGCCGCCGACAGCCCAGCTCGCCGTGATGGGCAACAGCAGGTTGCCACCCCCATGCGGCGGCCCACCCACCATGAACGCCTTGTTGCGGTGAATGGTGACCGTGGTGTCGAGCACCTTGTTGCTGCCGTTGGACACCTGAACCCGTAGCTTGGCGGTGCTCGCGTCGCGCGACAGCAGCTGAACACTGAAGCTGTGGGTGCCCACCGCGAAGCTGGTCTTCTGTTTGACGCCCAGCGAGGCCTTGTGGGTCTGGAGCTGGCTGTAGCCACTGAAGTTCAGCAGCTTGAGCTGCTTGATGATCGAAGCGGGGATCTTGGGGTCGACGACGGCGTCGGCATTGGTGGCCTGCAAGACCAGCACATCGACCGTCACCTTGGAGGACACGGTGGCTGCGGGGCCGCCAGGAGGCCCGCCAGGCGGGTTCTGGGCCAGCGCCGGGGTGCCCAGCGCGAACAGCGCGAGCAGCAGGAGGCAGAGCAGTGTGCGGGTCGAGGTCATGTCAGACCTTATAGCGTGGTCCCTTCATCAACCCAGATGATGAGCGGCGCATTCTCGCCATCGGCCTGAATCACCTGCACCGTGGCGTCTTCTGCGTACTCCAGCTCGTTGATGATGATCTCGTCGGACTGCGCGAACGCCACTTCGGTGCCGCCATCGCTGGTGCCCGGGGCGGGCGGCGTGCCGGCAAAGAAGCCGGGGCCGCCGACGGCCACAGCGAACAGGGCCGCTGCCGCCATGGCCAGCACGGGAATCCAGGGACGGTTGGCCGGCTCGGGAATGGCGGGCGCCGGGGAGGCCGTGCGAATGCGGTCGGCAAGGACGCGCCCCATGACGGCGTCCACGACGTCGACCTCGCCAGCTTGGGCGCGAACCGCCGCCACCAGCTCGGTGGCATCCCAGCCGGGCACCGCCTCGGGCTCCTGGATGCCGATCTGGGGTGCGATCGAGGCCCACAGGTAGGGCACCTCGCCCGCCTCGCTCTGCACTTCGTTGCGCAGGCGGCGGCCCATCTCGGCGAAGGCCGTCATCTGCGCCAGCGCGGGCTTGTTGCCGCGCAGCCGCCCCGTCGCCGCCTGGCGGGCCTCTGCTGGCAGCTCGTTGTCGAGCATGCCCGAGATCCAGGCCTCGTCGGTGGCCGCCAGCACCGCGGCGGTGACGTCGATCGAGCCCGCCTCGTGCGCAATCGCCGCCGCAATGGGCAGCGGCACGTCCTGCAGCTCGACGGCCGCCAGCACCGCGCTGGCCACCTCGACGTGCCCGGCCTGGGCGCGCACCGCCTGGGCCACAGGGGCCAGGACCGAAGCGACGCCGGCGCGCGCCAGCACGCCGCTCACGATGTCGACCTCGCCCGCCATCGCACGCACCGCCTGGGCCAGCGGAACATCGGCCATGTCGAGGGCGAGCTGGTCCAGGACCTCGTGGCTGACGTCGACATCACCGGCCATGGCATGCACGGCATCGGCGACGGGCGCAGCCTGGGCACCAGGGTGCGTCAGGTGCAGCACGTCAGCGGCCACATCGGCATGCCCGCCCGCCGGCATCGAGCCAGCCTCGGCGCCAATCGCCGAAGCGAGCTGATCGGCGAATCCGTCGTCGACGCCCAGCAACGCGAGCAGCGCGCCGGCAGCCAGGGCCGGCTCATCGTCGAGTGCTGTGCGCAGGTCTTCGGGGAATCGCGCGTCATCCGCGAGCAGCTCGCGCGCCCGGGCCAGCTCGGCTGGGCTGGCGTTGGCTTCGCAGATGCGTTGCAACAGGTTTTCGAGGGTGTTCCCAGCCATCAGGGCCGTCCGGAATGTCGCGTGTTTCGGGATTGACGTGGCCTGGGCGAAAGCATTCGAAGAAAGATCAGCGCTCGTCGGCCAGCAGCTTCTGGAGCTTCTTGCGGGCGTAGAACAGGCGGCTCATCACCGTGCCCTCGGGGATCTCCATGACGTCCGAGATCTCTTTGTAGGACAGGCCCTCGAGCTCACGCAGCAGGATGACCTGCTGCTGGTCTTCGGGCAGCTTGCCGATGGCGTCCATGATCTTGGCGTACAGGCGCTTGCGCTCGAGCTCTTTGGACGGGCTGTCGGAGCGGTGGATGTCGCTGATGTCGCCAGTGCTGTCGCGGCTTCCGATGGCCTCGTCGAAGGTGGTGGTCTTGCGACGCTTGCGCTTGCGCGTGAGGTCGATCGCCAGGTTCATCGCGATTCGGTACAGCCACGTGTAGAAGCTGGATTCGAGCCGAAAGCTGTCGAGGTGCTTGTACGCCTTCACGAACGCGTCCTGGGTCACGTCGCGCGCGTCTTCGCGGTTGCGCAGCATGCCGTAGACCATCGAGTACACACGCTGCTGGTACTTCTCGACGAGGCCGCGGTACGCCGTGCCATCGCCCGCCCGCACCGCGGTGAGCATCTCGATGTCTTCTTGCCGACTCTGGTCGACCGCCTCTGCTTCTGCTTCCGCCATTTGCCTACCTGCCCTCTCCACACGCCGCGGACGGCTGGGAACTGTGCGTCATTCGTCTGCTTTTGTCAGGCCATCATCCGTGCGCCTGATTCCAGGTCTTGCCCACCGCCGTGTTCACGGCCAGGGGCACGATCAGGTCGGCCGCGCCCATCATCTCGCGAATCACCAGCGCTTGCACGGCCTCGACCTCGGCCTCGGGCACCTCGAGCAGCAGCTCGTCGTGCACCTGCAGCAGGATTCGAGCCCCTAGACCCTCGGAGCGAAGCGCACCATCTACCTTGATCATGGCCAGCTTGATGAGGTCGGCCGCGGTGCCCTGCACCGGTGTGTTCACCGCCTCGCGCTCGGCCGCGGAACGCTCGTTGAAGCGCTTGCTGTGGATCTGCGGGATGAGGCGCCGACGCCCGAACAGGGTCTCGACATAGCCGAGCTTGCGCGCGCCGTTCTTTGTGTCGTCGATCCAGCCCTTCACCTGGGGCATGCGGCCGAAGTACTCGTCCATGTAGTGCTGGGCCTCGGCGCGGCTGATGCCCAGGTCGCGGCCCAGACGGAAGGCGCTCATGCCGTACAGCAGGCCGAAGTTGATGGCCTTGGCCGCCGAGCGCAGGTCGATGGTGACGTCCTCGGGGGCCACCTTGAACACCTCGCTGGCGGTGCGGGCGTGGATGTCGTTGCCGCTCTTGAAGGACTCGACCAGGGGCCCGTCCCCGACGAAGTGCGCCAGGACGCGCAGCTCGATCTGCGAGTAGTCGGCCGACAGGAACACGCAGCCCTCGTCGGGAACGAAGCCATCGCGCAGGCGACGCCCTTCGAAGGTGCGAATGGGGATGTTCTGAAGGTTGGGATCGTTGCTGGACAGGCGCCCGGTGGCCGCCACGGTCTGCGCGAAGGTGGTGTGGATGCGGCCATCGGCAGCCACGTACTCGGGCAGGGTCTTGACGTAGGTCGACAGCAGCTTGGTGAGCTTTCGGTAGGCCAGGATCAAGCCGGGCAGCTCGTGCTCCTCTTCGATCTGCTCGAGCACGCTGGCGTCGGTGCTGAAGCCGCCCCCCTTGACCTTCTTGCCGGACGTCAGCCCCAGCTCGTCGAAGAGCACGGCCTGCAGCTCGTTTCGGCTGTTGACGTTGAAGGGCCGCCCCAGGGCGTCGTGGCAGGCCTTCTCGGCCAGGGCCACACGGGCCTCGATGTCGGCCTCGATGGTGGCGAAGAGGTCTTTGTCCAGGCGGATGCCCAGCGACTCCATGTTGGCCAGGATGGGCAGCAGGGGCAGCTCGATCTCTTCGTACAGGGTGCGGCTGCCCTTGGTCATGCGCTTGGTGAGCTTGTCGTGCAGCACCCACACGATGTTGGCGCGCTCGCCCACCGAGCGGGTCACTTCCTCGATGCTCACGAGGCCGGCGAACAGGTCGTCGAGGCCCTCCACCATGGTGAGGGTGTGGCCCAGGTAGCGGCTGGCCATCGCCTGAAGGCCGTGGTTCTCGTGGCTCACGAGCACGTAGTCGGCGAGCTCGCTGTCGCCGGCGATGTTCACCAGGTCGACGTCGTGGCGGCGCAGCAGGTGCCACGCATGCTTGGTGCCGTGCCCGATCTTGCCCACCCGGGCATCGGCACACAGGGCGCGCAGGGCATGCATGCCCTGCTCGTGGGTGAGCTCGACGCCAAAGCGCCCGTGCAGCGGCACGAAGGCGGTGCGAGACCCGGTAGAGAGCCCATAGCCCTGGATGCTGGACTCGCTGGCCTTGCCCCCGCTCGTCTCGAGGTCGATGGCCACCCGGCCGACCTGCCGCACGTCGGCCAGGACCTGCTCGAGCTGCGCCAGGGTCTTGACCCCGACGTAGGTCTCGGGCTCGAGCACCGGCTTGTCGGGGAGCAGCTTGCGGGCGACCTGACCGAAGTCCCACTTGTCGAACAGGTCGCGCAGCTCGTCTTCTTGCATGCCTCGCGGCCTTAGATCCTCGAGATCGACGCCCAGATCGATGTCGGTCTTGATGATGGCGAGCTGCCGGCTGATGCGTGCAGCCTCGGCGTGCTCCTTGATCTTCTGACCGGTCTTGCCGCCCACGTCGTCGGCGTGTTCGATGACGCCTTCGACCGTGCCGTACTTCTGGATGTAGGCGCTGGCCTTCTTGGGACCGATGCCGGGCACGCCGGGGATGTTGTCGCTGCTGTCGCCAGCGAGCCCCTTGATGTCGACCACCTTGTCGGGGGGCACGCCGAACTCTTCGATGACCTTGGCGGTGTCGACCTCGCGGTTGCGCTGCAGGTCGAGCACCTCGATGTTGTCGTCGACGAGCTGCCAGAGGTCTTTGTCGCCCGTCACCAGGAAGACCTTGAGGTCGGCGCTCGCGTTCTGCTTGGCAAGCGTGCCCAGCACGTCGTCGGCCTCGTAGCCGGGCTTCATGATGCAGGCGTAGCCGAAGGCCTCGACCAGCTCGGGAAAGTGCGGCCACTGCATGCGCAGGTCGTCGGGCATGTCTGGTCGATGGCCCTTGTACTCGTCGTACATCTCGTGGCGGAAGGTCTTGCCCTTGTCGAAGCTGACCACCACGTAGTCGGGCTCGTGCTCGCGCAGGATCTTGGCGAAGAGGTTGGTGAACCCGTACAGCGCCCGCGTGGGAAAGCCGTCGGAGGCGTTCATGGGCGGCAGCGCATATTGCACACGGAACGCGTGATTCGAGCCGTCGATGAGGAACATCTTCTTGGGCAACCGAGACCTCCGAGACCGGCTCACAGGGGTAACGCGCTACCTGTCGAGCCACGCCCGGAAGTCCCGGGCGACGTCGGCGCTGACCACGGCCTCGCCCTGGGGCTCGAGCTCGAGCAGCAGCCGTCCCTTGCCGTGGGGCCGAAAGGCCCGCACCGCGTCGATGCCCACGATGCAGCTCCGGTTCACCCTAAGGAAGCGCTCGCTGTCGAGCTCGTCGGCGAGGGAGGCCAGGGTCTGGTCCACGACATGGCGCGATCCGTCCCGGCACGTGGCAAAGACCAGCCGGTGCTCGGTGTGAAACCACCGCACCTCGTCGACGGCCAGCGCCATCGTGACTCCGCCTCGACGCACCAGCAGGCGACGCCGGGGTGCGGCCGTGGCTGCTGCGCCGCGAAAATGGGCGCCCAGGCGCAGCACCTTGTCGAGTGCCGCAGCCAGCCGGGCCGGCTGGACGGGCTTGAAGACGTAGTCGATGCCGCCAGCCGCCAGGGCGGCCTGGCTGTAGTCGTCGTAGGCGGTGACGAAGACCACCGGGCAGCGAACCGGAACGCGCTCGAAGATCTGGAGGCTGCGCCCATCGGTGAGCCGGATGTCGGCCAGGATGACGTCGGGCTCACCATGTTCGAGCAGCCAGCGAACGGCGTCGCCCACGCTGTCCAGGTGGGTCACGCGAGCGCCAGCATCCCAGGCGTGCAGCGCCGAGATCAGCTGCTCGAGGGCCGGCCGCTCGTCTTCGAGAACCAGCACGTTCATGCGCCCATCCTGGCGATGGGCATCGAGACGGTGAAGCTGTCGTCCAGGGCCTGGATGTCGATGTCGCGCCCCAGCAGCAGGCGGCATCGCTCTGCCAGGTTGCGCAAGCCCACGCCGGTGCCGGCGGAGTCGCGGCGGCTGCGCCGCACGTTGTGCACCCGTACGGTGTCCTGCAGGAGCTCGACGGTCACGTGCAGGGGCTCCCGCTCGCTGAAGCGGTTGTGCTTGACTGCGTTCTCGACCAGGAGCTGAAGCGCAGACGGCGGCAGCAGGCAGCGATCGAGTTGCCCTGGCTCCAGATCCGCGGTCACCCGCAGCGCCGAGCCAAAGCGCACCTCGAGCAGCTTCACGCAGTCGTGCAAGAAGGCGAGCTCCTCGGACAGCTGCACCAGGTCGCGATCTCGGCTGCTCAGGATGTAGCGGTACACACTCGCCAGCCGTTCATTGAACTCGAGCGCCGCTTCGGGATCACGCTCGATGAGCCAGCTGAGCGTGGTCAGGGAGTTGAACAGGAAGTGGGGATCGACCTGGGCTCGAAGCGCCGCCAGCTCGGCCTCGGCCCGGGTGCGCTGGCTGCGTTCGAGGGCCAGACGGTCGTCGTGGCGCGCCTTGATGAGAAAGACCGTCTCGTAGAGGTGCGTCACCACCAGCACGCAGATCACGTTGGTGAGCATCACCGTCAGCAGCGCCCCTGGAGCGTGCGCCACCCCGGCGATCCAGAACCAGCCCCCGACGACCAGCGCCGTGAGCGGCGCCGTGAAGAGCACACAGCCCACCACCAGGTACAGCAGCTTGCCCACCGGCTGGGTGAACCAGTCCAGGCGCTCTCGCTGGCGGAACAGCAGCCAGCGGTTGCCCTCCCAGATGGCCCAGGCCAGGGCCACGAACAGCGCAGACCCCACCCAGAAGGCAACATCGGACGGGCCCAGCTGGCCCATCAAGCCCGTGGCATGCGGGATGACCAGCCCAAACCCGGGAATGCCCAGGCGGCGACTCCAGCGGTCGTCGATGTCGTTGACGTGATCCATGGGGAGCCCCTGGGCCGCGAGAGAGTCCGGTTCGTAGCCCGAACAGACGGGTTCGTCCTGTAGCCCCGCTGGCCGGGCCGGTGCAGAGGTACAAACCGTGCAGGAGGACGCCATGCCCGAGGTCTCGGCCAATCGACGTGCACCGCTGATCGGAGGCGCCGTGCTGGGCGCGCTGGTCATCGTCTGGCAGATCATCTGCGTGGGAGCGGGCCTGGATGCGCTGTTTCCCCTGGTGGCGACCGGCATCGAGGTGGCCGTGCTGCTGGCCGTGCTGTGGTCGACGCGCAGAAGCCAGGGCTACACCGCCCAGCTCATGGGCGGGGTGTTGGCCACGGCTGTATCCCTGCCAGCGGTGGTAGCAGGCTTCGTGTTGTGCGTATCCGTGCTGTTTCCAACGGCTGTTCCACCAGACGCGATCGTCGCACAGGGCCTGGCAGGGGTCGTGGGCACCGCTGTGACTGGAGTCGTGGTGTCGGCCATCGCGGCGGTCTTCTTGCGCACGAGGGACTGACGGCGCCCGGAAGAGCGGGTAGGCTCGTGCTCCGATCTGGAGTTCCCATGCGCAACCTGGCCTTCTTCTCCCTCCTCGCACTGCCCGTCGCCGCCTCGGCCGTCCCCCTCGAGCTCGCCCACCAGGGCCGAATCTTCGATCAGGCGGGGCTGCCCCTGGACGGTGCGCACGACCTGGCGCTGCGCTTGTACGACGCCCCCAGCGGGGGCACGCCCCTGTGGCAAGAGGACCACGTCGGGCAGGCCTTCGACGACGGGTACTTCGCCGTCGACCTGGGCAGCAACACCGCGCTCGATGCGGCGACCTTCGACGACGACGACCTGTGGCTGGCCATCGAGATCGACAGTGGCGGCGAGCTGCCGACACGCATCGCTCTTCGCTCGGTGCCCTTCGCCATCCGCGCTGCCTCGGCCGATGGGCTCGCCGCCGGAACCGTGGTCGACGCCTCCGAGATCCGCATCGGGGGCACGACGGTCATCGACGGCTCGGGAACCTTCACGGGCACAGTGTCCGCCGATGCCGACAGCCTGGCCGACATCACGGGCTGCGCCAACGGCGAGGTGCTGACGTGGACGGGCGCGGCCTGGGACTGCGGAGCTGCTGGGGCCAGCACCTTCGACGCGAGCGCCATCGTCACCGGCACGCTCGACATCAACCGGCTGCCTGTGGGCGGATCGGCGGGCACCGTGTCGGCGGGCGATCACAACCACGCCATCAGCGCGCTCACCGGGGTGGCCGCCATCTCGCAGATCCCCGTGGGTTCCACCAGCTCCCACGTCGCCGCTGGCGACCACAGCCACGACCTGGCCGATCTCACGGGCGTGTTGACCGCGACCGATCCCGGCGACGCCTTCTGCAACGCCAGCAACCTGGGCGCCATCCGCTTTGTGGCGGACGTCTTCGAGGGCTGCACCAGCGGCGGCTGGACCGACATCGGCGGCTTCAAGCCCGGGGTCGGGGACGGCGCCGGCAACGCGGGCGCCAGCTGCGATGCCATCCACTCCGCCTACCCCGCCCAGGCCAGCGGGCGGTTCTGGGTCGATCCCGACGGAAGTGGCGGCAACGGCGCCTTCGAGATCTGGTGCGACATGAGCACCGAGGGCGGCGGCTGGTACGATCTGGTGGGCAGCTTCAACGCGGGCCTCGACGGCAACGCCCTGATGGCCAGGTTCTTCCAGACCAACGGCGTCGCCAGCACCGTCATCGAACAAGGCTCGGGGAACGAGACCACGTCCGGCAACCCGGGCTTCCACATCTCGAACACGGGCGCCAGCCCGCTGCACACACGGGGGTTCCACTTCGGGCTGAACACTGGCGTGCCCTACAGCCAGGTGCGGCTGGACTACCGCATGCAGGGCTCGCAGAACGACAGCAACCGCTGCTCCACCGGCAGCTGGGTCCCGCTGAGCGGCCCTGGCTACAACGGCGGCTACACGGGCTACCCGTCCCCCTGCCCCGGCGGGTACACCTGTGTGCAGGGCACATCGACGGCCAACCGCGACCTTCCCATCCAGGCGACCTACAGCAACGACTCGGTGAACTCCAGCAACACGCTGCTCACGTGGAGCAACTCGGTCAGCACGCAGGTGTCCGACAGCTGCGCACGCGACCCCGAGATTCCCGTCGGCCGCCCGACGGTGTTCTTCACCGAGTTCCGCTTCAAGTAGCGGCGATTTTAAGGCCCCGGCACCGCCGAGGCGGCCTCTCATCGGGTTAGGCAGCCGACTCCCGGAGGCCCGATGTCGCTCGACATTCTGTTCGAACCCACCGAAGAACACGCCATGTTGCGCGACATGGTTCGCAGCTTCACCGAAGACCAGGTCGAGCCCCAGGCTGCCAAGTACGACCAGCTGGGCAAGCTCAACGTCGAGCTGTTTCGCGAGCTGGGCGAGCTCGGCCTGCTGGGCATCACCATCCCCGAGGCCTACGGCGGCGCCGGCATGGACAGCGTGGCCGCAGTCATCGCGCACCACGAGATCTCGCGCTCCGATCCCGGCTTCTGCCTGGCCTACCTGGCCCACTCCATGCTGTTCGTGAACAACTTCTTTCACTGCAGCAACGACGAGCAGCGCGCCCGGGTGCTTCCCAAGGTCATCAGTGGCGAATGGATCGCAGGCATGGGCATGACCGAGCCCGGCGCCGGCACCGACGTACTGGGTATGAGCACGACCGCGGTGCTCGACGGCGACAGCTACGTGCTCAACGGCACCAAGACCTACATCACCAACGGCGAAGAAGGCTTCTGCTTCTTGGTGTACGCCAAGGTCGACGGCCGGGTCACCAGCTTGCTGGTCGACCGGGACTGCCCCGGCTTCACCACCTCCAACCACATCGACAAGCTGGGCATGCGCGGGTCCACCATGACCGAGCTCATCTTCGAAGACTGCCGCGTGCCCGCCGCCAACCTGCTGGGTCAAGAGGGCGGCGGCATCACCCACATGATGCGCAACCTCGAGCTCGAGCGCCTCACCCTGGCCGCCATGAGCGTGGGCATCGCCGAGCGCTGCGTCGACATCATGGTGCGGCATGGTCAGGAGCGGCAGGCATTTGGCCAGCCCATCAACCGCTTTGGCCAGATCCAGCGCTACATCGCCGATGGCTACGCCATGACCGAGGCCGCCAAGTGCCTGGTGTACAAGGTGGCGCGCGACGTGGGCCCCGACAATCGCAACCGCATCGGCAGCGATGCCGCCAAGCTCTTTGCCGCCCCCGTCGGCAAGACCGTGGCCGACTACGCGATGCAGGTCATGGGGGGCTCCGGCTACTGCCGCGAATACCCCGTCGAGCGCCTGTGGCGCGACGCCAAGCTGCTCGAGATCGGAGGCGGCACGCTCGAGTCGCACCAGAAGAACATGACCAAAGACCTCGCCCGCATGAACCCCATCTGATGCGGGTCCTGGTCACCCGAGCCTACGAAAACGCCTACGCGCTGACCCAACCCCTGGCCGAGGCCGGTCACGAGGTCGTGCAGGTGCCCCTGGTCGCGCGCCAGACCATCCACGGTGCGCTTCAGCCCTACTGGATGATGGAAGAGCAGTTCGATCTGGCACTCGTGACCAGTGCCGCCGCCGCCGAGCCCTTCTCGGGCGCCCTCGAGATGGGGCTGCCCGACATCCCGCGCGTCTACGCGGTGGGGCCGGCCACCAAGCGCGCGCTCAACGCCCGCAACATCGCCACCGAGCTGCTTCCCGCCGGATGGACGAGCGAAGACGCGGTCAACCTGATGGGCGTGATCTTCGGCAAGCGGGTGCTGTGGCCGTGCGCCGAAGAGCCCAACCCGCGCACCGCCGAGATGGTCGAGTCCCGCGGCGCCCGCCTCACCGCCGTGCCCGTCTACCGCAACGTCGAGCCGCCAGCCTACCGCCAGCGGCTCGCCGCAGCCCTTCCCGTCGATGTGATCACGCTGCTGTCGGGGTCTGCGGCGCGGCGCCTCGTCGAAAGTGGCGCAGACCTGGGCGATGCCAAGGTGGTGGTCATCGGGCCCACCACCGCCGGGGTGTGCCAAGAGATTGGCTTGAGCGTGCATGCCGTGGCCGATCCCCACAGCGTGCAGGGCGTGGTCGACGCGGTGGCGGGTCTGGCGCCGTAGCGGGCGGGTGCCCTACAGCAGCGCGTCGGCCAGCTCGGTTCCCAGCTCGACGGCGTGGGCCATGCCTCCCCTCACCTCGTGGCGCCGCAGCTCGCCCTCGCTGGCGTAGAAGCCGCGCACGATCAGATCTTCGCCGATGAGCTGGGCATGAGCGCCGGCCGGCACACTGCACCCGCCTTGCAGGCGCACCAGGAAGGCTCGCTCGGCGTCGACACAGGTCTGGGTGGACGGGTGGTGGATGCCGGCGAGCAGCTCCAGGATGCGGCCATCGCCGGCGCGGCACTGCACGGCCAGCGCGCCCTGCCCCACCGCGGGCACGACCACGGCTGGGTCGATGAACTCGTCGACCTCGCCGCTGCGCCCCAGCCTGGCGATGCCGGCCGCGGCAAGCACCACCGCGTCGTAGTCGCCACGGCGCTGCTTGGCGATGCGGGTGTCGACGTTGCCGCGAATGCCCTGGATGTCCAGATCCGGGCGAACCGCGGCAATCTGGGCGGCGCGCCGAGCCGAGCCCGTGCCCACCACCGCCCCCTGGGCAAGCTGGGAGAGCGTGCCGCCCACGATCACGTCGCGGGCGTCTTCGCGGACGGGGGTGGCCCCAAACACCAGCCCTGGCGGCTGGTCGGTGGGCATGTCCTTCATGGAGTGCACGGCGAAGTCGACCGTCCCGGCCAGCAGGGCGTCTTCGATCTCTTTGGTGAACAGCCCCTTGCCGCCCACCGCCGCCAGCGGCCGGTCGGTGACCTGGTCGCCTCGGGTCTGGATGATCACCAGCTCGACCCGGCGCCCTGTGGCCTCGAACAGCCGGTCAGCGACCCACTGGCTCTGGGTGCGGGCGAGCTGGCTGCCACGGGTGCCCAAGCGAATGGCCTCAGTCGTCATGGGCTTCTCCGTAGGCGCCCAACAGCGCCTCGAGTGCATGCTTGTCGCCGCGCTTGGCCGCCTCGCGAATGGCGGTGAGCGGGCCGTGCAGTGACTTCTTGACCAGCGCCCGGGTGAGCGCGTCGAGCACCGCCCGCTGCTCGGCGTCGAGCCCCTCCACCAGGCGCTTGCTGCGCTCGATCTCGGCCATGCGCACGGCCTCCATCGCGTGGGTGATGGACCCGATGCGCGGCCCCACATCCACCACCGCGAGCGTCTGCAAGAAGCGGTCGGCCTCTTCTTCGACGAGCGCCATCGCGGCGACGCTGGCTGCCTGGCGCTTCTCGAGCCCGGAGTCGACCACCTGACGCAGGTCGTCGACGTTGAACAGGTAGGCCTGGTCGAGGTCGTCGACCGACGGGTGGATGTTTCGCGGCACCGCCAGATCCACCAGGAACAGGGGCTTCCAGCGACGGGCGCGCAGGGCCGCCAGGATCTCGGCCTGGCCCAGGATGGGCTTGACCGCGCCAGTGGCCGTCACCACCACGTCGACGCGCGCCAGGTACTCCGGCATGCGCTCCATCGCGATGGGGGTGCCGTCGTAGTCGCGCGCCACCTCGACGGCGCGCTCCAGCGTGCGGTTGGCGACCACCAGCTCCTCGAGCCCGGAGTTGAGCAGCGCTCGCGCGACCTGCCGCCCCATCTCGCCCGTGCCCACCAGCATGGCGCGCTTGCCGCGCAGGGTGCCAAAGACCTGCAGCGCCAGGTCGACGCCGGCGTTGCCCACGCCCACGCGCGACTGCCCCAGCTCGGTCTCGTTGCGGATGCGCTTGGCGACCGACAGGCTGCGATGCGACAGGCGGTGCAGCACGCGGCCCAGCGAGCCCTCTTCTTGCGCCTCGCGGATGGCGGTCTTCACCTGGCCCAGGATCTGTGGCTCGCCCAGCACCAGCGAGTCGAGCGCCGAAGCGACGCGGAACAGGTGGCGAACCGCGTCGCGGCCCTGGTGCCAGTACAGGTAGCCGCCGATGGACTCGCCCCGTGGCCCCCGAAAGCTGTCCAGCCAGCTGTGGAGGCGATCGCCGCCGCTTGCCACCGCGTACAGCTCGACGCGGTTGCAGGTAGAGACCAGCAGCGCCTCTTCTACCGCACCATCGGCCCGCAGCTCGGCCAGCTGGCGCCGCATGCCGTCGCGATCCTGGGCCAGCCGCTCACGCACATCGACGGGGGCGGTGGTGTGGTTCATGCCCACGGCCACCAGATCGAAGCCTGCGCTACCCGACGTGGGCATGGAAGCCCCCGATCAGGAAGTTGAGCGCCACCAATGAAAAGACCAGGCTGCCAAAGCCCACGATGCTGAAGATGGCCGACATGCGCCCGCGCCACCCGGCGACGACACGCACCTGCAGCGCCACCGCGTACCACAGCCAGATGAGCGCCGTGAAGGTCACCTTGGGGTCCAGGCTCCACGCCTGTTCGAAGGTGGCGGCGGCCAGCGCACCGCCCACACCGATGCCCAGGGTCAGGAACACGAAGCCAAAGAGCATGGCCCGAAACTGAAGCGCGTCGAGCACCTCGAGCGAGGGCAGCCGGCGAATGCCAGCCAGCTTCTTTTGTTTCAGGCGGCTGCGCACGTACAGGTACACGCAGCCCAGGGCGAAAGCGAGCGCAAAGCCTCCCAGCCCGGCGACCATCAAGCCCAGGTGCACGGGCAGCCAGGCACTGTGCTCGACGGCGGTGGCGGCCACGATGTCGTGTCGGGGCACCACGCGGGACGTGCCCAGGAACACGACCGCGAGCGGCGCGAGCACGAGGCCCAGCGCCCGCAGGCGCTCTCGACCCACCGCCACATACCCCAGCATGATGCCAAGCGCGGCAGCGCTCAGCGCCTCGGGAAACCCGGGCTGAGCCACCCCGCTGTACGGCGTGAGCACCAATGCCAGCATGTGCAGCAGCACGCCGGCGATGGCCACCCCTCGAACCGCCCGGAAGGCGCGTTCACCGACCACGTTCGGCAACAGATGCGCGAACGAGGCGTAGCCGTAGCAGAGCACGGCGAGGACATAGGGGAGGCGATCCACGATCGCCTTCTAACGCAGCTTCGATGCCGGGTGGGCGCGCCGTAGACCGGTTGCTGAGATCCGCTCTTGCCCTGGCCAGGGGCCGGACTTACAACGGGTCATTCCCAGCAGGAGAGCCCAACATGGCCGACAATCTCATCGAAGTCACCGACGCCAACTTCCAGAGCGAAGTCCTCGACTCCGACGTGCCCGTGCTCGTCGACTTCTGGGCCACGTGGTGCGCCCCGTGCCGGGCCATCGCCCCGCTGGTCGAACAAGTCGCCACCGAGAACGGCGGCAAGCTCAAGGTCGTCAAGCTCGACGTGCAGGCCAACCAGAAGACCGCCATGTCGCATCGGGTCAGCAACATCCCCACGCTGCTGGTGTTCAAGGGCGGCAGCGAAGTGGGCCGCAAGGTCGGTGCCGGCGGCGGTCTGCACGGCATCAAGAACCTGGTCAACCCGCACCTGTAGGTGGTCACCACGCTGCTGCTCCTGTTGGCCTGCGGCAGCGGTGCACCCCAGCCCGGGCCCCCCATCGACTGGGCCGAGTTCGAGCCTCGCGCGCTGTCCGCCGCCGATGGCGACGTGCAAGGCCTGGCGACACCGGGCCCGCAAGACCAGTGGACCTACGGCGGCGTCTTCGACGGCTCCGGCTACGTGCACGGCCGCTGGGTCAGCCACCCGCCCATCGAGTTCGTGGTCGAGCTGCTGGGGCGTGACCTGGTCGACCAGTGTGTGCGCAAGATGAAGAACAAGCGCGAGCCGGCCAGCTGGTGCGTGCTGCGCATCCCGCCGTGCGAACAGATTCGCATCGCCCGCGACGGATCGGTCGAGTACGAGGTCGAAGCGGTGTCCTGCGGCCGCGACGTGGTTCCCGAAGACGCCCGCGAGCGCCTGCGCTGGAAGTACATCGAGTAGGCGGGGTGAGCCGGCCGCCGACAATGCGAGGAACGAGTATTTCAGCGGCCTGTTAGTGCACGAGCCCCAAGGGAGTGAGCGTGGCAGGTGGCAGCAAGACAGCGGTCTATACGGCGATTGGCGGCAACTCACTGGTGATGGTGGCCAAGTTCGTGGGCTTCGGGCTGACGGGCTCGGGGTCCATGCTGGCCGAGGGCATCCACTCCCTGGCCGACGTCGGCAACCAGACACTGCTGGCCATCGGCATGACCAAGGCGGCGAAAGCGCCCGACGAAGAGCACCCCGAAGGCTTCGGCCGCGAGGCCTTCATCTGGGCGCTGATGAGTGCCGTCGGCATCTTCTTCCTGGGGTGCGGTGTCACGGTGATGCACGGCGTGCAGTCGCTCCTGGATGGAGGGCACCACGGCGTCGAGGCCATCGAGGTGGCCATCGGCATCCTCATCTTCTCGCTGGTGGTCGAGGGCTTGACCTTCGTGGTCGCCATTCGCGAGGTGACGCGCGAGGCCAAGAAGCAGAACTGGACGTTCTGGGAGTACATGCGCAAGACGCAAGACCCCTTCGGCGTGGCGGTCGTCTACGAAGACGGCGCTGCGGTTCTGGGCGTGCTCATCGCGCTGTTCGCGCTGATCGGCGGCGAAATCCTGCACGTGACCTGGCTCGACGCGGTGGGTTCCATCGCCGTCGGCGCGCTGCTGGGGCTCCTGGCGGTGAACCTGATCCTGCGCAACCGCGATCTGCTCATCGGAAAGGCCGTCGGGCCCATGAAGCGCGCCGAGATCGCCCGCGTGCTCGAACAGGATCCGGCCGTCGAGTCGGTCGCCATCCAGCGCGCCGTGGTCGATGGCTCAGACTCCTTCCGCATCGCCGCCGAGATCGACATCGACGGCCGCTATGTGGCGCGCCACTACCTCGAGACCAAGGACGTCACGCTCATCCACAACGAGCTCGACACCCCCGACAAGCTCGGCGACTTCCTCGAAGAGTTCGGCGAGGCCATGATGCAGCAGGTCGGCGAAGAGATCGATCGCATCGAGGCTCGGCTGGCCGAGCGCCTGCCCAAGGCCAAGAACATCGACCTCGAGCCGGACTGATGGCCAACCTCCCCGACATCGACTCGCTGCGCTGCTTTGTCGAGGCGGCCCGGCTGCTCAACTTCCGTGCCGCCTCCGCCGCCGTCGGGCTCACCCCGGCAGCCCTGGGGCAGCGCATACGCAAGCTCGAAGACCAGCTCGACGTGAGCCTGTTTCAGCGCACCACGCGCAAGGTGGTGTTGACCGAGGCGGGCATGGCCATGCTGCCGGTGGCGCTGCGCACCCTGTCCGAGGCCGAGGCCTGCGTTCGCGCCGCCCGCGGCGAGGGTGGCCCCATCGAGCGCGACATCGTCATCGGCACCCGCCACGAGCTCGGCCTGTCGTGGATCATCCCCATGCTTCCGCAGCTGCGCGACGCATTCTCGGGCGTCACCTTCCACCTGTACGTGGGCTCGGGTCCCGACCTCGACCTGCGTGTGCGCAGCGGCGAGGTGGACTGCGCGGTCAGCTCACGGCGGGTCACCGACCCGGTCATCGACTTCTACCGCTTGCACCCCGAAGAATACGCCTTCGTGGGCAGCCCGCAGCTGCTCGCCGAGCGCCCCATCGAGCACCCCGAAGATGCCGCGCACCACACCCTGGTGGACACCAGCGGCGAGGTGGCGCTGTTCCGGTACTGGCGCGACGCGCCCGGCGGCCACGACAGCCTGGAGTTCGGCAAGCTACTGCAGATGGGCACCATCGCCATCATCCGCGAGATGATCGTGACCGGGCAGGGTGTGGGTGTGCTCCCGCTGTACCTGGTGCAGCGCGACCTCGACGAAGGGCGCCTGCAGCGCATCCTTCCCGAGGTCGAGCCCCGACACGACTGGTTCCGCCTGCTGTTCCGCAAAGACGATCCCCGTCGCCTGCTGTTCCAGGGCATCGCCAGAGAGATGGCCGCGACGCCGCTGGCGTAGTGGGTTGAGTCGCCGGGGTCGACGGTGACGTTGACGTCGGACGTGGACGGTCACGGTCACGGTCACGGTCACGGTCACGTAGACCTGAACGTGGACGTGGACCCGTGTTCGGTGCGCTAGGCCCCTCGTTGGCGGCGCAGA
Source organism: Myxococcota bacterium (assembly GCA_965216925.1). Lineage (GTDB taxonomy): Bacteria > Myxococcota_A > UBA796 > UBA796 > CAYYHT01. Next base: position 1,055,958 of record CBDCGT010000001.1, on the reverse strand, counting down.
GGCACCGATCGCCTGCCCGTCACGGACAGATGCGATCCGAGATCAGGCTCTCGTTCCAGCTCGGCGTGGTGTACGCGATGCCCACGCGGTTCTGGTTGGAGCTGTTCTTCTCGCTGAAGTACACGAGGTAGTCGTCGTCGCCCACGCGGATGGCATCCCAGTGCCGCCACGACAGGTCGCCGAACCACGAGAACTTGGGTTCGGCGCCGACATACCACTTGTCGCCGTCGCCAGACAGGGCCATTCCCCACCCACCCGACAAGATGGTGGTGCCGCCGTCCTGCAGGTCCTTTCCGCCGATGAACAGCGTCATCGAGTGGCGGGTGGCGATGTCTTCGCACACCACCGCGGGATTGAAGGCGCGGTCTTCGGTCCAGGCGGTGAAGCCAGCCTTGAGGGCAACGCTCAGCGGCCCCCAGTTCACGCCGTCGGTGCTGGTGGTGTGGTGGATGTCGGGAATCTTGGTAAGCAGCATGTGCCAGGTGTTGCCCACCTTGGTCACGGCGGGAAAGCCGAAGCCGCTGACGTTGACGACCGGCTCGCTGCTGACGGTCCAGCCGGTGCCGTCGTTGCTCATGTAGCCCACACCGGTCTGCGTGTTGCAGCCCCAGCTGGGCGTGCCGGAGTCGCAGGCGTCGCCGCGCTGCACGGCCTTGAACCAGACCTTCCAGGTGTTGCCGTCCTTGACCACCAGCGGGTGCGCGGCCTGGCACGAGAAGTAGCTGCCCGCCTGCGGTTCGAGCGCGACGGTGGGCTCGCTCCAGGTGAGCCCGTCCGACGACGTGGACGTGCCGATGACCCAGCCGCCACCGGTGCATCCCTCGAGCACGGGGTACTTGCGGGTCTCGAAGAACATGACGTAGGTGTCGCTGGCAGCGTCGTAGGCCACCGACGGTGCTCCGACCCCGTTCTCGTAGAAGGTGCCGGGCTGCGGCTCGATCAGCCAGCCCGGGTGAACGGTGAAGTCCTGCGCGGCGGCCGAACCCGCGGTCGACAGCAGCAGGAGCGAGGCGATGGTTCGAATGGCCTGGATGGAATCTCCGCAAACAGTTCCGAACCCACAATACCACCGGACCGGGCTCGCCCGCCGCCGCCACGACAAATGTCAGGACCATGTCAGCCTGGATCCGCCCGGAAGACCGGCATTACGCTCAAGCGGAGATTCTTGCGGCCGACATACCCTTACCAGGGGACCATTTGACCGGTATCATCTAGATATCGCCTCGAATCGGAGATCCCCTGAAAGCGCTGCTGACCCTGCTCTTCGTCTCTGGTACCGCTGGTGCTGCCCCGGTGGTCGACTATTCGTACGGCTTCAGCGGCGACGACAACACGTTCAGCGGCACCGACGGCTGGGTCAGCAACTACGGAAACGACACCTGGTCCACCAGCGGAGGCTCCGGCGGGGTCTGGGCGCGGCGTGACCACAACAACGGCACCTGGGGCAGCAACCAGGGCGCCGACAACCACCTGGTGCAGACGGGCGTGGGCAACAGCTGGGCCGACCACATCCTCGACGTCGAGCTCCACAGTGCCGACAACGACGGCATTGGCGTGGTGTTCCACTTCCAGGACGACCAGAACTTCTACATGGCGGTGTTCAGCCAGGACTCGATGCCCAACGAGGGCAACGGGTCGCGCATCTCGCTGAGCGGCGGACGCTTGTACCGCGTGCAGAACGGCACCTCCACCACCCTGGCGAGCACCACGACCACCTATACCCAGGACACTTGGCACGACCTGCGCGTCGTCACCGACGGGCCCGACATCGAGGTCTGGCTCGACACCGACGACAACGGCACCTTCGAGGCCGGCGAGCTGCTGATGACCGCCTCGGACACGGCCTTCGCCAGCGGCCAGGTGGGGGTCTATTGCTATGACAACGGCGGCCAGAGCGCCGATGGCTGCGCCTTCGACAACGTGTCCATCACCATCGACCTGGACCCCGACTCCGACAGCGACGGCGACCCCGACAGCACCGACTGCGCACCCAGCGATCCCAGCGTGTACAACGGCGCTCCCGAGCTGTGCGACGGTCTCGACAACGACTGCGATGGCGATGGCGACGAGGAGGTGCTGCTGTGGTACATCGACCTCGACGGCGACGGATACGGCGATCCGGGAGCCACGGTCGACGGCGACACCTGCACCGGGTCAGACCCGACGCTCACCACCGACACCAGCGACTGTTACGACGGCGACCCGGCCATCAGCCCAGACGGCACCGAGACCTGCGACGGCCTGGACAACGACTGCGACACCATCGTCGACAACGACGGCACCTGCCCCTGCGCGCAGGAGTACTACGGCGACCGCAGCTTCATGTACTGCGCCATCCCCTCGACGTGGTTCGAGGCACGCGACTTCTGCGCATCGTACGGCTACCACCTCAACCGAATCGGCGACGATGCCGAGAACCAGTGGGCCGACGAGACCGCCGACACCTACAGCACCGGCAAGTGGTGGATGGGGTACAACGACCTCGACGAAGAGGGCACGTGGGTGTGGGAGGACGGCTCGTCCATCACCTACAGCAACTGGCATGCGGGCGAGCCCAACAACGTCGGCGGCTCGCCTGGCGACGGCTACAACGAGGGCGAAGACTGCGGCCAGTTCAACCGCTGGGACGACCTGACCTGGAACGACGAGCCCTGCGACCTTCAGTTCAACTTCATCTGCGAGGCCGCCGCTCCCAAGGAGTGGTACGTCGACGCCGATGGCGACGGTCACGGCGACCCCAACGATCTGAACCCGGTATTCGCCTCGGACGGTCCTCCTGGCACGGCCGCGAGCAACGACGACTGCGACGACACCAACGCGGCCGTGTCGCCCAGCGCGCTCGAGACCTGCACCACGCCGTACGACGACGACTGCGACGGGTACACCAACGAGTGGAACTCGGTCGACGCGACGCGCTGGTTCCGCGATGCCGACAGCGATCTGTTCGGCGACTGGTACGACCGTCGGCGTCGCTGCCACCAGCCGCCCGGCTACGTCGCCGACTCCACCGACTGCGACGACACCAACGCGGCGATCAATCCCGGCGAGACCGAGATCTGCGACGGCATCGACAACGACTGCGACGGGCTGACCGACCCGCCCTCCACCCCGGGCGCGCTGGACTGGTACCTCGACAACGACGGCGACAACTACGGCGATGACGCCACCGCCATCAACCAGTGCGCGCAGCCGCCTGGCTGGGTCGACGTGGGCGGTGACTGCGACGACGACGACGCCACCCGCAGCCCGGGCGAGGCCGAGATCTGCGACGGCGTCGACAACGACTGCAACCTGGTGATCGACGACGGCGCGACCGGCCCCTACCAAGACTGGCTGGTCGAGCCCGACACCGGCACCTTCTACGAGAACGGCGTGGGCTCGCCCACGGTCGCCTACGCCGACACCGGCGCGTCGGCAGGCTCGTACCTGATGGCCTTCGAGACCAAGGTCGTGGACAGCACCACCCAGTGCCCGGGCGGCGAGTGGGCCATTGGCTTCGCGACCAGCACGACGGGCCTGGACTGGACCGTCGACCCCAGCATGACCCTGTACCCGCAGACCAACACCTACTACAGCTGCGGCCTGGCTCACCCCAACCTGGTGCACGACGCGGGCGAGTTCCACCTGTACTTCAAGGCCCGTCAGATCAACGACCAGTGCGACATCACCACGCCGCCGTGGGGTTGCGAGATCCAGACCGGCGTTGGCTACGCCAACATCGACCAGAACCTCAACACCACGATCTCGACCCTGCCCATCATCCAGGTCACCGGCTTTGGCTTCCCGTCGGTGGTCGAGGTGGATGGCACGTGGCACATGTGGCTCGCGAAGGTGCCCAACCTGCACCACGCCACCGCCCCCTCCCCCAGCGCGGGCTGGGTGCTCGATGCCGAGCCCAAGTTCCGTCCCGGGCAGACCCCGTGGGTCGCCGACCGCGTGTTCAACCCCGCCGCTGTGTGCCACGAAGACGACAAGAAGCGCCCGGTCAGCGTCTACGTCGGCGGCAAGGACCTCGACGACGACGGAACCACCATCCTGTCGGCCGGCTGGGGGCAGACCATCACGCCCAATGGCGACGACTTCTTTGTGGTCGAGGAGCCCGAGATCTCGTGGTTCGGCGACCTGGACTGGCGCCACTGGGATGTGATTCGCTACGGCGATGACGACAAGATCGTCTTCTACAGCGAGAAGGACGCCCAAGACCGCAACCGCATCGGCGTCGACTGGCCCGGCTGCGGGTGGGACCCGGCCCAGCTTGCCGACAAGACCTGCACGCCTGCCGCCATCGCCATCGACGCGGATGGCGTAGGAACCGGCCTGCCGGGCACTGACCTGGACGGCCTGGACGCCCCCTACTTCGCCGAGCCCGACGCCGAGTACCAAGAGCGCGCCATGCCCTTCGACACGGGCTGGGGCAGCGCCACGGGCTGCAACGCGCTGGGTGGCGGCGCTGGGGCGGCTGCCTGGTTGCTGCCGCTGCTGTTGCTGGTGCGGCGCCGCGAAGAGGCGTAGCGGCCCTACGCGCCTCGCAGCAGGCGGGCCGCCACCTCCGGGGGGACGCCGTTGATGGTGTCGCCCGTGCTGGCCTCGAAGCCGCTGGTGATCTCGGGGCGGGGCTGGATGCGGATGTGCCAGCGGAAGCCCGGCACGTCGTGGGCGCGCAGGGGGCGGGTGAACAGCGTCGCGCAGTAGGCCAGCGGCGCCAGCTCACGGTGCAGCGCGCCCAGGGTATGGTGCATGGCGGTGGCCAGCGCGTCGATGGTGGCGTCGTCGCAGTCGCGGAAGTCGGCCATGGGGTGCGCGGGCAGCAGCCAGGTCTCGAAGGGGTACCGGGGCGCCCACGGACACAGGGCCAGCACATCGCCGTCGAAGACCAGGCGTTGGTCTTGCCGGGCGCGAGCGACCACCTCGTCCATGCCATCGGGCACCACCCGCCGAACGACTTCGTCGACCAGGGTGGGCACGTACGGAAGCGCCACCAGCTGGGCGTGCGGGTGCGGCTGGGAGCTGCCCGCGCGAATGCCATGGTTGCGGAACCACGCCAGGTAGGCGAAGCGACCGTCCCCAGACAGGTCCCGCATGCGGTCGCGGGCCAAGCCCAAGGCCTGGGCGCAGCGCTCGGGCCCCGCTTGCCACAGCTGCACATCGTGATCGGGGCTCTCGACCAGGACCTCGTGGGCCCCGGCCGGGTCGTGCTCGACCACCAAGGCAGGAAAGCGATTGGGGAAGGCCCGCGCGACCCAGGGCTCGCCTCGGGACGCGATCGTGGAGGCGGTCGATGCTTCGTGGCCCGGGCAGAAGGGACAGTCGGCCGCAGGAACGTCTGGAAGGCCGGCAATCGGCGAGCCTCCGGGCCTTCGCAGCCTCTCGGGAGCGATGAGCACCCGTCGCCCCGTGGTGGGGTCGACCCGCACTTCGCGCATCAGCTCCACCACGCCAGGTCGAGGTCGGGAAAGACCGGGTCGGTGAACCGGCACCAGCGCAGGGCCTCGAGCGCCACCCCGTCGGTCGGGCGCCCTGCCCAGCGATCCTCGACGCCATTGCACAGGTCGTCGAAGCGGGCGGCGTGCTCCAGGATGCGGCGCATGCCGTAGTCGATGGCCCCTTCGGTGGTGATCACGAAGGGCCAGTCCGACGCCTGCAGCAGCAACAGCTGGCGGGCTGCCTCTTGCAGCAGCTCCCGACACCCCTCGTGGGCGCGCCAGTCGACACGGTGCCACAGGTCCATGAATCGATCTTCGGCGTGGTACTCGGCCTCCCAGTAGAAGCGCAGACCCTCGTGCAGCCAGACACGGTGGTCGCCGCCGGCCCCCCAGGTGCCCTCGGGCAGTGCGGCGACCTTGTCGGCGGGTGCACGCTCGAGCGCCTCGCTGACGGTGCACAGGTCGATGTCCGGGTGGGCGTGCATGCGCCGCAGCACCTCGAGCAAGAAGATGGGGCCCTCGGACCACCAGTGGCCGAAGAGCTCGGCGTCGAAGGGGGCGGTGACCACGCCGTAGCGCCCCGTGTGGTCGCGGTGCTGGCGCAGCTGATCGGCCACCATGCCCACGAAGTGCTCGGCATGGGCACATGCCGCATCGTGGGCCTCGTGGGGGTAGTAGGGCTGCTTGTCGCCCAGGTCGACGGAGCTGCCGGTGACCTTCCAGTACGGCAGGCCGCGCATGCCGTGCTTCTTGTGGAACTCGAGGTAGCGGCCGTCGCCGGGGTAGCCGTGGTCGGCACTCCAAACCCGCTCGCTGACTTCGGGGTGGCGGCCGATGGCGCAGATGGGCAACGCGGCGCCGGCCTCGCTCACCCGGACGGGCTCCAACGGGCTGCGCCAGCCCCGCTTGCTGTCCCACTCGGCGTCAGACGGGTCGACGGGAACCAGACGCCCATCCTCGATGACCGCCTGTGAGCTGAGCCCCGCGATGAGGGACTGATCGACAAAGAAGAAGCGCACGCCGGCGTCGGCGAACAGGGTGCCCACACCGGCCCGGTCGCGGGAGTCGCCGTGCACCGCCGGAGGGACCCAAGGGCCTGCGGGTCGGTAGGCGCACTCGGGCAGCCACACGCCGGCGGGCCGGTGTCCCAGGTGCCGCTCCGAGGCGGCCAAGCCGGCGCGGATCTGCGCACGGGCGCAGGCATCGTGCAAGATCAGGGGGTGAAAGCCGTGGGTCGCGTTGGACGACAGCATCTCGATCTGTCCGCTGCGCGCGAGCTCACCCAGGCGTGTGGCCGGGTTGCGCGAGACCGCCTCGAACTGCACGAGCTGCTCGGAGCAGCGCCGCTCGTGCTCCGAGGCCAGCCAGGCCAGGTGCCCGTCGCCGCGGGCATGGAACTCAGCCTGGTCGGACCGGGCGCGCTCGAGGCGCTCGGTGGTCCAGTCGATGAAGCCGCCGTGCGCCCGCGGGTGCGCGAGCTGCTCGAGCAAGATGGGCATCATGCCCACGGTCCACGCGGGGCGGATGCCCTCGGAAGCCGCCTGATCGAGCGCCGAGAGCAGCGGCAGCCAGGTGGCGCTCACCGCCTCGTACAGCCAGTCCTCGCCGTGGGGCCAGCGCCCATGGTGCAAGACCCAGGGCAGGTGTCCATGCAAGACCAGGCAGAAAGCTCCGGTTCCCATCTACGCCTCGATCTCGACGGTGATTGTCGCCTTGGCCTTCTCTTGGCCCCAGAGCTCGACGGGCCACACCAACAAGATGCAGACCCCCTGAAGCACGCGCCGCCATCCCTCGCCGTCGTGCTCGACGCTCTCGATGGGGTAGTGCAAGACGCGGGTGGGCTTGTCGATGCGCACCACCGTGGTGGCCTCGCCGACGTTCAAGCGCAGCTCCTGGGCCTCGCCCGCGTCACCGGTGTCGTCCAGGATCCTGGGACGCTCGCCCACCACCAGGCCGCAGCGATCCAGCGTGCTCCCCATCAGCGACAGGTTCAGCTCGACCGCCACCCGCAGCCGCAGGGCGTCGTGGCTGCGGTTGAGCACCTCGTGGCGCACATCCAGGCCACCTCCCTTCTTCACGGTGTAGCGCTTGCTCACGCCGACATCCCAGCTGCTGCCCCCTGCCGAGACCGTGGCATCGCAGGTCACGGTGGTGCGCAGCGCGTCCCGACCGTAGCGCTCGGCTGCCGTGACCTCCCAGATGGTGTCGTGCAGCGAGGGTGCAGCCTCGGCGTAAGTGCCGCGGCGCAGCGTCTCGATGGTCACGTCGTCGGGCAGGAAGCGGTCGACGAAGCAGGAACGGGGGTGTTCGTCGGCGGCCAGCGCGTTGCGCGCCTTGAGGGTTCGTGCCGCAGACACGATGTCGTCGTTTCGGGTGGTCTGCGTGGCCTCGGTGTCGCTGACGGTGGTGTCGTCATGGGCATCGGCCAGATCCCACTCGCGCAGGTCGCGGTGGTAGGGCTCGTCGACGCGGGTGTAGGTGTCCACCAGGTTGCGGGCCAGCGGAAACAGCGCGTACTCGGTGAGCGCGCCCGCGGTCGCCGGGTCGATCACGGCGGACGTCGAAGGCGTGGTGCACACGACCTCTTGGGTGCCGTCGCAGTTCAGGTCCAGGCGCTCGATGGCGTAGCGCTTGTGCATGCGAAGCTCGCGCAGGCCCGTCTTCTCGGCGCGGAGCAGGTCCTTCCAGGCCAGGGCGCGCAGTGCGGGATGGGCCACGCCTCCGCGGGTGCCGTGCCAATACACCTCGCCGTTCTGGGCGCGATGCAGGTAGCGCTGCACCTGCAGGAGCATGGTGGGATCGGGCCGGTGACCGGTGTCGTCTTCGCGCGCGATGTTGCGCTCGATTCGCTCGACGAGTCGGCTGACCCTCAGCATCTTCTTGTGCAGGCGATCGGCTTCGACGTAGCGGGTGAGCGCGCGAGCGACGGGCACACCGATGGCGGCAGGCGCGACCATGGGCATGTAGACGCGCTTGCTGGGGACGGGCCTGTCGACGGCGGCCGACGGCAGCAGCATGTCGACGGCGGCGCGGGCTTTGGCCAGCGACGCGATGAAGGTCGCGAACCAGGCGTTGGCCTTCTTGGGCACCGCCCCAGGCCGCAGCCCGAAGTTGTCGGCCGACAACGCCAGGTGCACCAGCCCGTGGCCCCGTTTGCCGCGGCGCGACAGGTGACCCAGGATCTTCTTGACTGGGGTGAGCCCCGCGACGTCCCGCACGCGTTGGTCGGTGGGCAGCATGGCCACCCCCTGCCCCAGGACCTCGGTGCGGTAGATGCCCGAGACGTGGCCCTTCGCCTCTCCCTGGTCTTCGAGGTAGCGGTCGGGGATGAGCGTGAACTCGAGCCCGGCCTCGTTCAAGATGCGCGGCCAGGACGGGTCCCAGACCGCCCACGGCAGCCACGCTCCCCGGGGGCGCACCCCGAACACCTTGCGCAGGGCCACCGTCTGGGACTTGAGCTGTGCGATGACGTCGCGCTCGGGGACCAGCGGGGTGAGCGGCTCGTGCACCGGACTGGCGAGCAGCTCAACCTGTCCCCGCTCGAGCAGCCCACGCACCCACTCGATGCCCTCGGGGTGCCGCTGCTGGAAGTCCTCGACGATCTGCCCGGCGAGCACCAGGCCAAGCCGCACATCCGGGTTGTGATGGATGGCGCCGATCAGGGGCTCGAAGGCGTCGCGCCACAGCCGCTCGCCGTGCGCCTCGTCAGACAGCGGCGGCAGGCGAAGGTGGAGCGTGACGGTGAGCGAGAGCGGATCGGACATCGACGGCGACTCTACCAGGGTGCTGAAGTGCTCGTTCCTGGGTCGTAGCGCCCTAGACCCACCCATCCTCGCGGGCCAGCGGCTGTGGGCGCGCCAGCCGGATGGCGCCCGAGTCGGGGTGCCGGGCGATCTCTCGCTCGCCGGCCACCAGACGCAGCGACACCGCGATCTCGGCATCGCTGGAGGGCACGCGGAAAGCCACCACCGGCCCCGGCGGGGCGGACAGCGTGGTCTCGGCAATGCGCAGCTCCCACCGCGCCCCCTCGGGCGTTGTCGGAGGTGCGTCGGGCTGGATCACGCGCACGTGCAGATCGCCAGCGTCATCGAAGCCATAGCGAAGCCCAAGCGCGTGCCGCACGCCGGTTGCCATCGAGCCGCGGGGTTCCCAGCGAACAACACCAGCGCCCGCCCAATCGACCCAGCGATCACCGGGACCAATGAGCTGCTTGGGCGGCACCAGCTGCGGCCTGGCTGTGCCTCCGATCGGCTCGTCGATCTCGGCGGGTGGGATGCGCCCCAGCGCGAGCCAGGCGGCACGCAGGTGCTCCCGGAACAGGGCATCGAACACCGGCGCGAACTCGGTGCTGAACTCGTCGCCGTACCACCAGGTCCAGTCGCTGCCCTGGGCGGGCAGTAGCTTGTCGAGGGCGGCACGGGCGCGCTCGGCATCGGGCTCGTCGTCGATGGCCTGCCGTGCCTGGGCAACCAGCCGCCAGGCCGTGCGATCGTCGGCGTGGCCGAACCAGATTCCGAAGTCGGCGTTGATCCACGATCCGGTGTGCAAGCGGTGCACACGGCCAACCGCAGGCCGCTCCGCCGCTTCGTCCAGGCTGATGCCTCGAACAGGCCCCCGCTCCATGGCGGCGTGCAGTGCCTGGCGGAAGGCGCGGCCGGCATCGGCGTAGGACTCCCAGGGGTTCTCGCCGTCGAGCGCCACGGTGACCACCCCGTCCCCTCCCCGCGCCGCCACGTCGTGCAGCAGCTCGGCCGCCGCCTGGGCGCCGTCGCGCTTGGCGTAGCGAAAGCCGATGCGATCGGACAGGTCGCGATCACGAAAGAAGCCCACGATGCCGTCGCCCAGGTCCCAGCCGCCGTTGTTGGGGCCCGGGTCGTGCTCGGAGCGGTGCAGCACGTGTTCGTCGCTGGCCAGCCACCGAAAGCCGGTCTGGGCCGCCAGCGTCGCCACCTCGGGAGAGACCGAGCCCTCCGAAGGCCACAGGCCCCGCGTGTCGGCGCCCAGCACCTCGGCGAATCGCTCGCGGGCGCGCTCGAGGTGGAGCCTGGCGTCCTGGGGCCAGCTGAAGTGGGCGTCGAGCGGCACGTCGGGCATGCAGCGCCGCGCGTGTTCGGTGTTCACCAACAGCGGCAGGATGGGGTGGTAGTAGGGCGTGGTGGAAAGACGCGTGGGGCCGTGCGCCAGCGCGGCGAGCTGGTGGGGCAGCGCACGCACGACCTGGTCTTGAACCGCGAGCATCACAGCCTTGTCGCTGGCGGTGAACGCCGCACCCTTGGCGATGAGCTCGTCGATCTCCGGGTGATCGCGTCGGGCGGTGGCACCGAACCAGGCCAGCGTCGACCACACCTGCAGGTCACGCAGGTCGGAGTTGGCGAGCGGGTCCGCGGAGCGCACGCGGTCGCGGAGCGCCACGTAGGCGGGATGGGCCTCGACCATCACCGGATGGCCGGCGATGAAGCTGTGGCGGATGCGGAGCGCTTCGTGCTCTTGCAGGCCATCGACGGGGCGCCGGGTGAGCTCCAGGTGGTCGTCATCGCCGCCGTCGGCGTACCACAGGAGCTGATCGAGCAGGGAAGGCACCAGGTTGATGGTGCAGGCCACGCCCAGCTCGGCGCACTCGACCGCAAGGTCTCGGTAGCCGCGCAGCGCGTGCATTCGTGTCCAGCGCATGACCGGGCGCCCGGTGCGGGGGTCGGCATAGTCGGGCTGGTGCAGGTGCCACAGCAGAGCGATGTGGGCCATCTCAGACCGCTCCGATCAGGGTCGCAGCGCCGGCGATCGCAAAGGCATCGGCGCGGTCGAGCCACACCACCGTCAACGCTTCGGCGTTCTGCGCAATCGCCTGGTCTGCGAGCGTCTGCTTCATGGCGGGCTCCAGGAAGTCACGAGCCTCGCACAGTCCCCCCATCAGCGCGATGGTGTCGGGATTGAACAGGTTCACCAGGCTGGCCAGTCCACGCCCCAACCCAGCCCCCGCCCGCGACAGCACCTCGCGGGCCCCGGCGTCACCCGCCCGGGCATCGACCAGCAGCTGCCGGCCATCGCGCCCCTGGCCACGAGCCATGAGTCCGGCGGTGCCCGTCCAGGTTTCCAGGCAGCCCACGGCGCCGCACCCACAGCGCGCCTCGCCGCCCGCGTAGATGTGCCCCACCTCGGCCCCGGTGCCCCCGGATCCGGTGAGCAGGCGTCCCGCGGTGACGATGCCTCCACCGACACCCGTGCCCAGGGTGAGCGCGACCAGATCGCCGGACCGGCCCAGGTGCACCCAGGCACCCCACGCCGCGCAGTTGGCATCGTTGTGCACCGCCACCGGCAGACCCGTGGCCTCGCCCAACAGCCGCGCCAGCGGCACGTCGCGCCAGGTCGGAAAGTTGGGCGATCCGAGCACCACGCCGGCGCGCACGAAGCCGGGCACGCCGACTCCGATGGCCGACGCACCGAGATCGCGCGTCAGCTCCGTTATGGTCTGCACCACGTGCCCGATCGAGCGGTCGGTCAGCGCGCGACGACTCACCTCGCCGACCTCGCCCGAGGCATCGACGAGCGCCGCGCGAACGCCGGTTCCACCGACGTCGATCCCGATTGTTCCGGGCATGCACTACTCCACTGCCGCCCGGCGGTATAACGCTGGGTCCGGAGAATCCATGGATTACCAGAGCCTGGTCGACCAGTACTGCCCCGACGCACACTCGGCCCCCGTGAGCGCCGCCGCATTCGACGCGCAGTCGGGTGCCCGGATCACCGCCGACGAGTGGGGGGTGGTGGCGGTCACGCAGCCCGGTCAGACGCACCCCAACCTCATCTTTCAGCCCGGCGCGCCCGTGTACGGCGCGGTCGCCGTGTCCCCCGGCGGCTCGCTCGTGGCGGTCGGCGACGAGGACGGCACCGTGGCCGTGTACAAGGCCTGGGACGGAACCTGCGTCTTCAGCGACGTCAAAGACGGCCCCGAGGGGGCCGATCGCGCCATGCGCGCGCTGACCTTCAATCCCCAGGGCACCATCCTGGCCTCGCTGGCGATCGACGGCGTCATTCGGGTGTACGAGATCAGCCGCTGGGAACGCATCGCCAACTGGGCGGGCTTTGCCGGCGACAGCCTGCAGTTCGACGAGCGTGGTGACCGCCTGCTCGCCATCGACACCCTGGGCCAGCCCAAGCTGCTCGACATGATGAGCCACGAGCAGATCGACCTCGAGATGGTGCCCGGCGGCATCAAGGTGGCGCGCTTCACCCCCGACAGCCGCTACGTCGTGGCCATGGGCATGAGCGGCATCAGCTTGCTGCAGCTGCCCGACGGCAACATCATCAACTCGTTCACCGCCCGCGGCAGCAGCGGCATGCTCAACATCGTCATCAGCCCCAACGGCGACGAGGTGGCGGCGATCACCGCGCGCAGCATCCACCACTTCTCGCTGCCCGACCTGCAGCCCGTCACCAGCGAAAAGCACGGCGCCGCCGACCCCACCCAGGCCGTGCTGTGGGACTGGGACGGCGTCAGCGTGGGCAGCAGCGACGGGCACATGCACCGACCGGGCAGCCGAGGCCAGCTCGAGCCCGTGCTGTGCGTCAACGGCTACGGCGAACACCGCGTCGCGGTACACGGCGACCGCATCGCCATCTGGGCCAAGACGCGTCAGCGCCGCCCGTTCAACGCCAAGCAGCGCTTCGTCGAGACCAAGATCGATCGCGACGGTCGGTTGCTGTGTGGCCTGCCCGACGACGACACCAAGGGCGTGCAGGTGTTCGAGGCACGCACGGGGCGCTTCCTCTTCGACGCCGGCCCGGAGACCGCGAACACCACCAAGATGGAGCTGGGCGGCCCCATCTTCGCCACCATGCTGCGCGACGGCGGCATGCGCTGGTACGACCTCAAGAACAACGCCATCTTCGAGCTTCCCTGGGTGCAGGGATTCTCGCTCTCGGGCGGCGGCACCTGGATCGGCGCCATCACTCCCAAGGGCCAGGTGCGCGTGCTCGACCCGGCCACCGGCAAAGACGCCATCCCCGCGCCCGAGCCCATGGCCGACGTGCCCATCAAGCTGGTCTCGTTCGTCAACCGCCGGCCCGACATGCTGGTGATGGACGACGAAGGCGTGCTGTCGGTCTACGACCTCGCCCCCTCGGTCACCGAGAACCGGCCCGCCCAGGGCGAAGACATCTTGGACCTCAACGTGGCCGTCGACCGGCTGTGGGGCATCACCGGCGGCCGCTACGCCGCGGTGCGCTTCCAGGAATACGAGACCGACACCGCCACGGTCATCTTTGTCGATCTCGAGCGCTGCGAGGTGGTCAGCGAGGTGCCCAACCTGCTGCCCTACGCCTGGGTCGACCCCGAGTCGGGCAGCATCCTGCAGCCCGCGCGCGGCGCCGCCATCCTCGAGATGAACATGTACGGCGAAGAACAGCGCGTGTACCGCGCCCTGCCCGAGATGGAGTGGATCTGCTTCGGCCCGGACGGCGTGCTCGATGCCAGCGAGGGCGCGGTGTACTGATGCCAGGCGATGCACCCCCAGCGGCGGGTTCGCTCGCTCGGCGGGAGTTCATCGCTGGGGCACTCGCGACGGCGGGCGCCGGGTGCCTTCCCGCGCAGGCCGCCCCGGCCCGCAAGCCCAACATCCTGCTGTTGATCCTCGAGGACTCGAGTCCGCAGCGCTACGGCTTCAGCGGCAACCCCTGGGCCAAGACCCCCAACCTCGACGCATTGGCGAACACCAGCACGGTGTTCACCAACGCTCACTGTTCTGTGCCGGTGTGCGGGCCCACACGCGCGTCGCTGGTCACCGGCCTCAGGCCTGCGACCCACCGCATCTGGGACCACAAGACCCCGCTGTCGGCGACCGTGCCCGACGCCCCAACCCTGGCGCGGCACTTCCGGAACAACGGCTACCACACCGTGGCGGTGGGCAAGGTCGAGCACGCCTCGTTCGTCGACACTACCGCCTGGAGCGAGCGCCGACGCCCTCGGCACCCCAAGCACTTGCGCGTCGACCCCTTGTTGACGCTGCCCGACGGCAGCACCTCTCCCCACTCCGCGCTCACCGCCGGCGTGGCCTTTGGCTGGGGGCGCACCGGCGGCGAGGGCACCGAGGGCGACCACCACCTGGCCACCTCGGCCGTCGACTTCTTGCAGCAATACCAGGCTGCGGAGCCCTTCTTCGCGGCCGTTGGCCTCAACCGCCCTCACCTGCCCCTGGTCGCGCCCGATGCCTATTTCGACGCCTTCGATGGGGTGGTCATCCCCCGTCCTGCGGCCCCGCCGACTCGGCCCGCGCCGGGCTCGACCTTCTGGCAACACCGGCAGTTTCGCGACGAAGCGCTTCGCGATGCCGCCCGAGTCGCCGCCTACGCCTCGCTGCACTACGCCGACGCCATGATGGGACGGGTGCTCGATGCGCTGGCCGCATCGGGCCATGCGGGCGACACCATCGTGGTGTTCATCACCGACCATGGCTTCATGCTGGGCGAGCACGGGCTGTGGCGCAAAGGCGCGCTGTACGGCCACAGCAGCCGCATCGCGTTCACCATGCGCGTGCCCGGAATGACGGGAGCTGGCTGGCGGTGCGAGCGGCCCGTCGAGCAGGTCGACCTGTTCCCGACGCTGACCGATCTCGCCGCGATTCCGACCCCGTCGGGGCTGGAGAGCATCTCGATGCGGCCCATCCTGGAAGACCCACACGCAGCCTGGAAGAAGGGGGCCTTCACCTACCGCTCCGACGGCTCTCTGTGCCTCGCCGACGAGCGCTACCGCCTGGTGCGCTTCGCCGACGACCCGGGCGCCACCCAGCTCTTCGACCACGCCAGCGACCCCGACGAGCAGATCAACCTGGCCGACTCCAAGCTGCTGCAGCCCCATAGGCAGCGCCTGGAGCGCATCTTGGACGGTGGATGGCGCGCCGCCCTGCCCGACTGACGGCCGCGCTCAACGTTGCGCCAGGGCCGACAGCTCGTCCAGCAGGTACACGTTGGCGGCGATCGCCTTCTTGAACACGCCCAGGTGCATGCTCTCGTTGGGGCCGTGCGCGGTGGTCATCGGGTCCATGACGCCGTTGAGGATGAGCGGAAGGTCGCCGAAGCGGCGCCCGAACAGGGCCACGAAGGGAATGGAGCCGCCCACCCCGACCTGCACCAGCTTGTGGCCCCAGGCCCGTTCGTAGGCGCGGTCGGCGGCATCGAAGGCCGGACCCTTGGGCGTGTACAGCCAGCCCTCGCCGTCCCAGCCCTTGCGCTGCAGGGTGACCTTGACGCCCGCCGGAGGCTCGGTGCACAACGCCTCTCGCACCTCTTCGAACATCTCGTCGGCGGTCTGGCCCGGCGCCAGGCGGATGGACAGCGTCATGCTTCCCTTGCTGCGCAGGGCGTTCTTCTTCTGCGCGGGGGTGGGCAGGGTGGTCGCCACCACGGTGACCGACGGCTGGCGCCACATCCACTCGGCGGGAGGAGTGCCGCGGTCGGGCAGTGGATCCACCCCCTCCAGGATGTGGGCCCCGCTGCGGATGACGTCGTCGGTGAGCGGGACGGTCCACGCGGCCTTGGACCACTCGGCGGGAACGCGGACGCGGCCGACCTTCATTCGCCCGTCCTCGTCGCACAGACGGCTGACCAGGCGGCACAAGGCCAGCGATACATCGGGCACCATGCCGCCCCACAGCCCTGAGTGGCCGTCGGCGGCGAGCGCTTCGCAGATCAGCTCGACTTCCATCAGCCCGCGAAGGGACACGGTCAGGCCCGGGATCTCGGTGCTGGGGTTCTCGCAGTCGGTGAGCACCATCACGTCGCTGGCGAACGCGTCGGGGTAGGCGTCCATGAAGCGCTCGAGGTTGGGCGAGCCGATCTCTTCTTCGCCCTCGATCAGGAGCTTGACGTTGCACGGCAGCTCGCCGGCTGTGGCGAACCACGCCTCGAGCGCGCCGATGTGGCTGACCCAGCCGCCCATGTCGTCGGCGGCCCCGCGCGCATACAGCCGGCCATCCTTGATGACGGGCTCGTGCGGGTCGGTGTGCCAGTTCTCGAGCACCACGGGCTGCAGGTCCATGTGGCCGTAGATCAGCACCGTGGGCTTGCCTTCGCCAGCCCCCATCCACTCGGCGGCCACGGCCGGCAGCGCGTCGTCGAGCTCGAGCACCCGGGCGTTGTGCAGTCCGAGCTGCTCGAGATCATCGCGGATCTTCGCGGCGAGCCGGCGCACGTCATCGGCATTGTCGGGCTGGCAGCTGATGGCGGGGATGCGCAGGTAGTCGCCCAGCCGGTCGACGGTGGCGTCGAAGCGCTGCATGGCGTGTTCTGAGACGGCGTGGACCTTGGGGTGGGGCATCGGTGAACTCCAGGCTTGGGGCTGTCATGGGTAACCTCCGGATGTAGCCAGATGTCACCGCACCGAAGACCCGCGCCGCCCGGTCGTCGGTGGGCAGCAACGCCGGAGGAAACCATGCGTGCCTTGCTGACCGCCCTCGCCCTGTTCGCCGCCACCCCCGCCCTGGCCGCCCCCACGGTCGACGACCTGAAGGCCGAGGTGAAGATGGACAAGAAGATCCTCAAGGACTCCAAGCGCGACCTGAAGGCCATCGAGAAGCTCCAGAAGAAGTGGTTCAAGGCCACCGCCAAGGACAAGGAGAACAAGATCGCCAAGGTGGACGCCAAGCTCGAAGACTGGATGGCCGACGAGCTCGCCGAGAACCGGCGCGATCGCAAGCTGGCCAAGCGGGAGTTCGTGCAGATGGGGGGCAACATGGCCGCCCTCGAGCCCGCCGTGCCGAACCCGGGCCGCCGTGCTCGTCGGGTCAAGACCGTCACCACACCCAAGCGGGCTCAGGACGACCTGACCGACCTCAAGCGCATCATCGGCCACCAGGAGCAGACCAGAGACATCGCCGACAACATCCGCGGCATCCAGCCGGCCTTCACCCACGGCACCGCCGGCAACCAGCTCAAGGCCACCAAGGCCACCCTGCTGGAGGGACTGGTGGTGGGTGCCAAGCGGGACGTGAAGCGCGCGGTGAAGGAACTCGAAGAGGACGAGGCCCACCTGGCTCGTCGGAGTCGCTAGCTACAGCTGCGCGAGCGCCTCGGTTCCCCCGTCTGCCAGCCGGCGCACGGTGGTGGCCGAGGCGAACTCGCGGCCGGCCTCGTCGGCGACGAGGTGCTGGAACACCACATCGCCCTTGGCGGTGCGCCCGGCCCGGTGGGTGGTGATAACGACCGTGTCGCCGCCCTGAACGCCTCGTCGCCAGCGCACCCGCTCGGCCACGGGGCACAGGTGAAGGGGGTCGAGCCCCAGCTGGCTCATGGCGACGCTGACGGCCTCGTCGCACCAGTCGACGTAGACGGGGTGGTTGGCGTGGCCCAGGGGGTCCATCCAGGTGTGCCAGCAGCGAAAGCGGAAGGTATGCGTGGGGCCCACGCCCGGCGTGAACTCGGGCAGGTCGATGTCGGGCCGTCCGTCGGCGACGGCGAAGGCGTCGACCAGCTCGGCCGGAGCCCGGCGTGGGCGCATGGCACCGTCGCCCACGCTCACGTGCGCCCACTCCTGGGTGGTCGAGCACACCGGCCCCTGCTCGCCCGTGATCTCGATCTGGCGATGAATCAGCAGGCCTCGGCGAAACTGGGAGATCCAGGTCTTGCCGGTGACGGGCTCGCCGTACGCGGGCTCGCGGTGGTGCACCACGGTCATCTGCCGCACGATGAAGGCGCTGCCCACCCGCCAGTACCGCTCGGGAGGCCAGCCGACCATGCGGCTGCCCTGGATGGCGACCTCTTGGCACAGCCGCCACAGATCCCCTGCTCGGGCGGCATCGCGGGGTGAAAAGGCCTCGCGGGGGAGGACGACGGGCATGGTCCAGATCGACATGGGCGGGGCGTAACCGTCCGGCGTTAGCTCTCCACGATGCCCCTGCGCTTCACATCCGATGCTGCCCGCACGCTCAGGCGCGCCATCCGTGAGGCCGGTGGCGTCGAGGTCTTTGCGATCGGCCAGGTCGAGAACCAGCGCGTGAACGCGGTGACCGTGACCTGCCGCGGTCAGGAGGCCGCTGTGCCCGCGCTGCTCGACCGCCCCCGCACCGGGCAGGTGGTCATCCACAACCACCCCTCGGGCAACCTCACCCCGTCCGATGCCGACATGCACCTGGCAGGGCTCTACGGCGACGACGGCATTGGCGTGGTGATCGTCGACAGCCAGGTCAGCCGCGACAACTGGGTGGTCGAGCCCCACGAGACCCGGGTGAAGGTGGTCGACCCCGAGCTGGTGAAGCACATCTTCACCGCCAAGATGGCGCAGACCATCGATGGCTACGAGCCGCGCCCCGGACAGCTGTCTATGGCGCTGCAGGTGGCCCGGGCCCTGTCCGACGACACCCCATTCGTGTGCGAGGCGGGCACGGGCACGGGCAAGTCGCTCGGCTACCTGGTGCCCGCCGCGCTGTGGGCCCTGGCCAACGACTCGACGGTCGTGGTGAGCACGCACACCAAGGCGCTGCAAGACCAGCTGTGCAGCTCCGACCTTCCCAAGCTGCTCGAGGCCGGGCTGGAGGTGCGATCGGCCGTGCTCAAGGGCCGAAACAACTACGTGTGCAAGCGCCGCCTGGCCATCGCCGACGACGAGGACACCGACGCCGACGACACGGCCCGCGTCGAGCTGGATGCCGTGCTGGAGTGGGAGCAAATCACCCACGACGGCACCCGTGCCGACCTTCCGATCACCGTCCCGCACACGCTGTGGGAGCGCATCGAGTCCGACAGCGATCTGACGCTGCGCGTGCGGTGCCCGCACTACGCCACCTGCCACTACTACCAGGCACGGCGGGCTGCAGCCGGCGCCCACATCGTGGTGGTGAACCACGCGCTGCTGCTGGCCGATCTGGCCATCCGCGAGCTGGGCGGCAAGGGCGTGCTGCCCAAGTACCACCGCGTGATCATCGACGAGGCCCACCACCTCGAAGACGCGGCGACCTCGGCCATCGGCCGGCGCACCTCGCTGACGTCGCTGCAGCGGGCCACCGCACCCCTGCTCGACCGACGCCGCCGCAAGGGTGCGCTCACCCGCCTGGCCGAAGGCGAACACCAGGACCCGCTGCTTTCCGAGCTGCTGCAGCCCATCCTGGCCAAGCACCTCGACACCGCTCGCGCCCGCACCCACGCTCTGCGCGAGCGCGCCGCCGAGTCGCTGGCCGCGCTCGCCGAGGGCCTGCTCGACGTCGAGCTGCATCCCCGGCGCCTGACCCGCGCGCTCGAGCACGACCCCCGCTGGCTCGACGATCTCGAGCCCCACCTGCACCACCTCGGCGATGCGCTCGACGCCAACGCCAACGCGCTGCAAGACCTGCTGGAGCTGTTCGACGACGTGGTGCTACCCGAGACGCGCATGCCTCCGCTGCTCACCCTTCGGCGGGCCATGCGTCGCCTGTCCGACCACGCGGGCACCACCCGGGCCATGCTCGACGACCGCAGCGAGACCGCGCGCTGGGTCGAGGCCGACCGCCACCGCGACGGCGGCATCTATGCCTCGCTCAACCAGGGGCCCATCCACGTCGCCCCCAGCCTCAAGCGCATCCTGTGGGACAAGCTGCCCGGCACGGCTGCCACGTCGGCCACGCTCACCGTGGCCAAGCGCTTCGGGCACTGGAAGCGCCGCGTCGGCATCGACCCCGAAGCCGCCGAAGACCTGGTCGAGAGCCCGTTCGAGCACGCATCCCAGGCGGTGCTGGCCATCGTGCGCGACATGCCCGAGCCCAACACCGCCGACTTCTTGCGCGAGACCTCGGCGGCCGTGGTCGCCGCGGTGCAAGCCAGCGGCGGCGGCGCCTTCGTGCTGTGCACCAGCTACGACGCGGTGCACGCGTACACCACGGCGCTCAAGCAGGAGCTGCCGGCCTCGTGGACGATCATCCACCAGTCGCGCGGGGCCAGCCGGCCCGATCTGCTGCGGCGCTTCCGCGACGCCGGCAACGCCGTGCTGGTGGGCACCGACTCGTTCTGGGAGGGCGTCGATGTGCGCGGCGACGCGCTGCGCCTGGTCATCGTCCCTCGGCTGCCCTTCCGGGTGCCCACCGACCCCCTGCATCAGGCCCGCCACGAGCGCATCGCCGCCAACGGGGGCGACCCCTTCAAGGCGTACACGCTGCCCGAGGCCATCATCAAGCTCAAGCAGGGCTACGGCCGCCTGATCCGCAGCCAGACCGACCGCGGCGTGGTCTTGCTGCTCGACCGCCGCCTGCATGGCCGAAGCTACGGGCGCATCATGCTGTCCAGCTTGCCGCCGGCGCGCCGGGTGAACGCGCCGTGGCGGCGGGTGCACGATGAGTTGCAGCGCTTCTTCGCCGAGCGCTGATCAGCGCTGCAGGGCGCCTCTGAGGTCGGCCGACAGCAGCTGATGGAAGTGGTGGATGCCCGTCTCGACGGTGGGGGCGTAGCGACCGACCGTGTAGCTGTCTGAGCGCAGCCCGCGCTGCACCTTGACGCTGATCTCGATGTCTTCGCGCTGGGTCACGTCGGTCTGGTGCTGGCTCTGTGCCACGAAGCCCGGGTCGCAGCTGGGGTGGAACCACCACTCGAAGGTGACCTCGCAGGTGTCGGGCGAGGTAGGCCGAACGATGTTGATGTCGAGCACGGGCCCGTACCGGTTGATCATGAAGTTGGGGTAGACCCAGGCGTACAAGGCGCCGTCGCCGATGCGCTGCTGCGGGCTGATGGACAGGCCTCGCGCTCCTGCCCCTGCCGGAGCTCGCTGCACGTTGAACCGGCCAAAGATCTCGGTCTCGTAGCCATCCATGTCGAGCTGGGCGTCGAGCGACGGATGCATGTTGGGGATGTGGTACCCGCCGTCGAGGTAATTGTCGCAGAAGGCCTTCCAGTTGCACTCGACGTTCCACACCTTGGAGCCGCGGTGCACCAGCTCGCTCCAGCCGCGGCTGCGCAGCGCCTGATCGAGTGGCGCGACGGTGTCGAGCAGGTCGAGCGCGTCGAGCTGTGCGTTGACGAAGACCCACGGCCCCCACTCGGCCACGCGCAGCTCGGGCAGGCTCATCGCGGCCCGGTCGAAGTCCTGGATGCCGGCCATCTTGGGCGCGCTCTTGAGCCGGCCGTCCAGGTGGTACTTCCAGCCGTGGTACGGGCAGACCAGCTCGTCGGCGTGGCCGTGGCCGGTGCACACGACGGCCGCTTTGTGCCGGCACACGTTGTGCAGGGCGCGAAGCACCCCGTCCCCTCCCCGCACCACCACATAGGGCTGTCCGGCGATGTCGACGCTGACGAACGCACCCGGGGCCGCCAGCCGGGCGCTCCGGCACACGTACTGCCAGCTGCGGCCCCACACCGCGCGCCGCTCCAGCTGCTCGACCGCGGGCTCGGTGTACCAGTCGGCCGGCGGGGTGACCGCCCGCTCGATGGGGATCGAAGGGTCGAAGGCGTGGATGGAGCGGTGCAGCTGGTCGGGTGTCATGGGTGGTCCGGGCGCGCCAGGTTGTCGATGGCGGCCGCGAGGATCGCATCGCGATTGAGGTCGGGTACGGGCTCTTGTTCCATGCGAAGGCCTATCTCGGCTCTCCCGGCGATGGCCAACCCCCGACCCAAGAGCGTCGTCCATGAGAGTATCGCCCCCCACCTTGGAGGCTCCCCTGCCCAACAACGTCGACAACCTGCGCAGTCGCCTGGCCTCTGCGGCCGACCCCACCGACTTGAGCGAAGAGCTCGGCCTCTTTGGCGCTCAACCCCACGAAGAGCCCGAAGAGTCGCGGATCAGCCCGCCCAAGAGCCGCCGAGGCGAGCTTCGGCACACGTTCCGCGACCGCTTCAGCTACCCGGTGAAGTGGCTGGGCAAGGACATCCTGGAGCGGCCACGCAACCTGGGAGACCTCGTCGACTGCGTGCAAGAGGCGCTCGTCAACAAGCAGCGCGTGCGGGCCGTGGGGGCCGCGCGCTCCCACTCCAAGGCGTCGTACCCCATGGGCGTCCGGGCCGTGAGCACCGAGCGGCTCAAGCGCATCTTTGGCGGGATCGGGCGCGACATCCGCGGACGCTCGCTGGTGAAGGGGCTCACCGCCGATCAGATCGTTCGTGTGCAGGCCGGCGTGCCCATCCGCAAGGCCCTGCGGGCGCTGCTGCAGCAAGACCGCGCCTTCGCCAACCACGGCAGCGGCGACTTCCAGAGCATCGTGGGCGCTATGTCCACCGCCACCCACGGCTCGGGGGTTCGCTTTGGCTCGGTGGCGTGGATGGTGCGCGCCATGGTGGTGGTGCGGGCCCAAAAGGTGGGCAGCACCGTGCGCCCGCGCATCGAGCTCATCCAACGTTCGGTCGGCGCCAAGGGCGACCAGCTCCCGGCCTACCAGGTGCCCAGCAGCGGCAAGTGGACCGCCAAGGGCGGCCTCACCGTGCACGCGGTGAGTGACGACGACACCTTCTTTGCCCACCTCGTCAACGTCGGCAGCCTGGGACTGGTGTACTCCGTCACCCTCGACGTCATCGACATGATCAAGCTGCAAGAGCACCGCGTTCCGCAGATGCTCGTGCCCACGCTGGCCGACCTGCCCAACCTGAACAAGACCTACCGCCACATCGAGATCAACGTCGACCCCTACCCCCGCGACGGCGCAGGCACGCCGGACAGCCGCAAGGAGGTCTCGGCGAGTTTCGACTGGAACAAGCTGCGTTGCCAGGTGGTGAAGCGGATCCAGACCGATCTGCCCGAGCAGGGCATGCGACCGCCCAGCATGGATCTGGGCCGCCTGGACGCCGCCGCCGGTGCGCTGGGAACCCAGGTGCGCAAGCTGGTTCAGGACCCACCCGACATGGGTCCCAAGGCCACTCAGAGTATGTTCGAGTGCACCAGCATCACCAGCGACGGGGGCTACGTCGACCTGCTGCCCGAGGTGCTGCTGCTCAACCTGAAGTACGCGGGCATCGGCTCGGAGTGGGCCGTGCCCATCAGCAAGCTGCAGCCTGCACTTCGCATCATCCTGGGCGAGGGCTGGACCAACTACACCGCCTTCCGCGACAGCCGCGCGCAGTGGGATGGCAGTGGCGAGGCCCAGACCGCGGCGCTCGAGGCCCTGTTGAGCCAGCACACCCCCTACTACCAGGGTCCGACGGTGCGCTTCGTCAAGGGCGAAGACGCCTGGCTGGCCGGCTCGCACAAGAAGGACGGCGCGGGCAACGACGTGGGCGGCTGGGCGGTCATCGAGCTGGGCTTCCTGGGCTCACCCGGGCTCGAGAGCGACTGGTGGCCACGCATGCGCCACATCGGGCTGCGACCCGTCGACGACGTGCCCATCAACGAGGTCTCAGCGCTGCTCGACGCGCTCGAGCGCAAGGACGCGGTCGATCCGAAGGCCGACGACCTGTTGCCCGCCAAGAACCTGACCGACACCCATGGTCACAAGCGGCGACTGTTGCGCCTGTACGCCGCCTACGAGCGCGGCCGGCTGGTGACCCTGCACCGCATCCAGCAGCAGATCATCGAGCTGGGAGGCCGCCCGCATCAGGGTTTGTGGCACGACCTCACCTGGACGCAGGTGGAGCAGTGCTGGGGGGACGCGGCCGCCAAGTGGAAGAAGCGCTTCCTGGCCGCGAACCCCAACGGCGTCTTCGACAGCGAGCTGACCGACCAGTGGGCGATTCGGGGGTAGGTGGCACTCGCCATCCCAGCACTGGTGCACAGGGAGCGAGTTCTGGCATAGAGTGCACAGCATCGGAGAACCCCATGCGACATCCGGCGACGCTCTTGTTCACCCTGGTCGTGACGGCCTGCAACGGCGGCGATGTCTGCGATCCGGGGGCCACGCAAGCTTGCGTCTGTGCAAACGGTGCCGGCGGCGCCCAGGTCTGTGACGTCGACGGCACGGCCTGGGGCGTCTGCGCATGCGCCGATGCCGATGCCGACAGCGATGCCGATACCGACAGCGATGCTGATGCCGATGCCGATGCCGACACCGACTCGGATGCCGACACCGACTCGGATGCCGACACCGACTCCGACCCGTGCGGCGATGGGGTCCTCGAGGGGACCGAGGCCTGCGACGACGGCGGCCGACAAGATCTCGACGGCTGCGACGCCACGTGCCAGATCGAGACCGGGTGGTCGTGCGACACGGCCTCACCGACCCAGTGCGAACCGATCTGCGGCGATGGCCTGCTGGTCGCCACCGAGCCCTGCGACGACGGCGGCACCGAAGGCGGCGACGGCTGCGACGACCGGTGCGCGGTCGAGGACGACTGGCTGTGTGACGGCGGGTCGCCTTCGATCTGCGACTGGGAGTGCGTGTCGTCCGGTCAGGCGACCCTCGCTGCCCTGACACCAGCCATGGGGCCCAGGTGGGAGTTCGGGAGCCACGTGGGGCTGGATGCCGGCGACCAACGATGCCAGTCCCTAGGAGCCGACCACGTGTGCACGCTGCGCGAGCTCATGCACGCCGATTCGCAGGGAGAGCTGACCTTCATTCCCGTCGACACCGAGATCTGGCTGCACCGGATCAGCGAGTTCACGCCAGATTCTGGTGTTTCCACGCCTCCCAGCACGGGAGCGAGGTGCGTCGACCACACCCACATCGGGCCCTGGTCATCATCCGGCGAGTACGCGCGACTGCACTTCGACGACACGGCCGGCGCCGACCCTGGGATCGCCAAGCTGCATTGGGGAACCCACACCGCCTACCTCGACTCCGCGCCAGGCTACGACGGTTCCACGCCCGGCGGGCTTCAGCCCGCGTACGGCACGAATACACTGCGGCAGGTTGCGTGTTGCTTTGCCAGCACGTGCGCGCAGCTCGCCGTGCCTGCCCCGGACCTCACCAACGGGTGCTCGAGCATCGACATCGACCTCACGGGGCAGGCCAGCGTCGACGTGAGCAGCGTCTTGAGCTCCAGTACGGCGCCCATCTGCATTGGCGTGTCCGCGGGCACAACGGTCACCCATCACGACCAGAACGTGCCGCCCAACGGCGTGCTCGAGGGAGCGGTGTACGAGCCAGCCGTGGGTCGAATGCGCTGGAAGGCCGACAGCCCCATCCGCTCTCAGTGTCCCCGGACCGAGAACATCCAAAGCGACTGCACGTCCACCCACCAGCTTTCGACCCCGGGGACGTTCCCGTTCGTCGTGGACGGCGCGATGGAGGCGCGGCACGGCGCGATCATCGTCGTGCCCTGACCGTGCTCTGGGCCAACCACCGAAACGTAGGGGGGTACGTCCATGCATCGTCACCGACAGTTGGGAGAGCCCCTGTTGCTGTCCGCGGATGGTGTGACCCTGGTCGCCGACGAGCTCGTGCTGGCCCTGGTGGACGTGTCGCACCCCACGAGGGGCCCCGGCCAGCCCCACGCGCATCTGGAGCTGAGCATCGACGGCGTCGTGCGAACCGTGCAGCTCCCGCTGCAGGCCGGGTCGACGGCCGTCTTCGAGGGGTTCGAGGTGCACTTTCGGGAGCGGGTTGACGATGGAGTGCTCGTGCGGGTCGAGCGAAGCGAGGCCCCAAACACCCCTAGCCACCCTGGCTCGGGGGTCATTGCCTACCGGAGCCGCCGGCAGCCCGCGCGCAGCGCCGCGGATCTGTTGAAGCGGCTTCGGGAGCCCAAGCCGCCCTCCCCCACCGTCACCCGTCCAGCCCGGCCCGACGCACCGTCATCGACCCTGCCGGTGCGCGTGCATGTGCCCATCGAGGGCGAGGCCACGGCGTGCAACGGCTGGGTGTTCACCTACGAGGGCCGCCACCACCGCCACATGACCGCATCGCCGCGCCACGAGGCCAGGACCGTCGGCGGCATCCGCGTGGGGGTGCGCGATGGCGAGCGCAGCGGCGTGTTGACCTTCCGCGACGCCCGTGGCTGGGGAAGCCTGGGCGAGCTGGAGCTGGACGCCACGATCGTCGAGGAGGGCGAGCGCGGGTGGTGGCTCCGGGTGGACAGGGCGCCGGAGTAGGCAGCGCCTGGCTGGGGCGACTGGACTTGAACCAGTACCTTCCGGATTGAAGGTTCGGGGAGGCCGACCAGGCGGCTATTCATGTGGGTTTGCCATTCCTGCAATGGGCTCGCGAACACGCTGCTCACGCGCGGACCGAGTGACGCCCGCTCACCAGGTTCAGTCGCAGCACCCTTGTCGAACGGATCTCGGGGCTCAACCCGACGGCGTCCCGCAGCGGCAGGGCCCGGGGGTCGGTGTACAGGCCGGCGATACCTCGATCGTGGCCGACCAAGTACTCGATGGCGTCCGGGTCGGCGCCGAGTTGACACAGCCCGCTCACGCAGGACGCGCCAGGCGACGCGCTACGGCTTTGGAGGAGCGCGTTCCGGGGCCCAACCTGCAGCAACCTCGGCAGCCCGAACAGCCGCGACGCCAGCCATCCGGGCCGCTCCTGCATCCGGGAACACGGTTCCCGGTGGGGATTCGGATTCCTGAATCGCCCCAATCGGCACCGACGCTCGCCATCGCCACGTGAATGCGCCGTCGTCCTCCAGCACTGCCACTGTTGCATCGGCACGCGGACCGGCGACGCGAAGACCCACGTGCGCGTGCTGCACCGCCAACGCAGTGAACGGGTCTCCTGCGAGCTGATCCGCGAGGCGCTGGAGCTCGGGAATCAGCTCCAGCAGGTCCCACACAGACAGCACCACTCGGTCACCAGCCCGCACTTCGATGCGTTTCCCGCGCCGGTCTTTGATTCGAAACACCCCGCCGGCCTTTTTGGCGTCCGTCTCCCTGACGACCCCTGCGTTGTGCACGATGATGTTGCGCATGAGGACGTGATGACGCTGGGTCTCCACCGGGTTGGGCCAGACTTCCCGCCCCAGCACCTTCGCCAGTTCGGTAGCTCTTTTCGGAGCTTCCGAGAAGCTGAAGTGCTCCGCTGCTGCATCGGCAACGGCATCAGCCAATGCGAGCGGTTCCGCGGTGCCCGCGAATTGCCCTCGGATGGGTCGCAGCCCGAAGCCCTTGTCGCCCAGCCAGATCGACGGCGTGGCCCCGGTCACGTGGTGGCGTACGGCGTCACGGTATGCGTCTCGTAGGAACTGCAGCCAAAGCTCAACGATCAAGACCTGCATCGCGTTCTCAAAGACGAACATCGACGTCCGAGACGTGAGCACACGGACCGCCTCGCCTGCCATGACCATTGGACTCGGCCGGCAGGGGCGCTGCCCGTATGGGCCAGCCTTCAAGGTCATCGGTACGTCCATGTCCTGGCCGCCGATCTCGGCAATCCGCGTGCGCCCCTCCTCCAATGCCAACCGGTGCGAGACGACCTGAACGGTCGCCTCCATCATCTCCTGCCGAAACGCTCGAAGAGCGCCTGCCCCAACGCGTTGTTCCGACTCCGCCATACGTTCGCCGCCTTGGCTCTACTACGGCACGACTATACCCAGGCCCGGCCGTCGCAATGGCCGCCGACATTGCCGGTGCCGCGTTTACACTCGGCCTAGGAGGCCCGCCGTGTCCGAAGACGACACCCAACTCACAAGCACCAAGCCCACGGCACGGACGCGCCTAGCCGCTACGGTCCGGAACGCCATCGCCGAAGCGCCACATCCCGGTGGCGAGTTTGCCGTCGCGGTGCTCGCTGCGGCGGTGGTCAACCCGGTGACCTGGGTGGTCGCAGCGCCGATGTTCGTGGGATTCATCGCGGCCGTCCGGAGCGGGACCCGGGCGCGAGCGGCCGAGGAAGCGATTGAGCAACTGGCCCAAGGCGACCAGGAGATCGCCAGGAAGCTGGTGGGGCTAGAGGGCATCGCCGCAGACCTCGCTTCGGGCCAGGCGCTCTCCGAGATCAGGCTCGACGACATGGCCGCGCAGCTCGAGGGCCTCGACATCAGGGTCCGCGACGTACGGCAGGCAGCGACCACCTACGCCGAGGCTCTGGCGGCGGACGACGAGGAGAGCGCGCGGGCGTACGCAAGGGCGGCCGCTCGCGCGATCGCGGGAAGGAATCGCGATCAGGCCACAGCGTCCGCCTTGCAGGCACTCGGTGGGCTCACAGGTGACGGCCGGAGGGCGCTGCTGGACCTGGGCGCGGCGTGGGCTGAGAAATCGCGCGGACGACTTGCTGCCGAGCGGTCCCGCTTGCGGACGCAGAAGCTCCCGCCGGGCCACGACATGGGTGACCCTGTGCTCCAAGGCCTTGTTTCGCTGGGACTAATCACCTCGACCTTTGGGACCAACGGCATGTCGCCGACGCTGTTCTACATGAGTCCTGTCGGAGAGGCGCTGCTCGAACTCATCGCTGACCACTGACCCCCAAGTCCCCGCCCGCCGCAGGTCCTCGAACAGGCCGCCGCGTACCTCGCCCAGCTCCCCGAGGCCGGGCTTGTCGCGAGCCTGACGGCCACTTGCGCCGCATCCTGCGCACCGTGCTCATGTAGGTGCTCTGATCGCCCGGGGAACTTCCTGCTCCGGGCCCTGTCGTGGATCTCGCAGCGGAAGCCGGCGCGGAAGCCATGATCGACGGCCTCGTCGCTGAAGCCGAGGGTGCGCAGCCGGGCGCCGGCGCATGGGGTCGTCGGGGCCCTCGGGCGATAAGGTCTCAGAATGCTTCCGCCCAAGTACCCCTTCTTGGCACCCCAGCTACCCCCGACAGGGCTGGCCGTCCCCCGCTGCTACGCCTCCCCGTTGCGGTCCTGCTTCGGGAAGATCAGCTCGGAACACTTCATGTCGCAGGCCGTGCTCGACCAAATGGATGAGGTGGTGATCACTGGCGTCCGCGGTCGATCGGATGGGGTCGTCGCCTCGGTGAAGTCGTTGGGAACGAACGTGCTGTGTCAGCGCCACAACTCGGCGGTGAGCACGCTGGATACCACGGCAGGCCTGCTCTTCGGTCACATCAATGACCGGATCGACCCGAAGCCCGGGCGCCCACCGGCGCTGGCGAACCCGCTTCGGCTGCGGGGCCACCACGTCGAGCGCTGGCTTTTGAAGTACCTGTGCGGCGTCCTGGCCTCCGGAATGCTGGCCCGTACGGACCCGGCGGACGAGCGGAAGTGGCCCGTGCCAGAGCGTTGGGTGCGACTGCTGTACGGGCTCGAGCCCTTACCCGACGACTGGGGGCTCTATGGACTGCTGCCGGCCAAGCCGCCGACCCGAACCGCCCGCGCGCAACGGGCCGAGGTGCTGTGGCTAGAAGACAGTGGCGAGCCGGCGGGCATGGTGCTGTTCACGGCTGGGATGTACCTGGGCCTGCAGCTCGTCGACGGGAACATTTGGGGCGCTCACAACCTCACCGCAGAGCGACGGCCCCGCCGCATGGTTGTCCACCGCGAGGACGTAGCGGGGTCCTTGGCCGAGGTCCACCTGGACTGGAGCGGCGAGGTGCCCGGACGCACCGTGAACGCGACGGCGAGGCTCGGCGGGTAGCCCATCTTCACCTGGGGGCACCGTCACCGCGGAGGTCGCTATTGCACGACCGCACACCGCAGTACGTGGTACCGGCATGCTCGGCCTCCGACGGCTCAATGTAGTACGGTGACTCGGTGGAGGGCCAGTAATGAACGGCGGGCCTGGCGATGGCAGGTGCTGCGCGCTGACCCAAGCGGAGACGCGATGTCGCCGTGACGCCGAAGAGGCAACGGGGCTCTGCTGGCAACACGCTGCGCTGGTCGAGCGGGGCCGCCCGTTGCATGTCGTCTTGGCTGAGGTCCCGTTCGACGAAGAGGAGTATGATCCGGACGTGCCCGACGAGCATCAGCAAGACGCGTTGATGACGGCGGAGGTACGTGAGGGGTGTTGGCCTGGGCTGTGGGAGGTTCTGAAGCGAGCAGCTGCAACGTACGGCACAGGCCAGTTGCTGTACCACGCATACATGGCCATCGACTGGGTGGCCCAGAATGCGCCTCCGCTCCAGATGGTCGTGAGTAGTCATCTCCACTCCGTTTTGGAGCCTCCGGCGCCGCGCCAAGAGCCACTACGGCGTGACGCGCCGCAGTACGAACACGACGCGTGGAAGCTGATTGGGTACACCATGTTCCCGCTCCTCCGGAGCGTTCCTGCAGAGAGATGACGCCCACACCAACCGCCTCCGCCTCCAGGTGAAGCCGCTTCATGCTCGAAGGCCAGCACCGTGTTGAGACGTACCCGCCGAGGCTGCACCGGCGTGGCATGACTCCGATCAGGTGTTCACCTCGGAGATCGGAACGTTCATGGACCTGCAGAACCTCTACAAGTACGGATGGCGGGCCACTCTCGCCGCTGCTGGCCTTGTCACCGCCGACGGCAAGCCCCGGTTCAGGTTCCACGATCTCCGCCATACAGCCGCCTCGCACCTGATCCGCGCATTCGGCGGGCAGGAGGTCAAAGCCAAGGTGATCAGCGATCTGCTGGGGCACGCGAAAGTGGCCTTCACGCTCGACACGTACGGGCACCCCTTCTAGGAAATGCGCGACGAACCAGCCGCCACCATGGACAGCCTCTTTGGCTAGGCCGCTGCGGGCTGGGTTGGGGTCAAAGCTGGGGTCAAACCACCCCGGCCGCGGCACCGAAACCCCGCGGAACCGTACAGCGCCTGGCTGGGGCGACTGGACTTGAACCAGTACCTTCCGGATTAACAGTCCGGCGTCCTGCCAATTGGACCACACCCCATCACCAGCGCTGTCAACGAGGACCCCCGCTGCTCCCGCATCGGCACCCTCGACCCTGAATTCTAGCGGCGCCTTTCGCGACTGCGAATCAAAAAGTGAAGCCCGATTCAAAAAGGGACATCCCCTGCCCATGACCCTTCTCTCCCAGCTGGTCGACGCCGCCGTGCGCGCCCAGAGCCAGACCGCCTACCAGGCCGCCTTTCACGATGTCTTCAGCGAGGTCGACCGCTTGGACGCCCAGCTGAGCGGCCAGCGCTACCTGGGCGGTGCCGACCCCTCCGACGCCGACTGGGCCCTCTTCGAGGTGCTCGTCCGCTTCGATCTGGTGCACTACGGGCTGCACAAGCTCAACCGAACCCGCATCGCCGACAGCCCCAACCTGCACGGCTACCTGTGCGACCTGTTCCAGCAGCGGCCTGTCGACCTTCGCGCCTTGCAGCGGCAGGCCTATGCCGACCCGCATCGAAACCCGGCGGGCACCGTGCCCCGCGCCTTGCCCGATCTGTGGGCCCCGCACGACCGATGGCGCTTCGACGCCTCGGAGCTTCGCGCCGCGGGCACCGAAGACGCCGCCGGACGCGGGCTGGACGGCGAGTTCGTGCGCGGCCGCAGCGGCTTTCGTGACCGCATCGAGCCTGAGTCGGGCCGCTACCACCTGTACCTCGCCGCCAACTGCCCATGGTGCCACCGCGTGGCGCTGACCCATGGCATCAAGGGCCTGCACGACGACGTGAGCATCGCCTGGCTCCACTTCCGGCGACACCCCGAGCAAGGCTGGCAGTTCCGCCCCGACGTCGACGGCTTTGGCGCTGACGAGGTGATGGGCATCGAGTTCATCCGCGAGCTGTACGAGCGGGAGGGAAGTGCCGAGAAGTCGGTGCCGGTCCTGTTCGACCGAGTCGAGCAGCGCATCGTCAACAACGAGTCGGCCGAGATCATCCGCCTGCTGGACTGGCCCGGACGCGGCCCCACGCTCACGCCGCTCGACCGCCTCCGCGAGATCGATGCCATGAACGCGTGGATCTACCGAGACATCAACAACGGCGCCTACAAGGCGGGTTTCTCGAGCAACCAAGCGGCCTACGAGGCCGCGTTCGATCGCTTCTTCGCCGCCATGGATCGCCTGGACGACCTGCTCGCCGATCGGCGCTGGCTGCTGGGCGACGACCTGACCGAGGCCGACGTGCGCCTGTTCCCGACCCTGTTTCGCTTCGACCACGTGTACTACACCCGCATGAAGCTGAACCTGCGTCGCGTGCGCGACTACGCCCACCTCTCGCGCTGGGTGCGTGACTTCTGGGCCCTCGACGGCGTGGTTGCCGCCTCGGACCTGGAACAGTGCAAGCAGGGCTACTTCGGCCGCCACGGCGACGAGCTGGTTCCGGTGGGGCCTGATTGGGTGTTTCCGCCGGGCTAGGGCGCCTTCACATCCTGCACCCTGAAGCACAGCGACACGCCGACGTGGTCACCCGACGAGCGGTGGATGCTGCGCTCGAGGCATCGGTGGCCTCCACGCTCGAAGCCAGGCTCGTGAAAGACGATGTCCTGCAGGGCTCGCCCAGCCTCGGTGCCGTCGGCCCAGTACACCGGCGATCCCGCGGTCACGACACCGACCGATGCGAGGCGCCGGCCGGCGCCGACATGACCGGCACGCCCGCGGCCGCCTGGACCCACGTGCCGTCAGCGGCCTCGATGCGCGCGGGCCGGTCCACCACACCCATCAGCTGATCGGCGCGCAGCCACACTCGAAGCGCGACGTCCCGCAGGTCCCAGTGGCCCTCGCCGCCGCAGTGGTGGACGTCGCCGGCGGTCTCGAGCTCCACCCACTCCCCTCGCCTGGACACCGCGCGAAGACCGTGAACCGCCCGAACGCCGCCGCCTTGCGGCCCTCGGAGCGCGTGTTTCGGGCGGGCAGCACTGGGGCCCCATCCTGCGGATGGATGGGCGCTGAGAGGCCCGAGTTGACGAGCACGTAGCCATCGAGGGCCTGCGGCGGCGATGGATCGGGCTCGGGCCGCGCCTCCGCCGGTGCGGGCTGGCCGGCACGCGCGAGACTCGACAACAACCAGAACAGCAAGGGGAGCAGCACCATGGACACGAGACTATGGACCGCCGAGCCGCAAGGTCCACCCCCCACCCATGCGCCTAGGCCCCGCATTCATCCGGAATATTGCTCCACGCCACCGTGGCGTTGCCCTGGATGAGATCGCCGCGACGCTCGAGCGTGTAGGTGACCGGCGGCTGGTCTTCGAAGGTCACTGTGAGGGTTCCCTGACCGGCCTTCCAGGTGCCCTCGCGCGGGCGGTACACGTTGGCGCCCTGCTGCGAGCCCGTGCGCTCGGTCATGACACCGCCGGGCTGAAACGCCAGCATGACACCTGGGTCCATGGCCCCTTGCTTGGGCCGGTGAAAGTCGGTCTGCTCGACGATGCTCTGCACGGTGGCGGCGTCGTTGAGGTTGGCGCCGTTCATCGCCCGGTACCACACCGTGTTGCGGGCTTCGTTGAACGCGGCGTCGGAACGGGCGTCGATGAGGAACTGCTTGTCGGCGCCAGCGGCCATCTCGAGGTGCATGAGCACCGTGGACAGGAAGGCGTCGTGCTCGCAGGGGCCCTCGGTCGCGCGCTGGCGCGCCTTGGCCCGGGCCAGCCCGTAGTGGGCGGCGGCGTGCTTCTGGTCGCGGCGGGTGGCCTCGACGTACAGCCTGGAGGCGGGCTCGTAGCGCTGCTTGGCGTAGTAGCGGTCGGCCAGATCGACCAGATCGTCGGCCGGGATCTCTGGATCGTCGAGCTGAGGCGGGTGGTTGCCGTCGACCAGCGCGGGCTTGGCGGGGCCCCTTGCGGGAGTCGACGGCTCTTCGGGCGGGGCCGGCGGTGCGTCGCCGGGGTGCCGCGCCGACTCCCCCGCTTTGGTGGGCGGCACGGTCACCGGGCTGGGACCCGGGCCAGGACCACGCCCGGTCATGGG
This sequence comes from Myxococcota bacterium, assembly GCA_965216925.1. Lineage (GTDB taxonomy): Bacteria > Myxococcota_A > UBA796 > UBA796 > CAYYHT01. The sequence continues at coordinate 1,022,029 of CBDCGT010000001.1, read as the reverse complement.
TGGGGCCGGTTCGCCGCACGCAGCGAGCAACAAGAGCATCGGGAGCAAGCGCTTCATGCCTCTGGCCTAACCAACGCGGGCAACAAGAACCCTGGCAACTCGATGACGGCCCCCGATGAGGGCTCGGGCCGGGTGGAGTGCTGCCAAGGTCCCATGCGCGCCCACCCAGGCCCGGGCCCTGATCATCCACTCAGTGTGGTTGCCGCCGCGAACCCTTCAGCGGGAGCCGCTGGCGACCGCGATGGCATGGGTGGTGGCGTCGCGCAGGATGGCACCGTAGTCGGCGGTGACCTCGAGCTGGCGCGCGATGCTGTACAGGCCGCCGAGAGACCGATGCAGGAAGATCATGTCTTTGGGGGCCGTGATCTCGGGGTAGCCCATGATGGTGCGCACGATGGGGGTGAGCTTGTCGGCGGTGGACTCTTCGTGCCGGTGCGAGATGGTGTACAGGCCCGCGCGGTACGGGGCGCCCAGCGTCTCGGCGAAGTCCCACAGCACATCGGCGGCCTGCGGGCTGTCGCCCGTCCAGCCTCCGATGTCTCGACACGCGGCCAGCATGGCGTCGCGATCGCCGTCGAGGGCGGCCAGGGCGGCAGCGGCGTAGCGAGCGATCCAGAACTCGTCGAAGCGCTTCACGCAGCCAAAGTCCAGCAACCCCACCCGCCCGTCGGGCTCGAACAGGTAGTTGCCGGGATGGGGGTCGGCGTGCAGCATGCGGTGCTTGAACGCCATCTCGTAGTACAGCTCGGCGAGGGTGAGCCCCGCCCGCTGGCGCGCCTGCGGAGTGGCCGTCTGCAGGAAGGCCTCGAGGTGCTGGCCCGGCAGCCGATCCATCGTGAGCACGCGGTCGGTGCAGTACTCGGTGTAGATGCGCGGGATGCGCACCCGGGGGTCGTCGCCGTACAGGTCGTGGAACTGCTGGAGGTTGGCCGCCTCTTGGTAGTAGTCGAGCTCTTCGACCAGCCGATCCTGGATCTCTTCGAAGATGGCGTCGATCTCGGCCTTGGGGCGCCGCAGTACCCGACCGCCCACCAAGATGGCCTTGAGCGCCATCAGGTCGGTCTCGACGCTGACGTCGACGCCGTCGTGCAGCACCTTGACCACCACGTCGGTGCCGTCGAGCAAAGTGGCGGCATGGGCCTGAGCCAGCGACGCGGTGCCCAGCGGCTCTTGCGAGAACGACAGGAATCGCTCGCTCAGCGCGCCCTCGAGCTCACGCTCGACCGTGGCCCGAATCTCTGAGAAGGGGATGGGCTCGGCCTCGTGATTGAGCTTGCCCAAGACCCTGCGCACGTCTTCGGGCAGATCGAGGGTGCCCGCCGCCACGGCCATGCTCTGACCGAGCTTCATGGCAGCGCCCTTCATGCGCGACAGCGCATCGGCCACCTTCTCGGCGTTCTCGATGTGCAGCTTGTCCATGACCTTCTGCGAGGTACGACTGTCGCGAAAGACGGACTTCACGCGCTCGCCGAGGTAGCTCCCCGACACCCGACTCGTCAGGCTGCCCAGTCGGGCCAGCCGCGAGAAACGTCCCCCGCCCTTCGCCATACCGACGCATAACAGGGAGCCCAGGTACTCGTTCCTCGCATTTCAGCACCTGACTCCCGTTTCGAGCGGGCGCAGGGTGTGCGACACTCCACCGCGATGCGCGTGGGCAACGACCGGTACATCCTCGACGAGCTGCTTGCCCAGGGTGGGGTGGCCAGCGTCTACCGTGGCACCGACACCCAGACGGGCGAGCTGCGCGCCATCAAGGTGTTGCGGCTGCAAGACGACGGCAACACGGTGGTGCGGCTGGAGCACGAGGCCCGTCTGATGCGGCGGCTGGAGCACCCCAACGTGCTCGATGTGTACGAGCTGGGCCACGAAGGAGACACCCACTACATCGTGATGGAGCTCGCCGACTGCTCGGTGGCCGATGCGGTCGAAGAGGCCGGCAAGATCGACCCGGCCCAGGCGGTGCGCTGGATGCTCGACGTGCTCTCGGCCCTCGACGCCGCCCACGCCGAAGAGGTGATCCACCGCGACGTCAAGCCGCAGAACCTGCTGCTCTGCCACGGAGGGCGGGTGAAGCTCGCCGACTTCGGCATCGCGCTGGTGGCCTCGGCCGAAGAGCGCGCCACTGATGTGCACGCCCTGCTGGGCTCGGGCGTGTTCATGCCGCCCGAGCAGGCCGAGGATGCGCGCTCGGTCGGGCCCCAGGCCGACATCTATGCCGTGGCCACCACGCTGTTCTACCTGCTGACTGGCGGCAACCCGCTGGGGTTGTACGACGCCGGCGAGAACAGCCCGCGCTGGCACGGCGTGCCCGAGCCCCTGGTGCCCATCCTGCAGAAGGCCGCGCACCGCACACCCCGGTTGCGCTACACGACCGCCACCGCGATGGCCCGCGCCCTGCGCTCGGTCGATCTCGAGAATCTGGAGGCCGCCGACCGCTCCGAGCGCTTCACCGCGCCCATGCGCCCCCAGCGAGCGACCCGCAACCCGGCCGAGGCGATCGAGGTCGCCAGGACGGTGGCGCGCCTGGGGCCGGCCGACACCGCGCCGCCCCCAGAGGTCGGCCGCCCATGGGGCGTCATGGCGATCGTCCTGTTGGGCCTTGCCCTAGTCGCGGTTGCGGCGTCAATGATCCTCACCTGACGTACAATCGTCGGCATGTCGATCGAAGAGCCCGAGGTCCAGATCCTCGCCAATGGCGAAGTCATCCACCGGCAACCCCTGGGGGCGGCCCCGGTTCGCCTGGGTCGTGCCCCCACCAACGACATCGCGCTGACCCACGACACCGTGTCGTGGCACCACCTGGCGGTCTGGATCGAGTCGGGCAACATCTGGGTGCGCGACCTGGACAGCCGCAACGGCACCTGGACGGGCGAAGATCGCCTGGCTGGTGCGCAGATCGTGCGCGACGGCGACCAGCTGCGACTGGGCACCGAGGTCATGGTGCGCATCTCGGGAAGCCCGCCGGACGGCTCGGTGGTCACCCTGATGCTCGAAGACGTCGACGCCGGCGTGCGCGTGGCCATCATGGGCGATCGCGTGCGCATCGGCTCGGGCGAAGACGCCGACCTGCGCGTCGACGACGGGCCCGATCGCATCGCCACGCTGTTGGTGTCGGCCGATGGCATCACCGTGGGCACCGACGTGGGTGAGTTCCCGATGGCCATCGGGCGGGTGTTCGAGATCGCCGGCCGTCGCCTGCGCATCGTCGAGGCGACCCCTGGGCGCACCCCCACCAGCCAGTCCGCCATCCCCGATGAGCCCGAGTACGAACTCACGGTCGGCCTGGGCGGGGTCAACGGCGCCTTCGCCCGACTGAGTGGCCCCGGCGACCTGCGCTACGCCGTCGACAGCGACAACCGCGCCGTGCTGCTGTACCTGTTGGGCAAGCAGGCGGCCGAAGACAAGGCCGGCGACGTGGCCGAGCCCGACCGGGGCTGGTGCTCCGACAGCGATCTGTACACGGGCATCTGGGGCCGTTCCGCGCGCGACCCCAACTACCTGCACGTTCTGGTCTACCGGGTGCGCAAACAGCTCAAGAAGCAGGGCTTCGACCCCTGGTTCATCGAGAAGCGGCGCCATGCGCTGCGCATCAAGCTCAACAAAGTGACCTACGAGCAGCAGTAGGGCTCGCTCTACGGCGCTTGGCCACCCAAGAACAAGAACGCAGCCCCCTGTTCGGACAGCGAGATGTCGTGGAACGGCGACCCCAGCAGCAGGTCGTCGCGGCCATCGCGGTTGACGTCGTTCACCAGCGCCACCGACAGGCCCAGGTTGGCGCCCTTGTTGGTGGGGTTGTTGGCCGGACCCTGCCGGCTCTGGGTGCCGTGGAAGCGCGCCCCGGCCACCGTGCCGGGAATGTCTCCCGGCAGGTACACCCCCGTGAGCGTCGAGCCGCCGTACACCACCATGGCGCGCCCCGCCTCGGTGTTCCAGCCGGGTGACCCAAAGGCGATGTCGCTGAACCCGTCGCCGTCGAAGTTGCCCGAGCTCACCGAGAAGCCCAGCAACGTCGCTTGCAGCGAGCTGAAGTGCATCTTGAACGACGACCGGGCACCGATGGGGCCCGACGACAGCCCATCACCCGGCACCACCCACACCCGCGGATCGAGGGTGATGCCGCCGAAGGGGGCGCCGATCACCAGGTCGTCCTTGCCGTCGCCGTCGAAGTCGCCAGCGGCGGCCAGGCGCGAGCCCACGGTCTGGTAGCTGGAGCCATCCAGAATCACGTCGGCGTTGGGCAGGGGCACCGTGCCGGTCGAGAAGCCGCCGTACACGATGTACACCCGGCCGTGGGCGGCCTCGAGCGCGCCGGCTCCGGGATCGCGCCACGTCGGAGCGCCCACCGCCACATCGGTGAGCCCGTCGCCGTCCAGATCGCCGACCCCGGCGATGTCGGCGCCGGCGCGCTCGTCTTCGGGGGCCGAGAACACGGCGTCTTCGTCAGAACCGAGCACGTAGTCGCCCGACAGCGGCCCCTTGATCAGGTAGGACGACGCCGGTTCGCCAAAGTCCTGGGCCAGCACGAAGGCCGCGACCAGCAGGTCGGGCTGGCCATCCCCATCGACATCGCCGACGGCGTCGAGCCCCCACCCGGCACCGATGAAGCCCGGCGCACCCACGATGCGGGCGTTGGCGGCCTCACCCATGGTGGTGCCCTCGAGCGGCCCGTTGAACAGGTAGGCGGCGCCCACCGGCACCCCGCCCGACTCGGCATTGGGGGCGCCCACGAGGATATCGGTGATGCCATCCTGGTTCAGGTCGTGGGCATCGGTCACCAGGCCAAAGGCCCCGTCCTCGATCTGCCCGTACAAGATGGCGACCGTGTCGCTGCCAGGGGTGTAGTTGCCCGCCTGCCACCCGTGCTCGATGAACACCGCGCCGGTGTGCTTTCCGTTGTCGGGACGGGCCTGGGCCGCAGCCCCGATGACCACCTCGTTCAGGCCGTCGCCGTCTTGGTCACCGGCGGAGCCCACCGCGCTGCCCACCGCCGAGAACACCTCGGGTCCGCGGATGGTGGCGTCGGCAAAGATGCCCGGGTCGATGGTGCCGCCGGTGAGTCGGCAGTCGCCGGTGGCCGGGCTTGTTGTGTCATCGCCGTCGTCGCAGTCATCGTGGTTCAGGGTGAGGCCCGAGGCCGCGCCGTCCTCGCACAGCGCGACGCCGGGGTCGTGCATGTCGCCATAGGTGTCCTGATCGTCGTCGGGGAACCACCACTGCGCGCCGATGGGGGGCATGTCCGGGTCGGCGTCGTCGGCCAGGCCGTCGCAGTCTTCGTCGGCGTTGGCCTCGTCGCAGGCCTCGACCCCCTCGGGGTTCACCTGGGCATCGGCATCGTTGCAGTCGGAGTCGTCGCTGCCGTAGCCCTCGGGCTGTTCGCAGGCGGCGATGGTGTTGTCGGGGTCGCCGAACCCGTCCTGATCGACGTCGGCGAACCAGATCACCGCGTCGGTGGCGCTGTCGTCGTCGATGACCCCGTCGCAGTTTCGGTCGACGCCGTCGCACAGCTCGGCGGCGTCGGGGTGCACGCTGTCGTCGGCATCGTCGCAGTCACCTCCGCCACCGGCGAGGGAGCGGTGTCCGTCGCCGTCCAGGTCGTAGGCGCCATCCAAGAGCTCCTCTTGGTCGGCCTCGCTGATGTACAGGCAGGCAGTCGAGGCGACGAGCATCAGAAGCGACGGGGCAAGGCGGATCATGAGGCGACGATAGCGCATCTGGCTGCTCCTCCGCAGAGTTGGACCCACAAAGCACCCGAGGCCGAAAGGCCAAGTTCAGGGACACGGCCCCAGGCCCGCGATCCAGGCGTCCAGCATGGCCACCCCGCCCGCGTCGACCAGAGTGCTGCCGAGCGGCGGCATCGCGTCGCCGTCGCGCAGTCGAGCCCGCAAGCTGATCAAGCTGCGCTCGGGCTCGCCCGGGGCGAGCAAGACGGCGCCGGGCACCCCCAGATCCGTGTTGTCGGGCGGCACGTCACAGGCCCCCATGCTGGCGAGCGGGGTGCTGTGGCGGAGATCAAGCGCGCCGCCGCCCGGTCCACTCGGGCGATGGCAGCTCGCACAGTTGCTGTGCAGCCAGGCACGCGCGTCGGTGGGGTCCAGCACCGCGGCATCCACGGGCGGCGCTGGGTCGAGCAGGTCGATGTGCACGAGCGTCTGGAGCTGGTGGGCCGTCACCTGCCCGTAGTCGTGCTCGACACCGAGCTGCGCGGTCTCGAGCCCCAGCGAGCCTCCCGCAGCCTCGGTGTGGCACTGCAGGCACTCGCCCCTGGAGGGGAAGATCCACGTCTGCCCCTGCACGGCACGCTCTTCGTGCCCGGCCAGCAAGACGGCGTCCGAGCCATCGGGCAGCCAGGCGTAGGAATAGCCTCCCCAAGCCCCGTCGCTGTGGCGAACGAACAGCCGGCTCTCCACGAGATCGCCGGCCACACGGAAGTGCTTGAGCAAGACCGAGCCGACCGGAAGCGTCCAGTCCCCGTCCTGCTCGACTGAGATGCGCTCGCCATCGGGCAGGGCGAGCCAGCGTTCCTTGTCGGCCCCATCGCTCCAGAAGGGCACGGCCAAGCCGTAGGGAATCATGCCCGCGACTGGCGTGGCCGGGTCGGAAGCGTCGACGCAGCCCGTGTCGGACAGGCGCTGCGGGAAGTCGACCGCGGTTGGGGTGGCCAGCTCGATGTGGTGCAGGCCCCCTCCCCCGTAGTCCACCGCGTAGATCTCGCCCTGGGCCCCCTCGGCAAAGCTGCTGATCAAGATACCGGTGCCGGTCGCCGCCTCGGTGGCGGTCCAGGCGCCCGCCCCATCGTCCCAGGTGCCGGCCCAGATGGTGCCCGTGTAGAAGTCGCCGTAGAAGTAGGTGCCCGTGAGCTGGGGCTGCGCCGAGCCGCGGTACACGTACCCGCCGGTGATCGAGCGGTTGCCGGCCGTGTGCGGGTACTCCAGCACCGGATCGATCCATGAGGGGTCATCGCACGGGGGAGCCGCGGCAAAGCAAGCGCTGCCTTCTTTGAGCGGCCAGCCCAGATTGGCGCCAGCCGTCACGATGCTCACCTCTTCCCAGGTGCCCTGCCCCACGTCGCCGGCCCACAGGTTGCCGGTGACTCGATCGAAGCTCCATCGATAGGGATTGCGCAGGCCGTACGCCCAGATCAGCTCGTTGTTGGCGGTGCCCACAAAGGGATTGTCAGCCGGCGCAGTCGCGGTGTCGCCGCTGACATCGAGCCGCAGCATCGCGCCCAGCTCGCTGTCGAGGTTCTGGCCGTTGTCGTATTCATCGTCGGCCCCGCCCCCGTCACCCATGCCCACGTACAGGTAGCCGTCGGGGCCAAAAGCCAGGTGGCCGCCGTTGTGGTTGCCCCGAGGCTGCTCGATGGCCAGCATCACGGTCTCGCTGCCCACATCGAAGCTCAGGCCCCCGTCGGCGCTGTGGTATCGGGTGATCAGGGTGTTCAGCACGCCCGCCTGCCGGCGCGTGAGGTTGGCGTAGGCGTAGCCATTGCTCGCGAAGTCGGGGTCGATGGCCCAGCCCAGCAGCCCCTTCTCGCCGCCGTCCTCGACTGCAATGTCGATGACGAGCGTGGGGGCCGGGGTGTCGTCGCGGTCTTGCCAGCGGTGCACCTGCCCGCTCTGCACCACGCCGTACCAGGTGTCGGGAATGGACGGTGCCATGAGCGCGTGCACCATCGAAGGCAGGGACACCGCCTGAAAAGTACGCTGCAGCGCGATGGTGGCGTCGGCGTCGACGGGGCGTTCCGGTGCCACGCACGTGGGATTGGGCGGTCGAGCATCCAGGCCGAAGACGGGACCGGTGCCCGAGTCGGCGGTGTCGGGTGCGCTGTCGGACGGACCCGAGTCGGTGGGATTGGAGCCGTTGCATGCCAGGAGGATCAGGAGCCACATGCGCCGAGGGTAGCCGGCTGTGGATGGTTATGCAGGCGCGATGACCGTGAACATCGACCGGCACATGGTGCCGAACCACGAAGGCTGGTTGCTGCCGCTCAAGCGCACCCTCAGCCACGACCACTTCGACCCCACGCTGCCCCCGGTGCTCATCCTGCCCGGCTACGGCATGAACGCGTACATCTTTGGCTGGCCCGAAGACGGCCAGTCCATGGAGCGCACCCTGGCGGAGTGTGGCCTGGAGGTCTGGAGCGGCGGCATGCGCATGCAGGGCCGCGCCCAGAAGGTGGGCAAGCGCGCCAAACCGCCAGGTCTGCGCAGCTACGCCGAGGTCGACCTGACCGTGCTCACCGAAGAGATCCTCGAGCGCACCCACACCACCGCCGATCGCGTCGACTGCATCGGTGCGAGCCTGGGTGGGGCGGTGGTGTACGCGCACCTGGCGCTGGTCGAAGACAACGTCGTGGGCAATGTCGTGGCCATGGGAGCCCCGTTGCGCTGGGACGCCGCCCACCCCATGCTGCGCACCGCCTTCAGCTCGCGCCGCTTGGCCAAGTACCTGCCCATGATGGGCACCGACAGCCTGGCACGCCGGGCCTTCCCGCTCATCGCCAAGGCGGCCCCTCAGGTGCTGTCCATCTACATGAACCTCGACCACGTCGACCTCGCCAAGGCCGCCGAGCTCACCCGCACCGTCGACGAGCCCCATCGCCTGGTCAACCGCGACATCGCCAGCTGGGTGAAGGCCAGGGACATGGTGCTGGCCGGGGTGAACATCAGCGAGGCGATGCGCGAAGAGGATCGCCCCCTGCTGGTGGTCTACGCCAACAAAGACGGCATCGTTCCTCCAGACACCGCCACCAGCGTGGTGGACTGGTGGGGCGGCGACGACGTCACCGTCTGGCCCATCGGGACCGACGCCGACTGGTACGCGCACGCCGATCTGTTCATCGCACCGGGCAGCGCCGACGCCGTGTTTCGCCCGATGGCCCGGTGGCTTCGCGAGCGGGCCTGAGGGCTGGTACCCTACACGCGCCGATCAGGAGCCCCATGTCGACCCCCTTCAAGAAGACCCTCGCCGTCGGTCTCGCCCTACCTGCCCTGGGCAGCGCTCCGGCTCATGGCCAGGACGCCGAGCCCAACTGGCGCAAGGGCATCGTGGCCGGCCTGACCCTGTCCGGCGAGTCCAGCCTCACCAACCTGGTGTCGGTGCTCGCCTATGGGTACTCCTACAGCTACATCACGCCCAACGCGCTGATGGGGCCCAGCCTGGGCATGTCCTTTCGCAAGCAGCGCCTCAACCCCGATCGCAGCACCCTCATCGAGGTCAACTACACGCAGTTCGGGTCGCGCTTCGGCCCCATCAGCGTGGTCAAGCACCACATCGCGGTGCCCATCCTGACCCAGCACGACTACCGCAAGCACAAGCCCATCACGCCGCACATCCAGTACGGCATGCAGTCCAGCTTCAGGCTGGCCACCACGGCAAGGTCGCGGCTGACCTTCTACGGCGGCTACATCGCCAACTATTGGAATGGCTACGGCGTCATGCGGCAGCCGCTCGACCTGGGCGTGGTGGGCGGCTTCGGCGTGGGCTTCCCCATCCAGAACACCCGCATGAACCTTGATCTTCGCATCTACCAGGGGCTGGTGCCCAAGGCCAGCCCGCTGGGCATCGTGCTCAACCGGCAGATCTCGATCACGAGCGGCATGACCTTCTAGATGATCCTCGTCAGCGGCACGAAGCGCTCGGGCACGTCGATGTGGATGGGCGCCCTGCATGCGGCCGGCGTGCCGGTCATCGGCGAGACCTGGCCACGCGACTGGGGAGACCGCGCGCTGCGCGACGCCAACCCCGATGGGTTCTACGAGTCCAGCCTGCGCGAGGGCGTGAACTTCCTCTCCAACCCCGACCCGGCCAGCGGCACCTTCTTGCACCCATCCCAGGTGCAGGGGCACGCGGTCAAGGTGTTCTTGTCGGGCCTGGCCCGCACCGATCTGGCGTACATCGACCGCGCGCTGGTGAGCATGCGCCCATGGGGTGAGTACGTCGCGTCGATGCAGCGCCTTCGAGCGCTCGAGCGGCAAGACCGGGAGGTGCCCGGCGCCGAGCGGCGGCCGCTGGTGCATGCGCTGGAGTGGTGGGTCGAGAACTACCTGGGCCTGCGCGACATCCTGATGCGCGGCTACCCCTGCCACGTCGTGTCCTACCGCACCGTGCTGGAGCACCCCGAGCGCGTGATGAGCGAGGTGTTCGGCTGGCTCGGAGTGGCGGGCGATGCCAAGGCCGCCGCCGAGGTCGTGCGTGGGCCAACGGTCCCCGCCGCCACCGCAGGGCCCGACGCGCTCGAGGGCTTGCCGGCCCACTGCGGAGGGGTCTTCGACGAGCTACACGAGCGGGTCTATGGAGGTTCTGGGCTCGACGATGCCTTCATCGCCCAGATGAACGAGCTGCACCAGCAGCTGCTGCCCTGGGTGCACAACCTGCTGCACGAGGCCAAGCTCGCCAACGAGCCAGCGCCGGCCCCATGAAGCTCCCGGTGGCTGCGCGTGACCTGGGGCCGGTGCCAAGCGCGGATCTGGTGCAGTGGGTGCTGGGCCGACCAGACGGCGAGTGGGACGCCGACCCGTACCGGCAGCAGGCCTTCGCCGTGCACCGCCACACCCGCACCCTGCGCGCGGTGTGGACCGAGCCCAGCTCCTTCCCCAGCTCGCCGACCGTGCTGGCGCCCTGGTGGGACGACGTGCGTCCCGCCCTCGAGCCCGTGCTCGCGGCCATCGCCGCGCACATGCCCGGCCCCACCCGCCTGGCCAACGCCATGTTCGCGCGGCTGGAGCCGGGCGCGCACATCACCATGCACAGCGACACGGCGCGGTTCTTCGCCCACTGCCACCGGGTGCACGTGCCGCTGCAGACCGAGCCCGGCGTGATGTTCGTGGTGGGCGGGCAGCGCGTGCCCTTCGAGGTGGGGCGCGCCTGGGAGATCGACAACACGCGGCTGCACGGGGTCACCCACGCAGGGCGCCTGCCCCGGGTGCACTGCATCGTCGATCTGGCCCCCGGGTGAGGCTCGCGTTCACCACCATCACCCGGTCCACCCGACCGGGCGAGGTGCACGGCGCGCTGTGGACCGGCAGCTTCGAAGCCGGCTTCGAAGCCCTGCTCACGGTCGACCGCCTGGTGCCGGCCGACCGCCCCAGCGCCGGCCGGGGCCTGCGGGGGCTCGGGCGCTGGCGCGGTAACTTCGTGGTCGCGCTGGCCGACGCGGTCTGGCTGGTCAGCGAGGCGGGCACGGTGCTCCAGCGGTGGGCGTGCCCCGCGCTCGTCGACGCCCATGCGCTCGCCGTGCGCGGCGACCATGCCTTCGTCGCCAGCACCGGCCTGGACAGCCTGCTGACCCTCGACCTTCGCCAAGGTCGCTTTGACGGCGGTGTGTGCATCCGCCGGGGGGTGGTGGCCTTCGATCCGCAGGCCGAGCTGCCCCCGGCGGGCGACTCTTGGCACATCAACCAGGTGTGTGTGCAGGGCGACCGGGTGGTGCTCGCCGGCCTGCGCAGCCCCGAGGTGCTCGCCCTCGATCCCAGCGGTGTCCTGGGCGTGATCGGCGAGGTGCCGCTGGGAAGCCACGACGCCAGGCCCCACCGCGGGGGGTGGCTGTTCAACGACACCGCCCGCGACCGCGTCGCCTGGGTCCCCGCCAGCGGGCCCGCGGTCAGCATTCCCCTGCCCCGCTACCCCCTGGACACGCTCACGGGGCTCGACGCCACCGATGGCGTCTCGGCACGGCAGGGCTGGGCCCGTGGGCTCGCCGTGCACCCAGACGGGCGGGTGTTCGTGGGCAGCTCTCCGGCAACCGTGTGCGAGGTCGATCTCGACGCGGGCCAGATCACGCGAAGTGTCTGTGTGTCGCGGGACATTCGCCGAGCGGTACACGCGATCGTGGTGCTAGAGTGAGCGTCCTGTCGGAGACCCGCATGCACCGCTCTCTCGCACTTCTTCCCTTCCTGGCCATCGGCTGTTCCCCGCCCGAGTTCGTGTTCGAGCCCGGCGCCACCATCATCACCGAGGCCCGGGGCGTCGGCTTCGACAACGCCGGCCAAGGTGTCCTGGGCGCAACCGCCGGCGGCACCTGCGTGTTCACCAACGAGCTGGGCATGGTGGGCGAGATGGACGTGCCCGGGTACGACCGCGTGCTCGACATGGTGGGCAGCGACGCCCTCATCGCCGGCGATGCCCTGTACCTGGCCCACCCCAACTCGCACACCTACGGCACAGTGAGCGATCTGGCGCCGGTCACCGCCCAGCTCACCGACGCGGGCTGGATCGCGACCTACCAAGATGCCGGCCAGTGTGTGGTTCGCGACCATGGCGGCACCATCGCCGCGTTGCCCGGCAGCTGCGGCGACCTCGCGGTCAACCGGGCCGATGCCACGGCCTACGTGGCCAGTGGCGACACCGTGGTCCAGGTCGCTGCCGGACATGACCCCATCACGCACGCCATCGACGCCGACCAGCTCGCCTTCGACCCGGACATGGGCCGACTGTGGGCCGCAAGGTCGGGCACCGACACCTTGTACACGCTCTCCAGTGACGGCGACATCGCATCGGGCACCGTGTCCGGCGCCATCGTCGACATCGTCAACGCCGGCGAGCTGTGGCGAGGAGCGCTGGTGTTGGTGGACACGGGCAACGACAGCGAGATCCAGCACGTCGTGGGCGGGTTCGAGCTCGACTACCACTTCGACCTGAATCGCGACGCAACCGGCCTCGTCGGCAGCGAGCTCGGCAGCTTCGTGGGCGTCACCACGCGCAGCGATGTGCAGCTGTTCAACGCGGTCGTGCCGTCCTTCCGTCGCGATCAGCAGCGCCAGCGCGGCATGAATGCCCTGCGCGGCGCCGCCGGCGGCGGCAGCGTGGTGGCCTACGACTGACCGCTGGGCTGCAGATTGCGGCCCCGGTTCACCTACCGCTCCAGCGCCACCACGCCGCTGACAGCACTCACGAAGTCGACCACCATCGTCTCGGCCACATCCGTCTTGGGGTCGTCGGTGACCTCGGCGCGGCGTAGCTGATGGCGCGCCACCGTGAGCTCGGCCCAGCGGGAGAGCGACTCGCCGTCGTCGGACTGCACAGCGACCTCGGGCACGTCCACCAGGTCGATGGCGGGGATGCGCAGGAGGCCCAGTGCGTCGTCGCCCTGCCCCACCACGGTGCTCCGCACGTGCTCTCCCTCGTGCACCACCAGGCGCACCAACACGTAGCTGGGATCGCCGTCACCGACGGCAGGCGTCCAGCGCACCTCGATGGCATCGGACAGATCGAGGCTGACCTCGCCTGAGAGCAGGTCGGGCTCGGTGAGCTGTAGGCGCTCGACGCCCATCACCCGGCCCCACACACGGTCCTGGGCCTCGAGCTCGCGGGTGGACAGCCGGTACTCGGCACCAAAGGGAAAGTCGCCGGCGCGCAGTGGCGCCGTGGGGGTGTACTGCCCCGTGAAGGCGTCGTACGGCAGCTCGACCCCGGCCGGGCCGGTGCGCAGCGAGTCGTCACTCACCGACAGCACGCTCGCGGCGGCGAAGCGCCCTTCGCGCTCGACGGCGCCGCTGATGGAGTAAGCCAGCTCGACGTCGTCCCAGGCATCGAGCGCCTGGTCGAAGAACAGGGTCTCGGCATTGCCGTCGATGACATCGAGCTGGGTGAAGCACACCGCCTCGTCGGCGACGCCGCCCACCACGTAGGTGCTGCTGGCCGTGACCGACGCCTCGGATGCCAGGGTGGCCGCCCTCAGTGCCCGCCGCTCGGCGATCCAGTCGAAGGCGCTGTCCCAGTCTCGGTCGGTCTGAACCCGGATGCGGGCCCCCTCGGGCAAGAAGTCGAAGAACTCGCCGGGCGGCAGCGACACCTCGTCGCCCGGTGCAACCAGGCGCGAGCGCCCGACCTCGGGAAGCGCCGACAGCGCGCCGGTGGGCGACAGCTCGCCCGCGTAGCCCGACTGAAGGCCGGCGCCCTTCCAGGCCCGCGCAGACACGCGCGCCGCCTCGAGTCCACACCACCAGACGCGGCTGTCGGCGCCACCCGGGCCCAGCGCCGTGACCTCGATGGGGCACTCCTCGACGGTGATGGACACGCTGACGTCTTCGCCGCGGGTGAACTCGCTTGCCGGCGCGTTGTAGGTGAAAGCGCCGTCCAGGCGCGCGACCCCCTGGTCGGTGGCCAGGGCCACCTCGACCGGACCCCCGCCGCCCACGAACGGCGGCACGATGACCGTGAGCGAGCTGCCCGTGGCCTCGACCACGGTGGCGTTGCGTGTGCCAAAGACCACCGTCTGGACCTCGGACAACCCAGAGCCGGCGATGACCACCTGCTGGCCACCCGTGGTGGTGTCGACCGAGGCCGGCGAGACGCCGGTGATCGACGGCCCGGCGAGCTCGGGGTCGAAGTAGTCGGGCAGCGGCGGCGAACCGCACGCCGAGAGCACCAGCAGGACCGGGAGCGAGCGCCTCATTCGTCGATCCAGTTCCCGTCCTCGTCCTGGCCAGGAAGGGGCGGAGGCTTGCCGATGCGGGTGAAGATCACGTCGCTTGCTCGGGTGCGCGCCGGGGTGATCGGGATGCGCTTGCCGTTGAAGGTCATGGCGTCGGGCATGTCGATGGTGGAGTCGACACGCCGGCTGATGGTGAGCACCGCGCCGTCGACGTAGTAGGGCGGCACGCTGCGGCTGAGCGTGGCCACGTGCTCGGCGGTGAGCGTGAACGCGCCGCTGTCGGGCACGGTGCAGGTGGTCTCGCCGAGCACCAGCCAGCTGTTGCCCTCGTCGGCCGTGCACCAGTGCTGGCTGGACGCGTCTTCGGGGTCTTCGGGCTCGCAGCTGAAGCCGTCGCCGCAGTCGGTGCACCCGTCGCAGGGGATCTCGACGCTGCTGGCCAGGTAGCGGACCGAGAGCGTGACGGGATCGCCCAGGGGGGCTGGGTCCCAGGTGATGGGCAGCCCGCCCTCTTGCCAAGGGCCCTCGAAGCGGCTGCCCTCGGGGCCAGGTACGCCGACCTCGACGCCGCCCACGGTCACGCCCTGCAGCGCGTCGGGGAAGCGCATCTGCACCTCGCCCGCGCGCGGCACGAAGCCGTGTGTCGCCTCTGGAGCGCCGACGGTGCCGGGGAAGGACAGCGACACCACCTCGCCCGCAAACCACGTGGGGGCCTCGTCGGTGCGGCCGCGGTACGGCATGGGCGTGCCGCCGTAGCCCGCGTAGAAGCTCTCGCCCGCCGGGCGGGGGTGCACGGCGGGGGTCCTGGGAATGCGCAGCGAGGCGCCGGTGGGCTCGGACAGCAGCAGGTGGTCGCCCACATCGACGTACTCGGCGGAGGGGCCGGGGGTGATGTCGACGTCGACCAGGGTCACGCAGGCGGGCTGATCGGCGATGTCGGGGCCAGGAGCCAGCATGAAGGAGCCGCGCGCCCAGGTGCCGTTGATGGGGTAGCCAAAGGCGGCGTTGGCGTACACGAACTCACGGCCATCGGAGCGTGGTCGGTCGTCGCCGCCCACGAAGGCCATGCCCAGGTTGTCGCCCCACAGGCGCACCCGAGACACCTCGACCAGGCCACCCATGGGCTCGGGCGCGGGCAAGACCTCGTCGAGGGTGGTGCCCTGGCCGTAGATCGCCACGTTGTAGCTGTCGGTCGGTCGGTAGCAGCCGGTCAGGGCCAGGATTGCGGTCAACAGGAGCATTGCGCCGCAGACTACCGCATCTTTCTGCGCGTCGGGGGCTTCACGGCGGCGGTGGCCAAGGTTCGGCCAGCAGGGTGTCCACGAGCTCTTGCACATGCGTCGCGTTGAAGGCGTTGCGGATCGCGCGAATGCGCAGGTCCTTGCCGATGATCACGTCGCGCGGGTATGGGTAGCCGGTGCCCGCGGGGAAGTTCAGGGTGAAGAAGGTCCCCTGGTCTTGCACCAAGTCGAAGCCCACCCCCGTCTGTTGCTGAAAGTCGGCGATCGCCGAGGCAGGTTCGCTGTGGTACACGCCGTACACCAAGACCTGATCGGCCGGGTACTGCTGGTGGATGGTGGCGTCGAGGTCGGGCAACTCCAGACCGCAGATCGGTCAAAACAGAGCGAAGTAGGCCACGACGGTGACCTTGCCCTCCAGGTTGGCGAGGTCGGGTACGCAGGTGCCGGCAACGGCGGCGGCCGGGCGGCAGGTGGGGTCCAGGAAGGCGAACCCGTCGCTCACCCGGTCGCCAACGTGCAGACCTGTCCCTGCGCCCGGGGCGTAGACCGGGACCTCGATGGTGCCCTGGAAGGGGTCGGGGTCGTTGGTGTGCAGCGTGAGGGTGGCTTCGGGCACGCCAGGCGGGGTGTAGTGAACGGCGAAGGTGCCCGTCTGACCAGGGGGCACCACCAGCTGCGCCGGGGTCACGCTGTACGACGCGGGGTCGGTGATGGCGATTGGGCCGATCTGCAGGTCGATGGCACCGCGGTTGCCGAGCCGCACCGTCTGGCTCCACGGCGAGTCGCCAAAGAAGTCCAGCATCTGGGTGCTCGTCCACAGATCCGGCGCCACCATGCCCTGGCGGTGCTCCAGCAGGTGCAGCCCGGACCACTCGGAGGCATAGACATCTGCGCCATCGACGGCCACGCCCAGGTTCTGCTCGAACAGGTGCCGCTCCCGCTGGGTGCGGGTCGCCAGCAGCTCGAGCGTGGCGGCGTCCCGCACCTCGACGTGCTCCCACGCCGCCAGGGCCACGACCGAACCGTGCACGTCGATGGCCTGCACCGAGCCCTCGGTCAGCACATGATGCAGCGGCATCGGTGCCGTGGGCGTGCTCACATCGAGCACCTGAAAGCCATCCCGCCCCAGCGCCACGTAGGCGAGCCCGCCAGCCACCACCACGTCCCTGGCGGCGCCCGCGAGGCTCGTGGTGGCCACCACCGCCGGGTTGTCCGGGTCGCTGATGCGCACGACACGAAGCCGGTGCCCATCGGTGACGAAGGCGTGGTCCGCCTCCAGATCGAGCTTGAGCGCGTTGTCGAAGCCACCCAGCAGCGTGCGCAGCGTCGGGACGCCCTCTGCATCGGTGTCGTAGATGCGCAGGCCCCCGGCGTGGGCCGCGACGTACAGGCGGTCGTCGGCCCAGCGCGCCCCCTCGAACAGCACGGCCGGGTCTTCGATGCGGTGCACGGGAGTCTGCGAGCCGTCCGGGTGCACGTGCCAGGTGGACAGGAACGGCGTGTCGGCCCAGGAGTCGCCATGGTGGGCGAGCCAAAGCACGCGGGTTCCGTCTGGCAGCTCGGGCCCGACCGCGGTGCGCTGGCACCGCGCGTCCATGCTGCCCGCGTAGCTCAAGCTGGGGGCGCTGCGGCGGTCCACGACCACGGCACCAAAGCCGCCGCACACGAAGGCAAAGTCGTCATCGAGCTCGATGTCGACGGCCTCTTGCGTGGGAGCGAAGCCCACCTCGACCAGCCCCGGACCCAGCGCACAACAGGTGCCCGGGATGAATGGGCCGGCGGCCGCGCAGCCATCGACGCCGCTGCTGCAGGCCAGCGCGCTCAGGTCGTGCGGGAAGGAGGCCCCAGTGTCCGTGTCCGCGTCGGCATCGGTGTCCACGTCAGTGTCGGCGTCCGCATCGGAGTCGGCGTCCGAGTCGGCATCGACATCGGTGTCCGACACCGTCGAGCCGGTGTCGCTGGGCCGTTCGCCCGGTGTTCCTGTGCACGCCATCCAGCACAGCAGCAGCAAGAGCCGGCCCCTCCAGGCGCTTCGATGCCCCGCGCGACTCCTGGTTTCACCGGGTGAAACCGTGCCGGGCACCGCGCATCTGCGTGGTCATGTGGCCACTGTTCGTCATCGCCTGCACGGGCCCCGCGACCCCGCCCGACGGCACCGGGCCGGGCGACGACACGGGCAGCGCGGACTCCGGCAGCCACGACACCGGCACACCCAGCCCCTACACCGGGGGCTGGCCCTTCAACCCCGACAAGGCCGCGCTGGGCGACCCTGGAGTGGGGTCTCGTGTGGTGAAGGGCGGCCAGGTGGGCAACTTCACCGCTGTCGACCAGCACGGAGACGAGGTTCAGCTCTACGACTTTGCCGGGCATGGCAAGCCCGTCATCCTGGATGTATCGGCCGAGTGGTGCCTTCCCTGCCGCGATCTCGCGCGCTGGATCGAAGGCCTGGGCCCCGAGACCTTCGAGAGCCCGCCCGACTCGACCTTCCTGGACGGCATCCGAGCTGGCGATCACGACGAGCTGGTGGCCGCCGTCGAGCAGCAGGACGCCTACTGGATCACCATCATCGCGCAGGACTTCCAGGGGGCTCCGGGCAGCTCGGCTGCGGCGCAGCGCTGGACCGCCGACTTCCCCAACGCCAGGGTCCCGGTGATGGCCGACCCGACGGGCGCCATGATGTTCCACCTGGACGTCACCCTGTTCCCCAGCGTGTACGTGCTCGACGACCAGATGATGCTGGTGGAGGTGCCGTCGCCCAGCAGCATCGACGAGCCGCTCACCGCCGCCCGTGGCCTGCTACCAACCGGTCCCTAGACCGGCGTACACCCGGATGGTGCCCGGCTCCAGCTCGCTCGACAGCTCGCTGGCGGCGTCTCGGGCCACGCTGCTCTGGATGCCGTCGGAGTTGACGTCGCCGTAGCCCGCCGTGGGCTGAAAGCCGTACGCGACCTTGACGAAGCTGTCCCAGTCCCAGTCGTTCCACAGGAACTGCCGCACGCGCAGCTCGACGCCCACGTCGGTGAGCAAGAAGTTGCGCCGCCCCACGATGCTGTTCTTGCTGGAGTAGTCGGCGAAGGGCACCTCGCGCTTGACGCTGCCGCCGGCGCTGGGCACCACGCTGTAGCCCTCGACGTGGCTGGGCCCGTCGACGCGGTAGCTCCACAGGTTGCCGGCGGTGCCGAACACCTGCAGGTACATCGACTCGGTGTAGATGGGGCCCATCTTGAGGTTCAGGTCGCGCGCCAGCGGGAAGCGGTAGCTGGCGTTGCCGATGAGCATGGTCTCGCCGTTGAGCGACCAGCCCTCGTAGCCCGCGAACTGCGAGTTGTTGCCGATGCTGCCGCTGCCCCAGTCGTAGGGGTGGCGCCCGCCGGCCGAGAACTCGTCCCAGCCCATCACGTTGCGGTCGATGAAGCCCGCGGTGACGTCGAGCTGCAGGGTGTGCCGCTCGAAGAAGGGGATGAACTCGGTGTAGTTCACCTCGAGGCGGTTGTAGGTGTAGCCCTCGAGCAGCTCCCCATCGTCGTACACCGCGCCGGCGGTCTCGGGGTCGACGATCTGCGAGCGTCGCAGCTGGTAGTCGACGGTCAGGCGACGTCCGCCGCGCGGGTTCACCCACCCGTCCTGGCCCCAGCCGCTCGCGTCCCAGGACGCGGTGATGCCCACGCCGCTGTTCCAGATGTACTCGCCCCAGTCGGTGCCATCGCCGGACTCGCGAAAGCTGTAGCGGCTGGCATCGACGCCCATCGAGACCCACAGGGTGTCGTTGATGTAGCGGTCGCCGTACAAGAAGAAGTCGTCGGACACCTGCTCGTACTTCACGTCGACCACGCTCTTGTCGTCGGTGGTCTGCGGCAGGCCGTCGGCGTCGTCACCGAGCCCATACGCGCTCTTGAAGGAGTAGCGCCCGTACCCGATGGTCAGGTTGGGCCAGAACATCATGTTGGTGTACGAGCCACCAATGTAGGTGTCCTTGCCCACGCTGAAGTCGGCCGAGAGCATGTGCTTCTCGAGGTGGTCGCCCGTGAAGATCCCGGCGCCCACTTCGACGTTCTTGTCGCTGATGCGCAGGGTGGGCCAGCCCATCAGCGGGTGCGCCGACTTGACCGGATTGAACCGGCTCGACCGATCTTTCACGTCGATCGCCACGGGCTCGCCGGCAAACTCGGCCGCTGGATCGCAGCCATCGACGGCACAAGCGCCGGGGTAGTCGACGATGCGCTGGTCGAGCTCGGCCACGTTGACGCCGAAGTTCCGGTAGCCGTGCCCGGTGAAGCCCGTGTAGAACAGGTGCCCTTCGGGGCTCACGACCGGCGCGAAGACACTGCCGTACACGTTGGTGTGGCGTCGCACCTCGCGCGACTCGATGTCCATGCTGAACACGTCGAACTTCTTGGGCGCCGAGCCCACCACCGCGTCGCTGGCGAACCACACGCGCCCCTCGGGGCCAAAGATGGGGTCGAGCTCGTCGGCCTCGGAGTCGGTCAGGCGTGTCCACTCGCCGGTGGCCACCTCGAGCAGCCAGGCATCCTGCCGGAAGTTGCGGTGCATGCCCACCAGCAAGAACCGGCCGTCTGCCGACCAGTCCACCCCGTTGAACTGCGTGCCGTCGGCGAAGGTGGTGAGCGGCTTGGCGTCGCTGCCGTCGAGCTCGACGGTCCACAGGTTCTGGGTGCCGTCGGCGTAGCGCACGAACGCGATGGTGCTGCCGTTGGGGTGGAACGCCCCCTCACGAGCGCGAAGCGTGTTGGGCACCGCCTCGCAGTCGAGATCGAGCCGGCGCTTGTTGGCCGTCCACGTGCAGGTCTGCAGCGTCTTCCAGTCGTAGCCGCTGCCCACCACGTCGAGCCCCGCTGCCGCCAGCGCCGCCGGCGGGTCGCGCTCGGTGCCCACGAACAGGATGCGGTCTTCGGTGGGCGAGAAGTCGGGGCGCATCCAGTCGACCGCGGGCGCCATGCCCATGGGGTGCTCGCCGTACCAGGCCTTGGCGTCTTTCCAGTCGTCGGGGATGTAGGTGCCGCTGATGGCGCCCCAGTCGCCCGCGCCCATGACGGCGACGTTCAGCGCATCGTCGTACCAGGCGAACACCTGGCCATTGGGGTGCACATTGCCCGTCTGGTGCCACGCGCTACCGGCCTGGTCGAGCGCGGCCTTCTGGTGCTTCCACTTCCAGTCGTCGAACCCGCTGTCGGGGTCTTCGTAGGCCGGCTGCGACAAGGCCAGCTCTTTGCCGGTCACCACGCGATCGGCCTCGATGCGGGCCTTCTGGTCGCCGTAGTAGGTGTCCAGGTGGGCCAGCCACTCGTCGTGCAGCTGGCTCATGGGCACACCCGTGGCCTCTTGCACGACCTTGTCCCAGCTCCAGTGCCAGCGGCCATGGCTCACGGCCGCCATCTCAGAGACCACGTCCTTGTCGGGGAAGCGCTCGTTGGTGAGCCACTGGCTGAAGGCGTAGCCGTGGTTGTAGCCACGCTCGCCCTCGAAGCCCTCGGCTTGCATGCGCGTGGTCCACTCGGCGCGGCTGGGCACCCGGCCCTCGAGCACCGTGGTGCGCAGGAAGGCATCGCGGGAGCTGCCCCAGAAGTTGGTTCCGGCCTGGTGGCTCCAGTACTCGGCGCCTCCCTCGGCCCACCAGAAGGGCGTGTGCGCGGTCAGCGACACATCGAAGGCCAGGTCGACGTTGGCGCTGCGCTTGAGGGGCCCGTTCACCGCGCCCCAGCGCCGCAGCCACTCCTCGTCTTCGGACAGGCCGCCGATGCCGAGTCCGGTCATGTCTTCACTGAAGGGCAGGTAGGCCTTCAGGCTCACGATGTGGGCGAACTCGTGCACGAAGACATCGGCCAGGAACTCGGCGCGGCCACGCTCCCGGAACAGCGGGCCCCAGTCGGCGGCAAAGCCCGTGACGTCGTACTCGGCCAGGGCAAAGCCATTGCCCTCCCAGCCCGGCCCCTGGTCGTACACGACGACGTGCACCTTCTCTTTGGGGTAGTAGTCGAACTGGCCGCAGATCTTGGGGTAGGCGTCTTCGGCGATGGTGGCGAGCTGCCCGGCCGACCACTCGGTCGTGAACCAGTGGGGGTCGTCCTTGGGCTTGGTGGACTCGGGCCAGTGGAAGTAGAAGTGCTCGGTCTCGAGCGTGTGCCACTCGACGTCGGGCAGCGGGTAGTCGTAGCCGCCGTTGGCCTGGGCCACACCCGACAACAAGGCCAGCAGGGCTACCATCGAACCACCCCGTCCACGGCCAGGGTGGTGCCCGGGTGCGGCGAGAACTCCTCGAGCCCCAGGTAGCTGAAGATGCGGCCGTCGGGCGCGAGGATCTGCACGTCGGCAGACAGGCCCAGCTCGACCTGCTCGCTGGGGTGCCAGCCCACGCGGGCGTGGGTGTTCAAGAAGACGCCGGCGGGGTCGGTCTCGACGGTCTGCAGCTCGCCACCCGCGAACTCGTAGGGCTCCTCGAAGCCGAGCCAGAAGGTCTCGAGGCGAGCTGTGCCGGCGCCCGAGACGCCGTAGTAGTACAGCCCCGTCATCGCCAGGTCGCCGCCCAGACGGAACGAGAGGGGGTCGACAGGTGCCAGGGTCGCGCTCAGGCCGGCGCTGAACTCGTTGCCGGGCTTGAGCCAGCCATTGCCAAAGCCGTCGGGCTGCACCACGTAGCCGACGACACCCGCGAACTTGTAGGTGAAGCCCAGGTTGGCGTCGACCGCCAGCATCTTGGCCGGGCGAACCTTGCCGTGCACGTGCGCACCCAGGTTGGTGGTGCCCGTGCCCGTCAAGAAGCCCTCGGTGAACGCCGAGCCCCCGGTGGTGTTGCCCGGCCACTCGAGGCCGGACGGCGACTTCAGGTCGAGCTGGAACGCGATGGCTCGGTCGTCGATGCCTACCCAGGGCTGAAACACGAATCCGGTGTTGGCGTCGCCCAGCGCCGTGGTGCCGATGGCCGCGCCGCGATCGTTGCGCACGTTGGTGTTCACCCAGGGCACGTGCATGTAGAAGGTGAAGCGGTCCGAGAAGCCATGTTTCAGGGACATGGTGAGGCGGCTGTGCCGGAACACAGCGCCGTCATAGGGCTCGACGATGCCAAAGGTGCCGCGAACGCCGCGCGATGCCTTGGTGGAGCCGCTGAGGCCCGCTTCCCACCAGCCTCGGGGCAGGGTGAACTCGCGCTGGCTGGCGCGGTCGGGCCACTCGCCGCGCATCGACTTGCCCTCGAAGACGCCGGCATGGGCGCTGAGGGGCAGCAGAGCGAGCAAGACGGGGAGCATGCTGGGCGAGCCTACTACATTGTCCGCTGGTAGACTCCCCAGCATGACGATCTGGCTCGCCCTCTTCTTGGGCTGCACCCCCAAGCACGTCGATCCACCGAGCCTGGTCTACGAGTGGGACATCGACCGCAGCACCACACCCCAGGCGTCGCTTCGCGCGATGCACGTGGCCGATACGTCGCTTCCCGCCAAGTGGGTACGCGGCAAGGGCAAGGGGCGGCAGTCCATGCCCGTCATGGCCTACCTGTACCAGCACCACACCTTTGGCCTGGTGCTCATCGACACGGGCTACGGGCGCGACACCAAGACCGACCCGGCGATCTTCCCGGGCAAGAGCACGGCCAAGCGCTCGCGCATCGAGAACGTGAACCCGGTGGCCGATCAGCTCGAGGCGGCGGGTTTTTCGCCCGACGACGTCGAGCACATCATCGTCACCCACCTGCACGTCGATCACGCAGGCGGCATCAACGACTTTCCCAACGCCACCCTGTGGGTGTCCGAGGCCGAGTGGGACTTCAGCCAGAAGAAGCGCGCGCTCAAGGCGGTCGATCCCCTCCCCTACGAAGATCACGCCGACGTCGAGCTCATTCGCTTTCACGCCCCCTCCAACGCCCTCCCCTACGGTGCCTTCGAAGACCACATCGACCTGTTCGGCGACGGCGGGCTGGTGCTGTTGCCCACGCCCGGGCACACGCCCGGCCACATGAGCGTGCTGGTGAACCTGTTCGGCGACTCGTACATGATCACGGGCGACACCGCCTGGGTCGACGATCACTGGCACGAGCCCATGCCCAAGGGCTTCATCCCGCGCACCATCCTGGAAGACGACTGGACGCTCACCATGAAGAGCGCCTACCGCATCCGCGACTGGACCCAGCGCTACCCCGAGCTGCACATCATCAGCGGGCACGAGGCGGGCAACCTGAAGACCCTGCCCGAGTTCCCGGAGACCATGCGGTGAGCGACCAGTTCGAACGGGTAAGTTCGGCCCACCACAGCTCGAGCGCTATCGCTTGAGCCTCCAGAGCATCTGCCCCACGCGTCGCAGCTTGGCCTGCTGCTCTTCGGCCCCTTCGAGCCCACTCAGCCGAAGAGCCGCGTTCGCCTCGCCGGTACTCGCGAACGCGATGTCAAGCTGGTTCTTGCCGGCCTTTCCCTTTCGCAGCAGGCCTTCGGCGGTGTTGAGCACCGCCGACTGGATGGCGCGCAGCGCCTGGTCTTTGAGCCAGTGCGACCCCGAAGGCCACTTGGCATCGGCGATCCAGTCGGCCACCTCGGTGAGTAGACGGTAGACATCGAGCTTTTCGTACGAGAAGGACATGGTCGTTGACTCCAGGCCGGGCCGGTGTGGCCTGCGACGGATTGCGCCGCCAGCCGTCGAGCTGGCCGCGGGGTCCCGTCCGGTCGCAAGCTTCCTTCCCCCCACGGCCAGGGCTGGCGGCTGGACCCTGAGCCGCCCCAGCCGCGCCGACGGCGCCGGGTCAACCTCCGCGGGAACCCCTGGCAGGCGGGAGGCTAAGCCGACCGCCGAAGGGGTCGCGGAGGTTGACGCGGGGCCGGCGGTGCGGCATCCCAGCGGCATGGTGACGGGGCCACACCGGCCCGGCCGGCGACGACGATTCGTCGACGTCGACGTCGAGTCGCGTGGACGTGGACGTGGACGTGGACGTTCACGGTCACGGTCACGGTCACGGTGGACGTTCACGGTCACGGTGGACGTTCACGGTCACGGTGGACGTTCACGGTCACGGTGGACGTGGACGTGGACGGTCACGGTCACGTGGACGTGGACGTGGACGTGGACGTGGACATGGACGTGGACGTGGACGTGGACGTGGACAGGGACGCTTACCCGTTTAGTCTCTACCCGCCCACCACCCTCCGCAGCCCGGCGACACCGCGCTCGATCACCTCGAGCTCGGGGCCAAAGCTGAACCGCACGAAGCTCGCGAAGCGGCTGGGGCGCCCAAAGCGCCGCCGCCCGGGGTTCACGTCGAAGAACTCGCCGGGAACGCAGATGACGCCCTGCTCGAGCGCGGCCCGAAAGAAGCCCATGCCGGTGTTCAGCGGCTCGGCGAGTCGGCTGACGTCTCCCCAGCAATAGAAGCCGCCCTGGGGCGGCAGGTTCACGCGGATGCCCAGCCGCTCCAGTCCGTCGATCATCACCTGGCGCTTGGCCCGGAAGGCACGCTGGATGGCGGCGGCCTCCTTGTCTGCCAGATCGGCTGTGACCAGGGGCAGCGCCGCCTGCTGCATGGGCCGCGGGGCTCCCCCGTCCAAGAAGGAGCCCGCCGAGGCCACCGCCTCGATGATGGGCCGCGGCCCCACGGTCCAGCAGATGCGCCAGCCCGGGTAGCGCCAGTTCTTGGTGAGCCCGTCCAGGATGACGACCGGGTCGGCGTCGACGTCGTCGACAAACGCCGCCGCAGACGTGGTGAGCTGACTGCCCGCGTAGGTGTAGTGGCTGTAGAACTCGTC
The DNA here is from genome assembly GCA_965216925.1 of Myxococcota bacterium. Lineage (GTDB taxonomy): Bacteria > Myxococcota_A > UBA796 > UBA796 > CAYYHT01. The sequence goes on along the minus strand of CBDCGT010000001.1, from coordinate 996,674 downwards.
GATGATGAGCGTGGTGGACAGCTCGCGGCACACCCCCACCCAGCGATCGAGGGTGTCGCCGTACAGCATCTTGCCGGTGGGGTTGCACGGGTTGGACAGCAACAGGGCACCGAGCCCCCGGCCCAGGATCTCGCGGCGCAGCTCGTCGGGGGTGAACGCGTACTGGCGGTCGGGCTCGAGCAGCACGGGAATGCTGACGAAGGTGCCGAAGGTGCCCAGCAGCTCTTCGTAGGCGGTGTAGTCGGGCAGGAAGTGGCCCAGGTTCGTTCGGCCGAGCGTGCTGACGAGCCGGGTGAGGCCCAGGCGCCCGCCGGCGCAGATGGCTACGTTGCCCGCGGTGTACTGCGATGCCTTTCCCTGCCGGTACCGGGCGTTGTAGAGGTCGGCCACCGCCTGGCGCAGCTCGCGCAGGCCAGCGACCGGCGCGTACTCGTGATCGAGCCCGATGTGCACGTCGGTGATGCGCTCGGCCGCGCCTTCGAGGGGTCCGGTCTCGGGGGCGCCCTGGCCCAGGTTGGCCCAGTCGGGCGAGCCAGGCTGGTACCCGGCCTTGGCGGCCTCGGTCATCACGTAGATGACGCCGGTGCGGGGGACAGAACGAAAGCCGGGGGGAGCGGGGACGGTGCGGGTCATGGCGCGCCGCTAACCTCGGGTGCGGTCTTCCACGACTCGCTGCCCAGCATGGTGGTGCACTGGGCGGCGCCCCAGGTGGCAAAGCCGGTGGGGAAGGTGGTGTAGGCCGCGTGGCACGAGGCTTCGATGGGCTCGGGCCCCGTCTTGTTGGCGCTGTGCACGTTGGCCTGGGTGAAGTGGGCGTAGGCCAGCGTCTCGGGCGTCTTGCAGACCTTGATGCACAGCCCGGACACGCCGCTGGCAAAGTCGCCGTTGCCCAGCTGGAACGCCAGCGGCATGCACCGCGTGAACAGCGCATCGATGTCTGCGCTCAGCTCGACCTTGTCGTGCAGATCGTTCACCGTCTCCAGCGCGACGCGAACCTCGGTGTCCAGGGCGCCCACCTTGGTGGTGTCGTACTGGCCGGTCGCCGGATCGCGCACCCCATCGAGCGCGTTGGATGCGCTGTTGGTGAGGCCCGTCACCACCTTGGGCCACAGCACCCTCCAGGCTTCGTGTTTCACAGCCAGCAGCGACTCGGCGTCAACCAGGACCGCACGTTGAGCGTCGCTCACCAGGGGCTCGGCCAGCAGCGTGCGCAGCCGCTCGAGCTGCCCCGGCGCGGCCGCAAAGTGCCGCTTGGCGGCCAGCACGTCGGCCTCGGCCATGGACCCGATGCCGGCGAGCCAGCTGTTGGCCTTGGTCTCGAGCTCGGTGAGCTCTGCGCTGGTCTCTTGCCCATCGCTCACGGCCTCGTCGACCTGCTTGCCCAGCTCGGCCTTGGCCCACTCTTTGGGGCTGCCGACGTAGATCGTGCTGCCCCGGTAGCCCTCGCTGGCCTCGGTGCCGCGCCCCGACCACCACCGCAGCGTGCGCAGGCCCGCCGCACCCTTGTCGGCCTTCAGCGTCACGGTCACGTCGCCCTCGGCCGCGCTGGTGTACTCACGGGTCGGAAGCTCGAAGCAGGTCCAGGTCAGTCCCTGGACATCCGACCCGCCGCGAGCGACCTCGGCCAGGGCCTGGGACGGCTGGGCCACCCCGCTGAAGGCCTGGTCGCCGTCTTTGCCTTCGAAGCGCACCTTGCCCTTGACCGACCAGCCCTCGGGCAGCCCCGCGCACACCGTGACGTCGGCGCTGCCCGAGTCGGTCGCGTCGATGTGCACGGTGGCATCGAAGGTGCCGCCGGGGTCGACGCGCTGATCGTGGCGCACGCTCCAGTTGTAGCAGGCGGAGCACAGGGCCAGGGCGAGGGCGGGGAGCAGGAGGCGCGTCATGGCCGGATGGTAGCAAGGCCGCCCAGGCTCAGTCCGTATACCACTCCACATACTGTCGGGGACGCTCGCACACATAGTGCTGGTTGGCGTCGTCGGGCCGGCCCACGCACCAGTCGTAGCCGTGCTTGAACAGCACCAGGGTGTCGTCGTCGTCCCAGACCGAGGGCTCCTGGCCACGGCACCAGCCGATGCTGCTGATCACCAGCGGGCTGTCGGCCACCCACGTCCAGCCCCCGTTCGGTCCCGGCACCACGCCGATGTAGCCCGCAAACGTCTGGTGAGGGCTCATGCTCTGCATGAACTCGTGCAGTTCGGTGCCGTTCGACCACGTGGCGAGGTGCCCACCCCAGGCGGCGCAGGCTGCAGCCGAGTCGTACTGATCGAGCTTGCCCGAGCCGCCGGTCACCGCGATGTACTCGCTCCAGCGCCCCACATGGCCCACCACCACGTCGTCGGTGGCCGCCATGTCCACAGGACAGGTGCTCCCCGCGAGCGCCGTGATGGCGGGATTGCCGTCGTCGCAGTCCATGGCATTGGTCGCGCTGTAGTGGCACGTGGCACCGCAGGCCTCGATCTCGTCCATCGGGTCGCCAAAGCCGTCACCGTCGTTATCGGCGTACCAGCTGACCTTCTGGCAGGGCTCCACCGGCTCTCGGGGCGGTTGCCCCGGGCGGTCGCACGCCGTCGTCATCCCCAAGGCCATCATCCCACCAAGAGCCATTCGCTTCATGTTGTCCCTCGAGTCATCGCGGCCAGCTTGTTCGCGGCCCGGTACCCGGCTCGTCGGCACAACCCGGGTGCGGGTTAAGGGCGCGTTCTCAGTTGCGGAGAAAGCCCTTGGCCATCGACTCGATCCCCCACCGCCTCGCCGCTGTTGCCGCCGAGCACCCCGAACGCCCGGCCTACTACGCCAAGGTCGACGGCTCGTACCGGCCCACCAGCTACCGCACCTACAACAGCGAGGTTCGAACGGCTGCCCGGGCCCTGGTGGCGCTGGGCTTCGAGCCCGGGCACACCGTCAGCATCCTGGGCTTCAACCGCCCCGAGTGGGCCATCTTCGACCTGGGCGCGATGGCCGCGGGCGGCGCTGCTGCCGGCATCTACACCACCTGCTCCCCCGAAGAGGTGCAGTACATCATCGCCCACAGCGAGTCCCGCATCGTGCTGCTCGAAGACGATCAGCAGCTCGACAAGGTGCGCGAACAGGCCGACAACCTGCCCGATCTCGACGCCGTGGTGCTCATGCGGGGCACGGCCGCTCCACGACTGGACACCACCAGCACGGGCAAGCTCGACGACCTCGACGGCGCCGTGCAGAAGATGGGCGGGCTCCCCCGCGTGCTCGCGTGGGACGACTTCTTGGCGCTGGCCGACACCGTCGACGAAGAGGTGATCGACACGCGGCTTGAGGCGCTGACCGACGACCAGCTCGCCACCTTCATCTACACCTCGGGCACGACGGGTCCGCCCAAGGGCGTGATGCTGTCCCACCGCAACCTGTCGTGGACCGCGGCCATCATCAAGACACTCATCGACGTCGACGAGACCGACTGCTCGGTGAGCTACCTGCCGCTGTCGCACATCGCCGAGCAGATGTTCACCCTGCACAGCCCCATCACGCACGGCTACGCGGTCTACTACGCCGAGAGCATCGACAGGCTGCCCGACAACCTCAAAGAGGTGCAGCCCACCATCGTGTTCGGCGTTCCCCGCATCTGGGAGAAGTTCCACGCCGGGGTGAACAACAAGCTCAAAGACGCGCCCCCGCTGCGCCAGCGCCTGGTGGCCTGGGCCATGGAGCAGGGCCGTGCGGTCATCGGCTACCGCAACCGCGGCGAGTCGCCTCCCGCCTGGCTCATGTTCAAGCACCGGGTCGCCGACCGGCTGATCTACAGCAAGCTCAAGCCTGCCCTGGGTCTGGCCAACGCCCGTTACTGCGTCTCGGGGGCGGCCCCCATCTCGGCCGAGGTGCTGGAGTGGTTCGCCGGCATCGACATCGTGATCCACGAGGTCTATGGCCAGTCCGAGGGCAGCGGACCCACCACCTTCAACGTGCCCGGCAAGACGAAGTACGGCACCGTGGGCCCGGCGCTTCCCGGAGTGGACGTCAAGATCGCCGAAGACGGCGAGATCCTGGCCAAGGGGCCCAACATCTTCATGGGCTACTTCAAGGACGAGGCGGCCACGGCCGACACGCTCATCGACGGCTGGCTGTACTCGGGCGACCTGGGCGCCTTCGACGATCAGGGCTTCTTGTCGATCACGGGCCGCAAGAAAGAGATCATCATCACCGCCGGCGGCAAGAACATCGCCCCCAAGAACATCGAAGCCGCCATGAAGAACACGCCCTACATCAGCGAGGCCGTGGTCATCGGCGACCGCCGCAAGTACCTGTCGGCGCTCGTCACCCTCGACGAAGAAGCCACTGTCGCCTGGGCCCAAGACAACGGCGAGTCCACCGCCAACCTGCACGCCAACCCCAAGCTGCGCGCCGAGATCCAGGGGGCCATCGACAACGACGTGAACGCCCTGTTCGCCCGCGTCGAGCACATCCGAAAGTTCACCATCCTGGACCGCCAGCTCACCGTCGACGATGGCGAGCTGACGCCCACGCTCAAGGTCAAGCGCAAGGTGGTGAACGAGCACTTCGCCGAGCAGATCGAGGCGATGTACGCCTAAGCCGGATGCCGCAGAACCTGACGGCCGCGGCGGTCATCGGCTTCGTCGTCGTCTGACCGCCCGACAATCGGTTAGCTCGGCGGGCATGGATGCAGAAGAGCTCGTCGAGCGCTTCCAGTTCTTCGACGACTGGCAAGACCGCTACCGCTACCTCATCGACCTGGGCAAGCGCCTGCCCCCGATGAGCCCCTCCGATCAGACCGAAGCCACCCGGGTCAAGGGCTGCATGAGCAAGGTGTGGCTGGTGATGCGGCCCACCGACGGCCAGCCAGGCTGCCTCGACGTCATCGCCGACAGCGACTCGACCATCGTCAAGGGGCTCATCTACGTGGTTCAGACCGTGTACAGCGGCAAGACACCCCAACAGATGGCCAGCGCCGACATCGATCAGGTGTTCACCCGCATCGGGCTCGATCAGCACCTGAGCCCCAACCGGCGAAACGGCTTCTACAGCATGGTCGAGCGCATCCGGTCCGGAGCGTCCGACGAGGGGGTCACCACATCCACGCGTAGCTGATGTCCAGGCTGCGCGTGCCAGGGCCCCACAGCAGGCCCGCCTGGATCTGGATGATGGGCTCCCAGGGCTGCCAGCCGATGGCGCCGCCGCCCATGTGACCCCACTCCCCGTCCCGGCGCGTCGCCCCCCACGAGCCGATGAGGTGCAGCTCGCCCAGGCCAACGTCGACGTAGCCCAGCGCGGTGGGCTGCAGCGCGATGTCACTGCGCTGCCAGGTGTGCACGCCGCCACGGATGCCGAAGGCGGGCAACGAGAAGCGCTCCGAGACGAGCTGTACGCGGAAGCCCGTCATCGTGCCCGCCTCGAAGCCCATCTGCACGTCGAAGGGCTTGGTGACGTCGTCTTCGTAGGCCTCGCCGGACAGCTCCTGTTCCAGCCGCTCGATGAGCATCGGGTCGAGCTCGTCTTCCCAGCGCTGAAGCTGCCGCAACAGCTCCCGCTCGCTCGGGGTGAGCTGGTCGACCCACTCCTCCCAGTCTTCGACGGCAGGCTCATCGATCGCCGGAGCCTCGTCGTCCTGAGCATGCGCCGCCAGGCCGATCATCAGCAGCAGGGCCGCCATCATCGGCGCACGTCCTTGCTGCGCCACGGCTGGATGTCCAAGACCAGCTGAAGATCGGGCTCCGTGCCCCACAGCACGTTGGCGCGCAGCCCAAAGCCCTGCCGCCGGGTCGCGTGCCCCGTGGCGTTGAACTGCCAGCGAAGGCCGGCCCCCCAAGCCAGGGCATTGGTGGTGGCGTGCAGGCCCAGGTGCTGCTTGCGGCCCAGGCGCAGCTCGCCGCCGATGTTCAGCATCACCAGCAAGGGCCCGCGATCCCGCAGGCGCCGGTAGCTGTGCTGGTAGATGGGAATCAGGTCGATCCCGAACCACGACGCCACCCGTCCGTTGGCCGCCTCTTGGTTGCACCACTGGCTGATCACCGGCGAGCTGCTGACCGCCACGGGGCCCGGCGTCGTGAAGTCCCAGTCACGTCGCGCCGGGGTGGCCCCCACCGCCCAGCCCACCGATCGGCCGCAGTCGTCGGGCCAGAACACCTGGGCATTCGCTTCGGGCGCAGCAAGAGCACCCGCCACGATGGCAGCGGCGATGAGCAGGGGCCTGTTCATGAGGTGCCTGAGGTCGAGGGTGCCTGGGGTCGAGAGGCGGGCGCTGGCTCGCTCGGCGTCGGACCGAGCGAGCCGCGTCAGACCGGGCGGTGCCTACTCGATGAAGACGGCCGTGGCCGCCGCAGCCAGGATCGAGCCGCCGACGGCGCTTCCGGTGCCGACCACCGCACCCAGCTCGGATGCCTGGTACGACGTGGGGGTGGCCATCGGCTGCAGGTCGGGATCGACGTCGTACAGGTGCACCTGATCGGGCGTGATGAGGGCCATGGACAGGCCGTCGCTCGAGAAGGTCACGTCGGCGATGGTGGGCGTCAGGTGCGACACGACCTGGACGCCGTCCAGACCATCGACCATGACCATCTCACCGCCTGCGGCGCCCTGGTCGACCACCACGCTGATGATGCCCTCGGCCTCGGCGGCAGCCAGCGAGGCGACCGCACCCGAGAGATCGACGCCCCAGACCTGCTCGCCTTCCATGTTGGCGGCACGCACCGTGGACGACCCGGGCATCGCCATGATCACCTGCTGATGCTGGGCGTCGAAGGCCAGGATGGTGGCCTGCTCGCCGGGCCAGGTGATCGTCTGCCCGTCGGCCGTGACGCGGGTGAGGTCACGGCCGTCACCCACGAACACCGTGCCGCTTGCCCGATCGGCCGTGAAGCCGGTGCTTCGGTCGCAGTCGAAGCCCACGGGGTAGAAGGCCTGCACATCGCTGGTGTCGAAGGCAATGCCGCAAGCGCCGTCTTCGACCACCAGGGCGGCAATGCCATCGTCGAGCACCCGGGCGGCAATCGCGTCGGCGCTCAAGATGGGGGTGGCGACACCCAGGTCGGTGCGGGTGAACTCGTAGACCATCTGGTCGGTCACTGCGAGGGCGAGGTCGCCGTGTGCGTCGAGCAGGCGCTCTTCGGAGTCGCCCAGGTCGAGATCGCCGACGACTTCGGCCCGCTCGGAATCGAAGACGCAGATCTGGTCGAACATGCCGGCATTGCCGAGCTCGCCTCCGTCGTGGAGCACGACGCCTTGCGTTCGGGCTTGCATCGTGGAGTCGAGATGCAGGCCAACGCTGGGCTCGGATGTGCAGGCGGACAGGACGAGGATGAGAGAAGAGGCGGCGAGTACGCGCATCACGGATGCTCCAGTCGATGAAAGGGCGAAAGGCGGTCGCGTCTGAAAACGGACAAACGGGCTGACTACAGCTTGCCCAACGGGTTCCCCGAACGTCGAAAAAATGTCAGTGCCGGTCAGCGCAGGTCGCGACTCGCCACGCTTGCGCGACGGCTCGAATGCGCGCCAAGCCCCATGCGGTCAGGCTTCTTGGTCGGCCGGCGGGGATGCGGGGGCGACGTCGACCCGCAAGAGTGAGGCGCGGATCTTGCGGTTGCGATCCCGGAGCGCCTCGCGCAGCACCCAGGCGTCGTCGGGGCGGATCCGCCAGCGCCACAACAGCCGCCGGCTGCCGGCGCTCACGCTGGTGGTCCAGCTGGTCGCTCGCATGTCGACGCGCTCGCCGTCGACAGCCAGCTTGTGTTCGAGCACCGGAGCCAGCCCCAGCATTCGCCGCACGCGCAGCTCGTTGGGCAGCACGTCGATCTCGGTGGCGGGCAGGTGCCGCAGGACACGGATCGCGGTTCGCAGCACCAGCGAAACCCCGAGCAGCACCGCGAGCGAGGCCAACAGCTGGAACCAGCGCATCGGCCACACCAACAGGGTATCGACGAGGCCCAGCCGCGACCCCAGCGAGGTGACCAACAGCAGCACCGCAGAGGCTGCGGCCGCCAGAGTGATTCCCCAGTAGGCCCACAGCAGGTCGCCGATTCGCGCTGGCGTGGCCGGGCGCAGGTTCACGGGGGTGGGCAGCAGCGGCGACATGCGCCGCAGTGTACGCTGAACGCGTGAAGCTCGTCGGCATCCGCTTCAGTCCCTGGACCGCGCGCACCTTCTGGGTGGCCGCCCACCACGACCTGAGCTTCGACTACCACGAGCACGTCCTGTGGCTGGGCAACCCCCTTACCCGACGTCGCCTGGGCAAGCGCTCGGGGCCGCTCTCGTTGCCCAGCCTTGTCACCGACGACGGGCAGCTGCTCGAAGACAGCCTGGACATCGCCCGCTGGGCCGATGCCCACGGAAGCGGCACGCCGCTGGTACACGACGACACCCCGCACTGGGTCGACCTCGCCCAGATCATCTGCGACGCCGGCCGACGCGAGTGCACCACCGCCATGTTCCACTCCGACGCGGCGCTCATCGACAGCCTGCCCGGATGGGCAGCACCGTTCGGGCGCCTGAACCTGCCGCTGGCACGCCACTGTGTTCGATGGTTCGCCAACAAGCGCGGGATTCGCCTGCAGCACGATCCCGCCAACATCCAGGCCATGCGCCAGGCCCTCGGCGAGCTCCGATCGGCGCTCGGTGGCCGCGACTTCGTGGGCGACACCCTGCAGTTCGGCGATGTGGCCCTCGCCACCGCCCTGCAGGTGGTGCAGCCCTGCGAGACCCACATCGTGTTCGAGGGAGAGGCCGCCCGTCAGAGCTGGACCCGCCCCGAGCTGGCGCGGGAGTTCTCGGACCTGCTGCAGTGGCGCGATCGCCTGTTCGCCGACCACGCGCCCGCCAGCGGTCTGCTTCTGCGCAAGCGTCGCTGATGCACCCCGGAAGCGCAGGGGTGTCGGTGCGCTGACACCCGACGTCCGTCACCCAACGGGCGAACCTCGCATCTGAGCGGGCACGCCGCTCGCAGAGCCTCCGCGCCAACAACCGGAGGTTCCATGACCCGTTCCCGCCATCCGTCTCGACCCGGCCTCGCGCCCAGCCACAGAGGTGCACCGTGCCGGTGACCTTCGACGTGCCGCTGACCGCCAACCTCGCGTGGCCCGTGTTCTTCGAGGCATCGGGCGACCTGCCCACCGACAGCCAGCTGCAGCTCTGGGCCGAGGCCGCGTTGGCCGCCATCCCCCCCGGCGACACCCGGCTGGCCATCGAAGGCTGGCGCCACCAGATGCCCATGGATCTGCAGATCTGCCGGGTGAGCGACCTGCCCTTCCCGTTGCCCGAGCTCCTGCAGTCCAGCTGCTGGGGGCATCGGGAGCGCGCCCGCTTCGACGCGGCAACCCACGTCGCCCTGGTGCTGGCCAGCGACGTGCTGTGCGCGCCAAGGCCCGGCTTCTGGGCCTCGGTCACCGTCGCGCGCGCCCTGGCACGGCGCCTGGGCGGCATCCTGGTAGACCTCGACCGCATGGTGGGCCATGGCGTCGACAGCCTCGAGCTGCTGCCGCCGCCAGATGGCACCATCCACATGCGCGACTGGTTCGGCATCCTCGCCAGCCTCACCGACGACGGGTACGAGCTGCGTACCACCGCCCTGCATCGCTGGGGTCTACCCAACCTCGTGCTGCGCGGCGTCCCGACCGACGCGGCGATTGGGGCCTGCACCGCGCTCGACGGCGCAGCCTGGGCGCTGGCTTCGAAGGTGCAGCGACACGCAGGCCGGCGCGTGGAGTGGAAGCAGGTCACCGTCTACGAGGGGCACGTCGCCCGCGTGATGGGCAAGCCACAGTTCCACGAACACAGCGGATCCCGGGTGCGCATGGGCATCACCGCTCTGGATGACGCCACCGCGGGCCCCGAGTGGTTGCTGCATCACCGACGCGGACCCGACGTCGACCCAGCGGGCTTCGCCATGGAGCTGGCCCGCAAGCTGGGGGCCGACCTGCCCGAGGTGGCGTACGCGTGAGGGCGGCTACGCCAGAGTGTGGAACACGCTCTGCACGTCGTCGTCTTGCTCGAGCCGGTCGATGAGCGCCAACACCTCGTCGGCGGCCTCGTCGCCGAGCTCCATCACGTCGTTGGGCACGTACTCGGTACCCGAGGACACCGGCTCGATGCCCCGGCTGTCGAGCGCGTCTTGCATCGACCCGAACTCGGTGAAGGCGGTGCGCACGACCACGACGGGGTCGCCGTTCTCGGACAGCCCGTCGTCGAGCTGTTCGAGGCCGTGGTCGATCATCTCGAGCTCGAACTCCTCGCGATCGCCCACGTCCTCGGGCTTGAGCTGAAAGCTGGCCATCTTCTCGAACTGGAACGCGACCGAGCCGCTGTTGCCCAGGCTGCCGTTGCCCTTCTTGAAGCACAGCCGCACGTTGGCGACCGTGCGCGTGGTGTTGTCGGTCGCGGTCTCGACCAGGATGGCCACCCCGTGCGGGCCGTAGCCCTCGTAGATCACCGTCGCGAAGTCGCCATCGTTGCCACCATCGGCCTTGTCGATGGCGGCGGCGATCTTGTCTTTGGGCATGTTGAGCGCGCGCGCGTTCTGGATGGCGCGGCGCAGCGCGGGGTTGTTGTCCGGAATCGGCCCGCCACCCTTCACGGCGATGGAGATCTCGCGGCCAACGCGGGTAAACGCCTTGGCCATGCGGTCCCACCGCTTCATCATCGTGGCTTTTCGGGCTTCGAACGCGCGTCCCATACAGTCGGCTCCAGCTGATCGGGGATCTTGGATATTGCGGGTGACGCGTTCGGGCATTAATCCGAATCGGAATTCTGATTCCGATATGAGGTGCCCGTGTTTCATACCCTGACCCGTTCCCTCCTGGCGACGGTCCCTGTTTGGTGGCTGATGTGCGCGTCGGCCTGCGACTCGACCACCGGTCCCGACGCCGCCGCCTGTCCTGTGGGGCAGGAGCTGTGCGACGACACCTGCGTAGCGGTCGCGTCCGACATCGAACACTGCGGTGTGTGCGGCAACGCCTGCGGCGACGACGAGGTGTGCGACGGCTCGGGCACCTGCGCCGCAACATGCGCCGACGACACCATCGTGTGCGACGGCGCCTGCATCGATCCCCTCACCGACAACGACTACTGCGGCGCCAGCGACGACTGCATCGGAGCCGACGACGGGGTGAGCTGCCCGCAGGGCTTCTCGTGCGAGGACGGGCTGTGCGCCCCCCCTCCCATCCTGGTCGAACAGATCGCTCTCGGCACCTCCCACACCTGCGCCGCAGGCGATGACGGGGGCGTGCGCTGCTGGGGCGGGCGCCAGCACGGCGAGCTGGGCAACGGCGACATGGATCTGGTCACCTGGCCGTTTCCCGTCGATGTACTGGAGGGTCCCCTCGCCCCTCCCACGGACATGACCGAGGTGGTCCAGATCGCCGCGGGCGAGGCCTCGCACACCTGCGCGCGCAAGGCCGACGGCACCGTCAAGTGCTGGGGCACCAACAACAAGGGCCAGCTCGGAACGGGCACGATCGGCGATTCGTCGCCGCATCCCACTGCGGTTGTGGGCATCGACGACGCCGTGCATGTCGATGTCAGCCGGTACTTCGCCTGCGCGATCCGCTCGGACGCATCGGTGTGGTGCTGGGGCGACAACGACCACCACCAGCTGGGGGTGACCGACGTGCCGAACAGCAGCACTCCCGTCAAGATGGAGTCGCTCGCGGACGTGCAAGCGCTCACCCTCGGCCTGAACTACGCCTGCGCCCTCGACGGCCTGGGCGACGTCTACTGCTGGGGCCGAAACGAGTGGGGCCAGACCGGAGACGGGTCGGTGACCGACCATGCGAACCCCACCAAGGTGACCGGGCTCACCGGCGTCGTCGAGATCGCCGCCGGTGGATGGCACACGTGTGCCCGCCAGTCGGACGACACGGTGCAGTGTTGGGGCTTCAACATGCATGGCCAGCTGGGCTTGCCCGCCGACGAGGTCGCCCACCTGACGCCGGCACCGGCGACCGGCCTGAGTGGCGTCGCACAGCTGTCGCTGGGCTGGAAGTACTCCTGTGCGACGTTGAGCGACGGCACCGTCCAGTGCTGGGGCAACAACAGCGATGGCCAGCTCGGTTGGTCGGCACCCGATGACGTCCCCCACCCCGCACCCACGACGGTCCCAGGGCTGCCTCCGGCCGTACAGGTCACCGCCGCCCACCAGCACACCTGCGCCGTCGGCGCCGATGGCACCAGCTGGTGCTGGGGCTACAACGCGTCCGGGCAGCTGGGGGACGGCACCAACGACAGCCGCTATTGGGCAGCCGAGGTGATGTATTAGCAGCGCGCTGAAAAACCCGGCTTGCCGGGATTTTCAGCGCGCTGCGACCGAGGCATCCGCCGCCCTCGGCGGGTCCGGCTGCCGAATCGGCGATTCCTCGAGAATGCGAAACCATCGGCCAAACCCAATCGTCGAGTCAGCGGCCGGACTTGCCGAGTCTGAAGGCGGCGGTGCCGGCAATGTTAGCGGAGCGGTGGAGGTTCCTATCAGCGCTGTCATCCCGACCCCACGGCAGGAGCGAAGCCGGCTGGCCCTCGAGCGCTTCTTGCTCGCCGGCGAGCAGCTGGTGGCCGAAGGAAGCTTCGAGACCGCTGGAATCGCAGACATCGCGCGGCTGGCCGACAGCTCGGTGGGCAGCTTCTACCGCATCGTGGGCGACAAGGACACGCTGCTGCGGGCGGTGCACGAGCGCTTTGTGGCCGACGCGCGCGACCGCATCGCCCGCGGGCTCGACCCGGCCAAGCACACCGACGCCGACCTGGCCCAGGTGCTGCAGGTCTTCGTCGCGCTGATGGTCGACATCTACATGGACCGCGAGGGCATGATCCGCGCACTGATCGTGCGCAGCTCGTCCGAGCCCGAGTTCCGCGAGCGCATCGGCGCCCTGCGCGAGGACATTCGGCTGAGCTTCGGGCAGCTGGTGGTGCCGCGCGCCGCCCAGATCGGCCACCCCAACCCCCTCGGCGCGCTCGCCTTCGGGTCCAAGGTGCTGCTGGGAACGCTCAACCACGCCACCGTGGTGCAATCCCTCGAGCCCGAGGGCCGCGACCACCTGATCGCCGAGCTCACGGGCATGCTGGTGCGCTACCTGCAGGTGCGCTGAGCGCCCACCTTAGGGGGCCAGCACCACGCGCACGGCCGCCAGCACCCCGGACGCCTTGTCCGGATCGGCGTCGGGCCAGAGCACCAGCTGCACGTCGGGCTGCAGCAGGAACCAGGGTGTGAGCGCGAATGCCCAGGTCAGCTCGACGGCGGTCTCGCACGGCCGAGCGCCCGCTCTCCACGCCGAGGGTCCCGTCCAAGCGGTGCTGACGGCGAGCCCCACCACGTCGGCGTCGCGCCCGTCGATGGCGCCCGTCCAGGCCACCGACGCGCCCGAGTAGCCCGCGAAGCGCTGCGCCCGGGGGTCGGCCAAGCCCAGGCGGGCCGACGCCACGATGCCCTGCTCATCGGCCTCACGGAGCAACCAGCCCTCGATCATGGCGTAGCCGCCGAAGCCTTGGGTGGTGTACCCGTACGCACCCACGGTCAGCTGGGCCCCATCGAAGCGCCGACCGGCTTCGCCCAGCACCAGCAGCCCCTCCCCCCGCCGGATCGCAAAGTCGTTGCGCACGGGGTCGCCCGGAAGGCCGTCCGACACCGAGGCCGCCGCCCAGACCTCGTCGCCGTCCACGTGCACCCGTGCCCCAAGGCCGGTGTTCGGGAAGCTGGAGGGCCCGTTGATGCCCGAAAGGCCCAGGTCAGCACCGGTGCTCTGGCTGCTGTGCAGGAACACCAACGCCGGCTCGTTGACATCGAAGTGCCGAGACAGCTCCAAGACGCCCGTCTGCACCACCACCGGGCCGACGCGCTGGGCCACCCACGCCTCGTACAGGGCCACCCCCGTTGGGCCCTCGATGTTGCTGGACCACTGGGCGTCGCCCAGCAGGGAGCTTGGCGGGGTGCTGTGGTTGGCCACGCCGTGCACCAACACCGACAGGCCCGTGACCCCAGCCAGGGCATCGAGGTCGGCCCCCAGCTCCAGGTTCGCGCTGCCCGCGTGGGCCAGTCCGCCGTTGCTCGCGCCCCACACCTCGCCCGTGTACGAGGGTGCGACCAAGAGACCTTCGGGCAGCTCGGCCGCCGCGATGCCCGCCAGCAAGAGCCACCACATGGTGACAGTGTACTCAGGGCAAGGACTGCGAAGGCCCGCTTCAGAGGAAGCGGGCCTTCTATAAAGTGGTTGCGGGGACAGGATTTGAACCTGCGACCTTCGGGTTATGAGCCCGACGAGCTACCTGGCTGCTCCACCCCGCGGCAGAGGCCCAGCACGTAACGGGGCTGCGTCGGGCGTCAAGCGCTCACCGCCAAGCAAAACGCATCGACCACGAGAGACCGCCATGTTCCTGCTCCTTGCCCTCCCAGCCTGCAGGGACATCACCATGGGACGGGTCGCCACACCGTGAGAGTCGCGTCGCCTTCGGCCGTGCTCATCACCGGAGCCTCGAGTGGCATCGGCCGCGCAACCGCGCTCCGCCTGCACGCCGCCGGGTACCAGGTCATCGCCACTGTGCGCCGCGAAGAGGACGCCGCGGCCTTGATGACGGACGCGCCTGGACTCAAGGTCGTGCGGGTCGACCTGGCCGATCCTGCCCAGGTCGAGGCGGCAGCCACCGAGCTGCTCGAGATCACCGCAGAGACGGGGCTCGGTGCCATCATCGCCAACGCCGGCACCAGCACGCTCGCGCCGATCGAGCGGTTGGCGCTGCCCGCCATGCGTCGGACCTTCGAGGTGAACCTCTTCAGCCACGTTCGGCTGATGGCTGTGCTGCTCCCCCGCATCCGTGCCGGCCATGGCCGCATCGTGTGGCTGTCTTCGGTCAGTGGCGAGGTGGCCATGCCCCTGGCCGCTGCCTACGCCGGCTCCAAGTTCGCCATCGAAGCGGTCGCGGACGTGATGCGGCGCGAGCTGCGCCCATGGGATGTTCAGGTCATCACCGTGCAGCCGGGGGCCACCCAGAGCCGCATCTGGCAGGGAGGCCAGGCCAACCTGGGCGCCGTGGACGACCCGCTGTACGCCAATGTCGCTGCGTCTTCGGCGAACCTGCTCGTGCAGGCCGAGTCCAATGCCATCGCGGCCGACGTGCCGGCACGCGTCATCGAGTCTGCCCTGAACGCTCGCTGGCCCCGGGTTCGGTACCGTGTGGGGCCCGACGCCAAGCTGCTCATGACCCTGCACGACCTGCTGCCCGCGTGGGTGTTCGACCGGGTCGTCGCCCTGCTGGTGTAGCCCTTCGCGCCGCGGCTACTTCTTGCGCTTGGCCTGTGCCGCTCGCCGCTTCTTTTGGCCCAGGATGCGCTTGGGCTTGGGCTTGGGCTTGGCGAAGCCCTTGCCGCGTCGCTTCTTGCCCGCGCTCTTGGGCTTGCGGCCCTCGGCGATGTCGCGCAGGCGCCGCACCTCGTCGGGGGTGAGCGCGCGCACATCGCCGCGCTCCATGCGGCTGATGCTGACCGTGCCGAAGGACTCGCGGCGCAGCTTGCTGACCGGATGCCCGAGCTTGGCGAACATGCGGTGGATCAGGCGGTTCTTGGTCTCGGTGACCGTGACCTCGACCCAGGCGTTGTCGGTGTCGGTGCTGTCGCTGATTCGCGCCTTGGCGGGCGCGGTCTTGCCGTCTTCGAGAAAGACGCCGGTGTGGATGGCATCGAGGTCGCGGCGGTCGGGGGTGCGGTAGACCTTGGCCAGGTATCGCTTGGGAACCTCGCTGGACGGGTGGTTCAGGGCGTGGGCGAGGTCGCCGTCGTTGGTGAGCAGCAGGGCGCCTTCGGTGTCGAAGTCGAGCCGGCCGACAGGCTCGACGCGAAACTTGAGGTGCTCGACCAGATCGAGCACGGACGGCCGGGTCTCGGCCTCGGGGTCGCCTCGCCCGGTCAGGTAGCCGCGAGGCTTGTACAGCAGGTAGTACACCAGCGGAGGCGGCTCGGGCAGCGGCTTGCCGTCCAGGCGAATGTCATCGGTCTGGTCGTCGGCGTGGGAGCCTTGCTCGGTGACGGTCTTGCCGTTGACGGTGACCCGCCCCTCGGCGAGCCAGACCTCGGCTTCGCGGCGGGAGGCGAGGCCTCGTGAGGCGATGATCTTGGACAGGCGCTGCTCGGACATGGGCGGCGACTAACACCCCGCTCAGCCCACGATGGCGACGATAATCCAGATCAGCGCGCTGAAGCCCAGCATCGCGATGCCGGCGAGGCCCACCACCATCAGCAGCAGGCCCATGGCCAGGTTCATGACGCCGGTGGCGATGAGGATGGCGGCCGCCCCCTTGGCCCCGGCCTCGCGCACGCGCTCGACCGACTGCGAGCGCCGCAGGCTCACCAGCCCGATGGACAGCGAGATGAAGCCGCACACGCCGGCCATCGGCCACGACAGCGGGGCGGCGAACAGGAAGAAGAAGGCGATTCCCGAGCCTGCGACCCACGCCATGGTGCCGCCGAAGCCCAGGATGAGCGCCTGGGTCTGGCTGACCACGACGTCGTCTTTGCCCTCGTGCACCAGCTCATCCATCGTCGAGCTCTTCGCGCTCTCTCAGCGTGGGCAGGTCTGTGAGCTTGGGCAGGCCGAACAGCTCCAAGAAGCCAGCGGTCGTGCGGTACTCCAGGGGGCGCCCGGGCTCGTCGCGACGACCCGCCACGCGCACCAGCCCCTTGTCGATGAGCGAGCGAATCACGCCGCCGCAGTCGACCCCCCGCAGCTCGTCGACATCGCTGCGCGTGACCGGCTGTTGGTAGGCGATCACCGAGAGCACCTCGAGCGCGGCCTTGGACAGGCGCATGGGTCGTGTGCCGCGAAGCTGCCGCACCACCGCGCCAAATCTGGGGTGCGTGCGCAGCTGCCATCCGCCCGCCACCTGGGTGAGCTCCACGCCTCGCTCGGCATCGCGCAGCTGGCGGGCCAGTGCGGCGAGCCCGGTGCGCACGCGGTGGATGTCCTGGTCGAGCGCGGCCGCCAGCTCGGGCACCTTGACGGGCTCGCCGGCGGCAAAGAGCAGTGCCTCGAGCACGGGCGCCAGGGCGACTGCCGCGGGGTCGACCCCGCCCTCGGGGAAGGGCAGCACGTTGTCGTCTTGCTCGCTCAAGCTGGCACGTCCAACCGCCCCGTCAGCTGCGCCAGGTCATGGTCGGCTTCGACCCGGCTGGTGAGGTGTACGGGGCCCAGGTGGAAGTCCTGCACCAGGTCGAGCCACTGCAGCCGCGACATCTCGAGCACCGCGATGAACGAGACCACCCGCTCGGGCACCGTCGCCAGGCCGCCGAGCAGCTGGGCGAGGTCGCCCTGGCCGCCGGGACCACCGAGCCACCCCAGAACACGCCGGCAACAGCTCTCGAAGTCGACCCCAGCCTCGAAGATGACGTGCTCGGGCTCGGTGGTGTCGGCCTTGACCAGCAGGCCGTAGTACAGCTCCAGCAGGCCGAAGGCGTCGATGTCGGTGCTGGGTGGGCGCGTGGACTCGTCTTCTTGTTCGGGGGCTCGGGCAAAGCTGTCCCGTCCCAGGAGCGGCCGGGCGTCGAGCTCTGCCGCGGCCGCGCGGTACCGCTCGTACTCGATCAGCCGCCGTGCCAGCGCTTCGCGGGGATCTTCGACGTCCTCGTCCTCTTCGACCGAGGTGGGGCGTCGCGGCAGCAGCTCCAGGCTCTTGAGGTACACGAGCGTGGCCGCCATCACCAGGTACTCACCCGCCACGCCCAGGTGCAGCTCCCGCATGCGCTCGACGTACTGCAGGTAGGCATCTGCGATGGGTGTGATGGCCAGGTTGCGCAGGTCGATGCCGTCGCGCCGCACCAGGTACAGCAACAGATCGAGGGGCCCATCGAAGACATCGGTGTGGACGGACCAGGTCTGTGGGTCGGCGAGGTCGAGGGACAAGCGATGGCTATATCACGGCCGTACCGTCAACCGAATGCACATGTTACTGCGCGGCGCAGCATGCACATCGACCTCACGACCCCACACTACGAAGGTCTAGCCTTGACGGTCGAAGTGGTCTCCCACCGCGCCGGAGCCCTGGGCACGCGAGCGACGCAGACCATCGCCGTCACCGCTCCTCGACTCCGCCTGTGGTTGCCCCAGGCTGAAGAGACGGTTGTGCGGCTGTTGACTTCGAGCGCGGTCGAGATTGCGCGGACGAACTGGAACGGAAGCGACGACGCCCTCACGCTCGACGTTCCCGATACCACCATCATCGTGGACACCGGCCTGGCCAATCGTCGAGTCGAGCTTCTCGCCGAGCAAGACTCGGGCACCTGGGCCGTCGTCGAGGGCGCCGCCGCAGACGAGCAGGGTGTCGCGCGCCTCACCGTCGAGCCTGCCGCGCGCGACGGCATGGTGTTGCGCTGCCCAAACACCGGCATCATCGTGCGTCTGCAGACCGATGGGCCACCGATCGTCTGCATGCCATTGGGCGCCGGCGACGCCGACTCGGCGTCCCGGGACGGCTTCCCCCCGACGGCCTGGGTGCTCTGCGGTGCACTCACCATCGCTCTGGGCGTGGCCATCGCTGCCGCGCTCCCCGATCCAGACGCCGATGAACTGCGCGATGCCTACGATGCCATTCCAGAAATGGTTCGCGGCAAGAAGGGAAAGGCCGCGAACCCGCCAAAGCCCAAGCGGGCCAAGGCGAAGGCCGCACAAGACGAAACGATCGCACACGAGCCGAAGCACAAGCGCGGAGGCCAGCCCAGCGGCAAGGCCTCAGCACCGGACCACAGCGCCAAGGCAGAAAGAACCTGGAAGGTCATCCCGGCCGGCGCCGCCGCGCAGCTGACCACCGCCCAATCCAGTGTCACGCTCTCCGCCTCAGAGACCCAGCCCGAGGTTCGGGTGTGCACCGACACGCCCGACCCCGTCCCGGGCTCAACGGTGCACGTCGCGGGCTCAGTGGCGGCCACCATTGGCCCAAAGGGACTGGCCTATGTCTACGTCACCCACGTGAGGCCCGGCTCGTGGGAGCAAGAGCCCATCGGACGCTACAAGTCTGACGAAGCCGAGGCTCCATTCTCGCTCGACGTCCGGATACCGGACGACTCCCGAGCCCTTCGGTTCTGCATTCAGGTCAAGCGGCCCGGCACCAGGGTTGCGGTCCGAGACCTGACCATTCAATGAGGCACCAGCAACTCGCTGCCGTGGTGCTGGCGGCACTGGTCCTGCGCATCGCCGTCATGTGGATCTTCGAAGCGACTCCGCTGTACGGAGACGAGAACGCGTACTTCAACACCGCAGTGATGCTCGCCAACGGCGAGACGAGTTGGTTGTTCGACACCCGTCAAGCGGTGCCCATCCACAAGCCCCCGGGCGCGTTCGCGCTCTATGGTGGTGTGCTGTGGATTTTCGGCGAGTCCGTGCGCGCCATTCGCCTGTTGAACGTGGCGGTGAGTGCCACGACCCCGATCCTGGGCTTCATTCTGGGGAGCCGCGTGGGCGGTGAGCGAACGGGCCTGGCGTTCGCAGTCCTGCTCGGATTGCACCCCAACCTCGTTCACTACAGCACCGGAATGTGGTCAGAGTCGCTCTACATCTTCAGCTTCTTGGCTTTCCTGGTGTTCCTCACATCCGAAGAGCGAGGAACACCGACGCAAAGCGGCGCCTCCAGCTGGTGGAAGTACGCCGCGGCGGCCGGCGCCATGCTCGCGGCTACGACCTATGTGCGCGAGACCGGACTGTTCCTGTGTGGCGTCGGCGTGGTGTGGGGAGCAGCAAGGGCCTGGCGTGGACTTCCCGCTGCCCGAGGTGTCGCGGCAGCCGTTGGAATCTACCTGCTGCTGTGCGCCCCGTGGTCATTCCGCTTGAACCTGGAGGACGGACCTACACGCCTGATGTCGCACAACAGTCCGTGGAACCTCTACAAGGGCAACACCGACAACGACCCTGACTGGCGTCAGCTGCATCGACAGCGCGGAGAGCGCGACCGAATCGCCAACGAGCTCGCATGGGCGGCGATCAGGGAGCGCATGCCGATGTGGCCCATCGAGAAGCTCCAGAACGCGGACGCCTTCTTTCTGGCTCGCACCTTCACGATCCGGCGATTGACCGCGCCAACCCGAAGCCGCCAACGCATCCGCGGTCGATGGGCGTGGACCGAGTCCGGGCCCCTTCGCAAGGGAGCAGCGGCCGGGATCATGGCCGTCGAGTCTGTGTTGGCAAGCCTCGGTGCGGCAGGGCTTGTTCTGCTCTGCGGCACCACAACGGGAAGAGCCCGCCTGATCGGAATCGCCGTGATCGCGACGATCGCCTTGCACTACTTCCCAGCATGGCTCACGTTCTCGATTACCCGCTTCGCGGTGCCCTGCACACCCGCGCTTCTGCTGGGCGCGGCCTGGCTGTTCACGCACGGCAAGAGGGCTTCATCCAGGGCGACGTGGCCGATCCTGGCCACCGCAGCGATGACCGCGACAGCGATGCTCTGGCTGCAAGTCCACCGTGTGGTGGCGTTCTAGTGGCTCACCAGCACCACGAGCTGGGTGTTGCTCACGATGTACTCGGAGGCACTGCCGAACAGGAAGTCCTTCATGGGGCTCTTGCCCCGGAAGCCGAGCGCCAGCATGTTGGCGCCGTGGGCATCGGCCGCCTTGGCTAGAGCCTGGTGCACCGAGTCGCCGGTGACCGAGTGGGTGAACAGCACCGTGTCTTCGGGCAGCTGCTCGGCCACCTCGGCGAGCACCTCGCTTCCGGTCCCATCTTGGGACACATGGATGGCGTGCACGGGCCACTTCAGGTGATCGACAAAGGGTCGGATGGCCGACAGCGCGTGCTTGGCCGCGGCCGAGCCGTCGTAGCCCACGGCGATGCCCGTCACCGTATCGACGCCAGCCGGGGTGAGGATGGTGGGGCGCGAGGTGGACGCCACGATGTTGTGGCTGCTGGCGCCGCCCTGGCCCTTGAAGCGGGCCTCGGTCTGGCCGCGCAGCCCCAGCAGCACCAGGTCGAACTTCTCGGCCCAGTGCACGGCGCGCTCGATGACGGCCCCGTGCTCGAGCACCGTGGTCACCTCGAGGCCGCGCTGCTGCGCCTGCACCTTGATCTCACCCAACAGCTGGCGCCCGACCTCGTCGTGCTCCTCGCCGATCTCTTGGCTCACGATGGCGGGCTCGAAGCCCAGGTGCCCAGGAAGATCCTTGATGATGTTGCCGCTGGGCGGCACGACATTGACCACGTGCAGCGCGGTCAGCTCGGCATCGTCGAGGTGCTCGAGCAGGTTCAGCGCCAGGCTACGGGCCGAACGGCTCCAGGGGGAACCGTCGACCAGCAGAAGCATGCGGAAGGACATCGGGGGCACTCCGGTAGGGCGCGGATCTTACCGCAGGCTTCTTGCGGTGCGATCCTAGACCATGCCCGGCCCGGGACGCGGTGCCGCCCCGCGGCTGAAGTTGACGCGGAACTCGTGGATGCGTCGCACGTCGGCGATGCGCTGCTCGGCGACCCGGTTGGCGGCAGCCGTGAAGGTGACGCCCTCGGACTTGGCCTCGGAGAACACCTTCTTGACGGTGTGATAGATGTTGGCCGCGTTCTCGAAGGACTTCTCGCTGGGCCAGGCGTTGAGCTCGGACCACACGCTCATCAGTCCGCCGGCGTTGATGGCGTAGTCGGGCGCGTACAGGATGTCGCGCTCCATGAGCGCCTCGCCGTCCCGCTCCTCGTCGTGCAAGATGTTGTTGGCGGCGCCAGCCACGATGGGAGTGCGCAGCAACGGAATGGTCTTGGGGTTCATGACCGCGCCGATGGCGCACGGAGCCAGGACGTCGACCTCCTGGCTGTAGATCTCGTCGCCGTCGACGGCGGTGCCGCCGAACTCCTCGAGGGCGCGGGTGATGTTGCCCCGGTGGATGTCCGTGTAGATGAGCTTGGCGCCGTTGTCGTGCAGGTAGCGCGACAGGTGGTAGCCCACGTTGCCCACTCCCTGGATGGCAATCGTGCGGCCCTCGACGTCGGGGCTGCCGTACACGATCTCGAGGCAGGCGCGGATGCCGTGGTACACGCCCCAGGCCGTGAGCGGGGCCGGGTTGCCCGAGCCGCCCATGATCTGCGACGAGCCCGTGACGTACGAGGTCTCGCGCTGGATGTGGGACATGTCGTCGACGGTGGTGTTCATGTCTTCGGCGGTGATGTAGCGGCCGCCCAGCGACTCGACGAAGCGCCCGAAGGCCCGGAACAAGCCCTCGGACTTCATGGACGGGTCGCCGATGATGACGGCCTTGCCGCCGCCCAGATCGCAGCCGGCCAGCGCCGCCTTGTAGGTCATGCCGCGAGACAGGCGGAGCGCGTCGACCAGCGCCGCGTTGGCGCTCTTGTAGGGGTACAGGCGTGCGCCGCCGAGTGCCGGGCCCAGCACCGTGTTGTGAACGGCGATGATCGCCTGCAGGCCCACCTCGGGGTTGCGGCAGAACACCACCTGTTCGTGTCCCATGCTCTGCATCTCTTCGAAGGCATCGACCGGCATCATTCCCCCTCACGGTGTCGGTGTGGTTCGACTGGACCTGCGATCTATCGATCAGGGCCCGCGCAAGGCCAGCTGAGCCATCATTCAGTGCTCGGAAGGTCGTCGATCGGCTCCAGCGGCCCAACGATACCCGCCCGGATCCAGTCGGCAGGAGCCCCGTCACAGCGATCGTCGTAGGCGCAGAAGCGGCAGTCGTCGGCCTTGTCGAACCGCACCACCGACGGGAAGAAGAGCAGAGCGTGCTCGTTCTGGTGGTCGGCGTCGACGTACCAGCGGTTGCCCGACCGCCACAGCCGATCGCGGTGGGGCCCCAGGCGGCAAGCCGGCAGGCCCTTGACGCCCCAGGGCCGGTCGCCCAGCAGGGGAGCGACGTCGCTCAGGGTCTGGGCCGCCTGGACAGCGCTCGCGGGCGGCTTGCCCGGCGGGAAGGGCCAGGTCAGCACCACCCGCTCGGGATCGGCGGCGACGGTTGCCGCCACGAGCGAACTCAGGTCTCGCCCGTCGAGCAGCAGCACCGCGGTTCGAAAGCGACCCTCGAGCTTGGCGAGATGGGCGGCATCGCCGGGCTCGCGCACCGTGAGCGCAACCGCATCGACCAGCGCGTACAGCGGGCTGGCCGCGAGCCGGGCCTGATCGCCACGACCGACGTGCAGGGTGACGCGTTCGATGCCGAGCTCCCGCCCTCGACGCACAGCGGCCACCACGCCGTCGGCGTGACCCAGGTCGACCCCAGAGAGCACCAGGGCCGTGCACGGGCGTGTGCGCGGGCCGCGCTGGCCCGAGGTGAAGTGCTCGATGTTGGCAACCAGCTCGCTGGCGCCCAGCGATCGCTCCGGGGCCGGGGCACCGGCGGCGACGCGGTCCGGGAAGCTGCGCGTGACGCGGATCTGAGCGTGGTGGGCGAAGCGACGGCGCCGGCCCTGGTGAAGGTGATCATGAAGGGCTAGCCGTCGATTCGAAGGGACCGACAGCCGTCGAGCTCCCACAGCACGTGAAAGTCGGCGACGGCGAGGCGGCGCTCCTCGTCGATGTCGTTCCAGGGGTTGGGGTCCATGGCGATCACCTCGTCGGTCACCGACTCGATGACCAGCCAGACCGCGCGGACCTCGGCCTCTTGGCTACGCTGGTACACGCGAGCCAGCCACGGGAGCCGTCGCCCGAACTGGTAGCGCCGCATGCGGCTGGTGCGCTGGGCTCGGTCGCCGCTGCCCATGTCGGTGGCGAGCGCGTCGCCATACTGACGGCTGGCAAAGCCCGTGACCGCCGCCGGATCCGCGGCCCCCTCACCCAGAAGCGAACCCACCTTGCCCACCAGCTCCCAGCCAGCCGCGTCGGGATCGCTCGCGGCGTCCACGGCGGCGCAACTGGCCGCCAGACCAGGGTCGGCGGGGTCGACGCCGGCGCGATGCAGCAGGTACATCCACGTCGCGAGCGTGAGTCGCTGCAGGTTCTCGGGCGAGTAGGCAACTTCGGGCATGGGGCCTCCGAGCGGGGGCAGCGATTATAGTCATCGGCCATGTCCACCCTGTCGTCCCTGGTGTGGCTCGCCGCGTGCAGCGGCGGCCCCCCCGAGCTCACCGTGCCGGCCACCGCTCCCCTGCCCTTCGACCAGACGGGCGCGACGCCGGTGGTTCAGCTCGACCGACACCCCGGCGAGTTCACGCTCCCCGACGGGGTTCGCCCTGCAGGCACCGACATCCCCCACAGCTTCGTGCTCACCGACCTGACCGAGAGCCCGGGCTGGAGCGAGGCCGGTCTGGTGCGCCTGTCGGCCACCCTGCCCTTCCGCGCCGGCGGTCGGCAGGCAGCGCGCTTCGCCCCCGAGGGCCTGGTGGTGAGCGTCGACGGCCAAGAGATCCCGCACGCTACCCGCCCGTCCCGCATCCGCACCGACGACCACTACAGCTTCGCCCGCGGCGGCGAGCTGGTGTTGGTGCTGCGCCATGCCCCCCAGGGCGACGTGATCGTCGCGCACGACGGGCTGCGCGAGCACATCACCCGCCTGGAGCCCGGCTCCAGCGGCCTCGAGCCGGCCGACTACATCCGGTACACCTACAGCATCGAAGATCGCACTCGGGAGGGGCTGCTGCTGCCCGCCGGGGCCTCGCTGAAGTGGCAGGTCGACCTGCCCGACAAGGCGCGCTTCGAGGCGTTCTCGGCCATGGTCGACAGCCGCCTGCGCGACGTGCAATCCGACGGCGCCGGGGTCAAGCTGCGCATCCACCACGCCGGCAACAGCAACGTGGTGAACACCCATGTGGTGCGGGCCAAGCCCAGCGTGCTCGACGACTTCACCAGCGGCGACGGCGGCTTTGTGCGGTGGGCGGCCGACCTGTCCAAGTACGGGGGTCAGACCGTGACCTTCGAGCTCGAGGTGAGTCCCGCCGGCTCCCCCGACTTCGACTGGGTCTTCCTGGGCTCACCGGTGATCGCGGGGCAGCCCACGGCTCCCCCGCGGCGCGTCGTGGTCATCGGCCTGGACACCACCCGGGCCGACCACCTGTCCCTGTATGGCTACGATCGCGACACCACCCCCGAGCTCGATGCCTGGGCCAAGCGGGCCTCGGTCTTCGACGCCGCCTGGGCGCCGGCACCCCGCACCCGCCCGTCCTTCCGCACCGCCACCACCGGCCGCAACCCCCTCGACGCGGTCAACGCCCGCAACCTGGGGGCGGTGCTCGATGAGCAGGGCTTTGCCACCGCCGGCATCGTGGCCAACGTGCACCTCAACCCCCGCTTCGGGTTCACGACCGGCTTCGACGACTGGCAGCTCGACGCCGAAGCCAAGGCCGACGACCAGGTCGACCGCGCCTTGGCCTGGCTGGGGGCCAACAAGCACCGCGACACCTTCCTCTTCCTTCACCTGATGGACCCGCACCTGCTGTACATCGCGCCCGAGCCCTACAACTCGCGCTTCGTGAGCAGCCCCGACCCCGAGCTGCCCGAGCAGTTCAACCGCTGGCACGTCGAGCAGTGGTCGAGCCAGGGCGAGCTGTCCAACCGCCGCAAAGACCACATCAAGGCGCTGTACGACGGCGAGCTGGCCTGGACGAGCGCGCAGATGCAGCGCTTCTTCGACGGACTGGGCAAGCTGGGCGGGAACGACCTGGTGGTCGTGCACTCCGACCATGGCGAAGAGCTCTTCGACCACGGCCGCTTCGAGCACAACCACGCGCTGTTCGAAGAGCTCGTGCGCGCCGCCCTCATCATCAAGCCTCCCCCCGGACAGCCCGCCACGGCCCGCATCGACGAGCCCGTATGGCTCGCCGACATCGCCCCAACCGTGCTCGACTACGTGGGCGTCTCCCAGCCGCCGCCCACCGACGGGCGCAGCCTGCGGCCGGCGATCGAGGGCAAGGGCAGCGGCCCGGCACGACCGCTGCCCATCGGCCACCTGATGTACGACCGCGAACAGTGGGGCGTCATCACCGACGGGCACAAGTACCTGCTGCACACCGAGAGCGGCGTCGAAGAGCTGTACGACCTCGCCGCCGACCCGCAAGAGAAGCACAACCTCGCGGCCGGCAGCCCCGATCTCACCAACTACTGGACCGCCCTGGGCAAGGCGCACGGCATGCCCGTCGGGCCCGGCTGGCGCATCGACGTCACGCTGGCCACCCCGACCGTTCAGATCGAGCTGCCCACCGCCGCCATCGCCGCCGGCGTCATCGACCCCGAGGCCACTCGTACCCTGCGGTCCAACCTCGCCTGGGGCGAACCGCCCGACAAGCTCCCCGAAGAGGTCGCCACCGTCACCCTGTCCGACGATCGCCGCCTGCTCACCATCAGCAAGGGCACCAACGGGCGCGGCACGCTGTGGGTCCAATTCGACGCGCCGACGGCACCCATGGCCCGTCTCATCGATGGCTCGGGCACACTGCTGGGCGAGGTGCGTCCCGGCCGCACGCGGTGGTCGGGCCTGGGCAACAGCCTGGGCTTCCGCACCGGCATCGTCTTCGACCCGCCCAAGGGAGAGGCGGCTCGCATGGGCATTCTGTGGGAGGCCCGCACCGACGAGCAGACCTGCGAGCTGTGCACGCTCGGCTACCTGTCCGGCGCAGCGTGCTCGATCTGCGGAGCGGACTGACGACGCCGTATGAAACGTCAGTGAATGTAAGCGGACCGAATGTCCATGGAACCGGATTCGTGGATACAGTGTTCACGGAACGGGAGTCACGCTTGCGACACTACGCTGCCACGGCCGCTGGAGCGGCCATCGTCTCGACGTTGATGTGGGCCGCCGAGCCGGCAATGGCTGGCGACCTCCCCCAGGTGAGCCTGCACGACACCGAGGCCACGACGGTGCTCAACCAGGCCATCGCCGACCCCTTCTGGAACGACGCCTGGAAGAAGCAGTACAACGGCCAGCTGTACGACGAGATCCGCCTGGCCTCGCTGGAGTCTGGCTACGTGCCCATGGTGACCGGCGAAGGCGACGTCGACTTCCAGCGCGATGTGGTTGCCGACATTGTGTTCGAGGACATGGACCAGCTGCCCCGGTACATGTCGGGCGCCAAGGCCGTGATCTCGCTGGGTCAGGGCTACGACAAGCACGTCGGCGCCGAGTACACGGACACCTGGTACTACCTCGACCTGGGCCTGTTCTACGCCCCCTTCCGGCAGCGCACCTACCGCGTCGAAGACGACGACAACGACCGCACCTACCTGTTCTTCGAGCAGCTCAAAGAAGGCATGGTCGACTCGGCCACGTGGGAGGGCTACAGCAAGAAGATCGAGCGAAAGAAGGCCGATCTGGACCTTCGCTGGGCCTTTTCTGGCGAGAACGCGCCCAGCGAGGTGTACGGGGTGTACATCGTCGAGCCGGGCAGCACGCGAAAGACCCGCGTCACCATGGTGAGCAAGCTCGCCTTCGGCTCGGATTCCGGGTTCGTGGCGCGCTGGGGCAGCCAGATGCCCGGGGTCATCAAGTCGGGCATCAAGAGCGGCTTCGACGCCTGCGTGGCCATCGCCAAAGAAGAGCAGAAGAGCCGCGGCGACGGGTAGCGCCGGGCCTCCTCGCGCTTAGAACAGCTGCGGGTTCTGCTTCTTCCACCGGGCCAGGTAGCGAAGCACCGACTCGTAGCTCCAGTCGTCGATGGCCTCGGTCCCCCTCGCCGCGAGTCGCGGCAGGCCCAGCTCGTCGCAGCAGCGCGCAGCAAAGCGCTTTCGGCCGCGGCGACCCTTGGGGTAGCGAAGCCCCACCAGCACGACCTGCCCCAGACCGATGGGCTCGATGAGCAGGTGGGCCGATCCGTCGCAGTCGGACTGGCAGATGGCCGTGCGCTTGCCCTGGGCGATGCGGTGCCGCACCAGCTCGGCCAGGCAGTCGACGGCGGCCGGTCGATTGTGCAGCCACACCGGGCCGTCCAGCACCAGTGCGGGAGCCTCGCGCAGCTCGTGGGCCCAGCCGCGCATCGAGACACGCTCGACCAGGGCGGCCTGCACCGCGCGGGTGTCGAGCCGCAGCACGCCCGAGCCCACCAGCCGCATGGCGACGGTGGTCTTGCCCGAGCCCTCGGGGCCCAGGATGACCGTCGCCAGGCGCCGTCGCACGACGTGCGGCAGCGGGCGACGACCCAAGAACTCGGAACTGGTTCCCGTGAGCAACGCCGGAACGGGCGCACGGGTAGCCATCAACGCACGAGCCACGCGACAGACCAAAAGCAAGGGGAGAGCCGGCGTTCCGTGGGGGAGGACAGCGCCAGAGACACCTGTTTCTAGGGTGTCCGTCCCCCGCCGTCAACAAAGAGATCGCCTACCGCGATCCGCGGGTTTCTTGGGGGTTGATGGACGATCCCCCTCGATCACAATCTCCCGGCGAAAATGTCGCAATGGCGCTGGTTGTCCATAGCCAGCCAGGGTTGTCCACAGGGCTACACCGGTGGCTTGGCGTTGGCCTGAATGAAGGCCACGATGTCGCTCACCGGGGTGCCGGGCGGAAACACCGCCGCCACGCCCGCCGCCTTGAGTGCGGCGACGTCGGCCTCGGGAATGATGCCGCCTGCGATCACCAGCACGTCATCGAGGCCTTCGGCAGCGAGCCCCTTGGTGATCTCGGGCAGCAGCCGGTTGTGGGCACCCGACAGGATGGACAGGCCGACCACCTGCACGTCTTCTTCGAGGGCGGTGCGCACGATCTGGGCAGGCGTGCGGTGCAGCCCGGAGTAGATCACCTCCATGCCCGCGTCGCGCAGGCCACGGGCGATGACCTTGGCTCCTCGGTCGTGGCCGTCCAGGCCGGGCTTGCCCACCAGCACCCGGATGTGGCCGCTCATTCGCCCGCCAGTGCACCGCGTGCGATGACCATGCGCTGGATCTCGGAGGTTCCCTCGTAGAGCGTGGTGATGCGCGCGTCTCGGTACAGGCGCTCGACCTCGTATTCTTGGCTGTAGCGTAGCCGCCGTGGATCTGGACCGCCTCGTAGGCGCAGAAGTTGGCGACCTCGGACGCAAACAGCTTGGCCATCGAGCACTCCATGCTGCCGGCCTCGCCGCGGTCTTTCATGGCGGCGGCGCGCCAGGTGAGCAGGCGCGCAGCATCGATGCGGGTGCGCATGTCGGCGATCTTGAACTGGATGATCTGGTGCTTGGCGATGGGCTTGCCGAAGGTCTTGCGCTCGTGCGCGTAGGCCACCGACAGGTCGAGGCAGCGCTGGGCGATGCCGAGGGCCTGCGCGGCGATGCCGATGCGACCCCCATCGAGGGTAGCCATGGCCACCTTGAAGCCCTGGGTCTCTTCGTGCAGCAGGTTGTCGTGAGGCACGCGCAGGCCGTCGAAGACCAGCTCGGAGGTGTGGCTGCTGGCGATGCCCATCTTCTCTTCGACCTTGCCCACCGCGAAGCCGGGGAAGTCCTTCTCGACGATGAAGGCGCACACGCCCTTGTGGCGCAGCTCAGGGTCGATGTTGGCGTAGGTGACGCACACATGCGCCTGCGGGCCGTTGGTGATCCACATCTTGGTGCCGTCGAGCACCCACTCGTCGCCGTCGCGGCGGCAGCGGGTCTTCTGGGCGCCGGCGTCGCTGCCGGTTCCGGGCTCGGTGAGCGCGTAGCAGCCGATCCACTCGCCCGACGCCATCTTGGGCAGGTACTTGTTCTTCTGGGCCTCGTTGCCGAAGGCGATGATCGGGTAGCTGGCCAGGCTGTTCTGCACGCTCATCACCACGCCCACGCTGGCGTCGGCGTAGCTCACCTCTTCGAGGGCCAGCACGTAGTTGAGCACGCCCATCTCGGTGCCGCCGTAGCGCTCGGGGCACAGCATGCCCATGAAGCCCATCTCGGAGAGCTGGGACACCAACTCGGCCGGGAAGGCGTGGGACTTGTCACGGGCGGGTGCCCCGGGGAGCACCTCGTTGCGCGCGAAATCGCGGGCCAGATCGCGGATCTGCTGGGCGTCTTCGGACAGCTGGAACATCACTTCCCCTCGAAGTTGGCGGCGCGCTTGCCGACGAAGGCGGCCATGCCCTCTTTCTGATCGGAGGTGGCAAAGCACATGGCAAAGGCGCTGCGCTCGGCGGCCAGGCCCGCGGCGAGGTCGGCGTCGGCGTTTTCGTGCAGCACACGCTTGGCCAGGCGCACCGCGACGGGCCCCTTCTGGGCGATCTCGCCCGCCACGGCCAGGGCCGCGTCCAGGATGTCTTGGCCGTCCTCGAGCTCGACAACGCGGCTGGCGATGCCGATATTCACGGCCTCTTGGGCCTTGATCAGGCGACCGGTGAGGCACAGGTCCATGGCCACGGCCAGGCCGGCCCGGCGCAGCAGGCGCTGGGTGCCACCAAAGCCGGGGATGACGCCCAGGTTCACTTCGGGCTGGCCGAACTTGGCGCGGGGGCCCGCCAACACGATGTCGCAGGCCATGGCCAGCTCGCAGCCGCCGCCCAGGGCGAAGCCACCGACCGCGGCGATGACCGGCAGCGGAAAGCGCGCGATCTTGTCGCCCAGCGCCTGCCCATGACCGGCAAACTGCTCGGCCTCGAGCACGCCGATGGTGGACATCTCGGCGATGTCGGCCCCGGCGACGAACGCCTTGCCGCCGGCCCCACACAGCACGATGGCGCGCAGCTCGGGGTCGTTGGCCGGGCCGTCGAACACGGCGTGCAGCCCGTCGATGACCGCGCGGTTCAGCGCGTTGAGCGCACGCGGCCGGTTGATGGTGACGACACCGGTGGTGCCGCGCTTGTCGAAGAGGACGACGTCGGACATTCAGGCTCCCCCGTACTCGTAGAAGCCGCGGCCACTCTTGCGCCCCAGCCAGCCGGCCTCGACGTACTTGGTGAGCAGCGGGCAGGGCCGGTACTTGCTGTCGCCGCCCATGCCGTCGTGCAGCACGTGCATGATGGCCAGGCAGGTGTCCAGGCCGATGAAGTCGGCGAGCGTCAGCGGGCCCATGGGCACGTTGGTGCCGAGCTTCATCGCCACGTCGATGTCCTGAACACTCGCGATGCCTTCGTACAGCGCGTACACGGCCTCGTTGATGTAGGGCATGAGCACGCGATTCACGATGAAGCCGGGCATGTCCTTGGCCGACAGCACCGTGGTCTTGCCCATCTTCTCGGCCGTGGCGTTCACGGTGGCGTAGGTCTGGTCGCTGGTCTGCAGGCCGCGGATGATCTCGACCAGCTTCATGACCGGGACCGGGTTCATGAAGTGCATGCCGATGACCTTGTCGGGGCGGTCGGTGACAGCGGCGATGCGCGTGATGCTGATGGACGAGGTGTTGGACGCGAGGAGCGTGTCCGCGGGCGTGGCCTTGGCCAGCCCCTCGAAGATGCGCAGCTTCAGGTCGACGTTTTCGGTGGCGGCCTCGACCACCAGCTGCCGGTCGGCGTGGGCGGCCGTGTCGGTGGTGAACAGGATGCGCGCCAAGGCAGCGTCGGCATCGGCCTGGCTGATGCGCTCCTTGCTGACCTGACGCCCCAGGTTCTTCTCGATGGTGGCGCGTGCCTTGTCGAGCTGAGCCTGGTTGATGTCGCTGCAGATGACGTCGATTCCAGCAACGGCAGCGACGTGGGCGATTCCGTTGCCCATCTGACCGGCGCCGACCACGCCCAAGCGCGTGATGTCCATGTGACCCCCAGAGAGTCAGCCGGGGTAACGTGACCGCATGGACCTCGCCGTCATCCAGGCCGCCGCGCGGCGCATCCAGCCCCACATCGTGCGCACACCCCTGCTGGTGCAGCGGGACGGGCCACGGGTGCTGTTCTGCAAGGCCGAGTGCATGCAGGTCACGGGCAGCTTCAAGGCGCGGGGCGCGTTCAACGCCCTGCTGCGGCTGCCCGAGGGCACCCCGGGTGTGGTGACCTCGTCGTCGGGCAACCACGCCCAGGCGGTGGCTCGGGCCGGGCGGGTGCTGGAGCTGCCGGTCGCCGTGGTCATGCCGCCCGACGCACCAGACTTCAAGCGCCGGCGCACGTACCGCGACGGCGCCGAGATCATCGAGGTCGACGGTGGCAGCGATGCGTGGGAATCGGCAGCACGGCAGCTCGCCGATCAGCGCGGCTGGGCCTACCTCGAGAGCTACGATCACCCGCACATCATGGCCGGACAGGGCACGGCGGGCCTGGAGCTCTGTGACGAGTCCGGTCCCCTCGCCCAGATCTACGTGCCGGTCTCGGGCGGCGGGCTGATGGCCGGGGTGGCCACCGCCGCCGCCGCGATGATTCGGGGAGTGCAGATCATCGCCGTCGAGCCCGAGCGGGCGCGCACCACCTGGCTGTCCATGCGCGCCGGCGATCGGGTGGCCATCGAGGCGCCAGACACCATCGCGGACGGGCTGCGGGTGCGGCAGCTGGGCAGGCTGACATGGCCCGTCATCCGCGAGCGGGTGACCCAGGCCGTCGCGGTGAGCGACGACGAGATTCTGCAAGCGATGAGCTGGGCGCGGCGCGAGCTGGAGGTCGTGCTGGAACCCAGCGGGGCGGCGGCGCTGGCGGCGGCCCGACGCGACGGGTCCGGGCGGGTCGGAGTGGTGCTGAGCGGGGGAAATGTCGAGCCGTGAGCCCTGGGAGGGTCGGGACTACCGCCGCCGATCCACCCGACAATAGGCCTCGCCCTCGGCCGCTGCGACGCACAGCTGGTGCGCGAGCGTGATGTCCTTGCCCGCGGCATCGGCGTACTCGAGCCACTCGAGTGCATACACCTTGGTCATGGTGCGCATGTCGTCGCGGTGCATGCGGCTGCCCTCGGTCTGCTCGATCTCGTGCCGGTCTTCGGCGGCGTTCCACAGCAGCTGGGCCGACAGGGCGCGAAGCTTGTAGATGCCGTAGACCCGCTTGACGTGGGTATCGCCCGACCACATCGCCCGGTTCTCGTGGGCGACCTCGGCGTAGTGGATCGCCGCCCACGCCCGGGTGGGCCCCTTGCGGCCCAGGTGCAGCGCGTACTTGTAGGCCAGATCGGGGTCGGAGCGGTCGATCTCGTCGAGGTGGTACCGAGCCATGCGCGACCAGCCCCGGCGATCGCCCTTGGACCACGCGTTCTTCATCAGGATGCGGCTGATGTGGTCCTTCTCGGTCATGCGCTCGCTGAAGGCCAGGCGGGTCTGCAGGCAGGCGATCTCTTCGTGGGCGAGCTCGCCCTTGAGCGCGCTGGGCTCGAAGGCGAGCAGGTCGTTGCACTCGAGTGATGGAGCCGGCACGACGACGACCTCTTTGGGCTCGACGACGGGCGTGCCGGTGTCCCGCAGCTCGGGCGGCT
Organism: Myxococcota bacterium; assembly: GCA_965216925.1. Taxonomy (GTDB): domain Bacteria; phylum Myxococcota_A; class UBA796; order UBA796; genus CAYYHT01. The sequence goes on along the minus strand of CBDCGT010000001.1, from coordinate 963,558 downwards.
CGAAGGGCAGCTGCCGGGCCTGGGGAACCGGCGGCAGCTGAACCGCCTGGGGAGCCACCACCGCAGACTCGGGCTCGGGCGCCACCTCGACCGTGGGCGCCACGTCGGGCAGATCGGTGTCAGGCGCGGCATCGCCGGGCCATACCGCTCGGGCCACCTCGTTGGCGCGGTCTTGAAGCACCTCACGGCCCTGGGGCCAGACGGTGACCGCCAGCACGGCGGCGGCAGCGAGTGCCGCGACGGCGCCGTGCAGCGACCACGTGGGCAGCCGGACCCACGGCGGTTCTTCGGGCTGGGCCGACTCGAGCTGCGCGACGCCCCAGGCCGCATCGAGATCGCCGCTCACCGAGAAGTCGTCGAGGTAGCGACCGATGGCCGCTTCGCCCGCGCGGATCTCGTCGGCCATCGCCGAGCAGGCGGGGCACGAGCGCAGGTGCTCGTCGAACTCGTGGAACGCCTCGACAGGGAGCTCCAGCAGCCGCTCTTGCACGTGCTCACAGCTCACTTCAACAACTCCAGGACGTCGCGACGATGCGCGAGCATGTGCTGCCGAAGGGCCTTGCGGGCAGCGAAGAGGGTGGCGCGGGACGTGCCCGGCGCGATGTCCAGCACCTGGGCGGCTTCGGTGGGAGTCAGCCCCTGGCGGTCGCACAGATCGAAGACCTGCCGCTGGCGGGGGGACAGCCGGTCGAAGGCCTGCAGTGCCACATCGGCCATCTTGCCCAGGTCGACCTGGCGAGCGGGGTCGTGCTCCTCTCCGCGCTCGAAGTCGACGTGCACCTCGCGGCGGCCGATGCGGGCGCGCCGCCCAGCCACGTCGCGGCAGCAGTTGCGCAGGATGGTGTGCAGCCACGCGCGGAAGGGGCGGCCGCGGTCGTACCGTCGTATGAAGCGAATCAGCCGAATCAGCGCCTCTTGCACGGCATCTTCGGCCAGCACCGGGTCCATGAGCTGGAGCATGGCCCAGCGGCGCATGGTGGGCCACCAGCGCTCGGACAGCTGCCGAAGCGCATCGCGGTCGCCCTGCTGGGCTAGGCGAATGAGCTCGTCCTGGGGGGTCGCCGTCATGGTGAACAGTGCCTTCACGCTGAACCATACCCGGCTGGGGACACCCGCGTTTAGCAGGGTGCTGGAAAGCCCGGCTTGCCGGGCTTTTCAGGGCGCTGCGACCGAGGCATCCGCCGCCCTCGGCAGGTCCGGGTGCCGAATCGGCGATTCCTCGAGAGTGCGAAAATCACCGGCCAAACTCAATCGTCGAGTCGGCGGCCGGACTTGCCGAGTCTGAAGGCGGCGGTGCCGGCAATGGTAGAAGCAGGTCGCTGAAATGCGAGGAACGAGTATTTCAGCGGCCTGTTAGCCAAGAAGAATGGCGACGCGGTGACAAGCGCTCCCGCGACCGGTGTTGACATCCGGACAGCTTCTGACCGTGAAACATGGGTCCCGCTGCATTACGCCGCTTGGCGCACTCGGAGACTGCTTGCACCGCACATTCCTCGCCCTCGCCTTCTTGCCCTTGTTGGGCAGCTGCATCCAGGACTCTGGACGCGGGCCGCAGCTGGGCGACTGTGCGCTTCCCCCCGAGGGTTCGTACACCTTTGGCGAGGTCGGCATCGGCACCTGCCTGGCCGGCCCGGCCGACATGGAGTTCTTCGAGCAGGGCGGCTCCACCTACCTGGCGGTCACCAACGCCAACCCCTTCCTCAACTTCGAGTCCGGCAGCCTGCTTCTGCTCGACTGGGCGGCGATCGAAGCGGGTGTGGCCGAAGGCCGGGGCACGCTGTTCACCCACGAGGTCGCCGCCGGTTCTCTGGTGATGGACAACTACGTGGGCGGCGTCGGCTTCGAGCCCGACAAGGGCCTGTTGATGGTCGCGGGGCGCTACACCGAAGACTCCCTCACCCGCACCGGCAGCGACCAGCTGTGGCTCGTCGACGTGGCCGATCCCACCGCGCCGGTGCAGTGGGCCACCAACGGATCGGTGACGCTGCGCGACGACCCCCAGCCCGTGGTGGTCGACGCCGCCACAGACACCGCCTGGGTGGTGAACATCACCGACCACTCGATCTCGGTCATCGACACCTCGGGCGACGTCAGCGCGGTCGACGTCGCGCCCGCCGCCCGCATCCTGCCCGAGACCTTCGACGACACCGACGCGTCTGGCTCGCGCGCCGAGATCGCCCGCGAGGTCCTCATCCAGGACACGACCGTCACCGAAGACGTGTGGACGCTCGAGTGGGTCGACGGCTCGTACCGCGTCTGGGTGCCGTCCGAGCGTGGGCTCGACCGCTGGGTCAGCGGTGGCCCGACCTACAGCCCCACCACCCTGGGCATCGACCAGGGCGACCTGCTGGTCGACGAGCCCTATGGCTTCATCGACGGTGGCGTCCTGGGCATGTACTTCACCGACGGTACCGACATCCGTCGCGTGTTCAGCCAGGGCACGGCGGGCGACTGGGTGGTCAGCGCCGCGAGCACGCTGGTGCAGGCATCACCGGGCACCTGGTACCAGTCGGCACGCGCGCCCTCGCCCGTCGCCGTGGGCCTGGACACGGCGATCTACTTCGAGGGCGTCGACGCCATGGGCGTCAGCAGCATCGGAGCCGCCTGGTTCGACCCGATTGCCGGCGACTACTCCGTCGACGCCCAGCCGCTCATCACCACGCCCGATGGCTACGACCGCGTCGCACAGCCCTTCGCCGTGTACGACAATGCCCTCGATGCCGTGCGCATCTGGGCGGCCGTGTTCGACGGCACCTCCTGGTCGCTGGCCCACACCTCCAGCGACGACGGCATGGTCTTCGGCGAGCTCGAGCCCGTGCTGTCCATCGACGGCGGGCACGCTGCCGCCCCAACCGTTGCCTACGTGGGCAGCCGCTACGTGCTGTGGACCACCATCAGCACCGACGACGCCACCTGGCAGCACGCCACCGCCTGGAGCTGGGACGGCCTCGAGTGGTACGACCTCGAGCCGGTGATCGACAGCGAGCTTGCCTTCGTGGTCGACCGTCCCCCGCGCCTGGCCGCGGTCGCCGACTCCACCAGCGGCTGGACCGTCGAAGGCCTGTCAAGCGGGCTCATCAACAACACGGCCGTCGCCGGCACCACCTTCGCCACCACCACGCACGGCTTCTCGTTCCGCGTGGCCAATGGCTACGAGGCCAGCTTCACCCTGGTGGGCGACAGCATCGCGTCGCAGGGCATCGAGCCGTCCTCGGTCGTCGAGGTCGCCGGTGTTCGACGCATGTTCGTCACCGCCCGCGACGACGAGGGCACCCCGTCCATCCACGCGCTCGACGCCACGCCGGCGGGGTGGACGCTCGCCGGGCAAGACCTCATCAGCGGCGCCGAGTCGCCGGTGGTGTGGCTGCACGATGCGCAGTGGCAGATGGTCTACGGCCGCACCGACGAGTTCGGCGTCACCCGCATGTACGGCGCCACCAGCTTCGACGCCCTTAGCTGGACCGACACCGGGCCCCTGCTCGACACCGGCGAAGACTTCGATGCCTTCGGGCAGTTCCCCCGGCGCGTCCAGCGCCTGGGCAACGGGATCATCCGGGTCTGGTACACCGGCGACAACGGCTCGCGCACCCGCATCGCCGCCGCCACGGGCCCCGTGGGCGGCCCCCTGGTGCTGCAAGAGGGCGATCGCTTCCCCTGGCAGTTCGAGGCCGGGCTCCCGGGCACCTTCGACGGCTCCAGCGTGCGCGACCCCTTCGTGGTCAGCCGCAACGGCGTCGATCACCTCTGGTACTCGGCCTTCGACGGCACCGAGTGGTCTCTGGGTCACGCCACCCGCCCCACCGACACGCTCGACTGGGAGCGAGACACCGACAGCACGGGCGAGACGGGCCCCGCCCTGTCCGGTCTGGCTCGCACCTTCAGTGCGGGGGGTGTCCGAGCCCCGGTGTTGGTGTCCAACGACGACCGCTGGGACCTCTACTACGCTGGTAACGACGGTGTCTCAGACCGCATCGGTCTGGCCACCGGCACCCTGTCCTCGGTGTTCGCTGCGCAGGCCTTCCCCACCGCGGGCGACCGGCTGACCTTCCGCTCCAAGCGCGGCGAAGAGGGCACCGCCGTCATCGAGCTCGAGGCGGTGTTCGACGACGTGGCGGTCGCTGGCACCGGGCTCACCGAGGCCCGCCACGACAGCGAGCGCGGGCTGCTGTGGGTCACCAGCAAGCTGTGGAACTACATCTACGCCGTCGACATTCGCGACGACAGCGCCGGCGACGTCGAAGACGCGAACTTCCACGACATCGAGGCGGCGCTGTTCAATGGCGCGGGCCCGGCACGGCAGGGCTTCCGCGACGCCCTGCCCATCCCCGGCACCGACCTGCTCTATGCCACCGCACGGAGCCCCGATCAGCTGCTGGTCTTCGACGTCTCGGGCCTCATCGACGACTCACGCAAGGACGCGCTGCTGTACACCCCGGTGGCCAGCTTCCCGCTGCAGGCCCAGAACACCCCCACGGGCACCACCAACCAGTTCGGCATCGCCGCCAACGGCAGCCGCGACGAAGACCGCGGCGCCGAGACGTGGTCGGCCATCGGCGGTGCCGGACTCGCGCTGGTGGGCGACGACCTGCTGCTCGTCAGCCACTTCCGCGACAACTCGGTCACCCTGTGGGATCTGTCGCTCGGCGCGTACGGCGAGCCCATCAGCCGGGTCGACTTCGTGGGCGAGAACCCGCATCGCATCGAGGTCTCGCCGGATCAACGGCTGGCCGTCATCGCCAACTACGTGGGCGAGCTCGACGAGAACACGGCGTCGTCCACGCTGGCGGTGCTCGACGTCGACCGCACCAGTCCCACCTTCGGCCGTGTCCGCACCTGGATCGAGAACAAATGATGCTCCTGGCCGCCATGCTGCTCGCGGGCTGTGGTCAGACCGACCGCTACGAGGGCGCCTTCGATCTGCCCCATGCCAGCGCGGTCTTGCCTGCCGATGCAGGGCCATTCCACGAACCCATCGCCTACGTCGCCAACCGCTACGACGGCCAGGTCCGCTTGCTCGCCGTCAAGAGTGGTCGCTACCTCACCGACGACGCCGAGGTCGCCTTCGCCCGGTCGTCGTCGCTGTCGTTCGGGCGCGATCGGGTCATCAGCAGCCTGGCCACCTGGACCGACGGCGATGCCGTCCACCTGTTCGCTGCCGACGCCGCCTACGACCACCTGGTGCGCGCCACCCACATCGAATCCGTCGACGAACAAGGCACCCCGGTGCGGCCCGCCGTCACCTGGGAGGTGCCCACCCTGCAGGGCGAAGGCGACGCCACACTGGTCGACCTCGAGTTCAAGCCTGGCTTCAGCAGCTCAGAGACCTGGACCATCGAACGATCCGGCGACGTGTGGACGGTCAAGGGCAGCCGCAGCGGTCGCCTCGAGACCACCGCCGTCAGCGGCGAGCCCTACATCGGGCCGCAGCGCGCCATCGCGTTCACCATCCAGGGCGACGCCCAGACGGGCGCCCGATTCGAGGTCGCCGTCGACGCCGCCGTCCAGGAGTTCGATGTGGGCGGCACCCCGCTGGTGCTGGCGACGGCCCCCGACCAGTCTGCCATCGCCCTCACCGTGCAAGACCGCGCGCTTGGGCACCGCACCCTTCGCTTCTTCGACCCGGTGCAGCAGACCGTGGGCGACTCCCTGCTGCCCGCCGACGCCGTGCCCGCGCGCATGGAGTACAGCGGCGACACGCTGTGGGTGTCCGACACCGGCCGGCCCTCGCTGTGGGAGGTTCAGCCCGATCGCACTGTCGTCGAACACGTGCTGCCCTTCACCAGCACCGATGTCGCCGTGCTGCCTACCGAGGACGCAGGCTGGGCCTACCTGGCATCGGCCGATGGCCGAGCGGTGTGGCTGTACGATCTGGCCACCGACACGGTGGTCGACGTCAACCCCTCCCATCCCGGCGTCGACCCGCAGCGCTTCGACACCCCCGTCCAGGGCCTCACGGCCATCCCGCTGGCCTACCCCTGGCTCGAGCGCAACCAGTGGGACACCCAACGCGAGGGGCGCACCGTCGCCGTCACCCTGCAGAACGCGCGCCTGATGTTCATGGAAGAAGCGACCGGCTGCCTGCTGCGCGACACCCTGGGGCCGCGCACCTCGGTGGTCAGCTCGGCGTCCGCCACCATCGACTACCAGACCGACATCGACGGCTTCACCGTCGACGGGCGCTACCCGTTCCTGCTCCAGAACGAGGCCGACGACCGGCACGTCCAGGTTCACCCGTGTGGCGGCGTGGCCCGCAACGAGGTGTGGACGCTCACCTTCCGGCGCAACAGCCAGGCTTGGCAGGTCGAGGGGTCGGTGAGCGGCCTGCAGCAGCGCATGGCCTTCGAAGATCAGCGCTACGTCAGCGACGACGGCAGCGTGTCCTTCGTGGTTCGGGCCGGCGGCTTCGCGTCGCAAGAGGGCTGGCGCATGAGCTTTGGCACCGACGCCGGCATCGTCGTGGGCGATGGCGGCGGCACCAACGCCTCCACCACCACCGCGCTGACGCTGCCCGGCGACCCGCTGTACGTCGAGTACATGGCGGGGCCCGAGGGCGAACAGACGCTGCGCCCCTACGTGATCGTGGTGGCGCAGGGTGCCGACAGCGTCGCCAGGCTGCATCCCGCGAACGCGATTGCTGAAGTCGAGTGGTGGTAATCGCTCTCTTCTGCTTCCAACGGGGGTCGGATGTGGCTTCGCGGCTGAACGGCATTTGCATTCGGTGACGGCTCCGGCGCCGCGGGCGTCCGTCGCTGAGTCCTGGTGCCCTCCGGCGAGCGGTGCTTGGCTCCCGGCAGCCCGGAGACCAGCGCCTGTCGTCGCAGATCGGCCTCGCTGAACTATCTCCTGGCCGGCGTGGCGGGTTCCATCCAGGCATCCGCCAAGCCCTTCACCGCCGGCGCCGCGTACCCCTCGGGCATCAGCCCCGGCGCCGCGCTCGCGAGCTGGTACGCGCCCTCGACCGCTCCCAGCAGCGCACGTGCGCCCTCGATGGCACGGTCCCCTGCCTTTGGTCCCATCGCGGCAGACAGCTGGTGCTCGAGCTCGGCCAGGGTGCGCTGCAGCTGGGCCTTGTAGGCGGCCTGGACCTCGGGCTGTGCGATGGCCTCGGCTCCGATGGCCACCCAAGCTGCGACCGCATTGGGGTCGGCGCCCTCACCGACGGCCAGGTGCGCGTCGAGCAGAGCATGCACGGCGTCGCGCCCATCGGGCGCCCGGAAGGACCGGTATCGCGCATGCACGCGGTCTCCGAGCTCGGGGATGAGCGCCAGCAGGATCTGCAGCTTGCTGCCGAAGTGGTAGTGCACGATGCCCGGGGCGACGCCCGCGGACTGCGCAATCTGGCGGATGGACGCGCGTTCGTAGCCGGTGGTGGCCATGGTGCGCAGCAGGCCCTGCACGATCTCGCCGCGGCGCTGCTTGGTGTTCGAAGGACGTGGCATGTGGGCAGCTTAGTGTTTATAGTTTGGTCATGCGACCTATTTATCCTCACGCTGTCGTCGATCGTGCCCTGTCTGCCGCCGAGTGCGCCGCGTTGATCGCGCTGGCGCACCGTCGCCTGCGCTCGGCTGCCACCCACTACCCGCCCTCGTACCGCGACAATGAGCGCATGGTGCAGGACGACCCGGCTCTGGCCCGGCATCTGATGCAACGGCTTCGCCAACACCTGCCTACCGCGCTGACCATCGACGGTGACCCGTGGGACCTGGACAGCATCAACCCGCGCTTCCGCCTGTGCCGGTACCAGCAGGGCCAGCGCTTTCGCATTCACCGCGATGGGGTTCACTACTGCGACGACGGCCGGCAGAGCTTGCAGACCTTCATGGTGTACCTCAACGACGCCAGCGAGTTCGAAGGCGGCGACACCCGCTTCTTCGCCGGACGCCGGGAGACCGACCCCGTCGTCTACCGCCTTGCTCCCGCCGCAGGGCGCCTGGTGGTGTTCGACCACGCCATCTGGCACGACGGCGCGCCGGTGCACCGCGGGCAGAAGCTGGTGCTGCGCTCGGATCTACTCTACCGGCGACGCGCCGGCGCACCGGAGCACCATGGACACCGTGGCTATGTGTGGCGGTCAGCGGCGCTGTCGGGAGGCCTGCTGGCCACCTCAGGGCGCGACAAGACCGTGCGGATCTGGCATCGCGGCGAGCAACAGCGCGTGTGGAGGGCCCACGACGCCTCGGTCACGGCGCTGACCGCAAGCCCGAGTCTCGTGTTCACCGGCAGCCGCGATGGCATGGTGCGCGCCTGGACTCCAAAGGGCCAGCTGCAGGCCCAGGCGAGTGTCACCGGGGCCGTGCTGGACGCACGCTGGACGGGGGGTGGCCTGGTCACCACCGGGGCCGACGGGGTGGTGCGCTGGTGGAGTCCCTCGCTCACTCCCCTCGCCTCCTGGCAGGGGCACACTGGCTGGGTGTGGGCCGTGCGGCCAGACGGCGACACATGGCTCACCGCGGGCGAGGACGGAACGGCGAGACGCTGGGGCTCCGACGGTCGCAGCTCGGTGCTGTACCGGGGGCCCCATCCGATCACCGCCGTCTGCGCCATCCCCGGAGGCTTCGCCAGCGGCGACAGCGCGGGGACCGTGCGCGTGCACCGCAACGGGGTCGCCAATGTGGTGGCCGACCACCGAGCACGCGTCCGCGACCTGCTGTTCGAGCTCGATCTGTACAGCTGCGGCGAAGACGACGAGGCCCGCCGCATCGACATCGTGAGCGGTGCCGCCCTCGATGTGTGGCGCCACGACGACTTCGTCACCAGCCTGTGCTGTCATCAGGGCGGCGTGGTCAGCACCAGCTACGACGGCAGCGTGCGAGCGCTGCGCAGCGTCTCCTTTGCTGCGGGGAACTAGAGCTCCTTCGGCCTCAACACCTCGATCAACTCGAACAGGCCGGGCTCGGCGGCCACCTCGTCCCAGGTGTTGCCGTCGGCCTCGAGCAGCACACAGTTGGCGGTGGTGATGATCTCGGACAGCCCGCTGAACCACGTCAGCGCCGACTCGCAGCCCGGGTTGTGCGCCAGGATGAGCACCGTTCCCACTTCGTCGGGCACGCCCCTCAACGCCTTGCGGAACGACCACTTGCCCGCCGCGTACAGGCTGGCCTCGAAGTAGGCGGCGATGCGCTTGCCCATGTGCGGGGCCATGAGGTTCCAGGTCTCGGTCGTGCGCACGCTGTCGCTGGCCACCACGACATCGGGCACCCAGGCGCGTCGCACCAGCTCCTGAGCCATGCGCGGGGCATCGCGCTTGCCGCGCTTGTTGAGCGGGCGCTGGTGATCGGACATCGCCATGGAGTCCCACGAGGACTTGGCGTGGCGCATCAGGATCAGCCGGCGAACGGGCACGTCGGTAGCCATCAGACGAGCCTACCCCGGAACGCTCCGGCGTTTCGCACCAGCACCGTGCTGGGCAGGTCTTCGAGCAGGTCCAGGATGCCCTGCGCGTAGGCACCCTCGTCGCCCTTGGCCACCGACGACATGCCCATGAACACCAGCGATGCCTCCTGGCTGTGCTCGCGAATGATGTCGCCCACGGCTTGGTCGTCTTCTCGTCGGATCACGTCGACGCTCACGTCGTCCATGCGAATCTCGGGCAGCATCGCCGCAAACTCGCGGGCACGGGCACGTCGGGTCTGCTCGTCTTCGACCACCGACTTGAGCACGATGCGCATGCCTCGCCAGTGCTCCGACAGCGACAGCAGGTGGGCCAGCAGCAGCATCAGGTCGCCGTTGTGTTCGCGCCCCTTCCACCACACCAGCGCGGTTCGCTTCTCGGGGGTGGCCAGCTGCCCCGAGTCGTGCAGTCGGGCGATGATCGTGCACTTCTCGAGGCCCGAGAGCTTGCGGGTGAGCCTGAGCAGGGCCTCGAGGCCCGCCTTGTTGCCGTCGCCGGGCCAGCCCAGCAGCACGGTGTTGGACGACAGGCCCGCAAAGCCGTTGGCCTGCGCCACGGTGATGACACCGGCCTCGAAGCTGGGCACCGCCGCCACCTCGGGGAAGGCCAGGATGCCCTTGACCTCGAGCAGCTTCTTGTTTCGGGACAGCAGATCTTCGATCTGCCCGTGATCTTCGACGTCTCCGATCATCAGCGTGCTGATGGTGACGATGCCGCGCTGCTGGCTGAAGTCGGAGGCGAACTTGGCCAGCACGAGCGTGCGGGACAGGTCGGCGGTGAACATCAGGATGTGCGGGCGCCAGTTGCGCGGCTCGACGCGAGCATCCCGGAGCGCGAGCAGCGAGTAGCGGGCCACACTCATCCACATGCCGCCGCGCACATCACCCCAGGCCGCCTGCATCGAGCGGCGCCGCAGCCAGGTGTAGATGCCGATCTCGACCGCGATGGCGACGGTGGCTGCCAGCGGATGGATGGCCATCATCGCCAAGAAGCAACCGGCCGCGCCGATGAAGGACAGCCACCACGGAATGCGGATGCGGGGGCGAAAGCTGGGATCGCCGACCAGATCTTCGAGGCCCGCCACCAGGTTGAGGGTGCCGTAGGTGGTCAGGAAGAACATGGTGAGCACCGCCGCCACCGACTCGAGGGCGCCCAGCCCCACCGCCAGCAGCGCGATGACCGTGGTGACCACGATGGCGTACAGCGGCTCGCCGGTCTCTTCGTCGACCTGCTCGAGCACCGTGGGCGCCAAGCGGTCCATGGCCAGTGCCTGCAGGGTGCGCGGCGCCGCGAGCACCGAGCCCAGGGCGCTCGACAGGATGGCGCCCCACATGCCCCCGACCACGAACAGGGGCCCGCCCACGGCGATGCGGGTCCACACCAGCTCGTCGTGAAGCCGATCGACGCCGGCATTGGCCAACGCGACGGGCACCGCCATGTAGACCACGAAGCCCACCGCGACCGCCGCCAGCACCCCACGCGGGATGGACTGGCCTGGGTCTTCGAGGTCGCCCGACATGCTGACGCCGGCCAGAATGCCCGTCACGGCCGGGAAGAAGACCGCGAAGATCTGGAAGAAGCCGCCATCTCCCCACGGGCCCAGCATCGGTACCGTGCTGCCGCCCCACTCGACGCCCGCAAAGAAGGCGATGAGAGAGGCGAAGATCAGGCCCATGATCGGCAGCTGCATCTTGAGCGCAAGGGAGGCGCTGCGGCTCGCCAGCGCGCCCACGCTCAGCACGATGATGCCGGCAAAGACCTGAACCGCGACCGAGTTGGTGACGCCGGCGATGGCCAGCATGGACAGCGACAGGCCGTATGCGTACAGCGTCACCGACAGGGCCTGCGACAGGTACAGCGGAATGCCGATGGCGCCGCCCACCTCGAGCCCGAGCGAGCGGCTGATCAAGAAGTAGGCGCCGCCCACGCCCACCCGCATGTTGGTGGCCAGCGCCGACATGGACAGCGCCGACAGGAAGGTGATCGCGTTGGCGAAGACCACGATGAGCAGCGCGCCGATGAGCCCGGCGTTCGAGACCACCCACCCCGTCTTGAGGTACATGATGACGCCCAGGATCGTGAGCACCGTGGGCGTGAACACGCCTAGGAAGGTGCCGAGCTTGGGCTGTGGCTGCTGGGGCTGACTCATGGGAGCGCCGAAGCTATCACTCCTGCTGTGCGGACGCGTGTACGATGCGGCGATGACGATGATTGCCTGGCTGTTCCTTGCCTGCGGGTCGGCTCCAGAGACCCCCGCGCCGGCACCCGAGCCCTCCACCCCCGGTGCGCCGGCTGCCGCCGCCCCGGAGCCCGCGCCCGCGGTCGACCTACGCCTCACCGACGCCACCCGCAGCCGACTGGCCAAGGTCGCGCAAGCCAAGGGGGGCCCAGCGCTCTGCGAGGCCATCCCCGAGGTCGAGGCGCTCCGGATCGAGCTCGACACCCAGCTCAACGACGCGTGGGGCGCGCTGCCCGACGAACCCATGGCGGGCGAGTCCCTCGACGCGGCGATCGACGCCCTGGCCCTTCCCGAAAAGGGGTTCATCGCCAGACGCCGGGCCGAGGGCGTGCGGGTCGACATCGACTACACCGGGCTGGGCCGATCCGCCGGCGTCGACACCGCGCTGTTGACCGCCGCACAGCCCTTCCTCGCCACCGGCTTCGCCCCCTACATGATGCAAGAGACCGACATCACCGGCTGCATCGAGCCCATGGCCGCCAAGAGGCCTCTGCTCGCTCTACAGCGCTCCTGGGCCGACGCAGAGCCCTGCCTCAAGGATCTGCTGCGCGACCAGCTCATCAACCGCATCAGTCCGTTGGGCCGCGTCGCCTGCTACTGCCAGAGCGAGGCGCAGACCCTCGAGGACATCGCCGCCATGAAGCCCGTGCTCGCGCAGCTCACCGACCTGCAGGGGCCGGCGACCTGGGCCGGACTCGACGCCACCGCCAAGTCCGAGCGAGCGTCGTTCGGCGGCCATGGCTGCGGCTAGGCCGAAGGGCGCTACTCGCCGGCGGTCTGGACCTCGCGCGTCCACACGCCGTCTTTGCGCTCGAACACCAGCGTGGGCCAGAACTTCAGGTCGAGCTTGAGCGTCTCGACCGTCTGGCGACCGTCCAGGCTCTCGAGCTTGAGGCGCACCGACTGGCGGTCTTCTTTGCCTTCGATGGCGGCAAGGAAGGCGTCGATGGTGCCCACCGGCTTGTTGTCGAGCTCGATGATGCGGCGGGTGGGTCGAATGCCGTAGCGTGCGGCCGGCGTGCCGTACCACAGCCAGGCCACGTACAAGCCGTCGGGAACGATGCCCTGCTGCAGCCGAACCTCGTAGTGGGGCTCGTGCACGATGAGGCCCGCCCAGGTGACCATGCGGCTCACGCCCTGGCCGGACATGGGCAGGAACTCGACCTCGACCTCTTGCTCGACGCCGTCGTGGATCGCGACCAGCGAGCCCTTGGTGGCGACCCAGGGGTCGAGTGCTCGCTCGGCCTCGCCGGCTCGGGTGACGGTCTGGCCGTTGACGGCGACCACCAGATCGCCCTCGTCGAGCACTTCGTCGGCGGGTGAGCCACCGGTCAGCCGAACCACGCTGAGCACCTGGCGCAGCTTGGGATCGTGCTCGAACAGCTGGCGGGCCCGCTCCGGGGACAGGCCACGGTCGCTGGCGCTGGCGAGGTCCATGGGCAGCAGCTCGGCGCCCAGCCAGTGGTAGGTGGGGTCTTCGCCGCGGCGGATCGCCTGAACAGCCGGGATGACGTAGTGCATGGGCAGGCCCCAGAAGCTGCGGTCGCCCTCGCGTTGGTCGATGAAGCTGGCCCAGATGGCCAAGACCCGGCCCTTCTTGTCGGCGAGCACGCCGCCCATGGACGGGTCGGCCTTGGACAGGTCGATGGCGGTCATGTTGGCGTCGCGGTACCGCGGCGTGCCGGACGCGCTGAAGGACTCGGTGTCGTAGGTCTCGATGTCGGTCTTGAGATCGATGAGCTGGAAGCGGCTGTTGAGGCCGACCTGGTACACCTTGTCGCCCTCGGACAGATCGGGATCGTCGATCAGCTCGGCAGCGACGACCTCGCCCTCGCTCACCGCGGCCGGGTCGTACTGGATGATGCCGAAGTTGTGGATGGGGTGCAGGTAGCGCAGCTTGCCAGGCACGCGAACAGCGCCGCCGAAGGTGATGACGAGGTCGCCCAGGGTGACCGGAACCGTGTCGCGGTCGATCAGGACGAGCCCCTGCTCGGCGTCGACCACGATCCCGGTGCCCTGGTAGTTGAAGTCCTTCACGCCCGATGTGGGGTGCGGGATGTCGTAGTCGACCATGACGAGGGAGCGGGACAGGGCCTTGGCGGCGTTGCTGCCGGCATCGTCGTACAAGCCGCCGCCGCTGGCGGTCACCGTGGCCTGGGGAGGAGGCGCCGCGTCGGTGCACGGCCACGTGCCGTCGTCTTGCCGCTTGCAGCGCCGCATGGGGTACCAGACCCGATCCACCTCGACCACAGCCACCCGCTCGCGCCGGGGCTCGTTGAGCGTGTGGTACCTCACCTGCATGCGGTGTCCGTGCGGCTTGGCCTCGAGCTTGGTCTGGAAGGTGTCCAGGTCGGGCACGGGCTCACCATCGAGCGAGGTGATGATGCAGTCGTCGGGCACGCCACCGCGCCGCAGCATGTAGCCCGGGACGGCGACGAACACGCCCTGCACGGGGAGCACATGGTTGCGCGCCTGGGTGTAGGACAGCTCGTGCACGACGCCGCGACCGACCTCGAGGTACTCGTCGGGGGTGATGCTGTGCAGATCTTGCACAGTGAGCTCGACTGAGATGGGCTCGCCACCGCGCTCGACTTCGACCTGGATGGCCTTGCCGACGTGGTCGTCGAGGTGGGCCTCGAGCGGCACGAAGTGGTTCACGCGCTGGCCATCGACGCTGACGAGCACATCGCCGGGCATGAGCTGGTCGTCGGCGGGCCCGCCGGGCACGGTGGTGGCCACCACCAGCATGCCATCGGCCTTGGGGAAGGCCGCGCGAAAGGCCTTCTGGGTGGCGTCGGTGACGCCCAGGCGCTCGACCTCGTCGTAGGCGGTGTACTCGAAGGTGGTCTGGATGGTGCCCCGAGACACCGGCTTGCCCTGCTTGATCAGGTCGAAGGCACGCACCACGCGGTCGAGCGGCAGGTAGAACGAGCTCGCGGCCCGGTTGCTGCCGCCGGCATTGAGCGCCACCACGTTGCCGTCGACCCCCACCACAGGGGAACCGGAGCTGCCTCCGGACGTGCCCGAGGCCGCCTGGATGTAGAAGGTGTTGAAGTCGTTGTAGGTGTTGCCCCCGTAGCTGGGGGCGGCGCGGTCCAGGCGGGCCAGCGTGCCGTCCAGGATCGACAGCTTCTCGCCGGCGTCGTTGCCCACCACCCGGATCTCGCGGCCCACCTTGGCCCCCTCGGGATCGAGCTCGAGCTGCTCGAGATCGCCCAGGAAGTCCAGGTCGTCGGGGTTGAAGCGGTAGAAGCCGAAGTCGTGCACAGGGTCTCGGTAGATGGCCTGCAGCTCGACCTCTTCGTACTTGAGCGTCACGCCCTCGGCGATGACCGGCCCCGCATGCACCATGTGGCGGTTGGTCAGGATGAGGCCCCGCTCCTTGTCCACCACGAAGCCGGTGCCCCGGCTGCTGCGCGCTGACTCGGTGTCGAAGTCGCGCGTACCCGTGACGTTCAGCGCGATGATCGCGCGGGTGACCTTGTCGAGGGTGGCCTCCCACGCGTCGGAAGTGGGGTCCTCGACGGCGTCGAGATCGAGCGACGGGGTCTCTTGAGCAGAGGCCGCCAGGGTCAGCAACATCAGGGCAGTCTGAAACATGGACTGCGGGTAACCGCTGACCGGATAGACGCCCGGTCATGAAGCGCTCCACCCCCATGCTGGTGGTCGCAGCCGTGTTCTTGGCGGGAACCGGCTGCTTCCGCGTGTCCGATGCCGAGTACTCCGCGCGGGTCGACCCCGACGGCGATGGCCTGTATGCCGCCGACCTGGCCGTCGGCGACGAGGACGTCGACTGCGCCAGCGACGACCCCTCGGCACTGGCCAGCACGATTCGCGCGTGGCAGCGGGACTTCGACGGCGACGGCGTGGGCGCTGGAGCCCTGATCGAGGCCTGCGAACAACCCTTCGGCCACGTGGCCGTCGACGGCGATCCAGGCGACGACTGCGACGACGCCGACGCGTTCGTGAACCCCCATGCGGTCGAGATCTGCAACGGCAAGGACGACGACTGCGACGGGGATGTCGACGACGACGACAGCTCGCTCTCGGGCGCCGACTGGTTCGCCGACCTGGACGGAGACGGGGTCGGCGGGGCAGGCGCAGCCCTGATCTCCAGCTGCGAGCGGCCCAGCGGCGCCGTGTCGACCGCATCCACCGACTGCGACGATGCCGACCCCACGCGCTTTCCCGGCAACAGCGAGGCCTGCGATGGCGTCGACAACGACTGCGACGGCGCGGCCGATGGCGAAGCCGACGGCGACGGCGACCAGTACCGGGCCTGCGACGAGTGCGACGACACGGACCCTCAGGTGAACCCCAGCGCACACGAGCGCTGCAACGGCAAAGACGACAACTGCGACGGCGGCGTCGACGAGGCCAGTGCCATCGATGCGGCGACCTGGTTCGTGGACGGCGACGCCGACGGCTTTGGAGCCGCCGGCGCCACCGTGTTGAGCTGCGTGCCAGTGCCCGGCTACGCCCAGGTGGCTGGCGATTGCCTGGACGACGACCCGGACACCCATCCCGACGCCGACGAGGTCTGGTACGACGGCCACGACCAGGACTGTGACGGCAACGACGACGATCAAGACGGCGACGGGTACGGCGCCGAAGGGTCCGGCGGCGCCGACTGCGACGACACCAACGCCGGCATCGGGCCCGGAGCCACCGAGGTCTGGTACAACGGCACCGACGAAGACTGCGACGGCCGCGACGACGACCAGGACGGAGACGGCCACGACCTCGCCAGCGACTGCGATGACGTCGATGCGTCGGTCTGGCTGGCGCAGGTCACCCTCGACGACGGCGACTACGACATCAACATGGGGTCGGTGAGCAACCGCCTGTGCGACGGCGGCACGGTCACCCTGGGCGTGGGCAACTACAACGGCGACTTCACCTTTCAGAAGCCGTACACGGTGGCCGGGCAGGGCGTGGGCCAGACGACCTGGCGGGGCCGGGTCACCAATCGCCACGGACACGAGGTTGCGCTGCACGACCTCACCGTCGACTGCGGCGGCGCCATCGATGGCGCCTGCATCAGCGCGCTGGACAGCCCCATCGAGATCCGCCGCGTACGCGCGATCAACGGCGGAGGCACAGGCTCCTCCCCGGGCGGATGCCTGCGCGCCGACGCCGCCCAGCTTGACATCGACGACCTCGAGGTCGACGGCTGCACGGGCTTCCGAGGGGCCGGCGTTGGTGTCATCGGCGCGTCCACCGGCACGGTGAATCAGCTGACCATCACCAACTCGGTCGCGGGCAACGGTGGCCACGGCCTGTACCTGGCCAACAACCACGACATCGCCTTCACGTCCGTGCACATCGAAGACAACGGCAGTGCTCAGATCGGGGGCGGCATGTGGATCGTGTCGGGCACGTCGACCTTCGACGGCCTGACCGTGCGCAACAACCGCTCCCGCGTGCACAGCGGCGGCATCTACCTGAACGACTTCAACGGCGAGATCCGCGACTTCGTGGTGCGAAACAACTTCGTGAGCCACGGCTACGGCGCGGGCGCGTTCATCGACGGGGGCAGCCCGGTGCTCGAGAATGGGCGCTTCTTCCGTAACAACGCGTCCCGAAGCTCGGCCGGAACCGGCATTCTGGCCACCGGTGCCAGCGACCTGGTGCTGCGCGACATCGAGTTCGAGTTCCACGACGCCCGCGGGGGGCAGTCCGGCGGGCTCGACGACCGCCGCGGCGTGGTGGCCCTGCACCAGTGCAACGGCGCTACCCTCGCGGGGCTGTCGTTCTGGGACAACATCTGGTCGGGGGTCACAGACAGCGACAAGCACGTGGTGCTGGGCATCTACGACAGCGACCTCGTCACGGTGCGCGACATCGCGGTCGGCGGCCACCCCACCGGCATCGCGCTGCGCTCGCACACCCAGTTCCTGGCGCCGCACAGCGACTTGCTCGTCGACAACGTGCTTGCGGCCGACAACCGCGTCGCCGTCGACATTGCCGACTGCATCGACTGCACCGTCTCGCACCTCACCGCCGTGCGCTCCGACCGGGCTGGAAACGGCGGCGCGACCGTCACCCTGGGCGGCGCGACCCTGCAAGACAGCCTGATCACCCACGGCCGAAGCACCGACGCGGCGCTGGTCACCGATGGCTCGCTGGCCGAGCGGGTTGGCTTCTGGGACAACGACGGCGGCGACGACAACGGCGGTGGCACGTGCACCGACTGCAGCAACGCCGCACCCATGTATGTCGACATCACTGCCGGCAACCCTTGGACCGACTGGGACGTGACCCTGAAGTCCGGGAGCCCGTACCTGGGGGCAGCCTTCGACAGCACCGACCTGGGCGCCGACCCAGCAACCCTGCCGGAGGTGCCGTGATGAAGGCCAGAGCGACACTCCTGGGCACCCTGCTGGCGCTCGCCTCGTCGGCGCTCGCCTGCGACGAGCCCGCGCTTCCCAACGAGCTGCGCGAGGACCTGGAGCGCGCGCACGCGGCGTACGCCGACACCGATGTCGACGGCTTCGTGCTGGACATGGGCTCGGCGAGCGCGCACCTGGAGTGCATCGACCGGCGCATCCCCGTCGATCTCGCCGCCAACTACCACCGCATGCTCGCCGTGCAGCTGTTCCTGGCGGGCGACCGCGAGTCTGGCAGCGACGCGGCCCTGCACGCCGCAGCAGCGCTGCAGCCCACCTTCGGCTTCAAGGGGCTCTTCCCCGAGGGGCACCAGTTCCTGGTTCGCTTCGACGAGCTCAAGCTCGCCCCCGCTCGCACGGAGCGCATCGCCAGACCCAAGGCGGGGTTCTTCGCCTTCGACGGAAACATCGGCCGCGACCGGCCCATCGACCGGGCCAGCGTGGTGCAGCGCATCGACGCCGACGGCCAGGTCCAGCTCACCACCTACCTGCAGCCTGGCACTCCCCTGCCCGACTACGACGTTCGCCCCGTCGTGCGCCACGGGCTGCTGGCTGGCGGCGTGGCCACCGCGCTGGCCAGCCTGACCACCGGTGCCATCGCCATGGGCGCCGAGCGGCGCTTCAAGAGCGACGACCCCGCCACCCGCAGTGGCCTGACCCGGTCCGACCTGAACACCTTGCAGGCCCGCGCCAACACCATGTCCACCGCCACGGCGCTGCTGGCCGGAACCAGCGCGGGCCTGTTCGGTGCCGCGCTGGTGGTCAAGCGCTGACGGTCACGTTCTCGACGGCCAGAAGCGGCTCTCCATCAGCGGCTTGGCGATGACGTCCACCAGCACCATCGCTCCGAGCAGCCCCCCCATCACCAGCAGGCTGGGAACGGGCCACACGATGACCGTGCCTCCGACGACGCCCAGGATTCCGCCCAGCAGGGTGATGAACGAGAGCTTGTCGTCGCTGAACTCCCGGAAGCCGCGCTCGAGCTGCTCGACGGTGACCGTGTCCAGCTGATCGAGCACGATCTGGCGCACGTCGACTTCGCGCACCAGGCCGATGAGCATCTTGGTGAGCACCTGATCGATGTTGTCCTGCCGCTTGGCCAGGGCATCGGGTAGCCGCTCGAGCACTTCGTCCATGTGCCCCAGGCCCTCGTCGACGGTCTGGTCGAGGTCCTCGATCTGCTTGTTGATGACGTCGGACAGGGGGCCGCGCCACACCCCCCTGAGCTTGCGCACCGCCCAGCGGCGCACGCCCTCGCCGGCCACCTCTTCGAGCCCGGACTCGACCTTGTCGCGCAGGTTCTTGCGGAACTCGTCGTTGCCCGTGAGCTCGGCCACGTAGCCCAGGATCATGCGCCGAAGATCGGCCTTGAACTCCGGATCCCTGGTGACCTGCTGCATCTTCTCGATGGCCGACTTGCTGAACTTGCCGACGATCTGCGTCTCGTCGACCTTCTGCAGGATGAGCTCCTCGTTGATGAGGTTCTCGAGCACCTCGTCGGCGACCTTCTCGATGAGCTGGTCGCGCTGGCTGGGGATGAGCCCCTGGCCGAACACCGGTCGCGGCTGCCTGGGCCAGAAAAGCATCTTGATGGCCACCCAGTTGGTGGCGAAGCCGATCATGCCGGCCACCGAGCAGCTGCGGATCAGCCCGTACCAATCCCAGAAGAAGGAGCCCAGGAAGAACAGCGCGCAGATGGGCATGAAGACCGACAGCGCCAGGCGCATGCCCCAGCCGGTCTCGAAGGCCAGGCGCTCGATGGTGTACGCCTTGCGCTTGCGGGTGGGCTCGAAGGGCAGCTGGGTGTCGCGATGCACCACCTTCTGGCGGTACTTCTCGAACAGCTCCAGCGCGCCGATGCGGCTGATGCGCTCGGCCCATGACGGGGACACGAGCGGGGGCAGGTCGTCGGGTGCGTCGGGTGTGGGGTCCATGGGTGGATCTAAGCACCGATGGCGGCCACACCCCTGAACCCCCATTCATTTTTCACCGGCATCCCTACCCTCATCACGCTACGTGCCTAGGTCTCCACTCCACCCGGGGACAGACATTGGCTGACTTCAAGCGTGTTGCCGTGCTCGGTGCCGGCGTGATGGGGCAGGGCATCGCAGCCCACCTCGCCAACGCCGGCATCCCGAGCCTGTTGTTCGACATCAAGCAGGACTTCTCTGCGGGGGCCGTCAAGGGCCTTCCCAAGACCAAGCCCGCGCTGCTCTACGAGGGCGAGCTGGCCAAGCTGGTCACCCCTTGCAACTACGACGAGCACAGCGAGCGGCTGGGCGAGTGCGACCTGATCATCGAGGTGGTCGTCGAGCGACTCGACATCAAGAAGATGGTCTTCGCCAACGTCGCCAAGCATCGCAAGCCGGGCAGCGTGGTCACGTCCAACACCTCGGGCATTCCCCTCGCCTCGATGGTCGAGGACATGTCCGACGAGATGCGCCAGCACTTCGCGGTCACCCACTTCTTCAACCCCGTTCGCTACATGCGCCTGCTCGAGATCGTCAGCGGTCCCGACACGCTGCCCGCCGTCACCGCCCGGCTCGAACGCTTTGGCCGCGACACGCTGGGCAAGGGCATCGTCACCGCCAAGGACACGCCCAACTTCGTGGCCAACCGCATCGGCACCTTCGGCATGGGGGCCGTGTTCCGGTACATGGCCAAGAGCGGCCTGGGTGTCGAGGCCGTCGACATGATCTTTGGCCAGGCCATGGGCCGGCCCAAGTCCGCGGTGTTCAACACCGCCGACGTCGTGGGCATCGACACGCTGTCCCACGTCTTCGGCACGGTGTACGACAACTGCCCCGACGACGAAGAGCGCGAGGCCTTCGTCATCCCCGAGTTCGTCACCAAGCTGGTTCAGGCCGGCGCCACCGGTCGCAAGGCCGGCGCGGGCTTCTACAAGATGTTCCGCGAAGGCGGCAAGAAGGACATCCGCGTCCTCAACCTCGAGACCGGCGACTACGAGCCCAAGTCCAAGCCGCGCTTCGCCTCGGTGGGCAAGGCCCGCAAGGCCGACAAGCTCCAAGACAAGCTGCAGGCCATGGTCTACGGCGACGACGAAGCCAGCGCCGCGGCCTGGGCCGTCACCGCCGAGACGCTGATCTACAGCGCCAACCGCATCCCCGAGATCGCCGACGACATCCTGAACATCGACAACGGCATGCGCTGGGGCTTCGGCTGGGACCAAGGCCCCTTCGAGACCTGGGACGCCATCGGCGTGGCCCGGTCGGTGCAGAAGATGAAGGACACGGGCTACACCGTGCCCGCCTGGGTCGAGGCCATGCTGGCCAGCGGCCGCGAGAGCTTCTACGCCCGCGACGCCCAGGGCAACTTGACGTACGCCACCCGCGACGGCGGCGTGGCAACGGTGCAGCGCCCCACGGGCCACCTGTTCCTGTCCGATGCCAAGGCCGCCGACAAGGTGGTCGAGCGCAGTGTCTCGGCCAGCCAGATCGACATCGGCGACGGCGTGTTGCTGCTCGAGTTCCACAGCAAGATGAACGCGCTCGACGACGTGATCATCGAACAGTACGGCAAGGCCCTCGACCGCCTGGACAATGGTGAGTTCGACGCGCTTGTGGTGGGCAACCAGGACGGCAAGGCCTTCTGTGCCGGCGCCAACATCCTGATGATCCTCATGGGCGCCATGCAGGGCAACTGGGACGACATCGAGGCCTCGATGAAGGGCCTGCAGAGCCTGGTCATGAGGGCGCAGTACAACGACAAGCCCGTCGTCACCGCCCCCTACGGCATGACGCTCGGTGGCGGCACCGAGGTGGCCATGCACTCAGCGGCCACGGTTGCCGGCGGCGAGCTGTACATGGGCCTGGTCGAGGTGGGCATCGGCGTCATTCCGGGCGCCGGCGGCTGCAAAGAGATGGTGATGCGCGCGGTGGGTGAGTTCCCCCAGGACATCAACTACGACGCCAACCCCTTCGTGCAGCAGATCTTCCAGCGCCTGGGGCTGGCCAAGGTGGCCACCAGCGCCGAAGAGGCCCGCTCTTGGGGCTTCCTGCGCCGCACCGACAAGGTCGTGCTCGACTACGACGCGCTGCTGGGCACCGCCAAGCAGACCGCACTCGGCCTGGTGGCGGGCGGCTACGTGCCCCCGGCCCAGCGCACCGCCAAGCTGCCCGGTTCGACGGGCGCCATGGCCATCGAGCTGTTCCTCAACCAGATGGCCGACGGCGGCTTTGCCACGCCGCACGACGTCACCGTGGGCAAGAAGCTGGCCTACGTGCTCACCGGTGGCGACATCCCGTTCGGGGCCGTGCGCACCGAGTGGGACCTGCTCGACCTCGAGCGTGAAGCCTTCCTGTCTCTTGTCGGCACCGCCGAAACCCAGGCCCGTATGCAGCACTTCCTGCAGACCGGCAAGCCGCTGCGCAACTAGGAGCTCATCATGCGTGAAGTTGCAATCATCTCTGCCGTTCGCACCCCCATCGGCAAGTCCGGAAAGGGCAACCTCAAGGACACCCGTCCCGACGACCTGATGGGCCTGGTCATCCAAGAGGCCGTCGCTCGCGCCGGCATCGACGCCAGCGACGTCGACGATCTCATCGTGGGCACCGCGATGCCCGAGGCCGAACAGGGCATGAACCTGGGCCGCATCGCGGGCTTCATCGGTGGCCTGCCCGACACGGTGCCGGCGCTCACCATCAACCGCTTCTGCAGCAGCGGTCTGCAGTCCATCGCCCAGGGCGCCAGCGCGATCCTGGCCGGCTGGCAGGACGTGGCCGTCGCCGGTGGCGTCGAGTCCATGAGCCTCATCGCCATGGGCGGCCAGAAGCCGGCCCCCAACCCCGACCTGATGCACGACCAGCCCGAGGTGTACACGCCCATGGGCATCACCGCCGAGAACGTCGCCAAGCAGTTCGAGGTCTCGCGCGAGACGCAAGATGCCTTTGCGCTCCGCAGCCACGAGCGCGCGCTGGCCGCCATCGCCAACGGCAGCTTCAAGGACGAGATCGTTCCCGTGCAGACGCGCGTGTACAAGAACGGGGCCTGGCAGGACGTCACCGTCGACACCGACGAGGGACCTCGCGCGGGCTCCACCCTCGAGGCACTGGCCAAGCTGCGCCCGGTGTTCGCCGCCAAGGGCAGCGTCACCGCCGGCAACAGCAGCCAGACCAGTGACGGCGCCGCCGCAGCGGTCATCGCCGACCGCGCCCTGGCCGAGAAGAACGGCTGGAACATCCTGGGTGTGTTCAAGAACTACCAGGTGGTCGGCGTTCCCCCCGAGATCATGGGCATCGGCCCGGCCAAGGCCATTCCGAAGGCCGTCGAAGCTGCAGGGCTCACCCTCGACGACATCGGGCTGTTCGAGATCAACGAGGCCTTCGCGAGCCAGGCGACGTACTGCGTGCGCGAGCTCGGCATCGACCAAGACAAGGTCAACGTGCACGGCGGCGCGATTGCACTCGGCCACCCGTTGGGCTGCACCGGCGCCCGCCTGGTGGCCACCCTGCTGCACGAGATGAAGCGCGAGAACATCCGCTACGGCGTGGTGAGCATGTGCATCGGCGGCGGCATGGGCGCAGCCGCGGTGTTCGAGAACATCCACGCGAAGTAGGGCGCAAGGCGGGAGATCGACGCTCCCGCCTAGCCACCGGTCAGTCGTTGGTGCGCTGCACCAGGCTGCCCGTCGTGTCGTCTTCGTTGTTCACGCCCGCCTCGGTGTTGTAGTCGCCCAGGACGTTGGCGCTTTGCGTGCCGCCTTGGTACTGCAGGTGCGACGCGTCGCGCAGCCGCACGCCGTACCCGCCGTTGTTGTTGAAGTCGCCACCGTTGGCATAGCCGAGGGCCTGGTCGGTGAGCGTGATGCCGTTGCCGCCGTTGCCGTCGGAGGTGACGTTGCCGGCATGGAGTGCACCACCGAAAGAAGCGGCGACACCCGAGCCGTTGGTGGAGGTGGTGTCGCCGTCGACGATATAGAGCATCGAGTTCCATGTGCTGTTGGCACCCGCATTGGCCGACTGGATCGACGCCCGGGTCGCGCGAACCGTGGCCAAAAAGTGCGCCCGAATGCCCTGATCGCCCACGCCGGTGAACGCCGCATCCTCGACACGAACGACGGTCCCCCAGCGGCTCTCGACCCCGTCATCAGTCGCGGTGGTGACCACCAGGTCGTCGGCGTTGACCATCGCCCCGGCCTCGGCTCGAATGCCATCCCGAACGTCGCTCATGGTGCTGCCCGTCAGGTTGGCGTAGCTTCCCCAAAAGGTCTGGCTGCCGTCTTGCCCGGGGTCGGTGATGGTGGCGGTGCCGGCGTTGACCGTCGAGTTGGCCGTGGCAAAGACACCGTGACTGCCGGCATTGCTGACCGTGGAGCCAGACGACATGAGCAGCGAGTCCCAGTCGGCGCGCAGCCCCGAAGCACCTGGGGTCTCGATGGTGGCGTTGTCGGCGAACACGGTGCCGCCCAGGGACGAGAAGATGCCGTCGCCGCCCACGTTGCGAACGGTCACGTTGTTGGCGCGCACGACCGCACCACGGCGGGCAGTGATGCCGTCATCGTCGAAGTTGTCGACCACCACGTTGCCGCCCAGCAGGGCCGTGGCCCCCCAGTCGGCGTAGATTCCCCAGTAGTTCGCGCCGCCCACGACGCCGTTGCCACGCAGGGTCACGCCGTCGAGCAGGCCCAGATGGTCGCCCTGACCCAGGCTGAGGCCGGTGGAGTTGTCGAACTGCAGCACCACCGCCGACGGGTCGCCGGTGTTGCCCACGATCTGGATGCGGTTGCCGTTGGGGTGGTGGATTCGAATCGGGGAAGTCGACGTGTAGGTGCCATCCGCGATCTGGATGGTGACGGTGGCATCGCCCCAGATGATCGTGCCCTTGAGCGAGTCGAGCGCCTCTTGCACCGACGCGAACGCAGCGCCGCCCACATCGAGGGTCAGGTCGCTGCCGATGAGCTGAAGGCCCGTGACCGCCACCGGGTCGGCGCACACCCAGTTGCTTCCATTGTGCTGAGCGATCTGATCGGTGGTGCAGCCCAGGCCGCCGAGGGCGCCGCCGTTGCCCGCGTCGACCACGCCCTGGGGCACATTGGCCACGTTGGCCCAGTCGACCGGCGCCACGATGGTGGACGAGCTGTCCACGATGGTGGTGCCGCCGACCTGCAGCGACGTGGCGTCGACCGCGCCCGCGCTGTCGATGATGGTGGTGCCGTTCACCAGCACCTCGCTGGCATCGACGACCCCGCCCTTGAGCGAGCCGGCGCGCCTGGCGAAGGGCACGCTGGCCAGCGGCAGTCGGCCGATGGGGGGACCCGTGTCGACAGACATCTCGAACCACAGGCTGTCGTCGTCGAAGATGGCGGCGTTGTCCATGGGCGTCACCGAGCCGAGGTCGGCCGAGAAGTAGCCGTCGGTGAAGGTCAGTGTCTGGGTCTCGCTCCACAGTGACGCGCCGGCGGTGGGCTCGTCGAAGATGGCAACGTGCAGGTCGTGGCTGCCCGACAGCGGCGCGCCCAAGGCATCGAACACGCGCCCCTGATGCTGCATGGTCTGCGGCACGGCGAGCGCGGCGATGGGAGCGGCGAGCAGAGACAAGACAAGTGCGCTTCGAAGCATGGAAACCTCACAGGGGGAGCGGCGACCATGCCACGAATTAGACTCGGTTTCCCATGCCCCCTGCCGACCCCCACCTCGAGCGACTTCGCAAGACCTTCGATCGCATCGCCGGCGACGACGGCGTGGTTGACGGCCGAGAGCTGGCCCGCGCCCTCAAGATCCGCGATCGCTACCTGGCCGCTCGGGTGTTTGCCCTGTTCGACGCCGACGCCGACGGTCAGATCGTCGCCGATGAGTTCCTGGCCGCCGTCGAGGCGCTGGTGCACGGCCCGGCCGAGGCCCGCCTGCGCTTCGCCTTCGACCTGCACGACGTCGACGAGGACGGCACCATCGAGTTCGAGGAGCTGCGCCAGCTGATCAAGGCCGGCCTGCGCGAGTCGGGGCTCGACTTCCACCAGGCGCACGAAGAACAGCTCACGAGCATCCTGTTCGAGGAGGCCGACGCCAACGACGATGGCCGCATCACCTTCGAGGAGTTCACCGCCACCGTCGAGGCCTACCCCGACATCCACCACACCATGAGCCTGGGCGCCCTGGCCTGGCTGCACGACGAGCGCGCCCCTGCACGCCCGTCCTCGGTGCCGGCATGGACGCGCTGGCGGCGGTACATCCAGAACAACACGGCGCTGGCGCTGCTGTTCTTCGCCTGGCTGGCGGCCAACGCCGCGCTGTTCGTGCACGCGGTCCAGGCGTATGGCGACCAGAACGTGTACGTGCAGATCGCACGTGGATGCGGGGCCGCGCTGAACTTCAACGGGGCGCTCATCCTGGTGCCGATGATGCGCACCTGGCTCACCTGGCTGCGCCGCACCTGGCTGGGCAACTACCTGCCCATCGACCAACACGTGGACTTCCACAAGCTCGTGGGCCACGTAATGTTCGCGCTCGCGGTGGTGCACACCGGCGCTCACCTGCTCAACTACGGCACCCTCGCCCCACCAGTCCTCCATTCGCTGCTGTTTACCTGGGCCGGAGCCACCGGCCTCGTCCTGCTGCTGGTGTTCGCCACCATGTGGGTGACGGCGCTCGACTGGGTGCGCCGCGGAGGCCATTTCGAGGTCTTCTGGGTGGCCCACCTGGGCTATGTCGCCTGGCTCGGGCTGCTGCTGATGCACGGCCCGCGCTTCTGGAAGTGGGCGCTCGTGCCGCTGGCCATGTTCATCTTCGAGCGAATCTGGCGTGCCCTGGCCGAGAAGCGGGCCTCGTTCGTGGCCGCCGTCGAGCTGCTGCCCAGCCGGGTCACGCACCTGGACATCGAGCGGCCCGACGGCTTTCGCTTCGAGCCGGGTGCGTACGTGTTCGTGCGCATTCCCGCGCTCTCGGCCTTCGAGTGGCACCCCTTCACCATCAGCAGCGCGCCCGAGCGCTCCGACCGCCTGTCGCTGCACATCCGCAGCGCGGGCAACTGGACCACCGCGCTGCACGAGCTGTACCAGCAGCAGGTGCAGGGCGGCCGTCGCGGGGACGACCCCCGGGTGCGCCTGGACATCGAGCTCGACGGCCCCTACGGCACGCCCAGCGTGCACATCTTCGACAGCAAGGTCGCCGTGCTCATCGGCGCGGGCATCGGGGTGACCCCCTTCGCGTCCATCCTGCAGTCCATCCTGGAGCGCAAGAAGGCCGGCACGCCCATGGGCCTGCAGAAGGTCTACTTCTACTGGCTCAACCGCGAGCAGCGGGCGTTCGAGTGGTTCACCGCGATGCTGTCCGAGATCGAGGCCGTCGACCGGGGGGAGCTGCTGGACATCCGCATCTTCATGACAGGGATGAAGCGCCGGGACGACGTGAAGGCGGCCACCCTGCACATCGCGATGGACCTGGCCTACAAGCAGAACCGAATCGACCTGGTGACCGGACTGCAGGCGGCCACCCACGCAGGAAGGCCCGATTGGGAGCAACAGTTCGGCGAGATCGCCGCCACCCATCCCGGTCAGGGCGTCGACGTGTACTTCTGCGGGCCGCCCAGCCTGGGTCGGGCGCTGGCTCGCGAGGCCCGAGAGGTGGGCTTCGGCTTTCGGAGCGAGAACTTCTAGGGTTAGCCGTCTGGTTCCGGGAGACATCACATGTGGCTACTGCTTCTGTTCGCGTGCAACCCAGACGTCCCGCCGGACTGCGTCGAGGGCTTCGAGATGGGCGAGGACGGGCTCTGCTACCAGGCCGCCCCCCAAGACCACGAGATCACCCTCGCCGACCTGCTCGACAGCCTGGAAGACTGCGAACCCTTGGCCGCCGGCGACGAGATCGATCTGGCCTCGGGCTGCATCGAGGGGCTGTGCACCGGCATGACCCTCGCCGAGCTCGAGGCCGCGGCCGGCGAGGTCGTGGAGTGCGACACCGATGAGTTCGTGGGCAGCGGCTACACCTTCCGGTGGGCCGATTGCACGTTCAGCAACGGGGTCGAGGCCAGCTTCAGCTCGTACGAGGACGGCGTCGAGGCCACCGACAACCCCGTGGACAGCCTGACGATCGAGGAGGGCTACGTGGGTTCGTCCCCCGAGGGCATCGGCATCGACGCGGACATGGTGTGCCTGTATGCGTACTACGGCGTGCCCTATGCGGTCGAGCTCCAGGACGTGCTGGTCGGCCCGCACCGGCCCACGTACATGCAGTTCCTGGATGCGGCCGCCTACGACTACCCCTACGACGAGGGCGGTATCGACGGCCGGGTCGATCGACTGCGCCTGTACACCGCCCGTTGACCTCCCCCGTCGTGACCCGCGCCCTGCACACCGCCGGCCACACCACCCTGGTGATGTGCGACGGCGCCATCGGCTGGGACCACGGACAAATCGGCGCCCGTGCCGTGGCGCCGCTGTGGGCGGCCGAGGTGCATGCCGGCGAGGACCTCCTGCGAGCGTTGGTCGATGCCAGCGAGACCGTCACTCGCGCCGTCGGTCCGCCTGGCCCCAGCGGCACCTGGCCCACCGCCGGCCTCTCGGCGCTGGCCATTCGCATCGCCGGCGACCACATCGATGGCCTGAGCGTCGGCGACCTACAGGCGGTGTGGACGCGCCGAGGCACGGTGGTCGAGCGTTCGGACCGGCAGCTGATGAACGGTCAGATCCTGCTCTCGGGCGTCACGCTGGCCCCTCCGAGACCCGCGCGGATCATGCGGCCGCTGGCTTGGCAGTGGACCGGCCTGCAGCCTGGCGACCGCGTCGATCTGTTGTCCAGCGCCAGCGCCGACCGCATGCGAGGGGTGGGTCCGGACGGCTGGCTCTCGGTGCTGGACGAGCAGGTCTCGGACCGGCGGCACGTGCGCGTGGGCACCGTGGTGCAGCAGGGTTAGCATGCCCAAAAGCGGTGTTCTTATGTGGCTATTCTGGTTCCTTGGCTGCCAACAGGGGCTGCCCGACGGCTGTGATACCGGCTTCGAGCTGCGCGAAGATGGTCGGTGCTACCAGTCGTCCGACGAACCAACATCGATGGCCAACCTGCTCGACGATCTCGGCGCATGCGAGCCCTTGGCGCCGGGCACCGAGATCGACTTCGACCTCGGCTGCGTCGCGGGCCTGTGTCCGGGGATGACGCTGCTCGAGCTCGAGGCCGAGGCCAGCGAGAGTGCAGCGTGCACGTACGACTCGCTCGACTACGGCGAGTTCACCTTGACCTACGTCGACTGCGCCTTCTCGAACGGGGTTCAGGCCAGCTTCAGCGGCACCGAGGACGACGTCGAGCCCACCGAGACGCCCGCCGACGCCATCGAGATCGGGCCAGGTTTCACAGGGAGCGGGCCCACTGGCGTGGGAATCGACGCCAGCCTGCTGTGTGCGTACGACGCCTTCGGTCTGCCGTCCGACGTGCGCTTCGAGCGCACGCTGACGTGGAACTTCAAGGTGACCGACCTCAGGTATTCAACCGTGGCCTTCGTGGATTCGGCGTTCGACGACGAGGGGCTCGACGGCTTGATCGATCGAATCTACTTCTGGCCCTGATCCCCGCTCGCGCGCCGAGCTCACAGCATCTGAAAGAAGTCGTTGCCCTTGTCATCTACCAGGATGAACGCCGGGAAGTCCTGGACTTCGATCTTCCACACCGCCTCCATGCCGAGCTCGGGGAAGTCGAGCACCTCGACGTTGGTGATGTTCTCGGCGGCCAGGATGGCTGCGGGCCCGCCGATGCTGCCCAGGTAGAAGCCGCCGTATTTCTGGCAGGCATCAGTGACCGTCTGGCCACGGTTGCCCTTGGCCAGCATCACGAGCGAGCCACCGGCCGCCTGGAAAGGCTCGACGTAGGGGTCCATGCGCTGGGCGGTGGTGGGCCCAAAGCTTCCGCTGGGCATGCCGTCGGGCTTCTTGGCCGGCCCGGCGTAGTAGATGGGGTGCTTCTTGAGGTAGTCGGGCAGGCCCTCACCCCGATCGAGCATGTCTTTCATCTTGGCGTGGGCGATGTCGCGGCCCACGATGAGCGTGCCGGTCAGCGAGACGCGGGTCTTGACGGGGTGCTTGGACAGCTCGGCGCGAATCGCGTCCATGGGCTGGTTCAGGTCGATCTTGACGGCCTCGTCGGCACTGGTCTCGGCGGCGAGCAGCAGGCGCTCGGGGTGCTTCTCCATCTCTTCGAGCCAGATGCCCTTGCGGTCGATGCGGGCCTTGATGTTGCGGTCGGCCGAGCACGACACGCCCATGCCCACGGGGCAGCTGGCGCCGTGCCTGGGCAGGCGGATGACCCGCACGTCGTGCGCGAAGTACTTGCCGCCGAACTGAGCGCCGATGCCGCTGTTCCAGGCGGCCTTCAGCAGGCGATCTTCGAGCTCGATGTCCCGGAAGGCCCGCCCACCCTCGCTGCCCGACGTGGGCAGCGTGTCCAGGTACTTGGCGCTCGCCAGCTTGACCATCTTGAGGTTGGTCTCGGCGCTGGTTCCGCCGATGACGAAGGCCACGTGGTACGGCGGGCAGGCGGCCGTGCCCAGGGTGCGCATCTTCTCGATGAGGAAGGCCTCGAGCGAGTCGGGGTTGAGCAGCGCCTTGGTCTTCTGGAACAGGTAGGTCTTGTTGGCCGAGCCCCCGCCCTTGGCCAGGAACAAGAACTCGTAGGCCTCGCCGTCGTTGGCGTAGATGTCGATCTGCGCGGGCAGGTTGTTGCCGGAGTTCTTCTCGCTGTACATCGTGAGCGGGACCACCTGGCTGTAGCGCAGGTTGTTGTCTTGGTAGGCGTGCCAGATGCCCTTGGTCAGGGCACGCTCGTCGCCCCCGCCGGTCATCACATACTGGCCCTTCTTCGCCACCACGATGGCGGTGCCCGTGTCCTGGCAGACGGGAAGCACGCCCTTGCTGGCGATGACCGAGTTCTTGAGCAGGGTGCGCGCCACGAAGCGGTCGTTGTCGGTGGCTTCGGGGTCGGTGAGGATGCGGGCGACCGATTCTTGATGCTCGGCGCGAAGGTAGAAGCTCACGTCGGTCATGGCCTCGGTGGCCAGTCGGGTCAGCGCCTCGGGCTCGACCACCAGCAGCTCGCGCTCGCCGAGCATCTCGATGCGCACGCCCTCGCTGCCCAGGAATCGGTAGCGGGTGGTCTCGGGGCCGAGGGGAAAGGACTTCTCGTACTGAAACGTGGGCGTCGGGCTGGTCACGAAAGCTCCAGGGAAGAGCCATGCCTAATCAGCCCTCGGGCACCCCCTCCACAACCTGCAGCCTTCCGGCAGCCTCGGGCTCGGCAACCTGCAGCTGGCCGGCATCGGGGGGGAGTTCGACCACCTGGAGCACGCCCCGCTCGCCGCCAGCGCGCGCCTGGATGGCCAACACCGCCTGGCGGGCCAGCTTGGGGATGTCGGACAGCATGCCGCCCGCGGCAGCGAGATCGAGCAGCGCCTCGACCGCGCCCACGTCCCCGGCCTCACGCAGGGCCGCGATCGCGATGCGCTGGAGTTCCGGGTCCGATGGCTGCAGCAGACCCACCACCGCGTCCTGGGACGCGCCCAGCGGGCCCAGCGCCATCATCGCGTCCAGCAGGGCGCCGACCACCGGCCGCCGACGAGCCCGCTGGCTGGCGGTGAGCTCGGCCCACTTGTGCACGCCGCTGCGCCGGACGAGTGCTGTGTGAAGGTGCGGGCGCATGGCCTCGAATCGAAGGCGCGCAATGTACTTGCACGCTTCGCGCACCACCGTGGACGTGCCGTGCCTCAAGGCGTAGCGAAATGCGGTGCTTGCGTCGCGCTCGGCGTGTCCCTTGCGGTGGCAGTGCTGGCCCAGCGCTCGTACGGCGTAGCGTCGCTCGGCCGCCCGGGTCTCGGGGTGCACCGCGACCTCGGACATCACCGCGACATCGCCCAGCGAGCTCGCTGCCACCAGCCGCACCTTGGTGTTGCTGTCGGTGAGGGCCTGCCCGAGCACCTGGGCGCTCTGTCGGCGAAAGCCCGCGACCAGTGCGCGCAGAGCCTTCTCGCGCACCCGGGGGATGGGATCGGTGCGGGCGATGCGCGCGAGCCGGTCGAACTCGCTGGCGCCCTCGCCACGAAGCGCGCGCACCAGGTCGGCGGCGCGAGCCAGGTCGGCACGGGCCGTCTGGGCCGAGGTCGTGAGCAGCACGAAGCCCCGCGGATCGAGCGAGAAGGCGTGTCGGTGAACCAGCTCCCGCACCACCTCGCGGGTGCGCGCGTCCAGGAGCGCCGACACCTTGGGGCGGTCGCCCTTGACGAACACCTCCTGGTCGAAGGCCCGATCGCCCACCGCCACGTCGCGCCCCGGATGCGCTTCCTTGTGAAGGCGGACGCCGTGGGGCGCGCCCTGCATCTCGATGCGCAGCTCTCCGGCAGAGTCGTAGCCCAAGAAAGTCTGGAACCCCTCGACCCGGCCACCCAGGTGCTTCGCGGGAGGCTCGTCGATCACCGTCAAGCCGAGCTCGCCCGCGAGCAAGTCGAGGGCGCTGTCCAGCTCGGCCCGGCGGCGCCCGTCCAACGCCGCCGCGCCGGCATACAGCAACGCGAGAGGCGCCACCGTGATGACGGCCAGCAGAGCGAACAGCAGGACCATCGAGGCGACAAGGCTCACGCCTCGGGTTCCCGCTGCCCTCGTGGCGCCATCTGCAGCGCCCCCTCGGTGCCCGGCTCGGCGACCTGCAGCGTGCCCTGCTGCTCGGGCATCTGCGCCATCGACAAGGTTCCGGCCGCCGCCCCCACCACGCGGCCCTGGATGGCCTGGATGGCGTCGGCCGCGGCGCGGGCCTCGGCGCTCGCGAGCGGCCCCCGACCCGACAGCGGCATGAGGCGCTCCACCATGTCCACTCCGGCGATCTCGCCCAGCGCGTGGATGGCCTGCATGCGCAGGCCCGCATGCTTGGCGGTGAGAAAGCCAGCCACCCGCTCGGCGTCCTGCGCGTCGAGGGCCTGATGCTGGCGCAGGGTCGTCAACACCGACTCGATGAGCCCCGCCCGGTTGCGTCGACCCAGGATGCGCCGCAGCTGCTCGAGGTCACCGAGGCGCCGAGCCGCCACGAACTTGAGCTCGTCGTCGCTGTCGGGCTGCGCCAGGACCTCGCGCGCCATGGCGTTGCTGCGGGCACCGGACAGGTTGGTGAGCATGACGCGCAGCGCGTTGGCGCGCACCGAGGCGTTGGGATCTTCGCGGATGATGCGCTCGAGCCGCTCGGCGGTCGTGCGCAGATCGGGGCCCCGGAAGGCCTTGGCCACGTGCACCAGCCACTGCAGCGTGCCGTCGGCCTTGTCGGCATCGTCGCCGCGAAACTCGAGGTACACCGAGCCGTCGGCGCGAACCTGCGTGCCGGGATGGGCCAGCATGGCCTGCCGGGCGTCGGCGTCGAGCAGGGCGGCGGCCTTCACCGGGTCGCCCGAGACGTGCATCGCATCGTCGAAGGCTCGGTCGCCCACCTCGATGTCGGCGCCGCTGAACACCTTGGCGAACGCGCTGAACATGCCCTCTTGCGTGAGCTCGATGCCCTTGGGAATGCCGCTCACCGACACGCACGTGTAGGTGACGCGCGACTTGCCGGCACTGCGAGACTCGGTCCAGATCGCCACCGGAAGGCCCTCGACCGCCCCGTCCAGCCGCCTCGCCGTCCAGGTGTCGGTGAAGTCGAGCTGGTGCTTGGCGCCGAGCCTCACCCAGGCCTCGCGCCGTCGCTGGCTCATCGTGTAGGCGATGGCGATCACCGATGCAAAGACGAGCGCGCCGAGACCCGCCATGCACAGCGTTGCCAGCGCTTCTCCGACGATCACTACTCCATCACCGCCGCGTCGAGGCGGAACAGGCTGCCATCGGTGATGTTGGCGGCGTCGTACTTCACGTCCATACGGAAGCGACTGTAGAGCGTCGAAGCCGTCCAACCGCCGTTGAAGACGAAGTCGCTGCGAGCAGCCTCGACGCGGTTCCAGCCCACCTGCCAGTCCCCTCCCCCCGGCGGTTCGTGCACGAACGTGGTGTAGTTGCCGTTGACGCCCTGACTGGTGAACAGCACCCGAACCCACGTGATGTCCGGGTCGTCGAGCCACACCCACGCCTGAAAGCGCGCGCCGGGCGGCAGCGGTGTCTCCCCGTAGGGATTGCACGACAGGCCGGCCTTCTCTTGGCCTTTGGACAGGGAGATACGGCCGCTCAACGAGCCGGCGCCCTCGACCTTCTCGACCAGATCGACGAGCTTGTTGGTGGCGTCGGCCCAGGCGCCGGTGCCCAGGCAGGTGGGGCCATTGTTGCGCGCGTCGAATGCCGCGATCATCGTGGTGAAGTCGTCGGGCGACCACTGCTGCTCGTACTCGAGCAGGTTGGCGAAGCCGTCGCCATCGGGATCCTGGTCGGCGTCGGCGGTCGAGATGTCCGTGCCGGCGTGGGCGTGCTCCCAGCCATCGGGCATTCCGTCGCCGTCGGAGTCGCTGGAGGTGTCGTCGGGGTCGGCATTGTCGCCCACCCCATCGCCGTCGCTGTCGGCCCACTCGGTGGGATCGGCGGGGAACAGGTCGTCGCTCGACGCGACGTAGCCGGGGATCTCGTCGCAGGTGTTCACGGTGGCGCCGTCGGGGTCGCCATGGCCGTCGAAGTCGAA
Organism: Myxococcota bacterium; assembly: GCA_965216925.1. GTDB lineage: Bacteria > Myxococcota_A > UBA796 > UBA796 > CAYYHT01. Next base: position 928,968 of record CBDCGT010000001.1, on the reverse strand, counting down.
GTCGGCGAACTGCACGGCGCCTACGTCATCGACACCATCCATGCAGTCGTTGTCGATGCCATCGCACACCTCGGTGGCCTCGGGGCTGACGGCTGGATCGCTGTCGTCGCAGTCGTCGGTGCGGTCGGTGTACCCGGGCGGCACATCGCACGCGGTGATGGACACCGAGCCGCCCCAGGTGTCGCCGTCGTTGTCGAGGTACCACACCGAGGGGTTGATGGCGTTCTCGTCGACGTGGCCATCGCAGTCGTTGTCGACGTCGTCGCACATCTCGTCGGCGCCCAGGTAGGTCGCCGGGTCAGCGTCGTCGCAGTCGCCCTGCAGCTCGGTCTGGCCATCGCCGTCGTTGTCGACGAGGTCGGGATCGATCCCGGTGTCGGTGTCGGCGTCGGCGTCGGTGTCTGTGTCCACATCGGCATCGCTGTCAGCATCGACATCGGCGTCGGCATCCGTGTCGGCGTCGGCATCCGTGTCGGTGTCTGCATCGGTCGACGTGTCGGCGCTGAGCGCTCGATGCCGGTCGTCGTAGCGCTGCTGGTCGATCACGCATCCGGTGAGAGCGAGCACCGACAGGCCGCAGGCGAAGAGCGGCCGCCTCATAGGGCGAACCCCAAGCCGATGCCCACCAGGCCGGTGCCAACAAGCGCGTAGCCCGCGTAGCCGAAGGTCTTCTGCCGCCCGAAGGCCGCGTCGAGCTCCTGAACGGTGGTGGCGTCGTCCATCGCCTGATCTTGGGCGTTGGCCATGAACAAGCCGCCAGCCCCGGCCGCGAGCATCACGCCACCGGCGACGAACAGGCCCACGGGCGTGCGGCGGGAGGGCTCCGCGACAGCGTCGACGCCGAGCATGTCGGCGCTCATGCTGCTTCGAAACCCGGGATAGGGCGGCATGGGATCGCCCGGAAAACTGTAGCGAGCCGTGACCGCCCGTCCGTCTTCTTTGAAGACCTGCACCACCGTGGCGCGCTCGAGGGGACGGCCCAGACCGCGCTCGCCATCAAAGGCCAGCCAGCCCGACTTGGGCTCGGGAACATCGGTGGTGGGGTCCTGACCCAGGTCGACATTGTCGTAGATCTGCCGCACCGGGTGATCGGGCGGAACCAGCGAGTCGGGAATGGGGTGACCTGGGTCGAGCCGACGGGCGGCCATCAGCGACGACGTGGCCCGGCGCTCGTCGCCCACGGCGTACTTCACGATGCCCTGGATGCGATGCAGGCGCGCCGCCGTCTCGGGCACCACCGGGCCTTCCAGGCACTCGAGCATCAGATCGATCTGGTCGATGGACACCTCGAAGTCGTCGACCCGCAGCTCGGCGAAGGCCGACTCGGCGTGGTCGATCGCTTCGTCGAGCTGGGCCACGTCGCAGCCCGCCGACGCGATGCCGGACACCGACAGGAGCATGGAGAAGGTCAGCATGGGACGCCCTTATCCCTGCAACCCCCGGATGGCCCAACGAGCGGCGATATGGTGTTCGTCGTGGCGGAGGGTGCATGCGCAAGGCCCAAATCATTGCGGCGTGGACCCAGCAGCTGCGCGAGCGCCGTGCGTCGCTGGCCGCCTCTGCCGATGCCGCCCGCAGCGGCACCCGGGTCGATGGCGACCACCGGCCGGCCAACCGGGGCGAGCGCGCCGCCGTCACCAGCAGCGGCTACCTGATCGCGGGGCTCCAGGCTCGCCTCGGCGAGCTCGACGAGGCGCTGCAGCTGCTCGATCGGGTGGGCGAGGCACCCCGCTCCAAGGCCGTCACCGGCGCACTCGTGAGCTACCGAGGCGACGAATCGGGCGATCGCCGCTGTGTGATCTTGCCCGGGGGCGATGGAAGCCAGGTCCATGGCGTGATCGTGGTGTCGCCGGCGTCTCCCCTGGGGCGCGCGCTTTGGGGGCTGCAGGCGGGCGACGCGACGGAGCTGGGCAACGACGAGATCGAGGTGGTGGAGGTCGGGTAGCTAAGGCCCCAGCGGCGTCCAGACTCCGCCATCGGCCGCACCCGCGAACACGTACGACGCCGCCAGACCACGGGTGGGTAGCAGCGTCTCGTCGCCCGCGTGCAGGCCCTGGCGACGGTCGCTGGGCAGGTAGTAGCGTTGGCCCGGAAGCAGCCAGACAGCACTTCGCTGGACGCGGATCGCCACGGCGTCCCCCTCGACCCAGGCCAGCTCGAGCAGCCGGGCCTCGGGGTGGGTGCGCTCGACCCAGCGCAGGGCACCGCGCTCGTGCACCGGCACGCCTTGAGTGGGGAACTGGCCTGCGCGAAAGGGGTTGAGGGCCGCGGTGGGTGCGACGAAGGGCAGCACGGTGAAGACTGCAGCCGGCTCGTCGAGCGCGTCCAGGCGGCTGCAGAGCGCGTCGCTCCAGCCGTCGCGCAGCGACCGCGCCTCGCGCTTGCTGGCATCGGCCCCCCACCATGCATGGCTGGTGGTCAGCGGGATCGCTCCCAGGGCGGCCGCCAGCGCCCACGATGCTGGTTCCCCGCTGCGAATCAGGCTCACCAGGGCCAGCGCGACCACCGGCACCAGCGGGTAGTACAGCCGGCGAAAGAACACCCCCTGCACGCTCAAGAAGCCCACGAGCGCCAGCACCGCCACGAGCAGGAACACCGGGCGAAGCTGCCCTTCCCGCCAGCTCTCGAGCGCCCGCTTGCCCACGAAGCCCGTGCACAGGCCAAGGGCCAGCAGGGTCCACCATCGGGTGGGCGCTGCGAAGGCGTACTGGCCGTCGAGCACCCGCTGAACGATGGTGGCGAAGATTGGCCCAGCCCGGGACACGCGCACCTGTGAGCCCATCCCGTACCCGCCCATGCCCTGCACGACGGCGGTCCTCCACACGATGGCCGCCACCAGCACGCCCACCATCGCCGCCAAGAAGGCGCGGTGCCGGATCCACACCTCGCCAGGCGGGCGATCACCATCGAGCAGGGCGATGGGCACGAGCAGCAGCGCCACCACGGTGACCTCGTTGCTCAACATGGCGGCGGCACCCAGGCCTCCGACCAACAGTCCCCTGGCCAGCCCGCCGCGGGGGCGAGTGGCCAGCACCGCCGCCATGAGCAGCAGCACCGACAGGCTGTAGCCGCGGTACTCGAGCGACGAGGGGATGTCCTGCACCAGCGGGTGCAGCGCAAAGAAGGCCGCGGCGATGGCGGCGCGACCGGGCTCGTCGGGCCACCAGCGACGACCGACGGCAAACACCCCGGCGATGGCGCCCCCGTGCAGCGCCAGGTCGACGAGCCGGTACACCCAGACGTGTTCCAGGCCGGCCACGAGCCAGGTCACGGCGAAGCTGAGCGCCATCACCGGGCGAAACCCGACGTTGAAGTGGCTGTTCCACAGCGCCCACCGAACCCAGTCGGGACTGTCGGGCGTGCCGCGCAGCATCCAGGTCACGCTGTCGGCGGTCGCAGGCGCGTCGTCGACGAACTCGACGAAGGGCCACAGCGCCAGCACGAGCAACAGCGCCAGCAGGAGCCCCGGCGTGGCGCGCCCAGTCACGAGGCGTGGATCTCGGCGGGCTGCTGGTGCGCCCCCACGTGCGCGGCCATGGCCTGCCGCACCGCCTCGGCGTGGTCGGCGACGGTGTCTTCGCTCCAGTCGCTGGTGTCGATGGCGTCGAGCACCTGCACGCGAAAGGTGCCGGGCACCAGGGTGGTGGACCGCGCTGGCCAGTGCAGGTGGGCGTCGTGGAACACCACCGGTACGACGGGAAGCCCCGTCTGCAGCGCCAGGTGCACGAAGCCGCGCTTGAACTCGAGCAGCCGGCCGTCGTGGCTCTGGGTGCCTTCGGGCCACAGCCAGATGGACAGGCCCAGGCGCTGCACCAGCTCGGCGAGCCGGCGCATGGATGCCACCGCCGTCTCGGGGCTTCGGCGGTCGATGAGCAGGTGCCCCGACAACCAGTACACCTGCCCAAAGATGGGGATGTAGCCGATGGCGCGCTTGGCAATGGACACGCCGCCCATCGGGCAGATCGACATGCAGGCCCACGGGTCGACCTGCGAGCTGTGGTTGGCCACGAAGACCGCCGGCGCCTGCGCAACCAGCTTCTCTTGCCCCTCGACCGTCATCGACACGCCGGCGATGCGCATCACCAGCGGGCCGATGGTCCAGCCGTACAGGTTGGAGGCGCGAATGCGGGCACCGCGAAACGGCACCAGCGGCAAGCACACCAGCGCCAGCAGCACCGCCGCGCTGGTGAACACCGTGAAGGCCAGGGCGTGCCGAACCATGGAGTTCGCGCGCGAGATCGGGACGAGATCAGCCACTACAGCAGCCGTACCACGGGCTCGCCGTTCATCAAGACCTTGTTGCTCTTGAGGTCGAGCACCGTGGCGACGAGCCAGCGATCGGCGTCGACACCGAAGCTCACCTGAAGGCGCGGAAGGCGATCGGACGGACGATGGGGTGGGTCCAGGTTGCCGAGCGAGGGCCTGTCGGCGTTGAGGGGCACCACCAGGCGCTCGCCCTCGGCGCCCAGCGCATGGAGCTGGCCACCCTTGTCCCAGCCAAAGCTGCGGTCACCCTGGCGGGCGGTGCCAATCTCGGCGATGACCAGCTTGAACACCCGCTCGGGCTCGCCCAGCGCGCAGGTGGGCACCAGCTGGCGCGTCCAGAAGTCCTCGCGAGTGGGAAAGCGCGTTCCCGCCGGCACCACCACCTCGTGGGTCATCTTCTTGCTGGCGGCGTCGTACACCTCGAAGCCGTAGTCGTGCACGATGAAGTCGGACGGCTGGAACTGGTGGGCCGAGAGCATGCAGGCGCCATGCACGACAGCCTCGAAGGGCTTCCAGGCGCGGACGCGGTCGCGACCGAAGCGCTCTTCGAAGTAGGGAAAGACGCCGGGCAGCAGGGTGGAGCCGCCCACCATGAGCACGTCGTCGGGCTCGACACCCGCGCCCAGGATCTCGTCGGTGCACTCGGCGAGCGCGTCGTACAGGCCGCGCTCCTCGAGCAGGCGTACCAGGTCGCTGCGCTGAAGCTGCACATAGGGATCGCCGTCGCGGCGGCTGTGGTGTTCGTCGGGCGGCCGCAAGAAGAAGCTCTCGCGCTCACGCAGGAACAGGGCCTCTTTGAGCCAGCGGGCCTCCTGCAGCAACAGCCGGTGCCAGAAGGGGTCGTCGTCGACGCGACGGCGGTAGTCCATGCGCTGCAAGCACTCGGTCAGCAGCCACTGATCGACGAGGTTGCCGCCAACAGGCCGTCCCGCCTTGGCGATGACCTTGCAGGTGCCCTCCCCCACTCCCCGCGCGTCCATGTGCACCAGGGCGAGGTCGAGGGTGCCGCCCCCGAAGTCGATCACCAGCACGTTGCGGTTGCTGCGCGTGGACAAGCCGTAGCCAGCGGCCGCCGCCACGGGCTCGTCCACGAAGGTCACCTCTTTGACGCCCACGTAGTGCAGCAGCCCGGCCACCTCGGCGCGGTAGGCCTCGTAGGCCTCGACCGGGGCGGTGACGGTGATCTTGCGCACCCGCTCGCCGGTGTCGCTCTGCACCCGCGCGAACAGCTCGCGGCAAAACGCCCGCGCCACGTCGCGCGCGGTCCAGGCGTGGCGGCCGTGCTTGGCGATGGGCTCGAGGGCCGAGTGCTGCAGGTAGCCCTTGAAGGAGTTCACGAAGCTGGGGTGGATGCGGCTGGTGTTGCGCTCGAGCGCCTCCTTGCCGATGTAGGCATGGCGCCCCCAGTGGATGCGGTCGCGGAACAGCCGCCAGCGCCCCAGCGACGTCCACACGTCGCCCTCCTGCACCATGTGCGTGGCGGACGGCACCACCGCGGGAGCGGACAGGGGATCGTCGCCCTGCACCTCTCGGCAGATCGCATCCATGTGGAGGACTTCGGGCCGCTCGAGGTCGGAGTCCCACCTCGCGACGGCCGAGTTCGTCGTCCCCAGGTCCAGCGCCCAGTGACTCATGCGTTGATCACACCGTAGAGTACCGCCATGCGTCCACCCGTGGTCTTGGTTCACGGCTATCTCGCCGACAGCAACCTCATGCGCCCGATGCAGTGGCGACTCCAGAAACGGGGCTTTGACGCCCATGTTGTCGAGTTGCCCCCGGGAGCGATCCAGGACGTGAACGTGCTGGCCAACGAGCTGGCCTGGAACGTGGAGCGGGTGCTGCGCACCACGGGCGCGCGCCAGGTGGATCTCGTCGGCGTGTCGCTGGGGGGGATCATCGGGCTGGCGTACGCCCAGCAGTCGGCGCACCTGGGCCAGGTGCGACGCATCGTCGCCGTCGGCACCCCGTGGCTGGGCTCACCCATCGCCACCGCGATGCTTCCGCTGATGGGGCTCTTCAGCCGCGGCATCCGCCAGATGTACACCGGCGCACCCATGCTGCGCGGGCTGCTGCGACGCGGGCTGCCCACCGGTGTCCAGGCGGTCAGCATCAGCATGCGCGGCGACCTGCTGGCCCCGCCGGGCCGCTGCGTGCTGCCGGGCGCCCGAAACATCGTGCTGGGCGGCTACGCAACCCCGTTCACGCACCAGTGGCTCATCATGAGCAACGGCGCTCTGGACGAGGTGGTGGGTGCCCTGGGCGATGAGGGGTAGCCGGGCACCACCGGTCCACGATCCTGCTACGCTCGCTCCATGCTCCCCACCACCGCCATGTTCGACGATCTCTGGGACGACTCCCATCGCACCTTTCGCGACATGGTGCGGCGCTTCGCGCTCGAAGAGATCGCGCCCAACAGCTGGGAGTGGGAAGAAGCCGAGAGCTTTCCGGTAGAACTGTACGCCACGGCCGCAGACGCCGGCATCCTGGCGCCCAGCTACCCCGAGCAGTACGGCGGCGGCGGTGGCGACCTGCTGCACAGCGTGGTGCTGCTCGAGGAGCTGCAGCGCGGCGGCTCGACCGGGGTGGTGATGGGCCTGGGCTCGCTGGGCATCGCGCTGCCCCCCATCCTGAACCTCGGAAACGACGAGCAGAAGGCGCGAATCGTGCCCGACGTGCTTGCCGGCCGCAAGATTGCTGCCCTGGCGATCACCGAGCCCGGAACCGGCAGCGACGTGGCTGGTGTGCGAACCCGGGCGGTCAGAGACGGCGATGACTACATCGTCTCGGGCTCCAAGACCTTCATCACCTCGGGCGTGCGCGCCGACTACGTCACCACCCTGTGCCGCACCGGCGACGACCCGCACCAGGGCCTCACCTTCCTGGTGATCGAGAAGGGAATGCCGGGCTTCACCGTGAGCAAGTCGCTCAAGAAGACGGGCTGGCGCGCGTCGGACACCGCCGAGCTGTCTTTCGACGAGGTGCGCGTGCCGGCCGCCAACCGCATCGGCCCCGAAGGCTCGGGCTTCATCGCCCTGATGCAGAACTTCGAGGCCGAGCGCCTGATGCTGGCCGTCAACGGGTGCGCCCTGGCCGAGCTGGCCCTGAGCGACGCCTACGACTACGCGGGCCAGCGCCAGGCCTTTGGCCGCCCCATCAACCGCTTCCAGGTGACCAAGCACAAGCTGGCGCGCATGACCACGGCTGTGCTGGCCGCCAAGTCGCTGACCTACAACGCCGCCCGGCAGATGATGACGGGCAAGCCCAGCATGGTCGAGGTGGCGTGCGCCAAGAACTTTGCCGCCGACGTCGCGCGCGAGGTGTGCTGGGAGGCGGTGCAGATCTTCGGCGGCATGGGCTACATGCGCGAGACCCGTGTCGAGCGCTTCTTCCGCGACGCCCGGCTCATCCCCATCGGCGGCGGCACCAACGAGGTGATGAACGAGATCATCGCCAAAGGAATGGGCCTGTAGATGCCTGAGAGTCTGGTGCTCGAGTTCATGCTGACCCCCAGGTACTGGGTGATGCTGGCGGTGCTCACCATCGTCGAGAGCGCCGCCCTGCAGGCGGTCGACTGGAGCTACGTGCGCGAGCTCATCCTGGGGCCGCTCGTGGGCAACCTGATCTCTGTCCCCACCGCGCTGCTGGCCCTGGAGTTCCTGGGGCCCAACGTGCTGGGGTACACCATCGCCTTCACACTCGCGGTGGGCATCGATCTGGGGGTCCTGCTGGCCATGGACCGCGAGTACCCCAAGCGGGCGGTGGCCGGCGCCCTCATCGGCAATGGCATCTCGTGGGGCGCGCTGGTCGCCATCATGTACCTGGCTGCGCTGTCGGCCAGCGACAACTCGATGAACCACCACCAGATGGACACGCCCATCCCCAGCGTGCCAATGCCGACCGGTCGATGATCGACCCGGGGGGCATTCACCGCGCGCTGCAAGCCCGGCACGGGCCGATCCCGAGCCTGTCGCTGTGCGTGATGGCCGGGGGCACCGAGGTGTTCCACCGCACCATCGGGATGGCTCGCCGGGATCCCCCTCGCCCCGCCCACGCCAACCAGGCCTACGACCTGGCCTCGGTCACCAAGGCGCTCGCCGGCACCGTCGTGACCGCCAGCCTGGTTCAAGAAGGGCGCCTGAGCCTCGACGGGCCCGTCGCCGACTGGCTCCCCGATGTCGACCCCCGCGTGACCCTGCGCCACCTGCTCGACCACAGCAGTGGTGCGCTCTGGTGGCGCGCCTACCACCAGGACGTCACCGGGCAGTGGGGCACGGCGGCCGCCCGCGACACCATCTTGAGCGCCGCGCGCGCCGAGCCCCTGGTCACGCCGCCCGGAGCGGCCTACCGCTACTCCGACACGGGCTATCTGCTGCTCACTCAGGTGATCGAGGCCGCAGGCGAGGCCCCCCTCGACGTGCTGTTCCACCACCGGGTGCGCGTGCCGTCGGGCGTGCACGATCTGCGCTTTGGCTGGCCCCACGCCGCCGCCACCGAGCACTGCCCGATTCGTGGCGCGGTCGTCGAGGGCACGGTGCACGACCCCAACGCCGCGGCGATGGGCGGGGTGTCGGCGCACGCGGGGCTCTTCGGCACCGCGCGCTCGGTCGCGGCCCTGGGCCAGGCCTTGCTGCATGCCGCCAGAGACCCGGCAAGCAGTTCCCTGCCCGGCACCACCCTGGCCCGCTTCTTTGCGGATCGATCGGGGCCCGGCAGCCATGCCCTGGGCTTCGACACCATCAGCCCGGGCTACACCAGCACCGGATCGCACTTTCCGCCCGACACCGTGGGCCACCTGGGCTTCACGGGCTGCAGCCTGTGGATGGTGCCTAGCCGGGACACGGTGGTCGCTCTGCTGAGCAACCGCGTGCACCCCGACGACGAAAGAACCGCCATTCGCGAGGCCCGGCCGCGCATCCACGATGCGGTGGCGACGGCGCTGGGGTGGGCGGGGTAGCCGACGGGCTCAGGCCGTCAGCGTCGCCCCGCTCAGGATCGCGTACTTCTCGGCCGCCGCGTGCAGATCGACCCGGGCGAGCGCGACGGCCTGGGCATCGTCGCTGTGCATGAGCTCACGATAGGCCGCGATGGCGGCATTCAGCGCGCCGACCGCGTCATCGTCGGGCACCAGCGTCTGCGACTCGCTGGCCGCCGCGGCCGCCGCCGCGTTGCTCGCCGACAGCGAGGCCGCCACCCGGTCGCGGGCCTCGGCCCACCGCTGCGCGGCGTCGCTTCGGGTCTCGCCCTCGGCATCGATGAAGGTGGTGAAGTAGCCACGCCCGTTCAGCAGGGCCCAGGTGTCGTCGTTGTCGGGGGAGCCAGGAATGCCCTGCCGGCGAGGCCAGCTGTCTGGGGGGTTCGCGTAGCCCTGCACCGGCTTGGCATCGGTGCGATCGGCGGGCAGCGCGGCCCCGCCCTCGGCATCGGGGGTGAAGCCCACACAGCGGCCGTCGTGGTCGCGAAGCCAGCCATTCTCGAAGAAGCCCACGTGTTCGCCCCGCCAGGTGAACAGGTGCCGACCCCAGATCCATAGGATCAGGCCGCCCGAAGCGGAATCGTGGATGTTCTTGTCGTTGACCAGGGCCCACTGTCGGCCGTGTTCGTCGTACACGGGAATCATTCGTCCTCCGGTGTTGGGGGGCCAGCAGGATACGCTGCGCGGGTGAGTGGTGATCGTCCCGGCAAGGTGGTGTTGTTCTTCCCGTCCTACGCGTCGGGTGAGATCTCGCCTCCGCTCGCGCTGATCGCCATCGCCGGCCCCCTGCTCACCGCGGGCTACGACGTGCGCATCATCGACTCGGGCCTGCACCCGACCGACTTCGTGCAACGGGTGGTCCGCGAGCTCGACGGGGCCCTGTGCCTGGGCATCTCGATCATCACGGGCCCCATGATCCACGACATGCTCGAGGTGTGCCGGGCGGCCCGCGCCGCGCATCCGGATCTGCCCATCGTGGTGGGCGGCTGGCACGCCAGCATCCTGCCCGAGCAGACGCTCGCGCATCCGCTCGTCGACGCCGTGGTGTACCGGCAGGGCGAAGAGGCCTTCCTCGAGGTCTGCCAACGACTGACCGCGGGCGACGAGCTGGCCGGCATCGCCGGCGTGTACACCAAAGACCCGCAAGGGCAGCCGGTGGCGGGGCCCGCGCGCGCCTACAAGGGCGTCGCCCACCTTCCCGCGCGCATCCCCGGCTACGAGCTCATCGACTACGACGCCTACCACCGGGCGACGGGCCTGCGCTGGGTCATGTACACCACCAGCCACGGGTGCCCCTTCAACTGCAGCTACTGCAGCAACGCCAGCGTCTACGGGCGGCGCTTCGACGGCATGCCCGCCGAGCAGGCCGTCGACGAGATCGACTTCCTGGTTCGCCGCTACAACATCGGCCTGCTGGGCCTCATCGACGACATCTTCTTCTGCCACACCGACCGGGCACTGGCCATCGCCGAGGGCATCGTGAAGCGCGGGCTCCAGGTCGACTGGTACATCCAAGACCGCGCCGACTCGGTGGCCCGGCTGTCTCGCAGCGAAGCCCAGCTGCTGCGGCGATCGGGGCTGGTGCGCATCCACTTCGGAGCCGAGTCGGGCAGCGACGAAGTACTGCAGTCCATCGACAAGAAGAGCGACGTCGCCACCACCCTGGCCGCCGTCGATCGGTGCCGCGAGGCCGGTATCCGGGCCAGCTTCGGCTTCATCTTCGGCCTGCCCGACGAGACCGAAGACGACCTCAAGCTGACCGTCGAGTTCATCGCCGAGATCTATGCCCGAAACCCGCGCGCCGACTGCCACACCAACATCTTCACGCCCTACCCCGGCAGCCCGCTGTGGCAGCGCTCCATCGAGCTGGGCTGGCCCGAGCCCACCACCCTCGAAGACTGGGCCGACCTGTACCCGCGCACCATGGTGTTGCCCTGGCTGCAAGGCGACAAGCACGCCCGGGTGCAGAACATCCGCCAGTACCTGCGCTTCGGCTACCCCACCGTGCGCGTCGGCGAAGATCCGGGCAGCTGGCGCCACCAGCTGGCCCTCCGGGTGCTGGGGCCCACCGCGCGCTGGCGCCTGCGCAACCACCGGTACGGCGTCCCCCTCGAGCTGGTGGGCTACCGCGCCGCACAGAAGCTCAAGCCCGAGCTCCAGATCTACGAGCGGTACTAGTCACCGTGCGACCGGCCTCCCCTCCCCCTGGCTTCGCCGATCTCGGCGCCGCCATCCCAGACGCCCGCCTGCGCATTGGGTACGCGACGCCCGACAACTTCACCGGTGCTGTGGTGCCTGGCTACGAGGTCGCGGGAGCGTGGCTGCGCGAACAGGCGCTGGCCGAGCTGCTCCCCGTGGTGTCGCGCTTCCGAGACGACGGCCTTGGCGTGGTGATCTACGATGCCTTTCGCCCCTGGCGCGCGACCGTCGCCCTGGCCCAGTGGTGCCGCTCCCACCGCCCAGAGCTGCTCGACGGCTACGTGAGCGAGCGCTCCCGCCACAGCAAGGGCCTGTCCATCGACCTGGGCCTGTACCGCCTGGACACCGGCGTGGAGCTGGACATGGGCTGCCCGTGGGACACCTTCGACGACCGCGCCCACACCCAGAACGCCGGGGGCGCCGTGCTGGCAAACCGGCTGTACCTGCGCGAGCACATGATGGCGCGCGGCTGGGACGACTACCGCCGTGAGTGGTGGCACTTCGAGCGGCTGGGGCACGAGGCGTACGACTTCGTGGATGTGGGGTACGCCGGATAGCGCTGCGTCCCAGGCATCCGCCGCCCTACCTCACAAGATCCCCAGCGCCGCGTGCGCCGCCGCCAGCCTGGCCACGGGCACCCGGTACGGACTGCAGCTCACATAGTCCAGGCCGATGCGGTGAAAGAAGCCGATGCCGACGGGATCGCCGCCGTGCTCGCCGCACACACCCACCTTCAGGCGCTCGTTGGTCTGGCGGCCCTTGTCTTTGCCGATCTTGACCAGCTGGCCGACCCCCTCGATGTCGAACACCGCCAGCGGGCTGTCGGGCAGCAGGCCGCCGCGCTGATAGTCGGGGAAGAACTTGCCCATGTCGTCGCGGCTGAACCCGTAGGTCATCTGCGTCAGATCGTTGGTGCCAAAGCTGAAGAAGTCGGCGTGCTGGGCGATCTGGTCGGCCAGTAGGGCCGCCCGGGGCAGCTCGATCATGGTGCCGACGGCGTAGTCGATGCTCACGCCTCGCTCGGTCATGACCGCCTCGGCGGTGTCGACCACCACCTCGCGCATGCGCTCGAGCTCGATGGGTAGCGCGACCAGCGGAATCATGACCTCGGGAAGCACCACGCCGCCCTCTTTGGTCACCTCGGCGGCGGCCTCGAAGATGGCGCGCACCTGGGTGCGGTACACCTCGGGCGCCGTGATGCCCACACGCACACCGCGGTGCCCCAACATGGGGTTGGCCTCGGCGAGCTGTTCGAGGCGGCTGCGAAGCTGCTCGATGCGCACGCCCAGCTCGGTGGCGACCTCGCCGATGTCTTCTTCGCGCTCGGGCAGGAACTCGTGCAGCGGCGGGTCGAGCAGGCGCACCGTGACCGGCAGCCCGTCCATGACGCGGAACAGCTCGATGAACATGTCGCGCTGGATGGGCAGGATGTCGCCGAGCGCGCGCTGGCGGCTGTGCTGGTCGTCGGCCAGGATCATGCGCCGCATCGCGCGCAGGGCGTCGGGCTGAAAGAACATGTGCTCGGTGCGGCACAGGCCAATGCCCACCGCACCCAGCTCGCGGGCACGCAGCGCGTCGCTGCCGGTGTCGGCGTTGGTGCGCACCCGCAGGCTGGCCACGTCGTCGGCCCAGCCCAGCAGCTCGCTCATCGACCCGCCATCGGCGCTGGGAGCGAGCATCTCGACCTGGCCCTTCATGACCTCGCCGGTGCCGCCGTCGATGGTGATCCAGTCGCCCTTTCGAACCACGAAGTCGCCGGCGTAGAACAGCTCGCGGCTGTAGTCGACGCTGATCTCGGTGCAGCCCACCACACAGGGCTTGCCCATGCCGCGGGCCACCACCGCTGCGTGGCTGGTCTGCCCGCCGCGGGCCGTCAGCACGCCGGCCGCCACGGTCATGCCCTGGATATCCTCGGGGCTGGTCTCGACGCGCACCAGCACCGTGGGCTCGTCGCGGTCGAAGTGTTCTTGGCAGTCACGGCTGTCGAACACCACCCGTCCGCAGGCGGCGCCGGGCGACGCATCGAGCCCGCGGGCGATGACCGTCTTGTTGGCGTCGGGGCTGACCACCGGGCGCAGCACCAGCTCGAGCTTGGCCGGCTCGACCCTGGACAGGGCCGTGTTTCGGTCGATGAGGCCCTCGTGCACCAGGTCGGTCGCGATCTGCACGGCGGCCTGTGCGGTGCGCTTGCCGGTACGGGTCTGCAGCAAGAACAACTTGCCGCCCTCGATGGTGAACTCGATGTCCTGCATGTCGGTGAAGTGCGACTCGAGCAGCTGCTGCATGCGAACGAGCTCGGCGTGGGCCTGGGGCATGGCCTGCACCATCTGAAGGCCGTCCCGGTCGCTGTTGCCGTTGAGCGGCAGCGGCGTGCGGATGCCGGCCACCACGTCTTCGCCCTGGGCGTTGGGCAGCCACTCGCCAAACAGGCCCGGGGCGCCGCTCTTGGGGTTGCGCGTGAAGGCGACCCCGGTGCCGGAGTCGTCGCCCATGTTGCCAAAGACCATCGCCTGGATGTTCACGCCGGTGCCGGCATCGTCGGGGATGCCATGGGTCTTGCGGTAGTACCGGGCGCGGTGGCTGTTGTAGCTGCGGAACACCGCGTCGATGGCCTGGCGAAGCTGCTCGCGCGGCTGCTGGGGGAACTCCTTGCCCGCGTCGCTGATGACGGCCTTGAGGCGCTCGATGAGGCCACGGAGGCCATCGGCGTCGAGCTCGGACGCGGCCTTGCCCTGGGTGAACTCGCGCTCGGCCCGGCTGAAGCGCGTGTAGTGGATGCCAAGCACGACATCGCCGAACATCTGCACGAAGCGCCGGTAGGAGTCGAGCGCGAAGCGGTGGTTGTTGGCCTGCTGGCCCAGCGCCACCACGGTGGTGTCGTTGAGCCCCAGGTTGAGCACCGTGTCCATCATGCCCGGCATCGAGACCGCAGCACCCGAGCGCACCGAGACCAGCAGCGGGTCGGCCGCGTCACCGAGCTTGCGGCCCGTTCGCTTCTGGAGCAGCGCCAGGTTCTTGTCGAGCTCGGCCTGAAGCCCGTCGGGCCACTGCTCGGAGTTCGTGAAGAACCACGTGCAGGCGGTGGTGGTGATGGTGAAGCCCGGCGGCACCGGCAGCCCGAGGGCGGTCATCTCGGCGAGGCCGGCGCCCTTTCCGCCGAGCAGCGGCTTGTCGGTGGCGGCACCGTCGGCGACGCCATCGCCGAATGCGTAGATCCACTGGGTGGGGGACTGGCTCATGTGGGGCTCTCAGCGGGTGGAGATGCGGCTCATGTCGGCGAGCAGCAGGGGAACGCGGGCAACCCTCGCGAGGATGCCCTTTCGGACGGCGCGCTCACGCTCGTCGTCGCTCTCGACGAAGACGCCGATGTCGGGATCGAAGAAGTTGGCCACCGGCTGGTGCAGCGCCAGCAGCTTGTCGAGCGCACGCGCATAGTCCTGCTGGGCCAAGGCATCGCTGACCGAGCCCTCGAGGCTCGAGACGGCTTCGAGCAGCGCCTCTTCGGCGGGGTGGGTGCAGTCGTCGAAGTCTGGTGACGGGTAGTCGCCGTCCCGGCTGATGTTCAGCACGCGCTTGAAGGTGGCCATGATGGGCTTGAAGTCGTCGGTGCCGGCGATGTCGCGCAGGGCGGCGATCTTGCCGTGGATGGCCAGGGGATCGGCGGGTCGATCGGTGCTGCCCAGCACGGCGTCGACGATGTCGCCCGACGCGCCCTCGGCGGTCTCGGACGCCTTGAGGCGAGCGAGCGTGAAGGCGACGAGCTGCGCCACCAGGGCGTCGCGGTCGCGGGACGGTGCGTCGGCTGCCAACCACTTGTCGTAGGCCGCGGCGTCGCCCTCGGCCGCCACGCGATCGAACACGTCGAAGGCGGCGCCGAACAGCTCGCTCAGGTCCAGCGCGATGCCGTGCGCGATGAGCGTGGACACCACCCCGAGCGCGGCCCGGCGCAGGCCCTGAGGGTCGCCGCCCTTGGGCACCAGGCCCACGCCAAAGCAGCCCGTGAGGGTGTCCAGGCGGTCGGCCAGCGCGACGGCGACGCCACCGCGGCTGGGCGGGGGCTCGTCGCCGCCAAAGGCCGGGCGGTAGTGGTTCTCGATGGCCCAGGCGACGGCCTCGGGCTCTCCCTGATGCAGCGCATACAGGCGTCCGATGTGCCCCTGGAGCTTGGGGAACTCGCCCACCATCTGGGTGGTGAGATCGGCCTTGGCCAGCTCGCCCGCGCGCCCGGCCTCCACGGGATCGGCCCCGACACGCGTGGCCAGCTTGCGTGCGAGCAGACCCAGGCGCCGGCCCTTGTCGGCCATGGTGCCCAGGCCGCGGATCCAGCGCATGCGCTGCAGGCCCTCGCCGTGCTGGTCGAGGCTCTTCTTGCGGTCTTCGGCGAAGAAGAAGCGGGCGTCGTAGAAGCGAGCCCGCAGCACCCGCGCATTGCCCAGCGCGATGAGGTCGTGATCGCCCCAGGGGTTGTTGCTGATGACCACGAAGCGGTGGGTCAGCTCGCCGTCTTTGTGCACCGGGAAGTAGCGCTGGTGGTCTTTCATGGCCTGCACCAGCAGCTTGGGCGGCAGCTCGAGCAGATCCTCGTCGAACTCGCCGATCACCAGGGTGGGCCACTCGACCAGGTGGGTGACCTCTTCGAGCAGGTCGGGCTCGTCGATGGAGTCGGCGCCCAGCTTGACGATGGCGTCGTTGAGCAGCACCTGAATGAGGGACTTTCGGACGTCGAGGTTGGGCTCGACCCGCCGGTCGACGAGGCCCTGCTGCCACTCGGCCGCTGAGGTGAAGGCAAACTCGGTGTCGTCGGCCAGTCGATGGCCCAGCGTGCGGTTGCCCACGGTGATGTGGCCGACCGTGCCGCCGAGCACGGCACCATCGAAGAGCGCCGAGACCCGGTGCAGCGGGCGCCCGAAGCGCATGGGCTCGTCGCTCCACAGCATGGACTTGCCAAAGGCAATGCCGACCACGACGCCTTGAAGGCCGGCCGAGACCACATCGGCGGTGCTCTCGCCACCCTCGCTCACCGTTGCCGCCACCACCGGACCGCGCGGACCATCGATGATCTCGAGCTGACCGGGGTCGACGCCCTTGCCTCGGGCGAAGCCCAGCGCCGCCTTGGTCCAGTTGCCATCGGCGTCTCGGGCGCGGTCGGCGGGCGGGCCAGTGACCACCGAGGTGGACAGCGGTCGGTTGGCGGCCACATCGGCAATGCGCACCGCCGAGCGCCGAGGCGTGCTCCAGGTGGTCACCTCGCCGTGGTCGATGCCCTCGAGCAGGCCCACCAGGCCCTTGGCGAGCGCGGCGACCGTGCTGCGTGTCATGCCGGCGGGCAGCTCTTCGTGAAGCAACTCGACGAACAACTCGTGGCTCACGCCGTCACCCCCTGACCCTGCAGGCCCGCGACCCAGGACTCGCAGCAGCGCACCGCGAGCTCGCGAATGCGCCGGATGTACTGCGCGCGCTCGGCCACGCTGATGGCGCCGCGTGCGTCGAGCAGGTTGAAGTAGTGCGAGGTCTGGATGGCCTGGTCGTAGGCCGGCAGCGTCAGCTCGAGGTCGCACAGGCGCTGGCACTCGGCGAAGCTGCTGTTGAACTGCGAAAACAGCATGTCCGTGTCGCTGGCCTCGAAGTTGTACCGGGACTGCTCGACCTCGTTGCGCAGGAAGACATCGCCGTAGCTGAAGCCCTTGGTCCACTCGAGGTCGTAGACGTTGTCGACGTCTTGCAGGTACATCGCCAGGCGCTCGAGGCCGTAGGTCAGCTCGACGGGGATGGGGTCACAGGCGATGCCGCCAACCTGCTGGAAGTAGGTGTACTGGGTGACCTCCATGCCATCCATCCACACTTCCCAGCCCAGGCCCCAGGCGCCCAGGGTGGGGCTCTCCCAGTCGTCTTCGACGAAACGGATGTCGTGCTTGCGTGGATCGATGCCCAGCGCGGCCAGGCTGCCCAGGTACAGATCCTGGCTGTCGGGCGGAGACGGCTTGAGGATGACCTGGTACTGGTAGTAGTGGCCCAGCCGGTTGGGGTTCTCGCCGTAGCGGGCATCGCTCGGCCGGCGGCAGGGCTGAACGTAGGCGCAGCGCCACTCGCCAGGCCCCAGCGACCGCAGGGTGGTGGCCGGGTGAAAGGTGCCCGCCCCCATCATGAGATCATGGGGCTGAAGCAGCACGCAGCCCTGGTCGCCCCAGTACCGCTGCAGCGTCTGGATCACGTCTTGGAAGTACATCCGGATTCCCTGCACGAAAGGGCTGGGCCGTAACCCGTCCCGAGCAACCGGGGCCGGCTCAGAACACCTTGTCGTTCATGGGCTCGGCGTCGACGTCATCGTCGACCCCGTCTTCGTCGGAGTCGGTGTAGCGTGGGCTCGACCCCTGATCGAGCTCGGTGCCGTTGTCCATGCCGTCGCCGTCGAAGTCGTCGCCCGGACCCTCGCTCAACGAGCCGAACCACAGCATCTCCCACCCGTCGTACAGCCCGTCGGTGTCCGAGTCGAAGTAGTGCTCGAACCAGTGGCCTGCGAGCTCGCCACCGGAAGCCCCGATGTCGCTGACCGTGCTGTCGGGGTCGATGGTGCCGGAGTCGCCCATGTCGATGCCCGGGCTGACGCGGCCCGACATGTTGTGCAGGGTCAGATCGATGCTGTGCGGCGCCACGTAGCGGGTGCGCCAGCCCACGAAGTCGGGGCTGGCATGCACGCTGTTGGTGGCGCCCACGAAGCCCAGCGCGCCGGTGACCGCGGTGTCGTACATCAGGCTGGTGACGGAGGGATCACTGCCCGCCGACCCCTGATCGAAGTTGCCGCCGTCGTTGTCGGCCACGATGGTGTTGATGATCTCGCCGTGGCCGCCGTTGTCCAAGAACACGCCCGCTCCGTCGGTGCCCACCAGCGTGCCCTGCCGCAGCGAGATGCCTCCGTTGTCTTCGAGGTTCAGCGCGTGCCCGGCGTACGAATAGGTGTTGTCGTCGAACACCCCGGCAATGGCCAGGTTGCTGGCGTTGACGAAGGCGTTCTGGCCCCACACCCCCAGCGCGTGGCCTCGGGTGCGGTAGATCCGAGCCCGGGTGAGCGACACGTCGCGGAAGCTGCTGTAGTTGGTGACGTGCAGCCCGCTGGTCTCGCCAAGGCGCAGGTCTTCGATGGTGGCCATGCTCTCGTCGAGGTTGATGCTGCCCGTGCCGTTGCCGTAGCTGTTGAACACCTCGACCCGGCGCAGCACCACTTCGGCCTGGAAGGTGCCGATGGCGCCGCCGGTGCAGTTGTTGAACAGCACGTCCTCGGCCTCGAGGTAGGTGTTGAAGTCGGCGTAGATGGCGCCGGTGCTGTCGTCGGTGGTGTTGCGGATCTCGGCGTTTCGCAGCTGGACGTACGACTCGTGGATGTACAACGCCGAGCCCACACCGGCGGATGCACTCTCGATCGACACATCGTCGATGAACACCGTCGCGAACTGGCTGATGTGGAAGGCACCACCCGTGTTGAACGAGTTGTCGATGTCGCGGAACTCGAGGCCGGCGAAGTTGTTCGGACCGAAGGTCCCGTCACCGTCGATCTGCACGGCAGGGCCATTGTTGACCTCGATCACCGCGCGCCCGTTGATGCCGCGGAAGGTCAGCGAACGCTTGGAGAGCACGATGGGCTCGGTGTACGGCCCGTGGTTGGCGTCGATCTCGATGACATTGCCGTCGCAGGCCATGTCGACGGCCTCTTGCACGATGGCCAGGCCGTTGGTGCCGCCGTCCACCAGGATGATCTGCCCCGAACCCGGGAACAGCGTCGGGTCGCCGTCGTCGCAGTCTTGATCGTTGGGCACGTAGCCGGCGGCCCCGCAGGTGTCGATGGAGGTGGCGTTGGGGTCGCCCCACCCGTCCGAGTCGTTGTCGGGCCAGTGCGGCTGCGAGAAGCCGTCGTCGACGAAGCCGTTGCAGTCGTTGTCGAGGCCGTCGGAGCAGTCCTCGGGAGCGCCGGGGAACACCGAGGGCTCGGTGTCGTCGCAGTCGCCTCCCGACCAGGCGTAGCCACCCGGCTGGAAGCAAGCCTGCACGGGGTTGTTGTCGTCGCCCCATCCATCGCTGTCGGAGTCGAGCCAGAAGGTCTGAGCCCCGCTTCCGGCGACATCGGGGTCGGAGGCGTCGTCGAGCCCGTCACAGTCGTTGTCCAGGTTGTCGCAGAGCTCGGGAGCACCCGGGTAGGTGGCCGCCGACAGGTCGAAGCAGTCGGTGTCGTTGGCCACGTAGCCCGAGGGCGCCGTGCAGGCGGCGACCTGGTAGTTGGCGTTGCCAAAGCCGTCGTCGTCGACGTCGATCCAGAAGCTCTGGCCCCCCACCAACGAAGGGTCCGCGTCGTCGATCTGGCCATCGCAGTCGTCGTCGATGCCGTTGCAGAACTCGTCGGACCCGGCGTGCACGGCCGCATCGGTGTCGTCGCAGTCGTCGTCGACCGGGGCCCAGCCATTGCCCGGGTCCAGGCAGGCCCGGATGATGGACGTGTCGCTGCCGTGCCCGTCGCCGTCGGCATCGACGAACCACTCGTCGCCCTGCACGCCCGAGTCGTCGTCGTCGACATCGCCATCGCAGTCGTTGTCCAGGCCGTCGCAGATCTCCGGAGCGCCCGGGAAGACGTCGGCTGTGTCGTCGTCGCAGTCGCCGCCCTGGGGCAGGTAGCCATTGGGCCGCTCGCAAGCCCTGGACGGGGCGTCCAGGTCGCCGAAGCCGTCGTTGTCGGTGTCGGCGTACCACTGAGGGGTGTTGGCCACGTTGCTGTCGGCATCATCGAGGTCGCCGTCGCAGTCGTTGTCGCGGCCGTCGCAGGTCTCGACGGCGGCCGGGCTCACCGAAAGGTCGCCGTCGTCGCAGTCTTGATCGTTGGCTACGAAGTTGTTGGGCTGCGAGCAGCGGGTGAGCGTGGTGTTGGGGTCGCCAAAGCCGTCGCTGTCGGTGTCGGCGTACCACACGATGGTGGAGCTGACGTCGGGGTCCTGGTCGTCGGCCTGGCCGTCGCAGTCGTTGTCGGCGCCGCCGTCGCAGACCTCTGGAGCGGCCGGGTTGGTGGTGTCGTCGAAGTCGTTGCAGTCGCCTGCTCCCGAGACGTACCCGGCAGGCTGGCTGCAACCCACCACCGCGTCGGTGGCGACTCCCCAGCCATCGCCGTCGTTGTCGGCATACCAGACCGGGGGCTGCACGCTCGGGTCGTCGGCGTCGACGGATCCGTCGCAGTCGTTGTCGACGCCATCACACACCTCGTTGGCCGCTGGGCTCACGTCGATGTCGGCGTCGTTGCAGTCGCTGGCGTCGAGGGTCCACTGCCCCGTCGAGGGCGCAGCGCAGGTCTGGGCCCACGAGACGTTGGGGCTGCCAAAGCCGTCGAGATCGCCGTCGAGGTGGTACTCGGGAATGTCGTAGATCGGGTCGACATCGATGAGCGTGGGAGCGTCGCAGTCGTTGGCGACGCCATCGCAGCGCTCGGGCGCGCCGGGAAACACGTCGCCGTCGGAGTCGTCGCAGTCGTCGGTGTTGTCGGCCGTGCCGGGCGGCGGCGTGCAGGCGCCGGCGACCACCGGCACGCTCGTGCCGTGTCCATCGCCGTCGTCGTCGACGTACCAGGTCTTCAGGTCGCTGGTTCCGATGTCGGAGTCGTCGCCGTCGAAGTCGCCGTCGCAGTCGTTGTCGTGCCCATCGCAGACTTCGGTTCCGCCGGGGAACACGTCGGCCCGGGAGTCGTCGCAGTCGGTTCCGCCGGCATCCATGTCCTCGAAGCCGTCGCTGTCGCAGTCGTTGACCGACAGCGCCGTGCAGTCCTGCCGCACTGCGTCGCCGCAGATCTCCGGCGCGCCAGGGTGGGTCGCTGCATCGGCGTCGTTGCAGTCACCGGGAGTATCGGTCAACCCGAAGCGCAGATCGCAGGCAAAGACCACCACACCGCCGTGGCCGTCGCCATCGGCGTCGGCGTAGTACTGCACCGCGTCCACCGCGTTGTCGTCGATGAGGCCGTTGCAGTTGTTGTCGGCCAGATCGCAGATCTCGGTGGCCCCGGGCACCACATCGGCCCGGGAGTCGTCGCAGTCTCCGCCCTGCAGCAGCCATCCCGCCGGCGCCCGGTCGACGCAGAACTTCTGCTCCACACCGCCGTACAGATCGCCGTCCTGATCGTGGAAATACGACAGCTGCCCGGTGGGGTCGACCGGGTCCTCGTTGTGGTCGTCGTCGTCGGCCAGGCCATCGCAGTCGTTGTCGACGCCGTTGTCGCAGACCTCCACCGCATCGCGGTGGATGGCCGGGTTCTTGTCGTCGCAGTCGAGCCCGCCACCCGACACCGCGCTGTGCCCGTCCCCATCTTGATCGTAGTCATTGGCGCCGTCGCAGTTGCTGTCGATGCCGTCGTACCAGCTGTCGCCTGCGCCGGGGTACACGCTGCCGTCGGTGTCGTCACAGTCGTCGCTGCTGGCAGCCAGGCCCGCTGGCACGGTGCAGGACTTGACCACCGACTCGCCGGCCTCCAGCGGGCGACCGAAGCCGTCGCCGTCCTCGTCGGGGTAGAAGTCGAGCTGATCGACCGCGTCGCGTGGATCGCCCGTGCAGTCCCGGTCGATGTCGTCGCAGAACTCGGGCGCGCCGGGGTACACGTCGGCGCGGGTGTCGTCGCAGTCGCGGGAGTCGGCGGTGTAGCCATCGGGCCGCGTGCAGGCGTGCGACGGGTTGTCGGCGTCTCCGAATCCGTCCACGTCGAAGTCGGCGTGCCAGGCGGCCACATCGCCCTTGGGATCGGGGTCGTCGTCGTCGACCAGTCCGTCGCAGTCGTCGTCGATGCCGTTGCACAGCTCGACGCCGTCGGGGTGGATGGTCGCGTCATCGTCGTTGCAGTCGGTGCCGCCCAGGTTGCTGGCGTCGAAGCCGTCGCCATCGGCATCGCAGGTCAGCACGCTGGCGTCGTCGTCGCGGCAGTCCTCGCCGCCAAAGCGGACGGCGATCACCCCGTCGCCGTCGTAGTCCTGGATGTCGGTGGAGTACGTGCCCGAGCCGATGAAGGGGCAGCCGGTGACCAGCACCAGGGTGCCAGCGAGGGCAGAGAGCCGCAGCAGTCGTCGCATCATGGGGCCACCGCGTAGGGAGGGGCGCTGGTGCCCGTCAGGTTCGAGGTGGCCCGGATGGTGATGCGCCCGTCGGCGCCCGCGCCACCCGCAGGGCCGCAGGCCCCGGGGTTGGTGTTCTGTCCGCCACCTCCGCCCACCGCCGTGACCAGGCCCGTTCCCAGCGCCCCGTTCGCGACCTCCAACACGATGGCACCGCCGGCACCGCCGCCCCCGCCGCCCGCACCACAGCCGGCGAATCGGATCTGCGGCAGCCCGTCCAGGCCGTCGGACCGGACAGCACCCGTCACCGTCAGATCACCGATGCCCAGGAACACCACGCCGCCGCCGCCGCCGCTGCCGCCGCCCAGCCCGTCTTCGTCGGAGCCGCCCTGACCACCCGAGCCGCCGAAGTGCCAGTCGAACTGCTGGGGCTGACCCACCGCGAAGCCTCCTTGCCCACCCTGCTGGCACGGCGCACCCGCGGCCGCTTGACCGTTCAAGCCGGCGGTGGCGTGCCCTCCGCCGCCGCCAGCACCGGCCCACAGGGTGTCGCAGGCGTTGCGTTCGCCGCCGCCACCGCCCTGTGCATTGGGATTGCTCGACAGCCCCCCGCCCACGAACATGCCGGCCCCCTGCTGTCCATAGACGCTGTTCGTGCCGGAGGCCGGAATGCCCGCAAAACCCGACCCACTGGCGTCGATGGCGCCGGTCACGTTGAGCTCGGCGGCTCGGAAGGCGACCACGCCGCCCGTCGACCCGTCCCAGTCCAACGGCACGATGCTGGTGCCCGCGGGCACCTCCACCACCGTGAACTGGGGCACGCGCACGACCTGGGCCGTGTCGGACCCGCTCTGGAAGAAGGCCTCGTTGATGCCCTCGACCGTGAACAGGGTGTTGCCCGCAATCGACGCGACGTGCGCGAAGGCGTGGCGCCCGGCGTTGCCACCCTGCACCTGCAGGATCAGGATCTCGTCGCCCACGGCAAAGCCCGAGGGGTCGTTCACGCTCACGCTGGTGGCCTGGAACGCCACCGGAGCGGTGACCGCGGCGTACACGTTGACGACCGAGCCGAGCGTGGCCGCCGTGTACAGGCCGTCGGCGCCGGTTCCGTCCACGCAGTCGAACTGCACCGACGCGTTGGTGTCGTCGCAGTCGAGCCCGCCGTACTCGTCGGACCTGAAGCCGTCGTGGTCTTGGTCGTAGTCGTCGTCGTAGTTGCAGTCTTGGTCGATGCCGTCGTACCAGACCTCACTGGCCCCGGGATACGCCGAAGGCTCGGTGTCATCGCAGTCGCCGTTGAGGGAGCTGAAGCCTGGGCCCGGGCAGGCCTGGATCTGGCTGGCGTTGACATCCCCCCAGCCATCCATGTCGCCATCGGGCCACAGCCACACGGTGGCGCCGTCGTCCTCGAGCCCGCTGCAGTCGTTGTCGAGCCCGTCACCGCAGATCTCGGGCCGATTGGGCGCCACGGCGAACTCGGTGTCGTCGCAGTCGCCGCCCTGAGGCGTGTACCCCTCGGGCTCGATGCACGCCTCGACAGTGTCGTTGTCGTCGCCCCAGGTGTCGCCGTCGCTGTCGGCGAAGAACAGCTGGCGAGACCCATCGAGGTCCGGGTCGCTGTCGTCGTCCAGGCCGTCGCAGTCGTTGTCGATGCCGTCGCAGACCTCGAAGTTGCCCGGGAAGGACTGGGCGTGGATGTCGGAACAGTCGGTGTTGTTGCCGGCGTAGCCATTGGGGAGCTGGCACCGCTGCAGCGGGTAGTTCGGGTTGCCGTGGCCGTCGCCGTCGACATCGATCCAGAACGTGCTGGTGCCCTCCACCGAGGGGTCTTGGTCGTCGGTGAGGCCGTCGCAGTCGTCGTCGCCGGTGTTGCACACCTCGGCCGCGCCGGGGTGCACGTTGGGGTCGGTGTCCAGGCAGTCGTCGGGATCGGCCGACCATCCCGTGCCCGGGTGCGTGCACGACTCGGTCGAGGCACCCGGGTCGCCATGGCCGTCGCCGTCGCCATCGACGTAGTAAACCGTGCCCTGGATGGGCGTATCGGCGTCGTCGACGTCTCCGTCGCAGTCGTTGTCGAGCCCATCGCAGATCTCGGGCGCTCCGGGGTACACGGTGTCGGTCGCGTCGTCGCAGTCGCCACCCTGAGGCAGGTGCCCGTCTGGCCGGGTGCAGGCCCGGGCCTCGCTGTCGAAGCTCCCCCAGCCATCAGAATCGGTATCGGCGTACCACAGCAGCGCATTGGCCAGGCTGTTGTCGGCGTCGTCGATCAGGCCGTCGCAGTCGTTGTCGATGCTGTCGCAGGTCTCGATCGAACCCGGGCTGATGGCCAGGTCGGTGTCGTCGCAGTCTTGGGTGTTGCCCACGTAGCCCACGGGCTGCTCGCACTGCTGGCGCTCGTCGGCGGGGTCGCCGAAGCCGTCCAGATCGGCGTCGCGGTACCAGCTCACCGGTGACGCGATGTTGGGGTCAGCGTCGTCGATCAGCCCGTCGCAGTCGTTGTCGGCCCCGGAGTCACAGATCTCGGGGGCAGCGGGGTTGGTGGTGTCGTCGAAGTCGTTGCAGTCGCCCGTGCGCGAGACGTAGCCCACGGGCTGGGTGCAGCCGGCCACCGCGTCGGTCGCCACGCCCCAGCCGTCGGCATCGTTGTCGGCAAACCACAGCGGCGGCTGCACGTTGTCGTCGCTGGCGTCGAGCAAGCCATCGCAGTCGTTGTCGACGCCGTCGCACAGCTCGACCGCCGCCGGGCTGATGGCGGCGTCGCCGTCGTTGCAGTCGGACTCGTCGAGCGTCCAGGTACCGGTCGACGGCGCCTCGCAGGCCACCGCCGAGACCACGGCCGGGTTGCCGAAGCCATCGCCATCGCTGTCGAGGTGGAACGAGGGCACGTCGAGCACCGGGTT
Source organism: Myxococcota bacterium (assembly GCA_965216925.1). Classification (GTDB taxonomy): domain Bacteria; phylum Myxococcota_A; class UBA796; order UBA796; genus CAYYHT01. The sequence goes on along the minus strand of CBDCGT010000001.1, from coordinate 903,565 downwards.
GACGTCAACGAGGCCTGGGGCGTCGCAGTCGTTGGCCACCCCATCGCAGCGCTCCAGGGCCCCGGGGTACACCGCGGCGTCGGCATCGTCGCAGTCGTCGGTGTTGTCGGAGGTTCCGGGCGGCGGTGAGCAGGCTCCCACCAGCACGGCCGGCTCGTCGTCGGTGCCAAAGCCATCGCCGTCGTCGTCGACGTACCAGGTCTTGAGATCCGCCGTGGTGATGTCGGCGTCGTCGCCGTCGAGGTCGCCGTCGCAGTCGTTGTCGTGCCCGTCGCACACCTCGGTGCCGCCCGGGAACACGTCATCCCGCGTGTCGTCGCAGTCGGTGCCCCCTGCCGCCACGTCCTCGAAGCCGTCGCTGTCGCAGTCATCGACGGACAGCGTCGAGCAGTCCTGCCGGAACGCGTCGCCGCACAGCTCGGGCGCACCTGGCCAGGTCTGCGGGTCGGCATCGTTGCAGTCGCCATCGACCGACGCGAGGCCCGGGCCCAGGTCGCAGGCGCGAACCCGAACGCTGCCGAAGCCATCGCCGTCGCCGTCGGCGAAGTAGTCCACCGCGTCGACCGCGTGGTCGTCCACGATGCCGTCGCAGTCGTTGTCGGTGTTGTCGCACACCTCGACGGCGCCGGGCAGGATGTCGGCGCGCTGGTCGTCGCAGTCGCCTCCCCGCAGGATCCACCCACTGGGAGCTTTGTCCACGCAGAAGCGCTGCTGGGTGCCGCCATAGGAGTCGCCATCGGCGTCCAGGAAGTACGACAGCTGGCCCGTCGGGTCAACGGGGTCTTCGTTGTGGTCGAGGTCGTCGGCCAGCCCGTCGCAGTCGTTGTCGATGCCGTTGTCGCAGACCTCGACCGCTCCGCGCTTGATGGCGGGGTCGGTGTCGTCGCAGTCCAACCCGCCACCCGCAATCGAGCTCTGCCCGTCCCCGTCCTGATCGTAGTCGTTCGCCCCATCGCAGTTGCTGTCGACGCCGTCGTACCAGCTGTCACCGGCTCCGGGGAAGGCCGTGGCATCGGTATCGTCACAGTCGAGCTTGTTGGGTGCCAGGCCCGGCAGCTCGCCACAGGACTTGACCACCTCTTCGCCGGCCAGCAGCGGGCGACCAAAGCCGTCGCCGTCGAGATCGGGGTAGAAGTCGAGCTGATCGACGGCATCGCGCGCGTTGCCCGTGCAGTCGCGGTCGATGTCGTCGCAGAACTCGGGCGCGCCGGGATGCACGTCGTCGCGGCGGTCGTCGCAGTCGCGTGCGTCGGCGGTGTAGCCCGACGGACGAATGCACAGCGAGACCGTGGCATCGGGATCGCCGAATCCATCGTTGTCGGCGTCGGAGTGCCAGGTCGGCACGCCCTCCTTGGGATCGGGATCGGCGTCGTCGTACAGGCCGTCGCAGTCGTCATCGACGTCGTTGCAGCGCTCGGGCGCGCCGGGGTGCACGCTCGCGTCTGCGTCGTCGCAGTCGTCGCCGTCGTACCGGGCGTCGCGGAAGCCGTCGCCATCGTTGTCGCATCGCAGCACGCTGGCGTCGTTGTCGCGGCAGTCGTCGCCGCCAAAGCGCTCGGCCAGCACGCCGTCGCCGTCGAAGTCCCGGATGTCGTCGCTGTACTCGCGCGAGCCCACGTACGGGCATGCGGTCGACAACAGCAAGGCCGCGCACAGGCTGCCGATGGTGAGTAGAGCCCGCATCAGCGCACCCACACGTAGATGGCGTCGTTGGGGGCGACGACCGGATTGCACCGGCCCAAGACGTCGTACTGGAAGGTCCCCGGGCCGCAGTGGCCGGCACCCGCGAAGGCCGTGCCCTCGAAGTTGGCGTAGTGGCTCTTGAACATCACATCGTTCACGTCGTTGTCGATGTGGCAAGGGATGGTGGCGTGGTACTTGCCCATGTGCAGTCCGTGCTCGTACTGGCGCCAGGCGCTGCCCTGCTGGTCGCCCCAGCAGACCTCACCGCCCGAGAAGGTGTACGTCCCAGCACGCTCGTGGCTGAGGATGTTCCAGCTGTAGTCGGTTCCCAGCACCGACCGCACGCCTGCGCTGCCCTTCACGAACAGCCCGGGGTCCGTGCCACTCGAGTAGTCCGCATAGGCGTCCTCGGCTGGGTCGTTGAACGAGTACCCGTCGTCGTAGAAGCTGAAGCGAAGGTGCTGGGAGCCGTCGGTGAACATCCGTCGCACCAGCTGGGGGTCCAGGCTGGCGGCGCCATCCGGGCCCGGCTCCCGTGCCATGTCGAAGTCCGACCGGTTCAGGTCGGGGTGCCACAGGTTGCCGTAGTTGCTGGTGCTCACCCAGTCGTTGGCTTCATTGACCTTCAACACCAGCGACCAGCCCCCGCCGTCGGTGTGCATGTCGCAGTACACGTTGATGGGGTTGAAGTCGATGAGCGGATCGACCGTGTACATGCCGTCGAAGTCACCGCCGCTGGCTGCCCGCCACTGCGCACAGGACTGCGGCCACGGACAGCCGGCTTCTCCGGGAAAGATGCCTGCATCGTTGTCGTCGCAGTCGATGCCGTCGGGCCACCCGTCGAAGTCGGCGTCGATGCCGTCGACCCAGTCGCAGTTGTTGTCGATGCCGTCCCCCGGCACGTCGGTGGTCTGGTCGGGGTTGATGAGCGCCGCCGTGTCGTCGCAGTCTTGATCGTTGTAGGAATAGCCATTGCCCGGGCACCCGATGGTGGGCAGCGTGCCCTGAGCGCCCCAGCCGTCGCCGTCGGCGTCGACCCAGACCTGCTGCTGCTGCCCCTCGTCGATGTTGCCGTCGCAGTTGTTGTCGATGCCGTCGCACTCCTCGAACATGAAGGGAGCGACCTGATCGGAGCTGTCGTCGCAGTCGCCGGGCTGCTCGATGTAGTCGTCGGGGTGAAAACACGCCGTCAGCGACGAGCTGTCGTCGCCCCAGCCATCGTTGTCGAGGTCGGCCCAGAAGGTGCGCTGACCGGACACCCCGGTGTCGTCATCGTCGGTCAGGCCGTCGCAGTCGTTGTCGACGCCGTCGCAGACCTCGGGCGCGCCCAGGTTGGCGTTGGCATCGATGTCCAGGCAGTCGTCGGCGTTGGGCACGTAGCCCGAGGGCAGCGAGCAGCGCACGAGGGGAAAGTTCGGGTTGCCCTGCCCGTCCCCGTCGACATCGATCCAGTAGGTGTTGGCGTCGGTGACCGACGGATCCTGGTCGTCGACAAAGCCGTCGCAGTCGTCGTCGGCGCTGTTGCAGGTCTCGTCGGCGCCCGGGTGGGTCGAGGCCTCGCTGTCGTCGCAGTCGTCGTCGGTGGCTGACCACCCCGCGCCCGGGTTCGTGCAGGCGGCGAGCGCCGCCCCTGGGCGTCCATGGCCGTCGAAGTCGGCGTCCTCGAACCAGTCGGTGCCCTGCGCACCGGAGTCGGCGTCGTCGATGGCCTCGTCGCAGTCGTTGTCGATCCCGTCGCAGAGCTCGGGCGCTCCGGGATGCACCCCGGCAGCCGCGTCGTCGCAGTCGCCCGACTGCGGAAGGTGCCCCGCCGGGCGCGCGCAGGTGCGCACCCACACGTCAAAGCTGCCAAAGTTGTCGCCATCGGTGTCGGCGTACCAGACACCGGCGTCGGCCAAGCTGGTGTCGGCGTCGTCGACCAGGCCATCACAGTCATTGTCCAGGCCGTCGCAGGTCTCGAGCGCGCCCGGGTTCACGGCGAGCACGCCATCGTCGCAGTCCTGGTCGTTGGCGACGTGGTTGACGGGCGGATCGCACTGGGAGGTGACCTGGTTTGCATCGCCGAAGCCGTCGTTGTCGGCGTCGGCATACCAGACCACCGTCGAGGTCACGCTGGGGTCGGCGTCGTCGATCAGGCCGTCGCAGTCGTTGTCGGCGCCGCCGTCGCACACCTCGGGCGCCGCCGGGTTCGAGCTGGCGTCGGTGTCGTCGCAGTCGCCCGAGGTGGCCACGTAGCCAATCGGCTGGGTGCAGCTCCCCACCACATCGGTGGCCAGCCCCCAGCCGTCGCCATCGCTGTCGCCAAACCAGTCGGGCGGGGTCAGCCCCGGGTCGTCGCCGTCGAGCTGCCCGTCGCAGTCGTTGTCGATGCCGTCGCACACCTCGTCGGCGTTGGGGTGCACCTGGTCGTTGCCGTCGTTGCAGTCGGACGCGTCGAGGGTCCAGGTGCCCGTGGACGGCGGCAAGCAGGTCTGGTTCCACACCACGCTCGCGCTGCCAAAGCCGTCATCATCGTTGTCGCGGTGGTAGGTCGGAATGCCCTCCACCGGGTCGATGTCGACCGAGCTGGGTGCGTTGCAGTCGTTGGCGACGCCGTCGCAGCGCTCTGGGGCCCCGGGAAAGACCGTGCCCGCGGTGTCGTCGCAGTCGTCGGAGTTGTCGGAGGTGCCAGGCGGCGGGGTGCAGGCCCCCACCAGCACCGTGACCGTGGTGCCAAAGCCGTCGTCGTCGTCGTCGACGTACCAGGTCTTCAGGTCGGCGGTGGTGATGTCCGAGTCGTCGCCGTCGAAGTCGCCATCGCAGTCGTTGTCGTGGCCATCGCACACCTCGGTGCCACCGGGGAACACGTCGTCGCGTGTGTCGTCGCAGTCGGTTCCGCCGTTGGCCTGGTCTTCGAATCCATCGCTGTCGCAGTCGTAGATCGACAGGCTCGAGCAGTCCTGGCGCACCGAATCGCCGCAGATCTCGGGAGCACCCGGGCGCGTCGCCGGATCGGAGTCGTCGCAGTCGCCATCGATGCCGGCCAGCCCGGCTTCGAGGCCGCACGCGCGAACCACGGTGCTGCCGTAGCCATCGCCATCGCCGTCGGCGAAGTAGTCGAGGGCGTCGACGGCGTTGTCGTCGATCACGCCGTTGCAGTCGTTGTCGGTGTCGTCGCACACCTCGGTGGCGCTGGGCACGATGTCCGAGCGCTGGTCGTCGCAGTCGCCGCCCTGCAGAATCCAGCCGGCGGGCGCCTTGTCGACGCAGAACTTCTGCTCGATGCCGCCATACAGGTCGCCGTCGCCGTCCAGGAAGTACGACAGCTGGCCCGTCGGATCGACCGGGTCTTCGTTTCGGTCGTCGTCGTCAGCCAGCCCGTCGCAGTCGTTGTCGATGCCGTTGTCGCAGACCTCGACGGCATTGCGGTTCACGGCGGCGTCGGTGTCGTCGCAGTCGACACCGCCGCCGGCCACCGCGTTCTGGCCGTCGCCGTCTTGATCGTAGTCGCTCGCCCCGTCGCAGTTGCTGTCGACGCCGTCGTACCAAGCATCGGCCGCGCCGGGGAACACGCTGGCATCGGTGTCGTCACAGTCGTCGCTGTTGTTGGCGAGGCCCGGCAGATCGCCGCACGACTTCACCACCGCCTCGCCCGCCACGATGGGTCGGCCAAAGCCGTCGCCGTCCTCGTCGGGAAAGAAGTCGACCTGGTCGACCGCGTCGCGCGGGTCGCCGGTGCAGTCGCGGTCTAGATCGTCGCAGAACTCGGGCGCGCCCGGGTGGATGTCGTCGCGGCTGTCATCGCAGTCGCGGTCGTCGGCGGTGTAGCCGTCGGGCCGTACGCAGGTGGCGAGCGCGTTGTCGACGGCCCCAAAGCCGTCGTTGTCGGTGTCGGCGTGCCAGGTGCGGGTGTTGGGCTTGGGGTCGGGGTCGTCGTCATCGACGAGCTCGTCGCAGTCGTCGTCGATGCCGTTGCAGCGCTCTTGGGCTTGAGGGTGGATGGTGGCGTCGCCGTCGTTGCAGTCGGTGCCGCCCAGGCTCACCGCATCGAAGCCGTCGCCGTCTCCGTCGCAGCGCAGCACCTCGGGGTCGTCGTCGCGGCAGTCCTCGCCGCCAAAGCGCTCGCCGAGCACGCCATCGCCATCAAAGTCGCGAATCTCGTCGTTGTAGGCCTTGGAGCCCACGTACGGACAGCCAGCCGATGCCAGCATCGCCCCGCAGAGCACCGCCACGCTCGTCCAACGAAGGGCCATCTACAGCTGCTCCACGTTGCAGCGGCGGGCGCGGCTGTTGCACTGCACACGCCACTTGCTGCCCGCGGGCATGGTGACCTTGCTCACCGTGGTGGGACGCCCCGGCTGAAAGAAGGCCACCACCGTGTACTGCCCGGGCTCGAGCGCCAGCGGATCGACCTGGGCGCCCGCGTCGTCGCGCAGCACGACCGTGATGTCGGTCTCGATGGCGATCGACGGTCCAGACGGCGCTGGGGCGACGTCGGGTGCCTCGGGCTCGTCGGGCGTCTCGGCTTCGACCACATCGGCCACCCCGTCGTCGGTGTCGGCGTCGTCGGTGTCGGGCTCGTCGGGGGCCTCGACAGGCGGATCGACAGGGGCATCGGGCACGGCGTCCGGCTGCCCATCGGCCACGGGCTCGTCGGGAGTTGTGTCCACCGGCTCGTCGGGAGTTGTGTCCACCGGCTCGTCGGGAGGCGTGTCCACCGGCCCGTCGGGAGGCGCGTCCACCGGGTCGTCAGGAGGCGTGTCCACCGGCTCGTCGGGAGGCTGCGCATCGGTCAGGGGCGCATCGGTCTCGCCTGACGTGGACGGGCCCGAACCCGGGGAGAACACGACAAAGAGCCCCACACCGACGAGGGCCAGCAGGGCGATGCCGATGCCGACGAGGCCGAACATGCTGCCCGCGACCGCGATGCCGACGCTGGCCTTGCTTCCGCCGGCGTCTTCGCTGGTCACAGCGGCGGATCGGGCCGCAGCGTCCTCGGGGTACATGGTGGGCACCGAGACGTGCTGTTCGTCGGGCGGCAGGGTGGTGGCGTTGGGGTCGCCGCCCAGGTCTTCGGGCACCATCGTGGACTCGGTGCGCACTCCCTGTGTGGCCGCCCCGGACATGGGCATGGTGCCGCCGGTCGCCCCGCCCAGGTTGGGCCGCGTGAGCGCCAGATCGCTCTTGAAGGACTTCTCGAGGTACTGCCGCGTGTCCTCGCCGCCGGCGCCGAGGGACTCGGCGGCCGAGAGCTCGTCCATGTTCCAGTTGCTCTGCACGGCGGTGGGGTCTTTGCCCATCCACACCGCGATCAGGTCGTTGACGCTCTTGATGCGTTCATCGGGCTCGGTCATCAACGCGCCCTGGATGGCCAGCTCCATGCGCTCGGGCACGTCGGGCACGCGCTCGCGGATGGGGACCCGCTTGGCATCGGCGACGTTGTTGAAGATCTCGAGCACGTCGCCGCCCTCGAAGGCGCGATGCCCGCTCACCATCTCGTACAGGATGGCGCCCATCGAGAACACGTCGGCGCGGACGTCGACGTTCTTGGCATCGCGGATCTGCTCGGGCGCCATGTAGGCCGGCGTGCCCATGGTGACGCCAGTGCGCGTGCGGCTCTTGACCCCGGAGTCGCCGTCGCCCGACTCGTCGGCGAGCATCTTGACCAGGCCAAAGTCAGCGACCTTGGGAATGAGCCGGTCGGCACCGAGCTCGAGCATGACATTGGCGGGCTTGAGATCGCGGTGGATGAGCCCGTGTCCGTGGGCGGCTGCCACGCCGGCCAGCACCCCGAGTGCCAGCTCGTCGACCTGCTCCACCGACAGCTGGCGCTTCTCGAGGAAGTCTTCGAGGCTGGGGCCGCGGATGTACTCCATCACCAGCCCCGGTGACTCCTCGACGATGATGATGTCGGTCACGCTGACGATGTTGGGGTGCCGAAGAGCCGCCTGGACACGCCCTTCTTGCAGCATGCGGCGCTGCACCGATCGCGCCGAGAGCGACACCACCTTCAGGGCGTGCAGGGTGTCGAGCTGGGTGTGCCGCACGCGGTACACCGTGGCCATGCCGCCGCGCCCGATGAGCGCCTCGACGGCGTAGCGTTCACCCACCACCTCGCCGGTGCCGAGGATGCGAATGCTCACTGCTCACCCACCGCCAGTGCGCCCGCTCCGCAGCCGATCGCCACGCCGGTGAACAGGCCGCTGACGCCGCTGAGCACGTTGGTGGTTCGCCGCGCCTTGTCGAGCTTGTCGGGGTCGAAGGCCGGGTCGGCGGCGTTGGAGTACAGCGAGCCATGGGTCGCCCAGCCGGCGCCCAGGGTGATGCCCGCGAGCCCCAGCGCGCCACCACTGCAGGCCAGCAGCCGATTGCGCTTTCGGGGGATGGCCGCGTAGTTGGGCAGCGGCTCGCGCGCGCCCAGGTACAGCGTGTCGGTGGCCATGCCCTTGCTGTCGAAGAACTGCACCAGCACCGGGTAGCCGTCGGGGCGGTCGCGCCCGTACACCCCATCGAAGGCGATCTTGCCGACTTTGGGCTCGGGAACCGTGCGGTACTCCCGCTCGACCTCGAAGGCGGCGTCGTAGCGCACCCGAAGGTCGTGCTCGGCCGGCAGCAGGTCTTCGCTGATCTCTTGATCGTAGGCGTGGCGCGAGGCTTCCATGGCCAGCATGGCTGTCTGGTCGTCGCCGTTGGTGTACATCCAGATGGCCATCAGGCGATGCACCCGTCCGAGCACCGGCTTGCGCAGCGGTTCACGCACGCACGGCAGCTGTAGGCCGGTCACGATGTTCACGTGGTCCATGAAGCCCAGGTCGTCGAGCTTCATGTAGGCCTCTTCGGCCTGAACGATCTCGGCCTCGAGCGCCTCTTGGGGAATCGGGTCCAGGCACTCGATGGCCAACGCCGTCCCCATCAACATCCAGAGCAAAATGGCTCCCTCCCGCCGGTGCAGCGTAGCCTATGGCCTCTTCGTCCGCGACGGGCCCGCGAACCGCGATCCGGGCGTTATGCCTCGAACGTGCGAATCTGCCACGTCACCGACACTCACATGGGCCTGAAACTCAAGACCTGGTGTGCCCCCCGTGGCTACCAGCGGGCCGATGACATGAGCGCAGCCTTCGAGGCTGCCTTGCAGCCGGCCCTGCGCGACGAGGTCGACCTCGTCATCCACTCGGGCGACGTCTTCGACCGCAGCAAGCCTCCTCCCCAGGCGATCGAGGCCACCGTCAAGCTGCTCCAGCGGGCGGCGCGCCACGTTCCCGTCGTCATCATGCCGGGAAACCACGATCGCCACGGCCTGCTGGGCAACCTGGCGCCCGGCCCCAACCTGCACATCGTGGACGGTCCCACCCAGGTGCGCATCCACGACCTGGTGCTGGGCATGGTTCCCTATGTGCGCGAGGCGGGCATGTGGGCCAGCGACGCCGCCATCGTGGCCCCCGGGGCCGACCTGCTGGTGTGCCACCAGTCGTTCCATGGCGCGCGGGTGCCGGGCTTCACCTTTCGCGTGGGGCACCACCGCGAGACCGTGGGCGAACAGCACCTCCCGCGCCGCTGCCCGCCCATCCTGTGTGGACACATCCATCCGCGGCAGGTCACCCACCTCAGAGGCGTGGCCATCGTGCAGCCCGGAAGCAGCGAGCGCACATCGTTCAGCGAGGCCCGGCAGACCAAGGGTTCGGCCCTCTGGGAGCTCGGCCGCAAGCCCACCTGGAGCTGGGTCGACCTCCCGACCCGGCCCATGCACAAGGTCATCACCGAGGCCGATGCCCAGGCGGTGCGTCCGGGCGGGCTCGTGCTCATGGACAAGCGCGCTCCGGTCGATCTGGCCGAGCTCGTGGTCGATCGCGGCGGCTTCTTCGCCAGCCGCCGCCCACGGCGCGTACCCGACAAGCGCACCGATCAGCTCGCGTTGTTCGGGTAGGGCCCGCTGCGGGCGGGTCACCTTCGCTTCATGCGCTGGAGCATCGCTCCGACCCTCCGAAGGAGCTGCTGCTGCTCGGCCCCTCCCGGCAACTCCACCAGGTCGAGCACCGCCAGTGCCTCACCCGCCGAGCCCTGAGCAATGCGCAGGTGGTTGAGGCCGGGTTTGCCGCCACGGCTGAGCCCCTCCGCGATGTTCAGCACCGCACTGTCGGCGGCACGTGTGCCCTGGTCACGCAGGTGCGCCGTACCCGCAGGCCAACTGGTCCTGCGCATCCAGCGCGCCACCGCTCGCGCGAGTCGGTACACGTCCATGTTCTCGAAATCGTAGTCGTAGGCCATCGTCGTTCTCCCTGCAGGCCGGCGGTTCGGGGGGCCGGCCCTGCACCCCCGGCGCGCAGCGAGGGCCGGCCCCCCGAACCAAAGGCCAAAGGGAGAACGACGATGGCCGGAGACGGCCGACCTCATCGAGGACGCCGTGTGTCCGGGTCGGACCGCGAGCCCTCGCCACCCGAGCTTCGACGTCCGACCTCGAGATTCGAGATTCGAGATTCGAGACTCGAGACTCGAGATTCGAGATTCGAGATTCGAGATTCGAGATTCGAGATTCGAGATTCGAGATTCGAGACTCGAGATTCGAGATTCGAGATTCGAGATTCGAGATTCGAGATTCGACCTCGAGATTCGAGATTCGAGATTCGACCTCGAGATTCGAGACTCGAGACTCGAGACTCGAGATTCGAGACTCGAGATTCGAGATTCGACCTCGAGATTCGAGATTCGAGACTCGAGACTCGAGACTCGAGACTCGAGATTCGAGATTCGAGACTCGAGACTCGAGATTCGAGACTCGAGATTCGAGATTCGAGATTCGACCTCGAGATTCGAGTCCGAGTCCGAGAGTCGCAAGTCGATACTCGAGCCCCCGACTCTCCCCCTACCGCTCGTACGCCCCCAGATCCGGACTGCTGTCCCGAGCCTTCCCTTCGATGTCAGCCGCCGTGGACAGCCCGGAGTCGGCAGCGCCGATCGCCGGCGAGCCGGCCTGCAGGTGCAGATCACCGTTGCCGGCATCGACGAAGAGCGGATCGGCGTCGGTGGCCCCCCCGTAGCCCCCCTGCACGATACTGGAGGTGACCGTGACCGCACCGGCCGATCCCAGCTCGATCTGGGGCGCCCCCGTGTTGCCCCAGACGATGCTGTTCACCACATCCAGGGTGCCGTCCACCGCGAACGCCGAGCCGGGCCCGGCGGTGACCTCGTTGCCCGACACCGTCGCGTTGAACAACAGCGCCTCGGTGCCCGACGCCAGCTGCAGGGCGCCGCCGCCCTCAGCCCCGTCGGACTCGTTGCGGTCGAAGACCACGTTGTAGAAGGTGGAGCTCGAGCTGCCGAACAGGGCCACGGCGCCGCCCCTGCCGCTGGCCGCGTCGGTGGTCTCGTTGGAGACAAAGACGGTGTCCTCGACGTCGATCGACGCGTTGGACAGGTACAGCCCGCCCCCGTAGTTGGCGGCGCTGTTGCCCTCGAAGCGGCAGCCCGTCACCAGCGTGTCCGAGCTGACGTTGGTGAGGCTGGCCCCCGCCCCCCAGCCCGCGGTGTTGTTGCGGAAGGTGCAGCCATCGAAGACCGCGGCGGTGCCCTGGGTGGCGGTCACGCCGCCGCCAAAGGCCGTCGATCCCGACGGGGCGTTGTCTTCGAAGATGCAGTCGACGAACATCGGGCGCGCGCCCTCCGAGATGTACACCGCGCCGTCGCTGTGGCTGGCGTTGTCCTCGAATCGCACCGAGTCGAACACCGGCGCGGCACTGCTGCCGGCGATGTAGGCCCCTGCCCCCCAGTTGCCCGCCGCGTTGTCGCGCACCAGGCAGTCGACGAAGGTGGGCGACGTGTCGCGCACGCCGATGCCACCTCCCAGGATGTCGATGCCGTCGCTGGCGCCACCTTGGATGACGAACCCATCCACACGCGCGGCCGCCGCCGTCACCACCTGTTTCGCCGTGTCCTCGCCGTCCAACACCGTGGGGTTGGCCAGCCAGTCCCGCGTCCCACCGCCGCTGGGGTACCCGCCCAACAAGTCGACGCCCTCGCGCATGAGCAGCACGACGTCGGCGCCGCCCGCCCGCGTGTAGGTGCCGGCCGAGACGTGCACGGTGTCGCCAAAGCTCGCCGCGTCCACGCCGGCCTGCACCGATCCCAGCGCATCGCTCCACGATGTTCCCGAGCCCGCGCCACCGGACTGCACGTACCAGTTGCCGCCGTTCAGGAGCGCGAAGGATGCGTTGGAGGTGTCCCACAGGCTCGCGTCGCTGGCATCCGCCACCCGCACGAAGGTACGGGCCGCCCCCGGGCCGGTCACCGTCCAGGAATAGGCTCCGGTTCCCGGTGCACTCGCGTCCACCAGCTCCCAGGTGGCGCCGTTGTCTCGGGACAGGTCGATGCGCACGTTGGCGGCGGCACCCGTCCACGAGATGGTCTCGCTGTCGCCAACGCGCCAGGCCTCGCCCCCGTCCGGAGCGGTCACGCGGAGGGTGGTGGTGCCCTGGAACTCGAACGGACCGATGTCCACGATGCTCGATCCGTCCGGGGTGCCGGTGTCGTCGTGCCGAGCAAGGCCCCGCACGTCGGTGGGCGGAGCCCCGGCCACCGTTCCCGCGTCGATGGCGGCGCTGCCCTGCCCGATGCGAAAGTCACCGGCCGCGGCATCCAAGAAGTTCGGTTTGCCGGTGAAGTTCCCACCCCCGTCGGTGTAGCCCACCCCCGGCTGGATGATCGAGCTCGAGACCGTGGCGCCGCTGGTGAAGCTGTTGAAGTCGGCTCCCAGGGTGTCGTTGCGCCAGAAGATCGAGTTGACCACGTCGATCGACCCGCCAAAGCCCGCAATCGAGCCCGGCTGGGTCACCACCCGGTTGTGCGCGACCACCGAGTTGCTCATCGATAGTGTGGCTCCGCCCACCAGGAAGGCCGGGCCGTACACCTCGGCGTCGTTGTCCCAGAACACCGTGTTCTCGATGCTGGCGGTGCCCGAGTCGAAGTAGGCCGCGCCGCCGTTGTAGCCCGTGTGCCCCTCGAACACGCAGCCCCAGAGCAGCACGTCGGTGCCCCCCGAGTTCGCGTAGCCACCCGCCCCTGCAAAGCCGCTGGGATCCCCATTGTCGATGAAGTGCACGTGGTCGTAGATCGAGGTGGTGTTCACCTCGGAGGCGGCACAGCCGCTGCCCTGGCACTCGTTGTCGGCAAAGACCGACCAGCCGACGTACAGCTCCGCGTTCACCGCGTAGATCCCGGCACCATCATCGCCCGCCACATTGGCCTCGACGCGAGCATTCAAGAGCTCGAAGCCGGTCACATCCTCCACCAGGATTCCCGCGCCGCTGCGGCTGTCGGCATCGGATGCCATGGCCGAGCCGCCCGTCACCGTGAAGCCGTCCAACAGGGAGTCGGCGGCCGCCACCACCACGGTGCGCGCCGTGCCCTGTCCATCGATCCGGGTCTCGTGAGCCGCCGGGTCGCGCAGCCCGCGGTGGGTCTCGCCGCCCACAAAGCCGCCGTAGTAGGCCACGCCGTCCACCATGTGCAGGGCCTCCGACCCGAGCGTCCGCGTGTACGTGCCCTCGGCCACCCACAGCTCGTCCCCGGCCGACGCCGTCGCCGACGCCGCATCCAGCGCCGTGAACGCATCGGCCCACGACGTACCTGTGCCGATTCCCGTGGCGTCGACGTCCACGTAGATCACGTTCCCGGTGGACACGCTGGCGATCTCGAACACGGCGTCGGAGTCATCGGTGGCTGCCCCGCCCGACGTCTGCACCAACACCAGCGCTGTGGGCGTGGGCACGTCGGGCACGCTCCAGTCGAAGCTCCCGTCGTCGGGCTCTGCAGAGGCCACCAGCGACCAGGTGGAGCCTCCGTCCGCCGACCACTCGATGTCCACGGTGCCCGTCCAGTCGGTGGTGGTCCACGTGATCGCCTGCGTGGACAGCGCGTCCCAGCTCTCGCCCCCGTTCGGCGCGAGCACTTCCACCGTGGGCGTCGGCGGCGGCGGTGTCCCAGTGTCCCCGGTGTCGGCGCCGGTGTCCGTGTCGGCATCCGCATCCGCATCCGCATCCGCGTCCGCGTCCGCGTCGGCGTCGGCGTCGGCGTCCGCGTCCGCGTCCGCGTCCGCATCGGCGTCGGCGTCGGAATCCGCGTCCGCATCCGTGTCCGCGTCGGTGTCGACCACGCCGGTGTCTTCGGGATTGGTCTCGCCGGTACAGGCGGCAACGAGCGCGAGCGTCAGCAACAGGTGGCGCATGGGAACCTCCGATGCACCGAAGGGTACCCGGAACCGAGGCCCGGCTACAGCCGGAAGAAGCTCGTCGTGTTCTCGTTCGTCAGCGCTGCCACCGCTTCGACCGTCATTCCCCTCACCTCGGCGACCTTCTGGGCGACGTGCACCACCCGCGCCGGCTCGTTCTTCTTGCCTCGAAAGGGCACCGGCGTCAGAAAGGGGCTGTCCGTCTCGATCAAGAAGCGGTCGGCGGGCACGGCCGCTGCCACATCCCGCATGGTCTGCGCCTTCTTGAAGGTGACGATCCCGGGAATGCTGATGAAGCCCCCAGCATCGACGATTTGCTGCATGTAGGGCACGTCGCCGGTGAAGCAGTGCCACAACACGCCGGCCCCATCAAAGGCGCCTTCGGCCTTCAGGACCTCGAGGGTCTCGCCCTCGCTGTCGCGGTCATGCACGATGATGGGCTTGGCGAGCCTCAGCGCGAGCTGCGCCTGCTCTCTCAGGCAGGCCCGCTGCACGTCTCGGGGGCTGTTGTCGTAATAGAAGTCCAGGCCCATCTCGCCCACGGCCACGAAGCTCGGGCTCTGAGCGCAGGCCTCGATCATCGCCTTGGCCTCGGGCCCCCAGTCGCTGGCATCGTGCGGGTGGATGCCCGCGGCGAACCACACCCGTTCGTGCCGGCTGGCCACCGCGTGGGCGCGCGGACCGCTGTCTGCGCCGTAGCCCGAGCCGATGGTGATCATGCGGTCGACCCCGGCATCGAAGGCGCGCTGAACCACGGCATCGACCTCGGCGTCGCCTCCCCAGGTCTTGGGGTCGAGATGGCAGTGGGAATCGGTGTACATGGGTGAACGGGTAATGCAGGTGCCAGCGCCGGGCTGCCCCGGGCCGCCGGGCAAGGTCATTGGAGGGCCGTCGCAGCGCGGGTATAGTCCCTCCTCGCCCGGAGGTTCTCATGCGAAAGTTCATGCTCGTGACCTGTGCCCTGTTGATCGGAGGCAGCGCCCTCGCCGTTCCGTACCAGTTCTCCCACCAGGGGAGGATGTTCGATCAAAACGGCGACGCGCTCACCGGGTACCACTCGGTCAACTTCACGCTCCATGACACACCGGCCGGCGGCTCACCGTTTTGGACCGAAACGCATACGGCCGAGTTCACCAACGGCTACTTCGCGGTGACCCTGGGCAGCACCAACCCTCTCGATCCCGACCAGTTCGACACCGACACCGTCTACCTCGGCATGGCGATCGACGGAGGCGCCCCGCTGCCCACACGCCCCAAGCTCACCAGCGTTCCCTGGGCGCTACACGCCGAGACAGCCACCAATGTTTCGGGAGGCGTCGTCGATGCCAGTGAGATCCGCATCAACGGTTCGACCGTCATCGACCCATCGGGCGACGTCGACGTCGATTGGTCGGACATCCAAGGCATGCCGGCCGACTTCGCCGATGGCGTAGACGATGGCTTCGCGGCGCCGCTGTGCACCAACGGCGAAATTCTGGTGAACACCGGCTCGGGCTGGGACTGCGCGGCACCCTCGGCACACGATCACAATGCTTCCGCAATCGTCGGCGGCACGCTGGACATCGGGCGCCTTCCGGTTGGCGACACCACGAACACCGTTGCTGCCGGCGACCATGCGCACAGCGGCGACGACATCACCAGTGGCACGGTGGCCTTCGGGCGCCTGCCGGTCGGAACCACAGGCAGCACCATCGCCGCCGGCGACCACGCCCACAACGGCATCGAGTCCCTCTCGTGCGCCGACGGCGAGTCGCCGGAGTTCGTGGGCAGCTCCTGGCAGTGCGTGACCGGCGGAAGCGGCGGTGGCGGCGGGGGCCTGCTGCTGAACTTCGAGCTCGACGAGACCGTCGGCCCCGACTTCGCAGACACCAGCGGCGGGGGGAACGACGCGTCGGCCCCCGCCGGCGGACTTGCTGCCGGGTCAGCAGGTCACTCCGTGCGCGGCATCGACTTCTCGGGTGGCGTGGTCGAGGTGGGCAGCGGGAACAGCATCTCCCACTCCCCTCACATCACCGCCGAGGCCTGGATCAGCCCAGAACTGCCGCTGACCGGCAACAAAGTCGTGCTTCACAAGCAAGGAGGCTTCCTGCTCCGCCAGGTCGACGACAAGGTCGAATTCACCGCGACGGCAGTCAATGCAGAGTGCAGCGTCAGTACCGGTTCCGCCCTCTCTGCCGGTGCATGGCACCACGTCGAGGGCTCCTACAACGGGCGCACCATCGAGGTCTCGGTCGACGACATCCAGTTCCGCGAGATCTGCGCCGAGGGCCCGCTGACCGATACGACGGGTGCTCCGTTCACCATCGGCGCCGACAACACCTCCGGCTCGCCGGCCGACACCTTCAAAGGCACCATCGACGAGGTGCGCATCTGGGGTTTCGGGCACAACGACGACGGGTTTGCCGGCTTGAATCACTTGTACAACGAGCAGATCTGGCGAAATGAGCAGATCGACATCACCACGACCGGCTGGGCCAACACACGGGCGTTGACCTACGACAAGCAGTACACCGACACCATCCTGCGCATCAACTACCAGGAGCAGTTCACCATCCGGGCCTACAACCAGTGGAACGAGGTCAAGTTGCGCGCGCTGATCGATGGCGCCGAGTGCACCGACCCGGGCAAGATCGAGATGCGCTACCCGTACTACTCGAACTCGGGCGACAAGTACCACTCGGCGAACCTGCTGCTGCAGCACCCCTGTCGAGCCACGACCAACGGCCCCTTGGGTACGGGCAGCCACACCGTTCAGATCCAGGCGGGACGCGGGTACTGCGGGGCCAACTGCTGGGGCCCCTACGCGTCGTACAACGTCTCGGGCAACCACGCCGATCGCACCGCCCGGGTTGCGATCAGCGAGGAGCAGGACTGGCAGTAGCGTCATCCATGACCACCGCACCCTACGAGACCAAGACCAAGATCGTTGCCACCCTCGGGCCCGCCTGCTGGGACGAGCCCGTGCTCACCGAGCTGCTGTCGGCCGGGGTCGACGCCGCCCGAATCAACTGCAGCCACGCCGACCACGAGTCCATCCGCAAGCAGGTGGCTCGGGTACGGCGGGCGGCGATGAAGATCGGCCAGCCGGTCGCCATCCTGCTCGACCTGCAGGGCCCCAAGGTGCGCACCGGGCCTTGCTCCGAGCCGCTGCAGCTGTCCGAGGGCGACATCTTGACGGTGGTGATGGACTCCGACTTCCAGGCCACGGGCAAGCGCTGCGGAACCACCTACCCCGAGATGGCGCACGACGTGTCCGCTGGCGACGAGGTGCTGTTCGCCGACGGCGCGCTGCAGGGCGTGGTCGAAGAGGTGCGCACCGACACCCGGCCCGAAGAGGTCGACATCCTGATGACCGTGGGCGGCGAGCTCGGCTCCCACAAGGGCATCAACCTGCCGGGCGTGAGCATGTCGGTGCCCGCGCTGACCGACAAAGACAAGGGCGATCTGGCGGTCGGCCTCGAGGTGGGCGTCGACTACGTGGCCCTGTCCTTCGTGCAGCGCCCCGAAGACATCCACCAGCTGCGCGCCGAGATGGACAAACACGGCAAGCGCGTGCCCATCATCGCCAAGATCGAGAAGCCCAACGCGGTCGAGTGCATCGACGCCATCTGCGAGGTGACCGAAGGCGTGATGGTGGCCCGTGGCGACCTGGGCGTCGAGGTGAGCATCGAGAAGGTGCCGGTCTACCAGAAGCGCATCATCCGCTCGGCCTTCAACCACCACCGCATCGTGATCACGGCCACGCAGATGCTCGACTCGATGGAGCGAAACCCGCGCCCCACGCGCGCCGAGACCACCGACGTGGCCAACGCCATCTTGGATGGCACCGACGCGGTCATGCTCTCGGGCGAGACCAGCATCGGCAAGTACCCGGTGGCCGCCGTGCGCACGATGGACAACATCGCCCGCGCGGTCGAGAGCAGCGACTTCTTTCGGCCCACCGAGCGTGACGCCTTCCCCGAGCGCAGCAAGAAGCCGCTGGGAACCGTGCTTAGAGCCGCCTGCTATGCGGCTCAGCAGCATGATCGGCCGCTGGTCGTGTTCAACTGGACCGGCAGCAGCGCGGTGTACGTCTCCAAGGCGCGCAACCGCCCGCCCATCTACGCCCTGACCGCCGATCAGCACGTCGTCGACCGCCTGCAGCTGGTGTGGGGGGTCACACCGCTGCGCATCGCGCCGGCCTACACGCTGGCCGAGCTGTTTCGAGCCGCCGAAGAGGCGCTCATCAGCACCGGGCAGGTGGTGGCGGGCGAAGAGGTGGTGATGGTGATCGGCAACGCCAAGCTGCCCTTTGCCCGCAACGTGATGAAGATCCACACGATGGGCGGTGGGTGAACACGCGTCTGGGTCGCCCGTCGCGTCGAGCCCTGCTGGGCAGCGCAGGCGCCATCGCCCTCCTGATCGCCGCCGCCACCACCATCCCTGGCTGCGTCCGCCAGTACGTCTACCAACGCCTCACGCCCTTCCCCATGCCGACGGTGCAGCCGGTCGACGGGGTGGGCAGCCTGTCGGCGTCCGCCTGCGGGGCCTGCCACAGCGAACAATACGCCGAGTGGCAGGCATCGATGATGGCGCAGGCCTGGACCGACCCCGTGTTCCAGCACGACTTCGCTCACCGGGGCGAGCCCTACTACTGCCGCAACTGCCACACGCCACTGCAGAACCAGCAGCCCTCCATCGTGGAGGGGATCGAGCAGCTGAGACCCAGCCTGGTGGCGGCAACCCGCGACAACCCCTCTTACGACGAGGGCCTGCGCGACGAAGGGGTGACCTGTGTCGTCTGTCACCTCGTCGACGGGCACATCGCGGGCCCCCACGACGTCTCGTCCCCGCCCGCCCCGCACCCGGTGGCTCCAGACGACGGCTTCTCGCGCGCCGAGCTGTGCGAGCGCTGCCACCAGATGCCCATCCTGCCGCTGACGCGGCTCGACCGCCCGCTCACCGACACCCATGCCGAGTGGCGGGAGTGGAAGCAGCAGACCGGGCGCACCGAGAGTTGTGTCGACTGCCACATGCCCGCGGTGCAGCGGCCGCTGATGCCTGGCATGCCCGCGCGCGAAGGTCGCCGCCACACATTCCCCGGCGGCTGGGACGACGATCTGGTGCGCTCGTCGGTTCGGCTGGACGGACTGAACCTGGACGGCCGCGAGCTGAGCGTGCAGCTGAGCAACCTGGCGGGACACCGCGTGCCGTCTGCCGAGCCCATCCGTGCCCTGGAGCTGCGGGTGTCGGCGCTGGACGCGACCGGCACACCCATGTCGGCCGGCCATGTCATCGAGCGCATCGTCGAGGCACCGGGCAACCCCATCTCCGACAACACCCTGGCGCCGGCCGAGTCCCGGACGGTGACGATGGTCCTGCCCCGCCCCGCCCGCTCGGCGACGGTCGAGCTGCTGTACCACCGGCTGAAGAACCTCGAAGGCGACGCGCCACACGGGCTGGACGAGCGGGCGACCTTGCGGGTGGCAGAAGTGCGCACACCGTAAACAAACCCTATTCATTATGTTTGCGTTACGTGTTCATTCCGGCTACGGTCGGACACGACTGGAGTACCCATGCGCATCCTGTTGGTTCAGCCCGCCCCCTTCGAAGACACCCGCGTGGGGCTCGAGAACGCCATCTGGCTCTCGGAGCCCGTAGCCCTCACCAGCGTGGCGGCCGCGGTGCTTCCCCAGCACGAGGTCTGCATCCTGGATATGCGGCTCGAAGACCCCGCCGCCCTGCCCGAGGCGCTGCGCTCCTTCCAGCCCGACATCGTGGGCACCACCGCCATGACCACCGATGCCTACCAGGCCAAGGCGGTGTTGGCCCTGGCCCGCCAGATGGCCCCCAACGCGCTCACGATCATCGGCGGGCACCACTGCACCATGATGCCGGAGTTCTACTACGAAGACTTCGTCGACGTCATCGTGAAGGGCGAAGGCGAAGAATGCTTCCGTGAGATCTGCGATCAGTGGCAGGCCAACCTGCTCGCCGGCGCCGCCCACGACACGGCGACCCTGGCCCAGATCACCGGCACCGAGATTCGCCTTCCGCCGGGCGACATCCAGGTCAACTGCAAGCACTCCGATGCCGACATCAACACCCTGCCCCAGCCAGCACGCCACCTGATCGACAAGTACAAGGGGCAATACTTCTACCTGGCCGCCCAGCCCATGGCGTCGATCTTCACCAGCCGAGGGTGCAGCTTCGACTGCAACTTCTGCGCGATCTGGGAGTTCTACGACCGACGCACCCGCTACCTCGACGCCACGATCATCGTCGACCGCATGGAGCAGTGCGACGAGCCGTTCATCTTCTTTCTCGACGACAACTTCCTCACCCGCGTCGACCGCCTCGAAGAGCTGTGCGACGAGCTCGAGCGCCGCGGCGTGAAGAAGTACTGGATGACCCAGGGCCGCACCGACTTCGTGGCCAAGCACCCCGACCTCATCGAGCGCCTGGCCAACAACGGCATGATGGGCCTGCTGTCGGGCTACGAGTCCAACAACGAAGACGCTCTGGCCGAGCTGCGCAAGAAGAACACCATCGACAACAACACCCGGGCGGCGCAGATCCTGCGCGACAACGGCATCGTGAGCACCGGCATCTTCATGGTGCGGCCCGACTTCGACGAAGCGCAGTTCGACGAGCTGTACGACTACATCTTGAACCTGGGCATCGCCGTACCGCTGGTGACCCTGCTCACCCCGCTTCCCGGCACCGAGCTCTTCCGCGCGCGACGCTCCGAGCTGCTCACCGAAGACTGGCGCTTGTACGACCTCCTGCACCCGGTGCTACCCACCAAGCTCCCGCGCCGACGCTTCTACGAGAAGTACCTGCAGTGGCGTCGGGTCAGCGATCAGTCGCGCCGCAACTGGTTCACCTGGCGCACCATCGCCAAGCGCTGGGACTTCTACGCCACCGCCGCGCTCTCGATCCCCAGGGCGTTTGGTCGCTTGTTCCGGTACAAGCGCCTGATGTTCGACGTCGACTGCTACATGCGCGACGAAGCCGGCATCATCGACCCCGATGTCACCATCGCCAACGCCGCCTCCAAGCGGCGCATCGCCCCGGCCGACGCCGCCGTTGCGGCCAAGTGAGGTCCACCATGTCCTTCGACACCAAGTCCTTCCTTCGCGAGCTGCGGCGCGAGGTCGAGCTGCACCCAGCGGTCAACCACACCTTCCTGGCGCGCATCGCAACCAACCCCTTCACCCGCGAGGACTACAAGGTCTTCGGCTGCCAGCACTACCCGCTGGTGGGCATGTTCACGACCTACATGGAGCGCCTGCTGGTCAACGGCCCCGACAGCGACAGCAAGAGCTGGCTCGCCAAGGTGCTGGTGGACGAGTACGGCGAGGGCAGCGACGGCAAAGACCACGCCGAGCTGTACCGCGAGTTCCTGACCGCCTGCGGCGTCGCGCCGCGCGAAGAAGACGCCGTGCCCCTCGACCATCGCGTCACGGGCTTCATCCGAACCCACCTGCAGATGACCGCGCGCGAGCCCTTCCTGGTGGGGCTGGGCGCGCTGGGCCCCGGCCACGAGTGGAGCATTCCCCGCATGTTCGACTACCTGATTCGCGGGCTGCGCCGGGCGGGCTTCTCAGAAGACGAGATCCTGTACTTCACGCTGCACACCGAGCAAGACATCGACCACGCCCTGTGGCTCGAAGAGGCCCTCGAGCAGCTGATTCGCACCCCCGAACAGGCCGAGCAGGTGCGGCGTGGGGCCATGATGAGCCTGGCCGCCCGAGCCGCCTTCTGGGAGGGCGTGCAGTACCGGGTCGTGCGCTGGCGCCAGCCCCGCAGTCGCGTCGACCTCGCCGAGAACGCCCGCCTGTGGTGGGGCGGCCAGCAGCACCACCTGGCGCGCTTCAGCCGCCGGCTCGGCGCGAGCGCGGTGGTGTTTCGGCCGCAGGTCCGCCAGCTGCCCAAGCTGGTGCCCCTGTAGCCGGGCTCACAGCAGCCCCATTCGCTCGAAGGCCAGCACGAGCCTGTCGGCGAACTCGTGCCGCCACCGGGGCTGCACGGCCAGGTCTTGCCGGATCTCGAGCTCGAGCGCGCGACGGCCGTGGCGCTGCGCCTTGTCTTCGGCGCTGTACATCAGCCCGCCCAGTCCCGACCAGGGCTGGTTGACCCGAACGTCGTAGCCAAATCGCCCCAGCTCGAGCACGCACTGCTCGCCCAGCTGGGCCTGCGAGTCGTACAGAATGCCCACCTCGATGTCTCGGGGCGTGCCCTCGTACATGGGCGTGAAGCTGTGCACGCTGAAGATGAAGTCGGCCTGGGGCGATGCCTGCACCAGCTCGTCGAAGGCCTGGTGATAAGGCCGGTAGTACTCGTCGATTCGGCGCTGGCGGTCGGCCGCTGCGACGTCGCAGTTGAGCTCGACCGGGGCGCCTTCGGCCCAGTCGCGCAGCAGGGTGCTCGAGTCCAGCTCGCGGTTGGGGTCGATGAGCAGGCGGCTGAAACGCGCCAGGACCGCCGGGGATCCGGTGCGCTCGGCCAGCTCGATGGCAAAGGCCCGGGCGCCCAGATCGACCGCCCAGTGGGTCCCCAGTAGCCGGCGGTCGGCCTCGGGCCACCGCCATCGCTCTGGAAGCCGCTCGCTGGCGTGCTCACACGACAACAGCATCTTGGCATTCGGTCGGCCGGCGATGACCTCGTGGGACTCGTGCACCGCACTCGCGGGGTCAGCCACCGGTGTTGGCCTCGCTGCAGGGGTCGGCTCCACATGTGTGCACGACGGTACCGCGCTGCCCACGGGTCAAGAACTCGATGGTCTGATCGCGGGTGTTCGCCCAGGTGCGCGGGATGGAGTGCGCCCGGGTGTTGCTGGCCGGTCGGTTCACGTCATCGGGGATCCCCACCATGGGGTCGAACTGGGTGAGCGCTCGGGCGCCCGGTCCGGAGGGGCTGGAGGTGGTCTCGATGCCCCAGGGCACCTCGACCGCCGGCTCGAGCACGGGCACGCCGACCGAGCGCGCCATGATGCGCGTGGTGAGGTTGGCCACTTGTTCGTCGCCCAGCGACTCCTGCAGCAAGAACGTTTTGTCGCGCAGCTCGGGCACGTAGTTGATGGGGTCGACCGGGTCCCACAGGGACTGGCTGATGGCGTAAAGCAGCTGCCGATCGCTGGGGCTCTCGATGGCCCGCGCGATCACCAGCTCGAACGGCGTCCACTGGGTGGAGCGCTCCAGCATAGTGCTCCACATCCCCCCCGGCACGTGCAGTACGGCCGCATCGATGGGGTAGTCCTGGGCCAGCAGCACCTGGCCCTCGATGCCACCGAGCGAGATGCCGTAGTAGATGACGTCGCTGCCATCGGTGACGGCCTGTCCCTCGGAGCCCAGCAGGTCGGGCTGCTCGAACAGCCCGTTGGCCGCGGCCTCGAGCAGCGCGCGGGTCGCCGCCTGCCCCTGGATCACACGGTCGGTGACCAGCGGAAACTTGCCGAAGTCGGCGGCGACCTCGAGGGCCTCCAGGCGGTCGTTGGCGGTCAGCCCCCGCATGGTGGTGGCCACGGTGACCGCCCCCAGCGTGGCAGCCACCGCCGACACCTGCTGCTCGTCGTCCTGGTCGCCCAGGTAGCCCTGAGGCGAGCCGAACAGCCCATGGCCGAACAGCAGCACCGGCGCGTCGGTGCCGGAGCGGGCCGACTCGGGAATCGTGATGTGCACGTCGGCCTCGACCGTGCCGGTCAGCGCCACGGTGCCGTCAGCCGCCGCGTCCAGGGTGCGGTCGTCGATCAAGAAGTCGCTCACGGTCAGCCGCCCCTCGATCACCTTCCAGATCCCGGGCGGCACGTCGTCGTCGTTGTCAGACGACTGCACCACGTCGGCGATGAACGTCGTGACGTCGGGCACGGCCACCTGCGACAGGGCGCTGCGCAGCGGGGTTCCAGCGTCGGCGACCGGGAAGTCCCAGGCCACCGCGATCTCGTCTTCGGCCACCCCCACCTCGGCAAGCCGCTCGTGCAGCTCGGCCTGGTGCTCGACCACCGGTCCCTTGCGCTCGCGCATCACCCGATCGTAGTGCTCGGGACGTGGCGCCGCGGCCGTGGTCACCACCACGGCGATGCGATGATCCCGCTCCAGAGCCACCAGCGGGCGAACGATGAGCGACGGCCTCGCGCCCTCGCAGGGGTCGGTGTCCAGGCCCGCCGTTGTGCACCACGCGTCGAGCTCGGCCATGACGGGCAGCGCCAGGCCGGTGTCCAGGTCGTACATGCGCACGCCGCTGCTGCCGGCCTGAGAGCTGTGCCATCCGGGAAGGGCCGAGGCGTCGACATCGTCGATGACGAGCACCGACGCCTGTCCCGACGACAGCCCGGTGCGCCAGGCCACTCGATCCGCCGGAAACGGCGTCAGAAGCGTACCCTCATCGGGATGCACCGCGATCGGCACGGCCTCGACGGGCAGGTCGAGCTGCCCCTCGGTGAACAGCAGCCCGTTGGGGTACGGCGACAGCGGTCCCTGCCCCAGCAGCCCCTCTTCGACGCCAATCTCTTGGCCCGAACACGCCGCCAGCAGGGCCAACAGGGGAATGGCTCGTGTCATTGACCCTCCTCGAGCTGCGCCACCAGGGCTTTGAGCTCGCTCTCGTCGAGTTCACCGCGCGCGAAGCGGTCCATGAGGCCCTGCAGCCCCACGAGCCGCTCGCGCAGCTCGGCCCGGCGATCGGCGATGTTCCTGGAAAGGGCATCGATGCGCTGGGCCAGCGCGTCGCCTGGCCAGGGCACGTCGGTCTCCATGACCCGATCGGCCGAGGTGCGCGGCCGGGTCTGACCCTCGGTCGCCGGCAGCTGCGCCCGCCAGCTCGGCGTGCGCAGCGCGATGGCCAGAAAATGCGGCCACTGCTTGGCGTGCAGGGTGATCCACTCCGGGCTGCCCACCAGCCTGCCCTCGGCACCGGGCGGACGGTGCGCCACCGCGACGTTGCCCAGCTCGGGCCGAAGCCGCGAAACCAGCACATCGTCATCGGCAATGGCCGCCTTGTGCCCCTTGATCTCGCGGCCCAGCGACTCGGTGCTGGTGATGATCTCGCCGGTGAGCTTGTCGGCGTCGCCCAGATCGATGACCGAGTAGGCCGCGTCGGGCTGCCGCGACGGCTTCACGCGCTCGCCCAGTCCGCCCACCAGATCGCCCAGGGGGCGGCTCCGCGACAGGATGCCCCGCGTGCGAGGTGTCCAGCGCCCGGGCTCGAGCGCCCGCCAGCCCTCGCCGTGCTCGAGCGCCCGCACCAGCAGGTCGTCGGTGAAGCGCAGGCGCTCGCTGCCCACGTCCCAGCCAGGGTCGTCGAGCGCCGCCCACATGGTGACCGCCTCCGGAGCCGGTCGGCGGCGCAGCCACAGCAAGGCTGCACGCCCCGCTGCGCCTCCGAATGGCCTGAACACGCCCTCGGGCAGCGCACACATCGCCTCGCGGCGCCAGGCGCGGTCGATGCGCCGCCGAAGGGCGGCAGCTGTGGGGTTGCCCACGATGCTCCACGGCAGCACCACCGCGGCCTGCCCGCCCGGCCGAACCCACCGCTCCAGCGCCTCGATGAAGAGCCAGTCGGACAGGACACGCCCACGCACGTCCCCCAGGTCGTACCGGGCCAGCACCTCGGGGTCGGTGACCTCGACCGAGAACGGCGGATTGGCCACCACCGCGTCGAGCGGCTCGGGATCGACGGCAAAGAAGTCGTCGCAGCGCACCTCGCCGTCGACACCGGCCAGCCGCAGGTTCACCGAAGCCAGATCGGCCAGGAAGGGGTCCTTCTCGATGCCGAGCACGCTCGCGCCGCGCCGGCCCGCCACCACCAAGAAGCCGCCGCTGCCGCAGGTGGGGTCCAGGATGCGCTTGCCGGGCCCCACATCGAGCCGCGACAGCAGTAGCTCCACAAGCGGCCGCGGGGTGAAGTACTGGCCGCGCTTGCCCTTGAAGAGGTCGTCGAAGAAACGCTCGTAGGCCAGGCCGAGCAGGTCGACGTGGTCGTCTTCGAGCGGCATGTCCCGCACCGCCTCGGCCGCGGCCGGCAGCGCCTCGACGTCTTCGCCGAGTCGGGCCCGCAGCGCCAGCAGCAGCGCCTCGAACGCCCGCCCGCCGGTGAGGCCCTCGGCCCGCAGCCGGTCCTCGGCCCGAGCCAGCGCAGCGGCGACGGGGTTCTCAGCCACCCGCGCCCCAGTCCGGGGCGGCGACGGTGACCGCCGATCGCTCGCCGATCGACACGACCTGGCCCGGCTCGCTGCCGGGTTCCTTGAGCACGCCCAGGGCCACCGGGCCCACACCGGGCAGCACCGCCGAGGTGGTCACGACCCCCACCTTGCGCTCGCCGACGCGAACTTCGGCGCCCACATCGACCGGGTCGTCGCCCTGAACGCGCATGGCGCTGAAGTGGCGCTTGACCTTGCCCATCGCGTCGATGCGATGAATGGTCTCTTGCCCGATGTAGCAGCCCTTGTCGAAGGCCACGATCTCGGCCACGAAGCCCATGACGTGCGGGCCATCGCGCTCGCCCACATCGACCGGAAAGCGGGGGCGCCCCGCCTCGATGCGGAGCAGCTCCAGATCCGCCTCGGTGCCGTGCTCGACGCCCTCGAACGCCGGGACGTCGGACGCCGCGAGCAACAGCTGGACCGCGGGCACCGCCAGCGGAAGCGCAGCCTGCATCACGCCGTCGGGCACGTGCTTGGATGCATCCGGGCCCGCCAGGACCACCGAGCGATAGCGCTCGCTGACATCGCTCAGCTCGACGTCGTCGAACACGATGTACTTGGTGTACCGCGCCTCGAACCAGCCGTGTTCGATGCCGTCGAGCACCGCCACGAACCGGTCGTCGTCGGTGCACCACAGGTCGAGCAGCCCCAGCAGCCGCCCCTTGTTGTCGCAGATGCCATGTCGACGGCACGTGCCCACCGCCTGGCTGGACACGTTGTTGGTGAACATCCCGTTCAGGAATCGCCGTGCATCCGGGCCCTGGAACGCAAAGCACCCCGGACTCGTCACCGTCACGAGCGCGGAGGCATGGGCCGCGTGCCAGCCGTCAGCCATGGATCCGTCCACACAGAGCGCTGGAATACCCGGCGTGCCGGGTATTCAGCGCACTGCGGCCGGAGCTGCCGAGCTGAAAGGCGGCGGTGCCGGCCATGGTAGAGCAGGGTGATGAAAGGCGAGGCACGAGTTTTCCTCAGCCTGCTAGAGGAGATCCTCGTCATCGTCGAAGGCGATGATGGTCGCGCCCGACGTACGGGCCGGTGGCTTCTGCTCTTCTTTCTTCTGGGCGGCCTCGGCCTTCTCGAGCACTTCGCGTGCCTGCGGAGCCGATGCGACAACCGTGGCCGCGTCTTCGTCGTCTTCTTCGAAGGGGGCGGCCGGCTTGGCCGGCTCTTTGGGCTTGGCTGCCGCAGCTTCGGGCACGTCGGGCTTCTCGTCGATCGCCTTGGACGGGCCCGAGTCGACCTCGTCGTCGTCGCCGCCACCGCGCAGGAACAAGAACCACACGCCGACGCCCATGACGACGAGCCAGAACAGGCAGCAACCCAGACTGCAGAGCAGGCTGATGATTGGGGTGATGAACTCCATCGGGCAGCGGTCTCCTAGCGGTTCGCTCGCATAACGCGTGCCATCCTGCGGTAAAGGGACACCAAGGTCAAGACGTGCGACCCGTCGCACCGACCTCGGCCCGTGCAGCACGCAGCGCGCGCGCAGCCCGCTCGCCCTCGGTCTCGCCCACGCCGGGTTGTTGGGGAAGGTCGGCGCGAAGCTCTGCAGCCCGCTTGCGGGCGGCCTCGGGCGGTAGATCGCCCCGGCGCCACGAGGCCTCGATCGCCTCGATCTCACCCTGCCGAGCCAGCGCCGCGTCCAGATCGAGATCCGATGCCTCGATCGCGAGCCGCGCATCGGACAGGGCCGCGATGGTGCGCGCGCGAGCGACCTCGACCTCGACAGGGGTCTCGCGTGTGCGCCAACGCTCCAGGAACACCAGCGCCAGCAGGCCCGCCGCCATCAGGCCCACCGGCGGAAAGACCACCAGCCACAGGGCCGTGAACAGCATGAGCAAGCCGATGGCGACCATCTCGCCCCGGTCGACCGCCAAGGCAGCGTCGGGCAGCGGCGTCACCGAGCTGGGCAGCCGCTCGCGGATGGCGGGCCGGCAGGTCGACGACACATACAGGGTGAGCACCAGGGCCGAGGCGATCGCACCAAAGACCGGGAACAGCAGCCCCGCGACGGCCGAGGGCCCCAGGATGAACGCCAGGTCGCGGCCACCGATGCCCTCCTTGTCGGCTGCGGCCTCCCAGCCTTGGGATCGCAGCTGCCGGGCCAGGCTGCGCGCCCGGCCACGGGACAGGTCCTTGGCCAGCAGCGCGGGCCCTCCGGTGGAGGGGTCGGTGCCGTGCACCACCCAGTTTCGCCGCGGCCGGATGGGCGGCAACCAGCGCCACGCGGGCCTGACCAGCTTGTCGGGGTCGCGCTGCAGCTCGATCAACGCATCGCGCACCGCTGCCGCGTCGTGGGGCCGGCGCGTGGGGTCGGGGTTGAGCAGCGAGCGCACCAGCGCCGCCACCCCACGCGGCGCGCGGTCGATGGCCGGCGCGCCGGCCCGCTGCGCACCGATCACCGCCCAGGGAGAGTCGCCGCGAAAGGGCATCTCGCCTGTGACGGCGCGGTGCAGCACCACACCCAGTCCGTACAGGTCGGCGGACGGCCCGGGCGGCGCTCCGGCGTGCACCTCGGGAGCGGTGATGCCGGGACGACGCACGCGCACAGCCTCGTGATCGGGCAGGCCCATGGTGCTGGCCAAGCCAAAGTCGAACAGGCGCACCCCACCGGCGCCAACCAGCACGGCGCCAGGCCGCACGTCGCCATGAACGATGCCCGCGCCGTGGGTGGTGGCCAGCGCGTCGGCCAGCTGCACGCCATAGGCCAGCACCGCCTCGACCGGCAGGCGGGTCTCGGAAGCCTGAGCCAGGGTGTCTCCCCTCACCCGCTCGGACACCAGCATCCAGCGGCCATCGTGGGAGAACAGCCCGATCACCGGGTTGATGTGCGCATGACGGAGCCGACTGGCCGCGCCCGCCGCCTTCTGCAGCTGCCGAACCTCCTCGGGCTCGTCTGCAAGGTGCGCGTGCACGACCTTCACCACCACGTCGACGTCGGCCAGCACGTCGCGAGCGGGGAACACGACGCCCGAAGAACCCCGCCCCACCGGAGGACCGGTGATCTCGAAGCGCTCGGCCAGCAGCGTGCCCGGCTCCAAGCCGTTCACTCGTCGTCGTCGTCGTCGGAGGACCCGCCGAACAGCTGAATGGTGGCCCCGATGAGCCACAGGGCACAGATGAGGTAGATGTTGCCGGGAAAGCCGGCCGCCGACGCCACCAAGATGCCACCGCCCAGCGGCGTGAACACCTTGAGCAGCTGTTGGTAGAGCAAGGGAAAGAGCAGGCTGCCGATACCTGGGCCCACGACCAGCAGCCAGATGCGCAGGTCGCCGAACACGGCCTCGCTGATGCCGGAGCCCAGCAGCAACCCCGCTACCGCGCCCACCCCAATCAGCGTGACGGTGTGCGCGAACACCGCCATGATCATCATCACGGCGCCGCCCACCAGCCCGGCGATGAGCACCACCTCGGGGTACACGGTGATGCCCAGCCAGTGGTGCAGGGCGTACAGCAGCGACAAGGTGCCCACCGCCCCCATGCCAAACGCGGTTGCGCGCAGCGCCGCCTCGTACACCGCCGCGCCCCGCACCATCACAAAGATGCCCACCAGGCCCAGCAACACCCGCAGCAGCGTGGGTGTGTCGAGGCTCAGATACTGCAGAAGGTCGGCGCCGGGGAGTTCCGGGGGCATCAGGTCCCCTAACAGGCCGCTGAAATACTCGTTCCTCGCACTTCAGCGACCAGCTTCGGCGGGACAGGTCTATTTCGACCCGGGTTCTTCGCCCTCGAACCGGTAGATCACCGCGTCGTCGTGTCCCCACTCCAGCTCGTCGGCCACCATGCGCTCGAGCACCGTCGGGTCGCGCTCCATCAGCGAGAGCTCACGCAGCAGGCGCTGGCTGTCGCGCTCGATCGAGGCCAGCTGGGCGTTCTCTGCGGCCAGCTGCGCGCGCAGCCGATGCCGGGCCAGCAGGCCGTTCTCGCCCCAGATCGTGCTCACCGCGACCGTTCCGAGCACCAGGGCCGGAAGCAGCGTCAGCAGCAGTCGTTGCGCAGTGGGGTGAATGGCGGGCGCCCTTGGAAGGAAGAGGGGCGGAGGGAGGGGGCGGGATGGGGAGGGGGTGATTTGCAGCATAGCAGGCCGATCGATCCGCGCAAGCACACGATCGAGGGCCGATCAAAGCCGTGGATCCAGGCCCGATATCGATCAGTCGTCTCTGGGCTTGGGTGGCGGGCCCACGCTCGCATCCGTCGCAATCGCCAGGCGCCCGAGCCCCTCGGACCGAGCCAGGTCCATCACCGTGACCACCCGACCGTGCGCCACGCCCACATCGGCCTTGATGATCACCAGGGTGTTGGGGTCGTTCTTGGCCCGGCTCCGCAAGATGCCCTTGAGCTCGGGCAGATCGACGGGCTCGTCGTCGACGAACACCGCTCCGTCGGTGGTCATCCAGATGTTGACGTCGTTCTTGTCGGCAATCACCGTCTGAGCCGAGCTTCGCGGCAGATCCACCTGGATGCCCGGCGAGCTGATGAACGTGGTGCTCACCATGAAGAACAGCACCAGCTGGAACACGATGTCGATCATCGGGGTGACGTCGAGCACCGGGTCGGGCCGTCGCGGGTGCGCGAGCCTCACTCGCCGCCCTCACCGGCGTCGGTCGCCAGCGTGTCCATGATGCGAATGGAGTGTTCTTCGAGGTCGAGCAGTAGCCCGTCGACGCGGGCAAGCAGGTAGCGGTTCGCCACCACGGCGGGAATGCCCACCGACAGCCCGGCAAAGGTGGTGATGAGCGCCTGGCTGATGCCCCCGGCGAGGTTGGCGACGTTGCCCAGCCCCTCGTCTTGAATCACCTGAAAGGTCACGATCATGCCGCCGACCGTGCCCAGCAGGCCCAGCAGCGGGGCAATCGACGCGATGGTGCCCAGCACCGGGATGCCGCGCTCCATCTCGGCGGCCTCGCGGCGGCCCACTTCTTCGAGGCGCTCCTTGATGTTGCGACGCGGCTCGTTGCGGTTGAGCACCGCGATGACCAGCAGGCGCGACGCGGCGACCGGCGACCGCTGGCACAGGGCCAACGCATCGTCGTAGCGCCCCGCCAACACCAGCTGGTGCAGGTTGTCCAAAAAGCCGCCAGGGACGACCGCCGACCGGCGCAGCGCCCACATGCGCTCCAAGAACATCGCGAGCGCGACGACCGAACACAAGGCGATGGGAATCATGACCGGACCACCGGCCACCAGCATGTCAACCAAGGGGGGGCGTCTCCTGATTCGAACGACGACGAGGCGTGAAGGGTAGCATCGACACATGAAGCGCTGGATCAAGATGGGCGGAGGGGCGGTCGCGAGCGTTGTTTGTGCCGCCGGGCTGTGGGCCGCGTGGCCCGGAACCATCGGCAACTACCTGGTGATGGCCGCGCTGGGTCAAGGCGAGCTGCTGTGGGGTCGGGTGCCGGTTGCCCAGCTTGCGGATGACGAGCGCTTCACAGCGCCGCAGCGAGAGAACCTGGCGCGCATCGCGCCCATCAAGGAGTTCGGCAAGAGCATCGGCCTTTCGTCTACCGACAACTACGAATCCATCAGCCCCGACTGGGACCACACCATCTGGAACGTGTCGGCGTGCCACGCCACGGCCTTCGAGCCCGCCACGTGGTGGTTCC
The DNA here is from genome assembly GCA_965216925.1 of Myxococcota bacterium. Classification (GTDB taxonomy): domain Bacteria; phylum Myxococcota_A; class UBA796; order UBA796; genus CAYYHT01. Next base: position 871,893 of record CBDCGT010000001.1, on the reverse strand, counting down.
CGGTGGTGGGCCGAATGCCCTACCTGGGGTACTTCGACCGGTCGCCGGCGCAGGTGCAGGCCAACCGCCTTCGGGAGGCTGGCCTGGATGTGCACGTGCGCACCGCCGGGGCCTACTCCACCCTCGGCTGGTTTCGCGACCCGGTGCTCCCGGGCATGCTGGACTGGAGCGAGGAGCGTCTGGCCAACACCGTGCTGCACGAGCTGGCGCACCCCACGCTGTGGATTCCGGGGTCGGTGCAGTTCAACGAGTCCTTCGCGAACTTCGTGGGCAACGTCGCCACCGAGCGGTACCTCGCGCACACCTACGGTCCCGAGTCCGAGCCCGTGCTCGAGCTTCGCCACGCCACCGAAGACCGGCAGCGGTACCAGGCCGCCCTCGTCCAGGTCTACGCCGACCTCGATGCCATCTACACCGACGATGCCCTCGACGAGGCCGACAAGCGCGCGGGCAAGGCACGTGTGCTGGCGTCGATTCCCGTTCGGGTCGCAGCTCTGGGGCTTCATCGGGCTCCTGGGTACATCCACCACGTGCAGACCACCGAGTGGAACAACGCCCGGCTGCTTCAGTTCCGTACCTACAACCGAAGCCACGAGTGGTTCGCCGCACTGCTGGCCGCGAATGACAACGATCTTTCCTCGTTCATCCAGGACCTTGAACGGGTGACTACCGGTGCCGAAGATCCATACCAGGCACTGGCCCAGGCGGTGGGCGCGGACCCCGAGGCGCAGGCCGCGGAACGCTGAATCCGACCGGCCGTGTCAAGAATTCGAACCCCGGGCGTACAAAGATCTTGAACACCGTCCAAGTCCTGAACACGGCGCCGCCGCCCACCACGACATGCCCGTCGCGGAATCGGAGCGGGCACCAAGGGGTCAGCCGGGTAGCCGGGGCCCTTGCAACGACCACTTTCGGCCGCCCATGACCGTTCGTGACACGTCTGGTCGAATCTGAAACACCTCTGGCACGGAGCTTGCTGATGGGATTGCAGGAACTCACGGAGGCGAAGAGCATGGCAGTCGCAAAGGCCCGACGCGAAGACGAGGGCAAGGGACAGCTCCTCAACAAGTACTTGCGCAGCATGGGAGCGATTCCGCTGCTGTCGTGCCAGGACGAGGTCGAGGTCGCCCGCCGCATCGACGACATCGGCCCCGACGCCGAACTCGCCAAGGCCGAGCTCATCCAGGCCAACCTCCGCCTCGTGGTCAGCATCGCCAAGCAGTACACCTACCGAGGGCTGCCGCTGGCCGACCTCATCCAAGAGGGCAACATCGGGCTGATGAAGGCGGTCGAGAAGTTCGACTACACCCGTGGCTTCAAGTTCAGCACCTACGCCTCGTGGTGGATTCGCCAGAGCATCATCCGCGCCATCGAGAGCCAGATCCGCACCATCCGCATCCCCATCTACAAGCTCGAGATCGTCAACCGCGTCAAGCAGACCGAGAAGATGCTGTTCCAGCAGCTGGGCCGCGAGCCGACGCTGCAAGAGATCGCCGACCACCTCGAGATGAAGGTCGAGTCGGTCGAGCAGCTGGTCAAGCTCACCCGTGAGCCCATGAGCCTAGACCAGCAGGTCAGTGACGACTCCGACAGCACCATCGGTGACTTCATCGAGAACCCCAATGCCGAGGCGCCCAGCGACCACATCGAAGAGGCCGCACTCCGCGAGCAGATCGACGAAGTGCTGTCCACGCTGACCCCGCGCGAAGAGAAGGTCATCCGCATGCGCTATGGCATCGGCGAGCCGACCCACTACTCGCTCGAAGAGATCGGCAGCCGCTTCGCGCTCACCCGTGAGCGCATCCGCCAGATCGAGATCAAGGCGCTGCGCAAGCTTCGGCACGCCAAGCGCCGCAAGGACCTCGAGAGCTTCGTCGAGGCGGTGTAGTCCACAGACTCACCGGACTCGAAGACGAGAGGCGGCCCCCTGGTGGGGCCGCTTTTTTTCGTCCCTACTCCTCGTACGCCTCAGGACTCAAACACGTACACAGGTTGCGGTCGCCAAACGCATCGTCGATGCGCCCGACCGTCGGCCAGTACTTGTGGGCGCGGGTGTGATCGCTCGGGAACGCCGCCAGGGAGCGCTTGTAGGGGTGTGTCCACTCGTCGGCGCAGACCTCGGCTGCGGTGTGCGGCGAGCTCTTGAGCAGGTTGTCGTCGCGGTCGGCCGCGCCCTCTTCGATGGCGCGGATCTCGCCGCGGATCTCGATGAGCGCGTCGCAGAACCGGTCGATCTCGGTCTTGGACTCGCTCTCGGTGGGCTCGATCATGAGCGTGCCGGTGACGGGCCAGCTCATGGTGGGGCCGTGGAAGCCGTAGTCCATCAGCCGCTTGGCGATGTCGGCCACCTCTAGACCCGCGCTCGCCTTGAAGTGGCGGAAGTCCACGATGCACTCGTGCGCTACGCGGCCGTTCTTGCCGGTGTACAGCACCGGGAAGTGGCCCTGCAGCCGGCTGGCGATGTAGTTCGCGTTCAGGATGGCGACCTCGCTGGCGTGCTTGCAGCCGTCGGGCCCGAGCATCGCGATGTAGGCCCAAGAGATGGGCAAGATACTCGGTGAGCCCCACGGAGCCGCGCTGATGGCCCCAATCGCCCGCTCGCCGCCGGTCTTCACCACGGGATGACCCGGCAAGAAGGGGGCCAGGTGCTTGCGCACGCCGATGGGGCCCATGCCCGGACCGCCGCCGCCATGGGGGATGGCGAAGGTCTTGTGCAGGTTCAGGTGGCTGACATCGGCGCCGATCTTGCCGGGCTGCACGAGCCCCACCATCGCGTTGAGGTTCGCGCCGTCGAGGTACACCTGGCCGCCGTTCTCGTGCACGATGTCGCAGGCCTCACGGATCGCCTCCTCGAAGACCCCGTGTGTGGACGGGTAGGTCACCATGAGTGCCGACAGCTCGCCCGCGTGCTCGGCCGCCTTGGCAGCGAGGTCTTCGACGTCGATGTTGCCTTGGTCGTCGCAGGCCACGACCACCACCTTCATGCCGGCCATCACGGCGCTGGCAGGGTTGGTGCCGTGGGCCGAGCTGGGAACCAGGCACACGTTCCGGTGCCCGTCGCCGCGACTCTGGTGGTACGCGCGAATGACCAGCAGGCCGGCGTATTCACCCTGCGAACCGGCGTTGGGCTGCATGCTCACCGCGTCGTAGCCCGTGATCTCGGCGAGCCAGTCCTCGAGCTCGCCGATGAGGCGCGCGTAGCCCTTCGCCTGGGTGGACGGCACGAAGGGGTGAAGCCCGCTGAAGCCCGGCAGGCCAATGGACATCATCTGGGTGGTGGCGTTGAGCTTCATGGTGCAGGAGCCCAGCGGAATCATGGCGGTGTTCAGCGCCAGATCCTTGTACTCCAGGCGACTGATGAAGCGCAACATCTCGGTCTCGGACCGGTAGCGGTGGAAGACCTCGTGTGTCAGGTACGGCGTCTGCCGGGCAAAAGCCGAGATAGGCGAAGCCACGGCGTCGGGCACGTCGCGGCCGCAGCCGAACACCGCCAGCAGGCGGCTGACGTCGGCCAGGGTGGTGGTCTCGTCGAGGCTGATGCCGACGGAACCATCGCTGTTGCGGCGTAGGTTGTAGCCCGCACTGGCCGCGCCCTCGAACACCGCGTCGAGCTTGCTGCCGACGTCGACGGTGAGGGTGTCGAACCAGGTCGTGTTGCGCAGGGTGTAGCCGCCGGCGCGAAGGCCAGCCGCCAGGCGGTTGGTGTGCTGGTGCACGATGCCCGCGATGCGCGCGAGCCCCTGGGGGCCGTGATACACCGCGTACATGCCCGCCACCACCGCCAGCAGCACCTGGCTGGTGCAGACATTGCTGGTGGCCCGCTCGCGACGGATGTGCTGCTCTCGCGTCTGCAGCGCCATGCGGTAGGCGGTGTTTCCGTGGCGGTCGCGGCTGACGCCGATGATGCGTCCGGGCATCTTGCGAGCAAAGGAGTCTCGCGTGGCCAAGAAGGCGGCGTGAGGCCCCCCGAAGCCCAGCGGGACACCGAAGCGCTGGCTGTTGCCCACGGCCATGTCGGCGCCGATGGCGCCGGGGGACTCGAGCATGGTGAGAGCCAGCAGGTCGGTCGCCACGGTGACGAAGGCCTTGTGCGCGTGCGCGGCCTCGCAGAAGGCGCGGTGATCGTCGACGGTGCCCTCGGTGTCGGGGTACTGCACCAGCGCGCCCAGCACCGGCGTGGCCGCAAAGTCGAGGTCTTGCCAGCGCCCGGCGACGACCTGGATTCCCAGCGGCTCGGCACGGGTCTGCACCACCGCGATGGTCTGCGGGTGGCAGCGCTCGTCGACGAAGTACAGGTTCACATTCTTGAGCTTGGACAGGCGCGCGCTCATGGCCATGGCCTCGGCCGCCGCGGTGGCTTCGTCGAGCAGCGATGCGCCAGCGACCGGCAGCCCCGTCATGTCCTGGACCAGGGTCTGGAACACCATCAAGGCCTCGAGTCGGCCCTGGCTGATCTCGGCCTGGTACGGCGTGTAGGCGGTGTACCAGCCGGGGTTCTCGAGGATGTTGCGCAGGACCACCGGCGGCGTGACGGTGCCGTGGTAGCCCATGCCGATGTAGCTGTGCAGCACGTCGTTCTCGCCGGCACGCTCGAGCAGCGCGCGCATGGCGGCCCGTTCGCCAAGGGCGTCGGGCAGGCGCAGGTCGCCGTCCATGCGGATGGACGACGGAATGCACTGGGCCATCAGCTCGTCGAGGGAGCCCACGCCGAGCGTGTCGAGCATGTCGGCGACATCGGCGGGGCTGGGCCCGATGTGGCGGGGCAGGAAGGCGTCGGGCGCCGGCGTGGTCATGGGGACCTCAGGGGCGGGAGGGTCGAGTCGGGGGGGCACCACGCCACCACGCGCCTCAGGCCGATGCAATCTTGTCTCCGTACGCGGCCGCATCCATCAGGGCGTCGAGCCCGGCCTTGTCGGTGATGCGGAACTCGACCAGCCAGCCCTTGCCGTAGGGGTCGCTGTTGACCGACTCTTCGTCGCCGTCGAGGTCTTCGTTCACGGCGGTGACCTCGCAGGCCAGCGGCGTGAACACCTCGGCCACCGCCTTGACCGACTCGACCTCGCACAGGGCATCGCCCGCCGCGAAGGTGTCGCCCACTTCGGGCATCTCGACGTGAACAATCTCGCCCAGCGCGTCCTGGGCGTAGTCGCTGATGCCGAGCACGGCGGTGTCTCCGCTGATGCGCAGCCATTCGTCGTGGGAGGTGTACTTCAGGTCGGCGGGGAAGTTCATTCCGAGTCCTTTGCGTAGAAGGGTCCCTTGATCACGGTGGCCTCGGCCTCGCGGCCGCGAACATCGATGATCACGTGATTACCGGGCTTTCCGTTGGGTTTGGCGAGGTACGCCAGCGCGATGCCCGTGCCGGTGGACGGGCCCCGGGTACCCGAGGTGACCCAGCCAATGTCCTGGCCGTCTTTGAGCACGCGCATGCCGTCGCGCGGAATGCGCTTGCCGTCGACCACCAGGCCAGCCAGCCAGTGGGTGTCGCTGTCGCGGCGCGCCGCGATGGCATCGCGCCCGATGAAGCCGCCGGGCTTGTCGAGCTTGACGACCCAGTGCAGCCGCGCCTGCAAGGGCGAGGTGTCGTCGTCGAGCTCGTGCCCGTACAGGCAGTTGCGAACCTCGAGGCGCAGGGTGTCGCGCGCGCCGAGCCCACAGGGAATCAACCCGACCGAGGCGCCCGCCTCGACCACGGCGTCCCACAGCGGCCGGGCCACGCCGGACGGCGCGAAGATCTCGAAGCCGTCTTCGCCGGTGTACCCGGTTCGGGCCAGCAAGCAGCCCTCGACGCCGGCCACGGTGACCCCGGCCACCACACCACGGCGGGGAATGTCGGTGACGTCGATCTCGCCGATGGAGGCCACCACGGCGACCGCCGCAGGCCCCTGCACTGCCAGCAAGGCCCAGTCGTCGCCCTCGTCGGTGATGGTGCAGCCGTCGGGATGGGGGTTGTGCCCGATGACCCATTCGCGATCCTTGTCGCGATTGCTGGCGTTGACCACCACCAAGAAGTCGTCGTCGGCCAGCCGGTAGATGAAGATGTCGTCGACGCAGCCGCCACGTTCGTTGCACAGCACCGCGTACATGGCCTCGCCCACCGGGCACTGGGCGACGTCGTTGGTGCACAGCCACTGCAGCGTGTCGAGCGCGCGAGCACCCCGAAAGCGCAGCTCGCCCATGTGGCTGACGTCGAACAACCCGGCGCGCTCGCGCACGGCCTGGTGTTCGGCCGCGATGCCCGCGTACTGGACGGGCATGTCGAAGCCGGCGAAGGGCACCATGCGGGCCCCTGCCGCCACATGCGCATCGTGAAAGGGCGTTCGCCGCAGGTCCATCCGTCCCCCGATGAAGGCAGCTCGTCTAAGCCGTCAACCGGGCGCGCGCACCGCGAAGATCAGAACTGCAGCCGCACGCCGACACCGCCGCCACCGTCGAGCAAGAAGCCGCTGGCGCCGATGCCGAGCCCTGCGGCGGTCACCACGGTGGAGGTCATGACCAACAGGTTGGCCGAGGTGCGGATCTTGGTGAGATCTTCGGCCGACTCGGCGTTCTTCATCTTGCCGGCGCTCGCCGCGGCAGCGACGTACAGGATGGCCCCAACGGCCACCGCACCGCCACCCGCGCCCACCAGCACCAGGTTGGGCCCGCTGCCCTTGCCACCGACACCGCCGGCCAGGTACCGGTCGGGGAATGCGGCGCCGTCTTGCCAGAAGGCATCGATCACGGTGTCGTGTTCGCCGAACACCTGCACGAACTGCGGCACTTCTGCCGGCGCGCGGGCCTCGGTCTTGCTCTGGCCGTTCATGAAGAAGCCACCGCCCCGGGGAAACTCGAGCGTGGGGTCGATGGGGCCGCCGGTGGGGGGCAGGTCTTCCATCTCCATCATGGAGGCGTAGGGGTGGTCTTCGGTGACACCGCGGGGCAGGCCGCCGCTCGGGTCGGCGATGCGCGCCAGGTTGCCGTACTTGATGGCGGCGAACTCGTCTTGCCCGTAGAAGGCCAGCACCGAGAGGTTGCGCGCAAATCGAGCGATGTCGGTCGGCTTGACCGCGACGTCGAGGCAGATCAGGTCTTTGCCGGCGTCGCTGAGGATGTTCACCGCGGTGTTCATGTCGACGTTGTCGAGGGCCTCTTCGGCCTGCGACATGGCGCCACGGAACGCTTGCTCGGTGTATTCCTTCGAGCAATTGCGCCGGTCGTCTTGGGCGTGGGCCAGCGAGCCCACGGCCAGCAGGGACAGGAGGCAGCCGCTGCGGATCATTCGGAACTCCCGGTGTCGTCGCCACCCTCGGGGGCTCCGTCGGCCACGGTGCACTCGCTGTTGTTCAGCTCGAGATCCGGATTGGAGGCGCAGCTCACCGACTCGATCGACCCGAAGTCGGGATCGCGGGTGGGGCAATCATCGGTGCGCGGCGAGTCGAAGCCGTCGCAGTCGCTGTCGATGCCATCGCCGTCGGTGTCCTCGGCGCACGGGAAGATCGAGGGGTCGTCGACCGCGCAGTCGGACGCATCGGGCCAGTCGTCGCCGTCGGCATCGTCGGAGGTCTCGAGGCAGTCGGAGTCGCACCCGTCGCCCCGAATGTCGGCCGCATACGGATAGCGCTCGGGGTTAAGGTCGTCGCAGTCTTCGCCGACGGGCCAGCCGTCGCCGTCCTTGTCCCAGTACTTGCAGTACTCGGCCTTGGAAACGTAGGCGCAGCCCGTAAACAGCGCGAGAATGATGGGCACGGCAAGTGCGCGCAAGGAGCCTCCGCGCGCAGTGTAGATCACGAATTCGCTGTGTGCGCGACGGCGGCGCGGAAGGTGTTCTGCATCAGCATGGCGATGGTCATCGGACCGACCCCTCCCGGAACCGGTGTGATGGCGCCTGCGTGCTCACTTGCGGCGTCGTACTGCACATCCCCGCACAGGTTCCCGTCGTCGAGTCGATTCATGCCGACATCGATCACCGTCGCGCCAGCCTTGATCCAATCGCCGCGCACCATCTCGGAGCGCCCGACCGCCGCGATCACCACATCGGCGCGCCGCACCTCGGCCTCGACGTCGCGCGTGCGGCTGTGGCAGAGGGTCACGGTGCAGTTGGCCTGTTCGAGCAGCATGGCCATGGGCCGCCCCACGATGTTGCTGCGCCCGACGACCACCGCGTGCTTGCCCGAGAGCTCGACGTCGTGGTGCGCCATCAGCTGCATGACGCCCAGCGGAGTGCACGCCACCATGGCCGGTCGGCCTTGAGAGAGCAGGCCCACGTTGTGCGGGTGAAAGCCGTCGACGTCCTTGTCGGGGCGGATGCGGTCCATGATCGCCGTCGCGTCGAGGTGACTCGGCAGCGGGAGCTGAACCAGGATGCCGTCGATGCACCGATCGGCATTGAGCTCGTCGACGATCGCCTCGAGCGCCGCCTGTTCGGTGTCGGCGGGCAGGTCGATCTGGCGGTGGTGGTAGCCAATGCGCCCCGCCACCTTGCCCTTGTGCCCCACGTAGACCTGGCTGGCCGCATCGCTGCCCACCAGGATCACGGCGAGCCCGGGGGGGCGCGGCAGCTCATCGAGCACGCGGTACTTCAGCGCCTTGTTGAGCTGCTTTGCCAGCGCTCGTCCGTCCAGGATCGTGGCCACGACGCCCTCCTAAGTGTTGCCCATTCCGTCTTTGTCGGCCTTGGAGATGCCCTTTTCGCTGCTGGCACCCGTGTCTCCGGCGCTGCCCTTGGGCCACTCGTTGGGGATCGGCTTCTTCTTGAGGCCGTAGCTGTCTCGGTCCCAGCCTGCGCCCTTGAGGTGGAAGCTCGCCTTGCTGATCTTCTTGGTGACCTCGGACGCCCCACACTCCGGGCAAGGAGGGGGACTCGCCGACATCTTCATCAGCTTGCTGAACTCATGGCTGCAAGCCGGGCATGCGTACTCGTAGATGGGCATCGCGACCTCTGCGGAGGGAACCCGATATAGGGCCCAATCCACCCGCCCGCAATGGCCATGCCCGAACTCCCCGCCACCACACACTGGCTGCTGCTGCCTCCAACGCTGCTCATGGCGTGGATGCTCGCGGCGAGCTTCGGCGGGTACGCGGTGCTCGCCGCCGATCGGGGCCAGCCCGCTCGCTTCGGATCGCCCCAGCTCGCCCTGTATGTGCGTGAGGCCTCGGCCCGTGCGCTGCTGTGGCTCATGCGGCCGCTGGGCTGGGGACGGGGCCGCCCCTGGGGCCCGCCTGGGCCGGGCAGTCACCCCCCGGTCCTGCTCGTGTGCGACCACTCCCACAACCGCTCGTCGATGCGCTTCCTCGAGACCTTTCTCGCCCAGCGCGGGTGGACATGGGTGTGGGCCATCAATCCCGTGGGCGTCGAGGCCAGCCTGCGCGAGCGCGCCGAGGCCCTGGCCCTGGCCGTCAGCGAGCTGCGGGCCAGCAGTGGGGCCACCAGCATCGACATCGTGGCCCATGGCACCGGCGGCCTGGTTGCCGCGTGGTACCTGAAGCACCAAGAAGGCACCGCCAATGTTCGCCACCTGGTGACGCTCGGTACTCCGTGGAAGGGCACGCGCATGGCGGTCTTCGATCGCGGAGCCCTGGCCACCGAGACCGTGCTGGACGCGCCGCTGCTCGACGATCTCGCACCGCCGCCTGTGCCCACCACCAGCGTGTGGTCTGCCGACGATCCAGTGGTGATCCCCTCTTCTTCGGCCCTTCCCGACGGCGCCGACTCCGTGCATATCGAGTCGGCCGGCCACACCGACATGTTGGTGAGCGCGCGCGTCTTCCGCGCCGTGGCGGCGGCCCTCGACCCAAGCCCGGGCACGAGCCTATGAGCCGGGGATTGCCCGCGTGAGACAGACCCTGTTCGACCGCCGACTCCTGGTGGTGACCGGAAAGGGCGGCGTGGGCCGCACCACCACCACCATCGCGCTGGGCCTCGCCGCCGCCAGCATGGGCAAGCGCGTGTGCGTGGTGGAGTTCTCGGGCATGACCTCGATCGCCGACGCGATGGGCGTCGAGCCCAGCTACGATCCGGTCGACCTCGCCCCCAACCTGCAGTACCGAACCTTCACGGCCCTCGACTGCATGAACGACTTCGGCGAGCGAAAGCTGCGCATCTCGGCGCTGGTTCGCGTCCTGTTCGACAACCGCATCGTCAGTGCCTTCATCGACGCGGTGCCCGGCCTTCCCGACCTGTTCCAGCTGGGCAAGCTCGAGAACATGCTGATGGAGCCGCTGGCGCAGGATCCGCACTGGGATCTGGCCATCTTGGACGCGCCGGCGACCGGCCACGGCCTCACTCTGCTGTCGTCGGCCAGCTCGATGTCCGAGATCACCCGAGCGGGGCCGTTCTACGATCTGGCACACATCATCGAGCGCTTCCTGGACGACCCGGCCCTGGCCGGCGTGCTGCTCACCACCACCCCCGAAGAGCTGCCGGTCAACGAGTCCCTCGAGCTGCTGGCGACCCTGCGCGACGAGGGCCGGGCGCCCGCCGCGGTGCTGGTCAACCAGGTGCGGCCCAGTCCGCTGCCGCCGACCCCACCCTGGCCCGATGTGCGGCAGTCCTTTGCCGGCAGCACCGACCCCGACGTGGCCGTGCTGGCGGCCCTTGCAGACGCCGCGTGGGCCCAGAAGCGCGCTCAAGACGCCGCGATCGACCGGCTGCGTGCCCAAGACATCGACCTGGCGCTGGTTCCCCGCGAGCCCGATGGCATCGATGCCCCCGCCCTGCACCGGCTCGGGGCCGCCCTGGCCGCGCAGGTGTCCCCATGAGCGCTCGGGTGGTGATCTGCGGGGGCCTCGGCGGGGTGGGCAAGACCACGGTGTCGGCGGCCCTGGCCGTGGGGCTGGCGATGTCGGGCAAGCGCGTCGTGGTGCTCACCATCGACCCTGCCCGGCGCCTGGCCGACGCCCTGCGCATCGAGGCACTGGGCAACAAGCCCACCCGAGTCCCCCTGCCCGATGCCGCCGGCAGCCTGGACGCGCTCATGCTCGACCGGAAGGCCACCTGGGACGCCATCGTGGTCGAGCACTCGGACGACCCCGAGCGCGCCCGCGCCTTGCTCGACAACCGCTACTACCGGGCGGTCAGCACCCGACTGACCGGCAGCCACGAGTACATGGCCACCGAGAAGCTGTTCGAGCTGGTGTCGAGCGGCCGCTGGGATGTGGTGGTGGTCGACACGCCACCCAGCCAGCACGCGCTCGAGTTCTTTCGGGCACCCGCCCGCATCCAGAACCTGCTCGAGGGCACGGTCATGCGCACCCTGGTGCAGCCATCGGGTGGGTTGCTGGGCGGCGCCACCCGCCGGGTCGCCAAGCTGGTGCTGCGCATGGCCGGCAAGAACGTGCTCGACGACATTCGTGAGTTCTTTCACCTCTTCGCGCATCTGTCCGAGGGCTTCCGCACCCGCAGCATCGCCGTCGACGAGCTGCTGCACAGCGAGCGCACGCGCTTCTTTTTGGTGACCACCGCAGCCGCCCCCGATCGCTCCGATGCGCTCGAATTCCTGCAAGAAGTCCGGGATCGCGGCATGCACTTCGACGGCTTCCTGGTCAACCGGGTGCACGCCGGAGCGGGGCTGTCGCGTCCCCTCACCCGGCGCGATCTTCCCGAGGCGCCACCCGGCGTCGATGCCGGGGACTGGGATGCCCTTCGTGACGCCCTGCTGCGCCTCGCCCAAGCCAGCAATCGCACCGCTGCCCGCCAACAGGCCGCCGTGAACCGCCTGGTGAGCGCGGCCGGCGACGTGGCGGCGTGGACCATTCCCGACCAGCCCGACGGCGTGCGATCGCTCGAGGGTCTGGTGGCCATCAGCCAGCATCTGCCGACGTAGGAGCGCCGCGCGCTCCACAGCCCTGCACCCTTGCAGGGAATGGCTCGGGGCTCGCCGGTGTCTGCTGGACACGCATTGACGCGCCCTCGAACTTCGCTCAAACTGCCCGACCCAATGTGTCCGGAGTCCCCATGTACGGCTTGCTCGCGCTCTTGCTCGTCTCTCCCGCCGACGCCGCGAAGATCAAGGTGGCCAGCGCCACCGCTTCTTCGGTCTACCCACCCGAAGAGGGGGTGACCTACGACGCCAAGCGGGTGCACGACGGCCGGCAGCAGACCAGCTGGGTCGAGGGCGAAGACGGCAGCGGCCTGGGCTCGTGGCTCGAGTTCGACCTGGGCGGCGACAAGAAGGTCAAGAAGATCAAGGTCTGGGGCGGCCTCTGGTACAGCTGGGACTACTACAACCGCGCCAACCGCCCCAAAGAGCTCGAGTTCACCTTCAGCGACGGCAGCACGCAGAAGTTCACCCTCGCCGACGAGATGGTTCCGCAGGTGTTCGAGCTCAAGAAGGCGAAGACCACCAGCACGGTGAAGGTCAAGGTCAACGCCATCCACAGCGGCAACACCTGGCTCGACACCGGCATCTCCGAGATCCAGTTCTTCGACGACCAGCCCGACACCCGGGTGGCGCCCAAGGGCTTCAAGTCCAGCAGCGAGCTGCCCGCCGACGACGACGGTAGCTACGTGGGCAAGAACGTGGCCGACGGCATCAGCGACTCCATGTGGTGCGAGGCCGACGAAGGTGACGGCACCGACCAGTGGCTCGAGCTCGACTTCGGCGCCTCCAAGTCCATCAGCCAGGTCGAGATCATCAACGGCATCGGCACCGGCCTGGGCATCTACATGAAGGGCAACCGCGCCACCGGCGCCACCCTGCAGTTCAGCGACGGCAGCACCGAGGACGTCACCTTCAAGCCGCTGAGCGTCTACCCGCAGTCGGTCAGCTTTCCGGCCCACACCACCAGCAAGGTCAAGATGACCTTCACCGGCATCGCCAAGGGCAAGGAATACAACGATCTGTGCATCAGCGAGCTGCACTTCAGCAAGTAGGGTGCCTAGCAGGGTGCTGAAAAACCCGGCTTGCCGGGCTTTTCAGGGCGCTGCGACCGAGGCATCCGCCGCCCTCGGCAGGTCCGGCTGCCGAATCGGCGATTCCTCGAGAATGCGAGAACCACCGGCCAAACTCAATCGTCGAGTCGGCGGCCGGACTTGCCGAGTCTGAAGGCGGCGGTGCCGGCAATGGTAGAAGCAGGTCGCTGAAATGCGAGGAACGAGTATTTCAGCGGCCTGTTAGAAGTTCGCCGTCACGCTCGCCCGGGCGCCGTCGAATCCCGGCAGCAGGCGACACTGGCCGCCGGAGCAGCGAATGCCCGCCTTGTACGCGCCCACGAAGGCCTTGAGCGTGATGGCGTCGCTGGGCTTGAACTGCACCTCGCCGGCACCGTACAGCGCCTCGGATGATCCCAGGTTGCCCACGCTGTCGACCAGCGGGTTGGTGGTCATGTCCGTGTACCAGACCAGGAAGATCTTCTCGCCCGGCAGTGCGAAGGTCGCTGACGTCTCGATCTCGACGTAGTCCTCTTGCTGCAGCGGGTTCACGCCCCACTGGTAGTACTCGGCGTACACGGTGAAGTCGGCGTGGATCCCCGCCGGCAGCGGGAACTTCACGTCGATGTCGCTGTGCCAGTGCCGATCGGCATCGACCTCGGTGTCGCCCTTGCCGTCGCGATCGTCGTAGCGAAGGCCCGCGTTCCAGACGACGCTGAAGTTCTCGGGACGCGCCTCGACACCCACCATCGTGTGCACGATGGTCTCGGGCGTGTCGTTGAAGTGAAGCCCGCCGGTCTCGAGGTCGCGAAACACCGCCACCGACACGTACGGCGTGAACGCGGGAGGGTTGGCGGCCCAGTCGACCCGCAGGCGGCCGCCCCACAGATCGTTGCTGTTCACGGCGGCCGAGCTGTCTTCGGTGATCGCGCGCTCGTACTCCAGCGTGGGACCGATGACCGTCTCGTACAGCTCGGGCGCCAGCAGCGAGTTCGGGCGCTCGACCTGCAGGTAGCGCTTGCCCTCGAGCTGCCAGATGGTGTCGCCCACGTAGGTCGTGCCGGACAGGTAGCCGGCATAGCCGAGCGGGCCGGGCTCGCCCTCGAAGAGCAGGTTCCCGCCGTCGTCGTTGGACGGGTACACGAAGGCATCGCCCTCACCCATCCAGTCGATGCCCAGCAAGCTGCCCTCGACCGTGGCGCCCGTGATCACCGTGTCGAAGGCCGTGCGCGGCTGCTCCAATGCGCCGAGCGGGCCGGGCTCGGTCGCAAAGCGGTAGCCGACGGCGTGCGCGCCCAGGGTGGCCGGGCCGTACCACTTGGCCTCGACGCCGGCGATGAGGTGCCGGTAGTCGCCGCGGACGTTGAGGTTGGGGTTCTCTTGGAACACCTGCTGGCGATTGAGCTGGCCGCCCAGCAGGGTCAGGTCGACGGGCCCGCGGCGGATGAGCGCCTTGGCGCCCTGGATCGACGTGTCGATGTCGATGTCGACGTTGCGGTTGAGGTTCAGCGCGATGCCCGAGCCGAAGGCGCCATAGAAGTCGCCCAGCACCAGCGTCGCCGACTTGGTCTCGCGGCTGATGAACACCTTCTCGATGTTGGCGTAGGCGTCACCTGGCAGCGGCGAGAACACCTGGTCGCGGTCGACGAGGTCACGCTCCTTCAGCAGCTCGCCGTCGAGCCGGTAGTTGTTGGCCCACAGGCTCACCTCGTCGACCTGAACGAAGGCCTGCCATTTTCCCGAGGCGACCAAGCCGGTGAAGCGGTTCACCTGCTCGACGTAGTTGAACACCGCGCGGTCTGGGAAGTCGGGAAGCCGACGGGTGGAGCGCCAGTATCGGTAGTCGAAGTCGTCCGAGAAGGTCGTGGTGACGTTCTTCTGCTTTTTCTTGGCCGCTGGCTGGCTCGTCGGGGTCTCTTCGACACCGTCGTCTTGCGCCCAAACAGGCTGAGCCAAAACAAGCAGGACGAAGAGGGGCATACGCGCAGGCTATTCGGTGGGAGCGTCGGGGGCCGGGGCCGCCGGCACGACCTCGGGCGTCGCCTCGGGCGTGGCGTCGGGGGCGTCTTCTTGCGACTCGCCCTCGCCCAGGAGCGCCAGGATCTCTTCGCGCAGCTTGTCCTGATCGCCCTCATTGAAGCCCGCGTGCTTGGCCGCGATGTTGCCCTCTTGATCGATGAGCACCGAGAACGGCAGCGTCTTGGTGGGGTTGTACTTGACCAGCACCGAGGAGTCGGCATCGCGCGGCACGGTGAAGCCGTACTTGTTGCGCTTGACGTAGGGCTTGACCTGGCTGGCGGTGCGCGCGTCGTCGGTCGAGATCGCCAGGAGCTTGAACTTGCCCTCGAACTCGCCTTCGAGCTTGGCGAGGTGGGGGAGCTCCTCTTTGCAGGGCTCGCACCAGTAGGCCCAGAAGTCGACCAGAACGACCTGACCCTTGAAGTCGGACAGCGTCACGGTGTTCTTGTCGAGGTCGCGCAGCGTGAAGTCGGGCGCCGGCTCGGCGAAGGCGACCGGGGCGGCGAGCAGGGCTGCAGCGAGGACGGCAAGGCGGGTCATGGGTACTCCTGGGTCACAGCACACGAACACCCGAGGGGTATCACGTAAGTCCGATGCACGGCGACGCCGGTGGTTGCTTGGCCTTGGAGCTCGACGGACACGATGCCGACACGTTGCAGCTTGCGCGTTGCGGCCGCGGAGCTAAGGTCTCGTTCCGGAGTGCGCCCTGCCCAACCGCATCCTCATCGTCGACGACGAGCCCAGCATCCGAAAGGTGCTGTCCGCGCACCTGACCAAGTTCGGCCACGAGATCGACACCGCGGTCGATGGCGGCGAGGCGATCGCCAAGCTGCAGAACGAGCTCTTCCACCTGGTGGTCAGTGATGTGCGCATGCCGGTGGTGGGGGGCATGGAGCTGCTGTCCTGGGTGCGCGAGCAGCAACCCGGCCTGCCCGTCATCTTGATCACCGCCCATGGCACCGTGGCCAACGCCGTCGAGGCGCTCAAGCAGGGGGCCTTCGACTACGTCGCCAAGCCCTTCGACAAGACCGAGCTGCAGGGCACCATCGACAAGGCGCTCGAGACCGGGAGGCGCAACTCACGCCGCCTGTCCGAAGAGCGGGGACGCTTCGAGATCATCGGCCGAACACCGGCCATGCGAAAGGTCTACGACCTGATCGAGAAGGTGGCGCCCAGCCCCTCGACGGTGCTGATCACCGGCGAGTCCGGCACGGGCAAGCAGCTCGTCGCGCGAGCTCTCCACGAGAACAGCCCCCGCAGCGACGGTCCCTTCATCGAGGTGAACTGCGGCGCGATTCCCGAGTCGCTGTTCGAGGCCGAACTCTTTGGCCACGAGAAGGGCAGCTTCACGGGCGCCGTCGCCAGCAAGCCCGGGCGCTTCGAGCTCGCTCACGGGGGCACGCTGTTCTTGGACGAGGTCGGCGAGCTACCGCTGGACATGCAGGTGAAGATCCTGCGTGCCCTGCAGGAGCGCACCATCGACCGCGTGGGCGGCCTGCGCCCCATCCCGGTCGACGTGCGCCTGATCGCGGCCACCAACGTCGACCTCGAGGCCGCGCTGGTGGCCGGCACCTTCCGCGACGACCTGTTCTGGCGCCTGAACGTGATCCCCATCCACCTGCCGCCCCTTCGCGAGCGCGCCGACGACATCCCCCTGCTGGTCGAGAGCTTCTTGCGCAGCTTCAACCAGCGCCTGGGCAAAGGCGTCGCTCGCGTGGCGCCCGATGCCCTGGCCGCACTGCTCGAGCACAGCTGGCCCGGCAATATCCGCGAGCTCGAGAACCTGATGGAGCGCAGCGTGCTGCTGGCCGACGGCGACACCATCCACCTCGCCGACATGCCCGGCCTGCGCAGCTCCAAGGCGGTGTCGGCCCCGGGCGACGACCTGGAGGGACTGGGCCTCAAGGAGTACGTGCGCGTGCACACGGCCAAGCTCGAACGCGCCAGGATCCAGCGTGCGCTGTCGTCCGAAGACAACAACGTCACCCGCGCCGCGAGGCGCCTGGGCATCAGCCGCAAGAGCCTGCAGACCAAGATGAAAGAGTACGGGCTGCGCGAGGAGTAGCGCAACTGGCCCCCAGGCCGCCCGAACCGATGCTACGCTGCGCAGCGGAGGCGCTCTTGCGGACGGCACTGGCCATCATCCTGACTCTCGCAAGCACCACGGCAACGGCCGCAGAAGTCACCGACTTCCCGCCCGAGCTGCGGGCAGACATCAGCTTCGACTACAGCTACCGCTTCCTCTTTGGCTCCATCGAAGAGACCGTCGACGGCAAGCAGTGGGGCTATGGGCGCCGCACCGAGACCCAGCACGACATCCTCCCTCACATCGAGTTCTCGCCCTTCGAAGGCATCGCCGTCACCATGGGCGCCGACGCCACCCCCATGCGCCGCTACGCCTTCCCCGACGAGCCCGGCCTGTTCTGCCCCGAGGGCTATGGCTGCGAAGGCTCCAGCAAGATGTACTACGACCCCGTCCAGCAGACGGGCTCGTACGGCGTGCAGCGCGTGCTCATGGCCGACGTGGGCGAGACCGCACCCGAGTACAAGGGCAGCGGCCTGAACGGCCTGTGGTTCGGCCTGGCGCTGCAGCCCTTCGCCGAGCGCTACGGGCGCAGCCACCGGGTCACGTGGCGGCTCGACTTCGCCTTCCGCACGGGCAATCCCAACAACAGCTTCTGGACGCTGCGCGAAGACGGCACCCGAGGTGCGGCTCCCGGCGGCGCCGCCGCCAAGATCGGCGCGGCCTTCAGCTCCGACAACGGGTCGGCCAACCCGTACTTCAAGGCCACCTACATCACCGAGGGCGCCTTCAACCTCGACGAATACCGAGATGCCGACGGCACGGTGTACTGGGAGGGCGTCGGCGGCCGCATCAATCCCGCCGATCGCCTCGACGCCACCGGCGGCGTCGAGCTCATCGTCGCCGAAGACCGCAAGGCCGGCACCCGAGCCGCCATCGACTTCTACATGGGCTTTGGCTACCGCAGCTGGGAAGACATCCCCAGCGGCATCCTGCTGCCCAGCGTGCTCGAAGACTCCAAGCACATCGTCGTCACCCACTACGACCACATCGTGGGCATCGGCGGCCTGGGCTTCGATGCCCACTTCAACCAGTACGTGGGCATGCGCGTGGCCTTCGACAGCCGCTACTACACCCCGCATCCGCTCGAGCACGTGTACCCGGTGCGCAGCGACTACGACACCATCCAGTTCGGTCTGAACGCCAGCTTGGACGTCAAGATCCGGTAGGCAGCACGTCGCGCGCGGTGCCGGCGCCCGCTTCAAGCGCATCGGGCACTGGGCAGCGCTGCACCAGCGAGCGCAGCTCGCCCTCGCCGACCCCGCCCGTGTACACCGACGCGGCACCCACCCCTCGCCACAGGTCAGGCCACCGCGAGGCCTCGAAGCGGCCGAGCACCGCGGCGATGCGCGCGGCCCGCCCCGCGCAGCTGAACCACAGGCTTCGGCCCAGCCCGTGGTCGGCGTCGGGCCAGAACTCGGGCGGCGTCGACGGCCGCGCACGGCGGTCGAGCACCCGGCCCGGGCGCAGCAGGCCCTGCCCAAAGCCGTAGCCATCCCAGAAGAAGCCGTCCGCCGAGGGAGCAGCTGTGCCCGGATGGCTCGGCTCGACGATGGCCCAGGCGATGCCCCGCCCCAGCGAGAAGAAGGCGCCCTCGATCGGGCTGGCCGCCACACGCTCGCACAGCTCCCCACACCCCACGCGCCCCAGCGCCAGCCCGACCGCCTCGCGGGCGAAGCCCAGGTCCTCGGGCGCAGCCTGGGCCAGGAACGCCCTGGCGCTGGCCTCGTCGTGCACCGTCGCTCCGGACTCGATGACCCCCAGCACGTGCTCGATGCGTGCGCGGGCTGGCCCCTGCCCGATCGCCACCCGGGCGATCATGCCTCGGGCTCCGGGTCCAGCCAGAGCGCGGCGCTTCGGCGCTTTAGCTCGGCATCGACGGACACCAGCGTGCGCCCCTGGCACAGCCGGTCCTGGGCCCATCGGTCGGGGTCCAGCGAGACCCCGTACGGATTGTAGGGGCCCGGCGGGGGTGGGCTGGCAAGGGCCTGGCTGGCCCGCGCGAAGATGGCGACGGCCAGGCGTTCCAGGCGGGCCACGCTGGTGCCCAGCGCCGCCAGCATCGCCTTGGGGTCGGTGTGGTCGTCGACAAGATCGTCCCGGGCGTCGCCGAGCAGGTGATCGCCACCCTGGTCCAGGCGGCCGGCGGCGTCGCCCCCGGGCTCCAGGGCGGCCCAGTCGACGAACAGGGCCTGCATGCGCTCGTGCAGCGTGGCCACCCGCTCGGCGAACGGCCGCAAGCGACCGAAGACCGCCTCGTCGGCGGCGTGGCCTCCCCCGATCCAGGTGCCCAGGAGCCCGAAGTAGACCGCGTTGTCCCAGGCGATCTTCGCCATCATCACACGCGGGTTGCCCACGACGTCGTACAGGTGGGCATACATGGGCTCGTAGGTCTTGAAGACGCCGTCGAACAGGGCATTGCCCACGCGAACCGCTCGGGCGCCCTCGTCGGGACCCGACTCGGCGGCCATCGCCCCCGCGATCAGCTCGTTGCCCAGCGCGATGAAGTCGAGTCCCGACGAGTACATCGGGTCCAGAAAGCCCGCAGCATCGCCGGTGACCGCCAACCGGCGGTTGTCCAGGATGCGGTCGACGCGCCAGGCGTCGACGTCGCGGACGTGAACAGACCGCGGCCCCCCCGCACGCGCGACGGCCGCGGCCAGCTCGGGCTCGTGTTCGGCGAGCCACCCCACGGTGCCCTCCACCCCGCCCTCACCCACGTGGGCATGGCGCTTGGGATCGGCCACGATGCCCACACTGGTGGTGCCATCCCGCAGCACGATGAGCCACACCCAGTAGCCAGCTCCGAGCAGGTGATTGGTGCTGTGGTGGCGGGTGCCCGCGGGCACGGCGCGCTGCCAGGCCTCGCCGCGGCCCAGGGCGTCGACATCGACGGTGCCGGGCAGCCAGAACCACGCCGCCCGGGTGTGGTGATCGACCGGGCGCACGCTGGTGAAGGCGCTGCGCACAACGCCCTGCGCGCCTCCTGCGTCCACCACCCAGCGCGCGAGCACCGCCCGCTGCTCACCGTCGTCTGCCACCAGCTGCACCCGGTTTGGCTCCCCCACCACAAGCCCGGCAACCCGCCATCCACCCAGCAACGACACCCCCGCGGCGGCGGCGTGAACCGCCAGGTGGTGTTCCAGGCAGCCACGGTGCAGCTGCCATGTCGGCGGTGCCGTGCCCGTGAAGGGCAGGCTCCACACCCGCTGGCGAGGCCGCAGGGGCCCGAACTCGCAGCGCTCTTGAAACGGGCCCTCGCCGGCAAAGAAGAAGCGCAGCCCGAGCTTGGGCAGGTGCTGCTCGTCGAGGTGCTCGCGCAGGGCCAGGCGCTCGGCGAGGTACCAGGCGCCCACCTCGCTGGTGGACTCCCCCAGGCGCAGCATCGCGCGATCGCCGGGAAGATCGCGCGGTTCGACGACCAGCACCGACAGCGAGGGCAGGTGCAGTGCCAGATGACGGGCCAGCGCCAAGCCGGCCAGGCCTCCTCCGGCGATCACGACATCAAACGGGGGCTCGGGGTGGTCGGGCATGCAGCGCCTCACTATCATTCTGGCGTCGCCAACCGGGAGCATCGATGGATCGCCGAGCCTTCATGAAAGCAGCCGCGGGCACCGCCGCCCTCACCGGCGCCACCAGCGGCGCCACCAGCGCCCACGCCGGCGGCAACGACGACGCTGCCGACCCCGTGCTCACCGATCGGGAGTTCCGCGTCGAGATGCGGCGCCTGCGGCGTGAGCTGCGCAAGATGGAACGCGAAGACACCGAGTTCGCCAAGCACCTGCGCTCGCTGGCCCCCACCGACGGCTCGGCCCGCGCCGGCGACCGGTGGCTGCGCAGCTCCATGAAGACGCTGCTGTTCGCCGACCTGCTCAAAGACCTCGACGACAGCCAGAAGGCCGACCCCGAGCTCGCCGCCACCATGCGCGAGCACGTGCACGAGGTCGACTACGCGGTCAAGGGCGCCCTGGACTGGGTCACCTCGCTCGACCCCGACGATGTGCGCTACGCCCAAGAGCGGCTGCGCAACGAGCCCGACCTGCCCATGAAGCTGGCCGAGAAGCTCGACAGCATGGCCGGCGAGAACGGCATCGGCCGCCGCCAGCGTCGGCAGATGCGCAAGATGGTGTCGCACCTGCAGTGGCGCCTTCAGCGGCAGCCTCTGCAGCTCGTGCTCGACGACGCGCTCGACAAGACCGAGCGCCGCTTTGCCAGCCTGGCCCAACAGGCCAGCAGCAGCGCCTTCCTCAACCTCGACACCGAGGGCCTGGGCGGGCTCGACGAGTGGGCAGCCCACAGCGACGAGTTCGAGCGCGAGTTCCTGCTGCGCTCCGAAGAAGGCCGTGATCCGCAGACCGGCCGCCTGACGCACGAGGGTCTCAAGACCCGCGCCAAGCGTCGCCTGCGCCTGGCCGGGCTCTGGGGCGTCGTGGGCGCTGGGCTCATCCTGGTGGGTGCCGCCACTGGCGAGGTCGGCGTCGTCTTGATCCTCGCCGGGCTCTTCCCCATGACCATGGCGACGGTCCTGTTCTTCGTGGCCATCGTCACGTACCTGCTGGCCGCCGAGCGCAAGTGGGCGATGAGCCGAAACGCTCCCAAGCCCAGCGCTCCGCCAGCCCCGCCGCAGCCCGCGGCGGCCGCCGAGCCAGCGGCCCCTGCTTCACCCGCGGCCCCGGCCCCCCCGGCCGCGAGCACCAGCGACGAGGTCGAAAAGGCCCTGCAAGACGCTCGTGAGGCGCTCGAGGCCGCCAAGAAGGCTCGCGAGGCGGCCGAGGCTGGCCAGGAGGGCGCCGACGACGCGATCCGGGCCGCCGACGAGGCCCTCAAAGAGGCCCAGGAGTCCCTCGACAAAGCCCGCGAGTCCTCGGACCAGGAGTAGGCCACCCTGGGCATCGGCATCACTGGACTGGGCGCGGTCTCGGCCTTCGGGGTGGGCACCGACGCCCTGATGGCCGGCATGCTGGCGGGCCAGACCGGCATTCGAGAGGTACGCCGCTTCTCCACCGACGCCTTTCATGCCAGCCGCGCCGGCCTGGTGCCGGGCTGGGACGAGCCCCCGCTCCAGGCCCTCGGCGATGGCGATCGCTGCCAGGAGCTGGCGCTGGCCTTTGCGGTGGACGCAGCCAGCGAGGCGCTCGACGCCGCCGGGGTGACCGAGCGATCCCGGGTGGCTCTGGTGCTCGGAACCGGGGTCGAAGACCGCCCCCGCTCCTATGATCAGCTCGCGGCCGAGCTCGCGCGGAGGCTGCACCTTGGCGGCCCGTGCCTGGTGGTCTCGATCGCCTGTGCCTCGGCCACCGCCGCCATCGGGGTCGCCGCCGAACTCATCCGCAACGGCGACGCCGACACGGTGGTGGCCGGCGGCAGCGACGTGATCAGCCCGCGCGTGATGGCCGGCTTTCACGTGCTGGGCGCCCTGTCCGACGACGTGTGCACCCCCTTTTCGAACGAGCTGGGCATGTCGGTCGGGGACGGCGCCGCGTTCGTGGTGCTCGAGCGCGACCCCGCGCCGGCCCGAGCCGAGGCCTGGCTCAACGGCGAGGGCCTGGGCAGTGATGCCTGGCACAGCACCCAGCCCGCGCCCGACGGCCACGGGGTGGCCACCGCGCTGGCCAGCGCCATGTCCCAGGCCGGGGTGCAGGCCATCGACTACGTCAACGCCCACGGGACGGGAACGCACGCCAACGACTCGGCCGAGACGCGGGGCATCGCAAGCGCCGCGGGCGCCGAGGTGCCCATCTCTTCGACCAAGGGACTGCTGGGGCACGCACAAGGCGCCGCCGGTGCCCTGGAGCTGGCCGTGACCCTGCTGGCACGCCGGCAGCAGGCCATCCCTCCAACCTGGGGCTTCCGCGCGCCCCGGCCCGGGGCCCCCTCCGACCCCGTGGCAGGCACCACACCGCGCCCGGGCCCCTGCGCCACCGTGGGTAGCTGCAACAGCGCCTTCTTTGGGGCCAACGCCGCGCTGGTGGTGGGATCCACCCCCGGCACGCCTCCGGCCAGGACGCCGATCTGGGTCCACTCCACCGCGGTGGTGCCCCGCGACGAAGCCCGCTTCCGGGCCCTGCTGCCCAAGATGGACCCGCGCGGCGCCGACCCCAGCATCCAGGCCGCGGCCGCGGCGGTTCGTGCTGCGCTGCTGGCCAGCGACATCCGCCTGGGGCGGTCGCTCCGGCCGGGCACCGGGCTGGTGGTGGGGCAGCCCTCGGTGTCGCGGTTCAGTGTGGGCGAGCTCATGCGCAGCATCCAGGAGCGGGGTCTGGGCGCGCTGTATGCGGCGGCCTTCGCGCGCTCGCTGCTGGTGGCGCCGGCCGGCTCCACCGCCATGTACCTGGGCATGGGCGGGCCGCTCGACGCGGTCAGCGCGGGCACGGCCTCGGGCTTCGTGGCCCTGGTGCACGCGGCATCCCAGCTGTGCGAGCGCAGCCAGGTGCACACCATGTTCGCGGCCTCGGCCGACGAGGGAGGCCCCTGGGAGGGCGGTGCGGCAGTGATGTTGCGCTCGGTGCCGGGCCCGGTGCGGCTGGCAGGCTGGGCCCTGGCGGGGCCCGAACGCATTCACGAGGCCCGCGACCGGGCGCTTGCTCGGGCCGGCCTTCCACCCACCGCCATCGACCGGATAGTGGGCCCCTCCCAGGCCCAGGGCGCGGGCTCCACCGCGCTGCTGGACCTGCATGGTGCCATGGCCCAGCTCCGCGAGCGCGCTTGCCGCGCCGTCCTGCTCCTGGCCCACCAGCCCGGCTGCCTGTGTGGGGCCGCCGTGCTCATCCACGAGGAAGAATGACCCTCAGCCCCCAGCGCCGCAGCGACCTGCTCGACACCCTGCGCACCGCGCTCATCGACGACCTGCGCGTCCGGGTCGAGCCGGACCAGATCCAGCCCGACACCCCGCTGTTCGGCACCGGGCTGGGCCTCGACAGCGTCGACGCCGTCGACCTGATCGTGGGCCTCGAGAGCCGCCTGGGCGTGCGCATTCCCGACGACCGCGAGGGGCGAGCATCCCTGCGCACGGTCAACAAGCTCATCGGCATGCTCGCCAAGCTCCAGGACGCCCGTGTCGACGCCTGAAGCCGCCAATGCACTGCGCCACGGCGTCACCTGGGCCGACATGGCCCACATGGCCGTGGTGCGCGTGTCCGGTGACGCCGCCTTCGAGCTGCTCGACGCCGTCAGCCCGCGCCCGCTCTTCGTGCGCGACGGGCAGATGCTGCCCACCCTGTTCCTGGGCGACGATGGGCTGCCGCTCGCCGATGTGTACATCGCGGTCGACGACCTGGACTACCTGGTGCTGGCAGACGGCATGCCCGGCGACCAGCTGGCCACCTGGCTGCGCGAGCACGCCCCAGACGGCATCGACGCCACCGTCGAGGACCTGTCGGGCGACACCGCCATCGTGGGGCTGCACGGCCCCTACGCCTGGGAGCTGCTGGCCGAGGTGGTCGGCCCCGACGTCGCCGGCGTGCCCTACCTCACCTCCTTCCTGTTCGACGAGTTCGAGGGCCTGTGCTTTCGCGCCGGCAAGACCGGCGAGTTCGGCTACCTGCTGTGGGTGCCGGCCGCACGCCGCGACGACCTGGTGCGTGAGCTCGAGCGCTTCGGCGCCGACTTTGATCTCACGTCCATCACGGTGGCCGACCTCGACCTCGCCTCGCTCGAGAACGGCTTCTTCTGCATCCGGCACGCTGGCGCCCGCGATGTGCACCCGCTGCAGCTCCAGCTCGGCTGGCGCGTGGCCTACGACCGCGACTTCCCCGGCGCCGATGCCGTGCGCTCCAGCCGCGAGCTCGGCAGCCGCCTCACCTGGTTCCAGCTCGATCCCAGCGCAGCCGTCCCCGAGCCCGGCACCCAGATCGTGGTGGCCGACGGGGTCCGCGGCACGGTGGTGCATGCCGACCGCTCGCACCTGCTCGGGCGCCCGGTGGGCACGGCACTGCTGCCGCTGCACGCCGCCTGGCCCGATCTGCCGGTCACCGCGCCCTCGCCGGGCACCACGGTGGCGCCGCCCATGCTGCTGAACCGCAGCCTGTTCATCGACTCCCAGCGCCACAGCTATGCCGGGCGCGAGCTCGACGACTTCCCGGCGCTGCTGCCATGAGCTTTGCCGGCCGCACCGTGCTGATCACCGGCGCATCCCGGGGCCTGGGCGCCGAGCTGGCGAGCGCGTTTGCCGCCCGGGGCGCCTTCGTGGCCCTGGGCTACCGCGTTCAAGAGAAGAAGGCGCAGCGCGTGCTGGACGCCATCGTGGCGAGCGGCGGCTCCGGTACGTTGAGCCGCTTCGACGTCACGGATCGCGATGCGGTCTCCGCCGCCATCGACCGCCTGATCGCCGACCGCGGGCGCCTGGACGTGCTGGTGAACAACGCCGCGCTCACCCGAAGCGCGTACTTCGCGCTCGACGACGCCGACGCCTGGGACGAGGTGGTGTCGGTCGATCTGATCGGCGCGGCCAACTGCATGCGCGCCGCGGCCCGCCCCATGCTGGCGGCCGGGGGCGGCGTGGTGCTGAACGTGGGCTCCATCTCGTCGGAGCGGGTGCGCATCGGTCAGAGCGCGTACGCCGCCGCCAAGGGCGGGCTCATCGCCCTCACCCGGGCCCTGGCCGCCGAGCTGGGCCCACGGGGCATCCGGGTGAACGCGGTGATCCCGGGCCTGCTGGACACCGGCATGGGCCAGCGCATGGACTCGGCCGCCCGCGAGCGCCTGGTCGACGCCATTCCGCTCAAGCGCGCCGGCACCGCGGCCGAGGTCACCGCCGCGGCCCTGTTCCTGGCCAGCGACGACGCCTCGTACGTGCACGGCCAGGCCCTGGTCGTCGACGGTGGACTGTGCCTGTAGTCGCCTGGCTCTTTGCCGGGCAAGGCGCCGAGACCCGCCTGGCCGACCCCGCCTGGTACCTGGACGACCCGCTGCTGCAGCGGGCCTCCGACGCCGTGTCCGTCGACATCGGGCACCTGCTGCTGCGAGGCGGCCCAGCCCTGCAGCGCACCGATGTGGTGCAGGCGCTGCTGGCCGCCGTTGCAGGGGCCGTCGCGCGCCGGCTGACCGATGCCGGCGTCCCCGTGCACCTGGCGGCCGGGCACTCCGCTGGCGAGGTGGCCGCGTGGTCGGCCGCCGGCGGGATCTCCCCCGGGGACTCCGTCGACATCGCCGCCGCCCGAGGGCGCGCCATGCTCGCCGCAGCACAGGCCCATCCGGGCGGCATGGTGGCGCTGGGCCCGGACATCGACACCGCAGAGGTGCTCGGCGTGGGCGGCCCCACCGCAGCGCTGGCCGCCCACAACCCCGGCCAGACCGTGTTCTCGGGCTCCCACGATGCCATTCGCCGCATCGCCACGGCCTTCGGGGGCCGGCGCGTCCCTGCCCTGGGCCCGTGGCACGGCCCGGCCATGAGCGCCGCCGAGCCCGCCCTGAGGGCCGCCTTGGCCAACGTCCAGGTGGGCCCCGCGCGCGCCGAGCTGATCAGCAACCACACCGGTGCCGTGGCCGACTCCCGCGAGTTCGCCCAGCTGCTGCTGCGCCAGCTCACCCACCCGGTTCGCTGGACTCAGTGCCTGGGCACGCTGGCCCGGCGCGGGGTGACCGATGTGGTCGCGGTGGCCCCGGGCAAGCTATTGGCCCAGCAGGCACGCCTGGCCCTTCGGGGCGTGCGCGTGCACCGCGCCGAAGCCGCGCGCGACCTCGATGCCCTGATGGAGGCCTGTTGTCCGTGAGCCGCCGCCGCCGCGGGCCCCTGTTCGGGCCCGAGCTGACCTCGCTGCTGTTGCCCACGCGCCGGCCCTTCCTGATGGTCGACCACGTGCTGGCCTTCACGCTCGATCCCCAGGTCACCATCCACACCCGGCGCCTCATCTCGATCAACGAGCCCATCTTCGACGGCCACTTCCCGGACCTGCCCATGTGGCCGGG
This sequence comes from Myxococcota bacterium, assembly GCA_965216925.1. Lineage (GTDB taxonomy): Bacteria > Myxococcota_A > UBA796 > UBA796 > CAYYHT01. The sequence continues at coordinate 845,035 of CBDCGT010000001.1, read as the reverse complement.
TGCCTACACCATCGAGGCCTTCGCGCAGAGCGCCCACCTGCTGTTCGCCCTGCGGGCCCTCGCTGGCACCATCGACGGCCCCGATCCGGCCAAGACCCTGCTCGACCTGTTGAGCCGGGCATCCGCCGCGCTGCGCATGCAGACCACCGACCCCCAGGCGGTCGAAGAGGTCCAGCGCCTGGCCCAGCTGCAGGGCTTCGGCCTGCTCACCGGCGTCGATCTGCGCCTGGAGGCACCGGTCTTCGCCGGCGACAGCCTGGAGCTCACGCTGACCCTGGGCCAGGGCTTCGCCGACCACCACCAGGTGGAGTGCGAGGGCGTGGTGGGCGGCAAGGCCGTCGCCCGGGGGGTGCTGCGGGTGGCCCAGCGCCCGGCGCCGCACCTTCCCCCCATCCGCTGACCCTACCGCTTCAACCGCTCCTCCAGCTTCGCCAGCCGAGCCCTCAGCTCGCCCAGCTCTTCGTCGGGCTCATGTCGCGACGCAACATCCGCCGGGTCCTCCTCCTCTTCGTTCGCAAACGGCGGCGGCCCCTCCTCCTTGGCTGGCCGAGGCCGCGGTGCCTTGCCGGGAGGCACCCCCATGCCCGGCATGCCGGCCATGCCTGGGATGCCGAACTGCCGCTCCATGGTGTGGATCTGCTTGTCCAGCACCTCGAGCGCCATCGACATCTGCTTGAGCGCCATGCGGTGGTACGGGGTGTCGACGGTCGACCGGATGATGCGCAGCAACAGCGAGGTGGGGAACATGTCGATGGCGCCCTGGGCCTCGAGGATCACCTGCAGCAAGACCGTGCGGGACAGGTCGTCGCCCGTCTTCGCGTCGACGATCTCGACCTCTTCGCCATCCCGGATCAGTTGCGCCAGCTGGTCGAGGTTGATGTAGCTCTTCGCACTCGTGTCATAGAGGCGCCGGTTGCCGTATTTCTTGATCGTCCGCATGCAGACGAGCTAACAGAGCCGTGCGCGCTGCGCCGCAGCAAGAAATTTGCTGCATCGCAATATTCCTTCTTGCCGCACTGCAACATGGTGGGTAGATTGCCTTCACCGAGGGGGAGCCACCCCTCGACCACCCAAGAGAGGACAGACCCATGATGGACGCCGTCAAGAGCTTCAACAAGACCATGACCGACTGGCAGATCAGCCAGATCCGCATCGCCGGAAAGCAGGCGCAGACCACGCTCGGCAACACGATGAGTGCCTGGGAGCACACCGTCGAGACCGCCGCCGCGCTGCAGCAGCAGGTCCTCGACAACGTCAAGACCCCCGAGACCAAGTAGGTCCCGCCAGACCCCGCCCACCGGCGGGGTCCTTCCCCCTTTCTTTCAGAGAGCGCACACGATGGCCACCAACGGCAGCGACGCATTCGGCGACTGGAACAAGGTCAACCGCGAGATGTACCAGCAGTGGGAGAAGGGCATGACCTCCTGGTGGGACCAGGTGCTCGACAATCCCTCCTTCCTGGGTGCGCTCGGGCAGAACGTCTCGCAGATGAGCAAGGCGCGCGCGGCGTACGAAGAGGCCGTCGACGAGACGCTGTCCAAGGCCCACCTGCCCACCCGAGCCGACCTGGTGCGCGTCGCCCGCATCGCCACGCTGCTCGAAGAGAAGGTGCTGCAGGTCGAAGACGCGGTGCTCGAGCTCGGCGACAAGCTCGACGCCATCGAGAAAGAGGCCCTCAAGGCCCGTATCGAGACCGCCGAGGCCCGCGTCGAGCTGAACGCGCGGCTCGACCGCATCGAGGCCGCGGTCACCGGCGCCGCCAAGAAGCCCGCCAGCCGCAGCCGCGCCAAGAAGTCGGAGGGCTGAGATGATCGACAAGGCCATGCGCGTGGGCCAGTTCCTGGCCAGCGATCCCAAGAGCACGGTGCGCATCGGGCAGAGCCCGCACACCGTCATCCACCGCGAGAACAAGTCCTCGGTGCTGTACTTCGCACCCGCCGAGGGCACCGAGCCGCGCACGCCGATCTTCATCAGCATGCCGCTCATCAACACCTGGACGATCTTCGACCTGCTGCCGGGCCGCAGCGTGGTGGCGGCTCTCACCCAGAGCGGCGCGCCGGTCTACCTGCTCGACTGGGGCCGTCCCGCCGCCGAAGACCAGCCCGTTCGCGCCGTCGAGTTCATCGATCGCATCCTGCACCGGGCCGTCGAGCGCAGCCGTCGGCATGCGCGCAAGACCCACCACACCGACGTGCTCGACATGATCGGCTACTGCGTGGGCGGCACCTTCCTGGCCGCCTACCTCGCCCGCCACCCGCTGGCGGCGCGCCGAGTCGCCTTCGTGGCCACGCCCATCGACTTTCACCAGTCGGGACGGCTGGCCACCTGGGCCAACCCGGACACCTTCCCGCTCGACGACATCATCGACGGGGTCGGCAACTTCCCCTCCCACATGATGAAGTCCAGCTTCGCTTGGCTCAAGATCGAGGGCCAGACGGGCAAGTGGCAGACCCTGTGGGACCGCTACGACACCGAGGGCTTTCCCGAGCTGTTCAGCGCCATGGAGCGCTGGAACCAAGACAACATCGACTTCGCCGGCGAGTGCTACCGCGACTACGTGCGCAACTGCTACTTCGACAACCGGCTGATGGACGGCACCTGGGTGCTGGGCAACACCCCCACCCGGCTGTCCGACTGCACCATCCCGGCGCTGGCAATCGCGGCCAGCAACGACCACATCGTGCCTCCGGTCGCGGCCGCCGCCCTGGCCGAGGTGTGGGGCGGTCCGGTGGACACCGCGGTGATTCCCGGAGGCCACGTGGGCCTGTGCGTCGGCCGCAAGCTGCCCGCCGCGCTGCACGCATGGATCGAGCAGGGCGTCGAAGCCTGATTCGGAGGTTGTCATGATTCCAGGGCTCGAAGAGACCGCCCGCGTCCAGCGGGGCATGTGGCTGCTCGAGACGCTGCCCTGGCCCGAGGTGGGGCTCACCCCCCACACGGTCATCCACCGGCAGGACAAGCTCTCGGTGCGCTTCTACGACGCGCTCGGCGACGACGTTCGCAAGACGCCCGTGGTGCTCGTGCCCAGCATGATCAACCGCGCCTACATCGTCGATCTCGAAGAAGACCGCAGCCTGGTGCGCGGGCTGACCGAGCTGGGCCACCCGGTCTACCTGATGGACTGGGGCATTCCCAACCGCGAGGACGCCCAGGAGGACGTCGGCTACGTGCTGCTCGAGCTGCTGCACCGCGCCATCGACCGCGCCTGCCGGCACGCGCGCAGCCCCCAGTGCCTGCTGCTGGGCTACTGCCAGGGCGGCACGCTGGCGGCGATGTACACCGCACTCCGGCCCAAGCGCATCGCCGCGCTGGCCGCCCTGGCCGCTCCGGTGAAGTTCGCCGAGGGCGGGCGCTTTCGCCGCATGGTCGACGCCGAGCACTTCGACGTCGACGAGGCCATCACCGACGGCTTGCTGCCGGTCGAGGTGATGAGTGCCGGCTTCAAGCTGCTCGACCCGATGGGCAACTGGAGCAAGTACCTGGCGATCGACAAGGCCAGCGAGGACGAGCGCCGCATGCAGCGTGTGCTCGCGCGCGAGCGCTGGCTGGCCGACAACGTGCCCATGCCGGGAGCCTTCGCCCGGGAGTTCATCCGGTGCGCCTACCAGCAAGACCGGCTGATGGACGCCAGCTGGACGATTCGCGGAGAGACCGTCGATCTGGGCACCATCACCGCACCGGTGCTGGTGGTGGCCTGCGAGCGCGACTTCATCACGCCGCCGCCTGCAGCCACCCCGCTCGCCGACCTGGTCTCGAGCCAGGACGTCACCACCGAGGTGCTGCCCACCGGGCACATCGGGGTGGTGGTGGGCGGGGCCGGCCCCAAGATCTTCTACCCGCTGCTGGATAGGTGGTTTCGCCGGGTCGCGGCCGAAGGGGGTGCCTGATGAACAGCACGAGCAACTGGCTCGAGATGTGGAGCCGCTTCACGCCCGACGCCGAGGCCCTGTACGACGTGGGCACCGGCCGCCGCTGGACCTACCGTCAGCTGTTCCTCGACTCTCGCCGCTGGGCGGCCAAGCTCACCAGCCTGCGCGTGTCCCGCGGCGACCGCGTGGCGGTGCTCGCCCACAACCGCGGCGAGACCCTGGCCCTGCTGTTCGCCGTGGCCGAGCTGGGCGCCATCCTGTTCCCCATGAACCATCGCCTGTCCACGGCCGAGCTCCAGTGGCAGCTCGACCACGCCGAGCCCAGCGTGCTCCTGGCCGACGACGAGCACATGGACGTGCTGCCCGGCGCCCACCCGCTCACCCTCCCGGCCCAGGTTCCGCCGGTCTCGGGCCTTCCGGGCAGCCAGCTCGATGACCACTGGGTGCTGATGTACACCTCGGGCACCAGCGGAAAGCCCAAGGGCGCGCTGCTCACCCACCGGCAGCTGCACTGGAACGCCGTCAACACCACGCTGGCGTGCAACCTGTCCCCCGCCGACAGCACGCTCACCTTCGCACCGCTGTTCCACACCGGCGGCCTGAACTGCCTCACCACGCCGCTGCTGCACCGCGGCGGGCGGGTGGTGTTGGTTCCCCGCTTCGACGTGGCCCTATCGCTGCGCCTCATCGCCGAAGAGCGCATCACCACGCTGATGGGCGTGCCCACCATCTTTCAGATGATGGCCGACCACGCCGACTTCGACCGCTCGGATCTGTCCAGCGTGCGCGATGCCCTGTGCGGAGGGGCTGCCCTTCCCCTGCCGCTGCTGCGGCGATTCAAGCAGCGTGACATCCCCCTGCGCCAGGGCTTTGGCCTCACCGAGGTGGGCCCGAACTGCTTCTCGCTGCCCCACGCCGACATCGAGCGCAAGTCCGGCAGCGTGGGCCAGCCCATCCACCACATCAGCGCCAGGATCGTGCGCCCCGATGGGTCCCGCTGCGAGCCCGGCGAACCCGGCGAGCTCGTGCTGCGCGGCCCCATCGTGTTCGGCGGCTACTGGCGCGACCCCGAGGCCACGGCCAAGACCGTGCTCGATGGTTGGTTCCACACGGGCGACGTGCTGTCCTTCGACGAAGAGGGCTTCTTCTACGTGCGCGGCCGCCTGAAAGAGATGTACATCTCGGGCGGCGAGAACGTGTACCCGGCCGAGGTCGAGGCGGTCATCGCCGAGTGCCCGGGCGTGGCCCTGGCCGCGGTGATCGGGGTGCCCGACGAGCGCTGGGGCGAGGTGGGCCACGCCTTCGTCGAGGCCCAGCCCGGCGCCACCGTGCAGGCCGATGCCATCCGCACCTTCTTGGACGGCCGCCTGGCCCGCTTCAAGTGCCCCAAGCACATCGCGGTGCTGCCGCAGCTGCCCCGCATCGGCTCGGGCAAGATCGACAAGCAGAGCCTGCGCCAGGGCGGGGTGAGCGCTTGATGCCGCCCGCGTTCCATCGCCTGACCCGGGTCGCGGTGCTTCTGCTGGGCACGGCCGCCTGCGTCGAAGACGACTGGGACCCCGACAACCCGCCCGTGGGCACCGACGACACGGCCATCGCCGACGACACCGGCGTCGACACCGACACCGACACCTCGAGTGCACCAGATCCCGCCCTCTCAGGAGCGTGGACCAGCCAAGGCGCCGACATCTCCACGCTGTTCGCCAGCGACCCCTTCAACATCGTGCTGGTTCAGGTCACCTTCCGGGCCAACGGCAGCTACTCGGCCTACACCCAGGACGACGCCGGACAGGGGGCCAGTCTCGCCGGCACCTACACGGTCGATCTCGGCTCCAGCCCGCACCCCATCGTGCTCACCCAGACCGAGCCCTACAGCGCCACCAGCGAGGGGTTGTACGCGGTCGACTCGGGCGTGCTCACCTACGAGGTGGTGCAGACCGTGCCCGACTACGGCTTCACGCCCCCCAGCGGCAGCTTCGGCACCACCACCGGCCCCAACATCACGCCGGGCGTCAACGTGCAGACCTACAGGCGATGACGATGCTGCTCCTGCTCACCTCCATCGCGCTTGCCGCCCCACCCGCCGAGACCACCACCTCGACGGCCAAGCCACGCACCGAGTCGCCCAAGGCACTCACCTTCCTGGGGCTCGTGCAGTCGCGCGGCACCATCAGCAACGTCGAGTCGGGAAGCCCCTTCTTCGACGGCCAGGTCATCGGCGAGCTCGGCGGCCTCAACGGCACCAAGGTCAGCGGCGAAGAGACCACCGAGGGCACCGAGTTCCGCACCACGGGCTTCCTGACCCTGGCGCCCACCGCGCTCGGCGGCCAGGCCGAGCTCACCGCCGGCTTCGAGATCGACTACGCCTTCGGCGACGCGTCCTACGGGCTGGGCGGAAACTCCGGCGGCGGCATCGGCGCCGACCAGGTGAACCTGCAGACGCGCCGTCTGTACGCCGCCTGGCGCCCACGCCTGGGCCCCAAGCACCACCTGGCCTTCGTGCTGGGCCAGCAGTTCGTCGCCGACGGGGCCTACGACCCCTCCCGCGCCCACCCCGACGACCTGTTCCGCACCGGCGGCGGCCTGCGCCTGTTCGGCACCGAGGCGGCTGGCCTCACCGTGTACGGGCGCTACGCCGACGACTGGGGCGAGCGCGCCCGCTACCGCGTGGGCGCCTACTCCCTGTACGAGCAGGGCATGTCCGCGCGCGACGACGTGACCCTGTTCCTGTCCGATGTCCAGATCATCCCCGAGTACGGCTTTCGCCTCGGCGGGCACGTGTGGCACCTGCGCGACCGCAGCGGCGGCGGCGCGGGCTCGGCCCTGGGTGCCGGCCCCAGCTCGGGCCTGTCCGAGATGCTCGGCGGCCCCAGGCTCGACCTTCGCCTCGACGAGCTGGCCCCCGCCCCCGAGATCGACGCCGACTTCTTCTGGTTCGCGGTCGACGGCGGCTACAACCACCGCCTGGACGTCGCCCCCTACGGCGTCAACGGCCTGGCGGTGCTGCAGGCCGGGGGCATCTACGCCACCGACCTGCCCGACGACACCAGCATCGGCTGGCTCGCCGACATCGAGGGCCGCTACCGCATCGCCGCCGGCGACGGCAGCGTGCTGCGCGCCGAGGTGCTGTACACCAGCGACGACGACCCCGAGCTGTCCGGCTACGGCGGCCTTCTCACCGGCAACAGCTACGGAGTGGCCGCCGCGAACTGGGGCACGCACGGCTCGGTGCTCCTGTTCCCCGACATCCAGGCCATCAACCGGCAGGTCAGCGTCATCCACGACGTGAGCAACGGCGGCGACGGCCTGCTCGCCTTCTCGGGCAACGCCGGGTACGACTTCGTGCCCAACCGCTTCGGCGCCACCGTGGGCTTCGCGGCCGCCAACAACGGGGCCGGCCAGCTGGTGGGCACCGAGTACAACGCGCGGCTGCGCTACCGGCCGCTGCCCCTGTTCGATCTGGGTGCCACCGTCGCCACGGTGACCGGCACCGACAACGTCGTCAACCCGTGGACGGCCTACCTCTCGCTGCAATGGGCGGTGTTCGAGTGATGATGAAGAACCCCCTGACCGGGCTGGCGCTCGGCATGATGATGGGCATGGCGGGCTGCACGCCCAAGTACGCCGACCTGGGCGCCATCGGCCCCGACGAGCTGTGGGCCCCGCTCGCGGTGCAGCACCTCGAGGTCGATGGCGTGGACGTGGCCTTCGTCGACTCGTTCACCCAGAGCGACGAGCCGCCCATCGTGCTCATCCACGGCCTGTCGAGCTACACGGGTTTCTGGGAGTACCAGATCCCCCACCTGGCCAAGACCCGCCGCGTGGTCGCCCTCGATCTGCCCGGCTACGGCGCCAGCGGCCGCCCCGATGCACCGTTCACGCCGCCCTGGTACGCCGACATCGTGGCCGCCTGGATGACCGAGATCGGCATCGAGCAGGCCGACGTCATGGGCCACTCCATGGGCGGGCAGGTCGCCATGACCCTGGCCCTCGATCACCCCCAGCGCGTCAACCGGCTGGTGCTCGCCGCTCCCGCAGGCATCGAGACCTTCGACGCAGGCGCGGCCCGCTTCATGAAGGACTTCTGGACCGAAGACCGCGCCCTGCACACCACCGAGCAAGAGGCCCGGCTGGCGTTCACCACCGCCGTGTTCAACCGCCCCGACGAGGGCGTCGAGCGCCTGCTGCAGGAGCGCGTGCGCCTGGGCCAGCACCCCGCCTTCGAGGGCACGTCGGTCGCGGTGTCGCGCAGCATCGCCGGCATGGTCGACCACCCGGTGTACGACCGCCTCGGCGAGCTGAAGAACAAGACGCTGCTGGTGTTCGGCAGCGAAGACCGCATGATCCCGAACCCCATCTTCACCGGCGGTCGCACCAAGGCGATCGGTGAGCGGGGTCGCGATGCCATGGTCGACTGCAAGCTCTTGATGCTGGCGGGTGCCGGACACACCGTGCACCATGACGCCCCCGAGGCCTTCAACGCCGCCGTCGACCAATTCCTGGGAGCCCGCTGATGATCGCCCTACTCGCCGTCACCGCCTTCGCGACGCCGGGCTTCGACGCCACGGCACCCGCCGCGCGCTACGAAGACAGCCACACCTACACGCTCGACGGCACCATCAAGATCTGGTCGGCCATCGAGCGTCTCGAAGACCCCGACCGCACCCTGTTCGCCGTCGAGGACTTCAACCAGACCTACGAGTGGAAGGGCAACGACTTCTACGCGCCGCACATCCAGGACAGCTTTGGCGGTAGCCGCCCCGGAAGCTGGGCATCCCTGCTGCACATGGGCCCGGCCGAGCCGGTCGCCGAGGGCACGCCCATCCTGTTCGTGCACGGCGCCGGCGACAACGCCAGCCGTGGCTTCGTCACCATGGCCACGCGCATGGACCGCGCCTGGCGCCCGGTCTACGCGCTGACCTTCGCCCACCCCCACGGCGACGTGTTCATGCACGCCGAGCAGATCGCGAATGCGATTGCCCGCATCAAGGAGCGCACCGGGGCCAGCCAGGTCGACATCGTCAGCCACAGCAAGGGCGGCATCGCCACCGCGGTGTACCTGGCCAACGAGCCCGGCGTCGACTGGAACAACGCCGCCTACCAGAGCGTCGGCACGACCTACCGCGACGACGTGCGTCGGGCGGTCTTCGTGGCCACCCCGCTCGACGGCATCGACACCGGGTATCGCTGGCCCTCGGGGAACTACGCCAGCCTGGACGCCGACACGGCGCTGTCGCCGGCCAGCTGGGACACCTACTACCCCAGCGGCACGGCCTTTCCGCTGATCAACGACGACCTGTCGGGCCAGGACTTCCGCCCCGACGGTCCCTCCGATCCCTTCCCAGGCCACCGGCAGCTGCTTCGGCGCCAGACCCTGCACGACCTGCCGGGAAACAGCCCATCCCTGGGTGCGTATGCGCTGCAGCAGGACTGGTACACCACCTACGAAGGAGGCTTCGGCTTCTACAGCCACTCAGCGGGCATCGATGCCGCGATTGCCGACGGAGGGCACCTGCTCGACAAGCTCGAGGCCCAGGGCATCGATCCCGACGTCGAGATCTACGTACTGGCCGGTGACAACGCGCTGATGGCCAGCGCCGGCTGGGACTACCTGACCGGCACCTACGACCAGGCCTTCATCGACATGGCCGAGGCGAGCTCCCAGGACTGGGGCGAGCTGATGGCCGGGGTGGTATCCGAGGGCCTCGCCGACTTCGACCTGACCCAGGCCGAGGCCGCGGGCATCGTGTCCGGCGACCTGATGCTGGGCGAGATCAGCGGCCCCAGCGACGGCGTGGTCTTCGTCTCGTCGGCGGTGCACACCGACACGCTGACCGCCCGCGGTGCTCAGGTCAAAGAGGTCAAGATCGTCGACCTGTCCCACATCGACCTGCTGTACGCGAGCCCCATCACCGGGCAGTCGCTGGTGGACCTGTCCGACGACGCCCCCGAGAACGCCTACATGGCGCCCTGGGGCGAGCGCTACATCCAGGCCGACACCCTGGGCTGGGTCGAGGGCGTGCTCGCAGACCCGGTGGTCGAAGAGCCCGGCGACACGGGCTCCACCGACACGGGCTCCACCGACACCGGGCCTGGGGTCGACACCGGAGACTTCGACGGCAGCCTGGGCAACAACCGCGCTGGCTGCGAGGGCTGCAGCGGTGCGGGTGCCCCCGCGCTGGGATGGCTGGCCCTGACTCCCCTGCTCCTGAGCCTGCGCCGCCGCCGGGCATAGGGGCCCCTCACCTACAGACATGGCGGGCCCGCTGTGCCCGCCGCAATCGGCGACACATCGCCAATGGAGACACCATGGATATGGCAGACGTGCGCGCGCTGGTCACCGGCGGAGCGCGAGGAATGGGCCACACTTTCACTCGGCAGCTGCGCGACGCGGGCGCCAAGGTCGTGTTCTGCGACATCGACGCCGAGGGCGTCCAGCGCGTGGCCGCCGAGCTCGACGTGCCCGGCTTCGTCGCCGACGTCAGCAACGAAGACAGCGTCGAACAGCTGTTCAACGACGCCAGCGACGCCATCGGCACCATCAATGTGCTGGTGAACAACGCGGGCATCATCCGCGACGGCCTCTTCATGAAGCAGGACCGCGAGACCGGCGAGATCACGCCGTTCTCGGCCCGCAAGTGGCAGCAGGTGATCGACGTCAACCTCACCGGGCCCTTCCTGTGCATGCGGGCCTTCGCCGAGCGTGCCATCGCGGCCGGCGACAAAGGCGTGGCGGTGAACATGAGCAGCATCAGCCGCTCCGGCAACAAGGGCCAGACCAACTACAGCGCCGCCAAGGCGGGCTTGGTGGCCATGACCACGGTGTGGAGCAAGGAACTCGGCCGCCACGGCATCCGCGTCGGCGCCATCGCCCCGGGCTTCATCCGCACCCCCATGGTCGAGTCGATGCGCCCCGAGGTGCTCGAAAAGGTCATCCAGCCCGTGCCCCTGCGCCGCCTGGGCGAACCCGAAGAGATCTTCCAGGCGGTGCGCTTCATCGTGGAGTGCGAGTACTTCACGGGAAGGGTGCTCGAGGTGGATGGCGGCCTGGTCATCTAGCGCCCCGGCGCTGCCAAGAACCAAGGAGAACGGGCCTCCGTGCCCGTTGCACAGGCACGGAGCCTGCGCCCCTACTCCTCCTCCTCCTCGATCGCGATCAGCCGCTGATACGCATCCCTGCGCTTCACGCCCCACCTCTCGGCAAGCACGGCAGCCACCTCTTTCAGGCTGCCCTCGCCGATGCTGGGCTCGCCGGTCTTGACGGCGTCTCCGGGCCCGATGACCAGGACACACTCGCCGCGCAGCTCCCGTCCGGCGAGCTGGGTGGCGAGGTCGGGTAGCGAGGCGCGCAGCACTTCTTCGTGCTTCTTGGACAGCTCGCGGCACAGCACCGCTTCGCGCCGGGGTGCCACCGCCGCAAAGCGAGCGGCGAGGTCGGCGATGCGGCCCGGCGCCTCGTACATCACCAGGGTGTCGCTGCGCGCGAGCGTCGCCTCGACCCAGCCGTCCCTCCCCTTGCGCGGTGGAAAGCCCAGGAAAGTGCTCGGCGCCGTCGGGAAGCCGCTGGCCGACAGCGATGCCGCCAGGGCGCTGGGCCCGGGCACCGATCGAATCTCGACGCCCAGGGCATGCGCCGCGGTCACCACCAAGTGGCCGGGATCACTGATGCCGGGGGTGCCCGCGTCGCAGGCGAGCACGACCTCTTCGGTCAGCGCCCTCTCTGCGATGCGCTCGGCGACGCGATCTTCGTTGTGGGCATGCACGGCGACGATCTCGGGTGCTGGGATGTCGCTGGCCGACAGCAGGCGCCGCGTGGTGCGGGTGTCCTCGGCCGCAATCACCGATGCGCTCGACAGCACCTCGCGGGCGTGCGGGGACAGGTCAGACAGCGTGCCGATGGGCGTCGCGACGATGTGCAGGGTCATGGGTCCTCACGCGTCGAAGGCGTCGTCGACCCACGTAATCGCTCCGGTGTCCAGATTGACCAGGGCGACCAGGAAGGCCATCTCGTTCCAGTCGTCGCCGTGGAGCAGCAGCCACGAACGCGCGGTCGCCACGAGCTTTCGCTGCTTGCGGTAGTCGACGCTGTCGAGGTCGGCCATGGCGTCTGACCGACGCGCCTTCACCTCGACAAAGCGAAGAACCGCGCCGCGGCACACCACGAGGTCGAGCTCGCCGGCCTTGCTCGACCAGTTGCGGTCGAGCACCTGCCAGCCGTCGGCAACCAGCGCCTCGGCCACCAACAGTTCAGCCGACGCACCGCTTGCCAGAGCCTGGCGCCGGTCGTCGGCTGAACGCACCAGCGCGACTAAGCCTGGTTCTGCTGGGCCTTGCGGCGCTTCTTGCCACGCTTGCGGCGCTTGCCACCCTCGGAGCCCTTGGCGTCGCCTTCGTGGGTCGTGAGGCCCTGGAAGTCGCGCATGGGCTTGAGGCGAGCAGCCTTGCCCTTGCGGCTACGCAGGAAGTGCAGCTTGGCACGGCGAACGCGGTGCCGCGCGAGCACATCGATGCGATCGACGTTGGGCGAGCTGATGGGGAAGATACGCTCGACACCGACACCCGACGCGATCTTGCGCACCGTGATGGTGGAACGAGGACCGCCGCGCTTGATGCGAATGACCGTGCCTTCGAAGGCCTGGATGCGGCTGCGGTCACCTTCTTTGATGCGCACGTGCACACGAACGGTGTCGCCGGGGCGGATGTCGATCGACTTGCGAGCGCGCGCTTGCAGCGTCTCGGCCTCGATCTGGGCAATGAGATTCATGGTGTTCTCCTGTTCCGGCGTGGGTCCGTGGCTGTTGGCCAGAGGGGCCGCCCGGGAACTGATACCTAAGCCGGCCCCATCTATTGGCCGGAAGGCTCATCGTCAACGCGAGTCGACCGCTCCAGCCAACGAGTCCACAGGTCTGGCCTTCGCGCCTGGGTTCTCGCCTTGGACTGTTCGCGTCGCCAGGCCTCGATTCGGCCGTGGTGTCCCGACAGCAGCACCTCGGGCACGGCCATTCCCTCCCACTCCGCCGGGCGCGTGTAGTGGGGGTACTCCAGGAGCCCGTCGCCGAAAGACTCGTCGGCGGCACTGTCTTGATTGCCCAGCACCCCCGGGACCAGCCTGGCGGCGGCGTCGATGACGGCGACCGCCGCGATCTCACCGCCCGTGAGCACAAAATCGCCCAGCGAGACCTCTTCGTCGACCAGGCTCTCGATGCGGGCATCGATGCCCTCGTAGTGCCCGCAGACAACGATGACGTGCGGCTTGGCCGAGAGTTCGCGCGCCATGGCCTGGCTGAAGGGGCGCCCCGCCGGAGAGGTTAGCAGCACGTGGCTCTCGGGGCGTCGGAGCGCGAGCAGCGCCCGAGCCACCACGTCGACCTTCATCACCATGCCGGCGCCGCCGCCATAGGGTGCGTCGTCGGCCTGGCGGTGGCGCCCTTCGGCGTGCTCGCGGATGTCGTGCACGCCAATCTCGATGTGTCCAGCGCTCGCGGCCCGGCCCAGGATGGAGCAGGTCAGCGGCGCGGTCACCATGTCGGGGTGCAGGGTCAGCACATCGAAGCGCGGAACCGTCACAGCGCGCCCTCGTGCAGCTCGACGACCCCGGACTCGCCATCGATGCGGAGGATGAACTCTTCGAGCGCGGGCACGAAGTGCGTGTCTTCGCCGGCCTCGATCTCGAACAGATCGATGGGTCCATCGGTGTGCACCTCGCGCACCCGCCCGACGTCGGCGCCGCCCATCGTGACTCGCGCGCCAACCACCTGGTACACGTAGAACTCGTCGTCGTCGGGCGTCGGCAGGTCGCGCTCGGGAAGCACGATGCGCCAGTCCTTCAACAACATCGCCTGGTCGCGGTCGGCGAGCCCGTCGATCTGGCCGATGATGCGCTTGCCAGCACCAGGTCGGGACCGGATGCGCACGTCGCGGCGCTCACCTTTGGGCCCAACCAACGTCACGACCCGCTGCCCATCGAGCAGTTCGGAGTCGTGGTTGTGCAGATGCAGCTTCACCTCGCCGCGGACGCCAAACACGCCCGAGACGAAGCCCAGCTCGATCTCAGTCGTCGTCGGTCTCGTCGGAGTCGTCGTCGGACTCTTCGGACTCGTCGTCAGACTCTTCGGACTCGTCGTCGTCGGACTCATCCGACTCGTCGTCGGGACCGTCGTCGGACATGTCGCTGTCTTCGCTGTGCTCGTCGACGAGCTCGAGCGTGGTCTTGCGCTTGCCGGCGGCCGCGGACAGGACGTTGCGGATGGCACGGAGCGTGCGGTCGTCTTCGTCGGTGAAGATGGCCTTGTCGTCTTCGTTCACGATGAGCTCGAACAGGACCGTGGAATCACCTTCCACGACCTTGATCGACACGTCGTCGGGGTGGCCCACGATCGGCTTGACGAGGTGTTCGACCAATCCTTGCATGCTAGGCCTCCGCCTGCTGAGTACGAGCCTTCTCGATCAGCTGCGTCACGGTCTCGCTGGCCTGAGCGCCCTTGCCCAACCAGTAGTCGATGCGCTCGAGGTCGAGCTTGATGACCTTGGGGGCCTTCATGGGGTCGTAGTACCCGAGGCGCTCGATGAAGCGGCCATCGCGGGGGCTACGGCTGTCGGCGGCGACGACACGGTAGAAGGGCTGCTTCTTGGCGCCACGGCGGGTGAGACGAAGTCGAACCATTGTTGAAATCCCAGTCGTGCGGTTGGCACTGAACCGGCGCGTTCTATGGCGGCAGGGCCCAACGTGCAAGCGCACCGACGGTTCTGGCGGCGAACCGAGCAGCAATCACCAGCAGGGTGTCGAGATACCCGGCTTGCGCCCTGCTACAGCGGAATGTTGCCGTGTTTCTTGGGCGGCGTGCTGTCGCGCTTGTTCTCGAGCGAGTCGAACGCCTGGATCAGCCGCGTACGGGTGTCCTCGGGCCGCAGCACTTCGTCCACATAGCCAAGCGCCGCTGCCTTGTAGGGGTTGGCGAAGGTCTCGCGGTACTCCGCCACCAGCTCGGCCTTGCGCGCCACAGGGTCGGCGGCACTCGCCAGCTCACGGCGGTGGATGATGTTGACCGCCCCGTCGGGACCCATCACCGCGATCTCGGCCGTGGGCCACGCGAAGTTGAAGTCCGACCGGATGTGCTTGCTGTTCATGACGTCGTAGGCGCCACCGTAGGCCTTCCGCGTGATGACCGTCACCCTGGGCACGGTGGCCTCGGCAAAGGCGAAGAGCAGCTTGGCGCCGTGCTTGATGATGCCGCCGTACTCTTGAGCGGTGCCCGGCAAGAAGCCCGGCACATCCACCAGCGTCAGCAGCGGGATGTTGAACGCGTCGCAGAAGCGGACGAAGCGCGCAGCCTTGATGCTGCTGTCGACGTCCAGGCAGCCCGCGAGCACCATGGGCTGGTTGGCCACCACGCCGACCGAGCGCCCGTCCAGGCGCATGAAGCCCACCACGATGTTCTTGGCGTACTGGGCGTGCACCTCCAGGAATCGCCCCTCGTCGGCGAGCGAGCTCACCACGGTCTTGATGTCGTAGGGCTTGTTGGCGTTGATGGGCACCACGTCGGCGAGGTCGTGGCACACCCGATCGACCGGGTCTTTGCTGGGCTTGCGCGGCGGCTCTTCCATGTTGTTCTGCGGCAGGTACGACAGCAGCTCGCGCAGCAGCGCCATCATCGCCGCCTCGTCGGGGACCTTGAAGTGGGCCACGCCGCTGGTCGCGCTGTGGGTGTCCGCGCCGCCCAGCTCGTCCTTGGTCACCTCTTCGGCTGTGACCGTCTTCACCACGTCGGGACCGGTCACGAACATGTACGAGGTCTTGTCCACCATGGCGATGAAGTCGGTGATGGCCGGCGAGTAGACCGCTCCACCGGCACACGGGCCCAGGATGGCGCTGATCTGCGGCACGACGCCGCTGGCCAGGGTGTTGCGCAAGAAGATGTCGGCGTAGCCGCCCAGCGAGACGACGCCCTCTTGGATGCGCGCTCCGCCGCTGTCGTTCAGGCCAATGACCGGGGCGCCGTTGCGCGTGGCCATGTCCATGACCTTGCATATCTTCTCGGCGTGGGCGCCGGACAAGGAGCCCCCAAAGACGGTGAAGTCCTGGGCGAACAGGTACACCAACCGCCCGTCGATGCGGCCGTACCCGGTGATGACCCCATCGCCAGGGATGCGCTGCTCTTCCATGCCGAAGTCCCGACAGCGATGCATGACGAACTTGCCCGTCTCGACGAAGCTCCCGGCATCGAGCAGCAGGTCGACGCGCTCTCGGGCCGTGAGCTTGCCCTGGTCGTGGTGCCGCTGCTTGCGCGCCTCGCCCCCTGCCTCGTGAGCAAGTCTCTCGGCCCGTTCGAGTCGTTCCAGAAGCGATTGGCGGTCCACGGCATCTCCCTGAAAGAAGGGTGCGGTCCTATCGGAGTCGTGTCCGGGTTGCGACCGCCGAGCCAGAGGCGGGCGCAACTGAGCCAGAAGCAAACGAGTCGAGACAACGCAATTGTTGTTGGTCCCCCAGCTGCTGAGTAGTTTGGGGGGTCGCTTCCGGAGCCCCGATGCCCAGAGTCCTGCATCTGTCCCTCATTTTCATGCCCGCGTGGCTCATCGGCTGCCCAGGCAACGACGACACCGGTGCCTCCCTGGGAACCTGTGCCGACCCTGGCGTTTCCGCGGTCATCGGCGGAATCGCCTACGAGGTGGTCGACGGCGCCTTCGCCAACGTCGAGACCGGCCAAGAGATCCAGCTGTGCAACGACATCATCATGGCCGAAGACACGCTGATCATCGACAAAGACATCACCGTCGTGGGCAGCGGTGCCGGACGCAGCGTGCTGGTTGCCCCCACCAACGAAGCCGCCATCGAGATCAACGGCACCACCAACGCCCGCGTCGAGGGCTTCACCATCCGGTCCTCACGCTCGGGGCTCGAGATCACCGAGGCCACGGTCGAGCTCGCCGACCTCGAGTTCGACAACGTCGCGAACTACGGCATCGACGCGCTCGACTCCACCATCGTGGCCTCCAGCCTCGAGTTCGTCGTGCAGCCCTCGGCCAACGCTCCCGAGACCTGGGGCGGCATCCGCATCCTGGGCGGCTCCCTCGACCTGTCCGACAGTGTCTTCATCAACAACTACGACTTCGGCATCCTGGCGCGGCAGAACGCCGAGGTGACGGTCACCGGCACGCAGTTCGCGGGCACGCGCTTCACCGGCGAAGGCACCGAGCTCAACGGCTTCGGCATCGACGGCCAAGAGAACGCCACCATCATCAGCGAGGGCAACACCTTCGAGGCCAACGTCGTGGGCGGCATCCACATCGAGGCCGCGTCGCTCACCAGCACCAACGACGTGTTCACCGGCAACTACTCGGGCATGTGGATCGACCGTCCCGTCTCGGTGCAGGCCACCGGCACCGACATCCAGGACAGCGTGCAGTACGGCCTGGTGTTGCTCTCGGTTCAGAACGGCTCCTTCGACGGCCTGAACATCGCGCTCGACCCCGAGACGTCGCTGCAGCACATCATCGATGACCCAGCCACCCTCGACGTCGACGAGACCCAGGAGGGCTCCTACGGCATCATCGGCCTCGACTCCCAGATCACCCTGGCCAACGGCAGCATCAGCGGGGCCAACGAGGCCGGCGTCTACCTGACCACCCAGGTCTCGCAGGGGTCCAGCCTGACCATGTCCGACATGGTGATCGACAACAACGGCATGCTCGGTGTGCTGATGTCGATCGGCAGCGCCGACTTCGACAACGTCACCATCAGCAACACCCGCGACAACGACGAGGCCTGCATGGGCACGGGCGGGGTCAGCTGCAACTTCGGCATGTTCGCCATCGAGGCCGACGTCGAGTGGCTCGGTGGAGGCCTGGTGGGCAACGAGACCCACGGCATCGTGGTGCTGCAAGGCAGCCTCGACGCCGAAGACATCCTGGTGAACAACCAGGGCGAGGCTGGCCTGTACGTCGCCAGCTCCGCGCTCACCGGCACCGAGCTCACCTTCGACGCCGCCGGCGCCAACGGGATCTACCAAGACGGCGGCGTGGTCACCCTGGTCGACCCCACCTTCCAGAACGGCACCTACACCCGCACCTACGAGTGGAGCGACGGCAGCAGCACCGTCTACAACAACGAGGGCATCGACATCTTCCAGGCCTTCGGCGGCGGCGGTCAGGTCATCATCCAGGGCGGCACCTTCACCGGCGGCGACCGCCTCTTCGACGGCGGCGGAGGCGACCTCGAGATGTTCGACGCGGTGGTCAGCGACTACCACCAGCGCGCCATCGACCTGTCTACCGGCAGCGCCACCATCGCCAACACCACCTTCACCAACAACGACGGCTACGCGATCTACTGCAGCAGCGGCGATGTCGACCTCGAAGACGTCGACTTCGACACCATCAACGCCTACCAGTCCCTCAGCCAGGACTTCGACGTCGATGGCAACCTGCTGTTCGAGTCCAGCTTCACCTCGGCCACCCCGGCGCTGTTCGGCAGCAGCTGTGACTTCGTGCTCGAGGACGTCACCATCTCGAACACCTGGGACACCGCCATCGAGCTCTCCAGCGGCACGGTCGAGATGGACGGCATCGAGATCCTCAACGCCACCCAGGGCGTCAGCACCCCCGACGCCGCGCTCAACATCGCGACCTCCACCGCGGCCGACATCCTGCTCAACGACGTGCAGATCCAGCAGGTCGTCGGAGGTCCCGGTCTCAAGATCACCGGCATCGCTGACTCCTCAGACGAGATCGAGCTCGTCGACATCCGCGTGGGCGGCACGGCACCGTCCGACATCAACGGAAACGGCGTGCACATCGCCAACGTAGGCAGCGCCCTCATCTCGGGCCTCGAGGTCGACAACACTGTCGGCGCCGGGCTGCTCATCGAGAACGCGCTGAGCCTGCAGGTGGATGGCACCGCGTCGGGCCAGGGCACCATCAACAACGCCGGCACCACGGGCATCGACATGAGGGGGGCCAGCACGGTCGCCTCGCTGCTCAACCTGAGGGTGGTGAACGCCGTCGGCGACGGCGTGCAGCTCAACGACGGCACCCACAGCCTGTCTCAAGTCTCCATCGAGACGCCCGGTGGACACGGGGTCGTGGCCCAGTCCGCCGCAGCCGACCTGGGCACCGGGTTCACCTGGGACGGCACCAACACCGTGCTCGCCACCAACACCAGCAATGTGGCGGTGGGCGACACCATTCGCCTGGGCACGGCGGGCGAGTGGTTCGAGGTGGTCTCGGTCGTCGACGGCGTGAGCGTCGACATCGACGACGCCGGCCTCACCGTTCCCACCAGCGACGGCTCGACCGCCACTCAGAAGGCAGGCACTGGCCCCACGACCACCCTCAGCAATGTCACCGTCACCGGTGCCGGCGCCGACGGCCTGTGGCTGCAGTCCGGCAGCCACAACCTCACCACCGTCACCGTCACCGGCGCCACCGACTACGGCATGAGCTGTGAGCTTCCCGCCGCGTTCCCCATCTGCGACACCGTCAGCAGCGATGGCGGCCTGGGCGCCACCGACGTCTGCCCCTGCCCTTAGCAGGCCGACACCGCCGCCTTCAGAGTCAATCGACGGTGACGTCCAGGGTCATCTTGCCCTTCTCGCGCACCTTCACCGAGATGGGTCCGGCCGGGGGGGTCCACCAGCGCCACACGATGCTGGCGGGCTGGTTGCGGTCGCGGATCTCGTAGGGCACCGCCTCGCTGAGCGGCAACGCCGGCTTGGTGATGATGCGAGCGCCCGTGCGCGCGTGCACCAGCAGCGAGCCATCGTCGGAGCGCCGGGCGCTGGGCTCGGCTCCCCCCGCCAGCTCACGAGGAGTCGTGAAGCTCACCGCCCTCAGCTCGGACTCCGGCTCTTCGCGGCCCGGCGGCGCAGTCAGCTCGACCCGGAACGGCGAGACCTCGGTGCGACGCCCCGCCGCCCACACGTGCAGCCGGCCGCTCTCGAACACACCGGCACCGCGAACCTTGAAGGTGAAGCGCACGTCGCGAAAGGGTCCTTCGGTGCTGGGTGCCGTGTCCTCGACCACGCGCACCAGCTCGACAGGTCCCGCCGGCTCTTCGGCGGTCACCCCGATGGGGCCCTCCCCTGCCCCCAGGATGCGCAAGCGCACGTGCAGGTCCGAGCCCCAGAACACCGGGCCATCGGCCACCTCGACGCCGACCGTCAGGGTTGCGCTGGGCAAGAAGGCGAACTCGGCGCGCCCGATCACGTCCTCGAAGTCCGGGTCTTCGAGCACGTCGCGGGGCCGCCGCGCCCCATCGTCGATCGCCCGCTGCAGGTCGGCGGCCGCATCCTCGTACAGCTCCTCGTCGCCCATTCGCACGGTGTACGCCGCGCGGTTGTAGCGTGCCTCGGCGAATCCCGGGTGCGTGGTCAGCACCTCGTCCAGCAGCTCGATGGCCTCGTCGTTCTCGCCCGCCTCGGCCAGGGCGTGGGCCTGCCAGGCCGCCAACACCGGGTCGTCGGGCCGTGCTTCGCGCGCTCGCGCAAACGACTCGGCCGCCGCCATAGGGTCATCCGCAGCCAACAACGCCTCGCCTTCGTTCGCGGCGTCGAGGGCGGTCTTGTACGGCCGCAGCGCGGGGTCGCCCCCATCGCCGAAGCACCCCACCAGCGCCCACAGCAGCACGATCATGACGGGCCGCCGTGCAGCACGATGACCGCGGCCTGCCGGCCGGTGATCGGCCCATCGCGCCGGTGGGAGTACCAACGTTCGTCGGTGAACGTGCACATCTCGGTGTCCTCGATGTCTTGGACACCCATCCGCCCAAGCTGTGCCGCCACGGCCGCGGCCAGGTCGACGTGGGGTCGTCCCCGCGTGCCCGGCCGCACGAACACCGCACGCGGCACCCCGCTGCCGGCGATCGCGTCGACGACGTCGTCCCCGACCTCGTACACCGGCGCTCGAATGCACGGGCCGATGGCCGCCTGAAGGGTGGACGGGTCCGCACCGGTGGCGGCCAGCAGCGCCGTCACGGCTGCCCCCGCGATGTCGGCGGCGACCCCTCGCCAACCGGCATGCACAGCGGCAACGCCGCCGTCCGCCGCCAGCAGGATCGGCACGCAGTCCGCCGTGCGAATGGCGAGCGCCAGGCCGGGCGTCGTGGTCACCAGCGCGTCGCCCTCTCCCAGGGTGGCCAGTCCCCCGCTGGGAGCGGTGGCATGCAGCACACGTCGGCCGTGCACCTGGGACACGAGCGCCAGCGAAGCGGCGTCGATTCCCAGCTTCTCTGTGACCTGGCGCCAGTTCGCCGCGGTGGTCTGGGCCGGCTCGGTGGCATGCCGAGCCAGGTTCCAGCTCGCCAGCGGCCCGGTCGACAAGCCGCCAGAACGGCCCGTGAAGCCATGCCGCACCCGAGGGTTCGCTGCGAGCTTGTTGGCTTCGAGCCACTGCATCGATGCGCCGGACACGGTTGTTGACACCCCTCGCCAGGCAATCCTACCCTGCTGGCGTGAAGACACTGGCCACCACCGTCCTGTTCGTCGCCTTGCTCGGGTCGGTCGCATCGGGCTGCGGTCCGTCTGTGGCGGCCGACTACCAGCTCCTGCTCGAGCCGCGCATTCCCTCCAACCAAGACCCCTTTGCGCAGTTCCCCGTGGTCAAGCTCATCATCTACGAAGACGATGGCTTCGAGCTCTTCAACGTGGGCCAAACCCTCAACAACAACGTCGACCAGGACGACCTCCCGCCGCTCGACAACGCGCGCGTCGGCGTGCTCCTCGAGTCCCAAGGCGGATCCGAGGGTGGCTACAGCCCCGACTTCCTGCTGAGCTACGGCGAGTCCGGGCCGTGGGATCTCAGCACGGGCCTGCTCACCCAGCCGTTCTTGCTGTCGGGCTTCGGCAGCGTCGGCGACATGGGCGAGCTGGACTCCCCCATGCTGCACGGCGACGCCGTCATGACCACTGCCGGCCAGGTCATCCTGGTTGGAGGCGCCTCTTCGACGGTCAGCGCCTCCGGTCAGACCTCCGACCGTCTGCTCACCATCGCCGACCCCGACGTCGACGACTGGGAGTTCCTGCCACTGGCGTCGCTCGCCAACCTGGGACTGTGGCAGCGGGCGAGCCTCGTCGAGGTCGACGACGAGGAGCTCGTGCTGATCTCGGGCGGGCGAAGCGACTTCTTCGCACCGGCCAGCGGCACCCGCGCGTGGGAGCTGATCGACCCCGTCAGCGGCGAACAAGTCAGCGAGGGCAACCTGCTCGAGGTGCGCAACGAACACGTGGCCGTCACCATGCACAACGGCAAGGTGATGATGATCGGCGGCTACGATCAGAGCGGAAACGCCAACGGCAACGCCACGGTCGAGATCTTCGACCCGGTGGCCGAGGTGTCGTCCCGCGAGGTCGGGCAGACGCTCGCGACCCCCGCCGTGGGCATGGCGGCGGTGAGCCTGGGCACCGAGGGCGTGCTGGTCTGCGGCGGCGCGCTGCACGACCGCAGCACCCCGTGGACCGAGACCCCATCCAACGCCTGCAGCCGAGTCACGCTGCAGGGGCAGATCCGCGAGGCGGCGCCCCTGCCCCAGGCCGTTCAAGGGCTGGCCATGGCCCGCCTGGCAGACGGCCGGGTGCTCGCCTCGGGAGGTGTCTCGACGGTGGTCACCCACGAAGAGACGCTGCCTGCTGGAGGTCCGGCCATCAACGCCGCATGGCTCTGGGATCCGGTGTCCGACCCCAGCCCATCGGCGTGGCAGACGCTGCAGCCCATGAACCATGCGCGTGCGATGCACCGAATGGTCACCACCCCCGATGGCCGCATCCTGGTGATTGGCGGCGTCGACGAGGCGGCGAACTGGAGTGACTGGGGCCAGCCGATCGACTGCATGGAGGTCTTCGACCCCGACTCGCTGCGGTTCAGCGAGACGGTGTGCAATCGAAATGGCGCGGGCGCCCACCCGATCGTGGCCAGCCATCCCCGTCACGGCGCTCTGGTGGTGTCGGGCATCGGCCGAGGCTGGACCGGCGCCGATGCCTTTGGTTGGATTGGCTACGGGCCCACGCTCTTCGAGTAGTGCTCCCCGAGTAGCGCCGCGACGTCCCTGAGCACGAACTGTTCGACGCCTTCGCCCAGCGCGATGCGACGCCTCACCTCGGTCGACGACACGTCCGGGAACACCGGTACCCCGGGGACCTCCCGATAGCCGTGCCGGCCGGCCACAATCGGTCGATAGTCGGCTTCGATGCGGTCCCACCGCTTCCAGGCGTCGGTGTCGTCGAGCGTGTCAGCGCCCACCAGCAGGCGGAACTCATGCTCTGGATGCCGGGCCGTCAGAGCGTCGAGCGTGTCGATGGTGTAGCTGGGCTCGGGCAGCTCGCTCTCGATGGCATCGACGCGAACCCACGGCCCAACCGCGGCCGCGGCGGCTCGGCACATGGCCAGGCGCACATCGAAGGGCGCCAGATCCTTGCTGAACGCGTGGCTGTAGGTCGGCAACAGCCAGACTTCGTCGGCCAGATCGCACCAGCCTACCCAGGCCGCCACCATGGCGTGACCCACGTGGGGAGGATTGAAGGAGCCACCGTAGATCGCGATGCGCATCGCCACCCTGTATCCGGTGAGTACAATGTCCGGCATGAGCACATCTCGCACCCGGGCCACGGCCGTCGTCGGCGCCCTGTTCATCGGTGGCCTCGCGGCCGGCGCCTGGACGGGGGCCAACGCCGCCAACCGCGCCAGCAACCCCTACGCGGGCCTCGATCTGTTCGCGCGCGTCATCACCATCGTCGAAGACAACTACGTCGACGAGGTCGACCACGAGACGCTGGTCGAGGCCGCCGTCGAGGGCATCATGGACGAGCTCGACCCACACAGCCGCTGGCTCGACCAGGAGGAGTACAAGGAGTTCCGGGCGGGAACCGACGGCAACTACGAGGGCATCGGCGTCGAGGTGCGAACCGTGCCCGACGGCGTGTACGTGTCCAGGGTCTTGCCGGGCGGGCCCGCCGAGCGCGATGGGCTGTTGGCCGGCGACACCATCGTGAAGGTCGACGGCGAGTCGATCGCGGGCCTCTCCATCGACGATGTGGCCAGCCGCCTCAAGGGACCGCGCGGCGACGCCGTGGTGGTCACCATCAGCCGAGACGGGTGGCCAGAGCCCCAAGACATCCGCACGGTCCGCGACCGAATCGAGACGCCGGCCGTCGAAGGCGGCGTCATCGGCGACGTCGTCTACCTGCGGCTGGTGCAGTTCCAGGACGACGCGGCCGACGCCGTCGAGCGCGAGTTCAAGTCGCTGTCCAAGGGCATGGACGTCCGCGGCCTGATCCTCGATCTTCGCGACAACCCCGGCGGGCTGCTCGATCAGGCCGTCGACGTCAGCGACTTGTTCCTCGACGAGGGCGTCATCGTGTCCACCCGAGGCCGTGTGGGCGCCGAAGAGGTCTACGAGGCCAGCGCCGGTGGCTTCGACGCCGATCTCCAGGTCGTGGTGCTCGTCAACGGCATGAGCGCATCCGCCTCCGAGATCGTGGCCAGCGCCCTGCAAGAGACCAACCGAGCCACCCTGGTGGGAACCCGCACCTACGGCAAGGGCAGTGTGCAGACCCTGTTCGACAACCGAAACGAGACCGCCGTCAAGCTCACCATCGGCCGCTATTACACGCCCAGCGGAGACCCCGTCGCCACCCGAAGGGGCCGAAAACCCGACCACGTCATCGAGATGCCCGTCGAGCCCACGGACCGCGACCGTCTGATCGCCGAGATCGAAGCCCTCGAGCTCGACCAGGAGCACAAGGCCGAGCTGCTCGAGCTCGCCTGGGAGTGGCCCCAAGAAGACGCCAACGAGCCCCCCATTCCGTGGGCGACCCCGCTCACCGAGCGCCCGGCCGTCGACCCACAGCTCGCGTTCGCGCTGGACCTCCTGAAGTAGCAAGCTTGCGAGCGCAGAGGCGAGCCTCCCCGACCTGGGGCCGCATCCTGCGAGGATGGGACGTGGCGCGCCAGCCAAGCCGAGCGGTGAGGCATCTCGAAGCGAGCTTGCGAGCGCAGAGATGGCCGAACGCAAGCGAGTTGACGCGGCGAAGCCACGTCCCATCCTCAGCCGACGATCTCGGCCACCAGGTCATGCTCCGCCGCCTGGGTGATCAGCGCCGCCCGAATCTGCCCCACCTCGACGTCTTCGGGGTAGCGCGTCAGGAAAACCTGACCGTCGACATCGGGCGCCTGGTACTCCGTACGACCCTTCAGCAGGTGCTCGGACTCGTCGCTGGTGCCCTCGACCAGCACGGGCACCACCTGGCCGACGAAGCGCTGCAGCCGGCGACCGCTGATCTCGGCCTGGATGCGCATCAACTCGGCCTGCCGCTCGATCTTGACCGCGTCTTCGACCTGACCGTCCAGTGCAGCACCGGGCGTGCCGTCCTCGGGGAAGTAGGTGAACACCCCCACGTGGTCGAACTCCTGCTGGCGCACGAAGTCGGCCAGCACCGCGAAGTCGGCGTCGGTCTCTCCCGGAAAGCCAGTGATGAAGGTGGTGCGCACGGCGAGGTCGGGCACCGCCGCACGGATTCGCTCCAAGATGCGCTCCTGACCGGCTCGCGTGACGCCTCGCTTCATCGCCTTGAGCATGGCGCCCGAGGCGTGCTGCAGCGGAATGTCGAGGTAACGACAGACCTTGGGCTCGTCGCGCAGCGCCTCCAACAGGCCCGCCGGGATGCCGTGAGGGTAGGCATAGTGCAGGCGAATCCACTGCAGTCCTTCGACACCCGCGAGCCCCTGCATCAGGTCGCCGAGGCCGGTTCCGTTGCGCAGGTCACGGCCGTAGGCGGTCGAGTCCTGGGACACGAGGTTGAGCTCGACGACGCCTTCGGAGACCAGGCGCCGCGCTTCGGTCACCAGGGACTCGACCGTGCGGCTGCGCAGGCGACCACGGAGCTGCGGGATGATGCAGAAGGTGCACTTGTGGTCACAGCCTTCGCTGATCTTCAGGTACGCGCTGGCCCGGCTCCACGAGTTGACCCGCGGCGCCATCTCGTCGTGGATGTACATCGGCACGTCGATGTGGCTCTTGGGGGCTGCCCCCGACCGCGCCTCGAGCACCTCGGCGATGCGGTGGTACTCGCCGGTGCCCAGAAAGGCATCGACCTCGGGGAGCTCACCCTCGAGGCTCCGGCCGTACCGCTGCACCATGCACCCGGTGACCACGAGCTTCTTGCAGCGACCTTCCTTCTTGAAGTCAGCCATCTCGAGCACCGTGTCCACCGACTCTTCGGTCGCGGGCTGGATGAACGAGCATGTGTTCACCACGATGACATCGGCATCATCGGGCTCGCCGACGAGCTCGTACTCCCGACCCTGCAAGATCCCGATCATGACCTCGCTGTCGACGCGGTTCTTGGCGCAGCCCAGCGAGACGAGGTGTACTTTGTCCATCTGCGCCCTCTAACAGGCTGATGAAAGGACGATGCGGCGCGCCAGCGGAGCCGAGCGATGAGGCGATCCCGAAGCCCCCGATCCACAGAAGCACCGCAGGCACGTCCCGGGTGAGGCCAGCCGCTGGCGCGCCAGCGGGGCCGAGCGATGAGGCGATCCCGAAGCGGCCGATCCACAGAAGCACCGCAGGCAAGTCCTGGCAGAGGGGAGGACGCGGCGCGCCGGCGGAGCCGAGCGATGAGGCGATCCCGAAGCGGCCGATCCACAGATCCACAGAAGCACCGCAGGCACGTCCCGGGAGAGGCCAGCCGCTGGCGCGCCAGCGGAGCCGAGCGATGAGGCGATCCCGAAGCGAGCCTGCGAGCGCAGGGATTTCGCCTCATGAAAGCGAGGTTCCGCGGCGAAGCCAGCTGCTGGCCTCGGTTCCGCTAGGACGTCAGCCGCCCGCGGTGATGATTTCGACTCCCTCGGGAACCGCGAAGTCGAACAGCGCGTCTTCGACGGCCACCCCAACCTGCACTTCCGTGAACGACAGCTCGGTGATGCTGTCGTAGGCGTCGGTGATCTTCACGTTCTTGAGCATCAACTCGGTGGTGAGCACGAGCTGGATCTTCTTCACCTGGCCTGGCTTGCGCGGCATCAACAGGAAGCTGTGGGTGCCGGCCTCGCCCTCGAGCATGTCGACCAGGAACACCTCGTCGAGCTTGTCGAGCGATGCAAGCAGCGTCTGCGCGGCGTCGGCCTGCTGCGCCACGTTGTCGAAGCGGATCACCTGGGCGTCTTCTTTGGTGTAGACCCACATGGTCTCGCCGTCGGTGATGAACTGCTTGCCGGCTTCGGTGAAGTCCCAGCGCATCTTGGCCGGGCGCTTGATGACCAGGTTTCCGGACTGGACCTCGTCACCGAAGATCTCGGAGTGCGTTGTCTGAACGAAGTCGGCCTGGATCGACTCGATGTCTTTGTACTTGTCTTCGACCGCCTGGATGACGGCCTGCTTGTCCCCGGCCTCGGCCACGGGCGTCGCCGTACCCTCGGGCAGATCGGCCGCTGCGGCCATGGGTAGGGACAGGCCTAGGGCCAAGACAAGAGCGAGCATAGAACTAGAAATCCTCACGGAGACCTCCGCGGTGAGCTGATTAGCTGTCATCCAAGATACGCGCAAGCGGGGCTCCGACCGATTTCACGCGCTGACACGGCGCGCTTCCGCCCCGGCAGGGGCTTGGGCTGCAAACGTCGCAGAGCGTGCATTCATTCGAGGATCCTCGGTCATTCGACACGCCAGCCCCGGCGGCCGCGAACCGACGCGACAATCCGAGACGCGCGCAACGAAGCAACCGTCACAACCACGACGGCACTTCTTCGATCAGCACCTTGCGGGGCCGCGCGCCATCCGCCGGGCCAATGAAGCCGTCGGCCTCCATGCAGTCGATGATGTCGGCGGCCTTGTTGTAGCCAATGCTCAACTGGCGCTGCACGCTCGACGTCGACGCCTTGCGCTTGGACACCACGTACTCCACCGCGTCCCGGTACTGGGGGTGCCGGTCGTCCCCGACATCCTTGGCCTCGGCCGATGGATCGGACACGTCGATGAAGTCCGGCTCCTTCTGGTCGCGCAAGAAGTCGCACACGCGCTTCACTTCGCCGTCCGAGACGAACGGCGCGTGGCCGCGCAGCAGGTCGGACGACCCCGGCGGGATGAACAGCATGTCGCCCATGCCCAGCAGCTTCTCGGCACCCACCGAGTTCACCACCGTGCGCGAGTCGATCGACGACTGCAGTTTGTAGGCGATGCGGGTGGGCAGGTTGGTCTTGATGACGCCGGTCAGCACGTCGACCGACGGACGCTGGGTCGCGATGATCAGGTGGATTCCACAGGCGCGAGCCTTGGCCGCGAGCCGCGCGATGTGGCCCTCGACGTCCTTCTTGGCCTGCTGCATGAGGTCTGCGAGCTCGTCGATGACGATCACGATGTAAGGCAGCTTCTCGGGGCCGGGCGGCGGCTCGTAGTCGGGCCAGTCCGAGGGCGCGTACTTGCGCGCCTTCTCTTCGGTCCAGTCCCGTGCCTCTTTGGCCACCTTCTTGTTGTACGACTTGAGGTTGCGCACCTCCCAGCGCGCGATCAGCTCGTACCGCCGGTCCATCTCGACGCAGGCCCATGCCAGCGCGCCGGCCGCCTTGGCCGGGTCGGTGATGACCGGGTGCAGCAGGTGCGGAATGTCGTTGTACAGCTGGAACTCGAGCATCTTGGGGTCAACCAGGATGAAGCGCAGGTCCTCGGGCGACATGCTGAACAGCAGGCTCATGAGCATGCCGTTGACGCCAACCGACTTGCCAGACCCCGTAGAGCCGCCGATGAGCAGGTGCGGCATCTTGGCCAGGTCGGCGATGAGCGGCTTGGCCTCGACGTCCTTGCCCAGCACGCAGGGCAGCGCCATGTTGCCGCGCTTGAACAGCGGGCTCGCGAGCAGCTCGCGCAGGTAGATGGTGAGCCGCTCCTTGCTGGGCACCTCGATGCCCACGACGTCGCGACCGGGGATGGGCGCCACGATGCGCAGGGCGCGAGCCCGCAGCGCCATCATCAGATCGTCCTGCAGGTTGCTGATCTTGCTCACCTTGACGCCAGGGGCGGGACGGAACTCAAAGATGGTGACCACCGGGCCGGGGCGCACCCCAACCACCTTGCCGCCCACCTTGAAGGTGTTGAGCTTCTCTTCGATGGTCAGCGCGAGGCCCTGAAGCTCCAGCTCGTCGATGTTCGCGTGCTGCTCCGGCACCTCGTCGAGCACCGACAGCGGCGGCAGCTGGAAGTCGGGCCCGTCGTTCTTGCCGACTGCCTTGCCGTCGTCCCGGTGCGACAAGTCCAGGTAGGGCGCCTTGGAGATCTCGACCGGGTCGAACATCGGCTCTTGTTCGGCGGGAACGTCCTTGCTCTTGGACGCCTTGGCCTTGACGACCGCCGGCTTGGCCGGAATATGCACCTCCAGGCGCTCGGCGATGGCCTCGACAGCGGGCGGATCCTCCGACGGTTCCTCGTCGTAGCTGGCCGGAACCGGGGTCGGGGTGGGAATGGCGATGGCCGCGACCGGGGCCGCTCCCCCGGTCGAGCTCGGAGTGGGCACACTGCGCGTGAAGGTGGACGGGCCAGAGCTGGACGGACTCGAGGGCACCGCACCCATCAAGCCCATCGCCGGGCCAGCGCCGATGGGAAGCGGGCCGATGTCACTGGGCATCGGGTCGTCCAGATCGCTGACGTAGCCCGTGGGGTCCCACTCCACCTCGGCCAGCACCGCGGCGCCCGCGACCTGCGTCGCATCATCGACCCGCGAAGGGGGAAGGCTGTCGGGGCCACCGGTGATGTCGTCGAACTCCGACACGCTCACCCAGTCGGCGTCGGGCCCGTCCTCGTGCTCGCTGCGGGCAAATGAGGCCAGCATGCGCCCGGCGGCGCTGCGGGTGCGCGTGGCAATGCCCACGATGAGCGACCACATGCCCCACAAGCCCTTTCCAGACAGGCTCCGGACCGCGGCCACCGCTGCAGAGACCCGCGAGAACACACCGTGAGCCAGCCAGGGAGCCCACACCTCCAGGCGGTCGATCGTCCAGGCCGAGACGCGTCGCCAGTCGATGTCGAACGCAATGGTGGCGCCCAGCAGCACGCCCGAGCACAGCAGCAGCCCCGCGCCGACGGTGCCGGTCGAAGCCTCCAGCAGCGAGAGCAGGTTGCGGCCCACAGCGCCACCTGCCGGGAACGCCCCGCCGGGGCCCATCGCGGCATGGGTCAGGGCCAGCGCGCAGATGTAGACAGCGAGCGCGGACACGGTGCGCACCGGGTACCAGACACGGCGCCCGGCGAGTGCGAGCACCCCGGCAACCATGGGCATGGCCACCGCCCATGCGCCGTAGCCCACGAACATGAGCAGGGCGTCGGCCAGGGTCGCGCCCACAGGGCCACAGTAGTTTTCGACACGCCCAGTGCCCGGATGCAGCGGCGTCGGGTCACCCGCATGCCAACCGGCAAGCGAGATCACGGCGAATGCGCTGCTCATGACCATGAGCAGCAGCAGGATCTCGCGATGGCGTTCGTTGAGGATGTCTCGCAGGGTCGGAGCGGCCAAAGATGCCCCCAGGCTGCGCGGATCGTACCATCTATTGACGTGTCATGTCACATGTTGATGTGTTGCTTGAGCATGAAGGATCCGGGGCTGCGGTTACGCCAAGCGGCCCAGAGCATCACGGAGGATCCTTGGCACGCATCCTGATCACCGGCGGCGCCGGCTATGTCGGCTCCCACTGCGCACGCCGCATGGCGGCTGCCGGTCACCACGTCGTCACCCTGGACAACCTCTCGCAGGGCTACGAAGCCGCCGTCACCGGCGAGCTGGATGTGGTCGATCTGCGCGACCGACCCGGGCTCGATCGCGTGCTGGCGCGCGGCTTCGACTGCGTCATGCACTTTGCCGCGCTGATGGCGGTCGGCGAGTCCGTCGACAAGCCCGTCGAGTACTACGACGTCAACGTAGGCGGCACGCTCAACCTGCTGGCCGCCATGGCCGACCACGGCTGCTCCAAGCTGGTGTTCAGCTCCACCTGCGCCGTGTACGGCGTCCCCGAGGTGGTGCCCATTACCGAAGACACCCCTCACGCGCCCATCAGCCCGTACGGCGAGACCAAGGCGGTGGTCGAGAAGATCCTCGCGCACGCCCGGCGCGTGGGCCAGATCGAGTCGGTGTGCCTGCGCTACTTCAACGCCGCGGGCGCCAGCGATGACGGCTGGCTGGGCGAGGCCCACGATCCCGAGACGCACGTCATTCCGGTGGCCTTCGAGCGCCTGGTCACGGGCCGACCCTTCGCGGTCTTCGGGTCGGACTACCCCACGCCGGACGGCTCGTGTGTGCGCGACTACGTGCACGTACTCGACCTCGCCGCGGCGCACCTCAAGGCCGTCGAACGCCTGCTCGACGGCAAGCCGGGCGGCGCGTGGAACCTGGGCAGCGGGCGTGGCTACTCGGTCAAAGAGCTCATCGACACCGTGCAGCGCGTCGCCGGCCAGTCCTTCGTGCGCATCAACGACGAGGCCCGGCGTCCAGGCGACCCCCACACGCTGGTGGCCAACCCCGCGGCCGTGCAAGACGCCCTGGGGTGGAAGGCCGAGCGCGACCTCGACGTCATCCTGACCGACGCCTGGAACTGGTTCCAGAACCCTCGGTTCGGACCGCGCGCGTAGTCCCCTCCCCTGCCCCGAGCGCCCGCCCTCGGCGGTCTCAGTCCCCGTTGCTCGGGATGACCAGGATGTCCTCGGGCTCGAGCACCATGTCGGCGTCTTTGCCGTCCAGGATGCGCCGCATGTTCAGGTCGATGCGACCCTCGCCGCGCTTGATGTACGCCTGGCGCATGCGAGCGAACTCGGTGCGACCGCCCGCCGAGCTGTACGCCTGGCTCACGGTGAGCCCGTCGCGGAAGTCGACCGGCCCGTCCTTCTTCACGCCGCCGTTGACGTAGACGAAGCGCGGGCTCTCGACCACAATGACGTCGCCGGCCTGCACGAAGACCGGGTCTTGGGCGGGCAACATCTCGATGTTGAAGCGCCGGACGTCACCGGAGCGCACCAGCTTGACGTCCACCACGTTCTCGCCGGACCGGTCGCCGGCCGCCAAGATGACCTCGAGCAGGGTCTTGGGGCCGTCGAGCACCACCTCACCCGGCCGCTTCACCTCGCCCGCGACCTGGACCACCTTGCTGCCGTACTGGGCAATCTCGACCGTCACCTGCGGATTGACCAGGAAGCCGTCGGCCAGCTTGCCCTCGATGACCTTGGCGATGGCGTCGACGGTCACGTCGCACGCCTCGACCGCGCCAATCAGGCCCACGTCGACGCGGCAATTCTCGCCCACGATGATGCGACGCGAGAGGTCGGGCTCGTCGTGCACATGCACGCTCAGCGCGTCTCCCGGACCCACCTGGTAGTCCTGCGCACTCGCGGGAGCGCCCAGAAACACCAGCAGCCAAAATGTAAGGGGGCCAAGAGCCAAGGTGCCTCCCGTCGGCACAACGGTGCCATCCTACCCGCTTGGTACGGGCGACGCACGGATCCTTCAAACCAATTGAAGGGAGGTTGCTTCCCGCCAGAGCGGAAGCACCACGTCAGTACGTGAAGTTGGTCAGCACGTGCAGGTTGACGTCGTCGTACTCGATGGCATTGTCGGAAGACGCACGCCGCGTCCACCAAGCACCGCCAGAGATCGAGAGCCAGTCCTGAACCGAGTAGGTCAGGTCGCCGCGCACACGCAGCAGCTGGTCGGCCCGGGTAATCTGCCCTGCGAAACCCTCGAGCCGCACCCCCACCTCGGCAAGCGTGCCAAAGCGCGGACCAAAGCGGTTCTCGAGCCGGGAGTACAGGTGGTGATAGGCAAGGTAGTTGGCGAACCAGGAGTCATCAAAGTCCTTGCGGTAGCCCAACGACAGCTTGTTGCCCGGTCCCAAGTCGAAGCGACCCTGCACGAGGCCGACGATGCGGTCGATGCCAGCCACATCGATGGCGGCAACGGTATCCGGAACACCGCCCGTGGTGTTGTAGAGGCCAACGCCGTACCCGGCCGTGGCAATGAGCACCAAGCGCTGAGTGAAGCGGCCGCGAACGCCCGCCTGCACCTTCACGAAGTTGCTGTTGGGCAGCGCGACCGTGTCACCGTAGGGGTTCGCGGCAGCGTCGTTGCTTCCGTCGCTGGTGGAGACGAGGTTCGCATCCCACAGATGGCCCGCGTAGTCCGCCTCGAGAATCGCCGCCGTACGCGGGAAGAAGGTCCACTTGAGGTCGAGGCCGGCGGCCAAGGTGTTGCGGCGGTTGAAGCGCCGGAAGTCGTTGACGCGGCCCGACTCTGGGATGCGGAAGTCGTCGAAGCTCCACGCACCGCCCGGCTGAATCTGGATGGCGGGGCCCACACGAATGGGCGCGAGCAAGCCGAGCTCGTTGCGGAACTGGGTGTGGAAGGGCGAGTCTTCCCAGCCGGCCTGCGCGATGTTGTTCTTCATTCCGATGTTTTCGGAGAACTTGAACTGCAGCACCTGATCGGTGAGCAGGTGAAGATCGGCGCCAGCGGTGAAGTCGGTGAAGCGGTCGAGGTTGGCGCGGTTGTCGGTGCCGGCCACGAGCATGTAGCGAAGCTCGCTCTGGCCACGTGCGTTGAAGGTGGTCTGCGGGCCCTTGGTGTTGACCTCGAAGCCGGGCGCGACGCGCAGGTTGGCGCCGCCAATCGGGTCGATCTCGCGCTGGTACACGTTGGTGCGGTACTCGACGCCCACGTCGACCATGGGCGTGATGACCGAGTCTCCCACGAGGATGTGCTCGCCAGGCGCCGCAGAGGCGTCCGGGGCAATCATGGCCGTGGCGATGGTGATGGCTGCGAGGCAGCTACGCATGAGGGGCTCGTCTCGGGGGAAAGGCAGACCCGTTTCGGGGGCCGCGGGATGATACCTCGTCTGGTGTCACACGACTACTGGAACGGACTCGCTTCGGGCGGGTCGTACCCAAGGTCGAATGAATCGATCGGTTCGTCCTGGGTGTCATCGCCTTCGTCGGCGATGCCCCCACTCGTCTCGAGAATGGTGTCGCCAGACAGCAGGCCGGACTCGTCCATGCAGCGCTCGGCCTCGGCGAGCAGCTGACGGGTCTTGGTCAGGGCCACCGCGATCTTGCGGAACTCGTGGTCGGCGCGCTCGGCTTGCCCGTTGGACAGGGCATCCTTCATGGCGATCTCGGCCGACTCGCTCACCTGAACCAGCGCACGAATGGCGTTCAAGCGAGAAGAGAGGCACTGCAGCCGCTCGACATTGGACTCTCGGCGAGCCCCCTCGAGCAGCTTCGAGACCGACTTGACGGCATCACGCATCTCGCTGTTGGAAGAGGCCGCATAGGCGAGCTTCTCTTGCGGAGATGTGCTCGAGCTTCGCTCGAGCGTGCCGGACACGCCGGTCTCTTGCGCGAGCGCTGGACTGGCCGTCATGAAAGATGCCGCGAGCAGACCGCCGAAGACGCTGGCCCGGGCAACGATGTAGAAGCGCGACATGCAGTCGCCTCCGAAAGAAAGCGTGATCCCGTCTAGGGAATACCCCCGAACTGGGGGCTGAGTCAACCAAACTGGCTGACTCCGATAGGTCAGTTCGGTCAGAGCACCCAATCCTTCAAAAAAAGATCGGCATTCCGGGGGGCCAAGCAAAAAGGGCAGGTGCGAAACACCTGCCCTTGTGTGCCCGCCAGGCTCTTAGCCCTTGGGCTTGAAGATGAACGGGTAGATGACTTCGCCCTCGATCTCGCGCGGGAACGACCAGCGCTTGATCTTCTTGACGATGCAGTTGCCCAGCTCGGCGTCGCCGGACGTGTTGGCGAAGACCTGGGCGCTGGTGACGCGCCCCCCGTTGACGTACCACTCGATCTCGACGCGGCCAGAGAGGCTGGGGTTCTGCTTGAGACGCTGCTCGTAGCAGTAGGTCAGCTGTCCGAAGTTGCGCGTCACGACCCGCTTGACCGACCCGATGTCGCCTTCTTCGAAGTCGCCCTCGCCGTTGCCCAGCTCGGTGGAGCCCTCGATCTTGGTCTCGGGACCCGAGCCAATCGCCGCGTCACCGCCGCCAACTCCGGCAAGGTCGCCGATGTCGGCGTCTTCGGTGTCGCCGCCCTGGCCCTGGCGCAGGGAGTTCTCGGCGCTGGCGATCTCGACGCCGCCGGCACCTTGAATGGCCGCATCGAGGTCACCCAGGCCTTCGTCGTCGGTCCACAGGTCCTCGGCGAAGCCGCCGGTCGACTCACCACGGGTGGTCAGCATCTTGAGCAGCAGGCTCTTCTGCACGACGTCCTGCCGCAGCGCCTCACGCTGCTTGGCCGCCTCGACCTTGTTCTTGGGCTTGGCCTTCTTCTCGGCCTTCTTCTCGGTCTTCTTCTCGGTCTTCTTTTCCGTCTTGGACGGATCGACCTCGTCGGTGGGCTCTTCCGGAGGAGGCTCGGGCTCGTCGGGAGGCAGGAGCATCTTGGTGAAGCGATCGGGGATCTCGTCGAGGGACGAGACCTCGGGAATCTCGGTGTTCCAGATCCACACCATCAACACGGCCGCGAGCGCCGAGAAGATGGCCAAGAATCCGAGGAAGACGGGGTCATCCTCTTCCATCAGGCGGGGACGGAAGTCCATGGCCTGGATGGGCTTGACCGCCTGAACCGGCGGCGGTGCTACGAACTGGAAGAGCACCGTCACCCGGTCGACCGAAATCTTGCCGCGATCTTGTTCGGTGAGCGCGAGCCGCCAGCTACCGCCCTGCTTCTTGACAGAGGGATCGGACCGCAGCTTCTCGAGGGCCACGACAGACCCTCCAGAGCTGATCTTGCCCTTCATCGCCTCGGTGAAGTTCAGGACGTACTTGCTGCCGCGGGCCACGAAGAGCGGGTATTCGGCACGAGGAAGCGAGGTCTTTGGGAACACGAAGGTGTTCTTCGCGGACTCGCCGACGGTAACCGTCTCGCCGGCCTTGATAAGCCGCTCTTGGACGATCTTGCCGTCCTCGATGATCCCGATGCGCAGGACCTTGGTTTGCGCCTTGGCTGCCATGGATCAGGTCTCCGGGGCCCTGGTCTTGGGATGGCGGACCGACAGCGTACCAGAGGTGGGAAACGCTGCTTGACCGTCTGGTGCTCCGACAACGGTAGTCGCTGTTGGTTCACTGGATTCGATGGGTGATCTCAACGGTGTACCTGGATCCCTCAAAAATCGGCATGGACAGCATCGGTCTTGAGCAGCCGGTGCGTGGGGCACAGATTAGTCCGAGGCCGGGTGCGAATACAAGAGAGGGCATCCTTACTTCCCACGTGCCTTGGCCGTTGGCGGCGGTTGGCACCATGGCCCGTGAGAGCCATTCGCGGGAGAGGATGCCCGAAGGGAGCGGCAGGGCGAGCGAGCAAGCGGCTCACTACCCTCCCTTGATGACCACGAAGCGGAACTCGCCGAACTGCGCCTGGCCTGCCGTGTACATGACCTCGCGGATCACGCTGAACGGAAGACGCTTGTCGCACTGCAGCAGAATCTGCCCCTTGAAGTCGAGCTCGTCGCTGCCAGCGCGCGCACCGAGTTCTTTTGCGGTCTCGGCCTTCTCGAGGAGTTTGTCGTACAGACGAGAGATCATCTGTCCGCGCTTCTCTTCGGCGGGCACCGCGATGACCGGCTGACCGGTCTCGGTGTCGGCATAGCTGCCCAGGCGAAGCACCGAGACACCGTCGACGAGGATCTCTTTGCGAGACACCACGACGTTGACGGCCACCTTGGGAGGCTTCTGCGAGGTCGACACCGGGATCTGCAGGTCCTCGGAGGGAGCCACAGAGATGTCGGTCGTGGAGTAGGACTTGAGGAGGAAGACGAGGATGATCGTCATCATGTCCATCATGGACGTGATGTTGAGCTCACCGTCTGCACCGCCGCGCCTGTTCTTCTTTTTACCCATGGTGGCCTCCTACTTCGCTCCGCCGGCGATGACGACGAACGGGAACAGCAGACGGGACTTGCCCTCGACCTTGGTGTCGGGATCGTCACGGGTGCCGTCCATGGTTTTGACCAGGACTTCGTACTGGATGCTGGACTCGGGAACGAGGATGACGTTCTCTTCGTCCTCGTACTCATCTTTGATCTCACCCAACAGCCGCCGAAGGTCCTTCAGGTCGTAGGAGTCGGCAGTCGGACACCCAGGCTCGAGGCAGGGGATGGTGGGCCCATCGCCTTCCTGATCCTTGAGAACCGCAGCGGAACCCGCGACCGTGTACCCGGTGTTGGTGATGATGATCGAGAGGTTGAGGGGAGGTTTGTCCTCTTCCTTTTCCTCTTCTTGCTGAGTCGTCGGGGCGCCGATGGCTGGCAGCGTCGAGTCGATCACAGACAGTGACACGAACTCGGCCGCCATGAGCAGGAAGGGAATGAGAATCGTGACCAGGTTCATGATGGGAACCAGGTTCAGATCCTCTGCGTCTTCCGTGCGCTGCTTGCCCATGGGATGAACTCCAGGGGGGGTGAGGACTGCCGACGCCCGGACGTGGGCGTCGGCAAGAGACGACGACTAGCTGGCCGCCGCGTCTTCCTTGAGGGTGCCGCGACGACGAGCGGTGAGCAGGTTGAGCGTCTTGAGCCCGTACTGGTCGACGTCGTCGAGAATCTTGTTGGTGCGCGTGCTGATGACCGAGTGCACCACGAGCGTCGGGATGGCGACGATGAGACCACCAGCGGTGGTGAACATCGCGACCGAGATACCGGCGGCCAGCAGCGTCTGCTTCATCTCGGCCGACGCGTGAGCAACGGCCTCGAACGCTTGCACCAGGCCCATGATGGTGCCCAGGAGGCCCGTCAGGGTGGCGACGTTCGCGAGCATCGACAGGTAGTTGGTGCGCTTGTTGAGGATGGGCGCGACCTCGAGGGTAGCCTCCTCGATGGCGTTCTCGATTTCCTTCTCGGTGCGGTTGGCGCGGGTCAGACCGGCCTTCACGACCTTGGGCAACGCCGCATGCGGCTCTGCGTTGCAGAGCTTGATGGCGCGGTCGATGTTGTTCGCCATGACCAGCTTCTGGATCTGGGCCATGAAGGCGGTGGCGTTGATGTTCGCACGGAACACGATGTAGAAGAGCCGCTCGAAAGCAATGGCTGCTGCAAACACCGCTGCACCGAGGATCGGGTACATGAACGGCCCGCCCTCTTTGAACATCTGGACAATGTTGATCATCTTCTGAGGTCTCCGCTGTTCTGGCCGCTGTGGGTCCGGGGACTCCGCCCGGGCGACCTGTAGGACTGGTGGACTCTACTCGACCGGACGGTATGAGGGGAGTGGGGACACTGCAAAGAGGCTGTCAGCCACTCCGCACACTCTCTATGAGTGCAGTCACACCGACCTCAGCGGGTCGCGCCGGGTTCGTCAAGGCGAGGTCATTTCGGATTTTGACGGCGCGTCCACCGCGCGCACGTTCCGATCGCCAGCCCCCGTCGGAACCCGAACGCCGTTCACCATCGAGCCAAGCTCCATCAACTGCCCTCCGCAGGCGCGCGGGGTTGCAGGGGGCGCGCAGCCCCCTGCGAGGGAGCGAAGCTCCGAAGAGCGAAGCGACGCGACGCGACGCTCTTCAACTGCCCTCCGCAGGAGCGCGGGGTTGCAGGGGGCGCGCAGCCCCCTGCGAGGGAGCGAAGCTCCCGAAGAGCGAAGCGGCGCGACGCTCTTCAACTGCCCTCCGCAGGAGCGCGGGGTTGCAGGGGGCGCGCAGCCCCCTGCGAGGGAGCGAAGCTCCCGAGGAGCGAAGCGACGCGACGCTCTTCAACTGCCCTCCGCAGGAGCGCGGGGTTGCAGGGGGCGCGCAGCCCCCTGCGAGGGAGCGAAGCTCCCGAGGAGCGAAGCGACGCGACGCTCTTCAACTGCCCTCCGCAGGAGCGCGGGGTTGCAGGGGGCGCGCAGCCCCCTGCGAGGGAGCGAAGCTCCCGAGGAGCGAAGCGACGCGACGCTCTTCAACTGCCCTCCGCAGGAGCGCGGGGTTGCAGGGGGCGCGCAGCCCCCTGCGAGGGAGCGAAGCTCCCGACAACTAGAACGGCGTTTGCTCGAGCGCGTCGATGATCTTGGGGATGAAGCTCTCTTTCAGGTTGAGGTCGTAGGCCTTGTTGAGGTTCTGGCGGGTGATGTACACCGCGACCTCAGGCTTCTGGACCTCACCCTCGATGACCGTGTCCTCGAACACCAGGCGCTTCTTGGCCTGTGCAGGACTCGCCACCAGGGCTCCCAGCAACATCACGAGTGCCATTGGGGCAAGGCGTGCCATCAGTTTCCTCCCCATGGATCGATTTCTTCTTCGGGGGGGGCTTCGTCGGCCGGCGCCTCCCTCCTCCGGCGTCGCCGCCGCCGGCTCCCCAGGGATCATCCGAGGGGGCATCGTCGGCGGGGGGTGCATCGGCAGGCGGTTCGTCGGCAGGCGGATCGTCGGCAGGTGGGTCCTGGGGCGGCGCCTCGTCGGCGGGCTGGCCTGCAGCGCCGCCATCGGCGGGCGGGGTGCCGTCGGTGGGTGTGGCATCGCCAGCACCCGCCGCTTCGTCTTGCGCGGCCTTCTCTTCGGCGGCCTTGAGCAGCTCCTCGCGCTTCTTCTTCTCTTCTTCGCGCTTCTTGCGCTCGGCGTCGCGCTTGGCCTTCTTCTCGGCGCGCGACTTCTCTTTTTCGACGTCTTCGATGTATTCGGTGGCCGTCTCGGCGTCTTCGCCGCCCGCATCGACGTAGGCCGTGAACGACGTCAGGCTGGACTCGTAGTCCTTCTTGTAGTCGCCGTACAGAATGCCCAGGTTGAAGTGGGGAGCAGGGTCGGCCGGGTCGAGCTCGAGTGCGGCCTTGTAGGTCGCTTCGGCATCATCGAGCCGCCCGACACCGCGGTAGGCGATGCCCAGGTTGATGAGCACCTGCTGG
The DNA here is from genome assembly GCA_965216925.1 of Myxococcota bacterium. GTDB lineage: Bacteria > Myxococcota_A > UBA796 > UBA796 > CAYYHT01. The sequence goes on along the minus strand of CBDCGT010000001.1, from coordinate 805,349 downwards.
TTGTCGGGCTCGAGCTTGCGAGCCGTCTCGAGCAGCGGGACCATCTTCTTGTAGTTGCGGTTGTCGAGGTACAGCTGCGACAAGTACACCAGCGAAGGCGTGAGCTCGGGGTTGAGCTCGACGCTCTTCTCGAGGTGGAACTGCGCGGTGTGGTACTCCTCGAGGTCGAAGTAGACCCGACCCAGGTTTGCCTGGATGTAGGGGTTCTGCTCGGCGCCCGGGATCGAGTTGATCGCTTTGACGAACACGAACTTGGCCAGGTTGTGCTCGCCCTTGTCCAGGTACACGAGCCCCAGGTTGTTGTAGACCGACAGGTTCTGGGTGTTGATCTTGAGGGCGCTCTTGGCCTCGGCGACCGCCGCATCGAGGCGGCCTTGCTTGCGCAGCGCGCCAACCAGGGCTCCCCAGATCTCTTTGTTCTCTTCGTCGACGCGAACGCCTTCGCGGTAGCGAGAGACCGCCGCGTCCAGGTTGCCGTCCCGCTCGTCGAGCACGCCCAGGTAGAGGTACGACGTGGACAGCTTGGGGTCCATGTCGAGCGCCTTCTCGAAGGAGCGCCGGGCGCCCGCCACGTCGAGCATGTAGTACTTGGCCACACCGATGTTGAACTCGACCTCGGCCGAGTCGGGGTTGTCGGCCTGGATGGACTGCAGCACCTCGAGGGCCTTGCGCGCCCCATCCGACGAGGTCATCAGCTCGGTGGCACCGTTGACGCGCTCGTGAAGCGGCGTCTCGGTGTTGCCGAGTTCTTGCATCTTGGCCTCGTCGGCCGCAGCCGCCTCATCGGCTTGGCGCTTGGCCTCGAGCTCTTCGGCGGTCATGCCGACGGTGGTGTCGGTGTCGGCGTCGGTGACGGCGCCTGTACCCTCGGGGTTCTTGGGAGGGCAGCCAGCAAGCAGCAGCCCCATCAGTCCAAATGCCGCGACGTGACGCATGATCACTGGCCTCCTTCGGGAGTCTCTGGGCTGGGGGCCGGTGTTGTAGGTTCGGGGGTGTCCGTGCCACCGCCCAGCTCGGTCGACTCGTCGCCCGTGCCAAAGACGGCCTCGCTGGTGGAGACCGCGTTGGGGTCTTCCATGACGAGCATCTTGACCTCGGGAATCAGCGTCGCATCGATGCCTCCGCGCTTCTCGAGCTTGAGCGCCGGGTAGGTGCGCGGGTCGAGCTCGTTGAGCGCCTGCTGCGACTTGTCGACCCACTCGTTGTGCTCACCGCGCTCGCTGGCTCCGTCGATGACCTTCTGGAACAGCTCGACCGCCTTCTCTTGGACCGGGTAGAACTGCGGGTAGACCTCGGTCTCTAGGACTTCGTAGAAGATGTCCTGCATCTCGGGGTCCATGTCTTCGGGGGGCCGAAGGCTGAAGCCCAGATCGGCGAAGTACAGCTGGGTGGCGCCCATCAGGTAGATGGCGGCCGAGTTGTACTCGAAGTCGGCGAAGGTCAGCATGGTGCCGGCATCTTCGATGAACTGCTTCACCTCGGGGGGCTTCTCTTCGGTGAGCAGCTTGAGCGCCTTCTGCTCGTCCTTGGGCAGCTCGTCGGCCGTGACGATCTCGAACTTCTTCTGGATGTCGCGGAAGGCCGACTCGGCGGCGTAGTGCCGTGCCCAGTAGCCGAGCTTCTCGGGGTTGGACTCGGCCAGCCGGGTGTAGTCGGCCAGGATCTGGTCGAGCTGGTCGTCGTACTTGCGGTTGTTGCGTTCGGCCTTGTAGATCTCGGCGAGCTTGTGGCGGGCCTCGAAGGCGTGGTCGGGGTTCTCGAGGCCGTACTTGCGAAGGTACCCCTCGTAGAATTTCTTGGCCTGGAAGGTGCTGATCTCTTCCCACTGCTCGCCGGCCAGGAAGTACGTCTTCTCGCCGTCGGTCTCGTCGGGGAACTTGCCGGGGTAGGCCTCGAAGGCCTTGGCGGCCCCTTGGTAGTCGCCGATGCCGATCTTGAGGAAGGCAGCGTTGTACCAAGCATTCGCCGCGTCGATGTTCTCGGGGAACAGCTTGACCAGGCGCTCGTAGTACTTGATGGCCTGCTTGAGCTCGAAGGTGGACTCGTAGGTGGTGGCGATGCGAAAGTAGAGGTTCTCGGAGCGCTCGTTGTCGGGGTACAGGTTTACGTAGTCCTCGAACAGCTCGATGGCCTTGTCGGCCTTGCCCACCAGCTGGTAGCTGTTGGCGGCGTTGTACAGCGCGACGTCTTTGTACTGGGACCCCGGGAAGTCGCCCATGAACTGGATGAAGCAGTCGGCGGCACCCTCGCGATCTTCGAGCTCGACGAGCTGCAGACACTGCTTGAAGGCCACACCTTCGAGGGCCGTGCCGAACTTGTCTGCGTTGACCTCGATCATCTCGGGCGGTCCGGGCGGGTTCACCACGAACTCTTTGGTCCACAGGCGCATCTTGGCCAGATCGCCCTCGTTGCTGAACGAGTCGACCAGCAGACCGGCCGCGTACGATCCCTCGAGCGTCGCGCGGTACTGCTCGACGACGGCCTTGAGCCGCGGACGCGCCTCGTCGTAGCGGCCGTGGTGGAACATGATCTGAGCGATCAGGTACTTGAGCGCGGCCCGGTTGTTCTCGATGGCGGCGGCGTAGTCGGCGGCGCCTTCTTCGGGGGGCTTGAACTTGTGGTTGAGCACCCGATCGGCGGCCTCGATGAACTTCGCGTGCCGTTCGGACAGCTGGTACACCGTGATCACGACCGGTTCGCCGTTCTCGTCCTTCTTGCCGTCGACGCGCGGGTAGGTGCGCTCGACGACCGCGTCTTCGGGCGGTTCGTAGGACTTGTCGCCAAAGGCCGCGTCGAGCATGGCCTTCTGGCACCGCATGAGCTGGAAGACTGCGCCATCCCCGAACTCGTGGTTGCGGCGGCTCTTGAGCAGCAGCTCGTACTCTTTGGACGCGGCCTCGTAGTCACCGGCCATGTACAGCGTGTCGCTGAGGTACCACTGCTGCTGGTAGTAGTCGTCGGAGATCGGGAACTTGTCGAGGTACTCGCGGAAACGAGCAGCGGCGTCGCGGTACAGCTGGGTGACCGCTTCGGGGTCGCCACCCTCTTTGGCTGCGTTGTCGGCGGCCAGGCGGTACTCGATCGCGACGTCGGCGAGGGAGTCTTCGATGTAGCTGCGGGCCTTGGCCAGCGCCTCGGGGTTGCTGCGGTTCGCTTCGGCCCACTCGCTGTTGTCGTTGTAGCGGTTGGTGAGCTCGACGCGCGCCTGAGCGGACTGTTCGACGTCGGGGAACGGACCCGAGACCCAGAGCTTGGCGACCTTCCACTGGAAGTCGGGGTTCTCGGGGCGGTGGACCCAGCGCGAGTCGTTCTGCAGGTGCCCGTACACACCGATGGCGTCTTCGAACTTGGCCAGCTGGGTGAGGTTCTCGCCCAGCTGCACGTACACTTCCCACTCCCACTCGGCGGGCTCGTCGAGGGTGGCGAAGTACTCCTTGGCGACGTCGAGCGCGGTGACCGAGTCGAAGGCAAGGCCGCCCGGAGGCCACTCGCCGATGTGACCGGGGGGCGGCGGATCGGCGAAACCTCCCTTGTCGGCGATGTCGGAGAAGCTGATGGCCAGGTACTTGACGGCGTCGGGTTTGTAGTCGGACTCACGACCGGACTCGAGCAGCTCCTTCTCGGACTGTTCGAGCACCGCGACGAACATGTCGAGGGCGCGGTTGTACTCCCACGGCTCGAAGGCCTCTTTGTAGAACGACCAGGCCAGCTGGTACATGGCCTCGTTGTAGTAGTCGCCCTCGGGGCCCTTGTCGTAGACCGTGCGGTACTCGGCGATGGCCTTGTCGGTCTCGTTGTAGTCGAAGTAGTGGTTGCCAAGGAACAGGTGGGCGGCGTCGGCGAGATCGGACTCGGGACGCTGGGTCACCAGATCCTTGAAGGCCTGCTGCGCCAGGTCTTCGTCTTTCTGGGCCGAGTTCGGGTCGGTGTAGGTGAACCCGAGCATGTAGTAGGTGCCATCGAGGAACTCGTATTGCTCTTCGACCGGCAGCTTGAGGTTGTCTTCGATGATGCGCAGGTACAGGTCGATCGCGGGCTGCAGGTCGATGCGCGGAGGCTCGGTGAGCAGCTCGCAGGCATCCATCTCGTCGTTGAAGCAGCGGTCTTCGATCTCGGCGTAGGCCTCGGCCTCGATCAGCCATCGCTCCTTCTGCAGCTCGAAGTAGAGCTCGGCCAGGCGAAAGCGGACGTGCGAGCTGTACTCGCTGTCTGGGTACATCTCGAGGAACTGCTCGAAGACCTCGACGGCCTGGTCGCGCTTGGACAGCTCGAGCTCTTCGAGGGAGGCGATGAGGGCGTCATAGCCCTGGGCGAGCTTTTTGCGCTCCTCGCTCTCGCGGTGCGAGATGTACGCGCGGGTGTCGGTCTCGAGCTCGGTCATGCGCGCGTTGAAGCGCTCGCGAACCTTGGAGTACGAGGTGAGTTCTTCGCCGTCGCGGCCCGAGAGCTGCTCGGTGACCTCGATGTCGGAGCTTGGGACGGCACTGGCCGCGCTGGGGGCCAGCAGCGCGAGGACAAGCGTCAGGGAGTGGATGTGGGAACGCAAAGGCAGGCCCTCTACTGGTTCAGTTTCTGCCGGATGAGGTTGAAGCGCGCCTCGAGGTCGGACATCAGGGCAGCTTTCTCTTCTTGGACCTTGGCCTTCTGGTCGGCGACGTCGAGCTTTTCGGCCCAGTAGACATCGACCACACCCATGTCGGCCTTGAGGACAGACTCGGCAAAGAAGTCCTCGAGGCGACCGAATCCGGCACGGGTCAGTCCGATGGAGACCTCCTGCGCTTCGAGCATCGTCTTGTCGAGCAGCTCGCGTTGGGCCGCTACCTCGCGCACTTCGTAGTTGAACTTCTGACGAATGCGGCCCATCTCTGAGGACTCTGTGGTCTCGATTCGGTTCCGCAATTTGACCAGGCGGCTCTGATCGTGGCGCAGAGCGGTCCACAGTCCGTCGATGCGGTCGAAGACCTGTCGGGAATCGGCCGCACTGACGCCCCGTCGAGCACCCTTGTACTCATCGCGCAGCGCCAGGATGGCCTTGGCGACCTCTTGGTCGAGCCCGTCGCTGGCGGCGTCCTGGGCGATGGTGTTCTCTTCGTCTTGGAGCTCTTGGGCGCGCTCGGTCATGGCCGCGATCTCTTCGGTGATGTCGGCCAGGCGGCGCTCGATCTCGGCTTCTTCTTCGGGGTCGAGGGTGGCTTCGCGGGCAACGAAGTCTTTGCGGATGCCGCCCTCTTCTTGCTGCAGGCGCCGCAGCTCCTCTTGCACCTTCTCGAGGTCCTCGCGAACGGCCTGCAGGCGTTTCTGGCCTTCGGCCTCACGGATCTCGCGCTGCTGGCCGGCGCCGGTGAGCAGGTCGCTCGTCTCTTTGCGCTTCTTTTCGAGCGCCCCGAGCTTGGCCGAGCTTGCGCCGTTGGCGCTCAGGTACGACTCTTCGGCCTGGAGCAGGTCGAGCATGAACTCCTTGCCCAAGCTCTGGTTGAGCTGGACGTCGTAGCGGAGCTGATCGAAACCACCGATGCCCGCCGAGCTGCCCAGGACCTCCTCGAGCTCGACGATCAAGCCCTCGGAGATCACGACATTGCGGCGCTGACGCTCGAGCTCGCGGTAGACCGTCAGTGACCGGGAGAGGTCGGTGTCGGACAGCATCATGGCGACGGCGAAGGGCGGCAGGCCTTCGGGCGTGCCGGTGCTCTCGTCGAGCTGGATGATGCGCTCGAAGTACTTGGCTGGATCGTCGTTGCTGACGGCGAGCTCGGCGAACTGCTTGCGAATGGGCGTGTACTCGACGATGACCTGCTCGTACTGGGTCAAGGCCTCGTCGTGGCGCTCCTGCATCATGTGCAGGTGCCCCTGGAGCACCTTGAGCTGCGCGGCGTACTGGTGGTCGGAGTAGGCGAGCAGGAAGATCTCGACGCTGTTGCCCGCCTCTTTGAACTGTTCCTGCTTCACGAAGGTCCAGGTCAGTTCGTAGAGCTGATCGGCCAGGAACTGGGAGTCACCGGCGATCTTGTTGTAGGACTCTTCGGCTTCGGGGTAGCGCTGCTGTTCGTAGTAGATGCGTCCGAGCGCGAGCCAGGAGAGGTCGTGGACCTGCTGGTCTTCGAGGGTCTCGAGGGAGCGCTCGGTGGCGGCCTGGAAGAAGGGGATGGCCGTGTCGAGCTTGCCCTCGGCCACTTCGAGGGCGCCCAGGAAGTACAGCGCCTTGCCGTGGAAGGGGCTGTCGGGGCCGAGATCTTCGAAGTTCTTGCGAGCCGCCGGGTAGTCGTCGCTGCGGTAGAAGGCCTTGGCGACGGCGTAGGTGATGAGGTCGGAGGGCCGAACGCGTCCCTGCACGATCTCTTGTTCGTACAGCGCGTAGAACGCCTGGACCTGACCCGACGAGGCGTACAGCTCGAGCAGGCGACGCACCGCGTCGTCGCGGAACGGGTGCTGCATGTCATCGGCGATGACCTGGTAGCGCGCCTCGGCGGTGGCGAGGTTCTCCATGAAGAAGAGGGACTCGGCGAGGTACCACTCGGCGTCTCGGTGGAGGCCCGCGTTGGACAGCGCCGCGGTGGTGACCAGCGTGAAGAAGCCCTCGGCCGCGGCCTCGTAATCCTTGGTCATGAACAGGAAGACGTAGTCCTGGAAACGCTCGGTGGCCTGGGCGGAGGTGATGAACCCACGCCCCGGCGCGACGTCGTCTTCGAGCTCGTCGGTGGCCGCGGTGATCTCGGCGGCGCCGTCTTCGATGAGGGTCAGCTGCTCGTTGATCTCTTCTTTGGCCGACGCCGAGCCGATCAGGGCGAGCGACAGCGCCAGCGATCGAATGGTCAGTCCCCACGCCGTGGGAGTGGAGGTGGACACTACTCGTCCTCTCGCAGGGCCTCGGCGACCTCTTCGTACGAGATGCCCGGACGGTCGACGAAGGTGCGCCCCGGCCGTTCGTTGGCGACGATGCGCACGGTGGTCTGCTTGCCGTCCTCGACTTCGAAGGTGTAGCTGGAGTGCACCTTGAAGGAGTAGGTCTTGAGGTAGGAGAACACCCCGAAGCCGCTGCCGCGCAGGACTGCGTGCACCTGCAGGCTGTGACTGCCCGGGGGGATGGTCTGTTCGTGCAGCTTGATCTCACGTAGGCCATCGAGGCTGCCGCCCGGATCGACCCGGGTGAACACGTTCTTGCCGTCCAGGAAGTACTGGACCGATTCCATGGTGTAGGCGGGGCCCATCTTGTTGATGTGCCACAGCACCACGCGGGAGCCGAGGGTCGCACCCTCGATCACCAGCTCCTTGAGGAGCTGCAGGGTGGCCTTGCTGCGGAAGACCCGTTCTTTCAGGCGGCCGACTTCTTCTTCGACCGTGCGAAGCTCGCGGTTGTAGGCACTGCGCGCCGCGGCCTCGGCCTCTTCGGCTTGTTCGCGTGCGGCGGCCTCGTCGACTTCGGCATCGCCCTCGGCGCCTTCTTCGTCCTCGGTGCCCTCGGTGCCCTCTTCTTCGGCGACGGAATCGCCAGGAGCTTCCTGGGCCATGGCAACAGTCCCGAGGCTCAGTACCCCCATGAGGGGTAGGAGCATGAGGACCCGAGTTGCGCTCATTCAGCTCTCCAGAGGCGGTTGGCGGCGGCTTCTAGGCGAAGCGAAGAAGGCGCTGCGGACGCGGGCGACGAAGTGTACCCGAGCCGGGACACCCTTGTATATCGTCCGCGTGTGTATAGCGCTGCTGCGGTTTTCGTGTCAATGCTCATGCAAAGGCCAAATCCGAGGGTTTGCAGCAGCCATTTCCAAGAGGTCGAGATGTTGTCGTGGACGGCGGCCATCAACAGGGTGCGTCATGGCGTCTGGCCTGGACTCGCAGCGCTCGCCTCGACCAGCGCGCCGGTGGTTCCGTCGACTTCGATCAGCTCGCGTGCCATGGCGTCGTGCAGCTTCTTCACCTGGGAGATGCCCCCGCGGATGTTGTTGGAGAGGAAGGCGAACGCGTACAACGCGCCGTCTGCCGACTCAGCGTACCCGGTCAGACAGTGGACTCCGTCGATCGTGCCTGTCTTCCCTCTCACACGTCCTGGCTCATCCCGCAGGCGCTTCCACAGCGTGCCGTCTGCTCCGGCGATCGCCAGCGAAGAGCGGAATTCGCCGCCTGCAGCGGTGTCGGCGGCCATGTCCAGCAACACCGCCGTGAGCAGGGAAGGCGGAATGCTGGAGTCTCTGGACAGGCCGCTTCCGTTCACGATTGTGTAGGAGTCTTGCGGCACCCCAATCGAGGTCAGGTAGTCGCGCACCACCGCCAGACCAGCCTCGGTGTCGCCCGCCTGGCCATCGTTCGCCTCGGCGCCCATCGTGCGAAGCACCTGCTCGGCCATGAAGTTGTTTGAGTATTTGTTCATGTCCATCAAGATCGACGCGAGCGGCGGCGAGTTGAGCTCCCAGAGCGTGCGTGTGTCTGGTGGTGTGACACCGCGGCGCCCCCGACCCGTGACCGCGATCCCATGGCGATTGGCCATCTCGAGGAATGCGGCCTGGAAGTGCGCGGTCGGATCTTCGACCGTGCGGTAGTACCGTGCGGCCGCGGCCCCCGAAGGCATGGATCCGGTGACCGTGAACACCATGTGCCCGTCGTCGGCCACCTCGCGCTCGATGGACAGCCGGCGGTAGCTGCCCGATTCGCCCGTGACCACCTCGTTGACCACCTCGACATAGGGAGAGGCAGGCGTCTCGAGCTGCACGCGGGCGCCACCGCCCGTCTCGGCCCCCGGCGCCACCACGATGGCCACCGTGTTGAAGTTGAGCGACAGGGCAGACTGCCGGCTGAAGTAGGAAGGGCCCCGCTCGACGTCCTCTTTCTTGTCCCAGCCCTGCAGGGGGTAGGGCCCGGCAAAGAAGGACTCGTCGAACACGACGTCGCCGTCGATCTTGGTCAGGCCATCGATCTTGAGGTCGTACACCAGCTTCCAGAGCTTCTCGACGACGAAGGTGGGGTCGCCGCCCCCCTCGATGTAGAGATCGCCGTGCAGCGTGCCCACGCTGTCGATGCCCCCGTCGGCGTGCACCGTGGTCTTGAACTTGTACGAGGGCCCGAGCGAGCTCAAGGCGGCCGCCGCGGTGACAGCCTTCATCGTGGACGCGGGAATCAGGCCCCGGTCGGCATCTCTCGTGAACACCACCTCGCCGGTGGCGACGTCGACGACCTGCACAGCGGTGCGGGAGTCGCGCCAGGCGCGTTGTTGGGTGACCGGAGCGAGCAGCTCCTCGAAGGCCGCCTCGCCCTCGTCCTGGGCGAAAGACGGAGCGAGAGGAAGGGCGAGCGCGGTGGCGAAGAGGACGAGGCGCGCGAGGCTACGACGGATCATGGTGGCTCTGAAGGGCTGGGGTGGGCAAAAGGTCCGACATCAGGTCGGCGGACGGGTTCTCGGGGACGACAACCGCGGGGAGGCTCCAATGATAGCGCAGACACGGGGTATGTTGCGCGAACTGGAGGGTTCATGACCTGGCTTGCGGCGCTCATTGCCGGCTCCTCGCTCGCGCAGGGAGTCAGCCCGGATCGGCCGATCGTTCCCGCTGCGGGCATCGCCGCCGAGTCGGGGCCGGGGGCCGCCTGGGTCAATCCAGCGAACCTCGCCTACGACCCCGATCCCCGGTATGGGGTGTACTTCACGCAGCCCCTGACCGAGCGCGCGCCCCAGTCGCTGGCCGCCACCACGGGCTTTGGTGGCCTTCAGGTCGGGGCGCACAGCTACACCGATCTGTCGGGCACCTTCAATCCGCGCTGGACGATCGACTACACGACGTCGGTCCGCCTCCCCGACCGCATCGCCATCGGGTGGCGCATCGCCTGGCACCTGGTGACCGGCAGCAGCAACTACGTGGCCTACGATGTGGGCGGGAGCTGGCGTCCCCTGCCCTGGCTCGGGCTCTCGGCCGTGGCTCGCAACATCACGAACCCCGATCCCATCGAGGCGCCAGCGCAGACCGGGGTGGGCTTGGCGTTGCGCCCGTTCGGGGACTTCATGGTGCTGGGCGTCGATGGGTCCACGCGCTTCGGGGCGAACGGGCAGAACACTCGCTTGGGCATGGCCACCGTGCGGCTGCGCCCGGTCGAGGGCCTGTACCTGCGCGGCCAGTTCACCACCGACGACACCTTCACCGAGATGTCGGCCGGAGGGGGCATCGAGGTGTACTTCGACGGCCTGGGTGGCGGCGCCGCACTGGGGGCCGCCGGCGACCAGACCGTGCTGGGAGCGTGGGTGGGCAGCGACGAGCCCGGCGAGTCCCTGGTTCGGTCGGGGCGGCGCGTGCCCACGCTCCAGCTCGACGTGGCCCCCGAGTACCAACCCACCGCGACCTTGTTCTCGGACCCCGGTGAGTCGTGGCTCGACACCCTCGAGCTGATGCGCCGGGTCGAGACCGATCCGGGCGCACGCGGCATGCTGCTGCGCTTGTCTGCGCCGCTCTCGTGGGCACGCCACCAAGAGCTTCGTCAGCGCATCGAGGCCCTCGAGGCCGCGGGCAAGCCCGTCACGGTGTACCTGGACGGGTACCCGGGCACGGGCTCGTACTGGGTGGCCACGGCAGCCAGCCGCATCGTCATGCACCCGGCCGCCACGGTCGAACTCACGGGGGTGGCGAGCGAGCTGCTGAATGTGCGCGGGGCCTTCGACATGCTGGGCATCGAGCCCCAGTTCGTGAAGCGGAGCGAGTACAAGTCGGCACCCGAGCTGCAGACCGAGACCGAGCCCAGCCCGGCCTCGCTCGAGCAGACCCACGCCCTGCTGGACGGGCTGTACGCCGAGCTGGTGACGGGCATCTCGACCGGTCGCGGGCGCAGCCCGGCTGACGCCGAGGCGTGGATCGACGGCGGACCGTGGTCGGCCAACGAGGCCCTGGACCTGGGGCTGGTGGACGAGCTGTTGTACCCAGACGAGCTCGACGACGACCTGGAACAGACCCACGACGGCCCGGTGGTCACCCGCGATCTGTACGACCTGCCACAGCCGACATCGCCGTGGGAGGCCCCCTCCCAGATCGCGATCATCTACGTCGATGGGGTCATCGTACCTGGGCCATCGAGCTCCGGCGGACTGCTGGGAGGCCGCACGGCCGGCTCGCAGACCCTGGTCGACCAGCTCGATGCCGCGCGCAACGACGCGCAGGTTCGGGCCGTGGTGATGAGGGTCGACAGCCCCGGCGGCTCGTCGTTCGCCTCGGACGAGATCTGGCGCGCCGTCACGCGCTACGACGGCGAAAAACCCATCGTGGTGAGCATGGGCGGGGTCGCGGCCTCGGGTGGCTACTACGTCAGCGCGGGCGCCGATGCGATCTGGGCTGAGCCCACCACCATCACCGGCAGCATCGGCGTCTACAGCGGCTGGCCGACGGTGGGCGGCCTGATGGACCGCCTGGGCGTGAACAGCACCACGGTGCAGCGCGGCCGCAACGCCACAATCCACTCCACCAGCGAGCCCTGGGACGAGCGCGAGCGTGCGCGCATGCAGACGCTGGTGGACGACACCTACATGCAGTTCAAGGAACGCGTGGCGAGCGGTCGAAACCTCACGCTCGACCAGGTCGAAGAGGTCGCCCGAGGGCGGGTCTGGGTGGGCAGCGATGCCGCCGACAACGGGCTTGTCGACGGCATTGGCGGCCTGCAGGACGCCATCGCCGACGCAAGAAGCCGCGCCGGGTTGCCCAAGGGCCGAGACGTCACCCTGGTGGAGTTCTCGGCCGCGGGCTCGGCCTTCGAGTCCTTGTCACCAACGGTGATCAAGGCGGTCTTTCCCCAGCAGGAGTGGATGTGGACGCCGCGGCAGCGCTCGCAGCTGCGCCTGCCCGATGAGCTCGCCCCGCTGCTCACGCCCTCGCTGCACCCGCAGGAACGGCTGTGGCTCATCGAGCCCAGCCTGGTGCGGGACGTGCGATGAAGCCGCGCATCCTGGTGTGCGACGACGACCGCGCGGTGCGCACGGCGCTCGAGGTCAACCTCAAGAAGGGCGGCATGGACGTGACCGTCGTCACCGCGGCCGAGAGGGCCATCGAGGCCCTGCGCGACGCACCCTTCGATCTGCTGCTCACCGACGTGATGATGCCGGGAATCAGCGGGATCGAGCTGCTGGGTCGCGTCAAGGCCTCGTGGCCGTCGGTCGAGGTGGTGGTGATGACGGGCTACGGCTCGGTTGCCGACGCGGTGACGGCGATGAAGGCCGGCGCCGCCGACTACTTGATCAAGCCGGTGGAGCGGGATGCCCTGCTGCTGGTGATCGAGCGCGCGCTCGAGAACAAGGCCCTGCGCGCTCAGCTGGTGCAGCTGCGCCAAGAGGTGCAGGAACGCTACGGCTTCGAGCGCATCATTGGCACCACCGAGGCCATGCTGCAGCTGTACGAAGACATCTCGGCGGTGGCCGACACCACGGCCACGGTGTTGCTCCAGGGGCCAACGGGCACCGGCAAGGAACTGCTGGCCCACGCGCTGCACTACCGAAGCAATCGCGCCGAGGGTCCGTTCGTGCGCGTGAACTGCGGCGCCATCCCCGAGACCCTGATCGAGAGTGAGCTCTTCGGCCACGAGAAGGGCTCGTTCTCGGGCGCCATCCGCCAGCACATCGGCAAGTTCGAGTCGGCCGATGGCGGAACCCTGTTGCTCGACGAGATTGGCGAGGTGGACGCGCACATGCAGGTCAAGCTGCTTCGAGTGCTGCAGGAGGGCGAGTTCCAGCGCGTCGGCGGAAGCAAGACGCTGAAGGTGGACGTTCGCATCGTCGCGGCTACCAACCGGGACCTTCGCCAAGAGGTCAAGGAAGGCCGCTTTCGCGAAGACCTGTTCTACCGCCTCAATGTGATGCCCCTGCGCGTGCCTCCGCTGCGGGAGCGCCGAGCCGACATCCCACTGCTGGTCGATCACTTCGCCGCCCACTTCGCCCAGAAGAACGGCCGTCCCCAGGCCAAGATCGCCGCTGCCGATCTGGAGCGCATGATGGCCTACCACTGGCCTGGAAACGTGCGACAGCTCGAGCACGTCGTCGAACGAGGCGTCATCCTTCAGCGCGACGGCAAGCTCAACGTGCGCCTGCCCGAGGACACCCCCGATGCCGACCCGGGCGAGCCCGTGAGCGTGCTGCCGCCGCTCGGCACGAGCCTGCAAGACGCCCTGCTCGACCACGAACACCGCGTCATCGTGGCCGCCCTCAAAGAAGCGCAAGGGGTCCAGGCTCGTGCGGCCAGGCGGCTTCAGCTGTCGCGCTCCAACCTGAACTACCGCATCAACAAGCTCGGAATCCAGGTGAAGGACATCACCTACGAGTGACGATCAGCGGCTGACGCCGGTGTCGTACTGCGCCTGCAGCGCCTCGCAGCTCCACTCGGCGACGGCAACGCGCGTGTCGGCACACACCTCGAGCGCGAGGTCCTGTTCGCGCGCCGTGAGAGCCGCGGCGCTGTCGCGCCAGTCGGAGCGGCAGGTGCGAGCCCAGTCTGCGGGAACCGATCCACACTCGGCCCGCCGGATCTCGATGAGGTTGCACAGCCGATCGCAGCGGTCCCCGCACCCCCCGAGGAATGCGAGCCCGAGGACCACCCAGGTCGAGGGCAGCACGCGGCTCAAGCTCGCCCTCCGCAGGAGCGGGGGGGTTCCAAGAGCGGAGCCCTCACCGAAGCGAGCACGCAGCTCAACCTGCCCTCCGCAGGAGCCGGGGCTGCTGCACAGCGCGTTCCAGGGGCCAGCCGCTGGCCCGGCCGATGGGGGGAAGGGAGCCCGCGACCGGACGGGACCCCATCGGCCGCCGGTTGGCCAGCGGCGCAATGGAGCGGAGCCCCCATGGCAGCGAGCGAAGCGAGCACCCGGCTCAAGCTGCCCTCCGCAGGAGCCGGGGGTTCCAGGGGGCGGAGCCCCATGGCAGCGAGCGAAGCTCGCGAAAAGTGGACTGGTGGCCAGAGACGGAATCGAACCGCCGACACGGGGATTTTCAATCCCCTGCTCTACCAACTGAGCTATCTGGCCGTCGCTTCGTTTCCGAAGCTCCATCGCTCTAATGGCGGCCTGCGGCGGCGTCAACGGTCGCTTGTGCACGAAGCTCAGATGCCAGGATCGAGCCGCACGACCGCGTGGCCCAGCGGCGTTGCCTGGCACCCCAGACGCTGCGCCGGCGCGTCGAGGAAGGCGTCTTCTTCGGGCAGCTTGGCGGTGAGGTTGTCGGCGCCCTGCAGGACGAGCACCCGGCAGCTGTTGCAGGCCGCGAAGCCGCCGCACGCACACTCCATGGGAATGCCGTGGTCTTCGCACAGCTCGAGCAGGGTGCGCTGGCCATCGATCTCGACGGGCTGGTACCCCTCGACGTGCAGAACGGGGATTCCCACGAGCTAGAAGCCGACACTCTCGCCGCACCCGCAGGCGCGCGCGACGTTGGGGTTGTCGACGTAGAAGCCCGACTCCAGCACCTCGTCGCGGTACTTGATCACGGAGCCGGCCAAGAAGGGCAGATGCAGCGGGTGGATGAACACGCGCACACCGTGCTCCTCGTGCACGATGTCATCGTCGTCGGGCTTGTCTTCGAAGTCGAGCATGTAGAAGTAGCCCGAGCACCCGCCGTCTTTGAGGCCAAAGCGCAGCCCGAACGCATCCGAGAAGCCCTCTTTGGAGCCGATGGTTCGGATCTGCGTCGCTGCATCGGGATGGAGCTGAATCATACGCTTGCTCTCCTGGCTCGCCGGCGGCCACGAATCGGGCCTCGCCACAAGGTATACGCACGGTAGGGAACCTGGGACAGAACCAGCAAGAACATCGGCGGCCCCATCCAGTTCATCGCGAACGCACCCCGGACATCGAGGTGCGCCATGTAGGTGAAGCTGCGCGTCAGCCCGCACCCGGGGCAGCCAATGCCGAAGTACCTTCGAAAGCTGCACATCACCGGGATGTCCTGGCCGAACAACGACAGCATCTCGTCGCTGGGCGTGATGATTGCCGCGACCACCACGATGCCCAGGCACATCACGAGCACGACCCCTTGACCAAACCAGTAGCTGTCGAGCACGCGCATCATGGCCCCAGTCTAACAGGGCACTCGCAGCCTGGTTCTTGGCAGGTCAGCGCTTGTCGCCGATCCTTCCAAGGTTGCGCGCCATGCGGTCGACGATGCCGTTGACGAAGGCTCGGCTCTCTTTGGCCCCAAAGCGCTTGGCGAGCTCGACCGACTCGTTGATGGACACCGTCGCCGGAATGTCGTCGCAGGACTGCAGCTCGAAGGCGGCCATGCGCAGGATGTTGCGGTCGACGACCGGCATGCGCGGCAGCCGCCAGTTGGTGCTGCAGCTGTCGATCAGCTCGTCGATCTCGTCCCGACCGGAGTCGACACCCATCACCAGGCGCTGGGCGAACTCGACCTCCTCGCTCTCGGGGGCGCGTGCCTCGCCGACCCCGTCGTCGTCGAGCAGCCCGGCCCACAGGGCATTGAGTGCCGCCGTGACCGGCTGACCGGTGAGGTCGGCCTGAAACAGGGCCTGAAGGGCATATTCGCGCGCGCGTCGACGACTGGCCACTAGGGCATCTTCCCGAGCAAGGACACCATCTCGAGGGCAGCCATGGCTGCATCGAAGCCCTTGTTGCCGGCCTTGGTGCCCGCGCGCTCGATGGCTTGTTCGATGGTGTCCGTGGTCAGCACGCCAAAGATGATGGGCACGCCGGTGTCCAGCGACGCTCCCGCAACACCCTTGCTGACCTCGGCCGAGACGTAGTCGAAGTGCGGCGTGGAGCCTCGGATCACGGCGCCCACGGCGATGACGGCCGCGTACTTTCCGCTGGAGGCCGCCTTCTTGGCGACGAGCGGGATCTCCCACGCGCCGGGCACCCAGTACAGATCGACGCGCGCATCGGTGTCGACGCCGTGCCGCCGCAGGCCGTCTTCGGCGCCCTCGATGAGGTGGCCGGTGATGAAGTCGTTGAAGCGACCGGCGACGATCGCGTAGCGGCCGCCGGTGTCGCTGATGTGTCCTTCGATGACGCGGGCCATCAGGCCTCCTTGTCCGGGTCGGCACCCGCTATAAGCGGAATGCGCTCGGTGATCCGCAAGCCATAGGCCTCGAGGCCCACGATTTGCCGGTTACTTCCGGTCAGAAGGCGCAGATCCCGCAGCCCGAGATCGAGCAGGATCTGGCAGCCTGCGCCCAGGTCGCGCAGCTGGTCGGCGCGGGGTTGAACCGAAGCAGGCAGGTCGGCCCCGCCAAAGTCCTTGATGAACGCGCGGTGCATGCTCATGGGCATTCCGCCGTTGGCGTGCATGAACACGATGGCTCCGCCACCGGCGTTGTTGATGGCCTCCATCGACGCTCGGGCCTGGCTGGAGAGCACGCTGCCATCGGGATGCACGAAGGCCCAGGCCGGCGGTGCCGCCTGGACCCGCACCACCGTCGACTCGACGCTGGGGATGCCCTGGAACATGGCGAAGTGCACCTCGTTGGTGCCGGGGCAGCTGTACAGCCGCGTGGTCCACTCGCCGAGCCCCGGCACGGTCATGCGGCCTTCGGCCTCACGCTTGACGATGCGCTCGTTGCGCATGCGGTACTTGATGATGTCGGCCACCGCCACGATGCGGATCTCGTGCTGCCGACCGAACTCCTTGAGGTCGCTCAAGCGGGCCATCGTGCCGTCGTCCTTCATGATCTCGCAGATGACGCCCGCGGGATTGAGGCCCGCCAGCCGCGCCAGGTCGACGCTGCCCTCGGTCTGGCCCACGCGCTCGAGCACACCGCCGTCGCGGGCCTGAAGCGGGAACATGTGGCCGGGAACCACCACACTTCGCGGGGTCGCCGCCGCATCGATGGCGACGTGCACGGTGTGCGCTCGGTCGGCGGCGCTGATGCCGGTGCTGACCCCCTCGCGGGCCTCGATGCTGACCGTGAAGGCCGTGTTGTACATCGACTGGTTGTTGGTGGCCATCATGGACAGGCCCAGGCGCGAGACCTGGTCGCTGGTGAGGGACAGGCAGATGAGGCCTCGCCCGTGAGTGGCCATGAAGTTGATGGCCTCGGGCGTGCACTTGCTGGCTGCGATGACCAGATCACCCTCGTTCTCGCGGTCTTCGTCGTCGACCAGGATGACCATGCGGCCGGCGCGCATGTCGTCGAGGGCGAGCTCGACGCGACGAATGGGGTCGGGGTCGAGGACGGAGAAGGTGCTGGCATTCTGGGCGGTGGCGGTCATCGGCTGTATCCGTGCTTTCGAAGGAACTCGAGCGACATCGACCCCGGCTGGGGGGCGAGCAGCCGCTCTACATATTTGGCGAGGACGTCGACTTCTACATTGATGCGCTGGCCAGGCTTGCGCCCGCCCAGGTGGGTCACGGCCACCGTGTGGGGCACGAGGTCGACGCGGACCGTGCGCTCCTGGATCTCGTTGACGGTGAGGCTCACGCCATCGAGCGTGATGCTGCCCTTGGGCGCGATGTACCGCGTGAGTGCCGCAGGAACCGTGAACTGCAGCACTCGGGCCTCGCCGCTGGGCCGCACCGAGACCACGTCGCCCACGCCGTCGACATGCCCCTGCACCAGGTGGCCGCCAAGGCGATCGCCCAGACGCATCGCGCGTTCGAGGTGTACCCGCCGGCCCGCGCGCGCGTCGGACAAGGTCGTCTTGTCGAGCGTCTCGCGGGCCGCGACCGCGACAAAGCAGTCGCCGTCGATTCGCTCGGCGGTCAGGCACGCGCCGTCGACCGCGATGGAGTCGCCGACGGCCACCTCGGCCAGCGCAATCGCCGTGCGTATGGTCAGCTGCGTGCCGGTTCCGCGTTGATTCGCGGCCACGATGGTGGCGATGTCCTCGACGAGCCCGGTGAACATCACTCGTCCTCGTGCAGGCGGTGGTGCAGGTCCCAGGACAGCAGGACATCAGGACCCACCACCTGCGCGCGGGGCGGCCCTTCCAGGCGAATGCCGTCGGCGAGCGAAGTCACGTCGGGGCCCGCCACCCAGGGACGGCCCCCAGGCAACACGAGCCCGGCGACGTAGGCGTGCAGCGTGTCCACCAGGCGCGACGCGAGCAGGCTTCGATGCACCCCTCCCCCGCCCTCGACCAGGACCCGGTGCAGTCCACGCTCGGCCAGCGCGCGCAGCGCCACCTCGATGTCGATGCCCTCGGGTGTTCGCGGCACCGGGATGATCTGCGCGTCGAGCATGACATCGGGGGCATCTTCGGCGCAGATGATGATGGCTTCGCAGGGGCCGCTGAGCAGCCTGGAGTCGGGCGGTGTGCGGAGGTTGCTGTCCAAGACCACCGGGACGGGGTGTGCGCCGTCGGCGATGCGGCAGGTGAGCCGGGGATCATCGGCCAGCACCGTTCCGATGCCCACGACGATGGCATCGTGAGCCTGGCGCAGTTGATGACCGTGTCGGCGCGCCTCGGGGCTGGTGATCCACTGGCTCTCGCCCGTGGCGGTGGCGATGTGGCCGTCGAGGGACATCGCGACCTTGCAGCTGACCTCGGGCAGCCCGTGGGTGAGCGCCCGGGTGAAGCCACGGACCAGGCGTGCACACTCGGCGCCCAGCACGCCGAGCTCGACCTCGACGCCCGCCGCCATGAGCAGGGCGATGCTCTGGCCCTGCATCTCGGGGAAGGGATCGAGCACGCCGACCACCACGTGCTCGATGCCCGCCTCGAGGATGGCATCGGTGCAAGGGGGGGTACGCCCGTGATGCCGGCACGGCTCGAGCGTGGTGTACAGGGTGGCGCCGCGGGTCTCGAGCCCTCGCTCCCGAGCGTGGCGGATGGCGACGCGCTCGGCATGAAGGCCGCCCGCCGGACGGGTGTGCCCCTCGCCCAGGATGACGCCCTCGCGCACGATGACCGCACCCACCGAGGGGTTCGGGGCGGTCAGCCCCATGCCCCGGCGCGCCATCTGCACGGCGCGGGCCATGAACGGCTCGTGGTGCGAGCTCATGCACCCTCCTGCAGCGGGCGCACGAAGTCGACGAACTGATCGACGCTGTCGAAGGCCTTGTACACCGACGCGAAGCGAAGGAAGGCCACCTCGTCGACGGAGCGCAGCACGGCCATCACCGCCTCGCCCACGTCGGCGGAGGTCACCTCGGCGCCGGGCAGCCCCAGCAGGCGCGCCTCGACCTCGTGCAGCATCTCGTCAGCGCGGGCGGCGTCGATGGGGCGCTTGCGGCAGGCGAGCGCGATGCCCTCGGCCACCTTGTCGGGCTTGAAGGGCTCCTTGCGCCCATCGCGCTTGATGACCCACAGGCGCTTTTTCTCGAGCCGCTCGAAGGTGGTGAAGCGTTCGCCACAGAACAAGCACTCCCGACGGCGTCGGATGGCCTCGTTGGTGCTCCGGGAGTCGATGACCTTCGACTCGGAGTGCTCGCACTCCGGGCACTTCACCCGAGCAACTCGTCCGGGTAGACGGGCTTGCGCTTGCACATCTCGACGACCTTTCCGCGGATGCGCGCGAGCTCGTCGGCGTCATCGCGTGCCTCGATGGCATCGACGATCCAGTCGGCGATCTGAACCGCGTCGGCCTTGTCCATGCCGCGGGTGGTCATGGCCGGGGTGCCGATGCGCACGCCAGAAGTGACGAAGGGGCTGCGCTTTTCACCTGGAACCGTGTTCTTGTTCACGGTGATGGCGGCGCGCCCCAGGGCGTCTTCGGCGTCTTTGCCGCTGCAGCGCTCGCCCATGTCGACCAGCATGAGGTGGTTGTCGGTGCCTCCGCTCACCAGGGTGAGGCCGCGCTCCATCAGGCGCTCGGCCATGGCCTTGCTGTTGACCAGCACGGCCTGGCTGTACGTCTTGAACTCGGGCTTGAGTGCCTCGCCGAACGCCACCGCTTTGGCCGCGATGACATGCATCAGCGGGCCGCCCTGGGTGCCCGGGAACACCGCTTTGTTCATGGCCTTGGCCCGGTCGACGTCGTTGGCCAGGATCAGCCCGCCGCGCGGACCCCGCAGGGTCTTGTGCGTGGTGGTGGTGACGTAGTCGCAGTAGGGCACGGGGTCGGGGTGCAGACCGGTGCACACCAGGCCGGCGATGTGGGCGATATCGGCCATCAGCGACGCCCCCACCTCGTCGGCAATCTCGCGGAAGGCCGCGAAGTCGATGTGCCGCGGGTAGGCGCTGGCGCCCGTGACGATGAGCTTGGGCCGGTGCTTCTTGGCCAGGTCGCGCACCTGATCCATGTCGATGCGGCCCGTCTTTTCGTCGAGCTTGTAGCTGATGGGGTTGTACAGCAGCCCGGAGCTGTTGACGGGAGAACCGTGGGTCAGGTGCCCACCATGGGACAGGTCGAGGCCCAAGAAGGTGTCACCGGGCTGCAGCAGCGCCAGGAACGCCGCCGAGTTGGCCTGGGCACCCGCATGGGGCTGCACGTTTGCGCCCAGCGCCCCGAACAGCTTCTTGGCGCGGTTTCGGGCCAGGAGCTCGACCTTGTCGACCATCTCGCAGCCGCCGTAGTAGCGGCGATTGGGCAAGCCTTCGGCGTACTTGTTGGTGAGCCAGGTTCCCAGGGCTTGCAGCACCGGAATGCTGACGTAGTTCTCGGATGCGATCAGCTCGATCTCGTCTTGCTGACGGTGGAACTCACCCACGATGGCATCGTGCACGGCGGGGTCTTGCGTGGCCAGAGCGCTGAAATCCACGGTGTCTCCAAGCTGGCCGACGCTTGTAACCGCTTCTACGGGTCGGTCGGGTCGATCTTGGTGACCCTGCGCTGGTGCCGGCCGCCCTCGAACTCGGCAGCGAGCCACGCGTCGACGCATGCGAGCGCGAGGCCGGGCCCCACGACACGCTGCCCCAGGCACAGCACGCGCGCGTCGTTGTGCTGCATCACCATGGCCGCGCTGAAGGTGTCGGCGACGACCCCTGCGCGCACGCCGGCGTGCTTGTTGACGCTCATGGCCATGCCCTGCCCCGTGCCGCACACCAGGATGCCGCGCTCGGCCTCCATCGTGGCCACGGCGCGCGCTACCTGGTGCGCAAAGTCGGGGTAGTCCACCGAGTCGGCCGTGGACGTGCCGACGTCGTCGACATCGTGCCCGAGCTTGTCGAGGTGGGCGCGAATCAGGCCCTTCAGTTCGAACCCGCCGTGATCGGCTCCCAAGACGATTCTCACCCTTCCTCCCAGTGTTGCAGCACCAACGTCGCGTTGGTGCCTCCGAATCCAAAGCCATTGTTGATGGCCACCCGCGGACGGGCATCCCGCGCCCCCTCAGCGACGTAGTCCAGATCGCACTCGGGATCTGGCGTCGTGAGGTTGGCTGTGGGCGGCACCGTGCCCGTGAACAGGGCCATCACCGTGGCGATGGTCTCGAGCCCGCCGGCCGCACCGAGCAGGTGCCCCGACATGCTCTTGGTGGAGCTCACCATCATGCGATCGGCGTGCTTTCCGAACACGGCGCGGATGGCTGCCGTCTCGGTGCGGTCGTTCATGGGCGTGCTGGTGCCGTGGGCGTTGATGTAGTCGACATCGCTGGGCGCGATGCCGGCCGACGACAGCGCGGCCCGCATGCACTGGGCGGCACCCGCCCCTCCCGGCGCTGGAGCGGTGATGTGGTGCGCGTCGGTGCTCATGCCAAAGCCGGTCACCTCGGCCAGGATGCGCGCTCCACGTGCCCTGGCGTGCTCGAGCTCTTCGAGCACCACCACACCGGCCCCCTCGCCCATGACGAAGCCATCGCGGTGGGCGTCGAAGGGTCGGCTCGCCGTTGCGGGATCGTCGTTTCGGCTCGACAGGGCCTTCATCACCATGAACCCGCCGAAGGCCATGGGGGACATCGACGCCTCGGTCCCCCCGGCAACAATCACATCGGCCTGGCCCATGGCGATGGCCTGCGCGGCGAGCCCGATGGCGTGGTTGCCACACGCACAGGCTGTCGCAACGCACACACTCGGACCCTTGGCGTTGTGGCGGATGGCGAGCTCACCCGTGGCCAGGTTGATGAGGGACCTCGGGATGAAGTAGGCCGACATGCGCTTGGGGCCCTGCTCGTGGGCCACGATCGAACCTTCGTAGATGGCGGGAATGCCGCCAATGCCCGAGCCCACGTACACGCCGAAGCGCTCGGCCTCGGGCCAGACCCCTGCATCGCGGTCGAAGCCCGCATGCGCCATCGCTTCGTCGCCGGCCACCACGGCGTACTGGGTGAACAGGCCCCAGCGCCGGATCGTTCGGCGCCCGAGCAGGGCAGCGCCATCGAAGTCCTTGACCTCGGCCGCGATGCGGATGGGCAGATCGGACGCATCGAAGCGCGTGACCGTGCGTACACCGGAGCGACCAGCGCACAGACTCTCCCACGTGCTGGGAACGTCCAGACCGCAGGGATTGACGGTCCCCAGGCCGGTGATGACGACGCGACGGCCGACCATCAGGCCCTCCGCGCGAGCCTACGAGGCGTGGGCGACGATATAGTCGATCGCGTCTTGGACCGTGCGGATCTTCTCGGCTTCATCGTCGGGAATCTCGATGTCGAATTCCTTTTCGATGGCCATGACCAGCTCGACGATGTCGAGAGAGTCCGCGTTGAGGTCGGTGATGAAGGATGCGGTCGGGGCGACCTCGGCCGGGCTCACGCCGAGGCTCTCGGCGATGATTCCCTGCACCTTGCTGACGATCTCGTCGTTCGACATCCGGGGGTCTCCTT
Organism: Myxococcota bacterium; assembly: GCA_965216925.1. Lineage (GTDB taxonomy): Bacteria > Myxococcota_A > UBA796 > UBA796 > CAYYHT01. The sequence continues at coordinate 782,760 of CBDCGT010000001.1, read as the reverse complement.
GAAGGCCGCGCAATATAGCGGTTTCGACTCCGACGGCAAGCTACCCGCCCATCCTCGCTGCCATCTTGCTCACCAGGCCGTCGCGGGCGGCGGCGTGAGCCAGGGCGATCGCGGCGTGCACAGCGTTGCCGTTGGCGCGTCCGTGGCCGGTCACGACCACTCCGCGGGTGCCCAGCAGCAGCCCACCTCCGTGCGCATCCCAGCGAATCTGATCGCGGAAGCGCCCGAATGCACCGCGCATCAGCAAGGCGCCGGTGCGAGCGGCGACGCTGCTCTGCACGTGCTCACCGAGCAGGTGAATCACCACCTCGGCAGCGCCCTCGACCGCCTTGATGAGCACATTGCCCACGAAGCCGTCGCAGACAAGCACATCGCACGACCCGGCGAAGGCCGCGGAAGGCTCGACGTTGCCGGTGAAGTTGATGGGCAGCGCCTCGATGAGCGGCGTGGCCAGGCGCACCTGCTCGTTGCCCTTGCCGCCCTCTTCGCCGTTGGAGAGGATGCCCACTCGGGGCTGGTCGAGGCCCTGAACCTCGGCCCAGGCCGAGCCGAGCAGCGCGAACTGGGCGAGCTGTTCGGGCTTGCAGTCGACGTTGGCCCCGACATCGAGCAGCACCAGCCGACCGCCGTCGGACCGGGGCAGCGCCGTGGCGATGGCCGGGCGGCCGACGCCGTCGAGGGTGCCGACCACCAACACCGCTCCCACCAGGCAAGCGCCCGTGTGTCCGCAAGACACCACCGACGAGGCCTTGCCATCGGCCAGCAGCTGCAGCGCCACCCGGATGGAGGACTGCGGCTTGCGACGCACCGATGACGCCGCTCCTTCCTGCATTCCGACCACTTCGGATGCGTGCACGATCGGAATCTGCACGTCGGACGGGACGAGTGGGGTCAGACGCCCCGTATCGCCCACCAGTAGGACCGGTATGCCTTCGCGAGCGGCGGCAACTGCCCCCTCGACGATGGCGTCCGGAGCGTTGTCACCACCCATTGCGTCGACCGCGACCCGCAGGCCGACAGCATCGGCTGGGAGGCCGCTCGGGTCGGTCATGCCTATTCGGCGTCGATCTCGATGATCTGACGTCCGCGGTAGCTGCCACAGCCCATGCACACCCGGTGGCGGAGCTTGAGCTCACCACAGGACGGGCAGGCTTCGACAGCCGCAGTGAACTTGATCGCGTCGTGGGCGCGTCGCTGGTTGCGACGGCTCTTGGACATCTTCTTCTTCGGGACAGCCATGGTTCGAACCCCAGAAAGCGGGCCGCCGCTACAGCGACAGGCCCTTCAAGACGGTGAAGGCACCACCCGCCGTGCCGGAACTCCCGCGCGCGGCAAGCAGTGCATCAGTGCGCGCGTCGCAGCCCGGCACGTCGGTGCAGACGATGCGGTTGGGAAGCGCGAGCGCGAGGGCCTCGGAGATGACGGCGCCAGCGTCGAGCATGCCATCGCAGTACTCGCCGTAGTCGAGCTCGGTGTCCGATAGCTCGACATCTTTGGCATCGGTGCGCTCGGCAACGTACAGCAGCTCGGTGTCGACATCGACAGCGAGCGGTGTGGGACTGCCGCAGCGCACACACTCGACCGTGGCCTGGACAGCTCCGGTCACCGAAACAGCCACATGGGTGTCGCGGTGTTCGAAGCTCAACTTGCCAGACAGCGTGCTGACCGGAGCGTCGAGAGCGCCCGAGGCGGCCTCGTTCGCCCACGCGTCGGCCAGACCGAACCCGAGGGTGCGGCCCTGCTCTCCCAGCTTGTCGACGCCAATGCGCACGTGTGCTCCTTGCCTCCGTGGCCCGGAAGCCCCGCGCTCTTAGCGGTTTGACCTCGGCCCGGCAAGGTCGCGCCCTCGCTCACCTGGTATATGCTCGCCCCGTGAGCCGCATGCCCATCATCGCCGTCACCCTGCTGGTCGCGACCGGCACCGCCTGCGAAGACAACTCGCCCGAGGCCGTCGCCGCGCGTGCGTGGGCCAAAGATATCGAGCCCCTGCTGCACGAGAACAGCTTGCTGGCCGAGCAGGTGCTCGAGGGGGCAGCCGAGATCTACAACGGCCAGCCCGACGCGGCTGCGGCCACAAAGCGCTGGCGAGACAACGTCGTGCCCGTGGCCCAGCACCTTCAGCACCAGGCCGAGCTCGTCGAGCCGCCGCCGGTGTGGGCCGAACCCCACACGGTCCTGGTGGCGACCTGGACCGACCGCGCGGGCGCATACACCGACATCCTTGTGGCCCTCGAGACCGGCGACAAGGAGCTCTGGACGGCTGGGCGCAAGCGGTCCGACAGCGCCAAGCTGGCCGAAGAGAAGTGGTTCCAGGACACCAATAAAGCGCTTTCGGCCTATGATATCGCCCTAGACCAGTTTCCGTAGCCCTGCGGCCTTGACCTGGCGTTCATGCGTCGTTAATCGCGGGCCGTTGCTGGTGCGGAAACGCCCCGGTGGCGTCTTGGGGTGTAGCCAAGTTGGTAAGGCAACGGGTTCTGATTCCGTGTACCGTAGGTTCGAGTCCTACCACCCCAACCACGATTCTGTTACGGGCCGCTGCGCCCTGCATGCTCCCATCGTCTAGCGGTTAGGACGTCGGCCTCTCACGCCGAAAACAGGGGTTCGATTCCCCTTGGGAGTACCACTATCCGCGTCAAACCCCCGTTTTCGAGAAGTGTGCGCCAAGTTGTGCGCAGACTCCTCGGAAACGGGGGTTTCGTCGTTGGCTCTCCGACCGAGTCCCGCGGCGTCGATCGCAGCCCTTCGATCATCGGCTGAAACCTGCCGGTAGTTCTGCAGCGCCACGGCCGGTGAGTGGCCCAGGACGGATGCCGCGGCCCCGACGTCGACGCCGGCGCGGGCCATGCGGTCGACAGCAGCGCGGCGCAGGCCGTGCGGGGTGAAGCGGTGCTTCACCTTCGCGGCCTTGCACGCGTCGCGGAGGATGGGCGTGCTGAGCTGGCTGCGCACCATGTGCGGCGTGGTCCCGAGCACCAGGCCGTCGGGGTCGCAGTCGGTGTCAGCGAGCCATGTACGCAGGGACTCGACCACGTCGTCGGCGATCGGGACGCTGCGGATCGCCGGGTCCTGTCCGGGCTTGCGCTTGGCGAGGACGTGCACGACACCGCCGGCCAGGTCGACGCGGTCGCGGGTGAGCGTCGCGATCTCGGACACGCGGCATCCGGTCGCATCCAGCAAGATCACGGCCATGCGCGGCCACCCATCCAACTCGGCGATCACCTTCTCGACGTCCGCCGCGTCCGGGGTGTGACGTTCGCGGACGGGACGGTCGGGGATCCCGAGCTCGGAGAGCTTCGGCAGCGCGCGAGCTGGGACAACGCCCACGGCCTGGCCGTAGCGCCATGCCGCGAAGATGGCCTTCACCTCGCGGCGCACGGTGGACGGCGCCGCAGTCCGTAGGCGCTCGTTCGCGAACCGGTCGAGGTCCGCGAAGCCCAGGCGCTGCAGAGGCGTCGTGCCCAGCACGGCCTTGACCTGCTTCGCGCGGTCGCGCCAGCCGGTCACCGTCTTGGCGGTGACTCGGCCCGCTTCCTGGCGATCCTCGAGCGAGCCGACCCACACAGCCATGAGGTCGCCGACGTCGTGGATAGCCCGCGCCGTCGGCGCTGCGTCTTCGATGGGGGCGCGCTTCGGATGCTTCGGCCCGTTCTGTAGTACGTCGAGCACAGCGGTCTCGGCTTCGTGCGGGTGCGCGTACCCGCTCCAGATGGTGCGCCGGTCCCGTCCCCTCCCCTGGTCCGCTCGCAGGAACCAGCGCCCGTCGGCGGGACCACGCTTCCCGCGCGGCCGGACCGCTCGAACGAGGATCTCCCGGCCGATCTTGAAGGACTCGGGGCGGCTCATGCCGAGCCGCGTCGGCGTTCGGGCGCGTGGCTGTCGACGAACTCGGCGAGCTGCCCAATCAGTCGCCACCGCTCGGGGCCGGGCTCGGTCCGCGTCAGCCTGTCGAGCAGATCATGCAGCACTTCGCCGACCGGTGTGCACGGCGGCAGTGGCCCGCCTGGGTCGCTCAGGTAGCTTCGCCGCAGCACGGTCGGCGCATCCTCAAGCGCCATCATGCTCGGCGCGTCACGCAGCAGCTTCGTCAGCTTGTGTGTCAGGTCGCGCGGCCGGTACGGCTCGCCCCCGCCGACGAGCGCGGCTTCCGGATTGCCGTCTTGCCCAGGGGCGTAGGCGATTGTGCTCGGGCCAACTGCGTAGCTGTCGGGATCGAGCGAGGCGCGCAGTGCTTCGAGAAGGCACTGTTCTTCCTGGGAGAGTTCGAAGCCCCGGGCGTCTTTGAGGCGCTCGCTGAAGTAGTCGCTAAGCCCGGGCTCATCCTTGATTGCCCGGGCCATCAAGTCGAGGGCGGCCGCCTGCCACACGGCGTCTGGAGCAACCTCCAGCAACGCGGCGAGCTTGTGGCAATCCGCGCGTCCAGGCGGGCGGATTGCGCCCTTCTCGAGGTGGGTGCAGTAGCCGCGGCTCTTGTTCCCCAGCACCCGCTCTACCTCTGACTGCTTCACGCCAGCAGCGGTGCGCCACGACTTGAGTTGCTTACCGAAGGTCGCTTCTTCCATGCCCGTCCCTGTTTGCCACTCAGCATATACGGTGTGCGAGCGGTGCGCTCAACCTCGGATGGAATCTTAGAGGTTGACTCAGTAGCGCGAACGAGCCACATTATTGAGGTCGCCACTCAACCTCTGGGATTCAAGATGGACAACGACAATCTCGTTTCGCTTTCTGTGCGCGTTCCCGCGTCCGTTCGTGACCGCTTGGTCAGCGCGAGCCGAACGGAGACACGCGCCTTGAGCCACCAGGCTCGCCGGTACATCGAGATCGGGCTGGCCGCCGATGGCTACGTCGACGATGGGCCGTCCGAACCCGAGCCCAAGCGGGCCGCGTAGATGTCCGCCACCGACACCCGCGTCGCGCTCGGCGAGGCCGCCGTCGTCTCAGTGCGCACCGCCTGCGAGTGGTTGCCGCTGGCACGTGACGACGCTCGGCGCTGGCTGCGCGAACAGGGGCTCGTGAGCGTCATCGCTGGCCGCGAGGTCGTGGTCTGGCGGGCTGTCCTCGCACGGCTCGAGCAGCAGGCCGCGACGCCCGTGTCCCGCATTCCTTTGCGTCGAGCCTCGCTCGACTGACCCTAAACGCGCGCGGCCCGCCCCGGACCAAGGGGCGAGCCGCGTAGCACCCACCGAGAGACCAGGCCCATGAGTGCTACCCCGATCATAACCCCGCCCGTCCCCGTCCGTCGACGTGTCGTCGATGTCCCGCCCCGATGGCTGCACCAGCGTCAGCTTCCGGCCGCCGAACGCGCCCGTGTTGCCAAGCTGGTGCGCAAGGACGGTGCCCGGTGAGCGACTTCGACTTTCAAGAGGTGTGGGTGCGCGTTGAGCGCGAAGTCGGCAGCACCACGCTGCACGCCGCCCTGGCCAGTCCTGACGCGGTCATGGTGGCAGTCGGCGCCGCCGACACGGCGACCGATGACGACTTCGCAATCGCCCGGACCCGTGGCGCATGGTGGCTGTGCGCCTACCGGGACGAACCCGGGATCGTGCACGCATGGCGGATCGGTGAGTGGGATGTCCCGCGCAAGGAGCGCGGCAGCGACCTGATCGAGGCCGTCGGGATGCAGGCCACCCGGGAAGTCTCGAACGGGTTGCGGATGCTGGCCGGGCTGTACCTGGACGGCTGGCGCGCGTACGGGGTGCCCGGGACGCAGGCGGGCCGCGCGGACCCGCGGGGACTCTTGGGTCGGCGGGGTGCTGCGTGAGCTCGGAGACCCCCGGGGAAGCGCTCGACGCCGACTGCGACGACACCCCAGCCCACCGACTCGAAGAGCTCCGGAGCATGACCGAGCTGGGCGACGGGGCGCGGGAAGCCTTCGACGCGGCGGCGGCGGATGTCGACTTCCGGCGGGACCTGGCGCTCTGCATGGTGCATGACCGCGCGGCGACACTCGCGGCCCTGGCCGATGTCGGGCGCATGGACCGATGCAAGACCGTGGTCGACCAGCTGATCGCCGACGTCAAGCGGGACGCCAAGGGGATTGAGCGCGCCCGAACCACACCCAGGCGTGACTCGTTCCCGGTCGGGGGCATCGAGCCCCCCGGGCCGGAAGCCGAAGCCCTCGATCCCATGCGCTGCACCGACGCCGGCAACGCTGCGCGCCTGGTGCTGCACGGGCGCGGCCAGTTCTTGCAGCTGGTGCACTCGAAACGCTGGCTCACCTTCCAGCCGCGCGGCACCTGGGCACCCGACGTGCACGGCGACGTGACCCGGGCCGCCATCGAGACCGCGCGATCTTGGCTGGTCGATGCCTACAGCGAGCCCGACGGCGACCGCCGCGAGCGCATGGCCAGGTGGTCGCGCACGTCCGAGAGCCACACTCGCTTGCGCGCGGCTGTCGAGCTGTCCGCCTCCCTGGGCCTGAGTGCTCTCGATCACGAATTCGACGCGGACCCGTGGCTTCTTGGCACGCCAGACGGCGTGGTCGACCTGCGCACCGCCTCGCTGCTGCCACCGGACCCCGCTCACCGAGTGACCAAGGTCACCGGCGCGCGCTGGCGTCCCGGCGCGTCCTACGTCGCGTGGGAGGCCTTCTTGGTCCAGGTGCTTCCCGACCTCGAGCAGCGCAACTACCTGCGCCGGTGGTGCGGGTACCTGCTGTCGGGCTCGGTACGCGAGCATGCCCTGCTGCTGCTGCTGGGCGACGGCTCGAACGGCAAGAGCGTGTTCATCACCACGATTCAGCACGTGCTCGGAGGCTACGCCGTCACCGCCCCGCCTGAGCTGCTGCTGGCCAAGCACGGCACCGACCACCCGACCGAGCTCGCCCGGTTGCAGGGTGCCCGCGCGGCCTTCACGGTCGAAGTCGAAGAGGGCCGCCGTTGGAACGAGTCGCGCTTGAAGCAGCTCACCGGCGGCGACGTGATTTCAGCCCGGGTCATGCGCGGGGACTGGTACGACTACCAGCCCAGCGCCAAGCTGCTGATCGCTGCGAACCATTCACCCCAGGTGCGCGGCACCGACCATGGTGTCTGGCGCCGCATGCGCGTGCTGCGGTTCCCGATCACCATCGAAGACGACAAGCAGGACAAGGCCCTACCCGCCAAGCTGCGCGCCGAGTCCGCGGGGATTCTGCAGTGGATGACGCAGGGGTACCAAGAGTGGCAGCGCATGGGGCTTGCGGACCCTGCGAGCATCCGCGCCGCCGTCGACGAGTACAAGGCTACCCAGGACTGGTGCGGCGGCTTCCTGGCCGCGCGCTGCAACGTCGCCCCTGGGTTCCGGGTCGGTGCAACGCCGTTGCTCGAGGCCGCTCAGGACTGGTGTGCAGCCAACGGGCACGACAAGCCCAGCGCCAAGCTGCTGGCGAATCGCCTCAAGGACCGGGGCTTCGAGTCATGCCGATTCGCCTCAGGCCCCTACAAAGGCCGTTCCGCATGGGACGGGCTCACCCTGAACACCAACGGGGGTGAAGGGTGAAGGTTGGTGAAGGCAAATCCTCTATAGCAGCCACACGAAGGATTCATAGGCCGTTTATACCGGAAACGGCTTCACTATCCTTCACCCTTCACCGGGCGGCCGCGAACGAGCCATGGCGGCCGTTCTGCACGCCGGGACCTGGCGCGCGTATCCTTCACCCCGCGCGGCCCACCCTTCACTTCCAACACGCCCCCGTGTCCAGGACACAGCGGCCAGCGCGGCCTGAGCTTCTCCCGCGCCCCGCTGCGCTCATGTCCACGGGGCGTGCTCTCTCTCGCGTGGTCCGTGGCGTGGACGTCGACCGCAGCAAGCCCAGTCGGTGGGGCCAAGGGCGACGGGGGTTCCTCCTACCCCGACTCGCACCAGCTGTGCGGCGATCTGCGACCACGGGCCCGCGTTTGGGGGTGCACCGCGGTTGTCGCGGGGGCAACGGACGGGGGCGAGCATGAGTCGTGAGTACACCCGCACGCGGCCGCGCGGTTTCGCGCCGTGGTCCCCGCAGCGCAAGGCCCGCGAGCTGCTGGCCCAGGTCGACGCCGTGCTCGTTGAGTACGCCGCGCACTTGCCGCTCACCGGCCGGCAGATCTTCTACCGGCTGGTCGGTGCCCACGGGTACGAGAAGACAGAGAAGGCATACAAGCGACTCGGCGAGACGCTGAACCGCGCACGCCGGGCGGGCCTGGTTCCCTGGGAAGCGATCCGCGACGACGGCCTGTCCGAGCGTGCCGCTCCTGGGTTTCACGCCAAGGCGGGTTTCTGGGACGCGGTTGAAGCGACGGCCCAGCGGTTCCGCCTGGACAGGCAGAACGGACAGGATCGCGTGGTCGAGGTGTGGGTCGAAGCACAGGGCATGGTGCCTCAGGCTGAGCGCGTGGCGCACCGCTACGGCATCGACGTCTACAGCTCTGGCGGGTTCGACTCGGTGACGGCAAAGCACAGCGCCGCACAGCGCATGTTCCGGCGACGGCGCCCGACGGTGGTACTGCACCTGGGCGACTTCGACCCCAGCGGGCTGGCCATCTTCGACAGCGCCGCAGACGACATCCGCCGCATGGTCCGGGACATGGGCGCCGATCGGCTGCCTGAATTCCGCCGCGTCGCGGTGACCCCTGCGCAGATCGAGCGGTACGCGCTGCCGTCGGCGCCGGCCAAGTCCACCGACAAGCGCGGCAACTGGACCGGCGAGACGGTGCAGCTCGAGGCGCTGCGTCCCGAGGATCTCGCCTCCGAGCTGCGCGCCGCCATCGAGCACGTGGTCGACACCGAACAGCTGGCCGCGACCCTCGAGACCGAGGCGCGCGACCGCCAACACCTCACCCACCTGGTGCGCCAGCTGCGCGCCAACCACTTCACTCTGGCCAAGGAGCCACACCATGACAGCGACTGAACAGCGCGCGGCCATCAAGCGAATCGCGCGCTCAATCTCGAACCTGGACGGCGACGAGCTCGAAGCACTCGCCGACCGCATGCTCGAGGCGGGCGAAGTCGAAGGCGACGTCTACCGCACCGACGGCGCAACGGTCACCGACGACCTCGAGCTGGCGATCCGCTCCATCCTCGACCCGCCGATCGAGTGGTACGACACCGCGACGGGCACGTTCCTGCTGGCTGACGACAGCCAGGCGGGGGGTGTCTGATGGGCGTGCTCGGAGACTTCACGACACCATGGGCAGACAGCGGCGTGAAGACGCCGCCAACGACGGCGCTGAATGCGTCGGGCTGGACGGCGGGCGTGCCCCCCGGTGCCAGCCTCATGAACTGGCTGTTCAACTGGGTTTCGGCGCCACTCAAGACACTGGACACCGCGCTCACCGACAGCGAGATCACGATCAACATTACGGCGATCGGTGGCCAGATGCAGGTCGTCAACGGCACCGCCGACTTCGACTACGGCAACGGACACGTGCGCAGCTCGAGCACCTCGCCGCTGCACCTCATCGTGGACCTGAGCAGCCTGTTGCCGCGCAACGCCGACGGGTCGTGCACGTGGCAGCTCGACAGCGTTCGGGCGCTGCAGCAGGTCACGGGGTCTGGCGCGTTCGGTGTCGCCGTTCGCACGCGAGACATCACCGCCCTGTCGGGGCCGGGCACGGTCACCGCGCTGACGTTCCCCGCGGGCAACGACTCGACGGCGACGGCGACGGCGACGACGACACTTCACGCTGATGCCGACACCGACCACGACCTGTTGATCTCTATGGTGCCGGATTCGGCCGCCAACGAGGTTACACTGCACGCATTGCAACTCAAGCTCACCAGGTCCGGGGTTCCATGACGCTTTTCTCCGTACTGTTTGCCTGCGGTCTTCTCGAAGCGCCTGAGCCGGACTGCCGCGCCTGGTACCTGGACAGCGACCTGGACGGCTTTGGTGGTCAGGTCAAGACGTGCGACCCGTTCTGGCCGGGCAACGGCTGGGCCGGCAACAACGGCGACTGCGACGACAACAATCCCGACGCGAACCCGCTCGCCACCGAGTGGTGCGACGACATCGACAACGACTGCGACGGCGAGGTCGATCGGGGCATTGCCTGCACGCGAGCCGACAGGTAGCGCGGCGATGTGACCGTAGCGTGCCCGCTGGCCCGCTGCGGCCCGCGACGGACAACTTGGCCGTTGCATCCGACCGTAAAGCACTGCCATGCAATCCCTGTCAACTGCATGGCTATCGGTTAGAATGGGGCCAGACCGAAGGAACCGACCATGACCACCCACGACCGCCCATGAGCGGGGTAGCGCGACACCGTCACCAGCTGGTGATCGAGCGTCGTTGCGCGGGTGCGACTCTGAGCGAGATCGCCGAAGAGATGGGCGTGACCCGGCAGGCCATCGGCGCCACGCTGCGGACCCCTGAGGTAGCTGCTGCCCTCGAGGATGCGTTCCGCGAGCGGATGGCCGCGATTCACCTCGCCATGGCTGAGGGGGCAACGGACGCGATCGGCGTGCTGCGCGCGATCATGACGGACACGGAGGTGCCCGCGGACATCCGCCGGCGCGCGGCCTCCGACTTCCTCGATCGCGTGGTTCCGCGTGGGGTCACCGTGACCACCCGCAGCGAGACCACGCCCGTGTGCATCGACGTTGGCGACCTCGATCGCCAGCTCGAAGACTTGACCGACGACGAGCTCGACGCCCTCGAGGCAGCCATTGACGGCCCAGAGCTCAACCTACCAGACCACTACCCAGGGATATCCCAGTGACCAAGAAGACCGAAGAGACCGCCCATTTCATCGAGGCCGCCGTGCAGCGGCACCAGCACGCCAGGCGAAGCGCCTTCCTGCAGCAGGTGATCGAACACCTCGAAGGCGACCCGCGAGAGCTGGCCGACCAGCCCGACGCACTCGACACCATCGAGGCGGCCGCCGCGGTGCTGCCCAACATCCAGAGCACCGAAGCGGTGCCCGTCCTGGCCAAGGCCACCGCACAGCAGGTCACCTCCGGACTTGGCGTCGATGCGTGGCTTCGTGGCGTTGTCGCCCTCCTCAGCGAGGCCGCCGCCGACCAGGTGGAACAGCTGGGCCACCTGTTCGCGGGACTCGACGAGCAAGCCGGCAGCGCCGCCGGCGACGTCCGGAAGATGCGGCGGGTGACCATCAAGTGTGCCCCGGGCGTGCGTGCGCGCTGGGAGTGGCAGGAACACCGGTCAGGCACCCGGGCCATGCACGCATGCCGGCGACACGTCGCGTACAGCACGGTGGGGCTGCTGGGCTCCCACGGGCTCACGTCCGAAGGCAGGCTCGAGTGGACCACCGACGTGGAACTCAACCATCTGGCGCGGCTGCGCCAACTGTTCACCTGAGGAGGTGCCCATGCACGTCAGTCCCGAGACCCAAGAGCGGATCGTGTCCGCCGTGGCCGAAGCGATCAGCCCGCTGCTGGTCGACAAAGAGGACGCCGACGCCGACGCCGTGGCGACTGCTGCGACGGCCGCGGTGCGCCGTGTCGTCGACGAGCTCGCGTTCGAGTCGACTACACGCCTCGACAGGGCGGGGTGAGCCGATGTTCACCGAAGCCCAAGAGATCCGCATTGCCCGCGCCGTGGCCAGCGCAACCCGGGGCATCGACCCCGGCGACGAGACCGCGATCCGCAAGGCGACCGCCAAGGCCATCGCAGCGACGCTCGATGCGTTCGACCAAGAGGACAAGCCCGCCACGAAGCGCGGCGACGTCCTACCGTTCAGCACGATGAGAACAGACTTGCAAGGCCGCAAAGGCCAGGTGGGGGAAGCATGAGCGCCGAGACCGTGAACACGCAAACGGGCGAGCCGATCCGCGGCCACGTCGAAGAGGCCCAGGAAGCCGAGCGGGTGCTGAACCAGCGCCGCGAGGGGACCGAGGTTCGGATCGCGTACGGGAAGGCCAAGGACGGCACCTGGCAGGTCACCGAAGAGCGGCCGCCCGCCATCCGTGAACCGGTGGTGCTGGTGCGCGGCATCGCCAACAAGGCCCTGGCCATGCACAAGGCGCGCAGCCGGTGTGAGGCCCGCGTCCGCGACGGCGCCGCCTGCACGTGGGGCCCGGCGCGCACGCTGAAACAGCGGCGTCGGTACGAGCGGGGGACGTCGTGAACGACCCCGTTGCCCTGCTGCGCGAAGAAGGCGATCCGCTGGTGCTGGACGGGGCTGTGTCGGTCCGCGAGCAGCACCCGGGCGAGGTGACCGACCACGCCCTGCCCGACCGCTCGTACGCGACCAGCGGCGTGTCGAAGCGTCCGTCGCGGTTCAGCATCGACGCCGTGGTCTCGCCGACGCCGGGCCACGCGATCACCACCACCGGGGACGCGCGGATCCTCGAAGTCCGGGCGTGGCTCGAGCGTGCCCAGCTCAACGCCGAGATCCTGGACGTTCAACGACCCGGGCGCGCGCTGGCGGTGGGCTACCTCGTCGAGTCGTACAACCTCGAACAGGGCAACAGCAACGCCGAGCGCCTGACCCTCGAGCTGAAGTCGATGCGGCTCGCCAGCACCGAGAGCGTGACCATCGAGCGGCGGGTGCGTGAGCGGCTTCCGACGGAAGAGGCGGCGCCCGGTCAGGCCGTTGAAGTCGAGGGCGGGCGGCGCGGGTTCAAGTCGATCACCGCGGGCGGCCTGGATGCTGCTACCGGGCTTTTCGGGGGTGGCTCCTAGAAGTCCACCGAGGCGACCATGCGCAACGTGCCCGCGTCGACCGGCATCTTGGTGACCAGCCCATCGGCGTGGACGGTGACCAGCAGCTCGCCCAGCTCGAACACCCACGACCGCCCCCGGTACCACTCGCGGCCCAACTCGGCATCGTCGGGCGCGTAGCGGCGGGCCTCTTCGAGGGCAAGCGGGCGGTGCATGAGGGCGGGCTGGTTCGCAGCTCGGATCACGCGCTCGAGGTCCCAGCCCAGCCAGCGGGCGAGCTTGTACGACGTGTCGATGCTGGGCTTGTGGGTGCCCCGTTCGACGCGCGACAGCGTGATGTGCGTGGTTCGCAGCTCTTTGGCGAGGGCTTGGAGGCTGCGATCAGCGCGCGCGTCGACGACGGCAGCGCCAAGGGCAGTGGTCGGATCGTTTCTTGGACGTGGCATGTGGGCATTGTATCGGGTTTTGAACAGACTTGACCAACATACCCGTTGAACACGGGTGAGCAATGAGATAGATTGTTCAAGGTTGTTCAACAGAGCAACCGAAACAGCCCGGCCGAGAGCAGCCACTCTCGACCGAGCCTAACAACGGAGCCCGAAATGACCGGAACCCGCCGCTACGGCAATCATACCCCCGAAACCGCGCTGGGCTGGATGCAGCTCTACGCGTCCAGCAACGGCCTGCAGAACCCCGACCGCTCGGACTACTACAACGCCGAGTCCCTGGCCTGGTGTTTCGCCGACGCTCACGGGCTGGACGTCGATCCCGTCGTTGTCGAGCTGGCCACCGTCGCCGTCCGTGAGCAGCGCCAGCGCACGGCCGACATGGAAGCGGAGATCGAAGCGTCGTACACCCGTCGCGCCCCCCGCACCGGTGCCGGGCTGCTGGCCCGTGTCCGTGCCGCCGGCGGACTCGACGCGTTCGAGCTGCTGGGCCACGCCATCGAAGCCGAGTCGCTGGTGCGGGCCGGCCTCGCTCGCTGGAAAGGGGCCCGCAACGCCCGGCGCCTGGTGCCGGTGGGGGTGGCAGCATGAACGACCAGACCCACCCGGCCGCCGAGTCCGTGTTCGAGCCCGAAAGCGGCAGCAGCGCCGACCACGGCACCCCGATCCCCGGCCCCCGCTTCGAGGTCTACTACGGCGCCGAGACGATCGAGGATCTGACCGCCCCGCAGATGGGCGCGGTCCTGGCGTGCGCCGCCTTCGATGCGCCGATCGATGCCGTCCGTGACGCGTTCCGGCTGCTGGCCCCGTACGCCAAGGCGCCGAAGCCGCAGCCACCGAAGCCCGCCCGCCCCGGCGAACTCACCGAAGAGCAGCAACAGGCATTCGGGGCCCGACTCAAGGCCTCCAAGGAGCACAACGCCCGGTACGTCCCGCAGCTCTTGGCCGAACGCGGCGACGAGCTACGGGCCGCCTGGGCCGCGCGCATGCCCGCCCCGGAAGCTGACGGACACCTCTGGTACGCGTACCGACGGGGGTGTCTGGGGGCCCTGGGCCGGACGCCCGAACACGCATGGCGCGCCCTGTTCGAGTCGGCGATCGACTTCTGCGCCAGCACCGACACCCGGATCGAGAGCTTCGACGACCTGGTAGAGCAGGTGCTGTTGGAGTGCGAGGGCCACCGGCTGTACCGGGTGCCGCGCACCATCGCCTTCGAGCGGACGAACATGGACGAAGAGACGATCGAACAGATGCTCTCGGGACCGACCACGATGGGCGGTGCGGCATGAACGACCCCGCCGATCTCCGATACACGATGCTCATGTTCGCAGTCGACGCTGACTGCAAAGCCATCGCCGAGGCCGTCGGGAGGCTCGGTCTCGAAGTGCTCGACTCACCCGAGCGGCGGCCCCGTCTTCCGGAGACAGCGCCCACCACCGCGGGCCCGGTCTTGACGCTGTGCTTGGTCGCGCCGCCGCGAGGTGCGGCATGACCCCCCGCTACGAGGGACTGGCCCCCGAACGGCTGGCCGCGCGACTGGCGGCCGACGTCATCGACCTGGACAAGGCGCAACTCGACGAGCTCGCGCGGTGGCTGGACTCTCGCGGCTGGGAGCTGCGCAAGCTCACCGGGCGTCCGGTCCGTGGACGTGCAGCATGACCGCCAACCTGGTGCACCTCGCGGACTTCCGACCGCCGCCCGACGACGAGCAAGCCCACCGGGGCGCGCTCATGGGCGAGGTGCTGCACGCATTCGCCATGTACACCCGCAAGCTCACCCGCGACGAACTCGAATCACTCGCGGTCCAGGCGCGGGCCGGCGCGCTCGAGGGCCCCATCAAGCCCCGGCGACGTCTGCCCGTGCCCACGGCCGCAGCAGCCGCGTGCGTGCCGTGCGGCAGCATGCTGCGGGACAGGATGCGGCAGCTCGACCGGGACGAAGCCCGCGCGGTCCAGGGCCTCCTTGACGGGCTGGTACCGCGCGAACGTCAACGGTGCTGGGGTCACCTGGCCGGGCGTCCGTGCGAGTGCGAGTCGGGGTGACGGGCGAACGCCGGCAATTTAGAGTCCGCAACTTGCGGACTTGAAAAAAGCCGAGGTTGGTCCGTGCGGCCATAGCTTCGACACCTTGTCGAAGCTTCGATTCGCAAGGTTCGCCCGTGCGCCGGAAGAGTCGACACCTTGTCGACTCTTTGGGGCCCCGCGAGCAGATCAACCCACACCCGCCCACCGTGGCGGTCTGCGGCGGTTCGGCGCCCGGTTGCAGATCACCCCCCGGCGAAGTCGTCGCAGTCGTCGTCGTTGCCGTCGAAGTGTCGAGGTCTCGCGCGGCTCGACAGTTGTCGGGACGCGCCGCCTTGCAGCACCCGCAGCTCGGTCACCTCGGAGGGCTCGCCGGCCTGGTCGACGATCGACCGGGCTGCACGGCGGACACCCTCCGAGGTATCGCCGATGAGCTCGACGACCTCGGACGTCGACAGCCACGCTCCGATGAACCCCAGCAGCGGCCCGTCGGCTTCCGTCCACTCGGAGCGCGCCACGTCCAGGGCCTGGGCCTCGGCCTCTTCCCGCGTCCCAGCTGCGGCGAGTCCTCGACCCTCGATGTCGACGACGACGAACAGGCGCCACCGCTCGCCGGGCTGTGCGCGAGTTGTGCGCGAATGGGCCGATTTCGGGAGTTGTGCGCACCGATTGTCGGCGTTCTTCCTGGGTCCCGCATTCCCCTTGGGAGTACCACTTTGAAACCCCCGGGTCGTTGACTCGGGGGTTTCTTGGTTGCGTCAGCCCGAGGCCGCGGCGCCGATGTCGACGCAGGCCCGGCCAGGGGCGCGTGGGTACGCCCCTGGAGGACTCACTCTTGGATGGTGACCTTCTCCATCATCCCGTTGTCCTCGTGGTTCAGCTTGTGGCAGTGCATCACGAAGGAGCCCGTGAACCTGTCGTAGCGCATGCGCAAGTCGGTATCGCCGGTGATGAGCAGGGTGTCACGCCACTGCGGCGTCATCGGCTGCCCGTCTTCGTTGGCGTCGCACACCGTGAACGGGTTGACATGGATGTGCATGGGATGCGGCCCATCTTCGGTGGTGACGTTCCAGTGTTCGGTGGTGTCGACATCCAGGACCCGAGGGTCGTTGGGGTCGTACTGCTTGCAGTCGATGTTGAGGGTCGGGCCGGGGCCGCCAGCGCCTTCGCAGGGTTGGCCAGACTCGTCGACCTGCTGCGCGAAGATGACGTCCTGGGTCGAGTCGACGGCGCCGGAGCAGTCGAGGGTGGGTGGAGCCACCGCAGTCAGGTCGGCGTTGGTCGGCATGGCGCCGGTGGCGGCTCCGACCGACGAGGCCACCTCGACTTCGGCGATGACCTCTTGGATGCTGCCTCCGCCGGGCCCCGGCGGCCCGTTCTGTTCGGCGACCAGGCACCACATGCCCTCGGTCGACGGCATTTCGATGAGGACGTCGCCGCGATTGCCGGTCGCCAAGAACAGTGAGTCGCGCTGCTCGAGTGCGGCGTAGGTGATGCCGTCTGCAGCGTATTTCTGCATCGTGACGCCGGTGTTTCCGAAGGTCGCACAAGGGTCGGTGGTGCCCGTGCCGGGGTACAAGGCGACGCTCAGCTCGTTGGTGACGCCGCCGTGAATGAGGCGCCAGCGCTCCACCGACCCGGGGGCGGTGCGGATGCGTGGTTTGAGCAGGCCGTTGACCAGGGTGGGAGGTTCGTTCGCCAGGTCCTGGAAGCTGTTGATCGAAAGGTTGTTTTCGTCGCAGGTCGCACCGGCCGCCATCGGTGTCGCGACGTCGTATGGGATGTGTTGGAGGATCAGGATGCGCTCCTCGGCGGTGTCGATCCCGGTGATGTCATCGGTCGGACCTTCGACGATGAGCGCGCCAGCCATACCGCTGCCCACCTGCATCGCCGTCGCGCCATGGACGTGGGGGTGGTACCAGAAGGTGCCGTCGAAGTGCGTGAAGTCCTCGTCGATGTCGTACCGGTACTGGGCGGCGGTTCCTGCGTGAAGGTGAATGAGCACGTTGTCACCGTAGAACGCTCCGTCGGTCGTGTTCTCGGGCTGAACGTGAAAGCCGTGGGTGTGCAGGTTGGTCTGGTTGAAGTCGTACATGACGCCGCCGCCGACGTCCTGCATGTCCATGGTGGTGAACGAGTTGGTGTAGTCCACACGAACCTGCCGAGCCGTTGACGAGGCGGCGATGCGAATCGTGGGCGCCGGGGTCTGGCCGTTGAACGAGCGCACACAGTATTGATTGCCGTCGACCTCGAGGATTCCAGGCGTCATTTCGAGCTGGTAGACGCCGTTGCCGTCCGGCGCAAGCTCGGGGGGGTTTGCGAACGGGATGTAGTCCAGGTCGGTGTCCGAATCGGAGTCGGAGTCGGAGTCGGCGTCGGCGTCGGCGTCAGCGTCGGCGTCGGCATCGGCGTCGGCGTCGGCGTCGGCATCGGCGTCGGCATCGGCATCGGCATCGGTGTCGGTGTCGATGCTGGTGTCATCGGCGTCGCCGGTGCAGGCGGTCATCAGCGCGACGAGCAAGAGAGCGGGGGTTCGCATGGGGGTCTCCTGGGTTGGTGGCGCAAGGTACCGCTGCAAACCGGCACCCGTGTGCGAAGACGTCCTAAGGATTGTTGTTCCTTGAATTGGAGCTGCTCCGCGCCAGGCGCGCCCGCGTGCACACGCGCACTCCGCCCTCACCCTCCCGGCGTGGCGTCAGCCGGGGTCGGTCAACCGTCGCTTCAGCCTGGCGTCCGGCAGATTGACGACGTCGGCCAGCGTGCCGGTCACGGCCCAGTGGTGGAACTCGGACGAGATCCTCGACCAGCTGTGGTGGAGGGGACAGGGGTTCGCATCGTCGCAGCGACCCCAGCCAAACGCGCAGCGCCCGGACGTGGGGGCCGCGTCGACGGCGTCGAGGATGTCGCAGAAGGTGATCTGTGCCGGCGGCCGGGCGAGCGAGAATCCCCCGCCGTGCCCCTTGCGGCTGTTCAGCAGACCACTCACCACCATGCGGCGCAGGATCTTGGAGAGGTAGTGGGACGGAATGCCCGTCGCCGTGGAGAGCTCCTTGCCGGGCACCGCCGCCCCCTCTCCCTGCAGAGCCAGCCAGGCCATGGCCCGTAGTGCGTATTCGGCTGTCTGGGGAAGGAGCATGGTCAGGACCTAGCCTCAATGGATGTGGCTGTCGAGTATCGGGAGGCACCACGAATCAGCATGATTGCGGTGTTCATCCTGCCTTTCCGTCAGCGCGGGGCTGGGTCAGAATGGGCAGGTACACGGCCAGGTACAGCACCATGCCCGCGATGAACAGCGCCCCCGAGCTGTGCAGCAGCGTAGAACCCGGCCACAGGCCCGCCGACACCCGGGCCACCACCGCCAGGCCCATTACCGCGAAGGCCGCGCCGGTCACCGGCGACGCCACCAGGGGCCGGCCCGAGTGCCCCAGGGCCACCCGGGCCATCATCGCCAGCATCATGGTTCCGACCGAGCCCAGAGCCAGCAGATGGATCGCAGCCGACCACGGCACCGACTCGGTCAGCGCCGCGGCGCCGCGTGCCACCAGGCCCAGCGCGGTGAGCGCATACCCCAGGTGCATGACCCACAGCAGCGGCCTGCGCAGTGTCGCCGACTGTCCCCAGGCACGCATCCTCCACAGCGTCGCCAAGCCGCCTGCGACCGCGATCGCGCCGGCGACCCACTGGGCTGGCCAGGCAAGGCCCACGAGGTCGACCACCACCAGGCCCGACACCGATGCCGCGCAGACCTGCCCGGCCCGCACGTCGACCGTGACGGCGGCTCCGGTCGCATTGCGCGTGAACATGGGAACCACACGCCCGCCGAACACCACGATGATGGCAGCAACCGCGTCCAGCGCCAGCGTTGTCGCCGAGCGCGTGGAGCCCAACCCCAGCCACAAGGCGCCGTTGGCCACGGCCATCGCCAACAGCAGGGGCGGAAAGCCCGCGTTTCTCCACCGGCGTGCCCGAACCACCGGAACGGCCACCAGCACAGCCAGCAGCGGCAGAAAGGCGAGGTCCACGAACATGCTCGCACTGCCGCCGACCCATGCTCCAACCCGGCCCAGACACCACAGCAGGCTCAAGGCCGCCAGCGGGGCGCCGCTCACCTTGGGTCGCGAGGTCCACGCCGGCGTGGCCGTGAGGAAGAAGCCCGCCAAGACCGCCCCGCCAAAGCCGAAGATCATCTCGTGGGCGTGCCACTCGGTGCCCACCAGACCCCGCGGACCGGCGCCCAGAGCGCCGCCCAGCAGGGCGAGCCACGCGGCCATCGCAAAGGCGCCAAACACCGCCGCCAGCAGAAAGAAGGGCCGAAATCCCGTCTGGAACAGGGTCATCCCCGGGGACGCCTCAGCAGGCACGGCTACTCCCCGTAGGTCGCGCGGATGTGCGCCAACACATCCGCGACCTCCTGATCCGAGAGCTGGGCGCCCCAAGGCGGCATCGTGCCCACCTTTCCGGTGACGCCCTCTTTGATCGACTTCGTGAGCTCGGCGTCGGACTTGGCGAGGCGAGTCTTGTCGGTGATGAAGTTGGCCGCGAGCATGCCCCCCATCCCCGTGCCGTCCGCCTGGTGGCAGCTCTTGCAGTACTGCTCGTAGACCGCCGCACCGGCGGTGGCGTCGCCCTCGCCGACGGGGGCATCGGCCTTGCCAGCGCTCGCCGGAGGCGGCGCGGGCGGCTCGGCGGTCGGTTCGGCCTTGGCGGCGGCGGGAGGGGTATCGGCACTCGGGGGCGTCTCGCCGCCGCCACAGCCCGTCAGGATCAGGAGCAAGAGGGAGGTCGTCATGGTTTCGACTCCGGGTCGGGAGCGCCAGCGGCTTGCGCCGGCACTTGATTGAAGGGGGTTGAGAGAAGCGCCGCCCAGCGAACGGGCCGCGTCGACAGCGGTTCGGCGTGCTTCAGCGCAGAGGCTTGGTCTGCGAATGCGAGCACCGCGTCGCCCATCACCAGGGGACGGGAGGCGCCGAACACGAACCACGCATCCTGGGCGGGCAACCAGGGCATCGGCTGGGTCACATCCCCACCGTCCACAAAGTCGACCGGGAGGACCTCGACCCACACCCGGTGGGCCGCCCCATGAGGAGACGGCGTCTGGGCCGCCGCGCGAAGGTCTCCCAGGCTGCACAGGTGCTCGACGGTGCCGTCGCGCCAGGCAATCTGCCCGCGCGGTGCCGGCTGTTCGCGCACGAACATGCCGCAGACCGCACACTGAGCGTCTTCGATGTCGGCGGGTGCGGTGGGCACCACAGCCGTGGGGGCCGTGTTGCCGCAGCCCGAGAGCGCCAGCCAGAGCCCCAAGAGCAGCGCGGTCATGCGACCACCGCCTTGTCCCGCTGCAGCAGCGCCCCCCCGATGCCTAGGGGCAGCGCAATCCACGCCGCCCACAGGCCGGCCTGCTGCACGCCAGTGGGCAGGGCAATGGCCAGGCCCAGCTCGGCCAGGTTGGCCTGACCCACCAGCTCAGCCATCAGTCCCACGCGATACAGGCCCGCGGGATTCGCGACCACGGCTCCGGCCACCACGTCCTGGCCCAGCGCGCCGTCGGTGGCCACCATCAGGGCCAGCAGCACGAGGTCCCAGAAGAACACCAGGACGAACCAGGCCGCGACGGCCAGGCTGGCGGCCGTGGCCACCCGGCGGGTCACGCTGCTGATCAGCATGCCCAGTGCCAGGAAGGCCAGCCCCAGCAGCACCGTGGCGGGCACGATGGACAGCACCACCGCGCGCTGAGATGCGCCCATGAGCAGGGCTGCGGAGCCGAATCCCACTGAGAGGGCGAGAACCAGGGCCAGAGCGCGGCCGATGAACTTGGCCACCAGCACTTCGCTGCGTCGTATGGGCAGCGACAGCAACAGCCCCAGCGTGTGGCGCTCGCGCTCGCCCACCACCGCGTCGTGCCCCAGCACCAGCGCAACCAGAGGCACCAGAAAGCCGCACAGGGTCACCAGCGAGGGAGCGGTGACCACAGCCGCGCGGTCGCCGGCGCCGTTGCCGTAGAGCACGATGCCGCTCGCGAGCAGCACGAACATCAGCGTGAGCACCACCACCCAGCGGTCACGAGTGCGCTCCCGCAGCTCGTGCACGATCAGTGCACGGAAGACGCGCCCCATGGGCCACCTCCAATCAAGGCTTCGTAGACCTCATCGAGCGCCGGCCCGACCCGGACCACCTGCTCGAGCCCCGACTGGGCCCGCAGCTCGTCCGGGGTGCCATGCGCGCGCAGGGTGCCGTCCACCAGCACGAACAGCTTGTCGGCCCTCCGCTCGATCAACGCCAGCTCGTGGGTCGAGAGCAACACGATGCGGCCGGCCTCTCGCCACTCTTCGAGCACGGCCCAGAGCACCTGCAGGCCTTGCTGGTCGAGCCCACCTGTGGGTTCGTCGAGCACCAGCACGTCCGGGGTGTGCAGGATCGCCACGCCCAGACCGAGCCGCTGGCGCATGCCCCGGCTGTAGCCTCCTACTCTTCGGTGGGCGGCGTGCGCCAGGCCGACCGTCTCGAGTGTGGCCTCGACGCGGTTCGCGCTGACGCCCCGGGCCGACGCGAAGAAGCCCAGGATCTCACGACCCGACAGGCCCTCCGAGAACGCCACGGCCTCGGGCATGTAGCCCAGCCGTTCGCGAAACTCGAGCGACGCAAGCTGCCCCACGCCCGCCACGGGGTGTCCGTTGTACAGCACCTCTCCGGCATTGGCGCGCACCAGGCCCAACAGCACGCTCATCAGCGTGGACTTGCCGGCGCCATTGGGCCCGGCCAGCACCGAGACCTCGCCAGGTGCCAGCTCCAGCGACACGCCACCCAGGGCGCGAACCGTGCCAAAGCGCACCGCCAGATCGTTCACGGCGAGCCTCATCGCACCTCCTCTCGCACCGACGGGGACAGCCGCGGCGCGTCATCGATGACGGTTGGCACAGCCAGCGCTGGCAGCTGGGTCTGCAGACGGCCCAGCAGCTCCAGGGTCGGGCTGTTCAGCAGCAGCACGGCCGCGGGGTAGCGGTGCAGCAGCTGGGCCACGAAGGCGTCGTTTCGGTACGGGCGATCGCCGCGCCCATCCGCATCCTGGTCCCAGCCCAGGTAGTCCGACCAGTAGTTGTGTTCCCAGTGCTGGTCGCTCGCAGAGACGTAGAACACCTGCTCGCGGTTGGCGATGAACGCGTTGTCGTGCACCGCGTTGCGCTCGGTGCCAGCCCACACGCGGGCTCCGATCTGGTTGCCGCGCACGACGTTGTGGGCGATCTCGTTGTCCAGGCTCGAGAAGAAGAACAGCCCCTCGCCGTTGCCCTCGACCTCGTTGCCCGTGATGGTCGAGTACTGCGCGTCGCGAAACAGGATGCCCTGCCGCACGTTGAAGCTCGCCGTGTTGTCGGTGACCGACAGGTTGCGGCTCTGCATCAGGGCGATGCCACCGCTGTTGTGGTTGGCCGTGTTGCCGTCGATGGTGTTGTCGTACGAGTACATGTAGTGGATGCCGTACCGCTGATGCGACACCACGTTGTCGGCAATGACGCTGTCTTCGGTCGCCGACACATAGATCCCGTCGCGCGCTCCCTCAACGGTGTTGCCGCGCACCACCAGGCCCGAGCTGTCGAACAAGTGGATGCCGTTGCCCTTGCTGTGGGGCGGCGAGTCGGGCCGTCCCACGACGGTGTTGCCCTCGATGCGCGCGCCGCTGACCTCGTGCAGCCAGATCCCGAACAGGCAGTCGGACAGCTGGCTGTCTCGCACCACCGCGCCGATGGCCTCGGGGCCAATCCACAGGCAGGCATCTGGCCCGCGAAGGTCGTCCCCGCTGCCCCTCACCTCGAGGCCATCCACCACCACCCCGGGCGACCGGATGCTGAGCGTCGTGCCGCTGTCGCCCACCAGCACCCCGCCAAGCGAGGTGATGCGCACCGGCCGATCGACGCGCACCGGCCCGGGCCATTCCCCCGGGCCCAGCACCACCGTGTCGCCCGGCTGGGCCACCGCAATAGCCTCGGCGACCGACGCGGTGTGCTCGCCGACCACGATCTCGGCAGCGAACGCGCTGCCCAACGCCAGCATGAGCACGCTCATTTGGCCGCCTGCCGCTCGGCCTGGCGGCGAATCTTGACCAGCGGGGGGCACACCTGGTCGTCTTGCCAGTTCGCCTCGCACTCCCAGCAGTTCAGGCACTCGCGCGGATCGATGGTGCCGTCCGGGTTGATGGCGCGCGGCTCGCACCCCTTCGTGCAGATCTTGCACTTGCTACAGAAGTCGCGGCGGTACGGACCCGACGCCCGAAAGCTGCTGGGCACAGCCAGGGCGGCCCCCAGCGGGCAGACGTAGCGGCAGAAGGGCCGGTAGGTGGTGAAGGCGGCGCCGAACAGCAGCAACCACCACACGAACAGGCCCGGGTGACGCGTCCACGGCGGCACGAAGAAGGTCGACTTGAAGGGCTCCACCTCGGCCAAGCGCTCGCCCAGCTGGGCATCGAACAGGAACACCGCCAGCAACAGGGCGAACACCGCGTAGCGCGCGTAGCGAGCCTTGAAGTGAAACCAGTCCGGCGGCTCGTACTCGGGCAGCCCAAGCCGACGCCCGAGCTTGAAGGACAGCTCGTTCATCGCCCCGTACGGGCACATCCACCCGCAGAACACGCCCCGTCCCCACAGCGCGGTGACCACAGCGATGCCAATCCACGAGACGAACAGCACCGGATCCGACAAGAAGAGGTTCCACTCCCAGCCCGTCTGCACGGTTCCCGCCAGGGTGAGGAGCTGGGTCACCGATGGCTGCACGTGCAGCACCAGACCCAGCACCACGAAGCTGGTCCCCATCACCGTGACGTGCACCCGCTGCAGGCGCTTCATGTCGCCCGCCAGCCAGCGCCGCGCCGAGAACAGGCCGATGAGCATCAAGAAGTACAGGCCCACGAACAGCGCCTTGGGCCAGCCGTTCTGCCAGGCCGCCCGCCACACCGCGCTCTCGGGGTCGGGACCATCCAGGGCGTACACGTCGCGCGGCAGCCGATGCGTCGACGCGAAGGTGTGGAAGTCCCGCTCGAAGGCACCACGCTCGGTCGCGTACGAGCTGCCCAGGAACACCAGCTGGTAGGACAGGCCGGGGTCCAGCAGGCCGTCCCGGGCGATGAACAGCCCGCCCTCCCAGAGCTCGGGGGCGTCGGCCACCGGCGGACGGGGAACCTTGGTGTAGTCCATGTCCCGAAACGAGATGGTGCGCAGGCCCTGCTCGAGCCGGAAGCGGTCGAAGATGCCCCCGCGCACGAAGCCACTGCCCTTGTAGGAGTAGCTGCCCGCGTTGAACACCACGAACAGGTGCTCTCCCTCCGCCAGGCGCTCGGTGGCCCAGGTCCAGGTGCGCTCCCCCAGCAGCGGAACGCCGACCTGCCGAGCATCCGCGATGCCGTAGTACAGGTCCACGAAGGGACGCCCCTGGGGATCCGGTGGCAGCCCCATGTCGGCGGCCGTCACCCGCAGTCGCCCCAGCGCCCCGCCCCGGACCAGCCGGTCCCACGACCACGCCTCGCCCTCGACGAAGTGACCGGCGACGCGAGCTCGAACGTCGATCACCCCGACATCTTCGGCCAAGACACGGGCCGACTCCAGGATGGTCTGGCTCTCGGCGAGCACCGTGACGGTCGCTCCGCTCACGATGTCCACGTTGTGGGCATCGGCGCCGGCCCCACCCACCACGACCTTGTCGTTGACATGCACGCCGACGTGCTCGTCGACGAAGTCGTGCAGCTTCTGCTCGGGAATGCCCACCAGCAGGATGGGCTCGGAGTGGTACACCACCCGCCCGCCCGCGATGGTGCCGTCCGGGCTCAGCCCCACCAGGGTGTGCAGGGGCTTGCCCGAGTACCCCTTGATGCTGGTGATGTCGTCGCTCGACACCACCCAGCCCACGCGCTCGTCGTTGGCATCGAAGCCGACGGCATAGGGCTTGTCCTGGGGCCGCTCGAACCGGACGGCACCGGGAAGCACCCGGGCGCACGGGTCCAAGCCACAGTCCAGGCCGGCCTCCCGGTCGGGGCCGCGTCCCGTGATGTGGAGCGCGGACCCCTCGTCCTGGGACCAGGCCACGGTGGCCTGGCAGACCCACAACAACAGCAGTGGTAGGGCGGCGAGCACCTAGGCGTCTACGATCATCCGGCCACGCATCTCGAGGTGCAGCGCGTGGCAGAACCAGGGGCAGTAGAACCAATAGACGCCGGCCTTCGGCACATCGAAGGTGATGGAGTTGGTGTCCTGGGCGTTCACGCCCATGTTCACGTCGTGGTTGCAGACGCAGAAGCCGTGGGACAGGTCCTCGACGTTGTCGATGTTGGTCAGGATGACCTGAACCCGATCGCCCGCCTTCACCCGGAACTCGGTCATGCCGAAGTTCGGCGCCTGGCTGGTCATGTACACCCGCACCAGCCCGTCCTTGCGGATGACCTTGTTGGCCTTGGTGAGCTCGACGCCGTCTTCGGCCGCCCACTGGTCGTACATCGCGAAGCGCGGGTCCTTGCGGTCCTGCACCTTCTCGGGCCGAATGATGTCGGCTCGCACGATCACCGCGTCGTGGGGCTCGGGGTACGCCGTGCCGTCGTGCACCACGGCCAGCTTGTCGGCCGTCATGTCGATAAGCTGGTCGTTCTCGGAGCGCAGTGGCCCGGTGGGCAAGAAGCGGTCCTTGCTGAACTTGCACAGCGCCACCAGCCACTTGCCGTCGGCCTCTTTGGTCTCGGACATCGAGGCATTGGTGTGCCCCACCTGGTAGTGCACGTCGAGCTTCTCGATGATCGGGTCGACGTCGGCGCCCTCGTACTGCTCGATCGCCTTGGCGATGTTCCACTTGGTCATCACCGAGTCGATGAAGATCGAGGTGTAGGCGTTGCCCTTGCCGTCGAACGCCGTGTGCAGCGGCCCCAGCCCAACCTCGGGCTCGGCGACCACCGCATCGCGCGGCTTGATCTTGCCCGCGAACACGTCGTCGAGCTTGCCGATGTCGACCACCGAGCAGGTGGGCGACAGCTTGCCCGAGCAGATCGCGTACTTGCCATCGGGCGAGACGTTCACGCCATGCGGGCTCTTGGGAATCGGCACGCGCTGCACGAACTCGTTGTCACCGCCCCGGGCGTCGATGACCTTGTCGCAGTCCCCGACCGTGATCGTCTTTCCGGCATCGACCGCCGCCTGGATGTTGGCCAGATTGAAGACGTACAGCCAGTCCTGGTCGGCCGCCATCATGCCCTCGAGGGTGACCGCGCCCTCGGAGTTGTAGCAGGTGGCAAAGCTGTACTTGCCCTCGTAGTCGGTCGCGCAGAGGTCCATGTTCGCGTCGACCATGACCTGCCACACCACCTCCATCTTCTCGCCATCGATGGCGGTGTGCATGGCTGCGTACTTGGAGGGGTCGTCCATGTCGCGCCCATCGTTGGGCATCGGCAGCCGGAACTCGGAGTTGCACAACACCAGGCCCGTCTTGTGGCGCTGCGGGAAGATGCCGTGCGTTCCCTGGGCGTTGGGAATGTCGACGATGGCATCGACCTCCATGATGGCGCAGCGAACGCGAGCCAGCCGGGCCGATGCCTTGTCGTTCACGTAGACGTAGCGGCCGTCGTAGGTGCCGTCGGTGTACGACAGGTGCACGTGGTGGGTGTCGCCGCTGTCGGTGCCGCCGAGCAGCTGCTTGGACCAGTCGGTCCGGCCCCAGCCCGTCGCAGCGTCGCGGTTGAACACCGGGATGCGCTTGAGCTCGCGCATGCTGGGCACACCCAGGATGCGGATCTCGCCCGACTGCCCGCCCGACCAGAAGCCGTAGTAGTCGTCGAGCTCGCCAGGCGCGACGTGCGCGTTCTGCCCGCTGGGCTCGGTGTGCTCCCCCAACCCGCCACCGGCGGGCGGCTTGTCTGGATCGCCGCAGCCATTCATGCCCCAGGCGACGGCGCCGCCACCCATGAGCAGTGCGGTCGCGCGCAGGAATCCTCGACGGCTGTCTTCGTCGACGGGGTTCGGGATCAGGGGACGCTTCTTGGACATGGCAGGACTCCTCAATAGATATTGATATCTATTTATCCATTGTATGACGCAAGGCAAGCCGCGATCCGCCACCCGTCGAAACGGTGCCTCCCCCCTGGGCGACCAAGACCTGCCGGCGACCCACTGGCCGCCTCGACCGCATCGGCCGTGGCGCCAGGGGTGCCGATCACACCGCCGTGCCCACACCCCTCACCGTGCGCGCGACCCACCTGGGCGCGCCCCGCATCGCCTCTTCGGTCTCGCTGACCTCGAAGCCAGCCTCGCGGATGAGCCGGTCGGTGTCCCGGTTCAGGTGGCATCCCCGCGCGAACGGGCCCCAAAGCGGCTGAAGCAAGTCCTGGCGACGCCGAATCGCGGGGTCTGCCGAGCGGATGTGCTCCAGGTACACCAGCCTGCCCCCTGGCCTGAGCACACGCTTGGCCTCGGCCAGGGCCGCCACCGGGTCATCGACCGTGCACAGCACCAGGGTGAACACCACCGCGTCGAAGCTGCCGTCCGGGTAGGGCAAGGCCTCGGCGGCGTGGTCCACGACCTGGAAGCGCTCGTCTGGTGCCTTGCCCTGCAAGATGCGCCTCATGTGCACGTCCGGCTCGGCGAGCACCACCCGGCTCGCGCCCGCGCCGTAGTGCGGCAGGTTGGCCCCCGTGCCGGCGCCCAGCTCGAGCACCTCCCCACGGAGGTCGGCCAGCAAGTCGGCTCGCCACGGGCCCAGGACAGCCGCCTCGAGCCGAGCCTGGAAGGGGTCGTAGAAGCGGGCGACGAGCCAGGGCCACACCAGTGGTCCCACCAGCGCGACGACCAGCAGACACCAGGGCGTGCCGTGCAGCAGCAGATCGAACCAGTCGAGCGCGCGCAGCGGAGTGCCCTCGGCCAGCCAGCGCAGCTTCTCCACGAAGTGGGGCTCGGGCGTGAACGGCGCCAGGCCCATCGTGAGCGCCGCGAGCAGTGCAAGACCCGTGATTCGCCACCGCTGAGACACCGGCACCTCCGGCGGGCCGGCTTAACGTTAGGCTCGCGCATGCTCCCCTCCAACCACCCCAGCTGGTTCGTGGCGGTGTGCACGCTGCTCTTCCTCTTGAGCGCGAGCATTCCCGCCGAAGCCCAGTGAGCCATGTGAGGCTCTGCCAACCTCCCGGTCGGGAGGTCCGAGTTCGACGCCCCCATGGAGCCAGGCCAGGTGAACTGGCAGCTGGGCGCCACGGGTGCGTTCGGCGAGCGCCTGCTCGCGATGGCCGCCACCGAGGTGCGCGTCCCGTTCTCGCACAAGACGGCGGCCTGGGTGTCGGCCGGAGCGATGCGCCTGGCCGACGGCTTCGATCTGCGGGACACCCAGCTGGGTGTGCTGTGGCAGCCGGTCTACGGCAGCAAGGGCACCGCGCGATTTCGCTTGGGCGCCAGCGTCCCCACGGGCAGCATCCAGCAGCGCGTGGCGTTCACGCCGTTGTCGAGCAGCAGCTTCGACCCGGTCGCCGGCGCGGACGTGGTGTACGGCGGCCTGTGGCTGTTCACCGGCAGCTTCGACGTGCGCACGCCGCTGTACAAGGGGCGGGACGGACGCACCCAGGGCTCGTTTGGCCGCGTCGACGCCGCCCTCGCCCGTCGCTACCGGTCGTCGGTGTTCTGGACGGGCTTGTCGGCGGCCAGCCAGGCGCGATCCTCGAGCGGCGACGGCCAGTATGCCGAGACCTCGGCCATCGTGGGTGCCGTGGTGCCTCCCACCGAGCGCCTGGCCATCACCACGACCCTGCGGGTGCCCTTCTTGTGGGCCGGCGACACGCGCCCGTACGCCATCGCCGCGTCGGTGTCGATGTCGTGGGTCATCGGAAACCCGCCCGAAGACCACGAACACTGAAAATCCTCGGTCGCGTGTAAGCGAGGCCCGCCCGTCTGCGTTGTGCCCACGAACGCATCGGAGAGCCCCGTGAACATCCAATTCAAGATGAACTGCCCCATGGACTGGAACGCCATGAAGGGCAGCGACGAGCGCCGCTTCTGCGACAGCTGCGGCAAGCACGTCACCCACCTGTCCAACATGACGCCGCAGGCGGCCCGGGCCTTCCTGGAGCGCACCGTCGGCAGCAAGGTCTGCGTTCGTGCCGACGTCGACGCCCGCGGCGCGGTGCGCTTCGCCGGAGCCGCAATGGCCGCCGGCGCCCTGTTCGCCGCCGGGCCCGCCCTGGCCGACGGCCAGATCCCGAACCTGATCGCCAGTCCGACGGTGACCGGCGTCACGGCGACCGGCCCCGAGGGCGTGGAGCCCACCGATGCCACCGATGCCACCGACGAGGTGCCCACCGATGCCACCGATGCCGACTGCACCAAGACCGGCAGCGGCCCCGACGTGCCCGAGCCCATCGAGCCGATGATGGGCGAGATGGTCTGGATTCCGCCCACCCTTCCCAGCCAGCCGGCCGCCGACAACGACGCCGCCGCCACCGCCGAGTAGGAGCTCCCCATGCCCATCAGCTTCGACTTCGCCTGCCCCATGGACTGGGACGCCATGACGGGCGACGACACCCGCCGGCACTGCGGCGCCTGCAACAAGCACGTCACCAACCTCTCCAACCTCACCCCCACCGCCGCGCGGCGCTTCCTGGAGCGCACGGCCGGGTCGAACGTCTGCGTCCAGGTGAGCCACGACCCCGCCGGCAACGTGCGCTTCGCCCGGGCCGCAGTGGGCGTCGCCACCATGGCCGCGCTGACCGTGTCCAACCCCGCGGTCGCCGATGGCACCATCCCCAACCTGCTCGCGCCCATCGACGGCGTCGAGGCCACAGGTGAGCTCGACCCCCAGCTCGACGAGGCCGAGCTCGAGGTGCTCGAAGACATCGTCGACGAAGACTGCGGCGAAGAGGTCGTCGAGCCCATCGAGGACTTCCCCAAGCTGCGCGGCAAGATCGCCTATGTGCCGCCGCCCGCGCCCAATCCGCCCCCCTCTCCCGCGCCGGCCGCCGCACAGGACGGCTCGCAATAGGCCTGGTTCACCGTTAGAACGCGCCCTCTGCGAGAGGTGTGCATTGAGCCTGACCGAGCGAATCAAGTCCTACCAGGACTTCTGGCCCTACTACCTGTCCGAGCACCGCACCAGCTCCGACCGAGCGCTGCACTTCGTGGGCACCACCGGCTTCTTTGCCAGCTGCGTCGCCAGCACCATCGCCAACCCCATCTTCTTTCCGCCGGCCCTTGCCGCGATGTACCTGATCGGGCGCGACGCGGTGAAGCGCGAGCCCGAGGGCCGTCCCCTCGCCCACGTCGGGCTCATGGTCATCCTGCCCACCATGGCCGCCCCCTTCACCTTCCTGCCCGGCGTGGCCTGGGCCTATGGCTGTGCGTGGACGGGGCACTTCGTCATCGAGAAGAACCGGCCGGCGACGTTCCACTACCCGGTGTGGTCCCTGGCCTCGGACTTCAAGATGTGGGGGCACATGGCCCGGGGCAAGCTGTGGTCTGGCGATCCCCTGCAAGAGCTCGGCCTCGAAGACAAGTGGGGTGGCGCCCAGCTGGGGCAGCCGTCGAGCGTGCCGAACTCCTAGTGGCGCGACCCACGAGAGCCCGTGCTAGAATCTGAGTCCCAGACGGGCTCCAGCGTCACGCGAGACTGGAGCCCGTCTTTTTTTCTGGCGCGATCGAGGCCCCGTTTGTCCGACATCAAAGCCCGCCGCAAGGCCCTGGGGCTCAACCGCAAGCAGCTGGCCATCAAGGCCTACGTGGATCCACCGACGGTGCAGCTCGTCGAGCTGGGTCACCCGGTGGATCCGAAGTTCATGGACAGGCTCGACAAGACATTGTCGGCGTTAGAGGCCGGCGAAGACGTGCCCAACTGGCGCCCGTCGGTCGACAAAGAGATCGCCGAAGACGACACTGCACACAAATTCGGCTGAGCGGTTGACACGCTCTGAACACACCCGTATATTGATCATGCTTTGAACGCCCCGGCCGCCTTTGCGGTACGGGGCTTTCTTACGTCTGGAGATCGCGAACCGGCAGGTCCGGGCGCCCGGGCCCGGCGACGTTAGCCGGGCGCATGCAGTACCGCGGACTCCAGCTCGACCGCTTCCAAGAAGAGGCCATCCAACACCTCCAGAACGGACACTCGGTCCTGGTGTCGGCGCCGACGGGCACCGGCAAGACACTGGTGGCCGACTGGATTGTCGAGGAGGCCCTGACCACCGGGCGGCAGGTCATCTACACCGCGCCCATCAAGGCGCTGTCCAACCAGAAATACCGCGACTACGTGCGCCTGTACGGCGAAGACAAGGTCGGCCTCGTCACGGGCGACCTGGTGATTCGCCGCGACGCCCCTTGCTTGGTGATGACCACCGAGATCCTGCGCAACATCCTGTTGGGCGGCGACCCCGTCGACGACCTGCTCGCCGTCATCATCGACGAGATCCACTTCCTGGACGACCCCGAGCGCGGCACCGTCTGGGAGGAGGTGCTCATCTATCTGCCGCCCAGCGTGCAGATCGTGGGGCTATCGGCCACCATCGCCAACCTCACCGACTTCGCCGCCTGGCTCACGCACGTGCGTGAACACCCCGTGCAGGTCGTGACCGAGCAGCAGCGCGCCGTTCCCCTGGCTTTCCACTATGCAAGCCGCGACACCGGCATCGTGACCCCCGAGCGCTACAAGCAGATCTACAAGCGCAAGAGCGGGCGCATGGTCGACTTCGGCGGGGGACGAGGCCGAGGCAACAACCGCAACCGCAGCCGAAACCGGCGCGCTCCGCGCCGTACGCGCGACGGCGACATCTTCGACATGATGGTCGAAGAGCAGCTGCTGCCGTACCTCTACTTCGTGTTCTCACGCCGGGACACCGAGTCCTACGCCCGCTTCCTGGCCAACATCGCCCCCGAGAACCTGCTCGACGGCTACGAGCGCGCCCAGCTCGATGCTCGCCTCGACGCCGTGGCTGCCGACATCGGGCCCGCCCTCGACCGGGACCTGCGCCAGATGTACAGCCGCGGCATCGCGTTTCACCATGCCGGGCTGCATGTGCAGCTCAAGGCCTTGGTCGAGGAACTCTACGAGGCCAAGCTCATCAAGGTGCTGTACTGCACCTCCACCTTCGCGTTGGGCATCAACATGCCGGCACGCGCCGTGGTCTTCGACGGCATCATGAAGTTCGACGGCACCCGCGTGGGCCCGCTCACCACCCGTGGATTCATGCAGAAGGCCGGTCGCGCGGGCCGGCGTGGCCTCGACGACGAGGGCCACGTGGTGGTGCGTCTCGATCTCGCCGAGTACGAAGAGGTCGGGCCGGTGCTCGAGGTCTACCAGAAGGGCGCCTACGAGGCCGTTCGCAGCACGTTCAGCCTGTCCTGGAACAGCGTGGTGAATCTCATCGGGCGCCACGACGAGCCCCACATTCGCGAGCTCGTCGACAAGAGTTTCTTGTCGTGGCATCTGTCGCACAGCGTGGCCAAGCAGCTCGACCGGGCCGAGAAGCTCGAAGAGGACGCCGGCACCCACCGGCGCAGCGCCACCAAGGACCTCAAAGAGGCCAAGCGTCTGCGCAAGCGTGCCCGCCGCGACGAGGGGCGCTGCTGGAACGAGTTCGTGGCCAAGCGCGGGTACCTGCAGTCCATCGGCTACCTCGACGACGAGGGCCAGTTCAACGCCGGCGCCAAGGTGCTGCAGCACCTGCAGATCGCTGAGCTCTTCACCGCCGAGCTGGTGCTCTCGGGCATCTTCGAAGACCTGGATCCGGCCACGCTGTTTGGGGTTCTGTGTGGAATCGTCGCCACCCTTCCCAGGGCGGCCGAGCCCAACTTCCGACCGCGAAAGGGCGACAAGGCGCTGTCGCGCGACATCGCCAAGGTGCTGCACGGCGACGTGGTGACCCAGGCCGACGAGATTGGCGGATCGCAGACCACGTGGACCCCCGACTACATCGAGATCGGGCGCGCGTGGGCCGAGGGCAAGAGCTTCCTGGATCTTCAGCTGCTGGTGGTCAGCAGCACCGATGTCAGCGGCGACATGGTGAGCGCCTTGCGCCGAGGCAAAGACCTGGCCAAGCAGCTGCGCGACGTGTACGCAGAGATCCCCGAGCGCGTCGACATGCTGTCCACCCTCATCCGCACCGTCAGCCGCGACGAAGTCGAGGTCGTGGACTAGCAGCGCTACTCCTGGCTATCGAGCTCGTCGTCCGGCTCTTTGGCCGTGGGCACGAAGCCCGGCACGCCCTGGCGGGGCAGCTTGATGCGAAAAGTCGTGCCCTCCCCCAGCGCCCCATCGATGGTGATTCGGCATCGACTTGCCAAGGCGAGGTGCTTCACGATGGCCAGCCCAAGGCCGGTGCCTCCGGCCTGCCTGCTGCGACCTGGATCGACCCGATAGAAGCGCTCGAAGATGCGCGCCCGCTGGGAAGGATCGATGCCGATGCCGTTGTCGGCGACCTCGATCACGCAGTGTTCATCGTCGTCCTCGGTGACGCGCACCGCGATGCGCCCCCCCTCGGCGGTGTAGGTCACCGCGTTGGACGCCAGGTTGGCCACGATGGCCGACAGCGCCTCGGCGTTGACCCAGGCGCGGGCCTTCTTCTTGCACAGCAGCTCGAACACCTGGTTCTTCTGAGCCGCGCGGTCGGCAGCATTCACCAGCGCTTCGGCCAGCAGCGGACGCAGCGCCACCTTGGTCATCGGGAACTCGCGGGCGCGGGCCTCGATGCGGGACAGGTGCAGCAGGTCCTCGAACAGGTCGCGCAGGCGCTTGCTGTTTCGGTAGATGGCCTGAACCAGCAGCAGCACGTCGTCGTCGAGCCGCTCGGGCTCGTTGGCGAGCGTCTCGGCATAGCCCATGATCGACGCCATCGGCGTGCGCAGCTCGTGGCTGACGTTGGCCACGAAGTCGCTGCGCAGGCGCTCGGCCTTTCGCCACCGGGTGATGTCGTGCGCCACCAGCATGACGCCGCTGCCCTTCAGCCGGACGGGCTGCACGGACAGCTCGAAGGGCCCCCGCACAAAGGTGACCTCCCCGATGCTCTCGCCCTCGAGCGCGGCGTCCACCAAGCCCATGAGCTCGCGATCGAGCACCTTGTGCGCCTTGCGCCCCACCAGCTTGGTGCCGCGCATGCCCAGATACACGCGCCACGCCGGGTTCACGAAGCCGACGCGCCGGTTCTCTCGCACCAGCACGATGCCGTCTGGCGAGCGGCTGAGCAGCTGGTACTGCTCGGCGGGACCTCGCGTCTTGGTCACGGTCAGGCGCCCGGGGCGCGAGCGAACCGGTACCCGACGCCGCGAACCGTCTCGACGTGCTTGGCCGCATCGCCGAGCTTCTCGCGCAGGCGCTTGACGTGGGTGTCGACGGTTCGGGTGTTGAGGTCGGGCGGCATGTCCCACACATCCTGCAGCAGCACGCCCCGGGTCTGCACCCGACCGGCGCGCTCGGCGAGGGCCCACAGCAGCTTGAACTCGGTGGCCGTCAGCGCGATCTCTTCGTCCGAGACCCACACGCGGTGCGCCTCGTGGTCGATGGCGAGGGTGTCGAAGAACAGGCGGGTATCGATGGCCTCCGAGGGCTCCTCGTCGGCCTCTTCGAGGGTCCCGGCGCGGCGCAGCACCGCGCGCACACGAAGCACCAGCTCGCGCACCGAGAACGCGGTCTTCACGATGTAGTCGTCGGCGCCCACCTCGAAGCCGACAACCCGATCGATCTCGTCGCCCTTGGCGGTGAGCATGATGATGGGCACCTTCTTGGTGCGCTTGTCGGCCCGAAGTCGCCGGCACACTTCGGTGCCCGAGATGTCGGGGAGCATCAGATCGAGAATGACCAGCGAGGGCAAACGCTCGCGGGCGAGCCGCAGCGCATCGGTCGCCGTGGCCGCGGTCATGGTGTCGAAGCCTTCGCGCTTCAGGTTGATGTCGAGCAGATTGAGGAGGTCCTCTTCATCGTCGACGATCAGAACGGGGCCCGAGACGGCCATGTTCCCTCCCGTGAGGCTGGCCTATCGTGTACAACATCAGCGCTCATCGGGGTTCACTTGCGTCCGGTTCGTCACGCGATCGGCACAGTTTGGTCAACAGCTCTGCTTGGTGCCTTGTTGTCGGCGCCCGCCAGCGCCGCGTCCTTCGATCCAGATCTGAAGTGGCGCACCATCCGAACCGACCACTTCAAGATCACCTTTCATCAAGGTGAGGAGCAGCTCGCCGAGGAGTTCTCGGCCCTGGTCGAGGACGTCTACGACGAGATGACCGACGAGATGGCGTGGACGCCCAGGGGTCGG
This sequence comes from Myxococcota bacterium, assembly GCA_965216925.1. GTDB lineage: Bacteria > Myxococcota_A > UBA796 > UBA796 > CAYYHT01. Next base: position 747,480 of record CBDCGT010000001.1, on the reverse strand, counting down.
ACCGAGCTGGTCATCGTCGACCGCACCGACTCGGCCAATGGCTACGCCTCGGTCGTTCCCTACAACCAGATCGTGATCTTCGTCACCGCGCCCACCGAGAGCAGCTCGCTCGGGTACTACGAAGACTGGTCGGACACGGTGTTCACGCACGAGCTGACGCACATCCTGCACATCGACACCAACTTCGGCATGGTTCGCGCTGCTCGATGGGTGGTGGGCAAGGTCGCCAGCACCAATCGGTTGTCTCCCAGCTGGATGACCGAGGGACTGGCCACGCTCCAAGAGACCCGCCATACCACCGGAGGCCGCGGCCGGGCGCCCACCGCCGACATGATCCTGCGCACGGCCGCGGTCGAAGACGCCTGGCCACCGCTGGGCAACCTGGACGGCTTCCAGGCAGCGCCCCCGAGCGGCAACCTGCGCTACCTCTTTGGCCAAGACTTCATGGAGTTCGTCGCCGACGAGCGCGGCCACGACGTCTGGACGCGCTGGACGACCGGCTACGGCAGCTGGATTCCCTATTGGCTGCCCAGCAAGCGCGTCTTCGGCAAGCAGCTGGTGCCGATGTACTTCGACTGGAAGGCCGACCGCTTCGACCAGTACGGCGAGGTCGTCGCGCGCGTCGATGCCGAGGGACGCCGCGAGGGCCGGCTGGTCAGCAATGACTACGCCAGCTGCGGCGCCCCCGCCTTCTCGCCCGACGCCGACAAGCTGGTGTGGAGCTGCTCAGATCAGAAGATGGGCAGCCAGATCTGGATGTCCGATGGCCAGGGCTACAGCCCGGAAATCCTGCTGCAAGACCGGGGGGCCGGGCAGTTCACGTGGCGCGCCGACAGCAAGGCCTTCGCCTACTCGGGCAGCCACATCGTCAACCGCTTCAACGTGTGGAACGACATCTACCTGCACGAGCTCGACGGCAAGACCAGCGCGCTCACCCAGGGCGCCCGGGCCCGCGACCCCGAGTTCACACCCGACGGCAGCCACCTGTACATGGTGACCAACCGGGTGCAGAACAACCAGCTCGAGGTGATGACCGTCGACAAGCGGCGAACCGCCCTCACCCAGAACACCGACCACACCCAGTATTCGACGCCGCGCTTCCATCCGGGCGGCCAGGTGATGGCGCTGTCGGTGTGGCAGCACGGTCGGCGCGACTTGTGGCTGTACGACCGCGACGGCGAGCCCCTGCGCCGGCTCACAGCCGACATGGCCATCGATCGCGACCCGGTGTGGAGCACCGACGGTCGCTGGCTGTACTTCAGCAGCGATCGCACCGGCATCCCCAACGTCTACGGCATCGAGATCGAGACCGAGAAGCTGTACCAGTTCAGCAATGTGCGCACCGGTGCCCTTCGGCCGTCGGTGAGCCCCGACAACACGATGATCGCGTACCAGCAGTACAGCGCCGACGGCTACGACGTGCGCATCCTCGACATCGACACCTACCAACCGGTCGACCGGGGGTTCATCCGCCGCGATCTGTTCCAGGATCAGCCACTCTCAGAACTGGTTCCCCCGGTCCAGTCCGCCGACACGGGCACGGTCACCACCGCCTGGTCCGGAGAGCCGCTGCCGCCGTCGCGGCCGGCGCCCGACCCTGCGACCATTCCGACTCCCGCTGGCTTCCCACAGCACGACCTGCCCGGACTGCCGCCGCTCGGCGTGCTTCGACAAGACTCCGACTCGATCCAGAGCTTCGACCAGTCCGATGTCGAGGGCGTCTTCGGCGAAGAGCAAGACTACCCCTTCTCCATCAAGCCGCGTCGCTACAACCCGCTTCCTGGGCTGCTCCCCCGCTATTGGCTGCCCTGGGTGCAGAGCACTCCTGCTGCCTTCGGGCGGCGCCGCTTCACCTACCTGCCAGGCTTCCAGGCCAACGCGGCCACCGCCGCCCGCGACCCCCTGTCCTTCTGGGCCTGGAGCGCCGGCATCAACTACCGGTCCGACGCCGACTTCCTGGGTGGTTTCGCCAACATCACCTACAACCGCCACCTGCCCGTGTACAGCCTGTCGGCCCGGTCCATCGGCGTGCCCTTCGTGGTGTCGGCCGACGCACCCCGAACCCCCGACCTGGGGCAGCAGATCGGCGGCCAGGTGCGCGACGACGACGGCGACCTCGTGCCCACCGACGCAGCACGGCGCCTGTACTGGGAGCGCCGCCGCATCCTGTCGGCGTCGGTGGCCTACCCCTACACCGCTCGAACCACGGTGTTCGCCAGCTACAGCTTCACCGAGCGAACCGCGATGCGGCCGTTGACCGACGACATCTGGGCCGACACCGTGCCCACGCGCGGGAGCATCGGCCAGATCTCGGCCGGCTGGCGCTACGCGTGGAGCCAACAGAACAGCCGCGCGATCAGCCGCGAGGACGGACGCATCTTCAGCCTGGTGGGCGCGGTGCTGCACCCGGCCATCGGCACGCGCATCAAGACGCCCGACGGCGGCACCGAGGGCCTGCGCCAGGTTCAGCTCACCAGCGAGATCCGCGAGTACATGGTGAACCCGTGGGTGCCCAACCACGTGCTGGCGGTGCGCGCGGCCGGTGGCTTGACCCTGGGCGAGACCGCGCAGCTCGGCAACTACCGCCTGGGCGGCAGCTTTGGCGACAGCGCCTTCTATGCCACCCCCGAGGGCAGCCGCATGGTGCGCGGCTACGACTTTGGCGCCGACATCGGCGACATGTACTGGATCGGCGGCGCCGAGTACCGCTTCCCAGTGTGGCGTATCGACCGCGGTGTGGGCACCGTGCCCTTCTTTGCCCGCTACGCCTCGGCCAGCCTGTTCGTCGACGCGGGCAACGCCTTCACCACCCTGTCCGACGTGCCCGACGCCTTCGACGACGCGTTGGTGGGCACCGGCGCCGAGCTCACCCTGGCCACCGCCATCGGCTACCGCACGGGCTTCAACGGCACGGTCGGGTGGGCCATCGGGCTGACCCCGGGCGGCAACCAGCTGCGCGAAGACTTCACCGACACGTTCTACGCGAGGCTCGGCGGGAGTTTCTAGGGGGTCGTGGGGTCTGGCAACCAATGGTCCACCCTGGACTCCCCACCCCAGCCGATCCGCGGGCGAGCCCCCCGTCCGATTACCAATGGTCACCCCCGCTGCCGCCACGCACCGTCCCCGTAGGTGCTGACAGCTAGGGCGGCGCTGGGGTGGCACGGGTCCGGGTGGGGTCTGGCAACCAATGGTCCACCCTGGACTCCCAACCCCAGCCGATCCGCGGGTGCCGCGGCACGAATCCACCAATGGTCCGTCGCGCGCCACCGCAGCCGCTGTCCGTCGGACCATTGGTTATTCGGCAAGGTGCCGCGGCATGGACAGGCATGAACAGCGCATCGAGCGTTGACCATTGGTTGCCAGACCCCACGACCCATCCGGAACCAGCCGCCCCTCGCCCTGTCCAAGCAGACAGGCTACAACTCAGACCCTCCCCCCTCCCCTGGAGCTCCCCTTGCTCCCCTTGATTGCTTGGCTGGCCTTCCCGGCCGCCGCCCTTCCCCAGCACCTCGCCGACGCGGTGTCCACCGGCGACTGCGCCGCCGTGCTCGCCGACCTGCCCGAGCCCGCCGCCGATGACGAGCGCCTGGCCGTCGGCTGGTGCCACGTGCGCGCCGGCGCCCCCAGCCAAGCCCGCCCGTTGCTGCAGGCGATCACCGACCCCGCCTACGATCGCTATGGCCGCTTGGTGCTCGCCCAAGCGCTCGCCCCGTGGGACAGGGCGCCGGAGCCCGGCGTCGCCGAGCTGCTCGATGGGGTCGAGCTTCCAGGCGACGCGGCCGCCGAGGTGCGCATGCTGCGTGCCCGCTCGCTCGCATGGCAGCCACAGACCTACGATGTCGGTCGGCGCGAGCTCAACGCGCTGATCAGCACCGACCGCTCGGGCGAGGCCCGCTACACCCTCGCCTCTGCCGCGCTCGATGTGATGGGCAAGTACGCAGGCGCCATCGAGGTGTGGCGCACCTCCTGGGCGACCGACGTCAAGGGCGACTGGGACGACCGCGCGGCATCGAAGCTCACCGAGCTGGGCGTCGATCCCACCGACCTGTCCAAAGCCACCAACCGCAAGCTCGCCAGGGAGCGTGTCGCGTCGCTGCAGGCGGCCAACCAGCACGACCAGGCGCTGGCGCTGCTGCGCGAGCTCGAGAAGCAAGAGCCCGGAAGCTGGAGCGGCACCTCCCTCGCCCACGCCGAGTTCAAGGGCCGCGACTACCCGGCCGCAACCGCGAGCTTCCGAAAGACGCTGGGCGAGCCCTCGCGCGCCGAGGGCCGGGCCAAAGACCTGTACCACTACGCGCTGGGCACCGCGCGCACCGGCGACTACGACACCGCCGCCCAGGTGTACACCCGCCTGTACCAACAGCACCCGCAGACCAAGCGCGGCGACACCGCCAGCTACAAGCTCGGCTACATGGAGTACGACCGCCGCGACTGCGCCAAGGCCGTGCCCTTGTTCGAGCAGCACCTGGTCCGCTACCCCAGCAGTCGCCACGCCGACGAGGCCCTGTGGTTCATGGCCCGGTGCGCTTGGTCCAGCCAGGATCTGCCCGCTGCTCGTCGGAGCTGGGACCGCCTGGTCGCCGACCATCCCAAGAGCTCGCTGGCCCCTGGCGCCGCCTACTGGTCTGCGCGGGCTGGGGGCGATGCAGCGGCGCTGCAGGCCATCGTCAACCGCTACCCCACCAGCGGCTATGCCTGGTTCGCCGCCCATCGCACGGGTCGAACCTTCCCCGCCAAGGCCGTCGTCGAGCGCCCCCCCTGGCCCGCCAGCCTCGCCGATCGCGACGAGGTGAAGCGCGCCGAAGCCTTGCTGGCCGCCGGGTTCAAGGACTGGGCCCGCGCGGAGCTGCAGCCGGTTCGAGCCCTCGCCAAGGACGACCGATCGGCCGCCCTGGCCGCCGCTCACGCGCTGATCGCCGCCGGCGACTACCGGGCGGGCCGGTCGCTGGCCGAGCCTTGGTGTGTCGCACCGTGGAAGGACGGCGACCCGGTCGCCCAGCAGGCCTGCACCCCGCGGCCGGAGGGCAGCATCGTGGCGCGCGTCGCCACCCAGCATGGCCTCGATCCGCTCGTTCCCTTCGGCATCATGACCGCCGAGTCCGCACTCGACCCCTCGGTCACCAGCATCGCCGGCGCTCGAGGCCTGATGCAGCTCATGCCCAAGGAGGCCGCGCGCATCCACACCAGCGTGTGGCCCGATCGCGCGTACAACGCCATCGACCTCTACTCGGCCCCCTACAATGCCACGCTGGGCACCACCGAGCTGGGCCAGAAGCACAAGCTGTGGAAGGGCCGTGTCCAGGGAACCCAGCTGCCCGCCACCATCGCCAGCTACAACGGGGGCCCCGAGGCCGTGGAGCGCTGGCTGGCCGCCTACGAGGCCCAGCCCGAGTTCGACGAGTTCGCCGAAGACATCGGCTACACCGAGACCCGCCAGTACGTGAAGCGGGTGCTGGGCTACACCATGGCCTACCGCTGGGTGTACGGCGACCAAGAAGCGAGGTAGAACCGAGACCTCGGAGGCAGCGATGGACGCCGACATGGAAGACGAGGGACCTGCGGCGAGCGGCTACATGCTGGCCACGATCTCGAACACCTACAAGAACAAGACCCAGCTCGCCTTGGTGGGCGGCGTCTTCGCCTTGTTCACCGCAGCGACGCCGTTGCTGCTGGAGGATGTCGACGCAGAACCGGCGGTTTCGTGGTTCCTCGTGGCGGTGGCGCTCGGCGCCTTCATCTACGGCGCGCTCCAGTGGCAGAACTGGAAGACCCCCAGCTCGAGCCCCGTGTGGCAGGAGGTCGCTCGCTATGGCGACCCGGCGGAGGTGCTGAACGGGATCGAGGACGAGATCCGCACCCATGGGCGCTACTCCGTTGGCTCCATGATGTTCTCGCGCAGCTGGTTCGTCCGGCGCGCCGGCACCTCGATGGTGGTCGTCAAGCTCGCGGACATCGCCCGCGTGAAATCCAAGGAGCACAAGTCCAAGAAGGTCGGCGTCACGCTCATGACCAACTACTGGGTGACCATCCGCAGCCACGACGCCCGCGAGTGGGAGTTCATCGTGCCCGAGTCGCAGATCGTGACGTTGATCGAGCAGCTCGAAAAGCGCGCTCCGGGCGCCGACATCACCGAGGTCGCCCACCGGGGTCTGCTGGGCAGCATCGCCGACGGACTCAGCTGAGGTCGTCGAGCTCGAAGGGCAGCATCGCCAGCATCTGGCCTTCGTTGTCGAACAGCATCTGCAGGCCAGGCGTGATCAGGCGCCCCAGGGTCTTGTCCACCACCTGCATCGCTGGGCTTCGGGCCACCGCGCCCGGGATGGCCTCGCGCACGGCTTGCTGCACCATCTGCTGGAGCATGTTGCGTGCGGGCTGAGCCGTCGCATCCCGTCGCCGCCATCGGCCCGGCCTCAGCTCGGCGAGCTCGCCCGCCCGCTCGACAGCCTTGAACAGGTCGCCCTCGCTGTCCACCAGTCCGCGCTCGCGGGCCAGCCGTCCGGTCCACACCCGGCCTCGGCAGTGGGGCTCGATGAGCGCCGGTGCGGTACGGCGGCCCTGGGCCACCCGGTCGACGAAGCCGTCGTAGAAGCGCTGCAGGCTGCCGCGAAAGCGATCGCGCTGCTGATCGGTGAACGGCCTGGACGGGGTGAACAGGTTGGCGTTGGGGGCCGAGACGATCGCCTGGGTGTTCACCCCGAGCTTGCGCATGCCCTCCCCCATCACCAGCTTGCCGCCGAACACGCCGATGGATCCGGTGAGCGTGTTGGGTCGGGCGATGATCTCTCGTGCCGGCGCGGCGAGGTAGAAGCCGCCGCTCGCAGCCACATCTTCGAAGCAGGCGACCACCGCCTTCTCTTTGGCCATCTCGTCGACCTCGCGCCACATCAGGTCGCTGGCGAGCGCGTTGCCGCCAGGGCTGTTGACGTGCAGCACCACCGCCTTGATGTCGTCGTCTTCGCGGATGGCCCGCAGCATCTCCACCACGTGGCGAGCACGGATGTTCGCCGATGCTCCGGGCTGCTCCATGACGATGGGCCCGTCCAGGTGCAGCACCTGAACGATGGGTCGGCTGCTGCCCATGCGATCGATGGCCTCGAGTGCGGCCCGCCGCCTCGCGTACACGCCAAACTCGATGCGCTTCGACTTCTTGCCGTGCTGCTCTTCGACCCAGTCACGGACCTCGTCCATGTAGGCGAGCTGGTCGACCAGCCCCCCTTCGTGGGCCGCCACCGCTGAGAGCGGGGCGCGAGCGATGAGATCCTCGACGGCCTCGACGTCCAGCGTGCGGGCCTTCGCCAGCCCCGCCACGAGCTGCTCGTGAAGGTCGCGCACCAGCAGATCGAGGGCTTCTTGGTTGTGCTTCGACGCAAAGCTGCGCATGTACGGCTCGCCGAAGCTCTTGTACGCCCCGGCGGCCTCGAGATCCGGCTGCACGCCCAGGGTCTCGAGCGCGCGGCCAAAGAAGGTGAGCTCGGCCCCCACCCCCACAAGGTTGACCTCGCCCGTCGGCACCAGGAACACGCGGTCAGCCACGCTGGCGATGTAGATGGCGCCGTTGGACGCCGACTCGAGGGTGGCGTAGACGCACTTGCCCGCTTGGCGGAGGAAGGACAGCGTGTTGCGCAGGTCTTCGGCGGCGGCCCAGCTGCCCGGGGCCGACTCGATGTGCAGCAGCAGCGCAGCCACGTCGGGGTCCGATGCCACCGCGCGCAGGTGCCGGTTGCGCTTGGCCCTCGCAGCCGAGTCTTCGGCTCGCTTGATACGCAGCTCCAACACCGCGTTTCGGCCGGTTGCCCACCGCTGCAGCTGGTGCCCCACCAACCCGAGCGGGATTCCGAGCAAGCCGAGAACTGCCTGTGACACTGGATTGGACACCGATCGCCACCCCCTGCCTCACACGATACTCACGACCCCGGGGTGCGTCACGCGGTCTGACCGGTTGTGACGTGGAGGCACCCGTGGAGAGTCCAATGAGCTTCGCCCTGACCGACGACGAGTGGCTCCCCCTGTCCCGCCTGCCCGAGAGCACGTTGGTCGAGCTCGCCATCGAGCTCGACATCCTCGTTCCCGAGAAGATCGACGCGCGCAGCCTGCTCGAGCAGCTCGTGCCCCTCATCGTCGAGCGCGCGCGCACCGAGGGCATTCCCCTCTCCAAGTACGACCGCGAAGACCTCGCCGAGCTCTCGCGCGCCGAGCTGTCATCGCTGGCCAGGCTGCAAGGCCTCGACGCCAGCGCAGACGTCTCGGCTGTGCTCGCGCGCGGCGAGCGGGTCTACCGCACCTACCAGTCCACCCGCCCCGGCAGCGCGGTCGCCATGTGCCTGCCCATGCTCCTCACCGCGGTGGCCCGCGCGGCGTCATAAGGCCGTCACGCACCAAGCTCGGGGTTGCCTTCGCTGCCCCATCGTGTGAAAAAGCGCCCAGCGCCCCCGAAGCGAGGTTCGAATGGCCACCAAAGACTGCCCCGAGTGCGGAGCCGAGGTCCCCACTTCTGCACAGCGCTGCAAAGAGTGCTTCCACGACTTCACCGAGGTCAAGAAGACCAGCTACACGGGTCCCCTGCTGGTTCTGGGCACGCTGGCGGCCATGGCACTCATGGGCGCGCTCACCTTCTTCATCATCTTGCAGCAGCCGCTCGATCGCCGCATCCAGGTCGATCAAGAGACGCAGTCGGTGGTCTACATCACCCAGTACCGCTCGGGCCCGGTCACCGAGCGCCTGATGTGGAGCGACATCGCTCGCCTCGAGCACGTCGTGCACCAGAACGGCAAGAACGAGATCTACGCCTACGACCTCAAGGGCGAGCAGTGGACGCTGCACGAGGCCACCCCCGAGCCGTTGTCCTCCACCGCCCGGCACTACGAGAGCCTCATCGGCAAGCCCCTGGTGGTCACCGACAACACCACCGGCTTCCACAAGACCGCCAAGCCCGACGAGGCCGCAACCCCCCAGTAGCCGGAGCGTCGCTTGCGCCTGCTAGGCACGACGCCAGTTGCCGTCGATCTGGGCCACACCGAGTTCCGCGTGGCCACCAGCGCCGGCGCCCTCAACCTCGCCAGCCCCGGACCCCGCCCTCCCATCCGCGGGGGCGTCATCCAGGACGTCGACCGCGCTCGATCGGTGCTGGCCGAGGTCTTGCGCAGCGCGCGCGAGGGCCTGTCGCGTCCCACGGCCCTGGTCGCAGCTCCGATCGACCTCACTGCCGAACAGCGCGCGTCCCTGCTGGCTGTGACCGCGGCCGCTGGCGCCGCCGAGGTTCGGCTGTGCCCCTCGGTCATCGCCGCGGCCATCGGCTCCGAGCTACCGGTGGCCGAGCCGGTCGGCTCGATGCTGGTGCACATCGGCGCCGGGCGAGTCGAGGTCGCCGTGCTCTCGCTCGGCGGCGTGGTTGTCTCGGCCGATGCCCCCACCAGCGGCCTGGCCATGAACCAAGCGGTCGCCAACTGGCTGGCCGGCAAACACGGCGTCTGGGTGCACCCCGGCGTCGCGAGCCAGGTCAAGGAGCGCCTCGGGAGCGCCCTGGCGCCGCGCAAGGTCCGCCGCATGGAGGTTCGGGGCCGCGACCACACCGGCTCCCGGCCGCGCGAAGCCACCGTCGACACCAGCGAGCTTCAGGTCGCTCTGTCCGAGTGCTGCGACGCCGTCCGTCAGGCGGTGCTCGCCGTGCTGGCCGACACGCCTCCCGAGCTGGCCGGTGACATCCACGCCCGCGGCATCGTGCTCACCGGCGGTGGGGCGCGCATGACGGGCCTCGACCGCTACCTGCGCGAGGCCACCCGGCTACCGGTCTTGCGGGTCGATGAACCCCAGCACGCAGTCGTCCGCGGTGTGCTCGGGCTCCTCGCCGACGACGAGCTGCTCGAGCGCGTCGCACCGGCGGCACCATGACCGCGCCGCTCGCCGACCGCATGCGCCCCGCGACCCTCGACGAGGTGGTCGGCCAGGACCGCTGGCTGGGCCCAGACGCACCCTTGCGCACCGCCGTGAGCGAGGGAAGGCTGCGCTCGCTGGTGCTCTGGGGGCCGCCGGGCTGCGGCAAGACCACCATCGCCCGGTGCCTGGCCAACGACACCTCCACCCGCTTCGTGCAGCTCTCGGCGGTGCTGGCCGGTGTGAAGGAGCTCCGGGGCGTCATCGAGAGCAGCAAGGCGTCGGCACGCATCGACGGACGAGGCACGCTGCTGTTCGTCGACGAGATCCATCGCTGGAACAAGGCCCAGCAAGACGCGTTGCTGCCGCATGTCGAGAGCGGCACCCTGATCCTGGTGGGCGCCACCACCGAAAATCCCAGCTTTCAGCTCAACAAGGCGCTTCGATCCCGGCTCGCGGTCATCCAGCTCGATCCCCTCGACAACCAGAGCGTGCGTTCCTTGCTCGAGCGCGCCCTGAGCGACGACAGGGGCCTGGGCGGGCACGATGTGAACGTGGCGGACGACGTGCTGGCCGCGCTCGCGTCCGCGGCAGCCGGCGACGGGCGACGGGCACTCTGCGATCTGGAGCGGCTGGTCGAGTCGGTCGCGCCGGGCCAGGTCATCGACCTCGAGCGGGCCAAGACGGTGCTCTCACGCAGCGACCTGCGGCACGACCGAGACGGCGACGACCACTACGACGTGGTCAGCGCCTTGATCAAGAGCATGCGCGGCAGCGATCCCGACGCCGCCATCTACTGGCTCGCCCGCATGATTGCCGGAGGCGAAGACGCCGCCTACATCGCCCGTCGACTGGTGATCTTCGCCAGCGAAGACATCGGCAATGCCGACCCCAGGGCCCTGCCCCTGGCCAGCGCCGCGCTGGATGTGGTGAAGCAGATCGGCCTGCCGGAGGGCCGCATCGTGCTTGCCCAGGCGGTCACCTGGCTCGCCACCTGCCCCAAGTCCAACGCCAGCTACAAGGCTATCGACGCCGCCCTCGCAGATGTACGCAAGCACGGCGCGCTGCCGGTCCCACCGCACCTTCGCAACCAGCCGCCCCCGGGCAGCGAGCCCTACCGCTATCCGCACGACCAGCCGCATCGGATCGTGCGGCAACAGTACCTGCCCACCGACCTGCTGGGCAGGCGTTACTACGAGCCCAGCGGACACGGCGGAGAGAAGACCATCGCCGAGCGGCTCGACTGGTGGAAGCGCAAGCTGGACGAAGGGGGCTGATCCTGAGTAGTCTGCGCCGAATGCCCTCGACCCGCCGACCCCTGACGTGGACTGTTGCGCTGGCTGCACTGCTGGCGCCGGCGGCCGCCTGGGCCGACTGCCCCAAGATCGTGCTGTCCAAGCACCTGCAGGCCAAGCTCGACACCGCCCGCACCGTGTGGGGCCAGGACGCCTTCGCCGGCGCCGTCGCCGAGGCCGAAGAGCTGCTTCCCTGCGTTCGCACCAAGGTCGGTCGCGATCTGGCGGCCGAATACCACCGCTTCTACGGCCTGCGTGACTTCGCCGCTGGCGACACCAAGCAGGCGCGAGCCGAGCTGCTGGCCGCCCGACTCATCGAACCCGAGTACACCTTCGACCCGGGCTTCGTGCCCGAGGGCGATCCGGTTCTCGAGCTGTGGGCCGGACTTGCCGATGCCCAGGCCGGTGCCGGAGCCGATGGCGAGCCCGTGGGCGCGCCTCCGCCGTCCGACTTCGCCACGCTGCTCAAGGTGCTCGACGAAGACGGCAGCATCACCTACGACGGCGTGCCCACCCCGGCCCGCCCGGTCGGTGTTCCTGTCGTTGTTCAGATCTTGAACAACAACGGCGTCGTGCAGGTCACGAGCTACCTACAGCCCGGCGATCCCCTGCCCCCGTACGGAAAGCCCGAGCCCGCCGTCGCAGCCGCCGAGCCGCCAGCCGCAGAACCCGATCCGCTCGACGCCGCCCTGGCCGATGCCCAACCCGAAGAGCCTGGGACGACCGTCGAAGAGCCCGAAACGACCGTCGAAGAGCCCGAAACGACCGTCGAAGAGCCCGAAACGACCGTCGAAGAGCCCGAAACGACCGTCGAAGAGCCCGACGAGCCCGATCCCCTCGATGCGGCGCTCGACGACGCCCAGCCTGCGCCCTTGCCCGAAGCGCCCGAGGTCACCGAGCAAGACGAGTCCATCGCCGCCGAGATGGTGGCCAACTCCGAGGCGGCCGACGATGTCGAGCGCCTGAGCCTGCCCAGTGATCCCGACAACAAGCGGGGTGTTCCCATCGTTCCGCTGGTTCCCCTTGCCGGCGGAGCGGCCCTGGCGGCGGCCGGCGGCATCTGGGCTGGTGTCGCCCGAGGCAGCACCCTCAAGGCCTGGGATGATGGAACCAACGCCACGAGCTGGCCCGAGTACCTCGAGGCCAAGGATCGCTACGACAAGGGGTCCAAGTCGGTCGGAACGGCCGTCACCCTGACGGCCACCGGCGGGGTCATCGCCGGGCTCGGCGCCATCGGCCTGGTGGGCTCTCTGATCGACGCCCCCGTCGCCCCCATCGTGGTGCCCGGTGGTGCCGGCGTGGGCGTGCGGCTCGGGGGGCGCCGTTGACGCCGATGGTCCTCCTGCTCGCGCTGGGGTGCATCCCCGAGCTCGTCGCCCCCATACTCGCCGACAACCCCGACCACGACTTCGACGGCGACGGGGTCACCGAGAGCGAGGGCGACTGCGACGACCTGCGCGACGCCGTGGCACCCAACCGCGCCGAGCGCTGCGACGGCTTCGACAACGACTGCGACGAGCTCATCGACGGCGCCACCGCCATCGACCGAGCGACCTGGTTCGCCGATGCCGATGGCGATGGCTTTGGCAGCACCGTGCAGGCGCAGAAGTCGTGTGAGCAGCCCGAGGGCTTCGTGGTCGACAGCAGCGACTGCGACGACACCAACGCGGCCATCAACCCCGACTCGGTGTGGTACGCCGACGCCGACGGCGACGGCTTTGGCAACGGTGATGTCTCCTACGCGCAGTGCCACCCACCCAATGGCTTCGTCGACAACGCGCTCGACTGCGACGACACCGACTCGAACTCCACCCCAGCCGCCGTCTGGTACGCCGACACCGACGGCGACGGCCTGGGCGATCCCGACTCGTCCGTCGCCCAGTGCTCGGCTCCAGCGAACCACGTCGCCAACGGCGACGACTGCGACGACACCGACGCCAGCGCCGGCGATGCCAACGCGGTCTGGTACGCCGATGTCGACGCCGACGGCTACGGCGACGCGGCCTCGTCGCAGACCGCGTGCACGGCACCCGCCAACCACGTCGCCAACAACGAAGACTGCGACGACGGCGATGGCACCTTCACGCCCTTCACCGTCTGGTACACCGACGCCGACTCCGACGGCTTTGGCGATCTGAACGACTCGCTCGTGCAGTGCGCCGATCCAGGCGGCTCCTCGCTCATTCCCGGCGACTGCGACGAGTCCAACCAGGACGTGCATCCCAACGCCCCCGAGATCTGCGGCAACGGCATCGACGACGACTGTTCGGGCGCCGACCTGTACTGCCTCACCAGCCAGCTCGCGGCCGACGCCTCCTGGGCCACCTTCACCATCTCATCGGCCGGTGCCGAGCTCGGCTTTGCCGGTGCCGCCACGCCGACCCATGCGGCCCTCGCAGCCCCCGGCGAAGGGTCCGAGGCCGGCACCACCTACTGGCTCGCCGCTCCCGCCGCTTCCGGGGCCGTCGATGTCGACTCTGCCGCGATCGTCTCGCTGATCGGTGCGAGCCCCGGTGATCGCTCCGGCGAGGGCCTCGTCCTGCACGGCTCGGGTCTGGTTGTGGGTGCCCCCGACGTCGGCAACGCCGGCGCGGCGTACATCTGGACCGATCTCGCCACGTCCGGCGACTTCTCGCTCGCCGCCAGCCCCGCCATCCTGGACGGCGAGACCCAGGCTCAGGCGGGCGCCGCGCTGCTGTCGGTCGACCTCGACGCCGAGGGAACCCCAGACATCGTGGTGGGCGGTCCGGGCGTGCAGGGCGGCCGCGGCGTGGTCTACGCCACACTGGCGCCCTATTCGGCCACGCGAACCCTCGCCGACGAGACCGACCGCCTGCTCGGAACTGCCGGCGACGCCGCGGGCACGGCCTTCTCCAACGCCGCAGATGCCACAGGCGACGGCAGCGCCAACGACTTCGCGGTGGCCGCGCCGGGCAATGACCGCGCCTACCTGCTCACCCCGCCGTTCAGCGGCACCGACCTCGCCGCCCAGGCGGGCACCACCTTCACCACCGCTGCTGGCGGAGCCCCAGCCAGCGTGGTGCTCGTCGACGTCGACGGCGACACCGAGCTCGATGCCGTGGTCGGAGCTCCGGGGCTCGACACGGTGCACCTTGTGCTGGGCCCGCTCGACGCGCTTGGCGTCATCGATCTGTCCGCCGCTGACGACGTGACCTTCACCGGTCCCGCCGGGTCTGGCGCCGGTGAGTCGATCGGCCTCGTCGACGACCTCGACGGCGACAGCTTGCCCGAGCTCTTGGTGGGCGCCCCCAGCGCGGGCGCTTCGGGGCAAGAGGGTGGGTCGGCCTACCTCGTGCACTCGGGCGATCTGACCGTAGACGGCGCCCTCGACGCGCTCGCCACCGAGCTGTCCAGCGCCACGCCCGGCGATGACCTGGGCTGGTTCACAGGCATGGGCCCCGCCATCGACGATGCCCCAGCCGACCTGCTGATCGGCGCTCCCGGGGCCAACGCCGTGTACCTCATCCGGGGTGGCCCTCCCCCGTAGCCGCCTGAGCAAGAAAGCCACGGACGAATGCCGTGGCTCTTGCGTTGCGATGACGGCGCTGGACCGCGATCAGGACCCGGTGTCGGTCGCCTGACCCGTCTGGTCTTGCACACCCGCCAGCACTTCGTACTCGATGAAGACCTCGGCCAGGGGGTTGGGCACGTAGCTGTTGAAGCGCACGCTGTTTCGCGAGCGGTCGTAGTCGTACTCGAGACCAATCTGGAACTCGATGGTCTGGCCGTCGATATCGACAACCCAGACGTCGATGGACTCTTCGACCGGAATTTCGGACAGGAAGAACTCGCGGCGCAGGCCCGCCGCCTGCATGCCCAGCGCCTGCAGCACCTGATCCCAGTTGGGATCGCAGATGGACCACTCGATGCCACCCACGGTGCGGGTGATCTCGAGGTACTCGACGCCCTCTTCCCAAGACTCGGGGCAGTAGAAGTCGGGTCCGACGATGGAGCTGAAGCTCACCATGTCGGGCGTCGCCCGAAGGTTCTGGAACCAGCTGATGAACGGCTGCAGCCCGATGACGTCGTCTTCGGAGTAGTCGTCTTCGTCGGAGATCACGACCACCGACAAGAACGCATCGTCACGAGCGAAGCCGTAGTTGTCGGTCTGGGCACGGGTCTCGAGAGCGACATAGGCCGCCTCGCGGCCCTGCTCGTAGGCGTCGCCGCTGGTGCCGAGCGTCGCCATGCGCTGAAAGACCTCGACCGGCTGGGACGTCTGGTCGTCGATGTACTTGACGCCCGTCCAGTCGTCTTCTTGCAGCTTGCCGCTGTGATCGAAGTCGGTCATGTCGGTGGACACGACGCCCACGTGGTAGTCGAGGCCGCTGTCCAGGAAGAACTGCATGAAGCCGGGGAAGTTCGCCGCCAACGACTCCTGCTTGTCGCTCATGGAACAAGAGTTGTCGATGACCCACAGCACGTCGACCGCCGGGACGGTGGTCTGGACGATGCGGTCGGTGTTGACCGGCGTGCTGAGGTCGGGCGGGTTGGGCTGCCCGAGAACGGTAGAGCCCTCATCGAAGGTGTACTCGGTACACCCGACGGAAAACAGAAGTGCGATAGAGAAAATCGAGAGCGAGCGCATTGGTCGGACCTCCGCTGCGAAATGTCCTGAATGCGGCGCCAATATAGTGCAAAGCGGGTACACCCGCCACACCGGATCGACCACCTCTGATCTCACCCAGAAGGCCGATGACAGCGAGCAGACCGCTGAAATACTCGTTCCTCGCATTTCAACAGCCTGCACTACCATTGCCGGCACCGCCGCCTTCTGGCTCGGCAAGTCCGGCCGCCGACTCGACGATTGCGTTTGGCCGGTGGTTTTCGTTGTTTCGAGGAATCGCCGATTCGGCAGCCGGACCTGCCGAGGGCGGCGGATGCCTCGGTCGCAGCGCGCTGAAATACCCGGCAAGCCGGGTATTTCATCACTCTGCTAGTTCCCCGTGTCGTCGCCCAGGCTCTGGTCTTGCACCCCGGCGAGCACCTCGTACTCGATGAACACCTCGGAGAGCGGATTGGGCACGAAGGCATCGAACCGCACGCTGTTGCGGGCGCGGTCGTACTGGTAGTCGAGGCCCAGCTCGAACTCGATCGTGGTGCCCTCGTCGACCACCCACACCTCGATGCTCTCTTCGACCGGAATCTCGGACAGGAAGAACTCACGCCGCAGGCCGGCTGCCTGCATGCCGAGTGCCTCGAGCACCTGGTCCCAGTTCTGGTCGCAGATGGACCAGGTGATTCCACCGACGGCGGACGTGACCGCCAGGTAGTCGACCCCCTCTTCGAACGCCGCGGGGCAGCTGCCCGGCGGGCCGACGATCGAGCTGAAGTTGACCATGTCCGGGCTCTCGCGGAAGTTCAGCAGCCAGTCGATGAAGTTGGCACGGCTGATGACGTCATCGCCCGAGTAGTCGTCTTCGTCGGAGATCACGACCACCGACAGGAAGGCGTCCTCGCGCAAGAAGCCGTAGTTGTCGGTCTGTGCCCGCGTCTCGAGCGCCGTGTAGGTCGCCTCGCGCCCTTCTTCGGTTGCCGAGCCAGACGTGCCCAGCACCGCCATGCGGGAGAGCACCGTCGTGGCGTCCGACGTGTCGCTGTCGATCCACTTCAGCCCGGTCCAGTTGTCGGGCTGCAGCCGGCCGGACTCCTCGAAGGAGTACATGTCCGTGGAGACGACACCCACGTGGTAGTCGAGGCCGCTGTCCTGGAAGAACTGCATGAACTTGGGGAAGTTCGTTGCCAGCAGGTTCTGCTCTTCGCTCATCGAACAGGAGTTGTCGATGACCCAGAGGACGTCCACCGCCTGGACGGTGGTCTGCACGATGCGGTCTTGCTTGACCGGCGTGGACAGGTTGGGCGGGTTGGGCGTGCCGAGCACGTTGGGGTCGTTCGGGAGCTCGTACTCGGTCGGACAAGCTGTCAGCGCCAGCAATCCGGTGGTGAACAGCATGAGCTTGCGCATTGCGGGACCTCCCCATCTCCGTGCCAGGAGCGGCGCGTAATCTAGCGGATCCGTGCCCCGATCCGCCACCTCAAAGGCGCGAGCCCAAGTCTGACCCAGGACGAGCGCCTCGCCCGCGGCCAGAACCAGGCTACTCGGGCGGCGCACAGCCCCAAGACTTCCTAGCAGGACGGCTTGCCCTGCAAGCGCCGCGCCGCACCAGGACCCCTGGCAGGCTCGGCGCAGCGCTCCCGGAGGCTTTCGCCGAAGGTCACCGCCAGCACCAAAATGAAAACCCCCCTCCGCTGTCGCGAAGGGGGGCTCATTTTGGTGCCGGCGGTGACCTACCC